>CAWIIU010000001.1:0-81661 GCA_963836215.1 uncultured Actinomycetota bacterium
CTGAGGGCCGATGTCAGGTCTGCCTGCGCCGCGCGCGCCGGAAACCGCGTCAGAACCGGCCTCCGCCCATCCGGCCGCGGGTCCCGCCGCCGCCGAAACTGCCGGGTCCACCGCCGCCCCCGAAACCGCCTCCGAAGCCTCCGCCTCCGAAACCCCCGCCATGGCTCCCGCCCCTTCTCCCGCCGAACAGTCCGCCGAGGATGATCCCGCCGAGCACCGCGCCGCCGAGCCCACCCCCCGCGCTTCCTGCACCTTGTACACCGCCCGGCCCGAAGGGGTTCCCGAATCCGCGGACATCGTCCTCGGCCAGGTTCTGGGCCTGCCGAGCCAGCGCGTCGGCATGCTGCGCCTCGGCGAGCGCGCTCTGCGCGTCCCCCGCGGCGGCCAGCTCGTCCGAGCGCCCCAGCCGCCGCTGCGCCTCCGCCAGCCGCGTCCTCGCCTCGCTGCCCACCGCGCCACGGTGCGTGGTGATGTAGTCGGCGGCCGCGCCGACCGCCGAGCGGGCACCGAGCGCCGTCCGGTCCAGTAGCGTCCGCGCCCGGCGGGTGCCCTGCTCGTACTCCCGGGCTGCGGCCAGCGCCTCGTCGAGCGCCGCGTCGGCCTCCTCGACCCGGCGCAGCGCGTCGATCGGGTCGTACGGACCCGTCTCCGTCTCCCTGCGCACTTCGGCGGCCACCGTCTCGGCACGGGCGATGCGCCCCTGGAGATCGGCCGTCGACACGTCCTGTGACGTGCCCTTCAGCAGTCCCCGGGCCTCCGCCAGATCGGTGTCGGTCTCGGTGAGTGCGCCGGGCAGCTTGCCGGCCGCCTCCGCGAGCTCCTGCGCCCGCCGGTCCACGGCTTCGATCAGTCGCGCCGCCTGTGACAGCGCGCCCTCGGCCGCCCGTACCCGCACGGCGGCCGTGCTGTTGTCGGACGCGTCCACAGCCGTGCGGGCCTCGTCGAGACCGGTCCCGGCGAACAGCAGGCGCTCCTTGGCCTGTTCGACGCCGTCGGCGACCGGGGCGGAGGCGGAGGGGGCGTACCGCTCGCGCATCGCGGAGAGCGTCGCCTCCGTCGTGACTCGCCCGTCGAGGTCGTCGTAGGCGGCCCGGGCGGTGTCGAGGGCCTGCGGGGCGTTCTGTTCCAGGGCGCGCAGCCGGTCGAAGTCCTCCGCCTCCGCGTCCAGGCGCCGGTTGGCATCCGCGCACCGCGAGACGATCTCGTCCAGCATCCGCCGCCGGGTGGCCTCGTCCTCCGGATAGGCGTCGTCGAGCTGCTGGCGCAGCCGGAACGCCGCCGTCAGCTCGCTCTGCGCGTACGCGACCGCCTCGTGGAACGGCTTGGCCGTCTCCTCGCCGAACTGAGCGGTGGCGAAGCCCAGTTCCTCCTGGCTGGTGCGCAGGGCGTCGTCGGTGTCCACGAGCATCTGCTTGGCCTGGGCGTCGAGTTCGGGCAGCGGAGTCGGCGGCGGCCCGCCGCTGCCCCAGCCCGCGCGGCCGCCCTGCGGTGTGGTGCGGGAGTTGATGCGCTTCCTGCGCCGGACGAAGGTGTAGGCGGCGATCGCGCCCGCCCCGGCGACCAACGCGACCGGCAGCACCAGGTCACCCGCGCCCGTGCCGCCGGAGCCGCCCGGGTCCGGATCTCCCGGCGTGACGGCGGGTGCGGGCACGGGCTGTCCGCTCACCACCGCCGCGTAGCCGTCCGCCGCGCCGATGGCCGCGCCCGCCCAGTCGTTCTCCCGCAGCGCCGGCTCGATGGCGGTCGCCGCGACCTCCGCGAGCTGTGCGTCCGTCAGCCGGGAGCCGGCGTCCACGTAGTAGGCGTACTGCCGGTCGTGCGTCGCCACCGCGAGCAGCACATCGTTCTGGCCGAGGCCGTTCTTCCGCGCGGTGGCATCGGCCCAGTCCTGCGCGGAGCGGCCGGAGAAGTCCCGTACGTAGACGACGAAGAGCTGCAGCTGCGCGTCGGCGTCGAGCCGGTCGAGTGCCCGGGCGACGTCCTGCTCGCGGTCGCCGAGCGCGTCCACACGATCGGTGATCTGGCCCTCGCGGGACAGACTGACGGGATCGTCGGCGAGGGAACCGGGAGCGGCGGGTACGGCCAGCCACCACGCCGCCACCAGCACGGCCAGCAGAAGTCGGGTGGCTGTTCGCGTCACATTTGGGAGGCTATGTCCGCCATGGTGACCTCGCGACCGGACGTCGGTGACGGCGCGTGACCGTCACTGTCAGTGGCCGCATCTAGGGTTGGGAGCCATACGACACTGATGACGGGGGACTTTGGTGAACGTACAACCTCGCGACCTGCTGCGCCGCGCCCGTGCGCGGCTCGGGAGCCCGCGCCTGACCTGGCTCCGTCGGGGCGCGCTCGTGCTCGCGCTGCTGCTGGTCGTGCCCGCTCTGACCGGCGCCGTAGCCCTGCGGCTCAACTACACCGGAGAGTACGAGGACGGCACACGCACCCGGGGCAAGGACGCCATCTGGCTGGGCCACGCCTGGGTCGACGGCCGGAAGAACGACGCCGACATCGACGCCTTCGCCGCACAGATCAAGGGCACGGGGATACGGGACCTCTATGTGCACACAGGGCCGCTGGAGCACGACGGGACGCTGCCCGCCGCGCTGTACCCACGGGCACGCCGGCTGGTCGACGCCGTGCACCGGAAGCTCCCCGGCATACGCGTCCAGGCCTGGCTCGGCGACAAGCTCGCCACCGAAGGTCCGGACGGGCTGAAGCTCACCGAGGCCCGCACCAGGACCGCGGTGGTGGGCTCCGCGGGCCAGGTCCTCGACCTCGGCTTCGACGGCGTCCACTTCGACCTGGAGCCACTGCACTCCGACGACGGCGACTACCTCGTCCTCCTCGACGACCTGCGCGAGCTCACGCGTCAGCGCAAGGCGCAGCTCTCCGTCGCCTCGCACCAGATAGACCCGCTGCCCGGCCTGCACACGGTCGCGGGCTCGCTCGCCGGGCACCCGAAGTGGTGGTCGCAGAAGTTCTTCGCGCAGGTCGCCCGCCGGGTGGACCAGATAGCCGTCATGTCGTACGACACCGCGCTGCCCCTGGAGGGGCTGTACGGCGGGTACGTAGCCCAGCAGACCGCCCTGGCGCTCGAAGTGACCCCGAAGGAAACGGACTTGCTGATGGGACTGCCGTTCTTCCACGAGGACGACATCGGCCACTGGGAGAACGCGGAAACGGTCGCGGCCGCGATCCGCGGCACCCGACTGGGACTCGGGCGCACGGACCGCGACCGTGAGCGCTTCGGAGTGGCGCTGTATGTCGACTTCGCCGCCGAGGAGGGCGACTGGACGGCATACCGGAAGGGGTGGGGCACGCGCTGACGTGCTCAGTCCTTACGACGGCCGATTTTGTTGCCCAGCCACACCAGCGGGTCGTACTTCCGGTCGACGGCCCGTTCCTTCAGCGGGATCAGCGCGTTGTCCGTGATCTTGATGCCTTCCGGGCACACCTCCGTACAGCACTTGGTGATGTTGCAGTAGCCGAGGCCGTGTTCGTCCTGGGCCGACTTCTTGCGGTCCAGGCCCGATTCGGCGGCGGCGTCCAGCGGATGCATGTCCAGTTCCGCCACCCGCATCAGGAAACGCGGGCCGGCGAACGCCGTCTTGTTCTCCTCGTGGTCGCGCACCACATGGCAGGTGTCCTGGCACAGGAAGCACTCGATGCACTTGCGGAACTCCTGCGAGCGGTTCACATCCATCTGTTGCATGCGGTACTCACCGGCGGCGACGCCCGGCGGCGGCACGAACGCCGGCACCTCGCGCGCCTTGGTGTAGTTGAACCCCACGTCCGTCACCAGATCGCGCACCACGGGGAACGCCCGCAGCGGCGTCACCGTGATCGTCTCGTCGCGTGTGAAGACGGACATCCGGGTCATGCACAGCAGCCGTGGCCGGCCGTTGATCTCCGCGCTGCACGAACCGCACTTGCCTGCCTTGCAGTTCCAGCGGACCGCGAGATCGGAGGCCTGCGTGGCCTGGAGGCGGTGGATGATGTCGAGGACGACCTCGCCGTCATTGACCTCGACGGCGAAGTCCTCCAGCTGCCCGCCGTCCTTGTCCCCCCGCCACACCCTGAAGCTGGCTTGGTACGAACTCACTCGTAGAGCTCCTCTTCGGCGAGGTACTTGACCAGCTCCTCCTTGTCGAACAGGGATAGCAGGTCCGGACGGATCGGATCGGTCGTCTTGCGCACCAGCTCGATCTGGCCGCGCACCGGATCGGTGGCCGCGAGCCCGCCGGTGGGATCGACGAGCCGGCACAGCAGATTGACCCGCCGCCAGTCGCGCTCCATCGCGGGGCAGTCCTCGCGGGTGTGCCCCCCACGGCTCTCGGTGCGTTCCAGCGCCGCGCGCGCGATGCACTCGCTGACCAGCAGCATGTTCCGCAGGTCCAGCGAGAGGTGCCAGCCGGGGTTGAACTGGCGATGGCCCTCGACCCCGGCCCGCCGCGCCCGCACCCGCAGGTCGGCCAGCTTCTCCAGCGCCTGCTCCATCTCGCCCTCGCGCCGGATGATGCCGACCAGGTCGTTCATCGTCTGCTGGAGCTCCTGGTGGAGCGTGTACGGATTCTCCGGCTGGGCCCCGTCGTCGGGGCCCTCCACGCTGAACGGCCGCAGTGCCTCGGCGGCGGCCGTGTCGATCTGCGCGTCCTCCACCTGGGGCCGGGAGGTCAGTCCTGCGGCGTACTCGGCGGCGTGCTGACCGGCGCGACGGCCGAAGACCAGCAGGTCGGAGAGCGAGTTGCCGCCGAGCCGGTTGGAGCCGTGCATGCCGCCGGCCACCTCGCCCGCCGCGAACAGCCCGGGAACCCCGACCGCGGCCGCGGTGTCGGATTCGACCGCGATACCGCCCATCACGTAGTGACAGGTCGGGCCGACCTCCATGGCCTCGGCGGTGATGTCGACGTCCGCAAGTTCCTTGAACTGGTGGTACATCGACGGCAGCCGGCGCTTGATGACCTCGGCCGGCATCCGGGTCGAGACGTCCAGGAAGACCCCGCCGTGCGGGGAGCCGCGCCCCGCCTTCACCTCGGCGTTGATGGCGCGCGCCACCTCGTCGCGCGGCAGCAGCTCCGGAGGACGCCGGTTGTTGTCCGGGTCCTCGTACCAGCGGTCGCCCTCCTCCTCCGACTGTGCGTACTTCTCCTTGAACACGTCGGGGATGTAGTCGAACATGAACCGCTTGTCCTCGGAGTTGCGCAGCACACCGCCGTCGCCGCGCACCGACTCGGTGACGAGAATCCCCTTCACCGACGGCGGCCAGACCATGCCGGTCGGGTGGAACTGCACGAACTCCATGTTGAGCAGCGGCGCGCCCGCGAGCAGCGCCAGCGCATGACCGTCGCCGGTGTACTCCCAGGAGTTCGACGTCACCTTGAAGGACTTGCCGATGCCGCCCGTGGACAGCACCACCGAGGGGGCCTCGAGCAGAAAGAAGCGCCCGGACTCCCGCTCGTAGCAGAACGTCCCCGAGACCTTGTCCCCGTCCTTGAGGACGCGGGTGACGGTGCACTCCTGGAAGACCTTCAGGCGGGCCTCGTAGTCCCCGGTCTCCTTGAAGTCCTCCTGCTGCAGCGAGACGATCTTCTGCTGGAGTGTGCGGATCAGCTCCAGGCCCGTCCGGTCGCCGACGTGCGCGAGGCGCGGGTACTCGTGCCCGCCGAAGTTGCGCTGGGAGATCCGTCCGTCGGCCGTGCGGTCGAAGAGCGCACCCCAGGTCTCCAGCTCCCACACCCGGTCGGGGGCCTCGCGCGCGTGCAGCTCGGCCATCCGCCACTGGTTGAGGAACTTCCCGCCGCGCATGGTGTCGCGGAAGTGGACCTGCCAGTTGTCCCCGGAGTTCACATTGCCCATGGAGGCGGCGATGCCGCCCTCCGCCATCACGGTGTGGGCCTTTCCGAACAGGGACTTGCAGATCACCGCCGTACGGGCGCCCTTCTCGCGGGCCTCGATGGCGGCCCGCAGGCCCGCGCCGCCCGCACCCACCACCACGACGTCCCACTGCTGCCGTTCGAGTTGCGTCATGTCAGGCGCCTTCCCTTCTCAAAACAGCCTCGGATCGTCGAAGGCACCGGACGCCACGAGGTAGACGTAGAAGTCGGCGAGCGCGACGCTGATGAGGGACGCCCATGCGAGCAGCATGTGACGCTCATTCAGCTTGCCGACCCAGCCCCACAGCCGATAGCGCACCGGGTGTTTGGAGAAGTGCTTCAGCCGACCGCCGATGATGTGCCGGCAGGAGTGACAGGAGATGGTGTACGCCCAGATCAGCGCGATGTTGATCAGGAAGACGATCGTGCCGAGCCCCATGTGGCCCCACGCGTAGTGCTCGTCGCGGAACGCGAGCACGGTGTCGTACGTGAGGATTCCGGCGACCGGAAGGGCGGCGTAGAAGAAGTACCGGTGGATGTTCTGCAGGATCAGCGGGAACCGGGTCTCGCCCGAGTACTTCTTGTGGGGTTCGGCGACCGCGCAGGCCGGGGGAGAGGCCCAGAATCCCCGGTAGTAGGCCTTGCGGTAGTAGTAGCAGGTCAGCCGGAAGCCCAGCGGGAAGATCAGGATCAGCAGCGCGGGGGAGAGGCCCCACCAGCTGCCGAAGATCTCCCAGTTGGGGCCCGACCGCATGGGGACGCAGTTCTCCGCCAGGCACGGCGAGTAGAACGGCGAGACGTACGGCGCTGCGTAATAGTCGGCGTTGGCGAAGGCCCGCCAGGTCGAGTAGACGATGAAGGCGAGCAGCCCGCCGGCGGTCAGGGCCGGTGCGAGCCACCAGCGGTCCGTCCGCAGATGGCGGGGACCGATGGCGGCGCGCGTGGCGCCGTGTACGCCTGTATTGATTTGTGGTGGTTCAGTACCAGTGGCCAACGAGGTCTCCTAGGGAGCGTGCCGGTCTCGGACGCCCAGTCCCTCGTCGTCCGAGTCCGTCCACAGCGCGTTGTTGTACGGCACGTCGGGGATGGTGACCAGCTCAGGGCGGTCCGGTGACTTCTGCGCGGTCTGCGCGGCCGGGCCGGCGCCACGCAGCTGATCAACGGTTCGTTCCAGCTCTCCGACCCGCTGGACCAGCTCGTCGAGGCGCTGTCGAATCGTTGTCAGTTCTTCCTGCTGGGACATGACTTGCCCTCACTTCCGCAGGGGGCGGTGGCGTCGCTCATGCGCCTGCGAGTGTCGCGCGTCACATCCCCGCTTGTGAAGGGGACGTACGGGGATTCCCGGTGCATGCGCTTGTGGCGCGCCCCTCGTGGTTCGGATTTCACTCCCCCCAGTTTCGCCCTTTCTGTATCGCTATGTGTGATTTTGCATTCGGCCGCACGGGTGACCTTCCCGCCCGGCGCGTCGTGTCTGCGCCCCGGGCGACCCTTCGTCCACTTCAGTGGACCGGAATCGGTGTGATCATCTCCAAATTCCTCCAAACAGGACGAAGAGGTACATCCCATGTCCCAGGTCGACGCGCCACGCGGGAGGACCTGCTCCCGAACACTCCGGTCCGTAGCGCTGCTCACCAGCGGGGTTCTCGCTCTGCCGGTGCTGGCCGGGTGCAGTGCGGACGAGTCGGAGCGGACGGGCAAGGCCCTGGCTCCGGACATCGCGGCGGCCACCCGGGGCAAGGTCGCGGACGGGGGCACCCTGCGCTGGGCGGTCGACGCGATGCCGTCCACCCTGAACGCCTTCCAGGCCGACGCCGACGCCGCCACCGCACAGATCGCCGGGGCCGTGCTTCCCGCCCTGTTCACGCTCGACGAGAACGGCCGGCCGCAGCGCAACCCCGACTTCCTGGAATCCGCAAAGATCGTCGACCGCGAGCCGAAGCAGGTCGTGCTCTACAAGCTCAACCAGAAGGCGGTGTGGAGCGACGGCCGGGAGATCGGCGCCCCCGACTTCGTCGCCCAGTGGAGGGCGCTCAGCGGCAAGGACAGCGCCTTCTGGACCGCGCGCAACGCCGGGTACGAGCGGATCGAGGAGATCCAGAAGGGCGCGAGCGATCTGGAGGTCAAGGTCACCTTCAAGAAGCCGTACGCCGACTGGCAGGCCCTCTTCAGCCCGCTGTACCCCAAGGAGGTGACCGCGTCCCCGAACGCCTTCAACGACGGGGCGCGCAACACCCTCAAGACCACTGCAGGACCGTTCCGCCTGGACTCGCTGGACCGGAAGGCCGGCAAGGCCACACTCGTCCGCAATCCGCGCTGGTGGGGGCAGCAGGCCAAGCTGGACAGCCTGGTGCTCACCGCAGTGCCGCGGGAGAAGCGGGCAGCCGCGCTGGCCGCCGGCAGCCTGGACGTGGCCGCGATCGACCGGGGCACGGCGGACCGCATCGTCCGGGCCGCGAAGGTGCAGGGAGCGAACGGGAGGCCGAACGCCCGGAGCGCCTCTGCCGCCCCGGCCCCCTCCGCGCTGAAGAGCTACGTGGTCCGCAAGTCGCTCGAGCCCGCATACACCCAGCTCGCGCTGAACGGTGAGTCCGGGCCGCTCGCCGACGTCCGGGTACGCCGGGCCGTCGCCCGCGCACTGGACCGCGAGGAGCTCGCCGAGACCGTACTGGACCCGCTCGGCCTGCCCGCGGACCCGCCCGGCAGCCATCTCGCGCTGGCCGGTCAGCGTGCCTACACCGACAACAGCGGCGCGCTCGGCGACCAGAACACCCAGGAGGCGCAGGCGCTGCTGGCCGACGCCGGATGGACGCCCGGCGGGGCCGTGAAGAAACCCGCACCGGCCAAGGCGGGGCCGAGCGGATCGCCCCTCGCGTCCGGCTCCCCCTCGGCCGCGCCGAAGAAGGCGAAGCCGAAGCCCAAGGAGAGCGAGAACAGCGAGAACAAGGCGGCCGACACGACGTCCGACGAGGGCACGTACGTCGTCGGCGACGACAAGCCCGCCGGCGGCCACGGGCCGGAGTCCGGCGGAACCCGCGTGGTGGCTCCCGCTCCCGCCACGGACTCGCAGGACATGGCCCTGCAGCGCCGGGCCGGGTCCGTGGAGGACGAGGCCAGGGGCGCCGCGCAGGACAAGAAGGGCGGAGCCGCCGGGGCCTACGCGCCGCGCGGCACGGCTGCCCCCGCGGCGGCCGGCAGCCGGGTCGGCAAGGACGGCAAGCCGCTGGTCCTGCGCTTCGTCCTGCCGTCGGGACCGGGCTCCGAGCCGCTGCGCGCGGTCGGCGAGAAGATCGCGCGGATGCTGGACCGGGTGGGCATCGACACCGAGATCACCAAGGTCGCCGACAGCAGCTACTTCAAGGACCACATCGCGTCGGGCAACTACGACCTGGCCGTCTACTCCTGGCCGGCCAGCGCCTACCCCGCGACCGACGCCCGGCCGATCTTCGCCAAGCCCGAGCCGGCCACGGACGGCTCGCTGCTGGTGGAGCAGAACTACACGCGGGTCGGCAGCGACTACATCGACCAGCTCTTCGACCAGGCGGCGTCCGAGCTCGACCAGGACGAGGCCCGCGACCTCGTCCGCCGGGCCGACGCCCGTATCTGGGCCGCCGCAGGATCGATTCCGCTGTATCAGCGCCCCGACGTCGTGGCGGCCAAGCGCACCGTGCTCAATGCCGGAGCGTTCGGCTTCACCGCCCCCAGGTATCAGGACATCGGGTTCAAGAAGTCGGAAACCTCCAAGGCTACTGCGAGGTAGCCGCCCGGGAACCTCAGAACTGCCTCAAGTCCCTTGCCCGCCGGCGACGCCGGCGGGCAGGATCATGACCACCCTTGACCCGGGCTTTACGCACCACATCGGCACCCCAGAGGTACCTCCAGCGCAACCCCGCGGCACCCCCACACCCCTTGCGGAACCGCTCTCTCGATCGGTCCGGGAAGCTCATCGCCCGGCGGCCCCGTACCATGGGGTGCAGCCGTGGCGTGTCCGCCCGGCGGGCGGACGGGGCTACGACCGTCAGACGCCTGATCCCACGATCGAGAGAAGCGCCAGCCAGCATGCCCACGCGCCACGACATCCGTAACGTTGCCATCGTCGCCCACGTCGACCACGGCAAGACCACTCTGGTCGACGCCATGCTGAAGCAGGCCGGAGCCTTCGCCGCCCACCAGCACCTCGACGACCGCATGATGGACTCGAACGACCTGGAGCGTGAGAAGGGCATCACGATCCTGGCCAAGAACACGGCCGTGAAGTACCACCCCAAGGATGGCGGCGACGTCATCACCATCAACATCATCGACACCCCCGGTCACGCCGACTTCGGCGGCGAGGTCGAGCGTGGTCTGTCGATGGTCGACGCGGTCGTGCTCCTCGTGGACGCCTCCGAGGGTCCGCTCCCGCAGACCCGCTTCGTGCTCCGCAAGGCCCTGCAGGCCCGGATGCCCGTCATTCTGTGCATCAACAAGACGGACCGCCCGGACTCGCGTATCGACGAGGTCGTCAACGAGACGTACGACCTGTTCCTGGACCTGGACGCGGACGAGGACCAGATCGAGTTCCCGATCGTCTACGCCTGCGCCCGTGACGGCGTCGCGTCGCTGACCAAGCCGGAGGACGGCACCGTCCCCGCGGACAGCGAGAACCTCGAGCCGTTCTTCACCGCGCTGCTCGAGACCGTGCCGGCTCCGCAGTACGACGAGTCGGCCCCGCTGCAGGCCCACGTCACCAACCTGGACGCCGACAACTTCCTCGGCCGTATCGCGCTGCTGCGGGTCGAGCAGGGCGAGCTGCGCAAGGGCCAGAACGTGGCGTGGATCAAGCGCGACGGCACCATCGCCAACGTCCGCATCAGCGAGCTGATGATGACCGAGGCGCTGACCCGCAAGCCGGCCGAGATGGCGGGCCCGGGTGACATCTGCGCGGTCGCCGGTATCCCGGACATCATGATCGGCGAGACGCTGGCCGACCCGGAGAACCCGATCGCGCTGCCGCTGATCACGGTCGACGAGCCCGCGATCTCGATGACCGTCGGTACCAACACCTCGCCGCTGGTCGGCCGTGGCGGCACCGGCAAGGGCGCGGAGAACAAGGCCGCGGTCAAGGACCGCAAGGTCACCGCCCGCCAGGTCAAGGACCGCCTCGAGCGGGAGCTCGTCGGCAACGTCTCGCTGCGCGTCCTGGACACCGAGCGCCCCGACGCCTGGGAGGTGCAGGGCCGCGGTGAGCTGGCGCTGGCCATCCTGGTCGAGCAGATGCGCCGCGAGGGCTTCGAGCTGACCATCGGCAAGCCGCAGGTCGTCACCAAGGAGGTCGACGGCAAGGTCCACGAGCCGGTCGAGCGCATGACGATCGATGTGCCCGAGGAGCACATGGGCGCGGTCACGCAGCTCATGGGTGTCCGCAAGGGCCGGATGGACAACATGTCCAACCACGGCTCCGGCTGGGTCCGCATGGAGTTCGTCGTCCCGTCCCGTGGCCTCATCGGCTTCCGTACGGAGTTCCTGACCAGCACCCGTGGCACGGGCATCGCCCACTCCATCCACGAGGGTCACGAGCCGTGGTTCGGCCAGCTCTCGACGCGCAACAACGGCTCGCTGGTCGCCGACCGCTCCGGCCCGGTCACCGGCTTCGCCATGACCAACCTCCAGGAGCGCGGCGTTCTGTTCGTGGAGCCCGGTACCGAGGTGTACGAGGGCATGATCGTCGGTGAGAACTCGCGCTCCGACGACATGGACGTGAACATCACCAAGGAGAAGAAGCTCACCAACATGCGGTCGTCCTCGGCCGACTCGTTCGAGGCGATCGTGCCGCCGCGCAAGCTCTCGCTCGAGCAGTCGCTGGAGTTCTGCCGCGACGACGAGTGCGTCGAGGTGACGCCGGAGGCCGTACGCATTCGCAAGGTGAACCTGGACGCGCGCACGCGTGCCCGCGCCGCCTCGCGCGCCAAGCACGGCTGAAACAGTGTGACGCGTATCACCCGAACCCCGTCGGCGGACATCTGACGGTGCGTCGGCAACAGGGCCCGGCCCTCCATGGATCTTGTGGAGGCCGGGCCCTTCGTCAACTGGTTTTCCCCGCCCGAGTGTCCGCATATCGGCGGTCGCTCTCCGGAACATGTCTTAACGGTCCGTTTCGCGGGTGTCTGTCTGTGCTCGCTTTGTCCGGATTTCGGGCAGCCCTGATCAGGCGATGTTGTCAAAACGAGACCCTTTAAGTGTGGTTTACGGCCCGGGCGTACTTAATAGTTGGCTCCATTGAGCTCGGGTCAATGGGTCAGACGCTGTGGGGAGCGCCGACTCACGAGCACACTCAGGGCATTTGGAGAACGCCGTCAGGGGTGTCGGCGTACCTACCTTTGCCCTTCTTGTAGTGACAAGTGGACTCATGAGGAGGAACCCATGCGCGGTGCCAAGAGCGCCAAGTGGGTAGCGGGTGCGATAGTCGTGGCTCTGGCGGCGACCGCTTGTGGTGGCGGCGGCAGTGACAGCGGCGACGACATGAACGCGGGCAAGGCGGACCCGAACGGGATTCTGGTTGCCCAGCTCGGCGAACCGCAGAACCCGCTGCAGCCGGCGAACGCCAAGGAGAGCCAGGGCAGCCGTGTCCTGCGCACGCTCTTCTCGGGCCTCGTCGACTACGAGCCGGGCACCGGCAAGCTCAGCTACATCAACGCCGAGTCGGTGACCCCGAACGCCGACTCGTCCGTGTGGACCGTCAAGCTCAAGCCGGGCTGGAAGTTCCACGACGGCACCCCGGTGACCTCGAAGTCCTACGTGGACTCGTGGAACTGGTCGGCCAACGTCAAGAACAACCAGACCAACTCCAGCTGGTTCCAGGACATCAAGGGCTACGAGGACGTCCACCCCGAGAAGGGTGACCCCAAGGCCACGGCCATGTCCGGTCTGAAGGTTGTCGACGACAGCACCTTCACCATCTCGCTGTCCGGCCCCGTCTCGTACTTCGCGTACAAGCTCGGCTACGACGTCTGGGCGCCGCTGCCCGAGGGCTTCTTCAAGGACCCGAAGGGCTACGGCCAGAAGCCGGTCGGCAACGGTCCCTACAAGTTCGTCTCGTGGGACCACAAGAAGCTGATCAAGGTCCGCAAGTTCGACGGCTACACGGGTCCGAACAAGGCCAAGAACGGCGGCATCGACTTCAAGAACTACACGACCGCCGAGGCCGCGTACTCCGCGCTCCGGTCCGACCAGCTCGACTGGATCGAGCAGATCCCGGTCACCGCGCTGAAGAACTACAAGCAGGACCTCGGCGACCGTGCGATCGACCAGGAGTACTCCGCGGTCCAGTCGCTCGTGCCGGCGTTCTACACGCCGCAGTTCAAGAACATCAACCCCAAGGTCATCCAGGGCCTGTCGATGGCGATCGACCGCGAGACGATCACCAAGACGGTTCTGAACGGCACGCGTGAGCCCGCGGACTCGTACGTCGCCCGTGGTGTCCTCGGCTACAAGGCCGGCGCCCTCGGTGACGTCACCAAGTTCGACGCGGCGAAGGCCAAGGCCCTCATCAAGGAGGGTGGCGGCGTCCCGGGCAACAAGATCTCGATCCAGTTCAACGCGGACCAGCCGCACAAGGCCTGGGTCGACGCGGTCTGCAACTCGATCCGTCAGTCCACCGGTGTCGAGTGCACCGGCGACTCGAAGCCGGACTTCCAGACCGACCTGAACGCCCGTGACGCCAAGAAGGTCAAGTCCCTGTACCGCGGTGGCTGGGTGCTCGACTACCCGGTCAACTCGAACTTCATGCGCGACCTCTACGGCACCACGGCCGCCGGTAACACCAGCGGTTACTCCAACAAGGAGTTCGACGCGCTCACGGCCAAGGCCGACAAGGCGAAGACTCTCGACGAGACGGTGAAGATGTACCAGGAGGCCGAGCAGCTCCTGAAGAACAACATGCCGTCCATCCCGCTGTGGTTCTACAAGAACAACTCGGGCCAGTCCCGCAACGTCTTCGGCAAGATCGTCTACGGACAGGACGGCGACCCGCTGTTCAACGACGTTCAGGTCAAGGCCAAGAAGTAAGCATCGGGAATCGCCGGCCGGTGCCGCCGCCCCTCATCGGGGGCGGCGGCACCGGCCCGCAGGCGTAGGCCCCGGGGCTCTCCCCCACACAACCCCGCGGCGGAGACAACTCTGACCAGGCCATCGCCGACCCCTCACGGCATGGAGGCATGATGGGGCGTTACGTCGCAAGGCGACTGCTCCAGATGATCCCGGTGTTCATCGGGACCACTCTGTTGATTTTCCTCATGGTCCACATCCTTCCCGGGGACCCCATCCGGGCGATGTGGGGAGACAAGGCAGCCGACCCCGCACAGGTCGCGGTGCTGCGCCATGAGTTCGGGCTCGACCAGCCCCTGTGGAAGCAGTATGTCGACTACATGGCAAACCTCTTCCAGGGCGACTTCGGCGAGACCTTCGGTGGCCGGCCGGTCATTGACGAGATGACGCGGGCCTTCCCCGTCACGCTCCGGCTGACCGCTGTCGCACTCTTCATCGAGATGGTCGTGGGCCTCGGCCTCGGCGCCTGGGCGGGCCTGAAGGCGGGCAAGGCCCCGGACTCGGGTGTCCTCGTCTTCACCCTGATCGTCATCTCGATCCCGGTGTTCATCCTCGGCTACCTGGCGCGGTTCCTCTTCGCGGACACACTCGGATGGGTTTCGCCGAACGTCCAGGACTCGATGGATGTCAGCCAGCTCTTCCTGCCGGGCTTCGTCCTCGCCATGCTCTCCATGGCGTACGTGGCACGGCTGACGCGCACGACCTTCGCCGAGAACCTGCGCGCCGACTACATGCGCACCGCGCTCGCCAAGGGCCTGCCCCGGCGCCGCATCGTCGGTGTGCACCTGCTGCGGAACTCGCTGATCCCCGTGATCACCTTCCTCGGTACGGACGTCGGCGGCTTCATCGGCGGCGCGGTCGTCACCGAGGGCATCTTCAATGTCCAGGGTGTCGGCAACCTTCTGTACCAGGCGCTCGGACAGCGTGAGGGCTCCACGATCGTCGGAGTCGTCACCGTGTTCGTCCTGGTCATTCTCGTGATCAACCTGATCGTCGACCTGCTGTACGCGGTCCTGGACCCGAGGATCCGGTATGCCTGACGTGACCAAGGACCAGACCGTCAAGACCGACGCCTCCGTCGACGCCGTCGCACCGCCCAAGGCGGACGCGGCACCCGAGGCCGGCCTTCCCAAGTCGGCCCAGAGCAAGCCCCGCGGTCTGTGGGGCGATGCCTGGTACGACCTGCGGCACCGCCCGATGTTCTGGATCTCGGCGAGCCTGCTCGTACTGCTGCTGGTGATCGCGGCCTTCCCGGGCCTGTTCACCAGCGCCGACCCGCGCGCCGGCGATCTGACGAACCACTACCTGACCAAGCCCGAGATCGGGAAGGTCTTCAGCCCTGAGTGGTTCGGTTACGACATCCAGGGCCGTTCGATCTACGCGCGTGTCGTCCACGGCACCCGCGCCTCGGTGCTCGTCGGTGTCGGCGTGACCCTGGCGATCACCCTGTTCGGCGGGCTGATGGGTCTGCTGTCCGGATACTTCGGCGGCTGGCTCGACTCGATCATCTCCCGTGTCACGGACATCTTCTTCGGTATCCCCTTCCTGCTCGGCGCGATGGTCGTTCTGAACGCCTTCACCGAGCGCAAGGTGTTCGTGGTGATCCTGGCCCTCGCCTTCCTGGGCTGGACCTCGATCTGCCGCGTGACCCGAAGCTCCGTGATCACGGCCAAGCAGGCGGACTACGTGACGGCCGCACGCGCTCTCGGCGCGGGCACCAGCCGGATGCTGTTCCGCCATGTGCTGCCCAACGCGATCGCTCCCACCATCGTTGTCGCCACCATCTCGCTCGGTGGCTTCATCTCGGCCGAGGCGACCCTGTCCTACCTGGGCCTGGGTCTCGCCGACCCGACGATCTCGTGGGGCATCGACATCGCGTCCGGCAGCGAGGAGATCCGTAACAACCCGCATGTGCTGCTCTTCCCGGCCGGCATGCTGAGCCTCACGGTCTTCGCGTTCATCATGCTCGGCGACGCGGTCCGCGACGCCCTCGACCCGAAGCTGCGCTGAGGAGGGCGTACGTGACCATCATCGATAAGACAGCAAGCGTCCCGGCGCCCCGCGACGGCGGTTCGGACGGAATACCGCTCCTGGAAGTCCGCGATCTGCACGTGGAGTTCCACACCCGTGACGGTGTCGCCAAGGCCGTCAACGGAGTCAACTACAGCGTCGACTCCGGCGAGACCCTGGCGGTCCTGGGCGAGTCCGGCTCCGGAAAGTCCGTCACCGCTCAGGCGGTCATGGGCATTCTCGACATGCCGCCGGGCAAGATCCCGCAGGGCCAGATCCTGTACCGCGGGCAGGACATGCTCACCATGGGCTACGAGGAGCGGCGGAAGATCCGCGGCCGGAAGATCGCGATGATCTTCCAGGACGCGCTCTCCTCGCTCAACCCGGTGCTCTCGGTGGGCTACCAGCTGGGCGAGATGTTCCGCGTCCACCAGGGCCTGTCCAAGAAGGACGCCAAGGCCAAGGCCATCGACCTGATGGAGCGGGTGAAGATCCCGGCCGCCAAGGCCCGGGTCAACGACTACCCGCACCAGTTCTCGGGCGGTATGCGCCAGCGCATCATGATCGCGATGGCGCTGGCCCTGGAGCCGGACCTGATCATCGCGGACGAGCCCACGACCGCCCTGGACGTCACCGTCCAGGCCCAGGTCATGGATCTGCTCGCCGAGCTGCAGCGCGAGTACAACATGGGTCTGATCCTGATCACCCACGACCTCGGCGTGGTCGCCGATGTCGCGGACAAGATCGCCGTGATGTACGCGGGCCGCATCGTCGAGACGGCCCCGGTGAACGAGCTGTACAAGCGGCCCGCCCACCCCTACACCCGCGGACTGCTGGACTCGATCCCGCGCCTGGACCAGAAGGGCCAGGAGCTGTACGCGATCAAGGGACTGCCGCCCAACCTGCTGAAGATTCCGGCCGGTTGCGCGTTCAATCCCCGCTGCCCCAAGGCGGACGACATCTGCCGTACCGAGGTCCCGGCCCTGGTGCCGGTGACCGAGCAGGACGGCAGTGAGCTGCCCGGCCGCGGAAGCGCGTGCCACTTCTGGAAGGAGACGATCCATGGCTGAGCTCAAGAAGACCGACGAGCCGACGGACGCCGTGGACGCCACCCCGAACGTCACCGAGGTCGCCACCGTCGAGGCGAGCACCGAGGCCGAGGCGGTAGCGGCGCTCGAGGCCAAGGTGGACCGGGGCGAGCCCATCCTCCAGGTGCGCAATCTGGTCAAGCACTTCCCGCTGACCCAGGGCATCCTCTTCAAGCGCCAGGTCGGCGCGGTCAAGGCCGTGGACGGGGTCTCCTTCGACCTCTACCAGGGCGAGACGCTCGGCATCGTCGGTGAGTCCGGCTGTGGCAAGTCCACCGTCGCCAAGCTGCTGATGACGCTGGAGACCGCGACCGCGGGCGAGGTCTTCTTCAAGGGCCAGGACATCACCAAGCTGTCCGGGCGCGCGCTGAAGGCGGTTCGCCGGAACATCCAGATGGTGTTCCAGGACCCGTACACCTCGCTGAACCCGCGTATGACGGTCGGCGACATCATCGGCGAGCCCTTCGACATCCACCCCGAGGTGGCTCCGAAGGGCGACCGGCGCCGCAAGGTGCAGGACCTGCTGGACGTCGTCGGTCTGAACCCGGAGTACATCCACCGGTATCCGCACCAGTTCTCCGGCGGTCAGCGCCAGCGCATCGGCATCGCGCGCGGTCTTGCCCTCAACCCCGAGATCATCATCTGCGACGAGCCCGTCTCGGCGCTCGACGTCTCGGTCCAGGCGCAGGTCATCAACCTGATGGAGAAGCTGCAGGACGAGTTCAACCTCTCCTACATCTTCATCGCGCACGACCTGTCGATCGTCCGGCACATCTCGGACCGGGTCGGCGTCATGTACCTCGGCAAGATGGCCGAGATCGGTACGGACACGCAGATCTACGACCACCCGACGCACCCCTACACCCAGGCGCTGCTGTCGGCGGTCCCGGTCCCGGACCCGGAGATCAGCAGCGGGCGTGACCGGATCATCCTCACCGGCGACGTGCCGTCGCCGGCGAACCCGCCGTCCGGCTGCCGTTTCCGTACGCGCTGCTGGAAGGCCGAGTCCAGGTGCGCCGACGAGGTGCCCCTGCTGGCGATCCCCGAGCGCTTCAAGGGCGTGGACTCCCCGGTGGCGCACGAGTCCGCGTGCCACTTCGCGGAGGAGAAGGACGTCGTGCACGCGGTGTAGTACACCCACCGCACCTTTCGCAGGCGCCCGGACCACACGGTCCGGGCGCCTGCGTCGTCTCCGGGAGTCACTCTTCCGGCCCCGGTGCCCCGCTCACCCGGGTGCCCTGAAAGTGCGTTAGTTCCCTGATGGAGTGATATTCGGTCCTAAGTATGTCTAGGGACTCGGGAGGCACCCCATGCGTGGAGCCACGCACGCCCGATGGGCCGCATGCGCGGTGGTCGTCGCCCTCGTGGCGACGGCCTGCGGCGGCGGCAGTGACAGCGGCGGCAGTGGCGCCGACGGGATCGTGACGTCCTCGTGGGGTGACCCGGAGAACCCGCTGGAGCCCGCGAACACCAACGAGGTGCAGGGCGGCAAGGTCCTCGACATGCTCTTCCGGGGTCTCAAGCGGTACGACCCCAAGACCGCCGAGGCCAAGGACATGCTCGCCGAGAAGATCGTGACCACGGACTCGGTCAACTTCACGATCACCGTCAAGGACGGCTGGACGTTCAGCAACGGCGAGAAGGTGACCGCCCAGTCCTTCGTGGACGCCTGGAACTACGGCGCCAACCTCAAGAACAACCAGAAGAACGCCTACTTCTTCGGGTACATCGACGGCTATCCGCAGGTCCACCCCGAGAAGGGGCAGCCGACCGCCACGACCCTGTCCGGCCTGAAGGTCGTCAACCCGCAGACCTTCACGGTCAAGCTCTCGCAGAAGTTCTCCACCTGGCCCGACACCCTCGGCTACGCCGCTTTCTCCCCGCTGCCGAAGGCCTTCTTCGACGACCACGCGGCCTGGCTCTCCAAGCCCGTCGGCAACGGCCCGTACACCGTCGACTCGTACGCCAAGGGCTCGAAGTTGTCGATGCGCCGCTGGGACGACTACCCCGGCCCGGACAAGGCGCAGAACGGCGGTATCGACCTCAACGTCTACACCGACAACAACACCGCCTACACCGACCTGACCGCCGGCAACCTCGACCTCGTCGACGACGTGCCCGCCTCCCAGCTCAAGAACGTGAAGGCGGACCTCGGCGACCGGTACATCAACACCCCCGCCGGGATCATCCAGACCCTCGCCTTCCCGTTCTACGACAAGGCATGGAACACCCCGGGGGCCGTGAAGGTCCGCACCGGCCTGTCCCGGGCGATCAACCGCCAGCAGATCACCGACACGATCTTCCAGAAGACGCGTACCCCCGCGAAGGACTGGACCTCACCGGTGCTCGGCGAGGACGGCGGCTTCGACCCCGACCTGTGCGGCGACGCCTGCGTCTACAACGCGGCCGAGGCGAAGAAGCTCGTCGCCGAAGGCGGCGGCATCCCCGGCGGGCAGGTGAAGATCTCGTACAACGCGGACACCGGCTCGCACAGGGAGTGGGTCGACGCCGTCTGCAACAGCATCAACAACGCCCTGGGCAACGACAAGGCGTGCGTCGGCAACCCGGTCGGCACCTTCGCGGACTTCCGCAGCCAGATCGGGCAGCACAAGATGCCCGGTCCGTTCCGGGCCGGCTGGCAGATGGACTACCCGTTGATCCAGAACTTCCTGCAGCCGCTGTATTACACCAACGCCTCGTCCAACGACGGCCTGTGGACGAACAAGGAGTTCGACTCGCTCGTCGACCAGGCCAACGCGGAGACGGACACGGCGAAGGCCGTCGACACCTTCAAGCAGGCCGAGGAGGTCGTACGGGACCAGATGGCGGCCATCCCGCTCTGGTACCAGAACGGCAGCGCCGGCTACTCGGAGCGCGTGTCCAATGTCGCGCTGAACCCCTTCAGCGTCCCGGTCTACAACGAGATCAAGGTCAACTGACGGCGGAAGACGACCGGCCCGGCGTCCACGCGCCGGGCCGCAAGGCTTCCCACGACCCCCGGAGCCCTCCATGGGACGCTATGTGATCCGGCGTCTGCTGCAGATGATCCCGGTCTTCTTCGGGGCCACCCTGCTGATCTTCCTCATGGTGAACGTGATGGGTGACCCCATCGCCGGACTGTGCGGAGACCGGCAGTGCGACGCGGCGACGGCCGCCCAGCTGCGCCAGGAGTTCGGTCTCGACAAGCCGGTGTGGCAGCAATACCTGACCTACATGGGCAACGTCTTCACCGGCGACTTCGGTACCGCCTTCAACGGGCAGCCGGTCACCGAGCTGATGGCCGAGGCCTTCCCGGTCACCATCAGGCTCACGATCGTCGCCATCGTCTTCGAGATCGTCATCGGCATCACGCTCGGAGTGATCACCGGGCTGCAGCGCGGCCGCCCCGTGGACAGCGGCGTCCTGGTGCTGACCCTCGTCGTCATCGCGATCCCGACCTTCGTCACCGGCCTCATCCTCCAGCTCCTGCTGGGCGTCGAATGGGGCATCATCAAACCCGCCGTGTCGCCCGAGGCACCTCTCGACGAGCTGCTGATCCCGGGGCTCGTGCTCGCCTCCGTCTCCCTGGCGTACGTCACCCGCCTCACCCGCACCTCGATCGCCGAGAACGCCCGCTCCGACTACGTCCGCACCGCGAAGGCCAAGGGTCTGCCCCGGAAGCGGGTGATCGGCCGTCATCTGCTGCGCAACTCGCTGATCCCGGTGGTCACCTTCATCGGCACGGACATCGGCGCGCTGATGGGCGGGGCGATCGTCACCGAGCGCATCTTCAACATCCACGGCGTCGGCTACCAGCTCTACCAGGGCATTCTCCGCCAGAACACCCAGACGGTCGTCGGCTTCGTGACCGTGCTCGTGCTGGTGTTCCTGGTGGCCAACCTGCTCGTCGACCTGCTGTACGCCGTGCTCGACCCGAGGATCCGCTATGCCTGAGCCGCAGTACGACGACGGGGGAGCCATCGCATCGACCGGCGCGGGCGGCGCGGCCGACCTCGCCATGAGCGAGGGCGAGACGCTGGAGAAGTCCCCCGGCGGGCCGCAGGGCACCGGCCCGTCCGGCAAACCCCGCAGCCTCTGGTCGGACGCCCTGCGCGAACTGTGCCGCAACCCCGTCTTCATCGTCTCCGGGCTCGTCATCCTCTTCCTGGTCGTCATCTCCATCTGGCCGTCGCTGATCGCGTCCGGCAATCCGCTCCAGTGCGATCTCGCCAAGGCCCAGGAAGGCTCTCAGCCCGGCTATCCCTTCGGCTTCAACGGCCAGGGCTGCGACGTCTACACACGGACCGTCTACGGCGCGCGGACCTCGGTCACCGTCGGCGTCTGCGCCACCCTGGGAGTCGCGATCCTCGGCTCCGCGCTCGGCGGCCTCGCGGGCTTCTTCGGCGGGGCGGGGGACGCGGTCCTCTCCCGGATCACCGACATCTTCTTCGGCATCCCGGTCGTCCTCGGCGGGCTCGTCCTGCTGTCGGTCGTCACCAGCACCACGGTCTGGCCCGTCATCGGCTTCATGATCCTGCTGGGCTGGCCGCAGCTCTCCCGCATCGCCCGCGGCTCGGTCATCACCGCCAAGCAGAACGACTATGTGCAGGCCGCCCGCGCGCTCGGCGCGTCCAACTCCCGGATGCTGCTGCGGCACATCGCACCCAACGCGGTCGCGCCCGTCATCGTCGTCGCGACGATCGCGCTGGGCACCTACATCGCCCTGGAGGCGACGCTGTCCTACCTCGGCGTGGGCCTCAAGCCGCCGACCGTCTCGTGGGGCATCGACATCTCGTCCGCCTCGCCCTACATCCGCAACGCGCCACACATGCTGCTCTGGCCGGCCGGGGCGCTGGCGGTCACGGTGCTCGCCTTCATCATGCTCGGCGACGCGGTGCGCGACGCCCTCGACCCCAAGCTGCGCTGAGGAGCCGCCATGTTGCTCGAAGTGCGCGACCTGCACGTGGAGTTCCGTACCCGCGACGGTGTCGCGCGGGCCGTCAACGGCGTCAACTACACGGTCGACGAGGGCGAGACGCTCGCCGTGCTCGGCGAGTCCGGCTCCGGGAAGTCCGTCACCGCACAGGCCGTCATGGGCATTCTCGACATGCCACCCGGCAGGATCACCGGCGGAGAGGTCCTCTTCCGCGGCGAGGACCTGCTGAAGCTGAAGGAGGACGAGCGGCGGAAGATCCGCGGCTCGCAGATGGCGATGATCTTCCAGGACGCCCTCTCCTCGCTGAACCCGGTGCTCAGTGTCGGCGACCAGCTCGGCGAGATGTTCGTCGTCCACCAGGGACTGAAGCGCAAGCACGCGCGCGCCAAGGCCGTCGAGCTGATGGAGTGGGTCGGCATCCCCGGGGCCAAGGAGCGGGTGGGGCAGTATCCGCACCAGTTCTCCGGCGGTATGCGCCAGCGGATCATGATCGCCATGGCGCTGGCGCTGGAGCCGGCCCTGATCATCGCCGACGAGCCGACGACCGCCCTCGACGTCACCGTCCAGGCCCAGGTGATGGATCTGCTGGCCAAGCTCCAGACCGAGCTCAACATGGGCCTGATCCTGATCACCCACGACCTCGGTGTCGTCGCCGACGTCGCCGACAAGATCGCGGTGATGTACGCGGGCCGGATCGTCGAGACGGCCCCTGTGCACGACATCTACAAGGCGCCCGCCCACCCCTACACCAAGGGCCTGCTGGAATCGATCCCGCGCCTGGACCAGAAGGGCCGGGAGCTGTACGCGATCAAGGGCCTGCCGCCGAATCTGACGAACATCCCGCCGGGCTGCGCCTTCAACCCGCGCTGTCCCATGGCGCAGGACGTGTGCCGGACCGATGTGCCGCCGCTCCACAAGGTGTCGCAGGAGCGCCGCAGCGCATGTCACTTCTGGGAGGAGGCCCTCCGTGGCTGAGGCGATTCTCGAGGTGCGCGATCTGGTCAAGCACTATCCGCTCACCCGCGGCATCCTCTTCAAGAAGCAGGTGGGCGCGGTCAGGGCGGTGGACGGCGTCGATCTCGACCTGATGGCGGGCGAGACGCTCGGCATCGTGGGCGAGTCGGGCTGTGGCAAGTCGACGCTGGCCAGGATGCTGGTCCATCTGGAACGTCCGACGGCCGGGGTGATCCGCTACAAGGGCGACGACATCGTCAAGCTGTCCGGCCGTGCGCTGAAGGCGGTTCGCCGCAACATCCAGATGGTGTTCCAGGACCCGTACACCTCGCTCAACCCGCGGATGACGGTCGGCGACATCATCGGGGAGCCGTACGAGATCCATCCCGAGGTGGCGCCCAAGGGCGACCGGCGCCGCAAGGTGCAGGACCTGCTGGACGTCGTCGGGCTCAACCCGGAGTACATCAACCGCTATCCGCACCAGTTCAGCGGGGGACAGCGGCAGCGGATCGGCATCGCCCGGGGCCTGGCGCTGCAGCCGGAGATCATCGTCGCCGACGAACCGGTGTCCGCGCTCGACGTCTCCGTCCAGGCCCAGGTCATCAACCTGCTGGACCAGCTGCAGGACGAGTTCAACCTCTCCTACATCTTCATCGCGCACGACCTGTCCATCGTCCGGCACATCTCGGACCGGGTCGGCGTGATGTACCTGGGCAGGGTGGTGGAGATCGGCAAGGACGAGGAGATCTACGACCACCCGACCCATCCGTACACCCAGGCGCTGCTCTCCGCGGTCCCCGTGCCCGACCCGGAAGCGCGGGAGCGCCGGGAGCGGATCATCCTCTCCGGGGATGTGCCCTCGCCGGCCAACATCCCCTCCGGCTGCCGGTTCCGCACCCGCTGCTGGAAGGCGCAGGAGCGGTGCGCTCTGGAGGTGCCGCTGCTGGCGGTCCCGGCCGAGTTCCGGCTCATGGAGGGGCCGGCGAAGCATCCCTCGGCCTGTCACTTCGCCGAGGAGAAACACGTCGTCCCGTCCTGAGCGGACTCCGGGTCACGACTCCAGCTCCCGCAGCGCCGGGTCGAGGATGACTTCCTCGTCGCGGACGGTCGTCGGGTCCTCGGGGAAGTGGCAGGCGGTCAGATGCCCTTCGTGGTTGCCGTCGATCCGCACCAGCGGAGGAACCTCGGACGCGCACCGCTCCTGCGCCTTCCAGCAGCGCGTACGGAACCGGCAGCCCGACGGCGGATCGACCGGTGAGGGGACGTCGCCCGCCAGCCGGATGCGCTGGGAGCCCGCAGCGTCGTCCGCTTCGCCCAGGGCCGCCTCGGGCACCGCGGAGAGCAGCGCGTGCGTGTACGGATGCCGGGGCCGGGTGTAGATCGACTCCCGGTCCCCGACCTCGACGACCCTGCCCAGGTACATGACGGCGACCCGCTGCGAGAAGTGGCGTACGACCGCCAGGTCATGGGCGATGAAGAGGAACGCGATGCCCATCTCGCGCTGGAGCTCCTGCAGCAGATTGATCACCTGCGCCTGGATCGAGACATCGAGCGCGGACACCGGTTCGTCCGCGACGATCAGTTTCGGCTCCAGTGCCAGTGCCCGCGCGACCCCGATGCGCTGCCGCTGCCCGCCGGAGAACTCGTGCGGGAAGCGGTTGTAGTGCTCCGGGTTGAGCCCCACGACCTCCAGCAGCTCACGCACCCGGTTCTCGCGGCCGCCCGGCGGCCGGATGCCGTTGATCTCCATCGGCCCGGAGATGATCTTCCCGACCGTCTGCCGGGGGTTCAGCGAGGAGTACGGATCCTGGAAGATCATCTGGATCTCGGGGCGGATCGGGGCCAGTTGTCTGCGGTCGGCGTGGCTGATGTCCCGGCCCCGGTAGCTGATGCTCCCGCTCGTCGGCTCGAGCAGCCGCGTCAGCAGGCGGCCCGTCGTGGACTTGCCGCACCCCGACTCGCCCACGAGACCGAAGCTCTCACCGGCGTACAGGGTGAGATCGACGCCGTCGACGGCCTGCACCGATCCGACCCTGCGCTTGAACGGGAATCCGCCCATGATCGGGAAGTGCTTGGTCAGACCCTCTGCCGTCATCAGGACCTCGGCCCCGGCGGGGGCCCGGTCGCGCGGGGCGGGGACGGTGGCTTCCTGCGCCATGTCGCGTAACTCCCTATCCCAGCCGGGGCTTGATCTGTTCGACGAACACGGTCCGCTGCTGCTCGGCCGTGAGATGACACGCGGACCCCCGCCCCTCGGGCAGTTCGGGCCGTACGTCCTCGCACCTGGCGCCGCCGACCAGGGACAGGTGGCCGCAGCGGGGATGGAAGGGACAGCCCGACGGCGGGGCGAGCAGACTCGGCGGAGCGCCCGGGATCGGTGTCAGCGGCTCCGAGACGTCCGAACCGAGCCGGGGCATCGATCCCAACAGGCCCCAGGTGTACGGATGCTGGGGCGCCCGCAGGATCTCCCGTACCGAACTGCGCTCGACCGCCCGGCCCGCGTACATCACCAGCAGATCGTCCGCGACATCGGCGACCACCCCCAGGTCGTGGGTGATCAGGATGATCGCCGAGCCGAACTCCTGCTGCAGATCCCGCAGCAGGTCCAGGATCTGTGCCTGCACGGTGACGTCCAGCGCCGTCGTCGGTTCGTCCGCGATGAGCAGGGCCGGGTTGCACACCAGCGACATCGCGATCATCGCCCGCTGCCGCATGCCCCCGCTGAACTGGTGCGGATAGTCGTGCGCCCGCAGCTTCGGCTGCGGAATGCCGACCTTCTCCAGCATCTCCACCGCCCGCGCCCACGCCTCCCGCCGCGAGGCGCCGGTGTGCTTGCGGAACGGCTCCGCGATCTGCCGGCCGACCGTGTAGTACGGCGACAGCGCGGTCAGGGAGTCCTGGAAGACCATGGCGACCTTGTTGCCGCGCAGCCGCTCCAGGGTGCGCTCGGACGCACCCGTCATCTCCTGCCCGTCGAGCAGGATCTCCCCCCTCGTCTCGGTCGACCTCGGGTCGTGCAGACCGAGAACGGCGAGACCGGTGACCGACTTCCCGGAGCCCGACTCACCGACGATGCCGAGTGTCCGGCCGCGCTCCAGGTCGAAGGAGATCCCGTCGACGGCCTTGACGATGCCGTCCTCGGTGGAGAAACGGACGTACAGATCGCGCACGGACAGAAAGGGGCCGCCGGCCGCGGGGGAGGGCGGTGGACCGGCCTTCGTCAGCGTGGTCATCGATGCTCCTAGGCCGGCCGCACACGCGGATCGAGCAGCGCGTACACGGCGTCCACGACGATGTTGAAGAAGATGATGGCGGCGGCGCTCACCAGCATCACGCCCATGAGCATGGGCAGATCGGTGAGCTGTACGGACTGCACGGCCAGCCGCCCGATGCCGTGCAGGGTGAAGGTGACCTCGGTGATCATCGCGCCGCCCAGCAGCGAGCCGAGGTCCATGCCGAAGATGGTCAGCACCGGAGCGACCGCGCCCCGCATGGCGTACCGGAAGAACACCGTGCGGTGGGCGAGGCCTTTCGCGGCGGCCGTGCGTACGTGCTCCTCCTGCAGCTGCTCCACCATCAACGAGCGGGCCAGACGGCTGTAGTTGGCGATGAAGATCATGGAGAGCACCAGCCAGGGCAGGATCATTCCGGTGAACCACCCGCCCGGGTCCTCGGTGACGGGCCGGTACTGCGGCTGTTCGAGCCAGCCCAGGTTGGAGACGAACAGAGCCAGACACAGCACGCCGACGAAGTAGATCTGCAGGGACGAGCCGAGCAGCGACAGCGAGCTGAAGAACTTGTCGACCCAGGTGCCCCGGCGTGCGGCGGCCAGCAGCCCGATGCCGACGCCGACGGTGAGGAAGACCAGCGCACCGCCGAAGGCCAGCGACAGCGTGGTGGGGAGGCGGTCGAGGATCGTGCCCCAGACCGGTTCCTGATTGACGAACGAGTAGCCGAAGCAGGGCGCGTCGCAGTGCCCCACGGAGAAGTCGCGGCCCGCGAAGATCCCCACCATGAAGTCCCCGTACTGCACGGGGACCGGCCGGTCGAGACCGAGGTTCTGGTTGATGATCGCGAGTGCGGCGGGGTCGCAGTTCTTGCCGCAGGCCAGCCGGGCGGGCTCGGCGGGCAGCGCGAAGAAGAGGAAGAAGGTGACCGCGCTGATCACCACAAGGATGACGAGGGCGCCGAGGGTGCGGCGGACGAGGAATCTCAGCATGGCTGGCTGGCTTCCGGAGAGTGGGCCGGGAGGGACCGGGGAGCCGGGATCTGCTCCCCGCCGGGCGGGCGGGGAGCAGATCCCGGGCGCCGTCGGCTACTTGACGAAGACGGCGGTCGGGTCCACCGCGCCGTACGGCTCGTGGAACTTCACGCCGCCGACGCCCGAACCCCACAGCGTGAACAGCCGGTTGTAGAACACCGGCACCTGCGGCACCTCGTCGGTGAGGATCTTCTGGCTGATCCTGACCCACTCGCTGCCGGCCCGGTCGATGTCACCGATCTTCTCCGCCTGGGCGATCTCAGCGTTGACCGCAGGGGAGTCGAGGTGCGAGTAGTTCGCCGAGTCGTCGTAGATGTTCTTGCCGTCGTACAGCGGCGGGACGACCGTCGACGCGGACGGCCAGTCGGCGCCCCACGAGGAGCGGTAGGCGTCGAACTGGTTGTTCACCTTGCCGATCTGCGTGTAGTACGTGCTGGAGTCGATCTCCTTCTTCTCGACCTGGAACCCGGCCTTCTCCAGCGCGCGCTCCACGACCACCGCGGAGTTCTGCGCGGGACCGGTGTTGGCGTAGGCGTACACGATGGACTTGCCCTCCGCGCCGGCCTCCTTCAGCAGCGCCCTGGCCTTCTCGATGTTGCCCGCCGGGTACTTCTTCTTCTCGAACGGGTCGAAGGGCTGGTAACCCTTCAGCGTCGGTCCGACCAGACCGCCCGCGACCTCGCCCGCCTTCACTCCGCCGTACTGCTGCAGCACCTGCCCGGACGGCCAGGCCCAGGCGAGCGCCTCACGCACCCGCTTGTCCTTGATCCGGTTCATGTTGAAGCAGATCACGTCGACGTACGGCTGCGTCCTGGTGAGCGACCTGGCCGTCGCCGTCTTGTTCTTGAGCGCGGTGGAGATCAGCGACGGGTCGACCGCGTTGGTGAACGTCATCCCGGTTCTGTCGGCGCCCTGCTCGGCGAGAAGACGGCGGGTCGAGTCCACCCACTGGTGACCGAAGGAGACCGCGAAGCTGTCGACGTACTGGTGGCGTACGGCGTCGGTCTTCGGGTCCCAGGCGGTGTTCCTGACGAACTCGATGCTCTTGTCCGGCTTGAAATTCCGGATCTTGTACGGTCCCGACGCCACCGGCGCCTTGTCGTACTTCTCCCGGGTGTCCTTGGCCGCCGGCACCGCCGTGATGTTCGGCATCGCCACCGCGAACGGCACCTCGGCACGCGGCTGGGAGAAGTGGAAGACGACGGTCTTGTCGTCCGGTGTGGCCAGCACGCTGTCGGGCAGGTGTCTGCCCTTGTACGGGCCGTCGGGCAGCGCCTTGCGGAACGTCTGTCCGGCACCGGAGAGCCACTGCTGGAGATAAGTGGGCCCGCTCACCTGGTACTTCGCGTACAGCCGCTCGACGCCGTGCCGCACGTCCTTCGAGGTGATCGGTGTGCCGTCCTCGAACTTCAGCCCGTCCTTCAGGGTGTACGTCCAGGTCTTCCCGCCGTCCGACGATTTGCCGGTGTCCGTCGCGAGGTCCCCGACCAGGGTCACCCTGCCGGTCTTGTCGTCGATCTTGTAGGTGGTGAGTGTGCGGTTGAACAGCGTCTGCATGATCAGCTCGTCGCTGACGTAGATCTGGCCCGGGTCCAGATGCTCGAAGGCGTCTCGCTGCAGCACCGTGACCGTGCCGCCCTTCTTGGCACCCGGCACGTCGGGGGCGGGTCCGGTGGAGTCCTGGGCGGTGCCGATGGAGATGGTCTGCGCCGTGAGTTCGGGCTCACCGGACCGGTCGTCCTTGCTGTCACCCCCGCCGCCGCTGCTGCACGCGGACAGCACCATCGCACCCGCGGCCACCGCGATGGCCGGAATCCGGAGTCTTCGCTGAATCGTGGACGTCATGATCTCCATGCACCTGCCTTGTCGGAAGGAACCGGTGACTTGCGATGTGCGTCAGCGCCTGGTCTTCGGGTCGATGGCGTCCCGGACCGAGTCCCCGAGCAGGTTGAAGGCGACCACGAAGATCACCATGGCGATGCCGGGGAAGAACATGTACGTGATGTCGCCCTCGTAGAAGTCCGCGCCCTTGGCGAACATCCGGCCCCAGTCCGGGGTCGGCTCCACCAGACCCACTCCGAGGAAGGAGAGACCGGCCTCCAGGGTCACGAAATTGGGCAGCATCAGAGTGGACTGCACCAGGATCGGGGTCGTCACGTTCGGCAGCAGCTCCTTGCGGATGATGCGCCACGGCGGGGCCCCGGTGACTTTCGCGGCTTCGATGAACTCCCGTTCGCGCAGGCTCAGCACCTGTGACCGCAGCAGCCTCGCGAGCGTCATCCAGCCCAGCAGCCAGAGCACCAGCACCAGCGCCGTGACCCGGAAGTACGTCGGGGTCTCCTTCTGCGGACTCACGAACAGCGCCGTGACGACCGGCATGAAGGCGACGAAGAACAACTGCTGCGGGAACGAGAGCAGAAGATCGATGAAGCGGCCGAGGAAGTAATCGGTGCGGCCGCCCATGTATCCGGCCGTCACTCCGATGAGGATTCCGGTGATCGTGGAGAGAATCGTGGCCGCAAGTCCGATCAGGAGCGAGGTCCTGATTCCGTACACCAGTTGCATGAGGACATCGCGGCCGAGCCGCGGTTCGATGCCGAACCAGAATTCCCCGTCGATTCCGCCGTTCGGTTTCGTGGGATAGCTGGTGATCGGATCGAGAAGTTCCGGACGGTCGAGACCGTAGGTGGTGTACGGATCTTTTCCGTAGAGCCAGCCGATGACCGGGGCGAGCGCCGCGACGACGAAGAAGAACAGCACGATGTAGGCGGCGAGAACGCCCGTCCGGTCGCGTCGGAAACGACGCCACGCCAATTGGCCCGGAGAACGGCCGACGAGTCCCCGGTCCGCCCCGGCCGGATCGGGCGGCAGCGGATCGGTCACGGTCGCGGTGCCGGCCGTGGCTTCGGCCGGCTCGGCACGGAAGGGAATCGTCACGTCTGCATGCCCCCGCAAATTCATGACTCACGGTTCATGACTCGCGCAGCGTCGAGGACGTCGGTGAACGCCGTCGGCTGAGCGGACTGTCGCAATGGCGGTGTGTGTCAGTCAAGAGTCCGGAAGCGCCGGACATGACGGATCAGCGCTTCTTGAGCGAAGGTTTTGCAGATCGACGTGGGGGTGTGCTTGACAGTCCGTCAGGTCGGGCGACAAAGATTGATAAATGCCCATCAATTTCGTTAACACACAGGCAACTTGACTGTCGCAACTCCGATATACGAACGAGCCACGCTGAACAGCGTACGGCCGTGCGGGTGCCGTAGACCGGCCGGGGTCCATCACGTGACCCCGGCCGGTCGTATGTGCGGTGTACGGGCCCTTGTTCATCACTCCCCGCACAGAGAAGAATCGGAATTGTGACGCTGACGCGGGGGGCCCGGATCACCGGAGCGGTGCTGTGCGCCGCGCTCGCGGCGATCGTGGGCGGATGGATCCTCCGCGACCTCGGCACACCGGCCGGACCGCTGGATCTCTGGCGGTTCTGGACAGGAAGCGGGCGCGGCGGAAGCGGCTCCGCGCGGCTGACGACCACCCTCGAGGACCTGCTGCTGTTCGCGGTCTACGTCACGGCCGCGGTGGCCGCGCTGCGCCCCGGCGTCACCGCCGCCGCACCGGCCGCGGCCGGAGTGGTCACCCTCGCGTTATGGGTCCCGGGGCTGTGGGTGCTCAGTTCCTCCTGGATGGACCTGCGGGCCACCGACGACCTCAGGACCCGCGCGCTGTACTGCGTCTTCGCTGCGCTGGGGCTCGGGCTCGGGCTCCTCGTCGTGGCGGTGGCGGGCCGGCAGCCGGCGCCGGTCCGGCCCGTGCGTGCGGGGGTGCTCGCCTTCGTGCTGCTGGTGGCGTCCGCTGCCGTGCTCGCGGCCCGGGAGATCCGTACGGCCGTCGAGTACGGCGGCCGGGACTATCCGGACCGCTTCACCGGCAGCAGGTCGGTCATGCTCCCCGCACTCGGCATACCGCCGGGCTGGCTGGCCGTGGTGACCGTGCTCCTGGCGCTCGTCGCGGGCGCGGGCGCCCTGGGTCGCGCGGCCTTCGCCCGCCCCCTGGGCCTGGTGGCCGCGCTGCTCGTCCTGGGGGCGGGCGCCCGGGGTCTCGACATCGCGGTGCGGAACGAACTGGTCACGCGGCTCCAGGAGTTACCGGGCCGCGACCAGCTCCTGGTGCTGTCCTGGCTGTTCGAGGTGGCCGCGGCGGCGGGACTGCTCCTGGCGCTGGCGCGCGGCCGGGAGCCCGCGTCGCAGCCGGTGCGCGACTGGTCGCCGGGACCGCCGCCGCCGTCGCGGCCGCCGCCGGGCTGGTGAACGGCGCGCGGTGAGTCAGCCGAGCCCCAAGGACCGCCGCAGGAAGTCCACCTGGAGCAGTAGCAGGTTCTCCGCGATCTGCTCCTGCGGAGTCATGTGCGTCACCCCGGTCAGCGGCAGCACCTCGTGCGGCCGTCCCGCGGCCAGCAGCGCCGACGACAGCCGCAGACTGTGCGCCATCACCACATTGTCGTCCGCCAGACCATGGATGATCATCAGCGGCCTCGCCGGGTTCTCCGGCGTCGTCAGCCCGTCCTCCGTCACCAGAGAGTTCGCCGCGTACACCTCCGGACGTTCTGCCGGATCGCCCAGATAGCGCTCCGTGTAGTGCGTGTCGTACAGCCGCATGTCGATCACCGGCGCGCCCGCGACCGCCGCGTGGAACACGTCGGGACGGCGCAGCACCGCGAGCGCCGCGAGGTAACCGCCGTACGACCAGCCGCGGATCGCCACCCGGCCGAGATCGAGCGGGTACGCGTCGGCCAGTGCGTGCAGCGCGTCGATCTGGTCGTCCAGCGTCAGCGGGAAGTTGTCCTTCACCGCCTTCTCCCAGCCGGGGGAGCGCCCGGGTGCGCCCCTCCCGTCTGCGACGATCACAGCGAAGCCCTGATCCGCGAACCACTGCGAGGTGAGATAGGGGTTCTGCGCGGCGAACACCCGCTGGCCGTGCGGGCCCCCGTAGGGGTCCATCAGCACCGGCAGCGGCCCGTCCGACTCCTGGTGCCCCGTCGGCAGCAGGACCGCGCACGGAATGCGCCGTGCGCCCGCCTCACGCAACTGCACCTTTGCCGTGAGCACCGGCTGCTCCGCGTACGAGGCGACCACGGCGACCGGCTTGCCCTCCCTCAGCACCTGAACCGTCGCCCCGCCTGAATCCGTACGCGACGAGGCGAGCACCGTCACAGCCCCCGAGCGCACGGCCGAGTACACCCCCGCGCCCTCCGAGATCCGCTCGATCCCGAGCTCGTTGACCCGGTACACATGGATCTCGCCGACCTCCGGGTCGGTGGCCTCCTCACCGGCGGCGGCCGACACCAGCACATCGCTCTCGCCGATGTCGAGGACCGCGCGCAGCTGGAGCTGGGCCCCGGTCAGCGCCCGGTCGCCGACCGCGAGCACCCGTGCGCCCCCCTCGTCCGCGATGCGCACGAGACGGCCGTCCGGTGCCCACGCGGGCACCCCGGGGAACAGGTCGAGCCACACCGGGTCTTCGTCGACATGCACGGTCCGCGTCGCGCCGGTCTCCGTGTCCACCGCCAGATGCAGCTGGGTGCGCTGGTCGCGGGACTGGACGAGCAGCAGCGGGGCACCCGCGTCCGACCAGTGCACCCGGGCAAGGTAGGGGTACTGGCCACGGTCCCAGCCGACCTCCGTGCGCTCCCCGTCGAGCCCGACCAGGAACAGCCGGACATCGGCGTTGGGTGTTCCGGCTGCGGGATAGGCGATCCGCTCCGGCTCCCGGTCGGGATGCGCGGGGTCGGAGATCCACCAGCGGCGCACCTCGCGCTCGTCGACCCGTGCGACCAGCAGCCGGTCGGACTGCGGTGACCACCAGAAGCCGCGCAGCCGGTCCATCTCCTCGGCGGCGATGAACTCCGCGAGGCCGTACGTCGTGTGCTCGTCCTCCGGCTCCGCCAGCGCCCTGTCCCCCTCGCCCTCGGCGCCGGTCACCCGCAGCGCGCCCTGTGCGGCGTAGGCGATGTGGCGGCCGTCGGGGGAGGGCCGCGGGTCGATCACCGGGCCGGGAACGGGCAGTTCACGCGCGGTCCCGGCCCGCAGCTCCGCGGTGTGGAGCCTGCCCGACAGGGCGAAGGCCGCCAACTCGACGGCCCGGTCGACCGCGTAGGCGACGACACCCGCCGAACCCTCCCGGCTGCGCTCGCGCCGTGCGCGCTCCTCGGCCGACAGCTCCTCGTCCACCCCGCCGAGCAGAGCTGCCGGATCCGCGGCCACGCGTTCCTGCGGCCGGCCCGACTCACCGTCGAGATCGAGCACCCACAACTGCCCCGCCCGGTCGGTGCCGGACGCCGACCGGATGAACACCACCCGGGATCCGTCCGGGGACACCGAGAACGAACGCGGTGCGCCCAGCGTGAACCGCTGGGTCCTGGCGTACTGACGCGGAAAGGAGAGCTGCTGCCTCGTGGTCATGCAACCGAACCTAGCGTTCGTGCGCCCCCGTGTGCTGCCGTGCACCGATCGATGCGTTGGCACGGATAGTTATGATCCGTAGCGCAAGGTGGGTATGACCTTCCCTGGCACATGCAACCTGCCCGTCCCGACCGAATATCTGTGGAGGTGAACCGCCGTGGCACTCTCGATTTCGGCGGTGGTGCTGCTGGCGATCGTCGTCGTCTTGCTGGTCCGGAAGTCCGGGCTCAAGGGCGGGCATGCGGCGGTCTGCGTGTTGCTCGGGTTCTATCTGGCAAGCTCGTCCATCGCCCCGACGATCAACGAACTGACCACGAATGTGGCGGGCATGATCGGTGGCATCAAGTTCTAGGTCGCGACCCGGCGCGGTGGGCCGGGCCTCGTAGGCTGTCCCGTATGAAGGATCTTTCCGGTCGTCGTCTGCTCCTGGTGCACGCGCACCCGGACGACGAGTCGATCAACAACGGCGCGACGATGGCCCTGTACGCGGCCGCCGGCGCCCAGGTCACGCTGGTGACCTGCACCCTCGGGGAAGAGGGCGAGGTCATTCCGCCGGACCTCGCTCATCTCGCGCCCGACCGGGAGGACCGGCTGGGTGCCCATCGCATCGGTGAACTGGCGGCGGCGATGAAGGAGCTCCGCGTCACCGATCACCGTTTCCTCGGCGGACCGGGGCGTTTCCGGGACTCCGGAATGATGGGCCTCCCGCAGAACCGGCGCGAGAACGCGTTCTGGAGCACACCGGTCGACGAGGCGGCGCCCTTTCTTGTCGAAATCATCCGTTCGGTGCGTCCTCAGGTGCTGGTGACGTACGACCCGAACGGGGGCTACGGGCACCCCGACCACATCCAGGCGCACCGCGTCGCCATGCGCGCCGCGGAGCTGGCCGCCGAGCGTGCCTTCCGGCGCGACCTGGGCGACGCCCATGCCATCGACAAGATCTACTGGAACCGGGTGCCGCGTCCGGTGGCCGAGGAGGCCTTCGACCGCCTCCGCGCCGCAAGCGGAACGGACTTCCCGGGCATCGCAGAGATCGACGACATTCCCGGCGTGGTCGACGACTCGGTGATCACCACCGAGATCGACGGCACGGACCACGCGGACCGGAAGGCGGCGGCCATGCGCGCCCATGCCACACAAATCGCCGTGGACGGCCCCTTCTTCGCACTCTCCAACGAGCTGGGACAGCCGATCTTCGCGACGGAGTACTACCAGTTGGTGCACGGCACATCCGGCGCACCCGCCGGCGAGCGCGAGCACGACCTCTTCGCGGGGGTGACCGCATGAGCCAGGACCCCACCCCCGGACTCTGGCTGACACAGCCGCCCAAGGCCGGACGTATCGCCGCGTATCTCGGTCTGGTGGTGCTCGGCGCGGTCGTCGGCGTCGCGGGAGCGCTGGTCCAAGGCGCCTGGTCCCCCGGCGGGTTGCTGCTGGCGCTGCTCGGCTCGGGCGGGCTGTTCTACGGCTCCCTCCGGGCGACGGGCACGCAGCTGGGAGTGGTGGCGCCCGCGGCCGGCTGGCTGATCGCGATCGTGCTGCTGAGCATCGGGCGGCCGGAGGGCGACGGAATGTTCTCCGCCGGCATCGGGCCCCTTGTCTACATGCTCGGGGGTATGGCAGTCGCTGTGATGTGTGCCACCATGTCGCGGCCCGCGCAACCGGGCCGCACCACCGGCCGACTTGGCAGATAAGGGACGCGAGGCACCCCCGGCCTGCAGCCGGTTCGACCGGCCCCTATGGTTGGTCGCCCCGCATGTGGGAAGTCACCGAACTGACCATGCCCGTACGGTTGGCGGAATGTCGCTTTCCGCAGTCGCGGGGTGTGTGTCCGCGGCGGACAGTATGGTGGTGCGCGCCGCCGAGCCGCCCACAGCAGTAGCTATCCAGTAAGAAACGGGCGGCGAAGCCAACCGGGAGAACCTGCTTTGAGTCGTGAAACTGACAGTTCGTCCTCCGGCCCCCAGGGGCGCGGTGGAGCCGCGTACCCCTCGGGGACACCGCCGTACGGATCGCGCCAGTATCCGTCGCTGCATCCCACGCAGGACGCTCCGGACGAGGCCGACCGCGCCGCCGAGCCGCCCTCGGACGAGCCCCGGACCGAGACCACGCTGACGACGCGCATCAGGATCAACATCCCGGGTTCGCGTCCGATCCCGCCGGTCGTGATGCGTACGCCGATGAGCGACGTGGACGCTTCCGCGCGAGCTTCGGCGGCAGCCGCCGAGGCCGCGGAGAAGGAGAGCGAGCGCACCGGCAACACGCCTCGCCCCGACCCGGCGAACGACTCCGCCGCCGCACCCGCGCCGCAGGCCGAGGAGAAGACGAGCGACTGGTTCGCCCCGCGCAAGTCCGCCCCGCCCGCCGCGCCTTCTTCGCCCGCTCCGCCCGCTTCGTCCCCTTCGGGGGGTGCGGCGCCGTCCGGTGCGAACGGCGGCAGCGGTGCAGGGCCCCGGCCCGGCGGTTCCGGCGGCCCCGGCACCGGACTGCCGTACTTCTCCGACGCGGCGCCGTCCGGCACGGCACCCGGAGGCTCCCTCAGTGACCTCGCCGCGAACGCGGACTCCTCGCCGTCCGGCGGCTCGAACGGCTTCGCCCCCGGCAGCGGCACACCGCCGCTCGGTGTGCGTACGCCCGCGGGCCCGACCGGGGGACCGGTCAAGGGCAGCATGCCGATCCGTCCGCGTCCCGGCGGCTCCCAGGGCGCTCCCGGCAGCCCCGGCGCTCCCCGCCCCGGTGGTCCGGCTGTGCCCGGCCCCGGCGCTCCCGGTGCGGCCGGTCCCGGCGGCCCGCCGCGGATGTCCGACGACACTGCCGTACTGACCCCGCAGAAGCCCGGCCCGGGGGGCAGCCCTCCGGCCGGCCCCGGCGGGAATGTCTCCGGGGACACCCTCACCAGCGGCATCCCCGTCGTCCCCGGCGATCACCGTTCGTCGTTCCCGCCCCACGGCGGACCCGCGGGGCCCGGTACCGGACCGAACCCGCTCGCGCCCCCGATCGCCGTACCGCAGGACGCCGGGGAGTTCTCCGCACCGGAGTTCCCCGCGGGCCCCGGCGGCGGCCCCGCCGGCCCCGTGGTGCCCACCCCGTCCCCGGACGCCGCACCGCGGCCCGCGCCCGCCCGTTCCGCACCCGCCAAGAAGGGCCGCTCCAAGCTGGTCCTCGCCGGCGTCGGCGGGGTCGTCGTGCTCGGAATCGCGTACGGCGCGGGGCTGCTGATGAATCACTCCGACGTACCGAAGAGCACCACGGTCCTCGGCGTCGACATCGGCGGCGGTACCAAGGAGCAGGCGGTCAACAAGCTCGACGCCGCCCTCGGCAAGCGGGCCGCCTCGCCGCTCCAGCTCTCGGTCGGCGGCAAGAAGGCGCAGCTCGCCCCGGACAAGGCCGGGCTCTCCCTGGACAGCCAGACCACCGTGCGCAATGCGGCGGGCAGCGACTACAACCCCGTTTCGGTGATCGGCTCCCTCTTCGGCGGCGAGCGCGTCGAGGAACCGGTGATCCTCGTCGACGAGGAGAAGCTGAGCGTCGCCCTCACCGACCTGGCCGGTACGTCCGGTTCGGCCACCGAGGGCACGATCCGGTTCGAGCCGGACAAGGTCGTTCCCGTGCCGGGCAAGGCGGGACAGGCCCTGGACGTCGGCCGGTCCATGATCTCGATCAAGGACGCGTACCGCGCGCAGGTCGAGACCGGCCGGCCGAACCTGGTCGAGCTGCCCGTCGCCAGCCGCCAGCCCACCGTCACCCAGGCGGAGATCGACCGGGCGATGAAGGACTTCGCGGAGCCCGCGATGTCCGGTCTGATCACCATCAAGGCGGGCGGCAAGCAGATCCAGTTCGGCCCGGCCAGGTCGCTGCCGAAGATCCTTTCCATGAAGGCGATCGACGGCAAGCTGGTGGAGTTCTACGACAAGAAGGCCATCGAGGAGCTCCTCGACGGTGTCTTCGACGGCGTCCTGATCACCAAGGGCGACGGCAAGAAGCACCAGCTCACCGCCGACGACGTCGCCCAGGCGATGCGTACGGCGCTGCGTGGCAAGACCCCCGCGGACCGGACCGCCGAGATCGAGCTCGACCCGAGCTGACACATCCCGGCCCCGTCCTGCGAACCGGAGCCCCCGCCCGACCGGGCGGGGGCTCCGGTCATGTCCGCTCCCGGACCGGGCAGTTCGGGCGGGCAGCTCGTGCCGCCGTCAGCGGCCCGGCGAGACGAGCCCCCACTCATAGGCCATGATCACCAGCTGCACCCGGTCACGGGCGCCCAGCTTGGTGAACAGCCGTGCCACATGCGACTTGGCCGTGGCGACGGAGATGACCAGCTCATCCGCGATCTCGCTGTTGGAGCGGCCGAGTCCGACCAGCGTCAGCACCTCCTGCTCCCGCCCGGTGATGCCCGCGACCGGTCGCAGCGGCTCCTGTTGGGCGGGCCGCCGGACGAACTCCGCGATCAGCCTGCGCGTGACGCCCGGCGAGATCAGGGCGTCCCCGGAAGCGACGACACGGATGGCGGCCAGGATGTCGTCCAGCGGCATGTCCTTCACCGCGAAGCCGCCGGCCCCGGCGCGCAGCGCACCGTAGACGTGCTCGTCCTCGTCGAAGGTGGTCAGCACCAGGACGCGTGCGGTCGTCGCCGGATCGGCCGTGATGCGCCGGGTGGGCACGATGCCGTCCATGCCCGGCATCCGGATGTCCATCACCACCACGTCGGGGCACACGTCCCCGGCGAGCAGGACGGCCTCCGCTCCGGTCCCGGTCGGCACGGCCTTCACGCTGCTGATGCTGCCGATGTTCTTCTCGCCTGTCGGGGCCTGGTCGGCGGAGCTGAGGGCGGCGATGATCCGCAGCGCGTGGGAGCGCCTGGCGGAGATCTACGGCCCGCCGTCGGCCGGCGCGGCCTATCCGACGACAGTCGTCGAGGCGTGGGTGGTCTTCGGGGTGTGGCCGCTGGTGGCGGTGTGGGCGGGGGTGGTTGTGGTGCGGCGCCGGGATGTGTGACCGCGTCCGGTACCTCCCGCCGGGGCCGGGCTCAGTTCAGCCGTGCCCGCGCCGCCCGTGCCCTGCCCTTGATCGCCTCCGCCGCCGCCTCGTCCACCGCGGCCACCACGTCCGCGTACGCGTCCAGTTCCGCCGCACCCGACAGGAACTCCCCGCGCTGGACGAGCAGCTGAGCGCGTTCGTACCGCAGACGGGCGGGGTGGGAGGGCAGGAGCAGGGAGAGCTCGACCGCCCACAGGGCGACGGCGGACTGTTCCGGCCGGGCCGAGGCCCAGGCGCGGATGTTGTTCAGAATGCGCAGCACCACGTCGAGCGGGGACGCGGGGGACAGCATCGACGGGTCCAGGGGCTCGCCCGTCGAGCCCGCGACCAGGAGCGCCGCGTCCGGGCCGGTCAGCAGGCGGCCGCCGGCGAACGGGTCCGCGAGGACCTGCTCGCCGGGTGCGCCGAAGCCGACGACGAAATGGCCGGGCAGCGCCACCCCGTACACCGGCGCGCCCGCACGCCGCGCGACCTCGATCCAGACCACCGAGAGCAGGATCGGCAGTCCGCGGCGGCGGCGCAGCACCTCGTGGAGGAGCGAGGACTCCAGACGTTCGTAGTCGCCCGGGGAGCCGCGGAAGCCGCAGCGGTCACCGAGCAGGCCGGCCAGTGCCGACGCCCAGGCGGGCGGGCTCTTCTGCCCGTACGGCAGCAGACCCGCCAGCCGGTCGAGCTCGATCTCGGCCTCGTCGATGCCCGCCTCGTCGAGCGGGGGATCGGCCTGCGTGCAGATCAGGAGGCACAGCAGTGCCAGATCGGGGCGCTCGGAGCGGGCCTCGTGCGCGAACCGCTGCCGCCAGGGATCGTCGTGCATACGCGATGCGTACCCGTCTACGCAGACCGGAAGTGGTGGTAGCGGTAAAGCGTGCCGAAACCCATGCCCTCGTACAGCGCCCCTGCCTCCGCGTTGTCCTGCTCCACCTGTAGCCAGGACGCCGACGCGCCCTCTTCCAGCGCGCGGCGGGCGAGCGCGGTCATCACCGCCGTCGCCAGCCCTTGGCGCCGGCGGGCCGGGTCCACCTCCACGGCCATGAAGCCGGCCCAGCGTCCGTCGACGACGCACCGCCCGATGGCCGCCGGCACATCGGTCTCGCCCGCCACGGAGGCGAACCACACCGAAGGCCCGCCGCCCAGGACCTTGAGGACATGCGGGCCGGGCGTGCCGGAGCGCTGGTAGCGGCGGAGCCACGGCTCGTCGACGGACCGCCCCAGCCGGACCCGTTCCACATCCGCGTCCAGATCCCCGATCGGCGCCAGGCCGCCGATCCGTACGTCGGCCGAGACCTCGCGCCGCCAGCCGTGCGCCTCGAGATCCGCGCACAGCTGCTCCTGTGTCCCGGCCGCGCCGGTCGCGGCCTGCACGTATGCGGGCAGGTTCCGCGCCGCGTACCAGCGGCGGACCCTGGCCAGCGCCTCGTCGAGAGGGAGCCCCGGGTCCCCGAGCGGCAGCACGGAGTTCGCGCGCCGCGTGAATCCGGACGACGCCCGCAGCTCCCACCCGCCGAGCCACTCGCTCTCGACCGGCTGCCAGGCACGCGCCGTCACCCGGGTGAGTTCGGAGAAGTCCGTTGCCGGACCACGTCTGCGGGCGGGAGCGGCGGGCACGACCTTGCCCGCGACCAGCGACGATTCCGGAATGCGGACGGTTTCACCGGTCCGTCGTGTGATCAGCAGCACACCGCCGTCCCATGATGTGAGAACACCTACCGTGTCGGTGAACTTCTCCACCCCGCCCGCCGGGTCGGCAAGACGTCGGACTGATACTCGTTTGCCCACGTCAACAGGTGTAATACGGACCTTGAGCCGTCCGCCGCCGGTGAATTCCACAGCTCTGCGAGCCCCTCCTGTACTGATCGTCCCCAGGAACGGAGATACTAGGGGCGGGCATCGACGACGCCGCGCTCCCGCGCAATGCCAGCCCTACCGAGGAGGAACGACAGCGTGACCTACGTCATCGCGCAGCCTTGTGTCGACGTCAAGGACAAGGCGTGCATCGAGGAGTGCCCCGTCGACTGCATCTACGAGGGTTCCCGGTCCTTGTACATCCACCCGGACGAATGCGTCGACTGCGGTGCGTGTGAGCCGGTCTGCCCCGTTGAGGCGATCTTCTACGAGGACGACACTCCGGAAGAGTGGAAGGACTACTACAAGGCGAACGTCGAGTTCTTCGACGAGCTCGGTTCGCCCGGTGGCGCCTCCAAGCTCGGCCTGATCGAGCGCGACCACCCCTTCATCGCCGCTCTGCCGCCGCAGAACCAGTAGCAGTCCGGCGGATGTCGCCGTCCCCGGTCCCGTACGGTCGTCGTCCGTGCGGGGCCGAGGCGTTTGACGCCGCCGGGCGCCGGTTTCGTACGAGAAAGAGAAGCCCGTGTCCGCAGTCTCCTCACGCCTTCCCGCCTTCCCCTGGGACAAGCTCGAGCCGTACAAGGCGACGGCCGCGGCCCACCCGGACGGCATCGTGGACCTCTCCGTCGGCACCCCGGTCGACCCCGTCCCGGCGCTGATCCAGAAGGCCCTCGTCGCAGCGGCGGACTCGCCGGGCTATCCGACGGTGTGGGGGACGGCCGAGCTGCGGAACGCGCTGACCGGCTGGGTGGAGCGCAGGCTCGGCGCCATCGACATCGCGCACACGAACGTCCTGCCCGTCGTCGGCTCCAAGGAACTGGTGGCGTGGCTGCCGACCCAGCTCGGCCTCGGCGCCGGTGACTCGGTGGCCTACCCGCGGCTCGCCTACCCGACGTACGAGGTCGGCGCGCGGCTGTGCGGTGCCACGCCCGTCGTGTACGACGACCCGACCGAGCTCGACCCCGCGGGCCTCAAGCTGCTGTGGCTCAACTCGCCCTCGAACCCGACCGGTCGGGTACTCGCCAAGGACGAGCTGGCCCGCATCGTCGCCTGGGCGCGCGAGCACGGCGTGCTGGTCTTCAGCGACGAGTGCTACCTGGAGCTCGGCTGGGAGGCGGAGCCGGTCTCGGTGCTGCACCCGGACGTCTGCGGCGGGACGTACGAGGGCGTGGTCGCCGTCCACTCGCTCTCCAAGCGCTCCAACCTGGCCGGATACCGTGCCGCGTTCATCGCCGGCGACGACGCCGTGCTGGGCGAGCTGCTCCAGATCCGCAAGCACGGCGGGATGATGACCCCGGCGCCGGTGCAGGCCGCCGCCGTGGCCGCGCTCGGCGACGACGCGCATGTCTCGGAGCAGCGTGCCCGGTACGCGGCCCGGCGCACCGCGCTGCGCGGCGCCCTGGAGGGCCACGGCTTCCGGATCGAGCACAGCGAGGCGAGCCTGTACCTGTGGGCCACGCGCGACGAGGCCTGCTGGGACACCGTGGCGCACCTGGCGGAGCTCGGCATCCTGGTCGCGCCCGGCGACTTCTACGGGACGGCGGGGGAGCGGTTCGTGCGGGTGGCGTTCACCGCGACCGACGAGCGGGTCGAGGCGGCGGTCAAGCGTCTCGGCGGCTGACAGGCACAGGGAAGCAGGGAAACGCGGAGGGGCCCCGGGAACTCCCGGGGCCCCTCCGCGTTCGGTGGTGGTCAGCCGAGCGGCAGGTCCTTCACCGGCAGCTTCTCGGTGGGCAGGCCGCCGCCGGTGAGCGACTCGGTCGGCAGCTCTTCGGCGCCCAGCGAGCCGGTCGCGCCGCCGACGACGTCGCCAGTGGCCTTCTGGGCGACCGGTGCCGCGGTCTTGCCGGCACTGGTGACGGTCTTGCCCGTGCCCGGGACCGCCTGCTCGACGGCCTTGCCCCCGGTGGCGCCGGCCAGCTCGGTGGAGTGCGCGGTGGCACCGCTGACGGTGCCGCTGAGGCCGTCGGCGGCGGACAGGCCACCGATCGGGGCCTGCGGAAGGGCCACGGCGCCTGCGGAGCCGGCCGCACCGACCACGGGGGCTGCACCCGCCGCGATGAGCAGCGCGGCACGGGCGATCCGACGGGTCAGGGGGAGGGACATGATGCTCCTTGAGACGAGAAGGACGGTGTGGATGGTGCTTGTCCGGTTGCCGGTACGACCCTCGGACGCAGTGACAACCGCTCCGGGGGAGGGAGAAGTTGCGGTGCGCCAAGGTAAAGAGTTGGTAATGCGTCGCATTATCAGTCCCGGATAAAGACGGGCAAACATTCCATTGCGCAAGGGGTTGCTGAACCGTCACTCCTCTTTCGGCGCAAGGGTTTTGCCGAGGGCGCGGCGATGACTGCAAACGCCCTGGTCAGGCGTTGGAGGGAAGGGGTCGGAGTTCCTCTTGCGGGTGAACGTCCGTATCAGCGTGCGATGCGAATTCGAACTTCGCCGCTGCCGGATTCTCCGGAGGGGCGCGGGCGGGAATCCCGCGCGGAGCCGGCGGGCGCCGCCTTTCCGGCCGCGGCCGCCGCATCGGCCGGACGCCAGCCCTGATCGGCCTTCTTCGCGCTCCACACCTTGCCGCCGTAGGCGACTTCCTCGATCCGCAGCCCGTCGGCCCGCGCCACCGCCCAGTGCGCCAGTTCCCAGCCGCGCCGGGACGACCCGCCGCCGTCCGTCCCGGCCGGCGTCACCGGCACGGACACCTCACGCGCGGCCGGTGCACTGCCGGACGCACGCGCCTTCGGCAACGCGCCGGGCCCGAACGCCCGCGTCAGCTCGGTGCGTACGGTCACCGGGTCACCGGCCTCGGTCCCGTTCCCCGACTCGCAGTTCAGCGCGCCGACCGCGCGTCCGGTGAGCGCTGCCGCCAGCAGCGTCGCGTCCGGCTCGTGCTTCGCGTACGCCTGCGGGAAGCCGCTGCGCTGGACGCGCTGCGCGGCGACCGTCAGCGGCAGCCGCGAGTAGCCGGGCACCTCGGCGAGACGGTCGTAGAAGATGCCCGCCGAATACACCGGGTCGAGGATCTGCCGCTTCGTGCCCCAGCCCTCGGAGGGGCGCTGCTGGAACAGACCGAGCGAGTCCCGGTCGCCGTGCCTGATGTTGCGCAGCCCCGACTCCTGGAGGGCGGTCGCCAGGGCGATCGTGACCGCGCGCTCCGGCATGCCGCGGGTGGTGCCGACGGCGGAGATGGTCGCGGCGTTCGCCGCCTGCTCGGTGGTGAGTTCGTAGCTCGGCCCGCCCTCGCCCGACGCCGCGCGGACCGTGCAGCGCGGGGTGCCGCCGCCGGTGACGTACTGCACGACGACATACCCGATCAGTGCCAGCAGCACGGCGAACGCGGCCGCGATACGCAGGAGGCGGCCGCGCCGGAGGGGGGAGGCGGTCTCGGACACAGGCCCACCGTACTGGAGCTCCCTGCAGCCCCCCGGAACCACGGGCCGCCGGGGCTCAGGTCGTAAGCTCGGAGCCATGCCTGAAACCGTGCTCGACCTCACCCTCGACGCCCCCGCGCTGACCGCAGCCCTGATCGACTTCCGCTCCGTGAGCGGCGAGGAGAAGCCCCTCGCGGACGCCATCGAGCAGGCGCTCAGGGCCCTTCCGCACCTCACGGTCGACCGGCACGGCAACAACGTGGTGGCGCGCACGGACCTCGGCCGCACCGAGCGGGTGATCCTCGCCGGCCACATCGACACGGTCCCGATCGCGGACAACGTCCCCTCCCGCCTCGACGAGAACGGCATTCTCTGGGGCTGCGGCACGAGCGACATGAAGTCGGGCGTGGCCCTGCAGCTGCGCATGGCGGCGACCGTCCCCGTGCCCAACCGCGACCTCACGTTCGTCTTCTACGACAACGAGGAGGTCGCCGCGCACCTCAACGGCCTGGGGCATGTCGCCGAGGCCCACCCGGATTGGCTCGAGGGCGACTTCGCCATCCTCCTCGAACCCTCGGACGCCCAGGTCGAGGGCGGCTGCCAGGGCACGCTGCGGGTCCATCTGCGCACGACGGGGGAGCGGGCGCACTCCGCGCGCAGCTGGATGGGGTCCAACGCCATCCACGCCGCAGCGCCGATCCTGGCCCGCCTCGGCGCGTACCAGCCGCGCCGGCCGGTGATCGACGGGCTCGAGTACCACGAGGGTCTCAACGCGGTGGGCATCGAGGGCGGCGTCGCCACCAACGTCATCCCCGACGCGTGCACGGTCGTCGTCAACTACCGCTACGCACCGGACCGCAGCGAGGAGGAGGCGCTGGCCCACGTCCAGGAGGTCTTCGCCGACTGCGGCGTCGCCGAGTTCGTAGTGGACGATCACGCCGGCGGCGCCCTCCCGGGGCTGTCGCACCCCGCCGCGGCGGCGTTCATGGAGGCCGTCGGCGGCACCGCGCAGCCGAAGTTCGGCTGGACCGACGTCTCGCGCTTCAGCGCGCTGGGGGTGCCCGCGGTCAACTACGGACCCGGCGATCCGCTGTACGCGCACAAGCGGGACGAGCATGTCGCGATCGAGAAGATCACGTACTGCGAGCAGCGGCTCCGGGACTGGCTCACTGCCTGACCCGCGGGATTTCACATTTCGTAACGTTCGCGGACCTACCCTGACCCAAGGCAACGATGTTCGGCGGAGGGAGCAGGTCATGGGCAACCCGGAGGGTTTGCGGGCGCTGGACGAGCAGCGGCTGGGGCCGGTGCTGCGCCGCAGGGGCCAGGTGCAGCCCGGCACCACCGACCAGCGGCTGCTGGACACCGAGGGCGACTCCCAGTGGGTGCACACCGATCCCTGGCGGGTCATGCGCATCCAGTCGGAGTTCGTGGAGGGCTTCGGCGCGCTCGCCGAACTGCCCAGCGCGATCAGCGTTTTCGGCTCCGCCCGTACACGTGAGGGCACCCCCGAGTACGACGCGGGCGTCCGTATCGGCAAGGCGCTGGTCGATGCCGGCTTCGCGGTGATCACCGGCGGTGGCCCGGGCGCGATGGAGGCTGCCAACCGGGGCGCGCGGGAGGCCAAGGGCATCTCGGTGGGGCTGGGCATCGAGCTGCCCTACGAACAGGGGCTCAACCCGCACGTCGACATCGGTGTGAACTTCCGGTACTTCTTCGTCCGCAAGACGATGTTCGTGAAGTACGCCTCCGGTTTCGTGGTGCTGCCCGGTGGCCTGGGCACCCTGGACGAACTCTTCGAGGCGCTGACCCTGGTCCAGACGGGCAAGGTGACCCGCTTCCCGATCGTGCTGTTCGGCACCGAGTACTGGAGCGGCCTGGTGCACTGGCTGCGCACCACGGTGGTGGCCCAGGGCAAGGCGTCGGAGAAGGACCTGGTGCTCTTCCATGTGACGGACGACGTGGAAGAGGCGGTCTCCCTGGTGACGAAGGAGACGGGGCACTAGGGCCGGTCGAGGTCAGGCCAGGCCCCTGCGGGCCACCGCCGGCGGGCGGTGGCCCGCGATCGTCGCGACCATGTCCAGGACCTGCCGGGTCTCCGCGACCTCGTGGACCCGGTACACCTGCGCCCCCAGCCACGCCGACACCGCCGTCGTCGCCAGTGTCCCGATCAGCCGCTCCTTCACCGGGCGGTCCAGCGTCTCGCCGACGAAGTCCTTGTTGGACAGGGACACCAGCACCGGCCAGCCCGTGTCCACCATGTCGCCGAGCCGCCGCGTCGCCTCCAGCGAGTGCCGGGTGTTCTTCCCGAAGTCGTGACCGGGGTCGATCATGATCCCGTCGCGCCGGACGCCCAGCTCCACCGCCCGCTCGGCCAGCGACAGGGTGACCCGCAGGATGTCCGCCACCACGTCCTCGTACGCGATCCGGTGCGGGCGCGTCCGCGGCTCCGTGCCGCCCGCGTGGGTGCACACCAGCCCCACGTCGTACCGGGCGGCGACCTCCGCCAGCTTCGGGTCGACTCCGCCCCAGGCGTCGTTCAGCAGGTCCGCGCCGGCCTCGCAGACCGCCTCGCCCACCTCGTGCCGCCAGGTGTCGACGCTGATCACCACGTCGGGGAACCGCCGACGCACCTCGGCCACGAAGCCGACCGTCCGCCGCGCCTCTTCCTCGGCCGTCACCTCTTCGCCGGGCCCGGCCTTGACCCCGCCGATGTCGATGATCGCGGCGCCGTCCGCCACCGCCTGCTCGACGCGGGAGAGCGCGGGTTCGTCGCGGAACGTCGCACCCTGGTCGTAGAAGGAGTCGGGCGTCCGGTTCACGATCGCCATGATCACCGGCTCGTGCGCGTCGAACTCGCGCCTGCCCAGCCGCAGCATCTGCTGTTTCCTCCTCGGGTCGTCCGCCTGCGACCCTAACTGTCGGACCGGCGTGGCACGATCAGCACCGGACAGTTTCCGTTCGGGGAGAGGGTCGCTCGTGTTCTTGTTCTTGCTGATCGCGATGGTCGTGGTGGTCGCCGCGGTCACCCTCGCCGTGGTCGGCGGCGGCGACAGCGCGGCCCTGCCCGAGGTGGCGCCGGAACAGCTGGTCGACCCCCTGCCGCAGTCCCGGCCCGTCGGGCGCGCGGACGTCGAGGCGCTCCGGCTTCCGGTGGCCGTCCGCGGCTACCGGATGGCCGACGTGGACGACGCCCTCGGCCGGCTCGGTGCCGAGCTCGCCGAGCGCGACGCCCGTATCGCCGAGCTGGAGGCCGCCCTGGCCGGAGCGCAGGCGACAGCGGTGGGCAGGCCGGACCTGTTCACCGAGCGGGGCGAGGAGACCGAGAAGTGACCGGCGGCGCCGTGGCGGGCCCCGACGGACGGCTGCGCTGCCCGTGGGGCCTGTCCACCGAGGACTACATCGCGTACCACGACGACGAATGGGGCCGCCCGGTCCACGGCGATGACGCCCTCTTCGAGCGGCTGTGCCTGGAGGCCTTCCAGTCCGGTCTGTCCTGGATCACGATCCTGCGCCGTCGTGCGGGCTTCCGCCGCGCCTTCGACGACTTCAAGATCGCCTCCGTCGCGGAGTTCACCGACACCGACCGGGAGCGGCTCCTCGCCGACGAGGGGATCATCCGCAATCGCGCCAAGGTCGATGCGACCCTCGCCAACGCGCGCGTGCTCGCCGACTGGCCGGCCGGCGAGCTGGAGACGCTGATCTGGTCGTATGCGCCCGACGCGGCGTCCCGGCCCGTGCCGGTGACCGTCGCCGACATCCCGGCGGTCACCGACGAGTCCACGGCCCTGGCGAAGGCCCTCAAGAAGAAGGGCCTGCGCTTTGTCGGACCGACCACGGCCTATGCGCTGATGCAGGCGTGCGGACTCGTCGACGACCACCTCGCCGGCTGTGTGTTCCGGGGCGATGGCCCGCAGCGCTAGCGGCCGAGGTACTTCGGCTTCTCCTTGGCGATGAACGCCTGCACCGCGATGGCGTGGTCCTCGGAGGCGCCCGCCAGGGTCTGGAGCTCGTCCTCCTTCTCCAGCGCCTCGTCGAGCGTATGACCCGCTCCGTACGCCAGCGACTCCTTGAGCGCCGCGTACGCCACGGTCGGTCCCTCGGCCAGCGCACGGGCCACGGCCGCGGCCTCGGCCGCCAGTTCGTCGGCCGGGACCAGCTTGTTGGCGATGCCCAGGTCGAACGCCTCCTGGGCGGAGAAGGAGCGCGGGAAGAGCAGCAGGTCGGCCGCGCGGCTCTGGCCGATCAGCCGGGGCAGCGTCCAGGAGACCCCGGAGTCGGCCGTCAACGCGACACCCGCGAACGAGGTCGTGAACTTGGCGGTGTCGGCGACGACCCGGTAGTCCGCGGCGAGCGCGAAGCCGAGGCCCGCACCCGCGGCCACACCGTTCACGCCGGCGACGACGGGCTTGGGCATCCGGGTCAGCGCCCGGACGATGGGGTTGTAGTGCTCCCGCACCGTGTTCATGGTCCCGCCGCTGCCCGACTTCTTGTCCTCGGCCAGCAGTGCGATGTGCTCCTTGAGGTCCTGGCCCACGCAGAAGGCGCGCCCGGTCGCCGTGAGCAGGACGGCCCGTACGGCGGGATCGGCGGCCGCTGTCTCGGCCGCCTCCCGGAGAGCGACCTTCGACTCGATGTCCATCGCGTTCATGGCCTCGGGCCGATTGATCGTGATCGTCGCGAGTCCGTCGCTCACCTCGTACAGCACGGAGTCGGCCATGTCAGGGTCCCCTTTGCGGCTCAGCGGTCGTGTCCATCGCTCAGCATGGCGGAGATTCGCAGGGGCGGGCATGTGACCTGCGTCAAACATTCCTGGGTGACCGTGGCACGACAGGCGGCGGAGTATCGCAGGCGGATCGCCGAATTGTGGGGTTTTGCGAGAGCGCGTTGCCTAAGCGATGCCGACCGATGTTGGTCATCGGGTCCCGCCATGCGGGATAATGACCTGGAAGCAATGTGTTCGATGCCGGGACGCGTGCCTACCCATGGGCCGTCGGCTGACGATGAGCTGGTTTCAGGAAGGGGAACGAGCATGGCGGCCATGAAGCCGCGGACGGGCGACGGCCCGCTCGAGGTGACCAAGGAGGGGCGGGGCATCGTCATGCGCGTACCGCTCGAAGGCGGCGGTCGGCTTGTTGTCGAGCTGACACCGGACGAAGCCGATGCTCTCGGCGACGCCCTGAAGAAGGTCGTCGGCTGACGCGGAAAGCCCCCATTTTTTCACTGCCCCGGCACCTTGAGGTGCCGGGGCAGTGACGTGTGCGGGGGCGGATGGCGGGGCGGGTTCCGGGGAGCGGGAAGGCGGCCGGGAATCCACGCTCAGCCCCGGCGGACCGCGCAGAGGAGTCCGTCGCCCACCGGGAGCAGGGACGGCAGCAGCTCCTGGCTCTCGCGGACCGCCCGCAGCAGCTCCCGCAGGCGCAGCACCTCCGCCGGCTGCGCGGCCGAATCGACGGTGCGACCGTCCGCGAAGACGCCTTCGAAGCACACAAGACCCCCAGGTCGGAGCAGGCGCAACGATTCAGCGAGATAGTCCAGCGACTCCATCGGGTCGCCGTCGCAGAAAACGAGGTCGTACCCGCCGTCCGCGAGCCGCGGAAGGACGTCGAGGGCGCGGCCGGGGATGAAGCGCGCGCGGTTCCCCGCGAAGCCCGCCTCGCGGAACGCCTGCCGGGCGAACTGCTGCCGGTCCGGCTCCGGGTCCACCGTGGTCAGTACGCCGTCGGGCCGCATTCCCTGCAGCAGATAGAGCCCGGAGACTCCCGTCCCCGTCCCGATCTCCGCGACCGCCTTCGCGTCGGCGGCGGCAGCCAGCAGTCGCAGCGCGGCGCCGGTGCCTGGAGACACCGAGGGGAGCCCTGACTCCCGGGACCGGTCACGGGCCCAGCGCAGCGCTTCGTCCTCGGCGACAAAGGCGTCGGCGAACGCCCAGCTCGTCTGCCGGTTGGCGGTAATGACCCTCTCCTGTCCCCGTAGTTGGCGCGACGCTGACTGTATCCGTTGCCCCCGGGAACCTGCAGATGGGACCGGGCGTTATAGACAGCGGGGGAACACATGGATCAGGACCCGAAGCAGCACCCAAATTCGCGTAAAGATTCTTATCCGGAGCTAACGGGCGAGGTGGCTATGGTAGGGGCTCCGCTGGACACCACCAGAGCCGACAGGGGAGGTGCGGCTGCACCTGCGGATCGGAGAGGAGTGCTGAAGCGCTTCCTCAGGTCACCGGGTGAGCCGAAATCCGTGACCGACATTGCTGACCGTTCCCGCACCGCCGACTCCGCAGCTACCGCGACCTTCGCATCGGATGCGGAATCGCAGGCGTGGACGCCTCCTACCTGGGAGGAGATCGTCAGCACGCACAGCGGCCGGGTCTATCGCCTCGCCTACCGCCTCACGGGCAACCAGCACGATGCCGAAGACCTCACCCAAGAGGTGTTCGTCCGTGTCTTCCGCTCGCTGTCGACGTACACGCCCGGCACCTTCGAGGGCTGGCTGCACCGCATCACCACGAACCTCTTCCTGGACATGGTCCGCAGGAAGCAGCGCATCCGTTTCGACGCGCTCGGCGACGACGCGGCCGAGCGGCTGCCCAGCCGTGAGCCCTCCCCGCAGCAGGTCTTCAACGACACCCACTTCGACGCCGACGTCCAGCAGGCGCTGGACACACTCGCGCCGGAGTTCCGTGCCGCTGTCGTCCTCTGCGACATCGAAGGCCTGTCGTACGAGGAGATCGCCGCGACCCTGGGCGTCAAGCTCGGTACGGTCCGCAGCCGGATCCACCGCGGCCGCTCCCATCTGCGCAAGGCACTGCAGCACCGTTCCCCGCAGGCCCGCGCCGAGCAGCAGCGCACGCTGGCGGGAGCCGTCGGACTGGCAGGGGAGGTCGGACCGGCGTGAGTGGCACGAGCCCGACCCCTGCCGAGCAGCACCTGGGGGACCGGCTTGCCGCGCTTGTCGACGGCGAGCTCAAACACGACGCCAGGGACCGAGTACTGGCTCATCTGGCGACCTGTCCCAAGTGCAAGGCCGAGGCCGACGCCCAGCGCAGGCTCAAGGACGTCTTCGCGCACACCGCGCCCCCGCCGCCCTCCGAAGGGCTGCTGGCGCGGCTGCAAGGCCTGCCCGCGGGACCCTCCGACGGTGACGACGACAGCAGGGGCCCCTTCGACGGAAGAATCGGCGACGCGGTCTTCGGAGCTCTGAGCCCGTCCGCGGGTAGAACCGGCGATCCCCGCACGGAGACGTTCGGATACGTCCCCGGGGGACCGCACGCCGCGATGCTCCCGGGTGGCTCCGGTGGCTTCCGCATACATGACGTGGCGCGCTCGGAAGCCGAGCGCTCGCCCTGGCGTGGCCGCCGCTTCGCCTTCGCCGCCGCGAGCGCGGTGTCGTTCGCCGCGATCGCCCTCGGGGCGCTGCCTCTTGACGCCTCGGTCCAGGCCGGCCCGCGGGGCACCGGCGCGGGGAACACGACCACCCCGGTGCGGCCGGCCGCCAGCGCGGGCACGACGGGTACCAACTCGTCGTCCAACAACGCGACAGGCGGCTTCCGGAGCACGGAGCTCGAGCGGCGCCGAGGCGGGGGCAACGGACTGGCCAGGTCCGAGGACCGGCCCATCGGCCTCTCCGTCTCCGACATGTCGCTCCCCGGGGCTCCGCCGAACCACCCGTCCGCCACCCCGACCGTGGTCAACTCCCTGTTTGCACCTTCGCCGTTGATACGGCCGACGGGCTCCGCCTTCCAGCTCGCCACCGCTCCCGGGGCGACGGCGGACACCACGCCGGCCCCCACGCAGCTGGCCGGTCCCACGCAGCCCGGGCAGTCTCCGACGCCCTGGCGCTGACCGCCCCTGCGCGCTGATTCGCAAACCTGGTTGAATCTTCCGAGGGGTGCCCCACGGGGGTGCCGCAGCGGCCGGCAGTTTGCGGGGAGAGCATGGACGACGGGAAGCCCACCGAGTCGAAGGCGAAGTGGTGGAGCCGGCCCGGTGCGGCACGTGCGACGCGCCCGGAGCCGGAGCCGCAGGACGGGCCCCCGGCACCCGAGCCGGCCGCGGAGACCCCCGGCGCGACGGCGGCCGAGGTGACGGCGGAGCTGCCCCCGGTGCCGGAGCAGCAGCGGCGGCAGCCGCTGCACGCACCCGATGCCTACAGCACCCCGCCGTACGGCGGGCCCGGGCCCTACGCGCCCGCGCCGCCCGTGCAGCGACCGGTGCCCACGCCGGCGCAGGGCACACCCGTACCGCCGCAGTACGCCGCTCCGAACGGCACGGGCCCCGCGACGGAAGGCGGTTACGCCCCGCCCCAGCAGCCCGCTCCGCCGCAGCCCGTGCACCCGCACCTCCCGGTTCAGCAGGAGCCCCATCCCCAGCCGCAGCCCGCACACCACGGACCCACGCAGTGGCTGCAGTACGACCCCTGGAGCGCTCCCGGCGCGGCCCCGCTCACCCACCCCGGCGAACCCGCCAGGAAGCGCAGCCGCAAGGGATCGGTACTGGTCGGCGCCCTGCTGCTGGCACTTCTGGCGGGCGGCATAGGCGGCGGCATCGGCGCCTACATCGAGCGCAACGGCGGCATCACCCAGGTCGAGCTGGGGCAGGCCCCCAAGGACAACGGCGACCGTGCGCCCGACAGCGTGGCCGGGATCGCCGCCAGCGCGCTGCCCAGCGTGGTCACCCTGCATGTGAACGGCGCGGGCGAGCAGGGCACCGGCACCGGCTTCGTTCTCGACGAGGCGGGCCACATCCTCACCAACAACCACGTCGTCGATCCGGCCGGACCCGCCGGTGAGATCTCCGTCACGTTCAGCGGCGGCGAGACCGCCAAGGCCACCCTCGTCGGCAAGGACAGCGGCTACGACCTCGCCGTCGTCAAGGTCGCCGGGGTCTCGGGGCTCAAGCCGCTGCCGCTGGGGAACTCCGACAGCGTCCAGGTCGGCGATCCGGTGGTGGCGATCGGCGCTCCCTTCGACCTCCAGAACACGGTGACCTCCGGCATCATCAGCGCCAAGGAGCGGCCCATCACCGCGGGCGGCGAGAAGGGCGACGGCAGCGATGTCAGCTATGTCGACGCGCTCCAGACCGACGCACCGATAAACCCGGGCAACTCCGGCGGCCCGCTGGTCGACACCAAGGCCCGAGTCATCGGCATCAACAGCGCCATCCGTGCCGCCGACACCGGTGGCGCCGAAGGCGGCCAGGCCGGCTCGATCGGTCTCGGCTTCGCCATCCCCATCAACCAGGGCAAGCGCGTGGCCGAGGAGCTGATCAACACCGGCAAGGCGACCCACCCGGTGATCGGCGTCAGCCTGGACATGAAGTACACCGGCGACGGCGCCCGCGTCGGCGCGAAGGGCAAGGGCGACAGCGCCTCCGTCACCCCCGGCGGCCCGGCCGCCAAGGCGGGCATCGAGCCCGGCGACGTCATCACCAAGGTCGACGGCCAGCGGGTGCACAGCGGCGAGGAGCTGATCGTCAAGATCCGTTCCCACCGCCCGGGCGACCGGCTGGAGCTCACGGTGGTCCGAGCCGGCAAGGAACGGGCCATGACGCTCACCCTCGGCTCGGCCCACGGCACGTGACGCACGGAAGTCCTGCCGGGTACCGTGGATCGGGCCCCGGCTTCCATTCGATCCGCGGGCGACGGAGAACACGAGGAGCAGCAGGGTGTTCAATGACATAGGCGCACTGGAGCTGGCCACGCTGGTGGTGCTCGCCGTGCTCGTCTTCGGCCCGGAGAAGCTGCCGAAGGTCATTCAGGACGTCACCCGCTTCATCCGGAAGATCCGCGAGTTCTCCGAGAGCGCCAAAGCGGACATTCGCACCGAACTGGGGCCGGAGTTCAAGGACTTCGAGTTCGAGGACCTCAATCCCAAGGCGTTCATCCGCAAGCAGCTGAACGACAACGAGGACCTCAAGGAGCTCAAGGAACTGCGCAGCACCTTCGATCTGAAGAAGGAGCTGAACGAGGTCGCCGATGCGGTGAACGGCACGGAATCCTCCTCCGCCGTGCCCGCCGCTGTGAACGGATCGTCCGGGGCCCCCGACCTGCTCAAGAAGCGCGAAAAGGTCGATCAGGACGAGCGTCCGCCCTTCGACGCAGACGCCACCTGAGTACTGTCAATCCCTGCGAGTCGGTTCGGGGTGACTATCCTCTCCATCTGTCAGGACGCGAGGACGCCCGAGGGGGGCGGGTCCGCTCCGGACTCGGAAACAGAGGAGGCGGCCGGGTAGATGGAGACGACAAGTCGACCAGCGGCTCAGAGCACGGTCAGCGATTCCCCAGCTCCCGGTGCGCAGCGCACGGCGGCATCGGCGGGTGCGGCGGGGCCCGCGGCCCGGTCGGCGGTCGACGGATATCTGCGTGCCTCGTTCCCCTGGTACGGGCTGGACGAGGCCTTCACCGGCGGGCGCTGGCTGATGCAGGTGGGCGCCGCCGCGGACGGTACGGTCCAGCACGGCTCGCTCGGACACGGCGACGAGCCGTCGATACGTTCGGAGGCCAACGCCACGGAGAAGGAGCGCTTCGCGGTGGCCATCTCCGTCATCGCGAGCCCCGTCCGCCGCAGCGGTGACGGCACCGGCGTCCTGGACGCCACCACGGTCTCCTCCGCGGCCTGGCTGGCCGGCTCGGGCCTGCTGGCCCACACCTGGCCCGCCCAGCTGGACCACTCGCTGCGTGACGACTGGCTGGACCAGCAGACGGAGACCGCGTTCGAGCTGGCCGACGATCTGAGCGGACCCGCGTGGTCCGTGCTCTCGCTGCCGGTGGACGGGGAGCCGACGCCGTTCCACTACCGGGAGTCGGAGTTCGGCTGGGTGCTGGCGGGGTCGACGACTTCCGGGGTCCACGTCGGCGCGTACGGAAGGGGCATGAGCGCGTACGGGCTCGGCTTCTCCGTGGTGCGGGACCTCGGTCCCTACGTCCGGTCCTGAGCACAGCCGGACGGGCTTGACCAGCAAGCCCGTCCGGGTGCGGGACGACTCGGAGCGCGTCCTTCAGAGGGACGTGCTCAGAACTTGTTCCGCGGGGTGATGCCCAGTGCCATGCCCGACAGTCCGCGCTGACGGCCGCCCAGCTTGCCCGCGATCGCGCGCAGCGCGGAACCGGCAGGGGAGTCGGGGTCGGTGAGCACGACCGGCTTCCCCTCGTCGCCGCCCTCCCGCAGCCGTACGTCGATGGGGATGCTGCCCAGCACGGGCACGTTGGCACCGGTGGTCTTCGTCAGGCCCTCGGCGACCCGCTGGCCGCCGCCGCTGCCGAAGACGTCGACCATCTCGTCGCAGTGCGGGCACGGCATGCCCGACATGTTCTCCACGACACCGACGATCTTCTGGTGGGTCTGGACCGCGATCGAACCGGCCCGCTCGGCGACCTCGGCAGCGGCCTGCTGCGGAGTGGTCACCACCAGGATCTCCGCGTTCGGCACCAGCTGCGCCACCGAGATGGCGATGTCGCCGGTGCCCGGGGGCAGGTCGAGCAGCAGGACGTCCAGGTCGCCCCAGTACACGTCCGCGAGGAACTGCTGCAGTGCGCGGTGCAGCATCGGGCCGCGCCACACCACGGGCGCGTTGCCCGGGGTGAACATGCCGATCGAGATGACCTTCACGCCGTTCGCCGACGGCGGCATGATCATGTTCTCGACCTGGGTCGGACGGCCGTCCGCGCCCAGCATGCGGGGCACGCTGTGGCCGTAGATGTCCGCGTCGACGACGCCGACCTTCAGCCCGTCGGCCGCCATCGCCGCCGCCAGGTTCACGGTGACGGAGGACTTGCCCACACCGCCCTTGCCGGAGGCGACCGCGTACACCCTGGTCAGCGAGCCGGGCTGGGCGAACGGAACCTCCCGCTCGGCGGTACCGCCGCGCAGCGAGGAGGCGAGCTCGCGGCGCTGCTCGTCGCTCATCACATCCAGCGTGACGTCGACGCGGGTGACGCCGTCGAGGCGCGCGACCGCGTCGGTCACGTTCTTGGTGATCGTCTCGCGCATGGGGCAGCCGGAGACGGTGAGATACACCGTGACGGCGACCGCGCCGTCGGCACCGATCCCGACTTCCTTGACCATGCCGAGTTCGGTGATCGGACGGTTGATCTCGGGGTCGTTCACTGTCGCCAGTGCCTCAAGCACCGCGTCTTCCGTAGCCATACCGACGATGGTACGGCTCTGGAGCCCACCTCCGGAAAGGCCTGTCAGCGGTCGCCTTCGTCACTCCCCGGCAGCTGCCTGGACGGGAATACCGCGCGGTGCTCCTCCATCTCCTTCACCAGGTCCTGGAGTTCCGAGCGGATCCAGTCGCGGGTGGCCACCTCGCCGAGGCCGATCCGCAGGGCGGCGATCTCCCGGGTCAGATATTCCGTGTCCGCGATCGACCGCTCGTTCTGCTTGCGGTCCTGCTCATGGGTGACCCGGTCCCGGTCGTCCTGCCGGTTCTGCGCCAGCAGGATCAGCGGGGCGGCGTACGAGGCCTGCAGCGACAGCATCAGCGTGAGGAAGATGAACGGGTACTGGTCGAAGCGCAGGTCCTCGGGCGCGCTGACGTTCCAGAGGACCCACATGATGATGATCACCGTCATCCAGACGATGAACCGCCCCGTGCCCAGGAAACGCGCGATCCGCTCCGAGAACCGACCGAAGGCCTCGGGGTCCCACTCCGGCAGGACGCTGCGCCGCGGCATGCGCGGCTGGTCCAGCCGGACCCGGGAGCGTGGCGCCGCACCGGCCCCGGACGGCTGCCGCTCCCGCTGTTCTCCGCGATCGGTCAGATCGCTGCCGCTACCCATGGGCGGAGGACCCCTCGAACTCGGTCTCCCGCCAGTCGTCCGGCAGCAGATGGTCGAGCACGTCGTCCACGGTCACCGCGCCCAGCAGCGAGCCGCTCTCGTCGACGACCGGGGCCGCGACCATGTTGTACGCCGCGAGATAGCTGGTCACCGCGGGCAGCGGGGTGTCCGGTGCGAGCGGCGGCAGATCGCTGTCCACGAGGGCGCTGACGAGGGTGAAGGGAGGGTCGCGCAGCAGCCGCTGGAAGTGCACCGTGCCCAGGTACTTGCCCGTCGGCGTCTCGTCCGGCGGGCGGCAGACGTACACCTGCGCGGCGAGCGCGGGGGAGAGGTCCTGCTGACGTACGCGGGCCAGGGCGTCGGCGACGGTGGCGTCCGGTCGCAGCACGATCGGCTCCGTGGTCATCAGACCGCCCGCCGTGCGCTCCTCGTACGACAGCAGCCGGCGCACATCGGCCGCGTCGTCCGGGCGCATCAGCGTGAGCAGCCGCTCCTTGTCCTCCTCCGGCAGCTCGGAGAGCAGGTCGGCCGCGTCGTCCGGGTCCATCGCCTCCAGCACGTCCGCCGCGCGCTCCTCCTTGAGCTTGCCGAGGATCTCCACCTGGTCGTCGTCCGGCAGCTCCTCCAGGACGTCCGCGAGCCGGTCGTCGTCGAGGGCGGCGGCCACCTCCGCGCGCCGCTTGGGCGACAGATGGTGCAGCACATTGGCGAGGTCCGCGGGACGCATCCGCTCGAAGGTGGCGACCAGACTCTCCGCGCCCTGCCCTTCCTCCTCCAGCGAGAAGCCGGTGACGGCCGACCACTCGACGGTCAGCGCCTCACCTTTGCGGCGCAGTGCCCCCGCCCTGGCCCTGCGGACGTAGACCTTGTCGATCTCCCAGTCGCGGCGGGCCGGCAGCTGCTGGATCGCCACATCGAGAACGGTGACCTCCTCGCCGGTGTCCACCAGCCGCACGCGCCGGTCGAGCAGCTCGCCGAGAACCAGTCGCTCGGTGGGCCGTTGCTCGAAGCGGCGCACGTTCAGCACACCCGTGGTGATGACCTGGCCCGACTCCACGCCCGTGACGCGGGTCATCGGCAGGAAGATACGGCGGCGGCTGAGCACCTCGACGACCATGCCGAGCAGCCGTGGCGGGCGACCCGCGACGCGGAGCATCGCGACCAGGTCGCGCACCCGGCCCACCTGATCGCCGTTGGGGTCGAACACGGGCACGCCGGCGAGGTGGGAGACGAAGACCCGAGAGGCGCCTGCCACCATCTCTCCGCACCTCCTCTTTGCCGGGAAATGCCGCCGATCGTGGGCTTCAGGCTAGCCCGTACCGTTCCGTGCCGCCCCTGGCCGGCGTCCGTACGGCTCCCTTCGGAACTGCTCGCTCCGCACAGGTACGCTGCGGTCTGCCACCCATGACAAGCAGATGAGAGGCAGCGCGCCGGTGACTCCCCTCCCCCTGGCCTCCCGAGCCCGCCGGGCGGCGCTCTCCGTGGTTCTGTGCGCCGGGCTGACCGCGGTGACCACGGCCTGCGGTGAGGATCCGGACGCGGGAACCAACGGCATCGGCAAGCTGTCCGCGGCCGAGATCGAGACGAAGGCGAAGGCCGCGGCGGACGCCGCCGATGCGGTGCGGCTCTCCGGGACGCTGGTCAGCAAGGGCGGCACCTACAAGCTGAACATGCGGCTCAAGCACGACGGCGGCACCGGCTCCGTCACCTCGAAGGACAACACCTTCGAACTGCTGAGGGTCGGCAAGGCGCTCTATCTGAAGGCGGACGCCGGGTTCTGGAGCCATGCGGGCGGCAAGGGCGACAAGAAGCCCAGCGAGTCGGACGCGCAAGCCGCGGACAAGCTCGACGACAAGTACGTGAAGGTGCCCGAGGGCGACCCGGCGTACAAGCAGTTCCTCGGCTTCACGGACATGGACGTGCTGCTGAAGGGGCTGCTCGGGATGCAGGGCGATCTCAGCAAGGGCGACCGCACGAAGGTCGGCGGTATACGGACGATCAAGGTGAAGGCGCAGGACGGCCAGGGCGGCATCCTCGACGTGTCACTGGAGGGCCGGCCGTACCCCTTGCAGTTCGAGCGGGCCGGCGGGGCGGGCGTGCTGACGCTGGCGGACTGGGACGAGGACTTCACGCTGAAGGCGCCGTCGAAGGACGAAAGCGTGGAATTCGGCGGCCAGCTCCCCAAGACCAGCGACTGACGCGAGCCGCCCTCCGCGCTGCGGCCCCTGAGGCCGCCTGATGCCGTTCGGATCTTGCCGGGCTCGCGTGCCCTGGCACGCACTCCCCCGTAGTCCTGCGGGCACGGGAGGTGCCCCCACGCCGCGTTGTCGTCAGTCGGCTACGGCTCCCGTCGGGGCACGGGAGGTACCCACCGCGTGGGCTCCATCCGCCGCCTTGCGATCGCACGCACCGGACCCCGCTCACCGATCCGGCCTGATCCCCACGGCAGGCCCTAGCCGCGCTTCTTCTTGCGCCGCAGCAGCAGCCGCGGCAGTGCGGCCGGTGCCGGCCGACGGGTCGTCGCGGGTGTCGGCAGCGGCGGACCGGCCAGGGACTCGGACGGGAAGTCCGTGCTCACATCCCTCGGCTCGAGCCGCAGCACCCGGCACTCCCGCGCCCACCGCTCCGTCATCACGTCCGCGTCGGGCGCGTTCAGCCGCTTGCCCTTGAGCTCGGCGACCGCCGACTCCCATGCCTCGGAGTCCGGCTCCAGCTCGGTGACCGATGCCGTCCAGGCGACGAGCCGCCCGCCCTTGTCCTTGCTGCGGACGGTCACCTCGGCGGCGCCCCCGTCCACCAGCGCCGGGAGCGGCTGCTCGCCCGGGCCGTCGCCGACGAGATGCGCCGCGCCCTCGTGCCACACGTGCCACAGCGCCTGTGCGGGGCCGTCGCCGCGCACCCAGATGAGGCCGGACTTCTTGGTGGCCTCCTCGACGAGCGCCCGGTCGAGCAGCAGATCAGTCATGCGCGCAGTTTACGCAGGGCGGCGTCTACAGCCAGCCGTTGCGCTTGAGGGTGCGGTGGATGGCGAGGCAGACGCCGATGATGCCCGTCATGACCATGGCGTAGCCGTACTTCCAGTGCAGCTCCGGCATGTGGTCGAAGTTCATGCCGTACACCCCGCAGACCGCCGTGGGCACGGCGATGATCGCCGCCCATGAGGTGATCTTGCGCATGTCCTCGTTCTGTGCGACGGTCGCCTGCGCGAGATTGGCCTGCAGGATCGAGTTCAGCAGCTCGTCGAAGCCGATGACCTCCTCCTGCACGCGCGCGAGGTGGTCGGCGACGTCACGGAAGTACTTCTGGATGTCCGGGTCGACCAGCCGCATCGGCCGCTCGCTCAGCAGCTGCATCGGCCGCAGCAACGGCGACACTGCCCGCTTGAACTCCAGTACCTCGCGCTTGAGTTGGTAGATCCGTCCGGCGTCGCTGCCGCGCGGGCTGCCCTTGGACGGTGCCGAGAAGACGTCGATCTCGACCTCGTCGATGTCGTCCTGCACCGCGGAGGCGACCGCGATGTACCCGTCGACGACATGGTCGGCGATGGCGTGCAGTACCGCGGAAGGCCCCTTCGACAGCAGCTCCGTGTCCTTCTGCAGACCGTGCCGCAGGGCCCGCAGCGATCCCTTGCCGCCGTGCCGGACGGTGATGACGAAGTCCCGCCCGGTGAAGCACATGACCTCGCCGGTCTCCACGACCTCGCTGGTGGCGGTGAGTTCGGCGTGGTCGACGTAGTGGATCGTCTTGAAGACGGTGAAGAGCGTGTCGTCGTACCGCTCCAGCTTGGGACGCTGGTGGGCGTGGACGGCGTCCTCGACGGCGAGGGGGTGCAGACCGAACTCGGCGGCGATACCGGCGAATTCGGCCTCCGTCGGCTCGTGCAGCCCGATCCATGCGAAGCCGCCGCCCTCGCGTACGCGCAGCATCGCCTCGCGGGGCGTCTGGCAGCCGTCGCTCTCCAGCCGCTTTCCGTCGCGGTAGACCGCGCAGTCGACGACGGCGCTGGACGCCGAGGGGTCCCGGGTGGCGTCGTACGTGTTGTACGGAGTGCTGCTCTTGCGCAGCGACGGACGGACCGCTGCACGCAGGTCACGGATCATCGACATGGCGGGCTCCTTCACGGAGAGGCCGTCGGCGAGTGGCGTGGCACAGCCCGGAATGGGGACGTGATGCATACGTCCGCAAAGCGGGCGGCACCGCGGATCGCGGTGACGGGGTTCGCTACAGACAGGCAAAAACGACGTGCTCTTCCGTCGTGCGAAATTCCGTGGCCCTCGTGCGGAAAGGCCTCACATCACCCAGGCGGATCGGACCGGAGATTCAGATCGCCGAGGCGGTGTGCCGTGCGGAAGAGCGGCTGGTACTGCACGATCGACTTCGATCCACGCAGCCCCACCTCCTCCGGCCGGTCCCCCGTGGGGGATGACGTGTCGTCGGGAATCGGAGAGCATCTCCACCTGAGCTCCGCCTGGGAGGTGACCCTCACCTGCGTGCTGTCCCGACCAGCGGCCAAGACTATCAGCCGACTGAGGGTCAATCCCTGGTTTTGCCCGTTCCATGCGCGCTTTATGCTCGCGGGATGGGAGAAGTTCTTGCTCTGGTCGAAGCCAGGCTGCGCACGGCACTTGGCGAGCCGGACGCCCGCGCGGCTGTGACGTTCCTCGGTACGGACCGCATCGAGGTGCTCCGGTTCCACGGCACGGAGGGTGACGCCGGCGACGTCGTGCGATACGCCACACTCGGTATGTCCGCCCAGCCGATGGCCGATCCCACCGCCGCTCTGGCCGATCCGGTGAAGGGCCCGCGCGCCGAACTGATCCTGTCCGTACGGGCCGGGCTCGCCGACACCGACAAGGCGCTGCGTCCCCTTGCCGTACTGGCAGCGTCCCCTCAGGTCGAGGGCGTCGTCGTGGCGCCCGGCGCCTCGCTGGACGTCGGCGAACCGCTCTGGCCGTCGGCCGCCTTCACCTCGGTGCTGGTCGCCGAGCCGGGCGGCCTGGTGGAGGATCTGGAGCTCGACGACCCGATGGATCCGGTGCGCTTCCTGCCGCTGTTGCCGATGACCTCCAACGAGGCCGCGTGGAAGCGGGTGCACGGCGCTCAGGAGCTCCAGGAGCGCTGGCTGACGCAGGGCACGGACCTGCGCGATCCGCTGCGCAGGTCCGTGCCGCTCGACTGAGGACGCTCAGCCGGCGAACACCGTGACGCTGTCCTCGGTCGCGTGCTTCGGCCGCAGGTCCTCGGCCCGGTGGCCGAGCGAGTGCCGCCGGGCCAGGACGATGCCCGCGCCGACGAGAGCGGCGGCGCCGGCGACGACGAACGGCATGTGGACGTCGCTCCACTCCTCGATCTTCGGCGCGAGGAATGGGGCAGCCGCCGCCGCGAACCAGCGCACGAAGTTGTAGCCGGCGCTCGCCACCGGCCGGGGTGCCTCCGAGACGCCGAGCGCCAGTTCGGTGAAGACGGTGTTGTTCACGCCGATGAAGGCGCCGGAGAGAATCGTGCAGACGACCGCGACCGTGTGACTGCCGTACCCGAGCACGACCACATCGGCCGCGAGCAGCACCAGCGAACCGCCCAGCACCTTCAGCGAACCGAAGCGCTTCTGCAGCCGCGGCGCGACGAGCACGGAGAAGACCGCGAGCAGCACACCCCAGGCGAAGAACACCGCACCGGACGTGTAGGGCGTCATGTTCAGCACGAACGGCGTGAACGCCAGGACCGTGAAGAACGCGTAGTTGTAGAAGAAGGCGGACGCCGCGGCGGACGCGAGCCCGCCGTGGCCGAGCGCCTTGATCGGGTCCAGCAATGAGGTCTTCCGGGCGGGCTTCGGCTGTTCCTTCAGGAACGCCGCGATGCACAGGAAGCCGACCGCCATCAGGGCCGCGGTGCCGAAGAACGGATAGCGCCAGCTGGCATCCCCGAGCAGCGCGCCGAGCAGCGGCCCGCACGCCATGCCGAGCCCCAGGGCCGATTCGTACAGCAGGATCGCCGCGGCGCTCCCGCCCGCGGCGGCGCCGACGATCACGGCCAGCGAGGTCGAGACGAAGAGCGCGTTGCCCAGGCCCCAGCCGGCCCGGAAGCCGACCAGTTCGCCGACCGAGCCGGAGGTGCCGGACAGGGCGGCGAAGACGATGACGAGCGCGAGGCCGGCGAGCAGGGTCCTGCGGCCGCCGATGCGGCTGGAGACGTAGCCGGTGACCAGCATCGCGACCGAGGTGATCAGGAAGTACGAGGTGAAGAGCAGGGAGACCTGGCTCGGTGTGGCCTCCAGGCCTTCGGCGATCGAGGGGAGGATCGGGTCCACCAGGCCGATGCCCATGAAGGCGACGACGGACGCACCGGCTGTGGCCAAGACGGCCTTCGGCTGGCGCAGGATGCTGGTCGCTCCTTCGTCGAACGGGTCCTCTGCGCGCATGAACGGCTCCTCCTGCTCCTCGTGGATCGTTGCCATATACACACAATAGGTTAGGAGTGCTAATGAATGCAAGATGCATCTATTTTTGTCGAGGGCGAGCACGCGCCGACCGGGTGATCGTCCTTGACGCCGGGACGGCAGGGTAGGACCGTTGAGCCCTATGAGGGGCGAACCCAGTTGCCCGAAGTGCGGTGGCCGGGTCAGGGCGCCCGGACTCTTTGCCGACTCCTGGCAGTGCGATGTGCATGGCGCCGTGCACCCGCTGCAGCCGGTGATACCGCCCAGCGTCGAAGCCCTCGGTGTTGTCGTGCACCGCGCGAAGGTCCCCGTCTGGATGCCGTGGCCACTCCCCGTGGGCTGGCTCTTCACGGGTGTGGCGTACGCGGGGGACGACCGCAGCGGGGGGCGGGCCACCGCCGTCGTGTGCTCCGGTCCCGGCCCGCTCGGTGGCATCGGTGAACTGGTGTTGATCGCCGAGGAGTTGGGCGTCGGACTCGGGGCACGCTACGCGGGCATCGACGGGCCGGACCCGGGACCGCACATCAGCGTCGACAAACCGCCGCAGGCCAAGGTGCTGGCCGCGGGGCGCCCCACACCGCTGTGGCATGTGACCGGCGGGCCCGACGACCGCGCCGTCTTCGCGGGCGAGGCCTGCGGACTGTGGCTCTGGGCGATCGTCTGGCCGGAACAGTCGGGGCTGCTGCTCTACGACGAGCTGGTGCTGACGGATCTGCGCGAAGCGGGGGCGGAGGTGGAACTGCTGCCGTGCGGGGCGCTGTCGCCGCGGCTGCTGTCGTAGACCCGGGGGATTGTGCCGTGGCCGGGGGGTGTTCGAAGGCCCGATACACTTGACCGTCCCCTGTCCGTCTTCCGTCTCTGGAGTCACGCGTCGTGCGCATCGATCTGCACACCCACTCCACGGCATCGGACGGCACGGACACCCCGGCCCAGCTGGTGCGCAACGCGCACGCGGCCGGACTGGACATCGTCGCCCTCACCGACCACGACACCACCCGCGGCCACGCCGAGGCGATCGCCGCGCTCCCCGAGGGCCTGACCCTGGTCACCGGCGCCGAGATCTCCTGCGCACTCGACGGCGTCAGCCTGCACATGCTGGCCTACCTCTTCGACCCGGCCGAACCCGATCTGCTGCGCGAGCTCGAACTCGCCCGTGACGACCGGGTGCCGCGCGCCCGGGCGATGGTCACCAAGCTCCGGGAGCTCGGCGTCCCCATCGAGTGGGACCTCGTCGCCCGTATCGCCGGGGACGGATCCGTCGGGCGCCCGCACATCGCCTCCGCGCTCGTCGAACTCGGCGTCGTGCCGACGGTCTCCGACGCGTTCACGCCCGAGTGGATCGCCGACGGCGGCCGCGCCCATGTCGTCAAGCACGAGCTCGACCCCTTCACCGCGGTCCGCCTGGTCAAGGCAGCCGGCGGGGTGTCCGTCTTCGCGCACCCGGCAGCTGCCCAGCGCGGCCGTACGGTGCCGGAGAAGGCGATAGCCGAACTGGCCGAGGCCGGCCTCGACGGCATCGAGGTCGACCACATGGATCACGACGAGCCCACCCGCGAGCGCCTGCGCGGCCTCGCCGCGGAGCTCGGGCTGCTCACCACCGGATCCAGCGACTACCACGGCAGCCGCAAGACGTGCCGGCTCGCCGAGTTCACCACCGACCCGGAGATCTACGGCGAGATCACGCGACGGGCGACCGGCGCCTTCCCGGTGCCGGGCACCGGCGGAGTGCGCGCGTAACCTCCGGCCCCCTGTTCCACCCCTCTTCCCGCTAGGCCCTCACTGTGTTCGACGTTGCCGTTTTCGGCTCCCTCTTCCTCACCCTTTTTGTGATCATGGATCCCCCCGGGATCACGCCGATCTTCCTCGCCCTCACCTCCGGACGCCCCGCGAAGGTGCAGCGCCGGATGGCGTGGCAGGCTGTGGCCGTCGCCTTCGGTGTCATCACCGTCTTCGGCATCCTCGGCCAGCAGATCCTCGACTACCTGCATGTCTCCGTCCCCGCGCTGATGATCGCGGGCGGTCTGCTCCTGCTGCTCATCGCGCTCGACCTGCTGACCGGCAAGACCGACGAGCCCCAGCAGACCAAGGACGTCAATGTCGCGCTGGTACCGCTCGGCATGCCCCTGCTGGCCGGGCCCGGCGCGATCGTCTCGGTGATCCTCGCCGTGCAGCACGCCGACGGTGCCGCGCAGCAGGTCTCGGTGTGGGCGGCGATCGTCGCGATGCACGCCGTGCTCTGGCTGACGATGCGCTACTCGCTGGTGATCATCCGGCTGATCAAGGACGGCGGTGTCGTGCTGGTGACGCGGCTGGCGGGCATGATGCTCTCCGCGATCGCGGTGCAGCAGATCATCAACGGCATCACCCAGGTCATCCAGGGCGCCTGAGCCTGATCGGTGCAGACACAACAACGCCCCCGTACGGACGTTCCGTACGGGGGCGCTCTGCGTCGGTGTGCTGGGCGTCGGGTGTTACACGACCGCGGCTGCGGCCGGACGGATGTAGATGCGCTGGCCGGTCGCTGCGGCCTGCTGCACGATCCGATTGACGGAGGCGGCGTCCACGACGGTGGTGTCCACGGCGGTGCCGTTGACGTCGTCGAGTCGCATGATTTCGAAGCGCATGGCTTCTCCCTTCGTCTGATCCTCCTGCTGGAGAACTGATGGCGACGGATACCCGTCTGTGTTCGTTTGTGTCCTGTACGTCTTCAACAGAGTTGCACCCGTCAAACATTCCCTACGCTAAGGAAAATCTTTGGATGCCTAACTACTGGCGGGTACTCGCAGGTCCACGGAGAATGGGGCCCGTATGAACGACGCAGAGTTCCACCAGATCAGCGCCCGGCTGGAGCGCACCAACGAGCTGCTCCATCGCATGCTCGCCGAGGTCGCCAAGACCCCGTCCACGCATGCCATCTTCGTGGACGCGGGTTACGTCTATGCTGCGGCCGGGTTGCTTGTGGCGGGCACCGAGGACCGGCGCTCCTTCGACCTGGACGCGGAGGGCCTGATCGAGGCCTTCATCGACAAGGCTCGCACGATCTTCGCGGACAGCCGGCTGCTGCGCGTCTACTGGTACGACGGCGCCCGCCGGCGTATCCACACCGCCGAGCAGCAGTCGATCGCCGAGCTGCCGGACGTCAAGGTACGGCTGGGCAATCTGAACGCGAACAACCAGCAGAAGGGCGTCGATTCCCTGATCCGCACGGATCTGGAGTCGCTGGCCCGGCACCGCGCGATCAGCGACGCCGCCCTGGTGGGCGGCGACGAGGACCTGGTCTCCGCGGTCGAGGCGGCGCAGGGATACGGGGCGCGGGTCCACCTCTGGGGCATCGAGGCCTCCGACGGACGCAACCAGGCGGAACCGCTGCTGTGGGAGGTGGACAGCCAGCGGACGTTCGACCTGGACTTCTGTCGCCCGTACATCACACGCCGGCCCGTCACGACGTACGAGAACGAGGGCGCGCCGCCGCCGTCCCGCGACGAAGTGCGCTTCGTCGGGGCGCAGATCGCGGCGACCTGGCTCGCGGAACGCGGCCGGGAACCCATGGCGGAGCTGCTGCCGGGCCATCCGTATCTGCCGGGCCCGGTGGACCAGGACCTGCTGATCGAGGCCGAAAGGGTGCTGCAGCGGTCACTGCGGGGGCACGCGGTGCTGAGACGGGCGCTGCGCGACGGCTTCTGGCAGCACCTGCAGTCCCAGTACTGACTCTCAGTCCCCGTGCCGGTCCCAGAACTCGCGGACGGCCGCCGCGGTCTCCTGCGGCCGGTCGGTGTTCGGTGAGTGCTGGGCCCCCGCGATGACGGTCCGCCCGGCGCCGAGGCGCCGCGCCATCTCGTCGAGCAGCGGCACCGGCCAGGTGTCGTCGCTCTCCCCGCTCAGCACAAGCTTGGGCAGCGGGAGCCGGGCGAGCTCGTCGACGCGGTCGGGCTCCACGGTCAGTTGACGGCCGGTGGTGATCATCTGGACGGGGTTGTGGCGCAGCCAGCGACGCCGCAGATCCTCACCGTTCTTCGGGTCGGTGTCGGTGTCCTCCGGCGGATCCAGCGCCTGCATCGCCTCCCAGACCTGGTCCATCTCCATCAGCGTCAGTGCGTCGCTGAGCATCGCGACGCGTTCCTGCTGGGAGGGGCTGATGCGGGCGGGCCCGGAGGACATCAGGGTGAGAGTGCGAAAGGGTGCGGGATCCGCGAGGACGGCCGCGCGGGAGATCTGCCCGCCGAGCGAATGCCCGAGCAGATGCACAGGACCGTCCCCGACCGCCGTCACCTGTGCGAGCACATCGAGGGCCAACTCGCTCTGCGCGTACGCCTGCTGGTCGTCGGGCCCGTCGGTCTCGTACTGCCCGCGCCCGTCGACGGACACGACGCGGTACCCGGCGGCGCTGAGGGGCTCCAGAAGAGCGATGAAGTCCTCCTTGCTCCCGGTGTACCCGGGCAGCAGAATGGCGGTTCCCTTGCGCTCATCCCCTCGGGGCTGCGCATCGAGCACCGCGAACTCCCCCCGGGAGGTGGCCAGCAGCCGTGGCCGGGCGCAGGGCGGGGGGACGAAAGTAGGGGGCCTGCTCATGCGATGAGGTTATCGGCGCAGATGGCGACGCGCTCTGCGGGGCCCGGCCGGCTGCCCCCGGAAACCCCGACGGCCCGGCCCCCCTGTCCGGGGGCCGGGCCGACTCGCTGCGGGGATCAGCTCTCGGGCTGAGCCGCCTTACGGGCGCGGGTGCGGCGGCGCGGTGCGGCGACCTCCGCGGCCGGAGCCTCGGTGGCCGTCTCGGCGACGGCCTTCGCCGCACGGGTGCGGCGCGGCTTGGTCTCGACCGGTGCCACTGCCTCGGCCGTGTCGACGGCCTTCGCCGCACGGGTGCGGCGCGGCTTGGTCTCGACCGGTGCCACTGCCTCGGCCGTGTCGACCGCCTTCACCGCACGCGTCCTGCGACGGCGCGGCTTCTCCTCGGTCTCCGCCTCGGGCTCCGCGACGGCCACCGCTGCCGGCTGCACCGCCTCGGCCGTGTCGACCGCCTTGACGGCGCGGGTCCTGCGACGGCGCGGCTTGTCCTCGGTCTCCGCCTCGAGCTCGGCGACGACGGTCGCCACTGCCTGGACGGTCTCGACGGACTCCGCCGGAGCGCCCACGCGGGTACGGCGACGGCGCCTGGGGGTGCGGCCCTCGGCGGGCTGCTGCTCGTCCGCCACGGGGGCGGGCTCGCCCGACCTGGTGCGGCGGCGCTGGCGCGGCGGCCTCGTGCTGCGGGCCGGGCGCTCCTCCTTGTTGCGGGAGCGGCCGCCGGTCTCACCGAGGTCCTCGACCTCTTCCGCCGAGAGTCCGGCGCGGGTGCGCTCGGCGCGGGGGAGGACGCCCTTGGTGCCCGCCGGGATGTTCAGCTCCTCGAACAGGTGCGGCGACGTGGAGTACGTCTCGACCGGGTCGGGGAACTTCAGGTCCAGCGCCTTGTTGATCAGCTGCCAGCGCGGGATGTCGTCCCAGTCCACCAGCGTGACGGCGGTACCCGACGCGCCCGCGCGGCCGGTACGGCCGATGCGGTGCAGGTACGTTTTCTCGTCCTCGGGCGACTGGTAGTTGATGACGTGCGTCACGCCCTCGACGTCGATACCGCGGGCGGCGACGTCGGTGCACACCAGCACGTCCACCTTGCCGTTGCGGAACGCCCGGAGCGCCTGCTCACGCGCGCCCTGGCCCAGGTCGCCGTGCACGGCGCCGGAGGCGAAGCCGCGCGTCGCGAGCTGCTCGGCGATGTCCGCCGCGGTCCGCTTCGTACGGCAGAAGATCATCGCCAGCCCGCGGCCCTCGGCCTGCAGGATGCGCGAGACCATCTCGGGCTTGTCCATGGAGTGCGCGCGGTAGACACGCTGCGTGGTGTTGGCCACGGTCGCGCCCTCGTCGTCCGGCGAGGTCGCGCTGATGTGTGTGGGCTGCGACATGTACCGGCGGGCGAGGCCGATGACCGCGCCCGGCATGGTCGCCGAGAACAGCATCGTCTGACGCTTCGGCGGCAGCTGCTGGATGATCTTCTCGACGTCGGGCAGGAAGCCCAGGTCGAGCATCTCGTCGGCCTCGTCGAGCACGAGCGCGCGCACGTGGGAGAGATTGAGCTTCTTCTGGCCGGCCAGGTCGAGCAGCCGGCCGGGGGTGCCGACGATCACGTCGACGCCCCGCTTGAGGGCCTCGACCTGCGGCTCGTACGCACGGCCGCCGTAGATCGCGAGAACGCGCACGTTCCGCACCTTGCCGGCGGTCAGCAGGTCGTTGGTGACCTGCGTGCACAGCTCGCGGGTGGGGACCACCACGAGCGCCTGGGGAGCGTCGGTGAGCTGCTCGGGCTTCGCCCGGCCCGCCTCGACGTCCGCGGGGACCGTGACGCGCTCGAGCAGCGGCAGGCCGAAGCCGAGCGTCTTGCCGGTGCCGGTCTTGGCCTGGCCGATGACGTCGCTGCCCGAAAGCGCGACAGGGAGCGTCATCTCCTGGATGGGGAAGGGGGACACAATGCCGACGGCCTCAAGGGCCTCGGCGGTCTCGGGAAGGATCCCAAGATCCCGGAAAGTCGTAGTCAGGGTGCTGCCTCTTCTGTGAGACGCGACGCGAGGCGAACGATGGGGGTCGTACCGCACCGGGTACAGGCCGGCCTTGGGTTGGCCGGATGGCGCGGGACCACTGCCGTCGCTCGAGCGCTCGTGCCGCTGAGGGGGCCCCTCATCTGCGGTTCGTACGCGATGCTGCGCACGGTCCGCGCGGAGGGCGGTCGGTTCGGAGCCGATCGTGCCACCGACCGGGCATCCACATGGGGGTCAGAAGGAAGTAAATCCCTCAGTCAAACACTGCGATCGCCCACCGAGTAACCAAAACGCTCAGCAGGCGCATTACCACTGTACCCCGGATTCGCGCATGTGTGTTGGGCGAATTCGTAGGAACCGAGTGACGGGGGTGGCTGACCAGGCCCTTACGACCCTGCACGGGCGGGCTATTGTGCGCTCCATGGAGACGCCTGACAACGCCACTGAACTCACCGGGATCGCCGCCCAGGACTGGGCTGCGGCGTCCGCCGACCCCCAGTACCGCGCCGCCGTCGTGGATCTTCTGGGGGCACTCGCGTACGGCGAGCTCGCCGCCTTCGAGCGGCTCGCGGAGGACGCGAAACTCGCGCCGACGCTGGGCGACAAGGCAGAGCTGGCGAAGATGGCCTCCGCGGAGTTCCACCACTTCGAGCAGCTGCGTGACCGGCTGACCGCCGTCGAGGCGGAGCCCACCGCCGCCATGGAGCCCTTCGCCCAGGCCCTGGACGACTTCCACCGCCAGACGGCGCCGTCGGACTGGCTGGAGGGCCTGGTCAAGGCCTATGTGGGCGACTCGATCGCCAGTGACTTCTACCGCGAGGTCGCGGCCCGTCTGGACTCCGACACCCGTGCCCTGGTGCTCGCGGTGCTCGACGACACCGGCCACGGCAACTTCGCCGTCGAGAAGGTGCGCGCCGCCATCGAGGCCGATCCGCGCGTCGGCGGCCGGCTCGCGCTGTGGGCCCGGCGCCTGATGGGCGAGGCGCTCTCCCAGGCGCAGCGGGTCGTGGCGGACCGTGACGCGCTCTCCACGATGCTCGTCGGCGGTGTGGCGGGCGGCTTCGACCTGGCGGCCGTCGGTGAGATGTTCTCCCGGATCACCAAGGCGCACACCAAGCGGATGGCGGCGCTGGGTCTCGCCGCCTGAGCGTGGGATAACTCACGGCTTCCGGGGCGGCCCGCCCGATCGGCCCGCCGCCCGGTCCTGCTGTCTCAGAAAGGGAACGCCCGGCGCAGCCTGCGGGTCGACGGCCTCAGCAGCAGCGAGAGCATGACGCCCCCGATCAGCACGGCACCCACCAGAGTCGCGAGGACATGGCCCGGGCCGAGAGCCTCATGCGTCACATAGGCCCCGAAGAGAGCGCCGACCGGGCCGGTGGCGAAGACCACGCGGCGGGCCGGCAGCCGGTCGGAGAGCTGACGGTCGGCGGCCCACGCGAGGGCGAGTCCGAGCAGGATCGAACCGAGCGCTTCCCACAGCACTGCTGATCACCTCACGGACGTCGGGGCGGGCAAATCGGTCGTAGCCCGTCCCTACCCGGCGGCCACGGAAAGCAACCCTCCGCGAGCAGCGGACAGACGGCGGAGACCGGCCAACGCGGAAGGGCCCGGCGGGAATTCCCGCCGAGCCCTTCCGTCCTGTGCCCGAATGCCCGAGTGGACAGCGCCCTACAGTGCGCCGAAGCCCACGCGCCGCGTCGCCGGCTCACCGATCTCGACGTATGCGATCCGGTCGGCCGGCACCAGGACCTTGCGGCCCTTGTCGTCCGAGAGGCTGAGCAGCTGCGCCTTGCCGGCCAGCGCGTCACCCACGGCGCGCTCGACGTCCTCGGCGGACTGCCCGCTCTCCAGAACGATCTCCCGGGGCGCGTGCTGCACGCCGATCTTGACCTCCACGGCTATGTCCCTCCGAACGGTCGGTGAGGTGCGCGGTCAGCCGCGCCGTACGCAGCACACACTAGCCCGGTGAAGGGACCCGTCAGACGCCCTCGGGGAACGCCAGGAGCGAACAGGCCCCTCGGGGCATCGCTCAGTGCTGCTCCGATCCATGCAGCGGGAAGCCCGCGATACCGCGCCAGGCGAGGGAGGTGAGCAGCTGCACCGCTGTGTCCCTCGGGATGGTGGAGCTGCTGGACAGCCAGTACCTGGCCACGACCTGGGAGACGCCGCCGAGGCCCACGGCCAGCAGCATCGACTCGTCCTTGGACAGGCCCGTGTCCTCGGCGATCACGTCGGAGATCGCCTCGGCGCACTGCAGCGAGACGCGCTCCACGCGCTCCCGCACGGCGGGCTCGTTCGTCAGGTCCGACTCGAAGACCAGCCGGAAGGCGCCGCCCTCGTCCTCGACGTACGCGAAGTAGGCGTCCATCGTGGCGGCGACGCGCTGCTTGTTGTCGGTCGTGGACGCGAGCGCCGTACGGACGGCGTGCAGCAGCGACTCGCAGTGCTGGTCGAGCAGGGCGAGGTAGAGCTCGAGCTTCCCCGGGAAGTGCTGGTAGAGAACGGGCTTGCTGACGCCCGCGCGCTCGGCGATGTCGTCCATGGCGGCCGAGTGGTAGCCCTGGGCCACGAAAACTTCCTGGGCGGCGCCCAGAAGCTGGTTCCTGCGGGCTCGGCGTGGCAGGCGCGTGCCTCGTGGGCGCGCCGCCTCTGTCTGCTCGATGGCTGTCACGCCGCCTCCCAAAATCGTTTCGTGCGCGCTGTGCGCCGCGCCGCCATCGTACTTTTGGGTAACCCGGCTGTGCGTGCTGCGAGCGCAGAATTTCACGGACCGGACAGTCGCGGTAGCTCCCTATTCGGGGGCAAAGAGGTCACGTCACCGGTAGTCGTCCTCGTCCAGGGCGACAATACGGGCTTGTTCCGCGGCGTCTGCTTCGTTCGCTTCGGCCGCAGAGTCCGGATCGAAGCCCTCGAGAGGATCGTCCTCCTCGGGACGGACGTCGGCATTCTGCTCGGCGGCATCCGCCTCCGGAACCTCCTCGTCCAGCTCCGCGGCCTGCTCGTTGTCGAACGTTTCCGGATCGGTGGGGTCGACAGCCATGCGGCACCGCTTTCCCTGGAGAGGGCCTTTTATACGAGCCTAGGAGCAACTCTTGGGCAGCGCTATGCGGTCTGTGACGCCGAACACATGAACCACGGTGTGATCGTCTCGTAACATTGCCGCATGTCTTCGACCGAGCTGCCGGGCATTCGCGCCGTCACCGCCGCCGCCGACCCCAAGGTCGCGGCCGTGCGGGTCGCCGAAGGTGAGGAACTGCGTTCCGTCGGCCTGCCCGGGCTCACGCTCACCGTGAGATCCCGGCCGCCTGCGCGCCCCGGTCTCCCGCCCGCTCTGTACGTGCACGGACTGGGCGGCTCCTCGCAGAACTGGTCGGCCCTGATGCCCCTGCTCGAGGACGTCGTGGACTGCGAGGCCGTCGATCTGCCCGGCTTCGGGGACTCCCCGCCGCCGGACGACGGCAACTACTCGATCACGGGACACGCCCGGGCGATCATCCGATTTCTCGACGCGTCGGGGCGCGGCCCGGTCCATCTGCTCGGCAATTCGATGGGCGGCGCGGTCTCCATCCGCGTCGCGGCCGTCCGGCCCGACCTCGTCCGTACGCTCACCCTCGTCTCTCCCGCGCTGCCCGAGTTCAGGGTCCAGCGCTCGGCCGTGCCGACGGCGCTGCTCGCGCTGCCCGGTGTGGCCCGGCTGTTCAGCCGCTGGTCGCAGGACTGGACGGCCGAGCAGCGCACCCGGGGCGTGATGGCCCTCTGTTACGGAGACCCCACCCGGGTCTCCGAGGAGGCCCTGCGCAACGCCGTCGAGGAAATGGAACGGCGGGTCCAACTGCCCTACTTCTGGGACGCGATGACGAGGTCGGCGCGTGGCATCGTCGACGCCTACACGCTCGGTGGTCAGCACGGTCTGTGGCGTCAGGCCGAGCGGGTGCTGGCGCCGACTCTGCTGGTTTACGGCGGCCGGGACCAGCTGGTGTCGTACCGTATGGCGCGCAAGGCCGCGACGGCTTTCCGTGACTCCCGGCTGCTGACTCTGCCGGACGCGGGTCACGTCGCGATGATGGAGTACCCGGAAACGGTCGCCCAGGCCTTCCGGGAACTGCTCGACGACTGCGGTAGGAGCTGATCGGGGCCCGTGGGACGACACAGCCGCAAGGGCCCCGCACCCAAGGGCTCCGGCCCGGACAGCAGGTCCGGCGTACAGGACACCGGCGAACTGGAGACAGTGCCGTCGGGACCCGGTGGTGGCCGGGGCCGGCGCGACGCGTCCGGTACCGAGCACGGCCCCTCCGGCCACGGCACACCGCAGACGCGCGGCGGGCATCCCGAGCAGCGTGAGGCGGGCGGCGGCTGGGGAGCCCCGCAGGGATACGACGGCCTACAGGGCGGTCCGTGGCCGGGACCGGGCGGACAGCGTCCGCAGGGGCCGCGCACCATGGCGACGGGCGCTCGTATACCGGGCCCGCGACGGGAGTTCGTCGAGGCGTTCGACGAACCGCCGTCGCCCGGGCAGAACGATCCGTACGCCTCGGTCACCACCTGGGGCGACGCATACGACCAGGACGGGCGGACCGACGCGGGGCCCGGGGGCGCCGAGGACGGTGCCGGACCGGAGGAACGCCGCAAGGGCGGCAAGGGGCGGACGTTCACCGGGATCGCGGCGGCTGCCGTGACCACCGTCCTCGCGGTCGTCGTGGCCGGGCAGGTCGCCACCGACGGGTCGGACAAGGCCGGCGCGGCCGCCGGCGGCGAGGAGCGCGGCAGCGACGACAGCGCCGCCTCGCGGTCCGAGAACCGTCAGGTGCCGCCGGCCGAGCAGCAGGCGAAGCCTGCCGCGCCCGTGTCGTACGCGCAGTTGATGACCACTCAGTTCAAGATCGACCCGAAGCTCACCGCGGACGGCTCCTTCGAGGCGGTGCCCGGCTTCCAGAAGGCGCCGGGCAAGGGCAAGAAGATCCGCTACCGGGTGGACATCGAGAAGGGTCTCGGCATGGACGGCGCGCTGTTCGCGGGCGCCGTGCAGAAGACCCTCAACGACAAGCGCAGCTGGGCGCACGACGGCGAGATGACGTTCGAGCGGATCTCGTCCGGCAAGGCGGACTTCGTCATCACGCTCGCCAGCCCTGGCACCACCGATGTGTGGTGCGCCAAGTCGGGCCTCGACACCTCGGAGGACAACGTCAGTTGTGACTCCGCCGCCACCGATCGCGTGATGATCAACGCCTACCGGTGGGGTCAGGGGTCGGTGACGTACGGCGGGAAGGCGATGCTGCCGTACCGTCAGATGCTCATCAATCACGAGGTCGGGCACCGGCTCGGCTTCGGGCATGTCAACTGCAGGACCCCCGGCGCGCTTGCGCCGGTGATGCAGCAGCAGACGAAGTCCCTGGATGTCGACGGCGTCGCGTGCAAGCCCAACCCGTGGGTGCACCCGGGCGGCTGAGGCCCTGCCGGCGGGAGCGCAGTGCCCGCCATGGACTGGCCGCAGCCTGACTCTCCGTGACAGAAAGCCCTTGTAGCGTGCCGAACGCTAACGGGGTGTGAAAGTTACGTGTATTCACCCCTTCCAGTGGCGCGACGGACAACCGTCCGTCGCGCCACCGTCACACCGGCTTAACGTCGTCCCCGCCGCGAGTCGCCGAATCAACGGCGGCCGCCCACAAGGGAGATCGGGGGTGTGCTCGTGCGGATCGGACTGCTTACGGACGGTGGTTATCCCTATGCGACGGGTGAGTCACGGCTGTGGTGCGACCGGCTCGTACGTGGGCTCGCACAGCACGAGTTCGACATCTACGCGCTGAGCCGCAGCGCCCGGCAGGAGAGCCTCGGCCGCATCCAGCTCCCGTCGCACGTCCGGCGCGTACGGACCGCGTCGCTGTGGGCACCGGGCGACGACGGCCGCACCTACGGCAGGCGCGAACGGCGGCGCTTCGCCGGTCACTTCACAGCGCTCGCCACCGCCGTCTGCGCCGAAGGAGACGGCAGCGGCTTCGCCGAGAGCCTGTACGGACTGGCCGAGCTCGGCCGCGAACACGGCGGCCTGTACGCCGCGCTCCGCTCCGAACTCGCCGTACGCATCCTCGAGTCCGTCTGCCGCGCGCCCGGCGCACGCCGTACCGTGCACGCCGCCACCGTCCCCGACCATCTCGACTTCGCCGACGAGCTGGAGCGCACGCTGCGTCCCCTCTCGCTCGACTGGTACGGCGAGGACGGCCTCGGCGCGGTCGACCTCTGTCATGCCGCGTCCGGCGGATCGGCGTCCCTGCCCGGCCTTCTGGCCAAACGCTTCTTCGGGGTCCCGTTGCTGGTCACCGAGTACGGCGTGCAACTGCGGGCGCACTACCTGGCCGGCACGGGCGCCGAGTCGAGCGCCCCCGTACGCGCCCTGCTCGCCGCCTTCCAGGGGCGACTCGCCGCCGAGGTGTACCACCAGGCATCCGTGATCACCCCCGGCAACTCCCACGCCCGGCGCTGGCAGGAGAAGTGCGGGGCCGACCGCGCCAAGCTGCGCACGGTCCACCCCGGCATGGAGGCGGACCGGTTCACCGCCGTGGGGGAGGGGGCCGACCGCGGCGACCCGTACACGCTGGTGTGGATCGGGCGGATCGAACCCGCGAAGGACCTCATCGCGCTGCTGCACGCCTTCGCCGAGGTGCGCAGGGAAGAACCCCGGGCGCGGCTGCGTCTGTTCGGCGCACCCGTGCAGGGGCCCGAAGCCGTCACGTACCTCGAGCACTGCAGGGCGCTCGCCGCCCAGCTCTTCCCGGACGAGGCCACCGACGCGCACGCCGTCGGCGACAACCCCGTCTCCTTCGAGGAGATCGGCGGCCCCGAGGCCCCGGAACTCGCCGACGCCTACGCGGCAGGCGGAGTCGTCGTGCTCTCCAGCGTCGTCGAAGGCTTCCCGATCTCCCTTGTCGAGGCGATGTTCTGCGGGCGGGCGACCGTCTCCACGGATGTCGGCGCGGTCGTCGAAGTCATCGGCGGTACGGGGCTGGTCGTGCCCCCGCGCAATCCGCGGGCGCTCGCCGACGCATGCCTCGCGCTGCTGGGCGACCCGGAGCGCCGGGAACGGCTGGGCGCCGCTGCGCGCGCCCGTGCGCTGGAGCTGTTCACGATCGAGCAGAATCTCGCGGCATTTCGCGGCATTTACCTGGAGTTGATCTCGCGCTCTCCGGTATGGCGCGACGCCGTCGACGCGGACGGAGAGCCGGTGCCCTTCAGCCACCCGGCCGAGGCACACGTCCAGGCGCGCAGGGGGAGGGACGCCGACGGCGGCACCCCGCACGGCGCGGCCCCGCGCTGGGCCGCCGACGACCCGCCGGTCCCGCTGAAGGAGGCGCGCGCATGACCGCGCCCCGCATCACGGACAGCGCACACGCCGAGGACCCGTCGGGGCGGGTGGGCGCCGCGCGGGTGGCCGGTCCGGACGACGCCGTGCCGACGGCGGACTGGTACCCGCCGTCCGGGACGCCCCGGCCGGAGAGGACGCCCTCGGGCGAGGACCCGGGCTGGGACAAGCTGTCCGCCACCTCGCTGTCCGCCGCCCCGCTGTCCGTACCTCTGCAGGACGAGCGGGAGACGGAAGCACCGGGTGAAGGTGGCGACTGGGACGCCCTGTCCCTGTCCTTGCGTCGCCACGACGAGCCGGAAGTCGCCGGCCCGCAGAACGGCACGCGCGACCGGGACGGATCCTTCGGCACCTTCCGGTCCGAGAGCCCGCTCGACGAGCCGGATGATGCGGCCGCGCGTACGGGCCTCGGCTCGGGTGCCTCCTCCGAGACGTCGCCGTCCGAGTACCGGCAGGACACCGCGGACAGGGCCGCCGCCCGCAAGCCGCCCGCCGTGCGTCGCGGGCCCGCCGACCCGGTGAAAGCCCTCATGCACACCCATCAGGCCCTGTGCCGACGGGCCGTCGACCCGCTGGAGATCGCCGCCGGGCTCGAGGCGCAGGGCGTCACCGACCGGACGGCCGCACGCTTTCGGCACCGTGACGTCTTCTCGCTCGCCGAGGAGCTGTACGCCCGCGTGCCGAGGAACGAAGGGCCCGAACACGGACGGCCCGCGCGGGTCCCGGCCCCGCTCCCGGTCGGCAGGCGCACCGCGCTGGTGCTGCTCATGCTCCTGCCGGGTGCCCTCACCGCGCTCACCGCCGCCGCACCGGACGTCCTGGACGGCACGGCACGCACCGCGGCCACGGCGGTGGGCGCGGTGGTGGTCGCCGCCACGGTCGTCCTGTGCCTGCGCCGGGGCCCCCTGCGCGCCGAGCGCCGTGCCGTCCCCTCCGTACGGCTGTGGACGCTGTGGCTGCTGGCGTACGCGGCCTACGGCGAAGGTCTGCCGGCCGAGCCGGACCTCACCCCGGCCCCCCTCGTGGGCCTCGCCCTGGCCGTCGCCCCGGCGGCCTGGTGCGCCCATCTCTTCTCCGTACAGGCGCGGCGCAGGCTCGACGGCAGCCGTGATCTCGCGGAGTTCTCGTCCGGCGCGCGCCCCCTGCTGCTCGGCGTCGTCGCGCTGTACGTCTGTGCGCTCACCGCGCTGCTCGTCCTCACCGGCCTCTTCCTGCCGCACCCCACGCTCGTCCCGGCCGTGGCGCTCGGCACCCTGCTGTTCCTGGCGCGGCTGCTCGTCGTGCACGGCTTCTCCGAGGCGGCGGCCACCGGACTCGCCGTCGCCGGTGCCGTCGAGGCTCTGGCCACAGCCCTTCTGCTGGCCGGACAACTGCCCGGCCTCGGCTCCCTGGCGACCCCGGCCGAGTCGGCCCTGGCCGCCTGGGGGCCCGGCTCCGTACCGGCACTCGCCTGCACGATCGGCGCCGTCGGCCTTCTGGTCCACGCCGTGGCGGCCCTGTCCCGGGCCTCCGCGCACCCCGTCCGGCACCGCGCCTGACCCCCACCCGCAGCGCCGACACCACTGGCGTCCCGGCACTCGCATCGACGCAACATCCCTAAGGAGAAAGCGACATGAACCCCCAACCCCCAGCACAGGCCACGGCCCGTCGGCACGTAGGGGCCGCACGATGAGGGTGCTGCTGCTCGGTGCCAACGGGTTCCTCGGCCGCTTCGTCGCCGACCGGCTGCTCGCCGACCCCGCCGTGCACCTCACCGCGCTCGGCCGCGGCGACGACGCCGACGTACGCTTCGACCTCGCCGGGGGCAGCCCCGGCGCGCTCACCCGCTTCCTGGGTGCCGTCCACCCCGGCGTCGTCATCAACTGCGCCGGCGCCACCCGCGGCGGTGCCCGCGACCTCACCCGGCACAACACCGTCGCCGTCGCCACGGTCTGCGAGGCCCTGCGCCGCAGCGGCTGCGGCGCCCGGCTGGTGCAGCTCGGCTGCTCCTCCGAGTACGGGCCGTCCCAGCAGGGCTCGTCGACCGCCGAGGACGCGATCCCGCGCCCCGGCGGCCCGTACGGCGTGAGCAAGCTCGCCGCCACCGAACTGGTACTGGGCGCGGGTCTGGACGCCGTCGTCCTGCGGGTCTTCTCGCCCGTCGGACCCGGCACCCCCGCCGGTTCCCCGCTCGGCCGCCTCGCCGAGGCCATGCGTCGCGCCATGCAGTCCGGCGACGGCGAGCTCAAGCTCAGCGGTCTGGGTGTGCAGCGCGACTTCGTCGACGTACGGGACGTGGCCCGCGCGGTGCACGCCGCATCGCTCTCCGCGGCCCAGGGCGTCGTCAACATCGGCACCGGCCGTGCCGTGCGGCTGCGCGACGCGGCGGCGGTGCTGGCCAGGGTCGCGGGCTACAGCGGCGCGCTGCACGAGCTCGACACCCCGCCCGGCCGGCCGGGCATCGGGGCACCGCGCTCCGAATCCGTGCTCGAGCACCTGTCCGCGACCCCGGTGCCGTATCCCGACGGCTGCGGCAGCTGGCAGCAGGCGGACGTCCGCACCGCGCGCGACCGGCTCGGCTGGCGCCCCCGCATCAACCTGGAGGAGTCGCTCGCCGACATCTGGATGGAGGCGGCATGCCGCATCTGACCACCCCGGGCCCCCAGATCTCGGCGACGGGCGCCGAGCGGCTCGGCTTCGGCATTCCGGGCTATGCGCACCCGCTGCTCGCGCCCACCGAATGGGCCGAACTGACGCGCCCCGGCACACCGTTGCACTGGGTCGTGCTCAATGTCGCGAACGGCCCCGGCACCCGCCCCGACCCGCACTGCCTCACCGCCGCGGGCCGGCTGAGCAACGCGGGCGTACGCATCCTCGGCCACCTCGACATGGCGCACGGGTCCCGCACCTTCGGTGATCTGGTCGCGGACGCGCACCGCTATCTGGAGTGGTACCGGGTCGACGGCTTCCTGCTCGACCGCTGTCCGACGGACCGCGCCGACCTGCAGGCGGTCCGGCGTACGACGGCCACGCTGGAGACGGTGGTCGACGGCGGGCACCTGGTGCTCGGCCACGGTTCGCACCCGTATCCGGGATACGCGGAGGCGGCCGACCAGCTGGTCACCTTCAGCGGGGCATGGACGGACTACCGCTGGTCACAGGTGGCGGAGTGGACGGCCGACCATCCGCCCGAACGCTTCGTCCACTTCGTCCACGGGGTGCCGCGCACACATCTGGAGGAGGCCACCCGCATCGCCCGCTGGCAGGGCGCCGGGACGATCTTCTTCACGGACCGCACCGACCGTATCGAGGGCCATGCCCACGACGAACGGAGGGGGCAGATCGGTCCATTCGAGACACTGCCCGGCTACTGGGACGAAATCGTCTCGCAGATCGGACGTGGTGTCTCGGAATGAGAGGGGCCGTGGCAGTGTTACGGGGAGAACAACCGTACTGACTTATCGACGCAACGGAGTCCCCGTGTCGCTGCCACCCCTGGTCGAGCCAGCTGCTGAGCTCACCGTCGACGAGGTTCGCAGGTACTCCCGCCACCTGATCATCCCGGATGTCGGGATGGACGGGCAGAAGCGGCTGAAGAACGCCAAGGTGCTGTGTGTCGGCGCCGGCGGCCTGGGCTCGCCGGCCCTGATGTACCTCGCCGCGGCGGGTGTCGGCACGCTCGGCATCGTGGAGTTCGACGAGGTCGACGAGTCGAACCTGCAGCGCCAGATCATCCACAGCCAGTCGGACATCGGCCGCTCCAAGGCCGTGTCGGCGAAGGACAGCGTCCTCGGCATCAACCCGTACGTGAACGTGATCCTCCACGAAGAGCGGCTCGAGGCCGAGAACGTGATGGACATCTTCAGCCAGTACGACCTGATCGTCGACGGCACGGACAACTTCGCCACCCGCTACCTGGTCAACGACGCGTGCGTGCTGCTGAACAAGCCGTACGTCTGGGGCTCCATCTACCGCTTCGACGGCCAGGCCTCCGTCTTCTGGTCCGAGCACGGTCCCTGCTACCGCTGCCTCTACCCGGAGCCCCCGCCGCCGGGCATGGTCCCCAGCTGCGCCGAGGGCGGCGTGCTGGGCGTGCTCTGCGCGTCCATCGGCTCGATCCAGGTCAACGAGGCCATCAAGCTGCTCGCCGGCATCGGTGAGCCGCTGGTCGGCCGGCTGATGATCTACGACGCCCTGGAGATGCAGTACCGCCAGGTCAAGGTCCGCAAGGACCCGGAGTGCGCGGTCTGCGGCGAGAACCCCACCGTCACCGAGCTCATCGACTACGAGGCCTTCTGCGGCGTCGTCTCCGAGGAGGCCCAGGAGGCGGCGGCCGGTTCGACGATCACTCCCAAGCAGCTCAAGGAGTGGATCGATGACGGCGAGAACATCGACATCATCGATGTCCGCGAGGTCAACGAGTACGAGATCGTCTCGATCCCGGGCGCCCGTCTGATCCCGAAGAACGAGTTCCTGATGGGCACCGCCCTCCAGGACCTGCCGCAGGACAAGAAGATCGTCCTGCACTGCAAGACGGGTGTCCGCAGTGCGGAAGTCCTCGCGGTCCTCAAGTCCGCGGGCTTCTCGGACGCGGTGCACGTCGGTGGCGGCGTGATCGGCTGGGTCAACCAGATCGAGCCGGACAAGCCCGTCTA
>CAWIIU010000002.1:0-170366 GCA_963836215.1 uncultured Actinomycetota bacterium
ACAGAGAAACCGCCAGAGAAGCCATACGCGACCGGCTCACCAATGAAGGGGAGTACTGACCATGGCTTCAGAGCTGCCGAACCGGTTCCTGACCCCTGAGGACCTGGTCGAGATGTTCGAGCTTCCCAGCGTCGAGACCGTCTATCAATGGCGGCGCAAGCGCACCGGGCCTCGCGGATTCCGAGTCGGCCGTCACCTGCGCTTCGATCCGGGCGACGTGCGGGCCTGGGTGGACTCCCAGCTTGGGGAGGCTGCCTGATGGCCGGCCACATTCAAGACCGCTGGCATCGGACCGAGTCTGGGCCCAACGGCAAGGTCGTCAAGGCCAAGACTCAGCGGTACGGCGTCGGTCTGCGCTACCGCGCCCGCTACATCGGTCCCGACGGCACTGAGAAGTCCAAGAGCTTCCCCGATCGTCAGAAGCGGTTGGCTGAGCAATGGCTGACGCAGATCGAGGCGGACATGTCACGCGGCCAGTACATCGATCCGCAAGGTGGTCGCCTCACGGTCCGACAGCACGCCGAACGATGGTTGGCGTCACTCACCATGGACCCCGGCACCTTCGTGGGCACGGAACAGCGCATCCGCCTGCACGTCCTGCCGTACCTGGGCAGTCGCCCGCTGGGCTCGCTCCGGCCGACGCACATCCGTGAGTGGCTGCGGAAGCTGCAGGACGGGGGAGTGGCGCCCGCCTATCAGCGGGTGATCTTTGCGAATCTTGGCACCATGCTCACGGCGGCGGTCGATGACCGTCTGATCTCCGACAACCCATGCCGCTCGTCGTCCGTGCGTGCGCCAAAGCTCGACCTTCGCCGGATCGTTCCATGGCCGAGAGAGCGCGTGCTCGCGGTGCGCTCGGCGCTGCTTGAGCAGTACCGGCCCATGGTGGACTTGGCCGGCGGCTGTGGCATGCGGCAGGGTGAGGTGCTGGGACTGGCGGTCGACGACGTGGACTTCGTCGAGCGCGTGGTTCACGTGGCTCGGCAGGTCAAGCTCATCCGCAACCGCCCGGTGTTCGCGCCCCCCAAGGGAGGCAAGCCCCGCACGGTCCCGCTGCCGGAGAGCGTCGCTCGATCGCTTGAGGAGCACATCACGCAGCACCCGCCGACTGCCGTGGCGCTGCCGTGGAGGACGGTCGATGCCTCGCCGGTCACGGCCACCATGCTCTTCTACCGCGACCGAGAGCGCCCGGTGAACCGCAACGACTTCAACCGCCACGCGTGGCGCCCTGCGCTCGACGCGGCGGGCATCCCGTATGGACGGGAGAATGGCATGCATGCGCTGCGACACTTCTACGCGTCCGTGCTGCTGGACGCGGGCGAGAGTGTCAAGGCTCTGTCGGAGTACCTGGGGCACCACGATCCGGGCTTCACACTGCGGACGTACACGCATCTGATGCCGAGCAGCGAGAAGAGGACACGAGAGGCCGTGAACCGCGTCTTCGACGACGGCCCGAACGCGGATGACGGCCCCACCACGGCCCAGGGAGGCTGAGGACGCAAGGAACGCGCAGGTCAGGACACATGTCACCTGACTTGCCCGTCTACTGACGCGACAGTCGTGCAGAGCCCAGGACCGGTGGGCGGATTCCAGGGGTCGTTGCAACACAAGTGATCAACTGGCTGTTGCCAGGAGCTTGGCGAGACGCTCGGCTGGGGTTTCCCAGTCGAGCGTTTTGCGTGGGCGGCTGTTGAGTTCGGAGGCGACCGCCGCCAGGCGGTCGTGGGTATGGAGTGCCAGATCGGTGCCCTTGGGGAAGTACTGCCGTAGCAGGCCGTTGGTGTTCTCGTTCGATCCACGCTGCCATGGGCTGGCCGGATCACAGAAGTGGACCGGGATGTCCGTGGCGACGGTGAAAGCATGGTGGGGCAGCCATCTCGGAGCCCTGGTCCCAGGTCAGGGACTTGGTCAAGTGTCGCGGCAGGGTTTGGACGGTGGTCTGCAGAGCCGTGCTGACATTTTCGGCGCCGCGGCCCTGGGGCAGATGGACGAGCATGACGTAACGGGTGGCCCGCTCGACCAGGGTGCCGATGGCGGAGCCACCGTCCTTGCCGATGATCAGGTCGCCTTCCCAGTGGCCCGGCACGGCCCGGTCATCCGCTTCGGCGGCCGCTGGCTGATCATGACCATGGGGTGGGTGAAGCGCGGCTGCCGGGCAGCGCCTGGCGGTGCGGCTTGCGCCGGGTCCGTCCCGTGCGCAGAACTCCGGCCAGTTCCCGGCGTAGTTCCCCGCGGCCCTGGACGTAGAGAGCCTGATAGATCGTCTCGTGGACCACGTGCATCTCCGGCCGGTCGGGGAACCGTCTACGAAGAGCGTGACAGATCTGTTCCGGGCTCCACCGCATCGACAGGTGGGCCTGGATGAAGTCCCGCAGCTCGGTGTGCTGGCCGATCTTCCCCGGCTTGGGCCGGGGCCGACGGGCGTCGGCCCCGGCGCTGAGCAGCGTGCGGACGATAGGCCCAGCGCGTGCGGCCGGTGCCCGAGGGTGTGCTGTTGCGGCGTATCTCTCGGCTGATGGTGGACGGGCTGCGACCCAACTCGGCGGCAATGGCACGGACGGACGCCTTCTCCCGCAGCCGGTCGGCTATGTGCATGCGCTCGTCTTCGCACAGGTACCCAAGAGACGAAGGCGCGGGCTCCTGTTCTGCCAGCGCAGGAGCCCGCCGCCGCTTCGGGTCGGTCCGGCCGTTTCGCCATTCGCGACCGGTCCGCTCATGGACGCCGACGCGTCGGCTTGCCTCTTGGTTGGTCAGCCCCATCTGCACGAGCCGGAAGTATTCCTCCCGCTCGGCTCGGAGCCTCACAGGTCCCTGAGCCAGGCGAACCTTACGGATCTTGAAGTCCATCGCACCCCTTGAGCTGGGGTGTTGCGACGACCACTAGAACCGAAGCTCGGTGCTGGGGCTTTCGCGTACTGCCGCAGGCAGCTGCCTGCGGGCTAGGGGCAGGTCCCGCCGTTCTCCGGCACCTTGCCGTCGAGCAGATAGTCGTCGACCGTCCGCGTCACACACGCGCTGTTGCCGTACGCGCCATGGCCCTCGCCCTTGTTGGTGAGCAGCACACCGACGCCCGCACCGAGTTCGTCCGCCATCTTCTTCGCACCCTCGTACGGCGTCGCCGGGTCGCCCGTGGTGCCGACGACCAGGACGGGAGCGGCGCCCTTCGCGGAGACGTCCGGTGTCTCCGACTCGCCGGGCACCGGCCAGTCGGCGCACCAGCCCGTCAGATCCCATGCCAGGTACGGCCCGAAGACCGGCGACACCTTGGTGAAGTCGGCCAGGATCCGTGACCTGACCTCGGCGGCCGTCACCCGGCCCTTGGTGTCGGCGCAGGATATGGCGCGCTGCGAGTGGTCCTGTGTGCTGTAACTTCCGTCGTCGCCGCGCCCGTTGTACGACTCCGCCATGAGCAGCAACTGGGTGCCGTTCCCGCTCTCCGCCTGGTTCAGCGCCTGCGTGAGAGCCGGCCACTGGTCCTTGGAGTACAGCGGCAGCACGATCCCGGTGGTGGCCAGGCTCTGGGTGAGCGTGCGGCCGGTGCCGGTGGGCAGCGGTTTCCTGTCCAGCCCGGTGAGCAGCTTCACCACGCGCGCGGTGCCGTCCTTCTCGCCGATGCCCCGGCTCGCGAAGTAGTTCTCCAGGGCGCGCTGGAAGCCGAGCGCCTGGTTGCGCGAGTGTCCCTCGTAGTCGGCGGTGGGATCGACCACGGCGTCCAGCACCAGGCGGCCGACCCTGGACGGGAACAAGTGGGCGTAGGCGCCGCCCAGTTCGGTGCCGTACGAGAAGCCGAGGTAGTGCAGCTTGTCGTCGCCGAGCACCCGGCGGATGACGTCCATGTCGCGCGCGGCGTTCGCCGTGCCGACGTGCGGCAGCACCGTGCCCGACTTCTCGGCGCAGCCCGCGCCGAAGGCGATCGAGTCGTCGAGGTACGCCTTCTCCTCGGCCGCGGTGTCCGGGGTGAAGTCCAGCCGGTGTCCCGCCTCCGACTGCTTGCTGTCCCGGCAGACGACCGCGGAACTCTCCGCGACCCCGCGCGGGTCGAACCCGACCAGGTCGTACCGCTCGTGCAGGGTGGTGAACCCGCCGGCGGCGCGGGGGAGCGACCCCACGCCCGATCCACCGGGACCGCCGAAGTTGAACAGCAGCGAACCGATCCGCTCCGAGGAGTCCTTCGCCCCGGAGCGGATCACGGCGATGCCGATGGTCTCGCCGGCCGGCTTGCGGTAGTCGAGCGGAACCCTGACCGTGGCGCACCGCCACTGTCCGCCGGGCGCCTCCGCGGAGCTGCCTTCCGCCTCGGCCGGGGCCTTGCAGCGCTTCCAGTCGGGCTTCTGGCCGGTGAGCGCGGCCGGCAGGGCAGCGGCTCCGGGGTCCGCCGCCGAGGGCCCGGAGGCGGACGGCGGCGCGGTGCTCTTTCCGTCCGGGTCCGCCGTGTCGCTGTCGCACCCCGTGGCCGATCCGGCCACCAGCAACGCGGCCGCGATCAGAGCCCCCGCCCGTACCCGCTGTGCCATGCAGTGCCCCCAGGCTTCGAAGATTGTTTCGACATCCTAGGCGTCGGCGCCGACAGGCCTTCCGGTACGCGGCCTCCTGGTCAACAGGCCTGCCGGTAACGGCGCTCACTCGCAGACGGTTCCCGCAGCCGGTGCCTTCCCGTCGAGCAGGTAGGCGTTCACGGCCTGCTGCACGCACTTGGCCTTGCTGTTGTACGCACCGTGTCCCTCGCCCCGGTAGGTCACCTCGATGCCGACGCCCTTGCCGAGAGCGTTCACCATCGCCCGCGCGCCCTCGTAAGGCGTCGCCGGGTCACCGGTGTTGCCGATGACGACGATGGGGGCCGCGCCCGGCGCGGAGACATCGGGCGTGGTCCACTGGCCCGGCACCGGCCACTCGGTACAGCCCATCAGCCCCCAGCCGAGGTAGTCGCCGAAGACCGCGGACGCTTTCCGGAACTCCGGCAGCTTCGCCTTCGTCTGATCGAGGGAGTAACGCTCCTTGGAGTCGACGCAGTTGATGGCCGCGTTGGCTGCCTGGATGTTGCTGTAGTGGCCATCGTCGCTGCGGCCGTTCATCGCGTCGGACAGCGCGAGGAGCAGCCCGCCGTCGCCGCCGTCCGCCTCGTCGAGCCCCTGCTCCAGAAGCTCCCAGTACTCCTGGGAGTACAGCGCCTGGGCGATGCCGTTGGTGGCCTGGGACTGGGTGAGTTTGCGGTTGCCGACGCCCGGGATCGGCTTCTTGTCGAGCCGCTGGAGCAGTTGCAGAATTCCGGCCTGGACCTCCTCGACGGTCGAGCCGGGCAGCAGGCAGGCGTCGCCGCGTTCGACGCAGTTCCGGGAGAAGTTGTCGAGCGCGAGCTGGAAGCCCTTCGCCTGGCCGAGCGAGCTCTGCTCGGAGTTCTTGGTCGGGTCGACGACGGCGTCGAAGACCGCGCGGCCGACGTTCTTCGGGAACAGGTGCGCGTAGACACCGCCGAGTTCGGTGCCGTACGAGATGCCGAAGTAGTAGAGCTTGTCGTCACCGAGTACCTGGCGCATCAGATCCATGTCGCGGGCGGCGTTGACGGTGCCGACGTACGGGAGTTCTTCGCCCGAGTTCTTCTCGCAGGCATCCGCGAAGGACTGCAGATGGTCCGTGAACGTCTTCTCCTCGGCAGCGTCGTCGGGTGTCGCGTCCTCCGCGTAGTACGCGTCGAGCTGCTTGTCGTCCTCGCACTGGACACCCACGCTGCGGCCGACCCCGCGCGGGTCGAAGCTCACCAGGTCGTAGCGGGTGCGCAGGGCCGCGTAGTCCGCGGACGCCGGGGGCAGGGTGGCGACGCCGGAGCCGCCGGGGCCGCCGAAGTTGAAGACGAGGGAGCCGATCCGCTTCGCCGGGTCGAGCGCCCTGGCACGGATCAGGGCGAGTTCGATGGTGTCACCGTCGGGCTCGGCGTAGTCGCGCGGAGCGTCCATGAAGGCGCATTCCCAGATGCCGCCGCCGGGCAGCGGGGAGGGTGCCGGGCCGCCGCCTTCGGCCTCGGACGGGGCCGGGCACTTCTGCCAGTCCAGCTGCTGCGAGGCAAGCCCCTTCAGCCCGGTCGCAGACGTCTCCTCCGTCTTCCCCTTGTCACCGTTGTCGGAGCAGCCGACGGCAAGCAGCACGGTCAGACAGGCGACGAGAGCGGCGACGCGCAGGGCCATGGAAGAGGGCAGGACGACGGAAGAGGTCGGCATGCCGTCATCGTGCTCCGCGCCTGCGCGTGCCGCCCGCGCTGTGGTCCGATCGGGTGGTTCGGGTTTACGGCGCGTGCATGGGTGCTCAGAGCGCGCCCTTGCGGGTCAGGTGGTTGAAGGCGAACCAGCCCGGCAGCACCGGCAGCCACAGGGTCAGCATCCGGTACAGCAGCACCGCCGGCGCCGCGACCTCCTTGGGCACGCCGACCAGCAGGAGACCGCCCACCAGCGCACCTTCGACCGCTCCCACGCCTCCTGGGGTCGGCGCGGCCGATCCCAGGGCGTTGCCCGCGAGGAAGACGACGGCGATGCTCGCGTAGCTGAGCGGCTGGGCGCCGTTGCCGAACGCCCGGATCGAGGCGTCGAGGCACATCACGAACACACCGGTCAGCAGCAGCATCCCGCCGATGCCGGTGAGCAGTTTCATCGGCCGCTGCAGGACGTCGAGCATGCGCGGCACCACACCGGCGAACAGCGAACGCAGCCGCGTCGCGACGAACTTCCGCATGAACGGGATCGCCGTGACCACCAGCACGAGTACCGCGACCGTCAGCAGCCCCGCGATCACGGTCCTGGACGGGCTCAGCGACGCCGTCTTCTCCGTACCGGTGAGATAGCCGAAGGCCAGCAGCAGCAGGATGTGCGCGCCGAGTCCGAAGAGCTGCGACGCGCCCACACTGGCGACCGCGAGCCCGGGCCGTACGCCCGAGCGCTGCAGGAACCGGGTGTTCAGGGCGACACCGCCGACCGCGGCCGGTGCGACGATCTTGACGAACGAGCCGGCGACCTGGGCGACGACGGTCCGCAGGAAGCCCACCCGTTCGGGCACGAAGCCCAGCAGGCTCATCGCGGCGGCGATGTAGCTCAGCGCGGAGAACGCGAAGGCGGCGGCCACCCAGCCCCAGTGCGCCTGGTCGAAGACGGTGGCGAAGTCGATGCCCGCGAGCTGCGAGAGGAGGAAGTACGCGGCGATGGCGCCCGCGATCATGCTGACCAGGGTGCGGGGCCTGATCCGTTCCAGGCGTACCGGCTCGACCGGCGCCTGTGGCCGGATCAGCAGGACCTGGCGCCGGATCTGGGAGAGCAGGTCCTCCTCGCGGGCCTCGTCCATGGCTTCGTCCATGGCCCGCTTGTCGGCCTGCTTCTCCGCCCGTTCGGACTTGCGCACCGCCTTGCGGTCGTCGGTCGCGTCATGGCCCGCGGCGGCTTCCGTGCGCTCGCGCTTGGCGGCCGCGGACGCCTCCAGCACGGCGTCCCGCTCCCGCTGCGCGCGTTCCCGGGCGAGCCGCCGCAGCGTCGCCCTGGTCGAGCGGCTCAGCGCGATCGGCTGGAGCAGCGGCAGACAGTCGGCGATCGTGTCCGGGCCGAGGATCTCGACCGCGATGGCGACCGAGCGCTCGGCGCCGATCCGCAGGCCGACAGTGGTCAGCGTCTGCGCGATGTCCATCCGCAGAACCACGTCGCCCGCAGCGATCTCACCGCCGCGCAGATCGGTCAGGATCACCTTGCCGGAACGATCCACCAGAATCGCGTCGCCGGTGAGCCTGCGGTGTGCGATACGCCGCGACTGGAGCGCCTTCACCTGACGCCAGGCGCCGCGCACCACGTCGTCGGTGATCTCGTCGTCCTCCATGGCGTCCAGCGAACGGCCACCGAGGTGTTCGTACACCAGCATCACGGCGTCGGGACCCAGCTCGGAGGTGGCGATCAGCTTGGGCGCGTTGGCCCCGGCGGCGATCGCCGCGTACGCCAGCAGCGCCTCCTGCTCCAGCGCCTGGCGCAGCGACTGGATCGAGCGGCGGGTGGTCATCGAGCGGAGCGTCAGCCGGCGCCACACACGGTAGAAGAAGCCCTGCGCCTGCTGCTCGCGGTCGACCACGGTGACGTCGAGGGGCGGGCCCTCCTCCAGGGTCACCAGATAGCGGCGGCCGCGGTCGCCCTGCTCGGCCGGGCTCCCGCCCACGGGGCGCAGCGGGGAGGAGTCGGGGACGTCCTCGGCGCGCATCGCGTTGACCGGTCGGAAACCGACGTGGCGCAGGCCCGCCATCAGGGTCTGGCCGGTGGGGCGTACGTTCGGCGAGCCGACGGCGTACAGCGTGCCGTACGCGACGGTCCAGCCGAGCAGCACGGTGAGGATGATCGAGAACGGGGTGGTGTACCCGGCGACGAGCATCGCGAAGGCGTCGAGCAGCAGCACCACCCACAGGATCACGCGCCAGCGGGGTCTGCGGGACATCCCGACGGCGGTCATATAGGCGATGACAGGCGCGAGATATCCGTGCACGGGGTCGGTGAGTCCGCCGCCGGTCTGGGTCTGGGTGAGGGCGTCCTGGATGCTGTCCGGCGCGCCCCTGGCGACCCAGAGGTCGGTGGCGAGCGTGACGCCGTGCGCGAGTACGGCGGCGAGGACACCGTCGGCGATCCGCAGTCCGTCGCGCTTGATCAGCCGCTCGATCGCGAAGGCGACCGGGACGAGCAGCACCGCGATGCTGGAGACGAGACCGGCGATCTTGACCAGGAGGTCGGGGGCCTGGCCCGTGCCCTTGTTGATGTCCTGTTCGAGCCCGGACGTCGTGCCGTGGGCGAAGGCGGCGACGGCGAGCACGACGGCGATCGCGAGGATGCCGATGAGCAGACGCATCAGGTCGGAGGGGCGGTGGACGCGGGCGGCGAGCAGCGGCTCGTCGCCGGATACGCGGTCGATGCTGGCGACGTCGGCGACCGCGTCCTCGGGGGTGCGGGGCTGCTTCGTCAGGGACGTCTTCGGGTCGGAGACCTGTGTCTCGTCCTCGTCCTCGTCCGGGGCCGGTGTCTTCGCGGTGGCCCGCTTGCCGGTGCTCCGGCGGTCGCCGTCCGCGGGCGGAACGGGCGCGTCCGGGTACGCCTCGGCCTCAGGGGTGCTCGCTGCCCCACCAGGCTGCACGCCCTGCTCCTCGGTCGTCTCGGTCTCTTCTTGATCTCGTATCACCAGTCACCGCCCGCACGATGGTGGCACGACCGCGCGACACAGGGGGGCATCAGGGGGCAGCGCGGGGACGCGAGGTGCCCAGGATGCGGCCTTTTGGCACCGGAAACCCGTTCTGGGCCCCAGGTGCCCGCAGTCGGGAGCGGCCGGTGTTGTCGGTGGGGTGCGGCAGGATGGGCCGGATGGAAGAGCTGCCGGAGTACGCGGAGCGGGTCCTGGAGGTCGCCGAGCAGATCCCGCCGGGGCGGGTCATGACGTACGGCGATGTCGCCGAATGGCTGGGCGAGGGAGGTCCGCGCCAGGTGGGCCGGGTGATGTCGCTGTACGGCGGTGCCGTCCCCTGGTGGCGTGTGGTGCGCTCCGACGGCACGCTGCTGCCCGGCCACGAACTGCGTGCGCTCACGCAGTACCGGACCGAGGGCACACCGCTCCGCGAAGCCCCACGCAGCGCCGAGGGGCATGTGCCGCGCCTCGACATGAGGCGCGCGCGGTGGGACGGCGGCAGTGCGGGCGACGGCGCTCACATATGAAAGTCTCCGCCTTCCGGCCGTCGCACGGGCTGTCCGACGACCGTACGGAGTACGTGGCCCACGGGGAGTACACGCCGTCCCCGGCGTCTCCCGGGCATGCCGCCGACCCACTGCGTCACGGCCGCGCACTGGCGTAGCGTCGGCGGCACGCGGCACGAACCGCTCCCTCAGCACCAGCACACCCACCAGGACCGGCGAACCACGTGAGCTCCTCCTCCACCAACGGGCGTACGCCGTACCCGCAGCAGGTACGGCAGGGGGTCCCCCCACGCCCGCAGGGGCGCAGAGGGCGGACCCCGGACGTGTACCGACTGGTGCGTACTCCGCCGGGTGTTGCGGATCCCCCTCTGCTGGACGCAGCACAGCGCTCCGTGGTTGACCACGATCACGGTCCGTTGCTCGTTCTGGCTGGTCCGGGCACCGGGAAGTCCACGACGCTGGTGGAGGCGGTCGCCGCGCGCGTCGCGAAGGGCGCCGATCCGGAACGCATCCTGGTGCTCACCTTCAGCCGCAAGGCCGCGGTGGAGCTGAGGGACCGGATGGCGCTCAGGCTCCCCGGTGCGCAGGCCCCGCAGGCGACGACGTTCCACTCCTTCTGTTACGCCCTGGTCCGCGCCCACCAGGACGCCGACCTGTTCTCCGAGCCACTGCGCCTGCTGTCGGGACCCGAACAGGATCTGGCCGTACGCGAACTGCTCGCCGGTCAGATCGACCTCGAGGCGGAAGGGCTCGCGCGCAACCACTGGCCGGACGATCTGCGGGCCTGTCTGACGACGCGCGGGTTCGCCGACGAGGTACGGGCGGTGCTCGCCCGCAGCCGCGAACTGGGTCTCGGCCCGGACTCCCTGGCCCGCTTCGCCGCGCGCACCGGCCGGCCGGACTGGCGGGCTGCGGCGTCCTTCCTCGCGGAGTACCTGGACGTCCTCGATATGCAGGGGGTCCTCGACTACGCGGAGTTGGTGCACCGCGCGGTGCTCCTCGCGGAACGCAACGCGTCGCCGTACGACTTCCCCTACGACGCGGTGTTCGTCGACGAGTACCAGGACACCGACCCGTCCCAGGTGCGGCTGCTCCAGGCCCTGGCGGGCGGGGGGCGGACGCTGGTCGCCTTCGGCGACCCGGACCAGTCGATCTACGCGTTCCGCGGGGCGGACATCAACGGCATCCTCGACTTCCCCGACACCTTCCGGCACGCGGACGGCACCCCGTCGGACGTGGCGGTCCTGACCACCTCCCGCCGCAGCGGCGCCGCCCTGCTGGACGCCACCCGCCTGCTCACCCGCCGGATGGCGCTGACGCGCCTGCCGTCGGACAAGGTCCGGGCCCACCGCGAACTGACCGCGGTCCGGGAGGGCGGCCAGGTCGAGGCGTACACCTTCCCGACGGCCTCCACGGAACTGGACAACATCGCGGACATCCTGCGCCGTGCCCACCTGGAGGACGGCGTCCCCTGGCACGCCATGGCGGTCCTGGTCCGCGCGGGCGACCGCACGATCCCCTCGATCCGCCGTGCGCTGACGTCGGCCGGTGTGCCCCTGGAGGTCGACGGCGCGGACGTCCCCCTGCGCCACGAACCGGCGGTGGCCCCGCTGCTGACGGCGCTCCGGGCGGTGGCGAGAGCGTCGGCGGGTCGGGACCGGGACCACGCCGGGCCCGCCGCCGAAGGCGACCTTGCGGACCCGTCCGCGACCCATGCGGACCCGGACGCCGCGGACCGTGCGGATGACCTGGCCGACCAGGGCAGTGCGGCGGACGCCGAGGGGCGGCGGGACCCTGCGCCTGCGGGTCCTGGTGCCCTGGACGGTGCGGACGACGTGGCCGACCCGGGCAGTGCGGGGGACGCCGAGCGGCGGCAGGACCCCGCGCCCGCGGACGCTGCCGGCCCGGATTCCGCCGGTTCGCAGGAGCGTGCGCCCGCCGCGCCCGCCTCGTGGCTCGACATCGAGACCGCCCTCTTCCTGCTCACATCGGCTCTCGGCGGCATGGACGCCGCCGACCTGCGCCGGCTCGGGCGGGCACTGAGGGACGAGGAGCGGGCCGCCGGGAACAAGGTGCCGCCGCCCTCCGACCTGCTGATCGCCCGCGCGCTCGCCGAGCCCGAGCGGCTCGTGGCGCACGAGCCGTCGTACGCGCGCGGTGCGCAGCGGCTCGGCGGGCTGCTGCGCAAGGCGCGGGAGACCCTCGAAGGCGGCGGGACCGCCGAGGAGGCCCTGTGGGAGCTGTGGGACGGCACCTCCTGGCCCCAGCGCCTCGAACGCGCTGCGCTCCGGGGTGGAGCGGCCGGCCGCAACGCCGACCGCGACCTCGACGCCGTGTGCGCGCTCTTCGACACCGCTGCCCGCGCGGAGGAGCGGACCGGTGGGCGCGGCGCCCTCAACTTCATCGAGGAGATCGAGGCCCAGGACGTGGTCGCCGACACGCTCTCGAAGAGGGTGGTCCGTCCCGACGCGGTACGCCTGATGACCGCCCACCGTTCCAAGGGCCTCGAGTGGAGCCTCGTCGTCGTCGCCGGGGTCCAGGAAGGCCTGTGGCCCGACCTCCGCCGCCGCGGCTCCCTCCTGGAGGCGGACCGCATCGGCCGGGACGGCCTCGCCGAACCTCTGACGCCCGGCGCCCTGCTCTCCGAGGAGCGCCGGCTCTTCTACGTCGCGGCCACACGCGCCCGCGAACGGCTGATCGTCACCGCGGTCAAGGCACCGGCGGACGACGGTGACCAGCCGTCCCGTTTCCTCACCGAGCTCGGCGCGGAACCGAAGGACATCACGGGCCGCCCCCGCCGTCCGCTGGCCGTCGCCGCCCTCGTCGCCGAACTCCGCGCCACCACGGTCGACCCCGACGCGTCCCCCGTGCTGCGCGACGCGGCCGCCCGCCGGCTCGCGCGCCTCGCGGCGCTCTCGGACGACGAGGGCCAGCCGCTCGTGCCCGCCGCGCACCCCTACCGCTGGTGGGGCCTGTACGACCCGACGCACAGCCACATTCCGCTGCGCGACCGCGACCAGCCCGTCACCCTCTCCGGCAGCGCTCTGGACCAGCTCGCCAACACCTGCGCGCTCCAGTGGTTCCTGGGCCGTGAGGTGAAGGCGGACGCGCCCGCGACCGCCGCCCAGGGCTTCGGCAACGTCGTCCATGTGCTCGCCGACGAGGTGGCGTCCGGCCGGACGCCGGCGGACCTCGCCGTGCTGATGGAACGACTAGACTCGGTCTGGGACGCGCTCGTCTTCGACGCGCCCTGGAAGTCCCAGCAGGAGAAGCAGCACGCGCGCGTGGCGCTCGAACGCTTCCTGCGCTGGCATGTGATGGACCGTGGCGGCCGCACCCCGACCGCCACGGAGCACGACTTCGACGTGACCCTGGAGGCAGGGGAGTACGAGGTGCGCATCCGCGGCTCGATGGACCGGGTGGAGCAGGACGCCGAAGGCCGCGCGTACGTCGTCGACTTCAAGACGGGCAAGCAGACCCCCACGAAGGACGAGGTGACCCGCCACCCCCAACTCGCCGTCTACCAGCTCGCCGTACGCGAGGGCGCGCTCGACGACGCCTTCGACGGCCAACGCCCGCCCCCCGGCGGCGCCGAACTCGTCCAGCTCCGCCAGCCGGCACCGAAGAAGGAGGGCGGCGACACCCTCCCCAAGATCCAGGCACAGGAGCCGCTCGCGGGGGAGTGGGTCGGCGACATGCTGGCCACGGCAGCGGGCCGCGTCCTGGACGAACGCTTCACCCCCTCCACGGGCCAGCACTGCACCCACTGCACCTTCCGCGCCTCCTGCAGCGCGCAGCCGGAGGGCCGCCACATAGTCGAATGACGGGTTCGTGCCGTATGCCGGTTTGTGCGGCGGCGCCCGCCACCGGTGCGGTCAGGACTGTCAGTGGGCGCCGTTAGCCTTCCTCGGGTGACCGCTCCCCTCACCGACCCCGAGGAGCTCAGAGAGCTCCTCGGCATCCCCTTCACCCCGGAGCAGACGGCCTGCATCACCGCGCCGCCTGCGCCGCAGGTCGTTGTGGCCGGGGCCGGGTCGGGGAAGACGACGGTGATGGCCGCGCGCGTGGTGTGGCTCGTCGGGACCGGGCAGGTCGCGCCCGAACAGGTCCTGGGGCTCACGTTCACCAACAAGGCGGCGGGGGAGCTCGCCGAGCGGGTGCGGACCGCTCTCGTTCGCGCGGGGGTGACCGATCCCGATGTCATCGACCCGGACAACCCGCCGGGCGAGCCGCGCATCTCCACGTACCACGCGTTCGCCGGGCAGCTTCTCGCCGACCACGGGCTGCGCATAGGGCTGGAGCCCACCGCGCGCCTGCTCGCCGACGCCACCCGCTACCAGCTCGCCGCGCGCGTGCTCCGCGAGGCGCCGGGGCCGTATCCCTCGCTGACCCGGTCCTTCCCCTCCCTTGTCAGCGATCTGCTGGCGCTCGACGCGGAGCTCGCCGAACATCTCGTACGTCCCGAGCAACTCGCCGCGTACGACTCCGAACTGCTGCGCACCCTGGACAGCGTCAAGCTCAGCAACGCCGAGCTGCGCAAGGTGCCCGAAGCGGCGGCCGCCCGACGGGAACTGCTCGAGCTGACCGTCCGCTACCGCGAGGCCAAGCGTGCCCGCGAGCTCCTCGACTTCGGCGACCAGATCGCGCTGTCCGCGCAGCTCGCGCTCACCCGGCCCGAGGTCGGGACGATCCTGCGCGACGAGTTCCGGGTGGTCCTGCTCGACGAGTACCAGGACACATCGGTGGCCCAACGGTTGCTGCTGTCCGGGCTGTTCGGCCAGGGCACCGGCCATGCCGTGACCGCCGTCGGCGACCCCTGCCAGGCCATCTACGGCTGGCGCGGCGCCTCCGTGGCCAATCTCGACGACTTCCCCGTCCACTTCCCGTACGGCGACGGCAGCCCCGCCACCCGGTTCTCGCTCAGTGAGAACCGCCGCAGCGGCGGCCGGCTGCTCCGTCTCGCCAACGATCTGGCGACCCCCCTCCGTGCCATGCACGAAGGTGTGGAGGCGCTGCGGGCCGCCCCCGGCGCCGAGCGCGACGGCATCGTGCGCTGCGCCCTGCTGGAGACGCATGCGCAGGAGATCGAGTGGCTGGCCGACTCGATCGCGCATCTGGTGCGTACAGGCAAGGAGCCGGGCGAGATCGCCGTCCTGTGCCGTACGGCGACCGACTTCCCGGAGATCCAGGGGGCGTTGGTCGCGCGGGACGTGCCGGTCGAGGTCGTCGGACTGTCCGGGCTGCTGCATCTGCCGGAGATCGCCGACCTGGTCGCGGTCTGCGAGGTCCTCCAGGACCCCGGTGCCAACTCCTCACTCGTCCGGCTGCTCACCGGCCCCCGGTGGCGGATCGGACCGCGCGACCTGGCGCTCCTGGGCCGTCGCGCCCGGATGCTCGTCCACCGCGTCCCGGCCGACGGGACGGACCCGGACGAGCGGCTGGCAGCAGCGGTGGAGGGCACCGACCCGGCGGAGGTGATCTCGCTGGCCGACGCGCTGGACACCTTCCTCGAATCGCCCGACGGCGACGACGAGCTGCCCTTCTCCGCGGAAGCCCGCGTCCGGTTCGCCCGCCTCGCCGCCGAACTGCGCGATCTGCGCCGCTCGCTGGCCGACCCGCTGATGGACGTCCTGCACCGGGTACTGGGCACGACCGGCCTCGAGGTCGAACTGTCCGCGTCCCCGCACGCCCTGGCCGCCCGCCGCCGCGAGACGCTCGCCAACTTCCTGGACACAGCGGCGAGTTTCGCCGCCCTGGACGGAGAGGCCTCGCTGCTGGCGTTCCTCGCCTTCCTGCGGACGGCCGCCCAGTACGAAAAGGGCCTGGACAACGCGCTGCCCGGCGGCGAGAACACGGTCAAGGTGCTCACCGCCCACAAGTCCAAGGGCCTGGAGTGGGACGTCGTCGCCGTACCGGGGCTGGTCGCCAAGCACTTCCCGAACGACCGCGCCCGCGAGGCGTGGACGTCCCAGTCCAAGGTCCTGCCGCACGGCCTGCGCGGCGACGCGGCCACCCTTCCCGACGTCCCGGGCTGGGACGCCCAGGGCCTCAAGGCCTTCAAGGACGCCATGAAGGACCACCAGCACACGGAGGAACTGCGCCTGGGGTACGTCACCTTCACCCGCCCGCGCTCCCTGCTGCTGGGCTCGGGCCACTGGTGGGGGCCGACACAGAAGCGTCCCCGCGGCCCGTCGGCGTTCCTCCAGGCCCTGTACGACCACAGCGCGGCCGGCTTCGGCGAGATCGAGGCCTGGGCGGACGAGCCGGCCGAGGACGCGGAGAACCCGTGCCTGGCGGAGTCCGGCCCGGACAGGGCCTGGCCGCTGCCGCTGGACCCGACGTCCCTGGCCCGCCGCCGGGCCGCGGCGGACACCGTACTGACCTACCTCGACGCCCCGCAGGAGGACCCGGACCCCGAGCCCCCGGTGGACGACGAGTGGGCCCACTGGGACGACGAGGAACCGTCCTGGGACGACGAGGAGGAGACCCTCGCGCCTCCGGCCCCCTCCGTGCCGCACCAGGCGACCCGCCCCACCCCCGAGGACGCCCGCACCATCGCCTCCTGGGACCGCGATCTCGACGCCCTCGCCGGGGAGCTCCGCCGCAGCCGGTCCTCCGTACGCGATGTCCCCGTGCCCTCCTCCCTCACCGCCTCCCAGCTGATGCGCCTCGCGGCCGATCCCGGCGGCTTCGCCCAGGAGCTGGCCCGGCCCATGCCCCGGCCCCCGCAGCCCGCCGCCCGCCGGGGCATCCGGTTCCACGCCTGGGTGGAGTCCCGGTTCGAGGAGCTGCCGCTGCCGATGCTCGGCCCCGACGAGCTGTCCGACGACGACATCGAAACCCCGGAGATCGCGGACGAGCGCGATCTCGAAGCCCTCAAGGACGCCTTCGAGCGCACTCCGTACGCCCGTCGCACCCCGCACCGCGTGGAGGCCCCATTCCAGATCACGCTGGCGGGCCGCGTGATCCGCGGCCGTATCGATGCCGTCTACCGCCCCGCGGCGTCCGACACCGGCCCGGTGTACGAGATCGTCGACTGGAAGACCAGCCGCGCCGTCACCGCCGATCCCCTCCAGCTCGCGATCTACCGCCTCGCCTGGGCCGAGCAGCACGACCTCCCCCTGGAGGCCGTCGACGCCGCGTTCGTCTTCGTCCGCACCGGAGAGGTCGTACGCCCCGGGACGCTTCCCGACCGCGCCGCCCTGGAGCGCATCCTGCTGGGCGAGACGGCAGACGGGACAGCTGTCGAGGCCCGTTAGGCTCAAGACCATGAGCGACACCCCGGACAGCGTCGTCCGTACGTACATCGAGCAGCACCGCGCCGCCTTCCTCGACGATCTCGCGGACTGGCTGCGCATCCCTTCCGTCTCCGCGCAGCCCGACCGTGCCGCGGACGTACGACGCAGCGCCGACTGGCTCGCCGCCAAGCTGACGGAGACCGGCTTCCCGGTCGCCGAGGTCTGGCCGACGCCGGGTGCCCCCGCGGTGTTCGCCGAGTGGCCCGCCGGCGACCCGGACGCGCCGACCGTGCTGGTCTACGGCCACCACGACGTGCAGCCCGCCGCCCGTGAGGACGGCTGGGACACCGACCCCTTCGAGCCGCAGACCGTCGACGGCCGGCTCCACGCCCGCGGCGCGGCCGACGACAAGGGTCAGGTCTTCTTCCACACCCTGGGCGTACGGGCCCACCTCGCCGCCACCGGCCGCACCGCCCCGGCCGTCAACCTGAAGCTGCTGATCGAGGGCGAGGAGGAGTCCGGCTCCCCGAACTTCCGCGCCCTCGTCGAGGCCAACGCTCACCGTCTCGCCGCCGACGCCGTGATCGTCTCGGACACCGGTATGTGGTCCGAGACCACCCCCACCGTGTGCACCGGCATGCGCGGCCTCGCGGACTGCGAGATCGAGTTCCACGGGCCCGACCAGGACATCCACTCCGGTTCGTTCGGTGGCGCGGTCCCCAACCCGGCCACCGTCGCCGCCCGCCTGGTGGCCGCGCTGCACGACGCCGACGAACGGGTCACCGTCCCCGGCTTCTACGACGACATCACGCCGCTGACCGACGCCGAGCGAGCGCTCTTCGCCGAGTTGCCCTTCGACGAGACGGAATGGCTGCGCACCGCCAAGTCGCACGGCACGCTCGGCGAGGCCGGCTTCTCCACGCTGGAGCGCATCTGGGCCCGCCCCACCGCGGAGCTGAACGGCATCGGCGGCGGATACCAGGGCCCCGGCGGCAAGACGATCATCCCGGCGTCCGCCCAGGTGAAGCTCACGTTCCGGCTGGTCGCGGGGCAGGACCCGGACAAGATCGAACTGGCGGTGAGCGAGTGGGTCGCGGCCCAGGTGCCCCGGGGTATCCGCTACGCCCTCACCTTCGGCGCCTCGACCCGCCCCTGCCTCACCCCGCTCGACCACCCCGCTCTGCAGTCGCTCGTCCGGGCCATGAGCCGCGCCTTCGACGGACAGAAGATCCGCTTCACCCGCGAGGGCGGCTCGGGTCCCGCCGCCGACCTCCAGGACGTACTGGCCGCGCCCGTGCTCTTCCTGGGCATCTCCGTACCGTCCGACGGCTGGCACGCGCCCAACGAGAAGGTCGAACTGGACCTGCTCCTCAAAGGCGTGGAGACGACCGCCCATCTGTGGGGCGACCTCGCCGCCGCCCTCCGCTGACCTGACAACCAATCCACCCGGGGGAGTTGGAAGTACCGTGAGCACCCACAGTTTCGCCGCCGCGGGGGACCGTCCGATCGGTCTCACCGCGCCGAGCGGCATCGACCGCGAGGCACACCACCGACTGGACGAGGCCTGGCTGGCGGCGGCGTGGAGCCACCCGACGACCCGTGTCTTCGTGGTCTCCGGCGGGCAGGTCCTGATCGACGACACTCCTGACGGACGCACCGAACTGGTGACGACCCAGGCGTTCGAGGCCCCGGTCACCGAGACACACCGCTACTTCCTGGGCACGGACGAGGACGGGGTGCGCTACTTCGCGCTCCAGAAGGACGCCCTGCCGGGCCGCATGGACCAGTCGGCGCGCCCCGCCGGGATCCGCGAGGCGGGACTGCTGCTCTCGCCGCGCGACGCCGGCCTGATGGTCCACGCCGTTGCCCTGGAGAACTGGCAGCGGCTGCACCGCTTCTGCTCCCGCTGCGGCGAGCGCACCGTCATCGCGGCCGCGGGCCACATCCGCCGCTGCCAGGCGTGCGGCGCCGAGCACTACCCGCGGACCGACCCCGCCGTGATCATGCTCGTCACGGACGAGGAGGACCGCGCGCTGCTCGGCCGGCAGGTGCACTGGCCGGAGGGCCGCTTCTCGACGCTCGCGGGCTTCGTCGAGCCGGGCGAGTCGATCGAGCAGTCCGTGCGCCGCGAGGTCTTCGAGGAGGCGGGCGTGACGGTGGGCGAGGTCGAGTACATCGCCAGCCAGCCCTGGCCGTTCCCGTCCAGCCTGATGCTCGGCTTCATGGCGCGGATCGACCCCGCGGGGTCCTCCGAGATCAATGTGGACGGCGAGGAGATCCACGAGGCGCGCTGGTTCTCGCGGGAGGACCTGCGCGCCGCCTTCGAGTCGGGTGAGGTCCTGCCGCCGTACGGGATCTCGATCGCGTCCCGCCTGATCGAGCTCTGGTACGGCAAGCCGCTCCCCAAGCCGGGCGACGTCCGCTGAGGCTCCACCCCCGCTGACCTGCGACGCCGCCGGAGACGACCGCGCCCCCGCCCGGAGAACCGGGCGGGGGCGTGTGCGTGGTGTGCGGGGAGGTCAGACGGCGAGGGCCTGCTTCACCTGGGCAAGGCTCGGGTTCGTCATGACGATGTCCTGGCCACCGGCAGGGGGAACGATCAGCACGGTCGGCACTGTCTGGTTGCCGCCGTTCGCCTTCTCGACGAAAGCCGCGGAGTCCGGGTCCTGCTCGATGTTGATCTCGGTGTACGCGATGCCCTCGCGGTCCATCTGGCTCTTCAGCCGACGGCAGTATCCGCACCACGTGGTGCTGTACATCGTCACAGTGCCCTGCATGCTGTCTCGGCTCCTCTGGCTCGCTGGGTGCGTCCCACGCCTTCGATGGGTGGATGCACCGCATAGAACGTACGTGACCGGGCCGCCATTCCCGTATTCGTACGACTGCGTCCCGTGCCTGTGGACAACCGCCGCATCCGTCTCCGTGGAACCTGGCAGCATGGCGGGGTGACAGCAGCAACGCACTCCTCTCTTTTCCCGCAGGTTCCCGAGTCGGCGGACGCGGTGCTCGACGGGCTCGACCCCGAGCAGCGCGAAGTGGCGACCGCCCTGCACGGTCCGGTGTGCGTGCTGGCAGGTGCCGGCACGGGCAAGACACGCGCGATCACCCACCGCATCGCGTACGGCGTCCGCGCCGGGATACTCCCACCCGCGAGTGTGCTGGCCGTCACGTTCACCAACCGTGCCGCGGGCGAGATGCGCGGCCGGCTCCGGCAGCTCGGCGCCGGCGGCGTCCAGGCGCGCACCTTCCACTCCGCCGCGCTGCGCCAGCTCCAGTTCTTCTGGCCGAAAGCCGTCGGCGGCGACATGCCCCGGCTGCTCGACCGCAAGATCCAGCTGGTCGCGGAGGCGGCCGCCCGTTGCCGGATCCGGCTGGACCGCAATGAGCTGCGCGATGTGACGAGCGAGATCGAGTGGGCGAAGATCACCCAGACCGTGCCCGCCGACTACCCGGCCGCGGTCACCAAGTCCGTGCGCGACGCCCCCCGCGACCCGGCGGAAATCAGCCAGGTCTACGGCATGTACGAGCAGCTCAAGCGGGACCGCTCCGCCATGGACTTCGAGGACGTCCTGCTGCTCACGGTCGGCATCCTCCAGGACCGTCACGACATCGCCGACCAGATCCGCCGCCAGTACCAGCACTTCGTCGTCGACGAGTACCAGGACGTCAGCCCGCTCCAGCAGCGGCTGCTGGATCTCTGGCTCGGCGACCGGGACAGTCTCTGCGTCGTCGGCGACGCCAGCCAGACGATCTACTCCTTCACCGGTGCCACCCCCGACCATCTGCTGAACTTCCGCACCCGTCACCCCGGCGCGACCATGGTCAAGCTGGTCCGCGACTACCGCTCGACTCCGCAGGTCGTGCACCTCGCCAACGGCCTGCTGAGCCAGGCCCGCGGCCGCGCCGCCGAGCACCGGCTGGAGCTGATCTCCCAGCGCGACGCCGGACCCGACCCGGCGTACGTGGAGTACGCGGACGAGCCGGCCGAGGCCGAGGGCACCGCCCGCCGGATCCGCGATCTGATCGCCGCGGGCACCCCGGCCGGTGAGATCGCCGTCCTGTACCGGGTCAACGCCCAGTCCGAGGTCTATGAGCAGGCGCTCGCCGATGCGGGCGTCCCCTATCAGCTGCGTGGCGCCGAGCGGTTCTTCGAGCGGCAGGAGGTGCGGGAGGCGGGTGTCGCCCTGCGCGGCGCGGCTCGCGCCGGGGGCAACGACTCCCTGCTGGACGACGCGGGAAACCTCCCCTCCCAGGTCCGGGCGGTGCTGTCGACCAAGGGCTGGACCACGGAGCCGCCCGCCGGCTCCGGAGCGGTCCGGGACCGCTGGGAGTCCCTGGCCGCGCTCGTGCGCCTCGCCGAGGACTTCGTGCGGGTCAGGCCGGAGGCCACCCTCTCCGATCTGGTGGCCGAGCTGGACGAGCGGGCGGCCGCCCAGCACGCCCCCACGGTCCAGGGCGTCACCCTCGCCTCGCTGCACTCGGCGAAGGGCCTGGAGTGGGACGCCGTGTTCCTGGTCGGCCTCACCGAGGGCATGATGCCGATCACCTACGCCAAGACCGATGAGCAGGTCGAGGAGGAGCGGCGGCTGCTCTATGTCGGCGTCACCCGTGCCCGGCTTCATCTGTCCCTGTCCTGGGCACTGTCCCGCTCGCCGGGGGGCAGGGCCTCCCGCCGTCCGACCCGCTTCCTGAACGGTCTGCGTCCGGGCTCGGCCGCTCCCGGCGCCCGCAGCGTGGGCGGAGCGGGCGGGGTCGAGCGCGGTGCGGGCGGCCGGCGCAAGCGGCGTGGCCCTGTGCTGTGCCGGGTGTGCGGCAAGACGCTCACCGACGCCGGCGAGATGAAGCTCATGCGCTGCGAGGACTGCCCCTCCGACATGGACGAGGCCCTGTACGAGCGGCTGCGCGACTGGCGCTCGGACCAGGCGAAGCAGCTGGGCCAGCCCGCGTACTGCGTCTTCACCGACAAGACACTGATGGCGATCGCCGAGGCCGTGCCGGGGGAAGAGGGAGAGCTGGCCGGCATCTCCGGCGTGGGCGCGCGCAAGCTGGAGCGCTTCGGAACCGATGTCCTCGCCATCTGCGCAGGCCAGGAGGTCGCAGGGGACGACGACGATGGCTGATACAAACTCGTCGAAAAAATAGTTTGCGCCCGCCCGGGCCAGCCCCATAGGTTCTTAACCACGGGAACAGCGACTTCTCTGAAGCCCTGTCCTCGTGCTGTACTTATCCGAATACGCGTGATCGGCCCCGGCCGGTCCCCCTAGACGCCGAGAGGAGGCGAGCCCAGTGATCAGCATCGAGACCAGCTTCATCAGCACCGACAAAATGACCGATCGCTCGGTCGTCTCCGCCTGCTCGCTCGGCTTCTCCGCGTCGTTCAAGGCCACTGGTGTGTCCGGCTTCTCCGCCGACCTTCCGGTGATCGCTCTGGGCGGTCTCGGTCTGGGCGGACTGCCTGTCCGGAGCCGCAATGAGCGACCGACCAAGGCACTGGCAGCAGGAGTAGCAGCGGCAGAGGCTCAGGCCTATGCCTTTGCGGCAGCCGGTGCCGAAACGAAGAAGCAGACGCAGCACCACACGATGTGGGCCTTCCGTGGGCTCGAACCCTGGAGTGATCCAGCCTGATCCAGCATCAGGCCGGCGCCTTCAGGGCCGCGGAACCCCACCCGGGATCCGCGGCCCTTCTGTTTGCCCCGAACGGGGAGGACGGAACGAAGGGGCCTCGGGACAAGCAAGACCCGGTACCAGCCCCCCGGAACCACCGGGGGACCACCACCGGCCAACAGGCCGGACCGACCAGACGAGGAACGACAACCGTGCAACTCGAAGCGCACGCCCCGTCCGTACCGCCTTCCGAGACGATCTCCCCGCCCGCCCTCACGGAGGACTCCACCTTGACTCCGCTCACTGCGCTCACCGCGCTCGACGACGCCATCGAGAACCTCGGCGTACCCGTCCCGTGCCGTGCCTACGACCCGGAGGTCTTCTTCGCCGAGTCGCCGGCGGACGTCGAGTACGCCAAGTCCCTCTGCCGCACCTGCCCGCTGATGGAGGCCTGCCTTGCAGGCGCCAAGGAGCGGCGTGAGCCGTGGGGTGTCTGGGGTGGAGAGCTCTTCGTCCAGGGCGTGGTCGTCGCCCGCAAGCGGCCGCGTGGTCGCCCGCGCAAGAACCCGGTCTCGGCATGAACGCCACCGGAACCATCGACCGCCCCCTCACGCACGATCCCAAGAAGCTGGCCCCGATGACCCCTTCCATGAGCGAGCCGTCCGGCTCCGCCACCCCAGACGTCACCACCACCGGCGCGAACGCCTCGCGTCAGAACAGGACCCGAGAGATGCAACTCATCCCAGAAGCCATGGCTCGTGCGCATATGCACGAACGCCTGCGTGAGGCCGAGTCGGAACGTCAGGCCGTGCGCCTGATCGCCGCCCGGCGGATGCAGCGCCGCGCCGAGCGCGTCTCGATGCGAGCCCGCCGCGCGCTCGCCATGGCCGTCATGCAGTGACAAGCAGCTGACCCTGCGGGGGCCGGTCCGAATGGGCCGGCCCCCGCTGTGCGTTTGTCCCTGCCGCCGGTGGCGCGGAGATATATCGTCACGTGGTGGACCAGCAGACTCCTCACCCAGCCGAGCCGGGTGCCGAGAGCATCGTGTGTTCCCACTGCGGCAAGGTCGCCGAGGGGACACCGCTCACCTGGACCTGCTCCGTGGAGAACGGCATCCGTCACTACTACTGCGACGACTGCGCACGCGAGAACATCAGGTCGATCGAGGGCAGGCTCGACTCCGAGTGGTGGTGAACCGGCCGCCGTTCACCGGCCCGCACCGGTGACGAACCGGCCTGGACGGCCGGCGAACCGGCCAGGCCGGCTGCCCGGTGACCGCTCGGTGCGGGTACGGCGGCGGCTCAGGCCCGTGCCTCGAGGGCCGTGTCGTCATCGTCGACCGCCGAGGCGAACCCCGGCAGCCATGACTCCAGTTCGTCCCGCAGCCGCACGGTCGCGTTCAGCTGGCACAGCACACCGATCGTGCTGAGGGTCACCCGGTGTATCAACAGATACGAGGGCGGCAGATTGAGCTGCTTGCCCAGCTGATGCGCGGGGGAGCGGATGTCCGCGATACGGGCGGCCTGGGTGCGCATCCAGCTCCGGGTGAAGGTGAACCCGTCCGCCTCCGCCGGCTCGATGATGGGCAGCAGGTACTCGAGCACCGCGTCCGGGTCGAGCTCTATCTCCTCCTTGACGAAGCCCTCCTCACAGAGCAGCTCGTACACCGCGTCCGCCTCGCCCTCCAGCGTCATCCGCAGACAATCGCCGATGGTCCGGGGCAGACCGCCCGGCAGCCGGTCCACCGTGCCGAAGTCCAGCACCCCGAGCCGCCAGCTCTCGCCGTCCTCGTCCGCGATCAGCCGGAAGTTGCCCGGGTGCGGGTCGGCGTGCAGCAGACCCGTGCGCGCGGGACCGGAGAACAGGAAGCGCGCCAACAGCTGACCGGCCCGGTTCCGCTGCTCCTCCGTGCCGTCGTTGATCACCTCCGCCAGCGGTACCCCGTCGATCCACTCCGTGACCAGCACCTGATCGGACTGGTGCACCACGTCCGGGACGAGCACATCGGGGTCGTCCGCGAATTCCGCGGCGTGGGCGCTCTGCGCCTGTGCCTCCAGCTCGTAGTCCAGCTCCTCGGACACGCGGTCACGAAGCTCGGTGATGAGCGGCTTGATGTCCATGCCCGGAATGAGCGGTCCCAGCAGCCGGGCGAACCGGCTGAGCTGCGTCAGATCCGACAACAGCGCTTCACCCGCGCCCGGATACTGGACCTTGACGGCGACCTCGCGGCCGTCGTGCCACACCGCGCGATGCACCTGGCCGATGGAGGCCGCGGCCGACGGCTTGTCCTCGAAGTTCAGGAAGAAGTCCCGCCAGTCGTCGCCCATCCGCTCGGCGAGTACCGAGTGGACCGTGCGCGTCGGCATCGGGGGCGCAGCGTCCTGGAGCTTGGTGAGCGCGGCACGGTAGGGCCCGGCGATGTCCTCGGGGAGAGCCGATTCGAAGACGGACATGGCCTGCCCGAACTTCATCGCACCGCCCTTGAGTTCGCCGAGCACCTTGAACAGCTGCTCTGCCGTGCGCTGTTGCAGCTCACGAGCCACGATCTCCGCGGACTTGCCGCCGATGCGCTTTCCCAGTCCCCAGGTGGCACGGCCGGCGAACCCCAACGGCAATGCGGCCAACTTGGCGGTCCGGGTCACCGCTTTCCGCGGAAGATCAGACATGCGCCCCTCCAATTCCCCGACGGCCGTGCCGCATGCGGCGGTCACCCGGCCATTGTCTCGTGCGACGGCCCGAACTCCGAGGTGTGCTCCCTCTCACTCTTCCCGCCCGCGCTGCAGGCACAGTCGACATGTGGCGTGATCCTCTCCGACCGCCAGTCGAGCATGGGCAGCGAGATCTCCCATCGCATGCCTGTGCTCGCCGGGAGTTCACCGTCGAGGAAGGACAGCGCATGGGCAGCCGTCATCGACGCGGTCACCGTGGCCAGGGTGATGTCGCAGGCGGGCACCGCGCGTCGACGACCGCCCGAGCGCCACTGTGCCAGCAATCGCCTCCATCCGGGGTCACGCTCGGCGCGGTTCAGCTCGAGGCATCCTGCACAGGCGGTGCCTCCGGGCAGCACCAGCGGCCCGACCACCCCCGTCGCCTCGACCACGCCCGCATAGAGATGGGGTGTGCCGGTGGCGATCCAGTCCGCAGCGCCGACAGGATCCGGTGCATAGGCGGTCAGGCCGTCCCGCGGACACATGACAATCAGGGACAGACCGGGCTCGGCGTGTCCGTCTGCGCCCCCGGGACTCTCGCCCGACGTGCCTGTGGATCGCGGCGGTGGGAGCGGCGCGGCGCGCCGCACCAGTTGACGGGCGGCCGTGTCCCGACGTTCGCCGACCGCCTCGGCGGGCAGCCCGCCGGGTGCCACGTCCCATGGCTCCGTGCTTCCGCTGTCCAGCACATCGACACGCCCGATCCCTCCGGCGGACAGCAGCGCCGCCACCGTCGCCCCCACCCTGCCCGCGCCCCGGATCTGAACGCGCATGGCCCGCCGTCCCGCCAGGCGCCGTATCCCGCCGCCCGGTTCGGAGTGGATCACGGAGAGTGATGCCAGATCGGGGCGCAGCCGCTCCAGAGCGTCCGACCGCTGTCGTAACGCACCGGCCGCCGGTCCGCCCGCCGTCGGCTCGTCGAGCAGCCCCGCCGCGGTCAATCGCTTCACCAGGGCGTCGATTTGTCCGTCCGGCAGCCCTATCGCCCGGGCTTCGTCGCGCAGCAGCGGAAGGCCGCGTGTCCCGTCGAGCAGTTCGAGCAGCGCGCCGGTCGCCGTGTCCACCGGGCCGAGCGCCACGGCATGCGCGGGCGTCACCCCGAACTGCACGGTCTGCCGCTCCCGCCACGCCCGCCGCAGGGCAGGCTTCACCATCGGATGCATTTCCACTTCCCCCGTAGAACCGGTACCTCCGTGCTGATCCGTTGTCAGAATGCACGGTCGCGCCGAAAGGCGTGAAAAGTTATCCACAGGCTTGGGGTATTAGTCGTTCAAATGGTGCAGCCATGGAGTGGATCACGATCGAACCGTTCCCGAGACGGGACTTCCCCCACGTCCAGAAGGTAACGTCGGGGCGTGTCCGTCGACCCTTCCCCTCGCGTCGCTGGGGAGACACCACCGCACAGTGCGGAAAGTCAACAGCGCAGCGCGACCGACCGCCCGCCCCGCGGATCGGGGACGAGTGCGGTCGAGGTCCGCAGGAGCGCGCGCCGCAACAGAACGGTCTCCGCCTACCGGGAGGGCGACCGGACCATCGTCCTGATCCCCGCCCGAATGTCGGAGGCGGAGGAGCAGCGCTGGGTGAGCGTGATGCTGGACAAGCTCGCCGCCCAGGAGAGCAAACGAATCCTCGGGGACAGCGAACTGGGCGAGCGGGCCGAGCGGCTGTCCGCGCTGTACTTCGACGGACGTGCAAGACCGACATCCGTGAGATGGGTGACGAATCAGAACACCCGCTGGGGCTCCTGCACCCCGGCCGAAGGCAGCATCCGCCTCTCGCACCGTTTGCAGGGAATGCCCGAGTACGTCGTCGACTATGTCCTGGTCCATGAGCTGGCGCACCTCCTGGTGCCCGGTCATGGGCCGCGCTTCTGGCAACTCCTCGAGGCCTACCCGCGCACCGAGCGGGCGCGGGGCTATCTCGAGGGTGTCGTCGCCGCCGACAGGCTGCCCTACCTGCCCACATCGGGCGGAGAGTGACCCCCCGTCCGCAAGGACGTCCTGTATCGAATGTGTCCCGGGATGCATCCGGCTTGGCTCAATGTCGGACTCAGCCGTTAGCCTGACGCGACGCATTCACCTTCGGGATGGGGGACGGTCGTTACGCATGGCCAGGGAATTCCAACGCGGCCACAAGGCCAAGATCAGTGATCTCACGCCGGGAACGGATCTGTACGTAGGTGTGCAGATCGCAGGTCCTGGGCTGACCTTCGACATCAGCTGCTTCGGGCTGGACGCCGACGAGCAGCTTTCCGACGACCGGTACTTCATCTTCTTCAACCAGCCGAAGTCGCCCGAGGAATCCGTCCAGCTCCTCGGCGCTCAGGCCGGTGACACCGAGGCGTTCCGCGTCACGCTCGACCGCATCCCCGCGAACATCCACAAGCTCTCGTTCACCGCCACCATCGACGGTGCGGGACAGATGTCGCAGATCGGCCCGGGCTACATCCGCATCGTCGCCGGCGGCGAAGAGGTCGTCCGGTACCCGTTCAGCGGCTCGGAGTTCACCACCGAGCGCGCGGTGATGCTGGGTGACTTCTACCTCAAGGACGTCTGGCGCTTCGCCGCCATCGGCCAGGGCTTCGACGGCGGGCTCGACGCGCTGCTGAAGAACTTCGGCGGCGAGGTCGCCGAGGAACAGCCGGCCGCCCCTCAGCAGGGCGCGCCCTCGTTCGCGCCGCCCGCCCAGGCCACCGCGCCTCCGGCATTCGGCGCACCGGCCGCTCCTCAGGCACCTCAGCCGCCCCAGGCCCCGCAGCCCGCGCCCTCGTTCGGCGCACCGGCCGCGCAGGCACCGGCACCGCACAACCCGCAGATGCATGCCGCGCCCACGGTCGCGGCACCGATGCCCGGCGGGACCGTGCCGCCGCCTGCCCAGCCCTCGCCGTACGGCCAGCCGCCTCAGCAGCCGCAGTACGGCCAGGTGCCCGGACAGGTGCCGGGTCAGTTCCCGGGCCAGGGCCAGCCGCCCGGCGCGCCCGCACCGTACGGCCAGCAGGCTCCGGCCCCGTACGGGCAGCCGCAGGGCATGCCTCCGGGCGCCCCGCAGGGTGTTCCCCAGGGAGTCCCGCAGGCAGGCGCAGGTCTGCAGGCCGCGCTCCAGCCGTACCGCGAGACGCCGACCGGCCAGCGCTGGACCCCGCAGAACCAGCAGCTCATGCGGGTCGACCTCACCATGGGCGGCACGCCCGTCCTTGCCCGCCAGGGCAGCATGGTGATGTACCAGGGCAAGGTCGACTTCGGTTACAAGAGCGCGGGCTTCGCCGGCCGCATCGTCGGCAATGCCACCGGCCAGGAGATGCAGCTCATGCGCTGTTCCGGCCGCGGTCAGGTGTTCCTCGCCGAGGAAGGCGCGCATCTGCACTCGATCGAGCTCCAGGGCGACGGCATCTGCGTCTCCGCGGAGAACGTCCTCGCGTTCGACGAGTCGCTGCAGCACGAGGTCCGCCGCATCGAGGGTCACGGGATTCCCGGCGGCGCGCTGTTCACCATGCAGTTCCAGGGCACCGGCACGGTCGTCGTGAAGACGCACGGCATTCCGGTCGTCCTGCCGGTCACGCCGACCACCTTCGCCGACTGCAATGCCGTCGTCGCCTGGTCGTCCGCGTCCCAGGTCATCCTCTCCAGCCAGGTCCGGCTGCGCCGCAACGCGTACCCGGGGCACAGCGGGGAGACGATCAACCTCCAGTTCCGGGGCGCCCCCGGCAACTTCATCGTCGTCCAGCCGTACGAGGTCTGAGGGAGCCCGAAGACATGAACCAGCAACTCGCGGGCTTCGCCCCGACCCCCATCACGGCCCGTATGGAGAACCACGGCCGCTCGATGCTCAAGGTCGCCATGGCCTCCGGCCAGGACCTGTACGCACGCACCGGCTCGATGGTCGCCTATGAGGGCTTCGTCCAGTACGAGCCGAACCCGCCCGGTGTCCGCCAGGCCGCCTCCCAGTGGGTGAGCGGCGAGGGTGCGCCCATCATGAAGTGCTCCGGTGACGGCCTGCTGTATCTCGCCGACTACGGCGCCGATGTGGTCGTCATCAACCTCAATAACGACTCGCTCTCGGTCAACGGCACCAATCTGCTGGCCTTCGACGCCCACCTCCAGTGGGGCGTCGAGCGGGTCAAGGGCCTGGCCAAGTTCGCCGGCCAGGGACTGTGGAACGTGGAGATCGCCGGCACCGGCTGGGTCGCCCTGACCTCCCGCGGCACGCCGATCGTCGTCGACTGCGGCCGTGGCGAGGACGAGACGTACGTCGACCCGGACGCCCTGGTCGCCTGGTCCCCGAACCTCAAGGTGAAGGGCAAGCGCAGTTTCAAGGCCTCCTCCCTCGTCGGGCGGGGCAGCGGCGAGGCGTACCAGATGGCCTTCTCGGGCCAGGGCATCGTCGTCGTACAGCCGAGCGAGGACAGCACCGACCGCCTGCGGGTCCGGGGCTGAGGGGGAGCGAACACATCATGCAGAGCCCACTTTTCAACTACGCGGAACAGCAGTCCCAGGACCGCTACGTCGTACAGAACCCGCAACTGCTGCGGGTCGCGCTCACCGGACAGGACGACGTACTCGCCCGCAAGGGTGCGATGGTCGCCTACCAGGGGCTGATGGACTTCGACGGTGAGTACAAGAGCAGCCAGCAGCGCCGTGCCCGCGCCAACACCGGCGAGGGCCTGGACCTGATGCGCTGCTCCGGGCAGGGCACCGTGTACCTCGCCAACCTCGCGCAGTACATCCATGTCGTCGACGTCGACCAGGAGGGCATGACCGTCGACAGCGCGTATGTCCTGGCGCTCGACTCGACGCTGCACACCGAGGTCATCGCGGTCGACAGTCAGTACGGCATCTCCGGCTCCGGGAAGTACCAGCTCAACATCTCCGGCCGGGGCAAGGTCGCGCTGATGACCTCGGGCCAGCCGCTGATGATGCAGGTCACCCCGGACAAGTACGTCAATGCCGACGCCGACGCGATCGTCGCCTGGTCGTCGGGCCTGCGGGTGCAGATGCAGGCGCAGACGCACTCGTCGAGCATTCGCCGCAGGCGCGGCAACACCGGTGAGGGCTGGGAGCTCAGCTTCCTCGGCCAGGGCTTCGCTCTGGTGCAGCCGAGCGAGGTCATGCCGCCGCAGAACGCGGAGATCGGCCAGGGCATGCGCGCCCAGTTCGGCGTGGGCCAGCAGGGCGCCCACGCACAGAACCAGAACAACGCCTGGAACTGACCCGCACACACGTCAGGGGCGGCCTCTTCGGAGGCCGCCCCTGACGCATGCCTGCTTACAGTGCGGCCCGCGTCCGCTGCAGGAGCCGGACGACGGACTCGTCCGCCACGTCCGGCACGTCGGCGTAGGCGAACCAGCGCAGATCCAGCGACTCGTCGCTGATCTGCTCGACCGCTCCCGCGGGAGCCAGTGCCGCGTACTGGACGTCCAGATGCCAGTTGCAGGGGGACGGAATCGGATGCCGGTCCAGGCGCACCGGGCCGCCGGGAAGCAGCGTCAGACCGTCGATCCCGGACTCCTCGGTGGCCTCACGCAGTGCCGCGGACGCGAGCGTCGCGTCGCCGGGCTCGCAGTGGCCGCCCATCTGCAGCCACATGCCGAGCTTCTTGTGCAGTGTCAGCAGGGCCCGTCCGCGCTCCGGGTCGACGACCAGCGCGCTGGCCGTCACATGACCTGCCTCGCAGGCTTTCCACATGCCGTCCGGGTGGGCGGCCAGATGGTCCAGATAGAGCTGCCGCAGCTCCTCCTGGTCCTCGTGGCTCTTCAGCACGAGGACGGCGTCGTCGTGGAGGCTCACCGGTCGGAGTCGTCCTTGCCATCGGTGCCATCGGTGCCGTCGGTGTCCGGGCCCTTGTCGTCCGGGCCCTTGCTGTCGGGGGCGTCGGTCGTGCCGGTGGGGCCCTTGCCGTCGTCGCCCTTGGACGCGGCCTCACCGAGCATCTTGTCCAGCTCCGAGAAGTCGAGCTGCTCGCGGTGGACGAAGCCGTCAGGGTCGTCGAGGTCGGTGGCCGTCGGCAGCATGTCCGGGTGCTCCCACAGGCCGTCGCGGCCGTCCACGCCCCGCGCGTCCGTGAGCGACGCCCACAGCCGGGAGGCGTCGCGCAGCCGCCGAGGACGCAGCTGCAGACCGATCAGTGTGGCGAAGGTCTGCTCCGCCGGACCGCCGGACGCCCGCCGCCTGCGCAGGGTCTCGCGCAGCGCGCCGGCCGAGGTCAGCCGGGTCGAGGCGGCCTCGTGCACCACCGCGTCCACCCAGCCCTCGACCAGCGCCAGGGCCGTCTCCAGACGGGCCAGCGCGGCCTTCTGCTCCGGGGTGTCCTCCGGCTGGAACATGCCCTGCTGGAGAGCCTCCTGCAGCTGCTCCGGGTTGCTCGGGTCGAACTGGCCGACCACGTCCTCCAGCTTGCTGGTGTCCACCTTGATCCCGCGGGCGTATCCCTCGACAGCGCCGAACAGATGCGAGCGCAGCCACGGCACATGGGCGAAGAGCCGCTGGTGGGCGGCCTCGCGCAGCGCCAGATACAGCCGCACCTCCTCCTTCGAGACGCCCAGGTCCTTGCCGAGCGCCTCCACGTTCAGCGGGAGGAGGGCCGCCTTGCCGACCGGGCCGAGCGGCAGGCCGATGTCGGTCGAGCCGACCACCTCGCCCGCCAGCACACCCACGGCCTGTCCGATCTGCTGACCGAACATCGCTCCGCCCATGGAGCGCATCATGCCCATCAGCGGACCCGCGACGGACTGCATCTCCTCGGGCAGCACATCGCCCATGGCCAGGCCGACGCGCTCGGCGACCGGGTCGACGAGCTGCTGCCAGGCGGGAAGGGTCGCCTCGACCCACTCCGCCCGGCTCCAGGCGACAGCCGTGCTCGCGCCGGAGGGCAGCGAGGTCACGCCGTCCAGCCAGAGATCGGCCAGACGCACGGCTTCCTCGACAGCGGTCCGCTCGGCGGGGCCGACGCTCACGTCCTTGGTGCCGTCCGGGGTGCCCTGGGAGACCGTCTGGCGTGCGATCTGCTTGGCCATGTCCCAGTTCACCGGACCGCCCTCGTAGCTCAGCATCTGGCCGAGCTGCTGGAAGGCGGCACCCAGGTCGTTCGGGTTCAGGGAGCCGAACACCGCGGCGAAGGGATTGTCAGCGCCGTCCCCGAATCCGAAGGGGTTCTGGGGGTTCTGCCCGCCCTGGCCACCGCCGGCGGGATCCTTCTTCTTGCCTTCGTCGCCGTCTTCCGGCTCCTCCGGCGGAAGGCCGAATCCGAATGGGGTGTCACTCACGGGTTTCCTCGGCTCGTAGGGCCGCCGGCTCCGGGCCGGCGGCGAATGCCCGACAACACCACCCAGCGTAGACATCCGCGCCGCAAATGGGCTCGGTGCTCCGCAGAGTCGTGGGCTGCGGCAGGATGGACGCCACCTGGTACGTACGTGTCATTCGCTTGCGTACTGAAGACAACCGCTGGAGACGCCTGGTGAGTTCCCCAGATCCGCAGGTTCGCGGAGCGCGAAACCGCTCAACCCAGACCCCGGGCAACGGGCCCGCAGGCCGTGGCCCCGTCGTCGCGGTCACCGGCGCCGCCACGGGCATCGGCGAGCTGCTCGCCGGGCGGCTGGCAGCGTCCGACGAGGTCAAGCAGGTCGTCGCGATCGACGAGCGGCGGGGGGAGACGGACGCGGTCTGGCACATCCTCGACGTACGCGACCCTGCGATCGCGGAGAAGCTGCGCGGTGCGGACGTGGTGGTGCACCTGGCGCTCGACCTCGACCTGGAGTCGGACGCCGCGGCCCGCACCGCCTACAACGTGCGCGGTACACAGACCGTGCTGACCGCGGCGGCCGCCGCCGGAGTGCACCGCGTCGTCCTGTGCACGTCGGCGATGGTCTACGGGGCACTGCCGGACAACGACATCCCCCTCTCGGAGGACGCCGAGCTGCGCGCCACCGCTGAGGCCACCGGCGTCGGCGACCTGCTGGAGATCGAACGGCTCGCCCGCCGGGCACCGCGCGCCCACCCCGGGCTCAACGTCACGGTGGTGCGGCCCGCCGTACTCGTCGGCGGTACCGACACCGCGCTCACCCGCTACTTCGAGTCACCCCGTCTTCTCGTGGTCGCCGGATCGCGTCCCACCTGGCAGTTCTGCCATGTCGAGGACCTGGTCGGCGCGCTGGAGTACGCCGCCCTGGAGAAGGTCGAGGGCGAGCTCGCCGTGGGCTGCGACGGCTGGCTGGAGCAGGAGGAGGTCGAGGAGCTCAGCGGCATCCGCCGGATGGAACTCCCCTCGGCCGTCGCCCTGGGCGCCGCCGCGCGGCTGCACCGGATCGGCCTGACCCCGTCCCCGGCCGGTGACCTGGCGTACACCATGCACCCCTGGGTGGTGAGCGTGAGCCGCCTCCACGACGCCGGCTGGCGCCCGCGATGGACCAACGAAGAGGTTCTCGCGGCGCTCCTGGAAGAGGTGGAGGGCCGTCACACGGTCGCGGGCCGCAGGCTCGGCCGCAAGGACGCCACCGCGGCGGGAGCCGCCGGCGCGACGGTCGCCCTGCTGGGCACGGCGGCGCTGGTGCGCCGCGCGAGGAAGGCACGCCGGGGCGGCCGGCTGTAGGAGGCTCCAACGCGGAACGCGCCCGGCCGGTCGATCGGGCAGTTCCGCGATGTCCGTGGCGTACGGCACGATGGCAGGCATGGCCAGTACGCACGACCACCCCGGCGAGCAGGCGGCGCAGGACCCCGTCCGTCTGCTCGCGATCCGCGACACCCCGCTCTCCCTCGACGAGGTCTTCGCGGCCGTCGGCGACGACTCGGCGGGCGGCACCGCTCTCTTCGTCGGCACGGTGCGTGATCATGACGGCGGCTCCGACGTGGACGCCCTCGGGTATTCGTGCCATCCGTCGGCTGAGGCCGAGATGCGGCGCATCGCGGACAAGGTCGTCGCACAGTTCCCGGTGCGGGCCCTGGCGGCGGTGCACCGGGTGGGAGACCTGCGCGTCGGTGATCTGGCGGTCGTCGTCGCCGTGTCGTGCGCCCACCGCGGCGAGGCGTTCGAGGCGTGCCGGAAGCTGATCGACGACCTCAAGCACGAGGTTCCGATCTGGAAGCACCAGACCTTCTCGGACGGCAGCGAGGAATGGGTCGGCGCCTAGCGTTCGACCGGGTCCCTGGAGATGGCCGAAAACGGTGTGCCACACATGCGGCCCGATTTGCGTAACTGCCCCCCTGCCATGAGCGTTGAACTGGCAGATGGCTAATCTGCTGATCACTCACTTTCGTTCGATCATGGGGTAGGGAGGTCGCGATGGCAGCACTCGCCTGGTTGCTGATTCCGCTCGCCGCTGCTGTCGGTGCTGCGATATGGGGAGGCTGGGCCCAGCGGAACCGGTCGACCGGTGACGTGGCGGAACTCGCAGGCTATGCGCGGTTCCGTGACGCCATGGAGAAGGTCGAACCCCACAGGGACGCCGCCTGACCCTCCTGATCGATCCGTCTGCCGTGAGCAGCTGCCGCGCCGCCTCGTACGGACCGGCCCCGAGGGTGCGCTGACAGGCTCGTCCCGTACTGTCGTTCCATGCCACGCCGCACCGCGACGATGCTCGCCTCCACCCTGATTTTCATCGCGCTGCTCTGCGCCGGGGTGTTCATCAAAGTGCCGTACTCGGAGATGTCGCCCGGACCCACGTTCAACACCCTGGCCGAGGTCCGCGGGGAGCCCGTGCTCGCGATCACGGGCCGCAAGACGTACCCGGCCTCGGGTCATCTCAACATGACGACCGTCAGGGTCACCGGCGCGGACTACCGGATGAACCTCGTCGAGGCCGTCTACGGCTGGCTGGCCCACGACAACGTGGTCGTGCCGCACGACACGCTCTATCCGAACGGCAAGACGGAGGAGCAGTCGACACAGGAGAACGCCGAGGAATTCACCCAGTCGCAGGAAAGCGCGAAAGTTGCTGCGCTGAAGGCGCTGAAGATCCCGGTGAAGTCACGTGTCGTGGTCTCCACGGTCATCAAGGACACGCCCTCGCAGGACCGGCTGCACGCGGGCGACGTGATCCGTGCCGTGGACGGCAGCCCGATCACGGTGCCGGCCGACGTCGCCAAGCTGGTCACCAAGCACAAGCCCGGTGAGAAGGTCGTCTTCACCATCGTTCCGGCGAAGCAGGCAGCCGCGGCCGAGAAGGCGGGCAAGGAGCCGGACGCCACCGAGAAGATCACCATCACCACCACGAAGGCGGACAAGGGGAACCGGGCGATCGTCGGCATCCAGGCCGGGACCGACCACACGTTCCCGTTCGGCGTCGACATCAACCTCGCCGACGTGGGCGGTCCGAGTGCGGGCCTGATGTTCGCCCTGGGGATCGTCGACAAGCTCACCGCGGACGATCTGACCGGCGGCAATTTCGTGGCGGGCACCGGCACGATCGACGACCGGGGGAAGGTCGGCCCGATCGGCGGCATCGAGATGAAGCTGGTCGGCGCACGGAACGCCGGGGCGGAGTACTTCCTGACGCCGAACGACAACTGCGCGTCCGCGGCCTCCGACATCCCCGACGGTCTGACCCTGGTCAGGGTGAAGACCATCGAGGACGCCAAGGCGTCGCTGGAGAAGATCAAGTCGGGCAGGACGGCAGGGCTGCCCAGCTGCTCGACCGGCTGAGCCGGGCTCGCGAGGGCATCCGACCGCCGTACCGGCCCCCGAGTCCGGTACGGCGGTCGCCCGCGTTCTACGCCTCGAAGGTCGCCGACAGGGCTTCCGCCAGGCCGGGCACCAGGTCCGAGCCGGTCAGCACGTCCGTCGCCGCGTCCTTCTCGCGCAGTCGCAGGGCGGACTCACGGGCACCGTCGCGGAGCACGGCCACGGTCATTCGGACCTCTTGGCGGTCCGGATGGGCGGCCACCCACTTGTTGAGGGAGGCGTCGTCCAGGCCCTCCGGGACGGATGCCTCCGCCGACGCGGGGAGCATCTGGCGCTCCACCGTCAGCGCGCAGCCGGTCACGGCGTCGGGCCAGGCGATCGTGGCGAGGAACTCGTCCAGCGGCGTGCCTGCCGGGATCTCGTCCTGCTCGATGGGGGTCAGTGGGGCGGGTGTGTCGCTGCCGTCGAGGCCGAGCTGGGCGGCGAGATCGGGTTCCTGCGTGCGCAGCTGCGCGGTGTCGACGAGAGCGAAGAGCCTGGCGGGCTGGTCCCAGCCGAGCCCGGCCGCGTACTCGTCGATTTCGAGCACGGCGCGGGTCAGTGGGCCGGCGGCCAGCGGGGGGCCGGAGGAGGAAACGTTGGGCATGCCCAATATCCTGCCTCCTTCCGGCCCCGGAACGGGAACTAGGTAAAGCCTCAGTAAGTTGCAGTAGTGGGCTCTACGATCGCGGGGCCCGCTTCACACGACCGCGAACTTCGAGGTGCGCACGTTGGCTTTCCAGATGCCGGACCGCGGCGGAGGCCCGACCGGGCCACGGATCAGAGTGGGCCGGCCGTCCCGGCGTGTCCGCACCCTGCTCATGACACTGGGCGTACTGGCCGTGCTGGCCATGGTGTTCGTCATGTTCGCCGGGTTCTGGACGGACTGGCTCTGGTACCGCTCGGTCCACTACTCGTCCGTGTTCACCACCACCCTGTGGACCAAGATCGGGCTGTTCGTCGTCTTCGGTCTGCTCATGGCGACCGCGGTCGGTCTGAACATCTGGCTCGCGCACCGGCTGCGTCCGCCGCTGAGTGCGATGTCGCTGGAGCAGCAGAGCCTCGACCGCTACCGGATGGGCATCGCGCCGTACAAGAAGTGGGTGCTCCTCGCGATCACCGCACTGGTCGGGCTGATCGCCGGCGCCTCCGCCACCGGTCAGTGGCGGACATGGCTGATGTGGGTCAACGGCGTGTCCTTCGGCCAGAAGGATCCGCAGTTCCGGCTGGACGTGTCGTTCTACGCCTTCGACCTGCCCTGGTACCGGTTCCTGCTCGGCTTCGGGTTCGCGGCCGCCGTGCTCTCCCTGATCGCCGCGGCCCTGACCCACTACCTCTACGGCGGGCTGCGCATCACCAGCCCGGGCGCGCGGGCGACCGGGGCGGCCACCGGCCACCTCTCGGTGCTGCTCGGTGTCTTCGTCTCGCTGAAGGCCGTGGCGTACTGGCTCGACCGGTACGGCCTCGCGGTGAAGTCCAGCGACTTCAAGGCCACGGGCAACTGGACGGGCCTGCGGTACGTCGACGCCAACGCCTACCTGCCGGCCAAGACGATCCTGTTCTGCATCGCCGTGATCTGCGCGCTGCTCTTCTTCGCGACGCTCTGGCGCCGCACCTGGCAGCTGCCGGTGATCGGCTTCGGCCTGATGGTCCTGTCGGCGATCCTCATCGGCGGGCTCTACCCGGCCATCGTGCAGAAGTTCCAGGTCCAGCCGAACGAGCAGGCCAAGGAAAGCCCGTACATCCAGAAGAACATCGACGCCACGCGCAAGGCGTACGGCATCGACGGCGCCAAGCCGGAGGACTACGCCGGCAAGGGTGACACCAAGCGGAAGGCGCAGCAGCGCGCCGCGGCCACGTCGGCCGCCAGCTACCGCGTGGTCGACTCGAACGTCGTCTCGCCGGCCTTCCAGCAGCTCCAGCAGGAGCGCAAGTACTACCAGTTCCCCGCGACCCTGGACGTCGACCGGTACACCGGACCCGACGGCAAGCCGCAGGACACGGTCATCGGGCTGCGTGAGCTCAACATCACCGGTATCCCGAAGAGCAACTGGATCAACGATCACTTCACCTACACCCATGGCTACGGCGCGATCGCGGCCAAGGGCACGAGTGTGATCACCGATCCCAACCAGGGCACGGTCGGCTCGCCGGACTTCACCGAGGCCGGCATGCCCACGGGCGGCCAGCTCGGCAGGTACGAGCAGCGGATCTACTACGGCGAGAAGACCGAGCAGTACTCGATCGTCGGCGGTCCGCAGAAGGAGCTCGACTACGAGGCGAGCACCGGCCCGACCAAGTACACGAGTTATCAGGGCAAGAGCGGTGTCAGCCTCTCCAACCCGCTGAACCGCGCCGCGTACGCGGTGGCCTTCAGCGAGCCGCAGATCCTCTACTCGGGGGCTGTCGGCGAGGGTTCGAGAATTCTGTACAACCGCACGCCCAAGGAGCGCGTCGAGGCGGTCGCACCCTGGCTGACGATCGACGGCGACGCCTATCCGGCGGTCGTCGACGGCCGGATCCAGTGGATCGTCGACGCGTACACCACGACCAACGGCTATCCGTACGCCTCGCGTACGACGCTGGGGGACACCACGGCCGACTCGCTGACCACCAACCAGCGTGCGGTCGTCGCCCAGCAGAACCAGGTCAACTACATCCGCAACTCGGTGAAGGCGACGGTCGACGCGTACGACGGTTCGGTCAAGCTGTTCCAGTGGGACACCGAGGACCCGGTGCTGAAGACCTGGATGAAGGCCTTCCCCGGCACGGTGAAGCCCAAGGCCGAGATCAGCGACGCGCTCAAGGCCCATCTGCGGTATCCGCAGGACATGTTCAAGGTGCAGCGCGAGCTGCTCACCCGGTACCACGTCACGGAGCCCGAGCAGTTCTACAGCGGCAGTGACGCCTGGCAGGTGCCGGACGACCCGACGAACAAGGACACCAGCGCGGTCCCGCCGTACTACCTGAGCCTGAAGATGCCCGGCGAAAAGGCTCAGAAGTTCTCGCTGACGACGACGTTCACCCCGGCCGGACGCCCCAACCTGGGTGCGTTCATGGCGGTGGACGCCGACGCCACCAGTAAGAACTACGGCTCGATAAGACTCTTGAGAGTCACCGCGACCGTGCAGGGTCCGACGCAGGTGCAGAGTGAGCTCAACGGTGTGCCGGAGGTCGCCACCTTCGTCCGGGACCTCAGAGGCACCGACTCGGACATCGAGTACGGCAACCTGCTGACCGTGCCGCTCGACGGTGGATTCCTCTACATCGAGCCCGTGTACGCGCGCGGTGGCAGCGCCAACTACCCGTTGCTGAAGAAGGTTGCCGTCGCCTACGGCGGAGGCAAACCGGTGTTCAAGGACACCCTGACGGAGTCGTTGGACGCGGTCTTCGCACAGGATGGCTCGGAGCCACCGCCGACGACACCGCCACCGGGTGACACCACAAGACCGCCACCGGCGACGGGTGATGCCGCGCTGAAGGCGGCGGTTGCCGACGCCCTGAAGGCACATCAGGACGCGGAGGCCGCGCTGGCGAAGAACCCGAAGGACTGGGAGGCGTACGGCAGGGCCCAGAAGGACCTGGACGCCGCGCTCGAGCGGCTCTCCGCCGCCCAGGGCAAACCGAGTCCTTCGCAGTCACCAAGCGGCTGAGCAGGCAACATCCCGCGTCGTGATAGTGTCTGGAACACAACGACGCGGGGTGGAGCAGCTCGGTAGCTCGCTGGGCTCATAACCCAGAGGTCGCAGGTTCAAATCCTGTCCCCGCTACTGAAACGAAGAGGGCCCGGATCCTTTTGAGGATCCGGGCCCTCTTCGCGCGTATGTGCTCCCCCGGGGAACTGGGCGCGGCGCGGGACGAGTTGGGCGTCGGCATGTTTCACTTGTCTCTCTGTGGGCATGTCGACAAAACGCTGAAGTGACCTCACTGGCTGCGGTATACCAGGTGTACGCGGGTTGCAGGTGGTGCGACGATGGAATGTATGGGGGACAGGACAACTCTGTTGGAGACAAGGCGGTTTGTGCAGCGCCAGGCCGGTGACACGGCAGAAGTGACCAGCGCTGCCGACGCCGCGGACTCTGCCGTGGGCAACGGTGGCGGTGCTGCCATGGCCGAAAATGTCGATGCCGTGGAGACAGCTGGTGCCGAGGAGCGCCACCGTCGTGCCGCGGACAGCGGCGACACCGCGTCGATGAGCGTGCTCGGCGCGCTCCTGCTGCGCCGTGGCGACTTCGACGGTGCCGAGCCGTACCTGCGTGCCGCGACCGCCGACGGCGACCGCGCCGCCGCCAACAACCTGGGTGTCCTGCTCCACCAGCGCGGCTATGCCGACGAGGCGGCCGGCTGGTGGCGTATCGCCGCCGTCGCCGGCTCCGCGGCCGCCGCGCACGCGCTCGGGCGGCACTTCCGCGAGCGCGGGGACGAGCCCGCCGCCGAGTACTGGCTGCGTCAGTCCGCCGAACAGGGACACGCGCTGGGGGCGTACGCCCTCGCCGACCTGCTGGAGCACCGCAGCGACGTCGGAGCCGAGCGCTGGCTGCGCGCCGCCGCCGAGCAGGGACACCGTGAGGCTGCGTACCGACTCGCCCGCGCGTTGGAGCGCCGGGCGGCCGACGAGGCCCGCGCAGGCGGGGACGCGGGCATCCCGAACGCCCGGACCGACAGCGACGCGAGCTGCACCGGTACGTCCGCACGCGCCGACGGCCGGGGCAGCGAGAGCGGCGCACCCCCGGGCCGGGCGGGTCCCGACAGCGACGTCTCGCTCGCCGTGACCGCCCTGGACGAGGCCGCTCAGTGGTACCGGCAGGCCGCCGCCCGTGGGCACCGCCGTGCCGCGCTGCATCTCGGAGCCATCCTCGAGAAGCGGGGTGAGCTCAAGGAGGCGGGACGCTGGTACCTCACCTCGGCCAAGGACGGCGAGGCCCGGGCCGCCTGTGCACTCGGCTTCCTGCTGCGCGACGCCGGCGACGAGGAGAGCGCTGCCGTCTGGTGGCTGCGCGCCGCCCAGGAGGGCGACGGCAACGCGGCCAACGCCCTGGGTGCGCTGCACGCCGCCCGCGGTGAGCAGCAGACCGCCGAGCGCTGGTACCGCGCCGCCATGGACGCGGGCGACGTCAACGGGGCGTACAACCTGGGCCTGCTCTGCGCGGCCCAGGACCGTACGCCCCAGGCCGAGCAGTGGTACCGCCGCGCCGCGTACGCCGGGCACCGCGAGGCCGCCAACGCGCTCGCCGTCCTGCTCCTGCAGGCAGGCGACGCGACGGGAGCCGAGCCCTGGTTCTCCAAGGCGGCCGAGGCAGGCAGCGTCGACGCCGCGTTCAACCTGGGCATCCTCCATGTCGGCCGCGACGACGACCGCAGGGCGCTGGTCTGGTACGAGCGTGCCGCGGCGGCCGGTCACACCGAGGCGGCTCTCCAGGTCGGCATCGCGCTGCTGCGCGACGGCGACGAGCCGGCTGCCGAGCGGCATCTGCGCTGTGCCGCGGGCGGCGGCAGCGCCGAGGCCGCCTTCCGGCTGGCGACGCTGCTGGACGCCCGCCAGCCGCCGCCCGGCCCGCCGGCGCTCGGCGAGCCGATGGCGGAGAAGAGCGAGTGCGAGGAGTGGTACGAGCGCGCCGCCGAGCAGGGGCACCGCCGGGCCCAGGTGCGCGTCGGCATGCTCGCCGCGGCCCGTGGCGACATGGCGGACGCGGCCCGCTGGTACCGGGAGGCCGCGGAGGCGGGCAGCCGTAACGGCGCGTTCAACCTCGGGCTGCTGCTGGCCCGCGAGGGGAACGAGCGCGAGGCGGCCCTGTGGTGGTCCCGTGCCGCCCGTGCGGGACACGGCAGGGCGGCGCTGCGCCTGGCTCTGCTCGCTGCCCGCAGGGGCGAGCTGACCGAGGGCCAGCGCTGGTGTGCGCGTGCCGTCGAGCTGGGGCCGGCCGAGGTGGCCGAGCGCGCGGCGCGGCTGCGCGAGGCGCTCCACCAGGAGCTCACCGCGTAACGCAGGTCACTGCGGGCGGGCTCCAAACGATTTGCCCGCGTCGATGAGGGTGACGTAGTGTTGCCTTCATCGACGCGGGGTGGAGCAGCTCGGTAGCTCGCTGGGCTCATAACCCAGAGGTCGCAGGTTCAAATCCTGTCCCCGCTACTGAAACCGAAGGCCCGGATCCTTGAAGGATCCGGGCCTTCGGCATGTTCGCGCGCCGGGGCTCTCAGCGGTCGGCCTCCGCCGAGCCGCCCGTGCTCTCGCAGGGCTCCGCCTGCCCGGGTCCGGTGTAGTGGATGCGGATGCCCTCCTCGTCCGGGGCGTGCTCGGGGCGCAGGACGAGGTGCTCGTCGTAGTCGCCGCCGTTCTGCCGGCGGTAGGGGATGGGGTCCGTGTCCGGGAGGGCGATGAGCCGCTCCCGCAGTCGCTGGGCGGCTTTTCCGTATTCGCCGTCCGACAGGGACACGGTGCCGTTGACGACCAGCGGCGGCACCACGGACATGCCGGTGTACCAGAGCGTCCCGTGCAGGATCGGGAACAGGACGTCGTTGATGTCGCCGTGGATGCCGCGCGGCCCGGTGGTGGCGGCGTTCGCGCCGACCGTCGTCAGGACGAGGGCGCGGCGGCCGGACAGGCCGCCGTCCCCGTAGCGCATGGCCCGGCCGGTCGCCGGATCGGGAACGCCCTGGGCGAACCCCTGGACGAAGAGGCGGTCGAACCAGCCCTTGAGGATGGCCGGCATGCCGAACCACCACAGCGGGAACTGCACGATCAGAGTGTCGGCCCACAGCAGCTTTTCCTGCTCGCGTCGGATGTCCTCGCTGAGCGTGCCGGTCTCCAGGGCGCGTTGGGACTCGGTCAGGACGTCGAGCCGTTTCTCCGGGTCGTGGGCGAAGTCGGCGTGGTCGACCACGGGGTTCCAGCGCATCGCGTACAGATCCGACTCGACGGTCTCGTGTCCCTGCTCGCGGAGCACCGCGATCCCCGCATCGCGCAGCGCCCCGTTCAGAGAGCGCGGATCGGGGTGGGCGGACACCCAGTGCACGCGCACAGTCGATCACTCCCTTCCGCTGTGTGCGCCCACGCGCACACGTTGCGGGAGTGCCTGCCCGGATCCGAGAGGCCGAATCCAGCCGGTGGACAGCGAACAGCCCCGGCACCGGAGGGTGTCGGGGCTGCTGGAGCCGTGGTGGCGACTACGCCGCTGCGCAGTTCGGGCAGGTGCCCCGGTAGGTCACCTCGACGTCCGAGATCGTGAAGCCGAAGCGCTCGCCGTCCGGGAGGTCCGCCAGCGGATTGCCCGACGGGTGCACATCACGGATGGCGCCGCACCGGGCGCAGACGAGGTGCTGGTGGGGGCGGTGCGCGTTCGGGTCGTACCGCTTGGCGCGGCGGTCCGTGGAGACCTCCAGGACCTCACCGAGACTGACGAGCTCGCCGAGCGTGTTGTAGACGGTCGCGCGGGAGATCTCGGGCAGCTTCTTCACGGCCCGTGCGTGAACCTCGTCGGCCGTCAGGTGGACATGGTCGCCGTCGAGGACCTCGGCCACGACACGCCGTTGGGACGTCATGCGCCAGCCGCGTCCGCGCAGTCGTTCAAGAAGGTCGCTCATACGACCAGCCTAACAGTGAGGTGACCCAGGTCCCGAACAGGTGTGATTTTGGATGCTTGATTGACTTAGACAAAGTCCATTGTAGGATCGAGGCCAGAAACTGCCGAGGACAGGACTTGCAGGGATGACGCAGGAGGCGCACGTGACGCAGGGATCGCTCACCACGGAGGCCGGGGCACCGGTCGCCGACAACCAGAACAGCGAGACCGCGGGCATCGGCGGTCCTGTGCTGGTCCAGGATCAGGCGCTGATGGAGAAGCTGGCGCACTTCAACCGTGAGCGCATCCCGGAGCGGGTCGTCCACGCGCGGGGCGCCGGCGCGTACGGCACCTTCACGGTGACCCGCGACGTGTCCCGGTGGACGCGCGCCGCTTTCCTCTCCGAGGTCGGCAAGCAGACCGAGACGTTCCTGCGCTTCTCGACCGTCGCGGGCAACCTCGGTTCGGCGGACGCCGTGCGTGACCCGCGTGGCTTCGCGCTGAAGTTCTACACCGAGGAGGGCAATTACGACCTCGTCGGCAACAACACCCCGGTGTTCTTCATCAAGGACGCCATCAAGTTCCCCGACTTCATCCACACCCAGAAGCGTGACCCGTACACGGGCAGCCAGGAGGCGGACAACGTCTGGGACTTCTGGGGTCTGAGCCCCGAGTCGACGCACCAGGTCACCTGGCTCTTCGGCGACCGCGGTATCCCGGCCACGCTGCGCCACATGAACGGGTACGGGTCGCACACGTACCAGTGGAACAACGAAGCCGGCGAGGTCTTCTGGGTCAAGTACCACTTCAAGACCGACCAGGGCATCAAGAACCTCACCACCGACGAGGCCAACCGTCTCTCCGGTGTCGACCCGGACAGCCACCAGCGCGATCTGCGCGAGTCCATCGAGCGCGGTGACTTCCCGTCGTGGACCGTGCAGGTGCAGATCATGCCGGCGGCCGATGCGGCGACGTACCGCTTCAACCCGTTCGACCTCACCAAGGTGTGGCCGCACGCGGACTACCCGCCGATCGAGATCGGCAGGCTGGAGCTCAACCGCACCCCGGAGAACGTCTTCGCCGAGGTCGAGCAGTCCATCTTCAGCCCCGCCCACTTCGTGCCGGGCATCGGCCCCTCCCCGGACAAGATGCTCCAGGGCCGTCTCTTCGCGTACGGCGACGCCCACCGCTACCGCGTCGGCATCAACGCCGACCATCTGCCGGTGAACCGTCCGCACGCCACCGAGGCGCGGACGAACAGCCGTGACGGCTTCCTCTACGACGGCCGCCACAAGGGCACGAAGAACTACGAGCCGAACAGCTTCGGAGGCCCGTTCCAGACGGACAGGCCGCTGTGGCAGCCGACGCCGGTCAGCGGCGCCACCGGCAGTTACGAGGCTCCCTCTCACGCCGAGGACGACGACTTCGTGCAGGCGGGCAACCTGTACCGCCTGATGTCCGAGGACGAGAGGAGCCGTCTGATCGAGAACCTCTCGCAGTTCATCGCGAAGGTCTCGCGCGACGACATCGCCGAGCGGGCGGTGGGCAACTTCCGCCAGGCGGACGGTGACTTCGGCAAGCGGCTCGAGGCCGCGGTCCAGGCCCTGCGCGGCTGACGGACGCTTGACCGGAGCAGAGGGCCGGACCCCCGTCCAGGGAGTCCGGCCCTCTTGTGTGCGCACCGGGCCTAGCCCTGTGGGTGCGCCTGTCAGACGAGCGTGGCCTGCTGGCGCCGGGCCGGCGCCCAGCAGCGGATGATGTCGCGGACGGAGACGACGCCGACGGCTCCGTCGCCGTCCATCACGATCAGATGCCGGAAGCCGCCGTGCGACATGGCCTCCGCAGCCTCCTCCAGGGTCCAGGACGGCGCGGCGAAGACGACGTCGGTGGTGGTGTGGGTGCCTGCGGTCTCCAGATCGGGGTCCTGGCCCGCACCCACCGAAACGAGGATGTCGCGCTCGGTCAGAATGCCCAGGCCGTCGGCGTCGCTGTCGAGAACGACAGCCGCACCGACGCGGCGCGCGGCCATCAGCCGGGCTGCCTGGCGGAGTGTGTGCGTGGGTCCGATGGTGAGGACCACCGTGCTCATGGCGTCACGGACGAGCATGGACGGAGCCACCTCCTTGGGGAACCGGCCCTTCGAGAACCGGTTCACAAGTTCACAAGCGGGGGGACTCTCAGAGTCGCAGTCCAGAGGGAACGCGGCAAGAGGGCGCGCCCGGCGCATTGCCCGCGCGGAGTGGCCGGCGGGGCGCCGGTCAGTAGCGCTGGTTGAGGTAACCGAGCAGTTCTTCGTGCAGGAGCCCGTTGGACGCGGCGGCATTGCCGCTGTGCGGACCGGGGCGCCCGTCCAGGCCGGTGAACGAACCGCCCGCCTCCTGGACGATGATCGCCGTCGCGGCCATGTCCCACAGGGAGAGCTCGGGCTCCGCGCAGATGTCCACCGAACCCTCGGCGACCATCATGTACGGCCAGAAATCGCCGTAGCCCCGGGTGCGCCAGCAGACCCGGGTCAGATCCAGGAAGCCGTCCAGCCGGCCCTGTTCCTCCCAGCCGCTCAGCGAGGAGTAGGCGAAAGACGCGTCCTGTATCCGGCCGACCTTGCTGACCTGCAGCTTCGTCGCCTGGCTCAGGCTGCGTCCGGTGTACGCGCCACCCCCCTGCGCGGCCCACCAGCGGCGGCCCAGCGCCGGGGCCGAGACCACGCCGACGACGGGCTGGAAGCCCCCCTCCACCTGGACCATCAGAGAGATCAGCGTGGCCCAGACCGGTACGCCCCGTACGTAGTTCTTGGTGCCGTCGATCGGGTCGATCACCCAGCGACGCGGGCCGGTGCCCTCGATGCCGTACTCCTCGCCGAGTACCGCGTCCCGCGGCCGTGCCCGGTGCAGATGTCCGCGGATCAGCTCCTCCGCCGCCTTGTCGGCCTCGCTCACCGGAGTCATGTCCGGCTTCGTCTCGACCTTGAGGTCGAGCGCCTTGAACCGGTCCATGGTGGCGGCGTCCGCCGCGTCGGCGAGGACGTGGGCAAGTCGCAGATCGTCGTGGTAGTCGGGCATGGTCGTCACTCTATCGGGGCTCTTCGGAGCCGCTAGGAGGCCCCGTTCGCCGGGGCTCTTGACACCGAGGGGCGGCCCGTCAACTCTGTGCCCAGTGCCGTAGGGCACGGGTGGGCTCCCGGCCCGGGGGCCGCACGGCCGGGGAGGCGACGATGCCTACAGCGCGCGAGTCCCTGCTGAATGCCGCTCTCTCGGCGCTCGCCGAACTGCCGTGGTACGCGGTGCGCATGGTCGACGTGGCCTCCGCGGCAGATGTCTCGCGGCAGACCCTCTACAACGAGTTCGGCAGCAAGGACGGGCTCGCCCGCGCGCTGGCGCGCCGGGAGGCCGATGTGTATCTGCACGGTGTGGACCAGCTGCTCGCCGAGCGGACGCCTCCCGCGGACCGGCTTGCGGCCGTCGCCGAGTGGACGGTCGGCGAGGCACGGGCGAAACCGCTGCTGCGGGCGCTGCTGACCGGCTGCTGGGGAGAGCGGCTGCCCACCCCGAAGCCCGTGCGGCGGGGCACGCCGCCTGCCGGGCCACCGGCCCAGCGCCGTGCGGACGCCGGCCTGCCGGCACCGTCGGACGTGATCGCGACGGTACGGGACCGCTCCCTGACTGCTCTGGAGGGGCGGCGGAACGGAGGCCCCGACCGCGCGTCCGCGGACCTCGCGCAGCGCTGCGAACTGGCGGTGCGGCTCGCCTTCTCCTACGTCGTCGCGCCCGTCGGCGAGGGGGTGGGACTGCTGGTGCGCACCGCCGTCGGTGAGGTCAGTGTGCCGAGCCCGAGAGCTGCAGGCCGATGACGCCGATGATGACCAGCGAGATCGAGACAATCTTGAGCGTGGAGACCAGGTCGCCCAGGAAGACCATTCCGTAGATCGCGGTGCCCGCCGCGCCGATACCGGTCCACACCGCGTACGCGGGGCCCACATCGAGCTTGCGCAGCGCGAGCGTCAGCAGGCCGAAGCTGCCGAGCGCGAAACAGGCGAACGCGATCGTCGGCCACAGCCGGGTGAACCCGTGCGAGAGCTTGAGGCATACGGCGAACCCGGTTTCGAGAAACCCGGCGACCACCACCAGCAGCCACGCCATGGTCTGTGCCTCCGCAACGGTCGGTGACTGCTTCGTCGGACTTGATGCGATTATGCACTTACCAGTGGCGGCAGACGGCAAACGTGCGGCGGTCAGTCGCCTTCGCGTCGCTCGCGGGTGGCGAGCAGACGCCGCAGCGAGTACAGCCGGGCCGGATCCGCGTGGCCCTCGGCCACCCAGTCGTCCAGCGCACAGTCCGGCTCGTCGTGGCTGCAGGCACGCGGGCAGCCGTCCGTGCCCGGGACCAGGTCCGGGAACGCGAGGATGACGCGCGACGGGTCGACATGGTGCAGACCGAAGGACCGCACACCCGGGGTGTCGATGACCCAGCCGCCCTCCTTGTCGTTGAGCGGCAGCGCGAGCGCCGATGTGGTGGTGTGCCGGCCCCGCCCGGTGACCGCGTTGACCAGGCCGGTGCTCCGCCGGCGCTCTTTCGGTACCAGCGCGTTGACGAGCGTCGTCTTTCCGACGCCGGAGTGTCCGACGAATGCGGTGGTCCGCCCCGACAGATGCTCGTGCACCCGCTCCGCGGCCACGCCGTCGACGAACTCGTCGCGGGTGGTGACCACATGGGGCACCCCGAGCGCGCCGTACATCTCCAACAGTTCGTCCGGCGACGCGAGGTCCGACTTGGTCAGCACGAGGAGCGGGGTGAGCCCGCCGTCGTACGCGGCGACCAGGCAGCGGTCGATCAGACGGGGGCGCGGTTCGGGATCGGCCAGAGCGGTCACGATGGCCAGCTGGTCGGCGTTGGCGACGACCACCCGCTCGTACGGGTCGTCGTCGTCGGCCGTACGGCGAAGAACCGAGCGCCGCTTCTCGATCCGGACGATGCGGGCCAGGGTGTCCTTGTCGCCGGAGAGATCGCCGACGATGCCGACCCGGTCGCCGACCACGGCTGCCTTGCGGCCGAGCTCGCGCGCCTTCATCGCATGGACGATCCGGTCCTCGACGAGGCAGGTGAGCCGCCCCCGGTCGACGGTGAGGACCATGCCCTCGACCGCGTCCTCGTGCTTCGGGCGGATGTTGGTCCGCGGCCGGTTGCCCTTGCGATTGGGGCGGACGCGGATGTCGTCCTCATCGGGGTTCTTGCCGTAGCGCCGCATCTCGTCAGGCCCCGAGCATTCCGGCCCACATCCGCGGGAAGTCGGGCAGTGTTTTCGCGGTCGTCGCCACGTTCTCGATCTGAACTCCCTTGACGGCGAGGCCGATGATCGAGCCGGCCGTCGCCATCCGGTGGTCGTCGTACGTGTGGAACACACCGCCGTGCAGCGGGCGCGGGCGGATGTGCAGCCCGTCCTCCGTCTCGGTGACATCGCCGCCGAGTTCGTTGATCTCCTTGGTGAGCGCGGCCAGCCGGTCGGTCTCGTGCAGCCGCAGGTGGGCGACGCCGCGCAGCGTGGACGGGGAGTCGGCCAGCGCGGCGACGGCCGCGATGCCGGGGGTCAGTTCGCCGACCTCGCCGAGGTCGACGTCGATGCCGTGGACCCGTCCCGTGCCGGTGAACGTCAGCCCGGCGTCGGTCAGTTCGCAGGAACCGCCCATCTCGGTGAAGATCCCGCGCAGCGCGTCACCGGGCTGGGTGGTGCGCTCGGGCCAGTCGGGGACGGTCACCCGGCCGCCCGTGATCAGCGCGGCTGCCAGGAACGGCTGCGCGTTCGACAGATCGGGCTCGATGGTGAGATCGCGGCCGAGCAGCGCGGACGGGGAGACCCGCCACACATTGGGCTCGCCGCCGGTCTCCGGCTCGTCGACCTGGGCGCCGACGGCACGCAGCATGTCGACGGTCATCCGGATGTGCGGCATGGACGGGAGGGTGGCGCCGATGTGCCGCACCTCCACTCCCTGGTTGAACCGCGGGGCGGACAGCAGCAGCGCGGAGACGAACTGGGAGGACGACGAGGCGTCGATCTCGACCGAACCGCCGTCCAGAGCCCCGCCGCCGTGCACCGTCATCGGGAGCGCGCCGCGCCCGTCGTCGTCGATACGGGCGCCGAGGACGCGCAGGGCGTCGATCACGCCGTTCAGCGGGCGTTCGTACGAACGGGGGTCGCCGTCGAAGCGGATGGAACCGTCGGCGAGGGCGGCGACGGGCGGGAGGAAGCGCATCACCGTGCCGGCGTTGCCGACGTCGACGGTGGCCGGGCCGTGCAGTCCGGCGGGGATCACCCGCCAGGCCTCGCCGTCGGGGCCGCCCGCGACGGTGGAGCTGGACGAGACGGTCTCCTCGATGCCCACCCCCAGAGCCCGCAGCGCCTCCGCCATCAGCAGACTGTCACGCGAGCGCAGCGGGCGGCGGAGCCAGCCGGGTTCGGCGGCGAGGGCGGCCAGCACCAGTGCGCGGTTGGTGACCGACTTGGAACCGGGCACGGTCACCGTCGCTTCGACGGCTCCGGTCGCGAAAGGGGCGGGCCAGAGGGCAGGGTGCACGGAGGCTTCGGTCATGGCCTTCACTTTAGTGGCTCGGCGGAGAGCCCGATCTTGATCAAATATGCCGAAACCGGGGCGTAACCGAGGAGTGGTAACGGGTTCCGCGGCCCCGATGGCGGGTGCTCGGCGGGCTCACAGCCCCAGGAGCCAGCGCCCGCCGCCGATCAGCGAACAGATCGACACCGCGTGGAAGAGGAACAGCCACAGGGCGGGCGGCACATGGGTCAGCCGGGAGAGCTGATCGGCGTCCGAGTCGGGGGCACCGCCGTGACGGCGCTTGGACTGCAGCTCGAAGGCCGGCCGCACGCCGCCGAGGAGCAGGAACCAGACGGCCGCGTACGCGAAGGCGGCCTGGACGGCGGGTTCCGTCAGCCAGGACACGAGGAGGAAGGCGGCGCCAGTGACGACGACCGTCAGGGCACCGTACGCGTTGCGGATCATCACCAGCATGACCAGAAGCAGTGCTGTGGCCAGCCACAGCAGCAGGGTTATGTGGTGCGCGGCGAGCAGCCAGGCGCCGCCGAGGCCGAGCAGCGGCGGGGCGGTGTAGCCCGCGGCGGCCGTGAGGATCATGCCGATGCCGGTCGGCTTGCCGCGGCTCACCGTCAGGCCGCTGGTGTCCGAGTGCAGCCGGATGCCGTCCAGCTTGCGGCCGGTGAGGAGCGCGACCAGGCCGTGACCGCCCTCATGGGCGATCGTCACGGCGTTGCGGGAGACCCGCCAGACCGGGTGCGGCAGGACGGCGGCGAGGGCGAGCACCGCCGCTCCGATGACCAGCCACTGGTCAGGGGCGGGCTGCGAGCCGAAGACGCGGTCCCAGAGGTCCCCGAAGGACGCACTGCTGAGCATGGAAGCGGAATGGGTGCTGACCATTTCTGGGGCGGGCTCCTCGGGCGGCGGGCGGGAATGGCAGTGTGGCACTCATGTGCGGACGGTATGCATCGAGTCGTAGGCCCGAGGATCTCGCAGGACTCTTCGAGGTCGAGAAGTGGGAGCCGAAGGAGACGCTGGCCCCCGACTACAACGTGGCTCCCACCAAAGAGGTCTATGCGATTCTCGAGCGTCCTCTGAAAGACGCGGACGATCCGCGACCGGTTCGCCAGCTGCGCACGCTGAAGTGGGGGCTCGTCCCGTCCTGGGCCAGGACACCCGAGGGCGGAGCGCGGATGATCAACGCGCGGGCGGAGACGGTGCACGAGAAGCCGTCCTTCCGCCGGCCCTTCGTCTCGCGGCGCTGCATCCTGCCGGCCGACGGCTATTACGAGTGGGTGACCGGCTCCGGGGAGCGCGAGCTCGAGGAGCAGGGGAAGAAGAAGCGGCCGCGGAAGCAGCCGTACTTCGTCACACCCGCGGACGGTTCGGTGTTCGCGATGGCCGGGCTGTACGAGTTCTGGCGGGACAGGACGCTGCCGGACGACCACCCGCAGGCGTGGTGGGTGACCTGCTCGGTGATCACCACGGAGGCGGAGACCGGCCCGCTGGGCGTCGCCCCCGCCGAAGGGCCGGGATCGCTGTCGGAGATCCATCCGCGGATGCCGCTGATGCTGACGCCCGACCGCTGGGACGCCTGGCTGGACCCCTCCCGTACGGACGTGGAGGACCTGCAGTCGCTGCTGCGGCCGCCGCCGGAGGGCCTGATGCGTGCGTATCCGGTCCCGACCGCTGTGAGCAACGTCCGCAACAACGGCCCGGAACTGCTGGAGGAGCTCGCCGGACCGGAGGAGAGCACGCTCTTCTGACCGGGGGCGCCGCCGCCGCGGGCCGCCCGGCGCGCGGCAGGATGGAGCCGTGAGCACCAGCGAGATCATCGAGACGCCGGCCGGGGACGCGCGTGTGACCTGGCACCTTGCCCGTGCGGCCCATGTCGTCCTGGCCCTCGGCCATGGCGCCGGAGGCGGCATCGAGGCGCGGGACCTGCGGGGGATCGCCGCCGCGCTGCCCCGGGACGGGGTGACCGTGGCGCTCGTCGAGCAGCCCTGGCGGGTCGCCGGGAAGAAGCTCGCGCCCGCACCGAAGACGCTCGACACCGGCTGGCGCGGCATCTGGCCCGCGCTGGCGGGGCCCGGGCTGCCCGTCGTCGCCGGCGGTCGCAGCGCCGGCGCGCGCGTGGCCTGCCGGACCGCGCAGGAGCTCGGGGCCGCCGGGGTGCTCGCGCTCAGTTTCCCGCTGCACCCGCCGGGCAGGCCCGAGAAGTCCCGCGCCGAGGAGTTGCTCGGCGCCGGTGTGCCCACCCTCGTCGTGCAGGGCGGCAACGACCCCTTCGGCAGGCCCGCGGAATTCCCCGAGGGGGAGTACGAGCTCGTGGAAGTCCCCTTCGGGGATCACGGGTTCGCGGTGCCCAAGAGCGCCGGCGTCGGCGAGGCGGAGACCGTGACGGTCATCACGGACGCGGTGCGGGCCTGGGCGGGCCGGCTGCGGGAATGACGGGCGGCTCTGTTCTGTTCTTGCGGGTGTCAGTACGTCAGCAACCGGAGCACGCAAGAGGGAGTCCGTCGCATGGGTTCGACCATCTGCCCGAGCCGTACGCACGCCGCTGACCTGGAGTGGACCGTGCTCTCGGCGCCGAAGACAGGCCCCGTTCGGGCGGCGGGCGAAACGAATCGGCAGGAGCCCGCGGCCGAAGGTCGACTATTCTCCGATTCGAGCGGGTCCGCACTCGGTCCCGTCACATCGTTGGAGGAGGTGGGTCCGGTCTCAGGGACCGACGCAGGGACCGACGACGGCCAGGCGGCACAGCCGGAGGAGTCGGCAGCTGAGCGCAATGCCCGTTTCGAGCGGGACGCCCTCGGCTTCCTCGACCAGATGTACTCCGCCGCTCTGCGCATGACGCGCAACCCGGCCGATGCCGAGGATCTTGTGCAGGAGACGTACGCGAAGGCGTACGGCTCCTTCCACCAGTTCCGCGAGGGCACGAACCTCAAGGCGTGGCTGTACCGGATCCTCACGAACACCTTCATCAACTCGTACCGCAAGAAGCAGCGCGAGCCCCAGCGCAGTGCCGCCGAGGAGATCGAGGACTGGCAGCTGGCGCGCGCCGAGTCGCACATGTCGACCGGTCTGCGCTCCGCCGAGTCCCAGGCGCTCGACCATCTGCCGGACTCGGACGTGAAGGCTGCGCTGCAGACCATCCCCGAAGAGTTCCGTATCGCGGTCTACCTCGCCGACGTCGAGGGCTTTGCCTACAAGGAGATCGCGGACATCATGGGAACACCCATCGGGACCGTGATGTCCCGCCTGCACCGGGGCCGTCGCCAACTGCGCGGCATGCTCGAGGACTACGCCCGCGAGCGCGGTCTCGTCCCGGCCGGTGCGGGGGAGTCGAACGACGCGAAAGGCTCGGGCTCATGAGCTGCGGAGAGCCGCACGAGACGGACTGCTCAGAGGTCCTGGACCATCTCTACGAGTTCCTCGACCGGGAGATGCCCGACAGCGACTGCACCAAGTTCGAGGTGCACTTCGAGGAGTGCTCTCCGTGCCTGGAGAAGTACGGGCTCGAGCAGGCCGTGAAGAAGCTGGTCAAGCGCTGCTGCGGTCATGACGACGTACCGGCGGACCTGCGCGCGAAGGTCCTCGGCCGGATCGATCTCATCCGCTCGGGGCAGGCAGTCCCCGATCAGGACGTGTCGGTCGCCGGGCACGATCTCCCGGGCCTTGCCCAGGAGTAGACCCACCTGAACGACGCCGGTGCGCCACAGTCGTGTGGCGCACCTTTCGTATACACGTCCCCCTCGTGACATCGGCGTGTCACCCGTCTGTGCGAATAGCAGCCAACAAGCCTCACCCTCCGTGCCGACTCGCTAGCCTTGCGCTCGGTTTGGGGAGGGGGACGGGTCAGTGAGGTCCGTACCGGCGGCGGCACGTGCATACATCTTCTGCGCGGTGCTCTGCGCTGCGGCATGCGCGCTGCCCGCGCTGCGGCAGCACGCCGCGACCGACTGGACCGCCGTGGGGCTGCTCGCCGGGCTGTACACCGTGTGCGAACTGCCCGCCCGCTGCCGGTATCTCGGTGGCTACGTGCCCGTCGGCGCCGGGTCCTTCTTCCCCGTGCTGCTCGCCGCCGCCTATCTGCTGCCGCCGGCCGCCGCCGCGCTGGTCGCGGTGCCCGGCGCGCTGCTCGGGCGGGTCAACGAGCGTCCCGGCGGTCTCCGGCGGATCTGGCGGGCCGCGCAGCTGCCGCTCGCGACCTGGAGCGCGGCGCTGACGTATCAGCTCGTGGACGGTCCGCACCGTCTGGGCGCCGCCGACTTCCCGTACGTCCTGCTGCCCGCCGTGGCCGGGGCGTTCGCCTTCTGCCTGGTGCTGGCAGCTCTGGACGGCGGGATCCTGGCCACCGCCGAGCGGCTGCCCGTACGCACCGCCTGGCGCGGCCCCGCCCTGTGTTCCCCCGCGCCGCACCTGGTGCACGGTCTGGCCGGACTGATGATGGCGGTGCTGTGGCGCAGTCCCTACGGCCCGCTGTCCGCGCTCTTCGTGCTGCTGCCGATGTACATCTCCTGCTGGATCTTCGCGCAGTACCACCGCGAGCGCGCCGCCCACCAGGCCACCATCCGCGCCCTGGTGCAGGCCGTCGACCTCAAGGACAAGTACACCCGCGGGCACAGCGAGCGCGTGGGCCGGGCCTCGGTGCTGATCGCCCGCGAGCTGAGCATGGACGCGGAGCGGCTGGAGGTGCTCCGGTTCGCCGGGATCCTGCACGACGTGGGCAAGCTCGGGGTCCCCACCAGGGTGCTGCGCAAGGACGGGCCGCTGACGCCGGAGGAACGCCGGGTGATCGAACTGCACCCGGAGTACGGACACGAGATGGTGCGCGGCATCGGCTTCCTCGGGGAGGCGCGCTCGGCGATCCTGCACCACCACGAGCGGCTCGACGGCAGCGGCTACCCCTATGGGCTCGTCGGGCGGCAGATCCCCGAGTTCGCCCGGGTGGTCGCGGTGGCGGACGCGTTCGACGCGATGACCTCGACCCGCTCCTACCGGCGCGCGCGGCCGGTGGCGGCGGCGCTGGAGGAGCTGCAGCGGTGTGCGGGCACCCAGTTCGACCCGCAGATGGTGGGGGCCCTGGTCCGGGCGCTGCAGCGGCACGGGTGGGAGACGGCCGTCACCTCCGACGAGCCCGGCGTCCCGGGCGCACGGACGGGCATCACGGCCCCTCTGGTGCGGGTCCCGGGCCGCGGCCGGAACAACGGCACCCGCGGCGGCACGGTGTGATGCGGCCGTGCCTGCGCCGTCGGAGCCGTGCGCGGCACGGCAGCGGCGCTGGCCTGCATGGCTCTTGCGTGGGTCCTCTGGTTCGGCCTTGAGCAGCCCGGCATCGCCCTCGCATTCGGCGCCCTCATCGTCGTCGGCGAGATCGCCCGCTGGGGTGCCGGACCCGGGGAGCGGGAGCCCGCGCCGGTGGGGTTCGCAGGAGCCCTGGCGTACGCCCTGCTCGGGGAGTGCGCGGGCAGACCGACCACGCACGGCGTCCTGCAGGTCGTCGCCGTCGTCGTCGCGGCGGCCCTGCTGGGGGCGGTACCGCATGTGGCGCGCGGGCGGGGGCCCGCGCTCGACCATGTCGCGCGCCGGGTGCTGACCGTCACCTTCGCCGCCGTGTGCTTCCAGCCGCTGTACAACTCGGGTGAGGTGGAGCGGCAGCTGGGACACGGCGCGTCCTATGCGCTGTTCCTCATCGTGCTGCTCCTGCTGACTGCCCTGTGCGACGCCGTCCTCGCCGCCGCCGTCCTGTGCTCCCGCACGGGATTCCCGTACACACCGCTGCTGCGCGACGAACTGCGGGCGCTCCTCGGCATCGGCTCGGCGGTCTGCGCCACCGGCGCCGTGATGTCGCTCGCGGCCGCCGTCGCCGGGCTGTGGGCGCTCCCCGTGTTCTGCGTGCCGCTGCTGCTCACCCAGCTCTCCTTCCGGCGCTACGCATCCGTCCGGACCACCTACCGGCAGACCATCGCCTCCCTCGCCCGGTCCACCGAGATCGCCGGATACACCCAGCCGGGCCATGCCCGCAGGGTCGCCGCGCTGTCCACCGCCGTCGGGCGGGAGCTGGGGCTCACGGGCCCCGCCCTGACCGTCCTGGAGTACGCGGCACTGATGCACGACATCGGCCAGCTCTCGCTCGTGGATCCGGTGCCCGAGGGGGCCACCGCTCTGCTCCCCGCACCCGAGCAGCGCCGCATCGCGCTCCTCGGCGGTGCCGTCGTCCGACAGACCGGTGTGCCCTCGGCCGTCGCGGTCGTCGTGGAGCGCCAGGCCGACCCGTACCGGGAACAGCCTCTGCCCGCCCGGATTGTGCGCGCCGTCAACGCGTACGACGATCTGACCGGGGGAAGTGCGGGGACTGCCGGCGGCGCTCTCGGGGCACTCGAGCAACTACGGCTCGGCACCGGGAGGGACTATCAGCCGGAGGTCGTCGAATCCCTCGCCAGAGTCCTGGCGCGAGGCGGTCTGGCCCCGTCCCCACCTGGGTAACCCATGGGTAATGAGCCAGCCTCGGACCGGGCATGGTTGGATGCGAAAGAAGGCACATAAACAGCGTCCGGGGGCAATGACCCGAGCGACCGGCAGGCGGGAATCGTGAGGATCTTCGGGAAGGTACGGCATCGGCCCTCAGCCTCGTGGCGACAGGCCACCGACCGCGCGTTCACGCTGATCGGCGACGGCCGGTACGAGGACGCGGGCGCCCTGCTGACACGAGCGGCGGACCTCGAGCCCTGGCTCTCCGAGTCCTGGTTCAATCTCGCCTTGCTGCACAAGTTCCGGCACGACTGGGAGCAGGCGCGAGCCGCGGGACTGCGGGCCGTGGCACTGCTCGACAAGGAGACCGGGGCCCCCGACTGGTGGAACGTCGGGATCGCGGCCACCGCCCTGCAGGACTGGCCGCTGGCCCGCCGCGCCTGGCAGGCGTACGGCCTCAAGGTGCCCGGCGGCCCCTCCCGGCCGGGAGGCAGCCCCGGAGCGGGCGTGGCGAGCGGCGAGCCGGTCGGCATGGACCTGGGCAGCGCGGCCGTACGGCTGTCGCCCGAGGGCGAGGCCGAGGTGGTCTGGGGACGCAGGCTCGACCCGGCCCGGATAGAGGTCCTGTCCATTCCGCTGCCCTCCTCCGGACGCCGCTGGGGAGAGGTCGTGCTGCACGACGGTGTGCCGAACGGCGAGCGGACCACGTCCGCCGGCCCGTCCTACCCCGTCTTCGACGAGATCGAGCTCTGGGCGCCCTCTCCGGTGCCCACCTGGGTGGTGCTCCTGGAGGCCGCGACCGAGGCCGACCGGGACGCCCTGGAGCGGCTCGCGTCGGATGCCGGGTTCGCCGCCGAGGACTGGTCCTCGTCGGTGCGGCTGCTGTGCCGTGCCTGCTCCGAGAGCCGGATGCCGAGCGCCGAGGGCGAGGGCGAACACCTCGACCCGCACGACCACAGCGAGCCCGGCCATCCCGGTCCGCTCGGGCACCGCACGGCCGGGGACCTGTGGTCGCCGGAGCGCGAGTGCGGCATCGCGGCGCCCGCCGGCCTCGTGCGCGGGCTGCTCGACGGCTGGGTCGCCGACAGCCCGGACACCCGTGAGTGGCGGGATCTCGAGGAAGTCTGCTGACGCCTGCCCGTAGGCTGTACGGACACAGAGTGACCGGACACCTGGCACACATCGGGTACTGAGGAAGGCGTACGACGGACATGGCGTCGCAGCAGGAGACGGACCAGCAGGTCAACGATGGTTTCGTCGTGGACACGGAGGACTGCGAGGCACGTGAGCTCGCCTACCGCGAGCGCGGCACCGCGCGCCCGATCACGGTGGTGGGCAACCCGGTGCTCCACAAGGAGTGCAAGGACGTCACCGAGTTCGACGACAAGCTCGCCTCGCTGATCGACGACATGTTCGCCAGTCAGAAGGCCGCCGAGGGTGTGGGGCTTGCCGCCAACCAGATCGGTGTGGACCTCAAGGTCTTCGTCTACGACTGCCCGGACGACGACGGCGTACGGCACACGGGCGTCGTCTGCAACCCGGTTCTGGAGGAGCTGCCGCCGGAGCAGCGCAACCTGGACGACTCCAACGAGGGCTGCCTCTCCGTCCCGACGGCGTACGCCTCGCTGGCCCGCCCCGACTACGCGGTGGTGCGCGGCCAGGACGCCGAGGGCAACCCGATCAAGGTGCGCGGCACCGGCTATTTCGCCCGCTGCCTGCAGCACGAGACGGACCACCTCTACGGCTACCTGTACATCGACCGGCTCTCCAAGCGGGACCGCAAGGACGCCCTGCGGCAGATGGAGGAGGGCACGCCGCGCTACCCGGTCGTGCCCAACGACTGACCTGCGGAACGCCTGATCTAGGCCACTCCGCGCACCGGGCCGCGGAACGTACGACGGTAGGCGTTCGGCGTGGTGCCCAGCGTGCGCAGGAAGTGGTGCCGCAGTGCCGCCGCGTTGCCGAAGCCGGAGCGGCCCGCGATCGCGTCGATCGTCTCGTCCGTCGACTCCAGCAGCTCCTGCGACAGCAGCACCCGCTGTCGCAGGAGCCAGCGGTAGGGCGTGGTCCCGGTCTCCTGCTGGAAGCGGCGGGCGAAGGTCCGCGGTGACATGTGGGCCCGGTCCGCGAGCTGTTCGACGGTCATCTCGCGGTCCAGATGCCGCTCCATCCAGGCGAGGACGTCGCCGACCGTGTCGCAGCGGGTGCGTGGCAGCGGGCGCTCGATGTACTGCGCCTGCCCGCCGTCGCGATGCGGCGGCACCACCATGCGGCGCGCGATGTGGTTGGCCACCTCCGGGCCGTGCTCCTGGCGTACGACATGCAGGCAGGCGTCGATGGCGGCGGCGGTACCGGCCGAGGTGATGACCGGCCCCTCGTCGACGTAGAGCACATCGGGGTCCACCACGGCCCGCGGATGGCGCTCGGCCAGCTTCTGCGTGTGCCGCCAGTGGGTGGTGCAGTGACGGCCGTCGAGGAGGCCCGCAGCGCCGAGGACGAAGGCGCCGGTGCAGACGCTGAGCACCCTGGCCCCGCGGTCGACGGCCCGGCGTAGCGCGTCGAGCAGCTCGTCCGGGTAGTCGCGGGTCGGGTAGTCGCCGCCGGTGGGGACGGCGATGAGATCCGCCTCGTCGAGCCGCTCCAGGCCGTGCCGGGTGGTGATGGTGAACCCGGCATGGGTGAGCAGCGAGGAACCCTCGGCGGATGCCACCGCGAAGTCGTAGACGGGCATGCCGTCGTCACTGCGGTCGAGACCGAACACTTCGCTGATCACACCGAGTTCGAAGGGGTGCACCCCGTCGAGCACTACGGCGGCCACGTTTTTCAGCATGGAACCAGTGTGGCAGTAATTCGATGGTTCATGACAGTCCTGCCACTGACTTCTTTGCCGCCCAACGACGACAGTGGAGGACATGAACACATTCCTGGAGTACCTGTTCGTCGTGGCCGTCCTCGGCCTCGTCCTCCTCCCGTCCCTGATCGGGCATGCCAGGGACCGTGCCATCGAGCGTCAGCTGCGGAAGGCGGCGGGACGCCCGGAGTCCTGGCGTCCCACCGCGGCGTCCCGCAGCCGGGCCCCCGCCCCGGCGCGTCTATCGCCGACGGGGCACTGGTCCAAGGCGGCCTAGCCCGCCTGGCCCCGGGTCTAGAAGTCGTCGTCGAAGCCGACCGAACCCTCGACCGCCACCTGGTAGGCCGAGGGCCGGCGCTCGAAGAAGTTCGTCAGCTCCTGGACGCCCTGCAGCTCCATGAAGGAGAACGGGTTCTCGGAGCCGTACACCGGCGCGAAGCCCAGCCGGGTGAGCCGCTGGTCGGCGACGCACTGCAGATACTCGCGCATGGACTCGGTGTTCATGCCCGGCAGACCGTCGCCGCACAGATCACGCCCGAACTGCAGCTCCGCCTCGACCGCCTCCTTCAGCATGTCGGTGACCTGCTGCCGGAGGGCGTCGTCGAAGAGCTCCGGCTGCTCCTTGCGGACCGTGTCCACGACCTCGAAGGCGAAGTTCATGTGCATGGTCTCGTCGCGGAACACCCAGTTGGTGCCGGTGGCGAGGCCGTGCAGCAGCCCGCGGGAGCGGAACCAGTAGACGTACGCGAACGCGCCGTAGAAGAACAGCCCCTCGATGCACGCGGCGAAGCAGATCAGATTCAGCAGGAAGCGACGGCGGTCGGCCTGCGTCTCCAGCCGCTCGATCTTCTCGACGGAGTCCATCCACCGGAAGCAGAACTGCGCCTTCTCGCGGATGGAGGGGATCTCCTCGACCGCGTCGAACGCGGCCGCCCGGTCGTCCGGGTCGGGCAGGTAGGTGTCGAGCAGCGTCAGATAGAACTGGACGTGCACGGCCTCCTCGAAGAGCTGCCGGCTCAGGTAGAGCCGCGCCTCGGGGGAGTTGATGTGCTTGTAGAGCGTCAGCACCAGGTTGTTGGAGACGATCGAGTCGCCCGTCGCGAAGAACGCGACCAGCCGGCCGATCATGTGCTGCTCGCCCGGGGACAGCTTGGCGAGGTCGGCCACGTCGGAGTGGAGGTCGACCTCCTCCACGGTCCAGGTGTTCTTGATGGCGTCCCGGTAGCGCTCGTAGAAGTCCGGGTAGCGCATGGGACGCAGTGTGAGCTCGAAGCCCGGGTCGAGCAGGTTCTTGTCGGTCATAGCAGTCGGCGCGGAGCGCCGTCCTCCAGGAGTGGTGGTGGGGTGGCGGGAGGCAGTTACTGGCAGGCCTCGCAGGACTCGGGGTTCTCCAGTGAGCAGGCGATCGCGTCGGCGTCCGGCGCGGCCGACTGCTGCACGGGGATGGGAGCGGCGGTGGCCGCGCTGCTGCCCGCCGCGCGCGCGATCCGGGTCGCCGGACGCGAGCGCAGGTAGTACGTCGTCTTCAGCCCCTGCTTCCAGGCGTAGGCGTACATCGAGCTGAGCTTGCCGATGGTCGGCGTCTCCAGGAACAGGTTCAGCGACTGCGACTGGTCGAGGAACGGGGTGCGTGCCGCGGCCATGTCGATCAGTCCGCGCTGCGGGATCTCCCACGCCGTGCGGTACAGCTCGCGCACCTCGGCCGGGATCCAGTTGAAGCCCTGGACCGAACCGCTGGCCTCGCGCAGCGCCTCACGTGTCTGCGCGTCCCAGACGCCGAGCTTCTTCAGCTCCGCCACCAGGTAGCCGTTGACCTGGAGGAACTCGCCGCTGAGCGTCTCGCGCTTGAACAGGTTGGACACCTGCGGCTCGATGCACTCGTAGACGCCCGCGATGGACGCGATGGTCGCGGTCGGAGCGATCGCGAGCAGCAGGGAGTTGCGCATACCGGTCGCGGCGATGCGCTCCCGCAGAGCCGCCCAGCGCTCCGGCCAGCTGAGCTCGACGCCGTAGTGGTCGGGGTGCAGCACACCGCGCGCGGCCCGGGTCTTCTCCCAGGCCGGCAGCGGGCCGTTGCGCTCGGCGAGGTCCGCGGACGCCTCGTAGGCGGCGAGCATGATGCGCTCGGCGATACGGGTCGACAGGGCGCGGGCGGCCGGGGAGTCGAAGGGCAGCTTCAGCTGGAAGAAGACGTCCTGCAGCCCCATCGCGCCGAGGCCCACCGGACGCCACCTGGCGTTGGAGCGGCCCGCCTGCTCGGTCGGGTAGAAGTTGATGTCGACGACCCGGTCGAGGAAGGTCACGGCCGTACGGACGGTCTCGTCCAGCCGCTCCCAGTCGATGTCGTCGCCCGCGACGAACGCACCCAGGTTGACCGAACCCAGGTTGCAGACAGCCGTCTCGCCGTCGTCCGTCACCTCGAGGATCTCGGTGCACAGATTCGACGAGTGGACCGTGTGGCCGGGCTCGGCGGTCTGGTTGGCCGTCCGGTTGGACGCGTCCTTGAACGTCATCCAGCCCTGGCCGGTCTGCGCGAGCGTACGCATCATGCGGCCGTACAGCTCACGGGCGGGCATCGTCTTGCGGGCGAGACCCCTGGCCTCGGCCGCCCGGTACGCCGCGTCGAACTCCTCGCCCCACAGGTCCACCAGCTCGGGCACGTCGGCGGGTGAGAACAGCGACCATTCGCTGTCCGCATCGACGCGGCGCATGAACTCGTCCGGGATCCAGTGCGCCAGGTTGAGGTTGTGCGTACGCCGCTGGTCCTCACCCGTGTTGTCGCGCAGCTCCAGGAATTCCTCGATGTCCGCGTGCCAGGTCTCCAGATAGACGGCGGCGGCGCCCTTGCGGCGGCCGCCCTGGTTCACGGCGGCGACCGAGGCGTCGAGGGTCTTCAGGAACGGAACGATGCCGTTGGAGTGCCCGTTGGTGCCGCGGATCAGCGAACCGCGGGCGCGGATGCGGGAGTACGAGAGGCCGATGCCGCCCGCGTGCTTGGAGAGCCGCGCGACCTGGTGGTACCGGTCGTAGATGGAGTCGAGCTCGTCCAGCGGCGAGTCCAGCAGATAGCAGGACGACATCTGCGGGTGGCGGGTGCCGGAGTTGAAGAGCGTGGGGGAGGAGGGGAGGTAGTCGAGGCGGCTCATCAGACCGTACAGCGCGGCGACCTCGTCGAGCGCGCGTGAGCTCTCGTCCTCCGCCAGACCGCAGGCCACGCGGAGCATGAAGTGCTGCGGGGTCTCGATCACCTGACGGGTGATCGGGTGACGCAGCAGGTAGCGGCTGTAGAGGGTACGCAGTCCGAAGTAGCCGAAGCGGTCGTCGGCCTCGCGGTCGATGAGGGCGTCCAGCCGGGCCGCATGGAGGGTGACGAAGTGTGCGGTCCGGTCGGCGATCAGGCCCTCGGTGTGGCCGACTGCGACGGAGGCGGAGAAGGAGACCGAACCCTGGCTCGCCGCCTCGTCCGCGATGGTGCGGGTCAACAGGCGTGCGGCGAGCCGGGAGTAGGCGGGGTCCTCGGAGATGAGACCCGCGGCGGCGTCGGTGGCGAGCCCACGGAGCTCCGCGGCGTCCGATCCTGCGTGCCGGCCCCGCAGCGCGGCGGCGGCGACCCGGCCGGGGTCGGTGTCGGGCAGATCGGTGGTGAGGTCGGTCAGGGTCCGCAGCAGTGCGGTTCCCGGTCCGTCGGTCTCCTCGTCGAACTGCTCGGCGATGCCTGAAGCCGGATCGGCTGGCGCGATGGTCACGTGGTGCTCTCCCTCGCTCGGCTCGGGGCCGGCGGGAGGAGGGCAGGGCCGTTCAGGAGTGAACGCCCATGGCGGGGCAGCACTCCGTACGGCGTCCACCGGCCCAACCGCGAGGCCCGGACGTCTCGGCACCCGGTTCGGTCGAGCCGGGTGCGCCGTCGGCAGGTGCTCGGACTTTTGGGTACGACAAAGCGCACCAACTCACACCGTTGCGGGACAGTTCCGGATTTTCACCGGATTCCCCTGCGGCGACAGCGAGCTTGAGCATACATGTGGGGGGCGCCGCTTGCGGCACCCCCCACATGTTGTGTCGCGCCAGGAATCAGTGCGATGTACCCGCAGTTGCCGGAGGAAGGTCCACCTGCACGCCGGGGTCACCCGAGTCGGCCGTGTAGTCCGACGGCGAGGTCTCGTCCACGCCGTCCGGCGCGTTGACCGCCCGCAGGACGAACGTCATGACCACCACGACCACCACGTTCAGCACGAACGCCGTGAGACCGATGTAGCCGATCTCACCGATGCCCGGGATCTCCTTCGACGAGCCGCCGAAGTGCTTCTGCGTCGGGCTCGCGACCCCGTACGCCGCTATCGTGCCGTAGAGCATGCCGACCGCCCAGCCGGAGAGCAGCGCCCAGCGGTGGCACCAGCGTGTGAACAGGCCGCCCACCAGCGCCGGGAACGTCTGGAGGATCCAGATGCCGCCCAGCAGCTGGAAGTTGATGGCGACCGTCTTGTCCATCGTCAGAACGAAGACCAGCGCGCCCACCTTCACCAGCAGCGACACCACCTTGGAGACCTGCATCTCCTGCTTGGGCGTCGCGTCGGGCTTCAGGAAGTCCTTGTAGATGTTGCGCGTGAAGAGGTTGGCCGCCGCGATGGACATGATCGCCGCAGGTACGAGCGCGCCGATGCCGATGGCAGCGAACGCGACGCCGGCGAACCAGTCCGGGAACATGTTCTCGAACAGCTGCGGAATGGCCAGCTGACCGTTGGTCACCTTCACCCCGGCCGCGATGGCCATGAAGCCGAGCAGCGCCAGCAGTCCGAGCATCAGCGAGTACAGCGGCAGGATCGTGGTGTTGCGGCGGATGACCTCACGGCTGCGCGAGGAGAGCGTCGCGGTGATCGAGTGGGGATACATGAAGAGGGCGAGCGCCGAGCCGAGCGCGAGGGTCGCGTAGCCCCACTGGCCCATGTCGGCGGGCACCAGCGAGCCGCGCGGCTTGTCGGTCGCCGGGTTGATCTGCGCGTAGGCCTCGCCGGCCTTGGCGAAGATGTCGTCGAAGCCGCCCAGCTTGATCGGGATGTAGATGATCGCCACCGCGATGACGATGTAGATCAGCGTGTCCTTGACGAAGGCGATCAGCGCGGGTGCGCGCAGTCCCGAGGAGTAGGTGTACGCCGCCAGCACACCGAAGGCGATGAGCAGCGGCAGGTCCTTGACGAACCAGTTCGTGGTCTCGCCGCCGCCGACGCCCATCACGTCCAGCACCGCCTGGATGCCGACCAGCTGGAGCGCGATGTACGGCATCGTCGCGAGGATGCCGGTGACGGCGACCGCCAGCGACAGCCCCTTCGAGCCGAAGCGACCGCGGACGAAGTCCGAGGTGGTGACGTATCCGTGGCGGTGCGAGACCGACCACAGCCGCGGCAGGAAGGTGAAGATCAGCGGGTAGACGAGGATCGTGTACGGCACGGCGAAGAAGCCCGCCGCGCCCGCCGCGTAGATCGCCGCCGGCACGGCGACGAAGGTGTACGCGGTGTACAGGTCGCCGCCGAGCAGGAACCAGGTCACCCAGGTCCCGAACGACCGACCGCCCAGACCCCATTCGTCCAGGCTCTCGCTCTCGGCCTTGCGCCAGCGCGCGGCCAGGAAGCCCATGACCGTGACGGCCACGAAGAAGAAGATGAAGACGGCGAGTGCGACGCCGTTCACGCCGTCCTTCACTGCGACGCACCTCCCTTGCGGGAGCGCTGGTCACGCTGCCACAGCTTGTAGGCGAGCATCGTGAGTGCGGTGGAGATGAGCACCCAGAGCATCTGGTACCAGTAGAAGAACGGGATGCCGATGAAGTACGGGTCGGCCTTCGCGTACGAGTCGACCCAGAGCATCGCGACGAACGGCGCGAAGAGGCAGATGGCGATGACCACGCGCGCCGGCGTGATGACCGGCGGTCTCGACTGAGGTGTTTCCGGCACTTTTGGTGCCTCGGGCACTGCTGACATAGGGCGGCTCCGTCCCCTCGCCGATCACCTGTAATGGCGCAGGCAATCTAGGCGAGGGTCTCGCGCAGCGTCACCCCCCGTCCGCATATCGGTACGGCAACGACTTCGGGGAGAAGCAGTGTCGTCGCAGGTCAGCCCTGAGGTCGCTTGAGTCTCGCCACGAACTTGTAGCGGTCGCCGCGGTACACGGAGCGCACCCATTCCACCGGCTCGCCCGCTGCGTCGATCGAGTGGCGCGAGAGCATCAGCATCGGCAGGCCCACGTCGGTGCCGAGCAGCCCGGCCTCGCGCGGGGTCGCCAGCGAGGTCTCGATCGTCTCCTCCGCCTCGGCGAGATGGACGTCGTACACCTCCGCCAACGCGGTGTAGAGCGAGGTGTACTTCACCAGGCTGCGGCGCAGCGCGGGGAAGCGCTTGGCGGACAGGTGGGTGGTCTCGATCGCCATGGGTTCGCCGCTGGCGAGCCGCAGCCGCTCGATCCGCAGCACCCGTCCGCCGGTGGAGATGTCCAGCAGTCCGGCCAGCGTGTCGTCGGCCGTGACGTACCCGATGTCCAGCAACTGCGAGGTCGGCTCGAGCCCCTGGGCCTTCATGTCCTCGGTGTACGAGGTGAGCTGGAGGGCCTGCGAGACCTTGGGCTTGGCCACGAAGGTGCCCTTGCCCTGGATGCGTTCGAGCCTGCCTTCGACGACCAGTTCCTGCAGGGCCTGGCGCACGGTGGTGCGCGAGGTGTCGAACTCGGCGGCGAGCGTGCGCTCGGGCGGGACCGGAGTGCCGGGCGGCAAGGTCTCCGTCATGTCCAGCAGATGCCGCTTGAGCCGGTAGTACTTCGGCACGCGCGCGGACCGGGTCTGTGCCCCGCCCTCGGTCTCCGTGCCCACCCCGTCCGTGGTCATGGCCCGCCTTCCCGACTCCTGCGCTGCTGCCGTCACCGGCTCCTCCGTCTGTCGCGGCTCACATGGTGGCACGGTCGGGTCACCGGTCGTCGCCCTCCCTCAGGTGTCGGTCCGATAACGGACGCGACAGCCCTTCTTATACACCCTTGACACCCCTAAAGGTCTAGGCCAAGCTCCCGGGTACTGGTCTAAACCATTAAAGACCAGATCCCAGCCCCACGGGCAGACTCCGGCGTAAGTGATCGCGGTGGGCGGGGGGGTTGCAGGCATCCCTGAGGAGGGTGGCGTGAAGCGCAAGCTCATCGCGGCGATAGGCGTCGCAGGCATGATGGTCGGTCTTGCCGCGTGTGGCTCGGACGACGGTGGCGAGAAGAATGCGGGTGCCGACGGCTTCAAGGGGGAGACCCTGACGGTCTGGGCGATGGACGGTTCCACGCCGGACCAGTGGCAGAAGGACCTCACGGCCGACTTCGAGAAGAAGACCGGCGCGAAGGTCAAGTTCGAGGTTCAGCAGTGGAACGGCATCCAGCAGAAGCTGACCACGGCCCTCTCCGAGGAGAACCCGCCGGACGTGTTCGAGATCGGTAACACCCAGACCGCGGCCTACGCCAAGACCGGCGGACTCGCCGACCTCGGGGACCTCAAGAGCGAGATCGGCACGGACTGGGCCGAGAACCTCAACAAGGCCTCGGTCGTGGACGAGAAGCAGTACGCCGCCCCGTGGTACTTCGCCAATCGCGTCGTCGTCTACAACAAGTCGGTCTTCAAGGAGGCGGGCATCGCCGCGCCGCCGAAGACCCGTGACGAGTTCTTCGCCGCGCTCGACAAGATCAAGGCCAAGGGCAAGGCCGAGCCGATCTACCTGCCCGGCCAGAACTGGTACTTCTTCGACGGGCTCACCATCGGCAAGGGTGCCGAGCTCGTGAAGAAGGACGGCGACAAGTGGGTCTCCAACCTCGACGACCCGAAGATCGCCGAGGCCGCCGAGCTCTACAAGAAGTACCAGAGCTACTCCAAGGCCCCCAAGGACAAGGACGAGGCCACCCCGCAGCAGGCCGAGGTCTTCGCCAAGGGCAAGGTCGGTGCCTTCATCGGCATGGGCTGGGAGGCCGGCACCGCCATCAAGGCCAACCCGGCCATCGAGAAGGAGATCGGCTACTTCACCATCCCCGGTGAGAGTGCCGACAAGCCCGAGGGCGTCTTCCTCGGCGGCTCCAACCTCGCCGTCGCCGAGGGCAGCAAGAAGCAGGAGCTCGCCAAGGAGTTCCTCAAGCTGGCCCTCTCCGACAAGCACGAGGGTGCGCTCGCCAAGCTCAACGGCGTCATCCCGAACAAGGAGTCGCTCAACACCAACCTGGTGGGCAACCCGGTCGCCGAGGCGGCCGCTCCGTCCGCCAAGTTCGGTGGCACCACCCCGCTGATCCCCGAGTGGGCCGCGGTGGAGAACGCGCCGAACCCGATCAAGACCTACCTGACGGCGGTCCTGAACGGTAAGAGCCCGGCCGACGCCGCCAAGCAGGTCGAGGGCGAGTTCAACAAGCGCCTCGCGCAGAAGCAGTAAGGGAAAGCTGCCGGGGGCGGACTCCGCACGGAGTCCGCCCCCGGCAGCCGACTGCGTTTCCGAAGCGCTAGGAAGAGATGGCGAGCATGACCGTGCAGACCGAACGGCCGCCCTCCGGCCCGACGGAGGTACTCCCGACCGTCGAGGGCCCGGGCAAGCCCTCGAGACGCGGCAGAGCAGCCGCGCTCGCGCCTTATCTACTGCTGCTGCCCCCGGTGGTCGTCACCGTGGTGTTCCTCGGCTGGCCGATGCTGAAGAACGCGCTGCTCTCGTTCCAGAACCTCAATATGAGGCAGCTGATCCAGCACCTCACCGAGTGGAACGGGGTCGACAACTACTCGGAGATCCTGGGAAGTTCCGACTTCTGGCGGGTCACAGGCCGCTCGATCGCCTTCACCGGCGCCAATGTCGTACTGATCATGGTGCTCGGCACCCTGGTCGGTCTGCTGCTCGCCCGCCTCGGACGGCGGATGCGGGTCGCCCTGCTGGTCGGCCTGGTACTCGCCTGGGCCATGCCCGTCATCGCCGCGACCACCGTCTACCAGTGGCTGTTCGCCGCGCGGTTCGGTGTCGTCAACTGGGTGCTCGACAAGGTCGGCTTCCACTCCATGGCGGACTACAACTGGACCGGCAGTCAGCTCTCCACGTTCTTCGTGATCACGGTTCTGATCGTCTGGCAGTCGATCCCGTTCGTCGCGATCAACCTCTACGCGGCCACGACGACCATCCCCAAGGAGCTCTACGAAGCCGCCTCGCTGGACGGCGCCGGCGCCTGGAAGAGCTTCAGCTCGGTCACGCTGCCCTACCTCAAGCCCTTTCTCTTCGCGACCGTGTTCCTCGAGGTCATCTGGGTCTTCAAGGCCTTCGCCCAGGTCTTCGCGATCAACCAGGGCGGCCCGGACAGACTCACCGAGATCCTGCCCGTCTACGCGTTCGTGGAAGGCGTCGGCAACCAGCACTACGGCATGGGCGCGGCGATCTCGCTGCTCACCATCCTGATCCTGCTCGGCATCACCTCGTACTACCTCCGGATCGTTCTCAAGCAGAGGGAGGACGAGCTGTGAGGCGCTCACTGTTCGGCCGCATCTGGCCCAACGCGACGGCAGTCGTCCTGGTCATCGGCTTCGTCTTCCCCGTGTACTGGATGTTCGCCACGGCCCTCAAGCCCACGCAGGACATCATCGCCGAGGACCCCGTCTGGTTCCCGGTGAACATCACCTTCGAGCACTTCACCACGGCGGTGGAGGCCGACAACTTCTGGACCCTCGTCGGCAACTCACTCACCGTCACCCTGCTCGCGGTGCTGTTCTCCCTGGTGCTCGCACTGGCAGGGGCCTTCGCGCTCGCCCGGATGCGCTTCAAGGGCCGCCGCGGCTTCATCGTGGGCTTCATGGTCGCCCAGATGGCACCCTGGGAAGTCATGGTCATCGCGATCTACTTCATCGTGCGCGACGCGGACATGCTCAACAGCCTGATTCCGCTGACCCTCTTCTACATGGTCATGGTGCTGCCCTTCACCCTGCTCACGCTGCGCGGCTTCGTCGCCGCCGTGCCGAAGGAGCTGGAGGAGTCCGCCATGGTCGACGGCTGCACGCGTCGGCAGGCCTTCATGCGGGTGATTCTGCCGCTGCTCGCGCCCGGTCTGATGTCGACCTCGCTCTTCGGCTTCATCACCGCGTGGAATGAGTTCCCCATGGTGCTCATCCTCAACAAGGACGCCCAGTACCAGACGCTGCCGCTGTGGCTGTCCCAGTTCCAGACCCAGTTCGGAGACGATTGGGGTGCCACGATGGCCGCGTCCACGCTCTTCGCGATCCCGATTCTGATCCTCTTCGTCTTCCTGCAGCGCAGGGCGGTCAGTGGTCTGACCGACGGCGCAGTGAAGGGATGAGACCTTCCACATGACGACTCTCGTGCACCGCACCGACACCCTCACCCGTGACGCGCTCACCGTCCTGCAGCCCGGCTTCCTGGGCACCACCGCGCCGGACTGGCTGCTGCGCCGGATCGGCGAAGGTCTCTCGGCCGTCGGGCTCTTCGGCCGCAACATCATCAGCTCCGGGCAACTCTCCGAGCTCACGGCGCAGCTGCGCGCGGAGCGGGACGACGTCCTCGTGGCGATCGACGAGGAGGGCGGCGACGTCACCCGGCTGGAGGTGCGTACCGGCTCGTCCTTCCCCGGCAACTACGCCCTCGGCTCGGTGGACGACACCGCCCTCACCCGCGGCGTCGCCCGGGAACTCGGCCGGCGGCTCGCCGAGTGCGGGGTCGACCTCAACTGGGCACCGTCCGCCGACGTCAACTCGAATCCGGACAATCCGGTCATCGGGGTGCGGTCGTTCGGCGCGGACGCCGCGCTGACCGCCCGGCACACTGTCGCGTATGTCGAGGGACTGCAGTCCGCCGGAGTCGCCGCCTGCATCAAGCACTTCCCCGGGCACGGCGACACCAACGTCGACTCGCATCACGCGTTGCCCCGGATCGATGTGGATCTCGCCACGCTGGACGCCCGTGACCTGCAGCCTTTCCGCGCGGCTATCGCGGCGGGTTCCAAAGCGGTGATGAGCGCGCATATCCTGCTTCCCGCGCTCGACCCGCACCGCCCCGCGACCCTGAGCCCGCAGATCCTCACCGGTCTGCTGCGCGAAGAGCTGGGCTTCGAGGGCCTGATCGTCACCGACGGCATGGAGATGCAGGCCATCTCGTCGACGTACGGCATCGAGCGCGGCTCTGTCCTCGCCATCGCCGCGGGTGCCGACGCGATCTGCGTGGGTGGTGGGCTCGCCGACGAGGAGACCGTACTGCGACTGCGCGACGCGCTGGTCACGGCGGTACGGGACGGCGAACTGCCGGAGGAGCGACTGGCCGATGCGGCGGCGCGTGTGCGTGCCCTCGCCGACTGGACGCGACGGGCCAGGGGGGCAGGAGGGGAGCCGGGCGCGGCTTCTCCCCCGGCGCAGCCAGGGGAAGGAACCGCGCCCGGCAACGACGTCGGACTCACCGCGGCACGGCGGGCGGTGAAGGTGACCGCGGGGGAGCTGCCCTACCGGCCTGTCACCGGCGCGCCGTACGTCGCCGCGTTCACCCCGGTCGCCAATATCGCCGTGGGCGACGAGACCCCGTGGGGCGTCGCGGCCGAGCTGGCCGCGCTCCTGCCCGGCACCACCACCGACACGTACGACGACTCCTCGGAGACGGCGCAACTGGTGGGCAATGTGCTGGCCATGGCGGCTGACCGTAGGATCGTCGCTGTAGTGCGCGACGTTCACCGTCACCCGTGGATGGCGGACGCCCTGGACGCGCTGATCGAGGCCCGGCCGGAGACGGTCGTGGTGGAGATGGGTGTCGACCGGGCGCAGCCGAGGGGTGCCCTGCACATCGCGACCCATGGCGCCGCCCGCGTCTGCGGACGGGCCGCCGCGGAGGTCATCATCGGCAAGGGCGCCGGGACCTGACCGACGCGGACCGTGCAGTGCCGGGGCCGTCGGCCCGTTCTCTGTGCCCCGGCGCAAGGAATGCCACCTGGAGGCACCCAGCATGTCCGCCACGCATCCGGCCGAACAGAGCGAGCGTCCGGGCCGGATCATGTCCGGCGAGATGGCAGAGCAGCCCGCGGTGCTGCGGCGCATCCTCGAACAAGGGCCGCCGCAGATCCTCGAGGCGGCCGGGGCGATCGCGGCGCGGAATCCGCGCTTCGTGCTGCTGACCGCCCGCGGCACCTCCGACAACGCGGCGCTGTACGCGAAGTACCTGCTCGAGATCCAGTTGGGTCTGCCATGCGGGCTGACCTCCATGTCGACGACCACGGCCTACGGGGCGCGGCCCGACCTGACCGACGTGCTGGTGATCACCGTCAGCCAGTCCGGCGGCTCGCCGGACCTGGTGGCGTCCACGAAGGCCGCGCGGGAGGCGGGCGCGATCACCCTGGCCGTCACCAACAACCCGGACTCGCCTCTCGCGGCCGTCTCCGAGTTCCACATCGACATCCTGGCCGGCACGGAGAAGGCGCTGCCGGCGACGAAGACGTACACGGCGTCGCTGCTCGCGCTCTACCTCTTCGTGGAGGGTCTGCGGGGTGGTGACGGGGCCGCGGCGAAGGTGCTGCCCGACCTGGCGTCCCAGGTGCTGTCCCGTCAGGACGAGGTGCGGCAGCTGGCGTCCCGCTACCGGTTCGCCGAGCGGATGGTGATCACGTCGCGGGGCTACGGCTACCCCACGGCGAAGGAGGCCGCGCTGAAGCTGATGGAGACGAGCTACATCCCGGCCCTGTCCTACTCCGGCGCGGACCTGCTGCACGGCCCGCTGGCCATGGTGGACAACATCTCCCCGGTGATCGCGGTGGTCACGGACGGCAAGGGCGGGGAGGCGCTGCAGCCGGTCCTGGACCGCCTCCGCGGCCGTGGAGCGGACCTGGTGGTGATCGGCCCTGCCCCGCAGGTCTCGGCGGCCTCCGCGGGCTTCACGCTCCCGACGGAGGGTGTCCCGGAGGAGCTCCAGCCGATCCTGGAGATCCTGCCGCTGCAGCTGCTGGCGTACGAGGTGACGATCGCGCGCGGCCAGGACCCCGACGCGCCGCGGGCGCTCGCGAAGGTGACCGAGACCCGCTGACCCGACCGCTGACGGGCCGCTCCTGCCGAGGGGGCGGCCCTTTCGGCGACCCCAGGGGCGGTGGCCTCCCGGGCCCGGAAACACCCGCGGGCCGCGGCGCCTGACGGGACCCTCAGCCCGTCCGGCACCGCAGCCCGGAGCATCCCGGCCGGCAGGTGTGCGGTCCCGCACGGCCGTTGAAGAGGTCCCGGCGCAGTCAGGGCAGAGAGCGCCGCGCCCTCGTTCCACCCTCCTGTGCGGGGAGGGCGGAAGCTTTATCAGGTCATTGTGGACTAGACCATTCTCGGATGTCCATCCATATACGAAGGATAGTTCTTGGCCCAACCTCCACCACGGGCGACCGTCTCACCCGGTTCACCCCGCGGGTACGCTCGCTGATGTGCCCTCCATGAACGACCTCGTACGCCAGCACACGGCCCTCAGCGACTCCGACCTCGAGTGGCTCCATCTGCTGGTCTCGGAGTGGCAGCTGCTCTCCGACCTCTCCTTCGCCGACCTCGTGCTGTGGGTGCCGACCCGCGACGGCACGCGCTATGTCTCCGTCGCGCAGATGCGGCCCAACACCGGCCCCACCTCCTACCAGGACGACATGGTGGGCCATCTCGTTCCCCGCGGCCGGCGTCCGCTGCTGGACGCCGCGCTCGACGAGGGGCGGATCGTGCGCGAAGGGGACCCGGAGTGGCGCGAGGAGGTGCCGGTGCGGGTCGAGTCCATCCCGGTGCGCCGGGAGGGCCGCGTCCTCGGTGTGATCGCCCGCAACACCAATCTGCTGACGGTACGGACCCCCAGCCGGCTCGAACTCACCTATCTCCAGAGCGCGTCCGATCTCGCCCAGATGATCGCCGCGGGTTCCTTTCCCTTCCCCGGGCAGCAGGTCGACATGGACGCGTCCCCGCGGGTCGGTGACGGTCTCATCCGGCTCGACGCGGACGGTGTCGTCCAGTACGCGAGCCCCAACGGCCTCTCCGCGTACCACCGTCTCGGCCTCGCCTCCGACCTCGTCGGCCACCACCTCGGCCAGACCACCGCCGAACTCGCGCCCTCCCGCGGCCCCGTCGACGAGGCCCTGGTCAAGCTGGCCAGCGGCTACGCGCCCCGGGAGACCGAGGTCGAGGGGAACGGCGGAGTGATCCAGCTGCGCGCGATCCCGCTCAAGCCGAAGGGCACGCGCATCGGCTCGCTGGTGCTTCTGCGGGACGTCACCGAACTGCGCCGTCGCGAGCGCGAATTGATCACCAAGGACGCCACCATCCGGGAGATCCACCACCGGGTGAAGAACAACCTCCAGACCGTCGCCGCCCTGTTGCGGCTCCAGGCCCGCCGGATGGATTCCGTACGCGGGCGCGAGGCGCTCAACGAGGCCGTGCGGCGTGTCGGTTCGATCGCGATCGTGCACGAGACGCTGTCCCAGAACCTGGACGAGCGGGTGGAGTTCGACGAGATCGCCGACCGGGTCATCGCGATGGTGGCGGAGATCTCGCCGGGCAAGGTCGACTGCCGCCGCACCGGCCGGTTCGGCATCCTGGACGCCGAGGTCGCCACCCCGCTGTCGATGGTTCTCACCGAGGTGCTGCAGAACGCGCTGGAACACGCCTACCCCCAGGGCGGGCACGGCTCGGTGGAGGTCTCGGCCCTGCGCGGCGACCTGCCCGGAGACCAGAGCGCCGGCCGGCTGCTGATCACCGTCCAGGACGACGGCTGCGGGCTGCCCGAGGCCTTCGACGCGCAGCGTGCCGGGAACCTGGGTCTGCAGATCGTACGGACGCTGGTGGAGGGCGAGTTGGGCGGCACGTTCGACATGGTCCCGGTGCCGGAACCCGGACGCGGCACACGGGTCGTCCTGGACATCCCGGTCCAGGCGCAGAAGTCGGCGCAGAAGTAGCGGCGCGGGCCACGGGAACAGAGGCGCACAGAGCAGCGAGCCCCGGACCGTATCGGTCCGGGGCTCGAATGCTGTGGGTTACGACTGCGCGCTGCGGCTCGGGGGCGGTGGGAGCGTACTCGCTGTACGCGCCGCCGGGCCAAGGCTCGTAGCGGTGGCGATCAGGCGCTTGCGTTGCGCGCCCGGTTGCGAGCGGCGCGGCGCTTCATCGCGCGGCGCTCGTCCTCGCTGAGGCCACCCCAGACGCCGGAGTCCTGGCCGGACTCGAGCGCCCACTGCAGGCACTGCTCCATGACGGGGCAGCGACGGCAGACGGCCTTGGCTTCCTCGATCTGCAGCAGCGCAGGACCGGTGTTGCCGATGGGGAAGAAGAGCTCGGGGTCTTCCTCGCGGCAAACGGCGTTGTGACGCCAGTCCATGGCTGCTACCTCTCCTTGGTATTACATGCAGGTTGCTTGTGAATGTGAACGCTTTCACGAATCCCCCCGCAACGGAAGGGCCGACTGTCAGACGTGCTGACGTGGTCCTGAGGTTTTGGGAGGGGTTCTGGCGGTCTGTGGGGCCGATTCTGCGGGCCGTCCCGATCGCCATGTAGAGATTCGCAAACCTCGGCGGCGGATACAACCCCTTCCGGAAACTTTTTTTTGATTCCTCGGTGTCGACTAGGTCACAGCCGTACTTCTATGGGGTGGAGCCCAGTCCGTACGTTCGAGATAAAGGCCGTTTGGCCCTTCCACTCACACAATCACACGCAGTGCACGGCGTACGCCTGTGAACGTCACGCTCGTACGCAGCCCCAGGTGGTCACCGTCCATCTGGAAGGGGAGGGGAACCTTTGAATGCAAGGTGAAGTCGGTCAGGTCGTGAAGACCGATCGCGTGCTTGCCGTGCGGTCCCCGGTCGGGGCTGGAAGTGAGCAACTGCGTGGCATATCGAGCCACGGCGGGGGTGGACATCTTGGCCAGCGCGAGGAGGTCGAGGGCGGTGTCGAAGGACGCCGCCGGGGACGCGTAAACCGGACGATTGCCCAGGTAGGTCCAGGGTGAGGTGTTGCAGATTATGGACAGCACCAGGCCGCTGACCGGATCGGCTCCGGGCCGTTCCAGCGTGATGGTGCCGTGCCGGCGATGGGGGTCGTCCAGGAACTGCCGGACCACCTGACGCACATAGAGGGCGTGCGTCGAACGCTTTCCGCGTTCCCTCTGCTGTTCGACCCGGCCGACGACTCCCGCGTCGAATCCGAGGCCTGCGCAGAAGGTGAACCAGCGCGACGGCGTCCCCTCGTCCTCGGTCCCGGGTGTCCCGGAAGCGAGCCCCAGTCCCACGGTCTGCTCGCTTCGCTCACTCAGCGCATCCAGAATCGCGCCGGTCGCCTCCACCGCGTCGTTCGGAAGGCCCAGTGCGCGTGCGAAGACATTCGTCGAACCGCCGGGGACGACCGCGAGCCGGGGCAGGGTGTCCGGATCGGGGCCGTGGTGGAGCAGCCCGTTGACGACCTCGTTGACGGTGCCGTCGCCGCCGAGGGCGACCACCAGGTCTATGTCGTCCGACTCGGCCGCCCTGCGGGCGAGGTCCCGCGCGTGCCCGCGGTACTCCGTGGTGACGGCTTCCAGCTTCATCTCGCTGGCGAGCGCGTGGATCAGCACGTCACGGGTGCGGGCACTGGTGGTGGTTGCTGCCGGATTGACCACGAGAAGTGCGCGCATGCGTGCAGGGTACCTACCCAGGGGTACCTGGCCCAGCCCAGGTCCAGGGCCGACGGCTACCCTGCTGGGGTGAGTACTGACCAGACCCCCCGCCCTGCCCGCCTGACCGCCGCGGCCGCGGTGTCCGGCCTCGAAGGGCTGGCACTGGTCGCCGGAGGTCTCTCCATGCTCGTGATGGGTCTGCTGGGACGGCCCGACAGCCCGTCGCAGGCGGAGATGGGCGGTGTGACGCTCATCGCGCTCGGCGCCATCCCCCTGATCGCCGCACGCGGGCTGCTGCTGCGCCGCAGCTGGAGTCGGGGCCCGGCGCTCATCACGCACCTGATGGCGCTGATACCGGCCTGGACGCTGCTGCGGTCCTCGGGCTCGCTGATCCCGCTCGGCATCGTCGTCGCGGTGGTGGCGGTCGCCGGACTGGTGCTGCTGGTCAACCCGACGACCACCGAAGCGCTCGGCATCCGCGGACCGGGCGCCCGCGACGCCTAGGACGCTTCATCGCACGAGGGCCCGGCGCACACGGTGCGCCGGGCCCTCGTGCGTACGAGCGGTTACTCCTCGACCAGAAGACGCTCGCGCAGCTGCGCCAGCGTGCGGGCCAGCAGCCGGGAGACATGCATCTGAGAGATGCCGACCTCCTGCGCGATCTGCGACTGGGTCATGTTGCCGAAGAAGCGCAGCAGCAGGATCCGCTTCTCGCGCGGCGGCAGACCCTCCAGCAGGGGCTTGAGGGACTCGCGGTACTCGACGCCCTCCAGCGCCTCGTCCTCCGCTCCCAGGGTGTCCGCGACCGCGGGCGACTCGTCGTCCGTGTCCGGGACGTCCAGGGACAGCGTGGAGTAGGCGTTCGCCGACTCCAGGCCCTCCAGGACCTCCTCCTCCGAGATGCCCAGGCGCTCCGCGAGCTCGTGAACGGTGGGGGAGCGGCCGTGCTGCTGGGAGAGTTCGGCCGTCGCCGTGGTCAGGGCGAGCCGCAGCTCCTGGAGCCGGCGCGGGACGCGGACCGCCCAGCCCTTGTCCCGGAAGTGCCGCTTGATCTCGCCGACGACCGTCGGGGTCGCATACGTCGAGAACTCGACGCCGCGGTCCGGGTCGAACCGGTCCACCGACTTGATCAGGCCGATCGTCGCGACCTGGGTCAGATCGTCCAGCGGCTCGCCGCGGTTGCGGAAGCGCCGCGCCAGGTGCTCGACCAGCGGCAGATGCATGCGCACCAGCTGGTTGCGCAGCTCCGCGCGGGCCGGGGAGCCGTCGGGCAGCGTGCGAAGCTCGATGAACATCGCCCGCGCCCCGCTGCGGTCATGTGGATCGTGGTGCTGCTGCTCGTGCACGTCGCTCATACGGTCCGCCCTCCCCCAAGGCTCCGCCTGGGAGGTACCCCCAACCTGCTCCGACGCGGCCGCCAGGCCGTCAAGTCCGTCCACCGGGTGCGGCCGGGCCTGCTGCTCCGGGATGCCGCGCACCGCATGTGGCTCGTTCTCCACCGGACCGTCCCCGTTCGTCACGCCGGCCCGGGTCCCGCGCCGCGCTGTTTGTACAGGCTGATGGAGACCGTACGGTCGTCGGCGACCGTCGATTCGACCTTGCCCGCCAGTGCGGAGAGCACCGTCCAGGCGAAGGTGTCGCGCTCCGGCGCCCGGCCGTCGGTCGTCGGCGCCGAGACCGTGACCTCCAGGGAGTCGTCGACCAACCGGAACACACAGCTGAGGACGGAGCCGGGAACCGCCTGCTGCAGCAGGATCGCGCATGCCTCGTCGACCGCGATCCGCAGATCCTCGATCTCGTCGAGGGTGAAGTCCAAACGCGCTGCGAGGCCGGCCGTCGCCGTACGCAACACGGACAGGTAGGCACCCGCTGCCGGCAGCCGGACTTCCACGAAGTCCTGAGTCCCGGGCTCGCCTGCGATCTGGGACACCCTCACCTCCAAGGTGGCACAAGCTCTTTCGGGGCCGCGGGAGGAAGATCCCGAAGCCGTGGCCGCGCGGTTGTGCGCGGCCGGTACTGGCCCGGCGACGCTATCGCGATCCATGGTGCCCTGTCGCCGGGGCCCCCGGTCGATGGCTGTCACTCATGGTAGGCATACGAGTACACACAGTGGCTAGAGGTCTGCGGCACCCAATTGCGAGCAACCGGCGGAGGGTTGACGTACCCACGCTTCAGACGATCGAACCGTCCACGAAGCACCACCGCCAGTCCTCTCCCGGCTCGAAACTGCGCATCACCGGATGGCCGGTCTCCGCGAAGTGGGCCGACGCGTGGCGCATCGGCGAGGAGTCGCAGCAGCCCACATGGCCGCAGACCAGGCAGAGTCGCAGATGCACGTACTGGCTACCGGCGGCCAGGCACTCCGGACACGTCTCGCTCTGCGGGCCGGGCTCCGGGGCGGGCAGTTCTGCGGCATGCGGACACTCGCTCATGATTGCCAGGTTACGGCGGCGGACGCCGGACGGCGCGGACACGGACGTGAGGGACGGCGAGATGGACGCATTGCCACTGGTTGCGCTGATCGCGGGCAGCGCCGTGATCGCCGGGGCGGCCCGCAGGACACCGGTGCCCGCGCCGCTGCTGCTCGTGGCCGCCGGGCTGATCGCCGCGTACGTACCGGGCGTGCCGGACTACACGCTCGATCCGCACATCGTCCTGCCGCTGGTGCTGCCGCCGCTGCTGCACACCGCCGCGGTCGACAGTTCGTACCTCGATCTGCGGGCCAATCTGCGGCCCGTCGCGCTGCTGTCGGTGGGCTACGTGCTCTTCGCGACCGTCGCCGTCGGCTATCTCGCCTATCTGCTGGTTCCCGACCTGCCGCTGACGGCCGCGCTCGTGCTGGGCGCGGTCGTTGCCCCGCCGGACGCGGTGGCCGCGACGGCGATCGCCCGGCGGCTGGGGCTGCCGAACCGGATCACCACGATCCTGCAGGGTGAGTCCCTGGTGAACGACGCGACCGCCATCACCGCGTTCAAGGTGGCGCTGGCAGCGGCGATCGGCGAGGGCGCCAGCTGGGCCGGCGGCATCGGGGAGTTCGCCCTGGCCTCAATCGGCGGGGTCGCGGTCGGGCTGATCCTGATGGTGCCGATCCACTGGCTGCGTACGCATCTGAAGGAAGCGCTCCTGCAGAACACGCTGTCGCTGCTCATCCCCTTCGTCGCCTACGCGGCGGCCGAGCACGTGGGCGCTTCCGGGGTGCTCGCCGTGGTTGTCGTCGCGCTCTACCTGGGGCACCGCTCCTGGCAGGTGGACTTCGCCACCCGGCTGCAGGAGGACGCCGTCTGGAAGATGGTCGCCTTCGTCCTGGAGTCGGCGGTGTTCGCGCTGATCGGGCTGCAGCTGCCCTATGTACTGGAGGGCCTCGGCGATTACGGAGTGGCCGAGTCGCTCGGGTACGCGGCCGGGGTCTTCGTCTTCGTGGTGGTGGTGCGGTACGTCTGGGTCTTCCCGGCCACCTTCCTGCCCCGCGTGCTGTCGTCGCGGATCAGGGAGCGAGAGCCGGACACCAACTGGAAGGGACCCGTCATCGTGGGCTGGGCGGGGATGCGCGGGGTCGTGTCGCTCGCGATCGCCTTCTCGATCCCGCTGACGACAACCGAGGGCGAGCCCCTGCCGGCCCGGAACCTCGTCCTGTTCCTGACCTTCACGACCGTCATCGGCACGCTGGTGGTGCAGGGCCTCACCCTGCCGACGCTGATCCGGCTGCTGAAGCTGCCGCAGAAGGACACGCATGCCGAGACGCTCGCCGAGGCGCAGGCCCAGAGCGAGGCGTCCGAGGCGGCCGACCGGCGGCTCGGCGAGCTGCTGGCCGACGAGGCCAACACCCTGCCGCAGCCCCTGGTGAACCGGCTGCGCACCGTTCTGGAGCGCCGGCGCAACGCCGTATGGGAACGGCTCGGCACGATCAACGAAGCGACGGGGGAGTCGGCGGACGACACCTACCGGCGGCTGGCCCGGGAGATGATCGAGGCGGAGCGCGAGGTCTTCGTCCGGCTGCGGGACCAGCGGCGGATCGACGACGAGATGATGCGTACGCTGCTGCGCCGGCTCGACCTGGAGGAGGCCGCTGCCTACCGCGAGGCCTCCGGCTGACCCGTCACGACGGCGGCGAGCGTGGTGCCGGGCGGAAAGGCGCCCTCGGCGGCGAGAGCGGTGAGTCCGTAGAGCATTTTGGCGACATACAGTCGCTCGACGGGCAGACAATGGCGCGTTCCGAACTCTTCGGCGAAGGCGTCGAGCTCGGGATTCGTACGGGCGTACCCACCGAAGTGGAACCGTTCGTCGAGCGTCCAGTCGCCGGTGCGGGCGCCGAAGGCCTCGCGCTGGAGGCGGGCCGTCGCATCGGCGAGGAAGCCGCCCTTGAGGACGGGGAAGCCGATGGCACGCTGCCCCGGAGCGAGTCCGGCGGCCAGGCCGGCGAGGGTGCCTCCGGTGCCGCAGGCGACGGCCACGGCATCGGCACGGTCGCGCAGCTCGCGTCCGAGCGCGACGCAGCCCTGTGCCGCGAGCACGTTGCTGCCGCCCTCGGGGACGACGAAGAAGTCCTCGGCGGGCGTTCCGCTCTCGTCCTCCGCCGTCGCCAGGATCCGGGCCAGCACCCGGCGGTCGTCCTTCGCCCGGTAGGTGGAGCGGTCCACGAACACCAGACGCATGCCGTCCGCGGCGCACCGGGCCAGCGAAGGATTCAGCGGGCGCGCGGCCAGCTCGTCGCCCCGCACCACCCCGACGGCAGGAAAGGCGAGCAGCCGGCCGGCGGCGGCCGTGGCGCGCAGATGGTTGGAGTAGGCGCCGCCGAAGGTCAGCAGCGGGCGACCGGCCGCCGCGCGCAGGTTCGGTGCGAGTTTGCGCCACTTGTTGCCCGGCAGGAGGGGGTGGATCAGGTCATCGCGCTTGAGCAGCAGCCGTATGCCGTACCGGGAGAAGCGCTCGTCCTCGACCGGCTGCAGCGGCGACGGCAGCCGGGGCCGCAGGGCGGCGGTGAGGTCGAGCGCTTCCGGTGGCACACGGCCATTGTCGCTTCAGGCGGTCACTTCAGGCGGTCGTGGATGCGCCCGCGCATGGCGTCCATGGTGAAGCCCCGGGGGTCGACCTTGCCCGGCTGCCATTCGAGGTGCCCGATGACGGAGCGTGCCGTCCAGCCGTGGTGGCGGCAGAGCGCGGCGGCTGCCCGCTCGATCGCCTCCAGCTGCGGCGCCGGCCAGGGGTCCTTGCCGTCGCCGAGGTTCTCGCACTCGAAGCCGTAGAAGTGGCGGTTCCCGTCGGTGCTCGCCTCGTTGTCGTGGGGGAGCCTCCTTTCGGCGATCACGGCGCGCAGGACGTCGTCGTCGCCGAGGCCGGCGTGGTTGGCGCGGCCGTAGCCGACGAGGTGAACCGTGCCGTCCTTCGCGATGACGCCGTGGCACAGCGGTCCCGGCAGACCGGGGTGGCCGTCCCGGCAGAGGCGCACGGTGGTGGCGGTGCCCTGGGTGACGGTGTGATGGATCATCACACCGTGCACGGGGCCCCAGGGGCCCTTGTGGTTGCGGTTGTGGGTGCGCCAGTCACCGACCTGGACGACGGTCAGTCCCTCGTCGCGCAGAACGTCGAGAAAGCGGCTCGGGGACAAGGGTGGAGACATGGCCGAACTCCCTGGGGATGCGAGAGAACCTGCACGCAATGTGCCGTACCGGACTTTTACCCCAATGGCCGCCGGTGGGCCCCGTGTTCGCATGGTGTGCGAGTCGGTGTGCGAGCCGATCCGGTCACCGGGGGCGATGGGCGGTCGTCGAGGGCCGGCCGAACGGGGATGCGCGGCATTGTTCCCCTCGTTGTCGCAGATAGTCCCATCCGTTTGTGTAATGGCGCGACAACTCTCTGTCCTGAAAGGGTTTCTCTCGCAGGTCAGCCCATGATCGAGAGGGAGTCACATGTCGGTTGGTTCGGTCGGCTCTGTCGGCGACGACGTCCGTGAACACCTGACGCCGAAGCAGCAGAGCCTCGGCACCGCCGCCGCGCGGAACCTTGCGACCACCACCAAGTCGGCGCCGCAGATGCAGGAGATCACCTCACGGTGGCTGCTGCGCATGCTGCCGTGGGTGCAGGTGCAAGGCGGTACGTACCGGGTGAACCGACGCCTGAGTTACTCGGTGGGCGACGGCCGCGTGACGTTCGTGCAGACCGGTGAACGCGTGTCGGTCATCCCGGCGGAGCTGGGCGAGCTGCCGGCCCTGCGGGAGTTCGGCGACGAGGATGTGCTCGCCGAGCTGGCGAACCGCTGCGAGCAGCGGGACTTCGCGGCCGGCGAGGTGCTGGCCGCGTCGGGGGCCGCCGCCGACCGCGTCTTTCTGCTGGCCCACGGCAGGGTGGAGAAGATCGGCACCGGACCGTACGGCGACGAGGCGGTGCTCGAAGTCCTCGCCGACGGGGCGTACTTCGGTGAGCAGGCGCTGGTGGACCGCGATGCCTCCTGGGAGTACACCGCCCGCGCCGCCACCGCCTGCACGGTCCTGGTGCTCACCAGGGACGATGTGCTGAACCTCGCGGAGCGTGCCGAATCGCTGCGAGGGCACCTCGCGGGTCTCGCCGCGCTGCCGCAGCAGCGGACCAACAAGTACGGCGAGGCGGCGATCGATCTCTCCGCGGGACACGTCGGCGAAGCCCTCGTCCCGCACACCTTCGTGGACTACGAGGGAGCCCCGCGGGAGTACGAACTGAGCGTCGCCCAGACCGTGCTGAAGGTCCACAGCCGGGTCGCGGACCTCTACAACCAGCCGATGAACCAGACCGAGCAGCAGTTGCGGCTCACCGTCGAGGCGCTGCGCGAGCGCCAGGAGGACGAGCTCGTCAACAACCGGGAGTTCGGACTCCTGGCCAACTGCGACTACGGGCAGCGGCTGCAGCCGCACGACGGCGCGCCCAGCCCCGACGACATGGACGAACTGCTGTCGCGGCGGCGTGGATCGAAGATGTTCCTCGCCCACCCACGGGCCATCGCCGCGTTCGGACGCGAGTGCAACAGGCGGGGGCTCGTACCGGACAGCGTGGAGGTCGCCGGACACCATGTGCCCGCCTGGCGCGGGGTGCCGATCTTCCCGTGCAACAAGATCCCGGTCACCGAGGCCAGGACCACCTCGATCATCTGCATGCGTACGGGCGAGGCCGAACAGGGCGTCATCGGTCTTCAGCAGGCCGGCATCCCGGACGAGATCGAGCCGAGCCTGTCCGTGCGCTTCATGGGCATCGACGAGCAGGCGATCATCTCCTACCTGGTCACGGCCTACTACTCGGCAGCGGTACTGGTCCCCGACGCGCTCGGGGTCCTGGAGAACGTGGAGGTGAGCCGCTGGAGGTGACCGACCTTCGGCGGCCGGGGGCCACGGCCCTGCTCCCCGTGGCCCCCGGCCGCCGCACGCCCCGAGCTCGAGCAACCTCCGGAGAGGACCGTACAGTTGACCATGTCGGAGGCCGTCGAGGGCCGCGAGGCCGTCGCCCTTCTGGAACGCACCCGCGATGTCGTCACCCCCCACCTGAGAGCGGCCGTCGAGTCCCTGCCCGGGTCGATGCGCCGTGTCGCGATGTACCACTTCGGCTGGGAGCACGCCGACGGCACCCCGGCTGCCGGCCCCGCGGGCAAGGCGATCAGGCCCGCGCTCGTCCTGGCCGCGGCGCGGGCGTCCGGCGGCGATCCCCGGCAGGCGTTCCGGGCCGCCGCGGCGGTGGAGCTCGCGCACAACTTCACCCTGCTCCACGACGACGTCATCGACGAGGATCCGACCCGAAGACACCGCCCCACCGCCTGGACGGTCTTCGGCACCCCGGACGCCATCATCACCGGCGACGCCCTGCACGCCCTCGCCCTGCGGATGCTCGCCGAGGACCGGCATCCGGCAGCCGCGGCCGCCGCCGAACGTCTCGCGTCCTGTGTCATCGAGCTGTGTGCGGGACAGCAGGCGGACTGCGCCTTCGAGGAGCGTGCGCCCCACGAGGTCTCGCTCGACGAGTGCCTGGCCATGGCGACCGCCAAGACGGGGGCCCTGCTGGGCTGCGCCTGCGCGCTCGGTGCGCTGTACGCGGGCGCGGGCGAGCAGGAGACCGCGGCGATGGACGCGTTCGGGCGGGAGGCCGGGCTCGCGTTCCAGCTCATCGACGATCTGATCGGGATCTGGGGCGATCCCGGCCGTACGGGAAAGCCCGCCGGTGCCGATCTCGCCGCGCACAAGAAGTCCCTGCCGGTGGTGGCCGCTCTCTCCTCCGGCACCCCGGCCGGCGCGGAGCTGGCCGAGCTCTACCGGGGCCCCATGAACGGCTCCGCCGTACGTCTCGCCGCCGAGGCCGTCGACCGCGCGGGCGGCCGTGACTGGGCACAGTTGCAGGCGGCGGACCGGATGGCCCGTGCCGTGCACGAACTGTCCCGCGCGGTACCGGATCTGGCCGCCGCGGGCGACCTGATGGCCCTGGCCGAATTCGTCACCCGCCGCACCCGCTGACGAGCCCGACTGCCCGACGATGGAGGCAGGTTGACCGAAGCGGACACGCACGGACGAGAGGCGGCGGCCGATGGGCGCAGCGGTACGGCAGGCGACGGCGGACGACCGGGAGGCGCTCGTCCGCCTCATCGACGACGCGTTCCGGGACGACCCGGTGAGCCGCTGGATCTTTCCCGATCCGGACGAGCTCGGCCGGGCGCACGCTCCGTTCCTCGGGGCGTTCTTCGACATGGCGCTGAAGGGAGGGCGGATCGATGTGCTGGAGGACGGGTCCGCCGCGGCGCTCTGGTTCCCCCGGCGACCGGACGAGGAGCCGCTCGACGAGGCGTACGGCGCCCGCCTGATGAAGATCGCCGGCCCGAACGCGGCCAGGGCCGAGACGGTCGGGCGGCTGACGGGAGAGGTCCATCCCCACGGCCGGGCCCATGAGTATCTCCAGCTGATCGCCGTCTCGCCGCGGCGGCAGGGCCGCGGTCTGGGGACCGCGCTGCTCGCTCCCGCTCTGGAGCGCTGTGATCGCGAGGGTGTTCCGGCTTATCTGGAGGCGAGCAATGTGCACAGCCGTCGCCTCTATGAGCGGCTGGGCTTCGCCGCCACCGGAAAGGAGGTCGAGCTGCCCGACGGACCGTCGATGTGGCCGATGTGGCGCGAACCGCGGCCCTGTTGACCTCCGTCACCGCCTCCATCGCAGGGAAGGGAAAAGGCCTTGCCTGACCACTACGATTGAAGCACTATGAATGGAGTGATTTCCCTCCGCGACGAAGGTGACCCGTCTTGCGAAAGCTCAGCTACTACATCGCCGCGTCGATCGACGGCTTCATCGGAGGCCCGGACGGTCACGCCGACTTCTTCATGCCGTTCGTGACCGGGGACTTCCTCGACCACCTCAGGACCGAGGTCCCGGACACCCTGCCCACCGCGGCCCGCCGGGCGCTCGGCGTCGACGACGCCCCCAACACCCGGTACGACACGGTCATCCAGGGCCGTGCCAGCTACGAGCTGGCCCTGGACGCCAAGATCACCAGTCCGTACGCCCATCTGCGCGAGTACGTCGTCTCGCGCAGCCTCACCGAATCGCCCGACCCGCATGTGGAGATCGTCTCCGGCGATGTGGCGGCCAAGGTCCGGGAGCTCAAGAGCGAGAGCGGCCTCGGCATCTATCTCTGCGGCGGCGCCAACCTCGCCGGCCAGCTGATGGACGAGGTCGACGAGCTCGTCATCAAGACCTATCCGCTGGCGCTCGGCACCGGCATGCCCATGTTCGCCGCGGGTTTCCGGACGAACGAGTTCACCCTCGAATCCGTCCGCTCCTTCGACAACGGCGTCCTGGTCAGGACGTACCTCAGGAAGCGGTGACCGCCGGGTGTCCGGCCTGTGCATACCGTCCTATTCTGGAGCCATGGGCAGCGAAGGACGTCGGACCGTCCGCAGCCCGCAGGCCGAGCCCCGTTGCCCGGCGTGCGGACAGCCTGTCGGTACCGTCATGAAGCGACGCAAGACTCTCGGGGCGTTCGTCCCCTCCTGGGGGCCCGGCCCCTGCCACAACCCCGCGTGCCACCAGAGCCCCGACCACCAGGACGAGCGGCCCGGTGAGGCGCCCGGTGCGGAGGTCGGAACCGGCTGAGACAGCCGGGCCGCACCGGCGGACTCCCGAGTTTCCGTCAGGTCGTGCCTTGGGGCATCCCTGATGTCCGGTGCCGCGCGCCGTACCGCTACAGTCCGCGCCATGTCATCGGAGTCGACGGAAGTCTGGGCGGGCTGGTACCGCGACCGGCTGGGTGCGGAAGCGGTCGCGATAGCCGCCCATGGACAGCAACTGCGCACGCGTATCAGAGGTGTTGAGTACGAGGGGGCGACCTTCGCCGCCCTGCGGCCCGCCGGGGGCCGGGGCGTGCTGTCTTCCTGTGTACTGGAGTGGGACATGCCCCTTCCGGTCCGCGCGGGTGGCACGGTGCAGCGGGCCACGCTGAGCTGCCTGCTGACGCTGGGGGATCCGCGGCCCGACGGGGCCCTCGACCGGTCCGACCTCAATCTGACCCTGCACTACGGCGGCACGGCGTACGAAGCGGGCGTCGGAAGCGGCGACTTCGGCGATGCGCTCGGCCGGATCCACGAGCAGCTGCCCCCGGGCACGGAACTGGGGGCGCAGCACCCCGTCGGAGCCTGAGCCGCGCCGGCCGTCCCAGGTCTGCCCGGACCCCGCTGATCCGCCACCGGCCCCGAGCCGACGCCGGCCCCCGCGGCCCGGAATCTCAGCGCAGACCGTCCCATCCCCAGCGGGGAGTCGGGCCCGGATCTCCCAGGTCCGTGCCCGGCGGTTCGGCCGAGACATCACGGGCAACGGCCGTTCCCCAGTCGAAGTACTCCACCACCCGGCGGCGCAGCAGCTCGTCGTCGGGAAGTTCCTTCTCGACCGCCGCGGTCATCAGCTCCATCCAGCGCAACCGCTGCTCCTCCGTGATCCGCAGGCCCAGATGGGAGCGGAGCAGGGACTGATGACCACCCAGCTCGCCGGTGAAGCGGGCGGGTCCCCCGAAGATCTCGGCCAGCCAGACGGCCACATGCTCGATATGGGTGGTCGTGAAGTCCGCGAAGACGGGGGCGAGCAGCGGATCGGCCAGCACCGCGTCGTAGAACGTGTTGCTCAGACGCCGCAGGGCTTCGATACCGCCCACGGCCTCGTACAGTGTCTCGCTGCGCTCGCTCGGCTCGGTCATGGCGCCAGCCTAGGACGGAAGGTGCGGAGGGGCGCCCTGCCACTTGTGGCAGGACGCCCCCGGTGTCGCGTACCCCGTGCCCGTGGGCGGCGGGGCTCGTTCAGTGCGTCAGGAGACGCGGGCGATCGCCGCCGCCAGGCCGTTGGCCCACAGCGAGTTCACCCGGGAGCGCTCCGCAGCGTTCGGGTTGGCGTTCTGGCACGAGGTGCCCGGGCCGCCGCCCGACATCAGCTCGCTGCACGGGCCCGAGTAGTGGTCCGGCAGACCGAGTACGTGCCCGGTCTCGTGGGCCGTGACCCGGGTCGAGTTGTACTGCTGGTTCTGCCGGTAGTCGAGGAAGATGTAGCCGCGGCCGTGACCGTCGGTGCTCGCGTACGAGCCACGGGAGTCATTGCCCTCGTAGTAGCGGAAGTCCGGGCTGCTGCCTTCCTGCAGCCGGACGTTGGTGACGGAGCTGTTCCAGATCTGCGTGCTCTGCGATATCTGGCTGCGGAACGAGGGTGCGCTGGAGGCGCTGTAGACGACGGTGACCGCCTGGGCGCCGGGGTTGGCGGCCCGCTTCTCGGCCACGGACTTGACGACCGCGTCGAAGAAGGCCTTGGTCGCCTTGGCGTCCGCGGAGGATCCTTCGTAGGCGGCGTACGACGACTGGACGGTGGCCGCAGGGGAGTTGGCCGACGTCGCAGCGGTCGCGGGCACGGTACCGAGCGCGGCCGCGAGGCCGAGTCCGAGTGCCGTGGAGAGTACGGTTCTGAGGTGACGCATGGGGGGCTCCTACTCGTCCTATGAACGGGTTCGGTACGGCAGAGTGTCGAGGAGCCGCCCCCGCCCCGGGATGATGTCAGCTGCCGATAACTCCGCCGCATCACCCTGTCCCTGTCCGTCCCCTGTGCCCGAACTGTGTGTCTGGTGTGGCAGTTGGTGCAGCCTTACTCTCGGGTCATGGAGCTCGAGGTGAGGCACCTCCGCGCCCTGTGCGCCATAGCGGACACGGGGAGCCTGCACAAAGCCGCCCGGCAACTGGGCGTGAGCCAGCCTTCGTTGACGACCCAGCTGCGGCGGATCGAGAACTCGCTCGGTGCGGAGCTGTTCTCGCGTGAGCGCTCCGGCTGCCGGCCCACGCCGCTGGGCCGGGCCGTCCTCAGCAGGGCGCGACCGCTGGTGGCCGAAATGGCCGCCCTCGTCGTCGAGGCCAAGGCCGCCGCGGCGCGAACCGGCGGACCCCGGTTACGGATCGGCTCCACCGCCAGCCGCGCCCTCGCCGGCTGGCTGCGAAGACTCAGACAGCGGCTGCCCGGCACGGACATTTCGCTGCATGTCGACGTGTCCGCGAACGCGCTGCTCAGAATGGTCGCCGCGGGCCAGATCGACGTCGCGTTCGTGCACGAGGTGGAGGGCTGCCCGCTGCTGGTGCCCGACGGTCTCTCGGTGCGCGTACTGGTCGAGCGCGAACCGCAGTTCATCTCCATGGCCCACGACCATCCGGCCGCATCGGCCGCTGTGGTCGAGCTCGCCGATCTGGCCGAAGACCGATGGATCGTGGACCCCACCGTGGACGGCGAATGGGCCGGACTGCGCCGGGTCCTCGGTGCGGCCGGACTCAACCCGCCTGTTCTGTACGGGGATTACCATACGGCCGCATCCCTGATAGCGGTCGGCGAAGCGGTCGCGCCCTGTCAGCCGACATCCGGCCCGCGCGACGACATGGCCATCCGTCCGCTGCGCGGCGACCCGCTCGCCGTGCGGCTGCTGCTGTTCTCGCTGCCCGGGGCGAACGAGTTGTACGACGCGGTGTACGTGGACCTGGAGGCCGCGTACCGTGACGCGGCGTCACGAGCGGCGGCGTACCGGCTGTGGCTGCTGCGGCACAAGAGCCCGCTGCTGCGCGCGCCGGCGGCCTGTGTGCCCTGAGCCTGAGCCCCCGGAACCGGGTGGTGGATCGGAACCGGGTGGTGGATCGGAACCGGGCGTGAACTCCGGGAGCCGGTGAGCCAGGTGACGCCCTGTCGGAAAACCCTGGCAAACAAAGTCAGGCACCTGCTAACTTTTCTTTGCATGAGGAAGCCGCCATGAGCACCCCTGTGCCGTCGGGCGACGAACTGGTGCGCCTGCTCGCCACGCTCTCCAACCCGCACCGGCTGCGGGTCGTCGCCGCACTGACCGGCAGCGGACGCAACTACGTCAGCCGGCTGGCCAGGGATCTCGGCATCAGCCGGGCCCTCCTCCAGGTCCATCTCAAGAAGCTCGAGGCCGCGGGGGTGGTCTCGTCGTGTCTCGAGGTGTCGGAGGACGGGAAAGCCATGAAGTTCTACGAGGTCAACGAGTTCGCGGTGCACCTGACGCCACAGAACGTCGTCACCGCGGTCGAGACGCTGACCGACGAGAAGGGAGCACCGTGATGAACGAACACGAGTGGCAGGAAGTCATCGGGGCGATAGGGCTGTTCGCCCTGGTCATCATCGTGGTCACGCTGACCCTGTGGCACTTCACCGTGGGCCGGCGCGGCCGGCAGGCCCTCGGCCGGGAGGACGAGCTCAAGAAGCTCGCCGAAGAGGCGCTGGCGGGCCAGCGGCGCACCGAGACGCAGCTCGCCGAGCTGGGCGAGCGGCTCACCGATCTGCAGGGGCGCACCGGGTCCCTGGAACGCATCCTCAAGGACGTCGAGTGACCGACTGACCGAGATCGAAAGGACCCTGGGCCGCAGAGCGGCAACTCTCCGGCCCAGGCACGGAAGCCGAACCGACTCGCCTCTCGGCGAGCTCCACAGGAACGATCCTCCGAGTGAAGGAGAGCAGCTCATGCTGCGCAAAATCAAGTCACGACGGGACGGGCCGGTGGCGGCCCTGTCCGACTGGTCGGCCCGCCACCCCTTCCGCGCCACCGCCGCCTGGATCGTCCTGGTAGTGGCGGCCGTCCTCTCCGGTGCGCTGCTCGGCGGCACACCCGCCGGGCACAGCGACCCCGGCGAGGCCGGCCGAGGTCAGCGCATGGTCGACGCCGAGCAGGCCGGCGACTCCATCCGCGAGAACGTGCTGATCGAAGCCGACAGCGCCGCCGAGCGCAGGGCGGCGACCGCGGATCTGGTGGCTGCCCTGCGCACAGTGCCCGACGCGGCCCACGACATCGGGTCGCCCCTCGGCCCGGACGGTGGACGCTGGGTGTCCGAGGACGGGCGATCCGACCTGGTCACCCTGGAGGTCGTGGGCCCTGACGCGCAGTTCGACACCCACTACGAGTCCGTGCTCGCCGTCGTCGACGAGGTGCGCGAACGCCACCCGCGGGCCCGGATGGACCAGGCGGGCGACCGCAGCCTCTCGCAGGCGGTGAACGAGGGCATCCAGGGCGACATGAAGCGCGCCGAGACCACCTCGCTGCCGCTCACGCTGCTGATTCTGCTGTTCGTCTTCGGCTCGCTGGTCGCCGCGGGCATTCCGCTGCTGCTGTCGGCGACCGCCGTGGCCGCCGCCTTCGGCCTGCTCGAACTGGCCTCCCCCTGGGTGCCGTTCAACAGTGCCGCCTCGGCCATCGTGCTGCTCATCGGCATGGCGGTCGGCATCGACTACTCCCTCTTCTTCCTGCGCCGCGTGCGGGAGGAACGCGCAGCGGGACGCTCGGTGCACGAGGCCCTCGCCATCGCCGCCCGTACGTCCGGCCGTGCCGTTGTCGTCTCCGGCCTGACCGTGATGGTGTGCATGACCGGTCTGCTGATCACCGGGATCGACGTCTTCAAGGGCCTCACCCTCGGCACGGTCCTGGTGGTGGGCCTCGCCGTGCTGGGTTCGGTGACCGTGCTGCCCGCGCTGCTCTCCGCGCTCGGCGACCGTGTCGACCGGGCCGGTGTGCCGTGGCTGGGCCGCCGCCGGACAGCCGCATCCGAGTCCCGGATCTGGACGGCTGTGGCTGCTGCCGTCGTCCGGCGCCCGCTCGTGACCGGCTCGGCCGCTGCCCTGGCCCTCGTCGTCCTGGCGCTGCCCGCGTTCGGCATCCACCTGCAGGACGCGGCGCAGACGCAGAGCCTGCGGCCCGGCGTTTCGGCAGCGGTCGACTCCGCGCTGCGGATGCAGAAGGCGTTCCCGGGCGCGGCCGCTCCGGCCCGGGTGGTGATCTCCGCCGACGGTCCCGACGTGCGTGCGGCGGTCGACCGGCTGCGTGCCGAGGCGGCCGCGAGCAACGGCGCTCTGCGGGAGCCGATCACGCACGTCCCCGTCGGGAGGACGCTGGTCGTACGGGTGCCGCTGGCCGGGGCCGGCACCGACCCCGAGTCCGTACGGGCGCTCCACCGGCTCCGGGACCAGGCGCTGCCCGCGACCGTGGGCAAGGTCGAGGGGATCTCCTATGCGGTCGCCGGACGTACGGCCATGCCGTACGACTTCGCCCGCCAGGTGCACGACCGGACGCCGGCCGTCTTCGCCTTCGTCCTCGCCCTGGCGTTCGTCCTGCTCCTGGTCGCCTTCCGCTCCCTCGCCGTGCCGCTGGTGTCGATCGCACTGAATCTGTTGTCGATCGGCGCGGCGTACGGGGTACTGGCCTGGGTCTTCCAGGGCGGGCGGCTGGAGTCGGCGCTCGGCTTCAACTCCTATGGCGGGGTGGTGAGCTGGCTGCCCCTGTTCATGTTCATCATCCTGTTCGGACTCAGCATGGACTACCACGTCTTCATCCTCAGCAGAGTCCGCGAATGCTGGACCGAGGGGACTCCGCGGGAGGCGATCGTCAGGGGGATCGGGGCCGGCGCAGGGGTCGTCACGAGCGCGGCGGTGATCATGACCGGGGTGTTCTCGGTCTTCATGATGCTGTCGGCGATCGAGTACAAGATGCTGGGCGCGGGGATGGCGGTCGCGATCCTCATCGACGCGACCGTGGTGCGCGGAGTGCTGCTGCCCGCCGCGATGGCGCTGCTGGGGGAGCGGGCGTGGTGGCTGCCCGGCCGCCGGGTGAAGCCGCCGGTCAGCGGGGAGCGAGCAGCGAACGAGCCTGTTCCCGCGCGGCGCTGAGCGCCTGGGGGAAGACGTTCAGGCCGTACGCGACCAGTGCTCCTTCGTGGAGGAGCATGAGCGTACGGCCGAGCGTCCCGGGACTCCCGGCCGCCGTGCCGCGCGCGAGTTCGGTGAAGAGCTCCAGCATCCAGGCCTTCTGGCCGGTGATGACCGGGTACGCGGGATGGTGCGGATCGCTGATCTCCGCATGGGCGTTGACCATGCTGCAGCCGCGGTTGCCGTGTTCACCCGCCCACTGCGCCGAGGCGTCGAAGACGGCCAGGATGCGCGCCTCCGGCGCGGGACCCGCAGCCTCGAGCCGCTCGGCGAGGAACGTCCGCCACTGTTCGTCGCGGGCCGCCAGGTACTCCACGACCAGCTGGTCCTTCGAGCCGAACCGGTCGTACAGCGTCTTCTTGGTCACCCCCGCCTCGGCCGCGATCAGGTCCACGCCGACGGCGTGGATCCCGCGCTCGTAGAAGAGGCGTGACGCGGCCTCCAGCGCCTTGCGAGCGCCGGGGGTCATCGCGATGCGGTGCGGTGCTGTCGTGCTGCCCATGACGTCGAGTATACCGATCTGTATAGTGGAACAAGTAGACCGATCTGTATACCTCCACCGTCTCCTTCCCGGGTGGTGTGCCACTCCATGAACGTCCTGCTCTCCGCCGCCTTCGTGCTCTGCTGGAGCTCCGGGTTCATCGGGGCCAAGCTCGGCGCCGGCAGCGCCGCCGCCCTCACCGTCCTGATGTGGCGTTTCCTGCCGCTGGCGGTCGTCCTGGTGCTGGTTTCCGCCGTGCTCGCCCGCGCGTCCTGGCGTGGGCTGGGCGCACGGGACCTCCTGCGCCAGACGGTGATCGGAGCGCTGTCGCAGAGCGGATATCTGCTGACCGTGTACGGGGCGATCCAGCTCGGCGTCTCCAGTGGCACCACGGCGCTGATCGACGGCACCCAGCCGCTGGTCGCGGGCGCGCTGGCGGCCCGCTGCTGCGGCAGTACGTGTCCCGCAGGCAGTGGCTCGGCCTGTGGCTGGGCGTTTCGGGCGTCGCCGTCGTCACGCTCGCCGACGCCTCCGCCGTCGCGGGCGTCCCGCCCTGGGCGTACGCGGTGCCGTTCCTCGGGATGCTCTCGCTGGTCGCGGCCACGTTCCTGGAGGGCCGTACGCGCACCAAGGTCGCGCCCTCGGTCGCGATGACCGTCCACTGCCTCACCAGTGCGGTCGTCTTCACCGTCCTCGCGACGCTCTTCGGCGCGGCGGCGCCGCCCGCCGAGCCCTCGTTCTGGCTGGCCGTCGGCTGGCTGGTGGTGCTGGCGACCTTCGGTGGCTACGGCCTCTACTGGCTGGTGCTGCGGCGCTCCGGAGTGACCCGGGTGAACACCCTGATGTTCCTGATGACGCCTGTGACCGCCGTCTGGGGCGCGCTGATGTTCGGCGAACCCTTCGGGGTGCAGACGGCGCTGGGCCTCGCGCTCGGGCTCGCGGCGGTCGTCATCGTCCACCGCGGTGAACCGCCCGTCAGGGCGCGGGCGTCGAGCGGTCGTAGCGACGGGCCAGCCGACGCAGATGAACCAGCAGTTCAGGGGGGCCGGTGACGTCGAAGTCGTAGCCCAGCATGCCCAGATGGACGCCGAGGGTCTCCACGGAATCGGCCCCGGTGTCCAGGACGCATGTGGTGTCGTCGACCGCCTCCACCACACCGACCGCCGGGTTGATGCGCTCGGCGACGGCGTCCGCCGGTGCGTGCACCGTGACGCGGGCGCGGTGCCGCCAGCCCGCGGCCGAGACGCGCTGCGCGACAAACGCCGCCGGATCGCCGCCGCCCGGGAGTTCGCGAGGCGCGAAACGGGGTCCCGTCGGCGTACGCGGTTCGATCCGGTCGACCCGGAACGTACGCCAGTCCTCGCGCTCCACGTCCCATGCCACCAGGTACCAGCGGCGGCCCCAGGTGACGACCCGGTGCGGCTCCGCGACACGGCGTGTCGCGGAGCCGCGGTGGTCCCGGTAGTCGAAACGCAGCCGCTCGCGGTCCCGGCACGCGGCCGTCAGCGCCGTCAGCACATCGGTGTCCACGGCGGGCCGCGGCTGGTCCGCGGGCACGGGCACCGTGTACGTCTGCAGGGTGCGCACCCGTCGGCGCAGCCTCGCCGGCAGCACCTGCTCCAGCTTGGCCAGCGCCTGGAGAGAGGTGCCCTCCATGCCGGACAGGGCCCCCTGAGCGACCGTACGCAGAGCGATCGCCACGGCGACCGCCTCCTCGTCGTCCAGCAGCAGGGGCGGCATCGCGGTGCCCGCGGCCAGCCGGTAGCCGCCCGTCGGTCCGCGGGTGGCATCCACGGGATAGCCGAGCTCGCGCAGCCGGTCGATGTCGTTGCGCACGGTCCGGCCGCTCACGCCCAGATGTTCGGCCAGCTCGGCGCCCGGCCACTCGCGGGCCGTCTGGAGCAGGGAGAGCAGGCGCAGCAGGCGTGCGGAGGTTTCCAGCATGAATCCGAGACTGCCAGTAATTCAGGAACCGAGCGTGCCTAATAGCGTCCTAATGTTCTGGTCATGGACAACAGCAGCGGCACCACCGCAGAGATCCGCCCCTTCCGCATCGAGATCCCGCAGGCCGACATCGACGATCTGCGTGACCGGCTGCGCCGCACCCGATGGGGCGTCGAGGTGCCCGGCGCCGGCTGGAGCCGCGGTGTCCCCGCCGAGTATCTGAAGGGGCTCGCCGAGTACTGGGCCGACGGATACGACTGGCGCAAGGCCGAGGCGGCGCTGAACGAGTTCCCGCAGTTCATCGCCGAGATCGACGGCCAGGACATCCACTTCCTGCACGTCCGCTCCGAGAACCCGGACGCCACGCCGCTCCTGCTGATGCACGACTGGCCCGCCTCGATCGTCGAGTACGTCGAGGTGATCAGGCCGCTGGCGCAGGACTTCCACGTCGTCGTCGCGAGCACCCCGGGCGTGGGCTTCTCCGGCCCGCTCTCCGCCGCCGGATGGAACAACGGCCGCATCGCCGCCGCGTACACACAGCTCATGTCCGGCCTCGGATACGAGCGTTACGGCCTCCAGGGCACCGGCGGCGGCGCCTGGATCGCGACCGAGATGGGCCGGCAGGCCCCGGACCGTGTCATCGGCATCCACGCCAACGGCTTCATCGTCTTCCCGTCCGACGACCCCGCGGACTTCGAGGGCCTGACCGAGGCCGAGCAGGGCCGACTGGCCAGGCTGCAGAACTTCCGCGACGACATGATGGGCTTCAACGTCCTCCAGTCGACCCGCCCGCACACACTGGCGCACGCCCTGCACGACTCACCGGTCGGCCAACTGGCCTGGATCGTGGAGAAGTTCAAGGAGTGGACCGACGCGGAGAGCGAACTCCCCGAGGACGCGGTCGGCCGGGACCACCTGCTCACCAACGTGAGCCTGTACTGGTTCACGGCCACCGCCGGATCGTCCGCGAACCTCTACTACGAGTCGGCGCACGACCCGGCGGCGTGGGCCCCCAAGGAGCGCGGAACCGTACCGACAGGAGTCGCGGTGGCCCTGACCACCGACATCGCCATCCGCCGCTTCGCCGAACGCGAGCACAACATCACGTACTGGTCGGAGCTGGAGCGGGGCGGCAACTTCCTGCCCCTGGAGCAGCCGCAGGCCTTCACGGAGGACGTCCGCGCCTTCTTCCGGACCCTGGACTGAACAGCCCCCTGCGGGCCGGAGCTTCGGCCCCGCCCCGCGGGGTGTCGGTGGCGCCCTGCATGATGACGCCATGACCGATCCGGAGAAGCGGGTTCGCCTGCGGTGGGGGGCGCTGACGCTGCTGGCCGTCGGGCTGGCCGGCGTCGCGGCGATGGGCATCGGCTCCGCCTTCGGTCGCGGCGGGGAAGTCCCCTTCGCGACCGACGACGAGACGTATGGCGACGGGCAGAGAACGGCCCCGGATGATGGCCACCGATGACGACCACCGGGTGACACCGGCAGAGCTGTTCTTCGACCTCGTGTTCGTGTACGCGATCACCCAGGTCACCGCACTGATGGCCCGCGACCCGTCCGCCCTGCAACTGCTCGGCGGCATGGTCGTGCTCGCCCTGCTGTGGTGGTGCTGGTGCTGCTTCGCCTGGCTCGGCAACGTCGTACGGGCGGACTCCGGCGGGATGTTCGGCGTTCTGGTCACCGTGATGGCGGTGGTGCTCGTCGTCTCGCTGACGGTCCCCGAGGTGTACGACGACGCCCCCGGCGGCCTTTCCGCACCGCTGGTCTTCGTCCTGTGCTACGGCGCCGTCCGGCTGCTGGACCTCGCCGCGTACTGGATCGCCAGCCCTGGTGACGACGCCCTGCGCGCGACCCTGCGGCGGACCGCACTGCTGTCGGTGGCGCCGCCGTTCGCCCTGCTGCTCGTCGGCAGCGCCTTCACGGGCGTGACCCAGGTGCTCATCTGGCTCGGCGCCGTCGCCATCGACTACGGCGGGATCTGGATCACCGGCTCGTCGGGCGGCGGGCCTCGCGCTGGTGCTGCTCGCCGCGGTCGTCACCACCCTCGTCCTGCTCTACGGGCGCAAGACCGCGGCGGCGCAGGCCTGAGGTCCCGGGCGGACCTCACGCGGCCGGCCGCACGCGAACATCACGCGGCAGGCGCACGCGACCGATGAACGACCGCACCCGGCCCCCCAGGACGGGGAGCCGGGTGCGGACTGGAGCGCGAAGCGATCCGATGGATCGGATCAGGCCTTCTTGGTCTCCCAGAAGATCTTGTCGATCTGGGCGATGTAGTCCAGCGCCTTCTGGCCCGTGGCGGGGTCCGTCGAACCCTTGGCGGTCGACAGCGCCTTGAGCGCATCGTTCACCAGCTGGTGGAGCTCCGGGTACTTCTCGAAGTGCGGCGGCTTGAAGTAGTCGCTCCAGAGCACCGAGACGTGGTGCTTGGCGAGCTCCGCGCGCTGCTCCTTGATGACCGTCGCGCGGGCCCGGAAGTGCGGGTCCTCGTTGGCCTGGTACTTCTCCTGGACGGCCTTGACCGACTCGGCCTCGATACGGGCCTGGGCCGGGTCGTAGACACCGCAGGGCAGGTCGCAGTGGGCGCTGACCTTCACCTTGGGGGCAAACAGGCGGGAGAGCATTGAGCTGTCCTTCCTCGTGATCGTCTTCTCAGGTGGGACATTACTCCGTGAGAAGCCTGATTTCGCGGGTGCCCCCTAGGGCTTAGGACAAAAGTCCAGGGTCAGTATGGGACTGGTGGCCGAACGTACCGTGGGACCCGGAGGTGGCGGATGACTGAGCAGGGGCGGGAGCCGAAAGTGCCGTTCGGGATCGCCGAGGTGACAGGTCCGTCCATGTACCCGACCCTCAAGCACGGCGATCAACTGCTGGTGCACTACGGCGCGGAGGTGAGGCCCGGCGACATCGCCGTGCTGCGCCATCCCCTCCAGCAGGATCTCCTCATCGTCAAGCGGCTGGTGGAGCGGCGCGACGACGGATGGTGGGTGCTGGGGGACAACCCGGGGGCCGAGGGGGACAGCCGGCTGTTCGGCACGGTGCCGCACGAGATGCTGCTCGGGCGGGTGAAGGGCCGGTACCGTCCGCTCGCGGCGGATCAGCGCTCCGCGCGGGGGCTCGCCACCTGGGCGTTCTCCGCGGTCCGGCCGGTGCTCTCCGACCGCTCGGTCTCCAGGCGCTTGCGCGCACGGTAGGCGGCGACATTGGCGCGGGTCGCGCAGCGGTCCGAGCAGTAGCGGCGGGAGCGGTTCGTCGAGGTGTCGAGATAGGCGTTGCGGCACGGCAGTGCCTGGCAGAGCCCGAGCCGGTCGACCCCGTACTCCGTCAGATGGAACGCCAGGCCCATCGCGGCGATCGCGGCGTACCCGGCGGTCGCGTTCGACGGGTGGTCGGCCAGATGCATGTGCCACTTCGGACGGCCGTCCTCGTCCCGGAGGTCATGGCCCGAGACCTGAGGGCTGACCGGGAACTCCAGCAGCAGCGAGTTGAGCAGGTCGACCGCCTGAGTCTCGTCACCGGCGTCGGCCGCGGTGAAGACGGCCCGCAGTCTGCCCCGTACGGACCGGAACCGGGTCACGTCGGCGTCGGTGGCGCGGCGTGCGGACGACGCGGACGGGCCGAACAGTTCGCGTACGGCATCCACCGAGGTCAGGGAGTCCTTGTTGCGGGCCGGCTCCTCGGTGTTGACCAGGCGCACGGCGTAGTCCGAGTAATAAGCCAGTTCCACTTGCAGTCCTTAGCGCGATGGTCCGTAGCGACGTAACGGCTGATGCTGCTTCGAGAGTATTACGGATCGCTGTGCGCCGGGATGGGATACGGCCGAGGGCGGTACGGACCTGGTCCGTACCGCCCTCTCCTGCCACGACGTGTAGCCGCCGCCTACAGCACCTTCGACAGGAACGACTTCGTCCGGTCGTGCTGCGGGTTGGTCAGTACCTCACGCGGGTGGCCGGACTCGACCACCACGCCGTCGTCCATGAACACCAGCGCGTCGCCGACCTCACGCGCGAAGCCCATCTCGTGCGTCACGACGATCATCGTCATGCCCTCTTCGGCCAGGCCGCGCATGACGTCCAGGACTTCGCCCACCAGCTCGGGGTCGAGCGCGGACGTCGGCTCGTCGAAGAGCATCAGCTTCGGCTCCATGGCGAGCGCGCGGGCGATCGCCACGCGCTGCTGCTGACCGCCGGAGAGCTGGGACGGGTAGTTCTTGGCCTTGTCGGACAGGCCCACCCGGTCCAGCAGCCGCTCGGCCCGGGCCCGGGACACGGCCTTCGACTCGCCCTTGACCTGGATCGGCGCCTCCATGACGTTCTCGATCGCCGTCATGTGCGGGAAGAGGTTGAAGCGCTGGAAGACCATGCCGATGTCCCGGCGCTGGGCCGCGACCTCGCTGTCCTTCAGCTCGTAGAGCTTGTCGCCCTTCTGCCGGTAGCCAACCAGACGGCCGTCGACCGACAGCCGGCCGGCGTTGATCTGCTCGAGGTGGTTGATGCACCGCAGGAACGTGGACTTGCCGGAGCCGGACGGGCCGACCAGGCAGAACACCTCCTGCGGGGCGACCTCGAGATCGATGCCCTTGAGGATGTGCGCCGAGCCGAACGACTTGTGGACGCCTTCGGCCTTCACCATGGCGGTCATGACTGGACACCTCCTCGTGGGCCGCCCAGGGACAGCATGTTTGCCTTGACCTTCTGCCACGGCGTGCGCGGCAGCTGCCGCAGCGAGCCGCGCGCGTAGTGCCGCTCGACGTAGTACTGGCCGACGCTGAAGACGCTGGTCAGGGCCAGGTACCAGACCGAGGCCACCAGCAGCATCTCCATCACCGCGAACGACGTGGAGCCGATGTTCTGCGCCGCACGCAGCAGCTCGGTGTACTGCACCGCGGAGACCAGCGAGGAGGTCTTGAGCAGGTTGATGAACTCGTTCCCGGTCGGCGGCACGATCACCCGCATCGCCTGGGGAAGAACGATCCGCCGCATGGTCTTGCCGTTGGACATGCCCAGCGCGTGGGACGCCTCGGTCTGGCCCTCGTCGACCGACTGGATGCCGGCCCGGACGATCTCCGCCATGTAGGCGCCCTCGTTGAGGCCGAGGCCCAGCAGGGCGACCATGAACGGCGTCATGACGTCGACCATCTCGTCCTTGTAGAACCCGAGGTTCAGGACGGGGAAGATCAGCGCGAGGTTGAACCACAGCAGCAGCTGCACGAACACCGGGGTGCCGCGGAAGAACCAGATGTAGAGCCAGGACACCGCACCCGTCACCGGGTTCTTCGACAGCCGCATGACCGCGAAGACGACGCCCAGGATCAGGCCGATGAGCATGGACAGCACGCTGATCAGCAGCGTGTATCCCATGCCCTTCAAGATCCGGTCGTCGAAGATGAAGTCTCCGACCGTGCCCCAGTTGACGTCGCCCTGGGAGAACGAATAGACGAGCAGAGCCAGCAGCAGCACCACGACCACACCGCTGACCCAGCGGCCCCAGTGCCGTACCGGGATGGCCTTGATCTGCTCGGGGTGCACGGCGGGCACCTTGACGACCGACGAGTCCACGGGTGGCTCGTCGTCGGGCGTCTTGTCGAACTTGTCAGTCACAGTGACTGCCCTTCAGTGAAACGCTTGAGGCGCGGACGCCGTGACCTACTTGCCGGCGTTGACGGTCGCCTCGGTGACGGCGCTGTTCTTGACGTCCCACTTCTCCAGGACCTTCTCGTACTCGCCGTTCTTGATGATCGCGTTCAGCGCGTCCTTCAGCGCGTCGCGCAGCTCGGCGTTGTCCTTGTTGACCGCGATGCCGAACGGGCCGGCGTCGGTCTGGTCGCCCGCGACCTCGAAGTCGTTGCCGCCGCCCGCGGTCTTCGCGATGTGCGCGGCGACCGGGTAGTCGTTGAGGTCGGCGACGGCGCCGCCGGACTTCACGCGGGTCTGGGCCTCGGCGTCGGTGTCGAACGCCTCGATGGTGAGCTTGCCCTTGCCGTCCTTGGTGCACTTGGCGGCCTGGGCCTTGAAGGTGTCCTCGTAGATCGTGCCTCGCTGCACGGCGACCTTCTTGCCGCACAGGTCGTCGAGCGATTCGATCTTGCTCGGGTTGCCCTTCTTGACCAGGAGGGAGACGCCGGAGGTGAAGTAGTCGACGAAGTCGACGCCCTTGCCGACCTTGTTGCCCTTGTCGTCCAGGCCGTCCTGGCGGGCCTTGGTGTCGCTCATGGCGGACATCACGATGTCCTGGCGGCCGGTGTTGAGCGACGAGATCAGGCCGTCGAAGGTGCCGCTCGTGAACTGGAACTTCACGCCAAGCTCCTTGCCGAGCGCCGCGGCGATGTCGGGGTCGATCCCGACGATCTTGCCGCCTTCCTCGTACTCCATCGGGGCGTAGGCGGCGTCCGTGCCGACCTTGATCACGCCGGCCTTCTTGTACTTCTCGGGAAGCTTCGCGGCGCTGCCGGCCGAGGCGCTGTCGCCCTCGGCGGTGTCCGACGAGTTCGTCTGGTCGCCACAGCCGGTGAGCAGCAGTGCGCTCGCGACCGCGATCGCGCCGACCGCGGCGATGCGGGACCTGGCGGCGGTCTTACGACGTGTGGTGCTTGCGGTCATGATCGGGGTCCTCCGGCGGGTGAGGGAACTGCTGTTTCAGCGGTCTTGCACTCATCTTCGAGTGTCGCGACCTTGAGTGTTTTCGGCATCTTGCCATTCGGACTAGCCCATTCAGGGGGCCAGGCATGTCAAAATCGGGTAACGGGACACCCCCGACTCCCTTCCGAGGCCGGTACATCATGACCGGACCTTTGATGGGAATGCCTCCTTCCGACCGGAAGATCTACGGTCCGCAGCCCCCTGCGGACGGTTTTCAGGGTGCGTAACTGACGTGTCCTGACATTGAGCGACGAGTCGTGTCAGCAACTGGATATGGACTCGTCGCCAGTGGCTCCGGTCCGGTAAGAAGGACGTTTACACCCCTCATCCGGGGCTCAGGGCGCGTGTGCGGCGCGCCCGCGCGTACGTACCACCCCTCGTCCGGGCAGCCCAACAGCCGGGACGGGACACGTACGCGGTGCCCGCCCACCCCTCCTCAACCAGGAGCGGCCACCCTCAACTGATGAAGACTTAAGGGGTCAACCACATGGCAGCGGAGATCGTCAACTCTCGCAGCGACAGCGGTGCGGAAGGTGCTCAGGAGGAGCCCTTCGATCCGGCTTTCGCGTTGCACCGCGGCGGCAAGATGGCCGTCCAGGCAACCGTTCCGGTGCGGGACAAGGACGACCTGTCCCTGGCGTACACACCCGGCGTTGCCAAGGTGTGCAGCGCGATCGCCGAGCAGCCCGAGCTCGTCCACGACTACACCTGGAAGTCTCAGGTCGTCGCCGTTGTGACGGACGGTACGGCGGTGCTCGGTCTCGGTGACATCGGGCCGGAAGCGTCCCTTCCGGTGATGGAGGGGAAAGCGATCCTCTTCAAGCAGTTCGGCGGCGTGGACGCCGTGCCGATCGCGCTGGCCACGAAGGACGCGGACGAGATCGTCGAGACCGTGGTGCGCCTGGCGCCGTCCTTCGGCGGTGTGAACCTCGAGGACATCTCGGCACCCCGGTGCTTCGAGATCGAGCGCAAGCTCCAGGAGCGGCTCGACATCCCCGTCTTCCACGACGACCAGCACGGCACCGCGGTCGTCACCCTCGCGGCCCTGCGCAACGCGGCGAAGCTCTCCGGGCGTGCACTCGGCGAGCTGCGCGGCGTGATCTCGGGCGCGGGCGCGGCCGGTGTGGCGATCGCGAAGTTCCTGCTGGAGGCCGGCCTCGGTGATGTGGCGGTCGCCGACCGCAAGGGCATCGTCAGCCGTGACCGCCAGGACCTGAACGCCGTGAAGCGTGAGCTCGCGGAGCTCACCAACAAGGCAGGGCTGACCGGCTCGCTGGAGAACGCGCTGGCCGGGGCGGACGTCTTCATCGGCGTCTCCGGTGGCACGGTCCCGGAGGCGGCGGTGGCGTCGATGGCCCCGGGCGCGTTCGTCTTCGCCATGGCGAACCCGAACCCGGAGGTCCACCCCGACATCGCGCACAAGTACGCGGCCGTCGTGGCGACCGGCCGCAGCGACTTCCCGAACCAGATCAACAACGTGCTGGCGTTCCCGGGGATCTTCGCGGGCGCACTGCAGGTGCGGGCGTCGCGGATCACCGAGGGCATGAAGATCGCCGCGGCGAACGCGCTGGCGGACGTGGTGGGCGACGAGCTGGCCGCCGACTACGTCATCCCCTCGCCGTTCGACGAGCGGGTGGCCCCGGCGGTCACCGCTGCCGTGGCCGCTGCGGCGCGCGCCGAGGGCGTTGCGCGGCGCTGACGCGGCGTTTGTGCAGGGCGTGGACGGGCCGCGTCGTACCCCCCGAGCGGGGGTGCGGCGCGGCCCGCCGTCGTTGAGCCGGCGTCCACGCCGATTCGGTCCGGGCGGTTCGGCCCAACGGGTGGATTCGGTCCCTGCGACCCGCCCCTGGGCCGTCACACCGTCCCGTGCCGGGGCCCGGCCTCTCCGGCACACGGGTGACGGCGAGGGCGGTGCGCTGCCGACGTGGGTGCGTGCTTTCGCGGCGGGCCGCCGCTTGGGCGGGTGCCTGTGCGGCCCACCCGCCCGTCGGCACCTGCGTTGTCGGGCTTCCGCCGCTGACGGGGACGGTCGTCGCGAGGGGCCCGGTTCGGGCGCTGGGAAGAAAGTGCCCGTGGCTGTCCGCCGGGTGCCTGCAGTCGGCACGGGCGTTTGGCCGCGAACTGCTTGACGGGGCGTTCGTCCCGGGCCGTGTGCCGTCTGTCGCGCCGCTGCAGGTGAGGCGTGTGCCGGTGCGGCCCATCCGCCGTCGGGACCTGCGTTCGCCTGGCAACCGCCGCTGACGGGGGCGGTCGTCGCGAGGGGCTCGGTGCGGGCGCCCGCCCAGAACCTTCGCCCCAGGCCGCCGCTGGGGCGCGTGTCACACCGGTGCGTGGTTCCGCCGCGTCCCGCCGTCGTCCTAAGGTCATGGTCATGTTCGCCGCCTACGCCGCACGCATCGACCGTGACGCCCCGCTCAACGGCCTTGAGCTGGGCGAACGCCCTGCCCCCGAGGAGCGTCCCGGCTGGACCACCGTCACCGTCAGGGCCGCCTCCCTCAACCACCACGATCTGTGGTCGCTGCGGGGTGTCGGCCTCGCCGAGGACAAGCTGCCGATGATCCTCGGCTGCGACGCCGCGGGCGTCGACGCCGAGGGCAACGAGGTGGTCCTCCACTCCGTGATCGGTCAGAGCGGACACGGCGTCGGCCCGGACGAACCGCGCTCGATCCTGACCGAGCGCTACCAGGGCACCTTTGCCGAGCAGGTCTCGGTCCCCTCCTGGAACGTGCTGCCCAAGCCGAAGGAGCTCACCTTCGAGCAGGCCGCCTGTCTGCCGACGGCGTGGCTGACGGCGTACCGCATGCTCTTCACCAATGCCGGGGTCCGGCCGGGTGACTCTGTGCTCGTCCAGGGGGCGGGCGGCGGGGTCGCGACCGCCGCGATCGTCCTCGGCAAGGCCGCCGGACTGCGGGTGTACGCCACCAGCCGCGACGAGGCCAAGCGCAAGCGGGCCGTCGAGCTGGGCGCCGAGGAGGCGTACGAGCCGGGGGCGCGGCTGCCCCGGCGCGTGGACGCGGTCATCGAGACGGTCGGCGCGGCCACCTGGTCGCACTCGGTCAAGTCGCTGCGGCCCGGCGGCACGCTGGTGATCTCCGGGGCGACCAGCGGCGACCGGCCCTCGCACGCCGAACTGACCCGGATCTTCTTCCTGGAGCTCAAGGTCGTCGGCTCGACGATGGGCACCAAGGACGAACTCGAGGACCTCCTGTCCTTCTGCGCGGCCACGGGCGTGCGTCCGGTGATCGACGAGGTGCTGCCGCTGGACAGGGCCCGGGAGGGGTTCGAGCGGATGGCCGGCGGCGAGCTCTTCGGGAAGATCGTGCTCAAGCCCTCATGAGGGCGGGACGACGATGAACTCCCCGCACCTGGTCTCTCCCTCGGCGAGAGCCGTGCGCAGACGTCCGAGGTGGCCGGCCGTCAGCTGGAGCGGCGGTTCGTCCGGCTGGTGCGTCGTGCCGCGCGGATAGTCCTGGTCGGGCGTCGTCGTCATCTCGATGTGGCAGCCGAGGACATGGGTGATCTGCCGGGTCGCGCAGAAGTCGATCAGGCGCTCGACGGTGGCGGCGAAGACCGCTGTGTCCTCGACATAGAGGCGGCCGGGGTAGAGGGAGTCGCCGGTGAGCAGCAGCCCCGTGTGCCGGTCGTGGAACACGACGGCCGCCTCCTGGTGACCGGGGCCGGGCAGCAGATCCAGCACCCGGCCGCCCAGATCCAGCTCGGCCCGGCCGTCGGGCCACTCCCCGAACCCGTGGAACTCCCGCACGTCGGCGAGTGACGCCCCGACGATCTCGGTGTGCGGGCGGTCCGCGAACTGCGCGTCGCCCGCGATGTGGTCGCCATGGCCGTGCGTATGGGCCACCACCAGTCCGTATGCCCCTGTCGTCCCGGGGCCGGTGCGGGGGTGGCGCGCCAGCCGGTCCTCGATCAGACCGTCGACTGTCGCGCGCAGCGGGAAGCGCGCGGGGTCCGCCGTCGCGCCGGTGTCCAGCAGCAGCGCCCGCTCGTTCCCGAACAGCAGGAAGAGGAACGGCGCTTCGTAGTGCACCGACTTGTTCTGCCGCAGGATCACGGTGTGTTCGGAGTACGCATGCGTCTGGATCGCGGGTGCCGGGTCGTGCTCGGGCGACGGCCGGCCGGCATGCCACTGGACGTCGAGGCTGCCTGCCACGGGTGCGGGTGCGCGGAAATCGATCACGGGACCACGGTACGGCGGACGACTGTCAACCGGGGTTGACTGTGGACGGGTGTCAATGTAGGTTGACACTCATGACCGAAGCAACCGATCTCGCCGAGCGGGCGGGCGACCGCGACCCCCGGGTGGGACTGCGAGCCGTCGCCGCGCTGCGGCGACTTCTCGAACAGCTCGAAGCGGTACAGGTGCGCAGTGCCCGCAATCAGGGCTGGTCGTGGCAGGGGATCGCCGCCGAGCTGGGTGTCAGCCGGCAGGCCGTCCACAAGAAGTACGGGAGGCAGTGATGTTCGAGCGCTTCACACGGGACGCGCGGGATGTCGTGACGGGCTCCGTGGAACTCTCGGAGCGTGCGGACGCGGACTCCGTCACCGAGGAGCATGTGCTGCTGGCGATGCTCGATCAGGAAGGGACCCGGGCGGCCTTCGCGTTCGCGGCGCTCGGGATCACGGACCGCCGTGCTTCCGTGGAGAGCGCGCTGGCGGACGCGCGGCGCCGGGCCGGGCTCTCCCGGGCGGACGCGGACGCGCTGGCCGGCCTGGGGATCGACGTGGGGGAGATCGTCTCGCGGGTCGAGGAGGCGCACGGGCCCGGCGCGCTGCAGGTGGGCAGGAAGTCGAAGCGATGGTGGTCGGGCCGTCGCCCCTTCACCCCCGCGGCGAAGGGGGTGCTGGAGAAGTCGCTCCGCATCGCCCTCGGCCGGGGCGACCGCCACATCGGTGGTGAGCATCTGCTGCTGGCGCTGACCGCGGGGCCGGGGGTGGTCGCCGATGTGCTCGCCGAACACGGGGCGACGTACGAGACGGTGGAGAGGGCGATGTTCGGGGGCGGTGCGGCCAAGGCGGGGTGAAAGCGTCGCCCGCCGGGCACCTCGGCTTCCTGCGCGTGTGGACCGGCGGCGCCGCCTCTCAGGCGGGGTGACGTGCGTGCGGCCCGGGGCGGTGACACACCGACCCGGGCCGCACGCACCCCCCCGTTACGCGCCCGGCCTCCGCAGCAGCGCGCCGATGTGGGCCGCCGCTGTCGACAAATGACGGCGCGCCTCGCCCAGTTGCTGCTCCGTCACCCCGTGGTCCCGCGCCGCGTCCCGGATGTCGTCACGGAACCGGTCGAGGAGCCGGTCCAGGTCGCGCGCCGGGTCGCCGGAGTCCGTCGCGTCCGCGGCCCACTCGGGGTCGGCGTCCGCCGGTTCCGGCTTGACGTACGGAGGCCAGGACGTGCCGCGCGCCAGGCCGCCGAGCTGATTCGTCAGCTCCGAGAGCCCCTCCCGCACGCCCGTCGGCCAGTCGCCCCGCGCGAAGTGGTCCTGCACCTGGTCCTGGACCTGCTCGGCGATGCGCTGCATCTCGCGGCGGGCCGTCTCCTGTGCCTCCTTGGCCTGGCGGCGCGCCTGCTGCGCATCCTCGCGGGCCCGGCGCGACTCGTCCTTCGCTCGGCGTGCCTGCTCCTGCCACTCCTTGGTGACCTTGCGCAGCTCTTCCTTCGCCGCACGCCAGGAGTCCGGGTCGCCCCAGTCCTGCCGCTTGCCCGCGCCGGGCGCCTTCCGGGTCTCCGACGCCGCCGCGCGCATCTCGCTGCGCAGCTTGCCCGCCGCGCCGCGCACGTCGTCGCGGATCTCCGCGGCCAGTTCGGAGACGGATTCGCGGATCTCGACCTCCAGATCGGCGAGTTCGCCGCTGCGCCCGGCCAACTCCTCCCGGCCGGCGTCGGTGATCGAGTACACCTTGCGGCCTCCCTCGGTGGCCTGCGTGACCAGGCCCTCGGCCTCCAGCTTGGCCAGGCGCGGGTACACCGTGCCCGCGGAGGGCGCGTACAGACCCTGGAAGCGCTCCTCCAGCAGCCGGATCACCTCGTAGCCGTGGCGCGGGGCCTCGTCCAGAAGCTTGAGCAGATACAGGCGCAGACGGCCATGTGCGAAGACGGGCGGCATGTCAGAGCACCTTTCCGGTCGGGGCGGCGTCCTGCGGTTCGTCGTCGGCCGGCCGGCGGAGCAGGGCGATGGAGCCCGAGACGGTTGTCGCCCGGAGCGTGCCCGTGCCCGCGCCCAGCGTGCCGGTGATCTTCTTGGCGCCCCACTGGCCGCTGACCCGCAGATCGTCGAAGGCGTTGGAGACCGCGCCGCTCGCGGTGTTCGCGTCGACCTCGGCGTCCGCGGGGTGCGGGAGGCGGATGGCGATCTCGCCGGAGACCGTCGTGAGCTTGATGTCCGTCGGCTTCGGTGTTCCGGCCTCGTCGAGCACAGTGAGGTCGATGACCATGTCGCCGCTGACCGACTCGGCCCGTACGGACGAGCCGGCACCCTCGATCACCGTCAGATCGCCGGATACGGAGTTGTAGCGCAGGTCGCCGGCGACGGACTGGGCCTCCAGGTTGCCGGAGACGGTGTCGGCGCGGACGTCGCCCGCGAGGCGTAGGAGCGTGGTGTCGCCGCTGACGCCGCGTACGGAGGTCGCTCCCTGCACCCCGGAGACGAACGCCCCCGCGCCCACGACGCCGACCTCCACCCTCGCGTGCGAGGGGACGGCGAGGGAGACGACCGCGCTGCGGTGCCATCCCTTGCGGTCCAGCCACTTGAGGAAGCCCTTCCAGGGCAGGTCCTCGTAGGCCACCGTGAGCGTCGACCCCTGCTGGGTGACGATCAGCGGCGGGCCCTCGATCTCGCTGATCTCGAGGCGGGTGGAACCATCGTCGGTGCCCACGACGTTGACCGTTCCGTTGACGATGCGCACATTGAGCGCCGTCACGGGGTCGTCGAAAGTGAGCTTCTTCGGTTCTGAAACGGCCCACGTCGACTCTGCCATGATGCTGACCTCCCGGAGCGGGGTATGACGCAACATATCGCGTCTTCTCGTCGATACGATATATCGCGAACAGGTGATGTCAAGCGCCCTGTGGTCCCCATGCGCGGTCATGAGCCGCCATATCGGGGCAAATTGGCCTAGCGTGAGGCGCATGAACACGACATCCGTGGGCGCGCTGTTGCTCTGCCGGGCCGAGCCCTCCGTCGTACGGCCCGCGGCCCATCTGCTGCGTGATCAGCAGTTGCTCGTCCGGGCCGGTGACGAGTGGAGCGTCCTGGTGCCGGAGGGAAGGCTCTGGCAGGACGCCGGTGAACCGGTCGACCGGGTGCTCGCCGGCTGGGCATCGGCCGTCGCCGTCGGCACCGGCCGTCCGGTGCTCGCCCTGTGGTGGGACGGCGACCGGGCCGGATTCACGCTCGCGTCAGGGTTCCGCCGGCCCGTCGGCTACGTCTGGCTCGCGGACGGGACACCCGTCGGCGAGGACGAGGCGATGCGTACCTTCGCCGACCGCCTCGGGCTCGACCCCGTCCTGGACGTGCAGGCGCTGGAACCGCTCACCCTGCCCGATCCGGAGGCGGACGCCCGGACCCGGCTGCACGGACTGACCGCGGTGCTGGCCCGGGCCGGCCTCGAACTGCCGGACACGCTCACCCCGGGCGAAGGCGCCGACCGGCTGCGCTCGGTCGCGCACGGAATCGGCGCGGAGCCGGTGGAGTGGGCGGGCTGGCGCGACGCGGTACGGGCCGAACTCCACGTGGTCGAGGAGGGCCTGCGCGGCCCCTGGCACCACGGCCCGGCGGTCCGCGCCCTGGGGTTCGCGGAACTGGCGGCGGGGGTGCCGCTCGCGGCGTGGGCCCTGCGCCGCCGCCGCAGCGGCGGCTGGCTGGCGGCGGCAGCCGCCTTGATCGCGCACGGGGCGCTGGCGCTGGCGTACGACCGGGTCCGCAGCTCCGCCCACTAGCGGCGGCGCCCGGCCCCACGCTGTGCCCGGCCCCGCGTCAGGCGGACAACGGGGCGAGAGTCGCCCGGCGGCGGCTACTCGTCGTCCTCGTCGTCCAGGCGGGCCAGCCAGGTCGCCAGGCGCTCCACCGGGACCTCGAAGTCGGGGTTGAGGTCGACGAAGGTGCGCAGCTGCTCGGACAGCCACTCGAAGGTGACCTCCTCCTGGCCGCGTCGCTTCTCCAGTTCCTCGATGCCGCGATCGGTGAAGTACAAGACATGCTCCCGGGACGAATGGGGGACTACCTCTTCAGATTACGGCGACTTCCGGCCCTCCTCCGCAACCGGACGGGCCGGTAACGTCGTCGCCGCTTGTACACCGGCCAAGTGCGGTATCACTGGGGCCAGTTGGCGTCGAGAACGGGGGGTACCGTGCACGGACGCGTCCAGCGGATCGAACTGCCCGGGGGAGCCGTCGTGCTCGCCCGGCTCTCCACGGCCGGCGGCTACGGCGAGGACGACGAGGACGTCGGCTTCGTCGAGAACGCCACCGCCAAGGTGCAGCAGCTGCAGCAGCTGATCACCGAGGTCGGCGCGTCCGTCCTGCAGGCCGCTGCCGCGGCCCGGCCCGACGAGGCGAGCGTGTCCTTCGGCGTCGAGCTGACGGCCAGGTCGGGTGCCGCACTCGCGGTGCTCGCCTCGGGAGAGGCCAAGGCCTCCGTCCAGGTCACCCTCACCTGGCAGCTCAAGGACCAGCCGACCGCGCAGGACCCCGCCCCGCAGGACCCCGCCCCCGGGGCACCGTGAGCGACATCGGGTCCGACTCCGTCATCGACGCCCTGACGCGCGCGGCCACCGTCCACCTCGCGCCCGCGAGAGGCGACGGGAAGACCATGTGGGGGACGGGCTTCTTCGTCGCGCCCGGCTGGGTTCTGACCTGCGCCCATGTCCTCGCGCCCCATCTGCGCGGCGACCGCGACCGCGTCTTCGCCGTCGGCGGCAGCGAGGTCAACGACGGCGAGCCGCTGCCCGCCCGGCTCGGCTGCTGGCTCCTCGACGGCGAGCCCCGCCCCGAGCAGCGGGTGCCCGTCGAGCAGGACCTCGCCCTCGTCCGGCTGATCGAGCCCGACGTCGAGCACGAGTGCGTCTGGCTCACCGACCGAACCGACTACCCCGGCGGACGCGGCATCGTCCAGGGCTACCGTCCCGGGACCCCGGACCCCGGGACGAAGGACGGGAGCGCCACGAGCCGGGCCGTGCGCTGGAAGGCCGCCGCCAGGATCAACGGCTTCGACGACGATTACGGGATGCGGTTCCGTCCCGAGGCGGAGTTCCCGCAGGGCGGCTCGGGCTCTCCCGTGCTCGACGCCCACACCGGCGCCGTCGTCGGCATCCTCAAGTCCCGCCGCGCCGGCCGGGACGGCGGCATGGCCATAGCGGCCACCGCGCTCCGCCGCTTCGGCCCCGCGTACCAGACGCTGATGGCCGGGCACGACCGCTGGCACGGCCAGTCCCCGAAGGTCTCGGGGCACAACTGGATCGAGCGCCAGCACCAGCTCCCCGGTGCGGGCGTGCACACGGGCGGCGACCAGTGGAGCCCCCGCGACCGGCGCGAGGCGCTGTTCCTGCTCGCCGGGGTGCATCCGCCGGAGGGCATCCGCCCCGTCGTCGAGCTCGCCAAGAAGGCCCGCGGCGGTGTCGGCGCACCGCCCGGCCAGCTCCTCCCGCACGCCTGGCGCGACGGCCACGGCCTGCTGTACGAGGCGGGCCAGCCCGTCGCCGCCATCGCCGCGCTGCACTACCTCCAGCTGGTGGTCGAGTACGAACGCAGCCGCGGCGGCGACCCGGCGGCGCTCGCCGACTGGGTGGCGCACCGGCTTCAGGACGTGCCCCGGATCGTGCACACCGTCGTCACCCAGGCGACCCTGCCGCCGCGGCTCGTCCACGCCCGCGCCCAGGACGGGCCGGACCGGATCGTGGTCCGCTATCCGCAGCCGGGCGACGGCTCCGCGGTGGTCATCGTCGAGCTGGAGCCGGTGTGCGACGCCCGTACGGCGCGGTTCTACTGGCGCATCCGCGTCGACGACGGCCAGGACGTGAACGAGCCGCTGCACGAGGAGCAGACCGGCGACGGCGTGCTGCCCGACGAACTCGTGCGCCGCCTGCGCGGCCCGCTGGACGAGGTGTTCGCCTCCGTCGACGCCCCCGGCAACCCCGCGCCCCTCGAAGTCGCCCTGCCTGCCGACCACTTCGACACCGCCGTGCACCGCTGGCAGCTCACCGAGATGGCGCGGCTGCACCATCCCGCGTACGTCGGCGTACGACGCATGGTGGTGCTGCGCGACCTCACGAGACGAGGACAGCCGGAGGACGCGTGGCTGCGCCGCTGGAAGGCGACACTCGCCTCCGACGCACTGACCGCCTTCCGTGCGCCCCCGCTCCGCCAGGTCCCCAGAACCCGCCACTTCGAAGAACTGCCGCCGTCCGCGGTGCCCGTGCTGTGCCGGACCGCCGGCAGCGGCGTCGGCCGCCGGGCCATCGGGATGGCGCTGGAGGCCGGGCACGGCATCGCGCTGTGGCACACCGACGGGCACAGCGACCACAGCTGCACGGAGTTCTGCGAGGAGATGCACGACGGAGCGGCCACGCTCCTCGCGCAGACGGCGGGTGCGGCCGAACTGCCCGACCGGCTGCGCCGGATCAGGGACGACATCAGCGGATCGCGGAACAGCGGACACTGGGCGGAGGGGGTGGCCATGCTGTACGACGACCCGAGCCGTCCCCTGCCCGCCGACGACCACGGACCGGTGGACTCCCCATGAGGGGCGACATCGGAGCAATGGGACGGCGGGCGCGTGGGTACATACCCGGCGTGGTCCGCCACGGTGCCCACCGGCCGCCGAAGAGGAGCGAGCGATGGACGACTGGCTGATCTACCGAGGTGTCGGGGAGCCGGATCCCGAGCGGATCCGACGGCTGCCGCCGCCGCCTCCGTGGCGCGCCTTCTCCGGCGAGCCGCTGCCCGACGCCGCACCCCCGATCGACAGCTCCTCCACCCGCCGGCTCGGCGCGCGCGTGGCGGCACCGCCCGCCCAGGACGCCGAGGCGCTCGAACTCATCAACGCCGCCCTGTACTTGCGGCGCCCCCTTCTCGTCACCGGCGAACCCGGCTCCGGGAAGTCGACGCTCGCGCACTCCGTGGCGTACGAACTGGGCCTCGGCCGGGTCCTGCAGTGGCCCGTCGTCAGCCGTACCGAGCTGAAGGACGGGCTCTACACCTACGACGCCATCGGCCGGCTCCAGGACGCCCAGCTCGCCGAGCGCCAGTCCGACGACATCGGCCGCTACATCCGGCTCGGGCCGCTCGGCACCGCGCTGCTGCCCGCCGCACGGCCCCGGGTACTGCTCATCGACGAGCTCGACAAGAGCGACATCGACCTGCCGAACGACCTGCTGAACGTGGTGGAGGAAGGGGAGTTCGCCCTTCCGGAGCTGGAGCGGACGGCCGACCGGCCGGGCCACGACGAGGTCCGGGTGCTCACCGACGACGGCCGCCGGGTGCCCGTGCGCCACGGCCGGGTGCGCTGCCATGCCTTCCCGTTCGTGGTCATGACCAGCAACGGCGAGCGGGACTTCCCCGCCCCGCTGCTGCGCCGCTGCATCCATCTGCACCTCGACCCGCCGCGCGACGAGCGCCTGGCGGCCATGGTGCAGGCGCATTTCGGAGCCGGATCCGACGAGCGGAACCTCGATCTGATCGGCCGGTTCACCCGCGAGGACGGCGACGGCGAACTGCGGCCCACCGACCAGCTGCTGAACGCGATCTACCTCACGCAGCACGCCGTGCAGGCGGAGCCCGGGCGCCGGGACGAGATCGCCGAACTGCTGATACGGCCGCTCGACATCCGGCAGCGGTGACACCGTGGACGCGGCCCTGACCGCTCTGGTCGCCCGTCTCCGCGAGGCGGAACTGAACCCCACCGCCGAGGAGCTGGCGGATGCGCTGTGGCTCGCGCGGCACGTGCCGTCCGCTGCGGCAGCGCTGCCCCCGGACGGTGCCCCCGAGCAGCCGGCGAGGCCACGGCCCGAGCGGCCGTCGGCAGGAACCCACGAGCAGCCGGCCGCGTCGCCGTTCCGCCCGGGACCGCCGTCGCGGCCCCGGGCGGGACTGTACGGACCCGCCCAGCCGGATGCGGTGTCCGCAGCAGTACCGGAGGACGGCGCACGCAGGGTTCCCGTACCGGCCCCCACGGCGCTGCCGGACACCCTCGACCTGCAGCGCTCCCTGCGGCCCCTCCAGCGCTACCGCCCGCCGCAGCGCCTGCTGCGCCGTGAGCTGGACGAGGTCGCCACGGCCGACCGCGCCGCCGACACCGGCCTGGTGGTCCCCGTGCTCCGCACCGCCCGGCGGCGCCAGGCCCGGCTCGCTCTCGTGATGGACGAGTCGTCCTCGAACGTCGTCTGGAACGGCGCGCTGGACGAGCTGCGCCAGATCTGCGAACGCGCCGGAGCCTTCCGCGAAGTGGCCGTCCACCGCATCGGCGAGGACGCCCCCGCCCCCGCCCAGCTCGGCGATCCCACCGGACGTCAGCTGACCGTGGTGCTCAGCGACTGCGCGGGCCCGCTGTGGCGCAGCGGCCGGATGCAGCGCCTGCTGCACGGCTGGGCCTCCACCGCACCGGTCGCCGTCGTCCAGCCGCTGCCCCAGCGCATGTGGGGGCGGACGCACCTGCCTGCCCGGCCCGGGCTGCTGCGACGGCGGGAAGGGCCCGCGGGACGGCTGGAGTTCACCCCGCGGCTCGGCGGGGCGGGTCCGCCGAACGGTCTCCCGGTGCCCGTGCTCGCCCTGCGCCGCTCGTCCTTCGAAGCCTGGACCCGGCTGATCGCGGGGGCGACCGGGCAGTCGGTGAACGCCGCCGCCGCCCTGGTCCTGCCGCACCACGCGCCCGTCGCCGGGCGTTCCCGTACGGCCCGGCACATCGAACCCGCCGAGCGTGTACGGGCGTTCCGCAGAACCGCGTCCCCGGCGGCCGCCCAGCTCACCGTGTATCTGTCGGCCGTACCGCTGGTGCTGCCCGTGATGCAGCTCGTCCAGCGCGCCATGCTGGTGCGCAGCGGCCCCGACGTGCTGGCGGAGGTGCTGCTGAGCGGACTGCTGCGCAGAGTCCCCGACGACACCGACGACGGCGGCGGTCCGGCCTACGCCTTCCTCGACGGGGTCCGCGAGGAACTGCTCGGCCAACTGGGCGCCAGCAGCGCGTCCCTGGTGCTCAAGCACTGCTCCGAGTACATCGCCTCGCGTTACGGACGCTCGGTGCGCAACTTCCCGGCGATGGCCGCCGCGTTCCTCGCCGGATCGGTCGACCCGCGCCCCGCCGCGGCCGCCGTCGACGACCACCGCAGGCTGGGGGCCTTCGCCCAGGTCTCCGCCCAGGTGCTGCGCCGCCTCGGCGGCCCCCAGCCCGAGGCGACCCCCGGGGGCGTGACGACCGACGGCCCGGCCGGGCTCGTAGCCAAGGCGCGTGCCTGCCTGGCGCACTTCGCGGAGTACGGCACCGTCCGCGACCTGGACGCGGCGATCCGGCTGCTCGGCTCGGCCACCCAGGCGGAGCGGCGCGGCACCGAACGCGCCGGGCTGTACGGGGAGCTGGCCGACGCGCTCCTGCGGCGCTGGCTGGTGCGCCCGCTGCCCGAGGAGCTGCCCGAGGCGCTGGAGGCGGCACAGAACGCGATCTCCGGCGGGCCGCGCGCCCATCTGACGCTGGCGCGGATCCTGGAGGTGATGGCGGGAGAGGTGTCCGCCGGGCGGCTCGACACCAAGCTGATGCCCGAATGGGTGTGGGTGCAGGCGGGCACCGACGGCGACGACGCCGACCAGGTGGCCGCCATCCTGCTGTCGACCGCCGACAGCAGCCTCGCCGAACTCACCGACGGCGCATCCGCGTCCGACCACCCGCCCGGCCTCGTCGAGGACGCCGCCGACGCCCGGATCCGGGTGCTGCGCCGGCTGGCGGTGGCGGGAGCCCCGTACGGACTGCGCGGCCCGGTCGGCGCCCACGGCTGGTTCACCGAGACCGTGCACACCGCACTCGGCGTCGTCGAGCTGCTGCTCGCGGGGGAGCGGCGGGAGTCCGCGCTGCCCGTCCGGGGCGGGCTCCTGCTCGAACTGGCCCGCCACCACCGGGGCGAGGGCCCCGTCGCCCGGCAGCCCGACGCCCGGGACCGCACGGCCTCGCGCGCCTTCGCCGAACGCGCCCACCAGGATCTGCACGCGGGCATCGACGCCATCGACTGGGAGAGCGTCGAACAGGCCGAGCTCTGCCGGGCCTGGCTGGACTACGCGGACGCCATCGAGTTCGCGCAGGAACACCTGGACGACGACGCCCGGCTCCGTATCCTCCAGGCCCTCGACCAGGCGCGCCGGCACACGGGCCGGGACGAGGAGGCCCAGGCCGACATCCTGCTGCGGATGGCCCGGGTGCTCGAACAGCGCTATCTGTCCACCGGCGGCTGGGCCCATCGCGACTCGGCCATCGCGGCCTGGACCGAGGCGCTGCCGCTGCTGCCCTGGCGCGACCCCAGCCGGGCCGCGGTGCTGACCTCGCTCGGGCGGCAGTTGACCGAGCGGGGTGTCGACAAGGAGACATCGGCGGATATCCAGTCGGCCGTACGGGCGCTGCGCGGCGCGATCGAGGAGACCCCGGCCGCCGACCCCGAACTCCCGCGCAGGCGGGCCCTGCTGGGTCACGCCTACATCGAACGGTTCCGCGCCGAGGGCACGGCCGCCGATCTGCACGAGGCGGACTGGGCGCTCGGTGCCGCCGCCCGGGCCGCGACGGACCCCGAACTGGCCGCGTACGCCTGGTGGTACCGCGCGGTCGCCGCCGCGCTGCTCGCCCGGCGCACGGGGTCGCCCAGGGCGCTGCACCAGGACGCGGTCACCCACTACCGCAGGGCGGCCGCCGAGGCCGGGGACGACCTGCTCGACCGGCTCATCGGCGCGCAGTGGATGCGGGCCGGCCGGCTGGAGCGCACCGGAGGGCCCGCGCGGGCCCTGGAGGAGCACCGGGCGATGCTGGCGATGCTGACGGGCGCCGGGGCTCTGGACACGCCGGGCGCGGACGTCTTCCGCCGGGAGATCGCCCGCCTCGAAGCCGGCTGAGAAAGCCCGAGGGCCCGGTCCCGCGCGCAGTGCGCGAGACCGGGCCCCTGGGATGCCGCGTGCCGGTCAGGCCTCGAAGACCTCGTTGACCAGCTGCTGCTGCTCCGCCTGGTGGCGCTTGGCCGAGCCGACCGCCGGGGACGAGCCGTGCGGCCGCGAGATGCGGCGCAGGCGCTCGCCGTGCGGGATGTCCGCGCCGACCGCCAGGTCCAGGTGGTCGATCAGGTTGAGCGCGATGAACGGCCAGGCACCCTGGTTCGCCGGCTCCTCCTGGACCCACAGGTACTTCTCGGCGTTCGGGAACTTGGCGATCTCCGCCTGGAGCTCCTTGCCCGGCAGCGGGTACAGGCGCTCGAGACGCAGGATCGCGGTGTCCGTGACGCCGCGCTTGACCCGCTCCGCCTCCAGGTCGTAGTAGACCTTTCCGGCGCAGAACACGACCTTGCGGACCGCGTTCGGGTCCACGCTGTCGTCACCGATCACCGGGCGGAAGCCGCCGTTGGTGAACTCCTCCGCCTTCGACGCCGCCGCCTTCAGACGCAGCATCGACTTCGGGGTGAAGACGATCAGCGGCTTGTGGTGCGGGTTGTGGACCTGCCAGCGCAGCAGGTGGAAGTAGTTCGACGGCAGGGTCGGCATCGCGACCGTCATGTTGTTCTGCGCGCACATCTGCAGGAAGCGCTCGGGACGCGCGGACGAGTGGTCCGGGCCCTGGCCCTCGTAGCCGTGCGGCAGCAGCAGCGTGACGCCGGAGGTCTGGCCCCACTTCTGCTCGGCCGAGGAGATGAACTCGTCGACGACGGTCTGCGCGCCGTTGACGAAGTCACCGAACTGCGCCTCCCACATGACCAGCGACTCGGGGCGGGCCAGCGAGTAGCCGTACTCGAAGCCCATCGCCGCGTACTCGCTCAGCAGCGAGTCGTAGACGTTGAAACGGGCCTGGTCCTCCGAGAGGTACTGCAGCGGGGTGTAGTCCTCGCCGGTCTCCTGGTCCACCAGCACCGCGTGGCGCTGACCGAACGTGCCGCGGCGGGTGTCCTGGCCGGAGAGCCGGACCGGGGTGCCCTCCATCAGCAGCGAGCCGATGGCCAGCGTCTCGCCCATGCCCCAGTCGATCGTGCCGTCCTCGACCGAAGCGGCGCGGCGCTGCATCTGCGGCATCAGCCGCGGGTGCACGGTGACATGGTCCGGGATGTTGACCTGGGACTCGGCGATCCGCTTCACGATCTCCTGGGAGACCGCGGTGGTGACGGTCACCGGGAACTCGGCCTGCGCGTCCGGAACATGCGCCGGGGCCGGGTGGCTGGTCGCCTCGCGGACCTCCGCGAAGACCTTCTCCAGCTGGCCCTGGAAGTCCTGGAGCGCCTGCTCCGCCTCTTCCAGCGTGATGTCGCCGCGACCGATGAGGGACTCGGTGTAGAGCTTGCGCACCGAGCGCTTCTTGTCGATCAGGTTGTACATCTGCGGGTTGGTGAACTGCGGGTTGTCGCCCTCGTTGTGACCGCGGCGGCGGTAGCAGATGAGGTCGATCACGACGTCCTTGTTGAACGTCTGGCGGAACTCGAAGGCGAGCCGCGCGACGCGGACCACGGCCTCCGGGTCGTCGCCGTTCACATGGAAGATCGGCGCCTCGATCATGCGGGCCACGTCGGTCGCGTACATCGACGAACGCGACGACTCCGGGGCGGCGGTGAAGCCGACCTGGTTGTTGATGACGATGTGGACCGTGCCGCCGGTGCGGTAGCCGCGCAGCTGCGACATGTTCAGCGTCTCGGCGACGACACCCTGGCCGGCGAAGGCCGCGTCACCGTGCAGGGCGACGGGCAGGACCGTGAAGTCCGTGCCGCCCTTGTTGATGACGTCCTGCTTGGCGCGGGCGACACCCTCCAGCACCGGGTCGACCGCCTCCAGGTGGGAGGGGTTGGCGACCAGCGAGACCTTGATCTGCTCGCCGTCGAGGCCGGTGAAGGTGCCGTTGGCGCCCAGGTGGTACTTCACGTCGCCGGAGCCGTGCATCGACTTCGGGTCGAGGTTGCCCTCGAACTCGCGGAAGATCTGCGCGTACGACTTGCCGACGATGTTCGCCAGCACGTTCAGCCGGCCGCGGTGGGCCATGCCGATGACGACCTCGTCCAGGCGCGACTCGGCGGCCGAGTCGATGACCGCGTCGAGCAGCGGGATGACGGACTCGCCGCCCTCCAGCGAGAACCGCTTCTGGCCGACGTACTTGGTCTGCAGGAACGTCTCGAACGCCTCGGCGGCGTTGAGGCGGCGCAGGATGCGCAGCTGCTCCTCGCGCTCGGGCTTGGTGTGCCCGCGCTCGACCCGGTCCTGGATCCACTTGCGCTGCTTCGGGTCCTGGATGTGCATGAACTCGATGCCGGTGGTGCGGCAGTACGAGTCGCGCAGCACGCCGAGGATCTCGCGCAGCTTCATCATCGACTTGCCGGAGAAGCCGCCGACGGCGAACTCGCGCTCCAGGTCCCACAGCGTGAGCCCGTGCTCGGTGATGTCCAGGTCGGGGTGCTTGCGCTGGCGGTACTCCAGCGGGTCGGTGTCGGCCATGACATGGCCCCGGACCCGGTAGGAGTGGATCAGCTCGAAGACGCGCGCGGCCTTGGTGACGTCGTCGTCGTGCGAGGCGTCGATGTCCTTGAGCCAGCGGACCGGCTCGTAGGGGATGCGCAGCGCCTGGAAGATGTCGTCGTAGAAGCCCTCCTCGCCCAGGAGGAAGTTGGCGACGACGCGCAGGAATTCGCCGGATGCGGCGCCCTGGATGACCCGGTGGTCGTACGTGCTGGTGAGAGTCATCACCTTGGAGATGCCCAGGCGGTTCAGGGTGTCCTGCGACGTGCCCTGGAACTCGGCCGGGTAGTCCATGGAGCCGACGCCCATGATGACCGACTGCCCGGGCATCAGACGCGGCACGGAGTGGACCGTGCCGAGGCCGCCGGGGTTGGTCAGCGAGACGGTGACGCCGGTGAAGTCGTCCATCGTCAGCTTGTTGTTCCGGGCCCGGCGGACGATGTCCTCGTAGGCCTGCCAGAACTCGAAGAAGTTGAGCGTCTCGGCCTTCTTGATGGCCGCGACGACCAGCTGGCGGTCGCCGTTCGGCTTCACCAGGTCGATGGCGAGACCGAAGTTGACGTGCTGCGGCTTCACCAGGGTCGGCTTGCCGTCCTTCTCCGCGAAGGACCAGTTCATCGACGGCATGGCCTTGAGGGCCTGCACCATCGCGTACCCGATGAGGTGGGTGAAGGAGACCTTCCCGCCCCGGGCGCGCTTGAGGTGGTTGTTGATGACGATGCGGTTGTCGAAGAGCAGCTTCACCGGGACGGCGCGCACGGACGTGGCCGTGGGCAGCTCCAGCGATGCGTTCATGTTCTTCGCGACAGCGGCGGAGGGGCCGCGCAGCGTCACGAACTCCGGGCCTCCGGAGGCCTCGGTGGCCGGCGCTGCCGCGGCGGGCGCCGGAGCGGCCTTGGCGGGCGCGGCCTTCGCGGGCGCCGGGGCGGCGGCCGCGGGCTCGGGCGCGGCACTCGCGGCGGGCTTCGCCGGAGCGGGCTGCTGCGCGGCGGGAGCCTGGGCAGCGGGCGCGGCCGGGGCGCTCACCCCGTTGGCGGCAGCGGCGGCAGGCGCCGGGGTGGTGGTGGCACCCGCAGCCCCCGCGGCTGCGGCGCCGGGCTGCGCGGGTGCAGCATCCGCGGCAGGCGCTTCACTGGCAGGCTTCGCCCCTGTGGCAGCGCTCCCGCCACCGGGCTTGTAGTCGGCGAAGAAGTCCCACCAGGCTCGGTCGACCGAATTCGGGTCCTGGAGGTACTGCTGGTAGATCTCGTCGACGAGCCACTCATTGGGGCCGAACGCGGCGGCAGGGTTCTTGCCCTGCGCGCTTTGGTCGGTCGAGATGCTCGAGTTACTGGGGGACTGAGACGACACGGCGGCAACCGCCCTCTTCCGCTTCACAAGGTGATGGACAGCGGAAATAAAGGCTACGCCTCCCGGGCCGGGAGGTGCAGGCCGGGCCGGTCTTCGTCGCGCAAGTCACACCGAACCACGGGTTTCGGGGCAGACAATGGCGGGAAACAAGCACGGTTCACCATCGCCGCGGCTCGACATCGCCACGGCCACGGCCTTCCGCTCTGCGTCCTTCCACAAGACAACACGCAGAACGGCCGCTTCCGGTTCGAACCCTACGTCAACCGCGTGGTGACGGGATTCCCGGAAGGGTGACGCGGATCCGGCAGCCCCGGGCTGATTCGGCCACGCCGATGACGCCGCCGTGCAGATCGACCGCCCAGCGCGCGATCGCCAGGCCCAGCCCCGTACCGCCGTCACTGCCCTTGCCGTGCGGCGCGAGGATGCTGCCCCGGTTGAACCGCTCGAAGACCCGGTGGCGCTCCTGCTCGGGGATGCCCGGGCCCTCGTCGACCACTTCCAGGTCCAGCGACTCCGGCAGCTGGCCGCGGCGGGCCCGTACCGTCACGCGCCCGTGCGGCGGGGAGTGCTTCACGGCGTTGTCGATGAGATTGGCGACGACCTGGTGCAGCCGCTCGGCGTCCGCGTGCGCGGTCAGTTCCGGCGGGGAGACGTCCAGGTGCAGATGGACGTCGGTGCGCGTGTGGTTCCCCGACCCGGAGGACAGACGGCGCTGGGTGGCGGCCAGATTGGCCTCCTTGAGCACCCCGGAGAGATACGGCCACACCTCGAAACGCCGGGCCCGCAGGGGTACGACGCCGTTGTCCAGCCGGGACAGGTCCAGCAGCGTCTCCACCAGCCGGCCCAGGCGCTCGGTCTGCTTGAGCGCCGTGCGCATCGTCTCCGGGTCGGCCGCGGACACACCGTCCACGACGTTCTCCAGGACGGCCCGCAGCGCGGCGATCGGGGTGCGCAGCTCGTGCGACACATTGGCGACCAGCTCCTTGCGGTGCCGGTCCACCGCCTCCAGGTCGTCCGCCATGCGGTTGATCGTGGAGGCGAGGTCGCCGAGCTCGTCCCGGCGGTCGGCGCCGCGGACCCGGCGGGTGTAGTCGCCGTGCGATATGCCCTTGGCGACCGTGTTCATCTCGTCCAGCGGCGCGGTCAGACCGTGCGCGACGAACTGGGTGATCAGCAGCGTCGCGATGACCGAGAAGACCGTGATGAAGCGCAGCTCGGTCTCGGTGCGCAGGGCGACGAGCAGCAGACCCGTGGTGATGAAGACCGACACGACGACCAGGGCGCCGAGCTTGGTCTTGATCGACACCGACAGGGAGGCGGAGCACAGCCGGTCCAGCCGGTCGGGGCGGGCCGGCGGCTCGTCCCAGGTCCGCCGTCTCATGGGGCAGGTGTCTCCAGGGCGTACCCGACGCCGTGGACGGTACGGATCCGCTCGGCACCGATCTTCCGGCGCAGAGCCTTGATGTGGCTGTCGACGGTGCGGGTGCCGGACGCGTCCGCCCAGTCCCAGACCTCCGCGAGCAGCTGCTCGCGGGAGAGGACCGCACGCGGCGTGTTCGCCAGGCAGACCAGCAGGTCGAACTCGGTGGGCGTCAGATGCACGTCCTCGCCGCGCACGCGCACACGGCGCTGGGCGTGGTCGACCTCCAGCTCGCCGAGGCGCAGGATTCCGCTGCGCGGCGTCACCGCGGCGAGGGCGGCACGTTCCACCCTGCGCAGCAGTACATGCACGCGCGCCGCCAGTTCCCGCATGGAGAACGGCTTGGTCATGTAGTCGTCGGCGCCGACACCGAGCCCGACGAGCATGTCGGTCTCGTCGTCGCGGGCCGTGAGCATCAGCACCGGGACGGGGCGGCGCGCCTGGACACGACGGCAGACCTCCAGCCCGTCGAAGCCCGGCAGCATCACGTCGAGGACCATCAGATCCGGCTGCCAGGCCTCGGCAGCGTCAACGGCCGCCGGGCCGTCGCCCGCCGTCTGCACCAGAAAGCCCTCGGCCCGCAGACGGGCCGCGATGGCGTCCACGATGGTCGAGTCGTCCTCGACGACCAGCACCCGGCGCTGGGCGCCGGGCGTGGCCGCGACGCCGTTGTGCGTGGTGTGTGTCTGCTCCATCGCCCGCCCCTGTACGCGTTCTCGCGATTTGCATGCTCGTTGTTGTAATCGGTGTGTAGGTCAGCAGCGTAAAGGCAGTCACCGCGTCCCGGCTACGCAGGGCGAACGGCGAGATGGACCACGTCAGGTACGCCTCGGGCAACCCGGATCTCTTCGGTTCTTACCCCGGTGAATCCGGCATTCCGCAACGCATCCTCAAATGTGGGGGAGGGCTGTGCGGACCACACGGCGAGCACCCCGCCGGGGTTCAACCGCCCCTGGCACGCGGCGAGTCCGTCCGGAGAGTAGAGGCTCCCGTTGTCCTCGGTGACGGTCCAGTCGGGGCCGTTGTCGATGTCGAGACACAGAGCGTCGTAGTGGTCGGCCGACTCCCGGACATGGGTGAGGAGGTCCGTGTGCAGAATCACGCAGCGCGGATCCCCGAGCGCCGCGCCGGAGATCCTGGCGAGTGGTCCGGTGCGGTGCCAGTCGATGATCGCCTGCTCGCGCTCGACGACGGTGATGCGGCTCCAGTGGGGGTCGGCGGCGGCATGGGCCAGGGAGAACCCGACGCCCAGACCGCCGATCAGCACCGCGGAGCAGGACTTTCCCGCGTCGGCGAGCTCCTTGCGGGCGAGGTCGATCAGCAGCCGCTCGGACCGTCCGTCGGAGGTGTCCATGAGGAAGCACCCGTTGGCGATGATCTCGTGGTGCTTGCCGCGCTGCCTCAGGACGACCTCTCCGTACGGCCCCTCGCGCCGGTCGAGGGTGACGGGGGACTCGGCGTGCAGCGACATGATGGCGTGACCTTCCGGGGGAATGGACCGGGGGCGGGCGGGGACATGCTCGCGGGCCGGTGTGCCCGGGACAAATCAATTACCGCCCTGCCGTGGAGGGGGTGGCTCCCCCTTTCGGGTTCCCGCCGAGGGCCGGGTCACGCGCCCGGGGGCACGTCCGGCGTGCCCCCGACGTTGTCCGTGGGGCGGAGGTTGCCTCGTGTGGCGTACGTCATAGACGCGCGTCACGCTGATCGCGTTGGGTGGGGATGTGTTCGGGGGCTTGGCGAAAGGGGCCTCACGTGGCGTGTCCGCGCACGCAGGGCGACCGGACCACGGGCACGGAGCTGCCCGACGGGATTCCGACACTGAACGGAATCCCCACGCAGCGGACCGGCCCCGGACGGACTCCTCCGGTTCCCGTCCCTGTCCCGGTCCCCGTCGAGCCGCGCAGGCGCTCCCCGTGGCGGCAGGCCCTCCAGCTGCTGCCCACGCCCACCGGGACGCCGTTCACCTTCGGCTACATCCTGGTGCTGCTCGCGACCTCGCTCTTCGCCGAGTACGGCGACCCCGCGACGGTCTCCTCGCTGCTCCGCGGATCCAGCACCGATGTCGCCCATTTGGCGGACAGGCCGCTGCTCGTTCTGGGAGCCAGCGCGCTGTGGATCGCCGGCGGCCTGCTGACGCCGTACGCCCTTCTGTTCGTCGTCGTCCTCACCGCGCTCGAACGCCGGATAGGCGGCGCGCGTACCGCGGGCGTCTTTCTCTTCGCTCATGTGGGCGCGACTCTGGCGACGGAGATACCGGTCGGGGTCTCGGTGCTGGCCGGTCATCTGCCCGCCACCTCGCTGCACCGGCTCGACTACGGCATCAGCTTCGGGCTGATGGGTGCCATCGGTGCGCTGGCAGGGCTGCTGAGTCCCGTTCTGCGCGTCACGCTCCTCGGGTTCGTCTCCGTCTCGCTCGTCCAGGACCTGCTGGCCTTCGCGGACCCGCTGACCGCCTGGGGCCACCCGCTGGCCCTGCTCGCCGGTCTCGCCTGCTGGCCGGTGGTCCGCCGCTGGGCGGGGCGCGACAGTGGCGCGCCGTGGGTTCGGCCGGCTGTCCCGCACGTCGCCGGCAGGGCGGTCGCGTCAGATGTCCGGCAGCGCGGAGAGCACGTCCCGCAGGCCCGCGGGCTGTGAGCCGTCGGCCGTGACCACCGTGCGGCCGGCGTACGTGATCCGGTAGAGGAACCCGTCGGCGACCGGCGTGCCCGTGGGGGTGGCCGGCAGGTGGGCGAAGTCCGACTTCTCCAGCGCCCGGTTCAGCCCGGTCAGCTCCGCCGGGGTCATCCGGCCCGTGTGTTCCGCACCGCTCTTCGCCGTGCTGGTCCAGCTGCCGTCCTCGCGGACGGTGAGCCGCTTGTCCACCCCGGCGATCCCGCCCGTGACGGTCATCTCGAGCAGAGTCTGTCCGGGGGAGGGCGCAGGGGCGGAGGACGAGGTCCGCGGTGTACCCGGTGCGGGGCCCGAACCTTCGTCCGCGGTCTCCCCGCACCCCGCGACGAGCACCACGAGCAGGGCGCCTGCCAGTGCCCCCGCGGTACCTCGCCCGGCCCGCGTCGCCTCTGTCGCCCGTGTCATGGTCCCCGCCTCCGTCTGCCGCCGGTCGCGGTCCCATTCCTACCCGCTCAGGCCGCCGGTCCGCGCACGATTCCGGTCAGCGGCCCCTGCAGCTGCCAGCCCAGCGACCGGTACAGCGCAAGGCCCTGGGTGGTGGCGCTCAGTACTCCCCTCGTCGAGCCCGCGTCCGCGGCGGCCGACTCCAGGGCGCGCATCACCAGGCGGCCCAGGCCGCGGCGCTGATGGGCCGGGTACGTCTCCACCTGGTCGACCACGGCCGTGACCCCGGTCGGGGCGACCTGGCCGCGGGCCGCGAGAGTGCCGTCACCGGCATGCACCCGCACGCGGACGACGCCGTCGGAGATGACGGTGGACAGCGTGTAGCCCGCCGCGGCGGGCCCGGGGGTACGGCGGTGCAGGTCGGTGAACATCATGAAGCCCGGGTCGTCCGGCAGGGTCCAGCCCTCCGGGAGCCAGCCCGCGACCGTCTCCGGCCGTTCGAGCATCTTCATCCAGGCACCGGTTTCGGTGATCGATTCGCCGAGCCCGCGCACGGTCACCTCGTCCGGCTCGGCGAGCACATGGCGGAAGACGTGCCCGGGGAGACCGACGTCGATCCGGTAGCCCCAGGGCTGGGGAACGGGGGCCGGGGTGCTGCGGGAGACCGCCCACCCCTCCACCCATGCGGAAGTAATGGCTGAACTGTGCATGGGGCCATTACATGTGCCCTGATCGCCGTACTCCAGTCCCGATCGCTCAGAGCGAACAATCACCCGGGAACATCCACAGCCGCCCGTGCATTGAGTGCGTATAGCTCAACTTCACTGCCTAAGGGGAGATCATGGCTGCTGAGTCCGACGCCTTCACACCGCTCACCCTGCCCGTGCTGCCGCTCGACGACGAGGTCGTGCTGCCGGGAATGGTGGTGCCGCTGGACCTGTCCGACACCGAGGTCCGCGCCGCGGTGGAAGCCGCGCAGGCCGCCGCCCGCTCCGGTTCCAGCAAGCCGCGGGTGCTGCTTGTTCCGCGGGTGGACGGGACGTACGCGGCGACCGGTGTGCTCGGCACCGTCGAGCAGGTCGGCCGCCTCTCCGACGGAGACCCGGGAGCGCTCATCCGCGGTCGTGGCCGCGTGCGGATCGGCGCCGGCACGAGCGGCCCCGGCGCCGCGCTGTGGGTGGAAGGCACCCGGGTCGACGAGTCCGTGCCCGACCCCCTGCCGGGGCAGGTCACCGAGCTGGTCACCGAGTACAAGGCGCTCGCCACCGACTGGCTGAAGAAGCGCGGAGCCTGGCAGGTCGTGGACCGCGTCCAGCAGATCGACGACGTCTCCCAGCTTGCCGACAATTCCGGTTACTCACCGTTCCTGACCACTGCCCAGAAGATCGAACTGCTCGACACCGCCGACCCGGTGGCCCGCCTCAAGCTCGCCACCGAGCAGCTCCGTGAGCACCTCGCCGAACAGGATGTCGCCGAGTCCATCGCCAAGGACGTCCAGGAGGGCGTCGACAAGCAGCAGCGCGAGTTCCTGCTGCGCCGTCAGCTCGAAGCGGTCCGCAAGGAGCTGCGCGAGCTCAACGGCGAGGCCGGCGAGGACGAGTCCGACGACTACCGTGCCCGCGTGGAGGCAGCCGACCTGCCCGAGAGCGTCCGTGAGGCCGCCCTCAAGGAGGTCGAGAAGCTCGAGCGGTCCAGCGACCAGAACCCCGAGGGCTCCTGGATCCGCACCTGGCTGGACACCGTCCTCGAACTGCCGTGGAACGAGCGCACCGATGACAGCGCGGCCGGGTACGACATCCGGGGCGCCAAGGAGATCCTCGACGCCGAGCACGCGGGCCTGGAGGACGTGAAGGAACGGATCACCGAATACCTGGCGGTGCGCAAGCGGCGTGCCGACCGGGGGCTGGGCGTGGTCGGCGGGCGGCGCGGGGGCGCGGTTCTCGCGCTCGTCGGCCCGCCCGGCGTGGGCAAGACCTCGCTCGGTGAGTCCGTCGCACACGCGATGGGGCGCAAGTTCGTCCGCGTCGCGCTCGGCGGCGTACGGGACGAGGCGGAGATCCGCGGCCACCGGCGCACCTATGTCGGCGCGCTGCCCGGCCGGATCGTCCGGGCGATCAAGGAAGCCGGGTCCATGAACCCGGTGGTCCTGCTCGACGAGATCGACAAGGTCGGCTCGGACTTCCGGGGCGACCCGGCCGCCGCGCTGCTCGAGGTTCTGGACCCGGCGCAGAACCACACCTTCCGCGACCACTACCTGGAGGTCGAGCTCGACCTGTCCGACGTGGTGTTCCTCGCCACGGCGAACGTCCTGGAGGCCATCCCCGAGGCACTGCTCGACCGGATGGAGCTGGTCAGGCTCGACGGCTACACCGAGGACGAGAAGGTCGTCATCGCCCGGGACCACCTGGTGCCGCGCCAGCTGGAGCGGGCGGGTCTGGAGCCCGGAGAGGTCGTCCTGGAGGACGCGGCGCTGCGCAGGCTCGCGGGCGAGTACACCCGCGAGGCGGGCGTGCGGAACCTGGAGCGTTCGGTGGCCAGACTGCTGCGCAAGGTGGCCGCCCGGCACGAACTGGGCGACCAGGAGCTGCCGTTCACCGTCGGTGCCGAGCAACTGCGGGCACTGATCGGGCGGCCGCACCACGTGCCCGAGTCCGCGCAGGACCCGTCCGAGCGCCGTACGGCCGTGCCCGGTGTCGCCACCGGCCTCGCGGTGACCGGCGCCGGAGGCGACGTGCTCTTCGTGGAGGCGTCGCTGGCCGACCCGGAGACGGGCGCGGCGGGGCTGACCCTGACCGGCCAGCTCGGCGATGTGATGAAGGAATCGGCGCAGATCGCGCTGAGCTTCCTGCGCTCGCACGGCGCCGAGCTGGAACTGCCGGTCGCCGACCTCAAGGACCGGGGCGTGCACATCCACTTCCCGGCGGGTGCCGTGCCCAAGGACGGCCCGAGCGCGGGCGTCACGATGACGACGGCTCTGGCGTCGCTGCTCTCCGGACGTCTGGTGCGTACGGATGTGGCGATGACGGGCGAGGTGTCGCTGACCGGGCGGGTGCTGCCGATCGGCGGTCTGAAGCAGAAGCTGCTGGCCGCCCATCGCGCGGGCACCACGACGGTCGTGATCCCCAAGCGGAACGAGGCCGACCTGGACGACGTCCCGGCCGAGATCCTCGACAAGCTGGACGTGCACCCGGTGACGGACGTGCGCCAGGTGCTGGAGATCGCCCTCGCCCCCGCGGAGGTGGTGGTTCCGGCCGCGGCCTGACAGACACGGGAACAGCAGCCCCGGGCGGAAGGACCCTTCTTCCGCCCGGGGTTCGCCGCTGTCGCACTGCCGGCGGCTACGCCTTCGACGCCTTGTCGTACAGCTTGCGCGCGGCCGGCCCGAACCGGACCGCCGTCGACTCGCTGTCGGTCTGTCCGCCGCTGGTCACGCCGACGATCCGGCCCGGGTGCTCGGCGTTGCGGTAGTCCGCGAGCCAGGGGCCGCCGCTCGTGCCGTCGAAGAAGCCCGAGCACTCCATGCGCAGCGACACCTTCAGCTCGGGGTCCGGCTCGGTGCCGGTCGTGCAGGCGATGGGCCGGTTCTGCGGATTGTGGGGCGGGTTGGGATAGCCGACGACCGTGACCCGGCGCACCGGCGCCGACGTCCAGTCCAGAGGGATGCCGCCCACGACGTCCTGGACACTGCGGCCCTTGGCGTCGGGTGCCAGCGTGAGGAACGCGTAGTCCACGGCGTCGGATTCGTCCGTGTCCGCGCGCCAGCGGTCGTCGACCTGGATCGCGCGGACCTTGAACCGCCCGTGCGGCGCCTTGCCCGCGCCCGGACCGCCGAAGCCCGGGGCGAAGGTGAAGTTCTCCATGTAACTGCCGTATTCGAAGACGCAGTGCGCCGCGGTGGCGACCACATTCCCCCGGGGGCTGTTCACGACGCTCGCGGAGCAGAAGTGCTCGCCGTCCTTGTCGAGCAGCACTCCCGCGAGCCCCAGCCCCGCGAACGGCGTTGCGGAGGACTGCGCCGGAGGTGGCGGGGGGAGCGCGGGGGGGCCGTCCCCGGAGTCGGGCGCGGCGGACACCGGGCCGCCGCACGCCGTGGTGGCGACGAGCAGGGCTGCGGCGGGCCACCTCGGCAGCCTCTGCGGGCGAGAGAACCACTTCATCCGGCCATCTTGCCTGTTGACGACGGTCAGTCCAGCGATGACGATCACTTCTTCGCGGCGGGCGTACGGAGGGGGAGCGCGAGGTCCTGGTCAGTCCAGCCAGCCCCGCAGCGTCGCCTGCGCCCCCGCCTGGAAGCGGGTCTCCGCCCCCAGCGTCTCCAGCAGATGGCTGATCCGGCGGCGGGCCGTGTGTACATGGACCCCCAGACGGCGGGCGATCGCCTCGTCCTTCAGGCCCGCCGCGAGGAGACCGAGCAGCTCCTTCTGCGCCTTGGCAGGTGTCCCCGCCGTGCCGTCCGAACCGCCGAGCGGGGTGGCGCGCTCCCACACGGTCTCGAAGAGCGGCACCAGTGCGTTGTGCAGCAAGGCGTCACCGATCACCAGGGCCGTGGCTCTCGGGTCCGCGGCATCGGTCGGCGGGAGCAGGGTGATCCGGCGGTCCACACTGATCAGCTTGGTGGGGACGCCGGTTGCGACCCTCGCCCGCAGCCCCTGCTCGGTCAGACCGGTGACCGAACGCATCCGGCCCGGTGTGGTGAGCCCGTCCCGGTCCAGCACGGTCCGTACCTCGATGCCGCGGTCGAGCAGGGCCTCGATGCCGAGCCCGCCGCGCCCGGGGCTGCCGTCGCGAGGGCCCTTCACATACGGCGGCCGGTCCAGGATGGCCACCTCGCGTTCCGCCGACGCCAGCAGGCACTCCGCCCGTTCACCGATCTCCCGCGGCCCCGTCAGGACTTCGATGCCGTCCTCGGGAGCGCTGGCGGAGCCGGACATCAGCCGCCCGGCTATCCGGTCCGCCGTCATGCGTAATCGCTCGAGCTCCGCGGAGCGCAGGTGCAGTTCGGCCTGGCGCCGGTGGATGAGCGTACGGATCGCCGCGGCGGGCGCCGCGGGATGCGGCAGCACGCCGTCACCGTCGGCCGGCACCGCCAGGCCGTGCTCGACGAGATGGCCCAGTGCCAGGTCGAGACGGTCGCGTGGCAGCCCCAGGAGCCGGGACAACTCCTCGGCACCCAGGGTCCGTTCCTTCAGCAGTGCTTCGTAGGCGCGTTCCTCGGCATGCCCCAGTCCGAGAGTTCGCAGTTCCCCCTCGCTCATGCATCGGATTCTCACTCTGTCTTCACGGGACACACAAGTGTGCGTGTCCACATGTCAACACGTTGACCACATTGATCGGTTGGTGCTTCAGGCGTTTGCATGGCCATGACCACCTTTACGGCTTGACCAGCACGTGGGAGGGGTACGAACTGTGCGCAAGGCCAGAACAAGCACACGGAGACCGGCAGTTACCAGGGGGACCGGTCTCGCAGCCCTGCTCGGCACGGCAGCGCTGCTGCTGACAGCGGTACCGGCCCAGGCGGCGACACCGCCGGCCACCGCTCCGCCCGCCGACGTCCTGCCGGGCGCGGAGACGGCGACACCTGCGCTCGTCGAAGGCATCAGGGAGGCGGCGGACGCCAAGGCGAGCCCCGCCGACGCGGCCCGCGGCCATCTGGAAGCCAAGGAGAGCCGCTACAAGATCGCCGACGCACGGCGTGATCTCGCCCCTCTGGAGACCGTCGAGCGCGGCGCGGAGGAGACCGTACGGCTGCAGCAGAAGCACCGTGGCGTCCCGGTGTTCGGCGGCCAGTACGTCGTACGGATGGAGCAGACGGGCGGCAAGCGCGTCGTCACCGGCACATCCGGCAAGTACTTCACCGGGCTGACGACCGGCACCAAGGCAGCGGTCAGCGAGGAGACGGCCGTGCGGCGCGCGGTCTCCGCGACGGCCGCGCGTCTCGGCGGCAAGACGCTCAGCAAGGCGGACGCCGTCCGCGGCAAGGGCGCCAAGTCGGCGCGCGCGGCCGCGCTGACCGGCTCGGCCGAGGGCTTGGTGGTGATCCCCCGGGGCGAGGGCGTGCTCGCCCACCATGTGACCGTGCGCGGCACGGACCCCTCCACCGGTGAGCCGGTGCTGCAGCAGGTCTACATCGACGCCCGTGCCGGATACCCGGTCCTGCAGTTCAGCGGCATCAAGACGATGGCCCCGCCGAAGAACGCGTCGGCCGCAGCGGCCCCGAAGCCCGCTCCCAAGGCCGTGTCCGCCGCCGAGGCCGACGCGGTGCCCGGCATCGCGGGCACCGGCGTCAAGCTGGACGGCGCCAAGGTCGGTCTGAACCTTGCCTTCGACGGCGCCACCGGAAGGTACGTCTTCAAGGACACCGACCGGATGGCGGCCGGCAGCAAGAACGCCCTCACCACCTGGGACGCCCGCGAACGCGACGTGAACGAGGTCTCCGGCGTCTGGCCGAGCGGACTCAAGGAGTTCACCGACCCGGCGAAGGACGTGGCCAAGGAGGCCACCGACTCCGGCGCGGTCGACGCGCACTGGGCGGCCGGCCGGGTCTACGACTACTACCACGACGCCCACGGCCGCGACAGCCTCGACGGCCGCGGCATGACGGTCAACTCCCTGGTCGGCGTGACCGACTTCGGCTTCCCGTACGTCAACGCCTTCTGGGACGGCCAGAAGATGGTCTACGGCAGTGGCGACGAGGAGTACAAGCCGCTCTCGGCCGACCTCGACGTGGTGGGCCACGAGATGACGCACGGCGTCGTCGAGAACACCGCCAACCTGGTCTACGCGGGCCAGTCCGGCGCCCTCAACGAGGCGATAGCCGACTACTTCGGGAACGCGATCGACCTGGCCGCCTCCGGCGTCGCCATGGACGACCCGGACTCCGGTCTGATCGGTGAGGACCTGTGCCGCACGGCCGGGCCCCGGCAGTGCGCCCTGCGCGACCTCAACGACGGCGCGAACACATCCAAGAACTTCCTCGGTGTCACCTTCTCCACCGACAACGGCGGCGTGCACCTCAACTCCACCGTCTTCTCCGGCGCCCTGTGGGACCTGCGCCAGGACGTGGGCGGCGAACTCGCCGACCGCATCGTCTACAAGGCGCTCTCGGAGTACATGACACCGCTCGACGGCTTCACCGACGGCCGCAACGCGGTCCTCGCAGCCGCCAAGGACCTCGATGTCAGCGCCAAGCAACTGAACACCGTCAAGCGGTCGTTCAGCGCCCACGGCATCGTCCCGGGCTGGGAGGACGCGCTCGGCGTCGACTCCGACCAGCTGCTCGGCAAGCTCAACACCGCGGGCACCGGCGTCCAGGCCGGCGGCGGGTACTGGGCCGCCTCGCAGTCCAACGACGAGGGCTCGGAGCCGTACTCCGTCTACGTCGGGCGTACGGACGGCAAGGGCGCGCCGAAGCTGATCAGCCCCAACGACGGCCGCTTCCACGTCTACCCGGCGACCGACGGCAAGACCGTCGTCTGGGCCGCATACGGCTCGACCAGCCTCGACATCCTGTCCCGTCCGGTCGCGGGCGGACCGACCAAGAAGCTGTACACGTCGTCCAGCGACATCAGCGGACTGCGGGTGGAGAACGGGGTCGTCGTCTTCGAGACGTTCGGCATCTTCGGCGACCGGCATGTCGCCCACCTGAGCCCCGGTGACACCCTGCCCACCTTCGTGGACGGAGCGGGCTTCGACGTCCTGACCGCCCTGCCGGCGATCCGGAACGGCAAGCTCGCCTACGCCAAGCTGTATCCGACCCCGGACGACTACAAGCTGGGCGTCGAGATCCTCGACCTCAAGACCGGCACGAAGAAGCTCACCGAGCAGCTCGGCGAGCCCCAGGTGCTCGGCCAGACCGCGATCAACGCCACACACGCCTTCTGGCTCGTCGACGAGAACCTGAACGACGAGGGCCGGATGACGGTGCGCAGGTCCGCTCTGGACGGGACCGGCGCGGTGGACATCAGCCCGGAGAACAAGCCGAACGCGCTGGTGCCCTCCGACCTCACGGTCTCCGACGCCGCGGTCACGGTCAGCAGCCAGCTGCCCGATCTGCAGCTGCGCAACGAGTCGCTGCCGAAGATCTGGCAGTTCACCACGGACGGCTCCCGTCAGGAGCGGGTCTCCTGCAACCGGGGTGAGCAGATCTCCCCGGCCGCGGTCACCGGCCGCCAGGTGGTCTGGATCGACGGGACCACCGGCTGGACCGACCTCGTCACCCGCGACAGGCCCGCGGGCCGGTGCGGCTGATCCACACCCTCGGGTGAGGTGATCCGCTCACGCGGATGAGACGCGGACCCCCGGCGCCCGTGCGCCGGGGGTCCGTGCGCGAGCCGTCACAATGGAGTGATGGACACGACTGCCCGACCGGCCGGGAACCGCGAGCTCAGGGCGGACTGCGGGAACTGCTTCGGCCTGTGCTGTGTCGCCCTGCCGTTCGCCGCGTCCGCCGACTTCGCGATCGACAAGGACGCCGGCCGGCCCTGCCCCAACCTGGCCACGGACTTCCGGTGCGGCATCCACACCCGGCTGCGCGAGAGCGGCTTCACCGGCTGCACGGTCTACGACTGCTTCGGCGCCGGCCAGCAGGTGTCGCAGGTCACGTTCGGCGGCAAGGACTGGCGGCAGGCCCCGGACACCGCCGGACAGATGTTCGCGGTCTTCCCCGTCGTGCGGCAGCTCCACGAACTGCTCTGGTATCTGACCGAGGCGCTCACGCTGGACCCCGCCCGCTCGCTGCACGGCGAGATCCGCGGGCTGCTGGCAGAGACCGAGGCCCTCACGGAGCTCGGTGCCGATGCCCTCGGTGAGCTGGACGTGGCCGCGCACCGGCAGCGGGTGAATGTGCTGCTGCTGCGCACCAGCGAGCTCGTCAGGGCCGGGGCGGGTCGCAGGAAGAAGAACCGCAGAGGAGCGGATCTCATGGGCGCGCGGCTGAGGGGCGCGGATCTGCGGGGAGCGAGCCTGCGGGGCGCGTATCTCATCGGGGCCGATCTCACCGGCGCCGATCTGCGGCTCGCCGACCTCATCGGCGCGGACCTGCGCGACGCGGATCTGTCGGGTGCCGATCTGACCGGCGCGTTCTTCCTCACCCAGCCGCAGCTGAACGCGGCCAGGGGGGACGCGGCGACGAGGCTGCCGCAGACGCTGGACCGCCCCGCGCACTGGTCGTGACCGAGGTCGTGATCAGGGGGAACGCGCGAGGCGGTGCGTGTGCGTCGATCATGTGGTCGCTGTCCTGTGCGTCGGCGGCTCAGCCGTTCGCGAGGGCAACGACCCGGTCGTAGGCGCCGTTGAACCTGTCGTGGTCGCCCACGGTCGGTCCTGACGAGGTGTACTGCCACATCGTGTGGACGCCCCAGCCGGCCGGGAGGGTGCCCGGGGTGGTGTTGTAGCGGGCGATCCACAGGGGATTGGTGGTGCCGAAGCCGCCGTAGTTGCCGGTGCACTGTGTCCACCAGGTGGTGGCGGTGTAGATGACGGGGGCCCGGCCGGTCAGCGCCTTGTACCGGTTCAGGAAGTCCCTGATCCAGGTCACCATGCCGGCCTGGCTCTTGCCGTAGCAGGCGGCGCCGTACGGATTCCACTCGATGTCCAGGGCGCCCGGCAGGGTTCTGCCGTCCCGGGACCAGCCGCCGCCGTTGTTGACGAAGTAGTCGGCCTGAGCAGCGCCGGTCGTGGTGTCGGGCGTGGCGAAGTGGTACGTGCCGCGGATCATCCCGATGTTGTACGAGCCGGTGTACTGCTGCGTGAAGTAGGTGTTCTTGTAGTAGGTGCCCTCGGTGGCCTTGACGTAGGCCCACTTCACACCGCTGCTCCACAGCGCCGACCAGTTGACGTTGCCCTGGTGGCTGGAGACGTCGACGCCTTCCGTCTGGGCGGCGCGATTGCTGCGCGGCAGTCCTCCCTGGCCGTCGTGCGCGATGACGCCCATGCCCAGATAGGCGGAGCCCCGTGGGGGATGGGCCTCGGCGCCGGCGGTGCCGGAGAGGGTGAGGAGGAGGGAAAGGACTGCGAGGACAGCGCCGGTCGTCGCGATGAGCGAGCGACGGGGGCTCCTCGACGATCTGAGGGGAACGGTCGTTCCGGATCTTTGCACGGGCATAGCGTGCCTCCGAAGACCTCGGTGGGGGGACCTGAGGAAATGCCGGGATGCCACAGCCGAGCGGCAAATATGGTGTGGACATGCCATGCAGGACGCTACGCACGTAGACCTTCCCTCCGGAAGGGGAGTGGGGTGCTGCCGTTGGTCTACGCCTGCGAAATACTGACCGAGCTGGGGCTATGTGAACCGCCGGAAGAAACTTTCACCGTCCGGAAAGCATGCGAGGGGTGCTGACGTGCACAGAAGCGGTACGGGAAGTGAGGCCGACCCCCAGGATGGGAGTGGCGCGGACCACGTATTCCTTGCCCTGGAAAGGGAGTTGGCCGTCTTTCTGCGCCGGGCCCGGGCCTCCTCCGGAGAGATGGCACGCGAGGTCCACCCGGAACTGGAACCCGCCGCGTACGGTCTGCTCGTCCGGCTCGAGGAGACCGGCGCGCAGCGCGCGACCGATCTCGCCGTCTATTTCGGCGTCGGCAAGGCGACGATGAGCCGGCAGCTGCGAGCCCTCGAAGAGCTCGGCCTCGTCACCCGGGAGCCGGATCCGGCAGACGGTCGGGCGTCACTCGTCCGGCTCACCGAAGAAGGTCTGGCCCGGTTCCGCCGAGTGAGGGACGCGCGCCGTGACCGATATGTCCGCAAGCTCGCGGGCTGGGACCGCGGGGAGATCTCCGAACTGGCCCGGCTGCTGCACCAGCTGAACCGGCGGGCGGAAAGCTAGCCGGAGTGGTCCGAACGGGTGGGCGGGAGGAGCTCAGAGCTCAGCGAAGACGACCGCGACGTCGTCGTGGAGCTTCCAGCGGATCACTTCCGTACGTTCGGATGCCGACGTCTCCACCGTCCTGACCCGGTCGATCAGACCCTGCGGCCCCCCCTTGCGGAGCAGCGCCACGCACTCGTCCCAGGTCCCCTCGGAGAACATGTCGACCCAGCGGGAGGCGCCGTCGGTCAGGGCGGACACCGACCGGACCTCGGCGCGGGGCGTGCTGCCGGTCACCGCTCGGGACGCCACGGCCGGGTCGGCCGCCGCGGTGAAGAAGCCGCCCTCGGCATTGCGCAGGGCGTCCGCCGTGGCATGCGTACGCAGCAGTTCCCGCGGCAGCAGGTCGATCCGGTCGTCCAGCACCGCGCGTACCCGGCCGTCCGGTGACTCCAGCAGGAGGGTCGAGTCGGAGAGCACCAGATGCTCCACGTCGTCCTGGGGGCCGCCCCAGCGGGCGATCACCACGGTGGCCTGCGGAGTTCGCACGTGAGAAAGGTCACAGGTCTCGCGGTGGGCGTCCGCGGTGCGCCGGATTGCCGCAGCGAGCACATCGGCCAGTGTCATATCCCGCCGTGAACCGGACAGTTCGATCAGCGCGCCACCGAGCCGGGCCGTGAACCACGGAACGCCGTGCACACATCCGTAGGCCCCCTTCGGAGGGGTCACACCGTCCAGTACCACCAGAGTTCCGCCCTGGCCGGACGCGGGCAGGGCCACGGATGCCCAGTCCTCGTTGGGGCGTTCGGGGGTGCCGGGCGCGGTGGCCAGTTCGATACGCATGATCCCCAGTCTGCACGACTCGTTCACGATGCCCGCATGACCACCCAATTGGGTCGTACGGCCAGGTCAGACGGTGTTCGCGGGCCAACACGCGCCGACGGGCGAAGCTGCGGGCGCGCATCCTGCCAAAGCCCGGCCGGAAGATCCAGCCGATGGCTCACGGACCGCCGTCCGCACCGCCGCCGGGAGTTGTTTGCCAACTCCCGAGTGATGTTCACTCGTTCAGGTGGCGGAGCGGCCGATGCGCGCCTCCCTCCCATAAGCACTGCAATGGTCTGAAGCCGTGCAAGGGGTGGGATCTCGCGTGTGACCGGTCGTCATCTCTGCTGCAAGGGCGGACAAGTCAAGCAGGATTGCGAGCACCGGTGCAGAAGAAGCGGCCTCAGGCCCCCCTGGTCCCTGAGACGTTCCCGGCACAGGAGACCTCGACGGCTCCCGCCGCGCGCGGCCGCGCGAAGCGGGTGCGCAACCGGCTGATGGCGGGCGTCGCCTTCGTCAGCCTTGTCGTCGTCGCGGCAGGCACCCCCGGCATTCTCGCCACCGCAGGCGAACTGACCGAGTCCCAGCGCCTGGTCACCCTCGCGGACCTCAACCGGCAGGCCGTGGTCCTCGCCCACTCGCTCGCCGACGAACGCGACGACGTCACCGCGTACATCGCGGCCGGACGCGACGAGCAGAAGGGCGAGAAGAAGGACCGGCGCACGATTTCGGCCGTCCGCAGCTCCCGCGTCGACCGCCAGATCGACGAGATCCAGGACCTCCTCTCCGGCGACCACGCCGGGCTGAGCCAGAACCTCTCCGCCGTGCCCTCCGTCCGCCGCACAGCCCTCACCGGGAAGGGCACGGCGACGGAGGCCCACCGGGCGTACACCACCGTCATCGTGAGCCTGCACGCCCTCGCCGACGAGCTGGCCGCGAAGACCCCGCCGCGCGCCTCCTCGGGGGCTGACGGGCAGCAGACCCGGGCGTCGGCGGAGCTGGGCCTCGCCGTCGAGCAGGCGTCCGCCACCCGAGGGCTGCTGCTCGCCGCGCTCTCCGTACCCCGCAAGGGCGGCAGTCAGACCATCGACCCGGTCACCGGGCTGCCCGTGCAGAACGAGGACGAGGGCGACGGAGCCACCGAGGCCATGCGCAAGTCGCTCAGCGCCGCGGCCCAGCAGTCCCGCATACGCGAACTCGCCGCCCTGGCCGACTTCGACCAGGCCGCCGGCAAGAACGCCCGCGACTCGCTGGCCGTCACCGTCACCGGTCCCGACATCAGGACCGCCGACGCCTATCTCGCCCGGCTGACCGACCAGCCCGAACTCTCCGAAGCCGACCAGAAGTCCAACCGCGAGAAGCTGGAATCCTCGCTCACCGCCCGCATCGAGCAGATGCGCAGCGTCGAGTCCTCCCTCGCCTCCGACGGCATCACCGGCTTCGAGAAGCTGCGCGACGACGACGTCACCGCGCTGGAGGTGCGGATCGCGCTGCTCGGCGGTCTGGTGATCGTCGTCATCGGCGTCTGTGCCGCCGTGGCGCGTACGCTCACCCGCCCGCTGGCCGTCCTGCGCATCGGCGCGGCCCGTCTCGCGGCGGCGCCCGAGCAGGAGGAGCCCGTACGCTTCACCGGCCGCAACGACGAGTTCGCCCAGGTCGTACGGTCCCTGAACACGCTGCACGACAAGCTCCGGGACCTCGGCGCACGCGCCGAGCGGCTGGAGGGGGACCGCGGCGACCTGGCGGGCGCACGCGACGCGCTCACCGCCGAACTCGCCGCCGGACGCGCCGAACTGCAGGAGCGCACCGGGGAACTGACCGACCGGCTCACCCGGCTGCGGCACACCGTCGACCACACCTTCGTCAACCTCTCCCTGCGCACCCTCGGCCTCGTCGAGCGCCAGCTCGGCGTGATCGAGAACCTGGAGGAGCGCGAGCAGGACCCGGACCGGCTGGCCACCCTCTTCAAGCTCGACCACATGGCCACCGTCATGCGCCGCCACAGCGAGAACCTCCTGGTCCTCGCGGGCGCCGAGCACGGCCACGCCAACCCGGGGCCGGTCCCGCTCGTCGATGTCCTGCGCGCCGCCGTCAGCGAGATCGAGCGGTACGAACGGGTCGTCATCCAGTCCCTGCCGCCGCACGCCCAGGTCGCCGGGTTCGCCGCGGACGACCTCAGCCATCTGGTCGCCGAACTCCTGGAGAACGCCACCGCCTTCTCGCCGCCGGACGCCCAGGTCGAGCTCTCGGGCTGGCTGCTGGAGAGCGGCGAGGTGATGCTCTCCGTGCAGGACACCGGCATAGGGATGACCGCGGGACGGCTGGCCGAGCTCAACGCGCGGCTGGAGGACCCGGCCGCGTACGAGACGGGGCCCGGCCAGGACGGTGACGGCCTCGGGCTGCGCGTCGCCGGGCTGCTCGCCGCACGACACGGCGTCCGGGTGCAGCTGCGCGAGCAGAAGCAGGGCGGGATCACCGCCGTCGTCGTCCTGTCGAAGGGGCTGCTGCCCAAGGAGCCGCCGGCCGAGTCGCACCCCGCGAGGCCCACGGGAGCGGCGCCTGCCGTGCAGCTGCCGGGATCCGTCGCCGAGGCCAACTCCAACGCGCTGCCCGCCGGTCCACGGAACCGGGCCGCACAGCCGGAGCCGCCGCGCCCGGACCCGCATGCGGACCCGCTGGTCGAGGCCGCCGAGGCGACCCTCCGGCAGACCGAGGCGGAGACGCACGAGCGGACGGCCGACGAGGATCCGGTGCACCCCGGGGCGGACCAGGCGACGTTCGAGATGCGGCTTCCCGGGCCCTCGCCGGAGGCCGACGGGTCCGAGACGGCCCGGTCCGAGCCGGTCGACCCCGAGCCGGTCGGTCGCGCGCCGGTCGGTCACGAGCCCGAGGCCACGCACGAGACGCCCGCCGACGACGAGTCCGGGCAGCACGGGCAGGCCGAGCCCGTCTGGGACCGCGTCACCGACAAGGGCCTGCCCAAGCGCACACCCAAGATCGTCCAGCCCTCCGCCGCACCCGGCGCCCGCACGGGCATCGTCGATGCCGACGCCCTGCGCCGCAGGCTCGGCGGATTCCAGCGCGCCGCAGAGGACGGCCGGCGCGACGCGGCGGCGGAGATCGCGCGCAGCGCGTCCGCGACACCGTCGGAAGACGCACCACGGACTGCAGCCGCACCACGTACAACAACAGAAGAAGCGGGGGACACAGTCGAGGAGGCACGCAGTTGACTGCGACCGGGACGTACGGCCTGAGCAGTGAAGCCCGCAATCTGCGCTGGTTGCTGGGCAATCTCGTGGAGGAGGTGCCAGGCGTGCGCTCGGTCGCCGTCGTGTCGTCCGACGGACTGCTGCTGCTCTCCTCGGACCCGGAACAGAACATCGCCCAGGCCGAATCGCCCCGTCGGCAGGGCCCCAAGGGTTCGAGCGCCGACCTTGCCACCGTCGTCTCCGGCATCGGCAGCCTCACCGTCGGCGCCGCCCGCCTGATGGACGGCGGCGGCGTCAAACAGACGATGGTCGCCATGCAGGACGCCAGCGTCTTCGTGATGGCGATCAGCGACGGCTCACTGCTCGGTGTGCACGCCGACGCCGACTGCGACATGTCCGTCGTCGCCTACCACATGGGCATGTTCGTCGGCCGCGCCGGACACGTCCTCACCCCCGAACTCCGCAGTGAACTGCGCCAGTCGTTGGAGGGCCCCCAGTGACGTCCGCCCCCAAACTGCCGATGCGCGGCGAGAACCGCCGCCCCGCCCGGGTACGCCCGTACTCGCTCACCGGCGGCCGTACCCGTTTCGGCCATGTGCTGCTCGTCGAGACGTTCGTCGCCGCGCTCGATGCGCCGGCCGACCTGCGGCAGCTGCCGAAGGGCGATCTGTCCTCGCGCGTCATGCCCGAGCTGCACGCCATCGTCGAACTCTGCCGCCGGATGCGTACCGTCGCCGAGATCTCGGCGCTCCTGAAGATGCCGCTGGGGGTGGTCCGGGTGCTGCTCAGTGACCTCGCCGACCAGGGAAAGATCCGTGTGTACGGCACCGGGCACGGACCCGGACGGCCCGAACGCGCGCTGCTGGAAAGGGTGCTGAGTGGACTCCGCCGCCTCTGACACGCTGCCGAACCGGACCCACTCCGCGCCTGCGAGCCCCACCGATCCGGGGCCCGGGCCCGCCGCCGCCACGGAAGACGGCCTGCAGGCCTGGCAGTTGGACCACACCCGGGCCCCCATCGCCACCAAGGTCGTGGTCGCGGGCGGCTTCGGCGTCGGCAAGACCACCCTCGTCGGCTCGGTCTCCGAGATCACCCCGCTGCAGACCGAGGCGCTGATGACGTCGGCGAGCGAGGAGGAGGACGACCTCTCCGCCACACCCGACAAGCTCACCACCACGGTCGCCATGGACTTCGGCCGGATCACGCTCGACGACGATCTGGTGCTCTACGTCTTCGGCACACCCGGGCAGCAACGTTTCTGGTTCATGTGGGACGACCTGGTGCGTGGCGCGATCGGCGCCATCGTGCTGGCCGACACCCGCCGGCTGCAGGACTGCTTCCCGGCGCTCGACTACTTCGAGAGCAGCGGGCTGCCGTACATCGTCGCCGTCAACCACTTCGACGGCTCGGAGCTGTTCGAGGCCGAGGATGTGCGGGAGGCGCTGACGGTGCCGGCGCACATACCGGTTGTGATCATGGACGCCCGCAAGCGGATCACGGTGATCGATTCACTGCTCTCGCTGGTCGCCCATGCGCTCGAAACCACGCCCGAACAGCCCTGACAGACGAAAGAGAAGCCCCGGATGCGGAAGATACTCATAGTCGGAGCCGGTCAGTCCGGACTCCAGCTCGCCCTCGGCCTTCAGTCCCAGGGGTACGAGGTCACCCTGATGTCGAACCGCACGGCCGACGAGATCCGCTCCGGCCGGGTCATGTCGACCCAGTGCATGTTCGACACCGCGCTCCGGCACGAGCGCGACCTGGACATCAACTTCTGGGAGCCCCGGGCCCCGCGTATCGAGGGCCTCGGAGTCTCCGTCGCCGGGCCCGAGTCCCAGCGGCTCGTCGACTGGGTGGGCAAGCTGAACGGCTACGCGCAGTCCGTCGACCAGCGCGTGAAGATGGCCGGCTGGATGGAGACCTTCGCCCAGCGCGGCGGGCAGCTCGTCATCCACGGCGCGGCAGTGTCCGACCTGGACTTCTTCTCCCGTACGTACGATCTGGTGATGGTCGCCGCGGGCAAGGGCGAACTGGTCTCCATGTTCGGCCGCGACGCCTCCCGTTCCCCGTACGAGGCGCCCCAGCGCGCGCTTGCGGTGGCCTATGTGCACGGACTCGGCCCGCGCCCCGAGCACCCCGACTACGACGCGGTCCGCTGCAATCTGATCCCCGGCGTCGGCGAGCTCTTCGTGATGCCGACCTTCACCGTCAGCGGCCGCGCCGACATTCTCTTCTGGGAGGGCATCCCCGGCGGCCCGCTGGACGCCTTCCAGGGCGTCAAGGACCCGGCCGAGCATCTCGCCCTGACCCTGGAGCTCATGGAGAAGTTCACGCCCTGGGAGTACGCGCGCGCCACCAAGGTCGAACTGACCGACGCCGGCGGCACCCTCTCCGGCCGCTACGCCCCGACCGTGCGCAAGCCCATCGGGCGGCTGCCCGGCGGCGGTCTGGTACTCGGCGTCGCGGACGTCGTCGTCGCCAACGACCCGATCACCGGCCAGGGCTCGAACTCCGCGTCCAAGTGCGCGGCCGCGTATCTCGCCTCGATCGTGGAGCACGGGGACCAGCCCTTCGACCAGGCATGGATGCAGTCCACGTTCGACCGCTACTGGGACACCGCCCAGCACGTCACCAAGTGGACGAACGCGATGCTCGGCGTCCCGCCGGAGCATGTGCTGAACCTGATCGGCGCGGCCGGTCAGCTCCCGCCGGTGGCGGATCGGTTCGCCAACGGATTCGACAACCCGGCCGACTTCGAGAACTTCTTCTACGATCCCGCGCTGGCCGACGCCTACCTGGCCGAGGTCGCCGGAGCGTCCGCCGGCTCCGAAGAGGCGTCCGGGGCGTCCGCCTCCGAGTAACCGGTGTCCGCACCCGCCGTGGCCCCCTCCGGGAGCCGCGGCGGGGTGTACTCGGGCAGCGGAGCGCCGTCCTGGTCCGGGCGCACCGCGCCGAGCAGCGGATTCGCCGCGATCGGCGACACCTTGACCGTGCTCCCGGGGCGCGGCGCCTGGATCACCATGCCGTCACCCAGGTAGATCGCCACATGCGTGGCTCCGGGGAAGTACAGCACCAGATCACCCGGGCGCAGCGACCGCAGCGGAACCTTCGGCAGTTCCTCCCACTGCTCCTGGCTGGTGCGCGGGATGTCCAGGCCGGCCGACGACCAGGCCTGGGACGTGAGCCCCGAACAGTCGTAGGACCCCGGGCCCTCCGCGCCCCAGACGTACGGCTTGCCGATCTGCTCGGCCGCGTACCGCAGCGCCCGGTCGCCCTGCTCGGTCGGCGTCAGCTGGTTGTCGAGCACACCGGAGTCGACGAGCTTCTGCTGCGCCTCGGCGGTGCCGGACTCCTCCAGGGCGGTCAGCTTCGCGATCTCCTCGGGGGAGAGCGAGGCGAGCATCTTCTCCACGGCCTGCAGCCGCTTCGTCGCCGTGTTCCGCGCCCGCTTCTGCCGTTCGGCGAGCGTCTGCTCCTTGTCGAGGGCCTTGCGGGAGGCTGCCGAGAGCGCAGCGGCCCGCTCGGCGCCTTTCTCCAGCCGCGTCACGGTCGCCAGCCGGCCGGCTGCCGCACGCTCCATCAGATGGTCCTCGTCCAGGGCGTGCTGAGGATCCCGGGCGAGGAGGAGACGGAGGTACGAGGAGAGCTCGGAGCCGCCCTGGTACTGCTGGCGGGCGAGCCGGCCCGCGTCGCCGCGGCTGCCGGCGAGGGCGTTGCGCGCCGCGGCGAGGGCGTGGCCGAGCCGTGCGGTCTCGGCGCGCTGGGCCGTGAGCTGCTCCTCGGTCCTGTTGTACGCCTCGCCGGCCTCCTCCGCCTGCCGGTACAGCGTCTGAAGCCGGTTCAGCATCCCGGCGACGGTGGTGGGCGGCGCGCCTCCGGCGGCGTCGGCAGTCGGGTCCGCCGTCTCCCCGGGGGACGGCTCGCCGACCGGGACGTCGCTCGAAGCGGACGTCTCGTCGGACGATGCCTCGCCCGTCCCGGAATCCTCGTCCGCGGCCGCCGAGCCGCTCACCGGCTCACCGGTCGCCTCGGCGAAGGGATCCGCCGAGGCGGGCACCGCCGCGATCACCGTCGCCGCGGCCAGCGCCACCATACAGACCGTGCGCAGCACCCTGCCTGACACCTCATCACCTCCGGCCGGCGGGACGGGCGGTCCGCCCCACGGCCGATCGTGAGCGCATGCGGGCCGTACCGCGCTGCGAGTGGTCGGTTCAGCGCAATGCGGTCATCCGTCAAGGGGAAGCCCGCGCCGGCTACGGCGTGTCGGCTCCGCCCCGCGGCTTCGACCAGGGCCACTTCACTGCACGGCGCTCCTTGCCCTCGGGTGCGTACTCGTACTTCCATCCCCGCTGCAGACCGAGCCGCTTGGTGTAGCCGGAGGGGACACGCCGATACACGTGCACCGTCGGCGGGGAGCCGTCGTCGGCGGGCACGGGGACCTCGTACCACTTCGGCGGGTGCCCGGTCGGTCCCACCAGCACCGGCAGTACACGTTCGTCCAGCGGTCCGCCCACGAAGGGGGTGTTCTCACTTCTCACACCGGCCAGTCTCGCCCAGGTTTCGGCGGATCCCTTACCTGACTCATTGACAGGCCAAATCCCCCGCGACTACTTTCGGCCCAGGCCGAAACAGCCGGGCACCCGTCGCTCCCTTCTCATCAGGCCTTCCGGAGGCCCCCATGAAGACAGGCTTCAAGCGCGCCACCGCTCCTCTCGCCCTGTTCATGCTCGCCGCCTCGCTCTCCGCGTGCGGTGGCGGCGACGGCGGCTCGGACTCGAAGAACGTCACCGTCTGGATGTACCCCGTGATCGCCGAACCCAAGGCCAACGCGGCCTACTGGGACGGCATCAAGAAGGCTTTCGAGAAATCGGAGCCGGGAACCACCGTCACCATCGAGCAGCAGCCCTGGGACAACCGGGACCAGAAGATCGCCACCGCTTTCGGCGGCGGCAAGGGCCCGGACGTCGTGCTGCTCACTCCGGACCAGATCCCGCAGTTCTCCGCCAACGGGGCCATCACGCCGGTGGACGGGGCACTCGGGGCCAGCTCCGGCAAGTTCCTGCCCGCCGCCCTGGAGGCGATGAAGCAGAACGGGAAGATCTTCGGTGCGCCGATCTACCAGACCGTCACCACCACGGTCTACAACAAGAAGCTGCTGACCGCGGCCGGTGTCGCCGCACCTCCCACGAACTGGGACGAAATCAAGGCCGCCGCCCCCAAGCTGAAGAAGAAGGGCGTCGCGCTCCTCGACTACTCGGCCAGCAACGAGGCGTCGCTGAACCTCAACTTCTACCCCCTGCTGTGGCAGGCCGGCGGCAGCGTCTTCGACAAGTCCGGCAAGAAGGCGGCCTTCAACGGGCCGGAGGGCGTCGAGGCGCTCACCTTCCTCACCGACCTCTACAAGGCGGGCTCGGTCCCCAAGTCGGCGATGACCAACACCAACCAGCTCGCGGACCATGCGTTGGGCAAGCAGGAAGCCGCCATGGGCTTCTCCGTCGTCCTCGCCGACGCCGAACTGGCCGCGAAGACCTGGGGCAAGGACAACGTCGTGGTGGGCGCCCCGCTGAAGGGCCCGGCGAGCGAGGTCGTGTTCGGCATCCCGGGCGCCCTGAGCATCAACGCCAAGTCCAAGAACACCGCCGGTTCGGAGAAGTTCGTCGCGTTCATGACCCAGCCGGATCAGATCAAGTCCCTGGGCCAGGCCAGCGGATACTTCTCGCCCCGTACGGACGTCGCCGTGCCGAACGCGTCCCCGTACGCCAAGCAGTACCAGGCCGCGCTCGCCGCCGTCAGCCCCGGTGAGCCCAACCCGGCCGCCCGTCAGGTGATGGGCCTGCTGGCCCCGGAGATCCAGGCGGCGCTGCTCGGCAAGAAGAGTCCCCAGGACGCCCTGGACGACGCGGCCAAGGCGACCGACGACCTGCTGGCACGGCAGCGTTGAGCGAGGCGACCGCGAGCAAGACGGCCACACGCCCGACGGAGCTGGTGGAGTCCGTCGGGCCGAGGCCCGGCCGGCGTCAGGGGCGGCGGCGTGAGGCCCTGGTGGGCATCGCGTTCGTCGCCCCGATGCTGGTGCTGTTCATCGTCTTCCGCTTCGGGCCGACGATCGGTGCGGCCTTTCTCTCGCTCACCGACTACCGGCTGAGCGGCGAATGGGAGTTCATCGGAGCCAGGAACTACACCCGCCTGTTCGGCGACAACCTCTTCTGGGAGAGCCTCGGCGTCACCGCGATCTACACCGCGGTCTACGTCCCCATGACGGTGGGGCTCGCGCTCGGCACCGCCGTACTGCTGCACCGCACCGTATGGATGCGGGGTTTCTTCCGCGGGGTGTTCTTCCTGCCGTACGTCACCAGCATCGTGCTGGCGGCCGTCATCTGGAAGTGGATCTACGAGGTCGACGACGGGCTGCTGAACGCCGCCCTCGGCGCGATCTCCTTCGGCCCGGTCGACTTCCTCGGTGACGAGAACCTCGTCCTGCCGTCCATCGCGGCCAGCGCGGCCTGGAAGGGCTTCGGCTACTCCATGCTCATCCTGCTCGCCGGGCTGCAGTCCATCCCCCGCGAGGTCAGCGAGGCGGCGACGGTCGACGGCGCGAGCGCCTGGCAGCGCTTCCGCTGGGTGACGTTGCCGATGCTGCGCCCGGTGCTCTTCTTCGTCCTCGTCATCGAGGCGATCCAGGCCTTCCAGGTCTTCGACGCGATGTATGTGATGACGGGCGGCGGACCCGTGCGGGCCAGCTATTCGCTGGTGTACTTCCTCTACGACTCGGGCTTCAAGTACTTCGACTTCGGGTACGCCAGCGCGGTCGGCCTGATGCTCTTCCTCGTCGTGCTGATCTTCTCGCTCATCCAGCGCCGGCTCATCGGCAGAGAGGTGGACTGATGGGAGGCCGGCTGCGACTGCCCGTCCTGCTCGTCCTGGTCGCTCTGGTGACCGTGGTCCCCTTCGCGGTCATGGTGCTGGTCGCCTTCGCCCCGCCGGAGGGCGAGACCCTGCCGGGCGCGTTCGACGTCACCCGGGCGACCTGGCAGAACTTCACGGACGTGCTCGACAGCGCCGACATCACCCAATGGGCCGTCAACTCGCTGATCTACTCGCTCGTGTCGGTGGTGCTCATCCTGCTGTTCTCGTCGATGGCCGGATACGCCTTCGCCAAGAAGCGGTTCCCCGGCCGCGAGGTGCTCTTCTGGGCCTTCCTCGCCACGCTGATGGTGCCGTTCCAGGCGACGCTCATCCCGTACTACATCCTCGTCTCGGAGATGGGCGGGGTGGACACCTACTGGGGACTGATCGTCCCGACCCTGGCCAACTCCCAGGCGGTCTTCCTGATGCGGCAGTTCATGTACCAGCTGCCCGACGAGCTGTTCGAGGCCGCCAAGATCGACGGTGCTTCCGAGTGGCGCATCTACACCACCATCGTGATCCCGCTGATCCGGCCGATCCTGGCCACCCTCGGCGTGTTCGTCTTCCTGTGGCACTGGAACGACTTCCTGTGGCCCCTCGTCATCGGCCAGTCGTCCGACATGCGCACCCTCACCGTCGGCCTCGCCACCCTCGCCGGCCAGGACGTCAGCATCAACCAGATCATGGCCGGGGCCACCATCACCGTGATCCCCTGCCTGCTCGTCTTCGGTCTGCTGCAGCGCTATCTGACGGACTCGATCGCCACCAGCGGTCTCAAGTCGTGACAGCCGCGGAAGCGCCCAGCCCCGGCAGCACCTCCGCGCCGAACGTCTCGATCGCGCCGAGCGCGTCCTTCTGCGGCATCCCCGGCGGCTGGATGCGCAGCACCACCCCGTCGGCCCCCATCTCGCCGTACGCCCCCAGCCGCTGCACGCACTGGTCCACCGAACCGATCACCGAGCGCGCCTCGATGTCGTCCCACTGCTGGGCGTAGCGCGCGGCGTCCGCCGAGGTGCGCTTCCAGTCGCCGTACGCGTCGTACAGCTCCCGCAGCGGCGCCTCCAGGGCGCCGCGCGCCTGCTGCGAGGTGGCCGCGGCGAAACCCTCCCGGCAGACGATGACCTCCTGGCCGAGACTCGCCGCGCCACGCGGGTACGAGCGGTACTCGGCGATCTTCTCGGGGAGCTCGGAGTCCAGCTCGTTGAAGGATGTCGTCCAGCCGTCGCACATCCGGGCCGTGCGCTCCAGCACCGCCGACACCCGTCCGCCGTTCCAGATCCGCGGCCGCGGGGACTGCACCGGGCGCGGCGACAGGAACGCCTTGTCGAGCGAGGTCCAGCGGCCCTCGTGGGTCACCTCGTCCTCGGTCCACAGCCGGGTCACCAGCTCCAGGCACTCCTCGAACCGGGACACACGCTCGGCCGGCCTCGTGCCGTACAGCGCGAACTCCTCGGGCCGGTAGCCCAGGACGAAACCGGCCGTGAGCCGGCCGCCCGAGAGCACATCGATGTGCGCCAGGGTCTCGGCGAGCCACACCGGGTGGTAGACGGGCGCGATCAGTCCGGCGGTGGCCAGACCGATCCGTTCGGTGTGCGCGGCGAGATACGCCAGTGAGGTGACGGCCTCGTGATAGCCCGGCCGGTGCAGATGGCGCTCGCCGAGCACCACCCAGTCGAAACCCGCCTGTTCCGCGAGCCGCACCTGCTCCACCGCGTCGGCGAGCCGGGGCCGGTCGGCGCCGTCCGCGTAGAGATTGACGTACAGACCGAGACGCATGGGGCGCTGGGACATTCTGGCTGGCCTTTCCTTTACGGTCCGGGCCGTAAAGGCTAGCGTGTCGCCAACGACCGCAACAGACGGGAGAGAGCGCCCATGTCTGCGACGGAGAACCTGGTGCGCAGGCTGCGCGGCACCGTGGTGCCGGCAGTGGCAACACCGATGGATCCCCGGGGAGTCGTGGACCTCGGGGCGCTGCGCGGATACGCGGAGCGGATCGCGGCCGCACGGATCGGCGGAGTCGCCGTCTGGGCGCACACCGGCCGGGGTCTGTATCTCACCGAACCCGACCGCGAACAGGTGCTGCGCATCTGGCGGGAGGCGGTCGCAGGGCCGATCGTGGCAGGCGTGGGGGTGCCACGATCGGTCCGTCCGCGAGACCTTGCCGAGGCGGCGGACGCCACGGTCGCGATGGCCCGGCAGGCGGCCGCGCTCGGCGCCGACGCCGTCATGGTCTACCCGCTCGCCCCGTTCGCGGACCTTCCCGACGGACAGGACCAGGCCGTACGGCTGCACGAGCGGGTCGCCGACGAGAGCGGGCTGCCGGTGCTCGGCTTCTTCCTCCACGGCGAGGCCGGCGGCTACCCGTACCCGCCCGGACTGATCCGCCGTCTGCTCGCCCTGCCCGTGGCCATCGGCGTCAAACTGGCCACCCTCGACCGGGCGATGGCCTGCCAGGACGCGATCCGCGCCGCACAGGAGAGCGGAAAGCTGGTGGTGACGGGGGAGGACCGGATGTTCGGCCCGTCCCTGATGTGGGGCGCCGACTCCGCGCTGGTGGGGATCGCCGCGGCCCGGGTGGGTCTGACGAACGCGGTCCTGGACGCATGGACGGCGGGCGACCACGGGGCCTTCGTCCGGGCCTCCGGCCGCCTCGACAGCTTCGCCGAGGCGACGTTCCACGCGCCCATCGAGGGATACGTGCAGCGGATGCTGTGGGCCGCCGTATGGGAGGGCCTGCTCCCCGAATCGGCGGCGCACGACCCGTACGGGCCGAAGCTGCCCGATGCGGAGCGCGGGGCGGTCGTCAGGTGCCTGGAGGCGCTGTCCGAGGAGAAGGACTAACTCAGGACGGCCTCGTCGGCGTTCGCGGCGCGCAGCCCGGTACGCAGCGCCGGGAAGAGCTCCAGAGCATTGCGCCAGAGGACCAGCTCGCGCTCCTCCGCCGAGAACCCCGCGTCCCGGATCACCCCCAGCGACCAGCAGGGGTCGATCAGCGTGGCGTCCGTGCCGAACAGCATCCGCTCCACCGGGACGCCCGCCTCCCGCGCGTACGCGACCCGCCCCGCGTCCGTGGCCGTGCGGCAGTGCTCCAGATACAACCGGTCGCAGGCCGCCGCCGCGTGCGCCGCCTCGCGCCAGGCGTCGCCACCCGCATGGCCCATGATGACCCGCAGTCCCGGGCGTGTCGCCAGCAGCTCCGGCAGGAGCGTCACCTCACGCCCCCAGGTGTGCAGCAGCAGCGGTACCCCGGCGTCCGCGATCACGTCGAAGGCGTCCGCCATCTCCCTGGTCCCCGGCAGCCGCCCCGGATAGTGGGTGTGGATCTTCGCGCCCACGAAGAGCCCGGTGTCCAGGCAGCGCTTCAGGTCCGCCGCGCTCTCCTCGGCCCGGTTCGGGTTCACCACCGCGTACCCGCGCAGCCGCGGCCGGGTCTCGAGCACCTGCCGCAGCGCCGCGTTCCCGGCCACCGCGTCGTACACCACGGCCTCGGACGCGGACACCAGCTGCAGGTCGATGCCGTAGCGGTCCATCTGCCGCAGGTTGTTCTCGGCGTCGCCGCACGTCAGGTGGAACTGCCAGCGCCCCACGTGCGCGTGCACATCGATGATCGGCATCAGACGAGCAACTCCTCGACGTTCTTGGTGGAGATCGCGGCACGGTCGTCGTCGGAGATGTCCGCGTAGCGCAGCCGCAGCGTCTGCGGCGAGATGTCCATGAAGGGGGAGCGCGAACCGAAGACCAGATGGCGCGGGCCCACCGCGTCCACGACCCGCTCGATCGAGTCGGACCCGGACAGCATCCGGGTGGTGGCCCGGAACCCCGGCTCCTCCCGCGCCATCAGCAGGAAGTCCGCCAGCAGATACGCGTGCAGATCGAGGAAGATCACATCGGCACCGCGGTCGGCGAGCGGCGGTCCGAAGCGCCGCGGGTCGCCGTCGTGCAGCAGCACCATCCCGCGTTCGAGGGCCAGCTTCACCACCCGCCGGTAGCCGGGGAAGCCGGGCTCGGCCACCTGCTCGACCGTGAACAGCCGCAGGAAACGCACCCCGTCCGCGGCCAGTTCGTCCAGCCGGTCCTCCGCGGTCAGCGCGTCGCGTACGTCGACGGTGCCGACCGGCAGCAGTTCGGGGCAGTCGGCGAGATCCCGTACGGTCTCGGCGTTCCCCGCGCCGTCGTGGAACAGGGGTCCACGGGTGGAGAGGGCGAGCGCCCCGGCGACGGGGGAGTTCTTGAGGATCTCCCGTACGTCCGTGAGCCCCAGGTCGCGGTGGTGCCGCGGCCACGGGCCGTACATCACGTCCACGTCCCAGCCGATGTGCTCCGCCGGAGCCGGATGCAGCCAGTCGTCCCTACGCGTCTCGCTCAACGTGATCCCACCTCGCACAGGGCCCGGGCGATGCCGTCGACATCGCTTTCGGTGTACGCCTCGTTCCACTGCAGGACCAGCAGCGTACGGTCGATCAGCTCCTCCGCCCGGGGACACAGGCCCGGCGGATACCCGGACAGCGCCGGATTGGCGTACAGCGGCCGCTCCAGATAGCCGGGAATCGCCGGTACGCCCAGGTCCTGGAGCCGCTCGCCCCAGCGGACGTTGTCGTCGACCAGCAGCGGCATCACCCACCACGCATGACCCTGGCGGCGCTGCGGCATCCGCACGTCCCGCAGGCCTTCGATCGCGGCGGCCAGCTGCTCCGCCCGCTCACGGCGGCTGCGGACCACCTCCGCGACCTTGCCGAGCTGGGCCCGTGCCACCGCCGCGACGAGCTCGGGCATCCGGTAGTTGAGGCCCATCTGCCGGTGGATACGGCCCTCGGTACGGTCCCAGCCCTTGTCCATGAACAGCCGCATATGGCGGGCGAGTGCCGGGTCGTCGGTCAGCGCGAGCCCGCCGTCGCCCGCGGTGATGTGCTTGTACTGCTGAAGGCTGAAGCAGGCGATGTCCCCCACCGAGCCCAGCAGCCGGCCCGTGGCGTCCTCGCCGAGCCACGCCTGGGCGCAGTCCTCGATGAGGACGAGCTCGTGCCGGTCGCAGATCGCGCGGAGCGCGCCGATGTCCGCCGCGCCGCCGAAGAGGTGGACCGCGATGACCGCCTTGGTGCGGAGGGTGACGGCCGTCTCGACGGCCGCGGGGTCGAGATTGCCGTCCTCGGGCCGTACGTCCGCGAACACCACGCGCGCCCCCTGGGCCATGACGGGCGCCACCGTGCCGAAGTCCGAGATGGGAGTGGTGATGACCTCGTCGCCCGGGCCGACACCGGACGCCGCGACCGCCAGATGGAGGGCCGCCGTACCCGAGCTGCACGCGACCGTCTCCGCGCGGGAGTACAGCCGTGCCATCTCCGCCTCGAGGGAGCGTGCTTCACTTCCGAAGGAACTGCACAGCACGGCGGAGTCCAGGACGCGCAGAACAGCGGCCCGCTCCTCCTCGCCGAACGTGCGGCCCCGCGGATCGAGAACTGTGGGCAGTGGCATTTCCCGTTCGGGCATCGGGGCACTATCCTCTCCGCAGGTATGCGGTTATGGCCTGGGCCGAAATTAGGTCCGTGGACGGCGGGCGTCAACCCCGACCGAATCCGTCGTACACCAGAAGCACTCCACAAGAACGGAGACCGGCCGATGGCTCTCACGGTCGGCGTCATCGGTCCCGAGGACCTTGTGCACAAGGTGGTCGCGGTCGGTGCCGCGTCCGGCGCGGACCTTCTGGTGCCGCTCGCCTACCGCCACGAGGACGAGACCCTCTCCATGGTCGCCCGGGCGCAGTCCGAGGCGGACGCCCTGCTGTTCACCGGCGTCGTGCCGCACACCCTCGCCACGGCCGCGGGCCTGCTCGACCGGCCCGCGATGTACGTCCCGTACAACGGCGCGACCCTGCTGCGGGCCCTGGTGGAGCTGCTCCGGCTGGGGCACGACGTCTCCCGCATCTCCATCGACACGCTGCGCCGCAGCGAGGTCATGGAGACGCTCACCGAGGCGAAGCTGCCCACCGAGCATGTGCACGTCCTGCCCTACCGGCCCGGTCTGACCTCGCAGGACCTCGCCGAGTTCCACCTGAACGCACGGGACAGGAAGCAGACCCGGGTCGCCATCACCTGCCTCGGCTCGGCGTTCCATCTGCTCGACCACGAGATGCACGCCGTACGTCTCGCGCCCTCGCGCCACTCCATACGTTCCACGCTCCAGGCCCTGGTGCTCGCCACCGCCGGAGCCCACAGCGGCGACGCCCAGGTGGCCCTCGGCATCATCGACCTCCCGGCGGACGACCACGAGCTGGCGGCTGACCTCAGGGTGCTCGGCGGCAGTCTCGCCGGACTGCCCGACGGCGAGCGGCTGGTCGTCACCACGCGCGGGGTCCTGGAGGAGGTGAGCGAGGAGTTCACCAGGCTGCCCTTCCTCGCCGACCTCGCCGCCCGGCACGGCACAGCCCATGTCGGATTCGGGCTCGGCCGTACGGCCGCGGAGGCGGAGGCGCTGGCCAGACGTGCCGTCAACCGCGCGCGTTCGGTGGGCCCGGTCGCCGGGGTCGTCTGCATGACCGACGATGTCGACATCGTCATCGACGCGGAACAGACCGCGCCCGCGGGCCTGTCGCCGGGCCCGGAGGGCTCCGCCACGCTCGCCCGCCGCGTCGGACTGAACCCCAGAACGCTGGACCGGCTCCGTGAACTGGCCGCGGAGGAAGAGGAGGACGGCATCACCGCGCACCGCGTCGCCGAACACCTCGCCGTCCAGCAGCGCACGGCCCGCCGCATCCTCAAGCGACTCGAACGCGCGGGTGTGGCCGTCCCCACCGGCAGCCGGCAGCAGGGCCAGACCGGCCGGCCGCCGATCGTCTACCGCGTACGCCTCTGAGCCCGCTCTTACGGTCCGGGCCGTAACTCGAAGGAGCCGTGCTTGAAGATCTCCTCGGTCCACACGCGCGTCGTCAGGGCCCCCTACCGACGCCCCTTCGTCATCAGCAGCGGCACCAGCCCCGAACTGATCAGCCTGGTCGTCGAAGTCCGCACGGCCGACGGCGCATCCGGCTTCGGCGAGGCCAGCCCGATGACCGCCTACACCGGTGAGACCCTCGCCGGCCTCGAAGCAGCCGTCACCCAGCATGTCGCCCCGGCGCTCGTCGGGCACGACCCCCGGGATCTGACGGGGGCTCACCTCGCGATGGACTCCGCGATCCGCGGCCAGCATCTCGCCAAGGCGGCGCTGGACATCGCCCTGCACGACCTGGCGGCCCGCGCGGCGGGCTGGCCACTGCACCTGCTGCTCGGCGGCTGCGTCCGCCCGCACGTCCCCACGGCATGGGTCGTCGGGCTCGGCACGGTCGACGAGATGGTGAAGGAGGCGGGCGAGTACGCGGCGCGCGGCTTCACCCACATCAAGGTCAAGGGGGGCGAGGACCCGGACCGCGATGTGCAGCTGGTCCGGCTGGTGCGTGAGGTCCTGCCGGACGGGGCCGAGCTCTGCCTCGACGCCAACGAGGGCTACGACCCGGGCACGGCGGCCCGTACCGTCGCGCGGCTCGCGGACGCGGGTCTCGACCTGGTCGAACAGCCCCTGCCGCGCTGGGACCTGGCGGGGATGGCCGGGCTGCGGCGGGGCGGCAGGGTACGGGTGATGGCGGACGAGAGCATGCAGTCGCTGCACGACGCGATGGAGATCGTGCGCCGTGGCGCGGCAGACGTCCTCAACATCAAGATCCTGAAAGTGGGCGGCCTGCACCCGGCCCGCCAGATCGCGGCGCTGGCGGAGGCGGCGGGCCTGGCGGTGAAGCTGGGCACCATGCCGGAACTGGGCGTCGCGACGCTGGCAGCCGCGCATCTGGCGGCTTCGCTGCCGCACGCGACGGTCCCGGCGGACCTGGTGGGCCCGCTCCTGGTGACGGACGAACCCCTGGCCCCGACGGCTTTCGCCGGCCTCTCGGACCGCGGCCGCCTCCCGATCCCGACCACCCCGGGCCTGGGCCACGACCTGCACTCCAACTCGGCCGGCCTCTGAGGCGAACGCCCCCAGCCCGGGGGCTTTGGGCAAACTGCCCCAGCGCTGCCAGGGGTTGCGACGAACCACCCGGCCCCGCCGGGTTCTGAGGCGCCTCGCCCGGCCGGGCCGGCGCTTCAGGCAACCTCCAGCCCCGCCGGCGTTTGAGGCGCGGGGTTCGGGGCGGAGCCCCGACAAGGGCGAGGCGCAGGGCCCGAGTTAGGAGCCCGGGCCCCGACAAGACCCCCGGCCCCGACCAGGGCGCGGCGCGGGCAAGGGCCCCGCCCGCAACCGCCGCCCCGGCTACAACAGCCGCGTCGCGTCGTCCACCACAGGGACGACGCGACGCGCCAGCACGCCCACCGCCCCGTCCGCGCTCTCCAGGCTCAGCAGCCCGGCCACCGCCCCCGCCGTCTCCGCGTCCGTCGCCGCCGTCGCCGTGAGCAGCGCGATCAGGTGGTCCACCAGCCAGTCCCGCAGCTCGGCCGCCGCCGGCTGTTTGCCCTCGTCCAGCCAGATCAGCGACGCCGCCTCCACCGCCGCGATCCATGTCCGCACCATCATCCGCAGCCGTGGCCCCGGCCGGTCCACGCCTATGTGCACGAGAATCTGCTCGGCGGCGGCCCGCCGCACCTCGTCCACGATCGCCGTCGTACGCGAGGTCTCCGCCACGCTCCCGCCCCGCAGCAGCGCGCTGAACCCCGCATCGTGCTGGTCGACGAAGTCGAGGTAGCGGTCGAGCACGCGGGAGACCCGCTCCGTCGGCGGTCCGGACGGCGGTTCGGTGAAGCACAGCTCCAGCTCGTCGGCCGCCGAGCGCAGGGCCGTCTCGTACAACTGCTGCTTGCCTCCCGGGAAGTAGCGGTAGACGAGGGGCCGCGAGACCCCCGCCGCCTCCGCCACGTCGTCGAGCGAGACCTCGTCCGGCGGCCGGTGCGCGAAGAGGGTGAGTGCCGCCGCCAAGAGCTGCGTGCGGCGCTCCTCGACGCTGAGCCGTCGGTACGCACGGGTCGCCGGAGCGGGACTGGTCATACTCGCAGCGTAACCGCACGGCCGCGGCATCAGGCGAGGAGACCGGAGCTCTTCCACAGCCTGCGACCGGGACCTCGCAGTACGCCGATGTCGTCCAGGAAGTCGGTCAGCCGTTTCGCACCCGACTGCATCACCTCGCGCCGGTGTCCGCTCTCCTTGACCTGGGCGACCGCCGTCCGCCGGTCCAGCCCGACGTTCGTGTACACCTGCGGATTGACGAAGCAGACCGAGAACACCTTGGCCGCCTCGCCGCAGCTCAGCCGGGTGAGCTCCTGCTCCCAGCGCGGTGCGGTCACCATCTGGCGGCGCAACTCCTCGCGCGCGTAACGGACATGGCGCGCCTCCTCCACCACATGGATCCGCGTCACTCCGCGCACGAGGGTCTGGATCCGCTCGTCCGGGAACGTCAGCCGCTGCATCCAGTCGAGGATCTCCTCGCCGAGCAGCGTGGCCGCGAACGAACCGGGCGTCGTGGACACGGTCTTCAGGACGCGCGCGAGATTGTGGTAGAGCCGCGGCACGGGGTAGGCGGGCGCCCCGCCCTTCTGGATCATTCTGGCGAACATCATCGAGTGCCGGCACTCGTCCGCGATTTCGGTGAGCGCGTAGCGCACATGGTTGCTGGTCACCGACTTGTCGTAGATGTGGCGTACCAGCAGCTGCATCAGGATGATCTCGAACCAGATGCCGAGCGAGGCCAGTGAGGCCGCCTCGTGGCGGGCGAGGTCCATCCGCTGGTCCTCGGACATCTTCCGCCACAGCGGGGTGTCGTAGAGGGAGACCAGCTCCGGCGGCCAGAACCACTTGCCGTCCTCGACGGGCGAATCCCAGTCGAGTTCCTTGTCGGGGTCGAAGGAGTGCTTGGCGGAAGACTCGAGCAGGCGCTCGGCGACCTGCTCGCGGTCCCGCAGCGGGCCGAGTGCATCGTGCAGCAGCCGCAAGTCGCGTTCGGACACTGTCGTCATGGCAGTTATGAGACAGCCTGTCAGTAGGCCCGTCAATCCCTTGCGCACGACTTGTTGACTCTTCGTCTACCAACGTGTGAGCCTGCCAAGTGCCCCTCGGTATACGGGATATGAGGCGAAGGAGTCGCCGGTGTCGACGTACGACCGCTATGTGAACGCCCCCGCGAACCTCGACTGGCAGGTCCCTGCCTCCGGCGCGGCCCGCTTCAGCTGGGAGTACGAGGACGGCCGCGACCGTCTTCTGGCCCTGTACCAGAAGGGCAAGGACAAGCAGTGGGACGGCGCCAGGCGCATCGACTGGGACCTGGAGGTCGATCCGTACGACCCGCTCGGCACACCCGACGAGGCACTCACGCTCTACGGCTCCCGCCACTGGGCGAAGCTGACCGAACGGGACAAGGGCGAGCTGCGCAAGCACTACACCTCCTGGCAGTTCAGCCAGTTCCTCCACGGCGAGCAGGGCGCGATGGTGTGCGCGGCGCGGATCGTGGAGTCGGTGCCCGACCTGGACGCCAAGTTCTACTCCGCGACCCAGACCATGGACGAGGCGCGGCACGCCGAGATCTACGGCCGCTTCCTGCACGAGAAGATCGGGATGCTCTACCCGGTCAACGACAACCTCCAGGGGCTGCTCGGTGACACCCTGCGCGACTCACGCTGGGACATGCCCTACCTCGGCATGCAGGTCCTGATCGAGGGGCTGGCGCTCGCCGCGTTCGGCATGCTCCGCGACACCACGGACAAGCCGCTGCCCAAGCAGATCCTCGCGTACGTCATGCAGGACGAGGCCCGGCACGTCGCCTTCGGGCGGATGGCGCTGCGCGACTACTACAAGCAGCTCAGCGACGCGGAACTGCGCGAGCGCGAGGAGTTCGTGATCGAGGGCTGCTATCTGATGCGCGACCGGCTCAGGGGTGTCGAGGTCCTGGAGAACTTCGGCATCCCCAAGCAGGAGGCGGCCGAGCTCTCCGAACAGTCCGAGTTCCTCCAGTTGTTCCGCAAGCTGCTGTTCAGCCGGATCGTGCCCTGCGTCAAGGACATCGGGCTGTGGGGCGAACGCCTCCAGAAGGCGTACCTCGACATGGGCGTGTTCGAGATGGGCGACGCCAACCTCGACCTCCTGATGACCCAGGACGAGGAGATCGCGGAACAGCTCGACCAGGAGCGGTTCGCCGCGGAGGAGCAGGCGCGGGTGGCGGAGGTCGAGGAGGCGATCGCGGACGGCGCCTAGGCCCGTACGCCGGCGACGAATCCGCGCACCAGCGCGGCCACCGCCCCCGGTTCCTCCAGCAGCATCGCGTGCGTCGCGTCGATGTCCTCGACGCGGACCTGCTGACGCCTGTCGGTGAGCAGGGCGAGGTCCTCGGTCAGGCCCTTCGCGTACGCCGCGAGCAGTTCGTCGAACCACTCCATGCCGGGCACCGGCGGCTGCGGCCGCCGGGCCCGGACCACCAGCAGCGGGCACGGCACCCGGTGCAGCAGGCCGAACACGTCGAGCGCGTCCAGGGCGTCGTACATCTCCAGCGCCGCCGGGCGCTCCGGCAGCGTCTGCAGGCGCCCGTCGGGCAGTTCGCGCACGGCCCCGCGGGCAGCGGCCTCGGCGCGCTCGCGCGCAATGCCGAACCGGGCCGCGTGCTGTCCCTGCTGACCGATGTACTCGGCGGGAGCCACCGCCCCCGCGGACGCCCGGATCATCTCCTTCGCGCGCCCCGCACCCGGGTACCGCCCGGGCCGCCCCCACCAGAATCCGTCCAGGTTCACGGCCGCGGGTGTCGTGCCGGGATGCGCCTCGGCGTGCGCGGCGGCCACCATCCCGCCGAGCGAGTGCCCGACGGGGACGGCGTCCGCGACGCCGTATGCGTCGAGCGTGTCCCCGAGAGCGTGCAGCACGTTCTCGAAGGTCCAGGGGGATCGACACGGTGACCGCCCGTGCCCGGGCAGATCGACGGCGAGCACCCGGTGATCCGGGACGAGGAGCGGGGCGACGTCGTCCCAGTCGGCCTGCGATCGCCCGGCCCCGTGCAGCAGCACAAGCGGCGGGCCTTCGCCGCCGTGGTCGTTTACGTGGAGGGAAGTCATGCGTTCACGGTAGGCGCCGTCCGCAGCCTCAAGATCATCCGCCGGAACGACGAAAGCGCCCTGCTTTCCGGGCGACAATGGATGAACGCCAACTCCCTCACCGCGCTGGGGCCGTCGGGCCGACCGGCACCGACCCGCCGCAGCCCGGGGGGCCGCACCCTCGGGTACGCCGCCGGAGACGTTCGCCCACAGTGGCTGCCGCTGGGACTCGGCAGCCCGTCAAGACCCGGGTGTCACTCACTCCTCCGAGGGGCGATGGGACATCTCTGCTGGGTAGGCTGGCCGTGCCAGGCAGACTCCGTTCCATGGGAGCAACCATGAGCGCCGCACGCGAGTACGGGCTGGACGACGACCACGAGTGGGCACGTCCCCCGGCCGACGGCTGGACCGCGGACGATCTCGACCGGCTTCCGAACCTTCCCCCGCACACGGAGCTGCTCGACGGGAGCCTCGTCTTCATGAGTCCGCAGACTCGCGTCCACACCCTCGCCATGCGTCTGCTGGAAACCGCACTGCTGAATCACGCACCTGAGCATCTCGAGGCCATCCGTGAGATGACCGTCAAGCTGGACCGGTGGAACCGGCCGGAACCCGATGTCCTCGTGGTGAGGGCGGACGCCGACACAGGTCCCCTGCAGACCTGGTTCCGGCCGGAGGACGTCGTCCTCGCTGTCGAAGTGGTCTCCAGGGACTCCGAGTACCGCGACCGAGAGGTCAAGCCGCACAAGTACGCACGGGCGGGCATTCCCCACTTCTGGCGCGTCGTGGAGAACGACGGTCTCCCCGTCGTCCACGTCTACGAACTCGACACCGTCACCCGCACCTACGCGGTCACCGGCATTCACCACAAGCAGCTCAAGCTGGACCTTCCGTTCCCCCTCGACTTCGACCTCACTGCGCTGGGCCGACGCCCCTGACCGGCCCGGCCTCCGCCGTCACCGCGGCCTCCAGCAGCATCGCGTCCGTGCCCCGGGGGGTGACCAGTTGGAGGCCCACCGGGCAGCCGTCGGGCGTGAAGCCCGCGGGGATGCTCGCCGCCGGGTGGCCGCTGACGTTGAACGCCCAGGTGAGGGCCGTGGAGTAGATCTCGCCCGGGCCGTCGTGGCCGTGCGGGCGGTTCGGCGTCGCCGGGGTCAGCAGCAGGTCGTACGCCGCGAACAGGGCCGCCAGCCGGTGATCGTTCTCCGCGCGTACGGCGGCAGCCGCGGGCGCGTCCCCGCCGCGGACCGCCTGCCATGCCGCCTGTGGATCGAGCAGATCAAAGGCCCGCCGGTCCAGGCGTACGACGCCGGACACCTCCAGTCGCTCCGCCGCGGACCGGGCCACCGCCTCGACCTCCGGGTCCGTACGGGCGAAGCCCAGGTCCGGCGACCAGCAGGCCCGCAGCGGCAGGCGGAGCCGTGCCTCCTCGTACTCGTCCAGCACGCAGCGCAGATACGCCCGCGCCGCGGCGGCCGAGGGGGTGAGCACACCGGCCGACGCGAGGCCTGTGCGATCGGGCGAGGGCAGCAGACCGTTCGTCGTCTTCAGCCCGAACACCCCGCACCAGGCGGCGGGAATGCGCACCGACCCCGCTCCGTCGCTGCCCGTCGCCAGGCCCACCATCCCCGACGCGACGGCCACCGCCGCGCCCGCCGACGAACCCCCGGGCGTGCGGTCCGCGCGCCACGGGTTGAGCGTACGGCCGTGCGCACCGAGCCCCCAGGTCTGCCAGTAGGTTCCCGGGCCCGGGACAGCCGTCGAGCCGACCGGCACCGCGCCCGCAGCGACCAGCCGACGGGCCGCGTACGAACGGATCCCGGACGGCCCCTTCACCGCGAACGGCACTCCGGCCAGCGGCAGTCCCGGCTCGACCTCGCGCGCCCACGCCTCATCGGCCCACACCTCGAGGAACGCGCACAGCTCCCGGTCGAGCCGTCCGATCCGCTCCAGCGCCGTCTCCACCCTCATTCGGTCAGTCTCGCAGCGCGGCTGCCATCACCGCTTTTGCGACAGGCGCCGCGCTGCCGCCGCCGCTGATGTGGCCGCCTACCGCTTCGGCGTCCTCGACGACCACGGCCACCGCGACCGCCGGGCGCGCGTCGCCGTCCGCCTGTGCCCACGCGATGAACCAGGCGTACGGCGTGCCCGAGTTGCCGAGGCCGTGCTGGGCCGTGCCCGTCTTCCCGCCGACCGTCGCCCCCGGGATCGCCGCGTTCGCCCCCGTGCCCTCCTCCACGACCTGCACCATCAGCCGCTGCAACTGCTGTGCCGTCGAGGGCTTCATCGCCTGCTGGTACAGCTGCGGGTCCGTCTGCGCGACCGTACGCCCGCCCCTGGTCGTCGCCCGCTCGACCAGATACGGGTGCATGAGCTCCCCGCCGTTGGCGACGGCCGCCGAGACCATCGCCATCTGCAGCGGCGTGGCTGTGGTGTTGAACTGCCCGATCGACGACAGCGCCAGCTGGTCCACGGTCATCCGGGTGTCGAAGGTGGAGGGTGCGACCCCGGAGGGGATGCGCAGCTTGCGGTCGTTGAACCCGAACCTGTTCACCGCGTCCAGCATCCCGACCATCCCGATCTTCACCCCGATGTTCGCCATCACCGAGTTGCACGACCACTGGATGGCGTACGCGAGCGAGGCATTGCCGCAGCCCTTCGCCGCGTTGGGAAGTGTGGTGCGCGTCCCGGGCAGGACGTACGGATCGGGGGTCCCGGTCGGCGCCTCGGCGTCGGCGACCACGCCCGCGTCCAGCGCCGCGGCCGCCGTCACGATCTTGAAGGCGGAGCCGGGCGGGTACGTCTGCCGGATGGCCCGGTTCAGCATGGGCTGGGTCCGCAGGGAATTGAGCCGTGCCCAGGCCGACTTGGCGGCGGGGCCCGTCCCGGAGAGCACGGAGGGGTCGTACGAAGGACTGCTGACGAGCGCGAGAATCCTGCCGGTCGCCGGCTCCAGCGCGGCGACCGCACCCCGCTTGCCGCCGAGCCCGTCGAAGGCGGCCTTCTGCATGGTCGGCTTGATGGTGGTGACGACGTCGCCTCCGGGCTGCCGGCGGCGGCTGAGGTCGTTCCAGAACGGGAGCGCGGTGAGCGTCGGGTCCGTGCCGGCGAGCACACCGTCCTCGGTGCTCTCGACGAGCGTGGTCCCGTACGTCTGCGAGGAGTACCCGGTCACCGGCGCGTACACCGGGCCCTGGGGGTAGGTGCGTTCGAAGCGCAGCTGCTCGCCGGTGTCCTTGGAGCCGGTGACCGGTCTGCCGCCGACCAGGATGTTGCCGCGGGGCTCGCCGTAACGGCCGATCGCCACCCGGCGGTTGGCAGGATTCTCGTCCAGCGCGCCGGCCTGGATGATCTGCACCCGGGCGGCGTTGACCAGCAGCGCGGCCAGCAGCACCAGACACAGGGCGGCGGCGCGGCGGATGTAGCGGATCATCGTTCCTCCTCCAGGACCGGGACGAGGATCTGCGGACCGGGCGGTTCGGGGACGGGTGCGCGGGCCGAGTCGCTGACCCGGATCAGCAGCGCCACGATGATCCAGTTGGTGACGACGGACGAGCCGCCCTGCGCCAGAAAGGGCATCGCCATACCGGTGAGCGGGATCAGGCCCATCACTCCGCCCGCGATGACGAAGACCTGGAGGGCGAGGATCGAGGCGAGGCCGACAGCCAGCAGCCTGCCGAAGGCGTCCCGCAGACAGAGCCCGGCGCGGTAGCCGCGGGCCACGATCAGCGCGTACAGCATCAGAATCCCGGTCAGCCCCACCAGGCCGAGTTCCTCGCCCGCGGTGGCGAGGATGAAGTCCGACTTGGTGGCGAACCCGATGAGGGTGGAGTGGCCGAGTCCCAGACCCGAGCCGAGCATCCCGCCGGCCGCGAAGGCGAACAGCGACTGGGCGACCTGGCTCGGGCCCTGTCCGGCCTCGATGGTCGCGAAGGGGTTGAGCCAGTCCTCGACCCGGCCGTGCACATGGGGTTCGAGCATGCCGACCGCGAACGCGCCCGCCGCGGCGAGCGTCAGGCCCACCACGATCCAGCCGGTCCGGCCGGTCGCCACATAGAGCATGATCACGAAGAGCCCGAAGAAGAGCAGCGAGGTACCGAGGTCCCGTTCGAGGATCAGCACGACCACGCTGATCAGCCACACGGCGACGATCGGGCCGAGCACCCGTCCCGTGGGCAGCTGCATCCGCCAGATCCGGCGGCCGGTGCAGGCGAGCGTGGCGTGGTTGGTGGCGAGATACGCGGCGAAGAAGACGGCCAGCAGGATCTTGGCGAACTCGCCCGGCTGGAAGGACAGTCCGCCGATACGGATCCAGATCCTCGCGCCGTTCACGGCCGGGAAGAGGATCGGCACCAGCATCAGGACGAGGGCCGCGGCGACCGACACATACGCGTACCGCTGCAGCATCCGGTGGTCCCGCAACAGGACGACGGCGGCGATGAACAGCGCGACGCCCAGCGTCGACCAGACCAGCTGGACGGGCGCGGCGACGTCGTCCGGGGTTTCCAGGTCGAGGCGGTAGATGAGCACCAGGCCGAGGCCGTTGAGCAGGACCGCGATCGGCAGCAGCAGCGGGTCCGCGTACGGGGCGCGGAACCGGACGGCGAGATGGGCGAGGAGCGCGAGGACGCCGAGGCCTGCGGCGTAGCGCTGGACATCGTGCGGCACCGAGCCGTTGCGGGCGAGACCCACGGCCGCGTAGCCGAAGACGCAGATGAGGACGGCGCACACGAGGAGCGAGAACTCGACGCCCCGCCGTTTGGGAAGGCGCGGAGCGGGCGGGGGAGCGTCCGCCGTCGTTGCGGTCATGCCACGCAACGTAGCAAGCCGCAACTCTTATGTCCCTGTATGTCCTAGTGCGCCGAAGGCGAGTCGACGCACCGTCAGGATGCCGCCGCAGGATCCCCGTCGCCGGCCGGCACGTATTCCCGCAGGGTCAGCCGCGCCACGGCACCGCCCTCCGGTGCGTTCATGAAGCACAGCTCCGCGCCGATCACCGCCGACTGCCCGGCCGCGATGGTCAGTCCGAGGCCGTGGCCCTTGTTGCCGCCGTCCGTGCGGAAGCGGGCCGGCCCGTGCTCCAGCAGGAACGACGGATAGCCGGGCCCGCGGTCCGCGACCGTCACCACCGGACCGTCCACGGTCAGGGTGACCGGGGCGTGCCCGTGCTTGTGGGCGTTGGCGACGAGATTGCCCAGGACGCGTTCCAGCCGGCGCCGGTCGGTCTCGACGGTCGCCTCGCGGACGACCCTGATCTCCGTGTCCGTCCCCGACGTCCAGACCACGCGCTCGGCGAGCCGGGCCAGCTCGTGCACTTCCAGGTCCACCGTCTCGCGGCCCGCGTCCAGCCGGGAGATCTCCAGCAGGTCCTCGGTGAGCGAGCGCATCGTCCGGACCCGTTCCCGCACCATCTCCGTCGGCCGGCCCTCCGGCAGCAGCTCGGCCGCCGCGGTCAGGCCGGTCAGCGGCGTACGCAGCTCGTGCGCCACATCGGCGGTGAACCGCTGCTCGCTCAGCAGCTTCTGCTGCAGCGACGAGGCCATGATGTCCAGCGCCCGGGAGACCGTGGCCACCTCGTCCTGCGGATGCGAACGGTCCTTGGTGCGCGGGTCGTTGACGCGCGCGTCGAGGTCGCCGCCGCTGATCCGCCGCGCCACCTGGGCGGTCAGATGGAGCCGCCGGGTGACCCGGGTGACCGCGAACGCGCCCACCAGGAGTGTCGCGCCGATCGCCAGCACGGACGATCCGACGATGGCCCGGTCGAGGCCGGTGATGGTGTTCGCGCTCTGCGTCTGGTCGATGCGTACGGCGATGGCTCTGCCGTCCGCGGGGCCCGCGGCCCACATCGTGGGGCGGCCCCGGAAGGTGTCGGCCATGGTGCCGCGTCGTCCGCTCGCGGCGAGGGAGCGCAGGGAGTCGGGCAGCCCGGGCGGGTCCACGCCCGCGTGCCGCGGCATGGGTTCACCCGCCTGGTACGCGTGCGTGGCCTCCGTCAGTCGGTCCAGCGCCTTGTTCCGTGCGTCGTCCACCGTCTGACGGGTCACCTCGGCATGCACCAGCACACCCAGCAGGGCGGCGAGCGCGCAGCACATCACGGAGATGAAGACCGCGGCCTTCCAGGTCAGCGTCGCGGTCCAGCGGGGCAGCCGGAACCGTATGGGTCGCCTCACTGCCGGCCCGCCGGGGGCCCGGGGGCGGCGGGGCGGGACGGCTTGATCCGCACGATCTCGTCGCGGGTCGCCAGCATGGCGTGCTGCCGGGCGTCCCAGGACCAGGCGGTGCGGTACTCGTAGCCGGGGATGCCCGCCGAGACGGAGCGCATGATGATGTCCCGGCCCGCGAGTTCGACGCTCACGAGCTGGTCGGAGGTGGCCATGATCCGCGTCAGCCCGTCCTTGCCCGGCATGTAGCAGTGCACCGCCGTCTGCTGCTGCGGCATGGTGATGCCGACGATCAGCTCCTCCTCCCCATCACCGGTCAGATCGCGGTGGTACGGCCTCAGCACCGGGCAGGACGCCGGCTTGTCCCCGCAGGTGCGGAGCTTGTCGACGGTCTCCTCGTAGAGACCGTCGATGCCGGTGAAGGTGTCGGGATGCGCGGCGGCGTCGGCCCGCACGACGGCGAGCGGGTCGAGACCCCGGATGCCGGCCGCGGGCACGGTGATGCCGGGGACCACTTCGGTGTCCGTCTCGCCGTAGTCGTTGGGCGGCGCCGTGACGGGCGGCAGATCGGGCCACAGCCGTACGGGCCCGATGGCGGTGGGCGTCGGGCCGGCGCTCTTGAGCCTGCCGTCGTCGCCGCATCCGGACAGCAGAACGGCAGCCGTCGCTGTGAGCAGCGTGACATGGATCAGACGATGCGGGCGCAAGGCTCTCCTCGCCGGACGGGAGTGCGCCCGGTGTGCGGCCCTGCCTCGCCGGGGCGAGGAGGGGGGTGTGGTCGGAGGAAACCTTATTCGTGTGGAAGTCCTTTTTGTCTATCGGCTCGACCGACGAGACGGATCTCTCAGGCTGCTTTCTCGCGCGGCGGTCCGGCGATCAGCTCACTCGGCGCTCGGCGCCCGGCGACAGCTCGCGCAGTTGCCCGGAGTTCTGGGCTCGCAGTGGCTGTCTCGGCCGGAGGCCGTCTCGCGACCTGTCGGATTCCCGGGCTCGCGTTGCCTGTCTCGGCCGGTCGCCGGGTCACGTGCCTCGCGAACCCGGTGCGCGTCGCGACCGGCCGGCCGTGCACGCCGCGATGCGCGGCCGTCGCGCCTGATGCCGACGTGCACACGTCCCTGAAACGCCCGCCCGCGCCGTCCCCCCAGCCGGTCAGGACTGGTACGGCTGCTGACCGGGCTGCATCTGCGGCTGCTGGCCGTACGGCTGACCGCCCTGGCCGCCCGCCGCGTTCTGCGCCAGCAGCTGGTCCGCCTGCTCCTTGGTGATCTTCTGCTGCGCACCGCAGAATGTGCACTGCGTCGTGTACTTCGTCGAGATCGGGAACAGCGGGACGAAGAACAGCGAGAACTTCGTGACCCGCTTGCGCAGCGTGTGCGCGGACGGGTTGCCGCAGTGGCCGCACACCAGCGTCAGTATCGCCAGCTGATAGATGTAGCCCTTGGTACCGAAGATGATCATGCCGTGGGTCCCTCCCTGGTCAATGCCCGCCGGCACAGGGCCAGCAGCTGCTCATCGGTAACGATGTCATGGCTGCCGTACCCGCCGTCGATCGCGTTGTGCCGCCGCACACACGACAGCTCGGTGCGCAGTACGCGCTCCGCCCCCTCTGCCGGTGCGGCGTCCCCCTCGTCGCCCGCGCGCTCCGCCAGCCGCCCGGCGGTCGTCACGCGCGTGAACGGCAGGCTGTCCCAGGCCGCGTGCAGCACCGGCCACGCCTGCTCCGGATCGCCCGTCACACGCCACAGCGCGACCGCCGCGTCCACCCGCGTCCAGGGATCGGCCGACCGCAGCAGCTCGCGCAGATCGGGGGCGGTCTCGGCGGCCTCGGCCCCCAGCGAGCCGAGCGCCGTGGCCGCGGAGCGCCGCGCGCCCGGGTCGGACGCCCCGAGTGCCGTACGCAGCAGCGGAAGCACAGCCCCCGTGTCCTGCTCCACCGCCCACAACGCCGCCGCGGTCTTCGCCGCGAGCGCGCCCGAGCCCGCGGCCCGGCGCAGCAGCTCCCGCAGGTCCGGCACGGCCTCCCGCGCCGCCGGCCCGAAGGCCTTGAGCGCGCGCAGCACCTGCTCGACGACCCACTCCCTGCGGTACACGGGTGCTCCCCGCAGTACGCGCAGCACCTCGGGCATCGCCTCGTCCGCCCGCAGCGCCGTCAGCCCGTACAGCAGCGGTCCGGCGACGTCGTAGAGCCGTTCGTCCAGCTCCGCCTCACCGAGGCGGCGGCGCAGGGCGGGCGCGAGCGGCGCGGCCACGTCGCCCAGATGGTCGAGGGCGTAGCCGAGGTCCTGCGGAGTCTCGGGCAGCTCGAGGATGCGCGCCAGCACCGGCACCGCCCGGTGGTCGCCCGCGCGCGCCAGCGCCGCGACCGCGTTGCCGAGCATCAGCGGACCGCCGGCCCACTCCTGCACCCAGCGCCCGGAGTCCGCGGCCACGAAGTCCGCCAGCGCGTCGGCGGCAGGTGCGGCCAGCCCGAACAGCTCCCCGAGGGCGACGGCCGCGGCATCGACGAGCCGCGGTTCCGGATCGGCGAGCTGCTCCCCGATCAGCCCCACCAGCTCGCCGTACTCCCCGCGCCAGGTCCGCAGCAGGCCGCTGCTCATCCGTACGGCGTCGATCCGCTGCCCCCAGTCGGGGCTGCACAACTGGTCGGCCAGCAGCGCCGTCCGGTCGTCGACGCGGTCGCCGAGCCCGGAGTGGAGCGTGCGCAACAGGTCCGCCGTCCACGGCGCGTGGCGCCCCACCGTGTCCGCCTCGCGGCGCTCCCGCACCTGCCCGAGCAGTGTCGGCGTCGACAGCCGGTCGGTGGCCTGGACAGCGCTCACCGGCTCGGCACGCAGCTCGCGCAGCAGCCCCGTCACCCCCGGTACGACATCGGCGGGCAGCGCGTCCGGTGCGCAGCGGGCGAGCTGGGCGAGAGCGGAGAGCCGCAGCCCCGGGTCGTACGACACATGTGTCAGATCGGTGAGCCATTCGACCACTTCGGGCGCCAGACAGCCGTGCCGCAGCGCTATCCGCCCGGCCGCCTCGACACAGGTGAACCGGACTTCCGGGTCCTTCTCGACGCTCAGCCGCTGCCTCAACAGCCCGAGCACCAGCTCCGGTTCACTGTGCAGCGTGGCGAGCGCGAGGGGCGCGGCGAGGCGCAGACCCCGGTCGTCGGAGTCGACGAGGGCGAGGAAGACATCGGCGCCCGCCGTGACGCCGGACGCGGCCATCGCGTAGTTCGCCGCGTACTCGAACTCCTCGTCCTCCGGGTCCAGTTCGTCGTCGCCGTCGAGATCGATGCCGCCGATGCTGGTCAGCAGCTCGACTATCCCGCCGCGGTCCTGGACCTCCGGATCGGCCACCAGCTCCAGCAGGAACGGTATGCAGGCGAGCGTCGAGTCGTACACGTCACCCTGGTGATGCACCGCGCCGTACATTCCGTCGAGCGCCGTCTCCCGCTCGACGGGGTCCGCCGACGCCAGGCCGTACAGCATGTCCGGCACGTCGTCCGCCTGACCGTAGGCATGCTCCAATGACGCCCAGTCGACCTCGTCGATTCCCCCGAACACGCCTGCCCCCTCCCAAGAACTTGCGCTTGGGGAGAGTGTGCACCACAGCTCCGGCATCGCGTGGTTATTGCCCCGAAGGGCCCGCGGCTGTTCCCATGGTCGGGAGGTGATGGCATGACGGCACTGCGCGTCGCACCGGGACGCAGGGAAGGGCGGGAGAGGCTGTACGTCAGCCTTCCGGACGGCCGCAACGTCGCCTGGTACGACCGGGACAGCAACCGTGTCAGCCTCGTCTCCGAAGACCACAGGGCCGATGCGCTCGCGGCTCTCGCGCCCTATCTGACCGGTGACTTCACGGTCGGGCCGCCGCCCGTGCCCAGTGCCTCCGAACTCGCCGGTCTCTCCCTGCACCCCGACGACGATCTGGCGCCCAACCGGCCCGGAGAGGCGCTCATCGCCGAACTGGACCGGGTTCCGGCCCCGGGTCGCTTCCGCCGCGATCCCCGCCGTGACCAGCTCGACGCCGAGCAGTTGCTGGGCGCGGCGCTGGACCGGCTGGAGGGCGTGGGCTGGCGGATTCTGCACGCGGTCCCGCTGCCGGGCGCCGACCGCGTCGACCATCTCGCCATCGGTCCGGGAGGCGTGCTGGCCGTCCACACCCTGCCGGGACGCCGGATGCGGATACGGATCACCGACCCGGCGGTCCGCGCGCCCGGCGCGCCCGTCCCGCTGCTGCGTCTGACCCGCCGCCGTGCCGAACGCGCGTCCTTCGCCCTGGCGACCGCGGTGCGCCCGGTGCTCGCCGTCGTCGGTGCGACGCGGCTCAACGTCTTGCCGACGCCGCCCGACGTACGGATCCTGCGCGAGAACGAAGTCCTCGCCCTGGCCAGGCTCGGCGGGGTGCTCAAGCCCGCGGACATCGAGGCGCTCCACACCACGGCGCGCGACCGCAGGACCTGGCTGCGGGCCTGAAAGGGCAGCGCCCGGCCCGGCGGACTCGGTCAATCGGAGTCCTGTGGCAGCCGGATCCGCACCACGCTCGTCGTGGCGTGCCGCGTGGTGCGCCGCTCCACCTCGGCCGTCAGCTCCGGCTCCACCCGCCGGTACGGGATCTCGCCGAGGCCCGCGGCCATCGCCACCGGCTCCGCACCGGGCAGCGGCTCCGGCAGAAGAGCCGCCGCCTGGGCCCGCAGCGCCGGGGCAAGAGGATCAAGACCACCGGGATGTCGTCGTCGGGCAGAACCAGAACCAGTGCCTTCGGCCGCGCCCGGGTCCCCGTGAAGCCGACGACCGCCGCGTCCCGCGTATGGGTGTGCCGCAGCTTCCTCCACGCGCGCGTGCCGCTCCGGTACGTCTGGTCCAGCCGCTTGATCACCAGCCCTTCGACCCCGATCGCGGGCAGCGACTCGTACCAGGTGGCCGCCTCGTCGGCGTCCGCGTCATCGGTACGGCCTGCAGCGGCGGCCCCAGCGCGCCGAGCAGCGCGACCAGCCGGCGGCGCCGCTTCTCGTACGAGGAGGACCGCAGATCCTCGCCGCTCTCGGCGAGCAGGTCGAAGGCGGCGTACGAGGCGGGCAGCCGGCGCGCGAGCGCGGGGGCCCGCCGCGGCGTGGCGGTCGCGCGTTTCTGCACGGCGGCGAAATCCGTACGGCCTCCGGACCACACGACCACCTCACCGTCCAGCACCGTGCCGTCCGGCAGTTGCATCGCCGCCTCTGCGAGGTCCGGGAACGCGGCCGTGACGGTCCGCCCCGAACGCGCCCTGCAGCAGGACGCCCGACTCCGTCCGGAAGACCACCATCCGGTGACCGTCGAAATTCGGCTCGTACGCCAGATGGCCACCGCGCGGAAAGGTGCTCACCGACTCCGCCAGCGCGACCTTCAGGGGCGGCCGGAGCACGCTCATGGCAGCGGTCGGGCGTGTGCGGGTCGGTGAGCGGGCTCAGCAGATCCCGTACCGCTCCAGCCGCGGCGCGATGTCGCCGATCCGGAACACCAGGTCCTGCCGCGCCTCCACCTCGTCCCAGGTGACGGGCGCCGACACGGTCGGCTCGGCCGGGCGCGCAGGGTGTAGGGGGCCGCTGTCGTCTTCGCGGCGGCATTCTGGCTGTGGTCGACGAAGACCTTCCCGGGCCGCAGATTGCGGGCCATCCGGTGCAGGACGAGCTTCGGCAGCGCCGCCTCGCCCTCGACGGCCAGCCCCTTCGCGTACGCCGACACCTCCTCCGAGGGGTCGGCTGCACCGGCACCAGGATGTGCAGCCCCT
>CAWIIU010000003.1:0-21232 GCA_963836215.1 uncultured Actinomycetota bacterium
ATCTGCCCGCCGCGACGCGTCACGCCGGGCGCGGCGCGACCGTCATGGGGATGCGGTCCGCGTGGGCCACCGCGGAGGCCACCTCCTTGGGTGTGTGCCCGGGCGCCGGGGACAGCTGCCAGCGGGCGAGCACTGTCGCGACGGCTATCGTCGCCTCCGTCCACACGAACAGGTCCCCGATGCACTTGCGGTTGCCCGCGCCGAACGGGATGTAGGCCTCGCGCCCCAGCCCGGCGGCTTCCTGCCGCTCGGGCAGCCACCGGTCGGGGTCGAATCGGTCGGCGTCCGCGTACAGGGACGGGTCACGGTGGATGGCGTAGAGGCTGAACGCGACCTCCGTGCCGGTGGGGAACGTGATGCCGCCCAGCTCCACCGCCTCCGTGGTGCGGCGCATCAGCAGGGTGACGCCGTGCATCCGGATCACCTCGTCCAGCACCCGTCGGATCCCCTCCAGACGGGGTATGTCCTCGATCGCGACCGGCCGGTCGCCGACGACCTCCCATATCTCGTCGACGAGTTGCTTCTCCACCTCGGGGTGCGCCGCCAGCTCGTGGAACGTCCAGGCCAGGGTGGCCGCCGTGGTCTCGGCACCGGCGAACAGAATGGTGCTGAGCTCGTCCCGCACCTCCGTGTCGGACAGTGCCTCGCCGCTCTCCGCGTCCTGGGCCGCGAGCAGCAGGGACAGCAGATCGTTCCGGTCGGTGGCCCCGGAGCTGCGCGCGCTCGTGACGACCTGGTCGATGACCTCGCGCAAATTGGCCGCGGCGGCGTCGAAGTCGCGGTTGGCCCGGATCGGCACCCGGTCGAGAAGCTTGGGGGACGCCGCACGTACCAGCAGGTTCTTCAATAGGACCGGAAGATTTCTTCGTACGGCCTCGACCGCCGGCAGCCCGATGTCCGTGGAGAACATGGTCGAGGCCAGCGTCTCGATGGCGTACTCGGCCATGGCCTGCTCCATCTCGATCTCCTGCCCCGGAGCCCAGGAGTCGGCCAGGGCACGCGCATTGCGGCTCATGGTCTCGGAGTAGCCGGCGATGCGTTCTCTGGAGAACATCGGCTGGATGAGTCGGCGGTGCTTGCGGTGCACCTCGCCGTTCGCATTCGCCAGGCCGTTGCCCGCGAGGGGTCGCAGCCGGTCGAAGAACCTGCCCTTATCGAAGCTGCGCGCCTTCGTCACCGTCACCTCGTGGACCAGCTTCGCCGAGGTGACGACGTACATGGGCATCGTGCCGAGGTCGACACGGACGACATCTCCGTGCTCCCGGAGCGACTTCATGAACCCCAGGGGGTCCCGGCCCAGCTTCAGGGCGTGCCCGAGAAGCGGCAGCGCTCCCGGGGCACGGGGAACCGACTGCAACCCGGCCGACTGCAACCCAACAGACACGGAGGAATCCTTTTCTCTCTGAGCTTTCCCGGAACTCTCCGGAGGGCGCGCCGCATCGCGGGGAGCGGGCACACCGTCCGGTCTCGTCATCGAAGAGATCCCATCACCAGCGGGGGCCGGGCGCGAGGGCGCGTCTCGTGTTCATCAAATGCCGTGTGTTGCAACAGAGTTCACTTCCGTACCGACTGCGCGGGCGCGTCCGGCCCTGGATATGCTGCGGGCGCTCCAGCGCCCCGCCCGGTTGACACTCCTTCGCCGTCCTCTACGCCGCTGCTTCCCGGAGGCCTCGTGACCACCCCGTACTCAGATCCGACCGGCACCTCGACCGCGCCCGTCCCGCCTCCCGGGTGCCCCGCACATGCCCAGGGCGGTTCCGGTGGGCTGCAGCGGCTGTACGGACCCGAGGCGGAGGAGTCGCCGCATGCGCTCTACGCCAGGCTCCGCCGGGATCACGGCGCGGTGGCGCCGGTGCTGCTGCACGGCGACATACCGGCATGGCTGGTGCTCGGGCACCGCGAGAACCTGGAGGTGATGCGCACCCCCTCGCTGTACTCCTGCAACTCCCGCCTGTGGAACGTCCATCGGACCGGCTCCCTCGCGCCCGACTCTCCGCTGCTCCCGCTCACCATGTGGCAGCCGCTGGTGGCCTTCGCCGACGGCGCGGAGCATGCCCGGCTGCGCAGTGCGGTCACCGAGAGCCTGGCGCGCTTCAACCGCCACGGAGTCCGCCGCCATGTCGTCCGCTACACGAACCAGCTGATCGACGGTTTCGTCGCAAGCGGCCAGGCCGACCTGGTGTCCGACTTCGCCGAGAAGCTGCCGATCCTCGTGCTGGCACGGCAGTTCGGCCTGCGCGAGCACGAGGCGCTCCCGCTGGGCGAGGCCGTACGGGACATGGTCAAGGGCACGGAAACGGCCATGCAGAGCAACCAGTTCCTCGTCGAGACGATGCAGGCGCTGATCAAACGCAAGAAGGAGCGGCCCGGCGAGGACTTCGCCAGCTGGCTGCTCGCCCACGAGTCGGCGCTGACGGACGACGAGGTCATGGAGCACCTGCGGCACGCGGTCGTCGCGGCGAACGAGCCCACGACCAACCTGCTCGCCAACACCCTGCGCATGGTGCTCACCGACCGCCGCTTCCGCGCGAGCCTGTCAGGCGGCCAGATGACGCTGCCGGACGCTCTGGAGCAGGTGATGTGGGACCAACCGCCGCTGGCGGTCGTACCCAACCGCTGGGCGACCGGTGACACCGTGCTCGGCGGCCAGCAGATCCGGGCCGGGGACATGGTGATGCTGGGCCTGTCCCCGGGGAACGTCGACCCGGAGATCCGTCCCGACCTGAGCGCGCCGGTGCACGGCAACCGCTCGCATCTCGCCTTCAGCAGCGGACCGCACGAGTGCCCCGGCCAGGACATCGGCCGCGCCATCGCGGACACGGGCATCGACACGCTGCTCACGCGGATCCCCGACATCAAGCTGGCCGTCCACGAGACCGAGCTGCATGTCACCGCGTCCTGGATCTCCCGTCGCCTGGACGATCTGCCGGTCCACTTCACCCGTCAGGCGGTGGACGGTGCGGCGCCGACTGCCGCCGTTCACGCGGGCATGCCGCCGGCCGCACAACCCCTGCCGGCAGCCGCACCCCCGGCCCCTTCGGCCCCCCCGGCCGGCCACACGGTCACGGAGACCCGACTCCCCTGGTGGCGCAGGCTCTTCGGCCGCCGCTGAGGTACGCAGCCGCCGGGTGTCCGGGCCCGGGGGCCCGGGCACCCGGTCGCACCGGACCCCCCCTGTCAGCATGCGCCGAGCAGCACCGGCAGAGCCGTGAAGCCCTGGAGCGGGATCGAGTCGATCGCCACGGATGCGCCGGCCGGGGCGAGATCGGGAAAGCGGCGGAAGAGGGTGTCGAGAGCGATCTCGGCCTCCAGCCTGGCCAGTCGTGCGCCCAGGCAGTAGTGCGCGCCATGGCCGAACGCGACATGGTCGCGGCGGGTGGTCCGGCCGACGTCGAAACGGTCCGGGTTCTCGTGCCGACGTGGATCCCGGCCTGCAGCGAACAGGCTGGCCAGGACGGGATCGCCCTGGGCGACCTTCACCCCGGCGATCTCGGTGTCCTTGACGGCGTACCGCATGAGGGCGTGCCGGACCGGCGAGGAGTGGCGCAGGCCTTCCTCGACCACGTCGGCCCAGGTGTGAGTGCCGTCGCGGACCGTCGCGAGCATCGCAGGGTTCTGCAGGAGGGCGTGCACCGTGCTGGTGATCAGGTTGATCGTGGTCTCGTGCCCCGCGATGAGGACCAGGAACAGGGTCTCGACCAGCTCCTGCTCGCTGAGCGCATCCCCGTCGTCGCGCGCCTGGATCAGCGCTGTGGTCAGGTCGTCCCCGGGCACGGTGCGCTTGGCCGCGATCAGGGCGGCGAGCGAGCCGGTGATGTCCGCGACAGCGGTGCGGATGTCCGTCCCTCCGGAAGCGGGGTCCTGGGGCGTCACGAGACGGTCGAACCGGTGGCGCAGTTCGGCGACGGCGGTGTCCGGCACACCGAGCACCTCGCAGATCACCCGCACCGGAAGCGGATGGGCGAAGAGCTCACGCAGATCGACGGGCCCGTCGGCGCCCGAGCCGTCCAGACCGTCCAACAGTTCGCCGGCGATCTCCGCGACCCGGGGCCTGAGCGCCTCGATGGGAGCGCGGGTAAAGGCGGAACTGACCAACTGCCGCAGCCGGCGGTGGTCGTCGCCGCCCTGGTGGAGCATGGACGCGCCACGGACGACGGCGATCAGGTCCCAGTCGTCATGTATCCGGCCGTCGTTCAGGGCGGGCCAGTACGCCGGGTCCTTGGTCAGGTCCTCGTGGGCGAGGACGCTCTGCGCAGTGGGCAGGTCGGTCGCCGCCCAGGCCGCCACGCCCCCCGGCAATTCCACGGCGACAAGGGGACCTTGCGCCTGAAGCGCTCGCGCTTCCTCGGCAGGGTCGGCGTGCGGTTCGAGAGTGAAGAGCGGGAGATCGGTCGGATCCACGGGCACTCCAACGGTGGGGCGGCGGGCCTGCGCGGTGGCGAGGCGAGAGACGTCCTTCAGCTTGCCGCACCCGTCAACGACGCCCTCCGAGCGCACATTTCAGGCCACGGAGCGCTTCATCAGCCATAGTGGTCAAGCCGACACGCCGACATTCCACACAGAATTTCGGCTCCCTTTCCGTCCCGTGTGCACCAACTGACCTGTATGGGCCCCTCGGTTCGTAAACCGTGACGTACATCTCCGTGTCGCCACAGTCGATGTATTGGTACGTCAACTGCCGCTGTCCCATGGCCGACAGGGGTCGGCGCGTGCAATCAGGCCAGCCGCCGCAGCTGCGCGCCACCTGGGACTCTTTCCGCAAAGCGGTTGAACAAGCGACCTTGCCGACAGTCCGCCCTTCGCCCACGACACGCCGTTTTCCCTGGTGCGAGGGATGCTTGCGGGTCGCTCCGTGGCGTGAAGGACCTGTTGGAACAGGTGTGCCCCATGGGTACGATGCGGCGTAGTTGATCAGTTGCGTCGTGTAATTCGCGCCGCTGTCAAAGCGGCTCGACGGAAGGGTGATCAGGGGTGGGCTCCGAGCTGACAGTTCCACCGATCTACTCACCGATACCACCGGCGATACATCCCAGCCACGCAGCCATAGACGCGCAGACCGCCGCCTGGGCCGAGACGTTCGGCATCGGCTCGGAAGAGCTCCGCGGGCGGCTCGTGATGCACGACATCGGCACCTTCTCGGCCAGGGTCCTGCCGCACGGCCGTGAGGAAGTCGTCTCCCTCTTGTCGGACTTCGTCCTGTGGCTCTTCGGCGTCGACGACGGGTACTGCGAGGAAGGCGACATCGGCCACCGGCCCGGTGAGCTGGTCGGCGTGCTCCACCGTCTGCTGCGCGTCGCGCAGAACCCCGAAGTACCCATGCTGCAGAACGATCCGCTCGCCCGCGGACTGCGCGATCTGCGCGTACGCGTCTCCCGGTTCGGCACCGACGGGCAGGCGGCACGCTGGGTGGACGCCCTGCGCGAGTACTTCTTCTCCGTCGCCTGGGAGGCCGGCCACCGGCGCACGGGCACCGTGCCCGACCTGAACGACTACACCCTGATGCGCCTGTACGACGGCGCGACCTCCGTCGTCCTGCCGCTGCTCGAGATGGGGCACGGCTACGAACTCCAGCCGCACGAGCGGGACCAGGCGCCCGTACGCGCCGCGGCCGAGATGGCGTCGTTCATCATCACCTGGGACAACGACATCTTCTCCCACCACAAGGAGAGCCGCGGTACGGGCTACTTCCTCAACGTCCTGCGGGTGCTGGAGCACGAGTTCGGGCTCGATCAGGACGAAGCGCTGACCATGGCGGTCGCCCAGCGCGACCGGGTGATGTGCCTGTTCCTGCGGCTGCACGACGCCCTGATGGTCACGGCCAGCCCGCAGCTGCGGCGCTACCTCCACAGCCTGGCGAACTTCATCCGCGGGGCGCAGGACTGGGGCATCAGCTCCCTGCGCTACACCACGCCGGACGACCCGGCACACCTTCCTTCCACCTTCCGTGAGACGCCCACCGACGACAGCGAACTGCCGCTGGACATCCCCGTCATCGCCTGGTGGTGGGACCTGATGCCGGCCGAGGCGGCGCCACGCGACGAAGACGGTGCACCGCGGTCCTTCCAGGAGTGCGCGGCTCCCTGACCGGACAGCACGCACCCAGGGGCCGCTCCCCCGAGATCCGTGCCGCCCGGCGCCTCCCCTGCCACCATGGGTGCGCTGCGGCACGTCGCGACGGAGGAAAGTGACCCATGGACGAGAACGACCGTCTGGCCGAGCGGTTCGAGGAGCACCGCGCCCATCTGCGGGCCGTCGGCTACCGGATGCTCGGATCCGTCGCCGAGGCCGACGACGCCGTGCAGGAGTCGTGGCTCAGGCTCAGCCGGTCCGACGCCGAGGAGATCGGCAATCTGCGCGGCTGGCTGACCACCGTCGTCTCGCGGATCGCCCTGAACATGCTCCGGTTGCGCACCGTCCGGCGCGAGGAGCCGCTGGACGCGGGCGGGCCCGAGCCCGTCGTGAGCATGCTCGACCCGGAGGAGGAGGCCCTGCTCGGGGACTCCGTCGGGCTCGCGCTGCTGGTCGTGCTCGACACGCTCGCTCCCGCGGAGCGGCTCGCGTTCGTGCTGCACGACATGTTCGCCGTACCGTTCGACGACATCGCCCCGATCGTGGACCGCAGCCCGGCCGCCACCCGCCAGCTCGCGAGCCGGGCCCGGCGACGGGTACAGGGCGGGGCGTCCGCCACCGTCGACACCGATCTGACCCGCCGCCGGGAGATCGTCGACGCCTTCCTCGCGGCCTCGCGCGGTGGTGACTTCGAGACCCTGCTGACGCTGCTCGACCCGGATGTGGTGCTGCGCGCCGACGCGGTCACCGTGCAGTCCGGCGCGGAGAGCGAGGTGCGCGGCGCGAAGGCCGTGGCCCAGACGTTCTCCGGGCGCGCCCGGGCCGCGCAGCTCGCGCTGCTCAACGGCGTCACCGGAGCCGTCTGGAGGGTCGGCGGAGCGCCGCGTGTGGTGTTCGCGTTCACGATCACGGACGGCAGGATCTCCGGCATCGAACTGCTCTCCGACCCGAAGACCCTCGGCCGCATCGACGTCATCCCCGCACCGTGAAAGGACTCCTTGTGACCGACGACCGCATCGGTCCCCCGCTCCGCGGCGACGAACGCGAGACGCTGCGCGCCTTCCTCGACTACCACCGGGCGACCCTCGCCATGAAGACGGAGGGCCTGACCGACGAGGAGCTGCGCAGGCAGTCGATGCCGCCGTCGACGCTCAGTCTGCTCGGCCTGGTGCGGCACATGGCCGAGGTCGAACGGGCCTGGTTCCGCCGGGTGATCAACGGTGAGGACATCCCGCTGGTCTGGTCCGACGAGGGCGACTTCCAGGTGGCGTACGACACGAACGGCGCCGACCGCGCGGAGGCGTTCCGGGCCTGGCAGACAGAGGTCGCGCACGCGCGCCGCATCGAGAAGGAGGCCGAGTCACTCGAGGTGACCGGCCACCAGGCCAAGTGGGGCGAGGACGTGTCGCTGCGGCTGGTGATGCTGCACCTGATCCACGAGTACGCACGGCACAACGGCCACGCCGACTTCCTGCGCGAGGGCATCGACGGGGCGGTCGGGGCCTGAGGAGCGGCTGCTAGGTGCCCGACAGCTCGGCCGGCAACGGGCGTTCGTGCAGCACGTCCAGCCGGGAGACCGCGCGGGTGAGGACGACGTACAGCCGGTGCAGACCGCGGTCCTCCGCGTCGACGATCGCCGCGGGCTCGACGACCACGACATGGTCGTACTCCAGGCCCTTCGCGTCCGCCGCGGGCAGCACGGTCACCCGGGCGTCGGACGCGCGGCCGTCGGCGGCGGTCTCGATGCCCGCCCGCGCCAGCGCGGTGCGCAGCCGGAGGGTGCCGGGCCCGTCCGAGATCACCCCGATCGAACCCTCGCTGCCCAGCGCGGCCCGTACGGCCCCGACCGTCGCCGCCGCCACGTCGTCGACCTGCCGGATCCGCAACTCCCCGTCCCTGCGCAGCGATCGCGCCGCTGGGACATCGACCCCGAGCGCGGCGACCAGCCGGTTCGCGAGGCCCACGATCACGGCCGGGACACGGAAGCCGGTGGTCAGCGGGACGACGGCCGCGCCTTGTTTGCCGAGGTGCGCCAGCTGCTCGGGCCAGCTGCGGGCGGCCCAGGGTGTGGTGCCCTGGGCGAGGTCGCCGAGCACGGTGAGCGAACCGAAGCCGGCACGCCGGGCGATCACGCGGCACTGCATCGGCGAGAGGTCCTGCGCCTCGTCGACGACGATGTGGCCGTATCCCTCGGGGCGTTCGATCAGCCCGGAGAGCTCGTCGAGGAGGACGAGATCGGCCGCGCTCCATTTCGCGGACCGGTACGAGCGCGGCGGCCTCACCCAGCGGATCGCGTCCTGCTCCCCCGCGCCGAGCAGCGGATCGGCCGGGTCCGTGAGCAGGTCGGCCAGCACCTCTTCCGGCCGGGTCCGCGGCCAAACGGCGTCGACGAAAGCCGAGACCGCACGGGCACGGCCGATCCGCTGCACCCAGGCGTTGCCCACCGGCCCGGCGCGGCGCTCGGCCTGGAGCCGGATCGCGGCGACGGCCCGGGTGCGGATGCGGTCACGGGCGACCGCGTACGGGAGTGCCTCCGCGCGCACCTCGTCGACGATGCGCGCCAGCTCGCCGAGCGGGATGCGCCAGCAGTACGAACCGTCGGGGACGGCGACCGGTTCGGCGGGCGGCCCCACCTTCGCGTAGAGCGCTCGGCGCAGCACCTCGGCCATGCGCGCGTCGTGTTTGACCGCGGCGGCGGCCGGGCTGTCCGCGGACCGCACCTCGTGGCGGGCGATCTCGTCGTCGACGGTCGACTGCCGGATGTCCATCTCGCCGAGGGACGGCAGCACTTCGGAGATGTAGGAGAGGAAAGTCCTGTTGGGCCCGAGGATCAGCAGTCCGCTCCGCCGGATCCGCTGTGGATGGGTGTAGAGCAGGTACGCGGCACGGTGCAGCCCGACGGCGGTCTTGCCGGTGCCGGGCGCTCCCTGTACGCACAGGGAATCGGCGAGCCCCGACCGTACGAGATCGTCCTGCTCGGGCTGGATGGTGGCGGCGATGTCGCGCATCGGGCCGACGCGGGGGCGCTCGATCTCCGCCGCGACGATCGCGCTCGTGCCGCTCGTGCCGCTCGTCCCGCTCGCGCCCTCCGCGAGGTGTTCGTCCTCCAGACCGGTGAGGTCTGCAGAGGCGCCCTTGCTGAACGGCGCCCAGCCGAACCGCCGGCGCACGGCGACGCCCTGCGGGTCACGGGTGCCGGCCTGGTAGAAGGTGCGCGAGACGGGGGCGCGCCAGTCGACGACGAGGGGTGGGGTGGCGGGATGCTCGGCGATCCGGCGGCGGCCGATGTGGTAGCTCTGGCCGCGGTGGTCGCCGGCGCTCGCGTCGTCGGCGAAGTCGACGCGGCCGAAGAACAGAGGGCCGGCTGGCTCCTCCCGCAACTCCTTGGCCCAGCTGCGTAGTTGATAGCCGAGCACTTCGGCGTCCGCACCGGACGCGAAGGCGTTCTCGCCGGAGACGACCTGCTCGGCTGCGCCGTCGACCATGCCGGTCATGGCAGCCCGGCAGGCGTCGTGGTGGGCGCGTTCCTGGGTGAGGGCATGGCTGAGTGCGTTGTCGGGTGCCGTCATTCCGGCAAGAATAACGTAACCGAGTTACATTTTTAACCGCGATTCACTCAAGGGTTCCCAGCCCCGTGCCGAGCTGGGCGAAGGCAAGGCGGGCGGCGTCCACCGCAGCAGGACGAACGTCGTCGGCGCTGGCACCGGCGACGATCCGGCGCCAGTTCTCCTCCGCCAGGACGCGCAGGACGGCGACGATCTGTCCGGCCGCGAGCCGCGCCTCGAGCCCGCCACCGAGGGCCGTGGCCAGCGCCTCCTCGGACCGCCCCTGGTACGCGTACAGCCGGGCGACCAGACTGGGCGTGCCGTACAGCAGGCGATGGAAGGCGAGCACGGCGGGAACGTCGCTCAGCCCGGTCACGGGGTCGGACCGCTCCAGCCCGTCGACGAAGTGCCGGCACAGGGCCTCCAAGGGCCCCCTGCCCTCCGGCCGCCCGGCCACGACCCGCGCGGCCTCGTCCTCGTGATCGGCGAACCGGTGCAGTACCAGGTCCTCCTTGGTGGGGAAGTACCGGAAGAGCGTCGGCTTGGAGACCTCGGCCGCCGCGGCGACCTCGGCGACGGAGACGCGGTCGAAGCCCTTCTCGAGGAAGAGCGCGATCGCGGCGTCCGAGATCGCGCGGTACGTCCGCTGCTTCTTGCGCTCCCGCAGGCCGGTCTCGCTGCTCATGGGGTCGAGCGTACGCACCCCTACGGCGTGAACCTCAGCCAGTCCGCGTAGACGTCGGTCACGTATCCGAGGGTGCGCGCCTTCGGCAGCCTGAGAACCTCCTGCGCCGCCAGCAGCGCCCGGTGGACGTCCAGCGCCGCCGTTTCGATCGCCTGCCCGTCCGGCTCCGGCGAGCGCCGGAGTACCTCCGCGGCGCGGATGACATCGGTGAAGACGGACTGGGCGCGCTTGTACGCGAGCAGATGCGGAAGGTCCTCCTTCCAGCCCTCGTGGCGCTCGGAACCCACCGCGTTCTGCCAGGCGCCGATGACACGGTCCTCGTCCGCCGACGCGTAGCGCATGAGATGGAGGTGCGTGGCCAGCTCGTAGAGCGGGTCGCCGATCATGGCGAGTTCCCAGTCGATGGTCCACAGCTGCCCGTCGGCGTCGACCACGAAGTTGCGGCGGTGCAGATCGCCGTGGATCAGGGTGAAGGTGCGGTCCCGCAGCTGCCCGGACCGGCGCTTGAGCGCCTTCAGCGCCTCGACGTGCACGTCGAGGCGGCGGAACAGCCCGCCGTAGGTGGCGGCATTCCTGCCGTAGACCTCGCGGGCGGTGAAGTCGATCAGCCGGTTGAGGAACACGACCGAGGTATTGCGAGCCGCCTTGCTGTGGCCACAGGAACGGGGCACACGGCTCAGGTCGGCGACCTCGACCGCGGCCATCTCCTGGAAGAGCTGTCCCAGTTGGCCCAGCTGACGGCAGGTGAGCGAGCGTCCCAACGGCTCACCCTCGATGAAGCCCTGCAGAATGATCTCCTTCGAGACCATGGCCGTCTCCGGGATGCGGGTGATCCTGCCCTGGAGTGCCGTCAGCAGGAGGTCCTCGGACGTGAAGCACCGTCGGTCGAACCAGAGCACTCCGGGACGCGGCACGCGCAGCTTGGCGCGGGCGAACCTCCGGGCGAGCGGGTGATCCGGTGACAGCGGGAAGGCGTACGCCTCGTGGTGGTAGCCCTCGAGCGGTCCCACGACTTCCTTGACGTCGCTGCTCAGCGCAACAGCCTGTCGGCGAACGTCTGAAGCCGTGTCCACTGTCATCGATGGTGCCTCTGGTGTTCCGGATCAGCGTGTGATTCGAGGAAGGTATCCGTTCCCACGGCCTGTCAAGGCGGTGATTCCGAAAAGTCCGGATGCCGTCCTGTGTAATCTCACCCGCTCGAGGGCCGCTCGAGCTGCCGAGTACCCCGCTCACACGGTCGAAGGGGTGGGGAGAAGCTACAGCAGAGTCGGCCACTCGCGTGACCAAGTTGGCAAGGTTGGCCGCCACTTGGCCCAATGCCGGTCGGCCTCATTCCACCGGCAGGCCCGGCTCCACACCGTCCAGCACCGGCACGAGCTCCGACATCGTGGAGACGATCAGCGTCCCCTCGGGGCAGGCGTACCGCAGCTCCTGCATCTTCCGGTCGTCGCGCGCGTAGCCCAGGAAGGGGACGCCCAGCTCCCTCGCGGCCGCGCAGTCCGCCGGCGAGTCACCGATCATCAGCGACTCCGCGGCGGACGAGCCCGTCGTCTCCAGTGCCCGCTCCAGACAGTCGGGGTGGGGCTTCATCAGCTCCGGACGCCCCGGCCACCGGCCGTGTATGTCCCCTCCGAAGAAGTGCGCGAGCTTCACGGCCTTGAGATAGCTCCCCGCCGCCTCGGCGGAGTTGTTGGTGGTGACCGCCAGACGCCTACCCGTCTCGCTGAGCCGGCGTATCAGCCGGTCCGTGTCCGCGGTCAGTTCCGCGCTCCCCGTGGCCGTCACCTCGTGCGAGGTCAGCCGGCTCTCCAGCGCCTCGACGTGCCGGCTGCGCGGGTACTGCTCGGCCGCCATCCTCAGCCAGGCAAGCGGGTCGTGGACAGCCTCCGGCTCCCGCACCCCGCCCGGTATGTGCCCCCTGATCCAGACCCGGAGCTCCGCGGCGACATCCCGCGCCGGATGCCCGGCGAAGAGATCACAGACCGGTCCGTCGAAGTCGAAGAGCACACACTTGGCGGTGGCGAACAGCTTGGACACAGCGGTCGGGGGCGAATCGCTCACATCGCTCCGTCCGTCGGGGCAGGGGCCGTCTCGCCGGTGCCATCACTCCCCATACTGCCCGCAACGACCCTCCGTGGTCGCGTGGTTGGCCGATCAGCCGGCGAGTTTGATGTCCATGGCGAGCGTGCCCCACAACGCGTCGAACCACGCCTGCGAATGCCGGACGAAGGCCTCGTCCCGCGTCTCGCCGTCCTTTTCGAAGGCGAACAGCATCGAGTCACTGCCGAGGGCGTCGTAGATCACCGTCGGGGTGTCGTCGATCTGCTCCTCGCGCTTGGTCACCGTGTAGTACGCGAACAGCGCCTCGGCGCCGTTCAGGACGTAGAGCTTCACCGGCGGGGTGAACGGCAGCGTCCTCAGCGTCACCTCGACGTCGATACCGCGCGTCGTGCGCAGGGCACGGAGGTTGGAGCGCAGGACCTGGCCGTGGCTGTTGCGCAGCGCGAGCCAGTGGTCGTGGACCAGACGCTCGTTGCCGGACTCCTCGGCGGGGCGCGGGAAAGCCATGTCCAGATCCCGGGAGGGCACCAGCAGCCGGACCTTCACGGTCTCGGGGCTGAGCCGGCCCGAGCGCATCAGCTGCAGCGGATCGGCGAGGGCGAGACTGAGTGACTCGGCGGTCAGGCAGAGCGCGTCGACGGTGACATGCGGCTCGCGGAACGCTTCCATGATCCGCGGCCCGAGGGAGGCGGCGGTCTGCTGGGGAGCCTCCGCCGGCGTGTTCGGCTCGGGCGGCCGGGCGACGCGCGCGGGGGCGCCCCGGACACCGGCGGTGAGCAGACCCTCCTGACGCAGCAGCTCCAGCGCTTGCCGGACCGCCCTGCGCTCGACGCCGAACTCGTCGGCCAGGTGCTCCTGCGTGGGCATGCGCTCGCCGACCTTCAGCCTGCCCGTGCGGATGCGCTCGGTCAGGATGCCGGCCACCTCGCTCGGCGAGGGCTTTCCGGCACCGTTGACTGCCGTGTGCTCGTGGGTCACAACAGAACGCTACAACTTCTGACCATCTAGCGGGAGTTACCTGCAAGGTGTTTATGAACTGCAGCCAAGTGGGGACAACTTCATTAACTTGGCCGCTACTTGGTCGGCACGTTGAACACCTTGCTCCGTGCTCCTGCTCCCCGTCCACCGTCGTACGGGTGCCGCGTGCGGATCTCTCTCCGCACTCCCTGCCGCTCCGCTCCCACCCGAGGAGGGAACGCCGTGCCCCTGATCGCCCTGTTCCTCGAGCAGTACGTGCAACTGCGGTTCGGCTTCGTGGCCGCGCTGGGACTCACCCTCCTCACCATTGGGGTCAAGTCCGAGAACGCCACGTGTGCCGGTATCGGCGGCGTACTGCTGATCACCCCCGCCGTCAGCGCCGGCAGCTGACCACCGGCGCCTCCGCCCGGGCGTCACCGCACGAACCGAGCACCGCGGTTCAGAAGATGTCCGGGCACCAGGCGCGCCGCGCCGTGCGGAACAGCCCGTCCGCCGCCCGCGCCGCCCCCGGCCGGCTCTCCTCCAGGCGGCCCAGGGCCGCGAGCCGGACCGCGGACTCGTCGCCCAGGTACAGCGTCCCCAACTCACGGATGTCCAGCGTCAGATCGGCCGGATCCGCGGTCGGCACACAGGACGCGCCCTCCGGCGAGGCATCCAGCCGGAACCGTCCCGCCGCCAGGCCCATGTCGTCGTGGAGCTCCAGGACCAGCGCGGCCGACGTCTCGTACGTGCGCGACTCCAGCGCCCGTACGACGTCCAGGATCCGCACCCACAGGAAGTCCGCCTGCGTCAGCACCCTGGCCGCCCGCGGGTCCGGCAGGAGCAGCGGCAGCAGATCGTCCGGGGCGCGGTTGCCCGATGTGACCGTGGTGACCCAGTCGACCGAACAGACGAAGTGCCACAGGGCCCGCTCCGCCGCCGGCGTCAGGGCCAGCATGTCCCGCACCGACGCCGTGTTCAGCGGCTGCTTCGCGTCGCCCCACTTGTCGTCGGCGCGGTACGCGATCAGTCCCTCGGTCTCGCCGGACGCCGAGCGGTACACCGCGTAGAACGGTTCCGTCCAGGGCTCGTTCGGCAGATTCGCCTGTCCCGTGTTGAGCTGCCACCAGCGGTCGTCCCGGCTGACGAACCCGGGTCGGCGCGCCGCGAGCCGCGTGTGCAGCTCCGGACCGATCTTGCGCACGTCCCCGGCGTCCACCAGGTCGACCCGGCCGCCGTCGGACGGGCCCGACCAGCGCGGGTCGAGGCCGGTGCGCGGAACGTCGACGGACCACTCGGTCGTCCAGGCGGCCGGTCCGTAGCCGTAGCGCCCGTAGATCGGGTACTCGGCGGCGATCAGTGTGGACACGATGTCGCCGCGTTCCCTGGCCTCCGCCAGGTCCGCGGTCATCATCCGGCTGAGCAGCCCGCGGCGGCGGTGGGTGGGGCTGACGGTGACGTTGGAGACGGCGTTGGCCGCGACCGTGGCGCCGCCCACCACGGTGAGCTGCTGCTCGAAGGTGCGGTACGTCGCCACGCAGCGGCCGTCGTCGAACGCCCCGCGCACCCGGCTCATGTCGGTGTGCGCACGGCGCGACGCGACCTCCTCGTCCGAGATCAGCGGCGGGCGCAGAAAGCCGGTGGCCAGCGCCCGCAGCCAGTCGGGGTACTCGGACTCGGAGATGATGCGGGTCTCGACGCTCATAAACCCACGCTAGGCACACGCCGCTCAGAAAGTCGCGCGAATTTCCCCGACCTCGGCACCGCCGCCGAGCAGCGGCATCCGGGCGATCCTGGCCACCACCGGCGAGTCCACGCCCATCAGTTCCAGGGCCCGGCCCAGCACCGGCCCCAGCGCACGGCTCGAGCCGTCGTCGACCTTGAAGGCCAGCGCGCGGCCGTCCGCGAGCGCCACTGCCTGCACCGCTTCGGCGCCCATCTTGGACAGTGCGCCGGGCACTTCGCGCATCAGCCAGGTGTCGGCGCGCCGGGTGCCCGCCACGTACTCGGGGTGCCGGCGCATCGCGTCCGCAACCCGGCGCTCGGCCGTGCCGGTGTCCGCCAGCACGAAGGAGCGGAAGGCGCGCGCCAGGCCGGTCAGGCTGATCGCCATCAGCGGGGCGCCGCAGCCGTCGGTGCCGACCGCCGTGACGCGCTCTCCGGACGCGTCCTCCACCACCTGGTGCACCAGCTGCTGGAGCGGGTGCGCGGGGTCGAGGTAGCTCGTACGGTCCCAGCCGGCCCGCGCGCAGGCCGCGAGCATCGCGGCGTGCTTGCCCGAGCAGTTCATGGTGACCCGGTCGCGCACATGGCCGGTGGCCAGGTACGTCTCGGCCTCGGCCGGGTCCAGCGGCAGGTCGGGCGGGGTCTGCAGTTCGTCGGCCGTCAGACCGTGCTCGGCGAGCATCTTGCGCACGAGGTCCAGATGAAAGCTTTCTCCGGAGTGGCTGGCGGCGGCCAGTGCCAGCCGCTCACCGGCGAGGTCGAGCCCGGACCGCAGCACGGCGGCGGCCTGCAGGGGCTTGTTGCTGGAGCGCGGGAAGACCGGCGTGGCGGGGTCGCCGAGCGCGAAGTCCACACTGCCGTCGGCCGCGAGGACGACGAGGGACCCGCGGTGATGGCCCTCGACAAAGCCCGAACGGACGACTTCGGCGAGGACCGGGGGTATGGCGGTGCTGGCGGGGGTGGTGCTCATCGTCGGCCTTCCGGGGGCGGGAACCCGCTCCCGGAAGGATGGCTTCAGGTGAGCAGGTCGTCTACTTGCGCTTCGCCTTCACGGTACCTGCGGGCGATCTCCGCGCTGCAATCGTCGGCCGTGCGCTGGAGCAGCTGACGGCGGCGGGAGACCTGCTGTTCGTAGTGGACCAGCCGTCCCATCCCCGCATGCAGCTCTTCGTCCGTACGGGCGGTCAGGTCGGACAGCTCCACGTCGGCAAGCATGTCGGCGGCCAGTCGGCGGTACTCCTCGCCGTGCGGCGTGGAGACCGTGACATGGCGGGCCGAGGAACGGTGCCGGGACGGGACGTCGGCGAGGATCTCCGACAGCCGGTCCACCACCGGCGTCTCCGGGTCCGTACGCCGCGCGAGCTCGGCCCGCAGGATGTCGATACGGCCCTGCAGCAGCCGCCTCACGTAGCTGAGGTCCGCCTCGTCGCGGTGCGCGTCACGGCGCAGGGTGCGCAGCTCGGGCAGGCGCAGGGCGGGCAGATCGTACTGCGGGGGTTCCGGCAGAGGGTCCGCCGTGCGCTGCTGCGGCGGGCGTACGGCCCAGGCCGCCGCCGACTGTGGGAGTGCGGGAATCGATACGTGACCGGTCGATTGCCCGGCGCCCGATGTGCTCATGTGCGTCTGTCCGTCCCCTTGACCGGTGCATGAGGTCTTCCCGGGCCCGGAGAGCCGAGGGATGCACCGCCTTCTTGCATCGTGCCACTCCCGAACCGTCCGACGCAGGCGCTCTGCACCCGTTCAGCCCCGGATAGGTTGGTCTGTATGCGTGCAGTGGTGCAGAGGGTGGACGGCGCGAGCGTCGCCGTGGCGGACGAGTCGGGGGCCGCCACGGTCGGGGAGATCATCGGCGAAGGGCTGTGTGTGCTGGTGGGAGTGACCCACGAGGACACCGAGGAGAAGGCGGCGCAGCTGGCCCGCAAGCTCTGGACCCTGCGCATCCTGGAGGGCGAGAAGTCCTGCTCGGACGTGAATGCGCCCTTGTTGGTGATTTCTCAGTTCACTCTCTACGGGGACGCCCGGAAGGGCCGCCGCCCCACCTGGAACGCGGCGGCTCCGGGACCGGTGGCGGAGCCGCTGGTCGACGAGGTGGTCGCGCAACTGCGGGCGCTGGGCGCGCGGGTGGAGACGGGCCGGTTCGGGGCGAGCATGCGCGTCTCGCTCACCAATCACGGCCCGTTCACGGTCCTGCTGGAGATCTAGACGCCGGGGCTACGGCTCGACGACCGTCTCCTGTGCGGCCGCCGTGTCGCCGGCCAGCAGCTCCGCGTCGACCGGCACATTGCGCTTCACCAGCGCCAGCGCGATGGGGCCGAGCTCGTGGTGGCGGGCCGATGTGGTGACGAAGCCCAGCTTGCGGCCCTCCTCGCCCTCGGAGGCGAGCCGGATCGGGGTGCCGGGGCCCGGCAGGTGGACCTCGCTGCCGTCCAGGTGCAGGAAGACCAGCCGGCGCGGCGGCTTCCCCAGGTTGTGGACACGCGCGACGGTCTCCTGGCCGCGGTAGCAGCCCTTCTCCAGGTGGACCGCCGAGCCGATCCAGCCCAGCTCGTGCGGGATGGTGCGGTGGTCGGTCTCGAAGCCGACGCGGGGCCGGTGGCTCTCCACCCGCAGCGCCTCGTAGGCGAGGATCCCGGCGACGGGGCCGTGCTTCTTGGCGTACGGCTCCAGGTCGGCGCGCGGCAGGAACAGATCCCGGCCGTGCGCCGTCTCCCGTACGACCGCACCGTCCGGAACCTCGGCGATGGAACCGGCGGGCAGGTGCACCACCGCGAACTCCTCGGTGCGGTCGGCCACTTCGACCCGGTAGAAGAACTTCATCGACTCCAGGTAGCCGATCAGCGCCTCCTGGGTGCCCGGCTCGACATGCGCCCACACCGTCTCGCCGTCGTCGACGAGATACAGGGCGTGCTCGATGTGGCCGTGGGCGGACAGGATCAGCGCCTCGGTCGCCCGGCCCACCGGAAGCTCGCTCACATGCTGCGTCAGCAGCAGATGCAGCCAGCTCAGCCGGTCGTCGCCGGTGACGGCGACGACACCGCGGTGCGAGAGGTCGACAAGGCCATGGCCGTCGGCCAGGGCGCGCTGCTCACGGAAGAAGTCTCCGTAGTGCGCGGCGACGCCTTCGTCCGGTCCTTCGGCGGGGACCGCGCCCGGCAGGGACAGCAGAGGGCTGGTCGGTGAGTGTCGCAGCATGGGTGAATCCTACGGCCGGGTAGCGGAAGCCTCGGAACGGGAAGCCTCGGCGGAACACTGCTTGCAACGGCCGAAGATCGCGAAGTGCTTCATGTCCGTCTCGAACCCGAAGGTCTCGCGCAGCTTGGCGGTGAACTCGGCGGCGATCTCGATGTCGGCCTCGATCACGTTCGTACAGTCCCGGCAGACCAGGTGGATGTGGTGGTGCCGGTCGGCGAGGTGATAGGTCGGTGCGCCGTGGCCCAGATGCGCGTGGGAGACGAGGCCGAGCTCCTCGAGCAGCTCCAGGGTCCGGTAGACCGTGGAGATGTTCACTCCGGACGCCGTCCTGCGCACCTCGGAGAGGATGTCGTCGGGTGTCGCGTGCTCAAGGGTGTCGACGGCCTCGAGAACAAGCTGGCGCTGCGGGGTCAGCCGGTAGCCGCGCTGCCGCAGATCGCTCTTCCAGTCGGTGCTCACCACGCACCCAGTGTAGGTCCGTGTCCCAGCGGCGGACGGGCTGATCGTTCAGCCCGTCCCCGCCGGTCCGTCCGGAGCGGGCGCGCGGGTGGCGCGGGCGCCTACTTGAAGAAGGCGATGCCGTCGTCGGGGAGGTCTCCGAGGTCCTTGGCCCAGGCCTCGACCTGCTCCGGGGAGACGACCTTCTTCAGGTGCGCGGACATGTACGGCCGCAGCGGCACCTCGGGGGTGGACTTCTCGCCCACCCACATCAGGTCGCCCTTCACATAGCCGTACAGGCGCTTGCCGCCGTTGTAGGGCCCGGAGGCGGCGGTGCGGGCGACCGCGTCGGTCACCAGGTCGATCTGCGGCTTCTGATCGGCGAGCTCGCCGTACCAGATCTCGACGATGCCCTGGTCACGGACCATGGTCACCTCGACCTTGCGGTCCTTGTCGATGCGCCAGTAGCCGTGCTCGCTCTCCAGCGGCCTGACCTTGTTGCCCTCGGCGTCCAGCACCCACGTGTGCGAGACGTACTCGACGAAGTCCCGGCCGTCGTGGCTGAAGGTGAGCGACTGGCCGAAGTTGCACTTCTCGGCGCCGGGGAAGTCGGAGACACCCGCGCCCTCCCACGTCCCGAGGAGGAAGGCGAGGGGGACGAGGTCCGGGTTCAGGTCGGACGGAATCTCGATCATGAGCAGCTCAGGCGATCTCTAGGGGTACGGGGTTCTCTAGCGCTGACCCTGGTACAGCTTCTTCACAGTGAGCCCGGCGAAGGCGGCGACGCCGACACAGACCAGGACCAGCAGGGCTTCGAAGAATGCCTCAAGCACGGGGTGCTCCTCGGATGAGCGGATGGGCGTTGAAAGGGCCGGGTCCCAGACTAATGGGTGGGGGGCCCGGCCCCTGTGCGAGGTCGGCCCCGCGACAACCACCAGACCCGCGTCGGCAGAACGAGGTTGTGACCATGACCATTACAGTTCGGCATATGGCGAAGAAGCTCGTGATCAAGGTCACCGCCGGCACCGACGCCCCCGAGCGCTGCTCGCAGGCCTTCACCGTGGCGGCCGTCGCCGCCGCCAGTGGGGTGGAGGTGTCGCTCTGGCTCACCGGTGAGTCCGCGTGGTTCGCGCTGCCCGGCAGGGCCGAGGAGTTCGAGCTGCCGCATGCCGCGCCGCTGCCGACGCTCATCGATTCGATCCGGGCGGTCGGGACGATCACGCTCTGCACGCAGTGCGCGGCCCGGCGGGACATCACGGAGAAGGACGTCATCGAGGGCGTACGGATCGCGGGCGCGCAGGTGTTCGTCAGCGAGATCATGGGCGACGGCGTGCAGGCCCTCGTCTACTGACGGCGCTTCTTGCCGTCGAGTTCGTCCCACCACTCGTCGGACTTGGCGTCACCCGAAGGGTCGTCCCACCAGCGGTCGTCCGGACCGCGGCGGTTCGCGAACATCGCGGCCAGCGGCGGGATGACCATGGCGACCAGGCACATCCCGACGGCGACCGGGACGGACCACAGACGCACGGCGGCCCAGGCGGAGACGAAGAGGAAGAGGCATCCGCCCATCAGCCAGAAATAGCCGCGTCGACGCCGTGCGTACATGCCTCCAGCGTACGACCGGCGGACGCACGGCCGAAGGACCGCACCCCGTCCCGGTGGCGTCCAACCCCCGGGGGTGCGGCCCTTCGGCCGTACTGCAACAGCGCGGTCGAACCGCGTAACCGTGTCAGACCGCGATCGCGACCTCGGAGAGGCCACCGGTCTGGGCGACGACCGTACGGTCCGCCGTGCCGCCCGGCACCAGGGCGCGCACCGTCCACGTGCCCTCGGCCGCGTAGAAGCGGAACTGTCCGGTCGCCGAGGTCGGGACCTCGGCCGTGAACTCGCCGGTCGAGTCCAGCAGGCGCACATAGCCGGTGACGGGCTCGCCGTCGCGGGTCACGTGGCCCTGGATGGTGGTCTCACCGGGCTTGATCGTCGAGGCGTCCGGGCCGCCGGCCTTCGCTCCACACATGCTGCTCTCCAGAAAGGTCGGGGGTCGGTTACTTGTTGGCGCCGAGCTCGATCGGCACGCCCACGAGGGAGCCGTACTCGGTCCACGAGCCGTCGTAGTTCTTGACGTTCTCCTGGCCGAGCAGCTGGTGCAGCACGAACCAGGTGAGCGCGGAGCGCTCGCCGATGCGGCAGTAGGCGATGGTGTCCTTCGACAGGTCGACCTGCTCGTCCTCGTAGAGGGCCTTGAGCTCGTCGTCCGACTTGAAGGTGCCGTCGTCGTTGGCGTTCTTGGACCACGGGATGTTGCGGGCGCTCGGCACGTGGCCGGGGCGCTGCGACTGCTCCTGCGGGAGGTGCGCCGGGGCGAGCAGCTTGCCGCTGAACTCGTCGGGGGAGCGCACGTCGACCAGGTTCTGGGAGCCGATCGCCTTCACCACGTCGTCGCGGAAGGCACGGATCGAGGTGTCCTGCGCCTTGGCCTTGTAGTCCGTGGCCGGGCGCTCGGGGAGCTCGGCGACCAGGTCGCGGGAGTCGAGCTCCCACTTCTTGCGGCCGCCGTCGA
>CAWIIU010000004.1:0-1367786 GCA_963836215.1 uncultured Actinomycetota bacterium
CCGATCGGCCCCACAAGGAGAAGTGCGATGACCAAGCAGACGATTCTCGGCCGTGTCGCCCAGCTGGCGAAGGCCAACATCAATACCCTCCTCGACCAGGCCGAGGACCCGCAGATGATGCTCGACCAGCTGATCAGGGACTACACGAACAACATCAGCGAGGCGGAGCAGGCGGTCGCGGGCACCATCGGCAATCTGCGGCTGATGGAGCAGGACCACCAGGAGGACGTGGCCGCGGCCGGGGAGTGGGGCGGCAAGGCGCTCGCGGCGAGCAGAAAGGCCGACGAGCTGCGGACGGCGGGCCGGAGTGCGGACGCGGACACGTTCGACAACCTGGCCAAGGTGGCGCTGCAGCGTCAGCTGCAGTCCGAGAAGGAGGCGAGAACCGCGGAGCCGACGATCGCCTCGCAGACGGAGATCGTGGACAGGCTCAAGAGCGGCCTCGAGCAGATGAATATCAAGCTCACCGAGTTGCAGGCCAAGCGCGACGAGCTGGTGGCCAGGGCGAAGTCCGCCGAGGCGCAGAACCGGATGTTGGACGCCGTGAAGAGCATCGATGTGCTCGATCCGACGAGCGACCTGTCCCGCTTCGAGGACAAGGTGCGCCGGGAGGAGGCGAAGGCCATGGGCAAGCAGGAGCTGGCCGCTTCCTCGCTGGACGCGCAGTTCGAGCAGCTGGACAGCCTGGGCGACACGGCGGAGGTCGAGGCGCGGCTGGCGGCCCTGAAGGCCGCCTCCTGAGGAAGGGACGCGGCCCCCGCGGCCGGGGGCGCGTCCGAGGGGTGCCCTCAGAACATGCTGAGCAACTGCTCCACCGTGGGTTCCGCGGCCGACTCCCCGTCGGGCAGCGGGAGTTCGAACCAGACCGTCTTCCCGCGCGGGGTGCGGCGCGAGCCCCAGGCCGCGCTCAGCAGTCCGACGAGCTGCAGTCCGCGGCCGCCTTCGTCGGTGTCGCGTGCCCGCCGCCGGCGCGGCTGGACCAGGCCCGCGTCCCACACCTCACAGACGAGGGTGCGGTCGCGCAGCAGCCGCAGCCGTATCTCGCCCTCGCCGTACCGCAGGGCGTTGGTGACCAGCTCGCTGACCAGCAGCTCGACGGTGTCCACCAGGGCTTCCAGGTCCCACGAGATCAGCTGGGCGCGGGCCATCTCGCGGGCGCGGCCCACCGAACGGGGCTCGCGGGGCAGGCGCCAGTCGCCGACCGCTTCGAGCGGAAGTCCCTGTATCCGGGCCATCAGCAGCGCGATGTCGTCCTCGCCGTGCCGGGTGTCGAGGGTGTTCAGCACATGGTCACAGACGTCCTCCAGCGGGCGCACCGGATCGGTGAGCGCGGAGCGGAAGGAGCGCAGCCCTTCGTCGAGGGGGTGGTCCCGGGATTCGACGAGTCCGTCGGTGTAGAGCGCGAGCAGCGCGCCCTCGGGGAGTTCGACCTCGACCTCCTCGAAAGGTTCACCGCCGACGCCGAGCGGCATTCCCGGCGGGACGTCGAGCAGCAGCGCCTCCTCGCCGGGTTCGACGAGGACGGGCGGCAGATGACCGGCGTTGGCGAAGGTGCAGCGGCGGGTCACCGGGTCGTAGACGGCATAGACACAGGTCGCGAGATAGACCTCGGAGAGGTCCGCCTCCCGGGACTTGTGCGCGACCCGCGAGGCCTGCTGCGTACCGCTGGGGCTGCCGAGGCCGCGGGCGATCTCGTCGAGCGCGGAGAGCACCTCAGCCGGTTCCAGGTCCAGCAGCGCCAAGGTCCGTACGGCGGTGCGCAGTTCACCCATCGCGACCGCGGCCCGCAGACCGCGGCCCATCACGTCGCCGACGACCAGGGCCGTCCGGTGGCCGGGCAGTTCGATGACGTCGAACCAGTCACCGCCCACCTCGGTGGCCGTGTTGCCCGGGAGATAGCGGCAGGCGATGTCGAGGCCGGCGGCCTCGGGGTCGCCGGGCGGGAGCAGGCTGCGCTGCAGGATCAGAGCCCGCTCGTGCTCCCGGCGGTACAGCCGGGCGTTGTCCATACAGACGGCGGCGCGGGCCGCGAGTTCGACGGCGAGTGCCCGGTCCCGGTCCCCGAACGGCTCGCTGCCCTTCGTCCGGGAGAACTGCACCAGGCCGACGACGGTGTCGTGCGCGACCATCGGCACGGCGAGCGTGGACTGGACGAGGGTGCCGTCCTCGCCCGGAATCGACTGCACCCGGGCCGTGCGCAGCGCCGTCGCGCAGGGCGAGTTGAAGGAGTAGTGGTGGACGTCGCCGACCTCGGTGGGAGTTCCGTCCTGCTTGCTGCAGCCGGGGGTGGTGACCAGCGGGGCATCGGAGACGGCGCTGGCGAAGGCGACCCGGCGCAGCTCGGCGCTGCCGCCGCCGTAGCCCTCGGGGTGCGGGGAGTCCCACCGTCCGGGCGGGGCCTCGTCACCGGTGAGGAGCCCTTGGTACAGATCGACCGACGCGAGGTCGCAGAAGCCGGGGACGGCGATGTCGAGAAGTTCGCGGGCGGTGGTCTCCAGGTCGAGGGAGTTGCCGATGCGGGCGCCTGCCTCGTTCAGCAGGGCCAGATTGCGCCGGGCACTGGCGGCCTCGCGGGCGGCGACGTGGCGGCGCGTCACATCGGTACCGATTCCGGCCACTCCGATCGGCCGGCCGGATCCGCTGTGCACGCGGTAGAGGTTGATCGACCAGTGCCGGCGGTCCGTGCTGTTCGGGGCGGCTCCCACGATCTGCAGGTCGATCGCGGACTCCCCGGTCTCCAGGACCCGGCGCAGCGAGGCGTTCATCCGCTCCGCCTCCGGCCGCGACAGATAGTCGTGGACCGTCCGGCCGCGGTGCTCCTCGGCGGACCCTCCGAAGACGGCGGCGAACCGCTGGTTGGCGCGCTGCACCCGCAGGTCCGTGCCGAAGAGGAGGAAGCCGAAAGGAGATTGGCCGAAAATCGCCTGCGAAGCGGCGAGATCTGTCTCGATCCTCCGCAAGGCACGGACATCGACGACGATGCAGAGCGCGGCCCGTTCGCCGCTCTCCGTCTCGCTCGGCATCACATAGACCTCGGCGACCCCGTGCGCTCCCCCGGCTCCGGGCATCCGGAACGGGACCAGACCGGTCCATTCCTTGCCGTCCAGGATCTCCGCCACCTGACGGTGCCCGCGCGGGCGCAGTTCCGACGGCATGAAGACCTCGACCGGGTCCTTGCCCCTGACCTCGTCGGACGTGATGCCGAAGAGATCAACCGCGCGCCGGCTCCACTGGTCGACCAGCCCGTCGGGGCCGATCGAGAAGGACGCCACCTTGATGTAGTCATAGATCGAGCCAGGCGGACTGCTCTGCCATACGACATCGCTCGTCGTCTCAGGTATTTCGCTCACGCGACCGTCCCCTCCAGCTCACCGCACCGGACCGGCCATGACCGCAGTATTCAGCACTACGGCCCTGACGCACACGGCGTTCACGATCACAGCCCGGTCTCGTTCATTTTGAGCCGAGCGGGACCGTGATCGTCGTCCCTTCCCACTTTTAACCAGCGAGAGGCTGCTCGAACCACACGGTCTTGCCTGTTCTGCCACGCCGGGTGCCCCAGCGCCGGGACGAGCAGGCGACCAGCCGGAGACCGCGCCCTCCCTCGTCGTCGGTTGTGGCGGGCCGTTCGGTGGGGGGATCGGGCACCGGGTCGGAGACCTCGACGAGCAGGGAGGGCACGCCCCCGTCCGACTCGAAACGCAGGAGCCGGACGCCGATCGGGCCGGACGCGTACCTCAGGGAGTTGGTCACCAGCTCACTGACCAGCAGCACCGTCACATCGCTGACCACCGGGTCGACGCCCCAGGAGCGCAGGGTGTCCCGGACGGCGTGGCGGGCCGTTCGTACGGCATCGGGCTCGGCAGGGAAGGTCCACTCGGCACAGTCGTCGTCGGTGTCGGTGTCGATCACGCCGCTCACTTCCCCGGACAGCAGCAGACCACGCCCCTTATTAGGGGGTTAATCCGCACATACCCGATATTTGGCGGCGGTACCGCGCCGGGGTCACCATTGGGCGCACCGGTGGCACGAACGGCGTACGGGTCAGCGCTGCGCGCCGCCGCCGCGAGTGCCCCTGTCCCGGGCCTCGGCCCCCTTGCTGTCCCGGTCACCGCCGCCGCCGGGGCCCGGGCCACGGTCGCGGTCCGGGTCTCGGGCGAGGTCCCTCAGCAGCCGGGCGGCCTCGGCCACCGCGGGGCGGTCCGGTTCGAGCCAGTCCACGGCGTCGGTCTCGTCGGGGCCCAGCCAGCGCAGGGCGTCGTGGTCCTCCAGCGGCCGGGGCTCTCCGGAGACCAGTCGAGCGGTCCAGACCTGGAGCACATATCCGGGCTTCAGTGGCCACTCGCCGGGGATCCGCTCGAGCGGCTCCGTCTCGACTCCGAGTTCCTCGCGGAGCTCACGGACCAGGGCCTCCTCGGGGCGCTCCCCCGGTTCGAGCTTGCCGCCGGGCAGCTCCCAGCGACCGGCCAGCTCTTCGGGGGCGCTGCGGCGCGCGGCCAGCAGTCGCCCCCTGTCGTACAGGGCTCCGGCCACCACCACGCGATCAGTCATGCGCCGGAGCGTACTGCGCCCCGCCCATCGGGCCGGTCAGTGTGTCGTCTGCCCGACGCGCTCCACCCAGTAGAGCTGCTTGTGCCCTTTGCCATCGAGCGTGTCGGCAATCTGCTGGGCCTCGCCCTCGGTGGCGTACCTGCCGACGCGATAGCGGTTGCCGTTGTCGTCCTGGCGTATGACAAGCCAGGGGAGGTCGGGGCCGCCGTCGTTCATGGCGTCCCTCCCTCGGTCGGTCCGCACGTCCATAACGATCGCCAGGAAACCGCACTACGCATATGCCCGAGCGTACGCCTGACCTTTACTCAGCGGATACGTGTTTACACAAAGAGATAGGAACCCAGGGGCGCACCCGACTTGGATGCGCCCCCCTGTGGCCGATTCCTGCAGCCCGCGCGTCCCCGGAGGCGGATCCGCCGGCGCAGTCGTCGGTCCGCCGAGCGCCCGGCTCCGCCGCGGCATCCTGGGCCGGCGGGTGAGCCCAGACGGGGGTTCGGGCGGGCCGTCGCCGGTCCGCGTGCGGGACTGTGCGGCGCGCGGACCTCAAGGCAGGAGCCGGAGATGACGGGGCGTCGCAGAGAGCGGATGCCCTCGCCTCACGGCGCGGCAGGGGTGGTTGACCCGCCATCACGGGCGCTGCGACGTGCGTCGGCCCGGCGGGTCACCTCACGGGCAGGTGGTAGGCGATCCGATAGCGGTCCGCGGGGACCACGACATCCGCCGTCTCGACCGCGCGCCCCGACGCGTAGTACGTCCGCTCGACGACCATCACCACATGGCCCGGTACGCCGCCGAGTGCCAGCAGTTCCTCCGCCAGGCCCGGGCGCGCGCCGACCTCCTCCGCCACGTTGTCCACGACGATGTCGATGGCGGCCATGCGCTCGACCACGCCACACCCGCCGAGGGGCCCCTCCTCCGGCAGCATCACCGGTGTGCGCCCGGTGACTTCGAGCGGTTCCCACGAGGTGGACAGCATCATCGCCTCGCCCCCGTCGCGGAACACATAGCGCGTCCGCATCACCCGGGCGCCCGGCTCGACGCCGAGCCGGTCGGCGATCTCCGCGCTCGCGCCCTCCTGTTCACTGCTGGACTCCCAGGTGCCCCGGGACCCGTCGGCCGCCTGCTCCTGGCGGAAAGGGTTCGCACCGGCGGGCGGACGGTAGCCGGAGCGGGAGATCCGGCGCGGAACGGGGCGCTCGCGCACATACGTCCCGGAGCCGGAACGGCCTTCGACCAGACCCTCGGCCATCAGGACCTTGCGTGCCTCCAGCGCGACCGTGTCGGAGACGCCGTACTCCTCGCGGATGCGGGCCTGCGAGGGAAGGCGGGTGTGCGGCGGCAGCGAGCCGTTGACGATCTTCTGGCGCAGATCGCTCGCAACGCGCAGATAGGCGGGCTGCTCACCGAATGTCACTGGCCACTCCCATCACGTTGACAGACTGCAACAGCGTGGCAACCGAAGGTTGTTGACCGCAACTGTGGGCCACAGTTTCACCCGAAGTGATGATTCACTCCCCAGCATCCGTTTGTCGCAGATACGGCCGAACATTCCGGGCCAAGGCATTGACCTCAATGGTCCAGACCAATACGTTCCTGGCAGCACGACACCGTTCACGGAAACCTTCCGGTACACGCACAGGAATGAGTCCCATGCGTCGAAGAACCTTTGTCCGGGCGGCTGTTGCAGCCTGTTCGCTCTCGCTCCTCGCGGCGTTCGCCCCCGCCGCATCGGCCGGACCGGCCGCGTCCGCCTCCACGGCACAGGCCACCGGCGGGCACCACGGGCCCTCGTACAAGCGCGTCGGATACTTCACCCAATGGGGTGTCTACGGCCGGGACTTCCAGGTCAAGGACATGGACACCAGCGGCCAGGCCGCCAAGCTCACGCATGTCAACTACGCCTTCGGCAACGTCAGTTCCGAGGGCAAGTGCTTCACCGGGAACATTCCCGGCGAGGCGGACGCATGGGCCGACTACGCCCGCCCGCTGGACGCGGAGAACTCGGTGGACGGCGTCGCCGACACCGCCGAACAGCCGCTCGCGGGCAACTTCAACCAGCTGCGCGAGCTCAAGGCCAAGCACCCCGGACTCAAGGTGCTGATCTCCCTGGGCGGATGGAGCTGGTCCACGCACTTCTCGGACGCGGCCCTCACCCCCGCCTCCCGCAAGGCGTTCGTCTCCTCGTGCATCGACCTCTACATCAAGGGCAACCTGCCCCTGGACGGCGCGCGCGGCGGAGCGGGAGCGGCGGCCGGACTGTTCGACGGGATCGACATCGACTGGGAGTGGCCCGGTTCGGCGGGTGACACGGACACCGTGTTCCGCCCGGAGGACAAGCGCAACTTCACCGCGCTGGTCCGGGAGTTCAGGACCCAGCTGGACGCCTACGCCAAGACGCGGAGCACGCCGGGGAAGCGCAAGCACTACGAGCTGAGCGCCTTCGTGCCGACCGCGCCCGCCAAGATCGACGCGGGGTTCGAGGTCCGCAAGATCATGCGGGACTTCGACTTCGTCAATCTCCAGGGCTACGACTTCCATGTCTCGGGCGAGAAGACCACGGCCCAGCAGTCCGCGCTCTTCGCCAGGAACGACTTCAGCGTCGACCAGACCGTGCGCGACTGGCTGCGACGCGGCGCTCCGGCCCGCAAGCTCGTGGTCGGCATGCCGTTCTACGGCCAGGGCTGGACGGGTGTGACCGGCGGCGGCGACGGTCTCGGCCGGCCGGCGAGCGCGCCCGCGCCCGCGACATGGGCGGCCGGGTACGAGGACTACAAGGCCCTCAAGAAGCTCGCCGACTCCGGCACGTACACCGTCCACCGGGACCGGCGCGGCGGCCATGCGTGGCTGTTCGACGGCACGACGCTGTGGACGTACGACGACCCGCAGGTGCTGCATACCAAGACGTCGTACATCCGCGCGCGGGGTCTGGGCGGCGCGATGTTCTGGTCCCTGGACGGGGACACGGAGAACGGCGAGCTGATGACAGCTGTCGACCGCGTGCTCTCACGTCGCTGAGAACCCGCGGGCACGTCCGGTGACGAGGCCGGTGTCCGGGCTGCTCGGGCCCGGACGCCGGCCCTCGTGCGTGCCGGGCCGGCGCAGACCCGTCAGCCCTCGTCGTCGTCCGCCGGAGGCTCGGTCGGCAGAGCGAGCGGACCGCGCACCGCGATCTCGGTGCTCTGCGCGAGCGCATCCTGTCCGTCGAGCGCGTGGTCCCAGAAGGTGTCCTCGTCCCGGGCCCGGGCGGCCTTGTCCCAGTGGCCGCGCGCCGTCTCGAACTCCTTGGCCCGCAGGCCGGCCGGCCCCGCCGCTGCCGTCGGCCAGTCGTGCTCCTTCAGGACGCGCGCCTGGGCGGCCAGGGCGGCGGACGTCGCACGGGCCCAGTCACGGTGGCCCTCGGCGTCGTCGGGGAACTCGTCGACGGGCTCGGTGTCCTCGGCACGGGTGAGGGCCGACTCGGCCCTGAGACAGGTCAGTTGGTGGGTGTCCAGCCCGGTGGCGTCACGGCGCAGTGAGCCGACGACCTTGCTGCCGTCGGCGGACGCGAAGCCGCAGGTGATCGCGGAGTCGCCGAGCCGCCAGCTCTCCTCGGTCGGCAGGTAGTAGTACGCCTCCATGGTCCGGGGCACGCCCCAGGGGTCCATGGCGTATGCGTTGTTGATCTTCGGGCAGCGGTCGCCGGCCAGCGTGTCGAGGCGGCTCTCACCCGGGTAGTCGTCGAAGCCGGTGATCTCGAAGTCGCCGGATATCTCGGCCTCGTGGCGGTCGTCGCAGTCCACGACGGCGACGGCCGTGGTCTCCCGCTCCTCGGACATGTCACTGCCCGGGACGTTGAAGCAGTCGCCCTTGCGCAGATCCAGGGTGCTGCGGGACTGCGACGCCTCGTCGATGCCCTCCCTGACGCCTTCCCAGAACCGGCCGAACCCGCCGGTGGCGAGCATGACGATCAGCAGCAGGGTGCTGATCCCGGAGAGGATCGTGCCGGCGATGGCCATGCCCCTGCCGCGCTCGCCCTTCTTCCTGATCTGCGCCAGGGCGATGAACCCGAAGATCATGCCGAGCGGCGGAAGGCAGCAGACGATGCCGAGCACCAGGGACGCGACGGACAGTCCGTTCACCTGCGTCCGGACCGGCGGCACGGGGTACCCCGTGAACGGCTGCTGCCAGGACGGCGGATACGGCTGGTACGGCTGCTGTCCGCCCTGCTGCGATGGGTCCACTGCTGCGGTACTCCTCGGCATCGGCCGACCGGCTCCGGCGGTACGAACAGGCGGGCGGATCATATGCGGCAGGTCCGGCGCTGCGGTATCCCGTGGACCGCGAGGAGGGGCGGTCGCCGTGGCGACCGCCCCTCGCGCCCCGGAGGGCTCAGGAGGAACACTCCGGGGTCCGCGGATCAGAGCTGCGGACCCCGGGAGGTCAGAACTGCAGGGCCCAGGAGTCGATCTTGCCCACGTCCTGCGCGGCGTTGTCGCCGACCCGCAGCTTCCAGGTGCCGTTGGCCGGCTCGGACGACGCGTTCACCGTGTAGGTGGTGATCACGTTGTCCGCGTCGCCGCCGGAGCCGTACGCCTTGAGGTTGTAGACGGTGCCGTCCGGCGCGACCAGGTCGATCCGCAGGTCACCGCTGTAGGTGTGCTTGATGTCGACCGGCACGCTCAGCGTGGCGGGCGCGTTGCCGGTGACACCGGTGACCGTGAGGGGCGACTCGACCGTGGCGTTGTCGCTGATCGTGTAGTCGGCGGTGTTCTCGAACTTCTTGCCCGGGGGCGGGGTGTCGCTGCCGCCGACGTTCAGCAGACGGTTGGGCGAACCGGTGCCCGGGGAGCCCACCATGCCGCTGGTGGCGGCGGTGGTCAGGGCGGTGGAGACCTGCGCCGGGGTCGCGGACCTGTTGGTCGCGAGGTACAGCGCGGCCGCGCCCGCGACGTGCGGAGTGGCCATCGAGGTGCCGGAGATCGTGTTCGTCGCCGAGTCGCCGGTGTTCCAGGACGAGGTGATCGACGAGCCCGGGGCGAAGATGTCCAGCGCGCTGCCGTAGTTGGAGAAGCTGGAGCGGGCGTCGGTGCTGGTCGTGGAGCCGACGGTGATGGCTTCGGCGACGCGCGCGGGCGAGTAGTTGGAGGCGTTGGCGCCGTCGTTGCCTGCGGCGACCGCGTAGGTGACGCCCGAGGCGATGGAGTTGCGCACCGCGGTGTCGAGCGCGGGGTCGACGCCGCCGCCGAGGCTCATGTTGGCGACGGCCGGCTTGACGGCGTTCCGTGTCACCCAGTCGATGCCGGCAACGACCTGCTCGGTGGTGCCGGAACCGGAGTTGTCGAGCACCCGCACGCCGACGATCCTGGCCTTCTTGGCCACACCGTAGGAGGTACCGGCGACGGTGCCGGCAACGTGCGTGCCGTGGCCGTTGCCGTCCTGCGCGGTGCTGTCGTTGTCGATGGCGTCGTAGCCGTAGGAGGCCCGCCCGCCGAAGTCGCTGTGGGTGATCCGCACACCGGTGTCGATGATGTAGGCGGTCACACCCTCACCGGCGGTGTCCGGGTAGGTGTAGCTCTTGTTGAGCGGGAGGGCCCGCTGGTCGAGCCGGTCCAGGCCCCAGGACGGCGGATTGGGCTGGGTGCCGGTCGCCTTGAAGACGCGGTTCTGCACGACGGAGGCGACGGCCGGGTCCGCGGCGAACTTCTTCGCCTGCGCCTCGGAGAGCTGGACGGAGTAGCCGTTCAGCGCGGCGTTGTACGTCTTCCGGATCTTCGCGCCGTATTCGGCGGCGAGCGCCTTGCCCGCCGTGGAGCCGGCGTCGGCCGCGGACTCGCGGAGCGTGACGATGTAGCTGCCCTTGACGGCACCGGGCGCGCCCGCGTTCTGGATGACGCCTTCGGGAGCGCGGTCGGCCGCGAGGGCCGGAAGCGCGGAGGCGGTGCCGAACGCGAGGGACGCGACGGCTATCGCACTGGCCGCGGTGAGTCTTCGACGCGATGTACGGATCACTGACATGTGAGGGGTCCTCCTCATAGAAGTACCGCTGTGGGGGTTTGGCAGGCGCATGACAGCCGACGACCACTGGGTCCCCTGTGTCGGCGCCCCGCCTGCCGAGCGAAAGATTGTCGGATCCACAGGAGTCCCACAAGGGTCCGCAGGCCGCCGTAACGCGTGTGCCACACAACTGCCATGCTGGCGAACCATGACCACGTACCACTGTCCCGAATGCGGCATTCACTCCCCCGTCGTGGCCTCGGCCTGGCGCTGTCCTCGCTGCCGGGGACCGTGGGATCTCGACTTCGACGCGAGGCCCGTCGAGCGCGGATCACTGCCGGGACGCGTCAACTCCCTGTGGCGATACGAGGAAGCGCTGCCGCTCTCGGCACCCGCCGTCTCGCTGGGCGAGGGCCGCACCCCGCTCGTACGGCTCACGGACTCGGTGTCGGCCAAGCTCGACTTCCTGATGCCGACGCTCTCGTTCAAGGACCGCGGCGCCGTGATGCTGGCGGAGCTCGCGCGCCGGCTCGCGCCACGGCGGGTGATCGCCGACAGCAGCGGCAACGCGGGGACGGCCTGTGCCGCGTACTGTGCCCGCGCCGGTCTGCCGTGCACGATCTACGTCCCCGAGGGCACGTCCCCCAAGAAGGTGGAGCAGATCCGGGCGCACGGCGCGCACCTCGAACTCGTCCCCGGCGACCGCGAGGCCACCGCGGACGCGGCGCGCGCGGCCGCCGACGACGAGGGCACGTTCTACGCGAGCCACGTCTACAACCCGTACTTCCTGCACGGCACGAAGACGTACGTCTACGAGATGTGGGAGGACCTCGGGGGCACGCTCCCGGACGCGATCGTCGTCCCCGTGGGCAACGGCACCCTGCTCCTCGGCGCGGCACTCGCCGTCGGCGAACTGCACCGGCACGGGCTGATCGCCGAACGCCCCGCCCTCATCGCCGTCCAGGCCGAGGCGGCGTCGCCGCTTGCCGCCGCGTTCCACTCCGGCGCGGACGACCTCGCGGCCGAACGCCCGCCGCTGCGGCCGACACTGGCCGAGGGCATCGCGATCCCGAGCCCGCCGCGCGCCCGTGCCGTCCTGCGTGCCGTCCGGGAGTCGGGCGGCACCTTCCTGACCGTGTCCGAGGACCGGATCCGCACGGCCCAGCTGGATCTGGCGGCCCGCGGCCTGTTCGTCGAGTCCACGGGGGTGGCCTGCTGGGCGGCCGTCGGCGACCGCCAGGAAGGCACAGCGGTCGTCCCCCTCTGCGGCGCGGGCCTCAAGTCGGGCCTGGCGCCCGCGTAACGGGAACGAACGGGCACGGGCAGGGCGGCTCCGCTCCCGCGGGCGGAGCGCCCTGCCACCCCGGCCGACGGGACGGGGCGGGCTCGGCTCGCGGCGACGGGCGGCCCGTCGTTCCGCGGGGTCAGTCCGTCCAGAACGTGTCGTGGCGGAAGTAGAACTCCGCCTGGGCCTCCGGTGACCACTCCGTCGCAACCTCGGCGACCTTTTCGAAGTACTCCTCGCGCGGGGCGCCCGGGGTGAAGAGGATCAGCATCGAGGCCGGGGCGTCGGACTCGTTGCGGAAGGCGTGGAGTCCACCCTGCGGCACGTAGAGGAAGTCGCCGGCCTTGCCGTCGATCCAGCTCTCGCCGTTGAAGAGCCGCACGGTGCCGTCGATGACGAAGAACGACTCCGAGATCGCCTTGTGGAAGTGCGTGCTCGGACCGCCGCCCCGTGGGGCCATGTCCATGCGGTACAGGCCGAACTCCCCTTGGGTGGCGGCGCCCGTGGCGAGGTAGTGCGTGCGGCTTCCGCTCCTGGACACCACGTCCGCGCCGGTGTCCACCGGCCGGAAGGTGGCGTTGACTTCGCCCTTCTCCCCCAGGTACTTCGGGTCCGGGTACGACATGTCCCTCGCGTCTCCTCACAGTCGGGCGACGACCCCGCGCGTCCTCCACCGCTCGGGACGCGCGGAAAAACAGGGTCCTGCGAGGAGTTTCTCGCGGATCCCCCAGCTCGCACCACTGGTCGCGAGCGCACCGACCCGGACGGCCCCACGATGACGGATTCGGTGCATACGATCGACGCGGCGGTGACCGGCGAGCCGGGCTGCTCGGCGTACACCGATCTCCAGCGCTCGATCCGGCCGTGCGCCGCGCGGACTGAGGTGCGTCAGACGGTCTTGCGGACGCCGCGGCCCTTCGGGGAGTGCAGACCCCGGCGGGCCGGTCCGCCGCAGTGCGCACAGACGACCTCGGGCTCCAGGGTCTGCCCGCAGGAGTGCTGCAGGACCATCGGCGGATCATCGGGGTTGAGGTGCCGGTCGCCCCACTTCATCAGGGTGAGCAGCACATCGCCGAGCTCCTGGCCCGCGGGCGTGAGGTGGTACTCGAACCGCGGCGGATGGTCGCTGTACTGCCGCCGGCTGACGGCACCGGCGGCCTCCAGCTTGCGCAGCCGGGTGGTGAGGATGTCCCGGGAGGCGCCGGTGTTGGCGACGATCTGGTCGAAGCGCCGTACGCCGTGCGTCAGTTCGCGCACCGCGAGCAGGGTCCAGCGCTCGCCGACGAGGTCGAGCGCGTCGGCGATGGAGCACTCTCGGGGCTGGACGCTCTTGGGCATGCGGTTCATTCTAGGTCGGCCGGCCCGGGGGCCGGATGGTGCGAAAGCGGTGGTGGGCGGCCCCTGACGGCCTCTGCGGCCGCCCGACCCCGCCCTCAGAGCCGTTCGATGACGGTCGCGTTGGCGAGTCCGCCGGCCTCGCACATGGCCTGCAGGCCGTACCGCCCGCCGCGGTCCTCCAGGTTGTGCAGCAGGGTGGTCATCAGACGCGCTCCGCTGGCGCCCAGCGGATGCCCGATGGCGATCGCTCCGCCGCGCACGTTCAGCCGGCCGGCCTCCACGCCCGTCTCCCGCTGCCAGGCCAGCACCACCGACGCGAAGGCCTCGTTCACCTCGAACAGGTCGATGTCGCCGATGCCCAGCCCGGCCCGTGCCAGGACCTTCTCGGTGGCCGGCATGATCGCCGTGAGCATCAGCAGCGGGTCGTCGCCGACCACCGCGAACGAGTGGAAGCGGGCGCGCGGGCGCAGCCCGAGGCGCTGCGCCACATCCGCGCCCATGATCAGCAGCGCCGCGGCGCCGTCGTTGACCGGTGAGCTGTTGCCCGCCGTGATCTGCCAGCCGATCTCGGGGAACCGCTCGCCGGTGGCCTCGTCGTAGTAGGCCGATCGCAGTCCGGCCAGCGCCTCGGCGGAGGTTCCCGGCCGGACGGACTCGTCCGGCTGCCCCGTCCAGGCGACCTCCCGGTCGAACTCCCCCGCGGTCCACGCCGCCGCGGCCCTGCGGTGCGACTCCAGCGCGTAGGCGTCGAGTTCGTCTCGGGAGATCTTCCAGCGGGCCGCGATCAGTTCGGCGCTGATGCCCTGCCCGACCAGGCCCCCTTCGTAGCGCTCGGCCAGCCGCGGCCCGTACGGGTCGCTGCCGGGCAGCACGTTGGACCCCATCGGCACCCGCGACATCGATTCGACGCCGCAGGCGACGGCGATGTCGTAGGCACCGCTGATCACGCCCTGCGCCGCGATGTGCGCGGCCTGCTGGGACGAGCCGCACTGCCGGTCGACGGTCATGGCCGGCACGTGTTCGGGGAACCCGGCGGCGAGCACCGCGTTCCGGGTGATGTTGACGGACTGGTCGCCCACCTGGGTCACGCATCCGCCGACCACGTCGTCGATCAGCCCGGGGTCGATCCCGGCCCGCTCGACGAGCGCCGCGAGGGTGCGGGCGAGCAGATCCACGGGGCGCTCGTCGTGCAGCGCCCCTCCCGGCTTGCCCCTGCCGACCGGTGTACGAACGGCCTCGACGATTACCGCGTCCCGCACCGTGCCTCCCGATGCTCCGCTGTCGGTTGGAATTTCCAACCCACCATGCGACGATGCACCCGTGGAACGTGGGTTGTCAATCACAACTAACCCCGGGCCCGGCGCTTCAGCGTTCGCGCAGCGCCCCGGCCGTACTGCCTGTGCGGTCGCGCAGCAGGATCCGCAGGGTGTTGGCGTGCTCGTAGCCGACCCTGCGCGCGATGGTGTCCAGCGGCAGACCGGTCGTCCGCAGCAGGTGCGAGGCCTGCTCGACCCGCAGGTCCTGCACGAAACGCACGGGCGAGGTCCCGAGCACCCGGCGCACGGTCCGCTGGAGGGTGCGCTCGCTGACCCCCAGGGAGCGGGCCGCCCCGGCCACACTGAACGGCTCCTCCAGGTGCTCCCTCGCCCAGCGCTCGAAGGCGGCGACGACCGGATCGCTCTGGGCGAGCGCACTGGGAATCGTGTACGCGGACTGGGACGGCCGCTCGTCGACCACCAGATAGCGCGCGACAAGATCGGCCAGCACGGGGCTGCTCATGCGGACGACCGCGAGCGCCAGGTCCACATGACCGAAGGCCGCGCCCGCCGTCGTCACCCCGTCCGAGGTGGTCACCATCCGCGTCTCGTCGATCGTCACCGCGGGATAGCGCTGCCGGAAGACCGGCGCGAGCCACCAACTCGTCGTCGCCTTCCGCCCGTCGAGCACCCCCGACTCGGCCAGCAGGAACGTGCCCGTGCAGGCCGAGGCCACGGGAGTCCCGCGCTCGCGGGCATCGGCCACGAGCCGCCGCACGGCCGCGGACGCCGGACCCGACACATGCGCCAGCAGCTCCTCGGGCCGGCGCTCGGCCAGCGCGGGCACGATCAGCAGGTCCGTGCCCGCGGCACCGGAGACCGGAGCGGTGGCCACGATGTGGCCCGCCCCGGTCCGCACCCGGCGGCGGAAACCGACCGTCGTCACTCGCCAGGCAGGCGGGGGCTGCGGGATCTGCTCCCGCATCGCATTGGCGCCCTCGATCACGTCGAGGATCGCCGAGAGCCCGGAGTCGAACACACCGTCGTAGACCAGCACCGCCACATCCATGACGGAAACGGTATCGGATGCGTCGTTGGCGCCACTGGGGCGAAGCGGCTCCCGACCCTAGGTTTGCGGGTGTCCCGCCGGACGGGACGCCGAAACCGACCCATGGAGCGACACACGATGAACATCGGACTGCTGGCCCGGATCGAGTCCAAGCCGGAGTACGCCGACAAGGTCGAGGGCATGCTGCGCGACGCGCTGCACCTCGCCCGCGAGGAGGACACCACCGTCACCTGGTTCGCGTTCAAGGAGAGCGACACGGTGTTCGGGGTCTTCGACACGTTCGAGAACGAGGACGGCCGGACCGCCCATCTGCGCGGCCGTATCGCCGCCGCACTGACGGAGGCCGCGGGAACGATGCTCGCCTCCCCGCCGGACATCCGGCCCGTTGACCTGCTCGCGGCCAAGCTCCCCTGACCCCAGAACGCCCGCGGGCCGTTTCCCGGCGGCCCCGCGGGTCCCCTCCGCACCCCGTCCACCGAGGAGATCACCGATGACAGAACTGACGAGCCCGCTCGACACGGTGGAGTTCACGGAGCCACGAAGCCGTACCCACACCTGGACCGTCCCGCAGAGCTACGAGGCCGTCGGCCTTCTGAACGGGCTCGACCTGCTCCGCGGCACCATCGAGGGCGGCCTCCCGCAGCCCCCGATCTGCGGGACGCTCGGCTTCGCCCTCGTCGAGGCCGACGAGGGCCGTGCGGTGTTCGAGGGCGAACCCGGCGAGCATCTGCTCAACCCGATGGGTGGCGTGCACGGCGGCTTCCTCGCGACGCTGCTCGACTCGGCGCTCGGCTGCGCCGTGATGACCACCCTGCCCGCCGGCCGCGCGTACACCACCGTGCAGCTGGGGGTGAATCTGGTGCGCCCGGTGTTCGCCGGCACCGAGACGCTGCGCTGCGAAGGGACCGTGATCCACGTCGGCCGTACGACGGCGACGGCGGAGGCCCGGGTGACGGGTGCCACGAGCGGCAAGCTGTACGCACACGCCACGACGACCTGCGCCGTGTTCACCTGGCAGGGAGCGTCCTGACGCCGGAGGATCCGTCCATGGACAAGACAACGGTCGTCAATCTCAAGGGTCATCGCGACGACCCCGACTACGCGGACGTCGTGTACGTGGGCCGTCCCATGCACCGCGGTGGCTGGCACCTCGAAGGCTCCCCGCTGGCGAGCCCGTTCCGGCCGGGTCCGGACGGCACCCGGGAGGAGGTCGTCGAGAAGTACCGCGAACACCTGCTGTCCCGCCCGGACCTGCTGGCCATGCTCCCGGAGCTGCGCGGCCACCGGCTCGGCTGCTGGTGCGTGCCGGAACGCTGCCACGCCGAGGTCGTGGCGGAACTGGCGGACGCGGGGCATTCCTGAGCGGGGTCGCCACGCACCGGAGCACCGGGGAACACGGAAAGGGTCGAGGTCCGAGGGACTCCTCCGCGACGTCTGTTCAGCCTGATCACGCTCCCCAACTCGGGTGCCGCGCCTGCCATCCGCCACTCACAGCGGCCAAGCGGTCAGCAAATCGCCGGGACCGTAGGTGGCGTCAAGCCCCTGGCAGTCGACTCCACTGCGCGAAACCGCCACGACTGGAACAGGTCCGTCAGTGAGGGCGGCCCGGTGTCGATGGAGAGCGGCCAAGTCGTGCCGGTCGAAAGGCGACTGCTCCAGCCACTTGATGGAGCCAACGAAGAGCAGCTCCTTGGCAATGGGGGCGCGATCCGCCCCGACGATATCGATCTCGACGTCGTTGGTACGGGTCCAGTAGCCGCCCACTGCGGGGGCCGCGGGCAGCCGATCGTCGGGCAGTGTCCGCGCCAGGGCCTCGCGGACAAGGGGCTCGACGGCCCGGCCGCGCCAGCTGGTCCAGTTCTCCCGGATCCGCGCCAAGGTCAGATCGCCCCGCCCTCGCTCGATCTCCTCCATGGACGGGCCGAGCAGGTGCAGCCAGAACCGCAGGTAGGGATCCGTCACCCGGTAACGGCGATCCTTCGACGGACGCAGCGACACGGGCAGCTCCGCAGCGACGATCCTCTTATCCGTGAGCAGTTCCAGCGCTCGCTGCAGCGGCGTGGCCCCGATTCCGCCGGCTGCACGAGCGATGTTGGTGAAGGTCCGCTCACCACTGCCGATGGCCGCCAGCACCGTACGTGCCTGAGCCTGCGGAGGAAATTCGGCAGCCAACGAACGCTCGGCCGACACCAGCAGGGCCGAGACCGGGTCGCTCAGCGCCTCGCCGAGGAAGTCCCACAGCCCTGCGCCCCGCGGCCACTCCGCGCAGATCAGCGGCAACCCCCCGGTGACCAGCGCGGCATCGAAGGCTTCCGCCGGATCCAGCCCGAGCATCCGCCCCACCTCGGCGGGGTTCAGCGGTCCCAGCACCATCTCCCGGCCGCGCTGATGGAAGGGGCGTCCGTAACTGTTCAGTGCCTCCATCATCGACAGATCGGAGCCGATGAGGACCAGCAGCACCGGCTTGGTCTCCAGCACCCGATCCCAGGCCCGTTGCAGCATCCCCTCAAAGGCGCCATCGGTATCCATCAGGTACGGCACTTCATCGATGACCAGCACGCTCGCCCGGTCGGCGGGCAGCGCCGCGGCCAGCACATCGAACGCGGCGTCCCAGCTCTCCGGCCGCGCGGCGGCCACCAGCCCCGCCAACGGCAGCGTCGACGCTTGGGCATCCCGGGCCAGCCGTGCCAGATCATCCCTGGGGGACGCACCGGTCGCCGCATAGAACAAGAAGGGCGCTCCGGAGCGCTCCGCGAACCGCTCGACCAGTCGCGACTTGCCCACCCGGCGCCGCCCACGCAGCATCACGCACCGACCGGGCCGCTCCCCGCCAACCCCTGCCGTCACCTTCTGCAGCTCTCGCTCCAGCGTCGCCAGCTCCTGCCGACGGCCTACGAAATCAACCACGTCCGCCGACCTCCGAGCATGACACCAACAATGATGTTACTAACATTGACGTTAGCATCTTAGGTAGCCGGTTGTCGCTCATGGTCACGACTTCGAACCACCTCCGGCCCCAGCGGGTGCATGCGCACGGCGGGCCACGGGGTCATGGGTCCCCAGCAGGGGAGGGGCTCTTCAGAGTGTCGTGGGCGCCGGGCTCGGGACGTCGCGGCCGGTGCTGTGACCACGGCGAAAGCATCTGGCCGGGAGGTACGCGAGCGTCGACGGCAGCAGGGCGCCGACAACAAGCCACACCGACGTCATCCGATGCCCTGTCCCATCCCAGCACGGGCAGCTCACCCTCGGCCCAGCACAACCCCGGCACGGGAAAACAAAGGGCCCGACCCCGAAGAGCCGGACCCCATCCGACCTGCATGCCAGATCAGCGAAGTGGCGTTGTGTCACCCGCTACACGTTGAAGCGGAACTCCACCACGTCCCCGTCCTGCATGACGTACTCCTTGCCCTCCATGCGCGCCTTGCCCTTCGCGCGGGCCTCGGCGACCGAGCCCGTCTCGACCAGGTCCGCGAACGAGATGACCTCGGCCTTGATGAAGCCCTTCTGGAAGTCGGTGTGGATCACGCCCGCCGCCTCCGGGGCCGTCGCGCCCTTCTTGATCGTCCAGGCGCGGGACTCCTTGGGACCTGCCGTCAGGTAGGTCTGCAGGCCCAGGGTGCGGAAGCCGACGTGGGCCAGGGTGGCGAGGCCCGGTTCCTCCTGGCCGACCGACTGGAGCAGTTCGAGGGCCTCCTCGTCGTCCAGCTCGGCGAGGTCCGACTCCAGCTTGGCGTTGAGGAAGATCGCCTCGGCGGGCGCGACCAGGGCGCGCTGTTCGCTCTTGAAGGTGTCGTCCGTCAGCTCGTCCTCGTCGACGTTGAAGACATAGAGGAACGGCTTGGCCGTCAGCAGGTGGAGGTCGTGCAGCGGCTCCGCCTTCTCCGTGCCCTGGAGGATGCCCGCGGAGAAGAGCGTGTCGCCCTTCTCCAGGATCTCCTTGGCCTCCTCGACGGCCTTGACCTTCGGCGCGATGTCCTTCTTGATCCGCGACTCCTTCTGGAGGCGCGGCAGGACCTTCTCAATGGTCTGCAGGTCGGCCAGGATCAGCTCGGTGTTGATCGTCTCGATGTCGTCCTTCGGCGAGACCTTGCCGTCGACGTGCACGACGTTCTCGTCCTTGAAGGCGCGGATGACCTGGCAGATCGCGTCGGACTCACGGATGTTCGCCAGGAACTTGTTGCCCAGGCCCTCGCCCTCGCTCGCGCCGCGCACGATGCCCGCGATGTCGACGAAGTCCACCGTCGCCGGGAGGACCCGCTGCGAGGCGAAGATCTCGGCCAGCTTGGTGAGACGGGGGTCGGGGACACCGACCACGCCGACGTTCGGCTCGATGGTGGCGAACGGGTAGTTGGCCGCCAGCACGTCGTTCTTGGTCAGGGCGTTGAACAGGGTCGACTTGCCGACATTCGGCAGGCCGACGATTCCGATCGTGAGCGACACGTTGGCGACTTCCTGGAGTGAGGACTGGCTGATGGCCGGACGGCCCGAGGGTGGGCCGATCCCCCAGTTTACGGGCGCGCCGCGCCGGGCAGCGACGGGTGCCGCAGAGACAACCGCGGTCGAACTCTTCGCCAAGGTCACCCAAAGGGCGTGTCCTGTGCCTGATTCCTCCCCACCGGCGACCTACGTTGGTCGGGTGGAGCAGCCCAGGACGAGTCACCCCCGGCGCCGGCAACGGCCGCAGACCCCTCTTTCCCCCCAGGGCCCCCTCGCCCCGCAGGTCGCGGACGGCCCCGCGGTGTACGGGGTGCGTCCGCCGCGGCCCACGCGGAACGTCCCGCCGGTGGTGCTCGCCCTGCGCAGACTGCCCAACCCGCGGCTGACCGGCATCGGCGGCGGGCTGTTCGCGTCCGCCGTCATGCTCGGGCTCGGTTCGCTCGACCGGCTGCTGTTCGACGGTTCCGCCGTGGTGTACGGCGTGCTCTTCCTGCCCGTCTGCGCACTGACCGCGTTCTGGGTGCGCGAGGCGGACCTGGTCACCGCGCCGATCAGTGTGCCGATCGCCTTCGCCGTGGGGATCGTGCCGATCTCCGGCGGCTCCGGGGGCGTCGGCGGCCAGATCATGGCCGTGGTCACCTCGCTCGCCGTGCACGCGGGCTGGCTGTACGGCGGCACGCTGGTGACCGGGCTGATCACCTGTGTGCGCAAGGTGAGGGCCATGGGCAGGCGCAGGCGTCGCGTCCGCCCAGGCCCTCCTGCCGGCCGGGGCTGAGAGACCTACCGGCTCGCCGAGGCCATCGCCGCGCCGACGATTCCCGCGTTGTTCTGGAGCTCCGCCGGGACGATCTCCGCCCTGATCTTCTTGATCAGCGGCAGGTACTTGTCCGCCTTGCGGCTCACTCCGCCGCCGATGATGAACAGCTCGGGCGAGAACAGCATCTCCACATGGGCCAGATACTTCTGCACCCGGTGCGCCCAGTGCTCCCAGCTGAGGTCCTCGTCGTCCTTGGCCTTCGTCGACGCGCGCTTCTCCGCGTCGTGGCCGTGCAGCTCCAGGTGCCCCAGCTCGGTGTTGGGGACGAGCCGGCCGTCGACGAAGAGCGCACTGCCGATGCCGGTGCCGAAGGTCAGGAGCATCACGACTCCCTTGCGGCCCCGGCCTGCCCCGAAGGTCATCTCCGCGACGCCCGCGGCGTCCGCGTCGTTCAGCACGGTGACCCCGGCCCCGCCCAGCTTCTCGCTCAGCAGGCCGGCCGCGTCGATGTCGACCCAGCCCTTGTCGACGTTGGCCGCCGTGCGGGTGGTACCGCTCGTCACCACGCCGGGGAAGGTGACGCCGACCGGACCCGACCAGTCGAAATGACGCACCACTTCGACGACACCGTCCGCCACCGCATCCGGCGTCGCCGGATGGGGGGTCAGGACCTTGTGGCGCTCCTGCGCCAGATCGCCGCGCTCCAGGTCCACAGGAGCGCCTTTGATGCCCGAACCACCGATGTCCACTCCGAACACGTTCATGGACACAACGTTACGGGCAGCTGCCGGCGGTTACTTCCCGGAAGCCTTTCCCGCCAGCCGCGCCGCCTCGGCGCGCAGATCGCGGCGGAGCTCCTTCGGCAGCGAGAAGGTGATGGACTCCTCGGCGGCCTTCACGATCTCGACGTCCTCGAAGCCGCGCTTCGACAGCCACTCCAGGACGCCCTCGACCAGCACCTCGGGAACGGAGGCGCCGGAGGTCACACCCACCGTCGCGACACCCTCCAGCCACGCCTCGTCGATCTCGTCCGCGAAGTCGACCAGATGCGCGTCACGGGCGCCCGCGCCGAGGGCGACCTCGACGAGCCGGACGGAGTTGGAGGAGTTCTTGGAGCCGACGACGATCACCAGGTCGGCCTCTTCGCCCATCTGCTTGACCGCGATCTGGCGGTTCTGCGTGGCGTAGCAGATGTCGTCGCTCGGCGGGGAGATCAGCTGCGGGAACTTCTCCTTCAGCTTGTCCACCGTCTCCATCGTCTCGTCGACGGAGAGCGTGGTCTGGGAGAGCCAGACGACCTTCGACTGGTCGCGCACCTCGACGTTGGCGACGTCGTCCGGGCCGTCGACCAGCGTGATGTGGTCGGGGGCCTCTCCGGAGGTGCCGATGACCTCCTCGTGGCCGTCGTGGCCGATCAGCAGGATGTCGTAGTCGTCGCCGGCGAACCGGACGGCTTCCTTGTGGACCTTGGTGACCAGGGGGCAGGTCGCGTCGATCGTCGCGAGCTTGCGCTCGGCGGCCTCGTCGTGGACGACGGGGGCGACACCGTGCGCGGAGAACATGACGATCGATCCCTCGGGGACCTCCGCCGTCTCGTCGACGAAGATCGCGCCCTTCTTCTCGAGGGTCTGGACGACGTACTTGTTGTGGACGATCTCGTGGCGGACGTAGATCGGCGAGCCGTACTGCTCGAGGGCCTTCTCCACAGCGATCACGGCACGGTCCACGCCCGCGCAGTAGCCACGGGGAGCGGCGAGAAGGACGCGACGGGCTGGAGGCGTAGCAGTCATGCCCCCCATCGTAAGGCCGACCGGAACAGGCCGGAGATCACCGCCCCGCGGAAGAGCCGGTGCCGCCGCGCGGCGCCGCGGGCGAGGGCGGACGGTGTTGTCGTACGCGGCCGATACGCTCGCCCGTATGGCTCTCAACACGTCCGCGGACGCTCCCCTGCCGGTCGGCGAGGTCTCCCGGCTGATCGGGGGGTGGATCGACCGGCTCGGTGCCGTCTGGGTGGAGGGACAGATCACCCAGCTGTCGCGGCGGCCGGGTGCGGGGGTCGTCTTCATGACCCTGCGCGACCCGTCGTTCGACATCTCCGTGGGCGTCACCTGCTTCCGGCAGGTCTACGACGCGGTGGCGGACGTGGTGGCGGAGGGCGCGCGCGTCGTGGTGCACGCCAAGCCCGAGTGGTACGCGCCGCGCGGGCAGCTGTCGTTGCGGGCCGTGGAGATAAAGCCGGTGGGCATCGGTGAACTGCTGGCCCGTCTGGAGCAGTTGAAGCGGACTCTGGGCGCCGAGGGCCTGTTCGACGCCGAGCGGAAGGTGCCGCTGCCGTTCCTGCCGCACCGGGTCGGTCTGGTCTGCGGCCGGGCGTCGGCGGCCGAGCGCGACGTCCTGGAGAACGCGCGCCGGCGGTGGCCCGCGGTCCGCTTCGAGGTGCGCAATGTCGCGGTGCAGGGTGTGCACGCGGTGTCCCAGGTCGTCCAGGCGGTCAAGGAGCTCGACGGGCATCGGGACGTGGACGTGATCATCGTGGCGCGGGGCGGCGGCAGCGTCGAGGACCTGCTGCCGTTCTCGGACGAGCAGTTGGTCCGGGCGGTCGCCGAGTGCCGCACACCGGTGGTGTCGGCGATCGGGCACGAACCCGACTCCCCGCTCCTGGACCTGGTGGCCGATCTGCGGGCGTCCACGCCGACGGACGCGGCGAAGAAGGTCGTGCCGGACGTCGGCGAGGAGCTGGTCCGGGTCCGCCACCTGCGGGACCGCGCGCTGCGGACGATCCAGACGATGCTCGACCGCGAGGAGCGCGGCCTGGCCCATGCCCTGGCCCGCCCGGCGATGGAGCACCCGCAGCGGATGGTGGAGGAGCGGGAAGCGGAGGTCGACGCCCTGGCCGCCCGGAGCCGGCGGGTGCTGGGGCATCTGCTCGACCGCGCCGAATCGGAGCTGTCGCACACCCGGGCGCGGGTCCTGTCGCTGTCCCCCGCGGCGACGCTCGAGCGGGGGTACGCGGTACTGCAGCGGCCGGACGGGGCGGTGGTGCGCTCCCCGGAGGACGTGGCGGCGGGCGACGAGTTGAGGGCGCGGGTCTGCGAGGGCGAGTTCGCGGTACGGGTGTCGGAGTGAGTACGCACGGGACGAGCGGGACGAACAGGATGGACGGCATGGCAGCGAAGACGGAAGAGAGCACGCTCGGCTACGAGCAGGCACGCGACGAGCTGATCGAGGTCGTGCGCCGCCTGGAGGCCGGCGGCACGACGCTCGAGGAGTCGCTGGCCCTGTGGGAGCGCGGCGAGGAACTGGCCAAGGTGTGCCGCCACTGGCTGGAGGGCGCCCGCGCCCGGCTGGACGCTGCCCTGGCCGGCGGCGAGGCGGAGGACGCGGCCGACGAGGAGTGAGCAGGTCACCGGCTCGCTCCGGTGTGAGGTGCGCCACGATCCACTGGTAGTTGAAATTTAACCTACCGGGGCAGGGTTACACCCGCCGTACTGCACGCCCTGCACCACCGGAAGGTACGCCCGTATGTCTCTCGTCCTTGACTCCGCCGCTCAGGACCTCCTGTTCCGTGAGGCCCGCACCGCCAACACGTTCACCGACGAGCCGGTGACCGAGGAGCAGGTCCAGGCGATCTACGACCTGGTCAAGTTCGGACCCACGGCCTTCAACCAGAGCCCCCTGCGGGTCGTCCTGGTGCGGTCCGAGGAGGCCCGCGAGCGCCTGGTGCCGCACCTGTCCGAGGGCAACCGGTCCAAGACGGCCGCCGCGCCGCTGGTCGCGATCCTCGCCGCCGACAGCGAGTTCCACCAGGAACTGCCGACGCTGTTCCCGGCCTTCCCCCAGGCCAAGGACGTCTTCTTCACCGAGCGCCCCGTCCGGGAGAACGCCGCCGCCTTCAACGCCGCCCTGCAGGCCGCGTACTTCATCGTCGGCGTCCGCGCCGCCGGTCTGGCCGCCGGCCCGATGACCGGCTTCGACTTCGCGGGCGTCCAGAAGGAGTTCCTGGACGGCGACCACACCCCGCTGATGATCGTCAACATCGGCCGGCCCGGCGAGGACGCCTGGCACCCCCGCTCCCCGCGTCTCGCGTACGACGACGTCGTCACGACCGTCTGATCGCGCGGTCCCCGGCGCAGCAGAAGGCCGCCATGCCCTCAGGGGCGTGGCGGCCTTCTGCGTCCGCGGGCGCGGTCCTCAGGACTTCCGGGACTCCAGCGCGGTGGCCATCTCGGCGAGCCGGGCCATCGAGGCCGTCCCGGTCACGACGGTCGTCGAGCCCTTGGCCTCGCGCACCAGGGCGTCGTACTTGGCACCCTCCCAGCGCTGCCAGGTCTCGCCCTTCAGCTGCTGCGTCTTCCCGGTGCTCGCGGCCTGCTGGCTGACCTTCGGGATGTACTTGCCCGCGGGCTCGGTCGACTGCTCGACCGCGACGTACTCGCCGTCCGGGTCGAGGAACCCGAGGTGCCAGGCGCTGCTGTCGGCCCCCGAGTACGTCACCGAGGTCGGCTTCCACCCCTTGGGCAGCCCTTCCGGAGCGGCCACCGGGTAGGGCGCCGCACGCCGTGCCGTCACCAACTCGACCCGGTAGTCGACCGCCTTGACCGGGTCCGCCTTTTCGTTGTGCGGAATGAACACGTAGATCACCGCGACGACGGCCCCGATCACCGCCATCGACAGCACCATGTCGCGTACCGTCTGTCTGCCTCGCATACCTGCCACGCACCCATGGTCGCATCCGGCAGACCTGCTCAAACGTGGGCCCCTCTGCTCATTTAGTCGACCTGACGATAGAGTCGCAGCACCCTCTTTTCCGGCCGTCGTCGTACAGAAAGGTGCGCTCCGATGACCGAGCACAATCTGCCGTCCCAGCTCGAGGTCTCTCCCGAAGCTCCCGACCGCAACCTGGCCCTGGAGCTCGTCCGGGTCACCGAGGCCGCCGCCATGGCCGCGGGCCGGTGGGTCGGCCGCGGCGACAAGATCGGTGCCGACGGAGCGGCCGTCAAGGCCATGCGGACCCTCGTCTCGACCGTCTCGATGAACGGCATCGTCGTCATCGGCGAGGGCGAGAAGGACGAAGCCCCGATGCTCTTCAACGGCGAGCGCGTCGGCGACGGGACCGGCGCCGAGGTCGACATCGCCGTCGACCCCATCGACGGGACCACGCTCAACGCCAAGGGCATGCCCAACGCCATCGCCGTACTCGCCGCCGCCGACCGCGGCGCCATGTTCGACCCGTCCGCGGTCTTCTACATGGACAAACTGGTCACCGGCCCCGAGGCCGCGGACTTCGTGGACATCAACGCCCCCGTCTCGGTCAACATCCGCCGGGTCGCCAAGGCGAAGCACTCCTCGCCCGAGGACGTCACGGTCGTCATCCTGGACCGCCCCCGCCACGAGGGAATCGTCAAGGAGATCCGCGAGACCGGCGCCCGGATCAAGTTCATCTCGGACGGCGACGTCGCGGGTTCGGTCATGGCCGTACGCGAAGGCACCGGCGTCGACATGCTGATGGGCATCGGCGGCACTCCCGAGGGCATCATCTCCGCCTGTGCGATCAAGTGTCTCGGCGGCACGATCCAGGGCAAGCTGTGGCCGAAGGACGACGCCGAGCGGCAGCGGGCGCTCGACGCGGGCCACGACCTGGACCGGGTGCTTCACACGACCGACCTGGTCAGCGGCGACAACGTGTTCTTCGCCGCCACCGGCATCACGGACGGCGAGCTGCTGCGCGGTGTGCGGTACCGCGCGGAGACGGCGACCACGCAGTCCCTGGTGATGCGCTCGAAGTCGGGCACGATCCGCCAGATCGACTCGACGCACCGGCTGTCGAAGCTGCGCGCGTACAGCGCGGTGGACTTCGACCGGGCGCAGTAGTCCCGGTACCGCCGCAGAACGACGGAAGGGGCGCCCCGTGCGGGGGCGCCCCTTCCCGTCTGTACCGTCCCGCGATCAGGCCGCCGACGGGGACTTCTTGACCTCGACCTCGCGCCGCCTGCGCCGGGCCAGCACCACCCGGCGCTCCGCCGCGGTGAGCCCGCCCCACACGCCGTACGGCTCGGGCTGGATCAGCGCGTGCTCCCGGCACTCGACCATCACGGGGCAGCGCGCACAGACACGCTTCGCCGCGTCCTCGCGCGACAGCCTCGCGGCCGTCGGTTCTTTCGAGGGGGCGAAGAACAGCCCGGCCTCGTCCCGCCGGCACACCGCCTCCGCGTGCCAGGGACCGTCCTGGTCCTCCCTGGCGGGAACCCGCTGCGGCGGAACGGCGGTGACCTGCAAGGACTGGTAAGGCAGCTGCAGCACGGTCTACTCCTGACGACGGCTTCGCGAGCGAGAGACGATGCAGCACTCCCTACCCGCTGTACGCATGCCTATTCACTGCGTGGCGCCGAGTTCCCAGGCGCCGAACGGCGTGCGGAAGCCCGCGGCCGAAAAGCGGTCCGTGGCCCGGCCGTCAGCGGAGGTGTTTGCGCAGGCGGTCGTGGAGATCCGAGACCCTGCGCCCTCTTTTCGGCTTCGCCTCGACATTGCCGAAAACCGAATACCCGTTGACGACCACCACCGGCGCCTCCGGATCGGCGGACTCGAGGGTGACCACCTCGAAGTTGCCGAAGAATCCGGTGCCGCTGCCGCGCAGGGAGATGTTCTCCGGGACCCGGACCTCGACATTGCCGAAGATCGACGTCGCGTTGATCACCGTGAGCCGCTGCCCGAACAGCGCCTCGGTGAGGTCGATCTCGATACTGCCGAAGAGCGAGAAGGCATTGGTCCGCCGGCCGACGCGCCAACGGCCCTTGCGCACGGAGCTGGAGAAGACCGCGATGAGATTCTCGGCGGGCCCGTCCGGCGCCTCCGGGCCGTACGTGTACGGCGAGGACTCGGCGCTCTTGCGGGTCGCGGGCAGGTCCTGGACGAGCGGCTCGAGTTCTCCGACGGTCTTGGCGCGGTAGACGGCGTCGATCCGTTCGGAGTGCTCCTCGGCGTCCAGCCGGCCCTCCGCGAGGGCGTCCCGGAGGATGTCGGCGATCCGGTCGCGGTCGGCGTCGGAAGCACGGATGCCCGCGCCGGGCTCCGCGGGAACGGCGGGCTTCTGGGGGTGCTTTTCGAGGTCCACGGAAACAGCGTAGCGAAACGCGATAGATCGCGACCAGAGGGGAACCGGGGCCGGCGGCACGGTCCGGCCGGGTGAGCCTTACCTCACAAGGGCGGGCGGCCCGTCGCGTTCTACGCTGGAGTGCGCGCTGCCAATGGAGGCAGCGTTGCCGTCTGCCGAGTGAGGAATGGCCGAAATGCCAGAGTTTGCGTACTCCGATCTGCTCCCCCTTGGGGAAGACACCACGCCCTACCGGCTGGTGACCGCCGAGGGTGTCTCCACCTTCGAGGCCGACGGCCGTACGTTCCTCAAGGTCGAGCCGGAGGCCCTGCGCACGCTCGCCGCCGAGGCGATCCACGACATCCAGCACTATCTCCGCCCGGCGCACCTCGCCCAGCTGCGGCGGATCATCGACGACCCCGAGGCGTCGGCCAACGACAAGTTCGTGGCGCTGGACCTGCTGAAGAACGCGAACATCGCGGCGGCGGGCGTCCTCCCCATGTGCCAGGACACGGGAACCGCGATCGTGATGGGCAAGCGCGGCCAGAACGTGCTCACCGAAGGCGGCGACGAAGAGGCCCTCTCGCACGGCATCTACGACGCGTACACCAAGCTCAACCTGCGGTACTCGCAGATGGCTCCGCTCACCATGTGGGAGGAGAAGAACACCGGCTCCAACCTGCCCGCCCAGATCGAGCTGTACGCCACGGACGGCGGCGCGTACAAGTTCCTGTTCATGGCCAAGGGCGGCGGCTCGGCCAACAAGTCCTTCCTCTACCAGGAGACCAAGGCGGTCCTGAACGAGGCCTCCATGATGAAGTTCCTGGAGGAGAAGATCCGTTCGCTCGGCACGGCCGCGTGTCCGCCGTACCACCTGGCCATCGTGGTCGGCGGCACCAGCGCCGAGTTCGCGCTGAAGACGGCGAAGTACGCCTCCGCGCACTACCTCGACGAGCTGCCCGCCGAGGGCTCGGAGCTCGGGCACGGCTTCCGGGACGAGGAGCTGGAGAAGAAGGTCTTCGAGCTCACCCAGCGGATCGGCATCGGCGCGCAGTTCGGCGGCAAGTACTTCTGCCACGACGTGCGTGTGGTGCGTCTGCCGCGGCACGGCGCCTCGCTGCCCGTCGCGATCGCCGTCTCCTGCTCGGCCGACCGCCAGGCCACCGCGAAGATCACCGCGGAAGGCGTGTTCCTGGAGCAGCTGGAGACCGACCCGGCGCGCTTCCTCCCGGACACCACGGACGAGCACCTCGACGAGGCGGGGGACGTCGTGAAGATCGACCTCAACCGGCCGATGGACGAGGTACTCGCCGAGCTGACGAAGTACCCGGTCAAGACGCGGCTCTCGCTCACCGGCCCGCTGGTCGTGGCGCGCGACATCGCGCACGCCAAGATCAAGGAACGGCTGGACGCGGGCGAGGGGTTGCCGCAGTACCTGAAGGACCACCCCGTGTACTACGCGGGCCCGGCCAAGACCCCCGAGGGCTACGCCTCCGGCTCCTTCGGCCCGACGACGGCGGGACGGATGGACTCCTACGTCGAACAGTTCCAGGCGGCCGGCGGCTCCCGGGTCATGCTCGCCAAGGGCAACCGCTCGCAGCAGGTGACGGACGCGTGCGGCTCGCACGGCGGCTTCTACCTCGGCTCGATCGGCGGCCCGGCGGCGCGGCTGGCGCAGGACTGCATCAAGAAGGTCGAGGTCCTGGAGTACGAGGAGCTCGGCATGGAGGCGGTCTGGAAGATCGAGGTCGAGGACTTCCCGGCGTTCATCGTGGTCGACGACAAGGGCAACGACTTCTTCACGGAGCCGGCGCCGGCGCCCACCTTCACCTCCATCCCGGTCCGGGGCCCGGGCCTCGTCTGACCGACGGGAGCACTGAAGGGGGGCTCCCGGAGGAGCCCCCCTTCCGTGACGGAACCGGTCCCGCAGGAGCAGTTACGCGAAACGCTGGTCGGCGCCGCCCGTGCAGGGCTGGAGCCGCAGCGGTTCCCTCGGCGCCGCGTGCGTCACGCACATGCCCTGCGCCTCGGCAGGACGGATCGTGCCCGATGCGCGCACGAACCGCTGGTTGGCGCCGCCGTGGCAGTCCCAGACCGTCAGCGCCGCGCCGGCCGCGTACTGCCCGCGCGGCACGTCCACGCACCGGTCCTGGCTGAGCTCCGTGTGCAGCGATCCGCGCGCGGAGTCGTACCACCAGCCCTGGTTGCGGCCGTTGTGGCAGTCCCAGCCCACGACGCCCGTGCCGTTACGGGAGACGGCTGCCGAGACGTCCGCGCACGAGCCTGTCGCCTCGTTCCTCAGCGGCTTGAACGCGTCGTCCCAGGCGCCCGCGTACAGCGCCGGCTTCCCGGTCGACGCCACATCCGCACAACTCGCTTCATTCAGACCCGAGTTGTAGAGCTGGGTGAGACAGGACGCGAAAGCGGCATGGCCGCGGATGTTGGGGTGGAAGGACTGGCGTACCGAATTGGCGTCCGGCGGGAAGGGGTGGGTGATGTCGATGTACAGGCCGCGTGCCCAGGCATCCTCCAGACAGACCTCGTGACCGTGGAACAGACGGGAGTTGTCGAGGTAGACCGCGCCGGTGCTCCGGGCGACCCGGCGCATGCCGCGCTCGAACGCGGGGACTGCGGTGTTACGGCCCCAGACGGTGTCGGAGTCGTACCCCATGCCGCCGCAGAGCAGCTTGCCGGGGAAGTGCGGGTTGTCGCGGAAGTCGGGACCGATCGGGCTGGGGTAGCCCATGACGACCAGCTTGTAGTCGCCGTCGGCGTAGCCCGCGTCCCGCATGACGGTCCGCAGGTCCCGTACCGTCTGCTCGACCTTGGGGACGAGCCCGTCGACGCGCGCCTGCCAGCCGGGCGCGTACTTCGGTTCGCACGGCCCCTGGATGGTCACATAGCGGATGACACAGTCGGTCATCACCGGCCCGAACTGCAGGTCGTCGTTGGCGCCGGCCACCAACAGGACCATCTTGATGCGGGTGTTGCGTGCTTTGACGGCGAGATTGTCGCTCTGGACCAGTTCGTCGGCGTGCTGCTTCGAGCCGCCGATCCGGATGTTTCCGGTGGACGCCCCCGAGCAGGAGACGTTGTAGGTGACGTCCGCGGCGATCCCCGTGCGGTGGATGGCAGCGTCGGGCGAGCGGTGGCACCAGTTGTCGGGGCCGCTGGTGCCGGGTTCGTAGGTGCCGACGCCCTCGCCGGAGATCTCGCTGTCGCCCAGCGAGATCAGCCCGGTCTTCCGTTCCCCGAGGGGACGTTCGGCGGGACTGCCGTAGAGCTTGACGGCCTCGGCGGCGCGCACGGCTTCCAGTTCGGGCGGCAGCGGTAAGGATGCGACGGTGCGGGTCTGGCCTGCGGTGGCGGCTGGTGCGGTGACCGCCAGTCCGCCGAGACCGGCCGCCAGCGCGGCGGTGACCGCGACGGTACGGCGGAGTCTGTGCCTGGTGCTGCGCGGGCAGGGGGTTCTTCCCCCGAACAGATGCAGCATGGAGCCTCCCCGGTTTGTGGTTGTGCCGGGTATTTACTGGCGGGTAGCGAAGATGGGAATACACAGAACAAGACAAGTGCTCAGTTTTTTGCGGGGCCCGGGCCCCGGGACGACACAGCCGGGAGGCAGGAAACCGATGTCCGACGCGAGCGAGTACCGCATCGAGCACGACTCCATGGGCGAGGTGCGGGTGCCCGCGCACGCCAAGTGGCGGGCCCAGACCCAGCGGGCCGTGGAGAACTTCCCGGTGTCGGGACAGCGGCTCGAGCGGGCCCACATCGAGGCCCTGGCCCGGATCAAGGCGGCGGCCGCGCAGGTCAACGCCGAACTGGGCGTGCTGGACAAGGACATCGCCGGTGCGATCGCCGACGCGGCCGCCGAGGTCGCCGAGGGGCGGTGGGACGAGCACTTCCCGGTGGACGTCTTCCAGACCGGTTCGGGGACCTCCTCGAACATGAACACCAACGAGGTGCTGGCGACGCTCGCCGGCGAGCGCCTCGGCCGCCCGGTGCACCCCAACGACCATGTGAACGCGTCCCAGTCGTCCAACGACGTCTTCCCCTCCTCCATCCACATCGCCGCCACCGCGGCCGTGACCCGCGACCTGATCCCGGCGCTGGAGCATCTGGCGGCCTCGCTGGAACGCAAGTCCGCCGAGTTCGCGGACGTCGTCAAGTCCGGCCGTACGCATCTGATGGACGCCACGCCCGTGACCCTGGGACAGGAGTTCGGCGGATACGCCGCGCAGATCCGCTACGGCGTCGAGCGGCTGACGGCGTCACTGCCCCGGCTCGCCGAACTGCCGCTCGGCGGCACCGCGGTGGGCACCGGCATCAACACCCCGCCCGGCTTCCCGGCCGCCGTCATCGCCGAGATCGCTCGCGCGACCGGACTGCCGCTGACCGAGGCCCGCGACCACTTCGAGGCGCAGGGCGCCCGGGACGGGCTGGTGGAGACGTCCGGTCAGCTGCGGACGATCGCCGTCTCCCTCACCAAGATCTCCAACGATCTGCGCTGGATGGCGAGCGGCCCGCGCACCGGACTCGCGGAGATCAACCTGCCCGATCTGCAGCCGGGCTCCTCGATCATGCCGGGCAAGGTCAACCCGGTGGTCCCGGAGGCCGTGCTGATGGTGGCCGCCCAGGTCACCGGCAACGACACCACGGTCGCCGTGGCCGGGGCCGCCGGGAACTTCGAGCTGAACGTGATGCTCCCGGTGATCGCCAAGAACCTCCTGGAGTCGATCAGGCTGCTCGCCAACGCCTCCCGGCTGCTCGCCGACCGCACGGTCGACGGGATCACGGCGAACGTGGAGCGGGCCCGTGAGTACGCCGAGTCCTCACCCTCCGTCGTCACCCCGCTGAACAAGTACATCGGATACGAGGAAGCCGCGAAGGTCGCCAAGAAATCACTCGCGGAACGCAGGACGATCCGTGAGGTCGTGCTCGAGTCCGGCTATGTGGAGCGCGGAGCGCTGACCCTGGAACAGCTCGACGAGGCGCTTGACGTGCTGCGTATGACACACCCCTGACCCGGGCCGGAGACCGGGCCCGTGACCCGCGTCGCTGCGGGCCGCGGGCCTTTTTCCTAAGATCTGCCCATGACAGGCACGGAACGCATCGAACGCTGGACACCCGGGGACCACATCCTCTGGCGCTATCGCGGCCTGGCCGCGGACGACTCCGGCCAGGGTGTCCACATCTGCCGTCCCGTGACCGTCGTGCAGGACACCGCCGAGACGCTCGCCGTGTGGATGGCGCCCGGTACGGAGTGTGTGAAACCGGTCCTCGCGGACGGCACGCCCGTCCACCAGGAGCCGCTGTCCACCCGCTACACGGCTCCGCGCAGGGTCACCCGCGGCCGCTGGTCCGGCACCGGTGTGCTGAAGCTCGCGAGACCCGGCGAGCCGTGGTCGGTCTGGCTGTTCTGGCAGCCGGGCTGGCGCTTCAAGAACTGGTACGTGAACCTCGAGGAGCCCCGCACCCGCTGGTCGGGCGGCATCGACTCGGAGGATCACTTTCTGGACATCTCGGTCCATCCGGACCGCAGTTGGCGCTGGCTCGACGAGGACGAGTTCGCCGAGGCGCAGCGAGTGGGCCTGATGGACGCGGAGAAGGCCGAGCGGGTGCGCCGGGCGGGAGAGGCCGCCGTGGAGGTCGTACGGGCCTGGGGAGCCCCGTTCTGCGACGGCTGGGAGCACTGGCGCCCCGACCCCTCCTGGCAGGTGCCGACGCTTCCGACGGACTGGAACCGCACACCGGCCCGTCTCACGTCCTGAACAGGTACACGTCTCCGGCTGTGAGGTACGGGAAACACTCCGGTAGTTTACCGTTGCTAATTTCTCGGGACATTCGGCATGCGGGGAGTCTGCTGTGGCGTGGGACGAGTGGGAGCAGGCCAAGGCCGATGCAGCCGGGGCGCAAACCTCCCAAATGCGGCTCAATAAGTCGATGACGGGAACGGCGGCAGAGGCGGCCCGGGTACGGGGCCTTCGGGCGGCGCCTACGGTGATCTCCAGGTCAGCCAGAAGTCCCTGGCCGCCATCGGTGACGCGGCCTACAAACTCTTCGAGCATCTGGACAGAGACGGCAAGCACGCCAAGGCCACGACCTCTTCCGCCGCGACGGTGATGAAAGGGGACTTCTCGATCGGCGGGGCCATGGCCCATGTCGCCGAGAAGTGGGAGTCCCAGGTGCGTTCCCTGCTGGATGAGTGCGCGCACATCTCCAATCACCTCGAGTACTCGAAGAAGACCCATGCCGACGACGAGGAACGCTTCCTTAGCGCCTTCAGCAAGATCTCGCAGTTGGAAGCGGGCTTCGACGACAGGGACAACCGATGAAGCTCGATGCGCTGCGGTTCGGCAGCTTCGCCAAGCTCGGTGAGGCGGTCACCGACTGGACCGAGATGATCTCCAAGCTGGAGAGACTCAAGACGGAGGCGGACACAGGCCTCAAGCAGCGGGCTCAGAAGGCCGACTGGGCGGGCTACAACGCCACAGTGACGCGGGAGTTCATCACCAAGACCGCCCGGGAGTTCGCCGACGCGGTGGCCCAGGCGACGTCGGTCCGCAACATCCTGCAGGACACCCGCAATGAGCTGCTCAGCTACCAGGGGCAGCTCAACGACGCCATCGAACGTGGGCTGAAGAAGAACCTCACGGTCACCACCGTCGGACAAGGGGGCGGCGGGTGGGCCGTCACCATGAACATCCACCCCGACCGCGCGGCCAAGGGCCACAAAGTGCCCGACCACACGCCCGAGGACGCGGAGAAGCTCCGCGCCGAGGTCGCACGGATCATGAAAGCGGCGTCCGAGAGCGACGACACTGCGGCGGAGATCCTGGTCGCCCTGGTCGATCAGACGGATCAGGGTTTCGCCGACGGAAAGTCGTACAAGGACCGTGACCAGGCCGCCAAGGCAATGGCGGACGCCAAGCAGGCGGCCGGCATCTACGCAAAGGGCTCAGCGGCCAGCAACACCGAACTGGCATCGCTGAACACCTACTTGAAAAACAACAGGAATGACCCGCTGTTTGCGGAACATTTCGCCAAGACGGTCGGCGCGGAGAAGGGGCTCAGCCTCTACGCCGCTCTCGCGAACGACCAGCAGTTCGCTGTGAACCCGAGGTCCCGGCAGGGCCTGTCGGACCAGCAGAAGGAACGGATGAAGCTCCTCGGCGGGCTGGAGAAGGAGCTGGGCAACACCTTCGCGACCGCCAGCCAGTCCGACAGCGAGGGCATGGACAAGTGGAAGAGGGAGGTGATCTCCGCCGGCGGCAAGGACCTCGGCACGATCGGGCAGAACCCGATCTACGGCTTCCAGATCATGAGCAACCTCATGCGCAACGGGACGTACGAACAGGACTTCCTTCGGGACTACGGCGCGCAGCTCATGGCCTACGAAAAGGAGCACACGAAGGACGAGTACGGCGGCCTGCAACGCCGTGTCTCCCGTGAGGACGTTCTCCCCTGGGACCGCTCCGGTGGCTACGAGCGTCTGCACTACGGCGCCGAGAACGACGCAGGCCGCGACCCGATGACGGGCTTCATGGAGGCGCTTGGTCACAACGCCGAGGCGTCGACCGAGTTCCTCGGTTCGGACAGCAACTTCGACTATCTCACCGAGGACCGGGAGTGGCCGGGCGACCAGACCACCCAGAAGGCCGAGGGAATCGCGGGCTACGACTCCCTGGGCCATGCCCTGGAGTCGGCCACGAAAGGCTCGGCGTACGACGCGAATCCGCCACAGCTGCACCGCGACGCGGACACGGCGGCAGTCGCGGAGAAGGTCGTCGAACGGTACGGACAGGATCCGGAGTACAAGGGCGACAAGCAGACGGGGCTGAGCGGGGCGGAGCTGCTGGCGAAGCAGGAGGGTATCGGGGACAGCCTGGGCCGGATCGGCGCGGCATACATCGATGACATCAACTGGGGCATGAACGGGGGCTCCGACAAGTCGCTGTACGCCATGGACAATGCGGGGCGGGCGAACCTCGACGAGCGAGCACACTTCGACAGCAACTCCCTGACACCGTTCCTGAGCACGCTCGGTCAGGATCCCGACGCCTACGCCGACCTGAACACGGCCCAGCAGGCGTACACCACCTCGGTGATGGAGAAGTACCCGCCGACGATCGAGGCGGACGGCGACCTGAATGCCACGAGCACCGAGACGGCACTGCGCACGGGCGCGGAGGTTCACGGGATCCTGGACAACTCCCGGGCCGAGGAGATCAAGGCCGACGGCGCAGCCAAGGACGAGAAGTACAACAAGGCGGTCGACGAGCGCATCGAGCGCCAGAAGATGATCGCCGGCCTGGCGACCGGGGGTATGTTCTCGCTGGTGCCCTCTCCCGGAGCAGGAGTCGCCGCGACGGTGGTGCCGATCCTCGCCGACGGGGCGGAGGGCGTGACCGGCGGACTCATCGAGTCGAACCTGGACAAATACGGGGAGTCCCAGCACCGGGACAACGCAGGCAAGTACCACACGGACGCGAAGAGCGTGTACGAGCGGGGCAACACGGCGTCCTGGCAGCCCGCGTACACCCTCCTGGAGCGAGCGAACAATTCGCCCGCCTGGGACCCGAGCGAGTATCAGCGTCTCCGAGAGACGCTGATGCAGGCCCAGCACATCGGCTACACGCGAGGAAGCGGGAACGAGCAGAACATCGGTCAGTTGCCCACCCCGACGTCCTAGCGAGCGATCCAGATGATTCTTGTCAAGCGCCGTTACCGGCATTCGTCTCCTGCCGTGGCCCTCGCTGTGGGGCTCGTGCTCAGTGGCTGCTCCGGCTCGTCCGGAGAGCCGGAGAACACCCCGACCCCCTCGCAGCCGAAGGCGCTGCCTGCAACGCAGATCTGTGGCGGCGTGCTGGACACCGCCGCAGACGCCGCGCTGGAGGAGTTGACCGCTTCCAGGACGTACAGCGAAATCGACAACGTCGGCGGCGAGGCCACACTCCCGGTCGGCCCGGCCGCCGCCGCACTGAAGACAGCGCCGCCGCCGGGCAACGCCGCCCCTCGCGTGTATCTGTGTGCCGGGCAGGCCAAGGACAGCCGCACCCATGGGAGCTTCCAGATCTCAGCAGTCTGGGAGAAGCTGAAGCCGGGCGATCAGCTCTGGGCCAGCGAAGGCCACTGGTCGGCCTACGATGTTTCCGGCGCAGGACGAAAGACCGCTCGTTTCCCGTATGCGGGTGCCTCCGACAAATCCGGCTGGCTTAACTTCCATTGCTCTCAGGGTGCCGGTGCGGCGGCGGACACCGTACTGACCTTGAACACCATGAGCTTCCTGCTGGCACGGAACGGCACCGAGGACCAAGCCCCCGAACTGATCGTCCGCCTCATGCACCCCGTCGCCGTCAAGCTCGCGAAGGAACTGGGCTGCCTCAGCGAGAGTCGCCTGCCTGGCACACTGGGCAAGCTCACCCCCCTGCCCCCGAAGAGTGACTGACTCTGGTCCAGGAACACGCTCCGGCGTATACGACCTCGTGAGACTCTTGATGCGCCCCCCGGGGGCAAACGTAGGATCGTCGTCCGCAAGGCTGCGCACTTCCGCAACTGTTGAGCGCAGCAACCGACCTGACCGTAAGTCATCTCGAGTCACTACCAGGGGGTGGAGCTGTGCCGGATGCCTGCCACCCTGTCGACGCCGCCCCCAGAGCGGGTATACCGCCTCTAGAGGCGAATGCATCGCACAACCGGCCCGGACGGACGGAAGCCCACGCGTGACGGAGCAGCCCACCTCCCACGAAGGCCGGCAGCCTTTGGCTGCCCGGCCGCACGAACGCACCCGGCCGCGGGCGGAGGCGACCGGTCCCTCGGCCGTGCCCGCACCGGGCGGCCCGCCGCAGGATCTGGCGGGAACGGCCCGGCGCGAGGGTGACCGGCTGCGTTTCGTGGGTGCCGCGACCCGGCGGATCGCACGCGGCATCGACCTGGACGAGATCGTGCTCGGACTGTGCCGGGCGACGGTGCCGACGTTCTCCGACGCGATCCTCGTCTATCTGCGTGACCCGCTCCCGGTCGGCGACGAGCGCCCCGTCTCGCCGTTCGTGCTGCGGCTGCGCCGTACCGACAGGCTGCGTTTAGCGGAAGAGGACGCGGACATGGGCAGCACCGGCCCTGTCCCCGTCGTCGACCCGCACAACGACCTCACACCGGCGGCGGAGTTGTGCGAGGTGCGTTCGGGCGGCGCGTTGTCCGAGGTGCTGCGCGGCGTGCGGCCCGTCTTCGGCGACTCCGCCGCAGCCCGAGCCGCCCTGCCCGAGCTGCTCGGCGCCGACCGCACGGTGCCCGGCGGCCATCGCGCGATACTCGCCCCGCTGCGCGGGCGCCGGCGGGTGATCGGTGCTGCCGTCTTCCTGCGCCGGCCCGACCGGCCCGCCTTCGAGCCCAACGATCTGCTGGTCGCGGCCCAGCTGGCGACGCACACCGCGCTCGGCATCGACAAGGCCGTGCTGTACGGGCGTGAGGCGTACATCGCCGACGAGCTGCAGCGCACGATGCTGCCCGACTCGCTGCCCCAGCCGACCGGCGTCCGGCTCGCCTCGCGCTACCTGCCGGCCGCCGAGACCGCCCGTGTCGGCGGTGACTGGTACGACGCGATCCCGCTGCCCGGCAGCCGCGTGGCGCTCGTCGTCGGCGACGTCATGGGCCACTCGATGACCTCGGCCGCGATCATGGGCCAGCTGCGCACCACCGCGCAGACCCTGGCCGGGCTCGATCTGCCGCCGCAGGAGGTGCTGCACCACCTCGACGAGCAGGCGCAGCGGCTCGGCACCGACCGCATGGCGACCTGCATGTACGCGGTGTACGACCCGGTCTCGCACCGGATCACCATCGCGAACGCCGGCCATCCGCCGCCCATCCTGCTGCACCTGGGTGGGCGGGCCGAGGTGCTGCGGGTGCCGCCCGGTGCGCCCATCGGCGTCGGCGGGGTGGACTTCGAGGCCGTGGAGCTGGACGCCCCGGCCGGGGCCACGCTGCTCCTCTACACCGACGGCCTGGTGGAGTCCCGGCTGCGGGACGTGTGGACGGGCATCGAGCAGCTGCGGGAGCGCCTCGCCGCCACCGCCCAGCTGACCGGTCCGGACCATTCGCCGCCGCTGGAGGCGCTCTGCGACGACGTGCTGGACATGCTCGGCCCGGGTGACCGGGACGACGACATCGCGCTGCTCGCGGCCCGCTTCGACGGGATCGCGCCGAGCGATGTCGCCTACTGGTTCCTGGAGCCGGAGGACGCCGCGCCGAGCCGGGCCCGCCGCCTGGCCAGGCGCGCCCTGGCGCGCTGGGGTCTGGAGGAGCTGAGCGACTCGGTGGAGCTGCTGGTCAGCGAGGTCGTGACCAATGCCGTGCGGTACGCGGAGCGGCCGGTGACGTTGCGGCTGCTCCGTACGGACGTACTGCGCTGCGAGGTCGGGGACGATTCTCCGCAGCTCCCGCGGCAGCGCCGCGCCCGGGACACGGACGAGGGCGGACGCGGGCTGTTCCTGGTGAACCGGCTGGCGAGGCGGTGGGGAGCGACGCGGCTCTCGACCGGCAAGGTCGTCTGGTTCGAGCTGCCCACCCGCACGTAATCCAATGCTGGACCTGGTCCAAAGGTTGCCGACGTAGCGTCGGCGGAGTTAAGTGGGGCACACGGCCGAAGCGACCACATCCCTCTATCGACGGGAGGACGCTCGTGACCGAGTCATCCCCAAAGGCTCCGTACACGACCAACAACGCCGGCATCCCGGTGGAGAGCGACGAGCACTCGCTCACCGTGGGGCCCGACGGCCCGATCCTGCTCCAGGACCACTACCTCATCGAGAAGATGGCCCAGTTCAACCGCGAACGGGTGCCCGAACGGGTGGTGCATGCCAAGGGGTCGGGGGCGTACGGATTCTTCGAAGTCACCAATGACGTCAGCCAGTTCACCAAGGCCGATCTCTTCCAGCCGGGCAGGCGCACCGAGATGCTGGCCCGCTTCTCGACGGTCGCCGGTGAGCAGGGCTCCCCGGACACCTGGCGCGACCCCCGCGGCTTCGCGCTGAAGTTCTACACCGAGCAGGGCAACTACGACCTGGTCGGCAACAACACGCCGGTCTTCTTCGTACGTGACACGATCAAGTTCCAGGACTTCATCCGTTCCCAGAAGCGCCACCCGGCCACCGGGCTGCGCAACAACGACATGCAGTGGGACTTCTGGACCCTCTCCCCCGAGTCCGCGCACCAGGTGACGTGGCTGATGGGCGACCGCGGCATCCCGAAGACATACCGCCACATGAACGGCTACAGCTCCCACACCTACATGTGGATCAACGGCGGCGGCGAGCGGTTCTGGGTGAAGTACCACTTCAAGACCGACCAGGGCATCGACTACCTCACCCAGGCGGAGGCCGACGAGCTGGCCGGGCAGGACGCCGACAAGCACCGGCGTGACCTGTACGAGTCGATCGAGTCGGGCAATGCGCCGTCCTGGTCGCTCAAGGTCCAGATCATGCCCTTCGAGGACGCGGCGGACTACCGCTTCAATCCGTTCGACCTGACCAAGGTGTGGCCGCACGGCGACTACCCCTTGATCGACGTCGGGCGGATGACGCTGAACAAGAACCCCGAGGACTACTTCATCCACATCGAGCAGGCAGCGTTCGAGCCGTCCAACATGGTGCCGGGCATCGGCCCGTCGCCGGACAAGATGCTGCTCGGCCGGCTGTTCTCGTACCCGGACACGCACCGGTACCGGATCGGTCCGAACTACGCGCAGCTGCCGCCCAACCGGCCGCACGCCCCGGTGAACTCGTACGCCAAGGACGGCCCCATGCGGTACGTCCCGTCGAACGCGTCGCTGCCGTACGCACCGAACTCGTACGGCGGTCCGGCGGCCGACTTCGGGCGCTTCGGCGACCCGGCCGGCTGGGAGACGGCGGGCGAGCTGGTGCGGGAGGCGACCAAGCGCCACCGGGAGGACGACGACTGGGGCCAGGCCGGCACCCAGGTCCGCGAGGTGCTCGACGACGCCGCCCGTGAGCGGCTCGCGTCGAACGTCAGCGGTCATCTCCTCGACGGTGTGACGCCACCCGTGCTGCAGCGGGCGCTGCAGTACTGGCGCAACGTCGACAAGAACCTCGGCGACCGTATCGCTCACCAGGTGAACGGCGGCTGACCGTTCTCACGACCGTGCCCGCGGACCCGATGGCCGGGTACCGCGGGCACCGTCATGAGGTCAGGGTCTGAGGAGATTGTCCTGGGTGCCGGGATCCCCCGGATCACCGTCGCCGGGGTCCGGCGGCGGGGTGAAGCTCGGCGGGCCCGAGGGGGTGACCGGCGGCGTCGTCGTCGGGTCGTCGGTCGGCGGCTTCGTCTCCGACTTTGTCGGGGTCGGAGTCGGGGTGTCGTCCGGCTCCTCCGTCTCCGACTCGGTCGGGGTGGGAGTGGGGTCCTTCGTCGGCGTGGGATCCGGAGCGGCCGTCGCCGACTCGTCGATCTCCAGGTCGAACTGTTCGTCCGAACCGCCGCCGAGCGCGCCGGTGGTGTACTGCTTCCAGATCTTGGCCGGGACACCACCACCGTTGGCGCGGCCCTCGTTGACGGTGTTGGTCAGGGTGACCTGGCCGGTGCCGTCGGCCTTCTCGCCGAACAGGCCGACAGCGGTGACGAGTTCGGGGGTGTAGCCCACGAACCACGCCGAGCGGTTGTTCTCCGAGGTACCGGTCTTGCCCGCCGCCTGGTAGTCACCGGCCGCGTTCACGCCCGAACCGCTCTTCACCACGCCCTGCATGGCCGCGGTCACGGTGTCGGCCGACTCACGGCTGAGCACTTCCTCGCCGACCGCGTCCTCGAGCTCGGCCTTGCGGCCCTGCCTCTCGGCGGACTTCACGATCGTCGGCGTGATCTTCTTGCCGTGACTGTCGAGCGTCGCGTACACGGAGGCCATGTCCCAGGTGGAGGCGCCCATGGTGCCGAGTGACATGGCGGGCTGCTCGGGCCAGCCCTGGCCGTCGTGCATGCCCATGTCGAGGGCGGTCTTCTTCGCCTTGTCCGGGCCGACATCCACGATCATCTGCGCGAACACGGAGTTGATCGAGCTGTTGGTCGCCTTCTGGACGGTGACCGGGCCGTAGTCGACGTCGTCCTCGTTCTCCGGTGCGAACGGGACGTCGCTTCCCTTGACCGGACGCTTGCTGGTGCCGTCGTACCTGGTCTTCAGGCCGATCTTCTGACCGTCCTGGGTCACGGACCCGTTCTCCAGGGCCGAGGCGAGGACGACGGGCTTGAAGGTCGAGGCGGGCTGGTAGTCGCGCCGGGTGGCGTTGGACAGCCAGTGCTCGGTGGCGCCGACGCCGCCGTAGAGCGCCACCACCCGGCCGGTCTTGGGATCGACGGAGGTCGCGCCGGCCTGCACGGTGGCGTCGGCCTTGTCGCCCTTGCGGTCGAGCTTGGCCTCGAGCTGACTGCGGACGGCCTTCTCCAGCGCCTTCTGCCGCTTGCTGTCGATGTTGAGGGTGATCGTCCAGCCGCCGGCGGTGATCTCCTCCTCGCTGATGTCCTGTCGCATCAGCTCGGCCTTGGCCGCCTCGACGAGATAGCCGGTCTGGCCCTCCATGCCCGGCGCGGCCCTGGGTGCCTTCGGCTCGGGGAACTTCAGACCCTCACGGGTCGAGCGGTCCAGCCAGTTCTCCTCGACCATGTTGTCCAGGACGTAGTTCCAGCGCTCCTTGACCAGCTTCTTGCCGGTGGCGGACGCGACGGCCCAGTCGTACTGACTCGGGGCCTGGAGCAGAGCCGCGAGGTACGCGCCCTGGGCGACGGTCAGCTTGTCGGCGTCGACGCGGTAGTACGCCTGGGCGGCGGCCTGGATGCCGTAGGCGTTGCGGCCGTAGTAGCTGGTGTTGATGTACCCGGCCAGGATCTCCTTCTTGCTCTTCTTCTGGTCCACCTTGAGCGAGATCACCAGCTCCTTGAGCTTGCGGGTGACCGTCTGATCCTGGTTCAGGTAGTAGTTCTTGACGTACTGCTGGGTGATCGTCGAACCACCCTGCTTGCCCTTGCCGGTGACGGTGTTCATCAGGCCACGCGTGGTGCCCTTGAAGTCGATACCGGAGTCCTTGTAGAAGGTCTTGTTCTCCGCCGCGACAAAGGTGTGCTGGACCGGCTCGGGGATTCTCTCCAGTCCGACGATCTCGCGGTTGACCTTGCCGGTGCGGGTGAGGATCTTGCCGTCGCTGTACTTGTAGACGTTGCTCTGCATCTCGGCCTGGGCGTTGGCCGACGGCACCGGGACCAGCAGATAGATCACGAAGAACGCGCCCATGGCGAGCAGGCAGAGGCCGAAGAACGTGCCCAGCAGCTTCCTCCAGGTGAAGAAGCGCCGTATGCCCGTGGGCTTGGCTTTTCTCGCCCGGCGCGCTCCGCGCTGCCGGGCCTCTCGCGCTTCCGCTCGGCCCATCGCTCGTCCGCTCCGCTCTTCGGTCGGTGTCCGTGTCGCCTGTGGCTGGGTGGTGCTTGCCGGATTCCGACCGGAAGCAGCTCAGAAAGCTAACACCGGTCGTACACACATAGAGCTACCGATCCGGGCTTTTCCGGACGTGACAATCAGCACCCCTTCTCAAGGAACCGACTCACGAGAGGTGCACAGGGTTGCTGCGACAGTTAAAGTGATAACACTTTGCTAGCTGATCGGCGTCGCCCGGAGACGGGCGGCCGATTCGTCCCACGGGGAGAGAACATGCCCGCTGCCATAGCGTCCACGACGGACGACATCCCTCAGATGCCGACGCCCCAGGTCCGTGAATTCCCTGCTCACAGCATCGGCGGAGGTCTCGCCCTGCTGCTGGGTCTGCTCGGCCTGGTGGGCGGCGTGGTGCTCGTCGTCGTCGGGGCCGCGGTCGGCTCAACCGGCGCGAAGGTGGCGCTCATCACGGCCGGGGTTCTGACAGCGATCGCGGCGTTCTTCGCGATGTGCGGGCTGAACATGGTCGCGCCCGGCGAGGCGCGGGTGGTCCAGCTGTTCGGGCGCTACCGGGGCACCATCCGCACGGACGGGCTGCGTTGGGTCAACCCGCTCACCTCCCGCTCCAAGATCTCGACGAGGGTGCGGAACCACGAGACCGCGGTGCTGAAGGTCAACGACGCCTACGGCAACCCGATCGAGCTCGCCGCGGTGGTGGTGTGGAAGGTGGAGGACACCGCCCAGGCGACGTTCGAGGTGGACGACTTCCTGGAGTTCGTCTCCACCCAGACCGAGGCGGCGGTGCGGCACATCGCGATCGAGTACCCGTACGACGCGCACGAGGAGGACGGCCTCTCCCTGCGGGGCAACGCGGAGGAGATCACCGAGAAGCTGGCGGTGGAGCTGCACGCACGGGTCGAGGCGGCTGGGGTCCACATCATCGAGTCCCGCTTCACGCATCTCGCGTACGCCCCGGAGATCGCCTCCGCGATGCTGCAGCGGCAGCAGGCGGGCGCGGTGGTCGCCGCCAGGCGGCAGATCGTCGACGGCGCTGTGGGGATGGTCGAGGCGGCACTGACCCGCCTCACGGAGCAGGACATCGTGCAGCTGGACCAGGAGCGCAAGGCGGCGATGGTGTCGAACCTGCTGGTCGTCCTGTGCGGTGACCGCGCGGCCCAGCCGGTCGTGAACACGGGCACCCTCTACCAGTGACACCGCAGCCCGAACGCAAACAGGTGCTGCTGCGGCTGGACCCGGCGGTGTACGAGGCGCTGGCGCGGTGGGCGGGGGACGAGCTGCGCAGCGCGAACGCGCAGATCGAGTTCCTGCTGCGCAGGGCGCTCGCAGAGTCGGGCCGACTGCCCGGCGGGGTGCGCCCCATCCCGAAGCGGGGCCGCCCGCCGAATCCGCCGGAGGCGCCCTGAGGGAGGTATACACGGTAGGTATACACGCCGTGTACAGTGCTCGGCATGTCCATCGGTCACACCCTCCTCGGGCTCCTCGAGTCCGGCCCGCGCCACGGCTACGACCTCAAGCGCGCCTTCGACGAAAAGTTCGGCCATGACCGGCCTCTGCACTACGGGCAGGTCTACTCGACCATGTCCCGGCTCCTGAAGAACGGGCTCGTCGAGGTCGACGGGATAGAGGCCGGCGGAGGGCCCGAGCGGAAGCGGTACGCCATCACCGACGCCGGGATCACCGACGTCTCGCAGTGGCTCGCCCAGCCGGAGAAACCCGAGCCGTATCTCCAGTCGACCCTCTACACCAAGGTCGTCCTCGCCCTGCTCACCGGGCGCAGCGCCGCAGATCTGCTGGACACACAGCGGGCCGAGCATCTGCGGCTGATGCGCATCCTCACCGACCGCAAGCGCCGCGGCGATCTCGCCGACCAGCTCATCTGCGACCACGCCCTGTTCCACCTCGAGGCCGACCTGCGGTGGCTCGAACTCACGGCGGCCCGGCTCGGCCAGCTCGCGAAGGAGGTCGGCGCATGACCCCGGCCGGCTCCCTCCTCGTCGCCGACGGTCTGCACAAGGCGTACGGCACCACCCCCGCCCTCGACGGCGCCTCGTTCTCCATCCATCCCGGCGAGGTCGTCGCCGTCATGGGCCCGTCCGGCTCCGGCAAGTCGACCCTGCTGCACTGCCTGGCCGGGATCGTCCGCCCGGACGCGGGCGCGATCCGCTACAGCGGCCGCGATCTCACCGCGATGTCGGACGCGGAGCGGAGCGCCCTGCGGCGTACCGAGTTCGGGTTCGTGTTCCAGTTCGGCCAGCTCGTACCGGAGTTGAGCTGTACGGAGAACGTGGCTCTGCCGCTCCGGCTCACCGGCGTGAAGCGCAAGGCCGCCGAGCGCACGGCCATGGAGTGGATGGAGCGCCTCGAGGTCGCCGACGCCGGCCGCAAGCGCCCCGGTGAGGTCTCCGGCGGACAGGGCCAGCGCATCGCGGTGGCCCGCGCCCTCGTCACCTCGCCGCGGGTCCTCTTCGCCGACGAGCCGACAGGCGCTCTCGACTCGCTCAACGGTGAGCGTGTGATGCAGCTGCTCACCGACGCGGCCCGCGAGACCAACGCCGCGGTCGTCCTGGTGACCCACGAGGCGCGGGTCGCCGCGTACTCCGACCGCGAGGTCATCGTCCGCGACGGCACGGTCCGTGACATGGCCGGTGCGGTGTGAAGCGGGGCGCCGCCTGGATACGTGACCTGATGCTGGGCATCCGGTTCGCCGTCACCGGCGGTCCGCGCGGCTGGACCCGTACCGCACTCACCGCTGTCGGTGTCGGACTCGGCGTCGCACTTCTGCTCTTCGCCGCGTCCGTACCGGCCCTCCTGCAGCACCGCGACGACCGGGTGGCGGCCCGTGCGCTCGGCTTCCAGGACGCCGAGCCCTCCGCCCGCTCGTTCCAGTACGCGCTGACCGGCACCATGTACCGCGGTGACACCGTCTCAGGTGCCGTACTGCGTCCGGACGGCAGCGACCCCGCAGCTCCTGCGGGTCTGTCGGAGATGCCGGGGCCCGGCGAGATGGCCGTCTCCCCGGCGCTCGCCGAGCTGCTCGGCTCAACGGAGGGTGCGCTGCTCAAGGACCGGCTGCCGTACCGGATCACCGCGACCATCGGCGACGCGGGCCTGGTCGGCCCGGAGGAGCGCACCTACTACGCCGTCAGCCCCACCTCGCTGGGCACAGCGGTCGACGGGCGAGCGGACCGGTTCGGCGGCCGCGAGAAGGAGGAACCGCTGAACGCGGTGCTCCTGCTCCTCATCGTGATGGCCTGCGTGGCCCTGCTCCTGCCGGTCGCCGTGTTCATCGCCACCGCCGTCCGCTTCGGCGGCGAGCAGCGCGACCGCCGGCTGGCCGCGCTGCGTCTGGTCGGCTCCGACCAGGCGATGACCCGGCGCATCGCGGCCGGCGAGTCGCTGTGCGGCTCACTGATCGGGCTTGCCGTGGGCGCCGGATTCTTCGCGCTGATGCGGGAGTTCGCCGGCACGGTGACGATCTGGGACGTCAACGCCTTCCCCTCCGACATCGTGCCGAGTCCCGTACTCACCACGCTGATCGCCCTCGCCGTGCCGGCGTCCGCGATCGGCGTCACCCTCTTCACCCTGCGCGGGGTGTCGATCGAACCGCTCGGAGTCGTACGGAACGCCACTCCGCGCCCCCGACGGCTGTGGTGGCGGCTGGTGCTGCCGGCCGCGGGTGTGGCGCTGCTGCTGCCCCAGGCGGGCCGGGTCGGCCTGGGTGACACCGAGATCGCCACCTACCAGATCGCCTTCGGCGCCCTGCTGGTCCTGGTCGGGGTGACCGCGCTGCTGCCCTGGCTGATGGAAGCGGTCGTCGCGCGGCTGCACGGCGGCCCGGTGCCGTGGCAACTGGCGGTCCGACGGCTCCAGCTGAGCAGCGGAACGGCGTCCCGCGCGGTCAGCGGCATCGTGGTCGCGGCGGCCGGCGCGATCGCGCTGCAGATGCTCTTCGGCGCGGTGCAGGGCGACTTCATGAAGGTGACCGGCATGGACTCGGCCCGTGCCCAGCTCGAGACCCGCGCGGACGTACGGGACGGCTTCGTCGCACGCGAGGTGATCGCGAAGTACACCGCGACCAAGGGCGTCTCCGGCGTGACCGGGCTCACCGAGACCTCCGTCGAACGTCCAGGCGCGCTGCGCGCGGGCGAGAGCTTCACCCCGAGCACCTCGCTCACCGTCGCCGACTGCCCCTCGCTGCGCGAGCTGGCCAGTCTCCCGTCGTGCAAGGACGGTGACGTCTTCATCGCCCGTACGCACGGCGGCGAGGGCCCTCCGGACGACTACCTCGCCAAGGTCGCGCGGCCCGGGGCCCAGGTGAATCTGCGCGGGGAGAGGTTCGGCCCGACGGGCAGGCCGGTGCGGCCCGAGCCCGTGCTGTGGCGCATCCCCGCCTCCGCCAGGACGGTCGACTCACGTACCGATCCGATGGGTCGCAAGTCCTTCGGCATCATGGCGACTACGTCCGCCATCGATGTGTCGAAGCTGAGCGACGCCGAGGCCAGGGCCATGATCCGGCTCAACCCCAGGGTGCCCGACGCGGCCGAGTACGCCAGAAACACCGCGGCGGCCGTCGACCCGCTGACGCGGGTCTCCACACTGCAGGACACCGAGCGGGACAACCAGTTCTCCAGCATCCGCACCGGTCTGTTCGTCGGGGCGACCGGCACGATGCTGCTGATCGCCGCATCCATGCTCGTCTCCACGCTGGAGCAACTGCGCGACCGCAAGCGGCTGCTGTCCGTGCTGGTGGCGTTCGGCACCCGGCGCGCGACCCTCAGCTGGTCGGTGCTCTGGCAGACGGCCGTGCCCATCGTGCTGGGCCTCGCCCTGGCCGTCGGCGGCGGAATCGGACTGGGGCTCGTCCTGCTGAAACTGGTCGACAAGCAGGTCGCGGACTGGTGGGCGTTCCTGCCGGTCACCGGGGTCGGCGCCGCGCTGATCGCGGTGGTGACGCTGCTGAGCCTGCCGCCGATGTGGCGCATGATGCGCCCGGACGGCCTGCGTACGGAGTAGCGGGTAACGGCCGGCCACGGGGGACTGCCGGCCCGGCACCCGCGCGGCCCGCCGGTGGACGACGCGGTGCCGGCTCTCCGGCGTTCCGGCGGCGCCGACCGGGTCGGCCGGCGCGTCGGCGTGGCCGTCCGGGCCAGGGCGGTCGCCATGGGCTCGGCGGGTTCCCGCTCGGCGACGGACCCGCCACGGCCGTCGGCCGGCGCACCCGCACCCCGCCGTCAGCCCAGCACCCGTACCGGCAGCGGGCGCATCGCGTCCCGCAGAGCCTGTGCGAACTCCTCGAACTCGCCCTGGCGTGCCGCCCCCGCGCGCATCGCCAGGGCGATGCGGCGGGCCGGGGCGGGGTCCGCGAACCAGCCGGTCCCCAGGCCACCGCGGCCGGTCTCCACCTCCACGGCGGTCCGCGGCAGCAGCGTCACCCCGAGGCCGCCCGCGACCAGCTGCACCAGTGTGGACAGGCCCGCCGCGGTCGTGGTGACGGGTGTGCCGTCGGTGCGGCCGGCCTCCCGGCAGATGTCGAGCGCCTGGTCCCGCAGGCAGTGGCCCTCGTCGAGCAGCAGCAGCGGCAGCTCGCGCAGTGCCTCGCGGGGGATGTCCTGGCGACCGCCCAGCCAGTGGTCCTCGGGGGTGACCAGCACGAAGTCCTCGTCGAACAGGGGGAGTTCGGTGATGCCGGGTACGCCGAGAGGGACGGCGAGCAGCAGCAGGTCGAGCCGCCCGGCGGTCAGTCCGTCGAGCAACGAGGACGTCTGCTCCTCGTGGACCTGCAGATCCAGGTCCGGGTAGGTGCCGTGCACCAGCCGCAGGACGTTCGGCAGCAGATACGGCGCGACGGTGGGGATCACACCGAGCCGGAGGACGCCGGTGAAGGGCGCCTGCACCGCCTCCGCCTCCTCCATGAACTCACCGACCGACTCCAGCACGGCCTTGGCCCGCGCCGCGAGCCGCTCGCCGGCCGGGGACAGCAGCACCTTGCGGGTCGTACGCTCCACCAACTGGACACCCAGTGCCTCCTCCAGCGCGGAGACGGCTCCGGAGAGTGCCGGCTGACTCATCCCGATTGCTGCCGCCGCGTCCCGGAAGTGCAGATACTCGGCCACGGCGGCGAAGGCGCGCAGCTGTGCCAGGCTCGGCTGTTTGCCCTTGTTCGCCCCACCCACTGATAACTCCCTCCGATCGCGACGACCGAGTCTAGCTATTTCTTTGATCAATGCACTCTGTGCCAGGATCAAGATCCGTCCAACCCCTGGAAGACCCCACGAGGGAATTCCATATCGCAAGGAGAGCGCGTGCTCACTGTTGGTGACCAGTTCCCCACCTACGAACTGACCGCCTGCGTCTCGCTGGAGAGCGGCAAGGAGTTCGAGGTGATCAACCACAAGTCCTACGAGGGCAAGTGGCGGGTCGTCTTCGCGTGGCCCAAGGACTTCACCTTCGTCTGCCCCACCGAGATCGCCGCGTTCGGCAAGCTGAACGAGGAGTTCGCCGACCGCGACGCCCAGATCCTCGGCTTCTCCGGCGACTCCGAGTTCGTCCACCACGCCTGGCGCAAGGACCACGACGACCTGCGTGACCTGCCCTTCCCGATGCTGGCCGACTCCCGGCACGAGCTGATGCGCGACCTCGGCATCGAGGGCGAGGACGGCTTCGCGCAGCGCGCCGTCTTCATCGTCGACCCGAACAACGAGATCCAGTTCACCATGGTGACCGCCGGCTCCGTCGGCCGTAACCCCAAGGAGGTCCTGCGGGTGCTCGACGCGCTGCAGACCGACGAGCTGTGCCCGTGCAACTGGAAGTCCGGCGAAGAGACCCTGGACCCGGTCAAGCTGCTGGCCGGTGAGTGAGCATGGCCCTCGATGAGCTGAAGTCCGCTCTGCCGGACTACGCCAAGGACCTCAAGCTGAACCTCGGTTCGGTGATCGGCAACAGCGAGCTTCCGCAGCAGCAGCTGTGGGGCACCGTGCTGGCCTGCGCGATCGCCTCGCGCTCGCCGCAGGTGCTGCGCGAGCTGGAGCCGGAGGCGAAGGCCAACCTGTCCGCCGAGGCGTACACGGCCGCCAAGTCCGCCGCCGCCGTCATGGCGATGAACAACGTCTTCTACCGGACCCGGCACCTGCTGTCGGACCCGGAGTACGGCACGCTGCGCGCGGGCCTGCGGATGAACGTCATCGGCAACCCGGGCGTGGAGAAGGTGGACTTCGAGCTGTGGTCGCTCGCCGTCTCCGCGATCAACGGCTGCGGCCAGTGCCTGGACTCGCACGAGCAGGTGCTCCGCAAGGCCGGCGTGGACCGCGAGACGATCCAGGAGGCCTTCAAGATCGCCTCGGTGATCCAGGCCGTCGGCACGACGCTGGACGCCGAGGCCGTGCTGGCCGGCTGACGCACCTACGGCATTACAGGAAAGGCCCCTGGCGACTTCGGTCGCCAGGGGCCTTTCCCGTTGAGCGGGGTCAGCCCTCGGCGGGCCGCGGTGCGACGGGGGTCTGATCGGGCACCGTGTCGGCCGCCGCGGGAACGGTGGCCGGGGACTCCTCTGCCGCCGTTTCGCCGTGCGGAGGAAGCGCGTTGCGCAGGGACTGTTCCTTGCTGTACGCCCGCAGATACCCGACGACCGTGTTCGTCACGGCCACCAGCGGCACCGCGACCACCGCGCCGCCGATGCCGGCGATCAGGCCGCCGGCCGCGACCGAGAGGACGACAGCGAGCGGGTGCACCCGCACCGCGCGCCCCAGGATGAAGGGCTGGAGCACATGGCCTTCGATCTGCTGGACGGCGAGCACCACGAGCAGCACCATCAGGGCGGTGAACACGCCCTGGGTGACCAGCGCGACGACCACCGCCAGGGCACCGGAAATGACCGCGCCGACGAGCGGGATGAAGGCGAACAGGAAGATGAAGACGGCGAGCGGCACAGCCATCGGGACGTCGAGGAAGTAGATGCCGAGACCGATGAAGATCGCGTCGATCAGGGCGACGATCACGGTGCCCCGCACATACGCGGTCAGGGTGCGCCAGGCGCGTGGCCCCGCGCCCGCGACGCCTTCACGGGCCTGCGCCGGGACGAGCCTGAGGACCCACTGCCAGATGCGCTTGCCGTCGTAGAGCAGGAAGAGCGTGGAGAACATCGCCAGCAGGATGCCGGTGAGCACCTCGACCATCACGGTCACGCCCTGCAGACCGGCGGACGTGATCTCCTCGGTGTTGGTCCCGATGGTGTCGCTGAGGTTCTTCGCTATGTCGTTGATCTGGCTCTCGGTGACATGGAACGGGCTGTCCAGCAGCCAGCGTTTGAGCTCCTCGATGCCGTCCCTGACCCGGTCGGAGAGGTTGTCGAGGTTGTCCATGACCTGCCACACCACGAACCAGCCGACCAGCCCCATGATGACGAAGCCCGCGATCGCGGTGACCGCCGTCGCGAGCCCCCGCGGCAGTCCCAGCCTGCGCAGCCGGGCGACCGTGGGCTGGAGCATCGCCGTGACGAGCAGCGCCGACACGAAGGCCAGCACGACCAGTTGGACGGCGCTGATGATGCGCATCAACACCCACAGGGTGCCCGCCAGTACGAGCAGCCGCCAGCCCGCCTCGGCCGCGACGCGCATGCCCCAGGGGATGGCAGCGACCGGCTCGGGCCTGGCGACGACGGTGGGCGCGTACGCGGGCGGCGGCGGGACCAGCTCCGGAGGGGCCGCCGGGGGGACGAGATCGTCGTCGCCGAGAACGTCGGCGGCGGCTTCCTTGCGCTGTTGGTCCAGGCGCTCGGACACGCGGGTTATCCCGGCGCCGAGTCCGGCGATCCAGCCTGGCAGTCTCGACATGATCCTTCTTCTTCCCCCCACTGCTCCCCCGAAGCCTTCCGACCGACGACGGTACACCGGCACACGCACGGAGCCCCTCACCGTAGGACGGTGAGGGGCTCCGGAAAGTTGAGCGCCGGCCTAGTACCAGTGGTTGGCCTGCCAGAACGACCACGCGCCGCAGGGGCTGTCGTAGCGGCTGTTCATGTAGTTCAGACCCCACTTGATCTGGGTCGCCGGGTTCGTCTGCCAGTCGGCGCCGGCCGAGGACATCTTCGAGCCGGGCAGAGCCTGGACGAGTCCGTAGGCACCGGAGGAGGCGTTCTGCGCCCGGTAGTTCCAGCTGGACTCGTGGTCCACGATGTTGCTGAAGCACTGGAACTGATCGGCAGGGATCATCTGCCGGGCGATCGCCTGGACCTCGGCGACGCTGTAGGAGCCCTTCGCGGAGAAGCTCGACGCGTCGCGCACGGAGTCGCGGCTGGCGCGCTCCGCCTTCGCCTCGGCCTCGCGCTCCGCCTTCTCCTCAGCGGCTTCCTTCTTCGCCTTGGCTGCCTTCGCTGCCTCGAGGCGTGCGGATTCCTCGGCAGACTTCTTGGCGGCCGCGTCGGCGGCGGCGGCCTGGGCATCTGCCTGCTCCGCCAGGGACGAGACCTGGACCTGAGCCTGCTGGCCCATGGGTATGTCTGCGAGGAGAGTCGCGTCGCCTGCGGTCGCCTCGAAATTGTCGCCCGCAGGCTGGGTGTTGCCCGAGGCAACGCCCACTACGGCTCCGACGGTGGTGACCGCGGTGGCTGACGCCACTGCGAATCCCCGGACCGAGATCCGGCTCACACGGTTTCCTTCCAGCATCGCGCGCATGAGTGACCTCGCGAGCGAATCGTGCCCCTGGCGCTGGCCTCCCACTGCATTGGGTCACTAGGAGGCGCGGGCCCGTGGTCAATTCCCTTGCGGGAGAACCGATGAAGCTCCGGGCGGCACACGACGGCGGGTCTTGAGTTGTGTGTTGCGGTGCACCACGGGTGGTGCTGGTGTGTCGTATGCGGGGCCTGACGGAAGCAAGACTCTGCCGGAAGCGGACGCCGCAAGGCAATTCTTCGTTGCGTGTGAAAGCTCACACCTTGTTTCGCCCAGGGGTTTTTCGGAAACCCCCGCACAGCACAGCGCCGCCCGGCTAGGCTCTTGCGTCTGCCGGGCGGCGCCAACTGCCGTATTACGTGCTAGATGTGGCCGTCCTCCAGCATTTCGGTCACGAGCGCGGCGATCTGCGAACGCTCGGAGCGGGTCAGGGTGACATGCGCGAAGAGCGGGTGGCCCTTCAACTTCTCGACCACGGCGACGACTCCGTCGTACCGTCCGACGCGCAGATTGTCCCGTTGTGCCACGTCATGCGTGAGAACAACCCGGGAATCAGCCCCGATTCGGGACAGAACCGTCAACAGGACGTTCCGTTCCAGGGACTGCGCCTCGTCGACGATGACGAACGCGTCGTGCAGCGAGCGGCCTCGGATATGGGTGAGCGGCAGGACCTCCAGCATGCCGCGTCCCAGTACCTCTTCGATCACTTCACGGCCCGCCACGGCCGAGAGCGTGTCGAAGACGGCCTGCGCCCAGGGGCTCATCTTCTCGGCCTCGGTGCCGGGCAGATAGCCGAGCTCCTGCCCGCCGACCGCGTACAGCGGCCGGAAGACCATCACCTTCTGGTGCTGCCTGCGCTCCAGCACCGCCTCGAGGCCCGCGCACAGCGCGAGCGCCGACTTTCCGGTGCCGGCCCGCCCGCCGAGCGAGACGATGCCGACGTCCGGGTCGAGGAGCAGATCCAGCGCGATGCGCTGCTCCGCGCTGCGGCCGTGGATGCCGAAGGCCTCCCGGTCGCCGCGCACCAGCCGGACATTGCCCTCGGGCGTGACCCTGCCGAGCGCCTTGCCGCGCTCGGACTGCAGGACCAGACCCGTGTGGACGGGCATGTCCGCCGCTTCGGGGACGTACAGCGTGTCCTCGCCGTAGAGCAGATCCACCTGTTCGGCCGAGAGAGGCAGTTCCGCCATGCCGGTCCAGCCGGAGTCGGTGATGGCGAGCTCTGCCCGGTACTCCTCGGCCAGCAGGCCGACGGACGAGGCCTTGATACGGAGCGGCAGGTCCTTGGAGACGACCGTGACGTCGTACCCCTCGGCCTGCAGGTTTCGCGCGACTGCCAGGATCCGTGAGTCGTTGTCCCCCAATCGGAAGCCGGCCGGAAGGACGCCGGGATCGGAGTGGTTGAGCTCGACACGGAGCGAACCGCCGAGGTCGCCGAGAGGGATGGGGGCGTCGAGACGGCCGAACCGGATACGGAAGTCGTCCAGCAGGCGCAGGGCCTGACGGGCGAAGTAGCCGAGCTCCGGATGGTGCCTCTTTGCCTCCAGCTCCGTGATGACCACGATCGGGAGCACGACCTCGTGCTCGTCGAAGCGGGTCATGGCGTTCGGGTCGGCCAGCAGGACGCTGGTGTCGAGAACGTAAGTGCGCCTGTCGGGCATGCGGCGCTTTGTGCTGTTCACCACGGAAGGACGTACCCCCTCGGACGAGGTCGGGCTGCGACGGCGTCGCGGGCGACTGGGCCGGGCTCGGGCCACGATGCGCGGGCCGAGCGCCGGCCCTCCGCATGGTCCGCACTGGGGGTGCGTGCCTTCGTGTGCAAAGGGCCTCCCGGGTGAGCGGTCCTGGCCGCTCACTGAGATACGACGTTCGTGGATCGGACGTCGACCTGCAAGGGGTATTCCCTCGAACATGCGCTGCCATGCCATGGCATATGACGACGCCTTGGTGAACAGAGGGTGATCGGCTCTGGTGGCGGCGGCGGCGGGGGCGTCTCAGTTGCCGTAGCGGCGGTGGCGCGCGGCGTAGTCACGCAGGGCACGCAGGAAGTCCACCTTGCGGAAAGCCGGCCAGAAGACTTCGCAGAAGTAGTACTCCGAATGGGCGCTCTGCCAGAGCATGAAGCCGGACAGCCGCTGCTCACCGCTGGTGCGGATGACCAGATCGGGGTCGGGCTGGCCACGGGTGTAGAGGTGCTCGGAGATGTGCTCGACGTCGACGATCTCGGCGAGCTCTTCGAAGCTGGTGCCCTTGTCGGCGTGCTCCAGAAGAAGGGAGCGCACGGCGTCCGCGATCTCCTGCCGGCCGCCGTAGCCGACGGCCACATTGACGAGTATTCCGTCGATGCCGACGGTCGCCTGTTCGGCCTCTTTCAGTACGGACTGGGTGCGGGAGGGCAGCAGGTCCAGCGTGCCGACGTGGTGGACGCGCCAGCGGCCGTCGGCGGCGAGGTCGCGGACCGCGTTCTCGATGATGCCGAGAAGCGGGACGAGCTCCTTCTCCGGGCGGTCCAGGTTGTCCGTGGACAGCAGCCAGAGGGTGACGACCTCGACATCGGTCTCGGCGCACCAGCCGAGCAGCTCCTGGATCTTGCTGGCGCCGGCCTTGTGACCCTGCTCCGCGGTGCCGCCCGACGCCTTCGCCCAGCGACGGTTGCCGTCGAGGATGACTCCGATGTGCTTGGGCACCTGGGCGTGGTCGAGTCGGCCCTCCACCCGGCGCGCGTAGAGCCCGTACACCAGGTCGCGCAAGTTCACAGAGTCCACCTCTCGGTTCCGTCGGGCCCATCCGCCCTGCACCGGGGCCAGTCCCGCGGCGCGGCCGCCGTCGGATGCCGTGCCCCGGGCGAGCGCAGCCCGGCCTCGGCCCCCGCCGTGCGGCAATCCCCTGGAGCCGCCACAGTACTGCGCAGGGGCCACGGCCACCCAACCCGGTCTGTCACAAGTCCGTGATAAGCAGAGATACGTGACTGATTCCTCCCCCTACCTCGCTTCCGCGGACCGCTACGAGTCCATGGAGTACCGCCGCTCCGGCCACTCCGGCCTCAAACTCCCCGCCATTTCCCTCGGCCTCTGGCACAACTTCGGCGACGACCGCTCGCTCGACTCGCAGCGCGCCATCCTGCGCCGCGCCTTCGATCTGGGTGTCACGCACTTCGACCTGGCGAACAACTACGGGCCGCCGCCCGGGTCCGCCGAGCTCAACTTCGGCAAGATCTTTGCGCAGGACTTTTCGGCATACCGTGATGAATTGGTCATTTCGACCAAAGCGGGTTATCTGATGCACGCCGGGCCGTACGGCGAGTGGGGGTCGCGCAAGTATCTGACGTCCTCGCTCGACGCCTCCCTGCGGCGCATGGGCGTCGATTACGTCGACATCTTCTACTCCCACCGCTTCGACCCGGACACTCCGCTCGAGGAGACGATGGGCGCGCTGGCCTCCGCCGTGCAGCAGGGCAAGGCGCTGTACGTGGGTGTCTCGTCCTACAACGCGGAGCAGACGGCCGAGGCGGCCCGGCTGCTGAAGGAGATGGGCGTGCCCGCGCTCATCCACCAGCCGTCGTACTCCATGATCAACCGCTGGATCGAGGACGACGGGCTGCTCGACGTCCTCGAGGCGGCCGGCATGGGCTGCATCTCCTTCGTCCCGCTCGCCCAGGGACTGCTCACCGGCAAGTACCTCAAGGGCATCCCGGAGGGCTCGCGGGCCACCCAGGGCAAGTCCCTGGACCCGAATCTGCTGTCGGACGAGGTCGTGCGCCGGCTGAAGGGGCTGAACGACATCGCCGCCCGGCGCGGCCAGTCGCTCGCGCAGCTGGCGCTGAGCTGGGTGCTGCGGGACGCGCGTATGACGTCGGCCCTGATCGGAGCGTCCAGCGTGCGGCAGCTCGAGGAGAACGTCGCGGCCCTGGCCGCCCCGCCGCTGAGTGCCGAGGAGTTGACGGAGATCGACGCCTTCGCCGTGGACACCGAGGGCACCAACATCTGGGCCGGGCGCAGCTGACTCGATGCGTCCTCGCAGCGTGCGCAGCGCCGGACAACAAAAAACGGGCCGGTCCGTGGGGGGGATACGGACCGGCCCGAGGGGGGGTTTCCACCATAACCCTTCGTATGTGGTGCTGGGTGCCACGCCGCCCCGGATCTACGTCACGGATGCGGCGAATGGCGGGTACCGCGTGGCCATCGACCCAAGGATCCAGGGGGTTTTGGGCCCTGCGCATGTCTCCGACTGTAGCCCGCACGGGTTAACGGGGGCCCGGGCGCGCCATTGACGCGGTGACGCCCTGTATCGATCCGTTGGCCCGAGATGCCGTCAGACCACCGTTTTCCCGGCCCGGTTGGCGACCTCGGCAGCCGACCGGTCGCCCCCTCGCCCGGAACGAGGACAGTACTCGTCCTCTATGGCTCCTAGAGTCGCCCCCATGACGACGCGTGAAGTGACCTGGACCGAGGCCAACGCCCGCAGGCTGGAGCGACAGGGCCTGACGGGCCCCGCCAAGAGCTCCCCCGCCGAGATCACGGCTGCCATGCTCGGAGCGCACGCACAGGTGCTCTCCGCCGCCGAACTGTCGATCGCCCTGCGGCTGGACGGCGGGGCGACCCGGGCCGATGTGCGCGACGCCCTGTGGCAGGACCGCAGTCTGGTGAAGACCTACGGCCCCCGCGGCACCGTCCACCTGCTGGCAACAGCGGACCTTCCGATGCTGACCGGCGCGTTCTCCGCGATCCCGCAGGGGTCCGGTCCGATGCCCGCCGACCAGCGGCTGACGGACGAGCAGACCGAACAGGTCCTGACGGCCATCGGTGACGCGCTCACCGACGCCGAGCTGACGGTCGACGAACTGACCGACGCGATCGTGGAGCGCACCGGGTCATGGGCCGGGGACCGGGTGATGGACGCCTTCCAGGACAAGTGGCCGCGCTGGCGGCAGGTGACGCACCGGGCGGCGCACCGCGGGGTGCTCGCCTTCGCGCCCAACCGCGGCCGCAAGGCGACATACACCAGCCCCGGGGTCACCCCCATGGACGGACCGGCCGCGTCGGCGGCGCTCGTGCGGCGATACCTGTGCGCGTACGGGCCCGCCACTCCGCAGCACTTCGCCAAGTGGCTCGCCGCGCCCAGGGGCTGGGCCGCAGGGCTCTTCGCGTCACTGGCGGAGGAAGGGCGGATCGAGGAGGTGCGCTTCGAGGGGGCGCCGGCATGGGTGGCGGCCGGGGACACCGCGTTCCCCGGCGAGCAGGCGCGGGGGGTGCGGCTGCTGCCGTACTTCGACGCGTACGCCATCGCCTCCCAGCCCCGGGAGCTGCTCTTCCCCGGCGCCGCCTACGGGCGGGCGCTGGCAGGCGGACAGGCCGGTAACTTCCCCGTCGTGCTGCTCGACGGAGAGGTGGCGGGAGTCTGGCACCAGAAGCGGTCGGGGAAGCGGATCGCGGTGAGCGTCGAGCCGGTCGGAAACGCGCTGGAGAGTGCCGGCCATCGCCAAGAGCTTCGGGACCAGGTGCGGCGGGTCGGTGAAGTGCTGGAGGCGACGGCCGAGTTGACGGTCGGGGCGATCACGGTCGGGCCGCATGCCTGAGACGTAGCAGGGTGATGCCGTCGCGCTCGGCGATGCGCTCGTAGCCGTGGGTGCGCTGGGCGGCGTCGAGTTCGGCCGCCTGCTGCTCGGGCGGATAGGGCCAGTGGCCGGAGGGGTACGGCCAGGCCACGGGCGCCTCACGGTCGTGGATGATCCACTCCGCCGTCGGGCGCGGCAGCTTCTTCCTGTCGTACGCGTAGAGCTCGGCCCCGACCGGGAAGGTCGGGAACAGCGCCACGTCGCAGCGCGAAGTGAGCTGGGGGACGAAGCGGTTGGAGGCGGCGACGCTCGTGCCGTCGGGGATCTTCGCCAGCAGGGCGCGGGCGGCCTCGATGTGCGGTGTGGTCCGCCAGGTGGCCCGCTGCGCCAGCTGGGCGAGCGGGAACGACGGCAGCATGACGACGGTGACGGCGAGCACGGTCGTGAGAGAGGCCCGGATGTGGCTCGTCGCGAGCGGATGGCCGGTCGCGCGCCACCGGCCCAGGGTGTCGATGAGCCCGCCGATGACGATGGGCATCAGCACGGCGCTGTAGTGGAAGGACGTGCCCCAGTGGAAGCCGTTCAACGACAGCATCCGCCACGCGAGGGTCGGCACGGCGAGCAGTGCGAGCGGTGAGCGCAGCGCCAGGAGTGCCGAAGGGGCGAACACCAGGACCAGGGTCGTCGCCTTGACCTCCGGGCGCAGGGCGTCGAGGGGGGCGAAGGCGATGGTGCTGAGCAGCGAGGTGTGGCTGCCCTCGGCCAGGTTCCCGCCGTGGGCGTAGCCGCCGGCCGGGTTGAACAGGGGCAGCAGCAGTTTGATCTCGATCGCCGAGGCGAGCAGTCCCGCCACCGCGGTGACGATGCCCAGCCGCCGCGGCCCCTTCCAGGCGACGAAGCAGCCGAACGCGGCCAGCGTGAGGCCCAGGTCCTCCTTGATGAGGACCAGGGGCGCTGCCCAGGCGACGGCCGCGCCCCAGCGGTGCCGGGCCAGGGCCGCCAGCGCGAAGGAGAGCAACGGCACGGCGAGCGCGACCTCGTGGAAGTCGAACGCGGCGGCCGATGCGATGCCCCAGCTCAGGCCGTAGCCGAGGGCGATCGCATGGGCGGACCGCCGGCCGAGCACCCGCAGCGCCCAGGACACCAGCGGTACGGCGCCGAGCGCGAGCAGTGCGGACTGGGCGAGCAGCAGGCACAGCGGGGACGGCCAGATGCGGTAGAGCGGGGCGAGGACGGCGAGCGCCGGGTGGAAGTGGTCGCCGAGGAGGTTGAAGTTCTCACCGCGCAACGGCACCACCGGCGCCCGCAGTTGGGAGTAGGCGCGTACGGCCTGCTCGAAGATGCCGAGGTCGTAGCCGGTGGTGCGCAGGAGCAGGTGGCGGCGGACGGCGACGGTCGCGTAGAGCGCGAAGAACGTGGCCGCCCAGATCCAGGGGACCAGGGCGGCGGGGACGCGGGCAGCGGTGCGTGTTCCGGATGCCGGCACGGGCCGGGGAGCGCGGCCCCGCAGCACAGTGCGCCGGATCGCCGGATTGTCAGAGAATGTCCGCATGTATGCGGATGCTAGACGGGCTTGACCGCCTCGATGAGGAAGCGCGTCGTCGTGGCGACGAACGGGCCTTCGGACCGGATGCGCTCATGGAGCGCCGCGAGCTGCGTCCGGTACCGCTCGACCGTGAAGCCGGGCACCATCCAGATGACCTTCCGCAGGAAGTACACGACCGCGCCGATGTCGTGGAACTCGGTGCGCAGCGACTCCGCGCGCAGATCGACGACATCGAGCCCGGCGGCCTCGGCCCTGGCCCGCGCCGCCTGAGGATCGCGGCTGTTCCGCACCTCGGGCGGCTGCGGTCCCAGGAAGTGTTCGACCAGCTCGAAGACGCTGGCCGGGCCCACCTCCTGGGAGAAGCAGGTGCCGCCGGGCCGCAGCACCCGGGCGATCTCACCCCAGTGCGCCTCGACCGGATGGCGGCTGACGACCAGGTCGAAGGCGTCGTCGGCGAACGGCAGCGGCGGCTCCTCCGGATCGGCGACGACCACCACGCCCAGGGGGTGGAGGAGGGCGGTCGCCCGGGCGACGTTCGGCGGCCATGCCTCGGTCGCCACGGTCGTCGCGGGCAACTTCGGTACGGACGCGAGGACTTCACCGCCGCCGGTCTGAATGTCCAGCGCGGCGGAGGCGTGCGCCATGCGCTCGCCCATCGAGCGGGCGTATCCCCAGGAAGGACGCTGCTCGGTGGCCCGCCCCTGGAGCCAGGAGAAGTCCCAGCCCTCGACGGAGACGTCCGCGGCCTCATCGATCAGGTCGTCGAACGAACGTGGTGCGTGGCGTGGCGTGTTGTCCATGGAGCCGATACTTCGCATCGCCGTTCGCCTTGTCCCGTCGATTTGCGTGCACCGGCCCCGCTGTCAGCCGCCGGCCGCGAACGCTCCGAGCAGGAGGCCGGCCAGCGCCCCCACGATCATGAACGGTCCGAAGGGGATCGCCGTTCTGCGGCCCGCGCGGCCGAGGGCCATCAGTGTGACCCCGTACAGCGAACCGAGGAGGAACCCCGCGAAGGCCCCGGCGAAGAGCACCGTCCAGCCGTACCAGCCGAGGACGACGCCGAGGGAGAGCGCCAGCTTGACGTCGCCGAATCCCAGGCCGTTCGGGCGGACCGCGAAGAGCAGGAAGTACGCGGCCCCCAGGACGAGCCCGCCGAGCACGGCGGTGCGCCATGAGCCGGCGTTGCCCGGCAGCAGGGCCGCGAGGCCCAGAAGCAGGGCGGCAGCGGCGGCGAGCGGCAGGGTGAGCCGGTCGGGGAGCCGGTGCACGTTGCGGTCGACGAGCGCGAGCAGTACGGCAAAGGGCACGAGCAGCAGCCAGACAGCCAGCTCGGGACGGGCGCCGGTGGCGGCGGCGAGGGTGGCGCAGGCGAGGGCCGTGACCAGGGGGACGGCGACGGGCATCGTGCGCGGGGCGGTCGCGGTGTCCGCTGCGGCTTCGGTGTCGCCGGGACGGCTGTGGACGGGAGCGGTCACGGCCGGCGGCGCCGTGGGGACGACGGCGGCGCAGTCCGCGCACCGCGCACCGCCGAGCCAGCCGCGCACGGGTCCGGTGAACGCATGTCCTGCCGGGCAGCTGTCGCGCCACGGTGCGTCGGGCTCGACGGAGAGCCGGTACGCGGCGCGGGGCACGAGCAGCCCCGCGGCGGCGCCCCAGAGGGCGGCGACGGCGATCAGCGTGGCGTACACGCCAGAGAGGGTAAGGGGAGGTGCCCGTCCGGTCATGGGCCCGGGGGCCCACTCCGGGCATCCGGGCCCAGGGCCGTGGGCGGGTCGCTAACGTCTACGGCCATGGGCGGACGGGGTAGATGGCACGACGGAACAGGGGTGTTGCGGGTCCCCGGGCGGGACGGTCCGGTGCCGGTGGAGATCGCCGCGAGTTACCGGACGAGACGGCGCGGCCTGCTGGGCCGCGACGGCGTCGAGGGGGCCCTCCTGCTGACGCCGTGCAACAGCGTCCACACCTTCCGGATGCGCTTCGCCGTCGACGTGGCCTACCTGGACAGGCAATTGTCGGTCGTCGATGTCCACACGATGCGCCCCGGCCGGCTCGGCAGACCGCGGTTCCGGGCACGCCACGTGCTGGAAGCGGAAGCCGGGGTGATGGCCCGCTGGGGCGTGCGCCCGGGCGTACGGCTGACGCTCGACGCTGACGTCCATCCGTGACAGCCGCTCAGGTCCACGGCAGATCGACGGGCCGACGACGCCACCACCAGCCCCGGTCGGCCACCGCCGAGCCCGCCTTGGTCAGCCGCCCCGTCAGCGCTCCCCCGTCGTCCTCGGTGTGCGTACGGAACACGGCGTCGAGCACTTCCGTCGAGCGGGCGATCCTTTCCGCCAGTTCGCCCTGGGCGGTCGTCAGCCGCTCGGTGAGCCGGTCACGGGTCCGCAGATCCTCCAGGTAGAGCTCCTGCGGATAGCGTCCCGTCGGCGCCCAGTCGGCTGCCATGCGCCGTACCAGCCTCTCCCAGAGCAGCAGTTCCTCCCGCGCCCTGTTCACCGGGCCGGGGGCGGGTGCGGTGCCGTCGGGGTCGGTGGCGGACGCGAAGGCCTCGGCGACGGGGGTGCCGATCTTCTCGTCCCGGAAGATCTCGGGCAGCAATTGGACGCGCGCGGAGGGAATCTGGGCGAGGGCCGACTCGACCGCCTCCACCGTGAGGACCGGCCGCCCACCGCCCTCCTGCTCGACCACCCGTGCCCGGGTCACGGTCCCGTCCGGAGCCGCGGCCCAGTACGCGGAGGGCGCTGCCTCCTGCGCCGGGTAGAGCACCGTCGTCCCGCTCAGGACGGCCAGCCGTCTCGCCGCCTCCGCCTCGTGGGGCGGTCCGGGCACCCCGTCGCCCACCCGGACGTCCCAGGCGAGGCTCACATCGCCGGTCACCGCGTGGTACCCACAGAGCACGAGCGCGTCCCAGTCCCGGCCCTCCTGGCCCTCGACGGAGTCCTCGTCGGCGATGTCCACCTCGCTCACCGGCACACCGACCACCCCGGCCAGCGTTGCTGCCATGGAGGACACGGAGGACCGGTGCACGGTCAGAAAGCTGTAGATCACGGCCGCGCCCTGCGCACCCGACGCCGGACCCGGCGCACTCCATGTGGCGACATGAGGGCGACCCTAGAGAGTGGGCCCGGCCCGGTCATGGGCCCTCGGGCCCAAACGGGACCTCAAGTGCCGTGCACATGGGGGCTGTTGTCGTGCGCCCGTGCCCTCCGCCCGGAGCTCACCCCGCCGCGCCGGCTGAGTGCCGTCCATACGGCGAGGCCGAGCAGCAGGGCCGTACCGATGCCGATGCCGGAGTAACCGACCACCCGCAGCAACGCACCCTCGCCGCCGCTGCCGCCCTCGGCCCTGCCCTCCTGAGCGGCGGCCCGGTCCTCGTCCGTGACCCCGAAGCCCGCCGCGGTCGCGTCTCCGTCGTACGAGGGCCCCTGCTGCCGGTCCCCCTCGACTCCCACGCGCAGGGTCGTCGGCAGGGCACTGCCGACCTTCTGGTCGAGGGAGACCCGGATGTAGTACCAGCCGGAGAACCGCATGGCGCCGGTGTCGTCCCGCGTGGACATCCGGTTGGCGAAGGCAGCGGGCGCGGTGCCGAGGGAGACGGCCGCGGGCTTGCCCTGATAGCTCGCCGCGGAGCTCTTGACGAAACCGCGGGCGGTGTTGAACAGCGACAGCCGCAGCCCGTCGATCACCAGCGAGGTCCCGCCGGACACCGCGTTCGCGAACTCGGTGTCGACGAACAGCTGTTGGCCCCAGTCGAGCGGCACCTTGTAGAACCGGCTCTCCCCGGGGTTCAGCCGGTCCTTCCACACTCCCCGCCCGACGGCGGGCGCATCGTTGAACCCCGATCCGCCGCTGACACTCCTCGCGTCTCCGGTGACGGGTTCAGGCGCCTGCGACGCCCACGACGAAGGGGCGGGCGGGGGGCCGGCGCCCGACTTCAGCCCCGGCTCGGTCATGTACTTCAGCTCCAGCGGCCAGCCCTTGGCCTGCGAACCGGCACCGGAGCCGAGCCACTCGACGCTGAACAGATGGTCGCCGGCCTCCTGGCACGCCCGGCCCTGCTCCACCCGCCGCGTCGCATAGTCCGCGATGGGCCGGGCCGTACCGCTGCCGAAGGTGATGTCGTTGCTGACACTGCACTTCGTGCCCTTGGTGGACTCGAGGGTCACGCGTATGCCGTCCATGGATCCGACCCGGCTGCCCGGGGGCGGGGCGAGCACGGCGGACACATAGGCGTTGGAGGTGTCGTCCAGGACGACGCGGTAGAACTTCCGCTCCCCCGCGGACACGGTGTCGGTGTACGTCCCCGGCTCCAGGCGCGGGCCGTCGGCGCTGGAGGAGGTGCCGCGCACCGGCTTCGCATCGGGGGCCGGGCGGTACGTGGCGCCGGGCCGGACGGGCGAGACCGCCACGGCGACCGATGCGGACGCGGGCCCGGATGCGAGGACCAACCCGCAGACAAGCGCTGCCGTTGCCGCACTGACCCGTCTCATCCGCGCGCTCCTCAGCCCACTCGGTCGACAGCCGGCCCGCAGCGTACTGCGGGCCGGCGGCGGAACGGACGACGGGTTCGCGCTCAGTTGCCGCCACCCGTCGGGAAGGAGACCTCGACGCGCCGGTTCTTCGTCCGGCCCTCCTCGGTGGAGTTGTCGGCGATCGGGTAGTCCTCGCTGTAGCCGCGGACCTCGTACGTGATCCCCGCGTCGTTCAACTGCCGGCTGAGGACGCTGTGCACGGCGGTCGCACGCTGCTTGGACAGGACCTGGCCGTGTTCGTACGTACCGAGGTTGTCGGTGAATCCGAAGACCCGGATCTTGCGCGCGTTGTGCTTCCTGACCTCGGCGACGATGGCCGCGATCCGGCCGTTGGCCTGGGAGGTCAGCTTGGCGCTGTTCTTGCCGAAGAGGACCTCGGCCTGGAGGGCGAACTTCAGCGAGGAGCTGGTCTCCTCACGGCGCTCCTCGCCGCCCTCGGTCTCGACGATCGACACGATGTTCAGCACCCGCGGCTCGGCGAGCGTGGCTCCGTCGCGCATCTTCAGACCGGTGCTGGTGCCGTCGATCTTCGGCGGTGTGTACGCCGACTCGGTGCCGGGCGGGACGCTGGGGTCGTCGTCGGCGGAGGCGGCGGAGGCGCCGGTGAGCTGGAAGCCGGTGAGGAGGAGCACCGCAGCGAAGGAGGTCACTGGGGCACGCATCAGGAGATCTCAATCGTGGCGGTGGGCATCAGGGGGATCTGTACATCCACCTTGGTCGTCTCGTTGGGAGGCGACGGGAACTGGGCGAAGAAGTCGACGCTCTCGCCTGCGTCGAGGGAGCTGAGGCCCGTGGTGGTCAGGGGGAAACCGTCGGTGTCGCGCAGTACGTAGTAGCGCTTCTTGCCCGCCGTGTCGACGAGCGTCATACCGGCGAATGAACGGCCGGTCCGCTTGACCTGACTCTCCTGGCCGTTCCACTGGATGGGAGCAAGTTGGCGCTTGTCACCGGTGTTCTCCACAGCGCCGGCAATCGTCAGGAACCCACCGTCGTCACGGGCCGCGCTGTGAATGGTGAACTCGAAGCCGTTGCTCCCGGTGATGGTGGCCAAGGTCTTGCTCTTGTCCGGCACGTTGGCACCGCCGCCGTCGTCCTTGGACTCCTGCGGCCTTCCCGGGGCGGAGGACGCAGTGTCTCCGTCCTTCTTGTCCGAGCCGTTGTCGTCGCCGCCGCACGCCGTCAGGGAGAACGACAGCGCCGCCGCCACGAGGACGGCTGTCACTGCCCTGCGGGTCTGCGCTCCGTGCCGAATACTCATGAGTGCTGTTCCTTTGCGTCGGTCGCGGTCAGTCCTCAGCCAGCCGGACGGAGAAGAGGTCGGACATGTCGGGGAGGAGATCGGGCTTCTCCGGATCGAGCTCGAAGTCACCGCCCTGACAGGTGAGTCCGGCGGTGGGGGCCGGTTTGTCCGGCGAGGGTGTCGGTCGGGGCGACGGTGCCGGGGACTCGTCCGCAGGAGGCTCGTCATCAGGGGGCTCGAAGGAGCAGAGGAACTCCACGACGGCTACGGCACTGGCCGTTGCGCGTTTACCGGCGGTGTCCGGCAGGACCGTGTCACCGAGCGGCTCGGAGTCCACGGTGACCTTGAAGCCCCAGCGACCGCCGCCCAGCCATCGGCAGCCGTCACCGGAGAGCGTCGTCCGATTCGCCTGGGCCAGTCGCACAGCCGCTGCGCAGCCCCCGCCCGGCTCGCCCAACGGGCCGCTGTCGAGAAGGCCTTCCAGGAAGTCGAAGTCGAGCAGTCTTCCTTCCAGGTCACCCCAGAAGTCGTCCCGGGACTCCATCGCGGCGGCGAGGGCAGCGGCATCCGCGCCCGATTGGGCGCCGTTGCGTGTCGCACCCGCCTGGCCCACCGCAAAGAACGCGAGCGCGAGCAAGAGCAGGCCCGCCACCATCGCGATGTATAGGGGGGCGGCCTGCCCTGCGTCACGCCTGTTGCCGAGGGGTGTCCTGCCTACTGACCGCCGCCTCCGCCACCCCCGCCGCCTCCACCACCCAGGATCTCGCTGACCTTCTCCGTGAGACCGGTGGCGATGTCGTCGGCCACACCCGACCCCACCAGCGCCGCGATGATCAGCGCCACCAGCACGATCACGCCCACGTACTCGACCGCGCCCTGTCCGTCGTCGCGGCGATCGCGGATCGCCGTTGCCGTCGCCGCCATCCAGGCAGCCACGTGCACACGGGTGTTGACGACGGCTTTCAGTGTCACGTTCGGCATCGACTTCCTCCTGGCCGTTCCGGCTGACAGCGCGTGCACCGTACGCCGGGTAACACCCCTCGGGCATGGGCCTCTGGGCCCACCGCGGGGCCCAATCGGAGGGGCGGGGAGTCATGACGACTCCCCTCGGGCGAGCGTGTGCCAGACGGCGATGGCCTCGCCCCGGCTGCCCGCGTTCAGCTTGGCAAAGATTCGGTTGATGTGGTTCTTCACCGTCTTCAGGCTGATGAAGCAGGACGAGGCGATCTCCTGATTGGTCATGCCCGACGCGATCAGCTCCATCACCTCCACCTCCCGCTGGCTCAACTCGGTGATCACTCCCCGGAGTCCTCCGACTACACGAGGACCCGAGGACGAATGTGCCACATTCGCTTGCGTAAGCGAAGACTGTTGAGCACATTCGCGGTCCCCCGAACTGCCGTCCCCGGAAGCCCCGTCGGCCGTCGAACCGAGGCCGTCCGGCAGCGGCCGCGCGCCCCGGAGCGCCCGTGCGTCCCCCCGCACCCCGGCGACCAGCGCACCGGACGCCGAGTGGGTGAAGACGGCGCGGCCTTCCTTGATGTCCCTTACGGCGGTGACCAGTTGGGCGGCCGTGAACTCGCCGTGCACCAGATAGCCGCCCGCGCCCAGCCGCAGCGCCTCGTGCACGATCTCGCTCTCGCGGCTGTAGGTCATCATGAGCACCGGTGCGAGGCGCACCAGATGCGGCAGGGCGGAGATGCCGTCGACGCCCGGCATCCGGACGTCCAGCAGCACGACGTCCGGACGGTGTCGCACGGTCGCCTCGTACGCCTGGCGGCCGTCGGCCGCTTCCGCCACGACGTCCAGGTCGTCGCGGCCCTGCAGCAGCACGGTCAGTCCGGCGCGTACGACCGGATTGTCGTCGGCGACAACCACCCGCAGGTGTGCGGGTCGGGCCATCGCTGCCGGTGGTAAGGGGAACTCGGGGGCGTGCGAGGACGTGCGCTGCGATCCATGCGACTGGGGGGACCAGTGCTCTCCCGCTGTGCGGGAGTAGTCGTTCGGCATGGCTGCAGCCTCCTCTCGGATGACGGGGACGGGGGGCCGGTGCGGTGGGCGGAAAGCCTCAACTGAGCAGGGGCGTTCGATGGCGGTTGAGCTGAGCGGGAATGCCGGGCGTGAACCCGATCGCACGGACCGGCAGTTCCAGGAGCACCTCGGTGCCCTTCGCGGCCCGCCCCCGGCCGATCCGGATACGGGCGCCGATGGAGGCAGCCCTCTCGACCATGCCGACGAGCCCGAAGTGGCCGGCCTGGCGGAGCCCTTCGAGCGAGGTGCCGGGCGGCAGGCCCCGGCCGTCGTCGTAGACACTGATCCTCAGGACGTCGCCGCTCACCCCGGCCGACACCTCGAGGCGGCTGGGCGCCCCGTGGCGCAGGGCGTTCTCCATCGCCTCGGACACGATGGTCAGCGCCTGGCGGGCGACCGCGGGCGGCACGGGCGGCGTGGCTCCGGAGCCGAACCGGCGGAAGTGCGCCGACAGGCCGCTGCGACGCGCGAAGTCGTCCGTACGCGCGCGGAGTTCGCCGAGGACGTCGACACCGCCGTCCAGGCCGGCTCGGCGCAGGTCCGACAGGAGTTCCCGGGACTCCGCGGCGGCCCGGCGGGCCGAGCGGGCCACCAGGTCGGCCTGGTGCTTGACCGTGAGCGGGTCCATCCGGCCCGCGGTGCTCGCGAGACCGTCGGCGGCGAGCGCGAGACCGTGCAGGGTCTTGGCCACCGAGTCGTGCATCTCGCGGGCGAGCCGTGCCCGTTCCTCCTCGACCGCGTCGCGCACCGCGAGCCGGGCGCGGGCCTCGGTCAGCGCCTGACTGGCGGCTCCGAAGCCGAGCATGAGGTTCCGCAGGGTGCTGCCCAGGGCGCCGGCCAGGACGCACAGCCCGGGCAGCAGAAGAGCCGTGAAGTGGGCCTCTGCCTGGGTGTTGACCGCGTAGGCGCCGGCGACGATCAGCGACTGGAGCACGGCGAAGACCGCCGCACCGCGCCAGCCGGAGATCAGCCCGGCGAGCAGCGGGGTGCAGATGGTCACGTAGGCGAGCGTGGAGTCCGGCGAGGCCGTGATCAGCAGCAGCGCGCCGAAGGTCATGTCGGCGCCGAGCAGCCAGGGGTGCCGCAGCAGGACCGGGCCGAACCGCTCCCAGTCGCGCAGGAGGACGTAGGAGGTCATGAAGGTGACCAGGACCGCTGCTCCGATCAGCCAGCTGGCGGGGCCCGGGCGGGTGCCGGCGAGGGCGAACGGCGCGGCCAGGGCGATCATCGCGAGCCGGAACCCGAACGCCTGACGGCACAGCGCCTGGAGGGCGTTGACCTGGATGGGGAGTGACGGGATCCGCGCGGGCCCGGCGGAGGCGACGTCGGCCGGGGTCTCACCCGCGTTGCCGCCGCTGAGGACGGGCTTTCTGAGGGCCATGCAGATCACCTCCCGTTCGTGAAGTCGGGCCCAGGGGCTTGAGGTCGGGCGTTCAGCCGCCGAGTACGTCCCCCAGGTCCACTCCGGAGCCGTAGTAGAAGCTCATGACGATGAGGATCATGGTTGCCGGGAGCATCACCAGCGTGACCACGAGTGTCGACTTCGGCACCGCCCGGGCCGCGTCGCGGCGGGCGTTCTGCGCGTCCGTGCGGCGCATGTCCGTGGCGATCTGGATCAGCGTCTCGACGATCGGCGCACCGAGCTCCTCGCCCTGCTGCAATGCGGTGACCAGCATGGACACCTGCTCGGAGTCGTTGCGTTTGCGCAGCTGGTCGAAGGCGTCCCGGCGGCTGACTCCCATGTCCATCTGGCGGAGCGTGATGCGGAGTTCGTCGGACCAGGGGCCCTCGTACTTCTCCGCCACCCGTTCGAGCGCCTGGCGGAAGCCGAGGCCCGCGGAGACGACGACGGCGAGGACGTCGAGGAAGTCGGGCAGGGTGCGTTCGATGTCCGCGCGGCGTCTGCGGATCGCGGAGCGGATGATGACGTCGGTCCAGAAGAGACCGAAGACCAGGGCGAGCACCGCGATCACGACCTGCCCGCGCAGCAGCATCGAGAACGCCGCGAGCACCCCCAGGAATCCGTAGACGGCGCGGCGGGCGGCGTAGCGGTCGACCGTCATGCCGCCGGGGTTGCCCGCCATGTCGAGCCGCCGGCGGATCGCGTCGACCCGCTTGGGGCCCATGGCCCGGAGCACCGACGGGGCGTAGCGCATGCCGAGGCGGTCGATCCCCGCACCCACGGCGGTCGTACGGGTGGAGCCCACCTCCAGCGCGAGGACGAGGTCGCCGGGGAGCTTGGCGTCGGCGCGGTACATCCGGATGCCGTGGAAGATCCCGTAGACCGAGGCGGCGAGGAGTACGGCGAGCAGAAGTCCCATGGTGTCTCCCCTCTCAGACCTGGATCCGGGACATACGGCGGATCAGGAACGCGCCGAGTGCGTACAGACCGAAGGCGATGAGCGTGGCGGACTGCCCGACCACCGAGCCGGTCATCCTGTCCAGCGCCCCCGGGGTCATGGCATTGATCATCAGCAGGAAGCCGAGGCCCAGCAGCGGGACGGCCAGTGCCGTCACCTTGATCTGGGAGAGCATCGTGGTGACCTCCCGGCGGGTCTCCTTGCGCTCCTCCAGGGTCGCGGTCAGGTTCCGCAGCGAGGTGACGACCTGGCCGCCCGCCCGGTTGGCGAGGATGAGGGTGGTGACCAGGACGATGAGTTCGCGGGAGGGCAGCCGGTCGGCGAGCTCACCGAGCGCGTAGTCGAGCGACTGGCCGAGGGCCAGCTGGTCGGCGACCGTGCTGAGTTCCTGACCGGCGGGGTCGTCGAGTTCCTCGGCAGCCATGGCGAGTGCCGTACGCAGCGCGAGGCCGGCCTGCGTGGCGTTGGCGAGTACGCGGGTGAACTCGGGCAGCTGGCCGATGAAGGCCTCGGTGCGTTTGACGCGCTGCCAGTTGAGGAAGGCATTGGCCCCCCACAGACCGGCGACGGCGGCCAGCACCCCGAAGAAGGGGGCGAAGATCGCGCCGACGGCGAAGTACACGGCGAGCAGGGCGGCGGCGACGTAGACGACGTACTCGCCGGGCGTCAGGTCCAGGCCGGTCGCGGCGATCTTGCGTTCGACGCGCTTGCCGAGCCGGGTCGCCCGCACCCTGCGGTCCACGCCGCCGAACCTGCGTCGCCGGCCGGACGGGAGCGCGAGCTGCCCGCTCTGCGACATGCGCTCGACGAGTGCCTGCCGCTGCGCCCGGCCCGAGGCGTAGGCGTGCACGCCGAAGACACAGAGCACACAGGCGAGCAGTGCGACTCCGATCGTCAGGAGCGGGAGATCAACCATGGCGGCGGGACCTTCTCGGTGGGCGGCGGTGGCGGGGGTTCACGGGCGGGTCACAGGACGGATCTGCGGACGACGAGCTGGTCGTCCGACTGGGCGACGGGGAAGGCGGGGGGCAGGGGTTCGTTCTTCATGTAGAGGCGTTCGGCGACCCTGCGGGGCACGGGGTGGTACGCGAAGGTCCCGTGGATGCGCCCGTCGGCCGACATGGGCCGGGCGTTGAAGCGGCAGACGGAGACGATGCGGTACTCCTCGCGGCCGTACGAGTCGACGACGGCGACCTCGGTGACACGGCGCGAGCCGTCGGCGTGCCGGGTGAGCTGCACGATGACGTCGACGGCGCTGTTGATCTGGTCCTTGATCGCGACGAAGGGGATCTCGACCTCTGACATGGACGCCAGGGTCTGCAGACGCATCAGCGCGTCCTCCGCGCTGTTGGCGTGCACGGTGGCGAGCGAACCGTCGTGACCGGTCGACATCGCCTGGAGCATGTCGAGCGTCTCGCCGCCGCGGACCTCACCGACGATGATGCGGTCGGGGCGCATGCGCAGGGAGTTGCGTACGAGGTCGCGGATGGTGACGCGGCCCTTGCCCTCGACGTTCGGCGGGCGGCTCTCCAGGGTGATCACGTGCGACTGCTGGAGCTGGAGCTCCGCGGAGTCCTCGATCGTGACGATGCGCTCGCCGTCGGGGATGAGGCCGGACAGGGAGTTGAGCAGCGTGGTCTTGCCGGTGCCGGTGGCGCCGGAGACGATCACGTTGAACTTCGCCCGCACCAGGCCGGCCAGCAGCAGGGTCGTCTGCTCGTCGAGCGAGCCGATGGCGATCATCTCCGCCAGGGTGAAGGCCCGCGGGAAGCGCCGGATGGTGAGGATCGGGCCGCTGAGCGACAGCGGCGGGATGATGACATTGACGCGCTCGCCCGAGGGGAGACGGGCGTCGACCATCGGATTGGCCTCGTCCACCCGCCGGTTCACCGTCGAGACGATGCGCTCGATCGTCTGCATCAGCTGTTCGGCGGACGAGAAGCGCAGGGGCAGCATCTCGAGACGGCCGCCCCGCTCGACGAAGACCTGCTCGGGCCCGTTCACCATGATCTCGCTGATGGACGCGTCTTCGAGCAGGGGCTCCAGGATGCCGAGACCGAGGGCCTCGTCGACGACGCGGCGGATGAGCTGCGACCGCTCGACGCTGGAGAGCACCGGCCCTTCGCGGCTGATGATGTGGCCGAGCACGCGCTCCAGGCGGGCACGCCGGTCGGCGGCCGCGAGCGAGGACATCTCCGCGAGGTCGATCTCCTCCAGGAGCTTGGCGCGGTAGACCCCGACGAGGCGGTTCTCCTCGCCGTGGCCGTTGACGGGCTCGGGACTGCTGATACGCGCCCGCAGGCTCATGACGTCATCTCCTCTCGTCCTCCTCGTGGACCTCTGCGCCGACCGCTCATTCGTCGCCCGCCGATGCGTCGACCGGCATGGTGACGGACCTCGTGGCGGAGCCGAAGTCGAAGACCGGCAGCAGGGCGGGGACCTGGACGGTGACGGTGACGGTGACCTCGCTCCCGCCCGCCTCCTCGGCGACGGTCGCCCCGTCCGCGAGCCAGTCGCTCATGGCGGCGTGGCCCGCGGCCTGGCCACCGCCCTCTCCCTGCGAGGCCACCCGGGCGGCTGCCCGGGCGGCCGTACCCGCCTGCTGGGCCGTGTACGCGACCAGCCCGAGCTGGATCGCGGCGAGGGCGACGAAGATCAACAGGGTGATGACACCCGCGAATTCGAGGGCGGCCTGGCCGCGGTCGTCCCGGCGGCGTTTCATGGGCGCTCCTCCCTGGCGGCGGAGGCGTGTCCGTCGACGGTGAACGGGAAGTTCACGCTGCCGGGGAACAGGACGGGCACGGCGAGGCTGACCGTGGCCGTCACCAGGTCGCCGTCCGCCGGTGAGCACCGGACCGACGCACCTGACTGCCAGGCACCCGGCAGATGCTCCACACCCGCTCCGTTGCAGTCCCCGCCGACCGCCAGCGCCCGTGCCGCCTCGTCGGCCGCGTTCCCCGCGAGCGAGAACGTGTAGCCGAGCAGCGCGGCCTGCCAGAGCAGGACCAGCGTCGCGAGGACGACCGGCAGCGTGCCCGTGAACTCGATGGCGGCCTGGCCCCGGTCGTCCCGCAGCCGTGCCACCGCCCGGCGTAACGGTGTCGTCGGCGTTCTCATCGCTGCCCCCTCATCCCGGTCACCTCGACCGCGCCCGCCGGACGCCGATGGATCCCCTGTCCCCGCGCAACCTGCCCTGCTTCTGGTCCCCTTCGGGTGCCCGTACGAGACCCAGTTCCCCCGCGAGTCCCCACAGGGCCTGCTTCACCGTGGACCGGGCCTCCAGGTCCTGCATGCGGCCGGCGTCGACGACGGGCTGCAGCTCCTTGAAGTTGGCGGGGACCGCGGTCCGTGCGACGCGGGTGCCGGTGATCTTCTCGATGAGCGGCGGCTGGATCTCGGTGCGCGGGGTGTGGCGGTTGACCACGGCGACGGTCTCCTCCGCCTTGCGGATCTGCAGCCGGTCCCACATGCGGACCATGCGCCTGGCCGCGCGTACGGCGACGACGTCCGGGGTGGTCACCAGCAGCGTGATGTCCGCCATTTCGATGGCGGCGGCGTTGGCGCTGTTCATCTGGGTGCCGCAGTCGACGATCACGACCTCGTAGCGGTTGCGCAGCGCGCTGACGATCTGCCGTACGGCGCGGTCGTTGATCTCCTCGCCGCGCTCGCCGTCGCCGGGTGCGAGCAGCAGTCCCATGCCCGTCGGGTGGGCGAAGAGCGCGTCCTGGAGCACCCGCGGGGATATGTCCTGGATCCCGGCGAGGTCGACGATCGAGCGGCGGAACTGCACATCGAGGTACGAGGCGATGTCGCCGGCTTGCAGGTCGAGGTCGGCGAGGGCTGTCGCCCGCCCCGATGCCTGTGCCGCCAGGGCCAGTTGGACGGCGGTGATGGTGGTTCCCACGCCGCCCTTGGCCCCGCTGACGGTGACCAGCGTGCCGCCGGGGCCGGTGAACACGTCCCCGCTGTGGCCGAGGTGGCGCCGTACACCGACGGACCAGCCGGCCGCCGCCTGCACGCGCTGCGTCAGCTCCTCGTACGACAGCGGGAGCCCGACCAGACCGCGGGCGCCGGAGTCCATGGCGGCCGAGTAGAGGACCGGGCTCGCGTCGCCCGACACCAGGATCACGCCGATGGCGGGGAAGCGCAGAGCCACTTCCCGGATCAGTTCGAGTGCGGGGACCGGGCCGATGCGCTCGTGGACCAGGACGACCTCGGGCAGTTCGTCGAGCGACTCGGCCGCGAGCCGGGCCAGCATGTCGAGCAGAGAGGTCGAGTCGCTCACCGGCGGGGCGGGTTCCGCGTCGGGAAGCTGGCTCAGCAGAGTGGTGATGGACCGGGCCGCATCGGGTTCGCCGACGGCCGGGAGGATGCGTGTGGTCATACAGCCCTCACCTGTTCTTGTCTTCGTCGAGGGTGTAGGTGCTGTCGCCGGGACGCAATGCGGCGGCACTTCCCTTGGCGAGAAGCGCGAGGCGCACATGTTCGGCGAAGGACTCCGCGTACGCGACGCGCTGTGCGTCCGTCGTATTCAGGGCGAAGGTGATCGGTACGGCTTCCCGGGGGCCGCTCCTGCGGTCGTCGTTCTTGGGGTCGAGCGGGGTGAGCCGGCCGACGTCGATGACCTTGGCATGGGACACGATGATCCGGGACTGGTCCGGGTCGCCTTTGTCCTTGCCGGTGAACGTCGCGAAAATATTGACCAGGTCCCCGGGCGTGATCTTGCCCGCGACTCCGGTCGCGGCATCGATCATGATGGCGATCTCCTGCTCGCCCGCCTCGAGTTCGGGCCGCTCGACGATCATGTCCTTCTGCAGCAGCGAACCCTTTCTGAGCTGCGTCACGGCGATCTTCCCGTTCACCGCGGACAGATCGGTCACGGCACTCGGGGAGAGCCAGCGGTCGGGCATCGCGATCTTCTCGAACTGGCCGGGCCGCAATGCCGTATAGGGCGGCACATCGGCCTTGAGCCGATATGCGGCGACCTCGGGGCCGACCTTCGAATTCACGTCGCTGATCACGGAAATCACGCCGGCGAACGCTGCGAAGGCGCACAGTACCGAGAGAAGCAGAAGTATGATGCCGCGGCGTTGGCGTGAATTCATGAGCGGGAAAACCTCGTTCGCAGACGGGGGCTGACGGAGCGGACAGGGCGACAAAAGCGTTGGGGGTGCGCTTCGGGCAGGCCGTCACGGTCGGCGCGCACTGCCGCGGGCAGCCGGTTCACGGTCCGTGGTACGTCGGTGTTCCGTGGTTCGCGGCACCGGCGTCCCGGCTGTCGGCCGCGGTGAGCGGAGCCGAGCAGAATCCGCAGCGGTCACCGATGAGTTCCATGCCGCACCAGGTGCACACCTCTCGCCGCACGGATGAAACCAGCTGGTAGAGGACGGAGATGTCGGGCAGGAAGGCCGCGAACTCGATCAGCTTGGACGTGCCCCACCAGCCCGGGGAGTCGACGGGGAGCGCCGCCTCCTCCAGTCCCTGCGTCTGCCACTCGGGGGCCAGCGTCCCCGTCACCCAGTCCGACTGGAGCTGTCCGTTCGCCACCGCGAGCCGGGTGACGAAGTCGGGTCCGGTGAGCCGGCCGGTACCGATCCTGATCAGTTCGGGATTCGGATGGGCGAGTACACCGAACTGCGATCCGGGAACCCACGATTTCGCGTGCGACTTCAGACCGACCGGTACCCGGTCCAGCCGGGTGACGGAATTGAGCAGGGCACCCGCATAGATGTAGTGCGAGAGCAGCCGGGCCGCCGACGCGACGATTCCCGCGCTGAAGTCGCAGATCGACAACTGCCTCAGCTGGCGTACGAGTACGGCGACACCGAGCGGCGGAAGATCCAGCTTGAGCAGGGCGAGGCGATTGCTCTCCAGCACGGATCTGACGGTATGCAGCCTGCGTTCGTGAGCCGGCGGAATCGACGCCGGATAGAGCGCGATCACATAGCCGTGCTGCTCCAGCAATACGGTCATGTCCGCGAGGGCGGCGTCCAGCGGCTGAACGTCCGGGTGCTGCAGCAGCGCCGCCGTCGGCGTGTGGTGGTCCATCGGCGGTAACACCAGGTCTGCGCTGGTGACAGCTATTGCGGTCGGCACGCTGGTTCCCCGTTCAGCTCCGGCCGCCGGGGGTCCCGTGACCGCAGTTACTCACTGCTACTTACTGGTCAGTGCTCCTGCATCAGCACTTTATCCACGACTTACGAGGCAGAGAACACCTTTCAGAACCGAGAGCCGCAACTCGCGCACGCTCCGCACAGGCCAAAGGGGATGAAGAGGGCAGGAGTTAACTCCCGTCACGCTTGAGTGAATTCCGGGTGCCGGCCACCGAGCGGGAGCCGGCCACCGGGCCCCCGAAGCGCGCCGGGCGAACGGATCAAGACGACCCCGCAGAGTCTTTGGCCGGAAACCGACCACGGGCGCTCGTATACGAATCGGCGTCACAGGTCTTGACAACCCCATTGGTCTGGACCAGTTTTACGCCCAGCGGTGGCCACCGTTCCCTGTTCCCCTCCACATCCCCAACTCCCCCACCGGAGGCAGCAAGTGGACCGCACCACACGCCCACGGAGATGGCTCGGCGGAGCGATGGCGCTCGCCGTCGGGGCCGGTATCTCCATCGTGGGCATCGCAGGCACCGCACAGGCGGCCGACATCAACGTCGCCAAGAACGCCGGCTTCGAATCCGGGCTCGCCAACTGGACCTGTTCCGGCGGCAGTGGCGCGAACGCCTCCTCCCCCGTGCACGGCGGGTCCTCCGCGCTGAAGGGAACACCCGCCGGCCAGGACAACGCCAAGTGCACGCAGACCGTGTCGGTGAAGCCCAACTCGACGTACTCCCTCAGCGCCTGGGTGCAGGGCGGCTACACCTACCTGGGCGTCCAGGGGACCGGCACCACGGACGTCTCCACCTGGACCCCTGACAGCAGCAGCTGGAAGCAGCTGTCGACCAGCTTCCGCACCGGCGCGAGCACCACATCGGTGACCGTCTACACGCACGGCTGGTACGGCCAGGCACCGTACTTCGCCGACGACGTGAACGTCTTCGGACCCGACGGAGGCGGCGGCACCGACCCCGGTCCCGGTCTGCCCTCCGCGCCGAGCGGCGTGGCGGTCGGCTCCGTGACCTCCTCGTCCGTGGCGCTGAGCTGGGGCACGGTCTCCGGTGCCACCGGCTACAACGTCTATCGCGACGGCGCCAGGGTCCAGTCGGCGAGCGGCACGTCGGCGACGGTCACCGGTCTGGCCGCCAACACCTCGTACCAGTTCCAGGTGTCGGCGACGAACGCCGCGGGCGAGTCCCCGAAGTCGGCCGCGGTCACCGGGAAGACGAGCGGCTCCGGGAACCCGGGGAATCCTTCCGTGCCGAAGCACGCGCTGACGGGCTACTGGCAGAACTTCAACAACGGCGCGACCGTGCAGAAGCTCCGTGATGTGCAGTCGCAGTACGACATCATCGCGGTCTCCTTCGCCGACTCGACCGCCACGGCCGGTCAGCTCACCTTCAACCTCGACCCGGCCGTCGGCTACTCCTCCGTCGCCGACTTCAAGGCGGACATCGCCGCGAAGAAGTCCGCGGGCAAGTCCGTGATCCTCTCCGTGGGCGGCGAGCGCGGCAACGTCACCATCAACAGCGACGCATCCGCGACCGCCTTCGCCGACAGCGCCTACGCGCTGATGCAGGAGTACGGCTTCAGCGGTGTCGACATCGACCTCGAGCACGGCATCAACTCCACCTACCTCACCAAGGCCCTGCGGCAGCTGTCGCAGAAGGCCGGCTCCTCGCTGGTGCTGACGATGGCCCCGCAGACCATCGACATGCAGAACACCGGAACCGAGTACTTCAAGACGGCGCTGAACGTGAAGGACATCCTCACGGTCGTCAATATGCAGTACTACAACAGCGGTTCGATGCTCGGCTGCGACGGCAAGGTCTACTCGCAGGGCTCGGTCGACTTCCTGACCGCGCTCGCCTGCATCCAGCTGGAGAGCGGCCTCGACGCCTCCCAGGTCGGACTGGGCGTTCCCGCCTCCACCCGGGGCGCGGGCAGCGGCTACGTCGACCCGTCCATCGTGAAGAACGCACTGGACTGCCTCGCCCGGGGCACCAACTGCGGCTCCTTCAAGCCGTCGCGCACCTACCCGGCTCTGCGCGGCGCGATGACCTGGTCGACCAACTGGGACGCGACGGCCGGCAACGCCTGGTCGAACGCGGTCGGCCCGCACGTCCACGGCCTGCCGTAACCACCGCATCTGCCGCAAGACGCCGGGCGGGCTCCCCAGGAGCCCGCCCGGCGCCGTCTTCCTGGGACCTACCAGGGCAGGTCGCGCACCTGCTGTACGCACAGCACGACGAACAGCAGTCCGGCGGCGGCCAGCATCACATTGCTGAGGAGGCCGTTGCGCCACTCCCTCGGTGTGCGTGAGGAGTTCAGCATCCACAGCAGCGTGACGGCGAGGAACGGCATGAAGAAGGCGCCCAGGACTCCGTAGGCGATCACCAGCCCGAAGGGCTCGTCGAGCCAGAGCAGCCCCATGGGCGGGAACGTCAGCCACAGCATGTACGCGCGGAAGGGCCACGAGCGCTCCCGGCGTCCTTCGGCGACCTCCTCCACCGCGTTCTCGTCGATGCCCTTGCGGGAGCGCTGGATGCGCTCGGTGAAGTCGGCGAAGAGCAGACTCACGCCGTGCCAGACACCGACGAGGGCGGAGAACGACGTGGCGCAGAAGCCGATGAGGAAGAGCTTGGCGGTGAAGACGCCGAAGCGTTCCTCCAGGATGTTGCTGAGTTCGAGCAGGCCCTTGTCGCCGGAGGCCAGCGCGATGTTGGAGGCGTGCAGCAGCTCGGCGCCGATGATCAGCATCGCGACGACGAAGACGCCGGTGGTGAGATAGGCGACCCGGTTGTCGAGCCGCATCATCTTCATCCAGGTCCAGTCGGTCCAGCCCTTGGAGTTGATCCAGTAGCCGTACGCGGCCATGGTGATCGTGCCGCCGACACCGCCGACGAGACCCAGGGTGTAGAAGAAGGAGCCGTCCGGCAGAACGGGCACCAGACCCGCCACAGCCGCCGGCAGGTCGGGCGAGACCCGGATGGCGACGTACACGACGATCAGGAACTTGATGCCGATGAGGACGGTCATCAACTTCTCGAACCGCGCGTACCGGTTGAACCAGACGAGTGCGAGGCCGATGAGGCCGGCGGCTATCGCGAACGTTTTCAGCCCGCCGGGCATGTCGGGGAAGAGTGCGGCGAGCGGCAGGGCCGTGGACGACATCGCCGTCGCGCCGTAGAGGAAGCCCCAGACGACGATGTAGATCCCGAAGTAGACCGAGGTCCACGCCCCGAGGCTGCGCCAGCCGTCGAGGATGGTGCTCCTGGTCGACAGATGCCAGCGCCCGGTTGCCTCGGCGAGCGAGATCTTGACGACGCAGCCGACGATCGCCGCCCACATCAGGGTGTAGCCGAACTTGCTGCCGGCGATCAGCGTGGCGACCAGGTCCCCGGCGCCGACCCCGGTCGCCGCCACGACGATGCCGGGCCCGATGTGCTTCCAACTCGCCTTGCGCAGGCGGGACTGAGAGTCGTCGGTGGTGATGTCGGTGGTGCCTGCCATGTGCGAGGCCGCCTTCCGGTGGTGCTTACGCGTGATTCAAGTCACCAAAGCGGGGCGGGAGTGATCGCGCAAGAGGGCGCGGAGCATGCGCTTGCTATTAGGTGGATTCGTCACGTTCACAGTCCGGACGGCGCTCGGACCATGGCCGATATCCGGCTCTTGACCGGGTCATGCCAGCGCCGCACCATGTGCGCACACACCCGCACGACATGCGTCGCACCTGAGCAACCCCCCACCTCCCTACCCAGGAGACAGCATGCGACTTCGCATTCGCGGCAGTGGCCGGAGAACCGCCACGTTCGCCGCCCTGCTGGCGCTCGCGGTGGCAGCACCGTTCACCGCCAACGCCGCACCACCCGATCCCCAGGCCCCCGCCACCACTCCGGCGGACGCCGCGGAGGAACAGACCCGGCAGTACGAGGTTCAGGGCCCGGCCGACGCCAAGGCCCGTACCGCGATCGCCGCCACCGGCGTGTCGATCGACGAGGCCGACGCACACTCGGCCGTGGTCAGCGCCGACGCGACCCAGGTGAAACGACTGCGCGCACTCGGCTACCAGGTGAGGGCCCTGCCCGGCCCGCCGGCCAGGAACAACGGCGCCGCCGCCGAGCCGTTCGACTTCCCGTCGGCGGACTCGCGCTATCACAACTACGCCGAGATGAACGCGGAGATCGACCAGCGGATCGCCGCACACCCAAGCATCATGAGCAAGCGCGTCATCGGCAAGAGCTACCAGGGCCGGGACATCATCGCCGTCAAGGTCAGTGACAACGTCGCGACCGACGAGAACGAGCCCGAGGTGCTCTTCACCCACCACCAGCATGCGCGCGAACACCTCACCGTCGAGATGGCGCTGTATCTGCTGCGCGAGCTCGGCGACGACTACGGGAGCGACTCCCGGGTCACCAACGCCGTGAACGGCCGGGAGATCTGGATCATCCCGGACGTCAACCCGGACGGCGGCGAGTACGACATCGCGACCGGGTCCTACCGCAGCTGGCGCAAGAACCGTCAGCCGAACACCGGTTCGTCGAATGTCGGCACCGACCTCAACCGCAACTGGAACTTCAAGTGGGGCTGCTGCGGCGGCTCGTCGGGCTCCACCGGCTCCGAGACCTACCGCGGCAAGGCGGCCGAGTCCGCTCCCGAGGTCAAGGTCGTCGCCGACTTCGCGCGCAGCCGGGTGGTCGGCGGCAAGCAGCAGCTCAGGACGGCGATCGACTTCCACACCTACAGCGAGCTGGTGCTCTGGCCCTACGGCTACACCAACGCCGACACGGCTCCCGGCCTGACCCAGGACGACCGGGACGCCTTCGCCGCGGTCGGCAAGAAGATGGCGGCCAGCAACGGCTACACACCGGAGCAGTCGAGTGACCTGTACATCACCGACGGTTCGATCGATGACTGGCTGTGGGGCGCGCAGAAGATCTTCGCGTACACCTTCGAGATGTACCCGACCGGCTTCGGCGGCGGCGGCTTCTACCCGCCCGACGAGGTGATCGAGCGCGAGACCAGCCGCAACCGGGACGCCGTCCTGCAGCTGCTGGAGAACTCGGACTGCATGTACCGCTCGATCGGCAAGGAGCAGCAGTACTGCACCTGACCCGCGTTCTTGCACGAGAGGTGCCCGGGACGGTTCGTCCCGGGCACCTTCGCGTGGGCAGCGGCCTGCTAGACCGCCAGACTCAGCGACGCGGCGACCGCGAAGCCCGCGACCGAGAGCACCGACTCCAGGACCGTCCACGACTTGAGGGTGTCGCGCTCGGAGATGCCGAAGTACTTCGAGACGATCCAGAAGCCGCCGTCGTTGACGTGCGAGGCGAAGATCGAGCCCGCGGATATCGCCATGATGACGAGCGCCAGGAACGCCTGCGAGTGGTCGCCGTTCTCGACCAGGGGGACCACGATGCCCGCCGTGGTGACGATCGCGACCGTGGCCGAGCCCTGGGCGACACGCAGCACCAGCGAGATGAGATAGGCGAGGACGATGACCGGCAGACCGACGTCGTTGAAGGTGTCGGAGAGCGCCTGGGCCACGCCGCTGGCCTTGAGCACCGCGCCGAAGACACCGCCGGCGCCGACGACGAGCAGGATGTTGCCGATCGGCTTCAGTGATGAGGTGGACACCCGCTCCAGGGACTTGCGCGACCAGCCGCGCCGCAGGCCCAGCAGGTAGTACGAGAGGAACAGCGCGATCGTCAGCGCGACGAACGGGTTGCCGAAGAACTCGATGACCGAGCGGAGCGTGGAGGGGTCCAGCGCGATGGAGGAGAACGTCGCGGCGAGTATCAGCACCAGCGGTGTGCCGATGATGAGGAGAACGGTGCCCAGCGAGACGGGCGCTTCGGCGCTCGTCCCTCCCTCCTGCTTCCGCTCGGCGGCTATCGCGGCCTTGGCGTCCTCCGCGGCCTCCAGCATGTCCTGCGGGACCTCGACGAACAGGCGCCTGCCGATCCAGGCCGAGTAGACCCAGGCGGCGACGACCGCGGGGAGTCCGACAACGATGCCCATCAGGATGACCCAGCCCAGCGACACATGGAACAGGCCGGCCGCGGCGACCGGACCCGGGTGGGGCGGCAGGAAGGCGTGGGTCATCGACAGGCCCGCGAGCAGCGGCATCGCGTAGAGGATGATCGACTTGCCGGACCGCTTGGCGGCCGCGTACACGATCGGCGCGAGGACGAAGATGCCGACGTCGAAGAAGACCGGTATACCGAAGATCAGTCCGGTGAGGCCCATGGCGAGCGGTGCGCGCTTCTCACCGAAGAGGCCCAGCAGGCGGCTGCTCAACACCTCCGCGCCACCGGACACTTCGAGTATCGCGCCCAGCATGGTGCCGAGGCCGATGATGATCGCCACATGGCCGAGGATGCCGCCCATGCCGGTCTCGATGACCGAGACGGCGGCGGACCGCTGGACCGTGCCGAAGAGTTCGGTGACGGACAGGCCCGCGGCGAGGCCGACCGCGATGGAGACGGCGAGCAGGGCGACGAACGGCTGCAGCCTGATCTTGATGATCAGGACGAGCAGGAGGGCGATGCCGAGGGCGGCGACGGTCAGCAGACCGGCGGTGCCGTCGATGAGGAGGAGCAGTCCTCCGGTGTGCGGCGGGGCCGGTGGGGGCGCGTCGGCGGCGAGATACATGGGCGGAGCCTTGTCGTTCGGAGGGTCTTCGGGCGTGGTGGACCGCGGCACGGCGCCCCGGGGACGGGCGCCGTGCCGTACGGCACGGTGTGCGGGATCGAGTTGTGCAAGACCGGCGCGGAGATCAGCCCAGGACCGCCAGCGCGTCGATCTCGATGAGCAGTCCGGCCGGCAGGCCGACGTAGACCGTGGTCCGGGCGGAGGCGGGAGCCTTCAGGTCCTGCTCCTCGAAGTACGCGTTGTAGATCTCGTTCATCTCGGCGAAGTGGCCGACGTCGGTCAGGTAGACACGCATCATCATCACGTCGTCCCAGCCGGCGCCGCCCTCTTCGAGGACCGCCTTGACGTTGGCGAGTGTCTGCAGGGTCTGCTCACGCAGGGTCGGGCCGGCGGGGGTGGGGGCCTGGCCCTCGACGGCCGGGAGGAAGCCGACCTGCCCGGCGACCTGAAGGATGTTGCCCTTCTTGACGCCGTGCGAGAACTTGGCGGGCGGTGCCGTGTGGGTGGCAGGGGTGATCGCGGTCTTGTCGGTCATGAAGCTTCCTTCGGGCCGTTCTGTTGCCGGGGTGTCGGCGGGTGTCGACGGGCGTGCTCAGTGAGGGGTCACGGAACCGGAGTACTCCCTGCTGATGGCATCGGCGGTGCGGCGCACCAGCGGGAGAAGGGTGAGGAGTTCCTCGGCGGTGACGACCACATTGGGCGCCGATACCGACATGGCGGCGACGACCCGGCCGTCCGCGCCCCGGATGGGCGCACCGACACAGTTGATGGACTCCTCGTGGCCACCGAGGTCGGTGGCCCATCCGTGTTCGCGGACGACGGAGAGCTCCTTGAGGAAGGCGCCGGCGTTCGGGGTCGAACGGGATGTGTACAGGGGGTAGTCGAGCTTCTCGGCGACGGAGCGCCGTTCCGGCTCGGGGAGGTCGGCGAGCAGCAGCTTGGCGACGGCCGCGACGGTGATCGCGACGGGCTTGCCGATCCGCGAGTACATCCGCACGGGATACCGGCTCTCGACCTTGTCGATGTAGAGGACCTCGCTCTCCTCGTACACGGCGAGATGGACGGTGTGCCCGATCTGCTCGTTGAGGGTGACGAGATGGGGGTGGGCGATCTCGCGCACGTCGAGGTTCTCGACGGCTTCCTGCGCGAGGGCGAACAGCCGGGCGCCCAGGCGGTAGCGCTGGTCCTGCTGGCGGAAGACCAGCCCGTGCTCGTGGAGCGTACGCAGCAGCCGCAGCGCGGTGGACTTGTGCACCCCGAGCCGTTCGGCGACCTGTCCGAGGTCGGCGGGTCCCTGGGCGAGCAGCGGCAGGATGCTCAGCGCGCGGTCGACGGTCTGGCTCATGACGTACGTACCTCCTCATCCACGGCTGAGGTCCAGCCGGGGCCGAGACGAAGTCTCCCCCAGGCCGCGTCGTCCAGTTCCGCGAGGCGGTCGGCGTGTGCGGTGGAGGGAGGGGTGCCGAGATCGGCGGGAACGGTGAGGGCGGCGGCGGCCATGAGATGCCCGTGCCGCAGCTGTTGCCGTACGGGCAGCCCGCGCAGGGTCCCGGAGAGAAACCCGGCGGCGAACCCGTCCCCGGCCCCGACGGGCGCGACGACCTCGACGCCGGGAGCGGGCACGAAGATTCCGGGCCCGGCCGCGACGGGCGGTTGAGCCGCCACGCCGGCGTCGCCGGGATTCGATGCGGGGGGTTCGGTGCGGAGCCGCGGCAGCGGCCCGCCGTACGCGGTGGCCCCTCGCGCCCCGTGCTTCACCACCACCACTCCCGGCTCCGGCAGCGCCTCCCGGATCGCGCGGCCGCCCCGCAACCCCCACGCCGCCTCCGCCTCGTCCTCACCCACAAAGACGAGATCCGCGCCGCGGGCGAGTTCGAGCAGCACCTCGGGACCGGACGCGTCGCGCCACAGCTCGGGCCGGTGGTTGACGTCGAAGGACACCAGCGGCCGTCCCTCGCGGCGCTCGGTGAGCTCCAGCATCAGCGCGAGGCAGTCGGCGGACAGCGCGGCCGTGATCCCGGACAGATGCAGGATCCGGGTGTCGGCGAGTTCGGCGTACGGAACGGTCGCGGGGGACATCGCGGATGCCGCCGACCCCGCACGGTAGTAGGCGACTTCGTGCGCGTCCGTGGACCGGTCGGTCGCCGTGCGGAAGTAGATGCCGGTGGGCCGGTCCGGGTCGCGGCCGACGGCGGAGGTGTCCACGCCGTACGCCGCGACCGCCTCGATCAGGTGGTCGCCGAAACCGTCGGCGCCGACACGGCTGACCCACTTCACGCGGTGCCCGGCCGCCGCGAGCGCACACGCCACATTGGACTCGGCACCGCCGATGGTGCGGGCGAAGGAAGGGACTTCGGCGAGGCGGCCGGGCCGCGAGGGCAGGAACGTGACCATGGACTCGCCGAGGCAGATCACCTCTGTGACGTCCGCGGCCTCGGTTCCGGTCACGCTGCTCACCCTGGGACTCCTGGCGGGTTCGTGGGGTGCCGGTTCCATTGACCCGGCGCTGGGCCGGATGTTAGACACCACTGAGCGGTATACGCAATGACTGTTGCAGATGTTGCAACGACATCTACGAGGAGGCTCCCATGGCCGCCGACCGGTTCGCCGACCAGCTCGGGCAGGAGCGCGTCGACCACCGTTTCAAGGCCCTCCCGCCGGACGCCGACGGCCTGACCGTCGACGAGCTGGCGGCCGAGCGCCGCAACCTCTTCACCGGCGGCTTCACCACCCCCGTCCTCGCGCTCTCGGCCGAGTCCGTCGAGCACAACCTCGCGCTCCTCGAGACCTACGCCGAGCGTCACGGCCTCGCCTTCGCCCCGCACGGCAAGACCTCCATGGCGCCTCAGCTCTTCGCCCGCCAACTGGCGCACGGCGCATGGGGCATCACCGCCGCCGTACCGCACCAGGTCCGCGTCTACCGCGCCTACGGCATCCAGCGGATCTTCCTCGCCAACGAGGTCGTCGACGCCGTGGCCCTGCGCTGGCTCGCCGACGAGCTCGACAACGACCCCGACTTCCGCTTTGTCTGCTATGTCGACTCGGTGCGCGGCGTCGAGCTGATGGACGAGGCGCTGCGGGAGGCCGCTGCCTCGCGTCCCCTCGATGTCGTCATCGAGCTCGGGGCGGGCGAGGGCGCCCGCACCGGCGCGCGCACCGGGGCCGAGTGCGCCGCGATCGCCGACGCGGTGGATGCCGCCCCCACCCTGCGGCTCGTCGGGGTCGCCGGCTACGAGGGCGAGGTCCCGGGGGCGGACGGCGAGCGCGTCCGCGCCTGGCTGCGCCGTCTCGTCGCGCTCGCCGCGGACCTCGACAAGGCCGGCCGCTTCGCCGGCGCGGAAGAGATCGTGATCAGCGCGGGCGGCAGCGCCTGGTTCGACGCGGTGGCCGACGTGTTCGAGGAGATTCCCCGACTCTCCCTGCCGGTCTGCAAGTTGCTGCGCTCCGGCGCGTACGTCTCGCACGACAACGGTCACTACCGCCGCCTGACCCCCTTCAACCGGGTTCCCGAAGAGGGCGCACTCCAGCCCGCCTTCCGGCTGTGGGCGCAGGTCGTCTCCCGGCCGAGCGGGGAGCAGGCATTCGTCAACGCGGGCAAGCGGGACGCCGCGTACGACCTCGACCTGCCCGAGGCCCAGGTCGTCCGCGACGGCCGCACCGGCGAGATCCGCCCGGCCGACGGCATCGCGTTGACCGGCCTGTCCGACCAGCACGGCTGGGTGCGGACGGAGCCGGAGGCCGATCTGGAGGTCGGCGACTGGATCGGGCTGGGCCTCTCCCACCCGTGCACGTCCTTCGACAAGTGGCAGCTGATCCCGCTGGTGACCGCGGACGGCACGGTCACCGACTACATCCGCACGTTCTTCTGAGAGGCGGCCTGCCATGGACCTCGTCATCCGCGGCGCGCGTGTCATCGACGGCTCCGGCGGCGCCTCGTACCGCGCCGACGTCACCGTCGACGACGGCCGGGTCGCCGCGATCCACCGCGAGGGCGACGGCCCGCGTCCGACGGCCCGGCGCACGCTCGACGCCACCGGGCTCGCCCTCGCCCCCGGCTTCATCGACATGCACGCCCACAGCGACCTCGCCCTGCTGCGCGATCCCGCGCACGAGGCGAAGGCCGCGCAGGGCGTGACCCTCGAAGTCCTCGGCCAGGACGGGCTGTCGTACGCCCCGGTCGACGACCGCACCCTGGAGGCCGTCCGCCGGGCCATCACCGGCTGGAACGGTGGCGCCCCCGGCGACACCTCCGTCGACTTCGACTGGCGCACGGTGGGCGAGTACCTGGACCGCCTGGACCGGGGCATCGCCGTCAACGCCGCGTATCTGATCCCGCAGGGCACCGTGCGGATGTACGCGGTGGGCTGGGACGACCGGCCCGCCACCGCGGCCGAGCTGGAGCGCATGAAGCAGCTGGTGGCCGAGGGAATGAAGCAGGGCGCGGTCGGCATGTCCTCGGGGCTGACCTACACGCCGGGCATGTACGCGAACGACTCCGAACTGACCGAGCTGTGCCGGGTGGTGGCCCGCCACGACGGCTACTACTGCCCGCACCACCGCTCGTACGGCGCCGGCGCCCTCCAGGCGTACGAGGAGATGGTCCGGCTCACCCGGGACGCCGGCTGCGCCCTGCACCTGGCCCACGCCACCATGAACTTCGGCGTCAACAAAGGCAGGGCACCCGATCTCCTCGCCCTGCTCGACAAGGCGCTCGACGAGGGCGCGGACATCTCCCTCGACACCTATCCCTACACACCCGGCTGCACGACCCTGGTCGCGGTGCTGCCGAGCTGGGCCGGCGAGGGCGGGCCGGACGCGGTGCTCGCCCGGCTGCGGGACGACGCCACCGCCGAGCGGATCCGCCACCACCTGGAGGTGACCGGCTCGGACGGCTGCCACGGTGTGCCGGTCGAGTGGGACACGATCGAGATCTCGGGCGTCTCGGACCCGGCGCTCGCCTCTCACGTCGGCAGGACCGTCGAGCAGACGGCCGCCGCCCGGGGCGAGACCCCCTGGGCCACCGCGCGCCGGCTGCTCGTCGAGGACCGCCTCGGCTCGACGATCCTGCAGCACGTCGGCCACGAGGAGAACGTCCGGGCGATCATGCGCCACCGGGTCCACACGGGCGGCAGCGACGGCATCCTGCAGGGCGTCAAGCCGCATCCGCGGGCCTACGGCACGTTCCCCCACTATCTCGGGCGGTACGCGCGGGAGCTCGGCATCCTCTCGCTGGAGGAGACGGTCGCGCATCTCACCTCGCGTCCGGCCGCCCGGCTGCGCCTGCCGGACCGCGGCCTGGTCCGTGAGGGCTACCGGGCGGACCTGGTGCTGTTCGATCCCGACACGGTCGCGGCCGGTTCGACGTTCGAGACGCCGCGCACCCTGCCGGTGGGCATCCCGCACGTCCTGATCGACGGGCGGCCGGTGATCGAGGACGGGGTGCGTACGGACGTCCTGGCGGGGCGCTCGGTACGCCGCACAGCCGGCCGATGACTCAGCTCAGTGCACGCCGCGTGGCCGGAACTGGATGCTGATGCGCGGACCCGCGGCGCGCGTCGACTTCGGCACGGCGTGCTCCCAGGTGCGCTGGCACGACCCGCCCATCACGATCAGGTCGCCGTGGCCGAGCGGCCTGCGCAGCGGGGTCCTGCCGCCACCGCGGGGACGCAGCACCAGATCGCGCGGTGCGCCGACCGAGAGGATGGCCACCATGGTGTCCTGCGTGGACGCCCGCCCACCGGTGTCGCCGTGCCAGGCGACGCTGTCCCGGCCGTCGCGGTAGAGGCACAGACCGGCCGTGGTGAACGGCTCGCGGAGCTCGTCGGCATAGCGCGCGCCGAGCGCGTCCCGTGCCTCGGCCAGCACGGGGTGCGGGAGCGTCTCGGCTTCGCCGTAGTGGGCGAGCAGCCGGGGCACGGCGACCACCTGCTCGTACATCTGACGGCGCTCGGCCCGCCAGGGCACTGCGGTGAGCAGTTCCTCGAAAAGGGCGTCCGCCCCGCTCAGCCAGCCCGGCAGGACGTCGATCCACGCCCCGTCCCCGAGGACGGTCCGCCGGGCGTCCGTGAGCGGACCGAGGCGTATCTCGTCGGTCTGGTCGAAGAGCGATCCCTGCAGATGTGCAGCCATGCATCCAGGGTAACCAGAAAACCGAACGCATGACCGAAGAGAACGGGACGGCCGGACCGCGTGACGGGGTCACGGGCCCGGCCGTCCTGCGCGCCGGAAGCGCGGGTCCTACGGCTTGGGCAGGGTGCAGCCCGGCCGGCCGAGGTCGATCTTGTTGTCGAGACCGACGCACGGAACTATCTGGTACGTCTCCTGGCCGTAGTTGATACCCCGGCGGACGGTGACGTTCCCGCTCTCGTCCACCTCACAGGGATTGTTGTCGGTGCAGCGCCCACCGGACTCGTTGCCGGTGTTGTTGACCGCGACGACCTTGCCGGTGGCGTTGTCGATCACGGGCGAGCCCGACGTGCCTCCGATGGTGTTGCAGCTGGAGGTGTAGCGGACCGAGTCCTTCCAGGTCCACTCGCCTTCCTTGAGGCGGTAGGCGAACCCGTCGATGTTGCAGCTGTAGATCCGCTTCCAGTACCCGGAGACGACCTTGATCGCCGTGCCCTGGACCGGGTGGGCGGCATTCACCTCCAGCGCCTTGATGCCGTAGCTGCTCTGGATCTGCGCGTAGGTGCTGGTGAGTTGGTACAGCGAGACGTCGGTGTCCGTCATCGTCGCGTACGCGATCTTGGAGGCGCGCAGCGTCGCGACCCGGCTGCCGGCCGAGTTGAGCAGGCTGAAGCTGCGGCTGGACGGCTGGTCGACGATGACCTCGCCCGCGGCCGGGAAGCCGCTCTCGATGCAGTGCCCGTTGGAGAGCACGAGCGCGGGGTCGTCGGGCTCGGAGGCGGGCATGCGCACCACCGATCCCGAGCAGTTGCTGAGCGCCACCGTCCCTGCGAAGTCGACGGCCTTGGCGTCGACACGGGCCGCGGCCCGGGGTTCGGTGGTGGTGCCGGCTGGCGCCACGTCCGGTGTGGTGACCGCGATCGCGGGTGCCGCGCCCGCCCCGAGGAGTGTCAGGGCGAGGAAAGCGCCGACGAGAGGCTTCTTCATGTGGGGGTCCCCTCTTGCGACTTCTGTGACCGAAGGGGTCTTCGGTTTGTCATGCGCATTGTTGGGGGATCGCGGTCGGCCGACAAGGGACGAATTCCGGTCAGTCGGCTGCGGCCGACGACTTTGGCCTCTATCCGTTACCCCCCATGGGTTGCGGCGTTGAAGCAACGTGAAGGCCGCAAGCCTGTGGCCGAAGCTCTGATGTTCAAGGAGAACTGATGTCGCGTATCGCGAAGGCTGTTGCCGTCGTCGCCGGATCGGGCGCCATCCTGGCCGGCGGTGCCGGTCTGGCCGCCGCCGACGCCGGAGCGCAGGGCGCTGCCGCCCACTCCCCCGGTGTGGGCTCGGGCAACGCCATCCAGGTGCCCGTGCACGTCCCGGTCAACGTCTGCGGCAACACGGTCAACCTGATCGCGCTGCTGAACCCCGCGTTCGGCAACCAGTGTGCGAACGGCGGCGGCGACCACAGCGACGAGGCCTACGGCGGCTGAGCCCCACCCGAACGAACTGCGGCCTCCCCTTCCAACCGGAAAGGGAGGCCGCAGTCGTTGTGCCCGGCTACGCGTAGCGGTAGATGCCCGAGTGGTCGAGCAGCGCCGACGGCCTGACGTCCCACGGCGGCATGGGCTCGTCCAGCGCATAGACCCGCCCGTGCTGCGGGTCCGACGCGGGCAACTTGGTGCGCGGCAGATACCCCGCGCGCGGGTGCGCCCGCTGCCAGCGGGTCCACAGCAGGTCGATGTAGGAGTGATGGAGCCAGAACACCGGGTCGTTGGGCGACGTGGCCCCCATCATCAGACCGCCCACCCAGCGGTGCACCCGGTTGTGGTTGCGCCACCGGGCGGGCCCGCCGGCGCTCCAGCCCTCGATCGTGTTGCGGAAGCCCTTCGTCACGGTGGAGTCCCACGGCGCGCGGTCGTACACCGGCTCGCGCAGCGCCTTGGCCACGTCGTCCTTGGTGGGGAGGGAGACCGGGTCTGAGGGGCGGCCGAGGTTGCGGGTCAGGAACCTGCCCTGGGTGATGCGTGTGTTGATCCGCCAGTTGCCGTTGGCGTAGGCGAACGGGCCGGTCATCACCTGCAGGTCCTTGGCCCGTCCGGTGCCGCCGAGGAAGTCCTCCGCCCACAGCGAGGACGCGGGCGAACGGTCGGTCGTCCAGTCCCAGTACGGGACGGACACCCCCGGAGCGACCTTCTGCAGAGCACGCTCGAACTCCAGCAGGAATCTGCGATGCCAGGGGAAGAACGACGGCGCCATGTGCGCCGACCGGGGACCGTCCTCCGCATCGGGGACGTAGTACTCGCCGTGCATTCTGACGAACTCGTCGTAGCGCCCTGAGCGCTTGAGTTCCAGCAGCGCGTCGACCAGCCGCCGCTTCTCCGTACGGGTGAGATTCCGCTGGTTCTTGCGGGTGTACACCGGTGCCGGCCCTCCCGATTCAGTGGCTGTGCGAGAAAGACATCGAGGACGGCGCCAGTTGGGCGGCGCCCAGTTCGTCGACTGCGGCACGGGCCACGTCGCGCAGCGTGGGGAACGACTCGTAGTGGTTGACGAGGCTCAGATAGCTGCCGTCGGCGCGCCGCATGACGTGCAGCGGCCGGCCGTCGATGCGGACCTCGACGCTCGGCACCCTGGCGGCCGCGACCCGGCGGGCGTCGTCCGCCCCTCCGGACGCCCCCGCGGGGACCATGTAGGTCGCGCTGCCCTCGATGTGCCGCCCGCGGTACGTCTCCGTGAACCGCTCGAGCGGCGAGCCCGGACCGGGGTCCGGGGCCACGGACCTGGACCCGGTCCTGCGCGCGAGGACCGGCGCGAGCACCCCGGCCGTTCCCGCGATCACGCCGACGGTGAAGACCGCGCGCAGTGCGGCGCGGCGGGTGAGGATTCGCATGGGTCGCCCTTTCGACGTGTCCGTGCTTCGGTGTTGACAACGACACGGCGGCGAAAGGGTTCTCGTGTCCGGGCGGCCGGTTGTACGACTGTCGGGCCGCGGTCGCACGGGCCGGACCGGCCACCCGGGGCCGGACCTCAGCCGAGCAGCAGGCCGGCGGCAGGGCTGCCGGTGAGTTCGGGGGCGAGCAGCGCGAGCTCGGGCAGCACCGGCTCCGGCTGACCCGCGAGCTCGGGGCGCGGCTCCGACAGCGGGGCGTCCACCGATGCACCGGGGCTGGTCAGATCGATGTCCGAGCCGTCGGAGACCACGCTCGCCACACCGAGGTTGCCCTCCCCCAGCGGGTTCTCCACCGGGAGTTCGACGAGAGTCCTGGGCAGTTCGCTGCCGAAGGGCACCTGGGGAACGGTCCCCTGCGGCAGCAGCCTGCCGGTGACATGGCGCGGCGCCTCGGGCGCTCCGGGGACCAGGACGGGTACGCCGGTGCTCAGCACCGGAGCCTCCAGCGGCATGACCGTCTCCAGGCTCTCCAGCGGGAGCGTGACCGGCACCGCCGTGGCGGCGACGGCGGGCGCGGCGGCCACGGCCGACGCCATGCACGCCACGATCACCGCGAGAGACCCTCCGGTGGTCGACTTCATCAGCACGTACGTCCCCTCTGGCTCAACAGACTTGTCGGTGCTGTGGTCCAACGAGCCAGATGGCTGAAAACGTGCAAAGTTCCCCTGTCCGCAGCAACACGGTTCACGGCGCTGACGTCCCGCGAAGGTGGGAAATCACCCGTGCGCGGGCCGTGTTGGTCATGCGACGGGCGTGGTGTGGGCCAGCATGGCCGCCCGAGCCCCAGGAGGTACTGGCCCATGAAAGTCCCCATGCAGGCGTCCGCCCCGTTGCGTGCGGAGGATGTCGATCTCGCCGATCCGTCGTTCTGGCGACTGCCGCGTGCCACCCGGCTGGAGTCGTTCGCGCTGCTGCGGGGGCTCGACACCCCGGCGCACTTCGGCACCGCGCCCGGCTTCTATGCGCTGGTCAGACACGCGGACGTGATGGCGGCGAGCCGGGCGCCGCGGAACTTCGCCAGCGCTCCCGGGGTCACTACTCCGGAACCGGCCGCCTGGGCGAAGGCCGTCTTCGGCAACTCGATGGTCAACATGGACGACCCCGAGCACGCCCAGATGCGCAGGATCGTCTCGCGCGCCTTCACGCCCAGGTTGCTCGCGGCCGCCGAGGACGATGTGCGCGAGGTCGCCCGGCGCATCGTGGACGAGATGATCAGGGACCGGCCGGCCGATTTCGTGGCGTCCGTCGCCTCCCGTATGCCATTCGAGATCATCTGCAATCTGATGGGCATTCCGGAGCACTACCGGAAGGAGATCGTCCACCGGATCGACCAGGCGTCCGAGAACGTCGGGGTGAAACGCGGACTGCGGATGCCGGGGCGCGGACTGCGCGCTCTTGCCCATATGCAGCTCGTCATGGCGAAACTCGCCCGTGAACGCCGCCGCCGTCCGGCGGACGATCTCATTTCCGCGCTCGTGTCCGCCGACATCGACGGAGAGGCGCTCTCCTCACGCCAGCTCGGCGCCTTTTTCTCGCTTCTGCTGGTCGCGGGTGTGGAGACCACCCGCAATGCGATGGCGCACGGACTGGCGCTGCTGACCGAACATCCCGAGCAGCGCGCCCTGTTGATGTCCGACTTCGACCGCCACGCCGATGGCGCGGTGGACGAGATCGTGCGCCATTCGACGCCGATCATTCAGTTCCGACGTACGGTCGCAGCCGAATGCGAGCTCGGCGGCCGTACGTTCCGCCCCGGCGAGAAGGTGGTGCTCTTCTACGCATCGGCCAATCGCGACGAGGCGGTCTTCCCCGACCCCGACGTCTTCGACATCACCCGCGACCCCAATCCGCATCTGGGCTACGGAGGCGGCGGCCCGCACTACTGCCTGGGGTCCCACCTGGCACGGCAGGAGATGAAGGCGCTCTTCCACGAACTGCTCACCCGCCCCCGCGGTCTGCGGGCCGTCGGTGCCGCCGAGCTGATCGACTCCAGCTTCGACAACCGTGTCCGTGCGCTGCCCTTCGCCTTCGAGCCGAGCTGACCTGATCAGCGACGGAGCCGGCTCACGGGGACCAGCACATGGCCGGCCGTCAGGAGTGTCTGCTCGTCACCGAGGTAGTTCTGCAGCATCTCCTCGGTGACGGGCCGGCCCGGGACCGCCTCGGTCCAGGGGCGGCTCGCGATGATGAGATGCACGCTCTGGCGCGCCTCGGCGGCGGCGAGCCACTCGGCCGGTGCGGGGCACTGGGCGCTCACCGCGGGCATGGTGAGGACGGCCGAGCCTCCCTCGACGAGCAGTCTGATCGGCGAACTGAAAGAGGCCTGAGTGGCGTCGGCCATTCCGCCACCGGTCTTCAGACCGACTTTCTCGATCAGCCCGAGGGCGGCCGCTTCCCCGGCTTCCGGCCCGTCCGTTCCGTCACCGAGCGAATAGACGAGCAGATACGGAGTGTCGTGCCCCGCTTCGGGGTCCCCGGTCCAGGGGAGCACGGAAAGCGTGCCCAACTGGCCTTGCTGAACAGTGTCACGGGTGGAGTTCGCGGTGGTCATGGACCGGCACCCTAGTGCCCTGCCGGCCCCCGCGACCTCACGCGTTCACCTGGACGGGGGAACCTGGAACTGCCAGGCGAGGGTGGTGTTTCCGACAGTGCAGCGAACCTCGGCAATGCGCGCGTTCTGCGGCACTTCGTAGACGAGCCAGCCCTGCGCCTGTTCGCCGACCGCGAGTGTGGTCACCACGAGGGGAGTTCCCGTGGTGATGTCACCGGCCCTGACGGCCGGATAGCGGCGGCCTTTCTCGTCGACGACCCAGCTTTTCCTGATGCCCGCGGCGAACGCCTTGCCGCCGACATTGACGACGGAGACCTCGACCCCGATCCGGCGCATACCGGAGCCGGGCCGGTTCGCGGCGCGGACGGAGATGGCGGGGTCGACGTGCCCGAGCACCGAGATGCGCAGATGCTCGCCGAACGCCTTGCCGCCGAGATCGGCCGCATCGCCCACCCACCCCGCGGACCGCGCCCCGACCTTGCCGTCGGGCTTCACCGCTCCTGCGGTTGCGGCGGGCGACGCCGGCGCAGGGCCCGCGGCACCGCCGGGGGCACTCTCACAGGCGGTGGCGCCCATCGCGAGCACCGACAGGAGCAGCGCGGCAGCTAGTTGTCGCATCGGTCCCCTTCCACGAGCCGTTTTCCGTATCATCACGGCTTTTTCACCGAAAACGCTCCCGTCGGGGGCGTGTCGCGGCGCAAGTCGCCCTGGAGGTGCGCGGAGAGCGCCCAGAGGGCGTGAAAGAGGGGCGCATCGGGCCGTTTCACCCACCGGGGCTCGAAAAACCGTTCCTGCCTTAGCTCCTGTCCGACCCCGGGCAGTGACTTCACCCCGCCCACAGGCGTTGGCCGATTCATGGCAAGGACAACCGCGCCTGCTCGATGGCAGCGCGTCCAGACGCTCTCGGCCCCGAATCCCCGTCCGGCGACCACCCCCACCGGCAGCAGCCCCATCTACGAACAGCTCTCGCGGGAGTGGACCGCCGCGGGCCGCACCCTGCCGGGCAGACCGGACGGCGAGTGGACCCGGCTCACCCGCTACCCACCACCACCGGCGGACAGCGATTTTCTGACCGGTCCTCAGCCGTCACGCAGGGGGTGGCTCCACGAAGACCGTCACCCCGTCTGAGCGATCCGTACGCGGGACGTGGCCCGGGGGCCGGGCCGGCCCCGGGCCCTTCCGTATGGGCGGAGCTCAACGCCGGGACGCCGCCTCTCCGGTGGTCGCTGCCGGAACCGAGGGCTGCGGCAGGCGCACCGGGGTCCTGCCGCGCAACCGCCTGCGCACGCCTGCGACGAGGCGGTGCGCCGTGAAGGTCGCGCCGTGGACGAAGCGCATCGACGGGCCGAAGGACGGTGCGCTCAACAGCCCCGCGAAGAACAGGCCGGGGCACGACGACTCGAATCCGGCGCCCAGTTGGGGGGCGCGGCTGCTGCCGACCGTGCCGAGGGCGCCCCGCAGTGACGCGTCGAGCAGCTCCAGCCGGTCGAGGTCCGGCACGAAGCCGGTCGCCGCGACGACATGGTCGCACTCCACGGCCGCCGGCCCGCCGGACGGTGTGCCGAGCGCGATCCGTACCCGCCCGTCACGGACCTCGGCGCCGCGCAAGGTGTGCCCCAACAGGGCGGGCACCTGCTGTTCGTAGCGCCCCCTGAGCCACCACGCGCCGGCCGGACCGAGTGCGGTGCCCGCGATGTGCAGGCGCCTTTCCTCGGACAGCATCCGTACAGCCCAGGGCATTTCGGACCACACCCAGCTCGTCCAGCCGGTGCCGAGGCCGCTGTGCGGGCTGCGCAGCGAGCGCAGGACGCCGCGTTCGAGCGGCTGCGGCACGGTGTTCCAGTTCAGCCGCTCCCTGCGGGCGACCAGGCACGGCCGGGCGCCCTGCTCGGCGAGCAGGGTCGCGGTCTCCAGCGCCGCCTGGCCCGCGCCGGCCACGACGACATCGCGGCCGCGGAAGCGCGCGAGGTCGCGATGGCCGCTGCTGTGGGAGACGTACTGCGGCGGCAGGCCGGTCAGCTCCCCGGGGACGCTGACGAACGGCATCACGCCCACCGCGAGGACGACCGTGCGCGCATGGACGCTCTCGCCGTCGGCGGTCCCCACCCGGAATCCGCCCCGGTCGGGCGCGACGAGCGTCACCGTCCGTTCGTCGACGGGCGGAACGGCCCGCTCGGCGAACCACAGGCCGTACTCGGTGAACGCACCGATCGGCAGCGGCCGTCCGTGCACCGTCTCGAAACCGCGTGCCGCGCCGAAGTGCCCCAGCGTGTGGGCACCGGACGGGTCGGAGAGATTCGAGGACCAGGGCTCCGACTTCAGGAACATGCCTTCGGGCATGTGGTCGCGCCAGGATGCCATCGTCCTGCCGAAGACCTTGAGGTCCAGCCCGGACGCGGCGGCATGGGCCGCCACGGACAGCCCGTAGGGACCCGCGCCGATCACTGCCACGTCGTACATGTCGCTTCTCGCTCTCTCTCAGCGGAACTGCGGGTCGGTGCTCACGGCAGCGGAGCCGGGCTGGACGCGCCGGCGTCGGCCGGGCCCCGGGGCCGGGGCGGCACTCCTGTCACGGTCGGCGTGCGCGGCCCCACGACGGCCCGCACACGGTTGGCGCTCTTGGCCAGGCCACGGCCGAGCCAGGCGCGGGTCATGGCGAAGAAGGGCCGCATGTCGTCGCCCGCGAACCAGGCGGTCTCCACGCCCTCTTGGGGGCTGTCCGGCCGTGGGCCCGCGGGAGGCAGCCGGTGGCGTACGGACACGGCGGCGGAGAGCAGGGCGTAGTTCTCCGCGACGAACAGCCGGCCCGGCCGGCCGACCTGGCGCGGCACGCTCTGGCCGGTGAGATCGAGGTACAGGGACCGGACGACGTCGAGGCCGCCGGAGTCCGTGAAGAGCCGGAACTGCGCGCCGGGGCGGGGATTGACGTCCAGCAGCTGGTAGGGGCCGGCGGGCCCCTCCCGCCGGAAGTCCAGGTCGAGGATCCCCCGGTAGCCGACGTGGGAGACGAGCCGCTGCGCCGCCTCCTCCACCTCGGGGTTGAGCTGCCAGCGGCCCACGGCGGTCAGGCCCGTGCGGACCGGCCAGGACAGCTCCTTGCGGCCGCTGCCGCCGAGCAGGCAGGCGGAGTCGGCGGAGAAGTAGCCGTGGAAGAACCAGTCGGTGTCCGGTCCGTCCGCGAGGTGGCGCTGGAGGAGCAGCCGGCTGCCCGCGATCTCGCTGCGGGCGTAGAGCGCGCGGGCCTCCGCCGGGGAACGCACCAGCGTCGTACTGCGCAGGCCGGTGGCCGCCGTGAGCAGCCAGGGGCGGCTCCACTTGGCCACCAGCGGCAGCCCCAGCCGGCGTACGGCCTCGGCGGCCTGGTGCGCGGTCTCCGGGACGACGGTGTCCGGATGCGCGATCCCGGCATCGGCGCACAGACCCGCGAGTTCGGCCTTGTCGGCGAGGCGCCCGGGCAGGGCGCCGGGCTGCTCGGGGAGCAGGAACCGGTCGGCGAGGAGGGGCGCGTGGGCAGCGGCGTGGATCGCGCTCGCGTCGTCCATCGCGACCAGCACCGCCCGACGGCCGATCCGGTCCGAGACCCGCAGCAGCATCTCGACGAACTCCTCGGACCCGAGGGCTCCCCGCGGCCGGACATGCGCCCGGTGCAGATAGCGGGACCGGACGACCGGGCTGTGTTCCGACTCGACGACGGCGTGTACTTCGACACCCGCCCGCCCCAGCGATCTGACGGCCCCGAGCGTGCCGTGGTGAAAGGGATTTCGGTCGAGTCGAAGCACCAGAGCGGGAACTCCGTCGTCGAACGATGTCATCAACGTCACAACTTTCACCTGGATGGTCCTGAATAACGTGTCCCGCGTCGCGAATGGGCTACTGACGAGCTTTCAGACAGCTCAGTAGTAAGACTTTCTGCCTACGGTCCTTGTATGTCGTGAATGCGCGACAGCACGAACTCAAGGAGGAGCCATGAATCGACGGCGCCGTCTCACCGGCACCTGCATCGGGACGGTCGCCGTCAGCCTCCTCGTCTCGACGGGCGTGTTCGGGGAACTGGCGGCAGGTGCCCCCCTGGCCGACGACCCGGATCCGGTCACCGCGCAGCCGTCGCAGGTCGCCATGGGGGCGTATCTGGACTACGGTCCGGCCGGCGTGCAGCGCATGAAACAACTCTCGCGCTGGCTCGGCGGTACACAACTGAGGGTGGGTCACACCTACCTGCCGGGCGACCGGTGGAGCAACATCGAGGGCGGTCCGGGCTTCCTGGACGCCTGGGCGCAGTGGCGACGCGGCGGGGACGACCGGCTGTTCGTCCTCAATGTGCCCATGATGGAGCGGAACGAGGACCGGGTCCCCGACCACGAGGTGCGCAGGCTGCTGAGGGCCGGTGCCGCGGGACAGTTCGACCACCACTTCCGGAGTCTGGCCCAGCGCCTGGTCGGCCTGGGTGTGCCGGACACGGTGATCGTGCTCGGCTGGGAGATGAACGGGATCACGTACACACATCGCTGCGGCCCGGATCCCGCCTCCTGGCGGACGTACTGGAATCGCATCGTGAAGGCCATGCGTTCCGTGGAGGGGCAGAAGTTCCGTTTCGACTTCGCCCCGAACCGCGGGACGGACGCGATTCCGTGGACCGAGTGCTATCCAGGTGACGACACCGTGGACATCATCGGGATGGATTCGTACGACCAGGATCCCGGCAGGACATTCCAGGAGCAGGTCACGACTCCGTACGGACTGCAGAAGCAGATCGACTTCGCCGCGGAACACAACAAGGCGATCTCGTACCCGGAATGGGGACTCTTCCGGAACGGCGACAATCCCGAGTACATGCGCGGAATGCTCGAATGGTTCGCGCGGCACAAGCCGCTCTACCAGACGATCACAGACTACTGTCCGCACGGTATTTGGCAGTGCGATGACAACCCCAGGGCCTCGAAGGTGTACCGCTCGTCGCTCTTCGCCCTGCCGGACCCGGTGGTGCCGAGCGCGCCGGTGGTCGTGCCGGTGCCCGTGCCGAAGCCGACACCGAAGCCGACACCGAAACCCGTGGAGACGACACCGGTACCGACGCCGACCGCTCCGACGCCGACGGCACCCGTCCCGACGCCGAAGCCGGCGGAGTCCACACCGGTCCCGACGCCGACGCCGGTACCCGCCACGCCCACCCCGAAGCCCGTGGAGACGACACCGGTACCGACACCCACACCCACACCCACACGCCCCACACCCACACCCGACACCGACACCGACACCGACACCGAGCATCCCGGCACCGACACCGAGCATCCCGGCACCGGCCACGCCGAACCCGGCGGCGCCGACACCGGTACCGAAGCCGACGCCGAAGCCCACCGTCTCCGTGCAGGAGCCGAACTCCGTCGAGTGGTGCGTCCCGGTCCCGCTCGGGAACTGGTTCGGCCTGTGGCTGCCCGACCAGAAGTTCTGCATCCGCATCCCCTTGCCGGTCTTCTGGCGGCCCTAGCGGCCCGCACTCGCCCGCCAGTCGTTCAGACGGGCGCGCCATTCCTGCGCGGCGGGGAACCGTGAGTTCACGGCTCCCGCCGCGCGGTCGCGCCAGTCCGCACGAGCGGCGTGCAGCCCGAGCAGCGGTCCGAGCGCGGTGGGAGCCAGCAGCAGCCGCTGGTTGGTGACCGCCTCGGGCCGCCAGTGGGCCTTGTACGACTCCTTGCCGCGCAGCAGGCTCACCACCCGGCGGCCCGTGCTCGCCGCGTGATCGGCATGGTGACGCAGCAGTATCGTCGCGACGTCGACCTTCCTCTCCCGCAGCTCCGGGTGCGCGCCGTACAGGTAACCGCCCGTCAGATGGCCCGACAGCAGTGCCACGTTGGCCGCCACCACCTCGCCGTCCATCCGGTACTCGGTCAGCGACGCGTCGCCGTCGCGCACCATCCGGCGCGTCGCCCGCACCAGATGCTCCGCGAACCGCGGGCGCAGATGCTCGACGGTGACCCCGCGGCCCCGCCACTGCAGTTCGTGCAGCCGCAGCAGATGGTCGACGGCCGCGGGCACCTCGTCCTCGGTGACCGCGTGCGTCTCGATCTTCAGCGCGTCGACCTTGCGCAGTTTGGCCCGTACGCGCTGGGCCCGACTGGACGGCAGCCGCTTGACGAGCTCCTCCATCGGCGCGGCCGGCAGCTCGAAGCAGACCGAGTCGGTGAGCTGCCGCCGCGCGCCCGTCCAGCACTCGTACAGCCCTTCGGCCGCTGCTCCCGGACGTACTTCGCGCAGGTCGATCACCGCATGACGTGCGGCGCGCTGCAGCCCCTTCTCCAGGGCGGCGATCGCGCAGTCGGCGTGTTCGTCGTCGACGAGGATGTCGCCGTAGTCGGAGATCCCGCCGCCCAGCAGGACGAGCAGCGGCAGCGGCCGGTGGACGAGCATCAGAGGCGCGGCGGCGATCAACTGGCCGTCGCGGCGTACGAGGACGATCCGCAGCCGCCCGTCCGTGCCGTACGAGAGCCACCAGGAGTCCAGCCAGGCGTGGCTCTGGAACGGCGTGGCGGTGGAGCAGCGGCGCAGCAGCGCGTCCCACTCGGGCCGCAGGCGGGCGAAGTCGCGCTGATCGCGCACCAGCGTGACGGTCACGCCCCTTCGCTCACCCGCCATCAGACCCGCTCCCTGTCCTGGCCCGCGGTGGCGGCATCGCCCGCGCCGGCCGGTGCGGGCACCGCGGTGGCAGCGGTCGGCGCGGCCTTACGGCGTGGGCGTACCAGCAGGAACAGGCCGCCGAGCAGACCGCCGGTGCAGCCGCCGACGGCCGCGCTGATCGGAGCGGACGGCGAGACGGGCTCGTTCGGCTCGATGGCCTGGGAGAAGCTCAGCAGCTGGACGCCGGTGCTCTTGGCGACCTGATTGCTGCTCACGAACACGGCGTCGGCGACCGCGTTGGCGAAGTCCGCGGCCTCGCTCGGCCGGTCCGAGGTGCCGGTGATGGCGATCATGGGCGAATCGGGTGACGTCTCGGTCTGCACATGGCGGCGCAGGGTCTTCGCCGGGACGCCGGCGGCCACCCGCGCATACGCCATGGTGGAGTCGCTGGTGGCGATCCGGCCGTACGCCTGGGCGAAGCCGAGCGCGGCGCCCGGCTGGGCATCCTTGGCGGGGACGGCGATGACATAGCTGGTGGCCGCGTACTGGGGTGTCGCCAGCACGCCGTAGGCGGCGCCGCAGGCAGCACCGGCGAGTACACAGGCGGGCAGCGGCCACCACACGGGCAGCGACCGGCCCCTGACGCGGCGCCGGCGGAAGCGGCTCTTTCCTCGGTCGGCGGAACCCTGCTCGGGTGACTCGGTCATGGGCGTGCTCTCTCGATCGTGGGGATGGACGTGCGGGAAGGGGTGAGCGCCTGCGCGTAGACGTCGAGGAGGCGCTCGCTGCTGCGTGTGATGTCGTAGTGACCGACCACGGGCGGTGGCGGAAGCCGCTGCGCCCCCGCCGTCATCTGCTCGCGCAGCAGCACGGTCAGCTCCTCGACCGTGCCGTCGATGCGCCGTGCGCCCGGTGACTGACGGGACGGCAGATCGTCGACGGCGGGGCAGGTGCTGTGCAGGACGGGCAGTCCCGCGGCCAGTGCCTCGACCACGGCGAGCCCGAACGCCTCTTCGCGGGAGGTGGACACGAAGACGTCCACGGCGCTCAGCAGGGCGGGAACGGACGGGCTCGCGCCGCCGCCGTGCGCGTCGCACTCCCCCAGGAGCCGGATGCGGTCGGCGGCGTCCAGCTGGGCGGCGAGCGTGCTCAGCGCGGTGAGTTCGGGGCCGTCACCCGCGACGACGAGCCGGGCGGCGGGCAGTGCGGCGACCGCGCGGACCAGGACGTCGAAGCGCTTGCCGGGCACCAGCCGGCCGACGCCGCCGACCACGAAGGCGTCAGGCGGGATGCCGAGTCGGGCACGGGTGGCGAGCCGCTCCGAGGCGTCGAACCGGAAGCGGGCGGCATCGATCCCGTTGGGCACGACATGGATGCGCTCGGCCGGCACACCCCAGTCGCACAACCGGTCCGCGACCGTGTCGGAGACGGCGACGGTCGCCGACCCGAGCCGCTCTGTGCCCAGATACAGCGCGCGGGTGGGGCGGGTGAGCGGCCGTCCCTCGATCTCGGCGCGCCCGAGCGAGTGCTCGGTGGCGACGGTGGCGCGCACTCCCGCGAGCCGCGCGGCGATCCGCCCGTACACGCAGGCGCGGTACAGATGCGTGTGGACGAGGTCGTACGCGCCCTGCTTGATCAGCCGGGTGAGCCGGGGCAGCGCCTGGAGGTCGCGGTTGCCCCTCATGCCGAGGTGCCGCACGTCGACGCCGTCCGCGCGCAGCCCGTCGGCCACCGCGCCCGGATTCGTCAGGGTGACGACGTCGCAGGCCACGGGCAGATGGCGGAGAAGCAGCCGCAGTTGCTGCTCCGCGCCGCCGACGCCGAGCCCGGTGATGACGTGGAGCGCCTTCACCGTGTCACTTCCCCAGCCGGTGGCGGAGCCGCTTCACCCGGAGCCGCAGTCCGCGGTCGGCGTGGCTGATGTGCGTGCGCGGGAGGGCGTAGGGGCCCGCGAGCTCGCCGGGCCTGATCCCGCAGCCGTACGCGTATCCCGCCTCCCGCACGGCGTCGATGACCCGCTGGTCGACCGTGCCGTACGGATAGCAGAAGCCTTCCGGGGCGCTGCCGGTGATCTGCTCGATCCACTCGCGGCTGCGCAGCGTCTCCTGGCGCAGTACGTCCTCGTCGAGCGTGGTGAGGTCCACGTGGTAGAGGCCGTGCGAGGCGATCTCCGTCCCGGCAGCGGCGGCCGTGTGGATCTGCCCCTCCGTCAGCAGCGGCTTGCGCGGGCCCTCGCGATCCCATTCGTTGCTGCCGCCGAGCCGTCCCGGGAGGACGAAGAGGGTCGCGGTGCAGTCGTACCGGCGCAGCACCGGCAGCGCCTCGTCGACGAAGTCGGCGTAACCGTCGTCGAAGGTGAGACCGACGAGCCCCTGGTCGTTCCCGCTCGCCCGGGCGCGCAGCAGCGTCCCGACGCCGACTCCGGTGAGTCCGCGGGCGCGCAGCCATCTCAGCTGCAGGTCGAGACGATCACGGGAGACGGTGATGCCGTACGGGTCGTCGGTCGGATCGGCGACCGAGTGGTACATCAGAATCCATGGCCAGGTGGCGCGGGAGGTACGGGAGGCAGCGGCGCTCCGGCGGGTCGGCGTAGTCGCCGTGTCAGCGGACATGACGGATCCTCTGTCGGGTCAGGGTCAGCAGATGGAGGACTTCCGGAGCTCTGACGGCGAGCCCGGTGAGGAGGAAGACCGCGGGCACCAGCAGGGCGCCGATGGCCGCGCTGAGCAGCGGGTCGGGCACCAGAGGGCCGGCCAGCAGCCCGGCGGCTGCGGCGACGGCCGCCGCCACGACGAGCCGGGCCAGGGAGACGCTGATGGAGCGGACCTGGATGGCGATCACCCGCGACCCGAGGCCGCAGAGCAGCAGCATCGCCGTGGCGGAGATACCGGCCGCGTTGGCGGCGGCGATGCCGTACACGCCCCATCGGCCGACCGCTGCCGCTCCGGCGACGGTCGTGACGACCAGGCCCGCGGCCATCGCCGCGGCCGGGTACCACGTGGGCCGGCCGGAGGAGAAGAACGGCCGGCCCAGCGCGCTGACCAGGCAGTGGCCGAGCAGCCCGGTGGCGTAGACGCGCATGACGGTGGCCGTGGTCTCGGTGTCCTGGGCGTCGAACGCGCCGCGCTCGAAGAGGACTTCGATGATCTGCGGCGCGTAGCCGAGGATGAGCGCGGTCCCGAGGAGCACGACCATGCCGGCGAGCGCCAGATCGTGCTCGACGCGCCGGCGGGCCCGTTCCCTGTCGCCGTCGGCCATGGCCTTCGCGACCACCGGGAAGGTGACCGTGCAGATCATCAGCGACAGCACCATCGGCATCTGCGCGACCTTCTGCGCGTAGTTCAGATGGGAGATCGCGCCGCCGGGCAGCGAGGAGGCGAGGAAGCGTTCCACGAGGACCTGCGACTGCCGGCTGACGGCGAACAGGACGACCGGCGCGAGAAGACCCAGGCCGAGGAGCGGCGGGGCGCTCCGCTGCCGGGGAACGCGGTTGGTCCGTCGCGGCCGTGCGCGGTTCACCTGGTGGACGAACGGGGGCAGTTGGACGAGGACCATCAGCAGTCCGCCGACGGCGACCCCGGCCGCCGCCGCACGCACGCCCCACAGGGAGTGCAGGGCGAGTGTGGTCGCGATGATGCCGGCGTTGTACGCGAGGTAGACGCCGGCGGCCGGCACGAACCGGCCGTGTGCGCGCAGGGCCGCGCTGAAGTACCCGGCGACACCGAAGGTGAGGACGGTCAGCGCGGTCAGCCGGGTGCAGTCGACGGCCAGTTCCGGGTCGCTGAAGCCGGGCGCGATGAGCCGTACGACCAGCGGGGCGCACACGATCAGCAGCGCGGCCGAGCAGGACAGCAGCGCGAACAGCCGGGGCAGGGTGGCCGAGACCAGGTCCCGTACGGAGTCCTGCGAGCGGTCGGCGGCCCGCCGGGCGATGGCGTGGCTGAAGGCGGGCACCATCAGCAGCGCCATCGCGTCCTCGATGAGCAGCGTGGACGCCATCTCCGGCACGGTCCAGGCGATCAGGAAGGCGTCGCTGTCGACACTCGCTCCGAAGATCTGCGCGATGGCCTGGTCGCGTACGAGACCGAGCAGCGCACCCGCGGCCGTCAGTCCGGCGGTGACCGCGGCGGCCTTGGCGAGGAAGGAACCGAGCCGCGGTGGTCCGGTTCCGGCCGGGGCGGGCCGTACGTCGGCGTCGGTGGTGTCGTTCACGCGGCGGTCGCCCCGTCGCGGGCGGCCAGCGCCCACCAGGCCGCGAGGCCGAGCACCACTCCGGTGAGGACCGTCGACGGACCGCCGATGTCCGCGTACAGGAAGTCGACCGTCTGCCACAGCATCAGCCCGACGGCGGCCAGTCCGCAGTCCACGGCCGCCCTGCGGCTGCGGCGTACGAGAACCAGCCGGTGCACCGCGCCGACCAGGACGGCGACCCAGCCGGCGGCGAACGCGGTGATCCCGATCAGGCCCTGCTCGCTGAGGACGAGCAGATACATGTTGTGCGGCGACAGCAGGGGCTGCTTCTGGAACTCGTGCCCGGCGCCCGCGGTGTCACTGCCCGACGAGAGCCCGATCGACGCGTGGGAGTCCCGGTGCGCGGGGAAGCCCTTCAGGCCGACGCCGGCGGCGGGTTCCTCGCGCCACATGTCCGTCGCGGCGGCCCACATCGTGTACCGGTCGGTGACGGAACGGTCCGGTGCCGCGGCCACCTGCGTGATGCTGCCGAGCCGCTGGGAGATCATCTCGGAGCCGACGCCGAAGCCGCCGACGAGCACGACCGCGAGTGCCGTCAGCACGGCCAGCGCCCGGAAGGCCTGACGCAGCCCGGTCAGCAGGATCATGGCGAGCGCGGCGACCGCGGTGGCGATCCACGCGCCGCGGCTGAACGACAGCGCCAGCGGCACGATCAGCGCACCGGCCGTGGCCATCGCGAAGAGCCGGAACCGGCGGGGTGCGCCGTCGGGCGTCCGCAGGGCGAGCGCGGCTGCGGCCAGCAGCCCGTACGCGACGACCGTGGCCATCCCCATGACATCGGTCGGGCCGAAGGTGCCGACGGCTCGGATGTCCGCGCCCATGTAGGAGGCGCCGGTCCCGGTGACGAACTGGTGGACGCCGATCGCACCCTGGACGAGGGCGAGTACGGCCAGCGCGCCGGTGACGATCCGGAAGTCGCGCGCGTCGCGGAGCAGCAGCACCACGGCGGCCGGCACCAGCACGAAGACCTGCAGATAGCGGACGAAGCCCGGCAGGCTCGCGAGCGGGTCGGCGGCGGTGACGGTGGCGACGGCGAATCCCACGGCGGGGATGCCGAGGACGATCGCGGCGACCGGTGTCAGCGGGCGGGCCCGCATCCGCAGGACGCGGACGAGGCAGAAGACGACGAGTACGCCGGACGCCGCGTCGGCGGGGGCGAGACCGCCCGACCCCGCCTGGTTCCCGGGCGCGAGCGGAGCAGCGAGCAGCAGCACGGTCGCCAGCAGCGGAATCAGCGGCCACCCGCGGACGGCCGCCCGGCGGACCCGGCCCGCGAGCACCTCGCCCGGGCCGGGCTGGGCGGCGGTGCCGACGGTCCATGTGACGGTCATGCTCAACTGCCTCCGAGCCGGAACAGGGAAGTCGCGGTGCGCGCCAGGATGCACACGTCCTGCCAGGGCGACCAGGTGTCGATGTAGTGGTTGTCGAAGCGGGCGCGCTCCTCGATGGAGGTGTCGCCGCGCAGCCCGTTGACCTGGGCGAGACCGGTGATGCCGACGGGCATCCGGTGGCGGGCCCGGTAGCCGGGGTGGAGATGGCTGAACCGGGCCACGAAGTAGGGCCGTTCGGGCCGCGGCCCGACCAGGCTCATGTCGCCGCGCAGCACGTTCCACAGCTGAGGGAGCTCGTCGAGGGAGGTCCTGCGCAGCAGGCTGCCGGTGGGGCTCATGCGCCGGTCGAGCGCGACGCTCCAGCGCGTGGCGGACTCGTGCTCGTCGGCGGGGCAGATCGTACGGAACTTCAGCAGCACGAACGGCTGTCCGTCCAGGCCGATCCGCTCCTGCCGGAAGATGACGCCGGGGCCGTCCGAGATCCGTACGGCGAGCGCGCACACCGCCATCACGGGCGCCGTCGCGACCAGCGCGACCGCGGCCACGGTCGTGTCGATGGCGCGCTTGACGGCGCGGGCGACGGGCCGGTGCAGCCCGGCGTTGAGCGGCTGCACCGCCAGTCCCCACAGGTGGTCGCGGCCCGGCACGCGGTACGCGGTGTTCCCGGCCGCCGCCCCGCCGTCGACGAGCCAGAGCCGGCAGCCGTGCTCGGCGAACAGGGAAACGAGCGCGGCGCCTTGGGCGTCCGTGTCGGGCTGCTCGGTGAAAACGGCGTGACGGACGGAGTTCTGGATGACCGCGCGGCTCACGTCCTGCCGACCGGCGAGGACGGGGAGCGCCGCGGCGTCGTTCTGCGCTGCGGACTGCGCCATGTCGACCTGGCCGACGGGCCGCATGCCGTACTCGGCCCGGTCGTAGAGCGCGTCGGTCACCTGCTGGGCGAGGGGCCCGCGGCCGACGACGAGCACCGACTGCGGACGCCGGGTGCCCCACCAGCGGCGGAAGCGGTAGACCCCGGCCCGCGCTCCGCAGCAGAGCACGGTCTGCGCCACGACGGCCAGCGCGATCGCCGTCCAGCCGGCGGCGAACGAAGGGGCGTACGTCCGCAGCGCCTCCGCGACGACGACCCACTGGAGCAGCGCGAGCCCGGCCACGGTGGGCAGTTCGGTGAGCGCCGACGGGGACAGGTTCGGCCGGTAGAGGCCGCGGCACGCCAGCACCGCCGGCTGGAGCACCGCGAGCAGCCCGAGTACGACCGGTGGCCAGGCCAGCGGTGGCAGTACGAGCACGGTGAGGGCCACGGCGAGCACGTCGGCGGCGAGCAGTCCCAGAACCGGACCGCGTCCGTCGATGCTGCGCGGGCCGACCGGCACAGCGCCGGAGGAGCCGCCGCGCGGCGGGTGGATCGTGGCCGAGCGCGGTAAGGCCGTCGCCTGGGCGGTGCGGGGCGCGGGAGCACTCTCCGTCGTCATCTCTTCGTGGGCTTCCTCGTCATGGGGTGGGGCGAGCTCAGAAGGTCCTGGTAGAGCCCGGAGACGGCGGCGGCCGTCACGCGTACGTCGCAGGTCGCTCGCATATGGGTCCGGGCCTCGCTGCCGAGCGCGTGGCGCAGTTCCTCGTCCGCCAGCAGCCTGGTGACGGCAGCCGCGAGGGATTCGGGATCGTCGGGCGGCACGAGCGCGTGGGCCTCGTGACCCGGCGGCAGGCTCTCCCTCGCACCGCTCACGTCGCTCACCACGACGGGCCGGCCGCAGGCCATGGCTTCGAGCGGGGCGAGCGCCATGCCCTCCCAGCGCGACGGCAGTGCGACGACGTCGGCGGCGCGCAGCCACGGCCGGATGTCCGGGATCGCGCCGGCGAAGAGCACACTGGGCGGCGCGAGTTGGCTCAGCCGTTCGCGGTCGGGTCCGTCGCCGACGAGTACCAGCCGGGCGTCCGGCACGGCCGCGCGCACCTGAGGCCAGGCGCGCAGCAGGATGTCCTGTCCCTTCTGCCGGCACAGCCGGCCGACACAGACGACGACGGGCGCGTCGGTGGGGATGTCGGCCGACGGAGGCAGAAGCGCGCGTGCGCTCTCGCGGTCCACGGCGTCGCTCTCCGCGCCCTCGTGAGCGCCGAAGCGGGCGAGGTCGATGCCGTTGCGGATCACGGCCCAGCGGGCGGCGATTCCGGCCCGTTCGCCGGCGCCGCGCTCGGTCTCGCTGACGCACAGCGTCCTGGTGCTCCAACGGGTGCCGTACCGCTCCCACTTCAGTGCCATGTCGGCCGCGCGGCCTTCGACGGCATCGAAGGACCAGGCGTGCGGCTGGAAGACGGTCGGCCGCCGGCCGCGGACGGCGAGCCGTGCCGCGAGCCCGGCCTTGGCGCTGTGCGCGTGGATCAGGTGCGGGTCCGTGCGGCGGATGAGCCGGGCCGCCGTCAGGACCTCTTTGAGCAGCCCGGGCCCCGGGGCCCGTACGGCGTGCCAGGGGTGCACGCGTGCCCCCACGGCCATGGCGTCGGCGGCCAGCCGACCGTCGGGCGGGCAGGCCACGACCGGCCGCAACCCCTCGTCGACCTGCGCCCTCACGAGGTCGGTGACGACCCGTGCGACTCCCCCTTCCACCGGCTGGACCAGGTGGAAAATCGTCAGTTGGCTCGACTCGGTCCGACTTCTCTGCGACACGTGCGGCTCTCTTCGGGCGTGGACGGTGGATCTGACTCGCGCGAACTGCCGCGGCGCTGGAGCATCAGCGCCGCGTGTCTGTCTGCACGAAGAGAACGCCGAGGAAGTATCCGAGGTTTTCGGCGGAGAAGCGGAAACTCAAACCGGTTCCCCCGGAAGCCAGTGCGGGCCCGATGTCGAACACGTCGGAGTCGTAGCCCAACGTGTTCACATGGGCAGGCTGTCGTTTGACGGCACTGCCCGGCCCGGTGATCGTCGAGTTCATGACATCGGTGGCCGGATTCGCCGAATCGGTGAGCCCGAACACTTTCCCGCCGGTCGCGCGAACGTTCACCGCATCGCCTTTCTGGCCCCGGTCACCGTCATACGCCACGATTCCCGCGCGGCCACTCGCATGCGCGGGAATGCGAAGCCCGGTGAGCGCGATCTCCTGAAGTGAGCGATCGGCGTTCATCGTTTCGAAGCCGTCCCACAGCGAGATGTTCCGCAGCGGTTCCGCACTGTTCTCGTACGCGACGACCAGCGACCAGCCGCCCCAGGACCCCACCTTTGAATGCCCCTTGGCCACATTGATCTGGGACACGGTGTAGAGCCCGGAACCGCTCCGGCGCACCAGCGGGGTGACGTCCGCGGATGCCTGGTAGGCATCGCTGCCGTCCGCGTCCCGGTGGGCGACCCGGGTGTCGGCCAGCACTTCCTTGTACCGGCCGCCGGGCTCGGCGATCAGTACGCGCCCGTTGTCCTTGGGCGGCTTCTGCTCGCCGACGCGCAGATTGCCGCCCCAGTACAGCCGGGCGTATTTCACGCGCGAGTTGGCCGGCAGGGTCAGCGCGGCCCTGCTGGAGTTGTACGTGTTGGGGTCGTTGTCCTCGTCGACATAGAGCATGTCGAAGTCGCCATTGGCGCCGGCGGCGCCGCCCCGGACCGCCGAACACGAGGCGACCGACGGGGATTTGGGGCTGAGGCAGGTGATCGCCGAATTGGCTGCCCGGACGATCCCGCCGTGGTGCACGGCCTGATACCGCTGAGTGAAAGGAATTCTGGGGGATTCCGTGCCCGGAGCGGCCGCGGCGGAAAGCGGAGCGGCCGAGAACGCCACGCACAGCGCGGCACCCAGGGCGCCTCGCATCGCGTTACCCGTCGACTTCGACATGTCTGGACTCCATGCTCGATCAACGTGACAAAAACAAGAGTGGACTTTGTCAGAAGTCCAGAGGGAAATCACGTAGGACTCGCTCATACCGTCATAATGCAAACCTGGCCCTATTGCGCGAACCTGCCGGGAGGATCCCGTACTCCCTTGCCGCAAAGGCTGTTCGAAGCCCCGAACCCGCGCACGAGCGCCGGGCGCAGGGTTTCCCCGGCGGCCGGCTCTCGTTACCCATGTCGACGGCTGCGACGAACGCCGCCGCGAGAAAGGGATGGGAACACATGAGGTACTCGAAGGTTGCCGCGATCATCGTCGGCTCGGTGGCGGCGGTCGGCGCGGCGTCTCCCGCGATGGCGGCATCGACGGAAGCCATGCCCCCGATGAGCCTGAACGGCGGCCTCGACAAGACCCTCGCCACGACGCCGGTGCTCGACGGCGGCAACGGGAACGCGGTGAACCAGGCCACCGACACGGTGATGGACCTGAACAACGTCAAGGGCGATGCCCCCCAGGCGCTGCTCAAGACCGCCGCCGGCGCCACGCCCCTGCTGGGCGGCATCGAGCTGGGCGGCTGACGGTCCGTCCGCGGGCAGGCAGTTCGGGAGGAGGCCCGGCTCGGTCGCCGGCCTCCTCCCGCCGCGGTGTGCACCTCTGCGGGATGCAGCGAAGGGCGACGCACCGGTGGAAACCGGTGCGCCGCCCTTGCGGTCTGACTGTGGCGATCGGGCGAACGTCAGCCGTTCAGGCAGACGTTGCCGAAGGCCGGGTTCAGCGCGCCGACGAGGTTGACGGAGTTTCCGCAGAGGTTGACCGGGGTGTGCACCGGAGCCTGAAGCAGGTTGCCGGAGAGGACACCCGGCGAGTGGGCGGCAACGCCCTCCGCGTCACTGTCGGCGAAAGCGGTACCGGCGGCGGCACCAGCGGCGAGACCGGCGGTGGCGAGCACCACGGCGACCTTCTTGGCAGTCTTCATGGGAATAGCACCTTCTGTTCGATGTTCTGCCCAGCGTGAGGGCTCACACCGATCCCAACGGATTGGCCGGGCAGATGACACGGGCGACACCCTCCGCGCCCCCTGTCCGGCCCATTAGGCCTACGAGTTCGCTCCGCACGGCCATTGGAGTGAACTCCCAGAACCAAACTTCGCACGGCCTAGTTGGTCAGAGCGCTCCAACAGCGGGCAACCACGCGACAGAAGGACGGAACATGCTCAAGAAGGTTATGGCGACTGCGGCGATCACCCTCACCGTGGCGGCCGCGGGCGCGACGCAGGCTATGGCCATCGGCAACGACGAGGGCACCACGACCGTCAACGGCAACGGCGCCTCGCAGGTCTACGGCAACTCCGAGACCCACGGTGACCTCAGCCCGCAGATCGGCCTCATCCAGGGCTCGCTCAACAAGCCCTGCATCGGCCTGCCGATCAAGACCAACACCCAGGACCTCGTCGGCGCTTCGAACATCGCCGTCCAGGACATCCCGATCCTGTCCGCCCCCCAGAACCAGCAGTGCGTCGAGAACTCGACCCAGGCCAAGGGCGACGAGCCGCTCTCGCACATCCTCAGCAACATCCCGATCCTCTCGGGCAACGGCTCCCTCGGCAGCTGACCTCCGCTCATCGGCCGGCACGGCCGATGAGCACACGAAGGACCCCGGGGCCTTTCACAGGCCGCCGGGGTCTTCGTATGCCACGCCGGAAGCCGGCGGGTCAGCTGGTCCAGAAGTCCCACCAGCGGGTCAGGATCAGCATGCCGATGATGCCGATCCACAGCACCGGCGGCATCCAGTGGAACTCCAGGAGCACGCTGCGCAGTCCCGCGGGGACCTTGATGATCCGGTGCTCGATGTTGTGCAGGGTGACGTAGCAGAACATGACGATGGTGGCGACCCACGCCAACGAGCACCACAGACACAGGGCGTTGATGCTGTACAGCGACTGGTACTGCAGCCAGGTGCAGAAGCCGACGCCGAACAGGCAGCCCGCGTTCAGACCGAGCCAGTACCACGTGCGGTAGCGCGCGCCGGCCAGCAGACCGGCACCGATCGCGATCACCATCGCGTACGCCGCGAGCCCCAGCATCGGGTTGGGGAAACCGAAGGCCGCCGCCTGCTCGCTCTTCATGATGTTGCCGCAGGAGACCACCGGATTGAGACTGCATCCGGGCGTGAAGGACGGGTCCTCGAGCAGCTTGAACTTGTCGATCGTGATCACCCACGAGGCCAGCAGCCCCGCCGCACCCGTGATCACCAGCAGCCAGGCGAGGGGGCGGCCGGCGCCGATCCCGTCCCGGCCCGCCCGATGGGTTCTCTCCCGCTCCAGGGACGCACGTCCGGTCGCCGTGATTGTCATTTGATTTCACCGCTTCGATTGCTGACTGGGCCCCACATTGTGCACCCGGAAAGAATTGAGCCGACCTCCCGAATTCATTCGGCAAACGGGTGAACATGGCACGGAACAGAGCTCCGCCGATGCTTGAATGACCCTGCAGACCGCGCATGGGATCTGCTCCGGGTGCACGCCTCCAGCCGGCGGCGCATTGCGTCGTGGGGCAGTCGTGCCTCCCGTTGGCATGGCGCTCCCGGATGCGCGCGCGGCGATCTGCCCTCTCGGCGGAGGGCCCCATTCGTGGACCCTCCGCCGGAATTCCGCATGGCTCCGTGTCCGGTGCACTGCGGCATTCGGGTGAACACACGGAACCAAACGGGTCGGGGACAGTTGATCAGTCTGCTCCACGACCGATCGTTCAAAGCGAAAAGGGACAACTCAAGTGATCAAGAAGATTCTGGCTACCGCTGCGGTCACCGCTTCGATGGTGGGCGTGGGCGCCTCGATGGCTCCGCAGGCCATGGCCATCGGCAACGACGAGGGCACCACGACCGTCAACGGCAACGGTGCCTCGCAGGTCTACGGCAACTCCAGCACTCACGGTGACCTGAGCCCGCAGATCGGCCTCATCCAGGGCTCGCTCAACAAGCCCTGCATCGGCCTGCCGGCCAAGCTCAACACCCAGTCCCTCGTCGGCGCTTCGAACATCGGCGTCCAGGACATCCCGGTTCTGTCCGCCCCCCAGAACCAGCAGTGCGTCGAGAACTCGACCCAGGCCAAGGGCGACGAGCCGCTGTCGCACATCCTCAGCAACATCCCGGTCCTCTCGGGCAACCTCTCCGCCGGGAGCTGACACACACAGCCGACGATGCGCCCCCGAACGTTCCATGTCGGGGGCGCATTCGCCTTGGGCGTCCGGCGTTCCCGTGGCGGGAAAAAGACGCCCAACTCGCGCCCGTGGAGAGGTTTCCTCTCGCGGACCCAGTCGTTACTAGAACTGCAGGGGTGCTCATGAACAGGCAACTGACAGCGCAGCGCGACGGTCGTGCGTGCGTACGACACCACTGCTGAAAGGATCAATGAAATGAAGCACAAGAAGGCTGCAGTCGTCGTCGCGGGCGTCCTCATGGCCATCGGCTCCGCCGCCCCCGCCATGGCCGACTCGGAGGCCGAGGGCGCCGCTGTCGGTTCGCCCGGCGTGCTGTCCGGCAACCTGGTCCAGGCCCCCGTTCACGTGCCCGTCAATGTCTGCGGCAACACGGTCAACGCGTTCGCCCTGCTGAACCCGGCCTTCGGCAACGCCTGCGTGAACGCCTGACATTCAGCTCGGAGCGGCCCCGCGGAGCACGAGAGTGCACCGCGGGGCCGCTTCTGTGTGCGTGGCGGAACTGCACGTCCGATCAGGCCGAGTAGGCCGATAACGCACCTAGCCACGGCCGGCGCTGGTACCTAGCATTCCTCTCGATCCGACTCTTCGAGAAACCGCCCGAGTTAATTGAAGAGTTGACATGTCCATGGTCAAACATGGGCTTTCTTCGGGTCGACCCCTCACCTTTCCCCGATGGGAGAATCATGTCCCGTGCAGTTTTAGCCGGTGGTGCGTCAGCCGCAATTCTGTGTTCGCTGCTGGCCGCGCAGAACGCCTCCGCCTCCATCGTCGCGCCACCGGACAAAATCGTGATCGAGGTCGCGACGGTCAACGGCTCCGGATGCCGTCCCGGATCAGCCGCCGTCGCGGTCGCCCCGGACAACACCGCCTTCACCGTGACCTACAGCGAGTACCTCGCCAAGGTCGGCCTGGGCGCCTCGCCCACCGACTTCCGTAAGAACTGCCAGCTCAGCCTGATCGTGCACGTACCGCACGGCTTCACGTACGCCGTCGCCAGCGCCGACTACCGCGGCTTCGCGAGTCTCCAGCGCGGCGCCACCGCCACACAGAAGGCCTCGTACTACTTCCAGGGATCGCCGGACACCGCGGCGAGAACCCACCCGTTCAACGGCCCGGTCGAGGACAACTGGCAGTCCACCGACACGACGGAATGGGGTCAGCTGGTCTGGGCCGCGTGCGGAGCGAAGCGCAACTTCAACATCAACACCGAAGTGCGCGTCAACGCCGGCACATCCGACCCGAAGAAGACGACGAGTTTCATGACGATGGACTCGACGGACGGAGCGATCAACACGATCTACCGGCTCGCCTGGAAGGAGTGCCCGTAACCATTCCGAGCGGCTCTGAATAAGCACGGCGCCCCGGTCACCGATGCGGTGGCCGGGGCGGCATGGTGTCACGGGGACTGCGGGGTGACGAGCGCAACACACCTCCGCCCCGGGCCCGGCGGTGGCCGCAGAACCGCAGGCGAGCCGGTGGATCGAAGGAGCGTTTCCAAGGGGCCGCTCCCCTCCCACCCGGACCATGCACCAAACGCGGACATTCCCGCCCCGCATCCGCCGGGCAAAATGCGCGGCGATCAGCGTTACGCGCCCGTAAGCTCACGGGCATGCAGGTGATCCAGTCGACGAAGCTCGCCAATGTCTGTTACGAGATCCGGGGCCCGGTCCTCGAGGAAGCGATGCGGCTGGAGGCAGCAGGCCACCGCATCCTCAAGCTCAACACCGGGAACCCCGCGGCCTTCGGGTTCGAGTGCCCGCCCGAGATCCTGGAGGACATCCTCCGCAATCTCGGCGACGCGCACGGATACGGCGACGCGAAGGGGCTGCTCTCCGCACGGCGTGCGGTCATGCAGCACTACCAGACCAAGGGCATCGACCTGGACGTCGAGGACATCTACCTCGGCAACGGCGTCTCCGAGCTGATCCAGATGTCCATGCAGGCGCTGCTCGACGACGGCGACGAGGTGCTCGTCCCCGCCCCGGACTACCCGCTGTGGACCGCTTCCGTGTCGCTCGCCGGCGGCACCGCCGTGCACTACCGCTGCGACGAGCAGTCCGACTGGATGCCGGACCTCGCCGACATCGAGCGGAAGATCACCGACCGCACCAAGGCGCTCGTGATCATCAACCCGAACAACCCGACCGGCGCCGTCTACGACGACGAGATGCTGCGCGGTCTCACCGAGATCGCCCGCCGTCACAACCTCATCGTCTGCTCCGACGAGATCTACGACCGGATCCTCTACGACGGCGCCACCCACACACCGACCGCCCAGATCGCGCCGGACCTGATGGTCCTCACCTTCAACGGGCTCTCCAAGAACTACCGGGTGGCCGGCTACCGCTCCGGCTGGCTGGCGGTCTGCGGCCCCAAGGCGCACGCCTCCTCGTACATCGAGGGCCTGACCATCCTGGCCAACATGCGGCTGTGCGCGAACATGCCCTCGCAGCACGCGGTGGCCACCGCGCTGGGCGGGCGGCAGTCCATCGAGGAGCTGGTGCTGCCCGGCGGGCGGATCCTGGAGCAGCGGGACGTCGCCTACGACCTGCTCACCCAGATCCCGGGCGTGACCTGTGTGAAGCCCAAGGGGGCGCTGTACCTCTTCCCCCGGCTCGACCCCAAGGTCTACAAGATCAAGGACGACCGTCAGATGGTCCTCGACCTGCTGCGGGCCGAGAAGATCATGGTCGTGCAGGGCACGGGCTTCAACTGGCCCGACCCCGATCACTTCCGCATCGTCACGCTGCCCGCGGCGAAGGATCTGGCGGACGCGGTGACCCGGATCGGGAACTTCCTGGACGGTTACAGCCAGCACTGAGGGCCGGAGTTTCCAGAGAATCCCGACTGGACTCAACTTTAGACAGGTTCCAAGCTAGGATGGTCTCCTGACAGTGAGCAGGAGGCCATCCCCATGTACGAGCCGATCCGCACCCACCGTCGTCGGTCCGCCCACTCGCCGGCCGACACGGCCGAGTATCCGCATCACAGCCGCGAGGAAGAGCTGGACATCCAGCTCGCGGGTCACCTGTCCGCGCTGCTCGCCGTCACCGATGAGCTCGCGCTCGACGAGGCCGCCGAACACATCGCGGCCCAGATCGCGCGCCTGCGCGGCACGCCTCCCGTCCGCCGCGCGGGCCTGAGGGGTACCGATCCCGCCACCCTGCATCGGCGTGCCCATGCTCTCGCGGGCCGCGCGCTCGTCGTGGCGGCGTCCCGCGCCGACACCGCGGTCGCGATCCTGGCCGCCGAGCGCATGGACGCCCACACCGCCGCCCTGGCCGAACTCAGCCCGGTCGGCGCCTCCTGACGGCCCCGGCCCGCGTGCCGCGGAGGCGCACGGGCCGGGTGCCACCCGAACGGCGGCCGTCACGGACCGGTGAGTCCTCCCCAGCCGGCTTCGGCCGCCTCAGGATCACCAGCAAGCTCAACGCGTACGCCGGTGACGCCGAACGCGCCGCCGCCCGGCTTCCGGGCGGCGGCGCGTCGTTGGGCACAAAGGCTCCGGCCCCCGGAGCCGTGAGGGGGCTCCGGGGGTCGGGACGCGGCAGACCTGGGCGACCCCCAGGTCAGGGCGGGATGTCGGGACGGTCCGCCGCGGGTCCGGCGTACGCGCTGCGCGTACTCAGCCCAGGCGGGCGACCAGCGAGCGGTACTCGTCCCACAGTTCCTTCGGCGTGTGGTCGCCGAAGGTGTTGAGGTGCTCGGGGACCAGCGCCGCCTCCTCGCGCCAGACCTCCTTGTCCACCTTGAGCAGGAAATCGAGGTCGGCGTCGGGCAGGTCCAGGCCGTCGGTGTCGAGCGCGTCACGCGTCGGCAGGATGCCGATCGGCGTCTCGACACCCTCGGCCTTGCCCTCCAGGCGCTCCACGATCCACTTCAGGACACGGCTGTTCTCGCCGAATCCGGGCCACACGAACTTGCCCGCCTCGTTCTTGCGGAACCAGTTCACGTAGTAGATCTTCGGCAGCTTCGCGGCGGCGCCCTGCTCGGTGGCGGTCCGGCCGACCTTGATCCAGTGGGCCATGTAGTCGCCCATGTTGTAGCCGCAGAACGGCAGCATCGCGAACGGGTCGCGGCGCAGCTCGCCGACCTTGCCCTCGGCCGCGGCGGTCTTCTCGGAGGCGACGTTCGCACCGAGGAAGACGCCGTGGTTCCAGTCGAAGGACTCGGTGACCAGCGGGACGGCGGAGGCGCGGCGGCCGCCGAAGAGGATCGCCGAGATCGGCACGCCCTTGGGGTCCTCCCACTCGGACGCGATGATCGGGCACTGCCCGGCCGGGACGGTGAAGCGGGCGTTCGGGTGGGCCGCCGGGGTGTCGGACGCCGGGGTCCAGTCGTTGCCCTTCCAGTCCGTGAGGTGGGCCGGGGCGGTCTCGGTCATGCCCTCCCACCACACGTCGCCGTCGTCGGTGAGCGCGACGTTGGTGAAGACCGAGTTGCCCCACAGGGTCTTCATGGCGTTGGCGTTGGTGTGCTCGCCGGTGCCGGGTGCGACACCGAAGAAGCCCGCCTCCGGGTTGATCGCGTACAGCCGGCCGTCCTCGCCGAACCGCATCCATGCGATGTCGTCGCCGATGGTCTCCACCGTCCAGCCGGAGATCGTGGGCTCCAGCATGGCGAGGTTGGTCTTGCCACAGGCCGACGGGAACGCGGCGGCGATGTACGTGGGGGTCTCGCCCTGCGGCGGGGTCAGCTTGAGGATCAGCATGTGCTCGGCCAGCCAGCCCTCGTCGCGGGCCATGACGGACGCGATGCGCAGGGCGTAGCACTTCTTGCCGAGCAGGGCGTTGCCGCCGTAGCCGGAGCCGTACGACCAGATCTCACGGGTCTCGGGGAAGTGCGAGATGTACTTGGTGGAGTTGCACGGCCAGGGCACGTCCGCCTCGCCCTCGGCGAGCGGCGCTCCGAGGGTGTGGACGGCCTTGACGAAGAAGCCGTCGGTGCCGAGCTCGTCGAGGACGGGCTGTCCCATGCGGGTCATGGTGCGCATGGAGACCGCGACGTAGGCGGAGTCGGTGATCTCGACGCCGATCGCGGACAGGTCGGAACCCAGCGGGCCCATGCAGAACGGCACCACGTACATCGTCCGGCCACGCATCGAGCCCCGGAAGATGCCCTTCTCACCGGCGAAGATGTCCTTCATCTCCGCGGGAGCCTTCCAGTGGTTCGTCGGGCCCGCGTCCTCCTCCTTCTCGGAGCAGATGAAGGTGCGGTCCTCGACCCGCGCGACATCGGTGGGGTCGGAGGCGGCGTAGTACGAGTTCGGGCGCTTGACCGGGTCCAGCTTCTTGAACGTACCCTTCGCGACGAGCTCCTCGCACAGGCGCTCGTACTCGGCCTCGGATCCGTCACACCAGACGACGCTGTCCGGCTCCGTGATTGCTGCGATCTCGTCGACCCAGGAAACGAGCTCCTGGTGGTTGGTGGGGACGGTGCCGGGAGCCGCGATGTCGCGCGCCACGATCGCTCCTAAGTGAGGGTTCTGTTGGTTGTTGCCCCGTGGGGGCCGCGACCCGGATGCTTCACGTGCTGATCTCTCTGGCGCTCATCCGGTGCCGACTGCACTCATCTGATCATCCGTGGGCCCCGCCCATATGTCCAGAGGGCGTCTCACGTGAGCATCACCACTCCGGTCGGGCGCAAAACGGAGGCCAGGCCAGGAGACCGACGGGGCACGGGCGGAACGCTCGAGGGGACGCCTCGGCGGGGACACGCCTGTTACCTACGGTTGCGTAGGTACCATCCCCGTATGACGCATGCCGCGCCCGAAGTGACAGAGATAGATCCCCCACCGGTCAAGCCGCGACTGCGCGGCTGGCTGCACGCCGGAATGTTCCCGGCCGTCCTGGTCGCGGGCCTGGTGCTCACCACATTCGCGGGCTCCGCCGAGGCCAGGGCAGCCTGCGCGGTCTACGTCCTCACCGCATGCCTGCTCTTCGGCGTCAGCGCGATCTACCACCGCGGAAACTGGGGCCCGCGCGGGGAAGCCGTGCTGCGGCGGCTCGACCACGCCAACATCTTCCTGATCATCGCGGGCACCTACACCCCCCTGGCGATGCTCCTGCTCCCGGACTCCACCGCCCGCCCGCTCATGTGGGCCATCTGGGTGGCGGCGGGCGCGGGCATCGCGTTCCGGGTCTTCTGGGTGGGAGCGCCGCGCTGGCTCTACACCCCCTGCTACATCGCGATGGGCTGGGCGGCGGTCTTCTTCCTCCCCGACTTCATGCGGACCGGCGGGATCGCTGTGCTCGTCTGCGTGATCGTCGGCGGACTGCTCTACAGCGTGGGCGGCGTGGTCTACGGGATCAAGCGGCCGAACCCCTCACCCCGCTGGTTCGGCTTCCACGAGGTCTTCCACTCGCTCACCCTCGCCGCGTTCGTCACCCACTACGTCGGCATCTCCCTGGTGGCCTACCGGAGCTGACCCGGCCCCCCGGGCCGTGGCGCTCCCGCCACGGCCGCGGTGCCGGACAATGAGCCCATGGCCGCCACCACACACAGCCCGTCGGGCGAATCGCCCGCAGAGCAACCGCCGATGGGCCTGCGCGAACGCAAGAAGCTCAAGACGCGTGTCGCCATCCGGCGAGCGGCGTACGGGCTGATCGCGGAGCAGGGGTACGACGCGGTCACGATCGAGCGGATCGCGGAGGCGGCGCAGGTGTCGCCGTCGACGGTGGTCCGCTACTTCCCGGCCAAGGAGGACATCGTCCTCACCGACGAGTACGGCCCGGTCCTGGTGCGCGACCTGCTGGCCCGGCCGGCCGGTGAGGCACCGCTGGACTCCCTGCGGGCCGTCCTCACCCGGACCGTCGCCTCGGTCCTCGAGAACGAGCCCGAGGAAATGCGCGAGCGGGGCAGGCTCATCGTGGAGGCTCCCGCCCTGCGCGCCCGGATGACCGAAACCATGGCGCAGACCTCCCGGTTGCTGGCCCGTCCCCTCGCGGACCTGGCCGGCCGGGACCCCGAAGACCTGGAGGTCCGCGTCTTCACGGCGGCAGTCATGGGCGCGCTGCGCGAGGCGCTGATCCACTGGGCGGAGCGGGGCCGGCGCGACGATCTGGTCGCGCTGGTCCACCGCACCCTGGACACGCTCGAGGACGGCCTGCGGCTCTAGTCCCTCAGCGCCGGCCGTCTCCCTTGCCGCAGGCCGCGCCGTCCCGGTCCGGGTCGAGCCGCAGCGGGTCGTCCCTGCCCTTCACCTTCAGCCGTCCGTAGTCGTGGGACGCCGGCCACGCGCACCGCGGTCGTCGCCTTCACCGGCTTCGGGAAGAGGTGGGTACGCACACCCCGGCCGACCCGTGCCGGTCGCATCCGGCAACCGTCGGGCTCCCCCCTCACCGAAGTCCGCCTCTGCTGGGCCGCCAGCACCCGCCACGGACGGGATCCCTTCACGTCACGCGTTGATCGGCATGTGCTCTCAAGCACCGAGTTGCCGTGAGAGTTCCCCCACGTCGGACGTCGGTACGCGGCAGGTGAAATCCCGGCAGACATACGCCGCCGGGCGACCGTCCACCAGCACCCGATCCTTGAGCAGCGGGAATTCCTCACCGTCCGGCGGCCCCGCCGCCACCACCGCGCCCGGCGCCGTGGCCAGCAGCGCGGCGCGGTGCAGCGCACCGGTCGCGGGGTCGTCCTCGGGCCCGACGACCGCCACCTCACGCGGCCCGTCCAGCAGCGCCTCGGCCACCGCGAGCCCCCACCCGATGAAGCGCGGAGCCCGCGGCGCGAGCGCCTTCACCACACCCAACGCCCCCTCGGCTGCCGTGCGATGAGCCTCCGACCCCGTGTGCGCCGCATACGAGAGCAGCGCACCGGCCGCCGCCGTCCAGCCCGACGGCGTGGCGTTGTCCGTCGGGTCCTGCGGACGGCGGATCAGCTGCTCCGCATCGTGCGCGGTGTCGAACAACGCACCGCCCTCGCCGACGAACTGGTCGATCACGATGTCCAGCAGGAACCCCGCGAACTCCAGCCACGTCCCCTCGGCGGTCACCGCCGCCAGGGCCAGGAAGCCCTCGGCGACATCGGCGTAGTCCTCCAGCACACCGGCGTTCGCACCGGCCCTGCCGTCCTTGGACGTACGGGTCAGGCGCACCCCGGTGGGCGGGAAGTCGACATGGACGCGCACCAGAAGATCGGCCGCCTCCGTCGCACGCTCGATCAGATCGGGCCGGTCGAAGTACGCCCCCACTTCGGCGAGCGCGGCGATCGCGAGCCCGTTCCACGCGGCGACCACCTTGTCGTCGCGCTCGGGTCGCGGCCGCAGCGCGCGAGCCTCAAGAAGCCGCTCACGCAGGGCCGGATCCAGTTCTCCGCCGGGGAGTTGAAGGACCGAGGCACCCTCCTCGAAGGTGCCCTCCTCCGTCACCCGGAACATCTCCGCGGCCCGCCGGCCGTCCTCTTCGCCCAGCACCTCGCGCAACTGCCCCGGCGTCCACGCGTAGAACGCACCCTCGACATGCCGTCCCGTGCCGTCGTCACTGTCGGCGTCCAGTGCGGAGGCGAAACCGCCCTCGTGCGTCCGCAGTTCGCGCACCATGAAGTCGGCGGTCTCCAGCGCGACCCTGCGGGCCAGGTCACTGCCGGTGGCCCGCCACAGATGGGCGTACACCCGGCACAGCAGCGCATTGTCGTACAGCATCTTCTCGAAGTGCGGCACGACCCACTCACGGTCCACGGAGTAGCGCGCGAACCCGCCGCCGAGCTGATCGTAGATCCCGCCCCGCGCCATGGACTCGCAGGTGTCGGCGGCCATCTGCAGCGCGCCCTCGCCACCGGTGCGCGCATGGTGCCGCAGCAGGAACTCCAGCGCCATGGACGGCGGGAACTTGGGCGCACCGCCGAAGCCGCCGTACCGCTCGTCGTAGTCCCGGGTCAGCCCGAGCAGCGCCTGCGCCAGCTCCTCCTCCCCGGGCACCCCGGCCCCACCGTGCGCGAGCGACCGCCCGGCGAGGTCCCGCACGATGTTCCGCGCAACCTCAGCCACCTCGTCCCGCCGGTCCTGCCAGGCGGCCGAGACACCTTCGAGCACCTGCCGGAAGGACGGCATGCCGTGACGGGGCTCGGGCGGGAAGTACGTACCGAAGTAGAAGGGCTCGCCGTCGGCGGTGAGAAAGACGGTCATGGGCCAGCCGCCCTGCCCGGTGGCGGCCTGCACGGCCTCCATGTAGACGGCGTCGACGTCGGGGCGCTCTTCGCGGTCGACCTTGATGCTGACGAAGTGCTCGTTGAGATAGGCGGCGGTCGTCTCGTCCTCGAAGGACTCGTGAGCCATCACATGACACCAGTGACAACTGGAATAGCCGACGCTGAGCAGCACCGGAACACCCCGTTTGCGGGACTCCTCGAAGGCCTCAGCCGACCACGGCCACCAGTCGACCGGGTTGTCGGCGTGCTGCAGGAGGTAAGGGGAGGTCTCTTGGGCCAGTCGGTTCGGCATGCCTTCATCCTCTCTCAGGTGCGGATGATCGCCGGAGTCCCTCGCGCAGGCGCGTCGTACGCAGGACACTTGTAGGCGGAACGGAACCGGAGCTCTCGGAGGGGGACCCACTATGCGGGACAGCCATCGGGCGGAAGCCGAGCGGCTGTTGGTGCGCGCCGTCGAGGAAGAGGCGCGGCGGTCGGGAGGGCGCGCCGATGCGGGTGTGCTGTCGGCGCGCGGGCGTACCGGGCTCGATGCGATGGCGGCGAACGCCGCCGAGGAGTATGCCGCGTACGAGCAGGCGCTGGCCGAGGCGGAGGCCGTGCAGCGGCCGCTGTCCGTTCGGTTCAGCAGGCAGAACGTCGCGACTCCGGCTCTGGTGACGGCTGTTGCCGCGGCCGCCGCGATCGGGGCGGATGTGGCGCTGGGCACGGCGGCGGGCACCGCGTTGGGTGCGGGGGCCGTCGTGGCTGTCGCCGGTGCGGCGGCCACTGTGGGCAGGCTGACCGCGTCCCACTGGCCCGCGGCGCATCGCAGGGCCGGGGCGCTCGGCCAGCCCGGTGGTGCCGAGCAGCTGCGATTGCAGTGGCTGACGGCTCTGGAGGTGCGGGGCATACGGCCGTTCCTGGATCAGCAGCGGATGCTGACCTCCTCCACCCGGCCGGCCACGAAGTCGACGGTTGTTCCGCAGCTGCGCGGCGGGGACCGCAGTGCGGCCGCGCGCAGGCGGTCCGTGCTGGAGCAGTCCTTCGGGCATCTGCCGGAACCGGAAGGTCCGTTCGCGGGGCGGCAGAAGGAGATGACCCGGATCGCGCAGTGGGTGCACGCGGCCCGGGCCTCGACGGAGACCAGGCCGACGGTCGTGGTGCTGTACGGCGCGGCGGGCTCGGGGCGCACGACGCTGGCGGTCCGGGCGTCGCATCATCTGAAGGACCAGTTCCGCGGGGCGTGCGTCGTGGATCTGCGCGGCGGCAGCACGCAGCCGCTGCCCACGCGTGATGCCCTCCTCCATCTGCTGAACCGCCTCGGCGCACCGCGCGAGCAGCTGCTGTTCCGCGAGCGGTCGTCGGCCGAGCAGCAGGTGCGGCGGCTGAGCGAGCTGTACCACCAGCATCTGACCGGGCTGCCCGTGACCGTCGTGCTGGACGACGCGAGTGACGCCGCGCAGGTGCGCACGCTGGTGCCGGAGCGCTCGGACAGCCTGGTGCTGGTGACGGCACGCGAACCGCTCGACCTGCCGGACGACATACCGGCCTGGGTGCATCAGCTGTCGGTGGACGCCCTGGACGAGGTGGGCGCGGAGGAGCTGCTCACGGCGGCCGCGGCGGAACCGTTGTCCGGGCCGTACGACGCCCAGTCGGCCGACGAGATACGGGAGTTGTGCGGTGGTCTGCCGCTGGCCCTGCGGATCGCGGGCTCGTCGCTGGGCGCGCGCACCACTCAGGAGCTGGCTGCCGATCTGCGCGCGTACGGCCCGGTGGAGCCGGTGGAGCGTGCGTTGTGGCTGCGCTACACCGACCAGCCCGATCAGGCGCGGCGGCTGCTGCGCCGGCTCGCGCTGGCGGGCCGTGCCTCGCTCGGCGCGGCCGCCGCGGCGGCGCTGCTGGCCACGGAGGAGCAGGAGTCGCAGAGGCTGCTGACGAGCCTTGCCCAAGCGGGTCTGATCGACCATGTCCGGGGCAGCCGGTACCGGCTGCACGATGCCGTGCGGTCGTTCGCCCGGGCCCGGCTGCTGGACGAGGAGGACCCGGCCGAGCGTACGGCCGCGCAGGAGCGGCTGATCCAGAACTACGCGGACCTGGCGGGCGCCGTGATCCGCATGGTCGACGGGAAGATGTCCACGCGGGCGGGCCAGTTCGGCGCGCACGGGTTCACCTCGCTCGACGCGGCGCTGCGCTGGCTGGACGACGAGACGAGCTTCATCACGTCGGCGCTGCGGTACGCGGAGGGCGTCGACCAGCAGGCCGTCCTCAATCTGCTCGGCGCGCTGTGCGACTACTGCCTGCTGCGCGGTGACCTGTACCGGCTGGGCGAGATCAGCGAGTTGTCGCAGGCGGTCGACCAGGGGCTGCTGGAGCGTTCGGTGCGGTGGCGTACGGGTATCGCGGCCCGTCAGCTCGGTGAGCTGGACAAGGCCCGTACGACGCTGTCGTCCGTGGTCGGGCTGTACCGCGAGGCGCACCACGACTCGGGCACGGCGCTGGCGCTCTGCTCGCTCGGCATCACCCTGCACCATCAGGGCAATCTCACCGAGGCGGCGGCCAAGCTGCACGAGGCGATCGAGCTGCAGTCCTCCGACGAGCAGGCCGAGGACCGGGCCTGGTCGCTGCACGCGCTGGCGGCCGTCGAGCGTGACCGCGCCAATCTGGCGGAGGCGCTGACGCTGCTGGCGACGGCGCTGACGCTGCACCGGGAGGGCGAGTCGCTGCACGGCGAGGCGTGGACGCACTTCCAGCTGGGGCAGGTGTGTCTGCGGATGGGCGACGTACCGCGCGCCGATGCGGAGCTGCGGCAGGCTCTGGAGCTGTACGGCCGCACGCACGACGAGCGCGGTGAGGCGTGGGCGCTGACGCAGCTGGGGCGGGCCCGTCTTGTCGACGGCGACCCGGCTCCCGCGGTGGAGGAGCTGCGGCAGGCGCTGTCGCGCCACCGTGATCAGGAGGACGCGCGGGGCGAGGCGTGGACGCTGTACTACCTGGGGCAGGCGCTGGAGGAGAGCGGCGACCGCGACCAGGCGGTGCGGGAGCTGGAGCGGGCCCGGACGATGTTCTCGCGGATGCGCGATGTGTACGGCCTGGCGTGTGCGCGCCACCATTCGGGCCGGGTCACCCGTGACCAGCGCGCGGCCCAGACCGGCAATCTGCGCAACTCCGGCTTCGCCCGTCAGCTGTTGGTGGACGCCCGTGCGGACTTCCGCCGTATCGGTGTGGCGCACGGCGAGGCCTGGACCTGTCTGGAGCTGGCGTTGATCGACGCGGGGAACAACCGTGCGGCGCAGGCGCTGGGGCTCTGTGACGAGGCGGTGGACCTGTTCGTCTCGTACCAGGACGACCGAGGTGCCGACTGGGGGCGTTTCCTTCGCTGCACGCTGCTGCCGTACGCGTCACCGGGCGGCATCGAGGTCGGCACGGTGGTGGCCCAGGAGGAGCTGGCCCGGCTGATGGAGAAGTCGCACGGCACCCGCGACGGCAAGCTGGAGGACTGTGCCGAGGCGCTGGCGGTGATGCTGGAGCGCGGGGTGCGGCTGGAGGACGGCTGGCAGGCGTGGAACCTCGGGATGGTGCCGAACCGGCACGCGCGCGAGGTGATGGGCGTGCCGGTGCCCGCGGCGCTGTAGCCGGGGCCTGCCCGCGGACCCCGCCCACCGTGGGAGCGGGGTCCGTCAGCGGGTCACGCGGACGCCGTGTCCGGCTTCCGCTTGCCGCCGTCCTTCGGGGCCGCCTCCGCCGTGGGGTCCGGGGCCTCCTCGAAGTCGACCCGGCCCATGTGCCGGTTCATCGACTTCATCAGCAGCCACACGCCCACGGCCAGCGCCGCGAAGACGAGGAACCCGAGGACGCCGGGCGTCACCTTGTTCTCGTCCAGGTCCTTGGCGAGCGGGACGAGGTGCGTCATTGCGATGTTTGCGCTTGCGCTCATATCAGTCATTCTCGCGGATGCCCGCGAAGAGGTCGTCCTCGGGGAGGGAGGTATCGACGAGAGCCTTCGCGAGCTCGTACTCCTCGGTGGGCCAGACCTCGCGCTGGATCTCCAGCGGGACGCGGAACCAGCCGCCGTCCGGGTCGATCTGCGTACGGTGCGCGAGCAGCGCCTTGTCGCGGATCTGGAAGAAGTCCGCGCACGGAACGTACGTGGTCAGGGTGCGCTCGGCGCGCTGGAACTCCCTCCAGCGCTCCAGCCACTCGCCGTAGGGGGACTCCATGCCCCGCTCCAGTAGTGCCTCGTGCAGCGCGAGCGTGCGCGGCCGGTTGAAGCCCTGGTTGTAGTACAGCTTCTGCGGCTGCCAGACGGGCCCGAACTCCGCCTCGGGGTAGCGCTCGGCGTCCCCCGCGCCGTCGAAGGCGACCATCGAGATCTTGTGGGTCATGATGTGGTCGGGGTGCGGGTATCCGCCGTTCTCGTCGTACGTGGTGACGACCTGCGGGCGGAACGCGCGGATCGATCGCACCAGGCGCCCCGCGGCCTCCTCCACGTCCGCCAGCGCGAAGCAGCCCTCGGGCAGCGGCGGCAGCGGATCGCCCTCGGGCAGGCCGGAGTCGACGAAGCCGAGCCATTCCTGGCCGACGCCGAGGATCTCGCGGGCCTCGTCCATCTCCCTTCTGCGTACCTCGTGGATGTTCTCCTCGATGTACGCGTCCCCCTGGAGCTTCGGGTTGAGGATGGAGCCGCGCTCGCCTCCTGTGCAGGTCACGACCAGCACGTCCACCCCCTCGGACACATACTTGGCCATCGTGGCCGCGCCCTTGCTCGACTCGTCGTCGGGGTGGGCGTGAACGGCCATCAGTCGCAGCTGCTCAGTCAAGACTCGATCCTCAATGATTCGTCACGAAAGGTTCGGTGCCGTCCCACGGGGGCGATGCGGACCGGCGGTCGGGCGGCGGGAGGGCGGCTTCTATAGTGACCGAACGGAGGGGCGGAAAATTCCGGCGCCCCCTGCCCCGAGAGGAAAGTCCATGGCCGCCGTTCGCGATCATCTTCCCGAGGGCCGTTACGGCCGCTCGGCTGACGAACGCGCCGACCGCCGGCTGAAGCTCGTGGGCGCGGTTCTCGGGGTGGCGCTGCTCGGGATGATCGGCTGGTTCGGGTACGACTACGTCGCGGGGCAGCGGATCAGCGCCGAGGTGATCAAGTTCTCCGTGGTCTCGGACACCGAGGTCCAGGTGCATCTGGAGGTCCGCAAGGATCCGGACGCCACCGGCACCTGCACGCTGCGTTCCCGCTCCGAGGACGGCGCCGAGGTGGGCCGGCTCGACGTCGCCGTGGAGCAGAGCGGCAGGAAGCGGATCGACGACGTCGTGACGATGCGCACGACGGCCCGGGCCACCAGCGCGGAACTGGTGGAGTGCGCCGCCCGGTAATGGGTGAGAATCAGCTGGCACATCATGGCGGGTCACGACGCTGACCTGCGTTGACGTAATTCTGATGGCTTTCGTCCTCCCTCTTCCGCCCCGAAATTGTTAGGCTCGTGGTTTCGCCCATCCAGGGAGGCACATCCTTCTGGGTAGGGCGATGCTTTGTATTCCCAGTACCTACGAGGAGCACCTGTGACCCAGACCAGCGAAAACGTCACCTGGCTCACCCAGGAGGCGTACAACCAGCTCAGGGCCGAGCTGGAGTACCTGTCTGGTCCCGCGCGCACCGAGATCGCCAAGAAGATCGAGGCAGCGCGTGAGGAGGGCGACCTGCGCGAGAACGGCGGGTACCACGCGGCCAAGGAGGAGCAGGGCAAGCAGGAGCTCCGTGTGCGCCAGCTGACCCAGCTCCTGGACAACGCCAAGGTCGGCGAGGCGCCGGCGGACGACGGCGTCGTGGAGCCCGGCATGGTCGTGACGATCGCCTTCGACGGCGACGAGGACGACACGCTGACGTTCCTCATGGCCTCCCGCGAGTACGCGAGCACCGACATCGAGACGTACTCGCCGCAGTCCCCGCTGGGTGTCGGGGTGAACGGCAAGAAGGTCGGCGACGACGCCGAGTACGAGCTGCCGAACGGCAACAAGGCCTCGGTGAAGATCCTGCGGGCCAAGCCGTACACCGGCTGAGCCGCTACACGGACACCGAAGGGGCCGGACCGCGCGATGCGGTCCGGCCCCTTCGCCGTGTGCACGGGGTGCGCTCCGGGTCGGACCGTCGCCGAGGGCTCCCCTCCCTGATCAAGGATGATCAAGCCAAAACGGGGCTGATTACCGCTCGTGCGCAGCAGCAAATCATCAGTAAATTTCTTCGCGTTCGACCGCACAAGATCTGCATGTCCTGATGAGCAAGGAGCAGAAGGTCATATGACGGGGAAGTTCAAAATCGCGCTCACCGCAGGTGCGGCCGTGGCGCTCGTTTTCAGCAGCGCCCTTACGGCCCAGGCGACGGAAGAGGCGTCTGGAACCGTGAAGGCTCCCTACGCCAGCAAGAACAAGGTCGTCGGCTGGGCCAACCTCAACGGCCCCAACGCGCCCGGAACCATAGTCTGCGTATCGCTGCTGGCAGCACACCCGTACACCCCCGACATCGAGGTCGCCAAGACCTGCAAGAAGATCGATGCCGGCACGGTGACCACGACTACCTCGATTCCGCCGTGCGGTAAATACACCACCCTGGGCAGCGCCACCTACAAGGGCCGCACCACCTGGTTCAAGAAGTCGAGTTCCACGATCTTCTGCAAGTAGGGGGTCAGCGCTCACAAGGGCCCGCCGGATCTCTCCGGCGGGCCCTTGTTTGCAATCTGTGAATTCTGTGGCGGCGCGGCGGCCTGTCAGACGGTCGCCGAACGGTACTTGCGCACCGCCAGCGTCCGGAAGGCCACGATGATCGCGACGGACCACAGAACCGAGGCCAGGATCGGGTGCTGCATCGGCCAGGCATCCGACGTCTTGAAGCCTGGCGGCAGGTTACCGAAAAGCTCGCGGCACGCCTGAACCGTGGCACTGAACGGGTTCCACTCAGCGATGTGCTGCAGGAAGCTCGGCAGCTTGTTGGCGTCGACGAAGGCGTTCGAGATGAACGTCAGCGGGAACAGCCAGATCAGACCGCCGGACGTGGCAGCCTCGGGCGTTCGCACCGAGAGCCCGATGAGTGCCCCGATCCAAGAAAATGCGTAGCCGAGCAGAAGCAGCAGGCCGAAGCCGAGCAGGACCTTGCCGATCCCCTCATCGACCCTCCAGCCGACGATGAGCGCAACGATCGCGAGGACGACGAGCGTGAGCGCGGTCTGCACGAGATCGGCGAGCGTGCGGCCGGTGAGGACCGCACCTCGGGCCATCGGCAGCGAGCGGAACCGGTCGATAAGGCCCTTGTGCATGTCGTCGGCGATACCTGCGCCCGCGCCGGCCGTGGCGAACGTGACGGTCTGGGCGAAGATGCCGGCCATCAGGAACTCCCGGTACGCCTCCGGGGAAATGGTGCTGCCGACCTCGATGGAACCGCCGAAGACGTAAGTGAACAGCACCACGAACATGATCGGCTGGATCATCCCGAAGATGATCATTTCCGGGATGCGGGTCATCCGGATCAGATTGCGCTTGGCGATGACCAGTGAGTCGTTGACCGACTGCACCACACCCCCGCGCGGTCTCGGCGCCGCCGGGACGACGACTTCGGTTGTGGCGGTCACTTCACGCTCTCCTTCCGGGTGTTCCTGTCCTGGGGCGCGCTGTCCTGGACCGCACCGTCGCCGTTCTCCTCGTCGCGCAGCTCGGCCGCATGGCCGGTGAGCGAGATGAAGACGTCGTCGAGGGTGGGCCTGCGCAGGCCGATGTCGTCGATCTCCACACCCCGGGTATCCAGGTCCCGGATGACCTCGGCGAGCAGCTTGGCGCCGCCGCTGACGGGGACGGTGAGCTTGCGGGTGTGCTCGACGACGGCGACTTCGCCCTTGCCGAGGGCGAGCAGGACCTCGCGGGCGGGGTCGATCTGGTCCCGCTCGTGCACGACGACCTCGACGCGCTCGCCGCCGGTGCGGGCCTTGAGCTGGTCGGACGTGCCGCGCGCGATGACCTTGCCGTGGTCGATGACGCAGATGTCGTCCGCGAGGTGATCGGCCTCTTCGAGGTACTGGGTGGTGAGCAGCAGTGTCGTACCGCCGCCGACCAGTTCCTGGATGACCTCCCACAGCTGCATGCGGTTGCGGGGGTCGAGCCCGGTGGTGGGCTCGTCCATGAACATCACGGGCGGGGAGACGACGAGGGCTGCGGCGAGGTCGAGCCTGCGGCGCATACCGCCGGAGTACGTCTTGGCCGGGCGGTCGGCGGCGTCCGCGAGGTTGAAGCGGTCGAGCAGCTCGCCCGCCCGCCTCGTCGCGTCCCGCGCGCTCATCTGGTAGAGCTGGCCGACCATCTGGAGGTTCTCCCGGCCCGTCAGGTACTCGTCGACGGCGGCGAACTGACCGGACAGGCCGATGCAGCGGCGGACTTCGTTCGGATGCTTCAGTACGTCGATCCCGGCGACGAGGGCCGAGCCGCTGTCGGGCAGGAGCAAGGTGGTCAGCACGCGTACGGCGGTGGTCTTGCCGGCTCCGTTGGGACCGAGTAGGCCCAGCACCGTGCCTTCGGGGACGTCGATGTCGACGCCGTCCAGAGCCCTTACGTCGCCGAAGGTCTTCACCAGACCTTCGGCGTAGATGGCGCCTGGCATATGGGTTCTCCCAAGATGGATGGTCACTTCTTGCGGAACATGAAGGTTTTTGCGCATTCCCGCGCCTGGCGGGAGCATGGCAGGATCCACACCATAACGCGATACATCGCGTCTCTCAAGACTGTCGCGAGTTGAGGTTGCGCCGACTCGCGACTGTCGCGAGTCACGACGGTCCGCGGCGCCGCGGCTGTCGTGCGTCACGGCTGCTCACGCATCGGATCGGCCGCGGCTCACGACCGGTCCCAGCTCTGCGGCCCGGGCTCAGCCCAGGACCGTGAAACCCTCGTCGCGCAACGCGGCGGCTACCTCTTCGCAGTGCTCCGGGCCCTTGGTCTCCAGCTGCAACTCCACCTCCACCTCCGTGAGTCCGAGCCGGGGATCGGTCCTGACGTGACTCACGTCGAGGACGTTAGCGTCGGCCACTGACAACGAGCCCAGCAGCGCGGCCAGCGCCCCCGGGCGGTCCGTCAGCCGCACCCGCAGCGACAGATAGCGACCCGCCGCGGCCATCCCGTGACGCAGGATGCGCTGCATCAGCAGCGGGTCCACATTGCCGCCCGACAGCAGCGCGACAACCGGACCCTTGAACGACCGCGGATCGCTGAGCAGCGCCGCCACCGGACTGGCTCCGGCCGGTTCGACGACGAGCTTCGCCCTCTCCAGGCACAGCAGCAGCGCACTGGAGAGCGCGTCCTCGGAGACCGTACGGACCTCGTCCACGAGATCGCCAATGATTTTGAACGGAACATCACCGGGCCGGCCCACCTTGATGCCGTCCGCCATCGTGGCCGGAGCGTCGATGGACACCGGGTGCCCCATCGCGAGCGACGGCGGATACGCCGCGGCCCCCTCCGCCTGCACACCGATCAGCCGCACATCGGGGCGCAGCGCCTTCACCGCCACCGCGATGCCCGCGGCGAGACCGCCGCCGCCGATGCCGACGACGATCGTCCGTACCTCCGGGCACTGTTCGAGAATCTCCAGACCCACCGTGCCCTGCCCGGCGATGATGTCGGGGTGGTCGAAGGGATGGATGAAGACCGCGCCCGTCTCCCGCGCGAAATCCTCCGCGGCGGCCATGGTCTCGTCGACGACCTGTCCGTGCATCCGGACGTCGGCGCCGTACTCCCTGGTCGCCGCGACCTTCGGAAGCGGCGCACCCACCGGCATGAACACGGTCGAGTGCACCCCGAGCAGCGACGACGCCAGCGCCACCCCCTGCGCGTGATTGCCTGCCGACGCCGCGACGACACCCGCCGCGCGCTCCTCGGGCCGCAGTCCCGAGATCCGTACATACGCGCCGCGCAGCTTGAAGGAGCCCGTCCGCTGCAGGTTCTCGCACTTGAAGTGGACAGGGGCGCCCACCAGCCGCGACAGATGCCTGCTGCCCTCCATCGCGGTGACCCGCGCGACGCCGGAGAGCATCTTCTGCGCCCCGCGGATGTCGTCGAGGATGACGGGGCGCAAGGTGCCAGACGTACTGAAGCTCATGACGCCCAGTCTCGCAGCTCAACCGGCGGGCGGCTGCCCGGATCCCACGCCCGTCCACCGGTTTGTGCAGCCCTGGTACGCACCGCGTGCAGGCCGCGTACTCTGTCCCCCACCAACCGACCACCGCACGAGAGAGCCCCCTAGCCATGCCCACCTCTCAGGACATGACGACTCATCTCGACCCCGGCCTCCTCGATGCTCTCCAGCACCAGGTCGCCGTCTTCGCACGACGCGCGGAACAGACCCGGCTCGGCGGGGTCGGGCAGGTCCGCAACTCCATGGACCGTGCCGCCTATCTGCTCCTGAACCGGCTCGACCGGGAAGGCCCGATGGGCGTGAAGGCCCTCGCCGCCGGCATGGGCATCGACTCCTCCACCGTCACCCGCCAGGTCGCGCCGCTCGTCGACACCGGCCTGGTCAAGCGCACCTCGCACCCCGAGGACGGCCGGGCCGTGGTACTCCAGCTCTCCCCGCGCGGGCAGGCCAGGCTGGAGGAGGTCCGCTCCTCACGGCGCGAGCTGATGGCGCAGGTGACGGACGGCTGGACCGAGGACGAGCGGGACTCCTTCTGCACCCTGCTCACCCGTTTCAACACCGCTCTCTCCGTCCGCCAGGCCGGTCTGGCCCCCGTGGAGACGGAGACCGCTCCGGCCTCTTGACCCGGGGCCCACAACGGGCCCTATATGAGGACGTGAGCGAGCGGCGAACGGCTCTGAGACGTCGCCGCGCCCGGGAGTTCGAGGCATTCGTCGCGGGCGCGGCCGGCCGGCTGCTGCATGCCGCCACCCTGCTCACCGCGGAACCTCCGGCCCGCAATCCGCACGCCCAGCAGCTGCTGACCGCCGCGCTGGCCCACACCTACGCGGAGTGGGACCGGCTGCGCGGCGAGGACCCGTACGACCGCACCCGGCAGGAGCTCGCCACCCGCTTCGCCCGCACGGCCTGGCGCCACCACCGCACCCGGGGCGGCGTACTGGACCGGCTGACTCCGCAGGAACGGCTGATCCTGGTGCTGCGGCTGTACGAAGGGGTGGCCGAGGAGCAGACCGCGGCGCTGATGGGGCTCCCGGTCGACCGCGTCCGCGCGATCTGCACCCGCGCCGTCGCGACCATGCGCAGCACCCCTCCTCCCCCTCCGCGCACCCCGGTGAAGGCGCTGTCATGAGCGGGCCCGACCGCAAGGAGGACGAGGTCCGGCACATGCTGGAGACCGCCCACCCCGCAGTGCCGGCGGATCTCGCGGGGCGCGCCGCCGAGCAGGGCGCCCGGCTGCTGCGCCGGCACCGGGCGGTCCGCCGGGTGATGTGGCTGCTTCTCCTGGCGGCGGCGATCGTGTTCACGGTCTGGGCCATGGCGGCCGAACCCTGGGTGACGCCGCCCACCGATACGACGCCCCCGCTCGAAGGCTGGTAGTCCGGGCCGTCCCGGACCGGCCCCCTCGCGACCGGGTTGCCCCGGTCCATACGGATCTATCCTGGAACCAGCGGCACATGGACAGCCCCGAGGAGGTCGTCATGACCAGGAAAGTCGCCGATTGCCGCAAGTTCCCCAGCGAGATGAACTGCACCCTCACCATCTCCGGCGAGGAAGAGGAAGTCATCAGGGCCGCGACAGAACACGCGGTCTCCGTGCACAGCCACGAGGACACCCCGGAGCTGCGCGAGCAGGTCCGTGCCTGGCTCGTGGACGAGAAGGTCCCCGCGTAGCCGGGCCTCCGCGCCCACGCACCGGACCGGCCGGACCGGCCGTGCCCACCGGCTGACAGCACCCTGACACCGGCTGAGACCGGCGCATTGCACGGCCGGCGCCCGACCGGATCCCCTTGAGGACCCCGCCGGACGCCGAGCTTGCCGTGCCGCCGAAGCGGGTCTAGCCGAGCGCCTGCTGCAGATCCGCGAGCAGATCGTCCGCCGACTCGATGCCCACCGACGCCCGCACCAGGTCCGCCGGGACCTCCAGCGCGGAACCGCTCACCGACGCGTGCGTCATCCGGCCCGGGTGCTCGATCAGGGACTCGACCCCGCCCAGCGACTCCCCGAGCGTGAAGAGCTGCGCACGGTTGCAGACCTCGATCGCCGCCTCCTCGCCGCCCTGGACCCGGAACGAGACCATGCCGCCGAAGGCCTTCATCTGCTTGGCCGCGATCTCGTGGCCCGGGTGGTCCGGCAGCCCCGGGTAGAGCACCTCGGTGACCTTCGGGTGCCGGGTCAGCATGTCGGCGATCCGGCCGGCGTTCTCGCTGTGCCGGTCCATGCGCACGGGCAGGGTCTTGATGCCCCGCAGCACCAGCCACGAGTCGAACGGGCCCGCGACCGCACCCATCGCGTTCTGGTGGTACGCCAGCTCCTCACCGACCGCCGCGTCCGCGGCGATCAGCGCACCGCCGACCACATCGGAGTGCCCGCCCATGTACTTGGTCAGCGAGTGCACGACGATGTCGGCGCCGAGGGAGAGCGGCTGCTGCAGATACGGGCTGGCGAAGGTGTTGTCGACAACCAGCTTGGCGCCGGCGCTTCGCGCGACCTCCGCGACAGCCGCGATGTCGGTGATGCCCAGCAGCGGGTTGGACGGCGTCTCCACCCAGATCAGCTTGGTCTTCGGGGTGACCGAGGCCCGTACCGCCGCCGGGTCCGAGGTGTCGGCCACCGACCACTCGACGCCCCACCGCGAGACGACCTTCGCGAACAGCCGGAAAGTGCCGCCGTACGCGTCGTTGGGGATCACCACATGGTCGCCCGGCTCGAGCATCGCCCGCAGCAGGGCGTCCTCCGCCGCGAGTCCGGACGCGAAGGCGAGCCCGCGCCGGCCGCCCTCCAGCGCCGCCAGGTTCTCCTCCAGCGCGGTACGGGTGGGGTTGGCGCTACGGCTGTACTCATAGCCGCCGCGCAGGCCCCCGACCCCGTCCTGCTTGTACGTGGAGACCTGATAGATGGGCGGGACGACCGCGCCCGTCAGCGGATCGGCGGTGTTCCCCGCGTGAATGGCGAGGGTTTCGAGGTTGTGGAAACTGTGCTGGTCGCTCATGAGGCCGAGGGTAGTCCTGTGACAGCACCGGGCGTGGTCCGCCCCGGGCGCCGTTGGCGACAATGGACCCATGGAGATTCTCTGGTTCCTGATCGCGATGGGCCTGCTGGCCGCGGCCATCGGCCCCTACCTGCTGCGCCGCCGCGGCGGCATCCGGCAGGTTGCGCCCGGTTCGCCGGACGCCGCCGACCCGGACACATACGGATTCATGCGCCAGGAGGAGCTGGACATCCGGCTGCCCGGCCCCGACCAGGATCTTCTCGATGTGCTCGACGTCGTCCAGCGCACCCAGGACTGGCGGGCCGCCGCCCAGCTTCTCGCCGGGACCCCGAAGGAGGGCGAGGTGCGGTGGCAGCGGGTGCAGGCCTTCGCCGGGGCCGCGTCGCTGGAACTGCAGCAGAAGCCGGGCGCCGGCGGCGCATGGCTGCGCGCCTGGCGTTCGGAGTCGCCGAAGGACGCGGGCGGTGCGCAGGTGCACGCCGAGTTCCTGGTGCAGCAGGCGTGGCGGTCCTCCAGCGTGGGCGCGGACGACTTCCGGATCATCCTGGAGGAGGCCCGTACGGTCTGCGCCGACGCGGCCCTGCTCGCGCCGGGCGACCCCGTCCCGTACATCGTGGAACTGGCCGTCGCCCGTGGACTCGGCTACACCCACGAGCAGTTCGACCAGGTGTGGGCGAAGGTGATCGACCGTGCGCCGGAGCACATGGGCGCGCATCTGGCGGCGCTGCACTACTGGTGCGAGAAGTGGCACGGCAGCCGCGAGGAGGCCGACCACTTCGCGACGACGGCCGCGGCCCGCGCGCCGCAGGGCTCGCTGCTGGCGGCCCTGCCGCTGTTCGCGGTGCACGAGCACATCCCGGACGTGATCCTGGTGCAGGGCTTCTACCAGAGCGTGGTGGTCACGAAGGCGATGGAGGGCGCACTGTTCGCGGTGCACTCCGCCCGCCCCGACGACCCGATGCTCGCGCACGTACGCCACCTGCTCGTGCACTTCCTCGTCCGGTCCGAGCGGTGGGCCGAGGCGATGAACCAGCTGGTGCGGGTGGACGGGCATGTCGGCGCGCTGCCGTGGACGCTCAGCCCGGACCCGGCGGCGGAGTACACGGTGTACCGGAACCTGGCGGTGGCGGGGTACGAGGCGAACGGCGGCAGCCCGGCGACGCTGCTGCGGTGACCGCGGCCGTGCCCGGGTCGAAGGAATCCCTGTGCACGGTCGAGCGTTCTTCCCTGTGCACCCGTCTTCCTGGAGGAGCCCACTGATGTTCCTGTCCCGCCGCACCCCCGAGCTCCCCACCCCCGACCAGGCCCTGAAGGGCCGCCCGGACCCCACCTTCTCCGTCCCCGACCGCCACACGGTCCTCGGCAACCCGCTGCTGGGCCCGTACCCGGAGGGCCTGGAGACCGCGGACTTCGGCCTGGGCTGTTTCTGGGGCGCGGAGCGCAAGTTCTGGCAGACCCCGGGTGTCTGGACGACCCTGGTCGGCTACCAGGGCGGCCACACCCCGAACCCGACGTACGACGAGACCTGCTCGGGCCTGACGGGCCACACGGAGGCGGTCCGCGTGGTCTTCGACCCGTCGGTCGTCTCGTACGGGCAGCTGCTGAAGCTGTTCTGGGAGTCCCACAATCCGACCCAGGGCTTCCGCCAGGGCAATGACGTGGGGACCCAGTACCGCTCGGCGATCTACACCCACTCCCCGGAGCAGGCCTCGGCCGCGGAGGCCTCCCGCGAGGCCTACCAGCAGGTCCTGACGGGCTCGGGCTTCGGCACGATCACCACGGAACTGCTTCCGGCGGAGGGCCGCCCGTTCTACCCGGCGGAGGGCTACCACCAGCAGTACCTGGACAAGAACCCGGCGGGGTACTGCGGGATCGGCGGTACGGGGGTCGAGCTGGGCGACCCCTTCGAGACGAACTGGGGTGCGTCGTGCCCCACGGGCATTGCGCCGGCCGATGACTGAACCTGATGAGTCACCCACCGCCCTGGTGCACGCCGCGGCAGTGCGGTGGGTGGACACAAGTGGATTCCCCTACGTCGTCGAGGTCGTCTTCGACGATGCCGAGGGCGTGCGGCACTCGATCATCGACAAGACGCCCCTGTTCTGGGACTTCGACCCTGAGCTGGAGTCGGAGTTTCCCATCGCGGTCCTCCTGGACGCGATGGTGGTCGACTCGGGCCTGCCCGGCGGCCGGGTCCGGGTGGGCATCGACCACCGATCCGTCGGCGACGACGGATACGCGGAGTTCACGGTCTTCGCCCATCAGGTCACCGCGGAAACCTCCTGAGCGGCACCCAGGGCAGCCGCCCCTGACGGGCCGGGAATTCAGTCGCCAGGCGTCACCCCGAGCTGGCTAGATTCTCCGCATGGCGGACATTCAGGCTCATACGATGAACTGTTCACTGCCGTGCCCAGCACGCTGGCAGCGTTGCTGGACGAGGGAGACGCCGGCGGCTCGGTGGCCGTCTGCGTGGACGGCCGGCCGGTGGTGGACGTCTGGGGCGGATTCACCGACGCCGACCGTACGATCCCCTGGCAGCGCGACACGATCGTCAACGTCTGGTCCGTCACCAAGACGATGACCGCGCTGTGCGCCCTGGTTCTCGCCGACCGTGGCGAACTCGACCTGGCCGCGCCGGTCGCCCGGTACTGGCCGGAGTTCGCCGCGGCGGGCAAGGAGAAGGTGCTGGTACGCCACCTGCTCGCGCACACGGCCGGTCTGCCCGACTGGGACGGGCCGGTGGCGGAGCTGTACGACTGGACGTCCGCCACGGCACGACTGGCCGCGCAGGCTCCGCAATGGGAGCCGGGCACCGAGGCCGGATACCACTCGCTCACCCAGGGATTCCTCGTGGGCGAGGTCGTACGCCGCATCACCGGCCGGACTCCGGGCGCGTTCTTCGCCGACGAGGTTGCCGGCCCGCTGGGCGCGGACTTCCACGTCGGCCTGCCCGCCGAGCACGACCACCGGGTGGCGCTCACGATCCCCCCGCTGTCCCGGGACGACGACTACACCGCGAGTGCCCCCGCCGACGGCGCGACTCCCGCCGCCGGGACCCCGATACGGGTCCGCGACGGGAACAGCGTGGCCTGGCGCCGTGCGCAGATCCCTGCGGCGAACGGTCTCGGCAACGCCCGCTCGGTCACCCTCGTCCAGTCCGTGATGGCCTGCGGAGGGTCGGTGCGGGGGACGCGGCTGCTGTCGCAGGCAGGTTGTGACCGTGCCCGGGAGGAGCAGTTCCACGGCGACGACCGCGTCCTGGGCATGCCGATGCGCTGGGGTCTGGGCTACGGACTGTTCGGCAACACCTACGGCTGGGGCGGGTGGGGCGGCTCACTGGTCATGATCGATCCTGACGCCCGTATGGCAGTGGCGTACGTGACACATCAGATGCGCGAACCCGCGGACGACAATCGGGGACTGGAGATCGTCACGGCCGCGTATGACGGGCTCACCGGTCTGCGCGCCTTATCCGGCGGGTCACATGACAGCTCAGACTCGTCGGCACGGGGATCTCGTGCCCGATCGGCGTCGCGAAGGCGGACGGGTGAAGCCCTGTCCGCCGGGGCGCGATCCCAGTGGTCGGCAGGGCATAGAATCGAACGCATGAGCGATAGGCGAAACCACAAGCTCGGCATGCTGTGAGTCGCGAGTCGGCGCAGCCTGGAGGCATGAGCCGTCCGCCGATCGTCGTGCACCGGATCAGTCCGTCCGGTGGGCGGCGGGTTGCCGTGCGGGAGCAGATCATGGGGCTGGCGCACTCCGACCGTGACCTGCTGGAGTTTCTGAGAAGGGCCGGGCTTCCCGATGCGGAGCTGATGCTCGACGACCCCACGTGGGTCGAGTGGATCGGCGACCGGCCGCACGAGTACGAGCCGTTGGAGATCCTGCCCTGAGCCCTCGCTCTGCCCTCGGCGAATCTGCTGCGGGCCGAGATTCCTGATGTGGCGGCACCGGCCGACCGACAGTGGAGATCGCGGCGACCGTCGCCGTTCCACGTCAGGAGGTCCGATGTCGCCACTCATCACCGGCCGGAGTCCCGCCCTGAGCCCACGAGCCGACGAGGGCGATACGCCTCCGACCCGGTTCGACGACCATCTGGCCGCCCAACTCCTCACGCAGCGCATCGTGTTGCTCGGCACGCAGGTGGACGACGTGTCCGCGAACCGGGTCTGTGCGCAGATGCTGCTGCTGTCGGCCGAGGACCCGCGGACCGACATCTGCCTGTACATCAACAGCCCCGGCGGGTCCGTCACGGCGGGGCTCGCCATCTACGACACGATGCAGCTCATCCCCAACGACGTGTCGACCCTCGCCATGGGGTTCGCCGCGAGCATGGGGCAGTTCCTGCTCACCGTCGGGGCGAAGGGGAAGCGATTCGCCCTGCCGAACGCGCGCATCATGATGCACCAGCCGTCCGCCGGAATCGGCGGCACCGCGGCCGACATCCAGATCCAGGCCGAGAACCTGGAGTTCACCAAGAAGGCCGTGGAACGTATCACCGCGAAGCACACCGGCCAGTCCGAGGAGACGATCTCCCGCGACGGGGACCGCGACCGGTGGTTCACGGCGGAGCAGGCGAAGGAGTACGGCATGGTCGACCGGGTCGTCGAGTCGCTCGACGACGTCCGGCCGGCCGGATCGCGGCGACGGGCGGGACTCTGACATGGGCCAGTACACGATTCCGAACGTCGTCGAGCGCACCCCGCAGGGAGAGCGGTCGTACGACGTCTTCAGCCGGCTGCTGTCCGAGCGGATCATCTTCCTCGGGACGGAGATCGACGACGGTGTGGCGAACGTCGTCATCGCCCAGTTGCTCCATCTCGAGTCGTCGAGCCCGGACACCGAGATCGCGATCTACATCAACTCGCCCGGTGGCTCGTTCACCTCGCTCATGGCGATCTACGACACGATGACCTTCGTGCGCGCGCCGATCTCGACGTTCTGTGTCGGGCAGGCGGCATCGACCGCGGCCGTGCTCCTGGCCGGCGGCGACCCCGGACGGCGGTTCGTGCTGGAGCACGCCCGGGTGCTGCTCGGACAGCCGGCGAGCAGCGGGCGGCAGGGGACGGTGTCGGACCTCAGCGTCCAGGCCAAGGAAATGCTCCGCATCCGCTCCCAGGTCGAGGAGGTCCTGTCCCGCCATGTGCGGCACGACGTGGCGACGCTGCGCACGGACATGGACCGCGACAAGATCTTCACGGCGGAGGAGGCGGTGGCGTACGGGCTCGCCGACGAGGTGCTCAGCCGACGGCTCGCGGTCGCCGCGTGACGCCGCGAAGGTGACCCGGTCAGGCGGCGAGCCGCACCTCTCCGTGGAGCCCGGGAGACACGGAGGTCCGGGTGAACGAGGCGGGGCGGGTGCCGATCTGCGAGACCGTCCTGACCGGGCGCCCGGCCAACTCCCGGTGCGCCAGGGCGAGCAGATCCGCCAGCCCGAGGCCGAGCGCGTGGGCCGCGGCCGCGAGGACCTCCGAAGAGGCCTCCTTGCGGCCGCGCTCCAGCTCGGAGAGGTACGGCATGGAGATCCGGGCCGCGTCGGACACGTCCTTGAGCGTCCGCTCCTGGGCGAGGCGCTCGCGGCGCAGGACGCCGCCGACGATGTCCCGCCACAGCGGTTCCCTGGCCGGTGGCGCCGGCGCGGCCGTGACCGGGCGCAGAGGGACGATGCGGTCTCGGTTCGCTCCGTGGCTGCTCACCCCCTCAGGTTACGAAGGACGCGTCCCGCCGGGGAGGCATGAGCGTTCCGCCCCCCGCGAAACCCGGCGGCCCGACCGCCGGCCCGGCCCCGTTCGGTGAACCTCCTCGTTCCCGCCACCCGCACCTGCCCTCTCGTCCTACCGTGGGACGGCAGAGCCGGTGGGAGTGACGGGGGCGAGGCGCGGTGCCGGAGGAGTTACCGGGTACGGACGGAGCGGCGGAGGAGCCCGAGCCGCCAGGCTGGGGGAACCACATCAGCGGTGGGGACGCGCACTTCGTCGTGCAGGCCAGGGACATCGGCCATGTCCACTTCCCCGGCGGCGGCGACCCGCTCGACCGTGCCGCAGGTGAACTGCGCCGGATGGTGGCCGTCCAGTGGAAGGACGAGGCGGCGCACCAAGGGCTGTTCACCACCGCGCCGTTGGGGATCCGCTGGGAGCCGGGCCGGGCGGAGCTCACCGATCATCCGGAGACCGTCGGCGCCCTGCCGTCGTATGCCAGCGATGCCGGGCCCGAGGCGCTCGCGCGGGGCTTCCGTGCTCTGCCGCACCGCCGTCTGGTCGTCCTCGGCCCGAGCGGTTCGGGCAAGACCACGCTCGCTGTCCTGCTGCTGCTCGCCCTGCTGCGCCATGCCCCGGACGGCGAGCCCGTACCGGTGCTTTTCTCGCTCCCCGGCTGGAACCCGGAGACCGAGCATCTGCGGGTGTGGCTGGCGCGGCGGCTCGCGGAGGACTATCCGCGGCTGGCGGCGCGGGACGGGCGCGGCGCACATGTCGCCCGCCGGCTGGTGGACAGCGGGCGGGTGCTGCCTGTGCTCGACGGCCTGGACGAACTGCCCGCGCCGCACCGCGCGCCCGCCCTGCGCGCGGTGAGTCATGCGCTGGCCGGGGACCAGCCGCTGGTGCTGACGTGCCGGACCGCGGAGTACGAGTCGGCGGTGGGGAGCGGGGGGCATGTCCTGAGCGCAGCGGCGGTGGTCGAGGCGCGGCCGGCCGGTTCCGGCGCGGTCGCGGCGTACCTGCGTGCCTCGGCCGCGCCGCAGCGGGCGCCGGAGTGGGGGCCGGTGCTGCGGGCGCTGGAGTCGGCCGGCTCGTATGCGCTGGCGGAGGCGATGGAGTCCGCGTACACGGTCTGGCTGGCCCGCACGGTCTACGCCGATCCGACGCGCGATCCCGCCGAACTGCTGCGTTTTCGTACGGCGTCGGCGATCCGGGCGCATCTCGCCGACGCGCTGATCCCGGCGGCGTACGCGCCGGGGCCGCGGGCCCTCGCGGTGGACGGTGAGGGCCCGAGCGTGCCGCCGCCGCGCTGCTCGCCTCAACAGGCGCGCCGCTGGCTGACGTTCCTCGCCGTGCACGAGCGCAGGGAGCGATGGCGCAGGGGCGGCGGGCTCGCGTGGTGGCAGTTGCAGCACGCACTGCCGCGCGAGGCGACTGCCGTGCTGTTCACGACGGTCGTGCTGGTGGAGGCGCTGGTCTGCACGGGGCTGTACGCGGCCTGGGGCCACGGGCAGGGAAGCGCGTGGCAGACGGCGCTCTTCTCACTGGTCCTGCTGGGGGCCTTCTGGACGTACAGCCACCGGACCGTGCCGGCACCCTGGCGGTTCGACGCCCCGGTGCGCACATGGCTGCGGCTCCTGCGCCGGAAGCGTCTCGGCGGGGTGCTGTCGGGGCTGTTCGTGCTGCTGGGTGCGGGGATGGCGCTGACGCCGCTGGTGCCGTACGACGCGGACCGGCTGAGCTGGGGCCACTCCCTGTACTCCGTCAAGCTGCTCGCGGGGATCGGCATTCTGGTCGTGCTGGCCCGGGTCAACAGCATCGCCGAGCCGCTCGACGTCTCGCCGCGCGCGCCGAGCCCCACGGATCTGCTGCGCACGGACCGGGCCCGCACCGTGCGCCGGCTGCTGATCTGGGCCTGTCTGGGCGTGGTGTTCATGCTGGTGCAGATCAATCTGCAGGAGTGGCGCCGGTCGGGTCCGGCGGACGGGATCTACGTCCTGCTGTCCGCGTTCTGGATCGCGCTGCACTACGCCGTCGCCATGACGGCCTGGGGCCGCTGGCTCCTCGCCCGCACGGCCCTCGCACTCCGCGGCGACCTGCCCTGGCGCCTGCTCCGGTTCCTGGACGACGCCCACCGCAGGGGCCTGCTGCGCCAACGGGGCAGCCGCTGGGAATTCCGCCATGCGCACCTCCAGGACCGTCTGTGCCAGGAATCGGCGACTCCGCTCACCCCACGGTGGGAACCGGGCGCATACGGGGCCCGTGCGAGGGGCGACGGTTCGGGCTGGTGAGCCCGTAGGGTCGGGCCGTATGACCAGTCGCCGCCGGCCGGGAGGCCGTTCCGCACGGCTCAGCGGCATCTTCGCCGCGGACGAGCAGGTGTTCCGCTTCCATCCGGACGGCACTGTCCTGGACGTACTGATCAAGCCCGCTCCCGGCCCGGAGGACGCCGCGCTCCTGGCGGGGTGGCTGCGCCGTGAGGCGCCGGTGCGGGGTGTCCACACGGCGCACTACGAACTCCGGGGCCCGCGCCTGTCGTTCACGTCGCACAGTCATCTGCGGGACGAGGACGTGGAGGTCGTCGGGACGTGGGCCCGGGGGCAGTTGTCGCTCGCTCTCTCGGGCCGTGGGTGGACGCTGCTGGCGCGGCCCTTCGTACGCATCGGCGACGGCCGGGCCGCCCCGTCCGCAGGGCAGGGACGTCGCCGCACTGGTTAGACTGGACGCATGGGTTCGCACAAGCACTACTTCTTTCTCTGATTCCCGGCGCGGACGCGGCGCGCGAGTCGTAGGACTCCGCTGACGTCCCCTCGCCCGGTCCGACAGAACCCACCCCTGCCCTGCCGTGCGCCGACGCGCACCCTTTCGCGGGCATGTCGAATTCAGGGAAAGAATCATGCGCGAACGCGCCCAACTGACCATGAAGGACGTCTCCAAGGCCTACGGAGACCGTTCCGTGCTCGACCAGGTGTCACTCACCGTGCGGCCCGGTGAGCGTGCCGGTGTCATCGGGGAGAACGGCTCCGGCAAGTCCACGCTGCTCCGGCTGATCGCCGGGGCCGAGGCACCTCGCAGCGGGGAGATCACCGTCAGCGCGCCCGGCGGCACCGGGCATCTCGCGCAGACCGCTGCGCAGACCCTCGGGCTCGGCCCCCGGCACACCGTGCAGGACGCCGTCGACGGCGCGCTCGCCGAGCTGCGGGACATCGAGCGGCGGCTGCGGCACGCGGAGGAGCGACTGGCCGATGCCGACGCGGACGGGCTCGCCGCTTACGGAGAGCTCCTCACCGCGTTCGAGGAACGCGGCGGGTACGAGGCCGACGCCCGCGTGGATGCCGCCCTGCATCACCTCGGGCTCTCCCACCTCGGCCGCGAACGCCGGCTCGGCACGCTGTCCGGAGGGGAGCAGTCACGGCTCGCGCTCGGCTGTGTCCTGGCCGCCTCTCCCGAACTGCTGCTGCTCGACGAGCCGACGAACCATCTCGACCGGCGGGCCGTCGAGTGGCTGGAGGACCGGCTGCGGGCCCACCGCGGCACGGTCGTCGCCGTCACCCACGACCGCGCGTTCCTCGAGCGGGTCGCCACCACGATCCTCGAGGTCGACCGGGACACGCGCGCGGTGACCCGGTACGGCGACGGCTGGGACGGCTACCGGTCGGCGAAGGCCGCCGCCCGTCGCCGCCGGGAGCAGGAGCATCAGGAGTATCTGGCGGATCTGGCCCGTACCGAGGGTCTGGTGGCGGCGGCCGGGCAGCGGCTCGCGGCGACCGGGAAGGACCCGCGGCAGGGCTTCGGCAAGCACCGCCGCTCCAGCGAGGACAAGCTGTCCGGGCAGGTCAGGACGGCCCGGGTGCGGCTGGAGCGGCTCAGGCGGGAGCCGGTGGCCGCGCCGCCGGAGCCGCTGCGGTTCACGGCTCGGCCGGTGACGGGCGGCCGTGAGGGGCTGCTCGCCGAGCTGGCGGACATCGCCGTCGGCGACCGGCTGCGGCTGGCGGGACTGCGGGTGGGATCCGGGCAGCGGCTGCTGGTGACCGGCCCGAACGGCGCGGGCAAGACCACCCTGCTGCGCGTACTGGCCGGCGATCTGCGCCCCGACGAGGGGACGGTGCACCACCAGGACCGGATCCGTGTGGGCTACCTCCCGCAGGAGCTGCCTGCGGTCACGTCCCGCCGGCCGCTGCTGGCGGCGTACGCGGCGGGCCGGCGCGGGCTGCCGGACGAGTACGCGGGCGAACTGCTCGGCCTGGGGCTGTTCCGCGAGGAGGATCTGGCCGTCCCGGTCGCGTCCCTCTCCGTCGGCCAGCAGCGGCGCCTGGCCCTGGCCCGTCTGCTCTCGTCCCCGGCGGACCTCCTCGTCCTGGACGAGCCGACGAACCATGTGGCGCTGAGCCTGGTGGAGGAGCTGGAGGAGGCGCTGTCGGCGTACGAGGGCGCGGTGGTGGCCGTCTCGCACGACCGGCGGTTCCGCAGCGGGTTCGGCGGCGACCGGCTGGAGTTGCGCTCGGGCCGGGCGGCCGCCTGACCGGTGAGGGCGTCGGGCCCCTCCCGGCCCGCCATTAGGGTTTGCGCGTGGGGACCAGTGAGCGGACACAGACCGCGGCGACGCCGGCGGCCGAGCGGGACGCGCCCCCGAAGTGGCGCGTCCCGCTCGTCGCCACGGCGGTGGTCGTGCCGCTGTACGTGCTGTGGAGCATGTGGCTGGCGACCGGCGGGGGTGACCTGGCGGCGCAGCTGGCGTGGGCCGGGTTCATGGAGCGCCACCCGGGCTCCGCGTACAACCTCTCCTGGTACGGCGGCACGCACACCGTCAACTACAGCCTGCTGACTCCCCCGTTGATGGCTGTCCTCGGCGTACGGACGGTCTCGGTGCTCGCCGGTCTCGCCGGGACATGGGTGCTGGCCTGTCTGTTCGTCCGCACGGGGGTGCCCCGGCCGGTGTGGCCCGCCGTGCTCGGGGCGCTGGCCTTGTGGTGCAACGTCGCGTCGGGGCGCACAACGTTCGCGCTGGGTGTCGCGATCGGGCTGCTGGCGCTGCTGTGCGTCCGCAGGACGGCGGCTGCCGCGGTGTTCGCGGTGCTGGCGACCATGGCGAGTCCGGTCGCCGGGCTGTTCCTGGTGGTGGCGGGGGCCGCGTATCTGCTGGATCGGCAGTGGCGCCGGGGTGCCGTGCTGACGCTGCCACCGTTCGTCGTGGTGGGTGCGGTGACGCTGCTGTTCCCTTTCCAGGGGGAGCAGCCCATGGCGTCGGGCAAGCTGTGCATGCCGCTGGTCGCCGCGGCGGCGTTGGCGCTCGCCGCGCCGCGCGAGTGGCGAGTGGTGCGGTACGGGGCCGGGGTGTACGGCGTCGGGGTCCTGCTGACGTTCTTCATCGCCTCCCCCATCGGTACCAATGTCGAGCGGCTGGTGGGCCTCGTGGGCCCGCCGGTGCTGCTCGCGGCGGTGCTCGCGGGCGGGTCCGCCCGGCTGCTGCGGGGGGTGCTCGCAGGGGCGCTCGCCGTGAACACGTTCTGGCTGATCGACAAGACCGAGGACGATCTGGTCGTCTCCACCGATGTGCCCGCGTGGGCCACGCACACCGAGGGGGTCGTCCGGGCGCTGGACCGGCTGGGCGCGGACCGTACGCGGGTCGAGGTCGTGCCCGCCCGCAACCACCGCGAGGCGACCGTTCTCGCCCCGCACATCAGCATGGCGCGCGGCTGGAACCGCCAGCTCGATGTGGAGCGGGGGCGGTTGTTCTACGACGAGTCGCTGACCCCGCACACCTACCGGCAGTGGCTGGACCGCTGGGCGGTCGGCTTCGTGGTGATGCACCAGGGGCGGCCGGACGGGCCCGCCGAGGACGAGGCGGCGATCGTCGCGGCGGGGCCCGACTATCTGGAGCGGGTGTGGCAGGACGAGGGCTGGACCGTGTACCGGGTGAAGGACGCGGTGCCGCTGGTGTCCTCGCCCGGGACGGTGGTGCGCGGTGACGACGCGTCGCTGGTGGTACGGATGCCGGCGGCCGGGTCCGTGACGGTGCGGGTGGCGTACTCGCCGTGGCTGCGGGCGCCGGGAGGGTGTCTGCGGCAGGAGGGCGAGTGGACGCGGCTGACGGTGCCGCGGGCCGGGGAGTACCGGCTGGGGTCGCCGTACCGTTCGGCGGGCTCTGCCTGCTGACCCTCCGCTGACCGCGGGTGCGTTGTCAGTGGTGTGTGTCACGCTCGGAACATGATCGATCACATCTCGGTCCAGGTGGCGGACCCGGCGGCGAGTGCCGCCTTCTACGACCGCGTGCTCGCTCCGCTGGGCGGCACGCGGCTGCTCGATTTCGGTGAGGTGATCGGCTGGGGCACCACGCAGCCGACGTTCTGGATCGGTCCGGTGACGACGGGCGGCACGGCGCGCGAGGCGCACATCGCGTTCGCGGCGGCCGACCGCGCGGGTGTGCGCGCGTTCTTCGACGCCGCCGTGGAGGCGGGCGCGGAGGTGCTCCACGAGCCACGGGTGCGGCCGGAGTACCACCCGTCGTACTACGGGGCGTTCGTGAGGGACCCGGACGGCAACAACGTGGAGGCGGTCTGCCACCGGCCGGAGTAGCGGCCGTCGGCAGCGGCTACAGTCCTCGGCCATGCCCGAGCCTTCCGCAGACGGGTCGTGGTGAGCGGTGCCCGTCAGCACAGCGGTGCCCGTCAGCGTTCCTGCCCCGCGAGGCGTTGCACCAGCCGCACCAGCGCCGCCCGTTCCGACGTCTCGCCCGGCGTGCCCGCGTAGATCGTGCGGACGGCCTGCGGGGCGCTGAACCACCAGGCGCCCAGGGCGAGTACGGCGTAGAACAGGGCCTTGGGGTCCAGGCCGTCGTCGAGGGTGCCCTTGTCCTGGGCGTCGCTCATGGCCCGTACGGTCTCGCCGAGTACCGCCGTCCGCTCGGTCTCCTGGAGCGCCGGGCCGCCGGTGTCGCGCAGCCCCTCCCAGTGGAGCAGGCGGATGAACTGGGGGTGCGCGCGGTGGTAGTCGTACAGCCGGCCCGCGTACTCCCCCAGATCCGCGGCCTGTTCGACCGTGACCGGGATCGCCTCTGCGATCTTCTCCAGCTCGGTCTCCAGCACATGCTCGAAGAGCTGCAGTTTGTTGCCGAAGTACTGGTAGATCCGCTCCTTGTTGACGCCCGCCCGGGCGCCGATGCGGTCGATCCGCGCCCCTTCGAATCCGTACTCGGCAAATTCGTCGACGGCCGCCGTGAGCAGGACTCTGCGGGTGCGTGCGGTGTCCCAGGCCATGTGGCCACAATACGATCCGCCAACCGGTCAGTTGTGGCCCACTGGCCGGATGTGCGTGCACGCCAGAGCCCCGGCCACGGCGGTCGGGACGGGCCCGGTCGCCGCGGCCGGGGCTGCCGGCCGATCCTCGGGGAGGGTTCAGATGGTGGCCACGTCGATCACGAAGCGGTAGCGCACATCGCTTGCCAGCACCCGCTCGTAGGCCTCGTTGATCCGGTCGGCGCCGATCAGTTCGATCTCCGCGCCCAGGCCGTGCGCGGCACAGAAGTCGAGCATCTCCTGGGTCTCCCGGATCCCGCCGATCCCCGAGCCTGCAAGGGTCTTGCGGCCGGCGATGACCGAGAACAGGTTGAGCGAGACGGGCTCCTCGGGAGCGCCGACATTCACCAGCGCCCCGTCCGTCTTCAGCAGTCGCAGATAGGTGTCCAGCGGGAGCGGCGCGGACACTGTGGAGACGACGAGGTCGAAGGTGCCCGCGAGCGTCTCGAAGGTCGCGTCGTCGCTGGTCGCGTAGTAGTGATCGGCGCCGAGCCTCAGCCCGTCGTCCTTCTTGCGCAGCGACTGGCTGAGAACGGTCACCTCGGCGCCCATCGCGTGCGCGATCTTGACGCCCATGTGGCCGAGACCGCCCAGGCCGACGACGGCGACCTTCTTGCCGGGGCCCGCCTTCCAGTGGGCGAGCGGCGAGTAGAGGGTGATGCCGGCGCACAGCAGCGGGGCGGCGATGTCGAGGGACAGCCCGTCGGGGATGCGCACGGTGAAGGCCTCGTCCACCACGATGTGGGTGGAGTAGCCGCCGTAGGTCGGCTCGCCGTTCTTGTCACGGGCGTTGTACGTGCCGACGCTGCCGCCGGTGCAGTACTGCTCGAGACCGGCCTTGCAGTTGTCGCACTCACGGCAGGAGTCGACCAGGCAGCCGACGCCCACCCGGTCGCCGACGGCGAACTTCGTCACGCCGGAGCCGGTCTCGGTGACGATGCCCGCGATCTCGTGGCCCGGGACCATCGGGAAGATGCCCTCGCCCCAGCCGTCGCGGGCCTGGTGGATGTCCGAATGACAGATGCCCGCGTACTTGATCTCGATGAGCACGTCGTGCTCGCCCACCGGTCGGCGCGCAATGGTGGTCCGCTCCAGCGGCGCCTTGGCGGCGGGAGCGGCGTATGCGGAAACAGTCGTGGTCATGGATCCGAATCTGCCGCAGCCCGGCCCGGCTACCCAGCCCTCTGTTGTACCTACGTCCGGCGTGCGTACCACTGGCAGGGTCAGGCTGCACAGGAAGGGCGGGCGTCATACTGGACGGTATGGACCAGCGTGCCGAACTCAGCGAATTCCTCCGCTCCCGCCGTGGCAGGCTGCAGCCGCAGGACGTCGGCCTGCCCGAGCTGGGCCGCCACCGGCGGGTGCCCGGTCTGCGCCGCGAGGAGCTGGCGCAGCTCGCGGGGGTGTCCGTGGCGTATTACACCCGCCTTGAGCAGGGCAACGGCCGCAATGTGTCCACCGAGGTCCTGGACGCGATCGCGCGGGCGCTGCAGCTGTCGGACGCGGAGCGCGACCACCTCAGCCATCTCGCCAAGCCGAAGCAGAAGAAGCACCGGCGGCTGGGACGGCCGCAGCATCTGCGGCCGTCGGTCCAGCAGCTGCTCGACGCGATGGACAGCGTCCCGGCGTACGTCCTGGGGCGCCGGCTGGACATCCTGGGCTGGAACCGGATGGCCCGTGCGCTCCTCGGCGACTTCGCCGCTCTCCCGGCCAAGGAGCGCAACATGGCGCGGCTCGTCTTCCTCGACCCCAATGCCCGCGATCTGTACATCGACTGGGAGACGAAGGCGACCGAGGTGGTGAGCGCGCTGCGGATGTACGCGGGGTGCTCGGCGGACGACCCGCAGCTGCCCGGGCTCATCGGCGAACTGTCCGTCAAGAGCGAGGAGTTCCGCCGACTGTGGGCCGCGCACACGGTCCAGGACAAGGGCCACGGCACCAAGCGCATGCACCATCCGCTGGTGGGCGAGCTGACGCTGTCCTACGAGTCGCTGAGGCTGCCGGACGACCATGATCTGTCGCTGATCACGTTCCACGCGGAGCCGGGCACGCGGTCGGCCGATTCCCTGCGGCTGCTCGCGGGCTGGGGTGTCGACGGGGAGAGCGCGGGTGACGCGGGACCGGGTCCGCGTCCGTCGACGGCCGACTAGGAAACGCCGAAGCGGCGCCACCCGCCAGGGGTGACGCCGCCTTCACGGAGTCCGTACGAACCGCGGGGATCAGACCGCGGAGCCGGCCTTCCAGTCCGCCCAGCTCAGGTTCCAGCCGTTGAGGCCGTTGTCCGGCTGGACGGTCTTGTCCTTCGAGTTCTTCACGATCACCACATCGCCGACGATCGTGTTGTCGAACAGCCAGGCGGCGGCCTGGTTCGGGTCGCCCGCGCCCTTGACGTCGTTCAGACCGATGCAGCCGTGGCTGGTGTTGACGTTGCCGAAGACACCGTCGGAACCCCAGTAGTTGCCGTGGATGAACGTGCCGGACGAGGACAGCCGCATCGCGTGCGGGACGTCCTTGATGTCGTACTCACCCTTGCCGTCGTCGTCCGTGAAGCCGACCGTCGCACCGTTCATCCGGGTCTCCTTGAACTTCTCGGAGATCACCATCTGACCGTTGTACGTCGGGTTCTCGGGCGAGCCCGCGGAGATCGGGATCGTCTTGATCGTCTTGCCGTCCTGCGTGATCGTCATCTTCTTCGTCGCGGCGTCGACGGTGGAGACCTGGTTGCGGCCGATCTTGAAGGTGACCGTCTTCTTCTGGACACCGAAGACGCCGTCGGCGCCCTCGACACCGTCGAGGTCCAGCTTCAGCGTGACGGTCGAGCCCTCCTGCCAGTACTGGTCGGGCCGGAAGTCGAGACGCTGGGTGTTGAACCAGTGACCGACGACCTCCTGGCCGCTGCTGGACGTCACGGTGACCCCGGACTGCACGGCCTTCTTGTCGGTGATCGCCTTGTTGAAGTTGATCGAGACCGGCATGCCCACGCCGACGGTCGAACCGTCCTCGGGGGTGAAATTGCCGATGAAGCTGTTGGCCGGGGAGACCGTGGTGAAGGAGGCGTTCTCGTGCGCCTCCAGGCCCTCGGAGTCCTTGGCCGAGGCCGAGATCTTGTACGAGGTGGAGCGTTCGAGCTGCGCGTCCGGCTTCCAGCTCTTGCCGTCGGGGGCCAGCGTGCCCTTGACGCTCTGGCCGTCGGCAGTGGTCATGGTCACCTGGGTGAGCGTGCCGTCGGTGACAGTGACCTTGGCGTCGTCGTTGATGCCGGCGTTGGTGGCGCCGTTCTTCGGCGAAATCACTATTCGGGCCTTCGAGGCGTCCTTCGCCGCCGCCTCGTCGACCTGCGCCTGCGACTTCTTCGAGCCGTCGCCGCTGCCGCCCTTGCCGTCGTCACTGCAGGCCGACAGCACCAGAACGCCGCCGAGCACCGCGGACGCGACCATGAGGCACCTGCGCCGCTTGCTGTCCGTCATCACACGCTTCTCCATCGTTGCCGATTCCCCTGACCGAACTGTCCGGTAGAACATCCATTCCGGGTAACCCGGTTCCACATCCCGAACCGATGTGGGGAACACCACTCATCGACGCAGCCGCCGCCGCCCCGGTTGCAGCTCCCCGAATCTTCCGCACGAAAACGGCCGGGGCCCGGTTCACCGAGGCGCGAAATCTGGGCCCGCCTGCCCCGCTGGTCCGGGTCAGGGCCGACCGTCGTCGTCCTCGGCGGCAGTGTCGTCACCGTCGTCGTAGTCTCCATCTTCCTCGTCCGGGTCCCACTCCTCCGCATCGGGGTCGTAATCGATCGGTTCGCTGCTCCAGGAGGCCCGGGCCAGCTCCACCCCGGGTACCCCCTCGACCAGGTCGAACGGGTCGACGAGATAGGCGACCGCCTCGGCCCCTTCCTCGCTCACGGCCGACTCGGCGTGGGCACGTTCCTCGTCCGGCATGGAGTCGTCCGCCGCGATCCGCTCGAGCGCGGCCCCGGTCAGCGCTTCGAGTTCCCCGATCTCCAGCACCAATTCCACCTGCAGCCGCACATACCGTGATGTCTCAGAAGTGGTCATACGACGGAGCGTAGAGCTCCCGGCAGCTCGGCTTTCCCACGACCCGCTGCTTTCACTAGCATCAGCGCACCCGGCCAATTCGTTGATGTCTCAAGGGGGATCGAGTCCGTGTCCGTCGCACGTCGACCGCTTCTGACCGCCACTGCCGCAGGGACCCTGCTGTGCGCGCTGTGGTTCGTTCCGTCAGCGAATGCCACCGCCGAGCGGGAAGGCTCGGAACAGCAGCGGACCGCTGCGGCGGCGACGTCCGAGAACCTGAGGCTGGCCGACACGGGCACCTTCGACACCACGCCGTATCTCGTCGGCGGCACGACGTTCCTCGGTATCGGCGTGGGTTTCGTGACCTACGCGGTGCGCCGGCGGGACGGTGCGACAGGCCCCGCCGGCGTCTGAGCCGCGCGGCGCGGGTCAGCCCAGCGGCCCGGTGACCGGTTCCACGGCCGCGACGAGCTTTCCGGCCCGTACGAACGCGTCCGCGGCCTCCAGGTCGGGGGCGAGGAAACGATCCGGCCCGGGCCCCTCGGCACCTGCCGCACGCAGCGCCTCGATGGCGGCCTGCGAGGCGGGCGCGGGAGTCAGACCGCGCCGGAGCTCGATGGCCCGGGCGGCGGCGTACAGCTCCACGGCGAGGATGCGGCTCAGGTTGGCGACGGCCGTACGCAGCTTGCGCGCGGCCGACCAGCCCATCGAGACGTGGTCCTCCTGCATCGCGGACGACGGGATGGAGTCGGCGGATGCCGGGACGGCGAGCCGCTTCATCTCGCCGACCAGGGCGGCCTGCGTGTACTGGGCGATCATCAGGCCCGAGTCGACGCCGGCGTCGTCGGCGAGGAACGGCGGCAGACCGTGGCTGCGGTTCTTGTCGAGGAGCCGGTCGGTGCGGCGCTCGGCGATGGAGCCGAGGTCGGCCGCGGCGATGGCGAGGAAGTCGAGGACGTACGCGACGGGTGCCCCGTGGAAGTTGCCGTTGGACTCGACCCTGCCGTCGGGGAGGACCACCGGGTTGTCGACGGCGGACGCCAGCTCGCGGTCGGCGACCAGCCGGGCGTGCACCATGGTGTCGCGTCCGGCGCCCGCGACCTGCGGGGCGCAGCGGACCGAATAGGCGTCCTGGACGCGCGGGGCCGCTTCCTCCTGGAAGTGGCCGACGAGCCCGGAGCCCTTGAGGACGGCCGCCATGTTCGCGGCGGCGACGCCCTGGCCGGGGTGCGGGCGGATGGCGTGCAGCTCGGGGGCGAGCACCTTGTCGGTGCCGAGCAGCGCCTCCATCGTGAGGGCTGCGGTGATGTCGGCCGTGGTGTAGAGGCGCTGGAGGTCGGCGAGGGCCATGACCAGCATGCCGAGCATGCCGTCGGTGCCGTTCAGCAGGGCGAGGCCCTCCTTCTCGCGCAGCTCGACGGGCGTGATGCCGTGCTCGGCGAGCAGCTCACCGGCGGGGCGTACGACGCCGTCGGGGCCCTCGGCGTCGCCCTCGCCCATCAGGGTCAGGGCGCAGTGGGAGAGCGGCGCCAGGTCGCCGGAGCAGCCGAGGGAGCCGTACTCGTGGACGACGGGGGTGATCCCGGCGTTCAGCACGTCCGCCATGGTCTGCGCGACCTCGGGGCGTACGCCGGTGCGGCCCGAGCAGACGGTCTTCAGCCGGAGGAACATCAGCGCGCGCACGACCTCGCGTTCCACGCGCGGGCCCATGCCGGCGGCGTGCGAGCGCACGATGTTGCGCTGCAGCTGGGCGCGGAGCTCGGGGCTGATGTGCCGGGTGGCCAGCGCGCCGAACCCGGTGGAGACGCCGTAGACGGGCTCGGGCTTGGCGGCCAGGGCGTCCACGATCGCGCGGGAGGCGGCGAGGGCGGAGACGGCCTCGGCGGAGATCTCGATACGGGCGCCCTCGCGGGCCACGGCGACGACGTCATCGGCGGTGGTACCGGACGTCCCCACCACGACTGTGTGCATATCCATATTCAGCAGCGTACGGATTGAATCGCTACCTGTCACTAGTGGTGGACGGGTCCGCCCCTTACGCAGCCGTCTCCGCCCTACGGCTCGCTCCACGGCTCCTGGGCGTCGTCCGGGGCATCCTCCGGGCGAACGCCGCGGAAGCGTCGGCGCTCGTGCGGCGAGCGCGGCGGGGCGTCCGCGAGACGCAGCACCGTGCCGTCGCGGCCCGCCACCACGGGCTTCGGGGAGTGGGCCGCCTTCGCCCGGTACTGGGCCGCGTCCGCGAGCCGGAACAGCCGGCGCGCGGACCGGACCTGCCCGATCGGGTCGCCGGTCGACGCGACCCCGCACGCCACACCCTCACCCAGCTCCAACTCACCGGCCCGCACGCAGAGTTCGTCCGCGACCCGCACCACCTCGTCCGACGAGGGGCCGACCGTCACCAGGCAGAACTCGTCGCCGCCGAGCCGGGCGGAGAGCGTGTCCGGGAGCATCGCGCCGCACAGCGAGAGGACCGAGCCGAAGCGTTCCAGCAGCCGGTCGCCGACCGCGTGGCCGTGGGTGTCGTTGACCCGCTTGAGGCCGTTGAGGTCACAGACCACCAGGCTGACGACCGAGCCGTCCTCACGGTGGCGCTCCAGTGCCTCGTCGAGCCGGGTGTCGACGGCCCGGCGGTTGGCGAGACCGGTCAGCGGGTCGGTGAAGGCCAGCCGGCGGACCTCCTCCAGCCGCTCGGTCTGGGCGATCCCGGCGGCCACGACGGAGGCGAGGACGGTCGCGAAGTCGGCGTCGTCCCGGTCGAAGACGGGCTCGCCCACCGGCCGGGCGACATACAGCTCGCCCCAGGCCCGCCCGTGCAGCACGATCGGCGCGACGACGCAGCAGCCGCGGTGGCGCCGGCGCAGGGCAGCCACCCTCTGCTGGCAGTAGCCGTGCCCCGGCGTCGCCGGACCGTCCACGGTCTCCACCCAGGCATCGGGTTCACCACCGCCCGCCCACTGCTCGTGCAGGAACTCGGTGATCTCCGGGAAGCGGTTGACGGGGTACGTCTCCGACTCGGGGAACTCCTCCTCGCCGGGGGCCCGTTGACCGGCGTTCACGAGCACTTTGAGCCGCCCGAGCTCCCGCTCCCACACGGACAGCGCCGCGAAGGTGCCGGCCAGCGCGCAGCACGCACCCAGCGCCGCCGCCCGCCAGAACTCGCGCGGGGTGTGCGCAGAGGCCATCGCCTGCGCCAGCGCCACCACGGCCCGCAACTGCCGATCCTCAGCCATCAACCCAGCTTAGGGAGGTTTAGGTGGATTTGATCAGTTGGAGTGGGCCGGGATTCCGCGGGTCACTCGCCGGGCCACTGGGGCTTGCGCTTCTCGTTGAAGGCGGCGACGCCCTCGGCACGGTCTCCGGAGAAGGCGACGGAGCGCCAGGCGGCGTCCTCCACCTCCAGGCCGGCGCGCAGATCGAGGCCCTGGCCGAGCCGCATCGCACGCTTGGCGGCGCGCAGTCCGACGGGCGAGTTCGCGGCGATCCGGCCCGCGAGCTCCAGCGCACCCGTACGGGCGTCGTCCACGAGCTGGTCGACGAGCCCCAACTCCCGCGCCTCCGCCGCCTCCACGCGACGCGCGCTGAAGACCAGCTCGGCGGCGCGCGCCGCCCCGACCCGGCGGGGCAGCAGCTGCGTACCGCCGCCACCGGGGATGACGCCGACGGAGACCTCGGGCAGCCCGACGACCGCGGTCGCGTCGGCGACGATCAGATCGCAGGCGAGGGCGAGCTCGAATCCGCCACCGAGCGCGTACCCGTGCACGGCGGCAACGGTGGGCATGGGCAGCTCCAGCACCCCGGTGTACGCGGCTCGGGCGGTCGGGCGCTGCCGCACCAGTTCGGCGTCCGAGAAGGAGTTGCGCTCCTTCAGATCGGCGCCGACGCAGAAGGCGCGGTCGCTGGAGGAGGCCAGGACGGTGACGCGGACGCCCGGGTCGGCGGCGAGTGCGTCACAGGCGGCGCCGATGGAGCGGGCCATCTCGCTGGAGACGGCGTTCATGGCCTTGGGCCGGTCGAGCACCAGCTCGGCGACGTGCCCCTCGGCCTGCCTTCGTACGACGACGAACTCCCCGAACCGCTGCTCCGACATGACGCCACCCTCCCGGTTAACGATGGTTCACCGGGGATCATATGCGGTGCGCTCCCCGGGACAACCGGGCACCGGCCGGCTGTGACGGGCAGCCCCCGGGACGCCGCTCAGGAGAAGGGTCTGCTCCGGGAAACAAGCCCGCTCAGGCCTGGGGACGCCGCGACAGCAGCCACGGCTCCACGACGCCCAGACCACGCACCGGCCGCTGCCACATCGGCTGCAGCGCGAAGCGGTACGAGGGCGGCTCGTCGCCCTCCTTCTCGGCCGCGGCGGCATCCTCCGCCGCCTGCGCCTCCGAGACCGGCGCGTCCCCGGTCCGCACCAGCTCCTCGGCGAACGCCCCGTCCACCAGCACCGCGTCCTTGGGCGCTATCGACGTGAGCCGGCTCGCCAGGTTCACCGTCGTGCCGAACACATCGCCCATGCGCGTGGTCACCGTGCCGAAAGCGATGCCGACCCGCAGGGCCGGCATCGTCTCGTCCTGGGTCATGGCGTCGATGAGACGCAGCGCGATCTCCGCCGCCGTGCCCGCGTCGTCCGCCGCGTACAGCACCTCGTCACCGAGGGTCTTGATCAGCCGGCCACCGTGTGCAGCGACCAGGTCCGCCGACGTGGTCTCGAACGCCTCGACCAGCTCGCCCAGCTCCTCCTCCTCGAGCCGGCGCGTCAGACGCGTGAAGCCGACGAGGTCGGCGAAGCCGACAGCGAGCCGCCGGTCGACCATTTCCTCGTCGTCCGCGGCCTGCACGACACGGCCCGTGGCGGCGGCGAGCTGCCGGCGCCAGACGTAGATCAGGAACTCCTGCAGCTCGGGCAGGAGCAGCTCCACCAGGGGATAGGTGACTTCCGTGCGGGTCATGCCGGGCTCGGGAGGCTCGGTGAGCCCCTCCAGGAAGGAGTCGATCTGCCATTCGGCCAGACGGGCGGTGGTCTGGCCGGTGGAGCGGGCCACCTGGACCGCCATCGGTTCGCTGAGCAGGCCGGCCTCGACCAGACCGGCGAGCCGTCGCAGCGCCAGCACGTCCGCTTCGGTGAGGGCCTTCGCCTGGCCGATGTCCGCGAAGCCCATCGCACGCCAGAAACGGGACGCGAGGTCCATGGAGACGCCCGCGGTGCGCGCCGCCTGGAAAGGGGTGTAGCGCCGCTCCGCTCCGAGGATCAGCTGCTCGAGACGGATGGCGAGGGGGTCGTCGGTCGGCTCCACGGTGTGGTCGACCTCGTGGTGCGGCGTCGGATGCGCCGCACCCGCGTTGCCGGCCGCCGAGCCGGACTCGGCCCCGGGCTCGGATTCGCCCGCATCGGACCCGGACCCGGACTCGGATTCACCCGCGTCGGAAGTGGTGTCGTCGACGGTCACCACCCGCCTCCTGCCCGTTCCCTGCGCACTTTCCTGCCGATCTGTCGCTCGATCGCCTCAACGATACGGCAGGTGTGCCCTGGCTCACGTCCCGGTCGCCCGGACGGTTCACCCGGATCAGCCGGCCGGCCTCAGGTGGACGATGTCGCCCGCACCGACGGCCTCTCGGGTCCCGTCCGTGGTGGTCAGCACCAGGCGGCCGGCGCCGTCCAGCGCGACCGCCTCGCCGGTCACCGAGCGGTCGCCCGGCAGTTCGGCCCGCACGGTGCGGCCCAGCGTCGCGCAGCCCGCCGCGTACGCCGCCTGCACCCCCGAGAGTGCCGGGTCGCCGCCGGCCTCCCGCCAGCGGCCGTACCACTCCTCCAGCGAGCGCAGCACGCCCCGCAGCAGGGTGTCGCGGTCCGTGGACACCGCGTTCGCGAGGGCGAGGGAGCCGGCTGCCGGGACGGGCAGCTCGTCGGCACGGAGCGTCACATTGAGGCCGATTCCGACGACGATCGCGTCGCCCCCTGCGCGCTCGGCGAGGATCCCGCCGGTCTTGCGCTCTTCGCCGTTCACAGTCACCAGCAGGTCGTTGGGCCATTTGAGGGACATGTCCACCCCGGCGGCCCGGGTGAGGCCCGTCGCGGCGGCGAGTCCGGTGAGCAGCGGGAGCCAGCCCCAGCGCTCCACGGGCACCTCCGGGCCGGGCCGCAGCAGTACGGACAGGAACAGCCCCGAGCGGGCGGGGGCGGTCCAGCTGCGGTCCAGGCGTCCGCGCCCGGCCGTCTGCTGCTCGGCGACGAGCACGGCCCCCTCGTCCAGAGCCGCGGCCTTCGCGGCCAGGTCGGAGTTGGTGGACCCGGTCGCGGGCACGACGTCGAACGAGGTCCACAGACCGCCGGGCCGCAGCAGTGCGCGGCGCAGCGACGAGGCGTTCAGCGGGGGCCGGTCCAGGTCGGACCAGCGGCTCTCGGGCGCATTCTCAGGCGTCATGCAAGCCAGGTTAGGTGTGGTAAACGCCGCACTGCCGAACGGTATCCGCGCCGATACGCTACGAGTCAGTAGCCACCGACCCCGTGACCAGCCAGGGAGCCGCATCCCGATGTCCGAGCCGGAACAGACCGACATCCACACCACCGCGGGAAAAATCGCCGATCTTCGGCGCCGCGTCGAGGAGGCCACGCATGCCGGCTCGGCGCGCGCGGTGGAAAAGCAGCATGCCAAGGGCAAGTTGACCGCCCGGGAGCGCGTCGAGCTGCTGCTGGACGAGGATTCGTTCGTGGAGCTCGACGAGTTCGCCCGGCACCGCTCCACCAACTTCGGCCTGGAGAACACCCGCCCGTACGGAGACGGTGTCGTCACCGGCTACGGCACGGTCGACGGCCGTCCTGTCGCCGTTTTCTCGCAGGATTTCACCGTCTTCGGCGGTGCGCTGGGCGAAGTCTTCGGCCAGAAGATCATCAAGGTCATGGACTTCGCGCTGAAGACCGGCTGCCCGGTCATCGGCATCAACGACTCCGGCGGCGCCCGTATCCAGGAGGGCGTGAGCGCTCTGGGCATGTACGGCGAGATCTTCCGCCGCAACACCCACGCCTCCGGCGTCATCCCGCAGATCTCGCTGGTCGTCGGCCCCTGCGCGGGCGGCGCCGTCTACTCCCCCGCGATCACCGACTTCACGGTGATGGTCGACCAGACCTCGCACATGTTCATCACGGGACCGGACGTCATCAAGACGGTCACCGGTGAGGATGTCGGCTTCGAGGCCCTCGGCGGCGCCCGGACGCACAACTCCACCTCGGGTGTGGCGCATCACATGGCGGGCGACGAGAAGGACGCCATCGAGTACGTCAAGTCCCTGCTGTCGTACCTGCCGTCGAACAATCTCTCCGAGCCGCCGGCCTTCCCCGAGGAGGCCGAGCTCACGACGAACGACGAGGACCGGGAGCTCGACACCCTCATCCCGGACTCCGCGAACCAGCCCTACGACATGCACACGATCATCGAGCATGTGCTGGACGAGGGCGAGTTCCTGGAGACGCAGTCGATGTTCGCGCCGAACATCCTCACCGGCTTCGGGCGGGTCGAGGGCTTCCCGGTCGGCATCGTCGCCAACCAGCCGATGCAGTTCGCCGGCTGTCTCGATATCAACGCCTCGGAGAAGGCCGCACGTTTCGTGCGCACCTGCGACGCGTTCAACGTGCCGGTGCTGACCTTCGTCGACGTCCCCGGCTTCCTGCCCGGTGTCGACCAGGAGTACGGCGGCATCATCCGGCGCGGTGCCAAGCTGATCTACGCCTACGCGGAGGCCACCGTCCCGCTGATCACGGTGATCACGCGCAAGGCGTTCGGCGGCGCGTACGACGTCATGGGCTCCAAGCACCTGGGTGCCGATCTGAACCTCGCCTGGCCGACCTCGCAGATCGCGGTGATGGGCGCGCAGGGCGCGGTGAACATCCTGCACAAGCGGACGATCGCGGCGGCGGGCGACGAGGCGGCCCAGGAGGCCGCGCGTGCCCGGCTGATCCAGGAGTACGAGGACGCCCTGCTCAACCCGTACACGGCGGCCGAACGCGGTTACATCGACGCGGTGATCATGCCGTCGGAGACCAGGCCGCAGATCGTGAAGGGGCTGCGTCAGCTGCGGACCAAGCGGGAAAGTCTCCCGCCGAAGAAGCACGGCAACATCCCCCTCTAGGAAGGGACCTGACGATGATCAAGGTCGTACGAGGAAATCCCACCCCGGAGGAGCTGGCCGCCGCTCTGGCGGTGGTCAGGGCGCGCGCCGCGGCGACGGCTTCGGCGCCGGAGGGCGCCGAGGCGCCGCCCGAGCAGTGGGCCGATCCCGCCCGGATCGCCCGCAGCACCAGTCCCCTGCCGGGGCCGCGGGCGTGGGCCCGCACCTTCTGGCCCGTGTAGGCCGCGCGCCTGCGTCAGAGATGCGAGCGGGGCCCCGACGACGTCGGGGCCCCGCGGCATGCAGCGGTGCGACACCTGCGGGCCATCGCGAATTGGTCCCCCCGCACCCCGGGGGTTGAGTACCCGTACTCAGGCGCGGAGGGTCCCGGGGCCGCAGGATCGAAGACATGCTGTGGTCCGATCCCGAGAATGAGCCCCCCGAGGAGCTGCGCGAGACGCAGGCCATGATGCGCCGCGTGGGTCTGGTGCTGGCGTTGGCCATGGTGCTGGCGATGTTCGTGGTCGGGCTGCACTGAGTGCGCCCTACGATGTCGGCATGACCGTCCAAGCCCCCCGCCTTGTACTGGCCTCCGCGTCGCCCGCCCGTCTCAACCTGCTGCGGCAGGCAGGGCTCGCGCCCGAGGTGATCGTCAGTGGTGTCGACGAGGACGCCCTGAGCGCCCCGACCCCCGCCGAACTCGCCCTGGTGCTCGCCGAGGCCAAGGCCGCCGTCGTCGCCGCGCGGCCCGAGGCCGCCGGCGCACTGGTCGTCGGCTGCGACTCGGTACTCGAACTGGAGGGCGAGGCCCTCGGCAAGCCCGCCGACAAGGAAGAAGCCACGGCGCGCTGGAGGGCGATGCGCGGGAAGACGGGCGTACTGCAGACCGGGCACTGCGTCACGGACACCGTCACCGGCCGGATAGCGTCCGCGACGGCGTCGACCACGGTCCGCTTCGGCGAGCCGACGGACTCGGAGATCGCGGCCTATGTCGCGAGCGGCGAACCGCTGCACGTGGCGGGCGCGTTCACCCTGGACGGCCGCTCGGCGCCGTTCATCGACGGCATCGACGGCGACCACGGCAATGTCATCGGTCTCTCGCTGCCGCTGCTCCGGCGCCTGCTGGCCGAGCTGGGGTACTCGATCACCGACCTGTGGGCCTGAACAGAGCCCGCCGGAGCGGCGGTCGAGCCCCGGCCGGGGACGATCTGACCGATCCTGACGGCCTCTGACGGCGGCTCTGCCGAACTGACAGATTCCGCCAGCGCTGACAGATCACCGGGTCGCTGTCAGGCCGGCGCGGCGCCGTTCGCCGTCGGCGCCGGGTCGCCCGGCGCCTCGCGCGCCGCGTCGCGCGGCGCCGGCTCCCTGCCGTACGAGATCAGCACGAGCACGATCAGCGCGAGCACGACCATCATGAACGCGAAGGCGCTCCAGCCGACCAGACCCACGGTCAGCGCTCCCAGCACCGCGTGCACCACCGCCGCGGTGATCAGCAGGATCCTGCCGAAGCGCCCGGGGGACCGGTCGCGCAGTCCGGTCAGCAGCGCCACGATCGCGCAAATGCCCAGGTAGAGGCCGAACACGCCGCCCATCACCCAGGTGCCGGTGACCATCGCGTCCGGGTCCATTCCGGCGAGGGACATCTTCTGGCCGTCGACGACCGTGGCGAGGATGCCGTTGACGACCACGATGCCCACGGCTTCCACCAGCAGCACTATTGCGGCCACCACGGCCACCGTTCTGCGCACCACGGCGCCCCCAACCCTCAGTTACCCGGAAGTACGAAACGACAGCGGGAACGGTACTGGCGGTGCCCCCAGCGGGGCTAGGGGTCGGGGGAACCCCGTCGCCACGGGTCCCGGCACGCTCGGCCGCCCCGCAAAGAATCATTCGTCCATTCGTAGGGACTCCACAAAGAAACCCATTCGGCCGCTGGCCTCCCGAACAGAGACCTGCGCCACACAGGAGGGCTACTGTGCGAGGAGGAAACCCGTCGTACCGTGGTGCGACAAGGGATTTCGCGACTCGAGCGAGCCTCGAATCACGCTCCGTGTGGGCAAGCTCACCATTGGGGACGGGTCGAAAGGCCGTGTCGGCTGTCCCTAAACTCAGCTTGTTTCAAGGAGGGAGCCATCGTGCGCAAGGTGCTCATCGCCAACCGAGGCGAAATCGCTGTCCGCGTTGCCCGGGCCTGCCGGGACGCCGGGATCGCGAGCGTAGCCGTCTACGCCGATCCGGACCGGGACGCTCTGCACGTCCGCGCGGCCGACGAAGCGTTCGCCCTGGGCGGTGACACTCCGGCAGCCAGCTATCTCGACATGGCCAAGGTCCTGCAGGCCGCGAAGGACTCCGGTGCGGATGCCATCCACCCGGGATACGGATTCCTGTCCGAGAACGCCGACTTCGCCCAGGCCGTGCAGGACGCCGGACTGATCTGGATCGGCCCGCCGCCGCAGGCGATCCGCGACCTCGGCGACAAGGTCGCCGCCCGGCACATCGCCCAGCGCGCCGGTGCGCCGCTGGTGGCCGGCACGCCCGACCCGGTCAACGGAGCCGACGAGGTCGTCGCCTTCGCCGAGGAGCACGGCCTGCCGATCGCGATCAAGGCCGCCTTCGGTGGCGGCGGACGCGGTCTGAAGGTCGCCCGCACTCTCGAAGAGGTGCCGGAGCTGTACGACTCCGCCGTCCGCGAGGCCGTCGCCGCCTTCGGCCGCGGCGAGTGCTTCGTCGAGCGCTACCTGGACAAGCCGCGGCACGTGGAGACCCAGTGCCTGGCCGACCAGCACGGCAACGTGGTGGTCGTCTCCACCCGTGACTGCTCGCTGCAGCGCCGCCACCAGAAGCTGGTCGAGGAGGCGCCCGCGCCGTTCCTGTCCGACGAGCAGAACGCCCAGCTGTACGCCGCGTCCAAGGCCATCCTCAAGGAGGCCGGCTACGTCGGCGCCGGCACGGTCGAGTTCCTCGTCGGCCTCGACGGCACGATCTCCTTCCTGGAGGTCAACACGCGTCTGCAGGTGGAGCACCCGGTCACCGAAGAGGTCACCGGCATCGACCTCGTACGCGAGATGTTCCGTGTCGCCGACGGCGAGGAGCTCGGCTACGACGACCCGGCGGTGCGCGGGCACTCCTTCGAGTTCCGCATCAACGGCGAGGACCCGGGCCGCAACTTCCTGCCCGCGCCCGGCACCGTGTCCACCTTCGCGCCGCCGTCGGGCCCCGGTGTCCGCCTCGACGCGGGCGTGGAGTCCGGCAGCGTCATCGGCCCCGCGTGGGACTCGCTGCTCGCCAAGCTGATCGTCACCGGCGCCACCCGCGAGCAGGCGCTGCAGCGTGCCGCCCGTGCGCTGGACGAGTTCACGGTCGAAGGCATGGCCACGGCCATTCCGTTCCACCGTGCGGTCGTCCGCGACGAGGCGTTCACGGCCGACCCGTTCCGCATCCACACCCGGTGGATCGAGACCGAGTTCGTCAACGACATCCAGGCCTTCGCCGCTCCCGCGGAGGCGGAGGAGGACGAGCCCGGCCGTGAGACGGTCGTGGTCGAGGTGGGCGGCAAGCGTCTCGAGGTCTCGCTGCCGATCTCGCTGGGCATGACGCTGGCCCGCACCGGCCTCGCCGCGGGCGCCAAGCCCAAGCGCCGTGCCGCCAAGAAGTCCGCTTCGGCGGCCTCCGGCGACACCCTCGCCTCCCCGATGCAGGGCACCATCGTCAAGGTGGCCGTCGAGGAGGGCCAGGAGGTCAAGGAGGGCGACCTGGTCGTCGTCCTGGAGGCCATGAAGATGGAGCAGCCCCTGAACGCGCACCGCGCGGGCACCGTCAAGGGCCTGCTCGCCGAGGTCGGCGCCTCCATCTCCTCCGGCGCCGCCATCTGCGAGATCAAGGACTGACCGCTTCCGCTGTCCGTACGGGGCCTGCCCGCCCGAGCCTTCCGGCTCGGACCGTGCGGGCCCCGTCCGTATGCGTAGAGGTTCCCCTGCGCGGCCCCGATGGCATCCTGGAGTCCGGCGCGGAACCAGGGAGGACGGCGCGATGACCACCACGACGGCAGCAGGCGCGGCGCGGCCCATGCGGGCCGACGCACGCCGGAACTACGAACGGCTGCTCGCCGAGGCCCGTACCGTCTTCGCCGAGCACGGCACCGACGCCTCGCTGGAGGAGATCGCCCGCCGCTCGGGCGTCGGCATCGGCACCCTGTACCGGCACTTCCCCAACCGCCACGCGATGATGAACGCGGTCTTCCAGGAGGCGCTCGGCTCCCTGCTGGAGCGCTCCCGGCAGCTTGCGGACGCGGAACAGCCGTGCGGGGCGCTGGTGGACTGGCTGCGCGCCCTCATCACCCATGCGGGTGAGTACCGGGGGCTGGCCCGGGCGCTGATGTCCGCCTCGCACGACGCGAATTCGGCACTCTCGCAGTGCAGTGTGCCCCTGCGCGAAGCCGGTGAACGGCTGCTGGTGCGGGCACAGGAGAGCGGCGCGGTGCGCGAGGACGTGTCGATCGGGGACCTGATGCAGCTGACCAACGCGATCGCGCTGGCCGCCGAGCAGTCCCCCGACGACCCGGAGCTCGCGGACCGGCTCCTGCTGCTCACCCTGAAGGGGCTGCGCCCGGAGCGCCCGGCCGGCGGTGGCCGGCCGGAAGCTGCCTGAAGTCCCGGAGACGGTCCGGAAGCCGCCTGTTCAGCGGCGGCCCACCGGAAACCCGCCGCCCGACCTGCCCGGCGCGAATCCGCCCGACCTGCCCGGCGCGAATCCGCCCGACCTGCCCGGCGAGAGTCCGCCCGAATCAGCGGCGGCGGAGGTCCGCCACCCGCGCGGCGCGTTCCACACCCTGGTCGGGCGTCATCGCCCCCGCCGCGCTGCGCAGTTGCCCGGGGCCTCCCCGGGTGCGGCGCTGCCCCGGGAGCGGGACGTCGTGGCGAGGTCCTCTCCCCGGGGGCGTGTCGGCCGCCCCTGAGGGGTTGGCCACCGCGATCTGGACGCCCTGGTCGGCCAGAGCCTGCAGTTCGGTCGCCGCACGGTCGTCGTGCGGCGGCGGCTCGTCGGTGACCAGCCGGGTGATCACATCGGTCGGCACGGTCTGGAACATCGTGTCGGTGCCCAGTTTGGTGTGGTCCGCGAGGACCACCACCTCCGCGGCCGCCTGCACCAGCGCCCGGTCGACGCTCGCGGACAGCATGTTGGACGTGGACAGGCCGCGCTCGGCGGTCAGGCCGCTGCCGGACAGGAACGCACGGGAGACCCGCAGCCCCTGCAGCGACTGTTCCGCGCCACTGCCCACCAGCGCATAGTTCGAGCCACGCAGCGTCCCGCCGGTCATGACGACCTCGACGCGGTTGGCATGGGCCAGCGCCTGGGCCACGAGCAGCGAGTTGGTGACGACGGTCAGCCCGGGGACGCGCGCGAGCCGGCGGGCCAGCTCCTGCGTGGTCGTACCCGCGCCGACCACGATGGCCTCGCCCTCTTCGACGAGGCCCGCGGCGAGATCGGCGATGGCCGTCTTCTCCGCGGTGGCGGACAGGGATTTCTGCGGAAAGCCGGACTCCCGCGTAAAACCGCCCGGCAGTACCGCTCCGCCGTGACGGCGGTCGAGGAGTCCTTCTGCCTCCAGCGCGCGCACGTCCCGCCGTACGGTCACTTCGGAGGTCTGGACGACGCGGGCGAGCTCACGGAGCGACACGGCCCCGTTGGCACGCACCATTTCGAGGATCAATTGGCGACGTTCTGCAGCGAACACGAAACTGACAGTAACCTGACCGGCCGATAGTTTTCAGCTCTATGCGCCGAATAGTCGAAGTTGCACTCATCGTGGTCCACCAAGTGGTATGGGCGGACCCGATGCTGATCGTCCGGTGCACCAACTGTCCGGGCTGCCCGGGTTTCTGAGGCGGTTACGCCTCTCCGGCGGACTTCCGGGTGTGCAACTGTCGGGCAACCTCCGCGATCGACCCCGACAGAGAGGGGTAGACCGTGAAAGCGTTTGCGATCTGTTCCACCGTCAGATTGTTGTCGACCGCGATCGAGATGGGGTGGATCAGCTCGCTCGCGCGCGGTGCGACGACGCAGCCGCCGACCACGATGCCGGTGCCCGGACGGCAGAAGATCTTGACGAAGCCGTCCCGGATGCCCTGCATCTTGGCGCGCGGATTGCGCAGCAGCGGCAGCTTCACCGACCGGGCGTCGATCTTGCCCGCGTCCACGTCCGCCTGGCTGTAGCCGACGGTCGCGATCTCCGGGTCGGTGAAGACGTTCGACGAGACGGTCTTCAGGTTCAGCGGCGTCACCGCGTCACCGAGGAAGTGGTACATCGCGATACGGCCCTGCATGGCCGCAACCGAGGCGAGGGCGAAGACGCCGGTGACGTCACCGGCGGCGTACACACCGGGCGCGCTGGTGCGGGAGACCTTGTCGGTCCAGATGTGACCGGAGTCGCGGAGCCTTACGCCGGCGTCCTCCAGACCCATCCCGGCCGAGTTCGGGATCGCGCCGACCGCCATCAGACAGTGCGTACCGGAGATGACCCGGCCGTCGGAGAGCGTGACCTCCACGCGGTCGCCGACCCGCTTGGCGGACTCGGCGCGGGAGCGGGACATGACGTTCATGCCGCGGCGGCGGAAGACGTCCTCCAGGACCGCGGCGGCGTCCGGGTCCTCGCCCGGCAGCACGCGGTCGCGCGAGGAGACCAGGGTGACCCGGGAACCGAGCGCCTGATAGGCACCGGCGAACTCGGCGCCGGTGACACCGGAACCGACCACGATGAGCTCCTCGGGGAGCTCGTCCAGGTCGTAGACCTGCGTCCAGTTCAGGATGCGCTCGCCGTCGGGAAGGGCGTCCGGGATCTCGCGCGGGTGACCGCCGGTCGCGACCAGCACGGCGTCGGCGGTCAGGGTCTCCTCGGTGCCGTCCGCGGCGCGCACGATCACCTTGCGGGAGCCGTCCATCGCCTGCTGGCCCTCCAGCCGGCCGCGGCCGCGCATCACGCGCGCACCGGCCCGGGTGACGGACGCGGTGATGTCGTGGGACTGGGCGAGGGCCAGGCGCTTCACACGCCGGTTGACCTTGCCGAGGTCGACGCCGACGACGCGGGCGGCCTGCTCGATGTGCGGGGTGTCGTCGGCGACGATGATGCCGAGCTCTTCGTACGAGGAGTCGAAGGTGGTCATCACCTCGGCCGTCGCGATGAGGGTCTTCGAGGGCACGCAGTCGGTCAGCACGGACGCGCCGCCGAGGCCGTCGCAGTCGACGACGGTCACCTCCGCGCCGAGTTGGGCGCCCACCAGGGCCGCCTCGTATCCGCCGGGTCCGCCGCCGATGATCACGATCCGGGTCACAGGGGTTACGCCTCGCGCTCTCGTTACTGCCGGGTGGGGGTGTCCCGCTGGGCTGGAGTACGTACTCCATTGTCCCGCACGCTTCAAGATGCTCGGTCCCGGGGCCTCCATCCGGGAAAGCGCTGCCCGCTTCGTCCCCGAGACCCCGCATCTCTGCCCCTCCCGTACCCTCAATCACATGTCGCTCTACGCCGCGTACGCCGGCAACCTCGACGCGCGGCTGATGTCACGCCGCGCCCCGCACTCCCCGCTGCGCGGCACCGGCTGGCTGAACGGCTGGCGGCTGACGTTCGGCGGCGAGCAGATGGGCTGGGAAGGAGCGCTGGCCACGATCGTGGAGGCGCCGCGCTCCCAGGTCTTCGTCGCGCTCTACGACATCGCCCCGATGGACGAGGACTCGATGGACCGCTGGGAGGGTGTCGGCATGGACATCTACCGGCGGATGCGGCTGCGGGTCCACACGCTGGACGGCGAGGAGCCGGCCTGGGTGTACGTGCTGAACGGATACGAGGGCGGACTGCCGTCGGCCCGGTACCTGGGCGAGCTCGCGGACGCCGCGGACTCCGCGGGGGCGCCGCACGATTATGTGATGGAGCTCCGGAAGCGCCCCTGCTGACCGGTCGCCGGGGCCGGAGCACGCGCTTTCACCGGAACCTTTGTCGGAAACGACAAGACAACGATCCGAAGACCGTGTGCTGGGTCATCTACGCGCGTAGGGAATCACCGGCTACCCTCATTCGCGTGAACGCATCTGTGAATCCGGACCTCAACGGCGTTACCGCCGACCCCCACGCCGCGGCCGACGCCGCCGCCGCACGTCTGCGCGAGCTGACCGGCGCCGAGACGCACGACGTGGCCCTGGTGATGGGCTCCGGCTGGGCGCCGGCCGTGGACGCTCTCGGTTCGCCCGAGGCCGAGTTCCCCGTCACCGAACTGCCCGGCTTCCCGCCGCCGGCGGTCGAGGGCCACGGCGGCAGGGTCCGCTCGTACCGCATCGGCGAGAAGCGGACGCTGGTCTTCCTGGGCCGTACGCACTTCTACGAGGGCCGGGGCGTCGCCGCCGTCTCACACGGCGTGCGCACCGCGGTGGCCGCGGGCTGCAAGACCGTCGTCCTGACGAACGGCTGCGGCGGTCTGCGCGAGGGCATGCGCCCGGGTCAGCCGGTCCTGATCAGCGACCACATCAACCTCACGGCGGCCTCCCCGATCATCGGGGCGAACTTCGTGGACCTGACGGACCTGTACTCGCCGCGGCTGCGGGCGATGTGCAAGGAGATCGACTCCTCGCTGGAGGAGGGCGTCTACGTCCAGTTCCCCGGCCCGCACTACGAGACGCCGGCCGAGATCAACATGGTCCGCGTCATGGGCGGCGACCTGGTGGGCATGTCCACGGTGCTCGAGGCGATCGCTGCGCGGGAGGCGGGGGCCGAGGTGCTGGGCATCTCGCTGGTCACCAACCTGGCGGCGGGGCTTTCGGGCGAGCCGCTGAACCATGAGGAAGTACTGCAGGCGGGGCGGGACTCGGCAGCCCGTATGGGCGAGCTCCTGACGCGGGTGCTGGCCCGCATCTAAGCCCTGCGGGAGCCTGTTCCCCGCTCCCTCCCCGGCCCCGGGGCCGCCGCCCCGGGACCCCTGCGTCCCCGTCACCGGCGTGGCCGGCTCCCGCGGAGCGGCATCGGCCCGTCCGGCGACCGAGGCCACGGCCGGCGGCCGTACAGGGGTCCGGGAGCTTGCCCCCGGTTAGGGGAAGGGGCGGGGAGGGGAAACCCACCACCACCCACGAGAGGCGATCACACCGTGACGCAGGACCTCATCGCAACGGCCACCGCCTGGCTCGCGGAGGACCCGGACCCCGAGACCCGCGACGAGCTCGGCAAGCTCATCGACGCTCATGCCCTCGACGAGCTCGCCGCCAGGTTCAGCGGCACGCTGCAGTTCGGGACCGCCGGGCTGCGCGGCGAACTCGGCGCCGGCCCGATGCGGATGAACCGCGCCGTGGTGATCCGCGCGGCCGCCGGTCTCGCCGCCTACCTGCGGGCCAAGGGACAGGGCGACGGCCTCGTGGTCATCGGCTACGACGCCCGCTACAAGTCCGCCGACTTCGCGCGCGACACCGCGGCCGTGATGGTCGCCGCCGGCCTGCGTGCCGCCGTGCTCCCGCGCCCGCTGCCCACGCCCGTGCTCGCCTTCGCCATAAGGCAGTTGGGCGCCGCGGCCGGTGTCGAGGTCACCGCGAGCCACAACCCGCCGCAGGACAACGGCTACAAGGTCTACCTCGGAGGGGGGTCCCCCCAGGCCGAAGGCTCTGGGGGAGGCTCCCAGATCGTGCCGCCGGCGGACGCGGAGATCGCCGCCGAGATCGACGCGATCCGCAGCCTGAACGACGTACCCCGTGCCGACTCCGGCTGGGACACCCTCGGCGACGAGGTTCTGAACGGCTATCTGGCCCGCACGGACGCCGTGCTGACCCCCGGCTCGCCCCGTGGCGTCCGCGTGGTCTACACGGCCATGCACGGCGTCGGCAGGGACGTGCTCATGGCCGCCTTCGACCGGGCCGGCTTCCCGGCGCCCGTGCTCGTCGCCGAACAGGCCGAGCCCGACCCGGCGTTCCCGACCGTCGCGTTCCCCAACCCGGAGGAGCCGGGGGCGATGGATCTCGCCTTCGAGACCGCCCGCCGCAGCAGCCCGGACATCATCGTGGCCAACGACCCCGACGCCGACCGCTGCGCCGTGGCCGTGCCCGACGCCGAGGCGCTCGGCGGCTGGCGCATGCTCCGCGGCGACGAGGTCGGCGCGCTGCTCGCCGCGCATCTGGTGCGCAAGGGCGCGCGGGGCACGTTCGCCGAGTCGATCGTGTCGTCGTCGCTGCTCGGCCGGATCGCCGAGGCGGCCGGGCTGCCGTACGAGGAGACGCTGACCGGCTTCAAGTGGATCGCCCGCGTGGAGGGTCTGCGGTACGGCTACGAGGAGGCGCTCGGCTATTGCGTCGACCCCGACGGCGTACGCGACAAGGACGGCATCACCGCCGCGCTGCTCGTCGCGGAGCTGGCGTCCGAGCTCAAGGAGCAGGGCCGCGGGCTCACTGATCTGCTCGACGACCTCGCCGTCGAGCACGGGCTGCACGCCACGGACCAGCTGTCCGTCCGGGTCGAGGACCTGAGCATCATCGCCGACGCGATGCGCAGGCTGCGTGAGCAGCCGCCGGCCGAGCTCGCCGGGCTGCGGGTCACCACCGCGGAGGACCTGACCCGCGGTACGGATTCGCTGCCGCCGACGGACGGTCTGCGGTACCACCTCGACGGCGAGTTCACGGCCCGGGTCATCGTCCGCCCCAGCGGTACCGAGCCCAAGCTGAAGTGCTATCTCGAGGTCGTCGTCCCGGTCGCGGACGCGGACGCCCTGTCCGCAGCCCGCGCGCGGGGAGCGGAGGTCCTCGCCGGCATCAAGCGGGACCTCGCGGCGGCCGCCGGCATCTGACGGCACGGCCGCCCTGTCACCGGGCGCGGCTCTCGGCCGGGCCGTACGGGTGAACCTCGTACGGCCCGGAGCCCGCGCGCCCCGCTCCCCCGGACTCCCCGGGCAATGGTGACCCGGTAGCGCAGACCGAGTCCCTGGAGCAGCCGCCGTGTCTCCCGCCGCGACCGTTCATGCCTTTGTCCCCGCCTCCCGTCGCTCGCCCGCCACGGGAGGCGGTGCCGCGCCGGGCCTGCGCGAGCGGGTGCTGCGCTCGCTGCGCCGGGCCCTGCCCGCGCTGACCGCCTATCTCGCGGTGCGGCTGTGCGGGCTGCTGCTCATCGCCGGGCTGGCGCACGTCAAGGGCCACGGCGTGTGGCCCACGCTCGCCACCTCCTGGGACTCGGGCTGGTACCTCGGCATCGCGGACCACGGGTACGACGACCGGCTCGGCACCGAGATCAACGACAACAATCTCGCCTTCTTCCCGCTGTATCCCCTGCTGATCAAGGCAATCGCCGGTGTCACGCCCGGCTCGCGCGCCTCCGTGGGCCTGCTGATCGCGGTCGCCTGCTCGTTCGTCGCAGCGTGGGGAATCTTCGCGGTGGGAGACCGGCTGCGTGGCCGGCGGGCGGGCACCCTGCTGGTCGTGCTGTGGGGGACCCTGCCGGTCGCGGCGGTGCAGTGGATGGGCTACACGGAGTCGATGTTCACGGCGCTGGCGGCCTGGGCGCTGTACGCGGTGCTCACCCGGCGCTGGCTCTGGGCGGGCTCGCTCGCCTGCCTCGCGGGGCTCACACGGCCGACGGGCATCGCGGTGGCGGCGGCGGTCTCACTGGCCGCGCTGCTCGCCTGCCGCCGTGCGAGCCCGAGAGCGTGCGTCGCGCCGCTGACGGGCGCGCTGCTGGCGCCGCTGGGCTGGCTGGCGTTCGTCGCCTGGGTGGGCCTGCGGGTGGGACGCGTGGACGGTTACTTCGCCGTGCAGAGGCTGTGGAAGAACGAGTGGGACGGCGGCCTGGCCACCCTGCTGGAGCTGCGGCAGGAGCTCGTCTACATGACCCAGCCGCAGCTGTTCATGGTGGTGGTCTCGACGGTGCTCGTCCTGTCCGTCGTCCTGTACGCGCTCTGCGCGGCCGACCGCCAGCCGCCGGCGCTGCTCGTGTTCACGGGCGTCCTGCTGCTGGTGGTGCTCGGCAGCAGCGGGGTCTACTTCCCTCGGGCCCGCTTTCTGCTGCCGGCCTTCCCGCTCCTGCTGCCGATGGCCCAGGCACTGGCAAGGGCGCGCCGAAGATCGACGGTGCTGATCGTGCTCACCACGGCGACGCTGATGTCCTCATGGCTGGGCGCCTACATGCTCCTGGTCTGGAGGGGCCCGCCGTGACGTCGACGCTGCGCTGACTGCCACGGCGTCGGGGCCTGTGGCCCCAGCGGCAGGGGCAGTCCGCTTCCCCACCCGCTGCGGCGCCCACCTGGGCACACTGCGCCCCTGTGGAAGATCAGCGGTGGCTGCTGACTGACACGACGGCGATCAGCCCGGCCAGTACAGGCACGCGCCAAGGTCAAGGCAGGGCTGCCGCCCACCGGCCGGCAGCCCTGCCCCGCGTGGCCCCCGCAGCCGGGCACCCCCAGCCGCAGGAACAACCGTCCAGGGCACTGCCCCCAGCGGCGACTCCTGCTGACCGCCACCACGGCGGAATCAGCCGGCCGCTGCAGGCACCGCGTGAAGTTCGAGCCGCCGCGCTGCCGCCCACCGGCCGGTAGCCCTGCCCCGCGTGGTCCCCGCGGCCGGGGCGCCTCTGACCGCACACGCACTCGCCGCGGTGACCTGGGCACTGCGCCCCCAGCTGGGAGGCCGGCGGTCACTGCTGACTGCCACGGCGGCGGGATCAGCCCAGCCGGTACCGGCACCCACGCCCAGGTCGGGCCGCCTGCCGCCCACCCGGCGGCGGGATCCGGGAGGTCGGTCAGCCGATGGCCAGCAGCACGATCAGCAGCACCGCGCCCGCGGCAGCCGGGGCCATGACCTCGTAGGCCCAGCGGATCTGCGGGCGGCCCTGTGCCGCGGGCTTGTCGGCGTTGCGTTCGGCGATCTCGCGGATGTCGGCGACGGTCTGGTCGGCCGGGGCGAGACGTGCCCGGGTGTCGGTCACATCGGCCGTCAGCCGCGTCCGCCCGTGCGGGTCGTCCTGCGAGCGCTGCATCTGCCGCCGCGCGGCGCGCTTGCGCTGCCGCAGCGACACGGGCACGGCCCACAGCTGGTACCTCGCGCCCTCCTGCGTGAACACCTCGCTCGAATAGGCGGCCCGGACGTTCTCGACGGTCGCCCAGGGCAGGGTGATCGTCCGGAACGGGTTCCGGATCCGCAGGCGGTCGTCGTTCACGAACACGGCGGGGCGCAGGGTGAACGCGACGACGACCGGCACGGCGAGCAGCGCGCCCGCGAGGGCGAGCCAGGGCGTACGGCCCTCGCCGCGCACCAGGGCGTCGCCGCCGATCCAGGCGATGAGTGCGAGCAGCAGCACACCGCCGGCCATGCCGGACGACGACCTGAAGACGCGTTCGGCGTACGTGGGCTCAACGGGCGGCTGCGAGCTGGTCATGCCCCGATTCTGCCGCACCCCGCCGGGCCGCGTGCCCGCGGGCACGGCCTCCCCCTGCCGGGGTGCGGAAGCAGACAATGCACCCCACCCCCTGTACAGGTCGCTACGCGCGTAGATATGCTCATGTGGTGACCATGCCCACCACTGCACCTGCATTCGCCGACGCGACGGCGTCCGACAGTGCGCTGCGCCGCTTCCTGCACGGGCTGCCCGGCGTCGACCCTGTCGGCCTCGAAGCGCGCGCCGCGTCCCTCGGTACCCGTTCGATCAAGACCACGGCCAAGGCGTACGCCATCGACCTCGCCATCTCGATGATCGACCTGACGACGCTCGAAGGCGCGGACACCCCGGGCAAGGTCCGGGCGCTCGCCGCCAAGGCCGTCCGTCCCGACCCGACCGACCGCACCTCGCCGGCCACCGCCGCGGTGTGCGTCTATCCCGACATGGTCGCGACCGCCAAGGCCGCGCTGGTCGGGTCGGACGTCAAGATCGCCTCCGTCGCCACCGCCTTCCCCGCGGGCCGCGCCGCCCTCGATGTGAAGCTCGCGGACACCCTTGACGCCGTCGCCGCGGGCGCGGACGAGATCGACATGGTCATCGACCGCGGCGCGTTCCTCGCCGGCAGGTACCTGAAGGTCCACGACGAGATCCGCGCCGTGAAGGAGGCCGCCGGCGCCGCCCGCCTCAAGGTCATCTTCGAGACCGGCGAGCTCTCCACGTACGACAACATCCGCCGTGCCTCCTGGCTCGGCATGATCGCCGGCGCGGACTTCATCAAGACGTCCACGGGCAAGGTCGCGGTCAACGCCACCCCGCCGAACACCCTCCTCATGCTGGAGGCCGTGCGCGACTTCAGGGAGCAGACTGGGGTGCAGGTGGGCGTGAAGCCCGCGGGCGGCATCCGCACGAGCAAGGACGCGATCAAGTTCCTGGTGATCGTCAACGAGACGGTCGGCGGGGACTGGCTGACCAACGAGTGGTTCCGCTTCGGCGCCTCCAGCCTGCTGAACGACCTGCTGATGCAGCGCCAGAAGCTCGCCACCGGCCGTTACTCCGGCCCTGACTACGTGACGGTGGACTGAGACCCCATGACCATGGACAAGCAGACATCCGTATTCGAGTACGCACCGGCTCCCGAGTCGCGGTCGGTCGTCGACATCGCGCCGTCGTACGGCCTGTTCATCGACGGTGAGTTCACCGACGCCGCCGACGGCAAGGTCTTCAAGACCGTCTCGCCGTCCAGCGAGGAGGTCCTCGCCGAGGTCGCCCAGGCGGGCACCGAGGACGTCGACCGTGCCGTGAAGGCGGCCCGCAGGGCATTCGAGAGGTGGTCCGCGCTGCCCGGCTCCGAGCGCGCCAAGTACCTCTTCCGCATCGCGCGGATCATCCAGGAGCGCAGCCGCGAGCTCGCCGTCCTGGAGACCCTCGACAACGGCAAGCCGATCAAGGAGACCCGCGACGCGGACCTCCCCCTCGTCGCCGCGCACTTCTTCTACTACGCGGGCTGGGCCGACAAGCTCGACCACGCCGGTTACGGCCGCAATCCGCGGCCGCTGGGCGTCGCGGGCCAGGTCATCCCGTGGAACTTCCCGCTGCTGATGCTGGCGTGGAAGATCGCTCCCGCGCTCGCCACGGGCAACACCGTCGTGCTGAAGCCGGCCGAGACGACCCCCCTGTCCGCCCTGTTCTTCGCGGACATCTGCCGCCAGGCCGGCCTGCCGAAGGGCGTCGTCAACATCCTTCCCGGCTACGGCGACGCCGGTGCCGCGCTCGTCGAGCACCCCGACGTCAACAAGGTCGCCTTCACCGGCTCGACCGCGGTCGGCAAGGCGATCGCCCGCCAGATCGCGGGCACGGACAAGAAGGTCACCCTGGAGCTGGGCGGCAAGGGCGCCAACATCGTCTTCGACGACGCCCCGATCGACCAGGCCGTCGAGGGCATCGTCGGCGGCATCTTCTTCAACCAGGGCCAGGTCTGCTGCGCCGGCTCCCGGCTCCTCGTCCAGGAGTCCGTCCAGGACGAGGTGCTGGACTCGCTGAAGCGCCGGCTGTCCACGCTGCGCCTGGGCGACCCGCTGGACAAGAACACCGACATCGGAGCGATCAACTCCGCCGAGCAGCTGGCCCGCATCACCGCGCTCGCCGAGACCGGTGAGGCCGAGGGCGCCGAGCGCTGGTCCGCCCCCTGCGAGCTGCCCGCATCCGGCTACTGGTTCGCCCCGACGCTGTTCACCAACGTCACCCAGGCGCACACCGTCGCCCGCGACGAGATCTTCGGCCCGGTGCTGTCGGTGCTCACCTTCCGCACGCCCGACGAGGCGGTCGCCAAGGCCAACAACAGCCAGTACGGCCTGTCCGCGGGCATCTGGACGGAGAAGGGCTCGCGCATCCTCGCGGTCGCCGGCAAGCTCCGCGCCGGAGTCGTCTGGGCCAACACGTTCAACAAGTTCGACCCGACCTCGCCGTTCGGCGGCTACAAGGAATCGGGCTTCGGCCGCGAGGGCGGTCGCCACGGCCTGGAGGCGTACCTCGATGTCCGATAAGACCGAGCAGCAGCGACTGAGCGTCTTCAAGACCTACAAGCTGTACGTCGGGGGCAAGTTCCCCCGCTCCGAGAGCGGCCGGGTGTACGAGGTGACCGACTCCAAGGGCAAGTGGCTGGCCAACGCACCCCAGTCGTCCCGCAAGGACGCGCGTGACGCGGTCGTCGCGGCCCGGAAGGCGTTCGGCGCCTGGTCGGGCGCGACGGCGTACAACCGCGGGCAGATCCTCTACCGCATCGCCGAGATGCTGGAGGGCCGGCGGAGCCAGTTCATCGCCGAAGTGGCGGACGCCGAGAGCCTGTCGAAGTCCAAGGCCGCGGCCGTCGTGGACGCGGCGATCGACCGCTGGGTCTGGTACGCGGGGTGGACGGACAAGATCGCCCAGGTCGTGGGCGGGGCGAACCCGGTCGCGGGACCGTTCTTCAACCTCTCCACGCCCGAGCCCACCGGCGTCGTCACCGTGCTCGCGCCCCATGAGTCGTCGTTCCTCGGCCTGGTCTCGGTGATCGCTCCGGTCATCGCCACGGGCAACACCGTGGTCGTCGTCGCGAGCGAGAAGGCTCCGCTGCCCGCGCTCTCGCTGGGCGAGGTGCTGGCCACCTCCGACCTGCCGGGCGGTGTGGTCAACGTGCTGTCGGGCCGTACGGCCGAGATCGCGACCCCGCTCGCCTCGCACCAGGACGTCAACGGCATCGACCTCACCGGCGCCGACGGCAGCCTCGACGGCCTGGCCAAGGAGCTGGAGATCGCGGCCGCGGACAGTCTCAAGCGCGTTCTTCGCCCACAGGCTGTGGATTACGCGGCCGACCCGGGCACGCACCGTATGACCGCGTTCCTGGAGACCAAGACGGTCTGGCACCCGACGGGTTCGCTCGGCGCGTCCGGCTCGGCCTACTGAGCGGATCCGCCCCTCAGGTCAGGAGTCCCCTGCCGTCCCGTCCGGCGGCAGGGGGCTCCTCTGCGTCTGCCGTGGGTTCAGAGCGGCAGGACCTGGGAGACCCCGCCGACCAGCGGCAGGTCCTCGAGCGCGGCGCCGGCGGCGAGCGGGCCGGTCGCCGCCTCCGTGGACACCGGCTTGAAGTCGGCAACCTGCGTGGAGAGTCCGTTGTCCAGCGGGTCCACACCGGTCTTGGCCAGCGGGTTGAGCTGAAGGCTCTTGAGCTCGCCGACGCCGGACACCGAGTTGGTGACCAGCCCGGTCAGACCGGCCACGGGCGCCGCGCCCTGTCCGGCGTCGAGGGCGTCGAGGCCCACGGGGGCCGCGGGGGCGGCGTGGGCGGCGTCGCTCACGCCGAGGGCCGCGGCCACCGCCGCGACGGTCAGACCGGCGCGCAGAGCGAGCCGCCGGGACTGGGGAGCTGTGTGACGTGCCATGGGGTTCCTGACTGAACGAGTAATCGGTTGGGAACACAGCGTAGTTGCGTCGGGGTGCACGATGGCAAGGTCCTCCCCGACGGGTCCCCTTCACGGGTCAATGCGTCACACTGGTCTCCCGTGAGCTCCTCTTCCATACCCACGCGTGTTGTGCTGCTCTCGGGACCCTCCGGTTCGGGCAAGTCCTCGCTCGCCGCGCGTTCGGGCCTGCCCGTGCTGCGCCTCGACGACTTCTACAAAGAGGGCGACGACCCGACGCTCCCGCTGGTCCACGGCAGCGCGGACATCGACTGGGACTCCCCCGCCTCCTGGGACGCCGACGCGGCCGTGGCGGCGATCGTGGAGCTGTGCCGTACGGGACGGACGACCGTTCCCGTCTACGACATCGCCACCAGCGCGCGGGTCGACCGGGAGGCTCTCGACATCGGCCGCACCCCGCTGTTCGTGGCAGAGGGCATTTTCGCGGCGGACGTCGTGGCGCGCTGCCAGGAGCTCGGTGTGCTCGCGGACGCGCTCTGTCTGCGCGGCCGTCCGTCGACGACCTTCCGCCGCCGTCTCGCGCGGGATCTGCGCGAGGGCCGCAAGTCGGTGGGCTTCCTGGTGCGCCGCGGCTGGCGTCTGATGCACGCCGAACGAGGCATCGTGGCCCGTCAGGCGGGCCTGGGCGCCCACCCCTGCGGCCGGGACGAGGCGCTCGGCCGCCTGGCGGCCGCGGCAGCGGGCCGCCACCGCGCCCGGGCGGCGCGCACCCCGGCGTAACAGAACGGGACCGGACAAGACCCCCCGGCCTGTCCGGTCCCGCTCTGTTTCCGTGCTTCCCCCGTACTCCCCCGTGGATCCCCCGTGATCCCCGTGGTCCCCCACTCCCGCCGCCTCCCCCGAAGCGACGGCCCCCTTCTCTTTCCCCCGTGCCTTCAGGCCACCAGCTCGCCGAAGGACTCTTCCTCGTCACGGCCGAAGCTGAGGACCTCGTCCTCACGCAGCCGGCGGAGCGACCGCCAGATGCTCGACTTCACCGTGCCGACACTGATGTCCAGGATCTCCGCGATCTCCGGGTCGGTGCGGCCCTCGTAGTAGCGAAGGACCAGCATCGTCCGCTGGAGTTCGGGCAGCCTGGCCAGCGCCTGCCACAGCACCGCTCGCAGCTCGGTGCCCCGCATCGCGTCGGTGTCGCTCGCCGTCTCCGGCAGCTCCTCCGTGGGGTACTCGTTGAGCTTGCGCCGGCGCCAGGCGCTGATGTGCAGATTGGTCATCGTGCGGCGGAGGTACCCCCCGACCGCCGCCTTGTCACTGATCCGGTCCCAGGCCCGGTAGGTCGAGAACAGCGCGCTCTGCAGCAGGTCCTCGGCCTCGAACCGGTCTCCGGTCAGGTGGTAGGCGGTGGCGTACAGGGAGGACCTGCGTTCCTGCACGTAGGCGGTGAACTCCGCCTCCGACAGTCCCGCGCTGTCCCCCGACCCCTCCCCGTACGCCGCCCCGCTGCCCCCCGTGGGCGCGTCAACCACCGTCATGTACGACGGCTTGTGCTGACGCCCGACGCTGCGAACGCACCCCCGCCCGTTCACTGCGCCGGACTTCTCCGTGCTCCTCACGACGTCGTGGAGACGCGTGACTACTGCGCTTGAGTTGGTGCTGTGCAGTGCGTTCATCTCGCGCCCCCCGTCGGTGGAGTGTTTCCGTCTGTGTGTCGAAAAGCTTGCCCAGGCGATTTCATGGCGGTGTCCGCCGACTGTCACAGGCCTGTCACAGGGGGCCCTCGGCCGTTCCCCACACGCTCCGGACACCGGTTCGCAAAGCACTCTTTACGCCTCTTACCGGGGGAGGAGTCGTGAGGGAGCGCTCGGGGAGTCGAACTCCGACGCACCCATGGGCCAGAATGACCTCCGTGCCTTTCCTGTTGCTGATCGAGGACGACGACGCCATCCGCACGGCCCTCGAACTCTCGCTGTCACGCCAGGGCCACCGAGTGGCCACCGCGGCGACGGGCGAGGACGGCCTGAAGCTGTTGCGCGAGCAGCGGCCGGACCTGATCGTGCTGGATGTGATGCTGCCCGGGATCGACGGTTTCGAGGTGTGCCGCCGCATCAGGCGCACCGATCAGCTGCCGATCATTCTGCTGACCGCTCGCAGTGACGACATCGATGTGGTGGTCGGCCTGGAGTCCGGGGCGGACGACTACGTCGTCAAACCGGTGCAGGGACGGGTGCTGGACGCCCGTATCCGCGCCGTGCTGCGACGCGGCGAGCGGGAGTCCACCGACTCGGCGACCTTCGGCTCGCTGATGATCGACCGCTCGGCGATGACGGTCACCAAGAACGGCGAGGATCTGCAGCTCACGCCGACCGAGCTGCGGCTGCTGCTCGAGCTGAGCCGCAGGCCGGGGCAGGCGCTGTCGCGCCAGCAGTTGCTGCGCCTGGTGTGGGAGCACGACTATCTCGGGGACTCACGGCTGGTCGACGCCTGTGTCCAGCGGCTGCGGGCGAAGGTCGAGGACGTGCCGTCCTCGCCGACCCTGATCCGCACGGTGCGCGGCGTGGGTTACCGGCTGGACGTCCCCCAGTGACGGATGTGACGGATGTGCCCACCGCGACCCTGATGAACGGCGACCCCGGGAACGGAACACCTCGGTGAGCAGTGCCGCAAAGCGCGCGATACTCGCCGGACTTCGCTGGACCAGCCTGCGGCTGCGCCTGGTCGTCGTCTTCGCGCTGGTCGCGCTGACCGCAGCGGTGTCCGCCTCGGGCATCGCGTACTGGCTCAACCGGGAAGCCGTCCTGACCCGTACGCAGGACTCCGCGCTCGGAGACTTCCGGCAGGAGATGCAGAACCGTGCCGCCGCCCTGCCGCTGCACCCCACACAGGGCGAACTCCAGAGCGCGGCCGAGCAGATGGTCTACGGCAACGCCGGCTACAGCGTGCTGCTCCTCGGCACCCGCGAGGGCAAGCCCGTCGTCGCCGCGTCCGACCCGGACACCTTCACGCTCGACGATGTGCCCGTGCGGCTGCAGGAGGCCGTGAACAAGCGGCAGAACGTCGGCGCCGGCAACTCGGTTCCGTACCACCTCTACTGGCTGCGCACCGAGCGCAACAGCAAGCCCTATCTCGTCGGCGGCACCCGCATCGTCGGTGGCGGCCCGACCGGCTATCTCTTCAAGTCGCTGGACCAGGAGCGGCAGGACCTCAACTCGCTCGCCTGGTCGCTGGGGATCGCGACCGCGCTGGCTCTCGTCGGTTCCGCGCTGCTCGCGCAGGCGGCGGCCACGACCGTCCTGCGTCCGGTCCACCGGCTGGGCGAGGCCGCCCGGCGGCTCGGTGAGGGCAAGCTCGACACCCGGCTGCGGGTGTCGGGGACGGACGAACTGGCCGAGCTGGCACGGACGTTCAACAAGACCGCGGAGTCGCTGGAGAAGAAGGTCGACGACATGAGCGCGCGGGAGGAGTCCAGCCGTCGCTTCGTCGCCGACATGTCGCACGAACTGCGTACGCCGCTGACCGCGCTGACCGCCGTCACCGAGGTGCTCGAGGACGAGGTCGAGAACCTCGACCCGATGATCGCGCCCGCCGTGAATCTCGTGGTGAGCGAGACACGGCGGCTGGGCGATCTCGTCGAGAACCTGATGGAGGTCACCCGCTTCGACGCCGGTACCGCCAAGCTCGTCCTGGACATGGTCGACGTCGCCGACCAGGTCACGGCCTGCATCGACGCGCGCGCCTGGCTGGACGCGGTGGAACTGGACGCGGAGCGCGGGATCATGGCTCCCCTCGATCCGCGCCGGCTCGACGTGATCCTCGCAAACCTGATCGGCAACGCGCTCAAGCACGGCGGTTCCCCGGTACGGGTGTCGGTGCGGACCGTCGACCACGAGCTGTTGATCGAGGTACGGGACCACGGGCCCGGCATCCCCGAGGACGTCCTGCCGCACGTCTTCGACCGCTTCTACAAGGCCAGCGCCTCACGGCCGCGTTCCGAGGGCAGCGGTCTGGGCCTGTCGATCGCGGTGGAGAACGCGCACATCCACGGCGGCACCATCACGGCGGCGAACTCACCGGACGGTGACGGCGCGGTGTTCCTGCTGCGCCTGCCGCGGGACGCGTCGTCCCTCAAGGACTGTGCCGGAGACGGCGATCCCGACCCCGGTGCCGAAGCGGAGCCGGGCACGGATGCGGAGAGCCGTGACCTGGGAGAGGAAGGCACACGGTGACGCGGAACGTCTCGGGCCGGCGCACGGCGACCGCGCTCGCGGCCCTCCTGGGTGCCCTCGCGCTCGGCGGCTGCGGGATCAGGACCACCCACGTCCCGGTCGACGCCGGTGCGGCGCCCTCGCGGGTGCCGTGCGAGGTGTCCGGCGGGTCCGTCACGCAGGCTCAGCCCCAGGGCGGTGTCCCGGTGCGCGTCTACCTGCTCTGCGCCTCCCAGCTGGAGTCCCTGGACCGTACGGCGGTGATACCGGAGGAGAAGGCCGTCAACAGCCGGGTCCAGGTCGCGCAGGCGCTCGTCGACGAGCTGCAGAAGTCCCCCTCGGCCTCGGAGCGGGAGGCGGGCTTCGCCACGTTCGTCCACGGACCGATCGTGGTCTCGGGACCGCGCAGGGGTGATCCCGCGGGAACCCTGCGGCTGAACCGCCAGCCGGAGGACCTGCCGACGGCCGCCCTCGCACAGATGGTGTGCACGTTCGCGGAGAGCCGGGCCGCCGCACCGGGCGGCTCGGTGGTGCTCGGCGGCCCCGGGGAGTACGCGCCCCGCGGTTACGAGTGCTCCGAGGCGACCAAGGAGCAGCCGGACGAGGCGGTGCCGACGCTCGGCGCGCTGCCGTCGCCGTCCGCATCCTCGTAGGTCAGGCGCCTGCTCCGCTTCCACTTGCAAGCGGTCGGAACCGATTCGCGTCAAGCGTGCGTCTTGGGGGGCGTGCAGCGTCAAGGTCCGGGCGGCAGTGCCGTCATCCGCTTCCGCGTGGCGGGGGTCATCCTCCTCCTCGCCCATTTGCTGCTCGTGGCATGGCTGACCCTGCGCCCCCTGGACGTGCTGTGGGTGACTGCCGCGAATCTCGAGCCCTTCGCCGGCATCAAGGCCGACCTCGCGCTCGGCCCGGTCGAGGCGGGGCACCGGATCGGCGAAGGTCTGCTGCTGCTCGCTCCTCTCGGTGTGCTGCTGCCCATGGCGGGCGGCAGGCTGACGGTCTCGCCACTGGCCTCGCTGGCCCGTACGGTCGCGGCCGGAGCTCTGCTGTCGCTCGGCATAGAGCTGGTGCAGACCGGAGTGCCCGGTCGCGTCCTCGACGTCGACTCGCTGATGCTGAACACCGCCGGGGTGGCGATCGCCCATCTGCTGGTCGTGCCCGCCGGCCGGGCCAGGCTGCGCCGCAGGCAGCAGCGGACGGGCACCGGAACGGCCCGCCGCAGGGGTGCGGTACTGCGGGAGGACGCCTCTCAGGGGCCGACCCCGACGATTCCCAGGGTCGGGATCGCACCGTAGAGCGACGCTTTCACCCCCTTCGCGCAGACACCATGGGTACATCAGGAGCTACCGAGGACCGCTCCTGTGCATCCCACGAACGGTTCTCGCGAAGGAGCCCACCATGGCCGCCATTGCCCGCCCCCGCGACGGACGCATGATCGGTGGTGTGTGCGCAGCGCTTGCCCGGCGCTTCGGCATGACCGCCACCACCATGCGTGTGATCTTCGTGGTCTCGTGTCTGCTGCCCGGCCCGCAGTTCCTGGTCTATCTGGCGCTGTGGCTGCTGCTGCCCGCGGAGAAGACCGCCGCGACGTCCTGGTAGTCGGCTGAGGGCCGCCGGCCGGACTCAGCCGGTGACCGCCCGGGAGAGCTTCGCCAGCTGCTTGTCGGCGAGTTCCTGAGGGACGCGCGGCGGCTTGCGCCGCGACAGGTCGAGCGCCATGAACCGCGCCACGGTGGCCCCCTTGCGGGCCACCACCAGATGGATCGGGGTCGCCGCGCCCTGGTTGGTGCCCACGGTGGTCCAGCTGACCGTCTCGTCGGCGCCGCGGGTGGTGAAGGAGGCGTCCTTCACCTCGCGGTAGCTGCCGCTGCTGCCCTTGAGCGTGGCGCTGAAGCCCTTGCCGCATGCGCCGACCGCGGACTCGAGCGCATCCATGAGCTCGGCGGCGTCGGCGTCGCTGTACGAGCTGACCGATGCGGAGACCGCGAGACCCAGGCTCTTGACCGAGCCGATACCGCGGTTGACCGTGTTCCTGGCCCCCTTGGCCGGTGCGTCGCCCATGGCGTCGGCGAGCGGCTGGCACTGCGCCTTGTCGGCGACGGGCTGTCCGCCGGGCGCGAGGGCGTCCTCGCCGGAGGACACCTGGAAGTCCGGCAGATCGCCGCTCGCGAGCGCGGCACGCTCCAACTGCGGGCGGCTGAGCGGCTTCGACGCGTCGCCCTTTCCGGCGGCGTCGTCCTTCTTGCCGTCGGTACCGCTGTCACCCTCGGCGGAGTCGGAGCCCGCGGCCGAACCGGCGGGTGTCCGCGTGCTCCCGGCGGAACTCTTCTGGTCGCCGGAACTCTTGCCGTCGTCACTCGTACAGGCCGTGGCCAGCAGGAGCGCGGGGACGGTGATGAATATCAGTCCGGCGCTTTTCGCATGGGCGGTCTTCGGGCGCATGGCGGCGATCCTGGCACACGCGAGCGGGGCGCACATCCGATTCGGGATGTGCGCCCCGCTTCTTTGCCGTACGGCTCCGAAAGCCTTACGAACGCGCTGTGCGGCCGGCTCAGCCGAGGAGCGGCAGCCCGCTGAGCGGCAGGCCGTTGAGCGGCAGGCCACTCAGCGGGCTGCCGGCGCCGGTCGGGAGGCCACCGAGCAGGCCCGCGACCGGGGCCGCCGGAGAGCCGGCGGGCAGCACCTTGTCCGTGGCGCCCTGCAGGGTTCCCGGCAGCGAGCTCGCACTCTCGGTGAGAGCGGACTGGCCGCCGGTCAGCGACTCGGGGGCACCGGCGGGGAGCTTGGTGACGGCGTCCTGCACCGGCAGCACGCTGGTGACGGTGTCGAGCGGGGCGGCGGTGTCGGGGAGCGACGCCGGCGCGGCGGAGGCAGTACCCGCGGCGGCAGCGGCGAAGGCGGCACCGAGAACGGCGACACCGAGAGTCTTGGCAGCAGACTGCTTCATCAGGGCTTTGTCCTTGGGACGGGGAATATGAGCGGCTCTGCAAGCTAGCCATCGCCCCGTACGGGAGGCAAACACCTCGAAGCGGCCGGGTGTTGACGATTCCGGCCGCTTCCGAATAAGTACGATCAGTTCTCGTCCGGGAAAGACTCGCTGGTCGTCGAGGTCTGACGGAACAGCCATTCGGATTTCAGCTCGGCGTATCCGGGCTTGATCACGTCACTGATCATCGCCAGTCGTTCATCGAAAGGAATGAACGCCGACTTCATGGCATTGACGGTGAACCACTGCATGTCGTCGAGCGTGTATCCGAACGTGTCGGTCAGCAGCTCGAACTCACGGGTCATGCTGGTGCCGCTCATCAACCGGTTGTCGGTATTGACGGTGGCCCGGAAGTGCAGTTTGCGGAGCAGGCCGATGGGGTGCTCGGCGTACGAGGCGGCCGCGCCGGTCTGCAGGTTGGACGTGGGGCACAGCTCCAGCGGGATCCGCTTGTCGCGGACGTACGCGGCGAGCCGGCCGAGCTTCACCTGCCCGTCCTCCGTCACCTCGATGTCGTCGATGATGCGCACACCGTGGCCGAGGCGGTCGGCGCCGCACCACTGGAGCGCCTGCCAGATCGACGGCAGCCCGAAGGCCTCACCTGCGTGGATGGTGAAGTGGTTGTTCTCGCGCTTCATGTACTCGAAGGCGTCGAGGTGGCGGGTGGGCGGGTAGCCCGCCTCGGCACCCGCGATGTCGAAGCCCACGACGCCCAGATCGCGGTAGCGGTTGGCCAGTTCGGCGATCTCCAGGGCGCGGGCGGCGTGCCGCATGGCGGTGAGCAGAGCACCCACGCGGATGCGGTGGCCGGCCTCCCTGGCCCGCCGCTCTCCCTCGCGGAAGCCCTCGTTGACGGCCTCGACGACCTCTTCGAGCGAGAGCCCTGCCTCCAGGTGCTGCTCGGGGGCGTAGCGCACCTCCGCGTACACCACTCCGTCCTCGGCGAGGTCCTCCGCGCACTCGGCGGCGACCCGGAAGAGGGCGTCGCGGGTCTGCATGACGGCGCAGGTGTGCGCGAAGGTCTCCAGATACCGCTCCAGCGAGCCGGAGTCCGCGGCCTCGCGGAACCAGATGCCGAGCTTGTCGGGCTCGGTCTCGGGGAGCAGTTCATAGCCCGTTTCCCGGGCGAGTGCGATGATCGTGCCCGGACGCAGCCCGCCGTCGAGGTGGTCGTGCAGGAGCACCTTCGGAGCGCGTCGGATCTGGTCCGCGGTGGGCGTGTTGAGGGTCTGGCTCGTCATCTGCGCACTCTAGCCCCTACGCGCGTAGAAGGCGCCGGGTCGATACGTAACAGTGACCGTGCGTACGGGTGGAGTACACGTCCCCTTCTGAGACTGTTCTGTCATGGCACACCACGCATCGCCCCTGTGGTGGGGGCGTCCGGGCGACCAGGCAGTGGAGACGGGAACCCGCCGTGAGGCGACCGTGGCAAGGCAGGAGCGAGGGGGCAGCCGCCCGCAGGCCCGGCTGGGCAGACCGGCCGGTGGCCGGGCGGCGGGAGCCGAACCGACCGTCGGCGGGGTGGTGCTGGTCCTGCCGGACGGCGAGCCGGAGTCCCTGCGCAGACGCTCCGCACTCTCGTACGCGGCAGCCCTGCCGATGGGCCGTTCGCTGGCGCGGGCCGGACGCGACGACGGCCTCGTGGTGCACACGGTGCACTACCGCTGCCGCGGCTGGAACGGTCCGGACGCACACCTCGCGGCGGACGCCCACTGGGCGGCGGACGAGGTGATCCGGCGGTACGGCGATGTGGCCGTCTGCCTGGTGGGCCACGGCCTGGGCGGCCGCGCGGCCCTGCACGCGGCGGGCCACCCGGCGGTCAACTCCGTACTGGCGCTGGCCCCTTGGCTGCCGGAGGACGACGTGGCGGCCCCTCCGGAGCCGGTCGGGCAGCTTCACGGCCGGCAGGTGCTGATCGTGCACGGCACGAACGACGCACGGACCGATCCGGAGCTGTCGTACCGGCTGGCGGAGCGCGCGAAGAAGACGAACCGCGACACGTGCCGCTTCGAGGTCCACACGGACGGCAACGCGCTGCGTCAGTACCACGGCGAAGTCCGCGCCCTGGCAGCCGACTTCGTCCTGGGTGCGCTCTTCACCCGCCCCTACGCCCGCCCGGTCGCCGACGCACTGGCGGCACCGCCGCCGCTGGGGTTGCGGATGCCGCTGGCGGCCGGGTTCGGGAGATCGCTGCGGTCCTGAACGGCCGGATTGCCGACGGCCGGTGGGCGGGTGCCGGCAATCCGGCGCCGCTCAGTCCGGCAGCAGGTTCCCCCGCCGCGAGAGCAGGAACTTCTTGAAGGCGGCCACCGGCGCCGTGTCCGGGTGGCCGTCGAGCCAGGCGACGCCGATCTCGCGGACCGCGCGCGGGGCCGTGACCGTCAGCTCGACCACTCCCGGGCGGGCCACCGCCGGCGGTGGCAGCAGCGCCACACCCAGGCCCGCCGCGACCAGGCCGCGCAGGGTCTCCGCCTCCTCTCCCTCGAAGGCGACCCGGGGCGTGAAGCCCGCCTCCGCGCACAGGTCGTCGGTGATGCGGCGCAGACCATAGCCCGGTTCGAGGGTCACGAAGACCTCGTCCGCCGCCTCAGCGAGGCGGATGCGCTTGCGGCTCGCGAGGCGGTGGTCGTCCGGGACCACCAGGCGCAGACGTTGCTCGTCCAGGCGCCGGGCGACCAGGTCGGGGGCATCCGGCACCGGTGAGGTCAGGCACAGGTCCAGATCGCCCGCGCGCAGCCGTTCGATCATCGCCTCGCCGTAGTTCTGCACGAGCGTGAAGCGGACCCGGGGATGGTCGGCGCGGAAGGCCCGCAGCAGCCCCGGAACCGTCTCCGAACCCATCGTGTGCAGAAAGCCGAAGGCCACCTTTCCGGAGGCCGGGTCGGCGTCCGCGCGTACCGAGTCCGCCGCCCGCTCGACCTCGCCGAGTGCCCGCTCGACGGAGGCGAGGAAGGTGCGGCCCGCCGGGGTGAGCGAGACCGTACGGCCCCGGCGGGCGAAGAGCGCGAGGCCCAGGTCCTGTTCGAGGCGCACCATCGCGCGCGACAGCGTCGACTGCGGGACGCCCATCTCCTGTGCGGCGCGCGTCACATGCTCGTGGCGGGCGACGCCGGCGAAGTAGGCGAGGCGTGGAGCGAGCATCAGCGCCGTGTCTTCTGCGTAATCTTCGTAACTGCTCGGTGACAGCCGAGGCTGTGAGCTGTGGTCATGCACCATAGGAACGATTATGGCCATTCCATGCATTGGACGCATGAAGTTCGTCGGCATACGTTCGATGCATGTCTCCCGCCAGTACCAAGGCGCTCGCTTCCGCGAGCGCCGGCTCCGCGTCCCCCTCTCCCGATCTCCTGTCCCCCGGCCGTCCCGGCTACCGCCGGATGAGCTTCGCGCTCTTCGCCGCCGGAATGGCGACCTTCGCCCTGCTCTACTCCACGCAGGCGCTGCTGCCCGCCGTCTCCGCCGGTTTCGGTGTGAGCGCGTCCGCCGCCAGCTGGACGGTCTCCGCCGCGACGGGCGCGCTGGCCCTGTTCGTCCTGCCGATGAGCTCGCTGTCCGAGCGCTTCGGGCGGCGCACCGTGATGACGGTGTCGCTCGCGGTCGCGGTCGTGGTGGGCCTGCTGGTGCCGTTCGCGCCGAGCCTGGAGTGGCTGGTGGCACTGCGCGCCGTGCAGGGTGCGGCGCTGGCCGGACTGCCGGCGTCGGCGATGGCGTATCTCGCCGAGGAGGTGCGGCCCAAGGCGCTGGTCGCCGCGATCGGGTTGTTCGTGGCGGGCAACAGCATCGGCGGCATGAGCGGCCGGATCGTCACCGGCTGGGTGGCCCAGCTGTGGGGCTGGCGCGCCGGGCTCGCCGCGGTCGGTCTGATGGCGCTGGTGTGCGGGCTGGTGTTCCGTGCGCTGCTCCCCCGGGCCCGTAACTTCACGCCCGGCACGCTGAGCCCGAAGGTGCTGGCCAAGACCGTCCGCGGTCATCTCTCCGACCCGCTGCTGCTGCGGCTGTACGCGATCGGCGCGCTGTTCATGACCGTGTTCGGCGCGGTCTACACGGTGATCGGCTACCGCCTGGTCGAGGCGCCCTTCAACCTCCCTCAGGGCATCGTGGGTTCGATCTTCCTGGTCTACCTCGTCGGTACGGTCTCCTCCGCCGCGGCCGGCAAGCTGGTCGCACGGCTCGGCCGCCGGGGCGCCCTGTACCTCGCGGTCACCACCACCACCGCCGGTCTGCTGCTCTCCCTGGCCGACTCGCTGCCCGCCGTGCTGCTGGGTCTGGTGCTGATCACCGCCGGCTTCTTCGCCGGCCACGCCGTCGCCTCCTCGTCGGTGAGCCGGACGGCGAAGACCGGGCGCGCGCAGGCGTCCGCGCTGTACCAGTCCGCGTACTACCTCGGCAGCAGCGTGGGCGGCACGCTCGGCGCCGTCGCCTTCCACTCCGGCGGCTGGGCGGGCACGGTCCTGCTGGGCCTGCTGGCGGTGCTGGGCGTCGTGTCGATCACGCTGTACGGGACGCGTGTGGCGCGTGCCGAGCACCGGATGCTGCTCGCCGCCGCGCGGAACTGACACATCAGCCCCCCGTCCGTACAACCGCGCCTGCCCGGTGAGCGTCCAACTCGGCAGACCCGCGCGTAGGCGCGGCGTACGGAGGGGAGTTGGTGGCGATGAGTCGCACCGGGGGGATACGCATCGGAGAGGGCGTCCGCAGGAGAGCCGGGATCGTCCTCGGACTGACGGGCATGGTGGTTCCGCTGACCCTGGCACTCGGCAGCGGGCCGGCCGCGGCGGCGTCCTGCACCACGGCGACGGGGCCGTACCAGAAGCAGGTGGAGAAATTCATGGGCCGTCCGGTGGACGGCAAGCAGTCGGCCGCCGACTGCAAGGCGATCCGGACCTTCCAGTCGTGGCACGGGATCAAGCCGACCATCGGCTACGCCGGTCCGCTGACCTGGCAGACGATGAACACGATCCTGGCGCAGCGCGCGGCCGGGAAGAACCCGAACGCGGCCGGCAAGTGCCCGACCAACAAGGGCCGTATCGCGTGTGTCGACCTGACCCGCCAGCTCACCTGGATCCAGGACGGCAGGACGCTGAGGTACGGTCCGGTCGCGGTGCGCACGGGCAAGAACGGAACGGAAACCCGGACCGGCGCGAAAAAGATCTACTGGCGGAGCATCAACCACTGGTCGACGCTCTACAAGGTGCGGATGCCGTACGCGCAGTTCTTCGACGGCGGTCAGGCATTCCATTCGGTCTCGAAATCGATGTACAACCCACCGGGCTCCGGGGGCTGCGTCAATATGCGGTCCGCGGACGCGAAGGCATACTGGAATCTGCTGAAGAACGGCGATGACGTGTATGTCTACGGGCGCAAGCCCGGAACCTGACCCCCGTTGTCAGTCCACTCCTGTAGTTTCCGAAGGGCTGGTGCCGAGGGGCGACAGGGGTGGACCCGATGAGTGATGTGGCAACGACGCAGGACCTGGATTCCAGGCTGGAGCAGTACCGACGGGAGCTGACCGGTTACTGCTACCGCATGCTCGGTTCCGCTTTCGAGGCGGAAGACGCCGTGCAGGACACGATGGTCCGGGCCTGGCGGAATTTCGAGAAATTCGAAGGGCGTTCGTCGCTGCGGTCGTGGCTCTACCGCATCGCGACGAACGTCTGTCTCGACATGCTGAACGCGGGCAACCGCAGGGCCCGGCCCATGGATCTCACCGCCCCCACTCCGGTCGCCCAGGCAGCGCTGAACAGCCGCCCGGAGGTCACCTGGCTCGAGCCGGTGCCCGACGGGCGGGTGCTGCCGTCGGTCGAGGACCCCGCCGAGACGGCGGTGGAGCGCGAGACGATCCGGCTGGCGTTCGTCGCCGCCCTCCAGCATCTGCCGCCCAAGCAGCGTGCCGTGCTGATCCTGCGCGAGGTGCTGGCCTGGAAGGCGAGCGAGGTCGCCGAGCTGCTGGGCACCACGGTCGCCTCGGTCAACAGCGCGCTGCAGCGGGCGCGGGCCACGCTCGCCGAGTCGGAGCCGAAGGTGTCCGACGGTGCCGACCCGCTCGACGAGGAGCAGCAGAAGCTGCTGGACCGCTACGTCGCGGCCTTCGAGGGGTACGACATGAAGGCCCTGACCGCCCTCCTCCACGAGGACGCGACGATGTCCATGCCGCCGTACGACCTGTGGCTGCGGGGCCACGACGACATCGTGGGCTGGATGCTCGGCGTGGGCGAGGTGTGCCGGGGTTCGAAGCTGGTCCCGACCGTGGCGAACGGCTCGCCGGCCTTCGCCCACTACCACCCGGCCGAGGACGGCGGGTACGAGCCGTGGGCGCTGATCGTCCTGGAGATCTCGGACGGCAAGGTCGGCGGAATGGACTTCTTCCTGGACACCAAGAGGTGGTTCCCACTGTTCGAGCTGCCCGCCCGGCTGGACAAGGAGGGCGAGCCCGCGGTTTGACGGCGCAGGTCAGGCGACCTCGCCGAGCCCGACGAGCTCCAGCAGCTCCCGAAGCTCGGGCCCGGCGTTGCGCAGCCGGATCCGGCAGCCCAGCCCCCGGGCCGTGAGCTGCATCCGGGCCAGGGCGTTGACCGCGGTCAGATCGGCCCGTCGGAGACCGGCGGCGTCACAGATCGCCTCGGTGGCACCGCTGCCGATGAGGAGCGCGCTCAACTCCTCACACAGGCGCGGCACATCGTCCGGGGTCAGCCTCCCGGACATGCGCATGACGACGGGTTGTGTGGCGTCCACACGGAGGAGACTGCCCCTGTGTCCATAACTCATCGCGGTCAGAAGACTTCGGCGCATGGTGCACGATCCCGTCCCGTCGTCGGTGGCGGATACGTCCTGTTCTGAAGACCGTGACCGGCGGCGAATCTCATCGCACGGCACCCCGTAGCGCCCGGAAAGCCGCACGGGACCGGTGGAGATGATCCACCGGTCCCGTTCCCGTACAGCGGGTGTCTCAGGCGATGCGGTCCAGCACGATGGGGTTCGGCGCGAACGCGGCGCCCGACTGTGCGATGTCGTAGGCGGAGCCCAGGGACTTCAGCGCGTAGTCGAACTTCTCCGGGGTGTCCGTGTGCAGGGTCAGCAGCGGCTGGCCCGCCGTGACCATGTCACCCGGCTTGGCGTGCAGTTCGACGCCCGCGCCCGCCTGCACCAAATCCTCCTTGCGGGCACGGCCCGCGCCCAGGCGCCAGGCGGCGATGCCGACGTCGTAGGCGTCGAGACGGGTCAGGACACCGGACGAGGGAGCCGTGACGACGTGCTGCTCGCGGGCGACCGGCAGAGTGGCGTCCGGGTCGCCGCCCTGGGCCGCGATCATCCGGCGCCACACGTCCATCGCCGAGCCGTCGGCCAGCGCCTTCGCCGGGTCGGCGTCCTTGATGCCGGCCGCGTCCAGCATCTCCCGGGCCAGCGCCAGGGTCAGCTCGACGACATCGGCGGGACCGCCGCCCGCGAGCACCTCGACGGACTCGCGGACCTCGAGCGCGTTGCCCGCGGTCAGACCGAGCGGCGTGGACATGTCGGTGAGCAGCGCGACGGTCCGCACTCGGCTGTCGGTGCCCAACGCGACCATGGTGGAGGCCAGTTCACGCGCGTCCTCGATGGTCTTCATGAACGCGCCCGTGCCGACCTTGACGTCCAGCACCAGCGAGCCGGTGCCTTCGGCGATCTTCTTGGACATGATCGAGGAGGCGATGAGCGGGATGGCCTCGACGGTGCCGGTGACATCGCGCAGCGCGTACAGCTTCTTGTCGGCGGGGGCGAGCCCCTCGCCGGCGGCGCAGATGACCGCGCCGGTGGTGTCGAGGACGTTCAGCATCTCCTCGTTGGACAGCAGCGCGCGCCAGCCGGGGATGGACTCCAGCTTGTCGAGCGTGCCGCCGGTGTGGCCGAGGCCGCGGCCGCTCAGCTGCGGCACGGCGGCACCGCACGCGGCAACCAGCGGCGCGAGCGGCAGGGTGATCTTGTCGCCGACGCCGCCGGTGGAGTGCTTGTCGGCGGTGGGACGGGACAGCGCGTCGAAGTTCATGCGCTCGCCGGAGGCGATCATCGCGGCGGTCCAGTGGGCGATCTCCGTACGGTTCATGCCGTTCAGCAGTATCGCCATCGCCAGCGCCGACATCTGCTCGTCGGCGACCTCACCGCGTGTGTAGGCGTCGATGACCCAGTCGATCTGCTCCGGGCTCAGCTCACCCCGGTCCCGCTTGGTGCGGATGACGGAGATGACGTCCATGGGATTCCTCCAGGGTTGCTCTGCACGCTCAGAGTGACTCTCCAGGCTCTACGCGCATAGAGAGAGGGTAAGGGAGCGGCCCCTCCGCCCGGGACGGAAGGGCCGCGTGAGGTCTACGCGAGGTGCTGCGGGCCGAACGCCTGCGGAAGCATGTCGGCCAGCGTGACGATGCCCTCCGGGGTGTCCAGCAGCAGTTCGGGGCCGCCGAACTCGTGCAGCAGCTGACGGCACCGCCCGCACGGCACCAGAAGCTCGCCCCGGCCGTCCACGCAGGTGAAGTGGGTCAGCCGGCCGCCTCCGGTGGCGTGCAGCTGCGACACCAGGCCGCACTCGGCGCACAGCGACAGGCCGTACGAGGCGTTCTCGACGTTGCAGCCGACGACCGTGCGGCCGTCGTCGACGAGCGCGGCCACGCCGACCGGGAAGTCCGAGTACGGCGTGTACGCGCGCGTCATGGCCTCGCGCGCCCGCTCGCGCAGGGCTTCCCAGTCGACGTCCGTGACGGACGGCGTCGTCACTTGCCCTGGCCCTTGCGGTAGGGCATGCCGTCGGCCTTGGGCATCCTCAGGCGTTGTGCGGACAGCGCCAGGACCAGCAGCGTGGTGACGTACGGAGCGGCGTCCACGAATTGGCTGGGCAGCGCGTCGGTCAGCGTGTACCAGACGATCAGCAGGCCCGAGACGCCCAGGGCGATCGCGGCCTGCCAGTGCTTCTTCTTGTAGAGCTGCCAGGCCACCACGAGCAGCAGCAGGATCGCCAGCAGCAGAAGCATCGCGTGGACGTTCTGTGAACCGCCGCGCAGCTTGAGGCTGTCGGTGAAGCCGAAGAGTCCGGCGCCCATGGCCATGCCGCCGGGCATCCAGTTGCCGAAGATCATCGCGGCGAGACCGATGTAGCCGCGTCCGCCGGTCTGGCCCTCCTGGTAGATGCCGGTGGCGACGATGGCGAGGAAGGCGCCCGCGAGGCCGGCGAGGCCGCCGGAGATGGTGACCGCGATGTATTTGTACTTGTAGACGTTCACGCCGAGGGACTCGGCGGCGACCGGGTTCTCACCGCAGGAGCGCAGCCGCAGACCGAACGCGGTGCGCCACAGCACCCACCAGGTGCCGGGGATCAGCAGGATGGCGACCACGGTCAGCAGCGACAGGTTCGTCACCAGACCGCCGATCACGCCGGCCAGGTCGGAGATGAAGAACCAGTGCCTGGCCTGCAGATCCACCAGCCAGTCCGACAGCCCGGGAATGGTGATGTCGTAGATCTGGTCGATGCGCGGCGACTGCTTGGAGGAACCGCCCTCGGCATCGGCGAAGGTGAAGTTCGACAGGTACCGCGTGACGCCGACCGCGAGGATGTTGATCGCGACACCGGAGACGATGTGGTTCACGTTGAACGTCACCGTGATGATCGCGTGCAGCAGACCGCCGAGTGCACCGCCGATGATGCCCATCGCGACACCGGTCCAAGGACCCCACTGGTATCCCGCCCAGGCACCGAACCAGGTGCCGAGGATCATCATGCCCTCGAGGCCGATGTTGACCACACCGGCCCGCTCGGCCCACAGACCGCCGAGGCCGGCGAGGCCGATCGGCACGGCCAGCTGGAGCGCGCCCGCGACCTGGCCCACGGAGGTGAGGTCGTTCGCGCCGCTGATCACCCGGACCAGGGAGAAGAGCAGCAGCCCTCCGGCAACGATCAGCAGGATCATCGGCAGGGACAGCTTGCGGCGTCCGCCGCCCTTCTTGGGCGCGGTGGACGTCATCGAGACGGTGCTGGTGCTCACGCCGCAGCCTCCTCACGGGTCTTACGGGCCTGGGCGGCAAGCTCTTCGCCGACCTTCTGCTGCTGGCGGCGCAGCCCGTACTGGCGGACGAGTTCATAGGACACGACGACCGAGATCACGATCAGGCCCTGCATGATCGTGGCGATCTCCTTCTCGTAGCCGTGCTGGTCCAGCGATGCGGACGTCTTCTCCAGGAAGGAGATGAGCAGCGCGGCGAAGAAGATGCCGACGGGGTTGTTGCGGCCGAGCAGGGCGATGGTGATGCCGGTGAAGCCGACCCCCACGGGGAAGCTCAGGCTGTACGTGTGGGTCTGGCCCAGCAGCAGCGGCATACCGGACAGGCCCGCGACCGCGCCGGAGATCAGCATGGCGGTGAGCACCATCTTCTTGGCGTCGACGCCGCTCGCCTGGGCGGCGGACGAGCTCGCGCCGGTCGCGCGCAGGTCGAAGCCGAAGCGGGTGCGGTTGAGGACGATCCAGTAGACGATGCCGAGCGCGAAGGCGACGAAGGTGAAGCCGTAGATGACTCCGCCGTCGCCGGTGTCCAGGCCGGGGAACCAGCCGGACTCGGCGATCTCACCGGTCGTCAGGTCGTTGGAACCCTCCGGCTGCACGCCGAGGTTGGCCGGCAGGATCATCCAGGCGATCAGGCTCGTGGCGATGGCGTTGAGCATGATCGTGGAGACGACCTCGCTGACGCCGCGCGTGGTCTTCAGGATGCCCGCGATTCCGGCCCAGAAGGCGCCGACGAACATGGCGACGAGCACGACCAGCAGGATGTGCAGCGGCCCGGGCAGCTCCACGGAGGTGCCGACGACCGCGGCGAGCATCGCCGCGAGACGGTACTGGCCGTCCACACCGATGTTGAACAGGTTCATCTTGAAGCCGACGGCAACGGCCAGAGCGGCGAGGTAGTACGTACCGGCCTGGTTGAAGATCAGCACCTGAACGTCGGTGAACTCGGCGTTCTGGATCATCAGCGTGTACGGCTCGATCGGATCACGGTCCGAGACGAGCAGCACCGCCGAGGTGAGCAGGAAGGCCACGACCAGGGCGAGCGCCGGGCCGGCGAGGCCCAGGATCAGCCGGTCCTTGTCGAACTTCTTCATCGGGCCTCACCGTTCTCAGGCTGCTCGGGTGCTTCCAGGTGGCCGGTGGCGGCGCCGGTCATGGCCGAGCCCAGCTCCTCCGGAGTGATGGTGGCGGGGTCGGCGTCCGCGACCAGTCGGCCCCGGTACATCACCCGCAGGGTGTCGGAGAGCCCGATGAGCTCGTCCAGGTCGGCGGAGATCAGCAGGACCGCGAGGCCCTCGCGGCGCGCGGCACGGATCTGGTCCCAGATCGCGGCCTGGGCGCCCACGTCCACACCACGGGTCGGGTGGGCCGCGATCAGCAGCTTGGGCGTGTGGCTCATCTCGCGGCCGACGATCAGCTTCTGCTGGTTGCCGCCGGACAGGGAGGCCGCGGTGACCTCGATGCCGGGGGTGCGGACGTCGTACTCGCGCACGATCCGCTCCGTGTCCTTGCGGGCGGCCTTGGGGTCGAGCAGGCCCCTCTTGCTGTTGGGGGGCTCGGTGACATGGCCGAGGATGCGGTTCTCCCACAGCGGGGACTCCAGCAGCAGACCGTGCCGGTGGCGGTCCTCGGGGATGTAGCCGATGCCGTCCTCGCGGCGCTTGCGGGTCGGCGCGTGCGAGATGTCGGCCTTGCCGAGCGTGATGACGCCGCCGTCGGGGTCGCGCATGCCCATCAGGGCCTCGATGAGCTCGGTCTGCCCGTTGCCCTCCACGCCGGCGATGCCCATGACCTCGCCCTGGTGGATGGTGAAGTCGATGTCGTCGAGGACCTCGCGGATGACGCCGTCGGGGTCGGTGGCGGTGAGCCGCAGTCCGTGCACCGTCAGCATCGGCACATCGGTCACCGTCGACTCGCGGGTCTCCGGCGAGGGCAGCTCGCTGCCGACCATCAGCTCGGCGAGCTGCTTGGTGGTGGTGGTCCTGGGGTCGGCCGTGCCGACGGTGGTGCCGCGGCGGATGACCGTGATCTCGTCGGCGACGGAGAGGACCTCGCCGAGCTTGTGCGAGATGAAGATGACGGTCAGGCCCTCGGCCTTGAGCTCGCGCAGGTTGGCGAAGAGCGCTTGGACCTCCTGCGGCACGAGCACGGCGGTCGGCTCGTCGAGGATGAGGGTGTGCGCGCCGCGGTAGAGGACCTTGAGGATCTCCACGCGCTGCCGGTCGGCGACACCGAGCTGCTCGACCAAAACGTCGGGGCGGACGTTCAGTCCGTACGCGTCCGAGATCTCCTGGATCTTCCGACGGGCCTTGGCCCCGATGCCGAACAGCTTCTCGCCACCGAGAACGACGTTCTCCAGCACCGTGAGGTTGTCGGCCAGCATGAAGTGCTGGTGGACCATGCCGATGCCGCGCGCGATGGCGTCGGCGGGGCTGGAGAAGGTGACCTGGCTGCCGTCGACCGTGATCGTGCCCTCGTCCGGCTTCTGCATGCCGTAGAGGATCTTCATCAGGGTCGACTTGCCGGCCCCGTTCTCACCGACGAGGGCATGCACCGTGCCTTTGTGGACGGTGATGTCGATGTCGTGGTTGGCGACGACGCCGGGGAAGCGCTTGGTGATGCCGCGCAGTTCTACGGCAGCAGCCAACGGCGGTGACGGACTGGACGCGTTGATGACGCACTCTCCTTGGCGGGAAAGGGAGCCGGACGGGCTGGGCGGGAGCCACCGGCGGGCAGGCGGGAGTGGCGGGGCTGTGCGGGCAGGGGGGCGGGGCGAAGTTATCGCGCCGGAGAGTGTTCTACGCGCGTAGCGATGCCGAATGATGAAAACCGGAGACCATGACCCGCGCCCGGGCCCGTCGAGGCGGCGGTGAGCCGGCCTCTCCGGGCCCGGGCAGCGGGGTCCGGCCGCGTCCGGTTACGGAGCGGTCTTGACCTTGATCGTACCGGCGGTGATGCCGGCCTTGGCCTTGTCGACCGCGGCGACCACGTCGGTCATCTTGGTGTACGCCGGGTTGGAGGTGGCCAGGCCGACGCCGTTCTTGTCCAGGCCGTAACGGATCTCGCCGTTCTGCGGCTTGCCGTCCTTGACCGACTTGATCAGGTTGTAGACGGAGCCCGCGACATCCTTGGTCACCGAGGTGAGGATGTAGTTCTTGTAGGGCGCGAGACCCTTCTGGTTGTACTGGTCCGAGTCGACGCCGATGGCCCACTTCTTGGCCTTGGCGGTGGCCTCGATCGAGCCGGAGCCGGCCAGACCGGCGGCGGCGTAGATCACGTCGGCGCCCGCGTCGAGCTGGCCCTGCGCGGCGGCCTTGCCGAGGTCGGGCTTGGAGAACCCACCGAAGTCCGGCGGCTGGGTCAGGTACTGGACCTTGACGTTGACGGCCTTGTTGGTGTCCTTGACGCCCTGGACGAAGCCCGCCTCGAACTTCTTGATCAGCGGGGTCTCGACACCGCCGATGAAGCCGACCGTGTTGGTCTTGGTGACCTTGGCGGCGGCGACGCCGGCCAGGTAGGAGCCCTGCTCCTCGTTGAAGACCAGGTTGGCGATGTTCTTGCCGGTCTTGGAGGTGTCGTCGATGAGGCCGAAGGTGGTCTTCGGGAACTTCGGCGCGACCTGCGCGATGGCCGGGGCGTAGGCGAAGCCGACGCCGATCACCGGGTTGTTGCCGGCGCGGGCCAGCTCGGTGAGGCGCTGAACCTTGTCCGGGTCGCCCTCACCCTCGCTCGGCTCGGCCTCGCTCCCCTTGATGTCGAGGTCCTTCTCCGCCTTCTCGAGGCCGGCGAAGGCAGCGTCGTTGAACGACTGGTCCCCGCGGCCACCGATGTCGTACGCGATGGCGGCGCTGCTGCTGTCCGCGCCAGCGTCGGAGGACGATTTGCCGCCACATGCGGTGACGGACAGTGCGAGAGCCGTGGACGCAATGCCCACGGTGGCGATCCTGGTGATCCGGCGCACTGGGAGGCTCCTTAAACCTGACCGAAAGCGCCACTTCCGGCGCTGGGTTCGCGGCGATCGTAACGCGCGTAGATGTCAGTTAAAGCCCTGTTCATCAGTCGTTACCGGATCGTCGTGTAGACGAGGCGCAGGGCTCTCACAAGCCGCATTCTTTCACAACACGGACATAACGTACGGGTCGCATAATCCGGACTGCCTGGTGATGGCTGCGCCCGGGGATCGTACCGGCGCAACGGCCGTTCCCCGCCACGCGATCGCGAGGTGGCGGATCAGACCCGCTGTCCGTCGAGCAGCGCCGCCGCCGTGAACAGTTCGACGCCGACCTGGATCGCGTGCTCGTCCGCGTCGAAGTCGCCGCGGTGCAGATCGCGCCGCAACGTGTCACCGGGCGTGCGCACCCCCAGGCGCGCCATCGCGCCCGGGACATGCTCCAGGTACCAGGAGAAGTCCTCGCCGCCCAGGCTCTGTTCGGTGTCCTCGATCGCGAGCGCACCCCGGCGCACGGTCTGCGCGTCGCGCAGCAGCTCGGTGATCACCGGGTCGTTGACCACCGGCGGGACTCCGCGGATGTAGTTGATCTCCGACTTGGCGCGGTGGAGCGTCGCGATCTCGTCGATGGCCGCGTGCACCAGGTCGGGGGCCACCCGCCAGCCCGGCAGGTCCAGGCAGCGCACGGTTCCGGACAGCTCGGCGTGCTGCGGGATGACGTTGCACGCGTGACCGGCCTCGATACGGCCCCAGGTCACGGCGAGTCCGGAGCGGGCGTCGACGCGGCGGGCCAGCAGGGCCGGGACGTCGGTGACGATCTTCGCCGCCGCGGTGACCAGGTCGGTGGTCAGATGCGGGCGGGCCGTGTGACCGCCGGGGCCGTCGAGCGTGACCTCCAGCCGGTCGCACGCGGAGGTGATGGGGCCCGGGCGCAACCCGATGACGCCCGCGTCGACCTTGGGGTCGCAGTGCACCCCGATGATCCGGCCGACGCCCTCCAGGACGCCCGACTCGATGGCGTCGGGCGCGCCGCCGGGGAGCACCTCCTCGGCGGGCTGGAAGATCAGCCGCACCGGCTGCGGCAGCAGCCCCTGCCGGTCCAGCTCGGCGAGGACCAGCCCGGCGCCGAGGACCGTGGTGGTGTGCACGTCGTGCCCGCACGCGTGCGCCCGGTCGGGGACGGTGGAGCGGTAGGGGACGTCCGTCTTGGTGTCCGGGATGGGCAGGGCGTCGATGTCCGCGCGGATCGCCAGCAGCGGCCGCTCCGGGTCCCAGGTGCCGATGTCACAGATGAGCCCGGTGCCTACCGCCAGCACACGCGGCTTCAGGCCTGCCTTCTCGAGGCGGGCCTTGATCGCTGCGGTCGTACGGAACTCCTGGTTACCGAGTTCCGGGTGCATGTGCATGTCCCGGCGGAAGGCGATCAGCTCGGCGCGCAGCGGTTCTGACAGCGTGCCGGGCAGTGCGGCTTCCCCGGGAAGGTCGGCTTCGTGCTCACGGGACATCAGTTGGTTCACCTGTTGAAGGATATGCCCAGGCAGGGGCCAACTGACCACTGATCAACAAAAGTTCAACCCGATAGGGGAAGGAAAGGTGGCCCCGAGGTGCATGATTGCCAACCTGTGTGGGTAAACTCACGCGTCCTTTCGACCGTATCTCAAGCAGTCCTCCTCCGAAGGATCATGCTTCACGCCGGTGCGGGCAGCCGCTGCACGTCCCGCGCCGTACCCGTGACGCCCGCGAGGAAGCCCTGGGCCCGGGGCGATGCGGTGTCCGTGAGCCACTCGGGCGCGATGTCGCAGACCGCCACCCGGATGCCGGTGCCGGCGAGCGCCAGGGGCAGGGTGTGCACCACGGTGGACGGGAAACTGAGAACCGTCGCGCCGATCGGGCCACGGCGGGCGATCAGCTCCAGCGGCAGATCGGGCCGGACGATCTCCAGACCGGTCTCGACCGCGAGCCGGTGCAGCTTGTCGGAGCTCTCGCGCCGGTGCGCGAAGTACCGGACGGCCCCGTGCGTTCGGGCCAGGGCGCGAACGGCCTCGATGTACTGACCGAGGTCCACGACGCCGGTCTCCACCAGCGACGTACCGACCAGGTCGGCGCCCCGGGTGAGCCGCGGCGGGCCGAAACGGGAGCGGGTCCAGCCGAACCGGTTGGCGGTGACGGTCACCCCCGGCGGCGGCTCCACCGGCATCGAGCTGAACACCTCGACGCTGCGGGTCCGTGACGGGGTGAGCCGGCGCCGGGCCAGGAACGTCACCGGCGCGAGGACCCACTCCCGCGGACCGCGCCGGCCGCGCCGGTGCCAGCGCACCAGCTTCTCGCCGCGCGCCAGCTGCGCCACGAATTCCATCGTGGCCGTCCCGTCGTCGACGACGGTCAGGTCCTTGCCGCCGGCCAGGGTCAGCAGCAGCTGCACATACCGCGAGAACGGGTCACCGATGACGATCCGTTCGCAGCGGCGCAGCATCGGCGCGAGCGCGCGCACGGTCTTCAGCGGCGCACCCGGCCCACCGCGCGCCTCGTGCCAGCGCACCGTGAACCCCTCGTCGCGGGCCAGCTCCGCCATCCGGCGCAGCTGGCCCCGCGACATGGGGTCGGTGGGCGACAGGACGACGACGGTGAGGTCGTCCGCACGGTCCGCACGGCCGCCCGGGCCCGTCGGCTGCGCCGGGACCGCGGCCAGGGGCGCGCCCGCCCGGGTGTGGGCCCACTCCAGGACGTTCAGGAGCTGGACCGGACTCTCGACGAAGGCGAGATTCACTGCGGGTCACCTCGTGATGGCCGGGGCGGCGGGGTGGACAGCACGGCGCCGTGCACGTCAGACGGTCACGGGCTCACGGTCGCCCGCCTCGGCGACGACGCCCGCGACCCGGCGCAGCTTCTTCATCGGGGCGAGCTCGGAGTCGTAGACCTTCTTGACGCCGTCGCCGAGCGCGTTCTCGATCGTGCGGATGTCGCGGACCAGGCGCTGCAGACCGCCCGGCTCGACGGACGCGGCCTGGTCGGAGCCCCACATGGCCCGGTCGAGCGTGATGTGGCGCTCGACGAACGCGGCACCGAGCGCGACCGCGGCGAGCGTGGTCTGCAGGCCCGTCTCGTGGCCGGAGTAGCCGATCGGCACGTTCGGGTACTCCGCCTGCAGGCTGTTGATGACCCGCAGGTTGAGCTCCTCGGCCTTCGCCGGGTACGTCGAGGTGGCGTGGCAGAGCAGGATGTTGTCGCTGCCGAGGACCTCCACCGCGTGGCGGATCTGGCGCGGCGTCGACATGCCGGTGGAGAGGACGACGGTCCGGCCGGTGGCGCGCAGGGTGCGCAGCAGCTCGTCGTCGGTGAGGGAGGCGGACGCCACCTTGTGGGCGGGGACGTCGAACTTCTCCAGGAACGCGACGGCCTCGGTGTCCCACGGGGAGGCGAACCAGTCGATGCCGCGCTTCCTGCAGTGCTCGTCGATCCGGCGGTACTCGTCCTCGCCGAACTCCACGCGGTGCCGGTAGTCGATGTAGGTCATCCGGCCCCAGGGGGTGTCGCGTTCGATGTCCCACTGGTCGCGCGGGGTGCAGATCTCCGGGGTGCGCTTCTGGAACTTGACGGCGTCGCAGCCGGCGTCGGCGGCGGCGTCGATGAGCGCGAAGGCGTTGTTCAGGTCGCCGTTGTGGTTGATGCCGATCTCACCCGTGACATAGACGGGGTGGCCCGGCCCGGCGGTCCGGGTGCCGAGAGTGCGCAGACGAGAGGTGCTCATGGGGGGACGTTCCTTACTGCCCGGGGAAGGCGGGTGCTGTGGTGAGGGTGTCGGGACTCGGTTCAGGGGTGTGGTGGTTCGGTCGTTCCGGGGTGTGGAGGCTCGGGCCGAGAAGCCAGGCGGCGATCTCGCGGACCGCCCCCTCACCGCCGCGCGTGGTGGTGACGGCACGCGCGGCGGCGCGTACGGATCCGTGCGCGCTCGCGACGGCCACGGGCCAGCCGGCGAGGTCGAAGCACGGAAGATCGTTGACGTCGTTGCCGACGTAGAGCACGCGCTCGGGCGCGATCCCCTGTTCCTCGCACCACTGCTTGAGTGCGAGGTCCTTGCGGTCGATGCCGTGCAGGACGGGGATGCGGAGCTTTCGGGCGCGGGCGGCGACCACCGGGTTCTGCTCGGTGGACAGGATCAGCAGTTCCAGTCCGGCCTTGCGCAGACGCGCGATGCCGAGGCCGTCGCCGCGGTGCACGGAGACGGTTTCGCGGCCGTCCGCGTCGATGTACACCCGGTCGTCGGTCTGGGTGCCGTCGAAGTCGAGCACCACGGCGTCGATGTCCTCGCGCGTGGGCAGCGCGGGGGTGTCGAGCAGCGGGGCGAGCGCGCGGGCGCGGGCGAGATCGTGCGGGTCGTCGACCTCCAGCACCCGGGCCGGGTCGGTGCGGACGAGCGCGATGCGGCCGAAGAACCGGTGCCCGGCCTCGCGGAAGCCGGTCGCGTCCATGGCGTACGCGGCGCCCGTCTCCAGGAAGTCCTGCGGTCGGTCCTGGCGGCGGGGCCGGAAGGACGTGTCGTGGTTGACGCCGTGGCCGCCGCCCGGGTCGGTGTCCCGCGGCTGCTCGCGCCAGACGAAGCCGTGGAACGGCGCGACCGTGACCGCGCTGTCGGCGCCGTCGGTGACGACCGCGGCGGTGACGCCGCCGATGTCCTCGCGGGTCAGGAAGGGGCTGGTGCACTGCACGAGCAGGACCGCCTCGACACGTGTGCCGCGCATCGCCTCGAAGGCGTCCAGGGCGTGCAGCACCGCGGCCTCGCTGGTGGCGGTGTCGCCCGCGATGGCGGCGGGGCGCAGGACGACCTCGGCGCCCGCGCTGCGTGCGGCCGCCGCGATGTCCGGGTCGTCGGTGGAGACGACGACATCGGTGACCAGCCGGGCGGCCAGGCTCTCCCGCACCGCACGCGCCACGAGCGGCACGCCCGCCACGGCCGCGAGGTTCTTGGCCGGCACGCCCTTGGAGCCGCCCCGGGCGGGAATCACGGCGAGAACGGTCATCGGGGCTCCTGGAGAGGTGGGTTGCGGGATCGGGCGGGTGGCTTCGGGCACGGGCCGCCTCACAGCTCGCCCATCCGGCGGATGACAGGGGCCACGCGCTGGACGCCGTGGCGGTAGGCGCCACGCGCCGCGTTCCGTACGGCGTCGCGCACCACGCGCCGCACGCCGGTGACCTCGGCCGCGGGAGCCGCGCCCGGCAACGGGGTGCCGTCGGGGGCCAGGTGGTGGCGGGCGAGCACGCCGGGCAGGTAGCCGGGCGCGGTGGCCGGTGTGTAGTACGGCGCGATCGGCGGGAGGCCGGGCTCGCCGAGCAGTCGGTCCACCCGCTTGCGGGCCTCGTCGAAGGCCGTGTCGTACGTACCGTCGGCGGCGACGCCCTGACGGGCCAGCCAGTCGGCGCCGGGGGCGGGCCGGTGGCCGCCGTCGAGGCGGTCCCACGAGGTGAGCAGCCCCGAGCCGAGGAAGTGGTGGTTGCCGAGCGCCTCGCGCACGCCCAGGTCGGTGAGGACCGCGGTGGGCACCGAGCGGTGCAGCGCCTCCAGCGCGGCCGTCGAGGAGACGGTCACCAGCAGGTCGGTGCGGTCGAGCACCTCGCCCATGTGCCCGTACACGAGGCGGAAGTTGGGCGGGAGCCCGCCGGGCAGTCTCTCGGCGAGCCTCTGGTATGGGATCTCCTCGAGGTGCGTGGTGTGTTCGCCCGGCTTGGAGCGCAGCTTGAGCAGCACCTCGCGGCGCGGGTGCAGCCGGGCGTGCTCGACGAGCCGGCGCAGCAGATAGGTGCGGTGGGCGCGGGACTCCGGCACGGAGGGCTGGGCGGCGAAGACGAGCGTGTCGCGACCGGCCTCGGGCCGGTGGGGCGCACCGCCGAGGAAGGGCAGCGCGGCCTCGGTGACGGAGGACGCGTCGGCGCCGACGCCCTCGTACACCGCGCGGAAACGGTCCGCGTCGTGGCGGGAGTTGGCGAGGACGATGTCCGCGCCGTGCCGCAGCAGCAGCCCGTCGGCGAGCTTCTCGTAGACGACGCCGACATAGCCGGTGACGACGACCGGGCGCTGCGGCAGTCCCAGGGCGGCGAGCCCGTGCAGCACGGCCTGGACCGCGCCGCCGACGAGCGCGAGCACGACCATGTCGTACGACTCGTCCGCGACGGCCCGCAGGAACTCGCTCCCGGTCACCTCACGCAGCTCGTCCGCGTCCACCCCGACCTCGGCGAGCTGGCGCGCCGTGGGGGTGGCCCGGCCACGCAGCAGAAAGCCGCTCAGCCGGACCGGGTCAGGGGTGCCGGCCGGTGCGATACGACGCGCGGTGAGCGCACCCCATTTCCACCGGGTGTCCGAGTCGGCGAGTACGGCGATCCGTACGGTCCTGTTGCTTCGTGATGGCACGCCGAGGACGTTAGAAAGACATCCGGATTGGCGGCCCAACTGGACCGCAACAACCGGTTAACAGCGCGTCTACGATCGGCGAAAGAGCCCGGGAAAAAGCCCGATCAATCAGGTGGTCGCTTTCCGTTCACCCTTTGTCCCTCCCAGGGTAAGAACGAATGCCGGGCGCCGCCCTAGCGTCGAGCGGGTGGTCAAGCTCTCCGTCATCGTGCCGTTCTACAACGTGCAGACATACGCGCCCGACACCCTCAGAAGCCTCCGCGCGAACGCCCGTGAGGACTTCGAATTCCTCCTCGTCGACGACTGTTCGAAGGATGCGACACCCGAGATCCTCGAACGCGCCGAACGGGAGGTCCCGGGCGCCCGGCTGATCAGACACGAGCAGAACGGCGGGCTCGCCACCGCGCGCAACACCGGCCTCGACGCGGCGAGCGGCGAGTACCTGGCCTTCCTCGACGGCGACGACTGGCTGGCCCCGGGCCACTTCGCGCACCTGCTCACCGCGATGGAGGAGCTGGGCTGCGACTTCGTCCGCACCGACCATGTGCAGTGCACGGCCAGGGCCCGTACGGTCCACCGGGTCCCGGTGGGCCGGCGCGGCGAGGTGCTGCGGCCGCGCGACGCGATCCTGCCGGCCAGCCGTTCCACCGCCGTGGACTACCCGTTCGCCTGGGCCGGGATGTACCACCGGCGGCTGGCCGACCGGGGGCTGCTGCACTTCACGCACGGGCTGCGGACGGCGGAGGACCGCCCGTGGATCTGGCGGCTGCACCGGGAGGCGGAATCCTTCGCGGTGATCAGCCACTTGGGAATCTTCTACCGGCGCGGAATCTCCTCGTCGCTGACACAGATCGGCGACATCCGGCAGCTGGATTTCATTCGCGCATTCGATCAGGTTCTCGAGGAAACGGCGAAGGACCCGGATTCCGAGCAGCTTCTGCCGAAAGCCGTTCGAACGTACTGTGCCGTTATTTCCCATCACTTGGGATCCACCGAGAGGTTCGAACCTGCCGTGGCACGCAAATTGCGGGCGATGAGTGCGTACGCCCTGAAGCGGATGCCGCAGGACATTCTCGCGGAAGCGCTCGATTCCATGGACGCCGAGCGCGCCTCGCGGCTGCGCAGGCTCCGCCGCCGTCCCGCCGCTCTCTCCGCGGAGGCCGCGGCCTGATGCCCACGACCCAGATCTTCTACGCCTCCTCGCTGTACGGCGCCGCGACACTGGCCGCGGCGATCGACAGCGGCTGCTTCGCCGCGGCCGGCCGGCGACTGCTGCTGGTCGCCAACAACGCGGCGACGCCGGAGACTTCACCCGCGCTCGACACCATGCCGGGCTTCGACCGGCTGCGCGGCCGCTTCGACGGCGTCCTGTCCTGGAACGAGGCGATCGCGCCCTTCCACCCGGGCGGCTGGGCGCCGCGCGCGGACGACATCCCCCTGTGGGGGCGGTATCTCCGCATCCTGTGGGGGCTCGGCGACGACCGGATCGAGCTCGTCGTCGAGTCCGTCCAGGTCACACCGGCGCTCACGATCGCCCAGCTGTTCCCGGACGCGGCGCTCGACGTCTATGCGGACGGACTGATGAGCTACGGCCCCACCCGCAACAAGATCGACCCGCTGGTCGGTGAGCGGGTGCGCACGCTCTTCCATCTGGACCTGGTGCCGGGGCTGAAGCCGCTGCTGCTCGCCGAGTTCGGGGCGCGGCCACGGGTCGTGCCGGCGGAGGCGTTCGTCAAGGTGGTGGCCGAGCTGTCGGACGGGCTCCCCGACGCCCCCTCGGACGCCGCGGCCGGCGAGGGACCCGCGCTGTTGCTCGGGCAGTACCTGGCGGCGCTCGGCATCCTCACGCCGCAGGAGGAGGAAGCGCTCCACGTCCGGATGGTGCGGGCCGCTGTCGCGCTCGGGCATCGCCGGATCGTCTTCAAGCCGCACCCCACCGCGCCGGCGTCCTGGGTCCGGACGCTGGAGCGCGAGGCGGCGACGCTGGAGGCCGAACTCACCGTGCTGGACCGGCCGGTGATCGCGGAGGTGCTCTACCGGCGGCTGCGGCCCGGGCTGGTGGCGGGCTGCTTCTCGACGGCGCTGTTCACCGCGAGCACGTTCTACGGCCTCCCCGTGGCGCGGATCGGCACCGAGCCGCTCCTGGACCGGCTCACGCCGTACCAGAACAGCAACCGGATTCCGCTGACCCTCGTCGACGCGCTGCTGCCGGATCTGGCGAAGGGCGAGTCGGGTGCGCCGAAGGCGGCGGACGAGGAGCTGACCGAGCTGCTGAGTGCGGTCGGATTCGCCATGCAGCCGCAGATCAGGCCGGATCTGCGGGAGGCGGCGGAACGCTACCTCGGGCAACGCCCGAAGGGCCGTACGGGGCGGTACTTCAAGCGCCGCCGCCTCACGGTGCTGGGACTGCCGGGCGGTGTCCCGGTGCCCCGCCATGCGACGGTACGCAGAATGGTGCGCAGGGCGCGGCGCCTGAAGCGGCTGGCGCTGGGGTAGCCGGACCGGAGCCCGCCGGTACCTCAGGGCCCGAGGCCCGCCCGGGCCTCAGAACCGCGGGGGCCTGGCCCACACAAGCCGCCAGGCCTCAGGGCCCGAGGACCTGTGCCACCCCGGCAACCACCGCTTCCAGTCCCCGTTCGAAGCCCGCCTCGTGGTCGCGGAACATCTCCTCCCCCGCGCCCGCCGCCAGCGGGAACTCCGATAGGCGCTCCGCCCGCGCCGCCAGGTCGTAGCCCTCCGCGCCCGTCGCCGGGTCCGGCCCCATCGCCTGTTCCTCGATGACGTAGCCGATCGTGTAGCTGTAGCCCGTCAGCCACGCCCGGGCAGCGGCGCCCTGGGTGAAGCCCGCCTGCATGAGCATCCGCAGGTGCTCCTCCATCGGCCCTGCGTAGCTCGTGTCCGTGAAGTGCGTGCCGCTGTACACCTTCGCGCCGTCGCGGTACCGCAGCAGATGCTCACGCAGTCCCCGCATCGCCGTGGTGAGACCTTCGCGCCAGTCGGCCGGCGGGGGCCTCTCGGCCAGCTCCGCCGACATCCGGCGCAGCATCTCCGTGGCCATCTCGTCGAGCAGCGCCTGCTTGTCCTTGAAGTGCCAGTACAGCGCGGGCGCCTTGACGTCGAGCTCCTTGGCGATCGCGCGCAGGGTCAGCCCTTCGAGGCCCACTTCGTTGAGCAGGCGCAGGGCGGTGCGCGCCACCCGGATCCGGTCGAGTCGTTCCGTAGCCACGGGCACACCCTCCCATACGGGCTTGACAACTTAACAACGTTAAGCGCACCCTCGGAGCATGAAACTTAACAACGTTAAGGACGTCGACGTACTGATCGTCGGAGCCGGCCCCACAGGCCTCACCCTCGCCTGCGACCTCGCCCGCCGCGGCGTGCGCGCCCTGGTCGTCGAGCAGGCCGACTCGCTGTTCCCCGGCTCGCGCGGCAAGGGTCTCCAGCCCCGCACCATGGAGGTCTTCGACGACCTCGGAGTGGTGGACGCGGTCCTCGCCTCCGGCGGGAAAGCCCCGATCGGAATGGTCTGGGAGAGCGGCGAACGGCAGGGCGAGCACGACATGTTCGAGCGCCCCGAGCCCACGGAGGCCGCGCCGTACAGCGAGCCCTGGCTGCTTCCGCAGTGGCGCACCCAGCAGATCCTGCACAGCCGCCTCACCGAGCTCGGCGGCGAGGTCGCCTTCGGCGCGCGCCTCGTGGCGATCACCCAGGACGCCGAAGGGGTGAGCGCCGAACTGGCCTCCGGGGCCACGGTCCGCGCGGCGTACGCGGTCGCGGCCGACGGCGGACGCAGCCTGGTGCGCCGGACTCTCGGCATCGCGATGACCGGCGAGAGCGTCGACCCCGCCCCGATGCTCGTCGCCGACGTCCGCATTCCCGGGCTCGACCGGCTCAACTGGCATGCCTTCCCGGGCGGCGAGGCAGGCTACTTCGCCGTGTGCCCGCTGCCGGGAACGGACCACTTCCAGGCCGTCGGCAGGATCGCCCAGGGCGAGCCCGACATCTCACCGGAGGGCGTACGGAGGCTGATCGCCGAGCGCACCCACCTCGGCGCCGACGACGTCGGCGAGGTGCTCTGGGCCTCCGGCTTCCGGCCGCGCACCGCCCTGGCGGACCGCTTCCGCGAAGGCCGGATCCTCCTCGCCGGGGACGCCGCCCACCTCCACTCCCCCGCCGGCGGGCAGGGCCTGAACACCAGCGTCCAGGACGCGTACAACCTCGGCTGGAAGCTCGGCCAGGTGCTGCGGCGCGGCGCTCCCGAGGCCCTGATCGACACCTACGAGGCCGAGCGTCGGCCGGTTGCCGCGCAGATGCTGGGCCTGTCGACCCGTATCCACCGGGGTGAACAGCAGCGCGGCGCGGCCACCATGCAGCTGGGCCTCGGCTACCGCGGCGGCCCGCTCGCCGCGGAAGCCCAGGGAGCCGCCGGTGTGCCGGCGGCGGGAGACCGGGCGCCGGACGGTCTGCTGCCGGACGGGCGGCGGATCTTCGACCTGCTGCGCGGCCCGCACTTCACCCTGCTCGCCGTCGGCACCGACCCCGAACTCCCGCCGCTGGACGACCGGCTGGTGCACGTGCACCGCATCGACGCCTACGCGCCGTACGGCAAGGGACTCTTCCTGGTCAGGCCCGACGGATACATCGGCTGGGCAGGCGAGGACACGGCAGGACTGACCGCATGGCTGCGTCTGGTGAACCGCGCTTGACCTCAAGCGCGCTTGAGTTTCTACCGTCGCCGTATGAACTACTCACATGACGACGCCGGACTCGTACGACAGCCGATCGGCTACTGGAGCTGGGCCGCCCACGAGGCGGTGGTCACCCATATCCGCGGAATGCTCGGCGAACTCGGCCTCACCCAGCCCCAGTGGTGGATCCTCAGCCAGCTGGCCGAGTCCCCCGAAGGGCGCGACCGCACCGAACTCGCCGCGTTCCTGCAGGGCTATCTCGCCGTGGGGGCGGTCGGGATCCATGACGAGGTCGAGGCGCTGGCCGGCCGCGGCCTCCTCGCGGCCCGCGAGGACCGGCTGCTGCACATCACGCCCGAGGGCGCCGCACTCCAGGCCGAGGCCGCGGTGCGCCAGCGGACCGTACGGGAACAGATCCACGACGGCATCACGGACGAGGAGTACATCCGCACGCTCAAGGTGCTGCAGCGGATGATCCACAACGTCGACGGCAAGGCCTGGCACCACTGACGGTCCGGGCCGGTACCGGCGTCAGGAGCTGCTGAGCGACAGCTTCACCGCGAAACCGAGGAACAGCGCGCCGGCGGCCGACGTCGCGCCCGCCGACAGCCGCTTGCGCCGGCGGAAGGCCTCAGCGAGGTGGGTGCCGGTGAAGATCAGCAACGTCAGATAGAGGAAGCTCGCCAGCTGCGCCAGCGCGCCGAGCACCACGAAGGACAGCGCGGGATAGGCGTACGCGGGGTCGACGAACTGCACGAAGAAGGCGATGAAGAACAGGATCGCCTTCGGGTTGAAGAGGCTGATCACCAGCGCCCTGCGGAACGGCCGCTCGGCGGGCCCCTCCGGGGCGGATGCCTCCGCCTCCACCGTCCGCTCACGGCGTGTGCGCCACATCGACCAGGCGGCACGCAGCATGCCGATCGCCAGCCATGTCAGATAGCCGGCACCGGCGAACTTCACGATCCCGAAGAGCACGGCGTTGGCCTGGAGCAGCGAGGCGACGCCCGCGGCGGACAGCACCATCAGCACCGTGTCGCCGCACCAGACTCCCGCGGCGGCACGGTAGCCCGTGCGCACACCACGGCGCGCGGCGACCGAGACCACGTACAGGGAGTTCGGCCCCGGCAGGAGGACGATCAGGACAAGGCCCACGAGGTAGGTCGGAAGGTCGGTAACACCCAGCATGAGGCGGAGTGTCGCACATCGGTACGACGCTCCGCCTCCGCGTCTCGGATGGCGGAAACCCGCTCAGAACGCGTCGGTGGGAACGTACGTCCCCCACACCTCGCGCAGCGCGTTGCACACCTCTCCCACCGTGGCCCGCGCCGTGAGCGCGTCCTTCATCGGGTACAGCACGTTGCCCGTCCCCTCCGCGGCCTTCCGCAGCGCCGCGAGTGCGGCGTCCACCGCCGGCTGGTCCCGCTCGGCCCGCAGCTTCGCCAGCCGCTCGGCCTGCTGCGCCTCGATCGCCGGGTCCACCCGCAACGGCTCGTACGGCTCCTCCTCGTCGAGCGTGTAGCGGTTGACGCCGACGACGACGCGTTCGCCGCTGTCCGTCTCCTGCGCGATGCGGTAGGCGCTGCGCTCGATCTCGTTCTTCTGGAAGCCGCGCTCGATCGCGCCGACCGCACCCCCCAGATCCTCGACCCGCTGCATCAGCGCCAGCGCCGCCTCCTCCACGTCGTCCGTCATCTTCTCGACGACGTAACTCCCGGCGAACGGGTCGACGGTGGCGGTGACATCCGTCTCGTACGCCAGCACCTGCTGGGTGCGCAGCGCCAGGCGGGCGGACTTGTCCGTCGGCAGGGCGATGGCCTCGTCGAAGGAGTTGGTGTGCAGCGACTGGGTGCCACCGAGGACGGCGCCCAGCCCCTGGACCGCCACCCGCACCAGATTGACCTCGGGCTGCTGCGCGGTCAGCTGTACCCCCGCGGTCTGGGTGTGGAAGCGCAGCATCAGCGACTTGGGGTTCCGGGCCCCGAACTCGTCGCGCATCACCTGCGCCCAGATCCGGCGGGCGGCACGGAACTTGGCGACCTCCTCCAGGATCGTCGTCCGGGCGACGAAGAAGAAGGACAGCCGGGGGGCGAAGTCGTCGACGTCCATGCCGGCGGCGACCGCGGTGCGGACGTACTCGATGCCGTCGGCGAGCGTGAAGGCGATCTCCTGCGCGGGCGACGCCCCGGCCTCCGCCATGTGGTAGCCGGAGATGGAGATGGTGTTCCACTTCGGGATCTCGGCCCTGCAGTACTTGAAGATGTCGGCGATCAGCCGCAGCGAGGGCTTGGGCGGGAAGATGTAGGTGCCGCGGGCGATGTACTCCTTCAGCACGTCGTTCTGGATGGTGCCGGTGAGTTGGTCCGCCGGTACGCCCTGCTCCTCGCCGACGAGTTGGTAGAGCAGGAGCAGCAGCGCGGCCGGGGCGTTGATCGTCATCGACGTGGAGACCTTGTCCAGCGGGATCCCGCCGAGCAGCACGCGCATGTCGTCGACGGAGTCGATGGCCACGCCGACCTTGCCGACCTCACCGTGCGCGATGGGGGCGTCGGAGTCGTGGCCCATCTGGGTCGGCAGGTCGAAGGCGACGGACAGGCCGGTGGTGCCGTTGGCGATGAGCTGCTGATAGCGGGCGTTGGATTCGACGGCGGTGCCGAACCCGGCGTACTGGCGCATCGTCCACGGACGCCCGGTGTACATCGAGGGATAGACACCGCGGGTGAAGGGGAACGAGCCCGGCTCGCCCAACTTCCCGGCCGGGTCCCACCCTTCCAGTGCCTCCGGACCGTAGACCGGTTCGATGGGCAGTCCCGACTCCGACTCGCGCGCCATGTCTGTGCCTCCGCTGGAGCTACTCGCTGGTAACCGACCTCGCGACGGACTGTAGCGGCGGCTCGGCGGCGGTTGGAGAGCCGTCCGCTGGGACCTTGCTCACAGCCTCTTTCCCCATGATGCGCGGGATTGTGCAACCGGGCAGGGCGGGAAGTCATCTCTGGAAGCACAGGAACCACAGGGGGGCGACATGCTTCGGAACACCGTCATACGCAGAACACTCGCCGCGGCCGCCGTGCTGGCGGTGACCGCGGGGTGCACGGCTCAGGCAGCCGTGACCGACCGGCCCGACGCCAAGCAGCCGGGCACCTCGGCGCCCGCGCAGGACACCGCGCCGACGCCGTCCGCGCCGGAGTCGGAGGCACCGACGGGAAAGCCGAAGCAGAAGCCCGGCGAGAAGGCGAGTGAGAGCCCGTCGCCCGAGGTGCTCATGGCGAGCGGCTCGAAGGGCGGGAAGGTACGCGAACTGCAGGCCAGGCTCGCCCAGATCGGCTGGTTCGACGACACCCCGACCGGGACGTACGGTCCGGTCACCGCCGCCGCGGTCAAGGGTTTCCAGGGCAAGCGCGGGCTGCCGACGACCGGCGACACGGACACCGTGACCTGGCAGAAGCTGCTCGGGATGACGAAGAAGCCGACCAGCGACGAGCTGAAGGGCAAGGCAGTCCACAAGCCCGTGGCGAAGCTCGACCCGCGCTGTCTGACCGGCCGTGTGATGTGTGTCAGCAAGACCACCCGGACACTGTCCTGGGTCGTCGACGGCAAGGTCCGGTCGACGATGGACGTGCGCTTCGGCTCGCAGTACACGCCGACCCGCGAGGGCACCTTCAACGTGTTCAGCAAGTCCAGGGACCACGTCTCGACGATCTACCACACGCCCATGCCGTACGCGATGTTCTTCAGCGGGGGCCAGGCGGTGCACTACTCCGCCGACTTCGCGGCCCGCGGCTACAACGGCGCGTCCCACGGCTGCGTCAACGTCCGGGACAAGGGTGCGATCGCATCGCTCTTCGCACAGGTCCGCACGGGCGACAAGGTCGTCATCTACTGGTGAACCGCACCAGGGGTTCGAAGAACTCGAAGGATTCGAAGAACTCGAGAAAGAGGTGAGTGGCGCGGGCGGGACCGGGGGAACGTGTCCCGCCCGCGCCATGTGCGTCCAAGCCGTAGGTACGGGGGGAACCCCGGCATGGGCGCGGCCGATGACCAGTCGGCTCACTTTCTACTGCGCCAGGGGCTCAAAAAACGTCACACCCGGCCGACGGCCGCGATGAAGTCCCTGGTCAGAGGGAATGGAGGGAAACGCCCACCGAAGGCAGGGGGATGTTTTCGGACGAAGAGCGGCCGGACAGGGTGCGCTGCGACTGCCACGACGCGTGCGGCTTCGAGCCGCCTGTATGGCCACCGCCGTCCGGGTCCGAACCGCCGTCGTCGCTGCCGCCTTCACCCGGACCACCGGGATCGCCGCCGCCCTCGGATCCGCCATTGCCTTCGGTGCCGCTCCCGAATTCACCGCTGAGCAGCTTCTCGCAGAACCGCTCCACGCGGCCCGGGCCCCTCGCGGCGATCTCGAGCCGCTTCTTGCGCTCGGGCGCGATGGTGCCGTCGCGGTACTCACGGCATGCCTCGACCGTCTTGCGGTACAGCTCGGCCTTGCGTCCGTCCTTGTCCTTGTCCGTGCCGCCCTCGTCCGTACCGGAACCGCCTGGGCCGCTGTCGCTGCTGCTGGGGTCCGGGTCCTTCACCAGGGAGTCGCTCTCGGAGGGCGTCGGTGAAGGCGAGGGGAGCGGATCGGGAGTCTCCGCGGGGGGAGCGAGGGTCCCGCCGCTCGGTGTGTCGCTGACCACCGGCCCGGGAGTCGCCGCAGCCGAGACGGAGGAGCCGGGCAGCGGGGCGGCGCCGAAGGGCGAAGGCAGCAGGCCGGTGCCCGCCGCGACCGCGACACCGCCGAGCGCGCAGCCGGCCACCGCGGCGGCGATGCCGAAGCGCACCGGTCTGCGCAGACGCGCGCCGAGCGACGAGCACGTCGAGGTGCCCAGCCGCACGGTCCCGAGGCTTTCACCGGCGGCGCCATCCGCCCTGGCCTTGCGAAAGGCCGCCAGCGCGGCGGCCTCACCAGGCATTTCGCCGTCCTCGGGATGGACGGGGACCTCCGGACCGCTCGCTTGGTTCAGCGCTCGGAGGAGTCGCGCGGCCTGTGCGCGGGCGTGCTCGTCGAGGACTTCGACCGGTTCGCCGCGCAGCAACTGCTCCGCCGCTTTCCCGTCAAGCCACTCGTTCCGCTCGTCGGCCATCACATGTCCTTCTGCGTCCGCAGCCGCGAATGCGTCACACCGGCGGGTGCCGACGCACCCGGGCGGGCACCACGCTGCGGAGGTACGCCGTTCAGATCCGCGCCGAGTTCGGCGGGGTCGGCGGCGGTGTTCACGTTCCCGGCGTCGGTGCCATCGGCACCGTATGCGTCAGCAATCGCCGGTGCGCCATCGGGGCCCTCGGGAGCGCCCGCCCACTGCAGGTGTTCCGCACTCTCCAGGCCCTCGGCGCCGAGCAGTTCGGAGAGACGCTTGAGCCCGCGGTGCGCCGCGGTGCGTACGGCCCCGGGGCGCTTGCCCAGCGTCTTCGCGGCGCTCTTGGCGTCGAGGCCGACGACCACGCGCAGCACGACGGCCTCGGCCTGGTCCTGCGGGAGCTGGGCGATCAACGCCATGGTGGAGCCGGTGGCCAGGGCCTCCATGGCCTCGCCCGCGGTGTCCGACTCGGCGGGCCTACCGGTGAGCTCGGTCTCGTCGCCGCCCACCGCCGGCCGCCGGCCGCGCATCCGGATGTGGTCGAGTGCACGGTTGCGGGCGATGCGGGCCGCCCAGCCGCGGAAGCGGTCGGCGTCGCCGCTGAACCGGTCGAGGTCACGGGCGATCTGCAGCCACGACTCGGATGTCACGTCCTCGGCGTCCGGCTCACCGACGAGCGTCCGTACATAGCCGAGCAGCCGCGGGTGCACGGCGCGGTACACAGTACGGAAGGCGCTTTCGTCCCCGTCCTGTGCCGCGAGCACCGCGGCGGTCAGCTCCGCGTCGTCCCCCAGCACTACCTCTACCTTGTTCCGAATCGCAGCTGGTCATGACTGCCGCGCCCCCGTGCGCGAATCAGCACGCTACGTCGTTCCAGGGGGTCGCGTCCATGCCTTGTACAACTTGCAACAAATTGCCGAGTCAGTTCGGTGTGACAGAAAAGGCACCCCCGGCGCTGAGAGAAGTACGGGGTGGCTCCGCGACCCCGGCAGACGACGACCGGGGCCTCTCCTGTGGGGGGTGGCGGCCCCGGTCGTCCTTCCACCACAGCCGTCCCGCAAACCCCACCTGCCGCGTGGGTGCGGGATTCGGATGTCGACGTCCGGCTCCTCAGCCGTCGGTCACCGGCCGTCAACGCTTGACGCGAGCGCGCCGGGAGACCACCGCGCGCAGCACCCGCTGCCCCTCGGTCGACACATCGAGGGCCTGACGCAGCCCGACGCCCCCCTCGCCCTCGGCGAGTATCTCCAGCACCTGGAGCTGCCGGCGCAGCTCCCCGGCCACCAGCGGCCCGGCTCCGGCCGGCTCGCCCTCGCGGCAGCTCTTGAGCACCTCGACGACAGCGGCCGCCTCCGGCTCGCCCTCGCCGTGTCCCGCGTCCAAGCGGTGGTGGAGTTCGAGCGCGGCGACGGAGCAGTCGTCGGCCCATTCGCGCAGCGGCTCCACCGCCCACTCGGAGGGCGCGGCGCCGAGCATCTGCCGTACGAGAAGGGCGGTTTCGTCCTCGACGGACTCGTCGTCCATGGCGTCCCTGGCCGCGTCGAGACGTACGGACCAGTCCTCCGCGCCGTCCACCAGCCCGGACCACAGCGGTCTCAGCACATCGGTCTCGGACGCGAGCAGAGGCAGACAGCGGTCCAGGCATGCGAGTCCGCTCGCGGCCAGGCCACGCTCATCCGCCTGTGCGATCAGTTCTCTCAGGCTCTTCGACGCCACCGGACGCCTCCCATCGCGGACGCAGTACTTCCTCTTACTGCGCCCCGTGGCTCATTTGCGTCACTCCGACGAGCTGGGAAACCCGCTGTTTCCAGGGATCGGAGCAGAGGGCTCTCGGCATTGAACTCGGGCCGCTTGGCGCAAAGTACTCTCTTGAGCGGTCCTGCCGCCATGGTTGTGCGATCCTGAGCGATCGTGACGACCCATGCATCAAATACACGCCAGTCGCACACATTTGCGCCACACCTCTGTTACATTCTGCCCACCCGGCACTCGGCTTTCGTGGGCCCCTGTTGGCCCGCCGGGGGCCGGGAATCCGCGGTGTGAGCCCGCGCACCCCCGGGTGGGCTCACACCGCGACCTGCGGCTCCGTGCGTCCCGTCGCCTTGGCGTGCTGCATGCCCGTGATCCGCCGGACGACGAGGATCGCCAGCACGGCGGCGAAGATGTCGAGCGCGTCGGAGACCATCAACGCGGTCGCGGCGGCCTTCAGTTCGCCCACCGCCTCGGCGCCGTCGTACTGCCGGCTCGCGACCTGCGTCGCGAAAACCGAGATCAGCCAGGCCGTCCACCAGAGGTTGAGCAGCATCAGCGGCTTCCTCTCCGCGTACGGATGCTCCCGGCTCGCCGCCCAGATGTCCCCGGCGACTCCGCGCGGGATGTAGAGGTTGCCGAACGGGATGAACCAGCCTCCGACGGCCCAGCCCCGCCCGCGGCTCTGCAGATCCGGCGCGAAGACCTCGGCGTTGGCCCGTACCCGGTGGAACCAGACGAGGAACAGCACCACCGACGCCAGCCATGCCAGCGTCTGCAGCACGGCCGAGGCACCCATGAGCACATCGGACTGCTCCAGTTCCGCGGTGCTCACGGACCCGATGCTCTCCTCTGCCCGGCCCATCAGAGCCCGCAGCCGCGAAGACGCGAAGAACGAGAGCACATCCGTCGCGATGACGAGGCCGAGGAGCGTCACGGCGGCCCTCGAGAGGCCGACCGGCGAGCGAAGCCCCGTCAGGAGAGGGGGTGCGGGCGGAGCGGCGGCCATCGGTTCCGCGACGCCCGCGCAGGCGTCGCAGCGCCCGTCCCCCGCCGTCGCTGCATTCGTGCGGCACTGTGAGCAGAGCATGGCTGAGAGGCCCCCCATTTGATGACGGACGCCCCTCCCCAGAGACGTCGCAAAGCGGCCGCACTCCGTGCGGCCGCTCGCGGAAGATATGCCCGTCGGCATGACCATGTCCAACGGGATACGAGCTGCTCAGCCCAGTTGACCGGCCAGTTGCTCGAAGCTCTGCCAACTGCGGGCAGGCGGACGCGGGTCCCACAGCTTCTGGGCCGTCGCCCGCAGCGGCATCCGGATGCCGTTCGCGATCTGGTCCTCCGTCTGCGACTGCGCGAGATCGCACCAGACGGCGAACCGGCCGCCCAGGATCTGGTCGGAGTACTGCTTCGGCACCGGCTGGGTGCCGCGGATGACGAACGGGGTCCACTGCTCGTAGATCCGGCGGCCCGTCGGATAGGTGAAATCGTTGGGCTCGCCGAGCACGTAGTAGAGGTACTCGTCGTTGACGTTCACCACCCGCCGGCCCTCCTTCAGATACTCCTCCGGCGGCCGGGACCCGATCTCCTTGCCGGTCCAGTACTCGACCTCGAGGTCCTTGTCGGCGCTGACCACGCCGCCCCGGAAGAAGCCGTCGTTCCAGGCCTTGAGCTTCCTGCCGAGCGGACGCATGACCGCCGCGCGGTCGTTGACCCACTCCGTCGCCAGGTCCTGGACCCGGCCCTGAGGGCCGAACCGCTCCCGGGCGAGCGCCGCCAGCTGCGGGAAGGACGCCTCCGGGTTGCTGCGCACCAGCGCCTGGTACTCGTCGCCGCCGAGATGCCAGTACGCACCGGGGAACAGGTCCGCGTACTCACGCAGCAGCTCGTCCACGATCTGCGCCGACTCGGGCTGCCCGATGTCGATCGCGCCGCTCACCGGCTTGCCCGCCACGTCCTTCAGCTGCAGCTGCGGATACGCGTCCAGCACCGCGCCCAGGTGCCCCGGCGAGTCGATCTCGGGAATGACCTGGATGTGCAGCGAGTTCGCCAGCGCGATGATGCGCCTGACCTCGTCCTTCGTCAGGTGCTCGCGCGAGACGATCTCGGGGTGCGTGTCCGACGCGATACGGAAGCCCTGGTCGTCGGAGAAGTGCAGCCCCAGCTGGTTGAGCTTGATGTCGGCCATCTCCCGCAGCCGGTCCTCGATCCAGCCCGCGGTGAAGTGCTTGCGTGCGATGTCGACCATCAGCCCGCGCTGCGGCCGGTCGGGAGCGTCCTCAACGAGCCCTTCCGGCATGGCGCCGCCGGATCGCACCGCCTGCTTGAGGGTGCGGGTGCCGTAGAAGACACCGGCCTCGTCGGGCCCGGCTATCCGCACCCGGTTGCCGCCGGTGCGCACCGTGTACGACTCGGGACCGCCGGACTGACCGGGGGCGAGCGTCAGCTCGACGTCGCCGGCGCGGGCGGGCACGGCCCCCCGGTACCCGATCTTGAGCTCACCGGCGAGGAGCTTGCCCTCGTCGGCGAGCTTCTCGCTGCCCTTGGCGACGACGACACCGGCGGCGGGGGACGGGCGCCAGCCCGGCCCGCGGGCGGCTTCGTGCGTCCGTACGGAGGGGATGGTGGCAGGTGCCGACGAGAGGGGGTACGACCGGGACGGCGACGGGCTCACCGTCGTGGGAGTCGGGGGCGGGGCTTTCGCCCGCTCGCTCGCGTCGCTGCCCGCAGCGGCGGAATCGCCGTTCGAGCAGCCGGTCACCGTCATCGACAGGGCCGCGGCCACGGCGGCCACCGTTCCCGCGAGCCGGGCGCGCCCGGAGTAGCGTATCACTCGGATACCTCCCAGATGTGGCGGAACTACGGCAAAGCGTCCAAAGCACCCCTCCATCGTCCATCACATGCGCCGAAACTCTTCCGTCCGGGTGAAAATCGCGCATCCGTCGGACAGGTCCTCGTACGCGTCGATAGCGTTGCGACTCATCCATCCCTCCCTTCCCAGCGGTCCCGCTGTCCTGTTCCAGGAGCCCACGCTGACCAGCGAATCCCACGCCGGCCTCCCGAAGCGACCGCCGACACTCCACCACACTCCGGGCCCTCTCGCCCCCGCGGCCATACCGTCCCCGCTGCCCGGCCAACGCCGCGGCACACCCGGCCTGGAACGCTTCAACACCGCCCCCGAGGGCCGCGCGGTGACCACCCTGCTCGCCTGCTGCGGCAGCCGCCGCTGGGCCCAGCGGATGGCGGAGCACCGCCCCTACCCGGATCTGGACGCCCTGCTCGCGGCGGCCGACGAGGCCGGCTACGACCTCTCCCCCGCAGATCTGAGCGAGGCGCTCGCCGACGAGTCCTCCGCCGGGCTGCACCCCGGCGCACCCCAGGCCGCGCACACCGCGCTCGCCGCGGCCCACGCCGTCTACGAGAGCCGCTTCGGCCACGCCTTCGTGATCTGCCTCGACGCCTACGGACCCGACGAGTACCTCGACGAGCTGCTGGCCGGCATCCGCACCCGCCTTGCCCACGAACCGGACGAGGAGCGGGCCGTCTCCGCCGAGGAGCTGCGCGGCCTCGCCCGCTCACGACTGGTGCATGTAGTGGCCAACCATCCGGAATCAGACGTCACAGGGGCTTCCCGGTAGCCCGTCCGAGGCTGTTTGATTGCCTGTTTGATCACACCTGAGCACCCCGGGCGAACGAACCGACAAGTCGTCGCTACGATGGCCAGGGCCGGTGGACCGTACCCGGCCGGGCCAGACCGACAACCCCAAGCCGGCAGGCCCCAATCCCCGCTTTCGGAGGGTTCTTCCGTGCCGGCTGGAACGCTGTACCGCGGCCGGGAAGGAATGTGGTCCTGGGTGGCTCATCGAGTCACCGGCGTCCTCATCTTCTTCTTCCTGTTCGTACACGTACTGGACACCGCTCTCGTACGCGTCTCTCCCGAGGCCTACGACGACGTCGTGGCCACGTACAAGACGCCGATCGTGGCGCTGCTCGAGTACGGCCTCGTGGCCGCCATTCTCTTCCATGCGCTGAACGGCCTGCGCGTCATCGCCGTGGACTTCTGGTCCAAGGGCCCCCGCTACCAGAAGCAGATGTTCTGGTCCGTGATGGCCATCTGGTTCGTGCTGATGGTGGGTGCGCTGTACCCGGTGCTCGGCCACGCCGTTCGTGAAGTCTTCGGGAGCTGACGCCACACATGTCCGCTGACACCTCTGCCACGATCGGCCCCGTCGAGGGCGCTTCCCTCTACGACGCCGACAATCCGGCCCCCTTCATCGAGGCCCCGCGCAAGCGCACCGGGAAGACCCCGCGCTCCACGCGCGGCAACTTCGAGATGGCCGCCTGGCTCTTCATGCGCCTGTCGGGCGTCGTGCTGGTCGTCCTGGTCCTCGGCCACCTGCTGATCCAGCTGGTGCTGGACGGCGGCGTCTCCAAGATCGGCTTCGCGTTCGTCGCGGGCCGCTGGGCGTCCCCGTTCTGGCAGGTCTGGGACCTGCTGATGCTGTGGCTCGCCATGCTGCACGGCGCCAACGGCCTGCGTACCGTCATCAATGACTACGCCGAGCGGCCGAACACGCGCCTGTGGCTCAAGGGCCTGCTGTACACCGCCACGGTGTTCACCATCCTTCTGGGCACGCTGGTGATCTTCACCTTCGACCCGAACATCCGCTAAAGCCGGGGCTGACGAGACCAATGAAGATCCACAAGTACGACACCGTCATCGTCGGCGCCGGCGGCGCCGGTATGCGCGCCGCCATCGAGTCGACGAAGCGCAGCCGCACCGCAGTGCTGACCAAGCTGTACCCGACCCGCTCCCACACGGGCGCCGCGCAGGGCGGCATGGCCGCCGCGCTCGCCAACGTGGAAGAGGACAACTGGGAGTGGCACACCTTCGACACGGTCAAGGGCGGTGACTACCTGGTCGACCAGGACGCCGCCGAGATCCTGGCGAAGGAGGCCATCGACGCGGTCCTCGACCTCGAGAAGATGGGCCTGCCGTTCAACCGCACCCCGAACGGCACCATCGACCAGCGCCGCTTCGGCGGCCACTCGCGCAACCACGGCGAGGCCCCGGTCCGCCGGTCCTGCTACGCCGCGGACCGCACGGGACACATGATCCTCCAGACGCTGTACCAGAACTGCGTCAAGGAGGGCGTGGAGTTCTTCAACGAGTTCTACGTCCTCGACCAGCTGATCACCGAGGACCCTGAGACCGGTCTCAAGAAGTCGGCCGGCGTGGTCGCGTACGAGCTGGCCACCGGCGAGATCCACGTCTTCCAGGCGAAGGCCGTCATCTACGCCTCCGGCGGCACCGGCAAGTTCTTCAAGGTGACCTCCAACGCGCACACCCTCACCGGTGACGGCCAGGCGGCCTGCTACCGGCGCGGTCTGCCGCTGGAGGACATGGAGTTCTTCCAGTTCCACCCGACGGGCATCTGGCGCATGGGCATCCTGCTGACGGAGGGCGCCCGCGGTGAGGGCGGCATCCTCCGCAACAAGGACGGCGAGCGCTTCATGGAGAAGTACGCGCCCGTCATGAAGGACCTCGCCTCGCGTGACGTCGTCTCGCGCTCCATCTACACGGAGATCCGCGAGGGCCGCGGCTGCGGTCCCGAGGGCGACCACGTCTACCTCGACCTGACCCACCTGCCGCCGGAGCAGCTGGACGCCAAGCTCCCGGACATCACCGAGTTCGCGCGGACGTACCTCGGCATCGAGCCCTACACGGACCCGATCCCGATCCAGCCGACCGCGCACTACGCCATGGGCGGCATCCCCACCAACGTCCAGGGCGAGGTGCTGCGCGACAACACCACCGTCGTCCCCGGTCTGTACGCGGCCGGCGAGGTCGCGTGTGTCTCCGTGCACGGCGCCAACCGCCTCGGCACCAACTCGCTGCTGGACATCAACGTCTTCGGCAAGCGCTCGGGCATCGCCGCCGCGGAGTACTCCGCCAAGCACGACTTCGTCGAGCTCCCGGAGAACCCCGCGTCGCTGGTCGAGGAGCAGATCGAGCGGCTGCGCAGCTCCACGGGCAACGAGCGGGTCGCGGACATCCGCCGCGAGCTGCAGGAGACCATGGACGCCAACGTCATGGTGTTCCGCACCGAGCAGACGATCAAGACCGCGGTCGAGAAGATCGCCGAGCTGCGTGCCCGCTACCTGAACGTGTCCATCCAGGACAAGGGCAAGCGCTTCAACACGGACCTGCTGGAGGCCGTCGAGCTGGGCAACCTGCTCGACCTGGCCGAGGTCATGGCCGTCTCTGCGCTGGCCCGCAAGGAGTCCCGCGGCGGTCACTACCGCGAGGACTACCCGAACCGCGACGACGTCAACTTCATGCGCCACACCATGGCGTACCGCGAGGTCGGCGACGACGGCTCCGAGACCGTCCGTCTCGACTACAAGCCGGTCGTCCAGACCCGCTACCAGCCGATGGAGCGTAAGTACTGATGGCTACCCCCGTACTGGAAAAGAAGGCCGAGGCAGGCTTCGCCGACTCGCCGTACATCACGGTCACGTTCCGGATCCGCCGCTTCAACCCCGAGGTCTCGGCCGACGCGGAGTGGCAGGACTTCCAGATCGAGATCGACCCGAAGGAGCGTGTGCTCGACGGTCTCCACAAGATCAAGTGGGACGTCGACGGCTCGCTCACCTTCCGGCGCTCGTGTGCGCACGGCATCTGCGGCTCCGACGCGATGCGGATCAACGGCAAGAACAGGCTCGCCTGCAAGACGTTGATCAAGGACCTCAGCCCGGAGAAGCCGATCACGGTCGAGGCCATAAAGGGCCTGACGGTCCTCAAGGACCTCGTCGTGGACATGGAGCCGTTCTTCCAGGCCTACCGCGACGTCATGCCGTTCCTGGTGACGACCGGCAACGAGCCGACGCGTGAGCGTCTGCAGTCCGCCGAGGACCGCGAGCGCTTCGACGACACCACCAAGTGCATCCTTTGCGCCGCGTGCACGTCCTCGTGCCCGGTGTTCTGGAACGACGGCCAGTACTTCGGCCCGGCGGCGATCGTCAACGCGCACCGCTTCATCTTCGACTCGCGTGACGAGGCAGGGGAGCAGCGCCTGGAGATCCTCAACGACAAGGACGGCGTGTGGCGTTGCCGCACCACGTTCAACTGCACGGACGCCTGCCCGCGCGGTATCGAGGTCACCAAGGCGATCCAGGAAGTGAAGCGGGCACTGATCACGCGCCGCTTCTGACCCACGGTTGCCTCGCGTCGCACCGACGCGGCTCGAAGGGCCCTGCCTCCCGGACGTGGATGCGGGGCCCTTCGCCGTACGGGGTTCACCGACCGAGGCGATACCTGGCAGGATCGTGGAACGTCTGACTGACGAAGGCCGAAAGCGGGGACGAGAAGATGAGCGAGCCGAATCCGTACGCTGCGGACGGGGAGCCCGAGTACAAGTGGGGGCCCACGCAGCCCCCGGGGACGCCGGCCTACGGCTACCCCAACGCGGCGCCGGGATACGGCTATCCGAACCCGGGCGACACCCCTGCGTACTCCCAGACACAGCCGGCCGGTGTGCCCGTGCCGATGGGCGCTCCGTCACCGATGGGCGGCGCGCCGCTCGTGTCGATCGGTGACATCACGGTGATGGCCGACGCGATCGTCACCCCGGCGGGCACGATGCCGGTCAGGGGCGCCGTGTGGAACGCGACGGACATGTCGCGCACCGAGGAGAAGATCCCGACGCACGCGATCGTGCTGGCGATCGTGTTCTTCATCTTCTGTCTGCTGGGTCTGCTCTTCCTGCTGATGAAGGAGAAGACGACGACGGGCTTCATCCAGGTCACGGTGACGAGCGCGGGCAAGCACCACTCGACCATGATCCCGGCCCAGAACCCGGGCACGTTCCAGCAGGTGATGGGCCAGATCAACTACGCCCGCTCGCTGAGCAGCATGTAGCGCAGGGGCGGGCGGTCACCGTCGCGCGGCTCACGGTCACCGGGTCGGTGGTCGCCTGTCCCACCCCTGTTCGCGCTGCGGACCGTCGGTGGCGGTGGCCGCGCCGGTTTCAGGCCTCGTCGTTCCCGACGCGCGCCGCGCTCACGAACAGGTCGACGTCCCGCAGGACTTCGGAGATCACGCGCTCGGGCACATCGGCGAGAGGGAGCGGGTCCACGGCGGCCTGGCCTTCACGCAGCCACATCCGGTAGCCGTTGCCGCCGGCACCGCGGCGTGCGTGTGCGGAATTGAGCGGGGCGTCGAGGGGGTAGAAGCGGACCTGGTCGGTGACCAACCGCAGAAAGCTGGTGCCTGACTCGACGGTGTCGTTGTGGTCGCCGTCGCCCTCGACCCAGAACTCGGCGCGAAGTCCCCACTTCGGTAGTTCCCGGTAGGCCGGAGGATGTTCGGTGTCCTCGTGGACCCGCAGCCGGTTGGTCCAGCCGCGGAGCGCCGCCAGTGCGTGGAACTGGTGCTGGCGCAGGAGGAGTCCGGCGAAGCGGTCGGAGTACGTGACGGCCTGACGCTCCGCGTCGGTGAGCGGATACGTCTCCCGGTGCACCTGCTTGAACGGCTGGGCCGTGCCGTGCCGTTCGAGCCAGTCACGCCAGGCCGCGACCTCTTCGGCGGCCCGGCCCGAGGGATGCCACAACTCGACCGTGGTGGCGTCGGTGTCCAGCCCGGCCATGACCGGCTCGTCGGCCGGGCCGCGCAGCTCGCCGTCCGCGAAGCCGTACGCCGCGCCGTCTACGGTCCACAGCAGTCGGCGGGCGAGCGTGCCGACGAGCGGATGGTCGAGATACCGCTCGCGCCAGGCCGCGTAGGTCCACGTCCTGCGGGCGAGGAACTGCAGGTCCAGCCGTGCCGACTGGGCCGCGAGCATCCTGTCGATGTCCTTGGCGGCGGCTTTCAGTTCCTTCAGCTCGTCCGCGTGGCCCTGCTTCACCGCCGCGGGCGGGGACTTGAGCCGCTTGCCTGCGGCGTTCAGCCAGGAGAGAGAGGGCCGGCCACCGGTCACGGTCAGCTCGACGGTGCACTCCCCCAGCCGGTGCGTACGGCGACCAACCTCGGCCAGCCCGTACGCCGGTACGGCCAGTTCCTCGACCTCGTCGCGGCTCATCCCGAGCGAGACGGCCTTCGCGTCCAGTGCCGCGCCGATGAGCTTCCCTGTGCCCTTGAAGGTGACGCGGGCGTCCAGCCGGGCCAGTTCGGCGAGGGCGGCCTCGCCCTCGATCCGGGCCAGCGCGGTGACCGCTGCGTTCGCGATCTTCGGGTTGCGGGGACCCACCCCGGGGACCTTGCGCAACGAGGCCTCGGTGAGTCTGCCGAGTGCGCGGGCGGAGTCCCGGTGCGCGGGGAGCAGCGCAAGGAGCCATGCGAGTCCGCGCAGGGCATCGGCGTTGTACGGGTCGTACACGGCGTCGGTGCCGGGCCCGGGCCCGTCGACGAGGTGCAGCGTGCGCGGTCGCCCGACGAGCGCGAGCCATGGCAACAGGGTGGTCCGAATCGCCTCGGAGCCGATCGCGTCGATCAGTCGGCGCGCGGTCCTGTCCCACGCGGCCGACGGTTTCGAAGCGGTCATTGTCAGGGTGTGGGCCAGCAGGGCGGTCCAGTCGCCGCCGAGGGCGGGCAGCTCGGCCAGGGCCTGGTCGGCCCATGCCTCACCCGGGTTGAGGACGGGGTCGGTCAGTCCTGCGGCCAGTTCGTCGTAGCTCTGTTCGTTCAGCCGGCGTTCTCTCCCGGTGCGCCGGATGACGGCGACGACAGGGCCGGGCAGCGGACGCCCTGCGGCCAGTTCGGCCTGTGCGATGTCGTACAGCTGGTGGCCGAACACGACGCTGTGGTGCGAGAACTCCTCGAGCCGCCGCAGCCGCACGGCGGACAGCATCTCGTCCGGCAGGCCCTCGCTCACGATGCCCACGAGGGTGACGAGGTCGCCGCTGATGTACCGGTCGTCTCTCCCCGCCCCCTGCCGAGCGGCCCAGGCGTCCGCCAGCCGCAGCCGCGAGTCGTACGGGAGCGTGCGGACGATGCCGAGGATCTCGGCGCGCTCGCGCTGCCAGGTGTCCGCAGTGAGGCCGATGATCCTCACGAGCTCGTTGGCGAGCCCGTCCATGTCGTCCTCGTCGACGTGCCGCTCGACACACCTCAGCTGCTCCGCCCCGAATGGATTCATGGTCGCGAGGCTAGAGCCCACCACTGACAACACCTTGTCCACCGGCCTGAGTTCACCGCAGGTCCCGTCTCATCACCGGTCGCTTCGGGGTGCGCCGGGCCACCTCCGCGAAGCCCTCGGCGGCCAGCAGCGAGACCAGGCCGTGGTACGCGTCGTCCGCCGGCACCGGGCCCATCGTGTCGTCGACCGGATACGCCTCCACAGTCCGCGCACCCGCCTTCCGCGCGAACTCCAGCGCGCCGCGGACGAGTTCCCGCGCCACACCCGTACCGCGGTGCTCCCCGCCGACGTACAGGCAGACCAGCGACCAGACCGGGAGGTCGTCCACCGGTTTGCTGACCGGGGAACGGTCGAGGCGGGAGTACTCCGCCCGCGGGGCGACGGAGACCCAGCCCACCGGGGTGCCGTCCCGGTAGGCGACCAGGCCGGGTCGCCGGCCCTCGTCGACCAGGGCCCGCAGTGCCTGCCGGTTGCCCTCGCCCCACTCCGTCTCACGGCGCTCCTGCGGGGTCTGCCGGAAGAACATGCACCAGCACCCCTTGACCGAACCGCGTGCGCTCAGGAGGCGTTCGGCATCGGCCCACGCGGCGGTGGTGGCGGGCCGTACGGAGATCCTTTGGTCCATCAGCCGATGATGCCCCGCCCGGCGGGTCGCAGTCAGCCGCCCTTCGGGGACACCTGACGCCTGGGGAAACCGGTGCGGGCACCCTCCACCGCGCCGCATCGGCGACCGGCTCGCGCGGGCGGCCTCCTCGACCAGGGCCGCCGCCGATCTCTCTGCCAGGTACGGCAGTCAGCCGGCTTGAACATGTTCAAAACAAGGTCTACAGTCCATGACACCAGCTTTTGAACACGTTCAAGGGAGGGTGGGGGATGGACCTCACTGTCGTCGCATACGTCGTCTACCTGCTGATCAGCGTCGCGCTCACCATCTGGGTGGCGCGGACTCTGAGCCGCAACGGACGGATCTTCATCGCCAGCGTCCTGCAGGGGGACGAGAAGCTCGCCGATGCCGTGAACCACCTGTTGGTGGTCGGCTTCTACCTGGTGAACCTCGGGTTCGTCGCCCTCTACCTCAAGGCGGCCGAGGCCGTCGAGGACGCGCGCGGGCTCTTCGAGGCCCTCTCGGTCAAGCTCGGCGTCGTGCTGCTCGTCCTCGGGGTGATGCACCTCGGCAACGTCTACGTCCTCAACAAGATCCGCCGGCGCGGGATGATGGAGCGCGAGCAGGTGCCGCCGGTGCCCCCGCAGGGGTGGACCGGGCAGGGCGACAAGGGTCCGTGGGCAGCGCCCGCCGCCGGTCCCGCCGGAGCGTGAGTCCCATGGGAGTCCCGGTGCGCAGGCTGACCGTCCTGTACGACGCCCAGTGCCCGCTCTGTGTCCATCTGCGGCACTGGCTCCAGCGCCAGCGTCAGCTCGTGCCGCTGGAGCTGGTGCCCGCGGGGTCGCACGAGGCCAGGCGCCGCTGTCCGCGCCTCGACCATCAGCACACCCTCCGCGAGATCACCGTCATCGGCGACAAGGGACAGATCTTCACCGGGGCCGCGGCCTGGATCGTCTGCCTGTGGGCGCTGGCCGAGTACCGGCCGAAGGCCCACTGGCTCGCCACCCCTGCGGGGGCGCCGTTCATCCGCGTCACGATGCTCGCGGCGGCCAAGTACCGCGAGACGACCCGGCCGGGGATGCCCGTCGAAGCGCCCTGCGCCGACCGGTGCTCCGTGCCCGGCTAGGCTCGGACACCGTGACTGAAGTGAAGGCCCCCAAGAGCGAGCAGACCCGCACGCTCATCCTCGAGACCGCGCTCCGGCTCTTCCAGGAGCGCGGTTACGACAAGACGACCATGCGGGCCATCGCCAAGGAGGCCGGGGTCTCGGTAGGCAACGCGTACTACTACTTCTCCTCCAAGGAGCACCTCGTCCAGGGCTTCTACGACCGGATCGCCGCCGAGCACCAGGCGGCGGTCCGGCCCGTGCTGGACGCGGAGACCGATCTGGAGGCCCGGCTCGCCGGGGTGCTGAAGGTGTGGCTGGAGATCGCGGCGCCGTACCACGAGTTCGCGGCGCAGTTCTTCAAGAACGCGGCCGACCCGGAGAGTCCGCTCAGCCCCTTCTCCCCCGAGTCGGAGCACGCCCGCGAGGCGGCCATCTCGGTCCACCGCGAGGTGCTCGCCGGCTCCAAGGCCAAGGTGGCGGAGGAACTGGCCGACATCCTGCCCGAGTTGATGTGGCTGTCCCAGATGGGACTCGTCCTGTACTGGGTCTTCGACCGCTCGGAGGACCGGGAGCGCAGCAAGCGCCTGGCGGAACGCGGAGCCCGGCTGACCAGCCGTGGTGTCGCGCTCGCCCGCTTCCGTGTCCTGCGCCCGCTCGTACGCGACGTGCACGAGCTGTTCACCGACTTCCTGCCGGGCATGGCGGAGACGGTCGCCTCCCGCAAGAAGTAGCCCTACGCCTGGCGTGAGGCCAGTTCGACGACGGTGATGTCGGATTCGGCTCCCACCCTCACCGGCGGGCCCCAGGCGCCCGCGCCCCGGGTCACGTACAACTGGGTGTCGCCGTAGCGCTCGAGCCCGGCGACCGTCGGGTTTGCCAGCTCGGCGATGTAGTTGCCCGGCCACAGCTGACCGCCGTGCGTGTGGCCGGAGAGCTGGAGGTCGACGCCCTGGTCGACGGCGTCGTGGATGACGACGGGCTGATGCGCGAGCAGGACGGAGGCGCGGGTACGGTCCCGGTCGCCGAGCGCCTTCGCGAAGTCGGGGCCGTCGCCCTCGCTCTCCCCCGCCACGTCGTTGACCCCGGCGAGGTCGAAGCCGTTGATCTCGACGCGCTCGTTCTCCAGGGGTCTGAGCCCGAGTTCGCGGACATGGGCGACCCACTCGTCGGCGCCGGAGAAGTACTCGTGATTGCCGGTCACGAAGAAGGAGCCGTGCCGAGACTCCAGCTGCGCCAGCGGCTCTGCGGCAGACCCGAGGTCGGCCACGCTGCCGTCGACGAGGTCGCCGACGACGGCGACGAGGTCCGGCCGGGTGCGGTTGATGGTGTCGACGATCCGCTGGGTGTGGGCGCGTCCGAGAACGGGGCCGAGGTGGATGTCGCTGACGACGGCGATCCTGAACGCGTGCGCTGCGCGCGGGAGCTTGGCCAGCGGCACGGTCACCCGCTTGATGCGGGGACCCCGCAGGACGCCGTACGTGCCGTACCCGACGGTCCCGAGCGCGGCCGCGGCCGCGGCGCCACCGACGACCCGCGAGACGAACAGCCGACGGGGCATGCCCCGTCCGGTGACGGGGGTCCCGCGCCCGGCGTCGTCGCCGGTCGAAGGCCCCTGATCCATCGATGCGGCGCTCCCCGTGGTGAGGCTCGCGCCCGCGGGCACGGCCGCCACGACCGGCAAGCCCTCCGGTTCGGCGTCGCGCCTGCCCACCCGCAGCCAGACCGCCCGGACGACCTCGCCCACGGCCAGCGCCATCACCAGGTACATCAGCACCGCGAGCCACATGTAGCCCGGCCATGCCAGGACGCGCTCCAGCCACATCGGTGCGCCCGCGCGGCCCGAGACCAGCGCGCCCACCGTCAGCAGCGGCAGCACCCACACGGCCACGGTGCCGATCCGACGCACCCGCCCGGGTGCCGCGGTCGTGTCGCGGACCAGCCTGCGCCACACGTACCAGTGCCCTGCCGCGAGCACGGCGAGCACCGCGGCGACCACGAGCAGGACGATCACGAGCATGGACGGCTCTCCTGTCCCTCGCGTGTCCCGCGCCGCAATGCGCGAACGGCACGCAACCCGATCACTCCGACGACCGTCCCCAGAAGCAGAGACGTAATGGCGAGCAGCAGATGGACCCAGAAGTAGCCGGTCGGGTCACCCGCGTCGTCGAAAGCGAGCCCGCTGCCGTCCTGCCACAGGTTCTTGACGAAAGTGACCCAGATGAACCAGCTCCACACCCCGAAGGCGAGCAGGAACCAGGATGCGGAGCGGTTGAGCTTCATGCCCCCAGTATCGCGGCCCTCCCCCGACCGGGTCCTTCGGGGTGGGCCGTCCCGGTGGCTTCACCGGCGCGCCACTGAGCCGATAACCATATTTGCCGCGCCTCGCTGTACGTTCTCGTCTGTGTCTGCTCTGAAGAAGACCGTGCTGACGGTCGCCGCCGCCTCATTGCTGCCCGCATTCTTCGTCGCGCCCGCGACTGCGGATACCGCTGACGGCAAGGCGGACAAGAAGCAGCCGAATCCGCCCGCCGCCATGTCGACGGTCGGCGGCGCCCAGCTCGGCAAGGCGGGCACCCAGGTCAGCCTCGGCCCCGGCGCGCCCTTGCTGCCCAAGGAAGTGACCGGCAGGTCGTGGATCGTCGCGGACGCGGAGAGCGGTGAGGTGCTGGCCTCGCACAACGCCCACTGGCGGCTCCCCCCGGCCTCCACCCTCAAGATGCTGTTCGCCGACACCGTGCTGCCCAAGCTGCCCAAGAACGAGGCGCACAAGGTGACGCAGGCCGAGCTCGCGGGCGTCGGCGAGGGCAGCAGCCTCGTCGGCGTCAAGGAGGAGCACGCCTACACGGTCCACGACCTGTGGCTCGGCGTCTTCCTGCGGTCGGGCAACGACGCGGTCCACGTGCTGTCCGAGATGAACGGCGGCGTCCCCCGGACCGTCAAGGACATGCAGGCGCACGCCGAGGAACTGCAGGCGCTCGACACCCATGTCGTCTCCCCCGACGGCTACGACGCCGACGGCCAGGTCTCGTCCGCGTACGACCTCACGCTGATCGCACGCAGTGGCATGCAGAAGAAGGACTTCCGCGAGTACTGCTCGACGGTCAGCGCCAAGTTCCCCGGCGGGGTCAAGAACAGCAAGCGCGAGTACTTCGAGATCCAGAACACCAACCGGCTGCTCACCGGCGACTCCGGCGTCACCCCGTACAAGGGCATCGCCGGCGTCAAGAACGGCAACACCACGCACGCGGGCGCGACCTTCACCGGTGTCGCCGAGCGGGACGGCAAGGTCCTGCTCGTCACCGTCATGAACCCGGACTCCGAGGAGAGCCAGGCCGTCTACAAGGAAGCGGGACGGCTGCTCGACTGGGGCTTCGCGGCGGCCGGACGGGTCCGGCCCGTCGGCGAACTGGTCGCCCCGCGGTCCGCGGCCCCGCAGGACCCGCAGATCGAGCCCGCCAAGAACGGCTCTCCGGCGAAGACGGTCGCAGCCGACACGAGTTCCGGCGGTGTCGGCATCGCGCTCGGCGTGGTCGGCGGGCTGCTCGCCGTGCTGGCGGCGGGCGTGTTCGTGGTCAACCGGCGCTGGCCGCTGCGCCGCCGGTAGCGGCCACGCTGTCCGGGGACGGTGACTCCTCCTTGCTCGGAGTCGCCGTCCAGGCCGCGCAGAACAGCAGCAGCTTCGCACTGAAGTTGATCCACAGCAGCAGGGCGATCGGGACCCCGAAGGCCCCGTACATGCTCCTCGACGCAACACCCTGGATGTAGCCGCTGAGCAGCAGCTTCAGCAGTTCGAAGCCGACCGCGCCGATCAGGCAGGCCACCACCAGGCGACGGCGAGGCGGCTTCGCGCCGGGCAGCAGCGTGAGCATGTAGAGCAGCAGCAGGAAGTCGGCCACGACCGCGATCGCGACGGCCGCGACCTGCAGCACGACGCCCTCGGCGCCGCCTTCGTCGAGGCCGATCCGGTCGGCGGTCCAGCCGACGGTGGTGGACCCGAGTGCGGACGCGGCGACCGAGGCGAGGGCGGTCGCCCCGAGGCCGAGCAGGATGCCCGCGTCCTTGAGCTTGCGTACGACGAGGTTCTCCTCGCCCTCGTCGTCCACGCCCCACACGGCCCGCAGGCACTCCCTCAGCGAGCCGACCCAGCCGATACCGGTGACCAGCAGCAACCCGCCCGCGACGAGACCGACCGTGCCCGCGTTGGCGACCAGCGAGTTGATGTCGAGCTGGTCGGAGATGCCGGGTACCTGGTCGCTGAGTTTGTCCTCGAGCTTGCCCAGCTGTTCATTGCTCAGCAGGGCCGCCCCGATCGCCGCGGCGACCGTGATCAGCGGGAAGAGCGCGATGAAACTGATGAAGGTGATCGCGGCGGCAAGCCGTGTCCAGTGCACCCGGTCGAGCGTCTCGTACGAACGCCAGGCGTGCGTCCGCATCAGCCGGGCCACCAGGGGTCCGACGACGGGGAGCTTGGTCAGCCAGTCCATGTCGTACGCGTACCCTCCGCACGGAACACCAGCGTCCGGGTCCCCCAGAATCGCAGGCAGGTGGCGAGGACCATACCGACACCGAGCCCGGAGATGGTGTCCGCACGCGCCGATGTGAACCCGAGAACGTGATGCGAGACGAGCAGACAGAGGAGTTGCACGGCCGCGCCGGCGAGATTGACCCCGAAGAAGACGGCGTACTCCCGCAGTGCCACCCGCCGGCGCCGGTAGGTCCCGAGCGCGTTGCCGAGGTAGGCGACCGTGCACCCGGCGAGGAACGAGAGGGCCTTGGCGGACAGCGGATCCCAGCCCTGCGGTCCGCGCAGCAGCGTGAACAGGGCCAGGTCCGCGATGTACGCGCACCCTCCGACCAGCACGAACGAGGCCGCCTCCGACCAGGGGACGCGCCTCACAGGTCGGCGACCGCCAGTCCGTACATGGCGGCCCACACCAGCCCGATCACGGCGAGCGCCCGGTCGCGCAGCACCACGTCCTCGGGGGCGCCGGCCGTGCCGCGGTCGGCGAAGACCGCGTACCGCAGCACCGCGAGGATGAAGGCGATCACGGACAGCTGGCGCCAGGGCAGCAGCGCCTGGGCGGCCACGCCGCCGCTCTCCAGGGCCCACAGGCAGTAGCCGAGTACGGCGACTCCCGCCGCCAGTTGCCAGACGAAGCGCAGATAGCCCGTCGTGTACTCGGCGAGGAGGGCCCGGGTCGCGCCTTTGCTGTCCGCCAGCTGTACCGCTTCGGAGTAGCGCTTCGCCGCCACCACGAACAGCGCACCGAACCCGGTGGTGATCAGGAACCAGCGCGAGAGCGGGATGCCGAGCGCGACGCCGCCGATCATCGCGCGCATCAGGAATCCGGTGGTGACGACGGCAAGGTCGACGACGAGGACATGCTTGAGCCAGAGACAGTAGGCGAGTTGCATCGACAGATACGCGGCCAGCACGGCTGCGGTCATGGGGTTGCACAGGAGCGCCGCCCCGGCGACCGCCGCGCAGGCGAGCACCCCGCCCACGGCGTACGCGACGGCCGCGGGCACCTGCCCGGCGGCCACAGGACGGTGGCACTTCACCGGGTGGGCCCGGTCGGCCTCGGCGTCGCGGGCGTCGTTGACCAGGTAGACGGCTGTCGCGGCGGCGGTGAAGAGGGTGAAGACAAGGACCAGTTGGACCGCGGCGTGCAGAGAGAAGAGCTCACCGGCGGCGGCCGGCGCGGCCACCACCAGGACGTTCTTGATCCACTGCCGGGGGCGGGCGGTCCTGAGCAGGCCGGCCGGCAGGCTCGCGACCCGGGACGACGAGGTCCGTTCGCTCTCTCGCAGCAGCGCGCCGGGCTCAGACATCGCGCCCGCACCCCGTCGTCATCCAGTGGGTGCCGAGGCGTGCGGTCAGGCCGCCGAGCGCGGCTCCCGCGACGATGTCCGACGGGTAATGGACCCCCACGATCAGACGGGAGACACACATCGCGGCGGCCAGCGGCGGCGCGAGCAGGGCGCCGGCGGGGAGCAGCGCGCCGAAGGCGACGGCAGCGGCGGCGGCCGATGTGGCGTGTGAACTGGGGAAGGAGTGGCAGCTCGCGGTGGGGACTAGGGGGGCGTCGGGCCGGGGGCGGCGTACCACCCGTTTGACGCCCACGCTGGCCAGATGCGCCCCGCCCACGAGTGCGGTGGCGCGTAGCCAGACCCGGCGCCGGGGCGGGTCGGCGGCCGCGCCGGTGAGGCCGGCGGCGAGCCAGAGCGCGGCATGCTCACCGACGAGGGAGAGAGTGCGAGCGGCCGCGCCGATGCCCGGCAGCCCCGCCCACTCACGCATCGCCGCCAGCAGCCGCCGGTCGGCGGCCGCACAGTCGAGATGCCTCATTCGCCGCCCCTTCTCGTCAGCTCTCCTCAGCCGAAGGGGACTCTTCTCGGCGAACGGCCCGGTTTCACGCTCATCTTGAATGACACTCGTTTAATCACCCATTTCGGCGCGTCCGTTAGGTACTGCGTAAAACCGGTCATTTACGGCTATACGGTCACGGTTATGACTGCCGACATCCGTACCGACCCCGCCGCCGCCGAGGACTCGTTCGTGTCCTTCACCGGCTGGGGGCGTACGGCCCCCACGACCGCGCGGCTGCTGCGCCCCCGTACGGCCGAGGAGGCGGCCGCGGCCGTACGGCACTGGGGCGCGCGCGGCGGGATCGCCCGCGGGCTCGGCAGGGCGTACGGCGACGCGGCGCAGAACGCGGGCGGCTCGGTGCTCGACATGACCGCGCTGGACCGTATCCACGTCGTGGACGCCGACAGGGGCGTCGTCTCGTGCGACGCGGGGGTGAGCCTGCACCGACTGATGGAGGTGCTGCTGCCGCTGGGCTGGTTCGTGCCGGTGACGCCGGGGACCCGTCAGGTCACCGTCGGAGGCGCGATCGGCGCCGACATCCACGGCAAGAACCACCATGTCTGCGGCTCCTTCTCGCGCCATGTGCGCGCGCTGGAACTGCTGACGGCCGACGGCGAGATCCGTACCGTCCTGCCCGGCACCGAGCTCTTCGACGCGACGACGGGCGGCATGGGCCTGACGGGCGTCATCCTCTCGGCGACCGTCCGACTGCACCGCGTCGAGACCTCGCTGATGTCCGTCGACACCGAACGGGCCACCGATCTGGACGACTTGATGGCGCGGCTCACCGCGAGCGACCACCGCTACCGGTACTCGGTCGCCTGGATCGACCTGCTCGCGCGCGGACGGGCACTGGGACGGTCCGTGCTCACCCGCGGCGAGCACGCGCCCCTGGACGCGCTGCCCGCGCGTGCACGGCGCGCACCGCTCGCCTTCCGCCCCGGGCAACTGCCTCCCGCCCCCGGCTTCGTACCCCGCGGCCTGCTCACCCGCGCCACCGTGGGCCTCTTCAACGAGCTCTGGTACCGCAGGGCACCCCGGTACCGCATGGGTGAGCTGCAGCGGATCTCCACGTTCTTCCACCCGCTGGACGGCGTACCGCACTGGAACCGGATCTACGGCCGTGACGGCTTCGTGCAGTACCAGTTCGTCGTCGGCCACGGGCAGGAGGAGGCGCTGCGCCGGATCGTGCGGCGCATCGCGCGGCAGGGCTGCCCCTCGTTCCTCGCCGTGCTCAAACGCTTCGGCGAAGGCGATCCGGGCTGGCTGTCGTTCCCGATTCCGGGCTGGACGCTGGCGCTGGACATCCCGGCGGGCCTGCCCGGCCTCGGCCCGTTCCTGGACGGCCTCGACGAGGAGGTCGCCGCGGCCCGGGGCCGGGTGTATCTCGCCAAGGACTCCCGGCTGCGGCCGGAACTGCTCGCCGCCATGTACCCCCGGCTGTCCGAGTTCCGCTCCCTGCGGGCCCGGCTGGACCCCCGCGGGGTCTTCACATCCGACCTGTCCCGCCGTCTCACCCTCTGAAGGAGCACTGCTCATGAAGGACGCCTTCGGCACCCCGCAGTCCCTGCTCGTCCTCGGCGGTACGTCCGAGATCGGCCTCGCCGTCGCCCGCCGGCTGATCGCCCGCCGCACCCGCACCGTCTGGCTGGCGGGCCGTCCGTCCCCGGAGCTCGAATCCTCGGCGAACGGACTGCGCAAACTCGGCGCGGATGTCCGCACCGTGGCCTTCGACGCGCTGGATCCCGTCCACCACGACCAGGTGCTGGGCAAGGTCTTCGCGGAGGGCGACATCGACATGGTGCTGCTCGCCTTCGGCCTCCTCGGCGACCAGGCGAACGACGAGGGCGACCCGCCGGCCGCGGTCCGCGTCGCGCAGACCAACTACACGGGCGCCGTCTCGGCCGGCCTGGTGTGTGCGGCCGCGCTGCAGAACCAGGGCCACGGCTCCCTCGTGGTGCTCTCGTCGGTCGCGGGCGAACGCGCCCGTCGCACCAACTTCATCTACGGCTCCAGCAAGGCCGGCCTGGACGCGTTCGCACAGGGGCTCGGGGACGCGCTGCACGGGACGGGGGTGCATGTGATGGTCGTCCGTCCCGGATTCGTCCGGACCCGGATGACGGCCGGACTGCCCGAGGCACCGCTCGCCACCACGCCCGAGGCCGTCGCGGCGGCCGTGGAGCTGGGCCTGCGGCGCAGGTCGGAGGTGGTGTGGGTGCCCGGAGCGCTGCGGGTGGTCATGTCGGCACTGCGGCATGTGCCGCGGCGGCTGTTCCGCCGGCTGTCCCTGTGAGGGTGCCGGGCGCTGCGGGTCAGGGCGTGGCTGCGGAGGGGGCGGCGGCGTCCACCGGCGTGCTCTGCGCGGGCACGCCCGCGATTCCGCCGCCGAAGACGTACTCGTGGAGCTTGCGCCAGATGCCGTCCGCGCCCTGCTCGTACAGCGCGAAGGACGCACAGGTCCAGGCCGCCTCGAAGTCCGCCAGCTCCTCGTACGCCCGGTCCATCGCCTCCTCGGCGATGCCGTGCGCCACGGTCACGTGCGGGTGGTACGAGAACTGGAGCTCACGCACCAGCGGCCCGGAGGCGTCCCGTACCCGCTTCTGGAGCCAGGAGCAGGCCGCGCCGCCCTCGACGACATTGATGAAGACCACCGGGGAGAGCGGGCGGAACGTGCCCGTGCCGGACAGGCGCATCGGGAACGGGCGGCAGCTCCTCGCGAGCTCCGTCAGATGCGCCTCGACCGCGGGGAGTGCCGCGGTGTCGGCCTCGGTGGGCGGGAGAAGGGTGACGTGCGTGGGGATGCCGTGCGCGGCGGGATCACCGAAGCCCGCGCGCTGCTCCTGGAGCAGGCTGCCGTAGGGCTCCGGGACCGCGATCGAAACGCCGAGCGTTACGGTCCCCACGTCGTTCTCCTCCGTTGTCGTCTTTGTCTGTCGTTTTTGCGTGCAGCCGCCAGTGTGGCGGCTGCACCGCGTCTGTGGCCAGAGTCGTTGGACACACTCGGCCCGGGACGGGGTCCCGCGCGCCGGTTCCCCGGCCTGTTTCAGTGCTTCGCGGGGAGGAATCCCACCCTGTCGAAGGTGGCCGCCAGGGTCTCCGCGGCCACGGCCCTGGCCTTCTCCGCGCCCTTGGCCAGGATCGAGTCCAGCGTCTCCGGGTCGTCCAGGTATTCCTGCGTACGGGTGCGGAACGGTGTGACGAAATCCACCATGATGTCGGCGAGGTCCGTCTTGAGCGCGCCGTACATCTTGCCCTCGTACTCCGTCTCCAGCTCGGCGATGGTCCTGCCGGAGAGCGTGGAGTGGATGGTGAGGAGATTGGAGACGCCCGGCTTCTCCACCGGGTCGAAACGGATCACCGTGTCGGTGTCCGTGACCGCGCTCTTGACCTTCTTCGCGGTCGCCTTCGGCTCGTCGAGCAGATTGATCAGGCCCTTGGGCGTGGACGCCGACTTGCTCATCTTGATCGACGGGTCCTGGAGGTCGTAGATCTTCGCGACCTCCTTGACGATGTGCGGCGCCGGGACGGTGAAGGTCGGGCCGAAGCGCGAGTTGAAACGCTCGGCGAGGTCACGGGTGAGCTCGATGTGCTGGCGCTGGTCCTCGCCGACCGGGACGGCGTTCGCCTGGTACAGCAGGATGTCCGCGACCTGCAGTATCGGGTACGTGAAAAGGCCGACGGTGGCGCGGTCGCTGCCCTGCTTGGCCGACTTGTCCTTGAACTGCGTCATCCGGGAGGCCTCACCGAAGCCGGTGATGCAGTTCATGATCCAGCCGAGCTGCGCGTGCTCGGGGACATGGCTCTGGATGAAGAGCGTGCAGCGCTCGGGGTCGAGACCGGCGGCGAGCAGCTGGGCCGCGGCGAGGCGGGTGTTCGCCCGCAGCTCTGCCGGGTCCTGCGGCATGGTGATCGCGTGCAGGTCGACGACCATGTAGAACGCGTCGTGGGTCTCCTGCAGCGCCACGTACTGGCGGATTGCTCCCAGGTAGTTCCCGAGGTGGAACGAACCTGCGGTGGGCTGGATGCCGGAGAGGGCGCGAGGTCGGTCTGAGGCCATGTTCATCATTCTCTCAGGTGCGGAACCGATCTCCGGCCGCCGGTGTAGGAAAGGTGTGAGGACGCGGGAGGGGGCCTGGACAGCGGGTCCGGAGGGGGGCCGCAGCGTCGAGGACGAACGTGCGGTGATCGCCCGGGTGCGCGCCGGAGAGCCGGAGGCGTACGCGGAGCTGGTCCGCGCCCATACGGCTGTCGCGCTGAGGGCCGCGGTCGCGTTCGGGGCCGGTCCGGACGCCGAGGACGTGGTGCAGAGCGCCTTCCTCAAGGCGTATCAGGCGCTGGGGCGCTTCCGGGAAGGCGCCGCCTTCCGCCCGTGGCTGCTGCGGATCGTGGTCAATGAGACGAGGAACACAGTGCGCTCGGCCGGCCGGCTGCGGGCGCTGGTGGGGCGGGAGGCGCTGCTGCTCGGCTCCGAGCCGCTGATACCGGATTCGGCGGATCCGGCGGTGGCGGCGGTGGCGGACGAGCGGCGCACCCGGCTGCTCGCGGCGCTGGACGAGCTGAGCGTGGCGCAGCGACAGGTCGTGGCCTGCCGCTATCTGCTGGAGATGGACGAGGCGGAGACAGCGCAGGCGCTGGGCTGGCCGCGGGGGACGGTGAAGTCTCGGCTGAGCCGCGCGCTGACGAAGCTGGGGCAGCTCATAGGAGGGAAAGGAGGTGAGGAGCATGAGTGAGCCGGAGCGGCCCGGTGCGCCGGGGGGTCCGAAGGACGAGCGTGCGGCGCTGGCCGATGAGCTGCGCGGGCTGGGGCGCCGCATCAGGGTCCCGGACGTGGACGGCGAGACCATGGCGGAGCGGGTGCTGGCCCGGCTCCTCGCCGACGCGGTGCCCCCGCCCGCGCCTCCGGGACGTGTGGAGCGGCTGCGCCGCTGGGTGCGCAGGCGATGGCGGGCTCTGACCGTGGCCCTGTCCGGCGTGCTGGTGGTGCTGGTGCTGACGCCTCCCGTGCGGGCTGCGGTCGCGGACTGGTTCGGCTTCGGCGGGGTCGAGGTGCACTACGACCCGTCCGCGCCGCCCCGCGCCGGCGCACAGCCGCCCTGGTGCGCCGACCCGGTTCCGCGGGCCGAGGCGGAGCGGCGCGCGGGGTTCCGCGCACGGGTGCCGGCCGGTCTCGGCGCCCCGGACGCGGTCTCGGTCACGGTCGGCCCGGTGGGCCGCTCCGTGGTGAGCCTGTGCTGGAAGGAGCGCGGGCGGACGGTCCGGCTGGACCAGTTCCTGGCGGCGCTGGACCTCGGATACGCCAAGCAGGCCCGGCTGATGCCCCAGTGGGTGACGCTGACCAGCGGGACGGGACTGTGGTTCGAGGAGCCGCATCTGCTGCGGTTCGGGATGACCGACGCGCGGGGCGATGCGTGGACGAAGGCCGAGCGGACGGCGGGGCCGACCCTGCTGTGGATGACGGCGGACAAGGGGACGACGCTGCGGCTGGAGGGTGTGGAGTCGCTGCGGCGCGCGATGGAGATCGCGGAGTCGACCGGCACGGACTCGTGACGCTCTGCCCGGTGCGCGTGCCGGGCTCCCGCTCAGGGCTTCTGGGCTTCCGGGCTTCTGGGCTTCCGGGGTCCCGGAAACCGGCCGGAAGCGAACGGGAACCCGAAGGCGTCGAGCGGTGTACCAGAGGTGACGCGGTGCGGAAGGGCCGTACCGGGCGTCGGCTGGGGGGAAGCATGAGACTGCTGCGACGACTTGCGGGTTTGGCGATGGTGGTGGCGCTGAGCTGGGTCTTCGCGCCGGGCACGATGGCCGGAGGGCCGACGAGCGTGCTGGTGATCTCTCCGGAGAGCGGCGAGAGCGCCGCGCTGTACTACTCCGACGCGGACTACGGCGCGTTGCTGCATCTGCTCGGTGAGGACGCGGCCGAGGGGCGGACGGACCGGCCGCCGTCGCTGGACATGGCGGTGGGGACCCGGCAGATCAATGTGACCTGGATGGTCCACGATGTGCAGCCGTGGCGGGTGGACCGGGTCTATCCGGGCGCCCGGGAAGGCTTCGTCTGGATACACACGTCGACGCAGCTGGAGACCCAGCAGGGGTCCTGGCACCGGGCGCGGAAGCCGGCCGAGCTGACGGCCCTGTTCAAGAAGCTGGGCCTGATGGGCGGGAGGACCGGTGGGGCGGGGGCGGCCCAGTACCCGCCTGCCGGGGAGGAGGACCAGGCCCCGCCGCCCGGTCGGAACGGGCAGCAGGGCGAGGCGAAACAGCAGTCCGGGCCGGCGCCGGCCGCCGCGGGGACCTCCCGGGCCGGCACCGGCTGGTGGTGGGCCATCCCGGGTGCGGCCGGCGGCGCGGTGCTGGCGCTGGTGCTGCGGCCGATGGCCTCGCGTCTCCCGCGTCCGCCGTTCCGACGGCACGACAGCCCGCGGGAGAGCGGACCACGACAGCAACTGCTGGACGGTTAGGCGACGGTACCCGGGCCGGGGCCGCCGGCGGGCTGGAGCGACAGTCCGGGCGCCGGGTACGCGGACATCAGCTCGGCGACCTCGGAGCGGATCGCGGCCAGTGCGTCCTCGTCTCCCTTGCCGGCCGCGGTCACACCGCGATCGATCCAGGCGGCCACGGCGGCCATGTGTTCCGTGCCGAGTCCGCGTGAGGTGAGGGAGGGAGTGCCGATGCGGATCCCGGACGGGTCGAAGGGCTTCCTCGGGTCGTACGGCACGGTGTTGTAGTTGACGACGATCCCGGCCCGGTCGAGAGCCTTGGCGGCCACCTTGCCGGGGACGTCCTTGGGGGTGAGGTCCATCAGGATCAGATGGTTGTCGGTGCCGCCGGAGACCAGGTCGAAGCCGTGCGCCGACAGGGCCTCGGCGAGCGCCTTGGCGTTGGCGACGACGGACCGGGCGTAGTCGCGGAAGGAGGGCAGGGACGCCTCGCGGAGGGCGACGGCGATGGCGGCGGTGGTCTGGTTGTGCGGACCGCCCTGGAGGCCGGGGAAGACGGCCTTGTCGATGGCTTTGGCGTGCTGCTCGCGGGACATCAGCATCGCGCCGCGCGGGCCGCGCAGGGTCTTGTGGGTCGTCGTGGAGATCACGTCCGCGTGCGGTACCGGCGAGGGGTGCGCGCCGCCGGCGATCAGACCGGCGATATGGGCGACATCGGCGACCAGGACGGCGCCGGACTCCCGTGCGATCTCCGCGAAGGCAGCGAAGTCGATCGTGCGGGGAAGAGCGGTCCCACCACAGAAAATGATCTTCGGGCGTTCCTTCAGCGCGAGTTCGCGCACCTCGTCGAAGTCGATCAGGCCTGTGTCCTGGCGTACGCCGTACTGCACGCCGCGGAACCACTTGCCGGTCGCGGAGACGCCCCAGCCATGGGTGAGGTGGCCGCCCATAGGCAGGGCCATGCCCATGACCGTGTCGCCGGGCTCGGCGAAGGCGAGGTAGACGGCGAGGTTGGCCGGGGACCCGGAGTAGGGCTGGACATTGGCGTGCTCGACGCCGAAGAGGTCCTTGGCGCGGGCGACGGCGAGCCGCTCGACCTGGTCGATGTTCTGCTGGCCCTCGTAGTAGCGGCGGCCCGCGTAGCCCTCGCTGTACTTGTTCTGGAGCACCGTGCCGGATGCTTCCAGGACGGCCTGCGAGACATAGTTCTCGCTGGGGATGAGGCGGAGGGTTTCGGCCTGGAGCTGCTCCTCCGCTCCGACGAGCGCGGCGAGTTCCGGGTCGGCGGCGGAGAGTGCGGGGTGGGGCAGGGTCATCGTTTCCTCCGGGGTCACTGAGTGTCCCGGGGTGCAACTCGGGGATCCCCCGACGGTGGCAGGGGGCGGGCGGCACCCACACGGGATGGGTCGCCGGGGTACCCAGGCGGGCGGCACCTCGTCTGCTCCTGCGCGCACGACTTCCTCGGGGTCAGTTCCCCGCTCGCCAGTCGCCGTGCGTACCGTCAACTTTAATGCCCGTATTCCTCAGCAAGGTTTCCTTGTCCACCATGCGAGCGACGATAGAAACTGGGGCATCACCCGGATGACCGCGGAAGAACGCCCTATCGGACAGCTGCCCGAATGCCCTCGGCCCACCCCGACCGCAGGATCCCGCACCCTGCCCCGTGCCGGATGCATTGTCTCTACGTGAACGGAGATCCCGTGTCTGCATCGATGAGTGCCATTGCCTCCGCAGAGGCGCACAGCGCGCACAACTACCACCCGCTTCCTCTCGTCGTCGCCTCGGCGGACGGCGCGTGGATGACCGATGTCGAGGGGCGCCGCTACCTCGACATGCTCGCCGGGTACTCGGCGCTCAATTTCGGCCACGGAAACCGCCGGTTGATCGACGCCGCCAAGGCGCAGCTGGAGAGGGTCACCCTCACCTCCCGCGCTTTCCATCACGACCGGTTCGCCGACTTCTGTACGCAGCTCTCGGAGTTGTGCGGCATGGACATGGTCCTCCCGATGAATACCGGGGCGGAGGCGGTGGAGACCGCCGTGAAGACCGCCCGGAAGTGGGGCTACCGGGTCAAGGGCGTCCCGGACAACATGGCCAAGATCGTTGTCGCCGCGGACAACTTCCACGGGCGTACGACGACGATCATCAGCTTCTCGACCGACCACGAGGCGCGGGCGGACTTCGGCCCGTACACCCCGGGGTTCGAGATCGTTCCGTACGGCGATCTCACCGCGCTGGACGCGGCTGTCACGGAGAACACCGTGGCCGTGCTGATGGAGCCGATCCAGGGCGAGGCGGGCGTGCTGGTGCCGCCGCCCGGATATCTGGCGGGGGTCCGCCGGCTCACCCGCGAACGGAACGTGCTCTTCATCGCGGACGAGATCCAGTCCGGCCTCGGGCGCACCGGCAAGACGTTCGCCTGTGAGCACGAGGGCGTGGTGCCGGACATGTATGTCCTCGGCAAGGCGCTCGGCGGCGGCGTGGTGCCGGTGTCGGCGGTGGTCTCCTCCCGTGAGGTGCTCGGAGTCTTCCGCCCCGGGGAGCACGGCTCGACGTTCGGCGGGAACCCGCTGGCGTGCGCGGTGGCCCTGGAGGTGATCGCGATGCTGCGCACCGGCGAGTACCAGCAGCGCGCGACCGAGCTGGGCGATCACCTCCACCACGAGCTGGGTCTGTTGACCGGCACGGGTGCGGTGGAGACCGTCCGCGGACGCGGGCTGTGGGCCGGTGTCGACATCGCGCCGAGCCATGGAACGGGCCGGGAGGTCTCCGAGAAGCTCATGGACCGCGGGGTGCTGGTCAAGGACACCCACGGTTCGACGATCCGCATCGCCCCGCCGCTGGTGATCAGCAAGGAGGACCTGGACTGGGGCCTCGACCAGCTCAGGGCCGTACTGGGCAACTGAGGACAGCCCGGACGGGCCTAGAGGATCACATGGGGCAGGAAGCGGGCGTACTCGTCCGTGACCAGCCCTGACGACTCACGGATGCCGAGCCCCGCTGCCTCACCCTCGACGACCCAGGCGCCGAGCACCACCCGGTTCCCGTCGAACGAAGGCAGCGGGGCCAACTCCTGGTAGCAGCACGCCTCTTCCCGTACGACAGGGGCATCACCGGGTTCGTGGACCGTGACGCCCGCGCCCTCGCGGCCGAGCAGCGGCTTGGCGACATAGCCCCGTTCGTCCGCGAGTTCGCGCGGGCCGTCGAGATGGGCCGGCAGGAGATTCGGGTGCCCGGGGTGCAGTTCCCAGAGGACGGCGAGCAGCGCCTTGTTGGACAGCAGCATCTTCCAGGCGGGCTCGATCCAGCAGGTGGTGCCGGTGCCGCCGCCGTTGTCGAGCGTCTTCAGGACCTGCGGTCCGAAACGGTCGGTGGTCAGCCACTCCCAGGGATAGAGCTTGAAGCACGAGCGTATGAAGCGCAGCCGGTCGTCGACGAAGCGGCCCGACAGCCGGTCCCAGCCGATCTGCTCGACCGAGAGCGCCTCGGTGGTGAGCCCGGCCTGTTCCGCCGTCTCGCGCAGATAGGCGACGGTCATCAGATCCTCGCCGAGCTCGTCCCCGTCGGAGTGGACGAAGTGCACGGGCCCGGGCGGGAGCAGGGGCGCCTGACGCTTCCAGGCGTCGACGAGTCGCTCGTGGAGCGAGTTCCACTGGTCGGCGCCGGGAAAGCGGTCCTCCATCCAGAACCACTGGGCGCTCGCGGCCTCGACCAGTGAGGTGGGGGTGTCGGCGTTGTACTCCAGCATCGTGGCCGGGCCGTGGCCGTCGTAGCGCAGGTCGAACCGGCCGTAGACGGAGGGGAGTTCGTCCCGGCGGCGCCAGGACTCGGCTATCCGCGCGACGAGTTCCGGGTCGGTGATGCCGAGGTCGGCGAAGCGGTCCTGTTCGACGATGTGCGCGGCAGCGCCCAGGCACAGGGCGTGGAGCTCCTCGACGACCTCCTCCAGCCCCTCGATCTCGGGCAGGGAGAACGCGTAGTAGGCGCTCTCGTCCCAGTACGGGCGCAGGGAGCCGTCCGGGTGGCGGGTCAGCGGATAGACGAGGCCCTGTTCCTCGACGGTCTCCTGCCAGCCGGGCCGGGGGGCGATGGTGTGGCGCTGCATGGGCGGCCTTCCTGGGTGCGGCTCGGCGGACTCGGGCTCAGCCGCCGCCGGAGCCGGAGCAGCCGAAGCCGCCGCGGTCCACGGCCGACTTGTCGAAGCTGCCGCCTTCGATCCTGCCGGAGTTGTTGCTGCCGCCGTAGTAGTAGCGCCCGGTGCCGCTGCTGTCGTCGCACTCGTAACTGGGCAGCTTCTCCCGGGTCACCGGGTCGACGCACCGCCTGTCCGGATCCGAGCCGCAGGAGGTGATCGTCACCGCGAGCACCCCCATGCCACCGAGCACCACCGTGCTCGACCTCAGCCTGCGTCGCGCCGCCGCCATCAGCCGCCCGCCCCCGTTCACTTCACGTTTTCGACCTTCGCACCTGTGATCATCCAGACTAGTTGCCGCCTCGCGGGCCGCCGCGACGGGTCCGCCAACCTCCTCCTCTACAGTCGCTTTGTGCTCTTTGGGATGATCTGCGCGCTCGCTTCAGCGGTCTGCTTCGGCACGGCCTCCGTCCTCCAGGCCATCGCCGCCCGCGCCTCGGAGCCGGGCACCGGCTCCGGCGTCGACCCGGCACTGCTGCTGCGCGCCCTGCGTCAGTGGCGCTATCTCGCCGGCCTCGCACTGGACGGCCTGGGCTTCGTGCTGCAGATCGTGGCGCTGCGCTCCATCCCCATCTATGCGGTGGGGGCGGCGCTCGCCGCGAGTCTCGCGGTCACCGCCGTGGTCGCCGCCCGGCTGCTCCATGTCCGGCTCAGCGGCACCGAGTGGACCGCGGTCGGTGTGGTGGTCGCGGGCCTCGCCATGCTGGGGCTCGCCTCGGGTACGGAGGGCGACCGCGCCGGATCGGCCGCGCTCGGCTGGGCCATGCTCGGTGTCGCGGTCGTCGTGCTGCTCGTCGGCGTCCTGGCGGGTCGTCTCCCCGACTCCTCGCGCGCCCTGGTGCTCGGCCTCGGCGCCGGTACGGGCTTCGGTGTGGTCGAGGTGGCGGTCCGTCTGATCGACTCGGTCGCCCTGCCCGAGGTGCTGACGAATCCCGCGCTGTACGCCCTGCTGGTCGGCGGCGGGGCGGCGTTCCTGCTGCTCACCTCGGCGCTGCAGCGCGGCTCGGTCACGACGGCCACGGCCGGCATGGTGATCGGCGAGACGATCGGACCGGCGCTGGTGGGTGTGGTGTGGCTCGGCGACAGCACACGCGAGGGCCTGCAGTGGCTGGCGATCCTGGGCTTCGCGGTGGCCGTGGCGGGCGCGCTGGCTCTCGCGCGGTTCGGCGAACCACCGGCCGTCGAGGACGCGGACCCGGGCGAACCGGCGGACCGGCCGGGCCCGGACGCCTGACCGGCCCGGTCCGGGAGCCTTCCGGACGCGCGCGCCCGGGGCCCGGCCACCAGGCGCCCGGCCCGACGGCGCCCCCGGTCCTCGAGCACCCTCACGGCAGCGCCCGGCACAGCGCGTCCAGCGTGTTCGCCCAGGCGCTGTCCGGCGGCGTCGCGTACCCCACGACCAGCGCGTCCCTCCCCGCCGCCACGTCCGGATGGCGGAACCAGGACAGCCCCTGCACCCTCAGCCCTTGCCGACCCGCCGCCTGGACCACCGACGGCTCGGTGCCGGGCGGCAGTTCGAGCACGGCGTGCAACCCGGCCGCGATGCCGCTGACCCGGACCTCCGGCGCGCGTTCGGCCACCGCCGCCACCAACTGGTCGCGCCGGCGCCGGTAGCGCAGCCGCATCGCCCGCACATGCCGGTCGTACGCGCCCGAGGCGATGAACTCCGCGAGGGTCAGCTGGTCCAGCGAACTGCACGCCCAGTCGACGGCACCCATCTCCTGGAGAACCTCCGTCACCAGGTCGTCGGGCAGCACCATCCAGGCCAGCCGCAGCCCCGGCGCCAGGGACTTGCTCGCGGTGCCCAGATACACCACGCGGTCCGGATCCAGGCCCTGGAGCGCCCCCACCGGCTGGCGGTCGTAGCGGAACTCCCCGTCGTAGTCGTCCTCCAGGATCACCCCGCCCGAGCCGCGCGCCCAGTCGACGGCGGCGGCACGGCGTTCCGGGTGCAGCGGCACCCCCGTCGGGAACTGGTGCGCGGGGGTGAGCAGCACGGCGCCCGCGGAGCGCATCCCGCACAGCTCCCCCGTGCGGGCGCCCAGTTCGTCGACGGACATCGCGGGCGTACGCATCCCGGCATTCCGCAGCAGGTCCCCGTGCACATCCAGTCCGTACGACTCGACCGCCACCTCGTGCACCCGCCGCCGGCGCAGCACTCTGCCCAGCAGCATCAGCCCGTGCACGAAGCCCGAGCAGACCACGATCCGCCCGGGGTCCGCGTACACGCCGCGTGCCCGCGCCAGATAGTCGGCGAGCACGGTCCGCAGCTCGACGCGGCCTCCCGGATCGCCGTATCCGAACGCGTCGTACGGCGCGGAGGCGAGCGCACGGCGCGCCGCCTTCAGCCACTCCGCGCGGGGAAAGGAGGCCAGATCGGGTGTGCCGGAATGCAGGTTGTACAGGGCCGGGCTGCCGGCCGGTCTCGCCCGGGCCGGTCCCGCGGGACGGCGCGGCGCCGCCCGCTGGGCGACCCTCGTCCCCGAGCCCTGCTGCGCGGTGAGCCATCCCTCGGCGACCAGCTCGGCGTAGGCGTCGGCGACCGTGTTGCGGGCGACCCCCAGGTCGGCGGCGAGTGAGCGCGAGGATGGCAGCCGGGTCCCCGGGGTGAGCCGGCCGCTGCGCACGGCCTCCCGCAGGGCGTCCATCAGGCCCGTGCGCAGGCCGGAACCGCGCAGTTCCAGATGCAGGTCGGCGCCGAAAGTGGACCAGGAATCCGTCATGGAAATGGACCATACTCCTGCGCCACCAACCGCATAGGTTCGTAGCCATGACTACCGACGAGGTATCGAACCGCCTTCCCGAACACGCTCCCCGCCTCCTGTGGGCGAAGCTCGCTCCCGATGTCTACAGGGCCATGGTCAAGCTGGACGCGGCAGCCCGGCAGGGCGTCGATCCGGTCATCCTCGAGCTCGTCAAGATCCGCGCGTCGCAGCTCAACCGCTGCGCCCTCTGCCTCGACATGCACTCCAAGGACGCACTGGCCGCGGGCGAGTCGGCCGAGCGGATCATCCAGCTCAGCGCCTGGGAGGAGTCGCAGCACTTCTACACGGCCAAGGAGATCGCGGCCCTCGAACTGACCGAGGCGGTCACGGTCCTGACCGAAGGCTTCGTCCCGGACGAGGTGTACGCGAAGGCGGCGAAGGAGTTCGAGGAGACCGAGCTGGCGCAGCTGATCGCCGCGATCACGGTCATCAACGCCTGGAACCGCTTCGGTGTCGCCTGCCGGGCGGTCCCCGGGCACTACACCCCCGGCCAGTTCCGCCACTGAGGAGTCCCGACATGACGGTCCAGGAATTCCGCGCGCTCCATCACGACAGGCAGGCCGGCGATCCGCTCGTCCTGCCCGGGCCGTGGGACGCGGCCAGTGCCCGGGTCTTCGCCGAGGCCGGATTCCCCGCGCTCGCGACCCCGAGCGCGGGCGTCGCGGCCTCCCTCGGCCATGAGGACGGGCAGACGCCCGCCGACGAGATGTTCGCCGCCGTCACCCGTATCGCGCGTTCGGTGGATGTCCCCGTCTCCGCCGACGTCGAGGCCGGGTACGGACTTCCGCCGAAGGAGCTCGTGGCGCGGCTGCTCGACACGGGGGCGGTCGGCTGCAATCTGGAGGACTCCGACTCGGCCACCGGGACCCTCAAGGACCCACGGCGGCACGCCGACTGGCTGGCCGAGGTCCGTGCCGAGGCGGGCGAGCGGCTGTTCGTCAACGCCCGGGTGGACTCGTTCCTGCGGGGTGTCGCGGACCCGGCCGAGGCGATCGAACGGATCCGGCTGTACAAGGCGGCCGGCGCCGACTGCGTCTATCCGTTCGCGGTCCCGCCGGAACAACTGCCGCTGCTGCGGGCGGAGACCGACGCCCCGATCAATGTCGCGCCGCTCCCCGGCAGCCCGTCCATCGCCGAGCTGGGGCGACTGGGCGCGACCCGGATCACCTTCGGCCCGTATCTGCAGCAACGGGCGATGCAGAAGGTGCGGGAGATCGCCGAGACGCTCACGGGCCACGAAGACACGTGACAGAACGCGGCGGGGCGGGCTCGCCGTGGCGAACCCGCCCCGCCGTCAGCGGCCGGCTACTTCTTCGGAAGCCAGGCCCGCCATGTCGACTCGTTCTTCTCAACCCACTTCTCCGCCGCCTCCTGGGGCGACAGCTTCTGTTCCGCGATCATCAGCGCGACGTCGTTCTGCTGATCGGTGGTCCAGCGGAAGTTCTTCAGGAAGGCGGCCGCCTTGCCGCCCTTCGCGGCGAACTTGGCGTTCAGGAACTTCTGCAGTGGCGTGTGCGGATAGGCACAGGCCACCTTCTCGGGGTCGGCGTCACAGCCCTCCTTGTACTCGGGCAGCTTCACCTCCGTCATCGGCACCTTCTCGAACAGCCACTGCGGCTTGTACCAGTAGCTGAGGAAGGGCTTCTTCTGCTTGGCGAACTGCTTGATCTGGGTGATCTGCGCCGCCTCGGACCCGGAGAAGACGACCTGGTAGCCCAGCTTCAGGTTCTTCACCAGGGCCTTGTCATTGGTGACGTACGACGGTGAACCGTCCAGCAACTGCCCCTTGCCGCCGCTCTCCGAGGTACGGAACTGGGAGGCGTACTTGTTGAGGTTCCTCCAGTCGGTGACGTCGGGGTGCGCCTTCGCGAAGTAGGTCGGGACGAACCAGCCGATGTGGCCGGTCACCCCGAGCTGTCCGCCGGGTGTGATCGTCGCCTTGTCCTTGACGTACCGGTCCTCCTGCTCCGGGTGGCCCCAGTCCTCCAGGATGGCGTCCACGCGGCCCTGGCTGAGCGCGTCCCAGGCCGGCACCTCGTCGACCTGGACGGTGTCGACGCGGTAGCCCAGCTCGTGTTCCAGCAGGTACTGCGCGACGGCGACGTTGGCCTGCGCGCCGACCCAGGACTGGACGGAGAGCGTGACGGTCTTCGCGCCCTGGGCGGCTGCGTACGGCGAGGCCTGTTTGGTCATGTCGGCGGCGCCGCAGCCGGTGACGGCCGTCAGGGCGAGCACGGCGGCAAGTGCCATGAAGCGGGTACGACTGGCCATGGTCAGGCCCCCTTTCCGGCGCGGCGTTCGGTCGGCTGTGTGACCCGGTCGAGCATCAGGCCGAGGCACACGATCGCGGCGCCCGCGACGAGTCCGGTGGCCAGATCGCCCTGGGCGAGGCCGAACACCACGTCGTAGCCGAGCGCTCCGCCGCCGACCAGGCCGCCGATGATGACGACGGCAAGGACCAGGACGACGCCCTGGTTGACGGCGAGCAGCAGCGCCGGGCGGGCGAGCGGCAGTTGGACCTGCCGCAGCTGCTGCCAGGCGGTCGCCCCCAGGGAGCGCGACGACTCCATCGCCACGGGGTCGACACCGCGCAGCCCCTGGGTGGTGATGCGGATGACGGCGGGCAGCGCGTAGACGACGGCCGCAGCGACCGCGGGCGCGCGGCCGACGCCGAACAGGGCCACCACCGGGATCAGATAGACGAACTGCGGCATGGTCTGGAACACGTCGAGCACCGGCCGCAGCAGCCGTTCCACCCGGGTGCTGCGAGCCGCGGCGACCGCCACGGCGAAGCCCAGCACCAGGGTGACGGCGACGGCGGCGAGCACCTGGGAGAGCGTGTCGAGGGACGAGTCCCACACGCCGAGCACGCCGATGGCGGCCATCGCGAGGACGGCCGTCAGGGCTGTGCGCCAGGTGCCGATCAGCAGGGCGAGTACGCCGACCAGCAGCAGCACCGCCCACCAGGGCAGCGCCTGCAGCCCGTCGCGCAGCGGGTCGAGCACCCAACTGGTGAAGCGCCCGGCCCAGTCGGCGGTGCCGCCGACGACCGGTACGCCCGTGTAGAGATGGTCGGTCATCCAGTCGACCGCGCGGTTGACCGGCTCGGCGATGCCTACACCCCAGGACTCGGGCCAGGTGAGCCGGCCGGCGACCCGTCCGGCCACGGCCACGGCGACCACGGCCGCCGCCGCCACGCTCCAGCCGCGCCATCCGCGCAGCGCGGAGGTGTCGGGAGCGGCGCCGATCCGTTCGCCGGCGGCACAGGTCGTACGGTCGAGCACCACGGCGAGCAGCACGATCGGGATACCGGCGGCGAGCGCGGCACCCACGTCGACGGATGCCAGTGCCTGGTAGACGCGGTCACCGAGACCGCCGGCGCCGATGACCGACGCGATGACGGCCATCGAGAGCGCCATCATGATCGACTGGTTGACGCCGAGCAGCAGTTCCTTGCGGGCCAGCGGAAGCCGGGCGGTCAGCAGCCGCTGCCGACCGGTCGCGCCGAGCGACGCGGAGGCTTCCAGTACGCCGGCGTCGGCACCGCGCAGACCGAGCGCGGTGAGCCGGGCCATCGGCGGGGCGGCGTACACGACCGTCGCGAGCACGGCCGCGGGCACGCCGATGCCGAACACCAGCACCACGGGCAGCAGGTACGCGAAGGCGGGCAGCACCTGCATGGTGTCGAGGACGGGCCGCAGCGCCCGGTGCGTACGGTCCGAGAGCCCGGCGGCAAGCCCCAGCAGCGCGCCCACGGCGACGGACGCGGCGACCGCGACCACCATCAGGGCGAGGGTCTGCATGGTGGGCACCCACATGCCGAGCAGTCCGCAGACGGCGAAGGCCGCGACGGCGGTGAGGGCGAGCCGGATTCCGGCGACGCGCCAGGCGATCAGCCCGGCGGCTGCGGTGACTCCCGCCCAGCCGACGGCGAGCAGCAACAGATAGACGCCGCGTACGGACAGCACGACGACGTTGCTGATGTGCCCGAAGAAGTAGAGGAACACCGGGTGGCTGTCCCGGTTGTCGACGATCCAGTCGCTGGCCCGGCCGAGCGGCCCGGACAGGTCGACGGCCAGTGAGGCGGGCCAGCTGCCGCCGCCCGCGAGGACGATGCCGAGCGGTACGAGCACCACGACGGCGACGGCGAGCGGCAGGAACCTGCGGACGGCGGGGCGCCCCAGCAGCCCGCGGGACAGCGTGTTGCCCGGCGGCTCGGCGGTGGTGGTGACGGCAGTCATCGGCACCACCGGCCCGTATCGGAACGGTGCATCACGCCGCCGCCTTCCCGGTGGGGACCCCGGCGACCACACCGAGCAGCCCCGCGTGGTCGACGACGCCCAGACAGCGCCCGTTCTGCATGACGCGGACGGCCGCGCCGCTGCGGGCGACGGCCTCGATCGCCTCGAAGACCGTGGCGTCGGGTCCGACGGCCGGTCCCTCCTCGATCTCGTCGGCGTCCGCGGGACGCATCGCGGTGCGCACCGTCATGACCTGCTCGCGCGGCACGTCGCGGACGAAGTCCCGTACGTACTCGTCCGCGGGCGAGCCGACGATCTCCTCCGGGGTGCCGAGCTGCACGATCTCGCCGTCCCGCATCAACGCGATGCGGTCGCCGAGCTTGAGCGCCTCGCTCAGATCGTGCGTGATGAAGATCATCGTGCGGCCCTCCTCGCGGTGCAGCCGGACGACCTCCTCCTGCATGTCGCGGCGGATCAGCGGGTCGAGCGCGCTGAACGGCTCGTCGAACAGCAGCACTTCGGGGTCGACGGCGAGCGCCCTGGCGAGCCCGACACGCTGCTGCTGACCACCGGAGAGCTGTGCCGGCCTGCGGTCCTCCATGCCTTCGAGGCCGACCTTGGCGACGACCTCGGCGGCCTTGGCCCGGCGTTCGGCGCGCCCCATGCCCTGGATCTCCAGGCCGTACGCGACGTTGTCGATCACCGAGCGGTGCGGCAGGAGGCCGAAGTGCTGGAAGACCATCGAGGCGCGGTGGCGGCGCAGTTCACGCAGCCGGGCGCGGTCCATCGACAGGACGTCCTCGCCGTCGATGGAGACCGAGCCGGACGTCGGCTCGATGAGCCGGGTCAGACAGCGGACGAGGGTCGACTTGCCGGAGCCGGACAGGCCCATGACGACGAAGACCTCGCCCTTGCGGACGTCGAAGGAGACATCGCGTACGGCGGCGGTGCAGCCGGTTTTTTCGCGCAGTTCGGTGGGCGACAGTGCGGCCAGGCCGGAGCCGGGCACCCGGTCGCCCTTGGGTCCGAAGACCTTCCACAGACCGCTGACGGAGAAGACGGGCGGCGTACTCATCAGGCATGACCTCCCAGGAGCTCGGCACATTTTTCGCCGACCATCAGCACCCCGATCATGGGGTTGACGGCCGGCATGGTCGGAAACACGGACGCGTCGGCGATCCGGACGCCGTCCAGCCCGCGGATCCTCAACTCCGGATCCACCACGGCCTGTTCGTCGTCGGCGGCGCCCATACGACAGGTGCCGGCCGGGTGGTACACGGTGTGCGCGACCTTGCGGGCGTACTCGCTCAGCTCCGCGTCACCGGTGACATCGGGTCCCGGGCAGACCTCGCGCTTCAGCCAGCCGGCCAGCGGTTGCGACCGGGCGATCTCGCGGGCGATCCGGATGCCGTCCACGAGGGTGCGGCCGTCGTAGTCGTCCTCGTCCGTGAAGTAACGGAAGTCCAGGGCGGGCTTGACCTCGGGATCGGCGCTGGTCAGATACAGCCGGCCGCGGCTGCGCGGCTTGGGGATGTTCGGCGTCATCGACACCCCGTGCGCGGGCCGCTGGTAGCCGAGCCGCTCCGGGTTGTCGGTGAACGGGATTTGGTAGAAGTGGAACATCAGGTCGGGGCCCTTGGACTCCGGGTCCCGGCGTACGAAGAGACCCGCGTCGCTGTCCATCGCCGAGTTCTCCGGGATGGGCCCGTGGGTCTCCCAGACGATCACGGACTCGGGGTGGTCCAGCAGGTTCTCGCCGACGCCCGGCAGATCGTGAGTGACGGGGATGCCGAGGGCTTCCAGGTCGGCGCGCGGCCCGATGCCGGAGTGCATCAGCAGCCGCGGGGTGTCCACAGCGCCCGCGCAGACGAGGACTTCGCGGCGCGCGGTGACGAGCTGCTCCTCGCCGTCCTTGGTCCGCACCCGCACGCCCGTGGCACGCGTGCCGTCGAGTTCCAGTCTGTACGCCCAGGTCTCCAGCGCGATGTGCAGGTTCGGGCGGTCCAGGAACGGGTGCAGATACGCGACGGACGCGGACGAGCGCTTGTTGTTCTCCGGGTGGTACGCGAGGTCGAAGAAGCCGACGCCCTCGTGGAACGGCTTCTTGTTGAAGCCCTCGACACGGGGGACGGCGAGCGCGGTTTGTGCGGCGTCCACGAAGTCGCGGGCGATGGCGTTACGGTCCGCCTCGTCGACCGGCACGATGTTGTTCCGCAGCCGGGCGAAGTACGCCTCCATCTGCACGGCGCCCCAGCCCTCGGCACCCGCCTTCTCCCATTCGTCCCAGTCGGACGGCAACGGCTTGAAGGCGATGAGGGTGTTGTGGGACGAACAGCCGCCCAGCACCCGGGCCCTGCTGTGCCGGATGTGGGAGTTGCCGCGGGGCTGCTCGGTCGTGGGGTAGTCGTAGTCCAGTTCGCCGCCCAGCAGGCCCATCCAGCGCCGCAGGGTCAGGACGTCGTCGCGGCCGACGTCGCTCGGGCCGCCCTCGATGACGGCGACGGTGACATCGGGGTTCTCGGTGAGCCGGGAGGCGATGACCGACCCGGCCGTGCCGCCCCCGATCACGACGTAGTCGTACGTGGTCATGGTGTTCGTTCTCCCGCTCAGCCCGCGAACCAGCGCACGGGGCGCGGGGCGAGGTTCTGATAGATGTGCTTGGACTCGCGGTACTCGGCGAGGCCCGCAGGACCGAGCTCGCGCCCGATGCCGCTCTTTCCGAAGCCGCCCCACTCCGCCTGCGGGAGGTAGGGGTGGAAATCGTTGATCCAGACGGTGCCGTGGCGCAGCCGGCCGGCGACGCGGCGGGCGCGGCCCGGGTCGCTGCTCCACACCCCGCCGGCCAGCCCGTACTCGGTGTCGTTGGCGAGGGCGACGGCCTCGTCCTCGGTGCGGAAGGTCTCGACGGTCAGGACGGGCCCGAAGACCTCCTCGCGCACGACGCGCATCTCGCGGTGGCACCGGTCGAGGACGGTGGGCCGGTAGAAGTAGCCCTCCGTGTGCGGCCGTTGCCCGCCGGCCCGCAGCACGGCGCCTTCCGCGAGCGCGGAGGCGACGTACTCCTCGGTCTTGGCGAGCTGCTGAGGCGATACGAGCGGGCCGCACTCGACCCCGTCGTCGGTGCCTCGGCCGAGCCTGATCTTCTCCGCGCGGCGGGCGAGTTCGGCGACGAAGCGCTCGCGCAGCGACTCCTCGACGATGAGCCGGGATCCGGCGGAGCAGACCTGGCCGCTGTGGATGAAGGCGGCGTTGAGCGCCTGGTCGACGGCGGTGTCGAAGCCTTCGTCGCTCTCGCAGGCGTCGGCGAAGACGACGTTCGGGTTCTTGCCGCCGAGTTCGAGAGCGACCTTCTTGACGCTGTCGGCGGCGGCGCGCATCACCTTCGTACCGCTGGTCAGTCCGCCGGTGAAGGAGATCAGATCGACGTCGGGGTGCTCGGCGAGCCGCGCTCCGACGGGGTCGCCCGCGCCGGTCACGATGTTGGCGACGCCGGCCGGGAGACCGGCTTCGGCGAGGAGGCGGATGAGCGCGACGGTGGTCAGCGGGGTGATCTCGCTCGGCTTGACCACAAAAGTATTGCCCGCGGCCAGGGCCGGGGCAATCTTCCAACTCGCCTGCAGAAGTGGATAGTTCCACGGCGTGATCAGCGCACAGACGCCAACCGGTTCATGCACCACGACACTGTGGATCTCGTCCGAGCCGGCGTCGACGACGCGTCCGCCGCTCTCGTTCATCACCAGGTCGGCGAAGTAGCGGAAGGCGTCGGTGACACAGTCGACGTCGACGCGCCCCTCCTCCAGTGTCTTTCCGGCGTCGCGGCTCTCCAGCAGCCCGAGCTCCTCCCGGTCCCGCTGCAGCAGATCCGCCACCCGCCGCAGCAGGGCGGCCCGTTCGGCCACCGGTGTGCGGGGCCACTCCCCGTCGTCGAACGCCTTGCGCGCTGCTGCGACTGCGGCGTCGGTGTCCTCGGTCCCGCCCTCGGCGACGACCGTGAGGACGGTCGCGTCGGCGGGGTCGATGATCTCTCGCGCGGCGCCGGATGCGGCGGCTCGCCACTCTCCGCCCACGTGGATGGTCTGCTGTGCCGACACGTCGCGTTCTGCCTTCCGTTCCCATTGCGTACTGCGCCGGTTGCCCGGCGACCCGGGTGCCTGCCCAGATCATGGAAATCCATGCGCAACGCATGACGGAAAGTGACCCGGGTCACTCTCCGTCAGGCCGGGCCAGGTCACGCGTTGCCCCGAGGTGGCCGAGCGCGACACCGCTCGCGATCACCGCGAGGACCAACAGCACGGTGACCGCCGGGTTCACGAAGGCGGGGACGAAGTCGTACGTGTAGCCGTCGCTCCAGTGGCATGTCGAGCTGACGGGGAAGAGGCTGTCCTGCATCCGCTCCAGACCCGCGCCCGCGTTCCCGGTGGCGGTGCCGTAGCGCTGGACCGCACAGGTGTAGGACTCGTTCTCCAGCCGGATGGAGCACACGACCCCGTAGACATGGAGCGCCAGCGCGAGACTCACGCACACCAGCGCCCCGTCCCGCAGCGTTCCGGCGAGCGTGGGAGCCGCGAAGCCGCGCCGGGTGACGAACGTCGGGAGCAGGTACGCGCACAGCGCGATCAGCACCAGCACACCGAGCAGCACGATCCCCAGTGCGGCAAGCGAGTTCTGCCCGGTGTCGGTGGCCAGCCGGACGGTGTCGGGCGCCGCGGAGGACGAGATCACGGCGCCGTCCTGCGCGATCGAATGCATGGGCGTGGTCATCGGGGCTGCCTGCCGCCGAACGCCGCCAGAGTGCGTTCCAGCATCGGCATCGCGCGCACCGTGCGGCGGGAGCGGATCAGGGCGTCCCAGGCCGGTTCGAACTTCTTCCAGCCGCCCGCGTACGCGAGGTGCCGCAGCCGCTCGTGGGGGCCCGACTGGGCCGAGGCGCCGCGCCAGATGTTCCGCCAGCGGTAGAAGTCGCGGTACGCACGCCAGTAGCCGTCCTCCAGCTGACGTGCCGTCATGCCTTTGGGGCGGTGGACGACATGGCGGGTGTCGTACAGGTCCCAGTCGCGGTGGACGATGCGGTCCTCCGCCTCCAGCTGCTTCCACAGACCGGTGGAGGGATACGGCGTCATGATGTGGAAGGTGGCCGTCTCGATGCCCTGCTCGACGGCCCAGTCCACTGTGCGGTCGAAGACGTCGGGGCCGTCGTGGTCGAGCCCGAAGACGAAGCTGGCGTTCACCATCACGCCGGCGTCGTGCAGCCTGCGGACGGCTTCCGCGTAGTCCCTGCCGATGTTCTGGTCCTTGCGGCGCTCGGCGAGGTTCGCGCTGTTGACCGTCTCGAAGCCCACGAACAGGCTGCGCAGACCGGCGTCGACGGCGCGCTCCAGAAGACCGGGCTGGAGCACCGACTTCACCGTGCCGGCCGCCTGCCACAGCCGTCCGGTCCCGGACATGCCGTCGAACAGGGCCTCGGCGAAACGGCGGTTGCCCAGCAGATGGTCGTCCAGGAAGTACAGGTGGCGCCCGGGCAGCCGCTCGATCTCCGCCAGCGCGTCGTCCACGGCCTGTGTGTAGAAGGACTTGCCGCCCTCGAAGAACGCGTCCTTGTAGCAGAAGTCGCAGTGGTGCGGGCAGCCGCGCGAGACGACGATCGAGTTGGGGACCAGATACAGATCCCGCTTGATCAGGTCCCGTCGTACGGGCGGAAGTCCGGCCAGGGTCCGCAGCCTGGAGTCGTAGCGCCGGGCCGGGGCGCCGTCGCGGAACTCCTTGAGGAACAGCGGCCAGGTGTCCTCGCCGGGCCCGGTGAAGACCGTGTCCGCGTGCCGGGCCGCCTCCTCCGGCAGCGAGGTCACATGCAGGCCGCCCATGGCCACGTGCACCCCCCGGGACCGGAAGTGGTCGGCTATCTCGTAACTGCGCCGCGCCGAGGTGATGTACGGCTGGACGACCAGCAGATCAGGCGTGGGCAGCGCCTCGATGTCGACGCGCTCCACATGCTCGTCGTACAGCGTCACCTCGTCGTCCGGATCGAGGTAACCGGCCAGGGTCGCGAGACCGAGCGGCGGGAAGAGCGAGTACTTGATGGGCCGGAACAGCGGGCTGGTGGCTTCTGTCAGGGCAGGCAGGATCATCATCACGCGCATGACAGCCCAGACACGGCGGGCGGCGACAGCGGTTCCCGGCGCTCCCGACCGGGCGCGACATCCCGGGAACGGCGAAGCCGCCCCCGGGGACCGGAGGCGGCTTCGTCGTGGAGGTCGGTCAGATGAGGCCGAGCCCGCGGACCGCGTCGCGCTCCTCGGCGAGCTCCTGCACCGACGCGTCGATGCGGGGGCGCGAGAACTCGTTGATGTCCAGGCCCTGGACGATCTCGTACTTGCCGTCCTTCGTGGTGACGGGGAAGGAGGAGATCAGGCCCTCCGGGACGCCGTAGGAGCCGTCCGACGGGATGCCCATGGAGGTCCAGTCGCCGTCGGCGGTGCCGTTGACCCAGGTGTGGACGTGGTCGATCGCGGCGTTGGCGGCGGAGGCCGCCGAGGAGGCGCCACGGGCCTCGATGATCGCCGCGCCGCGCTTGGCGACGGTCGGGATGAAGGTGTCGGCGAGCCACTTCTCGTCGTTGACGACCTCGGCGGCGTTCTTGCCGGCGATCTCCGCGTGGAAGATGTCGGGGTACTGGGTCGCCGAGTGGTTGCCCCAGATCGTCAGGCGCTTGATGTCGGAGACGGCGGCGCCGGTCCTGGCGGCCAGCTGCGAGATGGCGCGGTTGTGGTCGAGGCGGGTCATCGCGGTGAAGCGCTCGGCCGGTACGTCCGGAGCGGCGGCCTGGGCGATCAGCGCGTTGGTGTTGGCCGGGTTGCCCACGACGAGGACCTTGATGTCGTCCGCGGCGTGGTCGTTGATGGCCTTGCCCTGCGGCTTGAAGATGCCGCCGTTGGCCTCGAGGAGGTCGCCGCGCTCCATGCCCTTGGTGCGGGGGCGGGCGCCGACGAGCAGGGCGACGTTCGTGCCGTCGAAGGCGACGTTCGGGTCGTCCGTGATGTCGATGCCGCGCAGCAGCGGGAAGGCGCAGTCGTCGAGTTCCATGGCCGTGCCCTGCGCGGCGCCGAGCGCGGGGGTGATCTCGAGAAGGCGCAGCTTGACCGGCACATCCGCGCCGAGCAGGTGGCCGGAGGCGATGCGGAAGAGCAGCGCGTAGCCGATCTGGCCGGCCGCGCCGGTCACGGTGACGTTGACGGGAGTGCGGGTCATGGCGATCTCCGTAAGACAGCTGGCGGTGGGGGTCCCTGCCCCTCGTGCGGGACGCCCCTTCGCACCTCTCAACGAATCTTGACGTGAAGAGACATCCAGCGGTCAGGCTATCCGACCCGGCCCCTGGTCACTCCCCGGCCCCTTGTGGCGCGGCTCACTGCTCGCCGCTCACTGCTCGCCCGTGCAGCCCTTCGTCCCCGTCTTGAGCGTGGCGCACGCCGTGGCGTCGGTGCCCTTGGTGGTGGCGGTCATCGGGGTGTATGCGTCGGCGTCGGCGTTCACCAGGCCGTTCTGCGCGCCCTTGCCGCCCACGCTGATCTGCACGGTGTCGCCCACGGCCGCCTTGGTGACACGCGCCCAGGCCGCCTGGCAGGTCTTGCTGTAGCGGACCTCGACGAGCGCGGTGCCCACGGTCGCGGTGGAGACGGTCGTGGCGAACTCGCCGCCGCAGCCCATCGCTTCCGGGTCCTGGCCCGTGCAGTCCTTGCCGATGCACTTCACACCGTCGGGCAGCACCGGGGCGCTGCTGGTCGGGGGTGCCGAGGGCGTCTTGGGCGCGGCCTTGTCGTCGCCGCCGCCGAGGTCGGTCAGCAGCACGGCCGCCGCGATCACCAGCAGCGCGCCGACCACACCGGCGAGGAACATGACGATCTTGCGTTTGCCGCCGCCCTGACCCGGGCTTCCGGGGCGCGGCCCGGTGGGGGGCCGGGGTGCCGAGGGGGAGGAGTACGGCGGCTGGTCACCGGCGCGGACGCCTGCCTCGGGTGCGGCCGTACGCCCGCGCGGGCGGCTGCTGCCGTCCGCGGACGCCGGTCCGAACTCCCCGAGCGCGGCCCGCGCCTGGGATATCCGTATCTGCTCCATCGTCATGTCGTGGCGCATCTCGGCGCGGCTCCAGGCGCGCTCCGCGAGCTCCCACATGGTCGTGAGGTGGATCGGGCTGGTGCCGGTCACCTCGGCCAGCGCGACGATGGCCCCCTTGGGCGCCAGCAGCCGTCCGTTGAGGTACCGCTCCCAGGACGTCTTGCTGTAGCCGGTGCGGTCGGCGACCGCGGCGAGGCTCAGCCCGCTGCGGTCGACGAGACGACGCAGCTGCTCGGCGAACTCCCGGACCTCTGGGTCCAGCTGTTCCGGCAGTGCTTTCCAACGAGCCATGTGCCACCCCCTTGTTCCCCCGAATGTGCGGTGTCGTGCCCCGCGCCCTTCCGCCCCCGCGCCGCCCTCGGCGGTGGTCCTCGACCACCCAGGGAGATGCGCAGGGCCAGGATGTCAGTTCCTGACATCGGCGTGCACGGGAGCATTCGGGACGTAAGGCGCGCCCCGTTGTGCGCCCCCTCCCGGATGCCGCTTCAGTGTCCCATCCGTGGCGCAACGATCACACCGTGGCGGAATGGTCACTTCCGTGCCACAGGCCACAGTCGTCCCTTGTACGTGGTTGGCGCGTCCATGACTCTGGAAACACGACGGCGCCCGTCCTCCCACGGGGGAGAGGACGGGCGCCGTCGCTGTTCGGTTGCCCTGCGCCTACCGCACGGTGAAGTGCACGGCGTCCTCCAGGAACGGCAGGTCCAGCCACGGCTCGGGCTGTGCCATCAGGGCCAGCAGCGTGATGACGACGCCGAGCAGTCCGTAGGTGACCATGTCGGTGAAACGGGAACGCACGGCGAGCATCCCGACGGACGGCAGCACCCGGCGCATCACCCCGGCGGTGATCAGCGCCGCGCCGACCAGGATGGTGCCGACGCGGAAGGCGTCGGCAAAGGCGTCCGTACCGACGATCACCAGACCGAGCCCGGTCAGCGCGAGCACGGTCAGCAGCGGCCACTGCCGTGCGGGGGCGGAAGCGTCCCCGGGGGCCGCGCGCCCGCCGCCCTCGGGCCGTGCGGTGTCGGTGGTGAGGGAGGGAAAGCGCCGCGTGGTGCGTACGGGTTCACCGTCGGCACCGGGCGCGCTCACGACCCCCTTGGCGGAGACTTCGCCGTCCGCCTCGTGCACCACATCGGGTCCGTCGAGACCTTCCGGCGCGTCGGTGCCGTCGTCCGCCGCTGTGTCCGGGTCGGCGTCCGTGTCGCTGTCGGCAGCCGTGTCCGGCGCGGCAGCGCGCCCGGTGTCCGTCCCGGCCGCGTCCGGATCCCCGGCAGGTGCGGCGCCGGCATCACCGGCACCGGCACCCGTCTCGTCGTTCGTGCGTACGCCCATGAGGTCAGCCTCTCCGGTCAGCCCGTCGCGCCGGCCGCGGCGCGCTCGGCCGCCTCGACCACGTTGACCAGCAGCTGCGCACGGGTCATCGGGCCCACACCGCCGGGGTTCGGGGCCACCCAGCCGGCCACCTCCGTGACGCCCGGGTGCACATCCCCGACGATCTTGCCGTGCTCGTCCCGGCTCACGCCGACATCGAGCACCGCGGCGCCCGGCTTCACGTCCTCGGCCTTGATCAGATGCGGCACACCGGCCGCGGCGACGATGATGTCGGCCTGCCGGAGGTGCGCGGACAGATCCCGCGTACCCGTGTGGCACTGCGTCACCGTCGCGTTCTCGGACTTGCGGGTCAGCACCAGCGGCATCGGCCGCCCGATGGTGATGCCCCGGCCGACGACGACGACGTTCGCACCGTTGATCTCGACGTCGTGGTGACGCAGCAGTTGGACGATGCCGTAGGGGGTGCAGGGCAGCGGCCCCTGCACGCCGAGGACCAGCTTGCCCAGGCTCATCGGATGCAGCCCGTCCGCGTCCTTGGCCGGGTCCATGAGCTCCAGGACACGGTTGGTGTCGATGCCCTTGGGGAGCGGGAGCTGAACGATGTAACCGGTGCACTCGGGGTTGTCGTTGAGCTCCCGGACGACCGCCTCGATCTCTTCCTGCGTGGCGGTGTCGGGCAGTTCGCGCTGGATCGAGGCGATGCCGACCTGGGCGCAGTCGCGGTGCTTGCCGTTCACGTACCAGCGGCTGCCCGGGTCGTCCCCCACGAGCAGGGTGCCGAGTCCGGGCGTGACCCCCTTCTCCTTGAGGGCCGCCACGCGGGCGTTCAGATCGGACTTGATCGCAGCTGCGGTGGCCTTGCCATCGAGAATCTGGGCAGTCATGCCCCCATCCTCGCGGATGGACCGGTCCGGATTCCAATTCCGTCCACGGAGCAACATCGCCGAAGCAACGTCGTCGTTGCACTTGCACAACATCTGCGGCCCCGACTGGACAAGTGATCGACAGGGATACCACGATGTCTGCGCAGTTGCCGCGGGCAACGCCGGGGGGCAAAAACGGGGCAGTTCGTCGCAGTTCCTCCGCTCGCACCGCGTCGTCCCCATTTTTGACGGAGGAAACACCGCCATGAGCTTTGGCGACCCGAACAACCCCTACACCCAGCAGCCCGGTTACGGCCAGCCGCAGCAGCAGCCCGGCTACCCCCAGGTTCCCCAGCAGGGCCAGCAGCCCGGCTACGGCTACCCCCAGGCGCCGCCGGCCCAGCCCTACGGCGCCTACCCGCAGCAGGGCATACCCCCGATGGGGGCGCCGGGCATGGGCGGGATGCCGCCGCTGGCGAACTGGGGCCAGCGCGTCGGCGCCTACCTGCTCGACCTGCTGATCATGCTGGGCCCGTTCTACGCCCTGATGGGCCTCGTGGCGGCGGTCGGCGACTCCGAGGACCCGGGTGCGCTGGGCGTCCTGCCGATCCTCGGCTTCATCTACCTGGTCTTCATGCTCTTCTTCCAGGTGCACAAGGAGGGCAAGACGGGCCAGACGATCGGCAAGAAGGTCCTCGGCATCAGCCTGCACCGCGAGGCGGACGGCAGCACGCTCGGCTTCGGCATGGCGTTCGTGCGCAAGCTGGCCCACTTCCTCGACAGCGCCGCCTGCTACCTGGGGTGGCTGTGGCCGCTGTGGGACGAGAAGAACCAGACCTTCGCCGACAAGGTGTGCAGCACGGTCGTGATCAAGGTCAATCGCTGACCCCGTCGGACCGGGCTGCAACGGACTGGACAAGCAGTCGGCACCACGACAACGATGAACGCGCAGCGCCGCGGGCTGTGCTGGGGGGCAAGTCGGGAGACGTGGGCAACTCCTCCACCCGTACCGCGTCGTCCCACGCAACCAACGGAGGAATGTCATGAGCTTCGGCGACCCGAACAACCCTTACGGCCAGCAGCCGCAGGGACAGCCCGGTTACGGCTACCCGCAGCAGGGCCAGCCCCAGGGCCAGCCCGGTTACGGCTACCCGCAGGCGCCGCCGGTCCAGCCGTACGGCGGCCCCGGCTACGGCCCCACGGAGATGCCGGGCGGCGTCAAGGCGTCCCGCGTGATGCTCTACGTCATCGCCGGCTTCCAGGTGATCGGCGCGGTCCTGATCTTCCTCACGGGTGCGGCCATCGACAAGGCGAAGGACGACCCGACGCTGAAGGACGATGTCCAGTTCCAGGACCTGGCCGACTTCTCGACCGGCATCGTCTACGCGATCGGCGTCGGCGCGCTGCTCTGGGGCGCGCTCGCCATCTTCCTGGCCGTCAAGTTCAAGTCCGGCGGCAACGGCATCCGCGTCACGACCATGGTCTTCGGCATCATCACGGCGATCCTCGGCATCTACCCGTTCGTGATCGTGGGTCTGGCGCACACCGTGCTCGCCATTCTCGTCACGGTGTTCGTCGGCAAGTCCGACGGCGGCGCCTGGTTCGGCCGCCAGCAGCCGCAGCACTGACACGCTTCGCAGCGCGAAGGCCGTAACACCCGCCGACCGGTGGGGTTTACGGCCTTCGGCCGTTCTGGGGCCGCATTTGCGACGCTTCGGCCGGAACGCTGCCATCGATCTACGCCCGTCCCTACCCTGGCTGCTGATTCCATCGGGGGAAGGGATTGCACATGTACAGCATCATCGTGGTGCCCGCCGACTGTGCGGGGCCCGGCGAACAGATCAGGCTGGCACCGGGGGAAGCGCTCCGCTTCGGCCGCGCGGCGGCCACCGGAGGCCGTCGTCATCTGACGATTCCGCACCAGGGGGTGTCCCGGGCAGCGGGCGAGATCACCGCCGCGGGGACGTACTGGTCGCTCAGCAACCTCAGCGGCAGCTCCACCTACGTCGTGGAGAACCCGGAGGGCGCAGGCGAGCACATCAAGATCGCGCCCGGCCGGATCGAGGCACCCGTACCGTTCGAGTTCTCACGGATCGTCCTGCCGGCCACCACCGACCTGGTGAGCTTCGACGTCTGGGCGCCCCGTCACGACTACGCCGCCGACGACACCCCGCCGGGCGAGGGCGAACCGACCGCGCTCGCCTTCCCGCTGGACCGGACGAAGCGTTACTACCTCGTTCTGGCGGCCCTGTGCGAACCGCGCCTGCGCGGCGAACCGCACGCGCCCTTGCCCACGGTGGACCAGGTCGTCGAGCGCCTGCGGCCGGTCTGGCCCGCCGCGAACCGCACGTCCGCGCAGTGGAACATCGACTACCTCGCGGTGAAGCTGCGCCTCAAACAGCCCGCGGAGAGCGCGGAGGGCGGCCCGCGGCTGAACGGCAAGAAGGAGTCGCTGGTATCGCTCGCGCTCCGCTTCGACCTCGTTCGGGAAGCTGAACTGGGCGTACTGGACGGGGTGCCGGCATGAGCCGCAGCGCCGACTTCACCGTGGCCGTACCCTCCGGTTACCGCGTCGGCGACTGGGAGGTCCGCGAACCGCTCGCCTCCGGCGCCTTCGGCAGCGTCTACGCCGCCCGTGCCGTCGACCGGTCCCGCGAGGCCGCGCTCAAGTTCCTGCCCACCGGTACCCGTACGCCACGCCAGTTACGGCACCTCCAGGAGCTCACCCACCGCGAACTCGAACTCCACCGCAAGCTCCGGCGCCCTCGCCTGATCGGCATGTACGAGACGCTGACCGTCGACGACCCCCGGCGCCCCGCGCTGGACGGCGCCACCGTCCTCGTCCTCGAGCGGGCCGAGGGCTCGCTCGACACCCTGCTCGCCCGCTCGCCCGGACCGCTCCCCTCGGGGCCGGCTCTGCTGGCCCAGATCTGCGAGGGCCTGGCGCAGCTCCACCACGCGGGCTGGGTGCACGGCGACCTGAAGCCGGGCAACGTGCTGCTCATGGCCGACGACACCGTCCGCCTGGGCGACTTCAATCTGGCGTCGGAGATGGAAGGCACCCATGCCTACTCCCCCGCCTTCTCCACCCCTGACTACACGCCACCCGAACTCCTGTGGTCGGAGATCTCCGACCGCGGCCGGCGGATCCGCCCCACCGCCGACATCTGGGCGTTCGGCATCGTGGCCCATCTCGTGCTGACGGGCACCCTGCCGATTCCGGGCGGCGGCCCCACCGCGCGCAGGGAAGCGCTGCTGCGGTACGCGAGCGGGAGTGACGAGCTGCGGCTCTCCCCTCAACTGCCCGAAGCGTGGAGGCCGATCGTGACCGACTGTCTGACCCGCACGCACGAGGAACGGGCAGCGCACGGCACGCAGTCACTGCTGCGCCGGGTGGAGGAGGCCGCGGGTACCGGGCACTCCCCCCGCCTCCCTCGACTGCGCCGGAGCAGCAGGCGGCGCCCCGCGCTCACTGTGGCCGCGGTCATCGCCGTGACGGCGGCGCTGACCGCCGGCACCGTCGCCGTCGTCGTGGACGCATTCGGCGGGACCGCGTCGGCCGGCTACGAACGGTGCTCGCGGGGCCATGTCTGCTTCTTCTCCGAGGAGAACGGCCGGGGCGAGATGTGCAACTGGTACGAGGACGAGCCCGACACCCGGAGCGGCATGGTCGTCTGCGCATGGGGCCGCACCGAGCCGCCCAAGTCGGTCTTCAACAACGGCTACACCGAGAACGAGCCGTACCACGACGTCATCTACTACAAGCAGCCCGCGTTCCGTGAACCGGCCGGGTGCATTCCCGCGAACCGGCGGAACAACCTCGACGGCCTCGGCACCATTCGCTCCGTGGAATGGAAGACGAGCTGTGCACCCTCGGATGTTCGAGGTACCCCCGGCACCGGTGCGCCGGGAATCTGAACGCATTCCGCGCCGGCACGGGGGCGCGGCAGACGTCAGAAAGGCACCGACCGATGCGACAGACAAGGAAGTTCCACCACGCGGTGCCGGTGATCGTGGCCGGCGCCGCGGCGCTGGCACTGGGCGCCGGATCGACTCCGGCGACCGCGCTGCCCACCGCCCAGGACGCGCACATCGCGGCGAAGCCGAAGTTCCAGATGCCCTTCGCCTGCGGCACCAAGTGGCAGCTCAACACCTACGACTCCGGCCACGACCCGGCACTGGACATCGTGGCGAAGGGCAATCCCGGTTCCTCGGGGAAGGGCGTGTACGCCTCGTTCAAGGGAACCGTCGCCGCCACCTACCACGACAAGAGCTCCGGCAACACGATCCAGATCAACCACGGAAACGGGTGGTTCACGGCGTACTACCACCTCAAGGACAAGCACAACGCGTATGTGAAGAAGGGGCAGAAGGTCAAGGCGTCCACCAGGATCGGCCGCATCGGTGCGTCGGGCAACGGCGCCGGTTGGGCCCATCTGCACTACGAGCAGCGGTACAAGGCCTCCGGGAACTTCACGGACGAGCGGCACCGCAAGGCGGTGCACTTCAACGGCACCCGGTACACCGGTGTGGGCAAGGAGTGGAAGAGCGTCACCAGCCGCAACTGCTGACACCTCGCCCTGTACGGCGGAGGCCGCGTCCCGGATCGTCCGGGACGCGGCCTCCGCTGCGGAGCCGGTCAGCTCAGGGTGACCTTGGCGTCCGACCCGCGCTTCCAACCGGTGTGGAAGTTGTTGTAACCGGCCCCGCAGTCCTTCTCGTTCTGGACGTGGCCGCCGATCCTGATCTTGCCGTAGACGCACTTGCCGTCCGCCTTGGTGTCGTCCACCCGGCCGTCGACCTTCGTGTACCGCGCGCTGCCGGACTTCTTCCAGCACTCCACGTACGTCAGGTAGCCCTTGCTGATCCTGATGGTGTGTGCCTTGCTGCACTTGACGAGCGCCGCGGTGCTCTTCGCCTCGGGTGCCTGTACCGCGGCGGATCCGGTCCCGGCGGACGTCGCCGATGCGGGCGAAGCCATCGCGAGAGACCCCACCGCGGCCGCGGACGCGATGAGCAGCGCGCCGGCCTTCCCCTGGAACGTGAGCATGTCGGTTCCTTCCGTCACGGCCCCGGCGCCCCCCGTGGACACCGGTCTGTGCCGTGCGACGAGAGAACCATCTCCCGTACCACGCTGTGCACCTGTGAATTCACAGGTTGTGCGAAGGCCGCGCGCCGCCCGTCCGGGCCGTCCGGCTCAGTGGAAGAAGTGCCGCGTCCCGGTGAAGTACATCGTGACGCCCGCCTTCTTCGCCGCCTCGACCACCAGCTCGTCGCGGACCGAACCGCCCGGCTGGACCACGGCCTTGACGCCCGCGGCGGTCAGGATCTCCAGGCCGTCGGGGAACGGGAAGAAGGCGTCGGACGCCGCGTACGCACCGCGTGCGCGCTCCTCGCCCGCGCGCTCGACCGCGAGCTTCGCGGAGTCCACGCGGTTGACCTGGCCCATGCCGACACCGACGGACGCGCCGTCCTTGGCGAGCAGGATCGCGTTGGACTTGACCGCGCGGCAGGCCCTCCAGGAGAAGGCCAGCTCGGCCAGCTCGTCGGCGGACAGTGCCTCGCCGGTGGCGAGCGTCCAGTTGGCCGGGTCGTCACCGTCGGCCTGGAGACGGTCGGTGACCTGGAGCAGCGCACCGCCGTCGATCGGCTTGAGCTCGACCGGGTTCGCCGGGGCACCCTCGGCCCGCAGCACACGGATGTTCTTCTTGCGGGCGAGGACCTCGACCGCGCCGTCCTCGTAGCCGGGCGCGACGATGACCTCGGTGAAGATCTCGGCGACCTGCTCCGCCATCGCGACGGAAACCGGTCGGTTGACGGCGATCACACCGCCGAACGCGGACAGCGGGTCACAGGCATGGGCCTTGCGATGCGCCTCGGCGACATCGGCGCCGATCGCGATGCCGCACGGGTTCGCGTGCTTGATGATCGCGACGCACGGCTCGGTGTGGTCGTACGCGGCCCGGCGCGCGGCGTCGGTGTCCGTGTAGTTGTTGTACGACATCTCCTTGCCGTGCAGCTGCTCGGCCTGCGCGAGGCCGCCGGAGCCGGAGGTGTAGAGGGCCGCGGGCTGGTGCGGGTTCTCGCCGTAGCGCAGGACGTTCTCGCGCTCCCAGGTGCCACCGAGGAAGTCGGGGAGGACCGAGTCGTCGGCCGGTGCGTAGGAGGAAGCGAACCAGGACGCGACGGCGACGTCGTACGCGGCCGTGTGCCGGAACGCCTCGGCCGCGAGCCGCTTGCGGGCACCCAGGTCGAAGCCGCCGTCCTGCACGGCGGTGAGGACGTCCGCGTACCGCTCGGGGCTGGTGACGACCGCGACCGACGGGTGGTTCTTCGCTGCGGCGCGGACCATGGACGGGCCGCCGATGTCGATCTGCTCGACGCACTCGTCGGGGGTGGCGCCGGAGGCGACGGTCTCCTTGAAGGGGTAGAGGTTCACGACCACCAGGTCGAACGGCTCCACGCCCAGCTCGGCGAGCTGCTCGCGGTGCGACTCGAGGCGCAGGTCGGCGAGGATGCCCGCGTGCACGCGCGGGTGCAGGGTCTTGACCCGGCCGTCCAGGCACTCGGGGAAGCCGGTCAGCTCCTCGACCTTGGTCACCGGGACACCGGCGGCGGCGATCTTCGAGGCGGTGGAGCCGGTGGAGACGAGCTCGACGCCCGCCTCGTGCAGTCCGCGCGCGAGGTCCTCGAGCCCGGTCTTGTCATAGACGCTGACCAGCGCGCGCCGGATGGGCCGCTTCATGGATTCGGCGGTCACGGGATAATTACCTTTCGTCCCTCAATGCGGTAGCCGTTGCGGGCCAGACGCCCCACGACATCGACGAGCAGCCGTCGCTCGATTTCCTTGATGCGCTCGTGCAGAGCGCCACCACCGTCGTCGTAGTCCTCGTCCCGGACCTCCACCACGCCCTGCGCGATGATCGGCCCGGTGTCGACGCCGTCGTCGACGAAGTGGACGGTGCAGCCGGTGACCTTCGCGCCGTACGCGAGTGCGTCGTGTACGCCGTGGGCCCCCGGGAAGCTGGGCAGCAGGGCGGGGTGCGTGTTGACGAACCGGCCGCCGAACCGGGCGAGGAATTCCTTCCCCACGATCTTCATGAAGCCGGCCGAGACGACCAGGTCGGGCTCGTACGCGGCGGTGGCCTCGGTGAGCGCCCGGTCCCACGCGTCACGGGAGTCGTGGTCCTTCACCCGGCACACGAAAGTGGGAAGTCCCGCTCGCTCGGCGCGCTCGAGTCCCGCGATGCCGTCCCGGTCGGCGCCGACGGCGACGACAGCGGCGCCGAAGCCCTCGGGGTCCTCGGCGATGGTGTCGAGCAGGGCCTGCAGATTGGTGCCGGACCCGGAGACGAGGACCACCAGGCGGGCCGGTCGGTCCGAGGCCGGTCGGGCAAAGGGGGGCGGGGAGGCCACAGCGGGTCTCTTTCTCGCGGTGATGTCGCGGTGTTGTCCGCCGTTCTCGCGGTACGTGTCGCGGGGCGGAGCGTCTTTGTACGGTCGTACAAACGAATCGCACCCCGGAATACGGGGAACTCTACGAAGGGTCCGACCGTCAGCAACGATACCGGCACACAGAACGGCCCCCACGGGACGGGGGCGTGGCCGGGAGGTAGCGTCAGGGGCAGGCCCGTCCCTCGACGGGCACGACGACACAAGACCCCATGTGCGAACCGGGTCTGAGGGGAAGACGTTCACCAGATGCGGGACCGACGCCGCCGTACGGACCTCCTGTTGCCGCGGGAGCGCCAGTCCACCGACGACAACAACCCCTTCGCGCCGCCGCCGGAGGGCCGGCCGGACCAGCCGTGGCAGCCACGCCGTCCGGCGAACAACGGCTCCGAGGGCTCTTCGGGGTCCTCCGGATCCTCCGACGACTCGTCGGGGTCCGGCTCCGACGGCTCCGGGTCGCCCGGCGACCGTCCCGCGTGGGGCAGCCAGTGGAGCAGCCGGCAGCCTGGCCGGTCGGGCGGCGGCTTCGGCGGCCGCCCCGATGGCCAGAACACACAGAACGACTCCGGAGGCCGGCAGGGTGGCCCCGACGGCGAACCTCCCGCTCCGGGCCTGCGCTGGGACCCGACCGACCCGGCCCAGCGCCGTGCGCGGTACGCCCTGCTCTCGGGCATGTGGGCGTTCTTCTTCGCCCTGTTCGACTTCCCGGAGATCGCCCTGCTGCTGGGCGCACTGGCGCTGTACTGGGCGATCAGCTCCCTGCGGGGCAAGGCCCAGCGCCGCCCGGTGGATCCGACGTCGCCGCCGCCGGCCGCTCCGCCCGTGCCGCAGACCCCGTCCCGTTCGCAGATCACGGCGGCGGTGAGCGGGCTGGTGATGGCGAGCATCGCCCTGGTGGTCGTCGCGGCGTCGTTCACGGCCCAGCTGGTCTACCGGGACTACTACACGTGCGTCGACGACGCCCTGACGAAGTCGGGCCAGCTGGCCTGCAACGACATGCTGCCGGACCCCTTGCGCGGGATCATCGGCGTCAAGGAGTAGCGGGCGGCTCGGGGTCCTCCACGGGGGCCGTGCCGGACAGACCTGGGGCCTTGGGCCACGGGCTGACGGGGGCGGCCCAGGGGACTCGCGTCTCGTCCGCCGCGATCGTCTTCTCCGGCTCCGGCTCCTGCGGCGGCTCCGGAGCACCCGCGGGGAGTTCCGGCAGGAAGTCGTACGGATCGAAGTCCGCGTCGTCGAGGTCGTCCGTACTGTCGGTGTCGGTGCTGCCGGTGTCGGTGCTGCCGGTGTCTGTGCTGCCGGTGCTCTCGGTGGTTTGGGTGCTCTCCCCGGCGATCGGCTCGGGTGACGGTGCCGCCGGGGCACGGCGCGCCCTGACCCGCCACAGCCTGATCGCGAGCGCCACGGGAACCGCGACGACCGCCGTCCACAGCAGTGCCGCCCCGCCGGCCAGCCACCACGCCGGTCCGAACGCTGCCAGCCGCCCGGTTCCCAGCGGGCCGCCGGCCGCTGCCGCGAGGACCGCGGTCAGCACCCCGCATCCCACTGCCCCCAGCAGCGCCGTGAGTGCGGTCTCGCGATTGCCCCAGGCCATGGCCCGGTCGCCGTACCGGGGTGAGGCGTCCGCCGCGACGAAGCAGGCGATCACCACCCCCGCGAGCAGCGGGACCACTGCCGCGGCCCAGTTCAGCGGCGTCCCCGGACCCTCCGCCGGGATCGCGGCGATCAGCGGGAAGTACGGCAGCGCCGGGTCCCCGGTCAGCGCGAGGGGTGTGGCCGTCGCTCCCGTGCCCAGCGCGAAACCGGGCCCGAGCCCGTACGCCGCGCCCCACACGGCCGCGTTCGGCACGAGCGCGAGCCCCAGCAGCAGCACCGCGAGACGTCCCGACCACACGCTCGCGAGGTGCAGGAACGAGTCCTGGGTGGCGTCCGCGTGCCACACCAGCGAGACCGCGACGAGCAGCGCCCCGCCCCCGAGCAGCGTGAGCGCCGCCGCGACAGCGGACCGCAGCGCGACGGCCGTCCGGGTGCGGGCGAGCTGTCTGCGCAGCCGTTCGGGCAGCCACTGCGGGAGCGGCCCGCCGGGACGGCCGCTCGCCGTCCACACTCCGGCGCCCGCCGCGAGAACGGTCACCAGCGGCAGATGCAGCAGTGCGCTCAGTGGGTCCGCCGCCAGTGGGCCTCGCGCCGAGTAGACCGTCGCGGCAGCACCGACCAGCAGATATCCGAGCGTCACCGCACACACAGCACCCCGTGCCGACGGCGCCGTACGCGCGTCGTCGGGCAACAGACCGTCACGAGCGGCCCGGTGCGTGAGCCAGGCGGGCAGGACGACGAGCAGCAGCGGCACCACGCCCACCGGGGCGGGTCCCCCGGCAAGGGTGTCGCTGCGGACGAGTTCCGTGCCGTGGGCCAGCAGCCACAAGCCCGCCGCGACGTGCAGCGCCCCGTCGGGACCGCTGTCGGGGTACGGGGAGCTGATCCACAGCACCATCACCAGGACGGCGAATGCGCCGAGTCCGAGTCCGGCCGCGGTCGCGCCGCGCACGATGCAGCCGACGAGCGCGGGCCGGCGGCCGCCGCGTACGAGGACCGGGGCCGAGAACGGAGGGCTCTGATCGGTCGTCTGGGTCACGCGGCCATGCTGCCAACGACACGCGCTTGATCCATGTAACGGGCGAATGACCGTTGTGTCGCTCAAGATACGTTTATGTACTTTTATGCCGAGTGCAGCGCTTCGGGGAGCCCGTCATGACCCCGAGCACGACCCGCTCCGCCTCCGCGACTCCGCTGCCGTCCCCGAAGGAGCGGCGCAAGCTCCGCGAGGCCAGGTCCCTGAGCGAGGAGCAGGTCGCCAACGCCATCGGCGTCACCAAGGCAACCGTCAGGGCATGGGAGACGGGACGCAGCAGCCCCCGGGGGCGCAAGCGTGAGGCATACGCGAGGCTGCTGACCGGCACCGGGCCGAAGCCGGAGGACGTGTTGGAGAGCAAGTCCGCATCCACATCCGCTTCCCCGCCGCAGAGCGAGCCCGGGAACGCGTCGCAGCATCCCTCACAGGGCTCGGGAAAGACCAAGCCCTCGACCACCCGGCCGCAGGCCGCCGTCAAGCGGGCGGCCAAGCCCCCCACGGTCCCGGCCGGCCCGCCACCGCCGGCCACCGACCCGGTGCCGGAGCCCGTCGAGGCGACACCGCCGGAGGCACCCGCCCCGGAGGCCTATGCGGAACCGGAGGCCGTCGCCGAACCGGAAGCCGTCGCCGAACCGGCCGCCGAGCCTGTCGGTCCCACCCCAGCCGAGGCCTTCGACGCCCTGTACGCGTACGCCGCCCCCGCCCTCGTGCGCCAGACCTATCTGCTCACCGGGCGGCGACGGCTCTCCCACGAGGCGGTCGAGCGGGCCTTCCATCTTGCCTGGCAGCACTGGCCCGAGGTCGCCCGTGACCGGGACCCCGCGGGCTGGGTGCGGGCCGCCGCGTACGACTTCGCCATGTCCCCGTGGCAGCGGCTGCGGCCCGCCCACCGGCACCCCGAGACCCCGGCCGTCGAGGGCGAGCAGGGAGAGCTGCTCGCCGCCCTGCTGGAGCTGCCGCCCGCGTACCGCCGCACGATCGTGCTCTACGACTGCATCGGGCTCGACCTTCCCGAGACGGCCGCCGAGACCGAGGCGAGCACCCCTGCGACGGCGAACCGCGTGCTGCACGCGCGCGAGGCCATCGCGGAGCGCCTGCCTCGTCTCAGGGACCCGGAGGCGCTGCACGAACAGCTGCTCGCCCTGGCCCACGCCGGTCCGGTGCCGCAGCTGAGCCCGCCCCGGAAGGTACGGACGGTGAGCGAGCGGCGGGCGTGGCTGTGGACGCGGTCCGCGCTCAGCGTCACCACCCTGATCATCGGCGCGACGGCTTTCACTCTGGTCACGGCGCCGAGGCAGTACGAACCGGAGGTCGCGCCGGGCAGCCCGGTCGCCGGCGTTCCGGCACACGCCGGACCGGGCCCGGTCACCGCGCAGACAAAGAAGCTCCAGGAGAAGCTGCGCTCCTACCCCGTGCACGGTCCGGAACGGCTCGTGCCGCACATTCCCTAGGCCGCAGGACATGCGTGTGGCCCGCGCCTCTCACAGAGGCGCGGGCCCACAGTTGCCTTACGGCGCTACCGCTGTCAGCCGCCGAGGATGGCGCGAGCCAGCTTGGCCGTCTCGGTCGGGGTCTTGCCGACCTTGACGCCCGCGGCCTCGAGGGCCTCCTTCTTCGCCTGCGCCGTGCCGGACGAACCGGACACGATGGCACCGGCGTGGCCCATCGTCTTGCCCTCGGGGGCGGTGAAGCCCGCGACGTAGCCGACGACCGGCTTGGTGACGTTGGCCTTGATGTAGTCGGCCGCACGCTCCTCGGCGTCGCCGCCGATCTCACCGATCATCACGATCAGCTCGGTCTCCGGGTCGGCCTCGAAGGCCTCCAGGGCGTCGATGTGCGTGGTGCCGATGACCGGGTCGCCACCGATGCCGACGGCCGAGGAGAAGCCGATGTCACGGAGCTCGTACATCATCTGGTAGGTCAGCGTGCCGGACTTCGACACCAGACCGATACGGCCGGGCTTGGTGATGTCGCCCGGGATGATGCCGGCGTTGGACTGACCGGGGGTGATCAGACCGGGGCAGTTCGGGCCGATGATCCGGGTCTTGTTGCCCTTGGCTTTCGCGTACGCCCAGAAGGCGGCGGAGTCGTGCACCGCGATGCCCTCGGTGATGACGACGGCCAGCGGGATCTCGGCGTCGATCGCCTCGACGACGGCGGCCTTGGCGAAGGCCGGCGGCACGAAGAGCACGGAGACGTCCGCGCCGGTCTTCTCGATCGCCTCGGCGACCGTGCCGAAGACAGGTACCTCGTTGCCGTCGAAGTCGACGGTGGTACCGGCCTTGCGCGGGTTCACACCGCCGACGATGTTGGTTCCGTCAGCCAGCATGAGCTTGGTGTGCTTCATGCCCGTGGCACCGGTCATGCCCTGGACGATGACCTTGCTGTCCTTGTTCAGGAAGATAGCCATGGTTCTACAGTCCCTCTTCCCTTACTTCGCAGCAGCGGCGAGCTCGGCGGCCTTGTCGGCCGCGCCGTCCATGGTGTCCACGCGCTGCACGAGCGGGTGGTTGGCGTCGGAAAGGATCTTGCGACCCAGCTCCGCGTTGTTGCCGTCGAGGCGCACGACCAGCGGCTTGGTGACGTCCTCGCCCTTGGACTTGAGCAGCTCCAGGGCCTGGACGATGCCGTTGGCGACCTCGTCGCACGCGGTGATGCCACCGAAGACGTTGACGAACACGGACTTGACGTCCGGGTCGCCGAGGATGATCTCGAGGCCGTTCGCCATGACCTCGGCGGAAGCGCCGCCACCGATGTCGAGGAAGTTGGCGGGCTTCACGTTGCCGTGGGCCTCACCGGCGTAGGCCACGACGTCGAGGGTCGACATGACCAGGCCCGCGCCGTTGCCGATGATGCCGACCTCGCCGTCGAGCTTGACGTAGTTGAGGTTCTTGGCCTTGGCGGCAGCCTCGAGCGGGTTGGCTGCGGCGTGGTCCACGAACTCCTCGTGGCCCGGCTGGCGGAACTCGGCGTTCTCGTCGAGCGAGACCTTGCCGTCGAGCGCGATGACGCGGCCGTCGGCAACCTTGGCCAGCGGGTTGACCTCGACGAGGAGCGCGTCCTCGGCGATGAAGGTCTTCCACAGGGTGACGAGGATGTCGGCCACCTGGTCGGCGACCTCGGCCGGGAACTTCGCCTGGGCGACGATCTCGCGGGCCTTCTCGAGGGTCACGCCCTCGTTGGAGTCGACCGGGACCTTCGCGAGGGCCTCGGGGGTCTTCTCCGCGACCTCCTCGATGTCCATGCCGCCCTGGACGGAGGCCATGGCCAGGAAGGTGCGGTTGGTGCGGTCGAGGAGGTACGAGACGTAGTACTCCTCGGCGATCTCCGGAGCGGTCTCCGCAATCATCACCTTGTGGACCGTGTGGCCCTTGATGTCCATGCCCAGAATCTGGCCGGACTTCTCGACCGCGTCGGCCGGGTCGGTGGCCAGCTTCACGCCGCCGGCCTTGCCGCGGCCGCCGACCTTCACCTGCGCCTTGACGACCGACCGGCCGCCGAGACGCTCGGTCACCGCGCGCGCCGCCTCAGGCGTGTCGATGACTTCACCGGCCAGCACCGGTACACCGTGCTTGGCGAAGAGGTCCCTCGCCTGGTACTCGAACAGGTCCACGCGCGTCCGTCCCTTTTCTGATGATCGCGGTTCGTTGTCTGCGTGGGCGTGCCGCGAAGGGCAACGTGACTGCGATGTCACAAGGAAGGCGTACACGGTGTCCGAGCACGCGGCATGTCCGCCTCGCAGGTTATCCCCGAGAATCGCAGGACCCTAAATCACAGCTCACAGATGAGCGGTGATAACAGTCACAGAGCGCATACGCGGAGGGGCCGAAAGGGATGGAGAGGCCCTCCGCGAACGGAGGCCGGGCGGCCCCCACCCCCGTGGGGACCGCCCGAGAAACCCGCTTCCGACCGTCTGGCTCGGGTCAGATTCCGTACGCCGGGGCCGCCGGGACGTAACTCGGGGTAACGGCGGAGGCGGTACCCAGGGCACCACCGACGGCGTTGCCCGCGAGCGGCTGCCCGCCCGTGGTGACCGTGCCCGTCAGGTCCTGCGCGAAGGGCTGCACCTCGGAGACCACGCCGCCCGCGAACGGCGTCACGTCCCCGGCCACCCCGTGGGCGAGAGCCCCGGCGCTGCCGCCGACTCCCTGGGCGAGCGGCTGCACGTGCGAGACCACGGTGTCGACCACCGGCTGAACGGATCCGGCGACGCCGCCCGCGAAGGGGCCGACCTCGGAGACGACCCCGCCGGCGAGCGGCTGGACCCCGGACACGACGCCGTCGGCGAACGGCGTCACGTCGGCCACCGCTCCCCCGGCGAGCCAACCCGCGTCACCGACGGCCTGGCCCGCGACGGGGACGACCCCGTCGACGGCGGTGGCGGCGACGGGAGGAAGCACGGCGGTTGCCGTCTCGTCGACGATCGGACCGGCGGCCGCGACAGCTCCCTGGGCGTGGGCCGGGGCCTGCTCGAGCTCCGGGGCGAACACGGAGAGGGGGCCGAAGAGGTAGTCGACCTCGTCCTGGGCGCCCTGCTGGACGTCGGCGACGTGGGCGACGTCCGCGACCTGGGCGGCGTGGGCCTGCGCGGCGCCCTGGACCTTCTCGACATGCGTGCCGGCCTCGGTGTGCACGGCCTGCTGGGCGCGCTTCACCGGCTGGGCGGCCTTGACCTCGGTGACCTGCTCGACGTCCGTCGTCACGTCGTCGACGACGTCGGACGCCAGGTCCGGCGTCGCGAGCGGAACGGAGACGGGCGCCTCGTCCGCGCTGGCCATGGCGGTCCCGAGGGCCCACATCCCGGTGGCTGTCGCGGCTACGGCTATGGAACGGCGAATGTTCTTGTTCATGCTTGCGTCAATCCTCTGGATTCGTCCGGCTGTCCGGAACTTTCCGGTTGGCGGGCAGACCTGTCCCACCCCCGCGCGGGAGGTCTTGGGCGGGGTGAAAGGACTGCCCTAGCCGGGGAATTCGAGGATGTCGCGGGATCGCTCGCGGGTGGGTGCACCGGCCGCCGCACTGCCGCCACCGGGCACGAGCGCGAGGTCCGCGCCGTACGCGGTTGTCGTCGCCTGCTCGCCGGTACGCGGCGTGTGCTTGTCACCGGTCTGCTGCAGCGCGCCGGGCGCGGTACCACAGGGCTTGTCGGGCGCCGGAGCGGGCACGGGCACGGGCCGCTGATGGCGTGTGTCGCCCTGCAGCCCGTCGGTGACGCGGGCGTACGCCCCGCCGTCGGCCGGCTGGACGCCGACAGGCGCCGGCGCGGCCGAAGTTGCGGTGCCGACGGCGCTCCATGGGGCGCTGACCACCGCCGCGGCGGGCCGGCGGTCCGCGGAGAGCCTCGGCGTACGGCTCTGATCCTCATCGCCGCCCGAAGGCGTCAGCTCGTCGGGAACGACGGGCTTCAGCGGCTCCGCGAGCGGGCCGGACAGCGTCCGGGCGAGGTCTCCGACGGTCGACGACGCCGACTGGGCCACCGTGCGCACGGGGCGCAGAGCGCGCGCGGCCGCCTGCTCGGCAGGCTGCGCCACACCCTGTGCCGAGTCCCGCAGTTTCCTCGCCGCCTCTGTCCCTGCGGAGGGGTCCACGGACGTGTCCGCGGACGGACCGCCGGCGTTCACCGGCACGTGGCGCATCGAGGCCTCGTGCACCTGCGCCTCTTGCACGGCCGCCTCTTGCACTTCACGTCCCGACGGGACCGGCGTGTCCGCCGCATGGGCCTGACCGCCGTAGAGGAAACCGACCGTCAGCAGACCGCCGAGGAACAGCAGCACACGCAGCAGGCGTCGCCCGCCCGCCGCCCGGCGCAGTACGCGCAGAGCGGCAGCGGCTGGGTGCGCAGCTGCGGCAGACACGGTGAGAAGCCTTCCCCGTCGGCGGAAGCGGACCTTCCGGCGATCGGGACGATGCTCGCACGTTCCTCCCGGGGCTGCGCAAGTCCCCCGTTACCGATGGGTCACCATGTCCGGTATGGGCAGTGGCCGCTTCTCGATCGCCGCGGCCATCACGTCCGGGAAGAGGTCGGGCGTACAGGCGAACGCCGGTGCGCCCAGGGCCGCGAGTGCCGCCGCGTGCTCCCGGTCGTACGCCGGCGTCCCCTCGTCGGACAGCGCGAGCAGTGCGACGAACTGCACACCCGACGCCTTCATCGTGGCCACCCGCTTGAGCATCTCGTCCCGTATGCCGCCCTCGTACAGGTCGCTGATGAGGACGACCACCGTGTCGGCGGGGCGGGTGATCTGCGACTGGCAGTACGCCAGTGCTCTGTTGATGTCGGTGCCGCCGCCGAGCTGCGTGCCGAAGAGGACGTCGACCGGGTCGTCGAGCTGGTCCGTGAGGTCGACGACCGCGGTGTCGAAGACCACGAGCCGGGTGGCGATGGACCGCATGGAGGCGAGGACCGCGCCGAACACGGAGGCGTAGACGACGGACGCCGCCATTGAACCGGACTGGTCGATGCAGAGCACGACGTCCTTCTTCACGGACTGCGACGCCCGCCCGTATCCGATGAGCCGCTCGGGGACGACCGTGTTGAACTCGGGCAGGTAGTTCTTGAGGTTGGCCCGGATGGTGCGGTCCCAGTCGATGTCACGGTGACGCGGCCGGTTGATCTTCGCCGAACGGTCGAGCGCCCCGGTGAGCGTGGACCTCGTGCGCGTCGCGAGCCGCTTCTCCAGGTCGTCGACGACCTTGCGTACAACGGCCCTCGCCGTCTCCTTGGTGGTCTCGGGCATCGCCTTGTTGAGGGAGAGCAGGGTGCCGACGAGATGGACGTCCGCCTCCACGGCCTCCAGCATCTCCGGCTCCAGCAGCAGGGTGGAGAGCCCGAGCCGGTCGATGGCGTCGCGCTGCATGACCTGGACGACGGAGCTCGGGAAGTATGTACGGATGTCGCCGAGCCAGCGCGCGACGGACGGGGCGGATGCGCCGAGTCCGGCCGAGCGGTCGCCACTGCGCCTGCCGGCGGACCTCCCGCCGTTCCCGTACAGGGCGGTCAGGGCTCCGTCGATCGCGACGTCCGAGCCGGCGAGCGTGCATCCGGTGCCGTCGGCCGCATCGCCGCCGAGGACCAGCCGCCATCGGCGCATCCGCTCGTCGTCCGGCGCGCCCGCCGCCGCTTGTGCCGTGCTCATCGCCCCACCCCCACAAGATCGTTGTCCTCGATGCCGAGCAGCAGCCACAGCACGGGCAGCACCCCGTCCGCCCGCTGCTCGTCCAGTCCCGCGCCGAAGCCCGGCACCGCCGCCTCGGGTCGCGTCGAGCCGCCCTGCACCGCCGCGGAACCGCGCCGCACCAGCTCGCCCAGGGTCCGCCGCACACCCGGCTCGTACGCGGAGAACGTGCGGCGCAGCAGCGGCAGTACGTCGGTGAACGCCTCCCCCGGCACGCCGGTGAGCCAGGCATCGACCAGTCCGAGCAGCCGGTCGTCGTGGACCAGGAGCATCCCGCCGCCCGACGCGCCGCCGACGAAGCCCTCGATCCAGGCGGCGGCCTCGGCGGGCGTTGTGCCGTGCGACAGAGCGAGGCTCATCAGCCGCGCGGCCTCGTCCTCCAGGAGCCGCCCGTCGTCCAGGAGGAGCCGGGCGGCCCGGCCGCGGATCGCTCCGGGAACGGTGTCCCGGTCCGCGAGCCGTCCGAGGACCGCACTCCATTGCTCGCTCAGCCGCGCGGCGGACGGCAGCAGTCCTATCGCCGCGTGCACCGCGTCGAGATGGCCGCGCATCTCGTCCGCGCCGTCCGCGTCGAGACCTGTGCAGGCCGGCGGCAGACCGACGCAGATGCGCTCGGCGAGCCCGGTCGCCACCTCGGCGAGGGCCGCCGTGTCCGTGGCGCGCACATCGCCGTACCGCAGGGAACGGGCCAGGGCGGGCAGCGCCTGGGCGAGATGTCCCACGTCCGTGTCGAGCGCGGCACGGTCCGCGAGCGCCCTCATCACGACCGGGAGAGCGTCGGGCAGTTCGGCCAGCAGGCACTGCTCGGCGAGCGAGGTGACCTCCGAGAGCGCGGTCGCTGCCACGGCCTCGTTCTCCGCCTTGGCTGTCGCGGCGGAGAGCACCGTCGTCCCCCACACCCCGGCCTCGGCGACCCGGACGAACAGCTCGGGCTCCCAGCGCAGCCGCCAGCTCTCGCGGAACGTGCCGGTGCTTCCCCGCCCCGTGACCGGCTCGCCCCAGCCGACGGAGAGCAGCCGCAGCCGGTGCAGCAGACGGCTCTTGCCCGCGTCGGTCTCCTTGCGCAGATCGAGCTCCAACTCCCGCTCCAGCGACTCCGGTTTGAGCCGAAGGCTGCGCTGCAACCGGCTCAGGTCCCGCTGCAGGGGCACGGCAGGCGCGCCGTCCGGCACCTCGCCGAGCACGTCCCCGACGATCAGCCGTTCGCGGATGAGGTCGAGCGGCACATCGGAGCCGTCGCACATGACGGCCCGCACGGCGTCGGTCGTCTCGGTCAGCCCCGCGAGGGGCCGACCGCGCATGGCGGCGAGGGTCTCGGCGAGCCGGACGGCCTCGATGACATGGGCCGACGAGACGATCCGGTCCTCGTCGCGCAGCAGTCCCGCGACCTTGGTCATCCAGCGTTCGATCGGCCGGTCGGACACCTGGAACAGATGCCCGTACCAGCCGGGCGAGTCGATGCCCGCGCCGTACCCGCTGTGGCGGGCGAGCCTGCGGTGCGTCCAGGGGACCCAGGTCATCTCGGTCTTGACCTTCGGCAGCCCCTTGAGGAGCGCCCTGTCGGCGGCCACGGTGGTCTTCTCCGTCAGCGCGGGCATGTGCCAGGCACCGCAGACCACGGCGACCTCGTCCCCGAACTCCTTGCGGGCCGCGCGCAGCTGCAGCCGCATGTACGCCTCACGCACGAGGTCCCGCTCGTGCCCGCCGTGGCCGTACATCTCCCGCAGGGCGCCCATGGCTTCCCCGAGCGCGGCGAACGGTGCGCGGGGGTCGCTCTCCTCGCTCCCGGCTCCGCGGTGCTCGATGACGTCCTCCCACCACCGCTCGGGATCGTCGTACCCCGCGGCCTCGGCAAGCACGGCAATGGGATCGATCCGCAGGCCCGCGTCGTCGGGCGCGCCGCCGTCCGCACCGGGCCCGCCCGCCCCCGACTCCCCTCCGGGAACGGCATCCCACTCGGGGTCGGTTGCGGTCGCGCCAGGCCCGGCCAGCGCGCCGGGGGCATCCGGTCCAGCGGACACAGCGGGCCGGGACCCCGCGCCCGCACTCGCCGCGCGCGGCTGCTCCACCGGAACGGCATCCCACTCGGGATCGGCTGCGGTCGCGCCAGGCCCGGCGAGCGCACCGGGGGTACCCGCGGCATCCGGCCCGGCGGACACAGCGGACCGAGGCCCCCCGCCCGGCTCCCCACCCGGAACGGCATCCCACCCGGGGTCGGTTGCGGTTGCGCCGGGATCGGCGAGCGCGCCGGAGTCCGCAGAGGCGCCACCGCCATCGGGCGCACCGGGTCCGGCCGGTCGGCGTCCGGCGGACGCCTCCGAGCCGGCGGGCGCCTCGACTCCGCCGGACGCATCGGCAGGCGTCGCGATGCCCACAGGCTCCTGGTGCGCGAGCGGTGAAGGACCCTCCGGCCCGGCGCCCTTCGACGAGTCGTCCTCCGCCGCCAGCGCCAGCGAATGCGTGGCCGGGAGGTCGATGAAACGGACCGGAATGTCCCGGCCCAGCGCCCAGCGGATCGCCACCCACTCGGGGGAGAACTCGGCCAGCGGCCAGAACGCCGCCCGGCCCGGGTCGTCCACCGCATGGGCCAGCAGCGCGACCGGCGGGCGCATCTGGGGGTCCGCGGCGAGGGCGAGCAGCGCATCGCCCTCCGGCGGACCCTCGATGAGCACCGCGCGCGGTGACGCCGCCTCCAGCGCGGCGCGCACCGCCCGCGCCGAGCCCGGTCCGTGATGGCGGACGCCGAGCAGCAGGGGGCCGGTCATGCGCTCACCTCGCGGCACGCGCGGTAGAAGTCCTTCCAGCCGTCCCGCTCGCGGACCACCGTCTCCAGGTACTCCTGCCAGATGACGCGGTCGGCCGCGGGGTCCCGGACGACCGCACCGAGGATGCCGGCGGCCACGTCGCCCGGCCGCAGTACGCCGTCGCCGAAGTGCGCGGCGAGTGCGAGACCGCCCGTGACGACGGAGATCGCCTCGGCCGTGGACAGCGTGCCCGAAGGGGACTTGAGCTTGGTGCGTCCGTCGGCCGAGACGCCGTCCCGCAGTTCGCGGAAGACGGTGACCACGCGGCGGATCTCCACCAACCCCTCGGGCACGGCGGGCAGATCGAGCGAGCGCCCGATCTGGTCGACGCGCCGGGAGACGATGTCGACCTCCGCCTCGGGCGTCGCGGGCAGCGGCAGCACCACGGTGTTGAACCGCCGGCGCAGCGCGCTGGACAGATCGTTGACCCCGCGGTCGCGGTCATTGGCCGTGGCGATCAGGTTGAAGCCTCGGACCGCCTGCACTTCCTGACCGAGCTCAGGGACCGGCAGCGTTTTCTCGGACAGGATCGTGATCAGTGAGTCCTGCACATCCGCGGGGATGCGGGTGAGCTCCTCGACCCTGGCCGTCATGCCCTCGGACATGGCCCGCATGACGGGACTCGGCACGAGGGCGTCCCGGCTGGGTCCGTGGGCCAGCAGCTGCGCGTAGTTCCACCCGTAGCGGATCGCCTCTTCCGGTGTGCCGGCCGTGCCTTGCACGAGCAGCGTCGAATCGCCGCTGACCGCGGCCGCCAGGTGCTCCGACACCCAGGTCTTGGCGGTGCCGGGCACACCGAGAAGGAGCAGCGCCCGGTCGGTGGCCAGCGTGGTGACGGCGACCTCGACGATCCGGCGCGGCCCCACGTACTTCGGTGTGATCACCGTGCCGTCGGGCAGGGTGCCGCCGAGCAGATACGTGGCGACGGCCCACGGCGACAGCTTCCAGTTGACCGGGCGCGGTCGGTCGTCGGCCGCGGAGAGCGCCTTCAGCTCCTGCTCGAAAGCGTCCTCCGCATGCGGCCGCAGAGCCTCGGCGCCCGCCGCTGTGCCGGTTTCGGACACGGTCATGGATCCCCCTCCAGATCGTTCGACCCGTTGTGGAATCCACGGTGCACCATGCCACTGACAATCGGCCCCGGCCTGCCCTACGCGGCCCGAGGCCGACCGGATATACGCAGGTCGGGGCCGTTGTCAGTGGCGGGCCGTACCGTCGAGGACATGAATCAGCAGGGGGTGCGCTGGACGTCGGAACAGGTACTGGCACTGGCTCCTGACGACACGTCACGCAAAGCGGGAAACAGACTCGGCATGGCCGGGCCGTGGTCCGAAGCAGGCAGCGGCGCTGGCGCCGTGTGGGGGCTGTGCAAGGGCAGCGGCAGCAGGCCGTATCAGACGATTGTGGACATCAAGGGCCCGGCGTACAAGTGCAGTTGCCCCAGCCGGAAGTTCCCGTGCAAGCACGCACTGGGACTGCTCCTGCTCTGGGCCGGGGACGAGAAGGCAGTACAGGTCGGCATCGCTCCCGAGTGGGCAGAGGAGTGGCTGGCCGGGCGCCGCAAGCGCGAAGCGGACAAGGAACAGAGCGACGCGGGCGGGGCCGCGAGAACGGCCGATCCCGAGGCTGCCAGGCGCCGGGCGGAGCGCCGCGCCGGACGGATCACCGCGGGCACGACAGAGCTGGAGCAGCGCCTTGCCGACCTGCTGCGTGGGGGGCTGTCGGCGGCCGAACAGAGGGGGTACGCACTGTGGGAGGAATCGGCGGCGCGCATGGTCGACGCCCAGGCACCGGGACTGGCTGCCCGGGTGCGGGAGTTGGGGGCGGTTCCGGGGTCGGGACCGGGCTGGCCTGTGCGACTGCTGGAGGAATGTGCGCTGATCCATCTGCTGAACTCAGCCTGGCTCGGGATCGAAAAGCTGCCGGAGTCCTTGGCGGCGACGGTCCGCACCCGGGTCGGCCTCAGTTCGCCGGCCGAGGGGCCCGCGGTCCGGGACGACTGGATGGTGCTCGCTCAGTACGACTCGTCCGACGGGAAGATCACCACACGCCGTATATGGATGCAGGGGCGGGCATCCGGGCGGACGGCGATGCTGCTCTCGTTCGGCGCGGCCGGGCGTTCTCCGCAACTGGCGCTGCCCGTGGGGACGATGATCGACGCCGAGCTCACCTGGTACGCGGGGGCGGGGCAGCTCAGGGCGGACGTGGGTGAGCAGTTCGGGATCCCGGTGCCGATCGCCTCGCCCCCGCCGGGCGGACCGGCGGCAGCCGCGCTCGAGGCGTACGGGCTGGCCCTGCGTGACGATCCCTGGCTGGACGCGTGGCCGGTGACGCTGACCGGGGTGATACCCGTCCCGGACGGCGACCGGTGGCAACTCGCCGATGCCGGCGGCGAGTCCGGGCTGCCCATCGCTCCTGCCGCACTGTCCCGTCCGGGGCTGTGGAAGCTCGCCGCGCTGTCCGGTGGGGGTCCGGTCACCGTCTTCGGCGAGTGCGGCCACGAGGGCGTCACGCCCCTCGCCGCCTGGTCCACCGACGCGCCCGAGACCGTCCCCCTCGTCTGAACCGAAGGTACGGAGGACGCCATCCATGACCAGCATCACCGACCACACGCTGTGGGAAGAGCTCGTCATCACGGCTCTGCTCGGCACCGAGCGCCGCACACCGCCCGCCGCGGTCATGGCGTCGGGCAAGGACGCGCCGACAGCGCTGCTGGACGCCGCGGCGCTGCACACCGTTCGCCGCAGGGCCGGTCTCGTACCGGCACCCGCGGCCGCCCGGCCGGAGCCCGCGCCGCACGACGGCCGCCGGCCGTTGCCCGCGGCTGCCCGCCGCCGGCTGGCCCAGCTGCTGGCAGACCGTTCCGCGCCGTCGTCGGGCGGCCGCAGGGGCACGGCACCCGATCTGACCGAACTGCTCCCCCAGTGGCTCGCCGCAGCCAATGATCACGGCTACAGGACGCCGCCGCCGCTGCTGCCCGCGCTGCTGGACGCCGCCCGGGCACGCACGGACCTGCGCCCGCAGGCGCTCGCGTTCGCCGGGTCGCGAGGGCTGTGGCTGGCCCGGTTCAACCCGGAGTGGAAGTTCGCGCTGCGCGGTTCGTCGGGAGGCGGGACGCTGCTGCCGGACGTGGACGACGAAGACGCGGTGCGACAGCTCTGGGACGAAGGGCTGTTCGCCGAACGGGTCGCTCTGCTGTCGGCGGTACGGGCACACGACCCGGCCCGGGCTCGCACGATGCTGGCCGGGACCTGGCCGACCGAACGGGCCGAGGACCGGCTGATGTTCCTCGACTCGCTGCGCACCGGACTCTCCGACGCCGACGAGCCCTTTCTGGAGCAGGCCCTGTCGGACCGCAGCCGCAATGTCCGGGCGACCGCAGCCGAGCTGCTGTCGGCGCTGCCGCATTCGGCACTCGCCGGGCGGATGGCGGCGCGGGCGGCGTCGTGCGTCGGCCAGGACCGCAGCGGCGAGGGAGAGGGTGTACTGATCGGCGTGGAGGCACCGCACGAGTGCGACGCCGACATGCAGCGCGACGGGGTGGTCCCCTCCCCGCCCACCGGGCGGGGCGAACGCTCTTGGTGGCTGGGCCAGTTGGTGGAGTCTGCACCGCTGGGCGTGTGGGCGGAGCGGCTCGGGGGTCGTACACCGCAGGAGATCGTCGCGCTGCCCGTGGCGGACGGCTGGGGCGAGGAGATCCATGCGGCGTGGTGCCGGGCGGCCGTGCGGCAGGGCGACGCGGACTGGTCCCGCGCGCTGCTCGGCCCGCCGGGCACTCCTCCGGAGACGGGCCCCGGCACGTCCTCGCTCGCCGAGCGATCGAAGCTGCTGGCGACGCTGCCGCAGGAGGAGCGGGCGGTCTGGGTCGCGCAGTTCATAGCGGCGCACGGCCTGTCGGAGGCGTTCCAGCTGCTCGGGGTCTGCGCGGTTCCGTGGGCGGAGCCACTGGGCCGTGCGGTGGTCGACGCGCTCGACATCGCCCGTGACGCGGGGAGTTACCCGTGGAGCTTCAGCGGCGTGATGGGTCTGGCGGAGCGCTGCCTGCACCCGTCGGAGGCGAGCCGCCTCGAGCTCCTGACGGCGACGCCGGACGAGGTGGAGGGCGCGTCACCGGGTGCCGGAGGGTACTGGTCGGAGGCGTTCCAGCGGCTGGTCTCGACGCTGAGGTTGCGGGAGGCGATGCGGCTGGAACTGGCGGAGGAAGCCCCGCCGTCTCCCGCTACGGACGCCCCCGGAACTGCCGCCCCCGGCCCGCTCTGACAGGAGGTGCCGGCGCGGGGGCGAAGGGCCCCGCGCCCGCGCGCCGGCTGCGCGCCGCAGAGAATCCGGAACGGCCCGCAGACAGCGCCGTGCCGTGGCCGTACCGCCTGGACCGGGCAGCGCGCCCCGGCCAGGCGGGCATCACGCCGAGAGAACCAGAGACGGCCCGCAGCCAGCGAAGGCGGGACCCGCCGGCCAGCGCCGCGCCGCGTGCCCGGACAAGCGGTAGCCCCGAGAGAACCGGAGACAACCCGCGGCCAGTCCGGGCGGGACCCGCAGGGCGCCGTGCCTGCGGCCCGTACCGCCTGGGCCGGGCAGCGTGCCCCGGGCATGCCTGCCCGGGGCCTGGGGCGTGCCGCCCCCAGGGCCCGGGCTCAGGAGCCGTCGGCGCGTCCTACGCCTCGGCCGGCTGGCGGACGTTCGCGTTGACCCAGGAGACGATCGACGCCGTCGTCGCTCCCGGGGTGAAGATCTCCGCGACGCCCAGCTCCTTCAGCGGCGCGATGTCCGCCTCCGGGATGATGCCGCCGCCGAAGACCTTGATGTCCTCCGCTTCGCGCTCCTTCAGGAGCGCGATCACCTTGGCGAACAGCGTGTTGTGCGCGCCCGAGAGGATCGAGAGGCCGATGGCGTCCGCGTCCTCCTGGATCGCCGTGTCCACGATCTGCTCAGGGGTCTGGTGGAGGCCCGTGTAGATGACCTCCATGCCCGCATCGCGCAGGGCACGCGCGATCACCTTGGCCCCGCGGTCATGGCCGTCGAGCCCCGGCTTGGCGACCACCACGCGGATCGGACCAGTCACACCCATCACTGCCTCCACACAACCGACTCCGCCGCAAGTGAACGAACGTTATCTCCAGCATCCCGCACCCGGCCGTTTCGCGGTGGTCGGCGAGGGGGAAATCACACGTGGGACAAATTCGCTATGCGTCGTACCCGCATCATGCGGCACCCAAGCCGCAGCGGGGACGGTCGCGAGAGGAGCCGCTACAGGGCCGTACCCCTTGCCGTCAGCCGCGCGGCACGGTACGGCACCTTTGCCGTTGGCCCGACGCCGGTGCCCGTGTACCGGCGTCGGGCCAACGGCAAGGTCACCGCCTGGAGGGGCTCCATGAGGGCACACGGGGGACGGTGTCGTCTCCGTCGTGCCGTACGGAGGTCGGCCCATGAAGGTCCTGCCCTTCTTTCCCCCGTGTCCGCCTCCCGTGCGGCACCTTCGAGACCTCTGGAACCTACGCGTATCGGCCGCGCTGCTCCGGGCCACCGCCCTCGAGCTGGCGATCCTCGCCGGACATCTTCTGCTCTATCCCTCCGGCCTCACCCCTGAGCGTCCGGCTCCCGGCCCCAGGCCCGCGGCCCCGCCCGCAGGGCCGGAGAACCGGCCCACGCGCCAGGGCGGCCACAGCACCGCCGGCACGGAGACGGCCACCTGCGACCCGCTCCCCCTGGACGCCGAGCCGGCCCCCGTGCCCGCCACGGCACTGCCCGTCGGCGCCGGCCCGGACCGGCCGCCCGCCGTCCTGCTGCACGGCTTCGTCGACAACCGCTCCGTGTTCGTCCTGCTCCGCCGTTCCCTCGCCCGGCACGGCTGGCACCACCTGCAATGCCTGAACTACTCACCCCTGACCTGCGACATCCGTATCGCCGCCGAGCTGCTCGGCCGCCATATAGAGGAGATCTGCGCCCGCACCGGCAAGAGCGAGGTCGACATCGTCGGGCACAGTCTCGGCGGGCTGATCGCCCGCTATTACGTGCAGTGTCTGGGCGGTGACCGGCGCGTGCGCACCCTGGTCACCCTGGGCACCCCCCACTCGGGCACCAGGGTGGCGCCCCTCGCCAGCGCGCACCCCATCGTGCGCCAGATGCGCCCCGGCTCCGCCGTGCTGGAGGAGCTGCGCCTGCCCGCGCCCGGCTGCCGTACCCGCTTCGTGAGCTTCTGGAGCGATCTCGACCAGATCATGGTCCCCGTCGAGACGGCCTGCCTCGACCATCCGGACCTCGACGTACAGAACGTGCAAGTCAGCGGAATCGGCCATCTCGCCCTGCCCGTGCACCCTGCTGTCGCTGCCGGCATCCGGCAGGCGCTGGAGTCGAGCGAATCGGCCGCGGACGCTTCCGGAGCCGTATCGGTCGCCTGATGTCCCTGCCACGGTGGTGACAGATTGTCGAACGTTTTTCGAACGTAGGGCCAAGGCTGCGTCCGCAGTCCCCCGAAACACGGCCGAATGCCCGTTTCCTGATTTCCTAAAACCTGCAGAAGATTGTCGCCGTCGCATACCGCCGGGTACAGTCGCGCCACTGCGTTCGCTCCGGGACTCGTGTTGCTCCGCGCCCCACAGAACACAGGTCCTGCTGCCGAGGCGAGAGAGAAGTTGGTGAACGACCAGCACGCCCACGCCGGGTACGTCGACTACGACGGCAATCCCACCGGCAGCTTCGACACCGACCCGCTCTTCGGTGCGCTCCCAGGCAGTTACGAGGCCGGACACAGCGGCCAGTACGCCACCACGCAGTGGGACACCGGTTCGCACCAGGCGCCCGTCGGCTACGACGTGTACGGCGCGCAGCACGAAGCGCAGCAGACCCAGCAGTTCAGCCAGTACGAGGCCGCGGCACAGTACGGCGCGTCCGGTCACTACGACACAACGGGCCAGTACGACACATCGGGTCAGTACGACTCGTCCGTCCAGTACGACACCACCGGCCAGTACAGCGCCGGGGCGCAGTACGACACGACGGGCCAGTGGGACGCCTCCGCGTGGAACCAGACCGCGCAGACCGGTCAGTTCGAGACGGCCGCGGCCACCTTCGCGTACGACACCACCGGCCAGTGGGCGGCGCCCGCCTTCGAGACCGGCACCTACGACGCCACCGCCTGGAACACGGGCGCGGAGGCCGTCGTACCGCAACAGTTCACGCCTGAGCACGAGTTCGGCACGGAGTTCACGCCGGAAGCGGCGCCGGAGCCGACCGCGGAGTTCAGCCCGGAACCCGTCCAGGACTTCTCCGAGCTGCACGACGAACAGCACGACGAGTTCGAGGCCCTCCACGAGTCGGACTACGGCCAGGAGCCCGAACTCCACCCCCACGACAGCGACGACGCCGCCGAGGCCCCTCTCGAGGACGACGAGCGCGAGCTCGCCGCCGTCGCCCCCGTCACTCCGCGTCCTGTGCGCCGCGCCGGCGGAAGCCGCGGCCGCCGCCGCACGCCTGCCAAGCGTTCCGCCCTGCTCACCGTCGCCGTGCCGTCCGCCTGCGTGATGGGCGTCGCGGGCATCGCCGCCGCTTCCGTCGGTGGCCTCGCCGGCGCGGAGACGAAGGACGACGGCAAGAACCTCGCCGCGGCCGACCCGTCATCCGTGAAGACGGTCGCCGCGAACAACAAGATGGACACGCAGCTCGCCGCGCTCAGCGCCGACGCCCGCGACTTCGGCGACCGCGCCTCGCGCACCCAGGAACGCCTCGACCTGAAGGCGCGCCAGGAGGCCGAGAAGCAGAAACGCGAGGCGGAGGCCAAGCGCCGCGAGGCGCTGCGCCCCAAGTTCGTTCTTCCGGTGAAGCAGGAAGGCCTCAGCGCCTACTACGGCCAGGCCGGCGTCAACTGGATGTCCCTGCACACGGGCATCGACTTCCCGGTGTCGTACGGCACCGAGGTGATGGCCGCCACCGACGGCACCGTCCGTACGCAGTGGAACAGCGCCTACGGCAACATGGCCATCGTCACCGCGGCCGACGGCACCGAGACCTGGTACTGCCACCTGAGCAGCACCAAGATCCGGTCCGGTTCGGTCAAGGCCGGTGACGTCATCGCGTACTCGGGCAACTCGGGCAACTCCACCGGCCCGCACCTCCACTTCGAGGTCCGGCCCGGCGGCGGCTCGGCGATCGACCCGCTGCCCTGGCTCCGCAGCCACGGCATCGACCCCACGTAGCAGAGCCTCCGGCCCCGGCCGGAACCGCTGCCCCGGCCGGGCGTCCCTCCCTCAGAGCTTCTGGACCGGCGCGTACCTCAGCAGCAGCCGCTTCGGCTTGGCATCCCCGAAATCGATCGTCGCCTGAGCGTCCGCGCCCATACCCTTCACCTCGACGACGGTCCCCAGACCGAACTGGTCGTGTGTGACCCGGTCACCCACCACCAGCGCGATCACCGGCTTGTCCGTCGTGCGCCGGGTGGCGAATCCCCCGGCCCCGCCGCCGGAGCGCGAGCGGGACGAGGAGAGCGACGACGCGATGCCGGAGGTCGGACCCGCGGGCGCGGCCATCGGCCCCGTACGCTTCCACTCCAGATGCCGGCCCGGGATCTCCTCCAGGAACCGCGACGGCGGGTTGTACGAGGGCTGTCCCCAGGCGCTGCGCATCGACGACCGCGTCAGATACAGCCGTTCACGGGCGCGGGTGATGCCGACGTACGCCAGCCGGCGCTCCTCCTCCAGCTCCTTGGCCTGGCCGAGGGCGCGCATGTGCGGGAAGACGCCGTCCTCCATGCCCGTCAGGAACACCACGGGGAATTCGAGGCCCTTGGCGGTGTGCAGCGTCATCAGGGTGATGACGCCCGAGCCGTCCTCGTCGTCGTCGGGGATCTGGTCGGAGTCCGCGACGAGCGCGACCTTCTCCAGGAACTCGGCGAGGGTTCCCGCGCCCTCGTCCTCGGCGCGGTCCTGCTCGAACTCCAGCGCAACCGCCGCCAGTTCCTGCAGGTTCTCGATGCGGGTCTCGTCCTGCGGGTCCGTCGAGGCCTGCAGTTCGGCGAGGTAGCCGGTCCGCTCCAGCACGGCCTCGAGGACGGTCGCCGGTCCGGCGCCCGACTCGACGACCGTACGCAGCTCCTCCATCAGCACGTTGAACCGCTTGACGGCGTTGGCCGAGCGGGCGGCCATGCCGTACGCCTCGTCCACGCGCCGCAGCGCCTGCGGAAAGGTGATCTTCTCGCGCAGCGCGAGGGCGTCGATCATCGCCTCGGCGCGGTCGCCGATCCCGCGCTTGGGCACGTTGAGGATGCGGCGCAGCGGGACGTTGTCCTCGGGGTTGGCCAGGACGCGCAGATACGCCAGGACGTCCCGGACCTCCTTGCGCTCGTAGAAGCGCACACCGCCGACGACCTTGTACGGCAGTCCGACGCGGATGAAGATTTCTTCGAAGACACGGGACTGGGCGTTGGTCCGGTAGAAGATCGCGACGTCGCCGGCCTTCGCGTCGCCCGCGTCAGTGAGCCGGTCGATCTCGTCGGCGACGAACTGGGCCTCGTCGTGCTCGGTGTCGGCGACGTAGCCGATGATCTGCGCGCCCTCGCCGGCGTTGGTCCACAGGTTCTTGGGGCGGCGGCTCTCGTTGCGCTCGATGACGGCGTTGGCCGCGGACAGAATCGTCTGTGTGGAGCGGTAGTTCTGCTCGAGCAGGATCGTCTTCGCGTCCGGGTAGTCCTCCTCGAACTGGAGGATGTTGCGGATGGTCGCGCCACGGAAGGCGTAGATCGACTGGTCGGCGTCACCGACGACGCACAGCTCGGCGGGCGGCAGATCCTCCTGGCCGGTGCCCACCAGCTCGCGCACGAGCGTGTACTGAGCGTGGTTGGTGTCCTGGTACTCGTCCACCAGCACATGGCGGAAGCGCCGCTGGTAGTGCTCGGCGACGTCCGGGAACGCCTGGAGCAGATGGACGGTGGTCATGATGATGTCGTCGAAGTCCAGGGCGTTGGCCTCGCGCAGCCGCGCCTGGTACATCCGGTACGCCTCGGCCAGCGTCTTCTCGAACCCTCCCCCGGAGCCTTCGGAGACACCCCCACCGGCCTGGTCGGCGAAGGTCTCCTCGTCGATCAGCTCGTTCTTCAGGTTCGAGATCTTGGCGCTGAAGGACTTCGGCGGGAACTTCTTCGGGTCGAGGTCCAGATCGCGGCAGACCAGGGCCATCAGCCTCTTGGAGTCGGCCGCGTCGTAGATCGAGAACGACGAGGTGAAGCCGAGCTTCTTCGACTCACGGCGCAGGATGCGGACGCACGCGCTGTGGAACGTCATCACCCACATCGCGGCCGCGCGCGGGCCGACCAGCTGCTCGACGCGCTCCTTCATCTCGCCGGCGGCCTTGTTGGTGAAGGTGATCGCCAGTATCTGGCCGGGGTGGACGCTGCGGCTCCCCAGCAGATGGGCGATCCGGTGGGTGAGCACCCGGGTCTTGCCCGATCCGGCTCCGGCGACGATGAGCAGGGGCGAGCCGGTGTGCACGACGGCGGCGCGCTGCTGTTCGTTCAGCCCGTGGAGCAGGGCTTCGGGGTCCACCAGCGTGCGCGGGGCGCCGTCGCGGTGGTACGCGTCCCGGGCCGGAGGCACGTCGTACGCACCCTGGAAGAGATCGTCCGGGATCTCCTCCCGGGCCGGCTCCGGGTCCTCGGGCGGCGGCGGGGGCTCCTGCGAGGTGCGCTGGAGGTTCGCCAGGAAGTTGTCGTCAAAGAGGCTGCTCATCGCTCTCCGAGTCTAGGCGGCCCCACTGACAGCTCGCCGCCGCATTGCCATACGGTCCGAACACCTTTGTTCGCACTCCGCTTCGGCCACACTGCGCAACTTTTCGATCTCATGGGGTCATCGACCGAGCAAGCGAACCTCTCGTTCGATAAGGTCACGAAAATGTATCGGGCATATCGAACATCAACCTTCACAGCAGCCACACGAGTTGGCTAGCGTGCTCGAGCAGGCGGCCCGTACCCCCGCGGCGATCCACGCCAATCGGGCAGCTGCGCCGAATTCGGTCTTTTCCTCAGGGGAGCCCGGAACCGGGGACCCACCAAGCACAATTGGGGTGAATCGGACCCGTTGCAACACGGTCCGTAGGGCGACCTTCCGTTCAGCCCGAACCCGACAGCTAACCCGGTAGGCGGTCAACGGAAGAAGGAGATGTCGGCCTTGGCGTCGCATCGCAAAGAGCGAAGTCGAACCGTTAAGACCTCCCCCGCCGTCGGGTTCACGACGGCAGCCCTCGCCTCCGTCACCCTGCTGTCCACGCAGAGCGCCGACGCGGCGCCGAACGAGCCGAAGCCTTCCGTCGAAGAGGTGCAGAAGAAGGTCGACGACCTGTACCGGCAGGCCGGCACCGAGACCCAGAAGTACAACCAGGCCAAGGAAGCGACCGAGACGCAGCGCCGCGAGGTGGGACAGCTTCTCGACGACGCGGCGCAGCGCACGGAGAAGCTGAACGAGTCCCGCCGGACCCTCGGCAACTACGCGGCCGCCCAGTACCGCACCGGTGCCGTCACCCCGACCGCCGCGCTGCTGTTCGCCGACAGCCCGCAGCAGTACTTCGACCAGACCCAGCTGATGGACCGGGTGACGGACCGTCAGCGAAGCGAGATCGCCGACTACGAGAGCCAGCGGGCCGCCGCCGCCGAGCAGCGGACCGCGGCGGCCAAGAGCCTGGAGTCGCTGACGCGTTCGCAGCGGGCCCTGCGCACCAGCAAGCAGGAGGTGCAGGCGAAGCTCGCCGAGGCGCGAGCGCTCCTGTCGAAGCTGACCGCCGAGGAGCGGGAGCGGCTCGCCGCGATCGAGCGCGAGAAGGAGCAGGAAGCCCGCCGCAAGGCTGTGGAGAAGGCCAAGCAGGAGGCGGAGGCCGAGGCCGAGCGCAAGCGCCGTGAGAAGGCGCGCGAGCAGAACCAGGGCGGCGGCACGGGCACCGGAACCGGGTCCGGCACGGGATCCCCCGACACCACGGCCAAGGCCGACAAGGTGCTCGCCTTCGCGCGCGCCCAGATGGGCAAGCCGTACGTGTGGGGTGCCGCGGGCCCCAGCTCGTACGACTGCTCCGGCCTCACCCAGGCGGCCTGGAAGACGGCCGGAGTTCAGCTCCCGCGCACCACATGGGACCAGGTGAAGTCCGGCAAGCGGGTGGAGACGAAGGACCTGCTCCCGGGCGATCTGGTCTTCTTCTACGACGACATCAGCCACGTGGGCATCTACATAGGTGACGGCAAGATGATCCACGCACCGAAGCCCGGCACGAACGTCCGCGAGGAGTCGATCTTCTACATGCCGATCTACGGCAGCGTGCGCCCCGCCTGAACCGGCGGACGCAGGACGGCACAGGAGAAGCAGAAAGACGCAGGACGCCCGGGCCGGAGGGGGCCCGGGCGTTCCCATGCCCCCGGCCCGTGAGGCGGTCAGGTCCAGAGCGTCGCGATGAAGATGTTGGCGACGGTCAGGCCGCCCACCGCCCCGAAGACCGCCTTGTCCACCTTGTCCTCGTCGCGCTTGACGTACACCAGGCCCAGGATCACCACCAGCACCGCCAGCTTGATGCCGATCTTGAGGTTGTTCACGGACTGGTCGTCCGCCTGGTTGAGGCCCACCAGCGCCACGCCCGTGATCAGCATCGTCAGCGCGCCGTGCAGCATCGCCGGGCTGAACCGGGCGCTCCCCTGGGACATCGCCTTCATCTGGGTGAGGAAACCGCCCAGCAGCGAGGCGATGCCGATGATGTGCAGGGCGACGAAGACATTGATGAGTACGTCCATGCGGCGGAGCCTAACCGGCCTCATATCAGGCTTCTCAGGCCAGGTAAGCCTCATCGGGCCCATCGGTCACAGCGGTGTCGGGAAGAGAGCCCACAGCGGACCAGCGGCTCTCAAAAGACGTAACCGAATGTCCACCTTCGGGCAGATTCGGTCCTTGCCCCTGCCCCATGGCCCCCAGGTTTAGCGTCCTGCCTCAGGTGACCGACTCCCCACCGCCGCCGCTCAACCGGCGGCAGTCGGCCATCACGCCGAGAGATCCGGCGGTGACCCGCTCCCCTGTGCGGGCCGCCGTCGGACTCGGACCCGCAGGGACGTCGGAAGGACGTGGACGCATCCGTGGCTGCGCACCGAAAACCCAGGCAGCGCCCGCTCTCCGGGCCCGCCGCCCGCACCGCCGCCACCCTCGCGCTCGCCGGAGCGGCGACCGCGACCGCGTTCGACGGAACAGGCCACGCCGAGCCCTCGCTCACCCCGGCCCAGGTCAAGGCCGAGGTCGACCAGCTGTACCAGGAGGCGGAGGAGGCCACCGAGCAGTACAACGGCGCCAAGGAGCGGACCGTGACGGCGCGCGAGGCGCTGGACCGGCTGCGGGACGAGGCGGCCCGCAGGACCGAGCGCCTGAACACCTCACGCAACGCGCTCGGTTCGTTCGCCACCGCGCAGTACCGCGCGGGCGGGATCGACCCGGGTGTGCAGCTCGCCCTCACCTCGGACCCCGACGAGTACCTGGAGCGGGCCGCACTCTCCGAGCGCGTCGGAGAGCGGCAGGCCACCGCCGTCGCCGGCGTGCACCAGGAGCTCGTGGAGCTCGGCCGGGTCCGGGCACAGGCCGAGCGGCGGACGGAGGAGCTCGGCGGCCGGCAGGCCGAACTGGCCCGGCACAAGGCCACCGTTCAGCGCAAGCTCTCCGCCGCCGAACGGCTGCTGGCCCAGCTCACCACGGAGCAGCGCGCAGCGTACGACGCCTCGTCAGGCAGCGGGCAGCCCGGGGCGGACACCGCCCGCGCCGACCGCTCCGCCCTGCCCCGTGCCTCGCTCAAGGCACCCAACTCGCGTGCCGCACAGGCCGTCGCGTACGCCTACGGGGCACTCGGCAAGCCCTACGTCTGGGGCGCCACCGGGCCGAGTGCGTTCGACTGTTCCGGCCTCACGCAGGCCGCATGGGGCTCCGCGGGGGTCGCGCTGCCCCGGACCACGTACACCCAGATCAACTCCGGCGCGCGAGTGCCGCGCTCCCAACTCGCCCCTGGTGACCTGGTGTTCTTCTACTCCGGCATCAGTCACGTCGGCCTGTACATCGGTGGCGGCAACATGATCCACGCGCCCCGGCCCGGCGCTCCCGTACGCGTCGCGCCCATCGACGAGATGCCGTTCGCGGGCGCGACCCGGCCGCTGTGACCCAAAGGGCCCGCCGCCTCACTCCAGCAGGCCGCCACCGGCTTCGATCGCCTCGCCCGAGGGAATACGGTCCTGCCCCGGATCCCGGCTGTCGCCCCGGTCCTGGGCGAATCCCTGCAGATGCATCTCCCGGGTCAGCCACTCGAAGACGTACGGCAGTTCCGGCCGCCACACCTTGGTCAGGTGCCCGCCCGACGTCGGGCGCACCTCGACCACGGTCGGCTGCTTGGCCGCGTCCCGGAGTTCGAGGCCCGGGAGGAAGCCGTCCGCGCCCTCCCCGGTCGCCAGCAGCGAGACACGCGGCGGGGTCTTCGCCGCCTTCAGGATGTTGAGCACGTTGTTCTGACGGCGCAGCTCCGGGTCCTTGCCCGTGATCGAGTCCTTCTCGGCGGCCGGGTCGTTGTAGCCGGACAGGCTGACGGCCGCGCGGTAGCGGTCCGGGTGGGCGAGAGCGAGCTTGGCCGCGCCGTGCGCGCCCGCCGAGTAGCCGGCGACGGCCCAGCTGTCGGCGCTGAGCGAGACCCGGAAGTTGTCGGCGACCATCTTGCGGACGTCGACGGTCAGCCAGCTGTCCGCGTTGACCGTGCCGGGAACGTTCGCGGAGCCGGTGTCCCGGTCACCGAGCAGCGTGGTGCGCGGCGCGACCAGGATGAACGGCGCGACCCTGCCCGACTCGATCAGCGGCTGGATCTTCGACTGCACCTTCATGGCACGGAACCAGCTCTTGGACGAACCGGGGAAACCGCCGAGCAGTTCCACGACGGGGAACTGCCTCCCGCGGTACTCCGGGTCGTCGTACTGCGGCGGCAGCCAGACGTACACCTCGCCCTCGGCGCCCGAGATCTGGCCCTTGAGATAGGTGCGCTGCAGCCCGTCGCCCAGGCTGGGGTCCTTCACCTTCTCGAACGTCTGGCGGACCTTCGGCAGCGCGGTGATCTGACGGCCGCCGGTGCCGCTGGGCCCGAGGTCGACCGCCTTGTTCACATGGGTGGACGTGCCGAGCAGGTCGCCCCAGCTGTCGTAGAGCCCATTGGCGTTGTTGACCGAGACGAACACCACCAGCACGGCCGTGGCCTGCGCGAAGAACACCATGAGCAGCCGGCACGCGCCGCGCACCAGCGCCGGCCCGCGCAGTCGGCTCCACAGCAGCAGCGGCAGCAGTACGGCGATCACGACCAGGACGATCGCGATCACGAAGAAGGTGTTCCCCGTCAGATTCATCACGCACAACAAGAGGCGAAGACGGCACCGGCGGTTGCCCGGCTATGTACCGATTACCTCACAGCCACGTTGAGACCAGGCCTCGGCCGGTTCAGACAAGGCGTCGGGCCGTGGCCCAGCGGGTCAGTTCATGACGGTTCGACAGCTGCAGTTTGCGCAGTACGGCGGAGACATGGGACTCGACCGTCTTCACCGAGATGAACAGCTGCTTGGCGATCTCCTTGTACGCGTAACCCCGCGCGATCAGCCGCAGCACCTCCCGCTCGCGCTGGGTCAGCCGGTCGAGGTCCTCGTCGACCGGGGGCGCGTCGGTGGAGGCGAAGGCGTCGAGCACGAAGCCTGCCAGCCGGGGCGAGAAGACCGCGTCGCCGTCCTGCACCCGGAAGATCGAGTCCACCAGGTCCGTGCCGGTGATGGTCTTGGTGACATAGCCACGGGCGCCGCCCCGGATCACGCCGATCACGTCCTCCGCGGCGTCCGACACGGACAGCGCCAGGAACCGTACGGGATTCTCGGCCGCCGCCATCATCGAGGCGCAGCGGCGCAGCACCTCGACCCCGCCGCCGCCCGGCAGATGGACGTCGAGCAGCACGACCTCGGGCCGGGTCGCGGTGATCACGGTGACGGCCTGGTCCACGTCGGCGGCCTCGCCGACGACTTCGACGCCCGTGCTGTCGGTCTGTCCGATCTCCGCCTGGACCCCGGTACGGAACATCCGGTGGTCGTCGACGAGCACGACCCGCACCCGTCGCTCGGCGCTCTCTCCAGCAGCCTCGGTCATCCGTCCGCCCTCTCCATCTTGAGTTCCACTTCCGTGCCCTCGCCGGGCGTCGAGGTGAGCCGGGCCGTGCCGCCGTGACGCTGCATCCGGCCGATGATCGACTCCCTGACGCCCATTCTGTCGTCGGGTACGGAATCCAGGTCGAACCCCGGTCCCCGGTCCCGTACGGAGACGAAGACCGTGCGGCCCTCGACCTCCGCGAAAACCTGGACCGCGCCCCCTTCGCCACCGTACTTGGCCGCATTCACCATTGCCTCGCGTGCGGCCTGCATCTGTGCGGCCAGTTTCTCGTCGAGCGGGCAGTCCCCGACGACCACGACCTCCAGCGGGACACCGTGCTTGTCCTCGACCTCGGCCGCCGCCTTCTTCACGGCCTCCGCGAGCGTGTCCGGCTCCTCGTCCTCCTCCTTGCCGGTGCCCTCCGGCTTGTAGAGCCAGTTGCGCAGCTCGCGCTCCTGGGCGCGGGCGAGGCGCCGCACCTCGCCGCCGTCGTCGGCGTTGCGCTGGATGAGGGTGAGCGTGTGGAGCACGGAGTCGTGGACGTGGGCGGCGACCTCGGCACGCTCCTGGGCGCGGATGCGCATCGTCCGCTCCTCCGAGAGGTCCTGGGTCATCCGCACCAGCCAGGGGCCGGCGAGCAGGGCGACACCGGCGATCACCGCGATCGCGGCGGTCAGCACATTGCCCAGCTGGGCGGCCGAACCGCGGACCACCATGAAGACGGTCAGCCCCATGCCGACCAGCGCGACTCCGGTCAGCGCGCGGGCGATCTGCAGCAGCCGGCGACGGCGCCCCACCTCGGTCCAGCGGGCCCGGCGGGCGTTGTCCGCCTGCCGCCACACGAGCACCACACCGGCGCCGATCAGCAGAGTCGGCCAGACGTAGCGGTTGATGCCGCCGCCCATGTCGACATTGCCGGCGAAGATCGCGGCACCGACGAGCAGCGCCACCATCGCGAACAGCTGTCCCTTGTCGGGCTTGCGCAGCCTGCGTCTGCCGTCCGCCGTCGTCTCGAAGACGGAGCGCGACTCGGCGGCCCGGCCGCCGACGCCGAGCGGGACGACGATCCAGAACACCGCATACAGCAGCACTCCGAGACCGTCGGCCATGAACAGCCCGAGGAAGACCAGCCGCACCCAGATGACGGGCAGCCCCAGATGGCCCGCGAGTCCGCGCGCCACACCGCCGAGGAGCCTGCCGTCCGCGCTGCGGTAGAGCTTGCGCAGCGGCTGCTCCTCCGGCGCGGTGGCGCGCGAGGGTCCGGCGGGTCGGGGCGTGGCGACTGGCATGACCCGATCGTCACACGCCCGGGCGGGCCGGGGTATCAGGGTCGTCCCTTAATCCGACCCTGAACCGGGGGCCAACGCGCCGGATATCAGGGAACGGCCAGGGTCGACCCTGGTGCCGTCCGCCTGCCGCGCCCGTCACCATGGACACATGACTCAGCCGACCACTTCGCACCGGGCGATGCCGGACGGGCCGCCCGAGGCGCAGCCGCTGCGCCGCACTCCCCACCAGAAGGTTCTGGCCGGTGTCTGCGGAGGCCTGGGCCGGTACTGCGACATCGACCCGGTGATCTTCCGCATCGTGATCGGTGTCCTCTCGGTGACCGGTGGCATCGGCCTGATCTTCTACGGCTTCGCCTGGCTGCTGATCCCGATGGACGACGAGGAGGAGAACGAAGGCCGGCGGCTGCTGTCGGGGCGCGTCGAGGGCGCCTCGCTGACGGCGGTGTTCATCGCGCTCATCGGCTGCGGTCTGTTCCTGACCATGTTGAACAACGGCGGGACGCTCGCCTTCGCGGCGCTGCTGTCGCTCGCCGTGGCGGGTGCGGCGGTGTGGTCGCAGCGGCGCCGCAGCGCGCTGCCCGACGGGGCTCCGCTGGACCCGGCGACGGCGCACGCGGTCGCCGAGGCCCCGCCGGAGACGAAAGCGCCGCCCGCCCCGAACACCCCGTCGTGGTGGCGGGACCCGATCGTCAAGGACGGCACCACGGGGCCGGTGGCGTCCGGCTATCTGTGGGGCCCGGAGTCGGCGCTCACGGACGTCGCGGCGGCCCCGCGCAGGGACCGCCCCTTCGCCGCTCCTGCGCTCTCGCGCGGCCCGCGCGGCATCGGGGGCACGGTCTTCCTTCTCGCACTGGTCGCCGGCGGTCTCGGCACCGGGCTCAGCTGGGACTCCAGCCCGCTGGGCACGAGCCTGCAGATCGGGCTGGTCTGCGCGCTGGCGGTTTTCGGCCTGGGCATGCTGGTGAGCTCGATGCTGGGCCGCACCGGCTTCGGCACGATCCTGATGACGGCGATCACGGCGGTTCTGCTGGCGGGGGCGGCCGCGCTGCCGAAGGACATCAGCACCGAGTGGGTGCGCACCGACTGGAAACCGGCCTCCGTCGCGGCGCTGGAACCTCGCTACGAACTGGGCTCGGGTGTCGCGACCCTCGACCTGTCCTCCCTCGCCGTCCCGGCCGGGAAGACGGTGTCGACGGGGGCGGAGGTCGGGGCGGGCCGGCTGAAGGTCGTCGTCCCGAGGAATGCCCCGGTGGAGCTGCGGATCGAAGCGGGTCTCGGCGACATCCGGCTTCCCGAGGACGCGCAGAACGACATCGACGTCTCCCCCGGGCAGGAGAGGCGGCAGACCCTGCCCGCCCCGGCCGGGGCGAAGCCGTCAGGCACTCTCGAGCTGCACCTCGAGATGGGCATCGGACAGGTGGAGGTGACCCGTGCCGCGTCGTGAGTTCCGGCATGCGTTCAGGCCCGGCAAGGTCGTCGCCGGGCTGGCGGTACTGGCGGCGTCGCTGCTGTACGGCGGCGATGTGGCCGGCTGGTGGCAGATCCCGTGGTTCGTGGTCTTCCCGGTGGTCTTCGGCGGTCTGTTCCTGTCCGGGGCGGTGAGTCTGGTGTCCTACCGCACGCGTCGTCGCCGGCCGGCGATGCCCGCGTCGAGTGACAGCACCGGGGCCCCGGCGAGCACCAACGGCAGCCAGGCCATCAGATAGGCGAGGTCGTTGCCGTAGTAGTACGGCTCGGTCTGCCAGCTCACGGTCAGCCACAGGCTCAGCGAGATCAGCGCTCCGCCGAACGCGGCCAGCCTGGCCAGCAGCCCGACGAGGGTGCCGAGGCCGACAGCGAGTTCGCCGAAGGCGATGGCGTACCCGAAGTTCTCGGGACTCTTGAGCGCGAGATCGACCAGGGCGGGAATCGCGGAACTGTCGCGCACGCTGCGCATCAGGTCGCCGACCGAGCCGGAGCCACTGGCCGCCATGAACTTGCTGTCGGTGAGCTTGTCGATGCCCGCGTAGATGAAGGTCACGCCGAGGAAGATGCGCAGCGGCAGAAGGGCGTACCGACTCGACCGGTCCTTCCAGCCGCCACCGCCTCCGTCGTCGAACGTGCCGTAGCCGGATGTCGTCCGATATGTGTGTGTCATCGCTGGTCCCGCCTTCGGTTGACCCGTCAACTGACCATACGTACGGCGTCGCCGCGCGGCTCACCAGACGTGCGGCCGACACTGTGACAACTGCGCCGGCCGAGGTACCGCGATCGGTGGATCAGTCGGTCACATCGATGGGAACGAGGTTGCTCTCGCCGCCCGCGGCGGTCACCACCTGCACCTCGACCCGTCCGGGCTCGACCTCCACCGGGACCGGCACGGTCAGTACGGTGTCCGTCGGGTTGGCGAACCCTCCGGCCACCGGGATCAGCGGCACATGCACATGGACCGGGCCGATGCGCACGACCATTCGGGCGAGCCGGTCGGGCGCGCCCGCGCCCGGCGGGACGAACCCGGTCCCGCGGATCTCGATGTCGTCGCCGGTGCGGATCGGGGCGTCCAGATCCCCCGCCTCGCGCGCCCGGACGATCGAGAACACCACGGGCCTGCTGCCCTCGGCGTACTTCCCCGCGAAGTAGGTGGCGGCCGATACCGCGACGAGCAGGGTGAGGCCCCACGGCAGAGCGGGCAGCTCCTCCGGCCTGCGGGCGAGGCTCACCAGGGCGAAGACCACGGCGACGGCGTTGACGAGCACGTACTGCACATCCGCGAAGGTGCCCCGGCCTGCGTCGTCACAGAGCAGATCGGCGAGGCGCGGGCGGTCGGCGCGCACCTTCTGCAGCCGCTGCCCGACGACCCGGACGGCAACCACCCGGCGTACGACGACGGCGATCGCGCACCCGAGCGCGAGGACGGTCACCAGACCCGCGCCACGGGCGGGGCCCAGGCCGTCGATCAGCGCGTCCCGCTCGTCCGGGGCCCCGGCGAGCGCCAGCTCGGAGGCGAGCACCAGGACGGCGTGGACGACGACCAGCACCCAGGCGGTGGCGACCGCGCGCGAGGTGGAGAGGCGGTTGTCCTCGCCGACCAGGGGGGCCAGGAGCCCGCCGCGCGAGCGGTGGAAACGGGCGGCGACGGTCAGCCCCGCGCCGACGATCACCGCGGCGAGCAGTCCTGCCGTGCGAGCGGCGGTCCAGCCCGCGCCTATGGCGGTCGCGGTCTGCCCGATCACCAGCACCACCACGGCCGCCCACACCGCCAGTACGGACCGCTGCCAGTTCACCTGGAGCCAGGCGTCACCGGCCTCCCGGCTGCGGTCGGCGACACCGCGCGCCGACTGGGTCAGCTCGTCCGACACCCACTGGCGCGAGGCGCCCGGCGAGTGGGCGACGCCGGGCGGCAGCCCCTGCCCCGCGGCCAGCTCGTCCCGCCTGGTGAGGAAGGCGGCGACCGCCCTCCGATGGCCCTCGCGTGCGCCGTGCGTACATTCCTCGCACTGTCCCGCTTCTTGCACCGCCACGACCGCTTGCCGCCTTCCGAGCCCCATGTCGACCGAACTTCCCTGCAATGTCTGGGAATTGTGCCGTACGAAAGGGGCGCGCGCTCCGGCGCCCGAGGCCGGGACGGGTGAATGCCGGGCCATTCGGTTGACGTGTGTCTACTGCAGGAGTTCGGATCCCTACTGCAGGAGTTCGGGTTCCGCCCGGCTGATCTGGCGCCACAGCGGCTGGTAGTTGATCCACGCGACCAGATCGGTACCGAGCTGCTCCCGGGTGGCCACCGCGTCCCGGTGGTCGATGAACTGCGGTTTTCCGGCCGCCCTGGCCGCGAGCTGCACCTGCGCGCAGCGCTCCATGGAGATGAACCACCAGGCCGCGGCGTCGACCGAGTCGCCGACGGTCAGCAGCCCGTGGTTGCGCAGGACGACGCCCTTGTACGAGCCGAGGGCGGACGCGATCCGCCGTCCTTCCTCCTCGTCGACGACCACACCCGTGTACTGGTCGACCAGGGCGTGGTCCTCGTAGAAGCCGCAGGCCTCCTGGGTGATCGGCTCGATCAGGTCCCCGAGCGCCGACAGGGCCCGGCCGTGCACCGAGTGGGTGTGGGCGACGGCGACGACGTCGGGCCGGGCACGGTGGACCTGGGCGTGCACGGCGAACGCCGCCTGATTGACGTGGTACCGCCCCGCCACGACCTGGCCCTGCTCGTTCGCCAGCACCAGATCGCCCGCCGTGACATGCGCGAACGGCACACCGAAGGGGTTGACCCAGTAGCAGTCCGTGAACTCGGGGTCCCGCGCGGTGATGTGGCCGGACACCCCGTCCTCGTAGCCGAACCGCCCGAAGAGCCGCAGCGCCCCGGCGAGCCGCTCCTTGCGGTGGGCACGCTCGTCCGCCGCCGCCTCGTGGACGGGCGGCATGGCGAATCGCAGCTGGTCAACCGGGATCGGCGCGGGCGTCTCAGTCATGGCCGGAAGCTACCTCCGGCCGCCCGAACTGACCAGAGGCTTCACGCGCCTTGCACGAGAATGCCCCCATGACCGAACAGACATCGCCGCTGGTCGCCCTCCTCGGCCTGGAGCGGCACATCGAGGGCGGATGGTTCAAGGAGACCTGGCGGACGCCGGGCTCGACGACCCCGCCCGGCTACCCCGGCCCTCGCGCGTACGCCACCGGCATCTACTTCCTGCTGCACCCGGGCGAGCGGTCGCGCTGGCACCGGGTGCGCTCCGACGAGCTGTGGCTGTGGCATCGCGGCGGCCCGCTCCGGCTGCACCTCGGGGGTACGGGCGAGGAGCCGGCGGCCGCGACCACGCTCACGCTCGGCCCGGCGGTGGAGTCGGGCGAGCAGCCGCAGCTGCTGGTGCCCGCGGGCACCTGGCAGGCGGCGGACCCGGCGGGAACAGAAGCGGCCCTGGTGAGCTGCATCGTCTCGCCGGGTTTCCACTACGACGACTTCGAGCTGGAGAAGCCGTAGGGGCACTGCCGGGGATCTACTCCCACTCGATGGTGCCCGGCGGCTTGCTCGTCACGTCCAGGACGACGCGGTTGACGTCCGCGACCTCGTTGGTGATCCGGGTGGAGATCTTCGCCAGCACCTCGTACGGCATGCGTGTCCAGTCCGCCGTCATCGCGTCCTCGGAGGAGACGGGGCGCAGCACGATCGGGTGGCCGTAGGTGCGTCCGTCGCCCTGGACACCGACGCTGCGGACACCGGCGAGCAGGACCACCGGGCACTGCCAGATGTCGCGGTCGAGGCCGGCGGCCGTCAGCTCCTCGCGGGCGATCGCGTCGGCCTCGCGCAGCAGGTCGAGCCGGTCCTTGGTGACCTCGCCGACGATACGGATGCCGAGGCCCGGGCCCGGGAACGGCTGGCGCTGGACGATCTCCTCCGGCAGGCCGAGCTCCTGGCCGACCATCCGGACCTCGTCCTTGAACAGCTGGCGCAGCGGCTCGACGAGCTCGAACTCGAGGTCCTCGGGGAGGCCGCCGACATTGTGGTGCGACTTGATGTTGGCGGTGCCGCTGCCGCCGCCGGACTCCACGACATCCGGGTAGAGCGTGCCCTGGACGAGGAAGGCGACGTCCTCGCCGTGCTCGGCCTCGGCGACGATCTCGGCCTGCGCCTGCTCGAAGACACGGATGAACTCGCGCCCGATGATCTTCCGCTTCTCCTCCGGGTCCGAGACCCCGGCCAGCGCGTTCAGGAAGCGGTCGGCGGCGTCGACGACCTTGAGCTGGACGCCGGTGGCCGCGACGAAGTCCTTCTCGACCTGCTCGGTCTCGCCCTGGCGCATCAGACCGTGGTCGACGTACACACAGGTCAGCTGGGAGCCGATGGCCTTCTGCACGAGCGCGGCGGCGACCGCGGAGTCCACTCCGCCGGACAGACCGCAGATGGCGCGCTTGGTGCCGACCTGCGCGCGGATCGCCGCGACCTGCTCCTCGATCACATTGCCCGTGGTCCAGGTCGGCTCGATGCCGGCGCCCCGGTACAGGAAGTGCTCCAGGATCTGCTGGCCGTGCGTGGAGTGCATCACCTCGGGGTGGTACTGCACGCCGTACAGCTTCTTCTCGTCGTTCTCGAAGGCCGCGACCGGGACGACGTCCGTGGACGCGGTGACGGTGAAGCCCTCGGGGGCGGCGGAACAGGCGTCGCCGTGGGACATCCACACCGGCTGCTCGGCCGGGGTGCCCTCGAAGAGCGTCGAGCCGACCTTGGAGACGTGCAGCGGCGTGCGGCCGTACTCGCGGGCTCCGGTGTTGTCGACGGTGCCGCCGAGCGTCGTCGCCATCAGCTGGAAGCCGTAGCACATGCCGAAGACGGGGACCCCGGCCTCGAAGATCGCCCGGTCCAGGCTCGGGGCGCCCTCCGCGTAGACGGAGGAGGGGCCGCCGGAGAGGATGATCGCCTTGGGGTTCTTGGCCAGCATCTCGGCGACGGGCATCGTCGAGGGGACGATCTCGCTGTAGACCCGGGCCTCACGGACACGGCGGGCGATGAGCTGGGCGTACTGGGCGCCGAAATCGACAACGAGGACGACGTCCGGGTTGGATGCGGGCGCGGCAGCGGGGGACGCTGATGACACTGGCGGCCTTCCGGCGGTGGGTGGGGTCGGTTCTGCCGATTCTACCGGGGCCTTCGAGGGCCTCTTGTCTCACCATCCGAACCCGGCTTTGGCTCCGGACGGGCACTCGGTCCATACTGCTTCCATGTTCCAGCAGATGACCTTCGTCTTTACCTATGGCACCGGCCCGTCCGGCTGCCATGGTCGTGCTGCTTGAGCTGACAAGCGACTTCCCAGGCGCCCCGGGCCGACAAGGCCCGGGGCGTTCTGTCATTTCCGGGCCTTGCGGGCCGGGGGCGCCGATCCCCGACAGACGAATCCCCCGTACAAGGAGCCCTGGACATGACCGTCATCGAGAAGACCGGCGCACGCACCGAAGAGGCCGCGGAGGTGATCACCGGTGCCCGTGAGCGGATCGACACACTGGACGACCGGATCATCGGCCTCGTCCAGGAACGCATGGCGGTCTCCGCCGTCATCCAGGAGGCGCGCATCACCTCCGGCGGGCGGCGGGTGAACCTGTCACGCGAGATGGAGGTGCTGGGCCACTTCCGCGAGGCGCTCGGCAGGCCGGGCACGGCGCTGGCGATGACCCTCCTCGAACTGTGCCGGGGCCGTATCTGAGTTCGGACGCATCCTCACCCGTACGGCGCGTGACCGGGTGCGACGGGGCTTCGTTGGTCCCGATGTCCGTGCCAGCCAGGGGCGGGCCTCGCAGGAAACCACGCGTGGCTCCGCTGGAGCGTGTGACGTGCCGAAGGCACGTCGTGGGACCTCGCACCAGCGCGCGTGACCGGTCGGCAGGGGACAGCAGCCCGGTCACCCAAGAGCGGTCGGCTTCCGGGGACGCCCGGGGCCGACCGCATCCGGTCCGAACGGTTGCGTCCCAGCAGCCCGTCCACCACGATGCCGAGAAGCGCATCCCCCTCTGCGCGACACCACTGCCAAAGGTCGACACCACCCGTGCGCGCCGAGTGCGCCGGGTCGGCGCCCCCCACGCGGCGCAACCCCCCGGCGCCGCCATGCGGCACCGGCGCTGCCCTGGCGCCGGTGCCGACCGTCAGGGCCCCGCGGCATGCGCATGCCGCGGGGCTCTTGCCATGTCGTTCGGCACCCGTCCGGTTGTGCGGTCCGGTGCCTCGGCTCCGCGGAGGGGCGGTGACGGCGGCCACATAAGATTTTTATGAATCCGGATGCAACCTTTTCAGCCATTGGCTGGTCAAGCATACGTAACAACGGCCTCACCCGTGCACCCACGCCTCGGAAGGCCCATCCGGACTCCGTGCCGCAGCAATGCGGCACCTTGACTTCGCTGAGGTCTTCATGAAGCTTCGCCGCGCTATGGCCGTCGCAGCCGCGACCGCTGTCATAGCCCCCGCCGCGTTCCTGACGGCTCCGGCCGCGTTCGCGGAGGGAACCCCGAGCAGTGCCGAGTCCTCGACTCCGGCCACCGGGGAGAGCACCACCCCGTCCACGGCTCCGGCCGACGAGACGGACCCTGCGGCGATCACGAACCCGTCCACCGCCGCGAGCACGCCGGCCACGGCGCCCAGCGCCCCCGCGAACACCCCCGGCTCGCCGGCTGCTTCGCAGAGCACGCCCGTCACCGAGCCGGACGAGGACGAAGAGAACAACGACGACGAGGACGAGCTGCTCGAGTGCAGTTCGAGCGACCTCGAACTGTCGATCACCGGCCTGCCGGGCAAGATCGCCGCGGGCAGCGGCTGGCACAAGTTCAAGCTGAACGTGCTCAACACGTCCAAGTCGCCCATCAAGGACATCGACTACGTGGCGGGCGCCGCTGCGGACAAGGACGGCGCGAACATCTTCACGTCGAAGCAGGTCGAGCTGCAGAGCCTCGACCCGGTGACCAAGACCTGGGAGACGCTCGACGAGGAGGGGCACGCCGTCGGCTATGTCGCCAGCTCCGACGAGCTGAAGCCGGGCCACGAGGTCAACCTCCCGCTGCGTGTCAACGTGAAGGCGTCCGCCCCCGTCGGCGCCGGCTTCACCCTCGGCGGTGGCCTCTACATCGGTGACAAGGACTGCTTCGGCTTCAAGGACGTCGCCTACAAGTTCCGGATCGTCAAGGCCGGTACGGACACCGGTGGTACCAAGCCGCAGGAAGGCGGCAAGGTTCCCGTCCCGTCCGAGAAGCCGGCCGCGGGCACCACGGCCGAGGTCAGCGGCAGCCTCGCCGAGACCGGCGCCGGCTCGATGCTGCCGACCGTCGGTGTCGCCGGTGGTGTCGCGGTACTCGCCGGTGCCGGTGTCGTCTTCGCCATGAAGCGCCGCCGCGGTGACGCCACGGCGTAACACGAGCCGCCTGCAAGACCGGAAGGGCCGCTGCACTCGGAGGGGGGTGCAGCGGCCCTTCTGTCTGCTCGGACGACGCGCTCGGTCCGTACGGCTCCGGGTCCGCCGGGTCCGTTCAGACCTGCTTCGGCGGGACCTTCGGGATCTCCAGCAGCGGCAGCCGGAGCGCACCGAACGCCGCCTCCGGAACGGCCGGTGACTTCGGTGCGATCGGCGTCAGCCGTTCGTACGCGGAACCCTGCGCCGGACGCGGGTCCTCCTCGCCCTTGTTGGGCCAGAACGACATCGCCCGCTCCGCCTGTGCCGTGATCGTCAGGGACGGGTTCACGCCCAGGTTCGCCGACACCGCAGCGCCGTCCACCACCGAGACACCGGGGTGGCCGAACAGCCGGTGGTACGGGTCGATCACGCCCGCTTCCGCGGAGGAACCGATCGGGCAGCCGCCCAGGAAGTGGGCCGTCAGCGGGGTGCCCACCAGCTCGCCGACATTGGAGCCCGGGAAGCCATTGATCTCCTCGGCGAGCAGCGACGCCGCGCGGGTGGCCTCCTGGATCTGGGTCGGGTTGGGCGCACCGTGGCCCTGACGGGCGGTGAGCAGACCCTTGCCCGGCCCACTGGGCTTGCGGTAGGTGGTCAGCGAGTTGTCCAGCGACTGCATCACCAGGCCGATGATCGTCCGCTCGGACCAGCGGCGATTGGACAGCATCCGCATCGCGAGCATCGGATGCCTGGCGATGCCCGCGAACCAGCCCGCGACCCGGCGCCGGGTGTTGTACGGGACCTGGAGGACCGTCAGCCCGCCCATGGCGTTGGAGCCCTTGCCGTAGCGCACCGGCTCGATGTGGGTGTTGGCGTCGGGGTGGATCGACGAGGTGATCGCAACGCCGCGGGTGAAGTCGACCCGGTCCCCGCCGTGCCGCTTGCGGTAGCGCCGGTTGTCGGTCTGCGCGCCCACGAGCGCCTCGGAGTTCGTCCGGGTCAGCTCCCCCAGCCGGGCCGAGATCCGCGGCAGCAGACCGGTGTCCTTCATCCGGTGCAGCAGGGTCTGGGTGCCGTACGTACCGGCCGCGATCACGATCCGGCGGGCGGTGAAGGTACGCCCCTTCCCCTTGCGCCGGTTGTCGCTGGGCAGCGTGCCCACCGCGAAGCCGCCCCGCGCGTCCTCGGTGACAGTGGCGACCGAGGTCATCGGGTGGATGACGGCGCCCGCCTTCTCGGCCAGGAAGAGGTAGTTCTCGTTGAGGGTGTTCTTGGCGCCGTGGCGACAGCCCGTCATGCACTCGCCGCATTCGGTGCACGCCTTGCGGGACGGGCCGACCCCGCCGAAGTACGGGTCGGGAACCTCGGTGCCCGGCGCGGCCTTCGCCGAACCGTCGGCGTCGTCGCCGTCACCGAAGAAGACGCCCACCGGCGCCATGTGGAAGGTGTCCCCGATCCCCATCGCCTGCGCCGTCGCCTTGAGGTGGACGTCGGAGGGGGTCATGGTCGGGTTGAGCCGGACCCCGAGCATCCGCCGCGCCTGGTCGTAGTACGGCTTCAGCTCCTCCTGCCAGTCGGTGATGTCCCGCCACTGCGGGTCGTCGAAGAAGGGCTTCGGCGGCACGTAGAGGGTGTTGGCGTAGTTCAGCGAACCGCCCCCGACCCCCGCGCCCGCCAGCACCATCACCTTGCCGAGCAGATGGATGCGCTGGATGCCGAAGAGGCCGAGCGCCGGGGCCCACAGGAAGTTGCGCAGGTCCCAGGAGTTCTTCGGGAGCGTCTCGCGGGTGAAGCGGCGGCCCGCCTCCATGACCCCGACCCGGTATCCCTTCTCGGTCAGGCGGAGCGCCGTCACCGAGCCACCGAAGCCCGAGCCGACGACGATGACGTCGTAGTCGTATGCGTCGGCGTCGGGTGCTTCCTGATTCTGGGCAGGGGGGACCTGGGACATGGCACTCCTCGGTACGGGATCCTCGGTTCGGAACGGGTGGGGACTGGTGACCCTTCCGGGTCTAGCGCAGGCGAAGGGCCTTCATCGCCTTCAGGGAACGGCTCATGAACGCCGCGTACTTCTCGTCGTCCATACCGAACGACGGCGCGAGCGGCATCAGCCGTTGCTGGGCGACGGTCTGCGCCTCGGTGTACTTGAGGATGCCCTCCGAGCCGTGGCGCCTGCTGAGGCCGGAGTCCTTCATGCCGCCCATCGGCGACTGCACACTGCCGTACGCCGGGGCATAGCCCTCGTTGATGTTGACCGTGCCGGTGCGCAGCTTCGCCGCGACGGCGTGGCCGCGCCTGCCGTCGCGCGTCCAGACGCTCGAATTCAGCCCGTACGGTGTGGCGTTGGCGAGCTCGATCGCCTCGTCCTCGTCCGTGAAGCGGTAGATCGAGACGACCGGGCCGAAGGTCTCCTCGGTGCAGACGGCCATCGGCGACTCGACGCCGTCGAGAATGGTCGGCTCGTAGAACAGCGGGCCGATGTCCGGCCGGGCGACGCCGCCCGCGACCAGCTTGGCGCCCTTGGCGACTGCCTCGTCGACATGACGGGTGACCGTCTCCAACTGGCGCTCACCGACGAGGGAACCCATGTCGGCCCCGTACGCCAGCGAACTGCCGAGGCGCATCGCCTTCGTCCGGGCGGCGAACCGCTCGAGGAACGCGTCGGCGATCGACTCGTGGACGTAGAGCCGCTCGATGGAGATGCACAGCTGGCCCGCGGACGAGAAGCAGGCGCGGACCGCTCCGGAGGCCGCCTTCTCGATGTCGGCGTCGTGCAGCACCAGCATGGCGTTCTTGCCGCCGAGTTCGAGGGAGACGCCGACGAGACGGGCCGCCGCGCCCTGGGCGACCTCGCGGCCGGTGCGAGTGGAGCCGGTGAAGGAGACGTAGTCGGCGTGCTTGACGACCTCGGGTCCGACAACCGGTCCCTCGCCGATGACGACCTGGAACACGTCGGCGGGCAGGCCGGCCTCGATCAGCAGGTCACGTGCCCACAGGGCGGTCAGCGCGGTCTCGGTGTCGGGCTTCATCACCACGGCGTTGCCGGTGACGAACGCGGGCAGCGCGTCGCCGACGGAGAGCTCGAGCGGGTAGTTCCAGGGCGCGATCTGGCCCACGACGCCACGCGGCTGGCGCAGCTCCGTGGTCTTGGTGAGGACGGGGACCACGCCGGTGTGCCGCTTGGGCTTCAGATAGGAGGCGGCCCTGCGCCCGTAGTGACGGGAGGCCACCGCGACCGCCTGTACCTCTTCGTGCGCGTGGAGGCGGGCCTTGCCCGTCTCCAGCTGGATGAGGTCGAGGACCTCGGCCTGCCGCTCGAGGACCAGGTCGTGGAAGCGCAGCAGCACGGCCGCGCGGGCGCGGACGGGAGTGGCTGCCCAGGCGGGCTGCGCGGCACGCGCGCGCTCGAAGGCCTCGGCCACGTCCTCGGGTGTGGACTCGGGCAGGTCCGCCAGCTTCTGCCCGGTGAACGGCGTGTGGTTCGCGGTGCGGCCGGAACCGGCGACGCCACGGGTGAGCTGGGCGACCACCTCGGGAGTGACCACGTCGGCGGCGGTGCGCGCACGCGCCGGTGCGGCGGCAGTCGGATTGGTGCCGAGGGCGGCGGCGGGGGCCTTCGAGTCCGTCATGGGGGCGAGAGTATGCCGCAATCCACGCTTTGGGTACCCGTCGGTAACAGCTTTTCAACACCCCCACACCATCGTGCCAGCGATCGCTGGCACATAAGGCCTGATCAGGGGCTTGTCTCGGCTTTGCCGAGCTTCAGCCGCTCCCGTACGCCGCGGAACAGATCTTGTCCTTCGGCCTCCTCCCTCCCGCCGTCAGGCATGTCGACGACGACGGAGTAGCGCTCGTGCGCCTCGGTGACCACGTAGAACGCGAGCCGGTGGACGGGCCGGGCGGTGTCGCCGTCCAGTGCGTCGTACGTGACGTCCAGCATCGCCGCGTCCATGCCGTGATGGTTGGCGGGTACGACCTTCCCCGTCGCCTCCGCGGCGGTGAACTGCCCGCCGCGCTCGCCGCCGGCCTTCAGCCACGCCAGATCGCGTTGCGCCCAGGCCACCGGGCCGTCCGAGCCGTCCGAGCTGTCCGCGCTGTCCGCGCTGTCCGCGGGACGGTCCCCGCGGATGAGCCGCACCTGGATCGGGTTGCCGCGCTCGGCGAAGGTGATCTCCCGGTCCTTGTCGAGCGCCGCCTCGGAGGTGACGGCCTCGCGCCGGTACGGCCGGGGCACGGAGATCTCCGCATCGAGCCGGGACTCGAAGTAGGGCCGCCACTGCCATGCGTCGGGGGTCGCCATGGGGGCCTGCGAGGTGCGGACGGCGCCTGCAGGGCCACGGGCGCCGTTGTCGGAGGGCCCGGGGAGCAGGGCCCACACGCCGGCGCCGACGACGGCGCTCGCGACGACGGCGGTGGCCGCGAGAACCAGTCGTGGACGAGAGGCCCTGACGTCCGGAACGAGCCGTCCGGGGCGGGACGACACCTCGGCAGGAGGTCCGGGATCCGGCGGCCCGCCCCCGGTTCCGGGGAGCGGCTGCGTGGGGGCAACGCCCTCCGCAGGCCCCGTCGCCACCGCGTCGAGTTCCCGCTCCACCTCCTCCACCGACGGCCGTCCCTCGGGCTCCTTCGACAGCAGCCGACCGATCAGCTCCCGCAGCGGGCCTGCCCGCTGCGGCTCCGGCGGCTCGGCCTGCAGGATCGCCGCGAGGGTCGACTCCAGCGTCGTACGGCGGAACGGGGACCAGCCCTCGACCGCCGCGTACAGCAGCACACCCAACGACCACAGGTCCGACGCGGGTCCGGCCGGCACGCCCTGCATGCGTTCCGACGCGATCGACTCGAGCGAGCCGACGAACTCGCCGCTCACCGTCAGCGGTTCCTCGCCCTGGATACGGGCGATGCCGAAGTCGGTGAGCACCACCCGGCCGCGCGGACCGAGCAGCACATTGGCGGGCTTCACATCGCGGTGGACGACCCCCTTGGTGTGCGCGGCGGCCAGCGCACCGGCGACGGCGAGCCCGATCCGGGCGCTCTCGGCCGGCGTCAACGGGCCGCGCTTCAGGCGGGCGTGCAGCGATTCGCCCCGGACCAGTTCCATGACGATCCACGGAAGTCCGCCGTCCTCGACGACATCGTGCACGGCGACGGCGGACGGATGCTCGACCTGGGCCGCCGCCCGGGCCTCGCGCCGTAACCGCCGGCAGAGCCTCTGGTGGGCGGGGTCGTGCGGATCGCCGGGCAGCCGCGGCTCCTTCACCGCGCAGTCCCGGCCGACCAGTTCGTCACGGGCGCGCCAGACGGTGCCCATGCCGCCCGAGCCGATGCGTTCGAGGAGCCGGTAGCGGCCGCCGATCAGTCGGCCGTCGTCCGCGGCGCTCACAGCTCCTGGGTCTTCAGGTGCTCGACGACACGGCCGAAGGGTCCGTCGCCCTTCTCGGCCGCCCAGCCGTGTCCGGTGGGCTCGTTCGCCTGTCCCCCGTTGTCGGTCATGCCACCATCCTGGCCAACTGCCGTGACGGATGCCACCGGGGTACGGGCGCGGATGCAGACCCGTGACAAGGACCGGTCAAGAGGCGGGCCCGCCGGGCGCTGTGAAGGAGTCGAGAGCGGTGTCGAAGTGGCGCCGCGCCTCGTCCAGCCGACCGACGGGCGCGGACACCCACACGTCGTACATCCGCCCGTTCTCGTCCCAGCAGACGTCGATGGTGTGCCGGTCGCCCTCGGCCGGCGAGAAGCCGTTCCAGCTGAACTCCCAGAGCGCGGCGGGCAGTCCGTTGTGCGTGGTCGCGGTGACCTTGCCGTCCCGGTAGCCGGGATTGGTGTGGGCCCCGTCGGCGTCCGAGCGGCGCATCGAGCCGAGCGGCCCGTCAGCGAGGGGCTGCTGCACCCGGATACCGATCCTGATCGCCTTGTCCGCGTCCATGTAGTACACGCGCTTGTCGTCCTGGGAGCGGGAGAAGTCTTCGGGGACGGCGAGCGCGAACCCGGCCGGGTCGGACACCGAGAGATACCCCGCGGGCGCCGGCGGCTTCCTGGCGGGTGCCGGGCTCGTCGCGGTCACGGTGGGCGTGGGAACGGCGGCCGGTGACTGCGCCGTACGCACCGGTGGCGTACTGCTCGCGGCCGGGCGCTGCGTGGCGGTTGTTCCGTCGCCTTCGTCCTGCAGCAGCACCGCTGCTGCACCGCCCGCACCGGCGAGCGCGGCGACCACGGCGGCGGCGACCAGCCACGGGGTACGGCTGCGCGCGGGCGGGGCGGCGGGCGCCGACGGGGTGACGGGCTGCCGGGGCGTGTGGCCGGACGACGCGATCTGCCCGGTGGGCGCGCGACGGACCCCGGGCGACGGCACGATGCCCGTCGCGACATAGGTGCGCAGCAGCTCCTCGGCCTCCGCCGCTCCGAGCCGGCGCTCGGGGTCGCGCTCCAGCAGGCCCAGGACGAGCGGCAGCAACGGCGCGGCCTGCCGGGGCGGCCGGATCTCGTCCTCGACGACCGCGTGCAGGATGCCGCCCAACGAGTCGCGGTGGAACGGCGATTCACCGCAGAGCGCGGCGCACAGCAGCACACCGAGCGACCACAGGTCCGACTCCGGCCCTGCCGTGATGCCCTGCATCCGCTCCGGCGCGGTGTACTCCGGCGATCCGACGAACGACCCGGACTCGGTGATCGTCGCGGATCCGGCCAGCTGCGCGATGCCGAAGTCGGTGAGGACGACCCTGCCGGTCGCCTCCTCGCGCAGGACGTTCGCGGGCTTCAGATCGCGGTGCAGCACTCCGAGTCCGTGCGCGGCGCGCAGTGCGCCGAGCAGCGCGACACCGATACGGGCGGCCTCCTCGACACCCACCGGCCCGTCGCGCGTGATCCGTTCGGCCAGCGAGCCGCCGTCGACCAGTTCCATGACGATGTACGGCAGCCCGTCGTCGATCACCACGTCGTGCACCACGATCACATGCGGATGCTTGACCCGGGCGACGGCCCGCGCCTCGCGCAGAGGCGCGGCAGCGGAGGTGTACGGCGAGGCGTTGCGGCCCGCCACCGCGTCTTCGGGGTGCAGCTCCTTGACCGCCACGCGACGGCCGAGCAGTTCGTCGTCGGCGCGCCACACGGTGCCCATGCCGCCGCGGCCCAGCCGGTCGAGGAGCCGGTACCGGCCCGCGATCAGCCGCGTCTCCCCGGTCACCCCGCTCCTCCTCGATCTGCCGGTGTCATGCCTCGGGCCGCCAGCCGCGCAGCATGGTGTCGAACTGCTCGCGTGTGGTCGCCCAGTCGCCGGCGGGTCCCGACATGTAGAGCGCGTACTCGGTGCCGTCGTCCTCGTAGTACATCTGGTCGATGGCGCGCCGGTTGCCGGGATGGTCCTTCCGCTCGGTCCAGGTGAACTCCCACTGCGCGGAGTTCGTGTAGTCGCGGAAGGTGTTGGGCCTGAGCTTCAGCCGCTTGTACTTCGGCAGCTTCGCCAGGCTCTTCTCCAGGCTCAGCATGTGCATGTAGGGGTTCTCGAAGTCCGGAGAGTCGTCGATGCTGATCCGGATGCGATGACGGCCGTTGTCGGGCGTGTAGTCGATCTGGTCGCCGTCCGCCTGGCGCTGCCAGCCGTCGGGCACCAGCAGGCTGAAGCCCTCCGGGTCCTTCACGCGGTGCCAGCCGGGCGGAACGGTGGCCGCATTGCCCGGGGTCGACTGCGAGCCGCCGCGGTCGTTGTCGCCGCCGCCGGCGTACTTCATGGCCGCGAGGCCCGCGCCGACGCCGACCACCGCCGACAGCGCGACGACGACCACGGCCCTGCGCAGCCGGCCGGTGCGCCGGGGTGCGGGCCGCGGCGCGGGCGACGGCACGGGATGGGGTGCGGGATGCGGTGCGTACGGAGTCGGTGTCGACGTCGTCGTCGGGCGCTGGTCGTGCCGCGTCACACGCTGAGTGGGCACCTGCGGCGGCGGCTGCGCGGCTGCCGGAGCGCGTCCCTCCATGGCGTCCTGCAGCATGCGTTCGGCCTGCGCGGCCGAGGGCCGGGCGTCGGGGTCCTTGCGCAGCAGCGCCATGATGACGGGCGCGAGCAGGCCCGCGTGCTCGGGGTGGCGCGGTTCGTCACCGACCACGGCCTGCATGGTCGACAGCGGCGTCGAGCGCCGGAACGGCGACTCGCCCTCCACCGCCGTGTAGAGCGTCGCGCCCAGCGACCAGAGATCGGACGCGGGTCCCGGATCGGCGCCGCGGACCCGCTCGGGTGCCAAGTAGTCGATGGAGCCGACGATTTCGCCGGTCCTGGTGATCGTCGAGTCGCCCTCGATCGCGGCGATCCCGAAGTCGGTGATCAGCGCCCGCCCGTCGCGGTTGAGCAGCACATTGGCGGGCTTCACATCGCGGTGCAGCACCCCGACCGCGTGCGCCGCGCCCAGGGCCCGCAGGACGTGCAGTCCGATACGGGCGGCCTCGAGCGAGGCCACGCGCCCGGACTCCTTCGCCGCGTCGGCGAGCGAAGGACCGTCGACGTACTGCATGACGATCCAGGGGCGTGCGTCGTGTTCGAGCACGTCGTGGACGGTGACGACACCGGGATGACTGATCCGGGCGGCGGCCCGCGCCTCCTTCTGCGTGCGCGCATGCAGGACGATCCGGTCCGCCTCGGAGGCGTACCGGCCGGCGGTCAGTTCCTTGACCGCGACGACGCGGTGCAGCACCTCGTCGTGCGCGCGCCACACCTTGCCCATGCCGCCGCTGCCTATGGTCTCGCCCAGCCGGTACCTACCGGCGAGCAGCAGACCCGCGGCCGTGCCTTGAGTGTTTTCCACGTCCCCCGCCCCGTTCCTTGGGATCACAGGTTACGGAAGGGGATTACGGCCACGGAACCTCGGATGCCTCAAGTGACCGCACTGTGATGCGAGCGGTCCTGTCCGGCGATGCGTCAGCGGGTCGCCCGGTACGCCTTGGTGGCCTGGCCGTACGCCTCGCTCACCTTGTCGCGCCGGTCGTCGGGACCGATCACCTGGACGACGTGGTACCTGCCGTCGACGATCATCGCGAGGTTGCGTACGTACACCTCACGGCCGGTGCTGTCCTGCCAGGTGAACTGGCCTTCGGCCATCGCCTGTTGCCCGACGTCGATCCGGCGCAGCCCGGTCGCCGCGGCCCAGGAGGAGTCCCGGAACGGCTGCAGTTCGCGCTCCTTGTCGCGCTGATAGACCAGCGGGTCACCGCCGTTCGCCTGCACGGTGTCCCGGCCGGGCACCACGATCAGGGTGAAGTCGCCGTTGCTGAAACGGATCTGGCCGACATCGTTGATGGGGCGTCGCTGCCAGGCCTTGTCGACGGCGACCTGGAAGCCCTCGGGGTCCTTGCGCAGCACATAGCCGCCGGGAAGGTTCCTGGCCGGTTCGGACGTCTGGGGCTGGGAGCCGGGGCCTTCGGGGGAGGCGGACGGCGGGGGTGTGTCTGCCGCCGTACGGCCGGGGGCCGGTGCGGAGGGCGTGTTCCTGCTCTGCGGTGCGTTCTGCTGCGCCGAGTCGTTCTTCGGCATGAACATCACGGCGTACACGACGGCCGCCACCAGAAGCAGCAGGATCAGCAGCAGCAGGGCGCGGCCGAGCGACCTCGGGCCGCGCCGCTCCCGCCGTGTCTTCTTGTGACGGTGGCGGCCATGGACGACTTCGGCAGAGCTCGTACGGCGCCGGCGCACCAGCTCGCCCCGCCGCCGCACGACCGGGAGCCTGCTGGCGTCCACCGGGCCGGACGGCAGGGCGACGACATCCATCCCTGCCTCGGGCTCGGGCGCTGACCGCACCAGCGAACGCAGCCAGCCGCGCAGCTCCTCGAAGTCCGGGCGCTCCGTGGGGTCCTGGCGCAGCAGCGACTCGACCACCGGGCGCAGCGGGCCGCACTCCTCGGCGAACGCGGGCGGCTCCGCGCACACGAGCTGGACCAGCTCGGCCGCGCTCTCCTCCGGATACGGCGCATGGCCCTGCACGGACCGGTAGAGCAATGCGCCCAGCGCCCACAGATCGGTGACGGGGCCGACGGGGGCGGCCAACTGCCAGTTCTCGTGGACCGGCCCGGCCTGCTCGGGAGCCCAGCGCTCGGTGACGGCACCGACGACCGAGATCCGCGCCTGTCGCGCCCGCTCGGCGGCCAGCGGGGTGGAGGGGCCCCGGTACGCGGGGACTTCGTCGGCCGCGACGACCTCGGCCCAGTGGCCGGCGGCGGCCCGGGCGGCGGGCACGGGCTGCCGCTGGGAGTCGGCGCGGAGCGCGTCCCGGCCCGCGCCGCCGGTGGACGGGGCGGGTACGGGCGCGGAACTGCCGCCGGTCCGGGTCTGCGAGGGCAGGGCGGGGCGGTCGCGGTACGGGTCGCCGGAGCTGCTCGAGCGGGCCGGGGGCAGCGCGAGACGGTCGCGGTAGGGGTCGGCGGAGCCGCGGGCGGTGCGGCGGGCGCCTGGATCGGGACGGCTCGCGCCGCCGGGAAGCGGCTGGCGCACACCGTAGGGGTCGGTGTCGCGCTGGGGGTTGCCCCGCGGACCGCCGCCGCCCGCGGGGAGCGCGGCGGGGCCGTCCTGGCCCGGGGAGGGGGCGTCACGCCAGGTGCCCGCGAGCCGTGCGTGCCCGGTGCCCCCGGCGCCGTAGCCGTCGTCGAAGTCGTCCTCTGCGTCGTCCGCGTAGGCGTCGTCCGCGTCGTCGGCGTCGTCGGCGTAGGCATCCTGCTGGTGCGCCGCCGTTCCGGGCTGCTCGCCCGGCTTGCGTGCCCACCAGTCGGGGTCGTAGCCGGTCTGCACGGGGCGGTCGTCCTGGCGCCGGTCCTCGCCGACGCGCGCGGCGGCACGAGCGCCCGCGCGGTAGGCCGCGATGGCCCCGGCCCTGGCGGCCCGGACGTCGGGGCCGGTGCCGTACGGGCTGACCGGTGTGCCGGGAGCGGGCCCGTCGGCTTCCGGGCCGGGCTCTGCGTCGGGGTGGTAGCCGGAAGGAGGCGCGGCCTCCAGGGCGCGCGGCTCGGGCAGGTCGTCGTCGTACTCGTCCTCGTCCGCTGCCTGACCGACGTACGCGTCGTCGTCCTGCTCGGCGTGTTCGGCGTGGTCCGGGACGTCCTGAGCCTCGTGGAACTCGTGCCCCGGGTGGCCGGGGTCAGAGGGTGCGGGCACGGGCGCGTATCCGCACAGCGCTTCCTCGGCCGCGCCGGAGGCGAGACCGGTGAGGACCACCCGTCCGTCGTCGCAGACGAGGACCGTACGCGTGGTGATGTTCCGGTGGGTCCAGCCGTGCGCGTGCAGGGCGCGCAGGGCGGTCAGCACATCGGAGGCGACTTCGGCTGCCCGGTAGGGGGAGAGCGGCTTGTCGGCGAGCAGGGCGGCGAGGGGCCGCGCCGCGACCCGTTCGCTCACCACCCACAGCGAGCCGCCTTCGGCGAAGACGTCGAAGACCTGGTCCAGGCGCGGGTGGTCGGGGATCTGCGCGGCGGCCTGGGCGGCTTCGACGGCCCTGCGCACCGCCGGGTCCGCGGGCCGCTGTGCCGTACGCCCCTGGGATCTGCGGGGCAGCGCGGACCCGCCGTAGCCGTCGGCATCGACGACCTCGGCCTCGACGACCTCCGGTAACGGCACTTGCCGCACCAGGACTTCCTGGCCGCTGTACGTGTCGAACGCCCGGGTCTCGGCCAGTTCGTACTCGTCGGCCGGAGGCAGCGGAAGCCGATAGCGGTCGGCGAGCACCCTTCCCGCATAGTCGTCCACGACGCCTCCCCACAAGCGCGCTGTCCGCCGGCCGGTCCAGAAGACCGTAGCAAGACGTCATTTCGCGTCAATTCCGGTCGTTCAGCGGCCCTTTGCGGCTGCGTACCGTCCTCGAGCTTTCACGATACGTGCCCTTGGTCAGTCCTTGGGCTTGAATGTCGCGAACGCTGTCCGGCGCAGCGTCGCACACTCGCTCCCGTCCCACTCACTGGCCTTGCAGCTGATCATGATCGAGTAGCCGTGCTCGGCGTCGACCTTGAAACCCCTGTTGAGGACCCGTACCCGCATGCCGCCCTGGTTGCGCTCGAACTCCCAGTCGGCGACCGTCGGATAGCCGTTGTACTCGACCGGCCTGATGCCCCGGTGCTTGTACCCGTCACTACTGGCTCTGGTCGCGACCATCGCGGCGGTCCAGGCAGCGGCGGCGTCGTCCTTCGGGCTGGCGTTGAAGTCGACCTGGACGCGCGGGAATCCGCCCTTCTTCGCGTTGAAGATGCCGCCCGAGCTCACTCCCGCTATGTCGGTGAGCCGGAAACCCGTGGGCATCGCCATGGAGAAGCGGAATTGTCCGTTCGACACCACGCTGTATCCGGCCGGCAGTCCGCCGCCCGCGGGGTCGCCGGTCCCGGGCTTGCCGGAGCCCTGCCCCGCGGTGTCGCTGCCCGTGCCCGTGTCGTCCTTGCCCGGGTCCTTGGGCTGGTCCTTCTCGTCGTCGCCGGTCTTGCCCTTGTCGTCGCCGGCGTCCTGGCCGGTCCCGGCGGTGCCTGCTCCGGCCGAAGTGGAGGTGTCCTTTTTGCTCTTGCCCTTGTTGCCCTTGTTGTCGTCGCCGAGCGACAGGTACAGCACGGCGGCCAGGACGGCGAGCACGACGACGACCGCGACGATCACAAGGGTGCGCCGGGGTACGACGTCGGTCAGCGGCGCGCGCACCGGTTTGGTCCGCGCGGAGAGCGGCCCGGACGGTGTCGGCGACGCCGTCCGCTGCGCCCTGGCCTCGGGCTTCGCGGCAGCAGCGGCGTTCCGTACGGACCTGAGCGCGCCCCGGACCCGCTCGGCTGCCGGGTCGTGCGGCTTCGCCGCGGGCGGCGGCGGGATGGGCGGCAGCACAAGGGCCTGCGTGGCGTCCACCGGCGGCACGGGGTCGGCCGCCGGCTCCGGCGCGTCCGGTGCGTGCAGCACGTCGGTGAGCAGCGCCCGCGCGCCCGCGTCGTCGAGACGCTGGTCGGGATCCTTGGCGAGCAGACCGTAGATGACCTCCTCCAGCGGACCCGCGTTCTTCGGCGGATCGAGCGGCTCGGTCATCACGGCGGTCAGGGTCGCGATCGCGGAGCCCTTGTCGTAAGGCGGGCAGCCCTCGACGCTCGCGTACAACAGGCCGCCCAGCGACCACAGGTCGGCGGCCGGTCCGGGCTTGTGACCGCGGGCGCGCTCGGGCGAGATGTACGAAGGGGCGCCGACGAGCATGCCCGTGGAGGTGATCGACGGGTCACCCTCGACCTGCGCGATGCCGAAGTCGGTGAGCACGACGCGGCCGTCCTCGGCGATCAGCACATTGGACGGCTTCACATCGCGGTGGAGGATGCCCTCGCGGTGCGCGGAACGCAGAACGTCGAGAATCGCGAGCCCGACTTCGGCGGCCCGCCGCGGGGTCAACGTGCCGTCCTCGCGGATGGCCTCGGCCAGGGACTTGCCCTCGACGAGCTCCATCACGATCCACGGGCGGTCGTCCTCGTCGACCACGTCGTAGACCGTCACCGCGCTGTTGTTGCGGATCCGGGCGATCGCCTTGGCCTCGCGCAGGGTGCGGGTGATGAGGCGGCGCTTCTCCTCCTCGTCGATGCTGTTGGGGAAGCGCAGTTCCTTCACGGCAACGGTACGGCCGAGGGTCTCGTCGACGGCCCGCCACACCGTGCCCATGCCGCCACGGCCGAGCACCCCGCCGAGCCGGTAGCGCCCGGCGAGCAGCCGCCCCTCCGACTCCCGGCCCTTGTTCGCAGCCTGACGCGGCACCTTGGCCCCGGCCGACTCCTCGGCCCGGCCACCGGCCGCCTTGGCCTCGGACTTGGCCTCGGACCTGGCCTCGGACTTGGCCTCCGACTTGGCCTCCGACTTGGCCCCGGCCGGAACGGTCTCGCGGTTCCTACCCGCGGGCACGGCGTCCCGGGGTGCCTGGACGGGCACCTCGGCCTTGCCCTTGCCCCCGGCGCCGGCCCCGGCCTTGTCGTCGGCCTTCGCGCCCGGGCTTGCCTCAGCACCGGCGCTCGTGCCCAGGGCAGCCACGGCGCGGTCCTCGGCGCCCAAGTCCTCAGCGTCGGCCCGGGCATTCACGTCCGGGTCCACGTCGGCGTCGGCCTTGCCCGCGGAGTCGGCGACCGGGACCGCGTCGGCCGGGACCGCAGAGTCGGCGACCGGGACCGCGTCGGCCGGGCCCTCCCCATCCGCGTCGGCCTTGCTCTCAGCCGCCTCGTCCCGCTTCGAGCCCGCGTCGTCGCCTGCCTTCGCGTCCAGGCTCGAGCCCGCGTCGTCGCCTGCCTTCGCGTCCAGGCTCGAGCCCGCGTCGTCGTCGGCCTTCGCGTCCAGGTCGGCTTCCTCATCCGCACCGGCAGCCACGTCCGCGTCCGCCTTCGTCTTCGCGGCGATGTCCTCTTCGACCTCGGCAGCGGCAGCCGGCGCCACCCCGGCGTCCGCACCGTCTGCGTCAGCCTCGGCAGCCGACTCGTCGTCAGCGCCCGCGACGGCCGCAGGCTCGCGCCCGTCCACCGCATCCGCGGGCCCCACCGCGGCAACGCCCTGCTCGCCCCCGGTCCCCCGACCCGACTTGTCCAGCGTAGGCGCCTGGGGCTCCTCGGCCTTGTCCCGCTGGGGCTCCCGCGCCTGCTCCGCCTCCGACATGCGTCCCCTCTGCGATCCCTGGTTTTCGCCCGCGCCTGCCGCTCCCGCGCGATGCGGTAACACGCCCTGGCAGAGCCTTCATTGTCCCTCACTACGGGACCGGCGTTTCTCCCGGGTCCGCCGTCCGTGGGACGGAACCGGAAGATCGGGACCACCAACAATGCCACTACAGGGGGTCAAACCTGCCGCTGCGCTGGTCGCGGCCCTGCCCAGGCCGCCAACGGGATCAGAGCGGCACGATGTCCGGCGCCCCCAGCCGCGCCGCGTCCGCCGTCAGATCGTCCGGCTGCCGCTGCGATTCGCGCTCCGCCTCCACCCGCTTCTCGTAGTGCTCGACCTCCTTCTCGATCTGCTCCTTGTCCCAGCCCAGCACCGGCGCCATCAACTCGGCGCACTCGCGCGCACTGCGGGTGCCCCGGTCGAACGTCTCGATGGAGATCCGGGTGCGCCGGGTCAGTACATCGTCCAGATGCCGGGCTCCTTCGTGCGAGGCCGCGTAGACGACCTCGGCCCGCAGATAGTCGTCCGCCGCAGCCAGCGGCTCGCCGAGCGCCGGGTCCTCGGCTATCAGCGCGAGCACCTCCTGGGTCAACGAGCCGTACCGGTTGAGCAGATGCTCCACCCGGACCACATGGAGGCCTGTGCTCGCCGCGATCCTCGCCCGGGCGTTCCACAGGGCCGCGTATCCCTCGGCGCCCACCAGAGGCACGTTCTCCGTGACACAGGCGGCGACTCGCTGGTCGAGCGCGTGCACCGCCTCGTCCACCGCGTCCTTCGCCATCACGCGGTACGTCGTGTACTTACCGCCGGCGACGACCACGAGACCGGGCACCGGATGCGCGACGGTGTGCTCGCGGGAGAGCTTGCTCGTCGCGTCCGACTCACCGGCGAGCAGCGGGCGGAGCCCCGCGTACACGCCCTGCACGTCGTCCCGCGTCAGCGGCACGGCCAGTACCGAGTTCACATGCTCCAGCAGGTAGTCGATGTCCGCGCTGGACGCCGCCGGATGGGCCTTGTCGAGGTCCCAGTCGGTGTCCGTGGTCCCCACGATCCAGTGCCGCCCCCAGGGGATGACGAACAGCACGGACTTCTCGGTCCGCAGGATCAGGCCGCTCGTGGAGTGGATCCGGTCCTTGGGCACCACGAGGTGGATGCCCTTCGACGCCCGGACATGGAACTGCCCGCGCTCGCCTATCAGCGCCTGGGTGTCGTCCGTCCACACCCCGGTCGCGTTGACCACCTGCTTGGCGCGGATCTCGTACACCCCGCCGCCTTCGACATCCTCGACGCGCGCACCGACGACCCGCTCGCCCTCCCGCAGAAAGCCGATGACCCGGGCGCGGCTGGCGACATGGGCACCGTATCCGGCGGCCGTGCGCACCAGGGTCGCCACATAGCGGGCGTCGTCCATCTGGGCGTCGTAGTACTGCAGAGCGCCGACCAGCGCGTCCTTCTTCAGACAGGGTGCGACCTGAAGAGCGCGCCGGCGGGACAGATGCCGGTGCATGGGCAGCCCGCGGCCGTGTCCCGAGGACACCGACATCGCGTCGTACAGCGCGACACCCGATCCGGCGTAGAACCGCTCCCAGCCCTTGTGCTGCAGGGGATACAGGAACGGCACCGGCTTCACCAGATGCGGTGCCAGCCGCTCCAGCAGCAGCCCGCGCTCCTTCAGCGCCTCGCGGACCAGTGCGAAGTCCAGCATCTCGAGATAGCGCAGCCCGCCGTGGATGAGCTTGCTGGAGCGGCTCGATGTGCCCGATGCCCAGTCGCGCGCCTCCACCAGACCGGTGGAAAGCCCTCTCGTCACCGCGTCCAGCGCCGTGCCGGCGCCGACCACTCCCGCGCCCACCACCAGCACGTCCAGCTCACGCTCGGCCATGCCTGCGAGCGCCTCGGCACGCTCCTCGGGTCCCAGTGTCGCTGTCCTCACTGCGGTACCTCCCGTCGCCCCCGTGTGCCCCCTGCGGTCGGGTTCACAACGTCGATTCTGTCCGCAGTCGCCGACTTCAGCCACCGCCTGTGGATAACACTCGGACAGCCACGAGCTCGCAATGCCGCAGATCGGTCATATTTACGCCTAGTCTGACATTGCGCCCGCCCGTTCTGCCCACAGGGCTTGCGCCAACGCTCCCCTCCGGTTATTGGGAAGGACGGCCAACGCCATGCCCGCAGATCTTGCTGTCATCGGACTCGGTCACTTCGGCCTGCCGCTGGCACAGGCCGCGGTAGCCGCCGGCATCGAGACCATCGGCTACGACACGGACCCGCGGCATCTCAGCGAACCGGCAGGCGGCTGCACCCCCGCCGACGTCCGCCGCATGCTCTCCGGCGGGTTCCGTACTGTGACGGACCCGTCCGAGCTCGGCCGCGTACGCACCGCCGCCCTGTGTGTACCCACCCCGCTGGGCCCCGACGGCAACCTCGACCTCACCGCGCTCACCGAGGCCGCCCGCACCCTGGCCGCCCGGATGCGCCCGCACACCACCGTGCTGCTCGAGTCGTCGGTCCAGCCCGGCACCACCGAAACGCTCCTGCGCACGATCCTCGAGGAGGGTTCCGGGCTGCGGGCGGGCCGCGACTTCCATCTCGCGTACTCCCCCGGCCGTGTCGACCCCGGCAACCGCACCCACGGCTACGCCAACACCCCCAAGGTCATCGGCGGTCTCACCCCCGCCTGCACCGAGTCCGCCGCCGCCTTCTACGGCCGCCTCACCGACAAGGTCGTCCGTGCCCGCGGGCCGCGCGAGGCCGAGACCGTCAAGGTGCTCGAGACGAACTTCCGGCACGTCAACATCGCCCTGGTCAACGAGATGGCGGTCCTCTGCAACGACCTCGGCGTCGATCTCTGGGACGTCATCCGCTGCGCCGAGACGAAGCCCTTCGGTTTCCAGGCCTTCCGCCCCGGGCCCGGCGTCGGCGGCCACGGCGTCCCGCTGGACCCCAGCCACCTTCCCCTCAGCGGCCGCACCCCCGGCCACCCGCTGCGGATGGTGGGCCTCGCGCAGGAGATCAACACCCGTATGCCGCAGTACGTCATCCAGCGCAGCGCCACCCTGCTGAACGAGCACGGCAAGTCGGCACGCGGCGCGCGCGTGCTGCTGCTCGGCATCACCTACAAGCCCGACCTGCCCGACCTGGAGAGCTCGCCCGCCACCGAGATCGCGCGGCGCCTCATGGACCTCGGGGCGTCGGTCAGCTACCACGACCCGTACATCTCGGACTGGCGCGTCCACGAGCAGCCCGTCCCGCGCGCCGACTCGCTCTACGAGGCCGCAGCCGCCGCGGACCTCACCGTCCTGCTCCAGCACCACCGCACGTACGACCTCCAGGGCCTCGCGGTGAAGGCCCAACTCCTGCTGGACACAAGGGGAGCGACCCCGGCGGGCGCGGCGCACCGCCTCTGAACCGGGAAACAGCTCGATAACGCAGTGCCGCACTGTCCGAAGTGACTGCTAGTCTCCGGGACTTCGCTCGCACACACGTGCGCTGCTCTTCGTCCCAGGGGGAAATTTCCACATGAGCCAGCCCGTCCCACCGCCGACCGGCAATCCGTTCGCCGGCGACGCCTATCCGCCGGCACCCGCACCGGCGCCCGTGCGCAGCAACCTCGGGCTCGGCATCGCCGCGGGCCTCGCGGCCGCCGTCGTCGGTGCACTCGTCTGCGGCGGTCTGATGCGTGCCCTCGCCGACGACGACGGCAGCTACACCCAGGTCGGCTATGTCGCCCTCGCTGTCGGCGCCCTGGTCGGCTTCGCCCTCGGCAAGGCCGGCGGCCGCCACCCGGTGCTGCCGTTCGTCGGTGTCCCGCTCGCCCTGGCCGGTGTGTTCCTCGGCCAGCTCTTCGGCTTCGCGCTGATCATCAGCTGGTGGTCGGAGAGCGGTCCCGACCCCGTGACGGTGACGGAGATCTTCACCTCGCACCTGAGCGACCTGGTGAAGGCATGGAAGGAGGAGGCGGACTTCATGACCTTCGCCTTCCTCGCCATCGCCGGTCTCGAGGGCTTCGTCGTCACGAAGAAGGTCGCGGGCTAGTCATCGCCTGCGGAACGGCCCGGCGCCCTGTGCGCCGGGCCTTTCCTGTACCGGGACGAATCGTCAGCCCGGACGGCCGGTACGGCAGATGGGCAGAGCAACGGGCCCGAAGCACCCGGTCGGTGCTTCGGGCCCCGGAGCCGGTCCACGGCGTCAGCGCTTGTGCTGCGAGTCCGCCACCGTCACCTCGACGCGCTGGAACTCCTTGAGCTCGCTGTAGCCCGTCGTCGCCATCGCCCGGCGCAGCGCGCCGAAGAAGTTCATCGAGCCGTCCGGGATGTGCGAGGGGCCCGTGAGGACCTGCTCCGTGGTGCCCACGATGCCCAGGTCCACCAGCTTGCCGCGGGGGACGTCCTCGTGGACCGCCTCCATGCCCCAGTGGTGACCCCGGCCCGGCGCGTCCGTCGCGCGGGCGAGCGGGGAGCCGATCATCACGGCGTCCGCGCCGCAGGCGATCGCCTTCGGCAGATCGCCGGACCAGCCCACGCCGCCGTCCGCGATGACGTGCACATAGCGGCCGCCGGACTCGTCCATGTAGTCACGGCGCGCGGCCGACACATCGGCCACCGCCGTCGCCATCGGGACCTGGATGCCCAGCACATTGCGGGTGGTGTGCGCCGCCCCGCCGCCGAAGCCGACGAGCACGCCCGCCGCGCCGGTACGCATCAGGTGCAGCGCCGCCGTGTAGGTGGCGCAGCCGCCGACGATGACCGGCACGTCCAGCTCGTAGATGAACTGCTTCAGGTTCAGCGGCTCGGCCGCGCCGGAGACATGCTCGGCGGAGACCGTCGTGCCGCGGATGACGAAGATGTCGACGCCCGCGTCCACCACGGCCTTGGAGAACTGCGCGGTCCGCTGCGGCGAGAGCGCCGCGGCCGTCACGACGCCCGAGTCGCGGACCTCCTTGATCCGCTGCCCGATCAGCTCTTCCTTGATCGGCGCGTCGTAGATCTCCTGCAGACGGCGGGTCGCGGCGTCGGCCGGCAGTTCCGTGATCTCGTCCAGCAGGGGCTGCGGGTCCTCGTACCGGGTCCACAGGCCCTCGAGGTTCAGTACGCCGAGTCCGCCCATCTCGCCGATGCGGATCGCGGACTCCGGGGAGACCACGGAGTCCATCGGAGCGGCCAGGAACGGAAGCTCGAAGCGGTAGGCGTCGATCTGCCAGGCGATCGAGACCTCCTTCGGGTCCCGCGTGCGCCGGCTCGGTACGACGGCGATGTCATCGAACGCGTACGCCCGGCGGCCGCGCTTGCCGCGCCCGATCTCGATCTCAGTCACGTTGTGTGGCCTTTCTCTGCGTCTGCGCCTACCAGTATCCCCGACACACACATCAGGGGCGGCCCCGGTGATCCCCGGGACCGCCCCTCGTGAAGCGTCGGCTACTTCCTGCTGTAGTTCGGTGCCTCGACCGTCATCTGGATGTCGTGCGGGTGGCTCTCCTTGAGACCCGCCGAGGTGATCCGTACGAACCGGCCGCGGTCCTGCAGCTCCGGCACCGTGCGACCGCCCACGTAGAACATCGACTGCCGCAGGCCGCCGGTCAGTTGGTGCACGACCGCGGAGAGCGGGCCGCGGTAGGGCACCTGGCCCTCGATGCCCTCGGGCACCAGCTTCTCGTCGGAGGCGACGCCCTCCTGGAAGTAGCGGTCCTTGGAGAAGGAGCGCTGCTCGCCGCGGGACTGCATCGCGCCGAGTGAACCCATCCCGCGGTACGACTTGAACTGCTTGCCGTTGATGAACAGCAGCTCGCCCGGGGACTCCTCGCAGCCCGCGAGCAGCGAGCCGAGCATGACCGTGTCGGCGCCCGCGACCAGGGCCTTCGCGATGTCGCCCGAGTACTGCAGACCGCCGTCGCCGATCACCGGCACACCGGCTTCCTTCGCGGCGAGCGAGGCCTCGTAGATCGCCGTGACCTGCGGGACACCGATACCGGCGACCACGCGGGTCGTACAGATGGAGCCGGGGCCGACACCGACCTTGATGCCGTCGACACCGGCGTCGATCAGCGACTGGGCGCCGTCGCGGGTGGCGATGTTGCCGCCGATGACGTCGACTCCGGCGGCATTCGACTTGATCTTGGCGACCATGTCGCCGACGAGACGGGAGTGGCCGTGGGCGGTGTCGACGACGATGAAGTCGACGCCCGCCTCGATCAGCGCCTGGGCCCGCTCGAAGGCGTCACCCGCGACACCGACGGCCGCGCCCACGAGGAGCCGCCCGTCCTTGTCCTTGGCGGCCATCGGGTACTTCTCGGCCTTGACGAAGTCCTTGACCGTGATCAGGCCCTTGAGGACGCCCGCGTCGTCGACCAGCGGAAGCTTCTCGATCTTGTGGCGGCGCAGCAGCTCCATGGCGTCCACGCCGGAGATCCCGACCTTGCCCGTGACCAGCGGCATCGGGGTCATGACCTCGCGCACCTGACGGCTGCGGTCCGACTCGAAGGCCATGTCGCGGTTGGTGACGATGCCGAGCAGCTTGCCGCCGCGGTCGGTGACCGGGACACCGCTGATGCGGAACTTGGCACACAGCTGGTCGGCCTCGGCGAGCGTCGCGTCCGGGTTCACCGTGATCGGGTCGGTGACCATGCCGGACTCGGAGCGCTTGACCAGGTCGACCTGGTTGGCCTGGTCGGCGATGGACAGATTGCGGTGCAGCACACCGGCGCCGCCCTGGCGGGCCATCGCGATGGCCATGCGCGCCTCGGTGACCTTGTCCATCGCCGCGGACAGCAGCGGGATGTTCACCCGGACGTTCTTCGAGATGTACGAGGCGGTGTCGATCTGGTCGGGCGCCATGTCCGACGAGCCCGGCAGCAGCAGCACATCGTCGTAGGTCAGCCCGAGTGTCGCGAATTTTCCGGGCACTCCGTCGACGTTGGTCATGACACCTTCCCCAAATGGCCTTGATCGGTGCGGATGTCCATGCTAACGGGCCCGGAAGCAGTCTCATTCCACGATCAAGATCGCACGGCAGCTTTGTGTATTCGTACGTACGCCGAGACCGTGCGACTCACTGCTCCGCCAGGGCACGCAGCCTGCTCAACGCCCGGTGCTGCGCCACCCGGACCGCGCCGGGTGACATGCCCAACATCTGTCCCGTCTCCTCGGCCGTCAGACCGACCGCGACCCGCAGGACCAGCAGCTCGCGCTGGTTCTCCGGGAGGTTGGCGAGGAGCCTCTTGGCCCATTTGGCGTCATCGCTGAGCAGCGCGCGCTCCTCGGGGCCGAGGGAGTCGTCGGGGCGCTCGGGCATCTCGTCGGACGGCACGGCGGTCGATCCGGGGTGGCGCATGGCCGCCCGCTGCAGATCGGCGACCTTGTGGGTGGCGATGGCGAAGACGAAGGCCTCGAAGGGCCGCCCGGTGTCCTTGTAGCGCGGCAGGGCCATCAGGACGGCGACACAGACCTCCTGGGCGAGGTCCTCCACGAAATGGCGTGCGTCGCCCGGCAGCCGGCTCAGCCGGGTGCGGCAGTAGCGCAGGGCGAGCGGGTGGACATGCGCGAGGAGATCGTGCGTGGCTTGTTCGTCGCCCTCGACGGCGCGGTGAACGAGCGCACCGATCGCCCCCTGGGCGGTCATCGCCTCGTCGTCACGCATCGGTCCATGGTGCCTTGGCGGATGAGAATCCGCGGCGTCACGCCCCATTTCGTGCACCGAAGCGTTATGAGCAGGTGCGCCGGAACTCATTGCCTGCGCCCTCCCCTTCCGCTCGCCAGACCCGTTCCCGAGGAACTCCACAACTCAAGGATGCGGCATCGGGCGGGAAACGAATGCCCGCGGGCCGCCCGTCCCCCCGCCCACCGTACGGCGGGCGGGGTCCGTCGCACCCCCGGGCAGCCCACGCCCGGTCCCGGGCGTGGTGCACAAGACAGGTCCTAGCGGACCAGGCCCCAGCGGAATCCGAGGGCGACCGCGTGCGCCCGGTCCGAAGCCCCGAGCTTCTTGAAAAGCCGCCTGGCGTGCGTCTTCACGGTGTCCTCGGAGAGGAAGAGCTCCCGCCCGATCTCGGCGTTCGACCGGCCGTGGCTCATGCCCTCCAGCACCTGGATCTCCCGCGCGGTGAGGGTGGGCGCGGCGCCCATCTCGGCCGAACGAAGCCGGCGCGGGGCGAGCCGCCACGTCGGGTCGGCCAGCGCCTGGGTCACCGTCGCGCGCAGCTCGGCACGCGAGGCGTCCTTGTGCAGATAGCCGCGGGCTCCCGCGGCGACCGCGAGCGCGACCCCGTCCAGATCCTCCGCGACGGTCAGCATGATGATCCGGGCGCCGGGGTCCGCGGACAGCAGCCGGCGGACCGTCTCGACGCCGCCCAGACCGGGCATGCGTACGTCCATCAGAATCAGGTCCGAGCGGTCGGCGCCCCAGCGGCGGAGAACTTCCTCGCCGTTGGCCGCGGTCGTCACGCGCTCGACGCCGGGCACGGTCGCGACCGCGCGGCGGAGCGCTTCTCGGGCAAGCGGGGAGTCGTCGCAGACGAGGACGGATGTCATGGCCGTCCTCCGCAGCTGATGCGCGTCACCTTGAGCCTCCAGGCTGGGTACTTTTCGTCACCTGTGCGGTTGAACGCTCTCGGACATGTGCCCGAGCGCTTGTTCTTTCAACCGCCTCCGCCCTACCAACGACGGTCACTCGAAAGAGTTACGGCTCGGACTGCCGACTTCAGCACTCTATGTGAGCGGGCGAACGCGGCCCAGAGCTTTGCAGGTCAACCAGGCTCCCGCGAGGAAGTCATGCCCCATTCAGCGGCTTTTCTTCACTTTCTGCGGTGTCTGTGGCTAGATTCGCAATGAGTCATATTTACATCTACTTACACAGTAGATGTACGGTCGTGGGGCAGGTGCGGGTGCCGGGATGCGGCTCGTGTGTCCCCCGCTCGTGTGCGACCTGACCTGTATCCGCTCAGCACGGTTTCAAGGGGCAAGCGCTATGGCAGATTTCTCCCGCCTTCCCGGACCCAACGCCGATCTGTGGGACTGGCAGCTCCTCGCGGCCTGCCGTGGGGTGGACAGCTCGCTCTTCTTCCATCCCGAGGGCGAGCGGGGCGCAGCACGAAGTGCGCGCGAGAACTCGGCAAAAGAGGTCTGCATGAGGTGCCCGGTCCGCGCGGAGTGCGCGGCACACGCACTGGCGGTGCGGGAGCCGTACGGCGTGTGGGGCGGACTGACAGAGGACGAGCGTGAGGAGCTCATGGGACGGGCGCGGCACCGGCTGATTCCGGCGACGACCGTCACGGGCGCGGGGAGCGGTTGACACCCGTTTGCCGTAACGACCCGAAGAAACGTTCCTGCGCTGTCGCTCGTGCTCGCTCACCCCTGCCCGGACCGGGTGGGGGTGAGTTGTTTTCCCGCGTCAGCGGGCCGCAGCGAGCGTCAGACGGTCGAGAGTGGCCGCCACCGCCGGTACCTGGGACAGGTCGGGCAGGGTGAGCGCGACGATCTCCCGTTCCATCGCCGGTTCGAGGGTGACCGTGCGAGCGGCTTTGGGGCGTACGGACTCCAGCGCCAGCTCCGGCAGGACAGCCACGCCGAGACCTGCGCCGACCAGTCCGATCACCGCCGGATGGTCGTCGGTCGCGAAGTCGATGCGGGGGGTGAAACCGGCCTCTTCGCAGACCTGGACCAGCTGACGGCGGCAGCGCGGGCAGCCCGCGATCCAGGATTCGTCGGCGAGATCGGCGACGGCGACCGTGCCGGCGGCCGCGAACCGGTGGCCCTCGGGCACCAGGCCCACCAGGCGGTCGGTGAGCAGGGGCCGGACGATCAGGTCGTCCCACTCGGCCGCACCCCCGTCGTAGCGGAAGGCGAGCGCCACATCGCAGTCACCCTCGCGCAGCATCTCCACCGAGCGCGGCGGCTCCGCCTCGACGAGCGAGACCCGGGTGCCCGGATGCGCGGTCCGCAGCGCCGCCAGCGCCTTGGGCACCAGCGTCGAGCTGGCGCTGGGGAACGACACCAGGCGGACCCGGCCCGCCCGCAGCCCGGCGATGGCCGCGACCTCCTCCTCGGCGGCGGTGAGCCCGGCGAGGATGCCCGAGGCGTGCCGGACGAGGGCCTCGCCGGCCTGGGTGAGCCGCATTTCCCGGCCCGTACGGATCAGCAGCGGGGTGCCCGCGGACCCTTCGAGGGCCTTCATCTGCTGGCTGACGGCCGGCTGGGTGCAGCCGAGGGAGCGCGCCGCGGCGGAGAAGGAGCCGGTGGAGGCCACGGCCCGGAGCACTCGGAGATGTCGGGCTTCGATCACCCTTCGAATATAAGGGTGCCTTGGGAGTGCGACCAATCTCTCCCTGGTTCGTTTGAGGTCGTGCGGTTAGCGTGCTGCCATGAAGGTTCTGACGGTGAATGTGGGCCGGGCCCAGCGCGTGGAGTACACCGAGGCGCCGAGCGGTACGACGGGCATCGACAAGCGCCCGGTCGACGGTCCCGTCCGGGTGACGGACCCCGGCCCGAGGGGCGAGGGCGGCAGCGGTCTGGCCGGCGACACCGTCTGCGATCTGCGCCACCACGGCGGGACCCATCAGGCGGTGTACGCGTTCGCCCGGGAGGATCTCGACTTCTGGGAGCGGGAGTTGGGCCGCCCGATGCCCAACGGCTCCTTCGGCGAGAATCTCACCACCACCGGGATCGATCTCAACGGCGCGTTGATCGGCGAACGCTGGCGGGTCGGCGACACCCTCGTGCTGGAGGTGACGTGCGGCCGCATTCCGTGCCGCACGTTCGGTTCCTGGCTGGGCGAGAAGGGCTGGGTCAGGCGCTTCACGAAGAACGCCGTGCCCGGCGCGTACTTCAAGGTCGTGGAGCCGGGCGAGATCCGGCCGGGCGACCCGATCGACGTCGTGCACCGGCCGGACCACGAAGTGACGGTGGGCATGGCGTTCCGCGCCGAGACCACCGAACGCGCGCTGCTGCCGCAGGTGCTCGTGGCGGGCGACGCGCTCCACCCGGAACTGCTCGCGGCCGCCCGCACCTACGTGGAGAAGTACAGCGGGTAGGCGCTGTGTCCACGGGTCGGGTGCCTGCGCCGCTGCCACCCGCGGGGCACTAACGTGCCGCCTATGACGACTGCACTGATTACGGGAGCGACCGCGGGCATCGGCGCCGCGTTCGCGCGGCGGCTCGCCGCCGAGGGACACAACCTGGTGCTGGTGGCCCGCGACACCGAACGGTTGCAGGAGCAGGCCACCGAGTTGCACGACCGGCACGGCATCGAGGCCGAGGTGCTGACCGCCGACCTGTCGCAGGACGACGGGATCGCGGCGGTCGAGAAGCGGCTGGGTGACCGGAAGAGCCCCGTGGATCTGCTGGTCAACAACGCCGGTTTCGGCAACAAGGGCCGCTTCCTGGAAGTGACGCAGGCCGATGAGCTGACGATGCTGAAGGTGCACTGCGAGGCGGTGCTGCGGCTCACGGCCGCGGCGGCCGAGCCGATGCGCGAGCGCGGCCGCGGCGGTGTGGTGAACGTGGCGTCGGTGGCGGCGTTCGTACCCCGCGGGACGTACGGCGCGTCGAAGGCGTGGGTCGTGCAGTTCACCCAGGGCGCGGCCCGGGATCTGGCCGGGTCGGGGGTGCGGCTGATGGCGCTCTGCCCCGGCTTCGTACGCACCGAGTTCCACCAGCGGGCCGGGATGGGGACGGGCAACATCCCCGGCTGGATGTGGCTCGACGCGGACAAGCTGGTGGCGTCGGCGCTCGCGGATCTCGCCCGGGGCAAGACGGTGTCGATCCCGGACGCGCGGTACAAGGCGTTGATGGGTGTGGTGAAGCTGGCGCCGCGCGGTCTGCTGGGCGGGGTCACGTCCAGGACGGGGCGGAAGTACGGCCCGCAGTAGGCATGCCGGGGCGGCCCCACCGGGTGTCCGCCCCTTTTCGACCCTGCGACGAGGGAGCACCGGTCCATGGATCAGCGCACCGACCTTCGGCCCGCCGTCCTGCTCGCGATGGGTCCCGGCGTCGCGGAGCAACTGTTCACCGACCGCCACCGGGAACGGCTCACGGCCCTCGCCGACACCGATCCCGCCCTGGTCGCCCACGATCTGGCCGCCCCCACGCCCGCCGTGGCGGTGGCGCTCTCCACCGCCGATGTGCTGCTGACCTGCTGGGGAGCGCCCGAGCTCACCCCCGATGTGCTCGCCGCCGCGCCACGGCTGCGCGCGGTCGTTCATGCGGCCGGATCGGTCAAGCACCACATCACCGGCGCCTGTTGGGAGCGCGGTATCGCGGTGTCGTCGGCCGCCGCGGTCAACGCGCTGCCTGTCGCGGAGTACACGCTCGCCGCGATCCTCTTCGCCGGCAAGCACGTTCTGCGCGCGGCCCGCCAGTACGGCAGCATGCGCGCCGAGCACGACTGGCGACGCGAACTGGAATCCTCCGGCAACTACCGCCGCACCGTCGGGATCGTCGGCGCCTCCCGTATCGGCCGCCGTGTGATCGAGCTGCTGCAGCCCTTCGACACGGAGGTGCTGCTGTACGACCCGTATGTCACCGACCCCGAGGCGGAGGCACTCGGTGTCGTACGGACGGACCTGGACGAGCTGTGCCGGCGGAGCTCGATCGTCTCGGTCCATGCGCCGCAACTGCCCGGCACACACCACATGATCGACGGCCGCAGACTGGCGCTCATGCCCGACGGCGCGACCCTGATCAACACCTCACGCGGCTCGCTGGTCGAGGAGGAGGCGCTGCTCCGGGAGCTCGTCCCGGGCCGTCTGCACGCCGTGCTCGATGTCACCGACCCCGAAGTCCCGCCCGCCGGCTCGCCGTTGTACACCCTGCCGAACGTTCTGCTCACCCCGCACGTCGCGGGCTCCCTCGGCAACGAGCTGCACCGGATGACGGACTTCGCCCTGGACGAGCTGGAGCGCTACGCCCGGGGCCTGCCCTTCGCGGACCCGGTGCACCCCGCGTCCCTGCGTTACTCGGCCTGACCGCTCAAAAATCTCATATCTCACTAAACTGGACGTATCCAGCCAGACCGCGAGACCGGGAGAGGCCATGAAATTCATCCAGATCATCGACTGCAAAACCGACCGGTACGAGGAGATGGACCGGCTGATGGACCAGTGGGTCGAAATGACCAAGGGCAAGCGGACCGCCACCCACAGCCTCATAGCGCGGGACCGCTCCGACGGGTCTCACGTCGTCGAGATCGTCGAATTCCCGTCGTACGAAGAGGCGATGAAGAACTCCCAGCTGCCGGAGACCGACCGGATCTTCCAGGAGATGGTCGCGCTCTGTGACGGCATGCCGACCTTCACCGACCTCGATGTGGTCCGCGAGGAGCAGTTGGCCTAGGCAGGACTCGCCGGGCAAGGCGAAAGGCCCCTGTCCCCGCTGTTCAGCGGGGACAGGGGCCTTTCTGCGAGATCGAGCCGTCAAGCCGCGAGCCCGTGCGCCGAAGCGTCAGTGCGAGTGGCCGTGACCGTGGCCGTGGCCCGCGTCGCCCTCGTCGTCGGCCGGCTTCTCGACGACCAGGGTCTCGGTCGTGAGCAGCAGGGAGGCGATGGACGCCGCGTTCTCCAGGGCGGAGCGCGTGACCTTGACCGGGTCGATGACGCCGGCCTTCACCAGGTCGCCGTACTCGCCGGTCGCGGCGTTGAAGCCCTGGCCCTTGTCCAGCTCCGCCACCTTGGCGGTGATGACGTAGCCCTCGAGGCCGGCGTTCTCCGCGATCCAGCGCAGCGGCTCGACGGCGGCGCGGCGGACGACGGCGACACCGGTGGCCTCGTCGCCCTCCTTGCCGAGGTTGCCCTCGAGCACCTTGACCGCGTGGACGAGCGCGGAGCCACCACCGGAGACGATGCCCTCCTCGACCGCGGCGCGGGTCGCGGAGATGGCGTCCTCGAGACGGTGCTTCTTCTCCTTCAGCTCCACCTCGGTGGCGGCGCCGACCTTGATCACGCACACGCCGCCGGCCAGCTTCGCGAGGCGCTCCTGGAGCTTCTCGCGGTCCCAGTCGGAGTCCGTGGACTCGATCTCGGCCTTGATCTGGTTGATCCGGCCGACGACGTCCTCGTGGTTGCCGCCACCGTCGACGATGGTGGTGTCGTCCTTGGAGATCGTCACGCGGCGGGCGCTGCCCAGCACGTCGAGACCGGCCTGGTCGAGCTTGAGGCCGACCTCCTCGGCGATGACGGTGGCGCCGGTGAGGGTCGCCATGTCCTGCAGCATCGCCTTGCGGCGGTCACCGAAGCCGGGGGCCTTCACCGCGACCGCGTTGAAGGTGCCGCGGATCTTGTTCACGACGAGGGTGGAGAGCGCTTCGCCCTCGACGTCCTCGGCGATGATCAGCAGCGGCTTGGAGCCACCCGCCTGGATGACCTTCTCCAGCAGCGGGAGCAGGTCCTGGATGGAGGCGATCTTGCCCTGGTTGATCAGGATGTACGGGTCGTCGAGGACGGCCTCCATACGCTCCTGGTCGGAGACCATGTACGGCGACAGGTAGCCCTTGTCGAAGGCCATGCCCTCGGTGAAGTCGAGCTCCAGGCCGAAGGTGTTGGACTCCTCGACGGTGATGACACCGTCCTTGCCGACCTTGTCCATGGCCTCGGCGATGAGCTCGCCGACCTGCTGGTCCTGCGCGGAGAGCGCGGCGACGGCGGCGATGTCGGCCTTGTCGTCGATCGGGCGGGCGGTCGCGAGGAGCTCCTCGGACACGGCCTTGACCGCGGCGTCGATGCCCTTCTTCAGGGCGGCCGGGGAGGCACCCGCGGCGACGTTGCGCAGGCCCTCGCGGACCAGCGCCTGCGCCAGAACGGTGGCGGTGGTGGTGCCGTCACCCGCGATGTCGTTGGTCTTGGTCGCCACCTCCTTCACCAGCTGGGCGCCGAGGTTCTCGTACGGGTCCTCGACCTCGACCTCGCGGGCGATGGTGACACCGTCGTTGGTGATGGTGGGTGCGCCGAACTTCTTGTCGATGACGACGTTGCGGCCACGGGGGCCGATCGTCACCTTCACCGTGTCGGCAAGCTTGTTGACGCCGCGCTCGAGGGCGCGACGGGCGTCCTCGTCGAACTTCAGGATCTTCGCCATGGGAGCGATTCAGCCCTCTCGGAAAACTGGGGTGAACGAACTGCGCCCCCGGTCGCCCGGCTTATTGGGTCGCGGGGGCCAGGGGCGCAGCTCACAAGCAGAACTTGCGGTGAATTACTTCTCGACGATCGCGAGCACGTCGCGAGCCGAGAGGACGAGGTACTCCTCGCCGTTGTACTTCACCTCGGTGCCGCCGTACTTGCTGTACAGCACGACGTCGCCGGTCTTGACGTCGAGCGGCAGGCGCTCGCCGTTCTCGAAGCGACCCGGGCCAACCGCGAGGACGACGCCCTCCTGGGGCTTCTCCTTCGCGGTGTCCGGGATGACCAGGCCAGAGGCCGTGGTCTGCTCGGCGTCGAGCGGCTGGACCACAATGCGGTCCTCGAGCGGCTTGATGGCAACCTTGGAGCTGGCGGTCGTCACGATCCGACCTCCCCCTTCGGAGATCTCACGGGGTTAACTGTCTGAGGTGGCGACCAGGTCGATCCGTCGTCGCGGGTGCCGGACCTGCCTGTCGCTGTGTTGGCACTCTCCTGTGGGGAGTGCCAGAGCCGAGACTATGACCGCGATTAGCACTCGGTCAAGCGGAGTGCCAATCCATCACCCCGTGGCGGACCGCTCCACGGTCAGGGGAACGTGCGGGCGGGGTGTCGCGTTCCCCGCCGCCGGCCGTCCGCGGCGGATGCGTCGGGGTGCTCGGTGCCGCGCAGCAGCCGTGCCGCGGGCCCGGGGAGGCCGGGCACCATCTTCTGGACAGTCCTGCGGCCGAGCCGCTCGATGGGGTCGGTCGCCGGCGCACATCCGGCGCAGGCGAGCAGCACACCGGCCGCGGCCACCAGCGCGGCCGTCGACCGGTGCGCGCGGCTCATGCGCGGCCCTTCGACCCGGCCGCACTCATACGTAGTCCTCCAGCCGGGCCACGGCGTACCCCTTGTCGGTCACGGTCTTCATGACCTTCCGGATCATCTCCGGCATGGTGCCCTTCCAGTCCTCGCGCCCGCGGAAGTGGGTGAGGATGATGTCGCCCGGATGGAGGTCCCGGTCCCACTCGCGCCACTCCATGTGGTCGGGGAACGCCTCGGCGGCCCAGAGCGGGACGGCCTTGACGCCGCACGACCGGGCGGCGCGCAGGGTGGCCTGGTTGTAGTTGCCGTACGGCGGACGGAAGAGCGGCGGCCGCTTGCCGTACCTCTTCTCGATCTTCTCCTGCTGACCGCAGATCTCCCGCTTCTGCGCGGCGTACGAAAGGCCCGGCAGATAGCGGTGGTTGAGGGTGTGATTGTGCAGCGAGACCCCGCGGTCCTGCATCTGCTTGAAGTAGCCGTAGTTGTCGTTGATGACGTAGTCACTGAGGAACGCGCTGTACGGGATCTGCAGCTCGGTCATCATGCGCAGCAGCTCGGGATCCTTCTCCGAGCCGTCGTCGATGGTCAGGAAGACGATTTTGTCCTTGACCGGCACGGTGGTGAAGACGGGCGGCAGCGACTCCTGGCCTCTGACCTCGAAGCCCTTGCGCGTGGTGATCTTCGGCTTGACGGCGGGTGGCAGGGGCGCGGCCAGCGGTGTCCTGGCGAGCCCCCACTTCTTGGCCGCGACCGCGCGGGCGGCCTGGGCACGCCTGACCCGTTCCACATAGGCGGTGAGCGCGGCGGAGGGGCCGTTCTGCTGCTTGGCCTGCTGCCCGTGCTGGGCCTTCGAGCCGTTGACGCTCTCGGAGTCGGCACGTCCCGTGCCCCCGTCGTTCCCGGCCGCGCACGCGGAGCCGAGGAGGGCGACGAGAAGGGCGGCCGCGAGCACCTTGACCCTCTGCGTCCTCATGTTTCCTTTTTGTCTGACTAGCTGCATGGCGCTGGATCCTGTCAGCCGTGATCACCACGACCCCGGCGACACCGCCTGTGCGGGCACACCATCCCCCGGCTGGCCCACAATGGGCCGGTGAACGACCTTGCCGCCTTCGCCGCGCTCCTCACCGACGAGGGCCGGACCCTGCTCACCGCCCTGCGTGACCACGACCCCTCCCAGGAGCTGGCGATCGCCACCCGGCTGCGCCGCGAGCACCCGGCGGAGCTGGTCTCCGCGGCGCTGGGGCAGGCGCGGCTGCGGCAGCGGGCAGTGGCGAAGTTCGGTGCCCTGGACGCGTACCGGATGTGGTTCACACCCAACGGCGTCGAGCAGGCGACCCGCCGCTCCGTCGCCTCCTACCGCGCCGAGCGCTTCGCCGGCCTCGGCGTGCGGAGCGTGGCGGACCTGTGCAGCGGGATCGGCGGCGACGCGATCGCGCTCGCCCGGGCGGGCATCTCGGTGCTCGCGGTGGACCGGGACCCGCTGACGGCCCGGGTCGCACGCGCGAATGCGGAGGCGCTGGGCCTCGCCGAGCTGATCGAGGTCCGGTGCGCGGACGTCACGGAGATCGACACCGGCGGCTACGACGCGGTGTTCGTGGACCCGGCCCGACGGGGCGGCCGGGGCAGGATCTTCGACCCCGAGGCGTACTCCCCGCCCCTGTCCTGGGCGATCACAACGGCCCGCACCCGCCCGCACGCCGCCCTCAAGATCGCACCCGGCATCCCGCACGAGCTGGTCCCGGACGACGCGGAGGCCGAGTGGATCTCGGACGCGGGCGACGTGAAGGAGGCGGTGCTCTGGTTCGGCACCACGCCGGGCACGGTGCGGTCGACGTTGCTCCCGGGCCCGCGCTCGCTGACCGGTCGCGGCCTGCCGGACCCCGAGGTCCGCCCGGTCGGCCGCTACCTGTACGAGCCGGACGGCGCGGTCATCCGGGCGCATCTGGTGGCCGACGTGGCCGCCGAGCTGGGCGGCGGGCTGATCGACGAGACGATCGCGTACATCACGTCGGACGAGCTGCGACCCACACCGTTCGCAACCGCATACGAGATCACGGACGAACTCCCCTTCAACCTGAAGAAGCTCAAGGCCCTGCTGCGGGAACGCCAGGTGGGCATCCTGACGGTCAAGAAGCGCGGCTCGGCGGTCGAACCCGAGGAGCTCCGCCGCAAGGTGAAGCCACAGGGTCCGAACGGGGCGACGGTGTTCCTGACGAGGGTGGCGGGGGCGCCGACGATGCTGGTGGGGCGGCCCGCGTAATCAAGATCACCCCCGCCCTTCCTCCTCAATCGACCGGTGGCCGGAAGGCGTTGTTAGGGTCATGTGGATCTTTCGGGTGACTCCAGGGGGAGCAATGGTGGAGAAGGCCGACCTCGACGTCGACGAAGAAGACCTGACCCGGCTGGCGGGGGACCTCGATGCGATGCAGCGTCATCTGGACGGCCAGGTGCGGCGCATGGACGCGGTCGTCGACCGCATCGAGGCCGGCTGGAAGGGCGAGGCGGCCAAGGGCTACCGGGCGCTGCACCGGGGCGCGGCCGAGGACGCCGTGCGGATCAGGGAGATCCTCGTCGTCCTCGAGGAGGCGATGCGGATGAGCCGGGACGGCTTCACCCAGCAGGAGCTGGACACCCTCCGGCGGATGCGCCGCCAGCAGAGCCAGGTCGACGTCGAACGCGAGGCCCAGGAGCTGTCCGAGGGCACCGCGCCGACCCCGCCCAGCAGCCGCATCCTCGACATCTGAGCCACGCGCGAAACCGGGGGAACACCGCATGACCGACGACTACATAGGCGTCAGCTTCACCGCTCTGCGCGAGCTGGCGGGCGAGCTGGAGGACATCCTCAAGCAGCTCAACCTACGGCTGGAGACCCTCTACACCCGCACCGAGAAGGTCGTGCTGACCTGGCAGGGCGACGCACGCGACGCCTTCGTCGAGGAACTCGACCAGTGGGACAAGCAGATGCAGGACCTTCAGGCCGCGCAGGCCTGGCTGCATGAGGTCGTGACGACCGGCCAGGCCAACTACGGTGCCGCCCACCGCGCCGTCCTGCGAGGCTGGGGGGCCGCCTGATGAGCACCCCGCCACCGCCGCAGGGCGGCACGATCGACGTCAAGCCGTCCACCCTGTTCCGGGTGTCCGGCGACTTCGCCAACGAGCAGACGGACCTGCACAAAGCGGCGAACAAGCTGCTGGACGACCTCGGCGAGTACCAGGACGCCGGCGGCTTCGGCACCTCGGCCCAGGCCTTCTCCACGGAGTACATGGCGATCGGCAACCGCTTCCTCGAGGTCTGGGCGAGAACCGTGGTGAGCGTCGGCGGCGCGGCCGTCGGCTTCACTCTCACGGCCAACAACTACGCCAAGGCGGACGCGGCGTCGCACCCCTCCGGCACGAAGACTCCCGTCACGAAGCCGCTGCCCCACGTGATCCAGACGCCCCCCGCCTACCGGAAGATCACCGACCTGAAGTGGGGCGACGACGACGGCGGCGACGGCATCTGGGCCCGGGCCCTGGAGTGGGTGCCCGACATCCTCATGGACGCGATCCGCGCGGCCATCAAGCACGCCTATCGCATGGGCAGGGTCCCGGACGTCTACCCCTTCCCGAATCAGCACAACCTGAACACCCTGTCGGGGAACTGGGGGGCGATCAACCGGTCGCTCTTCATCTTCGAGAGCGATCTGGTCCGCTACATGAGCGGCATCACGAACCAGACCAACAGCGAATGGCACGACGCCATGCGGCAGTTCTGCAGCTCCCTGTGGGGCACCACCGCCTGGGGAAAGTCCACCGCGGGCGTGGAGTGGAAGCACGATTCGGCGTCGTCCCCAGCGGGGGCGTCGCATCCGATCCTCACGGTGCTGTCCGACACCAGCAAGAAGATCAGCGACCTCCTGCGGGAATTCGGCGAGGCAGCGGTCGAGCTCAACCACGACGTCTACGAGGAATTCCTCAAAGCCATCAAGAAGGCCGTCCTCGACTTCGACATGAAGGACGGCTTCGACGCGAAGGACGTCAAGGGCCTCGTCAAGGGACTCGTCAAGGGTGCGGCGTCCGTGGGCCTGAACGTCCCGCTGAAAATCGACACAGCGCGCATGAACGCGATCGTGAACACATACGAGCGCACCGTCGACGCACTGACCGCGCAGTTCAAAGACATGAAGCCGGCGCTGGACGAAGCGTTCATGAGCGCTCCCACTTTCAAGGCCGAAGAAGCACGCGCCCAGTCCTTCGGCGCTCGCGCGCTGCACGATTTCAAGCCCGAGCACACCTACACCGTCCCGAACGAGGACCGGAACAACCACTTCTTCCCCATCGACCTGGCGGGCCAGGAAGGCATAGCGGGAAGCCATCCGGTCGACAAGCACGTCGGCAAGACGGACGAGCAACTGGCTCAGCGGCTCCGTGATCAGGTGACCGTGCGACCCGACGGAGTTGTGGCGCCGCGCGCCATCTCGACTTTCTCGGACCACGATTCAGCACAGCGCCTCACACAGGCGGTTCTCGACGACGTCGGAAATGCCGAGAAGATCGAGCGATGGATCGAGCGGCAGGAGAACAACCCCAACCCCAACTCCAAGCCGAGTTACAACCTGTCCTTCAACGAGGCGACCGGCCGGTCGCTCAGCCGAGCCGACTATGACGCGGACGGCTTCAATGCGCAGGCCAAGGACGTGCACAACGTCAAGGTGACGCTCAAATACATCGGAAACAACCAGGACCCCCCCTTCATCGTCCTGACGTCTATGCCGGAAGCGCCTTAGCATGCACGACGTGACCACTTACACCGGAGCCGTCTTCAACAACGGAGCGGTCTCCAGGCTCCTCGAGTTGGCTGCCGCGTGCCGGCGGGAGAGCGCCAGAGCCCTCGAGGACCAGCTGGCCCGTTTCTGCCGAGCGATCAGGAACTCACCGGAGGCTGACTGGGCCATGCCCGTGGCCACGGTGGCGGCTCTGCTCGATCTGCTCTCGGATCTGCTCGAATCCGAGGAGCCGCCGGCGACGCCGGCCGGGTTCTCCGAGAAGCTCGCCGAAGCCGCCGGCGATCTCCCGGGGCCGGAGTTCCTCAGGCTGCTCTCCGGTCTGCTCCGGCTTCAGGACCGGGAGCACCTTCCGGATTTCGAGGAACTGCCCATGGCAGCCTGGGAAGCCGGTCTGAAATTCGGCAGAATTGCGCAGTTCTGGTGGTGGGTGGACTCGGGCGAATACGAGGACTTCGACGAAGGCGTGCGCGAGGGAGTCGCGAGCGAGCATCCGAACCGCTGCCATCAGGACATGTCCGCGCTGGCCGCAGAGTTGCAGGAGGCTCTGCTGCTCTTCCCCACACCGCAGGCGTGGGGGGCGGGGCTCGTCGAAACGATCCCCTGGGCCTCCAAGCCGGTTCTGCAGGCCATTCTCAACGCCGTCCACGTCCACTTCGAAGAGCAGCACTGAGGTCGTTTCCGTGTCGAATCCGAACCGTTCCGCGACTTATCCCGACCGGGAAACCGCCCAGTGGGCCACCCAGCACGTCGTGACCGCCAATGAGCAGGTCATCCACCGCTGGCTCGCCCAGTCCACCCGGCAGCGCCTCACCATCGAGGCCGCCTGGCCCTCGCGCCCCGAGCCGGTCGGGCGGGTCCTGCTGCAGGCGATGATGCTCGCCGGACGCGAGCCGATCGACGTCCGCGCGGCCCGCGTGGTCCTCAAGCGGGACACCGCCGGCCCCCACGGCTTCACTGTCCACGCCACCTTCCCGATCTACCTCTAGAGGCAGCACCCGTGTCCCTGAAGCCGCGTGAACACGACCGCAAGTACGGCGAGTTGGACCAGGTCATCCGCGCCCACCTGGGCCGCACCGCCGACGACGACGAGCCTCTGACCGCCTATCTCCGCCACACCTGGCGTACCCGTCCGTGGGCGATCGCCGTGGCCGAGCAGCAGCTGCGCGAGTACGCCGACAACCCGCCCGGCCGACTACGGCTGCGCCTGGGCGAGTTCTACCCCGTGCCGGACGTCGGCCTGCCGGACTCGGAGATCCAGGCGTGGCTGGTGCGGCTCGCCGACCGGCTGAAGGAAAGTGTCGAGACCGGCCAGGCCCCGCCCCCTGCCACCCCGCGGACCCGCTGGGAGTGGCACGCCCGCTTCCCCGAGCTCGCGCAGCTCCTCGGCGGCTGGTACTCCCAGGACATGCCCGAGGAGTTCGAGGACCACGACGCGGCCCTCGACGACTACCTCGACACCACCGACAGCGGCCTGATCGCCCAGCTCGGCGGCGAGCTCCACGACCTGCTCACCCTGCCCCTGGACGAGTCCGACTACGCACTCGCCGTCGCCGAACTCGGTATGGAGGTCGATCCGCCCGAGTCCTACGCCCCCGGCGCCTGGCTCACCGAACTGGCCGGACGACTGCGGACGCGGTGAACCGTCAGCGATGCGCCCCGCCCGGCGACGCGTACTGCGACTCCGGTGCGGCCGGCGCGCCGCCCGTCACCAGGCGGACCGCCCAGCGGTAGTGACTCACCGCCTTCGTCGCTCCGATCAGGCCCGTCAGCCACATGATGAAGCCCAGGCCCATCAGCAGCGCGACACCGGCCAGGGTGTCCTCGCCCCGGCGGGCGCCGGCCGGGATCGCGAAGCAGAGCCACAGGCCCGTCGCGCACAGCAGGAACGACGGCAGGAACCACACCAGGCTCAGCACGGGTGAGGTGAAGCGGGCGTCCTGGGTCGCGTCGCGGTCCAACGAGGTCCACTCGTGCAGCCGTTGGCGGATCTTCGCGTCACGCGCGATGCCGAAGCCGATCACCATGCCGGTCGGGACCATGCCCGCGAGGCCGATCAGGCCGATGACCGCGGCGAACAGGACGCTGAACGGGTCCAGCGGTTCGCTGAACGTCTGCAGGGCCGCCCCGACCATCGCCCACCCGAGGGCGAAGCCCGCCGCCGTCACCCACAGCAGCACCAGCCGCTTCGGGTCGATGCTCCGCCGGTGCAGCTCCCCCATGGCCCTGGCCCGGTCCGCCAACAGCGCCTCGCGGTCGGGCCAGGAGCGTATTTCGGCAGGCGGGGGCGGTGGGGGAAGAGCACGAGCGGACATGGGCGGAGCCTATCGGTCGGCCCCGCCCGGCCTGTCGGCACGGGCCAGCAGCAGTTCCTTCTCGCGCGCGTTGCGCGTCAGCGACGCCGCCCGCTCGAACTCCGCCCGTGCTTCGGCGGTGCGCCCCAGTCGTGCCAGCAGGTCGCCGCGGACGCTCGGCAGCAAGTGGTACTCCTTCAGCGCCGGTTCGGCCGACAGCGCGTCCACCAGGTCCAGTCCCGCCTGCGGCCCTTCGGCCATCGAGACGGCCACCGCCCGGTTCAGCTCCACCACCGGGGACGGGGTCAGAGCCACCAACTGCCCGTACAGCGCGGCGATCGTCATCCAGTCCGTGTCCTCGTAGGTCACTGCCTGGGTGTGGCAGGCCGCGATCGCCGCCTGGAGGGCGTACGGGCCGCGGCCGGCGCGGTGCAGTGCCTCGATGCCGCGGCGGATCAGCAGCCTGTTCCACCGCGAGCGGTTCTGGTCGGCGAGCAGGACGGGCTCGCCGTCGGGTCCGGTCCGCGTGGGGATGCGGGAGGCCTGGAACTCCAGCAGCGCGGCCAGGCCGTGCACTTCGGGTTCATCGGGCATGAGCCCCTGCAGCACCCGGGCCAGACGCAGCGCGTCCTCGCAGAGCGCCGGGCGCAGGAGGTCGTCACCGGCGGTGGCCGAGTAACCCTCGTTGAAGACGAGGTAGATGACCTCCAGGACGGAGCCCAGGCGCCCGCTCCGGTCGGAGCCGTACGGGACCTCGAACGGGACATCCGCCTTGGCCAGGGACCGTTTCGCGCGGACGATGCGCTGCGCGACCGTCGGCTCGGGGGCGAGGAAGGCGCGCGCGATCTCGTCCGTCGTCAGCCCGCCGAGCAGCCTCAGCGTGAGCGCGATCCGGGCGTCCGTCGACAGCACGGGATGGCAGGCGGTGAAGATCAGCCGCAGCAGGTCGTCGTCGATGTCGTCCGGCCCCGACGGCTCGGGCGGCGGCGCCGTGTCCGTCAGTGCGCGCCCGACCTCGGCCAGCTTGCGGGCGTAGGTCTCCTTGCGTCGTACGAGATCGATGGCGCGGTGCTTGGCCGTGGCCATGAGCCAGGCCCCCGGATTGTCCGGGACACCTGACTCCGGCCACTGTTCCAGCGCGGCGACCAGGGCGTCCTGCGCGAGTTCCTCGGCGATGCCGACGTCCCGCACGATGCGGGTGGCACCGGCGATGATCCGCGCGGACTCGATCCTGAACACCGCTTCGACCGTTGCGGTCGGGCTTGCTGCCGTCACGGCCACCCATCAGAGCAGCCGCGCCGGGGCGGGGCAAGCCGGGCCGGATCAGCCCTCGGCGATCTGGCGGACCTCACAGGTGACGTTCCACTGCTCGGGGTGGATCTCCAGGAACCGCTTGGTCCACTCGAGGGCCTCGGCCATGTCCTTGCACTGGGTGATGGCGTAGCCCCCGATGACTTCCTTGCTCTCGGTGAAGGGCCCGTCGGTGTACGAGAGCTTTCCGCCGGACCAGGTCACCCGCGTGCCCTCGGCGGTCGGGGTGAGGCCGGCCGTGTCGAGCATGACGCCGGCCTTGGTGATCTCCTCCAGCAGCTTGCCCATGCGGTCGTTGAAGTCCTCGGGGAACTCCTCGCCGGCGAGCTCGGCTTCGTTGACACGGACCATCGACAGAAAACGCGGCATGGTGACTCCTCGGTTCACGAGTGCGGGGCCGTTCCCCGCCTCTCACCCATGCGTCGAACGGGAGACAGCCGGATCGACAGCCTCGACGGAATTCTTCTGAGAATTCTCGGCAGCGGCCACCGGAGCGGTCCGGTCCCTGCCCGGAAGCAGCGCGAAGGCGAGGACCGCTGCTGTCGCGAGCAGCCCCGCGCACACCCAGTACGCCGTGCGGTGGCCCGCGGCCATCGCTTCCGGCCCGTTGCCGCCGGCGGCGGACGCCGCGACGGTGACCAGGACCGCGAGGCCCAGGGAGCCGCCGATCTGGCGTGAGCTGGTGAGGAGCCCGGAGGCCATACCGGCCTCGTGCACGGCAACATCCGATGTGGCGGCCGTCCCCAGGGGCACGAAGCACATGCCGATGCCCACGCTCGCGAGCAGCGACGGCCACAGGACGGAGTACGCGAAGCTGCCGTCCGGTGTCGCGGTGAGGGCGAATCCCGCGAGACCGGCCGCGGCGAGCAGCCCCCCGGCCGCCAGGAGATTGCGCGCGCCGACGGCAGCCACCGCCCGGGTGGCGATCAGTGAGCCCGCCACGACGCCTGCGCTGAACGGAAGGAACGCCGCCCCTGTCGCGGACGCCCCGTAGCCGAGCACCTGCTGCATGTGGAGCGAGGGGAAGCAGAAGGCCGCGAACTGGCCCGAGCTCAGCAGCAGACAGAAGAGATTCGCCCCGAGGACCGGCCGGTTGCCGAGCAGCCCGATCCTCAGCAGCGGTTGCCGCACCCGCAGTTCGACCACGACGAAGACCGCCAGCAGCAGGGCGGCCGCGCCGAGCGTCAGCAGGGTGGCGGCCGATCCCCACGGCTGTGTGTTCGTGCGGACGAGTCCGAGGACGAGCAGGGTCGTGCCGACGGTGACGAGCAGGGCACCGGCGACGTCGAGCCGGGGCGCGGCGGCCCTGTCCCGGCAGGTGACGAGGCCGGTGCGTACGGTCCCGGCGAGGGCGAAGGCCACGATGGGCACATTCACGAGCATCACCGCCCGCCAGCCCGCCGCGTCGGTCAGCAGCCCGCCCGCGAGCGCACCGACCGCACCGCCCGCGGCGCCCGCCATCCCCCAGAGCCCGAGCGCCCGGGAGCGTGCGGGGCCGGCCGGAAAGGCGACGGTGATCAGCGCGAAGGCGACAGGGGCGAGAGCGGCCGCGCCCATGCCCTGCACGGCGCGGGCGGCGATCAGCGCGCCGGCGACTGCACGAGCCCGCCGATGAGGCTCGCCGCTCCGAAGACGGTCAGTCCCGCGGTGAGGATGCGGCGGCTGCCGAGGATGTCGGAGAGCCGTCCGCCGAGCATCAGCAGCCCGCCGAAGGTCAGTGCGTACGCGCCGACGACCCACTGCAGGCCGTCGGGTGTGAAGCCGAGGTCGCGGCGCATGTCGGGCAGCGCGACGTTGACCACCGACATGTCCAGCGCGACCAGGAACTGCACGGTGAGTGCCACCACCAGCAGCCAGCGCGCTTGCCGGGCACGGTCGTTCATCGTTTCCCCTTCCCCTCGATACCCGGGTCCGCACATTACTATACGCGTATAGAAACTAGACGCGGGAGAATGCACAGGTGGCTGGAGCAGAGAAGAAGCGAACCGTCGGACGCCCGCGCAGGCTGGACCCCGAGGCGATCGTCGCCACCGCACGGCGCATCATCGAGGACGAGGGCGTGGCCGCCCTGAGCATGCGGCGGGTGGCCAAGGAGGTCGGCAGCACGCCGATGGCGCTCTACCACTACGTCCGCGACAAGGACGAGCTGCTGCTGCTCACGATCGCGGGCACCGCCGCGGCCCTTCCGCGGCCCGAACTGCCCGAAGAACCCCGGGCACGGCTCCTCGCGGTCGCCGTCCACATGCACGGCCTGCTGGAGCAGCTGCCGTGGGTGCTGGAGATCCTCGCGCTCGGTGATCTCACCGACAGGGGCGCGCTGTGGATGGTGGAGGAGGTCCTCGACAACGCCATGGCCTGCGGGCTCAGCCCGGAGCAGGCGGTACGCGCCTACCGCACCCTGTGGCACTACATCTACGGCGACCTGGCCTTCCGCGCCGCGATGACCCGTCGGGCCGAGGAGCCGGACCGGAAGCGCCACTTCCCGGGCATGCTCACGCAGGAGGACGCGTCGGAACTGCCGCATCTGGTCGAACTCGCGCCCCGGTGGGAGGAGATCGCCGACGCCTACGACATCACGGAACAGCTCGACGCGATCATCGACGGGCTGCTGCGGCAGGCGCGCCCGGCGGGCGGCCCGTCAGCCGGCGCCGAGTGACTCGAAGCGCCAGCGGTGCACGGGCCGGGTGATCAGGTCGGCCGCGGGCTCCGGGAGTTCGGGCAGCTCCGCGCCCGCGTCCGGCGCCTCCCACCAGGTGATCACCAGGACCCCGTCATGCTGCGCGCGGAACGACTCGCGGCGCAGCGGCTCGTGCGGCAGCTCCTGCGAGCGGGCCCATTCGAGCAGCTCCGCGCCCCGGTCCCGGGCCGCGCGGGCCTCCCACATCAGCGCAACGACCGTCATGAGTACAGGTTGTCCTTGCTGACCTCGTGCACATGGTCGTGGTCGTGCGCATGCGCCGCGCCCGGCACATGCGGGTCCGTCACCGGCAGCGAGGAGTCCGCCGACAGCTCCAGATCGGACGCCGGACGGTTGCGTGCCACCATCTCCGCGCCCAGCGCCGCGACCATCGCGCCGTTGTCCGTGCACAGCCCCGGCCGCGGCACCCGCAGCCGGATGCCGGCCTTCTCGCACCGCTCCTGGGCCAGCGCCCGCAGCCGTGAGTTGGCCGCGACACCGCCGCCGATCATCAGGTGGTCCACGCCCTCGTCCCGGCAGGCGCGCACGGCCTTGCGGGTCAGCACATCGACGACCGCCTCCTGGAAGGACGCCGCCACATCCCGTACCGGCACGTCCTCACCCGCGGCCCGCTTCGCCTCGATCCAGCGGGCGACCGAGGTCTTGAGCCCGGAGAAGGAGAAGTCGTACGCGGCGTCGCGCGGGCCGGTCAGGCCGCGCGGGAACGCGATCGCCGCCGGGTCGCCCTCCCTGGCCAGCCGGTCGATCACGGGACCGCCGGGGAAGCCGAGGTCGAGGACCCGGGCGATCTTGTCGAAGGCCTCGCCCGCCGCGTCGTCGATCGTCGCGCCCAGCGGCCGTACGTCGCTGGTGATGTCCGGCGCGAGCAGCAGCGAGGAGTGGCCGCCGGAGACCAGGAGCGCCATGGTCGGCTCGGGCAGCCGGCCGTGTTCCAGCTGGTCGACGCAGATGTGCGAGGCCAGGTGGTTCACCCCGTACAGCGGCTTGCCCAGGGCGTAGGCGTACGCCTTGGCCGCGGACACTCCCACCAGCAGCGCGCCCGCGAGGCCGGGGCCCGCGGTCACCGCGATGCCGTCGAGGTCGCGCGCGGAGACGCCCGCCTCCTTCAGCGCGCGCTCGACGGTCGGCACCATCGCCTCCAGATGCGCGCGCGAGGCGATCTCGGGCACCACTCCGCCGAAGCGGGCGTGGGTGTCCACGCTGGACGCGACGGCGTCGGCGAGCAGGGTCGTGCCGCGGACGATGCCGACGCCGGTCTCGTCGCAGGAGGTCTCGATGCCCAGTACGAGCGGTTCTTCAGCCATCAGTCAGGTCTCTGTTCCTTGTACGGTCAGCCGCATGACGAGGGCATCGACATTGCCCGGCTGGTAGTAGCCGCGGCGGAATCCGATGGGCTCGAAGCCGAAGCGCTCGTAGAGTTTCTGGGCCCTGGTGTTGTCCACGCGCACTTCGAGAAGCACCTCGTCGCACTCGAAGGCGGTGGCGTGCTGCAGCAGATCGGTGAGCAGCCGGGAGCCCAGTCCGGTGCTCCACTGCTCGCGGGCGACGGCGATGGTCTGCACGTCCCCGAGGCCGCCGGCCGCCGCCAGGCCCGCGTATCCGACGATCTTCCCGTCGGCCTCGGCGACCACATAGCGGCGGGTGGCATGCGGGCCGCGGGCATGCGCGAGTTCGGACCAGAACATGCCCGGCGACCAGGCGTCCTCCGGGAAGAGGGCATGTTCCAGTTCGAGCACCGGCTCGAGGTCCCACCAGCGCATCTCCCGCAGCACGGCGGCCGATGGAGCGGTCACTTGGGGGTGACCACCTTGTAGTTCTTCGGGACCTGGGCGTCCGGCCGGCGCAGGTAGAGCGGCTTCGGCGGCAGGCCCTCCTGGTTCTGGAAGAAGTCGGTCTCGCCCGCGGCGAGCTTCTCGGCGGCCAGCGAGGCGAGCGCGGCGGCGGACACGTGCTCCGGTCCACGGGCGTCCGGGAACGTCTCGGGGTAGAGCAGCGCACCGGCACCGACGGCGGGCAGTCCTGCCACCTGCTCGGCGATGTCGGCCGGCCGGTCCACGGCGGGCTCGCCCACCCGCTCGCGCGGGGACGCGTACCGGGCCCAGTAGACCTCCTTGCGGCGGGCGTCCGTCGCCACGACGAAGGGGCCCTCCACATCGGCCGCGTAGGCGAGCCCGTCCAGCGTGCAGAGCCCGTGGACCGGAACGCCCAGCGCCGAGCCGAAGGTCGCGGCCGTCACCAGGCCGACCCGCAGCCCCGTGTACGGGCCGGGGCCCACGCCGACGACCACGGCGGTGACCGCGTCGAGTTTCACCCCCGCCTCGGCGAGGACGCGATCGACGGCAGGCAGCAGCAGTTCGCCGTGGCGTCGGGCGTCGACGCTGCTGGAAGCGGCGACGACGGAGGTGCCGTCGTGGAGGGCGGCAGTGACGGCGGGCGTGGCGGTGTCAACGGCGAGCAGGAGCACGCAAACAGCCTACGGCTCCCGCGCCGGGCCAGGGAGCGCCGTCCCGTGCACCGGCTGCTGCTACCGTCGCCACACACACGTACGGGGAAAGGTGGACACGGTGGCACGGAGCAGCTCGGGTCTCGTGGCCGGGCTCACGGCGGCGGCTCTGGCGGCCGTCTGTTTCCTCGCCTACCAGGCACAGGCGAGCGCCCCCGACACCTTGGGCAAGCCCCGCTCACCCAGTACGGCTCCGTCGGCGAAGGACTCCCAGCACAAGGCGCCGAACCCGCTGGCACTGCCCGCCCAGTCGGGCGCCGGACCCCGCGTCGTCTACTCCCTCGACGCGCGGCGCGTGTGGCTGGTCGGCTCGAAGAACAAGGTCACGCGGACCTTCGGCGTCATGCCGTCGTCCGTGAACCCGTCGCCGGGTTCGTACGCGGTGACCTCCCGGTCGGGCAAGGTCCCGGGCTCCGACGGGGTGCCGATCGAGCACGTGGTGCGCTTCACGAGCGTGGACGACGTGGCGATCGGCTTCAGCGCGGCGGTGGACGGCTCGATGGCGAGCCCGCCCCGGGGCAAGAAGACGGGCGGCGTCCGGATGAAGCGCGCGGACGGCGACGCCATGTGGACGTTCGCGACGATCGGCTCGAAGGTCGTCGTGGTCCCGTAGCCCGGCAGACGTCTCAGGGCCTGCGCAGAACCGCTCGTACGAATGACACGTCGCGCCCGGGTCCGGGCGTCACATGGGGCTCGGACGGCTCCTCGTGCGGCTTACGCGGCGTCGCGCCTCGGCACGCGCTCCCCCGTCGCCGCCGGACGCTCGTGCAGGGGCGGAGTGGAGACCGCGGTCGCCGCCGCGCAGGACGCCAGCAGGTCACGCATCGACAGAGCCGACGGTGACGGCATCGGATCGGCCGACTGCTGCAGTGGCCGGTACTCACGCTCGGACGCCGACATGGATGCCTCCTGGTATCCGGGGGCAGGCTGGGTTAGGTAGACCTAACCACGTCTGCATACCATGTGACCACGCGCGGTGCCGCCCGCGCAACATCTTGCCGACGTCTTGTCGGAACATCCCACGGGAAGGACCGCGAGGACCGGCCCGGACCGCCTCAGGCGCCGGCCGCCGCCAGGTCCACGCCCGACCAGCGCCCGCCGAAACCGGTCAGGGTGACATCGCGGTGATCGTCGTCCGTGTCGCCGACGACCCGGTGGATCACCACATGCAGCCGGTCGTCCGACAGGTCCTCGACCTTGCCGTCGCCCCACTCCACGACCACCACCGACTCCAGCAGCGAGACATCGAGATCGAGGTCCTCCATCTCGTCCAGCCCCCCGCCGAGGCGGTAGGCGTCGACATGGACCAGCGCGGGCCCGCCGGTGAGCGAGGGGTGGACGCGGGCGATGACGAAGGTCGGGGAGGTGACGGCACCCCGCACCCCGAGGCCCTCGCCGAGGCCACGCGTCAGCGTCGTCTTGCCCGCGCCCAGCTCACCGGTGAGCATCACCAGATCGCCGGGGCGCAGCAGCTTCGCGAGCCTGCGCCCCAACTCCTGCATCTGCTCGGGGGATTCGACGGAAAGACGGGCGGCAGACTCAGCCGCCGGGCTGTGCGGTGCTTCCATACGGGCCAACGTTAGCCGCTGCCGGGACCACTCCGACGCGGGCCAGCAGGTCCGCCAGCCGGTCCGTGACGACCTCCGGGTGCTCCAGCATCACCAGGTGCCCGGCGTCCGGCACGATCACCAGCTCCGAGTCCGGAAGCAGGTCCGCGATGGCCTCGCTGTGCGAGCTCGGGGTCACCAGGTCCTTGTCGCCCGCGAGGACGAGCACCGGCACCTCGCGGAAGATGGGCAGGGCCTCGGACTTGTCGTGCTCGGCGAAGGCCGGGTAGAACTCCGCGACCACGTCGATCGGGGTCGCCTCGATCATCCGCTCGGCGAACCGCGCGACCGCCGGGTCCACGTCCTTGGACGAGAACGAGTACCGCTTGATCAGTCCGGCGAACAGATCGGCCGTGGCCCGCCGGCCCCGCTCGACCAGCTCCGCCTGGGAACCGAGCGCCTTCAGCACTCCGGGCAGCACCCGCCGCACGGCGTTGACGCCTGCGACCGGCAGCCCGTAGTTCACCTCGCCGAGCCTGCCGCACGAGGTGCCGACGAACGCGACGCCGACCACCCGCTCCCGCACGATCTCGGGGTGGTGAGCGGCCATCGCCATGATGGTCATGCCGCCCATGGAGTGCCCGACCAGCACCAGCGGGCCCTCGGGCGCCGCGGCGTCGATGACGGACTTGAGGTCACGGCCCAGCTGGTCGATGGAGACCGGCACACCGTCCGGGCCCGCCTGGGACGCGCCGCGGGCCGAACGGCCGTGGCTGCGCTGGTCCCAGTGCACGGTGCGCACCAGACCGCGCAGCGCGGCGCGCTGGAAGTGCCAGGAGTCCTGACCGAGGCAGTAACCGTGGCTGAAAACCACCGTCACAGGCGCGGGCGCCTTGCGGCCGAAGAGCCTGCGACGGCGCGGACCGCCCGCCTCCGGGTCGACCTCGTCCACCTCGTAGTACAGCTCGGTGCCGTCGTCCGCGACCGCCCTGCCGGGCAGTCCGCGCAGTGCGCCGTACGGTCCGGCCGCGTCCAGCGCGAGCCGTGCCTTCTTGCGCATGCCGCGGCCCACCGTGAGCCGCTCCACCGCGACGCCCGCCGCGGCGCCCGCGGCGATCACGCCTATCGCGGCGCCGGCGATACCCGCCCGGCGCCAGTTGCCCGTCGTGGCGGCCTGGGCGGCACTCGCCACCGCCTCCACGACGTCCCCCGTGCTGGTCTCGCTCACCGTGCCGCTCCTACTCGTCGGAGTCCTCGTTCAGGTAGACGCGCGGAACCCTCGTTCCGATGCGGGTGACGATTTCGTACGCGATGGTTTCGGCCGCCTCCGCCCAGTCCTCGGCCGTCGGCTCGCCCCGGTCCCCCGGTCCGAACAGCAGTGCCTCGGCCCCTTCGTGGATCTTCTTCCCACCGAGATCGACAACGAACTGGTCCATCGCGACCCGGCCCGCGATCGTGTGCCGCTCGCCTCCGACGAGCACCGGGCCACGGCCTGATGCATGCCGCGGAATGCCGTCCGCGTAACCGAGCGGGACGAGGGCGAGTGTCGTCTCGCCCGGCGTGACGTAGTGATGGCCGTAGCTGACGCCATGCCCTCCGGGCACCCTTTTGACCAGGGCGACGGACGCGGAGAGCGTCATCACGGGCCGCAGTCCGAGCTCTTCGTGCGTGCCGAGTTCGGGGGCGGGCGAGATGCCGTACGTCGCGATGCCGGTGCGCACGAGGTCGAAGTGCGACTCCGGAAGGGTCAGGGTCGCCGGGGAGTTGGCGATGTGCCGCACCTCGGGGTCGACGCCCTCCTTCTCGGCGTACGCGACCAGATCGCGGAACACATCCAGTTGGGCGGCGATCGAGGGGTGCCCGGGCTCGTCGGCGCAGGCGAAGTGCGACCACAGGCCGGTCACCTTCACGGTGCCCTCGGCCTCGGCGGCGAGCGCGGCGGCGACCAGTTCGGGCCAGTCGGCGGGCTGGCAGCCGTTCCGGCCGAGGCCGGTGTCGGCCTTGAGCTGGACACGGGCGGGGCGGCCCGCCTCGCGTGCGGCGGCGGTGACCTCGGTGAGCGCCCACAGGGCGCTGACCGACATGTCGAGATCGGCCTCGATGCCTGCGCGCCAGGGGTCGCCGGGCGTCCACAGCCAGCACATCACGCGGCCCTGGATCCCGGCGGCGCGCAGCGCGAGCGCCTCCTGCGGTGTGGCGGTGCCGAGCCAGGTCGCACCGGCCTGCAGCGCCGCCTTGGCACAGGGCACCATGCCGTGTCCGTATGCGTCGGACTTCACCACGGTCATCAGAGCAGCACGGGGCGCGCGGGCGCGCAGCGCGCGGACGTTGGCGCGCAGCGCGGCGAGGTCGATCTCCGCGCGGGCGCGCGAGGGCTGTGTCTGGCTCATCGCGCCCAGTGTCTCAGAGGACCCGTCTCGCGCCGCGTCGGGCGCTTCTCGCGGCCCCGCGCGCATCGGCCCGCCCGGCGCGCGGGACACGGGGCTCCACGGCTCAGCCCCCACCAGGAGCTCAGCCCCGGACGTCCCGCCAAGCGCCCGGAAGTGCCGACGCCACCTCGTACGCCGTGATCGGCATGCCCTGCGACGCGGCACGGCGCGCCGCCAGACCGTGCAGGTAGGCGGCCACCGATCCCGCGTCCCGCGCCTCCAGGCCCGCCGCCAGCAGCGAACCCCCGAGGCCGGAGAGCACATCGCCGCTGCCCGCCGTCGCCAGCCACGGCGAGCCCATCGGGTTCACCCGCACAGGCGAACGGCCGCCGTCGGCAGCGGCCACCAGCGTCGTCGACCCCTTGAGCAGCACCGTCGCCCCGTACCGCGCGGCCAGTTCGCGTACGGACGTGAGCCGGGCGGACTCGACCTCCTCGCGCGCCACGCCGAGCAGCGCGGCCGCCTCGCCCGCGTGCGGCGTGAGCAGCGTGGGTGCCTCCCGGTCCCGTACGGCTTCGGCGGACAGCAGCCGCAGGCCGTCCGCGTCGACAAGGACCGGCACGTCGGAGGCGAGGATGTCGCGCAGGGCGTCCTCGTTGTCACCGAGCCCGGGCCCGACGACCCAGGCCTGCACCCGGCCCGCCTTGGCCGGCGGACCGGCGTGCACCAGCGCCTCCGGGAACCGGGCGATGACCGCGTCGGAGGCGTGCCCGACATACCGCACGGCCCCCGCTCCGCCGCGCAGCGCGCCCGCGACGGCGAGCACCGCCGCCCCGGGGTAGCGCTCGGACCCGGCGACGACTCCGACGACACCCCGCCGGTACTTGTCGCTCTCCGCCGCGGGCTCCGGCAACAGCCGGGCCACGTCCGCGTGCTGGAGGGCCTCCAGATCGGGCACGGAGGGCAGATGCTCCTCCAGCCCGATGCCGACGAGCCGCAGCGTGCCCGCGTACTCGCGGGCCGGGTCGATCAGCAGAGCCGGCTTGCAGGTGCCGAAGGTGACCGTCGCGTCCGCCCGCAGGGCCTCGCCCCGCACCTCGCCGCTGTCCGCCTCGACACCGCTCGGCAGGTCGACGGCGACGACGACCGCGTCCGAGCCGCGGGCCGCCCGGGCGACCGGCACGGCGTCCGGCCGCAGTCCGCCCTTGCCGCCGATGCCGGTGATCCCGTCCATCACCAGGTCGGCGGAGGCCAGGACGTCGAAGGGGTCGTCGGCGACCCGGCCGCCCGCTGCGGTCAGGGCCGCGAGGCCCTCGCGGTGCGTGCGGTCCGGGGCGAGGAGCACGGCACTGACCCCGGCGCCCCGGCGCGCGAGCCGGGCGCCCGCGTACAGTGCGTCGCCGCCGTTGTCGCCGCTGCCGACGAGGAGGACGACTCTGGCTCCGTACACCCGGCCGAGCAGTCCGGCGCAGGCGGCGGCGAGTCCGGCGGCGGCCCGCTGCATGAGGACGCCCTCCGGGAGCCTCGCCATCAGCTCGGCCTCGGCGTGCCTGACGGTCTCCACGCTGTACGCAGTACGCATGGCCCCGAGTCTGCCCCACGGGGCGTCCGTGCAACGGCAGGACGGCGCTCCCTCCTGCGCCGCTACCCCTCCGCGACGACCACCGCGGACGCCACGCCCGCGTCATGGCTGAGCGAGATGTGCCAGGAGAGCACGCCGAGTTCCTCGGCACGGGCAGCGACCGTGCCGCGCACCCGCAGCCGCGGCCGGCCGCTGTCCTCGACCCACACCTCGGCGTCCGTCCAGTGCAGTCCGCCGGGCGCGCCGAGGGCTTTGGCGACGGCCTCCTTCGCGGCGAACCGGGCCGCGAGGGAGGCGTAGCCGCGCCGTTCACCGCTGGGGAGCAGCAACTCCCGTTCCAGGAAGAGCCGTTCGGCCATGCCCGGCGTGCGTTCCATCGACGCGGCGAACCGGTCGATCTCGGCGACGTCGATCCCCACCCCGATGATCATTCGACGGTGACCGACTTGGCGAGGTTGCGCGGCTGGTCGACCTCGTTGCCGCGGGCGGTTGCCAGCTCGCAGGCGAAGACCTGCAACGGCACGGTCGCCACCAGCGGCTGGAGCAGCGTCGGTGTGGCCGGGATGCGGATGAGATGGTCCGCGTACGGCACGACCGCCTCATCCCCCTCCTCCGCGATCACGATCGTCCGGGCACCGCGCGCCCTGATCTCCTGGATGTTGGACACGATCTTGTCGTGCAGCACGGAGCGCCCACGGGGCGAGGGCACCACGACCACCACCGGCAGGTCCTCCTCGATCAGCGCGATCGGGCCGTGCTTGAGCTCGCCCGCGGCGAAGCCCTCCGCATGCATGTAGGCGAGCTCCTTGAGCTTCAACGCGCCCTCCAGCGCCACCGGATAGCCCACATGGCGGCCGAGGAAGAGCACGGTGTCCTTGACCGCGAGCGAGCGGGCCAGCGCGCGGACCGGCTCCATGGTCTCCAGTACCCGGTCGACCTCGCCGGAGATCTTGGCCAGGTCCCGTACGACGGCGTGGATCTCGTCGCCCCACTTGGTGCCGCGGACCTGTCCCAGGTACAGCGCCAGCAGGTAGCAGGCCACCAGCTGGGTCAGGAACGCCTTGGTGGACGCGACGGCGACCTCGGGGCCCGCGTGCGTGTAGAGCACGGCGTCCGACTCCCGCGGGATGGTCGAGCCGTTCGTGTTGCAGATGGCCAGCACCCTGGCGCCCTGCTCGCGCGCGTGCCGCAGCGCCATCAGGGTGTCCATGGTCTCGCCGGACTGGGAGATCGCGATCACCAGGGTCCGCTGGTCCAGGATCGGGTCCCGGTAGCGGAACTCGCTGGCCAGCTCCACCTCGCACGGGATCCGGGTCCAGTGCTCGATGGCGTACTTCGCGATCATCCCGGCGTGGAACGCGGTGCCGCACGCCACGATGACGACCTTGTCGGCCTCCCGCAGCACGGACGTGGGAATGCGCACCTCGTCGAGGGTGAGGGAGCCCTCGGCGTCGATACGGCCCAGGAGGGTGTCCGCGACCGCCTTCGGCTGCTCGGCGATCTCCTTGAGCATGAAGTAGTCGTAGCCGCCCTTCTCGGCGGCTGACGCGTCCCAGTCGACGTGGTACGAACGCACCTCGGCAGGCGCACCGTCGAAGTCGGTGACCGTCACACCGTCCCGGCGCAGCTCGACCACCTGGTCCTGACCGAGCTCCAGCGCGGACCGGGTGTGCGCGATGAACGCGGACACGTCGGACGCCAGGAACGACTCGCCCTCGCCGACCCCCACCACCAGCGGTGAGTTCCGCCGGGCGCCCACGACCACGTCCGGCTCGTCCGCGTGCACGGCGACAAGGGTGAACGCGCCCTCCAGCCGGCGGCACACCTGGCGCATCGAGTCCGCGAGGTCGCCGCACGAGGAGAAGTTCTCGGCGAGCAGATGCGCCACGACCTCGGTGTCGGTCTCGGACGCGAGATCGTGCCCGCGGTCGGCCAACTCGGCCCGCAGGGCTGCGAAGTTCTCGATGATGCCGTTGTGCACGACGGCGACGCGTCCGGCGTTGTCCAGGTGGGGATGGGCGTTGACGTCGGTCGGCCCGCCGTGCGTGGCCCACCGGGTGTGCCCGATACCGGTGGTGCCGCTCGGCAGCGGCCGGCCCACCAGCTCCTTCTCCAGATTGACGAGCTTGCCCGCCTTCTTCGCCGCGGCCATTCCGCCGTCGGAGAGCACGGCGACCCCGGCCGAGTCGTAGCCCCGGTACTCCAGCCGCTTCAGGCCCGCGATGACCACATCAAGCGCCGACTGTCCGCCGACGTAACCCACGATTCCGCACATGTCGGCAGCCTAAGGGGTGGCCGGGCCGACGCCCCGGACCCGTCGGACCTTCGCCACCCCGTCAGACCTTCGCCCGGTACGCCCTCATCGCCAACGGGAAGAACACCGCGGCTATCCCGGCGGCCCACAGCAGTGACCAGAGCACCGGCTCGGCCACCGGTCCGCCCAGCAGCAGACCGCGGAACGCGTCCGACAGATGCGTGACCGGATTGACGTCGCTCCAGGCCTGCAGCCAGCCCGGCATGGTGTCGACCATGACGAAGGCGCTGCTGGTGAAGGTGATCGGGAAGATGATGGTGAAGGCGAAGGCCTGCACCTTCTCCGCGTCACCCGCGAGCATGCCGATGAGCACCGCGCTCCACGACACGGAGGCCGCGAAGACGGTCAACAGCACCGCGCCCAGCAGGAATCCGCTGAACCCGCCGGTGATCCGGAACCCGAGCAGCAGCCCGAGGCCGATCATCAGCAGCATCGCCCAGACGTGCTTGGCCAGGTCCGCCACGATCCGCCCGACGAGCGGGGCGGAGCGGGCTATCGGCAGACTGCGCAGCCGGTCGAAGACGCCCTTGGTCAGGTCGGTGTTGAGCGCCATCGCCGTGTACATCGTCATGAACAGCGTGTTCTGGACGATGATCCCGGGCAGCGCGTACTTCAGATAGGCCTCGGGCGACCCTGCCATCTGTCCCCCCAGCACATACGTGAAGAGGAACACGAACATGATCGGCGTGATGCTGTAGTCCACCAGCTCCAACGGATTGTGCTTGACCGCCACCAGGCTCCTCCAGGCCATGGTCATGGTCTGCTGGATTCCGGCGAGGGGTCGCACCCTGCCCGACTTGGTCAGCGGGGCGCTGATCGTCGTGGCCGTCATGACGAGCTCACCTTCTCCAGCTCGCTCCTGTCCGCCTCGGTCTCGTCGGACCGCTCCGTCTCCGGCTCGGCACGGTGCCCGGTCAGGGCCAGGAACACCTCGTCCAGCGAGGAGCGGCGCAGCGTCAGCTCACCCACCGCTATCCCCTCCCGGTCGAGACTGCGCACGACCGCGGGCATCAGCTCCGGATCGTTCACCGGTGCCGTGACGGTCTCGCCCTCGATACGGGTCTGCTCCCCCGCCGCCCTCGCGACCACCGCGTGCGCCGTCGCCAGGTCCACCGCCCGGACCGGCCGCAGCTGCAGCACCTGCCCGCCCACCTGGGACTTCAGCTCGTCCGATGTGCCCTCGGCGATCACTCGGCCCTTGTCGATCACCACGATGTCGTCGGCGAGGACATCCGCCTCGTTCAGATACTGGGTGGTCAGCAGGGCCGTGGCGCCGTCCGCGACCAGCTCCCGCAGCATGTCCCACAGCTCACCGCGGCTGTGCGGGTCGAGACCGGTGGTCGGCTCGTCGAGAAAGAGGATCCGGGGTCTGCCCACCAGGCTCGCCGCCAGGTCCAGCCGACGCCGCATTCCGCCGGAGAACGTCTTCACCGCACGCCCCGCGGCATCGGTGAGCTGGAATCGGTCCAGGAGCTCACGCGCCCGGGCCCGCGCCTCGGACCGTGGCATCCCGAGCAGCCTGCCGATGAGCAGCAGGTTCTCGGTGCCGGTCAGATTCTCGTCGACCGCTGCGTACTGCCCGGTGAGCCCGACGAGCGAGCGCACTGCGCCCGCCTCCCGCACGACGTCGTGGCCCGCCACGAAGGCGCGTCCGGCGTCTGGCCGCAGCAGCGTGGCGAAGAGTCGGACCGCGGTCGTCTTGCCCGCCCCGTTCGGCCCGAGCAGGCCGAGCACGGTACCGGCCCGCACCGCCAGATCCACTCCGGCCAGGGCCTGAGTCTCCTTGAACCGTTTGACCAGGCCCTCCGCCTGGATCGCATACGTCATGGGATTCCCCTCGCGGGTGGTCCGTGGACGTCAGGGCCGGCGCCCACTCCTTCCACAACTGTGACGTACACCACTGACATTCCTCCCGCCGGGACCGGACCGGGCCCGTCCGGAGTGACCGACCCCACCATCCACAACCGCCCCCGACGCCCGACAATGAACACGTGATCTCTTCGCCGCCACGAAGCGCCCACCGCCGGGCCGAACACGCGTCGACTCCCTACGTCGACCTCACCCGCGCGGAGTGGAGTGCTCTGCGCGAGCGGACCCCGCTCCCCCTCACCGCCGAAGAGGTCGAGCAGCTGCGCGGTCTCGGCGACGTCATCGACCTGGACGAGGTGCGGGACGTCTATCTGCCGCTGTCCCGGCTGCTCAATCTGTATGTGCAGGCCACCGGCGAGCTGCGGGGCGCGCTCAACACATTCCTCGGGGACGCGGGAAACGGCCACGGCGCGCAGCGCGGCACCCCCTTCGTCATAGGGGTCGCGGGGTCGGTCGCGGTCGGCAAGTCCACCGTCGCCCGTCTGCTGCAGGCCCTCCTCGCCCGCTGGCCCGAGCACCCGCGGGTCGAGCTGGTCACCACCGACGGCTTTCTGCTGCCGATGAAGGAGCTGGAGTCGCGCGGGCTGACGTCCCGCAAAGGTTTCCCCGAGTCGTACGACCGGCGCGCCCTGACCCGTTTCGTCGCCGACATCAAGGCCGGCAAGGACGAGGTCACCGCCCCGGTCTACTCGCACCTGATCTACGACATCGTGCCCGGTGAACGCCTGACCGTCCGCCGGCCCGACATCCTGATCGTCGAGGGCCTCAACGTCCTGCAGCCCGCGCTGCCCGGCAAGGACGGCCGCACCCGGGTGGGTCTCGCCGACTACTTCGACTTCTCCGTGTATGTCGACGCCCGGCCCGAGGACATCGAGACCTGGTACCTCAACCGCTTCCGCAAGCTGCGCGAGACGGCGTTCCAGAACCCGTTCTCGTACTTCCGCAAGTACACGCAGGTCTCCGAGGAGGCCGCCCTGGACTACGCGCGCACCATGTGGCGCACCATCAACAAGCCGAACCTGCTGGAGAATGTGGCGCCGACGCGCGGCCGTGCCACGCTGGTGCTGCGCAAGGGCCCGGACCACAAGGTCCAGCGGCTGTCGCTGCGCAAGCTCTGAGGAGGCAGCCGCGTGCTGCATCTGCGTCTGATCTCTCCGGCGGAACGGACCGACGAGGTGGTCCGGCTCATCGAGGGAACGGTCGGCACCACGCATCTCGTCGTGGTCGCCGGTGCCGCGCGCGACCCCGCGGGTGACGTGGTGATGTGCGACGTCGCGCGGGAGGCCGGCGACGAGCTGATCGGCGGTCTGCGGGAGCTCGGCATCGACGAGACCGGGTCGATCGCCGTCGAGAACATCGACCTCTCGCTGTCGAAGCGGGCCGACGGGGCGGAGGACGACGCCCCGGGTGAGGGCGCGGACGCGGTGCTGTGGGAACACCTGGCGGACGCGACGCACGAGGAGTCGACGCTCTCGGTCACGTACATCGTGTTCCTGGCGCTGGCGACGATGATCGCGGCGTGCGGTGTGGTGCTGGACAACGCGATCCTGATCGTGGGCGCGATGGCGGTGGGCCCGGAGTTCGGTCCGCTGGCGGGGGTCTGCACGGCTCTGGTGCAGCGCGCCCCGCGCCTCGCGTGGCGCTCGTTCCTGGCGCTGATCGCGGGCTTCGCCGCCGCGATGCTGGTGACCGTGGCGTTCAGCCACTTCATGAGCGCGGTGGGCCTCTTCGAGGTGGCGCAGCTGCAGGCCGAGCGGCCCAACACCAACTTCATCTACCGGCCCGACTGGTTCTCGTTCGTCGTCGCCGTGCTGGCGGGTGCGGCCGGCATGCTCTCGCTGACCTCGGCGAAGTCAGGGGCCCTGGTGGGGGTGGCGATCTCGGTCACCACCGTCCCGGCCGCGGCGAACGCGGCAGTGGCGTTCAGCTTCGACCAGTACAAGCAGGCGTGGGGCTCGACGGAACAGCTGCTGCTGAACCTGCTGGGCATCGTGGTGGCGGGCACACTGACGTTGCTGGTGCAGAAGTCGCTGTGGTCGCTCCAGCGCCGCCGCGCGGCCACGCGCTGAACCGGGGCCCGCACCGCTCGGCGCGGCACGGGCCCCGAAAGCGTCAGCCCAGCGCCGACTTCACCGCGTCGGCCAGCCGCCCCGCCACCGAACGCGCCTGCTCGATGTCGGCCGCCTCGACCATCACACGCACCAGCGGCTCCGTGCCCGAGGGGCGCAGCAGCACACGGCCCGTGGCACCCAGCTCGCGCTCCGCGTCCGAGACGGCGGTCGCCAGCTCGGCCGACGTCTTCACCCGGGACTTGTCCACGTCGGGCACATTGATCAGCACCTGCGGCAGCCGCTCCATGACACCGACCAGGTCGGCCAGCGAGCGCTTCGTCGCCACCACGCGGGCCGCGAGCATCAGGCCCGTGAGCGTTCCGTCGCCGGTGGTCGCGTGGTCGAGCACGATGACGTGCCCGGACTGCTCGCCGCCCAGCGCGTAGCCGTGCTCCTTCATGGACTCGAGGACGTAGCGGTCGCCGACCGCCGTCCGGACCAGCTCCACGCCCTCGCGCTCCATCGCCAGCTTGAAGCCGAGGTTCGACATGACGGTCGCGACGACGGTGTTGCCGCGCAGCGTTCCCGCCTCGCGCATGGCGAGCGCGAGCACCGCGAGGATCTGGTCGCCGTCGACCTCCGTGCCGGTCCCGTCGACCGCGAGGCAGCGGTCGGCGTCACCGTCGTGCGCGATGCCGAAGTCCGCGCCGTGCTCGACGACCGCGGCCTTCAGCAGGTCCAGGTGCGTCGAACCGCACCCGTCGTTGATGTTGAGCCCGTCCGGCTCCGCGCCGATCGTGACGACCTCGGCACCGGCGCGCGCGAACGCCTCCGGCGACACCCTGGCCGCAGCGCCGTGCGCCTCGTCGAGGACGACCTTCAGGCCGTCGAGCCGGTTCGGCAGGACGGCGATGAGGTGGGCGACGTACTTGTCGAAGCCCTCGTCGTAGTCGCTGACCCGGCCGACGCCCGCGCCGGTCGGCCGCTCCCACGGCTCACCGGTGCGGTGCTGCTCGTACACCGACTCGATGCGGTCCTCGAGCTCGTCGGCCAGCTTGTGCCCGCCGCGCGCGAAGAACTTGATGCCGTTGTCCGGCATGGCGTTGTGCGAGGCGGAGAGCATCACACCGAGATCGGCGCCGAGCGAACCGGTCAGATACGCCACCGCCGGGGTCGGCAGCACGCCGACGCGCAGGACGTCGACGCCCGCGCTCGCGAGACCGGCCACGACGGCGGCCTCCAGGAACTCTCCCGACGCACGCGGGTCCCGCCCGACCACGGCGGTCGGACGATGTCCCTCAAAGGTCCCCGCCTCGGCGAGCACATGCGCCGCCGCGACCGACAGACCGAGCGCCAGCTCCGCCGTCAGATCCGCATTGGCGACACCGCGCACGCCGTCCGTGCCGAAGAGTCGTCCCACAGCTGTCCTCCGAAAATGCTCCGAAAATGCAGGCCTCGAGCGCTTGATGCCCGTTATACGCCCGAAGTCGTGGAAAGACGTACGCCCCGGCAGCACCGAGTAGTGCCGCCGGGGCGTACGTACAAGCAGACCGAGCAGGCGATTAACGCTTGCTGTACTGCGGGGCCTTGCGGGCCTTCTTGAGACCGGCCTTCTTGCGCTCGACCGCACGGTCGTCGCGGCTGAGGAAGCCGGCCTTCTTCAGCGGGGCGCGGTTGTTGTCCACGTCCGCCTCGTTCAGCGCGCGGGCCACGCCGAGGCGCAGGGCGCCGGCCTGGCCGGAGACGCCGCCACCCGAGATGCGGGCGATGACGTCGTAGCGGTTGTCGAGCTCGAGCACCTTGAAGGGCTCGTTGACTTCCTGCTGGTGCACCTTGTTGGGGAAGTACTCCTCAAGGGTGCGACCGTTGATCTTCCACTTGCCGGTGCCCGGAACGATCCGGACGCGGGCGATGGCGTTCTTGCGGCGGCCCAGGCCGGCAGCCGGCTGCGGGTCGCCGAAGCGGGACGCGAGCGACTCGGAGGTGTACTCGCCCTCGACGGGCGTCTCCGACTCGAAGGTGGTGACCTCGGCGAACGTCTCTTCGCCCTCGGTGCCCTCGGCGGTCGTCTCAACAGTGGTCTCGGCCACGATTCTCCTCAGATCTTTCTTTACGTCTTAGGGGGTGGCCGGAATTACTGCGCGACCTGGGTGATCTCGAACGGGACCGGCTGCTGAGCAGCGTGCGGGTGGTTCTCGCCCGCGTAGATCTTCAGCTTCGAGAGCATCTGACGGCCCAGGGTGTTCTTCGGGATCATGCCCTTGATGGCCTTCTCCACGGCCTTCTCCGGGCTCTTCGCGAGAAGCTCGTCGTAGCGGACGGAGCGGAGACCACCCGGGTAGCCGGAGTGACGGTACGCCATCTTCTGGGTCTTCTTGTTGCCGGAGAGGTGGACCTTCTCGGCGTTGATGATGATGACGAAGTCACCCATGTCCATGTGCGGGGCATAGGTCGGCTTGTGCTTGCCCCGGAGGAGGTTCGCTGCCGTTGTCGCCAGACGGCCCAGGACGATGTCCTGCGCGTCGATGATGTGCCACTGGCGCGTGACATCGCCGGGCTTGGGGCTGTACGTACGCACGGTCGTAGCCTTCGCTTCTTCGGTGGATGGGTTCCAGACACACGAATCCTCTGAAGCGATCATGCAGCTGGGGCTCACAATGACCGGGGACGAAGCCCGTATGCGAGCCACTGGTAACTGCTCCAGGGAACCTACGTAAGGGCCCTTCGCGTGAGAACGACGAAGCCAATACGCATAACAATCGAGGAGACTACCCGCGCAGCCCCGTATGGGTCAAAACGCGCCCGCCCTAGCGGGCCCGCTCGACCCGGCGCTCGTCCCACACCGGCTCCGGCGTCTCCCGGACCACTCCGTCCGCCCCGAAGACCAGATACCGGTCGAAGGACTTCGCGAACCAGCGGTCGTGCGTCACCGCGAGAACGGTGCCCTCGTACGCCTCCAGGCCGTCCTGCAGCGCCTCAGCCGACTCCAGGTCCAGGTTGTCCGTCGGCTCGTCCAGAAGCAGCGCAGTGGTGCCCTGGAGCTCCAGGAGCAGGATCTGGAAGCGGGCCTGCTGGCCACCGGAGAGCTTGTCGAAGGTCTGATCGCCCTGGCGCTCCAGCTCGTACCGCCGCAGCACCGACATCGCGCCGCCGCGGTCCTTGGCGTGCTCGGTCCACAGGATGTCGACCAGCGTGCGCCCCAGCAGCTCGGGGTGTGCGTGCGTCTGGGCGAAGTGGCCGGGAACCACGCGTGCGCCGAGCTTCCACTCGCCGGTGTGGGCCACGGACGCATCGCCCGCGAGGAGCCGCAGGAAGTGGGACTTGCCCGAGCCGTTCGACCCGAGGACCGCGACCCGCTCGCCGTAGAAGACCTCCAAATCGAAGGGTTTCATCAGCCCCCGCAGCTCCAGCCGGCGGCAGGTGAGCGCCCGCACACCGGTGCGCCCGCCGCGCAGCCGCATCCGGATCTCCTGCTCACGCGGCGGCTCCGGCGGCGGTCCGGCCTCCTCGAACTTCTTGAAGCGGGTCTGCATCGCCCGGTACCGCGACGCCATGTCGGGGCTGATCGCCGCCTGCTGCCGCAGCCGGTGCACCAGCGCCTTCAGCCGGGCGTGCTCCTCGTCCCAGCGCCGCTTCAGCTCCTCGAACCGGGCGAACCGCTCCTTGCGGGCGTCGTGGTAGGTCCCGAATCCGCCGCCGTGCACCCAGACGTCCGAGCCCGCGGGGCTCGGCTCCACGCTGACGATCTTCTGTGCGGTACGCGACAGCAGCTCCCGGTCGTGGGAGACGAAGAGGACCGTCTTACGGGTCTCCTTCAGCCGCTCCTCCAGCCAGCGCTTGCCGGGGACGTCCAGATAGTTGTCCGGCTCGTCGAGCAGCAGCACCTCGTCGGGCCCGCGCAGCAGGGCCTCCAGCGCCAGCCGCTTCTGCTCCCCGCCGGAGAGCGTCCGCAGATCGCGGAACTGCGCCTTCTCGTACGGAATGCCCAGCGCGGCCATGGTGCACATGTCCCAGAGGGTCTCCGCCTCGTAGCCGCGCGCCTCCGCCCAGTCGCTCAGCGCCTGCGCGTACCGCATCTGCGCGGCCTCGTCGTCGACGGTCATGATCAGGTGCTCGGCCTCGTCCACGGCCTGCGCCGCCTCGCGGATCCGCGGCTGCGCGAGCGAAACCAGCAGGTCCCGCACGGTCCGCTCGTCCCGCACGGAGCCGATGAACTGCCGCATCACACCGAGCCCGCCACTCACCGTCACCGTGCCGCCGTGCGCCTGCAGCTCGCCGGCGATGATCCGCAGCAGCGTCGTCTTGCCCGCGCCGTTGGCTCCGACCAGGGCAACCACCGCGCCCTCACCGACCCTGAACGACGCGTCCGCGAGCAGAACCCGCCCGTCGGGCAGGTAGTACTCCAGATGTGCGGCCTCGAGATGTCCCATGCTCCGATTCTGGGGGCGGAAGACCCGCGTCCCCAACAGGTTTAGGATGCGCGGCATGAGCTTTGGGCAGGGGGGACCTCAGTGGGGGTCCGGTGCACATGACCAGGATCCGTACAACTCCCGTCGGGGAGCACCGGATCCGTTCGATCCGTTCGGCGCGCGCGGAGACCGGGGGGACACTCCCGACTGGGCAGCGCTGGCCGACGCCTCCGCGAGCCGTGCCCGCCGCAAGCGCTGGCTGCTGATAGGCGGCGGCGCGCTGGCCACCGCGGCGATAGCCGGCATCGTGGCCACCGCGATCGTCTCGTCCAACGACGACGGCAGCACCACGTCGTCGGACAAGACGTCCTCGCAGCTGCCCGGGGCCGCGAACCTGCCCAGTGACACCACGCAGCCGGAGCCGTCCTTCTCGTCGGTCGCACCGCCGCCCCCGCCGAACCCGAAGGACTTCATCTCCAACGAGAAGAAGGACACGGCGCCGCTCACCGCCGACACCCTCTTCCCCGGCAAGAAGCTGACGATGGGCAACCGGGTGTACGCCAAGGCCGCGACGGCCCGCACCGGCACCTGCTCGTCGGCGACCCAGGGCGCCCTCGGCTCGATCCTGGAGAAGAACGGCTGCGACCAGGTCTTCCGCGCCACCTACAGCAAGGACGGCATCGCCGTCACCGTCGGCGTCGCGGTCTTCGGCACCGAGGCCGAGGCGAAGAAGGCGGTCTCGCAGGCGAAGGGCAATGTGGCCCCGCTCGCCGGCGCCGGCATCCCGCAGTTCTGCAAGGGCGGCCCCGTGTGCCGCTTCGTGTCGAACTCCTACGGCCGCTACGCCTACTTCACCGCCACCGGATACACCAAGGCCAAGTCCGTCACCAAGGGCGACACCAAGGCCTTCCAGACCGGGGACGACCTGGCGGAGTTCACCTTCCGTCAGATCGTGCGCCGGGGCGAGGCGCAGGCCTCAGCAGCAGCCGCCGCCCCCGCCGGCTGACCCGGGCAGCGACCGTTTGTTGCGGGCCTCCCGGTTGCGGGCGGCCAGCAACTCGTCAGCGGGATAGCCGACTTCCTCCAGTGTCAGACCGTGCGGCCGCACCACATGGACGGCCGAGTCGCGCACGCCGGCGGCCAGCACCTTGGCGGGCCACTCCACGGGCCGGTGCCCGTCGCCCACGAACAGCAGCGCGCCGACCAGCGAGCGCACCATGTTGTGGCAGAAGGCGTCCGCCTTGACGGTCGCGGTCATGATTCCGGAGGCGTCGCGTACCCAGGAGAGCTGCTGGAGCGTCCGGATGGTGGTGGCACCCTCGCGCTTCTTGCAGTACGCGGCGAAGTCGTGCTCCCCCAGCAGCCGTTCGGCCGCGGCGTTCATCGCGTCGACGTCCAACGGCCAGTCGTGCCACAGCACATGGCTGCGCAGCAGCGGGTCGACACCGCCGGGGTTGTCGGTCACGCGGTAGGCGTATCGCCTCCAGACGGCCGAGAACCGGGCGTTGAAGCCCGCCGGCGCCTCCGCCACGCTCCACACCCGCACATCGCGCGAGAGCCGCCCGGCGAGCCGCTTGAGCAGCTTCTCGCGGTGCTCGGCCCAGATGCTCTCGGGCAGATCGACGTGCGCCACCTGTCCACGCGCGTGCACACCGGCGTCGGTACGCCCGGCGACGGTCAGCTCGTACGTCACCTGCGACCGCGTCACCGTCCGCAGCGCGTCCTCGATCTCCCCCTGGACGGTGCGCTGCCCGCCGGCCTGCTTGGCCCAGCCGGAGAAGTCCTTTCCGTCGTACGACAGATCCAGCCGCACCCGGACGAAGCCGGGCTCCACCTCATCGCTCACGCGTCAGATCCTCTCCATGAGAAACGGGCCCGCTCCCCGGAGGGAGCGGGCCCGCTCTGTCAGCCGTCAGAACGCTCAGGCGTCCTTGGCCTCGTCGGCCGGCTTGGCGTCCTCGACGGGCTCGGCCGCAGCGGCCTCGTCCTTCTTGAGGGCGTCTTCCTTGACCGCGCGCTTGGTCGCGGCCTCGGCCTCGTCGACGGTCGCCTTCTTCGCGATCTCGCCCTCGACCAGCTCGATCACTGCCATCGGGGCGTTGTCGCCACGGCGGCCGCCGATCTTGGTGATACGGGTGTAGCCACCCGGGCGCTCGGCGTAACGCGGAGCGATCTCGGTGAAGAGCGTGTGCACGATGCTCTTGTCCGTGATCGTCGCCAGGACCAGACGACGGTTGTGGATGTCGCCCTTCTTGGCCTTGGTGATCAGGCGCTCGGCGACCGGACGCAGGCGGCGGGCCTTGGCCTCGGTCGTGGTGATGCGGCCGTGCTCGAAGAGCGACTTCGCGAGGTTCGCGAGGAGCAGCTTCTCGTGCGCGGCGCTGCCGCCCAGACGGGCTCCCTTTGCGGGACGCGGCATGGTGTTTCTCCTTGTGTGCTGCACCGGCCGTATCAGGTACCGGTGTCAGTTCCCTCAAGCGGTCGCAAGAGGGGTGCGGGGGGCGCGAGCCCCCCGCAATTCTCTCAGTACTGCTCGGTCTCGACGAAGCCCGCGTCCGCGTCGTCGTCGGCGCCGAAGGCGTCGGCGGCGGCGGTCGGGTCGAATCCGGGCGGGCTGTCCTTGAGGGCCAGGCCCATGCCGGCCAGCTTCGCCTTGACCTCGTCGATCGACTTCGCACCGAAGTTGCGGATGTCGAGCAGGTCGGCCTCGGAGCGCGCCACGAGCTCACCCACGGAGTGGATGCCCTCACGCTTGAGGCAGTTGTACGAACGAACGGTGAGCTCGAGCTCCTCGATCGGCAGTGCCAGATCGGCGGCGAGAGCGGCGTCCGTCGGGGACGGGCCCATGTCGATGCCCTCGGCGTCGATGTTGAGCTCGCGCGCCAGACCGAACAGCTCGACCAGGGTCTTACCGGCCGACGCCATGGCGTCACGGGGACGCATGGCCTGCTTGGTCTCGACGTCGACGATCAGCTTGTCGAAGTCGGTGCGCTGCTCGACACGGGTCGCCTCGACCTTGTACGTGACCTTGAGCACGGGGCTGTAGATGGAGTCGACCGGAATACGGCCGATCTCCTGGCCCAGCTGCTTGTTCTGGACGGCGGAGACGTAGCCGCGACCGCGCTCGACGGTCAGCTCCATCTCCAGCTTGCCCTTGCCGTTGAGCGTGGCGAGAACGAGGTCGGGGTTGTGGACCTCGACACCGGCCGGGGGCGCGATGTCGGCGGCGGTGACCAGACCCGGGCCCTGCTTGCGCAGGTACATCACGACCGGCTCGTCGTGCTCCGAGGAGACGACCAGCTGCTTGATGTTGAGGATCAGGTCGGTGACGTCCTCCTTGACGCCCGGCACGGTGGTGAACTCGTGCAGGACACCGTCGATACGGATGGACGTGACCGCCGCACCCGGGATCGAGGAGAGGAGCGTGCGGCGGAGGGAGTTGCCGAGGGTGTAGCCGAAGCCCGGCTCCAGCGGCTCGATGACGAACCGGGAGCGGTATTCGTCGACAACCTCTTCGGTCAGTGAGGGGCGCTGAGCGATCAGCATGGTGTTGCTTCCTTCTGTCGTGGACGCCCGCTATTTGACGTCCTACGGCCACCGGGCGAACCCGGTGATACTTCGAGCTACTGCAAGGGTACGGGCGGAGAGACCCGACAGGGTCTTTCCGCCCGAACCCACATCAACCACAGATGCGAAACGCACCTGAGGTCAGACGCGCCTCCGCTTGGGAGGGCGGCAGCCGTTGTGCGGCGTGGGGGTGACGTCCTGGATCGAGCCGACCTCGAGGCCGGTGGCCTGGAGGGAGCGGATCGCGGTCTCACGGCCGGAGCCGGGACCCTTGACGAAGACGTCGACCTTGCGCATGCCGTGCTCCTGCGCCCGGCGGGCGGCCGACTCGGCGGCCATCTGCGCGGCGAAGGGGGTGGACTTGCGCGAGCCCTTGAAGCCGACGTGGCCGGCGGAGGCCCAGGAGATCACGTTGCCCGAGGGGTCCGTGATCGAGACGATCGTGTTGTTGAACGTGCTCTTGATGTGCGCGTGGCCGTGAGCGACGTTCTTCTTTTCCTTGCGGCGCACCTTCTTGGCAGCGCCCTGACGACCCTTGGGGGGCATCTATTACTCCTACGGGAGGTGGTCGGTCCTACAGCGAAGACCGCTGATGAGCGTCCGGCTGAGGACTACTTCTTGCCCGGCTTCTTCTTACCGGCGATGGCGCGACGCGGGCCCTTGCGGGTACGAGCGTTCGTGCTGGTGCGCTGACCGTGGACCGGCAGGCCACGGCGGTGCCGCAGACCCTGGTAGCAACCGATCTCGACCTTGCGGCGGATGTCGGCCTGAACCTCGCGGCGGAGGTCACCCTCGGTGCGCAGGTTGGCGTCGACGTACTCGCGGATCTTGACCAGGTCCTCTTCGGCCAGGTCACGAACGCGGGTGTTCGGGTTCACGCCGGTGGTGGCGAGGATCTCCTTGGACCGGGTGCGCCCGATGCCGAAGACGTAGGTGAGGGCGACTTCCACACGCTTGTCGCGCGGAATGTCAACACCTGAAACGCGTGCCATTCAATGGCTCCAGTTGTTTTCGGGGGTCTTCCACAGAACCGCTCCCGGCCGCCGACCTCGGTGAGGAGGTGGTACGACCCGGGTCTCCGGCCCCCGCCGGAGGTGTCGTCAGCCGTGGCTTGGACGGGCCCTGCGTATGTACGAATTTGCTTGCGTCGCGCGAAGAACTGCGAGGTGCAGGTCGTGCTTCAGCCCTGGCGCTGCTTGTGGCGCAGGTTGTCGCAGATGACCATGACCCGGCCGTGACGGCGGATCACCTTGCACTTGTCGCAGATCTTCTTGACGCTCGGCTTGACCTTCATGGGATGTCAGGTTCTCCGGGTCAGTGCCACCACCAGCGCCGAAGCGAGGTGCGGGGCAAGATCTACTTGTAGCGGTAGACGATCCGCCCACGCGTCAGGTCGTACGGGGAGAGTTCCACGACGACCCGGTCGTCCGGGAGAATACGGATGTAGTGCATCCGCATCTTGCCGGAGATGTGCGCGAGGACCTTGTGACCGTTCTGGAGCTCCACCTTGAACATGGCGTTCGGGAGGGACTCGATCACGGTGCCCTCAATCTCGATGGCACCTTGCTTCTTGGCCACGCTTCGCCCTTCGAATCGGCTACCTTGATCGACTCCCCTGACCGCATGCGGACGCACGGGTACACGAGAGCCGACGCATCAGTCTACGTCAGGCCATCCGAAAAGACGAATCAGGCAAGTCTGCCCACCCGCGGAGATCGTTACTCCGACGACCGTCAGGCAGAGGCGAGAGGGTCGGGCGCGGTCGTGATCCCGAGCTCGGCGAGCTTGGCCTTGCCACCGTCCACGGCGGTCAGCACCAGAGGGCCCTCCTCCGTCAGCGCGACGGAGTGCTCCCAGTGCGAGGACCAGGTGCCGTCGGTCGTGATGACCGTCCAGTCGTCCTGGAGCACCTCGGTGTGCGGGGTGCCCAGCGAGACCATCGGCTCGATCGCCAGACAGAAACCGGGGACCAGCTTGGGGCCCTTGCCGCGTTTGCGCGCGACGTAGTTCAGCAGATGCGGGTCCATGTGCATCTCGGTGCCGATGCCGTGGCCGCCGTAGTCCTCGATGATCCCGTACCGGCCGCCGCCCGGCTTCGGCTGACGGCGGATGTAGGTCTCGATGGCACGCGAGACGTCCACCAGCCGGTTGCCGTTCTTCATCGCGGCGATGCCGGCCCACATGGACTCCTCGGTGACCCGGGAGAGCTCGACGAGCTCCGGCGCGTGGCCGCTGCCGACGAAGACGGTGTACGCCGCGTCCCCGTGCCAGCCGTCGATGATCGCGCCGGCGTCCACCGAGATGATGTCGCCGTCCTTCAGCACCGTCTTCTCGTCCGGGATGCCGTGGACGACCACTTCGTTGACCGAGGTGCAGATGGTGGCGGGGAAACCGCCGTACCCGAGGAAGTTCGACTTGGCGCCGTGGTCGGCGATCACCTTGCGGGCGACCTCGTCCAGGTCCTTGGTGCTGGCGCCGGGGACGGCCGCTTCACGCGTCGCGGCGTGGATGGCCGCGACGACCAGCCCCGCCTCGCGCATCTTCGCGATCTGCTCCGGGGTCTTGATCTGCACCATGGCCTTCGCCTTCCAAGCTCTGCACCAGCGTCATGACTCTTGCTCAACAGTACGGCCGCGGCGTCCATCGGACACCGCGGCCGCACAGAAGGTACTACGGGTACCGCTCAGGCCTTCTCGGGCTTCTTCAGCGCGTCCATCGCGCGCTTCGTCACCTCGGTGACCTTGCCCAGCGCCGAGATCGTCACCACGAGGCCCTGGCCCCGGTAGTAGTCGATGATCGGCTCGGTCTGCGTGTGGTAGACCTCGAGCCGCTTGCGCACGGTCTCCTCGGTGTCGTCGTCACGCTGGTACAGCTCGCCGCCGCAGGTGTCGCAGACACCGTCCGTCTTCGGGGGCGAGTACGTCGCGTGGAAGACGTGGCTCGAGTCGTTGCGGCAGATACGGCGGCCGGCGATGCGCCGCACGACCTCGTCCTCGGGGACCTCCAGGTCCAGCACCGCGTCCAGCGTCATGCCCTCGGACTTCAGCATCGCGTCCAGCGCCTCGGCCTGGGACACGTTGCGCGGGAAGCCGTCCAGCAGGAAGCCGTTCTCGGCGTCCGGCTTCTCCATCCGGTCCTTGGCCATCCCGATGGTGACCTCGTCGGGCACCAGCTCGCCCGCGTCCATGTATGCCTTGGCCTGCCGACCGAGGTCGGTGCCCTGGCTGATGTTGGCGCGGAAGAGGTCGCCCGTGGAGATGTGCGGGATCGACAGGTTCTCGGCAAGGTACGCAGCCTGCGTTCCCTTGCCGGCACCGGGCGGTCCGACGAGGACGATTCGCATCAGCGGAGGAACCCTTCGTAATTGCGCTGCTGGAGCTGGCTCTCGATCTGCTTCACGGTCTCCAGACCCACACCCACGATGATGAGGATGCTTGTCCCGCCGAACGGGAAGTTCTGGTTCGCGCCTCCGAAGCCCGCCAACGCCATCGTCGGAACAAGAGCAATCAGACCCAGGTACAGCGAGCCCGGCCAAGTGATCCTGTTGAGCACGTAGCTCAGGTACTCGGCAGTAGGTCGACCAGCCCGGATACCCGGGATGAAGCCACCATACTTCTTCATGTTGTCGGCGACTTCTTCGGGGTTGAAGGAGATAGCCACATAGAAGAAGGCGAAAAAGACAATCAGGAGGAAGTAGGTCGCAATGTAGTAAGGGTGATCACCCTTGACGAAGTGCGCCTCGATCCAGGTCTTCCAGCCCGATTGGGAGTTGGAGAACTGCGCGACCAGGGCCGGGATGTAGAGCAGCGACGACGCGAAGATGACCGGAATCACACCGGCCTGGTTCACCTTGAGCGGGATGTACGTGGACGTGCCGCCGTACGACCGCCGGCCGATCATGCGCTTCGCGTACTGGACCGGGATGCGGCGCTGGGCCTGCTCGACGAAGACGACGAGGGCCACCATCACGAAGCCGATGAGGATGACGGTGCCGAACTCGATCCAGCCCTTGGCGAGCTTGCCGCTCTCCTTGATGGCCCACAGGGCGCCCGGGAAGCCGGCGGCGATCGAGATGAACATCAGGATCGACATGCCGTTGCCGATGCCGCGGTCGGTGATGAGCTCGCCGAGCCACATGACGGCCGCGGTGCCCGCGGTCATGGTCACCACCATGACGACGGTGGTGAAGATCGACTGGTCCGGAACGATCTGGTCGGCCACCTGGCAGCCGCTGAACAGCGCTCCGCTGCGGGCGGTCGCCACCAGGCCGGTGCCCTGCAGCACGGCCAGGGCGACGGTGAGGTATCGGGTGTACTGCGTGATCTTCGCGGTGCCGGACTGGCCCTCCTTCTTGAGGGCCTCGAGCCGCGGAATCACGACGGTCAGCAGCTGCAGGATGATGCTCGCCGTGATGTACGGCATGATGCCCAGCGCAAAGATGGTGATCTGCAGCAGCGCTCCGCCGCTGAACATGTTCACCAGGCCGAACAAGCTGTTGTTGTTCTTCTGAGCCGCCTCCACGCAGATCTGTACGTTGCCGTAGTCGACACCCGGGACGGGGATGTGCGACCCGAGGCGGTACAGCACGATGATGGCGAGCGTGAAGAGCAGCTTCTTGCGCAGGTCGGGCGTCTTGAACGCCCGGGCGAACGCGGTGAGCACGGTGCCTCCTGCGACCCCCGCGCTACTGCGTCAGAGGTGACGGTATTGAGGATCGACGAATACGTATCAGGCAATCCGCTCGATCTTAGTCGGACAGACCGTGCGGTCAGGAGGCAGAAGCCCCCTTGATTTACAGCAACAGTGCACGCCACCTTACCGGCGACAGTGCCCCCCTTGGAACGACCAACCGGGGATGCCCCTTTTGGGAGGCATCCCCGGTCGGTGTTTCAGCTTCCGGCCACTGAACTCGTCTCAGACGAGCTCGGTGACGGTGCCGCCGGCAGCGGCAATCTTCTCCTTGGCGGAGCCGGAGACGGCGTCGACCGTCACCTGCAGCGCCACGGAAATCTCGCCCTGGCCAAGGACCTTGACGAGGCTGTTCTTGCGAACCGCACCCTTGGCGACCAGATCGGCCACCGTGACCTCTCCACCCTCGGGGTAGAGGGCGGTGAGCTTGTCCAGGTTCACGACCTGGTACTCGGTACGGAACGGGTTCTTGAAGCCCTTGAGCTTCGGGAGACGCATGTGGAGGGGCATCTGCCCACCCTCGAAGCGCTCCGGAACCTGGTAGCGGGCCTTGGTGCCCTTGGTTCCACGACCAGCGGTCTTACCCTTGGACGCCTCACCACGACCCACACGGGTCTTGGCGGTCTTGGCGCCCGGGGCGGGCCGGAGGTTGTGGACCTTCAGCGGGTTGTTCTCCGCCATGTCAGTCGACCTCCTCGACCGTAACGAGGTGGCGGACGGTGTGCACCATGCCGCGGAACTCGGGACGGTCCTCCTTGACAACCACGTCGTGCAGGCGCTTGAGCCCGAGCGAACGCAGGGTGTCGCGGTGGTTCTGCTTGCTGCCGATGTACGACTTCGTCTGCGTGATCTTGAGGCGGGCCATTACGCAGCACCCGCTCCCGCACGAGCACGAAGCAGAGCCGCGGGGGCGACGTCCTCGAGGGGCAGACCACGGCGAGCCGCGATCTCCTCGGGACGCTGCAGGCCCTTGAGGGCCGCCACGGTCGCGTGCACGATGTTGATCGCGTTGGACGAGCCGAGCGACTTCGACAGGATGTCGTGAACGCCGGCGCACTCGAGCACGGCACGCACCGGGCCACCGGCGATAACACCGGTACCGGGGGAAGCAGGCTTGAGCAGGACGACGCCCGCGGCCTTCTCGCCCGTGATCGGGTGCGGGATGGTGCCCTGGATACGGGGGACCTTGAAGAAGTGCTTCTTGGCCTCCTCAACACCCTTGGCGATGGCGGCCGGCACCTCCTTGGCCTTGCCGTAACCGACACCTACGGTGCCGTCACCGTCTCCGACCACGACGAGCGCGGTGAAGCTGAAGCGACGACCACCCTTGACAACCTTGGCGACGCGGTTGATCGCGACAACGCGCTCAACGTACGCGGTCTTCTCGGCGGCAGCGGCGCCACCGTCGCGACCCTTCCGGTCCCGCCGCTCGCCGCCACCGGCACCGCTTCCGCGGCGCTGGGGTCCAGCCATTGGATTTACCTCTCTCTGTTACGTCCGTTAGTCCCGGAACCGGGGCTCAGAACTTCAGCCCGGCTTCGCGGGCGGCGTCAGCCAGAGCGGCAATGCGCCCGGCGTACCTGTTGCCACCACGGTCGAACACGACAGCCTCGACACCGGCGGCCTTCGCACGCTCGGCCACGAGCGCGCCGACCTGCTTGGCCTGGGCGCTCTTGTCGCCCTCGCCACCGCGGATCGAGCTGTCCAGGGTCGACGCCGACGCGAGCGTGTGGCCCGCGATGTCGTCGATGACCTGCGCCACGATGTTGCGGTTGGAGCGCGTCACGACGAGGCGCGGGCGCTCCGGCGTGCCGGAGATGTGCTTGCGGACGCGGATGTGACGTCGCTTGATGGCGGCGCGCTTGTACGCGTCACCCTTGGCGATCTTTACACCGTATGCCATGGCTTACTTACCCGCCTTTCCGACCTTGCGGCGGATGACCTCGCCCGCGTACTTGACGCCCTTGGCCTTGTACGGGTCGGGCTTGCGCAGCTTGCGGATGTTAGCGGCGACCTCGCCGACCTTCTGCTTGTCGATGCCCTCGACCGAGAACTTGGTCGGCGACTCGACCTTGAAGGAGATGCCCTCGGGCGCCTCCACCGTGATCGAGTGGCTGTAACCGAGCTGGAACTCCAGGTTGGAGCCCTTCGCGGCGACGCGGTAACCGACACCGCTGATCTCGAGCGCCTTCGTGTATCCCTGGGTCACACCGGTGATCATGTTCGCCACCAGCGTGCGGGACAGGCCGTGCAGGGCCTTGTTCTGACGCTCGTCGTTGGGACGGGTGACGTTGAGAACGCCGTCCTCGCCCTTAACAATCTCGATCGGCGCGGCGACGGTGTGCGAGAGGGAACCCTTGGGGCCCTTCACCGCGACCGTGCGGCCATCGATGGTGACGTCCACACCGGCGGGAACCTGGATGGGGAGCTTGCCGATTCGCGACATTAGCTTTTCCTCCGTTCCCGACTACCAGACGTAGGCGAGGACTTCCCCACCCACGCCCTTCTTCTGAGCCTGCTGGCCGGTCAGGAGACCGTGGGACGTGGAGATGATCGCCACACCCAGGCCACCGAGAACCTTCGGCAGGTTGGTGGACTTCGCGTACACACGCAGACCCGGCTTCGAGATGCGCTTGATGCCGGCGATCGAACGCTCGCGGTTCGGACCGAACTTCAGCTCGAGAACGAGGTTCTTGCCGACCTCGGCGTCCTCGACCTTCCAGCCGGTGATGAAGCCCTCCTGCTGGAGGATCTCCGCGATGTGCGACTTGATCTTGCTGTGCGGCATCACGACGGAGTCGTGGTATGCCGAGTTCGCGTTACGCAGACGCGTGAGCATGTCTGCGATCGGATCAGTCATGGTCATGAATTGGCCTTCGGCCTCTCTCGCCGGGGTTTCCTGTATGCGCCATCCCTCTCCCCACTCAGTGGCGGGACGGGTGCGGTGCGGGGACCTACGGCGTAGTAAGTCGGTAGGGCGGCGGACGCCCAACCCCACAAGCCTACGGCATGTGAGGGAGGGCTCCCGCCGACCAGATGCTTACCGAGAGCTTCCGGGAATTCCCAACAGGGGAATTACCAGGAGCTCTTGGTCACGCCCGGCAGCTCGCCACGGTGAGCCATCTCACGAAGGCACACGCGGCACAGGCCGAACTTGCGGTAGACGGAGTGGGGACGGCCGCAACGCTGGCAGCGCGTGTAGCCACGCACGCCGAACTTGGGCTTGCGGGCAGCCTTGGCAATGAGAGCCTTCTTCGCCACGGCTCACGCCTCCTTGAACGGGAAGCCGAGGTGACGAAGAAGGGCGCGGCCCTCGTCGTCGTTGGTCGCCGTGGTAACCACGGTGATGTCCATACCCCGGACGCGGTCGATCTTGTCCTGGTCGATCTCGTGGAACATGACCTGCTCCGTGAGACCGAAGGTGTAGTTGCCACGGCCGTCGAACTGCTTGGGGGACAGACCACGGAAGTCGCGGATGCGCGGAAGCGCGAGCGACAGGGTGCGGTCCAGGAACTCCCACATGCGGTCGCCACGAAGCGTGACGTGGGCACCGATCGGCTGGCCCTCACGCAGCTTGAACTGCGCGATGGACTTACGGGCCTTGGTGACGGCCGGCTTCTGGCCGGTGATCGTGGTGAGGTCCTTGATGGCACCGTCGATCAGCTTGGAGTCGCGGGCGGCGTCGCCCACACCCATGTTGACCACGATCTTGACGAGGCCGGGAACCTGCATGACGTTCTCGTACGAGAACTCCTCACGCAGCTTGCCCGCGATCTCCTCGCGGTACTTCGTCTTCAGACGCGGAGTGGTGGTGGTAGCCATCAGATGTCCTCACCCGTCCGCTTGGCAACGCGGATCTTGTTGCCCTCGTCGTCGAAGCGGTAACCGACGCGCGTGACGACCTTGTTGCCGTCCTTCTCCACGACGAGCTGAACGTTGCTCACGTGGATCGGGGCCTCGGTCGTGACAATGCCACCGGTCTGCGAACCGCGAGCGGTCTGACCGGCCTTGGTGTGCTTCTTGACCCGGTTGACACCCTCGACCAGGACACGGTCCTCGCGGGGGAAGGCCGCGATGACCTTGCCCTGCTTGCCCTTGTCCTTACCGGTGATGACCTGGACCAGGTCGCCCTTCTTGATCTTCATGCTTACAGCACCTCCGGCGCGAGCGAGATGATCTTCATGAACTTCTTCTCGCGCAGCTCACGGCCCACGGGGCCGAAGATACGGGTGCCGCGAGGGTCGCCGTCGTTCTTGAGAATGACAGCGGCGTTCTCGTCGAAGCGGATGTACGAGCCGTCCTGACGACGACGCTCCTTGACGGTGCGAACGATGACCGCCTTGACGACGTCACCCTTCTTCACGTTGCCACCGGGGATCGCGTCCTTGACGGTGGCGACAATGACGTCACCGATGCCCGCGTAGCGGCGGCCGGAGCCACCGAGAACACGGATGCAAAGGATCTCCTTGGCACCAGTGTTGTCGGCGACACGCAGCCGCGACTCCTGCTGGATCACGTCTATCTCCTGATTGTCTGCCGGTTCCCGGCGGGGGCTTCACAGCGGAAGCCCCCACCGAGCCTGGCGGAACGAACTCGAAGGGTTACCCCTTCGAGCAATTACTTGGCCTTCTCGAGGATCTCGACGATGCGCCAGCGCTTGGTCGCCGACAGCGGACGCGTCTCCATGATGAGGACGCGGTCGCCGACGCCGGCAGCGTTCTGCTCGTCGTGCGCCTTGAGCTTGTTCGTACGGCGGATGACCTTGCCGTACAGCGCGTGCTTGACACGGTCCTCGACAGCGACGACGACGGTCTTGTCCATCTTGTCGCTGACGACCAGACCCTCGCGGGTCTTGCGGAATCCGCGTGCGGTCTTCTCTTCAGTCACGTTGCTCTCGCTCATCAGGCGCTCTCCACCGTCTCGATGCCCAGCTCGCGCTCACGCATCAGGGTGTAGATCCGCGCGATGTCCTTGCGGACGGCCTTGAGCCGCCCGTGGTTCTCGAGCTGGCCGGTCGCCGCCTGGAAGCGGAGGTTGAACAGCTCTTCCTTGGCTTCGCGGAGCTTCGCGAGAAGCTCCTCGTCACCCAGCTCGCGCAGCTCGGACGCCTTGGTTCCGGCCGACATCACGCCTCACCTGCCTCGCGCCGAACGATGCGGCACTTCATCGGAAGCTTGTGAGCAGCGCGGGTAAGCGCCTCACGAGCAATCTTCTCGTTCGGGTAGGACAGCTCGAACATCACCCGACCCGGGTGAACGTTCGCGACCCACCATTCCGGAGAACCCTTACCGGAACCCATGCGGGTCTCGGCAGGCTTCTTCGTCAGCGGGCGGTCCGGGTAGATGTTGATCCAGACCTTGCCGCCACGCTTGATGTGGCGGGTCATCGCGATACGAGCCGCCTCGATCTGGCGGTTGGTCACGTACGCCGGAGTCATGGCCTGGATGCCGTACTCGCCGAACGCAACCGTCGTACCACCCTTGGCCATACCGCGGCGCTTGGGGTGGTGCTGCTTGCGGTGCTTGACCCTACGGGGGATCAGCATGTCGGTCAGGCCTCCGTTCCGGTGCTCTCAGCCGGAGCAGCGGCGGCGGGAGCGTCGGCCTTGGGGGCCTCGGCTGCCGGCGCGGACTGCTGCGGCTTGCGACCGCGACCGCCACGCTCGCCACCACGGCCACCACGGCCGGCCGGGCGGTCAGCGCCGCCACGGGCCGGACGGTTGCCGGCGCGGGCAGCGGCGTTCTCGGCGCGGACCTCGGCGATGTTCTTGACGTCGCCCTTGTAGATCCAGACCTTCACACCGATACGGCCGAAGGTCGTCTTGGCCTCGAAGAAGCCGTACTCGACGTTCGCGCGCAGCGTGTGCAGCGGCACACGGCCCTCGCGGTAGAACTCCGAGCGGGACATCTCGGCGCCGCCGAGACGGCCGCCACACTGGATCTTGATGCCCTTGGCGCCCGCCTTCATCGCCGACTGCATGCTCTTACGCATGGCGCGGCGGAAGGAGACGCGGGAGGACAGCTGCTCGGCAACGGCCTGGGCCACGAGCTGAGCGTCGACCTCGGGGTTCTTGACCTCGAGGATGTTCAGCTGGACCTGCTTGCCCGTGAGCTTCTCGAGGTCGCCGCGGATGCGGTCGGCCTCGGCGCCACGGCGGCCGATGACGATGCCGGGACGCGCGGTGTGGATGTCCACCCGCACGCGGTCACGGGTGCGCTCGATCTCAACCTTCGAGATGCCGGCGCGCTCCATGCCGGACGTCATCATCCGACGGATGGCGACGTCTTCCTTGACGTAGTCCTTGTACAGCTTGTCGGCGTACCAACGGGACTTGAAGTCCGTGGTGATGCCGAGCCGGAACCCATGCGGGTTAACCTTCTGGCCCATTACCGGGTTCCTTCCTTGCTGCTGAGGACCACGGTGATGTGGCTGGTCCGCTTGCGGATCCGGTAGGCACGGCCCTGAGCACGCGGACGGAACCGCTTCAGGGTCGGGCCCTCGTCCACGAACGCTTCGCTGATGAACAGCGAAGAAGCGTCCGTGTGGTCGTAGTTGTGCGCGGCGTTGGCAATGGCGCTGTCCAGCACCTTGCCCACCGGCACGCTCGCGGCCTGCGGGGCGAAACGCAGGACCGCCTGAGCCTCCGTGGCATCCATGCCACGGATGAGGTCCACCACGCGGCGGGCCTTCATGGGCGTGACGCGGATGTACCGCGCCTGGGCCCTGGCTTCCATGGTTGTCCCTTCAGTGTCTGACACGTTCGTCATAGTCGCTTCCACCCCGCGTTAGCGGCGCTTCGACTTCCGGTCGTCCTTGACGTGGCCGCGGAAGGTGCGAGTCGGCGAGAACTCGCCGAGCTTGTGGCCGACCATCGACTCGGTGACGAACACCGGGACGTGGGTCTTGCCGTTGTGCACCGCGATCGTGTGGCCGAGCATGGCCGGGACGATCATCGAGCGACGGGACCAGGTCTTGATGACGTTCTTGGTGCCTGCCTCGTTCTGCACGTCCACCTTCTTGATGAGGTGGTCGTCGACGAAGGGCCCCTTCTTGAGACTGCGCGGCATCTGAACCCGCTCCTAGCGCTTCTTGTTCGTCTTGCGGCGGCGGACGATGTACTTGTTGCTCGCCTTCTTGGGAGAACGAGTACGACCCTCCTTCTGACCCCAGGGGCTGACCGGGTGGCGACCACCGGAGGTCTTGCCCTCACCACCACCGTGGGGGTGGTCAACCGGGTTCATCGCGACACCGCGGACGGTCGGGCGTACGCCCTTCCAGCGCAGGCGGCCGGCCTTGCCCCAGTTGATGTTCGACTGCTCGGCGTTGCCGACCTCGCCAATGGTGGCGCGGCAGCGGGCGTCGACCAGCCGGATCTCGCCGGACGGCATACGAAGGTGGGCCATCGTGCCCTCCTTCGCCAGCAGCTGCACGGAGGCACCCGCGGAGCGGGCGAACTTCGCGCCGCCGCCGGGCCGCAGCTCGATGGCGTGGATGGTCGTACCGACCGGGATGTTGCGCAGCGCCAGGTTGTTGCCGGGCTTGATGTCGGCGGCCGGGCCGTTCTCGACACGGTCGCCCTGCGACAGGCCCTTGGGCGCGATGATGTAGCGCTTCTCGCCGTCTGCGTAGTGCAGAAGCGCGATGCGCGCGGTGCGGTTCGGGTCGTACTCGATGTGAGCGACCTTGGCCGGCACGCCGTCCTTGTCGTGACGACGGAAGTCGATCACGCGGTAGGCGCGCTTGTGGCCACCGCCCTGGTGACGGACGGTCACACGACCGGTGTTGTTACGGCCGCCCTTGCTGTGCAGGGGGCGGACCAGCGACTTCTCCGGCGTGGACCGCGTGATCTCGACAAAGTCGGCGACGCTGGAGCCACGACGGCCCGGGGTCGTCGGCTTGTACTTGCGGATACCCATTTCTCAGTCCTCGGAAGATTCCGGACTTCTGAACGACTCGACCTCCGTCAGGAGGTCGGGCCGCCGAAGATGTCGATGCGGTCGCCCTCGGCGAGGGTCACGATGGCGCGCTTGGTGTCCGAGCGCTTGCCGAAACCGGTGCGGGTGCGCTTGCGCTTGCCCTGCCGGTTGATCGTGTTGACCCCGGTGACCTTGACCGAGAAGACCGCCTCGACGGCCTGCTTGATCTGGGTCTTGTTCGCGCGCGGGTCAACGATGAACGTGTACTTGTTCTCGTCCAGCAGCGCGTAGCTCTTCTCGGAGACAACCGGCTTGACGAGGATGTCACGCGGGTCCGAGTAGGTCTTGCTGGTGACGACGGCCTCAGTCATCAGGCGTCGCTCCCTTCGGTCTCAGCGTTCCGAGCGGGGGCGCCGGACACGAAGGACTCGAAAGCAGCCTTGGTGAAGACCACGTCGTCGGAGACGAGCACGTCGTACGTGTTCAGCTGGCCCGGCTCCAGGATGTGCACCTGGGGCAGGTTGCGGGCGGACAGCCACGCGGCCTCGTCAGAGCGGTCGACGACCAGGAGCAGGTGCTTGCGCTCCGAGATCTTGCCGAACAGCGTCTTGGCGGCCTTGGTGGAGATGTCACCCTCGACCACGCCGGAGACGACGTGGATGCGGGAGTTGCGGGCCCGGTCGGTGAGGGCACCGCGCAGGGCGGCGGCCTTCATCTTCTTCGGGGTCCGCTGCGAGTAGTCACGCGGCTGCGGGCCGTGGACGACGCCACCGCCGGCGAACTGCGGTGCACGGGTCGAACCCTGACGGGCGCGGCCGGTGCCCTTCTGGCGGTAAGGCTTCTTGCCACCACCGCGGACCTCGCCACGACGCTTGACCTTGTGCGTGCCCTGACGGGCGGCGGCCAGCTGCGCGACGACGACCTGGTGGATCAGCGGGATGCTGACCTTGGCGTCGAAGATCTCGGCCGGGAGCTCAACGGTCCCGGACTTGTCGCCCGCGGGCGACAGAATGTCAATGGTGCTCATAGTCCTCAGGCCCCCTTGGCCGCAGTGCGGACCAGGACCAGGCCGCCGTTGGGACCAGGAACCGCGCCCTTGATGAGCAGCAGGCCCTTCTCCGCGTCAACGGCGTGAACGGTCAGGTTCTGGGTGGTGACCCGCTCGTTGCCCATGCGGCCCGCCATACGGAGGCCCTTGAACACACGGCCCGGGGTGGCGCAGCCACCGATGGAACCGGGAGAGCGGTGCTTGCGCTGGGTACCGTGACCGGCGCCGAGGCCCTTGAAGTTGTGACGCTTCATGACACCGGCGAAGCCCTTGCCCTTGCTCTTGCCCGTGACGTCAACCTTGACGCCGGACTCGAACACTTCGGCAGTGATCTCCTGGCCGAGCGTGTACTCGGCAGCATCGGAGGTACGGAGCTCCACCAGGTGGCGGCGGGGGGTCACGTCGGCCTTGGCGAAGTGGCCCTTGAGGGGCTTGTTCACCTTGCGAGGGTCGATCTCGCCGAAGGCGATCTGGACCGACTCGTAGCCGTCGGAGTCATTCGTACGGACCTGGGTGACAACACAGGGCCCGGCCTTGACGACGGTCACCGGGACGACACGGTTGTTCTCGTCCCAGACCTGGGTCATGCCGAGCTTCTCGCCCAGGACGCCCTTGATCTGCTTAGCCATCTCTTCCGCGCCTCTCAGAGCTTGATCTCGATGTCAACGCCGGCCGGAAGGTCCAGGCGCATCAACGAGTCAACGGTCTTGGGCGTCGGGTCGAGAATGTCGATCAGGCGCTTGTGCGTGCGCATCTCGAAGTGCTCGCGCGAGTCCTTGTACTTGTGCGGCGACTTGATGACGCAGTACACGTTCTTCTCAGTGGGCAGCGGCACCGGGCCTGCGACCGACGCACCAGTGCGCGTCACCGTCTCGACGATCTTCTTCGCCGAAGAGTCGATGACCTCGTGGTCGTAGGCCTTGAGCCGGATGCGGATCTTCTGTCCCGCCATGGCTACTCAGTAGTCCTGTCTCTCGAAACGCTCTGGAACCCGATGGGCTACTGCATCCTTCTCCGACCCCCGCGGTCGGGCGTGTCGCAACCCCTCTACGCAGATATCCCGAAGGATTTCCCAACCAAGGGGTGCGGGCCTGAGCCGCGCATCGGGGGAAGAACACCCACCGAGTGCCTGGCTGGTACCCCGCTGACACTTCCCGGAAGATTCCCGTACGTCCGCCATCCCGCCTGGGGCGATGGATGACGACGAGTACTGTGGGACTCGCTTCCGGTCCTCCCGGCGGGAGGCGCGCAGCATCGGCACTCAACCGAGCAACCCCGACAGTCTGCCATACGGGGCATGTCGAGCACCAATCGAGCGGAGCACCATACCCCCCGGGGATGAAGCTCACACAGCCGACTCGTCGCGCCCGGCCCCGCGTTGCCCCGGATTATTCATTCGATCGCCCTCACCGCCCTCCCTACAGTGACGGACACGTCATCGACACGGGGGCTTGATCGGCATGCGCACGCACTATCCGCGGACACCGCATCTGCCGTGGTCGCCCGGCGCGGCATCGGACGATGTGCGGACCGCCGACCTGTCCGGTCTGGCCGGCCGGGAGGTCGTCGTCACCGAGAAGCTCGACGGCGAGAACACCACCCTGTACGCCGACGGGCTGCACGCCCGGTCGCTGGACTCCGCGCACCATCCGTCGCGGGCCTGGGTCAAGGCCCTGCAGGGGCGGATCGGGCACGCGCTGCCGGCGGGCTGGCGGGTGTGCGGCGAGAACATGTACGCCCGGCACTCACTCGCGTACGGGGATCTCGACAGCTGGTTCTACGGCTTCTCCGTGTGGGACGCGGACGGCCAATGCCTGGACTGGGACCGGACCGTCCCGTACCTGCGAAGGCTCGGGATTCCGGTGCCGCGGGTGCTGTGGCGCGGAATCCTGGACGGCCGGGGCGAGCGGGCCCTGCGTGCGCTGCGCCTCGACCCCGCGCGGCGGGAGGGCTACGTCGTCCGCACCACCGAGGGCTTCCGCCTGGAGGACTTCGGACGGCGCGTGGCGAAGTGGGTGCGGCCTGGGCACGTCCAGACGGACACGCACTGGATGCATGCCGCGGTCGTGGAGAACGGGCGTGGCCCGGCGGCCGCGCTCTGGGACGTGCGGTCCGGGGCGGCACCCGACGCGGCGGAACTGTCGCGGGCCGTGGGGATCGAGGGCGACGCGGCGCCCTTCGCGGAGGTGTGTGCGCGCCTGGACGCGCGGGGGCTGACCGGGGACGACCGGCTCACCGGCGTACTGGCAGCGCTGCTGCACCGGGGCAGGCGGGCCGCGCTCGCCCCACGGCTGGCACCCTCGCTGGGCATGCCGCTCGCCCGCCGCGTCGCGGACCTCGCCGGACTGGCCCCCTCCCTGCACCGCCCCTACCCCGACGAGGACCGCAGGGCCGGGCTCGTCAGGATGTCGTACGCCGTGGACCTGGGCGTGCTGCACGCCGTCGCGGGCGCGGTCGCCGAGGACGCCCGGGCCCGCGAGCAGGTCGAGTGGTCCGCGCTGCACGCCGAGGACATCGCCGTGCCGGCGGGTCTGCGGGGGAGCTTCGCGGACCTGGAGGACGACGCCGCCGCGCGGTGTCTGGCCGAGGCCCGCGAGGCGTACGCCCGCAACAAGATCGCGACCGCCGAGGAGGCCGTCGCGGCGACCTGGCGATGGCGGTCCGGGAACTTCCCCCGGCTGATCCAGCTGGTCGGCCCGTCCGGCAGCGGCAAGAGCACCTACGCGCGGGCGCTCCCCGGCGTCGACACGTACGTCTCGCTGGACGATCTGCGCGAGGCACGCGGGTCACGCGCGGACCAGAAGGCGAACGGTGAGGTGCTGCACGCCGGGCTCGACCGGCTGGACGGGGCGCTCGCGGCCGGCGGGACCGTGGTGTGGGACGCCACGTCCCTCAATCCGCGCCAACGCGCCCTGGTGCATGCCGTCGCGCACCGGCGCGACGCCCTGACCACGCACGCCGTGGTCCTCGTCGACGAGGACGAACTGGTCCGGCGCAACAGTCGTCGGGCCCACCCCGTACCGCCCGAGGTGCTCGCCTCCCAGCTGCGCCGCTTCTCGCCGCCGTACCCGGGCGAGGCACACCGCACCTGGTACATCGGCGCGAGCGGGACCGTCGAGGAGGCGGCGTAGATGCGTACGAGTGAAGAGCTCTACCACCGGGTCCGCTGGGACGCGCGCTTCGATCCCGCCCGTTTCGTGGTGGGCATCCTTCAGCGCGGGGCCGAACCCAAGCGGATGCCGCTGTCCGCGTTCGTGCCCGGCGGGGACATTCCGTGGCACCGGGTGATCTTCTTCGAGGCGGACGACGAGGTGGTGTGGGACAGGTCCTCGGGCGTGGACCGCATCGACGAGACCGGTGCCGGGCGCGCACGGGACCCGCGGCGGCTGCGGGCGCCGTTCTTCACGGCGCGCACGCCGTACATGTGGGAGGGCGACGGGTGGATCCCGGCCCCGGCTCCCGGGGGCAGGGCGTCGACAGGCCTGCGCGTGCTGACGTGGAACACCCTCTGGGACCGGTACGACGGCGACCGTATCGACACCGCGCTGCGCCGGCCGCTGCTGCTGGCCGCCCTGCGCGATGCCGACGCGGACGTCATCGCCCTCCAGGAGGTCGAGCGCGCGCTGCTCGACATGCTGCTGCGGGAGCCGTGGGTGCGCGACGGCTGGACCGTGGCCACCGATCCGCGAGGGCGGGACGTCGACGAGTGCGGGCTGCTGCTGCTCAGCCGGCTGCCCGTGCGGGAGGTCGGCCACCTTGCTCTCGGCCCGCACAAGGCCGTCACCGCGCTCGTCGTCGAGACCGCCGACGGACCTGTCACGGTCGCCGCGACGCACCTCAGCAGCGACCACTCCGAGAACGGCGCGGACCGGCGGGATGCCGAACTGTCCCGGCTCGCCGAGGGGTTGGCGGGTGTCGAGGGTGACGTGGTGCTCGTCGGCGACTTCAACGACGGCGGGGACGGGCCGCAGTCGGTGCTCGGCATGCGGGACGCCTGGAGCGATGTGCACGGCCCGGCCGACCGCACGCCGACCTTCGACCCGGCGGCCAACCCCCTGGCCGCGATCTCCTCGCTCAGCGGGCGGGTGTCCCGGCTGGACCGGGTCCTCCTGCGGACGGACGACCTGCGTGCGGGGCGGGCGGTGCTGCACGGGGATACGCCGGCCGCGGAGGGGCCGTTCATCTCCGACCACTACGGGGTGGGTGTGGATCTGGTGCGGCGGGACGGGGGTGGAGCGCTCGCCGCGCCCGCGACCCGCACGGCGGAAGCACGGACCGCGCCGCGGAAGCTGCGGGCAGCGGAACGGCACCCTGAGCCGGCCACCGCGCTCCACACGCCCACCGCCCAGCCGGACCCCGCCGCCGAGCCGAGCACGACGCCCCCCTCGCCGAACCCGACCACCGCGCCCCACACGCCGACCGCCCAGCCGGACGCCGCCTGGCCGGACAGAACGACCCCGACCGCGCCCCACACGCCCACCGCCCAGCCGGCCGCCGCCGGGCTCGATGCCCTCGGCGCCTCCCTGGTCGCCCGGCGCATCCGGCACGCCCTCCCCCACGCCGCGCTCCACATCGTCGGCTCGCGCCGCATGGACTGCGCGCTCCCCCACGCGGACCTGGACCTCGTCGCCGCCCTGCTCGGCACCGTCGACATCGCGGACGTACGCGCCCGCGTCGCAGCAGCACTGCCGGAGTCGACCGCGCTGCGCGAGGTGGTCGGAGCCCGCGTCCCCGGACTCCGGCTGCGCGTCGACGGCACGGACATCGATCTCGTCGTCGTCGGCACGGGCGCCGTCGCCCCGGACGAAGCGGTCGACCGCCGCACCGAGCTGGGTGAGGCAGCGGGGATCGCGCTCAGCGCGGTCAGTGACGCGGACGCGGTGCTCGAAACGGTCGGCCCCCACCGGGAGGCGTTCACCCGCCTCGCCCGGGAGGTCAAGGCATGGGCTCACGCCCGCGGCCTCGACTCCGCCCCGTTCGGCGGGCTGCCGGGCCTGGCCTGGTCCGTCCTGGCCGCGCACACCGTCCGCGAGGCGGGTCCGCTCCCGCCCACCGACCTGCTGCGGCACTTCTTCGCGACGTGGGCCGCATGGGACTGGCGCGAACCCGTCGGCGGCCCCGGCCCGGGCGGGCTGCCGGTGACGATCATGACCCCGACCGAGCCGGTGCGCCCGTGCAGCGGACAGGTCGGCCCCGTCGGCCGCGAGCTGCTGACCGAGGAGCTCTTCCACGCATGGGAGAAGGCCGACGCCGGCCTCTGGCCCGAACTCCTGACCCCACCGCCCCTGCACCGGCGCCACGCGGCCTGGGCGGTCGTGACCGTCCCCCCGGGACCCGACGAGGGCCGCGTCCGGGGCCGGATGCGCGCGCTGCTCACCGCCCTGGAGGAGGCGGGTGCGACGCATCTGCGCGCCTGGCCGCGCCCCTTCACCACCGACCCCGTCCGGTATGCCGTCGGCCTCGGCACCACCCCGCCGACGCGGGCCCGGGTCGCGGAGATCGCCCAGGGGTGGCTGCGCGGGCTGCCCGGCGTGACCCTCACCCTCGCGGCCCGGGGCGACGTACCGCCCCTGCGCTGAGCCCCACCGCTCGCTCACCTGTCGAACAAACGTCGTCGTCCCGGGCAACCCAGGGTGTCGATTGTTCGTCTAGTTGAGCGCGGAAGGTGCTCTGACCAGCCCGTCCGTGCGTGGGGGAGATCACAGAGTACGCAGACGGGGGCACCGCCCGGCCGCTGCGGGGGAAGCGGACGGAGCGCGACAAGTGAACGACAGAGCTGCCCATGCCCTGACGCGCCCTGCGCGAATACCGGGCGCGCGCCCGACGGCGGACACCCCCGCCTCCTCCGCCGGGCCGCAGCCCGAACGGACCCGCCCCCGCCGACGCACCGTCGTCGCCGCGGCCACCGCGCTCATGGGCGCCGGCCTCCTCAGCGCCTGCTCCGTACCCGCGCCCCGCCGGTCCACCCCCACCGCCGACCCGGCCCCGGGCATGCCGATCGCCAGCACCCGCCGCGCCCAGCTGATGCAGATCCTCGCGCACCCCGACGACGACCTGTACTTCATGAACCCCGACACCCAGCGGATGCTCGATGCCGGTGTCCCTCTCGTCTGCGTGTACGTCACCGCCGGCGAGCACGACGGCCGCAACCACATACCCGGGCAGCAGGACGTCCCCGCGGACCGCCCGGCGTACTCCTCCGCGCGCCACCAGGGCCTCCGGCAGGCCTACGCCGCACTCCTCGGCCTCGACAAGTTCGCCGACTGGACCAAGGGCGTGGCCTCCCTCCGCCGCGACCACCTCGCCGAGATCAACACCCTCACCAACGGCAACCGCCGGGTCGAGCTGATCTTCCTCAACCTCCCCATGCACACCGCCCGCCGCTCCATGGCGCTGCCGAGCCTCTGGCGCGACCGTGCGCTGGGCCTGGACACCGTCGTGGCCCAGGACTCCCCGCTGCGCAAGGCCGTCCCGTACGACTACGACGACCTCGTCGACGTCCTCGTCGGGCTGATGGAGCAGTACCGGCCCACCGTCGTACAGACCCTGGACCCGGACCCGGACATCCAGGACAGCGACGAGGTCACCCGCAAGAAGGACAGCGAGCAGCGCGGCTACTCGGACCACGCCGACCACACCGCCGTGGCGTGTTTCAGCTGGGCCGCGCTGGTGCGCTGGGTGGCCGACGCGACCGCGGACGGCGGTCAGGTGCCCGGGTTCGTGGCCACCGCCTTCCGCGGCTACTACAACCGGCACTGGCCCAAGAACCTCCCGGCGAAGGTGCTGCAGGAGAAGGCCGCGCATCTGGTCCCCTACGGCGGTGACCCGTCCTGGGAGTGCGGGAACGCCTCCGGCTGCGGCGACTACAACGTGGGCGGCGTCCGGCCGCTGACGAACAAGAAGGGCTGGGTCCGCTCCACCCATCACCGGTACCCGGGCGCACGCCCCGTCGTGACCACCGGGCCGGACGGCCGGCTCGCCGCGTACGGAGTGCTGGGCCTGCGTGCGGTGCGCTGGCGCGAGACCGGCCCCGGCACCGGCCAGTGGGGCAAACCGGACGACCTGGGCGGCGGTCCGCTCGCCCCCGCGCTCGGCTCGGCGACCCTCAAGGACGGCCGGCAGCTGGTGTTCGGGCTGCGGTTCGCCTCGCTCGGCGGCCACGGCGCCCAGAACCGCCGCGAGATCGTTCTGCTCGAACAGCGCACCCCCGGCGGCGAGTTCCTCGCCTGGGACGGCCTGGGCAATCCGGAGCGGGACGACGACCGGGGCCGCCGTATCGGCGTCCCTGTCGCGGTCACGGCCCCTGACGGCCGGGTCCATCTCTTCGTGCGCAACGCGGACCAGGGCATCAGCACGCGCGTACGGGACACCGACGGCAACTGGGAGCGCTGGCGGGACCTCGGTGGCAGCGAGATCCAGGACGGTCTGTCGGCGATCGTCGACGGCTCGGGCCGCGTCCATGTCTTCGCGGCGGGCCGGGAGACGGTCCACCACTGGGCCCAGGACGCACGCGGCGGGGAGGTCGCCTTCAAGCCGGAGGGCGCCGCTGCCCTGCCCGTGCCCGGCGCCCCGATCGCCCCGCTGCTCACCGGCGACGGCGGCATCGATCTCTACTACCGCAAGCCGACCGCCCCTTCCGTGACCGCCGTCCGCGCGGACGGCGCACCTTCGCGCCCCCGCAAGGAGGGCTTCGACGGCTACGGCCGGGTGAGCGCGGTGAGGACACCCGGAGGCCCCGCTCTGCTCGGCACGGATCTGCGCGGACGGGTCCAACTCCGTCTGCGCAAGCTGCTGCTGACACGCACCCAGGGCACGCAGGCACTCGGCGAACCGACACTGGTCCTGACCCGCTCGGGCCCCACGGCCGTCGGGATGGGCGCGGACGCCCACCCCTGGCTCTGGTACCCGCAGGCGGGCACGGCAGGCTGACCCCGCCGGCGCCCGGTCACCCCCGTGCTCTCCGGCGGGACACCGCCGCCCACACCGTGCCTCCCACGCACACCACGATCAGCACCCGCAGAACGACGATCGCCGGGTTCACCCACACGGGGACCAGGTCGTGGTCCGCGTTGCACCTGTTGTGCATGGGGAACCATCGCGACGGCTCCCGCCAGTGCTCCGCCCGGTACTGGTGGTCGTAGTGCTGACCGGCAGCGGCGCATGTCTCGTCGACCTCGTGGCCGCCGGAGAACATGCCCACGAAGTACGTGATCCCCAGCAGGAACGCGGAGACCACGGCCAGGCCCATCCAGGCCACCGGGCCCAACCGGCGCATCGGCCACCTCCTTCCGCCCGCGGATACGCGAAGGGCCCCGCACCGAAGTGCGGGGCCCTTTGCTGATGCTCTGAAGGAGCAACCAGGTCAGATCAGCAATTACTTGTTGATCTTGGTGACCTGGCCGGCGCCCACGGTCCGGCCACCCTCACGGATGGCGAACTTGAGGCCCTCCTCCATGGCGACGGGCTGGATCAGCTCGACGCTCATGGTGGTGTTGTCGCCCGGCATGACCATCTCGGTGCCCTCGGGGAGGGTCACGACGCCGGTCACGTCCGTGGTACGGAAGTAGAACTGCGGGCGGTAGTTGTTGAAGAAGGGGGTGTGACGGCCACCCTCGTCCTTCGACAGGATGTAGGCCTGGGCCTCGAAGCTGGTGTGCGGCGTGACCGAACCCGGCTTGATGATGACCTGGCCGCGCTCGACGTCCTCGCGCTTGATGCCACGAAGCAGCAGACCGACGTTCTCACCGGCCTGGCCCTCGTCGAGCAGCTTGCGGAACATCTCGATGCCGGTGACCGTGGTGGTGGTCTTCTCGGTCTTGATACCGACGATGTCGACGGTCTCGTTGACCTTGAGGACACCACGCTCGATACGACCGGTGACGACGGTGCCACGACCGGTGATCGTGAAGACGTCCTCGATCGGCATCAGGAACGGCTTGTCGACGTCACGCTCGGGCTGCGGGATGGACTCGTCGACGGCCTTCATCAGGTCGAGAACGGTCTTGCCCCACTCGGCGTCGCCCTCGAGCGCCTTGAGCGCCGAGACCTTGACGACCGGCAGGTCGTCGCCCGGGAACTCGTACTCGGAGAGGAGCTCACGCACCTCGAGCTCGACGAGCTCCAGGATCTCCTCGTCGTCCACCATGTCGGCCTTGTTCAGCGCGACAACGATGTAGGGAACGCCGACCTGGCGGGCCAGGAGCACGTGCTCCTTGGTCTGCGGCATCGGGCCGTCGGTGGCGGCAACCACGAGGATGGCGCCGTCCATCTGCGCCGCACCCGTGATCATGTTCTTGATGTAGTCCGCGTGACCGGGGCAGTCGACGTGGGCGTAGTGACGCGACTCGGTCTGGTACTCGACGTGCGCGATGGAGATGGTGATACCGCGCTGGCGCTCCTCAGGAGCCTTGTCGATCTGGTCGAAGGCCGAGGCCTCGTTCAGGTCCGGGTACGCGTCGTGCAGCACCTTGGTAATGGCGGCCGTGAGGGTCGTCTTACCGTGGTCAATGTGACCGATGGTGCCGATGTTGACGTGCGGCTTAGTCCGCTCGAACTTCGCCTTCGCCACTGGGTCCTCCTGTGGAGTGGTTCTGTACGCCTTGCTTCATCGGCGCCAGGTGATCTTTGCTGGAATGCCGGGGCCCGGGGCATTCCCGCCGTAATTACTTGGGTAACGGCGGGAATGCCCCAGCAGGCTCCGGTGACAAGCCTAAAGCGTGAACTCGGAAGAGTTACTCGCCCTTGGCCTTCGCGATGATCTCCTCGGCGACGTTCCGCGGAACCTCGGCGTAGGAGTCGAACTGCATCGAGTAGCTTGCGCGACCCGAGGTCTTGCTGCGGAGGTCTCCGACATAGCCGAACATCTCCGAGAGGGGCACGAGGCCCTTCACGACGCGTGCGCCGCTGCGCTCATCCATGGCCTGGATCTGGCCACGGCGGGAGTTGAGGTCGCCGATGACATCACCCATGTAGTCCTCGGGCGTGGTGACCTCGACGGCCATCATCGGCTCGAGCAGCACGGGGGACGCCTTGCGGGCACCCTCCTTGAACGCCTGCGAACCGGCGATCTTGAACGCCAGCTCGGAGGAGTCGACCTCGTGGTAGCCACCGTCGAGAAGGGTGACGCGGACGCCCACCATCTCGTAGCCGGCCAGGATGCCGAACTGCATGGCCTCCTGCGCACCGGCGTCGACCGACGGGATGTACTCACGGGGGATACGGCCACCCGTGACCTTGTTCACGAACTCGTAGGTCGCGTCGCCGCCCTCGATGGGCTCCAGCGCGATCTGCACCTTCGCGAACTGACCGGTGCCACCGGTCTGCTTCTTGTGCGTGTAGTCGATACGCTCGACGGCCTTGCGGATCGTCTCGCGGTACGCGACCTGCGGCTTGCCGACGTTCGCCTCGACGCGGAACTCGCGCCGCATGCGGTCGACGAGCACCTCGAGGTGAAGCTCGCCCATACCACCGATGATGGTCTGGCCGGTCTCCTCGTCGGAGTGAACCTGGAAGGAGGGGTCCTCCTCCGCGAGACGCTGGATGGCGACACCCAGCTTCTCCTGGTCACCCTTGGACTTGGGCTCGATCGCGACCTGGATGACCGGCGCCGGGAAGTCCATGGACTCCAGGATCACCGGGTTCTTGTCGTCGCACAGCGTCTCACCGGTGGTGGTCTGCTTCAGGCCCATGACGGCGACGATGTCGCCGGCGCCCACCGACTCGATCTCCTCACGCTTGTTCGCGTGCATGCGGTAGATCTTGCCGATGCGCTCCTTCTTGCCCTTGGTGGGGTTCAGCACCGCGGTGCCGGACTCCAGGCGACCCGAGTAGACCCGGATGAAGGTGAGCTTGCCCAGGTGCGGGTCGCTCGCGATCTTGAAGGCCAGGGCGGCCAGCGGCTCGTCGTCGGACGGACGGCGCGTGATGACCTGCTCCGCGTCCTTGACGTCGTGGCCGTCAATGCCTTCGACGTCGAGGGGGGAGGGCAGGTAGCGCACCACCGCGTCGAGCAGGGGCTGAACGCCCTTGTTCTTGAACGCGGTACCGCAGAAGACGGGGGTGACGGTGGTGCCGCCGCCCTTGCCGGACGCGATGGTGATACGACGAATCGCCTGGTAGAGCTGCTCCTCGGTGGGCTCCTGGCCCTCGAGGTACAGCTCCATCATCTCGTCGTCGTTCTCCGACACGGCTTCGAGCAGCTTGCCGCGCCACTCGTCGGCCGCCTCGGTGTGCGTGGCCGGGATGTCGACGACGTCGTACATCTCGCCCTTGGTGGCCTCGGCGGACCAGACAAGAGCCTTCATACGAACGAGGTCGATGACGCCCTTGAAGTCGGCCTCGGCACCGATCGGCAGCTGCATCACGATCGGGGTCGCGCCGAGGCGGTCCACGATCATGTCGACGCAGCGGTGGAACTCCGCGCCGGTGCGGTCCAGCTTGTTGACGAAGCAGATACGCGGCACGCCGTAGCGGTCCGCCTGACGCCAGACGGTCTCGGACTGCGGCTCGACACCGGCAACACCGTCGAACACCGTGACGGCACCGTCGAGCACGCGGAGCGAACGCTCCACCTCGACCGTGAAGTCGACGTGGCCCGGGGTGTCGATGATGTTGATGGTGTGATCGACGTCCTCGAGCGGCCAGTGACAGGTCGTCGCGGCGGACGTGATGGTGATGCCGCGCTCCTGCTCCTGCTCCATCCAGTCCATCGTGGCAGCGCCGTCGTGGACCTCACCGATCTTGTAGCTCACACCGGTGTAAAACAGGATGCGCTCGGTGGTCGTCGTCTTGCCCGCGTCGATGTGGGCCATGATCCCAATGTTGCGGACCTTGGCCAGGTCAAGCGAAGTGGTGGCCATAAGGCTCAATCTTCTCTCGGTCTCGATGTGGGTAGCGACTACCAGCGGTAGTGCGCGAAGGCCTTGTTGGACTCGGCCATCTTGTGCGTGTCCTCACGCTTCTTGACCGAAGCGCCGAGACCGTTGGAGGCGTCGAGCAGTTCGTTCATGAGGCGCTCGGTCATCGTCTTCTCGCGACGCGCGCGGGAGTAACCGACGACCCAGCGCAGCGCGAGGGTGGCGGCGCGACCGGGCTTGACCTCGATCGGCACCTGGTAGGTGGCGCCACCGACACGGCGGGACTTGACCTCGAGAGACGGCTTGACGTTCTCGAGGGCGCGCTTCAGCGTGATGACCGGGTCAGCGCCGGTCTTCTCGCGGAGGCCTTCCATGGCGCCGTAGACGATGCGCTCGGCAGTGGAACGCTTGCCGTTCAGCAGAATCTTGTTGATGAGCGAGGTCACCAGAGGAGAACCGTAAACCGGGTCGATGATGACCGGGCGCTTCGGGGCGGGGCCCTTACGAGGCATTCTTACTTCTCCTTCTTGGCGCCGTAGCGGCTGCGGGCCTGCTTGCGGTTCTTGACGCCCTGGGTGTCCAGGGAACCGCGGATGATCTTGTAACGAACACCCGGCAGGTCCTTCACACGGCCACCACGCACGAGCACGATGGAGTGCTCCTGCAGGTTGTGTCCCTCACCCGGAATGTAGGCCGTGACCTCGATGCCGGAGGTCAGACGCACACGCGCGACCTTCCGCAGTGCCGAGTTCGGCTTCTTCGGGGTGGTCGTGAACACACGCGTGCAGACGCCACGACGCTGAGGGGAACCCTCGAGTGCGGGCGTCTTGTTCTTCTCGACCTTGTCCTGCCGGCCCTTACGGACCAGCTGCTGGATCGTAGGCACTACTTCTCCGGTTTCTGTGTGCCGTCAGTGAAGCTAACCTGGAACGTCGCCGACCCACGCGGTCGGGTGTGTCGAATACTGCAGACTTTCACCGCCAGGCGAAAAGAGCGCAGATTACGGTGGCCTCGTTCTCAGGCTCGCCGTGCGGCTGAAGACACGCACACGAGCCCAGGCACACCCCAGGCACAAGGTCAGAGCGTACCTACCGCATCGGCTCCGGTCAAAACAACTGCCCACGCGCAGGACACACGAGCCTGCAACATATGACACAGGGCGGCCATCCCGCGAGGGATGGCCGCCCTGTGGACGTCCTGAGGGACGTACTACTGCTTACTGGTTGTACGGACCGTAGTCGTAGTCCTCCAGCGGAACGGCCTGGCCGGAGCCGGTGCCGAACGGCGAGTAGTCGATGTCGTCGTAGCCGACGGCCGAGTACATCGCGGCCTTGGCCTCCTCGGTGGGCTCCACCCGGATGTTGCGGTAGCGGGACAGGCCCGTACCGGCCGGGATGAGCTTACCGATGATGACGTTCTCCTTGAGGCCGATCAGGGAGTCCGACTTGGCGTTGATCGCCGCGTCGGTCAGAACCCTGGTCGTCTCCTGGAAGGACGCCGCCGACAGCCACGACTCGGTGGCGAGCGAGGCCTTGGTGATACCCATCAGCTGCGGACGGCCGGAGGCGGGGTGACCGCTCTCGGTGACCACACGACGGTTCTCGGTCTCGAACTTCGAGCGCTCCACGAGCTCACCCGGCAGCAGCTCCGCGTCGCCGGACTCGATGATCGTCACACGGCGCAGCATCTGCCGGATGATGATCTCGATGTGCTTGTCGTGGATCGACACACCCTGCGAGTTGTAGACCTTCTGGACCTCGCCGACCAGGTGGACCTGGACCGCGCGCTGACCGAGGATCCGCAGCACGTCGTGCGGGTTGGTGGCACCCACGGTGAGCTTCTGGCCCACCTCGACGTGGTCGCCCTCGCCCACCAGCAGACGGGCACGCTTCGAGATGGGGAACGCCGTCTCGTCGCTGCCGTCGTCCGGGGTGACGACGATCTTCTTGGTCTTCTCGGTCTCCTCGATACGGATGCGGCCGGCCGCCTCCGAGATCGGGGCGACACCCTTGGGCGTACGAGCCTCGAAGAGCTCGACGACACGGGGCAGACCCTGGGTGATGTCGTCACCGGCCACACCACCGGTGTGGAAGGTACGCATCGTCAGCTGCGTGCCGGGCTCACCGATGGACTGGGCGGCGATGATGCCGACCGCCTCACCGATGTCGACCAGCTTGCCGGTGGCCAGCGAGCGGCCGTAGCAGAAGGCACAGGTGCCGACCGCGGACTCACAGGTCAGGACCGAACGGGTCTTGACCTCCTCGACGCCCGCGCCCACCAGGGCGTCGATGAGCACGTCACCCAGGTCGACATTGGCCGGCGCGATGACCTTGCCGTCGACGACGACGTCCTCGGCGAGCATCCGCGCGTACACGGAGGTCTCGACGTCCTCGGTCTTGCGCAGGCTGCCGTCGGCGCCGCGCTCCGCGATCTTGAGCTTCAGACCGCGGTCGGTGCCGCAGTCCTCCTCGCGGATGATGACGTCCTGCGAGACGTCGACCAGACGACGGGTCAGGTAACCCGAGTCGGCGGTACGCAGGGCGGTGTCCGCCAGCCCCTTACGGGCACCGTGCGTGGAGATGAAGTACTCCAGCACGGACAGACCCTCACGGAACGACGCCTTGATGGGACGCGGGATCGTCTCGTTCTTGGCGTTGGACACCAGACCACGCATACCGGCGATCTGACGCATCTGCATCATGTTTCCGCGAGCACCCGAGTTGACCATCATGAAGATGGGGTTGGTCTTCGGGAAGTTCGCGTTCATCGCCTCGGCAACCTCGTTGGTCGCCTTGGTCCAGATGGTGATGAGCTCCTGCGTGCGCTCCTGCTTGGTGATCAGACCGCGCTCGTACTGCTTCTGGACCTTCTCGTCCTGAGCCTCGTAACCCGCGACGATGGCCTTCTTGGCCTCGGGCACGACGACGTCGGAGATGGCCACGGTGACACCGGAACGGGTCGCCCAGTAGAAGCCCGCCGCCTTCAGGTTGTCGAGCGTCGCCGCCACGATGACCTTGGGGTAGCGCTCGGCCAGGTCGTTGACGATCTCGGAGAGCTGCTTCTTGCCCACCGAGTAGTCGACGAACGGGTAGTCCTCGGGCAGCAGCTCGTTGAAGAGCGCGCGGCCCAGGGTCGTACGCAGCCGGAAGCTGTCGCCCTGCTGGTACTCCGCAGCGTCGTCACCCTCCTCGACGGCCGGCGGGGTCCAGCCACGCGGCGGGATGGTGCCCACCGGGAAGCGGATGTCGACCTTCGCCTGAAGCGAGAGCTCCTTGGCGTCGAACGCCATGATCGCCTCGGCGGTGGAGCCGAAGGACCGGCCCTCACCCTTGACCTCGCGCTCTTCCTCGTCGGTCGTGAGGAAGAAGAGGCCGAGCACCATGTCCTGGGTCGGCATGGTGACCGGACGGCCGTCGGCCGGCTTCAGGATGTTGTTCGAGGACAGCATCAGGATGCGTGCCTCGGCCTGCGCCTCCGCGGACAGCGGCAGGTGCACGGCCATCTGGTCACCGTCGAAGTCCGCGTTGAACGCGGTGCAGACGAGCGGGTGGATCTGGATGGCCTTGCCCTCGACCAGCTGCGGCTCGAAGGCCTGGATGCCGAGGCGGTGCAGCGTGGGCGCACGGTTCAGCAGCACCGGGTGTTCGGCGATGACCTCTTCGAGGACGTCGTACACGACGGTGCGGCCACGCTCGACCATGCGCTTGGCCGACTTGATGTTCTGCGCGTGGTTCAGGTCGACCAGGCGCTTCATCACGAACGGCTTGAAGAGCTCCAGCGCCATGGCCTTGGGCAGACCGCACTGGTGCAGCTTCAGCTGCGGGCCGACGACGATGACGGAACGCGCCGAGTAGTCGACTCGCTTGCCGAGCAGGTTCTGACGGAAACGGCCCTGCTTGCCCTTCAGCATGTCGCTGAGGGACTTCAGGGGACGGTTACCGGGACCGGTGACCGGGCGACCGCGGCGGCCGTTGTCGAACAGCGCGTCGACGGCCTCCTGCAGCATCCGCTTCTCGTTGTTCACGATGATCTCGGGGGCACCGAGGTCAAGGAGACGCTTGAGGCGGTTGTTGCGGTTGATCACACGGCGGTACAGGTCGTTCAGGTCGGAGGTCGCGAAGCGGCCACCGTCCAGCTGCACCATCGGACGCAGGTCCGGCGGGATGACCGGCACGCAGTCGAGCACCATGCCCTTGGGGCTGTTGCTCGTCTGCAGGAACGCGGAGACGACCTTGAGGCGCTTGAGCGCACGGGTCTTCTTCTGGCCCTTGCCGGTGCGGATGATCTCGCGGAGGCGCTCGGCCTCCTCGTCGAGGTCGAAGGACTCCAGGCGCTTCTGCAGCGCCGCGGCACCCATCGAGCCGTCGAAGTACGTGCCGAAGCGGTCACGCAGTTCGCGGTAGAGCAGCTCGTCGCCCTCGAGGTCCTGGACCTTGAGGTTCTTGAAGCGGTTCCACACCTCGTCGAGACGGTCGATCTCGCGCTGCGCACGGTCGCGCAGCTGCTTCATCTCACGCTCGGCGCCCTCGCGCACCTTGCGGCGCACGTCGGCCTTGGCACCCTCGGCCTCGAGCTCGGCCAGGTCGGTCTCGAGCTTCTTGGCACGGGCCTCGAGGTCGGAGTCGCGGCGGTTCTCGACCTGCTGACGCTCGACGGAGACGTGGGCCTCCAGCGAGGGCAGGTCGCGCGTACGGCGCTCCTCGTCCACGAACGTGATCATGTACGCGGCGAAGTAGATGACCTTCTCGAGGTCCTTCGGCGCGAGGTCCAGCAGGTAGCCCAGACGCGACGGGACACCCTTGAAGTACCAGATGTGGGTGACGGGTGCGGCCAGCTCAATGTGGCCCATCCGCTCACGGCGCACCTTGGCGCGTGTGACTTCGACGCCACAGCGCTCACAGATGATGCCCTTGAAGCGGACACGCTTGTACTTGCCGCAGTAGCACTCCCAGTCCCGGGTCGGACCGAAGATCTTCTCGCAGAAGAGTCCGTCCTTCTCGGGCTTGAGCGTGCGGTAGTTGATGGTCTCCGGCTTCTTGACCTCGCCGTGTGACCACTGTCGGATGTCGTCCGCGGTGGCCAGGCCGATCCGCAGCTCGTCGAAGAAGTTGACGTCGAGCACTGTGCGTCAATCCCTCTTTCGGGGTCGTGTCTCAATCATGGTCTGAACGGTCCCGGGATTGACGGGGGCTCCGTGGTGGCAGCCCCCGCCAGGCCCGTCAGACCTCTTCGACGCTGCTCGGCTCACGCCGGGACAGGTCGATACCGAGCTCCTCCGCGGCGCGGAAGACATCCTCGTCCGTGTCGCGCATCTCGATGGACATACCGTCCGAGGACAGCACCTCCACGTTGAGGCAGAGCGACTGCATTTCCTTGATGAGCACCTTGAAGGACTCGGGAATGCCGGGCTCGGGGATGTTCTCGCCCTTGACGATGGCCTCGTAGACCTTCACGCGGCCGGTCACGTCGTCGGACTTGATGGTCAACAGCTCCTGGAGGGCGTACGCGGCGCCATAAGCCTCCAGCGCCCACACCTCCATCTCTCCGAACCGCTGGCCACCGAACTGGGCCTTACCACCCAGCGGCTGCTGGGTGATCATCGAGTACGGACCGGTCGACCGTGCGTGGAGCTTGTCGTCGACCAGGTGGTGGAGCTTCAGGATGTACATGTACCCGATCGAAACCGGGTCCGGGAACGGCTCGCCGGAGCGGCCGTCGAACAGGTTGGCCTTGCCGGACGGCTGGACCATCCGGTTGCCGTCGCGGTTCGGGATCGTGGACTCGAAGAGACCGGAGATCTCGTCCTCGCGCGCACCGTCGAAGACCGGGGTGGCGACGTTGGTACCGGCAGCGACCTCGTCGGCGCCGATGACCTTCAGCCGCTCCATCCACTCCTCGCTGCCCTCGACCTTCCAGCCCTGGCTGGCGAGCCAGCCGAGGTGGATCTCGAGGACCTGTCCCGGGTTCATTCGGGACGGCACACCCAGCGGGTTGAGGATGATGTCGACCGGGGTGCCGTCCTCCAGGAACGGCATGTCCTCGATCGGCAGGATCTTCGAGATGACGCCCTTGTTGCCGTGACGGCCGGCGAGCTTGTCACCGTCGGTGATCTTCCGCTTCTGCGCCACGTACACGCGCACCAGCTGGTTCACGCCCGGCGGCAGCTCGTCGCCCTCTTCGCGGTCGAAGACGCGGACGCCGATGACCTTGCCGATCTCGCCGTGGGGCACCTTCAGCGAGGTGTCACGCACTTCGCGCGCCTTCTCACCGAAGATCGCGCGGAGCAGACGCTCCTCGGGGGTCAGCTCGGTCTCACCCTTGGGCGTGACCTTGCCGACCAGGATGTCGCCGGCGACGACCTCGGCACCGATACGGATGATGCCGCGCTCGTCGAGGTCCGCGAGGACCTCCTCGGAGACGTTCGGGATGTCCCGGGTGATCTCCTCGGGACCGAGCTTGGTGTCACGGGCGTCGACCTCGTGCTCCTCGATGTGGATCGAGGAGAGGACGTCGTCCTGCACGAGGCGCTGCGACAGGATGATCGCGTCCTCGTAGTTGTGGCCCTCCCACGGCATGAACGCGACCAGCAGGTTCTTGCCGAGCGCCATCTCGCCCTGCTCGGTGGCCGGGCCGTCGGCGAGAACCTGGTTCTCGACGACGCGGTCACCCTCGTCGACGACGACCTTCTGGTTGACCGAGGTGCCCTGGTTGGAGCGGGAGAACTTGGCGATGCGGTACGTGGTGTACGTGCCGTCGTCGTTGGCGACCGTGACGTAGTCCGCGGAAACCTCCTGGACCACACCGTCCTTCTCGGCCTTGATGACGTCACCGGCGTCGACCGCACAGCGGTACTCCATGCCGGTACCGACCAGTGGCGCCTCGGCCGTGATCAGCGGAACGGCCTGACGCATCATGTTCGCGCCCATGAGGGCACGGTTGGCGTCGTCGTGCTCGAGGAACGGGATCATGGCGGTCGCGACCGACACCATCTGGCGCGGCGAGACGTCCATGTAGTCCACGTCGGAGCCGGGGACGTAGTCGACCTCTCCGCCACGACGGCGGACCAGCACGCGGTTCTCGGCGAATCGCATGTCGTCGGTCAGCGCAGCGTTGGCCTGCGCGATGACGAAGCGGTCCTCCTCGTCGGCGGTCAGGTAGTCGACGTCGTCGGTCACCTGGTCGTCGACGACACGGCGGTACGGCGTCTCGACGAACCCGAACGCATTGACCCGGCCGTAGGACGCGAGCGAGCCGATCAGACCGATGTTCGGGCCTTCAGGGGTCTCGATCGGACACATGCGGCCGTAGTGCGAGGGGTGCACGTCACGGACTTCGAAGCCGGCCCGCTCACGCGAGAGACCACCCGGACCGAGCGCCGACAGACGGCGCTTGTGGGTGAGACCCGACAGCGGGTTGTTCTGGTCCATGAACTGCGACAGCTGGCTGGTGCCGAAGAACTCCTTGATGGAGGCGACGACCGGCCGGATGTTGATCAGGGTCTGCGGCGTGATCGCCTCGACGTCCTGGGTCGTCATGCGCTCACGCACGACGCGCTCCATACGAGCCAGACCCGTGCGGACCTGGTTCTGGATGAGCTCGCCGACGTTGCGCAGACGACGGTTGCCGAAGTGGTCGATGTCGTCGGTCTCGACGACGATCTGCGTACCGGACTCCCCGACCGTGTCGGTCTCACCGGCGTGCAGCTTGACCAGGTACTTGATGGTCGCGATGACGTCGTCGGTGGTGAGCACGCCGGCGTCCAGCGGCTCTTCCGCGCCGAGCTTCTTGTTCACCTTGTAGCGGCCGACCTTGGCGAGGTCGTAGCGCTTGGGGTTGAAGTAGAGGTTCTCGAGCAGCGTCTGAGCGGCCTCACGGGTCGGGGGCTCGCCCGGACGGAGCTTGCGGTAGATGTCGAGCAGCGCGTCGTCCTGGCCCTGGGTGTGGTCCTTCTCCAGGGTGGCGCGCATCGACTCGTACTCGCCGAACTCCTCGAGGATCTGCTCGGTGGTCCAGCCGAGAGCCTTGAGAAGGACGGTGACGGACTGCTTGCGCTTGCGGTCGATGCGGACACCGACCATGTCGCGCTTGTCGATCTCCATCTCGAGCCAGGCACCCCGGGAAGGGATGATCTTGGCCGTGAAGATGTCCTTGTCGGACGTCTTGTCGATGTTGGAGTCGAAGTAGACACCCGGCGAGCGGACCAGCTGCGACACGACGACACGCTCGGTGCCGTTGATGACGAAGGTGCCCTTGTTGGTCATGAGCGGGAAATCGCCCATGAAGACCGTCTGGGACTTGATCTCGCCGGTCTCGTTGTTGGTGAACTCGGCCGTGACGAACAGGGGAGCCGCGTACGTGAAGTCGCGCTCCTTGCACTCGTCGATCGAGTTCTTCGGAGGCTCGAAACGGTGGTCGCGGAAGGTCAGCGACATCGACCCTGAGAAGTCCTCGATCGGCGAGATCTCCTCGAAGATCTCTTCCAGACCGGACTTGGTGGGGACGTCCTGTCCGCTGTCCAGAGCCGCCTCGACACGAGCCTTCCAGGCGGCGTTGCCGAGCAGCCAGTCAAAGCTCTCGGTCTGCAGCGCGAGGAGGTTCGGAACCTCGAGGGGCTCCTTGATCTTTGCAAAGGAGATGCGCAGCGGGGCGGTGCTGGCGCCGTTGTTCGTATTCGCGGTCGAGGCGTTGCGCGAGGCGGCCAAGAGGGGGTCCTTCCGAGGGCTCGGACTCACTACGCGCGTACCGGTCCCATGCGAGGCACAGAGACAGAAATCCCAGGTCAGGGATTGATCGGTCATCGGTGCTGATGCGTGGGGATGCCCCTGGTGACGGGCAGGGGGCAGTTAACAGGCAGCGCAAAGGGTCAGTGTAGCCACTTGGCACACTGATGTCCAGTGCGGGTTTTCGAGACCCTCGTTGTTCTCAACTCCGCGTAAGCCCTCGCGCCAAGAGGCGCACATCCTTACTGCCCGTTCGGCCGTCGATCCATGCCTCGGATCCGGATCGTTGTGACGACGCGTCCTGAGAATTGCGCGCTGCGTGCGGTTCGTCAAGGCCCCCCAGCCGGAACCGACTGCTGGGATCGTCACTGACCAGAGTCAGGAACGCACGGCGAAGATCACGATACTGGTCGTCAACCGCCTGCAAGGCATCCCTCGCGCAACGCCGAAGGGCGACCACCCAAATGGGTGATCGCCCTTCGCTGTGCCTCTCACGGGCCCCTGAGGAGCCGCGTGGCGGAGACTCAGAGGGTCACTTGACCTCGACGGAAGCGCCCGCGGCCTTGAGGGACTCGGCAGCCTTCTCGGCGGCCTCCTTCGCGACCTTCTCGAGGACCGGCTTCGGAGTGCCGTCGACGAGGTCCTTGGCCTCCTTCAGACCCAGGGAGGTCAGCTCACGCACGACCTTGATGACCTGGATCTTCTTGTCGCCGGCGCCCGTGAGGATGACGTCGAACTCGTCCTGCTCGGCCTCGGCCTCGGCCGGGGCACCCGGGGCGGCAACGCCCGCAGCGGCCACGGGGGCGGCGGCGGTGACGTCGAACTTCTCCTCGAAGGCCTTCACGAACTCGGAGAGCTCGATGAGGGTCATCTCCTCGAACTGCGCGAGCAGGTCGTCCTGGCTGAGCTTCGCCATGATGGCGGTCCTTCCACTATTCGGCTGGTGCCGTGATGTACATGTAGGCGGGCGTACAGGCCCGCTGCGACCGGTGCGTCACATAGCGCCGGTCAATGCGCGAGCCGAATTACTCGGCACCGCCCTGCTCGGCCTTCTTGGCACGAAGCGCCTCCGCGGTGCGGACGAACTTCGAGGGAAGCGCCTGGAAGAGCGCGGCAGCCTGGGACTGCTTGCCCTTCATGGCGCCCGCCAGCTTGGCGAGCAGAACCTCGCGGGACTCGAGGTCCGCAAGCTTCTTGATCTCGTCGGCGGACAGCGCCTTACCGTCAAGGACACCGCCCTTGATGACGAGAGCGGGGTTGTCCTTGGCGAAGTCGCGAAGACCCTTCGCCGCCACCACCGGGTCACCGGTAACGAAGGCGACAGCCGTCGAGCCCTTGAGATGCTCGTCCAGCTCGATCCCGGCCTCCTTGGCCGCGATCTGGGTCAGCGTGTTCTTCACCACTCGGTACTGAGCGTTCTCGCCGAGAGAACGGCGAAGCTCCTTGAGCTGCGCCACGGTCAGTCCGGTGTAGGACGTCACAACTGCTGCGTTGGAACCGCGGAGCTTCTCCGTGATTTCTGCAACGGCTGCGACCTTGTCGGACGTCGCCATGTGCCTCGGCCTCCTTCCGGGGTGATGATCCTCGGCTGACCTTTCGGTCAACCACACGTCGCCGGACCGCCTGAATCAGGCACGTGAAGAAGGGGCTCTGCACAAAACGAAACGCCCCGGCGCAGGCGCACGGGGCGTGAGCTCGACCGAACCGAATCGATCCGGGAGCACTTCCTCGGTCACCTGCGCGGGTCGTTCGCAGTTCAGCGAATCCTTCGGCCGCCGTACCCTCTTGCGAGCGCACAGCAACGACCAGCGGTCTTTGGCTTCCGGGGAAGACTACGTGAAGGGGTTCGCGTCAGGCAAATCGGCCTACGGCTCCTGCCCGGCGTCCTTGAACATCTCGGCCAGGTCGGTGGTCTCCGACGCGGGCGGGGCCGTCACCACGACGGGCTTGTTGTAGTCGAGGAAGGTGATCGTCAGATCCAGCGGTCCCTTGGTGCCCTTGGCCCGGGTGCGGAACTGCTTGGTGTGGTCGTCCCCGTCGATCCACATGTCCATGGTGAGCGACGAGATCCCCATCCTCTCGTACTGCTCGAGGCCCTTCTCCCGGCGCTTCCTGGTCGCCGCGTCCTCGTTCTTGAGGCTCGCGCGCATCGTCGCCAGCGGCAGGCTGCCGGTGTAGTGCGTGGTGGCCACGCCGTCGACCGTCTGCGGGCCGACCTTCCGCAGGTTCTTGGCAGCGGTCAGGGAGGCGGAGTCCTCGGCAGGGTTCCGGTCGGTCCGGCCCACGCCGGCGAGCGGGTCCTGGCCGCCTGCGCCCTTGCCCATCGCGGACAGGTCGAACTTGATCCAGCTCTTGCCGTCCAGCTCGGCGGCCGCCTCCTTGCCGCCGTTGATGTAGAAGGCTCCCCCGACGAGCCGGATCTCCACCTCGCCGGTCTGTGCGGCGCCCTTCTGCTTCATGTTCATCCGCATGGTGACCGGCTTGAAGCCGACCGCCGCCCGGCCCTCGACCGAGCCCTGGCCGGGGACCTGCCCCTTCATGCGGTACGAGACGGAGGTCAGCTTCTCGTTCTTGGCGGCGGCACGCTCGATGGCCGCGGCCACCGTGACCCGTACCGGCTTCTGGCCGCCCTTGCGGTCCGGCTGCGCCGAGCTGTCCCCCGAACAGGCCACGGCGCCGCCGAGCAGCGCTCCGGCGAGCGCGAGCCCGGCTGCTTTCCGGTACATCGGATGCACGTTCCCCCCACAGGTGTACGCATTGGCTTCACAAATCCCCGTGACCCTACCGCCAGGTACTGACAGTGCCCCAGCGAATAAAGCCGGCCCCCACTCCTCCTGAGAGGCGTGGGGGCCGGCTTCGGTGCGCGAGACCCGCGGCTGTCGTCCGATCAGACGGCGGCCGGGTCCTCCTCGACGAGGAGGTTGCGGGTGCGGTTGGAGTCCAGCGGGATGCCGGGACCCATCGTCGTCGCCAGGGTCGCCTTCTTGATGTAGCGGCCCTTGGCGGCGGACGGCTTCAGACGGAGGATCTCCTCCAGCGCCGCGGCGTAGTTCTCGACCAGCTTCGTCTCGTCGAAGGAGACCTTGCCGATGATGAAGTGCAGGTTCGAGTGCTTGTCGACGCGGAACTCGATCTTGCCGCCCTTGATGTCGTTCACAGCCTTGGTGACATCGGGGGTGACGGTGCCGGTCTTCGGGTTCGGCATCAGACCACGCGGGCCGAGCACGCGGCCGAGGCGGCCGACCTTGCCCATGAGGTCCGGGGTGGCGACGACGGCGTCGAAGTCCAGACGGCCCTTCGCAACCTCGTCGATCAGTTCGTCGGAGCCGACGATGTCGGCGCCCGCGGCTTCCGCGGCCGCAGCACGGTCACCGGTCGCGAAGACCAGGACCCGGGCGGTCTTGCCGGTGCCGTGCGGAAGGTTGACGGTGCCACGGACCATCTGATCGGCCTTGCGCGGGTCAACGCCCAGGCGGAAGGCGACCTCGACGGTTCCGTCGAACTTGGTGGCGGCGGTGTCCTTGGCGAGACGGACGGCCTCGAGCGGGGCGTAGTTGCGCTCCCGGTCGATCTTCGCGTCCGCAGCGCGGAGAGTCTTGCTGCGCTTCACTTCTGCTCCTGTGTGTTCAGGTGTGGAGTCGTGGTGCGGACCAGCGCTTGGTCCTACCACTGGAGGTCAGGCGGGGCTGAATCAGCCTTCGACCGTGATGCCCATGGAACGGGCGGTGCCGGCGATGATCTTCTCGGCGGCGTCCAGGTCATTGGCGTTCAGGTCGGGCATCTTCGTGGTGGCGATGTCACGGACCTGGTCGCGCGTCAGCTTGGCGACCTTGGTCTTGTGCGGCTCGCCGGAGCCCTTGTCCACACCCGCGGCCTTGAGGATCAGCTTGGCGGCCGGCGGAGTCTTGGTGATGAAGGTGAAGGAACGGTCCTCGTAGACCGTGATCTCCACCGGCACGACCATGCCACGCTGCGACTCGGTCGCGGCGTTGTAGGCCTTGCAGAACTCCATGATGTTGACGCCGTGCTGACCCAGTGCGGGGCCGACCGGCGGAGCCGGGTTGGCCGCACCGGCCTGGATCTGGAGCTTGATAAGCCCCGTGACCTTCTTCTTCTTGGGAGGCATTGCTCTCTCCGGGTCCTAGTGAGAGTTTCCAGCGCTCCAGCCGATCATCCGGATGGAGGCATACCGCACAACGATAACGGGTATAGCTGTGCGGCCAAAAACCGAGCAGGTCAGACCGGCTTCAGAGAGCCGGTCTGACCTGTTCGGAGGCGTATGTTCCAGAAGACTCCGGAAGGAGTCAGTTCTTCTGGATCTGGTCGAAGCTCAGCTCGACCGGGGTCTCGCGGCCGAAGATCTCGACGAGACCCTTGACCTTCTTCGAGTCGGCGTTGATCTCGTTGATCGTGGCCTGCAGCGTCGCGAACGGGCCGTCGGTGACGGTGACCGAGTCGCCGACCTCGAAGTCCAGCACCTGGACCTCGACCTTGCGGGCCGGAGCCGGCTTGCCCTCGGCCTCGGCGGCCTCGCGGGCTGCCTTCTCCTCGGCCTCCGGGGCGAGCATCTTGACGATCTCGTCCAGGGTCAGCGGGTACGGGTCGTAGGCGTTGCCCACGAAGCCGGTGACGCCGGGGGTGTTACGGACGACGCCCCAGGACTCGTTCGTCAGGTCCATGCGGACGAGCACGTATCCGGGAAGCTTGTTCTGCCGGACGTTCTTGCGCTCGCCGTTCTTGATCTGGACGATCTCTTCCTCGGGCACTTCGGCCTGGTAGATGAAGTCCTCGACGTTCAGCGAGACGGCACGCTGCTCCAGGTTGGCCTTCACGCGCTTCTCGTAGCCCGCGTAGGTGTGGATGACGTACCACTCGCCGGGCAGAAGGCGCAGCTCGTCGCGGAGCGCGGCGATCGGGTCGGCCGGGGCCTCGGGCTCCTCGGCGACATCCTCATCGGCGGCAGCGTCCTCGGCGGCGTCGTCAGCGGCAGCGTCGTCGGCGTCGTCATCGGCAGCGATGTCGTCAGCGGCCTCGGCAGGCGCATCCTCCGCGGGGACGTCCTCGTCGACCTCGGCCACAGCCTCGGCGTCTTCGTCGACGTGGATCGCGGCTTCCTCGGCCGGCTCCCCGGCAGCGGCGTCTGCAGCTTCCGCCTGGTCTCCGTCGGCCGCCTCAACGATGTCGAGCGCGTCCTCGGCGGACTCGAAGCTTTCGCCGGGCTCAACGGCCTCGTTCAGGTTCGGGTCAGACACGGTGGCTGCTTCTTCCTGGATACATGGGGTGGAACATGCGAAAAGGGGCGCCGCTACCGGCGCCCTCCGCTGGATCAGCCGAAGACGTACTTGACGGCTTCCTGGAACCCGTAGTCAATCACGGTCACCAGACCAATCATGACGACTACGAAGACAATCACCACTGTGGTGTAGGTCGTCAGCTGGTTGCGAGTGGGCCAGACGACCTTGCGCAGCTCGGCGACGATCTGCCGGTAGAAGAGCGCGAGGCGGCCCAGAGGGCCCTTCTTCCCGCGCTTGCCGCCCTTGCGCGACTTCTTCGACTGGGGCGCCTCGTCCTCGGCATCAGGCGTGTCGATGGAGCCCACGGCGTCCGTCACGTTCTTTCACCTGATTCCGGGTCGTGGCCGCGCCGCGCCCGATGGAGCCGCACGGCGGTTGAATGAATAACGTACATGCGCACACATCCTGGCGAAGGTGTGTGTAGCAGGGCCGGAGGGACTTGAACCCCCAACCGCTGGTTTTGGAGACCAGTGCTCTACCAATTGAGCTACGACCCTTTGTGGTTACCCCAACCTACCGCATCCGAAGACATGGTCGGTGAGGGCCAACGACGAGTGAGTGTACGTGGTCGCAGGCCCGGCGTCGAACAGATAGCTCCCGGCCGGTTCCTGTCCGCTACGCGAAACACGTGTGCCGCGCGGGTTTGGCGTCTGGGACGATGGGCCGTATGAGCGCTGCAACCCCTCCCACCGAGCGCCGGGTATCCGCGCGCATCGGTGCGATCTCCGAGTCCGCGACCCTCGCCGTCGACGCCAAGGCCAAGGCTCTCAAGGCCGCAGGGCGTCCGGTGATCGGCTTCGGCGCCGGTGAGCCCGACTTCCCGACGCCCGACTACATCGTCGAGGCCGCGATCGAGGCCTGCCGCAACCCGAAGTTCCACCGCTACACCCCGGCCGGCGGTCTGCCCGAGCTGAAGAAGGCCATCGCCGAGAAGACCCTGCGGGACTCGGGCTACGAGGTCGACCCCGCGCAGATCCTCGTCACCAACGGCGGCAAGCAGGCGATCTACGAGGCGTTCGCCGCGATCCTCGACCCGGGCGACGAGGTCATCGTCCCGGCTCCTTACTGGACCACCTACCCGGAGTCCATCCGTCTCGCGGGCGGTGTCCCGGTCGACGTCGTCGCTGACGAGACCACCGGCTACCGGGTCTCCGTCGAGCAGCTGGAAGCCGCACGCACCGAGCGGACGAAGGTCGTCCTCTTCGTCTCCCCCTCCAACCCGACCGGCGCCGTCTACAGCCGTGAGGACGCCGAGGCGATCGGCCGCTGGGCCGTGGAGCACGGCCTGTGGGTGCTGACGGACGAGATCTACGAGCACCTTGTGTACGGCGACGCGACCTTCACCTCGCTGCCGAGCCTGGTCCCCGAGCTGCGCGACAAGTGCATCGTGGTCAACGGCGTGGCCAAGACGTATGCGATGACCGGCTGGCGTGTGGGGTGGATCGTCGGCCCGAAGGACGTGGTGAAGGCCGCGACCAACCTGCAGTCTCACGCCACGTCCAACGTGTCGAACGTCGCGCAGATCGCCGCGCTCGCCGCGGTCTCCGGCAGCCTGGACGCGGTGGCCGAGATGCGTACCGCCTTCGACCGCCGCCGCCAGACGATCGTGCGGATGCTCAACGAGATCGACGGCGTGTTCTGCCCCGAGCCGGAGGGTGCCTTCTATGCGTACCCGTCGGTGAAGGAGCTGCTGGGCAAGGAGATCCGCGGGCAGCGTCCGCAGACGTCCGTCGAGCTGGCCGCGCTGATCCTGGACGAGGCGGAGGTGGCGGTCGTCCCGGGCGAGGCCTTCGGCACCCCGGGATATCTGCGCCTGTCGTACGCGCTGGGCGACGAAGATCTGGTCGAGGGCGTCTCCCGGCTGCAGAAGCTCCTCGCGGAAGCGCGTGACTGAACCGGCCGACCGCTGAATTCCGGCGTCATTCCGGCTTCACGGGGAAGCGGGTCCGGGCACTGCCCGGGCCCGCTTCTTCGTTCGGGCAAGAACCCGATCAGGGAAAGCGGCTGTACCGTCCCCGGGCGGTACGGCAAGATCCTGGGATGGAGCACGTACGTGACGTAAACCTGCTGCCCAAGGCGCATCTGCATCTGCACTTCACCGGCTCGATGCGGCCGAGCACCCTGCTCGAACTCGCCGACAAGCACGGCGTGCATCTGCCGGACGCGCTCACCGGCGGCGAACCGCCCAAGCTCCGCGCCACCGACGAGCGCGGCTGGTTCCGCTTCCAGCGGCTCTACGACATCGCGCGATCCTGCCTGCGCTCCCCCGAGGACATCCAGCGGCTGGTGCGTGAGGCCGCCGAGGAGGATGTGCGGGACGGCTCGGGATGGCTGGAAATACAGGTGGACCCGACCTCCTACGCCCCGACGCTGGGCGGACTGATCCCGGCGCTGGAGATCATCCTCGACGCCGTGGAGCAGGCCGGGCGGGAGACGGGGCTCGGGCTGCGCGTCCTGGTCGCCGCGAACCGCATGAAGCACCCCCTGGACGCCCGTACGCTCGCGCGTCTCGCTGTGCGGTACGCGGACCGCGGTGTCGTCGGGTTCGGGCTCTCCAACGACGAACGACGGGGCATGGCACGGGACTTCGACCGCGCCTTCGCCATCGCGCGGGAGGGCGGGCTGCTGGCGGCGCCGCACGGCGGGGAGCTGACGGGCCCCGCGTCCGTACGGGACTGCCTGGACGATCTGCACGCCTCGCGCATCGGTCACGGGGTGCGGGCGGCCGAGGACCCCCGGCTGCTGCGGAAGCTGGCCGAGAGGGGGGTGACCTGCGAGGTGTGCCCGGCGTCGAACGTGGCGCTCGGCGTGTACGAGAAGCCGGCGGATGTGCCGCTGCGGACCCTGTACGACGCGGGGGTGCCGATGGCGCTGGGCGCGGACGACCCGTTGCTGTTCGGGTCCCGGCTGGCCGCGCAGTACGAGTTCGCGCGCAGGCACCACGGCTTCACGGACGAGGAGCTGGCGGAGCTGGCGCGGCAGTCGGTGCGCGCGTCCGCCGCCCCGGACGAGGTCAGGCGGAAGCTGCTGAGCGGGGTCGACGACTGGCTGGCGTCCCCGGGCGCCTGAAATGGCCGTAGGGCGGGTACGCCTGGAAGCCGATGTCGAGCTCCGGGCGGTACCGGCAGTCGCGTTCCGGCTCCAGATGGCGGGTGAGCGACCCGACGACCCGGTCGTACCCCTTGCTCACCCCCTTCTCGCGCGGGCCGAAACCGGCCGCGCACGCGAGAACGACGGAGGCGTCGGCGAGGACGTCGCGGCTGCCGAAGAGGAAGAGCGTGCCCGCGTGCGAAGCGGGCCGGAGCCAGTCACGGGAGTCGGGGTGCTCCAGCCGTTCCGTCCAGGCCGTCGCGTGCGCGGCCGTGCGCTGCTCGTCGGTGCGTACGGTCAGCTCGGTGCCGTGAGCCAGCCGGCGCCGGAGCCGCGGCCAGGCGGAGGCCCGCAGGCCCAGTGAGTGGTGGGCGAGCACGAGGTCGACGGGCCGGCCGGGGGCGAAATCCCTCGGCGGGCCGTGCCGCAGCGGTAGGTGCACGATCGTGTGCCGGGAGAACGCGGCGAAGGAGAACAGCCCGGCGAGCCGCGACAGACCGTCGTGATCGCCCATGAGATATCCCCAGCCGTGGAGCGGGTCGCTCAGCGTGGTGTGCCGCAGCGGGTCTCGGGGCTGGACGACGCGGTACGCGTACGGGCCCGTGCGGGGCCTGAACTCCCGGGCTCTCAGCCGCATACGGCGCTCGGCGGGGTCGTGGTCATGGGCCCAGGGTGGACGGCCAACTCCCCCGCCCGCAACGTCATTTCCGTGCGGCGATCCCGCCGAGCAGCGTGCGGGCGAGGCCCGCCGCGAACTCACCGGTGGGCTGCGGCGGCTTTCGGCCCGCCGTCATCTCGTAGGCGAAGGCCCGCTGGGCGCAGGCGCCGAGGAGGAGGGACGCTGCCGCGTAGGTGTCCGCACCGGCGCTGACGCGGCCGGCGCGCTGCTCGGTGCGCAGATAGGCGTCCAGGCCCTCGATGGGCTTGTGGGGTCCGGTGCCCATCTCGCGCATGGCCTCTTCGTGGCGGGCCTTGAGGCGGGGCTCGGCGTAGAGCGATGCCGCGATCGGGAAGGTCTGCGCGTAGAAGTCCGCGGCCCGGTGGGCGATTTCGGTCAGGTTCTCCTCGACGGTCCGCTCCCCCGGTTCGTCGATGAGGCTGATCAGCAGGGGGTTCAGCTTCGGCAGCCGTTCGTTCAGGACGATGACGAACAGCTCCTCCTTGCTGGCGAAGTTCTTGTACAGCGCGGCCTCGGAGCAGCCTGCGGCCCTGGCGATCTCCTTGGTGGTGGTGCGGGCCAGGCCGAGGCTCAGCATGAGCTCGTGGGCGGCGTCGACGATGCGGGCGCGGGCCGGTTTCTGCATGGATCCTCCGACCGGGCTTGACGAGTGGGTGAGTACTTACCCACCCTAGGGGGTGAGTGAACACTTACCCACCTTGGAGGTGCGGCGATGAAGCTCACGGTGTTCGGAGCCACCGGCGGAATCGGCCGGGAGATCGTCCGGCAGTCACTGTCGGCAGGACACGAGGTGACGGCCGTGGTGCGCGACCCGGCAGCGTTCACCGTCACCGGTCCCCGCCTCCAGGTGTTCCGCGCGGACCTGCGGGACAGCGAGTCGCTGCGGGAGGCCGTCGCGGGCCGCGACGCCGTTCTGTCGGGCCTCGGCCCCCGCAGGCGCGCGGACGCCGGAATCGCCGCGAAGCTGACGCGATCGGTGATCGGGGCGATGGAGGGGGAGGGCACCCGCCGGCTGCTGGTGGTGAGCGCGGCGCCGCTCGGCGAGGCCGAGGAGCGCCAGCCACTGCTCGACCGCGCGATGCTGGCGGTCGTCTCCCGGATGTTCAAGGACCTGTACGCGGATCTGCGGGTCATGGAGGGCGACTTGGCCCGCAGCGCGACCGACTGGACGGCCGTTCGGCCGCCGCGCCTGCTGAACAAGCCACTGACCGGCACCTACCGGAAGGTCGTGGGCGCCAATCCGCACAGCGCCCGGGCCATCGGGCGCGCCGATGTGGCGCACGCGATGCTGACGGTGGTGGACGACCCCGCGACGGTGAAGCAGGCCGTGGGCGTCGCGTACTAGCCGCGCGGCCCGTTGGTCACAGGCTCACGCCGACGGTCACCGGCTCGTTGACCAGGGTGATCCCGAACGCCTCGCGCACCCCGGCCACCACCTCGCGCGCGAGCGCCAGCAGATCCTCGGTGGTCGCCTCGCCGCGGTTGGTGAGGGCGAGCGTGTGCTTGGTGGAGATACGGGCGGGGCCCGTGCCGTATCCCTTGGTGAAGCCGGCTTTGTCGATCAGCCAGGCGGCCGACGTCTTGGTGGTGCCGTCGCCGGCCGGGTACGCGGGCGGGGCGATCCCGTCGCCCAGGCGCTCACGGACGCGGTCGAGGAAGGCCGCGTACTGCCCGGCGTCCAGGATCGGGTTGGTGAAGAAGGATCCGGCCGACCAGGTGTCGTGGTCCTCGGGGTCCAGGACCATGCCCTTGCCGGCCCGCAGGCCGAGAACGGCCCGGCGGACCTCGGTGAGCTCCTTGCGGTCGCCGGGCTGCACGCCCAGCACCCGCGCTGTCTCGGCGTACTTGACCGGCGCGCTCAGCCCGCCGGCGTCCTCCAGTTCGAAGCGCACGCGCAGGACGACATAGCGCTCGGGGTGCTCCTTGAAACGGCTGTGGCGGTAGGAGAACACGCACGCGTCGTTGGCGAGGGTGACCGTTTCGCCGCTGTGCCGGTCGTACGCGACCACCTCGGAGATCGTCGAGGAGACCTCCTGGCCGTACGCGCCGACGTTCTGGATCGGGGTCGCACCCGCCGAACCGGGGATTCCGGCCAAGCACTCGATGCCCGCGAGACCTGCCTCGACGGTGCGGGCGACAGCGTCCGTCCAGACCTCACCGGCGGCGAGCTCCAGCTGGTTGCCGGCCAGCCGGTAGCCACGGGTCGCGATGCGCAGGGCCGTGCCGTCGAAGCCCTTGTCGCCGATGACCAGATTGCTGCCGCCGCCGATGATGAGCAGCGGGGTGCCGGCGGTGTCCGCCGCGCGTACGGCGGCGATCACCTCGTCGTCGGTCGTGGCCGTGACGAGGCGGGCGGCCGGGCCGCCGAGCCGGAAGGTGGTCAGAGGGGCGAGGGGAGCATCGTGGAGTTCCTGCACGGGGACAAGGGTACGGTCCGTGGCTCCGCCGCTCGGGCGGGGCCACGGACCGCCTGCGTCCGTCCGGGCTTGTGGCGCCGTCAGACCGCCACCGGCTCTCGCTCTTCCGTGTCCTTCACGATCGTGGCGGCCGGGTCCGTGGACCTGCGGCCGGGGATCAGCAGCGCGACGAGGGCGGCGACGGCCACGGCTGCGGCGCCGATCCAGAGCGCGGGCACAGTGCCGTCGGAGAAGGCATCGGGGCTCTCGTAGCCGCCCTGGGCGGCGAAGACCGCGCCCAGGACCGCGACACCGAGCGCTCCGCCGACCTCGCGCAGCGCGTTGTTCGCGCCGGATGCGATGCCCTGCTCGCCGGGCCGGACGCTGGACATGACCACGCTCGCCGCGGGAGCGAAGTACAGCGCCATGCCGACCCCGCCGAGGATCAGTCCGGGCAGCTGGGCGGCGTAGGAGACACCGGGCTCCAGGACCATGGCGAACAGTCCGAGCCCGATCGCCTGCAGAGCGAGACCGGTGGCGACGACCGGGCGGCCGCCGATCCGGTCCGAGAGGTAACCGGCGATGGGCGCAACGATCAGCGGCATTCCGGTCCACGGCAGCATCCGCAGCCCCGCCTCGGTGGGCGAGTAGCCCGCGACGCCCTGCAGGAACTGGCTGAGCAGGAAGATCGACCCGAACATGCCCAGGAACATCAGCAGGCTCGCGATGTTGATCCCGAAGAAGGCCCGGTCGCGGAAGAGCCGCATGGGAAGCATGGGGTTCTTGGCCACCATTCCGTGGCGGACGAACGCCAGGATCAGCAGCGAGCCGACGACGAGACCGGTGAGTATCGGGGTGCTGGTCCAGCCGTCCGCCTGTCCGTTGACCAGGGCGTAGACGATGCCGAAGAGGCCGCCGCTGACGAGCAGGGTGCCGGGGACGTCGATGCGGGCGTTCGGTGCGTACGACTCGTTCAGGCGCAGCCGGGCGAGCGGCAGCAGCACGAGGCCGATCGGCACGTTGAGCCAGAAGATCCACTGCCAGGAGATGTGCTCGGTGAGGCTGCCGCCGATGAGCGGGCCGCTGGCCACCGCGAGACCGGTCACCGCGCTGAATATGCCGAGAGCCGCGCCGCGCCGGGCGGCGGGTACGGCGGCCGTCAGCAAGGTGAGTGTGAGCGGCATCATGACGGCCGCACCGACTCCCTGGACCGCGCGCGCGACGATCAGCTCGTCGATGCCAGGCGCCAGAGCGGCCGCGGCGGAGGCACCGGTGAAGATCGTGAGGCCGGCCATGAAGAGCCGGCGGCGGCCGAAGCGGTCGCCGAGCGCGGCTCCGAACATCAGCAGGACGGCGAAGGTGAGGGTGTACGCGCTCACCGTCCATTCGAGGTCCTCCAGCGCACCGCCGAGATCCTTGCGGATGGAGGGCAGGGCGGTGGTGACGACGAGGTTGTCGAGAGCCGCCATGAAACCGGCGACGCTGGTGATGACGAGGGCCCAGGCGGCGGTGCCGCGTCGGGCGGTCTGCTGGCTCATTGCTCCCCCAGCGGGTTAGTTATTGATGACTAACTTTGATCGGCAGACGTCACCGCCACGAAGGGCGGGGCGCCGCACTAAGAAGTGGTCTTCAGGTCCGCCATGTTGAGTCCGGACCAGACCCGGTGATCCTCCGGAAAGCCCAGCGCCACCAGTACGTTGATGAGCATGCCGCAGCCGAGGAAGTCGGCCGTGTCCTTGGCGTCACCGGCGAGCGCGATCTGCGCCTGGTCCCAGATCTCGGCCCAGCCGGCCCGGATCGCCTCACCCAGCTCGTGGTCACCCGCGGCCTCGGCCGATGCCACCGCGACATAGGTCTGCATCTGCATCAGCAGCCGGTCACGGTCGTCGATCAGCCGCATGTACGCCGCGGCCATCGCCTCCTTGGGCGAGCTGTCCGGCCGCACCTCCAGAGCGTCCGCAAAGGCCTTGGGGGTCTCTTCGAGGCAGCGCATCGCCGCGGCAAGGAACAGCTCCCTCTTGTTCTTGAAGAGACGGAAGAGGTACGGCTGGGACACCCCGACCCGCTTGGCGATCGCCTCGGTGGAGGTGCCGTTGTATCCGCCGCGCGCGAATTCGGTGATCGCGGCGCGGATGACGCTCTCGCGCCGCTCGTCTGCGCTCATCCTGACCATGGGAGCTAAGTTAGTGACCAATCACTAAGCTGTCAAGGAATGAGTAAAGGGCGCCCGCAATGGCGGACGCCCCTTACCGATGATCAGCCCAGCTGCACAACGGCGCGGGACATGCCCAGCACCTTGTCCCCCGCGCTCACGGCCGTCAGGTCGACCCGCACCCGGTTGCCGTCCAGCAGTGCCGCGACCTTGCCACTGACCTCGATCAGCGCGCCCTTCTCGTCGTTCGGCACGACCACGGGCTTGGTGAAACGGACGCCGTACTCGACGACCGCACCCGGGTCGCCGACCCAGTCCGTCACCACCCGGATCGCCTCGGCCATGGTGAACATGCCGTGCGCGATCACATCGGGAAGCCCGACCTCGGTGGCGAACTTCTCGTTCCAGTGGATCGGGTTGAAGTCGCCCGACGCGCCCGCGTACTGCACCAGCGTGGCGCGCGTCACGGGAAAGCTCTGCGCGGGCAGCTCGGTGCCGACCTCGACATCCGCGTAAGAGATCTTCGCAGTCATCACGCCTCCTCGGCGGCGCGCGCCACCAGCTTGGTCCAGGCGGTCACCACGTGCTCGCCGGCCTCGTCGTGCACCTCGCCGCGGATGTCCACCACGTCGTTGCCCGCAAGGGACTTGATGCTCTCGATCGTCGAGGCCACGGTGAGCCGGTCCCCCGCCCGCACCGGCCGGGTGTACGCGAACTTCTGCTCGCGGTGCACCACCCGGTCGTAGTCCAGTCCCAACTGCGGATCCTGAATGACCTGTTCCGCAGCCCGGAAGGTGATCGCGAAGGCGAAGGTGGGCGGCGCGATCACATCGGCGTGGCCGAGTGCCTTCGCGGCCTCCGGGTCGGTGTACGCGGCATTGGCGTCACCCACCGCCTCGGCGAACTCGCGGATCTTTTCCCGGCCTACCTGATAGGGCGAGGTGGGCGGATAGGACCGCCCCACGAAGGACTGGTCGAGCGCCATGGACTGGCTTCCCTCCTGACAGATTGACCATACAAACGACACGAGGCCGCCCCCGGAGCGGGGACGGCCTCGTATACGAGCCTGATTCAGCGCGTTTCGCGGTGCGCCGTGTGCGAGTTGCAGCGCGGGCAGTGCTTCTTCATCTCAAGACGGTCCGGGTTGTTACGCCGGTTCTTCTTGGTGATGTAGTTCCGCTCCTTGCACTCCACGCAGGCCAGCGTGATCTTCGGGCGGACGTCGGTGGCAGCCACGTGAGTGCTCCTTGGACGGACTAATGAACGGATGAACGCATAAAAGAGTAGCCGATCGGAGGACCGACCCCACAATCGGCTACTGTGTGTAGCGGTGACCGGACTTGAACCGGTGACACAGCGATTATGAGCCGCTTGCTCTACCGACTGAGCTACACCGCTGCGATACCGGATCACCTCGCCCGAAGACGAGGATCACCGACATCAGAGCCCCAATACGGAATCGAACCGTAGACCTTCTCCTTACCATGGAGACGCTCTACCGACTGAGCTATTGGGGCGAGCGATGAAGACATTACACGGTCGGTCGCCGTTCGCCCAAATCCGTTTCGTGGGCCCCTGTCCGGCCTCCGGCGCTCGTGCGGAGCAGCCTGTCCGGGCTCACCCGGCGGGTGTCGCCCCGCCCGTCCCGTACGCCACAGGTGGCCACGCCGGTACGACTATTTCGCTCCTCCTCGAAGCGCGCTCGGTGCGCCCCTAGGCTCGACCACACGCAGCGTGATCATGCCTCTTCATCACGCGGCCCGAGCCCACCGCCCCCACGCAGGAGCGCGATGCCCGACAGCCAGCCGCAGCCCTCCGACGGCGCAACCGCCGACACCACTGCGCTGCTGCTCAGCGGTGCCCGGCTGACGGACGGCCGGACCGTCGATGTGCGGCTCAGCGGGGGGCGCATCGAAGCAGTCGGCACGGCAGGCAGCCTCGCCCCGCACTCCACCCGTGTCGATCTGAGCGGCTATCTGCTGCTGCCCGCGCCGGCCGAACCGCACAACCACGGCGACACGGCGCTCACCGCGGACTCCCCCGGCCCGGTCTCGTCCGCCACCGAGGACGTCCAGCGGCGTGCCACCGAGGCCGCGCTGCTGCAGCTCGGCCACGGCGCGACGGCTCTGCGTTCGCACGTACGGATCGGGGACGTGCAGGGACTCGGCCCGCTGGAGGCCGTGTTGCAGGCGCGGCGTTCGCTGCGCGGGCTGGCCGATCTGACGACCGTCGCCGTGCCCCGCCTGCTGACGGGTCTCGCGGGCGCCGACGGACTGGCCATGCTGCGGGACGCGGTGAAGATGGGCGCGGACGTGGTCGGCGGCTGTCCGGACGCCGACCCCGATCCGGCCGGGTACGCGGAGGCGGTGCTCGAGGTCGCCGCGGAGCACGGCTGCCCCGTCGATCTGCACACGCACGGCGACGACCCGGCGCGGCTGGCGCGGCTCGCGGCGATGGCCGGGGGGCTGCGGCCGGGTGTGGTGATCGGGCCGTGCGCCGGGCTCGCCCGGCTGCCGCGGGAGGTGGCCTCGCGCGCCGCGGATCAGCTCGCCGCCGCCGGCGTGAGTGTGGTCTCCCTGCCGCAGGGCGGCTGCGGGGCGATGGAACACCGCGGCCACGCGCCGGTCCGGCTGCTGCGCGCCGCGGGCGTCCTGGTCGCGGCGGGCAGCGGAGCGCTGCGGGACGTCTCGAACCCGGTGGGGCGCGGAGATCCGCTGGAGGCCGCCTATCTACTGGCGTCCCAGGGCAGGATGCGCGGGCAGGACGCGTACGGGGCGGTGTCGGCGGCCGCCCGGGAGGCGATGGGGCTGCCGGAGGTACGGGTGGAGGCCGGGTTCCCCGCGGAACTGCTGGCGCTGCGCGGCGAACGGCTCTCCGGTGTGCTCTCGCTCGCGTACAGCCGGATCGTCATCCACCGCGGGCGGGTGGTGGCGCGGACGAGCGCGGTGCGGGAGTACTGCGACTCCGCGGCAGCCGTCGCGCTCGAACTGCCGCGGCAGGGGCGGCCGGACACCTGTGCATGAGGGGCATGGGCCGGCGCTGTCCGTGACGTGCGTCCCCCGGACGGTGTCCCAGAGCGCGATCGGCCCATCCGACGTACGGTCGTAGTCATGCGCATTGTCATCGCTGGAGGACACGGTCAGATCGCACTCCGCCTGGAGCGGCTGCTCTCGGCGCGCGGGCACGAGGTGGCGGGCCTCATCCGCAAGCCCGAGCAGACCGACGACCTGCGCGAAGCGGGCGCTGAAGCGGTCGTTCTGGACCTGGAGTCGGCCTCCGTCGACGAGGTGGCCGCCGTGCTGCAGGGTGCCGACGCCGCGGTCTTCGCGGCGGGCGCCGGGCCGGGCAGCGGCGTGGACCGCAAGGAGACCGTCGACCGGGGTGCGGCGGTGCTGTTCGCGGACGCGGCCGAACGGGCGGGCGTACGGCGATACATCGTCGTCTCGTCGATGGGCGCGGACTCCCGGCACGAGGGCGACGAGGTGTTCGACGCCTATCTGCGGGCGAAGGGCGCCGCGGACGACCATGTGCGTTCCTGCTCCGGCCTGGACTGGACGATTCTGCGCCCGGGCGCGCTGACGAACGACGCCGGCACCGGCCTCGTCCAGCTGAAGGCCTCGACGGGCCGCGGGCCCGTGCCGCGTGACGATGTCGCCGCGGTGCTCGCCGAGTTGGCCGAGACACCGGGGACGGCGGGGCTGACACTGGAACTGATCAGCGGGGCGGTGCCGGTGATCGTCGCGGTGAAGGATGTCGCGGGGAACTGACGGAGTCCCGGTGGCGGCTGGGGCCGCCACCGATGAATCGGCGGCCCGGAAGCAGTCCTGGCTGTCATGACGAAAGACACGCCTGACATGCCTGACATCGAGCCCACGGTCGTGGAGCGTCCGGAGCAGCCGTACGCGTTCATCCGCGGCTCCGTCCGGATGGACTCGTTCGCGGGAATCGCCGACCGGCTCGGCGAACTGATCGGCTGGGTATCCGGCCGCGGCGTCGAGTTCGCCGGAGCCCCCTTCTTCCGCTTCAACAGCATCGACATGGAAGGGGAGTTGGAGGTCGAGGCCGGTCTGCCGGTCGTGGCTCTCCCCGAACCGGAGGGCGACGTCAAGGTCGCCATGCTGCCCGCGGGCCGGTACGCGACCGTCCTCCACACCGGCCACCCCGACCAATTGCTCGGCGTCATCACGCAGCTGCGGGAGTGGGCCGACCGGAAGGGTCTCGTCTGGGACATGCGGGAGGTCGGCGGCGCCGAGCTCTGGGGCTGCCGTCTGGAGTCGTATCTGACGGACCCGCGCGTCGAGCCGGACATGAACAAATGGGAGATCGAGCTGGCGTTCCGGCTGGCGGACTGAGGGCCCTGCGCCCGGCCCGCCGCTCCGGCCTGGGTGAACGACGATGGCCCCTGGCCTGCGTTTCCGCAGATCAGGGGCCATCTTCGTCACGTGGCGGCGCCAGGATTCGAACCTGGGTAGGCAGAGCCGACGGATTTACAGTCCGTTCCCATTGGCCACTCGGGCACACCGCCATGGGAGGTCGCCTTGAGACACCGCTTTGTGGCGATGCTCCGTGGCAACGACGTAAACGATACCTGATGCCCAGGGGTGCTCCGCCACCGGATTGATCAGCCCTCGGGGCGGTTGCGGCCCTTAGGCTTGGCGGTGCGGTTCGGGGACTTCCGGCCGCTCCTCCACGCACCCGATACAAGGAGCCACAGGACATGGCCGACTCCAGTTTCGACATTGTCTCGAAGGTAGAGCGGCAGGAGGTCGACAACGCCCTCAACCAGGCCGCGAAGGAGATCTCCCAGCGCTACGACTTCAAGAACGTCGGGGCTTCGATCGCCTGGTCCGGCGAGAAGATTCTCATGCAGGCGAACTCCGAGGAGCGCGTCAACGCGATCCTCGACGTCTTCCAGTCCAAGCTCGTCAAGCGCGGTATCTCGCTGAAGGCGCTGGATGCGGGTGAGCCGCAGCTGTCCGGCAAGGAGTACAAGATCTTCGCCTCGATCGAGGAGGGCATCTCCCAGGAGAACGCCAAGAAGGTGGCGAAGATCATCCGTGACGAGGGCCCGAAGGGCGTCAAGGCGCAGGTCCAGGGCGAGGAGCTGCGGGTCAGCTCCAAGAGCCGGGACGACCTGCAGGCCGTGCAGGCGCTGCTGAAGGGGCAGGACTTCGACTTCGCCCTGCAGTTCGTGAACTACCGCTGACGCGCGTCGGTCCGCCGGGCCATCGGGGGCGGAGCGGTCGGTCCGCCCCCTTTCTCGCGGGTGGGATGTGATGTCCGAATCCCGCCAGCCTCGGCGGGCCGGGCGGCGCAGACTCGTAGCTGTGGAACGCAGGACACACTGCGAGGAAAGGGACGAGCCATGACCGCAATGACGGTCTACACGATCATCGACAGCCCGCTGGGCGAACTGCTGCTGGTGGGCGTCGCGTCCCCTTCGGCGAAGGGCGGCACCGCTCTTGCCTCGCTCTCGCTGCCCGGCCAGAAGGGTGCCGCCACCGTCCAGCCCGGCTGGCGGCGCGACCCCGCCGCCTTCGAGGAGATCGCCCGGCAGCTGACCTCGTACTTCGAGGGCGGCCTGCGGCGCTTCGACATCGAGTACGTCGACGGGGGCACCGAGTTCCAGCGGCGGGTGTGGCAGGCGCTGGAGGAGATTCCGTACGGGGCGACGGCGACATACGGGGAGATCGCTCAGCGGGTCGGCGCCTCGCGGGTCGGCGTCCGGGCGGTCGGAACCGCGATCGGGCGCAATCCGGTGCTGGTAGTACGCCCGTGCCACCGCGTGCTCGGCTCGGACGGTGCCCTTCGCGGATACGCAGGCGGGCTGGAGCGCAAGGAGCGGCTCCTCGGTCTCGAGGGCGCGCCGGCGTCGTGAGTGGTGTTGGCCTCTTCCCGAGAGAGCCGGCCGTGGTCGCCCCCGGCGCGGTGCATGTGCCGGGGTGGCTGCCGGCCGAGCGCCAGCTAGAACTGGTCGACGTTTGCCGGGCCTGGGCCGCCGGACCCGTGCCCATCCGGCACACCGTACTTCCGGGCGGCGGGGTGATGTCCGTCCGGACGGTGTGCGTCGGCTGGCACTGGCAGCCGTACCGGTACAGCCGTACGGCGAACGATGTGAACGGCGCCCGGGTCGCCGAATTCCCCGACTGGCTGGTGGAGTTGGGACGTGAGGCGCTGGTGGCTGCATACGGCGGGACCGACGCCGAGCAGCAGTACACCCCGGACACCGCGCTGATCAATTTCTATGACGCCGCGGCTCGCATGGGGATGCACCAGGACAAGGAAGAACGGTCCGGTGCCCCTGTGGTGTCGCTGAGCATCGGCGACAGCTGTGTCTTCCGCTTCGGCAACAGCGAGACCCGCGGGCGTCCTTACACCGACGTGGAGCTGATCTCCGGCGACCTGTTCGTCTTCGGCGGTCCGGCGCGGTTCGCGTACCACGGCGTCCCGAAGGTGTACCCCGGCACGGCCGACCCGGCCACGGGTATGAGCACCGGGCGGCTGAACATCACCCTGCGGGAGACCGGGCTACCGGGCTGAGGCTCTCGCCTGCCCCACTGAGGCGCGCCGCTCAGCGGGAGCGCGAGTGGCCGAACAGCAGCCGGTAGATGATCAGCAGCACCAGCGAGCCGCCGATCGCCGCGGCCCAGGTGGCGCCGTCGTAGAACTCCTTGGCTATCGGCCGGTCCAGGAACCGTGCCGATATCCAGCCTCCGATGAACGCTCCTGCCACGCCTATGACCGTGGTGCCGATCAGACCACCCGGGTCGCGCCCCGGCAGCAGGATCTTGGCTATGGCCCCGGCGAGCAGTCCGAGGATGATCCAGCTGATGATGCCCATGCCGTGGACCTGCCTTTCTTACGGTGTTGTTCTCGAGGACGTCGCGACGTCGGGCCGCGGTTGCGGTGATCAGTAGGGTGCATTTCATGGCACAGCAGCTGAGGCGGTCGCTCGGGGTTTTCGACGCGGTGGTGATCGGGCTCGGTTCGATGGTCGGAGCGGGCATCTTCGCGGCCCTGGCGCCGGCGGCCCGGGCCGCCGGTTCAGGGCTGTTGCCGGGACTGGGAGTCGCGGCGGTGGTCGCGTACTGCAACGCCATGTCGTCTGCCCGGCTCGCCGCCCGCTATCCGTCGTCGGGTGGGACCTATGTGTACGGGCGCGAACGGCTCGGCGAGTTCTGGGGCTACGTGGCGGGCTGGGCATTCGTCGTCGGGAAGACCGCCTCGTGTGCGGCCATGGCGCTGACGGTCGGGGCGTACGCCTGGCCCGGACAGGCGCATGCGGTGGCGGTCGCCGCAGTGGTGGCCCTGACGGCCGTGAACTACGGCGGTGTGCAGAAGTCGGCGCTGCTGACGCGGGTGATCGTGGCAGTGGTGCTGGCGGTCCTCGCGGCGGTGGTTGTCTCCTCTCTGGGTTCGGGCTCGGCGGACTTCGACCGTCTGCATGTGGGCGCCGACGCCTCGGCAGGCGGCGTGCTCCAGGCGGCGGGGCTGCTGTTCTTCGCCTTCGCGGGGTACGCCCGGATCGCCACGCTGGGCGAGGAGGTGCGCGATCCGGAGCGCACGATCCCGCGCGCCGTCCCGCTGGCGCTGGGCATCGCGCTGGTTGTCTATGCGTGTGTCGCGGTGTCGGTCCTTTCGGTTCTGGGGCCCGGGGAGTTGGGGAGGGCGGCGGCGCCCCTGTCGGACGCCGTGCAGGCGGCGGACACGGAGTGGCTCGTGCCCGTGGTGCGGGTGGGGGCCGCGGTCGCGGCGCTCGGATCGCTGCTTTCGCTGATTCTCGGTGTCTCACGAACGACCCTGGCCATGGCCCGGGACGGCCATCTGCCGACGGCGCTGGCCGTCGTACACCCGCGCTTTCAGGTACCGCACCGGGCGGAGTTGGCTGTCGGTGCGGTGGTCGCCGTGCTGGCGGCCACCGCAGATGTACGGGGCGCGATCGGGTTCTCGTCGTTCGCCGTGCTGACCTACTACGCCATCGCCAACGCCTCGGCCTGGACGCTGAGCACCCGGCAGCGCGTGCTGCCGGCGCTGGGACTGGCGGGCTGTGCGTCGCTGGCGTTCGCCCTGCCGCTGTCGTCTGTACTTGCGGGGACCGGCGTGCTGGTGGCGGGCGCGGTCGTCTACGCGGTGCGTCGCCGCTGAGCCGCGGTCCCGGCAGGCGCGGTCATATTCGGGTGCCTCCCGGACACCCCAGCGGCGCACGGGAGTTCGTGATGCGGTCGGCGACCGGCTCCGGCAACTGCTCCGTCTCGTTCATGACTTCATGGTGACGGAGCCGACCGACATCGCGCTCGGCCTGTGGAAAACTCCCGCAGATGGCGCTGACCGCTCGGTCGCGATGCAGTTCACCGAACCGCGAATGCCTGGTCCGTGGGGACGATGTCCTTGCCGAACGGCACCAGCGAGACCGGGATCAGCTTGAAGTTCGCGATGCCCAGCGGGATACCGATGATCGTGAGGCACAGGGCGATACCCGTGAAGATGTGGCCCAGGGCCAGCCACCAGCCGGCGAGGATCAGCCACAGGATGTTGCCGACGAACGACGGCGCACCCGCGTCGTGGCGTTCGACCACGGTGTAGCCGAAAGGCCAGAGTGCGTAGATGCCGATACGGAAGGCGGCCAGGCCGAACGGGATGCCGATGATCGTGATGCAGAGCACCAGCCCCGCGACCATGTAGCCGATGAACATCCAGAAGCCGCAGAGGATGAGCCAGATAACGTTCAGGATTGTCTTCATGGTCGACGACCTGCCATCTGTTCGAGTCGGGCGATGCGCTCGGCCATCGGAGGATGGGTGGAGAACATCCTGGAAACGCCCTCGCCCGGCCGGAAGGGGTTCGCAATCATCATGTGGCTCGCGGTCTCGAGGCGCGGCTCGGGAGGCAGCGGCAGCTGCTTCGTACCCGCGTCGAGTTTGCGCAGGGCACTGGCAAGGGCCAGCGGGTCACCGGTGATCTGAGCGCCGGACGCATCGGCCTGGTACTCCCGCGAACGGCTGACGGCCAACTGGATGATCGAGGCGGCCAGTGGCCCCAGGATCATGATCAGCAGCATGCCGAGAAGGCCGGGGCCGTCGTCGTCGTCGGAGCGCCCCACGGGGATCAGCCAGGCGAAGTTGACCAGGAACATCACCACGGAGGCCAGCGCGCCGGCAACCGAGGAGATCAGGATGTCGCGGTTGTAGACGTGGCTGAGTTCGTGGCCGAGGACGCCGCGCAGCTCCCGCTCGTCGAGTATCTGCAGGATTCCTTCCGTGCAGCAGACCGCGGCGTTGCGGGGGTTGCGGCCGGTGGCGAAGGCGTTGGGTGCCTGGGTGGGCGAGATGTAGAGCCGAGGCATGGGCTGGCGGGCGGCTGTGGAGAGCTCGCGGACCGTGCGGTAGAGCGCCGGGGCCTCGAACTCACTGACCGGACGGGCCCGCATCGCACGAAGGGCCAGTTTGTCGCTGTTCCAGTAGGCGTACGCGTTGGTGCCGATCGCTATGACGAGCGCGATGATCAGGCCCGTACGGCCGAAGAAACTGCCGATGACGAGGATGAGTGCAGACAGTCCCCCGAGGAGTACGGCGGTCTTCAGCCCGTTGTGCCGGCGGTGCACGGTACGCCCTCCAAGTGGTGCGGCAGGGGACCCTTTGCGTGGTGGCGCTCCACTCTCCAGTGGACCCTTCTGTACTGGTCAACGCCAGGCGAAGGACGCTAGTTCCCTTGTGCTCCCGACCTCGGGCTGGGCCGTTCGGGTGGCGGTCAGAACAGACCGGTGGCCGCGAAGCGCAGAACCAGCTGGGGGTAGCCGGAGAGGACGACGCCCGCGACGGCGGCCAGAACGATGGCCACGGTGACGGGCGCCGAAACGCGCCCGGGGACGGGCTCGCCCTCCACGGCGTCCGCCGTTGCGGGAGCGCGGAACAGGAGCGCTGTCCACTGCAGGTAGTAGTACAGCGCGATGACGACGTTGACGGCCATGACGACGGCCAGCCATCCCAGGCCCGCGTCGACGGCGGAGGAGAAGACGGTCACCTTGGCGAACAGGCCGATGATGCCCGGCGGCAGACCGGCCAGGCACAGCAGGAAGAAACCCATCGCGAGGGCGGCCAGCGGTCGGGTGGCATACAGCCCGCGGTAGTCGGCGACGCGGTTGAGCGGCCGGGTGCGGGCGACGAGCGCCGCCACGGAGAAGGCGCCCAGATTCACGACGGCGTACATCAGGGCGTACGCGACGGTCGCCCCGATCTGGTCGTCACTGGAGTAGGCGGCCGCGGCGATCGGCACCAGCAGGTAGCCCGCCTGTGCCACGGAGGACCAGGCCAGCAGGCGGACCGCGCTCCACGCGCGCGTAGCCGACTGCCGCAGGGCGGCGACGTTGCCGGCGGTCATGGTGAGGGCGGCCATCACGGCAACCGCCGGCCCCCAGACGTTCGCGTAGCCCGGGAAGGCGACGACGGTCACCAGGATGAGGCCGGAGAAGCCGACGGCCTTTCCGACCACGGACAGATAGGCGGCGATGGGCAACGGAGCGCCCACATAGGTGTCCGGGACCCAGAAGTGGAAGGGGACGGCGGCCGTCTTGAAGGCGAAGCCGATGAGGGTCAGCACCACGCCTGCCTGGGCCAGGGTGTCCAGCTGACCCGGGACATCGTCCAGCTGCACGGCCACCTGTGTGAGATGGAGGGTGCCTGTCGTGGCGTAGACGAAGCTCACGCCGAGAAGCATCACGGCCGTCGCGGTGACCGAGGAGAGGAAGAACTTGAGGGCGGCTTCGCTGGAGAGGCGGTCGCCGCGGCGCATGCCGACAAGGGCGAAGGCGGGCAGCGACGCCACTTCGAGGGCGACGACGAGGGTCGCAAGGTCCCGGGAGGCAGGCAGCAGGGCGGCGCCGGCCGCCGAGGACAGCAGCAGGAACCAGAACTCCCCGGCAGGGAGCTTCTTGCGAGTGTCGTCGAGCGAGAGGAGCGCCGTCAGCAAGGCGCCGCCGAGTACCAGGAACTGGATGACCAGCGCGAAGTGGTCGGCGGTGTAGCTGCACGCGTCGGCGTCGGTGGTGAGGCAGAAGGTCTCGCGGTCGCCTTTGCGCAGCAGGACGAGCGGTACGAGCGCGGCGACAAGACCGGCGATCGCGCCCGCGCCCAGCAGGTGCTTCCGCTTCTCCGGCACGAACAGGTCGGCGACCAGGATGATCAGGCCGACGGTGGCCGCGATGGTCGGCGGCGCGATCGCCAGCCAGTCGACCGACTGGACGAGGCTGGTGACGCTGTCGGCTGCCACGGTCACGACTTGCCTCCTGCGAGGAGCTTCTGCACGGCCGGGTCGGTGAGACCGAGGAGGACCGCGGGCCACAGTCCGGCGAGGACGGTGAGGGCGACGAGCGGGGTCCAGGCCGCGAACTCGTACGTCTGGACATCGGTGAGCGGCCTGGCCGCCTGCTCCTCGGGCGCCAGTGCGCCCATGCAGACGCGTCGCACGACGTTCAGGAGGTACGCCGCGGTCAGCAGGGTGCCGAACGCGGCGATCGACATGAAGGTGAGGAAGGCCGGCCGGTTGAGGCCTTCGGCGGGGTCGAACGCACCGAACAGCGCCAGCATTTCACCCCAGAACCCGGCGAGCCCGGGCAGGCCGAGCGAGGCGACGGCGGCGAAGGCGAGGAGGCCGCCGAGCCGGGGGGCGCGGCCGTACAGCGCGGCGCCGGTGGCACCGGCGAGGGTGTCGAGATCGGCGGTTCCGTAGCGGTCCTTGAGGGCTCCGACCAGGAAGAAGAGCAGGCCGGTGATGAGGCCGTGGGCGATGTTGGCGAACAGGGCGCCGTTGACGCCGGTGGGGGTCATCGTCGCGATGCCGAGGAGTACGAAGCCCATGTGGCCGACCGAGGAGTACGCGATCAGGCGCTTGAGGTCGCCGCCCGCACCCCGCTTGGCGAGGGCGAGGCAGGCGAGGGAGCCGTAGATGATGCCGACCACGGCGAAGGCGGCGAGGTACGGGGCGAACGTCTGCATGCCGTCGGGTGCGATGGGCAGCACAATACGGACGAATCCGTATGTACCCATCTTCAGCAGGACGCCGGCCAGCAGGACGGAGCCGACGGTCGGCGCGGCGGTGTGCGCGTCGGGGAGCCAGCTGTGCAAGGGCCACATCGGCGTCTTCACCGCGAGGCCGACACCGATCGCCAGAACGGCGATGACCTGCACGGATGTGGTCAGGTCACGGCCGTTGTCAGTGGCGAGTGCCACCATGTCGAAGGTGCCGGTCTTCAGCCCGATCAGCAGGAGGCCGAGCAGCATGACGACCGAGCCGAGCAGCGTGTAGAGGATGAACTTCCAGGCGGCGGGCTGCCGCGCCTCTCCGCCCCAGCGGGCGATGAGGAAGTACATCGGGATGAGCACCATCTCGAACGCCAGGAAGAAGAGCAGCAGGTCGAGGACGGCGAAGGTCGCCAGCGTCCCCGATTCGAGGACGAGCAGCAGGGCGACGAAGGCCTTCGGGGACGGGCCCGCGGGCATCTTGAAGTAGCTGTAGAGCGCGCACAGGAAGGTCAGCAGCGCGGTCAGGACCACCAGGGGGAGAGAAATGCCGTCGATGCCGAGGTGGATGCGCACATCGAGTGCGGGGATCCAGCTGATGTCCGTCGTTGCCTGCATTTTCGACGGATGGTCGTGGTCGAAGCCGAGCGCCAGCACGATCGTGGCGAGGAGGATCGCGCCGGTGACGGTCACGCCGTGGCGCAGGACCGCCTGTTCGGGGTTGGTGCCGCGCAGTCCGGGCGGGGCGGGGAGCAGCGCCGCTGCGGCCCCGATGAGCGGGCCGACGACGATGAGCGCGAGAAGGAACTGCATCACGGACTCGCTGATATCGATCACGGCTCACGATCCCGCGTTGGCGTTGGACAGGACGACGACGGCGATCGCCAGGACGGCCGAGCCGGCGAGCAGCGCACCGAGGTAGGTCTGCACATTGCCGGTCTGTGCACGCCGGACGAGCATGCCCAGCCAGTTGCTGCCGGTGCCCGCTCCGCGTACATAGGTGTCGACGACCTCGCGGTCCAGGAAGCGGACCAGGTCCGCGCCTGCTCGGACGGGGCGGACGAACAGCGCGCGGTAGACGGCGTCGAGGTCGAAGCCGGAGGCCGCCGGGCCGTGCAGCGGTCCGAGCAGCAGCCGGCCGGGGTCGGCCGGGTCGGGGGCGGCCGCGATGTCGCCGTAGGCCGGGGTGTGGGTGGCGACGGCTTCGGCCTCGGAGACGGACGGAGCCGCCTCCGGGTGGGCGGCGACGGCGCCCATGGGCGTCCCGGCCGCGGGTCCCTGGCGGAACTGCAGCGCGCGCCACGCGCCGTAGGTCATGAGGCCGCCGACGACCGCGATGCCCGTGCCGAGGACGGCGGTGGTGACGGTCGGGGCGAGGCTGTGGCCGTCGAACCAGTCGTCGAAGTAGCCGACGGTCAGACCGAAACCGAGGGAGGGAACGGCCAGCAGCCAGAGCACGCCGTTCATGGAGATCGGTTCGCGACCGTGGTCGGCTGCTTCGGGGCCACGGCCGTGGAAGGCAAGGAGCCACAGGCGCATCGCGTATGCGGCGGTGAGCAGGGCGGTCAGCAGACCGGCGACGAGCACCGTCCAGCCCGCGACTCCGGGTGCGATCTCCGACTCGCCGAGCGCGGTGTGCTCGGCGGCCACGAGGACGGCTTCCTTGGAGAAGAAGCCGGCGAAGGGAGGGATTGCGGCGAGCGCCAACAGCGCGATGGTCATCGTCCAGTACGCGTCGGGGATGCGCTTCGCGAGACCGCTCGCCCGGGACATGGCGGCCAGTGAATTGGTCCCGGCTGCGTGGATGACCACGCCCGCGGCCAGGAAGAGCAGTGCCTTGAACGCGCCGTGCGTCATGAGATGGAAGACAGCGGCGCCGCGGTTGCCGACGGCCAGGGCGCCGGACATGTAGCCGAGCTGACCGATGGTCGAGTAGGCGAGTACGCGCTTGATGTCGTCCTGGGCGAGGGCGGCGAGGCCCGAGCCGACCATCGTGACGGCGGCCATCACGGCGAGGACGATGAGCGCCGCTTCGGAGGCGGCGAAGACAGGGAGGAGACGCGCGACGAAGTAGATACCGGCCGCGACCATCGTCGCGGCGTGGATCAGCGCGGAGACGGGGGTCGGGCCGGCCATCGCGTCGGGCAGCCAGGTGTGCAGCGGGAACTGCGCCGACTTGCCCGCCACACCGGCGAGCAGCAGCAGCGCCACCAGCGTGGGGTGATCGAGCCCGCCGGCCGCGACGGAGCCGAGGACCCCGGTGATCCGGAAGGTGCCGGCGTCGGCGGCGAGCGCGAACAGGCCGATCAGGAAGGGGACATCGCCGAGCTTGGTGACGAGGAAGGCCTTGAGGGAGGCGGCGCGGGCCTCGGGCGTCTCCCAGTAGTGGCCGACCAGGAAGTACGAGCAGATGCCCATGATCTCCCAGCCGACCAGGAGCACCATCAGGTCGCCGGAGTAGACGACGAGCAGCATCGCGGAGGTGAAGAGGGAGACGAGAGCGGCGTAGGAGGGGTAGCGCGGGTCGTCGCGCAGATAGCCCGTCGAGTAGACCTGCACGCAGGACGCGACGAACCCGACCAGGACGGCGACGAGGACCGCGAATCCGTCGAGGTGCAGGGCGAGGTCGATGGGGACCGACCCGGTGGGCGTGAGCTGGGTCGAGGCGTCGATCACCTTCTCCCCGCCCTGCCGGACGGCGACCACCACGGCGAGCGCGAACGCGGCCAGGGTCGGCAGCACGGCCAAGGGACGTACGAAACCGGGGGCGTTGCGGCCGAGCAGCAGTCCGGCCGCTGAGCCGAGGAACGGAAGAAGGGGGACGAGGACGGCGAGAGTCGTGGTCGTCACGCGGTGGCCTCGGCCTTCTGCGCCGGGACGGTCGCGTCAGGGGCGTCGGAGGAGTCGTCGGGACCCTCGGCGGTGTCACGGAGCCGGTCGACGTCCGCGGTGCCGCGGTTGCGGTGGACCATCAGGACGATCGCCAGACCGATGCCGATCTCGGCGGCCGCGATGGCGATGGTGAACAGCGTGAGCGCCTGGCCGGCATGGACGGTGTCGCGCAGCCAGACGTCGAAGGCGACGAGGTTGAGATTGACGGCGTTGAGCATCAGCTCGACGGACATCAGGACCAGGATCGCGTTGCGCCGGGCGAGTACGCCGTACAGGCCGACACAGAACAGGAGGGCGGCGAGCACGGCGGGATAGGCGAGGTGCATCAGCTCTCCCCCTCGGGTTCCTTGGCGCCCTTGCGGGACAGGACGATCGCGCCGACGAGCGCGGCGAGCAGCAGTACGGACAGTGCCTCGAAGGGCAGCACCCAGTGCCGGAAGAGGCTCTGGCCGGACACCTCGGTGGAGCCCTGGACCGGTCCGTCCAGGTCGATCCAGGTGGCGCGGAAGGCGTCCACGACCACCCAGACCAGGGAGGCCGCGGAGACGACGGCGACCGCGAGCGCCACCCACCGGTTCCCGGAGTCCGCGTCCGGCGAGCGTCCGATGGGCGCCCTGGTGAGCATCAGCCCGAAGAGAAGGAGGACGACCACGGAACCGACATAGATCAGGACCTGCACCCAGGCGATGAACTCGGCCGTCAGAAGCAGGTACTCGACGGCGAGGCCGCCGAGCGCCACCACCAGCCAGAGAGCGGCGTGCACCAACTGCTTGGTGGTGACGGTGATGGCGGCCGCGCCGAGTGTGACCAGGCCGACGAGGAGAAAGGCGATCTCGACGCCGGTCGGCGAGAGGAAGCCCTGGGTTTCGGCAGCGAGTGTCATGCCGGGCCTCCCTCACTCGCGGGAGGCGTGGCAGGGCCGTCCTGGGCAGGGCGGTCCGGGGCGGGGCCGTCCGGGGCAGGGCCGTCCGGGGCGGGACTCTCCGGAGCCGGGGCCGGGGCGGGTTCCGCCTGTGCGGCCGCGAGCTTCTCGGCCGCCTTGCGGGCCGCGGCGATCTCCTTCGGCTCCTCGGCGCCCGGGTCGAGAGCGGGCGGCGCGGGCACCGTCCACATCCAGTCGCGGAGTTTGTCGCGCTCGTGGGTGAGTTCGTGGATGTCCGTCTCCGCGTACTCGAACTCCGGGGACCAGAACAGCGCGTCGAAAGGACAGACCTCGATGCAGATACCGCAGTACATGCAGAGCGCGAAGTCGATGGCGAACCGGTCGAGGACGTTGCGGCTGCGCTCACGGCCGCCGGGGGCGGCGGCCGGGACCGTCTCCTTGTGGGAGTCGATGTAGATGCACCAGTCGGGACACTCGCGGGCGCAGAGCATGCAGACCGTGCAGTTCTCCTCGAACAGGCCGATCACACCGCGGCTGCGCGGCGGAAGATCGGGCTGGGCGTCCGGGTACTGCCGGGTGACGGTCTTCTTCGTCATGGTCCGCAGCGTGACGGCGAGGCCCTTGGCGAGTCCGGAGCCGGGGATGCGCGACCGGGCGGGCGGGTGCGACTCGGCCATTACTGGATCACCACCTTCACGATGCCGGTGAGGGCGATCTGGGCGAGAGCGAGCGGGATGAGGGTGGTCCAGGCGAGCTTCTGCAACTGGTCCTCGCGCATCCGCGGATAGGTCACCCGTAGCCAGATGACGATGAACGCGAGCACGCCCACCTTGAGCAGGGTCCAGACCCAGCCGAGGCCGTCGGCCCCCATCGGACCGTGCCAGCCCCCGAGGAAGAGGACGGTGGTCAGGCCGCACAGCACGACGATGCCCGCGTACTCAGCGAGCAGGAAGAGGGCGAAACGCAGCCCCGTGTACTCGGTGTACGCGCCGAAGATGATCTCCGAGTCGGCGACCGGCATGTCGAAGGGAGGGCGCTGGAGTTCGGCGAGGCCGGCGGTGAAGAAGACGAGTGCGCCCACGATCTGCCAGGGCAGCCACCACCACTCGAAGGCGTTCAGGATGCCGGGCAGCGAGACCGTGCCGGCCGCCATGGCGACGGAGGCGGCGGTGAGCAGCATGGGCAGCTCGTACGCCAGGAGCTGGGCGGCTGTCCGCAGACCGCCGAGAAGGGAGAACTTGTTGGCCGATGCCCAGCCCGCCATCAGGGAGCCGAGCACGCCGATCCCCATCACCGCGAGCACGAAGAAGATGCCCGCGTCGACGACCTGACCGACCGCGCCTTCGCTCGGGCCGATCGGGATCGCGACCAGGACGAGGAGATACGGGAGAAGGGCGACGGCGGGGGCGAGCTGGAAGACACGGCGGTCGGCGTCGGCCGGGACCACGTCCTCCTTCTGCGCGAACTTGACGCCGTCGGCGACGAGTTGGGCCCAGCCGTGGAAGCCGCCGGCGTACATGGGGCCGAGCCGGCCCTGCATGTGGGCCATCACCTTGTGCTCGGTCTGCCCGATGACCAGTGGGAGAACGAGGAACACGGCGAAGACGACGACCAGCCGGAAGGCGACGTCGAGGGCGTCGTTCACGCGGGGTCGCCTCCGGTGGTGTCGTTCGGCTCGCCCTCGGGCCCTTGGTCGGACCGCGGCGTTCGCCGTGGGGTGGGTGGCGTCTCGTCGTCGGCGTCGTGCGGGGACACGGTGTCGGGCGTCTGCGCCGGGCCGGGCGCGGGCTCCTGCCCGGGGTCGCGAGCCGCGCCGGTCTCGGCAACGGCGCCGGGCCCCGGCTTCGGGACCGCCTTGGCTTCGGCTGCGGCTTCGGCTGCGGCTTCGGCGTCGTGTTCCGGCTTCGGGACCGCCTTGGCTGCGGCTTCGGCGTCGGGTTCCGGCTTCGGTGCAGCCTCGGCCGCCGGCGCAGGCCCGGCCTTCGGCTCCGGCTCAGCTCCGGATCCGGCTTCGCGCTCCGACTTCGCTCCGGCTTCGGGTTCCGACTTCGGCCCCGCCTCGGCCGCCGGCGCAGGCTCGGACGCCGACTTCGGCTCCGGCTCAGCTCCGGATCCAGATTCGGGCTCCAACTTCGGTGCGGCTGCGGCCTCGGCTTCCCGCTCCTTGCCGTCGTCGAACGCCGGGCGCGCGTGGTGCCACGGGGCGTCGGAGCTGCGGGTGGGCGGGGTCTTGGGGGTGGCCGGTGGCTCCGCCGCGGGTGCGGGCGCCGCCTGCGCGGCCTCGTCCGGGGCCGACGTCTTCGGAGCGGCCTGGCTCGCGGAACCCTCACTCACGCTGCGCGACCGCCGCGCGGGAGGCGCTGCCTGCGCCGCCTCGTCCGCGGCTACCGGCTCCGGAGCGGCCTGGCTCGCGGAACGCTCGCTCGCGCTGCGCGACCGCCGCACGGGACGTGCACCCGGAGCCTCGGCAGCCGTCTGCGCGGCGTCCGCGGCTGTCGTGTCGGGAGCGGCCTGGCTCGCCGAGCCCTCCCCCGCCGTGCGTGTCCTGCGCGGCGGGCGGTCGGTGGCGGCGCCCGTGGTGGCCACTGCCCGCGCGGTGCGGGCCTGGCGGGTCGGGGCAGGAGGGAGCTGGCCCTTGAGCGGGCCCCAGTCGTTCGGGTCCGGTACGCCCGGCGGCAGCATCTGGCGGCGCTTGGGGCCGCCGTGTTCCGACTCCCCCGGCTCCTTCGCGCCGGGCCATGCCTTCGCGACCCGGGCCGCGAGGACGAAGTCCTTGCGGAGCGGATGGCCTTCGAAGTTCTCCGGGAGCAGCAGCGGGACGAGGTGCGGGTGGCCGGTGAAGACGACGCCGAACATCTCGTGGGTCTCGCGCTCGTGCCAGGCCGCGCCGGCGAAGACCTCCACGGCGGACGCGAGAACGGGAGCCTCGTGCGGCACCGTCGTACGCAGCAGCAGCCGGCGGACCCGGCGGTCCTCCAGCGAGACGACATGGGCGCAGACGCGGAACCCGGTGCCCGGTTCGTCGACCGCGCTCAGCCAGTCGAAGTAGGTGCACTTCAGCGCGTCGCGGGCGGTCTCGAGCGAGGCGGTCCAGGAGCCGGCGGCCACGTCGACCGTGAGGAGTTCGTACGACAGCTCGGCGGTGGCCTCCGCGCCGAAGATCTCCGTGACGGCGTCGGGAAGACGGTCGTAGGCGCTCACCGCTCGCCTCCCGGCGCGGGCGGCGGGGTCACCAGGCCGCTGCTCAGCTCACCGGCGGAAGGACGCGTCGCGTAGCGCTCGCCGAGCGACTCGCGAGCGATCTTCTCCTGGAGTTTGAGGATGCCCTGGAGCAGAGCCTCCGGACGCGGCGGGCAGCCGGGGACATAGACGTCGACGGGAATGATCTGGTCGACGCCCTTGGTGACGGAGTAGGAGTCCCAGTACGGGCCGCCGCAGTTGGAGCAGGCGCCGAAGGAGATGACGTACTTGGGCTCGGGCATCTGCTCGTAGAGCCGCTTGACCGCGGGCGCCATCTTGTCGGTGACCGTGCCCGAGACGACCATCAGGTCCGCCTGGCGCGGGCCGGGCGCGAAGGGGATCACGCCGAGCCGGATGAAGTCGTGCCGGGCCATCGACGCGGCGATGAACTCGATCGCGCAGCAGGCGAGGCCGAAGTTGAAGACCCAGAGGCTGTAGCGGCGGCCCCAGTTGAGGACCACCTTCATGGGCTCGGGGGCAAGGCGCGCAAGGGCCCCCAGCCGGCGCGGCTCCGGGAGGAGTTCAGGGGTCACGTCCATGTCAGGACGCCCTTCTTCCATGCGTAGAGCAGTCCCACGGCGAGGAAGCCGAGGAAGATGAACATCTCCACGAGCGTCGTCGCGCCGTATCCCGGCGCGGCGAAGATCGTGGCCCAGGGGAAGAGGAAGATCGAGTCGACCGCGAAGATCACGTAGAGGAAGGCGTACACGTAATAGCGGACCTGCGTGTGCGCCCAGCCCTCGCCGACCGGGTCCACACCGCACTCGTAGGTGAGCAGCTTCTCCGGCGTGGGCACCACGGGCCGCAACAGCCGGCCGGCGCCGAAGGCCACGGCGACGAACAGCATGCCGATCGCCGCGAGCAGCCCGACGACGGAGTAGGTCTCGAAATAGTCCGCCGCGAGCACGACCACGGTCGGTTCCGGCACGTCCGCCCCTCGCTCCCTGAGCTCGTCTGCGATCTGTCCGACGATCTGTACGCAACGGGAGTCTAGGCCCTGCTAAAGGGACCGTAAGCAGTCGCGTCACGCATCAGGTGGGGTTATCCCTACTTCATCCCACCCATGAACCCCATGGCGCGCGGCGACGCGGCCCGGCAGGCTGGCCGGTATGACCGTGAGCCTCACCGCCCCCGACCCCGACCGGCCGCCACCCGCCCGTCTCGCCTACGACCGTCACACCTGGAAGGAGATTGCGCATCTCCTCGGCAATCTGCCGGTGGCGCTGGTCGGTTTCCTCTACGTGACGTTCATGATCTCCGTCGGTGCGGGGATGTCGGTGACGGTCGTCGGTCTGCCGCTCCTCGCCGTCGGGCTGACCGGGGCGCGCCTGCTCGGCCGGGCGGAACGGGCCAGGGCCCGGGCCGCGCTCGGCGTCAGGGTCGAGGAGCCGAGCCCGCTGTGGGGATCACGTGGGCACCAAGGGGGTTTCCTGCCCTGGCTGTGGACCGCCCTGAAGGACCCGGTCGCCTGGCGGACGGTGCTGTACTGCTTCATCCGGCTGCCCTGGGGAGTGCTGACCTTCACGGTCACCCTGGTCGGCCTGTTCGTGCTGTGGCCGGTACTGCCGTTCGTCGTGCGCGGGCTGGCCAACGCCGACCGGGCGATGGTGCGGGGGCTGCTGTCGCCGTCCGACGAACTCGAGCGGCGCATCGCCGAGTTGGAGTCGGACCGCGGTGTAGTCGCCGACACGGCGGCCGCGGACCTTCGGCGCATCGAACGCGATCTGCACGACGGCGCGCAGGCCCGGCTGGTCGCGCTCGCCATGGGTCTCGGGCTCGCCAAGGAGAAGCTGAGCGGAGAGGCGCTGGACACGGTCGCGGCGGCGGCCATGGTCGACGAGGCGCACGGCGAGGTGAAGCTCGCGCTGCAGGAGCTGCGTGACCTGGCACGCGGCATCCATCCGGCCGTGCTGACCGACCGTGGACTCGACGCCGCCCTCTCCTCCGTCGCCACCCGCTGCACGGCCCCGGTGAAGGTGACCGTGGATCTCGGGGAGCGGCCGGCGGAGGCGATCGAGGGCATCGCGTACTTCACCGTCTCCGAGCTGCTGCAGAACGTCAGCAAGCACGCACAGGCCAAGAGCGTCACGGTGGACGTGTGGCGCAGCGGTGACCGGCTGCTGATCCAGGTCGTCGACGACGGCAAGGGCGGCGCGCGTCTCGACGGGGGCACCGGTATGGCGGGGCTCGCCGAGCGGCTGGGCGCGGTGGACGGGCTGTTCGCCCTGGACTCGCCGGAGGGCGGTCCGACGACGGTCACGGTGGAAGTGCCCTGGCGCAACCGCGCGACCGGGCGCTGACCGCACCCGCGATCACCAGCGCCCTAACCCGAGCGCCCGAGCCCTCGTCGACACCTCCGAGGGTGGGGAAAACCCCCGCCCCAAGAGGGCGACCGCCCTCATGGTGCCGGCTCCGCCGCCACAGCAGTCTTGAGTCATGACAGCCCGCAGCGCAGAACGGACGACGCCCATGGCCACGGACTACCGACCGGAGCGAGCCGACCGGCACGACACCCGGGACCACATCCTCCCCGCGGTCGTGCGCGCACCGCTCGAGGGCCGCACCTGGCGCGAGTTCGGCTATCTGATGCTGAGCCTGCCGATCAGCATCATCTTCTTCACCTTCGCCGTGACAGCCGTCTCGCTCGGCGCGGGTCTGCTGATCACCTTCCTCGGCATCCCGGTCCTGGCCGCCGGTCTCGCGGGCTGCCGGGCCTTCGGCGCGCTGGAGCGCAGCCGCGCCCGCGGCCTGCTCCGTCTCGACGTGGACAACCCCGAGCCGTTGCGGCCCCGGACCAACGGGCTGATGTCCTGGGTCGCCGCGGTCCTCAAGAGCGGCACGTCCTGGCGGCATCTGATCTACGCGCTGGTGCACTTCCCGTGGGCGGTGACGGCGTTCTGCATCGCTCTCACCTTCTGGGTCACCGGCTGGTCGCTGCTGCTGTACCCGCTGTGGCGGTGGACGTTCCCCAGGTTCCTCGACGAGCCCGGTATCGCGCTCTACGGCGACGCCGCCGGCAACCAGCTCTACCTGGACACCCCCTTCGAGATCGGCGTCACCTCCGTGGCGGGCCTGGCCGTCGTCCTGGTGACGCCGTGGCTGATCCGCGGCCTCGCGTACGGCGACCGCGTGATGGTCACCGCGCTTCTGGGGCCGTCCTCCCTGGCCACCCGCGTCGTCGAGCTGGAGTCGGACCGCGGCGTGGTCGTCGACACGGCGGCCGCGGATCTGCGGCGTATCGAGCGCGATCTGCACGACGGCGCGCAGGCCCGCCTGGTCACGCTCGCCATGGACCTGGGACTGGCGAAGGAGAAGCTGACCGAGGACCCGGAGGCCGCCGCCCGCATGGTGGACGAGGCGCACGGTGAGGTGAAGGTGGCGCTGCAGGAGCTGCGCGACCTGGCGCGCGGCATCCACCCGGCCGTGCTGACCGACCGCGGGCTGGACGCGGCCCTGTCCTCGGTCGCCTCCCGCTGCACGGTCCCGGTGGCCGTCGACGTGGACCTGGCGTCCCGCCCTGCTCCCGCCATCGAGGGCATCGCGTACTTCACCGTCTCCGAGCTGCTGCAGAACGTGAGCAAGCACGCGCAGGCCCGTCGGGCGTCGGTGGACGTCTGGCGCACCGACGACCGGCTGATGCTGCAGGTCACCGATGACGGCCGGGGCGGCGCCGAGCTCGGTGGGGGCAGCGGTCTCGCGGGCCTGGCCGAGCGGCTGGACGCGGTGGACGGCATCCTCGCCCTGGACTCGCCGCCCGGCGGTCCGACCACGGTGACGGCCGAGCTGCCCTGGCGCGGCTGACCCGCCGCGCACCCAGGGCCCCGCCCGGGCCCACCGCAGCGCCGCGAGCCGCCGTGTGCACCCGCGCACGGCGCTCCGCGCCCGCGCACAGAGTGCCGGATCAGGCGATCCCTCGCGCTCAACGCTCCGGCCCCCTTTCTCGTCTATTCCTGCAGCCTGCCCGCGGTTCGGCGCCATTGCTGGGATGCTGATGCCAGCGGGGACACAGGGGCGCAAGCAGATGAACATGGGGGCTTCAGGGCAGTGGAGGACAGAGTGCGGGTCGTCATCGCCGAGGATTCAGTGCTGCTTCGGGAGGGCCTGACCCGGCTGCTGACCGACCGCGGACACGACGTCGTCGCCGGGGTGGGAGACGCGGAGGCACTGATCAAGACGGTCGGGGACCTGGCGGCGCAGGAGCAGCTGCCGGACGTGGTGGTCGCCGACGTGCGGATGCCGCCCACCCATACGGACGAGGGCGTCCGGGCCGCGGTGCGGCTGCGGAAGGACCACCCCGGGATCGGGGTGCTTGTCCTGTCGCAGTACGTCGAGGAGCAGTACGCGACCGAGTTGCTGGCGGGCAGCAGCCGCGGTGTGGGCTATCTGCTCAAGGACCGGGTAGCCGAAGTGCGCGAGTTCGTCGATGCCGTGGTGCGGGTGGCCCGGGGCGGTACCGCGCTGGACCCCGAGGTCGTGGCCCAGCTGCTGGGCCGCAGCCGTAAGCAGGACGTCCTGGCCGGCCTCACGCCCCGCGAGCGGGAGGTCCTCGGTCTGATGGCCGAGGGCCGGACGAACTCGGCGATCGCCAAGCAATTGGTGGTGAGCGACGGCGCGGTCGAGAAGCATGTGAGCAACATTTTCCAGAAGCTCGGGCTTTCCCCCAGCGACGGGGATCACCGGCGTGTACTGGCGGTGTTGACCTATCTGAACTCGTGATCAGCTGACACTCTGTCAGGTATTGAGCGGGACGGCAGTCCTAGAACCAAAGAATGAGCAGGGAGCGTCTTACCGGTAGGACCCAGGGGGCGGACGAATCATGGCAGACCAGGACATCAGGGCGTACCAAAACGACGTCCAGGATATGAACGGTCCAGGGAAGGCCACCCTTACCGACGTAGGGTGGCAAATGGGACGGCCGGTGGGCCGGCCGGGCCCGAGCAGCCGCCTCGAGGGAGGTCCAGTTCAGTGACCAGCCAGGTCAGTAGCCCAGCCGAGCGCGCCGGTGATGCCGACGAGGCCGATGAGGCATTGGTCGGCGGGCAGCGGAAGCCCGCCGAGAAGGAAGTCCGCCGACTGGACCGGGTGATCATCCGCTTCGCGGGTGACTCCGGCGACGGCATGCAACTCACGGGTGACCGGTTCACCTCGGAGACGGCGACGTTCGGGAACGACCTCTCCACGCTGCCGAACTTCCCCGCCGAGATCCGGGCCCCTGCCGGAACGCTTCCGGGCGTCTCCAGCTTCCAGCTGCACTTCGCCGACCACGACATCCTGACCCCGGGCGACGCGCCGACCGTGCTGGTCGCCATGAACCCGGCCGCCCTCAGGGCGAACATCGCCGACGTGCCGCGCGGCGGCGAGATCATCGTCAACACGGACGAGTTCGCCAAGCGGGCCATGGCCAAGGTGGGGTACGACACCTCCCCGCTGGAGGACGGCTCGCTGGACGCCTACCACGTCCACCCGGTGCCCCTGACGACGCTGACCATCGAGGCGCTCAAGGAGTACGGGCTCTCCCGCAAGGAGGCCGAGCGCTCGAAGAACATGTTCGCCCTGGGGCTGCTGTCCTGGATGTACCACCGTCCGACCGAGGGAACCGAGACCTTCCTGCGGACCAAGTTCGCCAAGAAGCCGCAGATCGCCGAGGCGAACATCGCGGCCTTCCGGGCCGGGTGGAATTTCGGCGAGACGACCGAGGACTTCGCCGTCTCCTACGAGGTCGCCCCGGCGAGCACCGCGTTCCCCACCGGCACCTACCGCAACATCTCGGGGAACCTGGCCCTGTCGTACGGGCTGATCGCCGCGAGCAAGCAGGCCGATCTGCCGCTCTACCTGGGCTCGTATCCCATCACCCCGGCCTCCGACATCCTGCACGAGCTGTCCCGGCACAAGAACTTCGGCGTACGGACCTTCCAGGCCGAGGACGAGATCGCCGGCATCGGCGCGGCTCTGGGCGCGGCCTTCGGCGGTGCGCTCGCCGTCACCACCACCTCCGGCCCGGGGGTGGCCCTCAAGTCGGAGACCATCGGCCTCGCGGTCTCGCTGGAACTGCCGCTGCTGATCGTGGACATCCAGCGCGGCGGGCCGTCGACCGGCCTTCCCACCAAGACGGAGCAGGCCGATCTGCTGCAGGCGATGTACGGGCGCAACGGCGAGGCGCCGGTGCCCATCGTCGCTCCTCGGACCCCGGCGGACTGCTTCGACGCCGCCATCGACGCGGCACGGATCGCCCTCGCCTACCGCACCCCCGTCTTCCTGTTGAGCGACGGCTACCTGGCCAACGGCTCGGAGCCCTGGCGCATCCCGGAGATCGACGAACTCCCCGATCTGCGGGTGCAGTTCACCACCGGCCCGAACCACGAGCTGGCCGACGGTACGGAGGTGTTCTGGCCGTACAAGCGTGATCCGCAGACCCTGGCGCGTCCCTGGGCGGTTCCGGGGACGCCGGGACTCGAGCACCGGATCGGCGGCATCGAGAAGCAGGACGGCACCGGCAACATCTCCTACGACCCCGCCAACCACGACTTCATGGTCCGCGTCCGGCAGGCCAAGATCGACGGCATCGAGGTGCCCGACGTCGAGGTCGACGATCCGCACGGCGCCTCCACGCTGGTGCTGGGGTGGGGCTCGACGTACGGACCGATCACCGCGGCCGTACGCCGGCTGCGGGCCGCGGGCGTGCCCATCGCACAGGCCCATCTGCGCCACCTCAACCCCTTCCCGGGGAATCTCGGGGAGGTGCTCGGGCGTTACGACAAGGTAGTGGTACCGGAGATGAACCTCGGCCAGCTCGCCACCCTGATCCGGGCGAAGTACCTGGTCGACGCGCGCAGTTACAACCAGGTCAACGGCATGCCGTTCAAGGCCGAGCAGCTCGCCACGGCTCTCAAGGAGGCCATCAATGACTGAGACGGTGTCCGGCGTGTTGTCCCTGGTGCCCAAGGCCGAGGCCAAGCAGTCCATGAAGGACTTCAAGTCCGACCAGGAAGTGCGCTGGTGCCCCGGCTGCGGTGACTACGCGATCCTCGCGGCCGTGCAGGGCTTCATGCCGGAACTCGGCCTGGCGAAGGAGAACATCGTCTTCGTCTCCGGCATCGGCTGCTCCTCCCGCTTCCCGTACTACATGAACACCTACGGGATGCACTCCATCCACGGCCGCGCGCCCGCGATCGCCACCGGGCTCGCGTCCTCACGACGGGATCTGTCGGTCTGGGTCGTCACCGGCGACGGCGACGCCCTCTCCATCGGCGGAAACCACCTGATCCACGCGCTGCGCCGCAATGTGAACCTGAAGATCCTGCTGTTCAACAACCGGATCTACGGGCTCACCAAGGGCCAGTACAGCCCCACGTCCGAGATCGGCAAGATCACCAAGTCGACGCCGATGGGCTCCCTGGACGCGCCCTTCAACCCGGTGTCGCTGGCGATCGGCGCGGAGGCCTCCTTCGTGGCCCGCACGGTCGACTCCGACCGCAAGCACCTCACCGAGGTGCTGCGCCAGGCCGCCGACCACCAGGGCACGGCACTGGTGGAGATCTACCAGAACTGCAACATCTTCAACGACGGCGCCTTCGAGGTGCTGAAGGACAAGCAGCAGGCCCAGGAGGCGGTCATCCGCCTCGAGCACGGGCAGCCGATCCGCTTCGGCACCGACGGCTGCAAGGGCGTCGTACGCGACCAGGCGACCGGCGATCTCAAGGTGGTGCAGGTGACCGCAGAGAACGAAGCGCAGATCCTCGTCCACGACGCGCACAGCGCCAGCCCGACCACCGCGTTCGCGCTCTCGCGCCTCGCCGACCCGGACACCCTGCACCACACGCCCATCGGCGTGCTGCGCAGTGTGGAGCGTCCCGTGTACGACACGCTGATGTCCGACCAGCTGGACACCGCCATCGAGAGGGACGGCAAGGGCGACCTGGCCGCGCTGCTCGCGGGCAAGGACACCTGGACCGTCGTCGGCTGACGCCGTCGTCGGTCGCACCGAAGGCCAGGAGCCCGCGCTCCTGGCCTTCGCCTATGCCCGGACGGGCTGCCCGGCCGCCGTCTTCTCCGCGTCGTACGCGAGGCGTGCCCGCTCCACCTCGCCGAGACTGCCCTCCGCCCAGCGGGCCAGCGCCCACACCTGGTCGGCGGCCTCCTTGCCGAGCGGGGTCAGCGAGTAGTCCACGCGCGGCGGGATCACGGGCTTGGCGTCCCGGTGCACGAAGCCGTCGCGCTCCAGGGTCTGCAACGTCTGCGCCAGCATCTTCTCGCTCACACCGCCGACCGTCCTGCGCAGCTCGCTGAAACGGTACGAACGCTCCAGCAGCGCGGCGAGGACGAGCACGCCCCAGCGGCTCGTGACGTGCTCGAGGACGACTCGGGACGGGCACATCCGGTCGTTCACATCAGGATTCCAGCTCACTTCCATGCCAGTACCTTACTTCAAAGTGGGTACTTTCCATAAGTTAGCGCTGTTCCTAGGGTGAGTGGCTCACGGGTCCTCCCGACCCGCTGAGTCCTCACGAATGGAGCACCACATGAGCATCGTCGTCACCGGGGCCACCGGTTCGCTGGGCACGCTCGTCATCGACGAACTGCTGGCGAAGGTCACCGCCGAACAGGTCGTGGCCGTCGTACGCGACAAGGAGAAGGCCGCGGGGCTCGCGGCGCGCGGTGTCGGGCTGCGGATCGCCGACTACGACGAGACCGCGACGCTGGACGGCGCCTTCCGCAAGGCCGACCGGGTGCTGCTGATCTCCGGCAGCGAGATCGGCAAGCGCGTGCCGCAGCACACCGCCGTGATCGACGCGGCGAAGGCGGCGGGCGTCGCGCAGCTCGCGTACACCTCCGTGCTCGGCGGGCCCGCCGCCGACTTCCAGCTGGCCGCCGAGCACCAGGTCACCGAGCAGCTGATCCGCGACTCCGGGCTGCCGTACACCTTCCTGCGCAACGGCTGGTACACCGAGAACTACACCGAGCACCTGGCGCCCGTTCTCGAGCACGGCGCCGTCGTCGCGAGCGCCGGTGCGGGGCGGGTCGCCTCGGCCTCGCGCGCCGACTACGCCGCCGCGGCGGCCGCCGTTCTGACCGGTGAAGGTCACCTCGGGCAGGCCTACGAACTGAGCGGGGACGTCGCCTGGTCCTTCGCCGAGTACGCGGCGGAACTGTCCTCGCAGACCGGTCGCACCATCGTCCACAACGATGTCCCGGCCGCCGCGCATCTGGAGATCCTGACCGGTGCTGGGTTGCCGGCGCCGCTCGCCGAGGTCTTCGTCGATGTCGACGCGGCCGTGGGGCGGGGGCTGTTGGCCGGCACGAGCGGCGACCTTGGCCGACTGGCCGGACGCGCCACGACCCCGCTGGCGGAGTCGGTCAGGGTGGCGCTGGCAACGCGCTGACACGGCACGGCCGACGCCAGAATCCGTCATGACCGTATGCCGATACGGACATGACAGCCCGGCCCTGTGGCGCGTACCTTTCGACAAGATGACGCGCGCAGGGCGGGAGGGTCAGTGAAGTCGGACGGCGAACAGCGAGCAGGCCTGCTGTACGGGATCGGCGCCTACGGAATGTGGGGTCTGGTCCCGCTCTTCTGGCCCCTGCTGAAGCCGGCGGGCGCGGCGGAGATCCTCGCCCACCGGATGGTCTGGTCCCTGGTGCTCGTGGCCGTGGTGCTGCTGGTACTGAAGCGCTGGGGCTGGATACGTGAGCTGATACGCAGCCCCCGCAAGCTCGGGCTGATCACGGTCGCCTCCGCGGTCATCACTGTCAACTGGGGCGTCTACATCTGGGCCGTGAACTCCGGCCATGTCGTCGAGGCGTCCCTCGGCTACTTCATCAACCCCCTGGTCACCATCGCGATGGGCGTCCTGCTCCTCAAGGAGCGGCTGCGGCCCGCCCAATGGGTGGCCGTCGGCACCGGTTTCGCCGCGGTTCTGGTGCTGGCCATCGGCTACGGGCAGCCGCCGTGGATCTCGCTCACGCTGGCGTTCTCGTTCGCGACGTACGGACTGGCGAAGAAGAAGATCAACATCGGCGGGCTCGAGTCGCTGGCGGCGGAGACCGCGATCCAGTTCCTGCCGGCGCTCGGGTTTCTGCTGTGGCTGGGCGCGGACGGGGCTGCGACCTTCGGGTCGCACGGGGTCGGTCAGGCGGCGCTGCTCGCGGCGACGGGTGTGGTGACGGCGGTGCCGCTGATCTGCTTCGGTGCCGCGGCGATCCGGGTGCCGCTGTCGACGCTGGGGCTGCTGCAGTACCTGGCGCCGGTGTTCCAGTTCCTGCTGGGGGTCCTGTACTTCCACGAGGCGATGCCGGCGGAGAGGTGGGCGGGGTTCGCGCTGGTGTGGCTGGCGCTGACCTGCCTGACGTGGGACGCGCTGCGGGCGTCCCACCGCACGAGGTCGGCGGCCAGGTCCGCGGCGCTGCGGCTGTCCCAGGCCCCGCCGGCCGAGGCGCCTGCAGTGACGCGGACGCCCTGAGGTTCTCGAGCCTTTGGCCTTGGCGGGTCCGGCTCTTGGGCGGGGGCTTGTTCTGTGGCGGGTCCGGGTCTTGGGCCGCGGGGTCTTGTCCCGTGCGGGTCCCGGGGGCCCTCCGGGCTCGACTCCTCGGGGTCGGCGGCCCACAGGGCCCTGTCGACGTCACCCCGGATCCGCCGCCGATCCCCTGCGGGGACGACCCTGCACGCCCCCTCGCGCAGGGGAAGGGGCCCGGACCTCGGGGCCCTGTCCAGTGCGGGTCCCGGGGCCCTCCGGGCTCGACTCCTCGGGGTCGGCGGCCCACAGGGCCCTGTCGACGTCACCCCGGATCCGCCGCCGATCCCCTGCGGGGACGACCCTGCACGCCCCCTCGCGCAGGGGAAGGGGCCCGGACCTCGGGGCCCTGTCCCGGGCTCGACTCCTCGGGGTCGGCGGCCCACAGGCTCCCGTCGACGTCACGTCGGCACGGCGCGGATCCGGACAGCTGCCGGTCCAGTGCACGGCCGGGACGCCTGGCGGGATCACGCCGCCGTCCGGCATCCGGACGAGGACACCGACCCGCGCGTACCGGAGGGCAGGACGGCGAACAAGCGGATCCGTCCGGAGCTGCACGTGGGCCGCTACTCCGCGTCCCTCCAGGTGAAGAACGCGAGCCCGCGCCCCTCCTCCTCCGCGGCCGTGTACCGGCGGCGCGTGCGCCGGGTCAGCAGCGCGACCGCGCCGACCAGGAGGGCCATGGCGGCGATGACGAGCAGCATCGCCATCACGCCGATGGGCAGGAGGTGGCGGATGACGGCGTCGAGGATGCGAAACGGATTCGGTTCCATGCAACCTCCTCCCGTTCACAGCGTGCGGCCCGGACGGACAAGCCGCACCCCTCGTGCACGGTTGTGTTGCTTCTGGTCCTATATGCGAACGCCGCTGACCGATTTCCGCCCTTGACGGTTGGTCAAACTCTCGCTGAACTCTCAGCACACGTACCGCGCCACCCGTACCGCACCTCCACCACCGGGCGCACACCGCCCGCCTCGTGATCGGCGCCACTGCTCCAACGCCCTGGAATGAGTCGTTCCGGGGCGTCTCGCACGTTCCGTCCTGTCCCCGTACGGAATCCGGAGCCCCCACATGACGCTCTCCGTTCCCAGACGCACGGCCGCGGCTGCCGCGATAGCCCTGGCCGGTCTGCTCGCCACCGCCGCTCCCGCGGCGACGGCGACACCGGCCGCGAAGGCTGCCCCGGCGCCCGCACTGGCCGCCCCCGACATACCTCTCGCCAACGTCAAGGCACACCTCTCGCAGCTCCAGTCGATCGCCACCGCCAACAGCGGCAACCGCGCCCACGGCCGGCCCGGCTACAAGGCGTCCATCGACTATGTGAAGGCCAAGCTGGACGCGGCCGGGTTCACCACGACCCTCCAGCAGTTCACCTCCAGCGGCGCCACCGGCTACAACCTCATCGCCGACTGGCCGGGCGGCGACGCCAATCAGGTCCTGATGGCGGGCGCGCACCTCGACTCCGTCACCTCGGGCGCCGGTATCAACGACAACGGCTCCGGCTCCGCCGGTGTGCTCGAAACGGCGCTCGCCGTCTCCCGCGCCCAGCTGCAGCCCACGAAGCACCTGCGGTTCGCCTGGTGGGGTGCCGAGGAGCTCGGCCTCGTCGGGTCGAAGTACTACGTCAACAACCTTCCGTCGGCGGAGCGTTCGAAGGTCTCGGGCTATCTGAACTTCGACATGATCGGCTCCCCCAACCCCGGCTACTTCGTCTACGACGACGACCCGGCGATGGAGAAGGTCCTCAAGGACTACTTCGCCGGCCTCGGCGTCGGCACCGAGATCGAGACGGAGGGCGACGGCCGCTCCGACCACGCCTCGTTCAAGAACGTCGGCATCCCGGTCGGCGGTCTGTTCACGGGCGCCGGACGTACGAAGACCAGCGCGCAGGCGCAGAAGTGGGGCGGCACGGCCGGCCAGGCCTTCGACCGCTGCTACCACTCGTCCTGCGACACGACGTCGAACATCAACGACACCGCGCTGGACCGCAACAGCGACGCGATCGCCCACGCCATCTGGACTCTCGGCACCGGGACGACCGTTCCGCCGACCGGGGTCTACGAGAACACCGACGACGTCGCGATCCCGGACAACGGCGCAGCCGTCACCTCCACCGTCACGGTCGCGGGCCGCACCGGAAACGCCCCGGCCGCGCTCTCGGTCGGCGTGGACATCCGGCACACCTGGCGCGGCGACCTGGTCGTCGACCTGGTGGCACCCGACGGGAGCACCTACCGGCTGAAGAACTCCAGCGGCAACGACTCGGCCGACAACGTCATCGCCACGTACACCGTGAACGCCTCCAGCGAGCCGGCGAACGGCGCCTGGAAGCTGAAGGTCCAGGACGTGGCCGCCCAGGACACGGGCTACATCAACAGCTGGAAGCTGACCTACTGACCCACAGACCGCCACCCCCCACCGACTGCATGCGTGTGCGCCTGCGCACACGCATGCAGTCACGTCCGGCGGCAGCTTCTACGCGGTGATGTCCTTGGCCGTGAACCGCGCCCAGGCCGCCGAGCCGAAGACCGCCGCGTACGCCGCCTGCAGGCCGAGGTTCTTCTGCACCTCGTCCCAGTAGACCGGCTCCCGCAGCAGGTCCGAGAAGGACAGCCAGTAGTGCGGGAAGAGGTACGGGTGGATTCCGCTGAGCTGCGGGATCGTGTCCAGGATCTGCACGGTGATCAGCAGGCCGACGGTCGTGGCCATCGCCGCGATGCCGCTGCTCGCGAGCGTGGAGACGAACAGGCCGAGGGCCGCGATCCCGGCCAGCGAGGCCGCGACGACGACCGCGATCAGTCCGGCCCGCGCCAGCCCCTCGCCGAACGAGACGGTGGTGCCGGAGATCGTCGTGACCTCGCCGAGCGGGAAGAGCACCGCTCCGACAAGGAGCGCGGATGCCGCCACGACCAGGGTCGCGACGAGGCAGAACGTGAGGGCGGTCGCGTACTTGGCCAGCAGCAGCCTGGCCCGGCCGGCCGGGGCGACCAGCAGATAGCGCAGGGTGCCGGCACTGGCCTCGCCCGCGATCGCGTCGCCCGCGACCACGCCGATCGCCATCGGCAGGAAGACCGGCAGGGTGGCGGCAAGCGCGGCGAAGACCAGGAACAGGCCGTTGTTGGTGATCTGGGCGATGAAGGCGGGGCCTTCGCCACGACCGCCGCCGGCCTGACCGCCGCCGCTCGTCTCGATCTTCACGGCGATGCCGATGAGCACCGGTACGGCGGCCAGCACCCCCAGCAGGGCGAGGGTCCGCCAGCGGCGCAGGGTGGTGACCAGCTCCGAGCGGAACAGCCCGAGCGTCCACAGCGGCCGGGGGGCACGGCCCACGTCGGCCGCCGCCTGTGTCCCGATGACCTCAGTCGGCGACATCGAATCCCTCTCCGGTCAGCGCGACGAACGCGTCTTCGAGCGAGGCGCGCTCGATGCCGAACCCCCGCACCCGTACCCCGCCCTTCACGAGCGCGGCGTTGAGCTCGGCCAGTTCCGTCTCCGGGCCGGGCGGATCGCCCGTCACCCGGTCCTCCTCGACGCTCAGCCCGGCGATCCCGAGCTCCTTGAGCAGCCGGGCCGCGTCCCCGGTGTCGGGGGTGGTGACCGCCAGCCGGCCGCGCGTCCCGGCGGCGAGGTCGGCGACGGGGCCCTGGGTGAGCAGCCGGCCCTGGGCCATCACGGCGGCGTGCGAGCAGACCTGTTCGATCTCGTCGAGGAGATGGGAGGAGAGAAAGACCGTGGTGCCGTCCGCCGCCAGCTCGCGCACCAGGGAACGGATCTCCCGCATGCCCTGCGGGTCGAGCCCGTTGGTCGGCTCGTCCAGGACGAGCAGTCTGCGCGGCTGGAGCAGGGCCGCCGCGAGCCCGAGGCGCTGCTTCATGCCGAGGGAGTACGCCTTGGCCTTCTTGCCGCCCGCGGCCGTCAGCCCCACCCTGTCCAGCGCGGCGGCGACGCGGGTCCGGCGGGTGCGCGGATCGGCGCTCTGATCGGCGGAGTCGTACCGGACGAGGTTGTCCCGGCCGCTCAGGAACCCGTACAGCGCGGGCCCTTCGATGAGGGCGCCCACGTGCGGCAGCACCGTGCGCACGCCGCGCGGCATGGCCTCACCGAGGACGGTGGCACGGCCGGCGGTCGGTTCGATGAGGCCCATCAGCATCCTGATGGTGGTGGTCTTGCCCGAGCCGTTGGGGCCGAGGAAGCCGAAGACGCTGCCGGCGGGCACGGTGAGGTCGAGCCCGTCGACGGCGGGCCGGCCGCCCCGGTAGCGCTTGGTGAGTCCCTGCGTCTCGATCACGGCCGTCATCGCGGTTCCCCGTTCACTCGCTCAGCGTTCCGCCCCACCGTACGGAGCGTACGGCGGGGCGGTCGGCAACGACGACTGTCCTTGCTCGTGGTCTGCTAGCCGGCGTTCGCGGCCTTCACGAGCGCGTCCTTGGTGACGGCACCGACGTAGATCGTGCCGTCGTCCGTCATCAGGGCGTTGACCAGACGGGTCTTGAAGACCGTGCCCGAGCCGAACTCCCCCTTGACCGGGTCGCCCAGCGCGTCCAGGAAGCCCTGGGCCTCCGGCGGGACGTCGCCGTCCTTCGGCGCGGCGGCCTTGCCGCCCGGGGTCTCGATCTTGGCGATGGCGTTCCAGCCCTTGCCGATGACATTCAGACCCTGGAAGTCCTCCAGGCCCTTGAAGTCCTCGTGGTTCTTGGCTCCCTGCTCCTTCTCCAGCTTGTCCGCCTCGGTCACCTTCGCGCCCTTGGGCGGGCTGAAGTCGAAGGTGGACGCGGCCGGCTTGGAGAAGTCGACCTTGGTGAAGCCGACGTCGATCGCGGCCTTGCCGCCGCTGCTCGGGTTCACCGTGAACTTCAGCGGTGTGCCGTTCTCGGCATCCACCGCGACCTTGATCGAGCCGATGGTCGAACCGCTCTGCTTCGGCTTGATGAGCAGCTGGTACGCGTCGCGCCCGGCCACCTGCGCGGTGCCGTCGACGGTGACCGACGTGGTGTCGCCGGCCGCCTTCAGCGCCTCCTGGGCGAACTCCTTGGGCGTGGACGGCAGGTCCTTCGGCGGGGTCGCCTTCTGGTCCTTGCCGTCGCGCTTGCCGCTGTCCTTGGCGTGGTACGCCTCGTTCGTGGCGCTGTCGTACGCCCAGACCTCGTCCCCGTTCTGGATGAGGCTGTACTCGGCGGCGTCCTCGAGGATGGACACCTTGTGCTTGTCGGGGCCGTCAGCCGCCACGCGCAGCGTGTGCGAGCCGGACGCGAGCTCCATCAGCTTGCCGTCGGGCGAGGCGGACGAGCCGTCGCCGTCCCCGCCGCGGTCGCCGCCCTTGGGCGCGAACGAGTCGCCGAGGCCCCCGAGGGACGGGATGCCGAGGTCGGTGTTGATCTTGACAGTGCCCGAGAGCTGCTGGGTGTCCGAGGCGGCGATCTTCTCGATGAGTTCCTGCGCGCTGATCTTCGGCAGATCAGGGTCACCGGAGGCAGCGAGCGCCGGGACCAGCCCGATGGTCGCCGCCGCCACTCCGGCCACCGCGACCGGGACGATGTAGCGCGCCGCCTTGCGGCGGCCCGCTGCGAGGTCCTGGGCCTCTTCGGTGGTCTGTGCGCTGTCGTTCGGTGCCATGGTGTGCCCTACCTCCGTGGTTGGTCAGGCCTGGTGTTATCAATCTGACCAAATCGGCCGCATCAAAGCGTCAGACCCCAGGCGCAAGTCGGTGTACTGCTCTGGGATGACACAAGGGCGCGGCACCTCCCCCGTCCAGTAGGGGAAGGGCCGCGCCCGTGAAGCAAGGGGTGTGCACCGGTTGTTTCGCAGGGCCGTCCGGGAGCGGCTGCTTCCGGACGGGCGGGCCTACTTCTGGACGAACACGTAGTCGGCCCCGTACGGAACACCGACGATCGCGCCCTGGGTGCAGCTGCCGGCCGGGGCGACGCCGCCCACGGTGTTCAGCCGGAAGATCTCCTGGGTGTGCGCGAACAGCCCCCGCTTCTCGCCGGACTGGGTGGCCTTCAGGTCCAGCTCCGGGATGTTCCTGTCGCCGTTCGGTGTCTTGCTGATCAGCGCGCCCGTGACCGCGCTGTGGTCGGGTGCGATCCACTGGGGCGTACCGGAGTTGGGCGCGACGAAGGAGTGGTCGATGCGCCCGCCGAGCACGGCCCGCACGTCACGCTGCTGGAAGGACAGCGCCCCGTCGGTGCCCTTCTTGCACTCGTAGATCTGCTTGCCCTTGACGACGGACGCCTGGAAGGCGAGCGCCTTGTCGAACCGGGCGGGGCTGGTCACCTGGTGGAACTGGCCGCGCACGGCACCGCCCGGGAACTCGGCGGTGTGCAGATTGGCGTAGTGCCCGTTCGGATCGGCCTTGAAGGCGTCGAGCACGGCCTTGTCCTTGACCGTGACGGACCCGGCGACCGCGCCCGTCCAGCCGTCGGCCTTGGTGCTGCCCTTGCCGAGCAGCCCGGTGAAGTCGATCTTGATTCCTCCATTCGTGCCCTTCGCACCCTGGTGGATGTGGAGAGCGGTCGGCTTGTCGGTGCCGCGGAACTTCACCGCGACCGACACCTTGTCCCCCTGGACCTTCACGAACTGGAGCGCCGCGCCGTCGCGGTCACCGAAGGCGGGCCCTCCCTGCACCGGAACCTCGTTGGCACCGTTCAGGCTCGACACGAAGACGGACGCTCCGTCGGCCGAACCGCCCGCGCCGCCGCTCTGAACACCCACGGCCGCCCCGCTTCCCCCGGTGCCGGCGGGCCGTGCGGAGCCGTTGCCGTCGGAGGCGAAGGCCGGGAGGACGGCTAACGCGACGCCGGCCACTGCGGCGACCGCGGTGGTGCCGACAAGGATGGTCTTGGTGTGCTTCATCAGTGAATCTCCCCGTACTGATGCTGACGCCCCGTGCGTCAGCTTCTGGGCAGGAGTACGGAGTGGATCCGAGGTTAGACTCAATCCAACAATGTGACCTGCATCACAGATCCCCAAAGGCTCTGCGACCAGTGGGACGCAAGGTGTAAGTGAGGCGAACTACAGGCGAACGGGCCGGTGCGGCGGGTCTCCCCAGCCGGCACACGGCCCGACATCCGGGCAGGTCAGCCCGGGTTCCACAGGTTTGACGAAAGGTCAGCCCGCGCGGTGGACCACCGCGTCGCAGAGCTCTTCGAGCGCCGCCTTCGCGTAGCACTCCGGCAGCGGCGCCAGCATCGCCCGCGCCTCCTCGGCGTACCGCACGGTGTCGCGCCGGGCCTGCTCCAGCGCCGGGTGCACGCGCAGCCTGCGCAGTGCCTCGGCATGCCGCTCGTCGTCCGACAGGTCGCCCTCGAGCAGGGCGACGAGCTCCAGGTCGCCGGGGCGCTGGTGCGCCTCCGCCTGGGCCCGCAGATGCAGTACCGGCAGCGTGGGGATGCCCTCGCGCAGGTCCGTGCCCGGCGTCTTGCCCGACTCGTGCGAGTCGCTGGCGATGTCGAGGACGTCGTCGGCGAGCTGGAAGGCGACGCCGAGCCGCTCGCAGTACTGGGTCAGGATGTCCACGACACCCTCGTCCGCGCCGGACATCATCGCGCCGAACCGGCCCGAGACCGCGATCAGCGAGCCCGTCTTGCCGCCGATGACGTCGAGGTAGTGCTCCACCGGGTCACGGCCGTCACGCGGGCCCGCCGTCTCCAGGATCTGGCCGGTGACCAGCCGCTCGAAGGCCTCGGACTGGATGCGCACGGCCTCCGGACCCAGGTCGGCCAGTATGTGGCTGGCCCGGGCGAACAGGAAGTCGCCGGTCAGGACGGCAACCGAGTTGCCCCAGCGGGCGTTGGCGCTGTCCACACCGCGGCGCACGTCCGCCTCGTCCATCACGTCGTCGTGGTAGAGCGTCGCCAGATGGGTGAGTTCGACGACGACGGCGGAGGGCACGACACCCGGGGCGTGGGGGTCACCGAACTGGGCCGCCAGCATCACCAGAAGTGGCCGGAAACGCTTCCCCCCGGCGCGTACGAGATGCTGTGCGGCCTCCGTGATGAAGAGGACTTCGCTCTTCGTGGCATCGAGCAGCCCCGCCTCCACGGCCGACAGTCCGGTCTGGACATCGGCCTCAAGAGCCTGGTCCCGCACGCTCAGCCCGAACGGCCCGACGACGCTCACGAGGGGGTCTCCTGTCTGCTGACGATCACACGGATTGTCGATGTGTCGCTCGATCCACTCAAGTCAGCGTATCCGGTCGCCTTTCGATCACCATGGGCGCCTTCCCGCTGCCGCCGGTATGTTCATGATCAGCACTTACGACCACAGGTGAGCCGTATTGCCGGGTTCGATCACCGGTTCCGGCGAGGCCGGCACACCCCGTGCACCGGGGTCCCCGCCCTGCGCCGCCTCATTCCCGAAGCACGCAGAATCAGCCACGAGGACGTCCGGATTCCGTTGCCCGACGGTACCGCCCGGCACCCCTGCCGGAGGGGGTGGGCAGCCACGTAACGTGTGCTGCACACCCGTGGAAAGCGAGGCAGGCACCGATGTCCGAGCAGAGCCCGCTCGATCTGGCCGAGGGCGATCCCTTCGGCCCGCACAACCTCCCGTACGGCGTCTTCAGCACGGCCGACGAGCCGGAGCGCCGCAGGCTCGGCGTGCGGATCGGTGACCATGTACTGGACGCCGGTGCCGCGGCACAGGCGCTCGGCTCGCCCTACGCGGGAGTCCTCGCGCATCCGAGCCTCGGCCCGCTGCTGGCCGCCGGGCGCACCGTCTGGCGCGACGTCCGGCGCGCGCTGACCGCCTGGGTCACCGTCCCGGGCCACCGCCGGGACATCGAGCCCCTGCTGCACCCCCTCGACACGGTGACGATGCATCTGCCGTACGCGGTCGCCGACTACGTCGACTTCTACGCGAGCGAGCACCACGCCACCAACGTGGGAAAGATCTTCCGCCCGGACGGTGACGCGCTCACCCCCAACTGGAAGCACCTGCCCATCGGTTACCACGGCCGCTCCGGCACGGTCGTCGTCTCCGGCACCGATGTCGTACGCCCTTCGGGCCAGCGCAAGGCGCCGGCCGACGCGGCGCCGGTCTTCGGTCCGTCCGTCAAGCTCGACATCGAGGCCGAGGTCGGCTTCCTCGTCGGCGCGCCCTCCGAACTCGGCAGCCCGGTGGCGCTCTCCGACTTCCGCGAGCACGTCTTCGGACTGTGCCTGCTCAACGACTGGTCCGCGCGGGACATCCAGGCGTGGGAGTACGTGCCGCTCGGCCCCTTCCTCGGCAAGTCCTTCACCACCTCGGTCTCCGCGTGGGTCACCCCGCTGGAGGCCCTGGACGCGGCCAGGACCGAACCGCCCGCGCGGGACTTCGACCTGCTGCCGTACCTCGACGACTCCGCCGAGGAGGAGAAGGGCGGCTTCGACGTGCGGATCGCCGTCGCCATCAACGGGCACGTGGTCGCCGAGCCGCCGTTCTCCACCATGTACTGGACGGCCGCCCAGCAGCTGGCCCATATGACGGTCAACGGCGCGTCCCTGCGCACCGGCGACCTCTACGGCTCCGGCACCGTCAGCGGTCCCGAGCCGCACCAGCGCGGCTCCCTGCTGGAGCTGACCTGGAACGGCCGTGACCCGATCGAGCTCCCCGAGGGCAAGCGGACCTTCCTGGAGGACGGCGACGTGGTGACCATGACCGCCTGGGCTCCCGGACCCGACGGCGTACGCATCGGGCTCGGCGAGGTCAGCGGGCGGATCCTGCCCCCGGCGTGAGCCGCGCCGCCGGGCGGGCCGTGCTCACCGCCGCCCTGCTGGTGCTGCTCGCCGGCTGCTCGGACGAACCGAGCGACGTGGAGCAGTACGAGCAGGGCTACCGGTTCGGACGGGACGAGATCCCCGACGGCCATGTCGAGCACGTCACCGACCCGGCCGACGCCGTCCACGCGGAGTCGGAGTGCGCCGAGCACGCGGAGACCGACGGGGTGGAGCCCTTCCCGCCGACCGACGCGTGGCGGAAGGGCTGCACGCACGGGGCAAGCGGACTGCCCCCGTCGCCGCCGAGCCCGTAACCGGCCTTCGACAGTCCTGCCCCCGGGCTCCGACCGAGTGGCAGATCTTTCCCCCTGACCGGCGAACCCGCTGGTCAGGGGCGTGCCGTCGAGCCGCAAAGTGGCGCAATACTGTGGCAACACCATTGTCGACACACCGTCGGTATGGTCCTGCGCATGCCAGCCGAACGCATCCGTGACCACGCCGCGCCGGTCGCCGCCGCACGTCGGCGGCGGCTGCGCGCGGACCGGGCACGGCAGCTCGCCGACCTGCTGCGCCAGCAGGTGCGCACGGGCGGCTTTCCCGGCGGTGTCCTGCCGCTGGAGGGGGCGCTCGGCGAGGAGTACCGCGTATCGCGCAACACCGTCCGGCAGGCGCTCGACCTGCTGCGCACGGAGGGGCTCGTCGAACGGCAGCCCGGTGTGGGCACCGTCGTGGTGTCCGAGAAGTACCCGCACGGCCTGGACCGGCTGCAGGGTCTCGCCGAGACCCTGCACGAACACGGCGACGTCACGAACGAAGTCCGTACGGTCGGCCCCGTCACCGCGCCCGCACCCGTGGCGCGGCGGCTCGGACTCGCCGAACACAGCGATGTCCTGTACATCGAGAGGCTGCGGCGCCTCGGCGGACTGCCGCTCTCGCTGGATCTCACCTACATCCCGATGGACATCGGGACCGAGCTGCTCGGCTGCGACCTGGAGCACACCGATGTGTTCCGGCTCCTCGAAGCCCTCACCGGGCAGCCCCTCGGCACGGCCGAGATCACCCTGGAGGCCGTCAACGCCGACGCGCACTCCGCCGCCGTCCTCGAAGCACCGCGCGGCGCGGCGGTGCTGATGCTGGAGCGGCTGACCCATCTGTCCGACGGGCGACCCGTGGACCTGGAGTTCATCCGCTTCCGTGGCGACCGCATCTCCATGAGCGGACTGCTGCACCGCTCCCTCTGACACCTCCCCCGCCTCGACCATCCCACTGGAGACAGCCATGGCTCTGGCGCCCCAGCGTGCCGACGTGCCCGTGACCATCGACGAGTCGAAGTGCATCGACGGCTGCACCCTCTGCGTCGACATGTGCCCGCTCGACTCGCTCGCGATCAACCCGGACAGCGGCAAGGCCTACATGCACGTCGACGAGTGCTGGTACTGCGGCCCGTGCGCTGCCCGGTGTCCCACCGGCGCCGTCGAGGTCAACATGCCCTATCTGCTCCGGTGAGAGGCCCAACTCCCATGATCCGCAAGCCACTTCCTGCCGTCCTTGCCGCTGCGCTGCTCGTCCCGTTCGCCACGGGGTGCGGCGGCGACGCGAACGCCGGCGACTCCTCCACGGTCACCGTGACCGTCGGCCACCAGTCCAAGACCATCAACACCGTCACCGCAGGAACGCTGCTGCGCTCGCTCGGCTACTTCGAGCAGGAGCTGAAGAAGCGCGGTGCGCGTGACGGCATCACCTACAAGGTGACGTGGCAGGACTACGCCACCGGCGCGCCCATCACCGCCCAGATGACCGCCGGGAAGATCGACATCGGTTCGATGGGCGACTATCCGCTGCTGATCAACGCTGCCCGCGGCAAGCAGCTGGGCCGGCCGACGCGGCTGGTCTCCGTCACCGGCTACAACCTGCGCGGCGGCCTCAACACCATCGTCACCGCACCCGGTTCGAAGCTGGACTCCCTGAAGGACCTGCGCGGCAAGAAGGTCTCGACGTCCGTCGGCTCGGCGGCCGACGGAACGCTCGTACGCGCCCTGCAGCGCGCGGACATCGACGCGAACGAGGACATCCGCAAGCTCAACCAGCAGCCTGCCGTGGGCGCGTCGGCGCTCCAGTCCGGCAGCGTGGACGCGCTGTCGCAGTTCGTGGCATGGCCGGGGCTGCTCGCCTTCCAGGGCCGGGCCAAGGCGCTCTACGACGGCGCGGAGCTGAACCTGCCCACCTTCCACGGCGTCACCGCCGTCGAGTCCTTCGCGAAGAAGCGGCCCGAGGTGCTGGAGGACTTCCTCCGCGCGCAGGTCAGGGCGACGGACTATCTGCGCAAGCAGCCGGTCGCGGCCGCCGAGTCGGTGGCGAAGTCCACGGGGCTGCCGGCCGAGGTCGTGTACCTCTACAACGGCGCCAACGGCATCTCCACGTTCGACCCGACGGTCAAGCCCGCGCTGGTGGACGCCCTGAAGAAGGACGTGCCGGTCCTCAAGTCGGCGAAGCTCGTCGGGGACGTGGACGTGGACACCTTCGTCGACGACCAGTACGTGAAGCGGGTCCACGGCTCGGGATACGCCAAGGCGCTCGCGGCCCCCGCTCCCGCCGCCCGCAGCGAGGTGTGGCTGAAGGACGGCACCACCAAGTCGTTCGACTCCCCCGCCGCGCTGCTGAAGGAAGTGGCCGCCGCCGGTACCGCCAAGGTGCGCGTCGCGTACGTCCCGGACGCCACCACCGGCACGCTCTGGTTCGCCGACAAGGCGGTGTGGGTGGCCGACGGGGCGAAGCCGGTGCCGTTCGTGACCCCGTCCGCGGCCGCCGCCTACATCGCCGGGCACCCCGGTGCGCGGACCGTCCCGTACGCCGACGCGCTCAAGACCGCGTCATGACGGCCCGGCATCTGCTGCGGTTCCTGTCCCTGGCAGCCGCGCTCGGGCTGTGGCAGCTGCTGACCACGTACGACGTCAATCTGTGGCTGCGCTTCGAGCAGTTCCCGACGGTCACCGACGTCGCCCGGACCTTCGGTCAGCGCGTCGGCAGCGGGCCGTACTGGCAGGACCTGACCGACAGCCTCACCCGAATCGTCAGCGGGTTCGCCCTGGCGGCGGTCGCCGGTGTCGCGGTGGGCACGGCGATCGCCCGGTCGCGGCTTGCGGCCGATCTGCTCGGGCCGGTCCTCGAGGTGCTGCGGCCCATCCCGGCCATCGCTCTCGTCCCCGTGGCGATCCTGCTCTTCCCGAGCAACGAGCAGGGGATCGTCTTCATCACGTTCACCGCGGCCTTCTTCCCGGTCATGGTCTCCACCCGGCACGCGGTGCGCGCGCTCACCCCGGTGTGGGAGGAGGCCGTGCGCACGATGGGCGGCGGCCGGTGGCGCGTACTCGGCTCCGTGGTTCTGCCGGGCGCGCTGCCCGGCATCCTCGGCGGGCTCTCGGTGGGCATCGGCGTCTCGTGGATCTGCGTGATCTCCGCCGAGATGATCTCCGGTGAGTACGGGGTGGGTTACCGCACCTGGCAGGACTACACGGTCGTGGACTACCCCGGCGTCTTCGTCGGGATGGCGACCATCGGCCTGCTCGGCTGGCTGACCTCGACGGCGGTGGAAGTGCTCGGCCGCCGCCTGACGCGCTGGCTCCCGCGTACGGAGAACCCGTCCCCCGCCCGGCGGGGCCCCGCCCCGCACCCCGCGCCTCGCACGCAGGCGAAGCTGGTTGGGAGAAGCTCATGACCACCGACACCACCACCAGGACCCGTCGGCTGAGCACCGTCGACGGCGTACGGCTCACCCTGCGCGGTGCCGCCCTCGGACGCCCGGGCGCGCCCGTACTCGACGGCGTGGACCTCGACATCGTCCCCGGCGAGATCCTCACCGTCGTCGGTCCGTCCGGCTGTGGCAAGTCGACCCTGCTGCGCACCCTCGCGGGTCTGCTGGCACCGCTCGGCGGCGAGGTCACCCAGGACGGTGAACCCTTCTCCGCGCCGCGCGGAGACCGGGCGCTGATCTTCCAGGAGGACGCGCTGCTGCCTTGGCGGACCGTGCGGGCCAATGTCGAACTGCCCCTGGCCATCAAGAAGACCGCCCGGGCCGAGCGCCGGGCCGCCGCCGATGAGTGGCTGGAACGGGTCGGGCTCGCCGGCCACGCGGCCAAGTATCCGCACCGGATCTCCGGCGGCCAGCGCCAGCGCGTCCAGCTCGCGCGGGCGCTCGCCGGTGAGCCGCGCGCGGTGCTGATGGACGAGCCGTTCGGCGCGCTCGACGCCCAGACCCGCGCCGGTATGCAGCAGTTGCTGGTGGACGTGCTGCAGGGCACCGGCGCGACGGTCGTCTTCGTCACCCACGACGTGGACGAGGCGATCTTCCTCGGCGACCGGGTGGCGCTCCTCGGCACCGGCAGCGTGCTCGATGTCCTCGACGTGGCGCGCCCCCGTGACCGCGAGGCCCACGCCGATCCGGCCACCGTCGCCCTGCGCCGCACGGTCCTCGAATCCCTCGGCACCTGACCCGCATCTGAGAGGCACGCACCATGGACATCCCCTCCCTCGCGGACGCGGAAGAGCTCTCCTGCGACGTCCTCGTCGTCGGCGGCGGCACGGCCGGCACCATGGCCGTTCTGACCGCCGCCGAGCACGGCGCGGACGTCATCCTTCTGGAGAAGGCGCACGTCCGGCACTCCGGCGCGCTCGCCATGGGCATGGACGGTGTCAACAACGCCGTCATCCCCGGCCGGGCGGAACCGGACGACTACGTCGCCGAGATCACCCGCGCCAACGACGGCATCGTCGACCAGTCCACCGTCCGCCAGACCGCGACCCGCGGCTTCGCGATGGTGCAGCGCCTCGAGTCGTACGGCGTGAAGTTCGAGAAGGACGAGCACGGCGAGTACGCGGTGCGCCAGGTCCACCGCTCCGGCTCGTACGTGCTGCCCATGCCCGAGGGCAAGGACGTGAAGAAGGTGCTGTACCGGCAGCTTCGCCGGCGCGAGATGCGCGAGCGGATCCGCATCGAGAACCGGGTGATGCCGGTGCGCGTCCTGACGGGCGAGGACGGCCGGGCGATCGGCGCGGCCGGGTTCAACACCCGTACGGGGCAGTTCGTGACCGTGCGCGCGGGAGCCGTGATCCTGGCGACCGGTGCCGCGGGACGCCTCGGGCTGCCGGCGTCCGGCTATCTCTACGGCACGTACGAGAACCCCACGAACGCCGGTGACGGCTATGCCATGGCCTATCACGCGGGCGCGGAGCTGACCGGCATCGAGTGTTTCCAGATCAACCCGCTGATCAAGGACTACAACGGGCCCGCCTGCGCCTATGTCGCCAATCCCTTCGGCGGCTACCAGGTCAACCGGCACGGCGAACGGTTCGTCGACTCCGACTACTGGTCCGGGCAGATGATGTCGGAGTTCGCCGCCGAACTCGCCTCCGACCGCGGCCCGGTGTATCTCAAACTCAGCCATCTCCCCGAGGAGTCGGTCGCCGAGCTGGAGGGGATTCTGCACTCCACCGAGCGGCCGACCCGCGGCACGTTCCACGCCAACCGCGGGCACGACTACCGCACGCACGACGTGGAGATGCACATCTCCGAGATCGGCCTGTGCGGCGGCCACTCGGCGTCGGGTGTGCGGGTGGACGACCGGGCCCGCACCACCGTGCCCGGGCTGTACGCCGCGGGTGACCTGGCGTGTGTGCCGCACAACTACATGATCGGCGCCTTCGTCTTCGGCGATCTGGCCGGCTCGGACGCCTCCCGTTACCGGGCGTACGAGGGCGAGCTGCCCGCCGAACAGCTGCGTGCGGCCCATGAGTTGATCTACCGGCCGCTGCGCCACCCGGACGGCCCGCCGCAGCCCCAGGTCGAGTACAAGCTCCGCCGCTTCGTGAACGACTACGTCGCCCCGCCCAAGTCGGGTGCCCGGCTCTCGCTCGCCGTGGACCACTTCGAGCGGATGCGCGCCGAGATCGCGGAGATGGGGGCGAACACACCGCACGAGCTGATGCGCTGCGCGGAGGTGAGCTTCATCCGGGACTGCGCGGAGATGGCGGCCCGCTCCTCGCTGGCCCGCACGGAGTCCCGATGGGGCCTCTACCACGAGCGCACGGACCATCCGCAGCGCGACGACGAGGGCTGGCTGCACCACCTCGACCTGCGCAAGTCCCCGTCCGGCGCGATGGAGTTCACCGCCCGCCCGGTGGGGCCCTATCTGGTGCCGGTGGACGAGTACGCACCCGTCGGCGGACCGTCCCGGCACCTGGGCGAGGTCGTGCTCGAACAGGTGGCGACGGCCGGGCCGCGCGAGGTCGCGCCCACGGGGTCCGGCGTCCGCGCCTCGGCCCGGCAGGACGCCACCGCGGCCTCCCACTCGCCCCGCATCCTGGAACTGCTGGCGCTCAGCGATGCCGAGCCCGAGCTGGCGGTGCTGTCGCCCTACCTGGCCGACCCGGACCCCACGGTGCGACGCGCAGCCGTCGCCACGCTCACGGAGACGACCCCGGACGGCACCGGCCCGGCGCTCGCGCAGGCGCTCACGGACCCGGACGCCGGAGTGCGGTCCGCCGCCGCGGAGTCACTGCGTGAACTGGTGGAGACGCTGCCGCCGGAGCCTGCGCTGCGCGACCTGCTGGTGGCCGCCCTCGCGTCCGCCGACCCGGCCGTCCCGGCCGCCGCTCTCGATGTGCTGCGCGCGCTGCGGCTGGGCGACGCGGCCGTCTACACCCCGCCGCTCGCCGCACGGGACATCGGCGTACGGATCGCCGCCGTACGCGCCCTGGTCTCGGTCGACGCGGTCGACGCGCTGTCCCTGGCCGCCCAGGACCCGGCCCGCGAGGTCCGCGTCGCGACGGCGAAGGGCCTCGCGGCGGTGACGGACCCGCAGGTGCTCGCCCCGCTCACCCGGCTGACAGCCGACGAGGACGCCCTCGTGCGGGCCGCTGCCTACGAGGCACTGGGCGTGGCGGGCTGCCCCGACGCCCTCGCGGAGGCTGCGGCACGTGCGTTGTCCGACGAGGCGTGGCAGGTGCGGGCGGGCGCGGCGCGGGCCCTGGGCGCGGCGGACCCCGTGGCGGCTGTCCCCGCCCTGGCGAAGACGCTGGGCGACACCAACGCCGACGTCCGCAAGGCGGCAGTGCTCGCGCTGCTGCGGCACACGTCCGACGACGGGGCCCGCGAGGCCCTGGCGACGGCCACGGCCGACCCCGACGCGGACGTCCGGGCGTACGCGGCCCGGGCGGCTGCCCCGGCCTGAGCGGCGGGAGCGTGGGCCCGGGTCAGTTTCCGATCAGCCTGACTCCCAGCATGACGACCCCCGCGATCAGCACCGAGCCCGCCCAGACCGAGGCAGGCATGCGGTGGCGGGCCCAGAGGCAACGGGCCGCGGTGGTGATCTCCATGACGGCCAGGACCGCTCCCACGCCGCCGATGACCGCCGCGACCCAGTAGGCCCATGTGTGGTCCCCCAGGAACCGCAACAGCAGCAACGCGGGAACGACGAGCACGAGCGGCGCCGTGGAGGCGGTCTTCCGCTCCTCCGGTCGGGCCTGTTCCGCGCTCTGATCCACTTCCTGGTCCGGCATCTGTGTCCCCCGTATGAACGATCAAGGTCCGGCGTCCTCCTGGAGGACGCCGGACCTTGATCAGAGGTTGCCCGTGAGGGCGGGGCTCACCGCACGAACACTCCCGCCTGGCTCGCCAGGTCCAGGAAGTACTGCGGCGCCACGCCCAGGACCAGCGTCACCGCGACGCCGACCGCGATCGTCGTCATCGTCAGCGGGGACGGGACGGCGACCGTCGGGCCGTCCGCCTTCGGCTCGCTGAAGAACATCAGCACGATGACCCGGATGTAGAAGAACGCGGCGATCGCGGACGAGATGACACCGACCACGACCAACGCCCCCGCTCCGCCCTCCGCCGCCGCCTTGAAGACGGCGAACTTGCCGGAGAAACCCGAGGTGAGCGGGATACCGGCGAAGGCCAGCAGGAACACCGCGAAGACGGCCGCCACCAGGGGCGAACGCCGGCCCAGACCCGCCCACTTGGACAGGTGCGTCGCCTCTCCGCCCGCGTCCCGCACCAGCGTGACCACCGCGAACGCGCCGATCGTCACGAACGAGTAGGCGGCGAGGTAGAACATCACCGACGAGACGCCGTCGGGCGTGACCGCGATGACACCGGCGAGGATGAATCCGGCGTGCGCGATCGACGAGTAGGCGAGAAGCCGCTTGATGTCGGTCTGGGTGATCGCGACGATCGCGCCGCCCAGCATCGTGACGATCGCGATCGCCCACATCACCGGCCGCCAGTCCCAGCGCAGCCCCGGCAGCACCACGTACAGCAGCCGCAGCAGCGCACCGAACGCGGCGACCTTGGTGGCCGCGGCCATGAAGCCGGTGATCGGCGTCGGCGCGCCCTGGTAGACATCGGGCGTCCACATGTGGAACGGCACCGCGCCGACCTTGAACAGCAGACCCGTCAGGATCATCGCGCAACCGATCAGCAGCAGCGCGTCGTTGCCCATGGTGTCGGCGAGCGCCGGGTCGATGGTGCGGACGCTGCCGTCGACGACCTCCGCGATCCGGGCGTACGAGACGGAGCCCGCGTACCCGTACAGCAGGGCGATGCCGAACAGCAGGAACGCCGACGAGAAGGCGCCCAGCAGGAAGTACTTCACGGCCGCTTCCTGCGACATGAGCCGCTTGCGGCGGGCGAGCGCGCACATCAGGTAGAGCGGGAGCGAGAAGACCTCCAGCGCCACGAAGAGCGTCAGCAGATCGTTGGCGGCCGGGAAGACCAGCATGCCGGTGATCGCGAACAGCGCGAGCGGGAAGACCTCGGTGGTGGTGAACCCGGCCTTGACCGCGGCCTGTTCGCTGTCGCTGCCGGGTACGGACGCGGCCTGCGCGGCGAACGAGTCGACGCGGTTGCCGTGCGCCTCCGGGTCGAGCCGGCGCTCGGCGAACGTGAACACCGCGACCAGCGACGCCAGCAGGATCGTGCCCTGCAGGAACAGCGCCGGTCCGTCGACCGCGATCGCGCCCATGGCCGCGATGTGGGCCTTGGTGGTGCCGTACCCGCCGGCCGCGAGCCCGACGACTGCGGCGAAGGCCGCCGCGAGCGCGACGACGGTGAGGAACACCTGCGTGTGATAGCGCGCCTTGCGCGGTACGAACGCCTCCACCAGCACGCCCACGACGGCGGCGCCGACGATGATCAGTACCGGTGCCAGCTGGGCGTACTCGATGTGCGGGGACGGGATCTTGTCGATCGGATCGACGGCCGCCGTCGTCCACAGGCTGTGGACAGCTGTTGCGCTCACTTGGCCGCCTCCACCTCGGGCTTGGGGTCCTTCTTCTGGACGTCGGACATCGTGTGCTCGACGGCCGGGTTCACGATGTCCGTCAGCGGCTTCGGGAAGACGCCGAGGAAGATCAGCAGCGCGATCAGCGGCGCCACCACCGCCAGCTCACGGACCTTGAGGTCGGGCATCGTCCGCACCTCGTGCCGTACCGGCCCGGTCATCGTCCGCTGGTAGAGGACGAGCGTGTAGAGCGCGGCGAGCACGATGCCGAAGGTCGCGACGATGCCGGCCACCGGATAGCGCTCGAACGTGCCGACCAGGACCAGGAATTCACTGACGAACGGCGCGAGCCCCGGCAGCGACAGCGTGGCCAGACCGCCGATCAGGAAGGTGCCGGCGAGCACCGGGGCCACCTTCTGCACCCCTCCGTAGTCCGCGATGAGCCGCGAACCCCGCCGGGAGATCAGGAAGCCGGCCACCAGCATCAGCGCGGCGGTCGAGATCCCGTGGTTGACCATGTAGAGCGTCGCGCCGGACTGCCCCTGCGTGGTCATCGCGAAGATGCCCAGGATGATGAAGCCGAAGTGCGAGATCGAGGCGTACGCGATCAGCCTCTTGATGTCGCGCTGGCCGACCGCGAGCAGCGCACCGTAGACGATGCTGATCAGCGCCAGCACCAGAATCACCGGCGTGGCCCACTTCGAGGCCTCCGGGAAGAGCTGGAGGCAGAAGCGCAGCATCGCGAAGGTGCCGACCTTGTCGACGACCGCGGTGATCAGCACGGCGACCGGCGCGGTCGCCTCGCCCATCGCGTTCGGCAGCCAGGTGTGCAGCGGCCACAGCGGCGCCTTGATCGCGAAGGCGAAGAAGAAGCCGAGGAAGAGCAGCCGTTCGGTGTTGGTCGCCATGTCCAGCGTGCCCGCGGCCCGGGCCTCGGCGATCTCGGCGAGCGAGAAGCTCCCCGCGACGACGTACAGCCCGATGACGGCCGCCAGCATGATCAGTCCGCCGACGAGGTTGTAGAGCAGGAACTTCACGGCGGCGTACGACCGTTGGGTGGCCGCCGCCTCGTCGCCCTGGGCATGTGCCCGGTCTCCGAAGCCGCCGATGAGGAAGTACATCGGGATGAGCATGGCTTCGAAGAGGATGTAGAAGAGGAAGACGTCGGTGGCCTCGAAGGAGAGGATCACCATCGCCTCGACCATGAGGATCAGCGCGAAGAAGCCCTGCGTCGGCCGCCACCGGGAGGACTTGGTCTCCAGGGGGTCGGCGTCGTGCCAGCCGGCGAGGATGACGAAGGGGATCAGCAGCGCGGTGAGCGCGAGCAGCGCCACCCCGATGCCGTCGACGCCCAGTTCGTACCGGACGCCGAAGTCCTTGATCCAGGCGTGCGACTCGGTCAGCTGATAGCGGTCGCCGCCGGGTTCGAACCGTACGAGCACGATCGCGGCGAGCGCCAGTGTGCCGAGCGAGACCAGCAGCGCCAGCCACTTCGCTGCGGTCCTCCGGGCGGCGGGCACCGCGGCGGTGGCGATGGCGCCGATGGCCGGGAGCGCCGCTGTCGCGGTAAGGAGCGGGAAGGACATGGCAGTCACACCGCCCTCATCAGCAGGGTCGCGGCGATCAGCACAGCCGTACCTCCGAACATCGAGACGGCGTACGTGCGGGCGTAGCCGTTCTGCAGTTTGCGCAGCCGGCCGGACAGCCCGCCGACCGAGGCGGCCGTGCCGTTGACCACGCCGTCGACCAGGGTGTGGTCGACGTAGACCAGGGAGCGGGTGAGGTGCTCGCCGCCGCGGACCAGGACCACATGGTTGAAGTCGTCCTGGAGCAGATCGCGTCGGGCGGCCCGGGTGAGCAGCGAGCCGCGCGGGGCGACGACCGGGACCGGCCGCCGTCCGTACATGGCCCAGGCGATGGCGACGCCGATGACGAGCACCACCATCGTGGCTCCGGTGACCGTGGCCGCGCTGACCGGCGGGTGACCGTGCTGGTGCCCGGTGACCGGCTCCAGCCAGTGCAGGAAGCGGTCGCCGATGCTGAAGAACCCTCCGGCGAAGACCGAGCCGAACGCCAGGATGACCATGGGGATGGTCATCGACCTGGGCGACTCGTGCGGGTGCGGCTCATGGCCCTCGGCGTCGGGCTGCCAGCGCTTCTCGCCGAAGAACGTCATCAGCATCACGCGGGTCATGTAGAACGCGGTGATCGCCGCACCCACCAGGGCCACGCTGCCGAGGATCCAGCCCTCGGTACCGCCCTTGGCGAAGGCCGCCTCGATGATCTTGTCCTTGGAGAAGAAGCCGGACAGACCGGGGAAGCCGATGATCGCCAGATAGCCGAGACCGAAGGTGACGAAGGTGATCGGCATGTACTTCCGCAGACCGCCGTACTTCCTCATGTCGACCTCGTCGTTCATGCCGTGCATGACCGAACCGGCACCGAGGAACAGCCCGGCCTTGAAGAAGCCGTGCGTCACCAGGTGCATGATCGCGAAGACGTAGCCGATGGGGCCGAGGCCCGCCGCGAGGATCATGTAGCCGATCTGCGACATCGTCGAACCGGCCAGCGCCTTCTTGATGTCGTCCTTCGCGCAACCGACGATCGCACCGAAGATCAGCGTGACGGCACCGACCACCGCGACCGCCAGCTGGGCGTCCGGGGCGCCGTTGAAGATGGCGCCGGAGCGCACGATCAGATAGACACCCGCGGTGACCATGGTCGCCGCGTGGATCAGGGCCGAGACCGGGGTCGGGCCCTCCATCGCGTCACCGAGCCAGGACTGCAGCGGCACCTGGGCGGACTTGCCGCAGGCCGCGAGCAGCAGCATCAGGCCGATCGCCGTCAGCTTGCCCTCGCTCGTCTCACCGGTCGACTCCAGCACCGGCCCGAAGGCGAAGGTGCCGAAGGTGGTGAACATCAGCATGATCGCGATCGACAGGCCCATGTCGCCGACGCGGTTGACCAGGAAGGCCTTCTTCGCCGCCGTCGCCGCGCTGGGCTTGTGCTGCCAGAAGCCGATGAGGAGGTACGAGGCCAGACCGACGCCCTCCCAGCCGACGTACAGCAGGAGGTAGTTGTCGGCGAGGACGAGCAGCAGCATCGCCGCGAGGAACAGGTTCAGATAGCCGAAGAAGCGGCGGCGCCGCTCGTCGTGCTCCATGTACCCGACGGAGTAGATGTGGATCAGTGTGCCGACGCCGCTGATCAGCAGGACGAAGGTCATCGACAGCTGGTCGAGCTGGAAGGCGACGTCCGCCTGGAAGCTCTCGACGGGGATCCAGGTGAACAGCGTGCTGTGCAGGGTGCGTTCCTCGGCTCCCTTGCCCAGCATGTTCGTGAACAGCACCACGCCGATCACGAACGACGCGGCGGCGAGTGCCGTGCCGATCCAGTGGCCCGTGCGGTCGAGCCGCCGCCCGCCGCACAGCAGTACCGCCGCTCCGAGCAGTGGCGCCGCGATGAGCAGCCCAATCAGGTTCTCCATGCCGGCGGCCCCTTACAGCTTCATCAGGCTGGCGTCGTCGACCGAGGCCGAGTGACGGGAACGGAACAGCGACACGATGATCGCGAGCCCGACCACGACCTCCGCGGCGGCGACGACCATCGTGAAGAACGCGATGATCTGGCCGTCGAGATTGCCGTGCATCCGGGAGAAGGCGACGAACGCGAGGTTGCAGGCGTTGAGCATGAGCTCCACGCACATGAAGACCACGATCGCGTTCCGCCTGATCAGCACCCCTGCCGCACCGATGGTGAACAACAGCGCGGCGAGATAGAGGTAGTTGACCGGGTTCACTTGGCGACCTCCTCGTCGTGCTCGTTGTGGTCACGGCCGAGCCGCTCCTCCGAGCGCTGCTCCAGCGCCTTGAGGTCGGCCACGGCCTCGGCCGACACATCGCGGATCTGTCCGCGCTTGCGCAGCGTCTGCATGACGGTGAGCTCGGCGGGCGTACCGTCGGGGAGCATGCCGGGGATGTCCACGGCGTTGTGCCGGGCGTAGACACCGGGGGCGGGCAGCGGCGGCAGGTGCTTGCCGCGTACGCGCTCCTCGGACATCTCCCGCTGCGTCTTGGCGCGCTCGGTGCGCTCCCGGTGCGTGAGCACCATCGCGCCGACGGCCGCGGTGATCAGCAGGGCGCCGGTGATCTCGAACGCGAAGACGTACTTGGTGAAGATGAGGGCGGCGAGCCCTTCGACGTTTCCGCCGTGCACGCTGTTGGCCGCGCCGAGTCCGTTGAAGTTCTTCAGCGAGGCGTTGCCGATGCCGGCGACCAGCAGGATGCCGAAGCCGAGCCCGCAGGCCAGGGCGAGCCAGCGCTGGCCCTTCAGCGTCTCCTTGAGCGAGTCGGCGGCGGTGACGCCGACCAGCATGACGACGAAGAGGAACAGCATCATGATCGCGCCGGTGTAGACGACGATCTGGACGACGCCCAGGAAGTACGCGCCGTTGGCGAGGTAGAACACCGCCAGGATGATCATGGTTCCGGCGAGGCAGAGCGCACTGTGCACGGCCCGCCTCATCAGGATGGTGCACAGCGCGCCGATCACGGCGATGGTGCCGAGCACCCAGAACTGGAAGGCCTCACCGGTCGAAGTCGTGGTGGCCGCGAGGGTGTTCATCCGCCGATCACCTTCTCCGACGCCGGTTCGCCCTCACCGAAGGTGGACTCGGCATCCTGCGGCTTCTCGCCCTTGGTGAGGGCGACCTGCCGCTCGGTGCCGGGAGCGGCCTCGGTGACCAGGCCCCGGTAGTAGTCCTGCTCGTCCATGCCGGGGAAGATCGAGTGCGGCGATTCGACCATGCCTTCCTCGAGACCGGCGAGCAGCTGCTCCTTGGTGTAGATGAGGCTCTCGCGGGAGCTGTCGGCCAGTTCGAAGTCGTTCGTCATCGTCAGCGCCCGCGTGGGACAGGCCTCGATGCACAGGCCGCACAGAATGCAGCGGGCGTAGTTGATCTGGTAGACGCGGCCGTACCGCTCGCCCGGGGAGTAGCGCTCCTCCTCGGTGTTCTCCGCGCCCTCGACGTAGATCGCGTCCGCGGGACACGCCCAGGCGCAGAGCTCGCAGCCGATGCACTTCTCCAGGCCGTCCGGATGCCGGTTGAGCTGGTGCCGGCCGTGGAAACGCGGCGCGGTGACCTTCTGCTCCTCCGGGTACTGCTCGGTCAGCCGCTTCTTGAACATGGCCTTGAAGGTCACGCCGAAGCCGGCGACCGGATTCTGGAACTTGTCGGATCCCTCAGACACCGTCAGCCTCCTTTCCGTCACGAGGACCGTCACCCTGAGAATCTGCGCCGCCACTGGCAATCAGCTCGCGCTCCCGGCGCGGGCGCCTGCGCGGCACCGGCGGCAGGGTCTGTCCGGGCAGCGGCGGCACGGGATAGCCGCCCGCCATCGGGTCGAAGACCTCGGGTTCCTTCTCGGCCGCCGCCTGCGCCTCTTTCTCCTTCCTGCCGCGGAAGATGTCCGCGACGAAGGAGAGCAGCAGGACGGCGATGACCGCGCCGCCGACGTAGAGCACGATCTGCTGGAAGTCGTAGTTCTCGTTCCGCAGCGCCCGCACGGTCGCGACCAGCATCAGCCAGACGACGGAGACCGGGATGAGGACCTTCCAGCCGAGCTTCATCAACTGGTCGTAGCGGACGCGGGGAAGCGTGCCGCGGAGCCAGATGAAGAAGAACAGCAGCAGCTGCACCTTGATGACGAACCAGAGCATCGGCCACCAGCCGTGGTTCGCGCCCTCCCAGAACGTGGAGATCGGGTACGGCGCCCGCCAGCCGCCCAGGAAGAGGGTGACGGAGACGGCGGAGACGGTGACCATGTTGACGTACTCGGCCAGCATGAACATCGCGAACTTGATCGAGCTGTACTCGGTGTTGAAGCCGCCGACCAGGTCGCCCTCGGACTCCGGCATGTCGAACGGGGCGCGGTTGGTCTCGCCCACCATCGTGACGACGTAGATGATGAAGGAGACCGGCAGCAGGATGATGTACCAGCGGTCCGCCTGCGCCTCGACGATCGCCGACGTCGACATCGACCCCGAGTAGAGGAAGACCGAGGCGAAGGCCGCACCCATGGCGATCTCGTACGAGATCATCTGCGCGCAGGAGCGGAGTCCGCCGAGCAGCGGGTACGTCGAGCCGGACGACCAGCCCGCGAGGACGATGCCGTAGATGCCGACCGAGGCGACCGCGAGGATGTAGAGCATCGCGATCGGCAGATCGGTGAGCTGCATCGTGGTGCGGTGTCCGAAGATCGAGACCTCGTTGCCGGACGGGCCGAAGGGGATCACCGCGATCGCCATGAAGGCGGGGATCGCGGCGACGATCGGCGCGAGGACGTAGACCACCTTGTCCGCGCGCTTGACGATCAGGTCTTCCTTCAGCATCAGCTTGATGCCGTCGGCGAGCGACTGGAGCATGCCCCAGGGCCCGTGCCGGTTCGGCCCGATGCGGAGCTGCATCCAGGCGACGACCTTGCGCTCCCACACGATGGAGAACAGCACGGTGATCATCAGGAAGGCGAAGCAGAACACCGCCTTGACGACGACCAGCCACCAGGGGTCGCGCCCGAACATCGAGAGGTCCTCGGCCGCGAGGACACTGCGCTGGGCTTCCGCGAAATGAGCGAGGGCAGTCACGCGCGCGCCTCCGTTGCGGGGGCGGCCGGGACGATGCCCGGCCGGGCGAGGACAGGAGCCGTGGGGTGCGTCCCCCCGGAGATGACCGTGGTCACGACTGCACCTCCGGTGCGTCGGTGCCGGCGGTCTCCGGCGTGGCCGGGCCGATGCGGACCAGCCGGCCGGGTGCGGCGCCGGTGTCCGACGTGACACCGCCGCCGACCGAGTTCAGCGGCAGCCACACCACGCGGTCCGGCATCTCGGTGATCGCGAGCGGCAGTTGCACCGAACCGGAAGGACCGGACACGGACAGGACGTCGCCGTGCTTGACGCCTGTCTCCGCGGCCGTGGCCGCCGAGAGGCGGGCGACCGCCTCGTGGCGGGTACCGGCCAGTGCCTCGTCACCCTGCTGAAGCAGTCCCTGGTCGAGCAGCAGCCGGTGTCCTGCGAGCACCGCCTCGCCCGCGCCGGGGCGGGGCAGCGACTGTGCGGACTCCTGCGGCTCGCCGGCCCGCGGGCCGTCCCAGGTGCCGAGCCGGTCCAGTTCCCTGCGGACCGACTTGAGGTCCGGCAGGCCGAAGGGGACGTCGAGCTCGTCCGCGAGCATGTGCAGCACCCGCGCGTCGCTCGGCGCGAGCGGGCGGGTCATCTGCTCGGGCTTGAGCACGGCCTCGAACATCCGCGCCCTGCCTTCCCAGTTGAGGAAGGTGCCGGGCTTCTCGACGACGGCGGCGACGGGGAGGACCACATCCGCGCGGTCGGTGACCTCGCTCGGCCGCAGCTCCAGGGAGACGAGGAAGCCGACCGCGTCGAGTGCTTCCCGCGCGCGTGCCGGGTCGGGAAGGTCCGCGACCTCGACGCCGGCCACGAGCAGCGCGCCCAGTTCGCCGGTGGCCGCGGCCTCGACGATCTGACCGGTGTCCCGGCCGTAACGGTGCGGCAGCTCGCGTACGCGCCAGACCTCCGCGGTCTCCTCGCGGGCCCGCGGATCGGTGGCCGGACGGCCGCCGGGCAGCAGCGAAGGCAGTGCACCCGCCTCGATCGCGCCGCGTTCGCCGGCCCGGCGCGGGATCCACACCAGCCGGGCGCCGGTGGCGCTCGCGGCCCGGACGGCAGCGGTGAGTCCGCCGGGCACGGCCGCGAGCCGTTCGCCGACGACGATCACCGCGCCGTCGCCGCGCAGCGCTTCGGCCGCGGCCGCCCCGTCACCGTCCAGGCCGACGTTGCCGCTGAGGGCGTCCAGCCACTCGGTCTCGGTGCCGGGCGCCGCGGGCAGCAGGGTGCCGCCCGCCTTCGCCAGACCGCGGGTCGCGTGGGTGGCCAGGGCGAAAGTGCGCTGGCCGCTCTTGCGGTGCGCCTTGCGCAGCCGCAGGAAGACGCCCGGGGCCTCCTCCTCGGACTCGAATCCGACGAGCAGGACCGCGGGTGCCTTCTCCAGTGCGGTGTACGTGATCCCGGCCCCGTCGAGGTCCCGGCCGCGGCCCGCCACCTGGGCGGCCAGGAAGTCGGCCTCCTCGGAGGAGTGCACCCGCGCACGGAAGTCGACGTCGTTGGTGTCGAGGGCGACCCGGGCGAACTTGGCGTACGCGTACGCGTCCTCGACGGTGAGCCGGCCGCCCGCCAGAACTCCGGACCGGCCGCGTGCCGCGCTCAGCCCGGCGGCGGCGGCCGCCAGTGCCTCCGGCCAGCTCGCCGGTTCGAGCTCGCCCGACTCGGCGTTGCGCACCAGAGGTGTGGTGAGCCGGTCGCGCTGCTGGGCGTAGCGGAAGCCGAAACGCCCCTTGTCGCAGATCCACTCCTCGTTGACCTCGGGGTCGTCCGCGGCGAGCCGCCGCATGACCTTGCCGCGCCGGTGGTCCGTGCGGGTGGCACAGCCGCCGGAGCAGTGCTCGCACACGCTCGGCGAGGAGACCAGGTCGAAGGGCCGTGAGCGGAACCGGTACGCCGCGGAGGTCAGTGCGCCGACGGGGCAGATCTGGATGGTGTTGCCGGAGAAGTACGACTCGAAGGGGTCGCCCTCCCCGGTGCCGACCTGCTGCAGCGCGCCGCGCTCGAGCAGCTCGATCATCGGGTCGCCGGCGATCTGGTTGGAGAAGCGGGTGCAGCGTGCGCAGAGCACGCAGCGCTCGCGGTCGAGCAGCACCTGCGTCGAGATCGGCACCGGCTTCTCGTACGTCCGCTTCTTGCCGTCGAAGCGGGACTCCGCCGCTCCGTGCGACATCGCCTGGTTCTGCAGCGGACACTCGCCGCCCTTGTCGCAGACCGGGCAGTCCAGCGGATGGTTGATCAGCAGCAGCTCCATCACGCCCTTCTGCGCCTTCTCGGCGACGGGCGAGCTGAGCTGCGACTTGACGACCATGCCGTCGGTGCAGGTGATGGTGCAGGAGGCCATCGGCTTGCGCTGGCCCTCGACCTCGACGATGCACTGGCGGCAGGCGCCGGCCGGGTCGAGGAGCGGGTGGTCGCAGAACCGCGGGATCTCGATGCCGAGCAGTTCGGCGGCCCTGATGACCAGCGTGCCCTTGGGCACGCTGATCTCGATGCCGTCGATCGTCAGCGAGACGAGGTCCTCGGGCGGTACCGAGGCCTCTCCTCCCCCGGAGGGGGCAGACGTCGTGACCGTCATGCGTTCACCTCCGTGTTCCTGTCGTGCCGGTCCGCCCAGACTGTCGACTTCGCGGGATCGAAGGGGCAACCGTTGCCGGTGATGTGCTGCTCGTACTCGTCACGGAAGTACTTGAGCGAGGAGAAGATCGGGGAGGCGGCGCCGTCACCGAGCGCGCAGAACGACTTGCCGTTGATGTTGTCGGCGATGTCGTTCAGCTTGTCGAGATCGGACATGAGGCCCTTTCCGGCCTCGATGTCGCGCAGCAACTGGACGAGCCAGTACGTGCCTTCGCGGCAGGGTGTGCACTTGCCGCACGACTCGTGGGCGTAGAACTCGGTCCAGCGGGTGACGGCCCGCACGACGCAGGTGGTCTCGTCGAAGCACTGCAGTGCCTTGGTGCCGAGCATCGAACCGGCCGCGCCGACGCCCTCGTAGTCCAGCGGGACATCGAGGTGCTCGTCGGTGAACATCGGGGTCGAGGAGCCGCCGGGCGTCCAGAACTTGAGGCGGTGACCGGCCCGCATGCCGCCGCTCATGTCGAGCAGCTGGCGCAGCGTGATCCCGAGCGGGGCCTCGTACTGGCCGGGGTTGGTGACATGGCCGCTGAGCGAGTAGAGCGTGAAGCCGGGGGACTTCTCGCTGCCCATCGACTTGAACCAGTCCTTGCCGCGGTTCAGGATCGCGGGAACGGACGCGATGGACTCGACGTTGTTCACCACCGTGGGGCACGCGTACAGACCGGCGACCGCGGGGAAGGGAGGCCGCAGTCGGGGCTGGCCGCGACGGCCCTCCAGCGAGTCGAGCAGCGCGGTCTCCTCACCACAGATGTACGCGCCGGCGCCCGCGTGCACGGTGAGTTCGAGGTCGAGTCCGCTGCCGAGGACGTTCTTGCCGAGGAAGCCCGCCGCGTACGCCTCGCGCACGGCTTCGTGCACCCGCCGCAGTACGGGGACGACCTCGCCTCGCAGGTAGATGAAGGCGTGGCTCGACCGGATCGCGTAACAGGCGATCACGATGCCCTCGATGAGGGAGTGCGGGTTGGCGAAGAGCAGCGGGATGTCCTTGCAGGTCCCGGGCTCCGACTCGTCCGCGTTGACCACGAGGTAGTGCGGCTTGCCGTCGCCCTGCGGAATGAACTGCCACTTCATTCCGGTCGGGAAACCGGCGCCGCCGCGGCCGCGCAGACCCGAGTCCTTGACGTACGCGATGAGGTCGTCGGGAGCCATGGCCAGCGCCTTGCGCAGACCCTGGTAGCCGTCGTGCCGGCGGTAGGTCTCCAGCGTCCAGGACTCGTCCTCGTCCCAGAAGGCCGACAGGACGGGCGCGAGCAGCTTCTCGGGATTCAGCTCTCCCCCGGCCTCCGGACCGGCGGTGCCCCCGTACTCGGATGCCAACGTCATCACTCCCCCTCCTCGGTGACCCGTCCGGCCGGGTTGTCCGGGTCCGAGTCCGAGGTCTTCTGCGGTGCGTCGTGCGAGCTGAGGTGCTGGGAGCCCGGCTGCGGCGCTTCCCGGCGGGACTCGGCACGCGGGGAGACGACCCGGGCGGCCGACGTCTCGCCCTTGGCGAGGCGCAGCCCGATCAGCGAGGCCGGGCCGGCACCGCCGGTGGCCTCGACGGCGCCGGGGCGCTCGTCGGGGAATCCGGCGAGGATCCGGGCGGTCTCCTTGTACGTGCACAGGGGGGCGCCTCGGGTCGGCTCGACCGGACGTCCCGCGCGCAGATCGTCCACGAGCTGCTTGGCGGACTCGGGCGTCTGGTTGTCGAAGAACTCCCAGTTGACCATCACGACGGGAGCGAAGTCGCAGGCCGCGTTGCACTCGATGTGCTCGAGGGTGACCTTGCCGTCCTCGGTGGTCTCGTTGTTGCCGACCGCGAGGTGCTCCTTGAGCTCGTCGAAGATGGCGTCGCCGCCCATCACCGCGCACAGCGTGTTGGTGCACACGCCGACCTGGTAGTCGCCGGACGGCTTGCGCCGGTACATCGAGTAGAACGTCGACACCGCGGTGACCTCGGCGGTGGTCAGCTCCAGCACCTCGGCGCAGAACCGGACCCCGGTACGGGTCACATACCCCTCCTCCGACTGCACCAGGTGCAGCAGCGGCAGCAGGGCGGACCTGCTGTCGGGGTAACGGGCGATGATCTCCTTCGCGTCCGCTTCGAGCCGGGCGCGCACATCGGCCGGGTAGTCGGGTGCGGGGAGCTGGGGCATCCCCAACTGGACGTCCGTCATCGGTCGACGCCTCCCATCACGGGGTCGATGGACGCAACGGCGACGATGACGTCGGCGACCTGGCCGCCCTCGCACATCGCCGCCATGGCCTGCAGATTGGTGAAGGACGGGTCGCGGAAGTGGACCCGGTAGGGACGGGTGCCGCCGTCGGAGACGACATGGACACCGAGCTCGCCCTTGGGGGACTCGACCGCGGTGTACGTCTGCCCGGCCGGGACCCGGAAGCCCTCGGTCACCAGCTTGAAGTGGTGGATCAGGGCCTCCATGGAGGTGCCCATGATCTTCTTGATGTGGTCGAGGGAGTTGCCGAGTCCGTCCGGGCCGAGCGCGAGCTGCGCGGGCCAGGCGATCTTCTTGTCGGGGACCATGACCGGCCCCGGCTCGAGCCGGTCCAGGCACTGCTCGACGATCCGCAGCGACTGCCGCATCTCCTCCAGGCGGATGAGGAAGCGGCCGTACGCGTCGCAGCTGTCGGCGGTCGGGACGTCGAACTCGTACGTCTCGTAGCCGCAGTACGGGTCGGTCTTGCGCAGGTCGTGGGCGAGGCCCGCGGAGCGCAGGATCGGTCCGGTGGCGCCCAGCGCCATGCAGCCGGTCAGATCGAGGTAGCCCACGTCCTGCATACGGGCCTTGAAGATCGGGTTGCCGGTGGCGAGCTTGTCGTACTCCGGCAGGTTCTTCTTCATCGTCTTCACGAACTCGCGAAGCTGGTCGACGGCGCCCGGGGGCAGGTCCTGGGCGAGGCCGCCGGGCCGGATGTACGCGTGGTTCATGCGCAGGCCGGTGATCAGCTCGTAGATGTCGAGAATCAGTTCACGATCACGGAAGCCGTAGATCATGATCGTCGTTGCGCCGAGTTCCATACCGCCGGTGGCGATGCACACCAGGTGCGAGGAGAGCCGGTTGAGCTCCATCAGCAGGACGCGGATGATGCTGGCCCGGTCCGGGATCTGGTCGTCGATGCCGAGCAGCTTCTCCACGCCGAGGCAGTACGCCGCCTCGTTGAAGAACGGCGTCAGGTAATCCATGCGCGTGACGAAGGTGGTGCCCTGCGTCCAGGTCCGGTACTCGAGGTTCTTCTCGATGCCGGTGTGCAGATACCCGATGCCGCAGCGGGCCTCGGTCACGGTCTCGCCGTCGATCTCCAGGATCAGCCGGAGCACACCGTGGGTGGAGGGGTGCTGCGGGCCCATGTTGACGACGATGCGCTCGTCGTCCGTCCTGGCCGCGCTCTCGACGACCTCGTCCCAGTCGCCGCCGGTGACTGTATATACAGTCCCCTCGGTGGTCTCACGGGCGGAAGCGGGGGATGTTCCCTGTGAAGCAGACATCAGCTGTACGACCTCCGCTGGTCAGGAGCCGGGATCTGGGCGCCCTTGTACTCGACGGCGATGCCGCCGAGTGGATAGTCCTTGCGCTGCGGGAAGCCCTGCCAGTCGTCGGGCATCATGATCCGGGTGAGGGCCGGATGACCGTCGAAGACCAGCCCGAAGAAGTCGTATGTCTCGCGCTCGTGCCAGTCGTTGGTCGGATAGACCTCGACGAGTGAGGGGACGTGCGGGTCGCTGTCCGGGGCGGAGACCTCGAGGCGGATCAGCCGGCCGTGGGTGAGCGAGCGCAGGTGGTACACGGCGTGCAGCTCGCGACCCTTGTCCTCGGGGAAGTGCACCCCGCTGACGCCGGTACAGAGCTCGAAGCGCAGAGCGGCATCGTCGCGCAGGGTGCGGGCGACCTGGAGCAGATGCTCGCGCGCGATGTGGAAGGTGAGCTCGTCGCGGTCGACCACGGTCTTCTCGATCGCGTTCTCCGGGACGAGGCCCTGCTCCTCCAGCGCGCCTTCGAGTTCGTCGGCGACCTCGTCGAAGTAGCTGCCGTAGGGGCGGTTCGACGGGCCGGGCAGCCGTACGGAGCGGACGAGCCCTCCGTAACCGGACGTATCCCCTCCGTTATTGGCACCGAACATGCCGCGCTGGACGCGGATCTCCTCGCCGTGCTCACCGCGCTGCCCCGGCAGGTTCTGCTCGGAGAGCTCCTTCTCCGGATTGGGCTGGTCGGTCATCGCAGCAGCCCCTTCATCTCGATGGTCGGCAGCGCCTTCAGCGCCGCCTCCTCCGCCTCGCGGGCCGCCTCCTCGGCGTTGACCCCGAGCTTCGAGGACTGGATCTTCTGGTGGAGCTTGAGAATCGCGTCCATCAGCATCTCCGGACGCGGCGGGCAACCGGGCAAATAGATGTCAACAGGGACAACATGATCAACACCCTGCACAATGGCGTAATTGTTGAACATTCCGCCCGATGAGGCGCAAACTCCCATGGAAATGACCCACTTGGGATTGGGCATCTGGTCATAGACCTGCCGCAGAACAGGCGCCATCTTCTGGCTCACCCGGCCTGCCACGATCATCAGATCGGCCTGGCGCGGCGAGCCGCGGAAGACCTCCATGCCGAAGCGGGCCAGGTCGTACCGTCCGGCGCCGGTCGTCATCATCTCGATGGCGCAGCAGGCCAGGCCGAACGTGGCCGGGAAGACGGATGACTTGCGCACCCAGCCCGAGGCCTGCTCGACGGTGGTCAGCAGGAAACCGCTCGGCAGCTTCTCTTCGAGTCCCATTTGGTGCCCCTCAGCCCCTCAGTCCCATTCCAGGCCGCCGCGACGCCACACATACGCGTAGGCGACGAAGACGGTGAGCACGAAGAGCAGCATCTCCACGAGCCCGAAAAGCCCCAGGGCGTCGAAGGTGACCGCCCAGGGGTAGAGGAAGACGATCTCGATGTCGAAGACGATGAAGAGCATCGCCGTCAGGTAGTACTTGATGGGGAAGCGGCCGCCGCCGGCCGGCGTGGGAGTGGGCTCGATGCCGCACTCGTACGCCTCCATTTTCGCCCTGTTGTAGCGCTTCGGGCCGATAAGCGTGGCCATGACCACGGAGAAGATCGCAAACCCTGCCCCGAGGGCGCCGAGCACAAGGATGGGCGCGTAAGCATTCACCCTCCTCGCTCCTTCCAGTCGTCCTTGACCGTTGGACCGCACCGGGCTTTCGGCCTCGCCGCCTCGAAGATCGTGCGTATGTGAGGCAGTTCACAAGCCCGGCTGCCCCGCATCCTATGCCTGCCGGTCTGTGATCTGCGACACGGGGGTACCCAATGAACTCGTGATCTCCATCACCCGGCGAAGGATCATGAAGCCGGATGATGGGTGATCTTCATACGCGAAGCGCCCGAGTGGTCACGAGAAGTGACAACTGATGCTGTTACCGCTGGTCGGAGGGGTGCGGGCATATCAAGCACCGACCCTTGCGAGCAAATTGGCGATGGACCGCATCGGGTGGTAGAGGACGCCCCTCACCCGGCCGGGGGGCTTCGAGGGACAGAGGTGGACGCGTGCACCCGTTCACGAACTTCCCGCCCTCTCGCGGTGACCTTTCTGTGACCTGCACCACTCACTCAAAGTCTCAACAAAAGGGGGCTTGGCCATCGGAGTGAAGGGGTGGTAAGCGCCAGGCAATTCGGACCTTTCATGGAAAGGCTGTGATCACAGCCGTGATCATGGGTGCCCGAATTGCCCGTTAGGGCGTCAATAAGGCCCGGACGGGCGCGGATTGAAGGGTTCCGGTCGTAACTGTGGCGCAACACACGTTTCTTGAAGGGAACCCTGGGGCCCTGGTACCGCTATTACCCATGTCCCACACCGCTCACATACCCAGCCACCGGAAGCCCCGCCGGAGAAGCGCCTCGACGATGGCGCTCCGGGCCGGAGTTGCCGGTGGCGTTCTCAGCACCATCGCAGTGGCCGGAGCTGCCGGACCGGCGAACGCCGAGCCGGTGACCGAGACCATTGAGATGCCCACGCTCACCGCCGGCCTCTCCGAAGCCGTCGCGCAGTCCGCCGAGTCGACGCAGCAGATCGCTCTCGAGCAGGAGTTGCAGGCCCAGGAGGAGGCCGCCGCCAAGAAGGCCGCGGAGACCGCCAAGAAGGCCAAGGCCGAGGCGGTCCGCAAGGCCGAGGCCAAGAAGGCCGAGGCGAAGAAGCGCGCCGAGGCCGAGACGGAGCGCGCCTCGCGTTCCACCGAGCGCTCCACGCTCTCCGCGTACAGCAGCAGCTCCTCGAACGCGACGGGCTCCGCCGCCACCGTGGTCGCGTTCCTCAAGGCTCAGCTCGGCGACGCCTACGTCATGGGCGCCACCGGCCCCAACTCGTGGGACTGCTCCAGCCTGGTCCAGGCCGCCTTCCGCGAGGTCGGCGTCGACCTGCCGCGCGTCTCCCAGGACCAGTCGGTCGCCGGCACCCAGGTCGGCACCAGCAACCTCCAGATCGGCGACATCCTGTACTGGGGTGGCGCCGGCAGCGCGTACCACGTCGGCGTCTACATCGGCGACGGCCAGTACCTCGACGCGGCCAACCCCAGCAAGGGCGTCGTCATCCAGGACCTGTCGGGCTACCCGGCGAGCGGTGCGGTCCGGGTCCTCTGACCACGGCATCCTTTTTCTTCGACGGAGGGCCGTCGTTCCCGCAAGGGGACGACGGCCCTCCGTCGTGGGTCTGGAGGCCGGCTCAGGGAGGCACAACGTCTCGCGCCCCCACGGTGGACGCGGGGGCGCGAGATCGGTTCAGGGAGGGGCTCAGGAGCGCGGCGCCACCTTCGAGAGCCCGTTGATGATGCGGTCCATCGCGTCGCCGCCCGTCGGGTCCGTCAGGTTGGCCAGCATCTTCAGCGTGAACTTCATCAGCATCGGGTGCGTCAGGCCGCGCTGGGTCGCGATCTTCATGACCTTCGGGTTGCCGATCAGCTTCACGAAGGCGCGGCCCAGCGTGTAGTAGCCGCCGTAGGTGTCCTTGAGGACCTTCGGGTAGCGGTGCAGGGCCAGTTCCCGCTGGGACGGTGTCTGGCGGGCCTGGGCCTGGACGATCACGTCGGCGACCAGCTGGCCCGACTCCATGGCGTAGGCGATGCCCTCGCCGTTGAACGGGTTGACCAGGCCGCCCGCGTCACCGACGAGCAGCAGGCCCTTCGAGTAGTGCGGCTGGCGGTTGAAGGCCATCGGGAGCGCGGCGCCGCGGATCGGCATCGTCATGTTGTCGTCCGTGTAGCCCCAGTCCTCGGGCATCGAGGCGCACCAGGCCTTCAGGACCTCGCGCCAGTCGAGCTCCTTGAAGGCGGCGGAGGTGTTGAGGACACCGAGGCCGACGTTGGACGTCCCGTCGCCCATGCCGAAGATCCAGCCGTAGCCCGGCAGCAGCCGGTCCTCGCCCGGGCCGCGGCGGTCCCACAGCTCCAGCCAGGACTCGAGGTAGTCGTCGTCGTGGCGCGGCGAGGTGAAGTAGGTGCGGACCGCGACCCCCATGGGCCGGTCCTCACGGCGGTGCAGGCCCATCGCGAGCGAGATGCGCGAGGAGTTGCCGTCGGCGGCGACCACCAGCGGGGCGTGGAAGGTGGCCGGGGTCTTCTCCTCGCCCAGCTTGGCGTTCACCCCGGTGATCCGGCCGGTGCGGTCGTCGATGATCGGCGCACCGACGTTGCAGCGCTCGTACAGCCGCGCGCCGGCCTTCTGCGCCTGGCGGGCGAGCTGCTCGTCGAAGTCGTCGCGCTTGCGGACCAGTCCGTAGTCCGGGTAGGAGGCGAGATCCGGCCAGTCGAGCTGGAGCCGGACTCCGCCGCCGATGATCCGCAGGCCCTTGTTCCGCAGCCAGCCGGCCTCTTCGGAGATGTCGATCCCCATCGACACGAGCTGCTTGGTGGCGCGGGGGGTCAGACCGTCACCGCACACCTTCTCGCGCGGGAACGCCGTCTTCTCCAGGAGGAGAACGTCGAGCCCTGCCTTGGCGAGGTAGTAGGCGGTGGTGGAGCCGGCCGGGCCTGCCCCGACAACGATCACATCCGCGGTGTGTGCCGTGTTCTTGGCGAGCGGCTCGGTCACGGCGGGTTCTCCCGAAGACTCGATATTGCGTACCGGATGGCACTGGACATGGGCAGTCTATGGGGGCGTACTGATCCACCGACTGAAGGGCTCCCCCTATGAGCAGGCTCCTTCCCGCCGTACAGCTCCGTGTGCCCACCGACGAGGACGCGCTCGCCTGGCACCGGGTCTTCGCCGATCCGGATGTCATGGAGTTCCACGGCGGCCGGGCTGCGGAGCTGTCGGTGTACGAGGAGCTCACGGCCCGGCAGCGCCGCCATGACGCGGAGCACGGTTTCTGCCTGTGGACGGTCCTCGACGAGAACGGCGAGGTCGTCGGCTTCACCGGCGCGCAGCCTTGGCCGCACACGGACTACGGCCCGGCCGGGGAGATCGAGATCGGCTGGCGGCTGGCGCGGACCGCGTGGGGGAAGGGCTATGCGACCGCCGCCGCCCGCACCACGCTGGAGCGGGTACGGGCGGCGGGGGTGGAGCAGGTCGTGGCGATGGTCGACGCGCGCAACGAGCGCTCCATCGCGGTGACGAGACGGCTGGGGATGGAGCCGGCCGAAACGTTCACCTCTCCGGTGTCGAAGCGGGAGGCGTACTGCTTCCGGCTCGCCCTGGCGGGCTAGCCGATCTTGAAGGTGTCGAGGGCCGTCCTGAACACCACGTCGTTCTCGGCGTCCCACAGGTCGGCGCGGTCGGCGGCGAGGATCGCGTACTCCGTGCCGTCGGCCGCGACGAATGCCTGGTCGATGACGTGCCGCAGGACGGTGCTCTTGCTCGGATCGGGGATGTTGGTGAACTCCCACAGCGCGCCGGGACGCCCCTGGTAGGTGTTCCGGGTCAGCTGCAGGCGCTGGTAGCGGACGTCGGGGAGCGCCTGACGCTTCTTCTCGAGATCGACGAAGTTGTCGTACGAGGACGTCGGCGTGCTCTTGATGACGCCGATCTGGAGGTACGAACCGCCGGTGGGGGCCTCGTAGTAGATCTGGCTCCCCTCCTGCCGCCGCTGCCAGCCGTCCATGACCGCGACGGTGAAACCGGCGGGGTCGTTCTTCAGCACGAACCCGGCGGGGAGGGTTCCGGCGGGCCGGGACGGGGTCGGGTTCGCGGTGGGGTCGGTGCTCGGGCCGGCGGTCGGTCCGGTGGCGGGGTCCTCCGTCGGCTCCTGCTCCTGCGAGGGCGACGGCGAGGCGGCGGGTGGCTTGTTCTGCACGGCCTCGTCCGACGTGCCGTCGTCCTTCTGCATGAGGAGCAGCCCGGCGGTGGCCCCGCCGCCGATGACGAACGCGGCCGTGAGGGTGGCGGTCCAGACGAGGATCCTGCGCTTGCGCGCGGCTGCGTTCGCGTCCGCGCCCGGGTCGGACACGGCGGCGGCCGCGGCGAGGTGGACGGTGTGGGGGTCGTACCCGGCCGGGACGTAGGTCTCGGCGTCGTACACCGGCACGGGACCGGCCGCGGGGGTGCCGCGGACGCCGGGATGCGGCGGGCCCACCGGGAGTGCCGCGCCGGCCGGAGCGCCCGGCGCCCCGGCGTCCGGAGTTCCGGCGCCGTCCGGGACGGGCCCGCCTCCCGGCGCACCGGCCGTGGGTGCGGCACCCGGAGCCTCCGGCCCGGCCGGCGCGGGCGCCACGCCGGGGAAGCCCGTCGAGGCGGCAGGCGCGGCCCACGCGCCCGACGCACCGCCCGGGGCAAAGCCCGGCGGGTACGGCGGAGCCACCGGCTGCGCGCCCACCAGCTTCAGGAGCACCGGTCCCAGGAACACCGCGGCCCCCAGCCACAGCAGGCCGAACAGAAGTGTGTCCGGGACGCTCGGCGCGACCTCCGACCTTCCGCTGCCGCCCAGCCCGCCCACGCCGCCCGACACGTCCGCCGCCAGACCGCAGGCGCCCATGAACAGCAGGATCAGGCCCAACAGAAAGCCGCCGGACAGCAGTTGCTCGCGGCGGTCCGGCGAGCGGCGGGCGGCCCGGACGCCGAGAACGAGCGCGCAGACCACGCCCAGCGACACCGCGCCCGCGACCGCGCCGTTGCCCCAGACGTCGCCGAGCTCCGAGAGGCCGAACTCACCGTTCTCCGAGCCGGACCCCAACTCGCTGAACTCGCCCTGGATGTCGTACTCCACCGGCACGCCCCAGCTCAGCCCGAGCACCGCGAAGCCGATGTTCGGCAGGAACGCCAGCGAGCCCAGCAGCGCCGTGCCGTCCACGTCGTCCTGCGCCGCGAAGACGACGAAACCGACCAGGGAGCAGAGCGCGACCACCGCGCCGAGCGCGCGGACGGCCGTTCCGAGTGCGCGGACCGCCGAGCGGGCACCGGGCCGCTGGGACAGCCAGGCCGCGAGGTGGTCGCGCTGGAGCACGCCGCAGGCGACGACCAGGGAGATCGCCAGCGTGCCGAGCGCCGCGAGCAGCGGCGACGAGGAGATCTCGACGCCCTCGATCTCGGGCTGTGCGAACAGCCCGATGACCAGCACCACCGCGGTGACGACGACCGAGAGCCGTACGGCCGCCTCCAGCCCGTCCCCCCGGGTACGGAGCATCCGCGCACCCAGATACAGCGCGCCGATGAACAGCAGGGTCACGGTGAGCGGCACCAGGGACAGCGTGGCCGATCCCATCGCCGCGTCCGACGACCCGAAACCGGAGTCCGAGCCGGAGTCGGACCCGAAGGGTGAGCCCTGCTCCTCCACGGCCTTGATCCCGAACCCGCCGCCCACACCCTGCAGCAGCATCGCGAGCGCGATCCGCAGCCGCTCGCTCCAGCCGACGACCACCTCGTCGTCCTGGCCGTACGTGGGGAAGGCGAGCACCACCCCGAGAGCCAGCAGCAGCCCGGCGGGAAAGAGCGCCGCCTTCGCGGGCTGCGCCCAGTCGCCGCGGAGGACGCGGCCGAAGAACTGGCCGACGGGCGAGGGCTGGGTGGGCCCTGCCGGGTAGGCGGGAGCGGGCGGCAGCGCGGGAGGCGCGGGCGGTGGAGCCGCCGCGGCTTCCGGCAGCCGCTCACGCCCGCATTTCATGCAGAAGCGTGCCTCGTCCGGGGACGGGGAACCGCAGTGCGGGCAGTACGAGGGCATGGGGACTCCGAGGCCGTGGGGAACGGGTGCGAACGGGTGCGTGTGAACTGACACATCTTGCCCGCCGGTCGGTTCCCGTCAACTCCCGGGCCCCGTCGCTCCGTTCCGCCGAACGTCCGCGAACCCCCGGAGCTCAGCCCGTCTTGGTGCCCCGGTGCAGCGCCACGATCCCGCCCGACAGGTTCCGCCACGCGACCTTCGACCAGCCGGCCCGCTGCAGCTTCGCGGCGAGCGCCGACTGCTCGGGCCAGGACTGGATGGACTCGGCGAGGTAGACGTACGCGTCGGGGTTGGAGGAGACGGCCCGAGCCACCGGCGGCAGCGCCCGCATCAGGTACTCCTCGTACACCGTGCGGAACGGCGCCCATGTCGGGTGCGAGAACTCGCAGATCACGACCCGCCCGCCCGGCTTGGTCACCCGGTACAGCTCGCGCAGCGCCTGGTCGGTGTCCTGGACGTTGCGCAGCCCGAAGGAGATCGTGACCGCGTCGAACACGTCGTCGCGGAACGGCAGCTTCGTCGCGTCGCCCGCGGTCAGCGGCAGCCAGGGGTTGCGCTTCTTGCCCTCGCGCAGCATGCCGAGCGAGAAGTCGCAGGGGACGACATACGCACCGGCCGTGCTGAACGGCAGCGACGAGGTGCCGGTGCCGGCGGCCAGGTCGAGGATCTTCTGCGCGGGCCGTGCGCCCACGGCCTTGGCGACCTCCTTGCGCCACCGCCGGTCCTGGCCGAGCGAGAGCACGTCGTTGGTGAGGTCGTAGTTCGCCGCCACGTCGTCGAACATCGAGGCGACTTCGTGCGGCTGCTTGTCCAGGGATGCTCGGATCACGCACCCCATTCAAGCAGCCCGCCTCCCGGCGGCCGTCACCGGAAGGGACCGGGTCGCGGGCGGATCGCCTCCGGGACCCGCCGGCCGCCGGGTCACTTCAGCGGCCGGCGCAGCTTCCGCAGCTCGAACGTGAGGCCGGTCGCCAGAAGGAGCATGAAGACGATGACGATCCCGAGGGCGGTCCACCCCGACATGCCCCCGTCGTCGTCCTCCTCGTTCCAGCCGTTCTCCTCCTCGTACCGCTCCTCGGCGGTCCCGGAGGCGACGACATCGACGAAGCGCGGCAGCGACACCCGCAGCGGGTCGCCGTACTCGCCGAGCAGCGCGGCGGTCTCCGCGTCCCGCTCCACGCCGTACTCCTGGGCGACGAGATCGTCGCCGTCCTCGTCGGCGATCACGTACACGCCGTCGCGCCGCAGCCGGTCGTGGACGAAGGCCAGCAGGATCTCGGGGTCGCCCTCGTACGGATCGCTCGAGCGGGGGTGGTTCGGCGCGACCACCGCGTAGATCGGCACCTTGGATGCGCCGATCCGGTCGCGGAGCCTGCGCTGCAGTGCGGGGTCGAGCAGTTTCGCCCGGGCCGGGTCCACATAGAGCGGATCGCGGGCGAGGCCCTCGGCGATGACCCGGGCGCGGTCCGGCTGTTGAGGCCGGTCGGCCGCGGCGGCCGGAGGGGCCGTGAGCAGCACGGCGGGAAGGAGCAGCGCGGGAAGGAGTGGCACCGCCGCCGCGCGGATCAGGCGTCGCGCGCTCATCGGACCCCTTCCAGCCGGGCGTCGAGCGCGGCGCGTGCTCTGCGGACCGTACGGGTGGGAGTGGGCCTGCGGCGTACGAGACGGACCAGCACCAGCACGAGCGGCCGCAGCACATAGCCGCCGACGAGCGCGCCCGGGATGAGGGCGGTCAGGATCCTGCCCCAGTCACCGGCGGAGAGTCCGTCGTCGGACTGGTCAGCCGCCTTCCCGGCGCCCTTGGCGGCCGCCGGAGCGTCGGCCGGGTCCTTCCATGTCGTCCGCCCGGTGAGCTTCCCTGCGGGCGCGTCGGGGAGCCGGTCGGTGGCCCGGGCGTATGTCAGGGCGAGATCACGGATGCTCGCGCTGTTGCGCTCGCACTGCTGGGCGATCCTCAGCGGCTTCTTCTTGGGCAGCGTCTGGGTGTTGACGCCGAAGCACCCGTCCTCCATGACGAGGATGTACGCGCCGTTCCTGCCGGTCCGCTGGGCGAGCGAGCGGATGCGGGCGTCGTTGATGTAGCCCGGGGGCACGCCGGGCAGAAGTGCCACGTACACCGGTGTACGGAGCTTCTCGAGACCGGCCTCGAGGGTGGCGCGATCCTTGGCGGTCAGGAGGTACCCGAGGTCGGGGTCGACGTACACCGGACGCTCCTTGAGCGTTCCGGCCGCCTGGTCGAGGGGGTCGTACGGGGGCGCCGCGCCGAGCATCAGCAGCGCGCCCGCGGCGAGTGCGAGTCCGGTCGCCCTCATGCCCTGGCCCCCTCGTCCGCGTCGGCGGTCCGGTCGGCGTCGCCGGGCCCGGCGTCCGCGGTCACCGGCTCGTCGGGCAGGGCCTCGTCGTCGATGTCGTCGATGTCGTCGACCCATGCCGCGAAGCACTCCAGCACCTGCTCCACCTCCAGGTCGGGGGTGGCGGCACCGTAACCGGTCGCCCGCCAGACGGGGTTGGTGTACTCGGACACCCAGTACGGCTCGGGTCCCTCGTCGGACCACACGAGCAGCGGCTCGGGATCGTCGGCGGCGCAGGCCGGGCAGACCGCGACCTGTGCGGGCTCGCCCTCGCCGGGGTGCGGGTCCCGTTCGCTCCCCCGCTCGTGCAACGGGTCGTGGAAGCACGGGGGTTCATAGGCGAAGGGCACGCCGTCGCGCAGGGCCGCCAGCGCCAGCATGCCGAGCCGGCTGATCTCGATCGTGGCGACCAGGTCGGGCAGGTCGACCCCTTCGGCGATCTCCCGGCCCTCCGCGTCCTCGGCGCTCCCGGCCTGTGCGGAGTCCGCTGCCTGATCGTCCGGGGCGATGCAGCAGATCAGCAGGTCGTCCGCGAGGTCCTCGGCGATCGCGGCGGCCGAGCCGTCCAGCGGGAGCCCGGCCACCGCCGCGGTGTTGATCGCCGCGGTGAGGGCGTCGCGGCGGCGCTCGGCCAGGTCGTACAACGTCGCATAGCTGCGGTCGGGCAGTGCGGGTGCGGAGCTCCAGTCGACCTCCGGGACAACCGTGCGCCGGCGGCGGCGTGGCCACAGCGGAAGCTCGGTGAAACGGTGCAGCAGCCCGAGGACGGCGACCAGCACCGCCCCGACGGCGCCCACCACCAACGCGGCCTTCTCCGCCCGGTATTCAGGTCCGCCGTCGGCCATGCCCGGATCACTCGTCTCCGTGCGCCCGCCCGGCACCGTGCCGGTACGCAGCCCGTCCACGGCGAGAACGGCCAGATCGGCGAGCGAGGCGTTACGGTCGTCCTCCCGCCCCCGCAGCCGGTCCTCGACGGTCGCGGGGTCGCCCGCGGGCCGCACTCCGTACGCCCGTATCCGCGTCCGTCCGCTCTCGTCGACGTGGATGTACGCGCCGTTCGTGCGCAACCGGTCGTGCAGCAGCGCGAGATACGCGATCCCGAACCTGCCGGATCCGTCGCCGTCCCACACGGGGCTGACCGAGACATAGACGGGGATGCCCGCCGCCTTCAGCCGTGCGACGGCGGCGCGTATGCGCTCGGCGTCCTGCGGTACGACCGCCTTGGGGTCGAGGTGGGGGCTGACGTGCACCGGGTTCTCGCGCAGGGCGTCGGCGGCGATGTCGGCCCGGGTGGGCGGCGGATCGCCGTCGGCGGCCACAGCCGTTCCGGCCGTCGCGAGCACCACGGCGGCTGCCGCGGACACCGCGCGCATCACAAACACCACTGAGCCCTCCCGTTACCTCGGTAGCGGCGGGCCCACCCTACGCGCGCCGGTGCACCAGTCGTCCACCCAGTACCGTCGCGACGCAGCTCACACCGCCGTGCAGACGCAGTGCCCGTGAGGGGAGTTCGTTCACGGGGATGTCGAAAACCGCGAAGTCCGCGGGGGCTCCGACGGTGAGCGAACCGTCGAGCAGGGCGCTCAGCGGGAACGCCGCGAACGGGTCGAGCGAGAGTTTCTCCGCCTCCCGCACCGGCAGCGGTTCCCGAAGGCGCAGGCCCGAACGCGCCACCGCCGTACGGACAAAGGGCCGGGTGAAGGGCCCGCTGACCGCAGTCGTGCCGTGCGCCAGCAGCCGTTGCAGCCCGCGGCGGGCGCTGCCGCCCCACCGCACGTCGTCAGGACGCAGGGCCGTCAGGGCGTCCCCGGTCACCGGCTCGGTGCCGAGCTCGTCGGCCTCGCGCGGATCGGGGTGGTAGGCGGATTCCAGCAGTTCGGCGGCCTGCGGATGGCGGAGCCCGGGTATCAGCAGTCCCGGCCAGCGCCGCACCCTTGCCTCGGGACGCGCGGCGGTCAGCTCGTCGTAGGGGCCCATCGCGATGATCAGCCCGGCGTCGACGGTGACCGCGCGCACGTCCGCGCGGCCGACGAACACGGCGTCGGCCACATGGATCGTCAGCAAAACAGCCTCAGTTGGCGTTCAGGAGCTTCAGCTCGGGGTGGGCGGTGCCGCCCGCGATCGCGGTCGACGAGATGTGCGAGGCGACGCGCTCGTCGACCGGGTCGTTCGCCGGGTCGTCGTGCACCACGATGTGCTCGTACGTCGTGGTCCGCTGTGCCGGGACGCGCCCGGACTTGCGGATCAGGTCGATGATCTCCATCCGGTTGGAGCGGTGCTTCGCACCGGCGGAGGAGACGACGTTCTCCTCCAGCATGATCGAGCCCAGGTCGTCCGCGCCGTAGTGCAGCGAGAGCTGGCCGACCTCCTTGCCGGTGGTGAGCCACGAGCCCTGGATGTGGGCGACGTTGTCGAGGAACAGCCTCGCGATGGCGATCATCCGCAGGTACTCGAAGAGCGTGGCCTGCGTCTGGCCCTTGAGGCGGTTGTTCTCGGGCTGGTACGTGTACGGGATGAACGCGCGGAAGCCGCCCGTGCGGTCCTGCACGTCGCGGATCATCCGGAGGTGCTCGATGCGCTCGGCGTTCGTCTCGCCGGTGCCCATCAGCATGGTGGAGGTGGACTCGACACCGAGACCGTGCGCGATCTCCATGATCTCCAGCCAGCGCTCGCCGGACTCCTTGAGCGGGGCGATCGCCGTGCGCGGTCGCTCCGGCAGCAGTTCGGCTCCGGCACCGGCGAACGAGTCGAGGCCCGCCGCGTGGATCCGCCGGATCGCCTCGTCGACCGGCACGGACGAGATCCGCGCCATGTGCTCGACCTCGGACGCGCCGAGCGAGTGGATCACCAGCTGCGGGTAGGCCGCCTTGATCGCGGAGAAGTGCTCCTCGTAGTACTCGACGCCGTAGTCCGGGTGGTGGCCGCCCTGGAACATGATCTGGGTGCCGCCCAGCTCGACGGTCTCCGCGCAGCGGCGCAGGATGTCGTCGAGGTCGCGGGTCCAGCCCTTGGCGGTGTCCTTCGGCGCGGCGTAGAACGCGCAGAACTTGCAGGCCGTGACGCACACATTGGTGTAGTTGATGTTGCGCTCGATGATGTACGTCGCGATGTGCTCCGTACCCGCGTAGCGCCGGCGGCGGACCGCGTCGGCCGCTCTGCCCAGGGCGTGCAGGGGTGCCGAGCGGTACAGGTCGAGTGCTTCCTCGGGCGTGATCCGTCCGCCTTCGGCAGCGCGGTCCAGCACGGACTGAAGGTCGGCCTTCTCGGTCACCGGGTGTCACCTTTCGGCGGTTTTTCACAGCATCTGCGGGCCGGTCCAGCCTACGCCAGCCCTCCTGGTCACCGTCGGCCGGTCGTCCGCGCCCGCCCGGCCGTGTCAGTCCGCCCGCTCCAGCGTGGCGCGCGGGTCGCCCGCGCGGGGCTCGCGCGAGGTGTACTGGATGCGGTCGCCGTCCAGGCGCAGCTTGACCGTGTGGGTGCCGGGGGTACAGGAGTTGCCCTCCCGGCCGCTGGACGATCCGTCGGCGACGAGTTCCCCGGTGGTCGCGCCGCGCAGGACGAGGCTGTCCTCGCAGGAGAGGGAGCCGAGCGCGTCGTACTGGCTGACCGTGGCGAACTTCGCGCCCTTCTTCCCGGCCCTGATGGCGACCGTGAACGTGCCCGCCTCCAGTTCGCTGCCGGCGAGGCTGACCTTGAACGGCCCCTTCCAGCTGCCGATGAACGCCTTGGGGACCTCATCCACCTTCTCGCCCGGCTCGCTCGCGTCGGACGATTCGGACGGGCCGGGGGACGAGGGGCCGCTGGAGGCCGGTGGCCGGGCGCCGACATCGCCCCGGTCGCCCGAGCTGTCGCCGCTGCCGGGCCACAGGTCGAACAGGAAAGTGCTGCCGACGGTGACCGCCGCCAACCCGGCCGCGAGCGTCAGGGTCACCGTGCAGCTGACCCTTCGGCGGCCGCGGGGCGGCTCCGGAGCACCCGGCGGCGGGGTCGGCGGATTCACGGGTCCGGACGGTGTCCCGACGACGCGGTCCGCGGGGTCGATCGGCGGGCCGAACGTCCCGATCGCCGGGCTGCTGAACGCCACCGGACCGGACACCGCGTCCACGGGCGCCGCGTCGGGCTCCAGGTCCAGCAGCGTCACCGCGGACCGGCTGACCTGCTCGACCAGCGGACCCGGCAGCCAGCCCGCCACCACCAGCGAGGCGGCCCCGCCGGGCGCCAGCCGCTGCGCGATCTCGCCGGGCGAGGGCCGCAGGCCGGGGTCCTTGGCGAGACAGTCGGCGACCAGCTGACGCAGATCACCTTCCAGACCGCCCAGTTCGGGCTCCTCGTGCACCACCTTGTAGAGCAGCGCGGCGGACGAGTCGCCGGGGAAGGGGGCGGTGCCGGTGGCCGCGAACGCCAGGACGGCACCCAGGGAGAAGAGGTCGGCCGCGCCCGTGACGCCCTTGCCGAGGATCTGCTCCGGCGACATGTAGCCGGGCGAGCCGACCGAGACACCGGTGGAGGTGAGGGACGTGGTGCCCTCGGTGGCGCGGGCGATCCCGAAGTCGATCAGCCGGGGACCGTCGAGCGTGAGCAGCACATTGGACGGCTTCACATCGCGGTGCACCAGATCCAGTGCGTGCACGGCGGCCAGTGCCTCGGCGAGTCCGGCGCCCAGCACCCGTACGGAGTGGGCGGGCAGCGGTCCGTGCCCGGTGACGGCCTGGGACAGGGCGGGCCCCGCGACATAGCCGGTGGCGACCCACGGCACGGACGCCTCCGGGTCCGCGTCGAGCACCGGCGCGGTCCACTGCCCGCCGACGCGTCGCGCCGCGTCCACCTCGCGCCGGAAGCGCGCCCGGAACTCCTCGTCGAGCGCGAAATGCGGATGCACGACCTTGACCGCGACGGTCCGCCCGCCGGCACTGCGCCCGAGATAGACGCGGCCCATTCCGCCCGCCCCCAGCCGGCCGAGCAGCCGGTACGCCCCGATGCTCCGCGGCTCGCCCGGATCCAGCGGCTGCATCTGTACTCCCCCGAATTGCCGTCGCGCTTGCACGCCCCGCCTCTGCTGCCCCTCAGGGTAGGCCCCGCCGTGTCCCGCATCACGGGGATTGCCCGCCCACCGAAGTCAACCGAAGCGGGAGATCACCCCTCTCCCTGGGCGTCAGTCACTCCGCAATCCCCCGCATGTCCGAGAAACACGCGTGCGGTCCGCTGCGGCAGAACTCCCGGAGCCCGTCCATGAATCGCCTCGCCAAGGCCCTCATAGCCGCCGTCGCCGTCGGCTCTCTCGCACTCGTCACGGGCTGCTCGGACGAGGGCGAACCGGTCACCTTCGACGGCCCCACGGCCCGGAGTACCGCCGGCACCGGTCACGGCGGCGGGAAGAACGGCGGCGGGGCGGTGTCCGAGGCCGCCGCGAAGACGCTGATGCCGACCGGCCCCAGGGCGTCCTTCACCACACAGAACACGCTCGACGACGGCACCCGGATCGGCGTCACGACGCTCGAGGGCAAGAAGTCCGGGTTCACCGGCAAGGTGTGGGTGTGGGCGCCGAAGCAGTACTTCGACGAGAAGTACGCCGCAAGCGGCTTCCCCGTCCTGATCGCCCTGCCCGGCGGCAACGGCTACCCGAAGAACTACTGGATGGGCACCGACCTCAAGCTGCAGTCGAGCATCAGCGCGTGGTCGGAGAAGGGCGAGAGCCTGCCGTTCGTGGTGGTGATGCCGGTCCTCAACCCCGACGCCACGTACTACTACGACGGCAGCGACATCCCCGGGCAGCCCAGGATGGGCACCTGGATGACCGAGGACGTCCCGGACTTCGTGCGCGCCAACTTCCGTACGTTCAAGTCCCGCGACGGCTGGGCCTTCATGGGCTCGTCGTCCGGCGCCTTCGTCGGCCTGAAGTCCGTGCTGCAGCGCCCGGACCGGTTCAAGGCCGTGATCGCGTCGGGCCCGGACACGGTGCCCGACTCTCCGCTCTGGTCCGGACACGAGGCCGCGCGCGCGGCCAACAGCCCGGAGAAGCTCGCCGAGGCGCTCTCCGCGAAACCCGACATCCCGGGCAACGCCGTCTATCTGGCCTTCCAGACAGGCACCAAGGAGTCCGGGATGAACCGGCTCAAGCGCTTCGTCCGCGACTACGGCAAGGGCCCGGTCAAGACCCGCCTGCAGGTGATCCAGGACGGCGAGCACAACGCGAAGACCTATGTGAAGGGCATGGGCGACGGTTCGATCCAGTGGATCAGCCGGCACATGCAGGCCCCCATCCCCGCGCCCTAGCGGTCGCGGGAACGCAGCAGCTCGACCGTCACATCCGCCGCGTAGCCGGTGTCCGGCCCGGTCCGGCGCGCGAACTCCCGTACGCCGGCGAGCTGCTCGGGCCCGAACCGGAAGTCGAGAGTCCGGAAGTACCGCTCCAGCAGCCCGGCGTCGAACGTCTCCCAGCGCGCGGCCTGCTCCGAGACCTTGACGACCTCCTGCAGGGACAGGTCACGGGAAGCGAGAAAAGCCTCGTGCACCTCGCGGACGACCTCCGGCTCGCGGGCCAGATACTCCTTGCGCGCAGCCCAGACCGCGAAGACGAACGGCAGCCCGGTCCACTCCTTCCACATCAGCCCCAGATCGTGGACCTGGAGGCCGAGCTCCGGGGCGTCGTGCAGCGAGGCGCGCAGCGCGGCGTCCCCGATCAGCACCGCGGCCTCGGCCTCCTGCATCATCAGGCCGAGGTCCGGGGGGCACGTGTAGTAGTCCGGCGTGACCTTGTACTGCTCGGACAGCAGCAGCTGGGCCAGGCGCACGGAGGTGCGCGAGGTGGAACCGAGCGCGACCCGGGCGCCGGACAGCTGCTCCAGCGGCACCTGCGACACGATCACGCACGACATCACCGGCCCGTCGCAGCCGACCGCGAGGTCGGGGAAGGCGACGAGCTGATCGGCATTGCGCAGGAATTCCACGAGAGTGACCGGCGCGATGTCGAGTTCGCCGCGCACCAGCTGCTCGCTGAGCTTCTCCGGGGTGTCCTTCGACAGCTCGAGATCGAGGAGGGTTCCGGTGCGCGCCAGTCCCCAGTACAGGGGGAGACAGTTGAGGAACTGGATGTGGCCCACGCGGGGCCGGCTGCGACGGTGGTCGGTTGCTGTGCTTTTTCCAAGACTGTCCACATCGCGAGGCTAGACCTGTGGGGTGCGGGCGGACGCGCCGGGGCGCATGCGGGTTGCTCCGGCCCGGCGACCTGTGGACGCGGCGCGCCCCTTCCGAGCTGCGATTCGTCAGCAAATCAAGATCTTTTCAAACGTCCGGGTGAAGTGATCTTTGCCTCTACCGCTGCCAACACACTGCGTGCTAGGCTCGACGCAAGTTGCAGTTTGGTTTCCCTTGCAGTACAGAGCCTGCGGAGCATGTGACCCGCAGGCTTTTGTAGTTTTCAGACTTGTTTGCAGGTTCTGGAGCAGGGCAACCCTTTGGCCCAAGGAGGGCTTATGGCTACCGGAACCGTCAAGTGGTTCAACGCTGAAAAGGGCTTCGGCTTCATCGCCCAGGACGGCGGCGGCCCGGATGTCTTCGTCCACTACTCCGCGATCAACGCGTCTGGCTTCCGCTCCCTCGAGGAGAACCAGGTCGTGAACTTCGACGTCACCCAGGGCCCGAAGGGCCCGCAGGCGGAGAACGTGACCCCGGCCTAATCAGCCACGGGTCGTCGATCGCGCACGACTTAGCAGTACCAAGGAGCCCTGCCCCCGTACATCCGGTACGGGGGCAGGGCTCCTGCCTTGGGGCCTTCCGGCCCTCCGAACGGCCTGCCTACGATGGAGGTCCCGACGGGAGGAGCGGCCGTGACCGAACGCAAGCCCCCAGGTGTCAGCTTCGAGTCATGGGTCGACAGGCAGATCCGTGACGCGACCGAACGCGGCGAGTTCGCGTCCCTGCCGGGCTTCGGCAAGCCGCTGGCGAACGACAGGGCTCCGTACGACGAGCTGTGGTGGATCAGGGGAAAGCTGCACCGCGAGGGTGTGGCCGTACTGCCGCCGGGCCTTGCCCTGCGCAAGGAGGCGGAGGATGCACGCGAGGCGGTCGACCGCGCGGCGACGGAATCACAGGTCAGGCGCATCCTGACCGAGATCAACGAAAAGATCACCGCGATGCTTCTCCGCCCGCCACCGGGCCCTCCGCTCGGCCGCAGGCCGTTCGACGTCGAAGCCGTCGTCGCCGAGTGGCGTGCGTCGCGCGAGGCCTGACCTCCACTCGCGGACCAGCGGGTCACCGCGCCCGGGTCACCGCGCGAGCAGCGGCAGCGCCGGCTCGTGGAGCCACACCCGGAACAACTCGTCCAGCGGCCGCTGCGAGTGCCGCTGCGCCAGCGCGACGAACTCCTCCGTCGTCACCACACCGTGCCGGTGCGTCGCCGTCCACTCCCGCAGCAGCGCCACGAACGCCGCGTGGCCGATCTCCGTGCGCAGCGCGTGCAGCGTGAGCGCGCCCCGTTCGTAGACCCGGTCGTCGAACAGCCGCCGCAGCCCGGGGTCGGCGATCCTGACGTCCTGCCGCATCAGGGACAGCCTCGCCCGCGACTTGGCCGCCAGTGCCGACGCCGACAGACCGCCGGACATCTCGGACCACAGCCACTCGGCGTACTTCGCGAAGCCCTCGTTCAGCCAGATGTGCCGCCAGTCGGCGACCGTCAGGCTGTTGCCGAACCACTGATGGGCCAGCTCGTGCGCGACCAGGCGCTCACTGCCGCGCCGGCCGTCGACATGGTTGGCGCCGAAGACCGACAGCCCCTGCGCCTCGACCGGCACGTCCAGTTCCTCGTCGACGACCACGACCCCGTAGTCGTCGAACGGATAGGGCCCGAACAGGTCCTGGAAGACGGTCATCATCTGCGGCTGGCGCGCGAAGTCGTGCTCGAAGCGGCCGAGCAGCGACCGTGGCACAGCGGCCGGCTGCGGCACCGCTCCCGCGTGCCGCACGTCGACCAGTTCGTAGGGACCGATCTGCACGGTCGCCAGATAGGTCGCCATCGGCGCGGACTGCTCGTACACCCATGTCGTCGTGGAGGCACTGATCGTCCGTGAGGTGAGGGTGCCGTTGGCGACCACCGTGTACGGCGTCGGCGCGGTGACCGCGATGCGGTACGCGGCCTTGTCGTCGGGCCGGTCGTTGCACGGGAACCAGGACCGCGCGCCGTGCGGCTGCGAGGCCACCAGCGCGCCCTCGTCCAGCTGTTCCCAGCCGATGTCGCCCCACTCGCGGGTGCGGACGGGATGCGGCACACCCGTGTAGCGCACCTCCACGGTGAAGGATGCTCCGGCGCGCAGCGGCCGCGCGGGCCGTATCCGCAGCTTGTCGCCGCGGTGCGTGAAGCGGGCCGGGCGGGCGCCGTCCAGGAGCACCTTGCCGAGCCGGAACTGCCCGAGGTCGAGGGCGACTTCGGGCAGCGCGCGCTCGGCGACGGCGGTGATCCTGGCCCGGCCGGCGATCCGCCCGGTGTGCGGGACGCAGTCCAGCTCCAGGTCGTACCGCATGGTCCGGTAGCCGCTGTCGCCGTGCTGCGGCAGGTACGAATCCGTCACCCTTGTGCGTCCTTCGGGTATCGCGTGTGCTGCGCTGTCACGCCCGTGCTCACTGCTCCATGGCGGTCGCCGTGGTGGCGGCGACCGCGGTCCGGACCACTGCCGCCCGGATCACTGCTTCCACGCCGCGATCGGGTTTCCCAGCCAGCGGGTGCCGGCGGGCACCCGCTCCCCGCGCATCACCAGCGACGCCGGACCGACCGCGGCCCGGTCACCGATGACCGCGCCGGGCAGGGCGATGCCGTGCGGGCCGAGCGTGGCGCCCGTCCCGAGAACGACATTGTCCATGCGCATGATCCGGTCGTGGAAGAGGTGCGTCTGCACCACGCATCCGCGATTGACGCTCGCCCCGCGGCCGATGCTCACGAGGTCGGCCTCCGGGAGCCAGTACGTCTCGCACCAGGCGCCTCGGCCGATGCGGGCACCGAGCCCGCGGAGCCACCAGTTCATCAGCGGTGTTCCGGCGGACGCGCCGACCAGCCACGGCACGGCGAGCACCTCGACAAAGGTGTCCGCGAGTTCGTTGCGCCACACGAACGACGACCACAGCGGGTGCTCGACGGCCTTGAAGCGGCCCACCAGCAGCCACTTCGCGGCGAGCGCCACCAGGCACGCCAGCACTCCGGCGGCGAACAGCAGCGCGCCGCCGAGCAGTACGGCGGGGCCCAGGCCGAACCGACCCGCCAGGACCCCGAAGGCGGCGAGAGCGAGCACGGCGAGCGCCACACTGCACATGACCGGCACGATTCGCAGGAGTTCGACGGCTGCGCGGGCCCACTTCAGCCGCACCGGCGGAGCGAAGGTACGGCTCCGGTCACCCTCCTCGGCCGCCCGCGGCAGCTTCATCGGCGGCATGCCGAGGTACGAACTGCCCGCCTTGGCCCGCTTCGGGGTCGACGAGAGCACACCGACGAGGCCGCGCTTGGGAACACGGCGACCGGCCGCGGTCATCCCGGAGTTGCCGAGGAATGCGCGCTTGCCCACGCGTGCCTCGGCGATCCGCAGCCGCCCGCCGCCGAGTTCGTAGGAGGCGACCATCGTGTCGTCGGCGAGGAAGGCACCGTCGCCGACCGTCGTCATCGCGGGCAGCGCCAGCACGGTCGACGCCTCGACACCGCGGCCCACCTTCATGCCGAGCGCCCGCAGCCACACGGGCGTGAAGAGGCTGGCGTACAGCGGGAAGAGATGCACCCGAGCCATGTCCATCAGCCGCTCGGTGGCCCATGCCTGCCAGGCGATCCGTCCGTGCACGGCATGGTTGCCCTCGCGCAGCCCGGCACTGAGCGCGCGCACGCCGACGACGACCAGCAGGGCGTACGTGACCAGGGCGGCACAGGTCGCGAGCGGTACGGCGGTGAGCGCGGCGGTCAGCGCATCGCCGAGGCCGCTCGTGCCGCGCAGGAAGACGCCCATGACGAGCAGGGCGGGCAGCGCGGCGACGGCGGGCAGCAGCCCGAGGAACAGCGAGGTCAGCGAGTAGACGCCTGTCCAGCGGCGCTTGCGCTCCGGGCGGTCCTCGGGCGCACGGCGGCCGGCCTTGCCCCTGCGGGTGGCGGGGGCGCCCGACCAGCGCTCGCCCGCGGGGACGGTTCCGGTGACGCCGGAACCGGGCGCGATCTCGGCGCGCTTCCCGATCCGGGCGCCGGGGAAGAGGGTGCTGCGGGCACCGACGGTGGCCCCGGCGCCGATGCGTACGGCACCGATGTGCAGCCGGTCGCCGTCCAGCCAGTGGCCGGACAGATCGACCTCGGGCTCGACGGCCGCGCCTTTGCCGAGCCGGAGCATGCCGGTCACGGGCGGCAGCGCGTGCAGGTCGACGTCCTCGCCGATGCGCCCGCCGAGGGCCCGGGCGTAGTAGGTGAGCCAGGCTCCGGCCAGGCCGGTCGCCCCGCTCAGCTCGGCGAGGCGCTCGGCGGTCCACAGCCGCAGGTGGGTGCTGCCGCCGCGGCCGTACGTGCCGGGGCGCAGGCCGCGCAGCAGCAGGCGCGCACCGCCTGCCGCGACGACGATCCGCCCGGCGGGGCTTGCGAACAGCAGCCAGCCGAGTGCGATCCACCACCAGGAGACGGTGGGTGCCCAGGCCGGGCCGAGGAGGTTGCCGACGGCGGCCGCGACGACGCCCCAGCGCAGTCCGGCGACGGTCAGCAGCGGCAGCATGAGCAGCGTCTGCGTGACCCCGGTCCTGCGGGGCACGGGCCGCACGGTGCCGGCCTGCGCGCCGCCGGCGGTTGTCTCCTCCAGCGTGCGGGCGAGGGCGCCGAGCGTGGGGTTGCGGTAGATGTCGCCGACGGATCCGGTGGCGTACCGCTCCCGGATCCGGGACACCAGCTGGGCGGCGGCGAGACTGCCGCCACCTCCGGCGAAGAAGTCCGCTTCGGGCCCGGTCACGGGCATCCCGAGCAGATCCGTCCACTGCTCGGCGAGCCATGCCTCGGTCTCTGTGAGCGCGCTGTCGTCGCTCACCGCGGCGGGCAGCGGCCAGGGCAGCGCATGGCGGTCCACCTTGCCGGAGGTCCGGGTGGGCAGCTCGTCCACGACGGCGACGAGCGGCACGAGCGCGGCGGGCAGCGCCTTGCGCAGCCGCGCCAGGGCGTCGTCGGCGTCGAACCCGCGTTCGCGGATGTCCGCGGTCGGCGCAGGCGCGTCATCGCCCGCGACGGGCGGGTCCGGCGCCGCCGGGGCGGTGGGGACCACGTAGCCCACCAGCAGCTGGTGCCCTGCTCCCGTCGCGCGGACCGCTGCCGCCGCTCCCGCCACTCCCGGGAGGGCCTGCAGTGCCGCGTCGATCTCGCCCAGTTCGATGCGCCGGCCGCCGAGCTTGATCTGCTCGTCCGCCCGGCCCACGAACAGCAGCCCTTCCTCCTCCGCCACGACCAGGTCGCCGCTGCGGTAGGCGCGGGCCCAGCCCAGGGCCGGCAGAGGCGCGTACTTCTCGGCGTCCTTCGCCGCGTCCAGGTAGCGCGCGAGACCCACGCCGCCGATGACCAGTTCGCCGGTTTCGCCCATCGGCACGATCTCGCCGTGCGGGTCGACGACAGCGAGCTCCCAGCCGTCGAGGGGCAGGCCGATGCGGACCGGGCCCTCGCCGGTCAGCCGGGCGGCGCAGGCGACGACGGTCGCCTCCGTGGGGCCGTAGGTGTTCCAGACCTCGCGCCCGGCGACAGCCGTCCGCTCGGCCAGTTCCGGCGGGCAGGCCTCGCCGCCGAAGATCAGCAGGCGTACGTCGTCGAGCGCTTCGGCAGGCCACAGGGCCGCGAGCGTGGGGACCGTCGAGACGACGGTGATGCGCTGGTCGACCAGCCAGGGGCCGAGGTCGAGGCCGGTGCGGACGAGGGAGCGGGGTGCGGGCACCAGGCAGGCGCCGTGCCGCCACGCCAGCCACATCTCCTCGCAGGAGGCGTCGAAGGCGACGGAGAGGCCGGCGAGCACGCGGTCGCCGGGGCCGAGCGGGGCGTCGGCGAGGAACAGCCGGGCCTCGGCGTCGACGAACGCCGCGGCACTGCGGTGGGTGACGGCGACGCCCTTGGGCCTGCCGGTGGAGCCGGAGGTGAAGATGATCCACGCGTCGTCGTCCGGCCCCGGTCTGCGGCCCGTGTAGCCACCGGGCGTACTGCTCGGGACGATCGTCCGGCCCTCGCCGATCACGGCGCTGACCGCGGCCTCGGTGAAGACCAGGTCGGCGCGCTCGTCGGGGTCCTCGGCGTCGACGGGGACATACGCGGCGCCGGCCGCGAGGACGCCGAGGATCGAGACATAGAGGTCGGCGGTCCCGGAGGGGACCCGTATGCCGACCCGGTCGCCCGTTCCCGTGCCGGTGTCGGCGAGCCGCTGCCGGAGCGTCTCGACCTCGTCGAGAAGGGCGCGGTAGGTGAGGGGGGCGGTGCCGTCGTCGACGGCGAGTGCGTCCGGGTGACGTCGGGCGCTCTCGTCGAGGATGTCGAGGAGAGTGCGCCCGGGGGCCGCGCCGTGGGCGGAGAAGAGCGCGGGCGACGGTGCGTCGTCGAGCAGCGGATCCAGCAGGGCCGGGGTCTCGGGTGCGACGGTCATGCAGTCCGCCGTCCGCCGGCGGACAGGACCCTCGACCGGGGCTCGCCCCGGCCGACACGCGGCTGGCTCGTACGCATCTCTCACTCTCCCTCGGTCGTGTGGAGTGCGCTGCGAAACGCGTTCCGCGCACGGCAAACGAGGAGTTTATCCAGCGTTGACCCGACTCGCCTGTTGTATGGTCCACGCCGTGGGTAAGGGGCACCGTCCACCGGGACCCCCGACCGGCAGCCCACCGGAGCATCGGTGCAGCTCACCCCGGGCGGCAGCATCCCGCGGAACCGGAGCACGGGAGCGGGGCGAAAGCCCCGACTGTGTCCAAGGGCACTCGCCGGCGGCCCTTCCTGCCCGTGTCCGCGCGGCAACAGCGCGTCAGACGGACGGGTGCGCGTACAACTCCTCGATCTCCGTCGCGAAGTCCCGCGCGATCACATGCCGCCTCAGCTTCAGCGAAGGCGTCAAGTGCCCGCTCCCCTCGGTGAATGCCGACGTCAGCACCCGGAACCGGCGTATCGACTCCGACAGGGAGACCAGCCGGTTGGCATCCGCGACCGCGCGCTGAAGCGTGGTCAACAGCTCCTCGTCGGCGACCAGTTGGGCCGCCGACAGATGCTCCTTGCGCTTCATGCGGCGCCAGTGCGCGATACCGTCCGCCTCCAGTGTGATCAGGGCCGTGACGTACGGCCGGTTGTCGCCGACGACCATGCACTGGCCGACCAGGGGGTGGGCCCTCAGCCAGTCCTCCAGCGGTGCCGGAGCGACGTTCTTGCCGGCCGACGTGATCAGGATGTCCTTCTTGCGGCCGATGATCGTCAGATAGCCGTCCTCGTCGAGCGAGCCCAGGTCCCCCGTCGCCAGCCACCCGTTGTCCGTCACCGGCACGGCCGCGCCCAGTTCCCGGTCCCAGTACCCGCTGAAGATCTGGCCGCCGCGCAGCAGCACCTCGCCGTCGTCGGCGATCCGTACGGCCGTGCCGGGCAGCGGCCAGCCCACCGTCCCCAGCCGGGGCCTGAGCGGTGGGGTCACCGTCGCCGCGGCCGTCGTCTCGGTGAGCCCGTACCCCTCGAAGATCTCGATGCCCGCGCCCGCGTAGAACGCGGCGAGCCTGCGCCCCAACGGCGAACCGCCGCAGATGGCGTACCGCACCTTGCCGCCGAGGGCCGCTCGGATGCGGCGGTAGACCAGGGGGTCGTAGACGGCGCGTGCCGCCCGCAGTGCGCGCGAGGGTCCGGGGCCGCCGTGCCGGGCCGCCTCCGCCGCCTGGCCGTAGCGTCGCGCGATCCGCGCCGCGCGGTCGAAGGAGGAGGCCCTGCCCAGCTGTTCGGCCGTCGCCCGGCCGGTGTTGAAGACCTTCTCCAGGACGTACGGGATCGCCAGCAGGAAGGTCGGCCGGAATCCGGCCAGGTCGGCGAGCAGGTCCTCCGTCTGCAGGGACGGCGCGTGCCCGAGCCGGACCCGGGCGCGCAGACAGGCCACCGCGACCATCCGCCCGAAGATGTGGGACAGCGGCAGGAAGAGCAGCGTGGCGGCGGGCTCCTGGCTCAGCGACCGGAACACCGGGTACAGGAGTTCCACCGCGTTGTCGGCCTCGGCGAAGAAGTTGCCGTGGGTGAGGACGCACCCCTTGGGGCGTCCGGTGGTGCCGGAGGTGTAGATCAGCGTCGCCACCGACCGGGGCGAAAGGCCGGCCCGTCGCGCCGTGACGACCGTGTCGGGCACGCCCGCGCCCGCCCGCGTCAGGGTGTCCACCGCGCCGGTGTCGAACGCCCAGAGCCGTGTCAGATCGGGCAGTTGCTTGCGTTCCTGGCTGATCAGCCGCGCCTGCTCGGTGCCCTCGACCACGCACGCGACGGTGCCCGAGTCCTGCAGGATCCAGCGGGCCTGGAAGGCGGAGGAGGTGGGGTAGATGGGGACCGTGACCAGTCCGGCGGCCCACGCGGCGAAGTCGAGGAGCGTCCACTCGTAGGTCGTACGGGCCATGATCGCGAGCCGGTCGCCGGGGCGCAGCCCTTCCGCGATCAGGCCCTTGGCCACCGCCCGCACCTGGTCGGCGAATTCGGCGGCCGTGACATCGGCCCATGTCCCGTCGGGTCTCCGGCGGCCGAGTACGACATCGGCCGGCGCCTCACGGCCGTTGTCGAAGGGGATGTCGGCGAGCGAGCCCCGCTGGACGGCCGGCACCAGTGCCGGCACGAAGACCTCCCGCAGGGCACCGTACTCATGGTGCTTGCGCGGCTCGGTCGGTTCCACGGACACATGCGGCTCCTTCGCCGGGCGAACGACAGGCGGATGCGGGCGGACGACGGGCCGGCGCGTTCAGGCGCGTTCGAGGACCGCCGTGACGCACTGGCCGCCCGCGGCGCAGACCGAGATCAGTCCGCGACCCGAACCCTGCCGCTCCGACAGCAGTTTGGCGAGTGTGGCAACGATCCGCGCGCCTGTCGCGGCGAAGGGATGGCCCGTCGCGAGGGACGACCCGGCGACGTTGAGCCGCGCACGGTCCACGGGCGCGAGGCCCTGCTTCTCCCAGGCGGCCAGCGTCGCGAGCACCTGGGAGGCGAACGCCTCGTGGATCTCCACCAGATCGAAGTCCTCGACCGTGAGACCCGCCCCCTCCAGCATCCGCGGAACGGCGTACGCGGGCGCCATCAGCAGGCCGTCCCGCCCGCCCACATGGTCCACGGCACCCGTCTCGTACGCCGTGAGGTACGCGAGCGGTTCGAGGCCGCGCGCCTGTGCCCACTCCTCGCTCGCCAGCAGAACCGTCGCCGCCCCGTCGGTCAGCGGGGTGGAGTTCGCGGCGGTCATCGTCGCGTCCGGGTGGTCCGTGCCGAACACCGGCTCGAGCGCGGCGAGTTTCTCCGGCGACGGGTCCGGCCGCAGATTCTGGTCGCGGGCCAGTCCGCGGTAGGGCACCACGAGGTCGTCCAGGAAGTCTCTGTCGTACGCGGCGGCCAGCCGCCGGTGGCTCTCGACGGTCAGCGCGTCCTGATCGGCCCGTGCGATCCCCCACTCGCGCGCGGTCACGGCGGCGTGCTCCCCCATCGAAAGCCCGGTACGGGGTTCGGCGTTGCGCGGGATGTCGGGGACGAGATGCCGTGGCCTGACCCGGGCGAGCGCCCTGAGCCGGCCGGCCGCGCCCTTGGCCCGGCGGGCCTCCAGCAGAATCCGGCGCAGCTCGTCGTTGACGCCGAGGGGTGCGTCGCTCGCGGTGTCGGCACCGCCCGCGATGCCGCTCTCCACGGCACCCAGCGCGATCTTGTTGGCGACGGCGATGACGGCCTGCAGTCCGGTGCCGCACGCCTGCTGGATGTCGTAGGCGGGTGTCCGCGGATCGAGCCGCGAGCCGAGGACTGTCTCCCGCGCGAGGTTGAAGTCCCGGCTGTGCTTGAGCACCGCGCCGGCGACGAACTCGCCCACCGCGCCCGGCTCCTCCAGGTCGTACCGCCCGACGAGACCCTCCAGCGCCGCACCCAGCATGTCCTGGTTGGAGGCGGTGGCGTAGGGGCCGTCGGACCTGGCGAACGGGATGCGGCTGCCGCCGATCACCGCGACTCTGCGAGGCATGCGAGCCACCATCTCGACCAACTCCTGACCCTTGAGTAACCTTACTCCGGAGTAAATCTACGACCCCGCAGGGAGCCAGGACAATGGCCGATCGCTATCTGCACCTCACCCGCACGACACCCGGCCGGTTCCTGACCCGGCGGCTCGGCCTGCCCCGGCCGTACCCCCTGCGTCGCTGGAGCCCCGGGTCCCCGGCCCTGGAAGGGCCGTTGCTGCGGCTCACGGCGGGGACGTCGGCGCTGCGGGAGCCGCTGCCCGACACCGGCCTGCCGGTCGCGGACGCCGCCGACGCCCCGGCGGCCGTGGTCCTGGACGCGACCGGGGTGGCCACGGCGGCCGGACTCGCCGATGTGCACGCCGCGCTGCACCCCGTCGCCCGGTCCCTCGCGGCGAGCGGCCGCGTGGTGGTCCTCGGCTCTCCCCTGTCCCCCGACGACCATCACCAGGCTGCCGCCCAGCAGGCCCTCGAAGGGTTCGTACGGTCGCTGGGCAAGGAGCTGGGACGCGGCCGCACCGCCAACCTCGTCCGCCTGACCTCGCCCGCCGCCGCCGCGTCGACCCTGGGCTTTCTGCTGTCGCCCAGGTCTGCCTACATCAGTGGTCAGGTCGTCGACATCGGCGGGCCGGCCGGCGCCGTGCCGGTCGAGAAGGCCGACCGCCCGGCCGCCGGACGCACCGCCCTCGTCACCGGGGCGGCCCGCGGCATCGGCGCCGCCGTCGCCGGTGCACTGGCCCGCGACGGCGCGCACGTCGTCTGCCTGGACGTCCCCCGGGCCGCTGACGACCTCCGCGCGACCGCCGACCGGGTCGGCGGCACCCCGCTCGCGCTCGACATCACCTCCGCCGACGCGGCGGACCGCATGATCGCCGCGCTCCCCGACGGCGTGGACGTCCTCGTCCACAACGCGGGCATCACCCGCGACCGCCGGCTGGCCAACATGCCGGCCGAGCGGTGGAGTTCGGTCCTCACCGTCAACCTCGCCGCCGTCCTCGACACCACCGACGCGCTGCTGAAGGCCGGAGCGATCCGGCGCGGCGGGCGGATCGTCGCCACCGCGTCCATCGCAGGCATCGCAGGCAACACGGGCCAGACCAACTACGCGGCGAGCAAAGCCGGAATCATCGGCCTGGTCCGCTCCCTCGGTCCCCGCGTCGCCGACCAGGGCATCACCGTCAACGCGGTCGCTCCCGGCTTCATCGAGACCGGGATGACCGCGGCCGTCCCGCTGCTCATCCGGGAAGCGGGCCGCCGCATGAACTCCCTTGCCCAGGGCGGCCTCCCGGTCGATGTCGCCGAGGCCGTCGCCTGGTTCGCCGATCCGGCGTCGGGCGCCGTCAACGGACAGGTGCTGCGTGTCTGCGGCCAGAGCCTGCTGGGAGCCTGAACCATGCCCCTCGCCCTCACCCTGGCCCGCGGCGCCCTCGCCTCACCGCTGAAGCGGCGCGTCCGCGCAGGTGCCGAACTGCCCGCGACCCGGCTCACCGGGACCGTGCACATCACCCCGGCCCGCCTCACCACATACGCCCGGATCTGCGGCTTCCCCGAAACGGGACCGCTGCCGCTCCCCTATCCGCACGTCCTCGGTTTCCCGCTCGCGATGCGGCTGATGGCGAGCCGCCGCTTCCCGCTGCCGCTGCTCGGGCTGGTCCACACGCGCATCGAGATCGTCGGCCACCGGCCGCTGCACCCCGGGGACGCACCCGAACTGACCGTGTACGCCGAGCGCCTGACGCCCCACCGGCGCGGCACCGAGGTCACGATGGTGACCGAGGCGCGGCTGGCCGGCGAGCTGGTCTGGGAGTCCCGCAGCGGCTACCTGGCCCGCCACCGCACGGCGTCCGACGCCGTGCGCCCCACGGACGACCCCGGCCGGGGGGACCCCGACGGCCTCCTGCCGGCCGTCGCCGACTGGCAGCTGCCGGCCGCGCTGGGACGCCGCTACGGCGCGGCGTCCGGCGACCGCAACCCCATCCATCTGCATCCGCTGACCGCACGCCTCTTCGGCTTCCCGCGCGCGATCGCCCACGGCATGTGGACCTTCGCACGCTGCCTCGCCGAGACCGGTCCGGGCGGAACGGGGCACGCCCGGGCCGAGTTCAAGGCCCCGGTGCTGCTGCCCGCGACCGTGACGTACGCAGCCGGACCTGGCGGACCTGCCAGTCCGGGCACCGCGTTCCAACTCCGCAGCGGGGAGCGGATCCACCTCAGCGGGCGGACCAGCGCTCACCCTTCATGAGTCCGCCGAGGCCCATCCAGGCGAAGTTCATGAGCGTCGCCGCGGCTTCCTTCGCCGACACGGACCCGGTCTCGTTCATCCACCCGGCCATCGATTCCGCGGCACCGACCAGCGCCTGCGCGAGCCCCGCCACGTCCCGGTCCGCGAGCTCGGGGTCCTGCCGCGCCGTCCCCGCCTCGCGCGCCGCCGCACCGATCAGCCCGGTCACGAACTGGACGATCTCGTCCCGCATCGCGGACACTTCCCGCGCGAACGGTTCGCCGTGCGTCCGCGCCTGCCGGTGCAACACGGCCCAGCCGTCGGGGTTCTCGGCGGTGTGCGTGAAGAACGCCGCGAGCCCCGCCCACAGCTGCCGGTCCGCCGCGAGCCCGGGCTCAACCGCCGCCTCCACGGACGCGATCAGCGCCGCCGCCTCACGTCGGATGCACGCCGTGAACAGCTCTTCCTTGGAGTTCAGATACAGGTAGACCAGCGGTTTGGAGACTCCGGCCAGCTCCGCGATCTCGTCCATCGAGGCGGCCCGGTAACCGCGCTGCCCGAAGGTCTGCACAGCGGCGTCCATCATCTGCCGCTCGCGTACGGCACGCGGCATCCGCTTGCTCTTCACGCCCTTCACAGCACTCATCTCAGTACTTCCTCCCGCCCCCGCACCCCTACTCCGCGGTAAGCCTACGACCCATCGCAACGCGGCGTGACGCTGCGAGGCCTCCCTTCCGTACGGAAGGGAGGCCTCGCAGCGTTCAACGGCCGGAAACCGACCCGGTGGGGAGCTAGGCGGCGACGGGCACCGCGACCTTCCGCCCGGCGTCCTGCGACTCCGGCTCGTCGATCGGCGACGACGTCGCGGCGTTGTACGCGTCGTGGTCGAGGATCTTCTCGCGGGCTGCGACGATCACCGGAACCAGGGCCTGGCCTGCGACGTTCGTGGCCGTCCTGATCATGTCCAGGATCGGGTCGATCGCCATCAGCAGGCCCACGCCCTCCAGCGGCAGACCGAGCGTCGACAGCGTGAGGGTGAGCATCACCGTCGCGCCCGTCAGGCCCGCCGTGGCGGCCGAGCCGACGACCGAGACGAATGCGATGAGCACGTAGTCCTGGATCCCCAGCTGCACGTCGAAGATCTGTGCGATGAAGATCGCCGCGAGGGCCGGGTAGATCGCCGCGCAGCCGTCCATCTTGGTCGTCGCGCCGAACGGGACGGCGAAGGACGTGTACTCCTTCGGCACACCGAGCCGCTCGGTGACCTTCTGGGTGACCGGCATGGTGCCGACCGAGGAGCGGGAGACGAAGGCCAGCTGGATCGCGGGCCAGGCTCCCCGGAAGAACTGGACCGGGTTGACCTTGGCGACGGTCGCGAGCAGCAGCGGGTAGACGCCGAACAGCACCAGCGCGCAGCCGATGTAGACGTCGGCGGTGAAGGTGGCGTACTTGCCGATCAGGTCCCAGCCGTAGTCGGCGATGGCGAAGCCGATGAGGCCGACGGTGCCCAGCGGCGCAAGGCGGATGACCCACCACAGGGCCTTCTGGAGCAGCTCCAGCACGGCCTCGCTGAAGGTGAGGATCGGCTGGGCCTTCTCGCCGAGCTTGAGGGCGGCGACACCGGCGACGGCGGCCATGAAGACGATCTGCAGGACGTTCAGCTCGGTGAACGGCGTGATGACGTCGGTGGGGACGATGCCGGTGAGGAAGTCGATCCAGGAGCCGGCGTGCTCAGGCTTCTCGCCGTCCTTCGGGGTGAGGCCGGTGCCGGTGCCCGGGTCGGTGACCAGGCCGATCGCGAGCCCGATGGCGACCGCGATCAGCGAGGTGATCATGAACCAGAGCAGGGTGCGGGTGGCGAGCCGTGCGGCGTTGTCGACCTTCCGCAGGTTGGTGATCGACACCAGGATGGCGAAGAAGACCAGCGGGGCGACGGCGAGCTTGAGCAGCTGGACGAAGATGCCGCCGACCTGCTCGAGCGTCTTGTAGAGCCAGTCGATGTCCTGGCTGCGGGCGAGCCAGCCGAACAGGACTCCGAGCACGAGACCGGCGACGATCTGCGCCCAGAAGGGGACCTTGGGTATGCGGAAGCCGGAGCCCGAGGGCTTTCCGGTCGCGGTGGACGCGGTGTTCGCGGACACGGACACACTCCAGTAGCGGCGTGACGGGGGAGACATGGGGGTGTGCGGCGTCCGTGCGCGATACGACGCGGCGCCGCTGTGATGCCGGGGTCAGACCGAGCGGCAACAGACCGCGGACGTGCAGCGGCACAGATCGACATGCAGGCGCGCCACGAGCAGAAGGCTCGCGGCATCGTGGGGGCGCACTGCAGTCAACATGAGGGATACGTTAACACTTGAACTTTGACTTCCCCAAAGGCTTCCTTTGAGGCTGTGCGCGGCCCAACTCGCCCCGGACACACGGAAAACGCCCCGGACCGGAGCTGCTGCTCCTGCCGGGGCGTGTGACGCAGTCGACGCGCGGGTTACTGCACCGCGCCGTCCTCCTGGGAGCGGTTGGCCTCCAGCCGCTCCTTCGCCTTGTCGACCTTGGTGACGATCTGCTCGGACATCGCGTCGCGCTGCTTGCGCAGCAGGACGAAGCTCAGCGGTGCGGAGATCAGCAGGGAGAGGAGGACGACCCAGATGAAGTTGGAGTCGCCGAGTCCCTTGGGCAGCGCACCGACCTGGACGAGGACTCCCACGGCGACGAAGCAGCCGATGAAGACCGCCAGGCGCAGGGTGGTGTACCGGATCGCGGCGCTCGTCTTGGCGGACACGGCGGGCCTTCTCTCTTCGTACGGCAGATCGTGCCGAACCAGTGAAGCACGCCCGCGGGACGATCGATGCACGGGTGTCGGCACAGCGGAATCGCCCGCGTCAGTGCAGCGGGAGCAGCATCACGACGTCGTCGCGGTCGTCGCCCTCGGCCACCCGGATCGCGCCGGGAACACGGCCGACCTCCTTGTAGCCGCAGGCCTGGTAGAACCGGTCGGCGCCGGTGCCGCCGCGGCAGGTGAGCCGTATCGCATCGATGCCGTCGAAACCGCGAGCCGCCTCGGCGGCGGCCGCCATCAGTTCCCGGCCGTGGCCCGAGCCCTGGTGCCGGGGGTGGACCATGACCGTGTAGAGCCAGACCCAGTGCCGCATCAGCCGGTGGGTGTTGTGGACGAAGAACGCGGTGGCGGCGACCTCGCCGTCCTCGTCGTGCCCCACGAGCAGCCGGGTCCGGCCCTCGGCCATGGAGGCGAGGTGCTTGACCAGCTCGGGCCGTACCGCTTCGGCGGTGACCGGCGGCACGAAGCCGACGGCACCGCCCGCGTTGGACACATCGGCCCAGAGCTTGACGATGCCGTCGCTCAGGGCGCGGTCGACGGCCGGATCCAGGGTGAAGACCAGAGCCATCAGAGGCGCATGGGCTGCGGCGACTCACGCCGGCCGGCGTCGGGGCCGGGGTACTCGCGGATGATCTCGTACCGGGTGTTCCGCTCGACGGGCCGGAAGCCGGCGTCGCGGATCAGGTCCAGCAGGTCGTCGCGGGTGAGCTTGTTCGGCGTGCCGTAGTTGTCGGCGTCGTGCGTGATCTTGTACTCGACGACGGAGCCGTCCATGTCGTCCGCGCCGTGCTGCAGGGCGAGCTGAGCGGTCTGCACACCGTGCATCACCCAGAAGACCTTCACGTGCGGGACGTTGTCGAACAGCAGGCGGGAGACGGCGAACGTCTTGAGCGCCTCGGCGCCGGTCGCCATCGAGGTGCGCGCCTGGAGGCGGTTGCGCACCTTGCCGTCCTGCATGTCGACGAAGTCGTGCTGGTAGCGCAGCGGGATGAAGACCTGGAAACCGCCGGTCTCGTCCTGCAGTTCACGCAGCCGCAGCACATGGTCCACGCGGTGCCGGGGCTCCTCGATGTGCCCGTACAGCATCGTGCACGGGGTCTTGAGGCCCTTCTCGTGCGCGAGGCGGTGGATGCGCGACCAGTCCTCCCAGTGGGTGCGGTGGTCGACGATGTGCTGGCGTACTTCCCAGTCGAAGATCTCCGCGCCGCCGCCGGTCAGGGACTCCAGGCCGGCCTCGATCAGCTCGTCGAGGATCTCGGAGGCGGACAGCCCGGAGATGGTCTCGAAGTGATGGATCTCGGTGGCGGTGAAGGCCTTCAGCGAAACGTTCGGCAGGGCCTTCTTGAGCTCGGAGAGGGAGCGCGGGTAGTACCGCCACGGCAGGTTGGGGTGGAGCCCGTTGACGATGTGCAGCTCGGTGAGGTTCTCGCCCTCCATCGTCTTGGCGAGACGGACGGCCTCCTCGATGCGCATGGTGTACGCGTCCTTCTCGCCCGGCTTGCGCTGGAACGAGCAGTAGGCGCACGACGCGGTGCACACGTTCGTCATGTTGAGGTGGCGGTTGACGTTGAAGTGGACGACGTCACCGTTCTTGCGGGTCCGCACCTCGTGCGCGAGGCCGCCGAGCCACGCCAGGTCGTCGGACTCGTAGAGGGCGATGCCGTCTTCACGGGACAGCCGCTCTCCGGCCAGCACCTTTTCCTCGAGCTCGCGCTTGAGTCCCACATCCTGGATCGATGCAGTCATCTGCGGCCGCCTCCCATACGTCTACCAACCGGGCTCCACCAGCGTACGTCTAGCCCTCGTCCGGCAAGTCGCCGACCCGGTTCTCCCACTTGGTGGAGAGCACGATCGTGGTACGGGTCCGGGAGACGCCCTTCGTACCGCTGAGCCTGCGGATCGTCTTCTCCAGGCCGTCCACGTCGCCCACGCGCACCTTGAGCATGTACGAGTCGTCGCCCGCGATGAACCAGCAGTCCTCGATCTCGGCGAGGTCCTTCAGCCGGCGCGCCACGTCCTCGTGGTCGGCGGCGTCGGAGAGCGAGATGCCGATGAGCGCGGTGACGCCGAGGCCCAGCGATGCCGCGTCGACGGTGGCGCGGTAACCGGTGATGACGCCGGCCGCCTCGAGGCGGTTGATCCGGTCGGTGACGCTCGGCCCGGAGAGTCCTACGAGCCGTCCGAGCTCGGCGTACGAGGCCCTGCCGTTCTCCCGGAGGGCCTGGATGAGCTGCCTGTCCACCGCGTCCATAAGCCTGGAGCCTTCCATTGTTCAGCGATCCCGCAAGTTTAGGTATAGAATCTAAGGCATGCAGGGTGGAGACCCTGCGAATCTCTGCAAATTTTAGAGAATCAGCGACGATCCTTCAGGAGTGAGCTTCACCGTGTACACGATCGAGATGGCCTACGCCCACATGCGACAGCTGCAGGAGCTGGCCAACCGCTCGCGTGCCCACCAGCCGGCTGCCGCCCACCGCGTCGACAGGACGCGCAGGGCGCCCAAGAAGCGCTAGTCCGTACGAGAGCCACCGAGCTCTCCTTCCCAACGGCGGTACAACCGGTGCGGCACCCCTGCCGCGTCCAGCACCCGCCCCGCGACGAAGTCCACCAGATCCTGGATGTGCGTCGCCCCCGCGTAGAACGCCGGAGAGGCGGGCAGCACCACGGCGCCCGCCTCGTCCAGCGTCACCAGATGCCTGAGGGTCTGCCCGTTCAACGGGGTCTCCCGCACCGCGACCACCAGCGGCCGCCGCTCCTTGAGCGTCACGCTCGCCGCGCGCTGGAGCAGATCCTTCGAGAGCCCGAGCGCCACACCGGCCACCGACGCCGTCGACGCGGGCACGATGAGCATCCCCTGCACGGCGTACGAACCCGACGACGGCCCTGCGGCCAGATCGCCCGCGGCCCAGTGCCGCACGTCGTCCACGTCCACCTTGAACACGCCCGGCTTGCCGTCGGCCCCGCGCGCCAGCCACTCCCGCAGATCGTCACGCCAGTGCGCGTCCCGGAAGGCGATCCCGGTCTCGTCCAGCAGCGTCAGCCGCGAGGCCCGGCTGACCACCAGATCCACGCTCTCGCCCGCGTCCAGCAGACCGCGCAGCACGGCTGCGGCATACGGGGTCCCGGAAGCGCCGGACACTCCGACGATCCAGGGCCGGCGGCTGTTCACTTCTCCTGGCTCCACACAGCTGAGCCTATCCGGCGGCCGGTGCCCCGGTCGGGGTCAGGTGGTCGGCCGACCGGGGGTCCGGACCGGCCGGCGCGCGGACACCCGCCCCACCGGGTCACACCGTCAGGCCGCGAACCAGCAGATCCAGCAGGGCGCACACGAACAGGGCAACGCCGATGAAGCCGTTGACCGTGAAGAACGCCCTGTTCAGGCGGGACAGGTCGTGCGGGCGCACAATCGAGTGCTCGTAGAGGAACGCCGCCGCCACGATCAGCAGGCCCGCCCAGAAGAACGGGCCCGCATCCGTGGCCAGCGCGTACCAGACCAGCAGCGCCGTCGTCACCACGTGCGAGGCCCGTGCCCCGTACAGCGCGGCCGGGATGCCGTAGCGGGCCGGGACCGACAGCACGCCGTGGGCACGGTCCGCCCGGACGTCCTGGCAGGCGAAGATCAGGTCGAAGCCGCCGATCCAGACACCGACCGCCAGGCCGAGCAGGACCGCGTCCCAGGACCACGTACCGGTGATCGCGATCCAGGCGCCGACCGGGCCCATGGCCTGGGCGAGGCCGAGGATGGCGTGCGGGAAGTTGGTGAACCGCTTGCCGTACGGATAGACCACCATCGGGATCACGGCGATCGGCGCGAGAGCCAGGCACAGCGGGTTCAGCGCCGCCGCGGCGCCGAGGAAGACGACGACGGCGACGAGCGCCCCGGTCCACGCGGACCGCACGCTCACCGCGCCGGTGACCAGTTCACGTGACGCCGTACGCGGATTGCGGGCGTCGATCTCGCGGTCGATGATCCGGTTGCACGCCATCGCGAAGGTCCGCAGGCCGACCATCGCGACGGTGACGAGCAGCAGCCGCCCCCAGTGGATGTTCCGGTCGAGCTGGAACATGGCGGTGAGCGCGGCGATGTAGGCGAAGGGCAGCGCGAAGACGGAGTGCTCAATCATCACCAGCCGGAGGAAGGCCTTGGTGCGCCCCGGCTGCGGAATCGCGGCTGATGCGCTGCTCACAGGCCGTACTCCTTCCAGCGGCGGTCGACCTTCGCCGCCGTCTCCGGGTCGGACTCGACCATGTTCGGCCAGCCGCCGTCCCGGGTGTATCCCTCCTCGGGAAGCTTCTTCGTCGCGTCGATGCCCGCCTTGCCGCCCCAGAACTGCTGGTAGGAGGCGTGGTCGAGATGGTCGACCGGTCCCTCGACGACCGTGAGGTCACGCGCGTAGTCCGTGTTGCCGAGCGCGCGCCAGGACACCTCGTGCAGATCGTGGACGTCGCAGTCGGAGTCGACGACCACGATCAGCTTGGTCAGCGACATCATGTGCGCGCCCCAGATCGCGTGCATGACCTTCTGCGCGTGCTTCGGGTACTTCTTGTCGATCGAGACGATCGCGCAGTTGTGGAAGCCGCCCGACTCGGGCAGGTGATAGTCCACGATGTCCGGCACGATGATCTTGAGCAGCGGCAGGAAGAAGCGTTCCGTCGCGCGGCCCAGTGGACCGTCCTCGGTCGGCGGGCGGCCCACCACGATGGACTGCAGCAGCGGCCGCTTGCGCATCGTCACGCAGTCGATCGTCAGTGCCGGGAACGGTTCCTGCGGCGTGTAGAAGCCGGTGTGGTCGCCGAACGGCCCCTCGGGCAGCGTCTCCCCCGGCTCCAGCCAGCCCTCCAGCACGACCTCCGCCTGCGCGGGGACCTGCAACGGGACGGTCTTGCAGTCGACCATCTCGATCCGCTTGCCCGACACGAAACCCGCGAAGAAGTACTCGTCGATGTCGCCCGGCAGCGGCGCGGTCGAGGCGTACGTCACGGCCGGCGGGCAGCCGAACGCGATCGCCACCGGCAGCCGCTCCCCCCGCCTGGCCGCCACCTGGTAGTGGTTGCGGCTGTCCTTGTGGATCTGCCAGTGCATGCCGATGGTGTTCCGGTCGTGCCGCTGCAGCCGGTACAGACCGAGGTTGCGCACACCCGTCTCCGGGTCCTTGGTGTGCGTCAGGCCGAGGTTGAAGAACGAGCCGCCGTCCTCGGGCCAGGTGAACAGCGCCGGCAGCTGGTCCAGGTCGACGTCGTCGCCGCGCAGGACGACCTCCTGCACCGGGCCGTCCTTCACCTTCTTCGGCGGTACGTGCACCATCGTGCCGAGCTTCCCGAACGCCTCGCGCACCCCGACGAAGCCGTGCGGCAGCTCCGGCTTCAGCAGGCCGCCGATCTTCTCGCTGATCTCGGCATAGGACTTCAGCCCCAGCGACTTGAGGAGGCGGCGGTCCGTGCCGAACACGTTCATCGCCAGCGGCATCGCCGAGCCGCGCACATTCTCGAAGAGCAACGCGGGTCCACCGGCCTTGTTCACCCGGTCGACGATCTCCCCGACCTCGAGATACGGGTCCACTTCGGCCTTGATGCGCTTGAGGTCGCCCTCGCGCTCCAGCGCCCTGAGCAGGGAGCGAAGATCGTCGTAAGCCATGCGCTCCAGTATCCGGTACCGGCTACCCTGGCCGCGTCACCGGGGCCCGTTCCGCGCCCTTCCGCCTCTTCCTGGGGGACCGTACGACCATGCTCAGGTATCTGCCCCTCCTCCTGGTCCTGGCCCTGTGGATCTACGCCTTCATCGACTGCCTCAACACCCCCGAGAACGAGGTCCGGCATCTGCCGAAGGTCGTCTGGGTGATCATCGTGCTGCTCTTCGGCGAGGTGCTGGTCGGCCCGGTCGCCTGGCTGGTGGCGGGCAGGCCGCGCAGGAACGGCGCGGGACACGAGCGCCGGCGGGCCGAGTGGGTCGCCCCCGACGACAATCCCGAGTTCCTGAAGTCCCTCAAGGACGAGAAGGACCCGAAGGCCACGGACGACGCCGAGGAGCGCAGGCGCCGCGAGCGCGAGGACGACGACATCTGATGGAGCTCAGGCTGCTGGTCACCTTCGAGAAGGTCGCCACCGTCCTCAGCTTCACGCAGGCGGCCGCCGAGCTGACGTACGCCCAGTCGAGCGTCACCAGCCAGATCCGCGCCCTGGAGAACTCTCTCGGCACGGAGCTCTTCGACCGGCTCGGCAGCCGGATCCGGCTCACCGAGGCGGGCGAGCGGCTGCTGCCGTACGCCCGCCGGATCATCGAGCTCAACGACGAGGCGAAGGCCGCCGTCGCCGGTGCGGAGGAGCCCGCCGGGACGATCAACGTCGGCACCATGGAGTCGCTCACCTCCTACCGGCTGCCCGCGCTGCTGGAGCTGTTCCACCACCGCTATCCGCAGGTGAAGCTGTCGCTGCGGCCGACGCTCGGCGACGAGACCCGACAGGCCCTGCGGCAGGGCGTGTACGACATCGGGTTCCTGATGGAGCGCGAGACCTCGCACCCCGGGCTGCAGTCCGAGGTGCTGGCCCCCGAACCGCTGGTGCTGGTCTGCGCGCCCCGCCATCCGCTGGCCCGGGCCGCGGGACTGGAGACCGCCGACCTCTCCGACGTACAGCTGGTGGGGACGGAACCCGGCTGCCCCTACCGCGACCTGTTCGAGCGGGAGCTGCGCGAGCGGACCGGCTCCCCGCCGCCGTTCATGGAGTTCGGCACGATCGAGGCGACCAAGCGCGGGGTGGCCGGCGGACTCGGTATCGCGCTGCTGCCGCGGATGGCGGTGCGTGAGGAGCTGGCGTCCGGGGTGCTCGTGGCGCTCCCCTGGGAGGCGCCGTTCCAGCTGTACACACAGGTGGCTTGGCGTGAGGGCAAGCGGCTGCCGCGCCATGTGCGGCTGTTCATCGACGAGTCGGTGCGGCTGGTGCGGGAGCAGGCCGCGGAGAGCTGACGACGGTCCGCGGCTGCTTCGCCCGGTTGATCTTCAGACTGGCGAGCACGATCAGCGGGACGCCGAGCGCCTGCACGAGCCCTATGTGATGCCCGTACACCGCCCAGTCGGCGACCATGGCGACCGCCGGGTAGGTGAAGGCGAGCACGGCGATCTTCGCCGTGGGCAGTTTCTGGTACGACGCGTACATCAGCACATACATCAGCCCGGTGTGGATGACCCCGAGCCCGACGAGCCAGGCCCAGCCGGCGCCGGGTCCGCTCGCGGCGGCGAGGCCGGCGAACGGCAGCAGCAGCGGAATGCCCGCGAGCACCTGCACCAGGGCGATGAGATGGGGCCGTACGCCGGTGATCCGCTTGGTGACCAGCGTGGAGATCGCGTAGAACAGCGCGGCGACGAGGGCGAGCCCGATGCCGCCGAGGGAGCCGACGTCACCGGGGCGCACGCCGGAGACCAGGACGAGTCCCGCGAACGCGGCCCCCAGCCAGCCCAGTTGGGCACCGGTCAGCCTCTCGCGAAGCACCAGCGCCCCCAGCAGGACCAGGAAGAACGGCTGGGTGTGGTAGACGACCGTGGCGAGCGAGATCGAGGTGGCCTCGTACGCCTTGAACAGGAACACCCAGTTGACGACGATGAACGCGCCGCCCAGCACGGCGAGTCCGAGCGTGCGCGGGGTGAATCCGTGGGACCGGACCCAGCCGCGGGCGAAGACGTACGCTCCGAGCGCGAGCGCGCCGAAGACGCAGCGGAAGAACACGACGTCGAACGGGGACGCGCCCGACTCGACGACAAAGATCCCGAGAGTGCCGGAGAGCACCATCGCGGCGGTGAGCTGGGCGGTTCCCTTGCTTTCCGAAGTCATGTCCCGACCGTACGAGCGGGATCACGGCCGGTCCACGAGCCGGTGGGGCGTCCTCCCGATGGGCCCATCGGCCGCGCCGATGGGCCCTGACCGCGGGGCTGTCAGACCCCGGCGTAGGAGTGCTTGCCGGTGACGAAGATGTTCACGCCGTAGTAGTTGAACAGCCAGCAGCCGAACGCGATCAGCGCCAGATAGGCGGCCTTGCGGCCCTTCCAGCCGGCGGTGGCGCGGGCATGCAGGTAGCAGGCGTAGGCCACCCATGTGATGAAGGACCAGACCTCCTTGGGGTCCCAGCCCCAGTAGCGGCCCCACGCGTCGCCGGCCCAGATCGCGCCCGCGATGATCGTGAAGGTCCACAGCGGGAAGACCGCCGCGTTGACCCGGTACGAGAACTTGTCGAGCGAGGCGGCCGACGGCAGCCGGTCGAGCACGGAGGTGGCGAAGCGGCCGGGCTGCCCGCCGTTCGCGAGCCTGTTCTCGTAGGAGTCACGGAACAGGTAGAGCACCGTGCCCACCGCGCCCAGGTAGAACACCGCACCGCAGATGATCGCGGTGGAGACGTGGATCCACAGCCAGTACGAGTCCAGCGCCGGGACCAGCTGGTCGCTCTCCGTGTAGAGCACCGTGGTGGCGATGCCCAGGTCCAGCAGAACCGTGGTGACCAGCGGCAGTCCGACCCAGCGGATGTTCTTCTTCGCGAGCAGGAAGCCGAGGTACGCGCCGACCGCCACCGTGGAGAAGGTGAGGGAGAACTCGTACATGTTGCCCCAGGGGGCACGCTGGACGGAGGTCGCGCGGGCGACGACACCGCCCGCCTCGATCAGGAAGGCGAGGACGGTCAGCGAGACGGCGATACGGCCGTACAGGTCGCCCTTCTCGGTGCCACCCGCCGCGCCGGGACCGTCGGGAACATCGCGAGTACCGGCCGCGGAGCGGGTGACGATCCTCGGCCTGTCGAGGACGGCGGTGCCACCGGCGGCCTTCACCTGGACCCGCACCGAGGGGGCCGCGGCGCTCGCCGCGGCACCGGTCAGCGCGGCGGCCGTGCGGCCGACCTTGCTGCGGCTGCCGAAGACCCACTCGGCGATATGGGCGAAGAAGGCCAGCGTGTACACGGCCATCGCCGAATAGATCAGCACATTGCTGATGTGCGCGAGGTTCTCGTTGGTTGCGGCGGCGAGAGTCACTTCTCAGCCCCTTCGGAAGGAACTTCCACTGGTTCAGGCGCGGTCGGCGCCTCGGAATTGAGGGTCACGGCCAGGTCGGCCAGTTCTTCGGGCAGCTTCGCGGACTCGCTGCGGCCGAGCCCTGCCATCTCGACGACGGTGACGCCGTCCTCACCCGTCACGGCCCGGACCCAGACACGGCGGCGCTGGATGAACAGCGAGCCGACCAGCCCGGCGATGGCGGCGACGGCACCGGTCAGTGCCCAGCCGGTGGCGGGCTGGCGGGTGATCTGGAAGGTCGCCCACTCCTTCACTTCCTTCTCGAAGGTGATGGAGCCCGCGCCGTCGGGGAGCGTCATCTTCTCGCCGGGCAGCAGCCGCGCCTTGAGGATCTGGCCCTTGGCGTCCTTGAACTGCTTCAGCTTGGTGGTGTCGAGCTGGTACACGTTCTGCGGCAGGCCCGCGTCGACACCGAGGCTGCCGTGGTAGCCGGTGAGCGCGAGCACCGGGAACTCCAGGCCCGGGAACTGCGAGAACATGTCGCCCTTGCCCGCGCCGCCGAACGTCGGCACGAAGAAGGCCTGGAAGCCCAGCTGGTCCTTCTTGCCGTTGCGGTCGCGGTAGCCGTCCATGACCTTCAGGGCGCCGGTCGACGTGGCGTTGTTGTCGATCGGCAGCAGCGGCACGGCGCCGTTGAAGACGACCTGGCCCCGGCCGTCCCGGACGGTGACGACGGGCGCGTACCCGTGGCCGTTGAGATAGACCTTGGTGTCGTCGATCACCAGGGGCTTGTTGACCTCGATCGAGGTCTTCTTCTCCGGTCCGCCGCCCTTGCTGTACGTGACGTCGGCCTCATAGGTGCGCGGGGTGCCCCGCTCCGGTCCGCTCCTCGCGTACGTACCGGTGAAGCGGTTCAGGGTGAAGCTGAACGGTGACAGCTCGTCCGAGCTGAACAGCGAGCCGGACTTGAAGTCGTCGTACTGGGTGAGCGTGTTGGAGAACCCGTCGCCCTCGACGACCAGCTTGCCGCCCTCGGACTTGAAGAGCTGCCCGGCGGCGAACGCCACCAGCATCACGATCAGCGCGATGTGGAAGACGAGGTTGCCGGCCTCGCGCAGATAGCCCTTCTCCGCGGCGACCGCGTTGCCGACGGTGTGGGCGCGGAAGCGGCGCTTCTTCAGCATCGCGAGCGCGGCCTCACGCACCTGCTCGGGCTCGGCCTCCGTACGCCATGTCGTGTACGCGGGCATCCGGGTCAGCCGGCCGGGCGCGCCCGGCGGGCGGCCGCGGAGCTGGCCGACGAACTGCCAGCTGCGCGGCACGATGCAGCCGATGAGCGACACGAACAGCAGGATGTAGATCGCGGAGAACCACACCGAGCTGTAGACGTCGAAGAACTGCAGCTTCTCGTAGACGGGCGCGGCGGTCCTGTGTGTCTCCTTGAAGGTCTGCACCTTCAGCTCGTCCACGCTGTTCTGCGGGATGAGCGAGCCGGGGATCGCACCGAGCGACAGCATGAAGAGCAGGATCAGCGCGACCCGCATGGAGGTCAGCTGCCGCCAGAACCAGCGCACCCAGCCGACGGCCGAGAGCGTGGGGCCGGCGACGAGTTCCTCACGGGGCGCGGTGGAGAGCTGCGCGCCGGCCTCGCCGAGCTCGCGTTCTTCGGTCTTGCTCATGGATCAGATCCCCACCTGGAAGCCTTCGGACCAGCCCTGCATCTCCTGCACGATGCTGTCCCACGCACCTGTGAGCAGCAGCAGACCGGTCGCGACCATCATGCCGCCGCCGATCCGCATCACCCACGCATAGTGCCGCTTGACCCAGTCGAACGCGCCGAGCGCCTTGCGGAAGGCGACGGCGGCGAGGATGAACGGCAGGCCGAGTCCCAGACAGTACGCGGCGGTCAGCAGCGCACCGCGGCCGGCGCTGGCCTGGTCGGCGGCGAGCGCGTTGACGGAGGTGAGGGTGGGGCCGATGCACGGCGTCCAGCCGATGCCGAAGAGCGCCCCGAGCACGGGCGCCCCGACCAGACCCGTCACCGGGCGCTTGTGGAAGCGGAATTCACGTTGGGTGAACCAGGGCATGAGGCCGACGAAGAAGATCCCCATGAGGATCATCAGCACTCCGAGGACCATGGTCAGGGTCTCGCGGTGCTCCTGGAGGGTCCAGCCGAAGTAGCCGAAGAGCGCGCCGCCGGAGACGAAGACGGCGGAGAAGCCGAGGACGAACAGCGCGGCCCCGGCGGTCATCCGGCCGCGCCGCGCCTCGGCGAGGTCCGTACCGGTGACCCCGGTCACATAGGACAGATAGCCGGGGACCAGCGGCAGGACGCACGGGGAGAAGAAGGAGACGAGGCCGCCGAGTACGGCGATGGGCAACGCGAGCAGGAGGGCTCCGCTGAAGACCGTCTCATTCATCACTTCTCCGCGATCAGCGGTGCGACGAGCTTGCGCAGCTGCGCCTCGTCCAGCGCCATCAAAGAGCGTGCGGCGATCTTTCCCTCACGGTCGAGCACGATCGTGGAGGGAATGGCCTGCGGATTGAGACTGCCTTTGGGGAAGCCGTTGACGATCAGTTTGCCGGCGGGGTCGTACAGGCTCGGGTACTCGACCCCGTAGTCCTTCTCGAAGGCGACCGCCGGACCCTTGTTGGCGTCCCGGGTGTTGATGCCGACGAACTCCACGCCCTGCGCCTTGGTGTCCTTCGCGACCTTGGCGAAATGGCGGGCCTCGGCGCGGCAGGGCGGGCACCACGAACCCCACACATTGAGGACGACGACCTTGCCCTTGAGGTCGGCGACGTCGAGCGGCTTTCCGTCGAGGGTCTCGCCCGCGAGTTCACGCGGGGCCGCGCGCTTGCCTTTCGCCACGGTGGAGATGCCGCCGGTGTCCGTGACGAAATTGGTGTTGCCACCGCCGCCGGACTTCCCGGTGTCCCCGGTGCACGCGGAGACGGTGAGCGCACCGGCCGCCACCAGGGCGGTCAGCAGGGCGACGCGAGGGGCGCGGCTGAGACTCATGTGAAAAGTTTCGCATGCGGTTCGGGGCGATCTTCCGCGCCCCCCTCGGTGCCCGGAAGACCCGTTGTCAAGAGGCCTTGAAGAATGCGTTCCAGCCGCTCGTGGGGGCCTGGCCGACCTCCAGGGTGCGGAGCTTGGCGAGTACCTGCGGATCCTGGACGTCGATCCAGTCGCAGAACTGACGGAAGGACACCAGGCGTACGTCCTTCTGGCCCGCCATGCCCTTGAGCGCCTCCTCGACGGCGTCCATGTAGATGCCGCCGTTCCACTGCTCGAAGTGGTTGCCTATGAAGAACGGCGCGCGATTGCCTTCGTAGGCGCGCTTGAATCCCTTGAGGTACGCCTCGGTGGCCTGCTTCTTCCAGCCGGGGTAGCGCTCGGGCATGCCCTTGGTCGAATTGTGCGACTGATTGGCGAGGATGTTGTAGTCCATCGACAGCACCTCGAAGGAATGCCCGGGGAACGGGACCTGCTGGAGCGGCAGGCCCCACAGGCCGCCCCGCTTCTCGGGCCACTTCTGGCGGCCGCCGGGCGAGCTGGCGTCATACCGCCAGCCGAGCTTCTTCGCCACGGGCAGCAGCTTGTCCTGCCCGAGCAGACAGGGCGTGCGGGCGCCGACGAGTTCCTTGCGGTAGTCGAAGGGCAGCGGGTCGAGGTCCTTCCAGCCGCTGTTCGTACGCCATTGGGTGACGAACGACACAGCCTGCTCAATCTCGCTCTCCCAGTCGGCGGACGACCAGTTGCCGACCGATCCGGAGCCTGCGCAGAAATGCCCGTTGAAGTGCGTGCCTATCTCATGGCCTTCGAGCCAGGCCTGGCGTACGTACTTCAGTGTGTCCTTGATGTGGCCGTCGGTGAGATAGCCGATGTCGGAGGCGCCCCGGCCGTTGTTCGGCGGACGGTAAAGCGTCTTCTTCGACTCGGGGAGCAGATAGATCCCGGAGAGGAAGAAGGTCATCGCCGCGCCGTGGTCCTTGGCGAGTTCGAGGAAGCGGGGGAAGAGGCCATTGCCCACTTCGCCCGCCCCGTCCCAGGAGAAGACGACGAACTGCGGCGGCGTCTGGCCCGGTTCGAGCGGGACCGGCTTGGGCGGCTGGTGCGGCTGCTTCCCGCTGTCGGAGGTCGAGCCGTCGCCTATGAGGCGGGCCCGGCTCTCGGAGGGCGACGGCTTGCCGCCCTCATCCTCACTACTTGACCCTGTATGCCCGCTTTCGTCGGACCCGAGAGAGCCGCAGCCCGCGAGTCCGATCGCGGCTGCGGCTCCAAGTCCCGTGCCGAGCAGGCCCCTTCGACTGATGTCACGCATGTTCGTCCCCGTTCCGCGCCCTCCCGGAAGGGAGGGGCCCATCAAAAACCGGCCACTGGCTTAGATGGGTTGCGGAACGAGGGGGTTCCTGGGCCTACCGCAAATTTTTTCGAAGCACTACGCGCCGAATGCCTTCGCTTTACCCTTCACGGGCTTCGCACCGGCCAGCAGATGCGCCGGGACCAGGTCACGGGCCGGCTCCGAGTAGCCGACCGAAATGATGCGGTCGCCCTGGAACGTGAACGTGGTCAGCGACGCCAGCGTGCACTGCCGGCGCCGCGGGTCGTGCCACAGCCGGCGCCTCTCGACGAAGCTGCGCACGGTCCAGATCGGCAGCTGATGGCTGACGCACACGGCCTCATGGCCCCGGGCGGCGTCGCGCGCCGCCTCCAGCGCGCCCATCATCCGTGCGACCTGCTCGGTGTACGGCTCGCCCCACGACGGGCGGAACGGGTTGGTCAGATGACGCCAGTTGGCGGGCTTGCGCAGCGCGCCGTCACCGACGCCGAAGGTCTTGCCCTCGAACACGTTCCCCGCCTCGATCAGCCGCTCGTCGGTGTCGAGGGTCAGCCCGTGGCTCTTGGCGATGGGGCTCGCGGTCTCCTGGGCGCGCTCCAGCGGGGAGGCGACGACGTGGGTGATGTCGCGGCCCGCGAGATGCTCGGCGACCCGGTCGGCCATCTGCCGGCCGAGCTCGGAGAGGTGATAGCCGGCCCGACGGCCGTAGAGCACGCCGTCAGGGTTGTGGACCTCGCCGTGCCGCATCAGATGCACGACGGTGGTGTCGCCCGCGGCGCTCTCGGCCGTCCGCCCGCTCGTCGTGTCGCTCATGCCGTGGCCTCCGCTGCGGCTCGGGCCGCGACCGGCAGGGCGGCGGCGATCCGCTCGACCGCGCGCTCGTCGTGCGCCGTGGAGACGAACCACGACTCGAAGGCGGACGGCGGAAGGTAGACGCCCTCGGCGAGCATCGCGTGGAAGAACGCGGTGAAGCGGAAGGACTCCTGGCGCCTTGCGCCCTCGTAGTCGCGCACCTCGTCGGGGGTGAAGAACACGGAGAACATGTTGCTCGCCGTCTGCAGCCGGTGGGCCACACCCTCCTTGCTCAGCGCGTCCGTCACCAGCGAGCGGATCTCCGCGGAGACCGCGTCGACCTTCTCGTACGCGGCCTCGTCCAGCAGCCGCAGCTGGGCGAGTCCGGCGGCGGTCGCGACGGGGTTACCGGAGAGCGTGCCCGCCTGGTAGACCGGGCCGGCCGGGGCGAGACGCCCCATGACATCGGCGCGGCCGCCGAACGCGGCAGCGGGGAAGCCGCCGCCCATGACCTTGCCGAAGGTCAGCAGATCCGGCTCGACACCGTCGACGCCGAACCAGCCGGCCCTGCTGGTGCGGAAGCCGGTCATCACCTCGTCGGAGATGTACAGCGCGCCGTTCTCGCGGCAGAGGTCCTTCAGGCCCTGGTTGAAACCGGGCAGCGGCGGGACCACGCCCATGTTGCCGGGCGAGGCCTCGGTGATCACACAGGCGACCTCGCCGGGGTGGGCGGCGAAGGCCTGGCGCACGGCGTCGAGGTCGTTGTACGGAAGCACGACGGTCTCGCCGGCCTGAGCGCCGGTCACGCCGGGAGTGTCCGGCAGCCCGAACGTGGCGACACCGGAGCCGGCGGCGGCCAGCAGGGCGTCGACGTGGCCGTGGTAACAGCCGGCGAACTTGATCACCTTGGCGCGGCCGGTGAAGCCGCGGGCGAGGCGGATCGCGGACATCGTCGCCTCGGTACCGCTGGAAACCAGCCGTACCTGCTCCACGGGCGCGACCCTCGCCACGATCTCCTCGGCGAGCGCGACCTCGCCCTCACCGGGCGTCCCGAAGGACGTACCGCGGGCGACGGCCGCCTGAACGGCCTCGATGACGGCCGGGTGGGAGTGCCCGAGGATCATCGGCCCCCACGAGCAGACGAGGTCGACGTACTCCCGTCCGTCCGCGTCGGTGAGGTACGGACCGGTACCGGACACCATGAACCGGGGTGTACCGCCCACGGCACGGAAGGCCCGCACGGGAGAGTTGACGCCACCGGGCGTCACGAGGGACGCGCGGTCGAAAAGCGACTGCGAGACTGGGGCTTCGTATGAATACGCCACTTTGGTCCTGATCTGCGGTTCGAGTGTTCGGGTAGCCGGAGAGGATGATCTCGGCCACCGGTGAGCAGGGAGCGCGATCTCCTCGTATTACGAAACGGCGTCACCCCGCTCGCATCTGCGAAACTGGGGTGACACAGGGAATGCTCACGGAATCCATGGTGTCAGAGGCCGTGACGATCTCGCGTACGGGTGTTTCACAGCACGTTCGTGGGGGAGGTCACTGTCACGATGATCGGGTTGCGCGGCGGGGGCTGCGAGTGGTCGGGTGGAGATATGCATCGCGGTGGCGGACTGGGCGAGGGGACCGACGACCTGGGTCCCGAGCCTGCCCGGCGGGGAAAACACCGGCGAGGCGAATCGGCGGCGCACGAGCCCACGGGAAGCAGGAGCGGCCGAGTGGGGGTGACCTACAAATACTTCGGCGCACCTGACGGAGCCACGGCCGCGCGGGTGCCCATTTCCATGCGCCCGGAAGAACTCGGCGGCGACGAACTCGGCATGGGCGGCCTGTTCACGAAGATCAAGCCCGAGACGATAGCGGCCATGGTTCTGACCGGAATCCAGGGCATGCCCCTGAACAAGGTCCCGCCGCTGGAACTGGTCGTGCTGCACCCCGACTACGCTGTGGTCAAACTCCCCATGACGGTGGTCGATCCGCTGCGCGGCATCGGCGAGGAGTCGGTGGGCGCTGCGGCCTTCATCTGGTCCACGGTCCCGGACAGGGGCGGCCCGCGGGACGCGTTCAACGTCTACCAGCTGCTGCACGAGTGGCAGGATTTCAGCCATCGTCTGCACGAGGCGGGGCATCAGCCGTACTGCCTGGTCTGGCCGTAGGCGGCTTCGCCCGCGCCCGCTGCTGCGGGACACCCGCCCGTCGCGTGCCGTTCCGGCGCCCTACATCCCGGTCAGCTTCTCCGGGTTCCGCACCACGTCCACCGATGTGATGCGCTCTGCCTCGACCGTGAACGACAGCACCGACGCGACACCCGATGCATCCCGGACGACCAGGCCCGGTGCGCCGTTGACCAACGCGGGGCGGACCTCCTGCGGTGGGCGGCGGGTGTAGCTGAGCACAATGCGCGCGACCTTTTCCGCGCCCCGCTCGACATGGCGCAGCGCCGTGACCTTGCCTCCGCCGTCGGCCCGCAGACGGACGTCCGGGTCGAGCAGCGCGACCAGGGGCTCCATGTCGCCACCCTGGCAGGCCTCGGCGAACGCGCCGACGATCCGGCGCTGTTCGTCCGGCGTCGGCGGGAAGCGCGGGCGTCCGCTCTCGACGTCCCGCCGGGCCCGCGCGGCCAGCTGGCGCACCGCCGCCGGTGTGCGGCCCACCACGTCCGCGACCTCGTCGAAGGACACCCCGAACACGTCATGCAGCAGGAACGCCGTCCGCTGTGCCGGGGACAGTTGCTCCAGCACGACCAGCAGCGCCATGCTCACCGACTCGTCCAGCGTGACCCGCTCGGCCGGGTCGTCGCCCGCGGCGGACTCGACCAGCGGCTCCGGCAGCCAGGTCCCCACGTACTTCTCCCGGCGCGCCCGCGCGCTGCCGAGCGCGTCCAGCGCGAGCCTGCCCACCGTGGTCGTCAGCCAGGCCCGGAGATCGCGGATCGATCCGGGGTCGTCGAGCCCCCGCAGCCGGAGCCACGCCTCCTGCACGCAGTCCTCTGCCTCGGTGAGCGAGCCGGTCGTCGAGTACGCGACGCGCACCAGCCGGGGCCGCTCGTCCTCGAAGGCGTCGGCCAGCGCGCGCTCGTCGGGACCCTTCATCAGCGGCCGGCCTTCTGACGCACCGCACCTGACTCACGCAGCCGCGCGGCGAACGTCACCACACCGCGCACATCAGGGTTCTGCGAGGTTGCCACACCCGACCGCAGCGCCCGGCCCAGCTTCCCCGACAGCGGCAGGGGCAGCAGCAGCGGCCGCTTCCCGGTGAGCGAGGACCACTGCCGGGCGAGGGTCCGCGCGTCGACGGCCTCGGGACCGACGACCTCGACGTGCCGGTGGCGCGGCCCGCCCTCGGCCACATCGGCGACCGCCCGGGCCGCATCCGCCACGGCGACCGTCTGCAGCCGCGCCCGGGGCACCGGCAGCAGCCGCCACCGCGCGCCCGCCTCGAAGCCCGCGGTGATCAGGTCGTGGAACTGCGTCGCCCGCACGACGGTCCACGGCACCGGGCCCTTCTCCACGACTGCCTCCTGGTCGGCCTTGACCCGGAAGTAGCCGGCGGGCAACCGGTCGCAGCCGACGATCGACACACAGACGTGGTGGCTCACACCTGCCGACTTTTCAGCGTCGAGCAGCCACCGCGACCCCTCCACGAGGGTGCGGTCGACCGGGCGTTCGGGGGCGCTGCGGCTGAGCACCCGTACGTCGTGCCCCGCGAACGCAGCTCGTCGGCGACGTGCCGGCCCAGGGTTCCCGTACCTCCAGCGATGGCGATTCTCATACTGTGGGGACGACGCAGCCCCCCGTTGTGTGACAACGGGCCCGATGATCTCTACTGCGGTCGCTGCCAGTGCGGGTCGCGGCCGGTCAGCGCCAGGATGCGGTCGAACGGAGACGCGTCGGCGCCCGGGTCCACGGGCTCGCCGAAGACACCGCCCTTGCGGGCCATCGGCGCCATCTGCGCGAGCGCGGGCCCGATCTCGTCGACAACCGCCGGGTCCGGGGCGAACTCCTGCCCGGTGGCCCGCGCCAGGTCCCAGGCGTGCACGGTCAGATCGCCCAGCACCATGTTCCCCACGGTCCTGGCGGGCAGGCCGAGGGTTCCCGTGGTGCCGTCCTCGGCACCGGGGGCCGCCCACGCGGCGACGAGCGTGGCGGTCTCGTCCGCGAACCGGTCGCGCCACCCGCCGGGCTCGACGTAGTGCCCTTCGACGCTGAAGTCGGCGTTCTTCTTCGCCGCCAGCGCCTGGAAGTTGATCACGACCTGGAGGAGGTGGTCGACCAGGGTGCGCACGTCGTACTCGCTGCACGGCGTCGGGTCGGTCAGCCGGTCGTCGGCGATGCCGCACACCACCGGCACGGCACGTTCCGCGGCGGCGGCGAGCAGGTCACTGATGGTCTTCGTCATGCCAGGGACACTAGGACGGCAGCCGCGCTGCGTATTGAACAAACGCGACATAGGATCCGCGTCATGCCAGGTCCGCGCCGCGACACCCGGGGCATCGTCGAAGCCCGCGAGCTCTTCGCGCACGTGCGCTTCCGCCGGCGCGAGCCGGCCGAGCGGCTGCGTCCGTATCTCGAGCACTACTGGCTCATCGACTGGGACCTGCAGGAGCCGTACGCCTCGCACGTGGTGCCGCATCCCTCGGTGAACATCGTCTTCCAGCAGTACGGCGACGAGCTCGCGTGGGGCGAGGTCGCGGGCATCGGTCTGGAGCTGTTCACACAGAAGCTGGAGGGCAGCGGGCGGGTGTGCGGGGTGCAGTTCCGGCCCGGCGGCTTCCGCCCCTTCGCGCCGCACCGTCCGGTGTCGGACTGGACCGGCCGGCGGGTACCGCTCGCGGAAGCGCTGCCGGATACCGACCCCGAGGGCGACCCTGCCGCGATCACCGGGCCCGACGCCGAGGACGCACGGGTCGCGGCGCTCGACGCCTTTCTGCTCCGCCTCGCTCCGGAGCCGGATCCGCAGGCGCTGCGCGCGACGGAGCTGGTCGACCGGGTGCGCGGCGACCGCACGATCCGACGGGTCGCGGAACTGGCGGACGCGGAGGGGATGTCGGCGCGCTCGCTGCAGCGGCTGTTCGCCGCGTACGTGGGCGTGGGGCCGAAGTGGGTGATCCTGCGGTACCGCATCCATGAGGCGCTGGAGCGCGCGGAGTCGGACGAGGACGGCACGGAGGCGCCGGACTGGGCGGCGCTGGCGGCAGAGCTCGGGTACAGCGACCAGGCGCATCTGGTACGGGACTTCACAGCGACGGTGGGCGTACCACCGACGGCGTACGCCCGCCCGGCGACCGGGTAGCGGCGCACTGTCCCCCGGGGCGGAGGCGCCCGGGCTCAGGGCGGCCGTGCAGGCGCCCGGGGCGGAGCCTGCGCGACAGGCGCCCCCGGTGGAGGTGTCCGGGCTCAGGGCGGCCGTGCAGGCGCCCGCGGCGGAGGTGTTCGGACTCGGGCGGTCTTACAGACGCCCGAAGGTGTCCGCACTCAGTGCGAGCGGGCAAGCGCCCGACGAAGAGACGCCCGGGCTCGGGACGAGCGGGCAAGCGCCCGACGCAGAGGCATCCCGGCCCAGGGCAGGCGCGCAGGCGCCCCGGGCAGAGCACCCGGGCTCAGGCAGGCGAGCAGGCGCGCGGGGCGGAGGCGCCCAACCCATGCTCAGGCAGGCGCGGGCACTCGGGTACGCGCCCGCTCACGCGCCGTCGGGCTCCGCGCCCGTGACCCCGACCGCACCCCTGCCGTGCTCGGCGGCGTACCGCAGCACCCGCAGTGGGCCGTCCAGCAGGGCGCCCGCGTCGAAGCCCGGTTCGTCGCCCATCGCCGACATCCAGGCGTCGACGCGCGCGACGGTCTCCGCACGGCGCGGACCGTCGACCGCGAGCACCGACTCGGCATGCGGCAGGACGGACCGTACCTCCGCCGCGGTCAGCAGGAAGTCGCCGAACCAGCCGGGCAGTCGGGCCGAGTCCTCCGCCCCCAGGCCATAACAGAGCGCGGTGGCCGGATCGCTTCCGCGCGCCACAGCGGTGTACACGGCGTCGGCCGGCGCGTCCCGCAGCAGATCCCTGCCCGCTGCCTTCATCGCCGCGACGGCCGGTGAACTCGGACCGCCGCTGCGGGCGAAGGCGGCGAAGCGCAGGGCGGCGGGCGTGGGACCGGGTGTGAAGTAGGGCTCGCGGTCGCCGCCGCTGAGCCACCACGCCAGATCGTCGGCGTAGCCCGGCGGTGTCGTCCACACGCCCTCGATCTGCGCGAAGCGCCCCGGCAGCGCGGCGACTTCGGCGTCGGGGACGGCGCCGACCGCCCATGTGCCGATGAAGCCCACCGTCCCTCACCCCCGTTGTCAGACCTGGCTCATACAGTGCGTGACATGGAGATCAAAGCATCGTCGGTGCGTATCGAGCCATGGTCCGAGGGCGACTTCGAGCTGCTCCGCGCCGCCAACGCATCGGAGATGATGGATCACTTGGGCGGCCCCGAGTCACCGGAGCAGCTGGCCAAGCGGCATCGGCGCTATGTCGACCTGAGCGCCGACCGTACGGGCAGGGGGCGGATGTACCGCGTCGTCCTGGACGGCACCGGGGAGCCGGTGGGCACGGTCGGCTTCTGGGAGCACGACTGGCAGGGCGGGCAGATCTACGAGACGGGCTGGAGCGTCCTGCCCGGTTTCCAGGGCCGCGGCATCGCCACGTCGGCGACGATCGCGGTGGCCGACGCGGCCCGCGCCGAGCACAAGCACCGCTATCTGCACGCCTTTCCGTCCGTCGACAACGGCCCGTCGAACGGGGTGTGCCGCAAGGCGGGCTTCGAGCTGCTCGGTGAGTACGACTTCGAGTACCCACCGGGCCATCCGATCCGCTCCAACGACTGGCGGCTCGACCTGGAGGCACGTCCGAGCGCCTGACCCCCCGCTGATGCCCCGGGTGGCCGGCGCTTCGGGAATCCGCTTGACGGGCGTGCCCTTCTGCTGAATATTTATCTGCGTCACGCAGATTCTGTGCGAAGCCGATAAGGCGCCGCGGCTGTGCGGCCCGCACCCGCCCCGCCGCGACCCTTCGCCGCCGGGCCACCACCTCACCCACCGGGGAAGATCCATGACCACCCTTGTCACCGGAAGCCGCGGCAAAGTCGGCTCCACCCTCGTCTCGCTCCTCCGCACCGCCGGACTGCCCGTACGGGCAGCGTCCGCCGCACCCGACAAGCTCGACCTGCCTGCCGGGGTCGACGCCGTGAGCTGCGCCCTCAAGGACCCCGCGACCTTCCCGGCCGCGCTCGAATCCACCACCTCCGTCTTCCTGTACGCCGAGCCCGCGCACATCGGCGCCTTCCTCGACGAGGCCCGGCGGGCCGGCGTCCGGCACATCGTGCTGCTGTCCTCCAGCTCCGTCCGCGACCCCGGTGCCGCCGACAACCCGATCGCCGCCTCGCACCTCGCGGTCGAACAGGCACTGGCCGCCTCGCCGATCGGGACCACCGTCCTCCAGCCGGGCGCCTTCGCGGGCAACGCGCTGCAGTGGCGCTGGGCCCTCGAGTCCACCGGCGCGATCGACCTCCCCTGTCCCCACAGCTACGGCGACCCCATCCACGAACGCGACATCGCCGAAGCCGCTCTCGCCGTGCTCACCCGGCCCGAGCTGCAGGGTGCGACGTACCGCCTGACCGGACCCGAGTCGCTCACCTTCACCGAGCAGATCGCCGTGCTCGAAGACGCCACCGGCGTCTCCATGCCCTGCCGCGCGGTGACCCGCGACGCCTGGAAGGAGTCCATGGCCGGGTACATGCCGCCGCACTTCGCCGACGCGCTGCTCAACTACTGGGCCTCGACCGACGGTTCACCCGCTGTCGTCACCCGCGCGGTGGAGGAGCTGACCGGCCGTCCGGCCAGGACGTTCGCCGAGTGGGCCGCCGAGAACGCGGATGCCTTTCCCGCCGCCCGATGACATGCTGGCCGCGTGAACGGACCGGTCATCCATCTCAGCGTCGCCCCTGAGCTGCGCCTCTTCGTCCCCTCGGACCGCCGCCAGGGCCCCACGGACGTGGTCACCGACGGCTCGTCCACCCTCGGCCATGTCGTCGAGTCGCTCGGCGTCCCGCTCACCGAGGCGGGCCGACTGCTCGTCGACGGCCGCGAGGTGGCCGTCTCGCACATCCCCCGGGCGGGCGAGAACGCCGAGGTGCGCGGCGTCGAGCGCCCGCAGCAGGTCCCCGGCGCCCCGCTCCGTTTCCTGCTCGACGTCCATCTGGGCACGCTGGCCCGCCGTATGCGGCTTCTCGGCATCGACGCGGCGTACGAGAACGAGGACATCGGCGACCCGGCGCTCGCCGCGCTCTCGGCCCGGGAGAAGCGCGTCCTGCTCTCGCGGGACCGCGGACTGCTGCGGCGGCGTGAGATCTGGGCCGGCGCGTACGTCTACAGCGACCGGCCCGACGAGCAACTGCGCGACATCCTGCAGCGGTTCGCGCCCGCCCTGGCGCCCTGGACCCGCTGCACGGCCTGCAACGGCCGGCTGCAGGAGGCCGACAAGGACTCGGTCGAGGGCAGGCTGCAGCAGGGCACGCAACGCTCGTACGACGTGTTCGCCCAGTGCACGGCGTGCGAGCGGGTGTACTGGCGGGGCGCGCACCATGCCCGCCTGGAGGAGATCGTCGAGCGGGCGCTGCGCGAATTCGGCGGCGCGGCCGCGTAGTTCACCGCGCCGGGCTCTCGGACGTCGTCCACCTCGCCCGGCTGCTCAGATCTCGCCGCTGCGCAGCCGCTCGATCTGTGCGGCGCTGAGCTCCACGGTCCGCCGCATGTGGGTGGTGAGCAGGGCGATCTCGTCGTCGTCGTAGCTGTCGAACATGCCGAACCAGCCGCCGTTCAGCTTCTGCCACACCGCACCGAACTCCGCCAGGCGCTCCGGCACGAGCGTCACCAGAACCCGGCGCCGGTCCTCGGCGTCGCGCTCGCGCGTGACGTAGCCGACGCGCTCCAGTCGGTCGACGAGCCGCGTCGCGGACCCGGTGGTGAGCCCTGTCAGCTCGGCGACCCGCCCTGTGGTGACGGGGCCGGTCTCCAGGCTGAGCAGATTGAGGCACTGGAGATCGGTGGGGTGCAGCCGCAGATGGTCGGCGAGCGCCTGGTTGAAGAGGGCGTACGCGGCCATGTAGCGGCGCGAGGCACCGGCCAGTTCGTCCATCAGCCGGGCACGCCCGGCCGCGCTCTTCTGCGTCATGCAGGGATTGTACGGAGCGAATCCAGGGCTCCCCCGCCTGATCCGCCTGCTGCCGCGGGCTCAGAAGACGTACAGATCCCCGGTGGCCGGAGTCAGCACCTCGTGCTCGTTGTTGCCCGGGTTCCGGTCGCTCGCGCCGCCGTTCCAGTGGGTGCCGATCGTCACGATCACCTCGTCCGGCGTACCGGTCGTCCGCAGATCGATCGCGACGCTGCGGCCCGTGCCACCGGCCCGCAGCGGACCCGTCGCACACAGCACCACCCGGTCCGTGCCCCACAGACATCCGTCCGGCAGCACCTGGGCGCCGGCCAGCGGCACGGAGAACGAGAGCCTCACCGTCGCGTTGTCCAGACTCGACGGACCGTGGCTCCGGGAGACCAGCGCGATCCCCAGCCGCCCGCCCGTCAGGGAGACATGGCCGTGGTGCGCCACGTCCGCCTCGGGCACGATGACCCGGGCCCCCGCACTCGCCGCACCCATCCCGACCACCAGCGTCACTGCCGCCGACACCGCGAGCAGCACCTTGCGCATCGCACACATGGTCCGAAGATACCTTTTGTGCGCTTATCCACCTGATTCCTCATCGCCCGGGCGAGTCACTTCCGCGTGGCACGCTGTGGTCATGGTCGTCGCCCGCTCAGCCGCCCTGTTCGTCGTGGCCGCCCTTTTCGAGATCGGCGGCGCGTGGCTCGTCTGGCAGGGCCTCCGGGAACACCGCGGATGGATCTGGATCGGTGCGGGAGTCGCCGCGCTCGGCGCGTACGGCTTCGTCGCCACACTGCAGCCGGACGGCGAGTTCGGCAGGATCCTCGCCGCGTACGGCGGGGTGTTCGTCGCCGGTTCCCTCGCCTGGGGCATGGTCGCCGACGGCTACCGCCCGGACCGCTGGGACGTCACGGGCGCGCTGATCTGCCTCGCCGGGATGGCCGTCATCATGTACGCCCCCCGGGGCCGCTGACAGCGCGCCCCGCCTATCCTGGGCGTATCGATCACCCGCGCGAGGAGTACGACATGACCGCCGCTGGCACGCCCGTCGCCGTCGTCACCGGAGCCAGCAGCGGTATCGGTGCCGCCACAGCCCGCGGCCTCGCGGCCGCCGGGTACCACGTCGCCCTCACCGCCCGGCGCAAGGACCGCATCGAAGCGCTCGCCGCCGAGCTCACCGCGGAGGGGCGGCCGGCCACCGCCTACGCCCTCGACGTCACCGACCGCCCGGCCGTCGACGCCTTCGCGACGACGCTGGAGCGCTGCGACGTCCTCGTCAACAACGCGGGCGGCGCGCTCGGCGCGGACCCCGTCGCCACCGGCGACCCTGCCGACTGGCGCCAGATGTTCGAGGTCAACGTCATCGGCACGCTCCACATCACCCAGGCCCTTCTCCCGGCCCTCACCGCGAGCGGGGACGGCACGGTCGTGGTCCTGTCCTCCACCGCGGGCCTGTCCACCTACGAGGGCGGCGGAGGTTACGTCGCCGCCAAGCACGGCGAGCACGTGCTCGCCGAGACCCTGCGCCTGGAGATCGTCGGCACCCCGGTCCGCGTGATCGAGGTCGCGCCCGGCATGGTGCGGACGGAGGAGTTCGCCACGACCCGCTTCCGCGGCGACACGGAGAAGGCCTCGAAGGTCTACGCCGGAGTGGCACAGCCGCTCACCGCGGAGGATGTGGCGGACACCATCACCTGGGCCGTCACCCGGCCCTCCCACGTCAACATCGACCTTCTGGTGGTCCGTCCGCGCGCCCAGGCGTCCAACTCCAAGGTCCACCGCGACCTCTGAAAGGCGGACCGTCTGAAAGGCGGACCGTCGCGTCAGTCCTCGCCGAGGACGATGTTCCCGTCGGGTTCGGTCTCGCCCTGGCGCTCGGAGGCGCGGGCGTCCAGCGTTGCGGAGCGGTACGTCCGCACTCCCTGATCGCGGTCCAGGGCTCTGCTGTCGGACTGTCTGTCGGTCCGCGTGTCCACGGCCGTCATCTCCTCTGCATCACCATCGGGGAGACCCGATGCGGGGTGACTCCCTGCGTGTACCCACGGGATGCGGGGCCAGTCGACGGCGGCCCGATTCCTGGGCGTACGCGGCGCCGCCGGGGGCCGCACCCCGGGCCGGCGGCTGCTGACGCGACTCGCTAGGCGGCTGCTCCCACTTGGGCCCGACGCGGTGTGAATCCCCGCGCCATCAGCCGGACGGCGAACGTCACCTCCCAGGCGAACACCGGGACCGCCGCGACCGACCCCCACACGGAGAGCTGCTCGTACAGCCCGAGCAGGACGGCCGCCCCCGAAGCGCAGATCAGCGCGCCGCCGACGAGCCCCAGCACGGCGAGGGGACGCGGCACGAGGCCCGACCGGTACATCAGATGGGCCAGCAGGAGGGTGTTCGCTCCGAGGAAGAGGTTGGGCCCGAGGAGGAAGGCCCAGTCGTGGACCGCTCCCATCGCCGTGGCGACGGTCCCGACGAACGGGGCGGCGGCGCCCGGGGTCTCCCCCGCGTCCTGCCGCAGCGACACGACCGACAGCACGCCGATGATGCCGACGGCTATGACGGCGGCCTCCAGGAGGCGCGCGCAGACATAGCCCAGAGCCATGCCCTCGTTCTGCCGCTTCAGGACCGGGAACAGCGTCACTCCGGTTCCGGCGACCGCCATCGCGAGAACCACCTCGCACAACGCACCGAGGAACACCCGGGTGTCGGCGCCTGGGCCGGTGACATAGGCGGCACTGTCCAGGGCGGGGCCGTAGAGGGCGAGCGCCGCCATCGCGGCTGCCTCGGTGACCAGGAACAATCCGCCCGCCACCACAGCGGTCCTTCGCGTCGAGTCCACGCGGACTCCTCTCCTCAGGGAGGTGTACGCCGTACACCTGATGCCGACGATAGGTGTACGGCGTACACTCGTCAAGGGCGTACGACGATGAGGAGACGGTGGGATGCCAGAGCGGACGCAGCCGGGGCGCCGGGACCCGCTGACCAGGGATCGCGTACTGCGCGCGGCCGTAGAACTGGCCGACGAGGCCGGAATCGCGCCGCTGAGCATGCGCAAGCTCGCCCAGGAGCTGGGCGTCGTCCCCATGGCGCTCTACAAGCACGTCACCAACAAGGAAGAGCTCCTCGACGGCATGGTGGACGCCGTGGTCGGGGAGATCGACGCCCCCGCCCGAGGGGCGGACTGGAAGACCGCGGTCCGACAGCGCATCCTGTCGGCACGCCAGGTGCTTCTGCGTCACCCCTGGGCAGCGCAGGTCATCACCTCACGGACCCGTCCGACACCGGCACTCCTCGCGTATCTGGACTCGATGATCGGCATGTTCCGGACCGGAGGCTTCTCCGCCGATCTCACCCACCACGTCATGCACGCCATGGGCGGCCGCCTGCTGGGCTTCACCCAGGACCTGTTCGACGACTCGCCGACCGCGGACGCGGAAGGGCGGGCCGCCATGCCGGCGGACATGGCCACGGCGTACCCCCACATCGCCGAAATGGCGGGGATGACCCATGACCAGGCATCCGTGGTCGGACAGGGGTGCGACAGCCAGGCCGAGTTCGAGTTCGCCCTGGACCTTCTGCTGGACGGATGCGACCGACTCCGCGAGCTCAACTGGACGTCGGCTCAGGGCGGGTGAGCTCTCCGGCGAGTCCGCTGCGGGAAGCGTCCAGGTGCGGGGCGGGGCCTCCCGGACCGCCCGCGGTGACGCGTACCATACCTTGCCCACCGGGCGACCCTCCCTGTTCCAGCTCCAGGAGACGGTCGCCTCATGCGCATGTACAGGCCCGGGCCGACCATCCCCACGACACGTTGCGAGAGCTGCGCATCTGTCGCCGCCACCGCGGCGGTCAGACCGCTTCCGGCCCTGGAGCAGGGCCGCCGCGCGGCAGGGGCGCCGGGCCCGACGCGATCTCCCCGCCGGCCTCGTCAGGAGTCGGCCTGTTACTCGTACCGGTACTTCAGCGAGTCCGCCTCCGCCTGCTCGATGTCGGCGATCGTCAGCTCCGGCATCCGCAGTTGGGCCAGCGTCACCTCGGCCGAGGTCGGCTGGGCGTCCGTCGGCAGCCACTGCTCCGGCTTCCAGGCCCCGCTGCGCAGGAGCGACTTGGGGCAGTGCGGGTAGACCTCCTCGATCCCCAGCACCAGCGCACTGGCCGGCGGCTTTCCCACGGCGGTCAGCTGCGACAGCAGCTCCGGGCGGGTGGAGACGACAGCCCGGCCGTTCACCCGCAGGGTGGTGGTCCGCCCGGGGATGACGAACAGCAGCCCGGCCCGTCCGGTGGCGATGACGTTCTGCAGGGTGTCCAGACGCTTGTTGCCTGTCGCGTCCGGTATCGCCAGCGTCCGTGCGTCCAGGACGGCGACGAACCCGGCGGGGCCGCCGCGCGGGGAGACGTCGCAGTTGCCCTCGGCGTCCGCGCTGGCGACCAGCACCAGCGATGAGCAGCCGATCAATCGCCGGGTCTGTTCGGTGAGTTCGATCATCTGCTTGCGCACGGCCGTGTCTTTGGGGAGTTCGTAGGCCCGGCGCAGCGCCTCCTGGTCGGGCACGGCGTCGAGGCGGAGCGAGTCGAAGGCACTGCCGGCATTGGGTGTCGTCATGCCCCGACCCTAGATTCCCCGCTGGTTAGCCTCTGATCCGGCACGGATGGGGGCACGACCTTGGCTCGCGGCGCGGGCATCTTTCTCTGGTCTGCTCGGTGATCGAAACGAAACCGCCTAGTAGCTGTCGTAGCCGGGCTTGCCGTTCGGCCGGTAGACGCCGACGACGGTGCCGCCCTTCGTCGCCGAGACGCTGACCGGCTCCAGCGCGGTGGGGATCGCTCCGTCGGCGAACAGCCGCTTGCCGGTGCCGACGATCACCGGATGGATGGTCAGCCGGTACTCGTCGACGAGGCCGTGCTGCATGAGGGTCTGGGCGAGGTCGCCGCTGCCGACGACGTTGATGTTGCCGCCGTCGGACGCCTTCAGCTTGCGTACGGCATCGACGATGTCGCCCTCCAGCAGCGTGGAGTTCTGCCACTCGACGGACGTCAGGGTCCGAGACGCCACGTACTTGTGCATGCTGTTCATCCGATGGGTGAACGGGTTGTCGGGATCGGCGGTCGGCCAGTACGACGCGAAGATCTCGTAGGTCTTGCGACCGAGCAGCATCGCGTCGACGTGCTCGTACCAACCGGCGATGGCCGCGCCGACCTCGTCGTCGGCCACCGGCTTCTGCCAGCCGCCGTGCTCGAAGCCTCTCTCAGCGTCCTCGTCCGGACCGCCCGGCGCCTGCATGACGCCGTCCAGCGTCAGGAACGTGCAAACGATGATGTCGCGCATGGTGCGCTCCCTTCGTCGACGGGTAGACCGCACAACCGCCGAGAACTCATCGGAGGACGTACCGCGGCGCAGCACCAGGGCCGTCGTTTGGATCAGCCCGGCTGTGAGGTGCGGTACATCCCCGCAAAGGCGGGACAGGAACGCAGACGATCTGCAGAAGGGCCCCAACCCTGCCGAGGCGTGCGGGTTGGGGCCCTTCTGCAAGAGGCGTGTACTGCCTGCTCAGGCTACCCGCCGAGGGCCTTGCGTCGGCGCATCCACCACATCAGGCCACCGCCGAGGGCGACGATCGCCGCGGCGATGCCGGTGATCAGGCCGATGGGGGTGTCGGAGCCGGTGTCGGCGAGGTCGCCGTCGGGGTCCGGCTTGTTCGCCGGCGGGGCCGTCGTACCGTCACCGGGGCCCGGGGTGGTGGGGTCCGGGGCCGGGGTCGACGGCGGATCGGTCGGGTTCGGCGGGTCGGTCGGGTCCGGCGACGGGTTGCCGCCGTCGTCGTCCTTCTGGCCGTTGGAGTTCCCGCCGAGGAGGAGCAGCCGCTCCCGCTCGGTGTCGTCGGTCATGGTCTTGACCGAGGTCTTGGTCTGGCGGGGCAGGTGTCGGTTCTGGAGGCGGAACTCGGCCTGGGTGACGTTGCGCTTGGGCTGCTTGGACAGGTCCACGCCGCCGATGCTGATGACCCAGACCTCCTCACCCTTGGTGAGCTCGTACTTGAACTCGCCTTCCTTGAAGACCTTGACGTACTTGTCGAAGACGTCCGTTTTCTTCCAGTCCTGGTGCGGGGCGCGGATCGGCCACTGCTTCACGTTGTTGCTGTTGATGATGGTGCGGTAGTCCGTCGGCCGCTGGGCGTCCTGCTGACGGACGAACTCAGCCGCCACCCGGGACTTGTAGACGCGGCGCAGGTCGGCGTACTGGGGCTGCGTGTTGATCCACTTCTCGACCTCGGGCACGATCGTGCTGCGGAACACCCGCTCGTTGTGCTCGATCTCGGCCTTGGTCAGCGAGTCCTGGCAGGGCTTGCCGCCGCCGGGGCCGGGGGTGTTGACGTCTGCGTACTCGGACTGGAGCTTGAGCGGCGCGTCGAGGATGTAGATCCCGCCGTCCTGCTCGCGGACCTTCGCCGGCTTCGGCTCGATCCAGTTCCGCATCGACGTCAGGCACGGCCAGCCGTTGACCTTGGACAGGCGGTCCCAGGTGTCCTTGCCGAGGTCCGTCTTGGGGTCCATGGCCTTGTAGAAGTCGTGCTTGAGCCGGAGGTCGGCCTCCAGCAGCACCCGGCCGGCGTCCGTGGACGCGAACTTGTCATCCATGATCGTGCCGGGGGTGTCCGGGTTGAGGTTCACCCAGAACTTGTCCGGCGTCAGAGCCAGCCACGTGAAGAACGCGTCCGAGGCCATCTGCGCGTTCGCCTTGCCGCCCCAGCCGACCGTGTCGTTGTCGGGGTCTTCCTTCGCGCCGAAGGAGTAGTCCAGGCCCTTGCCCTTCACGGGCGTGCCGACGTACTGGAGTTCCAGGCTGGAGAAGTCGATGCCGCCCGGAGTGGGCATCTGGGAGACGCCAGGGATCCGGCCGATGCGCTGAAGCCGGTCGGCGAGCTGCTTCGGGTTCTCCGGCGACTTCTGGATCATGTCGTTGCCGCCGCCCCGGGAACCGGTGCTGGTGCCGGGCTTGGCGTTCATGTACGGATCGACACGACGCGTCGGGCTGTTCGACGTACCGCTCGGGGCCTTCTCGACCGCGTCCGCCTTGTACGAGATCTTCTTGACCCGGTCCGGGGCGATCTTCCGCAGATCGGCGTCGTGGTTCTTCGCGCCGCCCTTCGTCTCCCGCCCGTACGCGTAGGAGATCTTCTTGTCCTTGTGGTTCGGGTCCTTCAGCAGCGCCTTGTCCTTGGGGCGCTGCTTGGGGTCAGGCTTGTCGTTCGACTTGCCCTCGACGATCTCCCCGGTGCGCTTGTTGTAGGCGTCCGCACGCCGTACGTGGCGTTCCTTGGTGTCCGGGTCGATGACCTCGAACTCCTTCTCGCAGATCCAGTCCGGACCCACCAGGCCGAAGTCGTGGACGAGCTTGGCCATGTACGCCTTGCCGCGGGGGTCGTTGCCGCCCTTGGGGATGTAGAAGTCATCCCGGTACGTCTCGAACGGCACCCCCTTCCACTGGGCCGTCTTCTGCGCCTTCTTGTAGTAGGCCCAGACCCGCTGCTTGTCACCCTTCTTGTAGTCGTCCGGGTTGTCGCTGATCCCCTTGAGCTCATCAGGGGTCGGCGCGCGCAGGCCGTCCCATTGCTTCTGCCCGTTGACGTAGTCGTACTCGTCGCGGTCCGCGTCCGGCCGGATGTACCCGTCGGCCGGGAGGCCGCCCTCCACGACGTCGGAGAAGTCGTAGAAATCCTTGTACTCCTCGTCGCACCGCTTGCCCTGCTTCAGCGGCGGCTTCGCCTTCGCCTCGGCCTGGTCCCAGCCGGGCAGCCCGGTGAGCGAGACGGCGCCGGCGCAGGCCAGCGTGATCGCTGCCCGCGCCCACCAGCGGCGTCGGGAACGTATGTGCTGGGTCACGAAAACCCCCTGGGGGCCCCAGGTCAGTCAGATGTCCTCGCGTGGCGCCACGGGCCCCCGTGGTCAGTCGGCGCCTGTGCGGGAGCACCGTTCACCCTAGAGCCTCAACTCCCCCTGGTTGCACTGTAATTACTGGCGACGCACCGACAACTCACGTGCCATGCGGGACCTTTACGGCGCGCACACATGGTTCGCCTAGTCTCTGGGCATGGAGTGGACCGACCCGCGCGACATGGACGAGGACGAGTACGCCGAGTACCTGCGCGAAGAGAAGACCCGCGACCACGTGAGCGCCCACAACCCGGTGCTGGAGAAGTGGCTGGAACAGCAGCGCACCGGATTCCCCGCCTGGGCGAAGGAACGCGCCGGCCGCGGGCCGTGGGACTTCACCGTGGATTCTCTCCCCCGGCTCGAAGCCCTCATCCGGGACGCGTTCGACAGCCCCGATCAGGCCCGCAAGGTGATGGACACGCCCCCGGTCGCGGTTGCGGCCTGGTATCTCGGTGAGGTCCACAACCGCGCCTTCGGCACCCAGTGGCAGCTCCACCCCTCCTTCGCCGATGACAACCCCCTCGACCACCGGCCGCACATCACCCTGCCCTGGGAACGCCGGGAGGAATTCCACTACACCGACCCCGAGCACATCGAGGACGACGCGCGCCCGATCTACTCCCCCACCGAAATCCTGTGCAACCTCCCCGCCCGGCCTGCGGATCAGGGCCTCCTGCACCGCATCGACAGCCGGTGGGAGGTACCCACCTCCTGCGACGATTCGTCCTGCCGCTACCACTCGAAAAGCTAGCCGCTGCGCAAGGGGCGGAGCTGCTCATCCATGCGGTCGGGCACTCCCATGGTGCTTGTTCCGCTTTCTGTCACGGAGTCGCGCGCACGATGACGAGCAACCCTGCGTACGTCGGCTGCTCGCGCAGGTGGCCGAAGCGTTCGTCGCACGCCCCGGACCGCAGATCGCGACGGAGCGTCCGGTCCAAGCGTTCGCGGACTCCGTCGCCGACGAAGCGCCAAGCCGGGCACGCCTGCCGGGCAGCGGGGTCCAGGACCTCTGGCGCGTACTCAGAGAGCCAGAAGTCCCGTACGAGCTTCGGGTCGCAAGTCAGGACGACGACCGGGCCGCGGGTGACGCGCCGCATCTCGCGCAGGCGCGCGGCGACGTCGCTCCACTGATGGACGCCGAAGAGCGTCATCGCGCCGTCGAACTCCCTGTCGGCGACGGGCAGGTCCTCCGCGACCGCATCGACAGCGCTGGGGCACCTCGCATGTCACGTTCCAGAGGGCCGGTTTCGTCCATGTGGTGAACACCCAACTGTCGTTCGCGCGCAAGAAGGAGCCCCACGTGTTCGCCGCCTACCTCGTCGTCACCCTCCTCGCCTCGGTCGTCAACGGCGTGGCTGCCGTCGCCAACCTCATCGGACACGACTACCCGAAGAGTCAGGCGGACAAGTTGGGCGTGCCCCACTCCTGGATGCGACCGCTCGGGACGCTATTGGGGGCGGGCGCGCTGGGGCTGCTGGCCGGGGTTGTCGTTCCGGTACTGGGGGCGCTCGCCGCTGCCGGTCTCGTGCTCTACTTCATCGGCGCCCTCTGGGCCCATTTCCGAGTCGGCGACTATGTATTGGGCCCCTGGTTCGTGTTCTTCTGCCTGCCCGCGGCCGCTCTGGCCGTGAACCTGGCCCGTCACGGCCACTGGTGAACCGGTTGCGCCGGGCGAGCTCCGGCCCCGCGGCAGTCGCCATAACCGTGCAGGTGCAGCGGGGATTCGCCCAGGGCGCGTATCGGGTCGTGATCAATGAGCACCGCAGCTTCCGGGGCGGGTGCCCCGTCCGGGGTTCGGGGCCCGGCGATCTGCGGCTGCGCCGTGTGGGCACGAGTGACCGGAGGCGATGCCGAACAGGCAGGCAGCGGGGCACGAGGGCCCGGCTGCGTGCCCGCCGGGACGGTGTGTCAGACCATGGCGAGCCGGTCCACCAGCAGCTCCGTCCTCCGCTCGGTGTCCTCCGGCGGCAGCCGTCCCGCTCGCGTCAGGGTGGCCAGCCCGTGCAGGGCCGCCCAGAACACCTCGGTGAACAGTGCCGGGTGGACGCCGTCCCCGGCGACTTCGCCGAGGTTTTCCAGCAGGGCGGTGAAGGCGTCCTTCAGCGGCTCCGGGGTGTCCTCGCGCGCGAACGCCAGGCCGCCGTCGAGCCGGAACATGGCGTCGTAGACCGCCGGGTTGCGCTCGGCGAAGTCGAGGTACGTGCGGGCGAGGGCGGTGACCCGGGCGCGAGGGCCGTCGGCGGCGGAGGTCGCGGCCCGCAGCGCCGCGGCCATCTCGGCGGCACCCTCGAGGGCGACGGCGCCGATGATCTCTCGCTTGCCGCGGAAATGGCTGTAGAGCACGGGCTGGCTGTATTCGATGCGCTCGGCGAGCCGACGGGTGGTGACCGCGTCCCAGCCTTGCTGCTCGGCGAGTTCGCGGGCCGTCGCCACGATGAGGCGCTCGCGGCCCGCCCGTTCGCGCTCCTTGCGTTCCTGTACCGACATGATTCGATCCTAGCATCGCTAGACAATCGAGCGGCAGTAGTACTAGCGTTGCCTCATCATCTAGCAACGCTAGATCCCAGGAGGGGTCATCATGCTCACCGCACTTGAGGTCTTCACCACCGTGGTCGTCGGCGTGATGGTGGGGGTGGAGTTCTCCGTCGCCTTCGTCATCAACCCGATCCTCAACGCCCTCCCCGGTGACAATGGCCAACTCGGCCGCGCCCACGGGGGCCGGATGCTCGGCGCCGTGATGCCGGTCTGGTACATCACCTCGCTCGCCCTGAGCGCGGTCTGGGCCATCGCCGGATGGCACCAACCCGGCGCCGGCCTGGTCGTCACCGCCGCCGCGTTGCTGATCCTGAGCGTGATCATGTCGCTCCTGCTGCTCGTCCCGATCAACAACCGGGGCAAGACGTGGACCCCCGAGAACCGGCCCGAGGACTGGAAGGAGCAGATGAACCACTGGGACCGCTTCCACTACGTCCGTGTCGCCGTCATCATCGCCGCCTTCGCCCTGCTGGCCGCCGCCCTCGCCTGAGCCCGCGGGCCGGCACCGCGCTGTGGCGCACAGTCCCCACTCCCCGAGCGGCAGCGGGCCACCGAAATCCCGACATCGGGGAACGCAGCCGTCGCCAAGAGCCCACCACTGCGATCCCGACAAGCTACGCCCCCTCGATGACAGTGCGGACTGGACTCGGGTCCGCGTTTGACTTCACTACTGCCGCAGCTTTCGCAACTAGCCCCTCATCGCGGCTTCAAAGTGAGATGCCCAGCGCCCAGGGCGAGGACGGCCGCCAGTGCGGAGCCCAAGGCGAGGACGAGGAACAGGCCGTCGTAGCCGCCCAGCACGCCGGCCATTGCGGCACCGGCCCAGGGGGCCAGGGACGCCGCCACGGTTGCCGGGGCGATGAGGAGTGCGGAGAGTCGGCCGTAGTCTGCGGTGCCCCAGCGGTCCGCGACGGCGGTGGCCTGAAGCAGGGTGAGGTTGCCCCGTACGACCCCGGCGAGGATCGCGAGCACGATCAGGAGCGGGATCGGGCCGGTGATCAGGGCGAGCGCGGCCGTGGTGGCTCCGCCTGCAGCGATGAGGATTGCTGTGCGCGAGGTGGCTCGGGTTCGGCGAGCCAGGGCGGAGTAGAGGGTTCGCCCCAAGGTCTGGCCTGCCCCGCCAAGTCCCAGGGCCCACGCCGCTGTTGTGGGATCAGCGCCACGTTCGGTGAGCAGGGATACGAGGCCGAAAACGACGGCGTACATCGCGAACCCGGACAGGGTGAAGGCGCTGGAGAGCAGCAGGAAGGGGCCACTCCGGGCGGTTGGCGTGCGGCTGGACGTCAGCTGCGGGGGTGGCGCCGGTGGCCAGGGCGCGCGCAGCGCGAGTGCGTGGGCGGGGATCGTGACCAGGGCGAGGATCGCGGCCAGGACGAGGTAGGTCGTGCGCCAGCTGAGGTGATCGGCCAGGACGGCTGTAAGCGGTGCGAAGACCGTGCTGGCGAGGCCGCCGGCCAGCGTGACGATGGTCAGGGCGCGGACACGGTCCTCTCCCCACCAGCGGGTCACGGCGGCGAAGGCCGGCTGGTAGAACGTGGACGCCATGGCGAGGCCGGCCAACAGCCAGGCTGCGGTGAAGACATACAGATTCGGGGCTGCGGCAATGACGAGGACCGAGACAACTGCCAGCAATGACCCGGTGGTCATCACGGCGCGGGGGCCGCGTCGGTCCAGGATCCGACCCACGGGGATGCCGGCGAGAGCCGAGACCAGCAGTGCGGCGGAGAACGCGGCGGTGGCTGCGGTCACGGACCAGCCGGTGTCGCGTGTCAGGCGCGGTAGCAGCACGGGGAATGCGTAGTAGACGATGCCCCAGCTGGTGATTTGTGTGGCGCACAGGGCGGGCAGCACGGCGCGGGGCCGCGACCGGTCCCCTGTTCCGGTCGCGGCCCCGCTGGTGTGGACTTCGGTCATGGTCAGCAACAGCCGCCGGATGCGACCGGCTCGGGTGCCTCAGGGTCGATGGCTGCGTTTTCGGTGCAGCAGGTGCTGCCCTGCTGCTTGGCGAGGCTGTCGGCGTCGGCTTTGACGACGTAGACCTCCCAGGGCTCTCGGCCGGGACCGTGGACCCAGACTTTGTCCTGGAGGGCGTAGCAGCAGGTGGTGTCCTGCTCCACGTCGGTTTCGAGGCCGGAGGCGCCGAGCCGGGCGGTGGCGGCGTTGACCGCTGCGGTGGAGTCGACTTCGACGCCGAGGTGGTCCATGCGGGTGGCCTCGCCCGGGCTGCCCTCGATGAGGACGAGCTTGAGCGGGGGTTCGGCGATGGCGAAGTTGGCGTAGCCGTCGCGGCGCTTGGCCGGTGCGGTGCCGAACAGCTTGGTGTAGAAGGCGACGGACGCCTCAAGGTCGGGCACACGCAAGGCGAGTTGAACGCGGGACATGGTGAGACTCCTGCCGAGTTGGGTGGACCGGCCGTCAGCAGCCGCCGGATGCGGCCGGTGCGCCGATGCCGATCGGGAGCGTGGTGGGGGTCGCGCAGCAGCCTCCGCCGCCGGCATCCGCCTTGGTGGCCTCGGGCTCGTCGAAGAGTCCGGCGCCGCCGCACACTCCGGTTTCGGGGAGGGTGAGTTCGACCCGGTCGGCCGCTTCGACGTCGCCGGCGATGGCTGCGGCGACGGAGCGGACCTGCTCGTAGCCGGTCATGGCCAGGAACGTCGGGGCGCGGCCGTAGGACTTCATGCCGACCAGGTAGATGCCCTGCTCGGGGTGGGAGAGCTCGCGGTGGCCGTGCGGATAGACGGTGCCGCAGGAGTGCTGGTTCGGGTCGATCAGCGGGGCGAGTTCGACCGGGGCCTGGAGGCGCTCGTCGAGGCCGAGGCGGAGCTCGTCGAGGAAGGTGAGGTCGGGGCGGAAGCCGGTGAGGACGATGACCTCGTCCACCGGGTCCAGGCGCTGTCCGTCCTCGCCGACGAGGATGAGTCGGCCGTCGGCGTCGCGCTCGATCGTGTCGGTGCGGAAGCCGGTGACGGCGTCGGCGTATCCGTTGTCGACGGCGGCCTTCGCCGCGAGGCCGAGGGCGCCGCGGGCGGGCAGTTGGTCCGCTTCGCCGCCGCCGAAGGTGGAGCCGGAGATGCCGCGGCGCAGGATCCACACCCCGTGTGTGCCGGTGCCGCCGTCGGCCTGGGCGAGGTCGGCCAGGTAGGCGAGGGCGGTGAACGCGGAGGCGCCGGAGCCGATGACGGCGGTGCGCTTTCCTGCGTAACGGGCGCGGACCGCAGGGTCCTTGAGGTCGGGGACGCGGTAGGTGATGCGATCGGCCGCCGCCTTCTCGCCGAGGGCAGGAAGGCCGCTGCCGCCGGCCGGGCCGGGGGTGGTCCATGTCCCGGAAGCGTCGATCACGGCGCGGGCGAAGATGCGCTCTTCGCCGCCGTCGGCCGTGCTGAGGTGCACGATGAACGGCTGCTTGTCCCGGTCGGCGTCGACGATACGGTCGCGGCCGACGCGGGAGACTCCGGTGACGGTGGTGCCCAGGCGTACGCGCTCGCCCAGGACGTCGGCGAGGGGCTGGAGGTACTGCTCGGCCCAGTCCCCGCCGGTCGGGTAGGTGGTGGCGTCGGGCTTGACCCAGCCGGTGGGGGCCAGCAGCTTCTCCGCGGCGGGGTCGGTGACCTCGCCCCAGGTGGAGAACAGGCGCACGTGGGACCACTCGCGCACCGAGGCCCCGGCTGCTTCGCCCGCTTCCAGGACCAGCGGTTCGAGGCCCTGCTCGAGGAGGTGGGCGGCGGCTGCCAGTCCGGCGGGTCCGGCTCCGATGACGATGACGGGGAGCTGCTGCTCGGTCATGGTGGTCAGTCTCCAGAAGTAGGTGCCAGGAATCAGCGGGCGGAGAGGACGGTCAGCTGGGTGCGCCGGCGATGCGCGGTGGCCCGGCAGGCGCTGTCGCAGACCTGCCCGGGGCCGTCGCAGAAGCTGACTCCGGCCAGGTGACGGGCCTCGCGGCGGGCTCGTGCGGTGGTGAGCGCCGTACGGATCAGTCCTGCCATGACAACCCCTTGCATCGATACCTGTCGATGTCTGGAGCTTGCCACCTGTATCGACGAGTGTCAACATAGACGTATGTCGAAGTCTGAGATTGCGGAGCTGCCGCTCCTGGACACCCAGGCCGCAGTGCCGTGCTGCCCGCCGATCACCGCCGGGGAGCTCTCCCAGGACGACGCGGAGAAGATGGCGGCCATGTTCAAGGCACTGTCCGACCCGGTGCGGCTGCGCCTGTTCTCGCGTATCGCCTCGTACCCGGGTGGGGAGGCATGCGTATGCGACATCTCCGACATCGGCGTCTCACAGCCGACCGTTTCGCATCACCTGAAGAAGCTGCGCGAGGCCGGGCTCCTGACCTCCGAGCGGCGCGGGACGTGGGTCTACTACCAGGTGGCCCCGTCCGTGGTGGCGGGCATGGCTGCCATGCTCGACCTGCGCACCTGACCGCCTGGCGACCGCTGTCAGCCCGTGCAAGCGGGCGGGCAGCAGCACAGCCAGTTTGAGCGCATCCAGGTGGCACGCCTTCGTTGACCGACAGCCCTGGCCTGCGGGGTCAGGCCAGAGCGTGGGCTACGTAGAGCGCGCCAACGCCCGTGGCCAGCGCGCCGAGCAGCAGCCGCAGAGCCGTCTCCGGCAGTCGGGGCTGAAGGCGGGCGCCGAGGTAGCCGCCGATCAGACCGCCGACGCCGCAGGCGAGTCCCAGCTCCCAGTCCGGCGCCACGTCGCCGGGGCTGGCCACCGCGAGCAGGGCGTAGGTCAGGGGGCCAACAACCGAGGTCGCGAATGTGGCGGCGAGCGCAGCCGGTGCCACGCGCGCCACAGGCAGGCCGCGGCCGACGAGGATGGGTCCGAGCAAGGAGCCGCCGCCGATGCGATCAGTAGCCGGAAGACCGTCGGGCCTGGAAGGGCAAAGACGCGGATGACGGCGCCGAGGACCACTCCGGGCAGGGTTCCCAGCACCAGCTGCCGGGTGAGGGGGTCGCGCTGTGCACCGCTGGCCCGGTATCGCCACAGGGCTCCGGGTCCGGCGACCACGTTGTTCACGAGCGCAGTCGACGACTCCTCAACGACGACCAACGCTGACAACCGTCTACTGCCTGGGACTGACGAGGTCGGTGTACTGGGCTGCCGTCAGCAGGTCCTTGAAGTCGCTCGCGTTCGTGACGTCCAGCTTGATCAACCAGGCTCCGTACGGGTCTTCGTTGATCGCCGTGGGGTCGCGGGGGTCCACGTCCTCGTTGAGCTCCACCACTTTGCCGCCGACGGGCGAGCAGAACTCCCACACGCCACGCTCCGACTCCGCCGCGCCGAAGACCTCGCCCTTTCCGACCTGGTCACCGATGTCGGGCAGATCGAGGAAGACGAACTCACCCTGCGCCGGCAAGCGCGGCTGCCGTGAGGAGGCGTGGTGTCGTCATGGCATCGCCAACGATCACTCAGATCGGTGGTCGTGGGTGGCCGGAGCCAGTTACGCGATCTGGCGGACTGGCTGTACAGCAGCGCCGTACGCAACGCCAGCAACCGGCCCCCTGTTCGCTACCGTCCTTCCGGGTCCTCGAAGCGGCCGGTACGACCGTCGCTGGGCTTCTGCGAGCCGCCGTAGGAGGCGGTTACGGACGGGCCGTGCCCCCACGGCCTACCCCCAGAGTGCAGTTCGGGGACGGGCAACGGCTGGTCGATGGATCGCGGTGCGGTGTGACGGTGTGTCTGTAGGACCGCACAGGGCGGGTGTGGCTTGATCGTCGGGCGGTCCCGGCAGGGGCCTGAGCTCAATCGACGTCCGTGGCACGCCCTGAGTGCCACGCCCTATCGAGGAGTCCCATCATGAGACCGACCCTGCGTCATGCGGTATTCCCACGACGGAGCGCCGGAGCGGCGGGTGAGCGGCGGCGCCCGGCCCGGCGTGCTGCCGTCCTGCTCGCCACGGTGGCGCTGCCGGCGGCACTGGTGGTTCCCACGGCCTCGCCCGCCGCGGCGGCGCCCGTGACCGTCACCTTCAACGCAGGCGCCAACCAGCCCTTCACCGTCCCGACCGGCGTCACCCAACTGACCGTCACCGCCACCGGCGCCGCCGGCCAGAACGGGCCCAACGGCGGCACAGGCGGCAACGGCGCCACCGTCACCGGCACCGTCACCGTGCCGCCCAGCACCACCACCCTCTATGTCAACGTCGGCCCGGGCGGAGGCACCGGCGGCGGAGGCGAGTTTTTCCCGGGCGGCGTCGGCGGCGGATCCAGCGACGTCCGTACCTGCAGCTCGGCCAACCCCGGCTGCACCCTGACCGGCGCCCCCGGCACCGACCCGCGCCTCATCGTCGCGGGCGGAGGAGGCGGCGGCGGAAGCGGCATCCCCGGATACCCCGTCCCTGAGGCCACCGGCGGAGACGCCGGAAACACCGGTGAGGACGGCGGCGACAGACTGGACAGCGGCCAGGGCGGAGGCGGCGGAACCCCATCAGCCGGCGGCACGGCCGGTGACGCATGCCCCTCCGGTGGTACCTCCGGCACTCCCGGCACAGGCGGTGCGGGCGGCACCGGCGGAGGCGTCTTCGGGGCGGGCGGAGGCGGGGGTGGCTGGTTCGGCGGAGGCGGTGGTGGAGGCTGCGATCTCATCACCGTTGACCCCACTGGTTCCAGTGGCGGTCCCGGTGGCGGCGGTGGTGGGTCGAACCGCGTCCCCACGGGTGGTACCTCCGGATCTGCCGCGGGACCGGCCACGGTGACCATCACCTACGACCAGACCCCCGCGACCTGCGCGACCGCAACGCCCACCATCACCGGCACCAACGGCAACAACTTCCTGACCGGCACGCCCGGCGACGACGTGATCTTCGCTCTCGGCGGCAACGACGTGGTCGACGGCCGCGGTGGCAACGACCTCATCTGCGGCGGCGACGGCAACGACACGCTGTCCGGCGGCGACGGCAACGACCGCATCGAAGGTGGCAACGGCACCGACAGCCTGAACGGCGACAACAACAACGACACTCTCTTCGGCGGCCCCGGCAACGACGCCCTCTTCGGCGGCCCTGGCACCAACACCAACGACGGCGGCCCCGGCTCCAACGTCTGCTTCAACCCCTCCACCGGACCCGGCTGCGCCTGACCCACCCAACACGCCACCGATCTGATCGACGGACATCAGAAAACGGGCCCGGCGCATCCCTCGTCGCAGCGGCGACCAGGCACGAGGCCCGCTGGGACCGCAAAGTCTGTGGCCGGCGCGGGCACCGTCCAGAACCGACGGACGGCCTGTCAGGCTGCGCCAGGCGTGGACTGGATGTCGAGGATGACGAAGTCCACGCCGAGGCGGCGAAGGTGGTAGCCGGCAGCCAGACCGGTCTGGCTGCCGGCTACCACCACCACCTCGGTGCGCTGCGTCATGCCGAGAGCTGCGGCGCCGTGAACTTCTTGCGCCAGGCCAGGGATACGTAGACGAGCGCGACCAGCACCGGCACCTCGATGAGAGGTCCGACGACTCCCGACAGGGCCTGCCCGGAGGTGACGCCGAACGTGGCGATGGCGACCGCGATGGCCAGTTCGAAGTTGTTGCCCGCCGCGGTGAACGCGAGGGTGGCGGTGCGGTCGTAGTGCAGGCCGATGGCCTTGCCGAGCAGGAAGGTGCCGAACCACGTCAGCGCGAAGTAGACGAGCAGAGGCAGCGCGATGCGGGCCACGTCCAGTGGCTGCGAGGTGATGGTCTTCCCCTGCAGGGCGAAGAGGATGACGATCGTGAACAGCAGGCCGTAGAGCGCCCAAGGCCCGATCTTCGGCAGGAACTTCGCCTCGTAGGACTCGCGCCCCATCTTCTTCTCGCCGAAGCGGCGAGTCAGGAAGCCGGCCAGCAGCGGCACCCCGAGGAAGATGACCACGTTCAGCGCGATCTTCCACATCGAGATGTCGAGCCTCTCCCCGTCACCGAGACCCAGCCAGCCGGGCAGCAGATCGAGGTAGAGCCAGCCCAGCAGGCCGAACGCGATGACCTGGAACACCGAGTTGAGTGCGACCAGGACAGCAGCGGCCTCACGGTCGCCACAGGCGAGGTCGTTCCAGATGATGACCATGGCGATGCAGCGGGCGAGGCCGACGATGATCAGCCCGGTGCGGTACTCGGGCAGGTCCGGCAGGAAGATCCACGCCAGCGCGAACATGATCGCCGGACCGAGGACCCAGTTGATGACCAGCGACGACACCATCAGCTTCCTGTCGCCGGTGACCGCATCCAGTTTGTCGTAGCGGACCTTCGCCAGGACCGGATACATCATGACGAGCAGGCCGACTGCGATGGGCAGCGAGATGCCGCCGATCTCGACCTTCGCCAGCGCGTTGTTGAGGCCGGGGATGAGTCGGCCGAGTCCGAGCCCGAGGCCCATGGCCAGCAGGATCCACACGGCGAGGAAGCGGTCGAGCGTGGACAGCTTGGCAACGACCGAGGCCTCCTCGCCGCTCCGCGAGGATGCGACGGTGGTCGGTCCAGTGGGGGTCACGGACAGGCCCTCTTGTTCTCGGCAGCACTGCGGGCGGACTCGGCCAGGGCGGTGAACTGACCGGCGAGCTGGGCGATGCCGTCCGGCCGGAGCTTGTAGTAGGTGAAGCGCCCGCACGGTTCGGTGTCCACCACCCCGGCCTCGCGCAGGACGCGCAGGTGGTTGGAGAGGTTCGTCTGCCTGGCACCGGTCTCCTCGACCAGGTGCGTGGTGCAGAGCGTCTCGCGGGCGAGCAGGGTCACGATCTGAAGCCTGAGCGGGTCGGCCAGCACCCGGATCAGGTCAGTGTCGACTGACGTCATCATGAACTGATACTTTCACATCAGTGGCAACTGACGTCACCAGGTGCTGATGTCACGTGTGCCTGATTCGTCGCGAGACAAGAGAGACCTCTGATGTCCGAGAAGCCGTCTGTGCTGTTCGTCTGTGTCCACAACGCCGGCCGTTCCCAGATGGCCGCCGGCTGGCTCAACCACCTGGCCGGAGACCGGATCGAGGTCCGCTCCGCCGGTTCCACCCCTGCCGACCAGGTCAACCCGGCCGCCGTCGAGGCGATGCGCGAGGTCGGCATCGACATCTCGGCCGAGACCCCCAAGATCCTCACCGTCGACGCTGTCAAGGCCTCCGACGTCTGCATCACCATGGGCTGCGGCGACACCTGCCCCGTCTTCCCCGGCAAGCGCTACCTCGACTGGACGCTGGAAGACCCGGCCGGACAGGGCGTCGAGGCCGTCCGCCCGATCCGCGACGAGATCAAGACGCTCGTCGAGGGGCTCATCACCGAGATCGACGCGGCGACAGCCCAGTGAGCCTCACGATGTACGAACCGGTGCCCATCGAGCCCGGGATGATGCCGAATTCGCCGCTGCCCGCGCGGATCGCGCCCTTACGGGTGACCAGCAGGTCCATGCCGTCGTACCGCTCCTCCGCCACGTAGTTGTGGTGACGACACCTGACCTGCTCAATCTGGCATGAACGTGTCGGCGACTCCGCCTGAACTGCTCGCAGGTGCCGTGCGACTTCACCGTATGCAGGCCGCACATGATGTGAGTGCGATTCAGATGTCACGTCTCGGGTGGTCGGCGGTCGACAAGGGCCGCGACAAGAACTCCCGCGAGGACCGCCCACGCCAGTGCGCCGCAGCCGGAGCTGCCCCAACCGAGGAGACCGAGCATGACTGCGGTCGCCGCGCCTGTGGTGACGGCTCGGGTGTTCGTGACGAAGGCCCACTGGGTGCGCGCGCTTCCGGGTTTCCGCAGTTTCGGCGACAGCCGTCCTGATCACCAGCACGGCAACCACGATGGCGACGGTCAGCAGTGAGCCTGGGCCGTTCACGAAGCCCTCCGGAATACTCGTCCATGACGGGAGTGAGCGCCGGCATGCTCCTCGCGAGCAGTCGGATCCCACCGTCGCATCATGGGCTGCTCAGTTGTCGCTCCTGGCACCGCCGTGCCCGCTGCCGGTCTGTTGGTAGATGTCGGGGATGCCGTCGGCGTCGTCGTCGCGCGTCTCCTCCTCGTAGAGGCGGCGGTAGATCGCGTTGCGGCGTCTGACCAGCAGCGCGGCCAGGCCCGATGCGATCAGGGATCCGACGAGCACCGCGGCTTTGATGTGCTCGGCGTCGGCGGGGTCGTTGAACGCGAGTTCGCCGATGAGGAGTGCGACGGTGAAGCCGATTCCGGCCAGGACGGCGAGGGAGAAGACGTCCGCCCACTCAAGGTCCGGATTGAGACGGGCCCGGGTGAAGCGTGCCGCCAGGTACGTGCCGGCGAAGATGCCGAACGTCTTGCCGACGACGAGACCGAGGACGACGCCGAGCGGCTCGGGCTCGGTGAACACCGCGTCCAGGGCTGCTCCCGAGACGCTCACGCCGGCGGCGAACAGGGCGAACAGCGGTACGGCCACTCCCGCCGAGACCGGGTGCAGCAGATGAGATGTCCGCTCGGCGGGTGAGGCGTCCTCGCCCTTGTCCCGGGTGGTGCGCAGGATCAGGCCCATGGCCACACCGGCGACGGTCGCGTGGACTCCGCCGTTGTACATCAGCGCCCAGATGACGATGCCGAGCGGGACGTACCACCACCAGCCGCGCACGCGGAAGCGCTGGAGGGCGTAGAAGACGCCCAGTCCGGCGACGGCGGCGCCCAGTGCCCAGAAGTTCAGATCGCTGGTGAAGAAGATCGCGATGATCAGGATCGCGCCGAGGTCGTCGACGACGGCGAGAGTGAGGAGGAAGGCTCGCAGGGCGGCGGGGAGGTGCGTGCTCAGGACGGCCAGGACCGCGAGCGCGAAGGCGATGTCGGTGGCCATCGGCACGGCCCAGCCGTCCAGCGTGCCCCCGCCGACGGTGACGGTCGCGGCGTACAACGCGGCGGGGACGGCCATTCCGCAGATCGCGGCGATGACCGGCAAGGCGGCTGTGGCGGGTGTACGCAGTTCGCCGACGACCAGTTCTCGTTTGAGTTCGACACCGGCGACGAGGAAGAAGACGGCGAGTAGTCCGTCCGCGGTCCAGTGGCCGACCGAGAGGTCGAGGCCGAGTGCGGGAACGCCGAAGTGGAAGTCGCGAATCTGCTCGTAGACGCCGCTCCACGGGGTGTTCGCCCAGATCAGCGCCACGACTGCGGCAGCGAGCAACACCAGGCCGCCGATGGTCTCGGTGCGCAGTGCGTCGGCCACGGCATTGCGCTCGGGCAGAGGCAGCAGGCCGAGGAACGTGGGGCGCTGACGCGGAGCGTCTGACATGGGGTGGGGCCTCCGGCCGTCGATGGAGCGGGCACACTGCGCCCTTGACGCCGACCAGACTTCCCGGCACACCCCGCGTCGTCTTGACGCGTTCCTCACACCCTAACCAGAAGGAAGCGTCGTCACCAGATGGCGCTTCAGCTGCGGGAATGCGGTGAGGGGGCCTGTGCACACCAAGGGCGCAAGGTGTGCACAGGCCCCCTCAGGAGCCGGGCCGCGGGGCGGTCAGACGGTGGTCTTCACCGGCTCCTGGTCCTCGTCGGCGTCGCCTGTCTCGCCCGCCTTGCGTGCACGGACGAACTCGAGGAACGAGTTCAGTTCGCGCTTGACGACCGGGGCGAGGAGATAGAGGCCGATGATGTTGATGACGGCCAGCATGAACAGGATGGCGTCGGCCATGTCGATCAGGGTCTGCAGGGTGAGCAGGGAGCCCGCGACGGCGAACAGCGTGTAGAGCACCTTGAAGGTGAGCTCGCTCGCCTTGCTGCGGCCGAAGAGGTAGGTCCATGCCTTCATGCAGTAATAGCCCCACGTCAGCACGGTGGAGATCGCGAACAGCAGCACCGCGATGGTCAGGATGTACGGGAACCACGGCAGCACCGTGCCGAAGGCGTCGGAGGTGATCGTGACACCGCCGATGGACTCGCCCGCGCGGGCCTCGGCCCAGCTGGCCGGGTTGGCGATGACGATGGTCAGCGCGGTCATGGTGCAGATGACGACGGTGTCGATGAACGGCTCCAGGAGCGCCACCAGACCCTCGCTCGCGGGGTGCTTGGTCTTCACCGCCGAGTGGGCGATCGGCGCGGAGCCGAGACCGGCCTCGTTGGAGAACGCCGCCCGCATGAAGCCGATGATCAGCGCACCGATGACACCACCGGCGACACCCTCCGGGTTGAAGGCGCCCTCGATGATCGAGGAGACCGCGGCCGGGACGGCGGTGACGTTGACCAGGATGACGATGAGGCAGGCCACGATGTAGATGCCGGCCATGGCCGGGACCAGCCTGCTGGTGACGTTGGCGATGGAGCGGATGCCGCCGAGCAGGACGATGCCGACGATCACGGCAATGAGGATGCCGAAGAGAAGCGCACCGGTGGAAGACCCGAGCGCGCCGTTCTCGCCGCCGGCGACGGAGACCAGCTGGGCGTAACTCTGGTTGACCTGGAAGAGGTTGCCGCCGAAGAGGCCGAAGAACAGGATCATGAAGGAGGCCAGGACGGCGAGAACCTTGCCGAGGGTCTTGCCGTTCTTGCCGAAGCGGTCGGCGAGGCCCTTGGGCAGGTAGTGCATCGGGCCGCCGGAGACGGTGCCGTCGGCGTGGACCTCGCGGTACTTCACTCCGAGGGTGACCTCGACGAACTTCGTGGCCATGCCCAGCAGGCCGCACAGGATCATCCAGAACGTCGCGCCCGGGCCGCCGATGGAGACGGCGACGGCGACGCCGGCGATGTTCCCCAGTCCGACCGTGCCGGAGACCGCGGCCGTCAGGGCCTGGAAGTGGTTGACCTCGCCGGCCGACCCCTTCTCGTCGTACTTGCCGCGCACCACGTCCACCGCCAGGCGGAATTTGCGTATCTGCACCAGCCCGAACCAGCCGGAGAAGACCAGGCCGGCGACCACGAGCCAGGCGACGATGAGCGGGAGCTCCGTCCCGCCGACGGGAACGGCATAGAAGACGACTTCTCCGAGCCAGGTGGCGATGGGATCGAAGAAGCCGCTGACGGCTTCGTCAACGGACTTGGTGATGGAGTCGAGAGACACTATGGCTACCTCGTGGCGCGGGGGATCCGGCGCATGGGGATGCACCGGTTGATGTGCGGTCATTGAGCAAGCGAACGCTGGTGTCCGATCGGCGACCCGGGGTGCCGCGGTCCGCGGACTCGGACCGTGAACACCCTGGTCGTGCTGTGCCGGCAGGCGCCGACACCCCGCATCCCGACGTGAGGCCGACTGCGGAGTTGCGCAGTTTTAACACGGCCTTTACGGATTCTTGAGTGACGCGAATCACCTAACGATGAGTAACCAAGGAAACAACCAGCGAGCGTGACTGGACCGTTATGCGGACAACGGCTTCTGACGACCGAACGTCATGGAGCGTCTGCGGGGTGTGCCCGGACGGAGAGGGTCCTCGCTCAGGACGTCCGCCCTGAGCTGCCAAAACTCCGGTGGGACGGCCTCGGAAGCGCTGTGACCACCGGTCATGCCGGTATCGCTGACGTTCGATTCCGGCGTCCGGCAGTGTTTGCGGTGCCGAGGTTGCCGTATCCATGCAGTGACGATCGAGGAGTTTGCCTGGCACCCTCCCGCGCCCACGCTTCGTGAGCGGTCAGAGGTCCTGCCGCGGCCAGTCGAGCAATCGGGCGCCGATGACGGCTGTCTGAAGGGTGTAGCGGTGGACCGGGTTGCCCGGGTCGGCCCCCGTCAGCTTGTGGATGCGGTCCAGCCGGTAGGTCAGCGCACGCACGCTCAACGACAGGCGGCGTGCCGCTTCCGCAGCCACGCAGCCCGTGTCGAAGTAAGCGATGAGGGTGTCGAGCAGAGGCTGTGCCCCACCGCGGGCGCCCTTGAGCGGGCCGAGTGCACTGCGTACCAGCTCGGCCATGGCCTGCCTGTCGCGCGTCAGCACCGGATAGACCAGGAGATCTGACGCGTGCAGTACGGGATCCTCCAAGCCCATCCGGTCGGCCAGGTCCAGGGCGTTCAGGGCCTCCTCGTAGGAGTGGACGACTCCGCCTGCGCCCGGGTGGGCACGGCCGACGGCAACGCGGCCGTCGTCTGTCGCTGCGTAGGCCTGCTTGGCGAAAAAACTGAGCACGTCGGACTGGTCGCCCGGCGCGATGCAGATCAGTCGTCCGTCCTTCGTGGTGAGCAGGATGCGCCGGTCGCCGAAGCGGGCCACGAGCGCGGACTCGACCCGGCGGGTGAGGAGGTGGCCGTCGTCATAGGAATCGCTGCTCTGCGCCACGGCAACCGCGTGGGCATGGGAGAGCAAAAGCCCGAAGCGTACGGCGCGCTCGGCGAGCCGGCCCAGATCGCTGCGGCCGTAGAGCAAGTCGTCGACGAACTCGCGTCGGGCCGCCTCCTCCTGACGCACCGCCAGACGCTGTGCCCGCTCGTGACCTTCCGCGAAGGCGTCCACGGCCTGTTCGACGCAGGGGAGAAGGTGGTCGCGCGCAACAAGTGTGAGCTCTCCTCTCACCGCCTGGGCCGCGGCAAGATGGGCTCGGAAGAGAGCACGCAGGCCGATGCCCGCCTCGGCGGCACGCTTTCCCTGGATCCGAAGGGAGTCCAGTTCGTCACGCGTGAGCTTCCGGCCAGTGGCGCAGGCACGCGTCAGCGCCTCGGCATACCCCTTCAGATACGTCTCCGGCCTCTCCTGCTCCGCCATGACACTCCCGTTCCTTGCCGCACGCCGGCCACTTCCTGGCGCGCGGAACTCAAAGGGCGTACGCACCCCCCACGTGCGCCGCTTGGCATCAAGGATACGTAAAGCTTGCCGGAAAGCGGCAAGGTCGATCAGTGGACTTCCCTGTCACGATCCCCAAAGGCCCAGGGTGATCAGTCGAAAGCGAGTTGACCGTCTGCCGGAAGCGGGAAGGATTCTCCATGCACCTCCGACGTCGGCAAGGCCGTCACTCAGAAGGGGGTGACCGGATGGCCGAGTTGCTGCAAGGCGCCATCGGCCACCGCACAGTGCTGTTCACCTATCCAGCGTGACCTGCACCATGCGCACCGGTTCTGGATTTTCGCGGCTGACGCCGCTCCTTCTCGCTCAGCACACGTCTCGCTTCCGGCGGCGGGGCTGCCGTTCACCGTGTGCATGGCCGCCAACCCGAACACCGGAAGGCCCCGAACTCCTCTGAGTCCGGGGCCCTCGTTCACGTGGTGTGCTGCTCCTCAACCCTTCACGCAGATGACCTGCTTCAGCTTCGCCACCACCTGCACCAGGTCCTTCTGCTGGTCGATGACCTTCCCGATCGGCTTGTACGCCGACGGGATCTCGTCCACCACGCCGGAGTCCTTACGGCACTCCACACCCCGCGTCTGGTCCTCCAGGTCCTTCGTCGAGAACCTCCGCTTGGCAGCGTTCCGGCTCATCCGCCGACCCGCGCCGTGCGACGCCGAGTTGAAGGACTTCTCGTTCCCCAGACCACGCACGATGTACGACTCCGTACCCATAGAGCCGGGGATGATCCCCCACTCCCCCGAGCCGGCACTGATCGCACCCTTGCGGGTAACCAGCAGATCCATCCCGTCGTACCGCTCTTCACTGACATAGTTGTGATGGCAGCTGATCACACCAGGGCGGTACTCGACGGTCCTCATCTGACCTTCGGCATCTTCCTGCTGGCACGAGATCACCGGGTCGAACGACACCTTCGCCTTGCGGAACTCGCGGCGGACCACTTCCTGGAACAGGCCCATCATGATCGCGCGGTTGTACTTCGCGTACTCCTGTGCCCAGAACAGGTCGTTCCGGTAGGCCGCCATCTCCGAGGTGTCCGCGATGAACACCGCGAGGTCGCGGTCGACCAGGCCCTGGTTGTGGGGGAGCCTCTGCGCCTCGCCCATGTGGTGCTCGGCGAGTTCCTTGCCGATGTTGCGCGAACCCGAGTGCAGCATCAGCCACACCGCGCCCGACTCGTCGAGGCAGAACTCCACGAAGTGGTTGCCGCTGCCGAGCGTGCCCATCTGCTTCGTGGCCCGCTCCCGGCGGAACTTGACCGCGTCGGCCACCCAGTCGAACCGGCCCCAGAAGTCGTCCCAGCCGCCCGTCGGGAAGCCGAACACCCGGGCGGGGTCCACCGGCTCGCCGTGCATGCCGCGGCCGACGGGGATCGCCTGCTCGATCTTCGAGCGCAGCCGGGAGAGGTCCCCGGGCAGGTCGTTCGCGGTGAGCGAGGTCTTCACCGCCGACATTCCGCAGCCGATGTCGACACCGACCGCCGCCGGGCAGACCGCGCCGTGCATCGCGATCACCGAGCCGACCGTTGCGCCCTTGCCGTAGTGGACGTCCGGCATGACGGCGAGACCCTTGATCCACGGCAGCGTGGCGACGTTGCGCAGCTGCTGCATCGCCCCGTCCTCGACCCCCGCGGGGTCGGTCCACATACGGATCGGGACCTTCGCACCCGGTACCTCTACATACGACACAGTTCCTCAATTCCCCCGAAATGCCTCACAACGCAAAAGCCGCACAAACGCCAGCGAAAGACCCAACGGACCGGCATGTGCAGGGGCTCGTGCGATACACATTGTGTTCACCGGCCGCCCGGCCGCGGCAACAGCTTTTCGCTCGAAGGGAGCCTGGGAACCGTGCAACGAAAGGCGTACGCAGCCGGCCTTGCGGCGCTGCTCGTGGCGCTCGTCAGCGGCTGCACCGCCGATGGGGGCGCCGACGGCTCGGCCACCGACTCCAAGCCCGGTCAGAGCACGACACCCGCCGCCGAGCCCGGCAAGTACCGCACGCTCCTCGAGCCCTGCGGGTCCGTGCAGGCCAACACGCTCAAGGACCTGCTGCCCGGCACCGCCGAGCTGGCCGAGGAGCAGCAGCAGAGGATCTTCCGCGGCACGGCCCTGGTGACCTATGACACCGACCGCCGTGTGGGCTGCAACTGGAAGGCCGACTCCCCCGACGCGTCCCACACCCTCAGCCTCGACTTCGAGCGCGTCGTCTCGTACGACACGGCGGTGAGCGACGACGACCGGGCGCAGGAGGTCTTCGCGAAGAAGCAGGCCGACGCCTCGCTGCCGGTCGCTGTGGACCCCCGCGACGAGAAGGGCAAGACGCCGTCCGGCTCTCCCTCGCCGTCGGCGCCCTCGACCGCCCCCACGGACACCGAGAGCCCGAGCGCCACCCCTGAGGGCCTGGAGCCCCGCGTTCTCGACGATCTCGGCGACGCCGCCTATCTCGACGACGTGCTGACCCCCGCGGGCGTCGGATCCACCGCTCAGCTGCGTACGGTCAGCGTGGTGTTCCGCACATCGAACGTGATCGTCACGATCGTCTACCGCGAGCAGCCCGGGCGTACGACCGAGGTGCCGGACAGCAAGGAACTGCAGGAGAAGGCGCAGAGTCTGGCCCGGAACCTGGTCGACAAGTTCGGCGACTGACCCCTCGCGGGACCGGGGCGGCAAGGGCGTACGTATCCGGAGACACACCCGTGGACGGGCCGGGTCCGCGTACCGTGGCCTGGCCGACCGGAGTGACCGTACGACAATCGACTGAAGGAATCATGCACCGTTCAGCCTCGCGACTCACCCGCATTCTCGCCTGTGCAGCCGTCCCGGTGATGCTCGTCGTCGCCGGCTGCTCGACGGGCGACGACAGCAAGAAGGACCAGGGCTCGGACACGACGTCCAGCTCGACATCCCCGGACGCGAAGCAGAAGCCGCAGGCCGTCGAGCCGGTGAAGTTCGGCAAGCTTCCCGACCCCTGCAAGTCGGTCTCCGAGAAGTCGATCGAGAAGCTGGTGCCGTCGGCGAAGTCCAAGAACGGCACGGCCGGCCGGACCACGGACACCACCACCCGCGGCAGCTGCTCCTGGAACGGCCTGGACGACAAGGGCGTCAAGGGCTCCCAGTACCGCTGGCTCGATGTCTCCTTCCTGCGCTACGAGTCCGAGGAGAACCTCGGTGTCAGCGGCAAGAAGCGCGCCGCGGACAACTACGCCAAGGAAGTCGCCAAGGCTCAGGCCACCGAGGGCGCGAAGAACAAGCGCACCTCGCCCGCGGTCGGCGTCGGTGAGCAGGCGCAGGCCATCGGGTTCGAGCTGAAGAAGACGGGCGAGGACTTCACGTACGCCACGATCGTGACGCGTACGGACAACATCGTGATCACCCTCACCTACAACGGCACGGGCTACGCGGGCGCCAAGCCGCCGGCCGCCGCCGACCTCATGGAAGGCGCGGTCAAGGCCGCCAAGGAGGCTGTTGCCTCCGTGACCGCAGCTAATTCGTAATCTCCGCCAAGTAGGTTCAGGCCACGGCCTGTTCGTGGAGCCCGCCGCTCCCGAGGGCGCGGGCTCCGTCGGCATGTGCCAGGCTGTGCCCGCCGGAAGGCACATGCGTTTCGTAACGGGAGGGGATCGCGGGTGGCCGCGATGCAGTTGACACGCACACATCGCATACTCATCACGGTCGTGGTGACGGGCGCGGTGATCATCGCCGGCATCGGTTTCGCGGGTTCGTACGCGGCGGTGCGCGAGCTCGCCGAGCGCAAGGGCTTCGGCGACTTCGCCGTCGTCTTCCCGATAGGCATCGACGCGGGCATCTGTGTGCTGCTGGCGCTGGACCTGTTGCTGACCTGGATGCGCATCCCCTTCCCGATGCTGCGCCAGACGGCATGGCTGCTGACGGTGGCCACGATCGCGTTCAACGGCGCCGCGTCCTGGCCGGACCCGCTGGGTGTCGGCATGCACGCCGTGATCCCGGTGCTGTTCGTCGTCTCCGTCGAGGCCGCCCGGCACGCGGTGGGCCGGATCGCGGACATCACCGCGGACAAGCACATGGAGGGCGTGCGGCTCACGCGCTGGCTGCTCTCCCCCGTGCCCACGTTCAAGCTGTGGCGCCGGATGAAGCTGTGGGAGCTGCGCAGCTACGAGCAGGTCATCAAGCTGGAGCAGGACCGGCTGATCTACCAGGCCCGCCTGCAGGCCCGCTACGGGCGGGCGTGGCGGCGCAAGGCCCCGGTGGAGTCGATGATGCCGCTGCGGCTCGCGAAGTTCGGCGTGCCGCTCGCGGAGACGGCGGCGGCGGGTCTCGCCGCGGCAGGCGTCGAGCCGGTGCTGCTGCCGCCCGCGCCGCAGCCGCGTCTGGAGCAGCAGAAGCCTCAGATCCCGGGGCAACGGCAGTTGCCGCGGGCGCAGGAGTGGCCCGAGCAGCAGGAGCAGTACGAGCAGTACGACGCCCGCTACGACGAGCAGGGCGCATTCGAGCAGGGCCCCTACCAGGACCAGCAGCCGTACCCGGAGCAGGGGCAGCAGGCCGACGGCGGGATGCAGGAGCCCGTGAACCACGAGAGCCCGTGGTTCGCCGCGCCGCAGGTGCCGCAGGAGGCGTACGAGACCGCCTTCAACCCGACGTACATCGAGGGCCTGGAGCCCACCGCCGTCCGCGTCCCCTCGGGCCCCGGCCGCACCCGCCCGCTCGGCGGTGTGGTCCCCGGGCCGCGCGCCGAGGGCCAGACACCGGAACCCGCGCAGTCCGAGGAGGACTTCGAGGACGGGCCGGCGCACGCGGAGAAGTTCCGCGAGGCGGCCTACCCGGTCTTCGAGGCGTACGTGAAGGAACACAGCGACTGGCCGAGCACCGAGCAGCTCGACATACATCTGTCGGACGCCCACGGCATCCGGCACCCGCGCAGCGCCGCGCTGCTGCGCCAGATGATGCCCGAGTTCAAGAACCGCTTCCAGGCGGACCTCGAAGCCGAGCACATCGCGTAGAGACCGGACAGCGCGTCGCGGGCAGGGGCCCGCTCAGACCTTGGCGCGCTTGCGTCCCGCCTCGCCGGCCGGCGCGATCACCGCGCCCGCCACCAGCAGGACGACATAGCCGGCCGTGGGAATGTCCCACCACTTCTGCAGCAGGCCCCAGGGCTCGTCCCCGAACAGTCGGCCGCCCGCGCCGAGTGCTCCCTGGACCGCGGTGATCCAGCCGATGACGGCGATCGTCTCGTTCTTCATGCCTCCACGGTCTCCGGCCGCGGTCGCTGATACGTCGTGCTCACGGCGGAACCGCCGGTAGGCCGAAGGATGCAGAAACGGGTGGAGGGCCGCCGCCCCTGCGGGCGACGACCCTCCTCGTACGACGGACGACTACGCGCCGAGCAGCTTGCGCACCCGGTCCGCGCCGACCGCCAGCAGCAGCGTGGGCAGTCGCGGTCCGGTCTCCCGGCTCACCAGCAGCCGGTACAGCAGCGCGAAGAAGGACCGCTGCGCGACCTTCAGCTCCGGCGTCGGCTTGGCGTCCGGCGCCAGGCCCGCCATCACCTTCGGCACGCCGTAGACGAGGGTGGTGAGCCCGTCGAGCGACCAGTGGGAGTCCAGCCCCTCCAGCAGCAGGCGCAGCGACTCCCGGCCCTCGTCGTCGAGCGAGCCGAGCAGCTCGCTGTCGGGCTCGGAGCGCACCACGGTCCGCGCGTCGGCCGGGACCTGGGTGGAGATCCAGTTCTCGGCGCGGTCGAGCCGCGGCCGGACCTCGTCGAGCGAGGACAGCGGGTTCGCCGGGTCCAGGTCGCTGAGGATGCGGATGGTCTGCTCGTCGTGTCCGGCGGTGATGTCGACGACCGAGGCCAGCGTCCGGTACGGCAGCGGCCGCGGGGTGCGCGGCAGCTCACCGGCGGCCGTGCGCGCGGCACGGGCGTACGCGGCGGCGTCCGCCGGCAGCACCGAGCCGTCGGCGACCTTGGACTCCAGCTTGTCCCACTCGTCGTACAGCCGCTGGATCTCCTGGTCGAAGGCGATCTTGAAGGACTGGTTCGGCCGCCGGCGGGCGTACAGCCAGCGCAGCAGCGGAGCCTCCATGATCTGCAGCGCGTCGGCCGGGGTCGGCACGCCGCCCCGCGACGACGACATCTTCGCCATCCCGGAGATCCCGACGAACGCGTACATCGGCCCGATCGGCTGCTCACCGCCGAAGATCCCGACGATCTGCCCGCCGACCTGGAACGAGGAGCCCGGCGACGAGTGGTCGACACCGCTGGGCTCGAAGATCACGCCCTCGTACGCCCAGCGCATCGGCCAGTCGACCTTCCAGACCAGCTTGCCGCGGTTGAACTCGCTCAGCCGGACCGTCTCCGAGAAGTCGCACGCCGAGCAGGTGTACGTCAGCTCGGTGGTCTCGTCGTCGTACGCCGTGACCGTGGTCAGGTCCTTGTTGCAGCCGCCGCAGTAGGGCTTGTACGGGAAGTACCCCGACGAGCTGATGCCGTCGTCCTCGGCGGCGGCGCCGGAACCCTCCGCGGCCTCCAGCTCCGCCTCGTCGACCGGCTTCTGGCCCTTCTTCGTTGGGGCCTTCCTGGTGCGGTACTGGGCGAGGATCGCGTCGATGTCGCCGCGGTGCTTCATCGCGTGCAGCACCTGCTCGCGGTAGACGCCCGCCGTGTACTGCTCGGTCTGGCTGAGGCCGTCGTACTCGACACCCAGCTCGGCCAGGGACTCGACCATGGCGGCCTTGAAGTGCTCGGCCCAGTTCGGGTGCGCCGAGCCCTTCGGTGCGGGCACCGAGGTCAGCGGGCGTCCGATGTGCTCGGCCCAGGTCTCGTCCACGCCCGCGACACCGGCCGGCACCTTGCGGTAGCGGTCGTAGTCGTCCCAGGAGATCAGGTGCCGGACCTCGTACCCGCGCCGCCGCACCTCGTCGGCGACCAGGTGCGGGGTCATGACCTCACGGAGGTTGCCCAGGTGAATGGGGCCGGAGGGGGAGAGTCCGGACGCGACGACAACCGGTTTCCCAGGCGCACGCCGCTCCGATTCTGCGATGACTTCGTCCGCGAAACGGGAGACCCAGTCGGTCTCGGTGCTGCTCTGAGCCACTGTCGGCACGTCCTTCTTTCTCGAAGCTTTCTCGAAGCTTTCTCGAAGCTTGGCAAGGCCATTCTCCCAGACGGAGAGACCCGCTCATCGGTTGCCTGCTCCCCGCCGGTCGTGGCGGAGAAAGAGGTTGCCCGCCCGTGGGACACTTGACAACCGATATCGACCTCGACCTCAGGAACGGAAGCTCATGGCCTCGGTCCCGTCCCTCGCTTCGACCGTGCAGCATCGCCTCGCGGACGCCCTTTCGGCAGCCCTGCCGGAAGCCGGCTCCGCCGATCCCTTGCTCCGCCGAAGCGACCGGGCCGACTTCCAGGCCAACGGCATCCTGGCCCTCGCGAAGAAGCTCAAGGGCAACCCGCGCGAGCTGGCCGACAAGGTCGTCGGGGCGCTCCAGGAGAACGACGTGCTGAAGGAGATCGAGGTCTCCGGACCCGGCTTCCTCAACATCACGCTCACCGATGAGGCGATCGTGAAGACGCTCGCGGCCCGTGCCGCCGACGACCGCCTCGGCATTCCGTACGCGGCCGACGCCGGCACCACGGTCATCGACTACGCCCAGCCGAATGTCGCCAAGGAGATGCACGTCGGCCATCTGCGGTCCGCCGTGATCGGCGCGGCGATGGTCGAGATCCTGGAGTTCACCGGCGAGAACGTGATCCGGCGCCACCACATCGGCGACTGGGGCACGCAGTTCGGCATGCTCATCCAGTATCTGACCGAGCACCCGCACGAGCTGGACCACCAGGGCGGCGAGGTCTCCGGCGAGGAGGCCATGTCGTCGCTGAACCGGCTGTACAAGGCGTCCAGGGTTCTCTTCGACTCGGACGAGGAGTTCAAGGCGCGGTCCCGCGACCGGGTCGTGGCCCTGCAGTCCGGTGACGAGGAGACCCTCGCGCTGTGGCAGAAGTTCGTCGACGAGTCGAAGATCTACTTCTACTCGGTCTTCAGCAAGCTCGACACGGAGATCCGCGACGAGGACGTCGTCGGCGAGTCCGGCTACAACGACATGCTCGAGGAGACCTGCCGGATCCTGGAGGAGACCGGTGTCGCCGTGCGCTCCGAGGGTGCGCTCTGTGTCTTCTTCGACGATGTGAAGGGCCCGGACGGCAACCCCACGCCCCTGATCGTGAAGAAGTCGAACGGTGGCTACGGCTACGCGGCCACCGATCTCTCCGCGATCCGCAACCGGGTGCAGAAGCTGGGCGCGACGACCCTGCTGTACGTGGTGGACGCCCGGCAGGCGCTGCACTTCAGGATGGTCTTCGAGACCGCGCGCAGGGCCGGCTGGCTGGGTGACCAGGTGCACGCCGTGCAGTTGGCGTTCGGCACGGTGCTGGGCAAGGACGGCAAGCCGTTCAAGACCCGTGAGGGCACGACGGTCCGGCTGGAGGACCTGCTGGACGAGGCGGTCGAGCGGGCCACGGCCGTGGTCCGGGAGAAGGCGAAGGACCTCACCGAGGACGAGATCGCCGAGCGCGGCACGCAGGTGGGGATCGGCGCGGTGAAGTACGCCGACCTGTCCACCTCCGCGGCCCGGGACTACAAGTTCGACCTCGACCAGATGGTGTCGCTGCACGGCGACACCAGCGTGTACATCCAGTACGCGCACGCCCGTATCAAGTCGATCTTCGGCAAGGCCGGTGACCGCTCGCCGGTCGCCCACCCGGAGCTCGAACTGGCCCCGGCGGAGCGGGCGCTGGGTCTGCACCTGGACCAGTTCGGCGAGACGCTGGCCGAGGTCGCGTCGGCGTACGAGCCGCACAAGCTGGCCGCGTACCTCTACCAGCTGGCGTCGCTCTTCACGACGTTCTACGACCAGTGCCCGGTGATCAAGCCGGAGCCGCCGCAGGACGTGGCGGAGAACCGGCTGTTCCTGTGCGACCTGACGGCCCGCACTCTCCACCAGGGCATGGCGCTGCTCGGTATCCGTACGCCCGAGCGTCTCTGAGAGTCGTACGTCCTACTGGCCGAACTCGCTGGCGACCCACTCGCCCTCGTCCGGCCAGTATTCGTACAGCGGGCGCCCTTCCAGCGCGCTCGTACGGAACGGCCGGCCGTTGTCGTCGACGCGTACCGTCCCCTGCCGGCCGCCGCTGCTCCAGTCGACCTCCAGGTACCAGCTCACGTCGTGGGCCTTGGTCTTCAGATCGAAGTTGAGCACCTGGGGGTCGTCGGATGCGACCTGGTACGGGAAGTCCTTGGCGGGCACGGCCGTGTCGCCCTGCCGGCCGGCGACCGGGTTCACGATCGGGCGGGGCTTGTCCAGGTCGACGGCAAAGCTCTGCGGGGTGACGCCGCTGCCACAGCCTTCGCCCATGGAATACGCCTGCCACGCGAGCGGGGCATTGCGCGCGACCACCCGCACATGCACCGCGGTCAGGACGACGGAGTCCTTCGTCCGCCCGGTCACGGTCAGTTGGAGCAGCATGTCGCCTGCGTCGACACCGCCCAGCGCACGGGACCAGCTGCGATGGTCCTGCGGCGCGGCGGGCGGCCGCGGCACCCCGCCCGGAGTCCGCAGGGTCGTCGACCGCATCCGGCCAGTCGACCGGAGGCGGCAAGGCGGGCGGCGGCAACGGAACCGCCGGCGGAAAGGGAACGGGCGGCTCGCAGGACACCGGCGCCCCCTGCGGCGACAGCGTCAAGGTTTCGTACTCCAAGCTGAGCCGCCCGATCAATCACGGGCTGCTCACCCTGACGAACACCGGCTCCAAGGCGTGCAACGCCTATCACGCACCGCTGCTCCGCATCGACGACGCGCAGGCGGTCACCGCGATCAACGACGAGAGCAAGCCGCAGGCCGTCGTCACCCTGGCCCCCGGCGAGTCCGCCTACGCCTCGATCATGCTGTCCGCCGCCGACGGCAGCGGACAGAACGGCCGTACAGCCGGCCGGCTCGCCGTGAGCTTCTCCCCGCGCAGCGGCTCGGGGTCCACGGACGCCGCCCCGGCCAAGATCACGCTCCCGGCCGGCACACACACCGACAGCACCACGTCGGTGACCTACTGGCAGAGCTCGATGGACGACGCGATCATGTGGTGACCGCCCGCACCTCACATGAGAGCGTGCGACGGCCGGTGCGCGGTCTCGTCGATCTCGGTGTGTGCCTTCTGCAGCAGCTGGGAGGCGAGGTCCATCAGGGCGCGTGCGCCCGCGATCTCCTCGCCGACCAGCAGCTGCGGTTCGTCCGACCGGTGGCGGTTGGCGTTCCCGTGCCCGCGGATCTCCGTACCGTCGCCGAGTCTCACCATGGCGGCCGCGCGTGTGCGGTCGCCTTCCTCCCGGAACTCCATCTCGATGTGCCATCCGACGAGTGTCTGCATGGCGGATCACCTCCAGCGGTCCCACCTTCCAGAGTGCTCCGCCGGAGCCGAGATCACCACTAGTCGGCGGTGGGCATCGCGCTGGGGAGCTTGGCGGCGCCTTCGCAGTTCAGCTCCTTGGCGACGTACCGTGCGGCGTCGCCGACCACTTCCGCGAAGTCCGTCCCGGGCTCCCGGCTTCTCGGCTCGGCCTGGTTCTGCAGCGCCGCCCGCACCTTCACATGCTCCTTGCGGCCCGACTCGGAGGGGCAGCTCACATAGAGCGTGGCAGCCCTCTCACTGGTGTATCCGCCTGCCTCGCCCAGATGGATCGCGGTGTTCCCGGGCTTCTTGGGATCGTCCGCCATCTCTTCGGCGTACGCCTCCGACGGCTCGCGCCAGTAATCGAAGTCGAGATACGTGCCTCCGGCGGTCAGGCTGCACCACTGGTTCGAGGTCGACAAGAAGTGCAGGTCCAGCTTTTCCTTGAACTCGTCGCCCTCGCTCGGCAGCAGCGCCTCCACGGCCTTCCCCGGGAGCGTGCCGCCGCAGACCCGCTCCGGCACCTGCACCGCAGCCGGCGCTGTGTCCCGGGCCACCCACCACCAGACACCACCGCCGGCCAACAGAACCGCAGCGCCGAGGGCCACAAAAATGCGGGCACGCCGCGACGGGCCCGCGACGCCGTCCCGCTCCCGCACCTGAGACATTCAGCTTCCTTCGCTCTTCGGAGGAGGCTGGTATCCGCCCTGCCTGCCCCTGCCCTCGTCGTAGCCGGCATTCGCCGCGTTCTCGGCATCGTCGCCGAACTTCTTGATCTCCTCCGGAGAAAGACCGGCTTCCTTGGCCCCAAGCTCAGCAGCCTGCCTGGCAGCCAACGCGCTCTCCTGACGCTGCGCGTCCAGATAGTCGTCCGCCGTCTTCTCGGCCTCCGGTCCCGCGTCGTGCGTGTACTTCTCGGTGACGCTCTCCTTGATGTCCTCGACGACCCAGGCGAGCGGCGCGCCCACACCGGTGGCCTCAAGTGGCTTGGAGATGATTCCGAACCCGCGGTCCGCCCACTTGGTTCCGTCCTTGAGGCCGTCGTTGAAGTCCTTGTCCCCGGCGGTCTTTTCGTTGTACGTCGCTTCCGCGCGGGCTTCGGAGAGGATGCCGGCGATGGTTCCGCCCGGCTTGGTGTATGTCTCGACGTCCTTGCGAACGTCTCCGAAGTCCTGCTTCTTGTCGCCGTCGACATACTTGTCGGCCACGCCGTTCATGAGGTCGGTTGTCGTGGCCTGCTGGGCGTTGATGATCGCGCCGTACGCGTCGGGGTCCTTGCCGACCGTGCCGAGGAACCTCGTGATGTCGCCGTCGTTGAGGTCCGCCAGACCCGCGTCCGCGCCGTTGGTTTCGATGCGGGACGCGCCCATGCCCTTCTGGAAGTCCCTCATGTACTCGGCCGTCATATTGCCGAGACTGTCGTTCATCGAGGCCAGCGGCCCGCTCTTGCCGTCGCCCTTGATGGCGATGAGCTCGTTGCCCGGGTCGTTGCCGAACTTCTCCACCACCCGGTGCATGAGCTTCGCCTGGTCCTCGGTGTGCGGAACCGGCTTCGCCGTCGTGCTGTCGTCCTCGTACGAGCGTCCCGAGACCGCCGACTCCAGCGCGTGCCCGAGCGCGTCCGGGCCCGACGCCTTCGCCTTCGCGGCCGCCTTGTCCCAGGCGTCCTGCGCGTCACCGTCGCCGATCGCCGGAGCGCCCTCCGAGCGGTCGTCCATCCATTCGTAGTCCTTGTCGGTGAACATCTCGAAGTAGTCGGAATACCTCGGGCCCTCCATGTCCAGCCCGGGCCTGAGGTCCTTCAGGTAAATGTTCCCGTCGGCGTCCTGGCGCAGATTGTTCATGTCGAGCGCCTGCTGACTGAATCCGCCGTAGGCTTCGCGGTCCAAGTACGCCTTGTCCATCTTCTGGCCGTCCCCGGAGTACGGCGTCATCTTGCCGTCGAAGAAGTCCTTGGACGCCTCCGGGCTGTGGCCGAGCGCTTCGAGGACGCCCGTCATGGTGTTGAAGCCGTAACTGCCGTCTCCTCCTGCCGGGTTGAGGTTGATCCCGATGTACGGTCGATTCTGCGGCTTGAAGTCCCCGCCTTCCGTACTCCCAAGTTGAGCGGCGTGCTCGGCGACCGGCGTGAGGAAGCGCTTGTCGTACGAGCCGTAGCGGAGGATGTTGCTGAGCACCTGGTAACCGCTCGGTGAGAAGTTCGCCTTGCGGTCCGGATAGAGATCGATGGAGCCCGCTCCGACCTTGCGCAGATCCGAGTTCCACTTCTCCGAAAGATGCGGCTTGTTGTCCGGGTCGGTCGCCGTGGCCAGCGAGAAGCCGAGGTCCTTCTGCAGCGCCTTGAGCGACTCGGTCCGTTCCTTGCTGTCGCCGTCGGTGTGCATCGCCACATCGGCGAAGAACTTCATGCTCTCCTTCGGGCCGAGCCCGTCGTAGACCGCCGTCGTGAAGTCGGGCGACTTGCTGTTCTCGTGCAGCAGCGTCTGCAGTTCCTTGAGCTCCTGGTCCGTCATCTTGTCGCCCTTCTGGGCGAGGTCGACGGCCCTGGCCGCATGCATCTCGTCGGGGTTGTCGAACTTGGGAGCGCTGAAGTTGTGCCGGTCGTCGCCCATGTTCGCCTTGAGCGTCTTGGCGATGTCACGGTCGGCTTCGTTCACCTCGTCGAGGACGGATTTGATCCGGCCCTCGACGTGCGAGATGTCGGCCTGCTCCTTGTGCACCAGGTCGTCGTAGTCCGGGTCGCGCTTTCCGGCCTCGTCGACGGTCGTCGAGAGCGGCTTGGTCGCCCGTACGCTGCCGTCCGCACCGACCGTGCACTTCCGGGCCGGAGCCTCCTCGTCGACGATCTTCTTCATGTCGTTCTTGGCCTTCTCGAAGGCCGCGTATCCCTGGTCCAGGATCGTCTTGACGCCTTGGCCGACTTGGCCGCGTCGTCGAACTCCTTGGCCGTCTTCGCGATGAACGGCTTGGTGACGGCGGCGTTCACGCCCTGCCAGTCGGCCGCGTCGGACTTGGCCCGCATCCCCTTGCCGGCGTCCTCGGCGAGGGTCTCCAGCTTGGTGACCATCTGCCCCCAGTCGGTCACCGATTCCTGCATCTTGCTCAGCGGGGCATGCAGCACATCGTCGAACCCGAGCGTCACAGTCCTGCCACCCCTACTTGAAGTACTCGTTGATCTTGGAAGCCTGGAGGGAGACGATGATGTCGTCCTCTTCGTTCTTGTGCGAAGCGGCCGAGTAGTCGAGGTGATTGGAGATGTTCGCGCAAGCGTCCATGAGCGTCTTGAGCTGATCGCCCCAGACGTCGTTCACCTTCAACAAAGCGGTGCCGGTCTCGTAGTTGGCGTTGAGGAGGGCGATCGAGGCGTCGTGCGTGGTCTGCCGTGCATGATCGCCGTCGTCCGCGAGCCGGTTGTAGAGCTTGTACGCATCGCTGCCGATCGCGCCCAGGTCGTCCCGGCTGACAGTGAGGTCAGTACCTCCGCCGCCGCCCGGGTCGGCGAGCTGGTTCAGGCGCATGCTCACGCTCGCGTCAGCGCGTGCGGAAGCCCATTCCTCGTCGAACGACATCGATCCCCCGTGTTCGCATCTGCACCGCCGGATGTGGCCCTGCCACATCCCTCAAATGCTCACGGCGCGATACTCCAGGATCCAGTCACGGCCGGATTCCTGACGCATTCCATACGCAAACTTGATGCGGCCGTCCGTTACCTCGCTCCCGTGCTCAGTTCCCTTCGCTCTTTGCAGGAGGGTTGCACCCGCTCTGCCTGCCCGTGCCCTCGTCGTATCCGGCATTCGCCGCGTTCTCGGCGTCGTCGCCGAACTTCTTGTTCTCCTCCGGAGAAAGCCCGGCCTCTTCGCCCGAGCTCGGCGGCCTCCGGCCCGGAGTCGTGCTGTACTTCTCGGTGACGCTCTCCTTGGTGTCCTCGACAACCCAGCCGAGCGGCGCACCCACACCGGTGGCCTCCAGCGGCATGGAGATGATGCCGAAGCCGCGGTCCGCCCACGTGGCTGACCCCGACGGCCCCTCCTCACGCTGGATCCAGCCACCTGGACCGCGTTCACAGCCACATTTCTGGACTAGACCAAGATTCTCATTGGTCTATACCTTGACTCGATCACGTCAAAGCGCTTGAGTGTGCGGCACAACCCCCCACCACGGCCTGGCCGTTGCTGTGAAGGAGTGCCCCCGTGCTGAGACATCGCTTCAAGATCTGGCTGGCCGCGATCGTCGCCGGAGCCGGCCTGGCCGCAACGGCCCTCGTGCCCACCGCCACCGCCGCCCCGTCGGCCGCCGCCGACGCCTGCAGCTCCGCACCCAACTGGCAGCAGGGCGCTTGGTACACCACTGGCAACGTTGTCAAGTACAACGGTGCGTACTACATAGCCGAGCACGACAACCCGGGCTACAGCCCCACCGTCAGCACCTGGTACTGGGACCCGTACACCTGCAGCGGCGGCGGCGACCCGCAGCCCTCCGGCTTCGTCGTCAGCGAGTCCCAGTTCAACCAGATGTTCCCGGGCCGGAACTCCTTCTACACGTACAGCGGCCTGACCGCCGCGCTGAGCGCGTACCCCGGGTTCGCCAACACGGGCAGCGACACGGTGAAGAAGCAGGAGGCGGCGGCCTTCCTCGCCAACGTCAGCCACGAGACGGGCGGTCTGGTCCACGTCGTCGAGCAGAACACGGCGAACTACCCGCACTACTGCGACTGGAGCCAGCCGTACGGCTGCCCGGCGGGCCAGGCGGCGTACTACGGCCGCGGGCCGATCCAGCTCAGCTGGAACTTCAACTACAAGGCGGCCGGTGACGCACTCGGCATCGACCTGCTGAACAACCCGTGGCGGGTCGAGCAGGACGCCGCGGTCGCCTGGAAGACCGGCCTCTGGTACTGGAACACCCAGAACGGCCCGGGCTCCATGACCCCGCACAACGCCATGGTCAACCAGGCCGGCTTCGGCCAGACCATCCGCTCCATCAACGGCTCGCTGGAGTGCGACGGCAAGAACCCGGCACAGGTCCAGAGCCGGGTGAGCAAGTACCAGCAGTTCACCCAGATTCTCGGCGTCGCCCCCGGCGGCAACCTGTACTGCTGAGACACCCCCCACAGGCCGCGGACCGGGGAGAATGCGTCCCCCGGTCCGCGGTTTCACCATGTCCCTGCTCACCCCCGCGCCGGCGCGAACTCGCACCAGACCACCTTGCCCGGGTCGCGCGGGCCGACGCCCCATCCGTCCGCCAGCGTCTCCACCAGCATCAGGCCCCGGCCCGACTCCCCGTCCGGATCACGCACGCACGGCTGTCCGTCGCCGCTGTCGTGCACCTCGACCCGGACGGTTCCCTCCTCGCACAGCCGCATCCGCAGCAGATACCCGCGCCCCGGCGGCACCCCGTGCACCAGGGCGTTCGTCGCCACCTCGCTCACACAGAGCGTGATGTCGTACGCCCGCGCGCCCCACCCCCACGCGTCGAGCGCCGCCCGGGCGAACTCCCGTGCCACGGAGACGGACCGGCGGTCACGGCGGCAGAACAGCTCCCGCAGTTCCGCGTGTTGCATCGTCTTGTCCACGCGACGAGAGTCGCGTGGAGTGACCGTACGACAGCACTCCGTCGACCCGTACGTTTCATTTGTACGGGTGGTGGAGGCGTAACGTACGGGCACGTCCGGGGAGTTGAACCGGTATGCACCCCAGGAGACGCCACCGGAAGAACGCCTCGGCCATGCGGATGGTCGGCCGCCAGCTGGCCCGCTTCCGCGAGGCGGCGTGCCTCACGCAACGGGAACTCGCGGCGGAGTTCAACCTCGGCGAGGAGACGGTGGCCTCGATCGAACAGGGCCGCCGCGCACTGAAGAGGGACCTTGCCGAACGCTTCGACGACCGCCTGGACACGAAGGGCGCGCTGTCGGTCGCGGTGGAGCACATGCCGGAGGTGGACCTGATCCCGGCGTGGGCGGAGGAGTACATGGACCTGGAGCGGGAGGCGGTGGCGCTGTCCTGGTTCGAGAACCAGGTGCTTCCGGGTCTGCTGCAGACGGAGCGCTACGCACGGGCCGTGTTCCGTACGGACGTTCCCGCCCTTGTCGAGGACGAGGTCGAGCGGTTGATCGCCGCCCGGCTGGCACGCCAAGAAGTACTACGCCGCTCAGTGCCGCCGACCATCAGCTTCGTCGTCTCTGAAGTCGTGCTCATCGACCGGCTCGGAGGAGACGCGGTACGGCAGGAGGCCCTGGAGCACCTGCGCAGCTGTACCAGTGTTCCCGGCCTCACCATCCAGGTCATGCCCCTTGGCCGCGAGTCGCACGCGGGGCTGTCCGGTCCCTTCATCCTCCTCGAAACACCGGATCATCAACACCTCGCCTACGCCGAGGGGCAACGCGGCAGCCAGATGATCTCCGACCCTGAAGAGGTCAGCATCTTGGCCCGCAAATATGCGATGCTGCGGACGCAGGCCCTCAACGCCGAAGAGACAAGGGGCCTGTTGGACCGCCTGCTAGGAGACCGATGAGCACCGCACTCGAGTGGTTCAAGTCCAGCTACAGCAGCGAGCAAGGCGGCGCCTGCCTCGAAGTGGCCTACGCCTGGCGCAAGTCCACCCACAGCGGCGATGAAGGCGGCGCCTGCGTAGAGGTCGCCGCCCACCCCGCCGCGATCCACGTGCGTGACTCGAAGAACCCCGACGGCCCGAGCCTCACGCTCGCCCCGGCCGCCTGGGCGGCATTCGTCAGCGACCTGCGCTGATGCCCTGCGCGACCTCGGTCGCCCAGTAGGTCAGGATCATGCTCGCGCCCGCGCGCTTGATCCCGAGCAGGGACTCGGCGATCGCCTTTTCCCGGTCGATCCAGCCCTTCTCGGCGGCGGCCTCGACCATCGCGTACTCACCGCTGATCTGGTACGCCGCGACCGGCACGTCCACGGATTCGGCGACCTTCGCGAGGACGTCGAGGTAGGGCCCGGCGGGCTTCACCATCACCATGTCGGCGCCCTCTTCGAGGTCCAGCGCCAGCTCCCGCAGCGACTCCCGCACATTGGCCGAGTCCTGCTGGTACGTCTTGCGGTCACCCTGGAGCGAGGACCCGACGGCCTCGCGGAACGGGCCGTAGAAGGCGGAGGAGTACTTCACCGTGTACGCGAGGATCGACACGTCCTCCTTGCCGATCGTGTCGAGCGCGTCGCGGACGACACCGATCTGGCCGTCCATCATGCCGCTGGGGCCGACCACGTGGACACCGGCGTCGGCCTGGACCTGGGCCATCTCGGCGTACCGCTCCAGTGTCGCGTCGTTGTCGACGCGCCCCTGCTCGTCGAGGACGCCGCAGTGCCCGTGGTCCGTGTACTCGTCGAGGCACAGGTCGGACATGATCACGAGCTCGTCGCCGACCTCGGCGCGCACATCGCGGATGGCGACCTGGAGGATGCCGTCCGGGTCCGTACCGGCGGTCCCGGCACCGTCCTTCTTCGCGTCCTCCGGCACCCCGAAGAGCATGATCCCGGCGACCCCGGCCTCGCGCGCCTCGACGGCGGCCTTGCGGAGGGTGTCGCGGGAGTGCTGCACGACGCCCGGCATCGCGGTGATCGGCCGCGGCTCGCTGATGCCCTCCCGCACGAAGGCGGGCAGGATCAGGTCGGCGGGGTGCAGCCGGGTCTCCGCGACCATGCGTCGCATCGCGGGGTTCACGCGCAGCCGCCGCGGCCGCGCGCCGGGAAAGGATCCGTACGCAGTCATGGCGGCAACGCTACGCCCGCGGCGAAGGTGCTGGTGCCGACAGGGTGTCGGGCCTGGTCACGGCACCTACAGCCCCGCCGGCGATCGAGGCGCGGGGCCCGGGGCACCGCCCCGCAAGAAGCCGCACGCCGGTGCCACGGCACCCCCTGCGGGGGTGTCCTCAAACGCCGGACGGGCTGGAAAGCCCGGCCCGCCCGGCACCACATCCGCCCCCGCTACGTCGTCCGCCTGCGACGACCCCCCGGCCGCCGCTCCGACGGGCGCGTCACGTGCTCGCCCGCCTCCACCGCTGCCGCGCGGCGTGCCGCGCCGAACTCCGCGAGCGCCTCGGCCAGCCGGTTCACGGACGGCTCCGGGGACAGCACGTCCACCCGCAGCCCGTGCTCCTCCGCCGTCTTCGCGGTCGCGGGGCCGATACAGGCGATCACCGTCACGTTGTGCGGCTTCCCCGCGATACCGACCAGGTTCCGCACCGTCGACGACGACGTGAAGAGAACGGCGTCGAAGCCGCCGCCCTTGATCGCCTCGCGGGTGTCCGCCGGCGGCGGCGACGCGCGTACGGTCCGGTAGGCCGTGACGTCGTCGACCTCCCAGCCCAGCTCGATGAGCCCGGCGACCAGCGTCTCCGTCGCGATGTCGGCACGCGGCAGGAACACGCGGTCGATCGGGTCGAAGACCGGGTCGTACGGCGGCCAGTCCTCCAGCAGACCGGCGGCCGACTGCTCACCGCTGGGCACCAGGTCGGGCTTCACGCCGAAGTCGACCAGCGCGGCCGCGGTCTGCTCACCCACCGCGGCGACCTTGATCCCCGCGAAGGCACGCGCGTCGAGCCCGTACTCCTCGAACTTCTCGCGCACCGCCTTGACCGCGTTCACCGAGGTGAAGGCGATCCACTCGTACCGTCCGGTGACGAGCCCCTTGACCGCCCGCTCCATCTGCTGCGGGGTGCGCGGAGGCTCGACGGCGATCGTCGGCACCTCGTGCGGCACCGCGCCGTACGAACGCAGTTGGTCGGAGAGCGACGCCGCCTGCTCCTTGGTACGCGGCACGAGCACCTTCCAGCCGAACAGCGGCTTGGACTCGAACCACGCGAGCTGCTCGCGCTGGGCCGCGGCGCTGCGCTCACCGACCACGGCTATGACGGCCCGGTGGCCCTCCGGCGACGGCAGCACCTTCGCCTGCTTGAGGGTCTGCGCGATCGTCCCGAGGGTCGCGGTCCAGGTGCGCTGCCGTGTCGTCGTACCGGCGACGGTGACCGTCAGCGGGGTGTCGGGCTTGCGGCCCGCCGCCACCAGCTCGCCCGCTGCCGCGGCGACCGTTTCCAGGGTCGTGGAGACGACGACCGTGCCGTCGCTCGCGCCGACCTCGGTCCAGCACCGCTCGCTCGCGGTACGTGCGTCGACGAACCGGACGTCCGCGCCCTGGGCGTCGCGCAGCGGGACACCGGCGTACGCAGGTACGCCCACCGCCGCGGCAACACCGGGCACGACCTCGAAGGGAATCCCCTCCGTGGCGCAGGCCAGCATCTCCTGACCTGCGTCGGAATCCAGTCCGGGATCACCGGTCACCGCACGGACGACCCGCTTGCCGCCGCGCGCTGCCTCCATGACAAGATTGACCGCATCCCTGAGTACGGGGATTCCGGCGGCTGTTGACGCATCGTCAACAATCGTCAGTTCAGGCGTGCTCACGCTCGCACGCGCATGGCCGCGTACAACCTCGAGCACATCCGGCTCGGCGATCAGTACGTCGGCTCCCGCGAGTGCTTCGACGGCGCGCAGAGTCAGCAGTCCGGGGTCGCCGGGACCGGCGCCGAGGAAAGTGACGTGCCCGTGCGCCGAGAACGCCGAAGTCGGGTTGGTGGTGGGGCTCAAAGTGCTCGCTCCCCCATAAGACCGGCCGCACCCTTGGCGAGCATCTCGGACGCGAGTTCGCGACCGAGCGCGATGGCGTCGCCGTGCGACGTGGGTACGGGACCGGTGGTGGACAGCTGCACCAGCGTCGAGCCGTCGGTGGTGCCGACGACGCCGCGCAGGCGCATCTCAGTGACAACCTGCCCGTCGGCCAACAGGTCGGCCAACGCACCCACAGGTGCGGAGCAGCCGGCCTCCAGGGCGGCGAGCAGGGAACGCTCGGCGGTCACGGCGACCCGGGTGTACGGGTCGTCGAGCTCGGCGAGTACGGCGGCGAGGTCCGCGTTCTGTGCGGCACACTCGATTGCCAGCGCCCCCTGGCCGGGGGCGGGCAGGATGAAGTCGACCGACAGGAAGTCCGTCGCGTCCTCGATCCGTCCGATGCGGTGGAGCCCGGCGGCGGCGAGAACCACCGCGTCCAGCTCCCCGTTTCGTACGTATCCGATCCGGGTGTCGATGTTTCCGCGGATCGGCACGGTTTCTATGCGCAGGTGGTGCGCACGGGCGTACGCGTTCAGCTGCGCCGTCCGGCGGGGCGAGCCGGTGCCGATGCGGGCACCTTCCGGCAGCCGGTCGAAGGTCAGCCCGTCGCGTGCCACGAGCACGTCCCGCGGGTCCTCGCGCCGCGGCACGGCCGCGAGGGTGAGGTCGTCGGGCTGCGTGGTGGGCAGGTCCTTCAGCGAGTGGACGGCGAAGTCCACCTCGCCGCGCTGCAGCGCGTCGCGCAGGGCGGTGACGAAGACCCCCGTACCGCCGATCTGGGAGAGCTGCTCCCGCGAGGTGTCGCCGTACGTGGTGATCTCGACGAGCTCGACGGCCCGGCCGGTCAACTGGCGCACCGACTCCGCCACCAGACCGGACTGGGCCATGGCGAGTCTGCTGCGCCTGGTCCCGAGTCTCAGTGCCCTCTCGGTCATACTCGCCCTCGGTTCTTGACGTCTGCGTCATTCGTGTCGGCCCGGCTGACGGAGGCGACCGTCTCCGGGTCGAGGTCGAAGAGCGTCCGCAGTGCGTCGGCGTACCCGGCGCCGCCGGGCTCGCTCGCGAGCTGCTTGACGCGCACGGTGGGCGCGTGGAGCAGCTTGTCGACGACACGACGGACGGTCTGGTTGATCTCGCCGCGCTGCTTCTCGTCGAGACCGGTGAGCCGGCCCTCGAGGCGCGCGATCTCACCGGCGACCACATCGGCGGCCATGGCGCGCAGGGCGACGACCGTCGGGGTGATGCGCGCGGCACGCTGGGCGGCGCCGAAGGCGGCGACCTCGTCGGAGACGATGGCGCGGACCTGGTCGACGTCGGCCGCCATGGGGGCGTCGGCGGACGCCTCGGCGAGCGATTCGATGTCGACGAGCCGTACGCCGGCGAGCCGGTGGACGGCGTGGTCGATGTCGCGCGGCATGGCGAGGTCGAGCAGCCCGATGCGCACCGTGCCGGTACGCGGCTCCTGCGTGGGCACCCGCCGGATGGACCGGTCGGCGTTCTCCATCCAGGCCCCGTGCTGCACGAGCGCCTCGGCGACATGCAGCTCGTCGAGCCCGATGGGACAGACAGCCTCGCCCTCGGGCGCGCCGGTCCCGTCCTGCGAAGCCGGGGCGTCCGACCCGGCAGGCTTCTGCGGCGCGGCGTTCGGGGCGGAGCCCCGGCCTGTGCCCGCGCCCTCGAGCCCGACCGGGGACGACGCCGACAGGTCGGTGACCCGCCCGTCCCGCTGCGCGGTCTCCGCGAGCCGTGCCACCAGGCTCCCGTCGGGCGCCCGGAGGTCGGCGGGCGAGGCGGGCGCGGCGGGCACCACATGCTCCGCCAGCGCCGCCGCCACCGACTCCGCGGTCAGCACAAGACCGGTCGCCCCCGTGCAGGAGACCACCGCGTCGGCACGTGTCAGTTCGTCGGCGACACCGGCCATCGCCACCGCTCGCGCGGTCACCACGCCCGGCTCCGACAGCACCGCGGCCAGTCGCTCCGCGCGGTCCAGCGTGCGGTTGGCGATGACCAGGTCCCGCACCCCGAGGCGGGCGAGCGTCGTCGCGGCCAGCGAGGACATCGACCCGGCGCCGATCACCAGCACCCGCTTGTCAGCCGCCCATTCCTCGACGTCCGCACCGTCGGCGAGCTGCTCCAGACCGAAGGTGACGAGCGACTGCCCGGCCCGGTCGATCCCCGTCTCACTGTGCGCGCGCTTGCCGACCCGAAGGGCCTGCTGGAACAGGTCGTTGATCAGCCGGCCGGCGGTGTGCAGCTCCTGGCCGAGTGCGAGGGCGTCCTTGATCTGACCGAGGATCTGGCCCTCGCCGACGACCATGGAGTCGAGCCCGCAGGCCACCGAGAACAGATGGTGGACGGCCCGGTCCTCGTAGTGCACGTAGAGATAAGGAGTGAGCTCTTCGAGGCCCACGCCGCTGTGCTGGGCGAGCAGGGTGGACAGCTCGGCCACACCGGCGTGGAACTTGTCGACGTCCGCGTACAGCTCGATGCGGTTGCAGGTGGCGAGCACCGCCGCCTCGGCAGCGGGCTCCGCGGCCAGCGTGTCGTGCAGCAGCTTGGTCTGCGCGTCCGGGGACAGCGAGGCCCGCTCCAGCACACTGACCGGGGCGCTGCGGTGGCTCAGTCCGACGACCAGGAGACTCATGCCGGCATCACGGCGGGCATGTCCCCGTCGGGTCCCTTCCGGCCTGCCGCGGCCTCGGCCTCCTCGCCGGCCTTCCGCTGCTCGTGGAAGGCGAGGATCTGCAGCTCGATCGAGAGGTCGACCTTGCGCACATCGACGCCGTCGGGCACGGAGAGGACGGTGGGGGCGAAGTTGAGGATGGAGGTGACACCGGCCGCGATCAGGCGTTCGCACACCTGCTGGGCAGCTCCGGCGGGCGTCGAGATGACACCGATCGACACTCCGTTGTCACTGATGATCTTCTCGAGCTCATCGGTGTGCTGGACCGGGATACCCGCGACCGGCTTGCCGGCCATGGTCGGGTCAGCGTCTATGAGCGCGGCGACCCGGAAGCCACGGGAGGCGAACCCTCCGTAGTTGGCGAGCGCGGCGCCGAGATTACCGATACCGACGATCACCACGGGCCAGTCCTGCGTCAGGCCGAGCTCACGCGAGATCTGGTAGACGAGGTACTCCACGTCGTAGCCGACGCCACGGGTCCCGTACGAACCGAGGTAGGAGAAGTCCTTGCGCAGCTTCGCGGAGTTGACGCCGGCCGCGGCCGCGAGCTCCTCCGACGACACCGTGGGCACGGACCGCTCGGACAGCGCGGTCAGGGCGCGCAGGTACAGCGGAAGCCGGGCGACGGTGGCCTCGGGGATTCCTCGGCTACGGGTCGCCGGTCGGTGATTTCGGCCAGTTGCCACGGTGCTCCTGCGGGATGAGCGAGGCTGCAGGCGGCCGTGTGTTCCAAGACCGCCCCGTCGAATGCAGGCTATGTCTTTGTGAACGCGTGCACAAAGATGGTGTCCGTTTTGTCCGAGCAAAGTGACCGGGGTCACGCATTTCGTCCGCGCAATCCTGGAACCTCGAACCGCATCGGCCCGTTGGGGATCCGAAGGGGGCAAAACCGTACACACTCCTCCCGCATACGCCCCCGAGACCGCTACTGTGCCCTGTTTCCATCGTGTCCGGATAGGGCCGTGACACCGCCGGAACGCGCCACGACCCGTCCCGATGGCAACGGACACCGGCCGCACGCCCGCCTCACGCCCCCAGCGCGCGCCGCAGCCGGCCCGCGTCGACCTTCCAGAACGTGTGCTGCTCGCCGTCGACCAGCACCACCGGGATCTGCTCCCAGTAGGCGCGGTGCAGCGCCTCGTCCTGAGTGATGTCCCTCTCCTCCCACGACGCGCCCGTCTCGGTGCACACCTCTTCGATCACCGCTCGCGCGTCGTCGCACAGATGACACCCCGGCTTCCCGATCAGCGTCACCACGCGCTCGCCGGGCTTCTTCTTCGCACGCCGCAACAGAGGACTCATGCAGCCATTCTCCGCCCGCGCGACTGAGAGACGCCCCACACCGCCGCGGACGCGAAGGGGCCGACCTGCCCGCTTAACAGACCGGTCGCAGAGAGTTCACGCCATGGCATCCCGGCGTGTCGGGAAGTACCGAACAGACTGGCTATGCTCACGACATGGCCGCACTGGGATGGCTCACACCCCGTAGGCGCTCCGCCACCGCGCGGAGCGTGCTCGCAGGCGAGGCAGCAGCCGAGGCAGCGCGCAAGACGTCACAGCAGCTCGACGCCCTCGGTGTGCTGGACGACGCCGCACCGCTCGGCGAATCGGAGTTCCCCGTCGCGGGGGACGACCGGGCCGCCGCGTTCTTCGATCTCGACAACACCGTGATGCAGGGCGCCGCGATCTTCCACTTCGGCCGCGGCCTGTACAAGCGGAAGTTCTTCCAGCGCCGTGAGCTGGCCAGATTCGCCTGGCAGCAGACGTGGTTCCGGCTGGCCGGTGTCGAGGACCCGGAGCACATGCAGGACGTGCGCGAGTCCGCGCTGTCCATCGTCAAGGGCCACCGTGTCTCCGAGCTGATGAGCATCGGCGAGGAGATCTACGACGAGTACATGGCCGAGCGCATCTGGCCCGGCACCCGCGCGCTCGCGCAGGCACACCTGGACGCGGGCCAGAAGGTGTGGCTGGTGACCGCGGCCCCGGTGGAGACCGCGACGATCATCGCTCGCCGCCTGGGACTGACGGGCGCGCTGGGCACCGTCGCCGAGTCCGTCGACGGCGTGTACACGGGCAAGCTCGTGGGCGAGCCGCTGCACGGCCCCGCCAAGGCCGAGGCGGTACGTGCCCTGGCCGCCGCCGAGGGCCTCGAACTGGAGCGCTGCGCCGCGTACAGCGATTCGCACAACGACATCCCGATGCTGTCGCTGGTGGGGCATCCGTACGCGATCAATCCGGACACGAAACTCCGCAGGCACGCGCGCGACCGCGAATGGCGGCTGCGTGACTACCGGACGGGCCGCAAGGCGGCCAAGGTCGGCATCCCGGCGGCGGCCGGCGTCGGCGCGATCGCAGGTGGCACGGCGGCCGCGGTCGCTCTGCACCGCCGCCGCCGCTGACACCGGCACCCGGTCCGGCACATCCGGACGCACCGAACGGTCCGTGACGCGCCCCCTGATGCGTCACATCACGAAACCTTTCGATCAACAAGCGCTCACAATGCGCTACTTGATACGTCGTATGGACGTAACAGAAGCGACGGAAACGATGATTTGAGCAACTGGGTGTAGCACTGCCTGTACGAAGCGTTATTCTCCTCAGACGCATACGGGAACTCGCCAGTCGCTACGACGGGTGAACATTCCCGCACTGCACGTGATGGAAGCTCTGCCTCTGGGAGTCCCGTGTACCCACACGTCGGGGTTGACGCCTCGGGCCTGGCTACGCTCCGCGCACTGGTCGTCGACCGGCTGCGCGGTTTCGTCCCCACCGCGTACGCCGTCCCGGCCCTCGCCATGCCCCGCCTTGCCACCAGCGGTCCCGCCGCCCCCTGCTACGCCCTGGCCGACGGCATCGAGAAGGTGCCGGGGCGCAGTGCCGTCGTCGAGGGGAGGCGGTCGGGTGACGGACGGGCTGTCGGCAGACGGAGCACCCGCTCCGGCGCCTCGACCACCGCTCGCCGGCCCACCGCCGACAGCGACAGCGCCCGCATGATGGAGCTGGTCGAGCGCGCCCAGGCGGGCGAGGCCGAAGCCTTCGGCCGTCTCTACGACCAGTACAGCGACACCGTCTACCGGTACATCTACTACCGCGTCGGCGGAAAGGCGACGGCGGAGGATCTCACCAGCGAGACCTTCCTGCGCGCCCTGCGCCGCATCTCCACCTTCACCTGGCAGGGCCGCGACTTCGGCGCCTGGCTGGTCACGATCGCGCGGAACCTGGTGGCCGACCACTTCAAGTCCAGCCGCTTCCGGCTGGAGGTCACCACCGGCGAGATGCTCGACGCCAATGAGGTCGAGCGCAGCCCGGAGGACTCCGTCCTGGAGTCCCTGTCCAATGCCGCGCTGCTGGAAGCCGTCAAGAAACTCAATCCTCAGCAGCAGGAATGCGTGACCTTACGTTTCCTGCAGGGCCTGTCGGTCGCCGAGACCGCCAGGGTGATGGGCAAGAACGAGGGTGCGATCAAAACCCTCCAGTACCGTGCGGTACGCACCCTGGCCCGGCTCCTGCCCGACGACGCCCGCTGACCGACCTCAACTCACAATCGGTGACGCCACGATGACGCACTGGTCCGATCATCTTTCGCGCGTAACCCAAGTGCCGCGACGCTCGTTGTGCGGGATGCAGGCTCCCTGTGGTCACGCCATGCCCACAGCCACTCACTCGATCGTGTGGATGTGCTCAAGGCGTGCAACCTTCCGGACCCCCAGGGGAGTCGATCGTCATGACGAGAGGAGGTGCCGCCAGTGATCGCGAACGTTTCGGCGCACCGGCGGGCGAGCGCCTTCGCCCAGGCCTTGGAAGATCAGGCGGCCGGTCAGCCCGATGAATCGGTCGAACCGACCGAGCACGGACGGCTGTTGGCCCTGGCGGACGGTCTCGGCGGACTGCCGAGACCGGAGATGGATCCCGAGGTCAAAGTGGTGCAGCGAGCGCAGCTCGTGGCCGCCATGGAAGCCATGCTCCAGGAAGGCACGGCGTCGGGAGCCGCGTCCGCGGGACCTACGCTGCCCGAGCAGCGGACATCCGGACGCGGCGCCCACCGGGCGTCCCCGCTCCGGAAGCTGCGACCGCGCTCCCGCTGGTCGAAGGGTCTTGCGGCCGGCGGTCTGACCGTCGGTGTCGCCGCGGGAGCCTTCAGCGGAGTGGCCGCCGCCAGTTCCGACGCCCTTCCCGGTGACACGCTCTACGGGCTGAAGCGCGGCATGGAGGACATCCGGCTCGGCATGGCCGACGGAGAGTCCGACCGTGGCGAGCTCTACCTCGACCAGGCGTCCACCAGGCTCAGCGAGGCCCGTCGTCTCATGGAACGGGGACGCTCCGGCGCCCTCGACCACGAGTCGCTCAACGAGGTCCGCCGCGCGCTCACAGGCGTACGGCACGACGCCGGAGAAGGCCACCGGCTGCTCCACGAGGCCTACGAGAGGGACGGCTCGCTCGGGCCGATCCAGACGCTCAACTCGTTCGCCAGCTCCCACCGGGAAGCGTGGAACGGCCTGCGGGACCGGCTGCCGGCCCAGCTCACCGATGTCGGCGACGACGTCAACGACGTCTTCGACGCCATAGACCAGGAAGTGGAGCCGCTGCAGTCGCTGCTGCCCCGCACCCCTGAGCAGGGCCGTGGGGACTCCCAGCGCCCCGGAGCCTCCTCACAGGGCTCGGGAAGCACGAGCAGCCCCGGAGGCGGTACGACACCGTCCGCGCCCGGTGCGAGCGAGAGCCGTCCGGGCGAGGCCGGCAATCCCCACCCCTCGGGGTCGGGTTCGCCGTCGGACGACGGGCTGCTGGGTGGCGACACGGGTGGTCTGCTGAACCCGCCGACGGACGGCGACTCGCCGTCCGCCCCGGGCAACACAGCACCGCCCGAGCCGGACATCACCATCCCGCCGCTGCTGCCCGGGATCCTGCCGGGTCTCGGTCTCGACGCGGAGGACGACCGCTGAACCACGGGTGAGGGGCTGGCCGTATGCAACAGCCCGCCCCTCACCCGTGTTAGCCGCTCAGCCGGCGCTGCTCAGAAGAACACCGACCTGCGCTGCACCAGCAGCTTGTACAGCGTGTGCTGGATCTGCTCCCGCACCTGGTCCGTCAGGTTGAACATCAGCATCGGGTCCTCCGCCGCCTCCGGCGGATAGCCGTCCGTCGGGATCGGCTCCCCGAACTGAACGGTCCACTTCGTCGGCAGCGGCACCGCCCCCAGCGGCCCCAGCCACGGAAACGTCGGTGTGATCGGGAAGTACGGGAAGCCCAGCAGCCGCGCCAGCGTCTTCGCGTTGCCGATCATCGGGTAGATCTCCTCCGCCCCGACGATCGAGCACGGCACGATCGGCGCGCCCGCCCGCAGGGCGGTCGAGACGAACCCGCCCCGCCCGAACCGCTGAAGCTTGTAGCGGTCGCTGAACGGCTTCCCGATGCCCTTGAAGCCCTCCGGCATCACCCCGACGACCTCACCGCGCTGCAGCAGCCTCTCCGCGTCCTCGGAGCAGGCCAGCGTGTGCCCGGCCTTGCGGGCCAGTTCGTTGACCACCGGCAGCATGAAGACCAGATCGGCCGCCAGCAGCCGCAGATGGCGCCCCGCCGGGTGGTTGTCGTGGACGGCGACCTGCATCATCAGCCCGTCCAGCGGCAGCGTGCCCGAGTGGTTGGCCACCACCAGCGCGCCCCCGTCGGCCGGGATGTTCTCGATGCCCTTCACCTCGACGCGGAAGTACTTCTCGTACATCGGCCGGACCAGCGACATCAGGACCTGGTCGGTGAGCTCCTCGTCGTAGCCGAACTCGTCGACCTCGTAGTCACCGGTGATCCGGCGGCGCAGGAACGCAAGACCTCCCGCGATGCGCCGGTCCCAGCCGGCCGCCCCGGCCGGCTCGGCCGGGAGCTCCTCACCGGCGGCCGGGCCTTCGGAGGACGCCGTCAGCACCGGCTGCTGGGCGGGCAGCGGGCTGACCGGAACCTCACGGACCGCCGGGGGCTCGCCCTTCCGGCGGCCGCTCGCGGAGCGGCGCCGCGGCCCGCGCTGCGCGCTGCCGCGCGAACGGTCGTCGTCGAACGGAATGACCTTGGCGTCCGCCATCGTCGGCTGCGCTCCTTATTCGGCGTCGCTCTGAGTCGTCTGAAGGGGTGGAGCGGAGGACGACCCCGCTCCGTCCGGCAGGCCCGCCGCCACCCGGTCCACGGCCCGGGCGAGCGCATCCGGCGGCAGCAGCCCCGGACCCCGGCTGCGGGCGAAGTCCGCGAACGCCTCCGCGGTCGTGAACTTCGGCTCGAATCCCAGCGTCTCCCGCATCTGCGTCGTACTCACCACCCGACCGTGCGTCAGCAAGCGGATCTGCTCGGGCGAGAAGTCCGTCACACCGAGCGTACGGAGCGCGGAACCCACCCAGGTGACCGCGGGCAGCAGCACCGGCAGCGTCGGCCGCCCGAGCCGCCGCGAGCACTGCGAGAGCAGCAGCACACCGTCGCCCGCGATGTTGAAGGTGCCGCTGTTGAGGGTTCCCCGGCGCGGGTCGTTCAAGGCGATCCGCAGCACATCGATCACATCGTCCTCGTGGACGAACTGCAGACGCGGGTCGTACCCGAAGACGGTCGGCATCACGGGCAGCGAGAAGAACTCGGCGAGCGGGGAGTCGGCGCAGGGGCCGAGGATGTTCGCGAAGCGCAGCACGCACACGGCCACATCGGGCCTGCGGCGGGCGAATCCGCGTACGTACCCCTCGACCTCGACCGCGTCCTTCGCGAAGCCGCCGCTCGGCAGGGACTTGGGCGGGGTGGTCTCGGTGAAGACAGCGGGGTCGCGCGGCGCGGAGCCGTAGACGCTCGTACTGGACTTGATCACCAGCCGTTTGACGGTCGGCGACTTCTGGCACGCACCGAGCAGCTGCATGGTGCCGATGACATTGGTCTCCTTGACCGTCGTACGGCCACCGGTGCCCAGCGGCGTCCCGGTGACATCCATGTGCACGACGGTGTCCACGGAGTACTCGGCCAGCACCCGCGCTATCGCGGGCTGGCGGATGTCGGCACGCACGAAGTCGGCGCCACCGAGATGATGCTCGGGCGCCACCGCATCGACGCCGATCACCCGGTCCACTTCGGGATCCCGCTGAATGCGCCGCACCAGGCGGCCCCCCAGCTGCCGGGCCACACCGGTGACGAGCACGACCTTGCCCAAGATCAGCGCCTTCCGTTCTGGTCCACCCTTAGGCGTCACCGTAGCGGTTCGTTGTTGCGCTGTGATGACCGCAGGACGCAGTTTCGCCAGACGCGGTTCTACGGGGCTCGATTTCGTCACCCGATTGTCCCGGCGCAGTCCTCCGGGCCCCCTCAGGAGTTCCGCCGCAGACGCACCACGGCCCCTCCACCGGATCGGTGGAGGGGCCGCGATGAACGTACAGCTGCCGCTTACTTCTTGTTGCGACGCTGAACGCGGGTGCGCTTGAGCAGCTTGCGGTGCTTCTTCTTCGCCATCCGCTTGCGCCGCTTCTTGATAACAGAGCCCACGACTACCCTCGCTCACTTCTCTTCACTCGGTGCGGGGCGTCTGGGCCCACACGACCTACGTCGGCCTAGCCTACCCGCCAGAGCATCGAGGTTGTAATCCGAGGGCAGTCACAGCCTCCGCTACGCGGATTCCACCCCCACAAAGGACTCGCGGAGGTATTCGTGAACCGCTTGCTCCGGTACCCGGAAGGACCTCCCCACCCGGATGGCCGGCAGATGCCCGCTGTGCACCAACCGGTACACGGTCATCTTCGACACCCTCATCACCGAGGCAACCTCCGCCACGGTAAGGAACTTGACCTCGTTGAGAGGCCTCTCGCTGCCAGCAGCCATGACCCACCTGTACCTTCCGCACATGACGCACACCGGCTTCCCCTCCGGTGACTCTTCGTCGCTGTGCGCTCACTCCCCAGACTAGGGGCGGGTGGTGCGAGTGGGGAAGAGGAGCTGCGATCGGGTGCCTACTGGGACAGACACGCTCGATTGAGTACATAGCGCGTCAGCGGTCGGTAGTAATCGGACCGCACACCGTCATCAAGTGGAACCACCACGGACACCTGCCCTTCGGCCTCACCGACGAACAGCGCCGGATCGTCGGTGTCGGCCAGCCCCATCGCCTCGATCCCCAGCTGACCTGCCCCGCAGACCCAGCCGTGGTCCCCGATGACCAGGTCCGGCAGAGGGCTGCTGTCGGCCACGACACCCTCCAGCGCGACCCGAACCGGGAGGGGGGAATGGGTGTGTGCGCCGGTCTCACTCCCGGCGCGCTCCGCGCCGGCATCTCGCACCAGCGCGACGCCTCGTACGTACTCGAGGTTGTACGTGCGTACGCCGAACCGGGTCGTTATGTCGATACATCTCCCCTGCGCGGGGGTGAGGACGTAGCAGCCCGCCGCCGACAAAGCGTCTGCCAGCCCGGCGTAGAACCCGAGCAGCCGATGCGGATGCCCGGTCCCCAGCAGCACAGCTCCGCGCCGCGCGGCCACGTCCCCGAGCCGCTCGGCGAAGGCCGCGAGTCCCCGCAGCGTCCGCTCCGGATCGATGACATCGGGTCCGTCGACGTGAGCGGGATCATCCGACACCCCGCACCTGTCGGCCATCAGCGCGATCAGGTCCCGCACGCTCCAGTCCCACTCGGGGTGCAGCCCGAGGGTCACGCGCGGATCGCGCGCGGCGAAGAGCCGGTAACTGCGCAGGCTCTCCTCGCGCGACGTGGCGACGGGCCCGGCCAACCGCGCCGCCAAGAGGTGCGCCCGCAGCGCTCCGGTACTCAACATCCTGCCGATGGTGCCTCAGCGCGGGCCTGCCCGTACGGAAACCGGGGCGGCACCGCACAGTTGGCGTAACGAGGGACAACAGCGAACGGCCGCCCTCAGGGCAGCAGGCCGCGCAGCGGGAACGCCGCCCGCCTGGTCGCGAGCACCGCCTGGTCCAGGCGGTCCGCCGGGTCGTAGCCGGCGTCCCATTCACGCCATTGCGGAGTACGTCCGTCCGTCATCCGGCCCGGCCCCAACTGCCGCGTCCGCGCGTACACCTCGTCCCGCCACGACGACGGGATCACCGACTCCGGATCCACCGGGGTATGCCCCGCAATCCCCACCAGATGCGTCCACGACCGGGGCACCACGTCCACCACCGCGTACCCGCCGCCCCCCAGGGCGACCCAGCGTCCGTCCTCGACACACTCGTGCGCCAGCGAGTGGCACGCCTCCTGCACCAGCCGCTGCGCGTCCAGCGACACCGCCAGATGCGCCAGCGGGTCCTCGAAGTGCGTGTCCGCGCCGTGCTGCGTCACCAGCACCTGGGGCCGGAAGTCGGACAGCAGCTCCGGCACCACCCCGTGGAAGGCCCTGAGCCACCCCTCGTCGCCGGTACCCGCCGGCAGCGCCACATTCACCGCACTGCCCTCACCGGCACCGCTCCCGCCGGTCTCCTCCGGCCAACCGGTGCCGGGGAACAGCATCCGGGGGTGCTCGTGCAGCGAGATCGTCAGCACCCGTGGGTCGTCCCAGAACGCGGCCTGCACCCCGTCGCCGTGATGCACATCCACATCGACGTACGCGACGCGCTCCGCCCCCAGCTCCAGCAGCCGCGCGATCGCCAGCGACGCGTCGTTGTAGATGCAGAATCCGGACGCCGACCCCGGCATCGCGTGGTGCAGCCCACCCGCGAAGTTCACGGCGTGCTCCGCCTCACCGCGCCACACCGCCTCCGCCGCTCCGACGGACTGCCCCGCGATCAGCGCCGACACCTCATGCATCCCGGCGAAGGCGGGATCGTCCATCGTCCCGAGCCCGTAATCCTGGTCCGCCGAGCGCGGATCCGCGGACGCCGCGCGCACGGCCGCCACATAGTCCTCGCGGTGCACGAGCCGCAGCGTCGATTCACCCGCCGGCTTCGCGGACACCACATCCATGGCGCGATCCAACCCGTACGCCCGCACCAACCCCATGGTCAGCGCAAGCCGCACCGGGTCCATCGGATGGCTGGCCCCGAAGTCATACTTCGTTACCGCCTCGTCCCACATCAGCAATCCGCGGCCGCTCATGCCCGCCACCGTATCTGGCCGGATCCGTACCGAACGAAGGGGCGTACCGCAGCGTCACGAGTACCAGCAGCATCGGCACGACCATGGCCCACCGGTAGCTCCAGGCGTCACCGAGCGCGCCGACGAGCGGTGAACCGACCAGGAACCCGACGTAGTTGAAGACATTCAGCCTCGCGACCGCGCTGTCGCTCGCCTCCGGCCCGCCACTCTCGACCGCCCGCCGTCCCGCCGCCGCGAACGTCTGCGGCACGATCACACACAGCCCGAGTCCCAGCAGCGTGAAGCCCAGGATCCCGATCCACGCGCCCGACGCCACGGCCACCACCGCGAAGCCGGCCGCCGCCAGGACCGTCCCGAACCGTACGACCGCCACCGCCCCGAACCGCCGCACCCCCAGGTCGCCCAAGGCCCGGCCCAGCAGCGTCGTCACCATGTACGCGTTGTACGGGACGGTCGCGAGCTCCTCCGAACTGCCGAGAACGTCCTGCAGATACTTCGCGCTCCAGTTGGAGACCGTCGAGTCGCCGATGTAGGCGAACGCCATGACCAGGCAGAACGGCAGAAGCATCCGGAATCCGACCCTGCCCCGGTCACCGCCTCCCGGAGTCCCCGTCCCGGGGGCGCGCTCCTGGTCCGCGTACCACCGGCTGCCCATCAACACCACCGGCAGCAGCACCGCCACCACCGGCAGATACGACACCACCAGCGACAGATCCCAGTGCGCTCCCGCCCACGCGAGCGAGGCGCCGACGATGCCACCGAGGCTGTACGCGGCATGGAAACCGAGCATGATGCTGCGCCCGTACGCCCTCTGCAGGCTCACCCCCAGCATGTTCATGGACGCGTCCAGCGCCCCCACCGCCAGGCCGAAGACCCCGAGCGCCACCGCGGCCTGCCACACCTCGGTACCGGCGGCCACAGCCAACAACGCCAGCAGCACCACGGGCTGGGCCCACCGCAGCACGACGCTGGGCGCGATCCGCCGCACAAGCTTTTCGGTGAGCACGCTCCCGGCGCCGGCGAGAACCGGCACGGCAGCAAGGAAGGCGGGCAGCAGCCCGTCGGATATGCCGTACCGGTCCTGTATCGCCGGTATGCGCGTCACGAGCAGCGCAAAGGCCACTCCCTGCGCGAAAAAGCTCAACGCCAAGGAGGCCCGCCCCTGCCGCAACCGCTGCCCCAACCCCGCATCCGTCATGGCCGGACAGCGTATGCGGCCGCCTTACCCATGGGTAGATCGATCAGGCAACCAATCATGGAAGGGAGCGATGCCCCGATGTGCGCGACGCCTCAGGCGAGCAGTGCGGGCAGCTCCGCCATCGACGCGAAGTACCCCTTGGCGCCCGTCAGTTTCCCGGCCGCGGTCATCGCAGTGAACCCGTACACGTCCATCCCGGCCGCGTGCGCCGCCGTCACGCCGAGCGGACTGTCCTCGACGACGACGCAGCGCTCCGGAGCGACACCCATCCGCTCGGCGGCATGCAGAAACAGATCCGGGGCCGGCTTTCCACGCCCCACGTCCTGCGCGCTGAAGACGTTGTCCTCGCGGAACCACAGGTCCAGCCCGGTCTTGCGATGCCCGACGCGGATCCGCTCATGACTGCCGGAGGAAGCCACGCAGTACGGCACTCCGTCCGCGACCAGCTTCCCCAGCACCTCCGTCACCCCGTCGACGGCAACCAGCTCGCGCTCGAAGGCGGCAAAGATCCGGGCATGCAGAACATCGTCGAAGTCGTCGGGCAGGCTGCGCCCGGTCCTCTCCCCGACGAGATCGTGCACACGATGCACAGCGGACCCCATGTAGTCCCGCAGGGAGTCCTCGTACGAGGTGGGGTGCCCCAGCTCGGTCAGATACCCGGCGAGGATGGTGTTGGAGATCGGCTCACTGTCGACGAGCACACCGTCATTGTCGAAGATGACCAGTTCATAGCGCATACCCACACCCTATGAGGGCCCCAGCCGGCGTCCGGTCCTGAACGCAGAAATGCCTCAACCCCCGGACATGGTCCGGGGGTTGAGGTCAAAAATTGTTCGGCGGCGTCCTACTCTCCCACAGGGTCCCCCCTGCAGTACCATCGGCGCTGAAAGGCTTAGCTTCCGGGTTCGGAATGTAACCGGGCGTTTCCCTAACGCAATGACCACCGAAACACTATGAAGATATCGACCCGGAACCCCCATAGGGGGCTCGACAGTTCGTTACTTCAGAACTAACACAGTGGACGCGAGCAACTGAGGACAAGCCCTCGGCCTATTAGTACCGGTCAACTCCACACCTTGCGGTGCTTCCATATCCGGCCTATCAACCCAGTCGTCTACTGGGAGCCTTACCCTCTCAAGGAGGTGGGAGTCCTCATCTCGAAGCAGGCTTCCCGCTTAGATGCTTTCAGCGGTTATCCTTTCCGAACGTAGCCAACCAGCCATGCCCTTGGCAGGACAACTGGCACACCAGAGGTTCGTCCGTCCCGGTCCTCTCGTACTAGGGACAGCCCTTCTCAAGACTCCTACGCGCACAGCGGATAGGGACCGAACTGTCTCACGACGTTCTAAACCCAGCTCGCGTACCGCTTTAATGGGCGAACAGCCCAACCCTTGGGACCGACTCCAGCCCCAGGATGCGACGAGCCGACATCGAGGTGCCAAACCATCCCGTCGATATGGACTCTTGGGGAAGATCAGCCTGTTATCCCCGGGGTACCTTTTATCCGTTGAGCGACGGCGCTTCCACAAGCCACCGCCGGATCACTAGTCCCGACTTTCGTCCCTGCTCGACCCGTCGGTCTCACAGTCAAGCTCCCTTGTGCACTTACACTCAACACCTGATTGCCAACCAGGCTGAGGGAACCTTTGGGCGCCTCCGTTACTCTTTAGGAGGCAACCGCCCCAGTTAAACTACCCATCAGACACTGTCCCTGATCCGGATCACGGACCCAGGTTAGACATCCAGCACGACCAGAGTGGTATTTCAACGGCGACTCCACAACCACTGGCGTGGCTGCTTCAAAGTCTCCCACCTATCCTACACAAGCCGAACCGAACACCAATATCAAACTGTAGTAAAGGTCCCGGGGTCTTTCCGTCCTGCTGCGCGAAACGAGCATCTTTACTCGTAGTGCAATTTCACCGGGCCTATGGTTGAGACAGTCGAGAAGTCGTTACGCCATTCGTGCAGGTCGGAACTTACCCGACAAGGAATTTCGCTACCTTAGGATGGTTATAGTTACCACCGCCGTTTACTGGCGCTTAAGTTCTCAGCTTCGCCGACCCGAAGGTCGACTAACCGGTCCCCTTAACGTTCCAGCACCGGGCAGGCGTCAGTCCGTATACATCGCCTTACGGCTTCGCACGGACCTGTGTTTTTAGTAAACAGTCGCTTCTCGCTGGTCTCTGCGGCCACCCCCAGCTCACGGAGTAAATCCGATCACCAGTGATGGCCCCCCTTCTCCCGAAGTTACGGGGGCATTTTGCCGAGTTCCTTAACCATAGTTCACCCGAACGCCTCGGTATTCTCTACCTGACCACCTGAGTCGGTTTAGGGTACGGGCCGCCATGAAACTCGCTAGAGGCTTTTCTCGACAGCATAGGATCATCCACTTCACCACAATCGGCTCGGCATCAGGTCTCAGCCTTGATGTGTGACGGATTTGCCTATCACACGGCCTACACCCTTACCCCGGGACAACCACCGCCCGGGCTGGACTACCTTCCTGCGTCACCCCATCGCTTACCTACTACAAGTCTGGTCCGTCGGCTCCACCACTCCCCCTCACTCCGAAGAGATCAGGGGCGGCTTCACGGACTTAGCATCGCCTGATTCAGTATTGGGCGTTTCAAAGCGGGTACCGGAATATCAACCGGTTGTCCATCGACTACGCCTGTCGGCCTCGCCTTAGGTCCCGACTTACCCTGGGCAGATCAGCTTGACCCAGGAACCCTTAGTCAATCGGCGCACACGTTTCTCACGTGTGTATCGCTACTCATGCCTGCATTCTCACTCGTGAACCGTCCACAACTCGCTTCCGCGGCTGCTTCACCCGGCACACGACGCTCCCCTACCCATCCGCACTCCCGTTGGGGATATGTGTACGAATGACACGACTTCGGCGGTACGCTTGAGCCCCGCTACATTGTCGGCGCGGAATCACTTGACCAGTGAGCTATTACGCACTCTTTCAAGGGTGGCTGCTTCTAAGCCAACCTCCTGGTTGTCTCTGCGACTCCACATCCTTTCCCACTTAGCGTACGCTTAGGGGCCTTAGTCGATGCTCTGGGCTGTTTCCCTCTCGACCATGGAGCTTATCCCCCACAGTCTCACTGCCGCGCTCTCACTTACCGGCATTCGGAGTTTGGCTAAGGTCAGTAACCCGGTAGGGCCCATCGCCTATCCAGTGCTCTACCTCCGGCAAGAAACACACGACGCTGCACCTAAATGCATTTCGGGGAGAACCAGCTATCACGGAGTTTGATTGGCCTTTCACCCCTAACCACAGGTCATCCCCCAGGTTTTCAACCCTGGTGGGTTCGGTCCTCCACGACCTCTTACAGCCGCTTCAACCTGCCCATGGCTAGATCACTCCGCTTCGGGTCTTGAGCGCGCTACTATATCGCCCTATTCGGACTCGCTTTCGCTACGGCTTCCCCACACGGGTTAACCTCGCAACACACCGCAAACTCGCAGGCTCATTCTTCAAAAGGCACGCAGTCACGACTGACAGCACAAGTGCTGCCAGCGACGCTCCCACGGCTTGTAGGCACACGGTTTCAGGTACTATTTCACTCCGCTCCCGCGGTACTTTTCACCATTCCCTCACGGTACTATCCGCTATCGGTCACCAGGGAATATTTAGGCTTAACGGGTGGTCCCGCCAGATTCACACGGGATTTCTCGGGCCCCGTGCTACTTGGGTGTCTCTCAAACGAGCCGCTGATGTTTCAGCTACGGGGGTCTTACCCTCTACGCCGGACCTTTCGCATGTCCTTCGCCTACATCAACGGTTTCTGACTCGTCTCATGGCCGGCAGACCATGAAAGAGAGATCCCACAACCCCGCATGCGCAACCCCTGCCGGGTATCACACGCATACGGTTTGGCCTCATCCGGTTTCGCTCGCCACTACTCCCGGAATCACGGTTGTTTTCTCTTCCTGAGGGTACTGAGATGTTTCACTTCCCCTCGTTCCCTCCACACTGCCTATGTGTTCAGCAGCGGGTGACAGCCCATGACGACTGCCGGGTTTCCCCATTCGGAAACCCCCGGATCAAAGCCTGGTTGACGGCTCCCCGGGGACTATCGTGGCCTCCCACGTCCTTCATCGGTTCCTGGTGCCAAGGCATCCACCGTGCGCCCTTAAAAACTTGGCCACAGATGCTCGCGTCCACTGTGCAGTTCTCAAGCAACGACCAGCCACCCACCACCCCGCCACAAAGGGCGAGTTCACTGGGGCCGGCATCGCGAAGGACGAGCAGCGCTCGTACCCTCAGATACCCAACAACGTGCCCGGCACGATCAACCCGGCCTCACGTTCCACGCCCCGAAGAGCAGTACTGGTGAAGCCAGTTCAACCGTGCCGAATAATCAACGTTCCACCCATGAGCAACCAGCATCGGACATTCGCCGATGTACTGGCCTCTGGACCGGCAGAGCCGGTCAAGAAGTGCTCCTTAGAAAGGAGGTGATCCAGCCGCACCTTCCGGTACGGCTACCTTGTTACGACTTCGTCCCAATCGCCAGTCCCACCTTCGACAGCTCCCTCCCACAAGGGGTTGGGCCACCGGCTTCGGGTGTTACCGACTTTCGTGACGTGACGGGCGGTGTGTACAAGGCCCGGGAACGTATTCACCGCAGCAATGCTGATCTGCGATTACTAGCAACTCCGACTTCATGGGGTCGAGTTGCAGACCCCAATCCGAACTGAGACCGGCTTTTTGAGATTCGCTCCGCCTTGCGGCATCGCAGCTCTTTGTACCGGCCATTGTAGCACGTGTGCAGCCCAAGACATAAGGGGCATGATGATTTGACGTCGTCCCCACCTTCCTCCGAGTTGACCCCGGCAGTCTCCTGTGAGTCCCCATCACCCCGAAAGGCATGCTGGCAACACAGAACAAGGGTTGCGCTCGTTGCGGGACTTAACCCAACATCTCACGACACGAGCTGACGACAACCATGCACCACCTGTATACCGACCACAAGGGGGGCACCATCTCTGATGCTTTCCGGTATATGTCAAGCCTTGGTAAGGTTCTTCGCGTTGCGTCGAATTAAGCCACATGCTCCGCTGCTTGTGCGGGCCCCCGTCAATTCCTTTGAGTTTTAGCCTTGCGGCCGTACTCCCCAGGCGGGGAACTTAATGCGTTAGCTGCGGCACCGACGACGTGGAATGTCGCCAACACCTAGTTCCCAACGTTTACGGCGTGGACTACCAGGGTATCTAATCCTGTTCGCTCCCCACGCTTTCGCTCCTCAGCGTCAGTAATGGCCCAGAGATCCGCCTTCGCCACCGGTGTTCCTCCTGATATCTGCGCATTTCACCGCTACACCAGGAATTCCGATCTCCCCTACCACACTCTAGCCTGCCCGTATCGAATGCAGACCCGGGGTTAAGCCCCGGGCTTTCACATCCGACGTGACAAGCCGCCTACGAGCTCTTTACGCCCAATAATTCCGGACAACGCTTGCGCCCTACGTATTACCGCGGCTGCTGGCACGTAGTTAGCCGGCGCTTCTTCTGCAGGTACCGTCACTTTCGCTTCTTCCCTGCTGAAAGAGGTTTACAACCCGAAGGCCGTCATCCCTCACGCGGCGTCGCTGCATCAGGCTTTCGCCCATTGTGCAATATTCCCCACTGCTGCCTCCCGTAGGAGTCTGGGCCGTGTCTCAGTCCCAGTGTGGCCGGTCGCCCTCTCAGGCCGGCTACCCGTCGTCGCCTTGGTAGGCCATCACCCCACCAACAAGCTGATAGGCCGCGGGCTCATCCTTCACCGCCGGAGCTTTCAACCCCGTCCCATGCAGGACAGAGTGTTATCCGGTATTAGACCCCGTTTCCAGGGCTTGTCCCAGAGTGAAGGGCAGATTGCCCACGTGTTACTCACCCGTTCGCCACTAATCCACCCCGAAAGGCTTCATCGTTCGACTTGCATGTGTTAAGCACGCCGCCAGCGTTCGTCCTGAGCCAGGATCAAACTCTCCGTGAATGTTTACCCGTAATCGGGTGCACACACACGAGAGCGGAACAACCAGCCGGAATAAGGCCGGTCGTTCACAGCGTCCTCGCTGTGTAAATTGCCTACCCACCCCGAAGGGCCGGCAGGACTTTCAAAGGAACCTCAACCCATCAAAGATGGGCCGGGGTATCAACATATCTGGCGTTGATTTTTGGCACGCTGTTGAGTTCTCAAGGAACGGACGCTTCCTTTGTACTCACCCTCGCAGGCTTTCCTCCGGGCTTCCCTTCGGTCTTGCGTTTCCGACTCTATCAGACGCTTTCGTGTCCGATTCCCCGTCGGCGGGGTTTCGCTTTCCGGCCTTTCGGCTTTCCGGCGATTCCGACTCTATCAGAACCTTGCGGGCCTGATTCCCGGTCGAACTCGGGTTGTCATTCCGGCTGTTGGGCCGTTCCGACGAGTGAGACTTTAGCGGAATCATCTGCCCCGACGCTAATCGGGGCTACGCTCCTTCGAACGCTGAATCCTCATTTCGCAAACGCGCACGGAAAACGCGCGACAGTACGTCGCTCGCTCGTAGTGTGTCTTGCGGAATGGCTGTCCGGGGTCCAACCGAAGTCGGCGCTCACGTCGGACAACTCGGAGAACACTACGTACCCCGTCTGGGGGCTGTCAACCTGCGGTCTGTGCCCTAGGCTCGGTGCCATGACATCGCGCACGTGCTTCCTTCAGTGGTGGGCCGCCTGACGGCGGCCGGCACCTGCGCATGCACTTCAACGGCCGCCGCCTCGGCGGCCGTTCTTGTTTCTCCTCTCCGGGAGTCCGGCCGCCGGGCGCGGCGGCTCCGATCCAAGGACCAGGAGACGGTGAGTAGGGATGAAGCGGATCTTCAGCGGGATCAAGCCCACGGGGCATCTCACGCTGGGCAACTACCTCGGGGCGCTGCGGCGGTGGGTCGAGGTCGATCAGCATCAGGCGGACGCCCTGTTCAGCGTCGTGGATCTGCATGCGCTGACGGTCGAACACGATCCGGCACGTGTTCGCAGACTCAGTCGGCAGGCGGCGACGCTGATGCTGGCTGCCGGGCTGGATCCGGAGCTGTGCACCGTGTTCGTCCAGAGTCATGTGGACGAACATCTGCGGCTCTCGTATCTCCTGGAGTGCACGGCGACCGACGGCGAGATGCGGCGCATGATCCAGTACAAGGAGAAGAGCGAGCAGGCGCGGGCTGCCGGGCAGAGTGTGCGGCTGTCGTTGCTGACGTATCCGGCGCTGATGGCGGCGGACATCCTGGCCTACGGGACCGACGAGGTTCCGGTGGGTGAGGACCAGACACAGCACGTGGAGCTTGCGCGGGATCTGGCCGTGCGTTTCAACCAGCGGTACGGGCACACCTTCACCGTGCCGAAGGCGACGCCTCCGGCGGTGGCGGCTCGGGTCATGGATCTCCAGGACCCGAGGTCGAAGATGGGGAAGTCGCACGAGTCGGGGGCCGGGATCATCTATCTGCTCGACGACTCCGACCTGGTGCGCAAGAAGATCATGCGGGCGGTCACGGACAGCGGACGCGAGGTGGAGTACGACCGGGAGACCCGGCCGGGGATCGCGAATCTGCTGGAGGTCCTGGCTGCGTGTTCGGGTGGGAACCCGATCGAGCTGGCCGGTGTATATGAGTCGTACGGGGCCCTGAAGAAGGACGCGGCTGAAGCGGTGGTGGAGCTGCTGAAGCCGGTCAAGGAGCGTCATGCCGAGTTGGCGGCGGACGCGGGATACGTCGACGAGGTGTTGAGGAAGGGAGCCGAACGGGCCAGGGGGATGGCCCGTCCGAGGGTGGATGCCGCCTTTGCGGCGATCGGCCTGCTGCCCGGGTAGCGGACGGCGAATGGTCCGTGCTCCTGTCCCACCGCCGTGGCGCCACGGCGGTGGGAGGAGTGACGGGGTCAGCCGTTTCCGGAGGCGAGTTCACGACTGCGGTCGCGGGCCGCTTCGAGGGCGGCGATCAGAGCGGCGCGCACGCCATGGTTCTCGAGTTCGCGGATGGCGCTGATCGTGGTGCCTGCGGGGGAGGTGACGGCTTCACGAAGCTTGACGGGGTGTTCGCCGCTGTCGCGGAGCATCACGGCGGCGCCGATCGCGGCCTGGACGATCAGGTCGTGGGCCTGGGCCCGGGGCAGGCCGAGCAGGATGCCGGCATCGGTCATGGCCTCGACCAGGAAGTAGAAGTACGCCGGGCCCGAGCCCGACAGGGCGGTGGCCGCGTCCTGCTGGGACTCGGGGACCCGGAGCGTCTTGCCGACGCCACCGAAGATCTCCTCGGTGTGGGCGAGGTGCTCGAGGGTGGCGTGGTTCCCGGCGGAGATCACGGACATGCCCTCGTCGACGAGGACCGGTGTGTTGGGCATGACGCGGACGACAGGGGTGCCTGCGGTCAGGCGCTCCTCGATGAAGGAGGTGGGAATGCCGGCCGCGGCGCTGATGACGAGCCGGTCGGCGGCGATGTGGGGGGCGAGTTCGTCGAGGAGCTTGCCCATGTCCTGGGGCTTCACCGCCAGGATGAGGGTGTCGGCGCGCTTGGCCGCCTCGGCGTTGGTGACCGCTTCGACGCCGTAGCGGGTGCGGAGCTCGTCGGCGCGGTCGGAGCGGCGGGTGGTGACCAGCAGCTCGGCAGTCGGCCAGCCGGCGCGGATCATGCCGCTGAGGAGGGCCTCGCCGATCTTGCCCGTACCGAGGACTGCGACTGTCTGGGTCATGGCTCTGTTCCTCGCCGGTGGGGACTACGTGCGTTCATCCTCGCACCGGGGGCGTGGCGCTGCCGTGGTGTCCGAGGGGCGGTACGGCCGGGGCCGCACCGCACCCGGGTCCTTGATCAGAGGGCGCTGCGGGAGCGCCACTCGGTCCAGGAGATGTTCCAGTCGCCGTAGCCGTTGCCGGGGGCGACCTGGTCCTTGGAGTTGACGACGCGGACGACGTCGCCGGGGATCACCTGTTCGTAGAACCTGCGGGCGGTGCCGTCGGAGGCGAGGCCGACGCATCCGTGGGTAACGTTCTGCTCACCGGCGAAGGTGTTGGCCCGGGTGTTCTCGTGGAGGTAGGTGCCGGAGGTCGTCAGGTGGACGGCGTAGCCGTACCAGCCCTTGTAGGGGTCGGAGATGTTGACGGTGCGGGAGTCCATGAAGACCTTGCGCTGCTTGTCGAGGACCACCATCGTGCCGTTCCACGTCTCGTAGGGTGCGCGGCCGGCGGTGATGGGGATGGTCCTGGTGGGGGTGCCGTCCTTGACGACGGTCATCCGGTGGGTGCGGACGTCGACCGTTGCCACGAGCGAGCGGGCGATGCTGAAGGAGCGGGAGATCTCGGGGCCTGCCTGGACGGTGACCTTCGTGCCCGGCTTCCAGTAGGTGCGGGGCCGGAAGTCGACGCGCTGGCCCATGTGGTGGTTGTGGTCCTTGATCCAGGCCCAGGATCCTTCGACGCCGGGGTCGGTGGTGACCTCCAGCCGGCGTTCCACGTCGGCGCGCTCGGCCTTGGGGACCGGCCCGGCGAAGGTCACGGATATCGGCATGCCGACGCCCACCTCGGCGCCGTCGGTGATGTTGACCGAGGCGTCGGCGAGGTGGCCGAGGGTGGTGGGCGATATCGGCGTTGCCGTGGGCTTCGGCTTCGCGGGGGCGGAGGCTTTGGCATCCGGGGCCTTGGGCGCGGCTGCGGCGTCCGGTGCGAGGCCGGAGTTCGAGCAGCCGGTGAGCGCCAGTGCGCAGATCATGCCGAGTACGGCGGCGCCGACGTGTCGTCGCATGAGTTGTCCTCCCCCTGGGCCAGCTGATGGTCAGCTGTGCGGTCCGGCTTCTGTACGCGTGGGAGAGGGATGCGGGTTGCACGGAAAACGGAGAATTCTGCGTGGAACCGCGAGGGCGCCGGGGCTGTCCTATCGCTCGTGACGGAGGAGGAGTTCGACACCTTCTACGCGACCGCTTTCCCCCGGTTGGTGGGGCAGCTGTACGCGCTGACGGGAGATCACGGCGAGGCGCAGGACGTGGTGCAGGAGGCGTTCGTCCGTGCCTGGGACCGTCGTGCCTCGTTCCTGGCGGACCAGGCTCCCGAGGCCTGGATCCGTACGGTCGCGATGCGCCTCGCGGTGAGCCGGTGGCGCCGGGCGAAGCGGTGGCTGGAGCTGGTGCGCCATCATGCGCCGGTGGACCATCTGCCGGGGCCGGGGCCGGAGCACACGATGCTGGTGGAGGCGTTGCGCCAGCTGCCGGAGGCGCAGCGGCATGCGGTGGTGCTGCACCATCTGTGCGATCTGAGCGTCGAACAGATCGCGGCGGAGACGGAAGCCCCGACGGGGACGGTCAAGGCGCGGCTGTCGCGCGGGCGGGCTGCCCTGGCCAAGCTGTTGTCACCAGTCGAGCCGGCCGACGAGAGGAGGGGCAGCCATGTCTGAGCACGAGCCGGACGAGATCGGCTCCGCGCTGCGGCTGCTGGCTGCCGATGCGGAGACGCCGCCGTCACTGGCCGGTGGGCAGATCCGGCGGCGCGGCGAGGCGCGTGGGCGGCGTCGGCGGGTGGTGGCCGCGACGACCGCTGTCGTGGTGCTGGCCGGCGGCGCCGTCTTCGGGGTGCCGTGGGTGATGGACGCGGACAAGGAGGCCCGGCGGCCGGTGGCGACCGATCCGCCGCGTCCGTCGCTGTCGGCTCCGGTGCCGGCGGCGCCCACTGTCACGGTCGACATCGGCAAGAAGGTGATGCTGTTCGAGCGGACCGGTCAGAAGGCCCGCTCGATCTCCGTGATCATGAGGGACGACGTGAAGACGGGTCGCGCGACGGTCCGGTACAAGAACCCGAAGCGTCAGATCCCCGCGCTGATGATGCACACCGAGGAGAACTCGTACACGATCAATGCGAGTTGGGTGGTGGAGCTCTCGCTGCCGAGCGGCGAAGTGCTGTATCTCTTCGCGGACGACGCCTCGGGCGTCGCCATCAACCGCAGCGTGCTGCGGGTCCCGGCCGCCGATGCCGGATGGGTCTACGACCAGCTGAAGGCCGGCGACACCGTCACCCTGAAGTAGGTACGGCCGCGGTTCAGGCCGTGCGGCGGCGCAGGGTCGCCGCGCCCAGGGTCAGGACCAGTACCGCGCAGGCCGCCACGATCAGCACGTCGCGGAGGAAGATGCCGGTGGCGTCGGGGTGGTGCAGGACCTCGGTCATGGCGTCGACGGCGTACGACATGGGCAGCACGTTCGAGATGCCCTCCAGGACGGGCTGCATCTGGTCGCGGGCGGTGAACAGGCCGCACAGCAGCAGCTGCGGGAAGATCACGGCGGGCATGAACTGCACCGCCTGGAACTCGGAGGCGGCGAAGGCCGAGACGAAGAGGCCGAGCGCCGTGCCGAGGAGGGCATCGAGCAGTGCGACGAGGAGCAGCAGCCAGGGCGAGCCGATGACGTCCAGGCCGAGTGCCCACAGCGCGAGACCGGTGGCGAGGAGTGACTGGACGACGGCGACGAGGCCGAAGGCGAGGGCGTAGCCGGCGATCAGATCGCCCTTGCCGAGCGGCATGGCGAGCAGGCGTTCCAGGGTGCCGGAGGTGCGTTCGCGCAGGGTGGCGATGGAGGCCACCAGGAACATCGTGATCAGCGGGAAAATGCCGAGCAGCGAGGCTCCGATGGAGTCGAAGGTCTGCTCGCTGCCGTCGAAGACGTAGCGCAGCAGGAACAGCATCACGCACGGGACGAAGACCATCAGGGCGATGGAGCGCGGGTCGTGGCGCAGCTGGCGCAGGACGCGGCCGGCGGTGGCGAGGGTGCGGGCGGTGCTCATCGGGCGTTCTCCTGAATGACGTCGGACTGCTCGCCGGACCGCGCGTCGGGCTGCGCGGTCGTCTGCCGGGAGCCGGGAGCGGCGGGCCGGTGCCGGGCGTTCGCCTGGTCGACCAGGTGGAGGAAGGCGGCTTCGACCGTTTCGGAGTGCGTACGGATGCGCAGGTCGTCCGGGGTGTCCTCGGCGAGGATCTCGCCTTCGCGCATCAGCAGGAGGCGATGGCAGCGTTCGGCCTCGTCCATGACGTGGGACGAGACGAGGATCGTCGCGCCGCGTTCGTCGGCGAGGCGGTGGAAGAGGTCCCACAGATCGCGCCGCAGGACCGGGTCGAGGCCGACGGTCGGTTCGTCGAGCACCAGCAGTTCCGGTGCGCCGAGGAGGGCGACGGCGAGGGAGACGCGGCTGCGCTGACCGCCGGAGAGCCGGCCGGCGAGGGCGTCGGCGTGCGAGGCGAGGTCGACGTCGGCGATGGCCCGGGTGACGTGGTCGTGGCGGGCGTCGCGGTGCCTCCGGCCCGGTTCCAGTACCGAGGCGAAGTACTCCAGGTTCTGGCGGACGGTCAGGTCGTCGTAGACCGACGGCGCCTGGGTGACATAGCCGATGCGGGAGCGCAGAGCCGCGTCACCGGCGGGCCTGCCGAGGACGTCGAGCGTGCCGGTGACCCTGGCCTGTGTGCCGACGATCGCGCGCATCAGGGTCGACTTGCCGCAGCCGGACGGGCCGAGGAGGCCGGTGATCCGGCCGGGCGGGACGGTGAAGTCGATGCCCCGCAGGACGCGGCGGTCTCCTCGTTCGACGGTGAGGCCGCGCGCCAGGACGGCAATCCCAGAAGAATTCATCATGCGATGAATAATGCGCCCGAGGGCTCGGCGCCGTCAAGAGATGGGGGGCGGGTCAGGGGAAACCCTCATGGTGGTTCAGAGCTTCGGGGACGACCGTGGACATATGAGCCACAACAGTGAGATCTCGAAGGCCGAACAGCGGCGGCTCGCCGTCGCCTCGGCGACACTCGGGCCGTGGCGTGCCGCCGCGGCGGTCGGCGCTCTGGGCGGCGGTATCGCCCTGGCGCTGGGGGCGATCGGCGACGGCATCGGGCTCGGCCTGCTGGCCGGCGCGCTGTCGGTCGGGCTGATGCTGTTCTTCATGGTCGGCGGTGCGGGCGCCGTGCTCGGCGGCAAGCCGGGCACCGGAGACCCCGCCGACCGGCGGATACGGCGATGGGCCGCGGCCCATCCGTGGCGGGTCGCCGCCGTTCCGGGCGCGCTCATGGCCGCCACGGACGTGGTGGTGCAGCAGGCGCTCACGTCCCAGGGCATCGTCGGCTCCGTGTGGGACGGGCTGTGGATGGGCCTGCTGGTGACGGCGGTGGTGGGGCTGGTGGGACGGTTCTCCCACCGCAGGGCCTGACCGCGGGGCCGGAGAACCTGCCCGGCGCGAGACCTCAGCCCGCACCCGGGAGCATCGGTACCGCTCCCGGGTGCGGTACCGCTCCCGTCACGCGCCTGGCCGAGCGGACCATCCGGCACAGGGCGGTCTGCGGCGCCCCGACGGCCCGGGGTGACAGCGCCGCGTCGGCCCGGCCCGCGTCACCTGCGCTTGGGCTTCGGGCCCTTCGCCTTGCGCGCCGCGGGGTTGCCGGTGCGAAAGCCGCGGCGCTTCTCGTAGCGGCTGCGGGCCGCCGCGTACTCCTCGCGGTGCAGCTTCTCGCCCGGCGCCTCGACGAGCGAGCGGCAGAAGTACGCCAGCAGTACGCCGATGAACCCGATCGCCTTGAGGCTGCGCAGCGAGTCCGGAGCGGCCGTGGCTCCGGTCGGCCGGCGGCTGAAGCCCTCCCAGGTCTTGCGGAAGGCGATGGCGCTGCAGATCGCGAACATGACGACGACCAGCGTGTTGACGAAGCCGCCGACCTCCGCGACCTCCAGCCCCTGGTACGCGAAACGCAGCACGAGGCAGCCGGCGACGGCGAGGGCCAGCGAACCGGCGGCTGCGCCGGCCCGGCGCAGCGCGTAGCCCCCGTCGTGGCCGACCCACGTCGTACCGAAGAAGCGGATGGGCTCGGGCTGCGGACCGCCGTCGCCGCCGTCCGGCGCCGTGGCGCCGTTCTGATCGCTGGTGTCGCTGTGGTCGCTCACGGGTCGATTATCGCTTCCCGGAGTCGCGGCGGTCAGGAACAGCGGATGGTCACGTAGCCGTCACTGCCTGTCTTGACGTAGGCGTCGGCGACGAACTGCCCGTTGGCGATGTTGTCCCAGATGTTCGTGGTGCCGTAGGGGCCGGTGACCCGCTCGCCCGGCTTCTGACAGTTGATCGGGACGCTGGCGCCGAGCGGCAGAACCTTCACCAGGCTGTAGTTCGTGCCGGGACCGCTGCGGACGTTCAGCCGGTAGCCCGGCGCGACCGGGTAGCGCTTGGCGGCCGGCGCGTCCGCCGCGTCGAGTGTGGCCGCTTCAAGAACCGCGGCGGTCTCGGCCGGACGCTCGGTTTCCGGACTTACTTCCTCAAGTGCCATCACAAACTCCCCCGTTGCGGTAAGTGCGCGGATGACGCACCGTACGCCGCGCAGGCTAGCAAGCCACACCTGCATCGCACGCACCATCGACTAGGCTCCGTGAGTCGCGCGTGCGCACGAACAACACGGGGGTGGGAGATGCCACCGCTGCGCAGTACCGGGCACCACCCGGAAGCGGAGCATCCGGAGTATGCCGGGCAGTACCGCCTGGAGGCATGCCTGGGAACAGGCGGTATGGGGGTGGTGCATTTAGCCACTTCCGCGTCCGGACTGCGGCTCGCGGTCAAGGTCATCCATGCCGAGCATGCGTCGGACCCCGAGTTCAGGGCCCGGTTCCGGCAGGAGGTCGCCGCAGCCCGCAAGGTCAGCGGTGCCTTCACCGCGCCCGTCGTCGACGCCGACCCGGAGGCCGAACGGCCCTGGATGGCAACGCTGTTCATCGAGGGCCTCACCCTCGCGGAGCGCGTGAAGCGGAACGGTCCGCTGGGCGCCGACGAGCTGCGGAAGGCCGGAGCGGGTCTCGCGGAGGCGCTGCGCGACATTCATCGAGCCGGGGTCGTGCACCGCGATCTCAAGCCGAGCAATGTGCTGCTCGCCGCCGACGGCCCGAAGGTGATCGACTTCGGCATCTCCCGTCCCGCGGACAGCGATCTGCGCACCGAGACGGGCAAGTTGATCGGTACGCCGCCGTTCATGGCGCCCGAGCAGTTCCAGCGGCCACGCGAAGTCGGACCGGAGGCCGATGTGTTCGCGATGGGCGCGGTGCTGGTGCACGCGGCGACCGGGCGCGGGCCGTTCGACTCCGACAGCCCGTACATCGTGGCGTACCAGGTGGTGCACAACGAACCGCACCTTGCGGGTGTGCCGGCCGATCTCGTACCGCTGTTCCGGCGCTGCCTCGCCAAGGATCCGGCGGACCGGCCGACTCCGTACGAACTCATGGTCGCGCTGCGGGAGTCCTCGCCGTCCTCGTCGTACGACACACAGGCCTACATACCGGCACCGCGCACGCCGGACCCACGCGAGAACGCACCGTCGGTCCCCGGGAAGCCCCGCCGTCGGCTCTGGGCGGACCGGAGGATGCGGTGGGCCGCGGCGGGAGTCGCGGTACTGGTCACGGCGGGGATCGTCGCAGGCACCCTGGCGTCGGGCGATCCGAAGGGGACCGCGACCGCCGGGCCCTCTGCGGAACAGCCCTTCCGGGCCTGGAGTGCGCAGTTGAGCAGGGGCGACGAGGAGGACAGGACGCCGGTCTGCTCGGCGACGGACGCCGGCGTGTACTGCGCGGCTCCCGGGCTCCAGGCGGTCGGACTCGACCCTCGCAGCGGAAAGAAGCAGTGGTCCCGGCCGGCGGGCAAGCGTGATCCGCAGACCGACGAAGTCATGAAGCCGGTGCTCGCGGGCGGACTGCTCCACGTCGTCACACCCCGTGGCACCCGGCTGGAGGCCCTGGATCCCACGACGGGCACGGTGCGCTGGCAGGCCGACACCTCGCGTTCCCTGAGCGTCCGGTACGCCGGTCCGGTGGTGCTGCTGATGGCCGAGAGCGGGCTGGTGCGGGCCGTCGACGCCGTCACGGGCAAGGAACGCTGGACCCGGCAGCACGAGGGGGTCGGCATCCAGTGGACCTCCTCACCCGGTGGGAAGGAGTCCGCCGTGTACGCGATTCCCTCTCCGGACGGCACCTCCACGCGGGTCGGCGCGGTCGACCCGGCGAGCGGCGACCGCCTCTGGGAGAAGCGGATCAAGGGCACGCTGAGCCCGGTGGAGTCGGCGGGCGGCTCGGCGTATCTGCTCTCCGCCGACAAGGACGGCTTCACGGACGCGGTCGTACGCGTGGACCCGGCGCGCACAGTGCACCGGACCGCGCTGGACTCGCCGGTCGACCAGGCCCAGGCGACGGTTGCCGGGGACACCGTGTACCTCAGTGGCGCGGGCGGCTCGCTCCTCGCGGTCGGCCCCTCCGGCCGGCTGTGGCGTCTGGAGACGGCCGTCACGCATCTCTCCCGCCCGGCGGCCGACGCCCGTTCCGTGTACGTGACGGCCGGGGACGGGCGCCTGCTGGCGGTGGACGCGGCGCGTGGAGTCCTGACCGGCCAGACGAAACCGCGTATGGACGACGGCCGTTACACCTTTGCCTCACTCCTGCCGGCCCCGGTCACCGCGGGCGACCGGGTGTTCGCCACGGCGCCGGACGGATCGGTCTTCGCGCAGGACGCGAGGGACCCGGCCGACTGGTGAGGAAGCGGGCCCGGGCAGATGCCCGGGCCCGCTTCCTCGGCGCTCAGCCCAGCTTGGAGATGTCCCGGACCGCGCCCTTGTCCGCGCTCGTCGCCATGGCCGCGTACGCGCGCAGCGCCTGCGACACCTTCCGTTCGCGGCTCCGCGGCGCGTAGACGCCGCCCAGCGCCTCGCGGCGCCTGTCCAACTCCTCGTCCGCGACCAGCAGTTCGATCGACCGGTTGGGGATGTCGATCCGGATGCGGTCGCCGTCCTCGACGAGTGCGATCGTCCCGCCCGACGCCGCCTCCGGCGACGCGTGGCCGATCGACAGGCCCGAAGTGCCGCCCGAGAAGCGGCCGTCCGTCACCAGGGCGCAGGCCTTGCCCAGGCCGCGGCCCTTCAGGAACGACGTCGGGTACAGCATCTCCTGCATACCGGGGCCACCCTTGGGACCCTCGTAGCGGATGACGACGACGTCGCCCTCCTTGATCTGCTTCGTGAGGATCTTGTCGACGGCCTGTTCCTGCGACTCGCAGACGACGGCCGGGCCCTCGAACGTCCAGATCGACTCGTCGACGCCTGCCGTCTTCACGACACAGCCGTCGACGGCGAGGTTCCCCTTCAGCACGGCGAGGCCGCCGTCCTGGGAGTACGCGTGTTCCAGGTCGCGGATGCAGCCACCGGCCGCGTCCACGTCCAGGGAGTCCCAGCGCTCGGACTGCGAGAAGGCCTCCGCCGAGCGCTTGCAGCCCGGCGCCGCGTGCCACAGCTCGACGGCCTCGTCGGAGGGCGAACCGCCGCGCACGTCCCAGGTGCCGAGCCAGTCCTTGATGTTCGGCGAGTGGACGGTGTGCACGTCCTCGTCGAGCATCCCGGCCCGGTACAGCTCGCCGAGGATCGCGGGGATGCCGCCGGCGCGGTGCACGTCCTCCATGTAGTACGTCCCGCCGGGCGCGACGTTCGGGGCGACCTTGGCCAGGCACGGGACACGGCGCGAGACGGCGTTGATGTCGTCCAGGTCGTAGTCCAGCTCGGCCTCCTGCGCCGCCGCGAGCAGATGCAGGATGGTGTTCGTGGAACCGCCCATCGCGATGTCGAGCGCCATGGCGTTGTCGAAGGCCGCGCGGGTGGCGATGTTGCGGGGCAGCACGGTGTCGTCGTCGTCCCCGTAGTACCGCTTCGTGATGTCGACGACGGTGCGGGCCGCGTTCTCGTACAGCGCCTTGCGGGCCGTGTGGGTGGCCAGCACGGAGCCGTTGCCCGGCAGGGACAGGCCGATCGCCTCGGTCAGGCAGTTCATCGAGTTGGCGGTGAACATGCCGGAACAGGAGCCGCAGGTCGGGCAGGCGTTCTCCTCGATACGGAGGATGTCCTCGTCCGAGACGTTCTCGTTCACCGCGTCCGCGATGGCGTTGATCAGGTCCAGCTTGCGGACCGTGCCGTCGACGAGCGTCGCCTTGCCGGCCTCCATGGGGCCGCCGGAGACGAAGACGGTCGGGATGTTGAGGCGCAGTGCGGCCATCAGCATGCCCGGGGTGATCTTGTCGCAGTTGGAGATGCAGATCAGGGCGTCGGCGCAGTGCGCCTCGACCATGTACTCCACGCTGTCGGCGATCAGGTCGCGCGAGGGGAGCGAGTACAGCATGCCGCCGTGGCCCATCGCGATGCCGTCGTCGACGGCGATCGTGTTGAACTCGCGCGGCACCGCGCCCGCCGCCAGGATCGCCTCGGAGACGATCCGGCCGACCGGGGCGAGATGGGTGTGACCGGGCACGAACTCCGTGAAGGAGTTGGCGACCGCGACGATCGGCTTGCCGATGTCCGCGCTCGCTACGCCCGACGCCCGCATAAGGGCGCGGGCGCCCGCCATGTTGCGGCCGTGGGTGACTGTGCGGGACCTCAGCTCGGGCATCGTCGCTCGCTCCTCAATAGGGGTAGGACTGTTTTCGAGCGTACGCCGCTCATCCAAGATCTGGACAGGCTGTCCGCTATGCGGGACGGACGGCTCACGCTTCGGTCAGGTACCGCTGCAGAGTGGGGGCCACCATCTCGACGATGGTCTCGGGATCCGCCGAGGCCAGGGGCTCCACCTGGATCACATAGCGCAGGATCGCGATGCCGATCATGTGCGAGGCCGCCAGCTCCGCCCTGAACTTCGGGTCGGGTACGTCCAGCTCTCCCGCGATCTTCTCCAGCAGCCGCCGCAGCACGAAACCGCGGAGCACCTTCGCCGCCGCCTCGTGGGTGAGCGCGGAACGGATGATGGCGAGCAGGGGCGCCCGGGAGACCGGGTTCTCCCACACGCCGATGAAGTACCGGGCGAGCCGCTCCCCGATGCCGTCGGTGCCCTGTCCCAGGATCGCCGGGATGACCAGGGCCGGCTCGAAGGACACCTCGATGGCGGCCGCGAAGACCTCGTCCTTCGTACCGAAGTAATGATGGACCAGAGCCGCGTCGACGTCCGCCGCCCTGGCGATGCCGCGGACGGTCGTCTTGTCGTAGCCCCGCTCGGCGAACTCCGTACGGGCCGCCTGCAGGATCCGCTCCCGTGCACCGGGGCCCTCGGCCGCCTCCGTACGGGCCGGGCGGCCGCGCCGCCGGGGAGCCGGCGCGCCGGTCATGAGCCGCGCACCCCGGAGGACGTGGACGACGCCAGGTGCAGTCGCGTGAAGGCCAGCGCCTCGGCGAGGTCGGCCTCGCGTTCGGCCGCGGACATCGCACGGCGGGTGTTGACCTCGATGACCACATGGCCGTCGAAGCCGCCGCGGGCCAGGCGCTCCAGCAGCTCCGCGCACGGCTGGTTGCCCCGGCCCGGCACCAGATGCTCGTCCTTCGCGGAACCCTTGCCGTCGGCGAGGTGCACATGCCCGAGGCGGTCGCCCATCCGGTCGACCATCGCCATGGTGTCGACGCGGGACGTCGCGGTGTGCGAGAGGTCGATCGTGAAGTGGCGGTAGTCCTCTTTGGTGACGTCCCAGTCGGGGGCGTACGCGAGCATCTCGCGGTCCCGGTAGCGCCACGGGTACATGTTCTCGACCGCGAAACGCACATCCGTCTCGTCCGCCATCCGCCAGATCCCGCTGACGAAGTCCCGGGAGTACCCCCGCTGCCAGCGGAAGGGCGGATGCACGACCACCGTCGAGGCACCGAGCTTCTCGGCCGCGGCCTGGGCACGCTGCAGCTTCACCCACGGGTCGGTCGACCAGACCCGCTGGGTGATCAGCAGACAGGGGGCGTGGATGGCGTGGACCGGGACCTGGTGATAGTCGGAGAGCCGGCGCAGCGCCTCGATGTCCTGGCTGACGGGATCGGTCCAGACCATGACCTCGACACCGTCGTAGCCCAGGCGCGCGGCGATCTCGAAGGCCGTCGCTGTCGACTCCGGATAGACGGAAGCCGTCGACAGGACAACCTTCGCATCCGGGATGCGCACCACTGGTTCTGCCACGGAGACAGGGTACGGGCCCGCACTAGGAGGTAGGGAGGTGGTCCAGACGCCGCAGGATGACGCCCTCACGCAGCGCCCACGGACAGACCTCCAGCTCCTGCGCGCCGAACAGGTCCATCGCACCCTCCGCGACCAGGGCTCCTGCCAGCAGTTGCGGGGCGCGGCTGTCGGAGACGCCGGGCAGGCCGCAGCGCTGCTCGACCGTCATCCCGGCGAGTTTCGGGACCCACTCCTCCAGTGATTTACGACTCAGTTCACGCTGCACGTACAAGCCTTCGGCGGAGCGCGCCGCGCCCGCGATCCGGGCCAGCTGCTTGAACGTCTTGGACGTCGCCACGATGTGGTCGGGCTTCCCGAAGCGGCTGAACTCGCCGACCGTACGGGCGATTTCGGCCCGCACGTGGCGGCGCAGCGACCGTACGTCCTCGGGGTCCGGCGGGTCGCCCGGCAGCCGCGCGGCGGTCAGCCGGCCGGCACCCAGCGGCAGCGACACGGCGGCGTCGGGCTTCTCGTCGATCCCGTACGCGATCTCCAGCGAGCCGCCGCCGATGTCGAGGACGAGGAGCTTGCCCGCGGACCAGCCGAACCAGCGGCGCGCCGCGAGGAAGGTGAGCCGTGCCTCTTCCTCACCGGTGAGCACCTCGAGATCGACGCCGGTCTCCGCCCGCACCCGCTCCAGCACCCGGTCCGCGTTGGTCGCCTCGCGCACCGCGGACGTCGCGAAGCTGAGCACCTGTTCGCAGCCCTGGTCCTCGGCCGCCTGCGCCGCGTCCTTGATCGTCTCGATCAGCCGGTCGACACCCGCGGGATCGATCGCGCCCTCGCCGTCGAGGAGTTCGGCCAGACGCAGCTCCGCCTTGTGCGAATGGGCGGGCAGCGGGCGGGCACCGGGGTGCGCGTCCACCACCAGAAGGTGCACCGTGTTCGAACCGACGTCGAGGACTCCGAGTCTCATGAGCTGAACGCTACTGCCGCTCCGGACATACGCTGGACCTGTGCCAAAGACGAAAAAGGCGAAGCAGGGCAAAGCCCAGCCCCCCACGAAGATCCAGCCCGACGAGAAGGGTCTGGACTTCGCGCGGGCGTGGGTGGAATTCCCCGACCCCACCGACGACGAACAGGTCTTCCGCTGTGATCTGACCTGGCTGACCTCCCGATGGACGTGCATCTTCGGCAGCGGCTGCCAGGGCATCCAGGCGGGCCGCGCGGACGACGGGTGCTGCACGCTCGGCGCGCACTTCTCCGACGATGACGACGAGAAGCGGGTCGCGACCCACGTCGAGCGGCTCACGCCGGACCTGTGGCAGTTCCACGACGTGGGCACGCGGACGGGCTGGACCGAGGTCGACGACGACGGCGAGCGGCAGACCCGCCGCTGGGACGGCTCCTGCATCTTCCAGAACCGTCCCGGGTTCGCCGGGGGCGCGGGCTGCTCGCTGCACATCCTGGCGCTGAAGGAGGGCCGGGAGCCGCTGGAGACGAAGCCGGACGTGTGCTGGCAGCTGCCGGTGCGGCGTACGTACGACTGGATCGAGCGCCCGGACGACACGAAGGTGCTCCAGGTCTCGATCGGCGAGTACGACCGCAGGGGCTGGGGCCCGGGCGGCCACGACCTGCACTGGTGGTGCACGTCGGCGACGTCGGCGCACGGGGCGGGTGACCCGGTGTACGTGACGTACCGCCCCGAGCTGACGGAAATGATGGGCGAGGAGGCGTACGAGGTCCTGTCGGGCCTGTGCGAGGCCCGCCTGTCCGCCCAGCTCCCCCTGGTGGCCCCCCACCCGGCGGACCCGCACTAGGCGGGGCGCCTGTCCTGTGGCGGGTCTTGGGCCGCGGGGCGTTGTTGTGTGGCGGGTCCGGGGGCGCTTGGCCGCGGGGTCTTGTCTGGTGGCGGGTCCGGGGGCGCTTGGGCCGCGGGGCCTTGTCTGGTGGCGGGTCCGGGGGCGCTTGGGCCGCGGGGCCTTGTCTGGTGGCGGGTCCGGGGGCGCTTGGGCCGCGGGGCCTTGCCTGGTGGCGGGCCCGGGGGCCCTCCGGGCTCGACTCCTCGGGGTCGGCGGCCCGCAGGGTCTTGCCATCGTCACCCGGGATCCGCCGCCGACCCCTGCGGGGACGACCCTGCACGCCCCCTCACACCGGGAGACGGGGCCTGGTCCGTCGGGGTGCGGGCACTGACGCGGCGCGAAGCCTCCGCAAGGCGGCCGTGGGGCACAGCCCCACAAGAACCCCTTCCCAACCGAGCAAGGGAAGCTCGCGGGCCCGGCCCACCGAGGCACCGGCACTCATGCGGCGCGAAGCCGCCGCATGACGGGCGTGGGGCGCAGAACCTCTGCCCCACCCGAGCCACGCAGGCGCAGACACCCCGCCCGTCCGGGCCACCACACTTGTTGCGGCGCGAAGCTGCCGCGACGCGGGCGTGAGGCGCAGCCCCGCAAGGACCCGTCCCGCCCCGAGCCGCAGGCTCAGACACCCGGCGGCCCGTCGACGCACCCCGCACTCATGCGGCGCGAAGCCGCCGCAAGGGCGTGGGCGCAACTCCGCAAGAACCCCGTCCCGCCCCGAGCAGGGCATGCCCCGGCGCTCACGCGGCGCGAAGCCGCCTGGCGCACCCATGCGCCCGCTTCCGTCAGGGCGACGAGGTCTCCGAGGACGGTGGGGGCTCCGATGGGGGCGGGCTCTCCTCCGGTGGGGTCGGGCTCGGTGAGGGGTCCGAGGGGGTCGGGTCCGGCGGGGACGGCGACGGCGGGGGCTCCGAGGACGGTGGCGGCTCGGAGGAGGGGCGGCCGTGGCCCTCGATCGACACCACCGCGCCCGCCGGATCCACCCCCACTCGCGCCCGCCACGCACCCGCCGGCTCCCGGTCGTGGTCCACCGTGACGTAGATCGTGACGGACTGGCCCGGCCGCAGCGTGCCGGACGTCCGGCTCACGTAGAGCCAGCGCGCGTTCGTCCACGCCGTCCAGGTGACGGGTGAGCCGCCCGACGCCCGGAGCGTGATGCGGGTCGTGTCGCCCGCCGGTTCGGCCTCGACGGTGATGCGGCCCGGCCCCGGCACACCCGGGCGGGACGGCGGCGCGGGTGTGCCCGCGCTGATCACCTCGACCGAGACGTCCGGCGACTGCGCACCCTCCGTGAAGCGGGAGCGCGCTTCGGCCTGCGCGTTGCCCGCGTTCTCGTAGTGGTCGTAGGGCCGACCCTCGAGAGTGTCCGGCTCGGTGGCGTCCGACGCGCTCACCGTGGTCCCGCCGTGCCCGCCTTCTCCCGTCAGCGGTGCGCCTCGGTACGCCGCCCACAGGGCGAGCACCGGCGCGGCCACGACGGTCGCCACCACCGTGGTCGTCACCGCGCGGGCCCGCAGCCGGTCGCGCCGGGCCGCGTGGTCCTTGGGGTCGAGCGGGAAACCGCCGGGCCCGAAGCGCGGTGCGCCGACCCGGGCCCGGGGGACGTGGAGCATCGCGACGTACGCTGCGGCCCGGGGTGCCGGGACGAGCGGCAGGGTCGACGGGGTGACGCACGAACCGGGCCACGGACCGCCCGCACCGGCCCGCTCCGCCGCGCGGCGGCAGCGCGGGCAGTCGTCGACGTGCCGGACGAGTTCCGTGCGCAGGGCCGCGGAGAGCAATACGCGGTGGTCGCCGGTGAGCCGGGCGACCGTCGGGCAGTTCCCGGTCTCGACGACGGCGAGGGCCGCCCTGGTGCGCTCGACCTCGCACGCCGCGGCGGCGAGCAGTTCCCGCGCGGCGGCCGCGTCCATGCCGATGACCGCGGCGACCTCGCGCGGACCGAGGCCGTGGCGTACGGCGAGTTCGAGTGCCTCGCGCTGCTCGGGCGAGGTGCCGGCCGCCTCGGGCCAGGCCAGCAGGGCCAGTTCGGCGGTGCGGCGCTCGGCGGCGTCCTCCGTGATCCGGGGCGGTTTCTCCTCGGAGACGGTGGGCCTGCCGGTGTGCGCCCCCTGCCGCTTGCGCCGCTGTTCGGCCAATCGGCGCAGACACGCCCAGCGCGCCAGCGCGTACAGCCAGGCCTTGCGCCCCGGCTCACCCGCCGGTCCGCGTCCGTACTGCCGCTCGGCGATGGCGAGCACCTCGCCGAGGAGGTCGGTCGCCGCGTCGTGGTCGCAGAGCACGGACAGGCAGTAGGTGAACAGGCCGTCGAGGTACGGCTCATAACGCGCGGGCGGCTGTTGCGGGAGGGTCCGGGTCGCGCGCCGGTGCGCCCGGTGTGCGCCGGTGGTGTGGGTGGGTGGTTCCAGCCTGCTGCTCGTCACGCCGCGACGGTAGGCGCAGGAACACACCCACTTCGTACCCCTTGAACACTTTTAATCCTTACGGGTGAACAGTTCCCTCGAAGGGGGACACGAATCGTTAATTCATCCCTCCCGATCCTGGAATATTCCGATGAGTTCAGCGCCCGAGGGGAGTCAACCTGTCATGAGCAAAGTGATCTCAGGAATGTCCATGTCCCTGGACGGTTTCATCGCCGCCCCGGGCGACACCCGCGAGCACCCGCTCGGCGTGGGCGGAGAGCGTCTGCACCGCTGGGTGGAGGAGATGGACGACACCGACTCCCAGGTGCTCACCGACATGCAGCAGAACCTCGGCGCGATCGCGATGGGCCGGCACTCGTACGACCTGTGCGAGGGCGACGGCGGCTGGGACGACGGCGGTCCGGCCGGCAAGGTCCCCTGCTTCGTCCTCACCCACCACGAGCCGGACCCGAAGGACGTCGTCGCGCCCGATGTGTTCACCTTTGTCACGGACGGCATCGAGTCGCTGATCGACCGGGCGAAGGCCACGGCCGACGGCAGGGCCGTGGGCGTGCACGGCGCGGCCGTCGCACAGCAGGCACTCGCCGCCGGGCTCCTGGACGAGATCCACATCATGCTCGTCCCGCTTCTGCTCGGCTCCGGCAAGCGGCTGTTCGACCATGTCGGCGCCCCGGCCGAGCTGCGCAGGCTGTGGTCCCGCGAGTCGTCGGACATCACGCATCTGCGCTTCGAGGTCGTGAAGTAGCCCTCCGGAGAGCGGCGATGACCGGGTTGTCAGTGGTGGCCGCTAGGTTTGCGGTATGGCTGCCCGTACGAAATCCGCGAAGGACCGGCCGTCCTACCGCTGCACCGAGTGCGGCTGGACGACCACCAAGTGGCTCGGCCGCTGCCCCGAGTGCCAGGCCTGGGGGACGGTCGAGGAGTACGGAGCACCTGCTGTCCGCACCACCGCGGCGGGCCGCGTCTCCACCGCCGCGCTGCCCATCGGCCAGGTCGACGGGCGTCAGGCGACCGCCCGTTCCACCGGTGTGGCCGAGCTCGACCGCGTCCTCGGGGGCGGTCTGGTGCCCGGCGCCGTCGTGCTGCTCGCGGGCGAGCCGGGCGTCGGCAAGTCGACGCTGCTGCTGGACGTCGCGGCGAAGGCGGCCAGCGAGGAGCACCGCACGCTCTACGTCACCGGTGAGGAGTCGGCGAGCCAGGTCCGGCTGCGCGCCGACCGGATCAAGGCCGTGCACGACCATCTCTATCTGGCGGCGGAGACCGATCTGTCCGCTGTTCTCGGTCACTTGGACGCGGTGAAGCCGTCGCTGCTGATCCTGGACTCGGTGCAGACGGTGGCCTCCCCGGAGATCGACGGCGCGCCGGGCGGTATGGCTCAGGTCCGCGAGGTGGCGGGCGCGCTGATCCGCGCCTCCAAGGAGCGCGGGATGGCGACACTCCTTGTGGGCCATGTCACCAAGGACGGCGCGATCGCCGGCCCGCGGCTGCTGGAGCACCTGGTGGACGTCGTGCTGTCCTTCGAGGGCGACCGGCACGCGCGCCTGCGTCTCGTACGGGGCGTCAAGAACCGCTACGGAGCGACGGACGAAGTCGGCTGCTTCGAACTGCACGACGAGGGCATCACCGGACTCACCGACCCCTCCGGCCTGTTCCTCACCCGCCGGGACGCGCCCGTGCCGGGCACCTGCCTGACGGTCACCCTGGAGGGGCGCCGCCCGCTCGTCGCCGAGGTGCAGGCCCTCACCGTCGACTCGCAGATCCCCTCCCCCCGGCGCACCACTTCGGGTCTGGAGACCTCCCGGGTCTCGATGATGCTCGCCGTGCTGGAGCAGCGCGGGCGCATCACCGCCCTCGGCAAGCGCGACATCTACAGCGCGACGGTCGGCGGGGTGAAGCTCTCCGAGCCCGCCGCGGACCTGGCGATCGCGCTCGCCCTGGCCTCCGCCGCCAGCGACACCCCGTTGCCGAAAAATCTGGTCGCCATCGGCGAGGTCGGGCTCGCGGGCGAGGTGAGACGCGTCACGGGCGTGCAGCGCCGGCTGGCCGAGGCACACCGCCTGGGCTTCACCCACGCCCTCGTCCCGTCCGATCCGGGCAAGATCCCGCCCGGTATGAAGGTGACGGAAGTGGCCGACATAGGAGACGCTCTGAGGGTGCTCCCCCGCGGCCGGCAGAAGGCTTCCGAGGGGGCTCCGGTCACCGCACCTCGCAAAGAGCGTGCGGAGGCCCCACGGGACGGCGACACGCGCCGGTAGACTTTGCCCTGGTCTCGCCCATCCGTACGAGCCGGAGGAGTGCAGTGGCAGCCAACGACCGGGCAGCAGCACCCGGAAAGTCCGGCGGAGGCTCCGGCAACGAAGCGCTGATCCGCGCCGCCCTGAGTGCGGTCGCGCCGGGCCAGGCCCTGCGCGACGGCCTGGAACGGATCCTCCGCGGCAACACCGGTGGCCTGATCGTCCTCGGCATGGACAAAACGGTCGAATCGATGTGTACCGGCGGTTTTGTGCTGGACGTCGAATTCACCGCGACCCGCCTGCGCGAGCTGTGCAAGCTGGACGGTGCGCTCATCCTCGACAAGGACATCAGCAAGATCCTCCGGGCCGGTGTGCAACTGGTCCCGGACGCGTCGATCCCCACCGAGGAGACCGGCACCCGTCACCGCACGGCGGACCGGGTCTCGCGCCAGTGCGGCTTCCCCGTCGTCTCCGTGTCCCAGTCGATGCGGCTCATCGCGCTGTACGTGGACGGTGAGCGCCGCGTCCTGGAGGAGTCGGCCGCGATCCTCTCCCGCGCCAACCAGGCCCTCGCGACGCTCGAGCGCTACAAGCTCCGCCTCGACGAGGTCGCCGGCACGCTCTCCGCGCTGGAGATCGAGGACCTGGTGACGGTCCGCGATGTCACGGCCGTGGCGCAGCGCCTGGAGATGGTGCGCCGGATCGCCACCGAGATCGCCGAGTACGTCGTGGAGTTGGGCACCGACGGCCGGCTGCTCGCCCTGCAGCTCGACGAGTTGATCGCGGGCGTGGAGCCCGAGCGCGAGCTGGTCGTACGCGACTATGTGCCCGAGCCCACCGCGAAGCGGTCGCGCACGGTGGACGAGGCCCTGTCCGAGCTGGACTCCCTCACCCACACCGAGCTGCTGGAACTGCCCATAGTGGCAAGGGCGCTGGGCTACAGCGGCTCGCCCGAGACCCTGGACTCCGCGGTGTCGCCGCGCGGCTACCGACTGCTGGCCAAGGTGCCGAGGCTGCCCGGCGCCATCATCGAGCGGCTCGTGGAGCACTTCGGCGGGCTGCAGAAGCTGCTGGCCGCCAGCGTCGACGATCTGCAGACGGTCGACGGTGTGGGCGAGGCACGGGCGCGCAGCGTGCGTGAGGGGCTCTCGCGACTCGCGGAGTCCTCGATCCTCGAGCGGTACGTCTGACAGCTCCGCGAGCCGCCGGGCCACCGTCGGCTCGCTGACGGACGACCTCCACTCGGTGCTCCGGGTGCTGCTCCGGGATGCGCCGGACACGTTGCGTCCGGTCCCGTCTCCCGAAGGGACGACCGGGCCCGCCTTCCGGTGGGCCGTCCCTCAGTCCTTCTCCAGCCGGAACGACGCCGGCAGCACCTTGACGCCCGGGAACTGCGCCTCCACCAGGTACGTGCCCGTGGGCACCGCCCCCGCGGGCGGCGTGGCGCACTGCGGTTCGCTCTGCCTGCGGTCCCACGGCACGGTGTGTGTGATCGTCTGTCCCGCCGGCACCCGCAGCAGCAGACTCGCCGCCGCGCGCGGGCAGTCCTTCGACGACCACACCTCCTCGTCGCTGTCGTCGGAGACCGTGAGCACGGCAGCCTTGGGCCCGAAGTCCGCCTTGCACGTGACCGACGAGGTGTTGGAGGCGACGAGCTGGAAGGTCGGCTTCTCCCCCGGCGCGTACGAGACCTTGAGGCTGCGCAGGGTCAACTTCAGTGCACTGGGTGCGCAGTTGGGCAGACTCGAACCGGCGGGCACCTGCTGACCGGCCGAACCGGCCGTACCGGCACCGCCCGCGGCCGCACCGCCCGCGCCCGCCGAGCCGTTCGCCCCGCCGTCGGCGCCCGCACTGCCGGAGCCGCCGTCCGCTCCCGCGTCAGAACCGCCGCTGCCGGAACCGCCGTTGGCCGAGCCGGTGCCGCCGGTGTCGCGTCCGCCCGGCTGTTCGCTGATCGCGGGGCCCGACGACGTGGGTCCGGGCGTGATCGAAGTGGCGGGCGAGGGACCGCCGTTGGCGCCGTCGTCCTTGCCTCCGCCCCCTCCGCCGGATGTGACGGCCCAGACGACGAGCACCACGAGCAGCGCGATCAACGACAGCGCGACTGCCCTCCGGCGCCAGTAGATGGAGGAGGGGAGCGGCCCGATCGGATTGCGCAGTGATCCCACGAATCAAACTCTACGAGAGATCCGGGCCAACTCCTGTCCCACCCGCCGCCTGATTCCCAAGTTCTGCTGATCATCATCACGGTGGGCCGGATCTCCCCTCCGTACGCGGCCGGGGCTCGTGCTTCCCGGAGCGGGGCGGATGCACCGTCCGGGCCCTCGGACGTGCCAGGATCGGAGTGCCATGACTGACACCAGCACAGACCCAGCCCTCGCCGATACGACGTCCCTCCACGACCCCGTCATCGCCTGGTTCGACGAGCACGCCCGCGATCTGCCCTGGCGACGCCCCGCAGCGGGCGCCTGGGGCGTGATGGTCAGCGAGTTCATGCTGCAGCAGACCCCGGTCAGCCGGGTGCTCCCGGTGTACGAGCAGTGGCTGGCCCGCTGGCCGCGGCCCGCCGACCTGGCCGCCGAGGCTCCCGGCGAAGCCGTACGGGCCTGGGGCCGGCTCGGCTACCCGCGGCGTGCGCTGCGCCTGCACGGAGCGGCGCTGGCGATAGCGGAGCGGCACGGCGGCGACGTACCCAAGGAGCACGGGCAGTTGCTCTCGCTGCCGGGGATCGGGGAGTACACGGCGGCCGCCGTGGCCTCCTTCGCGTACGGGCAGCGGCATGCGGTGCTCGACACCAATGTGCGGCGGGTCTTCGCACGGGCTGCTACCGGCATCCAGTACCCGCCGACCGCGACGACCGCGGCCGAGCGCAAGCTGGCGCGTGCGCTTCTCCCTGACGACGAGGGGACGGCGGCCCGCTGGGCGGCTGCTTCGATGGAGTTGGGCGCCCTGGTCTGCACCGCGCGGAACGAGGACTGCGCGCGGTGCCCGATCGCCGGCCGGTGCGCCTGGCGGCTGGCCGGCAAGCCGGCGCATCAGGGCGCGGCCCGCCGCGGCCAGACGTACGCGGGCACGGACCGGCAGGTGCGCGGCAAACTCCTCGCCGTCCTGCGCGAGGCCACGGATCCGGTGCCCCAGTCGGCGCTCGACGCGGTCTGGCACGACCCGGTGCAGCGGGCGCGTGCACTGGACGGACTGGTCGCGGACGGCCTCGTCGAGCCGCTGGACGGCGGTACCTACCGGCTGCCGGCCTGACCTGGCACCGGACGTTTCCCACCCGAACCGCACCTGAAACATCCGCTGTTACACAACCGATGGATGGCCGTGCGCCCTCCGACGGCTGCTCCGCACAGGCCCGTGACAACAGCTCCGTAGCTTCTGAGGCGTAACAGAACGCATGGCTTGTCACGGGGACGGAGGCGGTTGGAATGGCGCACGGCGAGGTGCTCGAATTCGAAGAGTACGTACGTACGCGGCAGGAGGCGCTGCTGCGCAGCGCCCGGCGGCTCGTCCCCGACCCGATCGACGCCCAGGACCTGCTGCAGACCGCTCTGGTCCGCACGTACGGACGCTGGGACGGCATCGCCGACAAGTCGCTGGCCGACGCCTACCTCCGCCGGGTCATGATCAACACCCGGACCGAGTGGTGGCGGGCCCGCAAGCTCGAGGAAGTGCCCACCGAGCAGCTGCCCGACGCGAGCGTCGAGGACGGCAGCGAGCAGCGCGCGAACCGTGCCCTGCTGATGGACGTCCTCAAGGTGCTGGCTCCCAAGCAGCGCAGCGTCGTGGTGCTGCGACACTGGGAGCAGATGAGCACCGAGGAGACGGCTGCGGCCCTGGGGATGTCGGCGGGTACCGTGAAGAGCACATTGCACCGGGCACTGGCCCGGCTCCGTCAGGAGCTGGAGAGCAGGGCCGCCGACGAGGCCGCGCGCGCCGTGAAGGGCGCCGAGGCCCACCAGGACGAGCACGTGGGACACCTCCCTTGCCCTCAGGGCAACGGGGGAGGACGGGGGCAGGAGCGTTGCGCGGCCTGAGGATCAGACGCGGCAGGGCATCAATGGCGGCGAGCGGCACGGCGATTGCCGGGCTCGCCGCCGTCGGCCTGTTCACCGTCGCCTGCTCCAGCGGCGGTACGGGTGTGCAGGACGAGGGGCCGGCGCACGCCGACGCCGTGGCCAAGTCCACACCCTCACCGGCCGTCACGGAGAGCGGCGCGGCACAGGCCACGGAGACCGTGGACGCCGTGGAGCTGATCAAGAACGACCCCAAGGTCAGCGAACGGGTCAAGGCCGATCTCAAGCCGTGCGGCCGCGACGCGTACCCCGTGGACACCTCCTACGGGAATCTGACCGGCGGCACGACACCCGATGTGGTCGTCAATGTGATGACGTGCGGCGACGCGGTCGGCCTCGGCACCTACGTGTACCGCGCCAGCGGCGACGACTACGAGAATGTCTTCGCGGCCGAGGAGCCCGCGGTGTACTCCGCGATCGACCGGGGCGACCTGGTGGTGACCAAGCAGGTGTACGCCGAGAAGGACCCGGTTGCCCAGCCGTCCGGCGAGGAAGTCACGACGTGGCACTGGACAAGCGGCAAGTTCACCCAGCTCTACTGGGTACGCAACGAATTCAGCAGAGCGGTGGGCGAGGGCGACACGGTCGCCACCGAGGCGCCGCAACCGAACGAGAACTGAGAGCAGTGGATGGCCGACACCCATGTCCTGTTCGTCGAGGACGACGACGTCATCCGTGAGGCGACCCAGCTGGCTCTGGAGCGCGACGGCTTCATGGTCACCGCGATGCCCGACGGACTGCTGGGTCTCGAGGCGTTCCGGGCGAACCGGCCGGACATCGCGCTGCTCGATGTGATGGTGCCGGGGCTCGACGGGGTGAGCCTGTGCCGGCGCATCCGGGACGAGTCGACCGTGCCCGTCATCATGCTGTCGGCGCGTGCCGACTCGATCGATGTGGTGCTGGGCCTGGAGGCAGGGGCCGACGACTACGTCACCAAGCCGTTCGACGGTGCCGTGCTGGTCGCCCGCATCCGTGCGGTGCTCCGGCGCTTCGGCCACGCCGGCGGCGCGGCGGGCGAGTCCGCATCCGACGGACCGGACGCCCAGGGCGCGCTGCTGACCTTCGGTGATCTGGAGATCGACACGGAGGGCATGGAGGTGCGCAAGGCGGGCGAGCCGGTGGGGCTGACGCCCACCGAGATGCGGCTGCTGCTGGAGTTCTCCTCCGCGCCGGGCACGGTGCTCTCCCGCGACAAACTGCTGGAGCGGGTGTGGGACTACGGCTGGGGCGGCGACACCCGCGTCGTGGACGTCCACGTCCAGCGGCTGCGCACCAAGATCGGTCAGGACCGGATCGAAACGGTCCGCGGCTTCGGCTACAAGCTCAAGGCATGAGGCGGCTCGCCCTCCGCACCGGTGTGCGCTGGAAGATCAGCATCGCCATCGCCGCCGTCGGTGCGCTGATCGCGGTGGCGCTGAGTCTTGTCGTGCACAACGCGGCCCGGGTCTCGATGCTGGACAACGCGCGCGATGTGCAGATGGACCGCGTCCTGCTCGCTCAGCGCTGGTACGAGACGTCCAAGAACAAGGACCCGCGCTTCAACACCAAGGTCAACGATCCGGCGCTGCCCAGATCGCTGCAGAACCTGCTGCGCGAGAAGCGGCGCGGCAGCTATGTGCAGGACCACCACAAGGGGCCGCCCGAGATCTGGGCGGCCGTCCCGCTGTCCAACGGGGATGTGCTCTCCCTGCACAGCACCTTCGCCGGCCGCAGCGCCACCGTGATGAAGGACCTCGACCGGGCACTGATCATCGGCTCGGTCTCGGTGGTCTTCGGAGGCTGCGCCCTCGGCGTCCTGATCGGCGGGCAGCTGTCGCGCCGCCTGCGCAAGGCGGCTTCGGCCGCCGCGACCGTCGCGCAGGGCAACACGGATGTACGCGTCCGGGACGCGATCGGCGGTGTCGTACGCGACGAGACCGACGATCTCGCCCGGGCCGTCGACGCGCTCACCGACGCGCTCAACGCGCGCATCGAGGCCGAACGCCGGGTCACCGCCGACATCGCGCACGAGCTGCGCACCCCCGTGACCGGGCTGCTGACCGCCGCCGAGCTGCTGCCCCCGGGCCGGCCGAGCGAGCTCGTACGGGACCGGGCCCAGGCCATGCGGACGCTCGTCGAGGACGTGCTCGAAGTCGCCAGGCTGGACAGCGCGTCGGAACGGGCCGAGCTGCAGGAGATCGCGCTCGGCGAGTTCGTCGGCCGGCGGATCGCCGCGCTCAACCCGGATGTGGTCGTGCGGGTGGTGCACGAGTCGTGGGTCAGCACCGATCCACGGCGGCTCGAGCGCATCCTGCTCAACCTGCTGACCAATGCCGCCAAGTACGGCAAGCCGCCGATCGAGGTCACCGTCGAGGGCAGGGTCGTACGGGTGCGCGACCACGGGCCCGGTTTCCCCGAGGCGCTGCTGCGGGAAGGCCCCAGCCGCTTCCGCACGGGCGCGAGCGACCGGGCGGGGACGGGTCACGGCCTGGGCCTGACCATCGCGGCGGGCCAGGCGCGCGTCCTCGGCGCCCGGCTCACCTTCCGCAACGCCGCCCCCGGGGGCGCGACGCCGCTCGGCCAGTCCGGTGGCGCGATCGCGGTGCTGTGGCTTCCGGAGCACGCGCCGACGAACACCGGCAGCTTCCCGATGATGCCGGTCGGCACCTGACCCCCAGCCCCGTCCCGTCCCGTCCGTCCCGGCAGACGGTCCTAACCGGACCAGTCCTTGTCGAAGTCGAGGGCGCCCTCGCGGCGCTGGGTGAAGGAGTACCAGTTGCCCGAGTCGTCGCGGAGGATCGCCTCGGTGCCGTACGGGCGCTCCTGCGGCGGCTGCAGGAACTCCACGCCACGCGCCTTGAGCTTCTCGTAGTCCCCGTGGATGTCGTCGGTGGCCAGCACTCCGGCGCCCATGACCCCCTTGGACACCAGCGTCTTCATCGCCTCGGCCGCTTCCGGGTCCATCGAGGACGCGTCGGGGACCATCAGCGTCAGCTCCACGTCCGGCTGGTCCTTGGCGCCGACGGTGAGCCAGCGCATCCCGCCGTCGCCCATGGTCATGTCCGTGCGCACTTCGAGGCCGAGCTTCTCGGTGTAGAACTCCTTGGCCCGGTCCTGGTCGAGGACCCAGACGGTGGAGATGGCAAGACCCTTGATCATCAGGTGCTCCTCGGGGTGGTTCCTGCTGGCTCTGCCACCGTAGGCAGCGACCGGGTCAGCCGGCTTCTTCAGAATTGCTCAGCTCCCCGGGGTGCTCGGGGCCGGTGCTCCTCGGGTCCCTGCCCGGGAAGCCGCCCGCCCACAGCAGGGCGTAGCACCCCGGTATCAGCGCGGCTCCGCGCCCCACGTGCCGGGCCCGGTACTCGCTGGGTGACAGGCCGGTCTGCTTCTTGAACCGGGCCGAGAAGGTGCCCAGGCTGGTGAAGCCGACCAGGGTGCAGATCTCGGTCACGGACAGGTTCGCGGAGCGCAGCAGCTCCTCGGCCCGCTCTATGCGCCGGCGGGACAGATACTGGCCGGGCGTCTGTCCGTACACCGCTTTGAAGGCGCGGACGAAGTGGTAGCGCGAGTAGCCGGCATGCGCGGCCACCGCGTCCAGGTCGAGCGGCTCGGCCCAGTCGCGGTCCATGGCGTCCTTGGCGCGGCGCAGCTGCCGCACATGGATCAGACGCGCCGATTCCGCTGTGGTGCTGTTCACACACCCGATGCTGGCACGCACCACTGACAACGGCCCCCGGCGTGCACCGGGGGCCGTGGGCGGGGGCGGCTGTCGGGGTCAGACGGCCTCCGCGACCTTGTCGTCCTGCGGTGCCGGGGCCTGCGTGGGGGCGCCGCGCAGCGGCACCTCCTTGACGAAGAAGGAGGCGACGAAGCCGATTGCCGCCACCGCGGAGCCGAGCACGAACGCCGCGTGCGTGCCGGACGACACCGCGTACTCGTACGCCTCACGGACCGTGTCCGGCAGCTTGGCCAGGCTTGCGGCGTCCAGCTGCGCGGAGCGGTCGGTGACTCCGGGGCCGACGCGCTCGGTCATCTGATCCTGCACCCGGCTGGTGAACAGGGCACCCATGATCGCGACGCCGAAGGAGCTGCCGAGCGTACGGAACAGGGTGGTCGCGGAGGACGCGACGCCCATGTCCTTCATGTCGACGCTGTTCTGCGCGACCAGCATCGTGATCTGCATCAGGAAGCCCATACCGGCGCCGAGGACGGCCATGTAGATCCCGGACGTGAGCCGCGAGGTCTCGGTGTCCATCTGTCCGAGCAGGTACAGGCCCAGCACCATCAGGGCGGAGCCGGCGATCGGGAAGATGCGGTACCGGCCGGTGTTGGTCGTCACCCGGCCCGCGATCATCGAGACGACCAGCATCGCCATCAGCATGGGCAGGAGCAGCAGACCGGAGTTGGTGGCGGACGCACCCTGCACGGACTGCTGGTAGAGCGGCAGGAACAGGACCGCGCCGAACATGACGAACCCGGCGAGGAAGCCGATCACCGACATCAGGCTGAAGTTGCGGCTGCGGAAGATGTGCAGCGGCATGATCGGCTCGGCGGCCCTGGTCTCGACGAAGAAGAAGCCGGTGAGCGCCGCCACACCGATCGCGATGAGCTCCATGATGACCGCGGAGCCCCAGGCGTACTCCGTACCGCCCCAGGTCGTGACCAGCACGATCGAGGTGATGCCGACGGTCAGCAGCGCGGCACCCAGGTAGTCGATCTTCGGCTTGGTGCGCTCGCGCTTCGGCAGGTGGAGCACCGCGGTGACCATGGCCAGCGCGACGGCGCCGAGCGGCAGGTTGATGTAGAAGGACCAGCGCCAGCCGAGGTGGTCCGTGATGGTACCGCCGACCAGCGGTCCGCCGATCATCGCGACGGCCATGACGCCGGCCATCATGCCCTGGTACTTGCCGCGCTCCCGCGGGGGCACCAGGTCTCCGATGATCGCCATGACGCCGACCATCAGACCGCCGGCGCCCAAGCCCTGCACGGCACGGAAGCCGATGAGCTGGCCCATGTCCTGGGCCATGCCGCTGAGCGCCGAGCCGATCAGGAAGATCACGATCGAGGTGAGGAAGGTGGACTTGCGTCCGAACAGGTCACCGAGCTTGCCCCAGATCGGGGTGGAGGCCGCGGTCGCCAGGGTGTAGGCGGTGACCACCCACGACAGGTGCTCCAGACCGCCGAGCTCGCCGACGATGGTCGGCATCGCGGTGCCGACGATCATGTTGTCGAGCATGGCCAGCAGCATCGCGATCATCAGCGCCAGGATGACGACCCGCACGCTGCGCTCGCGTGGTTCCTTCTCTGGTATGTCCTGCTTCGTGGTGTCCATGAACCCTGCCCCCCTGGCACTTACTTGCCGCCCGGCTAGTTGACTACACTGGGAAGCTAGACCCTGACTAGCCGGGCGTCAAGTAAGTTAAAGAGCTCTTGGGAGAAGACCATGGCCAGAGGCAATACACGCCAGCTCATCCAGGACGTGGCCCTCGAGCTCTTCGCCCAGCAGGGCTACGAGAAGACGTCACTGCGCGAGATCGCCGAGCACCTCGACGTCACCAAGGCCGCGCTCTACTACCACTTCAAGACCAAGGAAGACATCATCATCAGCCTCTTCCAGGACCTGACGAGGCCGATGGACGAGCTGATCGAGTGGGCGCAGGCCGAGCCGGAGACGCTGGAGACCAAGAAGGAACTGCTGCGCCGCTACAGCCAGGCCCTGACCAACGCCGCTCCGCTCTTCCGCTTCATGCAGGAGAACCAGGCGACGGTGCGCGAGCTGAGCATCGGCGAGACCTTCAAGCAGCGCATGATCACGATGATGGATCTGATCAAGGTGGATGACGCGCCGATGGTCGACCAGGTCCGCTGCGCCAGCGCGCTCTTCACCATGCACGCGGGGATGTTCTTCCTGCAGAACCTCGAAGGCGACCCCGAGGACAAGCGGGAAGCTGTCCTCGAGGTCGCCATCGATCTGGTGAGCCAGGCCCATCACGTCACCGGATGACGTGTCACGCGGTGCGGGTCAGATGCTGACGCCGAGGCCACGCAGGAAGGACGCCGGGTTGAGCGCCGAGCCGTAGTTCGGGGTCGTACGGATCTCGAAGTGCAGGTGCGGGCCGGACGAGTTGCCGGTGTTGCCGGACTTGGCGATGGCCTGGCCGGTCTTGACGTGCGAGCCGACGCCGACGTTGATCTTCGACAGGTGCGCGTACTGCGAGTACTTGCCGTTGGAGTGCTTGATCACGATGGCGTTGCCGTACGCGGAACCGTCGCCGCCGCCGTAGGGGCCGGCCTTCACGACGGTGCCGGTGTGCGTGGCCTTGACGGTGGTGCCGACCGGGACGGCGAAGTCCTGGCCGGAGTGCTTGTGGGACCACATGGCGCCGCCCTGGTTGAAGCTGGCGCTCAGGGTGTACTTGCCGACCGGCTTGACCCAGGCGACGGCCTTCTTCTTGGCGGCCTTGGCCTTGGCAGCCTTCGCGGCAGCGGCCTTGAGCTTCGCGTTCGCGGCGGCCTTCGCCTGGGCGTCGGCCTGAGCCGCAACGGCGGTGGCCGGGTCCGCAACCGCAGCCTTGCCCGCATCTGCGGAGGCGACACCGGCACCGGCCCCGACGACCATCACGGCGCCGAGTCCGGCAGCCACGACGGCACCACGGTTACGGAGCACGGACGGGCGGAGACGGTGGTTGATGACGCGCTTCGACATACGGGTGAACCTCCGGGACATGAATGGACCCGGCGCTCTCGCACCGGGCTGGCTCCACATTGGTAACCGAAGGCCCCATCGGGGCTCAAACCCCCCATCTACGACATTGCGTCGTAGCCAAGGCGCCTGGAATCAAACCCTTGACACCTTCTGAGAAGGATCGCGAGCTCTGACGGAGAGCATCAGAAATATCCGTTATGAGAGAGGTTTAGCCCCTCGTACCGGCGGGGCAGGCGCCGTATCGGCCCCGGATACCCGCCGCACCTCCAGCAAGGCGCCTCCGCCCCCGCCGCACCCCGGGGCGTGACCCTCCACCGGGGGCCGAACAGCGCTCCTATTCCAGCTAGTAGGCCCCGACGGGCCTGTGCGCCTTGTCACCAGCAGGGGCCCGAAAGGGGCCCCTGGATGTTGCCCAGGCCACACCAACACCCAAGCAGGAGATGCCCTATTAGCCCGAATTGCCCCTTCTGAGGCGGGGGTCACAGACCCGTCGTGCGTCCTTCCCGTGACCGCCGCCCTCCGGGATGCTCCTGTGCCATGAGTAGACCCGTGATTCGCTCGAACCGCCGCGGACAGCGCTACGGCCGGATCAGGCCCGTCGTCATCGGGCTCACCTGCCTCCTCGCGTCCGCCCTCTCCCTGAGCACACCCGCCGGGGCCGGGCCCTCGGACGACGGCCTCAAGGGGGCTGTCGACAAGATCCTCGCCGACGCCCGGCTGGACGGCGGGGCCGCGAGCGTGGTGATCGCCGACGCCCGCACCGGTGAGCGGCTCTACCAGCGCTCCGGCACGGACCGCCTGATGCCCGCCTCCAACACCAAGCTCGCCACCTCCGCGGCCGCGATGGCCTTACTCGGGCCCGGCCACCGCTTCCGCACCGATGTGCTCTCCACCGGCCGCCGGCACGGCTCCACCCTCCGCGGCGACCTGTATCTGCGCGGCGGCGGCGACCCCACCACGCTCGCCGAGGACTACGACCGGCTCGCCGCGGAACTCGCCGCGACGGGCATCAAGCGGGTCACCGGGCGCCTCGTCGCCGACGACACCCGCTTCGACACACAGCGCCTCGGCCGCTCCTGGGCGGCTGACGACGAGTCCTCGTACTACTCGGCACAGATCTCACCGCTCACCGTCGCCCCCGACACCGACTACGACTCCGGCACGGTCATCGTCGAGGCCCTGCCCGGATCGAAGCCGGGCGACCGCCCCCAGGTGAAAGTGACGCCGCAGACGGACTACGTGCGCATCGACAACCGCGGCAGCACCGTCCCGGCGGGGCAGAGCGACACGCTCGCCGTCGAACGGCAGCACGCCACCGACACGATCACCATCAGCGGCACCATCCCGATCGGCGCGAACGCCACCAAGGAATGGGTGACGGTCTGGGAGCCCACCGGCTACGCGGCCTCGGTGTTCTCCGACGCTCTCACCCGCCACGGCGTACGGGTCGACGGCAGACCCCGCCTCGGCCGCGCGACCCCGCCCGACGCGAAACCGCTCGCCGCCCACGACTCCATGCCCCTGCGGGAGTTGGTGGTTCCCTTCATGAAGCTCTCCAACAACATGCACGCGGAGACGCTCACCAAGGCCATGGGCCTCCAGGCGGCCGGCCACGGCACCTGGGCGGCGGGACTGACGGCGATCGACGGCTACCTCAAGAAGGAAGGCGTCGGCACGGCCACCCTCCGCCACGTCGACGGCTCGGGCCTGTCCCGGATGAACCTCTTCCCGGCGGAGCAACTGACCACCCTGCTGCTGTCCGTTCGGGACGCGCCCTGGTACCCCGACTGGTACGCGTCCCTCCCGGTCGCCTGCCACCCCGACCGGCTCACGGGCGGCACCCTGCGCACCCGTATGTGCGGCACACCCGCGGCACTCAACGTCCGTGCGAAGACAGGGTCGTTGACGGGTGCCTCGGCGCTGTCGGGCTACGTCACGGACAAGGCCGGACGGGAACTCGTCTTCAGCATCGTGCTCAACAACCACCTCGCGTCCTCCGTGAAGAGCATCGAGGACGCGATCGCGGTGACGCTGGCGACATCGGACACGGAGGCAGGTGCGGTGGCAACCGTACGGCCCGACCCCAGGCGCGCCTCGGACGGCTCGGCGGAGCTCGAATGCTCCTGGCAGAAGCCGAAGTTCTGCTGAACCCGGACACGCAAAAAGGGGCTGCCCCGGACCGTCAGGTCCGGGGCAGCCCCTTCAGACACGCGGAACGCTCACGCGTCCTTCGACAGGTTCGGTCCGGCGCCGCCGGCCGCCTGCTCGATCGGCGGGACGTCGGGCAGAGCCGACTTCTCCTCGCCGCGGAAGGTGAACTTCTTCTCCTCACCCTCGCCCTCGGTGTCCACGACCACGATGTGACCGGGGCGCAGCTCACCGAAGAGGATCTTCTCGGAGAGGATGTCCTCGATCTCGCGCTGGATCGTCCGGCGCAGCGGCCGGGCGCCCAGAACGGGGTCGTAGCCCTTCTTCGCGAGCAGCGACTTGGCCGGGGGGCTCAGCTCCAGGCCCATGTCGCGGTCCTTCAGGCGCTCATCCACCTTGGCGACCATGAGGTCGACGATCTGGATGATGTCTTCCTCGGTCAGCTGGTGGAAGACCACCGTGTCGTCGACACGGTTGAGGAACTCGGGCCGGAAGTGCTGCTTCAGCTCTTCGTTGACCTTGGTCTTCATCCGCTCGTAGTTCGACTTGGTGTCGCCCTGCGCGGCAAAGCCCAGGTTGAATCCCTTCGAGATGTCCCGGGTCCCGAGGTTGGTCGTCATGATGATGACCGTGTTCTTGAAGTCCACGACGCGGCCCTGGGAGTCGGTCAGCCGACCGTCCTCCAGGATCTGCAGAAGGGAATTGAAGATATCGGGGTGGGCCTTCTCGACCTCGTCGAAGAGGACGACGGAGAACGGCTTCCGGCGCACCTTCTCGGTGAGCTGGCCGCCTTCTTCGTAACCCACGTATCCGGGGGGCGAACCGAAGAGACGGGAAACCGTGTGCTTCTCGCTGAACTCCGACATGTCGAGGGAGATCAGCGCGTCCTCGTCGCCGAAGAGGAATTCGGCGAGCGTCTTGGAGAGCTCGGTCTTACCGACACCGGACGGGCCGGCGAAGATGAACGAGCCACCCGGGCGCTTGGGGTCCTTCAGACCGGCTCGCGTACGGCGGATCGCCTGCGAGAGGGCCTTGATGGCGTCCTTCTGCCCGATGACGCGCTTGTGCAGCTCGTCCTCCATGCGCAGCAGACGCGAGGACTCCTCCTCGGTCAGCTTGAAGACGGGAATGCCGGTCGCCGTGGCGAGGACCTCGGCGATGAGCTCGCCGTCGACCTCGGCGACGACGTCCATGTCGCCGGCCTTCCATTCCTTCTCGCGCTTGGCCTTCGCGGCGAGCAGCTGCTTCTCCTTGTCGCGGAGGGAAGCTGCCTTCTCGAAGTCCTGGGAGTCGATCGCGGACTCCTTGTCGCGGCGCACTCCGGCGATCTTCTCGTCGAACTCGCGGAGGTCCGGCGGCGCGGTCATCCGGCGGATGCGCATCCGGGAGCCGGCCTCGTCGATCAGGTCGATCGCCTTGTCCGGCAGGAAGCGGTCCGAGATGTACCTGTCCGCCAGCGTCGCGGCCTGGACGAGGGCCTCGTCCGTGATGGAGACACGGTGGTGGGCCTCGTAGCGGTCGCGCAGACCCTTGAGGATCTCGATGGTGTGCGGCAGGGACGGCTCCGCGACCTGGATGGGCTGGAAGCGGCGCTCGAGGGCCGCGTCCTTCTCCAGGTGCTTGCGGTACTCGTCCAGCGTGGTGGCGCCGATGGTCTGCAGCTCACCTCGCGCCAGCATCGGCTTCAGGATGCTCGCGGCGTCGATCGCGCCCTCGGCGGCACCCGCACCCACCAGGGTGTGGAGCTCGTCGATGAACAGGATGATGTCACCGCGGGTGCGGATCTCCTTGAGAACCTTCTTCAGGCGCTCCTCGAAGTCACCGCGGTAGCGGGAGCCGGCGACCAGCGCGCCCAGGTCCAGGGTGTAGAGGTGCTTGTCCTTGAGGGTCTCGGGCACCTCGCCCTTGACGATGGCCTGCGCCAGGCCCTCGACGACCGCCGTCTTGCCGACGCCGGGCTCGCCGATGAGCACCGGGTTGTTCTTGGTACGGCGGGACAGCACCTGCATGACCCGCTCGATCTCCTTCTCGCGCCCGATGACCGGGTCGAGCTTGGACTCACGAGCGGCCTGGGTGAGGTTCCGGCCGAACTGGTCGAGAACGAGGGAGGTCGAGGGGGTGCCCTCGGCCGGGCCGCCTGCCGTGGCGGCCTCCTTGCCCTGGTAACCGGAGAGCAGCTGGATGACCTGCTGCCGCACCCGGTTGAGATCGGCGCCCAGCTTCACGAGGACCTGGGCGGCGACGCCCTCGCCCTCGCGGATCAGGCCGAGCAGGATGTGCTCGGTGCCGATGTAGTTGTGGCCCAGCTGAAGAGCCTCGCGGAGCGACAGCTCCAGGACCTTCTTGGCACGGGGCGTGAAGGGGATGTGCCCGGACGGGGCCTGCTGCCCCTGCCCGATGATCTCCTCCACCTGCTGGCGGACCGCCTCGAGCGAAATCCCGAGGCTCTCCAGGGCCTTAGCGGCGACACCCTCACCCTCGTGGATAAGGCCCAGGAGGATGTGCTCGGTGCCGATGTAGTTGTGGTTGAGCATCCGGGCTTCTTCCTGAGCCAGGACGACAACCCGCCGCGCGCGGTCGGTGAACCTCTCGAACATCGTTAATCGCTCCTCAGAGCGGTCAGGCAGTAAGGGGTCGGTCCCCTCCCTGTCCTTCCGCAGCTTAGTCCCGCAAGCGGGGACCGCTCATTCCAACTGCCGACACCCGTATGTGGCCTCCTGACCCCTGAACGCCGACAACTGCTCCAACCCGATGGTGCGAGACGATGTTCCCGCAGGCCAGGCACTTACCCTCACCATCACTACGCCGATGGCGAACGTGAGACGTCCCGGCAAGCGTGTCGCCCCTTCCCACTAGGAATGTCTTACCCGTAAGCACTGACACTCCATGCGGCGCGCACCGGTTCCCCTCAGCTACGGGCGAACAACCTTGCACCTGCTCATGCGCCCGAACGCCCCCGAAGCGAACGCGCTGTGCAATCGCCCGCGCACCATGCGTAACCATCGGGGCGGATCGGGAGTTCCCGGAGTATGGCTCTCGGCGTCCCGCTCCCCCGCATGCCCTTCGACGACGGCACCGCGCAGTGGTACGAGAACCGGCTCGGCTGGGCCGTGGCGGACTGCTCCCCCGTACAGCTGCTGACCGGGATCCGTTTCGACGTGTGGGAGCTGCCTGCCGACGCCGGCGCGGCCGTGCTGCGCCGTACGGAGCTGCAGGCCCCCGTGGCCCTGATGGGGGACCGGATGCGGCTCCTGGTGGCAGCGGGGAGCGCGGAGGAGCTGCCCGGGCTGCTCGACTGGCTCGAGTGGGGCGGTGTCGCCCTGGGGCTGACCGCCCTCGGAGCGGGAGGACGGATGACCGCCCCGCCGCCGCCCGGATGGCCCGGCTCGCGGGGGGCCGCCGTGTGGCTGCGGCCCCCCGTGCCGGGTCGCGAGGTGGAGCAGACGCTTCCGGCGCTGGCCCCCATCGGGCTCGGCGCGCGGAGCGGCCGGGGCGGCGGCCCCGATCTCGTCCGGCTCCTGGACACGGTGGCGACGGAGTGCCATCGGGCCCGTTTGCTGCGCTCTAAAACGCGGCGGGTGAATACTCGGCCGATTACTCAGCCATTGGCCTTCTCGTAGGCCTCGCGCACCGTGGCGGGCACACGGCCGCGGTCGTTGACCTCGTAGCCGTTCGCCTTGGCCCAGGCGCGGATTTCCGCGGTGTCCTTGTTGCCGCTCGCGGCTGCACGGCCCTTGCCGCGTCCGGACGCGGCGCGTCCGCCGGTGCGGCGGCCGTTCTTCGCGTACGGCTCCAGCAGACCGCGGAGCTTGTCCGCATTGGCGGTGGTGAGGTCGATCTCATAGGTCTTGCCGTCCAACGCAAACGTCACGGTCTCGTCGGCCTCGCCACCGTCGAGGTCGTCGACAAGAAGGACCTGAACCTTCTGTGCCACCGGATTTCCTTTCATCGAAAATGCAGTACGCGGAAAGGAAACCGCTTTTCCTTGGAAAACACAAACCCTTGGGAGAGGTTCACAACCTCAAGAACGCGGGAAACATACGCGATTCGGACATAGGGTTCCGTCTTCGGTGGTGATCACAGGTGCAGAAGCATGCGGCTGTTGCCCAAGGTGTTCGGCTTGACTCGTTCGAGACCGAGGAACTCGGCGACACCCTCGTCATAGGAACGCAGCAGCTCGCTGTAGACATCTCCGTCGACCGGCGTCTCCCCGATCTCGACGAAGCCGTGCTTGCCGAAGAAGTCCACTTCGAAGGTGAGACAGAAAACCTTCCGCACCCCGAGCCAGCGCGCCGTGTGCACCAGCTTGTCGAGCACCTGATGTCCGATGCCGGCGCCCTTGAAGAGCGGGTCGACAGCAAGCGTGCGGACTTCCGCAAGGTCTTCCCACATGACATGGAGTGCGCCGCAGCCGACGACGGCTGCGTCCTCGTCGCGTTCCGCGACCCAGAACTCCTGGATGGCTTCGTAAAGGGTGACCGTCGCTTTGTCGAGCAGGATGCCTTCACTCACGTACGGATCCACGAGTCGGCGGACCGCGGGGACATCGCTGGTCCTGGCCCGCCGGACGGTGATGGCATTTGCTGCGGCATAAGGCATGCCTTGACGCTATCGCCCCGGCGTTGTCCCGCCCTCGGCGGGCTCGTCGCCCTCGACGATGCGGACGGCGGCTTGCAACGCCTCGCGCTGGGCGGGCGACATCATGCCGAAGAAGGCGACCAGAGCGGCCGCGGGGTTGTCACTCCTCGACCACGCTTCGTTCATGAGTGCGGCGGAGTAGGCGGCGCGAGTGGAGACCGCCGTATATCGATAGGCGCGGCCCTCGACTTCCCTGCGGACCCAGCCCTTCTGATGGAGATTGTCCATTACGGTCATGACGGTGGTGTAGGCGATGGACCGTTCCTGCTGAAGGTCTTCGAGGACTTCCCGGACGGTGACCGGCCGGTTCCATTGCCAGACGCGTGTCATGACGGCGTCTTCCAGCTCTCCCAATTGGCGGGGCACATCGACACCATAGCGGGAGATGCCGTAATGGGCGGTTATGACGTAACAAAAAGGACGTACGGCTGAAGGTCTGCCGTACGTCCTCGGGTGCGCGCAGGTTCTCGCGCGCGGGTGGTTCAGTCGGCCGGGCCGGCCTGGCGCGTCGACTCCGCGCGGGCGAGCGCGGCGTCCACGATCGCGTCCTCCTTGGCCTTGTTCGGGCCGCCCTGGCTCTTGACGATCGTCACGACCAGGACGGTGAAGAAGACGGCCATCACCACGGGAGGCAGCAGCGCGGATACGTAGTCCATGGCACCAGGGTAGCTATCCGGCCGCGCGCTCCTCCGGCGGGGGCACGGGGCGGCGGCGGGGCGGGAACGCCTCGGACGGCTTGGGTACCGGCCGCTCCGACGGTTTGGGCGCCGCGGGCTGCGGCTTCTTCGGTTCCGGCGTCTTGGGCTGCGGCTTGGGCTCGTCCGCCGCGCGCCCGCCGGGGAGCGCGAGCAGCCGCCTGCGCGGGGCGGGAGCGGTACAGCCGGCCAGCCGGGCCCTCACGGACTGCTCGGCGAGAGCCTGGCAGCGCTGCAGCACGGCGACGCCGACGGGATTGCCGCGCAGGGAGCGCAGCGCCGCGAGATCCTCCGGACGGGGGTCGTAGCCGGCGGCCAGGGCGTCCTGGAGCAGCTCCAGATAGCTCCCTGCGGCCCCGGGGAGAGCGTTGCGGTAGCGACCGAGGTCGGCGAGGAGAAAGGCCCTCAGCCGCCCGGCCTCGCGTGCGGCCTCGTCCACGGAGTCGGCCAGGCGCAGACAGGCCTGGATGTCCTCCTCGGCGAGTGGGACGGGATGGAGGGCAACGGCGAGGGCGCGTCGGAGCACACGCAGCTCGTCTGCGCTGAAGGCCATGCCGCCGCGGGATCCGTATGGCGTGGGCATGGCCCAACATTACGTCCGAAATGGACAAAATCGGCTTATTCGTCCCGCTCGGGCGCGCCGTCGCAGGGCGGCTCGACAGGAAAGGGCGAGCGCGGTCTACATGCGCGAGACGTTCCGCTCGTAGACCAGGCGCAGACCGATCAGCGTCAGCCACGGCTCGTGCTCGTCGATCTCCGACGCCTCGCCGAGCACCATCGGCGCCAGGCCGCCGGTCGCGATCACAGTGACCTCGTCCGGGTCGTCGGCCAGTTCCCCCTTCATCCGGCGGACCACTCCGTCGACCTGGCCGGCGAAGCCGTAGACGATGCCCGACTGCATCGCCTCGACCGTGTTCTTGCCGATCACGCTGCGCGGGCGGGCCAGCTCGATCTTGCGGAGCTGGGCCCCCTTCACGCCGAGCGCCTCGACGGAGATCTCGATGCCCGGGGCGATCACACCGCCCGCGTACTCCCCGCGTGTGCTGACCGCGTCGAAAGTGGTCGCCGTGCCGAAGTCGACCACGATCGCCGGGCCGCCGTAGAGATCGACCGCCGCGACCGCGTTGATGATGCGGTCCGCGCCGACCTCCTTCGGGTTGTCCATCAGGATCGGTACACCGGTCTTGATGCCCGGCTCGACGAGGACCGCGGGAACGTCGCCGTAGTAGCGGCGGGTCACCTCGCGCAGCTCGTGCAGCACCGACGGAACCGTCGAGCAGATCGCGATCCCCTCGATGCCGTCGCCCAGTTCGTCACCGAGCAGCGGGTGCATGCCCATCAAGCCCTGCAGGAGGACGGCCAGTTCGTCGGCGGTACGGCGGGCGTCGGTGGAGATGCGCCAGTGCTCGACGATCTCCTCACCGTCGAACAGGCCCAGCACCGTATGGGTGTTGCCGACATCGATGGTGAGCAGCATCAGAGGTCAGCCTCACGCAGGTCGAGGCCGATGTCGAGGATGCGGGAGGAGTGCGTCAGAGCGCCCACCGCGAGGTAGTCCACGCCCGTCTCGGCGTAGGCCCGGGCGTTGTCGAGGGTCAGGCGGCCGGAGGACTCGAGCGCCGCGCGGCCGGCGACGATCGCGACGGCTTCCGCGGTCTCCGCGGGCGTGAAGTTGTCCAGCAGGATCAGGTCCGCGCCGGCGGCGAGCACCTCGCGCACCTGGTGGAGCGTGTCCACCTCGACCTCGATGGCGAGGTCCGGATACGCCTCCCGGACGGCCTTGAAGGCCTGGGCGACGCCGCCCGCCGCCACTACGTGGTTGTCCTTGACCAGCGCCGCGTCCGAGAGGGACATGCGGTGGTTGACGCCGCCGCCGCAGCGCACCGCGTACTTCTCCAGGGCGCGCAGGCCCGGGGTGGTCTTGCGGGTGTCGCGGACCCTGGCCTTCGTGCCTTCCAGCGCGTCCGCCCAGGCGCGGGTCGCGGTCGCGACGCCGGAGAGCCGGCACAGGATGTTGAGCGCACTGCGCTCGCCGGTGAGCAGCTCACGGGTGTTGGAGGTGACGGACAGCAGCTTCTGGCCCGCCTCGACTCGGTCGCCGTCGGCCACATGCCGCTCGACCGTGAACGCGTCCGAACTCACCACCGACAGCACCGCCTCGGCGATCTGCAGTCCGGCGACCGTCCCGGCCTCGCGTGCGGTGAAGTCACCGGTGGCCACCGCGTCCTGGGGCACGGTCGCGAGACTGGTCACGTCCGCGCCGCCGTCGAGGTCCTCGCTCAGCGCGAGATGGGCGATGTCCTCGACCTGCACCGGGTCGAGACCGGCGTCGGCGAGCATCGCGGCGAGCGCGGGGTCGAGCCCGCACTCCAGCTCGTCGTACCCCTCGTCCCCGCCGGCGCAGCCGCAGTTGTCACCACAGCCGCCTCCGGAGTCCTTGGCGGGTGCACCGATCTGGATCAGCGGTACGTCCACGGGACGCGGACGTTCTTCGGGCGTGCTCACGGTTACTGCTCCCTGCGGTCGTCGGGGACGGTGGCGGCGAATGCGGTGCTCTCGGTGCGGCTGACGCGCAGCGACCTGTCGGGGGCGAGGCTCACGACGAGGTGGCGGCGCCACTGGGCGTCGTCGCGGTCGGGGCGGTCCTCGCGCCAGTGGCAGCCCCGGGTCTCCTCGCGCTCCAGGGCCGCGGTGGTCAGTACGCGGGCCACGCACAGGAGATTCGACGTCTCCCAGGATTCGACGCCGGGCTCGGCGGTCTTCACCGAACCCTCGTGACCCTGTTGTCCCTGCACGGCGTTGCGGTGGACGGCGTCGAGCGCTGCGGCCGCCGTCGTCAGGCTCTGCGCCGAGCGCAGCACGCCCGCGCCGTCGGACATGATCCGCTGGATCTCGCCGCGCGCCTCGGGGGCGATCAGCGGCAGCAGCGACGGGCTCGTCGGCACGACGGGCTCACCGGCGGCGAGCGGCGCGCGCGAGGCGATGTCGGCGGCGATGCGCTCCGCGAAGACCAGGCCCTCCAGCAGCGAGTTGGAGGCCAGCCGGTTCGCGCCGTGGACGCCGGTGCAGGCGACCTCACCGCAGGCGTACAGACCCGGGACGGTGGTGCGGCCGCGCAGATCGGTGCGTACGCCTCCGGAGGCGTAGTGCGCGGCCGGGGCGACCGGGATCGGCTCGGTGACCGGGTCGATGCCGTGGGCGCGGCAGGCCGCGAGGATGGTGGGGAAGCGCTGCTCCCACATCTCGGCGCCGAAGTGCCGGGCGTCCAGGTACATATGGGCCGTGCCCCGCTCCTGCATGCGGCGCATGATGCCCTTGGCGACGATGTCGCGGGGGGCGAGCTCGGCCAGTTCGTGCTGCCCGACCATGAAGCGGGTGCCGGACGCGTCGACGAGGTGCGCGCCCTCGCCGCGTACCGCTTCGGAGACCAGCGGCTGCTGGCCCTCGGACTCGGTGCCGAGGAACAGAACGGTCGGGTGGAACTGCACGAACTCGAGGTCGGAGACCTCGGCTCCGGCGCGCAGGGCGAGCGCCACACCGTCGCCGGTGGACACCGCGGGGTTGGTGGTGGCGGAGAAGACCTGGCCCATGCCGCCGGTGGCGAGGACGACGGCCGGTGCGTGCACCGCTCCGACGCCGTCGTGCTGTCCCTCGCCCATGACATGGAGGGTGACCCCGGCGGTGCGGCCCTCGGTGTCCGTGAGCAGGTCGAGGACCAGGGCGTTCTCGACGGTCCGCAGGCCGCCGTCGCGTACCGCCTCGACCAGGGCACGGGAGATCTCGGCGCCGGTCGCGTCGCCTCCGGCGTGCGCTATGCGGCGGCGGTGGTGACCGCCCTCGCGGGTGAGCTCGATCTCGCCGGCGTGGGAGGTGTCGAAGTGCGCGCCGGTGGCGATCAGCCGGCGTACGGCGTCGGGGCCCTCGGTGACCAGGGCACGCACCGCTTCCTCGTCGCACAGGCCGGCGCCCGCGACGAGGGTGTCGTCCAGATGCTGCTCGGGGGTGTCGCCGTCGCCCAGCGCCGCGGCGATGCCGCCCTGCGCCCAGCGCGTGGAGCCGTCGTCGAGGCGGGCCTTGGTGACGACGACGGTGGAGAGACCGGCGGCGGCGCAGCGCAGCGCGGCGGTCAGGCCGGCGACGCCCGAGCCGACCACGACGACGTCGGCGGCAATGGCCCAGCCGGGCACGGGGGCGTTCAGCCGTATACCGGTGCCGGTCACTTGGGGACTCCGAACCTCAGGGGGATGTTGTCGATCAGGCGCGTCGCGCCGACCTTGGCGGCTACGGCGAGGACGGCGTCGCCGCAGTGGTCGTCCGGCACCTCGGCGAAGGTGTCCGGGTCGATGAGGGCGACATAGTCCAGGGCGAGGGGCGGGTCGGCCCGCGCGGCCTCGTCGAGCACCGCGCGCGCGGCGGCCCGTACGGCGTCGGCCCCGCCCGGGCCCGCCTGGGCGACGGCCGCCGCGTCGGCGGCGGCACGGGCCTCCCCTATCGCGGAGAGCGCGGCGGCACGGGCGAGCGTCCCGGGGGTGGCCTCGGCGCGGGCGTGCAGCGCCTGCTGCGCAGCGAGGCGGTCCCGGGCCGCGAACAGGCCGCGGGACAGGGACAAAGCGGTGATCCGCTCGGGCGGGGAGAGGTAGCGGTTGCGGCTGGAGAGGGCGAGGCCGTCGTCCTCACGGACGGTCGGTACGCCGACGATCTCGACCGGGAAGTTCAGATCCCGCGCCATGCGGCGGATCAGGGCGAGTTGCTGGGCGTCCTTCTGCCCGTACAGCGCGATGTCGGGGCGGGTGAGGTGGAGGAGCTTGGCGACGACGGTGAGCATGCCGTCGAAGTGGCCCGGTCGGTACGCCCCTTCCAGGCGCTCGCCCATGGGGCCCGCGGAGATGCGCACCTGGGGCTCGCCGCCGGGGTAGACCTCGTGGACGGAGGGCGCGAACACGACGTCGGCTCCCGCCCCTTCGGCGGTCGCCAGGTCTGCGTCGAGCGTGCGGGGGTAGCGGTCGAGGTCCTCGCCCGCGCCGAACTGCAGCGGGTTGACGAAGACCGTGACGGTCACGGAGCCCTCGGGGCCGACCAGTTGGCGCGCGGTGCGGATCAGGGAGGCATGGCCCTCGTGGAGCGCGCCCATCGTCATGACGACAGCGCGGGTGCCGGTGGCCGTCCGCAGACTGTGCAACTTCTCCGCGGTCGTCACGAGTTCAAAGCTCATCGCGCGTCGTCCTCCGCCAGAACGCCCAGGAGATCCTCGGCCAGCTCGGGCTTGAGCATGCCGTGTGCCAGCGCCCGGTCGGCGGTGGTGCGGGCCATCGCGAGATAGCCGGCGACGGCGCCGGGGGCGTGCTTGCGCAGCTCGGCGACATGGGCCGCGACCGTGCCCGCGTCGCCTCGGGCGACGGGTCCGGTCAGGGCCGCGTCCCCCGAGCGCAGGGCGTTGTCGAGGGCCGCGCCGAGCAGCGGGCCGAGCATCCGGTCGGGCGCGGAGACTCCTGCCGTACGCAGCAGCTCCATCGACTGGGCCACCAGCGTGACCAGGTGGTTCGCGCCGAGCGCCAGCGCCGCGTGGTACAGCGGGCGGGACTCCTCCTGGATCCACTCGGGCTCGCCGCCCATCTCGATGACCAGCGCCTCCGCCGCGAGCCGCAGCTCCTCGGGGGCGGTCACGCCGAACGAGCAGCCGGCCAGCCGCTGGACGTCCACGGCGGTCCCGGTGAACGTCATCGCGGGGTGCAGCGCGAGCGGCAGCGCCCCGGCCCGCGTGGCCGGATCGAGCACCCTGGCGCCGTACCGCCCGGAGGTGTGCACCAGCAGCTGCCCCGGGCGTACCGCACCGGTCTCGACGAGGCCGTCGACCAGGGCGGGCAGCGCGTCGTCGGGGACGGTCAGCAGCACCAGCTCGGCACGGGCCAGCACTTCGGCGGGCGGCACGAGCGGCACGTCGGGGAGCAGCTCGCCGGCCCGCCGCACGGACGCGTCCGATACGCCGGAGACGGCGACCGGGCGGTGTCCGGCGAGCCGCAGCGCGGCCGCGAGCGCAGGCCCGACGCGGCCCGCTCCGACGACTCCCACGGTCAGGCGGGCGGGGCGGTCCCGCGGGTCGAGCGGTTCCTGTGGTGCTGTGGCATTCACGCGGTGGGGGCCTTCCGTTCCAGTCCGCGGGGGGTACCGGACGATTTCCCGTCATGCTACGCCAGCGGCGCACGCACTCCGCGGGTTGTCCACAGGCTGTGGGGAATGATCGGAAGGTGACGGAAACGACCGAACAGGACGAGCGGCGGCGCAGGCTCGAGGCATGGCGCGGATCGGACCGGGTGCTCTGGCGGGCCTCGGCGGACCACCGCGTCGGCGAGCGGCTGACGGCCCTCGCCGAGGACGCGGGCCAGGTGTACGACCTGGACGAGTGGACCGACGTGTACGGCAACGGGGTGGTCGCCGAGCTGGAGCGGCGGGTGGCGTCCCTGCTCGGCTTCCCGGAGGCGGCGTTCTTCCCGACCGGGACGATGGCGCAGCAGGTCGCCCTGCGGTGCTGGGCGGGCCGGACCGGCAACGCGACGGTGGCCCTGCACCCGCTGGCGCACCCCGAGAGGCACGAGCGCGGCGCCTTCACCGCCGTGAGCGGGCTGCGCACGGTCCATCCGACGGACCGCCCGCGGCTGCCGACGGAGGAGGAGATCCAGGACTTCGAGGAGCCCTTCGGCGCGCTGATGCTGGAACTGCCGCTGCGCGAGGCGGGGTTCGTGCTGCCGGAGTGGGACGAACTGGTGGCGGTGGTGGGTGCGGCCCGCGAGCGGGACGCGGTGGTGCACTTCGACGGGGCCCGGCTGTGGGAGTGCACGACACATTTCGGCCGCCCCCTGAACGAGATCGCGTCGCTCGCGGACAGCGTGTACGTCTCCTTCTACAAGTCCCTCGACGCGCTCTCCGGGGCGGCGCTGGCGGGCTCCGCCGACCTGATCGCCGAGGCCCGCGCCTGGCGCCACCGCTACGGCGGCCTGATGTTCCAGCAGTACCCGGCGGCCCTGTCCGCGCTCCTGGGCCTGGAGCGGGAGCTGCCGCGGCTGCCGTCCTACGTGGCACACGCCAAGGTGGTCGCCGCGGCGCTGCACGAGGGCCTGCAGGCCGGGGGCGTGCCCTGGTTCCGGGTCCATCCCCGGGTCCCGCACACCCATCAGTTCCAGGTCTGGCTCCCGGACGAGGCGGACCTGCTGAACGAAGCGGCGGTGCGCCAGGCGGAGGAGACGGGCGTGACGCTGTTCCGCAGATGGTTCTCGGAGGGCAGCCCGCCGGGGGTGTCGGTCACGGAGGTGACCGTGGCCTCGGAGGGCCTCGCATGGACGGCGGAGGACGTGAAGGCGGCGGTGGCCGACTTCCTGGAGCGGGTGGAGTAGGCGGACTCAGCGGCAGGCGGACAGCGCGCGCCGGAGCAGCAGCCGCAGCGACCGGAGCAGGCCCGGGCCACGTGTCACCTCCGCGCCCAGTTCGCGGATCACCTGCCAGTCGTGCCGCCCGGGCTGCGGCGGCAGGCGCGTGCCGTGGACCGACGAGCGGTAGGCGTCGATCATGTGCTGATGCATGGCGTTCATGCCCTGAACGCTGCGCCCGCCCCGGCCTCGCGGTCGCGCCGATTGACGAGCCCCGTCAAACGGCGCCGCCCGCGCCCCGCGGACCCCGCACCATGGGACCCGTGAGCGTCACCATCGACATCAGCGGGCTCCCTCAGGAGCGCATCGTCTTCGACATCTCCCCCCTCGCCGAGCTGGGTGTAGCGCTGCACGCGCTCTCCGAGCCCGCGCACCACCCGGGCCTGCACGGCTGGGCCACCGCCATCGCGACGGCCCTCAAACCGGACCTCGCCGACCGGCTGCACGAGGCGGACTTCCTGTGGCGGTCCACCTTCTCGGACGTCTTCATGCCGTTCGCAGGGCTCCCGGCCGGCCTCGGCTCCGCGGACGGCCGCACCGCCGCCACCATCGCCGAGGAGCTGGATCAGCTCGACCGCCTGGACGACGAGCGGTTCGTGTCCGCCGCCCTGGAGTTCACCTGCGCCAGCACGTACGGCGTGGGCAGCCCCTCCGCCCTCAACGACGCCGTGCGCCGCGAGCGGGCCCTGGAGCTGTCCGCCGCCCGCGGGCCCCGGCAGGTGGACTTCACCCGGCGGCTGCTGGACGACCCCGCGTCCGTACGTGCCTGGGTGCGCCGGCTCTTCGAGGACTGCAACGAGGCCTTCTTCGCCGACACCTGGCGACGGGTGGCACCCGAGCTCGCCGCCGACGCCCGGCACAAGACCGAACTGTTGCGCCGCAAAGGGCTCGCCGAGGCACTGCACGCCGTCTCACCCGCGCTCGCGCTGGACGAGGAGCGCACCCGCATCAGCGCCGACAAGCTGGCGGACGGGCGGACGACGGCCGTCGACCCCGCCGTCGGCGCCGGGCTGACGCTGGTCCCGTCGAGCTTCGGCTGGCCGCATCTCATGGTGCTGCACGCCCCCGGCTGGCGGCCGGTGATCCACTATCCCGTCGCCTCGCCGGGCCTGCCCGGCCCCGCACCCGTCGAGCTGCTGAAGCTGCGGATGGAGGCACTCGCCCACCCGATGCGCATGCGGCTGTGCCGCAACCTCGCCCGCGCGGCGTACACGACGAGCGAACTGGCGGACGTGTACGACATCACCGCGCCCGAGGTCTCCCGCCACCTGGCCGTGCTGAAGAAGGCCGGGCTCATCTCCACGCGCCGACGCGGGCGTTACGTCCTGCACCAGCTGGACGTCTCCGCCGTCGCGCGGCTGGGCAGCGACTTCCTGGAGACGGTGCTGCGCTAGACGGGCCCGCGGGAGGCGGTCGGTGCCGCAGGGCCGGCCGGCCCTGCGGCCGTGTCAGGAGGCCGTGCCGCCGCCCGCGCGAACGAGGCCGGTCTCGTATGCGAGGACCACGACCTGCACCCGGTCCCGCAGGCTCAGCTTGGTCAGGATGCGGCCCACATGGGTCTTCACCGTGGCCTCCGAGAGCACCAGACGGCCCGCGATCTCGCCGTTCGACAGGCCCTGCGCGACCAGCATCATCACCTCGCGCTCGCGCTCCGTCAGCCGCTCCAGCTCCTTGTGCTCCGGCTCGGATCCGGCGCTCGGCAGCATGGAGGAGAAGCGGTCCAGGAGGCGGCGCGTGGTGGACGGCGCGACGACCGCGTCCCCACTGTGCACCGAGCGGATGGCGCCGAGCAGCTCGGCGGGCGGCACGTCCTTGAGCATGAAGCCGCTGGCGCCCGCCTTCAGCCCCGAGAAGGCGTACTCGTCCAGGTCGAACGTGGTCAGGATCAGCACCTTCGGCGGGTTGGGGGCGGCGCAGATCCGGCGGGTGGCTTCGACACCGTCCAGCTTCGGCATACGGACGTCCATCAGCACCACGTCCACGGCCGTGGCCCGCAGGTTCTCGATGGCCTCGGCCCCGTCGCCCGCCTCCGCCACGACCTCCATGTCGGGCTGGGCGGCGAGCACCATCCGGAACCCCGTGCGCAGCAGCACCTGATCGTCGACGAGCATCACGCGGATGGACATGGCAGGGGGTCCTCGGTCTCTCGGGGGGTCGGGGAGCTAGTGGGCGGGCTTGAGGGGAAGCAGGGCGCTGATCCGGAAGCCTCCGCCGGGCCGTGGCCCCGCGTCCAGCGTTCCGCCGACCATACCGACGCGTTCGCGCATGCCGATCAGCCCGTGGCCGCGGCCGTCCGCGCCGCCGTCCTCGTACAGTTCGTGCGACGCACCGCGGCCGTCGTCCTCCACCAGCAGTCCCAGGCCGTCGTCGAAGTAGACGAGCCGCACACTGGCGCCGGCCTCCGGGCCGCCGTGCTTGCGGGTGTTGGTGAGCGCCTCCTGGACGATGCGGTACGCGGTGAGCTCCACGCCGCTCGGCAGCTGCCGCGGTGTGCCCTCGACCCTGAAGTCCACGGTCAGGCCCGCGTGGCGCACCTTCTCCACCAGCTCCTCGATCTGCTGCACATCGGGCTGCGGCACGTACTCGCCGCTCTCGGGCCCTTCCCCGGTGCGCAGCACGCCGAGCAGCCGGCGCATCTCCGCGAGCGCCTGGCGGCCGGTGCTGGAGATGGTCTCCAGGGCCTGCTTGGCCTGGTCGGGCGCGGCGTCCAGCACATAGGCGGCGCCGTCGGCCTGGACGACCATCACCGAGACGTTGTGGGCGACGACATCGTGCAGTTCGCGTGCGATCCTGGCCCGCTCGGCGGCGACGGCGACCTTCGACTGCGCCTCACGTTCCTTCTCCAGCCGGGTCGCACGCTCCTCGAGCTGGGCGAAGTACGCCCGGCGCGTGCGTATCGAGTCGCCGAGCACCCAGGCCAGCGCGAACGGCACGCTCAGGACGACCGTGGCGAAGACCTTGCCCCAGTTGCCGGTCTCCTCCATCGGCCAGCGCAGCTGCGCGAGCGTGGCGGCGGACAGACCGCCGACGAGCGCCAGCCGGGACGCCCAGCGGGGGGTGTCGTGCGCGGCAACGGTGTAGATGATCACCAGCATCGCGAAGTCGGCGGGGTTGACCTCGATGTCCAGCGCGAGCTGGCTGAGGCCCAGGACCGCCGTCAGGACCAGCATTTTCTCCGGCATGCGACGGCGCAGCGCGACGACCAGGCTCAGCAGGAGAACGATCCCGGACGCTGCCCACCGGGTCTCGACCCCGCCGGGAACCTGGACCGCCCACAGCAAGGAGAACCCGAAGAGCACGACAGCCCAGAAGGTGTCGACGCCCGTGGGGTGTCTGCGGATGAAGTCATAGAGGCGCTGCACGTAACCCAGAGTAGGGAAGGTACATAGGTGCATGGGTCAACCGGCAGAGCGATCCGGTGGGCGGAGGCGTACTCCGCAAGGTGGAGACTTGTGCCCGTGACGGATGACACGCGCAGGTGGCGGGGCTGGCGGGACGCGGCGCGGGCCGCTCTCTACGGGCCGGACGGCTTCTATCTGCGACCCGAGGGACCGGCGGGACATTTCCGTACGTCGGTGCATGCCTCGCCGCTGTTCGCCTCGGCTGTGGCACGTCTGCTGCTGAGCACGGCCGACGAACTCGGCGACCGGGCTGCGGACTCCGGCGGCCTCGCCGTCGTCGACATGGGCGCGGGCCGCGGGGAGCTGCTGGCGGGGGTGCTCGCGGCGCTGCCCCCGGACTTCGCCGTCCGGGCGTACGCCGTCGAACGTGCGGCCCGTCCCGAGGGCCTGGACCCCCGCGTCGAATGGGTTCCCGAGCCGCCGTCCGGCGTCAGCGGGCTGCTGTTCGCCAATGAGTGGCTGGACAACGTGCCCGTGGACGTCGCGGAGGTGGACGGGGAAGGGGTGCCGCGGATCGTTCTCGTCCGCGACGACGGCACCGAACGGCTCGGCCCGCCGGTCACCGGCGCGGACGCCGCGTGGCTCGACCGCTGGTGGCCACTGAGGGAGCCCGGCACCCGGGCGGAGATCGGGCGGCCCCGCGACGAGGCGTGGGCCGGTGCGGTGGGGTCGCTGCGCGCGGGCGTCGCGGTCGCGGTCGACTACGCGCACACGACCGCGTCCCGGCCTCTGTTCGGCACGCTGACGGGCTTCCGGGAGGGCAGGGAGGTACGCCCCGTCCCGGACGGCGGCTGCGACATCACGGCGCATGTGGCGCTGGACGCGTGCGCGCTGCCGGGCGCGGAGCTGACGACACAGCGGGAGGCGCTGCGGGCCCTGGGTGTCTCGGGCGACCGTCCCGCCCTGTCGCTGGCGACGTCCGACCCGGCGGCGTACGTCCGCGCGCTCTCGGCCGCGGGCGAGGCGGCGGAGCTGACGGCCCGCGGCGGCCTGGGAGACTTCGGCTGGCTGCTCCAACGCGTCCCCGCGGTCGGCCCTGCGGGCGTCTGAGGCGCGTGGAAGGCCCCGCGGGTGCTTGATGCGCGGGTCCGGGGCAGCTCCCCCGCAGGAGCCCGCACCGGGCAGGGACCGGCCCCCCGGAGCGCACCGCCCCGGGGGATACTGGCGCCATGACGGAGACGACGGTCGGCATCGGCGGCGCAGCGGAAAGCACCGACATGGTGCTCAACATCGGCCCCCAGCACCCCTCCACCCATGGCGTCCTGCGCCTCCGTCTCGTCCTCGACGGCGAGCGCATCCAGCACGCCGAGCCGGTCATCGGCTATATGCACCGCGGCGCGGAGAAGCTCTTCGAGGCGCGTGACTACCGCCAGATCGTCATGCTGGCCAACCGCCACGACTGGCTCTCCGCGTTCTCCAACGAACTCGGCGTCGTCATGGCCGTCGAGCGGATGCTCGGCATGGAGGTCCCCGAGCGCGCGGTCTGGACCCGTACGCTCCTCGCCGAGCTCAACCGGGTCCTCAACCATCTGATGTTCCTCGGGTCGTATCCGCTCGAACTGGGCGGTATCACCCCGGTGTTCCACGCCTTCCGTGAACGCGAGGAGCTCCAGACCGTGATGGAGGAGGTCTCCGGCGGCCGGATGCACTACATGTTCAACCGGGTCGGCGGCCTCAAGGAGGACCTGCCGGCGGGCTGGCTGGGCCGCGCCCGTGAGGCCGTGGCATCGGTGCGTTCCCGCATGGACGTGTACGACCGTCTGGTACTGGGCAACGAGATCTTCCGGGGCCGCACCCGCAAGGTGGGCGTCCTGACCCCGGAGACGGTGCACGCGTACGGCGTGAGCGGTCCCATCGCCCGCGCGTCGGGCGTCGACTTCGATCTGCGCCGGGACGAGCCGTATCTGGCGTACGGGGACCTGCAGGACACCCTGAAGGTCGTCACCCGGTCCGAGGGCGACTGCCTGGCCCGCTTCGAGGTGCTGCTGGAGCAGTCGCACAACGCGCTCGACCTGGCGGACGCCTGCCTCGACCGGATCGCGGAGCTGCCGCCGGGACCGATCAACCAGCGGCTGCCCAAGGTGCTGAAGGCACCGGAGGGCCATACGTACGCCTGGACCGAGAACCCGCTGGGGATCAACGGGTACTACCTGGTCTCCAAGGGCGAGAAGACGCCGTACCGCCTCAAGCTCCGCTCGGCGTCGTACAACAACATCCAGGCGCTCACCGAGCTGCTGCCCGGCACGCTGGTCGCGGACATGGTGGCGATCCTGGGCTCGCTGTTCTTCGTCGTGGGCGACATCGACAAGTAGTGCCGCCGGCCGGCGCGGGCTGCGTCAGGAGCTGACCGCGTTGCGCAGCTCCACGACGTCCAGCTGCTCCGTCTCGTCGTGCGCGGTCAGGTCGATGACCTTGCCGACCGCGCGGGAGTCGCCCGAACGCTGCTCGGCCAGTGCCTCCTCGCCGACCACATCGGCGAGGTCCTCCTCCTCGACGGCCTCGATCGCCTTCTGGGTCTCCTCGCCCTCGCCCGACGGGTGGCCCGCCGCTCCCACGGCGTTGCCGAAGAAGTCGAAGCCGCTCTCGGGACGCTTGCCGGGACGGCGCTTGGGCCCGTAGGGAACGATCGCTGCCGCCGCCGGAACGGGACGCTGGCGGGGACGGCGGTCGACGGGCGGGTGTGCTGGACTCCCCCGGCGGCCGCCGCGTGCTTCCCCTGCGGCTCGTCCGCCTCTCGGGCCCGTTCCGCGAGATCACGCTTTCGGGCTTCTTCGACGGTACGCAGGGCCTGCTGGGCCGCCGCGTTGCGCGACAGGTCGTCCAGCGCCTTGGAGGCGCGCAGGAACGTGGAAGGCGTGGGCGTGGAACCGGCGGGCGGAAGCGCCTTCGGCGACGACGCCTCGATGGCGAGCTGCCGGCGGCCCTCGAGGGCGCTGGCCCTCTCCGTCTCCGCGGTGGCGTATCGGCGCAGCAGGGCGGCATGCTCACTGCGCAGGGCGGCGAGCTCGACCCGCTTGGCCCGCAGCCGGGCATCGAGCTTGATCCGCAGGTCGCGCGACTCGTCGATGTCCGCTTCGAGTTCGGCTATCCGCTCTTCCGTCTGCCAGGCGTCGCTGGCGCGGCCGCGCGTGAGATCGGCGACCGCACGGCCGGCTGCCCGGTCCCAACTTCGCATCATGATCGCACCGGTGACCGCGGCGACCGTGGCCGCCGTGACCAGCGTGCGGAGCACGACGGGCTCCGTCAGAAACCACGCGCCGGCGGCACAGAGAACCGACGCTCCGGCGACCGCCGACGGCGGCAGCAGCCGGTGAAGGGGCGGGGAATGGCGGTGGCGTCCACGTGGCATGGCCTGAAATTTACCGTGCGTAGACGCCGAATGGGGTGTCGGCCCGGCAAATCTCTGCATCGAAATACCGGGCCGCCCCTTCATGGCTTTCGGACCGCTACTTCAGGAGGCCCTTGGATGTCAGGTACTCCTTGGCGGCGTCCTGCGGCTTGGCCCGCTCGGCGTCCACCTTGCGGTTCAGTTCGGCGAGATCCTCGGTGGTCAGGACCTTGGTGAGCTTGGCGAGGGCGGCGGCTATCTCCGGGCTGCCTGCGTCCTTCGCGTTGACCACCGGAAGGACGTTGTCCGCGTTCTGGAGCTTCTTGTCGTCCTCGAGGAAGACCAGGCCGTCCAGCACGGCGTCCGTGGTCGTGGTCAGTACCAGCTGGTCGGTGCCGTCCTTGACCGCCTGCTTGGACTGCGGGGTGCCGACCCCCTTCGGGTCGATGCCCGAGACGTCGATGCCGTACGTCTTCTTCAGCCCCGGCGCGCAGAACGGGCGGACCTCGCACTCGTCGCCCGCGGCGATCTTCACCTTGAGCTTCGACCTGCCGAGATCGGAAAGGGTCTTGAGCTTGTTCTTCTCGGCGAACTCCTTGCTCACCGCGAAGGCGTTCTGGTCTACGGCGCCGCCGGCCGGGAGCACCTTCAGACCGCGCGGCCCGGCGAGCTCGGTGAGCTTGGCGACGGTGGCGGCGACATCGCTGGAGGCGACGGGCTTCTCGTCCGGCGCCTTCGGCCCGTTCGCCTTGGCGTTGAGGAATTCGGCGATCGTCGCCGCGTACTCCGGTACGACGTCGATCTCGCCCTTCTCCAGCGAGGGTTCGTACAGCTCGCGGTTCTTCACCGTGGTGATCGACGTCCGGTAGCCGGCGTCGGCGAGAACTTGCGCATACAGCTCGGCAAGGACCTTGGACTCGGTGAAGGCGGCGGAGCCGACGACGAGCGAGCCCTTCTTGCCCGAACCGCCGGCCGTCTTGGAGCCGTCGTCGCCCGACTTCTCCAGGCTGTCGCCGCCGCACGCGGCGAGAGAACCTGCCAGGGCCGCAGCCAGTACCGCTCCCGCAATGCGCGAGGTCTTGCTCATCAGGTTCTCCGTCCAGGGTTCACAGTGAGAAAAGAGGTGACGCGGGCACGGCCGGCCCGGCAGGGGGGCGCGGTCACAGCGGCGCCACGGTCGACACGGACTTGCGGAGGGGGTTGAGCAGCCGGTCGGCCGCCACCAGCACCCCTTCCACCAACAGCGCCAGCAGGGCGGCGAGGAGCGCACCGGCCACCACCTGCGGCGTGTTGTAGGTGTTGAAGCCGGCTGTGATGATGCGGCCGAGGCCGCCCTGGCCCACCATCGAGGCGATGGTGGCCGTGGCGACGACCTGCACGGCGGCCGACCGCAGGCCGGTCATGAGCAGCGGGTAGGCGAGGGGCAGTTCCACCCGGCGGAAGAGCTGTCCGCCCGACATCCCCATCCCCCGCGCGGCCTCCACCACCGCGCGGTCCACCTCCCGCATGCCCACATAGGCGTTGGTCAGCAGCGGCGGCACGGCGAACAGCACCAGCGCGATGATCGTCGGCGCGTACCCGGCGCTGCGCAGCGGTGTGAGCATGAAAAGGGCGAGGACCGCGAAGACGGGGATCGCCCGGCCGGCGTTGGAGATGTTGGCCGCCAGCGCGCCGCCCCTGCCGATGTGGCCCAGCCACAGCGCGACCGGCAGGGCGATCGCGCAGGCCAGCAGCAGAGCCACCCCGCTGACGTACACATGCTCGCCCAGACGATGCCAGGCTCCGCTCTCCCCCGACCAGTTGGAGCCGGTGGTGAGCCAGGTCCACGCGTCGGCCACGACCCCCATCAGACCGTCTCCTTCGCCACGCCCACCGTGCGCGCCTGCGCCGCGCCTCCCGTGGGCACCGTGCTCGTGCGTATGCGGGTCCACGGGGTCAGCAGGCGCTGCAGCCCGAGCAGCAGCAGATCGGCGACCGCCGCGAGCAGCACACAGAGCACGGACGCCGTGAGCACCTGCGCCTTGAACGTGCTCTGCACACCGTCGTCGATCAGATTGCCCAGACCGCCCTTGCCGACCAGCGCGCCGACGGTGGTCAGCGCGATCGTCGAGACCGTGGCGATGCGCAGACCCGCCATGAGGGCGGGCAGCGCGAGCGGCAGTTCGACCTCCCAGAGCAGCCGGCCCGATCCGTATCCCATGCCGCGCGCGGCCTCCCGGGCCTCGGCGGGCACCGCTTCGAGCCCGGCCATGATGTTCCGCACGAGGATGGTCAGCGAATACAGCACCAGGCCGGTGACCACCAGCGCCGCCGAGAGGCCGAAGACCGGCAGCAGCAGCGAGAACATCGCGAGCGAGGGAATCGTGTAGAGCAAGGTCGTCAGGCCCAGCACCGGGCCGCTGAAGGCAGGTTTCGCACGGGCGAGGAGCGCGAGCGGAAAGGCCACGGCGAGGCCGATCAGGACCGAGGCCACGGTGATCCAGACATGCTCGACCGTCGCATCGGTCAACTCCTGGCTGCGGGTGCGGAGGTACTCCCCGCAGATCCAGTCATTGGCCGCCAGACAGCTCTGCGCGACCGGCTGCATGCTCATTCCCCCCACCTCCCCACGCCTGCCGAACGTATGTCTGGCGACCATATCCCTGAGCACCGACAATCGCCGAGGGCTGCCACATTGCAGCAACATGGCCTTCACACAACACCCGTCACAATGGGGAATCATGATCCGTTTCGAGCACGTCACCAAGCGGTACCCGGACGGGACGACAGCCGTCGACGACCTGTCGTTCGAGGTGGCCGAGGGCGAACTGGTCACGCTCGTCGGACCGTCCGGCTGCGGCAAGACCACCACCATGAAGATGGTCAACCGCCTCATCGAGCCGAGCAGTGGCCGGATATTCCTGGACGGGGACGACATATCCGCCATCGACCCCGTCCAACTCCGGCGCCGTATCGGCTATGTGATCCAGCAGGTCGGCCTTTTCCCGCACAAAACGGTCCTGGAGAACACCGCGACCGTCCCCCATCTCCTCGGCTGGCAGCGCGGCAAGGCACGTGCGCGCGCCGCCGAGCTTCTCGACCTGGTGGGCCTGGACCCCAAGACGTACGGCGGGCGTTACCCGGAGCAGCTCTCCGGCGGCCAGCGCCAGCGCGTCGGGGTGGCCCGCGCCCTCGCCGCCGACCCGCCCGTGCTGTTGATGGACGAGCCGTTCGGTGCCGTGGACCCGGTGGTGCGCGAGCATCTGCAGAACGAGTTCCTCAAGCTGCAGTCCCAGGTCCGCAAGACCGTGCTGTTCGTCACGCACGACATCGAGGAGGCCGTCCGGCTCGGCGACCGTATCGCCGTCTACGGACAGGGCCGCATCGAGCAGTTCGACGCTCCGGCCGCGGTGCTCGGCACCCCCGCGACGCCGTACGTCGCCGACTTCGTCGGCGCGGACCGCGGCCTCAAGCGGCTCTCGGTCACTCCCATCGAGGAGGGAGACCTGGAGCAGCCGCCCGTCGTCCATCTCGACGATCCGCTGCCCCGGGAGCTGGGTTCACGCTGGGCCGTCGTCCTGGACGGCGAGGACAACCTGCACGGTTGGCTCTCCGCCGAGGAGGCGCGCAAGAAGGGCTCGGTGCGCGAGCACGCCCGGCGGATGGAGGCATGGCTGCCCGTCGGCGCCTCCCTCAAGCAGGCGTTCTCCACGATGCTCCAGCACGATGCCGGCTGGATCGCGGTGATCGACAAGGAGGAGACGGGACGTTTCCTCGGAGTCCTGACCCCGGGCCGGCTGCACGAGGCTCTGCGGCGTTCGATCGACGCGGACGCGCAGGACATTCCGCGCACCGAGGTCGATCTGGAGTCCATCGAGTCGGTCGCATCCGTCGCGGCGGCCACATCGGTCACCAAGAGCTGAGCCCTGTTCGCTACGAGGCGCTGAGCCTGCCCGCCGTCCACACCAGCGCGGGCGCGACCTCACGCCGCCAGGTGTTGAAGTTGTGCCCGCCGCTGTCGAGCATGATCGACGAGACCCGCGCGGGCGCCTTCACCTTCTTGATGAACTGCTTGGTCCCCTTGAGGTTGCCCTCGCCCGACTTCGAGCTGGTCACCAGGAAGGACGACTTGCCCTGCGGCAGGTGGTCCAGGCTCCACAGCAGGTTGGCGCGGCTCTTCGCCTTCTTGTCCCCCTGGAAGAGATCGCCGGTCGTCGGATCCTCGGCGGCCTTGTAGTACGGGGAGAGGCCGGCGCCGACCGAGAACTGCTCGGGGTGGTGCATGGCTATTTTCAGGGCGCAGTAACCGCCGGTCGAGTTCCCCATGAAGGCCCAGTTCCGCGGCTTCGTCCCGACGCGGTACGTCTCCGACACCGCGGCCGGCAGATCCTTCGCGAAGAAGGTCTCCGTCTTCGGCCCACCCGGGATGTCCACGCACTCGGTGTCCCGTGGCGGTGCGACGGTCGGCCGCAGCATCACCAGGATCATCGGCTGCATCCTGCCGTCCGCGGCCTGCCGGTACGCCGTCTGGGGATATTTCAGCCCTTTGATCAAGTTCTCCGCGGTGCCGGGATATCCGGTCAGCACAACAGTCGCGGGAAAGGTGCGCTTGCGGTGCTCCGGCTGGAAATACTCGGGCGGCAGATAGACATAGGCCGAACTGTCGATCTTGGACTTCTCGCCCACCACCACGACCTTCTGGATCTGCCCGCCCACCGCGGGCCGCGCGCCGCCCGGCACGTCCAGCCGCTTCCGCTCGACGATCTTGATCCGCTGCGCGTCGGCCGAGTGGTCGACGACGACACCCATGTCCTGCTGCCGGCCGAAGAGGTCGGCCCACGATCCGTAGAAGAGGAAGGACTTGTTGGCTGCCAGGCCGACGGCCGCGAAGATCGCGATCTGTGTCACCAGCAGCACGCCGACCCTTCCCGTGACGGCGCGCCAGCTGCGGCCGGACAGCCGCGGCCACAGCCAGATCGTGGCGGCGAAGAGCAGTACGGCCACCAGAACGGCCAAGGCCAGAACTTTGTTACTGGTCAGACCCATGAGTCGCGTGAGCTTTCTTCCCGAGAATTTTCTTGTGAGTGAGTGAACCCGCTCCCCGGAAGTGCCGTCCTAGAGAGCGCACATCGTCCGGAGCCCAGCGACTTGCGGCCCTCGGACACAGGATCTCTCGCGGAGTCACGGGAAGCGATGTCTGCAACGGTAGATGGGGACAAATCAGGATTGGTTCCGGATTGGGTGCGACGCGTGCTGCGCGGACCCCGATCGGAGGCAGTCCCTTCGCTGGTCGGCACGGCCTGCACACTCGTCGGCCTGATCGACATTGCCGCCGGGGTCTTCCCCCGGTTCCGGCACAGCCGCATGCACACCCTGGCCGAGGTGCTGCCCGGATCGACGGGCCCCTTCGCCGCCGCACTGTCACTGTGCGCGGGCGTGCTGCTCCTGCTACTCGCCCACGGGCTCAAGCGGCACAAGCGGCGGGCCTGGCGTGCCGCGGTGGTGCTGCTGCCCGTCGGCGCGGTCAGCCAGTTCGTCTACCGGCACTCGGTGATCGGCGCGCTGGTCTCCCTGCTGCTGCTGACGCTCCTGCTGCGCCACCGCAGTGAGTTCGCCGCGCTGCCCGACCCGCGCAGCCGCTGGAAGGCCCTGGCCAACTTCGTCCTCATGGGCGCGGGATCCATCGGCCTCGGTCTGGTCATCGTCAGCGCGCACCCCGGCCGTGAGCTCGGCAGCCCGAGTCTGACGGACCGTCTGGAGCACGTGCTGTACGGCCTCTTCGGCTTCGAGGGTCCCGTCGACTACGACGGCAGCGTGTCCTGGACCGTCGGCTACTCGCTGGGCGCGCTCGGCCTGCTGACCGCCGTCACCACGATCTATCTCGCCTTCCGGCCCGAGCACCCCGCCGCCCGCCTCACCGAGGACGACGAGCGCCGGCTGCGCGACCTGCTGACCCGGCACGGCGGCCGCGACTCCCTGGGCCACTTCGCGCTCCGCCGCGACAAGGGCGTCGTCTTCTCGCCCAGCGGCAAGGCGGCGGTCTGCTACCGCGTCGTCTCCGGTGTGATGCTCGCCAGCGGCGACCCCATCGGCGACGTCGAGGCCTGGCCCGGCGCCATCGAGCGCTTCATGGACGAGGCCAAGGCGCACTCCTGGACGCCCGCGGTGATGGGCTGTTCGGAGACCGGCGGCGAGGTCTGGACCCGCGAGACGGGCCTGGACGCCCTGGAGCTGGGCGACGAGGCGGTGGTGGACGTCGCGGATTTCTCGCTCACCGGGCGCGCGATGCGCAATGTGCGCCAGATGGTGAAGCGGATCGAGCGCAATGGTTACACCACCCGCGTGCGGCGCGCCCGTGACATCTCGGACGACGAGCTGGCGCGGATCCGCGGGGCCGCGGAGGCCTGGCGGGGCACCGACACCGAGCGGGGCTTCTCCATGGCGCTGGGGCGGATAGGTGACCCCGAGGACGGGGACGCGGTGATCGCCACCGCGCACAAGGACGACGACAACGGGTCCCCCTACGGCGACCTGAAGGCGATCATCCACTTCGTTCCTTGGGGTATCGACGGCATGTCCCTGGAGCTGATGCGGCGCGACCGCTCGGCCGACCCGGGCATGAACGAACTGTTGATCGTCGCGGCGCTGCAGGCGTCGCCCGGACTGAAGATCGAACGGGTCTCGCTGAACTTCGCGATGTTCCGCTCGGCACTCGCCCGCGGCGAGAAGATCGGCGCGGGACCGGTGCTGCGGATGTGGCGAGGGCTGCTCGTCTTCCTCTCCCGCTGGTTCCAGATCGAGTCCCTGTACAAGTTCAACGCCAAGTTCCAGCCGCGCTGGGAGCCGCGCTTCGTGGTCTTCCGCAACACCCGCGACCTGCCGCGCATCGGCTTCGCCGCCATGCAGGCCGAGGGCTTCGTCACCCTGGCGCTGCCCCGCCTCTTCGCGAATCGCCGGCCCTCGCGCCCGGCCCGCCCGTGCGCGCACATCAAGCCGGTGGCGCAGGAACGGGAAATCCGCGCCGCATGAGCCGGGGCGGCCCCCGGCGGGAGCCCCGTCCCGCCGGGCGGGCCTAGGCTGGGCGTATGAGTACGTTGCGCGGGCTGCCGGAGTGGGATCGCTGTGCGGTCATGGGGGTTGTCAATGTGACACCCGATTCGTTCTCCGACGGCGGCCGCTGGTTCGACACCACCGCCGCCGTCAAGCGAGGACTCGACCTCGTCACCGAGGGAGCCGACCTCGTCGACGTCGGCGGTGAATCCACCAGGCCCGGCGCCAGCCGTGTGGACGAGGACGAGGAGCTGCGCCGGGTCATCCCGGTCGTACGCGGCCTCGCGGCCGAGGGCGTCACCGTCTCCGTCGACACCATGCGCGCCACCGTCGCCGACCGGGCCGTCGCCGCCGGAGCCGTCCTCGTCAACGACGTCAGCGGCGGACTCGCCGACCCCGCCATGGTCCCCGCCGTCGCCTCAGCCGGCGTCCCGTTCGTCGTGATGCACTGGCGCGGCTTCAGCCAGGACATGAACAGCCGCGCCGTCTACACCGACGTCGTCGCCGAGGTCGTCGCCGAACTCCGGGAGCGGATGGACACTGTCATCGCCGGCGGCATCCCGCCCGAGCGGATCGTCGTCGACCCTGGCCTCGGCTTCGCCAAGCAGGCCGAGCACGACCTCTCCCTCGTCGCCCATCTCTCCGAACTCGGCGCCCTCGGGCGTCCTCTGCTCGTCGCCGCCAGCCGGAAGCGTTTCCTCGGACACGTGCTGGCCAGAGAAGGCGCCCCGCCACCCGCCCGGGAACGGGACGCCGCCACCGCCGCGATCTCCGCGATCGCGGCGTACGAGGGCGCCTGGGCCGTCCGCGTCCACGAGGTCCGGGCCACCGCCGACGCCGTCCGTGTCGCGCGCGCCGTCGAGGCCGCCCGGTGAGCCGTACCGACGTCGAACTGGTCGAAGAGGCCAACACGGCCTTCTACGAGACGATGGAGCGCGGTGACTTCGAGAGGCTGTCCACGCTCTGGCTGGACGACGAGATCTCCTGCATCCACCCCGGCTGGCCCGTGCTCTCGGGCCGCGGCGAGGTGCTGCGCTCGTACGCCCTGATCATGGCGAACACCGACTACATCCAGTTCTTCCTCACCGACGTCAAGGTCAGCCTCGCCGGTGAGACCGCACTCGTCACCTGCACGGAGAACATCCTCAGCGGCGGGCCCGCCGAGGACGGCGGAGAGCTCGGGCCCCTCGTCGGGCAGCTCGTCGTCGCCACGAATGTGTTCCGTCGCACATCCGAGGGATGGAAGATCTGGTCGCACCACGGATCACCCGTACTGACGGAAAGCGATGACGAGGACGACGAGGAGTCACCCTCCTGAGGGGGTAGGCGGACCGGTGGAGATTGGGAACCGGATGCTCCGGGTAGGGGCGGCTACTCGGGCGTCCGACGATTCCACCCCTGTCCGTGGCATGTGGTGTCCGTGCTCACAGGTAGATTCGAATGGGCACACGGGCCGTCCGCACGCGGCCGCTGTGCCCGGATCTCGCTGGAAGTACAGGAAGCAGGAGTGATTCGCGTGGATCGTGTCGCGCTGCGCGGCCTCAAGGCCCGCGGGCACCATGGCGTTTTCCCCCGGGAGCGCGAGGAAGGGCAGACCTTCATCGTGGATCTGGTGCTCGGCCTCGACACCCGCCCCGCGGCTGCGGCCGACGACCTGGCGAAGACCGTGCACTACGGAGTGGTGGCGGAGGAGGTCGTCGCGGTCGTCGAGGGCGAGCCCGTCGACCTGATCGAGACGCTGGCCGAGCGCATCGCCCAGCAGTGCCTCAAACACGACGGCGTCGAGGAGGTCGAGGTGGTCGTGCACAAGCCGGACGCGCCGATCACGGTGCCTTTCGACGATGTGACCATCACGATCACCCGGAGCCGAGTATGACCGCGTTTTTCTCCCAGGGGACGCAGAGCGACCCGACCGTGCAGCCGGTGCCCGCCTCCGTCGTGGAGCAGGTCGACGCGGCGGACGTCACCCTGTCCAACCCGAAGCGTGCCGTGATCTCCCTCGGGTCGAACCTGGGTAACCGTCTGGAGACCCTGCAGGGCGCGATCGACGCGCTGGAGGACACGCCGGGGCTGCGGGTCAAGGCGGTCTCACCGGTGTACGAGACGGAGCCGTGGGGCGTCGAGCCCGGCTCCCAGCCCTCGTACTTCAACGCGGTGGTCGTCGTGAAGACCACACTGCCGCCGTCCTCGCTGCTGGAGCGCGGCCAGGCCATCGAGGAAGCGTTCGACCGGGTGCGGGAGGAGCGCTGGGGGCCGCGGACGATCGACGTCGACATCGTGGCGTACGCGGATGTCGTCTCCGACGACCCGGTGCTCACGCTGCCCCACCCGCGGGCGCACGAGCGCGCCTTCGTCCTGGCCCCCTGGCGCGACGTGGAGCCCGAGGCACAGCTCCCGGGCCGCGGGCCGGTCACCCAACTGCTCGACGCGGTCGGCCAGGAGAGTGTGTCTCCCCGCGCCGACCTGGAACTCCGTCTGCCGGAGTAGTCGTTAGGCTCTGCGGAGCGGGTGCGATGTGGTCTAGCGGGTGTGGTCTCACGACGGTTGAAGGGCGGCTTTCGCGGTGAAGCAACTACGGGTCGGTGTGTTGGCCGGTCTCTTCGCCGCGGCGGGCGTGCTGTCGTGGGGCGCCGCGCGTCTGTGGGAGTCGTTCGGCACGCTGCCGAGCGTGCCGCTGGCCGCGCCGATCGTGCTCGCCGTGATCGCGGTCGTCCTGACCGCGACGGCGCTCTCCCTCCGCGCCCGCCTGCGTGCCCAGCGGGAGCGTCGCCCGGGCGCAAAGGGCGTTGAGCCGCTGATGGCGGCGCGGGCGGTGGTGTTCGGCCAGGCGAGCGCGCTGGTCGCGGCGCTGGTCAGCGGGATGTACGGCGGCGCGGGCGTGTTCCTGCTGGGTTCCCTGGACATCCCGGCGCGCCGGGACCAGGCGATCTACGCGGGGTTCTCGGTGGTGGCGGGGATCGCGGTGATCGCGGCGGCGTTCTTCCTGGAGCGCGTCTGCAAGCTGCCGGAGGACGACGACGAGAGCGGCGTCCCGGCCTAGCCCTCACACCGGGCGGGGGGTCGGGCCTCGGGGCCCTGATCGTGGCGGGTCCAGGGGTCTTGGGCGCGGGGCCTTGTTCCGTGGGCGGGGCCCGGGTTCTTGGGCCGCGGGCCCTTGTCCATGGCGGGTCCGGGGGCCCTCCGGGCTCGACTCCTCGGGGTCGGCGGCGTGCAGCAGCTTGTTGTCGTTACTCGGGATCTGCCGCCGATCCCTGCGGGGACGACCCTGCACGCCCCCTCACACCGGGAGACGGGGCCTCGTCCGTCGGGGTGCGGGCAGGCGCATCGCCTTCGGGTGGTGCGGGGGCTCAGCGGGCCATGATCAGGCTCATCGCTTCGTTCCGCGTCGCCGGGTGGCGCAACTGGCCCCGCACCGCGGACGTTATCGTCTTCGCCCCCGGCTTCCGCACGCCTCGCATCGTCATGCACATGTGCTCGCACTCGACCACCACGATCACGCCGCGCGGCTCCAGGATCTCCATCAGCGAGTCCGCGATCTGCGTGGTGAGCCGCTCCTGCACCTGCGGCCGGCGGGCGAAGACGTCCACGAGGCGGGCCAGCTTGGACAGGCCCGTGATCTTGCCGTCGGCGGACGGGATGTACCCGACGTGCGCGACGCCGACGAACGGCACGAGGTGGTGTTCGCACGAGCTCATGACCTCGATGTCCTTCACCAGGACCATCTCGTCGTGACCGAGGTCGAACGTCGTCGTCAGGACGTCCTTCGGCTGCTGCCACAGCCCCGCGAAGATCTCCCGGTACGCCCGAGCCACGCGCCCCGGCGTCTCGCGCAGCCCTTCGCGGTCCGGGTCCTCCCCGACCGCGATGAGCAGCTCGCGCACGGCGTTCTCGGCCCGCTTCTCGTCGAACTCGCCGATCGTGCCTTCGCCGTCCAGCGTCACCGGGTCGGTCATCTGTGCCTCGTTCCTCTTGCTCTGGCCTGCGGTCATGCGAATGCCGCGCCCCTCAGGCTAGAACCTGGGGGACGCGGCATCCATTCCGGGCCTGTGTGACCCTCGCGTCAGCTCTCCGGACGCTCCTCCGGGACCGCCTCGACGGACGGGGTGTCCGTCGTGACCGCGCCGTTGGTGCCGATCGCGCCGTTGGTCAGCGCGAGCTCCTTGGGCGAGAGCACCGGCGGGCGGGTTGAAGGCGTACGCCGGGTGGAACCGGTCCACGCCGGACGGGCCGGGCGCCGCACGATGGGCGCGAAGATCTCGGCGATCTGCTCCTTGCCGAGGGTCTCCTTCTCCAGCAGCTGGAGAACCAGGTTGTCGAGGACGTCACGATTCTCGACGAGAATCTCCCACGCTTCGTTGTGCGCGGTCTCGATGAGCTTCTTGACCTCTTCGTCGACCAGCGCGGCGACCTCTTCCGAGTAGTCCCGCTGGTGACCCATCTCACGGCCCAGGAACGGCTCGCTGTTGTCCCCGCCGAACTTGATCGCGCCGAGACGCTCGGTCATGCCGTACTGCGTGACCATGGATCGCGCCGTGGCCGTGGCCTTCTCGATGTCGTTCGCCGCGCCCGTGGTCGGGTCGTGGAAGACGAGTTCCTCGGCCGCGCGCCCGCCCAGCATGTAGGCGAGCTGGTCGAGCATTTCGTTGCGCGTGGTCGAGTACCTGTCCTCGTCCGGGAGAACCATCGTGTAACCGAGGGCTCTGCCGCGGGACAGGATCGTGATCTTGTGGACCGGGTCGGAGTTGGGTGAGGCCGCCGCGACCAGGGCGTGTCCGCCCTCGTGGTACGCGGTGATCTTCTTTTCCTTGTCCGACATGATCCGGGTCCGCTTCTGCGGGCCCGCGACCACACGGTCGATCGCCTCGTCGAGCGCCATGTTGTCGATGAGCTTCTTGTCGCCGCGAGCGGTGAGCAGCGCGGCTTCGTTCAGCACGTTCGACAGGTCGGCGCCGGTGAAGCCGGGCGTACGACGGGCGACCGCGCCCAGATCGACGTCCGGGGCGACCGGCTTGCCCTTCTGGTGAACCTTGAGGATCTCCAGACGGCCCTGCATGTCCGGCCGGTCGACCGCGATCTGCCGGTCGAAACGGCCCGGGCGCAGCAGCGCGGGGTCGAGGATGTCCGGCCGGTTCGTGGCGGCGATCAGGATGACGCCGCCCTTCACGTCGAAGCCGTCCATCTCGACGAGCAGCTGGTTGAGCGTCTGCTCGCGCTCGTCGTGGCCACCGCCGAGACCCGCACCACGGTGCCGGCCGACGGCGTCGATCTCGTCGACGAAGACGATCGCCGGGGCGTTCGCCTTGGCCTGCTCGAAGAGGTCACGGACTCGGGAGGCACCCACACCGACGAACATCTCGACGAAGTCGGAGCCGGAGATCGAGTAGAAGGGGACGCCCGCTTCGCCCGCGACGGCACGTGCGAGCAGCGTCTTGCCTGTGCCGGGCGGGCCGTACAGCAGCACACCCTTCGGGATCTTCGCGCCGACGGCCTGGAACTTCGCCGGCTCCTGGAGGAACTCCTTGATCTCGTGGAGCTCCTCGACGGCCTCGTCGGACCCCGCCACATCGGCGAACGTCGTCTTCGGGGTGTCCTTGGTGATCAGCTTGGCCTTGGACTTCCCGAAGTTCATGACTCGGGAGCCGCCGCCCTGCATCTGATTCATCAGGAACAGGAAGACCACGACGATGAGCACGAAGGGCAGCAGCGACAGCAGCACCGAGACGAACGGGCTCTGCTTCGACGGCGAGACGGTGTAACCCTTCTCGATGTCGCCGGCCTCGTACTTCGCCTGCAGCTTCTCGGCGAGGTCGGCACCCTGGGTGCCGATGTAGCTCGCCTGGATCTTGTCGCCGCCCTTGACCTTCTGGCCGTCCTTGAGATCGACCTTGATGATCTGTTCGTCGCCGGTTGTCAGCTTGACCTGGTCGACCTGGTTCTTGTCGATTGCCTGGACGACCTCGCCGGTGTCCACTGTCTTATAGCCGCCCGACGAGCCGACGACCTGCATCAACACGACCACGGCGAGGACGGCCAGCACGATCCACATGACCGGCCCACGGAAGTATCGCTTCACGTCCATCCATACGGGGCGGAATCGCCCCGTCCCTCCTGCCCGTAGGTAAATGCTGCTGTGAGACTGCTCTGCTTGCAGACAACTGTTCTTCGGACGGTACCCCAGCATCGCCACCGTGACCGCACGGTCCGGCTGACAAACCCGCCCTCCCATGCTCCAACGGCGGGAGAGGGGCTGGGGTTCCCGTCGGCGTCAGCCGCCGTAGACGTGCGGCGCGAGGGTGCCGACGAAAGGCAGATTGCGGTACTTCTCCGCATAGTCCAGCCCATAGCCGACAACAAACTCGTTCGGGATGTCGAACCCGATCCACTTCACGTCGATCGCGACCTTTGCGGCATCCGGCTTACGCAGCAGCGTGCACACCTCGAGCGACGCGGGCTCGCGCGATCCGAGGTTGGACAGCAGCCACGAGAGCGTGAGGCCCGAGTCGATGATGTCCTCGACGATCAGGACGTGCTTGCCCTTGATGTCGGTGTCCAGGTCCTTGAGGATCCGGACGACGCCGGAGGACTGGGTGCCCGCGCCGTAGGACGACACCGCCATCCAGTCCATGGTCACGGGGGAGGACAGCGAACGCGCCAGATCCGCCATCACCATCACGGCGCCCTTGAGTACGCCCACGAGCAGCAGATCCTTGCCCGCGTACTCCGCGTCGATCTTCGCGGCGAGCTCCGCCAGCTTCGCGTCGATCTCTTCCTTGGTGATGAGCACCGACTGAAGGTCGGTGCCCATGTCCTTCTCGTTCACGCGGTCGCTTTCTGTCTGCCGGGGGTCCCGGGGTCTCCCCCGGGTGACACAGCCGGTTGCGTTTGCGCGCGGCTGCGTCAGCCTTGCCGAATGACCAGTCTGCCACCCTGCCGTCGCGCCTCGACGCGGCCGGGCAGGTTGATGGCTCCCTGGCCGCGCCAGCCGGTGATCAGCCGGTCCATTTCCTCGACGTGGCGGGCGAAGAGCGAGCCGGCGGGGGCACCGGCGTCGATGGCGGCCCGGCGGAGCACCCGGCGGCGCACAGCGGGCGGCAGGGCGTAGAGCTTGGCGCACTCCAGCTGTCCCGCCTCGTCGCGTACGGAGGTGGCAGCGTCGGCGGCCCAGGTGTCCAGGGCGTCGGCATCGTCACGGGAGAGCTGTGCGGTACGGGCGAGGGCCTCGACGACGCCCTTGCCGAGCGCCTTCTCCAGGGCGGGCAGGCCCTCGTGGCGCAGCCGGGAGCGGGTGTAGGCGGGGTCGGCGTTGTGCGGGTCGTCCCAGACGGGCAGCGACTGGACCAGGCAGGCCTTGCGGGCGGTCTGCCGGTCGAGCTGCAGAAAGGGCCGGCGGTAACGTCCGGCCGCCCCCGAGACGGCCGCCATTCCGGAGAGCGAACGGATCCCGGAGCCGCGGGCGAGTCCCAGCAGGACGGTTTCCGCTTGGTCGTCGCGGGTGTGTCCGAGCAGGACCGCGGAGGCGCCGTGGCGCTCTGCGGCGTCGTCGAGGGCGGCGTAGCGGGCGTCGCGGGCCGCGGCCTCCGGCCCGCCGTCGCGGCCGACGTGTACGGAGATGGCTTCGACGGGGTCGAGGCCGAGCGAGATGAGGCGGGCCGCGACTTCGGCGGCGCGGAGGCCGGAGCCGTCCTGCAGGCCGTGGTCGACGGTGATGCCGCCGGCGCGGAGGGAGAGTTTGCGGGCTTCGAAGGCGAGGGCGGAGGCCAGCGCCACGGAGTCGGCACCGCCGGAGCAGGCCACGAGCACGAGGGGCGCGTCGGCGGGCAGGGGGGCGCGACCGCGCGAGGAGGAGCCCGCGACAGCCGCGGGCGCGCCGGCGTGACTCAGGGAGCGCGCGGTGCGTCCCGCGTGCTCGTGATGGTCGGTGTATTCGGCGTATGCAGCGTGGTCGGTGTGTTCGGCGTGGTCGGTCAATACGTCGTGGAGTACGCGGCGGACCGCCAGGCGTATCGCCGCGACCGCAGGATGGGGACCCATGTCCGGTGCCCTTCGTGAATTGGGGGGTGCCTCGGTGGAGTCGGAGCGGGTGGGATTCGGTCACTCAGAGTGCGTCGATGGTGACAGAACCGAGCCGTTCCCCGAGCATTGCACGCCTGCCAACGGCCTACGGTCCCTCGGATGGGTGATAACCAGGGCGTGTGGCTGCCTCCGGTTCAGGACTCTGTCCTGCGGTGCACCCTCGCGACCCAGTCCGCCGGTTTGGCGATCTCCGCCTTGGTCGGGAGTGTGTTCGGGGACGTCCAGACCCTGTTGAAGCCGTCCATGCCGACCTCCTGCACCACGGCCCGTACGAAGCGCTCGCCGTCGCGGTACTGCCGCAGCTTGGCGTCCAGTCCGAGCAGCTTGCGCAGCGCCTGGTCGAGCCGGCTCGCCCCGCGCGCCCTGCGCTGCTGGAACTTCTCCCGGATCTCGGCGACGGAGGGCACGACATCGGGGCCGACCCCGTCCATCACGAAGTCGGCGTGCCCTTCCAGCAGCGACATCACCGCCGTCAGGCGGCCGAGGATCTCGCGCTGGGCCGGTGTCTGCACGATCTCGACGATGGAGCGGCCCTCGTCCTCCTCGCCCTCCGGACGGGCGCCGGCCAGCGACTGGGCGGCCTCCCGCAGACGCTCCAGGACCGTCATCGGGTCGACCTCGGTCTCGCCGAGGAACGACTGGATCTCACCCTCGAGGTGGTCGCGCAGCCACGGGACCCCGGTGAACTGCGTGCGGTGCGTCTCCTCGTGGAGGCAGACCCACAACCGGAAGTCGTGCGGGTCGACCTCCAGCTCGCGCTCCACATGGACGATGTTGGGCGCGACCAGGAGGAGACGCCCGCCGCCGTTGCCGCCCGCCGGAAGCTCACGGGTCGGGGGCGCGAAGGTCTCGTACTGGCCGAGGACACGCGAGGCGAGGAACGACAGCAGCATGCCCAGCTCGACGCCGGTGACCTTGCCGCCGACCGCGCCCAGGACCGCGCCGCCGGCACCGCCGGGCCTGCGCTCCTGCATCTTCTCCAGCAGGGGCTTGAGCAGCTCCCGGAAGCCCGCGACGTTCGCCCTGACCCAGCCGGCCCGGTCCACCACCAGTACGGGGGTGTCCTCCGGCTCATGACTGTCGGGGATCATCCGCGTGAAGGCGCGCACATGCTCTTCGGAGGACTTGGCATGCCGTCGCAGCTCGGCGACGACGGCACGCGCCTCTTCCCGGCTCACCTCGGGCCCGGGCCGCACGAAGCGGGTCGCGGTCGCCACAGCGAGGTTCCAGTCGACCATCTCGGCACCACCGATGCTCGTCATGCGACAACCGTACGTGGTGTGCTCGCGGGACGGTGAGGTGTCGACGGCCGCCGGTTCGCCGGAAACATCACGTTGCGAGCGCGGCCGCCAACCGGTCCAGGGCGGGCTGGGCCACGTCCCGGGAGGGGGTGTTGCCGGCCATGAAGGCGAAGGCCAGGACGCGGCCGCCCGGCGCGACGACCGTGCCGGCCAGCGAGTTCACACCGTTCAGGGTGCCGGTCTTGGCGCGGATCAGGCCGGTGCCGGGCGAGGTCGCGCCGTAGCGGGAATGCAGAGTTCCGCTGAAGCCGGCGACCGGGAGGCCGGTGAGGACCGGGCGCAGCTCCGGGTGGGCCGGGTCGGACGCGAGGGCGAGCAGTGCGGTCAGCTGCCGGGCGGAGAGCCGGTCGTCGCGGTTCAGGCCGCTGCCGTCGACGAGGCGGGCGCCGGCCAACGGAAGCTTCAGTTGCGCGAGTTGCCTGGTGACGGCCCGGCCGGCGCCGGCGAAGCTCACCTCTTGGCCGGTCGCCAGGGCGGTCTGGCGGGCGATGGCCTCGGCGAGGTCGTTGTTGCTGTCGGTCAGGGCCCGCTCGACGAGGGCGGACAGCGGTGCCGACCAGACCTTCGCCAGGCGCTTCGCGCCCTTGGCGGGCCGGCCGGTGACGGGCTCCGAAGCCGTGATGCCGCGGCCCTTCAGCATGTCCCGGAAGTCGCGGGCCGCCTCACCCGCCGGATCGTCAACGCGTTCGGCGTCCGCCGTGCTCTTCTCGTCGATCCTGCCCTCCCCCACCATCAGCGCGGTGACCGGCGCGAGGTTGCCGTTCCTGCCGATGGGGTGGCGCACAGGTCCCTTGTACAGCGAGGTGTCGTAGGCGAGCCGGACGGAGGTGACGCCCCGTTCGCGCAGGGCGTGCGCGGTGCGATCGGCGAGCGTGCCCAGGCCCGCCCGGTTCAGGCTCGCGTCCCCGCCGCCGACCAGGGTGAGTGTCCTGCCGTCCTCGGAGGCGACGACACTGGTGGGGATGCGGTGGTCGGGGCCGAGCGCGGACAGCGCCGCGACCGAGGTGGCGATCTTGATGGTGGACGCCGGGGTCATCTGCTGCGCGGCAGCCTTGCCGTACAGCTCCCGGCCCGTCGCGATGTCGACGACCGACGCCGACTGGACGGTTCCGAGGCCCGGGTCGGTGAGCAGCGGGCCCAGTTCCCTGCCCAGGTCCGCGGGGGCGGTGGCCGGGGCGGTGGCGGGAGCCGTCGCCGGGACGCCGAGTGCGGCGAGCACTCCCGGGGCGCTGGGAGCGGGCCGCGGGCGCCTGGCCTCCGGAGTGTGGTGATGTGCGCCACCCCCGGGGCTCTGGGCAGCCGCCCACTGCCTCTCGGCCTTACGCTGACCGGAGTCCCAGGGCCCGGCCGCGGCCAACGCCCCGGCAGCGAGGGCGAGCCCGACCACGGCCGCGCCCGCGGTGAGCTGCCACGTCCTGACCACTGGCACCTCGCACCAGCCCCTTTCGCGTTCACACACGTGCGTGAGGGACACTTAATCACCAGAACTACGCCTTGCCGCGAACATGGCACCCCCGGTCGGCCCAGCGACGCGCTGCTGGGGTCCGGGGGCTGTCTTCCGGCAGGGCACCGCATCACCTACGAGCTATGTGTTGATCATGGAGGAGCCACCCGTGGAGTTCGACGTCACCATCGAGATCCCGAAGGGGTCGCGGAACAAGTACGAGGTGGACCACGAGACCGGTCGAATCCGCCTGGACCGTCGACTCTTCACCTCGACCAGCTACCCCGCCGACTACGGCTTCGTCGAGAACACCCTCGGCGAGGACGGCGACCCGCTGGACGCCCTGGTCATTCTTGACGAGCCGACCTTCCCCGGCTGCCTGATCAAGTGCCGCGCCATCGGCATGTTCCGGATGACCGACGAGGCGGGTGGCGACGACAAGCTGCTCTGCGTTCCGGCCTCCGACCCGCGTGTGGAGCACCTGCGCGACATCCACCACGTGTCCGAGTTCGACCGCCTGGAGATCCAGCACTTCTTCGAGGTCTACAAGGACCTGGAGCCCGGCAAGTCCGTGGAGGGTGCGAACTGGGTCGGCCGCACCGAGGCCGAGGCCGAGATCGAGGCCTCCTACAAGCGCCTCGAGGCGCAGGGCGGCGCGCACTGAGCGCACAGCCGTGAGACGCCGCGCATGACGCGGCCGTAATCGGTGAGAAGACGGCGGGCGGGACACCTTCGCGGGTGTCCCGCCCGCCGTGCGTGGGCCCGTGGGTCCGTGCACATACTGAGCTGACACCGTCGGCGACAAAGGGAAAGCGAGGGCAGCACGTGGTGGCGGAGCCGGAGGGTCCGGAAGACCGGAAACCTCAGTCCGACGAGGCGCACAGCGCCTTCGCCCCGCCCGCAGGGGTGGAGCAGCCCGATGCCCCCGACGAGGACCCCACGACGACATCGGAGTTCGCCGTTCCGGCCGGGTTCGCGCCCGAGGCGCCGGCCGAGCCCGAGGGTTCCGCGTTCGCCCCGCCCCGCACCTACAGCGCCCGGCACTCACCGCCCGCGTTCACGCCCGCGCACGGGATTCCGCTGGTCAAGCTGACCAAGGACGCTCCGTGGCAGGACCGGATGCGGGCCATGCTGAAGATCCCGGTGGGCGAGCGCCCCGTTCCGGAGACCGTGCAGAAACAGGACGACGCGGGCCCGGCCGTGCCGCGCGTGCTCGACCTGACGCTGCGTATCGGCGAACTGCTGCTGGCCGGCGGCGAGGGTGCGGAGGACGTGGAGGCGGCGATGTTCGCCATCTCCCGTTCGTACGGCCTCGACCGCTGCGAGCCGACCGTCACCTTCACGCTGCTGTCCATCACCTATCAGCCCTCGCTGGTCGACGACCCGGTCACGGCGAACCGGACCGTACGCCGCCGGGGCACCGACTACACCCGGCTCGCGGCCGTCTACCGGCTGATTCACGACATCAGCTCGGAGGAGACCGAGGTCTCGCTGGAGGAGGCGTACCGGCGTCTCGCGGAGATCCGCCGTAACCGGCACCCCTTCCCGGGCTGGGCGCTCACCCTGGCCGGCGGGCTGCTGGCCGGAGCGGCGTCCGTGCTGGTCGGCGGCGATGGACTGGTGTTCATCGCCGCGGCTGTCAGCGCGATGCTTGGCGACCGGCTGGCCTGGCTGTTCGCCGGTCGCGGGCTGCCCGAGTTCTACCAGTTCGTGGCGGCGGCCATGCCCCCGGCCGCGATGGGCGTCGCGCTGACCCTGTCGCCGCTGGAGGTACGCGCGTCCGCGGTGATCACCGGTGGACTGTTCGCCCTGATTCCGGGACGTGCGCTGGTCGCCGGTGTGCAGGACGGGCTGACCGGCTTCTACATCACCGCGGCTGCCCGGCTGCTCGAGGTCGGCTACCTCGTCGTCGGCATCGTCGTCGGCGTGCTCAGCGTGCTCTACATGGGGCTCGCGCTCGATGCGGCGCTGAACCCGGAGACGGCGATCCACAGCGTGTCGCGGCCCGTCGTGCAGACGTTGGCGGCGATGGCGCTGTCCCTGTGTTTCGCCGTGATGCTGCAGCAGGAGCGCGACACGGTGCTGCTGGTGACGCTCAACGGCGGTGTCGCCTGGGTGGTGTACGGCGCGCTCGCGGACACCGCGGACGTCCCGCCGGTCGCCGCCACCGCCGCCGCCGCGGGCCTGGTGGGCCTGTTCGGGCAGGTGCTGTCGCGCTACCGCTTCGCCTCGGCGCTGCCGTACGTCACCGCCGCCATCGGACCACTGCTGCCCGGTAGTGCCACGTACTTCGGGCTGCTCGAGATCGCGCGCGGAAACCTGAACGCGGGCCTGGGCTCGCTGTCCAAGGCAGCCGCGCTGGCGCTGGCGATCGCGATCGGGGTGAACCTGGGAGGCGAGATCTCCCGGCTGTTCTTCAGGCTGCCGGGCGTCGCCGTCCCGGGCGGGCGCCGCGCGGCCAAGCGGACACGCGGCTTCTAGGGCCGTTCGTCGGGCCGGGCGGTCAGCGCTTCGCGTGACGGCCGCGCTGTCCGGCGCCCGGCTGGGCATCCGGGCCGTCCCCGGCAGCGGCTTCCTTCTTGTTCCGGGAACGCGCGCGCAGGAACTCGATGGCGATCGGCAGGACCGAGATCAGCACGATCAGGATCAGGATCGCCTCGATGTGCTGGTGCACGAACTCGACCTTGCCCAGCGCGGCGCCGAGCAGGGTCACTCCCGCACCCCACAGGGTGCCGCCGATGATGTTGAAGATGATGAACGAGCGGTAGTTCATCCGGCTCACACCGGCGATGATCGGCGTGAACGTCCGCACGATGGGCACGAAGCGCGCCAGGACCAGCGACTTGGGGCCGTACTTCTCGAAGAATTCGTGCGCCTTCTCCACGTTCTCCTGCTTGAAGAGCTTGGAGTCCGGGCGCTTGAACAGCGAGGGTCCGACCTTGCGGCCGAAGAGATAGCCGACCTGGTCGCCGATGATCGCGGCCAGGACGACGAGGGTGCACACCAGCCACAGCGGATGGTTCAGCTTGTTGGTGGTCACCAGCAGGCCGGTGGTGAACAGCAGCGAGTCGCCGGGGAGGAAGAAGCCGATGAGCAGACCGGACTCGGCGAAGACGATGACCAGGACCCCGATGAGGCCGAACGTCGCGATCAGATAATCCGGGTCCAGCCAGCTCGGTCCGAGCGCAAGGGTAGTCACGAGGTCCGGGCTCCTGGGTCGAGGGTCGCTGGCCGGCCGATCGGCATCGCCGGCCACCCAAAACTATCAACGCATCGGGTGCGGCCCGCGTTCCACCGGCGCTCCCAGGATGCACTGTGCCCGCACCGGGACAAAGCTGTGCGTCAAAGGCCCTCACCAGGGCTCACGGAAGGTGGACAAGATGGGCATCGAGGACTACGGCGGCGGACAGGGCCCCCAGGCGGACGTTCTGGTCGTCACCACGAACGACGTACCCGGATTCCAGGTGCAGGAGGTCATCGGCGAGGTCTTCGGGCTCACCGTGCGCTCGCGGCATCTGGGCAGCCAGATCGGCGCCGGCCTCAAGTCGATGATCGGCGGTGAGCTGAGGGGTCTCACCAAGACCCTCGTCGAGACCCGCAACCAGGCGATGGAGCGGCTCGTCGAGCAGGCACGCTCGCGCGGGGCGAACGCGGTGCTGATGTTCCGCTTCGATGTGACGGAGGCGGCGGACGTGGGCACGGAGGTCTGCGCGTACGGCACCGCCGTGGTGATCGCCCGCACGTGACCGGCCGCACCCCTGATCCGACCGTGCCCTGGCCCGGGACCACGCCCGGGCCAGGACGTGCTCAGCCGTTGCGCTGCGCGTTCGCGATGATCGCGTCGCGCAGGTGTTCGGCGAGTCCCGGCCGGGTGGAGTCGTAGAAGGCGCGGAACCGCTCGTCGGAGACGTACATCTCGCCGAGACACGTGTGGATCTCGTAGGTGCAGTCGTAGAACCACGTGCAGATGTGCTGCCGGTGTTCCTCGGCGAGGTTCATCGCCCGCTCGCCCGTCGGCGGCTCGCCGTCGCTCATCAGGGCGTCGTAGCGGCTGCCCCAGTCGGCGGTCTCGTCCTGCATCCGCTGCCAGTCGTCCTTGGTGTAGCGCGCGGCCCGCCGCTGCGACTCGGCGTAGGCCTCGGTGTTGCCCCAGCGCTGCTCGACCTCCTCGGCGTACTGCTCGGGGTCGTTGTCACCGAAGACCTCGAACTTCTCCTCGGGCGTGAGATTGATGCCCATCTTCCGTGCCTCCATGGCGTTCTCGACGGCCGCCGCCATCTGCTGCAGTTTGGTGATCCGGGCGGAGAGCAGCTCGTGCTGCCGCCGCAGGTGGTCCTGCGGGTCCACGTCCGGGTCGTCCAGGAGGGTGGCGACCTCGTCGAGCGGAAAGCCGAGCTCCCGGTAGAACAGGATCTGCTGCAGCCGGTCGAGATCGGCGTCGTCGTACCGCCGGTGCCCGGCCCTGCTGCGGTCGCTCGGGCTCAGCAGCCCGATCTCGTCGTAGTGGTGCAGCGTGCGCACCGTGACGCCCGCGAAACCCGCGACCTGTCCCACGGAGTAGCCCATAGCTTTCCGCTCCTCCCGTTTCTCGTTACGTGTCCCAGCCTGCTGCCTCACGTTGCGTGAGGTGCAACCCCGTATGAGCCTGAGAACACCAGCGCAGCGCGCGAAGCCAGAAAGGCGGCGAGGCGGGATGCCACTCCACAAGGGTGCGGGCGACTCCTCCGACAAGGGCCGGGAACATCGCAGGCTCTCCCTCAACCCGTTCTACGGGACGGCCGACCCGGTCAGTGAAATGACCGCGGCTCCGCCCACGCACCGGCTGCCCGACGGCCCGATGCCGCCCACGACGGCCTCCCGGCTGATCCATGACGAGCTGATGCTCGACGGCAACTCGCGGCTCAACCTCGCCACCTTCGTCACCACCTGGATGGAGCCCGAGGCCGGGATCCTGATGGCGGAGTGCCGGGACAAGAACATGATCGACAAGGACGAGTACCCACGCACGGCCGAACTGGAGCGGCGCTGTGTGGCGATGCTCGCCGATCTGTGGAACGCCCCGGACCCCTCCACGGCCGTCGGCTGTTCCACGACCGGCTCCAGCGAGGCGTGCATGCTCGCGGGGATGGCGCTCAAGCGCCGCTGGATGAGTCGCAACGCCGACCGCTACCCGGGGGCGCGGCCGAACCTGGTGATGGGGATCAACGTCCAGGTCTGCTGGGACAAGTTCTGCAACTTCTGGGAGGTCGAGCCGCGGCTGGTGCCGATGGAGGGTGACCGTTTCCATCTCGACCCGCAGGCCGCCGCCGATCTCTGCGACGAGAACACCATCGGCGTGGTGGCGGTGCTCGGCTCGACCTTCGACGGGTCCTACGAGCCGGTCGCCGAGGTCTGTGCCGCGCTCGACGCCCTTCAGGAACGCACCGGTCTGGACATCCCGGTCCATGTCGACGGGGCGTCGGGCGCGATGGTGGCACCGTTCGTCGACGAGGACCTGGTGTGGGACTTCCGGCTGCCGCGGGTGTCCTCGATCAACACCTCCGGCCACAAGTACGGCCTGGTCTACCCGGGCGTGGGCTGGGCGCTGTGGCGCTCGCCCGCCGAGCTGCCCGAGGAGCTGGTCTTCCGGGTCAACTATCTGGGCGGCGACATGCCCACGTTCGCCCTCAACTTCTCCCGTCCGGGCGCTCAGGTCGTGGCGCAGTACTACACGTTCCTCAGGCTCGGGCGGGACGGGTTCCGGGCGGTGCAGCAGACGACCCGGGATGTCGCCACGACGCTTGCGGAGCAGTTCGAGGCCATCGAGGACTTCCGGCTGCTCACGCGTGGCGACCAGTTGCCCGTCTTCGCGCTGACGACCGCCCCGGATGTGACGAACTTCGACGTGTTCGACGTCTCCCGCCGGCTGCGGGAACGGGGCTGGCTGGTGCCCGCGTACTCCTTCCCGAAGAACCGCGAGGATCTCTCCGTACTGCGGGTCGTCTGCCGCAACGGTTTCTCGGCCGACCTCGGGGTGCTGCTGATGGAGGCCCTGGACCAACTGCTGCCGGAACTGCGCCGCCAGCCGCACCCGTTGGGCTCGGACACGGCGGCGGCGACAGCGTTCCACCACTGAGCGCGGGTGGTCAGTGGCTCAGCCGGCGGAACCGGCGCACGGCCAGCGGGAAGAAGACCGCCAGGAGCGCCACCGGCCAGACGGTGGCCAGCAGCTGTGCGTGCTCGGCCGCCCAGGAGTCACCGCCGGGGAGGCCGGACAGGTCACGTACGGCGGTGGCCGTCGCGGACAGGGGGTTCCACTCGACGGTGGCGCCGAGCCATCCGGGCATCGAGTCCGGCAGGGCGAAGGCGTTGGACAGGAAGCCGATGGGCCAGACCAGGATCTGCACGGCCTGCACCATCTCCGGCTTGCCGGCCACCATCGCCAGCTGGATCCCGACCCACAGCATGGCGAACCGCAGCAGAAGCAGCAGCCCCACGGCCCCCAGCAGCGCGACGAATCCGCCGTGCCAGCGCCAGCCGATCGCGTAGCCGACCCCGATCATCAGGAGAAGACCGGCGGCCGACTGGAGCATGTCCGCCGCACTGCGGCCCACCAGCACCGCCGAGTCGGCCATCGGCATCGACCGGAACCGGTCGATCACCCCCTTGTTGAGGTCCTGGGTGACGGCCAGCATCGTCGCCTCCAGGCCGAACACCATGGTCAGGGCCAGCATGCCGGGGACCAGATAGCCGACGTACGCGCCTTCGACGCCGCGTCCGCCGCCGATCAGATAGCCGAACATCAGCAGCAGCATCACGGGGAAGGCCAGGCCGACGACGACCTGCACCGGCTGCCGCGCCCAGTGCGCGAGTTCGCGCCGGGTCATGGTCCAGGAGTCGGTCAGGACATAGCTGCTCATGCGACGGCCTCCTTGGTCAGGTGCAGGAAGACCTCGTCGAGCGTCGGGCGGCGCAGAGCGATGTCCTCCGCTTCGATCCCGGCCTCCTCCAGCCCCCGTACGGTCTCGGTCAGCGCGGCCATCCGGTCGCTGACGGGTGCGCTGATCAGCCGCCGGTCCTCGTCCAGGGTGCTCTCGCCGGGCAGCAGCAGCGCGGCCCGCGTCAGATCGGCCGCATCGCGCAGGACCACATCGATCCGGTCCCCGCCGATCTTTGCCTTCAGCTGGTCCGCGGTGCCCTCCGCGACGACCCGTCCCGCGTCGACGACCGAGATGCGGTCGGCCAGTTGATCGGCCTCCTCCAGGTACTGCGTGGTCAGCAGGACGGTGGTGCCGCCGCCCACCAGGGAGCGGACGGCGCTCCACACCTCCGCGCGGCCACGCGGATCGAGCCCGGTCGTCGGCTCGTCCAGGAACAGCACCTCCGGGTCGGTGATCAGCGAGGCGGCCAGGTCGAGCCGTCTGCGCATACCGCCGCTGTACTGCTTGACGGCCTTGCGCCCGGTGTCCGCGAGTCCGAACCGCTCCAGCAGTTCGTCCGCCCGTGTACCGGCCCGTCGGGCACCCAGATGGTGGAGGCGGCCGAACATCTCCAGGTTCTGCCGCCCGCCGAGCTCCTCGTCGACCGCCGCATGCTGTCCGAGCAGCCCGATCCGTCGCCGTACGGCCCCCGCCTCGGTCCGCACGTCGTGGCCCGCGACGCGCACCACCCCCTCGTCGTGCCGCAGCAGCGTCGCCATGATGCGCACGGCAGTGGTCTTGCCCGCACCGTTGGGCCCGAGCACCCCGTGCACGGTCCCTCGTGCCACCGTCAGATCCAGTCCGTCGAGAGCCCGTTTCTCCCCGTACCTCTTGTGTGCGCCCTCGACGACGATCACGTCCGCCATACGTCTCCTCCCGCACCCTCACCGCAGTAGTCAAACTTGACTACAACGCGAAAGGTATCCCCGGATCCGCAATTGGTCAAACTTGATTAGCCCCCTGATCGCCTCAGGGACCGGCCCTCAGGCCAGATCACCCTTGTGCGGCGTGCCCGTCGCGTACGGGTTCTCCTCACCCTCGGCGAGTACACCGACGAACGGCGCGCCCTCCCCCGCGAAGGTGTACGCCCCGGCCTCGATGCGCCGGATCAGCCCGCGGGTCCACTCCGCCCCGGAGTCCGCCGACGAGACCCAGAGATTCATGATCTCGCCGATGTGCCCGAGCGACTCGGGCCCCTCCTCGGGCGTGTAGTACTCCGTCACCGCGGAGCGCCACTCCTCGATGCGGCGCACCCGCTCCTCGAGCAGCGCCACGGCCTCCTCGCGCCGGAGGTCGACGATGAACCCGACCGCCGCCGACACGACATCCATCTTCTGGTCGTAGGCGGTCAGGGACTCCCGCAGCAGCCGGAGGAACTCCTCAGTGCCCTGCTCGGTGATCTCGTACTCGGTGCGCGGCGGGCCGCCGGCCGTGGACGGCGCGATCTCGTGGGCGTGCAGCAGGCCTTGCTTCGCCATCTGCTTCAGCGCGTGGTAGATCGAGCCCGGTTTGGCGTTGGACCACTCGTGCGCGCCCCAGTACTCCAGATCGTTGCGCACCTGGTAGCCGTGCGCCCGCCCGTGCTGGCGTACGGCACCGAGGACCAGCAGACGGATCGCTGACATCAGCCGGGCTCCCTTCTATTCAACTTTGAATAGGCTACCCGGCGCCCGCTCTCAGCCCCAGCTCTGTCCGCTCTCCAGCGCCACCAGCTCGTACGAGGTCCTGCCGTCGAGCGACTCGCGGATCACATCCGCATGACCCGCGTGCCGGCCGGTCTCCTCGATCAGATGCAGCAGCAGCCAGCGCATCGAGACCGCACCGTCCTCGGGGAACCAGGGAGCCCGGGGCAGCGGGAAGGTGTCGTCCAGGCTGGGCACCGAGCGGATGAACTCCTCGGTCTCCTTGGCGACCGACTCCCAGAAGGCCAGCGTCTCCGGGACCGACTCACCGTCGACCAGGCGGAAACTGTCGCCCCACGTCTCCTCGGTCCGCGCCTTCTCGTTCGGCTTCTGCTGCGCCATCCGCAGCCAGTTCAGCTCGCCCTCGGCGACATGCTTGAGCAGTCCGGACAGGGAGAGCTCACTGGCGCTGGGGCGGCTCGCCGCCTGCTCCTCGGTGAGCCCGCCGACCGCACGGCGGATCGCACCGCGCTGCGCCTCGACGAAGGAGAGGAGCGCGCCGCGCTCGTCGCCACGAGCCTCTGCGGGAACGTGAGTGACCATGGGGTCCGCCTTCCGGGTTGCCTCTTCGAGGAGAGCCCTCCCCCCCTCTTTCCGACACCCCACACGCTACGGACCCTTGCGGACAGGTTCTGTCCGCAAGGGTCCGGGGTCCCGCCTTTTCTTCGGTGGGGATCAGAACGGGAACTGCGAGCGCCCGTACTGCACCGAGATCCACTTCTGCGTGGTGAACGCCTCGATCATCGACTCGCCGTTCAGCCGGCCGCTGCCGGAGTGCTTCTCACCGCCGAACGGCACGATGGGCTCGTCGTGGACGGTGCCGTCGTTGATGTGGATCATGCCCGTCTCGATGCGCTTGGCGATCCGTACACCGCGCTCGATGTCGGCGGTGTGCACCGCGCCGGACAGTCCGTACGGGGTGTCGTTGGCGATCCGTACCGCCTCGTCCTCACCGTCGAACGGCACGATCAGAGCCACCGGGCCGAAGATCTCCTGGCCCAGGACGGGAGAGTCGGCCTCGATGCCGGTCAGCACCGACGGCGACACCAGGTTGCCCTCGGCGCTCCCGTGCAGCAGGGCGGTCGCGCCGGCCTCGACCGTCTGGTCGACGAGCGCCGTGACGGCGTCGGCCTGCTGGGAGTTGATGAGCGGGCCGATGTGGGTCGTCGGGTCCGCCGGGTCGCCGACCTTCAGGGTGCGGACCTTGGCGACGAACTTCTCGGTGAACTCCTTCTCCACCGAACGGTCCACCAGCACGCGGTTGGCGGCCATGCAGACCTGACCCTGGTGCACGTACCGGCTGAACACCGCCGCGTCGACCGCATAGTCGATGTCCGCGTCGTCGAGCACGATCAGGGCGCTGTTGCCGCCGAGTTCGAGGATCGCCCGCTTGAAGCCGGCCGCGCAGACGGTGGCGACATGACGGCCCACCTTGTCCGAGCCGGTGAAGGAGATGGCCCGCGGCACCGGGTGCTCGATGAGCGCGTCACCGATCTCCGCTATGTCGGTGATGACGACGTTCAGCAGGCCGGGGGGCAGACCGGCGTCCTCGAAGATCTTGCCCACCAGGGCTCCACCGCAGATCGGGGTGTTCTGGTGCGGCTTGAGCACGACGCCGTTGCCGAGGGCGAGCGCCGGCGCGACCGACTTGATCGACAGCAGGAAGGGGAAGTTGAAGGGGCTGATGACGCCGACGACACCCACCGGCAACCGGTAGACGCGGTTCTCCTTGCCGTCGACCGGCGAGGGAAGGATGCGGCCCTCGGGACGCAGCGCCAGCTGCATCGCCTCGCGCAGGAACTCCTTGGCAAGATGCAGTTCGAAGGCCGCCTTGAGGCGGGTGCCGCCGAGCTCGGCGACGATCGCCTCGCTGATCTCCTGCTCGCGGTCCTCGATGATCCGCAGCGCCTTCTCGAACACTCCCCGGCGGGCATACGGGTTGGTCTCGCCCCAGGCAACCTGCGCCCGCTCCGCGGCACGGTAGGCCTGGTCCACCTCGACGGCGGTGGCGACGGGTATCGAGGCCAGCTTCTCCCCGTCGTACGGATTGAAATCGATGATGTCCCAGGAGCCGCTGCCCGGCCTCCACTCGCCATCGATGTACTGGTGGGCCAGCTCGGTGAAGAAGGACATGTGATCCGATTCCCATCGCAGAAGCAGATTCCTGATGTCACGTCATCGTACTGTCGTTTCAGGTGAGTTGGAGTAGACCACGGAGAAGGTCACGACTCTCGGCCGGATCCGGGCTGTCCTCCTGCAGGCGCTTCATCACCCGCTCGTACAGGGCGACTTCCTCGCGCTTGTCGAGATACAGGGCGCTGGTGAGCTGCTCCAGGTAGACGATGTCGGAGAGGTCCGACTCGGGGAACCGCAGCAGGGTGAAGGCGCCGCTCTCGCCGGCGTGCCCGCCGAAGCTGAACGGCATCACCTGCAGGGTGATGTTCGGCTGCTCGGAGACCTCGATCAGATGCTTCAACTGGCCCTGCATCACAGCCCGGTCGCCGTACGGACGGCGCAGCGCGGCCTCGTCGAGGATCGCGTGCAGCTGCGGGGCGCGCTCGGAGACAAGAGCCTTCTGGCGCTCCAGGCGCAGCGCGACCCGGCGGTCGATCTCGGCGCGCGAGCCGTCCGGGATGCCGCGGGCGACGACGGCGTGGGCGTACGACTCGGTCTGCAGCAGGCCGTGCACGAACTGGACCTCGTAGATCCTGATGTGCGAGGCGGCCCCCTCCAGTCCCACATATGTCTGGAACCAGCCGGGCAGAACGTCGCCGTAACTGTGCCACCAGCCCGCGACGTTGGCTTCCTTGGCGAGACCGAGCAGGGGCGCGCGCTCCGCTTCGTCGGCGACTCCGTAGAGCGTCAGCAGATCTTCGACGTCTCTCGCCTTGAAGCTCACCCGTCCCAACTCCATGCGGCTGATCTTTGATTCCGATGCGCGGATCGAGTATCCGGCCGCCTCACGGGTGATGCCGCGCGACTCGCGCAGCCTCCTCAGTTGGGAGCCCAACAGGATGCGCCGCACCACGGAACCGCCACCTGGCCCTTCGGCCCACGACTCGCCTGCGGTCACGACTCCGACCCTCCCCATCCATCGCTGCCAACGCGTTCGGTCCTCTACAGCCTGAGGCACCCCCGGACCTCAAGTGCCGGATTCTGCCACCAAACGCTTCAGCCCGTACTCATTCGATTACGGAAATGAGACGCCGTTGGGAAGAGGGGTGGAAGAGATCGACGGAAGATATGAGCAAGAACCGGCACGGGGTCGGACAGGTCCGGCGCGTGCACGTGCATCTGCCCTTGCATCTGCCCTACGCATTCGGAACCATGGTCCTCGCGCACCTGCGTGCTCGTTCGTGTTGTAGCGTCACAGCCGCGATTCCTGGGAGTGCCTCGCATGGGGACGAATGGATCGACCATGCTCGAGCCGTTACGGCAGGGGCTGCCCCCTTTCGGTCCCGCGGCGGTCTCCAGCAGTGCCTCGTGCTCCCTGCCCGCCCGCTACGAAGCGGTGCGCGGCGCACGCCAGTTCACGCAGTCGACTCTCGGGCAGTGGGAACTCAGCGAACGCTTCGACGATGTCGCACTGGTCGTCTCCGAACTCGTCACCAACGCCCTGCGGCACGGCCTGCCCGACGACACTCCCCGGGAGCCCCAGGTCCCGCCGGTCCGGCTGCACTTGATGCGCTGGACCGGCCGACTCGTGTGCGCGGTACGCGATCCGAGCCATGAGAGCCCCGGCGCGTCCGCCGAGGACGCCTCGTTCCCCGACCCCTGCGGCACGGCCGAGTCCGGCCGCGGTCTGTTCCTGGTGGACTCCTTCAGCGACAGCTGGGGCTGGCACCCGCTCGCCGGGACGCTGCACGGCAAGGTCGTGTGGGCACTGTTCCGGCTGGGCCAGGGCCACTGAGCCAGGTCCGAGGGGGCGGGGGCCCTGTCGGACCAGGGGCGGGCCCGCATCGGGGGGCGGGCCCGCTCTGCTTCCGTTCCACGTCTCCCGGCACGCCGGCTAGGCGATCAGATGGTCGAACTCCCCGTCCTTGACGCCCAGAAGCAACGCTTCTATCTCGGCAGGCGTATATACGAGTGCGGGCCCGTCAGGGTGCCGTGAGTTGCGCATCGCCACATCCCCGCCGGGCAGCTTGGCGAACTCCACACAGGAGCCCTGGGAGTTGCTGTGTCTGCTCTTCTGCCAGACGACCCCGTGGAGCTCCGTGGCCGCCATGCCGTTGTACGCGTGGTGCACGTGTCGCTCCCGGGGTACAAGGTGCATGGGTCAACTGTCCCGGATCATAGCTCTGTTTCATATGCAGATGCATGAGGCGACAGCACGGGCAGATGCACGTGCACGCGGGGTGTTCCCGCGGTTACAGCCAGGGCTCCCTCATCGAATGCTCCCCGCACAGGGAGAGACGTACGGTGCGCTCATCCGGCTCCACGTTCAGGTCAACAGACAGGATTCGAGGAGCTGTTCCAAGCCGTCGCCGCAGAGACGCACGCCCGTCTCCGCCCCGGTGTGCGCAAAGCCTCCTGGTAGCTTGGCGCGGTCTTGCAACCAACAAGGGGGACAGCAAAGTGCACAAGCGTGTACGTACTTCGGTCACCGCGGCCGGTCTGATCGCCGCCGCCACTCTCGTGCTGACCGGATGCGGGAGCGACGACAGCGGCGACTCGTCCAAGGACAAGACGTCCACGGCACCGACCGAAGCGGGCGACGGCGGCGGCGAGAAGCCGAGCGGGGACATCGAGGGCGCGTGGACCGGCAAGAGCGACGGCACATCGGTCGACCTCGCGGTCACCGGCAAGAAGGCCGTTCTGCTCGCCGAGGGTCACGCCTGCTCCGGTGACGTGGCGGACATGGGCGGCAAGCCGATGCTGTCGCTGAAGTGCGCCGACGGGAACACGGACCGCACGATGGGCGCGATCGAGTCCAACGACGGCAAGACGCTGGTCATCTCGTGGGACGCGGGCAAGAAGGACACCCTGACGAAGTCGGCGTCGGGCAAGCTGCCCGAGGGTCTGCCCACGGGCATCCCGACCCCCTGACGCTGCGTCGCTCGACGGACGACGTGAAGAAGTCCTTTCTCACCGCCGCGGTGGGCGTCATGGCGCTCACCGCGTGCGGCACGGCGGACAGCGGTGGGCCACGCCCGGTGACACCGATGCCGAGTCAGGTGCCCACGACGCCGCAGTACCGGACAGCCGACCATGTCGTGAGCGCCATGGCCGCGGGCGGCATCGAGTGCACGCTGTTGCGGCGCGCCGAAGCCCATTTCGGGTCCGGGCTCGACTGCGTCGCCACCGTCGACGGGGCGAAGGTCGAGAACCAGATCCACGTACTGGACCCCGCCAGGTTCAGCCGGGACGACGTGGGTGACTCGATCGCCGGCCGACGGAAGGCGCCGTACCACCAGACCGTCGTGGCGGCGGGCAACTGGTACGTGCGCGTCCTCAACCCCGACTACGCGCCGCGGATCGCCCATGCCCTGAAGGGCGTTGTCCTCGAACCGTTGGGCGGGCGGGACCGCTGAGCCGCGCGTTCACGACGACGGGCCCCGCAGCCGGCGGCGCTCGGCCGAGGTGTGGGCCCTGTCGGCCGCCGTGCGGCCGTCGTGCCAGCCCGCCTCGTCGGTGACGCCGCGGACCCTCGTCGTCGTGGTGCGCGGGAACATCTCCTCCGCGCGGTCCGTGACCGCCACCTCGCGGGTGGCCAGGATCGGGAGGAGGCCGTCCGGGGCGTGGACCGTCTTCGTCGCCTCGGCGAGGCGTTCGCCGATGCGGGAGGCGTAGGACATCAGGAACGACTGGCGGAACGTCTTCGTGCGTTTGCGGCCGGACGCCCGCTGGGACGCCTCGGCGCGGGTCATCGCCGACGTGCCCTGCACCAGCAGCGAGGTGTAGAGGAGTTCGACCGTCTCCAGGTCGCTCTCGAAGCCGACGACGGTCGAGAAGTTGAAGGCGCTGTTCCACACCGCGCGGCAGTGGTTCGCGGAGGCGGCCGCGTCCAGGAGGATCGCCTTCGCCGTCTCGTACGGGGCGTCCACGCCGATGCGGCAGGCCGCCGGGGCGTCCTTCGCGTGGGTGCGGTGGGAGAGCTCCGCCTCGTCGACGCTGTGGCGGGCCATCAGTTCCTGCGCCTTCGCGGTGAGCGCCTCCGCCTCCTCCGGGAAGCCGGTGGCCTCCGCCTTCGCCAGGAGCGCGCGGATACGGGTGAGCATCCGGGGCTCGTGGGGCGAGGCCGGGGCCGTGAAGGGGGCGCCGGGAGCGGGGCCGACGGGCTCGATCGAGGGGAGGCGGACCAGCAGGCGGAACAGCTCGAGCACGGCCGTCGCGTACGAGAAGCGGTCGGCGGTCCAGGCCGGGCCGTCCAGCTCGGCGAGCTGCGCGGACCAGCGCGGTGCGAGCCGGGCGTAGCGGCGGCTCTCGGACGTGATCAGGGCGGAGACCAGCCGCACATGGTGCTCGTCCAGGTCACGCCGGACCATCCGTACGACATCGGCCGGCTGCCAGCCGCGCTCCCAGGCCCGGCGGACGAACTCCTCGCCGCGCCGGGTCAGTTCGGTGTCCGCGCCGGTGTCCGCGGCGAGCAGCGACGCGCCGGTGTCGAGCCCCGCGTCGCCCTCCGCGTACAACGCGGCCGCGAACGCCTCGTCCACCCTGCTCACCGGACCGCCTCCTGGATGCCTCGCCTGCTCACCCGATGATCCCAGGCGGGGCGGGCACCGGGCGACGGAGGTCTCACACCCCGACGGTCGCGGGGGCCGTCCGCCTGCGGTGGTAGGCGACCGTCACCGCCACCAGCAGCGGGGGCCAGGCGATGAGCGGGAGGTAGCAGACGAGGAGCAGCGCCTGCTGCGCCGCGTTGCCGATGGGCCCGTCTCCCAGATCGGCGATCTGGGCGTAGAACGCCCAGCCCAGGATCAGGGTCAGCCCGGCCGCGCCCGCCAGCGCGGCCGTGACCGCGGCCGCGGGTCGCACCCGCTGTCCGCCGATCAGCGGGACCCAGCCCGGCACCACCTCCCCCCACTCGCGCACCAGCCCGAGCGTCAGCAGGGCCAGCGCCTCGGAGACGACACTGAGCATGACGATGTAGAGCCCCTGGCCCCAGTTGGGGACGGCCAGCTTCGCCACCGGCAGTCCGGCGACCAGGGCCAGTCGCCACAGACCCGACGGCAGGGTGATCCACGGCACGGTGTGGGCCGCGACCACGGCCCAGCGCGGCACATTCGGTAGAGCGTGCGTCTTCAGCATGCGTCCAGGTTGCGCCGGGCGGTGGGCCGCTCGCGTCGTCGTACGGATGGGTCCCGCTCCGCCGCACGGCGGATACCGGGTGCTACCGGAGTCGGGCGGGCCGCTTCATGGTCAGGCGCCCGACCGCACGCTCTTCCTGGCCAGTTCGTACGCCGGCAGCATCGCTTCGTGCTCCTCGGTGTCCAGCCCGCCCAGATGCAGCACGACGACGCCGCGCGGGGTGGTGAAGGCGACCGCCCGCTCCTTCTTGGGCGCGTCCAGGAACTCGTTGGTGTTGAGATAGGTGACCTCGGACGCTGTGTACGTGCCCGCGGTCGTCGCGGCGTACTTCACGTCCTTCTTGTCCTTGGCCTCATCTGCGGCGAAGGCCTCCAGCGCCGTGCGCGGGTCGTCGCCGGCGGCGCCGCCGGTCCACACGCGCAGGAAGCCGAGGTGCCCGGCGGGCTTGGCGTCGATCTCGCAGACGAGCGTCACCGTGCCGTTGGTGACCGCGCCGAACGTGCTGTCGTTCTTGACCGCCTCGGCCGTCCAGTCGGCGGCGAGGTCGAAGGAGACGGGCAGGGCGCACGGCGAGCCCGCACCCCCGATCGTGCCGCCCTTGGCCACGCCCTTTTCCGACCCGCCCCCGTTGTCCTTCGCAGCCGCGCTCGCGGTGCCCTCGGCCTCCGGCTCCGCGGCACAGCCGCTCAGCAGCCCCACCACCAGCGCCGCCGGGAGCACCCCCGTGCCCACACCGCGCATCAGATCTCGTCCCACGGATCCCCACCCCTGGTTCAGTTCGAGCAGGCTCCGGCAGGTGCCGGAACACGCACGGTGATCCTAAGGAGTCGGGCCGAGGACCCGGGCGTCACCCCAGCGCGGGAGTGATCACGATCTTCCCGCGCACATGGCCCGTCTCGCTCAGCGCCTGGGCCTTGGCCGCCTCCGCCAGCGGGAAGACCTCGGCGACCGGGAGCGTCAGCCTGCCCTCGGCGGCCAGCACGGCGTGCTCCGCGAGCGCCGGCTCGGGAGCTTCGACGCCCCCCGAAGAGAACGTCACACCGAGCTCGCCCGCGGCAGGGTCCGCGATCGTGACGATCCGCTCGGTCGTGCCGCCGCGCAGCTCGATCGAGTCGGGCAGCGCACCCCGGCCCGCGGCGTCGAACACGGCGTCCACCCCCTGGGGGGCGGCCGCACGGACGCGTTCGACGAGCCCTTCGCCGTACGTCACCGGCACCGCGCCCAGTTCCCGGAGAACAGCGTGGTTGGCCGGGGACGCCGTGCCGATGACGTTCGCACCCGCGGCCACCGCGAGCTGGACGGCGGTCGAGCCGACCGCGCCCGCGGCTCCGTGCACCAGCAGGGTCTCGCCGGAGCGCACACCGAGCAGACCGAGCACACGGCTCGCGGTCTCGGTAGCCACCGGCAGGGCGGCGGCCACGGTCCAGTCGAGGGCCGCCGGCTTGGTCACGTACGACGTGCTCAGGGCGTACGGCGCGTACGCACCGGTGACGGTCCACCCCAGGACCTCGTCGCCCACCGCGGTGTCCGTCACGCCCTCCCCGACCTCGTCCACGATCCCGGCGAACTCCATGCCGGGGATCGCGGGCAGCGGTGTCGCGAACACGTCCTGCATCCAGCCGTTGCGGATCTTGTGATCGAGCGGATTGACGCCCGCTGCCAGGACCTTCACCCGCACCTGGCCGGGCCCCGCGTGCGGCTCCTCGGTCTCCGCGACGCGCAGCACCTCGGGTCCGCCGAACTCTTCGAAGACGATCGCTTCCATGTCTGGCTCCTTCCGCCGGGATCAACGTTCGCTCCCCGGGGGACCGGACCCGGCCCGTCTTCCGGAGAGTTCGACCTGGCCGAAAGACCAGCCGCCGAGGCGGTGCACGGTCGTACGCTGGCCTTCATGGAACTCACCGGATCCGCGCCCGCCCTGGCCGCCGCCCACGAGGTGATCCGGCAGCCGCTGGGCGAGATCCTCCCGCGCCTTTCCCGGGTGCTGAACGGGCTCGTGCCCCACCTGGCCGCCGCGGAGCTGTCCACGCACTGCGCGCACTCCCCCTTCAAGACGTCCGGTGACAGCGCGCTGGCCGAAGCGATCACCCTCGCCGAGATGCATCCGCTGATCGCGTCGGCAGCCGCCGGGAAACCCTGGCAGGGCAAGGCGCGGATCGGCGGCGCCGAGTACCCGGTGCTCGCGGTGGCCAGTGACGCGACGCCCCGCGGGGCGACCCTGGTGCTCGTACGCGGCGACGACAGCCCGGTGGACACGGCGGACACCGATGTCGTGCAGGCCCTGTGGGACCTGGTGACCAGCCACTTCGACCGGCTCGCCACGGAGGCCGTACCCGGTCCGCTCGCCCAGTCGCGGGCTGCCGCCGGCGAGCGGGCGCGCGTGATCGCCGAGCTGACGCAGGCGCATGCGACAGCACTGGCCGGGCTGCTCGGTGTGCTGCGCAGCCGAGGCCTCGACGACGCAGCCGCCCGCGGTGCCGCCGTCGACCTGGCCGTCAACGCGCTGGTGGAGCTGCGTTCCGAACAGGAACTGGACCAGGCCGTCGCCGAGGAGCCCGCCGGGCAGGCCTTCGCCCGGCTCGCCGACTCGCTGCGGCCGATGCTCCGCTACAGCCCGGTCCGGCTGGAGCTGGGCACCCCCGACTCGGCCAGGCCCCTGGCCAACGACGTGGCGCACGCGGCTCGCGCGGTCGTACGGGCGGTGCTGCTGACCGTCCTGGAACAGGACGGCGTGAGCCGGATCCATGTCGGCTGGACGCTCACGGACCACGAGCTGCGCGCGACGGTACGGGACGACGGCCCCGGCGAGATCTCCTCCTGCAACCTCGGCCCGCACCGCATCGACGAACGGCTCGAGGCGCTGGGCGGGCGGCTCGAGATGGACGCGGTAGCCGGCTGGGGCACGACGGTGACGGCGACGATCCCGCTGGGGACGGTCCAGGCCCCGGCCGCCGATCCCCTGGCCACGCTCGGGGCGCGGGAGCTGGAGGTGCTGACGCATCTGGCGCGCGGCCACCGCAACCGGGTGATCGCGCAGGAGCTGCACATCAGCGAGTCGACGGTGAAGTTCCACGTCGCGAACATCCTGACGAAGCTGGGCGTGGCCTCGCGGGGCGAGGCGTCGGCGCTGTTCCACGCGGTGGCCTAGCGCCGGACCGGCTTCCCCGCCGTTGTCAGACCCGGGTGCCACACTCGCACTCATGGGCGAACGGTGGGCTCTGGCGGCTGCGGAGGGCGGTGGGGCACGCCTCGTCCCCCTCGGCCCCGACGGGCTGCCCGCGGGTCCGGTCCTGGAAGAAGCGGACCTCGCCCGGGCCGTCCGGTCCCGGCCGCATGTCGGCCGCTGGGTGTGGCGCTCCACCGCGGAGATCTATCCGCGGCTGCTGGCCGCCGGTGTCCGCGTCGAGCGGTGCTACGACATCGAGGACGCGGAGCTGCTCCTCCTCGGCCACGAGGGCCGGCTCGGGGAGCCCCGGTCGGCGGCGGCCGCCCTGGCCCGGCTGCGCAACGGCCCGGTACCGCCCGATCCGCCGCAGCGCTCGGCCGAACCGGGCTCGCAGTCCTCGCTGTTCGAGCCGCAGCCGGTGACCGTCCCGCTGGAGTCGCTGCTCGAGGTCTACGCCGACCAGCTGCGACGCCACGAAGCCGCCGAACATCCCGGGCGGATGACCCTGCTCACCGCCGCCGAGTCGGCGGGCATGCTGGTGGCGGCGGAGATGAACCGCGCGGGGCTGCCGTGGCGTGCCGATGTCCATCGCGCGCTGCTGGACGACATGCTCGGCGAGCGGTACGCGGGCGGGGGCGAGCCGCGCCGGCTCGCGGAACTGGCGGACGAGGTGTCCCGGGCGTTCGGGCGGCGGGTGCGGCCCGAACTGCCCGCGGACGTGGTCAAGGCCTTCGCGCAGGCGGGTGTCAAGGTGCACTCGACGCGCCGCTGGGAGCTGGAGAAGATCGACCATCCGGCGGTGAAGCCGCTGATCGAGCACAAGAAGCTGTACCGGATCTGGGTGGCACACGGCTGGAGCTGGCTGCAGGACTGGGTGCGGGACGGCCGCTTCCGGCCCGGGTATCTGCCCGGTGGCACGGTCTCCGGCCGCTGGACGACCAATGGCGGCGGGGCCCTTCAGATCCCCAAGGTGATCCGCCGTGCGGTGGTCGCGGACGACGGCTGGCGTCTGGTGGTTGCCGACGCCGACCAGATGGAACCGCGAGTGCTGGCCGCGATCTCCCGCGACCCGGGTCTGATGGAGGTCGCCGGACACGACGGCGATCTGTACGCGGCCCTGTCCGACCGCGCGTTCTCCGGCGACCGCGCCCACGCCAAGCTCGCGCTGCTCGGCGCGATCTACGGCCAGACGTCGGGCGACGGCCTGAAGAACCTGGCTGCCCTGCGGCGCAGATACCCGCTGGCGGTGGCCTACGTCGACGAGGCGGCCCGGGCCGGTGAGGAGGGCCGTCTCGTGCGCACCTGGCTGGGCCGCACGAGCCCCCGCGCGGCCGGTTCGGGCGAGGACGACGAGGCGGGCATCCCGCAGGATCCGGTCGAAGAGCCCACCGTGCAGAGCGAGTTCACCCCCGGCTACGCCTCGTCGAACGCCCGGGCGCGCGGCCGCTTCACCCGTAACTTCGTGGTCCAGGGCAGCGCGGCGGACTGGGCGCTGCTGCTGCTCGCCGCGCTGCGGCAGGCGACCGCGGGCATGCGGGCGGAGCTGGTCTTCTTCCAGCACGACGAGGTGATCGTGCACTGCCCGGCCGAGGAGGCGGAGACCGTGGTGGAGGCGATCCGCGCGGCCGGTGAGCTGGCGGGCCGGATCGCCTTCGGCCCGACGCCGGTGCGGTTTCCCTTCACGACCGCGGTGGTGGAGTGCTACGCGGACGCGAAGTGAGCGGGCTCGTGCCCTACCGGGCGGCGAGCCATGTCGAGTTGGTGGCGACGGCCTTGAGCTCGCCCAAGGTGATCGCCGGCCGGGGCGCGCTCTTCGCGGACGAGGGTGCCGGAGCGTTGAAAGCCGAGATCGACATGTGCAGGCCGTTGGTCCAGAGCGCGTTGGCTCGCCACTCGACCACACCTGACTGCTCTCCCGGGAGCTCTCGGGTGCCCACCTTCATGCCGTTCGGCCGGGTCTCGCTCCAGGTCACGTCTTCGCCCGCGAACCGCGTCGCACGGATGAAGGTCTTCTCCCCTGTCCTGCTGTCGACCACCACCAGATCTCCGCGGGCGCCGCTCCCGTTCACGGATTGCACGGTGAGTCGCCGAGGCAACAGGGCCTTCAGAATGGGGCCGATGTCGCCGGACTTCGGCTGGGAACCCGGTGTCACCGTTCCGAACGGGTTCGGGACTCCGTCGCTGCGTGGTGCATTCGTCGAACGCCGGATCCGCCACGGCCGGACATGTGATCAGCTTCTTGAGCTCCGGATCCGCCGGATCGACACGGCGGACGGACAGCTTGACGCTGGCGCCGCCCCAGCCGTCCTGGAAAGCGACGGACGCCCTCGCCGGTGTCCCGGGGCCGGAGCTGCTGGTACCTGTCGCCTTCGGATGAGCGACGATAATCCCTGCCCGGCCGAGGGCGTTGACCGTGATGTTCTTGATCTGCACCTCTGACACCGCGAACCGGTCCACCTCGCCCGGGGGCATGGCGGCGTCGTGATCGCCGTCCGTCAGATACAGACCGCCCCCGGACCAGCACCACGGCGAGCGCGCTGCCGTCACGGCCGTGCCCCGGCGGCGGGCGAGCCGCCGGCGGCCGCTGCGCAGGCCGCCCTCCACCAGGGTGTTGACGTCAGGACGGCGGAGATTCCCTGCGGCACCGCGCAGCGCCTCACCCAGTTCGTCTTCAAAGGGCATGCTGTCCACCACTTCTGGGTCGATCGGGGGTTGTGTCTCAGAGAGCTGCGAACTCGGCAAGACTTCCGCCCAGTTGTTCCCGGAGCTTGGCAAGCGCGCGCGTCGTTCGGGTGCGCACGGCCGCTGACCTGACATTCATGGCGTCGGCGGTCTGCTCGACGCTGCGGTCCTCCCAGTACCGCAGCACCACCACCGCCCGGTCCTTCGGCGCGAGTCGTGCCAGCGCGGCGAGGAGCGCCAGGCGAACCTCCGTGTCTTCGCCCTCGCGCAGTGGACTGTCGGGGAGCTCGCCCATGGGACGTTCCGCGGCGGAGCGCCTTCGTCGGTAGGTGAGGAAGCTCCGTACGAGGACGGTCTGGGCGTAGGCCGCCGGATTGTCGATGCGAGAGACACGGCCCCAGAGCGTGTGCATCCGGCCCAGCGTCTCCTGCACGAGATCTTCGGCGAGATGAAGATCTCCGCCGGTCAGCAGGCAGGCGGAACGGAACAGGGGACCGGCACGCCCGGCCGCGAACTCCCTGAAGTCCTCGGTGCGGGGCTTCATGCGTCTCCGTTCTCCTGCGCGATGCATCACCCTTCTGACGCGACGGCGCGGGAGGAATGTTTCATCGGGGACTCACCGAGGTTCCGCGCGGCATGCGCACGGTGAGCGACCCGCGGGTCCGGCCCTGCCGAGGACCCGCGGGCACGCTCGCCGGTGGTTCAGCCCTGTTCCTGGATCAGCCCGATCACATTCCCGTCCTGGTCCCGCAGCGTCGCCGTGAGCTTTCCGCCACCGACGTCCTGCACGCCTTCCAACTCCTCCGCCCCGGCGTCGAGGAGCGCCTGCACGGTGCGCCGGATGTCGTCGACGTGCCAGTACGGCAGCGGGCCGGTGAGGCCTTTGGTGTGGCCGTGCGGGTCCAGACCGATGTCCTGGCCGGCCGCGTTGAAGCCTACGTAGTAGACCTCGTCCATCTGCGGCTGGACCCCCAGAAGACGGGTGAACAGCTCCGTCGATTTCGACAGGTCCTTGACGGGATAGATGATCGTCTTCATGCCTTGGGTCATGGCGTACTCCTCGAAAGGTGCTGGTCACGCTGTTCTTGTCGGGGACGGGAAGCCGTCTTTGACAGGTATGACCCGCGGCGCCTGAGGAGTGTGACGGGTGGCGCAAAAGCGACCCGAGTGCCGCGTCCTCCGGGCGGAGGGCGGCCGGTCACCGCTCCAGGTGCGTGTCCGCGACGGCCAGCGCGGCCGCCATGATGCTCAGCTGCGGATTGACCTCCGGGCAGCCGGGCAGCACCGAGGCGTCGGCGATCAGCACGCCGTCCACGCCCCGCAGCCGCCCGTCGGGGTGCGCGGGGAAGAGCCCCGGGTCGCTGCCCGCCGCGACCGTGCCCGTCGGGTGGTACGCGGACAGATGCAGCTGCCGTGAGGTGACCCCCGCCAGGATCTCGTCCAGCTGCTCCATGTTCCGGGCCCGCGGCGCGGCGGGGATGCCCGTGAGGACCTCCTCCGCGCCCGCCGCGAACAGCAGCCTGCCCATCGCCCGCACCGAGCGCATCAGCCGGTCGGCGTCCCGCCGGTCCAGGTCGTAGCGGAGCAGCGTACGGTCGCGGCCCAGAACGCGGCCGGACGGGCGGTCGGCGATCATCGCGCCCAGGGTGGCGAGCCGGTCGGTGGCCTCCAGTTCGCGGCGCAGTTCGGCGCCGAGGCCCGGCAGGACGAAGGAGCCCATGCCCGGCGGGGTGGCCGTCGCCTCGATGAGCACGCCGCCGTCGTGCAGTTCCTCGACGCCGACGCTCTGCAGGACCCCTTCCCACGCGGTGACGGGCTCGGCGAACCGCCCGGCGACGCTGGTCGCCGGATGGACACTGAGGTTCCGGCCGATGCGCGGATGCCTGCCGAGGCCGGAGCGGCGCAGGAGCGGCGGCGATTGCAGGGCACCCGCCGCGACGACCACGAGCGGCGCGAGGATCTCGAACTCGCCGCCGTCCTCCCGCCGGACACGCACCCCTGCCGCCCGCGGACCGCCGGGACGGTCGGGGTCGACCAGCACCCGCCGGACGGTGGCGCCCGTGACGATGCGGGCCCCGGCGGCGCAGGCGTCGGGCAGTACGGACAGCTGAACGCTCTGCTTCGCCCCGGTGGGACAGCCCACGACGCACTGGCAGGAGCCCTTGCAGCCGGGTGCGTTCCTGCGCAGGGGGCCGGCCCGCCAGCCGAGCGCGTCGGCACCGACGAGCGCGAGGCGGCCGTTGTTGCCGAGGACGTCCAGGGGCTGGGTCGCCACTTGCAGGGTGCGTTCGGCCTCGTCCAGCAGCGGGCCGAAGCGTTCGGCGGGTGAGAAGCCGAAGTCCTTCGCCCAGCGTTCCAGCACATGGTCCGGAGTGCGGTAGCAGGTGCCGGAGTTGACCACGGTCGTACCGCCGACGGCCCGGCCGACGGGCAGCAGCAGAGGCGGGCTGCCGACGGCCACGGTGGCTCCGCCGTCGCGGTAGAGCTCGGCGAACCGGTCGAGCGGGGTGCGCCGGCCGAACGATGCCGTGGAGTGGTGGTGGCCCTCCTCCAGGACGACGACGTCGAGCCCGGCGCGCGCGAGGGTGCGCGCTGCCGTCGCGCCGCCCGCACCCGAGCCGATGACGACCGCGTCCGCGGCGGACCGGGCGGGCCACTCGTCGGCCGGTGTGCAGTCCAGCGGCGGGTCCTCGCGGCCCGGCACCGCTTTCCGGGAGCCCTGTTGCAGCATGCGCTCGGTCCCGGCGGCGAGCAGTACGGGCACTTTCAGCACATCGAGCAGCGGCAGCAGCGCGGGCCTGGCGCCGAGCGAGCCGAGCAGAGTCTCCCGTTCGGCGGCGGTGAGTCGGCCGAGCGTGCGCCCGGCGCTGGCCAGTGCGTAAACGTCGAGTGCGCCCGCGGCGGCCCGCAGTCCGGCACGCGCGGGCAGCGGCATCGAGTCGAGTACGGTCTCCAGTCTCCCGGGTACCCGCGCGGGCCAGCCGTCGGTGCCGTCGTCGGCTATGAGGGCGGCCACCAGACCGTCGAGGCTCATCGGGTGCCCACCTCCGCGTGGGCCGTGCCCGCAAGGGTCCACTCGGCCTCCGTGCGCCAGCTTCCCCACCAGCGCTCCAACAGCACATGGGCGTCGGCGCGTTCGCTGTTGCGACACACGGCGTGCGCGCCGTCCGGGTCCGTGTAGTCGAGTGCGAGGGTGCCGTCGGCGGGCTGGGTGACCTCGACTCGGATGCGCCGCAGTCCCGCGCGGCCGGTCACCGTCCAGGTGGGCAGGCCGATTGCCGAGCGGAACCGCCCGAATCCGGCCCAGCCGACGGCCGAGCGCTCGGCCCGGCGCGGCCAGGTGCGGCCGCGGCGGCGCAGCCGCAGGAAGACCAGCGGCGGGAGCCGGCGCAGGCCGGGCCGCCGGGAGACCGCGGTAACGACCTCCAGGACATCGCCCCTGCCCAGGTCCGCGTGCAGCCAGGCCCAGCGCTCCGCGTTCCCGTGACCGTAGATCCGGGCGGACGCGCCGGGTGCGGCGGCGAGCTCCAGGGTCGTGCTCTCGTACGAGACGGAGCCTTCGTACGCGGCGCGCGCGGCCGGGAGGATCTGCGAGGCGGGCAGCAGAGGGCGACGCCAGGACCAGCGGGGGAAGGTGAACAGGGGGGTGTCGGTGGCCTGTTCGGTCAGGTCCCAGCGCAGCTCCCCCGCGGAACCGGTGAGCCGTCCGGGCACGGCCCGCACGCCGTCGGCGGTGAAACCGTCCTCGGAGCCCGCCCATTTCGTGGGGCCGAAGCGGGCGTGGCGTACCGGCTCGTCGTGGGGGAAGACCGCGGCCCAGCCGTGTGCGTACGGCTCCGATCCGTCGGCGGGCGCGGTGAGTTCATGGTGCAGCCACAGGCCGGTGCCGGTCGCCGGGTCGGTCGCGGTGGTGTACCAGACCTCGGTACGGCCGGGTTCGCCCTTCCAGCGCGGCGCCATCAGCGGGGCACCGTCCTCGCGCCGCGGGAAGCGGAAGCTCGCCAGGAACGGTACGAGACCCGTCGCCACGGGGAAGCGCAGGGTGCCGTCGCCGACCTGGACGTCGTCCTCGTACAGCGTGAACGGCAGCACGGTCATCGACTTCACCGGCCGACGAGGGCTCACCGACTTCCAGCCGTCGAGGGTCAGACGACGGCCTTCGACAGTGAACGAGAGCCGGTAGCGGATGCGCCGCCTGGCCACGGGCGATATCTCCAACTCGCCTTCGGCGGACGGGTCGTCGGCCCGGCCGGCGATGCGGACCCGGCCGGTGAGCCGCGCGTCCGTCGTTCCCAGAGGACTCAGGGCGCGGTCCGCCGTGACCCGGAGGTCGAGGCGGATGGGGCGGGTGCGGTCCTCGCCGTCGAGCCGGACCCGGCCGAGCATGGTCTCGCCGAACGACGTTCCCCGTGCGCTCATGCGAGCCCCTCCAACATGATCCGCTCGGTGGCGGTCAGATACTCATCGGCCGCGCGCCGGGCGGCGTCCTGGTCGCCCGCCTCGACGGCCGCGACGACGGGCTCCAGCCGGTCGTGCGCCGTACGCGGGTCGGTGAACGGGCCCACGAGGGCGGCTCGTACGGGCAGGTAGGCGTTGAAGAGGGTGTTGGTGAGCAGGGCGTAGACCCGGTTGCCGGTGGCCCGGGCGAGAGCCCGGTGCACCTCGATGTCGGCGAGCTGCACTCCGTCGCCGCCCTCGGCCGACCGCACCGCCTCCAGGAGCGTGCGCAGTTCGGCCCGTTGCCCGTCGGTGGCCCGGGCGGCGGCCCGCTCGGCGATCAACGCGCCGACGCTGCGCCGCACTTCGAAGATCTCACTGATCCAGTCGGGGCTGTGCCGCACCAGCATCGGCAGCAGATCGGCACCGCCGAGCCGCGCGTAGTCCCGCACCCGGGTGCCGACCCCGTGCCGGGTCTCCAGCAGTCCGGCCTGCGTGAGGCGCCCGAAGGCGTGCTTGAGGGTGGTGCGGGTGACGCCGTACCCGTCGGCGAGCTGACGCTCGGGCGGCAGATAGCTCCCGGCGGGGTGACGCCCGGCGAGGATGTCCTCGCGCAGACGGCCTTCGAGGACGTCGACGATGGTTTCGCGGGGCAGTGCCTCCACGACTTCCCTCCGGAGTGAGTGGCTCAGTGGATGAGCCACTCAACCAACGAAGGCAGGGCCTCGTCAATGGGTGCGCTCCGGCCGGCGCGCCGCGAGGGCGCCGGGCTCACTTCCCGAGGAAGGCGATCAGCGCCGCCGTGACCTCCTCCGCGTGTGTCCACAGCAGGCCGTGCGGCGCCCCCTCGATCTCGACGTACTCCGCCGTCGGCAGCAGCGCGTGGAACGGGCGGCCCGTCGCATCGATCGGCAGGATGCGGTCGGCGGTCCCGTGCAGGATCAGCGTCGGCACGTCGACCTTCGCCACGTCGGCGCGGAAGTCGGTGATCCAGGTCGGCACGGCCGCGATCGACGCGTGCGCCGACGCCCCCGCCGCGACGTTCCAGCTGTTGCGCAGCGCCTCTTCGGAGATACGGCTGCCGAGCGTCTCGTCGAGGTTGTAGAACGCCTCGTAGAACGAGGTGAAGTAGGCGTACCGGTCCTTCTTCACCGCCTCGAGGATGCCGTCGAATACCGACTGGTCCACACCCGTCGGGTTGTCGTCGGTCTTCAGCAGGAACGGTTCCAGCGAGGCGAGGAACACGGCCTTCGCGACCCTCCGCGAGCCGTAGGTGCCCAGATAGCGGCCGACCTCGCCCGTACCCATGGAGAAGCCGACGAGCACCGTGTCCAGAAGGTCGAGCTCTCTCATCAGGGCGTCGAGGTCCGCGGCGAAGGTGTCGTAGTCGTAGCCGGTGGTGGGCTGCGAGGACCGGCCGAATCCACGGCGGTCGTACGTGATCACCCGGTTGCCGGCCTCCAGCAGCGCCGGTATCTGCTTCTCCCACGAGTGGCCGTCGAGCGGATAGCCGTGGATCAGCACGATCGGCCGGCCGCTTCCGTGGTCCTCGTAGTAGAGCTCGATGTCGGTGCCGTTCTCCTGGCCGACGGTGATGTACGGCATGTCCCTTTCCCTTCACAGCAAGGCGAACCGGCATCAAACGGGATGAAGACCCCTGCAGCATCATGCTCCGGTTCACCGGGGCCCGCAGCCCGTACCGGCCCCCGCACAGGCACCGCGGCCGGCACGGCGCAATCCCCGGATCGGGTGCCTGAGCCCGCCCGGGTGATTCGAACTGCGGATCACGGCCGTCCCGTCCAGTGCCGCCAAGCACCTCACCCCGCGATCCGAACCTTTGCTCGACGTACACCCGTTACGCCTCGCTGATCAGCAGCGTTGGTCGGGATACCGGTCCAGCCCCGACAGCCGAGGAGACTCCATGCATCCCCCCGCCACCGCGGTCGGCGTACATCTCTTGTTCGAAAAGGGCAGTACTGAGGTCATCGGGAACAGGTGGTGCGCATGAGGCGCCGCAGCGCTCCCACCCCGCCCACCTCCCCCACTGCACCCAAGGAGGACGTCTCGGAGTCCGAACAACTGCTGTTCGGCGGTCCGCTCCGCTACGACATGGGCTGGAACCAGCATCACGGCTCGTTCCTGGAGCTCGACCTGCGCACCATGGTGGCGCGGATGCCCCGCCTGATCGCCTCCACGATCCGGCTGGCCCACCGCGCCGATCCGCGCGCCCTGCGCTGGGTGGCCGGCGCCGAACTCGGCGGCGGCATCGCCCAGGCCGTCGGGCTCGTCGCGGTCAACCAGGTCCTGGCACGCATCCTGGGCGGCGGCGAGACCAGCGAACGGCTCACCGCCGCCGCCCCCGCCTTCGTCGCCGTCGCTGTCATGGCGCTGATCGGAGCGCTGCTGCGGTCCGCCTCCACCGCCGGGACCGGCCGGCTGGAGCCCAAGGTGTTCCGGGTGGCGACCGAGGAGTACCTGGAGCGGGTGGCACGCGTCGAACTTGCGGCGGTCGAGGACGAGGAGTTCCACAAGCTGCTGGACTCAGCCCAGTGGGGTGCGGAGTCCGCGCGCCGGATGATCAAGTTCAGTACGTCGGTGGTCAATGCGGCGATCTCGCTGTTCGCCGCCGCAGGCGTACTGACCGTGCTGCATCCGGCCCTTCTCCCCCTCCTCGGGCTGATGACCCTGCCCAGCGCCTGGAGTTCGCTGACGATCGCCCGCCGCCGCTACATCTCGTTCCACACCTGGGTCCAGCACGCCCGCGCCGGCCAGCTCCTCGGCCGGCTGCTCATCGACGCGCAGGCAGCGGCCGAGGTGCGCGTCCACAGCATCGGCCCGTTCCTGCTCCGGCACTTCCGGACGATGGCCGAGACCGGCGAGAGGGAGCAGACCCGTCTGTCCGCCCTCGCCGCCCGTACCGGCCTGGTCGCCTCCGGCTGGACCGGGGTCACGACGGGCGCCGCGTACGCGACCCTCGGCGCCCTGCTGTGGACCGGGACGATGGACCTCGCCGTGGCCGGCACCGCGGTCATCGCGATCCGTACGGGGTCGGCGAACCTGGAGGGTCTCGTCGTCCAGCTCAACTACCTCTACGAGGAGAGCCTGTTCGTCGCCGACCTCGACCGGCTGTGCCGGGAGGCCGACCGGCGGCTGATCCCCTCGACGGGCCGGCCGCTGCCCGAGAAGGTGCGCACGATCCGCTTCGAGAACGTCTCCTTCACCTATCCCGGCACGACCGACGACTCGCCGGCCCTCAGCGGGGTGGACGTCACGATCCCCGCGGGACGGATCATCGCTCTGGTCGGCAACAACGGCAGCGGCAAGTCCACGCTCGCCAAACTGCTCTGCGGCCTGTACGCCCCGGACTCCGGCCGGATCATGTGGGACGACGTGGACGCCGCCGAGGCCGACCGGTCCCAGCTCTTCGACCGGGTGGCCGTGGTCGCCCAGGACTTCTACCGCTGGCCGTTCACCGCCCGTGTCAACGTCGCGATCGGCCGCCCCGACGCCCCGCACGACGAACCCCTGCTGGACGCGGCCGCCGAATACGCGGGCGCAGGCGAGACGATCGCCTCGCTGCCCCGCGGCTGGAACACCCTCCTCGCCCGCGGCTACAAGGGCGGCCATCAGATCTCCGGCGGCCAGTGGCAACGCCTGGGCATCGCCCGCGCCCGCCACCGCGACGCCCGCATCCTGGTCGTCGACGAACCGACGAGCGCGCTGGACGCCGAGGCGGAGCAGCGGGTCTTCGACCAGATCCGTTCCCTGGCCGCGGAGGGCCAGACGGTCATCCTGATCACGCACCGTCTGCACAGCGTGCGCCATGCCGATGAGATCTATGTGCTCGACGGCGGCCGCGTCACCGAACGGGGTTCGTTCGCCGAACTGATGGGCATCGCGGACGGGGCGTTCCGCAGGATGTACAGCATCCAGTCGCGCCAGTTCGTGCACGAGGCAGGCCAGGTGCCCGCCCAACGGGGCCCGGAGGAAGCGGCGGACGTGACCGACAACTGAGCGCCGGGCTCCCGGCGCCGCGTCCCCGCGGTCGCCGGGGCCCTCGCCTCCGGCATCGCGAACTCGGGGGCGTGGTCCGGGGAGGTTGAGAGAGAATGCCCTGGGACGGCTCGGTCGGCGGCTTCGGCGGGCCGGTCGCTGATCATCACCATGGGCGTGGTGTAGCGGGGCTGACGCTTGTTGGACTGCCGGTGCGGCTTGCGCATGGTCCGTCCTGTGCGGAGAGCACGGGCGAGTTCCCGGCGGATTTCACCGCGCCCCTGGACGTAGAGGGCCTGGTAGATCGTCTCGTGGACCACGTGCATCTCCGGCCGGTCGGGGAAGCTCCTGCGCAGAGCGTGGCAGATCTGTTCGGGGCTCCACCGCTTGGTGAGGCAGTCCTGGATGAAGTTCCGCAGCTCCGGGTTCTGGCTGATCCTGCCGGGCTTGGGCCGTAGCCTGCGGGCCTCGGCGCGGCGCTGAGCGGCGTAGGGCCGGTAGTAGGACTGGCCGTTGGGCAGCACGGTGCGGTTGCGGCGTATCTCCCTGCTGATGGTCGAGGGGCTGCGGCCCAGCTCGGCGGCGATGGCGCGGACGGTTGCCTTCTCGCGCACGCGGTCGGCTATGTGGATCCGCTCGGTCTCCGACAGAAAACGCGAAGAAGCGCCCGAGATCACCTGTGCGATGTGCGCGGGTGATCTCGGGCGCTTTCTGCGTCCCTCGGGCCGGCCGTTGCGCCACTCACGACCGGTCCGAGGGTTGATGCCGACGAGCTTGCTCGCCTCTTTGTTGCCGTAGCCCAGCTTCACGAGCCGGAAGTATTCCTCCCGCTCCCGGCGCAGCTTGCCCCGGGAGTGCTGCTTCGCGGGCCGAATCTCGAAGTCCAATGCATCCCCTGAGCTGGGGTGTTGCAACGACCACTAGAACGGAAGCTTCGGGTGGGAGGGGGCGCCCTCATGCCCGAGGTCAGGCAGCACGCCTCTGGTACGACACGAACCCGGCACCTACTACCACGACCGTCCAAGCCACGAACACGACCCCACCGGCGGTCATCGGCAGATCACTGCCCATGAACATCCCGAACAGTTCGCGCTCCTCCTGCGACATGCCCCCTGGATCGACCATCATCGTGCGACCCGCGGCGAACGGCATCACATCACCGACCCACCCCAGATCGACACCCGGCACCTTGTTCAGCGCGAACGCTGCCGCCCGCTCACCGATCAGCGGAACCAGACACAGCACCAAAACCGGCCCCACCCGGTTACGGATCAGCACCGAGACAGCCGTACACAGCAGCATCCAGCACGCCACCCACAGCAGCAGCCTGCCCACCGGCGCCGCCAAGTCCGGCCACGTCGGCTGATCAGCACCCTTGACCGCGATCGCCACCGCCGCCACCGCGCACTCAAGGATCGCGCCGGCCAACGCCACCACGACGCCGACCGCGACGCCCACCGCGCACTTCGCCCAGTACGCGATCGACCGGCCGCCGACCGTCAGCCACGTAGTCCGCGCGCTCCCGCGTACTAGCTCCGCCGACACCGGTCCCGTCCCCAACACCATGAGATAGAAACCGATGGAGCAGATCTGAGCCACCATCGGAGACCACGTCAGAGAACTCTCCAGGTCGGCAGACGCAACCGCCTCGCCCGGCTTGAGGAACCACAGCATGAGGACCCCGGACGCCATGGACAACAGCCCGATCATGCCGAACAGGATCCATGTCGAGCGCAGGCCCGCCAAGTGTCGCCACTCAAACCGGCATGCCCGCCAAAACGCCTCCAAGCTACTGACTTCAGGTACCGGGGCAGGAGAGGAACCCATAACCGTCGCACTCATGAGATCTTGAACTCCTCTTCCGCGACAGACAGGTAGAAGTCCTCCAGCGAGGGCTTCTCCTCGTGCAGCCAATACAGCGGGATCCCGTTCTCCGCCGCCAGATCACCCACTTCGATCCGGGTGAGGCCCGTGATGCTCGCATCCTGCGCACCATCGGCCTCCAACGCGCCGCCGTTGACCTTCACCAGGCTGGCCAGTTTCGCCAACTGGGGCGTCTGTACCTTCACCACCCCCGAACCGGCAGCCCGCTCCACCAGGTCGGCCATCCGCTCCTGCGCCACCACCCGGCCCCTCGCGAGTACGATCACCTCATCAGCCAACTGCTCCATCTCTGACAGCAGATGCGACGACACCATCACCGCAGTCCCCGCATCCGCCCGCTCCCGCAGAAACGTCCGCAACCACTTGATCGCATGCGGATCCAGGCCGTTCGCCGGCTCATCCAGCACCAGCACCCGTGGATCCCCGATCAGTGCCTGAGCGATCCCGACCCGCTGCGTCATCCCCAGCGACAGCTTCGCCAGCCGCTGCCCTGCCGCACTCGCCATCCCCACCGTTTCCAGCAGTTCGTCCACCCGCGTATCCGGCACCCCCGCCCCTGTCGCGACCATCCGAAGATGGCTTCGAACGGTGTGCTTCGGATGCCCCGCAATCCCCCCGAACACGGCCCCCACCACGCTGGAGGGAACCGACCATGCCTCCAGAGGACGCTCCATGAACGACGTCACTCCACCACCGGGCAGCAACCCCAGCATGATCCGCAACGTGGTGGTCTTGCCCGCGCCGTTCGCGCCGACGAAGCCGGTCACCGCCCCCGCGTGCAGCGTGAACGACACATCGTCGACCACGCGCTTCTTCCCGAACTGCCGAGACAACCCCCGTGCCTCGACCAGGACTTCGCCCACGACTTCCTTCTCCCTCACATGGCCGGCACACGCCGGCTGACGCCAACTAGCCGTTAGACGCTCACAGGTGAGCCGAAGTTGCCCCCCGCCTGTAGGTTCATCACACCTCGCGCCATCGAGGCAACCGACACCCTGCTACTGGCGTCCCTCATCATTGATCACCCAATGACTGAACACCCGCCAGGAAAAGGAAGATGACCATCACAGACACCACAGAAGCGGAAGACTCCGGACAAGTGAGAGTCCTCGGCGCCGAAGAATGGGGCGTCATCGTCCTCGTCCTGGCGGTTGCTCCGTACCAGCTCCTCATCCAGGACAACGCAGAAAAGGCATGGCTCGTCTATCTCGCCGCCTGCGCCGGTTCCGCCATCCTCCTCGTTGCGGCCTTCTGCATGAAGTGGAGGCTAGGCCGTTTCACGGCCGTCGTGCTCACGGCCCTCGCCGCCGGAGGGGCAGCTCTCGCCTCCATGGAGCCAGAGGCTTTCCCGTTCACGTAAAGGAACGCAGGCCAGCCCTCACAACAAGGAAGGACCGAAAGCCATGGACCAGGCGACGGATGTCGAAGTCCGTAAAGCATCATGGGAAATGCCGGCACTGTGCCTCATCCCAGTCGTCCTCATCACAAGCTTCACCAACCTCGGCACGGGCTGGCTCATCGCCGCCTGGGCCGTCTGGGGATTATCTCTGCTCCTCGGGGCAGCCCAGTGGTCCTTGACCGTCAAGAACGGGGTGGACGGGTGGGTCGCCTGGACCGGCATCGTGATCTTCCACCTTCTCCTGCCCTTTGAAGGATGGGTGCTCATCTCCCCATAGAACCTTCGGTCATCGACCATTCGCCCGATGGCCAAAGATTCAATAGCACTTCACTGATGCTCTTCGCGAGGATTCGGGGGCCGGAACTCCCGGCCCCGCAGGGCCGGTTCGCATCCCGCGCCCTGAACCGTCCCCGCGAGAACCCACGAGCAAGAGGTATCAGTGAATCGCAAAATCCGTATGACCGCAGCGGGCATAGCCACCGCCGTCGCACTCGGCATCGCCGCTCCCGCTGCCCAGGCCGCGACCAACCAGGCACCGGCCCGCACCGCCGCCGTCCAGACCGTTCAGGTCGGCAACCAGAGCCTGACCGCCAACCAGGTCACCGCTCTGGCGAACCTGTCCACGCAGGCCAAGACCACCGGCCAGCTCACTGCCGCCGACACAGCCGCCCTCCAGCAGTCCGGCATCCGGGCCGGCGGCAAGCTCGGCGCCATCCTCAAGGCCATCCAGAAGGTCCCCGGCGCCTACAAGTGGATCAGCAGCAACGCCAAGTCCGCCTTCAAGGCGGCCAAGGGCAATGTTGAGAAGGCCGCCAAGATCCTCCGCGAGAAGATCCTGAAGCTCAGCTCGTGGAACCCGATCCGCTGGGCACTCAGCAAGATCGACCACGACACGCTCACCCGCATCATCGACTTCTTCAACTAGTCGGCGGCGTGCCCGATGCCCCTGCGGACGATGTACGCAGGGGCATCGGCCTTCCGGTCCATAGCCGGAGATCCGATATCGGCCAGACCCCTTCACCAGCAAGACTCGTCAACGATCGATCGGACAACTCCGGTCAAGCAGCAGCCGCCCATGCGTGGCTCCCGGCCCGCGGGCTGCTGCTGCTTCGAACTTCACGCCAGGAGTTACCCAACATGACCAGCAACCTGCGCATAGCCGCCACCGCGACCGCCGCACTCGCTCTCGGCGCCGCCCCGATGGCCTCCGCAGTCGAGTAGTCCCGCACCCCGGCCGTCGCTTCCACACAGGTCAGCGCGGTCAACTCCGCTGACGACGTGAACAGCATCCGCGTCGCCCTCCAGACGGACGCCGCGAGCAGTCAGGCCGCCGCAAAGAAGATCGCGCCCGAGACCCGGGAGATCGCCCAGCAGATCGTCAAGTACATCCCGACGAAGCTCGGCAAGCACTACAAGACCGCCAAGGCCGCCGCGAAGAAGGGTTACACCGCCTTCATCAAGTGGGTCAAGACGCTCAAAGCCAACAACCCGGGACCGCATCGTGATCGCGCTGTGCCACGAGATCGGCAACAAGCCGCTGATCAACCTGGTCATTCAATACCTGCGTAAGCAGCCGCTCCCGGCGCGCACCGTAACCCAGTCCCCCCGGTTCTGGGCCTCGCCCCTGCCCCCACCACGCCTGATGGGTATGAGCAACACAGCAGAACTCATTCCCAGTCTCTCCGCCGGATAGGGCCTCCTGAACAGCTCGTTGGTGTCGAATCACCGAGCAACATCAGGAGGCCCTGGTGCAGCAGTCTTCCGTGTCGTTGGCCGGGGAGTCCAGCCCGGTCACCTGGGAGTGTGACTGTCTGGCGCACGACCACTTGCCGGGCCTGGTCCATCACCGCGAGCAGCCGTGTCCACCCGCCCTCGCCCTCCTTCGCGCCGCACACGGCCTTGGCGCCCACACACCACGCGACCAGCGGCGATCCTCCACCGATTCGGCATCCGCGGCTTCCTGCGCCCACAGCCGCGACAGCCGGGCGCCGACCGCGCGGTCCAGCGCCTCGGCGTCAAGGGCACTGACTACCCGCCAGATCACTGATCCACCCGCCCGTACAGCTCCCGGCGACCGCATCCCCGCCACCCACCGCGCCGGCCGCCAGCGCCAGCACTGCGGTCACCGGATACAACCGCCCCTGATCCCGCGCCCGTCACAGACGAGCCCGGTACGTCCAGCAGGTCCGACAACGCCGGCCGCGATACCTCCACCGGCGGCGCTCGTCCAGACACGACACCTGCGAACCGAACGTGGGCAGCAAGTCCTCCAGAATGGCAGACTTGACCAGTAACGGAGTTCCGGAACATGCGAGTTGGGGTGAGAACCCTTGTTCTACCCGGAATTCCGTCCAGTTCCCGGCCCGGACGCGCCGACGTTCACCGGCCGGCACCCTCAGCGATCCTGAAAGGCCATGGGAGGCACCCCCGTGCGGGGCACCTCCCTTACTTCTCTTCGATCTCTTCGTCCGTCGAATCGACACGCTTTTTACCCGGTGGGGCAAGCTTCTTCCTCGCAGCGGATGTCCTCGTGATGGACAAAGGCGAAGATCGCCGCTTCGACGCGTGTGGCGACGTCGATCTTTTCCATCAGGTTGGCGAGATGGGCTTTCACCGTACGTTCGGCGATACCGAGCTGGTTGCCGATTGCGCGATTCGGAGCAGCATGTCCGACGAGAGCGAGGACTTGTCGCTCTCTCCGGGTTAGCTGCGAGATTCCTGTGGGGTCGCCGGGTGTGGGTGGTGCGTGGAGACACGTGACGCGCCGCGATATACCGGAACTCTCGTTGCTCGTATAACGTTCAGACAAAGCAGTTATACCTTCCCCGTGGTGTATTTCTGCACCCTGCCTTGGCCGACTGTTCCCCGTTGGTCTTTTCCGTCGAATGTGTGCGGGGTTTCGGCTCCTGTTGTGTAGTGCTGGGCGATCGTGCTGGCGGGGCCATTGCCGCGCGGTCATGCGCTGGTCGTGGCGGTGGCCTCACTTAGCTGCACTCTACCTCTGGTGTCAGTAACTGGCCTGAGCGCCCAGGCAGTTCGGCGTGGCGCTGGACTGGGCAAGCGGAATGATTCGGTCCTCAACCACCAGGCACGTTATCGAGACTCGCCTCTTCAGGCATTGCCCGAAAGCGCCATGACAGAAAGGCCAATACCGGACGGAGCGCGCGGGATCTAGGGTCGTGGATACGACCCAATCTTTTCGAAGAGGAGAAAGATGCGCAACGGTTCCAGAATGTGGCGTTTCACTTCGGCGGCGGTCGCGGGCGTGGCGGCGGCCGCCGTCCTGGCGCCGGCTGCGACCGCAGCGGAGACTGCGGCGCCGGTGCCGGGTGGGCGGAACCTGACGGTGAACGACTACCTCAGCTACCTCGACCGCCAGAAGACCCCCATGGCGGAAGCGACACTGAAGGCGTTCCAGGCGTTGCCACTGACCAAGAAGATCAAGTTCGTCGGTTATCTCCAGAACCGGACCGTCCACACGGCGCTCATCGGCTCGCTGAAGGGCACCACGAAACCCCGACAGCATCAGTCGGTGGTCCACTACAACCAGGACGTGTCGTTCGTGAGGGGCGCCCAGGTCACCAGGACGGACACCGGCGACTCCACGATCCGGGTATCGTTCACCTTGACGGAGCACATCTTTTCGATCCCTGTCACCCGTGAGCGCGTCTGGGTGATGTACGAGTCGAAGCAGGGCAAAGCAGTCAAGATAGTTGACGGCGGCGCCCAGGTGACCAACGTGAACGCTGCGGTGAAGATCGAGGCCGCCAAGGCGGCGTCCACGACCCTGAACGGCCAGGCCGCGCACACCTCGGTGAGGTGGAACACCACGCCGCTGTACCGGTCGTTCGGCGCGGGACTGGCGAAGGAGCAGAAGGTGTCATCCGGCTGGACGGGCGTCTGGAAGGCCGCGCTCAACAACGTCTGACTGGAGCCCGAGAGCCCCAACACCGAACCCGCGGCTCTCGCCGCCCAGGACCTGCCTGCCGCCAGCTCCCCCCCGCACCTGGGGTGCCAACTTGCACTGTGCGTTCCCGGATTGTTCCCATCGGCAACACAAAAGGCCCTCCGCAGCCACTTGCGGAGGGCCTTTCATGTTCTGACCTGCACTTTAGAGCCGCCTTCGGGATTCGAACCCGAGACCTACGCATTACGAGTGCGTTGCTCTGGCCAACTGAGCTAAGGCGGCAAGCTGCGGATATACGTGTCCTCGCGAGAACACGTTCGCATCAGCAGCGGCGCCAAGTCTACAGGGTTGTTTCGGGTGCCCCGAACCACGCCCGGGCCCTTGGCCGCACTGCTGTCCGGCCTTGTGACGGGCGCCACTCGGACACTTCCGGCAGGCTCCGCGCGGTCAGCCGCAGCGCTTGTTCTCCGGCGGGGCCTTGCCCTCCAGGAGGTAGGTGTTGATCGCGGTGTCGACGCAGTCGCTGCCCCGCCCGTACGCCGTGTGGCCGTCGCCGTTGTACGTCAGGAGCGTCCCCGACGACAGCTGCTCCGCCAGGCCCTGCGCCCACTTGTAGGGGGTGGCCGGGTCGCGGGTGGTGCCGACCACCACGATCGGGTCGGCTCCCTTCGCCTCGATGCGGTGCGGCTTGCCCGTGGCGGGGACCGGCCAGGAGGCGCAGTTCAGGGAGGCCCAGGCGAAGCCGCGGCCGAAGACCGGGGACGCCTTGTCGAACTCCGGGAGCGCCGCCTGCACGCCGGCCGGCGCGCTGAAGGCGGGCGGCAGGTCGAGGCAGTTCACGGCCGCATTGGCGTACATCAGGTTCGCGTAGGAGCCGTCGCCCTCGCGCTCGTAGTACGAGTCGGCCAGTGCGAGCAGTGACGCGCCGTCGCCGGCCATGGCGCTCGCGAGGGCCTCGCGCAGCTGCGGCCAGGCGCCCTCGTCGTACATGGCGGCGATCACCCCGGTCGTCGCCAGCGACTCGCCCAGCTTGCGGCTCTCACCGGTCGGGACCGGTTCGGCGTCGAGCCGGGCGAAGAAGGCCTTCAGCCGGGTGGAGGCGTCGGCCGCGGATGTGGTGCCGAGCGGGCAGTCCTGCTGCTCCACGCAGTCCGCGGCGAAGGACTGGAACGCGGTCTCGAACCCTGCGGTCTGGTCACGGTTCATCTGCCGCGCCGGGAGCGACGGGTCCATGGCGCCGTCGAGGACGAGCCGGCCGGCCCGGTCCGGGAACAGCTCGGCGTACGTGGCGCCGAGGAAGGTGCCGTACGAGGCGCCGACGTAGGACAGCTTCCGGTCGCCCAGCACAGCTCGCAGGATGTCCATGTCACGGGCCGCCTCGACGGTCGAGACATGCGGCAGGATCTCGCCGGAACGCCGCTTGCAGCCGGCCGCGAAATCCTTGAGCGCGGCGGACAGGCGTGCCGTCTCGGCGGGGTCGTCGGGAGTCTGGTCGACCTGGGTGTACTCGTCCATCTCCTTGCCGGAGAGGCATTCGACGGGCTCGCTGCGGGCGACACCGCGGGGATCGACGGCAACCATGTCGTACCGGGCGCGCACCGGCGCGGGGTAGCCCACGCCCGCGTACCCCTGGAGATAGCCGACGGCCGAACCGCCGGGGCCCCCCGGATTGACCAGCAGCGAGCCGAGGCGCTTGCCGGGGCCGGTGGCCTTCTTGCGGGCGACGGCCAGCTTGACCGACTCACCGTCGGGCTTCGCGTAGTCGAGCGGGGCCTTCATCGTGGAGCACTCGAAGCCGCGGACACCGCATGCGCGCCACTTCAGCTGCTGCGCGTAGTACGGCTCCAGCTCGGCGTTCGGGGCCGATCCGCCGGCCGGGGTGGACGCGGAGGCGCTGGGGGCCGAACTCCCGTCCGTGCAGCCGGAGATCAGCAGACCGGCGGCGGCCAGCGCGATGGCGGAACGACGGAGCAAGCGCCTTGTGTCCATCCCCGGAGCGTAGGCGACGACGCCGGATGATGCCCGCGCACGCACTGACGGGTGAGCTGTCGATCTTCCTTCCGGGCGTCAGCCCGCACGCAGAGCCATCGTCATCGCCTCCACCGCCAGCAGCGGCGCCACATTCGCCTCGAGCGCCTCGCGGCAGGCGACGACCGCCTCTATCCGGCGCAGGGTCCGCTCGGGGGTGGAGGCGTGGGCGATCCGGTCGAGCGACTCGCGCACGTCGTCATTGGCGATGGCGATGCCGGAGCCGAGCTGGAGGGCGAGCACATCGCGGTAGAAGCCGGTCAGGTCGCTGAGCGCGAGGTCGAGGCTGTCCCGCTGCGAACGGGTCTTCCGGCGTTTCTGCCGGTCCTCCAGCTCCTTCATCGCACCCGCGGTGCCGCGTGGCATCCGGCCGCCCTGGGACGCGCCGAGCGCCGCCTTCAGGTCGTCGGTCTCCTTCGCGTCGGTCTCGTCGGCGATCTGCTTGGCGTCGTCGGCAGCGGCGTCGATCAGCTCCTGCGCGGCCTTGAGGCAGCCGCCGACGTCGTCCACGCGCAGCGGCAGCTTCAGCACGGTGGCGCGGCGGGCCCGGGCCTTCTCGTCGGTGGCCAGGCGGCGCGCCCGGCCGATATGACCCTGCGTGGCGCGCGCGGCGGCAGCCGCGACGTCGGGTTCGATGCCGTCCCGCCGGATCAGCACGTCTGCCACGGCCGCGACCGGGGGCGTACGGAGCGTCAGGTGCCGGCACCGCGATCGGATCGTCGGCAGCACATCCTCCAGGGACGGCGCGCAGAGCAGCCAGACAGTGCGCGGCGCGGGCTCCTCGACGGCTTTCAGCAGGACATTGCCGGCGCCCTCCGTGAGGCGGTCGGCGTCCTCCAGGATGATCACCTGCCAGCGGCCGACGGCCGGCGAGAGCTGTGCGCGGCGGACGAGCTCACGGGTGTCCTTGACGCCGATGGACAGCAGGTCGGTGCGGATGACCTGGACGTCGGCGTGCGTCCCGAGAAGGGCGGTGTGGCAGCCGTCGCAGAACCCGCACCCCGGCTGCCCGCCGAGGGCGCGGTCAGGACTGACGCACTGCAGAGCGGCGGCGAAGGCGCGGGCGGCGGTGGAACGGCCCGAGCCGGGGGGCCCGGTGAACAGCCAGGCGTGCGTCATCTTCGACGCGTCGGGGGAGGTTTCCCCCCGGGAGTCGGCGGTGACGAGGGCGTCGGCGTCCCGGGCGGCGGCGCCGAGCTGCGCCTGCACCCGCTCCTGCCCGACGAGTTCGTCCCACACGGTCATGCGCCGCCACCTGCCTTTGTCCTGGGCCTCCCATTGTGAGGCAGGGGTCTGACACCGGGAATCACCCGCAGGAGGGGTTGCCGGGGCCGGGGCCCCGGACCGTCCGCCGCGCGAGTGCCCGGCTCAGCGCTTGCCGCCGCCCCTGCGACCGTTCTCGTCCTCGTCGTGCGGGCCCAGCAGTTCGTCGGCCAGCGTCGGGAGGTCGTCCAGCGGGGTCTCCTCCGCCCAGTCCGAACGGCGGCGCGAGCGGTCCGCTCCGGGGTCGACCTGCGGCAGCTCGCGCGTACGGTCGTCCCCGGGCCGCTCGTCGCGAACCGGAGGGAGTACCGCGGTCTCGTCCGCTTCCCGGACCGGCGGGAGCACAGCCGTCTCGTCACCGCGGACCGGCGGCAGCACCGCGGTCTCGTCGTCCCGCACCGGCGGCAGCACCGCCGTCTCGTCCTCCGCCGGGACCTGCGGCTTCGGGACCTCCTGGGTCTCCTCGTCCGGCCGCACCACCGGCGTCGGCACCGTCACATCCGCGGCGGTCGCCGCGGCTGCCCGGGCCGCTGCGGCGGCCTGCGCCTGTGCTGCGGCGGTCTCCGCCTGCCGGCGCGCCTCCTCCGCCCGCAGCAGTGCCTCTTCGGCCTTGCGCTGCTTCTCGAGGCGACGCTCCTCCGCCTCGGCCCGCAGCCGGGCCTCCTCCTCGGCCTGCTTGCGCAGCCGGGCCTGCTCCTCGCGGCGTGCCTGCTCCTCGGCCTCGCGCCGCTTGCGCTCCTCCTCCGCGAGCCGCCGCGCTTCCTCAGCCCGCTGACGGGCCTCCTCCGCCTGCCGTTCGGCCTCGCGCCGGCGGGCCTCCTCCAGCTCGCGGCGCTTGCGCTCCTCCTCCTCGGCACGCAGCTTGGCGAGCTGCTCCTGGCGCTCGCGCTCCAGGCGCTCCTCCTCCGCCTGGCGCGCCGCCTCTTCCTCGGCCTTGCGGCGGGCCTCTTCCTCGGCGGCCTTGCGCGCTTCTTCCTGCGCCTTGATCTCGGCGTCGGACAGCGGCAGCAGCTGGTCGAGGCGGTGCCGGACGACCGTGGTGACGGCCTCCGGCTCCTGGCCCGCGTCCACCACCAGGTAGCGGCCCGGGTCGGCGGCGGCCAGCGTCAGGAAGCCCGAACGGACCCGCTGGTGGAACTCCGCCGGCTCCGACTCCAGCCGGTCCGGCGCCTCCGTGAAGCGTTCCCGCGCGGTCTCCGGCGAGACGTCGAGCAGCACCGTCAGATGCGGCACGAGGCCGTCCGTCGCCCACCGCGAGATCCGGGCGATCTCGGTCGGCGACAGGTCCCGTCCGGCGCCCTGATAGGCGACGGACGAGTCGATGTACCGGTCGGAGATGACGATCGCGCCGCGCTCCAGGGCGGGCCGTACGACCGAACCGACGTGCTCCGCACGGTCCGCCGCGTACAGCAGCGCCTCCGCGCGGTTCGACAGGCCGGCCGACGAGACGTCGAGCAGGATCGACCGCAGCCGCTTCCCGACCGGCGTCGCGCCCGGCTCGCGGGTGACGACCACTTCGTGGCCCTTGGCCCGGATCCACTCGGCGAGGGCCTCGACCTGGGTGGACTTGCCGGCGCCGTCGCCACCCTCGATGGCGATGAAGAAGCCGGTATCTGCGGGCGCGAGCGCCGGATCGGCACCGCCGCGCAGCGCGTCCCGCAGGTCGCGCCGCAGCGGCACGCCCGAACGGTCGTCGGTCTTCGCCAGGACGATCACGGCGACCGGCAGCAGCAGCGCGCCGACGAGCATCAGCGTGAACCCGGCGCCGCCGTGGGCGAAGACGAAGTCCTCGTTCGCCAGGCGGTGCGGTCCGATGGCCGCGGCGAGCAGCGGCGCCGCGATCGCGCCCACGGCGATGGCGACCCGGACGACCGCCTGGAGGTGCTCGGTGATCCGGGCGCGCCGGAAGTCCTCGGCCTCCTGGTCGATGAGCGTGTGCCCGGTGCTCGCGGCGACACCGGCCGCAAGGCCTGCGACCAGCGCGATGAACAGCACGGTGGCGGTGTCCGGCACCAGCCCCATCGCGAGCAGGGCGACGCCGGTGACGGCGAGCGCGAGGGAGAGGAGTCGTCGGCGGGAGAGCGTGGGCAGTACGGACTCGGACGCGCGGACGCCGAGCGCGGTGCCTCCGGTCAGCGCGATGACCAGCAGAGCGAAGGCGACGGGCCCGCCGCCGAGGTCCACGGCGTGCAGGACGGCGACAGCCACGGCCGACGCGATCGCTCCCGCGACCGCCGCGCAGCCGAGGACGAACAGCGGTATGGCGCCGGTGCGTCCCTTGTCGAGGACGCCGCCGCTGGACGGCCGGCGCAGCCCTTCGAGGGGCGAACGCGGCCGCGGGGTCTGCGATCCGGGGAGTTCGACGAAGTACAGCGTCGACACGGAGGCGGCGAAGAGCCCGGCCGCGATGTACGACCCGAGCGCGGCCTGGTGCAGCGAGAACCAGTCGATGCCCGTGGCCAGCAGATTGCCGATCAGGGTGGCGACGAGCAGGACGACCGCGCCGAGGGGGATGACGGCGAAGCTGGTGCGCAGCCACAGCCGCCGCAACGCGTCGAGATGGTCGGGCAGCGGTCGTACAGCCGCGCCTTCCGGCGGGGGCGCGGGCAGCAGGGCGGGCGCCGCACCGTCGCGGGAGACGGTCCAGAACCGCTCGGCAACTCCCGTGACAAAGACGGTGACGAGCAGCATCGCGGCCGCGTTGTCGAGGGTCCAGTCGACCCACAGGGGCGCGATGATCAGGAGCACGGCCCGCAGGCCGTCCGCCCCGATCATGGTCCAGCGGCGGTCGAGCGGGCCCTTGGGCGAGGTCAGTGTCGTCAACGGGCCGAGCAGTACGGCTCCGAAAAGCAGCGTGGCCAGGACACGGGCACCGAGCACGGCCGCGACGGAGAACGCCGCTCCGCGATAGCCCTCGCCGAACGTCCCCGCCAGCACCGCCGCCTGCAAAGTCAGCAACAGCAGGACGAAGACGGACACGGCGTCACCGATGCCCCCGACCATCTGCGCGTTCCACAGTCTCCTCAAGGGAGGGAATCGCAGCAGGGCGCGCAGCGCGCGCTCACGGGAGTCCGCGGCAAGGGTGTCGGAGTCTGAAGCAGTCTCTGAGGCGGTGCTCACGACCGCCTGCTGCTCGGCTGGCTGCTCGGCTCGCGTCATCCGCCCAGCCTATCCGGAGCGCCGCGCTCCCCGGAGGCCCGCCCGAACAAACGGGCGCTTTGTGCAGAGGGTGCGACTTCTCCCTGTCGCACCCCGCACAAAGCGCCCGGACGAAACGGACCGCGAAGCGACTACTCGTCCGCGGAAGCCGCGGGCGCCGACGTCTTCTTGGCGGCAGCCGCCTTCGCGGGGGCCTTCTTGGCCGTCGTCTTCTTCGCCGCCGTCTTCTTGGCGGCGGTCTTCTTCGCGGCTGTCTTCTTCGCCGGGGCCTTCTTGGCCGCGGTCTTCTTCGCCGTCTTCTTGGCGGGGCCCTTGGCGCGCTTTTCGGCGAGCAGTTCGTAACCGCGCTCCGGAGTGATCTCCTCGACGCTGTCGCCGGTCCGCAGGGTCGCGTTGGTCTCGCCGTCGGTGACGTACGGACCGAAGCGGCCGTCCTTGACCACCACGGGACGCTCGCTGACCGGGTCGGTGCCCAGCTCCTTCAGCGGCGGCTTGGCGGCAGCCCGCCCACGCTGCTTGGGCTGTGCGTAGATCGCCAGCGCCTCGTCGAGCGTGATGCCGAACAGCTGGTCCTCGGTCTCCAGGGAGCGCGAGTCCGTGCCCTTCTTGAGGTACGGGCCGTACCGGCCGTTCTGCGCGGTGATCTCCACGCCCTCGGCGTCGGTTCCGACGACCCTCGGCAGGGACATCAGCTTCAGCGCGTCGTCCAGCGTCACGGTGTCCAGGGACATCGACTTGAAGAGCGAGGCGGTGCGCGGCTTGACCGCGTTCTTGCCGGTCTTCGGGGTGCCCTCGGGCAGGATCTCGGTGACGTACGGGCCGTAGCGGCCGTCCTTCGCGACGATCTCGTGGCCCGACACCGGGTCCGTGCCGAGAGCGAAGTCGCCGCTCGGCTTGGCCAGCAGCTCCTCCGCATACTCCACGGTCAGCTCGTCCGGCGCGAGGTCCTCGGGCACGTCGGCGCGCTGGTGGCCCTCGGAGTCCTTCTCACCGCGCTCGATGTACGGGCCGTAGCGGCCGACACGGAGCACGATCCCGCTGCCGACGGGGAAGCTGGAGATCTCCCGGGCGTCGATGGCGCCGAGGTCGGTCACGAGCTCCTTGAGGCCGCCGAGATGGTCGCCGTCGCCATTGCCTGCGGCGGATGCGGCGCCCTTGTCGTCACCCTCGCCGAAGTAGAAACGCCTCAGCCACGGCACGGCCTGGGCCTCGCCGCGCGCGATGCGGTCGAGATCGTCCTCCATCCGGGCGGTGAAGTCGTAGTCGACGAGCCGGCCGAAGTGCGTCTCCAGCAGATTGACGACGGCGAAGCTCAGGAACGACGGCACGAGTGCCGTGCCCTTCTTGAACACATAGCCGCGGTCGAGGATCGTGCCGATGATCGACGCGTATGTCGACGGGCGGCCGATCTCGCGCTCTTCCAGCTCCTTGACCAGCGAGGCCTCGGTGTAGCGGGCGGGCGGCTTGGTGGCGTGACCGTCGACCGAGATCTCCTGGGCGGCGAGCGCGTCGCCCTCGGTGACCTGGGGCAGCCGGCGCTCGCGGTCGTCCAGCTCGGCGTTCGGGTCGTCGGCGCCTTCGACGTACGCCTTCATGAAGCCGTGGAAGGTGATCGTCTTGCCGGACGCGGTGAACTCGGCGTCCCGGCCGTCGCTCGACACTCCGCCGATCTTCACGGTCACGGAGTTGCCGGTCGCGTCCTTCATCTGGGAAGCGACGGTCCGCTTCCAGATCAGCTCGTACAGCTTGAACTGGTCGCCGGTCAGGCCCGTCTCGGCGGGCGTACGGAAGCGGTCGCCCGACGGGCGGATCGCCTCGTGCGCTTCCTGCGCGTTCTTGACCTTGCCGGCGTACACCCGCGGCTTGTCCGGCAGGTAGTTGCCGCCGTACAGCTGCGTGACCTGTGCGCGGGCCGCCGAAATGGCGGTGTCGGACAGAGTCGTGGAGTCGGTACGCATATAGGTGATGAAGCCGTTCTCGTACAGCTTCTGCGCGACCTGCATGGTGGCCTTGGCCCCGAAGCCCAGCTTGCGCGAGGCCTCCTGCTGCAGCGTCGTCGTACGGAAGGGCGCGTACGGAGAGCGGCGGTACGGCTTGGACTCGACCGAACGGACAGCGAACGTGGCGTTCTCGAGGGCCGCGGCCAGGGAGCGGGCGTTCGCCTCGTCGAGGTGGAGCACCTGGGCGGACTTGAGCTGCCCGTCGGAACCGAAGTCACGACCCTGGGCGACGCGCCGTCCGTCCACGGTGTTCAGGCGGGCGGTGAGCGTGGAGGGGTCGGATGCGTCACCGGCGCGGCCGGTGGAGAAGGTGCCGGTCAGGTCCCAGTACTCGGCGGAACGGAACGCAATGCGCTCGCGCTCCCGCTCGACGACGAGCCGGGTCGCGACGGACTGCACACGGCCGGCGGACAGCCGCGGCATGACCTTCTTCCACAGGACCGGCGAGACCTCGTAGCCGTAGAGGCGGTCGAGGATGCGGCGGGTCTCCTGGGCGTCGACCATGCGCTGGTTGAGCTCGCGCGGGTTGGCGACGGCGTCGCGGATCGCGTCCTTGGTGATCTCGTGGAAGACCATCCGGTGGACCGGGACCTTGGGCTTGAGAACCTCGAGCAGGTGCCAGGCGATGGCCTCGCCCTCGCGGTCCTCATCGGTGGCGAGGAAGAGTTCGTCGGACTCGGCCAGCTGCTCCTTGAGCTTCCTGACCTGGGCCTTCTTGTCGGCGTTGACGACATAGATCGGCTGGAAGTCGTGCTCGACATCGACTCCGAGCCGGCGCACCTCGCCGGTGTACTTCTCGGGCACCTCGGCGGCGCCGTTGGGAAGGTCGCGGATGTGCCCGACGCTTGCCTCGACGACATAGCCGGGGCCGAGGTACCCCTTGATCGTCTTCGCCTTGGCAGGCGACTCGACGATCACGAGTCGGCGGCCGCCCTGTGCGGTCTCGCTGGTCGGGGACAACTTCGCTCTTCTCTCCGGTCGGTAACTCCATGGGCGGTCACGGCGATGCGGCACGGGTGGCGCACTGCTGTGGCGCTGCTGTCGCTGCGGAGTGTGACGGTACAACCCGCCCCCGTGTCAAACGGCAAAAGCCCGCAACGGCCACTCGAACGGTAACCCGACTCCGGCCATTCCTGCCGCCCGGACCGGCACGAAGACTCCCGGGGTCCCCGGTCAGCCCCAGCCCGGTCCCACACCGCGGGCGCGGGAGGGACCGCGCCGAAAAGCTCTGCGGGAGCCCTGGCCGTGGCGGGACTCACTCCACGGGCCACCGCGCGGCAGCCGCTCCCGGCTGAGCGCCGACGGCGCGTCGGGCCGCCGGTGGCATTGGCCGGTTTCACCTCCAGGAGAGGCGCAAAACACCCGGCGGTACCGGACCGCTAGGAGACCGGAGACGCCGGTTCCAGGAATCCCTCTTCCACCAGGAGACGGAGCGCCTGCGGGGTGCGGTCCCGCAGCAGCACCGGATCCTCCTCGATGAGCTGGGCGATGGCATCGAGAATCCGGCCGGCGCTGAGCGTCCCGTCACAGGCCCCGGCGAAACCGGCGCCCACGGTGTCGACCTTGGTGGCGCGGCGCATCCCGCGGTGCTGGCGGAGCACCACATGCTCGGGGTCCTCGGCGCCCGGCAGCCCGACCTGCTCCTGGACGACCTCGGCGGCGAGCGTGAAGTGGTCGGCGAGCAGTGCCGCGTCGTCGCGGGTCCGCAGATAGTCCTGCCGGGCGAAGTGGGCCCGCACGGCATCCCCGAGCGGCTGCTCCACGGGGTGCGGCCACTCCTCGGTGACGATCGACGGCCGCCCGGAACCCGATTGGTGCAGGGTGATCCAGCCGAAGCCGACCGCCTTGGCCTTCCGCGCCTCGAACTCGTCCAGCCACGCCTCGTACAGCTCGGTGTACCGCGCGGGGTCGCCGCGGTGGTCGCCGCTGTCGCGCAGCCACAGTTCCGCGTACTGCGTCACGTCCTGGACCTCGCGCTGCACGATCCAGGCGTCGCACCCGCGCGGCACCCAGGAGCGCAGCCGCTCCTGCCAGTCCTCACCCTCCACATGGAGCCAGTTGGCGAGGAACTGGGCGTAGCCCCCGTCGTTCAGCCTGTCTCCCGCCTGCTGGACGAGCGAGCGGCACAGATCGTCGCCGCCCATCCCACCGTCCCGGTAGGTCAGCCGGGCGCCCGGGGAGATCACGAACGGCGGGTTCGACACGATCAGGTCGTACGTCTCGTCGCCCGCCGGCTCGAACAGCGAGCCCTCGCGCAGATCGGCCCCGGGCGCGTCGGAGAGCGCGAGGGTGAGGCGGGTGAAGTGCAGCGCGCGGGGGTTCGGGTCGGTGGCCGTGACGCGCGTGGCGTGCTGGGCCGCGTGCAGCGCCTGGAGGCCGGAGCCGGTGCCGAGGTCGAGCGCGGAGGACACCGGCCTACGGACGGTGATGCCGGCGAGCGTGGTGGAGGCGCCGCCGACGCCGAGGACGACACCTTCGCCATGGCCGGCCGCCCCGCCGGCGCCGCCGACCGCGCACCCGAGGTCGGAGACGATGAACCAGTCCTGACCCTCGGGCCCGCCGTACGGCCGCACATCCACGGTGGCGCGCACATCGCCGCCGCTCCCGCGCACGACCCAGCCGTCGGCGAGGCACTCCTCCAGCGGCAGCGCGGTCAGCGCCCGCTCGTACGCGACGGGCTGCTGGAGCAGGAAGAGCCGTACGAGCGCGTCCAGGACGCCGTCGCCCCGGGTGGCGCGCAGGGCCGGCACGCTCTCGCTGCGGGCGAGGGCGGCATAGGCGGGCGCGCCGAGCAGGTCGAGCAGCCCGTCGACAGTGAAGGCACCGTCGAGGAGCGCTTCGCGCAGCCGGGGCGCGTGGTCGGGCGCGGGAAGGCCTGGGGCGTCACTGGTCGTACTCACGCCCACCATTGTGGCCGCCGCCACGGACAATCGCCGCCCCCGGCTCGGTCCTTGCCGGGGCGGGCCGTCGTCCGAAGGTGGCTCAGGCGGAGTCCCCGGACGGGCTCGGCGCCTTCAGGGGCTTGCAGCCGGGCTGCTTCGACATCGCCTCGCCGGTGTCGCCGGCCCGCAGCTTGTTCCGCGCGGTCTGGTTCTTCTCGATCTTCTCGAGGCCGGCGGCGACGGGCTGGAGTCCGTCCGCGAACTTCTGCTGGTTCTTGGCGTTGAGCGCGTCGATCTGCTTCTTGAGGCCGAGGTAGGACGCGGAGTTGGCGTCGAGTTCGGCGGCGGCGTCCTGCACGAGCTTCTGGCCGTTGTCCACGGGCGGCGTCCCGGCGCCTCTGAGGGCCGTGGCGAGGGCCTTGTTCACGTCGGCGAGGTCCTGGAAGGCCTTCGAGTCGGCGGCCTGGATGTCGGCGGGCTTGCCGTCCGACGCGGTGGACCGGATGAGCTGCTCGGCGGTGTACTGCTTCTTGATCTGGGGCTGTGCCTGGTCGCAGTACTTCTTGGCCCAGTCGTCGGACGTGAAGGCGTCCGCGTCGCCGTCACTGGAGCATCCCGACAGCGCGAGTACGAGTACCGCACCGCCGGACAGTGCGGCCGCAAGGTTCTTGTTCACCGGATGGGTCCCTTCCAAGGCTTCTCGGCCCCGGAACATACACGCCATGTGGGTGGCAACCGCATGCCACCCATCCCTTTCATGTGCTATTGAACCATTTGCTCCAGGGGAGACAAGGCTCACGGCGGCGTGCGAACGGGCGGGCACCGCGCCAATGCGCGCTGCCCGCCCGCCTGTTGAGCCGGTACTACGAAACCACCGCGGGATCGGGTGACTTCGCACTCCGCTCCGCCGCATTGGGCTCGTCGCCCACAGCGATGCCCCGGCGCTTGGAGATGTACACGGCGCCGACGATGATCAGGATGGCGAGGACCGCCACCACCGCCCGGACTCCGGCGCTCGCGTCGTCCCCGTAGCTGAACTGGATCACCGCGGGTGCGATGAGCAGGGCCACCAGGTTCATGACCTTCAGCAGCGGGTTGATGGCGGGACCGGCGGTGTCCTTGAAGGGGTCGCCGACCGTGTCACCGATGACGGTCGCGGCGTGGGCCTCACTGCCCTTGCCTCCGTGGTGCCCGTCCTCAACGAGTTTCTTGGCGTTGTCCCACGCACCACCGGAGTTGGCGAGGAAGACGGCCATCAGCGTGCCGGTGCCGATGGCGCCCGCCAGGAACGAGCCCAGAGCGCCGACGCCGAGCGAGAACCCGACCGCGATCGGGGTCAGTACCGCCAGCAGACCGGGTGTGGCAAGCTCCCGCAGCGCGTCCTTGGTGCAGATGTCGACGACGCGCCCGTACTCCGGCTTCTCCGTGTAGTCCATGATCCCGGGGTGCTCGCGGAACTGCCGCCGCACCTCGTAGACCACGGCTCCCGCCGACCGCGACACCGCGCTGATCGCCAGCCCCGAGAAGAGGAAGACGACCGCGGCGCCGAGGATCAGGCCCACCAGGTTGTTGGGCTGCGAGATGTCCATGACGAGGTTCATCGGGGCACCGTCGCCGACCTTCTCGCCGACTTCCCTGGCCGCGGTCGCGATGGCGTCGCGATACGAACCGAAGAGAGCCGCTGCCGCGAGAACGGCGGTGGCGATGGCGATGCCCTTGGTGATCGCCTTGGTGGTGTTGCCCACGGCGTCCAGGTCGGTGAGCACCTGCGCGCCCGCGCCCGTGACATCGCCGGACATCTCCGCGATGCCCTGGGCGTTGTCGGAGACCGGACCGAAGGTGTCCATGGCGACGATGACGCCCACGGTGGTGAGCAGACCGGTGCCGGCCAGCGCGACCGCGAAGAGGGCGAGCATGATCGACGTGCCGCCGAGCAGGAACGCCCCGTACACACCCAGGCCGATCAACAGCGCGGTGTACACGGCGGATTCCAGACCGATGGAGATACCGGCCAGCACGACCGTGGCGGCTCCGGTCAGCGAGGACTTGCCGATGTCCTTCACAGGACGCCGGGTGGTCTCGGTGAAGTACCCGGTCAGCTGCTGGATCAGCGCTGCCAGCACGATGCCGATGGCGACGGCGACGACCGCGAGGACCCGCGGATCTCCGCCGTGCGTCTTGATGGCCGCCTCGGTGACACCGTCCAACTTGGCGTACGAGTCCGGCAGATAGGCGTACACCGCGACCGCCACCAGGGCGAGCGAGATCAGTGCGGAGATGAAGAATCCGCGGTTGATGGCGGTCATCCCGCTGCGGTCGGCGCGCCGCGGGGCGACCGCGAAGATGCCGATCATCGCGGTGACCACGCCGATCGCCGGGACGATCAGCGGAAAGGCGAGTCCGGCGTCGCCGAATGCCGCCTTGCCGAGGATGAGCGCCGCGACGAGCGTGACGGCGTAGGACTCGAAGAGGTCGGCCGCCATGCCGGCGCAGTCACCGACGTTGTCGCCCACGTTGTCGGCGATGGTGGCGGCGTTGCGCGGGTCGTCCTCGGGGATGCCCTGCTCGACCTTGCCGACCAGGTCCGCGCCGACGTCGGCGGCCTTGGTGAAGATGCCGCCGCCGACACGCATGAACATGGCGATGAGTGCGGCGCCGAGACCGAAGCCCTCGAGCACCTTGGGGGCATCGGCCGCGTAGACGAGTACGACGCAGGAGGCACCGAGCAGGCCGAGGCCCACCGTGAACATGCCGACCACGCCTCCCGTCCGGAAAGCGATCTTCATGGCCTTGTGCGCGACGGCCGTCAGATCCTTTTCCGGCTCGCCCTCCGCGGGTGTTGCTTCACGTGCGGCCGCGGCCACACGCACATTGGCCCGCACGGCAAGACGCATGCCGATGTATCCGGTGGCTGCCGAGAAAAGCGCACCCACCAGGAAGAACACCGAACGTCCTGCTCGCTGTGACCAGTCGTCGGCCGGAAGAAGCAGCAGCAGGAAGAACACCACGACGGCGAAGATGCCGAGGGTGCGCAACTGCCGTGCCAGATAGGCATTCGCTCCTTCCTGCACGGCGCCCGCGATCTTCTTCATGGAATCGGTGCCCTCGCCGGCGGCCAGTACCTGGCGCACGAGCAGCTGGGCCACGACGAGTGCCGCCAGCGCCACCACGGCGATGACGATCACGATCAGCCGGTTGTCGTCGGTGAGTACCGCGGCTGCTAGGGAAGTGGGGTGGTTGGACAGTTCTGGGTTGACGAGCCCCGCCATTCGTCCTCCTTGACGCTCAGAGCTCAAGATGTGGACGGATTGTAGGGAGCGGAACCTGATCAAAACAGGGCGCGGCAAATGGAATTGACCTTGAGTTGCTACTCAGCAAATGATCGACTCGCGAAACCGACCCCGAAAGGGGTAATGGGGCAAAAGCATTGACGTCTGATAGATGATCTAGATAAACGGAAAAAGGCCCTGCTCAGCAGGGCCTTTTTCCAGAATGACTATCGGACGAAGATCAAGAGGTTCGGCAGGGCCGACCCCTTGGCGATCATCTTGAGTCAGGGCAGCACGTTGGCCGGTGTCGTCGGCCAACTCATCCGGATCACACCACCCTCGTCGGTGGAGTTGACCTCCATGTCGTCGACGAGGCCGCTGATGACCGCGAGGCCCATCTGGTCCTCGCCGTCGCCGTCGTCCTCGGTGCCGCCGTGCGCGCCGGAGGCCGCCTGGGACCCCTCGGAGCCCGGTGGCGGTACCTCGTCGCCGACCTCGATGGAGAAGGTCTTCTCCTCCTCGGACAGCACGACGGTCACGGGGGCGGTGATGCCATGGCTGCGGTGCAGCCCGACGGCGCGGCTGCAGGCCTCGCCGACCGCCAGCCGGACCTCGTCCAGCACGGCCTCGTCGACCCCCGCCCGGCGAGCCACGGCAGCGGCCACCAACCGGGCGGTCCTGACGTGCTCGGGCTGAGCGCTGAATCGAAGTTCGACGGTGGCCATGCCATCCCCCTCGGACGTACGGGCGTGCATCTCAGGGGCCGGGCTGGATGCCCGGTACCCCTCGTGTTCTTCCGGCAGCTCCGGCGACCGTCAGTCGGTGGCCGCAACCGCTTCGTCGACCGTGGTGTGAATGGGGAACACCTTGGTCAGACCTGTGATCCGGAAGATCTTGAGAATGCGCTCCTGGTTGCAGACCAGGCGGAGCGAACCCTCATGCGCGCGCACGCGCTTCAGGCCGCCCACCAGCACTCCGAGTCCGGTGGAGTCGAGAAAGTCCACGCCCTCCATGTCGACAACCAGGTGGTAGCTGCCGTCGTTCACCAACTCGACCAACTGCTCGCGCAGCTTGGGCGCGGTATACACATCAATCTCGCCACCGACCTCGACGACCGTACGGTCGCCACCAGGTCCGGATACATTGCGAGTCGACAGGGACAGGTCCACGGATCCTCCAGCACCTTGCTATCGAGCGGCCGCCCCCGCAGGTCTCCCCGGCGGAGCCGGAGGACGGTCGCCAGCCGCGATGGCATTCAATCACTTACCAGCAGCCATGCACGACGCCTTGAGACCATTGTCCGTCACGCCGGTGACACACTCGGTGCCGATGGCCAAGAATCTCCGTCCCAGACGACCTCCCGAGAGCGGGGACACCCGCCCCTCCCCCGGTACGGTCCTCGACCGGCTCACCGCAGGGGCGAACCGGGCTGCGCGCATCACTCATACGGAGCACTTGCCCCCCAGACCGGGCCGCCATGCCGTCTGGCCCGACCGCATCCGCCCGGAAGTGATCAACGCCATTCAGCGGGCCGGGATCGACCACCCCTGGGCCCACCAGGCAGCAGCCGCCGAGCACGCCCTGGACGGCGAGTCGGTCGTGATCTCCACCGGCACCGCGTCCGGCAAGTCGCTGGCCTACCTCGCGCCTGTTCTCACCGCCCTCCTGGACGGCTCCGAGGCCCCGAACGGCCGCGGTGCCACGGCCCTCTACCTCGCCCCGACCAAGGCCCTGGCCGCCGACCAGTGCCGCGCCGTGAAAGAACTCGCCGCGCCATTGGGCCATCGGGTGCGTCCTGCGGTCTACGACGGCGACACCCCGGTCGAGGAACGCGAGTGGGTCCGGCAGTACGCCACGTACGTCCTGACCAACCCGGACATGCTCCACCGCGGAATACTCCCCTCACATCCCCGCTGGTCCTCCTTCCTGCGCTCGCTGCGATATGTCGTGATCGACGAGTGCCACACCTACCGGGGAGTATTCGGCTCCCACGTCGCCCAGGTGCTGCGTCGACTTCGCCGTCTGTGCGCCCGCTACGGTGCGAACCCCGTCTTCCTCCTCGCCTCCGCCACCGCTGCGGAACCTGCCGTGGCCGCCGGCCGGCTCACCGGACTGGACGTCCACGAGGTCGCCGACGACGCCTCCCCGCGCGGCGAGGTCGTCTTCGCCCTCTGGGAGCCCCCGCTCACCGAGCTCCAGGGCGAGAAGGGCGCCCCCGTCCGCCGCACCGCCACCGCCGAGACGGCCGACCTCCTCACCGACCTCACCGTGCAGGGAGTGCGCACCGTCGCCTTCGTCCGCTCCCGTCGTGGCGCCGAACTGATCTCCGTGATCGCCAAGGAGCGCCTGGCCGAGGTGGACCGCTCGCTGCCCCAGCGTGTCGCCGCCTACCGCGGCGGTTACCTCCCGGAGGAGCGCCGTGCCCTGGAGCGCGCCCTGCACTCCGGTGACCTCCTCGGCCTCGCCGCCACCACCGCCCTGGAGCTGGGTGTCGACGTCTCCGGCCTCGATGCGGTGATCATCGCGGGCTATCCGGGGACCCGGGCGTCGCTGTGGCAGCAGGCGGGCCGCGCGGGACGCTCGGGCCAGGGCGCCCTGGCCGTCCTCGTCGCCCGTGACGACCCGCTGGACACCTTCCTCGTCCACCATCCGGAGGCGCTGTTCCAGCAGCCCGTGGAGTCCACGGTGCTCGACCCCGACAACCCGTACGTACTCGCCCCCCATCTCTGCGCGGCCGCCGCCGAGCTTCCGCTGACGGAGGCCGACCTGGAGCTGTTCGGCCCGGCGACCGGCGAGCTCATGCCCCAGCTGGAGTCCGCCAAGCTGCTGCGGCGCCGGTCCTCCGGCTGGCACTGGACCCGCCGGGAGCGCGCCGCCGACCTCACCGACATCCGGGGCGAGGGCGGACGCCCGGTCCAGATCGTGGAGGCCGCCACCGGCCGGCTGCTGGGCACGGTCGACGAGTCGGCCGCCCACACCGCGGTCCATGACGGGGCCGTCCACCTGCACCAGGGCCGTACGTACCTGGTGAAACACCTGGACCTGGAGGACTCGGCCGCCCTCGTCGAGGAGGCGAGCCCGCCGTACTCGACCACCGCCCGCGACACCACCTCCGTCTCCGTACTCGAAACCGACACCGAGATCCCCTGGGGCGCCGGGCGCCTGTGCTACGGCTCCGTCGAGGTCACCAACCAGGTCGTCTCCTTCCTGCGCCGCAAGCTCATGACGGGCGAGGTGCTCGGCGAGACCAAGCTCGACCTGCCGCCGCGCACACTGCGCACCCGGGCCGTGTGGTGGACGGTCACCGAGGACCAACTGGATGCCGCCCGGGTGAACCCGGAGCAGCTGGGAGGCGCCCTGCACGCCGCCGAGCACGCCTCGATCGGCATGTTGCCGCTGTTCGCCACCTGCGACCGCTGGGACATCGGCGGGGTGTCCGTACCGCTGCATCCGGACACGCTGCTGCCGACGGTGTTCGTGTACGACGGCCACCCCGGCGGGGCGGGCTTCGCCGAGCGGGCCTTCCACACCGCCCGCGAGTGGCTCACCGCCACACGTGAGGCGATCGCCTCGTGCGAGTGCGAGGCGGGCTGCCCGTCCTGCATCCAGTCCCCCAAGTGCGGCAACGGCAACGACCCGCTCCACAAGCGCGGCGCGGTCCGTCTGCTGACGGAACTGCTCAGGGAGGCGCCGACGGCAAAGGCGCAGGACACGGACGGCCAGGACACGGACGGCCAGGACGGGGACGGCCCGGACGCGGACGGCCAGGACGCGCTCACGGGGGCGCCGGGCCGGGTGCCCGAAGGCCAGGCGCACGAGGCCCCGGAGGCGCAGGCCCACGATGCTCGGGCAGCCGGCGCGACGCCGCCGTCGGAAGCGTCCCCGGAGGTCCCGCCCTCGACCTGACGGTCGGGCCGTACGGGCCGAAGCGGGCCTGTGCGGTCACCTCGGCGATCTCCCCCTGGACAGCGCACCGCACCACCGACGCCCCCTGCGCCCTGGCCACCTCTGCCGCCTTCGCGCAGGCGGACCCGGGACCACGCAGCGCATGGTCGGCGGCGGCCAGCGCCGCCAGATCCGCCGCGGAACCCGCCCGATGACGCGCCACGACTGCCTGCCCCAGGGCGAGCACCGCGGCGAAGACCGCGCACAGCACGGTTGTCGCCATGGCCGCCCACACGGTCGCCGACCCCCGGTCTCTGCCGCCCCTCACGGCCGTACCTCCTCGTCCGCCAAGTCGTCTGCCGAGTCGTCCACCGAGCCGACAGGCTCCGCCTCGCCCACCGTGTCCTCGGCGAGCGCCGCGGCATCGGCGCCGAGTGTCAGTGCCATGGCTCCCGGTCCGGGTGCGGCGGCCTCCACCCGGACGCGCCACAGTTCGCCCGCCCGGGTCAGCGTGACCCGCGCACCGTCCGGCGCCGCCGAACGGGCGGCAGCGACCGCGGCCTCCCGCGGTTCGGATCGGGCCGCCGCCCGTGCACCGGCCCGCGCCGCGTCCACGCACTGGATCTGCGCCGCGGCCGCCATCAGTGCCCAGACGAGGGCCATGGCGAAGACCACCAGGGCAGGCACGGCGACGGCTGCCTCCGCCGTCACCGAGCCGCGATCGCCCGCCCGGGTCCGCGTCTCAGAACTGCGCATCGAGCGCCTTCCCGATCACCGACTCGAGCGCCCCCGAGACGGACCCGCTGGTGACGATCTTGTACAGCACGGCGGCAAACGCGCAGGCGGCGATCGTTATCTAGAGGCAGTTCTTGCAGGTGAGGCACGTATGTTCAGGTGTCCTGCGATCACGTAACTCACTAGGATCCGCTAGGTCATTGGGATGTCTGCGACGTGAGGTCACGTGTGAAGTTCATAGCGGAGAAGGCTCAACTCCCCGGAGTCATAGGGGCGTTAGCTTGGGTAGTTGTGGACGAGCTGTTCCGACTGCACGTGGAGGCCAGCACATATCTGGACAGCCTTCGGGGCCGGCACTGCTCGTGGAACACCGAGCGGAACTACGCCAGCCGCATTGCTCTGTACCTCACGTGGTGCGATGAGCGCGGGCTGGACTGGTCCGATCCGGGATTTGAGAACCTGGTGCGGTTCCGGGACTGGCTCGTGAGCACGCCGCTGCCGCCCCGCGGGAAGAAGCCGTCGACAACTGTCCGGTTTCGCAAGGACGGCAGCGCAGATGCCGTGCTCATCACGATGACCGAGTTCCTGCGCTTCGGCGAAGGCCCCGGCTGGGTGACCCACAAGGTCGCGTCGACGTTGTCGAAGCCGAAGTATCTGACCCACCTGCCCCAAGGTGTCGAGGCAGGCGAGAGCGGCCAGCTGCGGAACGCCCAGGTCAGGACCCTCAAGTTCCGCACTGAAGACCCTGGCATCGAGTGCTTCACACCTGAGCAGATCGACCTCATGATCCGCTTGGCCAGGAACGCCCGAGACCGCTTCCTGATCGTCTTGATGCGGGCCACTGGTATGCGTATCGGCGAAACGCTAGGGCTGCGGCGCGAGGACCTCCATCTCCTGCCGGACTCGCGGGCCCTGGGCTGCAGTGAGCCTGGTCCGCACGTCCACGTCCGGCGCCGCGACAACAACGCCAACAACGCACTCGCGAAGTCCCGCAAGTCACGAATAGTCCCCGTGGAGGATGGGGTGATCAGCTACTACCGCGACTATCAGTGGGAACGCGACCAGGTTCCTCAGGCCGCCGACTGCGACATGGTGTTCGTGAACCTGTTCCGGGCCCCGCTGGGTCGGGCGATGAGCTACCCCAATGCCAAGCAGATGTTCGACCGGCTCGCGAAGTGGGCCGAGATCGTCGCCCGACCGCACATGATCCGACACACCGCGGCGACCGACTGGATTGCCCAGGGCGTCCCGCACGACGTCGTCCAGGACCTCCTCGGGCAGCTTTCGCCGTCGTCCCTCAAGCCCTACCTGCATCCCAGTGCCAAGCGGAAGCGTGAAGCCGTCGAGCGCGTCGCGGCGGGCGCTCGGTGACCGCCCTCACGGCCTCGATCGCCGCCTCGGCTGAGCCGGCCGGACCAGGTCCTCTGGCCGTCGATTGGCAGGGCTGGGAGAAATGGCTCCGCACTCAAGTGGATCCGCAATGGCGCCCCGGCGAATGGAATGAAAGTTGGTGGCTCTTCAGCGGGGACAAAGACAATCCACGGACATCGGTCTGGGAATGTTTGACTCCCGGCTGTGACGTCGGGATGACCTCGAGGCGAGGGCGATGCACGGCCTGCACGAGGGCCCGTCGCCAAAGCGGTTTGGACTGGCAGGAGTTCGCCAAGACCTATGTCCATGACCGGAAGGTTCGTGATGGCGTCGACGCGGAGGACTGTCGAGTCACGGCGAGTGGTCAGCGATGCCGCCGGGTCTCCCAGTCTCGCGGTCTTTGTCGATCTCACCACTCCCACTGGTCATCATCAGCCCGACGGGGCATGCCACTCTCTGCGGCGGAGTGGGCGACGCAACCCGAGCGTCGTCCGTTCGAGCATCCAGGTCAGTGCTGCGTCGACGGCTGTGTCAGTAAAAAGCTGACTGACAGGATGCCCCTCTGCACCTATCACTCACGGCGCTGGGGCATCGAAAACGGGCCGTTGAAATCCGCAGAGCGCGCCATGCGTGAGTGGGGGCGCTCACAACCCCCGGCCTTGAACGCTTATCGGTTCTCGCTGATTGGTCTGTCGCCCCTGCTTCGACTGGAGATGGCCTACGGTCTGCAGAAGCGCGAAGACCTCGGCAGTAACCTCGACCCTCGCAGCATCCGCCAAATCGTGCAGGTCCTTGCCGAAGACGGAACCAGCATCGTCCTTCGCGACGATCAACTCGCCGGGCACTACAACCGCCAACCGAATCCCCACGCTGTCTTCCGCCAACTGTCCTGGGCCGTTCGATGCGGCTACACGGAATTCACGGGCAGCGATCCCTGGACGCAGAACTCGATAGATCTGCGGGCAATCGGACTGAAGGGCGCGAGCCGAACTGGCCGACGCCGTCAGGCCGGCGTCGTGGACCTGTCCACGATCCCGCAACCGTGGCTGCGAGATCTGCTGCGACGGCGGACCGAGGCGGAACGGCCGTCCAGCCAGGACTTCACCCGCTGGCTGCGCGGCGCAGAGCTTGCAGGGCAGGGAATGAACCGACTGCCTGGCGGCGGGCGGGATCTCGCCACGTTGGAATTCGCCCACATGCAGGCCGTCTTCGACGAGATATCCGCTGACCGGCGCAAGGACGGCAGGCTCTGCACCGCCCGCTATCGCGCAGGCATCCTGACGAAATTCTCCGCCCTGTTGGACTTCGGGCGCTTCTCGGGGCTGCTGGACGAAGTCCCGGGCAGCTTCGCCCGCCGCTCTTCCCACCGGCTTCCGCTAGAGGACAGCAACGAAGAAGAGATCGGCAAGGCGATACCGGAGCCTGTCATCCGGCAACTCGATGCCGAGGTCGACTCGTTCAAGCCCGACACCTACGGTCAGCTCTCTCAAGAAGAGATCGCGGAGATGTTCCGCGCCCTCTACGTGGTGCTGCGGGACTCAGGTCGCAGGCCGCTCGAGGTCGTGTCCTTGTCGAGGAACTGTCTTGAACGCAAAGGTGACGAGGCGGAACTGGTCTGGGACAACCACAAGGGCCGCCGCCGACGCCGTCGGCTTCCCGTCGTGAGTTCGACGGTCACCGCGATCGAACGATGGCAGAAGATCCGAGACCAGATATCTGCTCCGGCCCAGAGTGACGGCTACCTCTTCCCCGCGATGACGGACTACAGCGGCTTTGACCACATGGCCTCGGTCACGCTCAGCCTGAACCTCCGCAAGTGGGTCGACAACATCCCAGAGTTGAACAGCGACGTGCTCGACTCAGAAGGCAATCTTCTGCCGTTCGACCGGTCGCTGGTCTTCCCCTACGCATTCCGGCACTCATTCGCTCAGCGCCATGCGGATGCCGACACCCCACTCGACGTCCTCAAAGAGCTTATGGATCACGAAGATCCAAAAACGACTATGGGCTACTACCGCGTCACTCTCGAACGAAAGCGGAAGGCGGTCAAGACTGTCAGCCTGCAGGTTATCGACCGCCACGGATCCTCGAAGCCGTGCTCAGCCCGATCCTATGAACAGCGGTCTGTGGCAGTCCCGTTCGGCGGATGCGTCGAGCCGTCCAACGTCAAGGCAGGAGGCCACGCCTGCCCGATCCGATTCCAGTGTTCTGGCTGTGGGTTCTACCGTCCTGATCCCTCCTACCTGGTGGCGATCGAGGACCATGCCAACAGCCTGCGGGCCGACCGTGAGATCGCGCAGGCGATGGACGCGGCCCCCTTCGTGATCGACAACTTCACGGCCCAGATCAACGCCTACCAGAACATCGCGCAGAACATGCGCGACGCCATGGCCGAGCTGCCCGCCGAGGACCGCGCTGAGCTCGAGGCGGCCTCCACCGTCCTCCGCAGAGTGAGGGCCGGCGGCGACCGCGCCCTGCTGCCTCTGACCGTCATCCAGAAGGCGGAGTCATGAGTTCAAGGACCCCGGCAGAGGTGCTGGCCGTTGCTCGCCGCGCGGACAGCCTGCGCAAGCGTCAAGCAGTCCTGGATGCCCTCCAGAGCATGCTCTCCGAGGGCGAGCGCATCACGTTCAAGGGCGTTGCCCGCAAGGCGAATGTGTCGACCTGGCTCGTCTATGCGGAGGGCGTTCGCGAGCACATCGAGAGCACGATCCAAAAGCAGCAGCACGACCCCGCCATCGCACGATCCGACGGGAGGCAGGCGAGCTCAGCGAGCCTGAAATCGGACTTGGCCATGGCGCGCGAGGAGATCAACTCGCTCCGAGACGAGCGCGACCGGCTCCGTGAGGCCGTCCGCGGGCAGCTCGGACAGCAGCTCGACCAGGTCAGCAACCGACACCTGATCGACCGCATCACCGAACTCACCGAGGAGTGCCGCCGCCTCGAACAAGCGGAAGGGAACGCTCGCGCGGAAACGCACACACTCCGCGCTCAGGTGACAGCTCTGGAAACCGACCTCCTGGCCGCCCGCACCAGCCTGCGGCGCATGATCCGCGAAGAGAACCACACTGGTCCTGCCTGACCTCCAAGAAAAACGTCCCTGACGTCCCTCACCCCAACATGGGCCTCTCACCTGCAAGAACTCACACAAGATCTAGATAACCCCGGTCCCCATCGCGTACTCGGACGTCGTCATCCCCGCGTCCTCGCGCATTCTGCGCACCAGTGCGCCCAGCCAATTGCGCATCGGATTCCACATCTCAAACCCCATGAGTCCTCGTCCAGTTGCCGTTGAGCGTTCAGTTGCCGTGGAGCGTTCAGTTGTCGTGAAGCGTTCAATTGCCCTTGAGCAGGCCGTCGGCGAGCCCGATCACCACCGGTGCCACCCCGACCGCCAGGAAGGCGGGCAGGAAGCACAGCCCCACGGGGGCGGTGATCATGACCTGTGCCTTGCGGCCGGCTGCCGTGGCGATACGTGCGCGGTCCGCACGGAAACGCTGGGCCAGCCGTGACACCGGCTCCGCCGCGGGAGCCCCGGTGGAGTCGGCACGCTGCAGACAGCGGGCCAGCTCCGCCGCACCCGGTATCTCCGCGAACCAGCCCCACGCCCGCGCGGGTTCACCACCGAGGCGCAGCTCGGCGGCTGCTCGCACCAGCCGTTCGCCCACCGGGCCGCCGAGCGACTCGCCGACCGCTTCCGCCGCCTCGCGCGGTCCCGCCCCGGCCGAGATACAGGCGGCCAGCAGGTCAGCCGCGAGCGGGAGTTGCCGTGCCGCGCCCCGGTCCACAGCTTCCGGGTCCGGCTTCCTGTTCAGCTGACGGCGCCATACGCCCCAGGCCGCCGCGAGGCCCACAGCACAGCCGAGCACTCCGCCGACGAGCACACAGCCGATGATCACCGCACCCGCCGGAGCCGCCCATTTCCCTGCCCACGTGTGCACTTCCGTCCGCCGCCACCGTCGGCGCTCGCGCTCGACGGAGAGCAGGGCGTCGACCCGCCGGCGCGTCACGCGCTCACGGTGCCGCCCGGCGACGGTGCAGCCCACGAGCGCCGCCATCGCGAGGGTGCACACAACCACCCCCAGCCTGTGGACAACGTCCGCGTTCATGCCTCGTTGCCCTTCTTCACGATCCGAGCGGCCCAGCAGAGCCCGGCCGTCTCCAACACCCCGCCGACCAGCAGACACATCAGGCCTGCCGGGGTGTGCAGCAGCACCCGCAACGGATCGGCTCCCAGGGCCCAGCCCATCGCCAGGCCCACGACGGGCAGCAGCGCCAGCAGCCCGATCGTCGACCGTGCACCCGCCAACTGACTGCGCATGTCCTCCCGTTGGTCCTGCTCGGCCCGCAAGGCGGACTCCAGCCGGTCGAGACCCGCCGCGAGCCCTGCGCCGCTGTCGACCGCCACCCGCCAGCAGGCCGCGACGCCGGCCAGTCCGCCCGCGCCCGGTTCCTGTGCCGCCTCCCGCAGCGCCTTCGGCACGTCGCCGCCGAATCGTGCCGCGGCGATCACCGACGCCTCCGCAGCCCCCAGTACGCCCGTGGGTTGTGCGGCTGCCACCAGCGCCTGCGCCGGCTGCAGGCCCGCCCGCAGCTCACCCGCGACCCCGCCGCACAGGGAGATCACCCCCTGGGCCCGCCGCTCCTGGTCCCGTATCCGCTCCCCGGCCCCCAGCCGCCTCTTCACCAGCGGCACCGCCGCCGCTCCCGCGACCAGCGGCAGAACCGACTCCCCCAGCGCGGCAAGGACCAGAGCCACCGGCAGACAGAGCCATTCACGCCGCAGCCGCACCCAGGGCAGCAGCAGCTGCCACGACCACCGCGGAGAGTCCTGCTCCCAGCCCGCTCCCGCGAGAAGCAGCCTCGCCCGTGTCGCTCCTCGCTCCCGGACCACCGTCAGCCAGGCCGCCCCTGCGGCACACAGCGCGGCCGCGTACACCGTCCCGTCCGCGGTCACGACGCGCCCCCGATCAGGGGCCGCAGCCGCTCCCAGCCCCGCTCGCAGGCGAACGCCTCGGCTTCCCAGCGCAGCGCGGGCACCGTCATCACGAGCCCCGCCGCATCCCGCTCCAGCACATGCACCTCGGCGATCCGCCGCCGCCCGCCGCGATCCCGCACCAGGTGGATCACCACCGCGAGAGCCGCCGCCAGTTGGCTGTGCAGAGCCGCCCTGTCGAGGCCCGCAGCGGTCCCCAGTGCCTCCAGTCGCGCCGGAACATCCGCCGCCGCGTTCGCATGGACAGTCCCGCAGCCGCCCTCGTGCCCGGTGTTCAACGCGGCGAGCAGCTCGGTGACTTCCGCCCCGCGCACCTCCCCGACGACCAACCGGTCCGGCCGCATGCGCAGCGCCTGCCGCACCAGGTCCTGAAGCGTCACCCTGCCTGCGCCCTCCTGGTTCGCCGTGCGCGACTCGAGCCGCACCACATGCGGATGGTCGGGCCGCAGCTCGGCCGAGTCCTCGGCGAGGACGATCCGTTCGCGCTCCCCCACGAGCCCGAGCAGGCTCGAGAGCAAGGTCGTCTTCCCGGTCCCGGTACCCCCGCTGATCAGGAACGACAGCCGAGCGTCGATCAGCGCCCGCAGCACCCGGTCCCCACCCGGCGGCACCGTCCCCGCGGCCACGAGCTCCTCCATCGAGAACGCCCGCGGCCGCACCACCCGCAGCGACAGACATGTCGAACCGACCGCGACCGGCGGGATGACGGCATGCATCCGGGTCCCGTCCGGGAGGCGGGCGTCCACCCACGGCCGGGCGTCGTCCAGCCGTCGCTCGGCCACCGCGGCCAGCCGCTGGGCCAGCCTGCGCACCGACGCGGCGTCCGCGAACGTCACCTCGGTGAGCTCGAGCCCACGGCCCCTGTCCACCCACACCCGGTCGGGCGCCGACACCAGCACATCCGTGACAGCCGGGTCGGCCAGCAGCGGCTCCAGCGGTCCGGTCCCCACCAGCTCGCACCTCAACCGCTCGGTGCCACCGAGCACTTCGGCATCCCCCAGCAGCCGTTCCTGCGCCCTCAGCGCCGCCGCGACCCGTGCCGGGGTGGGTTCGGCGCCGCTTGCCGCGAGCCGCTGCCGCACGGCGTCCAGCAGTGCCGCGCTCATGAGACGACACCCCCGGCCAGCGCACGGTCCCAGAACGCCGTGCAGAACCGGGAGAGCGGGCCACGCGCGGTCCCGGGCGGAGCGCCGTCGTCCTGCGCCGCCAGCAGCCCGGCCTCCAGGGGCAGTTCACCCGCGAGCGGCAGTCCCAGGGCGTCGGCGACCCACTGCTCGTCCAGTCCCGCGGCGAACGGCCCGCGCACCACGAGCCGCAGATCCTGGAGCACCATGCCCACCGCCGATGCCACGCGATTCGCCGCGGCGACCGCTCGCAGCTCGCCGGGGACCACCAGCAGTCCGAGGTCCAGCTGGGCCAGCGCCTCCGCCACGCCCTCGTCGACGCGTCGCGGAAGGTCGACGACCACCACTCCCCCGCGCCTCCGCGCCGCGGCGAGCACCGATCGCATCGCCTCGGGCGGGATCACGACCGAGTCGCCGCGATCCCAGCTGAGGACCCTGAGCTGATGCAGCTCGGGCAGCGACTCCTCCAGGGCCCCGCCGGCGACCCTCCCCTTGGAAGCGGCGAAATCAGGCCACCTTCTGCCTTCTGTCTGTTCTCCGCCGAGCAACACGTCGAGCCCTCCGCCGAGCGGATCGCCGTCGACGAGCATGGTGCGCCGGCCCGACCGGGCAGCGGTCACCGCCAGCGCGCACGCCAGCGTCGATGCTCCGGCCCCGCCCCTGCCGCCGATCACTCCGACGGTGAGCGCCTGACGCCCGACGCCCTCGACGACGTCGGCGATGCGGTCGACGAGCCAGCTCTCCGCATCGGGCAGCCGCAGCACGCAGTCGGCCCCGATCTCCACCGCACGCCGCCAGACGTCCGGGTCGTCCTGGTCACGCCCGACGAGCAGGACGCCCCGGCGGCGGGTGGCTCCCCGGCAACGCGCGGCCGCGTCGTCGCCGACGAGGACGAGCGGTGCGCCGTCCCAGCTGCCCCTGTGCTCCGGTACCGAGTGATGGACGTCCGGCTCGGCGCCCGCGGCGGCGCACAGCCGCAGCAGATCGTCGAGCAGTTCGAGGTCTTCGGTGACGATCAGAGGTCCGTCCCGTCGGCCTTCGGCGACGGGCGCGCTCTTCGATGTGATAGATCCAGCCACGATCTCCACCCCCTGCTTACGAGGATCTCGCTCGGTTACGAGATCAGTGATTCCTGACACCCGCGAAGGGCACGGGTGGAATCACGGTGCAGCGTGCTGAAAAAACGTGTGGATCTTGCTGAATAACTGTGGACAACTAGCCACTTGTGAATATCCGGCTCGCTCATACCGGTGACTCCCGGAGAGCAGCCCTTCCATTACGGACAGTGACGGATCACCGTGGTGACAGGCCGCCGTCGGCGGAGTCCACAGGAGGGGAGATGGATCATGCTGGGCCGTGACCCGGAGCGGAAAACACGTCCGGACGTGCGACGACCCCCGCCGGGGGGGAGAGCGGGGGTCGTCTCTCCGGCCGACTCGGGGGGGAGGAGCCGGACCGGGTTAGCACGGTCGCGAACGATCCGTGACTTCCATGGTGTACCCGAGAGCCTTCTCAGGCAAACCCACACGCCCGAGCGTACGCCGAATGGCGGGCACCTATGCTCTGCTCGTGGAAAACCACTCCTTGCCTCGCGCAGCTGCCTTCTTTGACCTGGACAAGACGGTCATTGCGAAGTCTTCGACACTGACCTTCAGCAAGTCCTTCTACCAAGGCGGCCTGATCAACCGACGGGCCGTACTGCGGACCGCCTATGCCCAGTTCGTCTTTCTCGCGGGCGGCGCCGACCACGACCAGATGGAGCGGATGCGGCAGTACCTCTCTGCTCTCTGCAAAGGCTGGAACGTCCAGCAGGTGAAAGAGATCGTCGCCGAGACGCTCCACGACCTGATCGACCCGATCATCTACGACGAGGCGGCGTCCCTCATCGAGGAGCACCACACCGCCGGCCGGGACGTCGTGATCGTGTCCACATCGGGCGCGGAGGTGGTCGAGCCCATCGGTGAGCTGCTCGGTGCGGATCGGGTGGTGGCCACGCGCATGGTGGTGGGCGACGACGGCTGCTTCACCGGCGAGGTGGAGTACTACGCCTACGGGCCGACGAAGGCGGAGGCCGTCAAGGAGCTCGCCGCCTCGGAGGGGTACGACCTCGCCCGCTGCTATGCCTACAGTGACTCCGCCACCGACGTGCCGATGCTGTCGGCGGTGGGTCATCCGTACGCGGTGAATCCCGACCGTGCGCTGCGCCGGGAGGCCGTCGCGCGCGGCTGGCCGGTTCTTGTCTTCAACCGGCCGGTCCGGCTGAAGCAGCGGCTGCCCGCCTTCTCCCTGCCCCCGCGCCCCGCGCTGGTCGCCGCGGCGGCGGTGGGCGCGGCGGCTGCGACCGCCGGTCTCGTCTGGTACGCCAGTCGTCGGCGCCAGGCTGCCGCGCAAGCAACTCCCGCCAGGGTCATGGACCGTGTCATCGATCGCGCGGCGGAACAGTTCGCCCGTATTTGAACCTAAAAGTAAAGAACCACAGCCAGGGGTTCCGCTTGCCTCTGAGCTGGAGTACAAAGGACTCAACGGCCCGCGAGACCAAGGACATCCGAGAGGATCACCTAGAAACGCATAAAGGCCCCACGGACCGCGCATGAAAACTGAGCACCCACGCGACGTCGACCCGTCGATTACGGGCCAGCCGCACCAGGTGACGGGCAAGAAGTTCCCGACCTGATGGGCAAATATCCGAGGACGCATGGTAACTCGGTGGACATGCCAGCGGCGGTACCAATTCCGGTACCGCCGCATCCCTGTGCAGAGGGCCATTCAGCCCGGCATTCCCCTCGGCTTCAGGCCGTTTCCGAGTCAGGCCGCGCCGCGCTGCAGTGCCTCACAGACCGCCGTCGACTCCCTGACACCCAGCTCGACCGAGCGCCCGCAGTGCGTGATCCAGGCGGCCATACCCTCCGGCGTACCTGAGAGATAGCCGTCGAAGGCCGCGAGGTATGCCGCCCGGCCCTGCTCCGCGTGGCCGACCTCGGCCGGGCAGATCGACTTCGGGTCGAGGCCGCTGCCGATCAGTACGATCCGTTCGGCGGTGCGGGCCACGAGGCCGTTGCAGGAGCCGAAGGGTCGCAGCGCCAGCAGCTCGCCGTGCACCACGGCCGCGGTCACCAGAGCGGGCGCGGAGCTGCCCGCGATGATCAGTTCGGCCAGGCCGTCCAGTCGGCCGTTCACCTCGTCGGCTTCCGGCAACGCCGCCTCGATCAGCGGTTCGTCGACCGTCTCGCCGACGATCCGCGGCCGGCCCACGGTGTCGTCGTCAGCGGCGCCGCTCGCCGCGACCAGGTGCAGCCGGGCCAGCGCCCGCAGAGGCGACTGCCGCCAGACCGAGAGGAGTTGGCCCGCCTCGGCGGTCAGTCGCAGCGCGGCGCCGACCGTCTTCGCCTCGGGCTCGCCGCTGAAGTCGGTGCGCCTGCGGACCTCTTCCAGCGCCCAGTCCGCGCCGGAGAGCGCCGCGGAACCGCGCGCGCCGCGCAGCGCCGCCTCGGAGGTGACCTCGTTGCTGCGCCGCCGCATGACGCGGTGCCCGTAGACCCGGTCGACGGCTTTGCGTACGGAGTCCACGGAGTCGGCGACACCCGGCAGGGAGCCGAGAGCGGCGAGAGGGTCGACCGACGAGGCATTCGTACTCATAGGTAGCGAGGCTACGCGCCATCCACCGACGCCCCACCTTGGAGTGGTCTTCTTCACGCACTGCGCCAACACAGCGAGGTTGACCGACTACCCTAGGTGAACATGAAGATCGCTTTCGTAGGGAAGGGCGGCAGCGGCAAGACCACGCTGTCCTCGCTCTTCATCCGCCACCTCGCCGCCAATGAAGCCTCCGTCGTCGCGGTGGACGCCGACATCAACCAGCATCTGGGGGCCGCGCTCGGCCTGGACGAGGCGGAGGCCGCCGAGCTGCCCGCCATGGGCGCACATCTGCCGCTGATCAAGGACTGCCTGCGGGGCACCAACCCCCGCATCACCTCGGCGGAGACCATGATCAAGACCACGCCTCCGGGAGAGGGTTCGCGGCTGTTGCGCGTCGACGAGGACAACCCGGTCCACGATGCCTGCGCCCGCACCGTCCGGCTGGACGACGGAGACATCCGGCTCATGGCGACCGGCCCGTTCACCGAGTCCGACCTCGGGGTCTCCTGCTATCACTCCAAGGTCGGCGCGGTGGAGCTGTATCTCAACCATCTGGTCGACGGTTTCGACGAGTACGTGGTCGTCGACATGACCGCCGGGTCGGACTCCTTCGCATCGGGGATGTTCACCCGGTTCGACATGACGTTTCTGGTGGCCGAGCCGACCCGCAAAGGGATCTCCGTCTACCGCCAGTACCGGGAGTACGCACAGGACTTCGGGGTCGCGCTGAAGGTCGTGGGGAACAAGGTGCAAGGGCCGGACGACATCGCGTTCCTGCGGGACGAGGTGGGTGACGATCTGCTGGTCACCGTCGGGCACTCCGACTGGGTGCGGGCGATGGAGAAGGGCCGGCCTTCGCGCTTCGAGCTGCTGGAGGCGGACAACCGCATGTCGCTCCAGATGCTGCAGAACGCCGCGGAGGACTCGTACGAGAACCGCGACTGGGAGCGCTACACGCGCCAGATGGTGCACTTCCATCTGAAGAACGCGGAGAGCTGGGGCAACGCGAAGACGGGTGCCGACCTGGCCGCGCAGGTCGACCCCGCCTTCGTCCTCGGTGAGCGTGCGGCAGGCGTCAGTGCCGCTCAGCCTGCTTGACCTTGTCGACCGGTGAGGCCGCGGCCGCCGGCTGTTCGGCGAGGAAGGCCTTCCAGCCCTCCTTGGGCGCCTGGCCGACCTGCAGGGTGCGCATCTTCGCGATGACCTGCGGGTCCTGGGCGTCGAGCCAGTCGGCGAGCTGCCGGAAGGACACGCACCTCACCTCCCGCTTCTTGCAGACCGTGGCGATGGTCTCCTCGACGGCGCGCATGTACGTGCCGCCGTTCCACGACTCGAAGTGGTTGCCGATGATCAGCGGGGCGCGATTCCCGTCATAGGCACGGTCGAAGGCCTTGAGGAGGCCGTCGCGCATCTGGTTGCCCCAGAACTCGTGCTTCGAGGGGTCACCCTTGACCGTGCCGGACTGGTTGACCATGAAGTTGTAGTCCATGGACAGCGTCTCGAAGGCGCGGCCCGGCACCGGGACCATCTGCAGCGACAGGTCCCACAGACCGAGGTCCTTCTTGGGCCAGATCTGGTCGTTGACGCCGCTGGTGTCGTAGCGGAACCCCAGCTCGTCGGCGGCACGCACAAAGTTCGTGCGGCCCTCCAGGCAGGGGGTGCGGGCACCGATGAGCTCCTTGTCGTAGTCGAACGGCAGCGGCTGTTCGTCCTTCAAGCCGGAGTTCGTCTTCCAGTGCTTCACAAACGCCTTGGCCTGACTGATCTCGCTCTTCCACTCGTCGACGGACCAGGTGCCCACGCCGCCGTCCTTGCCGCAGAAGTGGCCGTTGAAGTGGGTGCCCACCTCATTGCCCTCCTGCCAGGCGCCGCGCAGTTCGCGGACGGTGGCCTTGATGCCCTCGGCGTCGTTGAAGCCGATGTCGGAGCGCCCGGCCGCGTGCTTCGGCGGGTCGTACAGCGTCGACTTCCCCTCGGGGAGGAGATACACGCCGCTGAGGAAGTACGTCATCGTCGCGTCGTACTTCTTGCCGACGTTGCGGAAGTGGGAGAACAGCTTCTGGCTGTCCTCGCCGGCCCCGTCCCAGGAGAACACCACGAACTGGGGCGGCTGTTGGCCGGGCTCGAGGCGCTCGGGCTTGAGCAGTCGGGGCTGGGAGCCGGTGAAGGCCGTGGAACCGTCGCCGATCAGACGCACGGCGCTCCCGGGGGCGGCGGGCGCCGCCTTCTTGGCTCCGGGCGCACCTTCCTTGCGCGGCTCCTCGTCGGACCCTGCACAGCCCGCCAGTCCTGCGATCAGCGCCGTGGTGACCGCGCCGACGGCGACCCTTTTTGTGGCGGCCTTCATCCGTTCACCCTCTTTCGTATGACTATCGGTTTTTACGACCGGTGTCGGTGGCGTCGACAAAGTCGCATCGCGATGCCAAGAGGGAGGGCACGACGAGCCGTATAAAAATCACTAATCACCACAACGGGTGAAAGATTGCCCTATTTGCCCTGAAAATCATGCCGCAGTCTTTACCCTGCATTACGATCCATTTACTGAGAGTTGAAACTCTCGCCGAGTTGAACTCCCGCCGCTGTACGCCGTGACCCACGGCCGCGTCCCCACATTCCGCGACCGCGCTGCCCCGGAGGAGACGGGAAACCATGTCTGCCTGCGTCCCCACTCGCACCGACAACACCTCTCGCAAGAACCGAAAGAACGGCCAGTCCCCACCGGCCGGCCCCCAGGACCCGCACAACCCGCCCCCGCCCGACGACGGCCGCCGACGCCGCTTCCGCATCGCCGGTGCCGATCTGTCCGCCTCGGTCTCCGTCTTCCTGATCGCGCTGCCGCTTTCCCTCGGCATCGCGCTCGCGACCGGAGCACCCCTGCAGGCCGGTCTGGTGGCGGCGGCCGTCGGCGGCATCGTCGCGGGCCGGTTCGGAGGGGCCCCCCTTCAGGTCAGCGGTCCCGCGGCCGGACTCACCGTCGTCACCGCCGATCTGATCCAGCAGTACGGCTGGCGCGTCACCTGCGCCATCACCGTCCTGGCCGGCATCGCCCAACTCGCCCTCGCCGCGCTGAGGGTGGCCCGAACGGCACTCGCCGTCAGTCCTGCGATCGTGCACGGCATGCTGGCCGGCATCGGCGTCACGATCGCCCTGGCACAACTCCACATCGTGCTCGGCGGCACCCCGCAGAGCTCGGCCGTCGCCAATGTCCGGGCCCTGCCCTCCCAGTTGGCCCAGCTCCATCCGGCCGCGCTCTCCGTCAGTCTTCTGACCGTCGGCACCCTCCTGCTGTGGCCACGGATTCCCGGGCGCGCGGGCCGGATCGTGCGCAAGATCCCGGCCGCTCTCGCCGCGGTGGCGGGCGCGACCGCCTTCGCCCTGATCGCCGGGCTGAGTCTGCCGCGCGTCGATCTGCCGTCCTGGAGCAACCACGCCCTGCCCGTCATGCCCGAAGGGCCCGGGCTCGGCATCCTCGCCGCCGTGCTCACCATCACCCTGGTCGGCAGCGTCGAATCGCTCCTGTCGGCGGTCGCCGTCGACAAGCTGGCGGCTGCCCGCAAGAAGCCGGCCGTACGCATCGCGCGTGCGCGCCTCGACCGGGAGCTGGCCGGGCAGGGCGCGGCGAACGTCGTCTCCGGGGCGCTCGGCGGGCTGCCGGTCACCGGGGTCGCGGTACGCAGCTCCGCCAATGTGTCGGCGGGTGCCGTCAGCCGTAACTCCACGATGCTGCACGGCCTGTGGATCGTGCTCGCTGCCCTGCTGCTGGTGCCCCTGCTCGGGCTGATCCCCCTGGCGGCACTGGCGGCGCTGGTGATGGTGGTGGGGTTCCAGATGGTCAACATCACCCACCTGTGCAGCGTGAAGCGGAACCGCGAAATGCTGGTGTACGCGGTGACCATGACCGGCGTCGTCGTCACCGGGGTGCTGGAGGGTGTGATGATCGGGATCGCCGTGGCGGTCGCGGTCGCGCTGCACCGCCTGACGAGGACCCGGATCACCGTCGAGGAGCAGGAGGCGGGTCTGCGGGTACGGGTGCGCGGCCAGTTGACGTTTCTCGCCGTGCCCCGGCTGAGCCGGATGCTGGGGCAGGTGCCCCAAGGAACAGCCTGTGTCGTCGAGTTGGACGGCTCGTTCATGGACCACGCCGCCTACGAGGCGCTGCACGACTGGCAGACCTCGCACGTGGCCCAGGGCGGGACGGTGGAGTTCACCGGTCGGGCCGGGGCCAGGATCAGCGAACCCGCGTCCGAGACGCACGGCTGCTGCCGGCCCTGGACGCCCTGGCGCAACCATCACTGCGACGCACGCCCTCAGCGCGCCGTGACGCACCAACTGGCCGACGGGCTCAGCTCGTTCCAGCGCAACACGGCTCCGTTCGTGCGGGACGAGCTTGCCCGGCTGGCGCGGGAAGGACAGCAGCCCTCGCAGCTCTTCCTCACCTGTGCCGACTCCCGTCTGGTCACCAGCATGATCACGGCCAGCGGACCGGGCGATCTGTTCACGGTGCGCAATGTCGGCAATCTGGTGCCGCTGCCCGGCCAGGAGAGCGGAGACGACTCGGTCGGGGCCGCGATCGAGTACGCCGTCGATGTGCTGGCCGTTAACTCGATCACGGTCTGCGGCCACTCCGGCTGCGGCGCGATGCAGGCCCTGCTGACCACCCCGGAGGGATCCGACCGGACTCCGCTGCGGCGGTGGCTGCGGCACGGGCTGCCGAGCCTGGAGCGAATGCGCAGCCGGCACCGTTCGTGGGCGCGGATCTCCGGACGGCTGCCGGCGGACGCGGTGGAGCAGCTGTGCCTGACCAATGTGGTGCAGCAGTTGGAGCATCTGCGCGCCCATGAGTCGGTGGCCCGGCGACTCGCGGAGGGCACCCTGGAGCTGCACGGCATGTACTTCCATGTCGGCGAGGCGCAGGCGTATCTGCTGACGCGCAGCGAGGACCACGAGGTCGAGGCGGTCTTCGACCGCGTGGCACCCGCGCCGTCCTCGCTCGTGAAGGCGCGCGCCTGAACCGATCCCCCACCGCGTCCGTGAGAACGTATGGCCCCTCCTTCCCGCCGCCCGGGAAGGAGGGGTCGCCCAGGTGGACCGGCCGCCGAGGCTCAACAGGTCTAAACCACTCAGTGGAAACCCTTGTCACTGGGGCCTTCCGGCTGATGAGGTAAGTCCTGGAACACATACGTACATAGGACGCCCTGGGAAAGGGAGATGTCGTGAGCAACGAAAGCCTGGCCAACCTGCTCAAGGAAGAGCGGCGGTTCGCACCGCCGGCCGAGCTGGCCGCGAACGCCAACATGAAGGCGGAGGCGTACGAGCAGGCCGAGGCGGACAGGCTTGGCTTCTGGGCCGAGCAGGCGCGGCGGCTCACCTGGGCCACCGAGCCGACCGAGACGCTCGACTGGAGCAACCCGCCCTTCGCGAAGTGGTTCGCGGACGGCAAGCTGAACGTCGCGTACAACTGCGTGGACCGCCATGTCGAAGCGGGCAACGGCGACCGCGTCGCGCTCCACTTCGAGGGCGAGCCCGGTGACAGCCGCAGCGTCACCTATGCCGAGCTCAAGGACGAGGTGTCCCGCGCGGCGAACGCCCTGACCGAGCTGGGAGTACGGAAGGGCGACCGCGTCGCCGTCTACCTCCCGATGGTCCCCGAGGCCGTCGTCGCCATGCTGGCCTGCGCCCGGATCGGCGCCGCGCACTCGGTGGTCTTCGGCGGTTTCTCCGCCGACGCCGTGGCTTCCCGTATCCAGGACGCCGACGCCAAGCTCGTCATCACCGCGGACGGCGGCTACCGCCGCGGCAAGCCCAGCGCCCTCAAGCCCGCGATCGACGAGGCCGTCGCCAGGTGCCCGCAGGTCGAGCACGTCCTGGTGGTGCGACGTACGGGCCAGGACACCGCGGTGACCGAGGGCCGCGACGTGTGGTGGCACGACATCGTCGACCGCCAGTCCGCCGAGCACACCCCGGAGGCGTTCGACGCGGAGCACCCGCTCTTCATCCTCTACACCTCCGGCACCACGGGTAAGCCGAAGGGCATCCTCCACACCTCCGGCGGCTACCTCACCCAGGCCGCGTACACCCACAGCGCCGTCTTCGACCTCAAGCCGGAGTCGGACGTCTACTGGTGCACCGCCGACATCGGCTGGGTCACCGGCCACTCGTACATCGTCTACGGCCCGCTCGCCAACGGTGCGACGCAGGTGATGTACGAGGGCACACCCGACACCCCGCACCAGGGCCGGTTCTGGGAGATCGTGCAGAAGTACGGCGTCACGATCCTCTACACGGCGCCGACCGCGATCCGTACGTTCATGAAGTGGGGCGACGACATCCCCGCGAAGTTCGACCTGTCCAGCCTGCGTGTCCTCGGTTCGGTCGGTGAGCCGATCAACCCGGAGGCCTGGATCTGGTACCGGGAGCACATCGGCGGCGGCCGTACCCCCATCGTCGACACCTGGTGGCAGACGGAGACCGGCGCGATGATGATCTCGCCGCTGCCGGGCGTCACGGAGACCAAGCCCGGTTCGGCCCAGCGTGCGCTGCCCGGCATCTCCGCGACCGTCGTCGACGACGACGCCAACGAGGTGCCCGACGGCGGAGGCGGCTATCTCGTCCTCACCGAGCCGTGGCCCTCGATGCTGCGCACCATCTGGGGCGACGACCAGCGCTTCATCGACACCTACTGGTCGCGCTTCGAGGGCAAGTACTTCGCGGGCGACGGGGCCAAGAAGGACGACGACGGAGACATCTGGCTGCTCGGCCGGGTCGACGACGTGATGCTGGTGTCCGGCCACAACATCTCGACGACCGAGGTGGAGTCGGCCCTGGTCTCGCACCCGAAGGTCGCCGAGGCGGCGGTCGTGGGCGCCACCGACCCGCAGACCACCCAGGCGATCGTCGCCTTCGTCATCCTGCGCGGGACGGCGACCGAGGACGCGGGCCTCGTCGAAGAACTGCGGGCGCACGTCTCCAAGGCGCTCGGACCGATCGCCAAGCCGAAGCGGATCCTGCCGGTGGCGGAGCTGCCGAAGACCCGTTCCGGCAAGATCATGCGTCGGCTGCTGCGCGATGTCGCCGAGAACCGTCAGCTGGGGGATGTCACCACGCTCACCGACTCCTCGGTGATGGACCTCATCCAGTCGAGGCTGCCGGGCGCGGCGTCCGAGGACTGATCACCGGCGAAGGCCGAAGGGAACGGGCATCCGGCGCGCCGGATGCCCGTTTCGCGCCGGATGCGCAAAGTACCGGAAGATGGTCCGGTGCCGTTCGGTAAGGTGAGGGACGCGTCCATGACGCGTGAGAAGTCCTAGGTGCGCCGGGAAGTCTGGTCGGCATGAGTTCCGTCCTGCCCGCCCGACGAGAGGTTCCCCCTCGTGACCGCGCCCGGCCCCACCCGTAAGTTCCTCGGACGCCTCTCCCTGCCCGAGCGCACCTATGTGGTGGAGGCACTACGGGCCGAGACCGTCGGTGGCGTGCTGCTGCTCACCGCTTCCATCGCCGCGCTGATCTGGGCGAACACACCGCTCGGCGACAGCTACGAGGCCGTGAGGGACTTCCATCTGGGCTTTCCCGCGCTCGGCCTCGACCTGTCCGTCCAGCACTGGGCCGCCGATGGCCTGCTCGCCATCTTCTTCTTCGTCGCCGGTGTCGAGCTGAAGCGTGAACTCGTGGCCGGTGAGCTGCGCGACCCCAGGGCCGCCGCGCTCCCCGTGATCGCCGCGCTGAGCGGAATGGTCGCGCCCGCGATCGTCTATCTGCTGGTCAACGTCCTCGGCGACGGCTCCACCAAAGGCTGGGCCGTCCCCACGGCCACCGACATCGCCTTCGCGCTCGCCGTCCTCGCGGTGATCGGGGCCTCACTGCCGTCCGCGCTCCGCGCCTTTCTCCTCACACTCGCCGTCGTCGACGACCTCTTCGCGATCCTGATCATCGCCGTCTTCTTCTCCAGCGACCTAAACTTCGCCGCGCTCGGCGGGGCCGCCGCCGCCCTGGCCCTCTTCTGGCTGCTGCTGCGCAAGGGAGTGCGCGGCTGGTACGTGTATGTGCCGCTGGCCCTGGTCATCTGGGGGCTGATGTACAACAGCGGCGTCCACGCCACCATCGCCGGTGTGGCCATGGGCCTGATGCTGCGCTGCACCCGCCGGGAGGGCGAGGAGAGTTCCCCGGGCGAGCGCATCGAGCACCTCGTGCGGCCACTGTCCGCGGGACTCGCCGTGCCGCTGTTCGCGTTGTTCTCGGCGGGTGTCGTGGTCAGCGGCGAATCGATGACCGACGTGTTCACCAAGCCGGAGACCCTCGGTGTGGTTCTCGGCCTGGTCGTCGGCAAGACCGTGGGCATCTTCGGCGGCACCTGGCTCGCCGCCCGTTTCACCCGGGCGGAGCTCAACGACGATCTGGCCTGGCCGGACGTGTTCGCGGTCGCCGCACTCGCCGGCATCGGATTCACCGTCTCGCTCCTCATCGGCGAACTCGCCTTCGCCGACGACCCGTTCATCACCGACGAGGTCAAGGCCGCGGTGCTGACGGGTTCGCTGATCGCCGCCGTACTCGCCGGGATTCTGCTCAAGCTGCGGGTACGCAGGTACCGGGCGCTGTACGAGGAGGAGGAGCGCGACGAGGACCAGGACGGCATCCCCGACATCTACGAGCAGGACGACCCCGCCTACCACTTGCGCATGGCGGAGATCTACGAGAAGAAGGCCGCCGAGCACCGACGTCGCGCCGAAGTGGCGGGGGCATCGCGCGGTGACGACGAGAGTCCGGCATGATCTGTTGTCGGACCTTAGGAGAGAGGGAGTAGCGATGAGCGACCCCGGCAGCAGTGCTGAGCGCAGTCTCGGCCAGCTGGTCGCCTCGGCGACCGCCGAGATGTCCGCCCTGATGCACGACGAGATCGCCCTGGCGAAGGCGCAGCTGCGGCAGGACGCGAAGCGGGCAGGGATCGGCGGCGGCGCTTTCGGGGCGGCCGGTGCCGTGCTGATCTTCTCGCTGCCGATGCTGAGCTTCGCGCTGGCGTACGGCATCCAGGCCTGGAGCGACTGGCACATCTCGGTCTGCTTCCTGCTCTCCTTCGCGGCGAACGTCCTGGTGGCCGGGGTGCTCGCCCTGATCGGGACGGCCTTCGCCAAGAAGGCCAAGAAGAGCAAGGGCCCCCAGAAGGTGGTCGCTTCGGCCAAGGAGACGGCCGCCGTACTGGGGAACGTCAAGCCGCATCCCCGGCCTGAGCCGGACAAGATCTCAGTCTGAGCAGGACCGCCGCGGGGCCGGTGAGCACGGCTCCCGCGGCGGACGGCCGCTCCGGGCCGCGTCCCACGGGGAGGGCTTGGCGAACGTGACGTCCTTGGGTATGGGACGCTCGTCTGCATGACGGCCCCTGACACCGGTACGGGCAGCCCCGTACGCATCGACGGTCCCTGGACCCATCGCGACGTGGCGGCCAATGGTGCGCGCTTCCACATCGCGGAGGTGGGCGACGGACCGTTGGTGATGTTTTTGCACGGTTTCCCCCAGTTCTGGTGGACATGGCGTCACCAGCTGACCGCGCTCGCCGACGCGGGGTACCGGGCCGTGGCCATGGACCTGCGGGGCGTCGGCGGCAGCGACCGCACGCCGCGGGGTTACGACCCCGCGAACCTCGCGCTCGACATCACCGGCGTGGTGCGTTCGCTCGGCGAGCCCGACGCGGCCCTGGTGGGGCACGACCTGGGCGGCTACCTGGCATGGACCGCGGCGGTGATGCGCCCGAAGCTGGTGCGCCGGCTCGCGGTCTCCTCCATGCCGCATCCACGGCGGTGGCGCTCGGCGATGCTCTCCGACTTCTCGCAGAGCAGGGCCGGCTCTTACATCTGGGGGTTCCAGCGCCCCTGGCTGCCGGAGCGTCAGCTCCTCGCGGACGACGCGTCCTTGGTGGGCCGGCTCATCCAGGACTGGTCCGGTCCGCAGCCTCCCGAGGAGGAGGCGCTGGAGGTCTACCGGCGGGCGATGCGCATCCCCTCGACGGCGCACTGCTCGATCGAGCCCTACCGGTGGATGGTGCGGTCCCTCGCACGGCCGGACGGCATCCAGTTCAACCGCCGGATGAAGCGGCCGGTGCGGGTACCGACGCTGCATCTGCACGGCTCGCTGGACCCGGCGGTGCGGACACGCAGCGCGGCGGGCTCGGGCCAGTACGTGGAAGCGCCGTACCGCTGGCGGCTGTTCGACGGTCTCGGCCACTTCCCCCACGAGGAGGACCCGGTGGCCTTCTCGTCCGAACTCATCAACTGGCTCAAGGACCCCGAGCCCGATCGCTGAGTCGGCGCAGGATCCGTCGAGGTCGAAGGAACGCTTGTCCGACGAACAGCCAAATGCCTGACGCATAGGCCAATTGGCCGCCTCCGGCACGGTTACCGACCATGGGCCACGGGCAGACGTCCCGGTATGGGCTGGACGCACGACTACGGTGACGCAGCACGCAACCGTCGCTCGGCCAATGGGCCGAGCTCCCCCGATAGGGGTGGCCTGCAAGGTCGGGGCCATGAACATACGGCGCAAGGGATCGGGATTCCCCGCATCCTGCGGCGCCGCGCCCGCTGGGTGTCCGCCCGGCTGCGCCATACCCGCGACTGACGCGGGCGCCACGGCCCCCGCCGTGGCCGAAACCGGATCCTTCGCGGCTAGAGCGCGCAGCCCTGGCTGTCGACCTGCTGGTTCGCCGACAGGCCGGCCCTGATGTCCCCGGCGATCTCGTCGGCCGTCAGGGCGTAACCGGTGTCCGGGTCGTCGAGCGACCTGGCGAAGATGACGCCGTACACCTTGCCCTCGGGCGTGAGCAGCGGGCCGCCGGAGTTGCCCTGACGGACCGTCGTGAACAGCGAGTACACGTCGCGTCGCACGGTGCCCCGGCGGTAGATGTCCGGGCCGTTGGCGTTGATCCGGCCGCGGACACGCGCGGATCGCACGTCGTAGGAGCCGTTCTCCGGGAAGCCCGCGACGATCGCACTGTCCCCGCTGCGCGCGTCGGGCTCGGCGAACTGCAGCGGCTTGGCCTTGAGGTCGGGCACGTCCAGCACGGCGATGTCGCGCTGCCAGTCGTAGAGCACGACCCGCGCGTCGTACAGCCGCCCCTCTCCGCCTATCTGGACGGTCGGTTCGTCGACGCCGCCGACGACATGCGCGTTGGTCATGACCCGGCGCTGCCCGAAGACGAAGCCGGTGCCTTCGAGGACCTTGCCGCAGCTCTGGGCCGTGCCGACCACCTTGACGATGGACTTCTGGGCGCGGGCGGCGACCGGGCTGCCCGCGAGCGCCGGGTCCGGTGCCCGGACCTCGGTGATGGGCTCGTTGGCGAACGGGCTGAAGACCTGCGGGAAGCCGTTCTGCGCGAGAACGGAGGAGAAGTCCGTGAACCAGGTGGACGCCTGAGCGGGCATCACCCGCGAGACGCCGAGCAGCACCTTGGAGCTGCGCACTTCCTTGCCGAGCGTGGGCAGGGATGTGCCGGCGAGGGCGGAGCCGATCAGCCAGGCGACCAGCAGCATCGCGACCACGTTGACCAGCGCGCCGCCGGTGGCGTCCACTGCCCTCGCGGGTGACCAGGTGATGTACCGGCGCAGCTTGTTGCCGAGATGCGTGGTGAAGGCCTGGCCGACCGAGGCGCAGACGATCACGATGATGATGGCGACGATCGCCGCGGTGCTGGACACCTCGGAGTCGTTCGTCAGCTGCCCCCAGATCAGGGGGAGCAGATAGACGGCCACGAGGCCGCCGCCGAGGAAGCCGATCACGGACAGGATGCCGACGACGAAGCCCTGGCGATAGCCGACGATCGCGAACCAGACGGCGGCGACCAGCAACAGGATGTCCAGCACGTTCACCGTCAATTGCCTCGCATGTTCGTCGCCGGTTGCTCGAATCCGGCCTGGGTCTGAGGAGGTCAGCCTGTCATGAGCGCCAGTCCAGCGGGACCTGCTTGCCTCGGTCCCACGGCCGCTCCCAGCCGGCGAAGTGCAGAATGCGGTCGATCACACCGGCCGTGAAACCCCAGACCAGAGCCCCTTCGACCAGAAATGCCGGACCCCTGTGCCCGCTGGGGTGCACGGTGGTCGCACGGTTGGCGGGGTCCGTGAGATCCGCCACGGGCACGGTGAAGACGCGCGCCGTCTCCGCGAGGTCGACCGCGCCGACGGGGCTCGGGGTGCGCCACCAGCCCAGTACGGGCGTCACGACGAAACTGCTCACGGGGATGTAGAGCTTGGGGAGCACGCCGAAGATCTGGACGCCCGCCGGGTCCAGCCCGGTCTCCTCCTCGGCCTCGCGCAGAGCCGCCCGCAGGGGGCCCGTGGTGGCCGGGTCGCCGTCCTCGGCGTCGAGCGCCCCGCCGGGGAAGGAGGGCTGCCCCGCATGCGAGCGCAGGCTGCCGGCCCGCTCCATGAGCAGCAGCTCGGGTCCGCGCGCTCCCTCGCCGAACAGGACCAGGACGGCGGACTGCCGGCCCCGGCCGCTCGCGGGCGGCAGGAAGCGGCTGAGCTGCTCCGGCTCCACGGTGTCGGCCGCCCGGACCACGGGGTAGAGCCATGCCGGTACACCGTCGGTCGTGACGGTCACCTCGCCGTCGGCGCCGCTCTCATGCAAATGGCTGTCCCGCGTCTGGTCGTACGTCTCTTCTCCTGTGCGCATCGGGTGCACCCCCTCGTTCACAACGCGCCGGGGCGCATGGATCGTTCCGTCGCCGCCCGGCGGGGCTGCGTGTCACCCGGTCTGCCCCAGCGGGGGCGCGGGTTTGCCCGGATAGTCCGGAGGCGGGCTGAGACGCTGGCCGGGCATACCGCCCATCTCGTACTTCAGCAGCTTCTTCGCCTTCTCCGGGTCGGTCTCGCCCTCCCCGTACGACGGGCACAGGTGGGCGATCGGGCAGGCGCCGCACGCGGGCTTGCGGGCGTGGCAGATCCGGCGGCCGTGGAAGATGACGCGGTGCGAGAGCATGGTCCACTCGGACTTCGGGAAGATCGCGGCGATCTCGGCCTCGACCTTCTCCGGGTCCTCCTGCTCGGTCCACTTCCAGCGGCGCACCAGCCGGCCGAAGTGGGTGTCGACGGTGATGCCCGGGACGCCGAAGGCGTTGCCGAGGACGACGAACGCGGTCTTGCGTCCGACACCCGGCAGGCTGACGAGATCCTTCAGATTGCCCGGCACCTGCCCTCCGAAGGTGTCCCGGAGCGCGGCGGACAGCCCCATGACCGACTTGGCCTTGGCGCGGAAGAAGCCGGTGGGACGGAGGATCTCCTCGAGGTCCTCGGGCGCGGCCGCCGCCATGTCCTCGGGCGTGGGGTACTTGGCGAAGAGCGCGGGCGTCGTCTGATTCACCCTCAGGTCCGTCGTCTGGGCCGAGAGGACCGTGGCGACGAGCAGTTCGAAGGGATTGCGGAAATCCAGCTCCGGATGGGCGTACGGATAGACGTCGGCGAGCTCGCGGTTGATCCGGCGCGCTCGGCGGACCATGGCCAGTCTTGATTCCGGTTTGGGCGGTTTTACTACTTTTCGGGATCCACTCGGCCGCTGTTCGCCCACAGCGGAATTCTGCTTTCCGGCCACTCTTCCGGCCCCCTTGGCCTGCGCTCTCACCGGCGAATTGGACACCCGGCCAGCCTACGGGCCACCACTGACATCCGCCCCGGTCCCCAGTAATCAGGACCCAATCGGGCCCCTGCCGCACGAACAGACACTCCCGTGCGTCAAACTTGTTGTGATTGATCGCACGAATATTTACTTTCCAGGGGCCCGGCCACGGTGAAGCCGCCGTACGCGGTGTCCCCCGGACCCGCACCGTGCGGTCCGGCATCATGGGGGCCGATGGTCCCTGAGCAGGTCGACAAGGAGTGAACTCGTGGACGACGTTCTGCGGCGCGCCCCGCTCTTCGCGGCGCTCGATGACGAGCAGGCCGCGGAGCTCCGCGCCTCGATGAGTGAGGCGACGCTCGCCCGCGGCGACGCCCTCTTCCACGAGGGCGACCCCGGCGACCGGCTGTACGTGGTCACCGACGGCAAGGTGAAGCTCCACCGCACGTCCCCCGACGGCCGCGAGAACATGCTCGCCGTCCTCGGCCCGGGCGAGCTGATCGGCGAGCTGTCCCTGTTCGACCCGGGACCGCGCACCGCGACCGCCACCGCGCTGACCGAGGTCAAGCTGCTCGGCCTCGGCCACGGCGATCTGCAGCCCTGGCTGAACGTCCGGCCCGAGGTGGCCACCGCGCTGCTGCGCGCCGTCGCCCGCCGGCTGCGCAAGACCAACGACCAGATGTCCGACCTGGTCTTCTCCGACGTCCCGGGCCGTGTGGCCCGTGCGCTCCTCGATCTGTCGCGCCGCTTCGGCGTGCAGTCGGAGGAGGGCATCCATGTCGTCCACGACCTCACCCAGGAAGAGCTGGCCCAGCTGGTCGGCGCCTCCCGCGAGACCGTGAACAAGGCGCTGGCCGACTTCGCACAGCGCGGCTGGCTGCGGCTCGAGGCCCGCGCGGTGATCCTGCTGGACGTGGAGCGACTCGCCAAGCGCTCGCGCTAGCGCATTCGACACGCGCGAAGGGCCGCCCCGGACGATCCGGGGCGGCCCTTCGCGGTCTTCCGGCTCAGTTCTTGGTGCCGTCCACGATCAGAGGGTTGCCCGTGCCGCCGCCGCACGGCACGGCGTAGACGGGGTGCTTGGCCGCCGCGTCCTTGAAGGCGTCGATGCACTGGTTCATCAGGACCTTGTCGCTGAGCGAGTTGTTGAGGATCTTGTTCGCCCTGGCGATGCCCTCCGCCTCGATCCGGCGGCGCTCGGCCTCCGCCTTCGCCGTACGGGCCGCCTCCGTCGCCCGCTCGGTGGCCTGCTGCTGCTGGATCTTGCGGTCGATCTGGTCCTGCAGCCGGTCGGAGGGCTTCACATTGCGCAGGTTGACCGTGGTGACGGCGATGCCGCGCGGGGCCAGCCGCTCCTTGATCAGGTCGCCGATCTCGGTGCCGATCTTCTCGCGTGCCGAGGTGTAGCCCTGCTCGCTGGTGTGGCGGGCGAAGACGTTGCGGACGATCTCCCGGCTGTCCGGGAAGACCAGCCGCTGCTGGATCGCGTCCTCGCTGCCCGCGAGCCGGTAGAGCTCGACGGCCTTGGCCGGTGTCACGGCCCACTTCACCGTCAGCTCGACGTACATCACACCGCCCTGCGAGGAGCGCACCTCGACGATGTCCTTGTCGGACAGGTTGAGGTCGACGGGCCGGGTGGAGAACGTGGTGACGTTGGTGAAGGGCGAGGTGACGTTCATCCCCGGCGTCATCGGCGAACCGACCTTGCCGAAGGTGACCGGGACGCCGACCTCGTAGGCGCTGACGACGTGCACACAGCTGGCGATGCCGGCGAAGAGACCGGCCAGCAGCGCGCCCAGCGCGCCGAGCCTGAGCCCGGTGCGGCCGTTGGCCCGGCCGACGAAGAAGAGCACGGCCGCAGCGATGACGAGCAGCACGAAGAGGACAAACACGCTGGTTCCCCCCAGGAACGAATGTCAGAAGTAAGCGGAGCGTAAAGCAGAGGTCAAAGCCTCCGACGCCTGGGGGTCCGTCGTCGGTTTCACCCGTGCCCCTTCCCGGTCCCCCGGCTGCGCTTCTGCGATGCCGGGTGTGCCGGGCCGTCAGATCAGGCCGTGCTCCCGCAGATACTCCAGCTGCGCCCGCACGGACAGCTCGGCCGCGGGCCACAGCGACCGGTCCACGTCCGCGTACACATGGGCCACCACCTCGGCCGGGCTGCGGTGGCCGTTCTCGACCGCGGTCTCGACCTGGGCCAGCCGGTTGGCGCGATGGGCCAGATAGAACTCCACCACGCCCTGGGCGTCCTCCAGGACCGGGCCGTGGCCCGGCAGCACCGTGTGCACGCCGTCGTCCACGGTCAGCGAACGCAGCCTGCGCAGCGAGTCGAGGTAGTCGCCGAGCCGTCCGTCCGGGTGCGCCACGACCGTCGTGCCGCGGCCGAGGACGGTGTCGCCGGTGATGACCGCGCGGTCGGCCGGCAGATGGAAGCAGAGCGAGTCGGCGGTGTGGCCCGGGGTGGACACGACGAGCATCTCCAGGCCGCCGACGCGGACCATGTTTCCCCCGGTCAGGCCCTCGTCACCGAGCCGGAGCGCCGGGTCGAGCGCCCGGACCTTCGTCCGCGTCAGCTCGGCGAAACGGCCCGCGCCCTCGGCGTGGTCGGGGTGGCCGTGGGTGAGCAGGGTCAGCGCGATCCGCTTGCCCGCCTCGGCGGCGGTGTCGACGATCCGCTGGAGGTGGACCTCGTCGAGGGGGCCCGGGTCGATGACGACGGCGAGTTCCGAGTCCGGCTCGGAGACGATCCAGGTGTTGGTGCCGTCGAGCGTCATGGCGGACGGATTGGGCGCGAGGACATTGACGGCCCGCGCGGTGGCGGGCCCGGAGAGCACCCCGCCACGGGGCTGACCCGGCAGAGCGGCCGCATTGGTCATCGCGAGCCCCCCGTCGGGATGTGCTTGGTGAACTCGTCGTGCCCCGGCCAGCTGAGCACCAGCTCCTCGCCCTCCAGGCGGGCCGTGGCCAGCACCGGGGTCATGTCCTGCTCCCGGGCCGCCGCGACCGCGTCGGCGGCCGTCCCGTACGGCGCCAGCGCCCGCAGGGTGGACACCGTCGGCGGCATCATCAGCAGCTCGCCCTTGTCGTAGCCCCGGATGGCCTCGGCGGGCCGGATCCACACCGTGCGGTCCGCCTCCGTCGAAGCGTTCCGCGTGCGCTGGCCCTCGGGCAGCGCGGCCACGAAGAACCAGGTGTCGTAGCGGCGCGGCTCGAACTCGGGGGTGATCCAGCGCGCCCACGCGGCCAGCAGGTCCGAGCGCAGCACCAGGCCGCGCCGGTCCAGGAAGTCGGCGAAGGACAGCTCGCGGTCGACCAGCGCCTGCCGGTCGGCCTCCCAGTCCTCGCCCGTGGTGTCCCCGACGACCGTGTCCGGGGTGAGGCCCGCGAGCAGTACGCCCGCCTCCTCGTACGTCTCGCGCACCGCCGCGCACACGACGGCCTGCGCGGACGCCTCGTCCACGCCCAGGCGCTCCGCCCAGTCGGCGAGCGGCGGGCCCGCCCAGCGGACCGGCCGGGAGTCGCGCGCGTCCACGCCGCCGCCCGGGTAGGCGTACGCGCCTCCGGCGAAGGCCATGGACGTACGCCGGCGCAGCATGTGCACGGCGGGGCCGTCCGCCGCGTCGCGCAGCAGCATCACGGTCGCGGCGCGCTTCGGCTGCACGACGGTGAGCTCGCCGGTCGCGAGCGCGCGGATCCGGTCCGGCCACTCCGGCGGGTACCACTGACCATTGGACATGGGCGGATGCTATGCGTTCACGCGCGGATGTTCGAGGGGCGGCCGGTCGACCGGCCGCCCCTCGCCCCCCGTCTGCCGGTGGTCAGGTTCCGGCGTTCGAGTTGCCGCGCAGTTTCACACTGGCCGTGCTCGCGTTCTTGATCGCTGTTTCGATCTGGGCCATCGACGAGCCGGAGGTGAGGCCCGGCACGGTCGCCGAGCCCACCGCGTACAGCGTGAAGGTGTACGGATGCGTGGAGCCGCCCGGGCAGGGGCCGAAGAACTTCTGGGCGTTGGCGCCGCTGCCCATGGCCTTCTGCTTGGCACCGTCCTGGCCCGGGACGTTGAATCCGGCTCCGAGCCCTTCGGGCAGGCCGAGCTTCGAGGCGGGGACGTCCCAGACGGCCCAGTGCAGTTTGTTCCCGTTGTTGGCGACGTCGGCGAAGACGACCGCGTAGCTCTTCGCCCCGGTGCTCCCCGCGCCCCAGGCCAGCGGCGGCGACGGGTCCTGGCCCGCCGAGCCGTCACCGGCGCAGGTGTATTTGGTGGGGATGGTCGCGTTGTCGTTGAAGGCGCTGCTGGTCAGCTTGAACTCGCCGGGCTGCGGATTGCCGCCGGAGTAGACGATGTCGATGAGCAGGACCCGGTCGTTGCCGTTCGTGCCGTCCTTGTCGGTCGACGTGGTGAGCCAGATGTCGCCGTCACGGTCGACCTCGACCGTGCGCAGCCGGTTGTAGGTCCCCTGGAAGTACGTCTTCTGCTCCACCAGGTTGCTGCCGGCGTCGATGCGCAGCCGGTAGACGCGCTGGCCGACGGTGGTGGCCACGAAGACATGGTCGTTGATGATCGTCAGGCCGCTCGGCGATGCCGAGGACGTGGACCAGGTCTTCTTCGGCGGGATGTAGCCGGAGCAACTGCCGCTGGTGCCCTCACAGTTGGGCCATCCGTAGTTGCCACCGCGCTGGATGAGGTTGACCTCGTCCATGTTGCTGTTGCCGAACTCCGCCTGCCACAGCCGGCCCTTCGAGTCGAAGTCCAGGCCCTGCGGATTGCGGTGGCCCATCGACCAGACGGCGTTGCCGAACGGGTTGTCCGCCGGGATGCTGCCGTCGGCGTTGATGCGCAGGATCTTGCCGTTGAGCGAGGTCTTGTCCTGCGCCCGGCTGCCGCTCTGGGCGTCGCCCATCGAGGCGTACAGCTTGCCGTCGGGGCCGAAGCGCAGCCGGCCGCCGTTGTGGAAACGGCTCTTCTCCATGCCCTGCAGCAGGATCCGGTAGTCGCTGAGCGCGTTGTTCTCGTACTTCATCCGGACGATGCGGTTGCCCTCGGACGCGCTGTGGGTGAAGTACAGGTAGTGGTCGCCGGTGAAGTTCGGGCTGACCTCTATGCCGAGGAGTCCGCCCTCACCGCCGGTGGTCACGGCGTTGGGGACCTTGCCGATCAGTGTCTTGGTGCCCGACTTGGTGAGCTTGTAGACGTTGAAGGTGTTCCGCTCGGTGTAGAGGCCGGTGCCGTCGGGGAGGAAGCCCACGCCCCAGGCCACGTCCACGCCGCCGGCGAGGGTGGAGACCGCGCCCGGGTCGGGGACGCCGCCGGGCTGACTGCCGCCGGTGGTCACGGTGATCTCCGCGCTGAACGCGGACTTGTTGCCCTTGAGGTCGAAGGCGCGGACCTTGAACCGGTACGCGGTGTCGGGCTTGAGGCCCGCCACGGTCGTCGAGGTGGAGTCCGCTGTTCCGGCGGCGGCGCCGTCGCGGTGGATGTCGTAGCCGGTGACCTTCACATTGTCCGTGGAGGCGTTCCAGGCGAGGTCCACGCTGGTGGCCGTCCTGCCGGTGGAGCGCAGACCGCCGGGCACGGTGGGCGCCTCGTCGTCCGGCGGGGCCGGCAGGGTGGCGATGGTGACGGCGTTGCTCGCGGGCGACACATTGGCCGCGGCGTCACGGGCGAACACCGTCCAGTCGTACGCGGTCTCCGGGTCGAGGCCGTCGACGGTCGCGGCGAGCGTGCTGCCGTCGACCTGCTTCATCAACTGCCCGTGCTGGTAGATGTCGTAACCGGCGACCCCGACGTTGTCCGTGGACGCGTCCCAGGCCAGCGAGACGCTGCTCGCCGTGGGCTCCTTGTCCTTGCGCAGGTTCGCGGGCGCGGTCGGCTTCTCGGTGTCGGCCGGGCCGCTCGACGTGACGGTGAGCTTGTCCAGGTTGGGGCCGTCGCCGTTGGCGGTGAGCGCGCGGATCTTGTTGGTGCCCGCCTTGAGCGTCGCGTCGGCACCGGACGTCTTCCAGGTGGTCCAGGCGCCGGTGGCGGGGAAGGCGAGGTCGTCGGCGACGGAGGTGCCGTTGACGGTGATGTCCATCGCGCGGTCGGCGGCGGAGCCGTTGGCGTACCGGAAGTCGAGCCTGGCGTTGGCGGCCTGTGCGGAGTCGACGGTGAATTCGACGTACGAGCCGGTCACGGCCTCGAAGTTGACGAAGCCGGTGCCGGAGTGGCCCGCGTGGTTGGACTCGACCGCGCCCTGGAAGATCGAGCCGGACTCGGCCTCGTGGTCCGTGCCGGCCTGGGAGTCGGCGGGTGTGACATCGATGTAGTCGAGATTGGGGCCGCCTTCCGGCGCGGTGGCGGTGGCGCGCACGGCGTTGGCGCCGGCCTTGAGCGGGACCGTGGTGGTCACGGCCGACCAGGTGGTCCAGGCGCCGGTGGGCTGGAAGGCGAGCGCGGTGGCAGCGCCGCCGTTGACGGATACCTCCAGCGGGCGGTTGCCGGCGGTGCCGTTGGCGAAGCCGAGCACCAGGGTGGCGGTTCCGGCGGCCGGGGCGTTCACCGTGAACTCCACATAGCCGCCGGGGGCGTTGGCATAGTTGACGAAGCCGGTGCCGGAGTGGCCCGCGTGGTTGGACTCGACCGCGCCCTGGGCGACGGTCGCGGCCTCGGCCTCGTAGCGGACGGGTGCGGCTCTGACGGCCGCCGTGCCGTCGGAGTTGGGCTGCGCGTTGCTCAGGGTCGGCAAGGCCACTGTTAACGCTGCTGTGGCCGCGGCCACGAGGACGCCGATCGCTCGGCGCGAGCGGCGGCGGGGGGTTGGTGCCACGGATCCCTCCCACGATTCAGATCGTTAGGAAACGTTCCTAACCATGGACAGATCACACCCATCGACGCGTTCACGTCAAGAGCGATGCAAGCGTTTACCACGCATGAATGAGGCCCCGTCCCCGCCGGAGAACCGGCAGGCACGGGGCCTTGTACGGGCTGACCGGCGGTTCAGTGCCGGAATCGTGCTCAGCCCCGGACGAGTTCCACCTGGAGCTCGACCTCGACCGGAGCGTCCAGCGGGAGGACCGCGACGCCGACCGCGCTGCGCGCGTGCACACCCTTCTCGCCGAAGACCTCGCCGAGCAGTTCGCTCGCGCCGTTGAGCACGCCGGGCTGGCCGGTGAAGTCCGACGCGGACGCCACGAAGCCGACAACCTTCACCACGCGCGCGACGCGGTCCAGATCGCCGACGACCGACTTCACGGCCGCCAGCGCGTTCAGCGCGCAGGTGCGGGCGAGCTCCTTGGCCTCCTCGGCGGTGACCTCGGCGCCCACCTTGCCGGTGACCGGAAGCTTGCCCTCCACCATCGGCAGCTGGCCCGCGGTGTAGACGTACGCACCCGAGACGACGGCCGGCTGGTACGCGGCCAGCGGCGGCACCACCTCGGGCAGCGTCAGTCCGAGCTCGGCGAGCCTCGCGTCGACGGCGCCGCTCATGAAGCCTTCTCCCGCTTCAGGTACGCCACGAGCTGCTCGGGGTTGTTCGGCCCGGGAACGACCTGGACGAGCTCCCACCCGTCCTCGCCCCAGGTGTCCAGAATCTGCTTGGTCGCGTGCACGAGAAGGGGCACGGTCGCGTATTCCCACTTGGTCATGGAGCCGACTGTAGCCGCACCGCCGACCGGCGCAGTGACGCAGCCCGCAGGCGGCCTCGTGCGTAGCCCCCGGCCCGACTGGTTAGGCTCGAATACGTGAGCAGGTTCCAGGTCGTCAGCGGCAAGGGCGGCACCGGTAAGACCACGGTCGCCGCCGCCCTCGCGCTCGCCCTCGCGACCGAGGGGAAGCGGACTCTCCTCGTCGAGGTGGAGGGCAGGCAGGGCATCGCGCAACTCTTCGAGACGGAAGCCCTTCCGTACGAGGAGCGGAAGATCGCCGTCTCGTCCGGCGGCGGGGAGGTGTACGCGCTGGCCATCGACGCCGAGCGGGCGCTTCTGGACTACCTCCAGATGTTCTACAAACTCGGCAGTGCGGGCCGCGCCCTCAAGAAGCTGGGCGCCATCGACTTCGCGACGACGATCGCGCCGGGGGTGCGGGACGTCCTGCTGACCGGCAAGGCGTGCGAGGCCGTGCGCCGAAAGACCAAACAGGGTGCCTACGCCTACGACTACGTCGTCATGGACGCGCCGCCCACCGGTCGTATCACCCGGTTCCTCAATGTGAACGACGAGGTGGCGGGGCTGGCCAAGTTCGGCCCGATACACAATCAGGCACAGGCCGTGATGCGGGTGCTCAAGTCCCCCGAGACGGCGGTCCATCTCGTGACCCTGCTCGAGGAGATGCCGGTCCAGGAGACCGCGGACGGTGTCGCCGAGCTGCGCGCCGCCGAGCTGCCCGTCGGCAAGATCATCGTGAACATGGTGCGCCCGCACCTCCTCGACGACGAGGCGGTGCGCAGCGCGGCGGGCGACCGGCGCGCGGACATCGCCAGGACGCTCACGGCTGCGGGAGTGAGCCGCGCCGCCGGCCTGGTCACCCCGCTGCTCGAACAGGCCGCCGACCATGCGCAGCGTGTCGAGCTGGAGCGCGAGCAGCGGAGCGTCCTGAGCGGGCTCGGCCTGCCGTCGTACGAACTCCCCCTGCTGAGCGAGGGAGCCGACCTGGCCGGCCTGTACCGGCTGTCGAAGGAACTGCGGAAGCAAGGGACCGGCACATGACCCTGGACGCGTCGGCGCCTCTCGAAGTCGACCCGCTCATCGACGACCCGGCCACCCGCATCATCGTGTGCTGCGGCGCGGGCGGCGTCGGCAAGACGACCACTGCGGCGGCCCTCGGCGTACGGGCGGCCGAGCGTGGCCGCCATGTGGTCGTCCTCACCATCGACCCGGCGCGGCGGCTCGCCCAGTCCATGGGCATCGACTCCCTCGACAACACCCCGCGCAGGGTCAAGGGCATCGAGGGCGACGGAGAACTGCACGCCATGATGCTCGACATGAAGCGGACCTTCGACGAGATCGTCGAGGCGCACGCGGACGGCGAGCGGGCGCGGGCGATCCTGGAGAACCCCTTCTACCAGTCCCTGTCGGCCGGTTTCGCCGGCACGCAGGAGTACATGGCCATGGAGAAGCTGGGCCAGCTGCGGGCCCGGGGCGACTGGGATCTGATCGTCGTCGACACCCCGCCCTCGCGCTCGGCGCTGGACTTCCTGGACGCGCCCAAGCGGCTGGGGTCGTTCCTGGACGGGAAGTTCATCAAGCTGCTGATGGCGCCCGCGAAGATGGGCGGCCGCGCGGGAATGAAGTTCCTCAATGTCGGCATGTCGATGATGACGGGCACGCTGGGGAAGTTGCTGGGGGGGCAACTGCTGCGCGATGTCCAGACGTTCGTGGCCGCGATGGACACGATGTTCGGCGGTTTCCGCACCCGGGCGGACGCCACCTACAAGCTGCTGCAGGCCCCGGGCACCGCCTTCCTGGTGGTGGCCGCGCCCGAGCGGGACGCCCTGCGGGAGGCCGCGTACTTCGTGGAACGCCTGGCGGCGGAGGAGATGCCGCTGGCGGGTCTGGTCCTCAACCGGGTCCACGAAAGCGGGGCCGACCGGCTGTCTGCCGAGCGGGCGCTCGGTGCCGCAGAAAATCTTGACGAGGGCCGCATTGTGGATCAGACGTCCGGGAAGACTGGTGTTCGTGACGCCACGGGCGCCTCTCCCGAACCCCCGTCCGTGGACCACAACGACGAGAGCCCGAGCCCCTCGGAGCACACCACGGAACAACTGACAGCCGGCCTGCTGCGCCTGCATGCCGAACGCATGCAGGTGCTCGCGCGAGAACAGCGCACACGTGACCGCTTCACGGCGCTCCACCCCGAGGTACCGGTTGCCCAGGTGGCCGCGCTGCCCGGTGATGTGCACGACCTGACGGGGCTGCGGGCCATCGGTGACCGGCTCGCGACGGTGCAGGACTGACGACGACACAGGACCGACAGGACTGAACGACAGCGCACGGTCGGCCGGTTGAGCGACGCGCGTCGGTGATCGGCCCCCGACGCCGCTCGGCTCACGTCGGCCCGTCGGTGAGCAACCGTCGACGACGCACCACGACCTGTCGCCGAGCGCCCTTCTGCGACACACCGGCGATCGGCTCGCGACCGGGCGTGCGGCTCCGGCCGGAGCTGAGCAATCGGCAGCGGCGGTCGTCCGCCGCTGCGGTGGCTACCCCACCTCGGCTACCCCACCGCTGCGTACGTCTCGTACGTCTCGTCGTCGTCGAGGCCCACGGGCAGTATGCCCGCGCTGCGCTCGTACTCCGTGCGAGCGGTCTCGAGGAGTCTGCGCCAGGAGGTGACCGTGGGCCTTCGGCGCAGCAACGCGCGCCTCTCCCGCTCGGTCATTCCGCCCCACACACCGAACTCCACGCGGTTGTCGAGCGCATCGGCCAGGCACTCGGTCCGCACCGGGCAACCGGTGCACACCGCCTTGGCCCTGTTCTGCGCTGCCCCTTGTACGAACAGTTCATCCGGATCGGTAGTGCGGCAGGCTGCCTGCGCACTCCAGTCGGTTACCCAGCCCATGCCGGCGCCGTCCTCTCCCGAATCGAGGCTCCCCCACGGCGGCAGCGGCATATTCACCGCTGCCAGTTGAGGACGTTACGGAAGGTGGGCACAGCGCAACACCCCCTTCGGGCCCAATCTTGAATGGTCCGAACGGACTATGCGTACGCGGCAGATCACCCAGGGGAGTGAGCTGAGGGCATACGTAACCTTCCCGGCAAACCGGGGCGTTTCGACTGGGCCACAACGGGCGTCGAACGACGCATGCGGCGGATTCGGACATGGACGCCCAGATTCCGTTACCGCTGGAATCTGGAGGAGGAATGATGCGAAACCGCACTGCTGTGACAGTTGAGAGCAGCTTAGGCCAAGGGATATACGCCTGTCCGGCGAATGAGAACGTAGGCTGCCCCCATGCCAAAGAAGCGCTCGGACGGGGGTCTGACCGGAACCCAGCAGGCCGCCAAGTTCCTCGGTGTCAGCGTGCTCTCCGGAGCGGTGCTGGCGGGCATCGCCCTGCCCGCCGCCGGAGCGCTGGGTCTCGCGGCCAAGGGAACGGTCAAGGGATTCGACGAGATCCCCGCCAACCTCAAGACGCCCCCGCTCAGTCAGCGCACCACCATCCTCGACGCCGAGGGCGGGCAGATCGCGACGGTCTACTCCCGCGACCGCACGGTGGTCTCGCTCAAGGACATCTCGCCGTACATGCAGAAGGCGATCGTCGCCATCGAGGACTCGCGCTTCTACGAGCACGGCGCGGTCGACCTCAAGGGCGTACTGCGCGCGCTCAACCGCAACGCCCAGTCCGGCGGTGTCGCCCAGGGCGCCTCGACCCTGACCCAGCAGTACGTGAAGAACGTCTTCGTGGAGGAGGCCGGCGACGACCCCGACAAGGTCGCCCAGGCCACCCAGCAGACCATCGGCCGCAAGATCCAGGAGCTGAAGTACGCGATCCAGGTCGAGGAGGAGCTCGGGAAGAAGAAGATCCTCGAGAACTACCTCAACATCACCTTCTTCGGCCAGCAGGCGTACGGCGTCGAGGCCGCGTCGCAGCGCTACTTCTCGAAGCAGGCCAAGGATCTGAAGCTGGAGGAGGCGGCGCTGCTCGCGGGCATCGTGCAGTCCCCCAGCCGGTACGACCCGGTCAACGACACGGAAGAGGCGACCAAGCGCCGCAACACCGTGCTCCAGCGCATGGCCCAGGTCCACGACATCTCGCAGGCCGAGGCGGACCAGGCGAAGGCCCTGCCGATCAAGCTCAAGGTCAGCAAGCCGAAGAACGGCTGCATCACCGCGGTCAACGGCGCGGGCTTCTTCTGTGACTACGTGCGCGAGGTCTTCCTGTCCGACCCGGTCTTCGGCAAGAACAAGGAGGACCGGGCCAAGGTCTGGAACCAGGGCGGCCTGACGATCAAGACGACGCTGGACCCGAAGGCACAGAAGTCGGCCCAGCAATCGATCAAGGATCACGTCTACAAGACCGACGACGTCGCCACCGCGGTGACGATGGTCGAGCCGGGCAGCGGCAAGATCATGGCCATGGGCCAGTCGAAGCCGTACGGCTTCGGGAAGAATGAGACGCAGATCAACTACTCGGTCGGCCAGAAGAGGGGCGGCTCGAACTACGGCTTCCCGGTTGGTTCGACCTTCAAGCCGTTCGTCGCGGCCGCGGCCATAGAGCAGGGCAAGCCGCCGACGCAGACGTATCCGGCGCCGTTCAAGATGCCGTACCCCGACTCGATTTCCACCTGCAGCGGCAAGCCGTGGCGGAACCAGGGCTTCACCCTGGAGAACGAGAACGAGTCCGAGGTCGGTCCGTACGCCCTCAAGGACGCGATGGCGAAGTCGGTCAACACCTACTTCGTGCAGATGATCGGGGACGTCGGTCTCTGCCCGGTGGTGGAGATGACCGACAAGCTCGGCGTGGTCCAGGGCAACGGCGCGAAGCTGCCGGTGTCGCCGTCGGCGCTGACCCTGGGCTCCACCGGAATCACGCCGCTGACGATGGCCAACGCGTACGCGACCTTCGCCAACCGCGGTACGTACTGCACCCCGACCGCCATCGACTCGATCCGGACCGCCGACAACAGGTCCCTCGAGGTGCCCAAGAGCACCTGCGAGAAGGCCATGTCCGAGCGGACGGCGGACACCATCAACACGCTGCTGCGCGGTGTGATCGACTCCGGTACGGGTCAGGAGGCGGGCCTGCAGAGCAGGGACAACGCGGGCAAGACCGGTACGACGGACGAGCGGAGGAACGCCTGGTTCGTGGGCTACACCCCGAACCTCTCCGGCGCCGTCTGGGTCGGCAGCCCGACGCAGCAGGTCAAGATGGAGCGCATCTACATCGGCGGCCAGTACCAGGACAAGGTCTTCGGTGGTCAGGTCCCCGGCCCGATCTGGCGCGACGCGATGAGCGGCGCGCTGGACGGGAAGGAAGCGCCTCCGTTCAACACCGTCCCCATCCCGGACGCGCCGAAGGACCCGAAGGACCCGAACAAGCCCGGCAAGCCCGGCGACGGCAAGCCCGGCGACAACCGCGGCCAGGGCAACGGCGGGCAGGAGCCGTGGCCCGGCATCTCGATCCCGCCGGACCTGATCGGCGGCGGCAACAACCGCGGCCAGGCCAACGGCGGGGGTAACGGGAACGGCGGGAACTTCCCGTAGGCCCGTGAGACGGAAGGGGCCCGGCGCAAGCGCCGGGCCCCTTCGTCGTTTCCGCGCTGTCTGCCTCAGCCCGCGAGGAGCTGCTTCACCACGGCGGCGACCCGGCCGCCCTCGGCGCGCCCCGCCACCTTCGGGTTCACGATCTTCATGACGGCACCCATGGCCCGCGGTCCCTCGGCACCGGAGGCCTTGGCCTCGTCGACGGCCTGCGTCACGATCTGCCGGAGCTCGTCGTCGCTCAGCTGCTGCGGCAGGTACGCCGCGAGAACGACACCCTCCGCCTTCTCCCGCTCGGCCTGCTCCGCGCGCCCGCCCTGGGCGAAGGCCTCGGCCGCCTCACGGCGTTTCTTCGCCTCCCGGGCGATCACCTTCTGCACCTCGTCGTCGGAGAGTTCACGGGCGGTCGTGCCCGACACTTCCTCCTTGGTGATGGCGGACAGGGTCAGCCTCAGCGTGGAGGAACGCAGTTCGTCACGGGCCCTGATCGCCTCGGTGAGGTCTTCCTGCAGTGTGGACTTGAGCGTGGTCATAACGTCTTCATAGCCTTTTCTCGTGGACCCGGTCAACGAAGATTCGCAGGTCACCCATGACTCGGAAGGCTCCGCGGGCCGACCCGGACAGGGATGTCGACCGACACGAGCGTAGCTGGCGTGCACCTTCCCGGAACGGCGGCTCGGGGACGGGCGACCAGGTGGCGCTGGGGGCATCGGGATTCGCACCCCCTGCATGACGAAGCGTGCGCGCTGAGCCCGCAGTCCGCCGCCGGCACCCGGCCGACACCCCGCAGCCGCCCCACGGCGAGCACCGCGTCGCCTCGCGGATACCCCCCGTTGCCAGGCTGATCCGATGCCGCACGCCGCCCCCGCTCCCCTCGACACCCGCCGCTGCCGGCTGCTCGGGCTGGTCGGTTCGGCAGCGCTCGCCGCGGGTGGCGCGACCGCCGGCGCGCTGCCCGTACGCGATGCCCTCGCGCCCGGTTCGGGGCGCGCGGCGGCCGGGCTGGTCGGCGCGTACTTCGGGCTCGTCCTGCTGGTCACGGCCTGGTTGTTGCTCGGCCGCTGCGTACGCGGGCCGCAACCCCCGGACCGCCGCTCCCTGTTGCTCACCCTCGTCCTGTGGGCCGCGCCCCTCCTGCTGGCGCCGCCGCTGTTCAGCCGCGATGTCTACAGCTACCTCGCCCAGGGCGCGATGGTCGACGCCCGGATCGACGTGTACACGCATGGGCCGTCCCGGCTCGGTGGCCCGCTGAACGACGAGGTGGCACCGCTGTGGCAGCACACCCCGGCCCCGTACGGACCGCTGTTCCTCGCCTACGCGACGGCGATCGCCCGGCTCTCGCACACCGAGGTGCCGGCCGGAGTGATCGGCATGAGGCTCGTCGCGCTGCTGGGCGTCGCGGCCATGGTCCTCTGTCTGCCGGTACTGGCCCGGCACTGCGGTGCCGACCCCGCCACCGCAGTCTGGCTCGGCGGGCTCAACCCGCTCGTCCTCCTGCATCTCGTCGGCGGCGCCCACAACGACGCGATCATGCTCGGTCTGCTCGGCGCCGGTCTTGTCGCCGCCCTGGGCCGATGGCCGGTCCTCGCCGTCGTCCTGGTCACTCTCGCCGCTCTGGTGAAGGTGCCGGCGGCGATGGGGCTGCTCCCCGTCGCGCTGCTCTGGGCGGGACAGCTGCGCGGCCGTGCGGTCCGGGCTCCCCGGCCGGCCGCCGCGCTCGCCGTACTCCTCGTCGCCGCCTGCACCACGGTCGCGACGACCGCCGTCACCGGCACCGGCTACGGCTGGACCGGGACGCTCGACACCCCCGTCTCACCGCAGAACTGGTCGATCACCTCGTCGCTCGGCCGGATGACCGGCGCGCTGCTGGAGGAGGCCGGCAGCGGACTCACCCACCTCGCCCGATTCGCCACGCCTGCGTGGCACTTGGCGGGGCTGTGCGCCACGGCCGTCGCCGTTCTGATCGCCTGGCGACGCCATCATCTGCGCCGCCCGGTCCATGCGCTCGCCCTCAGCCTGACGGCCGTGGCGGTGCTCGGACCGGCGATACGGCCCTGGTACCTGCTGTGGGGACTCTTCCTGACAGCCGCCGCCGGCGCCGACAGGCCGGTACGACGGGCGGCGGCCGCGGCGAGTGCGGTCCTCGCCCTCGCCGTACTGCCCAGCGGATTTGCGCCGCAGGGCCCTCAGACGGCGCTCGCGACGTGCGGCGGGGTGCTCGCCGTGGTGACGCTGTGGGTCGCCCACCGCGTCACGTCCCGTACCGCCTCCCGCACCAGCCCCGTGGGGAGCGCGGCATGAGCGTCATGAAGCAGGGCATCAACTGGCCGGTGACCACCCGCGGCCGGGTGCAGCTCGTCGTCGGACTGGCTGCCGCCGTCGGGCTCTTCCTCGCCACGGTGCCCCTTCACCGCGACTGGTTCGACCTCGCCGTGTACTACGGCACCGTCGAGTACTGGAGGCAGGGCGGTTCCCTCTACGACTACCTGGTGCCGGGGACGCACTACGGCTTCACCTATCCGCCGTTCGCCGCCGTGTGCATGCTGCCGATGACGCTGGTCGACTGGACGGGCGCCGTGGCCATCAGTGTGTTGGGCAACATCGCGGCGGGAGCCGTGGTGCTCCAGTGGTGCGCTGGGGCGCTCGTACGCCGCAAGGGCTGGAGCCGCTGGTACACGTTCGCCGTCATGTTCTGCCTCTTCGCCCTGCTGGAACCGGTCCGCGACACCATCAGCTTCGGCCAGGTCAACCTGCTCCTGCTGGCCCTGGTGCTGGCCGACGCCCGGCTGCTGGCCACGGGCCGGGAGCGGTACGCGGGCCTCGGCATCGGCCTCGCCGCGGCCGTCAAACTCACCCCGGCCGTCTTCATCGGGTACCTCCTCGTCACCCGCCGCCCGCGGGCGGCCGCCACGGCGACGGGTGTCGCGACTGCGGCCACCCTGCTCGCCGCCTGGGTGGCACCCGACGCCTCACGCGTCTACTGGACCGAGGCGATGTGGAACACCGACCGCGTCGGCTCCCTCGCCTACGTCTCCAACCAGTCCTGGCAGGGCGTACTCGCCCGGCTCTCGGAACCGGCCGACCCCAGCCGGGCGGCATGGGCGGTCGGGGTCGTGGTGATCCTCTGCGTCTGGGCGGTACGCGCCCGCCGGGCGGGCGCTGCCGGTGACGAGCCGGCCGGCTTCGCCCTGACGGGCCTCACCGCGTGCCTCATCAGCCCCGTGACCTGGGTGCATCACCTCGTGTGGATCTTCCCCGCGCTCGTCATGCTCGTCTCCGCGGGACTCGACCACGAGAGGGACGATCCCCGCAGACGGCGCCTGCTGCGCCGGGCCGCCGCGATCTACGTCGTCCTGTGCAGCAGCGTCGTATGGCTGTGGAGCTGGGACGCGACCGGCATCGACGGCTTCCTCGGCAGCAACACCTACGTCTGGATCTCGCTCGGCCTGCTGCTGACGCTGCCTGTGCGGGGACTCACAGCCGGGGCGCCCGACGCCCGCCTGCCTCTGCATCCCGCGGGGTCTGCGACGATGGGCACATGCGCGCACGTTACGGGCTCCCCCTCAAAATCACTGCAGGCATCACGGCAGTCGGCGCAGCCGGAATCACCTACGCCGCCGCCTTCGAGGCCCGCTCCTTCCGCCTTCGACGGCTGACAATTCCCGTCCTGCCGAAGGGAATGCGGCCCCTGCGCGTACTGCATGTCGCCGACATCCACATGGTCCGCGGCCAGCGCAAGAAGCGCGCGTGGTTGCAGTCGCTGGCCGGGCTGCGCCCGGACTTCGTCGTCAACACCGGCGACAACCTCTCCGACCCCGAGGGCGTCCCGGAGGTCCTGGACGCGCTGGGCCCGCTGATGGAGTACCCGGGCGTCTACGTCTTCGGCTCGAACGACTACTACGGCCCCACGCTGCGCAACCCCGCCCGCTACCTCCTCGAGCGGGCGCAGGGCCGGCACGGCCTGAACGGCAACGCCCCTGCGGTCGGTGTGGTCCACAACCCGTGGGAGGACCTGCGGGAGGCGTTCGACACAGCGGGCTGGGTGGGCCTGAGCAACAGCCGCGGCCGCCTGAAACTGGAGGGCTACGAGCTCGCCTTCACCGGCCTCGACGACCCGCACATCAAGCGCGACCGCTACGCCGAGGTGGCGGGCGGCCCGGAGAAGGACGCCGACCTCTCGCTGGCCATCGTCCACGCCCCGTACCTGCGCACCCTGGACGCCTTCACGGCGGACGGCTACCCCTTGATCCTCGCGGGCCACACCCACGGCGGCCAGCTGTGCATCCCCTTCTACGGAGCCCTGGTCACGAACTGCGACCTGGACACGGATCGCGTCAAGGGCCTCTCCACCCACCAGGCGGCCGGCAACACCTCCTACCTCCACGTCTCGGCAGGCTGCGGCACAAGCCGCTACACGCCGGTGCGCTTCGCCTGCCCCCCGGAGGCGACGCTGCTGACGCTGGTGGGGAAGGACTAGACAGACGGCGACACCAGGGCCCTGGAGGCCACCTCAGGGCCCGGAAAACCGGATTTCGTCTGGGAGCGCGGGTGGGCTAAAGTAATCGATGTCGCCGCGACGCCGGTGACATCGGGGTGTAGCGCAGCTTGGCAGCGCGCTTCGTTCGGGACGAAGAGGTCGTGGGTTCAAATCCCGCCACCCCGACAGCTAAATCGCAGGTCAGGCCCGGTGCTGATACGTCAGCACCGGGCCTGCCTCGTTCTCCAGGGCCTCTCTGGAGAAATCCTGGAGAAGATCTTGGAATTCTTCTCCAGATCACGCCCTACGGGCGGGCCCTCAGCAACGCATCCAGCGCAGCCACTGGCGACCCGAGACTCATCGCCCGGCGCGCGTCCAACGCTTCCTCCCACATCCCGGTGAGCCCGGTCATCAACGCCTGCCGCATCCCTGGGGTGATGTGGTCATAGCGCGACTGAACCGAGCCGTCCTCATGGCCCATGCGTTCGTCCATGAGCTTCGGCGGGGTCCCCACTTCCCTCATCAGGGTCTTGTGCGTGTGGCGCAGCCCGTGCGGGGTGAGACCCGGGGCGATCGGCACCCAACACGCCTCAGCCCGCTTGGAGGCTCCTCGCCCGCGTGCCGGGATGCCGGGCCAGGGCTCAGCAACGACGGGCACCGGCCGCTCTTCCTGACTGCCCCGCCCGGGATACCGCCCTGTCGCGGCCGGCCGGAAGAGCCACGTGGCGAAACCGGAGCGCCGCCAGTGAGCAGCCAACTCCCCCGATGCGGCGTTGCGGATGTACCCGAGATCACTGATGGCTTCCAGCACCTTCAGGCGGGTCGGCTCGGTCACAGCATCCGGGCGGTTGAGGACGTTGGAGACGGTGCCGGTCGATACGCCGCAGCGGCGCGCCACGTCGGCCAGCTTCGCCCCGGGGCGGCTTACGGACCCGTTGGCGGTTCCATGACCGCGGAAGACGTAGGCCAGTCCGTGGCACTCGCACGGCTTCGGTCTCGTCCGGGCGATGTGCCTGGCGAGCAGCGCGGCGAGGAAACCCGGAGTGTCGATGTCGCGGTAGGAGTCATCCTTGGGCGGGCAGCGGTGCAGTTCGCCGGTATCCAGTTCGTAGAGCTGCCACTCCACGCGGATGCCCTTCGGGCGGACGAACTCGGGCTCAAGGCCAACGATCTCGCCCCAGCGCATGCCGGTGTAGCCCTTGATGATGCCGGCAACGAACTCGTCGTCGCGGCCGGACAACAGTGCCATCCGCTCGGCGAGCAGCAGGATGCCGAGTGCGGTCGTGACTGCCTTCTCCGGGCCGCGGTTGCGTGAGCGGCCGGCGCGCTTTCCTCGTCCGCGGCGCTTGGTTGCCGGGTTGGAGTCGCGCAGCCCCTCGTCAACGGCGTCGGCAAGGATCAGGTGCAGTGTCGCCCGCCATGTCTTGACGCTGGATGCCGCATAGGGCACGGCGCGTTCGTGCTTCTCCCAGGCGGCAATGTCGGTGCTCAGAATGTCAGCGACGACGGAATCCTCGAATGCGGGGAGCAGATGCTCTTCGATGTGCCGGCGGTAGTTCTGCATGGTGGATGCCGCCAAGTCCTGTGCGGCGTACCAGCGGTTGACGTAGGCACCGAAGGTGATCCGCTCACGAGGCGCCTTCTTCGTTCGGGCCAACAGCTTCGCTTCTTCGGCGTCGGCCGCCTTCTTTGCCGCAGCCTTGGTCCTGAAGCGGATGGCATCGCCATCGGCATCGCGAACAGTGGCGTACTTGCCCGGCGCGAGCTTGTACCGGCCGCGCCAGTAGTTGCCGAGACTCTCGGCATAACCCACGTTGTTCTCCTATGAACGGGTCTGCCGCCCGGCTGAAGGGCCGGGCGGCACACGGAATCAGGCCGCGCTGGACTGCGGTTGGGCGCCTCGCGCCCTGCGCGGGGTCCGTGCCTTCAGGAAGGTGACGGACGCCGCCGTTGTGGTCGCCCTGCGCCGCGGCGCTTGCTTTGCCGGCGCAGGGGCGTCATGGCTTTCGGCGGGGCGGCTCTCGAAGATGCGCATGATCTCGGCGAAATGCTCGGCCGTGAACCGGTAGCTCCCTGCGGGCTTGGCGAAGGGGATGCGTCCCCGACGAGCTTGTTCCTTCACCCACCACTCCGAGCAGTGGAGGGCCTTGGCGATGTCGCTCGGGAGGTAGACAGGGGGAAGGGCCGGGGGTTCCAGTCGCGAAGCGGTGCTCATTTGGCTATGCCTCCTCGGCAGGCGGTGGCTTGGGACCTTCTGGGGGATCCGCAACATCCGCCACGCCGCAACATTGCTGGTCAGCGGCTTGAATCTGTGGCGGATGCCGTTTGTGTTGCGGATAGCTGCCGCCGCGCGTGGCCGCGCGGCGGCAGCACCGGTCGTGGCTTGTCAGCCGGCGATGCGCAGTTGTCGTGTGTCGGTTTCCGCGGACACGTGGCGGGTGTCGCAAGGGCCTTCCGCCACAGATTCACCCTCGTTGACCTGCGGTGTTGCGCCTGTTGCGGATGTTGCGGATTTCTCAGGGTGAGGGGGGCAGTAGCGGTTCCACGCGTCGGCGAGGTCTTCGGCGTAGTAGCCCTTGGGGGTGGTGCTGCCGACCCGGATGCCCTTGGGCTTGATCGGGGTGTTGTCGGGGCGCACGTACTGGCTCAGGAGCTTGGACAGCCGGCGGGCGGTGAGCGGCTTGATGGCCTGTCCGTCCTCGCTCATGTCGGCCCATGGGGCGTCGTCGAGAGCGAGCAGGACTTCGAGGATGGCCGCGGTGGGCATCTTGTCGACGCCGCAGAACACCTTGTCGCGCAGGTCGGTCAACAGCCGTACTCCGAGGGAGGCTTCGTCATTGCTGCTCGCGGCCTTGATGAGTTCGATGCACGCCGCGCGGGCCCGCGCGGGCCAGTGTCCGCCAGCGGCGTCCGCGACCGCGAGGAGCGGCTCCCATACGTCGGCCGGCCGGTCGGTGACGCCCTCGGGCATCTCGGGCCAGGCTTCGGCGACCTGGTCGTGCAGGGTGGCGGTCCAGTCCGCGAGCCGGTCCCGCAGGACGTGGCCTTGCTTCTCGTGTACGCGGCGTCGGTAGGGCTGGCACTTCTCGTTGGGTGCCTTCTTGCGCATGCGGATGATGACCGACCTGGTCAGGATCGTGTCGGGCAGCGAGCCGAGGCCGGCCATGGCGACCGCGCAGAACGAGGGGAGGAAGGCGGCTTTCTGGTCGGTTCCGTCCCCGATGCAGCGCAGGGACTTGGCGCCGCGCCGGTAACCGGAGTTGAGGAACCCGCGGACCTCCTCGTTCCCGCCCGCCTTGGGCCCGAAGACGGTGTCGATCTCGTCGAAGAGGAGCGTGGGTGTGCCCTCGTCCGCGGATACGAGCCGGAACAGGGCGTTCGCGGAGGCGTTGACGGTGGTCGCGGCGCGTGGGGTGAGGGTCTCGATGATCTCCAGCGCGCGGGACTTCCCGGAGCCCGGTTCGGGGCTGAGGAAGGCGATACGTGCGGTTCCGTCGAGCGCGTCCATCAGGTGCGCATGTGCGTCCCACAAGGCCACGGCGACGTAGGCGTGTTCCGTGGGGAAGACGTTGAAGCGGCGGTGGAAGGCCTCCACCTCGTCGAGCAGCGCGGCTCCGTCGATGGACGGGCCGGGAGCCTGGTTGCTGGTCATGCGGCGGTCCTCCCTTCCTGGGGAGTGCGGAGCGGGCAGAGGGCGCGGTGGGTTTCGTGGTCGGTGATCAGGGCGTGCACCTTGCCGTGGCCGACGGCGCTGCGGTCCCTGCCGCACAGGCACTTCGACGTGGCGGTGGGCACCGCTCCGCGTGGGGCGACGATGTGCAGCCACGCGATCGGGTACCGGCCGTCGCCCTGTTGCGGGTCAGGGCGAACAGCAGTGGGGACGCCTTCGGCGACGCCCTTAGGCGCACCACCCTCGGAGAGGGCCGGGCCGGGTTCGGCGAGGCCGGGGCCGGTGGCAGTGGTGGGAAGGCTTTTCAGCCCCGGGCGGGGGCTCATGCCGCCTCCCGCGGTCGGGCGGTGCGGATCGACCAGTCCAGAGCGCTGCGCATAGTGGAGCGGCACTCGTGCGACCTGAGTCCGGCCGACTCACCCGCGACCTGAAAAGCCTGCTCGACCTCGTGACGGAGGATGTCGCCCCACGCGACGAAGCGCCCCAGCGAGCGGGCGGATGCGAAGAGGACGGCTTCCCGCTGGCCTTCCGGTGTGGTGGCGACCTTGGCGCACTCCCGCTCCAGCGCGACGTGAGCGACGCGGGTCGCGTCGCGGACCGGCGCGATCGTCGGCACCGCGCCCGACTTCGGCGCGGCTGTGAGCGCTTCGAGAAGCCAGTGCGGCAGCGGTGCCACGGGGGCATCGCAGGTGACCTGGTAGATACCGGCGGGGGTGGTGCTGCCGGGGGCGACAACCTGTCCGCCCCACGCACGGGTGTCGATCTTCGGCCCGAGCCGGTCCTTGCTGCTGGGCAGTCGAACGCCGGCCGGGGCGGTGAAGTACAGGTGCTGTCCACCGCTCGCGGTCCGCACCCGGTAGGTATCGGGGACGGCATGCCCGGCGCGCTCGCAGAGCGCATGGAAGGTCGTCACGCCGGAAGGCGTGTCCGCACTGTCTGTCGGCTTGGGCAGGTCCAAGTCGACAACGACGAGCCCGGACGGGCCGGTGGCGATACCGACGTTGAACAGTCCTGCCCTCCAGCAGCGTTCGATCCGGGCACGGTCGGTGGTGGCGCGCTGCTCCCACTTGCGGTGTCCGTACGCGCAGTCCCCCAGGCCGGTGCAGCGGCGCTCACCGTGCAGGGCCGGCGGCTTGTCGCCGGGACGCAGCGGCAGCACGAACCAACCGCGGTCGGCGGCCGCGAGCGCGGCGTTGAGCAGGTCCTCGTTCATGCGGCCACCGCCAAACCGGCGACAGTGGTGAGGTAGCGGGTGGCGAGCCACTGGCCGTAGGCGGGCGGGATGGCTTCGGCGATCTCCTTGCGCACGTCGGTCCAGCCGATGCCCATGGCCTGCTGCCACTGCGGGACGGTGCCCTTGCCGCCGCCCTGTCCGTAGACGGCGAAGTACGGGCCCTCGTACCAGACCCCATGACGCATCCCGGCGACGCGGCCCCGATGCTCGAGGTGAGTTGGGCGGGTGGTGTGCCAGCCGCCCAGCTCGAAGTTGCGGTGCCGGATCACCCCTAGGCCGAACATTTCCCCGCACAGGGTCACGTCGATCCGCATACGCCGGGAGGCGCGGCCGGGCGGCTGCTCGATCACGTAGGGCCGGCCCGTCGATTCGAGGGCGGCCCGGGTGGGCTCCAAAAGGTCCGGATACAGGTGCCGTTTGGCGGCGTTGGTGCCCGCGGTCAGGGTGCAGTCGAACTGGCACGGCGGCCCGGCCTGGATGAAGTCGTACTCGTGGCCATGGGCGCGGATGTATTCGATCGCGTCGCCCTGGTGGAAGGCGTCGCCGATGTAGCGGGGTTGCGGCTTGGCGTCGATGCCGGTGACGTGGCATCCGGCGGCCTGGTAGCCGGCCGTGTCACCGCCGACGCCACAGAACGCGGCGAGGACCCGGGGGCGGGATCGCCGAATAGGGATGGGTTGAGTCATGCTGGAGACCTCCACAGGTCTGTTGAGGACCGGAGATCCGGAGCGGGCCGCGCATTCTTTGGCGAGAGAGGCGGCCCGCTCCGGGCGTCATTTCTTGGGTCGGGTGAGCTTGAGGGCGATGCCGCCGATCCCGAGGGGCCCGGCTGCTCCCGCGATGAGAGTCGCGGTGTGGATGGCGAACTCGAACAGGGCGAGGATCGCGGCGATCGTGCCCGCGACTCCGAGCGTGGCCGCGACGGCGAGGGCGAGCGGCACCAGGTAGGTGCGAGCCGGGCGAGCCGCGGGCGTGGTCTGTTGGATGACGATGATCGGTCGGCCCTCGCGTTCGGCCTGCCGGTAGACCTCGGCGGGTATGTGCGGGGCGATCGTGCCGGGCTCGGGACGGGGCGGGTGGTGGGTCATGGTGGTTCCTCCGTTCGCTGCTTGGTCCTCGGATAGGAGGGCGCTTGCTGCCATCCACGGGAAGTTCGCCGCGTCCCGACCGTTAAGAGGTAGGTGACTCCACGTGACCGCAGCCGAAAGGATCTACTGGGTAGTGGTTAGTGGGGTCTCCAGTAGAAGTGCGCTGCTGGGACGTTTAGTGGGGTCTACTGGGGTGTCCAGTGGGTAGTGGGGTGGGCCCCACTACCCACTGGCCAGTAGCTGTGTGTGGTCATCAGAAGTGGTCGGGGTGGATGTAGACCGAGTGCGGTCCGTTGTCCCGGTAGACCAACTCGCCACGCTCCGCGGCGGCCTTGAGTGCGTCGCGTACCGTCTTGCGATCACGCTTGACGATGTCGGCCACGGCGGACGGCTTCAGGCCCATCGGGCCGGCGGACTCGATCGCGTCGATCGCCTCCGCCAACCACACCGGCCCCGCAGTGCCGTCGCTGTCGCCGCGCAGCGCGGACAGGTTCAGCCCCTGCCCCGTCGAGCCTGTTTCCGGCTCGTCGTCCGGGCCGCTGGTTGTGCCGAACTGGGCGTCGATCTGCTCCATGAACTTCCGCGCCAACGCGTCCTCATCGCTGCGGGACGGGCCGGTAGACGGCTGCTCGCCTCGGAGTGCAGAGAGGTTCAGCCCGCCCGCGTTCCCCGGCTGCGCGTCGGTGTCCGTCGAGCGGTGGGCGGCCGTGTCGCGCATCCACGCGGTACGGTCCGGATCCCACCGCGACGTGTAGGCATCGCCGGCCGCCTCTACCGAGATCTTGTCCAGCCGCGGGTGCAGGTCGGTGGTGGCGGCGACGATGTCGCGGATCTGGTTGGGCAGGATGCGCCAGTTCTTGAACAGCGCTGCCCGGGACTGCGGGGTGCCCATGAACCCGGCCCCGGGGTAGGGGGCCTGTTCGACCTTGATGCCCTTGACGCCGGGGAAGATCTTCCCCAGATCCATGCCTTCGACTTCGCCGCCGGTGAGGCAGACGCGGGTCTTGGCCTCGCGACGGATCATCAGGTTCCCGAGGACGGATCCGGTGGCGCCGAGCGCGGTGAGGACGGTGCGGATGCCCATGGCGCGCAGCAGCCGGATCACTTCGAGGATCTTCTTGGCGAGGTCCTTCATGTTCCGATCAGTGCTGGTCAGGATCTCCGCGCCCTCGTCGATGACGAGCATGATCTGCGGAATCCTGGCGCTGATGGGGAGCTTGTCGTCGTTCCGCTCCATCATCAGGTCTTGGTACGCGACCTTGCGATGCAGGCCGATGGCGAGCGCCGTGTCCAGCATCAACAGCGCCTCGGCATGGGTGGAGGCGAGCCAGTCCACGCCCGGCCGCATCCCGTCCACGAACCCGCCCTGCGCATCCAACGCCGGTCGGACCCACGGGAGGCCGGCCGACCCGGCGTTGAGGTCGATGACCCAGGTCAGGATGTCCGTGGTGCGGGCGAACCCGGCGAGGATGACGTGCACCATGTTCGACTTGCCCGACCCCGTCGGACCGACGACCAACGCGCACTGCTCCCGCAGGAACACGCAGATCTCTTCCGCGTTGGTGCGGTAGCCCCACGGAATGCCGGTGTAGATCGACAGCGGCCCGTACCCGTCCGGGTAGGTCCGCTCCTCCACCAGCACGTTCACTGTGGTCACGTCGATCAGGACGCGCCCTTGGTCGATGCCCTGCGATGCCGACGCGGTGCAGCCGTGCGGCAGCCTCGCATCCGCGGACAGGCCGGGAGAGTATCCGGCGATCTTGTCCCAGGTCGTGCCACCGGCCGGGAGGGCGGCGTCGATGGTGAACCCGGTACCGGTCTTCCAGAACTCCACGGCGAGCACCCGCAGGGTCACCCCGCAGACGCGCTGGACGCGGTCGACCCACTCCGCGGCAATGGCCCGGCGTTCGGTGGAGAGTTCGGCGGCGATCTGTCGTTCGGCGGCTGCGATGGCCTCCTCCTCCCGGGCTTCCTCCCAGAGGGCCGAGTTGCGGGCGGCGACTCCGATGCCGATGCCGATGGTGGCGAGGGAGCCGATGGCGACCCAGCTCAGGGGGCCGGTGGCCATGGCCCAGGTGGTCCACCCGCCCGCGACGAGCCAGGACGCGGCGCGGGAGGCGATGGTGCGGCCCATGTTGCGCATCTTGAGGGCGGCGACGGCGTGTCCGAGGGCGCCTGCGGTGCCGGCGGCGAGGGCCCAGCCGGGCGGGATTCCGGTGGCTGCTCCGGTGGTGGCGAGGGCGAAGGCTCCGGTGGTGGCAGACAGAGCGCCGGTCACGGGTCCGTGACCGGCACTCCAGTCCCACACCGGCCCACTGCTGTGCTGAGTGGCGGTGTTGGTGGTCATGGTTAGACGTTCCATCCCTTCTCGGCCTCGGGCCCGTTGCGCGGGTCCTCGTGGCGGGCGATGTCCTGCTCGTGGGCCTGGCGGAACAGCGGCCCCATGTCCTCCGCAACCGCGACCGCGGACATGACAGCGCCGAAGATGTCGTTGAAGCCGTCCGCGACTTCCTTCTCCAGCGGGAACTCCGAGTCCGAACGCTCCGCGAGCACCCGCATCACGTTCGCCACGCTCGTGAGCGCGGCGGGGAGGCTTTCGACCATGGCCAGGATCTCCATGGCGCTCTCGGGGTCGTACTGCTGAGCTGCGGATTCCATCTCCGCGGCGGTCTCTTCGAAGTTGAACCCGGACACGTGCATCGCCTCCTCAGGCGTCGGGTTGGACGTGCTCGGAACCAGACCGGCGGGACGCTCGGCCTGATCCTTGATCTCGTTCGCGCGGTCGCTGGTGGCCTCCGCGTCCGCGGCGGCCTCTTCCGTGTCCTGGGCCTGGCGGATCGCTCCGTCACGTTCGGCCCGCTCCAGTCGGGCCTGACCCATCAGCTGCCGATACAGGCGGCGACCGGGGTGGATCAGGAACGGCAGACGGAACTTGCGGCCAATGCCGCTGGTCAGCAGCCCGATCAAACCGAGCGGCAGGGCGAGCAGCGCGGCGAGGAGCCGGCGGCTCTGGAATCGTGCTGCGGATCGGCGCAGCGCCTGCCGGGCGCGCTTGCGGGCCGGTGCCTTGCGCACCGCCGATCGATTGTTCGCGAGGTCCTTGCCGGTGCGCTGATCCTTCGCGGAACGGGCCTTGCGGAGCAGGGCATTGCGACCGGCCGTCGCCTTCCCCAGACCCTTGGCCAGCGCCTTCCCTGCCGTGCCCTTGCTGCCGAGCCCGGCGGTGCGCTGCGCGGCCTTGGCAGACCGGCGGGCATCCGCCATACCGCGGCGGGCAGCGGTGGTCTGCTGCCGGTTCGCTGCCCGCGTCGGCGCAGCCTGCTTGCTCGCCGTACGCAGCGCACGAACCTGACCCAGGCGCCCCTTGCCACCGGGACGCGCGGAACTGCGGCCCGCCGCCGCGTTGCCTGTGGCGCGCTTGCCCTGCCCGTGTTTGCCGCCCCGGGCACCGGATCCGGCGGCCAGCCCCTTGTGAGCGGTGGGCTTGGTACGACCGCGACCGGTCGCCTTCGTGATGCCGGTGCTCCTGCTACGGGACTGGTCCGGCACCCCGCCCTTGCGCTGCAACCGGCTACCGGCGGTCGAGCCGGTCCGTGTGGCCGTACGGGCAGCGGCTTTGCACTGTTTGCGGCGGTCGTCCCGGCGGCTGCGGACCGTTGCCGCGGTGCCCAGGACGACAGCGCCGGTCATGGCGATAGCCGCGGCGATCGGCCCGCCCGCGAGAGCGGCGGTGGCGACCATGCCGGCGGTGCTGTTCGCCCCGACGGTGGCCAGCGGCAGGACGGGCCAGCCGCCGGGCGTGTGCTCAACCTCCGCAGCCTTCGCAGACTCTTGAGGCTCGGGGGGCTGAGGGGGCGGTGATTCGGGTGCAGCCGTGGGGGCCGCTACCGCTTCGGTGCTGGTGTCGGTCATGCTGAGTGCACTCCTCGTGTGGAGTCAGGGGCCCGGTCGTGATCTGTGGTGGAGAAGGGCCGGGCCTCGGTCATCGGGACAGGTCAAGCAGCGCGCTGTTCCTCGTGGTGGATGCAGGCGCCGCACATGCCGTGCGAACGCGGGATGCGATACCCGGCGTCACGCGAGCAGTTGGGGCAGATGCGCTGTGCGGCGTTCGCCTTGGCGAGCGCGGCCCAGCGGGCGGGTGTCATCGGCCGGACGGGCTTGGCCTGGTCGATGCGGTAGAGGTGGGCGACGAGCGGCGGACGCTTCCTGCGGGGCCGCTCGAGTGCGGCGGCGACGCCCTGCCCGCCGGGGCGTAGCCCGAGGGCGCGCAGTTGGCGGTAGGTGGCGTAGCCGTCCGGTGCGAGTCGCCACCGGAAGACCGGCAGCGCGGCCATCAGACCAGCGCCTCAGCCGGCGAACCCTTGGCCTGAGCGGTGCCGTTGTCGCGGAACTCCTGGTAGCGGCCGGACACCCAACCGACCGACCAGCCGCACAGATCGACAGCGGCCCGCACGGAGAGCCTTTCGACATAGGCGGCGTGGACGACGCGCAGGGCCTGGTCCTCGTCAAGCTTCTCGGTCACCGGGCCGCCGGCGAGCAGCGCGGCGCGTTCACGCGCCGCATTCTCCTCGCGCTCGCGCCGTTCACGACGGGCCGCCTGTTCCCGTGCCAGACGCTCCGCCTCCCGGCGCTGCGCAGCCTCACGTTCACGATGTTCACGCTCACGCTGATGCTGTTCACGCTCGCGTTCACGGCGTTCACGAGCCTCCCGCTCAGCACGCTCCCGCGCCTCCGCCTGTGCGCGTTCCTCACGCCGTGCTGCCTGCTCCCGCTCGGTCTGTTCACGGGCCAACCGGGCTTCGTGCTCACGCTGCTCACGCGCCAGCGTCGCCGCGTGCTCACGCTCCTCACGGGCCCGCTGCTCGGCAGCCTCGCGGCGCTCGCGGTCCGCCTTCTCGCGCTCCGCCCGTTCAGCCCGCTGCTGCGCATCGTGGGCGGCCAGGGCGGCGGTGATCGCGCGCCGGTAGGCGAGCCCGGTCTCCGCTGTGACGATCAGCAGCAGCGGGGCGACCGCGTGCACAGCCACCCCGACCAGGTCCTTCTTCAGGGCGGAGTCGGTGACGTTGAGGGCGAGGGTCATGCAGCCGGTCATCCACCGCAGCACGACCGGCCACCGGCCACCATCCCCACCCAGCCGGGCGAGAACGGAGTCGAGGCGGACCACGATCACCACCGCGGCGTCCACGACCAGGGGCAGAATCGGCGCGGTCCAGTCCCACTCGTCTGGCGTGTGAGCGGCCATCAGCGGCGTGACGGTGAGGATGGAGTAGAGCATCGCGCCGGCCACAATCAGCCACGTGCCGACCGACAACGCACGCTCCGCTGAACGGATCTGAACACTGTTCATTCCGTCGCCTCCCGCACCGCGGCCGACGCGATCAGCCACACCGCCGACGACGGGTCGCCCAGGATCACAGACTCCTCGGTCCACTCCCAGTCAGCCCCGTCCGTGAGCACGTAGCCGAGCGCGGCCAGAGCCCGTGAACGCCGCTGAACAGTCGGCACCGCCGACCCGCGACCGAGGTCCTGCTCGGGCCACTGCGACTGACCGTCCAGCAGCGCCACATACAGCCGCCACCGGCCCGTCGCCGCACGGCGGGACATCTGCGCCGTGAACGTCGTGGCCATCAGGCCACCTCGGGCGAACCCGGCACGGCCTGGTTGGTCAGCTCGCGGCGAGCCGCGAGCACCCGCCGGCGAGCCCGGCGGATCCGGCGCACGTCCAGCGGCGACGGCGTTCGGTCCAGAACGGTGATCTGCGCGTCCAGCAGTTCCAACTCCGCCGTGATGACGGGCATCTCCCGCTCGATCGCGTCCAGCTCCGCCGACGTCGGCTCAGCCTCCAGGCTGGCGGCGGTAACAAGGGCCTGAAGTGCAACGATGGTCTTCATGGGTCGTGGTCTCCCTAGCAGTAGGCAACGGCCCAAACAGCACCCCCGGAGTAGCCGCTCCGGGGGTGCACGCCGTTGAAGTCGGAGAATCCGGCTCCCCTCAGCCCCGCCCGTACGGCACGAGGCCGGACGGGCGAAGGAGGCAACCGGCCGCCACTGGTGAGCAGCGGAGAGGTCGATGCGCGGCAGAGCCGCGCGGTCCGTCCTTTCAACTCGGGGAGACGGGGCCCACTTATGCAGTTCTCAAGAAACGACCAGCTCAGGGCCCCCTTAAGAAGCGAGCCATCCTGCGCCGACGGGCAAGGCTGAGGACACGAGGCACATCCCAAAGCCGTGAGGATCGGGCTGCCTTGCGGCCACAAACAGAAGACTGGACCGGTGGACCGGTCCAGTCAAGTCCTCACGCATCAGCGGGTTTTGGGGTGCGGGAATCACCGCAGCTCAGGGAACTGAAAGGGCATCAAAAAAGCTGGACCGGCGGACCGGTCCAGCTGGTCTGATCGGGTTACGACTACATCGCGTACGTGTCCACGCGGGCGTATAGAGCGCCTGGCGTAACCCCCTGCTCGCAGACGAGCGGGCGCCCTTCCTGGTCATGCGCCGTGTGAAGAACGACCGCGACGGCAGTCGGCTCTGGTAGGGCGAGATACTCGGCCTCGGTCTCGCTCGCCAGGCGCACGGACGTGGCATCCGTCCCTTCGACAGGGAACCGGCCTGTCTGGCGACGCACGTAACGCGTCGTTCCCTCGGCGATCGGAGCAGTCTGGGCAAGGCGGGGCGCCGCTTCTGCGATATCGGGCGGGAACCACGCCTCCACGTAGCTGTGCGGGCCACCGCCAGGAAGTTGCAGGACGCGCACACGGCGCAGCGCCCGTTCCCCTTGGCGCATTCGCAGGGCTTCAGCCACATGCGCCGGCGGCTCCAGCGAATCCGGCGTGCCGATCCGCAGGAACGGCATGCCGCCAGCCACTCGCGCCGCTCCGGCACGCCGTTCCCCGGCAGGTCGCGCAACGGGGGTTTCGGTGACGATGAACCCGGTGCCCTGACGAGCCTCGACAACACCGTCGTTCCTCAACACGTCCATGGCTTTGATGGCAGTGGCCCTCGATACCGACCACTGCTCCGCCAGGTCCCGACCCGAAGGAACGATCTGGCCCGGCGCAAACTCACCTGCTGCGATCCGGGCCCGCAGGCTTTCCGCGATCTCCTCGTACTTCAGCAGCGCCATGGCTCTCCTTGAGGGTAGCTACTGGACTGGTCCACCGGTACACAGGATACTGCCGCTATGTCGAACCCAGAGCTGGCACCCCAGATCGAGCACTTCTACTCGCAGGTCATCGACGAGAACGACCGTCTGACCATGTCGGCAGACGGTCGACTTGAGCTTGTTCGCACCAAGGAGATCCTCCTGCGCTACCTGCCACCGGCCCCGGCGCGCGTCCTGGACGTAGGCGGCGGCACCGGCGTCCACGCACGCTGGTTGATCGAAGACGGATACGAGGTCGAGTTGATCGACCCGGTGCTTCGCCACGTAGAACAGGCGACGAACGTGTGCCACGCCAAACTGGGCGACTCGCGGGATCTGCACGCCCCGGACGACTCATTCGACGTGGTCCAGCTGCTTGGCCCGCTCTATCACCTGCCTCATGCCCAGGACAGGCAGATGACTCTCTCTGAGGCTCGGCGAGTCGCCAAGCCAGGTGGTCTCGTAGCTGCCGCTGCGATCAACCGCTACTCGTCCCTGTTCGAGCACGTGACGTACGCGCACCTCCAGACTGAACGGCTCCAGACAGCCGTTTCGAAGATCCTCAGCACTGCGGTACACGATGGCAAGGGCTTCACCCTCGCCTACTTCCATCGGGCAGAAGAGCTGGCTGAGGAGATGCGCGATGCTGGTCTGATTGACGTGGAGGTGTTCGGAGTCGAGGGGCCCGCCTGGTCTCTCCTCAAAGCGGTTGAGCAGTCTGGGACGACCCCGTCAGACGAGATGTTTGCCTCGGCCTTGACTGCCGCCCGCATAGCCGAGCCCTACCCCGAGTTGCTCGCCGCCAGCTCACACCTCTTGGCCGTGGCACGGGTTCCCGAAGCCAGTCACTGATGCGAGGTTTGCGGCCGACCTAGACGTCCTTAGCACCACGCAGCAGGCAACGGGCACAAGTCACCGACTGATGGCCGGTCTCGAATCCGTCCTGCTGTCAGCGGTACAACTTGCCCTACCTCATCAGGCCCGCGTACGGCGCAGGCGCTGCGCCGTACGCGGGCCTGCCTCATGTCTTCGCCCCGGCTGGCTGCGCACGGCGGCGCGCTGGTGTGCAGCGGGGATGAGGTAGGAGACACCCCCTGTGGCCGGGGCGGCCGGCTCCGCGACTTGAGGCAGCCACCTTGGGGCGAGCCTCTAAGATCATGGCCCGACGAGGCGCGGGCCGGACGCCGTCGCTTTGCCCCTCACTAGTTGCCTCTCATCGACCGACCGAACCACAGGGTTAGCCAGTGCGGCGGAGCCTGGTCTCTCGGTTACACGCCCTCGTTGTCGAGAAAGTCGTAGTCCTCGTCCTCAAGGGAAACCCTGGACAGGTCGGCGGAGATGTAGCTCTCCACAGAGGAGTCACCGGCGGAGGGCTCGGGGAACACAAGGGCGACGCCGATGACGTGTTCCTCCGCGTCAAGGGCGACGCGTTCCTTCCTCCTTCGCACCGGGGCGGGCACGGGCGGCTTCTTCTGGGCGGGTGCGGACGTCTTGTCGATGGGGTAGAGGACGAGCAGCCCAGTTTCAGGCTGCTGCAATCGGCGCTGCTTCCTGAAGTCGTCCTCCACCCAGGTAGCCTGGTATCCCACCAGGTCAACGGCGGCGTCCCGCCGGCTCATGAGGGTCTTGATGTCCGCGGGGCCAGCGACGTCGAGGCGTGAACGGATAGTGCGCCCGACGGTCACCCCTGGAGCGAAGGTGAAGTCATTGTTCGGTTTGCCCTGAGGTGTGCCGACAATGGCAACGTTCCATCGCCGCAGCGAGCCCGCCATCGCCACCCGCTTGTGGATGTAGGCGACGATCAGTTCCGAGGTGTTCGAGGAGCTCTCGTGGAACTGGTAGCTGGCCAGGAAGCGGGTGACGACGTCATGCGGTACGTCGTGGAAGACGTAGCGCCCCTCCCGGGGGCGTTCATCGTTCTTCGAGGAAATCGAGTGAGCGGTTGCGACCAGGGCGCGGGCGGCGTCAATGTTCTTGGTCAGCCGTTCGGCGTCAGTGTGGAAGTAGTGAGTCTGGACCCGCTGGCCGCCGTAGGAGGAGGCAGCAGTTACGGCCTTGCTCATCTTGGCGGCCGCCGTCACGCGCAGCGCTGGGTGTGTGCGCAGACGCACGGCGAAGCTGAGGGGGGTGTGGTTCTCAGTCATATAGACGTCGATGTCGCGGCGCATCTCCGTCTCGACTGTGGCCAGGTGGCGAAACCACTCGGCCAATTCGTCGGTCATCCAGATTCGGGGCAGGTCGGCATAGCCGTTTCGAAAACCGAACCAACGCCCCATCTGCAGCAGGGTGTCGTAGGCAGACACAGCGCGCACGAAGTAGCTGACTGAGAGCCCTTCCAGAGTGAGTCCCCGGGAGAGGGTGTTGCCGCCGACCGCGATGGCCACCACGGGGCCGTTCTCGTAGTCGAGACGGTCCTCGCTGCTGGAGTTGTCCATGACGACACGGCAGTGGTCGATCACGCTCGGCAGGTGTGCCAACAGCTCTTCGAACTCCACCTTGCGCTCGCCGAAGTCCTCTGCCGGCACGCGTGCGGTCTCCTGCTCCCAGAGCTTCCGCAGTCGAGCGAGGAGCGTTTCACTGTTCAGCGAACTAGCCGTGTGATCGCGCATCCCCTCGAGCGGCTTCTTGAAGCTGTTGTGGACGGCCGTGTTGACGCTGGTGTGGATCAGCATCGTGCTGTGCGGATTGCCCGTTCCGCGCACCCGTCGGGCTGCGGTGACCAGCCAGAAGTACTCCACGGCACGCCGCAAGGTGTCGGTGATGATGGGCGCGAACCCCTCGACATCGGCCCGCGACAGAGGGCGCACACATACCACGTCGCCCTCGGGTACCGCGCGGATCATGTCGTAGCCGTCGTCGACCTTTTCGGGATCCTCGCCGTCGAGCAGGTACCGCCCGAACAGGACCTCTGTACCGAAGTGGTGGTCGGGTTTGGGAAGACTGACGATGAAGTCCTTCGGGTAAAGATCCTCGGCACTGGGGTCGATGAGCAGGTTGGCAAAAGGGGAGGCCGTGTATCCGACGTAGGCCGACCGGGGCAGACTGTTCATGATGCTCAAAATGAGCGGGTTGATCGACTTTGTTGCGACGGTGGCCTGATCGGCCTCGTCGTCGATGATCAGCGCAGGACAATCCTCAAGGTAGTCGGATGCCTTTTCCAACCAGCGAGCGAGCTTGCGCAGCACCGTCGCATTCTTCTTCACCACGCACAGCACGTGAGTCCTGTTGCTCTTGCCGAAGTAGGAGGCGGGATTTTCCTGCGGCGTGAAGTCCGTGTCCAGTCCAGTCAGTTGAGACCAAATCGATGGGTTCGGCTCCACCAACTGCTGCACCAGCCTCGCCTGAGTCTGGCGGCGCAGCCCGTTGTGAATCCCAGCCAGCACGATGAACAACTTGTAGCCACGATCCGCGGCCTTGGCCATCACGGAGGTGAAGTTGGTGGTCTTGCCGGACTGCACGTGGCCCACGACCAGACCACGGGTAGAGAACGAGCGCTCCTTGGGATGATTCAACAGCGAGACGACACGGGTGGAGGACTCGTCTAGATGCGCGATGGCGAGTTGCTTCGACCAGCCGTCATTGCGTAGCCGATCCACGACGGCTGGCCAGCACTTGTCCTTGGCCTGCGGGCCGGTGTACCAGGTGTCGCGATTGCCCAGAACGATCGCATGCGGTTCCTCCAGCTCCCGGATCCGGATCGTCTGCTGCTCGTGCCGCTCACGGATCTGCTGGACGATGTCCGAGCTGATACCGAACTGCTCCAACCGCTTGACGGACTCCGAAGGAGGAAAGGCGTCCAGGAGCGCCCTGAACGTCTCATACATTGCGTCGAAATCCTCTGTCATCCGAGTCGACCGTCCCCCCGCTCTCGTCCATCGCCTCCGGACCGCGGTTCCGGGGCTCGGCGTGTGCACTGTGCTGCTGGCGCTGCACGACGCAACTTTCGACCGTCGCTAGTTCCACCTGCCTGCGCCGTGCTCTTCAGACTAGTTGCTCCCGCCTCGCGTCCAGTGCCGGTCGAATGTCCGCAGGCGCTGTGGCGGGGACGGCGGCGGGCGACTCGGCACGGCAATGCCCGCAACAAGGGGCTTTCGCGGGACGCGAGAGCACCGCTAACGGTCGACGCACAGGACACTTGCCATTTCGGCCTGGGGAGGGTGGCGTGCTGCGGAGGGAACATACTTCGCCGCGCAAGACGAGAGGGCACACCCGACAAGAGATCCGAGATCATTCTGACGCCCTCGCTCAATCCAAGACCAGGGCCAGTAGCCCGTCGGTGAGTCCGGTGAAGAGACGGCGATCGTGCGGGACGAGGGATCTAACGGGCGAGCGGACCGGGATGACCACACCGGCGTGGGCCAAATCCGGGTTCCAGAGGCGTACAGTTCGGTCGTCGCCAGCAGACACCAGGACGGTCCGGGTGCCCAGGTTGATGGTGCACACCGCGCTCACCCCGGCAGTGTGACCCTGGAGGTTGGCCACGGCTTCGCCGGTGTCCGGGTCCCACAGCCGCACCGTGCGGTCCTCAGCGGCCGTGGCCAACAAGGTGCGCCCCTGCGCGGACACCACGCACATCCCGCGCACCCAGTCGGTGTGACCGGCCAACTCGTGCACGACAGTTTCGCGCTGTGTGTCCCACAGGGCCACAGCACGGTTGTCTAGAGCCGTGGCGAGGAATGTGCGCTCACCCACCACGACGGAGCACAGGCTCAGAACCTTCCTTTCCTTTCCTGCCTCCAGAACGTACAAGGTCTCGCCGCTGTCCGGGTCGTGCAGACGCACCACCCCGTTATCGCCCGCTGCTGCCAGCAGGGCGCGCCCACCCGTCGACACCTGGCACAGGGCCCTTACCAACCAGTCGCCCTTCTCCAGCTCCCAGGAGCTCACGGCCTCGCCGGTGTCGGGATGCCACAGTCGGATGACGCGGTCGCTGCCCGCAGAGGCCAACAGGGTGCGTCTGTCCACGTCAATCGTGCATAGCGCGGTGATGGCGCCAACGCCGGCCTTTATGGTGTGCAGGGTCTCGCCGGTGCTGGGGTCCCACAGGCGCAGGGTGCCTCCATGGCCGACGGTCGCCAACTGAGGCCCGTGCTCTCCCTCGAGGGCGCACAGAGCCTCGACCGGTTCGAGGGGCTCGACCATGGTCACCACGCCCGAGGCTCCGGTGTCCCACAGACGGACGGTGTTGTCGTTGCCAGCCGACACCAACAATGTTCGCCCGTCCGCCACTACGACGCACACGTCCTGCACGACATCCGTGTGGCCCTCCAGTACACGTGCATCACCGGTGACGGCATCCTGGAGGTGGATGGCCCTGTCGTCGCCGACCGACGCCAACAAGGTCCGCCCGTCCACGTCGACCGGGCACAGCGTAGTGATCAGGCCGCCTGCGCCCTCGAGCGTGCACACCGTCTCGCCAGCGGCGTCCTGAAGGTACACCAGACCGTCGATACGCGCCGATGCCAACAGCGTGTGCCCGTCCCGGTCGATCGTGCACAGTGCGGTGATCCAATCGGAGCCATCCTTCAGCACCCGCACGACGTCGCCGGTGCTGGGCTCCCACAACAGCATGGCACCGTCATTGCCCGCACTTGCCAGCAGGACGCCCTGCTCCGTGGGGAACGGACACAGCGCCCGCACCGCGCCTGCATGCGCTTCCAAGACGCCTACCGCCTCACCCGTGTCCGGGTTCCACAGACGAACGGTGCCGTCATTGCCCGCCGATGCCAACAGCGTGTGCCCGTCCCGGTCGATCGTGCACAGTGCGGTGATCCAACCGGTGTGGCCGTCGATGGTGCGCGGGGTGTCGCCAGCGTCGGGATTCCACAGCCGAATGGCACCGTCATTCCCCGCGCTGGCCAGCAGGAGGCCCTGCTTCGTGGGCAACGGACACAGCGCCCGCACCGCGCCTGCATGCGCTTCCAAGACGCCTACCGCCTCACCCGTGTCCGGGTTCCACAGACGAATGCTGCCGTCATTGCCCGCGCTCGCCAGCACAGTCCGTCCCTGGTCCGAAAGTGCGCACACGGTGTTGACCCAGTCCGTGTGCCCTTCGAGCACGATGTCTTCCGTGTGGGGTGCCCCGACGGCCCAGACGGCTCTATACGCGGCCGGCACGACACTGTCGCGATAGCTGCGTCCCAGGTGCTCGCGCGCCTCGGTCACACTGAACAGCGCAACCCGGTCTGCCGCCGATGCGTCCAACGCCTGCGGGGTCGTACGCAACAACCGTCCACGAGCACGCGCCGTCGCGGAGGTCGCGGCCTTGACGGCCGGCACCAGGCGGCGCAGATCGGCGTGGAGTGGGTAGCTCTCGTCCTCGAGCAGCTCGTCGAAGACACCGCCGCGCATGGCATGGCCCGGCAAGGAACGCAGCAAGTACCCCGGGGCATTAGGCCAGTCGGACGAGCCCAGACTCATGAACGCCCGTGCGATGCGGGCCTCGTCGTCGGCGAGGGCACCCCCAGCCATCCGATCCTCCAGCAGCGCCTCGTTCAACGCCTGATGAAACAGTCGAAAACTACCGGTAACAGCATCGGGGTCGCTCGATTCGACAAGGAAATTGGCAGCAGACGTACGCGCGAACGCGCTCAGGCCCCGCGCCTCGGGAGACAAGCCACCTACGGCCCCAACTGCCGTGCGCCAAAGCTCCACGCTGAGCCCGGGGGAGTCCGCGTAGGCCAATGCGGTGAGCACGTCCAACGCTGCGACGCCCTCCACATCCGGCAGGCGGACGAGGTAGTCACGCAGCGCCGTATCGACAGTCGCTGTGAAGCGCAGCTCCGCAACGTCCGTGGCCTGCTGATCATGCAAGCCGTGGGTCCGCGCGACGAGACCGGCAATCAGGAAGTTGCCCTGTGCCATCTCGGCGATCCGGTCAGCCACGGGCTTTCCGACTGACGCGTCCTCGTAGGGGCTGTCACGGCGTTCGTCACCCAACAACTGCAGCGTCGCCAATGCATATCGGGCCAGATCTTGTTGCGCGAAGTACTCGGGAGTGTCTAGGTCAACGACCCGTAGAGACGTCTGGAAGGGTACGAGAAGGTCACCGCGGTCGTCGGTGCGTCGACTCCCAACAACGACCCGGACGCCCAGATCGGCGCAGGTCTCCGCGGTCGCGACGGCAATGTGCCGCATGATCGTGCGTGCGTCCGCCGGCGTGCGGGCCTCGTCCAGGGCATCGATGAGGACCGAGAAACTGCTCGGTTCACGATTCTCCAGGGTGCCCCGCAGCAGCGTGGCCAGTTCTTCCACCTCGTCGGGAAGGGGCGCGCAGGCGGCGGTGGCGATTTCCCGGGCCACCTCCAACGCCGTCTTGTGCCGGGCGTGCACGGCGCAGGCCACCGCACCAGTCGGCGCGCGTTCGGCGTCGTCGTCGGCGGGCAGCATCGCGGCGATTTCCGGGTCGGCGGTGGTCACGACTCGTCCCAGCACCGCTGACTTGCCCACACCAGGAGAGCCGGTGACGAGCAGAACCTGGCGGTGGTCCCCGGCCGAATCGGTGATCCAGTCGATGATGGCCTTCAACGCCGTTGCGCGACCGCAGAAGCGGAAACCGCGCTCGGCGTCCGAGCCCACCCCACGCGCCCGCGGATGCCAGTGCTTCCCCGACTCCGGATCGTTGGACAAGGTCCACCCCCAGGCGGACAGGGCGACGTCACCAGCATCCTCCGTGGTCCAATCGGTGAGCAGGTGGAGCTGCTGATCGGGCAGACTTGTGGCTACGGCCCGCATGGTGACCGCCCGTGCGTAGCCGTCCTTCTTCCGCCCCTGGGCCACCAGCCCGACCACGGCCCCATAATCCGCTGACCAGAGGGCGCCACCGCTGTATCCGCCCTGGACGCCGTCGCCCTCGCGGTTGTCCAGCCGCACCCAGCCGTAGGCGAGAGCCTCGCCGATCAGGCCGCCCGCCGAGTCCCCCAACATCCCGTCGGGGAAGCCGAAGGCCCACCAACGCTTGTTCACCATCTCATTGGGGGGTGGACGCAACAGCGGAGCAGCGAACTCCGTTGACACCGGCTCCTCGAGCACCAGGACCGCCACGTCCTCCTTGCCCCGATTCGCTACGGCGGGCGCCACGACCTCCTTCACCCTGATCCGCCGGTTCATCAACTCCTCGGCCTTGGGGAACGCCACCCACAGCTCCGGGTGCGCCGCCGGACCGGAATGCACCACGTGCGCGCACGTCAACACGCGACGGGCATCGATGAGAAACCCCGAACCGCGCGGATTGGAATCAGCCTCGCTGAGGTGAATGGCCGTTACCCACGTGTCCGATGCTGGGCTGAACCCGCGTTGGGGCGCAGCGTCATTCACCGCCAGTTTCTCCGCCCTCGCCTCCGTCCTGTCCGGAATCCGGCCGCCAAGTCAGCTTCACGCCGAAGTTCGCCTCCGTGGCAGCCTTGGCGACTAGCCAGTTCGCCGATCCGTTGACCTTGATGCCGAACGTCACCTCTACTTCGGCTGGACGTAGGCGCACGAACTGATCCAGTACGACCCGCGCAGCCTCAACGGCTGGTCGGACCGAGTCCTGAACCCGATTTAGAACCGGGTCAGCACCGACCGGCTGCCAGTCGTCCGTCGGCTCGATCTCGAACAGAACCACCGTGTTCGAGTCGAGCTCGTAGGGCACCACTTGGGATGTCACACGTCCCCCCTTGCCGCCATCGCGTTCCAAAACGGTACCGGCAAATCCCGAACCACGAGGACGATGGGACCTTCTGCCTGCCCAGCCACGCACTTCGGGGGATGCCCGCAGGTCGATGCTTCCGTGCCAGCGGTGGACAGTACTGTAACCAGAAGATCGCCGGGAAGTTCTGCCATGGGAGCAATCATGGGTGGCCAGTTGCGCGTTGGTCAGGTGTACCGCTACGCGTCAGGCAAGGATCCGAAGCAACCCAGCCTGGACGGTCACCCCAACTTCCATCATGTAACGCACTCACCGGACCTTCCACGAGCCCTGCTGGAGGCAGGAATCAACGGGATGGCCAAGGTCAAAGCCCCGGACGGTCCGCGTCGGCCTGTGATCCTCATCCGGTCGAGCCCGTGGAAGGCCGGCACCGCGCAGACTCCTTGGCACGACGTGTTCGACATGGACAATGGGCACGTCCGCTACTTTGGTGATCACAAGGCCAGTACCACCGTTGCTCCTGGGACCACCAACGGGAATGCTGCCCTGCTTGAGTCGTTCATCAGGCACCAGGGACACACGCCGAAGGAACGAGCTACGGCCTCCCCATTGCTGCTCTTCCGGGCGGTCTCCCGTGATGGCAAGCCCAAGGGCCACGTAGAGTTTTGCGGGCTCGGCATCATCGAACGAGCCGAGCGACTGGTGCAGTGGGGCGGCAAGGAGCACACCACATTCATCAACTATGCCTATGACATCGCACTCATTGACCTCACGTCAGAGGATGACGAGGTTTCCTGGGAGTGGATCCACTCCCGGAGGAGTGAGTCCGTGACGGACGCACAGGCGCTCGAACTAGCGCCACTAGCATGGCGCGAGTGGGTCAGGCACGGGAGCTCTGCTTTGCCTCGACTTCGCCGACGCGTCGCTCGAGCCAAGGTCATCAAGGTGCCAGAACAACGCCCCAAGGCCAGCAGTGCCGAGGCCAAGGACCTGGAACTGATCTACAAGCACTTCGACGGACGCAAACACGACTTCGAGGCCATTGCCTCTGCCATAGCCGCACGTGTCCTGCGCGGAACAGGAACCAGCTACCTCGAAGGCTGGCTGACGAGCAGGTCCGGCGACGGGGGCGCAGACTTCGTGGGCCGCCTGGACCTAGGCAGCGGGCTGGCCAGCACCAGCCTGGTCGTGCTCGGACAAGCCAAATGCATCAGGCCCGACAGTCTCATCACGGCCGAGCAGATCGCTCGCGTCGTAGCTCGTCTTCGACGCGGCTGGATCGGCGTCTACGTGACAACAGGGGCCTACTCCGTTCCCGCCCAAACCGAGATGGTGGAGGACCAGTACCCAATCATCCTCGTCAACGGCCTGAACCTCGTCCACGAGCTCCGGAGCATTGCCCGAGACGACCACGGTGGCGACCTCACAGCCTGCATCGAGCACATACTGAATGGGCGAGAGACCGCCGTCACTAACAGGCGTCCAGAAGAAATTCTTCTTTAGTAGACAGCCCCGCGGCCGGGACCGTTTGCGGACAGCAGCGGTTCGGACCGGAACTGATGACGATCTGACCTGGAAGGACGCGAAGGACGCACGGGGCCTCGGAGCCATACGTCCCCTACCTTTGATCGATCGCAGGGGGACCACTGCCTACGCCTAAACGGCCGACCGGGCACGCCTCGTCCGTGTCGCGGCGGCCGGGCGCACCAGTGGCATGTGGCGTGACGCGGGCTGGCATCCAGCTGGAAGCCTTGAGGGCCCGCGCTCTACTCTCCCGCCATGCCCCGCAACCCGACACGCAAATTGTGGCCAATGGCCGCCGCTGCCTTGCTCATTGGTCTTGCCGTCGTCACCTACTTCACCGACGCCGTCGACGGCGACAAAGCGAACGTTATCGTCGCTGGCGCAGCACTCCTCACGGCTATGGCTTCCTGGAGCGCTACCGCGCGCGCGAGCGACACCGCTGACGCAATGCGAGAGATCGAGCGCGACCGCTGGAAGTACGAGTTCAAGCCCATCCTGACCTTCGACAGGCTGCACATGCCCGTGTCGGGCCAGGACAAGACCAGGCTGCGGTACAAGTACGACGGTCCCGCCATGCACGAGAAAGTCACGGTCCGCCTCTCCATCGTGAGCGATGGCCGCTTCCGCAAGCCAGGCGTCACTCAGGGGCTTACGCAGCAGCAGATCGACGACCACATCTGGGGCCCGTTCCTGTTTGAACCTGGCATGGACGGCGCTTCCGCTGATGGCAAGAGTGTGCCACCGCAGACGCTTTCAGTGGGAGATCAACGGGGGTTCTGGCTGCGACGAAACGGGCCACCAGCCGAAGGCACTCAAAGCGTCGAAGACTGGGTTGAGTATTACCTTGATTCCCCGGTACGCCTCCAGATCGAGATCAGCGCAAGCGGCGAGACATGGGTAGACACGAGAGAAATTGAGCAGTACGGGCCTTGAGGGTGAACACAGGCCAGGTAGACCCTCCTCGGGTGATCGGCGATGGGACCTGACGCAAGCCACTGGCAACCGGCAGCACAGCACACTATGTTGAGTCAGTGGCTCGCCTGGTTCGCAGCCTCCTTTGGACAGTGCCCGCCTCGTTCCTGTCTCATCTGACGACGTGCGACCGAAGTTCTCATTCGACGCCAATTCTGCGCGCGCTCGTGGGAAGGAGCTGTTGGATCGAGCCTGCTCCAGCGCCCGACCTTCCCGACAAGCGAAGGATTGACGGGCAGGCCCCCTGAGCTGGCTCTGGTCCTCCAGGGGTCCCCCGACAAAGGGGGCACATGGAACACCGCAGGTCGTAGGAGGTGAACGGAGCCCGCTGCAGATCTGCGGGCTCAAGGCGCCGGGGCGCTTCGGAATGTGTGTGAACGGTGCCAGGCGAAGTACTGCTCACGCGCCGGCGTCCACCACGTGGTTGTGCGGCTGGCCAAGTGGTTTTGGATGTGTTGGGCCACTGCCGGTGATGAAGCGGCGAGGGGGCTGACCTGGAGCTGTCCGCCTTCCGCCACGGAGATGAAGCCGCGTTCGTAGAGTCCGTCGCAGCCCAGCAGGCAGGCGAGCATCGCGACGTTCTGCAGATCGCGCTTCTCGTCGTCGGTGCAGGCGGCCCGCTTCTTGATGTGGGCGGCGATGAGGAAGGCTGCCGGCAGGCTGCGCCCGCACAGTGCGCACTCGCCTGTAGGCCCGGGGAGCAGAGCGCGCTTGAGATGCGCTTGTTCTCCTCGGTGGGCACGCTCGGCGCTGCGCTCCAAGGGGCCGGTGTAGTCGGCGATGGCCTGCTCGGCCGCAGCTTCTTCGTCCTCGGGCTGAATAGCCTGGGCGGGCTCCAGCGTTAGGAGGCTCTGAAGGAAGTCCGCCTCGGTGCCCTTGAAGGCTTGGAAACGCATGATGTTGCGGGTCGGCTTCCAACCGAGGAGATCGCGGATCTCCTCGATGGGGATGTCGAATCCGCGGGCTCCGGAAAGGGCGTACATGTACTCCCAGGTTTCGCTGGCGCCGTCGGTGCCCCAGAGACGTGCCGCAAGTTCTGGGCTGCGCCAGGTCAGGGCGACCGTGCCGCCGAGATAGAGGCGTTTGTCGCCGCTGAAGAAGACCCACGATCCGGGCTCCATTTTGCGGATCTCGGGGAGGTTGGCCTCGTTCTTGCCGGGCATGACGCCCCACATCGGGGCAGTGCCGTCAGGGAACAGCTGCTTGAGCGCGTCCAGGGTGGCCGCATCAAGTAGGTCTCCGTGTTGCTCAAAGGCAACAGGGTTGGCAATGGTGTCCTGATAGTGCTTTTCGACGGTTTTATCCGAGCGTCTCGCCGGCTGTGCAAGGATGCGCATGCTCGCTAGGCCCCCAGGTCCGTGTACTTGTCGGCGCGTCCGTGGGCAAGGTCGATCGGATAGCGCTGCCGATTCAGTTCGATCTTCTCGACCAGTGCCTCCTCCAGGTCGACACCCGTGACGTCCGCCAGCCGCAGTAGGTAGGCGAAGACGTCAGCCATCTCGCGGCGTACCGCTTGTGCTTGGTCAGGCTTGGCCATGGCAGCCTGCGACTGCTCCGGGGTGAGCCATTGAAAGATCTCAGCCAGTTCACCGGCCTCACCGGCGAGCGCCATGACGAGGTTCTTCGGCGTGTGGAACTGCTCCCAGTCACGCTCACGGGCGAACTGCGCCACTTTTCCTTGGAGTTCTCGGATGGTCATGTCTCTATCCATATCAGGCACCACCTCCGACAGTTAGAGCCGCTGCAGCCGAACGGCCCTTCGCAGGCTGTCAGTTGCGGCTGCTATAGATCGCTCATGCATGTCTTCGAGGGAACCGTGGAGGAAGCCTCGGTCCAGCTCGTCGAGCCGGGCTTCATCGCGCAGTGCGCCAAGCGCTTCACAGCGGCGCGCGGTCGACCCCCGGGGGAGGGGGAGTTGACGAGTTGGTCCGAGAGCTGGCCTGCGCTGGTGCGTGTGCTGGTTTCAGCGGGGCTGCACCATCTGCATCTGCTGCTGGAGTACGAGCTGCCCGGTTCGAGCCAGCGGATCGACGCCCTTCTCCTTGGCCAGCGAGCGGGCCGCCTCGTGGCTGTCGCCGTCGAACTCAAGCAGTGGACGTTCGCCGCACCGCATCCGGTGGGAGCGGGGATGCTCATGGTTGGAGGCCGCGAGGTTCTTCATCCGGCCCGCCAGGTCGGTGGCTACGTGGCCTACCTGAAGGACTGGGTCCCCGCCGACCTGGAGCTTGAGGTGCGCGGCCTGGCATTCCTTCACAACGCACCGGGCACGCTGATCGACCCCCTGCGCGCCTACGCCGGCAGCGGACCCAGCGCTGGCTACCCGCTTCTGGGAGCCGACGACCTCCCGGTGGACGCCGACACCGCGGTGCTGGCCCAACGCTTGCAGTGCGAAGATCTGGAGTCTGCTGGCAAGGAAGCAGTCAGCGACTTTCTGAGGGCACAGCACCGTCCGTCCGCCCGCCTGCTGGCCAGGGTTGCCGACACGATCCGCGGCAACGACGGCTTCCGTCTCATTGGTGAGCAGGACAAGGCCCGCCAGAGGATTCATCACGCCATTGCCGCCACCGAGCGAGGAAAACCCGGGCACGTCGTCGTAGTGACGGGCGGGCCGGGGACGGGCAAAACGGCCATCGCCGCCCGTGTCTTGGGCGACCTGTGCCTCAAGGAAGGAGCCAACCCCCGGCTGCTGTCCCCCTCCGGGACCCTCACCCAGCAGCTCTCCCGCGCCGTCGGGGACTCCGCTAAAGGTCTCATCAGCACCTTGACCACCACGCTGCCCGGCAGCCTGGACAAGGACACCAGCGTCGTCCTGCTGGACGAAGCGCACCGGGCTCGCACCGACCCTCTGCGCCGCCACAGCGAATTCCCCAATCTGTTCACCCGGCTCATCCGCAGCTGCGCCGTGCTCGTCCTCTTCCTTGACGAACGCCAGATCGTCCGCCCCAGTGAAGGCACGACTCTGGACGAACTGCGCCGTCTGGCCTACACCCGCGACTACACCTTCGCCCACATCGACCTGCCCACCCAGTTTCGGTGCGGCGGCTCCAGGACGTACCTCGACTGGATCGACGCGCTCCTGGACAAGGACGGAAAGGCGTCCGTTTGGCAGAGCAACGACTACGACCTCGCCCTCGTCGAGAGCCCCGCCCAACTCGAAGCATGGGTCACGACCCACCACCGCCAGGGCAACAGTGCACGAATGACCGCCGGCTTCTGCTGGCCCTGGGACTCACCCCCGGCCCCGCCCCTCCTGCCCGAGGTCTCTATCTCCTGGACCGACGACACCGGAGTACACCTGTGGGAGCGGCCCTGGAACTCCAGAGCCGAGGCCATACTTGCCGGGCCCGACACACCGGGACGAGCGTTCTGGGCCACCGACGTCGGCGGCCACGAACAGGTCGGCTGCGTCTATACCGCCCAGGGAATGGAGTACGACTACAGCGCCGTCATTCTCGGCGAGGACATCACCTGGACGCCAAACGGCTGGCAGGCCAGGCCGGAGAAAAGCCGTGACCATGCCCTCGAAGGCCTCTCACCCCAGCGATACCTGACCTACGCGCTGAACACATACCGCGTCCTCGCCACACGTGGCACACGGGGCACACGCCTGTACTCCAAAGACCCTGCCACACAGCAGCGCCTGCGCCACCTTCTCGCTGACGCTCACTCCTGAAGCACGCGAAGCATGCTCCGACGTCGTGCCGCGATGGTCAAAGATCAGCTCTGTACGACGAGTGGCCGGAGGGCGTGGGCAGCGAACCCACGACGCAGCCTTGCCGTAACTCCATGGAGAAATCATGGAGACGATCTTGAGATGGAGGCGTCGAAGCACCACCAAAGGCCTATACAGCCCGACGCTCTGACCTGCGACTTTGCCATGATTTCCAGGCTGGTGATCTTCCAGGGCCTAATTCGGGACGAAGAGGTCGTGGGTTCAAATCCCGCCACCCCGACAGCTGAGTAGCAGGTCAGAGGGCCCTCACCGTATCGGTGAGGGCCCTCTGGCGTTGCTGCGTGACTAGCCCTCCGGCGCCCTTGAAGATGCCGTCCATCACCACGGCGCCCGTCTGGATCACCGGCCGGATCTGCTTCCGGTGCAGCGCCTCGGTCACGGCCGTGCCGGAGTGGCCGACGCGACAGGAGATCTCCTCCGGGGTGCCGAGCTCCAGACGGGTCCGCTCATCGGCGTTGACGCCCACGGAACTTCGGCGGACGGGGAGGCGTTGCCACGAGGCCGGGCGGAAAGCGCGCGGACAACCGGAACGACACGGGCAGAAGCCGAGGTGGCACGAGTGGCGATGTGGGATCGGATCAAGGACCAGGCCAAGAATCTGCAGCAGCAGTCGCCGGGGACGCGGGGCTCCGGCGGACACGGGCGGCCGGGTGCGGGGTCCGCCGGCGGATCGCGGACTCAGCTGGTGAACACGCTCAAGTCCCAACTCACCTCCCTCAAGACGGAGCTGAAGAGCGGCGCCTACCGGGACGCCAGCATGGCGATGTGCGCCCTGGTCGCGGCCGCCGACGGGCAGGTCGACCCCGCCGAGCGGCAGCATGTGGAGTCGCTGATCCTGAACAACGACGTCCTGCAGAACTTCCCCTCCGACCAGCTGCGGCAGCGGTTCAACAAGCACGTCGACCAGCTGGCGTTCAACTTCCAGCAGGGCAAGGGCGAGGTCATGCAGGAAATCGCCAAGGCGGCGAAGAAGCCGACGGAGGCCAGGGCCGTCGTGCAGACCGGCCTCGTCGTCGCCGGTGCCGACGGATACGTCGCCCCGGCCGAAGAGCAGGTCCTGCGAGAGGCATGCTCTGTGCTCGGCCTGTCCCCCCAGGAGTTCGGCCTCTGACCCCCTGCCCCACCGCACCGCCTGCGGCGGCGCCGGTGCGCCAGGAGCACCGCCAGAAAACGGTGATCTCTCGCCGGACTTCCCGGCCGCCGCATGTCGGCAGGCGCCCGGGGATGTGTTCCGGTGCGGAACCTCTACCGCCGTGCCTGGATCAGAGCGTGCGTGCCGCTGGTGCGCCATGCTTGGGCCGACCGTTCGAGGGTGTCCAGCGTCTGCCGCTCCAGCCCGACGATGACGTCGGACTTCAAGGTACGCAGCGTCGCGACGGGACCCGGGAAGTACGCCGTGACGTCCGCGAACGGCGTCGTCGCATCCCACAGCCGGTCGCCCACCAGGCGGCGGTGGTTGAGGTCCCCCTTGAGGAGCGTCAGCGTGGCGGTCGCGAACTCCGTCCGTAGGTCGCCGGGCATCTCCTCGTACGGGAAGGGGGCGCAGAAGAACGGGTGGGTCCGCACGTCCAGGCGACCCGTTCCCATGGCTTTCCAGAGGCGTTTGCCGATCCGGCCGGCTTCGCCGGGTGCCTGGACGAGGCGGCGGAGGCAGTCGATGACGTCCGCCGTCGTCGCGTCGGAGACGTAGTACGGGTAGGGCTTGACGTGGAGCACGACCCGTTCGGCACGGCCGTGTTCGAGGAGGTGGTCGATGAGGACGAGGTCCGGGATGAGCTCCCGTCCCGCGTTGTCCGCCACCACGGCGACGACGGCCGGCGCCCCCGCGGGCAGGAGCGACCACAGCACCTCGCTGTCGTCGGCGACCAGGCCGCGAACGGCGTCACCGAGGGCCGGTCCTCCCGCCGCGTGGAAGCCGAGGTCGGCGCGATTTCCCCAGAGGGAGGCCTGCAGCAGGGCAGTGGCCCGCTCGTCGGCGGGCACATCGGCGAGGGCGTCCAGGGCCTGTAGTTCCTCGTCCACCGCCGCACCGCGCAGTTCGGCCTGCTTGAAGGGCGCGAAAGGGTCGACTCCCTGCCATGGCCCGTCGCCGAAGTAGTCGATGGCCGCGAGGAGCCTGCGGTAGAAGTAGCTCTCGGCCCACAGGAACGGTGCGTCGTACCACGGACGTCCGAAGTGGTCCCGGCCCCAGGCCGACCAGCGGTCGTGATCCTCGTCCGAGACATCGAGCGGTTCGACGACGCCGTTGGTGATCTCGTCCAGCAAGGTGTCGAGAGCCCGGTGCTGCCGCGGGGCGTACGGGAATGCCTCACGGACCTGCTCGATCAGCGCCGGGTGGCGCTTGTCCAGGACCCCCCAGGCGAAGGAGCCCGGCCGGTTGCTCAAGATCACCGGTGCGGCCTGGTCGGCGGTCCGGCCGGGAAGCCGATCGTGCCGGTGCTCCGAGGTCTGGCGGTTGTTCGCTGTCACGGTGTCGTGAGCCCTTCGCATGTCGCTCGCTATGTGTGCGCGTGCTCGCCCACGGAGAAGAGAAGCCAGACGAACCCGGCGAAGAAATGCGTCGCGAAGACGTACACGAAGACGCGCAGCATCACGCCGCGCTCCTTCCACCGCTCCAGGTCCATCTCTTTCCCGGTCGGCTTGTCGGTCACGTCATCGCTCACCGGCTAGTTCTCCCTCGGCCCGCTCCGCCGGATGCGGGCCGGGACAAGCCCGATTTTGCCATCGGCGCCGCTACTCCGGCTCTGTCGCGCCGTTCACCGGGCGGGCACGGGCCACCAGCAGGGCCACGTCGTCGTGGTCCCCCGGCTCGCGCAGGGTTCGCAGGACCACGTCACACGTCTCCTCCAGGGACTCCGGCGGGTCCACGAGGAGGGACAGGAGCTCGTCCAGGCGCTCGTCGATGGCCTGGTGGCGCGTCTCGACCAGGCCATCGGTGTAGAGAACCAGCTCGTCGCCCGGATTCAGGTCGATCGTGGTGCTGTGGAACGTCACGTCACCGACACCGAGCGGGGCGCCGGTGGGCAGGTCCAGGAGTATGGGCGGCCGGCCGGGGCGCACCAGGGCGGGCGGCAGGTGACCGGCGCTGGACATGGTGCACTGGTCGAGGTGCGGGTTGTAGACGGCGTAGACGCAGGTGGTGATCGTCTGCCCCATGCGGTCGGTGATGCGGTCGAGGTGGCGCAGCACCTGGTCGGGGCGGAGGTCGAGCTCGGCCAGGGTGCGGGTGGCGGTGCGCAGCTGCCCCATGGTGACGGCGGCGTTGATTCCGCTGCCCATGACGTCGCCGACCACGAGAGCCGTCTTGTCCCCGGTCAGCGGGATGACGTCGAACCAGTCTCCGCCGACCTCGCTCGCGGCCTGGGCGGGCTGATAGCGGTACGCGACCTCCAGGCCGGGCTGGTCCGGTGGCTGCTGCGGAAGCAGGCTGCGCTGCAGGGTGAGCGCGGTGTTGCGGACCTGCCGGTACCAGCGGGCGTTGTCGATGCACACGGCCGCCCGCGCGGCCAGTTCCCCGGCGAGCAGCTCGTCGTCGGCGTTGAACGGTTCCGGGTTGCGGGTGCGCTTCAGGTCCAAGGCGCCGAGGACCTCGCCACGGGCGATCAGCGGCACCGCCATGTAGGAGTGCACCCCGGCTGCGGCCAGCAGCTCGGCGGACTCGGAGCTGCGGGCTATCCGGGGCAGATCCTCGGGCCGCACCTTGGCGATACGGACCGGGAGCCCGGTGTTCACGCACTGGGTGACCAGCCGGTCCACCTCGTATCTGGCCACCTCGCCCGGCGGGTCCGCGGCGCGTACGGCATCGGTGGAGTATGCGGCGGCCACGGCGAGGGCCCGGAACTCCGCGGGGCCGTCGTGGATCACCACGGTCGTACGGCCGCTCAGGGCGCTGTCGAGCACGTCCACCGCGGCGACGTCGGCCAGTTGCGGTACGGAGACCTCGGCCAGTTCGCGAGCGGTCTGGTCGAGGTCGAGCGTGGTGCCGACGCGCAGCGAGGCGTCGGCGACCAGGGCGAGACGCTGCCGGGCTCTGGCGACCTCGCTCGTGGCGCGGTGCCGCTCGGTCACCTCCACCACGGAGGTGGCGAGGCCCAGCACCTCGCCGTTGGAGGTCTCCAGCCGGTAGAAGGAGACCGACCAGGCGCGCTCCTCGTCCCGGTGTGCCGGGGTGTGGCCGACGAACTCCCGGTCCAGGATCGGAACGCCGGTCTCCAGAACCTCCCGCATCGCGGACTCGACGGCGTCGGTGTCGAGGAACGGGATGGCTTCACGGACCGGCCGGCCGACATGTTCGGCATCGGCGAGGCCGTTGATGCGTTCGAGTGCCGGGTTGACGGTGATGTACCGCAGATCGGTGTCCACGACGGCCAGCCCGATCGGGGACTGGGAGATCAGCCGGGTCGTGAGCGCCAGGTCGCGCTCCACCTGCCGAAGCGTCGACTGTTCGGTGGCCAGGCCCAGGGCGTACAGGTTCTTCCGCTCGTCCTGCAGCCGCATGTTCCGGAATTCCACCAGCAGGGACGTGCCGTCCTTGTGCCGCACGGGAAAGACCCCCGCCCAGCTGCCCTCCCCGGCCATGACGTCGGCGAAGAGCCGTTGCACGAGTTCGAGGTGCTCCTCGTGCACCATCACCTGGGCCGCCGGCCGGCCCAGAGCCTCCGCGGAGGTGTATCCGAACAGCTTCTCGGCCTGCGGGCTCCACAGCGCGATCCGGCCGGACGAGTCCAGGACGATGGCGGCGACATTCAGGATGTCCAGGAGGCCACCGGGTCCGGATGTGACTTCCCCGGCCCGGACGGGACCCGCCCGGAACCGTTCGGCAGCGCACATCCCAGGACCTCCGTCCGCCCGTCGTCGCCCCTGAGGCCTTGTACCGGCTCCTGTCCGCAGCGTCAGTCTGCCGCGCCCGCTGCCCTCCCATGGTCCCCCGTGCACGGGCTGGGCCGCATCCGGCCGCTGCTGCGCACGGGGCGTCCCACCGGCCGGTGCCCACGGTTCGTACAGCATGCAACATTCGGGCCGCTGCTCGTCAGTCCCTGGGAAACTTTGACCTTCCGGGCGCCCGAGGGGTCCGGAAGGTCCGGTAATTACGACGTACGGGGGGCGGACCACGCCGATCGGGTTGCGATTCCGATCCCGTGCCCCGGGAGGGGAACCAGAGCGGGTGGTCGCTCGTTGCCCCCGTGGGCAAAGAACTCGTCAAGAGAGGCGCGGCCCGCGCCGGATTGCGCAGGGGATTTCCATGGGTGTCAGCCTGTCCAAGGGCGGCAATGTCTCGCTCAGCAAGGAGGCCCCGGGCCTGTCTGCGGTAGTGGTGGGCCTGGGCTGGGACGTACGTAGTACGACCGGCACGGACTTCGACCTGGACGCCAGCGCCCTGCTGGTGGACGCCAACGGCAAGGTGCTCACCGACTCGCACTTCGTCTTCTTCAACAACCTCAAGAGCCCCGACGGCTCCGTCGAGCACACCGGAGACAACCTCACCGGTGAGGGCGAGGGCGACGACGAGCAGATCAAGGTCAACCTCGCGGGCGTGCCCGCCGAGGTCGACAAGATCGTCTTCCCGGTCTCGATCCACGAGGGCGAGAGCCGTCAGCAGTCCTTCGGCCAGGTGCGCAACGCCTTCATCCGCGTCGTCAACCAGGCCGGCGGCGCCGAGCTCGCCCGCTACGACCTGAGCGAGGACGCCTCGACCGAGACCGCGATGGTCTTCGGCGAGCTCTACCGCAACGCCGCGGAGTGGAAGTTCCGCGCGGTCGGCCAGGGCTACGCCTCCGGCCTGCGCGGCATCGCGCAGGACTTCGGCGTCAACATCTGAGCCGCAGCACCGCACGTGTGACATACGGTCGAGGGTCCGACTCCCCGAGGGAGCCGGGCCCTCGGCCATGCCCGCCCGGCTGGCCTTTCCGCCCCGAGGAGGACCACGGATGCCGACCGAGACACCGACCGACCGCGACCCGGCGACACCGCCCCCGGGCGTGGATCTCCTGTGGTCGGGCAGGGTCGCCGAGCACGCCGACGACGCGCTCGCCTCGCGCCGCGTCCTGGACGCCGAGGAGTCCGCGCGCCTCGACGGGTTCGTCCGGCCGGCGGACCGCGATGCCTACGCCGTCGCGCATGTGACCCTGCGGCGTCTCCTCGGTGAGCGGCTCGGCCGGACGCCGGAAGCGGTCGTGCTGGAGCGCGAACCGTGCACCCACTGCGGCGGGCCGCACGGGCGGCCCGTCGTCCCCGGCAACGAGGTGCACTTCTCGCTGTCGCACACCAACGGCCTGGTGCTGATCGCCCTGGCCCCGGCACCGGTCGGCGTGGACGTCGAAGCCGTGCCCGAGGCGAGCACGATCACCGATGTCGCGACACAGCTGCACCCGCAGGAGCGCGCGGAGCTGGCCGGACTTCCCGCCGCCGACCGCGCTTTCGGCTTCACGCGCTGCTGGACGCGCAAGGAGGCCGTGCTGAAGGCGGCCGGGGTCGGGCTCAACGAGGACCTGTCGCGCACTTATGTGGGGGCGAGCGCCCAACCCGCCGCGGACGACGAGTGGTTGCTCACCGACCTGCCGACGGACCCGGGGTATGCGGCGGCCGTCGCCGTACGCCGCGACACGTAGCAGCGGCCCGCGACGAGAACTCTGGGGATCAATAGCGCTCGACGAGATGCTCACGGCCCGGCGGAGGCTCGTACGCCTCCGGCCAGAAGTCCGTGATGCTCGTGATCCTGCCGCCGCCGCCGGTGAAGAAGGCGACGGCGTACATCTCCTCGAGGCCCACGACGGCATGCACCCAGGTGGCCACCTGGCCGCTCGTGGGGTCGGCGACCAGCCGGTGAACGCTGATGTGCCACGTGTCCGGGTACTCCCGGTTGAACCGGACAAAGCGGTCCTTGCCGCGTATCCGCTCACGGGTCTGCGGCAGCTCGTAGACGACGTCCTCGCTGAGGGTGGACGCGAAAGTGGACCAGTCCCGGGCCTCGGCGGACGACCAGTAGCTCTCCACTGTCTTGCGCAGTTCGGTCATACGGGGAGTGTGGACCCGGCACTGACAACGGGCCCCGGCACACTTTCGAGGGGCCGGGTTGTCCACAGGCGGACCGCTGTCCACAGGCTGCGGAGGGCGCCGACGGAATGTGGGCGGTCCGGCGCAGAATGGGGTCATGACTGAGATCACTGACTCGATGCCCGACTGGGAGAAGCGCTTCCGTGCGCCGCGCGTCTCGCTGCCCGACTGGGCCGAGGACGCACCCCACCGCGCGCTCTTCGTGTCCAACGCGACAGGGACGTACGAGCTGTACGCGTGGGACCGGACGACCGGCGAGCAGCGGCAGGCGACCGACCGGCCGAACGGGACGACAGACGGCGTGCTGTCGCCCGAAGGCGCGTCGATCTGGTGGTTCTCGGACACCGACGGGGACGAGTTCGGCATATGGATGCGGCAGCCGTTCGGCGGCGGGGAGGACGAGCCCGCGGCACCGGGCCTGGCGCCCTCGTATCCGGCGGGTCTCGCCATCGGCCGGCACGGCCTGTCCGTGGTCGGACGGTCGACCGACGAGGACGGCACGACGATCCATGTCGTACGGGAAGGGGCGGAGCCCGTCGAGATCTACCGGCACCGGGAGTCGGCCGGGGTCGGTGACCTGTCGCACGACGGGACGCTGATCGCGGTCGAGCACACCGAGCACGGGGACGCGATGCACTCCGCGCTGCGGGTCGTGCGCGTCGACGGCACCCTCGTGGCCGAGCTCGACGACACCAAGGGGGGCACGGAGGAGCTCGGCCTGGAGGTCCTCGGCTTCGCCCCGGTGGACGGCGACACCCGGCTGCTGGTGGGGCATCAGCGCAGGGGCCGCTGGGAGCCGATGATCTGGGACGTGGCGTCCGGTGAGGAGTCCGACCTCGCGATCGAGCTGCCGGGCGATGTGAACGCCGAGTGGTATCCGGACGGTTCGAGGTTGCTCGTCGCGCACAGCTTCGAGGCACGTGGCGAGCTGTGGCGCTACGACCTGGCGACGCGGAGCCTCGTGCAGATCGAGACACCCGCCGGGTCGGTGTCGGGTGCGACGGCCCGCCCGGACGGAGAGGTGGAGTATCTCTGGTCGTCCGCCGCGCTGCCGCCGCAGGTGCGCTCGACGGCCGGCGGGGTCGTCCTCGACCCTCCCGGTATGACGGCGCCGGAGTCGGTGCCGGTGGAGGACGTGTGGGTGGAGGGGCCCGGCGGCCGCATCCACGCCCTGGTGCAGCGCCCGGCGCGGACGACCGGCCCGCTGCCGACCGTGTTCGAGATACACGGCGGCCCGACCTGGCACGACAGCGACGCCTTCGCGGCGGGCCCGGCCGCCTGGGTCGACCACGGTTACGCGGTCGTGCGGGTCAACTACCGCGGCTCGACGGGGTACGGCCGGGCGTGGACGGACGCGCTCAAGCACCGGGTCGGTCTGATCGAGTTGGAGGACATCGCGGCGGTCCGCGACTGGGCGGTGACATCGGGGCTGGCGGACCCGGAGAAGCTGATCCTGGCGGGCGGCTCCTGGGGCGGCTATCTGACCCTGCTCGGCCTCGGCACCCAGCCCGAGGCCTGGGCGGTCGGCCTCGCGGCGGTGCCGGTGGCGGACTACGTCACGGCGTACCACGACGAGATGGAGGCGCTGAAGGCGATGGACCGGACGCTGCTCGGCGGCACACCCGAGGAAGTGCCCGAGCGGTTCGAGGCCTCGTCGCCCCTGACGTACGTGGACGCGGTGCGTGCTCCGGTCTACATCTCGGCCGGTGTCAACGACCCGCGCTGCCCCATCCGTCAGGTCGAGAACTATGTGAACAGGCTGGCGGCGCGCGGCGCGGTCCATGAGGTGTACCGGTACGACGCGGGTCATGGCTCGCTGGTGGTGGAGGAGCGAATCAAGCAGGTAGGCCTCGAGATCGCCTTCGCCGCCGTACAGCTCGGGACCGGCGGGCCGATCGGGACGCCCGGGTCCGAGGGGCGCGAGCCGGTGACGGCGGAGGCCGGAGAGGGGGGCGGACCTCGGTAGCGGGGGCGCGTTCCGTACCGTGGAGGGGTGTACCGGTTCCTGCTGACTCCCCGCTGGTGGGGGATCAACGTCTTCGTCGTGCTGGCGATCCCGTTCTGCGTCTTCATGGGGTCCTGGCAGCTCGGGAAGTTCGAGGACCGGGTCGACACACACCGGCAGGCCGAGCGCGGCCCTGCCCCCGGCGAGGAGAAGGCGGCGCCGCTCGATGAGCTGCTGCCGGTCGACAAGGAGACGTCGGGCCGGCAGGCGACGGCGACCGGGCGGTACGGCAAGCAGTTCGTGGTGCCCGGCCGGGAGCTGGACGGCAGGCGCGGCTCCTACGTGATGACGCTGCTGAAGACCGACAGCGGCCGGATGCTGCCGGTGGTCCGGGGCTGGCTGGCCGACGGCAGGCCCGTCCCGCCGGCACCGGCCGGGCAGATGACGGTGACCGGTGCGCTGCAGGCCTCCGAGACCGCGGACACGGACGGGGTGCACACCGGCGGCGGGCTGCCGAGCGGGCAGCTGGGCATGATCAGCGCGGCGTCGCTGGTCAACCTGGTGCCGGACGATGTGTACGACGGCTGGGTCACCCTGGCGAAGGCGGGCAGCGGGCTCGTGGCGGTACCGGCGTCGGTGCCGGAGGGCGGCGGGCTGGACCTGAAGGCGTTCCAGAACCTGGGCTACACCGGGGAGTGGTTCGTGTTCGCGGCCTTCGTGCTGTTCATGTGGTTCCGGCTGCTGCGCCGTGAGGCGGAGGCCGCCCGGGACCGCGAGCTGGGCCTGGAACCGGAGCCGGTGTAACCGGAGGAGCGGGCAGGCCCGCCCCACCGGCTCCGGCAGGCGGACCCGCCCGCCGGGTCACCGCTGCCGCTACGGCGCGGTCAGTACGCCCGTCCGATAGATCGTGCCGGAGCAGGCGTTCGCGATCGTCGTCTGCGTGGTCGGCGAGCCCGGCTCCGCGGTGTGCGTCACGGCCACGCTGCCGTCCGTCGGGCCGCCGTCCTCGGTGACGAACTGCGTCTGTGTGTTCTCCGCCGACGCATTCGTGCCGGACGTCGTGCCCGCCGAGCCGCCGTCCGTGGGCGTGGGTTCGGGTGAGGCAGGGGTGGTGGGGCAGGTGTCGCTGGGGACCCAGGCGAACTTCACCTCGTACGCCGTGGAGGGCTTCAGCGCCACCGCGCCGGGCTCCTGCGAGGGGTCGGGCAGGCCGCTCGCGGCGTCGCCCGCCGAGTGGTCGATCACGTTGATCTTCGCGGGGTCGGCCGCGCCGAGGGCCTGGAAGCCGACCTGGCCGTCGCCGCTGACCGCACATTCGGTGCCGGAGACATTGGCGATGCGGAAGGTGCCGTACACCTTGCCGTCGGCGTCCGGCTGGCCCAGCTGGGCCGAGACGGCGCCGAGCTGGGCAGCGTCGCAGGCCGGCAGGTTCGACTCCATCGTGCCCGGCGGGAGGGCGGTTCCGCCCGTCGCGCCGTCGCCGGTGCCCGTGCCGGGCTGCGAGCCCGTCGACGGGCTCGCGCCGCCCGGGTGCTGCGAGGTGCCCTGGCCGCCCGCGCCGGGTCCGTCCGGGTCCCGCATGCCGGTCCCGTCGCCCGTTTCGGACCCGGTGCCGCCCTGCGCCTGCTCGCCGTGCCCGGCGTTGACGGGGTTGGCGCTGTCGCTTCCGTTCGAGTTGGCCACGTGGACGAAGGCGGGCACCGCGGTGCCCATCAGCAGTGCTGCCGCGGCGACACCGACAAGTGCCTGCCTCTTGCGGGCTCTCCTCGCGGGGACCGCCGTGCGCAGATGGTCGAGCGCTCCGTCGGTGGGCTCGAGGTCCTGTACGGCGCCCTGCAGCAGCCGGCGCAGGGCCTGTTCGTCCCCGTCCAGCGCCTCTCCGAGGCCGCCGAGCTCATGTTCCGGCCCGTTGTTCACAATTCCGTTCCCAGTCCGGTCGTCAAACGGCCCGTCCGGCCCATACCGCTCAAACCTGTCCTTGTGCCCGCTCATGCCGTGGCCTCCATGGCGACGCGCAGGGCCGCGATGCCACGCGATCCGTACGCCTTCACCGAGCCGAGGGATATACCCAGCGTCCCGGCGACCTGAGCCTCCGTCATATCGGCGAAGTACCGCAGCACGAGAACCTCGCGCTGGCGGCGCTGGAGTCCGCGCATCGCCTTGATCAGGGCATCGCGCTCCAGCTGGTCGTACGCCCCTTCCTCGGCGCTCGCCATATCCGGCATCGGCTTGGAGAGCAGTTTGAGTCCGAGGATGCGGCGGCGCAGCGCGGACCTGGAGAGGTTGACCACGGTCTGCCGAAGGTAGGCAAGGGTCTTCTCCGGGTCGCGCACACGGTTGCGCGCGGAGTGGACACGGATGAACGCTTCCTGGACGACGTCCTCGCAGGAGGCCGTGTCGTCCAGCAGCAGTGCGGCGAGACCCAGCAGCGACCGGTAGTGGGCGCGGTAGGTCTCGGTGAGGTGATCGACGGTCGTACCCGCAGCCATGGCCTCGTCAGCGCCCTCGCGCTGAGAGGCGATGCGGTTCGCACGTGGCGCAGGCATGGGGGCGATCACCGGCATGCCGCCGGACGGGCGGGGTCTGCGGAGCGGGCGCACTGCTGCGCCGCGAACCGGGACCACCCCTGTGAAGTCGAGTACCTCTGCCACGCCTGTTGGACACGCTTCCCCCCGTCAGGGTTGTACGCGCACGCCACCGCTTTTGACGGTGCACCATTTGCCCTCATGCGTACTCGCTCTTCCCCAATGCCCCAATAGTCGCGGCACCGAGCAGGGGCGACCGCAAGGACGCTTCCCACCCAACTGCCGGTTGCAGTAAGGAGGGAAGCGAATCGTCGAACATGCTTGCACCCCAGTTCAAGTGGTACAGACCTTCGACTTGCTCACGGGGTGTTCACAGATCCTACAAAGAGCTGGGGCGGCCTCGCGCAGGATTGCTCGTGGAACCGAACTCCGCCGCAACAATCTCCGCGATCTCGGCGGAATTCAGCGCGGCGCCCTTGCGGAGATTGTCGGCGCAGAGGAAGAGGTCCAGCGCACAGGGGTCGTCCGGCGCCCGGCGCACCCGGCCCACCCAGGTGGGATCCGTCCCGACCACGTCCGCCGGGGTCGGGAAGTCCGCCGCCGCCGGATCGTCGTAGAGCACGACCGCCGGTGAGGTCGCCAGGATCTCGTGCGCCCGCTCCACGGTGACCTCGCCCTCGAAGCGCGCATGCACCGCGAGCGAGTGCGCCGTCACCACCGGCACCCGGACGAACGTCGCCGCCACCCGCAGCGACGGCAGCCCGAGGATCTTGCGCGTCTCGGCCCGCAGCCCCAGTTCCTCGGACGACCAGCCGCCGTCCTCGAGCGTTCCGGACCAGGGCACCACATTGAGCGCCAGCGGGGCCGCGAAGGGCCCCAGGTCGTCGTCCACGGCCCGGCGGACGTCGCCGGGCCCCGTGCCCAGCTCCGTACCGGCCACGAGCGACAGCTGGGCGCGCAGCGTCTCCACCGCGTCCCGTCCCGCGCCGCTGGCGGCCTGGTAGGAGGAGACGACCAGTTCGCGCAGCCCGAACTCGGCGTGCAGCGCGCCGACCGCCGGCACCATCGCCAGTGTCGTGTCGTGCGGGCTCGCCACGATGCCGCGCGGGCGGACCCGCACCGCATGCGGATTGACCTCGGGGACGACCAGCGGGACGTCCGCGTCCATCCGGAAGGCGGCGGAGTTGTCCACGACGACCGCGCCCTTGGCCACGGCGATCGGTGCCCACTGTGCGGAGACCTCAGCGGGGACCAGGAAGAGCGCGACGTCGATGCCCTCCAGGGCCTCTTCGCTCAGCGCGACGACCTCGGTCACCTCCCCGCGCACGGCCAGCTTGCGGCCGGCCGAGCGCGCGGAGGCGACCAGTCGTACGTCGCCCCAGACGTCCTCGTGCTGGGACAGGATCTGGAGCATCACCGCACCGACTGCTCCGGTCGCCCCGACGACCGCGAGCGCCGGCTTGCGGTTCATCGCCCGGTGCCCCCGTAGACGACCGCCTCGTCGGAGTCGGAGTCGAGGCCGAAGGCGGTGTGCACGGCGCGGACGGCCTCGTTCACATCGTCGGCGCGGGTGACCACCGAGATACGGATCTCGGACGTCGAGATCAGCTCGATGTTCACGCCCGCGTCGGAGAGCGCCTCGAAGAAGGAGGCGGTGACGCCGGGGTTGGTCTTCATACCGGCGCCGACCAGCGAGATCTTGCCGATCTGGTCGTCGTAGCGCAGCGAGTCGAAACCGATCGCGCTCTTCGCCTTCTCCAGCGCGTCGATCGCCTTGGCGCCGTCCGTCTTGGGAAGCGTGAAGGAGATGTCCGTCAGCGCGGTGGTGGCCGCCGAGACGTTCTGCACGACCATGTCGATGTTGATCTCGGCGTTCGCGATGGTGCGGAAGATCGCCGCGGCCTCGCCCGGCTTGTCCGGCACTCCGACGACCGTGACCTTGGCTTCGGAGACGTCGTGGGCGACTCCGGAGATGATGGCGTGCTCCACCTGCTGGTCTCCCTGCGGCTCGTTGCTGACCCAGGTGCCGCGCAGTCCCGAGAAGGACGAGCGGACATGGATCGGAATGTTGTATCGGCGTGCGTACTCGACGCACCGGTGCAGCAGCACCTTGGAGCCGGACGCGGCCAGCTCCAGCATGTCCTCGGAGGAGATCCAGTCGATCTTCCGGGCCTTCTTGACCACCCGGGGGTCGGCCGTGAAGACGCCGTCCACATCGGTGTAGATCTCGCAGACCTCCGCGTCCAGCGCGGCGGCGAGGGCGACGGCGGTCGTGTCGGAGCCGCCACGGCCGAGGGTGGTGATGTCCTTCTTGTCCTGGGACACACCCTGGAAGCCGGCGACGATGGCGATGTTGCCCTCGTCCAGCGCCGTACGGATCCGGCCCGGCGTCACATCGATGATGCGCGCCTTGTTGTGGACCGAGTCGGTGATGACGCCTGCCTGGCTGCCCGTGAACGACTGGGCCTCGTGGCCCAGGTTTTTGATCGCCATGGCCAGCAGTGCCATGGAGATCCGCTCTCCTGCGGTCAGCAGCATGTCGAATTCACGTCCGGCAGGGATGGGGGATACCTGCTCGGCGAGATCGATCAGCTCGTCCGTCGTGTCGCCCATCGCGGATACCACGACGACCACCTGGTGGCCGTTCTTCTTGGCATCGACGATTCGCTTGGCGACGCGCTTGATGCCTTCGGCATCGGCAACGGAGGAGCCTCCGTACTTCTGCACGACAAGGCCCACGTGCGCTCCTCGTTCGGTTCTCCACCGCAGCCCATACTGCGGTCGGCTCAGTCTAACGAGCGGCCGCGCTCCGCCCCGGTGAAGTCACATCGTGAGATGTCCCGCTCACTTTGTGATCACCGCGAGGGGGCTGCGGCCGCTCGGAGCGACTCCTGCCCGACCCGGCACGAGGTACGCGAAATGTGGGGCGGGTCACAGGAAACGCCCCGTTTCGCTCGGCGCTGCTCAGGTGACGGTGCGCAGGCCCAGCGGGCCCGCGATCTCCTCCGCCATGACCTTGCCGGCTTCCTCCGCCAGCGCGTCGTCGGCGAGGTCCTCGTCCGTGTCCAGGCCGTCCAGCTCGTCCAGCGGCTGGTCGAGGCGGACGTGCGAGACCAGGGACTGCAGGGCACGCAGGGTCGCGGACGCGGTGGGGCCCCAGTTGGAGAAGTACGAGAACTGCCACCACCACAGCGCCTCGCTGGTGCGGCCGGCGCGGTAGTGGGCCAGGCCGTGGCGCAGATCGGTGACGATGTCCGCGAGGTTGTCGGAGATCCGGCAGGCCACCGGCGCCTTGCGGGGCTCGTACGGGTCGAAGACCTCGGAGAAGACGTCCACCGGCTCGAGGAGCACGGCGAAGCGCTCGCGCAGGTCGTCGACGTCCAGGTCGGGACCGGTGTCCGGTTCGTACCGCTCGTCCGGGACGATGTCCTCGTGCGCCCCCAGCCTGCCGCCGGTCAGCAGGAGCTGGGAGACCTCCAGCAGCAGGAAGGGCACGGCGCTGTCCGGCTCGTCGCCCTTGGCCACTTCCGTGGTCGCGACGATGAAGGACTCGATCGAGTCGGCGATCTGGACCGCGAAGTCGTCGGGGTCCTGGCTCGTGGCGTGCAGCATGGCGTCAGACATCGAGAAGTCGTCTCCCCTCGAAGGCACGCCCCAGCGTGACCTCGTCGGCGTATTCCAAGTCTCCCCCCACGGGCAGACCGCTGGCCAGCCGGGTGACCTTCAGGCCCATCGGCTTGATCATGCGTGCCAGATACGTGGCCGTGGCCTCGCCCTCCAGATTGGGGTCCGTGGCGATGATCAGCTCGGTGATCGTGCCATCGGCGAGACGGGTCAGCAGCTCACGGATCCGCAGGTCGTCGGGGCCGACGCCCTCGATGGGGCTGATGGCCCCGCCGAGCACGTGGTAGCGGCCCCGGAACTCGCGGGTCCGCTCGATCGCGACGACATCCTTCGGCTCCTCGACCACACAGATGACCGACTGGTCGCGGCGAGGGTCCCGGCAGATGTTGCACTGCTCCTGCTGGGCGACGTTGCCGCACACCGCGCAGAAGCGGACCTTGTCCTTCACCTCGAGCAGCGCGTGCGCGAGGCGGCGGACGTCGGTCGGCTCGGCCTGGAGGATGTGGAAGGCGATCCGCTGCGCGCTCTTGGGACCGACGCCGGGCAGCCTGCCCAACTCGTCGATGAGGTCCTGAACGACGCCTTCGTACACGGACTGCCTTCCTTCTTCTGTGCCTGTACGTACCGTAGTTGGTGCGCCGCCGCCTTTAGAAGGGCAGGCCCGGCATGCCGCCCAGACCCTGGGTCAGCGGGCCGAGCTTCTCCTGCTGGAGCTGCTGCGCGTTCTCGTTCGCGGCCTGGACGGCGGCGACGACGAGGTCGGCCAGGGTCTCGGTGTCCTCGGGGTCGACCGCCTTGGGGTCGATGACCAGGCCGCGGAGCTCCCCGGAGCCGGTCACGGTGGCCTTCACCAGGCCCCCGCCCGCCTGCCCCTCGACCTCGGTCCGCGCCAGCTCCTCCTGGGCCTGCGCAAGGTCCTGCTGCATCTTCTGGGCCTGCTGGAGGAGCTGCTGCATATTGGGCTGGCCACCACCGGGAATCACGGTCACTCCAGGCACTTCGACGACGATTGTTTCGGTAAGCCGAGCCTACGTGTTCCCCGGTCGGCGCGTCGCACCCTGCGGGGACAACTCTTTCGGGTGACCTGACCGCGGGTCCTCTACCTGATCAAGACGCTCATGTGGGCGGAAATACCGGGATTTCCGGCCCGGGGCCCACCATTCGGCGGTAGGAAGAGCATGCGCATCAGAATGCACCCGATGCCCGTGCGCACCGCCCGTAACGCAGTGTCACAGTGTCGCGTCGTACCACGTCTCACGTCGTAGAGGAGTGCCCCGGTGAGTCAGCCGGAGATGCAGCCCGGGGGGCCGGCCCGGGAGGAACGCGGCGAGGTACCGCGCGGTGACCTGACCGGGCGGCCCTTCCCGCTCGGCGACTGGGGAGAGCCGGCGGAGCGACTCGACGACCTGTACCGGTGGGCCGAGAAGGGCGCGCTGCGCACGGCGGAGTGGTATCTCGCGGACCGCGTCCTGAAACGGCGGGCGGGGCGGGCGCTGCGGTCCGGTACGGCGCTGGGGGTCGCCGCCGGTGCGACGCTCCTCCTCCTCGACCTGACCGGTCTGCTGGGCGGCGCGGCCCGGTGGGGCTATCTGGCGCTGCTGCTGGGCGCGGCCTGTCTGGCGGCCGACCGGTACTTCGGACTGACCTCGGGCTGGATGCGGAACGTGGCGACGGCGCAGGCGGTGCAGCGCAGGCTGCAGGAGCTGCAGTTCGACTGGGCGTCGGAGTGCGTACGGGAGGTGCTCGGCCCGGCGGAGGGGACGGCGAGCGAGGCGGCGGAGCGGTGCCTCGGGGTGCTGCGACGGTTCTCTGAGGACGTCACGGAGCTGGTGCAGGGCGAGACGGCGGAGTGGATGGCGGAATTCCGCAGCTCGCCGGCGCCGCTGGTGCTCCGGTCCTTCACCGCCGCGCCGCACGGGGCGCCCCGTGCGCAGGAGAGCGCGGTGCCGCGGGTGCCGCTGCCTCCGGGCACCCGCCCGAACATGCCGCGCCAGCGGCCGCCGGAGACGCCGCGCTGAGCGTGGGCCGGCAGCCGTGACGGCCCGCCGGGCGCAGTGCGCGAGCCCGGCTTCCTCAGCCGCGACGGGACGCCCATGCCCGCGTCACCAGGGGCGGAAGCAGGTCCTTCGCCAGGCGGCGGGTGCGAGAGGGGCGGGGCGCCAGCGGCTCGACCGGAACGGGCTGTCGCTCCGACACCGGCTCCGGCAGCGGCCGGTGGCGGGACTCCGGGTGCTTCGGCGGCGTCGCCTTGTTGCCCTTGACGCGGATCAGCGGCCGGCCCGCCACCTCCTCCACCCCGTGCCACAGGTCCGTCCGGCCCGCCAGGAACGTCAGGAGCGCTTCGCGCAGCGGCGTGGGATCGCCCCAGGTGCCGTACAGCTTCGTACCGGTGATCACGACGGGCTTCAGGCCCGATGTCGCCACCGCGCCCCACACCGCGGCCGCGACCCCGGGGCAGTGCTCGGCGCGGAAGTCGTCGAAGGCGACGATCCCCTCGGGCATCAGGAGTTCGCGGGCCGACTCGATGTCGCCGTGGACGTGCTCGTAGAGGTGGGATGCGTCGACGTGCACGAAACGGCAGCTGCCCGGGGCGACCCTGCTGGTGATGACGGAGGTCGGGGCCTGCACCAGGGCCGGAAGATCGTCGTGGAACGAGAGGTAGTTGGCCTCGAACGCGCGGCGCGTCAGCGTCGCGTACGAGCGGTTCATCTCCGCGCTGTTGGACTCGTCCGGCGCCTCTGAGTCCCACAGGTCGCAGACGGTGAACGTCTCCCCCTCGCGCAGATGGCTGCCCATGAAGACGGCGCTCTTGCCCAGGTACGCCCCGAGCTCCAGCAGGTCGCCCCGCTCGTCCCCTGCGCGCCCGCGCGTCAGGAACCAGTCGAAGAGCAGCTGATCGGCGGGCCGGAACCAGCCCTTGACGTCCTCGAACCTTTCGGGCCTGGGCAGTTCGTCCGCGGTCTTCTCCGCCGGGGCTGCCTCGGCCGGGGCACTCGTCTGTGGCATGAGTCGGTCCTACCGGGCCGAGATGTCGGGCACCCGTCCGGGATCTTACGGGCGCGGGACCCGCGGGCGTACGGCCCCTGGGCACCCTGCCCCCGCGAACGGTGGCGAGGCCCCACCCGTACGGGCGGGGCCTCGCCGGCCGTGCGACCGGCGCGCCTCCGGGGAGGTGAAGGCGCGGACGGTCGCGCGGTTCACCACCCGGTCATGACCGCGCCGAGTGCCACCGGTGCCGCCACGAGGGCGAGCACCTTGTCCCGCAGCGAGGGTTCCCCCGAGGTGAGAGCGAGGCGGCAGGCCGCGAACGCGGCGACGATGCCGAGCGGGAAGAGGATGGCGACCGAGTCGCCCAGCCCGCCGCGGTTGCCGCCCACGAAGGCGGCGGCCCACGAGCCGGCCAGGCCGGTCAGCACGGCGAAGAAGACCTTCCCCGCGCTGAACCACTCGCGTTCCATCAGATCGGCCAGGTCACCGAAGCCGGCCCCGTCGCGGCGGCGGCGCACCGCCGTGACGGCGAAAGCGGCCAGCAGCACCGTGCCGGCGCCGAGAAAGACCCAGCGCAGCACACTCGCAGCGGTTTCCATCGTCAATGCCTCCGGATTCCCTGTCCGCTACCAGCAGTGCTTGATGACGCCGTCGATACCGAGAATCTCCGCGGCGATCGCGCCCAGGCCGCCACCGGCCTCTTCGAAGACCTCGGCAAGTCCCTTCTTGAACGTCTTGCCGGCCTTCTTCTTGGAGCGGATCTTCTTCACCACCTTGGCGACGCCGCCGAGCTTGTCGATGGCCTTCTTCATCTTGTAGATCTTGGCGACGGCGAAGACGTTGGAGCCGATGGCGAGCAGGATGCCGCGGGCACAGCCGCCCGCACTGAAGGAGCGCTGGGCACCCCCCTTGGACTCCTTGGCCAGTTCCTCCTCCACCCGCTTGGTCAGCCACTGCTTGGCGGCCTCGTCGCCCTGTGCCAGGACGTCCTCGGGTATCGCGGTGATGAGTTCGAGGGCCTTCTCGATCTCCGCCATGGCGGCCTCGTCGTTCGCCGCGGCCCCGACGGCCGCCGGGGCGGCCATCGAGGAAACGACCGGAGCGTCGGCCTGAGGACGCGCCTCGGAGGCGTGCGCGGCCGCGGTGGTGGAGAACACCGCGGCGGCGGCGATACCGGCGATCACGGCGGCCCGACGCCGGAAAGGAGCACCGGTACGGGAATTGATGAACGTGGTCATGGAAATGAATCCCCCTGAATTCGAGTACACATGATCGTCCGGACAGCAACTGCCTTGGTCGGAGGCGGTGTTGCGCTGCCGGACGTTCATGATCATCGTTCATGCACCTCATCCGGTTCAACAGAGTTGAGTTCCATTTGAGGTAATGGGGGGGACTGGCCGGGAACCGACTGGCGGAAACCGTTCGGTGCCCGGTAGCGGGCCGGGGCGTGGTGCGCGCCCGGCGGGGGCACCGGACGGTCAGCTGAAGATGATCATCGAGCCCTGGCCGAGGCTCCGCGTCGCCGCTGCGTGCAGTCCCAGCCAGACGTGCCGCTCCCGCGCGAAGGGGCTCTCGTCGTACGGAATCGGTCCGGCCGGTTCCTCCAGGGACGTCGGCCGGTCCGGCGGCTGCGGGGCGGCCGGCGGGTTCGCCGCGTCGATACCGATCGACGGCGCGACGAACTCCAGCTCCCGCAGCAGACCCTGCGTCGAGCCCAGCGGCCCTCCGCCCGCCAGCAGTTCCTCGTTGAACAGCGGGGAGGCGAAGTCGACCGGGACGTACGCGCCCGCGTGGTCGTAGTGCCACACCAGGTGCGACTGCTGGGCCGTCGCCTCGAACATCTCCAGCAACTGTTCGTAGTCACCGCCCAGTTCGTCCACCGGCGTCACCGCGAGCCCGCACAGCTGCAGCAGATAGGCCCGCCGCAGGAAGTGCAGCGCGTCGTAGTCGAAGCCGGCGACCGGGGCCACATCGCCCGACAGGCCCGGCATGTAGGCGAAAACGGGCACCGTCGGCAGCCCGGAGTCGGTCAGCGCCTTGTCGTAGGACGCGATCTCTTCGGCGAAGGGGTTGTCGGGGCTGTGGCACAGCACATCGACGAGGGGCACCAGCCACAGGTCACAGGCCAAGGGGAGGCTCGCTCTCAGGCAGGATCGGGCACGGTCGGCGCGACATTCGTGCGATGGTCGGGACAGAGTAATGCCAGGTGCACGTTCGGCGAAGAGGGCCGGTCAACAGGACGGTCACCGCTGTGGCCCTCCCGCTTTCCTGGCCGTTCCCACATCCCATACCCAGACGCCGCCCACTCGTTCGCCCGGCTTGCCGAGCAGTTTCTCCACCGTCGCATACAGAGCCTCGGCGTTGTACTGCGGCTCCAGCACCACCACACCCGCTTTCCACGCCTCGAGATCCGCGCGTGCCTGGGCCTGCCAGTTGGGGCCGATCGCCGGGGCCTGTCCGCTGTTGCGGACATCGTTGAAGAGGTTGGAGGTGTGGCGGGGGGTGGCGCCGTAGATGCCCATACGCTCCGGGCCCCAGGGCCCGTTGAAGTAGCCGCCCGCGACCGGGAAGCCGAGTCCGGTGGCCGACTGCCAGTGCAGGGCCTCGGCACTTCCCGGGTAGGGCAGCGGGACGGTGACCACGGATTCGCCGTCGGCGAGATACGAGCGGTACATCCCCTCGGTGATGAACTCCGGTACGTCGGGCCGCTCCCGCACCGGGTACGGCGTCGGCAGCACCGGCAGCAGGGCCGCGCCCACCGCCGCGAGACCGACGACCTGATGGACCCGGTCCGTGGTGAGCGTCAGCCGTTCGACGGCGAGCGCGACCAGCACCCCGAGCACCGGCGCGCAGATCATCGCGACCCGCGACTCGATGACCGACTCGAAGAGCGGCTGATGGGCGAGCAGCCGCCAGGGGCCGGGGAGCACGATGTCGGTGTACGGGATGCGGAACTTCGGCCCGAGCGACAGGAAGGCCGCCGCGCATGCCGTGAACGCCAGTGCCTTGACCACCGCGAGCCGCCACAGCCGCACCACGATCGCTGTCGCGAGCGCGACGAGCGGCCAGCCGTAGAAGGCGTTCTGTTCGGTGCGGTTCATGGCGAGCCGGTCGGCGCGCTCGTCCGTGCCCATCAGCGAGCGGCCGGCGAACTCCAGGAAGGCGCGCGGCCCGTTGCCTGCGTTGTCACCGTGCAGCACGCTCGTATAGCTCTGCGGTCCGAAGAACTGCCAGCCCAGCGGGAAGGCGACCAGCGGCAGGCACACCGCCGCCGCGACGGCGAGCCCGCGCAGCAGCGGCCGCCGGGCCGCGCGGGCAACATCGCGCCGCGCCAGGGCGTACGAGAGCGCGAAGAGGAGCATGCCGATCGACGCGAGCAGCAGGGGCTCCTCGCCGAGGAAGACCTGGTACGTGGCGAACAGGCCGAGCAGTATTCCGTCGCGTACGACATTGCGGCCCTCGCACAGCCGCAGCGCGCGGTCCACGATCACCGGGATCATGAACAGCACAAGGAAGTTGGGGTGCGCGTTGCCGTGCGAGATCATCGGCGGCGCGAAGGCGGCGAAGGCGCCGCCGACGGCGGCCGCCCACCGGTTGTCGACGAGCCGCCGGGCGATCAGCCAGTACCAGGAGGTCGCGGTGGCCGCGAGACCGAGCGTCAGCACCAGCGCCCAGGTGACGGTCGGCCCGAGGAGCAGCGTCACCGGGGTGAGCGGCACGGACAGGCCGAGCATCACCGTGTTCGCCATCAGGTTCACGCCCTCGGGATGGCCCTGGAGCGTGGTGAACAGCGGATTGCGCAGATGGCTCACATTGTCGGCGGTGACCGCGAAGAACCACTCCCACTGGTTCTGGTCCTGGCCCGCGTCGGCGAGATAGCCGTGGCCGAGGTCGGTCCACAGGTCCTTGTAGAGAAAGAACGCCGCCAGCAGGAAGAGCCCCACGACGGCGAGGTCCGTCCGCCGCACCGCGCGGGCCCGCAGCCGGACGAGTTCCAGCAGCACCCTGCCGTAGTCGAGCGGTCTGACCTTGGAGCCCTCCTGGTGCGACCAGCGCACCGGGATCTCCGCCACCGGCCAGCCCTCGCGGCGGAAGTGCCGCAGTATCTCGACGTCGATGCCCCAGCCGTCGAGGCGGGAGTCGGCGAAGGCGTCGCGCGCCTTGTCGCCGTCGAAGAGCTTGAAGCCGCACTGGGTGTCGCGGATGCCGGACACGGCGACGGTGCGTATGAGGCGGTTGCCGATCCGGCCGAGCCACTCACGAAGCCGCCGCTGGTGCACCTCGATCCGGGAGTCGGGGTGTGCGCGGGATCCGATCGCCGCCGCTGTGTCCCCGGCGGCCAGCCGCTCGTCGAGCCTGTCCAACTCCTCGATGGGCGTGGCGAGGTCCGCGTCCGTGACCAGGACGCGCCGCCCGTAGGAGGCGAGGACGCCCTGGCGCAGGGCGCTGCCCTTGCCCCGGTTGTCCTCGCTCGCGACCACATGGATGCGCGGCTCATCGGCCGCGGCCTCCTTCGCGATCTTGGCGGTGGAGTCGGTGGAGCCGTCGTCGACGACGATCAGCTCCCAGTCACCCCAGCGGTCCGGATCGGCGCGCAGATGGGCGCAGATCGCGTCGAGGGTCGGGCGGAGCCGTGTCTCCTCGTTGTACGCCGGGACGACGACGCTCAGCTCGACGCTCACTGCTCCAGCCGATCCGCCCAGGCGAGCTCGTGGTCGTTGTACCCGCGGATCACGTCGCGGGCGGCCTCGGGGTCCCCCGCGGCGACGGCGTCGATCAGGTCCTCGTGCCCGCTCCACAGCCAGTGCCGCAGGTCCGGGTCGGTGCGCAGATACGGCACGGCGAAGACCCATGCCTGGATCCGCAGCCGGTGCAGGAACTCGGAGATGTAGCAGTTGGCGACGATGCCGCCGAGTTCGTTCCAGAAGCGCAGGTCGTAGCCGATGAGGATGTCCAGGTCGCCGGCGCGGGCGGCACGGGAGGCCTCCTCGGCCCGTCGGCGCACCGAGACGAGGACCTTGGCGGGCACGCCCCTGCGGCCGATGCGTTCGGCGTGCCGGAAGATGCCGTCGATGACCAGCGAACGGGCCTCGACCATGTTCCGGTAGTCGTCGACGGAGAACTGGTGCACCCGGAAGCCGCGGTGCTGGTCGGAGTCGAGCAGCCCCTGGGCGGAGAGATCGACGAGGGCCTCGCGGACGGGGGTGGCCGACACACCGTACTGGTCGGCGATCTGCTTGACGGTGAACTCCTGCCCGGGCTTCAGACGCCCCGCCAGCACCTCGTCACTCAGCGCATCCGCGATCTGTTGTCGCAGGGTGCTGCGGGTGACAGCAGTACTGCCGGTACCGCGCATCGTGGGCTTCTCCTTCGCCTGGGGTCCCGGACACGATAGGCCAGTCGTGACGAACCGGGTGAGGCGCGGGTGACGGACATAGAGGGAGACAGGCGTGACTGAGGTGTTCGAGGCGGCGACGGGCGACGGTCCTCCCGGGCCGCCGGCGGCCCGGGACAGGGCGGCGGAGGTACGGACGGCGTTCCAGGGACTTCTCCAGATACGCCGGCTGACGGGCGCGTCGCCGGCCGCCTGGGAGCTTCACCGGATGGTCCGTGCGGTGGCCCTGGCCCTGGAGGCGGGCGGTGTCGCGCCCTCGGCGGTGGACTCGGACGGCACCCGGGTCGCCACCGGCTACCGGGTGCGGGCGGCCGACCGCGCGGACGCGGTGTGCGTGGACTGGCTCGGTCCGCCGGGCAGCGGCGCGGCACAGGAGGAGGAGCAGCGGCTGTCGCGGTGCAGGGAGGTCCTGGCGGACGCCGGCTGGGAGGCCCTGCTCTACAAGGGGCCGCGCAACCGCAGGTTCCTGGAGGTCGAGCCGTCACAAGCCGGGCGGTCGGAGGCCGGGCGACCGGGCTGAGGACTCGGCGTCTCGCCCGCGATCAGGCCGAGGACCCGGCGTTCTCGCCCGGGCCCCTCCGAGGTCCTCGTCCGCGTCCACGCGGCCGGCGTCAACCCGACCGAATGGTGGCACCGCGCCACCGGCGGTCTGTTCGGCCGCGGCCCGGTCCCGCTCGGCTGGGACGTGTCCGGGGTGGTGGAGGAGACCGGCCTCGGCGTGACGCTGTTCCGCCCGGGCGACGAGGTCTTCGGCATGCCCCGGCTGCCCGAACCGGCGGGCGCGTACGCGGAGTTCATGACGTCGCCCGCCCGGCATCTGGCGCGCAGGCCGGCGGCGCTCTCGCACATCGAGGCGGCCGCGCTGCCGATCGCGGCGCTCACGGCCTGGCAGTCGCTGGTCGACACGGCGGACGTCCGTCCCGGCCAACGGGTGCTGATCCATGCGGCGGCGGGCGGGGTCGGGCATCTGGCCGTGCAGATCGCCAAGGCGCGGGGCGCGTATGTCATCGGTACGGCGAGCGCCGCGAAGCACAACTTCGTGCGGGAGCTGGGCGCGGACGAGGTGATCGACTACACGACGACGGACTTCGTCACGGCGGCGCGCGACGTCGATGTCGTCCTCGACACGATCGGCGGCGAGTACGGCCCGCGCTCCCTGGAGACGCTGCGCCCGGGAGGCCTGCTGGTCTCGATCGCCTCGCCGGAGGCGGCGTACCTGGAGAAGGTCGCCGAAGCACACGGCCTGCGGGCGGGCTTCACGATCGTCGAGCCGGACCACGGGGGCCTGCGGGAGATCGCGGGGCTGGTGGACGAGGGGCGGCTGCGGGTGGAGGTGGCGGCGGTGCTGCCCCTGGAGGACGCGGGCAAGGCGCACGAGCTGGGTGAGGCGGGCCGTACGCGGGGCAAGCTGGTGCTGCGCGTGGTGTAGACGGAAGCCCCCCGGACCCTCGCGGGTCCGGGGGGCGTTCGCCGTCAGGCCGTCCGCTCGTCGGCCACCGTCAGCGCCGCGTCCAGCGCGGCGAGGCCTTCCTTGGCCTCCGCCTCGCTGACGTTGCACGGCGGCACCGCGTGCGTGCGGTTCATGTTCACGAAGGGCCACAGGCCGTTCGCCTTGCACGCCCCCGCGAACGCCGTCATCGGCTCCGCCGCCGGGCCGCTCGCGTTGTACGGGACCAGCGGCTCCCGCGTCTCGCGGTCGCGGACCAGATCGAGCGCCCAGAACACGCCCGTGCCCCGGACCTCGCCCACGCTCGGGTGGCGTTCGGCCAGTTCGCGCAGGCCGGGTCCGAGCACCGTCTCGCCGATGTGCGCCGCGTGCTCGACGACCCGCTCCTCCGCCATCACCTGGATCGTCGCGACGGCCGCCGCGCAGGCCAGCGGGTGCCCGGAGTAGGTGAGTCCGCCGGGGTAGGGCCGGGTGTCGAAGGTGGAGGCGATCGTGTCCGAGATCGCGACACCGCCCAGCGGCACGTACCCCGAGTTGACGCCCTTGGCGAAGGTCAGCAGATCGGGCACCACGTCGAAGTGCTCCGCGGCGAACCACTTGCCCGTGCGTCCGAAGCCCGCCATGACCTCGTCGAGCACGAAGACGATGCCGTAGCGGTCGCAGATCTCGCGGACCCCCGTGAGATAGCCGGGCGGCGGCGTCATGATGCCCGCCGTGCCGGGGATGGTCTCCAGGATGATCGCGGCGATCGTCTGCGGACCCTCGAAGGCGATCGTGTCCTCGAGGTGCTGCAGCGCCCGGGCGCACTCCTCCGCCTCGGTCGAGGAGTAGAACGGCGAGCGGTACAGGAACGGCCCCCAGAAGTGGACGACGCCCGCGGTGCCGTTGTCGTTGGCCCAGCGGCGCGGGTCACCGGTCAGGTTGATCGCGGTCGCGGTGCCTCCGTGGTACGAGCGGTAGGCCGAGAGAATCTTGGGGCGGCCGGTGTGCAGACGGGCCATCCGGATGGCGTTCTCGACGGCTTCCGCACCGCCGTTGGTGAAGAAGATCTTGTCGAGGTCGCCGGGCGTCCGCTCGGCTATCAGCCGGGCCGCCTCGGAGCGTGCCTCGACGGCGAAAGCGGGAGCGAAGGTCGTCAGCTTCCCCGCCTGTTCCTGGATCGCGGCGACGACCTTCGGATGCTGATAGCCGATGTTCGTGTAGACGAGGCCGCTGGTGAAGTCGAGGTAGCGGTTCCCGTCGTAGTCCCAGAAATACGAGCCCTCCGCGCCGGCGACGGCGAGCGGGTCGATCAGGCCCTGGGCGGACCACGAGTGGAAGACGTGGGCACGGTCCGCCGCCTTCACAGCGGCACCGGCCTGGGGGTCGACAGAGCCGGCGGGAGCGGCGTGATCAGCAGGAGGGGTCATGCGGGCCAGCGTAGGGACGGGCCGGGTGGGCCGACATGGCCACCTTGTATGGCGTCGGCCGGATTCATGGGCGTTGTGTCGGGTGTTCCGCGAGAGAATCGATTGACAGCACACTGTCGTTATGACAGTCTTCTGTCATCGAAACGAGGAGGGCACCATGACCCGGAGCATCGTTCATCTCGCCGTCTACGACACCTACGCCGACTGGGAGACGGGCCACACCACCGCCCATCTCACGCAGAACGGCTACACGGTCAGGACGGTCGGCCTCACGACCGACCCCGTCACCACCATGGGCGGCGTCCGCATCCAGCCCGACCTCGCGCTCGACGACCTCGAAACCGGCGACAGTGCCCTGCTGATCCTCACCGGCGCGCACCTGTGGGACAGCGGTGACGACCTCGCCCCCTTCGCCGCCAAGGCACGTGCGTTCCTCGACGCGGGCGTCCCGGTCGCCGCGATCTGCGGCGCCACCGCCGGCCTGGCGCGCGAGGGGCTGCTCGACGACCGCGAGCACACCAGCGGCGTCTCGTTCTACCTGGACGCCACCGGTTACCAGGGCGGCAAGCACTACCGCGAGGCCGACGCCGTCACCGACGGCGATCTGATCACCGCGGGACCGACCGACCCGGTGGCCTTCGCCCGCGAGATCTTCGCCAGGCTCGGTGTGTACGAGGGCGAGAAGCTGGACGCCTGGTACCGGCTGTTCCACGACTCGGACGCCTCCGCCTACCCAGTGCTCCACGCATGAGCCGCACGGACCAGGACCTGCTCACCCGCACCGCGCTCGGCGTCTTCCGGCTCAACGGCCAGTTCCTCACCGTCTCCGACGAGTTGGCGAAGCGGGTCGGACTGACCGCGGCCTGGTGGCAGGTGCTGGGCGCCGTGGTGCGCGTTCCGCAGCCGGTCGCCGGGATCGCCCGTGACATGGGCATCACCCGGCAGAGCGTGCAGCGGATCGCCGACCTTCTCGTCGAGAAGGGGCTGGCGGTCTACGAGCCCAACCCCGCGCACCGCCGCGCCAAGCTGGTGTGCCCGACGGACGAGGGCCGGGCGGCGATCGCCCGGATCGGCCCCGGCCACGCGGAGCTCGCGGGCCGTCTCGCCGCCGCCCTCGGCCCCGATCAGTTCGCCGAGACGGTCAGGGTGCTGGAGCAGCTGTCGAAGGCCCTCGACAGCCTGCCGCCGGCGAGCGTCAGTGAGCCCCCGGGAAGAACTCCGCGCTCGTGACGTAGTCCATCGCCTCGGTGAAGACGGGGTCGCCGAGCCGCGCGGCCCTCTCCTCCTCGCTCACGTCCTCGATGTGCGTCTGGATCCAGTAGAGGTTCCCGAACGGGTCGCGGACCCGGCCCACCCGGTCGCCGAAGAACAGATGCGTCACCTCCGTCACCGACTGACCGCCCGCCTCAACCGCCTTGCGGTGCACGGCGTCCGCGTCCTCGACGTACAGCCGCAGAAAGGCGGGCGTCGGCGGCCAGTCGGTGCGCGGCGCGTCGAAGAGCATCACGACGGAGTCGCCGATGCGCACCTCGGCGTGCCCGATACGGCCGTTCTCGTCGGCCATCCGCCCGAGTTCCACCGCACCGAACGCGGCCTTCAGGAACTCGATGACTCCTGCCGTGTCCTGACCGATGATCCACGGCGTGACGCTGGTGCAGCCCTCGGGAACCGGCTTGACGGCCATGACAGTCTCCTCGCGTACGTGGTTGGGCTCGGGGCGCTTGCGTGAGACCGACCGTAGGCGGCAATGAGGTCAGATCCAGACCGCTATGCCGCCGGGCGGGCCCGACTATTCTCGGTCCGTCGAACAGCAGACGTCGGGGGAGGCGCGCGGCGATGGACCAGCTGGCACCAGGGGATCCGCAGCACATCGGTGAGTACCGGCTGCTCGCGCGGCTCGGCGCGGGCGGCATGGGCCAGGTGTATCTCGCGCGCAACGACCGCGGCCGCACGGTCGCCGTCAAACTCGTACGCCACGAGCTCGCCGAACAGGAGGAGTTCCGCAACCGCTTCCGCCAGGAGGTGCGCGCGGCACTGCGGGTCGGCGGCGAGTGGACGGCACCGGTTCTCGACGCCGACACCGAGGCGCCGGTGCCGTGGGTCGCCACCGGCTATGTCGCGGGACCCTCGCTGCACTCGGTCGTCTCCGGCGGCGGCCGTCCGCTCCCCGAGCGCTCGGTCCGCATCCTCGCCGCCGGCCTCGCGCACGCGCTGCGCAGCATCCACGGCGCGGATCTCATCCACCGCGATCTCAAGCCGTCCAACATCCTGATCACCATCGACGGGCCGCGCGTCATCGACTTCGGCATAGCCCGGGCGCTGGAGACCGTCACCGACGGCGGTCTCACCCGCACCGGCGCCCTCGTCGGCTCGCCCGGTTTCATGGCACCCGAGCAGGTACGCGGCGACCGCGTCACGGCGGCGTGCGACATCTTCTGCCTGGGCTCGGTCCTCGCCTACGCATCGACCGGCAAGCTTCCGTTCGGCTCGGCCGACAGCGGCGTGCACGCGCTGATGTTCCGGATCGCGCAGGAGGAGCCGGACCTGGAGGGCGTTCCCGAGAGCCTCGCCGATCTCGTACGGGAGTGTCTGGACAAGGACCCCGTGGCGCGGCCGACGCTCGACGACATCTTGGAGCGCACGGTCACGGACGCGACCGACGAGCCCTGGCTGCCGGGCGCACTGGTCGCCCAACTCGGGCGCCACGCCGTGCAGTTGCTGGAGGTGGAGCAGCCGAAGGACCCGGCGCCTGCCGCGCACCCGCCGACGGTGACCGCGAGACCGCAGCCGCGGGCGCTTCCGCCGGCGCCGACGCCCGCACCACTGCCCGCCCCGCCGCATCCGGCGTACGGCTATCCGCAGCAGCACCCCGTGCCCCAGCACACCCCGCCGTACCAGCCGACCCCGCCGCCCTATGTCCTCGCCCCGCAGCAGCCCGCGTCCGGCGGCGGCAACCGCGGGACCGCCGCGCTCATCGCGGTCGCGCTGATCGTCGCGGTCGGCGCGGGTGGTGCGGTGTACGCCTTCATGGGCGACGACGGCAAGAAGAAGACGGCCACCGACCCGAAGCCGGGTCCGACGTCCTCGTCACCTGCCGAACCGGGCTCGCCGACACCGTCCGAGGAGAACGCGCCGCCTTCCTCGGACTCCCCCGACGAGGGCATCCCCCAGGACTATCTGGGCACCTGGCGCGCATCCTTCGACACCGCGGACGGCTCCAACACCCGCACCATGACGATCACCCAGGGCGCCACGGGCGAGCAGGTCATGACCCTCTCGGGCACCGGGCCGAACTACGACTGCCGCTGGTCGGCCACCCTCCGCGCCCCGGGCCCGCCGCTCGAACTCGGCCCCACGGACGTCACGTTCGGCGACCGGACGAAGTGCTCCCCGGGCCAGTGGAGCCGGCTGGTGCTGAGCGACGGCACGATCGTGCGCGAACTGGTGGGTTCGGGCGGCGCGCCGCTGACGTACACGAAGACGGGCTGAGGCCCTTCCGCTCGAAGGCCCTCGCCTCTGTCGCGAAACAGGGGCGGGAGTCCGGAACGGGACGGGCCGCGGAGGCGCTCGGAACACCGACGCCGCCGCGGCCCGCAGGTCCCGCGTGTCCTACAGGAACGAGTTGATCTCGATCGTCTCGGTCCGGCCCGGACCGACACCGATGGCGGAGATCGGCGCGCCCGACATCTCCTCCAGCGCCTTGACGTAGTCCTGCGCGTTCTTCGGCAGGTCGTCGAAGGTCTTGGCCTTGGTGATGTCCTCGGACCAGCCCGGCAGCATCTCGTAGATCGGCTTCGCGTGGTGGAAGTCCGTCTGCGAGTACGGCAGTTCCTCGACCCGCTTGCCGTCGATCTCGTACGCCACACAGACCGGGATCTGCTCCCAGCCGGTGAGCACGTCCAGCTTGGTGAGGAAGAAGTCCGTCAGACCGTTGACCCGGGTCGCGTATCGCGCGATCACCGCGTCGAACCAGCCGCAGCGGCGGTCACGGCCGGTGGTCACACCGCGCTCGCCGCCGATGCGGCGCAGCGCCTCGCCGTCCTCGTCGAGCAGCTCGGTCGGGAACGGGCCCGCGCCGACGCGGGTGGTGTACGCCTTGAGGATGCCGATGACGCGGCTGATCTTCGTCGGGCCCACGCCCGCACCCGTGCAGGCGCCGCCCGCGGTCGGGTTCGAGGAGGTGACGAAGGGGTACGTGCCGTGGTCGACGTCGAGGAGCGTGCCCTGACCGCCCTCGAAGAGGACGACCTTCCCCTGGTCGATGGCGTCGTTCAGGATCAGCGTGGTGTCCGCGACATACGGCCTGAGCTGGTCCGCGTACTGGAGCATCTCCTCGACGATCTTGGCCGGCTCGATGGCACGCCGGTTGAAGACCTTCGCGAGCAGCTGGTTCTTGGACTCCAGCGCCGCCTCGACCTTCTGCTCCAGGATCGACTCGTCGTAGAGGTCCTGGACGCGGATGCCGGTGCGGTTGATCTTGTCGGCGTAGGTCGGGCCGATGCCGCGGCCGGTGGTACCGATCTTGCGCTTACCGAGGAACCGTTCCGTCACCTTGTCGACGGTGACGTTGTACGGAGTGATCAGGTGAGCGTTACCGCTGATCAGCAGCTTGGACGTGTCCACGCCTCGATCGTTCAGCCCGCTCAGCTCGGAGAGCAGGACGGCCGGGTCGACGACGACTCCGTTGCCGATGACCGGGGTGCACCCCGGCGAGAGGATTCCGGAAGGGAGGAGATGCAGCGCATACTTCTGGTCGCCGACGACAACCGTGTGGCCGGCGTTGTTGCCACCCTGGTAACGCACTACATAATCCACTGATCCACCGAGCAGGTCGGTGGCCTTTCCCTTGCCCTCGTCACCCCACTGAGCACCGAGCAGCACAAGTGCGGGCACAGGCGTACACCCCTTCCGGGCGGGGCATGTCCAAGGTCAGGGGGCGTGTGCCGTGCCTGACTCTGCGGACCTGTTGCCCCGGAATAGACGAAGCCCCTGGCGCAATAGCGCAAGGGGCTCTTGCACAAAGATGCTACCCGAGGAAGGACCGAGGTGTCGGCTCACGACCAGCTGCTGGTGGTCATCGACCCGGTCGCCCGCCGAACTGACGGCGAGTCCGTGCGGATCGCGAAGGATGTACTGTGCGGCGGGTCGGAGGCGAAAATCTGTCTTCCGGAGGGGCCCGAGGAATTTGCGCGGGCGCTGGCCCGCAGGGGCTCACGGCGGCCCGTGGTGATCGGTGACGACCGGACTCTGCTGCGCGCGGTGGCGCTGCTGCACCGGGACAGATGGCTGGGCGACGGCGCCCTGTCGCTGGTCCCGGTCGGCCCCGCGGTGGAGCTGGCGCACTCGCTGGGTGTGCCGCGCAACCCGGTCGCGGCCGCGCGCGCGGTGCTGGAGGGGTCCGTACGCCGGCTGGACCTGCTGGTCGACGAGAGCGACGGCGTCGTGCTGGGCGATCTGTCGATCCCGGCCGTGGCCCCGGCGGCGGTCAACGGGACGAACGGCGCGTCGGTGTGGGACGCGTGCCGCTCGCTGGTGCGCACGCTGGTCCAGCCCGCCCCGAGCGCCGTGGTGCGCACCCACCGGCTGCGGGTGGAGGCGGACGGCGTGCTGCTGTCCGATCTGGACCGCCAGGTGGAGACGGTGACGGTCCGCACGGGTGGCGGGCGGGCGGAGGTCATGGTCCGCGCCTCGTCCGCGGCGGACCCGCTGACGGCGAAGGCCTTGACGGTGACGGTCTCGGGCCCGGACTTCCGCTACCGCGCGGACACGCAGGTCACCGGTCCGGTCCGCACACGCACCTGGACACTGCGACCGGGGGCGTGGGGCCTGACGCTGCCGGCCTGACCGGGCCTCCCGGGGCTACGGCTCCGGGATGCCGTGTTCCTCCCGGTAGGTACGCCAGCGGTCCATCATTCCCTCCAGTTCCTGCTGCAGGAAGCCGAAGAACTCCGCGGTGTGCGTGACGCGCGCGCCCGCCGCCGTCTCCGGGCCCAGCGTGGCCGCGCCGTCCCGCAGGGCCTTCTCCCAGCGGTTCAGCAGCTGGTCGCGGCGGGTGAAGGTCTCGTACCAGAGCTCGTTGTGCAGGACGTAGCGGTCGCGTCGTGAGCCCGGATCGCGCTCGCGACTGACCATGTCGACCTGGCTGAGGTAGCGCACGGCACCCGACACCGCCGCGGGGCTGATCTGCAGCTGCTCCGCCAGCTCGGCCGAGGTCATGCTGCCCTTCTCCGAGGACAGCAGCGCGGCGAAGACCCGGGAGGCCATCCGCTGCATGCCCGCCTCGGTCAGCTCCGCCGCGAATCGCTCCACGAAGCGCGAGACGGCCTCGTCGTCCGCCCGGCCGTCGGTGCTGTTCGCCGCTCATGACCTCATCGTCCCCTCTCGCACAACCAGCAGCGTCAGTTTATACGGTTCCTTAACTTCACAAGTTTGTGAAAGCAGCGTACGTTCTGAAACATGACGAAGGCAAACCCCGCCGTTGACGTTTCCGGCCTGCACAAGGCGTTCGGCCGTACACACGCGCTGGACGGCCTCGACCTCACCGTCGAGACCGGCGAGGTCCACGGCTTCCTCGGCCCGAACGGAGCCGGCAAGTCCACCACCATCCGGGTCCTCCTCGGGCTGCTGCGCGCCGACTCCGGCGCGGCCCGGCTCCTCGGCAGGGACCCGTGGAGCGACGCGGTCGAGCTGCACCGTCGCATCGCGTACGTACCCGGCGATGTGACCCTGTGGCGCAACCTGTCCGGCGGCGAGGTCATCGACCTCTACGGCCGGCTCCGCGGCGGCCTCGACAGGGCCCGCCGGGCCGACCTCGTGGAGCGGTTCGAACTCGACCCCACCAAAAAGGGACTCACCTACTCCAAGGGCAACCGCCAGAAGGTCGCCCTGGTCGCCGCCTTCGCGTCGGACGTGGACCTGCTGATCCTCGACGAGCCGACCTCCGGGCTCGACCCGCTGATGGAGGGCGTGTTCCAGAGCTGCGTGGAGGAGGAGCGCGCCCGTGGCCGCACCGTCCTCCTGTCCTCGCACATCCTCAGCGAGGTGGAGTCGCTCTGCGACCGCGTCAGCATCATCCGCAAGGGGCAGACGGTCGAGACCGGATCGCTCGCCGACCTGCGGCATCTCACGCGTACGAGCGTGATCGCGGAGCTCGCGGGCGCGCCCGACGGACTCGCCCGGCTGCCCGGTGTGCACGACCTCGACGTCCAGGGCAGCAGGGTCCGGCTCCAGGTCGACACCGACAAGCTGGACGCGGTGCTGCGCTCGCTCACCGAGTCGGGCGTGCGCTCGCTGACCAGCACTCCGCCCACCCTGGAGGAGTTGTTCCTCCGCCACTACGCCCCCGAAGAGGCGATGGCGCGATGACCGCGATGGCGGAAGCCGGAGTCCTGCGGCGCACCGGCGGCACCCGGCCCCTCGCGGGCACCGGCGCACTCCTCCGGCTCGCCCTGCGCCGCGACCGCGTGATGATGCCGCTGTGGGTCCTGGCGATCGGCGGGACGACCGCGAGCGCCGCGGGTTCGCTCGGCACCCTCTACGACACCCCCGCCAAGCGGGCCGACGTGCTCGACACGATGGCCGCCAACAGCTCGCTGCGCTCCCTGTACGGGCCGGTCTTCGACGACTCGCTCGGCTCCCTCGTGGCCTGGCGGTACATCGTCTTCATGACCGCGTTCGCCGCGATCATGAGCCTGCTGATCGTGGTCCGGCACACCCGCGAGGAGGAGGAGACCGGCCGGCAGGAGATGCTGTCCGCCGCCATGGTGGGCCGCCGCGCGCCCCTGACGTCGGCACTGCTGGTGGCCCTGCTCGCCAATGCGGCGCTCGCGCTGCTCGTCACCGCCGGACTGGCCGGCGAGGGTGCCGGCGGAGCGCTCGCGCTCGGCATCGCCATCGGCGGTGTGGGCATGGTCTTCGCCACGACCGCCGCGGTCGTCGCGCAGCTCACCGAGACCGCACGGCTCGCCAAGGGCCTCACCGCTGCGGTGCTCGGCGCGGCGTTCGCCCTGCGGTCCGCCGGTGACGCGGCCGTCGACGACGGGTCGCACGTACTCACCTGGCTCTCCCCCATCGGCTGGGCGGAGAACCTGCGGCCGTTCGCGTCCGAACGCTGGTGGGTGGTGCTCCTGTTCGCCGGAGCCGTCGTGGCGCAGGGCGCGATCGCGTACGACCTCGCCGGGCGGCGCGACATCGGCATGAGCTTCATGCCGGCCAGGCCCGGTCCCGCCGAGGGACGCCTGGCGACCGCGTCCGGTCTCGCCTGGCGCCTGCAGCGCGGCAGCCTCGTCGGCTGGGGCACCGGCCTTCTGCTCACCGGGCTGATGTTCGGCGGGATGGCGGAAGGCGCGGCCGATCTCGTCGGCGACAACGAGCGGACCCGGGAGATGCTCGAGCGGATGGGCGGGCAGTCCGGGGTCACCGACTCCTTCCTCGCCGCGATGGTGGGGCTGCTCGGCATGGTCGCCGCGCTGTACGTCGTGCAGTCGGTGCTCCGGCTGAACGGCGAGGAGACCTCACAGCGCGCCGAACCCGTCCTCGCGGCGGCTGTCGGCCGGGTGCGGTGGGCAGCGGGCCACCTCCTGGTGGCCTTCGGCGGCGCCGTGGTGATCATGCTGCTCGGCGGGCTCGGCCTCGCCCTCGGCCACGGCAGGGGCTTCGGCCCGCTCCTGGGCGCCTGCCTCATGCAGGTGACGGCGGTGTGGCTGCTCGGCGCCGTGGCGGTCCTGGCCTACGGAGTGCTCCCGCGGGCCGCGGTGCTGGGCTGGGCCTACGCGGGCCTGTCGCTGGCGCTCGGCTGGGTGGGAGCGGCGCTGAACCTCCCGGATGCGGTGATGAAGCTGTCGCCGTTCGAGCACCTGGCGAAGCTGCCGGGGGGCGACGTGGCGTGGGGGACGGTGTTCGTCCTGCTCGGCCTCACCGGGGTGTTCACGGCCGCGGGACTGGTGGGCCTGAGGCGGCGGGACCTGCAGAACTGAGGAGGCCGAAGGGGCCTGCCGCAGGCCAGGGGAAGGGGCGGGGTGGGGATCGTCAGAGCTCCACCCGCAGCTCCCGCACCCCCCTGATCACGAACCCCGGCTTCCACTCCGGCTCCGCCACCAGCCTCAGCCCCGGCGCCTCACGCAGCAACTCGCCGAACGACGCCGTCAGTTCGATCCGGGCCAGCGGAGCGCCCAGGCAGTAGTGGATGCCCGCGCCAAAGCTGACGTGCGGGTTCTCCGTGCGGGCGAGGTCCAGCGTGTCCGGGGACGCGAACACCTCGGGGTCACGGTTCGCCGATCCGAACAGCAGCGCCAGTTCCGCGCCCCGCGGGATCACGGTGCCGCCGATCTCGATGTCGTCGAGCACCCAGCGCTCGAACAACTGCAGTGGTGTGTCGTACCGCATCAGCTCCTCCACAGCTGTGGACAGCAGCGAGTGGTCCGCGCGCAGCGCGGCCAGCTGCTCGGGGTGCCGGAACAGCGTCCACCAGCCGTTCGCCGTGGTGTTGACCGTCGCCTCGTGACCCGCGTTCAGCAGGAGCACGCAGGTGGAGATCATCTCCTGCTCGGTGAGCCGGTCCCCCTCCTCGTACGCGGCGATCAGCGCCGAGATCAGGTCGTCACCCGGCTCCTTGCGCCGCGCGGCGATCAGCTCCCGCAGATACGCCGAGAACTCCAGCGACGCCCGGACCGCCCGCGCCGCCGTCTCCTCGGACGGGGTCAGCTCGTACATCCCGCAGATGTCCGCCGACCACGGCCGCAGCAGGGCCCGGTCCGGCTCCGGGATGCCCAGCATCTCGGCGATCACGGCCACCGGCAGCGGCTCGGCGACCTCGGCCAGCAGATCGCCGCCGCCGGCCTTCTTCAGCTTCGCGACGAGCTCCGCGGCCAGGCGCCGCACGGTCGGTTCGAGGCCGGCCACGGTCCGCGGGGTGAACGCCTTCGTCACCAGCCGCCGGATCCGCGTGTGGTCCGGCGCCTCCAGGTCCAGCAGCCCGTGGTCGTTGAGCGTGTGGAACGGCTCGTGGGCCGCAGGCGGGGCCGTGCGCCCGAACTCCTCGTGCGTGAACCGGTGCAGATAGGTGCGCCCGAGCCGCCTGTCCCGCAGCAGCGCCGACACATCGGCGTGGTGCGGCACGAGCCACTGCCGCGTCGGCTCGAACCAGTGCACACGACCCCCGGCCCGCAGCCCCTCGAAGGCGGGATAGGGGTCGGCGACGAAGCCGGGTGACCAGGGTTCGAAGACAGCGTCCATGCACGGACGCTAGCCCGGCTACGCGGGCGTGACCAGCCTCGCCTCGTACGCGAACACCGCCGCCTGCGTCCGGTCCCGCAGCCCCAGCTTCACCAGCACCCGGCTGACATGCGTCTTGATCGTGGACTCGGCGACCACCAGATGCGAGGCGATCTCCGCGTTCGACAGGCCCTGCGCGATCAGCACCAGCACCTCGGTCTCGCGCTCGGTGAGCTCGCCGACCTGGGACAGCGCCGGTGCCTTCGGGGTCTGGGACAGTTTGGAGAACTCGGTGATCAGCCTGCGCGTCACCGTCGGTGCCAGCAGTGCCTCGCCGGCCGCCACCACCCGCACACCGTCCGCCAGCTGACGCGCGGAGGCGTCCTTGAGCAGGAAGCCGGACGCCCCGGCCCGCAGCGCCTGGTACACGTACTCGTCCAGGTCGAAGGTCGTCAGGACCAGCACCTTCGACTCGCTGTGCACGGCGACGATCTCGCGCGTCGCCTCGATGCCGTTGAGCTCCGGCATACGGATGTCCATGAGGACCACGTCGGGCGCGAGCTCGGCGACCTTGGAGACCGCCTCGCGGCCGTTCACCGCCTCCCCGATGACCTCGATGTCCGGCATCGCGTTCAGCAGGACCGAGAAGCCCTCGCGCACCATGACCTGGTCGTCGACGACAAGGACCCGGATGGTCATGACTGCTCCTCGGTGGCCTGCACGGGCTCGGCGGCGGGTACGGGAATGAAGGCGGTGACCTCGTAGCCACCGTCGTGGGTGGGCTCGTTGGTCATCTCGCCGTTCAGCATCGTCACACGCTCCCGCATGCCGGTGATGCCGTGACCCGCGCCGGGCGACGGCTTCACCAGACCCTGGGGCGGGGTGTTCACGATGCGCAGGCCGAGGCCGCCGAGCACATAGGAGACCTCCACCCGTGCGGACGCGCCGGGGGCGTGCCGCAGCGCGTTGCTGAGGGCTTCCTGGATGATCCGGTACGCCGACAGTTCGACGCCCTGCGGCAGCGGCCGTACCGCACCGGTGATCGTCTTCTCCGCCTCCAGTCCGGCTTCGCGGACGTTGGCGAGCAGGTTGTCGAGGTCGGCGAGCACCGGCTGCGGCGCGTCCGGGGCCTGGTAGTCCTCGGCGCGTACGACTCCGAGGATGCGGCGCAACTCGGTCAGCGCGGCCACCGCGTTCTCGCGGATCGTGACGAACGCGCGCTCCAGCTCCTCGGGCGGGTTCTCCACCCGGTAGGGCGCGGCCTCGGCCTGGATCGCGACGACCGACATGTGGTGGGCGACGACGTCGTGCAGCTCGCGGGCGATGGTGGTGCGCTCCTCCAGCAGCGTGCGCTTGTCCCGCTCGACGGCGGTGACGGTCTGCTGGGCCGCGACCTCCTGGTTCGCGTCGCGGCGGATCAGGAGCATGCTGACGACCAGCAGGCAGACCGCCGAGGTGAAGAGCATCCCCGGGGCGTCGGAGCCGTAGCCGCGGCTGAGGAAGGTGTCGGCGAAGACGGCGTACGCCGCGGTGATGACCCACATCCAGCCCGCCGTGCGCGGCCGGGTCCGCATGGCGACCACGATCATCACGGTCAGGTGGGACAAGAAGCCGCTGACCGACCAGGGCCAGTCGTCCCAGGAGCCGCCCAGCACGCTCACGAACGGTGTGCTCACGATCGACACCCACCAGGCGCCGACCGGCCTGATCAGCGTCATGGCCACCGCGCCGGTCGGGACGATCGCGAACAGCAGGGTGTTGAAGTCACCGTTGCCCGTGGCACCGGCGGACAGCATCACGCAGAAGGCGACGAAGAGCACGATGCCGTGCGGCAGCCACACGGCTGCCCTGCGTATGCGCTCCCCCGGCAGACGGCGGACCAGTGGCCCGTCCGGCCGCAGCGGCGGCAGCGGGCGATAGGCGAACGGCTCGTGGAAGAGATCCTGGCGGAGGCCGCTGATCGCCCCCTGGGCCAGGCGGTACTCGGGGCTGTGGGTCTTCTCGGTCACGTATGAAAGGTAAGCGGAACGGACGACCGGGTCGTCAGCATCGGTATGGATCCTGTGGCATCCCTCCTGAGTACTACCTGGTGGGGCGGGGGTCCGTCGACGGTCAGTGACCGGACGGATGCGGGGGCGGGCGGGGAGTGCCCCGCCCGCCCCGGCGCGGCTCGTGCCGCTCGGGTCACCGCGTCACACGCGGAACGCGTCCGCGTGCTCCTCGGCCCACTCGGCGAAGGTGCGCGCCGGCCGTCCGGTGACCTTCTCGACCGTGTCGGCCACGGTCTTCCCCACCAGCGGGGTGTTCCCGTACGCCTCCAGCAGGAAGCCGATCACGTCCTGCGGCATGCCCCCTTCACGCCACTGGGCCGTGGCCTCCTCCTCGGTGAGCTGCACCAGCCGGATCTTCCGGCCGCGCGCGGCGGCCAGGGTGTCCGTCTTGTCCTCGAGCGTCAGCACCTGCGGTCCGGTGACCACGTACTCCTGGCCGCCGTGCCCCTCCTCGGTGAGCGCGACAGCCGTGACCGCGCCGATGTCCGCCTCGTGGACCATGGCGCTGAGCCGGTCGACGAACGGCTCGCGCACGGTGTCGTCGCCGCGGATGCCGTCCGCCCACTCCAGGGCGTTCGCCATGAACTCCACGGGCATGATCACGGTCCAGGCGAAGCCGCCCCCGGCCCGCACGGCGTCCTCCAGCGGGCTCGGGCCACCGCCGTGCAGCACGGTGATGCGGCGGACACCCGCTTCACGGGCGAGCTCCAGGATGCGGGGTGCGGACTCCAGCGGGGCGAAGTACGGGCCGCCGAAGGTGATCAGATGCAGACCCGTCACGCCCTCCAGGGCGCCGGCGAGGGACTCGGGGTCGGAGAGGTCGCCCTGCACGACCTCCACGCCCGCGGGGAAGTCCGCCTTGGCGGGGTCACGGGTCAGGGCACGGACAGCGTGTCCACGGCGGAGGAGCTCCGCGACCACCTGGCGGCCGACAGTTCCGGTTGCTCCGGTCACGAGATTCGTCATGGGAACACCGTAGAAAGGCTTGCGGTCAGCTTCTGTCCGCAAGTCCTTCTGTCTACCAGGCCAGTTGGGCGATCTCCTCGGCGGCGACCGCGCACGCGTCCGCGGCCGGGTCGATGAGGGGGAAGTGGCCGACCTCCTCCAGCAGCGTCAGCCCGACGGTTTCCCCGGCCTTCGCCGCGGCGTCGACGTACGCCTCCACCACCGAGTACGGAACGGTGGTGTCGGTACGCCCCTGCACCACGGTCGTGGCGATGCCGGTCGGCAGCAGTACCGCGGGGTCGGCGTGCGCACTGCGTGCATCGAACTCCTCGTCGCCGCCCAGGAGTTGGCGGACCGCGCCATCGCACACACCGAGCTCGACGGCCTGGGTGAGATCCGCGATCGGCGCGAGCGCCACCACACCGCGCAGCGCGGGCGGTGCGGGCAGCCGCCAGGGTGAGCCGACGGGCAGCACATGCCGGGCCGAGGCCCACAGGGCGAGGTGCCCGCCGGCGGAGTGCCCGGTCAGCACCGTGCGCCGGACGTCCGCCTGCGGCAGCGCCTTGCGGGCGAGGTCCGGCAGGGCGTCCAGCACGGCCGCGACATCGTCGAAGGTCTCCGGCCAGCGTCCGGCGAGCGGGCCGGTGCCGCGCTGCTGCGGAATCTCCCGGCCGCGCCGGTACTCGACATTGGCGACGGCGAGCCCGCGCCGGGCCAGGAAGTCCGCGAAGGGCGTCACATGCATGCGGTCGTACGGCGAGCGCCACGCGCCTCCGTGCAGCAGCACGACGAGCGGCGCGGCCGCGACCCCGCCCCGGGGCGCGTAGAAGTCCACGACCTGATCGGGGTGGTCGCCGTACGCGACGGTGGCGTCCGGGGCGACGGCGGGATGCGAGAAGGCCGACTCCTCCTCGGCGGCGTCACGGGCGGCGGGGTCCGGCATGGGTACCAACCTTCCGAAGCGGTCGCGGAATTGACCTGGTCACCTGAGCTGATCACCTGGTCTGATCACCTGGTCTGATCAGCGGGACGCTACCAGTCCCGCGCGGCTCGCCGATCCCACGGATCCCGTGCGGGACGGGCGCCCCCGCCGAAGGGATGAACACTCCCGTCCGGCGGCGGCGCCCGTACCTCAGCCGGCCAGGATCTCCGCCAGCACCGACGCCGCCCGCTCCGCGTCCGCGAAGCCCACATACAGCGGCGTGAAGCCGAAGCGCAGCACATCCGGCCTGCGCAGATCCCCGACGACTCCGCGGGAGATCAGCTTCTCCATCACGGCCGGGGCGTCGTCGCACCGCAGCGCGATCTGGCTGCCGCGCGCGGCATGACCGGCCGGCGTCAGGGAGGTGACCCTGCCCTCGGGCACATACGCCTCGACGCACTCCAGGAAGAAGTCCGTGAGCGCCAGGCTCTTCGCCCGTACGGAGTCGATCGACACCCCGTCCCAGACCTCCAGCGCCGCCTCCAGAGCCAGCATGGAGAGGATGTCGGGCGTCCCGACCCGGCCCCGGATCGCGCCGTCGGCCGCCGTGAACTCACGGGTCATGGCGAACGGGTCCGCGTGCGAGGTCCAGCCCGGCAGCGGGGAGTCGAAGGCCCCCTGATGGCGTTCGGCGACGTACAGATACGCCGGTGAACCCGGGCCGCCGTTCAGGTACTTGTAGGTGCAGCCGACCGCCAGGTCCACGCCGTTGGCGTCGAGTCCGACGGGCAGCGCGCCCGCGCTGTGGCACAGGTCCCAGGCCGCGAGCGCGCCCGCGTCGTGGATCGCCGCGGTCAGCGAGGGCAGGTCGTGCAACCGGCCGGTGCGGTAGTCGACATGGTTGACCAGCGCGACAGCGGTCGTGGGGCCGAGTACGGACAGCAGATCGGCCGGATCGACGGGCACAAGCCGCCGGCCGGTCATCCGGGCCGCCGACTCGGCGATGTAGCCGTCCGTCGGGAACGTCGTGGCGTCGACCACGATGTCCGTACGGGCGGGGTCGTCGACGAGCCGGACCGCGCCCACCACCGCCTTGAACACATTGACGCTCGTGGAGTCGCCGACGACGATCTGCCCCGGCGCGGCACCCACCAGCGGTGCTATCCGGTCGCCGATGCGTTCCGGCGCCGTCCACCAGCCGCTCTCGTCCCAGGAACGTATGCGCAGCTCGCCCCACTGCCGCTGCACGACATCGGCGACCCGCTCCGGCACATGGGCCGGCAGCGCACCCAGCGAGTTGCCGTCGAGGTAGACGCCCTCGTCGAGGGCGAACAGCTTGCGCAGACCGGCCAGTTCGTCTGCGGCGTCCAGCGCCGCGGCCTGTACGGCCAGCGACTCAGACATGGCTGCGCGCCGTCCACAGCTCCGGGAAGACGTTCTTGCGGGCCCGCTTCTCCAGCCAGGCCACGCCCGCGGAACCGCCGGTGCCGGTCTTGGAGCCCATGGCCCGCCGCGTCGCCACCAGGTGGTCGTTGCGCCAGCGCCACACGAGCTCGCCGACATCGGTCAACGCCTCGGCCAGCCGCACCAGCTCGCTGTCCGGCTCGCCGATGTCCTGCCCGCCGTACACCTGGGCCCAGACCTGCTCGACCTCGGGCGACGGCTCGTACTTCTCGGACAGATCACGCCGCAGCACCGCCTCGGGCACCGCCAGACCGCGCCGCGCGAGCAGCCGCAGCACCTCGTCGTACAGGCTCGGCTCGTGCAGCGCCTTCTCCAGCTCGGCGTACACCCGCGGGGCGCCCCGGTGGGGCACCAGCATCGACGCCGACTTGTCCCCGAGCAGGAACTCCATCCGCCGGTACATCGCCGACTGGAAGCCCGAGCCCTCGCCGAGGGCGCTGCGGTAGGAGTTGAACTGTGCGGGGGTGAGCTGACCGAGCGGCTTCCACGAGTCGTTCAGCGCCTCCAGCTCGCGCACCGACCGCTTCAGCGCGTCCATCGCCACCTGCACCCGGTCCTCGCGCAGGGCACGGGTCGCCGTCTCCCACTCGTGGACGATGACGGTGAACCACAGCTCCATCACCTGGGTGGTGACCAGGAAGACCATCTCTCCCGGGTCCTCCGAGAGCGGATGCTGGAGATGGGTCAGGACGTCCGCCTGGACGTAGTCCTCGTACGGAGTGGTACCCGCGAAATCCAGGTTCGGGGTCGCGTCATGTGACATCGCTGTCTCCTCGACGTGTCCGGGTAGCGGTCCGCCCCTTCCTGTTGGCATGGGAGCCCCGGTCCCCACCCGCATCATAAGCACAGGGTCAATCGATCACCGGGCCGGTGAGATACGTCCCGCTCCCGTCGTAGGGCCAGGCATTCGACCGGCAGCCGTCGAGCCCCTTGATCTGCTGCATCATCACCGGCGCGGGCTCGCCGTCGCCCGGACAGCCCATGTGCTTGCGGATGCCGATCTCGTGCCCGACCTCGTGGTTGATGATCAGATGCCGGTACTCGGCGGCCGTCCCGGCGAAGGTCGGCGAGCCCAGCATCCAGCGGCGCAGATTGACCACGACGCCGTCCGCCGTCTCGCAGTTCAGCTCGCCCCCGGTGTCGAGGCCCTGCTTGCCGCAGAGCCGGTCGGCGGTGGCCGGGGTGGCGATCCGGATGACGAAGTCCGCGTCGTCGGCGACGAGCTGGAACGAGCCCCGGCCGTGCGCGGCCCAGCTCTGCGGGTGGGCGAGAATCCGCTCGATCTCGGCGGCTGCGTCGGTGGCGGAGACGGCGATGCCGTTCTCGACCTGGACGCGGTAGCGGCGCAGCGGGCCCGTGCCGACGGGGCTGCCGGCGGAGCGGGCGGCGGTGAACGTCCCGGGGCCGGAGACAGGGACCTCCGAGGGGGTGACCTGCTTCTGCGACGGCGGGGTGACCGGCTCGGGTTTCGGCGCGGGCTTCTTCGGCCGTGCGGGCGACGACGGCCGGACCGACGGGTCCGCCGGGCGGCTGCGGTCGGAGTCCGGGCCACCGGTGTCGGTGTCCTGGGGCGTCTCGTCCGGTTCGGGCGACAGGGAGCCGGCCGGGGTTCGCGCGCCTCCTCCGGCCCTGGGGCGCCCGTCGGGCAGGGCGTCGAAGTGGGCGACGGCGGCGCCGGCGCCCAGTGCGATGGCGGAGAGGGCCGCGCCCGGCAGGAGTATGCGGGCAAGGGGTCTTCGGGCCGCTCGTCTTCGGCGGTTCCGGCTCCGGCCGCGTGCTCGGTGGGTGGGGTTGCCGTTGCCGGTACTGCTGCCGCTGCCCAAGAGGTCCCCCAGGTTCGCCCATCGTGTGGGTGGTGACGGACGAAAGGCCCGCACCCCCCTTACAGACGGGGGGTACGGGCCATCGGTTCATCCGACTCGGCGTCAACCGCCTTCGACCGCAGGCGGGTTGGGCCGGTCGAGGCCGGTCAGCTCAGCGTTTCGGCTGCCGTCTCGGAGGAGTCGCGCAGGAACGTCGAGCAGCGCTCGTACTCCTCCTGCTCGCCGATCGACTGCGCGGCGCGGGCCAGGGCGTGCAGCGCGCGCAGGAAGCCGCGGTTCGGCTCGTGCTCCCACGGCACGGGGCCGTGGCCCTTCCAGCCGCTGCGGCGCAGTGCGTCGAGGCCCCGGTGGTAGCCGGTGCGGGCGTAGGCGTAGGACTCCACGACACGGCCGCCCTCGAAGGCGTCGTCGGCGAGACGTGCCCAGGCGAGCGAGGAGGTCGGGTACTTGGCGGCGACGTCCGCCGGTGCCGTCCCGGCCGCGAGCAGCTCGCGCGGCTCGGGGTCGTCGGGCAGGTGGGTCGGGGCTGGGCCCCCCAGCAGGTTTTCATGGATGGACATGGGTTCCAGTGTCACAGGTCCATGGGAAATCCGCGGAAGCAGTGCGCCCTCTCGGTGCCGGACGCGATCATCCTTGCCATGAGCGGGTTACCGGGCAGGGGCAGGGGCCGACGCGCGGTGGTGCTGGCGGCGGTGTGCGTGCTCGCCGGATGCGGCTCACCGGACCAGGACGGGCGGGACGAGTCGTGGCGGGCACCGTCGGCTCCGCCGTCGCTGCCGGTTTCCGCCCGTCCCACGCCGTCGGCGTCTGGCGCGAGTCCCTCGCCGAGCGCGTCCCCTTCCGTCTCGGCGCCCGCGGCGGAATCGGCGCCGGCCGTCCGGCCGTCGGAACCGACGAGGCCCGGCGCAGGCGGCGGTGGTGGGGCCGGAACCGGCGGAGGCAGTGGCAGTGGCAGTGGCGGCGGTGCGAACGGCGGCGGGCAGACCGAGCCGCCGACCGCGCCCCCGCCCCCGTCCCAGGAGGCACCCGCGGGCGGCACCGACGGCTTCCCGTACGACGGTGACCTCTGCGCCGGCACCGACCACGGACCGTACCTCCAGGTCACGCTCGCCTCGGGCACGGGCTCCACGGCACGGGTCACGGGCCGGACGGGCCGCTTCACCTGCAACGGCCGGGGGGAGGCGAGCTGGACGTCGGGCGGATCGGTCGCGTACGCCCTCAACCCGAACGCGCACATCACGGTGACCACGCCCTTCGTGCCGGCGGGGCAGCGGAAGGCGATGACCGCGGCCGACTTCCTGCGCCGGGTCAACAGCCACGTGCAGTCCGGCACCCTGGTGTTCCACTACCAGACGGACCCTGAGGCCCTGTGGATCGTCAACCAGATCGATCCGGCCCAGTACTGACCCCGCCCGGTACCGGCCTCAGGTCCCGCTGCCGGTCGAGGAGCTCGCCTCGTACCTCGCCTCCAGCGGCGGCGCCGAGACCCCGCAGTTGATCCGGCATTCCGGCCGAGCCCTCTCCGGTACGGGCGCGGGCCTGCGCACCCGCCAGAACGCGATCAGCGAGCCCACGACGAGCACTCCCGCACACATCGGCATCGCCCGGTTGAACGTCTCCCCGAACTCCTCGGCCGACCGGTACGCCTCCGGCCCCATCCCCGCCAGCAGGGGCAGGGCCGCCACCGCGAGCAGACCCGCCGCGCGCGCCGCCGCGTTGTTGATGCCGCTCGCGATGCCGGCCCGGGCCGTGTCCACGGACGCGAGAACCGTCGCGGTCAGCGGGGCGACCAGCGTCACCATCCCGAGCCCCATGACCAGCAGCGCGGGCAGGACGTCCGCGAGATACGAGGCGTTCCGGCCGACACGCAGCATCAGCAGCATGCCCGTCGCACAGAACAGCGGGCCGACCGTGAGCGGAAGACGCGGGCCGAGCTTCTCCCCCAGCTCGCCCGACTTCGCGGAGAACAGCAGCATCAGCAGCGTGGTCGGCAGCAGCGCGACCCCCGCGCCGAGCGCCGAGTAACCGACCACCACCTGCAGTTGCAGCGCCACCAGGAAGAAGAACCCGCCGAAGGCGGCGTACACGCAGACCGTCACCAGGTTGACCGCGGTGAACAGCCGGGAGCTGAAGATCGACAACGGCAGCATCGGTTCGGCACGCTGCCGCTCGACGAGGACGAACACGACTCCGACGACGACACCCGCCACGCCCGCCCAGACCTGTGGGGCGATGAGCCCGTACGTCACGAGCGTCAGCGCCGCCGCGCCGAGCACGGCGCCCAGCACGTCGAACCGCCCGTGTGCCCGCGGATCGCGCGACTCCGGCACATGGCGCAGCGCGATCGGCACACACAGCAGCGCGACCGGGACATTGAGCAGGAACACCCAGCGCCAGCCGGGGCCGTCGACGAGCCAGCCGCCGACGAACGGCCCGATCGCCGCGCCCACACCGCCCAGTCCGGACCACAGCCCGACCGCACGGGCCCGGTCGTCCGGGTGGAAGCTGGCCTGGATCAGGGCGAGCGAGCCGGGCGTGAGCAGCGCTCCGCCGATGCCCTGAAGGGCGCGGGCCACGATGAGGACGATGTCGTTGGGTGCGAGACCGCACATCAGCGATCCGATCGCGAACCAGACCACCCCGAGCACGAAGATCTTCCGCCGCCCGAAACGGTCGCCGAGCGCTCCGCCCAGCAGGATCAGCCCGGCGAGCGCCAGCATGTACGCGTTGACGGTCCACTGCAGGACGGCCAAGTCGCTGTCGAGATCCTCCCCGATGCGCGGGAGCGCGACATTGACGACGGTCGAGTCCAGCAGCGCCATGGCGGAGCCGAGGACGGTGGTCGCGACCACCCAGCGGCCGGTGGCCGTCGAGAGCCTGATCTCGCCGGGGCTGTTGTCCATACCGGGATCATCCCAGCGGTCAGCCCCTCATTCGAGTCGGCGGAGGGCACGGATCAGTGCGTCCACTCCCCGTTCGGCCTTGGCGCGGGGGCAGCCGACATTGAGCCGGAGGAACCCCTCGCAGCCGTAGGTCGTGCCGGGCATGATCGCGACCTTCTCGCGCTCGATCAGCTCCCGCTGCAGTGCCGCGTCGTCGACCCCGAGGGCCCGCAGGTCGATCCAGGCGAGGTAGCCCGCCTGCGGCGGCTGCCAGGCGAGCTGGGGGAAGGCCGCGTTCAGCCGCTCGGCGACCATGCGCAGATTGCCGGCCACGTACGCCCCGAGGGCGTCCAGCCAGGGCCCGCCCCGGCGGTACGCGGCGATGTGCGCGGTCAGCGAGAGCACGGCGGGCGAGGCGAGACCCGCCCGGTCTGCATCCGGCGCAGGAACGCGGCATGGTCGTCGGGGTCGCCGATGATGCCGTACGAGCCGCTCAGCGCCGGGAAGTTGAACGCCTTGGTGGCGGAGGTGATCAGCGCCCAGCGGCCGGTGCCGAACCGGGTCCAGGGCAGATGGCGCTGCCCCGGTGCCACGAAGTCGGGGTGGACGAAGTCCGCGTGGATCTCGTCGCTGACGACTGCCACATCATGTTCCGCGGCCAGCCGTGCGGTCTCGGTGAGCTCGGCCCGGGTCCACACCCGGCCGGTGGGGTTGTGGGGCGAGCACAGGACGAGCACCTTGCTGTCGGGGCGGGCGAGCTGCTGCTCGAGGGCCGCCATGTCCCCGACGGGCGCGCCGCGCAGCTCGCGCCCGAGGCCGGATATGGCCTTGCGGAAGCCGTCGTAAGTGGGGGTGTGGACGACGACTCCGTCACCGGGCTCGCTCCACATCCGCACCAGCTGGGAGAGCTGGTTGAGGACGGACGGCGCGTACACCAGGCGGCCGGTGTCCACCTCGGTGCCGTACCGGCTGCTGAACCAGTGGCCCACCGCGGAGAGGAAGTCCTCCTGCCGCCAGTCGGTGTAGCCGAAGACGCCGTGGGCGATCCGCTGCTGCAGCGCGTCGAGCACCTCCGGTGGGGAGGTGAAGTCCATGTCGGAGATCGTGAACGGCAACAGCCCGTCCGCGCCGAAGCGGTCGGCGACGCCGTCCCACTGGATGCACCAGGTGCCGCGGCGGTCGACGGGCGTATCGAAGTCATAGCTCACGGTGGGCCCTCCCGGGCATGCCGCGGGCCCGGCACCCCCGCGAAAGGGGTGCCGGGCCCGGTGAACGGACGGCGCTTACTTGAGCTTGGTGCCGGTGGAGCGGAGGGCCGTGCAGGCCTCGGCGACACGCTTGGCCATGCCGGCCTCGGCGGCCTTGCCCCAGGTGCGCGGGTCGTACGTCTTCTTGGAGCCGACCTCGCCGTCGACCTTCAGCACACCGTCGTAGTTCTTGAACATGTGGTCCGCGACGGGGCGGGTGAAGGCGTACTGGGTGTCGGTGTCGAGGTTCATCTTCACGACGCCGTTCTCGAGCGCCGTGGCGATCTCCTCGGCCGTGGAGCCGGAGCCGCCGTGGAAGACGAAGTCGAACGGGTCGGCCTTGCCGTGCTTGGCGGCGACACCGGCCTGCAGGTCCTTCAGCAGCTCGGGGCGCAGCACGACGTTGCCCGGCTTGTAGACGCCGTGGACGTTGCCGAACGAGGCGGCCAGCAGGTAGCGGCCCTTCTCCCCCAGGCCGAGCGCCTCGGCGGTGCGCAGCGCGTCGTCGACCGTGGTGTACAGCTCATCGTTGATCTCGTGGGTGACGCCGTCCTCCTCGCCGCCGGTCGGGGTGATCTCGACCTCGAGGATGATCTTCGCGGCGGCGGCCTGCGCGAGCAGCTCCTGGCCGATGGCCAGGTTGTCGGCGAGGGTCTCGGCCGAGCCGTCCCACATGTGGGACTGGAACAGCGGGTTCCGACCCTGGGCGACGCGCTCGGCGGAGACGGCGAGCAGCGGACGTACATAGCCGTCCAGCTTGTCCTTGGGGCAGTGGTCCGTGTGCAGCGCGACGGTGATGTCGTACTTGGCTGCGACGATGTGCGCGAACTCGGCCAGCGCGACCGCGCCGGTGACCATGTCCTTGCTGTGCTGGCCGCCGAGGAACTCGGCACCACCGGTGGAGATCTGGATGATGCCGTCGCTCTCGGCCTCCGCGAAGCCGCGCAGCGCAGCGTGCAGGGTCTGGGAGGAGGTCACATTGATGGCCGGGTAGGCGAACTTGCCTGCCTTCGCCCGGTCGAGCATCTCGTTGTAGACCTCGGGGGTTGCGATGGGCATCTGTCCGCTCCTTGGGATGTGCGGGTGTGCGTATGGCTGGCCCTGACCTGGGGGCGACGTCATCGTCGGCGCCTATCTTTCCAGACTCCTGACCGGACTCCACCCCGCCCGGTCTGCGGGCATGCGAGAAGGGTCGGCTGTTTCACGTGAAACAGCCGACCCTTCATCGTTTCCACAGGTCAGAGCCGCGGGCGCGGCCTGCCGCTCAGCTCAGGCCGAGCTCGTTCAGCGCATACGCGTACAGATACGGAACGCCCGCCGTGCCGCTGATCTTGTCCCCGGCTCCCGTCGCCCGGTCCACGATCGTCGCCACCGCGACCACCTCGCCGCCGGCCTCGCGCACGGCCTCGACGGCGGTCAGCGGCGAGCCGCCGGTGGTGGAGGTGTCCTCGACGACCAGACAGCGGCGGCCCTTGATGTCCGGACCCTCGACGCGGCGCTGCATACCGTGAGCCTTGGCCGCCTTGCGGACGACAAAGGCGTCGACGCGCCGGCCGCGGGCGGCGGAGGCGTGCAGGATCGACGTGGCCACCGGGTCGGCACCGAGAGTGAGCCCGCCGACGCAGTCGTAGTCGAGATCGGCGGTCAGCTCGGACATCACCTGGCCGACCAGGGGAGCGGCCGCTCCGTCCAGCGTGATCCGGCGCAGGTCCACGTAGTAGTCGGCCTCAAGACCCGAGGAGAGGGTCACCTTGCCGTGCACCACGGCCTTGTCCTTGATCTGCTGGAGCAGCTCAGCGCGTACGTCAGTCATGCCCTGAGCCTAAAGGCTGTGCCTCAGGGTGCTGCCCTGCCGCTCACAGTCGGCGCCACGTCCAGGTCGTGGCCAACTCCAGCGGCTCGATCGGAGTGACCAGCACCGGGTGGGTGTTGAGGCCGTTCGGCGGACCCGACTGGGGCTCCACACAGACCGCCTCGGCCTGCTCGTCGTAGATCACGACCCACTCGGAGCGGCCGGCGACCGTGAGCTCCAGCTGCTCGGGCCAGGTGAGGGTGACCGAGACGCCGTCGGGCATCCCGAAGCAGTCGTCCCACGGGCTGGGCCGCGGTGCGATACGGCGGCCGGTCGGCAGATGGTCCTCGCCGCGCTCCTCCTGCCACTCGGCCGTGAAGTCCACGCATACGTCCTCGCCGCCGAGGTTGCGCCGGAACCACGGGTGCCAGCCCGCCTGGGCGGGGAAGGACGTGTCGTACGTCTCGACGCCCAGGGTGAGCGTCAGCGAGTCCGCCGTCAGCTCGAAGGTCTGGGTGACGCGACCCGTGTACGGCCAGGGCTCGGCGAGCTCGTAGGTGAAGGCCGCCTCGTCCTTGCCCACGCGTGCGGTGCGCCAGGCGGTGTCGCGGCCGGTGCCGTGGATGGCGTGCGGCGGGCCGTTGAGCGGCAGTTGATGCACCACGTCGCCGTTGCGGAACCGCCCGTCTCTGACGCGTCCGCACCACGGGACCATCGGGAAGGAGCCGTACCGCTCGCCCTGCCGCAGCACTTCGGTGCCACCGACTGTCAGGCTCGCGACACGGCAGCCGTTCTGCGGATGCACGGTCAACTCGACGTCTCCGGCTGCCAGCCGGACGCTCTCCTCGCTGCTGCTCACACCCCGACACTACTGGCGCCGGGCCGCATGCGCCGGAACACCCGCGGGCGGCGGCCAGTTGGGGCGCGGCAGCAGGGGCTACCGGCGGCGGCGCAGGGCCCGGCTCACCACGACGGCGGAGGCGACCGCGATGGCGGCGGCGGGCGCGAGCCAGCGCAACGGCAGGCCCGCGGTGGCTGCTTCGGATGCGGGCTCCGGGGCGTAACGCCCGCGCGGCGGGGCGTGGTCGACCTCTTCGGCGCTGCGACCGATCATGGTCCGGCGGGCGTGCGCGGCCTCGGCGGGCGGCTCGTCGGCGACGGGTTCGTCGGCGACACCGGGCAGATCGTCCAGGTCGTTCTCCTGGAGCTCGTCGGCCGCGCCCGGGAGGTCGGTGTCGAACTCCTTGTCGGCCAGCGGGCCGAGCGAGGGCGGCGGCACCGGCGCGTCGAACACGGTCTCCTCCGCCGATGGACGCTCCTCGCCGCCGGGCTCCTCCTCGGCGAGCGGGTCGGGGGCGCCTTCGTCCTCGGCGGGCGCGTCGTCGTCCTCGTCGACCAGACCGAGCCGCTCGGCGTCGTCGGAGCTGACGGGCCCCGGGCTCTCCCCGCTGCCGGCTGCCTCCGGCGGCGGCTCGATCGCCGCGGTCGCCAGCTGCTCGGCGAACCGCTCGAGCAGCCGGTGGGCCGCGTGCTCCGTCGAGCTGTCGGACAGCTCCGTCAGGCGGCCCTCCGCCTCGGAGGTGCCCGTGAAGGCGATGGTCGTGCCGCCCTGCGCCTCCGTGGGGCGGATCGTCAACGTCAGCTTCACGGAGCCCGTGCCCCGTGTCTCCACTCCGTCGCCCTCGAGCGTGAAGACGTCGTCCTTCTCGACCACGCGCAGGGTGCCGCGGTAGGTGATCGAGTGGTTGGCGATACGGACCTTGAGCCGGCCGGCCAGCGGACCCGCGGACGCGTCGGCGTCCTGCTGCAGCCCGGGGACACAGCGGGCTACCCGGGCAGGGTCCCTCAGTGTCTGTCGGACGGTCTCTGCCGGAACCGGAACGAACACTTCATGGTCCATGGAAGTCGAGCGTACCCAGCGCGGCCGCTCACGTCTGCGATTCAGTCCGTGTATCGCGGATGGACCAGCGTCGATGGGGACAGGCCCGGCATTCTGGTCCGCTCCGCGCTCCACGCGTCCGCGGCCAGCGTGGCGCGGGTCAGCGACCGCAGCCGGGGCGCACGGGGGTCGAGGCCGAGCTCGGGCCGCCGTCCCGGCGCGGCGAGCAGAAAGCCCCACGCGTGCGGCTGCGAGGCACCGCCGGTGGCGCGGTAGGGGGCGGTGCCGAATCCGGCCGCGCGCAGGGTGGCGTCCACCGTCCAGTACGTCACCGGCCGGGCCGTCGGCGCCCCGGCGTGCACCGCGAGCCGCCCGCCGTCGGTGAGGGCGCGCGCGGCCAGGCCGTAGAACTCCTGGGAGTACAGCTTGGTGCTCGGTGTGAGCCCCGGATCGGGCAGGTCCGCGATCACCACGTCGTACGTGGCGCGGGGCGCGCGCAACCAGGTGAACGCCTCACCGGTGACCACCTCCACCCGGGGATCGCGGTACGCCTGCCGGTTCAGCGCGGCCAGCGCCGGGTCCGTCCGCGCGAGCTGCACCACGCCCGGGTCCAGCTCGACGACGGTCACCGACACGACGTCCGCGTAGCGCAGCACCTCACGCGCGGCGAGTCCGTCGCCCCCGCCGAGGATCAGCACGCGGGCGTGCGGGCCGCGCATCGCCGGGTGGACCAGCGCCTCGTGATAGCGGAACTCGTCCCGTCCGCTGACGTGCAGCCGCCCGTCGAGAAAGATGTCGGGCGGGCCTGCTCGGGCGCCGGTGAGGACGACTTCCTGGACGCCGGTGTGCACCGCGACCCGCACCTCGTCGCCGTAGACCGCACGCCGCGCGGCCCGCTCGAAGTCGTCGGCCAGGACGGTCCCGGTGGCCAGCACGGCGAGCACGGTGACATTGGCGGCGAGCAGCCAGCCGCGCGAGCGGGCGGTCAGATCCCGCCGGAAGAGCCACAGCACGAGCGATCCGCCCGCGATCGCGTTGACCGCGCCGGTCAGCAGCGCCCCGGTGAGCTGTCCGAACCAGGGCAGCAGCAGAAAGGGAAAGGCCAGCCCGCCGACGAGGGCACCCACATAGTCGGCGGCGAACAGATCGGCGACCGTCCCCTCGGCGTCGCGCCGGGAGATGCGCTGGATGAGAGACATCAGCAGCGGGATCTCGGCGCCGATCAGCACACCGATGGCGAGCGAGAAGGCCACCAGCACGGCGCGGGACTCCCCGACCCAGGCGAACGCGGCGTACAGCACCGTCGCGGAGCAGCCGCCTACCAGCGCCAGCGCCAGTTCCAGCAGGCCGAACCCGACGACGGCCCGGCAGCGCAGCCGCTTGGCCAGCAGCGAACCGACGCCCATCGCGAACACCATCACCGACAGCACGACCGACGCCTGGGTGACGGAGTCCCCGATCAAGTACGAGGCGAGGGCGAGCAGTTCGAGCTCGTACACCAGGCCGCAGGCGGCGCAGACGAAGACCGCCGTCAGCACGAGGAACCGGCCGGCGGCCGGGCGCACCGGCAGCTGCACCGCGCCCTGCGGCGGGGACAGCTGCTGCGGCTGGTCGATCATGCCGTAACGCTACGTCACACCACATTTGCAGCATGTCACCCACAAGGGTGCAACTAGAGCACGGCGGCCGCGGGAGACCTTGCTGCGCGCGGGCTGTGCGCGGCTGTACCGACCCGCGTACGAGTGACGACGAGACAGCCCTCCTGGGGGTAGGCGTGCCAGGTGCGCCAGCGCACCTGGCCCTCGGACCGCTGCGCCATCATCGCGGTGAAGGCGTGCGGCGAGCCGGGGAACGTCCCGGCGAGCGAGTTGGGGTGGTCGGCGACCAGGGCGAGCAACTCCTGTGCGCGGCCCGCGAAGGAGTCCCGCGACAGGGTCTCGACCCGGGCGGCGAACTCGTACTCCCATCTGCCGAGCCGTTTGGCGACGCCCAGCGGCAGCGGTGTGCTGCTGCCTGCCATGCAGGCGACAGTCTCGGAGCAGGTGTCGTCGCCCTCCTCGAGCAGCACCTGATGGGAAGCGCCCAGCAGCCTCAACTGCAGTTTCGCCCGGGCCAGTTCGAGGTCGAGAACGGCGAGGGCCGGGAGCGGCTCCTTACCGAGAGCCCAGGCGAGATCGTCGGCACGGGTGTCGGTATAGGCGGTATGGAGGGTCGTGAGCATGGGTCGGCTCCGCAAACACGCTTCGGCGGGTGGACACGTGGACCTGGGCGGCGCCCCTGACAGGCAGGTCGAGAAGATCCGAGGACCCGGCACTCGGGTCCAGGCGGGTTCAAGGGCTGGACGGTTCCAACAGGTTCCAACAGCGAGGGAATCATGAAGTAAGCGGCGCTCACAGCGTTTTTACCCAAGTTGAATGGGTTTCCATCCCCTCGGGGGCCCACCGGTTCAACTGTTCAACTAAATGCTCCATAGGTGTCAACGAGACAGCCGTGACTACTCCGGATCACACAGAACAAAGCGGCACCCGGCGGAATATGCCCCCCGCCGGATGCCACTTCTACGTCGCGGACCAGCTGCCCCGTGTCAGCTGCCTCCGCCGCCGCAACCACCGCCACCGCCGCCACCGCAGGACGACGAGCTGCCGCCGCAGGACGACGAACCGCCGCAGGAGCTGCCGCTGTCACCGCCGCCCGCCCACCAGCTGCCGCCGTCCGAACCGCCACCGCGGCTCCTGCGCCGGTTGTGGTTGCTGCCGTTCGTGCTCTTCGCCACCGCGACAATCGCGAAAATGACGAAACCGACTGCCAGAATCCCGAAGAAAGCCATTGCTCTCACCGTCCTTCTCGTTCCCCCGAAGCGAGACCCCCGGTGTCTTCGCGTCACCGCTTCTTGCGTGACAGGGGGATGCCCCTCGCCTCCGACAGCCAAAGCAGAGTTGAGCAACTCCAGAGCTTCGGCACAGGATGGCGACCATGAATCAACGCGCTCCCGGAACCCGACCGCTGCTCAACCGCCGACTCGCGGAATTCGGCACCACGATCTTCGCGGAGATGTCGGCGCTCGCCCTGAGCACCGGGTCGATCAACCTCGGCCAGGGCTTCCCCGACACCGACGGCCCCGAGGAGATCAGGGAGGCGGCGGTGCGTGCGCTGCGGGACGGACGGGGCAACCAGTACCCGCCCGGCCCGGGCGTACCCGAGCTGCGTAACGCGATCGCCGACCACCAGCGCACCCGGTACGGGCTGGTCCACGACCCCGACACCGAGGTGCTGGTCACCGCGGGCGCCACGGAGGCCATCGCGGCGTCGCTCCTCGCCCTGGTCGAGCCCGGCGACGAGGTCGTCGCCCTGGAGCCGTACTACGACTCGTACGCCGCGTGCATCGCGATGGCCGGCGGACAGCGGGTGCCCGTGACGCTCCGGCCGCGGGACGGCGCGTACCACCTGGATCTCGACGAGCTGCGGGACGCGGTCACCGACCGGACCCGGCTGATTCTGCTCAACACCCCGCACAATCCGACCGGCACCGTGCTCGGCCACGACGAGCTCGCGGCGATCGCACGGCTGGCCGTCGAGCGCGATCTGCTGGTCGTCACGGACGAGGTGTACGAGCACCTGGTCTTCGACGGCGAGCACACCCCGATCGCCTCCTTCCCGGGGATGCGGGAGCGCACCGTCACCATCGGGTCGGCGGGCAAGACGTTCTCGTTCACCGGGTGGAAGGTGGGCTGGGTGACGGCGGCGCCCGAGCTGGTGACGGCGGTCCGCTCGGCCAAGCAGTTCCTGACCTATGTGTCCGCCGGGCCGTTCCAGTACGCGGTGGCCGAGGCGCTGCGGCTGCCGCAGACGTACTTCGACGGGCTGCGCGACGATCTGCGGGCCAAGCGGGACCTGCTGAGCGCGGGGCTCGCGGACGCCGGGTTCACGGTGTACCGGCCGGCCGGGACGTACTTCGTCACCACCGACATCCGGCCGCTCGGCGAGGACGACGGGTTCGCGTTCTGCCGGGCGCTGCCCGAGCGGTGCGGGGTGGTCGCCATTCCGAACGCGGTCTTCTACGACCACCGCGATGAGGGGGCGCCCTTCGTGCGGTTCGCGTTCTGCAAGCGCGAGAGCGTGCTGCAGGAGGCGGTGGCCCGCCTCAAGGGGCTCGCTAGCGGCTGAGGCGCCCGAAGTCACGGACGACACGCACCCCTTCAGCCGACCGGGTAGTTACCGGGCCCTGTCGGCTGCACAGCGCTCGCGTGGTCGGCTCCGGCCGCTCAAGGTCGGATGGACCGCCCCCTGTGCGCGCCCGGAGGTGCACCCTGTCCGCCGAGACTTTCGACCGAGCTGCGGCGGCGGACGCCCGGCCCGTCCCCCGCTGGCGCGCCGCGCTCCTGCGGGCGGCACCCGCGCTGGGGCTGTTCGCGGTGGCACGGCTGGCCGGACTGCTGGTGATGGCCTGCTGGTGCTGGCACATCGGGCGCTCACCGCGCGCGATCATCGCCCGGGCCTGGGACTCCGACTGGTACATGCTGATCGCCGAGCACGGCTACGGGCGCACGCTGCACTGGCCGGACGGCGCGGTCCAGAGCGACCTCGCGTTCTTCCCGCTCTACCCGGCACTGATGCGGGTGGTGACCGCGGTGACGCCGGTGACCAGCGGGACGGCCGGGCTGGTGCTCTCCTGGGCCGCGGCGGGCGCGGCGGCCTGCGGCATCTACGCGGTCGTGGAGCGGCTGCACGGGCGGCGCACGGCCACCGTGACGGTGCTGCTGTGGGGGCTGCTGCCGCACTCGATCGTGCTGTCCATGGCGTACACCGAGCCGGTGCTCACGGCCTTCGCCGCCTGGGCGCTGTACGCGGTGCTCACCCGGCGCTGGCTGTGGGCGGGAATCCTCGCCACGCTGGCGGGTCTGTCGCGGCCCAACGGCATCGCGGTGGCCGCGGCGGTCGTGGCGGTGGCGGCGTACGAGCTGGTGCGCGCGCACCGGCGCGGTGAGCTGTCCGGTGCGGGCCGCCGGATCTGGGCGGGCGCGGCGATGGCACCGCTCGGCTGGTGCGGCTATGTGCTCGCGGTCGGCTTCCACCGGGGCGATCCGCTGGGCGGGTACTTCGCCGTGCAGCGCGGCTGGACGTCGACCTTCGACTTCGGTGTCGGCGCACTGAGGGTCGTCCGGGACATCGTCCTGAAGCCGACGCTGTTCCCGCTGATGATCGCGCTGCTGGTGGTGGCGGCGGCAGTGCTGCTGTTCGCCCTGCTGGCGCTGGACCGGCCGCCGCTCGCGCTGCTGGTGTACACCGCGGTGCTGGTGCTGATCACCCTCGGCGGCTCGGGCTTCTTCGAGTCCAAGCCGCGGTTCCTGCTGCCGGCCTTCCCGCTGCTGCTGCCGCTCGCCTGCGCCATGGCGAAAGCCCGGCCGAGAACGGCGGTCGTGGTGACCGTCGCCCTGGCCGGGCTGTCGTTCGCCTACGGGACGTATCTGCTGACACTGTCCCCCATCGCGCTGTAGCGGGGACGCTCAGGCGTCGTCGGCGGGCTTGTCCTCTTCGGTCTCCAGGCCGAGCTGCTCCACGAGCCACTTGTCGAACTCGATGGCTGCGCGGACCCAGCTGACGGTGGAGGACACGAAGTGCTCCAGGCTGACGCCCGTGCCGATCAGCATCTGCGCCTCACCGATGAGACGGATGGTGGCAGGGGTCTCCTCCTCGTCGTGGAGGTGGGTGTAGACCTTGGGCCACAGGGTGCGGCGGTTCCAGTCGTCGATGACGTCGAGGATCTTCTGCTTGTCCTCGACGGGCAGCGGCCGGTCGTAGAACGTCCGCACCGAGAAGACCTGCTGGTCGTCCTCGCCGCGGAACATGAAGTACGTGCGGAATTCCTCCCACGGGGCGGCGAGGTCGCCCTCGTCGTCGACGACGTACTTCAGCTCCATCTGGTCGAGGAGCTGCTTGACCAGGTCCTGGTCGGGAACGACGGGGCCCGCCGGTCCTGCGGCCTGAGGCTGGGGCTGGCCCCCGAAATTCGGAATCGAGGACGGATCGATGGTCACCGTGGATTTCCCTTCGTACGGATGCGGCCATCCTCCCCCATGCCGGGCGGGGGGTGGCAACCCCTACCGGTGAGGGGCCGGGTTCCCCCGTCCGGCGTATGGGCGGCGGACGGGCCCGGCCCCCCGGTCACAGCGTCTTCTGCGGCACCCGGCCCACGATGAGCCCGTCCTCGAAACGGTCCACCCTGACGGTGTCGCCCTCGGTGACCTCACCGGCGAGGATCTCCTTCGCCAGGCGGTCGCCGATCGCCGTCTGCACCAGGCGCCGCAAGGGCCGTGCGCCGTACGCGGGGTCGTTGCCCTCGTCCGCGAGCCACTCCAGAACCGCCGGGGTGACGTCCAGCGTCAGGCGCCGTTCGGCCAGGCGTGCTGCCAGGCGGTCGATCTGGAGCTTCGCGATGTGCGCCAGCTCGTCCTTGGACAGCGCCGAGAAGACCACGAGGTCGTCGAGGCGGTTGAGGAACTCCGGCTTGAAAGAGGCCCTCACGACCTCCAGCACCTGTTCCTTCTTCTCCTGCTCGCTGGTGAGCGGCTCCACCAGGTACTGGCTGCCCAGGTTGGAGGTGAGGACCAGGATCGTGTTGCGGAAGTCGACCGTACGGCCCTGGCCGTCCGTGAGCCGTCCGTCGTCGAGCACCTGGAGCAGGATGTCGAAGACCTCGGGGTGGGCCTTCTCCACCTCGTCCAGCAGGACGACGCTGTACGGCCTGCGGCGCACCGCCTCGGTGAGCTGGCCGCCCTCCTCGTAGCCCACGTAGCCGGGGGGCGCGCCCACCAGCCGGGCGACGCTGTGCTTCTCGCCGTACTCCGACATGTCGATCCGGACCATGGCCCGCTCGTCGTCGAAGAGGAAGTCCGCGAGGGCCTTCGCCAGCTCGGTCTTGCCCACGCCCGTCGGTCCGAGGAACAGGAACGAGCCGGTCGGGCGGTCGGGGTCGGCGATCCCCGCCCGGCTGCGGCGCACCGCGTCGGACACCGCCTGCACCGCCTCGCTCTGGCCGATCAGCCGGCGGCCCAGTTCCTGCTCCATCCGCAGCAGCTTCTGTGTCTCGCCCTCCAGCAGCCGGCCCGCCGGGATGCCGGTCCAGGAGCCGACCACGTCCGCGATGTCGTCGGGGCCGACCTCCTCCTTGACCATGGTGTCCGTACGGACCTCGGCCTCGGCCTCGGACGCCTCCTCCAACTCCCGCTCCACCGACGGGATCTCCCCGTACAGCAGCTTGGAGGCGGTGTCGAAGTCCCCGTCGCGCTGGGCGCGTTCCGCCTGTCCGCGCAGCTCGTCGAGCTTCTCCTTCAGCTCACCGACACGGTTGAGGCCCTGCTTCTCCTTCTCCCAGCGGGCGGTGAGACCGCGCAGCTCCTCCTCCTTGTCCGCGAGGTCGCGCCGCAGCTTCTCCAGTCGCTGCTTGGACGCGGGGTCGGACTCGTTCTTGAGGGCGAGCTCCTCCATCCGCAGCCGGTCGACGGCGCGCTGCAGCTCGTCGATCTCGAGGGGCGAGGAGTCGATCTCCATCCGCAGCCGGGACGCGGCCTCGTCGACGAGGTCGATCGCCTTGTCGGGGAGGAAGCGCGAGGTGATGTACCGGTCGGACAGGGTGGCCGCCGCGACCAGCGCGGAGTCGGCGATCTGGACCTTGTGGTGCGCCTCGTAGCGGCCCTTGAGACCGCGCAGGATCGCGATCGTGTCCTCGACGGACGGCTCGGCGACCAGCACCTGCTGGAAGCGCCGCTCCAGCGCGGGGTCCTTCTCGATGCGCTCGCGGTACTCGTCGAGGGTCGTCGCGCCGACCATCCGCAGCTCGCCGCGGGCCAGCATCGGCTTGAGCATGTTGCCGGCGTCCATCGCGGAGTCCCCGCCGGCTCCCGCGCCCACGACGGTGTGCAGCTCGTCGATGAAGGTGATGATCTGCCCGTCGCTCGCCTTGATCTCGGAGAGCACGGTCTTGAGCCGCTCCTCGAACTCGCCGCGGTACTTGGCGCCGGCCACCATCGCGCCGAGGTCGAGTGCGACCAGCCGCTTGTTCTTCAGCGACTCGGGCACGTCGCCCTTCACGATCCGCTGCGCGAGTCCCTCGACGACGGCCGTCTTGCCGACGCCGGGCTCGCCGATGAGCACGGGGTTGTTCTTGGTGCGCCGGGACAGCACCTGCACGACCCGGCGGATCTCCTGGTCCCGGCCGATGACCGGGTCGAGCTTGCCCTCGCGGGCAGCGGCCGTGAAGTCCGTACCGAACTTCTCCAGCGCCTTGTACTGCCCCTCGGGGTCGGGCGTGGTCACCCGGCGCCCTCCTCTCACCGTCTCGAACGCGTCCAGCAGCTTCTTCGCCGTGGCTCCCTGTTCCGCCAGCACCTCGCCGGCCCGCCCGCCCTTGGCGGCGAGGCCGATCAGCAGATGCTCGGTGGACAGATAGTCGTCGCCGAGCTCCTTGGCCCGCTGCGACGCGTCGGCGATGACGGCGAGCAGTTCGCGGTTGGGCTGCGGCGGCGCGACCGTGGACCCCGTGACGCTGGGCTGCGCGGCCAGCAGCCGCTCCGCCCCCGAGCGTACGGCGGCCTGGTCCGCCTCGGCGGCGGCCAGCAGGTCGGTGATGTTCTCGTTCTCCTCGCCCTCGAGCAGCGCGAGCAGCAGATGCGCCGGGGTGAGATCCGCGTGCCCCGCCGACACCGCCCGGCTGGTGGCGGCGTTGATCGCATCACGGCTCTTGTTGGTCAGCTCGGCGTCCACGTACGGTCCTCCTCCTTGCCCGGCAGGCTCCTGCTTCAACACTGACTCAGGAAACGTGCACAAAGTTGAGTCTATTCCACTCAACTATATCCGCTCTAGCCTGGAGCCATGGCCACAGAACTGTCCCATCTACCGTCCGAGTACCTCGCGTTCTGGCGCGAACACCACTTGTGCACGCTCACCACGCTGCGCACGGACGGCAGCCCGCACGTCGTGCCGGTGGGCGTGACGTTCGACCCGGGGACGGGGACCGCACGGGTGATCGCGAACAAACACAGCAGGAAGGTGGCCCACGTCCTGGCATCGCCGGACGGGACGGGCGCCCGGGTGGCCGTCTGCCAGGTGGACCGGCGGCGCTGGGCGACGCTGGAGGGCAGGGCGCGGGTGCGGACGGAGCCGGAGCCGATCGAGGACGCCGTACAGCGTTACGCGGAGCGCTACGGACGCACGCCGGCGCCCAATCCGGACCGGGTGCTCATCGAGATCGCCGTGGAGCGGGCGCTCGGCAAGGGCTGAACCGGGTCCGGCTCACGGGGCCGTACGGGAAATGCACAGCGGCGCCATCGCGTTTCAGGTCCACGATGGCGCCGCTGTGTGGGGGAAGCACCCGAGCGATTTACAACGACGGGGGAATCGCTCAGGCACTGCGGGGGGTGGCGGTGGTGGTGTCGGGCTCGACCATCTGGTGGTCGCGCTGGTCCAGATTGACAAAAATCATGCCGTACCGGATGGCGCAGCGGACGGGCTGAGGTGCTCCGCGGGGGCGGCGGAGGCACCGATAGGCACGGACGTCCTCGTCCTCCTCGCGCGCCACGACGATCGGCTCGCCGAACAGAGTGACCATCAACGAGTCGCCACGGTGGGGGATTGCCGTGACGAGGTCGATGAAATGCCACCCCGATCGATAGGCCGTGGCCATTTCGCGCCGGAAGACCCGGTCGTCCGGTGGAACCGTCATGCGTCTGTGCCGGACGGAGGGACAACACCCCAGGAGGGCTCACCAGGCGTGCCACCGGCTTCTGCCGGCGCGACACCCCAGGAAGGCTCTCCCGGCTTCACCGTCACTTCATCCGCGGAAGCGAGGCCCCAAGAAGGCTCGCCCAGGGTCACTGCCACCTTGTCGGCAGGAGAGCTGCCCCAGGAGGGCTCACCGGAGGCCACCGCGCCTAGCGCGGCCGCCGCTAGGGCAAGAGCACAAAGAGCACGTAGCGTCCTAGACATGGGTGATCTCCACCTCTTTTGATCATTCCTCCTCCCCCGCGCATAAGACGATGTCTCACTCCGAACGCTTGCACCAGCGACGGCAGGCATCATGTTCCTGTAATGCAGGAGCCTGAGGGGGTGCGTATGACATCAAATGGGGGCGAAATCGGACACCCTCACGCAGACGGTGAGCTGTGCGAAGCGGGGAAAAGTCTGTACATCACCGCTCTGCGTACCGGGCGTATAGCCCGGTCAGAGGCAGAATCGACACCCTGTCTCTTCGATCTCGCCCTGCTGCACCCGGATCCTGACGACGCCCAGTGGCTCCGCCCGGTTCCGCCGACCACTGCGCTGACACAGCTGATACACCCCATCGAGCGGGAGATCCAAGAGCGCAGACGACGAACTGTCGCTCTGACCGATGCTCTTGAGCCATTCATGGCGTTCACCGCTCAGAACTCCACCGTCCCACAGGGGATAACCGTCCTCGAGGGTCTCAACCGCATCAACACAACCCTCGACCAAGTCACCGCAGACTGCACCGAGGAGCTTCTCACGGTGCAGCCCGGCAGCGGGCGCCAGCCGCACATTCTGGAGAAGGCCCTGCGCAGGGTGGAACCGCTGATCGAGCGGGGCGTACGGATGCGCACGCTCTACCAGCACACCGCCCGCCACCACCCCGCCACGCTCGCCTACATGGAACAGGTCGGGCCCTCCGGTGTGGAGGTGCGCACCCTCGAGGAGATCATCGACCGGCTGATCATCGTGGACCGGAAAGTCGCTTTCATCCCGGCGAGCAGCGACCGGCTCTCCGCCCTGGAGCTGCGGCACAAGGGAATCGTGGAGTATCTGGTCGGCGTCTTCGAGCAGTTCTGGCTGCACGGCATCCCGTGGGAGGAGCCCATCTCCTACGGCCCGGACCTCGACGGCATCACCGGCGTCCAGCGTTCCATCGCGAAACTGCTGGTCGAAGGGCATGTGGACGAGGCGATCGCGCGCCGGCTCGGGATGAATGTGCGCACCTGCCGGGCCCATATCGCCAAGCTGGGCTCGTCATTGGGCAGCGGCAGCCGCACCCAACTCGGCTATCTGATCGCCCAGTCGGGGATCCTGGAGCACGATTCCTGACGCGGTCCGACGGCGGACGGCGTCCCGTCGGACGTCCTCGGGAGACGACCTGAATCCGTCGCCCCTCAGGGGGCGACGGACGACGGTTCAGGCGGGTGCCCGCTCACGGCAGGCGGCGACGATCTCCTCCAGGTCGGCGACGGCCGCGGGGTTCCTGTGACGACGACTTGGTGGTCCAGGAGCGCGGTCGCGCTCGCCGCCGGGTCGTGCGGATCGACGGCGACACCCGCGCGGCTCAGCATCGCGGCGTAGTGCGGTGACCTGAGGTGCTCGCCCGCCGCGGCGAGCGCGATCCGGCGGGGTCCCGGCCGGGACGGGCCACGGCCACATGGACGGCGGTCGCGATCCGCGGCCGTACGGGCCCGCCGGCCGCACCCTGGCGTCCCGCGGCGCCCTCGGCCGGCGCGGGGGCCGGCACCCCCTCGATGGAGCGGGGAGGGGTCATCCAGGTGATGGCCACATCGGCCACGCCTCCCGCGGTACGTGCCATTCCCGGCCGCAGCACTCCGGCACCGATCTCGACGCGGGGATGGCCCAACGGCAGCAGCCCGCCGTGGAGTCGGTGGTAGGCCCGTCGTGCTCGACCCGTTCGCCGTCGAGCAGGGCCCGCTCGCGAGAATGATCTCTACCAAGACCTCACCGCGACCAGCTGGCCGCGGCGCACTGAGCACCACCCGAACACACCGTTGTGAACCGGTAGTTCTGACCACACTGAAAGACCGAAGGACCCTCATGAACGACACCGCCCCCACACCCGCCCCGGTCCAGGACGACCACTTCGGCGAGCTGCACGTCCGGCTGGACAGCCAGGAGTCCCTGCTGGTCGAGGGCGAGCGGATTCCCCGCGTCACCCTCGACCGCGCGCCGGACTCGGAGAAGGAGGACCACATCGCCATCGGCACCCGCGATCCGGAGCGGCTCACGCTGCGGATCGACGGGACCCGGGCGGAACTGGCCCCGGCGAAGGGCCGTCTGACCCGGCGCTCCTACGCCGTGGACGTCGACCACGCGGGTACGTCGTACCGCCTGGTCCCGGACTCCATTCCGAGCAGCCGCCTCATCCGTGACGGCAGGCACATCGGCGACTTCTCCTCGGACGGCGACGGCCGGGTGATAGCGGAGTGGCACGAGGACGCCGAGATCCAGCCGCTGGACGCGGCGGTGGGCTATGCCCTGGCGGCCGCCTTCGGCACGGGGGCCCAGCCGATGTGGATGATGGCCGTCGACGCGGTGGCCACGGCCCTTCCGTAGCGGGCTGTCCGGGTGCCCAGGCGCTGTGCGAGAAGTCTGGGACCACGCGACGGATCTGCCCGCCCCCACGGACAGGGAGTCGGCTTCCTCATATGCCGGCTGCGGACACACACACGGCGGGGCCGGAGAGCATGTCGCTCTCCGGCCCCGCCGTGTGTCCTGCTGAAAGGCCCTACTCGGAGGACCGCTTGGGCCGCCAGACCACCAGCGCGCTCGCCGACTGCACATCCTGGTACGGCACCAGATCACGCCGGTACGAGGCATGCACCTGGGCCTCGCGCTGCTGCATCGCCGCCGCGGCGCCCTCGACGGCCGCCGAGAGCTCCACGACCCGCTGCTGCAGCGCCGCGACCTGGTTCTCCAGTTCGATGATGCGCTTGATACCGGCCAGATTGATGCCCTCGTCCTGCGACAACTGCTGGACGGTGCGCAGCAGTTCGATGTCGCGTGCCGAGTAGCGCCGGCCGCGCCCGGGCGTGCGGTCGGGAGAGACCAGGCCGAGGCGGTCGTACTGCCGCAGAGTCTGCGGATGCAGGCCGGACAGCTGTGCCGCCACCGAAATGACGTACACCGGCGACTCTTCGGTCAGCTCGTACGGATTGCGACTGCGTCCGCTCCGGCCATCCATCTCATGCTCCCTTCGCGGCCTGGAACAGCTCGGCCCGCGGGTCCTCGTCCGCGGTGGCTTCGCGGTAGGCCTCCAGCGCTTCCTTCGCCTTCTCGCTCAACTCCTGGGGGACCGCGACCTCGACGGTGACCAGCAGATCACCGCGGGTGCCGTCCTTGCGGACCGCTCCCTTGCCGCGGGCCCGCATCGTACGGCCGTTGGGTGTTCCCGCGGGCAGCTTCAGCGTGACCGGCGGACCGCCGAGGGTCGGCACCTTCACCTCGCCGCCGAGCGCCGCCTCCGGGTAGGAGACGGGCACGGTGACTGTGAGGTTGTCGCCCTTGCGGCCGAACACGGTGTGGGCCGTGACATGCACGACGACGTAGAGGTCACCCGCCGGACCGCCCCGTTCGCCCGGGGCGCCCTTGCCGCGCAGCCGGATCCGCTGGCCGTCGGAGACGCCCGCCGGGATCCTGACCTGCATGGTGCGCGAGGAGCGGGCACGCCCGCTGCCCTTGCAGACCTCGCAGGGGTCCTGCGCGATCAGCCCGCGGCCCTTGCAGTCCACGCACGGGTCGGTCAGCGAGAAGGAGCCGCTGCCGCCGCGCGAGACCTGGCCGGTGCCGACACAGGTCGGGCACACCCGGGGGGTGCCGTTCTTGTCGCCGGTGCCCGAACAGGCCTTGCACGCGGCCGAGCTGGACATCCGCAGCGGGACCGTGGCCCCGTCCACCGCCTCGGTGAAGCTGAGCGTCACCTCGGACTCGATGTCCTGGCCGCGGCGCGGCTGGGTGCGCGGCCCCGTGCCCGTGGCCGTTCCCCGGTTGAACAGTCCCCCGAAGACATCGCCCAGTCCGCCGCCGAAGCCGCCGGCGCCGGTCTGCGCACTGCCGCCCTGCGCGCCCCCGAAGAGGTCGCCCAGGTCGAAGTTGAAGCTGCCGCCGGCACCGGGGCCCGGTCGGAAGCCGCCGTTGCCGAAGAGGGCGCGCGCCTCGTCGTACTCCTTGCGCCGCTTGGGGTCGCCGAGTACGTCGTTGGCTTCGGAGATCTCCTTGAAGCGCTCCTCCGCCTTCATGTCGCCCTTGTTGGCGTCCGGGTGGAACTCGCGGGCGAGTTTGCGGTACGCCTTCTTGATCTCGGCTTCGGTGGCGTCCTTGGGGACGCCGAGAACCTTGTAGTAGTCCTTCTCGACGAAGTCCTTCGTACTCATCGACGTCCCTCCTTCCGGACCCTCGTTGCGTCAGCCCTCTTCCGGGCCACCGCTCTCCTCGTCGTTCGCCGTCTCGTCCTTGGGAGCCGCGCCCGGCTGGGGCTCGGCCACCGCGACCCGCGCGGGGCGGATGGTCCGCTCGCCGATGCGATACCCCGGCTGCAGCACTGCGACGCATGTGGTCTCAGTGACGTCCGGTGCGTAACTGTGCATCAGCGCCTCGTGGATGGTCGGGTCGAAGGGCTCGCCCTCCTTGCCGAACTGCTGCAGGCCCATCTTGGCCGCCGCCGTCTCGAGAGACTCGGCGACCGACTTGAACCCGCCCACCAGCTCGCCGTGTTCACGAGCGCGGCCGATGTCGTCGAGCATGGGCAGGAGCTCGGTCAGCAGACTCGCCGTGGCGATCTCCTTGACCGTGATCCGGTCGCGCTCCACACGACGGCGGTAGTTCTGGTACTCCGCCTGGAGCCGCTGGAGGTCGGCCGTGCGCTCATTGGCAGCGGTACGGGCCTGGTCCAGCTGGGCCGTCAGGGCGGCAATCTTGGCTGCGTCCCCTGCCGGGGCCGCCGGGCCCTCCTGTCGGGAGGGCTCGGCGGTCTCGGCGGCGTCGTCAGGTGTCGCGCCGGAGGGGACGGGAGGGTTCTCTGCGTGCTCGTCGAACCCCGGAGTCTCCTCCGTCACGCGGCACCTCCCTGGCGGCCGTTGTCCTTCTCGTCGTCGACGATCTCGGCGTCCACCACATCGTCACCGCCGTCGGCGGCCTGGGCACCCTCGCCGGCCGCGGCACCGGCCTCGGCGCCCGCGCCCTGCGCCTGGGCGTCGGCGTACATGGCCTGGCCCAGCTTCTGCGAGACGGCAGCGACCTTCTCGGTGGCGGTGCGGATCTCGGCCGTGTCCTCGCCCTTGAGCTTCTCCTTCAGCTCGCCGAGCGCCTCCTCGACCTCGGTCTTCACATCGCCCGGGACCTTGTCCTCGTTGTCCTTGAGGAACTTCTCGGTCTGGTAGACGAGCTGCTCGCCCTGGTTGCGGGACTCGGCGGCCTCGCGGCGGCGGTGGTCCTCGTCCGCGTACTGCTCGGCCTCCTGGCGCATGCGGTCGACCTCGTCCTTCGGCAGCGAGGAGCCGCCGGTGACGGTCATCTTCTGCTCCTTGCCCGTGCCCAGGTCCTTCGCGGTCACGTGCATGATGCCGTTGGCGTCGATGTCGAAGGCGACCTCGATCTGCGGGACCCCGCGCGGGGCCGGCGGCAGACCGGTCAGCTCGAACATCCCGAGCTTCTTGTTGTACGCCGCGATCTCGCGCTCGCCCTGGTAGACCTGGATCTGCACCGACGGCTGGTTGTCCTCGGCCGTCGTGAAGATCTCGGACCGCTTGGTCGGGATCGTGGTGTTGCGCTCGATGAGCTTGGTCATGATGCCGCCCTTGGTCTCGATACCGAGGGACAGCGGGGTCACGTCGAGGAGCAGGACGTCCTTGACCTCACCCTTGAGGACACCGGCCTGGAGCGCGGCGCCGATGGCGACGACCTCGTCCGGGTTCACGCCCTTGTTGGCGTCCTTGCCGCCGGTGAGCTCCTTGACGAGCTCGGCCACGGCGGGCATACGGGTGGAGCCACCGACGAGAACGACGTGGTCGATCTCGGACAGCTGGATGCCGGCGTCCTTGATGACGTTGTGGAACGGCGTCTTGCAGCGTTCCAGCAGGTCCGCGGTCAGCTGCTGGAACTGAGCGCGCGTCAGCTTCTCGTCCAGGTGCAGCGGGCCCTCGGCCGAAGCTGTGATGTAGGGGAGGTTGATCGTCGTCTCGGTCGAGGACGAGAGCTCGATCTTCGCCTTCTCCGCGGCCTCGCGCAGCCGCTGGAGAGCCATCTTGTCCTTGCCCAGGTCCACGCCGTGACCGTTGGCGAACTGCTTCACCAGGTAGTCGACGACGCGCTGGTCCCAGTCGTCACCACCGAGGTGGTTGTCACCGTTGGTGGCCTTCACCTCGACGACGCCGTCGCCGATCTCCAGCAGCGAGACGTCGAAGGTGCCGCCACCGAGGTCGAAGACGAGGATCGTCTGGTCGTCCTTGTCGAGGCCGTAGGCCAGAGCGGCCGCGGTCGGCTCGTTGACGATGCGCAGGACGTTCAGACCGGCGATCTCACCGGCCTCCTTGGTGGCCTGGCGCTCGGAGTCGTTGAAGTACGCCGGGACGGTGATCACCGCGTCGGTGACCTTCTCGCCGAGGTAGGACTCCGCGTCGCGCTTCAGCTTCTGCAGGATGAAGGCGCTCATCTGCTGCGGGTTGAAGTTCTTCCCGTCGAGCTCGATCTTCCAGTCGGTGCCCATGTGGCGCTTGACCGACCGGATGGTCCTGTCGACGTTGGTGACCGCCTGACGCTTGGCCACCTCGCCGACCAGCACCTCACCGTTCTTCGCGAAGGCGACGACGGACGGCGTGGTCCTGGCACCCTCGGCGTTGGTGATGACGGTGGGCTCGCCGCCCTCCAGAACGCTGACGACGGAGTTAGTCGTGCCCAGGTCGATGCCGACCGCACGTGCCATTTCAATTCCTCCAACAACTGACTTGAGTGGATCTGGCTCAAGGATGCACGACCGGATCTCCGACGTCAACAGACCTGAGTCGGCCCCACTCAACTTTTATCCCGCCCTTATCCGCAGCCCGGCCTCCACCAGCCCGGGAGTCGACCCCCGGGCGCGTGGCGCACAGACACCGGGCCGCCTTCATCTGCCACAGTCGTAGCCGCAATAGCTCCAAAGGAGCAAAAATACGGTCATTGGCAGTCAATCGAGGAGGAAGGGCGTGTGTCCATGCTGATCAAGCGACCCCCGCGCCTGATGAGGCATCTCTCCCCCGAACGGCCCGCACTCCTCCGAGGGCGCGCACCACATCCGGGAGCCTTCCTGAAGGGCCTCGCACTCAAGGACCTCGCGCTGCGGGGTCTGGCACCCAGGGGCCTCGTGTTCCTCAGACGCGTCCTCGCGCGGCGCATGCCCGCCAAGCGCGTCCTCGACCTGACCGCCGGCCTGACGCTGCTCCTGCTCCTGCTGCCGCTGCTGCTCGTCATGGCCGTCGCCCTCGCCGGCCCCTCCCGGGGCGCCGTCCTCGTCCGCCGCCGCCGGATCGGTCTCGCCGGCCGCCCGTTCGGCATGCTGGCGTTCCGTACGTCACCGCGTTCACGCCTCGGGCGGCTGGTGCGCGGCCACTTCCTCGACGAGCTGCCCCAGCTGATCAACGTCGTGCTCGGCAGCATGTCGCTGGTCGGCCCACGGCCGCTGGCACCAGGGGAGTCCGGGCCAGCGGACGGCGCGTACCGGGCGAGGCTGCGTGTACGCCCCGGGATCACCGGCCTCTGGCAGATCAGCGGCCGTTCGGACATGCCCTGGGAGGACATGTCCGTGCTCGATCTGCACTATGTGGAACAGCATTGGCTGGGACTGGATCTGGCGATCATGGCCCGCACCCTCCCGGCAGTCTTCGCCGGACGCCGCCCACCGCGCCTGGTCAGGGTTGCCTGAGCGACACAGATCACCGGGTGGGCAACTACAGTGCGGCGGAATAAGTGGGTACTCTCAGCACGGACTGATTAAGTTACCGCTTAGTAGTGCTGGACCGTTTCCCACCCTCGCAGGCCCGAGGAGCCCCGAAATGCAACTCGCCGCGATCATCGTGTCGCTGGTCCTGACCGTGGTCGGCGTTGCGCTCATCGCCCGAGCCGTGGCGCAGATCTACCGGTTCGTGAAACTCGGCCAGCCCGTGCCTGCGGGCAGCCGCACCGATGACCCCAAGCAGCGCACGATCACCCTGGTCAAGGAGTTCCTCGGCCACACCCGGATGAACCGCTGGGGGATCGTGGGCTTCGCCCACTGGTTCGTCGCGGTCGGCTTCCTGACCCTGCCGCCGACGCTTGTGCAGGCGTTCGGCCAGCTCTTCGAGGCCGACTGGGTGCTGCCGATCCTCGGCGGCTTCCTGCCGTTCGAGATGTACATCGAGTTCATCGGCCTGATGACGGTCCTCGGCATCGTCGTCCTGATGGCGATCCGCCTGCTGAACCTGCCCTCCCGGGCCGGCCGCAAGTCGCGCTTCGCCGGCTCCAAGGCCTGGCAGGCGTACTTCGTCGAGTACATCATCCTGACGATCGGCCTGGCGATCCTCGCCCTGCGCGGCCTCGAGGGCGCGATCCACCACGTGGACCACTACGAGGCTGCGTACTTCGTCTCGTATCCGCTGGTCCTGGCCTTCAAGGGCCTGAGCGTCCCGACCCTGCAGACGCTGATCTACTTCGTCGCGATGATCAAGATCAGCACGTCGTTCATCTGGGCGATCACGGTCGCGCTCAACACCAACATGGGCGTCGCCTGGCACCGCTTCCTCGGCTTCCCGAACATCTGGTTCAAGCGCAACGCGGACGGGGCGACCGCCCTCGGCGCGCTGCTGCCGATGACCTCGGGCGGCAAGGAGATCGACTTCGAGGACCCGGGCGAGGACGACGTCTTCGGTGTCTCCCAGGTCGAGCAGTTCTCCTGGAAGGGCATCCTCGACTTCTCCACGTGCACCGAGTGCGGCCGCTGCCAGTCGCAGTGCCCGGCCTGGAACACCGGAAAGCCCCTCTCCCCCAAGCTCCTCATCATGTCCCTGCGCGACCACGCGCACGCCAAGGCCCCGTACCTGCTGGCCGGCGGCGGCAAGACGATGGAGGGCGAGGAGAAGGCCTCCGAGGAGCAGCTCAAGGACGTGCCCGCGGCCGCCCTCGCGGAGGCCGAACGCCCGCTGATCGGGACGCTCGAGGAGAACGGCGTCATCGACCCGGACGTGCTGTGGTCCTGCACCACCTGCGGTGCGTGCGTCGAGCAGTGCCCGGTCGACATCGAGCACATCGACCACATCGTCGACATGCGCCGCTACCAGGTGATGATCGAGTCCGCGTTCCCGTCCGAGGCGGGCACGATGCTCAAGAACCTGGAGAAGAAGGGCAACCCCTGGGGGCTCGCCAAGAAGCAGCGCGTCGAGTGGACCAAGGAGGTCGACTTCGAGGTCCCGATCGTCGGTCAGGACGTCGAGGACCTCACCGAGGTCGACTACCTGTACTGGGTCGGCTGCGCGGGCGCCCTGGAGGACCGGGCCAAGAAGACCACCAAGGCCTTCGCGGAGCTGCTGCACATGGCGGGCGTCAAGTTCGCGATCATGGGTGGCGACGAGAAGTGCACCGGTGACTCGGCCCGCCGTCTCGGCAACGAGCCGTTGTTCCAGCAGCTCGGCCAGGAGAACGTGGCCATGCTGAACATGGCCTACGGCGAGGACGACGAGGACGAGTCGACGAAGAAGCCCAAGTCGTCGAAGAAGATCGTCGCCACCTGCCCGCACTGCTTCAACACGATCGCGAACGAATACCCCCAGCTGGGCGGCGAGTTCGAGGTCATCCACCACACGCAGCTGCTGCAGCACCTCATCGACGAGGGCAAGCTGGTCCCGGTGACTCCGGTCGAGGGTCTGATCACCTACCACGACCCCTGCTACCTGGGCCGGCACAACAAGGTCTACACGCCCCCGCGCGAGATCATGGACAAGGTGCCGGGCCTGCGCCAGCAGGAGATGCACCGCCACAAGGAGCGCGGCTTCTGCTGCGGCGCCGGCGGCGCACGGATGTGGATGGAGGAGCGGATCGGCAAGCGCATCAACAACGAGCGTGTCGACGAGGCTCTTTCGCTCAACCCGGACATCGTCTCCACGGCCTGCCCGTTCTGCCTGGTCATGCTGACCGACTCGGTCAACGGCAAGAAGAACGACGGCAAGGCCAAGGAGTCCCTGCAGGTCGTCGACGTGGCGCAGCTGCTGCTCGACTCGGTGAAGACACCGCCCGCCGACCCGGCCGCGTCCGAGGAGCCCGAAGGGGCGCCGGAGCCCGAGCCGGTGAAGTGACCGACGGGCCGCACGGCTCGTAGTGATCAAGGAAGCGGCCGGATCTGTCTCGGGGGCAGAACCGGCCGCTTCCTGTTTTCCGGCCCCGCCCGTTCCGCGCTCCGGCCTTATTGAGCATCATGGGGCGGCTGAGCAAAGGCGAGGCATACGGAATCGGACAGGACGGTCGGCTGTGCGGACACATCGGAGAGCGGCGGCGCGGGAGCCGCACCGGCGCCCGGGCGCGCGCACGGTGGTGCCCCCCGGCGGGCCGGGGGCCCTTCTCCGCACCGGCTCGCGCACGGCGGCCGCACTGGGCACGCTCGGCCTCTGCGCGCTGCTGCTGGCCGGCTGTACGTCCGACCCCGCGCCCGCCCGTCCCTCCGCCGCCGGCAAGAACGGCGACACCGCGCCCCTCGCCGGCCGCACCGCGGGCAACCTGCTCCCCGTCCCCCGGGGCAAGGGCAGCCGCGTCCCCGACGACTTCAACGGCGACGGTCACCGCGACCTCGTCCTGAACGATCTCGTGAAGGCACCCGGCGACACCCACGGCGACGACGCCGGCATCGGCATCGTCTACGGCACCGCCGGCCCGCGCACCCTCGACCCCGCCGTGCGCCGCGTCCTCAGCGCCCGCACCAACGCCGCCCCGGTCGGCGGCGAGCTCCCCGCCGCCTTCGACGCCGAGGCCTCCTGCGACCTCGACAAGGACGGCTTCACCGACCTGGTCGTGGCCACCGACCCGCCGTACAACGGCATCGGCCGCCCGCCCGTACCGCTCCAGCTGCTGTTCGGCTCACCCGGCGGCCTGAGCGGCAAGGCCGTCGTCCTGCGCATCCCCGAGCAGGCCCGCTACGGCAACGAATGGCCCGACCACCCCGTCTGCGGCGACTTCGACGGCGACGGCAGCACCGACCTCGCCGTCACCGCGTCCGCGGGCCGCGTCAGCTTCCTGCGCGGACCCTTCACGCGCGCCGGTGCCCCGCGCGCCGCCGGAGCCGCCGTCGAGGGCGGCGGCCCGGCGCTGTCCGCCCCGGCCAAGGGCCCCGACACCGATGACGACGGCTACGACGACCTCGTGGTCTCCACCCGGGCTCCACGCCCCGGAGCGGCCGTCACGGGCACGCTGCTGCTCGGCGGCCCGGAAGGCCCCGGCCGCCCGGGCGGCACCCACCGCACCAAGGCCCTGCCCGTCCCTCCGCCCCCGGCGCTCCCGGCGGGCGAGAGCACCCCCGTGACGGACGTCCTGCGGTACGCGGACTTCGACGGCGACAAGCGCCCCGACCTGGTGACCCGCACACACCGGGGCGAGCGCGCGGACATCGTGGCGGTGTACCCGGCATCGGCACCCACCCGCCCGCTGTTCACGTTCAGCACCTCCGTCTTCCTGCGCTGAACGGCCCGGAAGCCCCCTGGGGACACCTCCACAGGGTTCCCTTAGGGGATGTCACAGGTCGGCAGCAAAGGCCTGCCCGATCCCGGTCCCGTCCACCGAGGGCTGCGGGACCGGGTACGTTCGAATGCGTGGCTGGATTCAGGATCGGACGCGGCCGGGACAACCGCACGCAGCAGCAACCGCAGCAGGCACCACCGCCCTACAGAGGCGGCGGAGGCCCCGCGGGACCGCCGTATGGGCAGCAGCAGCATCAGCCGCCGCAGTGGCCCCGGGCCGGCGGCGGCGGACATCAGCAGCAGCACCAGGGCCCGTACGGCGAACCGGAGTACTTCGGTGACCCGTACCAGCAGCCCCACGGCGCGCACGGCGACCCGTACGCCAACAACCCTGGCCACACGCAGGCGTTCAGCGTCAACGACGACCCGTACGGCCAGGGCTCGACCTACCACGCCGGCAACAGCCCCGCCGCGCCCGCGGGTCCGCGCCTGCACTGGAAGCAGCTGCTGCGCGGCATCGTGCTGCGCCCCGGACCGACGTTCTTCCAGATGCGTGACTACGCGGTCTGGGGCCCGGCGCTCGTCGTCACCTTCCTGTACGGCCTGCTCGCGCTGTTCGGCTTCGACAAGGCCCGCGAGGAGACGATCAACGCGACGATCTCCTCGGCCATCCCGTACGTACTGACCACCGGGGTCGCGTTCGTGATCGGCGGCCTGATCCTCGGCGCCGTCACCCACACCCTCGCCCGCCAGCTCGGCGGTGACGGCGCCTGGCAGCCGACGGTCGGCCTCTCCATGCTGATCATGTCCATCACGGACGCGCCCCGCCTGGTCTTCGCCCTGTTCCTCGGCGGCGAGAACTCCCTGGTCCAGCTTCTGGGCTGGGCGACCTGGCTGGCGGCGGCGGCCCTGTTCACCTCGATGGTGAGCAAGTCGCACGACCTGCCGTGGCCCAAGGCGCTGGGGGCGTCCGCGATCCAGCTGATCGCTCTGCTGTCGATCATCAAGCTGGGCACGATCTGAGAAACGCGATGTCGTCAGGCCCTCGCCGTGACCGGCGAGGGCCTTCTCGCGCGCCTGCGCACCGGCAGCCCTCGAGGAGGTGCGCAGCTCCGCCAGCCCGCCCGTACGCCCTGCCCGCATGCACGCCGAAGCACATCGCGCCCCGCGGAACACCGGCGTCCTAGGCCCTCTTACGGGGCCGGGCACTCGTCTTCTTCGCTGCCGTCTTCTTGGCGGCGGTCTTCTTCGCAGCGGCGGTCTTCTTGGCGGCACGCTTCTTGGGCATGTCGTGAACGGTGGCGTCCTCGCCGCCCTCGCTGCGGGAGGCCCTGGCCTTGGCGACGGACTCGTTCAGCGCCGCCATCAGGTCCACGACCGGCGCGGGCGCAGCCTCCGGCTGGGCGGCGGGCGCTGCTTCGCGGCCTGCGAGCTTTGCCTCGATGATCTCGTTCAGCGCCTCGGTGTAGGTGTCGGTGAAACCCGAGAGGTCGTCCATGTCGTACGCCGCGGCCAGAGCGAGCGCACCCTCGATCTCCTTCTCCTCGACGTCCGCCTCGGGAGCCCCCACAGCACTGGTGGGACGGACCTCGTCGGGCGCCAGCAGCTGCTGCAGCACCAGGACGCCGTCCTTCACCTGCAGCAGACCCAGCCGGGTCCGGTCCCGCAGCGAATAGCGCGCCACAGCCACCTTGTCGGTGCGCTGCAGCGCCTTGACGATCAGCGTGTACGGCTTGGCCGCGACATCCCCCTTGGCCGCCAGGTAGTACGAGCGGCCCAACGAGATCGGATTCACCGAGTCCGCCCGGTTGAACCCGACGACCTCGATGGCCCGCACATGCTCCAACGGCAGGCTGTCCAGGTCCTCGTCCGTGATCTCGATGAGCGAACCGTCGGCCAGCTCCCACCCGCGGCCGATCTCCTCCTGACTCAGCTGCTGCCCGCAGACCTCACAGACCTTCCGGTTCCGGATCCGGCCGCCGTCCTCCACATGGATCTGCCGGAACCCGATGCTGTGCGACTCGGTCGCCGACAACACCGACACCGGGATCGACACCAGCCCGAAACTGATCGCGGTCGAGAGCAGAGACGGCATGCCAAGTCCTCCTCGTACCCCCTCTGACCAGCGTACGAGCGACACTCGGGAGGTGCGCGCGGAGCTACTCCGCCCAGCGGGCGACCGCTCACACTCTCCGGCCCGCCCGCCCCCGTGCCGCGGCGGACCACGCGCCATGCGAAAGGCCCGAAGGGGTTCTAGTGTTGAGGGGAATCCCGACGCTCGCGGACATCGGGCATCCGTTCCTTCCGCCTCACTCCCCCACTCGGGCTCGGACACATGACCAGGAGGACATGCGACATGTCCACTGCATCTGAAACCCCTGTCCTGGACACGCTCGCCGCCATGACGGTCGATTCCGTCGAGCGGTGCGGGCTGCCCCCGGACATGCTCATCCTCACCCGCATCGCGGCCCTCGCCGCATCGGATGCTCCGCCGATCTCCTATGCGGTACACATCGACCCCGCCCTCAGGGCCGGCATGACCGCCGCCCAACTGCAGGACGTCCTGGTCGCCATCGCGCCCATCGTCGGCACCGCCCGCGTCATGACGGCAGCAGGCAACCTCGCCGCGGCGCTCGGCATCGCCATCGCCGTCGCCGATGCCGAGATCGAGACCCAGCGCTGAGCGCAGACGCCCACCCGGTATCGATGATCGCCCGCTGTCGCTGATCGGCACGGCCGACATCGGAGGACGCCCCGGAGCCGTGCCGGCCGCCGCGCCTTTAGCCGGACGCCGAGACGGCCGCAGGGCCAGGCAGGAGGGCCTTCGATGACCCAGAACGCGACCACCGCGATGCGCGCGGCATCCCACGCCACGCTCGAGGAACGCGCGGCCCTCGGCAAGGAGGCCCGGCGTCGCACCCCGCGATCGAGCCACGCCGAGTACACACCGGCCCCTCACCGGCCGGACCCGCTGGCGATCCTGGAAGCGCAGTCCGCGGCACGGGTGCCCGAACTCGTCCCGATCCGCTACGGCCGGATGACGGAGTCCCCGTTCCGCTTCTACCGGGGCGCCGCCGCGATCATGGCTTCCGATCTCGCCGGCAGTCCGCGCTCGGGACTCACCGCCCAGTTGTGCGGGGACGCGCACTTGCTGAACTTCCGTCTGCTCGCCTCTCCGGAGAGACAGTTGATGTTCGACATCAACGACTTCGACGAGACGCTGCCGGGGCCCTGGGAGTGGGACGTCAAGCGGCTGTCGGCGAGTCTCGTCATCGCGGCCCGGGCGAACGACTTCGACGACGCCGAGCGCGCCCGCATCGTGAGGTCGACAGTCCGTGCGTACCGCGAGGCGATGATCCGCCTGGCGGAGGAGGGCAACCTCGACGTCTGGTACGCGAAGATCGACGCGGAACGACTGGAGGCACTGGCATCGGACCGGCTCCACAAGCGCGGGCAGAGGAACCTGGCCCGCGCCATGGCGAAGGCACGCACCCGGGACAGCCTGCAGGCCTTCGCCAAGGTCGCCGGGACGGTCGACGGCCAGACCAGGATCGCGGCGGATCCCCCGCTGCTCGTCCCGATCGGCGATCTGCTGCCGGATGTCGAGCGCACCGCGCTCGAGCGTCAGTTCCGCGGGCTGATCGAGCGGTACGGCCGCACGCTGCCTTCCGACCGGCGCACGCTCCTGGAGGACTACCGGCTGGCGGACGTCGCCCGCAAGGTGGTCGGCGTCGGCAGCGTCGGCACCCGATGCTGGATCTTTCTGCTTCTCGGCCGGGACGACCAGGACCCGCTCTTCCTCCAGGCCAAGGAGGCCGACACGTCGGTGCTCGCCGAGCACGTCGGCGCCAGCCAGTACCGCAACCAGGGCGAGCGGGTGGTCTCGGGCCAGCGGTTGATGCAGGCCACGAGCGACATCTTCCTCGGCTGGGAGCGCGTGGACGGGATCGACGGCAAGCAACGCGACTTCTACGTCCGCCAGTTGCGGGACTGGAAGGGCATCGCCGCGCCGGAGACGATGCGGCCGCGGGGCATGCGTGCGTTCGGCGAGCTGTGCGGGGTCACGCTCGCTCGTGCGCACGCCCGGTCCGGCGACCGGATCGCGATCGCCGCGTACCTGGGCCATGGCGAACCGTTCGACCGGGCACTCGTGGCCTTCGCGGAGGCGTACGCCGACCAGAACGAGCACGACCACCAGGCCCTGGTCGACGCGGTCCGGGCAGGCCGGCTGCCCGCGGAAAAACTCGAGTCCTGACGGCCCGGGGAAGGCGCCCGCAGCGGCACGAGCCGGACAGGCATGACGTCACCTGATCGCCCGCACCGCGTTCGCCGCCTCGTCGACGATGGTCTGCGGGGCGGCCGCCGCGTCCACGGTCAGGCCGGGCTCGTCCGGCCGCAGCGGTTCGAGGGTGGCGTACTGGGAGCCGACCAGCTGCTCCGGCATGAAATGGCCCACGCGTCCGGCGACCCGCCGGTCGGCGGTCGTACGGTCGAGCGCCAGGTACAGGAACCACACGCCTGCACCGGCCGCACGGAACACCTGCCTGTACTCGTCCTTGAGAGCCGAGCACGCCACGACCCCGCCCCGGCCGGCGTCGGTCGCTTCGCGGATCCAGTCGGCAATGGCCAGGAGCCACGACCGGCGGTCGTCGTCGTCGAGTGGATGACCGGCGGCCATCTTGGCGCGGTTCGCGGCCGGATGGAGGTCGTCCGCCTCCAGGAAGGGCACCGTGAGCCGCTGCGCGAGCAGTCCGCCCACGGTGGATTTCCCCGATCCCGAGACACCCATGACGACCACAACGGTGGGCGCCGGGGCGGTTGCTCCCATCACGGGCCTCCGGATTCGAGAGCGAACAGGACCTCAGAGGAGGGCGATCGGGTTGACCGGTGAGCCGGTGGCCTTCGGCAGCCTCAGGGGGGCGATCACGCAGAGGAACGACCAGCGACCCTCCGCCTCGCAGACCGGCGCCAGGTCCTCGAACTGCAGGTAGTCCAGCAGGTGAAGGCCCATGGCGTGAATCGCCAGTACATGCACGGGGAAGTCGACGCCCTCGGTGGAACTCGGGGCGGTGTCGTTGTTTCCGTCGCTCCCGAGCACGGTCACCTGTCGGTCCGCCAGGAACTCCAGCGCGGACGGATGGAGCCCGGCGCGCTCGCGTGAGGCGTCCCACGCGCCCCGTTCGGCGCGGCGCAGGCGGTGGCCGACCCGGACGAACAGCAGGTCGCCCTCGGCCACGCGGACCTGCTGTGCACTCTCGGCCGCGGCGAGGTCGTCGGCTGTCACGTGATCACCCGGTTCCAGCCAGGGCACGCCGCGCAGCCGCGGGATGTCCAGCAGCACACCGCGTCCGACGATCCCGTCAGCAGCCGCCTCGATGGAGAGCGCCGTGGCTCCGCCCTCCGTGATGCTGCTCGCGGCCACACCGCCGTGCAACGTACCGTCGTAGATCACGTGGCACAGGGCGTCGATGTGGCTGTCGGCGTCGCCGTGCACGTTCATCGCGAAGCTGTCCATCGCGAAGTGCAGCCCGACCGAGGTGTCTTCCTCGCCCGGCTGCTCGCTCATCCGGTGCCTCGCGGGCTTCGGATTGTCCGGACCGGGCCGTGTCTCCACCGGCGCGGCGAGCGTGACCGTCCGGCCGGTACGCACCTCCCGGGCGGCGGCCACCACCCGGTCAGGGGTGAGCGCAACCAGAGCACCCCGTTCCCCCGCGGCCCAGGCGGCGCGCGACCGCAGACGCCGGTACAGCACACCGAACTCTTCCTCGGTCAGCCGAGGGGGCCCTGCCGGACGGGCATGCGTGACCACGGGTCAGCGCCTCTCGTCCGCGTCGTGCGCCCCGTCGGGCAGCACGGCGGTCTGCAGGTCGCCCACCGGGCCGTGCCCGGCGACGGGTGGATAGCGGTCCATGGCTGCTCCGAGCCTCGGAAACGCCCCCTGCCTCCACTATCGGACGACTGGGGCGTCCCTGCCACGCCGTAGCGGTCGACGGCGGCACGGGTGGCACGGCCCCGGAGCAGGGCGAACCCAGAAGCGACGAGCCGGGCCCGCCTTGATCAAGCAGAGCGACCGACCGGCAGCGTCGGCGGCTACAAGGCCTCTCTGGAGGGCGTGACGGGCTCGCCCGACCTGCGCACCACGGGCAGGACACTCCAGGGGAAGTTGATCCAGGCGTCGGTGCGCTTCCAGACGTACTCGCACTTCACCAGCGAGTGCGGCTTCTCGTAGATGACAGCGCTGCGCACCTCGGCGACATGGTCGACGCAGAAGTCGTGCACGAGCTTGAGCGTCTTGCCGGTGTCGGCGACGTCGTCCGCGATGAGGATCTTCTTGTCCGAGAAGTCGATCGCGTTGGGCACGGGCGCCAGCATGACCGGCATCTCCAGCGTGGTTCCCACGCCGGTGTAGAACTCCACGTTGACCAGGTGGATGTTCTTGCAGTCCAGCGCGTACGCCAGCCCGCCCGCGACGAACACCCCGCCACGGGCGATGGACAGCACGATGTCCGGCTCGTACCCGTCGTCGGCGATGGTCTGCGCGAGCTCCCGGACCGCGTCGCCGAACTTCTCGTACGTCAGGTTCTCGCGTATGTCAGCCACGGCTCACCTGCGTCCGGTGGAAGTTCTGGAACGACCGCGAGGCGGTGGGCCCGCGCTGTCCCTGGTAGCGGGAGCCGTACTTCTCGGAGCCGTACGGGAATTCGGCCGGCGAGCTCAGCCGGAACATGCACAGCTGCCCGATCTTCATACCCGGCCAGAGCTTGATGGGCAGCGTCGCGAGATTCGACAGCTCCAACGTGACGTGCCCGGAGAACCCGGGATCGATGAACCCGGCGGTCGAGTGGGTGACCAGCCCGAGCCGCCCGAGCGAACTCTTGCCCTCCAGCCGCGACGCGAGATCGTCGGGGAGGCTGATGACCTCGTACGTCGAGGCCAGGACGAACTCCCCGGGGTGCAGGATGAACGCCTCGTCGCCGTCCGGCTCGACCTCGCGGGTCAGATCGGTCTGCTCGACGGCGGGATCGATGTGGGGGTAGCGGTGATTCTCGAACACCCGGAAGTAGCGGTCCAGCCGCACATCGATGCTCGAGGGCTGCACCATGGATTCGTCGAACGGGTCGATGCGCACCCGTCCGGCGTCGATCTCTGCCCGGATGTCCTTGTCTGAGAGAAGCACTCCCCGAGGATACGCAGAGCGCGCGCACCTACCGCACCCGGCAGCCCGCGCGCTCCGCGTGCTCACCGCTCGGCGGACTCCACGGGCACGACATTCCGCAGCCGCGCACACCGCGGACAGCGAATGAGCCGCCCGGGCCCGATCCGGTCGGTCCCGAGCTGCTGCATCGGGAACGAAGCGGTACTGAAGACGTGCCCCTCGGCACAGCGGACGACGGTGCGCTCCATCAAGTCCATCGGTGTCCCTTCCCCAACAAATGCGGACGAACGACCACATTAGGGGATGTTCACCCCACCCCCGCGAGCGGCACTCCGCTCGGGGACCTTCTTCCACGGTACGCCCCAACTCCCGCGCCCCACACCCGCATCGGCCCCCACGAAACGCCGCGGGCCCCGCGGCGTCATACGCCCGGGGCCTGCGATGAGGTAGAGTGTGCGACGCTGCGGTACCGATCACTGGTGCGCTGCGCGGGTGTAGTTTAATGGTAGAACATGAGCTTCCCAAGCTCAGAGCGCGGGTTCGATTCCCGTCACCCGCTCCATACGAAAGCCCCAGGCCAGCGGCCCGGGGCTTTGTTGTTGTCCAGACCGGATCAGGCGTCGCGCACCAGATCCGCACCAGAAGGCCCCTCGCGGCCCTTCTGCCGGGCGGCCCGCACAAGCTCATCGAGCCCGCTCGCCACTTCCTGCTGCCGGTCGAGGTCCGAGTGCTGATAGATCAGCGCGGCCTTCTCCGAGGACTGCCCGGCACGAACCATCGTGTCCTTGAGCGTGGCTCCCGATCGCGTCGCCAGGGTGTGCCCGGTGTGACGAAGATCGTAGAAGCGGAAGCCGTCGGGCATGCCGACGAGATCGCGGGCCTTGCGCCACTTCCGTCCGAAGGAGGTGTGCCGAAACGGGGCGCCCTTCTCCCCCACGAACAGCAGCCCGTCCGGGCCCTTCTCCGCGTACCAGTCGAGATGCCGCCGAAGGTCGGTCCGCAGAAAGGCCGGCAGGACCACGAATCGCTTGCCCGCCCGGACTTCGTGTCGCCCGGAGCTCGGCGGCCGGTGGCCAGCTCGGGCGCGGCCATGCGGACCCGGATGGTCATGGCGTCCAGGTCGACGTCCTTGCGGCGTAGTTCCGCCTGTTCCTCCGGCCGCATCGGACCGTACGCACCGAGGTAGACCATCAGACGCCAGCGGGGCCCGAGCGCATCGGCGAGCGCGTCGACCTGGTCGACGGTGGCGATCTGCCGCTCGGCAGCAGACTCCTTGCCAGCTCCCCTGATGCGGCAGGGGTTGCGGCCGGATCAGCTCATCATCGACCGCGGTCTCCATGACGGCCTTGCGTAACCGGTACGACTTGGCGATGGTCGTAGGCGCCCCGGTCGTCGACAGCCGTTCGGCCCGCCAGGTGCGAACGCGAGGCGCGGTGATCTCATCGAGGTCCAGGCCCTCGAAGGTGGGCAGCAGGTGCAACCGCAGGAGCCGCCGGTACAGCTCTTCCGTGGTGGCGGACAAGCCCCGCTCGTCGACCCATTGAAGCGCGTACTCCTTGAAGTTCACGGCTCCTGCGTCCGGGTCCTGCCAGTCGCCACGCGTGAGGTCGGCCTCGGCCTGGGAGAGCCAGACCTCGGCGTCCTTCTTCGTCTCGAAGGTCTCAGGTGCGCGGAACTCCTGCCCGTCCGGGCCCCGGTAGCTCGCGGGCCAGCGGCCGGACCGGTACTGGCGCACGGCTCCGAAGCGCCGCCGGGTGCCCTTCTTGTTGGCCATCAGGCAGCCCTCCCTTAGCGCGAACGGCGACGGCGGATGGGCTGCACGGTGTTGCCTCGATGTACGCCGTGAGCACGCTCTCTGCGATCCGCACATGGCGGCCGACCTTGACGAAGGCGATGCGTCGTTCGGCGATCAGCCGCCGAGGAAAGCGTTCGGTGGTGCCGAGGCGTTCGGCGGCTTGCTCCACGGTCAGCAGCAGGTCGCTCATGACCGGACTCCTTCCAAGGCGAGGTCGTGCAGGGCTTCGCGGGCGGTTTGGCGGTTGAGCTGGAGGTCTCTGGCAATGGACGCGGCGAGCAGCGACTCACCGGGCGAGTGGCCCTGACCGGCGAACTGCCAGGAGGCGAGGACGAGGACTGTGGTGTTCTGGTCCGGGTCGGGCAGGTCGAGGGCTTCGCGTTGTTGGGCGGCGCGGTAGTCGGCGCGGACCTGGCCGAGGGCGCCGATGGTCGTCGAGTAGTGGCGGGACTTGGAGGAGAAGTGGCCGCGGAAGTCGCGATCCGGATCAGCTTCGCGGGAGCTCCGAAGGCGACCCAGTACCAGACAGGCCGCGTCCGACGCAGGACCAGAAGTCCGGCGAAAATCAGCACCAGGCCGACGAGCGCGGTGATCTGTCCACCGGTCATCGCTCAGCCCGCCAGCGAGGTGACGGCGGTGGCGCGGAACGAAATGCCGTGCCGCTTCTGGCCGTTGAACTCGTTCTCCCACGGCCGTGCCATCAGGCCGGTCAGCCCACCGGCGTACCCGTGACCAGGTCACCCGAGATGTCGTCCTCGATGACGGTGACCGTGACGACCTCGGCATTGCCGTTGCCGACGAAGAGCCCGTCCACCGCCATCAGCGGCTTCTTGGTCTCAGTGTCGACGGCGATCACGCCGTTCTGCTTGGCCTTTCACCTTCTGCTGCGGGGGCTGGGCGACCATCACGGTCACACCCGTCATGTCCACAGGGATCACACGCACAGAGATCAGACGAAGAAGTCGCGGCGGGCTGTGGGGAGTTGAGCGAGCGTCAGTCGGCTGCGGGGATGCGGTAGCTGAAAACGAACTGGTCAGCGGCCATGAGGGTGTCGCAGACCTCGACCACACGACCCTCTTCGGTCACTGCCTCGCGGATGAGATGAACGACCGGAGCACCGGGACTCAGGGCGAGTTCGGAGGCTTCCGCCTTCGCGGCCGGGCGCGCTTGCAGCGTCTCGACGAACTCGGCGAAGACGTGACCGTCACCCTCCAGCCGGGCGTAGATGCCACCGGGGCCGGGGTTCTCGGCGAACAGCTCGGGGATGTCATTGACCACATCCCACGGCAGGTACGAAGTCGCCGTCTCCACGGGCGTCCCGTTGCGGAAGTAGAGCCGCCGACGGGCAAGCACCTGGGCGCCGGCCTCGACGCCGAGCCGTTCCGCGATGTCCTCCGGGGCCTCCATCGGTCCGATGTAGAGGACGCTCACCTTGGCCGTGGCACCAGACTGCGCGGACTCGGCCAGGTACGCGGCCTTGCCGCCCCGCCGGTGCGATGCCCGGAACCGGTCCGACGACCGCAGCCGTACGGGCGGACGGTCCTTCACAATCGAGCCCTTGCCGTGGCGGGTCTCGACCAGCCCACTGGCCCGGACCTCCACCATGGCCTTGCGAATCGTGCCACCGGCGACGCCGTAGCGCTCGACGAGCTCGGACTCACTCGGCACCATGTCACCAGGCTTGAGGACACCGGCCCGGATCTGCTGAACGATCTCGTCGGCGATCTGCACGTACCGAGGTACGGCCCTCCCACCTCCTACTGCTGTTCCCATCGTCCTTCTCACTCTCCTATGCTCCTGTACATGAGTAACAGCGCCCGCGAAGGCCAGTCAACGCCACTGCACTCCGTGTCCGTGGCCGGGGCTGTCATGCGCGAGGACGGCCGACTCCTGGCAATCCGCCGAGCGGACAACGGGACTTGGGAACTGCCGGGCGGTGTCCTGGAGCTCTCTGAGTCACCCGAAGCAGGCGTCAGGCGCGAGGTCCTGGAGGAGACAGGCATCCACGTCGAGGTGGGCGAGCTCTCCGGCGTCTACAAGAACACGGCCCGCGCCATCGTCGCCCTGGTCTTCCGCTGCAAGCCCTCCGCCGGCACCGAGCGCACCTCCGACGAGTCGACGGCAGTCGCCTGGCTCACGCCCGAGGAAGTCGCCGATCGGATGTCCGAGGTCTACTCGGTACGACTGCTGGACGCCTTGGACGAGGCAGGCCCTCACGTGCGAAGCCATGACGGCAAGCACCTGATTCCAGCGCGGTAGAACTTTCTCTACTAGATCAAGGCCCGCGCACGGCGCGGGCGCGCGCCGCCTCTGCGGCGCGGCCTGCCTCCTGTCTGCGCCCCGGCTGGCCGCGCCCGGCGGCGCGCTACGTGCTGCGGGGAGAAGTGAGGGAGTCATCCGCAGGTCAAGGACATGCCTCCGGCGGGGGCGCTCAGGCTCCAGGATGGCGGGGGCGCCGTTCGCGAGTGCCGGCCCATGGATGGCGGGCGTGGGGACGGACCGTGGTGGGTGAACACACGTTTTCGTGGTGCGGCCATCGTGTGACAATCGGGGTCGACCGGTGCTTGGCGGATGAGGTGGTCTCGATGGCAGTGACGGTGTGGCCGGGCGATGCCCGGGTCGTCGCAGTCCGTGCCGCACTGGAACCGTTCGCTTGGCAGTCTTTCACCGCCGAGCTGGTCTGCCGCCGAGCGGTGGCTGCAATGGACGAGGGGCAGGGGTTGCCCCGCCCTCGCCGTCCGCTCAACCGCATGAGCCCGCAAGCGGAATGCGCCGACGCGCTGGTGGAAATCCTGAACGGCTACCGGTGGCGGTCGCTCACCATCGACGGGCTGAGCCGTCTCTTGGTGGGCGCCGCGCAGGCGTGGCGGCAGGAGCGGGCCTGGTTCGACATCCGGCTGGGCCTGCTGCTGGACGGTATCGGCTGACCACCAGCAGGCCCCGCCGGTGATCACTGTCGGGCCATGTGCATGCGCATCTCGCTGGGAGCATCGACGATCAGGTCGCCGGACATGTCGACGGTGACGCTGTGCAAGGTTCCGGTGAACCGGAACGGCGCCACGTAGTCGGGGGTGACGGCCGATCCCGGGTTCGCGCCGCAGCACATGCCGCCGGGGTTGAAGGCGACCGGCGTCGTGAACGGCATCTCGATCTCGCCGACCAGGCGGTCGTCGATGTAGAGCTGGGCGCGGCCGGGCGAGCCCTTGCCTGCCGCGATGTCCGGGCTGCCGGTGGGCTCGAACTCGAAGCGCAGCGCGTGGCGGCCCTCGGGGACGGTTTCGCCAGAGGCCACGTGGTGCAGCGTGCGTTGGACGTAGTTGTGGGCGTAGTGCAGGTGGTCGTCCTTGACGTAGAAGGCCCAGCCGCCGGCGTTCGTGCCCTGGCACAGCAGCACGCCTTCGACGCCGTTGGGTGGGATCTCCACGTCGGCGGTGATGCTGTGAGGGCGGTTGAGGACCCGGGGCGAGACGGCGGCCGGCAGGATCTGCGTGTTGGGGCGGAAGGTGTAGCTGGTCCGGGCCTCGGTGATCTGCGGACGCTCGACCATCAGGCGCTCCAGGGCGCTGCCGTCGATCGGGAGCACGTTGTACCTGCCGGCCTCCACGTACCACATGGCGATCATCTCGATGAGCTTGCTGCGGTGCTCCTCGGCGACGTTGCGGGTCTCGGCGACGTCCTCGGCGATGTGGTACAGCTCCCAGTGATGGGCGTCCAGGTCGTCCAGGTCCGCCATCGTGATCGGAGTACCGAACGGCTTCCCGGCCTCGGCGAACGAAGGGCCGGGCCACGGGCAGACCGCACGCCAGCCGTCATGGTCGATCGCCCGGTGCCCGAACATCTCGTAGTACTGAGTGCGGTGGCGGGTCGGGGCCGTGGGATCGTCGAAGGTGTGAGCGAAGCTGACCCCGTGCAGGGGCGACTGGGTGACGCCTCGGATAGTCGTGGGCGGCTCGATACCCAGCACGTCGAGCACGGTGGGCACCATGTCGATGATGTGCGCGAACTGGGAGCGGAGCTCGCCACGCGCTTGGATGCCCGCCGGCCAGTGGACCAGGAACGGATCGCTGACGCCACCCCGGTATGTCTCCCGCTTCCAGCGGCGGAACGGTGTGTTGCCCGCCCACGTCCAGCCCCACGGGTAGTGGTTGAACGTCTCCGGGCCGCCGATCTCGTCGAGGCGCGCCAGGCTCTCCTCCAGCGGCTCAGGCGCGTTGTTGAAGAACTGCAGCTCGTTGGTCGTGCCGGTGACTCCGCCCTCGGCACTGGCGCCGTTGTCGGAGACCACCATGATCAGCGTGTTGTCCCACTCTCCGACTTCCTTGAGGAAGTCGATCAGCCGTCCGATGTGGTGGTCGGTGTGGGAGAGGAATCCGGCGTAGACCTCCATCATCCGCGCCGCGAGGCGACGTGCGTCCGGCGACAGGGACTCCCAGGCGGGCACGTCCGGGTCGCGCGGGGACACTGCGGCGTCCGGCGGCACGATGCCGAGTTGCTTCTGTCGGTCGAAGGTGCGCTCGCGGTAGGCGTCCCAGCCGTCGTCGAATTGGCCCCGGTACCGGTCTGCCCACTCCTTGGACACATGGTGCGGGGCGTGCGTGGCACCGGGGCAGAAGTGCAGGTAGAACGGCTTATCCGGGGCGACCTGCTTGGCATCCGCGATGAACGACATCGCCCGATCAGCCAGGTCCTCGGTGAGGTGGTAGCCCTCCTCCGGCGTCGTCGGCTGCTCGATCTGGTGGTTGTCGTACACCAGGTCCGGATACCACTGGCTGGTGTCGCCTCCCAGGAAGCCGTAGAACCGCTCGAAGCCCCGCCCCAGCGGCCACCGTTCGTATGGTCCTGCGGCTGACTCGTGCTCCGAGGGCATCAGGTGCCACTTGCCGACCATGTATGTGTTGTATCCGTGCTGGAGCAGCATCTCGGAGAGCATCCCGTTCTCGAACGGGATCTGTCCGTCGTAACCTGGATAGCCGGTGGCCAGCTCGGTGATCGCCGCCATGCCGTTGGCGTGGTGGTTGCGGCCGGTCACGACGCACGAGCGCGACGGCGAGCACAGCGCGGTGGTGTGCATGTTGTTATACAGCAGCCCGCCCGCCGCCAGAGCGTCCAAGTTCGGCGTCTTGATCGGGCTGCCGTAGCAGCCGAGCTGACCGAAGCCGGTGTCGTCCAGCACGATGAACAGCACGTTCGGTGAGCCCGGTACCGCCCGCACCGGCTGTGGCCATGCCGGAGTGGACTCGTCGGTTGTACGGCCGATCACTCCGGGGAAAGACTGCCCCGGCTTGTACTCATTCCAGGATGTCTGCGACATACCGGCCTCCATTCCGTCCGAGCGCGTGGCACTCTCTGGTGAGCACTCGACGTCTCTGAGCGATGAGGCACACCAAGAGTGCACCGGCCTGGGTCGTCGGCCCGAGCGGTCCGTCCACGCCGCGTGCTCGTTTCCGGTGCAGCGGACACTGGCTTTACTGATCGACAGCGCCCGTCCCACGCTAGGTCGCGAGGATCAAAGGCGCCATCCGGATAGATCCACCCGTGCTGACAGGCCCAGGGCCACAGGACGGCCCGATCTCAGCCCTATGGCAGGTGCCCAACTGATCATGTCTTGGTCCCCGCAGCCCTGCACCACTGCCGCACCAGATCGAGCGGGGAACAGCGGGGAACCACGGTGAAAGCAGCCGAGCCCGGAAGGATCGACGAGCGAACGTTTGCCCAGGCCAGCGCCCGCCTAGCCCCAGATGCCCGCAGCTTCCCAAGCCCAGAGCGCGGGTTCGATTCCCGTCACCCGCTCCATACGAAAGCCCCAGGCCAGCGGCCCGGGGCTTTGTTGTTGTCCGGACCTGTCCAAGCGTCCCGTGCCATTGGGGCTCTCCGAGTCACCTGAAGCAGGGGTCAAGCGTGAGGTCCTGGAGGAGACGGGCATCCACGCCGAGGTGCGCGAGCTCTCCGGCGCCTACAAGAACACGGCCCGCGGCATCGTCGCCCTGGTCTTCCCCTGCAAGCCCTCCACCGGCACCGAGCGCACCTCCGACAAGTCCACGGCAGTCGCCTGGCTCACCCCCCGACGAAGTCACCGAGCGAATGTCCGAGGTCTACTCGGTACGGCTGCTGGACGCCCTGGGCAAAGCAGGCCCTCACGCGCACAGCCATGACGGCAAACACCTGATCCCAGCGCGGCAGAACCTTCTCTACTGGTCAAGGGCTCGCTCCGCTCGCGCCCTGCCCGATCGCCGCGGGATGCCGGCCTCCTTTCTGCCCCTTGGGTCATGGCTCACCACCGCGGGCAAGCTCACGCCGAGTGCCGCCACCTCTCTCCGAGGTCCATCTCATGGCTTCCGTTCGGCTGCATGGTTCGGTTCCTCCTTCTCAGCGCAGTTGCTCGGCCAGTCCGACGATGATGCCCTCCGGGCCGCGGAGGTAGCAGAGCAGACAGCTGTCCTCGAACCGGGCGATCTCGCCGACGAGTTCGGCGCCGTGAGGGCGCAGGCGGGCAACGGTGTCCTCGATGTCGTCGACGGCGAACATGACGCGATGCGTGCCCAGAATGTTGTGCGGCCGGTTGCGCGGCCCGGCGCTGATCACCGCGGGGCTGCGGTACTTCGCCAGCTCGAGCCGGCTGTGTCCGTCTGGGGTCCGGACCATCGCGATGTCACAGCGGACGCCGTCGAGTCCGGTGCACTGGTCGGCGACGAGGCCCTCGATCTCCGCCCTGCCCTCCAGCTCCATACCGAGTTCCACGAAGAACGCGATGGCGGCATCCAGGTCCTCGACGACGATGCCGACGTTGTCCATCCGCTGAATCGCCATGCTGGTGTCTCCTTCTTCCTCGTGCGGCCGGTGGTGGCCGCTGATGTCCCTGGGACGGAGCCGGTGGCACGTTCTCGACATCCGCAGACCGCCGAACTCAGGGCGAATTTGGATCGTGCCTGGCGGCCTCACCGCGGATGGAAGCCCGTGCCACAACCGTGGCAGAAGGGGAGGAGCCCAGCGGTCAGGAGCGGTCGAGCAGGGTCCGCCGCGATTGATCATCAGAAGCCGCCCCCGTCACCCGCTCCAGACGAGAGCCCGGCCCGGGGCTTTGTTGTTGTCCGGACCGCGCTGTGGACGCGTCTCCAGCTGCCGACGAGGACGTCGGCCGCCGTCGGCGCGGAGACTCTTCACCCGGACGCGAATCCGGCCTGGCCCCCGCAGGTGCGGGGGCCAGGCCGGGGGGTTCACCGGCGCCGCGGAACGGTCACCGTCGTCTGGTCATCTCGCGGGGCGAGCCGGTAGGCGTTCGTGATCGTCTCGCGCACGGTGTTGCCGGCCCTGTCCTTCAGGTCCACCTGGAGGGACACGGCCTTGGCGGCCGCAGGGTGCTTCACGATCACCGAGCGCGCCCCCTTCGCGTCGATCGTCACGGCGAGCGCCTTCCAGGTCAGGCCGCCGTCGAAGGAGACCTTCACGGTCAGCGCGGCGACCTGCCCGGCCGCGGCGGCCGCGCCGCTCAGCTTCAGCGGCACCGCGAGCGCGCTGCCCGCCCGAGCCGTTCCGCTCAGGCTCAGCATCGGCGTGAACCGCACCGTCGACAGCGGCAGCCTGACCGTCCGGTCCGCCGCCGCCCGGGCCGAGGTGAACGTCCACACCCCTGCCACCTTCGTGCTGGTGGACGTGTCCTCGGCGGAGCGGCTCGCCTCGACCGTCAGGCGGTACGGGGCGGAGGCGGCGGGAACGTCGGCGCCCAGCCAGTCCGTGGCCGGGCCCTCGGCGAGGACCCGTCCGCCTGATTCCAGCTTCGCGTAGCCGCTGGTGACGGTCGAGGACCCGAGGTTGCCGCTGCCGTCATTGAACAGCGGGATCCTGGCGCTGATGTAGTCGCCGGTCCGCTCGGCGCCCTGCTCCCCCGGACCCCCCGCCGCGAGATCGGGGCCGACCACACCGGTGTTGAAGTTCAGCGTGTGGCTGGAGCCCGGCTTGTACGCCACCCCCGGCTTCGAGTAGATCATGCGCGGCTCGCTGAGGGCGTTGAGCTGCGTGGCCGTCCAGGCCCAGCGCACGCCGGCCGCGCTGAGGTAGTGCGTGGTGGCCTGCGGCAGCTTCTGCTCCTGCGGTTCCCCGATGCCGATGTTCGTCCCGAGCTCGTCCAGCGGCGTGATGTGGACCTGGCCCTTGGCCCCGGTGACGGAGGCTCCGAAACCGAGCTTCACCTCGGCGACATCGGCCCGGGTGAGGTTGCGGGTCAGGCCGGTGAAGAAGCTCCCCTTGCGGTTGAAGGCGAGCCGGTGGTCGACGTTCCTGCCGGCCGCGCCGGGCGTCTTCCACACGCCGTTGAACTGGGCCCGCATCGTCGGGGACTCCGGGCCGAGGGCGGCGGTGCGGATCGGCGGTACCCCGTTGGTGGACCAGGAGTTGCCCACGCCGATGGCCTGGTCGTAATAGCCGACGATGGAGGTGACGAGCTTCGCGGCCGGATCCATGGCCTTCACGGCGAACGGCTTCGCCTTGCGGGAGTCGAGGGTGACCGCGACCTTTCCGGTCACGTTCAGCACCGGCTGGACGAAGAAGCCCAGTTCGTTGTCCTCGGCGAAGACCAGGCTCTCCAACTGGTAGTTGCCCTTGGGCAGCCGCTGGACCACCGTGCCGTTCGCGCTGTACGGGAGCTCCTTGAACTCGCCGCGCCCGTCGACCGGGTTGATCGTCGTCATGTACGAGGCCGGGTTCGCCCCGTCGGCGTCGATGTGCCGCACGGTGACGTCGTAGGACTCCACCTCCCGCTCGGCCACCAGGCCGGTGCGCACCTGCCGGCCGTCTCCCGACGCCAGCACGGTGCCGCCGAAGACGCCGTCGGCGGTGCCCTTGCGCGTGTCGACGGTGACGGTGGTCGCCGCGGTGCCGCCGGCCGGAACGGTGAGCTGGGCGTTCTTGACGGTGAACATGCCGGCCGGCGCGGGGCCGCCCGACGAGTCGACCCCGGAGACACTCAGCCGCAGAGTGACCGCCTTGGCGCCGTGGTTGCGGTAGGTGACGGTCTTGGACACCGGCTTGTCGTCGGCGTGCGGCCAGGCCTGCAGGCCGAAGTCCAGGGAGCCGGGCTCGGAGACGACCAGGGCGGTGGCGGCGCGCTCCAGGTCCACCCGGCCCGCGCCCTGCTGATGGGCGTTCAGCACCGGGTTGGGCTTGGCCGAGCCGGTCAGGAGCGACTTCAGCCGTGCTCCGCTCCAGCCCGGGTGCTGCTGGAGCACCAGGGCGGCGGCGCCCGCGACGTGCGGGGAGGCCATCGACGTGCCGGACTGCGAGATGTAGTCCTCGCCCGAGGGCTCCTCACTCTGCGTGGTCCGGGCAGCGGTGATGTCCACGCCGGGGCCGGTGATGTCCGGCTTGGGCGTGCCGTCGAGGTTCGGGCCGCGGCTGGAGAAGTCGGCGATCCGGTCCTGCTTGTCCACAGCGCCCACGGTGAGCGCCGTGGGCGCGCTGCCGGGCGACCAGATCGTGCGGCGCCCTTCGCCCGAGTTGCCCGCAGCCACCACGAACAGGGCCTTTCCGGAGAGCCGGGCGATGGCCGCCTCCATCGGGTCGACACCCGGGGTGTCGGGGGCGCCCAGGCTCATGTTGACGACCTGCGCGCCCTGGTCGACGGCCCACTGCATACCGGCGACGATGCCCGAGATGTCGCCGAAGTTGTCATCGCCCAGGACCTTGCCGTCCAGCACCTTCGCGTCGGGGGCCACGCCCTTGTTGCGGCCGCCGGACTTCGCTCCGCTTCCGACGATGGTGGAGGCCACATGCGTGCCGTGCCCGTAGCGGTCGTCGTTGACGGGGGACTCGGTGAAGTTCTTCTGTGCCACCTCGACGCCCTGGAGATCCGGGTGGGTCTGGTCCACTCCGCTGTCCAGGACCGCCACCTTGACGCCCTTGCCGGTCCAGCCCGACTTCCACATGGCGGGCGCACCGATGTGCGGCACGCTCTCGGCCAGGGTGCCCCGGACCTTCGCGTCCAGCCAGACGCGGGCGACGGGCCGCGCGGCCGAACCGCCCGACGTACGGGCCGAAGAGCGGCCGGTGACGGCCGCCCACAGCGCCGGGGCACCGGCCTTGGGCGTCTCGAATGCCTCGCCGTCGACCGCGGGCAGCGCACGGCGCTCCCGGACGGCCACGCCCGCGAACGGGTCGCGGGCGGCGGTGCGGGCCCCGGCGCCGTCCTGCCGGTAGCCGACGATCAGCGGCAGCGTGGTGCGGTGCGCGTCGTCGTACCCGTCCTTGACCAGCTGCGCGACGTCGAAGAGCCGCCGGTCGAGCACGCCGTCGCCGACCAGACGCAGGGCGTCCTGCGGGACGACGTACGTGTGGCCGGCCTGGCGCCGCACCGAGAAGCCGATGCCCTCGCGGCCCTTGCCGCGCTCGAGCCGAACCACCCGGCCGTCGGACCCGACGTCCACGCGGTCGCCGGTGATCAGCGTGACGGTCGCCGGTGCCCTCGTCTTCGCCGTGGCCTTCGTCCCGTGATGCGCGGCGGAGCCGGCGGCTTGCGCCGGCTGGCCACCGGCCGATATCGCCCCCGTGACCAGCGCCCCGGCCACCACGGCGGCCAGTGCCGCCGTTCTCGCGCCTACTGTGAATCCCACTCGCGTTTCCCCCACCCTCGTGTGCATGCCAACGCGTTCTCCGGTATTACGCACGGGGTACGCGTTCGGTTGCCTGCGGCGCTCTCACATCGGCGGAGGGAACAACGGGGGGAGATACAAAGCGAGAAGCTACGAACTGATGAGTGGTCAGCCGACGGCTGCGATCGATGTCGAACCCCCGCCGCCGCACCAAAGGAAACGTCGTCTCCGTCGCCCTCCGAGCTGGGCTGCGGGACAGAAACGACTCGATGGTCTTCCGGGCACGCCTCTGTCACCGCCACGCAAACCGACGGCCAGGCCCACTCGGGCCCTGCACCGGACAGGCGGATCGGGCCCGGCCGACGGGCCTGCCTGTCCGGGTACGCCGACAGGGGGTCAGGTCGCCCGGCTCGCTATGGCGCGTTGGTGAAGGAGCGGCGGTAGGAACGGGGCGGCACGCCCCGGCGGCGTACGAACTGTTCGCGCAGAACGGCCGCGCTTCCGTATCCGACCCGGTGGGCGATCTCCTCGATCGGCAGGTCCGTGGTTTCCAGGAGTTCCTCGGCGCTGCTCAGTCGCAGGCTCCGGAGCCAGGCGTGCGGGGTGGTGCCGGTCGCGGCGGCGAAGCGGCGGGCGAAGGACCGTTTGCTCATCACGGCGCGTCGAGCCAGGTCCGCGACGGGAAGCGGTTCGTGGAGGTTCTCGCGGGCCCAGGCGAGCACCTCGGCGAGGCGCTCGTCCTGGCCGTCCTCAGGGACGGGGGTGGTCAGATACTGGGCCTGGCCGCCGTCCCGGTGGGAGGGCAGCACCATGTCGCGGGCGACGGCGTTGGCCATTGCGGCCCCGTGCTCCCGCCTCAGCAGATGCAGGCACAGATCGAAGCCCGCGGCGGCTCCCGCGCCCGTGCTGATCCGCCCTTCGTCGACGTACAGGGCGTCCGGGTCCACCACGACGTCCGGGTGGCGGCGGGCGAGCAGTTCGGCGAACCGCCAGTGCGTGGTGGCCCGTCGGCCGTCGAGCAGCCCGGCGGCGGCGAGCGCGAACGTGCCGACGCAGCGGGCCGCGACCAGTGCGCCGTTCTCGTTCGCCGCCGAAAGCGCGTCGAGCACAGCGGGGCCCGGTGGCGTACGGAAGCCGGTCCATGGCAATGCGATCACCAGGTCGGCGGCAGCCAGCCGGTCCAGGCCGTGCGCGACCATGAGCGGCACGCCGAGGTCCGTGGGGACCGGACCGGGCCGGTCGGTGCACAGCGCGAAGTCGAACCCGGGCAGCCCCTCCCCGTGCGGGCCGAACACCTCGGCGACGATGCCCACGGCGAGCATGCCGACACCAGGGGGACGTACGCGGCAACGGTCACGAAGGGCGGCACGGGAGCCGTGTGGCACGCGTGGCACGAATCCTGCGATGAGGGGCAGCAGTGCCACTCGTCCGCGACCCGGGCGCCCGGAACGATGGAGACATGACAGACGCACCGCTCGGCCGCAGCGCCGTGTACACGGTCCTCACCACCGGCTACGTCGGCTCCACCGGTCCCGGGGTCGCCGCCACCGTCTCCTACGTCACCGACGGCGACCGGCATGTGATCTTCGACCCGGGCATGGTGGCGAGCCGCGACGACATCCTCGGCCCGCTCGCGGAGTTGGGGCTCGGCCCCGACGACATCACCGATGTGGTGCTCAGCCACCACCACCCGGACAACACCATGAACGTGGGTCTGTTCGGGCAGGCCAGGGTCCATGACCACAAGGTGGAGTACCTGGGCGACCAGTGGAGGAACCGCGACGCGGAGGGTTACGAACTGACCCCGTCCCTGCGGCTGATCCGCACACCGGGACACAGCTCTGAGGACATCACCCTGCTGGCCGGCACGGACACAGGCGTGGTGGCGTTCGCCGGCGACCTGTGGTGGCACTCGGACGGCCCCGCGGACGACCCCGTGGCCCCGGACCGCGAGGTACTGCGCGCCTCCCGGCTCCGCGTGCTGGCTGCCGCGGACCTGATCGTGCCCGGCCACGGCAGCCCCTTCAAGGGCGACGCCACCACGCCACGCTGACGGTCCTGTCCGGGGCGTGAGGTGCGGAACTCCGTTCCACGCCCGCGCCTTCATCGGCCCGTAGGCCGTCCCGGCGGTGCAGCGGTGCAGCGGTGCAGCGGTGGCGAGTGTGGGGGCCGTTGACCAGGCACCGGCGGCCCGGGGCTTCCTGCTGCCCGCGGCGATCAGTCGCCACCTGACGGTGAACACGTCGGCGTGCATGGCCACTTCGCCGAACGCCCACCCGATCAAGGGCCATCCGCTCCGACGGCCGGATCACCGTTCGACACCTTGGAGCGGCCGAGACTCCACCCGGCGATCGTCGCCGTGGGGACCGACATCGAAGCGGGCGCCCCCGAAGCGAGGGCGCCCGCTTCGATGTGCGGGTCAGGCCGACGCCTCGACCGGCGCGCCCGCCCGGGCCGGCTCCCGCACGACGCGGCGGGGCCGGGTCGGCATGCCGAGCAGGGGGTTGGCCACGCCCCAGGCGGCTCCCTTGCAGACCAGTTCCTTGTAGACGGCGGCGAACCGTCCGGTCAGGGCCGCACGGACGGAGCGGTCGTCGGCGGTGACGTACTGGATCAGGCCTTCCTTGCGGCCCAGCGAGATGCACTGGTTGAAGTAGCGCAGCGGCGTCTTCGGAAGCTTTCCGCCGGTCAGCCGCGCCGCGAGGGCATCGGCGCCCTGCCAGGCCATGGGGGTGCCCGTGGCGCACGACATCCGCAGCGGCTTGTCGCCGGGGCCCATCGCCATGGCCGCGTCGCCGATGGCGTACACGTCCGGGTGCGAGACCGAGCGCATGGTCGCGTCGACCACGATCTGGCCCGTACCGGTGACCTCGAGGGCGGTGGCCTGCGCGATCGGGTGAACCGCGAAGCCGGTGGTCCACACGGTGACCGCGGCCGGGACTGCCTGGCCGTCGGCAAGGGTGACGCGGTCGGCCTCGACGGCGGTGACGGCGGCGTGCTCGTGCGCGGTGATGCCGAGCTTCCCGAACACCTTCCGCAGGTGCCCGCGGCCCTTGTCCGAGAGCCAGTCGCCGAGCCCGCCGCGTGCGGCGAGGGCGACGTCGAGGTCGGGGCGGGCCTCGGCGATCTCGGTCGCCGCCTCCACGCCGGTGAGTCCGCCGCCCACGACGACCACGGGCTGTCCGGCTTCCAGGCCGGCCAGGCGCTCGCGCAGCCGGAGCGCTCCGGGGCGGCTCGCGATCTGGTGGGCGTGCTCGGCGACGCCCGGGACGCCTTGGTCGTTCCAGCCGCTGCCGAGGGCGTACACGAGGGTGTCGTACTCCAGCTCCTCGGTGCCGTTCGCGTCGATGACGGCGACGGCCTTGCGGCCGACGTCGACAGCGGTGACCTTCGCGAGCTTCAGTTCGACGCCGGTGCCCGCGAACATCTCGCCGAAGGGCCGGGGCGCGAGGTCCTGGCCGACCGCCAGCTGGTGCATCCTGACCCGCTCGACGAAGTCGGCTTCGGCGTTGACGAGGGTGATGGCGACATCCTCGCGGTGCAGACGCTTCGCGAGGCGCCCGGCGGCGATGGCTCCGCTGTATCCGGCTCCGAGGACGATGATGCGGTGCTGCATGACTGGCTCCTGTCTCGCGCGGTTTCGCCCCTTGAACCGGGCGGCGCGCCTTTTCCTGACAGGAACGCGATGTGAAGCACGTCACATCGGATTCAGAAGGCCCTGAACAGGGGTTCCCCGTGCTCGGTGGCCGCCCACCGCTGCGTCGCGCGTTCGAGCTTGTCGGGGTTGACCTGGTTGCGGAACGCGGCGATGCCCTCGGCGGTGACTTCCAGGCACATGACGCCGATGACCCGGCCGTCGAGGACCACCACGACGGAGGGGTCGCCGTTGGCGGTCGTGGCGTAGACATCGGGCGAGCCACCGACCAGGTCGCGCTTGGCCTTGCCGGGTTTGAACAGGCCCCGCATGAACTTCGCGACCGCGAGAGCACCCTCGAACGCCTTGGCGCGCGCCGGGACCTTCCCGCCGCCGTCGCCGATCGAGATGGCGTCCTGGGTGAGCAGCCGCACGAGCGGCTCGGTCTGACCGCTGGTGGCGGCCGCGAGGAACTCGTCGATGATCCGCCGGGCGGCGGCCTCGTCGATCTCGGTGCGGGCCTTGCCGTCCGCGACGTGCTTCTTGGCCCGGTGGAAGATCTGCTGGCTGGCGGCCTCGGTGATGTCGAGGATCTCGGCGACCTCCCGGTGCCGGTAGTCGAAGGCCTCCCGCAGCACGTACACCGCCCGCTCGTTGGGGGAGAGGCGCTCCAGGAGGGCGAGGACCGCGTACGAGACCGATTCGCGCTGTTCGACGGTGTCGGCAGGGCCGAGCATCGGGTCTCCGGCGAGCAGCGGCTCGGGCAGCCACTGGCCCACGTAGGTCTCCCGTCGCGCGCGGGCCGAGGTGAGCTGGTTGAGGCACAGGTTGGTGAGAACCTTCGTCAGCCAGGCCTCAAGGACCTCGATGTGGTCGACGCCGGCGGCCTGCCAGCGCAGGAACGTCTCCTGCACGGCGTCCTCGGCCTCGCTCGCGGAGCCGAGGAGGCGGTAGGCGATGGCCTCCAGGCGGGGCCTGGAAGCCTCGAACTGGTCCACATCGTTCATGGTCAGGGCCATGACCCGGATCCTAACGCTCGCTGCGCCCGACGGCCGCAGCATTCTGCGCCGGACCGCCGCATGGCAGATGACCCTGCGCGGTCACGGCGGGGCATTACCGACGAGCCCGCCGGGCAAGCGGCGCGTGCCCCGGCCGTGCCCGCAGGGGCGATGCTGCGGTAGGCCTTCGCGGTGGGTGCGCTAACGTCCGGCGGCATGATGAGCATGGGGGCGGGATCCCGACTGGCTGTGGCCTTGGCCGCTTCCGGGATGCTGCTGATGGGGTTACCCGCGTTGTCCTTCGTGGCCGGCTACGGCTGTGGTGAGGGAGAGGACCGGCTCGCCGAGGTGATGGCCCTGGAGGCGGTACTCGGCACAGCGCCGGAAGGGGCGGCCCAGGAGGACCACTACCAGGAGTGCGACAACGATGATCGCTTCGTGGTCGTGGGAAGGCGGTACCAGTACGACGGTTCACCGAAGGATGCCTTGCGGCACTACGGGGAGGCTGCCCAGGCCGACAGTTGGCGGCCACGGACCACCACCGGAGGCAGGACGGTGCCCGGTTGCTTCACCAAGGCGATGGGCGACACAACCGCATACCTGGGTGTGGAGAGCACGGATGACGGCCTTCTCCACGTGGAGATCGTCGCGGACCACGCGGAATCGCCGTGGTGCTGAGTGGCCGCCACCGATCCCCGGCCCTGTGGTGTGCAGCCCCTTCCGGGCTCAGCACACCACTGCTGCCCGCACCTGCCGGAGCCGGACATCGGCCGTAGGCAACGCGAATGGCCCCGCACCCAGGAGGGAGCGGGCACACCGCGCCAGGGCCTCAACTCCGCTCCGGAACAACCGAGTTGGCCGCTGACGCGCCGATCTTCACCTGTCGGCGCCCTGTCCTGGGCTCGACCCTCATGAGCCTCGACCGTGCCACCACGAGCCGCCACAGCGTCACTCGGATCACCCGCGTACACCCCCCGCCGCCGGCCCGCTACACCGTCCGCACGATCGACCGGGCGCCCGCCCACGATCCGGCCCGCGCCCGCGCGATCGTCCGCGAACTGCCCACGGTGGCCGCCGTGGAGGAGTTGGCCCCGATGCCACGCCTGGACGTCCGTTCGCCGACGACCCTCGACGACCTGGACTACGTCACCGTGGGCTGCTGGGGCGGCGTCGTGCAGATCAACGACCCGGCGTTCGGGGAAGACGGAACCGGCTCCTGCAACCTCGACCCGGTCTTCGACGGACAGGTCGAGGCGCACCCCGATGCCCGCGTCGTCGGCGCGTGCGAGATGGACTTCTCCCTCACCTACGGCAAGTACCTGGCCCACGTCCCCGGAGCGCCGGACGTGAGCGTGGAGGGGTGGGACGAGATGACCGTCAGCGGGAATCCGGCGGAGGTCTTGCAGGCGTGCGGGATCGACCCGGAGAGGCCCGGTGCCGAGGGCCTGGACTTCGACGACCCGGACGGCTCGGACTGGGGCGAGTACCTCGATCTGATCGCCTGCGGCCTGTACATCCCGCTGGCGAACGAGACGCTGATGGTGTCGGTGTTCAAGGTCTCCCGGCCAAAGGACACCCGGGAGAACATCGAAGAGGTCTGGTGCCCGGAGTGACCTGTCCGTGCCCTGACAGCAACATGCCCCGAGAACTGCCCTGGTCGGGGCAGTTCGCACGGCACGTGGAGCGTGCGACGAAGGAGCCTGTTGCGCCGCCCCCGCGGCCTCGGGACTCCGTCGTCGAGCAATTTGCCATGAATGGGATATTAGGCCCTTTGGGTACTGGTGGTCCGATCAGGTGTCCTCCGTCGCGAGCGATCGTTGAGTGGCCCGTGGAGCCACGTGAACTGTGGGAGCGGAACACGCTCCTTGCTGAGGCGTTCTGCAGTAGCGACGACAAGGTGCGACAGGCGCAGTCGCTCCTTGACGAGGCGCAAGCCGATCGAGCCAGAATGCTTGCCGCTTTTGCGGTCACTGTCGGGAGCGACGGTGCTGTAGCCGACCTGATGGGCCTGAACGAGCGCGAGGTACGTGTGGCTCGCCGCACCGTCGGCAAGGACGACGCCCGTACCGTCGCGCAGAGTCTCCTCTCCGTTCCCGGAGTGCCGGGAACCGCGCCCCCGCAACCGGAAGAGGAGTCGGTGCTCGACATGGCTTTTCCGCACCCCCGGGCCGAGACGCCGGTCCCGGCTCCCGCGCACACCATGCCGATCGACTACGGGGCACGTCCTGCCGACAACGGGGTGCACTGGACGCCCGGCATGGACTCGGTCCTCCAGTGGAGCTGGCAGTCCGGCCTGGACCTCCAGGCCGTCGCCGAAGAGTTGGGGCTCAGTCCGAGAGCCCTGCTGCTACGCGCTCAGACCCTCGCCACCGAAGGCCGGCTCGCGCCCAAGGCCGCGGACAGTGACGCGACCCAGTCCGGCCGCCATCGCCGCAACAGTGATGCGCTCTACGCACCGGTCCCGGACACCATCGAGAGCCTCCATCACTCACCTGCACCGCACGGCTGGGCACACAGTTGATCCGACGACCGACCCGATGTCACCCGCACAGCCGGAGCGGCCCCGCACATGGCCCACGCGAGTTGCAGAGGCCGCCGCCGGACCACCGGCTCCGGCCGCCTGTGCCGGGCACCCGCCGCTCAGGCCCCGGAGACGCCCGGCCCAGTGAGTTCCCCCGAACCAGCGGGACGAAGGGATACAGGCAGCGACGATGGAAGGCGCGCGAAGGCCGAGCAAGTTCGAGGTGGACCGGTCGGAGGGGTTCGGCGAGCGGTTGCTGGGTGTGCTGCTGGACCGGGCGCACGAGATGCCGCCGCAGCTGATTGCCCCGCTCGTCGCTGAAGAGGTGGCCAGGGTCGGTGGCCGGGACCTCGCCATCCTCCTGCAGGACTACGAGCAGATGCTCCTGGTGCCGCTGCCGGGCCGACGGCTGACGGTCGGTGATCCCGAACCGATCGAGGGCTCACTCGCCGGCAGGGCGTTCTTGAACCGCAGGGCCGTGGAGGTGCCGCAGGACGGCAGTACGCGCATGTATCTGCCGCTGCTCGACGGCAGTGACCAGATCGGGGTCATGGTCGTCACCCTGGACGACGTCGACGACGACGACCGGCGGCTGCTGCGCAGACTCGCCGGACTGGTCGCCGACATGATCGTCACCAAGGACGCCTACACCGACCAGTTCTTCCAGGCCCGCCGCCGCGCTCCGATGAGCGTGGCCGCCGAGATCCAGTGGTCGCTGCTGCCGCCGCTGTCGATGACGGTCCCGCAGGTCGAGGTGGCCGGAATCCTGGAACCCGCCTACGAGGTGGCCGGCGACAGCTTCGACTACGCCCTCAACGACGACATCCTGCACGTGGCCATGATCGACGCCATGGGGCACGGCCTGGACGCCGCGACCATGGCGACGGTGGCCATCGGCGCCTACCGCCACACCCGGCGCGCCAACACCGATCTGTCCCAGGTGTACACGTTCATGGACAGGGCCATCAGCGACCAGTTCGGGCCCGACCACTTCGTCACCGCGCAGATGATGTGCCTGAACATCTCCACGGGCCATGTGCAATGGGTCAATGCCGGCCACCCGGCACCACTGCTCATCCGCGACCGCACGGTGGTGGACCGGCTGGAGAGCCCGACCACCCTGCCGGTCGGCTTCGGCGGCGAGCAGCCGCTGGTCAGCCAGCGGCTGCTGCACCCCGGCGACCGGCTGCTGTGCTTCACCGACGGCCTGATCGAGGAGCACCAGCCAGGCGGGGAACAGTTCGGCGAGGAACAACTCATCGAATGCACCAACCGCACCGCCCGTGACCACACTTCGGTGCGGGCGGTGGCGCGCGCGCTGTCCCATGCTCTGAAACGGGAACGCGGCGGCATCACCAGCGACGACGCAACGCTCCTCCTCATCGAGTGGCGCGGCGGCGACGCGGATCATCTCGCCAGCCTCGACTGAGCGACCGGAGATGCGCAGCCAGGGCCGGCGGTCCGGGCCTCAGACCTCCTTGGGACGGCTGACGTCGAGGTTCAGCGCAGGACCGCTGCGCGTGTCATCCCGGACCTGTCTGCGCGCCACTGCGCCGGGCACACGGAGCACGGCGTGGCCGCGGAGCGCACGGGGCTCACTGGCCGGCCGCTGCCAGCAGCGCGGGCAGGTCGCGCATGTCGTCGAACACGAAAGTGGCCGGTCCCTCCAGGCGCGAGGCCGGTGTGAGGCCGCCGCAGTAGCCGAAGGACCGCATTCCGGCGGCGCGAGCGGCCTGAACTCCGTAGGCGCTGTCCTCGATCACCACACACCGCCCGGGCTCCACGCCCAGGGAGCGGGCCGCGTGCAGGAAGAGGTCGGGGGCGGGCTTGCCTCTCGGGACGTCGACGGCGCTGAAGATGCGGCCCTCGAAGCGGTCGCTCAGCGCGACGAGTTCCAGGCTCTGCCGGATGCCGTGGTGACCGCCGTTCGACGCGACGCAGAAAGGGGTGGTGAGGCCGTCCAGCGCCTCCATGATGCCGTCGACAGCAGTCAGTCCGGCCGCGAAGGCTGCGTCGTAGAGGTGCTCGTACTGCTGCTGCCAGTCCTTCTCCAGGCGGCGTCCGAGCCGTTCCTCCACGGCGGCCGTGTAGACCTCGGTGGACGAGCCGACGAAGCGCTCGATGATCTCGGCCTCGGTGAACGTGCACCCCAGATCCGCCGTGATCATCGCGTCCACCGTGACGCATATGCGCTCGCTGTCGACCAGGACGCCGTCACAGTCGAAGATCACGAGCTCAACAGGGTCGCCGGTCATGGTCGGTAGCGTAGAAGGTCTGGCCGGTGGGCCCTGCCGCCCCCCCGGGGAGGCGGCAGGGCCCAGGCTGTCACCCGGGCAAGTCCGCCCAGTTGAGGCAGACCGTGGAGGACTTCGCCTCCTGCGTCACCCCGTTGACGGTGAACCGCACGGTGCCGCCGTAGGGGCCGCCGACTGCTCCGGCTCCCCAGTCGTAGCAGTCCGGGACCACAGCCGTGGGGCCGTAGCAGGCCCGCTGGCTGCCGCTGCTCAGCGTCATCTGCTCGCAAGAAGCGTTGCCGAAGTCGCCGGCGATGGCACCGGAGACGGTGACGGCCTTGCCGGAGTGGTTGTTGGCGACCAGGACGACCTGGGCCTTGCCCAGGTCGCTGACGACGAGACAGCCCTGGAAGGCCACCCCGCTGACCGCGGTGTGCGCCACGCTCTTCGCGCAGCTGGTGACCTTGCCCACCGCCTGCCACTGCGGCGCGGCCACGGCCGTCCCGGAGCCCAGGATCACGCTGCCGATTCCGGCCGCCCCCACCGCGACTGTCTTCACTATCCGACGCATAGCGCCCCCTCTTCACAGCTGGTGATGAGATTCGAACTCTAGATCAAATCGAAGTGGGCCATGTCCCTCTTTTCCCTGGCACGTCCGCGGACGTGCCAGGCACACGACCACACCGCAAGCGATCATGGCGAGTCCCTGCCCGCAGGCGGCCCGGGTCCGGGGCGCCGCCGAGAGCCCGTGGCGACCGGGAACCTGCGGCGGCCGGTACACGTTGAGAGGAGTGAGTCGGTCGCTGCGGCCCGTGTGCCCTGAAAGGGGCCCCGTCGTTCGGGGAGCCTGCGGCGGCTGACACGCGCGCGGTGTGCGCGCCGAGATCCTCTGCATAGCCGGTCTGCTCCGCTGCGTGGACGGTGCCCTCGAGGGGTCCGTGCTCCCGGCATCGACGGCCGCTTCGTACGGGGCGATGGATCAAGGTCGTTCCTGACCACTGCGGCCGTCAGTGCCGACCGCATCCGACACCCCGTTGAGGGAGCCCGTTCATGGATTCGCAGACCGTTCACCCTCCCCCGCCCGAAATCCGGCAAACGGCGGGAAGCGACTTCGCCCAGCTGTCGAAGAAGATCGCCGACGCCGGCCTGATGGGCCGGCGCCCGGGCTACTACACGGCCCGGATCGCTTCGGTCGCCGCCCTGTATGCCGGTGGATGGATCGCTTTCGTCGTCGTCGGCGACAGCTGGTGGACACTCGCGGTGGCGGCGTTCCTCGCCGTCGTCTTCGGCCAGGTCGCGCTCCTCGCGCACGACGTGGCGCACCGGCAGGTGTTCCGGCTCCGCAAGGCCAGCGAGCGAACCGGCCGTATCGCCGGAAACGCCGGCATCGGGATGGGCTACGGCTGGTGGCAGGACAAGCACACGCGCCACCACGCCAACCCCAATCATGAGGAGCTGGACCCCGACCTCATCCCCGACGTTCTGGTCTGGTCGCAGAATCAGGCCCACGCCGCGAAGGGGCTGCCCCGTCTGCTCGGCCGCTTCCAGGCGTTCCTGTTCTTCCCTCTCCTCACTCTCGAGGGCTTCAACCTGCACGTGTCGGCCGTGAGGTCGCTGGCCGACCGCTCGCTCAAGAACCGTGTGGGGGAAGGAAGTCTGCTGCTCGCGCACTTCGCCCTCTATCTCGGTGCCCTGTTCCTGGTGCTGCCGCCCGGCATGGCCATTGCGTTCCTGGCGGTTCACCAGTGCCTGTTCGGGATCTACCTGGGCTCGATCTTCGCCCCCAACCACAAGGGCATGCCGATCCTGACCGGCGACGACCGCCCCGACTTCCTGCGGCGCCAGGTGCTCACCTCGCGCAATGTCCGCGGCGGATGGTTCACCGACATGGCACTCGGCGGACTGAACTACCAGATCGAGCACCACCTGTTCCCGAGCATGCCCAGCCCGCATCTGCGCAGGGCGCAGGCCATCGTCCGACGCCACTGCCAGGAGCTGGGAGTGAGCTACCTGGAGACCAGCCTGGTCACCTCCTACCGGCAGGCCCTGGCCAGCCTCCACCACGCCGGAGCGCCGATCCGGCGTACTGCGCCCGTTTAGCCCCGCTTCAACCCGTGCCCGCACAAAGGCCCGTCAGGCTCCGGCCAGGAGTACCCTGAAGACACCGACGGCATTTCGCACACGCGTTTTCATGCTCGTGTCGCTCTCGGCGGTTCACAACACTGGGCCGGTTCCGGACCGGCCCGGAGCAGGGGTCGCACCATGACCGCAACATCGCTCCGACTCACGTCGGCCCCGATGGTCACCGCTCCCCGTCGGCTCGACAGCACCCGGTGGCCCGCTCCCAGCACCTGAGTTCCTTCCCTTCCCGCGCTCATTGCGGTACGCAACCCGCTGTGGGGGCGGTCTCGCACGTCAACGTGAAACCGACGTCCTTGCCGGTGTCCCCGCAAGGGCGTCTGCCCGCGCCCCTTCATCCGGGCAGCGGACTTCGCCGGGCAGGGACGTCAACGCTCCACACTCCGAAGCATGTTGCTCTGGTACGGATGCCTCAGGGCGGCGGCCTGGTCCGCCCGCCCCATTGCATCCTCGAGGGAACCGGCTGGGATGCCACCCGGAACACGGGCTGCGCCACCGGCCGTTCACCTGCCCGCATGGGAGTACGACCGTATCCGGAGCACGCCGGGAAGGCCCGGGTGCCGTCACCCTGTGCCGCTGCTCCGCCGGTCTTCCGAACCGAGGCGCCATGCCCATTCCCCAGCTGACCGTCTACCGGCACGACAGAAGCACCCGAGCGTTGATCACTCTGGTCGGTGAGATCGACCTGGCGACGGTGCACGCGGTGCGCGAGTCGCTCGCGCAATGCCTGCACGACGGCATCCGCACCATCGACATCGACCTGACCACCGTCACCTTCTGCGACGTGACCGGCCTCAACGCCTTCCTCCACGCGTCAAGGGCAACGGCTCTGTCCTGCGGCCGTCTGCGGTTGCATCACCCGTCCCCGACGCTGGCCCGCCTCCTGGCCCTCACCGACACCGACACCCTGCTCCTCGCCGTCCCGGACGGCCTTTCCGGACGGCCGCCGGACGGGCCTGCGCACCGGATACCTCCCGCCTCGACGCAACCTCCGGTGAGGGTGCTGTGAGCGGGCGGCCCACGGCCGGGCGGCCGCCCGGGCCCGGTGGTCAGGGGCCGTGCGCCATGGACGCCGTACCGCACCTGCAGCCCCGCGACGGCGACATCGCCCGCCGGCTGCAGGAACGATTGGTGACCGACCATCACGCGTCGCTCGGCTCCACCCTCGTGCCGGCGGCCGACCGTGCCGCGCATGCCGCCTTCCAGTCCTGGGGATGGCAGGATCTCGGAGCGGTGAGCAGACCGCCCGGAGCGACCGCCCTACGGGCGCTGGTCCTTCCTCTCGGGAAGCGGACAGCGGCCGACCCGGACGGCCTCGCACACGACGCGAGAACTCAGCGGCCCGCGTAGTCCGTGCAGGGAGAGTCACGCCCGGGCTCACCCACGCGCCGCCCGCCCGGGCCCCGGATACCGGTGAAATAGCTGGTCACGCGCCCGTTCGGCGGACCGTTCCCGGAGTACAGTGGAAGCACCGGGAGTACTTCGCACGCCGGTTTCCACACCGGCGTCATTCTCGGCGAGCGACAACACCGGGACATGAAGATGCGCCTGGGACAGGTTCGCGCCATGACCGTGACCATCGACCGTACGCCCATCGAAGATGAGCGCGTCCCCTCACCACCGGCCCGCTTGTCGCTGACCCCGGACGGGTCGGGTCCCGGCCTTCTGGACGGCGCCTGGTGGCCTCGTTCCCGTGATCTCTCCCGTGAACTCCCTGCTCTGATCGAGGTGCTGGACGCGCGCTGGGCCCGGATCACACGGGTCACGGTGAACCCGACGCACTGGCCCGTGATCCCGCGCAGGGTGCCCGTGACGGGGCACACGGTGCACGTGGGCTGGTTCAGGGCCGAGCAGGACCCGCACAAGCTCCTGCTGCTCTCCTACGCCTCGGGCCGCTGGGATCTGCTGGTGATCCCGCCGGAGACCGGTGCCGCTGCCGCGGCCCGGCTGATGGCCGCTGCGGCCACCCCTGGGGGCCTGCGCACCGCCAGCGCCGTGATGGCGATCGATGACATCACCCGCGCCGCGATGGAGGCGCTGGACAGCGAAGAGGAGTGGGACACCGACGGCGGGCACGCATCGGCGGCGGCCGGGGACCCGGATCCGATGGGGCCTGTGGGTTCCACCCGAGGGAGGTGAGGACATGGAGACCGTGATCACCGTGCTGGCGATCATCGCCATGATCGTCATCGGCGTGCTGCTGATCCATCTGCTCAATGGGCAGCGCGAGCAACGGATCGCCGCATTCCACTACGGCAATGTCATGCCGGGAATCGGCCGGCGGAGGCGGACGCACCGCCGGACGCCGCAGAATGCCGGATCGCCCGCACACCCCGCCGCCGCCACGCACGGCGCACATCGCGACGGGGCCGCGGATGACGCATAGCCTTCCTCTGACCGGGGCGGCGGGGGTGGCGTCACGGCGCACCCACCGGCACGTCGCCCCGATGAACGAGGTCACCATGAAGCAACCGGAACCGTCCGCCGACGGCCACGCCGAGGTGCGTATCGTCGCCGCGTCCCCCGACGCCGCCCGTCAGGTCGCAGAGGTTCTCCGTCGTTGCTTCGCCGCCACCGAACAGCGCAGCTACCCCGCCGGCAATGACGGAGGAACCCGCCTCCACCTCACCGTGGACACCACCCAGACGGCAGAGCCGGCCCGGTCCTGGCTCGCCGCCAGCCAGTCCTCCGGGCAGGACCACGAGCAGACGGACGAGGTCTGAGGCGTCAGCTCCTGCTCATGCGCACCGCAACCAGAGCCGGACCCGTGTCAGGTGGGGTCCGGCCCTGGTCGTCATGCGCTGCGGCCCGGTTCAGGCCGCCGGCTCACCGCGGCTGGGCGGCGATGCCGGTGTTCAGCGGCGGTTCCAGGACTTGGTGTCGATGACGTGGCCACGGCGGTCCTTGAGGACGGCCTTGTCCCTCTTGTTGTCCCACACGTAGTTGCGGCGGTCCTGGAAGGCGTCGGTGCGGGAGTCGCGGCCGACGCCGGTGTGGACGCGGACGGTGGAGCGGCCCTGGAGGCGGAAGTCGTGGAACGTGTAGCGCTTGCCGGACTTGGCCGTCAGGGTCCAGCCGTCGAGGTTGACCGCCTTGCGGGAGGTGTTCCTGACCTCCACCCACTCGGCGTTGCGGGAGCGGTTCGAGTTGTCGTCGCGTCCGGGGCTGTCGTACTGGATGCGGCCCAGCTCGACAGCGGACTTGACGGGTGCCCGGCCGGAGCCGTGGTCGGCAGCGACGGCCGGCATCGCCAGCGCGCTGACGACGGCGCCGGCGGCCAGGCCGGTGGCAACGAGAGTGCGGGCGGTACGAGATGCAGACAAGAGAAACCCCCAAATCAGGTGCGCTCCGGGCCCTTTCGGGACCGGTTTGCGCGGTGCGGGTCCCGGCCTTCCCCGGGCCGAGGACCCAAACTCTGGCGCTCCGGACGCCGATCCGCAGGCTCTCCGGTTCGTGTTACTGAATGCGGACATTTCCGTAACCTTTGATTGCCGCATTCAACTACTTCACACTGCAGTGACCCTGACAAATCGTGTCCGCTACACCGGCCCGGACGATGCCCGGCAGCAAGCCTTTGCCAGCTCCGGCGCACGCCCCTGCGCGCCACCCCGCTCGCCACGCAGGGCAGAGCGTCGCTCCAGGTAACGGCCCTACGGTCCAACTCTTCGCACACCCAGCCGACTTCCGTACAAGCGGGCGACGATCCGGACACATGACAGGAAGAGGCTGTGGCCGCGTCATCGCGTGTGGTCAGCCTGGTCCACCGCGGAACGGCTCGCCGGCACCTCTCCCTGCGCGCGGCCGGGCTGCGGTGGCACGAGTACGGATTTCCCGCAGGGCGGACCCGCCTTCACCTCGACATCCGCCGGGCTTGCCCTGCGCCGCAGCATCCTGGCCAGGGCCCGATAGAAGCGGTCGGGAAGGAACACGGCGTCCGCAATGATCATCGCGCCGGAGAACAGAGGCAGTCCCAGGAGCACCGCGATTCCGATGTGCATGCTCAGCAGCAGGGCCAGAACGGGGTACTTGAGCCTGCCGAAGAGCACGAACGGGAAGGCGACCTGCAGGAGCACCGTCATGTAGCCGGCGATCGCGATCAGGATCGTGAAGTCGTCCACCAGGTGGGAGAGCGCGGGCCAGGGCTGGAAGAGCTCGAGGTTCAGCGCGTAGTGGAGAGCGGTGCCGCCTCCCCAGGTGGGGCCCTGGACCTTGTACAGGCCGGCAGATCCGTAGAGGAAACAGACCTGTGCCGCGATGACGAAGAGTCCGCAGTTGTGCATCACCGTGACCAACGTGGTCCGGGCGTCCCGGAGTTGCTCCGAGGCGACGCTCCTCACCGGCTGCGCCGTGTCCCTCTCACGAGCCGACTTGAGCCGGGCTCTGCGTGCGTCCAGGGACCATCGCCGGCCGCAGGCCGTGAGGACGAGGTAGAGGGCCATCAGCAGGACGAGGTTGTCACCCCCGTCCGTCATGAAGATCGACCTCGCATGGAACGAGGTCACCACGACGGCGAAGAGGACGGACATGGCGCGGGTACGCCAGCCCAGCATGAACAGTGCGGACGTGACGAGGGCCAGCACGTAGCAGAGTTCGAAGTAGGCACGGCTGTCGGACAGCGTCAGGATGCTGTTCCAGCCCGTCTGTCGGAAGAGCTGCTCCGCCAGCGCGGGCGTCCAGGGGGAGCCCGGGCCCCAGATCTCGTCGCGGTGCGGGAACTCGCGCAGGAGAAAGACCAGGTAGAGCAACCCGTACCCGATGCGCAGCACCGACGCGGCGTACAGGGACACCGGCCGTTCGGTGAGAAGCGTCCACAGAACACCGATCCGGTCGAGGAGCCACCGGTGGGCTGTGCCGACGACCCCGGTCCTGTGACCCGCGGGTCGGTCCGGCGTCGCTGCCGGGGAGGAGAGAGGGGGGAGCTGCTCATTTCCCATGGGGGGTCACCTTCCACCAGGGCAGGAGCCGGTTCTCGACGGGCTTCGGCGGGCCGTTCCCGGCGGCAGTGCCGGGTGGAGTGACGGGCAGTGTGACGACCCGGAGCTGGATGAAGTCGATCGTGCTGCCGTTGTCGCTGTGGGCGGCGACGCGGTCCGTGGCGATGTTGCTCAGATACTTCTGCAGCATCACGGCCCGCTCCGAGCCTGCCCTGTCGTCTCCTCCGTGTGTCTCCTCGTAGGAGGTCCAGGCCCGGCGCAGGAGGTTCTGATTCGTGTGGCTCGGAAATGGATGGTGGTCGACTGCGGAATTGTCCACGGCGGCCAGGTCGAACCAGGGACTCACCTGCATCGATCCATGGGAGTCGGCCTGCGCGGTTCTCGCCAGGATTTGCCGGTTGCTGGAATCGGGGTCCGGGGCGAAGAGCCGCCAATTCTGTTCGAAGAGGGGGTACACCCATGCGTTGATCTGTGAGTTGTACCGCTTCGACACGGGATTGGAGGGGGCCACATGAAGGAACACGAGCACGACATGGACGACGGTCGCCACCACACACATGGCCACGGTCGTGTACAGCCCTGCTTTCAGCGCACGGACACCGAAGGGCCGCTTGCCCGGCACGGCAGGTTCGTCATGACCTGGCTGCGGGGCCGGATCGGAATCGGACTTCTGAATTTCCTTGACGCCCGCTGATTCAATTCCGCTCGACACCGCCCACCCTGTCTTTCTCATATCTGCTGCTCGCGCCTGAGGGTTTCTGCGGACCGTCACCGACGGCGCACGGCGGAATCGATGAGGATCCGCCGCACGCCGTCATCCGATGAAGGGGCTTCCCGCAGACTGCCGCTCAGCCCTCGTGGCCCTCGGGGCCCTGGTGGCCTTCGTGGCCCGCGGGCTTGTCGCCGTAGCCGTAGTGCTCGCCAGGCTTCTCGTCGTGACCGCCGTCGCCGTGACCCGGCTTGCCGTCCTGGCCGTGACCGCCGTGGCCGTGACCGCCGTGGCCGTGGCCCGGCTTGCCGTCCTGGTCGGGCCCGCCACCGTGGTCCGGGCCACCGGGCTTACCACCGTTCCCGCCGGTCACGTTCCCGCCGGTGATGGTTCCGCCGGTGGTGTTCCCCGCGCTGTTGCCCGAGGTGTTCCCGCCGGTGGTGTTCCCAGCGGTGTTGCCCGAGGTGTTCCCGGAGGTGTTGCCGGCAACGTTCCCCGAGGTGCCGCCCGTCACGAGGCCGACGTTCGGTCCGCCCAGGAGGCCGCCACCGATCACACCCACGGTCGTGCCGGTCGTCGAGCCGGTCGTCGTGCCCGTCGTCGTCCCGGTCGTCGTGCCCGTGGTCGTGCCGGTGGTCGCCGATCCGGTCGCGCACGACCCGAGGAAGATCCGGTTGTTGTTGAGCGTCACCTCGCCGTTACGGGCCAGCGCCCGGCCATCGAGGTTCGCACTGTTGTTCACGAAGATCGAGGTCAGAGCCATGATGGTGCCCACGAACGTGGAGCTGGTGCCGAGGGTCGCCGAACTGCCGATCTGCCAGTACACGTTGCACGGCGAAGCGCCGTTCGTGAGCAGGATCCGGCTGTTGGATGCCGTCGTCAGGGCCTCGGGGACCTGGAACACCCAGACCGCGTTGGGGTTGCCTCCCGCGTTCAGGATCAGGTCGCCGGTGAGGCCGACACCGGCTGTAGCGGTGTGGACGCCCGGGAGCAGTTCCTGGCCGCCGCCGATTCCCGCCGGAAGCGCGAAGTCGGTGGCCTGGCCGGCCGCGTTGTTGTACGCGACAACAAGGTCGCTCTTGGCCTGGATGGCCGCGGCGTCCGCCGGGTGCACGGCGCCGAGCACCAGCCCGGGCGGGAATCCGGTGATGGCCGCATTCGGGCTCGTTCCGAGGTCGTGGCCGAGGACGGAGGGGCCGGTGTTGGTGACTCCCTGACCTGCCAGAACGGAATAGCTGGCGGTGGTGCCGAGGGGCACGGGCAGGGCGATGGCCGATGCCGGGGAGGGCGTCACGGCGACCATCACAGCGGCAACGATTGCGGCAAGACCCGAGGCCAGCCAGCCGGACAAAGTGCGGCGCTGAGCCGCTTGAGGAAACTTCAGCTTCATCGAGAGGCCATTTTCTATGGGGGCCGTGGCGTACCGGGCCCTACCAATCGCCCGGAAAGCCTTGTTGCTGTCGCCGCATATTACGCACGAATAGCCGCCTTCCCGAGATGAGCAAGGTCGGAGGGGAAATCATGAAAAACATATTCAAGGGGGCGGACGGGTGACGGAAATTTCAAAACTCATATTGTCGATCATCCGACATTCCCCCGAATGGGCAGGGCTTGATTGACCCAGATGAGGCAGAATCGACAACCTGTCGACGATTTTTCCCCGCCACATATGGAGAAGTGCCGCCAGCCAGGTGATCCCACGAATTCGAGACGGCGTGGGCGTGGCGATCGATGGCCGACGCTCAGGATCCGAGCGCCGCGTGACACTCGTGGTCGGTCATCGGGCGTCGTGGGCCGCTGCGCGACAATCAGCGGCATGGCCACCCCGCCCAGCGTCTCCGAGCTTCGCCGTGCCAGGTTCAGCCGACGGCTGCCGAGCGAGCTCTCGGAGCTCGACGGGCCCGCGCAGGGGATGGTGACCCTGCCGTTGCGGCTGGCGTGGTCCGGGTTGAGGGAGTTCGATCTCGATCAGCCGCGGCTGCGCATGAGTTGCTACCGGATCGTCCTGGCCGAAGGCGGCCGCGACGACCTGGTCCGGATCCTCAACCACCGTCTGCTCGTCCTCGTGTGGCCCGTGCTGCGCACGCTGGTCAGCCGGGACCTGCGGGATGTGTGGGAAGCCGCGTATCCGGAGCTGGCGTCGGCCGGGAGTGCTGCGTGACGCTGACGGGCATGCACCGCCGGCTTCTGGCGGACGTGCTCGACATCGGCGAGAGCTGTCCGCTCGCGCTCGCCGGCGGGTACGCGGTCATGGCGCACGGGCTGGTGGACAGGACCAGCCATGACCTCGACGTTGCCACCGAGAGCGCCGAGCGCATGGAGGACATCGCCGAACGGATGGACGCCGGACTGCGGGAACGCGGGTGGACGGTGCGGGTCGTGGAGGCCGATCCGCTGTCCGCCCGGCTCTTCGTCGCGGACCCGGACAGCGGGGAGGAGTGCGAGATCGATGTCTTCAAGGAGGTGCTGTGGCGGCCGCCCGTGCGGACCGAGTACGGGCTGGTCCTCTCGCTCGAGGACGTGGTCGGCACCAAGGTGCGCGCCCTCGCTGACCGGGGGCTCGCGCGCGATCTGATCGACGTACGCGCCGCCGCCGACCGGTGGCACTACCCGGAGCTCGAGGAACTGGGCCGCCGCCACGCCCAGGACACCTTCGACCTCGCCGACCTCCAGACCCGCCTCACCGGAGCGGACTGGATCGACGACACCGAGTTCGCCGCGTACGGCCTGGACCACGAAGCCGTCTCCGAGCTCCGCCGCTGGGCCCAGCTGTGGGCCGACGACATCGCGGAGCGACTGATGGAGTCGGGCGCGGCGGAGGACCCTTGAGCGGAGCCGGCGGCGACGGCTCGGCGGCGTACCACCGCTAGGTGTACTGCCCAGGCAGATGGGTCTTGGCTTCCTCGTAGCCGGCGTCGCCCGCCGAATCCGCCCGGGCGTAGGTCAGGTGCAGCACGCCGGTCGTGAACGTCTCGGACGCGAGCAGCTTCAGCGGGATCGGGGTCTCGCCCTCGTCGAACAGTCTCATGCCCTTGCGCACGGCGATCGGGTGCACCAGCAGATGCAACTCGTCGAGCAGACCGGCGGCCAGCAGCTGCCGGAGGACCGAGATCGACCCGCTCAGGCTGATCTCCCCGCCCGGCTCGTTCTTCAGCGCCGTCACGTACGCGATGAGGTCGCCTTCGAGCTGCTCGGAGTTCCGCCAGCTGAATTCGAGCTTCTGGTTCGACACGACGATCTTGCGTGCGTCACCCAGCTGCCTGGCGAAGCCGGCGTCCTCGCCGCCGGCCTCCTCACGCTCCGGCCACGCTCCCGCGAAGCTGTCGTAGGTCTTGCGGCCGAAGAGCACCGTGTCCGCGGCGCCGAGCATCTCGCCGACGGCGGCGCCCATCTCGTCGTTGAAGTACGGAAAGTGCCACTGGTCGGGTGCCTCCACGAAGCCGTCGAGCGAGATGAACAGGCCGGCGGTGATCTTCCTCATGGTGTTCCTCCTGGAGTGGTGTGAGCTCTGTGTCCGGTCAGACCTCGAGGGCCGGGGAATCTCATCGGCCCGCGGGCCGTGGGGCGTGCGGAATGCGGGACCCGGTGCCCGTGTTGTCGTTCAGGTGAGTGATTCGTCCAGTGATGGCGCATTTTCCCCGGCCGAGCGTGACTCCGTGCGCGAGCGGCTGGCGGACGCGCGGGGCGACACGGGCGGGCGGATCGCCGCACTGAGCCGCGATTTCGACGCCATCGTCGAGGCGAATGCTCTGGTGGCGATCGACGACGAACACGACCCCGAGGGGTCGAGCACCGCCTTCGAACGGGCCCATGTTGCGGCCCTGCTCGCGCAGGCGCGCGAGCATCTGGCCGAGCTGGATCTGGCGCTGGAGCGGCTGGAACGGGGCGAGTACGGGCGGTGCGAGGGGTGCGGTGAGCCGATTCCGGCGGAACGCCTGGAGGTGCGGCCGGCCGCGAACACGTGCGTGCGGTGTGCCGCGGAGGGCCGCCGCTGACCGGGGCCCGCCCCTGACGCACAAGCCGCCGCTGACCGGACGCTCGGCCCCTGACGCATAAATCGGATGACCGTCCGCGACGCGGCGAGTAGCGTCCCTTTTCGCGCCTCCCGATGCGCCGTGCCCCGGTTACTTCCTGTCGAAAAGATCACCGGTGCCCCTCTCTGATCTCGGGAGGCGCGCACCGCCGCGCCTCCCGCATCCGCACTCCGGCACCGCGCGCCCACAGTCGACACATCGCCCCACCCGACCGCCCACCAGGGGGACTTCTGCATGACCCGGTTCAACCGCCGTCGGAGCAAGGCCGAAGCCAGGGCAGTGATCCAGGCCGAAATACCGGGCATGACCGCAGGCGGAGCGACCTCCCCGCTCTCCACCCACGGCCGATGGGCCACCCCCGCGCCAGGGGCCTCCGCGCTGCCGTCCACCGCGATGCCGGTCGCCGGAATGCCGTGGACCACCAACCACCAGGGCGGTACCGGCTGGGTCCGGGAGCCGAAGTCCGAGCTCTTCCTGCTCGCCGTCGCCAACATGGTGGGCCGGCACAGCTTCCACGAAGCCGCCGAGTCCCGTGACGAGCGCTATGCCCGGCTGATCCGCCAACTCGCGGTCAGCGAGCCGGAGTGGACCCTCGGACTGCTCGGCTGGCTGCGCACCGAGGCGCGCATGAGGACGGCGTCGCTGGTGGGCGCCGCCGAGTTCGTCCGTGCGCGGCTCGAGGCAGGGGCGCCGGGGTTCTCCCGGCAGGCCGTCGACGCCGTCCTCCAACGGCCCGACGAACCGGGCGAGTTCCTGGCGTACTGGACCTCCCGGTGCGGGCGGCGGCTGCCGCAGCCGGTCAAGCGCGGCGTCGCGGATGCCGTCCGGCGGCTCCACACCGGCCGCGCACTGCTCAAGTACGACACGGGTTCCCGGGGCCACCGTTTCGGCGACGTCCTGGAGCTGACCCATCCCGCGCCCGCGCCGGACCGGCCGTGGCAGGGCGAGCTGTTCCGGTACGCACTCGACCGGCGCCACCGTCCCGACCGCGCCGTACCACCGGCCGGCGAGACGCTCCTCACGGAGCATCAGGCGCTGATGTCCGTCCCGGTCGGCGAGCGGTACAACCTGGTCACGGGGCCGGGCGGGGCGGAGCGGCTGGCGGCGGCCGGGATGACGTGGGAGGCCCTGGCGGGCTGGCTGCACGGCCCGTTGGACGCCGCGGTCTGGGAGGCCGTGATTCCTTCGATGGGGTCGATGGCCCTGGTCCGCAACCTGCGCAACTTCGACCAGGCAGGTGTCGGCGACGCGGTGGCCGCGGACGTGGCCCGTCGGGTGTCGGACCCGGACGAGGTGGCCCGCTCCCGGCAGTTCCCGTTCCGCTATCTGGCCGCCCACCGCAACGCGCCCTCGGGGCGCTGGCACGAGGCCCTGGAGTCGGCGCTCGGGCACTCGCTCGCCCAGGTGCCCGCGCTGTCCGGCCGGACCCTGGTCCTGGTGGACCGCTCGGCCTCGATGTTCGACCTGCCCAGTGCCCACACCGAGCTCAACCGGGCCGACTCGGCGGCCATTTTCGGTGCGGCACTGGCGATCCGGGCCGAGCACGCCGATCTGATCGAGTTCGGCACCGACAGCCGGCGGGTCGAGATCGCCCCGGGCGAGTCCGTCCTCCGGGCGCTGGGCCGGTTCCACAACCTCGGCGGCACCGACACCGCCGACGCGGTCGAGCGGCACTACCGCGAGCACGACCGGGTGGTCGTCGTCACCGACGAGCAGGCGCACTGGTCGCCCGGCGGCGACGTGTTCGGCCCCGTGCCCGGGCAGATTCCGGTCTACACCTGGAACCTGGCCGGCTACGCCCCGGCCCACACCCCCGCCGGACCGCACCGCCACACCTTCGGCGGCCTGAGCGACGCCGCCTTCCGGCTCATCCCGCTCCTGGAGTCCGGCGAGGACGCCGGCCCGCCCTGGGAGACCCCCGCCGGTCCCCCGCACGGCGGTCGCGATGGCGCGGTGGCCGACAGGCGACCGCTGTGAGGAGGACACTGACCTCATGGCCCTACCCAAGACACACCACTGCCCGGCCTGCACTGACGATTCCGCTTCGGCAGAGGTCCTGCACGAGGACCTCGTCGTCGGAGCACCGCTGTCCATGGAAGATCTCACCGAGACGCAACGCCTCGACCGGTTCGACCGCAAGTACGCCCACGACGGATGCCAGGTCACAGAGGTCCGCCGGGTCCCGCACGACAGCCTGAGCGGCTACGCCTGGTCCGTCCGCTTCGTCGAGCGTTCCTGACGAGCGGCGCATCCCGGGCTCCCGCACCGGCCCGCCTCAGCGGCGCTGATACGCCGGCACGAAGGTGCTGGTGCCGACCGACTCCTCGGCCCGGACGATGTGCACCACCGCGTTGATCAGTGCCAGATGCGTGAACGCCTGGGGGAAATTGCCGAGGTGACGGCCCGTGCTGGGGTCGATCTCCTCGGCGTACAGGCCCAGCGGGCTCGCGTACGCGAGGAGCTTTTCGCACAGAGTACGGGCGCGGTCCAGTTCGCCGATCTCGACCAGGGCCGAGACCAGCCAGAACGAGCAGATCGTGAACGTACCCTCCTCACCGGTCAGACCGTCGTCGGTCTGCTCGACGCGATAGCGCAGGACCAGGCCGTCGTCCGTCAGCTCGTCGGCGACGGCCTGGACGGTGGCGCGCACCCGGGGGTCGTCCGGGGGCAGGAACCGCAGCAGGGGCACGAGCAGCAGCGAGGCGTCCAGCGCGCTGCTGCCGTAGTGCTGGACGAACACACCGCGCTCGTCGACACCGTTCGCGCAGATGTCGGCGTGGATCTCGTCGGCGACGGCCTGCCACTCCTCGGCGAACCCGGACTCGTCGTGCAGCCGGGCCAGCCGGGCGCCGCGGTCCATCGCCACCCAGCACATGAGCTTGGACGAGGTGAAGTGCTGCGGCTCGCCGCGGATCTCCCAGATGCCGTTGTCGGGCAGGCGCCAGTGCTCGGCCGCCGCCTCGACCTGCCGTTTGAGGGTCGGCCACAGACTCTCCGGCAGCTGGTCGCGTGACCTGGTGTGCAGGTAAACGGAGTCCAGCACGGCACCCCACACATCGTGCTGGCGCTGCAGGTAGGCGTCGTTGCCGGTACGGACCGGGCGGGCGCCCTCGTATCCGGCGAGGTGGTCGAGTGTGCGCTCGGGCAGCTCGTGCTCGCCGCCGATGCCGTACATGATCTGGATGGCCCGGTCGCCCTGGCACATCTCGCTGACGAACGAGAAGAAGTCGTTCGCCTCCCGGTCCAGGCCGATCGTGTACAGGCCCCACAGCGCGAACGTGGAGTCCCGGATCCACGAGTACCGGTAGTCCCAGTTGCGCTCGCCCTGCGGCGTCTCCGGCAGGGAGGTGGTCGCGGCGGCGAGCAGGGCACCGGTCGGGGCGTAGGTGAGGCCCTTGAGGGTGAGTGCGCTGCGCTGCAGATGGCTGCTCCACGGGTGGTCGGGGAAGACGCCGACGTTGATCCACTGCCGCCAGTACTCGGCGGTGCGCCACATGCGGTCGGCGGCCTCGTCCCAGGTCCTCGGCGGTGGCATGTCGGACCAGGACAGGGCGACGAACACGTCGTCGCCCTCGGTCATCCGGGTACGGGCCTGCGCGGTGCGGCCGTCGATGCCGAGGCGCAGGTTGGTGGTCAGACGCAGTTCGAGGTCGTCGCTGCCCGCGCCGGTGGCGACCGCCTCGTGGTAGCCGGGACCGCCGTAGGACCAGGCCGGCTGGTTGCGGCCGTAGCCGAAGACCGGCTCGCACACCAGCGACAGGTCGACGGCCCCGCTCACGCACTTCACCGTGCGGAGCAGGCAGTGCTCGGCGTCGTAGTCGGTCGGGGTGCGGCGATGGGTCGCGGAGCGCTCGGCGTCGCTGTACCAGGGGCCGGTCAGGAGGGCGTCGCGGACGATCAGCCAGCCGGTCGACGACCGCCAGGTCGTCTCCAGCATCAGACTGCCCGGCAGGTAGCGCCGGGCGGCCGGCACGCGCACTCCGTACGGGCCGAGCCGGAAGCTGCCCGCGGCACGGTCGAGGAGCGCGGCGAACACACTGGGCGAGTCGTGCCGTGGCAGGCACATCCACTCGACGGCCCCGCTGGGGGCGATCAGACAGTTGGACTGGCAGTCGGACAGGAACGCGTAGTCGGCGATCGGCGGGTAGGGGCTGCGGCCGGGGGCGGAGGGCAGGACGCGCTCTCTCGACGGGGCGGGATGTGGAGGTTCGAGCACGGTCAGCTCCCTGCACAGGGGCCCCGGTGGCCGGGGACGGACAGCTCCTTCCACGATTGTGGAGGCAGGGGGACGGGCGCGCGATCGGATGGCCCGCGCGCAGGGCCGGCGGCTACGGGACGGGGTCCGGGACCGCGGCCGGCCGGTCCGCCGCGGCGAGGATCCGTGCCGTGTTCTCCTCGGAGAAGTACTCGTCCGGTGAGGTGACACCCGCGTTGACCCGGGCGAATCCGTCCATCGCCTGCTGGTTGCCGTGGGCCGCGGCCAGGAGCTGCTGGAGACCGGGCGGCGGGGGCTCGAGCGTGGCGATCTCGGTGGTGAGCTCGTACCACGGCACGGCCTGCTCGTCACGGGTGGCCTGGTAGCCCGCCATGGCGGCCTCGAACGGGCGGGCCCCGCGGTACACGTCGTCCAGCGCGGCGGCGCACAGCTCGGCGTCCCGGAAGGCGTCGAGGATCCCGAACCCGGTGATGAAGTCCTTGTGATAGCCCGCGTCGCCGACCAGGGCCCAGCCCGGCCCGTAGGGCTTGCGGAAGTAGTTCGGTACGGCGGCGCCCTCGAACCGGGCTTCGCGCGTGGCGGTGCGGACCCGGTCGGCGAAGGCCGGGGCCGACTCGAACATGGCGAGGTAGTTGCCCTCGATGTCCTTCCTGTTCGTCGCGAACTCGGCGAACGGCCAGGCGCCGATGACGAGCGTGAGGCCGTCGTTGGTGGGCCAGGCCGCGAACCCGCGGCCGACGCGGCTGTACGCCTCGAAGCGGCCGTGCATCGGCAGCCCGCTCCAGTACGCGTAGTAGCCGCACAGCAGCCGTGGCTTCTCGCGGTACTGCTCGGGCCTCACGGCACGGGCCACCAGGGAGTGCGCGCCGTCGGCGCCGACGACCACCCGAGCCCGCTCGGTGACGGTACGGCCGCCCTTTTCACGGCCGCGGATGCCGGTGACCCGCCCGTCCTCGACGAGGACCTCGGAGACGGTGAACCTCTCGCGCACCTCGGCCCCGGCATCGGACGCGGCGTCGACGAGCAGCTTGTCCAGCACCGTCCGCCGCGGGCTGTACGCCACCGGGGATCCCGCTGTCCCCGGGGACCCGGTGAGGGCGAACGGGCCGAAGTCGAACGCGTAGGTGCCGATGGGCGGGCAGCCGCTCGCCACGACGTCGTCGAGCAGACCCCACCGGCGCAGTGCGGCCATGGCCGGGGGGTGGAGGAGGTGCGTGGAGAGCGTGTCGCTGGGGAACGAGGCCCGGTCCACGAGCAGGACCCGGTGACCCCGGAGTGCCAGCAGCATCGCGGTCGGCGACCCGGCGCAGCGCGCGCCGACCACGATCGCGTCGTACGGCTTGCTTGCAGGCTCCTGCGCGGTCATGACGCCACCTGCTCGGCGGCCGGGGTGCGCAGGGTTGCGTACAGGACCTCGAGGAACTCCTCGGGCCGGTCGAAGGCCGGATCGTCGCCCGCGTCCTCGACCACGTGCAGCGGCCAGCCGTAGCGTTCGGAGGCCTCCTCCGCCACGTGGAGTGACGTCGCGAGGTCGTGCCGCCCCCAGATCAGGGTCGTGGGCACGCCGATCCGCGCGAGCTGCTCCGGAGGGATCGGCTCGGCCCCGAAGTGTCCGATGAGGCTGCCGAGGGCGGCCTGCACGCCGGGAGTCCCGGCACGTTCGACCGCGTAGCCCACCAGCGGTTCCCACCGCTCGCCCATCAGCTCGCGCGCCCGGTCGAGGTCGAAGGCGCACAGGTCCATCAGCCGTTCGAATTCGGCGCGGTTCGGGGCGGCGAGGTAGCGGTGCAGGGCCAGCCCGAATCGCGGGGAGGGCTCGAACGGGGCCAGGCCCAGGGTGTCCACGAGGACCAGGCGGTCCAGGCGCCCGCCCTCGTCGACGGCGTACCGGGCCGCGACGGCGCCGCCGACAACCCGTCCGACCAGCACCGGGGCCACCGGGCAGGTCTGCTCGATCAGTTCGCCGAGCCAGGCGAGCACCCGGTCGGCGTCCAAGGCGCCGGACATCTCGGAGGCGCCGTGGCCCGGCAGGTCGGGAGCGATCACCCGGTGTGTGCGGACCAGCCGCGGGAACACCGGGAACCACCCGGCCGCGAACTCGCCGGGTCCGTGCAGCAGCACCATCGGCGGCCCGTCGCCGCCCTCCAGCACCGCCGTCGACATTCCCGCCAGGTCGAGCCGGCGCTCGTCGACCGGGAGACCGGAAAGCATCCGCTCCCGGGCCTGCTGTCCCGCATTCTGCGTGGTGCTCATCGTGATCCCTCCGAAGTGTCCGACCGGATCGATGTGCACGCCACGCTAGGGAGGAAGCAGGGCGTCGCGCGTCGGGCGAACGACCCATGGAGAACACATGGGTGGTTCTGCCCAGAAGCCCTTGGCGGTCAGACGAGACCGTGCTCGTAGGCGTATGCGGTGGCCGCGGCCCGCGAGGGCACCCCGAGCTTGGTGAAGATGTTGCTCAGGTGCCGGGCGACCGTCTTCTCGCTGAGGAACAGCTCACCGGCGATCGCCCGGTTGGTCATGCCGGTGGCCACGAGCCGCAGCACCTGCACCTCGCGGGCGGTCAGCGCGCCCGCCGTCGCGGCCGTACGGGAGAGGGCGCGTACGCGGGCGGCGTCGGGCTCGGCGCCGACCTGTTCGAAGACCCAACGGGCGGCGTCGAACTCCATCTCCGCCGGATCGGGGTCGTTCAGCTCCAGGCAGGCGAGCCCGATCAGGACCCGCACACGGGCCGCGTCATAGGGAGCGTCGAGCTCCTGCCAGGCCGTCCACGCCGCGCGCAGCACACCCAGGGCCGCGTGCCCGTCGTGCTCGGCGACCAGGACCGCGCCCGTGGCACGAGCGGACTCGGCCCGCAGCCAGGGGGTGCCGAGCCGGTCGGCGATGTCCTGCAGCTCGTCGGCGGCCGAGCGGGCCGATGCGGCATCGCCGGCGGCGATCATGATGTCGACATGGGCCGCGAGCAGCCCGGCACGGGTGAGGAAACCGGTCCCCGCGTCCACGGTCCTGCGGAGCGCCGCTGCGGCGGCGTCGACGCGGCCCTGGGCCAGGCGCAGCAGCGCGAGACCGGGCTGCGGGTCCGGCAGCCAGCGGCTGGCCTGCCGGTAGGCCTGTTCTGCTGCGGTGAACTCCCCGCGCAGCCGGTGCAGTTCGGCCAGCCGATAGAAGGCGGCCCCGGCCGCCGGCTGGTCCGCCAACCGGTCGCAGGCCCGTCGCGCCTCGTCGAGGGCGTCCGGCCAGACGCCGCGCAGCTGCATGATCTCGGACCGGTGCACGAGGCACTGCCCGCGGTAGGGCACCAGGTCCGGCTGGGCGGCGCACCAGTGGTCGAGCGCCGTCGTCCACTCCTGGGCCCGGCGCAGGTCCCACACCTCGCGGCAGCCCTCGATCACGGCGCAGTACACGATGCCCGCGACGATCGGCGACACCTCGTCCGCCGTGACCGCGACCATCACCTCGTCCAGCGACTGCACGCCCTGTGCGGTCCGCCCCATCCGGATCAGGGCCTGCCCGACGCCGAGCCGGCCGAAGGCGACGAGGTCGAGGTCACCGAACCGGTCACCGATCGCGGTGACCTCGGAGGAGGTGGCGTGCGCGGCGGCCTCGTCGCCCTCGCCCAGGTGTCTCAGGGCGACGGGGACCAGGAGGTACCCGCGCGCCGCGCAGTCCCGCGGGGCGTCGCCGAGCACGCGTTCGGCGCGGGTGAGCCAGCCGCCGCCCCGTGCGTCCTCGCCGCGCAGCAGCAGGTGGATGGCCAGCCAGAACGCGCTGAGAGCCGCCCGGCCCGGTTCAGCCCGGCCCACCCATCCGCGGTAGGCGCGTGCGGCCAGGTCCTCGGCGGTCTCGTCCCGGCCCACGAGATACGCCGTCGTCACCAGCAGGTCGAGGTCCTCCGGCTCCAGCGGCGTCTCCCGGTCCGCCGCGGTCAGCTGCTCGAACGCCTCGCCCCAGGTCCGCCGCCGGCAGGCCTCCCGTCCCCGCTCGAGCGGAGGGGGCCGGGGGTCGATCGGTTCGGGGTCACCCATGGGACCTCCCGCGCTCGCCTGCCGGTGTCGCTGAACACGAGGAGGATGGGACAGCCCAACGGCGAGCGCAACTCGGCCGCGCCGTCACGTGGGCGGATTCCGCCATGCCGGGGAACCTGGGCCGGTATCTCGGGGAGGTGCTGACAGGCGCTGCCGCCGAAGCCCGCGCGGGAGGCGCGCGAGCCGGTGCGGTCGCCCGGATGCGGCCGTAAGGCGCCGGGCTGAGGTGGTGCGCGCAGCCCCGGGCCGACCGCTCCTGCGCACAGGGCGCAATCCGCGTGACCGAGCCCCCGGTACGTGATCAGCTGGCGGCGTGGATGCCATCATCGCCAGCGCAATAGCCGTCCTGGGAACGCTGCTTGGCTCAGGGATCACCCTCGCCATCCAGCAACGTACAGCCGAGCGGGGGTACGAGTTCACCCGCGGGGAGAAACTGCGGCAGGAACGACTCGACGCCTACACCGCGTACGCGGGTGCGCTCGTCAACTACCGGCGTTGTCTGGTGCATCTGTGGTTCTTCACGCACGTACAGCGGCCTGCGCAGGAGGCGGACGAGGTGCAGCTCCGGGCGTACGACCTTCGTTCCGGGGCCCAAGAGGCCTTGTTCCGCCTGCAGATGCTCACTGATGAGGAGAGCCTGAGCCGGGCAGCGGAGGCTCTGCTCACCGACATCCAGGACCTGCACAAGACGGACAGCAGGCAGGAACTGGACGAGCGCAGGCAGCGCACCCGGGACGGCATCAGAAGCCTGGTCGGCACCGCGAAGCGGCATCTGTGAGGGTGTCGGGTCCACGCCGAAGTGCGGTCCGCCTGGGACGTGCACAGGTTTGTCCGCCATACTGCTGGCCGTGGATCAGCAGCGCATAGGTTCGATCATTCCGCCGACGCACGGCGCCGGGCTCGACCCGGCCTACATCCCCGGGCTGGTGCCCGCCCGGCCTGTCGAGGCCGAGGAGGGGGACGAGGCCGCGCCCGAGCAGGTCACCGACGGGACGGCAGCCGAAGAGGCGCCGGAGGAACCGGCAGCCGTCGAGGCCCCGGAGGACTCTGAGGACTCCGACGCCGAGCCCGAGGACGAGGACGACGGGCCCGTCTTCGAGGTGTCCGACCGGCGGGCGTCCGTCGTCGCCGACCGCGCCGGGATCACGTTCCGGCTCGACGAGGAAGTGGCCGAGTTCGGCTGGGACGAGATCGGCGCCGTGGAGATCGACACCCCGCGCTTCGGGCGGCGTTTCGGCGTCACGGTCTACACGTCCAGCCAGCGCTGGTTCCAGGCCGAGGTCGACGCGACGTCCCGTGCGGAGCTCAAGACGTGGGCGGCGGAGCTCGACGCGGTTCTGGACGTCCGCTTCGAGGACCCTGAGGAATAGACCCCGGGCTGCGGGGGCGGGCGTCGTGGTCGCCCGCCCCGCAGTCCACCCTCCCCGCGCCACGCCCTGCCCCACCCCGTAGGATCCCGGCTCGGCGGAAGATCAGCCCCACCTGAGTCCCGCTCCCCCCACCGCGGACCGGGTGATCCCGCCCGCGCATCGAACCGAGTCACACTCACCACGCCGTATGCATTTCTCCTGGGGGGACACTCCGTGCGCATTTCACCGCGCCGCCGCGCCATGGCCGTTCTGGCGGTCTCGTCGCTGTTTCTGATAAGCGCCTGCGACATGGCATCGAACGATTCCGATGCCCCCGCCGCCAAGACGAAGAACACACCTCCGGCGCCGCCGGCCCATATTTCCGCCGACCAGGCGGAGAAGGCACTTGTCACCGGGCCCGAGTTGGCCACGGGGTGGCAGCGGGAGCCGAACACGATCATCGACAAGAAAGCGGCCGGGGCGGACGAGGATTCGCTGAAGGGAGTTCGTGCGGCATGCATGCCGCTGGCGGAGATTCTCAACTCCGGCCGTCCGAACCCCGATCACAAGGCAACGGCCCAGGCGGTCTTCTACAAGAAGGGCGAGGAGACCAACCTCGCGCAGGATGTCACCGGATACACCCGCACCCAGGCGGAGGGCTTCATGCGCGGCCTGCGCGCGGCGGTGAAGGCGTGCGGCTCGTTCGACGGCCGGATATCCGGCAAGAAGGCGACGGTCAAGGTCACCACGCTCACCGTTCCGAAGCTCGGCGACGAGTCGATCGGGTACGCGATGAGCATCAGAAGCGGCGACATGATCATGGACTTCGACATGGCCACGGTGCGCAGCGTCGGGGGCATCACCACGCTCCGGAACAACTACAGCGACACCGGTGACCGCGGCAAGGGCGCCTTCGACAAGGGGCTGGCCCACGCCGCCGCGAAGCTGAAGGCCGCGACCGCCAAGACCGCGTAGCCGCCTCCCCCGTCCCCGCCCGGCTCTCCCCTCCGCGCCCCTACGCCTTACGAGGCGAACGGGATCATCCCCAGCGGCGGGGACGTGGGCTGCGGCGAGCCCGAGGCGGGCTCGATCGTGATGCCGACCGCCGTCGCACGGTCGACGGGACCGTCCAGGAGCCGGGACTGCCGTGCCTCGGTGCCGGACAGGAGTCCGGCGGGACGCAGCGAACCACCGTCGTCGAACCACAGCTCGTACGCCTTGCCGGGCGGGAGTTCGGGCATGCCGGCGGCGATGAGGACGGCGGTGTTCTCGCTGCGGGAGACGGCGACGGCCGCGGAGGCTCCGCCCGGCCGCTGACCGAGTCGTCGACCGGGCCGAAAGTCCCCTCGTCGCCCCGCGCGACCCGGGTCATCAGGTCGTCGAGAAAGAGGCCGCATTTTTTCGTTGCACGTCCCACTGGTCATTCGGAGCCGATGCTTCGGCGGATCGGTGATCAGGAGGTGTGTTCATGATGCATATAACAATGAGGACAAGGCGGCATCACCTGCCGGAAACCTTTGTCCGGGCGGGAACCATCCGGAACGGCGCCTGCGTCGAATCACTTGTACGAGGTGGGCGTGCATCAGCGCTCTGCACGACACGGACACGAACGTCCGCCGTATTGCACGACCACCGACCGCCCTGTGGCCGACTCCGTACCGGCAAACGCTCATTCGGGCAGAAAGCCCGACGGTATCCAGCCCGCGAGTAGACCCGGTCCACTCGAGTTCCCCACGGGGCGGCGTGCTGTCCGCGCGGGAGCGGGTGCACAGGCATGACCGGGCCCCGTCGGCTCATCGCAGGTGCTGCGGCGACCGGCCGGTGGCGCCGCCCTCGGAACCGCCGGCGCGGCCACCGCCGCTCCGACGTCCGCTGCCGCTTCGGCGACCTCGTACTCCGCCGGACACCACGACCGGTGCACCTGGCACAAGGCCCACTGGGAGAAGAAGTGGGTCAAGGCTCACTGGGACTGCCACCACAAGTGACCGAAGGCCGTCGGAGCGGGTTTCCGGCAATGAGCCCCGGACCACGGGTCCGGGGCTCATCGGCGGCGCAAGGCGGGCGGGTTCAGGCCGGGGTGGGTACCACGCTGCGGCCCGTCTCGTGGGCGTAGAGCGTGGCCCTGTCGCGCAGCGACGCGTGGACCGCCATGCGGGCGTCACGGCGGCGCTGGGCCGGGCCGTCGGGAAGGTGGAGCACTCCCGCGTTGCCGCGGGAGCCGCGCTGGATCTCCGCGGTGCGGGGGATGCGCAGCGACTCGTAGTGCGCCAGGCGGGACGCGACCGAGGTCCCGCCGGCCTCGGCGAGGCAGGCCGCCAGATCCATCGCGTCCTCGATGGCCTGGTTCGCCGCCCACCGCTCCGGATGTCCGGCACCTGGGCCGGGTGAGGGTCTCCCCGCCAACGCACCGGACACCGTCTGGCGGCGGACGGCGATCCGGGCCAGGGTTCAGGCCTGAGCACGTCGGGTCGAGGAGGCACACGCTGTGGGTACGTTCGACGGCAAGGTCGCGCTGATCACCGGTGGCGCGCGGGGGCAGGGCCGTTCACATGCCGTGGCGCTCGCGCGCGAAGGCGCCGACATCGTCACCTGCGACATCGCCGGGGAGCTGGAGAGCGTCCCGTATCCGCTGGGCAGCGAGGCCGAACTCGCCGAGACGGTACGGCTGGTGGAGGCGGAGGGCCGACGCTGCGTGGCGCTCATGGGCGATGTCCGCAGCCTGCAGGAGATGGAGACGGTCGCCGAGCGGGCGGTCGCCGATTTCGGCCGCGTCGACTTCCTGCTCGCCAACGCGGGGATCTCCTCGCACGCGCCGGTCGCCGAAATGACCAGCCGGCAGTGGCAGGAGATGATCGACGTCAATCTGACCGGCGTCTTCAACGCCTTCCGCGCCGTCGTGCCGCACATGATCGAGCGCGGTTACGGACGGATCGTGGCCACATCGTCCGTCGTCGCGCGGATGGGCGCGAGGAACGGCGCGCACTACGCCGCGTCCAAGTGGGGTGTCCTGGGGCTGGTCAAATCGCTCGCCGCGGAGGTGGCGGGAAACGGGATCACGGTGAACGCCGTGCTGCCCGCCGGGGTGAACACCGATCTGCTCCACAACAAGGACACCTACAAGGCGCTGCGCCCCGACCTGGAGGACCCGTCACGCGACGACGTGATGCCGCTGTTCGAGGACGGGCCGGGGCTGCTGGAGCCCCAGGACGTGACGACCGCGGTGCTCTACCTGCTGTCCGACGCCCGCGGGCTGCTCAACGGGGAGGCGATGACGCTGTCCGGCGGACTCAGCGCGGGCAACGCGACCTGAGCACGGTCCTTCACACGGGGGTGAGTTCGGCAGCGCCGAAGGAGACGTCGAAGCGGTCGCACCAGATGCTGACGCTCGTGTACGCGGCCGGGTCGAGGTCCTTGGGCAGCGCGTAGTTCTGGTCGCCCCTGTTGCCCTTGAGCTTGCCGAGGCTCGTGTGCTTGCCGTCGTCGAAAACGTGCCAGCCGGCCTTGCCCTCCTTGACGGGCGCATCGGTCAGCAGGACCCGCAGGTCGGGGCCGTTGCTCGTGTCGAGGTTCTCCAGCCGCAGCACCACCGACCCGTCGGCCAGCCGCACGACCTCGACCGTGCCGGACGTCCGGTGCTCATGGCTGATCAGTTCGCCCGTCGCCAGCGTGCGCGGCGGAGCCGCCGGCTTCCCGGCCTGCGCGGGCGCCGCCGCCGGCAGGTCCTCCCGAACGGTCTGGTCCACCCACAGCTTCCACGGCTGGAACCACACCGCCCCCGCGGCCGCCGCCACAAGCCCCAGAACCAGCAGTCCGACGACCACCGGCCGCCGCAGAATCCCTCGTACACGTCCCATGTCCTCATTCAACGCGCACCCGGGCCCGTTCGGTGGCGACGGACGGTGACGAAAGTCTTACGGCACCACGGTGGATGGCACACTGACCGCCGGCCGTCCGAAGGAGCTGCGCCATGCCGATGATCCACCGTCTGCGTCGCGTGATGCGCCGCGTCTCCAGCCACACCGTCGACCTCAGCCACCCGGCGAGGTCACCGCTGGGCAGCTCCGTGGTCAACTGCGTGATCTACGAGGACGGTGTGCGCCAGTCCGGACAGGCCTCGGCGGAGGAGGCGCTCCGGCAGGTGCGCAAGCAGGGCCGCGGTTTCGTCTGGATCGGGCTGCACGAGCCGGACGAGCCCGAGTTCGCCGGATTCGCCGAGCTCTTCGGGCTGCATCCGCTCGCCGTCGAGGACGCCGTCCAGGCCCATCAGCGGCCCAAGCTGCAGCGGTACGACGCGGCGGGCACCGGCACGGGCACCCTGTTCGCCGTCTTCAAGACCTGCCGCTACGTCGAGCACGAGGAGCTCACCGCCGTCAGCGACATCGTGGACACCGGCGAGCTGATGGTCTTCACCGGCCCCGACTTCGTGATCACCATCCGGCACGGCCGGCACGGCTCGCTCGGCCCGCTCCGCGAGTCCTTGGAGGCGGTGCCCGAGCAGCTGGCCAAGGGGCCCGCCGTCGTCCTGCACGCCATCGCCGACCAGGTCGTCGACGACTATCTCGCCGTCGCCGACGCCGTGCAGGACGACATCGACACCGTCGAGAACACCGTCTTCAGCGAGCACTCCGCGCAGGGCGACGCCGGCCGGATCTACCAGCTCAAGCGGGAACTCCTGGAACTCAAGCGGGCCGTCGCCCCGCTGGACAAGCCGATGCGGGCACTGGCGACGACACCTCAGCCGCCGATCGGCCCGGAGATACAGCCCTACTTCCGCGACGTCGTCGACCATCTGTCGCGGATGAACGAGCAGATCACCTCCTACGACGCCCTGCTCGACTCGATCCTCCAGGCCCATCTCGCCCAGGTCACCGTCGCCCAGAACGAGGACATGCGGAAGATCACGGCATGGGCGGCGATCGTCGCGGTGCCGACGATGGTGTGCGGCGTGTACGGCATGAACTTCGAGCACATGCCGGAGCTGGGCTGGACCTACGGCTACCCGGGAGTGGTCGGCGTCATGGTGCTGGCGTGCCTGATCGTCCACCGCAGCTTCCGCCGCAACGGCTGGCTCTGAGCGAAGGCGCCCGCCCCTGCCGCGCCTACATGAACCTGACGAACAGCCCCAGTGTCAGCACCGCGATCAGGCAGCCGTAGAGCGCCAGCTTGGCGGAACGTGCCTCGTCGGAGGGGTCGGTGGCGCCCGTTCGGCAGAGGCCGAGGGCCGAGCGGGCCAGCAGGACGAGCGAGGCCGCGGAGAGCGCGGCCACCATGGCGGCGATCAAGGAGTTCATCACCCGGCGACCGTCTCACGGCCCGTCAGGTCCCGCATTCCGGCGTACTCCGTTCCCGCCGTCGAACGGTCGTCGTCCCGTCACGCCCCGGTCCGGAACCCCGCCAGCGTCTCGGTGAGCCACTTCGTCCAAAAGGTCTCCAGCTCGATCCCGCCGCGCAGCACCATGTGCCGCAGCCGGTCCTGCTCGGACTTCTGCCGGTCCGGCGCGAAGTCCCGCTCCTCGATCGCCCGGTACTCGTCCAACTGCCGGCTGTGCAGCGCGAGATGGCGCTCCAGCTCCGCCTCCAGACCCGCTGTGCCCACCACACCGGCCGCCCGCAGCCGCAGCAGCAGCGGGTCGCGGACCGCCCGCGGGTCCTCGGACCGCGCGACCCATGCGGCCAGCTCGGCGCGGCCCGCGGGCAGAACCTCGTACTCCTTCTTCTGTCCGCGGCTGGGCTGCGCCGACGGCAGGGCCCGGATCTGGCCCGCCTGCTCCAGTTTTCCCAGCTCGCGGTAGATCTGCTGATGGGTGGCCGACCAGAAGTAGCCGATCGACCTGTCGAAGCGGCGGGTCAGCTCGAGGCCCGACGAGGGCTTCTCGAGCAGAGCCGTGAGGATGGCGTGCGGCAGGGACATGGCCCGATCCTAAGGACAGGTCCCTAGAGGGTCGCCGCGAGCCGGGTGCCCTGGTCGATGGCGCGCTTGGCGTCCAGTTCGGCCGCCACATCGGCGCCGCCGATCAGATGGACGGAAGCGCCGGCCGCGGCCAGCTCCTCGTACAGCCCGCGCTGCGGGTCCTGGCCCGCGCACAGCACGACCGTGTCGACGGGCAGCACGGTGGTCGTGCCGTCGACCGTGACGTGCAGTCCGTCGTCGTCGATCCGCTCGTACGTCGCCCCCGCGGTCATCGTTACCCCGCGGTGCTTGAGCTCCGTGCGGTGGATCCAGCCCGTCGTCTTGCCGAGGCCCGCGCCGACCTTGCTGGTCTTGCGCTGGAGCAGGTGCACGGCACGCGGCGGCGCGGGACGCTTCGGCGCGGTGAGCCCGCCGCGCTCGTTGTAGTCGGTGTCGACGCCCCACTGACGGAAGTACGTACCGGCGTCCAGGCTCGCGCCCTCGCCGCCGTCGGTCAGGAACTCCGCCACGTCGAACCCGATGCCACCCGCGCCGATGACCGCGACGCGCTCGCCGACGGGGGCGCCGTCGCGCAGGACGTCGAGGTAGCTGACGACGCTCGGATGGCCGACGCCCGGGATCTCGGGGGTCCTGGGGCTCACACCGGTGGCGACCACGATGTCGTCGTACTCGTCCGCCGCGAAGGTGTCGGCGGTGACGCGCACCCCGAGCCTGACCTCGACGCCGTGCGCCCGCAGCTGGGTGCCGAAGTACCGCAGCGTCTCGTTGAACTCCTCCTTGCCCGGGATGCGCTTGGCGATGTTCAGCTGGCCGCCGATCTCGTCGGCGCCGTCGTACAGGGTCACCTCGTGCCCGCGTTCGGCGGCCGAGACGGCGCAGGCGAGCCCGGCCGGTCCGGCCCCGACCACGGCGACGCGCTTGCGGAGCCTGGTCGGGGACAGCACCAGCTCGGTCTCGTGACAGGCACGCGGGTTGACCAGGCAGGAGGTGAGCTTCCCGCTGAAGGTGTGGTCGAGGCACGCCTGGTTGCAGCCGATGCAGGTGTTGATCGTCTCGGAGCGGTCGGCCTTCGCCTTGGCCACGAAGTCGGGGTCGGCGAGGAAGGGGCGCGCCAGCGACACCATGTCCGCGCGGCCCTCGGCGAGCAACTGCTCGGCGATCTCCGGGGTGTTGATGCGGTTGCTGGTGACCAGCGGCACGGAGACCGACCCCATGAGCCGCTGGGTGACCCAGCTGTACGCGCCGCGCGGCACGGAGGTCGCGATGGTGGGGATGCGGGCCTCGTGCCAGCCGATGCCGGTGTTGATGATCGTCACGCCGGCCGCCTCGATCTCCTTGGCGAGCGTGACGACCTCCTCCAGCGAGGAGCCGCCGGGGACGAGGTCGAGCATGGAGAGCCGGTAGATCAGGATGAAATCGGGCCCGACCCGCTCACGGGTGCGGCGCACGATCTCCAGGGGGAGCCGTATCCGGTTCTCGTACGAGCCGCCCCAGCGGTCGGTGCGCTGGTTGGTGCCGCTCGCGATGAACTCGTTGATGAAGTAGCCCTCGGAGCCCATGATCTCGACGCCGTCGTATCCGGCGGACTGCGCGAGCGCGGCGGCCCGGACGAAGTCCTCGATCGTCTCCTCGACCTCGTCGTCGGTGAGGGCGTGCGGGACGAACGGGCTGATGGGGGCCTGGATGGCGCTGGGCGCGACGAGGTCGGCGTGGTACGCGTACCGGCCGAAGTGCAGGATCTGCATGGCGATCCGGCCGCCTTCGGCGTGCACGGCGTCGGTCACGGTGCGGTGGGCCGCGGCCTCGTCCTCGGTGGTGAGCTTGGCGCCGCCCTCGTAGGGCCGGCCGCGCTCGTTGGGCGCGATGCCGCCGGTCACGATGAGCCCGACGCCGCCGCGGGCGCGGGCGGCGTAGAAGGCGGCCATGCGCTCGAACCCGTTCTCCACCTCTTCGAGCCCGACGTGCATCGAGCCCATGAGCACCCGGTTGGGCAGGGTGGTGAACCCGAGGTCGAGGGGGCTCAGGAGGTGGGGGTACGGGCTGGGGCTCGGCTGGCTCATCGGGGCCTCCACGTGAGGGGTCGTGGCTTCTGTTCTAGCGACCCGGACCTTCTTTTGCAACAAGGTGCACAATCGCGAGAGCTATCTCATTCACCTATCCGGGTGAAAGTGACCCTCCGTGCCCGGCCTGTCCCCTTAGCGTTCCGGTGTGGCGGGATGGGAGCAGTTGAGCGCACTGGGGATTGCGGCGATTCTCGGCTCGCAGGGGGTCGGTGTCGCTGCGGCCGTGGCGGAGCCGCCGGCCGGGGCGACAGTCCGGCCGGGGACCACGGCAGCGGCACCCCCGGCGGACGGGGAGAACGGACCGGAGCCATCGGGCACGCCGGAGGCCGAGAGCCCGTCACCCCGCGACGCGACACCCCTTCCGGACGACGGTCCCGCCGACGCGGGCACGCCGGAATCCCCGGACACGGACATGCCGCGTCCGGAAGGCCTCTCCGGCCCTGACCGGCCACAGGCACCCGGTGTGCTTCACACAGCCGTGGACACCGGCGTGCACATCCCCGGGCTCGTGTGCGCGTCCGTGCAGGTCGATGTCGGGGCGCTGCCCGTCGACGTGGACGTGGACGTGGACCTGCACCTCTTCGACGAGTGCCCGCCACCTCCGCCACCGCCCTGCCCGACCGAGCCGCCTCCGCCGCCCGCGCCCGAACCGCCCGTCGAACAGCCGCCCGCGCCGGCACCGAAGCCGGTGCCCGAACGGCCGGCCGCACCGCCGCCGGCGCCCGAACGGCCGACCGCCGCCCCCGTCCCCGCCCCGGAGCCGCAGCCGCAGCCCTCGAGCGAGCCTCCGCCCCCCGCCGCCGCGCCCCCGGCAGAAGCGCGCCCCGCGCCCGTGGCCGTGACCGTACGCAACCACCGGCCGTTGCCCGGGAAGCGGGAGCGCGAGGGCATGCCACTGGTCGTCCTCGTGCTCGTCACCACCACACCGGCCGTCCTCGCCGCCGCGCTGCTGAAGCCCGGCCGCGGCCGCGGCTGAGCAGCACCCCCACCCCCACACACTCCGGAGACACCCATGTCGGAATGGCTGGTCCTGGTCATCGCGATGGCCGCCGCCTGCGCCGTCGTCCTTGTCGTCACCCTGCTCGTCCACCGCAGGCGGAGCGCGGCCGCCGAGTCGGGCCGGTCCGGCGCTGACGACCCGGCCGAGACGCCCGACGTCCTGGAGTACATGACGATGATGGTCGGCGTCGTGTACGCCATCGTGCTGGGACTGGCCATCGCGGGCGTCTGGGAGGCCCGCAGCGCCGCGCAGGACGACGTACGCCGCGAGGCGCAGGCGCTGTACGAGGTGACCCGGCGGGCCGAGGTCCACCCGCCCGCCGTCCAGGCCCGGCTCCGCTCGGACATCGACCGCTACGTCGCCCATGTCGTCAGCCGCGAATGGCCGCGCATGATCGACGGTGAGGAGCTGACGGACCGGGGCGACAAGCTGCTCGGGACCGTCCGCTCGGACGTCGCCGGCCGGACGCCGGCCAACGAGCTGGAGGCGCAGGCGTACCAGCCGATGCTCGACCAGGTCGCCGTCGCCGACGACGCGCGCAATGCCCGGGCGCAGAACGCGGGCGCGACCCTGCCGGGCGTGGTGTGGTTCGGCCTGATCAGCGGCGCGCTGGTCACCGTGGGGCTGATCTTCACGATGCACATCGGCCGCAGCTACCGCGAGCTGTTGCTCGCCGGCCTGTTCAGCGCCCTGATCGCGTTCCTGCTGTTCCTGGTGTGGGACTTCGACGCCCCGTTCGGGCGCTCCGGATCGGACTCGGCCGACGCCTTCCGCCAGCTGTTCCCGAGTGCCGCGGGACCGGGTGAGTAGCCGGGACCGGGTTCTCCCGGGCCGGCGGGAATGCGAGGGCGGGACCGCCCGTTGTAGAGTTTGGTTCAACATTCAACCAAACGCTCCGAGAGGTGAGCTCACATGCAGTTCGGCATCTTCACCGTCGGCGATGTCACGACCGACCCGACCAACGGCCGTACGCCGAGCGAGCACGAGCGGATCAAGGCGACCGTGGCCATCGCCGTCAAGGCGGAAGAGGTCGGTCTCGACGTCTTCGCCACCGGCGAGCACCACAACCCGCCCTTCGTCCCGTCCTCCCCGACGACCCTTCTCGGGCACATCGCCGCCCGCACCGAGAACCTGATCCTGTCCACCTCCACCACCCTGATCACCACCAACGACCCGGTGAAGATCGCCGAGGACTACGCGTACCTGCAGCACCTCGCGGACGGCCGGGTCGACCTGATGATGGGCCGCGGGAACACCGGCCCGGTCTATCCGTGGTTCGGCCAGGACATCCGCCAGGGCATACCGCTCGCGCTGGAGAACTACGCACTCCTCCACAAGCTGTGGACGGAGGACGTGGTCGACTGGGAGGGCAGGTTCCGCACACCCCTGCAGTCGTTCACCGCGACACCGCGCCCGCTGGACGGCGTACCGCCGTTCGTCTGGCACGGCTCCATCCGCTCGCCCGAGATCGCCGAGCAGGCCGCGTTCTACGGCGACGGCTTCTTCCACAACAACATCTTCTGGCCGATGTCCCACACCCAGCAGATGGTCGACCTCTACCGGAAGCGGTACGCGCACCACGGGCACGGCCCGGCCGAGCAGGCGATCGTCGGCCTCGGTGGCCAGGTCTTCATGCGGAAGAACTCGCAGGACGCGGTCAAGGAGTTCCGCCCGTACTTCGACAACGCGCCCGTCTACGGACACGGGCCCTCGCTGGAGGACTTCACCGAGCAGACGCCGCTGACCGTCGGCTCCCCGCAGCAGGTCATCGAGCGCACGCTCGGCTTCCGCGACGCGGTCGGCGACTACCAGCGCCAGCTGTTCCTGATGGACCACGCGGGACTGCCGCTCAAGACGGTCCTCGAACAGCTCGACATCCTCGGTGAGGAGGTCGTGCCCGTGCTGCGCAAGGAGTTCGCGAACCGGCGGCCGGCCGGTGTGCCGGAGACCGCACCGCTGCACCCGGCGGTCGTCGCGGCCCGCACGAACAACCGGAACGACACGAAGGAGGAGGCGTGAGCGTGCGGACCCTGAAACTCGTGGCCGTGTCCGCCGGGCTGAGCACGCCGTCGTCCACCCGGCTGCTGGCCGACCGGCTCACCGAGGCCGTCCGAGGTGAACTCGCCGGGCGGGCCGCCGACGTGGAGGTCCGCGTCGTCGAACTGCGCGAGCTCGCCGTCCCGATCGCCAACCACCTGGTGACCGGTTTTCCCCCGCCGGCGCTGGACGAGGCGATCGAAGCGGTGACGGAAGCGGACGGTCTGATCGCCGTGACGCCCGTCTTCGCGGCCTCGTACAGCGGGCTGTTCAAGTCCTTCTTCGATCTGCTCGACCCCGACGCGCTGACCGGCAAGCCCGTGTTGATCGGGGCGACCGGGGGGACGGCACGCCACTCGCTCGTGCTCGAGCACGCACTGCGTCCGCTGTTCGCGTATCTGCGGGCGCTGGTCGTACCGACCGCTGTGTACGCGGCGTCGGAGGACTGGGGCGGCAGCGGCGACCCGCTCACGCAGACGCTGCCCGAACGGATCGCCCGCGCCGGGCGGGACCTCGCGGAGCTGATGGCGACCGCGTCCGGGCGGACGACGGGCAGGCCGGCGGAACAGGCACTGGCCCTGCCGTTCGCGTAACCGCCGGGACACCGGGGCGGCACCGGCCGACCCGCACCCGTTTCACGTGTGCGGGTTGTCAGTGCCGCCTCCTATGGTTTCGGCATGACCACTGCACTCATCGGGCGCGACCACCCTTCGGGCGTCCTGCGCACGGAGATCGGCCGCGCGACGGCCAGCCATGGGGGCCTGGTGCTGGTCACCGGCGAGGCAGGCATCGGCAAGACGTCACTGGTCACCGACGCCGCCGACGAGGCGCGGCGGCGCGGCGCCCTCGTCCTGGGCGGCTCGTGCTGGGACTCCGACAGCGCCCCCGGGTACTGGCCGTGGGTCCAGGTGATGCGGGGCCTGCGCCGCGGGGTCGACGAGGGGGAGTGGGCCGAGGCCGAGAAGGCGGCGGGCGGACGGCTCGCGGTGCTGCTCGGCGAGGCACCGGGCGAGGGCGACAGCGCGGAGAGCTTCCAGCTGTACGACGCCGTGACGACCGCGCTGGTCACGGTCTCGCAGAAGCGGCCGCTGGTGGTCGTGCTCGACGATCTGCACTGGGCGGATCCCGCCTCCCTCAGGCTGCTCCGGTTCGCCGCGCAGCACGCCTGGTTCGAGCGCCTGCTGCTGGTCGGCACCTACCGCGACGTCGAGGTCGAGGCACCCGATCATCCGCTGCAGCAGCTGATCGCGCCGCTCGCGGCCCGCGCCGCCGCGACCCTCACCCTCACCGGGCTGGGGCGCGACGAGGTGGGCGCGCTGATGGCCCTGACCGCGGGCGTCGAACCGGCACCCGGCCTGGTCGACGAGGTCCACCGGCGCACCGGCGGCAACCCGTTCTTCGTCGAGCAGACCACCCGCATCTGGCACAGCGGCAGCCCCGTCACCACCGTCGCCCCCGGGGTGCGCGAGGCGGTCCGGCGGCGGCTCGCACTGCTGCCGGAGCCGGTCAGCGGACTGCTCGACACGGCGGCCGTACTGGGACGCGAGTTCCACCGCCAGGTCCTGGCGGCGGCCGCGGCGGCGCCCGTGCCCCATGTGGACCGGCTGCTGGAGCGGGCCGTGTCGGCCCGGCTGGTGACCGTCGCCACGGGCGGCCGGTTCGCCTTCGCCCACGACCTGGTGCGCGAGACCCTGTACGACGCGCTGGACGAGCCGCAGACACGCGCGCGGCACGCCGCCGTCGTCCGGGCCCTGGACGCCGCCCCCGAGCTCAGCGAGAAGATCTTCCCCGCCGATCTGGCCCGGCACGCCTATCTGGCGGGCGACGACCTGGACCGCGACCGCCGGGTCGACCTGCTGGTCGCGGCCGCCCGGGACGCGTCCAGCAGGCTGTCGAGCGAGGAGGCCGTCGGCCACTACCGGCGTGCCCTGGAGGCCGCGGGCGACCATAACCGCAGAGCCGCGCTGATCGCCCTCGACCTGGGCGGCGAACTGCGGCACCACGGCGAGGACACGGAGGGCCGGCGCCTCCTCGACACCGCGGTCGACCTCGCCCGTGAGCTGGGCGAGCCGGAGCTGCTCGCGCGGGTGGCGATCACCGTCCACCAGCACGGCCCCGCGCCCGGGCAGGAAGGGCGCAACACGGAGCTGCTGCGCGAGGCGTACCGGGCACTGGCCGGCAGCGGCGAGGATCTGACGGGCCTGAGCCCCGAGCGGATGGCGCAGGACCTGGCCGTGCGCACCACCGCACTCGCCCGTCGGGGCGAGGACGACGAGGCGCTCGCCTTCTCCCTGTGGGCGCGGCACGACTCGATCTGGGGGCTCGGCAGCTCGGAGGAACGGCTGTCGCTCACGCACGAGATGGCCGTGGTGGCCCGGCGCACCAACAACCGCGACATGGAGATGCATGCCACCGCGATGCGCTGGGTGACGCTGCTGGAGCTCGGCGATCCGCGCTATCTCGACCAGTTGCGCGCGTTCTCGGCCCTCGCCGAGCGGACCCGGCTGCGCCGTTTCGAGCTGGGCGTGGCCATCGACCGCTCGCTCATCGCGGCCCTGGGCGGCCGGTTCACGGAGGCCGCCGATCTGCTGTCGACCACGACCGGGCTGAAGGAGGAGCACCCGCCGTTCTCCTTCATGGCCGACCACATGCAGTGGGCTCTGTTCCTGCTCCAGGGCAGGTTCGACGAGGCGGCCGCGGTCCTCGCGGAGCTGGGGCCCGAGCATCCGCATCCGGAACTGCCGGCCGGGCTGACCGCGGTCGAGCGTGGTGACATCATGCTCGCGCGGCGGTTCCTGGACGAGGCGGCCGCCGGGGAGAAGCCGGTGCCCCGGGTGTTCGCACCGCTGTGGATGCGGCTGCGCGCGCAGGTCGCGGCCGCTTCGGGCGACGACGCCCTGATCGAGGAGGCCAGGGCCGCGTTCGCGCCGTACCGGGGCCAGTGGGTCGTCTCGCTGTACGGCTGCGACATCAGCGGTCCCGTGGACCTGTGGCTGGGCCTGCTGGACGCGGCCCAGGGCCGCCGGGACGCGGCGGTGACGGCACTGACAGCGGCGTACGAGTCGGCGGACCGGCTGGAGGCGAGGCCCTGGTCGGTCCGGGCGCGGGCCGCGCTGCTGGGTGTACTGGGGACGGACCGCGGCGAACTGGCCCTGCGGACCCGGCGGGACGCGGCGGATCTGGGGCTGACCTACCTGCTGGACGGGGCCCGGCCCACGGCTCCGGCAGCGGGGCCCGGTGAGCCCACGGCGCACGCCGCGACGGCGGACACGGCCCGGCACCCGGCCGCCGGGCAGGAGTTCCGTCGGGACGGAGCCGTCTGGGCACTCGACTTCGCGGGACGCAGCATCCATGTGCCCGACGCGAAGGGCCTGCGGGACCTGCACACCCTGCTGGCCCACGCGGGCGACGAGCTGTCCGCCGTGTCGCTGCTGGACCCCGAGGGCGGCGAGACGGCCGCCGCCGCCCGCCGCTTCGGCGGCGACCCCGTGCTCGACGACGAGGCCAGGCTCCGCTACCGGCGGCGGCTCGAGCGGCTGGACGAGGAGATCGACCGGGCGGACGAACTGGGCGACGAGCGCAGGTCCCTGGAGTTCGGCCGGGAACGGGCGGCGCTGCTGGACGAGTTGCGCAGGGCCGCCGGGCTGGGCGGACGCACCCGCCGCCTGGGCGACGAGGCGGAGCGGGCCCGTAAGACGGTCACCGCCCGCATCCGCGACACCCTCCGCAAGCTGGTCACGCTCCACCCCGAACTGGCCGCCCATCTGCGGGAGTCGGTCACCACCGGCTCCCACTGCTGCTACCGCCCCGGCCTCCCTGTCTCCTGGCGCCTCTGAAGGCCCCTGCCCCGGGCGCCGCGACAGTGCGCCGCGGCCTCGGCCTCCGGACGCACGGCCCGTATCCGGTGCAGCGTGAGATGGACAGTGGACACCGACGCCGTCACAGCGGCACCACATCGGCGACCACACACGCGATGTTGTCGGGTCCGCCCGCGGCGCGGGCGAGCGCGATCAGCTCGCCGACGGCCTCGTCCGGATCGGCGACCGTGGCGAGTGTGCCGCGTACGTCCTCGTCCGGCACGGTGGTGAACAGGCCGTCCGAGCACAGCAGATAGCGGTCGCCGGCGTACGCCTCGTGCAGCCGCAGATCCGGCCGGGCCGGGGCCCCGCCGCCGTCCAGCGCCCGCACCAGCATCGCCCGCTGCGCGTGCGAGGCCGCTTCCTCGGGCGTGAGACTGCCGTCGTCGATCATCGACTGCACCACGGTGTGGTCGTGGGTGAGCCGGACGAACTCCCCGCCGCGCAGCAGACAGACCCGGGTGTCACCGATGTGGACGAGCGCCAGCTGGGAGCCGGTCCACACCATGGCGGTCAGGGTCGTGCCCGAGCCGTCGAGGCCGGTGACCACGGTGTCGGCCCGACGGACGGCGTCCTCCAGGGCGTTGAGCAGATCCCCGACACGGGACGACCCGGCCACCGAGTCGTCGTCGAGGGTCTTGAGCGCGTCGACCGCCGCAGCGCTCGCGGGTGCGCCCCGGGGGCCGAAGCCGTCGGCGACGGCGAGCAGACGGGCTGTCGCGTACGCGGAGTCCTGGTCCGTCTCACGGACGAGACCGCGGTCCGTGCGCGCGGCGGAACGGAGCCCCAGAGGGGCGGTGAGCTGATGCATCGTGCCGGTGTCCTTCCCTGACAACTGGTCGGCGAGGAAGGCCGCCAGGTCACGGCGGGCGGAGGTCTCGGCCTCCACCTGCGCCCAGTACGCCCGGATGTCCCGGGCGGCGGCCGCCGTGTCCGACTCGTACAGGTCGCAGACGTCCCGGACACGCGCCAGCGGCATCCCGATCCGCCGCAGCCATGCCACCAGCCGGGCCCGCTCCAGCTGCGTCTCCTCGTAGTACCGGTAGCCGGTGGACGAGTCGACGCGGACCGGCGGCAGCAGCCCCAGTTCGTCGTAGCGGCGCAGTGCCTTCGCGGACAGCCTGGATGCGCGGGCGAACGCCCCGATCGTCAGCAGACCCATGGGTACCTCCTCGCGCCGGACGCCTCGCCCGGCCCCGCCGATGCTGGGGCTTCCCCCGGGGAGAAGGTCAACACGGACGGCGGGCGCCCCGGGAGTCCGGGGCGCCCGCCGTGGGAAGAACGGTCCTACTTGCGGTTGTAGAGGCGCATCGTGATCGTGCCGAAGATCAGCACGCACAGGCCCGTCCAACCCAGCGACCAGGCGATGTCCGCCGCCGGCCAGTTGCCCGCCATCAACTCCCGCACCGCGGTGGCCACGTGGGTCACCGGGCTGTTGTTGACGAAGGCCTGCAGCCAGCCCGGCATGGTCTTCGGGTCGACGAACACGTTGCTCAGGAAGGTCAGCGGGAAGATCACCATCATGCTGACGCCCATCACGGACTTCTCGGTCCGCAGCAGCAGCCCGAACATCGTCCAGATCCAGGAGAAGCCGAACGAGAAGACCATCAGCAGCGCCACCCCGAGCAGCACGCCGATCACCCCGCCGTCCGGGCGGTAGCCGATGATCATGCCGACCGTGAGCATCACCACGGAGGCGAGGAAGTAGCGGACGACGTCCCCGAGCAGATAGCCGACCATCGGCGCCGGCCGCCAGATCGGCAGGGTCCGGAAGCGGTCGAAGACACCCTTGGTGATGTCGGTGTTGACCGCGACTCCCGTGTACATCGTGATCATCACGACGCTCATGGTCAGGATGCCCGGCAGCAGGAACTGGATGTACGCGGAGGCCGATCCGGCCAGTGCGCCTCCGAAGAGGTACGTGTACATCAGGACCATCATGATGGGGAAGGCCGTCACGTCGAACAGCTGCTCCGGCACATGCTTGATCTTCAGCATCGCCCGCCAGCCGAAGGTCAGTGAGGCGGAGAGCGCGGACGGCCGCGGCGGACGCTCCTTGCCCACCAGCAGCGCCGCGAGTTCCTCGGCCTTCGGGGCCTGGAGTACGAGGTCTTCGACATCCTTGGTGGTGGTCGCGGTGCTCATGCCGCCGTCCCCTTCTTGTCGGTCAGGGCGAGGAAGACCTCGTCCAGGCTGGGCTGTCCCAGCGCGAAGTTGTCCACGGTGATTCCGGTGCGGGCCAGTTCGGCCAGAGCGCGCGCGGCCTGCTCGGCCGCACCCTGGTCGGTGCCGTGCCCGTTGACCCTGGCCGTCAGCGCGACCGGGTCGGCGTCCAGCAGGACCTCCGCGCCGAGCGCCGCGGCCAGCACCCGCTCGGCCTCCGGCCGTTGGGCGGCGTCCCGCAGCCGCAGATGCACGGCGCCGGAGCCGACCGATGCCTTGAGCTCGCCCTTCGTCCCCTCGGCGATCACCCTGCCGTGGTCGATCACGGCGATGCGGGACGCCAGATGGTCCGCCTCGTCCAGGTACTGCGTGGTCAGCAGCACCGTGGTGCCCTGGGCGACGACCGCGCGCACGATGTCCCACACCTGGTTGCGGCTGCGCGGGTCGAGACCGGTGGTCGGCTCGTCGAGGAAGAGCAGATCCGGGGTGTTGAGGATGGAGGCGGCGATGTCGATACGGCGGCGCATACCGCCCGAGTAGTTCTTCACCTGCTTGTCCGAGGCCTCGGACAGACCGAAGGCGTCGAGCAGCTGGGCGGCCCGCTCGCGGGCCGCGGGCTTGGCATGGCCGAGCAGCCGCGCCAGCAGCACCAGGTTCTCGGTGCCGGTGAGGTCCTCGTCGACCGAGGCGTACTGCCCGGTGAGGCTGACCCTGCTGCGGACCGCGTCCGCGTCCTTCTGGACGTCCTTGCCGAAGACGCGGGCCTCGCCGCCGTCCGGCCGCAGCAGGGTGGCGAGCATTTTCACCGTCGTGGTCTTGCCGGCGCCGTTGGGGCCGAGGACCCCGTACACCGTGCCGGCCGGCACGGTGAGGTCGACGCCGTCGACCGCGCGGTTCTCACCGAAGACCTTCACCAGGCCCGCGGTCTCGATTGCCAGTTCTGTGCTCATCGTCAGTCCTTCGGGAAAGGGGCGGGACGGTCATCGGCAGGTCTGGGAGGTTGACCGGAGCAGCCGCCGGAATTCATCGGTCGGGCGGCTGCTAGGAGACGTACGGCCGGGCGGCCCGCGCCTCGCGCAGCGCCAGCCCCCACCAGCCGAGCTGGTCGAGCATCACCGCCGCCGCCCGGTCACGGCCCTCCGCGGTGTCGTCGAGGAGGTCGATGCTGACGCCGTTGCGCAGCGTCACGGTGTGCAGTTCGGTGAAGACCGAGCGCAGCTGCTCCACCGCGTACAGCCCGCCCGATCCGTGCCCGTAGCTGACGAAGGCGACCGGCTTGGCCCGCCATTCGTCGTAGGCGTAGTCGATGGCCTGCTTCAGGGAGGCGGGGAAGGAGCGGTTGTACTCGGGGGTGACGATCACGAAGGCGTCGGCGCGGCCGATCTCGGTGACGAAGTGCCGCATCTGGACGGTGGCCCGGTCCGGATAGCGGGCCGGGAAGTCGAAGTCGACCAGATCGACGACCGCCGGATCGAGGTCCTCGCGCTCGGCGGCCCGCCCGGCGAACCAGCGGCCGATCCTGTCCCCCGCGCGCCCCTCCCGCGTGCTGCCGATGATGACGGCGACACGCAGGGGTGTGTCCTGGTCCTGCATGGGTGCGCCTCCCTCGGTGAGTCCGTCACTCAAGAGGCGCGAGACGCCGGCGCGCGGTCGCCAGATCGGATCTGGCGGCCGCGCGGGAAAGAGAGGCGCTAGTCCTCTCTCATGTAGAACACGTAGAACGAGACGGCGAGCATGACGACGGCGAACATGAGGCCCATGCCCACGGATCGCAGGATGCTGTTCCCGCTCAGGCTGTGCAGGAAGCCGATGGACATGCCGGTGACCGCCGCATAGGCGCCCGCGCGCAGCTCACGGGGCAGGGCGCTCTGGATACGGCCGAGGCCGAGGAGTACCGCGGTGAGAACCAGGCCGGCGACGACGCCGTAGAGCACGTCCCACCAGCTGACGGCCTCGCCGGTGCGGCGCAGGAACCCTGCGTAGAAGCCGAAGACCGAACCGAGGCCGACGGGTATCGCCCAGGCCAGAGATCCGTGGTGCCGAACGGGCATCGTTGCGTTTGCAGCCATGGCGGAGAGCTCCTTCCCCTTCGTCCTTCCTTCAGAGCACACCCGCGGGACCGGCCTGGCAAGTCGTACGAAGGGACCCGCAGGTCCACTCGGCGGCCCACGGATCGCGCGCGCGGCGGGAGCCGCGTTGGCTTGAGGAGTGCGGAGCGTTCTCTCAGCGGTGCTGATCGTGCTCGTGGCCGTGTTGACGCCGCTGAGCGCGCTTGCCGTGTGGGCGGACCGGGAGATCGGCGACACCGGCAACTACGTCGCGGCGATGGAGCCGCTGGCGGCCGTCCCGGCGGTGCAGAACGCGGTGGCGGACCGGATCACCGTCGAGGTGATGCGGAAGATCGACGCGGGGCCCTTCCAGGAGGGCGTACGGAACCTGGTGCACGAGGCGGTCATCTCGTTCGCCGGGACCGACGCGTTCCGGATCGCCTGGAACACGGTGAACCGGGCGGCCCACACGGCCGTGGAACAGGCGCTGACGAGCGACGACGGGGACACCGCGACGATCGACCTGGCGCCGGTGATCGAACAGGTGAAGCGGCAGCTGGGCGACGAGGGGGTGCCGTTCGTCGACCAGATCCCGGTGGGAAACACCAGGATCACGATCCTGGAGCCCGACAAGCTCGGCGTCGCCCGGCAGGTCTTCGACGCGCTGCAGTTCTGGGGCCTGTGGCTGCCGGTGCTGACCTTCGCCGTCGCGGCCGTGGCGGTGCCGGCGTCCCGCCGCCGCCTGCTTGCCGTGTCGCTCCTGGGCCTGGCCCTCGCGGTGGGCGGCGCGCTGCTGCGCCTCACGGTCGCGCGGGGCCGCGTCCTGACCCTCGCCGACCTCCCCCCGGACCTGGACCGCCCGGCGTCGGGCGCGGTGTTCGACGCGCTGACGTCGGTACTGAGGACGACATCGTGGTGGCTGATGGGCCTGGGCCTGCTCCTGGCCCTCGCAACCTGGACCCTGCCCCACCTCCACCGCACGACCGCCCGGGCCCGTTCCCTGACGTGAGGCGCTGAGGGATTTTCCGAAGCCCGGGCAGGTCTACGCTCGGCGGATGACCTTGGAATGGGAACAGGTAATTGTCCACTCGGTGGATCCGGTGGCCTTGGGACAGTGGTGGGCCGACGCTCTTGGTTGGGTGGTCGTCCACTCCTCCGATGACGAGTTCGAGATCCGCCCGGAGCCGGATCGCCTGCCGGGGTTGGACTTCGTCCGGCTTGATGAGAGCAAGAAGGTCAAGAGCCGACTGCATCTCGACTTCAGGCCTGATGACCAGGACGCCGAGGTGGCTCGTCTGGTGGCTCATGGCACACAGCGCGTCGACATCGGCCAGGGGGATCAATCGTGGGTCGTCCTGGCAGACCCCGAAGGCAACGAGTTCTGCATCCTTGGCCAGCGGCGTCAGTAAGGGTCGGTGCCTCGCCCAGGAACCGGTCCCGGCCCCGGTGTGAAGGGGCGTCCAGGGTCGTCCCCGCAGGGGATCGGCGGCGGATCCGGGGTGCGACAGGACCTTGCAGGCCGCCGACCCCGAGGAGTCGAGCCCGGAGGGCCCCCGGCCCCGCACGGGACAAGGCCCCGCGGCCCAGGAGCCGGACCCGCCGCACAACAAGACCCCGCGCAGCCTCAGCGCAAGGGACGCACCCTTTCTGAGGTGAGCTGGGCGAACTCATGCGCGTCGTGCGAGGAGAAGATGCGGATCACCCGCGGGTCCAGCCGGCGCAGCTCCCGCAGCCGGTCCAGCTGGGTCAGCCGCTGCTCGTGGTTGTCCGCCACCAGGCGCTGGTGGAAGGTCAGGGCGCGGGGGCAGCGCGGACGGCGGAGGTCCATCTCGCCGTGGAAGAAGTACGCGTCGCCCGCGTGCAGCAGCCACCTCTCCGGCTGCTGGACCGCCACCGCGCAGTGACCCCGGCTGTGCCCCGGCACCGGCACCATCAGGACGTCCGGCGACCGCACCACCCGGCTCGCGGCGAAGCCGTGCCAGTTGGAGTCGGCCGTGTCGTGGATGACCCAGCGCGGTCCGTGCCCCCACTGCGCGGTCATGTAGCGGCTCGCGTCCAGACGTGAGTCGCGGCGCATCGCCGCCCGGTACTCGTCGGCCATCACATGGACCCGCGCGTCGGGGAAGTCGGCGAGACCGCCCGCGTGGTCGAGGTCCAGGTGCGTCAGGACGATGTCCTGCACGTCGCGGGGGTCGTATCCGAGCTCCCGGATCTGGTGGACCGCGGTGTGCGCGATCTCCAGTCGGGGCCGTGCCGTCCGCCGGAACACCGTCCCGAGCCGCCGCGGGTTCAAGACGTCCCCGGTGCCCAGTCCGGTGTCGATGAGAAGCAGTCCGCTGCCGGTCACGACCAGCAGGCAGTGGGCGACGAGCGGGGAGCCTCCGACGGGGTGCATCGGGGCGCAGTCGAGGTGGTGGACGGTGGGCCAGGACATGCGTGCCTCCGGCTACGCGGGGAGAAGAAGAGACGGCGCCGTCTTCCGAAATCCCCAGGCATGTGCGAATACTGGCGCCGTCACTTACGCCGTAAGTCGGCACCGAGAGAAGCACTTACGCTGTAAGTCGTCAAGGAGTTGGACGAAACCGGGGAGCAGTCGGATGTCTGTCGGAGCGTCAGGTCAGCAGCCGGAGAAACGTCCGCTGTCCCGTGACCGCATCATCGAGGCAGCCCTGCAGATCATCGACGCCGACGGGGTCGATGCGCTGTCGATGCGACGCCTCGCCGCCACACTCGGCGTCCAGGCGATGTCGCTGTACAACCACGTCGGGGGCAAGGCCGACGTACTCGACGGGGTCACCGAGTACATCACCGCGGACATGCAGCTCAGCAAGCGCACCGATGGTGACTGGGAGGACGGCATCCGGTCCGTCTCGTACGCGTTCCGGCGCGCGGCGCTGCGCCACCCGCGGGCGGGCGAGCTGGTCCTGACCCGCCAGCTGGCCTCCCCCGGCGCGCTCCCGGTCATCAACTGCTCCCTGACGGTCCTGCTCGAGCACGGCTTCGACGAGGCGAACGCGGTGCACGCCCTGCGCCTGCTCATCGCCTTCCAGGTCGGATCGTTGATGCGGCAGTTCCACTCGCCGGCCTTCCCGCAGGAGGACGAGTCGGACGTACGGGAGCGCGAGGAGCACCTCGCGGGCTCCGGCTACGCCGCGGTGGAGAAGCTCGCCCCGCGGCTGGCGGCCATCGACCACGACGCCGAGTTCGCGTTCGGGCTCGAGGCGCTGATCGTCGCGCTGCGCCCGTACGCCCCGGGCCGGACCGACACGACGTAGCCGCCCACCGGACAATTCACCGCGACAGCCGCAACAAAGTCACCGAGACTGGCGTCCTCACAGGGGAGCGGACCGTACGTCCGACCACCCCGTGCCCGGAGGCCGTAGTGAACAGCGCCACCTCGACCGCGGCCCCGGCCCCCGTGCCGGAAGCCCCGCTGCGCCCGTCACCCGGCCGCCGCCTCGCGGTCTGGCTCGCGGTGCTGCTGCTGCTCGTGCCCACCGCGGTCGTGATCTGCCGCGCGGCGGACACCGACGCCGTCACCCCCGTCACTCAGCTGCTCGCCTTCCTGCCGTGGCTGCTGGTCCCGGCCGGGGCCGCTCTCCTGCCGGCCGTGCTCGCCCGCCGGCGGACCGTCCTGGTCTGGGCGGTGGCGGTGCTCGCGCTCACGGGCTGGTACGTCCGGCCGTACGACACAGGGCTCACGGACAGCCCGCCGGGCCCGGTCGTCGCCCGGCTGGATGTGCTCACGTCGAACATCGAGTTCGGCAACGCCACGGACGGGCTGCTGGCGACGATCCGGCGGGAGCGGCCCGATCTGGTCTTCGTGCAGGAGTGCGCGGAGCAGTGCTCGGACGCCCTCGCCGCGAAGGTGTCCGCCGCCGACTACCCGTACCGCAAGGTCACCGAGGGGGCGGCTGCCTCCGGTTCCGCGATCCTGAGCAGGTACCCGTTGCGCCCCGCCGCCGGCATCGGCAGCACGCTCGCGATGCCCGGCGCGGTCGCCGTCGTCGCGCAGCGCGAGATCCATGTGCAGCTCGCGCATCCGCTGCCGCCGATCCCCAGCGGCGTGACCGACTGGCGCAGGGAGCTCGGCAGGGTGCGGACGTACGCCGCCGGGGTGAAGGGCTCCCCGGCGATCGTCGCCGGGGACTTCAACGCCACCCAGGACCACGCCGCCTTCCGCCGGATCCTGGACGCGGGCGATCTGCTCGACAGCGCCACCCTGGTGGGCGAGGCCCACACCCCCACCTGGCCGGCCTCGGTCCGCAGGCCGCTCGGTGCGCAGATCGACCACGTGCTGGTCAGCGAGGACTTCGCGGTACGCGGCGCCCGCTTCCTCGATCTCGACGGCACCGACCACCGTTCGCTGCTGGTCCGGCTCGAACTGCACGACGTGCGCTGACCGCGTGCCCGGGTCAGAGTGGTGCGTGCCGAGGAGTCAGGGGGGCCGTCTGTCAGGAGGTTCCGGATGCGCGCTGTGGCGGTCAAGGCGTTCAGGGCCGAGCCCGAACTGATCCAGGTCCCCAAGCCGGACCCCGCCGAGGGCGAGGTGCTGGTGAAGGTCGAGTACGCGGCCCTCAACCCGATCGACTGGCAGGCCGCGGACGGAGCGCTCGACGGCACGGCGCCGCATGTCTTCCCGCTGGTGCTCGGCTACGACTTCGCGGGCCGCATCGATGTCGTCGGCCCCGGGGACAACCGCTTCCGCGTGGGCGACGCCGTCTTCGGACAGGCGGGCCGGCCGCCGGTCGGCACGGGCACCTTCGCCGAGTACGTCACGATGCCGCAGGACGCGGCGATCGCGTTCGTCCCGGACGGGCTGTCGTTCCGCACGGCGGCGCTGCTGCCCACGGCCGGGACGACCGCCGCGCAGATCCTGGCCGCGGCCGGGGTGACGGCCGGGCAGTCGGTCCTGGTCGTGGGCGCGGCGGGCGGTGTCGGCAGCATCCTGACGCAGCTGGCCGCGGCCCGTGGCCTGCTCGTCGTGGCGGCGGTGCGCGGCCACGAGGAGGGGCGCATGTCGGAGCTGGGTGCGGCCGTGACGATCGACAGCACGGCCCACGACCTCGTGTCCGCCGTACGGGATGCCTGCCCGGCGGGCATCGACGCGCTGATCGACCTGGTCTCGTCCGATCCGAAGGCCTTCGCCGCGAACGCGACCCTGGTCCGGACCGGCGGCCGGGCCCTGACGACCCGCGGAGTCGCGGCTTCGGCCCGCACACCGGTGGGCGTCCAGGCCGTCGACTTCCAGCAGCAGCCGTCGACGACCCTGCTGGACACCCTCGCCGCCGCGGCGGCGGACGGCGAACTCCAGGTCCCCCTGGACGCCGAACTCCCCCTGGAAAAGGCCCCGGACGCCCTGGCCCAGTCCCGTGCGGGCGGCGCGCGGGGCAAGACGGTCTTCGTCCTCTGAACTCCCGGCGCACCGGCTGACGTCGTCGGGGACTTGCCCCCGCGCGCCTCCATGAGGCATGTGTTGACCATGGAGACCCGAGCGGGACGGCTGTCCCCACCCGAGTGGCTGCTCACAGGGCTGCGCCCGCAGTCCGCGCCGGTGCCCTGGGCGGCCGTGGCGCGGGCGGGGGTCGCGCTCTCCGCGCCGCTCGCCGTCGGGATCGCGGCGGGCAGTCCCACGGACGGCGCGCTGGCGTCGATGGGCGCCCTGTCCGGTGTCATCGGGGACACCGCCTCCGCGTACCGGATGCGGATCTTCAACATCGCGGTCCCGCAGTTCTTCGGCGCCGTCGGCGTCACCCTCGGCACCCTCGTCCACGGCGAGGGCTGGATCGCGGTCGCCGTGCTGACCCTGGTCGCGCTCGTCTCAGGGATGATCTCCTCGATCGGCACGGTCGCCTCCGTCTCCGGGCTGCTGCTCCTGCTCAACTCGGTGGTGGGCGCGGGCCTTCCGATGCCCTCACCGTGGTGGAGGGCGCCGCTGCTTCTCCTGCTCGGCGGGCTGTTCGTGCTGCTGCTGACACTTGCGGGCTGGCCGGTGCGGGGCCGGCTGCCCGAGCGGACCGCTGTCGCCGGGACGTACCACGCGGTCGCGGACCTGATGGATGCGGCGGGCACCCAGGCGTACGAGGAGCAACGGCAGGCCGTCACCCAGTCCCTGAACACCTCGTACGACCTGATCCTCGCCCGCCGCGCCCGCGAGCACGGCCGGCGCAGCCCGCTGGTGCGGCTGCTCGCCCAGCTCAATGTGCTCATCCCGCTGGTGGAGGCGGCCGCCGCGGCGCACCTGCACGGGCGCGCCTCCCGCCGTCCCGAAGTCGCCGCGGCCGTACGGGACCTGGGGGACGCGGTCGCCGAGTCCCGCACCGACCCTCCCGACCTGGAGCTTCCCGCACCGGAGGGCCCCGCGGACCGGGCCGTCGAGGCGGCCCTGCGGCACGCCGCCACCGTGGTGCACGAGTCCGACCCCGACCCGTACAACGTCGACGACCGGCTGGGCATCCCCTCCGCGCTGCGCGTCCGCTTCCGGCGCACGGTGCGCAGTGTGCTGCTGTCCGAACCGTCCTGGCGCTACGGCCTGCGGCTCGCCCTGTGCATCGGCCTCGCGCAGTCCCTGGTGTCGCTGGTGCCGGTGACCCGCTCGTACTGGGTCGCGCTCACCGTCACGTTCGTCATGAAGCCGGACTTCGGGTCGGTCTTCTCGCGCGCGGTGATGCGCGCGCTCGGCACCGCTGCTGGGCTGCTCGTGGCGGCCGCCGTGCTCTCCCAGGTGCCGCGCGGCTGGTGGGACGTGCCGGTGATGGTGGTGCTCGCGGCGATGATCCCGGCGTTCACGGCGAAGGGGTACGCCTTCCAGACGGCGGCCATCACGCCGGTGATCCTGCTGCTCTCCGATGTGCTCAACCACCAGGGTTTCGGTCTGGTCCTGCCGCGCCTGGTGGACAGCCTGATCGGCTGCGCGATCGCCCTGGTGGCGGGCTATCTGCTGTGGCCGGAGAGCTGGCACACCCGCATCGGCGACCGGCTCGCGGACGCGGTGGACGAGACGGCGCGCTATGTGACGGGCGCGTTCGGGACCGGCGAGGGGACGGAGAAGGCCGAGAAGGGCGAGCGGCTGCGCCAGCGGCGCCGGATCTATCGCGATCTGTCGGCCGTGCGCTCGGAGTTCCAGCGAGCGCTGACGGAACCGCCGCCGACGGGTACACGGGCGGCGGCCTGGTGGCCGCTGGTCGTCGCGGTCGAACGCATCGTGGACGCGACGACGGCGGCCCGCGTCCGTGTGGACCACGGCGCGCGGGCGCCGCGGCCTGCGGAGGTCGCCGAGGTGGAGCGGCAGCTGCGGGAGCTGGCCGAGGGGATCCGCAGCAGCGAGGTGCTGGTGGAGGTGCGGGCCGAGCTCAGGGGCGAGGAGGACGGGGTCCTCGCTCCCCTGCGCCAGGAAGTGACGGCCGCGCGAGCCATCGCGTCACCGGAGCGGGGGGCCTGACCCCCGGACGTCACTGCGGTCTCGCGGCTGTCAGCGCGCGTCCGGCAGACCGCCCTGGAGCCGCTCCATCTCCCGCCGGTCCCGTTTCGTCGGGCGGCCGGCGCCCCTCTCGCGTACCGCCACCGGTGCGGTGAACTCCCGCGGCGGGGGCGGCGGGCTGTTGTCGACGTAGCACTGGACCGCGACCGGCGCGCCCACCCGCTTGCGGACGATCTTCGAGACCGCGACCAGCCGCTCCCGGCCCGCGTGGAAGAGCCGCAGCTGGTCGCCCTCGCGCAGGGCGTGCGCCGGCTTGACCCGCTCGCCGTTCACGCGGACGTGGCCCGCCTTGCAGGCGGACGCCGCCTGGGAGCGGGTCTTCGTCAGCCGCACGGACCAGATCCACACGTCGACCCGCACGGTGCCTTCAGCATCCATGCCCCCGACTCTACGACTCCCGGGCCGCCCGCACCGGCAGGATTTCCGGCCCTGAGCCGGTCGGACCCGTGCGGGTGGGGATTCCCCGGCCCCCCCGCATCCCAGCGCGCCCGTCCGACTACGATGCGCTCGTCCTTCCCCGACGGAGCCCTCCGCTCCGCACCGGGCGTATGTTCTGACATGCCGGCATCTGCCGTGCGGCACAAGGGCCTTCGGAGAGTCGTATGCGCAACAGCTCCGGCAGAGGGCTTCAGCCCAATGTCCTCGGCACCTTCGACACCATCGTGATGGCCGTCGCCGGCAGCGCACCTGCCTATTCGATCGCCGCCACCACCGCCGTGCTCGTCACGACCGTCGGCTTCGCCGGCCCCGCCGCGCTCCTGTACTGCGCGATCCCCATGCTCGGCATCGTGCTCGCCTACAGCAGGCTCGGCCGGATCGACGTCAACGCGGGCGCCGGCTACTCCTGGGTGGGCCGCACCCTCCACCCCTTCCTCGGCTTCCTGTCCGGCTGGGCGCTGGTGGTCTCCACAACGATCTTCATGGTGGCCGGTTCGCTGCCGGCCGGAGCGATGACACTCGCGCTCGTCGACCCGGCGCTCGCGGAGAACGCCCTGCTCGCGACCGCCGTCGGCGCGGCCTGGTTCGTCGCGATGCTGCTGGTCGTCGTCGGCGGGGCCCGGCTGACCGTGCGGGCCCAACTGCTGATGTCAGGCGTCGAGATGGTGATCCTGGTGTTCTTCGTCGGCGCCGCCCTGCTGCACCGTGGGGCAGCGGCCGCGTTCGACTGGTCGTGGCTCGGCTTCTCGCACTTCGACGGCCCGGCCGGCTTCGCTTCCGGAGCGCTGATCGCCGCGTTCTACTACTGGGGCTGGGACGTCACCAGCAACCTCAGCGAGGAGACCCGCGACAGCCGCCGCACCGCCGGACTCGCCGCCCTCGTCGGCGTCGGCATCGTCTTCCTCCTCTTCGAGGCCTTCACCATCGCGGTGAACATCATCCTCACCGCGGAGGACATCCGAGCCGGCGGCGCCAACGTCCTGGGCCTGCTCGGCGAGGCGATCTGGCCCGGGGTCGGCGGGAAGCTGCTGGTCGTGGCCGTGCTGCTGTCGACGGTCGCCACCCTGGAGACCACGCTGATCCAGGTGACGCGCTCGCTGTTCGCGATGGGCCGCGACCGTACGATGCCCGCCGCGCTCGGCACGGTGCACCGCCGGTGGAACACCCCGTGGGTGGCCGTCGCCGTCGTCGGCGCGGTCGCGCTCGTCATGTTCGTCGCCTCCACCGCACTGGGCTCGGTCGGAGACGTCCTGCAGGCCGCCGTCGCCGCGATCGGGGTCCAGATCGCCCTCTACTACGGGCTGGCCGGTATCGCCGCCGTCGTCGCCTATCGCCGTACGCTGCTCTCCTCCGTACGGGACTTCGTCCTCGGCGGCGTCTGGCCGCTGCTCGGCGCGCTGTTCATGCTGTGGGTGCTGGTCGAGGCGCTGGGCGAACTGAGCACCGCGTCGATCGTCATCGGCGTCGGCGGGCTCGCGGCCGGTGTGGTGCCGATGATCCACTACTGGCGGAAGGGGAGTTCGTACTACCGGCCCGCGCGGCTGGACGCCTCCCGCGCGGTCGCGGCGGGCGACGGACACGCCGACTCCGCCTCCTGCACCACCGACTACAGCGACACAGCGCTGGTCACGGAGTTCTGAGCAACGTGGCCCCGATGGCTCCCCGTCGCCGCTTCGTGCCGGACTTCGACCCCGCCTTCGGAGACCGGCCGCTCACCGGCGCCCTGCACGACATGGTGATCGGCCGCTGGCAGGGCGTACGGGACCTGCTGCGCGACACCGGCGACGACTGGCCGCTGCGCACCCACCGGGTGCGGCTGATCTCCCATGCGGCGGCCGGGCTGTCGGCGGTGGAGACCTGGCGGGCCGCCGAACCGCACAGCGCGGACGCGGCCGTGCTGCGGGCGGCCACGGAGGTCGTCCGCCTCTTCCACCGGGCGGTCGAGGCGGGGCGCGGCGCCGGACTGGACCGGACGCGACTCGACAACGCCGTGCTCACCTGCCTGGCCGCCGCCGCCGCGCATCCCGGCGACCCGATGCCGTGGGTGTCGCTGCTGACGATGGCGCGGCTGTACGACAGCGGTGTCTCACGGCGTGAACTGCGGCGCTGGTGGGACGAGCTGCGCCACCGCGACCCGTACAACATCGAGGGCCACACGCAGCTGCTGCGCTACTGGTCGGCGCGCTGGCACGGCACACACGGCGCGATGTACGACTTCGCCCGGGACGTGGCGGGCGCCGCGCCGCACGGATCGCCGCTGCCTGTACTGGTGCAGATCGCGCGGGTCGAGGAGTACCGCCACGTCGCCGAGAGCGCCACCGGCCCCGTGCCGGTACGGGACTTCGGGCGGCACTGGCACCACGAGCTGGCGGTCACGGAGGTGCGGCGGACCTGGGACCGATGGATCGTCCACCGGACGCCCGGGCCGGCCGCCCCCGAGGAGGTCGGGGAGCTCAACCACCTCCTCCACGCGGCCTGTTACGCCGGGCTGGGCGAGGAGGCCCGGGAGCTGTTCGGGGTGCTCGGCACGCGGGCCGCGCGGGTGCCGTGGCAGTACACCGGGGACGCGGCCGAGCAGTTCACGAGGTGGCGCGCACAGGTGCGCGCCACCTCGTGATGCCCTTCGCCGTCGGGATCAGACGCCGATGTCGCCGCCGTCCTTGCGCCACACGGCCACGACCGCCGGGCGGACGATCCTGCCCGCCCCGTCGGGCCAGGCGCTCGCCGGCTTGTCGACCGTCGCGCCGTCGACCTCGCCCGGATGCTGCACCGCGACCAGCACCCGACGGTCCTGGATCAGCGGACCACAGGTCTCGGCCCCCGTCGGCACGGTCAGGAATTGCTTGAGCTCACCGCGCCGCTCGCCCTGCGTCGCCACGCCGAACAGACCGTCGTGCGAGCCCAGCTGGTTGCCGTCCGTGGAGATCCACAGGTTGCCGTGCGGGTCGAAGGCCACATTGTCCGGGCAGGAGATGGGGCTGACCTTGTCCTTCGGAAAGCCCGAGAAGTAGGTGGCCGGGTCGTTCGGATCGCCCGCGACCAGGAACAGCCGCCAGGCGAAGCCGTCGCCCGCCGGGTCGTCCCAGTTCTCGGCGAGCTCCAGGATCTGGCCGTGCTTGTTGAGGTTGCGCGGGTTCGCCTCGTCCGCGGCGGCCTTGCCGGGCTTGCCGCGGTCCGTGTTGTTCGTCAGCGCGACGTAGACACGGCCGGTACGCGGGGAGGGCTCGATGTCCTCCGGTCGGTCCATCTTGGTCGCCCCGACCTTGTCACCGGCAAGCCGCGTGAAGACGTACACCTCGTCCGCGGACATGCCCGGGACGTGGGAGGTGCTGCCCGTGGCGAGCGGGATCCACACGCCGCTGCCGTCGAACTCGCCGTCGTTCGGCAGCTTGCCCGTGCCGTCGACGTCCTGAGGGCTGTCACCGGTGAGCTTCGCGACATACAGGGTGCCCTCGTCGAGCAGCGTGCGGTTGTGCTCACGCGCCGAGCGGGAGTGGCCTTTCTTCATCCGCTTCGACGAGACGAACTTGTAGAAGTAGTCGAAGCGCTCGTCGTCGCCCATGTAGACGACGGGACGGCCGTCGGCGGTCAGCCGCGGCTGAGCGGCCTCGTGCTTGAAGCGGCCGAGCGCGGTGCGCTTGCGGGGCGCGAAGTCCGGGTCGTACGGGTCGAGCTCGACGACCCAGCCGAAACGGTGCGCTTCGTTGGGCTCCTGCTTCAGGTCGAAGCGCTTGTCGAAACGCTCCCACTTTCGCTCCGTGGCGCCGGTGCCGATGCCGTAGCGCTTGTCCGTGTCGCTGGAGCCGTTGGCGAAGTACTGGTTGAAGTTCTCCTCGCCGTGCAGCGTCGTGCCCCACGGGGTGGTGCCGCCCGCGCAGTTGTTGAGCGTGCCGAGGACCTTGGTGCCGCTCCGGTCCGCGGACGTCCTCAGGAGCGCGCTGCCCGCGGCCGGTCCGGTCACCCTGAACTCGCTGGTCGCGGTGACACGGCGGTTGAGCGGATGCCTGGTGACCGGGGTGAGCTTGCCGCTGCGGTGCTCCTCCTGGACGACGACGACGGACAGTCCGTGCGCGGCCCAGGCGATCTCCGCCTGCTCGCGGGTCGGGTTCTCCGGGTCGTAGCCGCGGAACATCAGGATCTCGTCGGTGTACTCGTGGTTGGCGACGAGCACCTGGCGCCCGCGTTCGCCCGGCAGGGGGAGCAGGGACAGGAAGTCGTTGTTGTAACCGAACTGGCCGGCCTGCGCCTTGGCGGTCTGTTTGTCCGGATCGAACGCGGGGGCGCCGCGGAGGATCGGCTCGCCCCAGCGGATGACGACGTTCTGGGAGTAGCCGGCGGGGACGGTGACCTTGTCGTCCTTGTTGGGGGCGACCGGGGCGAAGCGGAGGCCGCGGGCGGCGTCCGTCCTGCCGCCGTTGCCGTGGCCGTGGCCCCCGGCGGGGGCAGCTACGGCCTCCTGGCCACCGCCCGGGCCGACGACGGCCGCGGTGCCGGCGGCCGTCGCGACGGTGACGACGGCGGCAGCACGCATCATGGAGCGTCTCGACAGCGCGCTCGCTATGACCTCGCCCACGTACTCGTTGTCGCTGGTGTTCGGCACCTCGTGGAAACAGGCGTCACCGCAGCGGTAGCGGCAGGTGAGCGCGGAACGTCCCCCCGCGTGGGATGGGGTGCTCAACAACGGCAGCAGTTTGCGCACTTCGTCCTCCTCCGGCGCAACCCGCGCCGACAGTGTGTCGGATTGATATCCGGCTGCGACGGTATGGGTGATCCTCGGCAACGCGGCAGCGACGAGGTGAACGACGGATGAATCCGGGGCTGCTTGTGCGCAGCGCCGCCCCTGCCGGGAGCCGGGCGAGGGGGCGGCTAACCTTACGTGTCCGCCCTGGCCGGAACACTTCTCGGACACCGGTTCAAGCGCGGACATTCACCGCACTCAACTCATGCGAAAGGCCTCGCACATGGGCATTCGGAGCTTGCTGCGCAAGGTGTTCGGTCGCGACCGTTCGGAGCCCAACGCGCCGGCGGCAGCATCCGTCCCGCCCCAGTCGGAGCGCGCGGACGGCTCGAAGCGGCCGTCACCGACGGTGCCGTCTCCGGCGGACAGGGCGGCGGATCTGGTGTCGGCGGCATTCGACAACCCGGAACCGCGGGTCCCTTCCCAGACCCGCGCGGAGACCTCCGCGGACCCGGAGGCGGCCGCACCCGCCGGTGAGAACGCCGCGGAGCCCGAGGCGGCGACGCCCGCCGAGCCGGAGGCCGCCGAGCCGAAGGCCGCTCCGGCGAAGGCGTCGGCCAAGCGAGCCGCCAAGGCCAAGCCCGCCGCCGCTGCCACGTCCGACGAGCAGACCGAGCAGGCCGCGCCCGCGAAGTCGAAGGACGATGCCCCCGCCGAGACCGCGGCGAAGGCTCCGGCTTCTGCGCAGGACGCGGCCGCGGCACCCGCCGCCGCTGAAGCGGCTCCCGCCGAGCCCGCGCAGGCAGAGGCCGAGCAGGCAGCAGCCAAGGCCGAGGCCTCCCCGGCGGAGGCGAAGGCTCCTGCCGCCGCGGACGCACCCGCTGCCGCAGAGCCCACCGCAGAGGCCGAGCCGGTCGCGCAGGCAAAGGCCGCCGACGCGGCCGAGCCCGCCGCCCCCGCCAAGCCGAAGGCCAAGCGCGCCGCTGCCAAGCCCAGGACCGCCCCGGCGAAGACGGACGAGCAGGCCCCCGCCACGACGGAGCCCGCGAAGACCGAGCCGGTGGCGGCCGACGAGGCGACGCAGGACGCTCCCGCCGAAGCAGCCGCCGCGAAGCCGAAGGCCAAGCGGGCCCCCGCCAAGCCCAAGAGCGCCCCGGCGAAGCCGAAGGCCGAGCCCGAGGTCGCGACTCCGGCCGACGCCGAGCCGGTCGCGCCCGCGGCGAAGACCGACAGCCCGGCCGAAACCGCCGCCACTGCGAAGCCGAAGGCCAAGCGGGCCCCCGCGAAGCCCAGGACCGCCCCGGCGAAGCCGAAGGCCGAGCCGGTGGCCGCCAAGGCCGAGGTCGAGGCAGAGGCCGCCACCGACACCGCGGCGCCCGTCGCCGCCCGCGCCGTCCCCCACCAGGACTCCGCCCGCGACGCCCTCGCCAAGGCCGGGCTCGAGGGAACCCGGGCGCGGGTGTATCTCGTGCTTGACCGGTCCGGGTCCATGCGGGGCTACTTCAAGGACGGGAGCGCCCAGCGTCTCGGCGAGCAGGCACTCGGGCTTGCCGCCAACCTCGGGGACCCCACTGTCGGGGTCGTGTTCTTCTCGACCGAGGTCGACGGGACCGGGGAGCTCACAGCCGGTTCGTACGAGGGCCGTATCGACGAGCTGCACGAGTCCCTCGGCCGCATGGGGCGCACGAACTACCACGTCGCCGTCGAGGAGGTCCTCGCCCTGCACGCGAAGACCGCCCCCACCGCACCCGCCTTCGTGATCTTCCAGACCGACGGTGCGCCGGAGTCCAAGACCGCCGCCACCGCCGCGCTCGCACAGGCCACGGACAAGCCGGTGTTCTGGCAGTTCGTGGCATTCGGCGAGCACGACGCGAAGGCCTTCGAGTACCTCCGCAAGCTCAGCGTCGACAACGCCGGGTTCTTCCACGCCGGGCCCGCGCCCCGCGACCTCACGGACGCCGAGCTGTACGACGGCATCCTGGGGACCTGGAAGCCCTGACCCACCGGCCCTAGCGCACCGGCAGCGAGACGGTGACGGCCAGCCCGCCCTCGGGACCGGGCTCGGCCGTCACTGTTCCGCCGTGCGCCTCCGCTATCGAGCGGACGATCGAGAGGCCGAGGCCGGCGCCGGGCCCCATCCGGTCCCGCCCCTCCCCGCGCCGGAACGGTTCGAAGAGTGCCGCGATGTGCTGCGCGGCGACGGTGGGCCCGGTGTTGACGACCGTCAGCACACCCCCGGCCGCCGTGACGGACACCGTCCCGCCGGGCACGTTGTAGGTCACGGCGTTCGCGACCAGGTTCCCGACGAGCTGCGCGAGCAGCTGCCGGTTGCCGCGTACCGTCCCACCACCGAGGGCGTCGGCCTTCACGTCGTACCGCGCCGCCTCCTCCGTCACGACCTCGCCCAGATCGACGGCTTCGCGCTCCTCGAGCCCCCGTTCGCTGCGGGCCAGCACCAGCAGGCCCTCGATGAGCCGCTCGCTGCGGCGGTTGCTGTCCAGCAACACCCGCCTGGTCGCGGCCAGTTCGTCGGGAGAGCTGTCCGCGTCGAGACCCACCTGGATCGCCGTGCGCTGCGTGGCCAGGGGCGTCCGCAGCTCGTGCGAGGCGTTCGCGATGAACCGCCGCTGGCTGTCGAAGGCCTTCTCCAGCCGGCCCAGCAGCGCGTCCAGCGTGTCGCCGAGCTCCTTGAGCTCGTCGTCCGGACCGCGCGCCGCGATCCTCCCCCAGACTCCGTCCGCGGGGACCCCCACCAGCCGCTGTTCCGACAGCATGCGCGCCTTCGCGGTCATCTCGTGCACGGGCCGCAGCACCCGCCCCGCGGTCCACCACCCCACCGCGACCGCGCACAGCGCCATGGCCAGCAGGGCGAACACGGACCAGATCAGCATCTGCCGGCCGGCCACGTCCTGGACCCGGTCGGTGAGCTGGACGACCGTCACCCCGCGCACCTCGCTCACCGGCAGCGCGGGCACCGCACCGGCCCTGATCGTCGCGACCTCGTCCCGCGTACCGGCGCGCGAGAGGAGGTTGACGATCCCGAGCAGACAGGCCCCGAGGACCAGGAAGACGGCCCCGTAGACGAGGGCGATCCGCGTACGGATGGTGGAGCCGGGCCCCAGGTGGGTGGCGGGCCCCGGGTGCGTACGGTTCACAGCGCGTACCCCACACACTGGACGGTGCGGATCAGCGCCGGTTCCCCCAGCTTCGCCCGCAGCTTGCTCATGCACACCCGCACCGCGCCGGTGAAGGGATCCGCGTGCGCGTCCCACGCCCGTTCCAGCAGCTCCTCCGCCGAGACGGGGGCGCCGTCCGCCTCCAGCAGGATCTGCAGCACGGAGAACTCCTTCGGCGACAGGTCCAGGTCACACCCGTCCCGCTCGGCCGTGCGCCGGACCGTGTCCAGCCGTACGCCGCTCCGCTGCAGGAGCGGCGGTACGGGCCGGGCGCTGCGGCGGCGCAGCGCCCGTACGCGGGAGACCAGCTCGGGGAACTCGAAGGGCTTGCCCAGATAGTCGTCGGCGCCCAGGTCCAGCCCGGTCACCCGGTCCTCCATGGACGAGGCCGCCGTCAGCATGAGGATCCGGGTGCGGGCCGCGGAGGCGACCAGCTCGCGCGTGACCTCGTCGCCGTGCACCCGCGGCAGATCGCGGTCGAGGACGACGACGTCGTAGTCGTGCAGCCCGAGATAGGCGAGGGCGGCGTCCCCGCTGTAGACGGTGTCGACGGCGAATCCGGCCCGCCGGAGCCCCGTGGCGACCAGCTCGGCCAGGATCTCCTCGTCCTCGGCGACCAGTACCCGCATGTCGTCGTCCCCCTGCACCGTCCGCGCCGCCTTTCCCCCAGGATGCGCCTTTCTACTGTGAACGATGTTTCGCTGACGTCTCCGTCCCGCCGGGCCCTGCGGATATCCGGTAAGGGGATCTTCTGTGGGCCGTTAGGATTTCGACCATGGCGGCCACTGGATCCGAGAAGCAGGGGGCGAAGGCGTACTACGTCACGACCCCCATCTACTACGTCAACGACGCTCCTCACCTGGGCCACGCCTATACGACCGTCGCAGGCGACGTGCTCACCCGCTGGCACCGCCAGCGCGGCGAGAAGGTGTGGTACCTCACCGGCACGGACGAGCACGGTCAGAAGATCATGCGCACTGCCGAGGCGAACGGGGTCTCACCCCAGGAGTGGTGCGACAAGCTCGTCGAGGAGGCATGGAAGCCCCTCTGGGAGCACCTGAACATCGCGAACGACGACTTCATCCGGACGACGGAGAAGCGGCACACCGACCGTGTGCAGGAGTTCGTGCAGGACCTGTACGACAAGGGCGAGATCTACAAGGGCGGCTACGAGGGCCCGTACTGCGTGGGCTGTGAGGAGTACAAGCTCCCCGCCGACCTGATCGACGGCGAGGGCGAGTACGCCGGGCAGAAGCTGTGCCCGATCCACAAGAAGCCGGTGGAGCTCCTCAAGGAGGAGAACTACTTCTTCAAGCTGAGCGAGTACGGCCCGAAGCTGCTCGAGTTCTACGAGTCCAACCCCGGCTTCATCCAGCCCGAGTCCGCCCGCAACGAGGTCGTGAACTTCGTCAAGCAGGGTCTGCAGGACCTCTCGATCTCCCGGTCGACGTTCGACTGGGGCGTGAAGGTGCCGTGGGACGAGAAGCACGTCATCTACGTGTGGATCGACGCGCTCCTCAACTACGCGACGGCCGTGGGCTACAACGAGAACCCGGCGAAGTTCGAGGGGACCTTCCCGGCCGACGTCCACCTGGTCGGCAAGGACATCCTGCGGTTCCACGCGATCATCTGGCCGGCGATGCTGATGGCGAACGGCCTGCCGGTGCCCGGCAAGGTCGCGGCCAACGGCTGGCTGATGGTCGGCGGCGAGAAGATGTCGAAGTCGAACCTGACCGGCATCAAGCCGCAGGACCTGACCTCGCACTTCGGCGTGGACGCGTACCGCTGGTACTTCCTGCGCGCGATCGCGTTCGGCCAGGACGGCTCGTTCTCCTGGGAGGACTTCACCGCCCGCTACACGAGCGAGCTCGCCAACGACTACGGCAACCTCGCGTCCCGTGTCGCGGCGATGGTCGGCAAGTACTTCGGCGGCGCGCTGCCGGAGGCGACGGCCTCGGGTGACGCGGAGAAGGCGGTCCAGGCCGGACTGGCGAAGGCGGTTGCCGAGGCGGACCGGAAGATCGGCGAGGAGCTGGACTTCCAGGGCGGCATCCTGGCGGTCTTCGAGTTCGTGAAGCAGGTCAACGGCTACATCACGGAGCAGGAGCCCTGGAAGGTCGCCAAGGACGACTCCGAGGAGGGCAAGGCCCGTCTCGCGACGATCCTGTACACGGCGGCCGAGTCGCTGCGGGCCGTCGCGGTACTGCTGAACCCGGTCATGCCCGAGACCTCGCAGGCCCTGTGGGACTCGCTCGGCGCGGATGCGCTGCTGGGCGCCCTCGGTGACCAGCGGGTCCAGGACGCGGGAGGGTGGGGCACGCTCCCGGCCGGTGCGACCGTCACGAAGGGCGCGGTGCTCTTCCCGCGTCTGGAGGAGAAACCGGCGTAGTCGTTCGGCCCGCTGAGCCCCGGCAGGTCCGGGGCTCAGCGGGCCGCTGTGTGTTCAGCGGGCCAGGGACGGCGCCGGACCCATCACGACCACCGGTCGCCCGGCCGGGTCCAGCCGCTTCAACAGCTCCTTCATCCGCCCGCGCGGCAGTGACACGCACCCCTGTGTCGCACCCCCGTGGTCCACGTGGATCCAGATCCCGCCGCCCTTGGACGCACCCATCGGGCGGGTCCAGTCCAGCGGCGTGGTGCCCGGCTTGCGGTTGTAGTTGATCGCCACGACATAGTCGAAGGCGCCCGCGAGCGGTTCGCCGTCGAAGTTGGTTCCGCGCGCGGTGAACCCGGCCCCCCTGTCGTACGGCAGGGCCGTACCCGGGTCGGGCAGCCGCCCGCCGGCGTCGGTGAGGCCGAAGACTCCGATCGGCGAGCGCAGATCTCCCTGCTGATGGTCGTCGGTCCAGCCGCGCTTCGCGTTGTGCGCGGGCCACGCGTCGGAGACCGGCAGCCAGCCCTTGGTGGCGTCGCGCTCGTAGAGGACGGCGGTGGCCCGATCGGAGTCCGCGGTCGCGCCGGTGACGACGACCGCCTGGCGGGTGGACGGCCGGATCTGCGCGCGGGTCTTCGGTCCGAGTCCCGGAATCTCCTGGGGCCGGTCGGCGAGGAGCTCCGGTGCGGACCGGCCGCCGTCGCTCTTCGCGTCGATGACATCCACCGTGCTCGTGGGCCCGGCCGCCCCGCCGGTGACGGCGCTGCCACAGCCGGTGAGGAGGAGAGCGACCGCGAGGGCCGTCGTGGGGACGGCTCCTGCGCGGAGGGACATCAACGTACCTTTCATCTCGGGACCGCCGACCGGGTCGCAGCGGACGGGGTGGCGGACAGCGTCGGCCAGGGTGCGGCCGAGGCTCCGGTGGGCCCGAACCGCGCGCCGGCGACGATGCGCCGGGCGTCGTCCACTGTTCCGGTGTCTGTGCCGGCCGCGACGCAGAGGGTGACGAGGATTCCGGTGCCGGGGTCCGCCGCGTCGGCGACCAGCGCGTTGTATGACGTACGGCCGCCGATCCTGCGGCAGGCGGGCGCCACTGTTTCCGACTCGTACAGCACCGGCGGCTGCCTGGTCTTCTTCCCGAGGCCGGTACCGCGCTCCAACGTCAGGGTAAGCAGTGCGCCGCCGGGCCGCAGAGTCTGCAGCGGCACGCAGTACTCCGGTTCCATGGGACAGGGCTGGTCATAGGCGGTGAACTGCTGATTTCCCGCGAATCCCTGGGCGGCCGCCTTGTACTGCGGCTCGGCGGGGACGGCAAGCGCGCGCCATCGGACGGGCAGATTCAGGGTGAGCCCGGACAGCTCCGGATAGCTCACGGCGATCTCCTTCGACACGCCTGCCGGCAGCGGTGCGGCGGGCTGCACGGCCCGGGTGCCGCCCTCGCGCAGGGCGTGCGGCAGCAGCGTCCCGGCGAGGACGAGGGCGGCGACGGCGGTGCCGCCGCCGGCACGCCGCCTTCGCCTGCGGCGGGCGATGCGTTCGCGGACCTGCTGCAGCCGTCCTTCGGGAGCGGGCAGCCGGGGGGTCGCCCGCTCGAGGAGCACGCGCAGTTCCTGTTCCACGGACTCTGCGGGTTCGGCAGGTGCTGCGGGCTCCGCGTGCTGTGAGGGGTCTCCTGCGCTGTCCGGGCCGATGTCACGCACGGCGGTCACCGCCCTCCACGACGGCGGGCAGCAGGGCCCGCAAGGTGCGCAGGGCCTTCGCCGACTGGCTCTTGACCGTGCCGGGCGCGCAGCCCAGCGTGGCCGCGGTCTCCTCGACGCTCAGGTCCTCGAAGAACCGCAGCACCACCACGGCCCGCTGACGCACCGGCAGCGTCCGTACGGCCGCCGCGAGCGACTGCTCCAGGTCGACCCCGGCATACGCGTCCGCCGGCGCTGCCGTGTCCGGCACCTCGCCGTGCGGCACCTCGCCCCTCCAGCGTCTGCGCCACCAGGAGGCATGCGTGTGCACCAGGGCCTTGCGGATGTACGCCTCCGGATGGTCCGAGGAGATCCTGTGCCACCGGGGCCACACCTTGGCCAGCACGGTCTGCAGCAGATCCTCGGCGAGGTGCGCGTCGCCGGTCAGCAGCCAGGCCATGCGCAGCAGCCGCGGGCCGCGGGCGGCGACGAATTCCTCGAAGTCCCCGTCGCCGCCATCGGAGCCCATCGCGCCGTCCTCGCCCTTGAATTCGGTGTTCCACGTCAGTGGAACGCGGCGGGGTGCCGATCGGGTTGCCCGGTCCTCACCGCGGACCGGCCGGGGAACGGCGACGGCCCCGCACCACCAGGGGTGCGGGGCCGTCGGCTCATGTCGGGGGCTACTCGCCGGACTTCGCGACCGGCTTGCGCAGCTGGATGTTCAACTCCCGCAGCCGCGCCTCCTCCAGCTCGGTCGGCGCGCCCATCATCAGGTCCTGCGCGTTGCCGTTGAGCGGGAAGGCAATCGTCTCGCGGATGTTCGGCTCGTCGGCCAGCAGCATCACGATGCGGTCGACGCCCGGGGCGATGCCGCCGTGCGGCGGGGCGCCGAACTGGAAGGCGCGCAGCATGCCCGCGAACTCGCGCTCGACGGTCTCCTTGGAGTACCCGGCGATCTCGAACGCCTTGAACATGATCTCGGGCTCGTGGTTCCGGATCGCTCCGGAGGACAGCTCGACGCCGTTGCAGACGATGTCGTACTGCCAGCCCAGAACGTCCAGCGGGTCCTTGGTCTCCAGGGCCTCGAGTCCGCCCTGCGGCATCGAGAACGGGTTGTGCGAGAAGTCGATCTTGCCGGTCTCCTCGTCCTTCTCGTACATCGGGAAGTCGACGATCCAGCAGAACCGGAACACGCCCTCCTCGAAGTGGCCCGCGCGCTTCGCGGCCTCGACCCGGACGGCGCCCATGATCTTGGAGACCTCGTCGAAGTCACCGGCGCCGAAGAAGATCGCGTGGCCGGGGGCGAGCGCGAGACGCTCGGTGAGGACCTTGATGTTCTCCTCGGTGAGGAACTTGGCGATCGGGCCGGTCAGCGTTCCGTCCTCGCCGACGCGCACCCAGGCCAGGCCCTTCGCGCCGTGCTCGACGGCGAAGTCGCCGAGGCCGTCGAAGAACTTCCGCGGCTGTGCGGCGGTGTCGGGCACCGGGAGCGCTCGGACGTGCTTGCCGGCGAAGGCCTTGAACTCGGAGCCCTCGAACACATCGGTGATGTCGACCAGTTCGAGCTGGGCGCGCAGATCCGGCTTGTCGTTGCCGTACTTGAGCATCGACTCGCGGAACGGGATGCGCGGGAACGGCGAGGTGACGTGCCGTCCGCCGCCGAACTCCTCGAAGAGCTCGGTCATCAGCTTCTCGATCGGCTGGAAGACGTCCTCCTGCTCGACGAAGCTCATCTCCACGTCGAGCTGGTAGAACTCGCCCGGGGAACGGTCGGCGCGGGCGTCCTCGTCGCGGAAGCAGGGCGCGATCTGGAAGTAGCGGTCGAAGCCGGAGATCATCAGCAGCTGCTTGAACTGCTGCGGCGCCTGCGGCAGCGCGTAGAACTTGCCCGGGTTCAGCCGGGACGGGACCACGAAGTCACGCGCGCCCTCGGGGGAGGTCGCGGTCAGGATCGGGGTCGCCATCTCGTTGAAGCCGAGCGCCACCATCTTGGAGCGGATCGACGCGATGACGGCCGAGCGCAGCATGATGTTGCGGTGCATGCGCTCGCGGCGCAGGTCCAGGAAGCGGTACTCGAGCCGGCGCTCCTCGCCCACACCGTCGTCGGTGTTGATCTGGAACGGCAGCTGCTGCGCCCCGCCCAGCAGCTCGACCGCCGAGACCTCGACCTCGATCTCACCGGTGGGCAGCTCGGGGTTGATGTTCTCCGCGCCGCGCGAGACGACCTGTCCGTCGATACGGACGACGGACTCCTTGTTCACCTTGTCGAGGGCCTCGTAGGCGTCGGTGCCCGGGCGGGCGACGAGCTGCGTGATGCCGTAGTGGTCGCGCAGATCGATGAAGAGGATGCCGCCCAGGTCTCGGCGATTGTGCAGCCAGCCGCTCAGCCGGACGTCGGCTCCGACGTCAGAGGCGCGGAGCTCGCCGCAGGTGTGGGACCTGTACCGATGCATCGTCGTTCATCCAGTCTTAGCGTTCGGGGTGGGCCGGGCCTGTCAAGGTTACCGCCCGGCCCCCGCCCCTCTCATTGGCATATACATGCCCTCACCGCCCGGGACCGCCCTCCCCCCGGGAAGTCATCGGGTGGGAGACCGGAATAAAGTGAGGCAATGCGCACCGAGGACGTCCTGGCCGCGATCGCGACCGGTCTGTGGCGGTGGGACAACGCAACCGGGACGGTCACCCTCGACGCCGTGGCCGCCCGGCTGCTCGAGCTGCCCGCCGACACCGGTGCCTATGCCGAATCCACCGTGCGCGCCTGCTTCCACCCCGTCGACTGGAACGAGATCAACGGCGTCGTCAGCCTCGCGATCGCCGAGGGGACGCTCGCCGAGGGCCGGCTGCGGATCGTCGACGGGGAGGGCCGCGTCGTGCGTACGGTGCGCAGCCGCTCCCGGCCCGTCCTCCACGAGGGCGACTATCTGCTGGAAGGCATGATCCAGGAAGTCGCCGAGCCGACCGAGGGAACCGCGGCGCGGACCCCGATCACCGGCGACTGGCGCCGATCCCGGGAGGCGTTCCTGCTCGACGCGGGACGCGCGCTGGCCGAGGCCCGCTCGACCGCCGAGGTGCTGCGGGTCGCCGCCTCCCTGTCCATGCCGGGCTTCTCGCCCGACGGCCTCGCTGTCTTCGGTGTCGCGGGCGAGCGGCTGACGATCATCGGTCACCACGGGCACCAGGCCGGTGACGACGACCCGTTCGGCGACATGCCGCTGGACACGGAGTACCCGGCGGCCGACGTGGTGCGCACCGGCCGGGCCGCGTATCTGCCCAGCCCGGAGGAGTACCGCCGCCGTTACCCCGCCACCTGGCCGCTCGCGAAGCGCTTCGGCCGCCAGTCCTGGGCCTTTCTGCCACTGATCGTCGCCGGCCGCACGATAGGCGCCTGGATGGCGGCCTTCCGGCACCGCGTCGCCTTCACCCCCGACGAACGCTCCGTGCTGACCACGGTCGCCCGGATGCTGGCACAGGCGCTCGCCCGGGCCGGGGTCGCCGAGTCGGAGCGCGAACTGTCGCTGGGGCTGCAGCGCTCGATGATGCCGGTGCTCGGGCCCGCGATCCCCGGGATGGCGCTGGCCGCGCGGTATGTGCCCACGGGCGGCGGGCTCCAGGTCGGCGGCGACTGGTACGACATGATCCCGCTGCCGTCGGGCCGGTTCGCCCTGGTCATCGGTGACGTCCAGGGCCATGATGTGCGCGCCGCCGGGCTGATGGGCCAGCTCCGGATCGCGCTGCGGGCGTACGCCTCCGAGGGGCACCGGCCGGACGCCGTCCTCTCCCGCGCCTCCCGGTTCCTGCACGGGCTGCACGGGCTGCACGACGCTCTCGGCGCCGAGACGCACGAGGAGGGCGACTACGCCGGCCCGCGGTTCGCGACCTGTCTGTATCTGGAGGTCGACCCCTCGACCGGAGTCATCGAGATCGCCCGCGCGGGACACCCCGACCCGGCGGTCCGGATGGCCGACGGCACGGTGCTGATGCGGCCCACCGCCGGCGGGCTCCCGCTGGGCATCGACCGGGACACGGACTATCCGACGACGCATCTGACGCTGGAGACCGGCGAGACGATGATGGTCTGCACCGACGGTCTCCTGGAGACCGGCGGACACGATCTGGACACCGGCTGGGCCCGGCTGCGCTCCGTCCTGGAGAACCACGAGGGCAGGACCCTGGAGGAGCTCGCCGACGAGCTCGTCCAGGCCGTCCACGGCCCGGGCTCGCACCACACCACCGGTCCGCTGGCCGACCGCCGCGAGGACGACATCGCCGTCCTGCTGATCTCCCGCGAGGGATCGATCGCCCGGGAGGCCCCGCGCCGCACGGCCATGAGCGTGGCCCAGGCGGAGCCCGAGCGGATCGCCGCCACCCGGCATCAGCTGCGCGAGCTGCTGCACGACTGGGCCGACGACGAACAGGTCGACTCCGCGGTGCTCATGGTCTCCGAGATGCTGACCAATGTGCTCGTCCACACCGACAGCAACGCCCTGGTGGTGGCCGAGGTGATCTGCGGCCAGGAGGCCCGGCGGCTGCGGGTGGAGGTCGCCGACTCCAGCGACGAGCTGCCCCACAAGCGGCGCCCCGGCGAGATGGCGTCCTCCGGCCGCGGCCTGCTGCTGATGGAGGTGCTCGCGGACACCTGGGGTGTGGACCCGCGGGGCGAGGGCAAGTCGATCTGGTTCGAGCTCTACGAGTCCCCGGCGCCCGACAAGGACCCGTGTCCTCCGTCGGAGCCCGAGTAACGGGTCCGCAGTTCGCCGATCACGCCGAACGCGGCGGCGGTGACCGGCACGGCCAGCAGCATCCCGAGGATGCCGGCCACCCCGGCCCCGGCGGTGATCGCCAGCATCACGACGGCCGGGTGCATCTGGACCGTACGGCTCTGGATCACGGGCTGGAGCACATGCCCCTCCAGCACCTGCACCGCGAGCACCACGCCGAGCACCCAGAGCGCGATGACGAAACCGCGGTCGGCGAGCGCGACGAGCACGGCCACCGTGCCGGAGATGAAGGCACCGAGATAGGGGATGTAGGCGCCGACGAAGACGAGCGCGCCGAGCCCGACGGCACCGGGCACCCGCAGGATCAGCAGCCCGACGGTGATGCACACGGCGTCGATCAGGGCGATGAACGTGGTGCCCCGCATGAAGCCCTCGACCGCCTCGAACGCCCGCCGGCCCATCGCCTCGACGGCGTCCCCCGTCGACGCCGGCGCGAGCGAGCGCACCAGGCCGGCCGCTCGGTGCGAGTCCCTCAGGAAGAAGAAGATCAGCAGCAGGGCGAGTACGGCGGTGGCGATCAGCTCGGCGACCACGCTCAGCCCGCTGATCACACCGGACGCGGCGGTGCCGCCGAACTTCTCCAGCAGCTGCCGGGAGTTGGTGGCGAGATCGTCGAGCGAGGTCCCGGCGGCCCCGAAGTGCGAGGCGAGGTCCTCGGCCGCCTGCCTCAGCGAGGTGACGATCTGTTCGCCGGAGTCGATCAGCGCGCTGACGATGATGTAGGTGGCCCCGCCGACGACGCCGAGCACGGCGACGCAGGTCAGCCCGGCGGCCAGCGACCGGTTGACCTTCATCCGGACGAGGCGCCGGTGCAGCGGCCCGAGCAGCGCGGTCCCCAGCAGCGCGAGCAGCACCGGGGTGACGGCGGTCTTGAAGGTGATGATCAGCCAGATCCCCACCCCGGCGACCGCGGCCACCAGCAGCGCGACCGCGCACCAGGCCGCGAGACGCCGTACGGGCTCGGGAAGAAGGGTGTGCACGACCCCACCCGACCACAGGCCCGGGGCCCCGTCCTGCCCACCGGGCCAGGCGGGTGACGGCCCATCAGCTGCCACCCGCCGCGCTGTTCCTACATGCCGTGGACAGCGGGGATGGTCCCGAGCAGACCCTTCTGGAAGTCCTCGACCGCCTTCTGCAGCTCGGCCTGCGTGTTCATCACGAACGGCCCGTAGTGCGCCATCGGCTCCCGTATGGGACGGCCGCCGAGCAGCACTATCTCCAGGTCCGGCGCGTTGGAGTCCTGGGACTCGTGCGCACGCACGGTCAGCGCGCCGCCGTCGCCGAAGACCGCGCTCTGTCCGGTCCGTACGGGCCGCCGCTCGGTGCCGACGGCGCCCCGGCCGGCCAGCACGTACGCGAGGCCGTTGAAGTCCGCACGCCAGGGCAGCGTCATCTGAGCGCCGGGCCGCAGGGTCGCGTGGATCATCGTGATCGGCGTGTGCGTGATGCCCGGGCCCTCGTGCCCGTCCAGCTCGCCGGCGATGACCCGCAGCAGCGCGCCGCCGTCGGGAGTGGTCAGCAGCTGGACCTGGCCGCCGCGGATGTCCTGGTAGCGGGGGTCCATCATCTTGTCGGCCGCGGGGAGGTTCACCCACAGCTGGAGGCCGTGGAAGAGCCCGCCGGACGTGACGAGCGCCTCCGGCGGCGCCTCGATGTGCAGCAGCCCGGAGCCCGCGGTCATCCACTGGGTGTCGCCGTTCTGGATGGTTCCGCCGCCGCCGTTGCTGTCCTGGTGGACGAATGTCCCGTCGACCAGGTACGTGACCGTCTCGAAGCCGCGGTGCGGGTGCCAGGGCGTGCCCTTGGGCTCGCCCGGCGCGTACTCCACCTCGCCCATCTGGTCCATCATGATGAACGGGTCGAGGTACTGGTAGTTGATCCCGGCGAAAGCGCGTCGCACCGGGAAACCCTCGCCCTCGAAGCCGCTGGGCGCGGTGCTCACGGCGAGGACGGGCCGCGGGACGACGTCCGCGGGCGCGGTCACGCGCGGCAGGGTGAGCGGGTTCTCGACAGTCACTGCAGGCATGGGGGGCCTCCTTGTGCGACCAGTTTAGTTGAATTCTGAACTTCCTGCCAGTCCCAACGACAAGAGCCCGGGAGGCATTCCTCCCGGGCTCACGCCCCTGCGTCACTCGGCCGCCCGCGCGGCGAAGGCCCTAGCCGTACATCCGGCGCATCGCGAAGTCGACCATCTGCTCCACGGCCTTCGCGTCGAAGACCATCCGGTGCTCACCCTCCATGTCGAGCACGAAGCCGTACCCCGTCGGCAGCAGGTCGATGACCTCGGCACCGGTGATCACGAAGTACTTGGACTCCTTCCCCGCGTACCGGCGCAGCTCCTTGAGGGAGGTGAACATGGGGATGACCGGCTGCTGGGTGTTGTGCAGCGCCAGGAATCCGGGGTTGTCCCCGCGGGGGCAGTAGACCTTGGAGGTCGCGAAGATCTGCTGGAAGTCCTCGGCCGACATCGACGCCGTGGTGAAGGCCCGCACGGCATCGGCGAGCGACGGCGGCGAGGGCTCCGGGTAGAGCGGCTGTCCGTGCGGCTGTCCCCCGTATGGCTGCTGGGGAGCGTACTGCTGCTGAGCGCCCGGGTTCTGGTCATAGCCATACATGACCGCCAGCCTACCGAGCCCGCGCGCCCCGATGGGCGCTGCCCGGTGTTGCCGGGCCCTTCCCAGCGGTATGCGCCACGCGTCACAGTTCCCCACAGGGGTTGCGTCTTATTACCGACGGGTAGCATCATCGTAGCTACCAACTGGTACGTGGATGAGAAATCTGTCTTCCGATCTTTACGGAGCCGTCGCCATGGGGCACTACAAGTCGAATCTCCGCGACATCGAGTTCAACCTCTTCGAGGTCCTCGGGCGCGACAAGCTGTACGGCACCGGCCCGTTCGCGGAGATGGACGTCGACACCGCCAAGAGCATCCTGTCCGAGATCGCCCGGCTCGCGGAGAACGAGCTGGCCGAGTCCTTCGCGGACGCCGACCGCAACCCTCCGGTGTTCGACCCCGAGACCAACACCGCGCCCGTCCCGGCGTCCTTCAAGAAGAGCTACAAGGCCTTCATGGACTCCGAGTACTGGCGCCTCGGCCTGCCGGAGGAGATCGGCGGCACCACCGCGCCCCGCTCGCTGATCTGGTCCTACGCCGAGCTGCTCCTCGGCTCGAACCCGGCGATATGGATGTACTCCTCGGGTCCCGCCTTCGCCGGCATCCTCTTCACGGAGGGCAACGAGGCGCAGAAGAAGGTCGCCGAGATCGCCGTCGAGAAGCGCTGGGGCTCCACCATGGTCCTCACCGAGCCGGACGCCGGCTCGGACGTGGGCGCCGGCCGCACCAAGGCCGTCGAGCAGGAGGACGGCTCCTGGAACATCGAGGGCGTGAAGCGCTTCATCACCTCCGGTGAGCACGACATGGAGGAGAACATCCTCCACTACGTGCTGGCCCGCCCCGAGGGCGCCGGACCGGGCACCAAGGGCCTGTCCCTGTTCCTGGTGCCGAAGTTCCACTTCGACTGGGAGACCGGCGAGCTGGGCGAGCGCAACGGCGTGTACGCCACCAACGTCGAGCACAAGATGGGCCTCAAGGCGTCCAACACGTGCGAGATCACGTTCGGCGACAAGCACCCCGCCAAGGGCTGGCTGATCGGCGACAAGCACGACGGCATCCGCCAGATGTTCATGATCATCGAGTTCGCCCGGATGATGGTCGGCACGAAGGCCATCGCCACCCTCTCCACCGGCTACCTGAACGCGCTGGAGTACGCCAAGGAGCGCGTCCAGGGCCAGGACCTGGTGAACTTCGCGGACAAGAACGCACCCAAGGTCACCATCACGCACCACCCCGACGTGCGCCGCTCGCTGATGACGCAGAAGGCGTACGCCGAGGGCATGCGCGCCCTGGTCCTGTACACCGCCTCCATCCAGGACGAGATCGCCACCAAGGAGACCGCGGGCGAGGACACCGCCGCCCTCGTCGCCCTGAACGACCTGCTGCTGCCGATCGTCAAGGGCTACGGCTCCGAGAGGTCCTACGAGCAGCTCGCCCAGTCGCTGCAGACCTTCGGCGGCTCCGGCTACCTGCAGGAGTACCCGGTCGAGCAGTACATCCGGGACGCCAAGATCGACACCCTCTACGAGGGCACCACCGCCATCCAGGGCCAGGACTACTTCTTCCGGAAGATCGTCCGCGACCAGGGCCAGGCGCTGAACACCCTTTCCGAGGAGATCAAGAAGTTCCTCGCGGTCGGCACCGGCGGCGAGGAGCTGGCCCCGGCCCGCGACGCACTCGCCAAGGCCGCGGTGGACCTCGAGGCGATCGTCGGCACCATGACGAACGACCTCATCGCCACCGGCGAGGACGTCAAGAACATCTACAAGGTGGGCCTCAACACCACCCGCCTGCTGATGGCCTCCGGCGATGTCGTCGTCGGCTACCTGCTGCTGCGCGGCGCGGCCGTCGCGGCCGAGAAGCTGGAGACGGCGGGCGCCAAGGACGTGCCGTTCTACCAGGGCAAGATCGCGGCTGCGAAGTTCTTCGCCGCCACCGTCCTGCCGGGCGTCTCCGCCGAGCGCGCGCTCGCCGAGAGCGTCGACGTCTCGCTGATGGACCTCGACGAAGCCGCGTTCTGAGCCTGCCGAGACCCGTGCGGCCCGTCCCCTCCGGGGGGCGGGCCGCTTCCATCTCTCTGCCCCCGGCCGCACCACCTCGTTAAGGTGACTCCATGAGCAGCAGCACCTCCGCCCGCTTCGACCGCGGACACACCGACGACCTGATGTCCTTCCTGACGGCCTCGCCGTCGCCGTACCACGCGGTGGCCACCGCAGCCGAGCGGCTGGAGAAGGCAGGGTTCCGGCAGGTCCTGGAGACCGACGTCTGGGACGGCACGGCCGGCGGCAGGTTCGTGCTCCGGGGCGGCGCGATCATCGCCTGGTTCGTGCCCGAAGGCGCCGACGCCCACACCCCGTTCCGCATCATCGGCGCGCACACCGACTCCCCGAACCTGCGGGTCAAGCCGCTGCCCGACACCGGTTCGCACGGCTGGCGCCAGATCGCCGTCGAGATCTACGGCGGCCCCCTGCTCAACAGCTGGCTCGACCGCGACCTCGGGCTCGCCGGCCGGGTCAGCCTGCGCGACGGCTCGCAGCGGCTGTTCAACGTCGACCGTCCACTGCTGCGCGTACCGCAGCTGGCGATCCACCTCGACCGCTCCATCCACAGCGACGGCCTCAAGCTCGACAAGCAGCGCCACATGCAGCCCATCTGGGGCCTCGGCGAGGTGAACGAGGGCGACCTCATCGGCTTCGTGGAGGAGGAACTGGGGCTCGACCACGGCGAGATCACCGGCTGGGACCTGATGACGCACTCCGTGGAGGCGCCCGCCTACCTCGGCCGCGACCGGGAGCTGCTGGCCGGACCCCGCATGGACAATCTGCTGTCCGTGCACGCCGCGACGGCCGCGCTCACCGCGGTCTCCGCCTCCTCCTCGCTGCCCTTCATCCCCGTGCTCGCCGCCTTCGACCACGAGGAGAACGGCTCCCAGTCCGACACCGGCGCGGACGGCCCGCTGCTCGGATCGGTGCTGGAACGCTCGGTGTTCGCCCGCGGCGGCACATACGAGGACAAGGCCCGCGCCTTCGCCGGCACGGTCTGCATGTCCTCCGACACCGGACACGCCGTCCACCCCAACTACGCGGAACGGCACGACCCGACGCACCACCCGCGCGCCAACAGCGGCCCCATCCTCAAGGTCAACGTGAACCAGCGGTACGCCACCGACGGCAGCGGGCGCGCCGTGTTCGCCGCCGCCTGCGAGCGGGCCGGCGTGCCGTGGCAGACGTTCGTGTCGAACAACGCGATGCCGTGCGGCACCACGATCGGCCCGATCACGGCCGCCCGGCACGGAATCCAGACCGTCGACGTCGGTGTGGCGTGCCTGTCCATGCACAGTGCGCGCGAACTGTGCGGCGCCGACGACCCGTTCCACCTGGCGAACGCGCTGGCCGCGTTCCTCGAGGGCTGAACTCCCGCTCCCCGGCGGCCCGTCGGGGAGCACCGGCCCGGACGCGAAACATCCGGGAAAGGCCACGCACGGCACTGTGCCGCACATGGTTCTGCTCGGTCATGACACGGTCGCGGCCCACCGCCCCGGCCCCACGCGTCGCACCCTGACCCTCACGCTCGCCTCGGCGGCCGTCCTCCTGCTCGCGGGCAGCTGGCTGCTGATCCAGCGATACGACGAACGGCCGCCGTGGGCCGACGACGTGGCGTACGAAGCCGGCTTCCTCCAGGGCAACCGCGTCCGGAACTACGACCTCACGGGCGAGCAGGTCAAGGACCTGCTGAACGGCGGCTGCGCCCGCCTTCAGGCGGGCGGACAGGGCGGGCTCAAGTCGTCCTACGACCCCGGCCTGTGGGTGGCCGGCTGCCTGGACGGCGCCGCCGGACGCCCGGCGGCCGAGCAGGGGCTCTTCCACCAGCGACCGGCATCACCGGCGGCCGGCAGATGCTGCGCAGGTCCCGGTGCGGCCGACGCCGGACCGCACCGGCCCGGCGGGACGCGGACGGAGCGAGCCCGAGGCTCCCCGCCTCACTTCCGGTCCATGCCTGCCAGCACGAGCGGCAGCCTGGACACACCGTCCGGAGTCACCCGTACCGGAACGCCCCAGTCCTGCTGGTGGACATGGCAGGCCGGATACTCGTTCTCCGGGTCGTCGTCACAGGACGCCGCCATCGCCGAGACATGCAGCACGCCCTCGCCGACCGACGCGTCGATCTCCAGCTCGCGGCTCAGATCACTGCCCGCCCCCTCACCGGCCGCCAGCAGCTCCGGCGGCGTCGCGGACACCAGCAACCGCGTCGAGGGCCCGTAGCGCGTGTCCAGCTTCTGCCCGGCAGGAGCCTCGAACACGACGTCGAGACGCAGCGCGCCCGCAGCCACATCGGTCGCGGCGCGCTGCGTGCGGTGCGCGACGGCGTCCACGCGCACCGCCTCGTCCGGCAGCCGCAGCCGGGTCAGCCGGTGCCGCGCGGACTCCACCACGACGATGTCCTCGCCCGCCAGCACCGCGTCCGACGGCTCCCGCAGATCGGTCGCCAGGGTGCTGACCTCACCGCTCGCCGGGTCGTAGCGGCGCAACGCGTGGTTGTACGTGTCGCTGACGGCGACCGAACCGTCGGGCAGCGCCGTGACACCCAGCGGGTGCTGGAGCAGCGCCTGCCCGGCCTCACCGTCGCGGTGCCCGAAGTCGAACAGCCCGGTGCCCACCGCTGTGTGCACCCGGAGCTCCTTGTCGATCCAGCGCAGCGCGGAGGTCTCCGAGTCGGCGATCCACAGCCGCTCCTCGGTGGCCGCGAGGCCGGACGGCTGGGCGAACCAGGCCTCGGCCGCCGGACCGTCGACCAGTCCCTCGTTGGTCGTGCCCGCGGCCACCTGCACGGTCCCGGTCTCCGGGTCGTAGGTCCACAGCTGGTGCACACCGGCCATCGCGATCCACAGCCGCCCGCCCCACCACGCGACGTCCCACGGCGAGGACAGCGCCACCTCGAGCGCGGGCCCGGAGGCCGGCGAACCCTGCCACCACTGCTTGCCGGTGCCCGCGAGCAGCTCTACGGCGCCCGTGACCGGGTCGTACGCCCGGATCGCGTGGTTCACGGTGTCGGCGACGGCGACGCGGCCGTCCGGGAGCAGCGCGAGCCCCTGCGGCTCGTTGAACTCCCCGTCCCCGATCCGCCGCACCACGCTCTCGCCGTCGGCCGCGAGCTCGACCAGCTGATGGCGGGTCGAGTCGGAGACCAGGAAGTTCCCGGAGGGCAGCAGCAGGGCCTTGCCGGGGAAACGGAGATCGGTGGCGACGGGCTCGGGCGCCACATAGGGCCCGTCACCGCGCCGGAGCGTCCCCTTCGCCGCGTGCTCGGCCTCGAGCTCCTCGACGAGCTTCTCGATGGCGTGCGCGTGCCCCTCGCCCGCGTGCTGGGCGACGACATACCCCTCGGGGTCGATGACGACGAGCGTGGGCCAGGCCCGCACCGCGTACTGCTTCCACGTCGCGAGCTCGGGATCGTCCAGAACGGGGTGGTGCACCTGATAGCGCTCGACGGCGTCGACGACGGCCTGATGGTCGGCCTCGTGGACGAACTTCGGCGAATGGACCCCGATGATCACGACGGTGTCGCGATGCTTCTCCTCGAGCTCGCGCAGCTCGTCGAGGACATGCAGACAGTTGATGCAGCAGAACGTCCAAAAATCGAGAACGACGATGCGTCCCCGCAGGTCAGCGAGGGAGTACTGCCTGTCACCGGTGTTCAGCCAGCCGCCCTTGCCGATCAGCTCAGGGGCCCGAACGCGTGCACGTGTAGCCATGACTCCATCCAACATCACCGCCCGGGGTACGCATTCCTGCATGAAATATCTGGTGCGCGACAAGATCTTCGCGATCGGTGACGACTACTGGATCGAGGACGAGCGGGGCCGCCATGCCTTTCTCGTCGACGGGAAGGCCCTGCGGCTGCGGGACACCCTGGAGCTCAAGGACACCGACGGGATGGTGCTGATCACGCTGCGCAAGAAGCTGATCAGCCTGCGGGACACGATGACCATCGAGCGCGACGAGTCGACGCTCGCCACGATCCGCAGGAAGCGGCTTTCGCTGCTGCGCAACCACTACCGGGTCACGCTGTCCGAGGGCACCGAGCTCGATGTGAGCGGGCGGATCCTGGACCGGGAGTTCGTCGTGGAGTACGACGGCGAGCTGCTGGCGCACATCTCCCGGCAGTGGTTCCACGTCCGGGAGACGTACGCCGTGAATGTCGTCCGCGAGGACGCGGACGCGGCGCTGCTGATCGCGGTGGCGGTGTGCGTGATCCGGATGGCGGAGAAGGAGCGCGAGGACGACTGATGCCCGCCCGCGGGGGTGCGGGCGGGCATCGGTCCGGGCGCGGTCTCAGCGCAGGGTGTCCGGGGCGGCGAGGCCCAGGCGCCGGTCCTTGAGGGCCGGGAAGACCTCACGCGTCGTCTCCACCCGGGACACGTCGAGCTCCACGGTCAGGACCTCCTCGTCGGGGCCCGCCTCCGCCAGGACCTCGCCCCAGGGGTCGACCACGATGCTGTGGCCCGCCTGTTCGACGTCGGCGTGGGTGCCGGCCGTGCCGCAGGCGAGGACGTACGCCTGGTTCTCGACGGCCCGGGCGCGGGCCAGCAGCGTCCAGTGCTCGCGGCGGCGGGCCGGCCAGCCCGCGGGGATCACGAGGGCCTGGGCGCCGGCGTCGACCAGTGCGCGGAACATCTCCGGGAAGCGCAGGTCGTAGCAGGTGCCGAGGCCGATGGTCAGGTCCGGCAGGGCGACGGTGACCAGGTCCTCGCCCGCGCCCATCATCACCGCCTCGCCCTTGTCGAAGCCGAAGCGGTGGATCTTGCGGTAGGTCGCGGCGAGTTCACCGGCGGGGGAGATGACCAGTGAGGTGTTGTACAGCTTTCCGCCGTTGTCGCGTTCGACGATCGAACCGGCGTGCAACCAGACCCCGGCATCGCTCGCGGCCTTGGACATCACCTCGAACGTCGGCCCGTCCGGCAGCTCCGCCTCGTCCTCGAAGGACTGGTAGGCAAAGGCTCCGACCGGCCACAACTCGGGCAGGACCACCAGGTCCGCACCGTGTTGTTCGCGTACGAGCGCGGCCGCGCGCTGTCTGCGGGAATCGACCGCTTCGTCCGGGTCTGCTGCGATCTGGATGAGGGAGGCGCGCACACTACCACCGTCCTGGCATTCGAGCCCTCAAGGCGGGCCTACGATCGTCACACGAAAGCACTGCCGGGGTGACGCCCGGCAGCGTAACTTAACTGCCGAGCCTCCCACGCAGCCCAGCAGTCAGCAGCCCAGCCCGCGTACCGCAGAACCGCCGAGGGGTCCCGTGACCGTCCATCCCAGCCTCCAGACCTACGCCGATGCCTGGACCCACTCCGTCGAAGCAATAGCCGAGCTGGTGCAGCCGCTCGTCGAGGGCGAATGGAACCGGCCGACGCCGTGCCCCGGCTGGTCGGTGCGCGATCTGGTCTCGCACGTCATCGGCATGGAGTGCGAGATGCTCGGGGACCCCCGGCCGATCCACACCCTGCCGCGTGATCTCTACCACGTGAAGAGCGACTTCGCGCGCTACATGGAGATGCAGGTCGACGTCCGCCGCCACCACACGGCTCCGGAGATGACCTCCGAGCTGGAGTACACGATCATCCGGCGCGCCCGTCAGCTGCGCAACGAGAACCGCGCGCCCGACACTCTCATCCGGGCTCCCCTGGGCGCCGAGCAGACGCTCGAACTGGCCATGCGGATGCGCGCGTTCGACACCTGGGTGCACGAGCAGGATCTGCGGACGACGCTGAACCAGCCGGGCAATCTCGACTCCCCCGGCGCGCACCTCACCCGTGACTGCCTTCTGGAGGCGCTGCCGAAGGTGGTCGCCAAGGACGCGGGCGCGCCGCCGAATTCGGCGGTGGTCTTCGATGTGCACGGCCCGCTGGAGTTCCTGCGGACGGTCCGGGTGGACGCGGACGGACGCGGCTCGGTCGACGGCGCGCCGTCGCTGGGGCCCGTGGTGACGCTCTCGCTGGACTGGGAGACGTACGTCCGGCTGGCGTGCGGCCGGGTGCGCGCGAACGCGGTGATCGACCGGATCAAGGTGGACGGGGACCAGGAGCTGGCCCACGCGATCCTGCGCGAGTTCGCGGTCACGCCCTGAGCGCGGGCGCCCAGGGCGCCCAGGGGGCGCCTACGCCGGTACGTGCACCGCTTCCACCCGGCTCTCCACCAGCCGGTCGCGCTCCCGGCATGCGGTGCGCGCGCGCAGGCGCAGGATCTGGGTGATCCCGAGCGCCTCGAGCACGAACACCGACGAGAACGCGATCCGGTAGTTGTCGCCGGTCGCGTCGAGCAGCACGCCGACCGCGAGCAGCGTCGTCATGGAGGCCACGAAGCCACCCATGTTGACGATGCCGGAGGCAGTGCCCTGACGTTGGGGCGGGTTGGCCGGCCGGGCGAAGTCGAAGCCGATCATCGACGCGGGCCCGCATGCCCCGAGTACCGCGCACAGGGTGATCAGCAGCCACATCGGGGCGTGGTCGCCGGGGACGAGCAGGGTCGCGGCCCACAGTGTCGCGGTCGCGCCGACGGTGCCGAGGGCGAGCGGCAGTCGTGCCGCGTGGTGGCGGGCGATGACCTGCCCGTACACCAGGCCCACCGTCATGTTGGAGAGCACGACAAGGGTCAGCAGTGAGCCGGCGGTCTCCCGGGACAACTGCTGGGCCTCGACGAGGAACGGCATCCCCCACAGCAGCAGGAACACCATGGCGGGGAACTGGGTGGTGAAGTGCACCCACATGCCGAGGCGCGTGCCGGGCTCGCGCCACGACCGGGCGATCTGCTTGCGTACGAAGGCGGATCCCGCGTGCTGCGTCGGCGGGGGCGCGTGCCCCTCGGGGTGGTCCTTGAGGAAGAGCAGCAGCAGGATCAGGACGACCACTCCGGCGCCCGCGCTGCCCGCGAAGGTGGCGGTCCAGCCCATGCCGTGCAGCATGCGCGCGATGACGAGGGTGGAGACGAGGTTGCCGGCCATGCCGAAGAGCGCGGCGACCTGTCCGATCAGCGGCCCGCGGCGGGCGGGGAACCAGCGGCTGCCGAGGCGCAGCACGCTGATGAAGGTCATCGCGTCGCCGCAGCCGAGCAGGGCGCGTGCCGCGAGGGCCGTGCCGTACGAGGGGGCGAGGGCGAAGCCCAGCTGGCCGACGGTGAACAGCACGACGCCGAGGGTGAGGACCTTCTTGGTGCCGAGCCGGTCGACCATCAGGCCGACGGGTATCTGCATGCCCGCGTAGACGAGCAGCTGGAGTATCGAGAAGGTGGACAGCGCGGACGCGTTGACGTCGAAGCGGTCGGCGGCGTCGAGTCCGGCGACCCCGAGGGATGTGCGGAAGATGACGGCGACGAAGTAGACGGCGACGCCGATGCCCCAGATCGCGGCGGCGCGGCGGCCTCCCGGGGGGTCTCCCGGCAGTGCGGCGGACGCGGTCATCGGATCTCGCCCCGCGCCAGCGTGTGAAACCAGCCGACGTGACGGTGGACGAGGGCGGCGGCCCGCTCCGGGTCGCCGGCGCGCAGGGCGTCGAGGATCTCGCTGTGTTCGGCGACGTTCTTGGTGATCCGGTCGGGGTGCGCGTGCATCACCGCGACGCCCATCCGCAGCTGGCGGTCGCGGAGTTGGTCGTAGAGGCGGGAGAGGATCGCGTTGCCGCCGCTGCGGACGATCTCGGCGTGGAAGCAGCGGTCGGTGACCGCGACGGCGGCCAGATCTCCGTCGTCGACCTGGCGTTTCTGCTGCTCCAGCAGCTCTTCGAGGCGGGCGAGCAGCTGCGGGGACGCAGGCACGGCCTTGCGCGCGGCGTGCTCCTCGACCAGCAGCCGGGTCTCCACGACGTCGGCGATCTCCTGGGCGGAGACGGCGAGGACGAGGGCGCCCTTCTTCGGGTAGAGCTTGATCAGACCTTCGACCTCGAGCTTGAGGAGGGCCTCGCGGACGGGGGTGCGTGACACGCCGACGGCGTCGGCCAGTTCGCCCTCGGTGAGGAGGGTCCCGCCTTCGTAACGGCGGTCGAGAACGGCCTGCTTGACGTGCGTGTAGACGCGTTCGGCGGCGGGGGCTGGAGCAGGCATGCGCACAGCTTAGATACAACACAGGTGCATCAGAAAGCGGCGTCCACGATGCAGGACGCGAACGCCGGGGACGCGCATACGACCGGAGAAATTCGAAGAGTTGTGCCCCAAGACGTACATCCCTTCGGGCAGTTCATGCGTCTTCTATCGGGACCCACGTGTCACCGGGTCCCCTTCAGCCGTTTTTCGACGCATTTGCGAACTCGGAGCGTTTCCTTTGATATCGAGTCACAAGGGCCTGCGCAGAGCTGCCACCGTCGCTCTCGCGGGCGGTCTGCTGCTGACGGCCTCCCCGCTCGCCGCCCCCGCGCAGGCTGCAGCGCCGCCGATCCCCTCCATCACCGCCAAGGGCGGTTTTCTGCTCGACCAGGCTGACGCCAAGCCGATCTACGGCAAGGCCAACAACACCCGCCGTCAGATGGCGAGCACCACGAAGCTCGTGACGGCCATCACTCTCCTCACCATCCCGGGCGTCGACCTGAACAAGAAGGTCACCGTCAAGCAGGAGTACCGCGACTACGTCGTCCGGGAGGGCGCGAGCACCGCGGACCTGCGCACCGGTGACAAGCTGAACGTCCGTCAGCTGCTGTCCGCGCTGATGCTGCCCTCCGGCTGCGACGCCGCGTACGCCCTCGCCGACACCTACGGCACGGGCACGACGAGCGCCGCCCGCACCAAGTCCTTCATCGGCAAGATGAACGCGAAGGCCAAGCAGCTGGGCCTCGTGAACACCAAGTTCGACTCCTTCGACGGCATCTCGGCCGCCGGGAACAACTACACCACCCCGTGGGACCTGGCGAAGCTCGCCCGGCACGCGATGAGCAGCTCGGTCTTCCGCGACGTCGTCAAGGCGACGTCGTACAAGACGACCGCGACGACGAGCACCGGCGGCACCCGCACGTACACCTGGTACAACACCAACACGCTGCTCGGCTCGTACAGCGGGGCCATCGGCGTGAAGACCGGCACCGGCACGGCTGCGGGCCCCTGCCTCGTCTTCGCCGCCACCCGCGGCACCAAGACCTACGTCGGCGTCGTTCTCGGCAGCTCCAGCGTCACCGAGCGCACCAAGGACGCGGCGAAGCTGCTGGACTTCGGTTTCGGCTCCAGCACCGCCACGACGATGAAGGTGCGGTCGCTCCCGGCCGGCGCGCAGCGCGACTGATCTCGCGGTGAACGGCCCGAGGGCCCGTGACGCTCTGCGTCACGGGCCCTCGTCGCGTACCGGTCCCGGTCAGGCCCAGGTGATCAGGCGCTTCGGGTTCTCCAGGATCGCCGCCACATCCGCGAGCACCTTGGAGCCCAGCTCGCCGTCGACCAGGCGGTGGTCGAAGGAGAGCGCGAGCGTGGTGACCCGGCGCGGCTTGACCTTGCCCTTGTGGACCCACGGCTGGAGCCTGATCGCACCGACCGCGAGGATCGCGGACTCGCCGGGGTTGAGGATCGGCGTACCGGTGTCGACGCCGAAGACGCCGACGTTGGTGATGGTCACCGTGCCGCCCTGCATCGCCACCGGGGTCGTCTTGCCCTCACGGGCGGTGGCGACCAACTCGCCGAGCGACTGCGCCAGTTCGGGCAGGGTCTTGTCGTGCGCGTCCTTGATGTTCGGCACGATCAGACCGCGCGGGGTGGCCGCGGCGATGCCCAGGTTCACGTAGTGCTTCTGGACGATCTCCTGGTTGGCCTCGTCCCAGGCGGCGTTGACCTCGGGGTTCCGCTTGATCGCGACCAGCAGCGCCTTGGCGATCAGCAGCAGCGGATTGACCCGCAGGCCGGCCATGTCCTTGTCGGCCTTGAGCTCGTCGACGAGCTTCATCGTCCGCGTCACGTCGAGCGTGATGAACTCGGTGACGTGCGGCGCGGTGAACGCGCTGCCGACCATCGCGGCCGCCGTGGCCTTGCGTACGCCCTTGATCGGGATACGCGTCTCCCGCGCACCGGCGGCGACCGGCACGGGCGCTGCGGTCACGGCCGGGGCCGCCGGCTCGGCCACGGCGGGTGCCGGTGCCGGAGCGGCCGCCGCGTGGACGTCCTCGCGGGTGATGGTGCCGTCGGGCCCGGTCGGGGTGACCGTCGCCAGATCGATGCCCAGGTCCTTGGCGAGCTTGCGGACCGGGGGCTTGGCCAGCGGGCGGGCCTGTGCGGGCGCGCCGCCGTGGCCGTTCATCTCGGCCTGGATCGCGGCGGAGGCCGCGGCCTGCTCCGGGACGGCCGCGGTGCCCTTGCGGGGGCGCCGCTTGGTGGACGCCTCGGACACGCCGTAGCCGACGAGGACCGGCTGGCGGCCCTTCGGCTCGTCGTTCTCCTCGGCCGCGGGGGCGACCGGAGCGGCCGGCGTCTGCGCGACGGGCTGCTCTGCGGGGGCGGCGTCACCGCTGCCCGGCTGCACGTCGACCGTGATGATCGAGGTGCCGACGTCGACCGTCGTGCCCTCCTCGAAGCGCAGCTCGTGCACCACGCCGTCGTACGGGATCGGCAGCTCGACGGCCGCCTTCGCCGTCTCGACCTCGCACACGACCTGGCCGTCGGTCACGGTGTCGCCGGGCTGTACGTACCACTTGAGGATCTCGGCCTCGGTGAGTCCCTCGCCCACGTCGGGCATCTTGAACTCGCGGAAGCGGAGCGAAGTGTCTTGCGTCATGGTCACGGCACTCCTCAGTACGCGAGCGAGCGGTCGACGGCGTCCAGCACCCGGTCCAGGCCGGGGAGGTACTCCTCCTCCAGCCGGGCCGGCGGGTACGGCGCGTGGAAGCCGCCGACCCTGAGCACCGGAGCCTCCAGGTGGAAGAAGCACCGCTCGGTGATGCGAGCGGCGATCTCCGCGCCGGAGCCGTAGAAGACGGGGGCCTCGTGCACCACGATCAGGCGGCCGGTCTTCTCGACCGACGTCTGGATGGTGTCGAAGTCGATCGGCGACATCGAACGAAGGTCCAGGACCTCGAGCGACTTGCCCTCCTCCTGCGCCGCGGCGGCGGCCTCGGCGCAGACCTTCACCATCGGGCCGTACGCCGCGAGGGTCAGGTCGGTGCCGGGCCGCACGACCCGGGCGGTGTGCAGGGGGCCGGGGATCGCCTCGGTGTCGACCTCGCTCTTGTCCCAGTAGCGCCGCTTGGGCTCGAAGAAGATGACCGGGTCGTCGCTCTGGATGGCCTGCTGGAGCATCCAGTACGCGTCGGAGGAGTTCGAGGGAGAGACCACCTTGAGGCCCGCGACATGCGCGAAGAGGGCCTCGGGGGACTCCGAGTGGTGCTCGACGGCGCCGATGCCGCCGCCGTACGGAATCCGGATGACGACCGGCATCTTGATCTTGCCGAGCGCGCGGGCGTGCATCTTCGCGAGCTGCGTGACGATCTGGTCGTACGCGGGGAAGACGAAGCCGTCGAACTGGATCTCCACGACGGGCCGGTAGCCGCGCAGTGCGAGACCGATCGCGGTGCCGACGATGCCGGACTCGGCAAGCGGGGTGTCGATGACCCGGTCCTCACCGAAGTCCTTCTGCAGACCGTCGGTGACCCGGAAGACGCCGCCGAGCTTGCCGACGTCCTCACCCATGATCAGGACCTTGGGGTCGGTCTCGAGGGCCTTGCGCAGGGACTCGTTGAGCGCCTTGGCGAGGGGGAGCTTCTGTGCGGCCATGGTTACTTGCCCTCCTCGGCGAAGGACGCCTGGTACGCGAGGAACTGTGCGCGCTCCTCGTCGACGAGGGCGTGCCCGTCGGCGTAGACATTCTCGAAGATCGCCAGATCGTCCGGGTCGGGCATGGCCCGCACGGCCTCACGGACCCGCTTGCCCAGAGTCTCGCTCTCCTCCTCCAGGGAGGTGAAGAACGCCTCGGCCTCGGTCTTGTCGAGAACGGCGTTCTCCAGGTACGTACGGAGCCGCAGGATCGGGTCCTTCGCCTCCCACGCCTGGCGCTCCTCGTCGGCCCGGTACTTCGTCGGGTCGTCGGAGGTGGTGTGCGCGCCCATGCGGTAGGTGAACGCCTCGACGAGCGTCGGCCCCTCGCCGCGGCGGGCCCGCTCCAGCGCCGACCGGGTCACGGCCAGGCAGGCGAGCACGTCATTGCCGTCGACGCGGATGCCGGGGAAGCCGAAGCCCTGTGCGCGCTGGTAGAGCGGCACCCGGGTCTGCTTCTCGGTCGGCTCGGAGATCGCCCACTGGTTGTTCTGGCAGAAGAAGACGACCGGGGCGTTGTAGACCGCGGAGAAGGTGAAGGACTCCGCGACGTCGCCCTGGCTGGAGGCGCCGTCACCGAAGTACGCGATCACGGCCGAGTCGGCACCGTCCTTGGCGACGCCCATGGCGTAGCCGGTGGCGTGCAGCGTCTGCGAGCCGATGACGATCGTGTAAAGGTGGAAGTTGTTGGTGGTCGGGTCCCACCCGCCGTGGTTCACACCGCGGAACATGCCGAGCAGATTGGTGGGGTCGACCCCGCGGCACCAGGCGACGCCGTGCTCGCGGTACGTCGGGAAGACGTAGTCGTCGTCGCGCAGGGCGCGGCCCGACCCGATCTGTGCGGCCTCCTGACCCAGCAGCGATGCCCACAGTCCGAGCTCGCCCTGCCGCTGCAGCGCGGTGGCCTCGGCGTCGAAGCGACGGGTGAGGACCATGTCGCGGTACAGGCCGCGCAGCTCCTCCGGCGTCAGGTCGATGCTGTACTCGGGGTGCTCGACGCGCTCGCCCTCGGGCGTCAGCAGCTGTACGAGCTGGGGCTCGGAACTCTGCGGCTTCTTGGCGGCGCTGGCGCGCTTGCTGGCGCGTCGCGGTTTACGCGCGGCAGCAGTGCTCTCCACGGTCACGTGCGTGCTCCTCCGTCGGTCCGGCCCCCGGGTTCGCCGGTGTGGGCCTGAGGTCCCCCCTGCCGAAGGCAAGGGGAGGCTCGCCTGTATCCGTACCCGCGCACGGGGTGGGTGCGGCCCGGCCGGATTCAGGCGTGACAGGTGCCCGGCGAACGTCCTGCCAAAGGCACGTTACCCAGTAGGCAGCATTACTGCGTAACCCCATTTGACCTGCGATTTTGCTTGGATTTCCAAGTAAATCGAGAAAAGCGGGAACATCACCAGGTCAGGGCACTGGAAACAGCCTTGCAGGCCGCCGGAACACCGGCACGTTATCCCGGGGACCCCGGCCACGGGAAGAGTGAATATTCGGAGCCGCTCGGCGACGCGAGGCCGGGAGGGGCCGCGATTCGCCGGGTGCGCCCGGCGGGAGGTCGCTCGGAGCGGCAGAACCGGCACACCGCGTGATCTAACATCTGGCGGGTGCCGCGCTCATCTGCAACCGCCCCACCCGTCGGTGCGCTCCTCAGCCGCTACGACGACCCGGGCGAACCCCTCTCCTGCGAGCCGGTCACCCTGGGCCTCCTCAACCGCGGCTACCGGCTCGCCACCACCCGGGGGGCGTACTTCCTCAAGCATCACCTCGACGGCGACCGCCAGGCCATCGTCCGCCAGCACCGCGCCACCAAGCGGCTCCAGGCGCTCGGCGTCCCCGTCGCCCCGCCCGTCGAGGACTCCCGGGGCGACACGGTCGTGGTGATCGGCGGCCGCTGCTACGCCCTGCACCCGTGGATCGACGGCCGCCACCGTGACGGCGCGCAGCTCACCACGCCCCAGTCACGGCGGCTCGGCTCCCTCCTGGGCCTCGTCCACACCTGCCTCGAACAGGTCATGGAGGTGGACCGGACGGAGCGACGGGAGTACGAGAGCGCCGACCCGGACGAGACGTTCGCCCTCATCGACGAGCTGCTGGCGCTGGCGCGGACCGCGGGCCGCCCGGACGCCTTCGACACCCTGGCCGAGCACCGGCTGCTGGAACGGCGTGCCCTGCTGGAGCGCCACACCGACCGCAGACCGCCGCCGGCCTCGGCGGGCGGCTGGGTGCACGGCGACTTCCATCCGCTGAACCTGCTCTACCGCGGGGCCGAGCCCGCGGCGATCGTCGACTGGGACCGCCTGGGCGTCCAGCCGCGGGCCGAGGAGGCGGTACGGGCGGCGGCGATCTTCTTCGTCCAGCCGGCCGGGGAGCTCGACCTGCCGAAGGTGCGGGCGTACGCGCGGGCCTACCGCCGGGCCGCGGGCGCGGACGCGGCGGAGCTGGCCGCCGCGGTGCACCGGGTGTGGTGGGAGCGGCTCAACGACTTCTGGATACTGCGCTGGCGCTACCAGCTGCACGACCGAAGGGCCGACCCGCAGTTTCCCGCGGTGTCGGCCCTGGCGGTGTGGTGGACGAAGGAGTACGAGGCGGTCAGGGACGCGTTCGCCGGCTGAGGGCGGTCCGGGCGGGGCCCGGACAGGTCACTCGCCGTTGCCGCCCGGGTCGCCGCCCTGGCCGTTCGTCGTGCCCGGGTCGCCGCCCGAGCCCGTCGTACCGCCCGGGTCGGTCGGCTCGTCCGTCGGCTCGGTCGGCTCGTCCGTCGGCTCGGTCGGCTGGTCCGTCGGGCCGGACGGCGTCGGATTGTCCGTCGGCGTCTGCGAGTTCGTCGGCGTACCCGGGTTGCTGTACGTCGGCTCACGCGTCGGCTGCTGGTTGCCGCCCGTGGAGTTGTCGGGCTCCTCGCTCTGCTCGGTCTCGTCGTCGGTCGGCGACGGTGTCGTGTCCGGCGTCGACGGCGTCTCGGAGACCGAGGTCTTGTCCGAGGGCGTGCCGCCCGTTTCGTTCGCCTTGTTCAGCGCGAAGGCGACACCTGCGGCGATGGCGATGACCGCGAGCACGGCCAGCAGCCACACCTTGCTGCGCCGGCCCTTGCCGCCGGAACCGCGCGGCCTGCCGTCGTATCCGCCGTCGTCGGGGTTCACCGGCGGCAGGAGCGGGCCCGGGGAGGTCTCCCCGTGCACCGGGTGGTGCACGGCCGTCGGCCCGGTCATGCCCATGGCGGGCGTGCCGCCGCCGTCGTACATCGCGACGGGGCCGGTGTTCCAGCTGCCGTTGTGACTGCCCTGCTGCTGCAGCATCTGCAGCCCGTACTGCACCAGCCCGCGCATCTCCTCGGCGCTCTGGAAACGGTCGTCCGGGTCCTTCGCGAGCGAGCGCATGACCAGTCCGTCGAGCTCCGGCGGCACCACGTCGGAAACCTCGGACGGCGGCGAGGGGATGTCCTGGACGTGCTGGTAGACCACCGACAGCGGCGTCTCACCGGTGAACGGGGGCCGCAGCGCGAGGAGTTCGTAGAGCAGACAGCCCGTGGCGTACAGATCGGAGCGGTGGTCGACCGCCTTGCCCAGCGCCTGTTCGGGGGAGAGGTACTGCGGCGTGCCCATGACCATGCCGGTCTGCGTCATCGTCGTCGACGCACCGTGCAGGGCGCGGGCGATGCCGAAGTCCATCACCTTCACCGCACCGGAGTTGGTGATGATGACGTTCGCGGGCTTGATGTCGCGGTGCACGATGCCGTGCTGGTGCGAGTAGGCGAGCGCCTCGAGGACACCGGAGACGATGATCAGTGCCTGCTCGGGCGGCGGGGCCTCGGCATTGAGCAGCAGATCGCGGATCGTGCGGCCTTCGACGAGCTCCATGACGATGTACGGCACGGACTGACCGCCGACGACATCCTCGCCGGAGTCGTAGACGGCCACGATCGCATGGTGGTTGAGCCCCGCGACCGACTGCGCCTCACGCGTGAATCGGGCCTTGGAGACCGGGTCCTCGGCGAGATCGGCGCGCAGCAGCTTGACCGCGACCGTGCGGCCGAGCCGCACGTCCTCCGCGGCGAACACCTCGGCCATGCCGCCCCGTCCGAGGCGGTGCGTCAGGCGGTACCGGCCGTCGCCGATCAGTCCGCCGGCTCCCCAGGAGTCCGCCGCATCCGGCACGCCGCCGCCTGCCTCGGGTTCGGGTGCCATCAGTCCTCGCCGTCGTCTGTCCGCTTGCGTCAAGTGCGTGCGGGAATCGCTGTCGTACTCAGGGTCCTTGTGCCGCCTCACGCTACAGCCTTCGCGGGGGCCTCCTGCTCGAGATGGACCGGCCATCAAACCTGCTCCGCGTCGGGCGGGGCAAATTCCATGCTGTTCCTGTAACGCTTCCGAGACGCTTCTTGTGCGTACGGTCACGGAACGGGCACCCGGCTTGACGTGTCCGACCCCTGGGGCAGACTTGCCCCGTAATACGGATCACGGACGTGTGGATCCGCAGGGCAGTGATCAGGGATCTACGCGAACCATCGCGGGCCGGCAGGTCTTCGCGCCGAGGGGGATGCACAGTCATGAGCCAGGACGGCGCGCAGGGCCGCTATGCGGGTGGTTCCGTGGCAGGTGGCCGGTATCAGCTTCGCGACCTGCTCGGCGAGGGCGGAATGGCGTCCGTGTATCTGGCGTACGACGCCGCACTGGACCGCCAGGTGGCGATCAAGACGCTGCACACGGAGCTGGGGCGCGAGCAGTCCTTCCGTGAGAGGTTCCGCCGCGAGGCGCAGGCCGTCGCCAAGCTGTCGCACACCAACATCGTCTCCGTCTTCGACACCGGCGAGGACGAGCTCGACGGTTCGCTGATGCCGTACATCGTCATGGAGTACGTGGAGGGCCGCCCGCTCGGCTCCGTCCTGCAGGCCGACATCCAGCAGTACGGCGCGATGCCGGCCGACAAGGCCCTGAAGGTGACGGCCGATGTGCTGGCCGCGCTGGAGACCAGCCATGAGATGGGCCTGGTCCACCGGGACATCAAGCCCGGCAACGTGATGATGACGAAGCGCGACGTGGTCAAGGTCATGGACTTCGGCATCGCCCGTGCCATGCAGTCCGGCGTCACCTCGATGACCCAGACCGGCATGGTCGTCGGCACTCCGCAGTACCTGTCGCCCGAGCAGGCACTGGGGCGCGGTGTGGACGCCCGCTCCGATCTGTACTCGGTGGGCATCATGCTGTTCCAACTGCTGACCGGGCGGCTGCCGTTCGACGCGGACTCGCCCCTGGCGATCGCCTATGCGCATGTGCAGGAGGAGCCGGTCGCGCCGTCGACGATCAACCGGACCGTCACTCCCGCGATGGACGCGCTCGTCGCCCGCGCGCTGAAGAAGAACCCGAACGAGCGGTTCCCGAGCGCCGCCGCGATGCGTGACGAGTGCGCGCGCGTGCTGAGTGCGGGCCAGACCGGCGCCCCGGTGATCATCGCCGGCGCGCCCGCGGTGAGCGGCGCGGGGGTGGGTTCGGCGGTCTTCCCGCCGCTGGACCAGTCGACGCCGGCGCCGCAGAGCGTGCAGACGCCGTACCAGCCGGGTGCGTACGGGCCGCCGACTCCGGCGCCCGCACCCCAGTACGGCTACCCGCACGCGCCCGCCCCGGCGTACCAGACGCCGGGGTCCTCGACGCCTCCGCCGTACACGCTCTCGCCCCAGCCGGGCCCCGGCCAGGGCGGCGGTGGCGGCAAACGGAACACGCCGGTGATCGTGGGCGCGATCGTGGTGGCGCTGCTGGCCGTCGGCGGTCTGATCGCGGCCATCTCACTGAAGGACAACGGCAAGAACGACAAGGGCGGCGACCCGACGTCGAGCTCCTCGGCCACGGGGAACATCTCCTCGCCGGACCGGACGCGGACCATCGAAGCGACCAAGTGCTCGGAGGCGCTGGAGGACGGCCAGGACCCGAAGAAGGTCGTGGTGCCGGACCTGCGGTACAAGGACGTGCTCTCGGTCAAGGACTGCCTGCGTGCCGCCGGCTGGGACTGGACGGTGACCGAGGTGGACAACCCGCAGTGGCCCAAGGACACGGTGATCGAGCACTACCCGGGCCAGGGACAGTCCGTCCTCCCGGCGAACCAGGAGTTCGAGCTGAAGATCGCCTCGGGCAAGTCCGGCTGATCTTCACCCGCACGGCCTGATCCACCGAACGGCCCGGCACGCGATCCGCGTGCCGGGCCGTTCGGCTCTGCCGGGCGCGAGCCGGGGGGTGCCGGCGGGCGGTCGCCGGGCAGGGGGGTTCCCCGATGGCATGCGCCGAGATGCCGTGTACAGCCCGCTATGTGACGCTGAGTCCACCATCACAACGGCTCGGCACGGGAGGGGGTCACCCGGTGACCTCAACGCTCCGCACTCGGTCCGCGATCGCGGTCGCCTCGCTGCTGCTGCTGGCCGTGTCTCCCGCGTACGCCGAGGAGTCCGACGACCCCGACCCCTCTCCAACGAACAGGCCCACCGCGACCACATCGCTCGCGGGCAGGCCGGCGGGAGAGGGGCGGCCACGGCCGGGCAGGCCGTCATGGAGCGCGCGCCCCAGCAGCCACACCCCGTCCGACCCGGGACGCCCTCCGTCCCCGTCGGCGTCCGCGACGCGTTCCTCCCCCACCGCTTCTCCCTCGGCATCCCCCTCCGCCGAGCCCTCCCACAAGAGGCCCGTACGCCCGAGGCCCCCCCTCAGGGAGGACGAAGCACCGGAGACGGAGGACCGGGACGAGGAAGTGGTGTCCCCGGTGCCGACGTTGAGTCCTCCGGAGCCCGCAGCGGCACGTCAACAGGTCGAGCAGACCGCACCCGAGGCCGTCGCCCACCAGATCTCGCCGCTGTCCCTCGGCATCGGAATGGCGCTGATGGGCCTCGGAATCGGCTTTCTGGGCGTACGCATGAGGCGCCGCTGAGCGGCATGTCCTCCTCAAGACGGACGCCAAGGCTCCGCCTCTCGACGGTTGGCCCAGCCCGGCATACCCGGTATACATACTGAGTATGTCCATCCGTCACGGGCTTCTCGCCCTCCTTGAACACGGCCCGCGCTACGGCTCACAGCTCCGCACGGAGTTCGAGTCCCGCACCGGTGCCACCTGGCCGCTCAACGTCGGCCAGGTCTACACGACCCTCAACCGTCTTGAGCGCGACGGCATGGTCGCGCAGAGCGGTGCGGACGACGCCGGCCACGCGCTGTACGTCATCACGGAGGCCGGGCACGCCGAACTGCAGACCTGGTTCGCGACTCCCGTGGACCGGAGCAACCCGCCCCGCGACGAGCTGGCCATCAAGCTCGCGATGGCGATCGGCGCTCCGGGCGTGGACATCCGTGCCGTCATCCAGTCCCAGCGCCATCACACCGTGAAGGCGATGCAGGACTACACCCGGCTCAAGGCGCAGGCGCTGGCCGCCATCGAGGACGGGGGCTCGCAGGAGCGGGACGACGTCGCCTGGCTGCTGGTTCTGGAACAGCTGATCTTCCAGACCGAGGCCGAGGCGCGCTGGCTCGACCACTGCGAGGTGCGGCTCATCCGGCTCGCGGCAACGGCCGGGGGAAAGGTCACGCGTCCGACGGCCGCAGCCCTGCTCGAACAGCGCGCGTCCTCAGCGCAGTCGACACAGTCCGGGCAGCCATAGCGCCACGGGGAGTCGCAGCGCTTCCAGACCTCGGAGAGCCGCAAGGCGCTCCGGACAGATCACGGCCCTGACCCGGGGCCCGCGCCGCGTCGGCCGCGGCCACCCACACACTTCCGCTCGATCATCCGCCCAAGGGGGACCCTCCCATGTCCAATCGCTCGCCACAGCAGCCACACCAGTCACAGCAGCCCGTACTGCAACTCCAGGAGCTGACTCGCGTCCACGGCAGCGGCGCCACCGAGGTGCACGCGCTGCGCGGCATCGACCTCGCCGTCTTCCCCGGCGAACTCGTCGCCGTCATGGGCCCGTCGGGCTCCGGCAAGTCCACGCTGCTGACCATCGCGGGCGGTCTCGACATGCCCACCTCGGGGCGGGTGATCGTCGAGAACACCGACATCACCACCTCCGACCGCAAGACACTGGCCGCGCTGCGCCGCCGCAGCATCGGCTACGTCTTCCAGGACTACAACCTCATCCCGGCGCTCACCGCGGCCGAGAACATCTCGCTGCCGCGCGAACTGGACGGCATGTCCGCCCGCAAGTCCCGCGTCGAGGCCCTCGCCGCCCTGGAGGAGATGGACCTCCGCCATCTCGCCGACCGCTTCCCCGACGAGATGTCCGGCGGTCAGCAGCAGCGTGTCGCCATCGCCCGCGCCCTCGTCGGCGAGCGGCGCCTCGTCCTCGCCGACGAGCCGACGGGCGCGCTCGACTCCGAGACCGGCGAATCCGTACTCGCCCTGCTGCGCGCCCGGTGCGACGCCGGGGCGGCGGGCGTCCTCGTCACCCACGAACCGCGCTTCGCCGCCTGGGCGGACCGTGTGGTCTTCCTGCGTGACGGTGCCGTCGTCGACCAGACCATCCGCAGCCAGGCCGACTCGCTGCTCTCGGGCCAGGCGGCAGAACTGTGAACTCCTGGTACCACTCCTGGCGGGCCGCGATCCGTATCGCCCGCCGTGACGCCTGGCGGTCCAAGGGGCGAAGTTTCCTCGTCCTGGCGATGATCGCCCTTCCCATCCTCGGTGTGAGCGCCGCGGATCTGACCCTGCGCAGCGCCGAGCTCTCCACCGAGCAGAGCCTGGAGCGCAAGCTCGGCGCGGCCGACGCCCGGGTGTCCGACCCCGAGATGGGCGGGGTGCCCATCATGCAGACCCCCAACGGCGACAGCACCGTGCCGGTGGGGGACTTCGACAACAAGCCATATCCGGACGGCAGGACCGACGTCGCCAAGGCGCTGCCCGGCGGTGCCAAGAGCCTGAGCGACGCGACCGGCCGGGCAAAGCTGCGAACCACACATGGTCTGCTCAACACCGAGGTCCGGGAGCTCAAGGCCTCCGACCCCATGGTCAAGGGCATGCTGGTCGCCACGGACGGCCGCTTCCCGCAGAAGGCCGACGAGGTCGCCGCGACCACCCACTTCCTGGAGAACAGCGGCCTGAAGGTGGGCTCCAAGCTCGCCGCCCGCGGACTCGACCGCGAGTACACGATCGTCGGGGCGTACGAGCTCCCGGACGATCTGAAGACCGACCAGGTCAACGCCCTGCCGGGTGCGCTGCTCGCGCCGCTGGACACGGCTCTGGGGAAGGCCGGAATGTCCGGCACCGGGGCCACCACCACTCATCTGGTGACCGTCAGCGGTGGTTTCACGTGGAACATGGTCAAGGAGGCCAACACCAAGGGTGTGACGGTCATTTCCCGCGCCGTGGCACTCGACCCGCCGGCCGACTCCGAGGTTCCGATCCTCCAGCAGGAGGGATGGGGCACCTTCGAGAACAGCACGGCCGCCAAGGCTGCTGCCCTCGCCGCTGCCGGCACCGTTGTGGGTCTCGCCATGCTCGAGATCTGTCTGCTGGCCGGCCCCGCCTTCGCGGTCGGTGCCCGGCGCTCGCGCCGCCAGCTGGGACTCGTCGGTGCCAACGGCGGCGACCGTCGGCACATCCGCGCCATCGTCCTCTCCGGCGGTCTGGTCGTCGGCGTGGCCGCGGCCGTGATCGGCACGGTGCTCGGCCTGCTGCTCACCTTCGCGCTGCAGCCGCTGCTCGAGGACTACATGGGCAAGCGTTTCGGCAGCTTCGACATACGGCCGCTGGAACTGCTCGGTATCGGGCTGCTCGCCGTGTTCACCGGAGTGATGGCCGCCCTCGTGCCCGCCATCACCTCCTCCCGCCAGTCGGTGCTGGCCTCCCTCACCGGCCGTCGCGGGGTCCGCAAGAGCAACCGGGTGCTGCCGGTCATCGGCCTGATCGCCGTGGCCCTCGGCGCGGCCATCGCCCTCTACGGCTCGATGATGACCGACCAGTTCGTCATCGTCGCGGGCGGCAGCGCCATCGCCGAGCTGGGCGTGGTCGCCCTCACCCCGGCTCTGGTCGGGCTGTTCGGCCGCGCCGGACGCATCCTGCCCCTGTCGCCGCGGCTCGCGCTGCGGGACGCGGTACGCAACCGGGGCCGCACGGCGCCCGCAGTGGCCGCGGTGCTGGCCGCCGTCGCGGGCACGGTCGCGGTGGCGACGTACGCCGCGAGCTCCGACGCCCAGAGCAGGGCCGCCTACGAAGCCCAGCTGCCGCACGGCGCGGTGTCCGTGACGCTGGACGAGGCCGGCGGCCGGGACGTCCCCTCCGTGCGGGCCACGGTGCAGAAGATGCTTCCCGTGGACGTGCGGGCGGATGTGGACCGGGTCGCGGTCGGCAAGACCAGCTGCTCGATGTACAGCGACGCTGAGGGCTGCGGTCGGTACGAGGTGGTCGTGCCCCTCGCCAACGAGTGCCCGCTGTGGAGGACCGACCCGGCCCATCCCGACCAGGACCCGTCGGAGAAGTTCAGCAAGGCCGAGCGGCGCAAGCTCGCCGACGACTGGCGCTGCAAGCAGAACTCGGGCGGCATCCTTTCCGTCGACGGCGGTCTGCTCGTCGCCGACGCGAAGCTGCTGAAGGTGCTCGGCATCGATGACCCCGCGGCCGAGAAGGCGCTGGCGGACGGGCAGATCGTCTCGTTCGACAAGCGCAACCTCGACACCAAGGGAAAGATCAACATCCGTCTGGTCACCGACACCAAGGCGGCCGACGCGGCCGCGGAGAAGGGCAAGGAGCCGCCCGGCGTGGTCAAGGCCTTCGCCACGCACCAGGTCTCCGACAAGCCCGAGAGCTACGGCGTCGCGATGATCATGCCACCGTCCACGGCGAAGACCGCGGGTCTGACCACGGTCCCGTTCGGCGCCTACTACTCCACGGACAAGATGCCGAGCAGTCAGCAGCGTCAGAAGCTGGACGCCGAGCTCGACAAGACCGGCTCGGACATCTCCCTGCACATCGAGAACGGCTACACCAGCGAGAACAGCATCATCCTGCTGGCCCTGACCGTCTTCGCCGGACTGATCACCATCGGTGCGGCCGGTATCGCCACGGGTCTCGCCCAGGCCGATGCCGAGGCCGACCTGAAGACTCTGGCCGCGGTCGGTGCCCCGCCGAGGGTGCGCAGGACGCTCAGCGGATTCCAGTGCGGGGTGGTCGCCGCGATGGGTGTGGTGCTCGGTTCGGCGGCGGGCGTACTGCCGGCCATCGGGCTCCGGCTCACCGAGAAGCGCGAGCAGGCGAAGTGGTACCAGGAGGCTCTCGACCAGGGCTACAGTCCGAGCGACGCGGTGCCGTACGTGCCGATCCTCATCCCCTGGGAGACCCTGGCGGCACTGCTGATCGCCGTCCCGGTGGGTGCCGCGCTGCTGGCGGCCGTCGTCACCCGTTCCCGTGGCGCCCTGGCCCGCCGCGAAGCAACCTGACCGGCCGCTGATCGCACGGCCTGCGGTTTTGTGCCCCCGTACGAGGGTGGATCATTCTCGTACGGGGGCACACCGTCTGCAGACGTTCATGTGCGAGAGAATGGCGGCATGGAGATGCCGAGGAATGAACGGTCGCAGGAGAGCCCCCATGTTCTTGTCGTGGGACAGGACGGAATGGCACTCGGCGGCGGTGACGGTGACGACGAGTCGCGCGAGGTCCCGGTGACGGAGATGGTCGAACAGCCTGCGAAGGTCATGCGCATCGGCAGCATGATCAAGCAGCTGCTGGAAGAGGTCAGGGCAGCACCTCTGGACGAGGCGAGCCGGGTCCGGCTCAAGGAGATCCACGCCAGCTCGGTCAAGGAGCTGGAGGACGGCCTCGCCCCCGAGCTCGTCGAGGAACTGGAACGGCTGTCGCTTCCCTTCACCGACGAGGCGATCCCCTCCGAGGCGGAACTGCGCATTGCGCAGGCCCAGTTGGTGGGCTGGCTGGAGGGACTGTTCCACGGCATCCAGACAGCGCTGTTCGCCCAGCAGATGGCCGCCCGCGCCCAGCTGGAACAGATGCGCCGCGCCCTTCCGCCGGGCGCCTCGCACGAGGACGAGGACGGCCAGCAGCACGGACCGATCCGCTCGGGTCCGTATCTGTAGACCGTCACAGCCGTGACGTGACCGGGCCGGTCAGCCGCTTCGAGCGGCTGACCGGCCCGTTTGCACGATCGGTGCGTGGAGGATGCGTGGTGGGGTGCGGCATCGGCACATGATCCCGGCACTGTCGGTACGGGGATCGGCCCGACAGGAATCGGCGGGTGCCGGCCCGCTGCAGGTGCCGACCCGCTGCGGGTCTCGACTTGCGGCGGGTGTCAGCCCGCGACCAGCAGGACCTTCCCGACGTTCTCGCCCGACTCCAGCACCCGGTGTCCCTCCGCCGCGTCCGCGAGCGGGATCTGCCGGTCCACGACGGGATTGATCCGGCCGCTCTCGATCGGCGGCCAGACGTGCTCGCGTACGGCCGCCACGATCGCCGCCTTCTCGCCCAGCGGCCGGCCGCGCAGCGATGTCGCGGTCACCGCGGCCCGCTTGCCCAGCAGGGTCGACAGGTTCAACTCGCCCTTGACGCCGCCCTGCAGGCCGATCACCGCCAGCCGTCCGTTCACCGCCAGCGCCTGCACGTTCCGGTCCAGGTACTTCGCGCCGACGATGTCGAGAATGACGTCCGCGCCTGCCCCGTCGGTCGCCTTGCGCAGCTCCTCGACGAAGTCCTGCTGCCGGTAGTCGATCAGGATGTCGGCTCCCAGCTCCTTGCAGCGCGCGAGCTTCTCGGGGCCGCCGGCGGTGACGGCCACCGTCGCGCCGACCGCCTTCGCCAGCTGGATCGCCATGGTGCCGATACCGCTCGCACCACCGTGGATCAACAGCGTCTCACCGGGCCGCAGGTGCGCGATCATGAACACGTTCGACCACACCGTCGAGGTCACCTCGGGCAGGGCCGCCGCCGTGACCAGGTCGAGCCCCTGCGGCACGGGCAGCAGCTGGCCCGCCGGAACGGCGACCTTCTCGGCGTATCCACCACCCGCGAGCAGGGCGCACACCTCGTCGCCGACGGACCACCCGGACACACCGGGCCCCAGCTCGACGACCCGGCCCGAACACTCGAGACCGGGATACGGGGAGGCGCCGGGCGGCGGCTCGTAGAAGCCCTTCCGCTGGAGCAGATCGGCGCGGTTGACGGCGCTCGCCACGACCTCGACGAGGACCTCTCCTTCGCCGGGTACCGGATCGGGCACCTCGGCCCACACCAGCGCCTCGGGACCACCGGGTTCGGGAATCGTGATCGCATGCATGGCCGCGAGGCTACCCCCGAGCAGGCCTATTCAGGCTTGGTGAAACTGTTGAACGGAGAGCCGTCGTCCGCGCGCACGATGGTGATCAGCCGGTCCGTCAGCTGCAGCGGGCTGGCCGCCGGATCGTCGTATCCGAGCAGCCGGTGGCCCCTCAGCACGCTCACCACCAGATCCCCCGTCTCCCGGACGCTGAGTCCGACCTCGGCCTTTATCACCGGCCGTTCGATGAGGTCGAGGCCACTGCCCTGCTGGATGAGGTCCTCCATGACCGCACCCGCGCTGGGGCTGAGTACGGACAGACCCAGCAGCCGCCCGGCCGCACTGGCACTGGTGATGACGGCATCGGCACCGGACTGCCGCAGCAGGGGCGCGTTCTCCTCCTCGCGCACCGCCGCGACGATCTTCGCCCCGCGGTTCAGTTGCCGCGCCGTCAGCGTCACCAGCACGGCCGTGTCGTCCCGCTGTGTCGCGATCACGATCTGCCGTGCCCGCTGCACCTCCGCCCTCAGCAGCACATCGCTTCGGGTGGCGTCGCCGATCACGCCCGCATACCCCTCGGCATTGGCGGTCTCGATCACCTTGCCGCTGGGGTCGACAACGATGATCTGTTCCTTCTTCACGCCGGTCGCGGTCAGCGTCTGCATCGCCGAACGGCCCTTCGTCCCGAACCCGATGACGACCGTGTGATCACGCAAGCTAAGCCTCCAGCGGTTCAGCCGCCACTCCTCCCGGGTCCGTTCCGTGAGGACCTCGAGAGTGGTGCCGACCAGGATGATCAGGAACAGCACGCGCAGCGGCGTGATCAGCAGGACATTGATGAGCCGGGCACCGTCGCTGTACGGGACGACGTCGCCGTATCCGGTGGTGGAGAGGGTGACCGTCGCGTAGTAGACGGCGTCCAGGAAGTCGACGGAGTCGTCGGAGTTGTCGTGGTATCCGTCGCGGTCGAACCACACCAGGAACACCGTCAGTATCAACACCCCGAGCGCCATCAGCAGTCGTCTGGCGACCTGCCTCAGGGGCCGCTCGACCACTTGACGGGGCAGCTTCACCCGCCGGGTGACCAGCTGCTCGTCCGCGTTGCGGGCCATGGCGTCATGTCCGGGCAGTTTCACGTGAAACACCCACTGTCAACGGCCGAGGGGATGCCCGGCGTCCAGGGCAGATCGAGCACCTCCAGCTCGTCCCCCGCCCGCGCACCGCCCGGCGGCACGACCGCGAGACCATCGGCGGCCGCGATGCCCCGGAGCATGGCGGGCCCGTTGTAGTGCAGCGGCACCAGCTCGTCGTCTCGGTGCACGAAGGGGACGAGGCGAGTGTCGTACGGATGCCCGTGCACCTCGTCGCGCACCGGTGCCCGGTACGGAGCCGGGACCGGCACCCCCGAGAGCCCGCGCAGCAGCGGTTCGGCGAGGGTGAGCAACCCGGAGACAGCCGCGAGGGGATTGCCCGGCAGCCCCACCACATGGCGGGCGGGCCGGTTCTTCCCGCGGGCGAGTACGGCCATCAGCATCGGATGTCCGGGGCGTACGGCCACTCCGTCGACCAGCAGCTCGGCACCCGCCTTCCGCAGCACGGGATGGACATGATCGACCGGGCCGGCGGCGGTACCGCCGGTGGTGAGCACAAGGTCGGCGTCAGAGGTGGTCAGGGCGCGGTGCAGCGCCTCGGCGTCGTCACCGAGCCGCCGGGTGGCGACGACTTCGGCACCGAGAGCCCGCAGCCAGGGCCCGATCATCGGCCCGAGGGCGTCACGGATGAGGCCGTCGTGGGGGAGTCCCTCGGCCAGCAGTTCGTCTCCGAGCACCAGGATCTCGACCCGTGCGCGGGGGACGGTGACCAGCTCGTCGTAGCCGGCGGCCGAGGCGAGCCCCAGGACGGCTGGGGTCACCAGGGAGCCGGCGGGCAGGAGTTGGTCCCCCACACGGCATTCCTGGCCGCGCGGACGGATGTCCTGCCCGGTCGTCACGGCCCGCAGGGCGTGCAGCAACCGCTGGTCGGCGTCGGTACGGGCGTGCTCGCTGCGGATCACCGCGGTGGCCTCGTGCGGGATACGGGCACCGGTGGCGATCCGTACCGCCGTCCCGTCCTCCAGCGCAGGGGGGTCGCCGCGGCCGGCGAGGATCGAGCCGCCACCGCGGATGCGCCAGGGGCCCGGGCCCGCCACGGCCCAGCCGTCCATGGCGGAGGTGTCGAAGGACGGCAGATCGCACAGCGCGGCGAGCGGCTTCGCCAGGACCTGGCCGAGTGCCTGCTCGAGACCCACGCTGTGGGTCCGGCGCGGTGCGCTGCGCCCGGTGCGCGCCGCGAGGGCGCGGGCCTCGGGCCATGCGGTCGCACGGTGCCGGCTTCCTCCGGGGGCCGTGCCGGAACTCTCGTCGGAGGTCCGGTCGGGAGTCCTGCCAGGGGCGGGTGCCTGTCGCGACTGACGGCCGACGAGGGCAAGGGCCTCTTCGACGCCGTCCGACTCGGCCCCGCTCCCGAGATCGTGGTGCTGACCGCTCATCCGGCGTCGGCCTCATCCGCTCCGGTGGGCCCGGTCGTGCGCTGACCTTCCTCTTCTTCCCAGCGCCTGGCGAGGGCGGCAGCCTTGCGGGCGGCTTCCGCGACCGCCTCGGGGCTCCCTCCGTCCGCGGCCTTGGCCGCCGCGTACCCCACGAGGAACGTGGTGAGCGGCGCGGCGGGGCGGGCGACGCCGTGTGCGGCATCCCGGGCGAGGTCGAGCAGGACGCCCGTGTCGACGTCGATCTCGATGCCCAGTTCGTCCTTGACTGCGGTGATCCATTCGTCCAGCACGTTCCCATGCTCCCTGATACGGGCCCTGGCCGCGGAGAGGTCCTCCCAGGTGTCGCAGTCGAAGGAGGCGAGCGGCTCCGCGTCGACCCGGGCAAGGTCCAGTTCCTGTGTCAGCAGACGCAACGGCAGCCCTGCCAGGCTCCCGTACTCGGTGGCGATCAGGGCGAGTTCACGACGCAGCGGTTCTGCCTTGTACGCGGCGACAAGCGGCTGGTCACGGCCGTCGGAGTCGGTGAGGAGCGCCGCCTCGCGGCCGCTCGTACCGAGAGTGCCGATCAGCCGGCGCACGGTCGGCGCCGCCAGGAACGGCAGATCGGCCGAGAGCACGAGGACCGACTCCGCCTCGGTTCGGCGCACGCCGGCGTCCAGCGCGGCGAGGGGGCCGCCGCCGGGGGGCTCCTCGCACGCCCAGAGGACGGGGCGGGCCGTGGCCCTGCGGCCTCCGACGACGACCGTCCGCTCCGCGTCGCGGCAGGAGCCGAGCACTCGGTCGAGCAGAGCCCGGCCGCCCACGCTCAGCGCCGGCTTGTCGGCTCCGCCCAGCCGTTTGGCGGCTCCCCCGGCCAGGACGATGGCGTCATACGCGGTCATGGGTGAAGTATGGGCCGCGATCGCCCGGCCGGGGAGCCCCGAGTGGATCTCTCTTGTCCTCGGTGGAGGGGCACAGGGCGATTTCCGCGGATGTGCTCGGGTGCGTTCCGGGGAACGGCGCCCGTTGCCCCTCCCACGAGGTGCTCGGGGTGCTTCTTCTGGGTGCTTCTCCTGGTCCTCGCGCTCTACAGCGTGCGCAGCAGCACCGACGGGTGTTCCACGCAGTCGGCGACGTAGCGCAGGAAGCCGCCCGCCGTGCCGCCGTCGCACACCCGGTGGTCGAAGGTCAGCGAGAGCTGGACCACCTGGCGCACGGCCAGTTCGCCCTGGTGCACCCACGGCTTGGGCACGATCCGGCCCACCCCGAGCATCGCCGCCTCCGGGTGGTTGATGATCGGCGTGGAGCCGTCGACGCCGAACACTCCGTAGTTGTTCAGGGTGAACGTCCCGCCCGTCAGATCCGCCGGGGTCAGCGCACCCTGTCTGGCCACCTCGGTCAGCCGGGCGAACTCGGCGGAGAGCGACTCGGCAGAGCTGCTGTTCGCGTCCCGGACCACGGGGACGACCAGACCCCGCTCGGTCTGCGCGGCGAACCCGAGGTGCACCTCGGGCAGCCGGACGATCTCCCGGGCCTCCATGTCCACGGTGGAGTTGAGCTCGGGGTAGCGGGCCAGAGCTGCCGTGCAGATCCGGGCGAGCAGCGCGATGAGAGAGATCTTCGGGGCACCCGCGGCGTTCATCGCGGAACGCGCGGCCATCAGTTCGGTCGCGTCCGCATCGACCCAGCAGGTGGCTTCCGGGATCTCGCGCCGGCTGCGGGACAGCTTGTCGGCCACCGCACCGCGCACGCCGCGCAGCGGGATGCGTTCACCGCGCTGCCCTGCCGAGGCAGCGGCGGCCACGGGCTGTGGCTCGGCAGCGGTGGCGGTCGCCCGCACCGCTGACTCGACGTCCGCCCGCAGAATCAGGCCGTCCGGGCCGGAGCCCGCCAACTGCCGCAGATCCAGCCCGTTTTCCCGGGCAAGACGCCGCACGAGCGGAGAGATGACGGGCACGGGTCCGCTGTGGACCGCGCCATCGACCGACACGGCGCCGTTGCGCAGTGCCGGGGCGGACGCAGCGGGCGCCGAAGCAGGCGCAGGGGCGGCGGCAGGGGCAGCCTGGGCCGCGGCAGGGGCAGGGGCAGGAGCCGGGGCCGCGGGCCGGATCCGGCGGCGACGGGCCGCGGGCGCGCCCGTCCCGTAGCCGACCAGCACATTGCCGGACGCCTCGGCGGACGCCCCGGCCTCACCGGCCGTCACGGCCTCGTGGGCAGCGGCACCGGACGGGCCGGCACCCGTCCCGTCCACGGCTTCCGACGCGCCCACCGCGACGGTCAGCAGCGGTGCCCCGACGGGCAGCTCCGCGCCTTCCTCGCCGAAGCGCGCCGTGACCACGCCCCCGTACGGGCACGGCACCTCCACCATGGCCTTGGCCGTCTCGACCTCGACGACGGGCTGGTCGATCGCGACGACGTCGCCCACGGAGACCAGCCAGCGCACGATCTCGGCCTCGGTCAGCCCCTCCCCGAGGTCCGGCAGCTTGAATTCCAGCACTTGCGCCATCAGCTCCCCGCCTCCCACTGCAGCCGTGCGACCGCGTCCAGCACCCGGTCCACTCCCGGCAGATGGTGCCGCTCCAGCATCGGCGGCGGGTAGGGGATGTCGAATCCGGCCACGCGCAGGACCGGCGCCTCGAGATGGTGGAAGCAGCGCTCCGTCACCCGCGCGGCGATCTCCCCTCCGGGACCGCCGAAGCCGGTGGACTCATGGACCACGACCGCCCGCCCGGTGCGTCGCACGGACGCGCAGACCGTCTCGTCGTCGAAGGGCACCAGCGAGCGCAGGTCGACGACCTCGAGGTCCCAGCCCTCGGCCGCCGCGGCCTCCGCCGCCTCCATGCAGACCGGCAGGGACGGCCCGTAGGTGATGAGCGTGGCGCTGCGTCCGGGGCGCCGGACCACGGCGCGGCCTATCGGCTCGACCGCGGCCGGTGCCTCCGGCGACCACTGCGCCTTGGACCAGTACAGCCGCTTCGGCTCCAGGAAGACCACCGGGTCGTCGGACGCGATCGCGGCCCTGAGCAGGCCGTACGCGTCGTCGACCGTCGCGGGTGTGACGACGTGGAGTCCCGGAGTCGCCATGTAGTACGCCTCGGACGAGTCACTGTGGTGCTCGACGCCGCCGATCCCGCCGCCGTACGGCACACGCACGGTGATGGGCAGCGGCATCCCGCCCTTGGTGCGGTTGCGCATCCGCGAGACATGGCTGATCAACTGCTCGAAGGCCGGGTAGGCGAAGGCGTCGAACTGCATCTCGACGACCGGCCGCAGTCCGTACATCGCCATGCCGACGGCGGTGCCGAGGATGCCGGCCTCCGCCAGCGGCGTGTCCGTGCACCGGTCCTCGCCGAACTCCTTGGTCAGCCCGTCGGTGACCCGGAAGACGCCGCCGAGTGTGCCGACGTCCTCTCCCATCACATGAACGGCCGGGTCCTCGGCCATCGCATCGCGCATCGCGCGCTGCAGGGCCTGGGCCATGGTGGCGGGCTTGGCCGTGGCCGTGGTCATCGTGCTTCTCCCTCGGCGTCCAGCTCGGCGCGCAGCTGTGCCGCCTGCTCCTTCAACTGACTCGTCTGCTCGGCGTAGACGTGCTCGAACAGGTCCATGGGGTCGAGCACCGGGTCGGCGTTCATCCGCTCGCGCAGATCCGCGGCCATCGTCTCGGCGTCGTCCGCGGCCTGCTTCCTGACCTCGTCGTCGAGCAGCCCTTGCTCCGTCAACTCCCGCTCCAGCAGCCGGATCGGATCGTGCTCACGCCAGGCCTCCACCTCCGCGTCGCCGCGGTAGCGGGTCGCGTCGTCGGCGTTCGTGTGGGCCTCGATGCGGTACGTCACGGCCTCGATCAGGGTGGGGCCACCACCGCGCCGGGCGCGGGTCACGGCCTCGCCGAGCACCTCGTGGACCGCGGCGGCGTCGTTGCCGTCGACCAGCCGGCCCGGCATTCCGTACCCCACGGCCTTGTGGGCGAGGGACGGCGCTGCGGTCTGCTTGGCCAGCGGGACGGAGATGGCGAAGCCGTTGTTCTGCACGAGGAAGACGACCGGGGCCTGCCAGACCGCGGCGAAGTTCAGTGCCTCGTGGAAGTCGCCCTCACTGGTGCCGCCGTCGCCGACCAGGGCCAGCGCGACGACGTCGTCACCCTTCAGCCGGGCGGCGTGGGCCAGTCCCACGGCATGCGGCAATTGGGTGGCCAGCGGGGTGCTCAGGGGCGCGATGCGGTGCTCGCGGGGGTCGTAGCCCGTGTGCCAGTCGCCGCGCAGCAGCGTCAGGGCCTGCACGGGGTCCAGGCCGCGTGCCACGGCCGCGAGCGTGTCGCGGTAGCTGGGGAAGAGCCAGTCGCGCTCCTCCAGCGCCAGCGCCGCCGCCACCTCGCACGCTTCCTGCCCGGTGCTCGACGGGTAGACGGCGAGCCTGCCCTGCTTGGTCAGGGCGGTGGCCTGCGTGTTGTACCGGCGGCCGCGCACGAGCTGGGCGTAGAGCCGCAGCAGCAGCTCGGGGTCCACGGCGGCCGCGGCGGCCGTACCGAGCACGCGGTACGGCTCGGGGTCGGGAAGCAGTGGCGCGGGGTCCGTGCGCGGCTTCCACGCCGGCGGCGGCGTGGGCCGGTACGCGACGGCTCCGGGCAGCTCCTGGACCGTCATGCTGCTCTTACGCAACGCGAGCACCTCCTCGTGGGAGCGACGACGAATAGCGGCCCGTGTGTGGCGCGCCTCACCTACCGATTGTTCGGTCGTGGACGCATTTTGGCTACAGGCGGCTTCAGCCTGTGGACAAACGGTTCTCCACAGCCTCTGATGGAGACAGGTCGTCCATGGCAGAGAGGCGGGGGGACATGGCAGCTGAACAAATGGCCGACGGCGGGGACCGTCCGGAGCAGGGACCCCCGCCGCGCCTGCTCGATGCGATCGACCGCGACATCCTGCGCATCCTGCAGACGGACGGCCGCGCGTCGATACGTTCCGTGGCCGAGCGTGTCCATGTCTCCCGCGCCAATGCGTACGCCCGCATCAACCGATTGATCGACGACGGAGTGATCCGTGGGTTCAGCGCCAGGGTCAACCACGAGCGCGCAGGTCAGGGAGCCTCCGCCTACATCACGCTCAAGATCGTGCAGAACTCCTGGCGGACCGTCCGCGAACAGCTGCAGGCGCTGCCCGGAGCGGCTCACATCGCTCTGGTCAGCGGAGATTTCGACGTACTGCTGCTGGTGCACACCCCGGACAACCGCACCCTGCGCGAGCTCGTCCTGACGAGGCTGCAGTCCATCCCTGAGGTGCTCTCCACCCGGACCCTGCTGGTCTTCGAGGAGACCGATCTCGACCCGGGACCGGGCCCGGCCCCCGCTCCGGCACCCGACACCGATTCGCTGTGACGGCGGGTCTGCGACCGTCGCGGCTGTCGCGGCCGACCGCCGCGGCCGATGGAATTCAGCCGTGCGAGCCCGTGCGCAGGCCGTCGAAGGCCAGCCGCACGACCGTCTCGGCCACCTGGTCCTCGTCGTAGCCCCCGCCCGCGTGCGGCCGGTACCACTCCACCAGGGAGTTCACCATGCCGAAGAGCAGCCGGGTCGCGAGCCGTATGTCCACGTCCGCACGGAGATCGCCGTCCGCCGCTGCCGCCTTCAGCAGATCGGCGACCTTCTGGTCGAACTCGCGACGGCGCTCCAGGGCCCACCGCTCGGTCTTCGTGTTCCCCCGCACGCGCAGCAGCAGCGTCACATAGGGCAGCTCCGCCATCAGCACCTCGACGGTGCGCCGGGTGACGTACTCGACCCGCTCGATGGCGCGCCCGCGCAGGGCGCGGGGCTCGTCGAGGATCCCGAAGAGCGCGTCGAGCGCCCGGCTCACGGCCCGGCGCAGCAGCTCCTCCTTGCCGGCGACGTGGTGGTAGATGGACGACTTGGAGATGCCGGCAGCCCGGGAGAGATGCTCCATGGAGGTGCCGTCGTAGCCGCGCTCGTTGAAGATGCGCACCGCGACGGTCAGCAGCGTCTCCGGGGTGTAGGTGTCCCGCTTGACCGTGGTCATGTGCCCGCCTCGTCCTTCTCCAGCCAGATGTACGACTGCCGGTAGAGCCCCAGGGAGGGGGCGTAGCGCCCGGTGGGCACGCGCGCGTGGAGCTCGTCCAGCAGCTCGTGCGCCCAGGCCCGGCCGAGCCTGCGGCCCCATTCGACGGGTCCCAGCGGGTAGTTGACACCGAGCCGCATCGCCGTGTCGATGTCCTCGGCGGAGGCGACGCCCTTGGCCACGGCGTCGGCGGCGAGATCCACGAGCATCGCGACCGTCCGGGCCACGATCATTCCCGGGACGTCCTTGATGACGCTGACCTTCTTGCCGAGAGCCTGGAACAGGCCGATCGACTGCCGAAGCGTCTCCCATTCGGTGACCTCGGATGCCGCGAGCGCGATGCGCGTGGCGGCCCGGTAGTCGAGAGCCAGGTCGAAGAAGACGACGTCGCGGAACTCGGCCGACGTCTGGCCGTCGGCGAGCACGAGCTGTCCACCGCTGGGCAGCACGATCCTGGTGCCGTGGTCCTCGTCCGACTCGCGCACGTCGATCCCGGACTCGCGGATGAGGTCGAGAAGCTCTCCCGCGGGCCCCAGTCCGCCCTCCACGGTGACGTGGGACGGCGCCTCGGTGGCCGGCGCGGTGTGGGGCTCGGGGCGGATCGCGTCGTCTTCGTACGAGTACCAGCCCCGCCCGCTCTTGCGACCGTGCAGCCCCGACTCCACGAGCCGGCGCTGGGCGAGCGACGGCGTGAACTTGGGGCTCTGGAAGAAGGACTCCCAGACGGAACGGGTCACGGCTTCGTTGACGTCCTGGCCGATCAGGTCGGTGAGCTCGAAGGGGCCCATCCTGAAGCCGCCGCACTCGCGCAGCACCGCGTCGATCGTGGCAGGGTCCGCTCCCCGCTCCTCGTGGACGGCGAAGGCCTCCGCGTAGAAGGGCCGGGCTATGCGGTTCACGATGAAGCCGGGAGTGTCTGCGCACTGCACGGGCGTCTTGCCCCAGGCCTTCGCGGTCTCGTACGCGCGCGTGGCCGCCGCGGGGTCCGTGGCGAAGCCGCTGACGACCTCGACCAGCGGAAGCAGGGGCGCGGGGTTGAAGAAGTGCAGGCCGACGAAGCGCCCGGGGTTCTTCAGAGCGGCAGCGACGGCCGTGACGGAGAGGGAGGAAGTGTTGGTCGCGAGCAGACAGTCGTCGGCGACGATCTCCTCCAGCGCCCCGAACAGCTGCTGCTTCACCGGGAGTTGTTCCACGACAGCCTCGACGACGAGCGCGGAGTCGGCGAGCTCGGAGAGCTCCGCGGCAGGCTGCAGACGGGCCCGGGCGGCGTCCCGTTCCACCGCTGCCATCCGGCCTTTTTCGACCAGCCGGTCGAGGCGCGCGCCGATGGCGTCCGCGGCCTCGTCCACGCGTCCGGCGACGGCGTCGTAGAGGCGCACCGGATGGCCCGCGACAAGGGCGACCTGGGCGATTCCCTGCCCCATGGTGCCGGTGCCGACCACGGCGACGGTCCGGCTCTGCTCGATGGCGGTCATGGCAGCGATCCTCCCCGATGACTTGTCCACAGGTTTGACAGGCCCCCTTGTACCGACCGATCGTTCGGTTACTCTAACTCTGTCATTCCATCCCTGCCCAGCTCGACGAGGAGTTGTGGTCCGTCATGAAGCTGACCGAGACCCACCGGCCGACGCTCGACCAGGCTCTCGAGGCGATCCGCACCCGTGCCTACTGGTCCCCGCATCCCGAGCACCCCAAGGCGTACGGCGAGACCGCCCCGGCCGACGGACTCGCCGCCTTCGAGGCTCTCCGAGGCAAGCGCTTCGACCTGGACCAGCCCGGCACCGACGACTGGACCGGCGGCGAGGTCTCGCCGTACGGACCGGAGTTGGGCGTGGAGTACCCGCACCCGGACCTGGACGTCCTGCTCCCCGCGATGCGCGCGGGCATGCCCGCCTGGCGCGAGGCCGGGCCCGAGACGCGCGCACTGGTCTGCCTGGAGATCATCTCCCGCATCAGCGCCCGCACTCATGAGTTCGCGCACGCGGTGATGCACACCAGCGGGCAGGCCTTCATGATGGCGTTCCAGGCCGGCGGCCCCCACGCACAGGACCGCGGCCTGGAGGCCGTGGCATACGCGTACGCCGAGCAGACCCGCACCCCCGCCGCCGCGGACTGGTCCAAGCCCCAGGGCAAGCGCGACCCGCTGGAGCTGCGCAAGACGTACACCACGGCGGGCCGCGGCATCTCCCTGCTGATCGGCTGCAACACCTTCCCGACGTGGAACGGCTACTCGGGCCTGTTCGCGTCGCTGGCCACCGGCAACCCGGTCCTGGTCAAGCCGCACCCGCGCGCGGTGCTCCCCCTCGCTCTCACGGTGCGCGTGGCCCGTGAGGTGCTCTCCGAGGCCGGCTTCGACCCGAACCTGGTCTGTCTGGCCGTCGAGCGTCCGGGCGAGGGCATCGCCAAGACCCTGGCGGTGCGGCCCGAGATCAAGATCATCGACTACACGGGGTCCAGCACGTTCGGTGACTGGCTGGAGGCCAACGCCCGCCAGGCGCAGGTCTACACCGAGAAGGCCGGCGTCAACACGGTCGTCGTCGACTCCACCGACAACTACAAGGGGATGCTGTCCAACCTGGCCTTCTCGCTGTCCCTGTACAGCGGCCAGATGTGCACCACCCCGCAGAATTTCCTGATTCCGCGCGACGGCATCGCCACCGACGCCGGCCACAAGTCGTACGACGACGTGGTGGGCGACCTGGCAGCCTCGATCGGCGGCCTGCTCGGCGACGACGCCCGGGCGAACGCCCTGCTCGGCGCGCTGGTCAACCCTGATGTGAAGGGACGCCTGGAGGGCGCCGCCTCGCTGGGCGAGGTGGCGCTGCCCTCGCGGAAGATCGCCAACCCGGAGTTCCCGGACGCGGTCGTGCGTACGCCGGTGATCGTCAAGCTCGACGGCGCCAAGCCCGATGCCGAGGCGGTCTATCTCTCGGAGTGCTTCGGCCCGGTGTCGTTCGCGGTCGCCGTGGATTCGACGGCGGACTCCCTGGAGCTGCTGCGCCGCACGGTCCGCGACAAGGGCGCCATGACGGTCGGCGCGTACACCACGTCGCAGGAGACGGAGCGCGCCGTCGAGGAAGTCTGTCTGGACGAGTCGGCGCAGCTCTCGCTGAACCTGACGGGCGGGGTGTACGTCAACCAGACGGCCGCCTTCTCCGACTTCCACGGCTCGGGCGGCAACCCCGCGGCGAACGCCGCCCTGTGCGACGGCGCGTTCGTCTCGAACCGCTTCCGTGTGGTGGAGGTCCGCCGCCAGGCGTGACGCCGAGCTGCGAGCCGTGGCCCCGCACAGGGGTCACGGCTCCGGCTGTGCCCGTGCGGGTCAGGGGGCCGGAATCTCCGCGTGCCGCTGCATCCAGGCGTGCATGGCGATCGCGGCAGCGGCACCGGCATTGATGGAGCGGGTGGAGCCGAACTGGGCGATGGAGCACACCATCGACGCATGCTTGCGTGCCTCGTCGGTGAGGCCCGGCCCCTCCTGCCCGAACAGCAGCACACAGCGCCGCGGCAGCTCGGTCCGTTCCAGCGGTACCGCACCCGGCAGATTGTCGATCCCGATGATCGGCAGATCCTCGGCCACCGCCCAGGCGGTCAGCGAGGCGGTGTCCGGGTGGTGGCGCACATGCTGATAGCGGTCGGTGACCATCGCCCCGCGCCGGTTCCAGCGCCGCCTGCCCACGATGTGGATCTCCTCGGCGAGGAACGCGTTGGCGGTCCGCACCACCGAACCGATGTTGAAGTCGTGGCCCCAGTTCTCCACGGCCACATGGAATCCGTGCCGCCGTGTGTCCAGGTCGGCGACGATCGCCTCCCGCCGCCAGTACCGGTACCGGTCGACCACATTGCGGCGGTCGCCGTGGGCCAGCAGCTCGGGGTCGTAGCGCTCGTCCTGCGGCCACGGCAGCGGGTGCGGGCCGACGCCGACCTGGGGGCTGTAGGCGTCGTCGTACTGCAGCGGTTCGTCCCGAGACGGCTCGTCCACGGTCGGCTCGTCGCGCAGCGGTTCTTCGGTGGTGCTCACCCCACGAGCGTACGGGGCTGCTCCGGGCTCCCCTGCCGCTGCTCCGGCACCCGCTCGGCCCGTGAGAGCACACGGTCCCGTCCGCGCACGACGCGTGCGCCCAGCCAGACGAGGAAAGCGGTCGGCAGGAAGACCGCGTCCGCGGCGATCATCGCGAGCGAGAAGAACGGCAGCCCGAGCAGTACGGCGATGCCGGCGTGCTCCAGCATCATGGCCACCAGCAGGACGTTCTTGACGCGCCGGTTGAAGAGCGTGAAGGGGAAGGCGACCTGCACGATGACCGTGCCGTACGTCAGCACCATCACCATGATCCCGCCAGAGGCGAGCAGGTCGGAGAGCGCCGGCCAGGGCGTGAAGTAGTCGAGCTTGAGCGGGTAGTACAGGGCGGTGCCGTCCTGCCACCGCGAACCCTGGATCTTGTACCAGCCAGCGGTGGCGTAGATCAGACAGACCTCGGCCATGATCACGAGAAGACCGGCGTTGTGCGCGAGATTGGCGAGAGCGTCCAGCAGGATCCGGGGCTCACTGTGCGGGGCGCGGCGGCTGAGCATCCACCACAGGCCGAGCCCCACCCACAGCACCCAGAGCAGCAGAAGGACGATCCAGCCGGTCTGGTTCAGGAACGTGCCGATGACCAGGCCGATGCCCAGCACGGCCCAGAGCACCGGGCCGACCCGGTCGCCGGCCGGCGCACCGGACGCCTGCCGCTCCGCGCGTGCCAGGCGGCGCGCGTCGAGCGACCAGACCTGTCCGCAGCGGGTCACGACCAGGTAGATCGCCATCAGATGGATGACGTTGTCGCCACCGTCGCCGATGAAGATGGAGCGATTCTGCAGGGACAGCACGCCGATCATGAAGAGCGCGGACATGGTGCGGGTCCGCCAGCCCACCAGAAGCAGCGCGCTGGACAGCACGGCCGCCCCGTACACGATCTCGAACCAGACCGTGTTGTCCGCCCACATGAGCACGGTGAAGGCGTCGTTGCCGGAGATGAGCTCGCGGCCCATCTCCCAGCTCCACGGGCCGGAGGGCCCGTACATCTCATGGCGGTTGGGCAGCTCACGCAGCAGGAACAGCAGCCAGGTGGCGGCGAAGCCGATCCGGACGACGGCCGCCTGGTACGGGCCGAAAGCCGTGGCGGTCACCCGCTGGAGGACGCCGACGGACCTGCTCTCGGACATCTCGCTCACCTGCCCGCCTCCGTACGGCCGTTGTCGACGCCGCCCGGCAGATCGGCGGCGGTGACCGTCCACCACGGCAGCACGCGGTAGGAGGGACGGAGGTCGATCTTCTCCTGGCTCCACTGCGGAGGCTTGACCGCCTGGGTCGACGACCTGAGCTGGATGCGCTCGACGGAGCCGCCCAGATCGGCGCGGTCGAGACGCATCAGCACCAGCCGGCGGACGTAGCTCTCGGAGAGCCGGCCGCGCAGACCGGTGGAGCGGTTCTCGTTGTCGTGCGAGTTGGTGTAGAAGTCCCAGGCTCTGCGCAGAGCGTTCTGCTGGGTGTGGCTGGGGAGAAGGTTCGCGCGTATGGCCGAGCCGTCCTGAGCGGTCAGATCGATCCAGTCGGTGGTCCTGCGGCCCCCGTCCGAGGTCGCGACCTCGGCCCTCACCTGTACGGCGACGTTCTGCTGGAGCGGGTTGGGGGCGAAGAGCTTCCAGTTCTGCTCGAACTCGGGGTAGACCCAGCCGTCGACCGCCTTGCCGTACTGCTTGGTCGCGGTGTTGGACGGGGCCACGTGCAGAAAGACCATGGCGAGATGGACGCCGGCGAGCACGGCTATGAGGGCGAGCGAGACCGCTGCCGCGACCTGGTAGGGAAGCGAGAGGGCCGCGATACCGCGCGTGGGCGGATACGGATCGGCGGCCGGCGAGGGGTCGACCTCAGGCTCGGGCGGTGACACGGGCGGGGCGACGGGTCCGGGCGCTGTCACGGAGCCGGGGCAAGAGGCCTCGTCCGGCTCCGGTATCCGCTGGCCGGGCGGCCTGGGCGCGGGGCCGGAGGCGTCGCCGGACGGCGCCGCGGGGCCCGTGCCCCCGGCGCTTTTGACGTCCTCATCCTCGTAGGACTCCATCCCGCCCCGGTCCCCCTCGGTTCACCCTCGGTCATCCACAGGCTTGACACCCTACGGGCCCTCGACTCACCATTGAAGTCAATGAACCGAACGATCGGTCGGTAGGGGGCCCGGATGACGGCAGTGACTGCGGATACGTACGAGGCGGTTTTCGACGCCGCCGTTGCCGCGGACGAGCGCATCGAGCCGCGCGACTGGATGCCCGACGCATACCGGGCGACGCTGGTCCGCCAGATGGCGCAGCACGCCCACTCCGAGATCATCGGCATGCAGCCCGAGGCGAACTGGATCACGCGCGCCCCCTCGCTGCGCCGCAAGGCGATCCTGATGGCCAAGGTCCAGGACGAAGCGGGACACGGCCTGTATCTGTACAGCGCCGCCGAGACCCTCGGCACCAGCCGCGACGAGCTGCTCGACAAGCTGCACGCCGGCCGCCAGCGGTACTCGTCGATCTTCAACTACCCCACGCTGACCTGGGCCGACGTCGGCGCCATCGGCTGGCTGGTGGACGGCGCTGCGATCACCAACCAGGTGCCGCTCTGCCGCTGCTCCTATGGTCCGTACGCCCGCGCGATGGTCCGTATCTGCAAGGAGGAGTCCTTCCACCAGCGCCAGGGCTACGAACTGCTGATGACCCTGTCGCAGGGGACGCCCGCCCAGCACGACATGGCGCAGGACGCGGTGAACCGCTGGTGGTGGCCGTCGCTGATGATGTTCGGCCCCCCGGACGACGAGTCGTCGCATTCGGCCCAGTCCATGGAGTGGAAGATCAAGCGCCATTCCAACGACGAGCTGCGTCAGCGCTTCGTCGACATCTGCGTCCCGCAGGCCGAGGCGCTGGGCCTCACGCTCCCCGACCCCGATCTGCGGTGGAACGAGGAGCGCGGGCACCACGACTTCGGGGCCATCGACTGGACCGAGTTCCAGAATGTCCTCAAGGGCAACGGCCCGTGCAACGAAGACCGCCTCACCCAGCGCCGCAGGGCGCACGAAGAGGGCGCGTGGGTCCGGGAAGCGGCCACCGCCTACGCCGAGAAGCACCGAGCGCAGCACACGAAGCCCCAGGAGGCGACGGCATGAGCAGTTCGACCGAGTGGCCCCTGTGGGAGGTCTTCGTGCGTTCGCGCCGCGGCCTGTCCCACACCCACGCGGGCAGCCTGCACGCACCGGACGCCGAGATGGCTCTGCGCAATGCCCGCGACCTCTACACCCGGCGGAACGAAGGCGTGTCCCTCTGGGTCGTGCCGTCGACGGCGATCACCGCCTCCTCGCCGGACGAGAAGGACTCGTTCTTCGAGCCCTCCGCCGACAAGCCCTACCGCCACCCGACCTTCTACGAGATCCCGGACGGGGTGAAGCACCTGTGACCACCACGGCGAACCCCGCGGCCCTCGCCCTCGGCGACGACGCGCTGGTGCTCTCGCACCGGCTGGGGGAGTGGGCGGGCCATGCGCCCGTGCTGGAGGAGGAGGTCGCCCTCGCCAACATCGCGCTGGACCTGCTGGGGCAGGCCCGGTTGCTGCTCTCCCTCGTCGGCGACGAGGACGAGCTGGCCTACCTGCGCGAGGAGCGGGCCTTCCGCAACCTCCAGCTGGTCGAGCAGCCGAACGGCGACTTCGCGCACACCATCGCCCGCCAGCTGTACTTCTCGGCCTACCAGCGGCTGCTGTACACCGAGCTGGCGGCCCGCGACGGCGAGTTCTCCGGGCTGGCCGCCAAGGCGGTCAAGGAGGTCGCCTACCACCAGGACCATGCCGAGCACTGGACCGTGCGGCTCGGCGACGGAACCGCGGAGAGCCATGAGCGGATGCAGCGCGCCTGCGACGCGCTCTGGAAGTTCACCGGCGAGATGTTCCAGCCGGTCGCCGGGCTGGACGTCGATCTGCCGGCGCTGGATGTGGCCTGGCTGGAGTCCGTGACAGCTGTTCTCACACGGGCGACCCTGACCGTTCCCGAGGGCCCGCGGTCCGGTGGCTGGGCCGCCGGTGCAGGCCGCCAGGGTCTGCACACCGAGTCCTTCGGCCGGATGCTCGCCGAGATGCAGCATCTGCACCGCAGCCATCCGGGGGCGTCATGGTGACCGTCCGTCCCCAGGTCGGGCACCTCTCCGCCGTCGCCGACAGGACCGCGAGCGGGCAGAGGCCCGCCGACGACACCCGGCTCGAGGCCGAGCTGCGCAGGCTGGCCGGCTCCGTGCCCGACCCCGAGCTGCCGGTGCTGACGCTCGAGGAGCTCGGCGTGATGCGCGGGGTGCACGTTCTCGGGCCCGGCAGGGTCGAGGTCGAGCTCACCCCGACCTACACCGGCTGCCCGGCCATCGAGGCGATGGCCTCGGACATCGAGCAGATCCTGCACGACCACGGCATACCGGATGTGTCCGTCGTCAAGGTCCTCTCTCCCGCCTGGTCGACGGACGACATCAGCGCGGAGGGCCGGCGGAAGCTGAACGAGTTCGGCATCGCCCCGCCCCGTCCCCAGCCGACGGACGGACCGATACCGCTCACGCTCTCCGTGCGCTGCCCGCACTGCGGCTCCGCGGACACCGAGCTGCTGAGCCGGTTCTCCTCCACCGCCTGCAAGGCACTGCGCCGCTGCGTCAGCTGCCGCGAACCGTTCGACCATTTCAAGGAGTTGTAGATGTTCCATCCGCTCCGGATCAGCGCGGTCGAGCAGCTCACGGACGACTCGGTGGCCGTCACCTTCGAGGTGCCGCCCGAGCTGCGCGAGACATTCCGCCACACGCCCGGTCAGCATCTGGCTCTGCGCCGGATGGTGGACGGTGAGGAGATCCGCCGTACGTACTCGATCTGTGCGGCCGCCTCTCCGGCGGACGAGGACCCCGTGCTGCGCGTGGGCATCAGGCTGGTCGACGGCGGCGAGTTCTCGACGTACGCGCTCAAGGAACTAGCCGTGGGGCACACCGTCGAGGTGATGCCTCCCATGGGCCGCTTCCTCCTCGAGCCGCGTCCCGGGTACTTCGCCGCGGTCGTCGGCGGCAGCGGGATCACACCGGTGCTGTCGATGGCGGCGACGCTGCTGGCGCGTGAGCCGAAGGCTCGGTTCTGTCTGATCCGCAGCGACCGGACCGTGGCGTCGACGATGTTCCTGGATGACGTCGCGGACCTGAAGGACCGTTTCCCGGACCGCTTTCAGCTGGTCACGACGCTCTCCCGGGAGGAGCAGCAGTCGGGGCTGCCGTCCGGGCGGCTGGACCAGGAGCGGCTGACGACTCTGCTGCCGTCGATGCTGCCTGTGGCGGACGTCGACGGATGGTTCCTGTGCGGTCCCTTCGGGCTGGTCCTGGGCGCTGAGCGGGCGTTGCGCGGACTCGGCGTCGACCGGAGCCGTATCCATCAGGAGATCTTCCACGTCGACGACGGTTCGGCACCGGCCGCCCCGAGCGTGGCAGCACCGGCCCACGCCACGCTGACAGCGACCCTCGACGGCCGGTCGGGCAAGTGGCCGGTGCAGGAAGGGGATTCGCTCCTGGAGACGGTGCTGCGCAGCCGCTCGGACGCGCCGTACGCGTGCAAGGGCGGAGTCTGCGGCACCTGCAGGGCCTTCCTGGTCTCGGGCGAGGTCAGGATGGACCGCAACTTCGCGCTGGAGCCGGAGGAGACCGAAGCGGGCTACGTCCTGGCCTGCCAGTCCCACCCGGCAACCCCCGAGGTGGAGCTGGACTTCGACCGCTGACCTTCCTGGGTCTCGTGATTCCCAGGCTGTGCGTTCCCAGGTCTGCATCCTCCTCCCTCGCCTGTGTCCTTTTCCGGGAAGTTGCTCTATCTTGACGGTCCGTCAGATTCGGGCCCGGGCATGCGCATCCGGGCCGCGGGTACCGCCGGCGTGTGAGAGGACAGGGCAGTGGACTTCACCTTCACCGAGGAGCAGCAGGCGGCCGTCGAGGCGGCGAAGGCGGTCTTCTCAGGGGTCGCGCCGGACGGCGTGCCGAGCCCCGCGCTCACACCCGGCGCGGTGGCCGAGGATTTCGACCGTCCGCTGTGGAGCAAGCTCGCCGACGGTGACCTGCTGAGTCTGATGCTGTCGCCGGAGCGCGGCGGGGCCGGTCTCGACCCCATCGCGCTCTGCCTGGTGCTGCGCGAGTCCGCAAAGGTGCTGGCGCGGGTCCCGTTGCTGGAGACGAGCGCGGTGGCGATGGCCGTGGAGCGCTATGGCAGCGACGAGTTGAGCGAGCGTCTTCTCCCCCGGGTCGGCCGGGGCGAACTGGTCCTCACGGTGGGGGCCAACGGCCGCACCGGGCACGACCCCGCCGAACTCGCTGTCGTCGCGCGCCCGGACACCGAGCACGGCGGCGAGGAGCGCGAACGCGGCTGGCTGCTCGACGGTGTGCAGACGGGCGTCCCCTGGGCGCAGGCCGCCGACCTGATCGCCGTACCGGCGCACACCGGCGAAGGCCGTGCGGTGCTTGCCCTGGTCCCGAGGCTCCACGAGGGCGTGACCTTGGCCGAGCAGGTCTCCACCAGCGGTGAGCGCTTCGCCGAGGTGAGCCTTGAGGGCGTACGGATCGATCATCGCGATCTGATCGAAGCCGAAGGCGCATGGGAGTGGCTGCGCCAGCTCCTGGCCACCGGGACCTGCGCTCTCGCGCTCGGCCTCGGTGAGCGGGTTCTGGCCATGACGAGTGAATACACGGGCAAGCGCGAGCAGTTCGGCTTCCCGGTCGCGACTTTCCAGGCTGTCGCCGTGCAGGCGGCCGATCGCTACATCGACCTGCGGGCGATGGAGGCGACCCTGTGGCAGGCCGCCTGGCGGCTCGGCCCGGCGCGGGGGAGCGCCGGAATCGGCGGACCGTTGCCGGTGGCCGGGGATGTGGCCGTGGCGAAGATCTGGGCGTCGGAAGGCGTGCGCCGGGTGGTGCAGACCGCTCAGCATCTGCACGGCGGGTTCGGCGCCGACACCGACTACCCGCTGCATCGCTATCACGCCTGGGCCAAGCAGATCGAGCTGTCGCTCGGCCCGGCCGCCGCCCATGAGGAGGCGCTGGGCGATCTGCTGGCGGCCCACCCGCTCGGCTAGCCCACCCGGCGCCTCGAGCTCCGGTCCGACGAGCCAGTCGTCAGAGAACGGATGCCGGGCTGCCGCTGTCGGTGACCATCGGGCGTCCCGCACCGTCCCAGGCGAGCATGCCGCCGTCGATGTTGACGGCGTCGATCCCCTGCTGCACCAGATACTGGGTGACCTGCGCCGAACGGCCCCCGACGCGGCACATCACATACGCCCGGCGCCCCTCGGCCACCGCCTCGGTCACCTCACCGACGCGGGCCACGAAGTCGCTCATCGGGACGTGCAGCGCGCCCTCGACATGTCCGGCCGCCCACTCGTCGTCCTCACGGACGTCCAGCACCAGGCCGTCGGACGGCACCGCCGCGACGTCCACCGAGGGCAGCGGAGCGAAATTCATGGGTCATGCCTTCTTTCGTACGTGGGCGGCGGGTGCCTTTTCCTGCTCCCGGGCAGTCCGGGAAAACTACTCCACGAGCTGGGCCAGTTCCCGCTCCCGCTCGGCGACCTGTGCGAGGAGTTGCTCTGCGATCTGCTCCAGCAGCCGGTCCGGATCCTCGGGAGCCATGCGCAGCATCGCACCGATCGCGCTCTCCTCGAGTTCCTGGGCGACCGCGGTCAGCATTTCCTTGCGCTGGGAGAGCCACTCCAGCCGGGCGTAGAGCTCCTCGCTCTCGGTGAGCCGGCTCTCGGGCACCGGGCCGGCCGCCCACTCCTCGGCCAGCTCCCGCAGCAGCGCCTCGTCACCGAGCCCGTACGCGGCGTTGACCCGCGCGATGAACTCGTCACGGCGGGCCCGCTCGGCGTCGTCCTGGGCAAGGTCCGGGTGCGATTTGCGGGCCAGCTCGCGGTAGAGCTTGCGGGCCTCCTCGCTCGGCCGCACCTTCTTCGGCGCCCGCACCGGCTGGTCGTTGAGCATCGCGGCGGCCTCGGGGGAGAGGCCCTCGGAGTCCATCCACTCGTGGAACAGCTCACTGACACCGGGCATCGGCATGACCATCGCCCGGGCGTCCTGCGCCTTACGCAGATCCTCCGGGTCTCCCGAGATCTCCGCCCTGGCCTCGGCGATCTGCGCGTCCAGCTCGTCGAGCCGCGCATACATCGGGCCCAGCTTCTGGTGGTGCAGCCGGGAGAAGTTCTCCACCTCCACCCGGAACGTCTCCAGAGCGATCTCGAACTCGATCAGTGCTTGTTCGGCCGCACGCACTGCCTTTTCCAGCCGGGCCTCGGGCCGCGTCTGCGCGTCCTGCTCTTCGTTGTTCCGGGTCGACTGGCTTCCGGGTGCATCCTCAGTCACCCGCCCAGCCTAAGGGCGCTGCGGAGCCCGCTGTCACACCCCCAGCTCAGCGGCTATCCGCCCGCCCTTGATCGCCGCCAGCAGATCCGCGTGATCCGCTTCCGTACGGTCCGCGTAGAGCGTCGCAAAACCCGCCACGGCCTCGTCCAACTCTTCGTTCCTGCCGCAGTAGCCGGCGATCAGACGGGGGTCGGCGCTGTGGGCGTGGGCGCGGGCGAGCAGCGCTCCGGTCATCCGCCCGTAGTCGTCGAGCTCGTCGGGGGTGAGGGCCGCCGGGTCCACACTGCCCTTGCGGTTCCTGAACTGCCGTACCTGGAAGGGCCGTCCGTCCACCGTCGTCCAGCCGAGCAGGATGTCGCTGACGACCTGCATCCGCTTCTGGCCCAGCACCACGCGACGCCCCTCGTGATCCACCTCGGGCACCGCGAAGCCGGCGGCCTTCAAAGACGGCAGCAGCGCCGACGGGCGGGCCTCCTTCACCTGGAGCACCAGCGCGTCGCCCCGGTGGTCGAGCAGCAGCACCACGTACGACCGGGTGCCGACGCTTCCGGTGCCCACCACGCGGAACGCCACGTCGTGGATCTCGTACCGCGCGAGCAACGGCTGCCGGTCCTCGGACACGGTGCTCAGGTACTCCTCCAGCGCGGAGGCCACGGTCGCCGCCTCCGCGTCGGGAACCCGGCGCAGCACCGGCGGTGCGTCCACGAAGCGGCGGGCTTCGCCGAAGAAGTCGGTCACCTTTTCGGTCGCCTTGGCGGCGAAGCGCGCACTGGTGTTGTTGCGCGCCTTCTCCGAGACCCGCTCCAGGGTGCCGAGCAGGTCACGGGCGTCGGTGTGCGAGACGAGCTCTTCGTCCGCGATGGCGTTCCACGCGTCCAGAGCGGGCAGCCGGGCCAGCAGGCGCATGGTGCGCCGGTAGGCGCCCACCGCGTCGAAAGCGGCTCCGCGGCATATGGCCTCGTCCGCACCGGCCACGCGCCCCGCCAGCACCAGCGAAGCCGCGAGCCGCTTGAGGTCCCACTCCCAGGGGCCGACGACCGTCTCGTCGAAGTCGTTGAGGTCGATGACCAGGCGGCCGCGGACATCGCCGTAGATCCCGAAGTTCGCCGCGTGCGCGTCGCCGCAGAGCTGAGCGGTCACACCCGTGGCCGGGGTGCCCATCAGGTCGTGGGCCATCAGGCCGGCCGCACCGCGCAGGAAGGCGAACGGCGAGGCGGCCATCCTGCCCACCCGTATCGGCGTCAGCTCGGCCACCCGGCCCCGGCTGGACTCCTCGACGGCCTCGACAGCATTGGGCCGCCCGACGGCCTGCACCAGCGAGTCGTGCGACGACCGCGGCACCCGGTCCCGCAGCGCCTTGCCCTCCTGCTTGGGCGATCGCGGGACCGACCCCGCACCGGTCGCCCCGTGACCGACCCCGCGCCGGGCGAAGCCGGGCACTACGGGGATACGCCCGCCGCCCGCGCCTCCCGGACCGGACCCCACTGATCCGGTCTCCGTCCGCTGCGCCGTCTCGGACTCGCTCATGGCGCCGCCTCCCCGTTGTCGTACCAGCACCAACATCATCCGGGAACGACCGTACCGCCGCTCCCCGACAACCGTCTCCCCCCGTGGACGACCTCCGTCGGCCCCACGGCCTGCGGCGATCACTCGGCCCGCCGAGCACCCCGCCGACGTGCACCGCACGTCGATCTGCCCCCTCGACCGACGACGCAGGTGCCGTTCGGGCGCCCGCGCCGAGCACCACTTGACGTTGTACTGTGCAACTGAAGACGTGGAGGCGAACATGTCGGGCACACGGGACGAGTCCATCGACACCATCGAGCGCGAGCTGACAGCCTTCGCCCGCCGTGCGCGCGCGGCGGCCGCCCGTCTCCATCCCGATCTGCCGTTCGTCTCGTACACCCTGCTCGCGCACATCCACGACCAGCGGGGCTGCCGGGCCACCGACCTCGCCGCGCACTACCTGCTGGACAAGTCGACCGTCAGCAGGCAGGTCTCCGTGCTGGAAAGGCTCGGCCTGGTCGAGCGCAGACCCGATCCGGACGACCATCGCGTCCAGGTGCTGCACCCCACCGCCGGCGGCATCGAGTTGCTCGCCTCCACGCACGCCAGCCGCCGCGCGGCCTATGGGAAGCGCCTTGCCGACTGGCCCGCCGAGGATCTCGACCGGTTCGCCGGGTATCTCGTGCGGTACAACGCCGCCGGCGAGGCGCCGCGAGGGACCGCGGAGGACTCGAGCCGGTCGGCCGCCCCCGACCGGGACGGCCCTACGCCCGGCTAGCAGGTGCCCTGGCCGCCGCCCCGCGCCAGATACGTGTCGGCCCACTGCGCCAGTTCCTTCAGAGCGGGCTCCATGGCCGCCCCGGCTTCGGTCAGCCGGTAGGCGACCCGCAGAGGCGGGCCCTCGTCGACCTCCCGGACGACCAGCCCAGCCGCCCCCAGCTCGGCGAGCCGGTCCGACAGCATGCGCTCACTGATGCCCGGGATCGCCCGGCGCAGCTCCGCGAAGTGGACGGGGCGCTGGAGCAACACGGAGACGATGGGGCCGGTCCAGCGCTTGCCGAACAGCTCGAAGACGCGCGTGATGCCCCCGTCGACCCGCTTGCACGCGTCCGCGCTGTGCTCTGCCATGCGCCCAGGGTACTGCGACACAGGCAGATACTTACTAAAAGTAAGTACCTATGGTATCCATAGGTACGCACAAACTTTTCGCTCCACTTCCCCCATGGAGATCAACATGGCCACGCTGCTGCACCTCGACTCCGCCGTCTTCCCCCAGGGCTCGGTATCCCGCGATGTCACTGCCGCTTTCGTCCGGGCATGGCTGGAGCAGCACCCTGAGGGCACGGTCGCCTACCGCGATCTGGCCGCGACTCCGCTGCCCCATCTGGACGTCGCGGCCGTTTCCGCCGGTGTCGAGGACGCGCTGCGCGCCGAGCTCGCGGCCGAACTCGAGGCGGCGGACGCGGTGCTGATCGGCGCACCGATGTACAACTTCTCGATCCCGTCCACGCTCAAGGCATGGCTCGACCAGGTGATCATCGTCGGCCACAACGCCGGGCAGCCCGACGGTCCAGTGGCCGGCACTCCCGTGACCGTGGTCGCCAGCCGCGGCGGCTCCTACGCCCCGGGGGCCCCGCGCGAGGACTTCGAGTTCGTGCAGAACTACTTGGCGAAGGTGCTCACCGGCATGCTCGGCCTGACCGTCGACTTCATCGTCCCGGAGCTGACTCTGGCCCGTTCCAAGCCCGAGATGGCAGAGCTCATCCCTCTCGCCGACGCCTCCAAGAGCAAGGCGCTGGACGACGCCGCCCAGAAGGGCAAGGCACTCGCCGCCCGCTTCGCCGCCTGATCACCCCCGGGGCGCAGCGACGACCGTGAACGCCCGCAGGCCCACCACCACCTGCGGGCGTTTCACGTGAAACAGGCACGGCGGAAATTCACGCGCACGGCGGATGTTTCACGTGAAACAGGCCCGCCTCGGCCTTCACGCCCAGGCCCCGCGTCACGCCCCGAGGCCGGCGTCTCGCGCCAGCAAGGCCGCCTGCACACGGTTGTCGCACTCCAGTTTCGCCAGAATGCGACTCACATACGTCTTCACGGTGGCCTCGCTCATGTGCAGCCGTTTGCCCGCGTCGGCGTTGGAAAGCCCTTCGCCCAGCAGCGCCAACACCTCACCCTCACGCGCGCTCAAGCCCGCCACCCGAGCCCGCGCCTCCTCGTTGCGCATCGCAGCCCGCCCAGTGGCCAGTTGATCGACCACATGCCGCGTCGCACCGGGGGAGAGGTACGCGTCACCCGCGGCCGCGGCCCGCACGGCTGCGATCAGCTCCGCGGGCGCGGTGTCCTTGAGCAGGAATCCGGCGCCGCCGGATTCCAGTGTTCTCAGGACGTTCTCCCGTTCACCGAAGGTCGTCAGCACGATCACGCGCGCCGCGGGGACCGCTCTGCGCAGCTCCCCCACCGCCGTCAGACCGTCCATCACCGGCATCTGGATGTCGAGCAGCACCACGTCGGCACTGTGCGACCGCGCCAGGTCGACCGCCTCACGGCCGTTCGCCGCCTCGGCCACAACCTCGATCCCCCGGTCCGAGGTGAGGATCATTCGGATCCCGGCCCTGATGAGCGGCTCGTCATCGGCGATGACCACCCGGATCGGCGTGCCAGGAAGCCCCGTCGGCCCCATCCCGTCCACCCTCACACCCACCCGTATCCACCGGCCGACACCGAAGACGGCCTACCGACTGACCTCGTACGCCTTCTTCTCGATCAGCTTGCCGTCCTTGAAGCAGAAGCGGAACACCGGCTCGGTCTCGATGCTCTCCCCCACCTCCGAGGACATCAGCACCAGGCACTCGGAGCCCTCGGGCTCCTCGGGACCCTTGCCGCGCAGTCCGCCCGTCATGATCGTGTCACCCGGCGGCAGCCGGTCACGGATCTCGTCCTCGTCCGCCCCGATCTTTGCGTGCCGGAACTCCGCCGGGTCGATCATCCCCTCGTTCATCGATCCCACCAGGAAGAACAGCCCGAAGACCGCTGCCGCGCCCAGGACCAGCAGTGCCGCCAGAACGACTCCGCACCCTATGGCGAAGCCGCTGCTTCTGCTCCTCGTATGACCGGCCGTCGCGGGCAGCGGCCAGGACTGCGCGGGCAGCCGCTCCGCGACGCTCCAGTCCATCACCGGGATCCCGTCGTCATAGACGGCCCTCCGCGACTGCTGGTGGAAGTCGTCCTCGGCCGTGACCAGCGGACCTGCCTCCACCACGCCGTACGGAAGCACCCCAGCCACCCTGAATCCCCCGCCGTCGGCCGTGCCGGCGTGGACGATCCCGCCCACCAGCCGCGCCCGCTCCCGCAAGCCCGTCAGTCCCTGGCCACCGCTGACGACCTCGCCGCCGCCGGACGCCTCCGCGGGTCCGCTGACGATCTCGACGACGAAGGAGTCGGGCTCGTACCTCAACTCGACATCGATCGGCGCGCCGGGAGCGTGCTTGTACGCGTTGGTCAGCGACTCCTGCACGATCCGGTAGGAAGCATGGTCTGCCGCCGCGGCCAACGGGCGCACCTCGCCCACGCGCCGTAGCTCCACCGCGTTGCCCGCGGCCCGGGCCGCTGCAACGAGCGCCTCGATGCCCGCGGTCCCGCGCGCGGCGCGTCCTGACTCGTCCACCGGAGCGAGCGGCGCCTCGACGCCGTCCCGCAGAATGCCGACGACCTCGCGCAGCTCGTGCATCGCGGTCACGGAGGCGTTCCGCAGCACCCCCACTGCCTCACGCTGCTGCGACGTGAGCGCGGGGTCCACCTCCAGCGCTCCGGTGTGCACCGAGATGAGTGCCAGCTGATGCCCGAGGCTGTCGTGCATGTCCTGGGCTATGCGCTGGCGTTCGAGAAGCCGAGCCTGCCCCACGACCATCGCGCGTTCCCGCAACAGCTGGTCATTGCGCTCCTGGAGGGCGTGCAGCAGCGTCCGGCGCTGGGTCCAGTATCTGCTCGCCAGTCCGGGGACAAGGGTGGTCGCCAGGTAGTAGAGCGTGGCCAGCAGCACCAGAGTCAGCGCCGACTCGTGCGACCAGCTGTCCACCAGGGTGGTTCCGGTGAAGAGGACGTACGCGGCGGTGAACGCGGCCATTGCCGGGCCGGCGCCCATGATCCTGCGCCCGGCCGACCACCCGACGACCAGCAGTACGGGCGCGAAGCCGCTCACCAGTGGCGCCAGCAACGCGGTCGCCAACAGCACGGGTGCGGGAATCCGCCGTCTCAGCAGCGAGATCACCGCGGCGGCTGCCCATACGGCGAGCAGTCTCGGCCCGTCACTGCCCATCAGGTCCTCGGCCGCGGCGGACATGATGCCGAGCACCACGGCGAGCACCATCTCGCCGGCCGTCCGCCGCCGTGACCACAGCTCGGGCGGGGCCAGCCAGGCCCATCCCTGCCGGACCCGGGTCCGTATCTTCGATGACGCGTTCACGACGGCACCATAGAGAACCCGGCGCTCCGGACACGGCCCACTTTGGTCGCGGCACCGCGCGACGAACGTCGCGAGGCCTCTCACCACGATGGTTTCAGCGTCGGCTCGGCCTCGATTCGGGCCGCCGCCCGAGGAGTTCGGCCAGTCCCCGACGCGTGGCCGCGACAACGACACGGTCCTCACGGCTCAGCAGGTAGCCGGGTGGCAGGTCCCAGAGCAGCCGGGCGGCCGCCGGTTCATCGCCCTCGGGCCGAGCGCCCAGATCGGAACGGCGGTCGGCGGGTTCTGCCGTGTCCAGCGCGATCACGCGCCAGGAGCCGGGCCGGAACGCCTCGGCGACCGTACGGCCCTCGAACTGCGGGTGCACGCCCACGTCGAGAGCGGCGAACAGCAGCACCTTGCGCTCCACCGGGATGGCCCCGAGGATCTGGCGCCCCATCATCGCGCCCGCGAACGCGGGAGCGGCCAGTGTCGAGACGCTGCGGCTTCGGGTGAGGGCTCCTGGATGCGCCATGCGCAGGGTCCGGTACACCGCGGTGGCGAAGTCGTCGTCGTACAGCCGCAGCACCGCCTGCAGATCCGGCTTCACCGTGCGGGCGTAGAGCGCCGCCTCCAGATTGGTGGTGTCGATGCTGGTCAACGAGAGCAGTGCGTGGGCCCGATGGACCTTGGCAGCCTCCAGCACACCCTCCTGGGTGACGTCGCCCAGGACCACCGGGACGCGCAGCCGGCGTGCGAGGGGGATTCCCCGCGCCTCGGGGTCCTCCTCCACACACACCACCGGGATGTCCAGCTCACGCAGCTGGGCCAGTACGCGGGTGCCGATCTTGCCGAGCCCGAGCAGCACGACGTGCCCCGACAGTCCGCGCGGGGGACGCCGCAGTGCAGCGGCTCCTCGGAACGCCCCCAGGGCTTCCAGTGCCCCGGCCACGAGCACGGGCAGCAGCGCCAGCCCCACCAGCCCGGACAGGAGTTGGAGCACCTGGCGGCCCGTGGGTTCGCCGACGGCCGGGTCCCCGATGGCGAAGAGATCGAGAAGCGTCAGGTAGACGGCGTGCAGCGGATGGTCCCCCGTGACGACCCAGGAAGCGATGGCCAGGGCCACCACGGCCGCGGCCCCTCCCGCAAGAGCCCAGCGCAGACGGCGCGAGAAGATCTCGCTGAGCGGCGCGCCCCGGCTCGCCAGGCGCGGCGCAGGCGGCCCCGCGTACGACACGGCCTCCAGCACCACCGTGCCACGGCCGGTGGCGCTCGAGACCGTGGTGGCGTCCGGCAGCAGCAGCGGACCGTCCGGCCCACTGACGTCCGAACCCTCCGCGCCGGCGGGGTCGTTGGTGGTGGACGACAGGAGGGCGAGCGTGCACAGCCCGGCGTCGGGCGCACCGCCGCGCACCGGCGGCGTGCGCTCCACGGCCCGCAGCAGCAGCCCGTCCGCCTGGACGACCTTGCTCGTACCGGCCACCGCGGTGGCCGCCAGCGCCGGTGCGGCCGTGTCCGCGTCGGACAGCACGGTGGTGGAGGCGTCCAGCTCGGCCGCGTCCCGGCCGGGCATGGCGACGAACGCCGCCTGGTCGAGCAGCGCCTCCAGGTACTGGCCGAGTTTGCGGTTGTAGAGCCGGATCACCAGCCGAAGCCGCGGGTTGAGCCGCCGGGCGGCCAGCGCGGCCCTGATGTTGGTCTCGTCGTCGTCGTAGACGAGGGCCAGTGCCGCGGCCCGTTCCGCTCCGGCCTGCCGCAGCGCCTCCTCGGACGGCTCGGAGGCCTCCGCCTCCCTCACCGGCAGCAGGAACTCACCGCTGGAACCGGTCTCGTCGGCGCCGCCCGGCCGGTTCATCGCGGCGGAGACCCGCCCGAAGAGCGCGGAGGCACGGATGCGGTTCGTCGTCGCCGACGACGGTCTGTTCGCGGACGACAGGGCCGGAGGCACGACGAGCGTCACCCGCTCTCCGTAGACCTCGTGCAGTTCGGCGGCAAGACGGGTGGCCAGCGCGTCGTCGCCGCAGACAATCATCTGCCCTGCTGGTACGGCTGGTTGGGCCTGCTGAGGAAGTGATGACACGGTGCCAAGACTCCCCTGCCCGGAGGCCGTCCCGCACCACGGCGCCCCGAATCGCCGGAACGTCGGCGGCGCCGCCGGCCGACGACGGCGGGGCCTCGGGGCCGTGGCGTCACCCAGTGGCGCAGCCATGGTCCCGAGGCTCCGTCCGTCATCCCGGCGCTCCGGCCGTCGTCACACGCTGCCGGACGTCGTCACGCGATCTCGATCTTTCCGTTGTGCGCCGCGGCCTCCGGGGCCGGATCCGTGCCCCCGCGGCCCCCGGTGATGCCCTTGAGCAGCTCGGCCAGGTCGACGCCGGTGGTGGAGTTGAGCAGTTCCATCCCCTGAGCGACGTTGTCCGCGACCGTCCGGGACAACTGGCTCGCGCCGTCGGTCGAGATGACCGTCATCTTGTCGATCGCGCTGAGCGGCTCGGCCGCCTTGGCGACGACCTGCGGGAGCACCTCGACCAGCATCTGGAGCACGGCCGCGTCCCCGTACTGCGCGAAGGCGTCGGCCTTCTTCTGCATCGCCTCCGCCTCGGCGGAACCCTTCGCGGCGATGGCGGCGGCTTCCGCCTCGCCCTCGATGCGGACCGCTTCGGCCAGCGCCGCGCGGTGCAGCTTCTCGCCCTCACCGGTCAGCCGGGACCGCTGGGCGTCCGCCTCGGCCTCCTTGACCTGCGCGATCCGACGGGCCTCGGCCTCCTGCTCGGCCTGGTACCGGGCGGCGTCGGCGGGCTTGCGGACCTGGGTGTCGAGCTGCCGGTCGGTCAGCGCGGCCTGGCGTTCGGCCACCTTCTCCTGCTCGGCGAGGACTTCCTGCTGGCGGGCGGCTTCGGCGAGCGGACCCGCGGCGTTGGCCTTGGCGGCGGCCGCCTCGGTCTCGACGCGGATCTCGGCCTGCTTGAGGTAGAAGGCCCGTTCGGCGACGGCGATCTCCTCGGCGGCCTTCAGCCGGGCCTGCTCGGAGGCGCGCTTGGCGATCGCCTCGGCGATGTCGGCCTCCTGCTTGGCGCGGGCCGCCTCGGGGCGCCCGAGGTCCTCCAGGTAGGAGCCCTCGGTGGTGATGTCCTGGATCTGGAAGGCGTCGAGGACCAGGCCCTGCCCGGACAGGCTGGCCTCCGCCTCCTCGGCGACCTGGCCGGCGAACGCGGCCCGGTCCCGGATGATGTCCTCGACGGACATCCGGCCCACGATGGCGCGCAGCGCGCCCGAGAGCACTTCCTGGGTGAAGCCGACGATGCCGTCCTGCTGCTGCAGGAAGCGCTGGGCAGCGGCCCTGATGGCGTCCTCGTTGCCGCCGACCTTGACGATCGCGACACCCTCGAGGTTCGCCTTGACCCCGCGCAGCGTGACGGCGCCGCGCACCGCCACGGGAATGTGCCGGCTGGAGAGGTCCAGGGTGAACTTCTGCTGCACGAACGGCACGACGAAGACACCACCGCCGACGACGACCTTCTGGCCGCTGTTGTCGATGCTGATGCGCCCCGTCTCCGGGTCGGTGGACTTCTTGCCGCGCCGGCCGGTGATGATGAAGGCCTCGCTGGGCCCTGCGACCTTGTAGCGCGTGATGACGACGAGGGCCAGCAGGACGAGGAGTACGACAACTCCCAGTACTGCGAAGACGACTGGACTCATGAGTGATCCCCCCTGCCACCCGCGGACGGCAGATCGAATGAGCTGAACGGACTGGGGTGCGGAGCGGACAGCGACCGGTGCGTGGGTCGGTCAGCGTGTGACAGGACGGACCGTGACCGAGGTGGACGACAGGGCCGCCTCCACCCAGATCTCGGCGCCCCGCTGGACAGGTGCGGCGCTCTTGGCCGCGTACTTCACGGGCTGGCCCGCGAGGTGCACCAGCACCTCGCCGTAGCCGTCCGCCGGAATGGCGGTGACGACGGATCCCGAGGTGCCGATGAGATCGTCGGCCCGTGGGGTGACGGTTGTCTGATCCCGCATCAGGGCCCGGCTCAGCTTCCATGTCAGCCAGCCGGCCACCATGCCCGCCACCACACCGACCGGGATGGCGACGACAGCGCCGAGGCCGGTGCTGCCCAGCACGATTGCGCCGCTGAAGCCGAACATGGAGACGAATCCCGCGACGACCGGGAGCGACAGCAGTCCGTCGAGGAGCCCGTCCATCACCCCGTCGAGGAACCCTTCGAGGACCCCGTCGAAGACCAGCGTGAGCGCGAGCATCAAGATCCCCGCAATGCCGAGACCGAGAAACACGTTCATGTGCGCCTCCCCTGATCGCGGCCAACCTCCTGGTAGGGCGGATGGTCTCACACAGACGCATCTGGAATCATTGCCGGATTCCGGCAATTATTACGCTCCTTTGATGCCGGGGAATGCGGGGGTGGAAGGCGTCCGGGCAGGCCGCGGACCGCCGGAGGCCCTCTCGGCATCTGTGCGTCACCAGGACGCCGGGGCATCGAGGTGGGGAGACCGAATGGCAGGGCGGCAGGTTCCCGAGGACTTTCTCAGCGGCTACACCCGCCTTCTGTCCGAGGTCGCCGCCACCGGACGCCGCCTGACCCGTACGGAGCTGACGACCCGTCGCACGCTCGGCGAGGAGGCCGCCGAGTCCGGCATCGCGCTGCGCACTCTGGTCGCCGCGCATCTGTCGGCCACCCGCGCCCATTGGCCCGTGGCGCATGCGGCGACGTCCGGCGCCGACCAGGTTCTCGCCGCGGTCGAGCAGGCCGTCGATGCCTTCGCCGAGAGTTATGAGCGGGCGCAGCGCGACGCCGTGCGCCAAGAGGCTGCGGACCGGCGCGAGTTCATCGACGACCTTCTGCACGGCCGCAGCGATCTGGGCCGCCTCGCCGAACGAGCCGAGCGATTCGGACTGGTCCTGGCCCATGCCCACGCCGTGGCGGTGGCCGAAGGCCGCGAGGAGTACGACGACACCCACCCGGTCACCCGGCGGGTCGACTATGCCCTCAGCGGCCGCTTCGGCAATCGCAGGATCCTGATCGCCACCAAGGACGGCCGGCTCGTCTGCGTCGCCCCGGGAGACCAGGACGATGTCCTCACCCACTTCGCCAAGCAGGCGCACGCTGCCACCGACGGCGGCCGGGTCGCGATCGGCCGCGCCCAGCCCGGCGCCGGTGGCATCTTCCACTCGTACGAGGAAGCCCTGGGCACCCTCGATCTCGCCCTGCGGATGGAGATGGACGAGCCGGTGCTGCGCGCCGCCGACCTGCTGGTCTTCCCCGTCCTCGCCCGCGACCGGCAGGCCTTGGTCGACCTGGTCCGCAGCACGCTGGGACCGCTGCAGAGCGCCCGCGGCGGAGCCCGGCCGCCCCTCGACACCCTGATCGCGTATTCGACTCCGACTGCGTGGCGGCCGAGGCGGCGAGGCGCCTGTCCCTCAGCGTCCGCGCCCTCACCTACCGGCTCGAGCGCATCCACCAGCTCACCGGCTCCCACCCTGCCGACCCGATGCACCGCTACACGCTGCAGACCGCGGTGATCGGGGCCCGCCTGCTGGACTGGCCGGCCCAGGACTTCTGATACCCCCTGCCCGTATTTTCCGCTGGGGATTCGTCCTGCTCGTGCGCCCGCTCCGGCGCAGGAACAGACTGGATGCGGGGGCAGCCGCGAACGGATGCGAACGGAGCTGAGAGTCATGACCACGACTCCTGCCTCATACGAACCCGTCAGAGTGGAGGCAGTCCTGGAAGCGCCACTTTCGCGCTGGCTGTGGCTGGTGAAGTGGCTACTGCTGATCCCGCACTACATCGTGCTGTTCTTCCTGTGGATCGGCTTCCTGCTTGTCAGCGTCGTGGCGTTCTTCGCCATCCTGTTCACCGAGCGCTACCCCCGCCCGCTGTTCGACTTCAACCTCGGTGTCCTGCGCTGGACCTGGCGCGTGTCGTACTACGGCTACGCAGGGCTCGGCACGGACCGTTACCCGCCCTTCAGCCTCGGCGCGGAACCCGGCTATCCGGCCCGCCTGGACATCGCCTACCCGCAGCGCCTCTCGCGCGGGCTCGTCCTGGTGAAGTGGTGGCTGCTGGCGATCCCGCAGTACATCGTGATCGCGTTCTTCACCGGCAGCGCCCAGGCCGGCTGGTGGTGCGGCGGGCTGATCAACGTGCTGGCCGTCATCGCCGCCGTCATCCTCGCCTTCACCGAGAAGTACCCGAGAGACCTCTTCGACCTGATCATCGGGCTCGACCGCTGGGTCATACGGGTCACCGCCTACGCCGGCCTGATGACGGACAGCTACCCGCCCTTCCGGCTCGACATGGGCGGCACGGAACCACCGGCACGACCGTGACCTGCCACCGGGCCTCCGAGGGCTCTGCCGGGGCTCAGTGCTGGTGACCTTCCGTCTCGGCAGGCACGGTTTCCTGGTGTGCGGGCTCCCCGACCGCCCCGGCCTTGACCGTGAAGGCGGCCGTGCGGACCTTTCCCTCGTGCAGGAAGTCGAGGAAGAGGCGGTAGGTGCCGGTGCTGGGCGCGGTGGCGGTGAAGGAGATCCCCGGCCCGGGCGCGGTGGTGCCGTCGCCCGGCTCCCCGTTGGGGTGGACGTGCAGGTAGGCGAGGTCTCCGGAACGCAGCGCGACGAGGTGGCCGTAGGCGCCGAGGTAGGGCTGGAGATCGGTGACCGGGCGGCCTGCACGGGTGACGTTCAGGGTGAGTTCGCCCGCCTTGCCGGGCCGCAGGGTCCCGTTGAGCGTGACGGTGTAGCCGTCGACGGTCGCCGTACGCGAGGGCTTGGGCATCTCGGCAGCCTTGAAGTGGCCGGCGGCTGCGAGGTCGGCGCCGAGGGTGAGGTTCTTCGCCCCCTTGGCGGCCGGGGTGAAGTCGGCGAAGACCCGGTAGGAACCGGCGGCGGGGAGGCTGAGCGGGATGGACCAGGTGCCGTCGGCGGCGCGGGACGGGTGCAGATGCCGGTAGGTGACCAGGTCGCGTGAGGCGACGATCAGGTGGAGTTCCTTCTCGTGCTCACGCTGGTAGGCGGTGACCTGACGCCCGTTCCGGTCATGGATGGCGAACCGCAGTTCGCTGGTCCGGCCCGCCTTCACCGTGGGCGTCTTGAGGTCGAGGCGGTATCCGGCATCGGAGATCTGCAGTCCGCCGGCGACTGGGTCGGCGTGGCCGCCGCCGGGGTCGGGGGCCGTGTCCTCGGCGTGGCCGGAGTGCGCGGCGGGCTCGGGGTCGGAGGCGACCGGGCCGACGACATTTCCGAGGCCGTAGGCGGCTCCGAAGGACGCCGCGAGAGCGGCGCTGTACGCGGTGATCTTCACGACGGTGTGCATGACGCTCCTTCTGCGGTGTGCCCCCGAGAGGGTTCAGGCCATCCACCCTATACCCCTAGGGGGTATCTGCAAAGGCTCGCGAGGCATTTGCCAAAAATACGGGGAGGGGGTATATCTGACCTGGTCACTATACCCCCAAGGGGTATTTACTCGTCAGCCTGAGGAGCGGTGATGACCACCACGGTCCCCGACGCCACCGAAGTCGAACTGGCCATCGGCGGCATGACCTGCGCCTCATGCGCCGCCCGGATCGAGAAGAAGCTCAACCGCATGGACGGCGTCGAGGCCACCGTCAACTACGCCACCGAAAAGGCGAAGATCAGCCATCGCGACGACGTCTCCGTCCGGGATCTGATCGCCACCGTGCAGGCCACCGGCTACACGGCCGCCGAGACGGCCCCGCCGCGTACCGGAACCCGCAGCGACGGCGACGGCGCGCCGACGACGGACGAGCTGCTGCCGCTGCGCCGGCGCCTGATCACCGCCGTCGTCCTCGCTCTTCCCGTGATCGCGATGGCCATGATCCCGGCGCTGCAGATCGAGTACTGGCAGTGGCTCTCCCTGACGCTGGCCGCACCGGTGGTGACGTACGCGGCCTGGCCGTTCCACCGTGCGGCGTTCACCAATGCGCGGCACGGCGCGGCGACCATGGACACCCTCATCTCCGTCGGCACGTCGGCCGCGTTCCTCTGGTCGTTGTGGGCGCTGTTCTTCGGAACGGCCGGCACGCCCGGGATGACCCATCCCTTCGAGTTCACCATCGGCCGCAGCGACGGCGCCGGGAACATCTACCTGGAGGCCGCCGCCGGAGTGACCGCGTTCATCCTGGCCGGCCGCTATTTCGAGGCCCGGTCCAAGCGCAAGGCGGGTGCGGCCCTGCGGGCCCTGCTGGAGCTGGGGGCGAAGGAAGTCACCGTGCTGCGCGACGGCCGGGAGGTGCTGATCCCGACCGGGGAACTGCGGGCCGGTGACCGCTTCCTCGTCCGGCCCGGCGAGAAGATCGCCACCGACGGCAGTGTGGTGGAGGGCTCATCGGCCGTCGACGCCTCCATGCTGACCGGTGAGTCCGTACCCGTGGAGGTCGGCGTCGGCGACGCCGTCACCGGGGCGACCGTGAACGCGGGCGGGCGCCTGGTCGTCGAGGCCACCCGGATCGGTGCCGACACCCAACTGGCCCGGATGGCCGAGCTCGTGGAGGACGCGCAGAACGGCAAGGCCGCCGCCCAGCGCCTCGCCGACAGGATCTCCGCCGTCTTCGTCCCGGTCGTGATCGCGCTGGCGCTCGGCACACTCGGCTTCTGGCTCGGCACCGGCGCGGGCCTGACCGCCGCCTTCACCGCTGCCGTCGCCGTACTGATCATCGCCTGCCCCTGCGCCCTCGGGCTCGCCACACCGACGGCACTCCTGGTCGGCACCGGCCGCGGCGCCCAGCTCGGCATCCTCATCAAGGGCCCCGAGGTCCTGGAGAGCACGCGCGAGGTCGACACCATCGTCCTGGACAAGACCGGCACGGTGACCACCGGCACGATGACGCTGCTCGCGGTGCACACCGCCGAGGGCACCGACGCGTCCGACGTGCTGCGCCTCGCGGGTGCGCTGGAGCACGCCTCCGAGCACCCCGTCGCCCGGGCGGTGGCGGCCGGAGCGGCCGAGCGCATCGGCGCGCTGCCCGTCCCGGAGGACTTCGCCGGCATCGCCGGCCTGGGAGTCCAGGGCGTCGTCGAAGGCCACGCCGTCCTGGTGGGCCGTGAGAAGTTGCTCACCGAGTGGGCGATCGTCCTGCCCGGCGGGCTGGAGCGGGCCCGGGCGGAAGCCGAGGCGGCCGGACGTACGGCGATCGTGGTCGCCTGGGACGGGGAGGCCCGCGCGGTTCTCGAAGTGGCGGACGCGGTCAAGGACACCAGCGCGGAAGCCGTCTCCCGGCTGCGCGCCCTCGGACTCGCCCCCATCCTGCTGACCGGGGACAACCGGGCCGTCGCCGCATCGGTCGCCGCCGAGACCGGCATCGACGAGGTGATCGCCGAAGTCATGCCCGAGGACAAGGTCGACGTCGTGAAGAGGCTGCAGGGCGAGGGACGGACGGTCGCCATGGTCGGCGACGGCGTCAACGACGCAGCCGCCCTCGCCCAGGCCGATCTCGGCCTGGCGATGGGCACCGGCACCGACGCGGCCATCGAGGCCGGCGACCTCACTCTCGTACGCGGCGACCTGCGGGCGGCTGCGGACGCCATCCGGCTGTCCCGCAAGACGCTCGGCACGATCAGGTCCAACCTGTTCTGGGCCTTCGCCTACAACGTCGCCGCCCTGCCGCTCGCCGCGGCCGGACTGCTCAACCCGATGATCGCCGGAGCGGCGATGGCGTTCTCGTCCGTGTTCGTCGTCGGCAACAGCCTGCGGCTGCGCCGCTTCCGGGCCGCGAAGGGGAGCACCTGAAGATCATCCAGGAGCCGACGCCCTCGTGAGGTTGACCACCGGCGCGGCCCGGGTCAACGACAAGGGGTCTCATCAGGACCTTCGTCCGGATGAGACCCTTGTCTCTGTGTGCGCGAGGGGGGAGTTGAACCCCCACGCCCTTTCGGGCACTGGAACCTGAATCCAGCGCGTCTGCCTATTCCGCCACCCGCGCATTGGGTGCTGTCGTTCGGCGTCTCACCTGCTCGGTGTGTCCCCCTGGCGACATGCAGAAGATTAGCACGGTGCACAGGGTGGATTCACATCCGATTGTTTGGCACAGCGGTCGGGGGAACAGGGAACCGAGGGCGGCCAACCCCACTCCTCCTCGGCGCACCCCGCGTGCGGGACACTGTCATGAGGCCGCCTCTACGATCCGTGTGAGAGGTGACACTCATCGACGGGGCAGACAAGGGGAACCAGCCGATTTCCCGACGCGTGGATACGATCAGTAAGCAGTACCAGGACGGCAACGACGGAGGAGGTGCCTCATGGGAGTCCTGAAGAAGTTCGAGCAGCGACTCGAAGGTCTGGTCAACGGCACCTTCGCCAAGGTGTTCAAGTCCGAGGTCCAGCCCGTCGAGATCGCCGGCGCTCTCCAGCGGGAGTGCGACAACAACGCGACGATCTGGAACCGCGAGCGGACCGTCGTCCCCAATGATTTCATCGTCGAGCTCAGCCCGCCCGACTTCGAGCGCCTGAGCCCGTACTCCGGCCAGCTCGGCGACGAGCTCGCGGGCCTGGTCCGCGACTACGCCAAGCAGCAGCGCTACACCTTCATGGGCCCCATCAAGGTCCACCTGGAGAAGGCGGACGACCTCGACACGGGTCTGTACCGCGTGCGCAGCCGGACCCTCGCGTCGAGTACGTCACAGTCACCCGAGCGCGCTCCGGCCGGTCCCGGTCCCGCCCAGCCGCGCGGCGGCTACGGCTACCCGGGCCCCGCTCCCATGGGAGCGCCTCCCATGCCGGCCGCGCCCCCGCCGGGCGCCGGCCGCCCCGGTCCCGCACCCGTGGGGGACCGTCGTCCGGCAGGGGCCCCCGGGCCGATGCCGAGCACGCAAGTACGACGTTGGATCGAGATCAATGGCACACGCCATCAGATCTCCCGCCCGACGCTGGTGCTGGGTCGCAGCACCGACGCCGATGTGCGGATCGACGACCCCGGCGTATCGCGCCGGCACTGTGAGATCCGGACCGGAACGCCCTCGACGATCCAGGATCTCGGGTCTACCAACGGCATCGTGGTAGACGGGCAGCACACCACCCGCGCTACGCTCCGCGACGGCTCGCGGATCGTCGTGGGCAGCACCACCATCGTTTACCGGCAAGCCGAAGGGTGAAGCGGGGGCAATGTCAGAGCTGACCCTGACGGTCATGCGGCTAGGTTTCCTGGCTGTTCTGTGGCTGTTCGTCATCGTGGCCGTACAGGTCATTCGCAGCGACCTGTTCGGTACGCGCGTCACGCAGCGCGGCTCACGCCGCAATGCCGACGCGCGCCCTCAGCAGACGCGCCAGACCGCCGCGCCGCCCCAGCAGCGGCAGCAGCAGTCGAACAACCGCCAGCGGCGCGGGGCGCCCACCAAGCTGGTCGTGTCCGAGGGGACCCTCACGGGCACCACCGTGGCGCTGCAGGGCCAGACCATCACCCTGGGCCGTGCGCACGATTCAACGATCGTGCTGGACGACGACTACGCGTCCAGCAGGCATGCCAGGATCTACCCGGACCGTGACGGCCAGTGGATCGTCGAGGATCTCGGGTCCACCAACGGCACATATCTCGACCGGACCCGACTCACCACCCCGACACCGATTCCGCTGGGCGCGCCGATCCGCATCGGCAAGACCGTCATCGAGCTGCGGAAGTAGTAGGACAATGACAGCGCGCGAGCGGAGCGAGCGAGCCGCAGCGGTCCCGACAGCGGACCGGGACGGGCTCCCGACCGGAGGGTGGGCAGTGTGGCTCGAGACCGGCTGTACCCCGAGCCGACGGGCGAGGTGCGCATGAGTCTGTCTCTGCGTTTCGCCGCCGGGTCTCACAAAGGCATGATCCGCGAGGGCAACGAGGACTCCGGCTACGCCGGTCCGCGTCTGCTGGCCATCGCCGACGGCATGGGCGGCCAGGCCGCCGGTGAGGTCGCCTCGTCCGAGGTCATCTCCACCCTCGTCACCCTTGACGACGACGTGCCCGGCTCGGACATCCTCACCTCCCTCGGCACGGCCGTGCAGCGCGCCAACGAGCAGCTGCGGCTCATGGTCGAGGAGGACCCCCAGCTCGAAGGCATGGGCACCACGCTCACCGCCCTGCTCTGGACGGGCCAGCGGCTCGGTCTGGTGCACGTCGGCGACTCCCGTGCCTATCTGCTCCGCGACGGCGTGCTGACCCAGATCACGCAGGACCACACGTGGGTGCAGCGCCTGGTCGACGAGGGCCGCATCACCGAGGAGGAGGCCACCACGCACCCGCAGCGCTCGCTGCTGATGCGCGCGCTGGGCAGCGGTGACCATGTCGAGCCCGATCTGTCGATCCGCGAGGTCCGCGCGGGCGACCGCTACCTGATCTGCTCCGACGGCCTCTCCGGCGTCGTCTCCCACCAGACGATGGAAGAGACCCTCGCCAGCTACCAGGGCCCGCAGGAGACCGTCCAGGACCTGATTCAGCTCGCTCTGCGCGGCGGCGGCCCGGACAACATCACCTGCATCGTCGCGGACGTCCTCGACACCGACTCCAACGACACCCTGGCCGGGCAGCTCAACGACACCCCGGTCGTGGTCGGCGCGGTCGCCGAGAACCAGCTGCAGCTGAACGACGGCGGCGCCATGGAGACCCCGGCCGGCCGTGCGGCGGGCCTCGGCCGCCCTGTACCGCCGCAGGCGAACGGCAGCTTCGGCCCGCCCGGAAGCGGCGACGGCATGGGGTACGGCGGACCGTCCGACGGCAGCTTCGGCGCCTACACCGACGACGACTTCGTCAAGCCCGGCGGCCGCAAGTGGCTGAAGAGATCGTTCTACATCGTGCTCGCCCTGGCGGTCGTCGGAGGCGGTCTGTACGGCGGGTACCGCTGGACGCAGACCCAGTACTTCGTCGGCTCCAAGGATTCGCACGTCGCGCTCTACCAGGGCATCAGCCAGGACCTGGCGTGGGTCTCGCTCTCGAAGGTGCAGACGAACCACCCCGAGATCGAACTCAAGTACCTCCCGCCGTACCAGCGCAAGCAGGTGGAGGGCACGATCACGCAGGACAGCCTGGGCAGGGCCCGCGCGAAGATCGACGAGCTCGCCGCGCAGGCCTCGGCCTGCAAGAAGGAGGAGCAGCGCCGCGAGGCCGCCGACCGCGCGAGCACTCCGCCGCCCGGCGAGGGCCAGGCCGGTGGCACCACCGGCAAGCCCGCTACCCAGAACGCCAAGACCAAGCCGACCGCACCTACTCCCACTCCGGGCCCCACCCTCTCGGAGGAGGAGCAGAAGCTGGCCTCGAACTGCGGTAAGCAGTAATCGGCCGTAGGGGGCCTTCTCCACCATGAGCGTTGTCACCAACACCACCACGATCGGCGCGATCGAAGCACCGAGCCGCCGCAACACCGAGCTGATGCTGCTCGCCTTCGCGGTCGTCATCCCCGTGTTCGCCTACATCAACGTGGGCCTCGCCATGGACGGCGAACTGCCCACGGGGATGGTCGGATACGGGCTCGGGCTCGGCCTCCTCGCCGGCGTGGGCCACATCGTGGTGCGCAAGTTCGCCAAGTACGCCGACCCGCTGCTGCTGCCGCTGGCGACACTGCTCAACGGCCTCGGTCTGGTGATCATCTGGAGGCTGGACCAGTCGCCACGGCTGATCCAGCGCGCGGAGAACCTCTTCGGATCGTTCTCCCCCGACGCCCCCAAGCAGCTGATGTACTCCGCGATCGGCATCGCGCTCTTCGTGGCCGTCCTGCTGTTCCTCAAGGACCATCGGATCCTCCAGCGCTACACGTACATCTCGATGGCGGCGGCGCTGGTCCTGCTGATCCTGCCGATGTTCTTCCCCGCCGTGAACGGCGCGAAGATCTGGATCAGCCTCGGTCCCTTCTCCATCCAGCCCGGCGAGTTCGCGAAGATCATCATCGCGGTCTTCTTCTCCGGCTACCTGATGGTCAAGCGCGACGCGCTCGCGCTCGCCAGCCGCCGCGTGATGGGCCTGTACCTGCCGCGTGGCCGTGACCTCGGCCCGATCCTCGTGGTCTGGGCGATGTCGATCCTGATCCTGGTCTTCGAGACCGACCTCGGCACCTCGCTGCTGTTCTTCGGCCTCTTCGTGATCATGCTGTACGTCGCCACCGAGCGCACCAGCTGGATCGTCTTCGGTCTGGTGATGTCCGCGGTCGGCGCGGTCGGCGTCGCCACGTTCGAGCCGCATGTCCAGCAGCGCGTCGACTTCTGGCTCAACCCGTTCGCCGACGAAACCTGGCGGCAGAGCGAGCAGGTCGGTCAGGCGCTGATGTCCTTCGGCGCCGGAGGCACCCTCGGCACCGGTCTCGGGCAGGGCAACTCCGACCTCATCGGCTTCGCCGCCAACTCGGACTTCGTCCTGTCCACCGTCGGCGAGGAGTTCGGTCTCGCCGGGATGATGGCCTTCCTGCTGATCTACGGCCTGATCGTGGAGCGCGGGGTGCGCACCGCGCTCGCCGCCCGCGACCCGTTCGGCAAGCTGCTCGCGATCGGCCTCTCCGGAGCGTTCGCCATCCAGGTCTTCGTGGTCGCCGGCGGTGTGATGGGCCTCATCCCGCTGACCGGTATGACCATGCCGTTCGTCGCGGCCGGCGGTTCGTCCGTGATCGCCAACTGGGCGCTGATCGCCATTCTGATCCGTATCAGCGACACCGCCCGCCGTCCGGCGCCCGCACCCGCCCCGTCCCCCGACGCCGAGATGACCCAGGTGGTCCGACCGTGAACAAACCCCTGCGCCGGATCGCGATCTTCTGCGGCCTTCTCGTGCTCGCCCTGCTGGTGCGCACCAACTGGCTCCAGTACGTCGAGGCGGACGACCTCAACACGCACGACAGGAACCGCCGCGTCCTCATCGAGCGCTACAGCAACGAGCGCGGCAACATCATCGTGGACGGCAAGCCCATCACCGGCTCCGTCGAGACGAACGACACCGACTTCACGTACAAGCGCACCTACGTCAACGGCCCGATGTGGGCACCGGTGACCGGGTACGCCTCGCAGGCGTTCGACGCCAACCAGATCGAGAAGCTCGAGGACGGCATCCTCACGGGCAACTCGGACCAGCTCTTCTTCGACCGCACGATGGCGATGTTCACCGGCGACAAGAAGAAGGGCGGCAACGTCGTCACCACGCTCAACGGCGCCGCCCAGAAGGCCGCCTACGAGCGCCTCGGCAGCAAGAAGGGCGCCGTCGCGGCCATCGACCCGCAGACGGGCAAGATCCTCGCGCTGGCCTCCACCCCGTCGTACGATCCCGCCACCTTCGCCGGCTACGGGGCCGCGGACGAGAAGGCGTGGAACGCGCTGGAGAAGGACAAGGACAAGCCGAAGCTCAACCGCGCGCTGCGTGAGGTCTACCCGCCCGGCTCCACCTTCAAGGTGGTCACCGCGGCCGCCGCGCTGGAGCACGGCAAGATCGACGACATCAACGAGGCGACGGACACGCCCGAGCCGTACATCCTGCCCGACACCCGCACGCCGATGGTCAACCACGCCAGCGGCTGCAAGAACGCCAGCCTCAACAGGGCGCTCGAGGTCTCCTGCAACTCCGTGTTCGCCAAGCTCGGTGACTCGGTCGGCCGGGACGGCATGGTCGAGACGGCGCAGAAGTTCGGCTTCAACAACACCGAGATCGACATCCCGGTGCGCGCGGCGGGTTCCGTCTACGACAAGAACATGGACAAGCCGCAGAACGCGCTGTCCTCCATCGGCCAGTTCAACACGGCGACCACCCCCCTCCAGATGGCCATGGTCACCGCGGCGATCGCCAACGACGGCAAGCTGATGAAGCCGTACATGATCGACCAGCTGGAAGCGCCCAACCTCGACGTCATCGAGAAGACCGAACCGCAGGAGATGAGCCGTCCGCTCTCGCAGAAGAACGCGCAGCTCCTGCAGGAGATGATGGAGAACGTCGTCGAGAAGGGCACCGGAAGCAACGCCAAGATCGACAACGTGACGGTCGGCGGCAAGACCGGTACCGCCCAGCACGGCGAGAACAACAGCAAGAACCCCTACGCCTGGTTCATCTCGTACGCCAAGACCGACAGCGGATCGCCCGTCGCGGTCGCGGTCGTCGTCGAGGACAGCGAGGCCAAGCGGGACGACATCTCCGGCGGCGGACTCGCCGCCCCGATCGCCAAGGCTGTGATGAAGGCGGTACTGGACAGCAAGAAGTGATGCGGATCACGTCCGGCCGCCATACCTGCACATTGCGATACCGGTCGGGTATCAGCTGGGCGGTCGCGGGCCGATCAGGTGGGGCGTGCCCGGTAGCGTATGCGCGAACAGCACACCGCCGGACCACACGCTGGTGCGGTCGGGACTGACGGAGAGGGCTGGAACAGTTATGGAAGAGCCGCGTCGCCTCGGCGGCCGGTACGAACTGGGCTCGGTGCTCGGCCGCGGTGGCATGGCAGAGGTCTACCTCGCCCACGACACCCGGCTCGGCCGCACCGTCGCCGTGAAGACGCTGCGGGCCGACCTCGCCCGCGATCCGTCCTTCCAGGCCCGGTTCCGCCGTGAGGCCCAATCGGCCGCCTCGCTCAACCACCCGGCGATCGTCGCGGTGTACGACACCGGCGAGGACTACGTCGACGGGGTCTCGATCCCGTACATCGTCATGGAGTACGTCGACGGCTCCACGCTCAGAGAACTGCTGCACTCGGGCAGAAAGCTGCTGCCGGAGCGCACGCTGGAGATGACCATCGGCATCCTCCAGGCCCTCGAGTACTCCCACCGCAACGGCATCGTCCACCGCGACATCAAGCCGGCGAACGTCATGCTGACGCGCACCGGCCAGGTCAAGGTGATGGACTTCGGCATCGCCCGCGCCATGGGCGACTCCGGGATGACGATGACCCAGACCGCAGCGGTCATCGGTACCGCCCAGTACCTCTCGCCCGAGCAGGCCAAGGGCGAGCAGGTCGACGCGCGCTCCGACCTGTACTCCACCGGCTGTCTGCTCTACGAGCTGCTCACCGTGCGTCCGCCCTTCGTGGGCGACTCCCCGGTGGCCGTGGCGTACCAGCACGTACGGGAAGAGCCGCAGCCCCCGAGCAACTTCGACCCCGAGATCACGCCCGAGATGGACGCCATCGTCCTGCGGGCCCTGGTCAAGGACCCGGACTACCGCTACCAGTCGGCCGACGAGATGCGCGCCGACATCGAGGCGTGCCTCGACGGCCAGCCGGTCGCGGCGACAGCGGCCATGGGCGCGGTCGGCTACGGCTACGGCTCGAACGACCAGGCCACCGCGGCGCTGCGGCAGGCCGACCCGGCGGGCCAGACGTCGATGCTGCCGCCGATGAACCCCGACGACGGCGGCTTCAACGACTACGACGACCGTCCGGACCGCCGTCGGCAGAAGAAGTCCAACACCTCGACGATCCTGCTGGTGCTCGCGGGCATCCTGGTACTGGTCGGCGCGGTGCTGATCGGCCGCTCCGTCTTCGGCGACAACGGGGGCGGCGCCGGCGACATCCCGGTGCCGACGATCGTGGGCAAGAAGGTCGCCGAGGCCAAGACCCTCGCGACCAACGCCGGCGTCACGATCACCCAGTCCGGCACGGAGCGCTGCGACCAGCCCAAGGGCAGCATCTGCAGCCAGGATCCGGCCAGCGGAAACATGCAGCAGGGCGAGACGATCCAGTACGTCCTCTCCGAGGGCGCGCCCCAGATCGAGGTCCCGGACGTCACCGAGAAGTCGGAGGCGAACGCCAAGGAGGCGCTCGACCGCAAGGGCTTCGAGGTCAAGGTCACCAAGCAGGAGTCGGACGAAGAGCCCGGCACCGTGCTCAAGCAGGACCCCAAGGGCGGAAGCCAGGCCGAGGAGGGGGCCACGGTCACCATCACGGTCGCCGAGCAGTCCCTGGTGGACGTCCCGCCGGTGGTGGGCCAGCCCTTCGACAATGCGCAGGCCCAGCTCACGGCCCTCGGCTTCAAGGTCGTGCGCAACGACGTCGACTCGGACCAGCCGTTGAACACGGTCACCGAGCAGTCCCCCACGGGCAAGGCGGCCAAGGGCGAGACGATCACGCTGAAGGTCTCCAAGGGCCCGCAGCAGCAGCAGACCCAGGTACCGCAGCTGTTCGGCCAGACACTCGACCAGGCCAGGCAGCTTCTCGCCCAGGCGGGTCTGCAGCTGGGCAGCGTGGACGGCCCGAACGACGGCAACGCCCGGATCCTCGTCCAGGACCCGGCGGCCGGAACGCCGGTCGCGCCCAACCAGCAGGTCAACGTCAAGACCACCCGTGGTGACGGGAACAACGGCGGTGGCAACAACGGCGCCGGCGGGCTCTTCGGCGGCGGGGACGGCGACTGACCCCGCGCCCTGACAGCAGGAAGCCCCGGCACCCTTCGAGGGTGGCCGGGGCTTCTGCCGTGCCGGGTCCGACGGGCTGTCTCAGCCGGTTCCTCCGGCCCTTCAGCCCAGCTCCTCCGGCAGGGTGCGGTCCTTGTCGACCTTCACCTCGCGCGTCAGCTCGCCCCACACGATGTAGCGGTAGTCGGAGGTGTAGACGGGCGTGCAGGTCGTCAGCGTGATGTAGCGGCCCGGCTTGGTCTTCCCCGACTCCTTCGGGACCGGCTGCAGCACCTTCACGTTGTACTTCGACGTCTCCGGCAGCTTCTTGTAGACCTTGTAGACGTACCAGGTGTCCCGCGTCTCGAAGACGATCGGGTCACCCTCCTTCAGCTTGTGGATGTTGTGGAACTTCGCTCCATGGCCGTCGCGGTGCGCGGCCAGCGTGAAGTTGCCCTTGGGGTCCCAGGGAAGCGCCGACGCGACCGGGGCGGCGTAGTAGCCGGCGACACCGTTGTTGAGCTCCTTGGCGTCGGTTCCCTTCTTCACGAGCACCTCGCCGTTGTTCATGGCGGGCACATGGAGGAAGCCGATGCCGTCCTTGGTGTCGAGGGCGCCCGGCCCTTTGCTCACCCAGCCGTCGCGGATCCGGTCTCCCTGGCGGGAGGCCTCGCGGTCCGCTATGACGTTCGTCCACCACAGCGAGTAGACGACGAACAGCCCCAGCACGACGCCCGCAGTGATCAACAGTTCGCCGAAGACACTGATGGCGCCGGCGATCCGGCTGCGCGCACGTGACACTGCACCTGTTCCCGTCTTGAAGTCGTCAGCCTACGAGCGCGTCCGGTTTGCCTTTGCTGCGCGGCCGTTCCTCGACCATCTTGCCCCACACGATCATTCGATAGGTACTCGTGAATTCCGGCGTGCAGGTCGTGAGGGTGATGTAACGACCGGGCCCGCCGAAGCCCGAGCCGGGCGGCACCGGACCGATCACGTCGATGTTCGAAGGCGACGTCTGGGGAAGGATGTTCGCCATCTCGTACGTGTAGTACGCCTCGCGCGTCTCAACGACGATCGGATCGCCCGGCTTCAGCCGGTTGATGTACCGGAACGGTTCGCCATGGGTGTTGCGATGGCCGGCGACCGCGAAGTTGCCCGCCTTGTCCGCCGGCATCGCGGTCTTGAGCTTCCCCTCGCCGTAGTGGCCCACCATGCCGCGGTCCAGCACCCTGGGCTTGCTGATGCCCTCGGCGATCGGCACGACGACGTCCAGCTTGGGGATGTACATGATCGCGAAGCCCTGGCCCGGCTCGAAGGCGCCCGGCTTGCGCTCCTGGGCGAAGCTGTCCTGGATCTTGTTCGTCTCCCGGCCGGCTTCCTGCCCGGCCCGGATGTTGGTCCACCAGAGCTGGTAGGTGACGAACAGCAGCATCAGCACGCCGAAGCTGATGAACAGCTCGCCGATGGCGCGGCTGGCGATGACCGCGGGGCTGTCCTTCGCCGCACGGGCGGCACGGCGGGCCTCCACGCGCGACAGGGGACGTGAGGGCGCCGCTGAGGCGGTTGCGGACTCCGGGCGCCTTCTGCCCCGTCCCTTGGCCGCCCGGCGCCGCTCGGCACGGCCGGGGCCGAGGGGGGTTTCGGAGGCGCGGCGCGTGTCCGACGTCCGCAGCGCGACGGTCTCGTCGTCCGGCGCGGGCAGGGTCCCGTCCGCCTGAGCGGGGAACGACCGAGGCGCCGGTCGCGGCTCCGGTACCGGTATCGGCTCGGGCTCCGGCTGTCCGTACCAGTCCTGCGCGTAGGTCTCGGCATACGTCTGCGCGGCGTCCGACGGGTACTCGTCCGGGGCATACCGGCCGTACTCCTGCGGCTGCCGCGGCCCGTCGTACGCCCCTGGGGCGCCCTGGGAAGGCGTGTAGGGCTGCGGGTCGCCGCCCTGCGCGTACGGCTGCTGCTGCGCGCCACGGCCCCGGGAGTAGGCCTGTGGGTTCGTCTGCGCCCCGGACCAGGGCTGCGGGTCTCCCTGGCCCTGCGTGAACCACGGAGCGCTCTCCTGCTCGTCCTGCGGCGCGGGCTCCGGCCACCTGCGGTCCGGAGGCGTCGGGTCCGTCAGGGGGTCGTACTCGTCCCCGGGACGCCCGGCGGTCATGCCACGGCCTTGACCACCACCGGCGCGAGCCCCGCCGAACGCTCGACCGCTCCGGTGTCGCCGCACTGCTCGAGCCAGTTGGCCAGCATCAGGTGCCCGTGCTCGGTGAGGACCGACTCGGGGTGGAACTGCACTCCCTCGACGGCCAGTTCACGATGGCGCACGCCCATGATGATGCCGTCCGCCGTGCGCGCCGTGACCTCCAGCTCGTCCGGCATCCGGTCGGGCTCCGCTGCCAGCGAGTGGTAGCGGGTCGCGGTGAAGGGCGACGGCAGCCCGGCGAAGACGCCCTTGCCCTGGTGCGTGACCGGCGAGGTCTTTCCGTGCAGCAGCTCGGGGGCGCGATCTACCACGCCCCCGTACGCGACGGCCATCGACTGCATGCCGAGGCACACGCCGAAGACGGGGACTCCGGTGGCGGCGCAGTGCCGCACCATCTCGATGCAGACTCCCGCCTGCTCGGGGGCGCCGGGCCCGGGGGACAGCAGCACGCCGTCGAAGCCGTCCTGGGCGTGCTCCAGGGCGACGGCGTCGTTCCGTACGACCTCGCACTCCGCCCCGAGCTGGTACAGGTACTGGACGAGGTTGAACACAAAGCTGTCGTAGTTGTCGACGACGAGAATGCGCGCGCTCATCGGGCCGCCCCCGCTCCGTCGACCGTCACATCGTTGAACGGGAGCAGCGGCTCCGCCCACGGGAAGACGTACTGGAACAGCACGTAGACAGCCGCGAGCACCAGCACGAGCGAGATGACTGCCCGCACCCATGCGTTGCCCGGCAGACGCCGCCAGATCCAGCCGTACATGCCGTCCCTTTCCGTTCAGTTACCGCACCAGACTAAAGGGCGGCAGGGGCGCATGGGTCAGCTGCGCAAAGCTTCCGGTTTGCCGTCGGTCACAGGCCGCGTGGCGTCGAGGTGCGCCCAGGCGATCAGCCGGTGGCTGCTGCCCCATTCCGGATCACACGTGGTCAGGGTCAGATAGCGCCCCGGCCCGTCGAGGGAGGACTTCCGCGGTACGGGGTCGATCACCCCGGTGTCGCCGGGAAGCGTGCGGTAGGGCCTGCTCACGATCCGGTAGGTGAACCAGGTCGTGCCGTCCGTCAGCACCACCAGGTCACCGGGCCGCAGCTTCGGGAAATCCTTGAACGGGTCGCCGTATGTACGCCGGTGGCCGGCGACCGAGAAGTTGCCGGTGCCGCCGAGCCGGGCGGTTCCCGCGTAGTGTCCGAGGCCCTTCTTCAGGGTCTCCGTACGGGTGCCTTCGAGGACCGGCCAGTCCCAGCCCGCCCCGAAGCGGGGGATGTACATCACGGCGAACGGCTTCCCGTCCCGGTACCGGGCAGGCGGTGCGGGCGCCGAGGTGTGGCCGGGTGCCGGGGTGTTGACGCTGCCGTGCGACCACGCGTCCTGGAGGCGGCCGATCTGGCCGTCGGTGGCGTCGGCCGCCTTCACGCCCGTCCAGAACAGGACGTAGACGACGAACAGCACGATCAGGGTGCCGACGGTGATGCACAGTTCGCTGACGGTCCTGACGATCAGCCGTACCGACACCGAACCCCCAGGCGCTACTGCACGGGCTTCGCGTAGTGGAGATCCACTGTGCCCGAGTAGCCGGGGAGAGTCACCGCCTCGCGCTCGTCCACTTTCCAGCCGAGGCCGTAGGCCTCCACGTACAGCTGGTAGTTCTGCACGGCGGGTGAGGAGGCGAGCGCCTTCTTCAGCGTGTCCTGGTCACCAACAGCGGTGATCTTGTACGGCGGTGAGTAGACGCGGCCCTGGAGGATCAGGGTGTTCCCCACACAGCGGACGGCGCTGGTGGAGATGAGGCGCTGGTCCATGACCTGGATGCCCTTGGCACCGCCCTTCCACAGGGCGTTGACGACGGCCTGCAGATCCTGCTGGTGGATGACCAGGTCGTTGGCCTGCGGTTCGGGGTAGCCGGGCGCCGCCGTGGCATTGGGCGGGGCGTCGTTGAGGGTGACGCTCACCGCGGGACCGCTCAGCTTCTCGGTGCCCGCGGCCTTCTCCAGGGCGCCGAGCTTGGCGTCCTCCGCCTCGGTGGAGCCGTCGTCGCGCTGGGCGAGGGCGTCGACGTCGTCGCGCAGAGCGGCCGTGGATTCGTCGAGGTTGCCGTTCTTGGCGCTGCGCTGCTGGATCAGATCGGAGAGCTTCAGCAGCGAGCCGTCGGTCCGCAGATCGGTACCCTTGGCCGTGTTGAAGCTGGTCACGAAGATCAGCCCGGCGAGAGCGAAGACGGCAGCCGTCAGCACGGGGCCCACCCGCCACGTGAAGCGGCGAACCGGCCCTTGCGGGGAGTCGGCGGAATTGGTCAACGTACCCTTATCTCCTCAGGCGCCGCGGAAGCACTACGCTAACGGACGCCCGGGGGAGGCAGTGGTCCCCCTCGCTTCCAGCCCCGGCGTCAGCCACAGTTCTCTGCGCGGTCACGCAGCGCATCGACAGGAGAGTCCCTCGTGCCGAAGTCACGTATCCGCAAGAAGGCCGACTTCACGCCGCCGCCCGCGACGAAGCAGGCGACGAGCATCAAGCTGACGAACCGCAGCTGGGTCGCGCCGGTGATGCTCGCGATGTTCCTCATCGGACTCGCCTGGATCGTCCTTTTCTATGTGACCGAAGGTGATCTTCCGGTCAAGAGCTTCGGCAACTGGAACATCGTCGCGGGCTTCGGCTTCATCGCCGCCGGCTTCGGTGTCTCCACGCAGTGGAAGTAGCGCTCCGCCGCAGGCCGGGGCAGTAGGGACCGGCGGGCCTCGCCCCCAGGCTCAGCCCTCGGTTATCCACAGCGTTGTCCACAGTGGGGAAAAGGTCTGACGATCTGTGGATAACCTTCAAAACGTTGACGCCGGTGTGACTGCATCGGCCATCTTGATGAAACGTCCGGCCCCTTGTCCCTGCTGGGGAAACCCAGCTCAGCGACAAGGGGCACACGTGTCCCCCACAGGATGCACAAGATCCGCCACACGCTGTGGACAACTTTGGGGAAAGGTTTCGCTCAGCTGAGCGGTTGCCACGCCCGGTCGGTCCGGCCCTCGTTGCCGCACCGGTCCCGGGCCGCCCCGGCAGTCACGTCAGGGACGCTGTCCTGACGATCACGGCCACCAGGATCACCGCGAACATCGCCACACAGGTCGCGGCCTGCACCAGGGTCCGGCGCCCGCGCGGTGCGAAGACCAGTCCGAGCGTGACCAGCGCGCCCGTCACCAGACCGCCGATGTGACCCTCCCAGGAGATGCCCGAGCGGTTGAAGGTGAAGATCAGACTGATCACGACGATCGCGATGACCGGCCGCATGTCGAGGTTCTTGCGTCGTGCCAGGACGGCGAACGCACCGATGAGGCCGTAGATGGCGCCCGAGGCGCCGAGCGATCCCTGGTTCGGGGCGTCGATCACATAGGCGAGTGCGCTGCCGCCGAGACCGGAGAGCAGATAGACCGCCAGGAAGCGGGAACGGCCCAGCTCCGGCTCCACGATTCTGCCCAGCCACCACAGGCCGACCAGGTTGAAGAGGATGTGTGTCACCTCTTCGTGCAAAAACACGGAGGTGATCAGGCGGTACCACTCGCCGTCCGCCACTCCGACGATCTCGCCGAGCTGCGGATTGAGCGCGTATCCGATCAGCAGCGTCTCGTCGACGAACCGGGAGCCGAGCACGAGCACGGCCACGAAGACCGCGGCATTGACCGCGACGAGAATCTTGGTGACCTGGTACGAGTCGGCCCGGACGCTGCCGCCGGCGATCGTCCGCGGCTGGTTCGCCGCCCTGCCGTGGCCCGTGCCCGATCCCGTACGGACACAGTCCGGGCACTGGAAGCCCACCGACGCGCTGACCATGCAGTCCGGGCAGATGGGCCGGTCACAGCGAACGCAGCGGATGCCCGTCTCGCGACCGGGGTGCCGGTAGCAGCTGGGCACACCCGCGTCCTGCGGCTCCTGCGGACTGCCTGGCGCCTGGTCCATGAGATCCCTCAATCTCCGTCATTCAACACACCGCCCCGTCCATCCATACGGATGGACGGGGCGCATTGGTTCCCCTGGGCCGCGGCCACGACCCGGAACTCAGCCCTCGCGGGTCTCCACGACGACCGACTCGATCACGACGTCGTCGAGGGGGCGGTCGGTGCGCGGGTTGGTCTTCGTACCGACGATCGCGTCCACGACCTTCTTGCCGGCCTCGCTGGAGACCTCACCGAAGATGGTGTGCTTGCGGGTCAGCCAGGCGGTCGGCGACACGGTGATGAAGAACTGCGAGCCGTTGGTCCCCGGGCCGGCGTTGGCCATGGCCAGCAGGTACGGCTTGTCGAAGGCGAGGTCCGGGTGGAACTCGTCCGCGAACTCGTAGCCCGGGCCGCCGGTGCCGTTGCCCAGCGGGTCCCCGCCCTGGATCATGAAGCCGCTGATCACACGGTGGAAGACCGTGCCGTCGTAGAGCTTGTCCGTGGACTTCTTGCCGGTCGCCGGATTCGTCCACTCCCGCTCGCCCTGAGCGAGCTCGACGAAGTTCTTGACCGTCTTGGGCGCGTGATTCGGCAGCAGCCGGATCTCGATGTCGCCTTGGTTGGTCTTCAGGGTGGCGTAAAGCTGCTCGGCCACGATCCTGCCTTCCGTAAGTCTTCTCTGACGTCTCCCGATCCTCGCACGGAAGAGTCCACCCACGGAGAAAAGCCGCCCAGTCCTCGCCGGAGCGGCGCGTTATGCAGTGAACCGTGGCATCGTCGACCACAAGCTCCCGACATGACCCGGATGCCCGCCCCGCATGCCGAGACTTCCCTCAGCAGGCATGATTTCCAATCAGGCGGAAAGGCGAATGTGTGCCGAACTGGGGATAAACCCCAGGCCCCCAGAACGCCACCGAGGAGGAGGATCCCCGTGACCCGCATGGACAGCGTGCGCGCCGCGACCGGTACGGCGAAAGAGAGCGTGCTGCACGCCGCGGACGTGGTGGCGCCCTACGCCGGTACGGCCAAGGACCAGGCCGCGCAGTATGCGCACGAAGCCCGCGTACGGCTCGCTCCCAAAGTCTCCAAAGCCGCTCAGCAGGCTCGCGAACAGGCCCGCGTCCAGTACGGCGCACGTGTTGCGCCGCATGTGCCGCCCAAGGTCGACCTCGCCGCGCGCCAGGCCGCTGTGAAGGCCCGAAGGGCCGCTCATCAGGCAGCGGACTACACGGTTCCGCGCGTCGAACAGGCAGTTGCAGCCGCTCAGCCCGTACGGGAAGAGGCCGCTGCTCGCTCCGCTGCCGCGCTGGCCGCTCTGCGCGGTCAGGTGACGGCGAAGGACATTCAGAAGTTGGTGAGGAAGCACGAACGGCGCTCGAAGGCCGCGCGTCTTGCCAAGGGTCTCGCGTTCATCGGTCTGCTGGCCGGCGGCGCTGTCGCCGCGTGGAAGTGGTGGGACAAGCAGGCAAATCCTGACTGGCTGGTGGAACCGCCCGCTGCCACGGAGATCTCCGACCGCGATCCGCTGACGTCCGTCGACGGCAGTCCGGAAGCGCTCGACCCGGAGGTCCAGGCGAAGCAGGCCGAGGCGGAGGCTGCCGATCGCGACGAGGGTCGCTGACCGGACACCGTCCACAGGGCCGGAGGCGTGCTGTCAAGTGGCATGACGAGCTCGGGGTGCCGGGACGAAGACTTCCCGGCACCTCACGCCGCCGAGGTGAGCGCCCGGTCCGCGAGGGACTCTGCGCCCGGCTCGTCCCCGGAGTCGTCGTTCTCGACGGCCGGCATGTGCCGGGTGGCGGGCGACGAACCGTGAGCCTCGGCGCTGATGCGCTGCTTGATCGTGGGCGGCAGTGACCGGTCGCGCATGACCGGGCTCCACCTCGTACTCTGCGCAGGCACCCTTGCCGTCACCGCCTCGGTACGCGTCTGCTGCGGCACGCTCGCGCGCTCCGGTGTCGACGCGGTGGGCTGCTGCGCGGCAGCGGCGGTGGTGTTGACGAGTCCTACGGAGGCGAGCATCGCGACGAGCGCGGTGATGAGTGCGGTCCACAGATTTCTGACCTTGACGGCGGCCATAACCCCTCACTTTCAGGTTGGGCGATCTACATACCTTTCTCATGATGTGTACGCATCTCGAGTTGCGAAGGACCGACGCAGCATGTAGCCAGTTCTTCTGATCAACACCACCCGTACGGCGCAAGGCGGGCGCCGGAACGCGGGAAAACCGCAGGAGAAAGGGCCCTCCGGCCCGAAAATCAGCTCGGCATCCTCGGGTTTTCGGGTCGATGGCGGGTGCGACGGGGTTGCGGACGTCGCTCAGCGATGCATCACTCACCGAACGCACCGCTCCGGCGTCTGCTGTGAGGGCCACCGAGACCGAGACAGACAGCCTTGTTTCCATCCCCCTGAGCTCTGCTCGACCCCTCTCGATCCGGGGCCCGCGCTGACATGTCAGCCCGCCCCGCTGATCGTTTGCGGCGCGGAATCCGGCTCTATCTGTAAGTCAGCCGCCCTCAGGATCCTCCAACAGTCGCCCGCTCCCTCCTGCGGGACGGTCGCGAGCATGGCGTCCAGGGGGCGCCTGACCAGCTGGTGGAAGACGAGCCCGAGCCGCCCAAGAAATCGCGACGCTGAGACACCGACCCCGCGCCCCCTGAACCGTAGAGACACCCATGAAGTTCTCCGAGCCGGAGCGCCTGTTCAAGCTCTGGAGCTACACGGCCTCGCACAAGACGCTGCTGCTGCGCAGTGACACCGATCTGAAACTCGCTCCGGCGCCCCGGATCGAGATCCATGTCGGGCATGTGGACACGATGCTTGTCCACTCCCTGCTGTACGGCCTGGAGATCCGCAAGGCCACCGAGCGAGAGACGGAAGAGATCGCCGAGCGGCACCAGGTCGAGAACGACCCGACGGCCGCCTACTTGCTCACCTCGCGCGACCGGCAGGGCTTTCTCATCTCCGGCCGGCCGTCCTGGCGCAAGGCCATCCGCGACATCGATGCTCCCACCCTGTTCGACTTCTCCCAGCCTTGGCCGCCCGGTCCGGACATGGCCTGGGGCGACGTGGACTGAGAGCGGATGCGGATCGGGTCCTGACGCGAAATCGAGACAAAAACACCCCCTGACCACGTTTTCACAGGTCAGAGGGGTGCAAGGGAGTGGAGCCTAGGGGAGTCGAACCCCTGACATCTGCCATGCAAAGACAGCGCTCTACCAACTGAGCTAAGGCCCCTGGTCGGGGACCAGAGTACCGGGTGTTCCCCGGGTTCTTGCAAAAGGGATTGGGACTCCCGGTGGACGACCACTCTCCGTAAGATGCACGACGAGGTTCGCAGCAGCGAAGCCCGCTTGGGGAAGCGATGGGGAGACGCGATGGACGCCGCACAGCAGGAAACGACAGCAAGAGCCAGAGAGCTGCAGCGCAGCTGGTACGGAGAGCCGCTGGGGGCGCTCTTCCGTCGGCTCATCGATGACCTCGGCCTGAATCAGGCCCGGCTCGCTGCCGTGCTCGGACTGTCGGCGCCCATGCTTTCCCAGCTGATGAGCGGTCAGCGCGCCAAGATCGGCAACCCGGCGGTGGTTCAACGGGTCCAGGCACTGCAGGAGTTGGCGAGTCTGGTCGCGGACGGCAGTGTCAGTGCGGTCGAGGCCACCGACCGGATGGAAGAGATCAAGAAGTCGCAGGGGGGATCCGTGCTGACCGGTACCAGCCAGAGCACCAGCAGTTCGGGAGCCCCGACGGTGCGCCGCGTGGTCCGCGAGATCCAGTCGCTGCTGCGCTCGGTGTCCGCGGCCGGCGACATCATCGATGCGGCCGACTCCCTCGCCCCGAGCCACCCGGAGCTGGCAGAGTTCCTCCGGGTCTACGGTGCGGGGCGTACGGCTGACGCCGTCGCGCACTACGAGTCGCACCAGAACTGATCACCGAGGCGGTAACGCCTCACGGAGGAACGGGGAGCGGGCGCAGCACCATGGGTGAGATCTTCGCTGGCCGGTACGAACTGATCGACCCGATCGGGCGCGGTGGTGTCGGTGCCGTCTGGCGGGCATGGGACCAGCGGCGCCGTCGCTATGTGGCGGCCAAGGTGCTGCAGCAGAGCGACGCCCACACCCTGCTGCGCTTCGTCCGCGAACAGGCCCTGCGGATCGATCACCCCCATGTCCTCGCCCCGGCCAGCTGGGCCGCGGACGACGACAAGGTGCTGTTCACCATGGATCTGGTGAGCGGCGGATCGCTGGCGCATGTCATCGGCGACTACGGCCCGCTCCCTCCCCGTTTTGTGTGCACGCTGCTCGATCAGCTGCTGTCCGGACTTGCCGCGGTGCACGCGGAGGGGGTCGTGCACCGCGACATCAAGCCGGCGAACATCCTGCTGGAGGCCACCGGGACGAAGCGGCCGCATCTGCGGCTGTCCGACTTCGGGATCTCGATGCGCAAGGGCGAGCCGCGGCTGACCGAGACCAACTATGTGGTGGGCACGCCCGGTTACTTCGCACCCGAGCAGATGATGGGCGCGGAGCCCGATTTCACGGCCGACCTCTTCGCGGTCGGTCTCGTCGCGCTCTATCTGCTGCAGGGGAAGAAGCCCGATTCCCGAGCGCTGGTCGAGCACTTCGCCGATCACGGCACCCCGGGCGCTCCGCAGGGCATCCCGGAGCCGTTGTGGCAGGTGCTGGCCGGCCTGCTGCAGCCGGATCCGCAGGCGCGCTTCCGCACGGCCACCGGGGCGCGCAAAGCGCTCACGGCGGCTGTCGAACTGCTCCCGGAGGCAGGGGCCGGTGAGGAGCCGGTGGAGGTCTTCGACCAGATCGGGCCGCTGCCGGCCGGGTTCGGTCCCCAAGGCCCCGAGCAGAGCATCGCACCGGACGCGCAGCCTCCCGTACAGCCCGCGCAACCGCCGTCGCCGACCGGCAGCTTCCATCTGGCCCCGCCGCCGCAGCAGCCCGCCACACAGCCGCCGTACGCGGCTCAGCCGGCCACGCCTCCCCCCATGCCCGCGGCCTCGGAGCCGACACCGACTCCCACCCCCGCTCCCGTACCGGCGCACAGCGTTTCCCCCCATCACGCCCACGCACCCGACGGGTTCCAGCAGTCGCACACCGCTCCGACGGCCCCGGTGCAGTACGAGCCGCCTCTCACTCGTGCTTACACCGCTCAGAGCCCTCAGGTTCCCGCCCCGCACACACCGGTTCCGGCAGCATCCGGAAAGCGGCCGGGACCGCCCCCGAAGGTCGCGGTCCCGGTGCTGATCGTTGCTCTGATCTGCTTCGCGGTCGGCATTTGGGCACTGACCCAGGCCTAGGCTCGGCTCCGTGGCGCTGCCCTACCAGGAGGGCGGCCCGAACTGCCCCTGCTGGGGCCCGGGCGCCTGGCCCTGCGCCTGGTCGCCCGGAGTGCCGTGGCTCTGCCCGCCCGGCATCGGCCCCTGCGCCGGGAACGGGCCGGCTGAACCGTTGACCGGCCCGAGACCCTGTCCCGGACCCGCTGCGGCCGCACCTCCACGCCTCCGCGCGAGCAGCATCCACGCCCCCAGTCCGAGCACCAGTACGCTGCCCGCCCCGATCGCCGCAGCCGCCACGAGCTTCATCGAGTCGCTCTTCTCGATCTCCGGCGCGCTCTTCCCGCTGTCCGCGGCCTCCTGGTCCCGGTCCGTGACCTGGAAGTCCCCGGCCGCTCCGGCGTACGCCGGAGCGCTCCGGGGCTCGCCCTCGACATTGACCCGGAGCGTCAGCGGGAGCGCCTTCTTGCCGTACTCCGTGCCGACCTCGGGATTGAGCGTCACGGACAGGTAGTACCAGCCCGCGAACCGCATGGCCTGGGTGGCGTCCGCCGAGTCGAACCGGTTCTCGTAGGCCACCGGGGGCAGCGGTTCCAGCGCCAGCGACTTCTGCTTGCCGTCGTAGTACACGTTCGCGTCGTCCGCGACGAGCCCACGCGCCGGGTTGTGCAGGGACAGCGACAACGCGCTGGAGACACTGTCCGTGCTGTCGGACGCCGCCGCGCTCGTGCCCAGGTCGGCGCTGGCGAAGATCTGCTGTCCCCAGTCGAGCGGCACCCGGTAGAAGAGCGTCCGGCCGGGGGTGATCTCGTCCTGCCACTCGCCCTCCTTGAGGCCGGTGGCGTCGAAGAAGCTCGTACCGCCCGGGCGTTTCTGCGGGCCGCCTCCGGGGACCGGGGGCGGGGCGGAGGGCCAGTTCTCGGCGGGGGCGGTGGGACCGGCCGCCTTGAGCCCGGGCTCCGAGGCGAAACGGATCTCCACGTCCCACGGTTCGGGCGTGGACGTCGCCTCGCTCTCCCGCTCGATGAGCACGTAGTACGCGCCCGCCTCCTGGCAGCTGCTGCTGTCCTCGTCGATCGTCCGGTCCGCGTACGAGGCGACGGGCCTGGCGTAGGCGGCGCCGCCGAACTGGGCGTCCCCGCTGCCGCACTTGGTTCCCGAACGGTCCTCGATGCTCACCTCGAGCTTGTCCGCGTAGGCGAACTTGGTGCCCAGCTTGGGAACGGCCACCGCCGACAGGTACGCGTTCGTCTTGGCGTCCAGATCGACGCGGTAGTAACGCTTGTCGCCCGGCTTGATGGTGTCCCGGTAGGTCGATCCGGCCTTGAGCGCCGGACCGTCGCTGTTGACCGTCGCCCCCTTGACGGTGGTGGCCTCGCTGTCGAAGGCGTACGGGTTGGGCTCGCCGGCCGCCCATGCCTGCCCCGGCAGCGCCGCCACCACGCACATCGCCGCCAGGGCCGCCAGCGCCACCCGTCCGGTGCTGCGCTGCCTCTTCACGCGCTTCTCCTTGTGGTCGTGTCCGTGGTCGTCGCCGGCCTGCGCCGTGCAAGGACGAGCACCAGGGCCGCGATCAGGATCACCGCCCCGCCCGCGACGGCGGCGATCGCAATGGGGGACCATCCTGCCCCGCCGTCCGCCCTGCTGTCTGCGCGGGACGCCGCATCGCCCGTGTTGTCCGCCTTGTTGCCCGTGGCGCCGTCGCCCTGTGCCAGGGCGGGCGCGTCGTGCTGCGGGCCGGCCAGCTCGTCGCCGATCACCGCGACCCGCAGAACCACACCGATCTGCGGGTTCTCGGCGATCTCGGCGGCCTTCGCGCCCAGCGTCACGGCGATGTAGAAGCCGCCCTTGGTGTGCACCGGGATCACGTTCGGGTTGGACTCGTGGCGGTTGGTCCAGGCGACCGGCACGGTACCCATCTCCAAGGCGGCCGGACGGCCGTTGTAGATCGTCTGCGGACTGAACTCCCCGGTTCCGCCGCCGACCGGCGACCGCGCGGGAGTGAAGACCTGGGTGGCTCCGTACGACCAGCCCGACGAAGCGCCGTCCACCGTGGGCTCGTTGGCGAACTCCACGTCGTACCGCAGCTGCTGCCCCCAGCCGACCGGCACCTTGTACCAGAGTGTCTGGGACGGGATCACCTTGTCCCGCCACACGCCCCGGCCGATCTGCCGGGCGTCGTTGAAGCCGGTACCGCCGGTCACGTCGCGCGGATTCCCCGTCGGCAGCGTCGCGCCCTTGTCGCCCTTGCCGTACTCCGGCTGGGACTGGGCCGGGGTCACCCCCTTGGCGAGCGGCTGCTCGACGCCGTATGTCAGCTCAAGGGGCCAGCGCGCGGCGTCCGAGCCCTTCTTGCTCTCGCGTTCGACGACGAGCCAGTAGCGGCCGGCCTTGTCGCAGCTCCCCGTGCCCTTCTCGTCGGGGATCCTCGCGATCGCCGAGGTCAGCGGGGTTCCGCCCTCCTTCTGGGAGAAGTGCTCGGTACTCGTTCCGCAGGAGCTGTCGGTGCCGTACGCGATCCTGGTGCGCAGAGCGTCGAAGGTGTCCACAGCTGCCCCGGGCTGGGGCACCGCCGTCGCCGAGAAGTCGACCGTGGACGCGGCGTCCAGATCGACCGCGTAGTACCGCTTCTCACCCGCCCCGATGGAGTCCAGGTACTGCCCGGGCGCCAGCACGGGCGCCGCGTCGCGCTTCAGCGCGCCCTGGACCGGCTTGCCGCTGAAGCGGTATCCGTCGGCGGACAGCTGGGCGGAGCGCTGCAGCTGGCGGGCGAGCGCCTTGGCGTCGGGTGCGTCGTAGTAACGGCCGTTGCCCGCCCGTGCGATGCACTCCAGCTGCTGCCGGGCCGCGCCCCGCACCTGGAAGCCGACGGTGTCGATCCGCAGGCCGACCCCGTCCTCGGCGAGCCGCTCGGCGACCTCGCAGGGCTGTGGGGAACCGCAGTTGTCCTCCCCGTCGGAGATCAGGAGGATCGTGCGGGTCCCGATCGCACCGTCCACAGGCTGGGGAAGATCCTCGGCGGCCTTCTGCAGCGAGAGCCCGATGGGGGTGTCCCCCTTGGGCTGCACCGCGTTGACCGCCTGCTTCATGCCCGCCCGGTCCAGCGGCCGTACGGGGCGCACCAGCCGGGTGTCGGTGCATCCCTTGGGCCGGTCGGCGCCGTAGACCCGCAACCCGGTGGGGTGGCCGTCGGGCAGCGCGTCCACGACCGTGCCGACCGCCGTCCGTGCGGACTCCATCCGGCTGCGGCCCGTCCCGTCGTCGTCGGCCATCGAACCGGAGGAGTCGAGCACCATGACGAGCCCGCTGCTGCTCCCCTCCGCGGCCGTTTCCTCCCCCGTCCGCCCTGTCTGCCCCGCGGCGCTCGCGGCCGGCAGCGGACCCGCCGCCAGCGCGAGCAGTGCCGCGCCGATCATGACCACCGTCGTCCGGCGGCACCGTGCTGACCTCACTCGCGTTCCCCTCCCGAGTCCCCCGAAGTTTGCTCTTGCAAGCTAGTGATTTGCGGAGGCGAACTCAAGGGCAGGCTTGTCACGGTCATGCAACACCACATGCGCCGGACCGGCCCGGGGCAGCACGAAGCCCCGGCCGCTCAGAGCGACCGGGGCTTCAACCAAGACTGTTGCGTCTCACACACCGGAACCTGCGGGCACGGAGTCGGTCGCCTCCGTCCACAGATCCTGCTCGGCGCGATCCGCCTGGATCTGGCGGTACACGAGGAGCCCGCCGATGGCGGCCAGTGCGACCAGGAGAAGCTTCTTCACCGCGCGACCTCGTCTTTCCTTGACGTTTGAGGACTTCTGGCGCCCGACTATACACACCGACCGATACCGATCGGTGACCTGCGTACCCCTTGCACCGGGCCCAACTGAGGCTCTGCACACAGCGTTCGGCCCGGACGGAGAAACTCCGTCCGAGCCGGGAACTCCCCATCCGGTGCCCAGCGGCGTACTGCCACCGAGCCCTCTCGAAAGCTGCCGGTCACGCGCCTCGAGGTGCGCAGCGCACCCAACAGGTTGAGATTGGAAGTAACCCGACCGGCCGAACAGAAACCCGGCTGGGCAGGTCGGTACGACACGAAGGAGCCAGCAATGACGAGTCATGTGAGCGGGGCCCGCTCGGGTGCCGCGGCTCAGAGTTCGGCGAAGACCGGCATCGGCAGCGGCTGGCTGGTCTTCGCCGCCGTGCTGATGATCTTCGGCGGTCTGATGATGCTCTTCGCGGGCATCGCCGCCGTCGCCAACGACGACGTGTTCGTCGCCACCCGCAACTACGTGTTCCAGTTCGATCTCACCGGATGGGGCTGGATCCACCTGATCATGGGTGCAGTCATCACCCTGGCCGGATTCGCCCTGTTCCAGGGCGCCACCTGGGCAAGGGTCGTCGGCGTGGGGCTGGCCGGTCTGGCCATGCTCTCGAACTTCCTGTGGCTCCCCTACGCGCCGTTCTGGGCCATCACCCTGATCGCGATCAACGGCTTTGTGATCTGGGCGCTGTGCGCCGCTCCCAGTCCGTCGAAGGACTGAGGCAACGGGCGTCCGGAGTCCACGCCGCCCGGGGCACGGAGTCAGGACGCCCGATCCATCAAGTCGCGGGCACGGGCCGCGAACTCATCGAGCCGACGTGCGCAAGTCCGGCAAACCGGGCGGAATGATCGAGCCGTGCGGCCGATGCAAAAGACCCCCAGGTTTGATCACCTGGGGGTCTCTCGGCTGGTGGGGCTAACAGGATTTGAACCTGTGGCCTCATCCTTATCAGGGATGCGCTCTAACCAACTGAGCTATAGCCCCGCCGCGCTGCGCGCTGACCTCTGAAGATTAGCGCACGTCTGGCGCAGCTCCCAAATCGGTTACTCGTCCTCGGCGAGCGTGAGCTCGACACCGCCGACGAATCCCGCGGAGAGGTTGTAGATGAAGGCCCCGAGCGTCGCCAGAGCGGTCGCGAGCACCACATCGATCACCGCGATGACCGAGGTGAAGATGAGGACGCGCGGCAGCGACAGGAACGACTGGAGATCGAAGCCGTTCTCCTCGTTCGAGCCGGTCGCCTCGCTGATCGTGCCGCCGACCGTCGAGAAGACGCCCATCGCGTCCATGACCATCCACAGCACCGCGGCCGCGATCACGGTGCAGATGCCCAGCGCGATGGAGAGCAGGAAGCTGACCTTCATCACCGACCAGGGGTCGGCCTTCGCCACCCGCAGCCGTGCCTTGCGGGTGCGCGGGGTCGTGCGCGCCCCCGTGCGCGGCAGCCGCACACCCGCCTGGGTCCCGCCGCCGGGCGGCGACGGGTAGGCCTGCGGCGGGTGGTACGGCTGCGCGGCCTGCTGCGGCGCAGGCTGCTGGCCGGCAAATGTCTCGTACGGGGGGTTGGGCCCCCGGGTGTCCGTCACCGTATTTCCCCTGCCTTCGGCGGGAGTGACCCCACCCTGGGAGTCCGCGGCAGAGCCACGGGCACCGTTCGCTCCAGCAGCTCCCGCAGCGGCCGATCCGGCGCCCGTGGCTCCACTCACGCTCTACTCCTCGTGCTCCCCGGCCGAGGGCTCCGTGCCCTCGACAGCCGCCTCGGCCGCACCTGCGTCGGCCTCGACCTCTGCCTCGACGGTCCCGTCGACCTCTTCGGCCTCACGACCTGCCTCGGCGTTACGAGCGATACCGACCACGGCATCGCGCTTGCCCAGATTGATCAGTTGGACGCCCATGGTGTCACGGCCCGTCTCCCTGACTTCGTTGACTCGCGTACGAATCACACCGCCGCCGAGGGTGATGGCGAGGATCTCATCCGTCTCCTCGACCACCAGCGCGCCCACGAGAGACCCGCGGTCCTCCACGATCTTGGCGGCCTTGATGCCGAGGCCGCCGCGACCCTGGACGCGGTACTCGTCGACGGCGGTCCGCTTCGCGTACCCGCCATCAGTAGCAGTGAACACGAACGTACCGGGCCGCACCACATTCATCGAGAGCAGCTCGTCTCCCTCGCGGAAACTCATGCCCTTCACACCCGAGGTCGCACGGCCCATCGGGCGCAGTGCCTCGTCCGTCGCGGTGAACCGGATCGACTGGGCCTTCCTGCTGATGAGCAGCAGGTCGTCGTCGGCGGACACCAGCTCGGCGCCGATCAGCTCGTCGTCGCTGCCGGCATCCGTCTCGCGGAGGTTGATCGCGATGACGCCGCCCGAACGGGGCGAGTCGTAGTCCTTGAGGGACGTCTTCTTGACCAGGCCGCCCTTGGTGGCGAGCACCAGGTAGGGCGCGGCCTCGTAGTCGCGGATCGCGAGGATCTCGGCAATCTGCTCGTCCGGCTGGAAGGCCAGCAGGTTGGCGACGTGCTGGCCGCGCGCGTCACGGCCGGCGTCGGGAAGCTCGTACGCCTTGGCGCGGTAGACGCGGCCCTTGTTGGTGAAGAAGAGCAGCCAGTGGTGCGTGGTGGAGACGAAGAAGTGGTCGACGATGTCGTCTTCCTTGAGCTTCGTGCCCCGCACGCCCTTGCCGCCGCGCTTCTGCGAGCGGTAGTCGTCCGTCTTCGTACGCTTCACATAGCCGCCACGCGTGATGGTGACGACGATGTCCTCCTCGGCGATCAGGTCCTCCATGGACATGTCGCCGTCGAAGGGCACCAGCTTGGAGCGCCGGTCGTCGCCGAACTTCTCGACGATGACGGCCAATTCCTCGCTGACGATCTGACGCTGCTTCTCGGGCGAGGCCAGGATCGCGTTGTACTCGTTGATCTTCGCCTGCAGCTCGTCGTGCTCGGCGACGATCTTCTGGCGCTCCAGGGCGGCCAGTCGGCGCAGCTGCATCTCGAGGATCGCGTTGGCCTGGATCTCGTCGATCTGCAGCAGGCCCATCAGGCCCTCGCGCGCGATCTCGACCGTGTCGCTGCGCCGGATCAGCGCGATGACCTCGTCGATCGCGTCCAGTGCCTTGAGCAGACCGCGCAGGATGTGCGCCCGCTCCTCGGCCTTGCGCAGCCGGAACTTCGTCCGCCGGACGATGACCTCGATCTGGTGCGTCACCCAGTGGCGGATGAACGCGTCCAGCGACAGCGTGCGCGGCACGCCGTCGACCAGCGCCAGCATGTTGGCGCCGAAGTTCGTCTGCAGGTCTGTGTGCTTGTAGAGGTTGTTCAGCACGACCTTGGCGACGGCGTCGCGCTTGAGCACGATGACCAGACGCTGGCCGGTGCGCGAGGAGGTCTCGTCGCGGACATCGGCGATGCCGCCGACCTTGCCGTCCTTCACCAGGTCGGCGATCTTCTGCGCGAGGTTGTCCGGGTTGACCTGGTACGGAAGCTCCGTGATCACCAGGCACTGACGGTTCTGGATCTCCTCGACCTCGACGACCGCGCGCATCGTGATGGAACCGCGCCCGGTGCGGTACGCCTCCTCGATGCCCTTGCGGCCCACGACAAGACCGCCGGACGGGAAGTCCGGTCCCTTGATGCGCTCGATGAGCGCCTCGAGCAGCTCCTCGTGGCTGGCCTCGGGGTTCTCCAGCGCCCACTGGGCGCCGGCCGCGATCTCGCGCAGGTTGTGCGGCGGGATGTTGGTGGCCATGCCGACCGCGATGCCCGCGGAGCCGTTCACCAGCAGGTTCGGGAACCGCGCCGGCAGGACCGTCGGCTCCTGGTTGCGGCCGTCGTAGTTGTCCTGGAAGTCGACGGTCTCCTCGTCGATGTCCCGGAGCATCTCCATCGACAGCGGCATGAGCTTGCACTCGGTGTACCGCATGGCCGCGGCCGGGTCGTTGCCCGGAGAGCCGAAGTTGCCGTTGGAGTCCACCAGCGGCATGCGCATCGACCACGGCTGGGCCAGGCGGACCAGGGCGTCGTAGATCGAGGAGTCGCCGTGCGGGTGGTAGGTGCCCATGACGTCACCGACGACGCGGGCGCACTTGTAGAAGCCCTTCTCGGGGCGGTAGCCGCCGTCGTACATCGCGTACAGCACACGACGGTGGACGGGCTTGAGACCGTCCCGCACGTCGGGCAGCGCACGCGAGACGATGACGGACATCGCGTAGTCGAGGTAGGAGCGCTGCATCTCGGTCTCGAGCCCCACGGGCTCCACGCGCAGTCCCACACCCGGCACCGCGGGCTCCTGTTCGGGCATCACGGGGTTGGGGGTGTCCCCGGCCGGGGAAGTCTCGTCGGCCATTGCTGGTCAAACTCCTTTCGTGCAGTCAGCTGAGGCCGACTCAGATGTCGAGGAAGCGAACGTCCTTGGCGTTGCGCTGGATGAACGAGCGCCGTGCCTCGACGTCCTCGCCCATCAGCACCGAGAACAGGTCGTCGGCCTGCGCCGCGTCGTCCAGCGTGACCTGGCCGAGCACACGGTGGTCGATGTCCATGGTCGTGATGCGCAGCTCCTCGGCGTTCATCTCGCCGAGGCCCTTGAAGCGCTGGATCGAGTCTTCCCTGATCCGCTTGCCGCTCTGCTTGCCGAGCTCGACGAGCGCGTCGCGCTCACGGTCCGAGTACGCGTACTCGAAGTCGTCCCGGCCCCACTTGATCTTGTACAGCGGCGGACGCGAGAGGTACACGTGGCCGGCCTCGACCAGCGGCCGCATGAAGCGGAAGAGGAACGTCAGCAGCAGGGTGTTGATGTGCTGGCCGTCGACGTCGGCGTCCGCCATCAGAATGATCTTGTGATAGCGGAGCTTCTCGATGTCGAAGTCCTCGTGGACTCCGGTGCCGAAGGCCGAGATCAGTGCCTGGACCTCGGTGTTCTGCAGGATCTTGTCGATCCGCGCCTTCTCGACGTTCAGGATCTTGCCTCGGATCGGCAGAATCGCCTGGTACATCGGGTTGCGGCCGGACTTCGCCGAACCACCGGCGGAGTCGCCCTCGACGATGAAGATCTCGCACTTGGTCGGGTCGTTCGACTGGCAGTCGCTCAGCTTGCCCGGCAGCGAGGCGGACTCCAGCAGGCCCTTGCGGCGGGTGAGGTCACGGGCCTTGCGGGCCGCGACGCGCGCCGTCTGCGCCTGGATGGACTTGCGGATGATGTCCGCGGCCTCGTTGGGATTGCGGTCGAACCAGTCCGTCAGGTGCTCGTGCACGACCTTCTGGACGAAGGTCTTCGCCTCGGTGTTGCCCAGCTTGGTCTTGGTCTGGCCCTCGAACTGCGGCTCGCCCAGCTTGACCGAGATGATCGCGGTCAGACCCTCGCGGATGTCCTCGCCGGAGAGGTTGTCGTCCTTCTCGCGCAGCAGCTTCTTGTCGCGCGCGTACCGGTTGACCAGACCCGTCAGAGCGGACCTGAAGCCCTCTTCGTGCGTACCGCCCTCGTGCGTGTGGATCGTGTTGGCGAACGAGTACACACCCTCGGTGTACTGCGAGTTCCACTGCATCGCGATCTCGACCGAGAGCATCCGCTCCTTGTCCTCGGCCTCGATGTCGATGACGGTGGGGTGAATGAGCTCGCCCTTGCGCGAGTTCAGGTACTTCACGAAGTCGACGATGCCGCCCTCGTAGAAGTACTTCACCGAGCGCGCGGCCTGCTCCTCGGCCGGCTCCTCCACGGTGTCGACGCCCGCGGTGGCCTTGGCCGACTCGCGCTCGTCCGTCAGCGTCATGGTGAGGCCCTTGTTCAGGAAGGCCATCTCCTGAAAACGGCGCGAGAGCGTCTCGAAGGAGTAGTCGGTGGTCTCGAACACGTCGCTGTCGGCCCAGAACGTCACCGTGGTGCCGGTCTCGTCGGTGGCCTCGTTCTGCGCGAGCGGCGCGGTGGGCACACCGAGCTTGTAGTCCTGGGTCCAGCGGTAGCCGTCCGTCTTGACCTCGACGGCGACCTTGGAGGAAAGGGCGTTGACGACGGAGACACCGACGCCGTGCAGACCACCGGAGACGGCGTAGCCGCCGCCGCCGAACTTGCCGCCCGCGTGCAGGACGGTGAGCACGACCTCGACGGCCGGCTTGTTCTCCGACGGGACGATGCCCACCGGGATGCCTCGGCCGTTGTCGACGACGCGTACGCCGCCGTCGGCGAGGATCGTCACGTCGATGGTGTCCGCGTGACCGGCCATCGCCTCGTCCACGGAGTTGTCCACGACCTCTTGCACAAGGTGGTGAAGACCACGCTCACCGGTCGAGCCGATGTACATGCCGGGGCGCTTGCGGACCGCGTCCAGACCCTCGAGGACGGTGATCGCGCTGGCGTCGTACGAGGCGGTGACCTCGCCGTTCCCACCGGCAGTGGTGGACGGGTTGTTCTCGTTGGGGTTGCCGGAATCGGCCACGAAGCGCCCTTTCTGGCACAGCACAAGCCGTTCTCCGGGCAGGCGGGAGCGGCTGCGTCGTTCGACATGTTCCGCAAGAAGGCGGGATTGTTCACCAGTCTACCGGTACCGCCGACGTGAATGGGGGTTTGCCGGTAGCTGAGTCCTCATGTGCCGCCCTGAACCACGTCGGTCCGACTCCCCATATTCGGGAAGGGGCTCCAGAGGGCTCACACGGGCATTGAGCGCTTCGGCCTGTCAACCCCTGGCTACGGTGAGGGACGCGGCTCGACGGGGCGGGACGCAGGGGTGGAGGGCAGGGGTCCGCTTGTGCCGGTGCAGGCAAGGGCCGGAGCACGATCGCCGCGCCGGGCCGGGTCCGCCGCAGGGGTGAGCGCTGCGGGAAACCGGGTCACCGTCACCCGTACGTGTCGCCCGGCCCCACACTCCCCGGGGCCCTGAGCGGTCCGTACCCCTTCCGCGGTCCACCGGGCCCGAGCACCTTGATCAGCCGGACCGTGCCATGGCCCAGATCCTCGTTCAGCCGGGCGACCAGCCGTGGCGCCAGCAGCCGCAGCTGCGTCGCCCACGCTGTGGAATCGCACTGAACCGTCAGCACCCGCTCATCGGGGTCCTCGTCGTACCTGAGCGGAACACAGTGTCTGGCCAGGTCCTCGCCCACGATCTGCGGCCAGCGGCCCATCACCCCGCCCACCGCGGCGGGCGTCTCCCAGCCCCGCTCGGTGATCAGCCGGTTGATCGCCGCGCCCAGCGGCAGCGGATCGCGCCCGTCGGCCCGCGCACCGGAGCGTAGCCCCCCGCCCCGCCGGGCCTGACGCTTCTCCTGTGCCGCCGCACCCCGCGCCCGCGCCTGTTCCTTCGCCGCGCGCAGCGCAACCCGCGCCAGATCCACGCCCGAGGCCTCCGGCACCTTGGGGGCGTCGGGTACGTCGGAGGACCCGGGCGCCTGGGGAAGCTCGTCGCTCATACCCGCTGCACCTCCCCGTCGGCCACGGCGTACCTCGCGCCGGCCAGCACTCCCGGCACATCGTCGTCGACGGCCGCGGTCACCAGAACCTGCTCGCCGGGAGCCACCAGCTCCGCCAGCCGTTCGCGCCGCCTCGCGTCCAGCTCGGCGAAGACGTCGTCCAGGACCAGTACGGGCTCATTGCCCTCGGCCCGGAGCAGGTCGTACGAGGCCAGACGCAGCGCGAGCGCGTACGACCAGCACTCTCCGTGGCTCGCGTATCCCTTGGCCGGCAGCTGCCCGAGCTTGAGCACGAGCTCGTCGCGGTGCGGCCCGACGAGCGTCACGCCGCGCTCGATCTCCTGTTTGCGGACCTCGCCCAGCGCGGCGAGGAGCTGGGCGTTCAGCTCGTCCCGGCCACCGCTCGCGTCCCCCGCCCCGCCTGAGGAGGAGGAACGGTACTCCAGCGCCACCGGACCGCCGCCCGGCGCCAGCGCCTCGTACGCCTTGTCGGCCAGCGGCTGCATCGCCGCGATCAACTCGATGCGCTGCGCGAGCAGTTCCGCACCGGCCCGCGCCAGATGCTGGTCCCAGACGTCGAGCGTGGAGAGGTCCATTCCGCGGCCGCCGTGCCGTCGCGCCATCGCGGCCGACTTCAGCAGGGTGTTGCGCTGCTTGAGCACTCGCTCGTAGTCCGAGCGCACGCCCGCCATGCGCGGGGAGCGTGCGGTGACCAGCTCGTCGAGGAACCGTCGCCGCTCGCCGGGGTCGCCCTTCACCAGCGCCAGATCCTCCGGCGCGAACAGCACGGTCCGTACGATCCCCAGCACATCGCGGGGTCTGACCTGCGACGATCGATTGATACGGGCTCGGTTCGCCCTACCCGGATTGAGTTCGAGCTCGATCAGCTGGGAACGCTCGCCCTGGGTGACAGCAGCGCGGATCACCGCTCGCTCGGCGCCCATCCGGACGAGCGGTGCGTCGGAGGAGACCCGGTGGCTGGCGAGCGTCGCCAGATAGCCGACCGCCTCGACGAGATTGGTCTTCCCCTGCCCGTTCGCCCCCAGAAACGAGGTGACGCCCGGATCGAGAGGGACCTCGACCCGGGCGTACGAGCGGAAGTCGGCCAGCGACAAGTGCGTGACGTGCATGGATGTGCGCCGACCTCCCCCGGCTGGGACTTGCTACTTGTTCTCCACCGCGTGGCCACCGAACTGGTTGCGCAGCGCGGCGATCATCTTCATCTGCGGGGAGTCGTCCTGGCGCGAGGCGAACCGGGCGAACAGCGACGCGGTGATCGCGGGCAGCGGCACGGCGTTGTCGATCGCGGCTTCCACAGTCCACCGGCCTTCGCCGCTGTCCTGTGCATAACCCCGCAGCTTCTCCAGGTGCTCGTCGTCGTCCAGCGCGTTGACCGCCAGGTCGAGCAGCCAGGAACGGATGACCGTGCCCTCCTGCCAGGAGCGGAAGACCTCACGTACGTCGGTGACCGACTGGACCTTCTCGAGGAGCTCCCAGCCCTCGGCGTAGGCCTGCATCATGGCGTACTCGATGCCGTTGTGGACCATCTTGGCGAAGTGGCCGGCACCGACCTTGCCGGCGTGCACCGATCCGAACTCGCCCTCGGGCTTGAGCGCGTCGAAGACGGGCTGCACCTTGGCGACGTTCTCCGCGGTGCCGCCGTACATCAGCGCATAGCCGTTCTCCAGACCCCAGACGCCGCCGGAGACACCGCAGTCGACGAAGCCGATGTCCTTGAGACCCAGCTCCACGGCGTGCTTCTCGTCGTCGGTCCAGCGGGAGTTGCCGCCGTCCACGACGACGTCGCCGGGGGAGAGCAGCTCGGCCAGCTCGTCGATGGTGGACTGCGTCGCGGCACCCGCCGGGACCATGACCCACACGACCCGCGGGCCCTTCAGCTTGTCCACAAGCTCGTTGAGGCTGTGGACATCGGCGACGTCCGGGTTGCGGTCGTAGCCGATGACGGTGTGGCCCGCGCGGCGGATGCGCTCGCGCATGTTGCCGCCCATCTTGCCGAGGCCGACGAGACCGAGCTCCATCTGAAGTTCCTTAAGCGTTGTATGCCGATTCGTACCCGGCTCCGACCTTACGCCGGGAGGGTACGTACAGCCCGGCGGGCCTGCTCGGGGCGTGAGCGGGCCCGCCCGGGTTCCACCCTGTCGGCGTCCTGTACGGAATCAGCCGGAGAGCCGTACGGGCATGATCAGGTACTTGTACGCCTCGTCCGCCTCGGCATCCACAGCCGGCTTGCCGCTGAGCAGCGCGGGCTTGGTGGAGGTGGTGAACGACAGCTGGGCGACCGGCGAGTCGATCGCACTCAGTCCGTCGAGCAGGAAGGTCGGGTTGAAGGCGATCGAGATGTCGTCGCCCTCCAGCTGCGCGTCGACACGCTCCACAGCCTGTGCGTCGTCGCTGGAGCCGGCCTCCAGGATGAGCACGCCCTGCTCGAAGCTGAGCCGCACCGGGGTGTTCCGCTCGGCGACCAGGGCCACACGCTTCACGGCCTCGACGAACGGAGCCGTCTCGATGACCGCCACCGAGTTGAACTCGGTCGGGAACAGCGTCCGGTACTTGGGCAGATCGCCCTCGAGCAGCCGGGTGGTGGTGGTCCGGCCGGCGCCCTCGAAACCGATCAGGCCCTCGCCCGCGCCGGAGCCGGAGAGCGCGAGTGTCACCGTGTCGCCGCTGGTGAGTGCCTTGGCCGTGTCCAGGAGCGTCTTGGCGGGCACCAGGGCGACCGCGGATGCCTCGGGGTTCTCCGGCTTCCACAGGAACTCGCGGACGGCGAAGCGGTAGCGGTCCGTTGAGGCGAGGGTGACCGTGTCGCCCTCGATCTCGATCCGGACGCCGGTGAGCACGGGCAGCGTGTCGTCGCGGCCGGCGGCGATGGCGACCTGGGCGGCGGCGGAGGCGAAGACCTCGCCGGGCACGGTGCCGGTCGCGGTCGGCATCTGCGGCAGCGCCGGGTACTCCTCCACAGGCAGGGTGTGGAGTGTGAACCGCGAGGAGCCGCAGACCACGGTCGCCCGTACACCGTCTGTGGAAATCTCGACCGGGCGGTTGGGGAGGGCGCGGCAGATGTCGGCGAGAAGCCGGCCGGAGACGAGCACGGTGCCGTCCTCGTCCACCTCCGCCTCCACCGAGACCTTGGCGGACACCTCGTAGTCGAAGCTCGAGAAGCTGAGCGCACCGTCCTCGGCCTTCAGGAGAAGGCCCGCGAGTACGGGCGCCGGCGGCCGGGCCGGGAGGCTCCGGGCCACCCAGGCCACCGCCTCCGCGAGTACATCGCGCTCAACCCGGATCTTCACCGGAACCGCCTCCTGCTGTGTCTGGCTCGCCCTTGCTGGCCTTCGTCGTCGGCTGTGTTGCCGGGGACCAGTCTGACGCACAGCACCGACAGTCGGTGCGGGTCGGGGTCAAGTCATCTCAACCGGTGCCAGGGGCTCCCGGCTCGAGTTGTGCACAGGGCCCTCTTCGAAGCGAATTTCCCGGTAACTCTAAGTGGGAGTAGTAGTAGGGCCTGTGGAAACCGTGGATAACGTCTTTTCCGCAGGTCAGACCCACTTTTTTGTCCACCGGGCCTGTGCACGGCAGCGGTGGACAACCGGGGGTTTCTGTGGACGCCGAAAAGTTCTGCACATCCGATGCACAGCCTGAGGGGACTTCTCCCCAGCGCTGTCCCCAGCTTTACCCACGTTCCCCACAGCCCAACCGACCACGTTGGTGTGACGGCTTTCACTCGACACGGTGAGACAGCGTGTTCCGTTGCCGAACAGTGGACAGCGGTGTGGAGAAGCTGTGGGCAACGTCGCTCTGCCTGTGGGCCGCCGGTGGACAACCGCGATCACGGCCTGTGGACGATCTACGTGTCCACAGTCTGTGGAGGGCAGTTGGCCACAAATCCACAGGCGGTTGACCTGCTGTGATCATGTTCCGGCCGCGGTGCCTGTGGACACAGTCTGGACAACTTTTCAGTCCCCAGGCTGTGGACGGAAGATCGTCCCTGGATCTGTGGAGAACGCCGCAGTACGGGCCCGTATTCGAACACAAGGGCACCGACTCCCGTCCGCTGCGGACCCGTTGATCGGCACAACACGAAGGAGCGCCCCGGGACTTTGAGGTCCCGGGGCGCTCCTCGAGCGGGTGCTGAGCCGCCTCGCTAGCCGTTCTTGATGCGGTTGGTGAGCTCGGTGACCTGGTTGTAGATCGAGCGCCGCTCGGCCATCAGCGCGCGGATCTTCCGGTCCGCGTGCATCACGGTCGTATGGTCACGGCCGCCGAACTGCGCGCCGATCTTCGGCAGGGACAGGTCGGTCAGCTCCCGGCACAGGTACATGGCGATCTGGCGGGCGGTGACGAGGACCCGGCTGCGGGACGAGCCGCAGAGGTCCTCCACCGTCAGGCCGAAGTAGTCGGCGGTCGCCGCCATGATGGCGCTCGCGGTGATCTCGGGGGCAGAGTCCTCGCCACCGGGGATCAGATCCTTGAGCACGATCTCGGTGAGCCCGAGATCCACCGGCTGCCGGTTGAGCGACGCGAACGCCGTCACCCGGATCAGCGCGCCCTCCAGTTCGCGGATGTTGCGCGAGATCCGGGACGCGATGAACTCCAGCACCTCCGGCGGGGCGTTGAGCTGCTCCTGCACCGCCTTCTTGCGGAGGATAGCGATCCGCGTCTCCAGCTCCGGCGGCTGCACATCGGTGGTCAGACCCCACTCGAAGCGGTTGCGGAGCCGGTCCTCCAGGGTGATCAGCTGCTTGGGCGGCCGGTCCGAGGAGAGAACGATCTGCTTGTTGGCGTTGTGGAGCGTATTGAAGGTGTGGAAGAACTCCTCCTGCGTCGACTCCTTGCTCGCCAGGAACTGGATGTCGTCGACCAGCAGGATGTCCACATCGCGGTACCGCTTGCGGAAGGTGTCGCCCTTGCCGTCGCGGATCGAGTTGATGAACTCGTTGGTGAACTCCTCCGAGCTCACGTACCGCACCCGCGTGCCGGGATACAGACTCCGCGCGTAGTGCCCGATGGCGTGCAGCAGGTGCGTCTTGCCGAGCCCCGACTCCCCGTAGATGAAAAGGGGGTTGTACGCCTTGGCCGGCGCTTCGGCGACGGCGACGGCCGCGGCGTGCGCGAACCGGTTGGACGCTCCGATGACAAAGGTGTCGAAGAGGTACTTGGGGTTCAGTCGCGCGTGCGGCTCACCGGGGCCGGGTGCCGGCGCGGGCTGCGCGCCCAGCGGTCCGGGCCCGCCCGGACCGACCCCGCGATGCGGCCCCTGCCGTTCGGGCATCTCATGCCGTTCGGGCCGCTCCGGCCGCTGCCGCTCGTACTGCTGCGGCTCCGGCGGCTGCGGGGAGCGGTAGTCACGCTGCGGCTGGTGGGGTCTGGTGGAGGCGTAGGGGTCGCGGTCCTGGAATCCGCCGAGGCGCTGCTGCTGCCACGAGAGGTCCTCCTGCGTGCGAGGCCAGGCACCGGGCTCGGGCCGCTGTTGCTGGTACTCCGGATAGGCCGGGCGTGCCTCCGGCAGGCCGTCCTCGCCCTGCCGGTGGCCGTAGCCCTGGTAGCGGTCGTTCTGCGGCTCGTCGTGCTGCGGCCCTTGATAGAGGGGAGCCTGCGGCTGCTGAGGAGCGGAGGGCTGCTGCCTGGCAGGCGGGGGCTCGCCGACGGAGTCGTCGACCGTGATCGCGATCCGGATCGTCCGGCCGCACTCACGGCTCAGCGTCTCGCTGATCAGCGGCGCCAGCCGGGTCTCGAAAACATGCTTGCCCCATTCATTGGGGACGGCGAGCAGGGCGGTGTCGGCCACCAGAGCGAGAGGCTGGCAGCGCTCGATCCACTGCTTGTCCTTGGGCTCGACGCCCTGCTGGCCCTCTGCGAGGAGGTGTTCCAGCACTCGTGGCCACACTGCGGCAAGATCGGCAGGTACATCAGCCACAAGGCACGCTCTCTCGCATGTCCCACGAATGTGTGCTTCTCGGGACGGGATGGGAAGGGCAGGTGAGGACAGAACGGAAAAGATTTGGAGTTCAGCCAAGGTAGTCAGGGCGACCCGCGTGGTTCAAGTTGTTGTCCACAGCCTGTGCACAGTGGCGCCTGACATGGAGCTGGTTTGACCGGATGGCGCAGCCGCGCGTACCGTAACCAGGTCGAGTTGTCGATGGCTGCTGCCGCCTGCCTCCGATGGGCAAAGATCACGGTCTGTGATCGTGAAGCGGTGCACTCGGGCGTAAACGCGAGCTACTCGTGGGCGCACGGTGACAGCCAGGCGATGTCCCGCCATCTACGAATCATTTCTGGAGCCCCCGAGTGAGCAAGCGCACCTTCCAGCCGAACAACCGTCGTCGCGCCAAGACCCACGGCTTCCGCCTGCGGATGCGCACCCGTGCCGGCCGCGCGATTCTCGCGAACCGCCGTGGCAAGGGTCGCGCCAGCCTGTCCGCCTGATCACCAACAGGTCATGACGTGCTGCCTACCGAGAATCGGCTGAGGCGGCGCGAGGACTTCGCGACCGCGGTACGCCGAGGACGCCGGGCCGGTCGCCCGCTCCTCGTCGTCCATCTACGCAGCGGTGCAACGGACCCGCACGCGACGGGGGAGAACGCTCCCCCGACGTGTGCGGGTTTCGTCGTGAGCAAAGCAGTGGGCGGAGCCGTCGTACGCAACAAGGTCAAGCGGCGCCTGCGTCACCTGATGCGCGACCGACTCACCGAGCTGCCCCCCGGTAGCCTGGTGGTCGTACGGGCGCTGCCCGGTGCGGGCGACGCCGAATACGCTCAGCTGGCCCGAGACCTGGATGCCGCTCTCCAGCGGTTGCAGGGAGGGGGCGCGCGATGAAGTACCCGCTGCTGGCCCTGATCAAGCTGTACCAGTGGACGATCAGCCCGCTCCTGGGACCCGTCTGCAGGTACTACCCGTCGTGCTCCCACTACGGATACACGGCCATCGACCGGCACGGTGCGGTGAAGGGCACGGCCCTGACCGCCTGGCGGATCCTGCGGTGCAATCCGTGGTCGCCGGGCGGTGTGGACCATGTTCCTCCCCGCAAGCGTCCGCGGTGGCACGAAATGCTGCGTGATGCCTTGCGTGGCAGCAAGGGCGGGGATTCCGCCGCTGATGTGCCCTCTCGGGGGTCGGCCACCGACACCCCGAGTCCGGCCGCAGAGACCTCGTCCAATGCTCAAGGAGCCTGATTAGTGGACACGATTGCCAGTTTCTTCAGCTTTATCACCACACCTGTTTCGTGGGTCATCGTCCAGTTCCACAGTCTCTACGGGGCGATCTTCGGTCCCGATACGGGCTGGGCCTGGGGACTGTCCATCGTGTCGCTGGTGATCCTCATCCGGATCTGTCTGATCCCGCTCTTCGTGAAGCAGATCAAGTCGACCCGGAACATGCAGGCGCTCCAGCCGAAGATGAAGGCGATCCAGGAGCGCTACAAGAGCGACAAGCAGCGTCAGTCCGAAGAGATGATGAAGCTGTACAAGGAGACGGGCACCAACCCGCTCTCCTCGTGCCTTCCGATCCTCGCGCAGTCGCCGTTCTTCTTCGCCCTGTACCACGTGCTCTCCAGCATCGCCTCGGGCAAGACCATCGGCGTCATCAATGAGTCGCTGCTGGACAGCGCCCGTCAGGCGCACATCTTCGGCGCTCCGCTGGCGTCGAAGTTCACGGACAGCGCGGCCAAGGTGGCGGCTCTCGACGCTTCCCTGACGGACGTCCGCATCGTCACCGCGATCATGATCATCATGATGTCGGCGTCGCAGTTCTACACGCAGCGCCAGCTGATGCAGAAGAACGTCGACCTGACGGTCAAGACGCCGTACATGCAGCAGCAGAAGATGCTGATGTACATCTTCCCGGTCATCTTCGCCGTGATGGGTATCAACTTCCCCGTCGGTGTCCTCGTCTACTGGCTGACCACCAACGTGTGGACCATGGGCCAGCAGATGTTCGTCATCAACCAGAACCCCACCCCCGGCAGCAAGGCTCAGGACCAGTACCTGCAGCGCCTGCTGAAGGGCGTCACCGCTCACGGTGAGGTGCGCTCGCGCCGTAGGCGCTCGGTCGTCCAGGCCATCGTCGCCAAGGGCCCGGACCGCAACGAGAACGAGCGCAAGTTCATCACCGGCCTGGCCAAGGCGGGCTTTGCCGCCCAGGCGGACGGCACGGTGGCCAAGAGCGACACGGCCGCTGCCGAGGCCGAGGGTGGAGCCGCTCAGCGGCGCCAGCAGCCCAAGCGCCAGAGCAAGGCGCAGCGCCAGGCCGCCGCCAAGGCCGCGGAGGAAGCCGCCGAGGCCGACGGATCCAAGCCCTCGCTGGAGAAGAAAGCCCCTGAGAGCGGCAAGCAGAAGTCGGCGGGCAAGCCAGCCTCCGGTTCTGCCCGGCAGCAGCCCAAGTCCGGACAGCGCAAGGGCCAGCAGCGCCCCAAGCACCCGTCGTCCAAGAAGTAGAAGGAGTCCATCCGTGACGGAAGGCACCATCCCCGCTGCCGTTGAGGGTGGCGACACCCTGACCCGCCTCGAGCAGGAAGGGGAGATCGCCGCCGACTACCTCGAAGGTCTGCTCGACATCGCGGACCTCGACGGCGACATCGACATGGACGTCGAGGCGGACCGCGCGGCGGTCTCGATCATCAGCGATTCGAGCGGCCGTGATCTGCAGAAGCTCGTCGGCCGTGACGGCGAGGTCCTGGAAGCACTCCAGGAGCTGACCCGTCTCGCCGTGCACCGTGAGACCGGTGACCGCAGCCGGCTGATGCTGGACATCGCGGGGTTCCGGGCCAAGAAGCGCACCGAGCTCGCCGAGCTCGGTGCCAAGGCGGCCGACCGGGTGAAGAGCACCGGCGAGCCGGTGCAGCTGGACCCGATGACGCCGTTCGAGCGCAAGGTCGTGCACGACGCGGTCGCGGCCGCGGGTCTGCGCAGTGAGTCCGAGGGCGAAGAGCCGCAGCGCTTCGTCGTCGTGCTTCCTGCCTGACCTCCATCGTTCCCTCGGCCCCGTCTGTTTCGCAGGCGGGGCCGATCTTTGTCAGCCTGATAGTGAGCCACCCGGCCCACATTGCGACACTGCGGTACGGAAGGACGGTCCCCGTGACGGAGGCAGCAGAGCTTCCCCAGGCGCCTGAGGCGGCGCGGGCAGTTTTCGGAGAGTTCTTTCCCGAGGCTGTGCGGTATGCGGAGCTGCTCGCCGATGCCGGCGTGAAGCGTGGGCTCATCGGCCCTCGCGAGGTGCCCCGGCTCTGGGAACGGCATCTGCTGAACTGCGCCGTGCTCTCAGAGGTGGTGCCGGAGGGCGTCACGGTCTGCGATGTGGGCTCGGGCGCAGGTCTGCCGGGCATCCCGCTGGCCCTGGTGCGTCCGGATCTGAAGATCACGCTCCTCGAGCCGCTCCTGCGACGGACCAACTTCCTGCAGGAAGTGGTGGAGCTGCTGGGACTGGATCATGTGACCGTGGTGCGCGGCCGCGCCGAGGAGGTTCTCGGCAAGCTTCCGCCCGTCCATGTGGTCACTGCCCGTGCCGTGGCGCCGCTCGACCGGCTCGCCGGCTGGGGCGTTCCCCTGCTGCGTCCCTATGGAGAGATGCTGGCACTCAAGGGCGACACGGCGGAGGAGGAGCTCCTGGGGGCTCGTGCCGCACTGAGCAAGCTGGGTGCGGTGGAGACCTCGGTGCTGCATGTGGGCGAGGGGTTCGTCGACCCGCTCTCCACCGTGGTGCGGGTCGAGGTCGGGGAGAGTCCCGGTGGGGTGCGCTTTGCGGCGAAGCGGGCGAAGGCCGCCAAGACCAGCCGCACCCGACGGAGGCGTTGATCCCTATGAGGTGATCCTCGTGTCCAGTTTTTTCGCAGTTCGTACTGTTTATGAGTAATGCTCCATACAAGCTGCCATACCTACGCATTTCGGAGTGTCGGGCGGATGTAGTCCTGTCGCGCGTGCATCGTGTTTCACGTGAAACGTCGCTCACTGCTGCAGGGAATCATCAGCCGCGGCCGAGCTGCCGCCCCGATTCGGAACCGTGCACCCCTCGTGAGGGCCACGGAATTGTCCACAGAGGTGGATTCATCCACAGAACCACGGGCCTCGCTGGTTCACGACCCCGAAAGCATGGCAGGCTCTGTTCATCGCGAGCCTGAAGTCGAGGAGAGTGAATCCTTGCGGTCCGACGCCAACATCGCGGGACCGATGACCGATCCGGTCCCCGGTCCCCGTACCGAGTCGGTGGGAGAGGATGTTTCACGTGAAACACCGCCCCCGATGGACGACACCCCCATTGGTCGAGCTGCCCAGCTGGCCGTGGAGGCGCTGGGGCGTGCCGGTGAGGGTCTGCCCCGACCTGAACAGACACGCGTCATGGTTGTCGCCAACCAGAAGGGCGGGGTAGGGAAGACCACCACCACGGTCAACCTCGCCGCTTCGCTCGCGCTACACGGCGCGCGCGTTCTGGTCGTCGACCTGGATCCACAGGGCAACGCCTCCACGGCGCTGGGGATCGATCACCACGCCGAAGTCCCCTCAATCTATGACGTCCTGGTGGAGAGCAAGCCGCTCTCCGAGGTGGTCCAGCCTGTCCCGGATGTCGAAGGCCTCTTCTGCGCCCCAGCCACCATCGATCTCGCCGGTGCGGAGATCGAGTTGGTGTCACTGGTGGCGCGGGAGAGCCGACTGCAGCGGGCAATCCAGGCCTACGAGCAGCCCCTGGACTACATCCTCATCGACTGCCCGCCCTCGCTCGGTCTTCTGACCGTCAATGCGCTGGTGGCCGGTGCGGAGGTGCTCATCCCCATCCAGTGTGAGTACTACGCGCTGGAAGGCCTGGGTCAGTTGTTGAGGAACGTGGACCTGGTGCGCGGGCATCTCAATCCCGCGCTCCATGTGTCGACGATCCTTCTCACCATGTATGACGGCCGTACCCGCCTCGCTTCACAGGTGGCGGACGAGGTTCGCAGCCACTTCGGTGACGAGGTACTGCGGACGAGCATTCCCCGCTCGGTCCGTATCTCGGAGGCTCCGAGCTATGGGCAGACGGTCTTGACCTACGATCCGGGTTCCAGCGGTTCCCTGTCGTATCTTGAGGCGGCTCGTGAGATCGCGTTGCGGGGGGTCGGCGTCCAGTACGACCCGCAGCATGCGCATCTGGGCAGCCAGAACAGTCAGCGGAACATCTCGGAGGGCATCCAGTGAGCGAGCGACGTAGAGGATTGGGGCGTGGACTCGGTGCGCTGATCCCTGCCGCTCCCCAGGAGAAGCAGGTACCGCCCAGCGGCACCTCCAACTCTCAGGGGGCGGGTCCGGTACTGACCGCGGAGCGGGGTGTGGCGGCCGCCAAGGTCGCCACGCTGCCGTCCGCGGCCGTTGCGCCGGAGGCGACCACGCCGGAGCCTGAGCCGGCGGCTGCACCGCTGCCCCCGGAGCCGGCCGGCGCGCACTTCGCCGAACTGCCGCTTGACTCGATCACACCCAACCCCCGTCAGCCCCGAGAGGTCTTCGACGAGGACGCACTCGCGGAACTCGTCACCTCCATCAACGAGGTCGGCCTTCTCCAGCCGGTCGTCGTTCGGCAGCTGGGGCCCGAGCGGTACGAGCTCATCATGGGCGAGCGCCGTTGGAGGGCCTGCCGTGAGGCCGGCCTGGAGCGAATCCCCGCGATCGTGCGGCACACGGACGACGAAAAGCTTCTTCTGGACGCGTTGCTGGAGAACCTGCACCGCGCTCAGCTGAACCCGCTGGAAGAGGCCGCGGCCTACGACCAGCTGCTCAAGGACTTCAACTGCACGCACGATCAGCTCGCTGACCGGATCGGGCGGTCCCGTCCGCAGGTCTCCAACACGCTGCGTCTGCTACGCCTGTCGCCTCCCGTCCAGCGCAGGGTTGCAGCCGGCGTTCTCTCGGCCGGCCATGCCCGCGCGCTGCTCTCGGTGGACGACTCCGAGGAGCAGGACCGCCTGGCTCACAGGATCGTGGCCGAAGGGCTCTCGGTGCGTGCGGTCGAGGAGATCGTGACACTGATCAACTCGAACCCGAAGAGTGCGGCCAAGCCGAAGAGTCCACGAGCGGGTGCCCGGCTCTCGCCGGCCCTGACGGATCTGGCCTCCCGGCTGTCGGACCGCTTCGAGACGCGGGTGAAGGTGGACCTCGGTCAGAAGAAGGGAAAGATCGTCGTCGAGTTCGCTTCGATAGACGATCTGGAGCGCATCCTTGGCACCCTCGCACCGGGCGAGGGCCGGGTCCTGGAGAAGGGGCTCGACGAGGATTCCGAACAGGACGACGAGGGCTGACCTTCCCCAGTGTCGTCGAGGGCGGGCCGTGTCCGGGTGATTCACCCGACTCGGTCCGCCCTTTGCCGTATGGCGGTATCCGTGTCGGGAACAGGTCGATACGATGCGTTCTGGTAGGTGCGCATCCACCTTGATCCATTTCAGCAGGGAGGGCGGGCCGTGCGAACGGTGAGCCGCAACCATCTGATGACAGCAGGCCTTGGCTTGGGAGCAGTGGGAGGCTTCATCAGCAGCCTGCTCCGTGAACGGAGCGCGCTGGCAGCTGCTCGCCATGCGGCTGGGCAAGGAAGCGAGGAACAGCCTTCATGGGGCGTCGGCTTGTACCCCTCACGCTGGACAACCTTTCGGATCTCCCCAAGCGCTGCCGGGCGTGTGTCTTCTGGGAACTTGATCCGGTCAGTGGAGAAGCGGCGATAAAGGCTGGGACACCGGAGCTGGAGAAGGAAGCCTGGATCTCAGCGGTGCTCCTCGAATGGGGCTCCTGCGGGCGCGTTGTCTACGTCGACGATGTGCCGGTCGGCTTCGTGCTCTACGCCCCTCCGGCGTATGTTCCGCGCGCCACGGCCTTCCCTACGAGCCCCGTCTCGGCAGACGCTGTTCAGCTGATGACCGCGTGGATCAACCCGGGCTTTCAGGGCCAGGGGCTCGGCAGAGTGGTGGTACAGACGGTGGCGAAGGATCTGTTGCGGCGCGGCTTCCGTGCCATCGAGGCATTCGGCGACGCCCGGTGGAAAGAGCCCGCCTGTGTCCTCCCGGCCGATCACCTGCTGGCCGTTGGCTTCAAGACCGTTCGACCGCATCCGACATACCCGCGGCTGCGGCTGGAGCTTCGGACCACACTCTCCTGGAAGGAAGATGTGGAACTGGCTCTGGACCGGCTCCTGGGAGCGGTTCAGAAGGAGCCGGCGCTACGCCCGCTGTGACCGCAGTAACGAAAATGGGCTCATCCCTGTGAGGGATGAGCCCATTGGTGTTTCACGTGAAACAGTGCGCTCGTCGAGACAACGGCGTGGTGCCTATTCGCCGATGAAGCTCTCAAGGTCACGGACGATGGCGGCCTTGGGCTTGGCACCGACGATGGTCTTGGCGACCTCACCGTTCTGGTACACGTTCAGCGTCGGGATGGACATGACGCCGTACTTGGCAGCGGTGGCCGGGTTCTCGTCGATGTTCAGCTTCACGACCTGGATCTTGTCGCCGTGCTCTGCCGCGATGGCTTCGAGGGACGGCGCGATCTGGCGGCACGGACCGCACCAGGCGGCCCAGAAGTCCACCAGAACAGGCTTGTCGCTCTTGAGCACGTCCTCTTCGAAGGAGTCGTCAGTAACGTTCTTCAGGGCGCCGGCCACGGCGGCCTCCTTACTACTCTGCGGGGTGTGCGGGAGAGGTGGTACGAGGTCAGACCGCGGGGGTCTTCTCCGGCTCGGCCGTGTGCTCGCTGTCGGCGAGCGCAGCGAGGTAACGCTCGGCGTCAAGGGCAGCCGAGCAGCCGGTGCCGGCAGCCGTGATGGCCTGACGGTAGGTGTGGTCGACGACATCGCCCGCACCGAAGACGCCGGTGAGGTTCGTGCGCGTCGAGGGTGCATCGACCTTCAGGTAGCCCTCGTCGTCCAGGTCGAGCTGGCTCTTGAAGAGCTCCGTCCGCGGGTCGTGGCCAACGGCGATGAACAGGCCGGTGACCGCGAGGGCGGAGGTCTCACCCGACTTGGTGTTGCGCAGGGTCAGACCGGAGAGCTTCTGGTCTCCGTGGATCTCGGCGACCTCGCTGTCCCACGCGAAGGAGATCTTCGGGTCGGCGAAGGCGCGATCCTGCATGGCCTTCGAGGCGCGCAGGGTGTCGCGGCGGTGGACGATGGTGACGGACTTGGCGAACCGGGAGAGGAAGGTGGCTTCCTCCATCGCGGTGTCACCGCCGCCGATCACGGCGATGTCCTGGTCCTTGAAGAAGAACCCGTCACAGGTGGCGCACCAGGAGACCCCACGCCCGGAGAGCGCGTCCTCGTTCGGCAGACCGAGCTTGCGGTGCTGTGAACCGGTCGTGACGATGACGGACTTCGCGCGGTGCACGGTCCCGGCGGTGTCGGTGACGGTCTTGATGTCACCGCTGAGGTCGACGGACACGACATCGTCCGGAACCAGCTCGGCGCCGAACCGCTCGGCCTGGGCGCGCATGTTGTCCATCAGGTCCGGGCCCATGATGCCGTCTCGGAAGCCGGGAAAGTTCTCCACATCGGTCGTGTTCATCAGTGCACCACCGGCGGTGACGGCTCCCTCGAACACCAGCGGCTGCAACGATGCGCGCGCGGTGTACAGCGCCGCCGTGTAGCCGGCCGGCCCGGAGCCAATGATGATCACGTTGCGGACGTCGCTCACGGGTTCTTTCCTCGTCTCTGCGGACTGCCTACTGCCTACGGGGCCGGTTCAATGACTCTCACCCCACCCAACGGATCCTAAGGGGCTGGCATTCCCAGGATGGCCACGCAGCGCAGTGGTGTGCGTCAGCTGCGAGGGTAGGTGGTCGTCTGCAGGAGCGTTCCTTTGGAGGCCGGGGCGATGTCCACGCAGTCGGCATCGATCACATAGGCCTGAACCTGCTGTGTGTCCGAGGCATGGGGAAGGACGACGAGGTAGGCGTTGTCACCCTTGTACTCACCCTGCTGCACGGCAATCGGGGAGTCGGTTCGGCCGGTGCCCTTCTGGATACATGGCGGCACGTCAGGCGCCATGTCCGTCCGCGGTGCCTGGCTGGGCGGCGTCTTCTCTGCGCCGAAGGTCTTACCCTTGTCGATCTTTGTGTTGTTGCGCGGAGGGGTATCGGCGACCAACGACTGGACCCGGCTCTTGAGGTCAGCTGCGGCGAAGTCCGGAGAGTCTCCGGCCGTTGAGCTGACGCTCGCTTCCTGGGAAGTTCCCGCGTCATTGCCACCGGAGGACTGGAGCGTTTGCAGAAGAAGGACGCTCACACCGGCTGCGGCCACGCCGAAGATCGCGCCCAGCACGGCCGTACGGCGCCGCCGCACCGGACGCGGGCGTCCGGGCCCCGTGGCGCCGCGAGCATGGCCTGCGGGCCGATCGGCCGACTTCGTTTCCGCCACGGGTGAGCCGGGCGTTGTTTCACGTGAAACATGCACGCCCGTGTCTGGGGTCGTGGACTCCAGCAGGGCCTCAGCAGCGAGAGCGGCATCGATGCGGCCGGCGATGTCCGCAGGCATCCGTACCGGCCCGGGCAGCGTGCCGAGCATTCCACGGATCTCTTCGAGTGATGCGTGCACATCGGCGCAGAGCTCGCAGCTGTCGAGATGCCGTCGCAGCTCGGCGCTGCGCGAAGGAGAGAGCAGACCTTCTGTGAGTTCAGAGATCTCTGAGACGTCCGGGTGCTGAGTCATGTCGGCCGTGGATGTCACGCGCGCCCACCTCCGCCCTTCACAGCAGCAGGGTCACTCGGCCCTGCATCCCTTTGTCCCGACGCCGGTGGGACGGATTTCCCTGGCGTCCGGTTCCTTCCCACGTTGACTTCGTCGCTATCCCCGGCGTCACTGCGCAGATGAGTGAGCATGGGCAGCAGCCGCGCTCTCCCACGCGCGCAGCGACTCTTGACTGTTCCGGTCGGCACATCGAGCACCTCGGCGGCTTCGGCCACGGGATAGCCCTGCATATCGACCAGTACCAAGGCGGCCCGCTGATCGACCGGAAGCTTGGCCAGGGCGGCCAGGAGTTCACGATGAAGATCCTGCCGCTCGACGGGTGCCTCCGCGGACTCATGCGGCTCGAGGAGCTGTTCCAGCCGCTCGGTGTCGTCGATCGGAGATGTCTTGCGTGAGGATGCCTTGCGGACCCGGTCCAGACAGGCATTGACCGTGATGCGGTGAAGCCAGGTGGTGACGGCGGACTGACCGCGGAAGGTGTGCGCAGCGCGGAATGCCGACACCAGGGCGTCCTGGACGGCGTCCGCGGCTTCCTCTCGATCCCCCAGGGTGCGCAGCGCGACGGCCCACAGTCGATCGCGGTGCCGTCGCACGAGTTCCCCGAAGGCATCCGGGTCCCCCGCGACATGGCGGGCGAGAAGCTCCGAGTCACTGAGTGTGTTGGACGCCTCAGCTGTCACGGCCTCCGCCCTCTGTCCGGTACCGCCCTGCCTGTGATCATGTTCGGCCACGGCTTGGACTGTCTATCACTGTTGATGCCAGGAAGGTCATCGAGAAGAAGAAGCATAGGGGCCCGCGGGCCCTGTGGGCAGGGGGACTATCGATGCCTCGTGACCGGGTCCCAGCCGGTAAGGGTCTCCCCTGCTGGCTTCCCTCATCGTCCGAGCAGTGTGATCTCTGAGATGCCACCTCTGAACGACGAGCCGGAGGAATCTTCCGCCAGCTCCGTGATCCGGATCAACACATATCGCGTGCGCGCAGGCTTTTCGAGCGTGCTCTTCAAGGTGCTTCCTGCCGTCTCCAGCTCCGTGAGGCGCTGAGAGAAGTCCGAGAGGGACGTCGGGGCGGACGCATCCTCGTCGGCTGCCAGCACCTCTGCCTTCTGGCCGCTTCGGTACATCGCGACCTCGATGCCGGAGACGTCCTTCACGCTGCCGAGGTCAACGATGATCCCGCTGCCGTCCTGACGATTGGCGAGGTTGCCGAAGTTCGCGTACCCGAGGTACTGCGGGGTGACCCAGGCGGTGTCCGTCTCGCCGTCAATGGCCTTGGGGACGTCTTCCTGCTGTATCCCCGACCCGTTGGGCATGAACTCCGTCGCGGCCTCGATGCGCAGCGGCTTGCCCGGCGCCTTGGCCTTGTCGTCGTCCCCCTTGCCGGGCGTCGTCTGCGTAGGGCCGGTGTCGTTGTCCCGGCTGTCGATCAGCTTGTCGGCGATCTGCCAGCTGCCCAGGCCCAGCGCAGCGATCAGCAGCGCGGCCACGCCCCACTTCAGAACCCTGCCTGTGCGGCTCTCGAGGGGCGCCGGAGGCACAGGCGCGGGCTGCGCGCCCACTCCCTGGTGTGAGGCAGGACGGCCGTACGTGCCCTGCTGATATGTCGTGCGCTGGTAGTCCGGCGGAGCGGTGAAAGTCGGCTCCGGTGGGCGAATGCGGGGCATCGCCGCGACGGCCTTGGCCAGCTCGTCCGGGGTGGTGCAGGGCGGCTCCTGACGGGACGCGGTGGCGCCGTCGTTAACCAGGGCGCGCATGGCGAGCTCGGAGAGTCCACGGTGGACACCGGCGCGCACCTGGTCCGGTGCGAGCAGGCCGGCACCCTTGGGCAGCCCCGAGAGACCGTATGCATCGGTCTCGTACGGCCAGCGCTGCGTGAGAGCGGCGTACAGCAGGGCGCCGATCGCCTCGGTGTCGGCGCGCTGCGGGCGATCTGCCGTGATGCCGCGCAGCGCGGCGTTCACCGCGAGGCCGCGGATGCGGTACTGCCCCGTCGAGCTCCGCAGTACGGCACCGGGGGTCAGCCGGAGGTGCGCGAGGCCCTCACGGTGGGCGGCCGCCATGGCCTGGGAGAGCTGATCGACGAGCTGGAACGCGTCGTGGGGCTCCATGGGGCCCATCGCCAGCAGAGCCCTCAGCTCCGTAGCGTCGGGCAGCCACTCATGGACGACATAGACGAGGTCGTTCTCTTCGACGGCGTCCAGTACCTGGACGAAGCGAGGGTCGCCGAGCAGCGCCGAGGAGCGTGCTGCGGCAAGCACCGAACGGGCGCGCGGGTGGTCGGCGGGGAGCAGATGGACCCCGACGGCACGGCGCAGTTTTTCGTCGACAGCACGCCAGCTGCTGAAACCGTCCAGACGGGTGACGCACTCCTCGAGACGGTACCGTCTGGCGAGCTTGTGGCCACTGTGCAGCTCGGGCGTGACGATGGTGGGCTCGGTGCCCTCGTCCTCGCTGCCCGTGTCCGGCGCGGTCTTCTCCGCCGTGTCCTTGGATTCAGCCGCCCCGTCGGTCGTGGCCTTGCCCGCCTTCGCGGTCAGCGGGTCGTCTCCGCTGTTGTCGGCCACGTCGACGGCAGCCGTGCTACGTTCCGCCACCGTCGTTCCTGCCTCCCCATCCGTTGCGCATAACCAACAGCCATGCCAATTGTGCCCACAGTCTGCCGCTATGCACGACACGCGGCGGCCGACGATGGTTGTGCGGAGATCCTGCCCGGACTACCGCCCGAGACGTCCGCGCACCATGCCGACCATCGAGTTCAGCTCCTCGATGCGCATGCGCTTCGCAGCGAGGAAGAAGACACCCAGCAGGACGACACCGCCGCTCACCAGGGCGGCGAGGGAACCCGCCGCACCGGTGCCCAGCGCCTTGATGACCGCGAAGGCGACCGCGCCGCCGGCCGCCGCCGCAGGCAGGGAGGCCATGCAGAGCCTGGCATAGGTACGCATGACGTGAGTGCCGTCCAGGTCGCCGCCCAGCCGCTTCTTCAGCCGGCGCCAGGCGATGCCCACGCCGACCATGTACGCGAGGCCGTACGACGCTGCCATGCCGACGACCGCCCAGCGGGCGGGCAGCACGAGGAAGCTGATTCCGGAGGCAGCGGCATTGACGAGAGCGACGACGACGGTGTTGTAGAAGGGGGTGCGGGTGTCCTCGTAGGCGAAGAAGCCACGCAGGACGACGTACTGCACCGAGTAGGGGATCAGGCCCAGGCCGAACGCCATGAGCGTGTAACCGATGCCGAGTGCCCCGTCCGAGCCCGACCCGGCGTAGAGCAGGGTCGCCATGGGGACGCCGAGGGCAACGAAGGCGAAGGCACAGGGCACGATCGCCACGGCGGAGGTACGCAACCCGTACGAGATGTCGTCACGCACTGCGCTCGGGTCACCGTCGTGGGCCGAGCGGGAGATCCGGGGCAGGACGGCAGTCATCACCGAGACGGTGATGATGGCCTGAGGCATCTGCCAGAGCAGCAGCGCGTAGTTGTAGGCGGTGATACCCGTGCCGGTGAAGCCGCTCTTCTCGGCGCTGGCACCGGCCGCGGTGGCGAGCTGCGTGACGACGATCATGCCGAGCTGATTGGCGAGGACGAAGAAGAAGGTCCACTTGGCAAGGCCGACGGCCTTGCCGAGACCGTGGCCTTTCCAGTCGAACCGCAGCCGCATCTTGAAGCCGGCCTCACGGAGATACGGGATCATCGCCAGTGCCTGGACGGTGAGCCCCAGCAGAGTGCCGAGGCCCAGCAGCCGGACACCTTCCGGCGTGATCGTGGAGCCGCTCACGCCGGACTCGGTGAAGCTGCCGAACGCCCAGATGAACGCGCCGAAGGTCGTGATGATGACGATGTTGTTGAGGACCGGGGTCCACATCATCGCGCCGAAGCGGCCGCGCGCGTTGAGGATCTGGCCGAGCACGACATGCAGACCCATGAAGAACATGGTGGGCAGGCAGTAGCGGGCGAAGGTGACGGTGACCTCCATCCGCTGCGGGTCGGATGCGATCGTCGGCGACATCATGCGGACGAGCAGCGGGGCGGCCAGGACACAGACCGCAGTGACGCCTGCAAGGAGCGCGACGACCAGGGTGAGCAAGCGATTGGCGTACGCGTCGCCGCCATCCTCGTCGTCCTTCATGGCCCGGACGAGCTGCGGAATGAACACCGCGTTGAGTGCACCGCCGCCGACCAGGACGTAGATCATCGTCGGCAGGACGTTGGCGACCTGGTAGGAGTCGTTGAGAGTGCCGACGCCGATGGCCGCGGCCATGACGAGTGTCCGCAGAAATCCGGTGATGCGCGAGACGATCGTGCCCGCTGCCATCACAGCGCTGGACTTCAGCAGGCTGCTCGCCCGGCCACCCCCCTTCTTGGGGGCCGGAGCCGCCGGCAGCGGTTCGGGCTCGGGAGCCGGCTGGCCGGAATCCTGCTGATCCCGGAAGAGGTGGGCGAAGGCATCAGGCTGCTCCTCCTCGCCCGCCCGGGTGACCAGGTCGTCGACACCCGTGTACTGGGTGGTCCTGGCGTCGTCGCCGTACGGCAGAAGGCGGGAGGCCCCTGACGGCTCGGGCGGCGGGGTCTGAGCCCAGATGCGGGGGTCGGGAGCGTGCGGCGGCGCCTGCGGCTGCTGGTAGAGCGGCTGCGGCTCCTCATAGGTCCCGGGAGGCGGCGGGGGGTGGGAAGCGCGGTCGTACAGCGCTTCGGACACCGGATCCTGGGCGGACAGATCCTGAGCCTGGTAGGGATCCCGGTCGTAGGCTTCCTGGACGTACGGGTCCTGGGCATAGGGGTCGGGGGCAGGCTGCGGCGGGACCTGGCCTGCCGGGTCCACGCCCGCGCCCTGACCGCGGTCACCGTCGTACGGCGCGTTCATTCCTACCCCACCTCATCGTCCCCGGCCGACCGGCCACGACATCGCTCAACGGTCCACTTTCTCACCCGTACTGGAAGGGTCGCCGCTTTCCGGTCCGGTGTCCGGTGTCGGGTCACTCGCCTGCCCGGGATCAGCACCGCCGATGCCATCCTCGGGGCGCTCTGTTCCATCCGTGGGGCCGTCAGCGTCCGGCGTGGGGTCGGTGTCGCCTGGGCCCTCCGTGCCGTTCTCAGGGCCCTCGGCATCCTCGTCGGGCCCCTCCTGGGAAGCCGCACGCTTGCGCTGCGTGTACATCCTCACACCCGCGAGCACGAGCAGCAGCACACCGCCGGCAATGACGAGCATCACTGTGGGGGTGAGCTCGGAGACCTTCACCGTGAACTGCATCTTCTCGCCGTACGGCTTGCCGTCCTCGGTGTACAGCTGGGCTGTCATCTGCGCCCGGCCGTTGGCATTGGCCGAGGCGTCGAACTTCACCGACTGGCTGTGGCCGCCCTCGACCTTGATCGGCTGCTCGGCGATGGCCGTGCCGTCGTCGAGGCTCAGTCGTGTGGCGTTGTCCGAGCTCAGTCGCAGGACCAGGTGATCGATTCCCTGGACGAGTCTGTTCTGAACGGTGACCGGAATCGTCGCGCTGCGCCCGGACAGAGTGATCTGCGACTTCTCGATCAGCTTCACCTGCTCGCTGAGAGTCTGCAGATTGCCCCGGACGCTGTTCCGGTACACCTGGGCCGGGTCGGGGCGGCCCCGCCAGGATGTGGACATCATCCGGTCGATGGACCTGCCGAAGGGGGCGTCGACACGGTCGGCGAGCGTAAGGATGACCTTGAAGTTGTCGAGGGCGGCCTGGGTGTCCTTGATGTCCTCGAACGCCCGGACCGGCAGCTCCTGCTTGCGAAGGTCACGCGGATACCGGGAGGTGGCGGGGACTTTCGTCGTCGCGCTGGCATCGGGCTTGGCGCCTGCGGCCGCGACCAGATCCATCGGCTGTGTCCAGCGCTGTGCATCGAGGGCTTCCAGCGCGCGTGCCATGGACTGTGCCTGGGAGGCGCTCGGCATGCGCTGCGGAGCGACGACGATGCTGCGCTGGTTGTCAGGGTCCTGCTGCGTCACAGCGAGCGTCTGGGCCAGGAACCTCTGGACGGCGAGCGTGGAGCTCCCAGTGGCCAGCATGTCGCCCTGGAAGGCCTTGGAGAGCCGCGCGTCGGCAACCACCGCCGTGGTACCGCCGCCGATCGGCCGCGCCGCTGTCGCCGTGTACGGGAGGTAGTCCCGCAGGCTGTCGCTGCGGGCGATCACCCGGTGCGCGCCGGCGGAGGTGGCGACGTCGACGATCGAGGAGTCGATTGCGCCGTCCACGGGCCAGGCGAAATCGACGGACGGTTTCACGTGGACGATCGTCTCGACGGTCTTCTCGGCGACCACTGTGGCCGGCTGCAAGTGGCTCAGCGAGCCGGACACGTTCTTGCCGCGGTGGGCCAGTGACGCCAGATCGGGGTCGGCGAACGGCAGCGCGATCACCTTGCGGCCTTGGACGGCCGCCTCCACGGCGTTCAGCCACTGCTTGGCGATGGCCTGGTTCTTGCCGGCGACTGTGCCGGTCCCGCTCTTGACCCGGTAGTTCCTCGTCATCGCGTCGACCGTGGCGAGGAGGTCGGGGTCCATGACCCAGGTGACAGGCAGTTCGCTGCCGAGGGACACCAACTGGCCGAGCCGTCCGTCCGGCGCGAGCTCCTTGGCCAGTTCGTCGTTCTCGAAGACCGGCGTCTGCTGCTCGTCCGACCCTGTCTCCGATGTGAGATGGGTCGAGGAAATCAGCGGCCAGAGATAGGTGAAGTGAGTCTTCTTCTCCGCCGCCTCCGGCTGCCAGGGCAGGAAGGTCCGCTCGATGCCCAGAACCTGGTCGAACGGCTCCGACGGTGTACGGCCCGAAAGCGCGACACCAAGCTGGTAGACGCCGTCGTCATCGAGATTCAGCTCGCTGGCGGGGACGGCGAGCGAGAATTCCCGGCTGATGCCGGAGACGAGCTTGGGCAGCTTCGCCGAAAACTTCTCGTCGACCGACGAGCCGTCGAGGCCGCTGTCGTAGCCGGTCCGCTCGGCGGCCCGGTCGATGGCATTCCTGCCGACCAGCTGCGGACCCACCTTCAGGCCGATCTCCGCGTCGGTGACGGTCTGCTTGCCCTCATTGGTGACCGTGCCGGAGATGGTGATGGTGTCGTTCTTGTCCGGAGCCGTTGGAGTCAGCGTGTCGATGGACACATCCACTCCGCTCGAGGCTCTGGCGCTCTCCGCGGCGTGCGCCGAGGACAGGCCCGGACCGCAGAGCAGTCCGGCCATGAGGGGGCCCCCGGCGATCAAGGAGGCTGTGCGTCGCAGCCACCGGCGGGCAGGAGAAGGACTCATCCCCTGAAAGTCTGCCGCCTCCGCCACGCGCTCGTCCGTCCTTCGTCGTCTGATGCCGTCGATCGTTGTCGTTCAGTGCGTCCACGCATGGTAACGAGGTGCGCTGTGCGGAAGTGCCGCGGAGTGGCCCACATGATCGCGAGTGGTGTGAGAAATCCGCGAAGACGGCGGGAAGCAGCCCCCTCGCACGATGACCCGCAGCCCGGGCGGGCAACCATAAACCGGGACGCTGGGGCGGGCCGGGGCACGTACCCTCTTCTGTTGTGCCGAACGCCAATGAAGACAACCCCACCGAACTGAGCCAGGTGCAACGCCGCGCGGTGACAGAACTACTCCGCGTAGCGCCCGTCGCCGATGATCTCGCCCGCCGCTTCCAGGAGGCGGGTTTCAGCCTTGCGCTGGTCGGCGGGTCTGTACGGGATGCGCTGCTCGGCCGTCTCGGTAACGATCTCGACTTCACGACGGACGCCCGCCCCGAAGATGTCTTGAAGATCATCCGTCCCTGGGCGGACTCGGTGTGGGACGTGGGGATCGCCTTCGGCACGGTCGGATCGCAGAAGGCCGGCTATCAGATCGAGGTCACGACCTACCGGTCCGAGGCCTACGACAGGACCTCGCGCAAGCCCGAGGTGTCCTATGGCGACTCCATCGAGGAAGACCTCGTCCGGCGTGACTTCACGGTGAACGCGATGGCAGTTGCGCTGCCGCAGAAGGAGTTCATCGATCCTCACAACGGACTGGAGGACTTGGCAGCCCGCGTGCTGAGGACGCCGGGTACGCCCGAGGAGTCGTTCTCCGACGACCCATTGCGCATGTTGCGCGCCGCCCGCTTTGCCGCACAGTTGGATTTCGCTGTCGCGCCCGAGGTGGTCACGGCGATGAAGGGGATGACTGAGCGCATCGACATCGTCTCTGCCGAGCGTGTCCGGGAGGAGCTGAACAAGCTGATCCTTTCCGACCACCCTCGCCAGGGCTTGGCGCTGCTCGTGGAGTCGGGGCTGGCGGAGCGCGTGCTGCCCGAACTGCCCGCACTGCGGCTGGAGAGCGATGAGCATCACCGGCACAAGGATGTCTACGAGCACTCGCTGACCGTCCTCGAGCAGGCCATCGATCTCGAGGAGAACGGACCGGATCTGGTACTGCGGCTGTCCGCGCTGCTCCATGACATCGGCAAGCCGCGGACGCGGCGATTCGAGAAGGACGGCCGGGTCTCCTTCCATCATCACGAGATGGTGGGCGCGAAGATGGTCAAGAAGCGCATGACCGCGCTGAAGTACTCCAACGACATGGTCAAGGACGTCTCGCGGCTGGTGGAGCTGCATCTCCGTTTCCATGGCTACGGGACGGGCGAGTGGACCGACTCGGCGGTGCGTCGATACGTCCGTGACGCCGGCCCGCTGCTCACCCGGCTCCACAAGCTGACGCGTTCGGACTGCACCACTCGCAACAAGCGCAAGGCGGCTGCTCTCTCTCGTGCCTATGACGGGCTCGAGGAGCGGATCGAGCAGCTGAAGGAACAGGAGGAGCTGGACGCCATCCGGCCCGACCTGGACGGTAATGAGATCCAGGAAGTCCTGGGCGTCGGTCCTGGTCCGGTGATCGGCAAGGCGTACGCCTTCCTCTTGGAGCTGCGTCTGGAGAACGGGCCGATGGGGCATGACGCGGCAGTGGCGGCGCTCAAGGAGTGGTGGGCCGCTCGGGACTGAGTTGCAGAACAGGACGGATCCGGTCCTGTGACGCTGCCATGTTTCACGTGAAACATGGCAGCGAACTCGGCGGCGCAGCGGGGGGCGATGTTTCACGTGAAACATCGCCCCTTCGTCGTTGGCCGATGTCGGCGCTAGGGAGTCGCGCTCGCTCGACTCCAGCGCCAGACAGCCGCAGCGACGGTCGCGTAGATGAGAGCTACCAGGACCACGAGCTGAACCGACCGCCCATCGGGTGGCAGTATCAGGGCCGCGATGGCAGCAGCTCCCACGAAGGCGACGTTGAACAGGACGTCATAGAGGGAGAAGACCCTGCCGCGAAAGCCGTCATCAACGGTTGTCTGGATCACCGTGTCGGTGGTGATCTTCGCGGCCTGAGTGATGAGCCCGAGGATGAACGCGGCGACCAGTATGGGCGCGGGAGTGAACGGCAGCGCCAGGGCAGGTTCGAGAACGGCTGCCGTTGCTGCACACATGACGAGCCACCCGTAGGGACCGAGCCGCCCGACGGCCCAAGGGGTCACCACCGCCGCAGCGAAGAAGCCCGCTCCGGAGACGGCGATGGCGACTCCAAGCAGAGCCAGGCCGTCCTGCTCGTTGTCGTACCAGGCGTACCGGCAGAGCATCAGGACCATCACGGTGAGCGCCCCATAGCTGAATCGCAGCAGGGACATGGCCACGAGCACCCGGGCAGCGGGTTTGCGTTCCGCCAGATGTCGCAGGCCGTCCGTCAGCCCGCGAGCGGTTGAGGTGATCGCTGTCAGCAGGCGGGGCTGTACCAACTTTGGTTCCGGGCCGAGCAGTTGGCGGTCCATTCTGAGCGCGGCGAGTGCTGAGCACAGATAGAGCGCGGCACCGAGCAGGACGACCGTGGCATCGGAGTTGTCGGACACCAGCCGTACAGCGAAGGCGAGTCCGGCTCCTGCAGTCGCGGCGAGCGTTCCGGCTGTCGGTGAGAGGGAGTTGGCCATGACGAGCCGGTCCTCATCGACGACGCGGGGCAACGCGGCGGAGAGGCCGGCCAGTACGAAGCGGTTGACCGCGGTGACGGACAGGGCTGAGACATAGAAGAGCCAGTCGGGCACGGAGGCGAGGATCAGCAGAGCGGTGCCGACCGCGAGACATGACCGCAGCAGGTTCCCGTACAGGAAGACCTGGCGGCGTTGCCAGCGGTCCAGCAGGACGCCGGCGAAAGGGCCGATCAGGGAGTACGGCAGCAGCAGCACGGCCATCGCGGAGGCGATGGCAGCCGCCGAGGTCTGTTTCTCGGGGGAGAAGACCACATACGTGGCGAGCGCGACCTGGTAGACGCCGTCCGCTGCCTGGGACAGCAGCCGGACCGTGAGCAGTCGGCGGAAGTCGGCAAGGCGCAGGAGGACGCGCAGGTCACGCACGACAGGCATGTGATCAAGCCTCACATACGCCGAGGGTCCCCGGACGGACAACCCGGGGACCCTCGGCAGACGATCAGCAGAACGCTTAGCGCTCGACCTCGCCCTTGATGAACTTCTCGACGTTGGCGAATGCCTCGTCGTCGAAGTACTGCACCGGCGGGGACTTCATGAAGTACGAGGAAGCGGAGAGGATCGGGCCACCGATGCCCCGGTCCTTCGCGATCTTCGCGGCTCGCAGAGCGTCGATGATGACACCCGCGGAGTTCGGGGAGTCCCACACCTCGAGCTTGTACTCGAGGTTCAGCGGGACGTCACCGAAGGCGCGACCCTCGAGGCGGACGTACGCCCACTTGCGGTCGTCGAGCCAGGCCACGTAGTCCGACGGACCGATGTGGACGTTCTTCTCGCCCATCTCACGGTCGGGGATCTGCGAGGTGACGGCCTGCGTCTTCGAGATCTTCTTGGACTCGAGGCGGTCGCGCTCCAGCATGTTCTTGAAGTCCATGTTGCCGCCGACGTTGAGCTGCATGGTGCGCTCAAGACGGACACCGCGGTCCTCGAACAGCTTCGCCATCACACGGTGCGTGATGGTGGCGCCCACCTGCGACTTGATGTCGTCACCGACGATCGGGACGCCGGCCTCGGTGAACTTGTCCGCCCACTCCTTGGTGCCGGCGATGAAGACCGGGAGAGCGTTGACGAAGGCGACCTTGGCGTCGATGGCGCACTGCGCGTAGAACTTCGCAGCGTCCTCGGAACCGACGGGCAGGTAGCAGACCAGGACGTCGACCTGCTTGTCCTTGAGGGTCTGGACGATGTCGACCGGCGCCTCGGCGGACTCCTCAATGGTCTGGCGGTAGTACAGGCCCAGGCCGTCGAGGGTGTGGCCGCGCTGCACGGTGACGCCGGTGTTCGGCACGTCGCAGATCTTGATGGTGTTGTTCTCGCTGGCGCCGATGGCGTCCGCCAGGTCGAGGCCGACCTTCTTGGCGTCCACGTCGAAGGCGGCCACGAACTCCACGTCACCGACGTGGTAGTCGCCGAACTGCACGTGCATCAGACCCGGCACCTTGCCGGCCGGGTCGGCGTCCTTGTAGTACTCGACGCCCTGCACCAGCGAGGCGGCGCAGTTGCCCACGCCGACGATGGCTACGCGAACCGAACCCATTCCGGTTGCTCCCTGTTTGATCTCGGTATCCGGATGAAACCCTGCGGACTGCGGGGTCTCACTTGGTGGTGTCGTCGGACGGATCCGGCGGGGTGGAGGGCCCGGGAGAAGTACCCCCGGACGACTCGGCACCCGTGTGCCGGGGCAGGCCGCCCGTCGCTCCAGTGAAGTTGTCCTGCTGAGCTGAGCTCTCGGGGGATGGCTGCTGCCGGTCCCGTCCCGCGCGCTCGCTCTCGATGAGCTCGTTCAGCCAGCGCACCTCGCGCTCCACGGACTCCATGCCGTGTCGCTGCAGCTCAAGGGTGTAGTCGTCGAGGCGCTCCCGGGTGCGGGCCAGTGAGGCACGCATCTTTTCCAGGCGCTCCTCGAGCCGACTGCGGCGGCCTTCGAGCACCCGCATGCGTACCTCGCGCTCCGTCTGCCCGAAGAAGGCGAAACGAGCTGCGAAGTGCTCGTCCTCCCAGGTGTCCGGACCGGTGTGCGAGAGCAGCTCCTCGAAGTGCTCCTTACCTTCCGCCGTCAATCGGTAGACGATCTTGGCGCGGCGCCCTGCGAGTGAGGCGGCAAGGGCGTCCTCGGGAGCGCTTCCCGGCTCCTCGATCAACCAGCCGTTGGCGACCAGCGTCTTGAGGCAGGGGTAGAGGGTCCCGTAGCTGAAGGCTCGGAAGATTCCCAGTGAGGTGTTGAGCCGCTTCCGCAGCTCGTACCCGTGCATCGGGGCCTCACGGAGCAGGCCGAGGACGGCGAACTCGAGGATGCCGGAACGTCTGCTCATCCCCGCCTCCCTCGTCGTCCCGGCCGCTTATGCCGTGCTGATGTATCGACTCGATACATCAGCACGATAGGCCCACGTTCCTCCTGCGACAAGAGGGGCCATCGTGAACGGCGTCACATCACCAATTTGCAGCTGGTAACTTGCCTGATTTGGGGTGAACTTCATCGCTAGGTGGGTTTTGACCGTGCGTAGTCTGTGCGGCATGCAGACCAGCGGGAACCACGTGACGCCTGAGGGCGTCTTCGCCGTGGATGCACTGCGGATGAGCTCTTTGGCGAGTTCGTCCGTATCCATTTCGGGGGGACCGGAACTCAACTGCCGCTTCCAGGCGTCTCGCCTGCCCGAGGAGTAGTCGTTCGATGAGCGAGCACCGTCGCAAACCGCCGCAGCCGCAGGGTGGCGGGCGTGCGGCTGCCAGGCGCGCAGCGCAGCAGCCCACTGGCCGTCGCGCGGCCCCTTCACGGGGCAACAGCGCAGAGTCTCCCTCCGCGTCCTACGGCGGGGAGCGTCCTTACAGTGGCCGGGCCGAGGCGCGGCGCGCCGCACAGCGCGGCGGCAGCCGCCGACGGATGGACGAAGGCGCGGGCGCCGGTCACGGCGGCCGCGGTGGCGGACGCCGGGGAGGCGGCGGTGGCGGGGGTCATGAGGGCCCCGGCCGCGGCGGGCGCCCCGGCAAGAAGCGGCTGATCGACTATCCGCGCCACAACAAGTACGGGTGGCGTCGGTGGGTGCCGTCGTGGAAGCTCGTCAGCGGCCTGTGCATCGGATTCCTCGGCACCCTCATGGCGGCCGCGACCGTCGCCTACGCGATGGTCGAGATCCCCGATCCCGACAAGGCGGCCCAGGCGCAGAACAACGTCTACTACTGGGCGGACGGCAGTCAGATGGCTGCCACCGGTGGTGAGATCAACCGCCAGATCGTCGGCATCGACAACATTCCCATCGCCATGCAGAACGCGGTCATCTCGGCGGAGAACAAGACCTTCGAGAACGACTCGGGCATCGATCCGATGGGCATCGGCCGGGCTCTGGTGAACATGGCCAAGGGTGGTCAGACGCAGGGTGGCTCCACCATCACCCAGCAGTACGTGAAGAACGCACGCCTGGGCGACCAGTCGCAGACCTTGAGCCGGAAGTTCAAGGAGCTGTTCATCTCGATGAAGGTCGGTACGGAGCTGGACAAGCCCGATATCATGGCCGGCTACCTCAACACCTCGTACTACGGCCGGGGTGCCTATGGGATCCAGGCCGCTGCCCGTACCTACTTCGACACGAATGCCAAGGACCTGAACCCCAGCCAGTGCGCCTTCCTGGCCTCGCTGCTGAAGGGCGCGACGTACTTCGACCCGGCCGGTTCCGTGGACATCGACCCGGCCGCCACCCCCAAGGCCAACCTGGCACGGGCGACCGAGCGCTGGAACTGGATCCTCGACGAGATGGTCAAGGACAAGCGCCTCGACGCGACGGAGCGAGCCAAATTCACCACGTTCCCCACGGTCTCGAAGGTCACCAAGGGAGCCAAGCTGGGCGGTCAGGTCGGCTATCTCGTCGATCTTGCCAAGGCCAACTTCCTCAGCAACAACAAGGGCAACATCGACGCCGTGAAGCTGGCGGGCGGCGGCTACGAGATCCACACGACGTTCGAAAAGGCGAAGGTCCAGAAGCTCCGGTCCGCGGTCGAGAAGGTCCGCAAGGCCAACATCAAGCCGGACAAGCGCCCCGACACGGACACCCACGTCCAGTTCGGAGGGGCATCGGTCGATCCGCAGACCGGCAAGATCGTTGCCATCTACGGCGGTGAAGACGCGACCAAGCACTTCACCAACAACGCCAACGAGACCGGTGCCCAGGTCGGATCGACCTTCAAGCCGTTCGTCCTGGCCGCGGCGATGCGGGACGGCGTGCGTGACCCCGAGCTCGGCGAAGAGCAGGGACAGTCGGAGCGCACGCTCGTCGATCCCGACAAGAGCATCTACAACGGCGTGAACAAGCTCAAGATCAAGAAGTATGACGGCACGGTCTGGAAGAACGAGGAGGGGAAGGAGTGGCTGCAGACGAATGACGGCGATGAGTCGTACAAGAACATCAACCTGCGCGAAGCCATGATCCACTCCGCCAACTCGCCCTTCGTCCAGCTGGGCATGGACGTCGGTATTCCCCAGGTGCGCCAGGCGGCCGTCGATGCGGGCCTGCTCGAGTCCTCGCTGAGCAAGTCCAATGTTCCGTCGTTCTCGATCGGTATCTCCTCCCCCAGTGCGATTCGCATGGCAGGTGCGTACGGAACCTTCGCGGCCGACGGTGAGCAGCGGGACCCGTACTCCGTCGAGCGCGTGACGTTCGAGGGCAAGGAGATCTACAAGCACGAGGACGATCCGGTCGGGCGCTTCACGCCCGCCGTCGCGAACAACGTCACGGATGTCCTCAAGGATGTTGTCGAGGACGCTGAGGGCACCGGCAAGAACGCCCGTCTCCCCGGCCGTGAGGTCGCCGGCAAGACCGGAACGACCGATGGAAACAAGTCCGCCTGGTTCGTCGGTTACACCCCGCAGCTGTCGACCGCCATCGACATGTACCGCCTCGACGACGACGAGAAGAACACCAAGCGTGCCTTCCTCGAGATGTTCGGAACGGGTGGCCAGAAGAAGATCCACGGTGCCTCGTTCCCGTCGGAGATCTGGCAGACGTACATGAAGGACGCTCTCAAGGACGCGCCGGTGAAGAAGTTCCCGGAGCCGGAGCCGCTCGGTGAGGCGGTCTGGGGCGGTGGCCTCGTCAGCCCGTCGCCGACGCCTTCCGATACGCCGAGCGAGACTCCGTCCGATACGCCGAGCGAGACTCCGTCCGAGACGCCCAGCGAGTCTCCCGACCCGAGCGAGTCCTGCAACCCGTGGGAGGACTGGAGCTGCGGCACGCAGGGCGGTGCCACCGGCGGTCAACCGGGCGGCTCGGACAACGGCGGAGTGAACAACGGTGGGGCGAACGGTGGGCCGACCACCAGCCCATCGACGCCACCGGGGAGCAACGGCAACGGTGGCACCGACGACGGCGGCATCTTCGCGGGTCCCTCCGGCTGATCCCACGGCCTGAGTCAGCTCCGGAAGACCGCGGGGGCCGACGCATCCGGTACGCACACTCTGTGTGCATCCGATGCATCGGCCCCCGCGGCGTCCCCCCTCCCGTACGGCAGGATGTGCACCATGCCCAGCGCAGAAGAGACGAGCGTGTACCAGGACCGGCCGGACGTACGGCCCACCCGGCGGGACTCCGTCGCGGCGTCCGGCAGCGAGCTGATCGGCGGTCCTGCCGGCCGCTGGGCTCAGCGCGCACGCCGTGGCTATCTCACGCCTGTCCGCGTCGTGGCACTGGTGGCCATCGGGATGTTTGCGCTGGGCATGGTGCAGAAGATGCCCTGTTACAACTGGGCCTGGTTCCGGGGCGCCAGCTCGCAGTACACGCACGCCTGCTACTCCGACATTCCGCACCTCTATCTGGGACGCGGCTTCTCGGAGGGGCTCATCCCGTACTTCGACCGGCTGCCGGGCGACATGGAGTACCTCGAGTACCCGGTGCTGACAGGCCTGTTCATGCAGGTGGCGTCCTGGCTGAATCTGGCCGGCGGCTCCGTGCAGCACCAGGAGCAGATCTACTGGATGATCAACGCGGGCATGCTGATGATCTGCACCGCGGTCATCGCCGTCTGTGTGGCCCGCACGCACCGTCGTCGGCCCTGGGACGCGCTGCTGCTGGCCCTGGCACCCGCTTTCGCGCTCACCGCGACGATCAACTGGGATCTGCTGGCGGTGGCTCTCACGGCCGCGGCGATGCTCATGTGGTCCCGCGGACGGACCCTGGCCTTCGGCATCCTCATCGGGCTCGCGACAGCCGCCAAGCTCTATCCCGTGCTGCTGCTGGGTCCCCTGCTTCTGCTGTGCTGGCGAGCCGGCAAGTGGCGAGAATTCACCACCGCGGCGCTGGGCGCCGCCGGTGCCTGGCTGGCGGTGAATTTGCCGGTGATGCTGCCGGCGCCCGAGGGCTGGAAGAAGTTCTACACCTTCAGCCAGGAGCGGCAGATCGACTTCGGCTCCTTCTGGCTGATCATCACGCAGCGCACGGGCGACTCCATCGATGTGGACACGGTGAACACGTACGCGGCGCTGCTGATGATCGCGGCCTGTGGGGGGATCGCCGTGCTGGCCCTGGGCGCCCCCCGGCGGCCGCGCTTCGCCCAGCTCGCGTTCCTGGTGGTCGCGGCGTTCATCCTCACCAACAAGGTCTACTCGCCGCAGTACGTTCTGTGGCTGATCCCGCTGGCCGCTCTGGCGAGGCCGCGCTGGCGTGACTTCCTGATCTGGCAGGCCTGCGAGGTCATGTACTTCCTCGGGATCTGGATGTACCTCGCCTATACGACGAGCGCCAAGCACCAGGGGCTGCCGCCCGAGGGTTACCAGGTGGCGATCGCCCTGCATCTGCTGGGGACGCTGTATCTCTGCGCTGTCGTCGTGCGGGACATCCTGATGCCGGAGCGGGACGGAGTCCGCAGGGACGGTTCGGACGACCCGTCGGGCGGCGTGCTCGACGGGGCCGACGACGTGTTCGCAGTGGGGCATGCGGCACGTCCTCCGCGACATGCGGCGCATGCGGTGGCGGGGCCGAAGGTGGAGTGGGGCACGGGCCCACACGGGGCCGGAGGGGCCTAGCCGGGCCCGGTGGCCCTCCGGGTGCGGCTCAGCAGTCCACGAGGCGGTCGAACTGCGTCGTGGTGTGACGCAGGTGTGCCACCAGTTCGTCGCCGACCTTCGGCTCCTGGGCGTCCGACGGGACGAACAGGATCGAGACCTGCATGTGCGGAGGCTCGGCGAACCAGCGCTGCTTGCCGGCCCAGACGAACGGCGAAAGGTTCCGGTTGACGGTCGCGAGACCGGCGCGGGCGACACCCTTGGCGCGCGGCATCACACCGTGCAGCGCCTTCGGGGCCTCCAGGCCGACGCCGTGCGACGTGCCGCCGGCGACGACGACCAGCCAGCCGTCCGAGGCCGCTTTCTGCTGCCGGTAGCCGAAACGATCCCCCTTGACGACCCGCGTCACGTCGAGGACGGCACCCCGGTACTCGGTCGCGTCGTGGTCGCCGAGCCACAGCCGGGTGCCGATACGGGCGCGGAAACGAGTCTGCGGGAACTGCTGCTGCAGCCGGGCCTGCTCCTCGGCGCGCAGATGACTGACGAACATGGTGTGCAGGGGCAGCCGGGCGGCGCGCAGCCGGTCCATCCAGCCGATGACCTCCTCGACGGCGTCGGAGCCGTCGGTGCGGTCCAGGGGCAGGTGGAGGGCGAAACCCTCGAGACGCACGTCCTCTATGGCCGCGTGCAGCTGGCTCAGGTCCTGCTCCGAGACGCCGTGGCGCTTCATGGAGCTCATGCACTCGATGACGACCCGCGCGCCCACGAGGGCGTGCACACCGTCCACGGAGGAGACGGAACGGATGACCCGATCGGGGAGCGGGACCGGCTCCTCGCCGCGGCGGAAGGGCGTCAGGACGAGGAGATCACCGCTGAACCAGTCCTTGATCCGGGCCGCCTCGTACGTCGTCCCGACGGCCAGCATGTCCGAGCCGAAGCGCGAGGCCTCTTCCGAAAGGCGCTCGTGACCGAAGCCGTAGCCGTTCCCCTTGCAGACCGGGACGAGCCCGGGGAACTGGTCGATCACGGTCTTCTGGTGCGCCCGCCAGCGCGCGGTGTCGACGTAGAGGGAGAGCGCCATGGCCGGCCCGGAACCTTTCTGGTCTGTGCGGTGTATCAGAGGCATGTACGAGATCTACGAGGTTACGGCGTCGGACGCGACGGCGTCAGCGGCGGGACATGTAGATGTCCAGCGCCTTGTGCAGCAGCTTGTTCAGAGCGAAGTCCCACTCGCCGACGTACTCGACGGCCTCGCCGCCGGTGCCGACCTTGAACTGGATCAGGCCGAAGAGGTGGTCGGTCTCGTCGAGAGAGTCGCTGATGCCGCGCAGGTCGTAGACCGTCGCGCCCATGGCGTAGGCGTCGCGCAGCATCCGCCACTGCATCGCGTTCGAGGGCCGGACCTCGCGCCCGATGTTGTCCGAGGCGCCGTAGGAGTACCAGACGTGTCCGCCGACGACGAGCATCGTCGCCGCGGACAGGTTCACGCCGTTGTGCCGAGCGAAGTACAGCCGCATGCGGTTGGGGTCCTCGGTGTTCAGGACCTTCCACATGCGCTGGAAGTACGAGAGCGGGCGCGGTCGGAAGTGGTCGCGTACGGCGGTGATCTCGTACAGCCGCTGCCATTCCTCGAGGTCGTCGTAGCCGCCCTGGACGACTTCGACGCCTGCCTTCTCGGCCTTCTTGATGTTGCGTCGCCACAGCTGGTTGAAGCCCTTGAGGACATCGTCGAGCGAGCGGTTGGCGAGGGGTACCTGATAGACGTAGCGGGGCTGGACATCACCGAAGCCGGCGCCGCCGTCCTCGCCCTGCTGCCAGCCCATCTTCCGCAGCCGGTCGGCGACTTCGAACGCACGCGGCTCGATGTGCGAGGCCTCGATGTCACGCAGCCGCTTCACATCCGGGTCCTGGATACCGGCCTTGATGGCGGGGGCGTCCCAGCGGCGGATGACGACCGGCGGGCCCATCTTCACGGAGAACGCGCCCTGCTGCTTGAGGTGGGCGAGCATCGGCTGCAGCCAGTCGTCAAGGTTCGGCGCGTGCCAGTTGATGACCGGGCCTTCAGGCAGATAGGCGAGGTACCGCTTGATCTTGGGCAGCTGGCGGTACAACACCAGGCCGACACCGACCAGTTCGCCGCTCTTGTCGAACCAGCCCAGGTTCTCCGAGCGCCATTCGGTCTTCACATCAGCCCACGCCGGGACCTGGCAGTGACTGGCCGACGGCAAGGTCTGGATGTATGCCAGATGCTGCTCTCGGCTGATGGTCCTCAGGGTCAGGCTCATGCGGGGCGCTCCTCGGCAGGTGTGTCCCCATGGGTCAGGGGCTCCGGCTCTCGCGCCGAAGCCTACTGCGCTGGGAGAGCGCCCCGAATGGGCGCAGCGAAGAGCGTCGCTGTGACCTGAGCCCTGCCGGCCCGACAGGCCGGTCGGTGAGTGTGTGCCGAGCGCCGCTTGGGCTAGCCGATGACGCCGCCGAAGAGGCCGCCGTGAGCCATGCCGAGGAAGAAGCCGAAGGCCGAGGCACCGAGACCGATGATCAGCGCGAAGCGCTCGCGGGTGGTCACCGAGATGAACTGCCCGTACGCGCCCGTGAGGATCCCGATGAGGCCGGACCACGAGCTGAGCAGGTGGAGGTTGTGGAACATCGCCGTCACGAAGGCGAGGACGCCGAGGACAAGAGTCACCGCGACCAGGGAGTCCTGGAGGGGGTGAGGCTTGCCGTCGGTGGCGAAGAGGGAGACGGCGGACTGGCTGGACTGACGTCGCATTGCCTGTGCCATGGGGCACCTCCTGGCGTTGCCGGAAGGCGGCGCACCGTAGCGCCGCGCACACCCGATGTGTACAGATTGCGGCCCCTGGCCACCGGATTTCAACCGGAAGCACGTCAGCAGGTACTCTGTACGGTCTGCACCGGTGTCTGCCCAGGCCAGCCGACGATCGACCTCGATTGTCAGTGCCGGCTGATTTACTCAGGCACTGTTGCTTACGCATCACGACCCTCCTGCCACGGAACGACCGTGGCCGCTGAGTCCAAAGGAGGTGGGTTCCACATGCGTCACTACGAGGTGATGGTCATCCTCGACCCCGATCTCGAGGAGCGCGCTGTCTCCCCGCTGATCGAGAACTTCCTCTCCGTCGTCCGTGAGGGCAACGGAAAGGTTGAGAAGGTCGACACCTGGGGCCGTCGTCGTCTCGCTTACGAGATCAAGAAGAAGCCCGAGGGCATCTACTCGGTCATCGACCTGCAGGCCGAGCCTGCGGTCGTCAAGGAGCTCGACCGCCAGATGAACCTGAACGAGTCGGTCCTCCGGACCAAGGTCCTCCGTCCCGAGACCCACTGAGCGTCTAGCTCAGAGGTCATCGGGTTCGAGTAGCAGCAAGCAGCCAGAAGCAATCCCCGCCGAGAGGTTCACCCATGGCAGGCGAGACCGTCATCACGGTCGTCGGCAATCTCGTCGACGACCCCGAGCTGCGCTTCACCCCGTCCGGTGCGGCGGTCGCGAAGTTCCGCGTCGCGTCCACTCCCCGCACCTTCGACCGTCAGACCAATGAGTGGAAGGACGGCGAAAGCCTCTTCCTCACCTGCTCGGTCTGGCGTCAGGCGGCGGAGAACGTCGCCGAGTCGCTCACGCGCGGCATGCGCGTCGTCGTGCAGGGCCGGCTGAAGCAGCGGTCCTACGACGACCGCGAGGGCGTCAAGCGCACGGTCTACGAGCTGGACGTCGAGGAAGTCGGCCCCAGCCTCAAGAACGCCACGGCCAAGGTCACCAAGACCACGGGTCGCGGCGGCCAGGGCGGCTATGGCGGCGGTCAGCAGCAGGGCGGTGGCGGCAGCTGGGGCGGCAGTCCCAGCGGTGGTGGTCAGCAGGGTGGTGGCGGTGCTCCCGCCGACGACCCGTGGGCGACCAGCGCGCCGGCCGGCGGCGGCCAGCAGCAGGGCGGCGGAGGCGGCTGGGGCGGAAGCTCCGGCGGTTCCTCCGGCGGTTCTTCCGGCGGCGGCTACTCGGACGAGCCCCCCTTCTAAGGGATTCGTCCCTTGGGGAGTTCGCATCCCCACTTCTTGATCACACAGGAGAATCACATGGCGAAGCCGCCTGTGCGCAAGCCGAAGAAGAAGGTCTGCGCATTCTGCAAGGACAAGACCGTGTACGTGGACTACAAGGACACGAACATGCTGCGGAAGTTCATTTCCGACCGTGGCAAGATCCGTGCCCGCCGCGTTACCGGCAACTGCACGCAGCACCAGCGTGACGTCGCCACGGCCGTGAAGAACAGCCGTGAGATGGCGCTGCTGCCCTACACGTCCACCGCGCGATAAGGGAAGGGTGACCGAAAAATGAAGATCATCCTCACCCACGAGGTCTCTGGCCTCGGCACCGCCGGCGACGTCGTTGACGTCAAGGACGGCTACGCTCGCAACTACCTGGTCCCGCGTGGTTTCGCGATCCGCTGGACCAAGGGTGGCGAGAAGGACGTGGCGCAGATCCGCCGCGCCCGCAAGATCCACGAGATCGCGACCATCGAGCAGGCCAACGAGATCAAGGCCCGCCTCGAGGGCGTGAAGGTGCGTCTGGCAGTTCGCTCCGGCGACGCCGGCCGCCTCTTCGGCTCCGTCACCCCGGCTGACGTCGCTTCGGCGATCAAGTCCGCGGGTGGCCCTGAGGTCGACAAGCGTCGCGTCGAGCTCGGTTCGCCGATCAAGACCCTGGGCTCGCACCAGGTGTCTGTGCGTCTGCACCCCGAGGTTGCCGCGAAGCTCGGCATCGAGGTCGTTGCCGCCTAAGCGCAGCGCTTGGCAGTACGGCAGAGGGCCGCACCTTCGGGTGCGGCCCTCTCGCCGTTTCACGTGAAACATTGCCTCATGGTCAGCTGGATCGTGAGTGATCGGTGGACGAGGCTCGTCAGCGGCTTGCGCCCGTGACGATCCAGCGGCCCGACCGCGCGCGCAGCCACAGGGTGAGCATCCGGACGGTCATCATCAGCGTCATGGCCCACCACAGAGCCGTGAGGCCACCGCCGAAGCTTGGGATGAGCAGGGCGACAGGTGCGAAGACGGCCAGGGTCGCCAGCATCGCCCAGGCGAGATAGGTGCCGTCGCCCGCTCCCATGAGGACGCCGTCGAGCACGAAGACCACGCCGGCGATGGGCTGCGATAGGGCGACGACCAACAGGGCGGGGAGCAAGGTGTCGTGCACGGCGGAGTCGCTGGTGAACAGCGGAATGAACAACGGCCGGGCTGCGACGACCAGGATGCCGAGTACGACACCGGAGGCGAGACCCCATTGCACCATGCGGCGGCAGACCTGACGGGCCCCCTGGGGGTCGTCAGCGCCCAGATAGCGGCCGATGATCGCCTGTCCCGCGATCGCTATGGCATCGAGCGCGAACGCCATCAGACTCCACAACGAGAGCACGATCTGATGGGCTGCGATCTCGGTGTCACCGAGTCGGGCGGCGACGGCGGTCGCGATCATCAGGACAGCGCGCAGGGAGAGAGTGCGGACCAGCAGGGGAATGCCGGCATGGGCGCTGGCCCGAATACCCGCCGCGTCGGGGCGCAGTGAGGCCCCGTTTCGTCGCGCGCCTCGCACAACCACGATCAAGTACGCCACGGCCATAGCGCATTGGGCGATGACGGTGCCCCATGCCGAGCCGGCGATGCCCAGACCGAAGCCGTACACGAGGAGGCCGTTGAGAGCGGCGTTGGCTGCGAAGCCGCCGATGGCGACGTACAGGGGGGTGCGGGTGTCCTGGAGACCACGGAGTACACCAGTGGCGGCCAGCACGATCAGCATCGCTGGGATGCCGAGACTCGAGATTCGCAGATAGGTGGTGGCGTACGGGGCGGCCGTGTCGGAGGCGCCGAACGCCTCGACGAGCCAGGGGGCGGCGGGCAGGGTTACGGCTATGACGGCGATGCCGAGGAGAAGCGCGAGCCAAATGCCGTCCATGCCTTGGCGGATGGCGGCGGCGAGGTCCCCCGCGCCGACGCGGCGGGCGACGGCTGCCGTGGTGGCGTACGCGAGAAAGACGAAGACGCTCACGGCGGTCATCAGAAGCGCTGCCGCTACGCCGAGGCCGGCGAGTTGCGGGGTGCCGAGGTGGCCGACGATGGCGCTGTCGACCATCACGAAGAGCGGCTCGGCGACGAGGGCGCCGAAGGCGGGGACGGCAAGCGCGATGATCTCTCGGTCGTGGCGCCGCCGGACGGCCTTCGGAGCCGCGGGGGCCTGTGTCATGGCATCAATGTAATCTTCCACAGGTAAGAGATGCAATTGCCTTGCGATCCTTACTCAACCTCTTGGTGCCGACTCTTGTGTGCGCCGTTTGTTCTGATCTTGGTCCAGCAGGGAAAGTTTTTCTTCCCCACAGCCGGTGGACGGGAAATGGCCAGGTCAAAGTGGGTGACCCAAGGTGTCGGCGACTTTGTCCACAGTGCTGTCCCCCGGTCCGTGCACAGGTTCTGTGGGGTTCTCCACAGCATCTGATCGGTCATCCACACGGCCTGTGGATAACCAGATTGGCTGACGGTGCCGACGGGCCTACCGTGGACCGTCGCCCGACGCGCCGGAAGCGGAGTCGGGCCACTCGTTTTGTCAGTGTCGTGCCGTAGAAAGAGGTGCACGGCTAGGTCCGCGGAGCGGACGGGAGGAGGTGGCCCGGGTGAGCATTTCCGAGCCGTTGGACGACCCCTGGGCGGCCGACAGCGGCCCAGGCGATCGTCTGCCCGTTTCCCGTCAGCGCCGCAACGACCACCGAGGTGGCCGGGACGACCAGCACGACCGCGGCAGGGAAAGCGGCGGTTGGGACGGAGGCTCCCCGGGTTTCGAGCGGGTACCGCCGCAGGATCTGGACGCCGAACAGTCGGTGCTCGGCGGCATGTTGCTCTCCAAGGACGCGATCGCCGACGTCGTGGAGATCATCAAGGGGCACGATTTCTACCGCCCTGCGCACGAGACCGTCTATACGGCGATCCTCGATCTCTACGCCAAGGGGGAGCCGGCCGACCCCATCACCGTCGCCGCCGAGTTGGTCAAGCGCGGCGAGATCACCCGCGTCGGTGGGGCGCCCTATCTCCACACCCTGGTCCAGTCGGTACCCACGGCGGCCAACGCCTCGTACTACGCGGAGATCGTCCACGAACGGGCCGTTCTGCGGCGGCTGGTGGAAGCCGGCACCAAGATCACGCAGATGGGATACGCAGCCGACGGAGACGTCGACGAGATCGTCAACTCCGCCCAGGCCGAGATCTACGCCGTCACCGAACAGCGCACCAGCGAGGACTATCTGCCGCTCGGCGAGATCATGGAGGGCGCGCTCGACGAGATCGAGGCGATCGGCTCACGCAGCGGCGAGATGACGGGCGTGCCCACCGGATTCACGGACTTCGACTCGCTGACGAACGGCCTCCACCCGGGCCAGATGATTGTCATCGCGGCCCGACCCGCCATGGGTAAGTCCACATTGGCGCTGGACTTCGCACGGGCGTGCTCCATCAAGAACAACCTGCCGAGCGTGATCTTCTCCCTCGAAATGGGGCGCAATGAGATCGCGATGCGTCTGCTGTCCGCCGAGGCCCGCGTGGCGCTGCACCACATGCGCTCCGGCACGATGACCGATGAGGACTGGACCCGGCTGGCCCGCCGCATGCCGGATGTGTCCCAGGCGCCGCTCTACATCGACGATTCCCCGAACCTCTCGATGATGGAGATCCGGGCGAAGTGCCGACGGCTGAAGCAGCGCAATGCGCTGAAGCTGGTGGTCATCGACTACCTGCAGCTGATGCAGTCAGGCGGCTCGAAGCGCGCTGAGAGCCGCCAGCAGGAGGTCTCGGACATGTCCCGGAATCTGAAGCTCCTGGCCAAGGAGCTGGAGGTTCCGGTCATCGCGCTCTCCCAGCTGAACCGTGGCCCCGAGCAGCGCACGGACAAGAAGCCGATGGTCTCCGACCTACGTGAATCGGGTTCCATCGAGCAGGACGCGGACATGGTGATCCTGCTGCACCGTGAGGACGCGTACGAGAAGGAGTCCCCGCGCGCGGGCGAGGCGGACCTGATCGTTGCCAAGCACCGTAACGGCCCGACAGCGACGATCACCGTGGCCTTCCAGGGACACTACTCACGCTTCGTGGACATGGCCCAGACCTGATCCCTTGGCCGGGCGTGTGCGGCTCCACCCCGCCCTCCGGTGTTCAGCGGGCCGCGTAATGCCATGAAATACGGTCGACTTGGCCCAGCGGCGCGGATAGACCTGCCTCATGACCTCACCCTTTACCGAACTCCTGCCCGCCACCCAGCGGGCGCTGTTGCATCGCATTGCCGTTGCCCAGGCGGAAGGGCGGGCGCCGTCGTTCGCCGCCGGGGTGGTACGCGAAGGGCATCTGGCGTGGACGGGGTCCCGCACCTCCGTCGACGGACATGGTCCGGATTCCGACACCCAGTACCGCATCGGCTCCATCACCAAGACCTTCACCGCCGTACTGGTGATGCGGCTGCGTGACGAAAAGCTCCTCGATCTTGAGGACACCTTGGAGAAGCATCTTCCGGCCACCGGCGTAGGGGAGGTGACGGTGGCCCAGTTGCTCGGTCACAGCTCCGGTCTGGGCGCCGAGGCGCCCGCCCCCTGGTGGGAGCGGACTCCTGGATCCCTGCGTCCGGAACTTGCCGATGTCCTCGGTGAGCAGCCGCTCCTGCATCCCGTCGGCCGCCGCCATCACTACTCCAACCCGGGCTATACGCTGCTGGGTTCGCTGATCAAGGCGGTACGTGGTGACTCTTGGGAGAACGTGCTGCGGCGCGAGATTCTTGAGCCCCTCGAGATGAGCCGCACAACCACCCAGCCGAAGGCCCCGCACGCCGGCGGCTGGGCGGTGCACCCTTGGGCCGATGTGCTGCTGCCCGAGCCGTCCGAGGACCTCGGCCTGATGGCCCCTGCCGGACAGCTCTGGTCGACAGTCGCTGACCTCTGCCGGTTCGCCGCTTTCCTCGCCGATGGCGATGACCGTGTGCTGAGCGAGTCGTCCGTGCGGGAGATGCGGACGCCGTCGGCGCCCTCGGAGCCCGGGGAGTGGGACGGCACGTACGGACTGGGCGTGCAGATCGTGCGGAAGGAAGGTCGCACCCTCGTGGGGCACGGGGGATCGCTGCCGGGTTTTGTCGCGGGCCTGTGGGTGAGCGTGGACGACGGGGTGGCCGCCGTCGCGCTTGCCAACGCCACCTCAGGACCGCTCACCGGAGTTGTTGCCGCTGATCTTGTCCGGATCGTGGCCGAATCCGAGCCACGTATCCCGGAGCCGTGGCGGCCGCTGCCCGACGTGGATCAGGAACTGCTCGAGCTGACAGGACCCTGGTACTGGGGGACATATTCTTTCGGCCTGCGGCTCCTCGCCCATCGGGAGGTTGAGCTCCAGCCTCTGCGGGGCTCAGGCCGGGGATCGCGCTTTGTCGCTGCAGCGGACGGGACCTGGACGGGCCAGGACGGCTACTACGCGGGAGAGACTCTGCGGGTGGTGCGCAGGGAGGACGGCTCGGTCAGCCATCTCGATCTGGGGTCGTTCGCCTTCACACGTAAGCCGTACGACCCGGAGAGTGATGTACCGGGCGGGGTCGACAAGGACGGCTGGCGTGGGCTCCAGCCGTGAAGCGGTGGTGATGTTTCACGTGAAACGCACGGGCTCTCCTATGCCGAGAGCTCACGCTCCAGCGGGGTGCGGAACCGGGGAGTGATCCGGGCTTCGCCCACCCAGCCCGACAGCCGTGAGGCCTCCGCTTCCACCGCGGCGGTGGCCTCACGGCCGAGGTCCGCCAGCAGGCGCCAAACGATCTCACCATCCGCTCGCTGAGCCCATCCGCCAATGATCTGCCCGCTCCACCACACGGTCGGACCGATGTTGCCCGCCCGATCAAAGAGAGCCGCTCGATGATCCGCGGCGAGATGGAATCCCCGGTCGGCCCAGGCCATCGCACTGGGGTCGAGCCCGGGCAGCAGTGCCGCCCACGGTTCAACGGTCGGCTCGGAGGCGGTGTCACCGGGCGCCACATAGCCGGTCGCTCCGTTCTCCAGGCCGACCTGCTCCGCGCCGACGGCTTTCAACGCCGTGCGTACATCGCCGAGGTTCCACCCCGTCCACCACTTGAGGTCCGCCTCGGTGGCGGGTCCGTAGGAGAGCAGCCAGCGGTGCGCCAGTTCCGCCCGGGCATCTGCGGCCGGGAGTGCAGGCCAGGGTTCGGAAGTGGTCCATCGGAACTGGCTGGAGGTCCAGGAGCCTCGCGGCCGGTCCCGGCGGATCCGCCCGTCGGCGGCGAGCAGCCGGATCACCCGGGTGGCGACACCTTGGACCGTCTCGTGCTTCTTGCCAGGGAAAACGGTGATCTTCGTCTTCAGCGCCGGCACATCAGCGGAGAGCTGACTGCCCGTCGCGGGCCCTCGCGCAGCAAGGGTTGCCAGAACCGACTCCTCCGCATCGGCGAGCCAGTGCTCGTCCAGCCCGCTCCCGTCTCTCCGCAAGTGATCGAGAAAAGTCCGGCGTTCCTTGGCTGCGACAGCACGAGCGGTCGAGGCATCGACCTGGGGAGCGAGCTCGGCCGAGACGACGAACATGGTCCGGCGCATGGCGAGCAGCCGGGCCAGCGTCACATCCTCGTACAGAGCCTGCTGTACGGCCTCCACACTCGGCTCGGTGAGGCGTGCGCAGGCAGAGAGGATCACGGTCGCCGCATCGGTGGCGTGCAGCGCGACCACCGTATTCGTGGCCTCCACCGGATCGGCCGCCCGTGCGGACGGTGCCAGCGCATGACGACGGCCGAGACGGATGCGGCGCTGCTCGTCACTGATCAGATGCACACGAACTCCCGTCGCCGGAACGTCAGAGCTGAAGCTTGAAACCGATGTGTGAGGGCTCGAAGCCCAGCCGCTCGTAGAAGCGCCGTGCGTCGGTGCGGGAGGCGTCTGACGTCAGTTGCACCAGCCGGCAGTTCTCGGCGCGGGACTTCTCGATGGCCCACTCGATGAGCCGGGTGCCGAGGCCCATGCCGCGTTCGTCGGCATGGATACGGACGCCTTCGATGATCGACCGGGTGGAGCCGCGCCGGGACAGTCCCGGAATGATCGTGAGCTGGAGGGTCCCGACGACCCGGTCGTCCCGGACCGCAACGGCCTGGAACTGGTTCGGATCCTCAGCCAGCCGATGGAAGGCGGCGGTGTACGGGCTGAGGTCGTCAGGGGACTCGCGACGAGCGCCCAGCGGGTCGTCGGCGAGCATGGCCACGATCGCCGGGATGTCGTCGAGGGCCGCGGGGCGTATTTCCAGGTCGCTCATGATCCGCAGACTACGCGGGGACCCGCAGTTCCTCGACTGCCCTGACGAGGGGCGCCAGTTCGGGGTCCTTGGCGGCTTCGTCGAGTGCTTCACGCAGAGCTGATTCATTGGTCGGTCGGGCCTCGGCAAGGAGGGCCAGCCCGGCCTCCGTCACGTCCGTGTAGATGCCGCGACGGTCGGTGTCGCAGAGGTACCGGGTGAGCAGCCCACGGTCCTCGAGCCGGGTGACAAGGCGGGTGGTGGCGCTCTGACTCAGGACGACGGCGTCGGCGACCTGCTTCATCTGCAGGTGCCCGCCGGGGCCACTGTGCTGACGGCTGAGAACGTCCAGGAGCGAGTACTCGCGCATGCTCAGACCGTGCTTGCTCTCCAGAGCGCGCTCGATGTGGGCCTCGATCCGACCGTGCAACAGGGAGAGGGCGCACCAGCTCTGGGAGAGCGCGGTGAGCGCGGGATCGGTCGCAGTCATCTGTCTTCCTCCTCCATGCCCGCCAGCTACCTGTTCAAGGATAGACGACACGCGCAATATTCCGCGTTTGCAATTATCTGGCCCGGTCCCCAGGTCTACCCGGCCGCGACCGAGAGCGGGGCGAACCGACGGGACCAGTCGCCGGGCAGGTCGTCGATTCCGTAGGTCATCACCGTGTTGAACGCGATCGTTTCCAGGCCGTGGTCCTTCACCCAGGCCAGCAGTTCCTCGTGCCGTCCGTCGATGTCGGTACGGAAGGGCCGGTCGGTGCCGGGGGCGAGTGAAGCGATCAACGCCTTTGCCGTCTGGGTGTCGCGGGCGATCAGGGGGCCGATGACCTGGGTGTCCATGTTCGGCCAGGCGGCCGCATAGCCGATCAGGGCGCCGTCCTTCTCCGCCACCCGGAGCTGGCCCGCGAAGGCCGGCAGTCGCGTGATCATGTGCGTGCGGTCCAACCCGAACACCTCGGTGTCCAGGCGGATGATCGCGGGGAGGTCATCGGCGGTGGCCGGTCGGGTGGCTGCAGCCGCGGTGTCGGCCGTGTCCGACGGCTGGAAGCGGCCGCGGACCATTTCGGCCCGCCCGATGGTGGAAAAGCCGAGCTGCTCGTACAGCGGCTGGCCCTTCTCGGTGGCGTGAAGGGTGAGCGGGGTGTCCCCGGCCTCCTTGATCAGATGCTGCATCATGCGTCGCCCCAGCCCCTGGCGTGCATGGCGTTCGGCGACGAGCACCATGCCGATGGCCGAGAGGCCGGGGCCGTACGAGGTCACCACCGAGACGGCCGCCAGCCCTTTGCCCGACGGGTCGTCCATTCCGTAGCCCGTACCCGCCGTGAGCAGGAGACCCCATTTGTGCTCCTCCCGGGGCCAGCCGCGGTCCTCGGAGAGATCGGCGCAGAAGATGTGATCATCCATGGTGAGACGTCGGATCGGTAGCTCTGAGAGTGGCGTCGGCATAAGGATCAGGCTGTCTGACGCGATGATCGTTCGTCCAGTGCTTTCCGGGAAGTGACCGTGGCACGAACGCGTCGACCTCGTCGTGTCAGGCCCCACGGCTTCAGGACGGAAATGACGGTCATGAAGACATAGGCGCTGAAGGAGACGATCGGCCCCATCATCAGGCCCGTGGGGTCGGGCAGGGTGCCGCCGGAAGAGACGGTTTCCACCGCGTCATTGACTCCAGGGCGCAGCGCGAATACCGAGGCGGTGATCGTGATCAGGGTCAGCCAGAACTTGATGTACACCCAGCGATGCCGCGCGAGGCCCCACTTTGTGCCGAGCGACAGTAGGAGACCGCTGAGCAGGGTCAGCAGGGCAGTCGGAAGCACCAGCCAGTCCGTGAACACCTTCATCGATCGCGCCGCAGCTTCGATCATGGGCGCGGATCCGGTGACATTGGCGGTGATGGCCAGCGCCAGCAACCCGAGCGTGAGCCCGAGCCAACAGGCAGCTGTGGCGACATGGACGACGAGGATGGCCCGGCGAGCGGGACGCTGGAAAGGTTTCACGTGAAACACGGTGCTGGACGCAGCGTCGTATGACGTCTGACAGCGGGAGTAATCCCGGGTACTAGCGTCGGCGTACGCGGGGCGTCATGAGAGGCCTTCCGGGCGCTTCCGTGAGTGGCTACGGTGCCTGAGGTGGTCATGATGCCCGGATGCGGGCATGGGGCCATCGGAGCCTAACGGGTGAGCGGGTGCGGATACCCGGACTTTCCGCTCTTTGTTCGCTGTCCTGGCGCCGCCTGACATGCTGCGACGACGGGCGCTGCGGTCAATGTCACATTCCAGGCCTACTCGTCCCTATTCGGCCGGTGGTCATGGTTAGTGTGACGTGGCAGCAGTCCTGGGGCAGAAGCGGGGAATTGAGGCACGTTCCGACCTGACGGAAGTGCGGGGACCGACCGAGAGATGTTCGAGGCGAGGCAGACAATGGACGCTCCGACCACCACGTCGGCCGACGGCGGCACGTCAGAGGACAGCGACAACGGCGGATGGTTCAGTCCGCGCATGCAGCCGAACCAGGGCCGCACATCCGGTGAGGAGCCCCACGCGGCTCCGAGGGACCCTGGAGCGGTCCCGAGACGACCGGTGGCCTCCATACGCCCGGTGGGCTCCGGAGCGTCCAGAACCACCCGGCCACCCGCCACAGGTACGCCTCAGCCCCCGACGTCGCCCGTGCAGGACCAACCTCCAGCCGTGACACCGCCCTTGCGGGACGACGCCCCGGCCACCCACCCCCGGCAGAAGCCGACGCGGCTCCATCTGGCCGGCCACGCTCACGAGGCACCCGAGCAGGAGGCGCACGGAATCCCGTACGGGGACGGCACAGACCGCCACGCTCCGGCCGCCGCACCGGCCAATGCCCGTAACGCTTCCCCCGACGCCATCCTCATCCGCCGCACCATGACGGAGATCGCGCCCGTCGCGGACAAGGTCACCTCGTACTTCTACGCCCTGCTCTTCGTCCGCCATCCTGAGCTGCGCTCGATGTTCCCGGCGGCCATGGACTCACAGCGGGACCGGCTGCTCAAAGCGCTGCTCACCGCCGCCGACCACATGGACAACCCGGCGGTGCTGACGGACTACCTCCAGCATCTGGGTCGCGGTCACCGCAAGTACGGGACACAGCCCGTGCACTACCCGGCCGTCGGTGAGGCTCTGATCGGCGCTCTGACCCGGTACGCGACGTCGAGCTGGGACGAGGAGACCGAGGCCGCCTGGGCCCGCACGTACACCAAGATCTCGCAGATCATGATCGACGCTGCTGCCGAGAACGAGGGTCACGCGCCCGCCTGGTGGCACGCCGAGGTGGTCTCGCACGATCTCCGGACCCCCGACGTAGCGATCATCACGGTCCGCCCCGACCAGCCGTACGCGTTCGTGGCCGGGCAGTACACCAGCATGGAGACGCCCTGGTGGCCCCGGATATGGCGGCACTACTCCTTCGCGGGGGCGCCCCGGCCGGACGGTCTGCTCACGTTCCACGTGAAGGCTGTCCCGGCCGGCTGGGTCTCCAACGCGCTGGTCCACCACGCCCGTCCCGGTGATGTCGTCCGGCTCGGTGCCCCCGCAGGTTCGATGACCGTCGACCACACCACCGACAACGGGCTGCTCTGCCTCGGCGGAGGTACCGGAATAGCCCCCATCAAGGCGCTCGTAGAGGATGTCGCCGAGCACGGCAGGCAGCGCTCGGTAGAGGTCTTCTACGGCGCGCGCAGCGACTTCGACCTCTACGACATCGACACCATGCTGCGGCTCCAGCAGACGCATCCCTGGCTGTCGGTCCGCCCGGTCGTGGACGGACGAGCGCACTTCCCGGACGCCGTACGGGAGTTCGGCCCCTGGTACGAGTACAGCGCCTACCTCTCCGGCCCGCCCGGGATGATCCGCAGCGGCGTGCATGCGCTGCGGGGCCTCGGCATCCCCTCCGAGCGGATCCGCCACGACTCCCTGGAAGAGCTCGTCGCGGCAGCTGACTGAACGTTTCGCAAGGGCTCAGCCGAGGTCCGGGGCGTGCATCGCGCGCACGCCCTCGATGTTGCCGTCCAGGTAGTGCCGCAACGACAGCGGTACGAGATGGACTGCCGCGATCCCCACGCGGCTGAAGGGCACGCGCACGATCTCGTACTCCCCGCAGGGCTCGTCCACCTCCGGGCCGTGTCGCCGTGAGGGATCCATGGACTCCAGACGGCAGACGAAGAAATGCTGCACCTTCACGCCGGTCACTCCGCCGTCCGCGATGTGCTCGACGGTGTCGACGAAGCAGGGAACCACGTCGGTGATCTTGGCGCCGAGTTCTTCGTCCACCTCGCGGTGGAGCGCGTCGACAACAGTGGCGTCCTCGGGCTCGACGCCGCCGCCCGGCGTCAGCCAGTAGGGATCGACACCTGGCTTGGTGCGTTTGATCAGGACGAGATGATCGCCGTCGAGCAGGATGGCGCGTGCGGTGCGCTTGACCACGGGCCTTTCGGTCATGGCTAGAAAATGGCCCGCGCCGGCCGTTCTGAAACTCCTGAGTGTCCGGCTGTCACCAGTCGACGGCAGCACGCAGCAGCCACTCGTGCGCCCGTGCGATGTGCGGGAGGGCGAGCGTGCCGGTGCGGACGACGAGGAAGTACGTGCGCAGCGGTGGCACCGGGGGGTCGAGCAGCGCCACCAGGCGTCCGGCGGCGAGGTCGTCGGCGCACAGATAGCGCGGCAGCACGGCGAGCCCGGCGCCCGAGGCCGCGGTCTCCTGGACGGCTCGCAGGTCGGGGGCGATGACAGCGCCCGACGCGGCCGGCCGGGATTCGAAGACGGCGGCCCAGTAGCGCGAGACGAGCGGCAGGGACTCGTGGACCTCCACGACGGGCAGCTGCTCGAGCAGGACCTGGCCGCCGCGCAGTTCCTCCGGTCCCAGTCGCGCTGCCCAGCGCGGGGACGCGACCAGGACGTGCTCCTCGTCGCACAGGGGGGTGGCGGTCAGCAGCCCGCCGCGCGGCCGTGCCGTGGTGATGGCCAGGTCGTGGTGTCCGGCGGACAGCCCCTCCAGCGTCGCCTCGGAGTTGCCGAACGAGGCCCGCAGCGTCAAGCCCTGGGATATCAACGGTGTCAGGGCGGGCAGCGCACGCAGCGCGGTGAACTCGGGGAGGCCGGCGAGATGCAGTGTCCGTACACCCGACTCCTCGTCGAGTCCGGTCTCCGCGATCTCCACGAGGGCGTCCAGATGAGGGGCGGCCCGGTGCGCCAGCTCGTCGCCGATGGTGGTGGGGGTGACGCCGCGGGCCTGGCGCAGGAACAGCGGCCGTCCCAGCTGTCGTTCCAGGGTGCGTATCTGCCCGGTCACCGCAGGCTGGGAGAGCCCGAGGAGGGCGGCGGCACGAGTGAAGGAACCGGCCCGGTGCACCGTCACGAATGTGCGTAACAGGGCCAGATCCATACCAAGCCCCTTTCGACCGGATGTGCCCGTGGACCGGACAACTATAAATAAGTCGATAGGTCGCTGTCGCTACTGTGATTGGACACTGACGCAGAGTCAACTAGCCTTGTTGACACGGTTCTTCGGGGGATGGGCCGGGCGGTCCGAGCCATGAGGGGGGAGGCTCGGGCCGCCGTTTTCCTGTATTCGCCGCGCAGCGGATGACGTACCCCGGCGTACGCCCCCCGATGCTTCTGCGCGCAGTGCCGCGCGCCCCACCCGTCAGGACCGACTGCGCCGTGCGCCCCCGGCCCTTCATACCGCCTGCCCTGCGCCCCCTGCGCATGCTTCAGCCGCGGCTGGCGGAAGCAGCTGCCTCGTCCAGCGCTCGCAGCACATCAGCCACCAGATCCTCCGCGTCCTCCGCGCCGGCAGAGAGACGGATGAAGCCCTCCGGGACCGCGTCGCCGCCCCAGCGTCCGCGCCGCTCGGCCGAAGAACGCACCCCACCGAAGCTCGTCGCGTCGTCCACCAGACGCAGAGCCTCGAGGAACCTCTCCGCGCGCCCGCGATCAGGCAGGACGAAGGAGACCACACTCCCGAACCGCTGCATCTGCTGCGAAGCGATCTTGTGCGAAGGGTCGGTCGGCAGCCCCGGGTAGCGAAGCCCCGTGATCTCCTTGCGGCCGCCCAGCGCCTCCGCGAGGGCCAGCGCATTCGCGCACTGCCGGTCGGACCGCAGCTGAAGGGTGGCGAGCGAGCGGTGGGCCAGCCAGGCCTCCATCGGACCAGGAATCGCCCCGACGACCTTGCGCCAACGCCGTACGCCCGCGGCCAGAGCGACATCGCGGCAGGTCACATGGCCCAACAGGATGTCACCGTGGCCGGTCGTTCCCTTGGTGTCGCTGGCCACCGAGAAATCGGCGCCAAGCAGCAGCGGCCGTTGCCCGAGCGGCGTCGCCAGGGTGTTGTCGACGGCGACCAGGGCGCCGTCGGCATGCGCCGTCTCCACGAGACGCCGGATGTCGCACACGTCGAGTCCCGGGTTGGACGGAGACTCGATCCACAGCAACCGCGCCCCCTCCAGCACGGCCAACTGCGCGTCCCGTCCGGTCGGTGCGGTCCGTACCTCCACACCGAACGCCTCGAGCTGCTCCCGCAACAGCGGCAGCGCCTGGTAGCCGTCGTCGGGCAGCACGACCGCGTCGCCGGCCGTGAGCTGGGAGAAGAGCACGGCGGAAATGGCGGCCATGCCGGAGGCGAAGGTCACCGTCTCCACCTGCTCGCCCGGCGCCTCCAGCTCGCCGATCGCCCGTTCCAGATGGGTCCAGGTCGGGTTGTCATCCCGGCCGTAGGTGTAGGGCCCGGTGGGCTCACCGGGCAGGTGGAAGTGAGCCGCGAAGACGGGGCCCGGCAAGGTGGGCTCGTACTTCACCGCGTCCGGCAGCCCTGCCCTGACCGCTCTGGTGCCTTCTCCGGTGCCGCTCATGCCGCCTGCTCCTCGCCTGCTGTCCGTACTGCGGCAGATCGCCGCCACCACCATCTTCGGGCACTCCGCGGCTCGGTCGCCGGCGGCCCGGTCAGTCCTTGTCGGGCATGGCGACGTTCAGCGCCCACGAGACGACCGAGATGATCAGCCCGCCGAGGACAGCGGTCCAGAAGCCTTCGACATGGAAGCTCAGGTCCAGCTTGTCGGCGAGCCACGATGTCAGCAGCAGCATCAGAGCGTTGATGACGAGGGTTATCAGGCCCAGGGTGAGGATGAACAGCGGAAGCGTCAGCAGCTTCACGATGGGCTTGACGAGGAAGTTGACCAGGCCGAACAGCAAGGCCACGAGCAACAGGGTCCACACCTTCTTGCCGGTGCTGTCGCCGGTGAGTGTGATGTCCTCGAGCAGCCAGATCGCGACGGCCAGGGCCCCCGCGTTGGCGATCGTCTTGACTACAAAATTCTTCATGTGTCTGATCGTGGCAGACGTGATCGTGACAACGGCAGGGGCGGAACGACGATGAAGGCATTCCGACTGGACGAGCTGGAGGCGGAGCGCGCCGCCAACGACGGCGCGTATCTGCAGTTCCTGCGTGAACGGAACATGTCGGTCGGCCTCTACGCGCTGGACGCGGGTGAGCACGACCCGCAGCAGCCCCACCAGCAGGACGAGGTCTACTTCGTCGTCAGCGGCCGTGGCGCCATCACCGTCGGCATGGAGACCACCCAGATCGCGCGCGGCAGCGTCGTCTACGTCCCCGCCGGAGTGGCCCACAAGTTCCACCACATCACCGAGGATCTGCGGGTGATGGTCGTCTTCTCTCCGCCTGAGAGCTGACGGCGACCCTGCCGAGTCCCTAGGGGCCCTATCAGGGAGGTTCAAGGGCTCCCGGGGCCCGGACGGTACCCGTGCCCGCCTAGCATCGAGGGCAAGGAACTTCAGAGAAGTGAGGTAAAGGCGATGGCGGTGCGGGAGATTTTCGCGGGGATGCCGTGGTGGGTGAAGTGGGTTGCGGTGCCCGTCATCGCCCTGCTCGTGTTCGGCGGTCTGATCACCAGCCTCATCGGCTTTGTGATCGGCCTGCTTTTCAAGGTTCTGGTCTTCGTCGCTCTCGTCGCGGGACTTGTCTTCGTCGTACGGAAGTTCATGGCTTCCTCGAACTCGCGGAGTGATTGGTAGCGGTTGCCGGTACAGGCGTTAACCCGGCCGGGGGAACGCCTCGTGAAGCGCAGGTCCCGCCGGTGGGATGGCCATTACTGTGGCAACCCATCAAGCCTGGGGGTGACCATGGCCACGGCGACGAACACCACTGCCCCTACGCTCATCGGATCGGTGCAGCGGGCGCTGCGGCTGTTGGAGGCCGCAGGGTCGCATCCGGAAGGGGCGCCCGCGAAGCTGCTGGCGAGGGAAGCGGCGATCCCTCTTCCCACTGCCTACCACCTCCTGCGCACCCTGACGCACGAGAACTATCTGCGCCGTGAGAAGGGCGTGTTCGTCCTCGGTGAGGCGATCGGCCGGCTCGCTGCCGACGAGTCGCTGCAGAACCGGCGCAGCAGGCTCGAGGAGTCGCTCGAGCACTGGCGGGACGCGATCGGCGTCCCCGTCTACTTCGCGCTCTACCGCGAGGGCGAGATCGAACTCGTCGCCGTCGCCGACACCCCCTACGCGCCGGCCGTCACGGAATGGGCTGACTTCCGTGAGACCGGCCACGCGCATGCGATCGGGCAGTGCCTGCTGAGCCAGCTCGACGATGTCTCCCGCAGGGACCACCTCGACCGCCACCCCGTGCAGCCCGTCACGCCCTACTCCGTTGCCGACCGGCGTACGTTGCTGGACCGGCTTGCCTCGACGCAGCGGATGCAACCGGTCATCGAGCGCCAGGAGTACGCGCTCGGCACGGTCTGCGCCGCCATTCCGATCACGGCGGGATCCGGTGCCGCAACGATGGCGATCTCGCTTCCCGTGCACCAGGAAGACCGTCTGCTTCCCGCTATTGATCAGCTGCGCAGAGGAATTGGCGGATTGGTCGGCTCACTCGCGTTCTCTATCAGTATCTGAAAAATCGCTCCTTGTGCACCTCTGGTGCTTCCAGCACGATGGCCGCAAGGAGAGCCATGGGGATCAATCCTGGCCGTTTCAGCAGGCTTCATTCACTGCGGAGATACAACATGCGCGAGTCGGTCGAGGCCGAGGTTCTGATGAGTTTTCTGGTCTCGGCGGAGCTCTCGTTCCGGATTCCGGTGGAGCTGAGGTACGAGACGGACGACCCGTACGCCGTGCGCATGACCTTCCACCTGCCGGGAGACGCGCCCGTGACCTGGGCCTTCGGTCGGGAGCTGCTGGTGGACGGCGTCCATGGACCGAGCGGGGACGGCGACGTCCACATTGCGCCGACCGGACCGGGGGAGCTCTCCGATCTCGGCATCCTCCTGCAAGTGGGCAGTGACCGTGCCCTGTTCCAGGTGAGCGCGCCGCCTGTGGTGACCTTCCTCGACCGCACCGACAAATTGGTTCCGCTCGGGCAGGAGCGTTTGTACGGGGACTTCGAAAGCAATCTCGAAAAGGCCCTCGAGGACATCCTCGCCGGGGAGAATGCCGGCTGAAGGCCGGTAGTGATCACTTCTTACGACGGCGGCCCTTTCCGCCCCGCCCCGGCGCCCCGCTTTTCACAGGCTTTCCGCCTTCCGATGCCGCGCTGCCCTGCCGGTCGGCGGAGACCACCAGCGCCGCCAGAATGGTCGTCACCGGTACCGAGGCGACCAGACCGATCGATCCCACCAGAGTCCGCACGATCTCCTCTGCCACCAACTCGCTGTTGGCGACCGTCCCGACGCTGCTCTGGGCGATCGAGAACAGCAGCAGCAGCGGCAACGCAGCGCCCGCGTAGGCCAGTACGAGAGTGTTGACGACGGACGCGATGTGGTCGCGGCCGATCCTGATCGCGGCACGGTACAGCTCGCGCGGTCCCATGTCGGGGTCCGCCTGGTTCAGCTCCCACACGGCTGACGTCTGGGTCACCGTCACATCGTCGAGCACACCGAGCGAGCCGATGATGATGCCGGCGAGCAGCAGACCGCTCATGTCGATGTCGGGGTACAGCCCGTGGATCAGTCCGGTGTTGTCGTCGGTGTTGCCGCTCAGGCTCGCCCAGCCGATGAACAGCGAACCCAACAGCCCGATCAGCAGCAGAGAGATGAGTGTGCCAAGGACCGCGACCGAGGTGCGCGCCGTCAGCCCATGGCACATGTAGAGCGCGATCAGCATGATGGCGCTGGCCCCGACCACCGCGACGATCAGCGGATTGGAGCCCTGCAGGATCGCGGGCAGGATGAACAGCATCAGCACGCCGAACGAAATGGCGAGCGCGATCAGCGCCATCACTCCCCGCATGCGTCCGACCAGAACCACCACGAGCGCGAAGATCCCGGCCAGCACCGCCAAAGGCAGCTTGCGGTTCACATCCGTCACCGAGTACTGAAGATCGCGGGGGGCATCGGGGGCGTACGCCACCACCACCCCCTGGCCCTTCTTCAGCTGCCTCGGGGCATCCGGCTGGACGATCTCGGTGAACTTGCGCCCCTGGTCATTGCCGGTGGTGACCTCGATCGTCGCCTTGCCGCAGTCGCCCTGTTGGGAGTTGACCGCTTCCCGTCCCTGGGGCGTGGAAGTGTCCCCCGTCGGCGGGACCTGCGCGGCGTTCACGTCCTTGCAGTCGACCTTCTCGACCGACAGCACCTTTCCCTGCTCGGTCTGCCGGTCGAAGCCCACACCGGTGCGGTCATGACCGGGGGTGCCGCCGGGCCAGAGCACGACGAGCCCCACGGCAACCGCTGTCGCGAAGGGAATCAGCACCGCGGCAATGACTCTCCGCAGATGTCTGGAAACGGGCGCGGCAGGCCCGTGACTGTGCGAGTGGCCATGCGCTTCGGGCGTCTGCTGCGGTTCGGGCGGAGAAGAGGTCACCGACAGATCATCGCAAGAACGGAAGGGGGCCTCTGTTCAGCGCGCCAGAGATGACGCTAGCGTGGTGGCACCTTTGCACACGCGGGAGCTCGGAGCACCGGGCTGAGAGGGCGCTGACCTTCGTTCCGTCGATGTTTCACGTGAAACACCGAGGGACGGGAGCCGCTGCGTCGACCGCCGAACCTGTTACCGGGTAATGCCGGCGTAGGGAGTAGGTCTCATGACCGTTCAGGATGCACACACGCCTGCCGCCGAAGAGGCGGAGCGCAAGCCGGGCTGGCACAAGGGGTACGTCTCGGGGCCGGAGGGCTCGCGATACGACCTGCGGGTGCCCGTCCGCCAGGTGCACCTCACCAATGGCAAGGACGTCACGCTGTACGACACGTCCGGTCCGTACACCGATCCCACTGTCGAGACCGATGTCCGCCGCGGCCTGGCCCCGCTGCGCGAGAACTGGATCATCGGCCGCGGCGACACCGAGGAGTACGCGGGCCGTCCGGTCCGTCCCGAGGACGACGGGATCAAGCACACCTCGCCGCGCGGGGGACTGAGGAACCTCGACGCGGTCTTCCCCGGCCGTCCGCGCCTGCCCCGCCGGGGCCGGGGCGGGCAGGCGGTGACGCAACTGGCGTACGCACGCCGGGGCGAGATCACCCCGGAGATGGAGTACGTCGCGATCCGCGAGAACGTCTCGCCCGAGGTCGTCCGCGAGGAGATCGCGGCCGGTCGCGCAGTGCTGCCGGCCAACGTCAACCACCCGGAGATCGAGCCGATGATCATCGGCAAGCGGTTCCTGGTGAAGGTCAACGCCAACATCGGCAACTCCGCGGTCACTTCCTCCATCGAGGAGGAGGTCGACAAGATGACGTGGGCCACCAAGTGGGGCGCGGACACGGTCATGGACCTGTCGACGGGACGCAATATCCACACCACCCGGGAATGGGTGCTGCGCAACTCCCCCGTGCCGATCGGCACGGTCCCGCTCTACCAGGCGCTCGAAAAGGTCGACGGCAGGGCCGAGGAGTTGACCTGGGAGATCTACAAGGACACGGTCATCGAGCAGGCCGAGCAGGGCGTCGACTACATGACGGTCCACGCCGGCGTGCGGCTCCCCTACGTCCCGCTGACCGCCAACCGCAAGACCGGCATCGTCTCGCGCGGCGGCTCGATCATGGCGGCCTGGTGCCTGGCGCACCACAAGGAGTCGTTCCTGTACGAGCACTTCGAGGAGCTCTGCGAGATCCTCGCGGCGTACGACGTCACGTACTCGCTCGGCGACGGCTTGCGGCCCGGTTCGATCGCGGACGCCAACGACGAGGCGCAGTTCGCCGAGTTGCGCACGCTCGGCGAACTCAACACGATCGCGAAGCGCTTCCATGTGCAGACGATGATCGAAGGACCCGGTCACGTCCCGATGCACAAGATCAAGGAGAACATCGACCTCCAGCAGGAGATCTGCGAGGAGGCCCCCTTCTACACGCTCGGCCCGCTCACCACGGATGTGGCTCCCGCGTACGACCACATCACCTCCGGCATCGGGGCGGCGATGATCGCCTGGTGGGGCACGGCCATGCTCTGCTACGTCACGCCGAAGGAGCACCTCGGCCTGCCGAACCGGGATGACGTGAAGACCGGTGTCATCACCTACAAGATCGCTGCTCATGCTGCGGACCTCGCCAAGGGACACCCGGGTGCGCAGGAATGGGACGACGCGCTCTCGGACGCACGGTTCGAATTCCGCTGGGAGGACCAGTTCAATCTGGCCCTCGACCCGGACACGGCGCGGGAGTTCCACGACGAGACACTGCCTGCCGAGCCGGCCAAGACCGCGCATTTCTGTTCCATGTGCGGGCCCAAGTTCTGCAGCATGAAGATCTCGCAGGACATCCGGCGGCAGCACGGCGGATCGCAGGAGGAGATCGAGGAGGGCATGGCGGAGAAGTCCAAGGAGTTCGCCGCCGCGGGCAACCGCGTCTATCTCCCGATCGCGGACTGAGCCGTCAGCGCGAAGCGGCACGAGCACCTGCCGGAGGTCACTCCGGCAGGTGCTCGGGGCCGCCGAATTCAGGACTGGTGAAGTCCGGGCTGGTGAAGGTCGGCCGCTGGCCCGCGGTCGAGCCTTCGCTCGGGCTGGAGTAGTCCGGGCCGCTGTAGCCGATCTTGGGTATACGGCTCACAGGGCGCGGTGGCGCGGGCGATGCCGGGTCGGAGCTGGGATCGGCCAGCGCGGCCCGCAGGAAGGGCAACAGGCCCCGCTCGAGCAGGGCGTGCCGCCAGGCGTCCTTGGCACGTGCCACCTCGTCGGGGAGTTCGCCGGTGAGTTCTTCGGCGGGGACCTGTGTCGCCCCGTTGCGCAGGGCGGTGAGCAGCAGCCCCACGGCGGCCACCAGGATGGCGGCGGCCGTGAGTGCGCCGAAGAACCAGCCTGCGGAGAGCAGGGTCTGCGCGAAGGAGGGTGTGGGGGTGAGCATCTTCAGGATGTAGCCGACGAGCAGGAATATCACTGCGGCCGTCCCGGCGAGCACCGGGGCGAGCACGGCTATGACGGCCGCGAAGCCGGCACCGTCCTCGGTGGCCTCGCCTGCGGGCGCCAGCACGGAGTTGCGCACGGACTCGGCGGCCGTGGGAGCGCGCATCTCCTCGCGGATCTTCACGTAGTGCTCGTACTCGGCTGCGGCAGCGGCGGTGATCAGCGCCGTCGCGTTCAGAGCCATCGTGCGCAGCTGTTCGGCGTTCAGTCGCTGCCCCACGGCAGCGAGATCCGGACGGTCGTGGGCGTTACGCAGCGCGTCGTCGAGGATGCGCTCGTACTCGGCGCGGTCCTCGGTCAGCAGGTGCGGAGCGCTGTTCATGTGCATCCCCCGATGCTCCGTAGGGCCGGATCGCCCGGGGGGACCGGACGGTTGGGCGGAAACGGAGGAGAGCCTGCTACGGATAAGCCGATGGTAGAGCGGTTACGGCACGGGGTGACAGGGGGTTTCCGTAAATGGCGTGTCGTGCTCTGCTCAGTTGGGCAGCGGAAGTTGAACGACAAGCAGCTTTCCGGCCATGGTCACGCCGCCGTCCATGGCGATCGCGAGCCCGTCGGCGTACACATGCGGGCCCTCGACGACCGGGCGGGCACCGTCCTCGCCGTCCTCCGTGCCCACTTCGCCGAGCAGATACGGAATGGGGCTGTGGCCGTGGACCACGCGGGTGCCGCCGTAGGTGGAGAGCAGCTTGCGTACGGCCTCGGGGCCGCCCTCGTCCCGGAAGGCGAACCGCTTGGTGAACTTGCGGAACACGTCCCAGCACTCGTCGGCGTCGTTGCGCGTGATGATCGCGTGGACGGTGTCGTTGACGTCTTCGATGGTGGAGCCGTAGTCGAGATACGCCGTGGTGTCGGAGTGCAGCAGGAGGTGCCCGTCCTCCTCCACGACGGCGTCGAGGCGTGCCATCCACTGCAGGTGGACGTCCTGCAGCCGGTCCATGTCGGTCTTCTGGCCGCCATTGAGCAGCCATGCGGCCTGGAAAGTGGCCGTGCCGGCACCGGAGTTGACCGGGGTGTCGCCGAACCGCTTGGCGCCGAGGAGCAGCAGCTCGTGGTTGCCCATCAGAGCCTTGCAGTAGCCGCCAGCGGCCGCGGCCTCGGCGGAGAGCCGCATGACGAGGTCGATGACGCCGATGCCGTCCGGGCCGCGGTCGGTGAAGTCGCCGAGGAACCACAGGCGCGCGTTGCCCGCGGACCAGTTGCCCTCGGTGTCGATGAGGCCCTGCGCGGTGAGCGCCGCGACGAGTTCTTCCAGGTAGCCGTGCACATCGCCGACCACGTAGAGCGGGCCGAGGCTGTCCTCGTCGACGGGGGACTCCTCGGGGTCCACGTGCACCTGCACGGTGTCGCCCGGGCCGCCTGCGGTGATCACGGGGAGGTCGCGCGCCGTGGGCGTGTACCCCTCCGGCACCTCGCCCTCCGGAACGGCATTACCCGGATGGTCGGACCGCGGCGCGTTCTGCGGCCGAGGCGGTACGTGCGCCTGTGCCGGGTGGGATTCCGCCGGCGGCCGGCCCTGGGGAGCCGTCGGCTGAGCCTGCCCGTGGGGCGCTTGTGACTGAACGGGCACCTGTGCGTATGGCGGAACGCGGAAATCACGCAATGTCGCCGTCCGCACCACGGGTCCCTGACCGGCCCCCTGAGTCATCGACCCCTCCACCACCGTCGCGCCGCCGTTCACCTCTCGGCCCAGCCTGGTCGGGGTGGTCCGCGGTGTCGTGCGCCCATCATAGGAATGAGCTCCGCGCTCTGTGACGCACCAGGGGTGGTGAATCCTTCCGCACCCCTGGCACGCCGGTCGTTTCGTACCGATTTGGAAGATTCAGTCGGGTGAAGGAGAGCGCGGAGGGCTCACCGTCGTCCGGGGATTGCGTCGTTGAGAGCTCGTCCGGACGATCAGTTCGGTCGGTATCACCTGCTCGACCGGCCGGTCTTCGTCGATTCCCTCGATCGCGTCGATGAGGAGCTGGACGACCGCTGTGCCGATCCTTCGTGGCTTGAGCGAGAGGGTCGTGATGGGGGGTTCGGTGGTCGCGTACACGGTTGACTCGCTGCAGCAGACGAGCAGCAGATCCTCCGGGACGCGCAGCCCGTAGCGCCTGGCGGCGGCGAGCAGATCGGTGCCGTTGGGGTCGAAGAGCCCGTAGACGGCGTCCGGCCGGTCCGGGCGGGCGAGTAGCCGGTCGGCGGCGACCGCACCGGCGCACGGGTCGTGGGCGGGGTAGGACTCGTAGACCGGGTCCTGGCCCACGCGCTCGCACCAGTTGAGATACGCGGTGGTGGACAGGCGCGTGTACGTGTCGGTGGTGGTGCCGGTGAGCAGGCCGATGCGGCGGGCCCCGGCGTCGGCGAGATGGTCGAGCAGATCGAGTACGGCGGCTTCGTGGTCGTTGTCGACCCAGGCGGTGACCGGGAGTGTGCCGGCGGGGCGGCCGTCGGAGACGACGGGAAGGCCCTGTCGGACGAGTTCGGTGACGACCGGGTCGTGGTCGGACGGGTCGATGACGATCGTGCCGTCCAGGGCGACGTTCGACCAGACGTCATGGCGGGAGGTTGCGGGGAGGATCACCAGCGCATAGCCCCGGGCCAGCGCGGCGGAGGTCGCGGCTCTCGCCATTTCGGCGAAGTACGCGAACTCCGTGAAGGTGAAAGGTTCATCCCCGTACGTCGTGACCGTCAGGCCGATGAGGCCCGATTTTCCGGTGCGGAGGGTTCGGGCCGCGGCCGACGGGCGGTAGCCCAGCCGGTCTGCGACCTCGCGGACATGTCGGCGGGTGGCGTCCGGGAGCCGGCCCTTGCCGTTGAGCGCGTCGGAGACAGTCGTGATGGAGACGCCGGCTGCGGCGGCGACGTCTCGAATGCCTGCACGACCTTGCCGGCTGCCCCGGCGCGATGTACTCGTCCGGCTCACCTGGTGCTTCCCTGCTGCTGTCATGGCGAGCCGATAGTAGGGCTCGGACGGGCGGTTGGGCCGGTCGCATATTCACTCGTTGACAGGCACGTTTCTGCATGATCATAAGGCATCAACTCCCTTGGAAAATAAGGGAGTTGGTCAACAAGGCAGTGACGTCTCCGGTGGCTGGCGGTGTCGGCCTGCCGAATGGTCCATGTCTCGAAGAGGTCTCAACTCACCACTACGGGTGATGCGCGCCACGGAGTGAGCCACAGGCGTGCGCCACCGAAGCGAGCGCTCCCCCCTTTCCGACTCCGGCCATACGCACCGGCCGGGAATCCTCTTAAGGTGAGCAGTATTGGTTCTGATGTGAACGGACTCCTCGAGGAGGACCTGCGGTGAGCGAGACGAGCCCCAAGCTGCGCGCCGAGCTGGACGGCATTCCCACATACAAGCCGGGCAGGCCCGCGGCGGCCGGTGGCCCTGTCGCGTACAAGCTGTCCTCCAACGAGAACCCCTACCCGCCGCTGCCGGGGGTGATGGAGAGCGCGATCGCCGCGGCGCACGGGTTCAACCGCTACCCGGACATGGCCTGCACCGGCCTGATGAACGAGCTCTCGGACCGCTTCGGGGTGCCTCTGACGCATCTGGCGACCGGCACCGGCTCGGTGGGCGTCGCCCAGTCCTTGCTGCAGTCGACCTCGGGCCCGGGCGACGAGGTGATCTACGCCTGGCGGTCCTTCGAGGCGTACCCGATCATCACCCGGATCAGCGGCGCGACGCCGGTGCAGGTGCCGCTGACCTCCGGCGAGGTGCACGACCTGGACGCGATGGCCGATGCGATCACCGACCGCACCCGGCTGATCTTCGTCTGCAACCCCAACAACCCGACCGGCACGGTTGTCCGCCGGGCCGAGCTGGAGCGTTTCCTGGACCGTGTGCCGTCGGACGTGCTCGTGGTGCTGGACGAGGCGTACCGCGAGTTCATCCGCGACCCCGAGGTGCCGAACGGCATCGAGATCTACCGCGAGCGCCCCAACGTGGCCGTGCTGCGCACCTTCTCCAAGGCGTACGGGCTCGCGGGTCTGCGGGTCGGCTTCGCCATCGCCCATGAGCCGGTGGCCGCCGCGCTGCGCAAGACCGCAGTGCCTTTCGGTGTGAGCCAGCTGGCACAGGACGCGGCGGTTGCCTCGCTGCAGGCCGAGGACGAGCTGCTGGGCCGCGTCGGTTCTCTGGTCGGGGAGCGCACGCGGGTGCACGAGGGCCTGGTCAAGCAGGGCTGGACGGTGCCGGAGACCCAGGCGAACTTCGTCTGGCTGAGGCTGGGAGAGCGCACGCTCGACTTCGCGGCGGTGTGTGAGAAGGCCGGCGTGATGGTGCGGCCGTTCGCGGGCGAGGGCGTACGGGTCACTATCGGGGAGACCGAGGCCAACGACATCTTCCTGCACACGACGGAAGCGTTCCGCCAGGAGATGTAGGGCCCGGAGCCCGAGCGGAAGAAGCCCCCATGAGCACTCGCTCAGGGGGCTTCTTTGCAGGTCACGGCCGCTTTGCCACGGAAGAGGTACCCCCCGGTCGCCGGTACGAATTCCGTATGGGCCATAATTGCTTGTGAATGTGAACGCGTTCACAAGCTCGTCCTGTTCATCCCGAGATCATCGGGACGAACGGGGCAAGTCGCCGCCCGAATGCGCCGAAGTAAGGAGATGACGACGTGGACCTGGCACTGGCGCCGGAAACCCTGGCGCGCTGGCAGTTCGGCATCACCACCGTCTACCACTTCCTCTTCGTCCCGCTCACGATCTCGCTGGCGGCACTCACCGCCGGCCTGCAGACCGCGTGGGTGCGCACGGAGAAGGAGAAGTACCTCAGGGCCACGAAGTTCTGGGGCAAGCTGTTCCTGATCAACATCGCCATGGGTGTCGTCACCGGCATCGTCCAGGAGTTCCAGTTCGGCATGAACTGGTCCGACTACTCGCGCTTCGTCGGCGATGTCTTCGGCGCACCGCTGGCCTTCGAGGCGCTGATCGCGTTCTTCTTCGAGTCCACCTTCATCGGGCTGTGGATCTTCGGCTGGGACAAGCTGCCGAAGAAGATCCATCTGGCCTGCATCTGGATGGTGTCGATCGGCACCGTTCTCTCCGCGTACTTCATCCTGGCCGCGAACTCCTGGATGCAGCACCCTGTCGGCTATCGCATCAACGAGAAGCGCGGACGGGCCGAGCTCACCGACTTCTGGCTGGTCCTGACCCAGAACACCGCGCTCACCCAGTTCTTCCACACCATTACCGCCGCCTTTCTCGTCGGCGGCGCGTTCATGGTCGGCATCGCGGCCTTCCATCTGGCGCGCAAGAAGCACATCCCGGTGATGCGCACCTCGCTGCGGCTCGGGCTGGTGACCGTCGTCATCTCCGGACTGCTCACCGCTGTCAGCGGGGACCTGCTCGGCAAGGTCATGTTCAAGCAGCAGCCCATGAAGATGGCGGCGGCCGAGGCGCTGTGGGACGGAGAGGCGCCCGCGCCCTTCTCGATCTTCGCCTACGGCGATGTCGACAAGGGGCACAACAAGGTCGCCATCGAGGTTCCGGGGCTCCTGTCGTTCCTCGCCAACGACGACTTCGACTCGTACGTCCCCGGCATCAACGACGTCAACAAGGCCGAGCAGGAGAAGTTCGGGCCCGGTGACTACCGGCCCAATATCCCGGTCGCCTACTGGGGCTTCCGCTGGATGATCGGCTTCGGCATGGCGTCCCTGACCATCGGGCTGATCGGACTGTGGCTCACCCGCAAGAAGTTCATGCTCCCGCAGGCGCTGCGGACCGGTGACGACGAGGTGCCGCATCTGGTGCTCTTCCGAAAGACGGCCCTGAACCACAGGTTCACCAACTGGTACTGGATCATCGCGCTCTGGACCATGGGCTTCCCGCTGATCGCCAGTTCCTGGGGCTGGATCTTCACCGAGATGGGCCGGCAGCCCTGGGTGGTGTACGGCGTGCTGCGCACCCGGGACGCGGTCTCCCCGGGCGTATCGCAGGGCGAGGTCCTCACCTCCATGATCGTCTTCACCGTGCTCTACGCGATTCTCGCCGTCATCGAGGTCAGGCTGCTGGTGAAGTACGTGAAGGCAGGGCCGCCCGAACTGTCGGAGGCCGATCTCAATCCGCCCACCAAGATCGGCGGCGACGACCGCGACGCCGACCGGCCGATGGCCTTCTCGTACTGAGCCCTGAGGAGCTGCTGAGGCATGGAACTTCACGACGTCTGGTTCGTACTCATCGCCGTCCTGTGGACCGGCTACTTCTTCCTCGAGGGCTTCGACTTCGGGGTCGGCGTCCTGACCAAGCTGCTGGCCCGGGACCGGACCGAGCGGCGGGTGCTGATCAACACCATCGGGCCGGTCTGGGACGGCAACGAGGTGTGGCTGCTGTCGGCGGGCGGGGCGACGTTCGCCGCATTCCCCGACTGGTACGCCACGCTGTTCTCCGGCTTCTATCTGCCGCTGCTGCTGATCCTGGTCTGTCTGATCGTGCGCGGGGTCGCCTTCGAATACCGGCACAAGCGGGACGAGGCGCGCTGGCAGACCAACTGGGAACACGCGATCTTCTGGACCTCGTTGCTGCCGGCGCTGCTCTGGGGCGTGGCCTTCGGCAACATCGTGCGCGGGGTGAAGATCGACGCGGACAAGGAGTACGTCGGCACCCTGTTCGACCTGCTCAACCCGTACGCGATCCTCGGCGGACTGGTGACGCTGACCCTGTTCACCTTCCATGGCGCGGTGTTCACCGCGCTCAAGACCGTGGGGGACATCAGGGCGCGTGCACGGGCGCTGGCGCTGAGGCTGGGACTGCTCACGGCCGTGCTGGCGCTCGGCTTTCTGGCCTGGACCCAGGCCACCAAGGGCGACGGCACCAGCCTCATCGCGATGGTCGTTGCGGTGGTGGCGCTGGTCGCGGCGATCGGGGCGAATGCGAAGGGGCGCGAGGGCTGGTCGTTCGCCCTGTCCGGGGTGACGATCGTGGCCACGGTCGCGATGCTGTTCCTGACCTTGTTCCCGAACGTCATGCCGTCCTCGCTCGATGAGCAGTGGAGCCTCACGGTCACCAACGCCTCGTCGAGCCCGTACACCCTGAAGATCATGACCTGGTGTGCCGGTATTGCCACGCCGCTGGTTCTCGTCTACCAGGGCTGGACGTACTGGGTGTTCCGCAAGCGGATCGGTACCCAGCACATCGCCGATGCCCACTAGTGGGGGATGTTTCACGTGAAACCGATCGACCCGCGTCTGCTCCGGTACGCCCGGGCCACCCGTCGCTTCCTGCTCGCGGTGGTGCTCCTCGGACTGGTCGGGGCAGCGCTGGTCGTCGCCCAGGCGATGCTCATCGCCGAGGTGGTGGTGGGCGCCTTCCAGAAGGAGCTCTCCGCCTCCGAACTGTCGACCCCGCTGGCACTGCTGGCGGCGGTCGCCCTCGGCCGGGCGCTTGTCTCCTGGCTGACGGAGCTCGCCGCCCATCGGGCGAGCGCCGCGGTCAAGTCCGAGCTGAGGGGACGCCTGCTGGCCCGGGCCGCCGAACTCGGTCCGGGCTGGCTGAGCGGACAGCGCACCGGCTCGCTCGTCGCACTCGCCACCCGGGGTGTCGACGCTCTCGACGACTACTTCTCGCGCTATCTGCCCCAGCTGGGCCTCGCCGTGGTCGTGCCGGTGGCCGTCCTGGCGCGGATCGTGACCGAGGACTGGATCTCGGCGGCCGTCATGGTGGTGACGCTGCCTCTGATCCCGCTGTTCATGGTGCTCATCGGGTGGGCCACCCAGGCCCGGATGGACCGCCAGTGGCAGCTGCTGTCCCGGCTGTCAGGGCACTTCCTGGATGTCGTCGCCGGGCTGCCGACCTTGAAGGTCTTCGGACGGGCGAAGGCACAGGCCGACTCGATCCGGTCCATCACCGCGGAGTACCGGCGGGCGACGCTGCGGACCTTGCGGATCGCGTTCCTGTCCTCGTTCGCGCTGGAGCTGCTGTCCACACTCTCCGTGGCGCTGGTGGCCGTCGGTATCGGCATGCGGCTGGTGCACGGTGAGCTGGATCTGTACTCAGGGCTGGTCATTCTGATCCTGGCGCCCGAGGCGTATCTGCCGATCCGGCAGGTCGGCACGCAGTATCACGCCGCCGCCGAAGGGCTCTCGGCAGCGGAGGAGATCTTCCAGGTCCTGGAGACCGAACCGCGTGCAGTCGGTACGCGCGAGGTGCCGGACACGCTCCGCTTGGAGCTCGAGAAGGTGACCGTTCGGCACGCCGGCCGCAGCGAGGCGTCCCTGGACTCGGCCTCGCTGGTGGTGGAACCGGGCGAGGTCGTCGCCCTGCTGGGGCCGAGCGGCATCGGGAAGTCGACTCTGCTCGATGTGCTGCTCGGGTTCACGGAGCCGGCGGAAGGCCGGGTGCGTGTCGGCGGGGTCGAGCTCAAGGACCTCGACCCCGAGCGATGGCGCGAGCGGATCGCCTGGGTTCCGCAGCGGCCGTACCTCTTCGCGGGGACGATCGCGGAGAACGTACGCCTTGCCCGCCCGGACGCTGACGACGAAACGGTACGCGACGCGCTGCGGGAGGCGGGGGCGTACGACTTCGTCATGGCACTCCCCCGGGGTGCGGACACCGAGCTCGGTGAGGAGGGTGTCGGACTCTCGGCAGGACAGCGTCAACGGCTGGCGCTGGCCCGAGCATTGCTCGCGGACCGGCCGCTGCTGCTGCTCGACGAGCCCACCGCGGCACTGGACGGCGAGACCGAAGCAGGGATCGTGGACGCGGTCCGACGCCTGGCGGCGGGACGCACCGTCGTCCTCGTGGTGCACCGGCCGGCGCTGCTGGCCGTGGCAGATCGGGTGGTCACCCTGGCCCGTACCGCCGCTTCCGCTCCGGTGCCCGTTGGACCGGCGGTTGTACCGTCCCCCAGGTCGGAGCAGGCAGCCGCGACGGACGACGGCCCCCGGCTCACCGACCCTGCGGACGGCACGGGGCCGACTGCCTCGGCGCTTGCCCGCGTGCGCAGGGCCGCCGGGGAACTGCGTGCGCGGTTCTGGCTCGGGCTGCTCCTCGGCAGCCTCGCGCTGGGCTCCGCCGTCGGACTCATGGCCGTCTCGGGGTGGCTCATCTCACGCGCCTCGGAACAGCCTCCCGTGCTCTATCTGATGGTGGCCGTCACGGCGACCCGCGCCTTCGGTATCGGCCGGGCCGTCTTCCGCTACGTGGAGCGGCTCGTCTCCCACGACGCCGTGCTGCGGATGCTCGCCGAACTCCGGGTCGCGGTCTACCGGCGCCTGGAGCGCATCGCACCGGCAGGGCTGCGGCAGAGCCGGCGCGGCGATCTGCTGTCCCGGCTGGTCGCCGATGTGGACGCGCTGCAGGACTACTGGCTGCGGTGGCTGCTGCCCGCGGGTGTCGCGGTCGTCGTCGGAGCGGGAGCCGTCGGCTTCACCGCCTGGTTGCTGCCCGCGGCAGGAGCGGTGCTCGCAATCGGACTGCTCGTCGCCGGCGTGGTCGTACCGCTCATCAGCGGACGGGTGGCGCGACGGGCGGAACAACAACTGGCTCCGGCCCGTGGGGTGCTCGCGACCAGGGTCGCCGACGTGCTGCGTGGCACGGCCGAACTCACCGTTGCCGGAGGACTGAAGGGCCGGATGGCCGAGGCCCGGGACGCCGACCTGCGGCTGAGGCGGATCGCCTCGCGAGGAGCCGCGGCCACCGCGCTCGGCAGCGGACTCTCCGCGCTGGCCTGTGGGTTGACGGTCGTGTGCGCCGCGCTCGCCGGAGTGCAGGCGGTGCGCGACGGACAGCTCGCCCCGGTGGCACTCGCGGTCGTGATCCTCACCCCGCTCGCCGCATTCGAGGCGGTCACCGGACTGCCGCTGGCGGTGCAGTACCGGCAGCGGGTCCGGCGCAGCGCGGAGCGGGTGTACGAGGTGCTGGACGCGCCTGTGCCCGTGCATGAGCCGGAGCAGCCCGCGGCGCCGCCCGTGACGGCGTTCCCGGTCGAGGTGCGCGGTCTGCGGGCCAGGTACGCGGGCCGGCAGCGGGACGCGCTCGACGGCCTGGATCTCACCCTGACCCCCGGGAAGCGGGTGGCCGTGGTCGGGACATCGGGCTCCGGGAAGACCACCCTCGCGCAGGTGCTGCTCCGCTTCCTGGACGCCGAGGAGGGGACGTACATGATCGGCGGCGTGGAGGCATCCGCGCTCGACGGGGACGCCGTGCGGCGGTTCGTCGGGCTGTGCGCCCAGGACGCCCACATCTTCGACAGCTCGGTGCGGGAGAACCTGCGGCTGGCCCGGACCGGGGCGACGGAGGACGAACTGCGCCAGGCGCTCGGGGACGCCCGGCTGCTGGAGTGGGTGGACGCCCAGCCCCACGGGCTGGACACCCTCGTCGGTGAGCACGGCGCACAGCTCTCGGGCGGTCAGCGCCAGCGCCTCGCCCTGGCCCGCGCGCTGCTCGCCGACTTCCCCGTCCTCGTGCTCGACGAGCCTGCCGAGCACCTCGATCTCGCGACCGCTGACGCACTGACCGCGGATCTGCTGGCAGCGACGGAGGGACGGACGGCACGCGGAGCGGCAACGGTCCTGATCACCCACCGGCTGCAGGGGATCGACGGCGTCGACGAGGTCGTCGTGCTGGAGGACGGGCAGACCGTGCAGCGCGGTCCCTACGCCGAACTCGCCGCCGCCGAGGGGACGCTGCGCCGCATGCTGGAGCGCGAGCGCGCCACGGACCTCCTCAGCGCCCGGCTCGCGCCGTCCAGCGCCTGACAGCCTGGCCGAGAGCGGGCGAGGACGCGCGGCATCCCTTCGTACGGTCCCGCGCTCACGGCCGCGTGCCGGTGCGCCCCCGTGCCGCTGTCAGCAGGTCCGGGGTCCTGGGTCGGATCCCGCGGGTGGGAGAGGTGCGTCAGGCGGTGAGCCGGCCGTGGCCGCGTGCGAGCTGTCAGGCCTGGTGGGGCAGGTCCCGAAGAATCTGCTCGATGACAACCGCGACCCCGTCCTCGTTGTTGGCGACGGTCCGCCCGGAGGCTGCGGCGATCACGTCCGGGTGGGCGTTGCCCATCGCGTACGAGGTCCCCGCCCAGGTCAGCATCTCCACGTCGTTCGGCATGTCACCGAAGGCGACGACCTCGTCGGCAGAGATCCCGCGCTTGGCACAGCACAGGGCCAGGGTGCTCGCCTTGCTCACGCCCAGACCGCTGATCTCCAGCAGCGATGTCGGGCTGGAACGGGTGAAGGACGCCAGCTCGCCGGCGGTCGTACGGGCCAGTGCGAGGAATCCGTCGGGTGTCAGGGACGGATGGCTGGCGAGCAGCTTGATCACGGGAGCGCCCGAACCGGGCTCCTCCTCGTGGAGCAGCTTCTCCGCCGTCGCGACGGTTGCTCCCGGGTCCAGGTGGAAGGGCGGGTAGTCGGGCTCGTAGTGAATGCCGTCCGTCCTCTCGACCGCGAACGAGGTGCCGGGTGCGCCGTCACGCAGGGCCTGGACGACGGCGAGGGCGACATCCCGGTCCAGCGGGCGGACGTCCAGCACCTTCCCGCCCGCGTGCAGGTCCACCACGGCGGCGCCGTTGGCGCAGATGGCGAGCCCGTGACCGTGTACGTGGTCGCTGACGACGTCCATCCAGCGCGCCGGGCGGCCTGTGACGAAGAAGACCTCGATCCCTGCCTCCTCGGCGGCGGCCAGGGCGGCGATGGTGCGCTCGGAGACTGACTTGTCGTCGCGCAGCAGCGTGCCGTCCAGATCGGTGGCGATCAGCCGGGGGACTGCGGGCAGGGCGCGGAGATCGGTATCTGAGGTCACCGATCCATTCTCCCGTACAGGTGTGCACGGGCGTGCGGGAGGGCGCACATCTGAGTGGGTTTCCGGGTGGCTCGGGGACTCCGTTGGGCCACGTACGCTCGAAGGCATGCGTTTGAGCACCGTGATCCTTCCTGTCCGTCCCTGGCACGCGGGTGGCCGCGACGAGTGGCTGCGCGCCGAGCAGCTCGGTTTCCACACCGCGTACACCTATGACCACCTGTCGTGGCGTACCTTCCGCGACGGCCCTTGGTACGGCGCGGTCCCGACGCTGACCGCTGCGGCGGCCGCGACCGAGCGGCTGCGCCTGGGCACGCTGGTCACCTCGCCGAACTTCCGGCACCCGGTGACCCTCGCCAAGGAGCTGCTGTCGCTGGACGACATCTCCGGCGGGCGGGTCACGCTCGGTGTCGGCGCGGGCGGGACGGGCTTCGACGCGACGGTGCTGGGGCAGGAGGCCTGGACCCCGCGGGAGAGGGCGGACCGCTTCGCCGAGTTCGTACCGCTGCTCGACCGGCTGCTGACCGAGCCGTCCGTGACGTACGACGGGACGTTCTACTCGGCGGTGGAGGCCCGCAACATTCCCGGCTGTGTGCAGCGGCCCAGGCTGCCTTTCGCGGTGGCGGCGACGGGCCCGCGCGGTCTGAAGCTCGCGGCGCAGCACGGGCAGGCGTGGGTGACCACGGGCGACCCCAGGCTCTTCGAGACGGGCACGCCCGAGGAGTCCCGCACCGCGATCCGCGGGCAGCTGGACAAGCTCGCCAAGGCCTGTGCGGACGTCGGCCGCGACGTGGCCGAGCTGGACAAGGTCCTGCTCACGGGCTTCACACCGGACCGGGGAGCTCCGCTGCAGTCCGTCGACGCCTTTGTGGACTTCGCCGGCAAGCACGTCGAGATGGGCTTCACGGAGATCGCGATCCACGCCCCGATTCCGGACTCGGATTTCGCCGCCGACCAGACGGTCTTCGAGCGGATCGCGACCGAGGGCCTCGCTCAGCTGCACCGCTGAGGCCGCGCGGAGGCGCAGCCGTACGGCCGGAGAGCGCGGCACGGCCGGTCGGCTACGCGCCCGTGAAGCGCAGGAATTCCGGCGGTACGGCGTCCGCGAGCCAGACGCCGTTCGCGCTGACGCGGAAGACATGGCCGGCGCGGTGCATCGCCCCGGAGTCCACCGAGAGGACGACGGGACGCCCGCGCCGGGCGCCTACGCGCGTCGCGGTCTCCCGGTCGGGCGAGAGGTGCACATGGTGGCGCCTCATCGGACGCAGCCCCTCGGCGCGGATCACGTCCAGATTGCGCGCCACGGTGCCGTGGTAGAGGTACGCGGGCGGCTCGGCCGGCGGCAGGTCGAGGTCGACCTCCACGGTGTGCCCCTGGTTGGCGCGGATGCGGGAACCCTCGATGGTGAAGCGCCGCTTGTCGTTGACGGCGACGACATGGTCGAGCTCGGCGCGGGTGAAGCGGAAGCCGTTCTCCGCCGCCGCGCGCATCAAGTCGTCGACGGCCACCCAGCCGTTCTCGTCGAGGGTGATGCCGATGCGCTCCGGCTGGTGGCGCAGATGCTTCGAGAGGTACTTCGACACCTTGACGGTGCGTCGTTCGTCGGGTCTTTCGTTCATGTCGCCAGCCTGCCTTCGGCGACTCCGGGGCGCCACCGAAAAAAGTTGCATCAGATGTTTGATCCACAGCCAACTGTGTTTATCCACAAGGGAATTGACGGAACTGTGGACAACTCACGGGCGATTCAATCCCTTTGGGCAAGTCTCGCCCCCTCAAAGTCCCTTGATGCGAGAGCGTCCAACGTACGTGCTCTCAGCTCCCGTTCGGTCGCGGCCGTGATGAAAGCCGCCGCGTTCTCCCGGCCAACGAGCGCCTGTACAGCCCTGATCGTCTCCGGCGGAAGCGGCACCGCGAAGGGTTCATCCGTGACCGGCGGAGGGCTCTCGGAGGTCAGATGCTGCTGCAGCTGGAGGGCGGCGAACCTCCGCATGGCGCGGGCCAGTTCGGCATCCACGGTCTGCTGCGCGAGGGGTCTCAGCCGCCGGACCATGGAAGCCGCTTCGGCCGCGTCGGCGTCGGTCGGTGGACGGTGCTCGAGAAACCGCGCGAAGACATGCTCGGTGGTGAACTCCAGGAAACGGGCGGCTATGTGCTCCACCTGGCCGCGAAGTTCCCTGAGGTGCCCGGAGATCGCGGGCAGCGGAACGCCCGCCGCGTGCAACTCCGCTGCGACAGCGAGCTCCTGAGGACTGGGCACGAGGAATTCGTCGGACCGCCCGGGGATGCGCTCCAGCACGCCGAGCTCCACGGCCTCAGCGATGGCCGTCTCCTCCGCCTTCCCGCCGAACTTCGCGTCCAGCTCCGCCCTGGTGACCCGGGCCTCCTCCTCGTCCGTCCACGGGCCCTGCACCTGGGCGACCAGACCGAGCACCCCGCCCAGGCCGCGCCCCGCGTCCCAGGCCTCCAGCAGCTCCTTGATCGACGCCAGGGTGTAGCCGCGGTCCAGCAGTTCGGCGATCTGCCGCAGCCGGGCCAGGTGGCTGGAGCCGTACACATTCGACCGGCCCCTCCGCTGCGGTTTCGGCAGCAGCCCGCGGTCCTGATAGGCGCGGATCGTGCGGACCGTGGCCCCGCTGCGGTGGGCCAGGTCCTCGATCCGGTACTCGGCGACCGCACTCACAGCCGCGGTTCCAGCCGGGCGATCGCGCGCCGGGTCCTCGGCGTGAAGCGGGACACGAACCGCAGCACCCTGGCCTCGGGTGTCACCGGCACCACCGCCTGGTTGTGTACGACAGCCCGCAGAACCGCGGCGGCGACCTTCTCCGGCGGGTAGTTCCGCAGCCCGTACAGCCGCGCGGACTTCTTCCGGCGCCGCTGTTCCTCGGCCGCGTCGACACCGGTGAAGCGCGCGGTGGACGTGATGCCCGTGTTGACGAAGCCGGGACAGATCGCGGAGACCCCGATGTGCCGGCCGGCCAACTCAGCCCGCAGACACTCGCTGAGCATCAGTACGCCGGCCTTCGCGGTGCTGTACGCGGGCAGCGCCCTCGAGGGCTGATAGGCCGCCGCCGACGCGATGTTGACGATGTGGCCGCCCTGTCCGCGCTCGGCCATCTGCCTGCCGAAGAGGCGGCAGCCGTGGATGACACCCCCGAGATTGACGTCGAGAACCTGCTTCCAGTCCTCGGACCCGGTTTCCAGGAACGAACCGGCCAGGCCTATGCCTGCGTTGTTGACCAGCACGTCGACCACGCCGTACGCGGAGGCCACCTTGCCGGCGAGCTTCTCCATGGCCTCCTCGTCGGCGACGTCCACCACCTCGGCCCACGCCTCCGGGGCGCCGATCAGCCGCGATGTCTCCGCAGTCCTCGCCGCCCCCTCCGCGTCCCGGTCCACGGCCACGACCCGCGCCCCGGCCTCGGCGAACGCGAGAGCAGTCGCCCGGCCGATACCGCCGGCCGCGCCCGTCACCAGGACCAGTTGCCCGCCGAACCGCTCGGCGTACGGCCCGGAAGCCACCGGCAACGGAGCGGCGGTCCTTGTCGGGCCCTCCTCGTTCGCCGTGGCGAACGAGCCGATCCAGGCGGCGAGTTGGTCCGGACGCGTACGCGGGATCCAGTGCCGCGCGGGCAGTGAGCGGCGTGTCAGCCGCGGCACCCACTCGCCCAGGTCGTCGTACAGCCGCTCGGACAGGAAGATGTCACCGGTCGGCGTGATCAGCTGCACCGGCGCGTGGGCATGGGCGTCGGGGCGCGGGCGGCGCAGCCGGGCGCGGACGTTGTCCCGGTAGAGCCACGCGCCGTTCGCCGCGTCCTGGGGGAGGGAAGGCGTCGGATAGCCGGCGGTGACCTGCTTCTCCATGCGCTGCAGGATCTTCGGCCACTGCTTGCCCAGCGGCCCGCGCCAGGCGAGCTCCGGCAGCACCGGGGTGTGCAGCAGGTACACGTACCAGGACTTGGCGCCCTGGCCGAGGAGCTGCCCGATCCGGCGCGGGGTGGGCCGGTTCATGCGCCGCTTGATCCAGTGCCCGAAGTGGTCGAGCGACGGGCCGGACATCGAGGTGAAGGAGGCTATGCGGCCCTCGGTGCGCCCGACCGTGGTGAATTCCCAGCCCTGCACCGATCCCCAGTCGTGCCCCACCAGATGCACCGGCCGGCCGGGGCTCACCGCGTCCGCGACCGCCAGGAAGTCGTCGGTGAGCTTCTCCAGGGTGAAACCGCCGCGCAGGGGTGCCGGCGCGGTGGAGCGTCCGTGTCCCCGCACGTCGTACAGCACGACATGAAAGCGGTCCGCCAGCCGCTCGGCGACCTCGGACCACACCTCCTTGCTGTCCGGATAGCCGTGCACGAGCAGGATCGCCGGCCGGTCGGTGTCGCCGAGCTCGGCGACGCACAGCTCGATTCCTCCCGTACGCACCCAGCGCTCCCGCGCGCCCTTGATGCTCATGCGCATGCCCTCCTCGGTACGGCGCCGCACACTGCCGTGGCCAGGCAACCGTCCGTCCCGAGCCGAATGCGGTACGTATCAGTAAGTTGACATGGATGAATGTGACAATGCCCGGCGGCGACGTCAAGGGCCGTGCACGAGCTGGGGAAAACGCCCGCCGACGCGGACGCACGAACCCTGAGGCCGCTCGGGCTCGCTGTTCACTTTGGTCGCATGCCCTTACGGGTCCGTACCTCTTGAGTCGGACACGGATACAACCGCCAGGGCTGACGTCCGCTGTGTCGTGCGCCACTACCTTCGAGGTGTGACTGTGATCGCGACCGAAAGCCTGAGCAAGCGGTTCCCCAGGGTGACCGCTCTTGACCGGCTCTCGTTGGACATCGGACCCGGTGTGACCGGCCTGGTGGGCGCCAACGGAGCCGGCAAGTCCACGTTGATCAAGATCCTGCTGGGTCTGTCCCCCGCCACGGAGGGCCGGGCCGCTGTGCTCGGCCTCGACGTCGCCACCAGTGGCGGCGCCATCCGTGAGCAAGTGGGATACATGCCCGAGCACGACTGCCTGCCGCCCGACGTCTCGGCCACCGAGTTCGTCGTCCACATGGCGCGCATGTCCGGGCTGCCGGCGACGGCCGCCCGCGAGCGCACCGCGGACACCCTGCGGCATGTCGGCCTCTACGAGGAGCGGTACCGCCCCATCGGCGGCTACTCGACCGGCATGAAACAGCGGGTGAAACTCGCGCAGGCCCTCGTCCACGACCCCAAACTCGTCCTCCTGGACGAGCCGACCAACGGCCTCGACCCGGTCGGCCGCGACGAGATGCTCGGCCTGATCCGGCGGGTGTACACGGACTTCGGCATCTCGGTCCTGGTCACCTCGCACCTTCTCGGCGAGCTCGAGCGCACCTGCGACCACGTCGTCGTCATCGATGGCGGAACGCTTCTGCGCTCCAGTTCCACCAGTGACTTCACCCAGACGACCACGACCCTCGCGGTCGAGGTCACCGACTCGGACGACCACCCCGACGGCACCGCGGTGCTCCGGGAGGCGCTCGCCGCGGCCGGAATCACCCTCCACGCGCACATGGAGGACGGTCTGCCCGGCGCGGGCCACATCCTTCTCATCGAGGCGACCGGTGAGAAGACGTACGACGTCGTACGCGACACCGTCGCCGAACTCGGCCTCGGTCTCGTACGGATGGAACAGCGTCGCCACCACATCGCGGAGGTCTTCCGCCCGGCGGCCGCGGATCAGGCGATGGAGGTGCAGGCCCGATGAGCACGCAGACCCCCGGCGCGGTCCCCGAGACCACCCGTATCCACAACATCGGCTACCGGAACTACGACGGCCTGCGGCTCGGCCGCGCCTACGCACGGCGCTCGCTCTACTCGCAGTCCCTGCGCGGCGCCTACGGTCTCGGCCGCTCGGCCAAGTCCAAGGTGCTGCCGATGATCCTCTTCGCGGTGATGTGCCTGCCCGCGGCGATCATCGTGGCGGTCGCCGTCACCACCAAGCTCAACGACCTCCCGCTGGACTACACCCGCTACGCGATCGTCACCCAGGCGGTCATCGGGCTCTACCTGGCGGCGCAGGCCCCGCAGTCCGTCTCCCGTGACCTGCGGTTCAAGACGGTGCCGCTGTACTTCTCGCGCCCGATCGAGCGGATCGACTACGTACTGGCCAAGTACGGCGCCATGGCCTCGGCGCTGTTCGTTCTCACCGCAGCACCGCTGGTGATCCTCTACATCGGCTCGCTGCTGGCCAAGATGGACTTCCTGGACCAGACGAAGGGTTTCGCACAGGGCTTGGTCTCCGTGGCTTTCCTCTCCGTCCTCTTCGGCGGCCTGGGCCTCGTGATGGCGGCGCTCACGCCGCGACGCGGCTTCGGAGTCGCCGCCGTCATCGCGACCTTCACGATCACCTACGGGGCCGTGTCCACGGTCCAGGCGATCGCCTGGGAGACCGGATCGGCCGGAACGATCAAGTGGCTCGGCCTGTTCTCGCCGGTCACGCTCATCGACGGTGTGCAGACCGCGTTCCTCGGAGCCACCTCGGCCTTCCCGGGCGAGGCGGGCCCGGGCGCCGGTGCCGGCGTGGTCTATCTGCTGGTCGTCCTCGCACTCGTCGCCGGCTCGTATGCCGTCCTGATGCGCCGCTACCGAAAGGTCGGGCTGTGACAACCCTCAACATCGAGCACACCTCGCGGTGGTTCGGCAACGTCGTGGCCGTCAACGACATCACCATGACCATCGGCCCGGGTGTCACCGGTCTGCTCGGCCCCAACGGCGCCGGAAAGTCCACGCTCATCAACATGATGGGCGGATTCCTCGCCCCCTCGACGGGAAGCGTCACGCTCGACGGCCAGGCCATCTGGCGCAACGAGTCCGTCTACCGCCGGATCGGCATCGTGCCGGAGCGCGAAGCGATGTACGACTTCCTCACCGGCCGCGACTTCGTCGTCGCCAACGCCGAGTTGCACGGTCTGGGCGCCAAGGCGGCCCAGCGGGCACTCGCCACGGTCGAGATGGAGTACGCGCAGGACCGCAAGATCTCGACGTACAGCAAGGGCATGCGGCAGCGCGTGAAGATGGCGTCCGCGCTCGTCCACGAGCCGTCCGTGCTGCTGCTCGACGAGCCCTTCAACGGCATGGACCCGCGCCAGCGCATGCAGTTGATGGACCTGCTGCGGCGGATGGGCGCCGAAGGGCGCACCGTGCTGTTCTCGTCCCACATCCTCGAAGAGGTCGAGCAACTGGCCTCCCACATCGAGGTGATCGTGGCCGGACGCCATGCCGCCTCCGGTGACTTCCGCAAGATCCGCAGACTCATGACGGACCGGCCGCACCGATACCTCGTGCGCTCCAGCGACGACCGGGCGCTTGCCGCTGCCCTGATCGCCGACCCGTCGACGGCGGGCATCGAGGTCGACCTGACCGAGGGCGCGCTGCGCATCCAGGCCGTCGACTTCGGCAGGTTCACCCAGCTCCTGCCGCGGGTCGCGCGTGAGCAATCCATCCGCCTGCTCACGGTCTCGCCCTCGGACGAGTCCCTCGAGTCGGTCTTCTCCTACCTCGTAGCGGCCTGAAAGGAGCTGTGACGTCCATGTACAACCCCACAGTCGCCCGGCTCACCTACCGGGCCGTGCTGGGCAGGAAGCGGGCGGCGATCCTGTTCGTCCTGCCCGCGCTGCTGCTGGTCATCGCGGTCGCGGTACGCAGCTTCAACGGCGTCGACGACCAGGTCGCGTCCGACGTGCTCGGCGGATTCGCCATCGCCACGATGGTGCCGCTGATCGGCGTCATCGCCGGCACCGGCTCGATCGGCCCCGAGATCGACGACGGGTCCATCGTCTATCTGCTGGCCAAGCCCGTGAAGCGGCCGACGATCATCTTCACCAAGCTGATCGTGGCGATCGCCGTCACGATGGCCTTCTCGGCCGTACCGACGCTGATCGCGGGCTTCATCCTCAACGGCAATGGCCAGCAGATCGCGATCGCCTACACCGTTGCCGCGCTGGTCGCCTCGATCGCGTACAGCGCGCTGTTCCTGCTGCTCGGCACGGTCAGCCGGCACGCGGTCGTCATCGGACTCGTCTACGCCCTGGTGTGGGAGACGCTGTTCGGCAGCCTGGTGCCGGGTGCACGCACCCTGAGCGTCCAGCAGTGGTCGCTCGCCCTCGCCGAAAAGATCGGCGGCGAAGGCCTGATCGGCTCGGACGTGGGCCTTCCGCTGGCGTCGGTGCTGCTGGCCGGCGTCACGGTGGCAGCGACCTGGTACGCGGGCCAGAAGCTGCGCGTACTGAAGCTCGCCGGCGAGGAGTGAGACGAACGGTCCGAACGTCGGCCCCCTGCCTGTCGAGGCGGGGGGCCGACCCCTTTTCGCGTAACTGTACGTTTATCGGCTCCTCGTCCAACCTGCTTGGAGGCAACTGGAGTTGTGGCGTCGAGCGTTCGTGAAGTCGGGGATTGCCGCGAGGGCGATGGATCTCGCCCGGACCGGTCATTGAGTGAGTTGCACCGTGAGCCGACCTCCACCCCTGTGCCCGGGGAGAGGGCCGTCCACCATCGGCGTCACACAGAAGGCACGCCCATGCCACCAGAAGGTGCCCTGCTCGAATCGCGCGCCATGCGCGACATCGTCCAGGAGCGGATCGAAGCACTCGACAAGGTCAAGGCGCTCGCTCTGCTCCCGGACAACGTGCACGTATCCACAGAGGGGGTCGCGCGGTACTTCGAAGTATCCACAAACGTCATCAGGCAGTTGACGTCCCGGCATCGTGAGGAGCTCATCGGGAACGGTATGCAGGTGCTGCGGGGCTCTGAACTGCAGGAATGTCAGAGTGACAAGATGTCACTCTCATCCGCGGCCGAGGCAGGAAGTTATCCACAGCGCCGTTCCAGCCTCACCCTCTTCACCCGACGGACGGTGCTCAACATCGCGATGCTCCTTCGCGGCAGCGACATCGCCCGCCGCGTCCGCACCTACCTCCTCGACGCGGAGGAGGGCCGGCGGGAAAGCTGCGCGGCGCTCGACCGGCGGGTCACCGCGGTGGAGCAGTGCCTCGCCGGGTCGGCACGGCGCTGCAGGAACTCGGCCCGGTGCTGAACCGGATGTCGCAGCGGCTCGACTCCCTGGACCAGCGGCTGGATGCCACCAACCGCGTTGTCGCGGCGATGAGCAACCGGCTGTGCGAGCTGTCCGACGACATGATGCGGATGGACGCCAGGATGGACGACGTGGCCCGTCAGCTGAGGGATCTGCGACGCCGCAAGCGCCGGTGACAGATCAGAGGCGCCGCCGTTAATTCGGTGGCGCCCAGGTGCCCCGGCCCGGCACAGTGGTCGGGCCGGGGCACATCAGTGCGACCGGTGCCGCCTACCGGGAGAGGAGCGCGACGATGACCGAGAGTTCGAGCCCGAGTCCGTCGAGCTCCCAGCAGGGCAGCGCAGGGCAGGCCGCGGAGTAGCCACTGGCACTCCGCCGTGCCGCCCACGAGCAGCTGCCCGGGGGGCGGCCGCTTCGAGCGCGCATCTGCGCGGGCCGCCCCCTCCCGGAGGATTGGCCGAGTGGTAAGGCAGCGGCTTGCTAAGCCGTCGTCGGGGCGCAGACCCCGCGCGCGTTCGATCCGCGCATCCTCCGCAGGACCGTCGAGCCCCGCCGCCGTGCAGGCGTCGTCAGCCGAGCCAGCGCTCCAGCACCGCCGCGATGCCGTCGTCGTCGTTCGACGAGGTGACCTCGTCCGCCACGGCCTTCAGTTCTTCGTGCGCGTTCGCCATCGCCACACCGTGGGACGCCCACGCGAACATCGGGATGTCGTTGGGCATGTCGCCGAAAGCGATCGTGTCCGCCGCCTTCAGGCCGAGCCGGCGCGCGGCCAGGGACAGCCCGGTCGCCTTGCTCAGCCCCAGCGGGAGCAGTTCCACCACTCCCGAGCCGGCCATGACCACGTCCACCAGACCGCCGACCGTTGCCCTGGCCACCCTGGTCAGGGCATCGTCGTCGAGCTCGGGATGCTGTATGTAGACCTTGTTCAGCGGCGCCGACCAGAGCTCCGCGGCATCGTGGAAAGCCACCACCGGCAGCGGCCCTTCCTGGACCCGGTAGCCCGGACCGACCAGCACATCGCCGTCCAGGCCGTCGCGGCTCGCGGCCAGCGCCAGCGGGCCGACCTCCGCCTCCAGCTTGGCCAGCGCGATTCCGGCCAGTTGCCGGTCCAGCGTCACGGACGTCAGCAGCCGGTGCTCCCCGGCGTGGTAGACCTGCGCTCCCTGACCGCAGACCGCGAGACCGTCGTACCCCAGGTCGTCCAGGATGTGCCGGGTCCACGGCACGGCCCGGCCGGTGACCACGATGTGCGCGGCGCCCGCCGCGGTGGCCGCGGCGAGCGCGTCGCGGGTGCGCGACGAGACCGTGTCGTCGCCTCGAAGCAGCGTGCCGTCGAGGTCCGTCGCGATCAGGCGGTACGGGAGCGGGGCCGAACTCACTTGGCGATCGGCTCCAGAACTTCCCGGCCGCCCAGGTACGGACGAAGCAGCGCCGGCACATGCACGGAACCGTCGGCCAGCTGATGGTTCTCCAGGATCGCCACGATGGTGCGCGGAACGGCGCACAGCGTGCCGTTCAGCGTCGCGAGCGGCTGCACCTTCTTGCCGTCGCGCATACGCACCGACAGACGGCGCGCCTGGAAGCCGTTGCAGTTCGAGGCCGAGGTCAGCTCGCGGTACTTGCCCTGGGTCGGGATCCACGCCTCGCAGTCGAACTTGCGCGAGGCCGACGCCCCCAGATCACCGCTGGCGACATCGATCACCTGGAAGGGCAGCTCCAGACCGGTCAGCCACTGCTTCTCCCAGTCCAGGAGACGCTGGTGCTCGGCCTCGGCGTCCTCAGGAGCGACGTACGAGAACATCTCGACCTTGTCGAACTGGTGGACCCGGAAGATGCCTCGGGTGTCCTTGCCGTACGTCCCGGCCTCCCGGCGGAAGCACGGCGAGAAGCCGGCGTATCGCAGGGGCAGCTTGTCGGCCTCGATGATCTCGTCCATGTGGTACGCGGCGAGCGGGACCTCGGAGGTGCCGACCAGGTAGTAGTCGTCCTTCTCAAGGTGGTACACGTTCTCCGCGGCCTGGCCGAGGAAGCCGGTGCCCTCCATGGCGCGGGGGCGGACCAGCGCGGGGGTCAGCATCGGGATGAAGCCGGCCTCCGTGGCCTGCGCGATCGCCGCGTTGACCAGGGCCAGTTCCAGCAGGGCGCCGACGCCCGTCAGGTAGTAGAAGCGCGAGCCCGACACCTTGGCGCCGCGCTCGACGTCGATGGCGCCCAGCGCCTCGCCGAGCTCCAGATGGTCCTTCGGCTGGAAGCCCTCGGCGTCGAAGTCGCGGATGGTGCCGTGCGTCTCGAGGACGACGAAGTCCTCCTCGCCGCCGACGGGGACGTCCTCGTGGACCAGGTTGCCGAGCTGGAGGAGGAGTCGCTTGGTCTCCTCGGCGGCCTCGTCCTGCGCGGCGTCGGCCGCCTTGACGTCGGTCTTCAACTGCTCGGCCCGCTTCAGCAGCTCCGCGCGCTCCTCGGAAGAAGCCTTGGGGATGAGCTTGCCGAGGCCCTTCTGTTCGGACCGCAGCTCGTCGAAGCGGACGCCGGACGACCTGCGCCGTTCATCGGCGGAGAGCAGGGCGTCGACGAGTGCGACGTCCTCTCCACGGGCGCGCTGGGAGGCGCGAACACGGTCGGGGTCCTCACGGAGCAGGCGAAGGTCAATCACCCCACCAGGCTACCGGTGCCGACTCGGGGCACCGCCACCGATATAACCGTGCGTGTCACTTTGCCCTAATTGCGGAAATTGCCGGAATTTAGAAGCCGACGGGAATTCTGGGGTCAGGCGTCAATAAACGCGGCGCTATTCGCTGAAACGGGGCATTCGGCTGAGGGGGAATTGACCGGCTGCCCTGGTGCAGCGCGGAACGTGAGGCGCTGTTGTCCACAGGGATACGGGCCTCCGGAAAGTTATCCACAGGCTGTGTGGTAGGTCTGTGGATTCCGGAAGTGATCATTCCTGGAGCGGCGCACGGGGCGAAGGATTCCCCGCCCAAACCCACCCCACACGCTCATTCGGGTGGGAATTGCTCGCTCCAAAGAGTTGATCAATGAAATGGGGGTGACATCGAGATGACGGGGTCGACCTGCTGTCCTGTGGATGGAAGTGGGGTAAGTGGGCCGACTTGTCGACCCTGTCGGTTCACGTTGTCGACTTGTCCCCAGGTCGAGTCGAGAGCCTGTGGATAACTCCTGTGGACAACGAAAATCAGCAGGTAGGACAGTTTCGGTCAGGCCCGTCCGTCCTGGCAGCGCGCCAGCCAGTCCGAGGCAGCGGTGAACTCCTGGTCCGACGTGCCCCTCCGCAGCGCCCGTACGTCCTGCGGTGCGACGCCGGCGCGTGGATACGATCCGAGGAATCGCACCTTCGGACAGATCCGCTTCAGTCCCATCAGTGCCTCGCCGACCCGCCGGTCGGAGATATGGCCCTCGGCGTCCACGGCGAAGCAGTAGTTGCCGATGCCCGCTCCGGTCGGCCTGGACTGGATGAGCATCAGGTTGACGCCGCGCACGGCGAATTCCTGAAGCAGTTCGAGCAGCGCGCCGGGGTGGTCGTCGCCCAGCCAGATGACGACCGAGGTCTTGTCCGCGCCCGTCGGGGCCGCGGGGCGCGCGGGCCTGCCGACCAGGACGAACCGGGTCTCGGCGTTCTCCGCGTCGTGGATGTCGGTCACCAGCGGCTCGAGACCGTACGTCGCCGCCGCGAACTCCCCCGCGAAGGCGGCGTCGTACCGCCCCTCCTGCACCAGCCGTGCACCGTCCGCGTTCGACGCTGCCGACTCCCACAGGGTGTCCGGAAGATGCGCCCGCAGCCAGTTGCGCACCTGGGGCTGGGCGACCGGGTGCCCGGTCACCGTCTTCACCGCGGACAGCTTGGTGCCGGGGCGTACCAGCAGCGCGAAGGCGATGGGCAGCAGCACCTCGCGGTAGATCATCAGAGGCTCGCCCGACGCCAGCTCGTCGAGGGTCGCGGTGACGCCGCCCTCCACGGAGTTCTCGATCGGGACGAGAGCCGCCGCCGCATCCCCGTTGCGTACGGCATCGAGGGCTGCCGGCACGGACACCATCGGGACGAGTTCCCGGGTGGCCGCTTCCGGAAGCGTGCGGAGGGCGGCCTCGGTGAAGGTGCCCTCGGGCCCCAGATAGGTGTAGCGCGTGGCTGACATACGGTCACCCTAATGGGCTCGCGCGGATCACGACTCCAGGAGCCGCTGACCCACGTACTCGCCCTCCCGGGGCCCGCCCGGCACCGCGAACAGTCCGCTCGCCTCGTGCCGGACGAACGGGGAGAGTGCGTCGCCCCGGTCGAGCTTGCGCTGCACGGGTACGAAGCCGCGCAGTGGATCTGCCTGCCAGCAGATGAAGAGCAGCCCCGCGTCCGGTGTGCCGTCCGGCCCGATCCCGTCGTGAAAGGAGAACGGCCGGCGCAGCATCGCCGCCCCGCCGTTCTGCTCCGGCGCGGAGATGCGGGCGTGGGCGTTGTCCGGGATGACGAGCCGTCCGTCCGGGCCGGTCTCGTCGAGAGCGAGCTCGGTCGTCTCGGTGCCGCCGGTCAGCGGCGCCCCGTCGGACTTGCGCCGCCCGATGACCCGTTCCTGCTTCGTCGTCGACAGCTTCTCCCAGTCGTCGAGAAGCATCCGGATGCGGCGTACGACGGCGTACGAACCGCCCGCCATCCAGGCATGGGCGGTCTTCGACGGAACGAAGACGCGCCGGTCGAAGTCGGGCTCGGCCGGTTTCGGATTGCGCGAGCCGTCGATCTGGCCCATCAGGTTGCGCGTGGTCATCGGCGTGCTGGTGGCCCCCGGCGAACGGTTGAAGCCGTCCATCTGCCAGCGGACCCGGGCCGCCGCGCCCGCCGCCTTCTGCACGGCGCGCAGCGCGTGGAAGGCGACCAGCGCGTCGTCGGCGCCGATCTGCACCCACAGATCGCCGTTGGAGCGGCGGGCGTCCAGCTGGTCGGAGGAGAACGCGGGCAGCGGGTCCAGCTCCGCCGGGCGCCGGTCGGCCAGATCCGTCCGGTCGAAGAAGGTGCGGCCGAAGCCGAAGGTGACGGTCAGCGAGGAGGGTCCGGCGTCCAGGGCCACCGCCGTGTCGCCCTCCGCCACCGGCCGGCCCGCCATGAGGTCGGCCGCCAGCGACGACCAGCGGCGCATCAGCGCGACGGCCTCCTTGCGGCCCGCCCCCGCGGCGAGGTCGAAGGCGACCAGATGGCCTCGCGACTGCAGGGGCGTGACGATGCCCGCCTGGTGCTCGCCGTGGAAGGCGACGGTGGTCGAGCCGATCACGCTCAGCTCGGTCGGAGCCGGGGAAACGGCGGCGTAGGCGGCTGCTCCGCCCGCCGCACCCAGCGCCAGTCCGGTCGCGCCCGCCGCACCCACGGTGCCGAGCAGTCGCCGTCTGGAGATGTCGTTCTCGCTCACGGGTGGTTCAGCCGATCTTCACGTTCTTGTCGATGGTCGTCTGGTCGATGTCGGAGGTCCGTACGGTCACCTGGACCTGCCAGTCGCCGGGCATCGGTATCTGGACCGCGCTCGCGCTCCAGTGTCCCGCTGTGAGCCGGTCGGGCCTGATCGGCAGCGGGCCGATCTGCTTGGCCTTGAGCGTGAAGGAGACCTTCAGCTCCGGCACGTCCATCGGCTTGCCGTCCGGCCGGACGAGCCAGACGTGCATCAGATTGGCGCCCGGGCTCGCCGGGGAGAGGGTGAGCCGTACCGTGCCCTTGCCGTTCTGACCGCCCGTGTCGAAGGGGATCTTGATGTCGGCGGGGCCGGGGGGCGGAGCGTCGTCGGTCCGGGCAACGCCGCTCGTGGCCTTGGCGGCTTCCTCTTCCGTGCGGCCGGGTTCGGTTGAGGTCAGCACGGTGGCCACGGCGAGCAGGGCCACCGCGATCGTCGCCTCGGCCAGTACGGAACGGCGCAGTCCGGACCGTACGGGATCGGCGTCCCGTTCCTTCTTCTCCAGGGCTGTGGTCACTGCGGCCTGCTGGCGGGCCAGTTGGGCGGCCCGCTCGGAGTCGCGGGCACCGGTCTCGTCGCCCGCCGCGGCCGAGGCCACGCTCGTGGACTCGGCGTCGGTCTCGGCTTCGGCCGTGTCGTCGGGGACGGTGACGGGCGCCGGCTCCTCAGCCGATTCCGGCTCCTCCTCCGACGCGCTCTCCTTCGCCTCGCGTTCCTTCGCATCCGCGAGCTGCGCGGTCCAGCGACGTGAGATCCACGCGGCGCCGACCATGACGAGCACCAGCGCCACCTTGGCCAGCAGCAGTTGCCCGTACGACGTCCCGGTCAGCGCCGACCAGGACCCGACCTGCCGCCAGGACTGGTAGAGCCCGGTCGCCGCGAGCGTCGCCACACAGGCGAACGCGACGCGGGAGAACCGCTGTACGGCCGCTCGTTCGATCGAGGGAACGCGGTAGAGCGCGGTCAGCAGCGCGGCCAGTCCACCGAGCCAGCCCGCGACGGCCAGCAGGTGCAGCACGTCCACGGGCATCGCGATGCCCGGCTGGATACCGGTGGATGCGTGTTCCGACAGGGCCCAGGTCGCCGCGATTCCGGCGGCGACCACGATGCCGCCCATGCCGAGCCCGAAGGTCAGATCCTTCTTCTCGCGCTCGTCCTCCCGCTTCGCGTACGCCCCGAAGAGCACCGCGATGAACAGCGCGGCCGCGCCGAGCAGCAGCAGGCGGGAGACGAGCGCCGCACCGGTCTTCGTCTCCAGGACGTCGCGCAGCCCGCTGAGGTCGAAGGCGTCGGCAAGCCTGCCCGAGCCGGTGTACGGCGTGCGCAGGAGGAGCATCACGAGAGTGGCCGCGGTCAGCGTCACCCAGCCCCGTACGACGAGCCGTTGGACCGGGCGGGCCGACGCGGCGCGCTGCCAGCAGACGAGGACGAAGGCCGAGCCGCCGGCCAGCAGTACGAATCCCGCGTAGGCGGCGTAGCGCGCGACGTCGTAGAGGAAGCCGACCAGGCCTCCGCCCGCCTTGTCCGCGGGCAGCGCGACCTCGGTCTTCGAGGGTGCGCCGATCGAGAAGGTGAAGGCGCCGGAGACGGGATGGCTGTCGGCGGAGACGGCCTGCCAGGCCACGGTGTAGGTGCCGTCGGGCAGGCCCGGCAGCAGGTCGACGCCGTAGCTGACCTTGCCGGCGGCGGACAGGTCGCGGATCTTGGCCTTGTCCGCGCGTTTGCCGCTCGGTTCGAGGACCCGGATCGAGTCGTTCCCCATGGCGATCTGCTCGGAGAAGGTGAGGGTCACTTCCTGCGGGGCGGTGGCGACCACCGCCCCGTCCTTCGGATTGCTCCCGGTCAGTGCGGCATGGGCCGCTGCGGGGCTCGCGGCGGCCAGCAGCGCTGCGAAGAGCGTGCCGATGAGCACGGCCGCGGCGAGCACGAGTCGGACCGGGGATGGGCCGAGGCGCGGGGCGGTGGCTGTCATGGCGTAATCAGTCCCCTCGGTGCTCAGTGCTTCTTCGGGTTGTACGTGGGCTCCTTGACGGGAAGCTCAACCGTGATGGGGTCGGACTTCTCGAAGTGGAGTTCCACGGCGACCTTCCCGCCCTGCTGCGGCTTCTGCTTGAGCGCCATGAACATGATGTGGCTGCCGCCGCGTTCGAGGTCGAGCTCGCCGTCCGCCGGGACGTCGAAGGCCTTCACCTGCTGCATCTTCTGGTTCTTCGTCTCGTGGATCGTGACGTCGTCGGAGATGTCGCTGGTGACGGAGGTCAGCCTGTCCGCCCGGCCTCCGCTGTTGTGCACCGTCAGAAAACCGGCGGCCATGTCGGTGACCGGCTGCGGCATGAAGGCGCCGCTGACCTTCAACTCCGGTTCGCTGTCGGACGAGCAGCCCGCCAGCGCCAGCCCGAGGGCCAGGGCCATGACCGGGGCGAGGGGCCTGCCGCGGCTCACGGCTTCTCCCCGCGGATCAGCTTGGGCAGATCCTTGGCATAGTCGTCCGCGCTGGTGTTCTCGCCGTACAGCACATAACCCGCGTCCGTCTTCGGCGAGAAGGCGATGACCTGGGCACCGTGCATGGACACGACGGTGCCGTCCTCCTCCTTCTTCGGCGGGTCGATGCCGATGCCCATCTGCCGTGCGCCCGCCTGGATGGTCGGGAAGTCGCCGGTCAGTCCGACGAACGACGGGTCCCCGGCGCTGGGCAGCCACTTGGCCAGTTCGGCCGGGGTGTCGCGCTCCGGGTCGGTGGTGACGAAGACGACCTGGAGCTTGTCCCGGTCGGCCTTGGGGAGCTTCTTCCGGGCGATGGCGATGTTGCTCATCGTCAGCGGGCAGACGTCGGGGCAGTGGGTGTAGCCGAAGTAGATCAGCGTCGGCCTGCCCTTGGTCCGCTCACGCAGGTCGAACTTCTTGCCGGTGGTGTCCGTGAGGACGAGGTTCGGCTTGGCGTACGGCTTGTCGAGCACGGTCGCGGCCTTGTCCGCCTGCACGGAGACGTCGGCGACGGGGCTCTTGCCCGAGTCGTCACCGCTGGAACAGGCGGACAGGGTGAGACCGGCGGCCACGACGAGCGTGGCCGCCAGAACAGTCTTCTTGCGCATGGAGAACGTTCCTGGAGATTCGGTGTGCGGGGGCGTCAGGCCGTGCGGCGACGGCCGGCCAGGACACCGAAGGCGACACCGGCGACACCCACGAGGATGCCGGCGATCCCGAGGACGCGCGCCGTGGTGTCGGAGCTGTCGGAGGACGCGGTCTCGGTCTTCTTGGCGTCCGCGGCCTTCTTGTCGTCCGCGTTGGTGGCCGTCGCTCCCTTGGCGCCGTGGCCGTCCTCGGCCGCTGCGGTGAGCTTCAGGACCGGCGCGGGCGACTCGGGCTCGGGCGCACCTTCCTTCTCCTCCTCGATCCAGCGCACGACCTCCTTGTTGTCGTACGTCTGGATCGCCTTGAACACCAGCTGGTCGGCGTCCTCGGGCAGCTTGCCGAGGGAGACCGGGAACTGCTGGAACTCGCCCGGAGCGATCTTGCCTCCCGCCGCGGTCCAGGTGATCTTGGAGGGCGCCTCGGTGATCTTCTTGCCGTGCACCTCGAGCGGCTTCGCCAGCTTCGTCTTGGTGACCACGGCCTTCCAGCCCGGGACGGGCTGCGGCATCGCCGACGACATCGGGTGGTCGGCCGGGAGGTTGACCTCGAGCTTCACGGTCGAGGCCCCGTCGCGCTCGTTCGGGACCTTGAAGTTCACCGTGGCGTAGCCGCCCTTGGCGGCCTCGCCCTGCGGCTGCACGCTGACGTGCGCGAAGGCGGTGCCGGAGAGCAGCAGCACGGAGGAGGCGGCGACACCGGTCACGACGGCGATACGGGAAAGGTTCATGGCGTAGAACACTCCGTTGATGAGGAGAGGTGGGTGAGCCGGGCGCACGGGTGTGCGCGGGCACCGCGGCACCACTCCCGTCGAGTGAGCCGCGTCAGGCTGCGAGCGCGAAGCGGGCGGGCGGCCCGCGCCTGATCACCGAGTGCTGGAGTGCCTCTCCCGCGGCCGGCGGGAGAGAAAGGGCCGACGGCCGCAGGGCGCGCGCACCCGGCGCGGGCGTCTGCGCCAGACCGGCCCGGAGTGCGCGCAGGAGACCGAGCGCGGCGCGCAGCGCACGCAGCCGGGCCGCTTCGGCGAGCTCCTGGGCGGAGTCGGTGGAGAGCCGGATCAGCCGGGTCAGCGCCAGGTCCCCGCGCCGCAGCAGCCAGCCGGTCGCGAGCGCGGCCAGCAGATGCCCCAACAGCATGGGGACGGAGGGCAGCAGCTCGGGCTGCACTGTGGATTGCGTCACATGGGTGTGCACGCCGTGCGCGGGTGGGTCGATGCCCGCCGTGGTGACAATGCGGTGCGCGTCCGCCGGTGTGAGCGACGCGGCGCCCGCCCCGCACACCAGGCGGGCCGCCATTCTGATCAACGCGTCGTCGGCGGTCGGTGCGAGCCTCAGCTGATGCTGGCCCACCCCGAACAGGGCGTGCAGGGCGAGCTGTCCCGCACTCAGGGCGACGATGATCGACGACAGTGATCGGCTTCGGCCCGCAAAGGGCGCGACCAGCGCGAACGTTGCGGCGAAGCCCGCCGCGAGCGTCCACAGCGCGACGCCTTCGCAGGAGGCCAGCGCATGCCCTGTCCCGGACAGCACGACACAGACCGCGGTGAACACCGCGGCCCTCAGCAGCCGTAGACCGGCTCCGGTGCGTGTGACGGGCATGGACGACATGGCCGGGTCATCATCGCATCGCGCTGCGGGGCCCCGTACGGCAGGTCCGGAAGATCCGCTTTGGCGGCATACACCGCCACCCTGGTGGAGCGCGTCGGCCGAATGAGCGCAATCACGTCAACTGTGCGCTTACGGGCCGTGTCTTGCGGCAATACGTATCGGTATGTCGAGCCGCAGCCAGGAGGCTGGAGCATGAGCATCTGGTGGTCTCTCCACTTGCGGCGCGAAGCCGCGAGCATTCCGCTCGCCCGGCGCCTGCTGCTCGGCACGATGGAAACGGCGGGGGTCGACCCCGATATCTCCTTCGATCTCTCGGTCGCGCTGAGCGAGGCGTGTGCGAACGCCGTGGAGCACGGCGGCGGCAAGGGACCCGGTGAGGCCTCGACGGCCTACCGGGTCACTGCCTATCTGGACGGCGAGACGTGCCGTATCGAGGTGGCCGATTCGGGGCCGGGCTTTCCCGCCTTCGCCGCCGGGTACGCCCACACGCTGGTGCAGGCCCCTCCCACCGCCGAGAGCGGCCGGGGCCTCTGTCTGATCGAGCAGCTCGCCGACCACGTCCACTTCGGCAACCGTCCGGGACACGGAGCGGTGGTCAGCTTCGACAAGGTCCTCAAATGGCGGAAGGACGCGCTGCTCAAGGTCTCGTGACCTCGCGCATGCGCGCCCTTCCGGATCCTTCGCAGCTCAGCCCTGCTCGACGGCTCAGCCCTGCTTGACGGCCGCCATCCAGGCCTCGACCTCGTCGGCCTGCCGCGGAAGGGCGGCCGACAGGTTCCGGTTGCCGTCCGCGGTGACCAGGATGTCGTCCTCGATCCGCACGCCGATGCCGCGGTACTCCTCGGGCACGGTCAGGTCGTCGGCCTGGAAGTAGAGACCCGGCTCCACCGTCAGGCACATCCCCGGCTCCAGCGTCCCGTCGACGTACGCCTCGGTACGCGCGGCGGCGCAGTCGTGGACGTCCATGCCGAGCATGTGGCCGGTGCCGTGCAGCGTCCAGCGGCGCTGCAGACCCAGTTCCAGCACGCGCTCCACAGGGCCCTCGATCAGGCCCCACTCCACCAGCCGCTCGGCCAGCACACGCTGCGACGCGTCGTGGAAGTCGCGGTACTTGGCGCCCGGCTGGACGGCGGCGATGCCGGCCTCCTGGGCGTCGTACACCGCGTCGTAGATCTTGCGCTGCAGCTCGCTGAACCGGCCGTTGATCGGCAGGGTGCGGGTGATGTCGGCGGTGTAGAGGGTGTGCGTCTCGACACCGGCGTCCAGCAGCAGCAGGTCGCCGGAGCGCACCGGTCCGTCGTTGCGCACCCAGTGCAGCGTGGTCGCGTGGGGGCCGGCGGCGCAGATCGAGCCGTAGCCGACGTCGTTGCCCTCGACGCGGGCGCGCAGGAAGAAGGTGCCCTCGATGTAGCGCTCGCTGGTGGCCTCGGCCTTGTCGAGGACCTTCACGACGTCCTCGAAGCCGCGGGCCGTGGAGTCGCACGCCTTCTGCAGCTCGGCGATCTCGAACTCGTCCTTGACGGCACGCGCCTCGGAGAGGAAGACCCGCAGCTCCTCGTCGCGCTCGGCGGTGACCTTGTCGGTCAGCGCGGCCTCGATGCCGGCGTCGTGCCCGCGCACGGCACGGACGGGACCGTTCGCCTCACGCAGCTGCTCCGGCAGCTCGCGCACATCCTTGGCGGGGACGCCCAGCAGCTGCTCGGCCTCCGCGAGGGAGTGCCGGCGGCCGACCCACAGTTCGCCCTGGCCGGACAGCCAGAACTCGCCGTTCTCCCGGTCGGAGCGGGGCAGCAGATAGACCGTGGCCCGGTGGCCGTCGCCCTGGGGCTCCAGCACGAGGACGCCGTCCTCGGTCTGGTCGCCGGTGAGGTACGCGTACTCGGTGGAGGCGCGGAACGCGTACTCCGTGTCGTTCGAGCGGGTCTTCAGATTGCCCGAGGGAATCACCAGGCGCTCGCCCGGGAAACGCGCCGAGAGCGCGGCGCGGCGGGCAGCAGTCTGCGAGGCCTGCGGGATGGGCTCCAGATCACGGAGCTCGGTGTCGGCCCAGCCGCTCGTCATGCTGGCGGCGAGCTCGTCGGACACGCCCGGGTACAGGCCGTTCTTGCGCTGCTTGATCGGCTGCTCTTCTTCTTCCGGGGTCTCCGGCGTGAGCTCCTCGGCCACGTCTGCCTCCTCGATACGACACTGGACCGTCCTCCATCGTATGTGCGAAGGGAAGACGCCCCTGTGCCCTGGGGAAAACGTGTGAGGAATCAGTCAAAACGGGCAGCGAGCAGGACGACGTCCTCGCCGGTCCCGTCCTCGTCCAGTCCTTCCGGAAGCATCGTGCGCAGCACATGGCCGGCGATCGCCGCAGGATCGTCGCGAGCCGTCTTCGGCACGCTCGCGGCGGCCGCGTGCAGCCGTGCGAAGGCGCGGTCCATGGGGTCACCGGTCCGTCGCAGCAGCCCGTCGGTGTAGAGCAGCACCGTTTCTCCGCGGTCCGGGGACAGCTCCACGCTCGGCGCCTCCCAGCAGGCGAGCATCCCCAGCGGCGCGGACAGGGAGGTCTCGACGAACTCGGTGCGCCGCTCGCTGATCAGCAGCGGCGGGGTGTGCCCGGCGCCTGCGAGCACGATCTTCCCGGCGGCCGGTTCGGCGTAGGCGAAGAGGGCGGTGGCCGTGCGGGCGGGCTCGGTCAGCCGCAGCAGCAGCTCCAGATCGGACAGGACGGCGACGGGGTCCTCGCCCTCCATCACCGCGTACGCCCGCAGGGACGCCCGCAGCCGGCCCATCGCCGCCAGCGCGCTCGGGCCCGATCCGCTGACCGATCCGACGGCGAGTCCCAGTGCGCCCTCCGGCAGCGGCAGCGCGTCGTACCAGTCGCCGCCGCCGCGCGGCCCGGCGCGGTGCAGTGCGGCGAGCTGGACACCCGGGACCCGGGGCAGCCGGCTGGGCAGGAGCTCCTCGGCGACGGTCGCCACCGTCTCGCGCGCGTGCTCCAGCTCCAGGAGCCGGGCCACATGCTCGGTGGCGTAGCGCATGTACAGACCCACGAGATGGCGCTGGCGCTCCACCGGCTCGGCCGGTTCGTCGTACATCCAGACGGCTGCGCCGAGGGTGCCGGCGTTGTCGGACGCCAGCGGCTGCGTGTACGTGGCGGCGTAGCCGAGGCGGACGGCGACCTCGCGGTGCAGGGGGTCGAGCGACTCCTCGCCGAGCAGGTCGCGGTCGGCGACGGGCTCGGGAGGCCCGGCCGGGCCCGGCATTCCGCCGGGGAGGCGGCCGTCCAGGATGCGTCCGTGAGCCGTCGCGGTGCGTGGCACGGTCTCGATGTGCCCGAGCTCGGCATGGGTGAGGCCGAGGCCCTTGGTGAGGGTCGGACCGTGGTCGGCGTCGAAGCAGTCCGTGTGTGTCGCGGCCGGTACCGGTTCGAGGACGACCAGGCCGCGGCGGGCGCCGACGAGGGCGGCACCGGCGCGCAGCAACTCGTGCAGAGCTGTCTCGAGCGAACTGGTCCTGGCGAGGCGTTCCGTCAGTTCGTGCAGCGTCGTGAGGTCCGAAACCCAGCCCGCGAGCCTGTCCTGAATCACCGCGCCGGGGGGCGGCGGTGCGGTAGGAAGGGCGGGCAGGGCCGGGGCAGTGTGCTTGGGCTTGGAGACCGCTGAGTCGATTCCAGCCACTTTCGGCAGGTGAGGGGCGCTCATGGCAGCCGGCTTTCCGACTGGTGCGTTTCGCTCGATAGCATCGCGAACCCCCATGTCATTCTGCGCTGCTAGCAATGCATCCACATGTACACGCACAAGGAAGGGGATGTCCAGCATTGGACCAGTGGGATTGGTGGTGTCTACGTGACCTTGAACTTGGCCGAAAAATGTACCCTATGGCGGTCAATTGAGGTCGACTGAGGGCGTTCGGCAGTGGATCCCTCGAGGCGCAGGCCTCGGAGGGAAGCGTCATACCAAACGTGGTGGGTACGTAAACGGTGACGGCCAGGGGCAGTTGAGACCGCCCCGGAACCTGGCGACGGGCCCGGGCGTCCTAACAGTCGTGGGTCGCGCCGCATCCCCGAGTGGCGGGGAAAAAGTTTCAACGGGACAGCAAGCGCCAGGCGCGCGCCACCCCTCGCCATGCGTTTAATGGAGACAAGCCCACGTTCGGCCCCCGGGCGGCGATCCTGCCGCAGACGATCGGGGAGTCGCCCATGCCACCGGCAAGGGGCGGTGATGCGCCGATTTGTACGCACAGTGAAGAGCTGCACACCTCGTGTGATGTGGACCTCGGCGTTCAACGGAAAGGAACGAGCGCTCATGCGCGAGATCCTCGGAAGGCGACGCAGGCTCCGGTTCGGACGCAAGAAGGGGCCTGCACAGCTTGAAGCGGCGCTCACCTGCGCCGCCCAGTGGCAATGGCCCGTACTTCCCGGTGTGGGACTGAAAGCGGCCGGAAGCCGCGGTGACCGCGGGCGCGGCTGCGCATGCCCCGACCCCGAGTGCGTCGTACCCGGCGCACACCCCTTCGACCCCGCAGTCCTCGCGGCGACGACCGACGAGCGGATGGTGCGCTGGTGGTGGACCAACCGGCCCACCGCCCCGATCATGCTGGCCACCGGTGGCCGCGCACCCTGCGCGGTGAGCCTGCCCGCGGTGGCGGGAGCCCGTGCGCTCGCGGCGCTCGACCAGATGGAGATGCGCCTCGGGCCCGTCGTGGCCACGCCCACGCGCTGGTCGCTGCTCGTCGCCCCCTACACCCTCGAACAGCTCGGTGAGCTGCTCTTCGTCAAGGACTGCGTGCCGAGCTCGCTGCGCTTCCACGGTGAGGGCGGCTATCTGGTCCTGCCTCCCTCGGAGACGGGAACCGGGCAGGTGCGCTGGGAGCGTGCGCCGCTGCCCGGGTCCGCCGAGCCGTGGCTGCCGGGTGTGGAGGCGGTGGTGGACGCGCTGGTCGAGGCGAGCACCAGCGCGCCCGACGGCGGCAGCAGGCTCCTGTACTGAACCTCGGGCTCCGCTGCGGAGTCCGCAGGACTGCTGAACCGGCGCCCCGCCGCAGGCAACCGAACTGGCGCTTCGACCGGGCCGGCTCCGCACCCGTCACTCGTACGGGTTGGAGCCGGCCCGAGTTGTACCGGTATAGGGCGCGCGGCGGACCAGGTGCCCGTATTCCGCGGATATCTTCGGTCCACCGTCATGAATTCCGCTCGGCCGGCAGGTGGGTCCATGAATCTCCGCATGATCGGGATCACCTCGGTCGTGGTGTTCGCCGCGCTGCTGCCGCTGGCTGCCGCGGCGGGACCGGCCGACGGGCTGCTGTGGCCCGATGCGGACTCCGATTCGAAACCGGTCGCGGACGCGAAGTCAAGTGCCCGGCCGTCGCGGCAGACGGCCGAAACAGACCCCACGGCGGCTGTTTCGCCGGTGATCCCCGCCTCCGTCGCGCTTTGCGGGCCGGAAGTCACTTCCCCCGGCGGCCTCGAGGCGCAGACCTGTGTGCTGTCGCAGGGGCGCGACACCTGGGCGCGTACCTACTACCGCAATACGACAGGGACGGAATTGCGTTCCGTACTCACACTGATGGGTCCGGGCAGCCGTACTTTGCAGATCAACTGCGTCGTCGGGGCGGACGACGAACCCGGTGCCTGCGAGACACCACGGGAACCTTCTCGTGGTGACGCGGGGGGATATTCGGCAGTGGCGGAGTTCGCGTCCGCTGATGATTCCGGCGAAGGGCCCCTGCTGCTGCGGGCCGGGAGCAACTCCCCTGATGCTGAGGGGCGTTGACGCGTCCACGGCGGAACGGATGGTTCCGCGGAAATGAAAACGCCCGGTCGCTGGCGACGGGGGATGCACCAGCGACCGGGCTTCTAGAACCGTAACAAGAGATCGGCAGTTAGCAAATTCGATCTCGGGTATTCGGACAGCGATTCAGCAGCCCCTGGCGAAAGTTGTGACTGGAGTCACGTGACTCTTCTGCGGGGGTCACGCGGCTTCTCTCGCCGCCCGCTTTCCGTTCAGGAGAGGGTGACCTGGCGGTTGGTGAGACCACCGCGCGCCCTGCGCTCCTCCGGCGTGAGCGGAGCGTCCGACGCGAGGGCCTCGGTCAGCCGCTCGGCGAACTCGGCCGCCGGCTTCTCGCACTCCTCGGCGCCCATGCCGCTCGGCAGGTCCCAGACCGGGACCATCAGACCGTGCGCACGGAACGAGCCGACGAGACGGGTTCCCTCACCGAGCGACGTGGCGCCCGCGGCGTGCAGCCGGGCCAGCGCGTCCAGCAACTTCTCCTCGGGGTGCGGCATGACCCAGCGCAGGTGGTTCTTCTCCGGGGTCTCGCACCAGTAGGACGCGTCGACGCCCGTGAGCCGCACGGTCGGGATCGCGGCGGCGTTCGCGCGCTCCAGGGAGGCGGCGACCTCGGCCGTGGCGTTCTCCGCCGAGTCCGGGATCCAGAACTCGAAGCCGGAATGGACGGCCGGCTCGAAGGGCGCGTCCGGGTCGAGGAGGTCCTGCAGCCGCGGCCCGTCGCCGGACACCCGCTCGCCGGGAACCGGATTGCCGGGCTCAGCGGTGAGCGCGCGGCTCAGTGTCTCCGCCAGATCGCGGCTGAGGTCGCCGGACGAGGTGTCGTTCTGCAGACCGAGCAGCACCGAACCGTCGTCACGACGCAGCGCCGGCCATGCCATCGGCAGAACGGTCGCGAGCGTCACGGACGGTACGCCCTCGGGCAGCCCGTCCTTCAGCTTCAGTGCCACGGTCGCGGCGGGCACCAACTCCCGCAGGGCCACCCAGTCGCACTCGCCGGGAAGGCCCTCGAAGGGGCGGTGGACCAGTTCGGTCACGGCGTGCGCGGCGGCACGGCCGTGACACGCCTTGTAGCGGCGGCCCGATCCGCAGGGACAGGGCTCGCGTGCTCCCACCACAGGGACGGGCTCGTGGGCGCCCGCGGCGCGGCCCCGGTCCTTGGTCTGTGACGTCGACGCCTTGGTCTGGGGGCGCTTCTTGGCCATGGTGCGGCTTCTCCCGATTGCGGCGGTGCTGTGTCGGGCGCGAGCCTAGCCGTCCGCCGCGCTCGCGGTGGCACAGCGCCCGACACTCGTTCCGGTCGAGATCGCCTCAGTCGAGGTCGTCGAACGCGTCCGCGTACTCGAAGGCCGGGCCTGCGACGCGCGTAGCGAAATCCTCGCGCAGGTGCCCTTCCGTGACGACCACCCAGACGGTGACCTCACCGGCCGCGCTGTCACGGACACCCCAGTCCTGTGCCAGCGCGGTGATGATGTTGAGCCCGCGGCCGCCACGCGCGGTGACCGAGGGCGTCGACGGGACAGGACGGGTGGGACCGCCTCCGTCCGTCACCTCGACCGTCAGCCGGCCCGCCCGGTCGACGCGCCACGCGGCGAGGACGTCTCCGTCGCCCACCTCGGCATGACCGAGCGGCCTGCCGTGCCGGCAGGCATTGCTGAGAAGTTCGGAAAGAATCAGAACTGCATCGTCGACAATCGATTCCGACACCCCGCTGCGCCGCAGCTGCTCCTGCATACGGTGTCGTGCCGTCCCCACGCCCGCAGGGCCATGGGGTACGGCCATGCTCGACGACGTGGGCACCTCCTGTGCCACCACCAACGCCACCCCCGAGACCTCCTTTGCCCCACGCCACGGTGTGAATGCCCCAATGGACTGGACCGGAAACCGGCCATGGCGGGACCAGTGATGCACTCGTAACGATCGAATACGGACCGAACGCGCCGGTGCACTCCCTGTTATGCGTGTTACAGGCGTCCCAGCTGGGACAGGACTTGCCTGGGGCGGTTCGTGATGATCGCTTCGACGCCGAGTCGCACGCAGAGCTCCACGTCCTCGGGTTCGTTGACCGTCCAGACATGGACGCGGTGGCCTGCCCGGTGGAGGCGGTCGATGTACCCGGGCTGGTTCCGTACGACGCGGATGCCCGGTCCCGCGATCCGTGCGCCGGCGGGCAGCCGTCCGTCGCGCAGCCGCGGGCTCACGAACTGCATCAGATAGACCGTCGGGAGGGTGGGAGCTGCCGCGGCGACCCGGTGCAGCGAGCGGGCCGAGAAGCTCATGATCCGTACGGCCGACTCCTCGGCGGACGCCGGTTCGGCGAGCCCGAACCGTCCGAGGAGGTGCAGCAGCCGCTCCTCCACCTGGCCCGCCCAGCGGGTGGGGTGCTTGGTCTCGATGGCCAGCTCGATCCGGCGCCCCGAGTCCGCCACCAGCTCGAGAAGCCGCTCCAGCGTGAGCACGGAGGTCAGCGACGGGTCGCCCCAGTCGGGGCTCTCGGCGGAGTCCTCCCGGCCCTTCCAGTTCCCGAAGTCGAGCGCGGTGAGATCCGCGAGCTCCAGGGCGGACACGGCGCCGCGGCCGTTGGAGGTCCGGTTCACTCTCCGGTCGTGGACGCAGACGAGGTGCCCGTCGGCGCTGAGGCGTACGTCGCACTCGAGAGCGTCGGCGCCGTCGTCGATCGCCTTCATGTAAGCGGCCAGGGTGTGCTCGGGCGCGTCTTCCGAAGCACCTCGGTGAGCGACGACCTGGATGTTGTGCTGTCGTGCGTAAGTCACCGCGTCATGGTGTCACCGAGACGGGGAAGGGGTGTGCAGTGGGCCGTTCCGGCGCTCTGAAGATGCGTCCGTTTTGCCGGAAGTAAAGGATTGCCGGGATATGCACAGGTCCTGCTTACAGTGGCCTGACGGGCTGTGGGAAAAGCTTGCGTCAGAAAGCTGCAGAGTGGACACCCGCCGAAGCACGCCGAGCACGCCGCCCGAACGAGAACAAAGAAGTACGACGTGGACCTGAGGAGAGAGCTGTGAGCACCGAGAACGAGGGCAACGAGGGCACTGCGCAGCCGGCCGCCCCGTCCGTACCTCCTGTGCCGGCCGCCGCTCCCGATGTTCCGGGACCCCACGGACCTGGACCCGCGCACACCCCCCGTCCCGGTCGGCACACCTGACGGGGCACATGACGACGGGACCCGTTCCACCGAGCCGGCAGCGGCCGCGGCTGAGCGGCCAGGGCACTCCCCCCAGCCCGAGCACGCCACCGCACCGCTGCCGGGTCCCGTCCCGCCGGCCTCCCCCGGCCGCTCTTCACCAGCCGGGCACGGGCTGGACGCAACCGCCCGGCGCGCTCCCCTCCTACGGCGGTGGCGGCAACAGTACGGGCTGGGGTGCACCGGTCCACGTGGGCGAAGCGCCCCGGCCGAAACGATCCGGCGGACTGGTCGCGGCGGTTCTCGTCGCCGCGCTGGTGGCCGGCGGCGTCGGCGGCGGCATCGGCTACTGGGCCGCCGAGCGCAACGACGACGGCATCAACTCGACGACGGTCTCCGCGGGGAACGTCCCGAAGGACCTCCAGCGCGAGCCGGGCTCCGTCGCGGGGGTCGCCGCCAAGGCGCTGCCGAGCGTGGTCACGATCGAGGCGAAGTCGGGCGGCGCCGGCGCCAGACGGCAGCGGCGAGGCGGAGGGCGGCACGGGCACCGGATTCGTCTACGACCGGGAAGGCCACGTCCTCACCAACAACCACGTGGTGGCATCCGCGGCCGACAGCGGCACGCTCTCCGTGATCTTCTCCAACGGCAAGAAGTACGACGCCGAGGTCGTCGGCCGGGCGCAGGGCTACGACGTGGCGGTCCTCAAGCTGAAGAACGCGCCGTCCGGACTGAACCCGCTGGCGCTCGGCGACTCCGCCAAGGTCGCGGTCGGCGACTCGACCATCGCGATCGGGGCGCCCTTCGGCCTGTCGAACACAGTCACCACCGGCATCATCAGCGCGAAGAACCGCCCGGTGGCGTCGGGCGACGGATCCAGCGGCAAGAACTCGTACATGAGCGCGCTGCAGACGGACGCGTCGATCAACCCGGGCAACTCGGGCGGCCCGCTGCTCGACGCGCGGGGCGCGGTGATCGGCATCAACTCCGCGATCCAGTCGGCGGGCAGCGGAGGCCTCGGCCAGTCCCAGGCGGGCTCGATCGGCCTCGGCTTCGCGATCCCGATCAACCAGGCGAAGAACGTCGCGGAACAGCTGATCAAGACGGGCAAGCCGGTCTACCCGGTGATCGGCGCGACGGTCGACATGTCCGGCAAGGACTCCGGCGCCAAGATCGCGACAGAGGGCACGAACGGCACGGCCGCGGTGACGGCGAACGGCCCGGCGGCGAAGGCGGGCCTGAAGGCGGGCGACGTGATCACCCGGTTCAACGGCAAGCCGATCGACAGCGGCCCCACGCTGATCAGTGAGATCTGGAACCACAAGCCGGGCGACAAGGTGAAGCTGACGTACGAGCGCGACGGCAGGGAGCAGACGGTGGACGTGACCCTCGGCGAACGCGAGGGCGACAGCTGACGGGCCCCTCCCGGGAACGCGGCTGCAGGGCCCACCGTCCTGCCGGTACTCTGTAGGCCGCTCCGCGGCAGGTGAGGCGGGGCGTGGGTGGGTTGCCCGAGCGGCCTAAGGGAACGGTCTTGAAAACCGTCGTGGCAGCGATGTCACCGTGGGTTCAAATCCCACACCCACCGCAGATGAACGGCCCCTGACCAGAGACTGGTCGGGGGCCGGTCTCGTTAGCGTTGTCCGTCAGCGACCGCTGTTTCCCGGCTGAACGGGCACGGGAAGGGCACGGCCACATGCTGATCTGCAGTTCCGTCTGGACCGGTAGGTGATGGTCAAACCGGTTGCTGCGAGCACGGGAGCGGCCGCAAGCCTCCCGTCATGCGTCTGGGTTCTTTCCCTCCGCGACTTTCTTGATCCGGTCGATCTGAAGCTTGGCCAGGACCGACATGATGTCCGTCTTCTTCAGGTCCATACCCCACAGCTTCACGACGACTGTGCCGATACGCATCACCACCGTGGCGGTGTAGTCGTCACCCGAGGCGTCGGAGAAGACCTTGGTCTCCTCTGCACCCGCGGAGACCTTTGCGGCGAGGTTCTCCGAATCTGGCTTATCGCCGTACTCGGTGGCGTCCTCGTGCTCGATGGCCACCGCGCTCTTCATTGCCACGCTGGCGTTGTCGACGGTGTCGAAGGAGAAGACCTTGATGTACACCGACTCTCGGTCCCAGCCGTGCTTCAGCCCCTCCACAGACTGCGGTCCCTCTATGGTCTCTCTGCCCGCGGCTGTCAGCCCACTGCACGCTGTCCCGGTCTCGTTGCCGCAGGTTTTTGCCGCTTCTTCGCCGACCTCAACTTTGGCGCTCGAACCGCCCCCCCAACCCTCGGGGCGACTTGCGGAGCTGGGGAGTGACGTACGCACCTGCTCCGCAGTCAGCGCAACCGGGGCAGCGCCCTCATGCCCCTCCAAGGAGTCGCCGTTCGCGCGGCCCGCGGTCCCATCACCCCCGCTTCCTCCTCCACACGAGGTCAGCGCCGCCATCAGCACCAACGCGAGCGCCGTCCCCCGCACCGCAGTGTTCACCGTCAACTCCCCAAGATTGTCTGCTACTTGACGTGATCACTTAATCCTAGGAAGTGGCCGTGCGCTACTGCGTACCCAGTCCAAGGAGCTGCCCACGGTGAGAGCAACTGAGGCACTGAGGTCGGTGTAGCGGCCTTGGGCGGGAGCTGCCATGGGGCGAGAGATCGTGGCTCCTTACGCTGACCGCGAATCGGGCTGGCTCCTCGACTGCCCGCAATTGCCCGATCGGGGCCATGATCTTGGAGGCTCGCCCCATGGTGGCTGCCTAAAGCCGTGGAGCCGACCGCCCCAGCCCCCGCCGGCCTCTCTCTGACCGTTTGGTGTCCGCGCTCGGTGCGCCGCCGCCCGGCCGGGGCAGCCGTGCGAGACAAAGGCAGCCCCCGAGCCGGGGGCTGCGGCGCGCGCCGCGCTTGAATCGAGGTAGAGAAACCTGCAACAGACCCGATGACCGTCAGGAATCGAAGTCGTACTCGGGCACGTAAGCGGCTGAGTCCAAGACCATCTCGTTGATCTCGACAGGGCGGCCATGCTCGGCAAAAGCCGTCCGGCAGACCAGGAACACGGGTGTGCCGATGGCGAGTTCGAGCTGAGTGGATTCATCCTGCGACGGCATCCGCGAGCGAATCTCTTCCCGGTGCACAGGCTTATGGCCGAGCTCTCCAAGGCGGGCATAGATGCCGCTGCCAACACCGTCGAGCCGGTCGCGGTCACGCGGTCCGGTCTTCGGAGGGTCGCCTGATGGCCCGTAAGCGCAAGGCACGACGCGGCTTTGGCCGTGTGCGCAAGTTGCCCTCAGGTCGCTATCAGGCGCGGTATCCCGGGCCAGACGGCATCTTGCATCCGGCGGACCGCACATTCGCCACGACGACTGATGCGGATCGCTGGCTCGCCAAGAAGCGCATTGAGATCGAGGACGGCCGTTGGCTAGACCCTGCCGAGGGTCAGACCACTGTCCGGGATTGGGCCGCTCGGTGGTTGGCATCCGTTGCTCCGCAGCTCAAGCACAAGACGCAGGCGACGTATCGGTCGCTGATCAACTCCCGAATCAATCCCGTCCTCGGGGACCGCGAACTGTCGAGTCTGCGCCCGATCACCGTCGCCGAGTGGGTCGCCGCCATGAAGACCAAGGGGCTTAGCGCGTCGCGCATCCGGCAGGCGTACCGAGTGCTGTCACAGCTCATGGCGTCGGCAGTCGACAACGGGCTGATCTCGCAGACTCCGTGCCGAGGTATCCGCCTACCTCGGATGCCTCAGACGGAGCCGCACATTCTCACGCCGTTGGAGGCGTCGCGGATCGTCCGTGGACGCGAGCGCCCGCATGATCTGCTGATCGCTCTCCTTGCCTTCGCGGGCCTGCGCGTTGGGGAAGCCTTCGCGCTGCGACGTATGGACGTCAACGTGTCTGGCGGTCTGCTGCTCGTGGACGAGAACTTGGCTGAGGCGAACGGGGCTCTCGTGTTCGACACCCCGAAGTCTCACCAGAAGCGCACGCTGACGCTCGCCCCTTCGTTGGCAAAGCGGCTCGGCGGATACCTCGAAAGACTGCCTGGCGGCGATGACGCGCTCCTTTTCACGAACCGCTTTGGCCGGCCTTTGCGCTACAACCAGTGGCGCAAGGCGCAGTTTGATCCGGCAGTCTCCGCCGCCGGTCTGAGTGACGTGACTCCTCACGACCTGCGGGCTTCCCACGGGACATGGGTAGCCGATCGGTACGGCGTGATGACTGCGGCCCACCGCCTTGGGCACTCCAACGCAAGCGTCACGACTCGCCACTACGCCCGACCGGTCGCCGGACGGGATGCCGAGGTGGCCACCGCCTCTGATGCCTGGCTTGAGGGGCACAACGAAGTCCAAGGGGCACGTAGCGGGCACGATAGCGATGACGAGGGCTCCGCTGGTCCTCCCGCACCCGTGTGACCTGGGGCGGAGCACTCAACGGCCGCGAACGGCGAAAGGTCTTGAAAACCGTCGTGGCAGCGATGTCACCGTGGGTTCAAATCCCACACCCACCGCAGATGAACGGCAACTGACCAGCGACGTGGTCGGTGGCCGGTCTCGTTCTTCGCAAGCGCGCTCATCGCCGTCGGCACAGGGCACCGTCGCGGCGTCCGGTGGGAGCTGCCCGTGGGCCCCTTCTCGCGGCGGGAATGACTGAGCGCCGTGCCCGACGGAAGTCGTCGGGCACGGCGCTCGGAGCCGGGCGGGGAGAGCGGGTCCCCGGGGGCCGGCGGTCTGTCAGTAGGCCGGGGCCAGCTTCGGGTTCGGGCCGAACTTGTTCTCGTTCGGCTTGCCCTCGGAGGCGAAGAACACCAGCAGGACGATGAAGCCCACGAGCGGTACGAGGCCGATGAGGATCCACCAGCCCGAACGGTCCGTGTCGTGGAGGCGACGGATGGCGACACCCAGCGTCGGCAGCAGCACCACGAGGCTGTAGATCGCGCCGAGCACGGGGCTCGTGCCGATCACCGCGTCGAGGATCGCCAGCACGATGCTGATGATGACGCTGAAGAGGGTGAACATCCAGTATTCCTGGCGGCGCGCGCGCCCGCTGAACACCGCATACTTCTTCAGTACGTCTACGTACCAGTTCATTGCGTCCCCCCAAAGGACTGTGGTGGGCCCGTCCTCATGGATCGCGCCAGGGGGCAGAACATATTGGGCTTGAAGTGTGCGGGTCAAACTGTTACCTGCGAGATGTCTCACGGCTACCCGCGCGTCCGTTTTGCACCCTCATAAAGACGGGGTGAAGGGGGGAGCTCCGCCGCGACGGGGGAACCACGGCGGAACTCGAACTGACGGGTGCCCCGGAGCCGCGGGCTCACGCATCGGACTTCGTGTGGCGGCCGTCACTTCGGATGCGGCACCTTCAAGCCGATGAGCGCGGAAGGGGTGCCCCCCTCATGAGGCACCCCTTCCGCCGGCCCCCGTTCCCCTCTCCCCCCGTTCAGCGGCGGCCCGACGTGAGCCGTTCCGCCGAGGCGATCGTGGCGCGGGCCTCGCGCCCGGTCAGGCCCGCGTGGACCGCCGCTTCGGTGAGGTCGTCCGCGAGTTCTGCGCCGATGCCGTTCTCGTACGCGCGGCAGGCAGCCCAGAACAGCCGCGTGTTGCGCTGACCTTCATGCGCCGCGAGGACGAACTGGACCAGCCCCTGTCCCTGCGGCGGACGTGACCTCGTCGGCTGCCGGCGATGGGCGGAGGGGGTGACGAGGCGGAGCAGCGCACGAGGGCAGGGCGCGGGGGAGAGCTCGGCGGTGCCGGGTGCGAGCCGGTAGGCGCCGTGCGCGGAGACCGAGCCGGGGCCGACCAGATATCCGCCTGCGCCACGGACGTCGATGCCGGGCGCGAGGCGACTCGCGGAGTTGGGCACGACGACGTCGGAGGGACCGGTCAGCCACAGATGGCGGCCGCCGCTCGGTGTGAGCACCGTGACCGTTTCCGGAATCGTGAACAGATGGCGCAGCGCCAGGTGTTGGAGTGCGGAGACGGAGTCGGTCGGCGCCTTGGTGTCGAGATCGATGCCGATCAGATGGTGCGGGGGCCGTCCGCACGCGATGCCGTAGCCGGTTGCCCAGGGTGCGGCCGCGAAGAGTGCGCGCACGCCGGCCGGGTCGGTGGTGGCGTCGTGGACGCCGTGACCGGGGAGGCCGCATTCGCCGCGGCACAGGACCGGCTCGGCCTCGTCCCGGTGGGGGGAGCGCAGGGCCGGAAGTTTCGTGGGGGACAGGGGGATGACGGGAAGCCCGCGCTCCGCGGCGGAGAGGGCGTGGGCGAGGGCCAGGGTGGCGGTCTGCCGGTCGGTGATGGCCATGGCTCTAGTTTCGTACAAGCGTTCGAAGAAGGGAAGAGGGGTTTCGGCCGATGCCGGAACGCTTCGCCTCCTGTGGCGAACGGGATCGGTGGCCTTCGGCTTTCTGAGCTGCAGTTCTGTGCTCGCGGAGGGGGTTTATCGACATGTCCTCACGCTTGCGGGGGAATCGCTCCGACTGGGCGGTTCGCCGGGGATTCGGTGGGCAACTCTGAGGACGCGACGTCGTGATCAAGGCCTGGGGGATGGTCGTCAGCCGCCCTGGAGGCGACCGGAGTTCCGCTGAGCGAAGGAGATGCAGATGGCAGGCATGAGCAGGGCCCGTGTTCTCGCCGGTGGGAACGAACATGCCGTGGCGGCTGTCGATCGGTGGAGAGCGGTGAAAGTCACCGACTGGTGGTGACGTCGGTCTGAGGGGGGCATCAGGGGGGCGAAGGAGGGGGTTGCGGGAGGGGGTTGATCGAGGGGAGCGGCTGGTTCCGGGGGTGAACGACTGCCTGCGCGAAGGTGCTTCGGTGCCTTCGCGCAGGCTTTTCGTCCCTCCGGACAGGTGTGATTCCGGGGCGCGCACCCGTGCCGGTGGGCTTGACAGATCTCAGGTTTCTGACGGACAGTCAGAAACCCGATCCATGCGATCTGCACTCCCAGGAGGCGGCCGCCTGTGCACCTCGCCCCGACGGAGCGACAGCTGCAGCTGCGCACCGAACTGCGCTCGTACTTCAAGGCCGTGATGCCGGAAGGGCCCTTCGCCGCCGAAGACGTGGCGGGGCAGCGGGAGCTGCTGCGCCGGATCGGTTCGGACGGCATGCTCGGCCTCGGCTGGCCGGTCCGCTACGGAGGCCAGGGCCGTGGCCCCGACGAGCAGTTCGTCTTCTTCGACGAGGCGTACCGCGCAGGCGCGCCCGTCTCCATGGTGACGCTGAACACCGTCGGCCCCGCCTTGATGAAGTACGGCACCGAGCAGCAGAAAGCCTTCTTCCTGCCCCGCATCCTCAGCGGTGAGCTGGTCTTCGCGATCGGCTACAGCGAGCCGGAGGCCGGCACGGACCTCGCGGCCCTGCGCACCCGTGCCGTACGCGACGGTGGCACATGGTTGATCGACGGCCAGAAGGTCTTCACGAGCAACGCCCAGAACGCCGACTGGATCTGGCTCGCCTGCCGCACCGACCCCGAAGCGCCCAAGCACCGCGGCATCTCGATCATCCTGGTGCCGACCCGTGCTCCCGGCTTCTCCTGGACGCCGATCGAGACGGTGGGCGGGCTGACCACGACAGCGACCTACTACGACGGCATACGCGTGCCCGCAGCGAACCTGGTCGGTGAGGAGAACGGCGGCTGGGGGCTGATCACCAACCAGCTCAATCACGAGCGGGTGGCGCTGGCCGCCATCGGTATGCAGGCCGAGGAGTTCTACGCGGCGGCGCTGGAGCGGGCGCGTACCCCCGATCCGGTGACGGGGCGGCGTCGCATTGACGAGCCGTGGATTCAGTCCCGGGCCGCCGAAGCACATGCCCGGCTCACCGCAACGCGCCTGCTCAACTGGCGTTTGGTGGGGGATGTGAAGGCCGGCGGACCGGCACCCGGCGACGCCAGCGGCGTGAAGTTCGCGGGAACCGAATCCGCGGTCGAGGTGTATCGAATGTGCCAGGAGATCGCGGGGGACGCGGCGCTGATCCGGGCCGGATCGCCCGGCTCGCTCGACATCGGCGGCCTGGGGGACGGGGAGCTGGAGCGGATGAACAGGGCGGCGCAGATCAACACCTTCGGGGGAGGGGTGAGCGAGGTGCAACGGGAGATCGTCGCGACGATGCGGCTCGGCATGAAGAGGGGGAGGCGGTGAAGGCGGAGGAGGACTCGTCCGAGCTGTACGGGCGGCTGAAGGCGTACGAGGGGCGGTCGTCCACCACCGCGGGCGTCGGCAAGGACCTGGTCAACGAGCCGATGATCAGGCACTGGTGCGAGGCGATGGGGGACGCGAATCCGCAGTACCAGGGCCCGGACGCGACGGCGCCGCCGACGATGCTGCAGGCGTGGACGATGGGCGGCCTGTCCGGTCACGCAGGCCGTTCGGCCGAGCAGGACGAGCTGTTCGCCCTCCTCGACGAGGCCGGGTACACCTCGGTGGTCGCGACCGACTGCGAGCAGGAGTATCTGAAGGAGCTCAGGCCCGGCGACCGGATCACGTTCGACGGCCTGATCGAATCGGTGTCGGACCGCAAGACGACGAAGCTGGGGACGGGCCACTTCGTCACGACGCGCATGGACGTGAGGGCGAACGGCGAGCTCGCAGGCACGCATCGCTTCCGGATCCTGAAGTACGCGCCGGTGGCCCGGGAAGCCAAGGGCAAGCGCCCGAGCCCCGTCATCAACAGGGACAACGCGGGGTTCTGGGACGGAGTGGCGGAGCACCGGCTGCTGATCCAGCGGTGCACGGGGTGCGAGTCGCTGCGTTTTCCCTGGCTGCCCGGATGCCAGTCCTGCGGATCGCCGGAGTGGGACACCGTCGAGGCGAGCGGCGCGGGCACCGTCTACTCGTACGTGGTGATGCACCACCCTTCCTTCCCTGCGTTCGATCCGCCCTATGCGGTGGGGCTGATCGAGCTCGCCGAGGGCGTTCGGATGGTCAGCAATGTGACCGGCGTGCCGTACGACAAGGTCCGGATCGGGTTGCCCGTTGAGCTGGAGTTCCTGGGGGTGGAGCCGGAGTTGGAGCTCCCGGTCTTCCGGGGCGTGCCGGGGAGTGAGGGCTGACCATGGACTTCACACCCACGGAGGAACAGGCCGCCGCACAGGAGCTGGCGGCGCGGATCTTCGGCGACCTCGCCACGCCCGAGCGGCTCACGGCCACCGGCTCGGGAACGGACGCCGAGTTGTGGAAGGCCCTGTGCGCGGCGGGACTCACGGCCGCGGTCGAGGAGATCGGGCTGCTGGGTCTGGTGCTGCTGCTGGAGGAGCAGGGCCGGAGGACCGCGCAGGTGCCGTTCGCCGCGACCTGTGTCTACGGGCTGCTGGCCCTCGCTGCGCACGGCACCGATGAGCAACGGGAGCGGCTGCTGCCAGGGTTGCGGGACGGGACGACGGTGGCCACGGGCGCGATCACCGACCCGGGGGCCATACACAGCGAGGGGTGCGCGGTCGACGAGGAGGGGCGAACGACCGGCAGTCTCAGTGGCGTCGTGGGCTGGGTGCCCTGGTTGCGCGATGCCACCCATGTGCTGGTCGCGGACGCGGACCGGGCCCTGTGGTGGGTGAGCCTCGCCGGTGCGGGAGCGGACTCCGGGTTCGGCAGGAAGGCCGCCGCGGAGACGGGCTCGCCGGGCGGCTCCGACATCGGTCCGACGGCTGCCCCGGAGATCGAGCCGGTGCAGACCACCGCACCCTGGTCGGCCGGACGGCTCGTCCTGGACCGCACGCATGCCGAGCGCCTGGGTGGCGGGGTCGCGTACGAGGACGTGCTCGCGGCGGGGCGGGTCGCCTTCGCGGGGATGCAGGCGGGGGTGTGCGCCGGCTCGCTGGCCCGCGCCGTCGAACACACCACGACCCGCGAACAGTTCGGCCGTCCCCTCTCCACCAACCAGGGCGTCCTGATCCGCGCAGCCGACGCCCATATGGACACCGAGGCCATACGGGTCACCGCCTACGAGGCGGCATGGCGGTACGACGAGGGGCTGCCGTGCGCCACGCATGCGCTCACCGCCGCGTGGTGGGCCTCCGAAGCCGGCAAGCGTGTCGTGCACGCCGGCCAGCATCTGCACGGCGGTCTCGGCGCCGATCTCGATCACCCCGTCCACCGGCACTTCCTGTGGGGACGCCAATTGGACGCCTATCTGGGGTGCGGAAGCGAAGTCCTGGCGGAGCTGGGCGCGTTGCTCGCGAAGGAGGGAGCGCAGTGAAAGCAGGGGACGATCTGCCACCGCTGGAGATCCCGATCACCCGCACCCTGATCGTCGCCGGGGCCCTTGCCTCTCGCGACTACCAGGACGTGCACCACGACGCGGAGCTCGCACACCGCAAGGGCTCCCCCGACATCTTCATGAACATCCTGACGACCAACGGCCTGGTCGGCCGGTACATCACGGACTGCTTCGGAGAGCAAGCGCGCCTCCGCAAGGTCGCCATTCGCCTCGGCGCGCCCAACTACCCGGGAGACACCATGGTGTTGCGCGGCACGATCGCCTCGGTGGAGGGGGATACCGCCGAAGTGCGGGTCACCGGGGCCAACGGCATCGGCAGCCACGTCACCGGCACCGTCACCGTGACCCTCCCCCGGGAGGCCGCGGGATGAGCCTGCGCACCAGGGACACGCTCGGTGGCCGGGCGGCCGTCGCCGGCATCGGGGCGACCGAGTTCTCCAAGGACTCCGGCCGCAGCGAGCTCAAGCTGGCGGTCGAGGCGGTGCACGCCGCCCTCGATGACGCCGGCCTCTCCCCCGCCGACGTCGACGGTCTCGTCACCTTCACGATGGACACCAGCCCCGAGGTCACCGTCGCCCAGGCGGCGGGCATCGGCGAGCTCTCCTTCTTCTCCCGTATCCACTACGGCGGCGGTGCGGCATGCGCCACCGTTCAGCAGGCTGCCCTGGCTGTCGCGACGGGAATCGCCGAAGTCGTCGTCTGCTACCGGGCGTTCAACGAGCGGTCGGGGCGGCGCTTCGGTTCAGGCGTACAGCGCAGGGAACCGTCTGCCGAGGGCACGGCTCTCGGCTGGAACCTCCCGTTCGGGCTGCTCACCCCGGCCTCCTGGGTGGCCATGGCAGCGCAGCGCTATCTGCACACCTACGGTCTGACACCCGACGCCTTCGGCCCTGTCGCCGTGACCGGCCGACGCCATGCCGCCCGCAATCCCGCTGCCTACTTCCACCGGAGGCCGATCACTCTCGAGGACCATGCGGCATCGCGCTGGATCGTCGAGCCTTTGCGACTGCTGGACTGCTGCCAGGAGACCGACGGCGGTCAGGCGATCGTCGTGACGAGCGTCGAGCGTGCCCGCGATCTGCCCTGGCCCCCCGCGGTGATCACTGCCGCTGCCCAGGGCGCGGGCCGCGCCCAGGAGCAGATGACCAGCTTCTACCGCGACGACCTCACCGGGCTGCCGGAGATGGGCGTGGTCGCCCGGCAGCTCTGGCGGACCTCCGGACTCGCCCCCTCCGACATCGACGTGGGGATCGTCTACGACCACTTCACCCCGTTCGTCCTGATGCAGCTGGAGGAGTTCGGTTTCTGCAAACCGGGCGAGGCGTCGGACTTCGTGGCAGCGGACGGGCTGCCGTTGAATACTCATGGAGGGCAGCTCGGAGAGGCCTATCTGCATGGAATGAACGGGATAGCGGAGGCCGTCCGGCAGATCCGGGGGGCCTCGGTCAACCAGATACCGGGCGCGGCCACGGCACTGGTCACCGCGGGCACCGGCGTTCCCACATCCGGGTTGATCCTGGGCGCGGACGGCTGAGCGGGCCGGCCGAGCGGTGGCCGACCCGCCGGTGACGCCGTTGACTCGGGCCATGCGCCTACGGAGATGGGCCCCGGCTGCCGCCCTCGCTCTCGCCTCCTTGCTCGGCCTGCTCCTCACCCCGGCGCCGGGGTGGACCGGTGGGGACACCGGCTTCGCCTCGGCCGTCGATGCCCCGGCCGCCCACGATGCCGCTGATGCCCCGGTCGAGGGCGGCGGAGCGGCGGTCGACACGACCGCCGACACGGATCTGACCTTCCACGGTCAGGCCTTCGACACCTGCCAGGCGCCTCCGCTCACCGTCATGCGCGCCTGGCGTACGGCGTCCCCGTACGGCGCGGTCGGCGTCTCCTTCGCGGGCCGGGGCCGCCGCTGTCCCCATCAACCGCATCCCACCCGGGACTGGGTGGCACAGGTACACCGGATGGGCTGGCAGGTGCTGCCGGTGTTCGCCGGTTCGCAGGCGCCGTGCGTGCGGGACGTGCGCAGCCGCGCCGTTGCCATCGGTCCCGTCCCCGGGAATCAGGGGCAGCGTGAGGGGAACGAGGCCGTGACGGGGGCCTGGGCGCTCGGCATGGCCAGAGGCAGCGCGCTCTATCTCCACCTGGAGGCGTACGACGTGGACAACGCCGCCTGCGCCCGTGCCACGCTCGACTTCGTCCGCGCCTGGAACCGCGAGGTCCGTCTACGCGGCTATGTTCCCGGCCTCTCCAGCAGCGCCGACTCGGGGGTGTTGCACATGGAGCGTGCGCGGCTCGCCGGTACGGGGGACCTCCCGTCCGCGGTGTGGTTCGCCCGCCGGGACAGCAAGCCCTCGCTCTACGACGAGCAGGTCCTGCACCCGTACGCCTGGCGGCCGAAGCGGCGTATCCACCAGTACGACGGCGAGGTCACCGAGACGTACGGCGGCCACGGCCTGACCGTCGACCGGAGTCTGGCGGACGCTCCGGTGGCCCGGATCCGGCCCTGACGGCAGGGCCGGCAGCCGGGTCCGCCCCTGAGCCGGGGTTCGTTGCGCCTGAGGGTCTCCTCCACCTTCAGGAGGTCGGCCCGGCCCCGGCAGTACAACCTGAGGCGGACATGTCTTCGGGACCTGTGGCCGATCCGCCGCGTAGCACCCGCTCCTAGCGTGGAGCTATGACCACGCCAGTCTGCACACGCGCTTCGAAGGCCGCGCTACCGGTGCCCCCGTCGTTGGGCACCGATCCACGGCATGCGCCCTGCGCCCGCTATTCGTCGTTCTCGTCGTACGTACGGGCGCGGGGGCCCGTGCTGCTGCGTACCGCCCGCTCGCTCACCGCGAATCCGAGCGACGCCGAGGACCTGCTGCAGACCGCGCTCACGAAGACCTACGTCGCGTGGGAGCGGATCGAGGACCACCGGGCGCTCGACGGTTATGTCCGCCGGGCACTGCTGAACACCCGCACATCGCAGTGGCGCAAGCGCAAGGTGGACGAGTTCGCCTGCGACGAGCTGCCCGAGCCGGAGAGCGTCCCGTCTCCCGACCCCGCCGAGCAGCAGGTGCTGCACGACGCCATGTGGCGCGCCGTGATGAAGCTGCCCGACCGGCAGCGGGCGATGGTCGTCCTGCGCTACTACGAGGACCTCAGCGAGGCCCAGACCGCCGAGGTGCTCGGCGTTTCCGTCGGCACGGTGAAAAGCGCCGTCTCACGGGCGCTCGGCAAGCTCCGCGAGGACCCCGAGCTGTCGCCCGTGCGCTGAGGCCCGATCGTGGTCCGCGGCAGTTCCCCTACCCGGGGGTAGTGACATACCGCGCGGTACGTGAGCAGAATCTTCACACCCTTACTGCCACGTAGCGCCCACCGGGAGGACGCCGTGCTGAGCACCATGCAGGACGTACCACTGACCGTGACCCGCATCCTTCACCACGGGATGACGATTCACGGAAAGTCGCAGATCACGACCTGGACCGGCGAGGCCGAGCCGCAGCGCCGCACCTTTGCGGAGGTCGGTGAACGCGCGACGCAGCTGGCCAATGCGCTCCGCGATGAGCTGGGAATCGACGGAGACCAGCGCGTTGCCACGCTGATGTGGAACAACGCCGAGCATGTCGAGGCGTACTTCGCGATCCCCTCCATGGGCGCCGTGCTGCACACGCTGAACCTCCGGCTCCCCGCGGAACAGTTGGTGTGGATCGTCAACCACGCCGCCGACCGGGCCGTCATCGTCAACGGTTCCCTGCTTCCGCTGCTCGCCCCGCTCCTGCCGCATCTGCCGACGATCGAGCACATCGTCGTCTCAGGACCCGGTGACCGCGGACTGCTTGCCGACACCGACGCGACGGTGCACGAGTACGAAGAGCTGATCGCCGGCCGCCCCACCACGTACGACTGGCCCGAGCTGGACGAGCGGACCGCGGCGGCGATGTGTTACACCTCCGGCACCACCGGCGACCCGAAGGGTGTCGTCTACTCGCACCGTTCGATCTACCTCCACTCGATGCAGGTCAACATGACCGAGTCGATGGGGCTGACCGACCGCGACACCACACTCGTCGTCGTCCCGCAGTTCCACGTCAACGCCTGGGGTTTGCCGCACGCGACGTTCATGACCGGGATCAGCATGCTGATGCCGGACCGTTTTCTGCAGCCGGCCCCCCTCGCCGAGATGATCGAGCGCGAGAAGCCCTCGCACGCCGCAGCCGTGCCCACCATCTGGCAGGGCCTGCTCGCCGAGGTCACCGCCAACCCCCGCGATCTGTCCTCCATGACCCAGGTGACCATCGGCGGCGCGGCATGCCCGCCGGCGCTGATGGAGGCGTACGACAAGCTGGGCGTACGGCTCTGTCACGCCTGGGGCATGACGGAGACCTCCCCGCTGGGCACGATGTCGCACCCGCCGGCCGGACTGACCGCCGAGGAGGAGTGGCCCTACCGCATCACCCAGGGCCGCTTCCCGGCGGGCGTCGAGGGCCGGCTGATCGGCCCCGCGGGCGAGAAGCTGCCGTGGGACGGCACCTCCGCCGGTGAGCTGGAGGTACGCGGCACCTGGATCGCCGGGGCGTACTACGGCGGTGCGGGTGGTGACGACTTCAAGCCCGCGGACAAGTTCAGCGAGGACGGCTGGCTGAAGACCGGCGACGTCGGCGTGATCAGCCCCGACGGCTTCCTCACCCTCACCGACCGTGCGAAGGACGTCATCAAGTCCGGCGGTGAGTGGATCTCGAGCGTCGACCTCGAGAACGCCCTCATGGCCCACCCGGAGGTGGCGGAGGCCGCGGTGGTCGCGGTGCCCGACGACAAGTGGGGCGAGCGGCCGCTGGCGACAGTCGTGCTGAAGGAGGGTGCGACCGCGGACTACGAGTCGCTGAAGGCGTTCCTCGCCGAGAAGGTCGCCAAGTGGCAGGTGCCCGAGCGCTGGGCGGTGATCCCGGCGGTGCCGAAGACGAGCGTGGGCAAGTTCGACAAGAAGGTGATCCGCAGGCAGTACGCGGACGGTGAGCTGGACGTCACCCAGCTGTAGCGCGGGCGAACAGGAAGGGGCGGTGTTTCACGTGAAACACCGCCCCTTTCCCGGCAGTTGCAGCGCTCAGTTGGTCCCTATCTTCGCGAGCAGATCGACGATGCGCGCCTGGACCTCGTCGCTGGTGGACCGTTCGGCAAGGAAGAGCACCGTCTCGCCGGACGAGAGCCGCGGCAGCTCGGCCCGGTTGAGCCCCGCCGAGGTGTAGACGACCAGGGGCGTGCGGTTCAACTGACCGTTGGCGCGCAGCCAGTCGATGATTCCGGCCCGGCGGCGACGTACCTGCATCAGATCCATCACCACGAGGTTCGGACGCATCTGCGTGGCAAGAGTCACCGCGTCCGTGTCCGCACCCGCACGCGCGACCTGCATCCCGCGCCGCTCCAGCGTGGCACTCAGCGCCAGAGCGATCTCCTCGTGCTCCTCGATCAGCAGCACACGCGAGGGGTGCTGTTCGCTGTCGCGCGGTGCCAGCGCCTTGAGCAGGACGGCCGGGTCCGCACCGTAGGCCGCCTCTCGCGTCGCCTGGCCCAGACCCGCTGTCACCAGGACCGGGACCTCGGCGGCCACGGCGGCCTGGCGCAGTGACTGCAGCGCGGTGCGGGTGATCGGGCCGGTCAGCGGGTCGACGAACAGTGCCGCGGGGAACGCGGCGATCTGCGCGTCCACCTCTTCCCGCGAGTGCACGACGACCGGACGGTAGCCGCGGTCGCTGAGGGCCTGCTGGGTCGAGACGTCGGGTGCGGGCCACACGAGCAGTCGGCGCGGGTTGTCCAGCGGCTCCGGAGGCAGCTCGTCATCGACGTGCTGCGGCTGCGGCTGGTTGGCCACCTCGACCGCTCCACCCGGGCCGTCCAGCGGCTGAGGTCCTTCCGCGCCCTCGTCGGGTGCTCCTATGGCGTAGGACCTGCCCTCGGATCGCTCGGTGGGCATCAGCGAACCGGTCTGTGCCGATGCCTGTGGCTGCCCGGTCTGGGCCGGTGCAGCGGTCTGTACCGGTGCGGGTGCGGGTGCCTGCGGATGCGGCCGGGCGGATGCCTCGAGCCGCTCGCTGTCCGGGCGGGTGCCCAGCTTGCGGCGGCGGCCGGAGCCGAGCGTCTGGTTCTGCTTCTCGGCGATCTGCTGCGAGAAGGGGACGCCCTGGCCGAGGGTGCGGACGCTGAACGCCCGTCCCTGCGAGGCGTCCGCCGGAACGGGCGCCTCGGCGGGCAGCGGCTGAGCCACTCGCTGGGGAGCGGGAGCCTGCTCGACGGCGGGCTCGTCGACCGGGGGCAGCGGCATGGAGACCGAGCCGGTGCCCTGAGCGGTGGCCGCCGCGTCAGGACCCTGCACCGGAACTGCCTCGTCCTGCGCCGCCATGTGCTGACCGGTGGCGTCGCCGGCGGGCGTCGGCGACCCGGTGCGGGCCCCCTCGCCGTCTCCCCAGCCAGGGGCGACGCCCGGGGCCTGTTCCTGCGGCTCCCTGCGGGCGCGCCTGCGTCCGGTGGGGGCGGGGTGCGGCTGCGGCGGAGTGTGATCGGCGCCCGGATCGATGGGTACGGGGTCGTGCCGGCCCGGCAGGGAGGCGTCCGCCTCGCCGGCCGTCGGCGGGATCCGGTCCGCCTCGGCGGGCGGCAGCGCGAACGCCGTGCGTGCCGCCTCCGGCTCGGCCGGAGCAGCCGCCAGCGCCCTCCGTGCCCGGCGGCCGGACGAGTGCATCTCGACCGCGGAACCGGACGGGCCGGACGGTGCGGCGGGCAGCTCAGGCATCGCGCCGTGTCGCGCGCGCCGTCCCGCTCCCTGCGCGTCCACCGGAACACCCTGCGGAGGCACGGTCTCGCCGAGCGCCGCGCGCCCGTTCGGGGCGGCCCCCTCCGCGGCGGTCACCACCGACCCCTCGGTCGGCCTGCCGCCACCGGCGGAGACGGCGACCGACTGCTCGGCGGGGCTGGGCCGCCCGCGCCGACGTCCGGTGCCGCCATTGCCACCGTGGTCCCCGGCGCCGTTGGTGGCGCCCGAGTCCTGGGCCGGGATCAGTTCCTGCTGCGGCTGGTCCGCGTGCGCGCGACGGCGACCGGTCGGCGGCGCGGCGACAGGGTCCTCCATCGCCACGGGGCTCTCCAGGAACGCGTCCGTGGAAGCCCTGCGGGCACGCCGGCGTCCGCCTCCCGATGTCCGGGGGGAGGCAGCGGTGTTCGGAGGGCTCTGCTGTTCGGGCAGGGCGAGCTCCGTGCCGGCCGCCGGAGCGGTGACGGTCCCGGAGCCCTCGCCGAGCGGCAGCTCCAGGACATAGGCGCTGCCGCTCATCCCGGGCACCTCGTGCGTCTGCAGCACACCGCCGTGCGCCCGCACGATGCCCCGGACGATCGGCTCGTGCACCGGGTCTCCCCCGGTGAACGGCCCGCGTACCTCGATCCGCACGACCTCACCGCGCTGCGCGGCCGCGACCACGACGGTCGAGTCCACGTACCCGCCGCCGGGCATCAGCCTGGCCTTGCCGGTCGAGTCCACTCCGGCCACGTCCGCGACGAGATGCGCGAGTGCCGTCGCCAGCCGTCCCGCGTCGACCTCCGCCTCGATGGGCGGAGCGTGCACGGCGAACTGCGCCCGGCCGGGACCGATCAGCTCGATCGCGCCCTCGACTCCCGCCGCGACTACCGCGTCGAGCAGTACCGGCGTCTTGAAGAGCTGCTCCGCTCCGGTGTCGAGCCGCTGGAAACCGAGGACATTGTCGACAAGTGTCGTCATCCGGGCATAACCGGCGGCCAGATGGTGCAGGATCTGGTTCGCCTCCGGCCACAGCTGCCCGGCCGGGTCGGCGGCCAGCACGGCCAGTTCGGAACGGAGCTCCTCCAGCGGCCCCCGCAGCGACTCTCCCAGCACGGCGCTCAGCTGGCTGTGGCGCCCGTGCAGCTCCTTGAACTGCTCGTCCCGCGCCTCGATCTCGGCCGTGTACCGGTCCGCCCTGTCCGCCAGCTCGGCCGAGAAGCGCTCGGTGGTCTCGGCGAGTTCCTTGCCCAGCCGCTCGGTGGTCTCGGTGAGTTCGGCGGCGTGCTTCTCGGTCAGTTCCTCGTACGGACGCCGGTCGGTGAAGGTCATCACCGCGCCGACGAGCTGGTCCCCGTCCCGTACGGGTGCGGTCGTCAGGTCGACCGGCACCTGTGCGCCGTCCTTCGCCCACAGCATCTGGCCGCGGACCCGGTGCTTGCGCCCGGACCTGAGGGTGTCCGCGAGCGCCGACTCCTCGTACGGGAAGGGCTCGCCGTCGGCGCGCGAGTGCAGGATCAGGGGATGCAGCTCCTGGCCGCCGAGGTCGCTGGCGCGGAACCCGAGGATCTGCGCGGCGGCCGGGTTGACGAGTACGACGCGTCCGTCGGTGTCCGTGCCGACCACGCCCTCGGCCGCGGCACGCAGGATCATCTCCGTCTGCCGCCGCGAACGCGCCAGCTCGGCTTCCGTGTCCATCGTTCCGGACAGATCCCGCACGACGAGCATCAGCAGCTCGTCACCGGTGTAGCTGCTGTACGAGTCGTACGCCTCGCGTCCGTCCTCAAGGCTGGCGCTGGTCACCTCGACAGGGAACTCGCTGCCGTCCGTGCGCCGTGCGACCATCCGTGCCGGCTTGGTCCGGCCTCGCTCGTCCGCCGCCTCGGGGCGGCGCATCGAGCCCGGGATCAGCCGCGAGTCGAAATCGGGAAGCAGATCGAGCAGTCCGCGTCCGACGAGAGCGGTGCCGGGGGCTTCGAAGAGTTCGAGCGCGATGGTGTTGGCGTTGACGACCGTGCCGTTGCAATTGACGAGCACGAGCCCGTCCGGAAGGGCGTCGAGTATGGCTGCGAGGCGAGCAGCGCCTCGGGATGGCCTGCTGCTCACGACGACGGTTCCTCCCTGACCTACTGCGTATTGCGGACGGCCGGTCCCATCTTGCCCCTCGGGCCTCAGCCTGTCACTGCAGGGAGTCTAAAGGCAGCCGGTGGGGCGAGGGCGGCGGATGAGGGGGAGCTCTCACCAAGGTTGTGTGCACATGCGGTACCGCCCGGGCCTATGACCTGGTGTTCGGCAGTACCGGCTGCAATGTGCGCCAGCGGGAGATTTCACAGCCGTTCGTCCGGCTGAACGTGGCGTCCACCCGTTCTCCCCGCCACGTACCGGTGACGCGCGCGGTGGCCGGACCGCCCGCCTGCTGGGTGCACATCTGGTCCTCGGCCACGGGTGCGAACGGGTCCCGGCCCTCGCGGGCCAGCTCGTCGAGACGCGCGCAGGCGGCATCGGCGGCGGGGTGCGTGCCGCCCGCCGGGTCGCACGCCAGCTCGTACCGGCCGTCGGTCCGCGCGTTCCCGGTCTCGGAGACGATCACGGTCAGCCGGTCCGGCGACGACAGCAGCGGCAGCGGGAACACAGGGGATGCCCCCGCGGCAGGCGCGGCGGCGGCGAGCGCGGTCGCGGTGAGGACAAGGAGGCGGCGCAGCATGGGTGCTCCCGGAGCCGAAGAGTGAGGTACTGCCGGGGCGCGGTCGCCCCGTCATCTCTAACGCTCCTTGGGCCCGTGCGTTGCGCAACCGGACCGACGCTGCCCGGGGGACATCCACGGCATCCGGCTCTTTGCCCTCCGGCCTGCGCGCCTAGTACCGTGGACGGCGATTGGTGACACCCCGCTCGGCTGTGTCATCATCTGCACGCACCACTCGCGCCCGCGTGAGTGTGCTGGAGGCGTCGCCTAGTCCGGTCTATGGCGCCGCACTGCTAATGCGGTTTGGGTCTTAAAGCCCATCGAGGGTTCAAATCCCTCCGCCTCCGCCAGTTGATCACCGAAGCCCCGGCCGTACGGCCGGGGCTTCGGTCGTACGTACGACGTCTATGGGGCGCTCAGCCGGTGTTTTCGCAGCTCAGGCGGGGTGTGCTTAACGGATTTCACCAGAGGGCGCGGGTCATGTAATGTTGTTCCCGCAACGCCGACCAGGCAGAAAAGCCCGGAACGCCGAGCACTCGTAGCTTAACGGATAGAGCATCTGACTACGGATCAGAAGGTTGCAGGTTCGAATCCTGCCGAGTGCACACAGCTCAAAGGCCCCGCCGGTTCACCCGGCGGGGCCTTTGACATGAGCCGGTGACAGCAACGCCCAGGAAGGGCTCGTTCAGCTGCCGAGGATGCCTTCAGGCAAGATCGAGTTGATCGCGCCACCGCTGAGGACACCCGACAGGATGTTGCCGACCTGCTGGAGCAGGTTCCCAAGGAAGTCGGAGTCGGGGTTACGGGGCCGGAGCGCCGGCTGCTTGAGAGCGCCGGCGACGCCCACGAGGAGGAGTCCCGCGGGGTGGCCATTTTGCCTCCACGTTGGTGCGGCTCGCGGGCGAACCACGTCCGCCCAACCGGATCAACCCCACAACTCTGCAACCCGCCACGGGTTACTCCGGACCCGCCCCGTGCGGCAGAACGGCCCCTGCGAAGAGCTCCTCAACCGACTGCCAGAGACACCTCGTCGTCTCCGCCGTCCGTTCCGAGCGTCTCCATGATCGTGCCAGTTGGTCGGCCCGCGCTGATGGGTGAGACCTTCGGTCGGCCCGCGACGGCAGCCGACCGGATCGGCTGTCCAGGGGGGATCTCATACGCCAATGTGATGATGCCGCCGCGTGGCTCTCGAACCGCTGCATCGGTGAATCGAATATGCCCGAGGAAGGCTGGCGGCCGCTTCGCAGTCAGCACTCGGAATCGGTTCGCAAGGAGTAGCGCATGAGTCCTGAGAACGGGACGAAATCAAAGCTCGGCCCTCTCCCCGGGAAGAGGGCATGGATCGCCGGTGGCGCCATGGCGTCGCTGGCTCTCGTACTGGCGGGGTCGGTGTCGCCCGTCGTAGCCGCGGGACAGGGCTCGACGCAGTCCGGCGACCGGAGTGCGACAGGCCCGGTAGGTGACCCGTGCAAGCCCGGGAAGGCGACGAGCGGCCCTCACGGCAAGTGCCAGGTGGGGCCCACAGGTCCCACGGGCGCCACCGGTGCGACGGGTGCGACAGGCGCCACCGGTGCGACGGGTGCGACGGGTGCCACCGGTGCGACCGGGACCGGGGGTCTCACCGGGTACGAGATCGTGCGCGAGCAGTTCGCCGTGGCAGCCGGAGGCGGGACCCAGGCGTTCGCGGCCGACTGCCCCACGGGGAAGCGGGTGATCAGCGGTGGGTACTACCTCTTCAACAACACAGGCCTGGAGGTCATCCGGGACGCCCCCGACGAGCTCGCGGGCCAGTCGTGGACCCTGGCCCTCATCAACACCAGCGGCCAGGCCGACTTCGTCAATGTCTACGCGGTCTGCGGCAACGCGACTCCCTAGTTCCACAGTTCCGCGACCGCGTCTGCGCTGAGGCGCAGGTTGCCTGCTGCCGGGCCGCCGTGGCGCTGACACACCTGCCGACGGCGGCCGTGCGCCCGCCCCCGATGAGTGGGGGCGGGCGCACGCTTGTATCCGGTCACAGACATCGATGTACACGATCGCCAACCTCAGCGATCGGAGCGGAAGGGATCCGCATGCCTCAGTTCGCGATCGTCGAAGCGCCGTCCGTCCTCGGGCTGCGGCCGTCGGGGGTGGAGGAGCTGCCCGGTGCGTTGCTGGCGGGGGGTCTGGCGGAGCGGTTGGGTGCCGTGCGGCGGGGGCGGGTTGAGGCTCCCGCGTATGACCCGCGGCGTGATCCGCGCAGCGGGGTGCTCAATGCGGAGGGCATCGCGAGGTACTCACGCGAGCTGGCCGACGTCGTCGGGGACGTCCTCGACGAGGGGCGTTTTCCCGTCGTCCTCGGCGGGGACTGTTCCATCCTCCTCGGCAACCTCCTTGCCCTGCGGCGGCGTGGGCGGCACGGGCTGTTGTTCCTCGACGGGCACGCCGACTTCTATCAGCCGGCCGCGGAGCCGAACGGCGAGGTCGCGTCCATGGAGCTGGCGCTGGTGACCGGGCGCGGCCCGGCCGTGCTCAGTGATCTGGAGGGGCTCGGGCCGCTCGTGCGGGACGAGGACGTGGTCGCTCTCGGGTTCCGGGACGCGGCCGAGTCCGCGGCCGCCGGGATGCAGCCGTTGCCGCCGGACCTGCACGCCGTCGATCTCCAGGCGGTGCGGGCCGCCGGGGCCGGGGCCGCCGCGCGGGACGCGGTCGGGCGGCTCGGGCGGTACTGGGTTCACCTCGACGTGGACGTCCTGGACGACGCCGTGATGCCCGCCGTCGACTACCGCATCGAGGGCGGACTGAGCTGGGCCGAGCTGGAGAGCGTGCTGGAGACGGCCCTGGGTGACGAGCGGGCCGTCGGGTTCGACGTCACGATCTTCAATCCCCGCCTCGACCCCGAGGGGCTGCTCGCCGCCCGGCTCGTCGAGAGTCTGAGCCGCGGGCTCGCCGCAAGGATCGGCCGGAACTCGATTTAGGCCACCGGCCGCTGTCGGTGCCCTCCGGTACTCTCCGCGTTTTCGGCCGGAGGTGTATATGGCATGGCGCTGCTCCGGGCTCGGCTGGCCCCATGGGACGCGGATGGCCGTGCTCCGGTGGGAGGGCGGGCGGGTCAGCCCACTGACCGCGGGCAAGGAACTGGGGTTCCGGGCAGAGGGAGAACGGCGCTGCGTCGGCGCCCGCGGCAACGCCTGTCCGCTGCGGGCGGTCGTTCCGGGGCGGGTGACCCAGGCACGGTGTCCGGAGTGCGCCCGGCTGGACAGGGCGCACTCGGTGGCCGCCGACACCATCGCGGATGACCCGCGGACGTACCGCGTCTATCTGGCCTGGTTCGGCCCGGGGATGCTCAAGGTGGGCATCACCGCCGAGGAGCGTGACGCGGCGCGGCTGCGGGAACAGGGCGCGGTGGTCTTCAGCTGGCTGGGGCGCGGGCCTCTGATGGCGGCGCGGCGGACCGAGGAGTTGCTGCGCAGCGCGCTGGGCGTGCCGGACCGGATTCCGTACGCGGACAAGAGGGCCGTGCGGGCGCAGCTGCCCGGGCCCGCCGAGCGGACAGCGGAGGTCGAGGAGCTGCACCGGCGCGCGCTCGCCCTCACCGGCTGGGCAGAGTCGCTGGAGCGGCTGGACTTCCAGGCCGTCGACCACGTCGAGGTCTTCGGGCTCGACCGGCTCCCCGCGCCGTCCGCGGCCGCGACCTCCGTGGTGCGCGAGCTGGTCGACGGCGGGGCCGTCGCGGGGACAGTGGTTGCGGCCGCCGGGCCGGATCTCCACCTGCGGACCGCGGGGGACGGGTTCGTGGTGCTCGACACCCGGTTGATGACCGGGTGGTCCCTGATCGGGGCGGACCCGTCGGCGGGGGTGTCCGTACCGACGGCGGATGCCGGCGCCGGCGCCGGCGGTGGGGCCGTGCAGGACGGGCTGTTCTGACCGGCTGCGGCGACGGTCCCCGACGGGACCCGCCGCCCCGACCGTCATGGAGAACGCACCGTCCCGACCAACCGCCGACATGACCCGACCCCGCCCCCCCGTCGTCCCGCCCGATGGTCAAGACTTGGATCCCTTTCGGATCCCGTACCGCAATGAGTGTGGACACCCTCCCGACCGGCCCGGAAGGTGGGCGTCATGAGCATCAAGACCGTAAGGCCTGTCGCCGCCCATGAACCGCCCTACTACACCGTCGTCTTCACCTCGGTGCAGACCGGGAACCCCGAGGGGTACGGCGAGACCGCGGAGCGCATGATCGAACTGGTGCAGGACGTGCCGGGCTTCCTCGGCTACGAGTCCGCCCGCAGCCCCGGCGGGCTGGGCATCACCGTCGGATACTTCAGGGACGAGGACGCCATCGCCGCCTGGCAGCAGAACCTGGCCCACCAGGCGGCGCAGAGACGTGGACGCGCCGAGTGGTACGAGAGCTACTCCGTCCATGTCGGCCGGGTCGAACGGAGCTACGGATTTGAGCGTGAGTGACAGCGGAAGCGACACCGGAGCCGAGGCCGCGGAGGTGCGGCGGTTCCATGAGCGGCTCGGGCTCCCCGGGCTCGTCGACGTCCACACCCATTTCATGCCGGAACGCGTTCTGACGAAGGTGTGGGAGTACTTCGACGCCGTCGGCCCGATGACCGGCATGGAGTGGCCGATCACCTACCGGCACGAGGAGGAGCAACGGGTCGCGCTGCTCCGGCAGTTCGGCGTACGCGCCTTCACCTCGATGCTCTACCCGCACAAGGCGGGCATGGCCTCCTGGCTCAACGGCTGGGCAGCCGGCTTCGCCGCACGAACGCCCGACTGTCTGCACACGGCGACTCTCTTCCCCGAGGAAGGCGTCGAGCGGTACGTCCGTGAGGCGCTGGACCAGGGCGCCCGCGTCTTCAAGTCGCACCTCCAGGTGGGTGCGTACGACCCCAACGACCCTCTGCTCGACCCGGTGTGGGGGCTGCTCGGTGAGGCCGGTGTGCCCGTGGTGATGCACTGCGGATCGGGACCCGCGCCCGGCAAGCACACCGGGCCCGAGCCGGTGGGCCGGCTGCTCGCCCGGCATCCACGGCTGCGGCTCGTCGTCGCGCACATGGGCATGCCGGAGTACACCGACTTCCTCGATCTGGCGGGCCGGTTCACGGAGGTACGGCTGGACACCACGATGGCCTTCACCGACTTCAGCGAGCGCTTCGCCCCCTTCCCCGTACCGGAGCGGGGCCGGCTCGCGGACCTCGGTGACCGGATCCTGCTCGGCACCGACTTCCCCAACATCCCCTATCCGTACGTCCATCAGCTGCGGGCACTCGAAAGCCTGGGCCTCGGCGACGACTGGCTGCGGGCCGTCTGCCACGACAACGGCGCCCGGCTCTTCGCGCTGGGCCCGGCCGCGTAGGGCACGGCTTTCTCAGGCAATTCACAGAAACACGCAAGACCCTTTTCAGGGCGGGGTCGCAGGGTGGTCAGCATGACCACGACCTCGCCCCAGGGGCGTACCGAGATGCTCAGGCCGGACGGCAGCCCCGTCCGGGTGCTCGTCGTGGACGACGAGTCCGCCTTGAGCGAGCTGCTGTCGATGGCCCTGCGCTACGAGGGCTGGGAGGTGCGCAGCGCAGGGGACGGCGCGTGCGCGGTCCGTTCCGCACGCGAGTTCCGGCCGGACGCGGTGGTCCTGGACGTGATGCTGCCCGACATGGACGGGCTCGCGGTCCTGGGGCGGCTGCGGCGCGAGGCCCCCGAGGTGCCGGTGCTGTTCCTGACCGCCCGGGACGCGGTCGAGGACCGGATCGCCGGGCTGACGGCGGGCGGCGACGACTACGTCACCAAGCCCTTCTCGCTGGAGGAGGTCGTGGCCAGGCTGCGCGGGCTGATCCGGCGTTCGGGCGCGACGGTCGTGCGCAGCGAGTCCCTGCTCGCCGTCGGTGACCTCACGCTCGACGAGGACAGCCACGAGGTGTGGCGGGGCGGGCAGTCGATCCATCTGACGGCCACCGAGTTCGAGCTGTTGCGCTTTCTGATGCGCAATCCGCGGCGCGTGCTCAGCAAGGCGCAGATCCTCGACCGCGTGTGGTCGTACGACTTCGGCGGCCAGGCCAACGTCGTCGAGCTGTATGTCTCGTATCTGCGCAAGAAGATCGATGCCGGCCGGTCGCCGATGATCCACACCCGGCGCGGCGCCGGCTATCTGATCAAGCCCGGGGAGTAGTGCTCGTCGTGCGGGGACGCAGATGGTCGCTGCGGACGCGGCTGGTGGTCTCCGCGGTGGCACTGATCGCGGTGGTCGCGGCGGTGATCGGGACCGTCACGACGATCGCGTTCGACAGCTATATGTACGGCAAGCTCGACGATCAGCTGCACGGGATCGCCGACCGGGCACAGCGACAGCCGCCGGGTACGCTCCCTCGCCCTCCGCTGGCCTTTCTCGGCGGGGGCGGCCAGCCGTTCGGCACGGTCGGGGGCGTGGTCGCGGACGGTACTGTCGCCGACGCCGGCCGGACCGTGGAGGACACCGAACCGGGCGAACCGGAGAACGCCACCGAGCCGTTGAACGAGGCGCAGCGGAGCGCGCTCGCCGACGTGCCCGCCGACGGCAAGGTGCACGATGCCGAGCTGCCGGGGCTGGGCGGCTACCGCGTGACCACCGTGCGCACGGATGCCGGTCGCACCGTCCTCGTCGGCATTCCGGCGGCCGAGGTCGAGGACGCCCTGGGCACCCTCGTCGTCGTCGAGATCTGCGTGGCTGCCGCGGGGCTGATCGCCGCCGGGATCACCGGCACCGTTCTCGTCGGAGTGGCGCTGCGTCCGCTGCGCCGGGTCGCCGCCACCGCCACCCGGGTCTCCGAACTGCCCCTGCACAGTGGCGAGGTGGCGCTGCTCGAGCGGGTACCGGCCGGCGAGGCCGACCCGCGGACCGAGGTCGGGCAGGTGGGCGCCGCTCTCAACCGCATGCTGGGGCACGTCGGTTCGGCGCTCACCGTGCGGCAGCAGAGCGAGACGCGGGTACGGCAGTTCGTCGCGGACGCCAGCCATGAGCTGCGTACGCCGCTGGCCTCCATCCGCGGCTACGCCGAGCTCACCCGCCGTGGCCGTGGCCACGTCGACCCGGACACCCGGCACGCGCTGGGCCGGATCGAGGCCGAGGCGACCCGGATGACCGGGTTGGTCGAGGATCTGCTGCTGCTGGCACGGCTGGACGCGGGACGGCCGCTCTCGTACGAGAGCACGGATCTCTCCCCGCTGGTCGTGGATGCCGTCAGCGATGCCCGCGCGGCGGGGCAGGAGCACAGGTGGCGGCTCGAACTGCCGGCGGAACCCGTGACGGTACGGGGCGACGGGGCCCGGCTGCATCAGGTCCTGGTCAATCTGCTGGCGAACGCCCGCACGCACACACCGCCCGGCACCACGGTCGTCGCCCGGGTGCGCGGCGCCGGGGCGACCGTCGTGCTGGAGATCGAGGACGACGGGCCGGGCATCCCGCCCACGCTGCTTCCGCGCATCTTCGAGCGGTTCGCGCGCGGTGACGCGTCCCGGTCCCGCAACGCCGGTTCCACCGGTCTGGGGCTGGCGATCGTGGACGCGGTGGTCGGCGCGCACGGCGGCCGGGTGGGCGTGAGTTCCGCGCCCGGACGCACCGTGTTCGGCGTGGAGCTGCCCGCCTGGGACACCACCGCTGCCGGCTCCGAGCACGGCTCACAGACAGGGCACAGGCGCATCACACAGCCGTGACAGCGCGCCCGCCGAGTGTCGTTCCATGCGAACCGACACCCCCAGGGGGACCCTGCCGGCCCGGGAGCATCTGCTCGCCCACACGGCCGGACCGCCCGTACTCGATGTCGTGGTTCCGGTCCACAACGAGGAGGCCGACCTCGAGAGTTGTGTGCGGCGACTGCACGAGCACCTTGTACGGACCTTCCCGTACGGCTTCCGCATCACCGTCGCGGACAACGCGAGCACCGACGGCACACCGCAGGTGGCGGCCCGGCTCGCGGGCACGTTCCCCGAGGTGCGGTCGCACCGGCTGGAGGCGAAGGGGCGGGGGCGCGCGCTGCGGACCGTCTGGTCGCACTCGGACGCGCCGGTACTCGCGTACATGGACGTGGATCTGTCCACCGACCTCAACGCGCTGCTGCCGCTGGTCGCGCCCCTGATCTCCGGGCACTCCGACCTGGCGATCGGGTCGCGCCTGGCGCGCTCGTCGCGGGTGGTGCGCGGGCCGAAACGGGAGTTCATCTCGCGCGCGTACAACCTGATCCTGCGCGGCTCGCTCGCCGCCCGCTTCTCCGACGCGCAGTGCGGGTTCAAGGCGATACGGCGCGAGGTGGCCGAGCGGCTGCTGCCGATGGTCGAGGACACCGGCTGGTTCTTCGACACGGAGCTGCTGGTGCTCGCCGAGCGCGCGGGCCTGCGCATTCATGAGGTGCCGGTCGACTGGGTCGACGACCCCGACTCGACCGTGCACATCGTGAGTACGGCGACCGAGGACCTCAAAGGCGTCTGGCGGGTGGGCAGGGCGCTCGCGGTGGGCGCGCTGCCGCTGGACCGGCTGGCCCGGCCGTTCGGTGACGATCCGCGGGACCGGCAGCTGAGCGGGGTGCCGGGCGGACTTGCCCGCCAGCTGGTCGGCTTCTGTGCGGTGGGCGCCCTCTCCACACTGCTGTATCTGCTGCTGTATTCCGGCTTCCGGCTGGGCGTCGGACCGCAGTCGGCCAACGCGGGCGCGCTGCTGCTGTCGGCGGTCGCCAACACGGCGGCGAACAGACGCTTCACCTTCGGGGTGCGCGGACGGGACCGCGCCGTACGTCATCAGGCGCAGGGCCTTGTGGTGTTCGGCATCGGACTCGCGCTGACGAGCGGTTCGCTGGCGGCCCTCGACACGGCCGCGGGGAACGCCTCGCACGGCACGGAACTGGCGGTACTGATCGCGGCGAACCTGGCGGCGACGGTGCTGCGGTTCCTGCTCTTCCGGGCGTGGGTGTTCCCGGACCGGCGCGAGCCGTCCGCGGCAGGCGGCGGCGAACCGGCCGACCACAACAGGGAGTTCGACGCCTTCACCCCCCGGACCCCGGCGCCGGGAGCCACCGGCCCTTTTCCGGCTGACCATTCCTGGGACGCGACCGTGCAGCTGCGCGCGCTCCCGCAGGACGACGATTCGAGGACTGCGCGATGACCCTGGCCCGAGACGGACACGCACATCCCGCGGCCGGTCCGCCGGGAACCTTCCCCACGGCACCACCGGTGGCCGGACCCGCTCACCGAAGGCAGGGGGCTTCCCGGCTGTGGCGTGGACGGGCGGAGGACGCACCCTGGGTACGGCCCGCGTTCCTCGGCCTGCTGCTCGTCACCGCGGCGCTCTACCTCTACAACCTGAGTGCGTCCGGTTACGCCAACTCCTTCTACTCCGCCGCCGCCCAGGCCGGCAGCGAGAGCTGGAAGGCCTTCTTCTTCGGTTCGTCCGACGCCGCGAACTCCATCACCGTCGACAAGCCGCCGGCCGCGCTGTGGCCGATGGCCCTGTCGGTGCGCCTCTTCGGGCTCGGGTCCTGGCAGATCCTGCTGCCCGAGGTGCTGATGGGGATCGGCACGGTCGCCGTGGTCTACGCGGCCGTGCGGCGGCGCTTCACCCCAGCTGCTGGGATGATCGCCGGCGCTGTGCTGGCCGTGACGCCGGTCGCCGCGCTGATGTTCCGCTTCAACAACCCGGACGCGCTGCTCGCGCTGCTGATGACGGTCGCCGTCTACTGCGTGCTGCGCGCGCTGGAGGCCGCACGCACGAAGTGGCTGCTCTGGGCGGGCGTCGCGATCGGGTTCGCGTTCCTGACCAAGACCCTGCAGGCGTTCCTGATCCTGCCGCCGCTGGCGCTGGTGTACGCCGTCTGCGCGCCGACGACCGTGCGGCGCAGGCTGGGGCAACTGGCCCTCGCGGGGCTGGCCGTGGTGGTGGCGGGCGGCTGGTGGGTGGCGATCGTCGAGCTGTGGCCGGCGTCGTCGCGCCCGTACATCGGCGGCTCGCAGAACAACAGCTTCCTGGAGCTCACGTTCGGCTACAACGGACTCGGCCGGATCAACGGGGAGGAGACCGGCAGCGTCGGAGGCGGTGGCCGTGGCGGCGGTGGCGGTGGCGGCCGTTGGGGCGAGAGCGGCATCGGCCGGATGTTCAACGAGAGCATCGGTGGCCAGATCTCCTGGCTGCTGCCCGCGGCTCTGCTGCTGCTCGTCGCCGGGCTCGTGGTCACCTGGCGGGCCGGTGGTGTCTTCCGTGCCGGACAGCTCTGGCGGCGGGCGGACACGGCCCGAGCGGCGTTCCTGGTGTGGGGCGGCTCGCTGCTGATGACCGTGGGGATCTTCAGCTTCATGGCCGGGATCTTCCACGAGTACTACACGGTGGCGCTGGCTCCGTACATCGCGGCGCTGGTCGGCATGGGCGCGACCGTGCTGTGGGAGGAGCGGCGCTCGGTCGCGGCGTCGGCGGCGCTGGCCGGGACAGTGGCGGTGACTGCGGTGTGGTCGTACACCTTGCTGGGCCGGACTCCCGACCATCTGCCGTGGCTGCGCTGGGCTGTCCTGATCGGCGGTCTGGCGGGTGCGCTGGGGCTGGTGCTCGCGGGGCGTGCGGGACGTCGACCGGCCTTCCTGGCCGTGACGGTGGCGATCGCGGCGTCTCTCGCCGGACCGGTCGCGTACTCCCTCACCACGGTGAACGAGGGCCACACCGGCTCCATCGTGACCGCGGGTCCGGCGTCGATGCGCGGTGGTCCGGGCGGTGGTGGTCCGGGCGGTGGTCCCGGCGGCGGTGGTCCCGGCGGTGGCGACGGCCGGATGCAGCAGCCCGGCCGACAGGGCATGGGCCAGCAGGGTCAGGCGCGACAGGGCGGTCCGGGCGGCGGAACGGCACAGCCTCCGAACGGCGCCCCGGACGGGGCTCCGTCCCGGGGCCAGGCCCCGGCACAGGGCCAGGCACCCGCACAGGGGCAGGGGCCCGGCGGTGGGCCCACCGGACGCGAGGGCGGCGGAGGCGGCATGAGCGGTCTCCTGAACGGCGCCGCCGTCGACCCCGCCGTCGAGGCAAAGGTCGAGCAGAACGCCGACGAGTACACCTGGGCCGCTGCTGCCATCGGCTCCCAGAACGCCGCCGGCTATCAACTCGCCACCGGTGAGCCCGTGATGGCCATCGGCGGCTTCAACGGCAGCGACCCGTCCCCGACCCTGGCGCAGTTCCGGCAGTACGTCGCCGACGGGCGGATCCACTACTTCATCGGTGGGGGAAGCGGCGGCGGACCGGGCGGGAACACCAGCTCCACGATCGCCTCGTGGGTCGAGTCCACCTTCACCGCGGTGACCGTGGGCGGCACGACGCTGTACGACCTGACCGAGGAGAAGTAACCAGCTATACAGCGTAAGGGAGATTCTTGTACGGTGTACGGGACAGTTCCCGTACACCGTACAAGGAGTGCCATGACGGCGACGGCCGCCGAAACCGCAACGGCCCCGGGCCGCCACCCGCAGCGCTGGCTGATCCTCGGCGTCATCTGTCTCGCCCAGCTCACCGTGCTGCTCGACAACACCGTCCTGAGCGTCGCGATCCCCTCCCTGACCCGGGAGCTCGACGCCTCCACCGCCGACATCCAGTGGATGATCAACGCGTACTCGCTGGTCCAGTCGGGGCTGCTGCTCACCGCGGGCAACGCGGCCGACCGCTACGGCCGCAAGAAGATGCTGGTCGCGGGTCTCGCACTGTTCGGCATCGGCTCGCTCGCGGCCGGTCTCGCCCAGTCCTCGGCGCAGCTGATCGCCGCCCGCGCCGGCATGGGCGTGGGCGGAGCCCTGCTGATGACCACGATCCTCGCCGTCGTCGTCCAGATCTTCGACGACACCGAGCGCGTCAAGGCGATCGGCCTCTGGTCCACCGTCAGCTCCCTCGGATTCGCGGCCGGTCCGCTGATCGGCGGGGTCGTGCTCGACCGCTTCTGGTGGGGCGCGATCTTCCTGGTCAACATCCCGGTGGCGGCGATCGGACTGTTCGCGGTCGTGGCCCTCGTACCGGAGTCGAAGAACCCGCAGGGGGATCGGCCGGACCTGCTCGGCGCGGTCCTCTCGACCATCGGCATGACCGCCGTGGTGTACGCGATCATCTCCGGGCCCGGGCACGGCTGGACCTCGTCGCAGGTCCTGGCGTCGGCCGCGATCGGCCTGACGGTGCTCGGCGCCTTCGTCCTGTGGGAGCTGCGGATCCCCTACCCGATGCTCGACATGCACTTCTTCCGCAACCAGCGCTTCATCGGGGCGGTCGCGGGCGCAATCCTCGTCGCCTTCGGCATGGGCGGCTCGCTGTTCCTGCTCACGCAGCATCTGCAGTTCGTGCTCGGGTACGGCCCGCTGGACGCCGGACTGCGCACCGCCCCGCTGGCGCTGACCGTCGTGGTGCTCAACCTGAGCGGTGTCGCCGCCCGGCTGCTGCCGAGGCTGGGCACGCCGGGCACGATCGCGGTCGGTATGACCCTGGTGTCGGGCGGTCTCGCGGCGATCGCGGTGCTCGGCGGCGACGCGTACGGCGGCATGCTGCTGGGCCTGGTGGCGATGGGCGCCGGAGTCTCGCTGTCCATGCCCGCGATGGCCAACGCGATCATGAGCGCGATACCGCCGGAGAAGGCGGGCGTGGGGGCGGGGATCAACGGCACCCTCGCCGAGTTCGGCAACGGCCTCGGGGTCGCCGTCCTCGGCGCGGTACTGAACTCCCGCTTCGCCGCGCTGGTACCGACCGTCGTGGGGGCGGCCTCACTGCCCGCCGCCCTGGCGGCCGCACACGACGCAGGGGAGCGGGAGCGGATCTCGGACGCCTTCGCCTCCGGTCTCGAGACAAGTCAGCTGGTCGGCGCGGTGGCGGTGCTGGCGGGCGGGCTGCTGGCCGCGATGCTGCTGCGGCGGGCGGAGCGGGCAGACTCCCTGCGCACAGCGGCATAGCATCGTGACCGGGCGAGGCGAGGAGGATGGCGCGATGGTGAGTGCGGCCGACCGCGCGAAGGGTCCCGCGCGGACCAGTGTGTGGCTGGAGGGCAAGGCCGACCGTGGCCGCAAATCCGGCCAGCCCGCCGGCCTGGACCGCGAGAGGATCATCGACGCGACGGTGCGGCTGCTGGACTCCGAGGGCGCGGCGAAGTTCTCCATGCGCCGGCTGGCCGCGGAGCTCGACGTCACCGCGATGTCGGTCTACTGGTACGTGGACACCAAGGACGACCTGCTGGAACTGGCGCTGGACTCGGTGTTCGGCGAGGTCCGCGTCCCCGACGTCACGGCCGAATCCGCGTGGCGCGAGCAGCTGCGCGAACTGGCGTTGGAGTACCGGACGGTGCTGGTGCGGCATCCGTGGGTGTCGGCTCTCATCGGTACGTTCCTGAACATCGGCCCGAACTCGCTGCGGTTCTCGCTGGCGGTCCAGCAGGTCATGCGGAACACCGGCCTGCCGCCGCACGGCCAGATGGGCGGGCTGTCCGCGGTGTTCCAGTTCGTGTACGGATTCGGCACGATCGAGGGTCACTTCATCCAGCGGTGCGCCGCCGCCGGGATGAGCCAGGACGAGTACTTCCGCCAGGCGATGGGTTCGATCAGCGAGCAGCCCGACTTCTCCGAGACGTTCGCGAACGCTTCGGAACTGATGGAGGCGCGGGGCGGGGACACGGTGGCGGACATGCGGGAGCGGGATTTCGGCTTCGCGCTGGAACTGCTCGTCGCGGGCATCGAGGCGATGGTCGCTCGCGCGTCCTGATCCCCGGTCCGGTTCGGGGCGTTGCTCCGTCCCCGTGAGCTAGGCCAGTCGTGCCGGGAAGCCGCCCGTGGCGATCGGGCCCCAGCGGGCCGGGGTGATGCGGAGGATCGACTTGCCCTGCTGGACCATCGCCTCGCGGTACTCGGCCCAGTCCGGGTGCTCCCCCGAGATGTTGCGGAAGTACTCGACGAGCGGTTCGACCGAGTCCGGGGAGTCGATCACCTCGGCGTCGCCGTCGATCTGGACCCAGGGTCCGTTCCAGTCGTCCGACAGGACGATCACGCTCACCCGCGGGTTCCGCTTCGCGTTGCGGGTCTTTGCGCGCTCGGGGTACGTGGAGATCACGATGCGGCCCGAGTCGTCGACGCCGCAGGTCAGCGGGGAGCCCTGTGGTGATCCGTCCGCGCGGGCCGTCAGCAGGATCGCCCGGTGCCGGGGGCGTACGAACTCCAGCAACTCGTCGAGTCCCACCGTGGTGTTGGTGGCGATGTTGGGTGCCATGCGCGGCAGCCTAATCCTCAGATGCCGGGCAGCGACTCACCCTGGACCGCCTGGATCGTGAGCTCCACCTTCAGTGTGGTGCCGATCGCCGAGATGCCCGCCTGGACGACCTGGTTGTAGTGCATCGCGAAGTCCTCGCGGTGCAGTTCGGCCGTCGCACGGAAGGCCGCGCGCAGGCCGCCCCACGGGTCGGGTCCGATGCCCAGGCAGGTCAGATCCAGGTCGACGTCGCGTACGACCCCGTGCAGGGACAGCGCGCCGTGCACCGTCCAGCGGTCCGTCCCGGCGGGGGTCAGGCCCTGGCTCCGGTAGGTGATGTGCGGGTGCGCCTCGACGTCCAGGAAGTCCGGCGAGCGCAGGTGCTTGTCCCGCAGGCCGTTGCCGGTGTCGATGGTGGCCGCCTGGATCACCGCCTCGACGCGCGAGGCGCCGGGGTCCTCCGCGATCTCGATCCGGCCGCCGAAGTCGGTGAACCGGCCGCTCACCGAGGAGATCCCCAGGTGCTGGGCGACCGCGCCGACCGACGAGTGCGCGGGATCGATGGACCAGACGCCTGGCGGCGGCAGTTCGGCGCCGCCCTGGCGGGCCAGCAGCACCGTGCCGACCTCGGCCCGCCCGCTCGCGGTGACCATCGCGGTCGAGGCGGCCGGTGCGTAGCCGAGCGCCGTGACGACGACGGTGTACGCGCCGGGCGCGAGCGCGGCCGCCGAACTCACGGTGCCGTCGTCGTCCGCGCTCTCCCGCAGCACCTGTGCGCCGGCCGTGTCGGTCACGGTCACGATCGCGTGCCGGACGGCCCAGCCGTCCCGCGTCCGTACCTGTGCGCGCAGTCCCATCCCGTTTCCTCTCCGATGAATCGCCGGGGCGGCAGGCCGTCCCCTGCCTGCCGCCCCGGCCCCGGGACCGCGCCTCCGCTACAGGACGCGCCCCGGGGGTCTCAACTACTCGCCCGGGTGGACGAGTTCGATGTCGTGGTCGTCCACTCCGCGGCCGGCGACCGTCAGCGCCCCGGCCACCGGCGGGTAGCCGGTCGCGATGACCGTGTACTCCCCCGCGTCCAGGTCGGCGAAGGCGTACGCCCCGTCGTCCCCGGTCGTCGAGGTGGCGACCACATTGCCCGCGGCGTCCACGAGGGTCACCCGGGCGTCGGCCAGCGGCTGGTGGGCCGGGCCGCCGCGGACCGTGCCACGGACCAGTGCGCCCGCCTGCAGGACCGCCTCGACGCGGGTCACACCCTGGCTGCCGATGTCCACCGGGAGAGCCAGCGGCCGGTACCCGGACGCGTTCACCGCGACCGTCACCGCACCCGGAACCAGTTCCCCGAAGGCGAACTCGCCCTGCTCGGCGCTCTTTCCGGTGGCCAGCACATCGCCGCGGACATCGGTCACCACGACCATGGCGCCCTCGACCGGCGCACCGCCGTCGGCGGCCCGCACGACTCCGGCGAGACCGCTCGTCCCGGAGAGCAGCACATCGAGCACCAGCGGCTCGTCGCCGACGACCACCGTGGACGCCTGCGGCTGGAAGCCGTCGGCCGAGGCGATCAGGACGTACGTCCCCGCGCCGGGTGAGTCCAGCGCGTACCCGCCGTCGGACCGGGCGACGGACCGGCCGAGCTGCCGGCCGGTCGGGGAGATCAGGGTGACCGCCGCCCCGGGCACGGCCGCGCCCTCGTTCCCGCGCACGACACCGTGCACGGAGGGGCCGACCGGAGCGGCGACCGCCACCGGTGTCTCGGCCGTGAGCGGCAGCTCCGCCGTCTCGGTGGGCTCCGGCACCTCGTGCGTCGAGTGGCTCTTCAGCGCGACCTCCTTGATGAACAGGGTCACCACGAAGGCGAGCAGCGCGAACGGCGCCGAGTAGAGGAAGACGTCACCGACACCGTGGCCGTACGCGCTCTCCATCACCGTGCGGATGGGGGCGGGCAGCTTGTCCAGGTCGGGGATGCCGCCGCCGCCCGTACCGCCGTTGCCCAGCGCCGCGCCCTGCGGGCCGAGCTCGGTGAGTCCGTCCTTGACGTAGTGCGTCACCCGGTTCGCGAGCACCGCGCCCAGCGCCGAGACGCCGATCGCACCGCCCAGCGAGCGGAAGAACGTGACGACGGACGAGGCGGAGCCGAGGTCCTGCGGGTCGACCTGGTTCTGCGTGCACAGGACCAGGTTCTGCATCATCATGCCGAGGCCGAGACCCAGGACGGCCATGAAGACGCCGATGTGCCAGTACTCCGTGTCGTACCGCATCGTGCCGAGCAGGCCCAGGCCCGCCGTCACCAGCACACCGCCACTGACCAGCCATGCCTTCCAGCGGCCCGTCTTGGTGATGACCTGACCGGAGACCGTGGAGGAGACGAACAGGCCCGCGATCATCGGGATGGTCATGACGCCGGACATCGTCGGTGACTTGTCGCGTGCCAGCTGGAAGTACTGGCTGAAGAAGACGGTGCCGGCGAACATGGCGACGCCGACGAAGAGCGAGGCCAGCGAGGCCAGCGTGATGGTGCGGTTGCGGAAGAGCCGCAGCGGGATGATCGGCTCGCTCGCCCTGGACTCGATGAGCAGGAAGAGCAGTCCGAGCGCGATCGCTCCGCCGACCATGGCGTACGTCTGCCAGGACACCCAGTCGTACTTGTCGCCCGCGAAGGTCACCCAGAGCAGCAGCACGGAGACGGCGGCGCTGATGAAGAACGCACCGGCCCAGTCGACCTTCACCCGGCGCTTGACGACCGGCAGCTTCAGGGTCTTCTGGAGCACGATCAGCGCGATGATCGCGAACGGCACGCCGACGTAGAAGCACCAGCGCCAGCCGAGCCACTCGGTGTCGGTGATGACACCGCCGAGCAGCGGGCCGCCGACCGTTGCGACAGCGAAGGTGGCGCCGAGGTAGCCGCTGTACCGGCCCCGCTCACGCGGGGCGATCATCGCGGCCATGATGATCTGGGCGAGGGCGGTGAGACCGCCGACGCCGATGCCCTGGACGACACGGCACGCGATGAGCATGCCGGTGTTCTGGGACAGGCCGGCCACCACCGAGCCCGCGACATAGATGATCAGCGCTATCTGGACCAGCAGCTTCTTGCTGACCAGGTCCGCGAGCTTGCCCCACAGCGGGGTGGTCGCGGTCATCGACAGGAGCGACGCCGTGACCACCCAGGTGTAGGCGCTCTGTCCGCCGTCGAGGTCGGTGATGATCTCCGGCAGGGCGTTGGAGACGATCGTGGACGACAGGATGGCGACGAACATGCCGAGCAGCAGCCCGGACAGCGCCTCCATGATCTGCCGGTGGGACATGGGCGCCCCGTCGGCGGCGCCATGAGCGCCGTGCTTGGCGTGGCCGCCCCGCACACCGGTCGGTGTGGTCGTAGCCATGTGCATCCTTTTCTTACGTTTCGTCATGCGGGTGTACGGGAGTACGGGTCTGCTGCGTCCTCGTGGCGGAGCGCCCGGCAGTCTCCGAAGGAGTCGCGCAGGCGGGCCAGCATCACGACGAGCTGCCCGACGTCGTCGTCGGACCAGTCCTCGAGGTGACGGGCGAACATGTCGGTCGTCCGCCGGGCGAGCTCCTCGAGCATGTCCAGCCCGGCAGGGGTCAGCCGCAGGATGCGGGAGCGCTTGTCGCCCGGGTCGGGGGACCGTTCGATCCAGCCGCGCTCTGCGGCGTGGCCGACGTGCCGGCTGGTCACCGACATGTCGACAGCCAGCAGCTCGGCGAGCCGGCTCAGCCGCATCTCGCCGTGCCGGTCCAGCAGGGTCAGGACGGCGGCCGTGCCGGACGGGCACTCGGCGGGAAGCATCCGCGCGAGGCCGCGTTTCACGGCGCCGATGGCGCTGAGCTGTCGGGCCAGTTCCGCGTACTGGCTGTGTGCGGCCATGGCCGACGCCCTCCCCAATATCTTGTTGCTTAGGGCAACCATAGAAGCGGTTGGTTGCTACAGGCAAATGAAAACGAGGGTTGCAGGAGTAAAGGAAGTCCAAAGGCTTCGCATGCCACCGGTCATGACGCCGTCGGGAGGAGATCCGCTGCCCGCCCGGGGTTGGGCCGGGCACGGGGGTTCGCTAGGGTCCTGCCCCATGGCACACAACCCCCACGCTCCCCAAGGTCAGGGCCCCGAGGGCAACTACGACCCGGCGGGCAGCACCCAGATGTTCCGCGCGTTCGTCGACGAGGGCGCGCCGCAGGGCCGGCAGCCGGCGGCTCCCGCCCGGTCGGGTCCGAAGGTCGGGCTGATCGTCGGCGTCATCGCCGTCGTGGCGATCCTCGGCGCGGTGGCCTGGCTCGCACTGGGCTGATCCTCCGGCTCTTCTCCACCCGGTACGTCGCCCGCCCCGGTGGTCGTCGCCCGTCACTTCCAGGTGACCGTGACGTCCTGGGTCTCGATGCGCATGCCCAGCGGCACCCGCCAGGCGTCCACGCACACGGTGTACGCGTGCTTGCGTACCGATCCGACGGTGATGGGTGCGGGCAGCGGCTGATCCGACCGGATGGTCGCCCAGTCGATGCCGAGCGCGCCGATGATGTGCGTCGCGAACGTGACCGTGCCCGACGTCGCGGGCGAGCCGCCGGTGTTGCGGATCTCCACGGTGACCTTTTCGCACCAGCGCTTGTCCAGGGCCGTGCGGACCGGCTCGCCGAGTGTCAGGACGGCGGGGCCCGGTGGGGGTTCCGGGCCGGGCTCGGCTGGCGGGGTGCCGGGTGTGGTGGGAGCGCCGCCCGAGGGTCCGGGGGCCGGGGCGCCTGTGCCCGATGAGCCCGGACCTGCGCCGGATCCGCCCGAGGAACCACCGGACCCGCCCCCAACGCCTCCCGCGCCGCCGGCACCCGGCCGCTGCGGAGTGCCCGGTGCCGCCTCGCCGGCCGCCGTGCCACCGGCCGACGGTGCCGCGGACGGACCGTCGGACGGAGCAGGGCCGACGGACGGCTTCTCGCCGTCCAGCGGCGTGAGCACGACCTCGCCCTGCGGCGGGACCCCGGCCGTGGGAGCCGCCTCGGGTCCCGGTCCGGCGGCGCCGACCGCCGCGTACCCGTTGCCGTCGCCGCCGCCGCAGGCGGTCAGCGCCCCGCCGAGGCAGAGCACCGCCGCCGCGAGAGCCGTTCCCTGACGTCGTCGCATCGCGACAGTGTGTCTGACACACCGTCAAGAAGGAACCCCGCTGCGGGACGGAGGCGACGGCCGCCGGCTCAGTCGGAGATCAGACCTTCCCGCAGCTGCGCGAGCGTGCGGGTCAGCAGTCGCGAGACATGCATCTGCGAGATGCCGACCTCCTCGCCGATCTGCGACTGCGTCATGTTCGCGAAGAACCGCAGCATGATGATCTGCCGTTCACGGGGCGGGAGTTTGGCCAGCAGCGGCTTGAGGGACTCGCGGTACTCCACGCCCTCCAGCGCCGAGTCCTCGTAGCCCAGACGGTCCGCCAGGGATCCCTCGCCGCCGTCGTCCTCGGGGGACGGCGAGTCCAGCGAGGAGGCCGTGTAGGCGTTCCCGACGGCGAGGCCGTCGACGACGTCCTCCTCCGAGACCCCGAGCACGGCGGCGAGTTCGGGAACGGTCGGGGAGCGGTCCAGGCGCTGCGCCAGCTCGTCGCTGGCCTTGGTCAGCGCGAGCCGCAGCTCCTGGAGCCGGCGCGGCACCCGCACCGACCAGGAGGTGTCACGGAAGAAGCGCTTGATCTCGCCCACGACCGTCGGCATCGCGAACGTCGGGAATTCCACGCCCCGTTCGCAGTCGAACCGGTCGATCGCCTTGATCAGGCCGATCGTGCCGACCTGGACGATGTCCTCCATCGGTTCGTTGCGGCTGCGGAAGCGGGCCGCCGCGTAGCGCACCAGGGGGAGGTTGAGCTCGATGAGGGTGTCACGCACATACGTGCGCTCCGGGGTGTCGCCGGTCCCCTCGGAATCCAGGACCCGGAGCCGCAGGAACAAGGACCGGGAGAGCGTACGGGTGTCGATGGCCTCCGAGCTGTCAGGCGTGACAGGTGCGGGAGCGCTCTTTGTGAGCGTAAGCACCTTCGAGCTGCCCTGTTCTGCGGACATGCCACCCCCTTGAGGTCGCGGACGGTCGCGGTGGCCGCGACCAACGGAGGAACGCAGCCTCCACCTGAATACCGGCGGCGAGGCTGCGGCAAACGCGTCTCCGGCAGAATGTCACATGTCGGCAACACGCTGAAGTGACATGTCGACAACTATCGGCCCAAACTTCCCAGCAAGCAGGGGGTGTACGGAAGTTGATCCGATGGAAAGCGCCCGAGCGGGGTATACCCGTTCCGGCTACGCTTCGATCCTGTTTGCGGATCGCAATCGGGCGAAGCTGCGTGCCAGAAGCCTTGACACATGCATCTGGGAGACGCCCAGTTCCTGGCTGATCTGTGACTGCGTCAGATTGCTGTAGTAGCGGAGCATGAGGATCCGCTGTTCCCTCTCGGGCAGTTGTACGAGGAGATGCCGTACGAGGTCCCGGTGCTCCACGCCGGCCAGTGCGGGATCCTCGTAACCCAGACGGTCGAGCAGGCCCGGCAGCCCGTCGCCCTCCTGGGCCGCCTCCAGTGACGTGGCGTGGTACGAACGGCCCGCCTCGATGCAGGCGAGCACCTCGTCCTCGCCGATCTTCAGCCGCTCGGCGATCTCGCCGGTGGTCGGGGTGCGGCCGTGAGCCGTCGTCAGGTCCTCGGTGGCGCCGTTGACCTGCACCCACAGCTCGTGCAGCCGCCGCGGCACATGGACGGTCCGTACGTTGTCCCTGAAGTATCGTTTGATCTCGCCGATCACCGTGGGCATCGCGAACGTCGGGAACTGCACCCCGCGGTCCGGGTCGAAGCGGTCGATCGCGTTGATGAGCCCGATCGTGCCGACCTGGACGACGTCCTCCATCGGCTCGTTGCGGGAGCGGAAGCGGGCGGCCGCGTAGCGGACGAGCGGCAGATTCGCCTCGATCAGTGCCCCGCGCACCCGGGTGTGCTCGGCGGTGCCCGGCTCGAGCTCCTTGAGCTCGCCGAAGAGGACCTGGGTGAGGGCGCGGGTGTCCGCGCCTCTGCTCTGTGGCCGCGCGCCGGCGGGCGGCGGGTCGTCGGGCCGCTCGTTCTGGGGCGGCACCTGAGGCGCTGTACTGGCTGGCACGGTCACGCCACCCCTTTGTGGTCAACTACGGTTTTGCGGTCAACTACGGTCAACTCATCCGTCAAAAGCGGTCATAGCATCACAAGACATGTCCACTGTGTGCAAGCACCCGATAACGCCGTGTTGACGATAGGTTGTGTTCTAAACCTCAAAAAGCCCCCCGCCCAGGGGGCGAGAGGCAGGGAAAGCGGGGCGGATCAGAACTCGTAGTCGGCGATCACCCAGGTGGCGAACTCGCGCCACTGTCCGGCGGCCGCCTGATGGGCCGGATGCTCGATGTACCGCTTCAACGCATCGCGGTCGGTGACGGCGGAGTTGATGGCGAAGTCGTACGCGATGGGCCGGTCGGTGATGTTCCAGGCGCACTCCCAGAACTCCAGCTCGGGCACGAGCCCGTCGAGCTCCTGGAAGGCCTTCACGCCGGCGACGACCCGGGGCTCGTCGCGTCCGACGCCCTCGTTGAGCTTGAACAGGACCAGGTGGCGGATCACGCGGGCACTCCTCGCTGGGGCCTAGTTGACGATCTCGGTCATGAACTCACCGACGCTCTGAGCGGCGCTCGATATGCCCTCGAAGCCTATCTGGACCAGGTCGGCGGCCTTGGCCGGGGAGGTGATGATCGTGTACAGCACGAAGACGACGACCACGTAGAGAGCGATCTTCTTCGTTTGCACCATCGGCCCTTGCCTCTCCTGAATTTCCCCTGGTCCGCACAGCTCCGATCACGGAGTCGCGTGAGTCTAACCGAGCCCCTTGATAACCAAGGGCCCCGTTGATCGCGGTGTCCTCAACCCGGCGTCGGCGCAGGCAAAAGGGCCCGGCGCATTGCGCCGGGCCCTTTCGTGAAGAGCGGTAGCGGAGGGATTTGAACCCTCGGTGACTTGCGCCACACTCGCTTTCGAGGCGAGCTCCTTCGGCCGCTCGGACACGCTACCGGGAGAGAGCTTAGCCCACGGTGGGCCGTGCTCTGAAATCGATAACGGGGAGCCGCCCTCAGCGGTCCCGGAAGAAGGCCGTCAGCAGCTGAGCGCACTCCTGCTCGAGCACTCCGAGGACGACTTCGGGCCGGTGGTTGAGCCGCCGGTCCCGTACGACGTCCCACAGCGAACCCGCCGCGCCGGCCTTCTCGTCGCGGGCGCCGTAGACCACCCGGTCCACCCGTGACTGCACGATCGCGCCCGCGCACATGGTGCACGGCTCGAGGGTGACGACCAGCGTGCAGCCGGTCAGCCGCCAGCTGCCGAGCCGTTCCGCGGCCCGGCGGATCGCCAGTACCTCGGCGTGCGCCGTCGGGTCGCCCGTGAGCTCACGTTCGTTGTGCCCGGCGGCGAGCACAGCGCCGTCCGGACCCAGCACGACGGCGCCGACCGGCACATCGCCGGACAGTGCCGCGCGCTCGGCCTCTGCGAGAGCGAGCCGCATCGGCGGCGCCCACGGGTCGCGGACCGGGTCGGGTCCGGGACCGGCAGGTGCACGATCGGATGCGGCTCCCGTCACTAGCGGACGGTCTCCAGCATTTCGGAGGCGCCCAGGGCCTCCGCGATCTCCGGCAGGGCGTCCGTGTCCAGAGCCAGCAGCTCCTTCTCCGACAGCCCGAGGTCCACGAGGATGTCGCGGTCGCCGACCGGTCCCGCGGGAACCGTCTCGGCGGCCGTGTCCGGAGCTGCGCCGTCCTCGTCTTCGTCGTCCTCGTCCGGCTCTCCGTCCTCCGTGCCGTCGAGGTCCAGGGTGTCGAGATCGTCGGCCGGGTCGTCATCGTCCCCGCCGAGCAGTTCGTTGGTGAGGATCTCCCCGTACGAGGAGCGTGCGGCCGCAGCCGCGTCCGAGACGAAGATACGAGGGTCCTCCTCGCCCTCCACCCGTACGACGCCGAACCAGGCGTCCTCCTGCTCAATGAAGACGAGCACCGTGTCCTCGTCCACCGAGGCCTCACGTGCCAGGTCGGTCAGATCCGACAGCGTCTCCACATCGTCGAGCTCTGTGTCGCTCGCTTCCCACCCGTCTTGAGTGCGCGCGAGCAGTGCGGCGAAGTACACCGTGACTCTCCCACTGATCAGAGGTGTGACGACCGGCGGTGCGCTGGAGCGTGCTCCGCCCACTCGGAATCGTGGCAGAAACCTGCGCTTTGCGAGAGGTCTTCCGTCGTTGCGTCGGCCATCAGTTCTTCCGGAGCGGTACTTCCCATGGTCATTTGCAGGGAACCGTCACCAGCGGAAGGTGCGCATACGCATCTGCTGACGCATCCGTGCCGCCCTGGCCCGCCGGGGCTGTACCCGGTCCCGCAGGGCCTTGGCCTCGTTGAGCTCCCGCAGGAACTGGGCGCGGCGGCGCCTGCGCTGCGCTTCGCTCTCGCCCGGCATGTCGCTCTGCTCGCGTTCGGGCTCCCGCATCGGCCACACCACCCCACGGCTGGATCCGTCTTCCCCTCGGCCCTGCGGCCTGGGGGGATCCCCTCCACCTTCCCTCCGAAACCTTCCTTGATGCGAGCCCGGGCTACTGTTGCCCTCATGCGGATCCACGTCGTCGACCACCCGCTGGTGGCGCACAAACTCACCACGCTGCGCGACAAGCGCACCGACTCCCCGACCTTCCGGCGCCTCGCCGACGAGCTGGTCACTCTGCTCGCCTACGAGGCCACCCGGGATGTGCGCACCGAGCAGGTGGACATCGAGACCCCGGTGACCGGGACGACGGGCGTGAAGCTGTCGTACCCGCGGCCCCTGGTGGTGCCGATCCTGCGGGCCGGCCTCGGCATGCTCGACGGCATGGTGCGGCTGTTGCCGACGGCCGAGGTGGGCTTCCTCGGGATGATCCGCAACGAGGAGACGCTCGAGGCGTCGACGTATGCGACCCGGATGCCGGAGGACCTCTCCGGCCGCCAGGTGTACGTGCTCGACCCGATGCTGGCCACCGGCGGCACGCTGGTCGCGGCCATCCGCGAGCTGATCAAGCGCGGTGCCGACGATGTGACCGCGGTCGTGCTGCTGGCCGCGCCGGAAGGCGTCGAGGTGATGGAGCGCGAACTCGCGGGCGCCCCGGTCACGGTCGTCACGGCCTCGGTGGACGAGCGCCTGAACGACCACGGCTACATCGTCCCGGGCCTCGGCGACGCGGGTGACCGCATGTACGGAGCGGTGGACTAGGACCTGTCGACTGCCGGAGGGGTCTCGCTCGCGCGGGGCCCCTTCAGCACTTTCCGGCGGCCGCCGGCGCGGGCTTCGCCAGCGTCGCGAGTGCCTGGTCGGCGTCCGGCTTGGCGGTGAGTGCGGTGAACGCCGTGCCCAGGATCAAGTCCACGTCCGCCGTCTTGCGGGTGTCGGTCTTCGTCGCCGCGCCCCGCAGCTGGGTGCCCAGGACCGAGAACGGCCCCTTGGTCGCCGTCGCCGCGCCGAGCAGAAGCCCGGTCCCCGGGACCTTCTTGTCATAGGCCGGTGGTGCGTTGCCCACCTTGCCGATGGCAAAGCCCCGTTTCTTCAGTTCGTCGGCCGCCGACTTGGCCAGACCGGCCCGCGGAGTGGCGTTGTAGACGTTCACCCTGATCTGGCCGGGCTTCAGTGCCACGGGCGCCGCGGCGGAGGCCTCCGGCGCGGGCTTGCAGTCCGTCCGGCGGCTCGCCGTCGTCTTCTTCCCGTCGTCCGTGAAGACGTCGATGAGCTGCAGCGTTCCCCACCCGGCGAGCCCGAGGGCGACCACCGCGGCAACGACTGCCGTTACGATCCTGCGGCGGTGGCGAGGGCGTCGCATCCGCGGGTATTTGGCGCCCGTGATGCGGTACTTTCCGCCCATGCCGGGGGGAGTCAGCATGCTCATGAGCGCAGCGTAGTGCGACCCGGTGTCCGTGCCTACTAAATGATCAACCGATTGCGTCCGTACGGTCCCCGAAAGACCCCGAAAGGGTCAGTCGACGACGCGGGGGACGCACCCCCGGCGGGCCGTCGGAGGCCGGGTCCGGGCTCAGCCCAGCTCGAGAACGCGGGCATGCAGCACCTGGCGCTGCTGCAGCGCGGCACGCACGGCGCGGTGCAGACCGTCCTCCAGATAGAGGTCGCCCTGCCACTTCACGACGTGCGCGAAGAGATCGCCGTAGAACGTGGAGTCCTCGGCGAGCAGCGTTTCGAGATCCAGCTGGCCCTTGGTGGTCACGAGCTGATCGAGGCGGACCGGGCGCGGCGCCACGTCCGCCCACTGCCGGGTGCTTTCCCGGCCGTGGTCGGGATAGGGCCGCCCGTTACCGATGCGCTTGAAGATCACACGGAAAGCCTACCGGGCAAGCGGCTCCGGGCGCAGCTATGACGGCCGAGTGCGATCCTGGGCAAAATCCCGCATAACGGAAAATCAGAGGTCACCCATGGCCGAGAGCGTGCCTCAGCCTGCGCAGGAAATCGCCGCCGGATACGCCGTCTCCGGCGCGGCGCTCGATCTGGGCGCCCTCCTCTGGGACGGCCAGTGTCTGCCGGGCGCGCCGATCCGCATTCCGCTGACGATGCTCAACCGGCACGGTCTGGTCGCCGGCGCGACCGGCACGGGCAAGACCAAGACGCTGCAGCTGATCGCCGAGCAGCTCTCGGCGAACGGCGTGCCCGTCTTCCTCGCCGACATCAAGGGCGACGTCTCCGGCATCTCGGCGCCCGGCCAGGACAGCCCCAGGGTCCGGGAGCGGTCCGGTCAGGTGGGCCAGGAGTGGGAGGCCAAGGGCTTCCCCTGCGAGTTCTACGGGCTCGGCGGCATCGGTGCCGGCATCCCCGTGCGGGCGACCGTCACCAGCTTCGGCCCGATGCTGCTGTCCAAGGTGCTCCAGCTCAACCAGACGCAGGAGCAGTCACTCGGGCTGATCTTCCACTACGCGGACTCCAAGGGCCTGGAGCTGGTCGACCTGAAGGATCTGCGGGCCGTGGTCGCGTTCCTGGTGTCCGACACCGGCAAGGCGGAGCTGAAGAACATCGGGGGTCTGTCGACCGCGACGGCGGGCGTCATCCTGCGGTCGATCACGGCCTTCGAGCAGCAGGGAGCGGGCGGGTTCTTCGGGGAGCCGGAGTTCGAGACGAGCGAGCTGCTGCGCACGGCCCCGGACGGTCGGGGGCTGGTGTCCGTACTGGAGCTGCCCGCGGTGCAGGACAAGCCGCAGCTGTTCTCGACGTTCCTGATGTGGCTGCTCGCGGACCTCTTCGGCGATCTGCCCGAGGTCGGTGACGTGGAGAAGCCGAAGCTGGTCTTCTTCTTCGACGAGGCGCATCTGCTGTTCAGCGGGGCGTCGAAGGCGTTCCTGGAGTCGATCACCCAGACCGTGCGGCTGATTCGCTCGAAAGGAGTCGGCGTGTTCTTCGTGACGCAGACTCCCAAGGACGTGCCGTCCGACGTACTGGCCCAGCTGGGCAACCGGGTGCAGCACGCGCTGCGCGCGTTCACCCCGGACGACGCGAAGGCGCTGAAGGCGACGGTGAAGACCTTCCCGAACTCGCCGTACGACCTGGAAGAGGTGCTCACGGGCCTCGGCACGGGCGAGGCGGTGATCACCGTGCTGAGCGACAAGGGCGCACCGACCCCGGTCGCGGTGACCCGGCTGCGGGCACCCCAGTCGCTGATGGGGCCCATCGACGCGGCGACGCTGGACGCGGCGGTGAAGGCGTCGCCGCTCCACTCGCGGTTCGCCGAGGCCGTCGACCGCGAGTCGGCGTACGAGAAGCTGACGGCCGAGCAGCATGCGGCCGAGGAAGCGGCCGAAAAGGCGGCCCGGGAGGCGGAAGCCGCCAAGGAGGCCGAGAAGGCCGAGAAGGCCGAGAAGGCGGAGAAGGCCGAGCCGCGCAGTAGGAGCCGCTCGCAGGCGCAACAGGTGGGCAGCGGGATCTTCGGCTCCCTGGCGCGTTCGGTGGGCACGCAGCTGGGCCGCGAGATCTCCCGCTCGCTCTTCGGCACGGCGCGCCGCAGACGCTGAGCCTGCGCGCCCTCGGCCGCCGGTCGGGGTTTCCGAGCCGACGGCCGAGGTGCGCTCAGGGTGCTACTCGGTCACCTCGTGACCGTCGTGGAGGCCACCACCGCTGCCGGTGCCGCCGTCCGTCGGGACGGTGACGACCGGCTTGCGGAGCGAGCTCAGGTCGTGGGCGTACGTGCCCACCGCATTGGCGATGACACCGATGTTGACGGTGAACGCCTTCATGTTGATGTTGTCGAGGGTGTCGCCCTTGGCGTGGTAGTTCGGGTCGTACGCGACACCCGCCGTGCCACCGAACTTCGCCGCCTGCGACGGGGTCTTGACGCCCTCGGCGCCCGTGAACGTGCCGCCCGAGGGTATGCCGACCTCGATGAACGGGCCGTAGTCCGAGCGGCCCGTGAAGTCCGTGCCCTCGTGCGGGGTGCGGCGCTTGTCGAGGTACTGGTTGATGTCGCGCTCCAGCTGTGCCGAGCCCGCGGGGCCGGGGCCCGAGCCGACGCCGTCGGAGTCGTCGCCGTCGTAGACGAAGAGCCCGTAGTTCGGCGAGGCGATCATGTCGAAGTTCAGGTAGAGCTTGATCTCCTTCTTTCCGAGATCGCTCAGACCGGCGACATAGGCCTCGGAGCCGAGCAGGCCGTTCTCCTCGGCCGACCACCAGGCGAAGCGGACCTTGTTGGGCGGGCGCTTCTCCGCCTTGGCCAGCTCCTGGGCGACCTCGAGCAGGCCGGCCGAGCCGGAGCCGTTGTCGTTGATGCCCGGTCCCGCGGTCACCGAGTCGAGGTGCGAGCCGAACATCACGGTGTTCGCCGCGTTGCCCGTGCGGGTCTCCGCGATGACGTTGTTCGTGGTCCGCTTCTGCTGCAGCTGGCGGACCTCGAAGGAGAGGTTCACCGGCCCCTTGGCCAGGTCGGCGACGAACTTCTCGCCGTCCGCCTGCGTGATGCCGCCGGTCGGGATCTTGCCGGTGGCCACGTCGCCGAGGGTGCCGGAGAGCGCGCCGTCGGTGTTGTTGTAGACGATCGCGCCGACCGCGCCGGCACCCGCCGCAGCGGCCTGCTTCTCGCCGAAGGTGCAGCCGCCGCGCTTGATGAGCGCGATCTTCCCGGTGAACGTCCCGGAGGCGTAGTCGGCGGGCTCGCAGCCGGTGGTCTCGTCGACCGGTACGGCGGCCAGATCGGCCTTGATGCCGCCCGCCGGGGTGGACTTGGTGTACGTCATCGCCGTGATCTTGACGTCACGCGGCGCGGGCGAGACGACCGAGAGCTTCTCGGCCTGCGTCTCGGTGTAGATGAAGTCGAACTGCTCGTACGAGACGTCGTAGCCGTACTTCTTCATCTGCTGGTAGACGTACGCGGCGGACGCGTCGTGTCCCAGGGTGCCGGCGGCCCGGTGGCCTCCGGTGGTGTCGGCTATCTGCTGGAACTTCTCCAAATGCTTGTAGGCGTCCTTGGCGGACGCCTTGCCGACGAGCTTCTGCGCCAGCTTCGACGCCTTCTTCGTCGCCTGGTCGCCAGGGTCCTGGCGCTGGGCGACGGAGGGGGACGCGGATGCCAGCAGGAGCGGGGTCGCGAGTGCGGCGGCGGCCATCGTGGCCACGGCTCTGCGACGGGATGCCTTCACAGAGATCCTTCCCGGTGTGGACAGGGTTCAAGGGAAGTTAGCGACGCCCGGCACTTCTGGGAACGGATGTGCCCCAAGTCACGTCGCATTTCATCTCATTGACACCAGGAGGGGATCGATCCGCTTCAACACGCCGAGAATCAGCCTCCCTTCGCCGCCTTGGCCGCGGCCTTGGTCTCCTGCTTGAACGCACGCACCTTGGCCAGCGATTCGGGGCCGGTGATGTCGGCCGCCGAACGGTAGGACCCCTGCTCGCCGTACGCACCCGCCGCCTCCCGCCAGCCGTCCGGACGTACGGCGAACTGCTTGCCCAGCAGCGCCAGAAAGATCTTCGCCTTCTGCTCGCCGAAACCGGGCAGCGCCTTCAGCCGGTCCAGCAGCTCCGCGCCGGAGCCCACCTCGCGCCACACGGCGCTCGCATCCCCGTCGTACTCGTCGACCAGGAACTGGCACAGCGTCTGCACCCGCTTGGCCATGCTCCCCGGATAGCGGTGCACCGCGGGCTTCTGCTTCAGCAGCTCGGCGAAGGCATCGGGGTCGTACGCGGCGATCGCGGCGGCGTCCAGGTCGTCGGAGCCCATGCGCTGCGCGATGGTGTACGGGCCGGAGAACGCCCATTCCATGGGGACCTGCTGGTCGAGCAGCATGCCGACCAGCGCGGCGAGCGGACTGCGGCCGAGCAACTCGTCGGCCTCGGGCTGCTGGGCGAGATGAATCGTGGGGCTCATTCCCCGATGATCTCTCCGCCCCGGGCCCGCCGCCAGTCTGGTGGCGACGGGGCGCCCCGGGTCAGTTCGTCGCCGCGCGGGCGAGCCGGGACTCCAGACCGTCGAGGACGCAGTCGAGGCCGTCGGCGAAGCCGTCGTTGCGGTTGCCGCTCGCGTCGTGCCCCCGCAGTGCCGCGTACAGCCTGCGCATCCGCGGGTACTCCTGAACCGCCTGTTCGGCGGCGGGCCAGAGGTGTTCGGTCCACTCCTGCTCGCTCTGGCCGCTGCGGGCGAGCATCGTCAGCCACGCCGCCTCGCTGGTGGACATCCCGACGACGTACGCGAAGACCGTCGTCATGGCCTGCTCGGCGGCCTCCAGGGGGAAGCCGCCCTCCTCGAGCACCGTGAGCAGTGACTCGGACAGGCGGATCAGGTTCGGCCCCAGATGCGCCACACCCGCAGCGCCCAGCACGGAGACGATCCACGGGTGGCGAAGGAACGTCGACCGGATGCTGTGGGCGCATCGGACGGTCGCCGCGCGCCAGTCCGCCGGATCGCCTGCGGACGGCACCTCGATCTCCCCGTAGACCTCGTCCACGACCAGCTCGATCAGCTCGTCCTTGTTGGCGACATGCGTGTACATCGAGGCGGCGCCGGCGTTCAGCCGGGTGCCGAGTTTGCGCATGCTCAGGGCGTCGAGGCCCTCGGAGTCCAGGAGTTCGAGAGCCACGGAGACGATCTGGTCCCGGCTCAGCGCGGGCTGCTCCCGTCGCTGTCGCTGCGGGCGGGTCCATACCGATGGGATCGGCTGCTTCTCGGCTGACATCCGGTCTCCTTCTTCGTCGCGCGGCTCAGGATAGCCCAACGCGAACAGCGTACGGGCTTGCGAACACTGTTCGGTCTCCGTACAGTGTTCGGCGTAGCGAACGTTGTACGTAAGCGAACTGCCGAAAGGTCTGACGATGGAGACGGAACGGACGATGGAGACGACAGGGCGCCACCCGAAGCGCTGGCTCATCCTGATCGTGCTCTGCCTCAGCACCCTGGTGCTGGTCATCGACAACATGGTGCTGACCGTCGCGGTCCCGCCCATCGCCGAGGACCTGAAGGCGAGCGCCCAGGACATTCAGTGGATCATCGACTCGTACATGCTGGTCTTCGCCGGCCTGCTGCTCACCTCGGGCAGCCTCTCCGACCGCTTCGGGCGGCGGAAGGTGATGATCATCGGCCTGGCGCTCTTCGGAGCCGCGTCGGTCCTGGCAACGATCGCCGAGAGTCCGGGCCAACTGATCCTCGCCCGTGTGCTGATGGGCGTCGGCGGTGCGTTGGTGATGCCGAGCACGCTGTCGATCCTCATCACCGTCTTCGACGAGGCCGAGCGCCCCAAGGCGATCGCAGCCTGGAGCGCCGTGGCCATGGTGGGCCTGGTCGGCGGTCCGGTCCTCGGCGGTGCGCTGATCGCCGAGTTCTGGTGGGGCGCGGTGTTCCTGATCAACATCCCGATCGCCCTGCTGGCGATCGTCGCGGCCATGGTGCTGATGCCGGAGTCCAAGGGCCCCTGGCGCAAGGCCGATCCACTGGGCATGGTCCTCTCCATGACCGGCATGGTCGCCCTGGTCTGGACGATCATCGAACTGCCGAAGGACGGCCTCACCCACCCGAACACCCTGGCCTCGCTGGCCGTGACCGTGCTGAGCCTGGGCGGATTCGCGTACTGGGAGACCCACACCTCGTCCCCGATGGTCCCGCTCTCGCTGTTCCGCGACCGCGTCTTCACCGGGTCCAGCTTCTCGCTCGTGCTGCTGACCTTCGCCAACGGCGGTCTGATGCTGGTGCTGACCCAGTTCCTGCAGTTCGTCCTCGAGTACTCGCCCACCGAGACGGGCCTCGCCTTCACCCCGCTCGCCGTGGCCACGCTGCTCTTCAACACCATCGGCGCGTCGCTGACGCAGAAGGCCGGTAACCGGACCATGGCGGTCATCGGCCTGGTGGTCATCGCGGCAGGCTTCGGCGTGCTGGCGACGCTCTCCCCGGGCGACGGCTTCGGAATGCTCACGGCCGCGATGCTGCTGATGGGCGCGGGAGGCGGCCTCGCGATGCCGGCGGCCATCGCGGCCCTGATGGGAGCGGTCCCCACCGAGCACGCGGGCGTCGGATCGGCCCTGAACGACACGATCCAGCAGGCGGGCGCGGCGCTCGGTGTGGCCGTCATGGGAGCGGTGCTGTCGAGCACCTACACCGCCTCGATGCCGGACTCGACGCCGGAGGAGGCTCACAAGTCCATCGGCGACGCGCTCGCCGTGGCCGGAACGACGAAGGACACGGCCCTGCTGAACACGGCGCGCGACGCCTTCACGGACGCGATGTCCGCGAGCTTTTTCCTCGGCGCGGCAGGGGTGTTGGCGGCGGCGGTGCTGGCGTTCGTACTGATGGGTGAGCGCAGGTCCACGCCGCAGACGCCGACAAAGCCGGAGCCCGCTGAGGAGTTGGTGGTCTGAGCAGGCGCCGAGGACGGCGGGCCGCGACCGGTGAAAACCGGCCGCGGCCCGCCGCGGTTCCCGCCCGAAGTGCCTTGTGAACAGGCGGGATCCGGGCCGTGCGCCAGGGCGAGCAGGTCCTGGGGCAGAACGCGGCCTGCAGCCTGAGCAGTTGATTCCCTTGCGGGAGACGGCTACGAGTGGGAGCGGATCGAAGGCGATCGCCGCCCGGTGCTTCAGCGGTCCACGATTCCCCGTGCGGCTACCTCCGCGAGAGTCTGTAGATCGCGTAGCTCACGGCGAGGACGAAGTCCACGGCGGCCCACAGCCCGACGATCAGCCCCGCGCCGATCGTGGTTCCGAGATCGCCGGCGTCCTTGCAGAACTGGAGGTCGTCGCCGGTGAGTCCCGAGCAGCTGTCCGGCGTACCGCCGGCGGTCGCGATGCCGGAGATGAGCCAGATGAGGAAGATGATCTGCACGGCGAGGAACACCCAGAAGAAGACCATGCGGCGCTTCCTCGGCGGCAGGGCGGGCGCGGTGTCCACCCGATCCGCACGACCGGTCGGCGGAGCCTGCGGCACATCCGGCGCGGCACGCGGCCCCCAGGCCGGTGCTGCCGGGTCCTGCTGCTGACGACTGCGGTGGAGTCTGCTCATGGCCTGCTCCTTCGCGCACCCCTGACTCCAGAGTGCGCCTGTTGAGGCATCGGCGCTCATCCACACGCGAAGTCCGGCGCGAGACTTGCCGCCGTAGCCGTCGAGCGGGCTGGGTCAATGCGGCCACACTGCCCGGACATTCGGAAAAGAGTTTGACGCTCGTCGGTGTCCGGCGGTCGGATGGCGCCCCATGGACACAGGGCAGTCGCACTCCGGACTTCACCCCGTCGACGACGACCTCGTACGGCGGTTGGTCGCCGGGCAGTTCCCGCAGTGGGCGGGGCTGGCGGTGGAGCGGTTTCCGTCCGGGGGGACGGTCAACGCCATGTACCGGCTGGGCGACGACATGGTCGTACGGCTGCCGTTGGTGAAGGGCGGAGTCAGTGATGTGTCGCTGGAGCAGAAGTGGCTGCCTCACTTCCCTCCCTTGCTGCCCACGGCCGTACCCGAGGTGCTCGGCGCCGGGGAGCCTGCCGAGGGGTATCCGTGGCCGTGGTCGGTGTACCGCTGGCTGACGGGGGAGAACCCCGAGGCGGGGGCGCTGAGCGAACCCGCGCTGCTGGCAGGGGATCTCGCCGGGTTCGTGGCGGCGATGCGGAGCATCACCCTGCCGGGGGCGCCGGTGGCCCACCGGGGCGGGCCGGTCGCCTCGCTCGACGCGTCGACCCGGGCGGCGATCGAGGAACTGCGAGGGATTCCGGAGGAGGGCGTCGACTGCGACGCCGTGACCGCCGTGTGGGAGGACGCGCTGCGGGCCCCGGAATGGGACGGGCCGCCGGTGTGGCTGCACGCCGATCTGATGCCGGGCAATCTGCTGGTGGACGCCGGCAGGCTTACCTCGGTGATCGACTTCGGGTGCATGGGCATGGGCGATCCGGCCTGCGATCTGTTCCCGGCGTGGAATCTGCTGCCGGCGGATGCGCGGGAGCTCTTCCGCGATGCGCTCGGCGTCGACGACGCGAGCTGGAGGCGCGGCCGGGGCCGGACACTCTCGCAGGCGCTGATCGCGCTGCCGGACCACCGGATGACGAACCCGACGATGGCGGACAACGCCCGGCACGTGATCAGGGCGGTACTGGCAGAGGGCTGAGGCCTCCTGGGCCGCGTCCGGGATTTCCCGGGAGCCTGCAGGATCGCCAACGGGCCGCTGCCCAAGGCCGATTGAGACGGAAGCCGCGACGGACGCGAGTCACGTGCCGGACGGCCCGCACAGGGTCGGGTGGAGAGCCGGCCGCACCCACCCGTGGCTCGCCCGCACTACTTCACGGACTTGTTGCGTCGGCGCAGACCGAAGACGCAGGCAAGGACGCCGAGGCCCCAGGCGATCAACAGGGCAACCCACAGCGGCATGGTGACCTCGGGAATGAGCAGGCGGATCTCGGTGCTCGCGCGGTTCTCGAAGATGAAGATCAACGCGATCGCGGTGATCACGGCGAACGGTATGGCGCGGCGGACCCTGGGGCGGGAGAGGAAGGGCGTGTGGGTCTGCTTGTCCGTGCTGGTCCGGGCCATGGGATGCCTTCCAATCACCTTGCCCCCTTTGTCCAGCGTCCCCCTCCGGAACACGAGTCGCCAGTGAAGGGACGGGGCGTCGGTGTGCGCGCCTCCGGTGCTCGCTCCGCCTGCCTCATCTCCGCAGGTCAGGGCCGCGCCACCAGGTGGACCGCGGGCGACCTGGACGGACAACGCCGAAGGGCCCCACCTTGCGGTGGGGCCCTTCGACGTATTGCCCGGTGAGAGCAATGGCGGAGGATACGAGATTCGAACTCGTGAGGGGTTGCCCCCAACACGCTTTCCAAGCGTGCGCCCTAGGCCACTAGGCGAATCCTCCGCCGCAAACAATACAAGACGTTGAGGAGTGCTCGCGAACCCCTTCCTCCGGCCCCGGAGCGGGTGCTCCCCCGGGGGTCGGAGCAGTGCCGGGCATCGGGTAACCTGGGCGCAGCCCCTCACGTGGCGCTATCTGACTGAACTCCCCCAGGGCCGGAAGGCAGCAAGGGTAGGTCGGCTCTGGCGGGTGCGTGGGGGGCGTCTTGCGTTGTGGGGGACGAGGGCGGCGACGCATGTCAGTGGGCCCCGATAACCTCGTATGCGTGTCGTCCCTTGCGCTGTACCGCCGCTATCGCCCCGAGTCGTTCGCCGAGGTCATCGGGCAGGAGCATGTCACTGACCCGCTGCAGCAGGCCCTGCGGAACAACCGGGTCAATCACGCGTACCTGTTCAGCGGGCCGCGCGGCTGCGGCAAGACGACCAGTGCACGCATCCTCGCGCGCTGCCTCAACTGTGAGCAGGGTCCCACGCCGACGCCCTGTGGCGAGTGCCAGTCCTGCCGCGATCTCGCGAGGAACGGGCCGGGTTCGATCGACGTCATCGAGATCGACGCCGCGTCCCACGGTGGTGTGGACGACGCCCGTGATCTTCGCGAGAAGGCCTTCTTCGGACCGGCGAGCAGCCGGTACAAGATCTACATCATCGACGAGGCCCACATGGTCACCCCGCAGGGCTTCAACGCTCTGCTGAAGGTCGTCGAGGAGCCGCCGGAGCATCTCAAGTTCATCTTCGCGACCACCGAGCCGGAGAAGGTCATCGGCACGATCCGGTCGCGTACGCACCACTACCCGTTCCGGCTGGTGCCCCCGGGGACGCTGCGCGACTACCTCGGCGAGGTGTGCGGCAGGGAGAAGATCCCCGTCGCCGACGGTGTGCTGCCGCTCGTCGTGCGCGCCGGTGGCGGGTCCGTGCGTGACTCGATGTCCGTGATGGACCAGCTGCTCGCCGGTGCGGCCGAGGACGGTGTGACATACGCCATGGCCACCGGCCTCCTCGGGTACACGGACGGGTCGTTGCTCGACTCGGTCGTGGACGCCTTCGCGTCGGGTGACGGGGCCGCGGCCTTCGAGGTCGTGGACCGGGTGATCGAGGCTGGCAACGACCCGCGGCGCTTCGTGGCCGATCTGCTGGAGCGGCTGCGTGACCTGGTGATCCTTGCGGCCGTGCCGGACGCTGCGGGCAAGGGCCTGATCGACGCCCCGGCCGATGTGGTCGAGCGGATGCAGGCGCAGGCGTCCGTCTTCGGCGCGGCCGAGCTGAGCAGGGCGGCGGATCTCGTCAACACGGGGCTCACCGAGATGCGTGGCGCGACCTCGCCGCGGCTGCAGCTGGAGTTGATCTGCGCGCGGGTGCTGCTGCCCGCCGCCTTCGACGACGAGCGGTCGGTGCAGGCGAGGCTGGAACGGCTGGAGCGGGGGGCGACGTTCTCGGCGAGCGGTCCCGGACCCGCCATGGGATACATCCCCGGACCCGAGGCCGAGCCGCACATGCCCGGGCAGTCCGTGCAGCCCGGCGGGGGACCGGCAGCGGCGCGTGCGGCTACGCGTTCGACGCCGGGGGACGAGACCCCTCCGGCTCCGGCACCGGCCCCCGAACCTGCTCCGGAGCAGGTCGCGCCCCCGGAGCCGCAGCCCCAGCCGTCCGCCGGGTCCCGCCCCGGCGCCTGGCCCACCGCCACGCCCGCACCCACCGCCGCACCCGCACCCGCCCCCGAGGCCGGACGCCGCCCCGGCGGCTGGCCCACCGCGCAGGCCCCGGGCGCCGGCCCGGCCCCGGCCCGGTCCACGCCCACGGCCGCCCCCGCTCAGGCACCCGCCCCGGCGGCCCCGGCGCCCGCCCCCGGCATGGCAGGGGGCGCCGGGCAGGTCCGGAACATGTGGCCGGACATCCTGGAGGCCGTGAAGAACCGCCGGCGCTTCACCTGGATCCTGCTCAGCCAGAACGCCCAGGTGGCGGGCTTCGACGGCACCACCCTCCAGCTCGGCTTCATCAACGCAGGCGCCCGGGACAACTTCGCGACCAGCGGCAGTGAGGACGTGCTCAAGCAGGCGCTCTCCGAGCAGTTCAACGTGCAGTGGAAGGTCGAGGCGATCGTCGACCCCTCGGGCGGCTCCGGCGGACCGGGCTCCGGCGGCGGCAGCCACGGCGGCCCGAGCAGCGGAGGCCCCGGCCCGGGCGGCACCCAGCCCCCCTCCACCGGCTTCGGCGCACGCCCCCCGCAGCCCGCACCCGCCTCCCAGAGCCCGGCCCCCGCACCCCAGTCCGCCCCGCCGGCCTCCCGCCCGGGCCGGGCCGCCCCGTCCGACGAGCCCCCGCGCAACACCGCCCCCGCGCACCACAGCCCGCCGTCCGTCTCCATCGAGGACGACGTGCCCGAGGACGACGACCCCGATCTGGTCGACTCCGCCCTCTCGGGCCACGACCTGATCGTCCGCGAGCTCGGCGCCACGGTGGTGGAGGAATACACGAACGAATAGGGAGGGTGCCTTCGGAGGCCCGTACAGGACGAGGCGGGCCCGGCGGTTAGGCTGGCTGCCGTGAAGGTCCTTGTCATCGGCGGCGGCGCCCGCGAACACGCCCTGTGCCGCTCTCTCTCCCTCGACCCCGACGTCACCGCTGTGCACTGCGCGCCGGGCAACGCCGGCATCGGCGAGGTCGCCGAGCTGCACCCGGTCGACGCACTGAACGGCGAAGCCGTGGCCCGGCTCGCCACCGAGCTGGCGGCCGAGCTCGTCGTCGTCGGCCCGGAGGCGCCGCTGGTCGCCGGGGTCGCGGACGCCGTGCGCGCGGCGGGCATCCCGTGCTTCGGCCCCTCCCGCGAGGCGGCCGAGCTGGAGGGCTCCAAGGCCTTCGCCAAGGCCGTCATGGCGGCGGCCGCGGTACCCACGGCCCGCAGCTATGTGTGCACGACCGCCGAGGAGATCGACGAGGCCCTCGACGCCTTCGGCGCTCCCTACGTCGTGAAGGACGACGGCCTCGCCGCCGGCAAGGGCGTCGTCGTCACCCCCGACATCGCCGCCGCCCGCGAGCACGCGGTCGCCTGCGGCCGCGTGGTCATCGAGGAGTTCCTCGACGGCCCGGAGGTCTCCCTCTTCGCGATCACCGACGGCACGACCGTCGTACCGCTGACTCCCGCACAGGACTTCAAGCGCGCGCTCGACGGCGACGAAGGCCCCAACACCGGTGGCATGGGCGCGTACTCCCCGCTCCCCTGGGCCGACCCCAAGCTGGTCGACGAGGTCATGGAGACCGTCCTCCAGCCCACGGTCGACGAGCTGCGCCGCCGCGGCACCCCGTTCTCCGGGCTGCTGTACGCGGGTCTGGCGATCACCAGCCGTGGCGTACGCGTCATCGAGTTCAACGCGCGCTTCGGCGACCCGGAGACCCAGGTGGTCCTCGCCCGCCTCCGGACCCCGCTCGCGGGCGTGCTGCTGCATGCCGCCAACGGCACTCTCGACATCCAGCCGCCGCTGCGCTGGCGCGACGAGGCCGCCGTGACCGTGGTCGTCGCCTCGCACAACTACCCCGACACCCCGCGTACCGGCGACCCGATCGAGGGGCTGGACGAGGTCGCGGCCAAGGATGCGCCCGACGCCTACGTTCTGCACGCCGGAACCCAGCGGGACGGCGACGCCGTCGTCAGCGCCGGCGGCCGGGTGCTCTCCGTGACCGCGACCGGCAAGGACCTCCGCCAGGCGCGTGAACGCGCCTACAGCGCGGTGGCCAGGATCCGTCTGGACGGCTCGCACCACCGCACCGACATCGCGCGCAAGGTCGCGGGAGAGTGAACCCCTAGCCCCGTCCTTCCGTCATCACCTTTGCCCAGAGCCATTCCATCGGGTGACGGGTGAGCCATCCGGATGACGCCTGCCGAAGCCCCAACTATGGTGCGGCGCAAGCGTTCCGGCACTTGGCCCACCGGCATTGCGATGTCACTGGCGGGTGCCACAGTGGGGGAGTGACCCACACCGTCGCAGGGCAGAGGGGGTGAGAACCGACCGTGTCCGATACCGGTACCGGTGAGTCGATCGGGGCCCAGGCCGCGCGCTCGCGTGCGCTGGCCGTGCTCCGCATCCGCGGCAGGGCGCTGGCCGTCGCGCTGCTGCCCGCGGCCGTCGCTGTCGTGCTCTTCGCCGGTGAGGCCACCGGCCATATGAGCGGCGGCGGTTGGGCCGCGGCCCGCTGGTCCCTCGCGAGCCTCGCGGTGGTGGTTCTCCTGCTCGCCGCGGCGGTCGCGGCCGTCATCGTCAGGGCGAGCCCGGCGCTCAGTCCCACGGTCGAGCTGTCCGAGCGTGCCGCCCCCGATCTGTACAGGCTGGTCAGAGATCTGTCCGAGCGTCTCGATGTGCCCGCGCCCTCCGCGCTGGCGCTCACCCCCGACTGCGACAGCTGGCTCGAGGACCGTACGCACCCGGCCCATGCGATACGCGGCGGACGCAGACGGCGCACGACCGAGGCGCCCGTGCTGGTCATCGGTTCGCCCTTCCTTTGGTGGATGCGGGTCGCCGAGCTGCGGGCCCTGCTCGCGCCGGTGGTCGCCGGGACAGCCCCGTCCGCGCAGCCCGACATAGCCGCGGCCCGCCGCTTCGTCCGCGGTCTGGACGCCGCGGTCGGGGTCGGCGGGAGCCCCGGGCAGGGGCTGATACGCGGTGCGGCGCTCGGCTTCGTCGGCCGGGTCGCCCGGGTGATGCTGCACAGCTGTCAGGCGCACGCGGGCGAGATGGAGCGCGGAGTGGCCGCCGCCGCCTCCGAGTGCGCACAGGCTGTGGACTACGGTCTGCGGATCGTCGCCCAGGAGCAGGTCGGCCTCGCCTACGCGGGCTGGGACCGGCTGCTGACCAGGGTCGCGCTGCCCGCCTGGCGCATGGGCCGCTGGCCGTCCCGGCTGGACGCCGGCGTGGTGTCCGCCCTCACCGAACTCTCCCGCCGCGACCGCCTCGCGGAGGGCTTCACCTCCCGGCTGGGCGAGCGGCCCGCCTGCGACCTGCTCGAGGAGCCGGGCACCATCGACGAGGCCGCCTCGCTGCTGGCCGCCCGCCTGTTCCACGGCGGGCCCGCGGACACCGGCCCCGAGTGGGCCCCGGTGGACTGGCAGCAGTACCCCGAAGAGGTCGTCGACCGTAAGTGGCGTACGGAAGCGGCCAGGCTGCACCGGGTCCTCGACGGCCTGGGTGTACCGCAGTCGGCGGGCCCGGACGGCCCGACGCTCGCCCGGGTGATGGACCATCTGTCCGGCCGCGGGTCCGACACCGGCGACCATCTCGCCGCCGGGATCACCGCGGAGGTGTCCCGCGAGGAGGCGGCGGTGCCGCCCGTCGCCAAGAGCCCGGGCGACGCGCTGAGCAGCTGGGGCCCCGACCCGCTGCCGCTCTTCCCGCTGCAGCCGCCGCGGACGGGCCGCGAGCTGCTCGCCGACCATGTGACCGCGATGGTCTGCTGTGCGGCGGTCGACACCGCGGGTGCCGCCCCCGGCCTGGACTGGCTCGACGGCCCGGCACTCCTGGTCCGCGGCGAACGCTGCGCGGACCTCACGACCCGCGTCCTCAGCCTCACGGAGGACGGTGACGCGAACCCGCTGCGCACCTGGATGCGCACCCTGGGCGTGCGACCGGAGAAGCCGGTCCGTCTGGTGTAGCCGCTCGGCCGGGACTCATCCCTCGGAAAAAGCTCACCCCAGGCAACAATCGGCGACGAAGGGTGACGGACCGCGTGCGTTATGTGATGTGCTGGGACCGGCGCTGACCAATCGGCGCCGCACAGTGGTCCCGGGGGCATCGAGGGAGGGCGCGGCATGGGGGCGGAGCAGATCCGGCGGTGGGAATCGGGCGCGCTCGCCCATGCGGTGTCGGACCCCTTCGGGCAGGGCCCCCTGCCCTGGCTCCGCGGCAGCGAGCACTACTTCGGCGACACGGGCCAGGTGGTCCCCTGGTACGCGGACCCCGACCGCGGCAGGAGCGCCCGCGGCCCCCGTACCGCCGACGACGTCCACCGCCAGATCAAGGGCTTTGTGTCCACCGGCGCAGCGACGCCCGGCGAGGCGATCGACTTCCACATCACGGTGGACCCTCCGCAGCAGTTCTCGGTCGACATCTATCGCATCGGGCACTACGCGGGCGACGGCGCCGCCAAGATCACCACGAGCCCGCGTCTCGCCGGCATCGTGCAGCCGGCCCCGCTCGCCGCCGACCGGACGGTCTCCTGCCACCACTGGTGGCTCTCCTGGCGGCTGCAGATCCCGTCGTACTGGGCGATCGGCGCGTATGTCGCGGTGCTCACCACCGTCGACGGCTACCGCTCCCACATCCCCTTCACGGTCCGCGACGACCGCCCGGCGGACCTGCTGCTTCTTCTCCCGGACATCACCTGGCAGGCGTACAACCTCTATCCCGAGGACGGCCGTACGGGCGCCAGCCTCTATCACGCCTGGGACGAGGAGGGCCGGCTGCTCGGCGAGCAGGACGCCGCCGCCACGGTCTCCTTCGACCGCCCGTACGCCGGCGCCGGCCTGCCCCTGCACGTCGGCCACGCCTACGATTTCATCCGCTGGGCCGAGCGGTACGGCTACGACCTCGCCTATGCCGACTCCCGCGATCTGCACGCGGGCCGCATCGACCCCAGCCGGTACCGCGGACTGGTCTTCCCCGGCCACGACGAGTACTGGTCGGTCCCCATGCGCCGTACCGCCGAGCGCGCCCGCGACAACGGCACCTCGCTCGTCTTCCTCTCCGCCAACACCATGTACTGGCAGGTCGAGCTCGGCCCGTCGCCCTCCGGCGTACCCGAGCGGCTTCTGACCTGCCGCAAGCGGCGGGGTCCAGGAAAGCCCGCGCTCTGGCGGGAGATCGACCGGGCGGAGCAGCAGCTGCTCGGCATCCAGTACGCGGGCCGGGTCCCCGAGCCGCACCCCCTGATCGTGCGGAACGCCGACCACTGGCTGTGGGAGGCGACAGGCGCCGGTGAGGGCGACGAGCTTCCCGGCCTGGTCGCGGGTGAGGCCGACCGGTACTTCCCGCGCACCACGCTCCCCGAGCACCAGCGCCGCATCCTGCTGGCCCACTCGCCGTACCAGGACAGTGAGGGAACGGTCCGCCACCAGGAGACCTCGCTGTACCGCGCGCCGTCCGGCGCCCTCGTCTTCGCGTCCGGAACCTTCGCCTGGTCGCCGGCGCTGGACCGGCCGGGCCATGTCGACACCCGTGTCCAGCGCGCGACGGCGAACCTCCTGGACCGCATCTGCAAACGGGACTAGGACCCCGTACGCGCCGGTCGCGCGGTGTACGGGAGAATCGACGGGATTGGCCCACCCGTCTCCCACCACCGCCCTACGCGTGCCCTTCAGGGCGCCCCACCAGTTCCACCACGGGGAGGAACCGTGTCCGGATTCGTCGAAAAGCCCGAGCCGCTTCAGGTGCCGGGCCTGGTGCATCTGCACACCGGCAAGGTGCGCGAGCTGTACCGGAACGAGGCGGGCGACCTCGTGATGGTCGCCAGCGATCGCATGTCCGCCTACGACTGGGTGCTGCCCACCGAGATCCCCGACAAGGGCCGGGTCCTGACCCAGCTCTCGCTCTGGTGGTTCGAGCGCCTCGAGGACCTGGTCCCGAACCACGTCCTGAGCACCGACCTGCCCGCCGGCGCCCCCGCCGACTGGGAGGGCCGCACCCTGGTGTGCAAGTCGCTGCGCATGGTCCCGGTCGAGTGCGTCGCCCGCGGCTATCTCACCGGCTCCGGCCTCGCCGAGTACAACGAGACCCGCACGGTCTGCGGTCTCGCGCTGCCCGAGGGCCTGACCGACGGCTCCGAGCTCCCGGCACCGATCTTCACGCCCGCCACCAAGGCCGCCGTCGGCGACCACGACGAGAACGTCAGCTACGAGGAGGTCGCGCGCCAGGTCGGCGCCGAGACGGCCGCCCAGCTGCGCCAGGCCACCTTCGCCGTCTACTCCCGGGCCCGTGACATCGCCCGTGAACGCGGCATCATCCTCGCGGACACCAAGTTCGAGTTCGGCTTCGAGGGCGAGAACCTCGTGATCGCGGACGAGGTCCTGACCCCGGACTCGTCCCGGTTCTGGCCGGCCGCCACCTGGGAGCCGGGCCATGCCCAGCCCTCGTACGACAAGCAGTACGTCCGCGACTGGCTGACCTCGCCGGCGTCCGGCTGGGACCGCCGGAGCGAGCAGCCGCCGCCGGCGCTCCCGCAGGAGGTCGTGGAGGCGACGCGCGCCAAGTATGTGGAGGCGTACGAGCTGCTGACCGGCACCCGCTGGTCGTAGCCCCGACGCTGCGCGGACACGAAGAAGGCCCCGGTCCTGAGGACCGGGGCCTTTTCCTGAGCGGACGACCAGGTTCGAACTGGCGACCTCAACCTTGGCAAGGTTGCGCTCTACCAACTGAGCTACGTCCGCATGCGCCGTGGCGCGGGGACCACTATACCCAACCTCGCTCCCGTGCGAGACGGACTGCTGTGTGCCGGTTCTCCGCCCCCACTTTGGAGGCAGCGGACGACAGGTAGTTCCGTACGGTCCCCGCCGACAGCGCGGCGCGTTTCGCGATCTCCGCGACGGGCGCTCCGTCCGCCGCCAGTTCCAGCACCTCCGCCTCCCGCGCGGTCAGCGGCGAGTCCCCGGCGGAGATCGCGTCCGCCGCCAACTCCGGGTCCACGTAGCGGTTTCCGGCGTGCACGCTACGGATGATCTCCGCCAGCCGCCGGGCACTCAGCGTCTTCGGGACAAAGCCGCGCACACCCGCTGCCAGGGCTCTTTTCAGATGCCCGGGCAGCCCGTGGCCGGTGACGATCATCGTCCGGCACTCCGGGATCTCCGCCCGCAGCGATGTGGCCACACTCACACCGTCGGCCCCCGGCATCTGCAGATCGAGGACCGCGACATCGGGCCGGTGCGCGCGCGCCATGGCGAGCGCCTCGGGACCCGACGCCGCCTCGGCGACGACCACGAGATCGTCCTCGAGGGCGAGAAGCGCTGCCAGGGCGCCGCGGATCAGATGCTCGTCGTCGGCCAGCAGCACCCGTACGGTCACACCGCCTCCTTCATGTCCTGGTCCGCCCGGCGGGCCAGCGGCACGGTGGCCGTCAGCCGGAACCGCCCGTCGCGGGCCAGGCCGGCCTCCAGCGAGCCGTCCACGGCGGACAGCCGCTCCCGCAGCCCGGCCAGGCCCGAGCCCGGGGTGCCCGGCACGGTCCCGGCCGCCCCGTCGTTCTCCACCACGTCGTTCTCGACGATCAGGTGCACCGTGTCGTCCGCCGTGCGCACCGAGATCGTGCAGAGCCGTGCGTCCCCGTGCCGCAGCACGTTCGTCGTGGCCTCCCGGACCACCCAGCCCAGCGCGGACTGGATGTCGCCGGGCAGATCCGTGTCGCCCGATTGCACGGTGCAGTCGATCCCGGCCGCCGCCAACACTCCTCGCGCGCCTTCCAGTTCGACGCGCAGATCCGCCCCCCGGTAGCCGCGCACCACGTCCCTCACCTCGCGCTGGGACTCCTGGGCGATGCGCTGGACCTCGGTCATCTGGTCGACGGCCTCGGGGCGCTCGCGCCGGGCGAGCTGGACCGCCAACTCGCTCTTGAGCGCGATGACGGCGAGGTTGCGGCCCAGGACGTCGTGCAGATCGCGGCCGAACCTCAGCCGCTCCTCGGCGACCGCGAGGCGTGCCTGCACGTCGCGGGCCTCCTTCAGCTCCCACATCACCCTGAGCACCCACATGGACGCGCGGGCGGTGAAGGCCATCCACCCGGTCACGAAACCGACGGACACCACGGTGAGCAGTACCTGACCTGCGCCCCGGCCGGTCAGCGGGACCAGCCCGGCGACCGCGGCGAGGATCGCGAGCTGGATCAGTGCCGAGGTCCGGCTGGGCACCAGCAGGCAGTGGACGGTCAGGAACGGGGTCAGCGCGGCCGCAAGCATCGTCGGCAGCAGCCCGGTCAGATCGGCCGTCGACGCCAGCGTGATCATGGCCCCGGCCGTCACGGCCGTCAGTCCGGCCGCCCACAGAACCTGCCTCCGCGGCGCCGGCCCCTGTCCCAGGTAGGCGTCCATCGCCGGCCGGACCAGTCGGCTGCAGAGCACCGCCACAGCGATGGCCAGCAGCCGGGCCGCCATGGCCAGCACCGGCTGTCCGTCCTCCCGTACGGGCCGGGTGGTGAGCATCAGCATCAGCCCGAGGGCCCCGAGCCACACGATCAGATGGAGTGTGCCGCGCGTGTACAGATCCACCTTGGCCAGTCCGCTGCGGCCGCTCCATCCCTTCACCAGCACAGACACTCCCCAGGTCAGCGTCGGGGCTCCCAGCGGAACCACCGCTGCACAGCAAACACCGAGATCACGGCCCAGGCCAGCGCGGTGACCGCGGCCCCCGACAGCTCATGGGAGCCGGCGCCACCGAGCCATCCGGCCCGTACGAGGGTCATCGCCCCCGTCAGCGGCAGCAGTTCGCACACCGAGGCGACCTTGTCCGGCAGGAGCTCCAGCGGGAGGAACAGACCGGAGCACGGCAGGGAGATCAGGAACATCGGCATGGTGGTGATCTGCGCGCTCTCCACGGTCCGGGTCACCGCGGACGTGGCGGCCGCCAGTGCGGCGAGCAGCACGATGCCCACCAGCACGCCCACGACGAGCAGTGCGGGCCGCCTCGGTGCGCCGACGTCCAGGAACGCGACCCCGACGACCACCATCAGCACGCACTGCGCGAGCGCGAGCCCGGCGGCGGGCAGCGCCGTCCCGGCGAGGATCTCGAGGTCCGGCACCTCGCCGGTGCGCAGCCGTTTGAGCACCAGCTCCTCGCGCCGTGCCACGTAGGCGGAGACGAGGTTGAGATGGACGACAAGGATCAGCACCATCCCGATCCCGCCGGTCATCGCGGCCTCGCCGACGCTCATCCCGGCCCTGCCGAGATCCATCTGGTCCAGCGTCGTCGTCATCAGCACGATCATCATCGAGGGCATCAGCAGCCCCACGGTGAGTGTGGTCCGGTTACGCACGAGGAGGGTCAGCTCGGCCCGTCCGAGCGCGGTCAGCCTGCTGGTCGCGGCCGTCATGTCACACCCCTGCCGTCTCGGTCTGCGCGATGTCGAGGAACGCCTCTTCCAAGGAGGCCGAGCGGGCGTCGAGCCCTTCGAGCCGCACGCCCGACTCCTGTGCCCAGCGCAGCACTTCACCGAGCGCGTCCTGCAGCTCATGAGTACGGATCTCGACCCGCCGCCCCTGCGCACCGGCCCGCAGGGACAGCGGCAGCCGTCCGGCCGGCACGTCCTCGGGCAGCAGGAATCGGATCCTGGCGGGCCGTGCGGCCGTCACCTCGGCCGGTGTGCCGGTGGCGACGATCCGTCCCCGGTGCATGATCGCCAGCCGGTCGGCGAGCGACTCGGCCTCCTCCATGTAGTGCGTGGTCAGCAGCACGGTGGTGCCGCCCTCCCGCAGCGCGCGCACCAATGCCCAGGTGTCCCGGCGTCCTTCCGCGTCCAGGCCGGTCGTCGGCTCGTCGAGGAAGAGAACCTCGGGCCGCCCGAGCAGCGCCAGCGCCAGGTCCAGCCGCCGCCGCTCACCGCCCGAGAGCTGTTTGACGCGTACGCCGGACCGTTCGGCGAGGGCCACCAGCGCCAGCGCCTCGCCGACGGGCCGCGCGCCGGTGGTGCAGCCCGCCCACATCCGGGCCGTCTCGGCGACCGTCAGGTCGGAGGGGAAGCCGCCTTCCTGGAGCATCACGCCGACCCGGGGGCGTACGGCGGCACGTTCGCGGTACGGATCGTGGCCGAGGACCCGCACGGTGCCGCCGTCCGGCCCGGCCAGCCCTTCGAGGAGCTCGAGGCTGGAGGTCTTGCCCGCGCCGTTCGTCCCGAGCAGCGCGAAGATCTCGCCGCGCGCGACGGAGAAGGAGATCCCGCTCACTGCCTCGAAGCCGCCGGCGTAGACCCGGCGCAGTTCCTCGGCCCTGATCACGTGGTCGTCTGTGGTCATGGCTCAAGGCTTCCGCCGGCGGAAGACCGCGGGCAGTGCGGGCTGTCACCGGCGGCGATGACAAATGTCATCCGGCATCGGGTGCGGACTGCGGACAAACACCCGGACAAACGAAGAAGGCCCCGGTCTCTCGACCAGGGCCTTCATACCGAGCGGACGACGAGATTCGAACTCGCGACCCTCACCTTGGCAAGGTGATGCTCTACCAACTGAGCCACGTCCGCATTGCTGCCGCTCGGCTCTCACCGGGCGGTGCGTGCATCACTCTACCCGACCCCGAACGGAGGTCGGCCGAGCGATGAGAGCGGGTGACAGGAATTGCACACTGCGCCTTCCCCCTGGAAGGGGGATGTTCTACTACTGAACTACACCCGCACGCTGCGCGGGACCGGGCCTTGCGGCCTCGCCCCTCGGCGTGCTCCAGACTCTAGCCGACCGTCGGGGGTGCTGCGCAACTCGGCTTCCGCGCGCGGGTCTCAACTGGCCTCGCGGAAGGCCTCGTAGACCGCTTTGGGGATGCGGCCGCGGGCCGGCACGTCCATCTTGTTGGACTGCGCCCAGGCGCGTACGGCGGCGGGCGCGGGCTCGAGCGAGGTGTGCGTGTAGGCGCGGGACTTTCCGCGCTTACCGGCCTTCGTCTGCCTCCGCCCGGCGGCCACGTACGGGGCAAGCGCCTTGCGCAGTTTCTTTGCATTGGCGGGATTCAGGTCGATCTCGTACGACTTCCCGTCCAGGGCGAAGTCGACCGTTTCCGCCGCTTCTCCGCCGTCCATGTCGTCGAAGAGTGCGACCACTACTCGCTGAGCCACGGATATCGGATCCTTTCCCGCGGTACCACCGGTTCTGACATGCGGTGATCCCGACTTTCCGGCTGCCGAGGGGCAAAGCTGCTTTCCTCTGTATTCCTTTGTACAGCGGCCGACGGCGCATTGTGAAGCCCAGCCAATTAACTGCGCGTGTCCCGCGCAATGCCGGGCGGGATATTTTCCCCGGATTTTCGCCGGGCGTTCTCTTGATATCTACGCGAGTAGATTTTCCGGCCGGGTACGCTGAGGGAACCGCCCTCGCAACACACCACCGGGAGTGCCCGTGGCACGCGTCGTAGTCGACGTCATGCTCAAGCCCGAGATCCTCGACCCCCAGGGACAGGCAGTACAGCGCGCACTGCCCCGTCTCGGATTCGACGGAATCGCGGACGTACGTCAGGGAAAGCGCTTCGAGTTGGAGGTGGACGGGCCGGTCGATGACGCCGCGCTCGCCCGCATCCATGAGATGGCCGAAACGTTCCTCGCCAACACCGTCATCGAGGACTTCGTCGTAAAGGTGGAGTCGTGACCTCTCGTATCGGAGTCGTCACTTTCCCCGGAACTCTCGACGACCGGGACAGCCTGCGCGCCGTGCGTCTCGCCGGGGCCGAGCCCGTCTCGCTCTGGCACCGCGACAAGGACCTCAAGCAGGTCGACGCCGTGGTCCTCGCCGGAGGTTTCTCCTACGGCGACTATCTGCGCGCCGGAGCCATCTCCCGGTTCTCGCCGGTGATGGAGACGGTCATCGAGCAGGCCAGGGCCGGTATGCCGGTTCTCGGTATCTGCAACGGCTTCCAGATCCTCACCGAGACGCATCTGCTGCCGGGCGCGATGCTGCGCAACAACCACCTGCACTTCATCTGCCGCGACCAGAAGCTGCGGGTGGAGAACGCGCGCACCGCGTGGACCGCGGACTACGAGGCGGGGCAGGAGATCTCCGTGCCGCTGAAGAACATCGACGGCCGCTATGTCGCGGCCGAGCGTGTTCTCGACGAGCTCGAGGCCGAGGGCCGGGTCGCCTTCCGCTATCTCGACGGCAACCCGAACGGCTCGTTGCGTGACATCGCCGGCATCACCAACGCCGAGGGCAATGTCGTCGGCCTGATGCCGCACCCCGAGCACGCTGTCGAGCCGCTGGTCGGCACCGGCCGCACCGACGGCCTGCCTTTCTTCACCTCGATCATCAAGAGGCTGGTCTCCGCATGACTCTGGACACCGTCAAGCACGCCACCGAGACGCCGGACGTCGATCAGCCCTGGGCCGAACTCGGTCTCAAGAAGGACGAGTACGCGCGCATCCGCGAGATCCTGGAGCGCCGTCCGACCGGCGCCGAGCTCGCCATGTACTCCGTGATGTGGTCGGAGCACTGCTCGTACAAGTCCAGCAAGGTGCACCTCAAGCAGTTCGGCGAGAAGGCGCCCGAGAACGACGCCATGCTCGTCGGTATCGGCGAGAACGCGGGCGTCGTCGACGTCGGCCAGGGCTACGCGGTCACCTTCAAGGTCGAGTCGCACAACCACCCCAGCTACATCGAGCCCTACCAGGGCGCGGCCACCGGCGTCGGCGGCATCGTCCGCGACATCCTCGCCATGGGTGCCCGTCCGGTCGCCGTCGTGGACCCGCTGCGCTTCGGTGCGGCCGACCATCCCGACACCAAGCGCGTCCTGCCGGGTGTCGTCGCGGGCATCGGCGGCTACGGCAACTGCCTCGGCCTGCCCAACATCGGCGGCGAGGTCGTCTTCGACCCGTGCTACCAGGGCAACCCGCTGGTCAACGCCGGCTGCATCGGCGTGATGAAGCACGAGGACATCCACCTCGCCCAGGCGTCGGGTCCCGGCAACAAGGTCATCCTGTACGGCGCCCGCACGGGCGGCGACGGCATCGGTGGTGTCTCGGTCCTCGCGTCCGAGACCTTCGACTCGACCGGTCCGGCCAAGCGGCCCGCCGTCCAGGTCGGCGACCCCTTCCAGGAGAAGCTCCTCATCGAGTGCACCCTGGAGATCTTCCGCGAGCACCTCGTCGCCGGTATCCAGGACCTCGGCGGTGCCGGTCTGTCCTGCGCCACCAGCGAGCTGGCCTCGGCCGGTTCCGGCGGTATGCGCGTCGAGCTGGACACCGTCCCGTTGCGTGACGCGACCCTCTCGCCGGAGGAGATCCTCATGAGCGAGTCGCAGGAGCGCATGTGCGCGGTCGTCGAGCCGGACAAGGTCGACCGCTTCATGGAGATCTGCGAGAAGTGGGACGTCATCGCGACCGTCATCGGTGAGGTCACCGAGGGCGAGCGGCTGGAGATCTTCTGGCACGGCGAGCAGATCGTGGATGTGCCGCCGCGGTCCGTGGCCCACGACGGCCCGGTCTACCACCGCCCGTTCGCCCGCCCGGAGTGGCAGGACGCCCTCCAGGCCGACGACGCGAACAAGCTGGCCCGGCCCGCGAACGGCTCCGAACTGCGCGAGCAGGTCCTGAAGCTGGTCGCCTCGCCGAACCAGGCGTCGAAGGCTTGGATCACCGACCAGTACGACCGCTTCGTGCAGGGCAACACCGTGCTGGCGCAGCCCGAGGACGCGGGCATGGTCCGCATCGACGAGGAGTCGAACCTGGGTGTGGCCATGGCGACCGACGGCAACGGCCGGTACGCCAAGCTCGACCCGTACACCGGTGCGCAGCTCGCGCTGGCGGAGGCGTACCGCAATGTCGCCGCCTCCGGTGCCAAGCCGCTCGCCATCTCCGACTGCCTGAACTTCGGCTCGCCCGAGGACCCGGCCGTCATGTGGCAGTTCGCCGAGGCCACCCGTGGTCTCGCGGACGGCTGTCTGCAGCTGGGCACTCCGGTCACCGGCGGCAATGTGTCGCTCTACAACCAGACCGGTGAGACGGCGATCCACCCGACGCCGGTCGTGGCCGTGCTCGGTGTGATCGACGACGTCACGCGCCGTACGCCGATCGCTTTCGCGGAAGAGGGCCAGCTCCTCTACCTGCTCGGCGACACGCGTGAGGAGTTCGGCGGTTCGGCCTGGTCCCAGGTCGTGCACGACCACCTCGGCGGGCTGCCGCCGGCCGTGGACCTGGACCGCGAGAAGCTGCTCGGCGAGATCCTGATCTCCGCGTCCCGCGACGGCATGATCGACGCGGCGCACGACCTGTCGGACGGCGGCCTGATCCAGGCGGTCGTCGAGTCGTGCCTGCGCGGCGGGAAGGGCGCACGCCTCGTCGTCCCGGACGGTCTGGACGCCTTCACCTTCCTGCTCAGCGAGTCGGCGGGGCGCGCGGTCGTCTCCGTCCCGCGCAGCGAGGAGCTCCGCTTCAACGACATGTGCGGCGCACGGGGTCTGCCCGTGACGCGCATCGGTGTCGTGGACGGCGAAGAGGTCGAGGTGCAGGGCGAGTTCAGCATCGCGCTGAGCGAGCTCCGCACGGCGCACGAGGAGACGATCCCGGCTCTGCTCGTCTGATCCCGGTCTGCTCTGCGCAACGTCCCGAGCCCCTGCCCCTGTCCCCGGGGCAGGGGCTCGGTCGTTCCTGGTTGCGCGAGATTACGTAATTACGTATGTTGGCAAGCATGGAGCTGGAGGAACGCGTCGCCGAGCTCGAGCGCCGGCTCGACGCACTGGAGAAGACCGGCCGCGAGTCGCCGCGGCTGGGCGACGGCGACTTCTGGGCGCTGGAAGGCCTCAAGGAGCAGCTCGCGCAGGCCGGCGCGGAGACCGGCGGTGTGCTGTTCACCGGGGCCGTACGACTGCCGGCCGGCGAGCAGTACGACTGGCAGTACGGCCTGCTCACCGACCAGCTCCTCGACGACGACTGGCCGGACGCGGCGGACTCGATCGCGGCGCTCGGCAACGCGGTACGGCTGCGGCTGCTGCGCGAGATCCTCGGCGGCCGCCGCACCGCCGCCGAGCTGACCGAGCTCGAAGGCCTCGGCACGACCGGCCAGATCTACCACCATCTGCGTCTGCTGACCGGCGCGGGCTGGCTGCACACCACGACCCGCGGGCGCTACGAGGTGCCCGGCACCCGGGTGGTCCCGCTGCTCGTGGTGCTGGCGGCGGCCCGCCCGTGAACGCCCGTCCAGGAAAGCCGACCGCCCGTAGCCGACCGCAGGGCAACGCCCCGCACACTCACCGAGAGAGGACACGAACCATGTCCGTCCGGAAACTGCTCATGATCCTCTACCGGTCCTGCTGGATCGCCTTCATCGCCCTCGTCCTGGTCGACGTCTTCGTCGGGCTGCCGTTCGGCATGGCATGGGTCTGGCTTCCGGCCGCGGCAGCGCTCGTCACCGTGGTCGTCATGAGCCGCACGGCCCGCACGCACCACAAGGTGCGGCCCCCGGCCGTGGAGGTCCAGGCCCCGGTGAAGGGCCGCTGGTCGGCGCTGAACAGCCCGGCGAACAAGGTGCCGAGCCACGGCCTGCACACCTACGGGCAGACGTACGCGATCGACATCGTCGCCGAGCCGAAGGAGGGCGCGCGTCCCGGCTTCGCCTGGCTGTGGCCGCTCGTCCGCCGCAACAGCGACTTCCCCGCCTTCGGCGCCCCGCTGCTGGCGGTCGCCGACGCCACCGTGGTCCACGCCGCCGACGGTCAGCGGGATCATCTGAGCCGCAACTCCCTGCCGATGCTGGTCTACATGATGCTCGCCGAGGGGCCGGCACGAGAGCTCACCGGCGCGACCGGTGTCACCGGCAACCACATCGTTCTCGACCTGGGCAACGGCGTCTACGCGGCGTACGCACACCTGCGCCGCGGCTCGCTCGAGGTCCGGGTGGGCGACCGCGTACGGGCGGGGCAGAAGCTCGCCGAGTGCGGCAACACGGGCAACTCCAGCGAGCCGCATGTGCACTTCCAGCTGATGGACGGGCCCGACCTGGACACCGCGCGCGGCCTCCCGTTCCGCTGGAGCGGCCTCGGGGTTCCTCGCAACGGGGAGCCGTTCACGGCCGGTGAGCCCGCCCTGCCGGCCTGACTCCGCCGGCCGGTGCCTGTCTGACCGGTCCGACCCCGGTGGTCAGGCGGTGCCCCAGAAGCTGTCTGCCTCCTCGATGTCCACGATGCACTCGTCGATGTCGCTGATCTTGCCGCCGACGATGGTGAAGAAGAGCCCGCCCTTCATCTCGAGACCGCGGTCACCGCGGTCCGCGCGGAACTGGTGCACGGACATCGCGTGGCCGCGTCCGTCCACGAACACGTTCTCCAGATCGACGCGCATCGTGCCGTTGCTGAGCTCCGCGAGTTTGGCGTACAGGCCGATGACACCGTCACGGCCCTTGTGGTGCCCGGAGATCTGACTCGACCCCGGGACGTGGTGGACGCAGTCCGTCGTCATCAGTGAACCCAGCGTCTCCATGTCTCCTCTGCTGAAAGCCTCGTAGCCCTGGCGCACCAGGGCCATGTCCGGATGCTCGCTCATGGTCATGTCCTTCCTGTGCGCACCGCTCCTCTCATCCTCCGCCCGTGCCATCAGTGCCGCCACAGCCCGTACGCTCGGGCCCATGCCACCGGCCAGGAAGCGCGCCCGCAGCTACGACCCCGCCAAGATCCGCACCGCTGTGCTCACGCAGTTCGCGCACGTGCGCAGCGGGGTCGCGACGCTCACGCCCGAGCAGCTCGCGCTCCCCACGCGGCTCGGGGACTGGACCGTTCGCGAGCTGGCCGCGCATCTGTCGCAGGCGCTCGCCGTCGTCGCCCGCAATCTGGCTCTGCCCGAGCCCGCAAAGCAGGAAGTCGCCCTGCTGGAGTGGCCGTTCGCCACCGTCTCGGTCGCGGATCAGGTCGACGAGGACACCCGGGAGATCGCGGCGGGCTCCACGATCGAGGAGCTGTACGCGCACGCCGCGGCCCGGATCGAGGAGGCCCTGCCGCAGGCGTCTGACGAGCGGCTGATCCCGACCCGGTTCGGCGCCATGCGCCTCGGGGACTTCCTGGTCACCCGCACCGTCGAACTCGTCGTCCACACCGACGACCTGAACGACGCGACCGGGCTGAACGTCCCCTACGACCGCCAGGCGCTCGCCGCCTGCACCCGGCTCCTCGCCGACGCACTCGCCGTGAAGGCACCCGGCGGCTCGGTCGAGGTGCGGGTCCCGCCGTACGCCGTCGTGCAGTGCGTCGAGGGCCCCCGGCACACACGTGGCACGCCGCCCAACGTCGTCGAGACCGATCCCCTGACATGGATCCGGCTCGCGACCGGTCGTACGGAGTGGGCCGAGGCACTGGGTGCCGCGAAGGTCGGCGCGAGCGGCGAGCGGGCGGATCTCTCCGCGCTGCTGCCCGTCCTCGGCTGACCCGCGGGAGCGGTCGCACGGGAACCGGAGCTCCGCCCGCCCCGTCCCATGGGTATGCGTAACCAGCTGAGCATTCCTGTCACCGCCCTGGCCCTCCTGGCGCTCGCCGCCTGCGGCACGGAATCGGGATCTGGTTCCGGGTCCGGCAGCGACTCGGACGGATCGGTCTCGACCGATCTGCCGCTCGCCGGCGTGCACTGGTCCGTCGACAGCGTCACCGTCGACGGCAAGAAGACCGAGGCCCCGGACGGTGCCCATGTGGAGATCACCGACAAGGGCCGGGCCCAGGGCAACTACGGCTGCAACCAGTTCGGCGCCGCCGTGAAGGTCGACGGGGACACCGTCACCGTCGGCCGAGGCGAGATGACCGAGATGGGCTGCGCCAAGGACATCCAGGGCTTCGAGAACGCGATGAAGGACGCCTTCACCGGCGAGCTCAAGGCGAAGCTCACCGACAAGAAGCTCACCCTGACCACCGCGAAGGGTGACTCCATCAATCTGACGTCGGAGCCGGCCGCGCCGCTCGTGGGCACCAAGTGGAGCGTGACGTCCCTGCTCACGGGCGATGTCGCGGCCTCCCTGCCGGCCGGCACGGAGAAGAGCGCGTACCTGACGTTCGCCAAGGACGGCTCCGTCCGCGGCAACCTCGGCTGCAACACCTTCACCAGCACGGCCGAGGTCTCCGGCTCGACGATCACCTTCGACCGGCTCGCCACCACCCGCAGGATGTGCGCGGGCACGGCCGGCACGGTCGAGGCGCATCTGCTCAAGGTCCTCGACGGCAAGGTGACGTTCAACCTGCAGCACCGCGGTCTGACCCTCACCGGACCGAACGGAAAGGGCGTCTCCACGACGGCCGCTTCCGGGTGACCGGGCAGTCACACAGAGACCCAATTCGGACCAGTGGTCGATCTCGCCTACACTCGGTGCCGTGCCACGTGGTGACGGTCGACTCAATCACGATCTGCTCCCCGGCGAGAAAGGCCCCCAGGACGCTTGCGGCGTCTTCGGTGTCTGGGCTCCGGGCGAAGAGGTCGCAAAGCTCACGTACTTCGGGCTCTATGCCCTCCAGCATCGCGGCCAGGAATCCGCGGGAATCGCGGTGAGCAACGGCTCGCAGATCCTCGTCTTCAAGGACATGGGCCTGGTCTCACAGGTCTTCGACGAGACATCCCTGGGATCTCTGCGGGGACATATCGCGGTCGGTCATGCCCGCTACTCGACGACCGGCGCCTCCGTGTGGGAGAACGCGCAGCCGACGTTCCGGGCCACGGCCCAGGGCTCGATCGCGCTCGGCCACAACGGAAACCTGGTCAACACCGCCCAGCTCGCCGAGATGGTCGGCAAGCTGCCGCGGCAGGACGGCCGCTCGACCCAGGTCGCGGCCACCAATGACACCGACCTGATCACCGCGCTGCTCGCGGGCCAGGCCGACGACGACGGCAAGCCGCTCACCATCGAGGCCGCCGCGGCCAAGGTGCTGCCGGAGGTCCGGGGCGCCTTCTCGCTGGTCTTCATGGACGAGAACACCCTCTACGCCGCCCGCGACCCGCAGGGCATCCGCCCGCTCGTGCTGGGCCGTCTGGACCGCGGCTGGGTCGTCGCGAGTGAGTCCGCCGCCCTCGACATCTGCGGAGCGAGCTATGTCCGCGAGATCGAGCCCGGCGAGCTGATCGCCATCGACGAGAACGGTCTCCGCACGTCCCGATTCGCAGAAGCGAAGCCCAAGGGCTGTGTCTTCGAGTACGTCTATCTGGCTCGCCCGGACACCGACATCGCCGGCCGGAACGTGTACCTCTCGCGCGTGGAGATGGGCAGGAAGCTCGCCAAGGAGGCCCCGGTCGAGGCCGATCTGGTCATAGCGACGCCGGAGTCCGGCACCCCCGCAGCCATCGGATACGCCGAGGCCAGCGGAATCCCGTACGGCTCCGGTCTGGTGAAGAACGCCTACGTGGGCCGCACCTTCATCCAACCCTCACAGACCATTCGCCAACTCGGCATCCGGCTGAAGCTCAACCCCCTCAAGGAAGTCATCCGGGGCAAGCGGCTCGTCGTCGTGGACGACTCGATCGTCCGCGGCAACACCCAGCGCGCGCTCGTCAAGATGCTCCGCGAGGCCGGCGCCGCCGAGGTCCACATCCGGATCTCGTCCCCACCCGTGAAGTGGCCCTGCTTCTTCGGCATCGACTTCGCGACCCGCGCCGAACTGATCGCCAACGGCATGACGGTCGAGGAGATCGGCAAGTCGATGGGCGCGGACTCCCTCTCGTACATCTCCATCGACGGCATGATCGAGGCGACCACCATCGCCAAGCCGAACCTGTGCCGTGCCTGCTTCGACGGCGAGTACCCGATGGACCTCCCCGACCCCGAGCTGCTCGGCAAGCAGCTTCTGGAGACCGAGCTGGCGGGCGGCTCCGATGCCGCCGACGCGCTCCGTCGCCCGTAACCCCCGCAGTACGACACGAAAGTTCTTCAGCATGTCCGAGAAGACCACGGGTGCCAGCTACGCAGCGGCGGGCGTCGACATCGAAGCGGGCGACCGCGCGGTCGAGCTGATGAAGGAGTGGGTGAAGAAGACGCAGCGCCCCGAAGTCGCGGGCCTCGGTGGCCTCGGCGGATTCGCCGGCCTCTTCGACGCCTCGGCCCTCAAGCGCTACGAGCGTCCGCTGCTCGCCTCCGCGACGGACGGCGTGGGCACGAAGGTGGATCTCGCCCGCAGGATGGGCGTGTACGACACCATCGGCCACGACCTCGTCGGCATGGTCGTCGACGATCTCGTCGTGTGCGGTGCCGAACCGCTGTTCATGACCGACTACATCTGCGTCGGCAAGGTCCACCCCGAGCGCGTCGCCGCCATCGTCAAGGGCATCGCCGAGGGCTGTGTGCTGGCCGGCTGTGCGCTGGTCGGCGGCGAGACGGCCGAGCACCCGGGTCTGCTGGGCGAGGACGACTTCGACGTCGCCGGCGCCGGTACCGGCGTGGTGGAGGCCGACCGGCTGCTGGGCGCGGATCGTATCCGTAAGGGTGACGCCGTCATTGCCATGGCATCGTCCGGCCTTCACTCCAACGGGTACTCGCTGGTCCGTCATGTGCTGTTCGACCGCGCGAAGATGGCGCTGGAGCAGCAGGTCGAGGAGTTCGGCCGGAGCCTCGGCGAGGAGCTGCTGGAGCCGACGAAGATCTACTCGCTGGACTGTCTGGCGCTCATCCGGACCACTGAGGTGCACGCGTTCAGCCATGTCACCGGCGGCGGTCTCGCCAACAACCTGGCGCGGGTGATCCCGGACGATCTGCACGCGGTGGTCGACCGTTCGACCTGGAGCCCCGGCGCGGTCTTCGACCTCGTCGGCAAGGCGGGCCAGGTGGAGCGGCTCGAGTTGGAGAAGACGCTGAACATGGGTGTCGGCATGATCGCCGTCGTCCCCGAGGAGTCGGTGGACGTGGCGCTCGCGACGCTCGCGGACCGCGGCGTGGACGCATGGGTGGCCGGCGAGATCACCGACCGCGGCGACAGGGCCACGGGCGCGACGCTGACCGCGGACTACGCGAGCTGATCCCGACGGTGCAGCACGAAACCCGGTCCGGGGCCGAGGCCCCTGACCGGGTCACATGGCGCTGCTATTTGAGGTGTGCGTACGTCAAGCGCCGCGGCGCTGTTGCGACGCCGGTCCGGACTCGTCGTCCTCGTCCTCGTCGTCGTTGTACAGATCCGCGTACTGTGCGTACGGGTCATCTTCCTCGTCGTCGTCCTCGAACGGCTCTGCGTTCGGTGGTTGACTCGAAGGTGATGCGCCCAGCTCGTTGGCCAGACGCGACAGGTCAGTCCCGCCGCTGTTGTACTTCAGCTGGCGGGCGACCTTCGTCTGCTTGGCCTTGGCCCGGCCGCGCCCCATGGCTCGACCCCCTCGGTGACGGGGCTCGACGGCCCCAGAGTCTTGACACGCGTTCATGTTTCGGAACGGGCTCTCCGCAGAGAGACCGGTCCGTAGAGCTTCAACGGTACCTGCTTCCGCGGCCATACGGTACGCCGCCCGCATGACGTGCCACGTCACAGGACCAGCAAGGAGCCCTGTCCTCGCTGGTCAACTGCGATTTTAACCTCTTCTCGGCGCTCGACCCGCCGACCGGGGTGAGTCATGTCTCCCAGGTCTCTCCCCGAGCGGCGGGCCGGTGCCGAAGAGGGTCAGCGGCGGCGGGCTTCCGCCATCCGCTGCTCGGCGATCCGGTCGGCCGCGGCGGCCGGCGGAATGCCGTCTTCCTTCGCACGTGCGAATATCGCCAGCGTCGTGTCGAAGATCTTCGAGGCCTTCGCCTTGCACCGGTCGAAGTCGAAGCCGTGCAGCTCGTCGGCCACCTGGATCACACCGCCGGCGTTCACCACGTAGTCGGGCGCGTAGAGGATGCCGCGGTCCGCGAGGTCCTTCTCGACACCCGGGTGCTCGAGCTGGTTGTTGGCCGCTCCACAGACCACCGAGGCGGTCAGCGCGGGGACGGAGCCGTCGTTCAGCGCACCGCCGAGCGCACAGGGGGCGTAGATGTCCAGGCCCTCGACGCGGATCAGCGTGTCGGTGTCCGCGACGGCGGTGACCTGCGGGTGCTTGTCGCGGATGCGGCGCACGGACTCCTCGCGCACGTCCGTGATCACGACCTGCGCGCCGTCCTCCAGCAGATGCTCCACCAGGTGGTGGCCGACCTTGCCGACGCCCGCGATGCCGACCTTGCGGTCGCGCAGCGTCGGGTCGCCCCACAGGTGCTGCGCGGAGGCGCGCATGCCCTGGAAGACGCCGTAGGCGGTGAGGACGGAGGAGTCGCCGGCGCCGCCGTTCTCGGGGGAGCGGCCGGTGGCCCAGCGGGTCTCACGGGCGACGACGTCCATGTCGGCGACGTAGGTGCCGACGTCGCAGGCGGTGACGTAGCGGCCACCGAGCGAGTCGACGAACCGGCCGTAGGCGAGCAGCAGCTCCTCGCTCTTGACCGTCTCGGGGTCACCGATGATCACGGCCTTGCCGCCGCCGTGGTCGAGCCCGGCCATGGCGTTCTTGTACGACATCCCGCGGGAGAGGTTCAGCGCGTCGGCGACGGCCTCTTCCTCGGACGCGTAGGGGTAGAAACGGGTGCCGCCCAGGGCGGGGCCCAGAGCGGTCGAGTGGAGCGCGATAACGGCTTTCAGGCCGGAGGTGCGGTCCTGGCACAGCACAACTTGCTCGTGGCCCCCCTGGTCGGATCGGAACAGGGTGTGCAGTACATCGACACGAGCGCCGGTCAGATCGGTCACTGTGGTGACTCCCAAGTACGAAGCGGCGGACGAAGGACCTCCTTGGGGTCTCCCCGTCGCTTGTGGCTGGGGAACGGTGGGGAAGGTCCAGCTGGCACGAGGGTAAGTCCTACGCGCGCGTAGATCCGACTCAGTGCCGAGGATCACCCCCTGCCGGAGTACGGGCGTGGAAGGATTCGCGACATGCCAGCGCTGTCCTCGGTCCTCGTTCCTTACGCGGCCTACCTGCGGGTGTACGAACCGCTGGCGGCATTCCCCGAGCCCGAACGGGCCCACTGGGTCCGCTACGCGCGCCGGGAGGCGACCCCCACCGCCCAGGACGAACTGCGCCGTTCTCTCGCGGACTTGCTGCCCACCCCGCCTGTCCCGGTGCCGGTACACGAGAGCGGCGACGCGTTCGTCGCGGAGGTCGACGGGGTGGTGTGCGTCTGCCCCTGGCGGACCCGGCTGCGCGGCTGGCTGGCGCTGGAGGAGCTGGCCGATCAGCTGCCCGCCTCGCTGCTGGATGCCGTTCTGCCGCCGGTGGTGCGCGGGCAGGCCGCCGCGGACTACGAGCAGTGGCGCGAGCGCAACCCCGACGCCCGGCCGTGGATCAGGACGGCGGTGTGGCAGGTACCGGTGCGGTGGTTCGCACTGTTCGCGGACGAGGAGCGCGTGTACGAGCCGGCCGGCCCGGGCGCCGCCGTTCTGCGCTACCGCACGCCCATGGTCGAGGCGCGGCGCCGGGTGGCCCGGGCGCTGCGGACACTCCGGGAGTCGGGGGACGGCACTCTTCTGACCGAGGGGCTCGTGGATGTGGGGAAGTGGCTGGAGGAGTTCCATCCGCGTTCCCTGGTCGAGCTGGACTACGGCGGACTCGTGCACGCGCTGACGGGCGCGCAGCTGGACGAGGACCGGTCGGCGGCGGATCTGGCCGCCGGGATCGCCGCGCTGAACGACGGCGACAGCGACGCCGCGAGCCAGGCGTACGCCCGGCTCGTGGATCGCTGGCGGGCCGTGAGGGACCTTCAGTTCGCAAACTGAGCGATTCTGAGGACGGTTGAGTCCCTCCGTCCAGGACGTAGGGCCCTATCCGGGCCTTTGTCTCAAGCGTGACGGACTGCACTAACGGGGCCCTTGCGCCCATCGCCTACCCTCGTGTCAAAATAGGACAAGGAGTCCGGGGAGGACTCCTTCCGTCCAACTAAGGGCGGAATGCTCAGCATTGCGCTCTATGGGGGGTCTGACGACTCCTGATCGCTCTGTGACTGATCGTCACTGTGGCGTGACTGTCCGCTATGGCATGGTCCATCGGCGTTCCGCCGCTGATGAACACCTCAGAGGGCAATTCCATCGGTTTGGCCGACGTGGCTGGACAGATGGTGTAGTTGTAGTGCCGAGGACAAGCCGTTCGTCCTATAACCGACTCGGCCCGCGTCCGCCCATTTCGGGCAACGCGGGTCAAGGTGCAGAATTTAGAGGAAAGAACCGAGAAGGTTCGGTTCTCCCGAGGAGGCCGCTCATGACCGCTCGCACCCCTGATGCCGAGCCGCTGCTGACCCCGGCTGAGGTTGCCACCATGTTCCGCGTGGACCCGAAGACGGTTACCCGCTGGGCCAAGGCAGGCAAGCTCACGTCCATCCGAACCCTCGGAGGACATCGCCGGTACCGCGAGGCAGAGGTCCGCGCACTGCTTGCGGGTATTCCGCAGCAGCGCAGCGAGGCCTGATTGCTCCGCGCTTGACCGGGCATGTCCGGGACCCCCATCCCGGGTAAGCCCACCCATAGCTCCACATGACGGGCTCTGCCCCAACAGACTTCGTCATCGATCGCGCTGGACCCCGCCGGGTCCGGCGCGATCTTTTTTGTGCGATTCGGCGGGCTCGGCGATCACTCCTGGGCGGAGGTGTCCGGAAGTTCGGGGAGAGGCTCAGGAGTAGTGCAATGGCACATATTAAATTGGTTGGTTGTAGGAAGGGGTTAAGTGCCGCGATTCTGAAAACCCGTGCGGTGACTCCCGTCACACTGCATGCCTCTTGCCAACGCCCGTACTGCCCCGCCCGAAACGGGTCGCAACCGGTCCGAAGTCACTCGGCGGCGGAAGCCGGCTCCGCCTCGGACCGAGGGGCTTCGGGAGTCTCCCGGTCCTCGGCGGGCGCGGAGAGGGTGCTGGTGATGGCGGTTGCGTGCGGTGCGTCCGCCGACGGTTCCATCGCGAGCCGCAGGAGCCGGTGACAGATGGGGCAGTGCCTTGTCAGATGCCGGTAGCCGGACGCGGCCGCCAGATGGGCTCGCAGTAGGGCTCTGGTCTCGTGCCGCCTCGCCGTGGACGCCGCCATGCACGTCACCTCCGGTGTGTGCCGTCCTCTCCTCACTGGGTACCGGCGGCAGATGACGCCGTCAAGACGGCAGTGGCGGGCAGGGGCCGGTTCTCCGAGGTCCGGACACGACGAAGGCCCGCATCCCCCCGGGATGCGGGCCTTCGTTCTTCTCTTGCGGTCCTGACGGGATTTGAACCCGCGGCCTCCACCTTGACAGGGTGGCGAGCACTCCAAACTGCTCCACAGGACCAGGATTTGCAGCTCCGAATCGTGCGCTGTGCTGCGAGAAGAGACTCTACAGCAGCGCGGCCCCGGCGGTCGAACTCACGGGGAGCGACGGCAGTGTCACGCAGCCGGGCCCGGTGATGCTCACGGGGCGAGGGCGTCGATCGCCTTCACGATGCGCTTGTCCGAGACCGGCTGCGCGGTGCCGAGCGCGTGCGCGAAGTAGCTCACCCGCAGCTCCTCGATCATCCAGCGGACGTCCAGGACCTCCTGCGGAACGGGCCGCCCCTGGGGCATCTGCTCCAGCAGCCAGGCGTACTCGTCCTGCATCTCGTGGACCTTCTCCATGCGCGTGGTGTCGCGCTGCACCGACGTCGGCATCTGCTGGAGCCTGCGGTCCACGGCGACCAGATAGCGCATCAGGTCCGGCAGCCGGCGCAGACCTGTGCGCGTCACGAAGCCCGACGGCATCAGGGCGGCCAGCTGCTTGCGGACGTCCTGGACGTTGTCGACGAGGACCGAACTGTTGGTGTCCTTCAGCCGGCGTTCGCAGGCCTGCCATGCCGCGAGGATCTGCTGCACCTGGCCCACGGTGCGTACGGTCGCGTCCACGAGGTCCGCGCGCACCTTGTCGTACAGCTTCCGGAAGGACTCCTCGTCCCACGCCGGGCCGCCGTGGTCCGCGATCAGCTTGTCGGCCGCGGCCATGGCGCAGTCGTCGAAGAGCGCCTGGACCGAGCCGTGCGGATTGCGGGACAGGGCGAGCTTGTGCTGGTTGCTCAGCTTGTCCGACGCGAACTTGGCCGGGTTCACCGGGATGTTGAGCAGGATCAGTTTCCGGGTGCCCCGCCACATCGCCTGCTGCTGCTCGGCCTCGCTGTCGAAGAGACGGACGGAGACCGAGTCCCCGTCGTCGACGAGAGCCGGGTACGCCTTGACCGGCTGGCCGGCCCGCCGCGTCTCGAAGACGCGCGAGAGCGTGCCGATCGTCCAGTCGGTGAGGCCCGTGCGCTCCAGGGACTCACCGGAGCCCGAGGGGCCGGAGGTGGCGGCCGCGGCGGCCTTCGACAGCGCCTGGCGGGCCTTGGGCCGGAGCTTGAGCTTCAGCGCTTCCAGGTTCTTGTCCTCGGCGAGGTTCCTGCGCCGCTCGTCGACGATCCGGAAAGTGATCTTCAGGTGGTCGGGGATCCGCGTGAGGTCGAAGTCGTCGGCGGTGACCGGCACGCCCACCATCCGCTGCAGCTCACGCGCGAGCGTGACCGGCAGGGGCTCCTGCAGGGGCACCGCCCGCTCCAGGAATGCCGTCGCGTAGTTCGGCGCGGGAACGTAGTGGCGGCGGATCGGCTTGGGCAGTGAACGGATCAGCTCGACGACGACCTCTTCGCGCAGGCCGGGGATCTGCCAGTCGAATCCCTCTTCGGTGACCTGGTTGAGCACCTGGAGGGGGATGTGGACGGTCACACCGTCCGCGTCCGCGCCCGGCTCGAACTGGTACGTCACCCGGAACTTCAGCTGCCCCTGCCGCCAGGAGTCCGGGTAGTCGTCCTTGGTGACCTGCCCGGCCTTCTCGTTGATGAGCATCTCGCGCTCGAAATCGAGGAACTCGGGCTCCTCCTTGCGCTTGTGCTTCCACCAGGAGTCGAAGTGCGCGCCCGACACCACATGGTCGGGGACACGCCGGTCGTAGAAGTCGAACAGCGTCTCGTCGTCCACCAGGATGTCGCGGCGCCGGGCCCGGTGCTCCAACTCCTCGACCTCGGTGAGGAGTTTGCGGTTGTCCGCGAAGAACTTGTGGTGCGTGCGCCAGTCCCCTTCGACCAGCGCGTTGCGGATGAACAGGTCGCGGGAGGTCTCCGGGTCGATGCGCCCGTAGTTGACCTTGCGCTGGGCGACGATCGGCACGCCGTACAGCGTGACCTTCTCGTACGCCATCACCGCCGCCTGGTCCTTCTCCCAGTGCGGCTCGCTGTAGGTGCGCTTGAGCAGATGGCCCGCCAACGGCTCGATCCACTCCGGCTCGACCTTGGCGTTGACCCGTGCCCACAGGCGGGACGTCTCCACGAGCTCGGCCGACATGACGAAGCGCGGCGGCTTCTTGAAGAGCGCCGAGCCGGGGAAGACCGCGAACTTGGCGCCACGCGCGCCCAGATACTCGTTCTTGTCGGTGTCCTTCAGGCCGATGTGCGACAGCAGCCCCGCCAGCAGCGAGGTGTGCACGCTCGTCTCCGGCGCGTCCTCCTCGTTCACATGGATGCCCATGCTCTTGGCGACCTGGCGCAACTGGGCGTAGATGTCCTGCCATTCGCGAATGCGCAGGAAGTTCAGATACTCCTGCTTGCACATCCGGCGGAAGCTGGAGGAGCCGCGCTCCTTCTGCTGCTCGCGGATGTACCGCCAGAGATTGAGGAAGGCGAGGAAGTCGGAGGTCTCGTCCTTGAAGCGGGCGTGCTGCTGGTCGGCCTGTGTCTGCTTCTCGGCCGGCCGCTCGCGCGGGTCCTGGATGGAGAGCGCGGCCGCGATCACCATGACCTCGCGTACGCAGCCGTTCTTGTCCGCCTCGACGACCATGCGGGCCAGGCGCGGGTCGACGGGCAGCTGGGAGAGCTTGCGGCCGAGCGGGGTCAGCTTCTTCCTGGGGTCCTTCTCGGCGGGGTCGAACGCGCCCAGTTCCTGCAGGAGTTGTACGCCGTCGCGGATGTTGCGGTGGTCCGGCGGGTCGATGAAGGGGAACTTCTCGATGTCGCCGAGCCCGGCCGCGGTCATCTGCAGGATGACGGACGCCAGGTTCGTCCGCAGGATCTCGGCGTCCGTGAACTCGGGACGGGCCTCGAAGTCGTCCTCGGAGTACAGCCGGATGCAGATGCCGTCGGACGTACGGCCGCAGCGGCCCTTGCGCTGGTTGGCGCTGGCCTGGCTGACCGCCTCGATCGGCAGCCGCTGGACCTTGGTGCGATGGCTGTAGCGGGAGATACGGGCGGTGCCGGGGTCGATGACGTACTTGATGCCCGGCACGGTCAGCGAGGTCTCGGCGACGTTCGTCGCCAGCACGATCCGGCGGCCGGTGTGCTGCTGGAAGACGCGGTGCTGCTCGGCGTGCGAGAGCCGCGCGTACAGCGGCAGCACCTCGGTGAACCGGTACTGCTTCTTGTTCAGCGCGTCCGCGGTGTCGCGGATCTCGCGCTCGCCGGAGAGGAAGACGAGGATGTCGCCCTTGCCCTCGCCCTGGAGTTCCTCGACGGCGTCCGTGATCGCGGTGATCTGGTCGCGGTCGCTGTCGTCACCCTCTTCCTCCAGCAGCGGGCGGTAGCGCACCTCGACGGGATATGTACGGCCGCTGACCTCGACGATCGGGGCATCGCCGAAGTGGCGCGAGAAACGCTCGGGGTCGATGGTCGCGGAGGTGATGACGACCTTGAGGTCGGGACGCCTGGGCAGCAGCTGGGCGAGATAGCCGAGCAGGAAGTCGATGTTGAGGGACCGTTCGTGGGCCTCGTCGATGATGATCGTGTCGTAGGCGCGCAGCTCACGGTCCGTCTGGATCTCCGCGAGCAGGATGCCGTCGGTCATCAGCTTCACACAGGTGTCGCCGCCGACCTGGTCCGTGAACCGGACCTTCCAGCCGACCGCCTCGCCGAGCGGGGTGTTCAGCTCCTCGGCGACGCGCTCCGCCACCGTGCGGGCGGCGAGCCGTCTCGGCTGCGTATGCCCGATCATGCCGCGGACGCCCCGGCCGAGCTCCAGACAGATCTTGGGGATCTGCGTCGTCTTTCCGGAGCCGGTCTCACCCGCGACGATCACGACCTGGTGGTCCCGTATCGCCTCCAGGATGACGTCCTTCTTCTGGCTGACCGGCAGCTGCTCCGGGTACGTCACCTCCGGGACCCGTTCGGCGCGACGGGCCGTGCGGGCAGCGCACTGCTCGGCCTCGGCGGCGATCTCGGCCAGCACGGCCTGCCGCGCGTCGGGCTTACGGATGCGGCGGGCGCCCTCGAGACGACGGCCGAGCCGGTGGGCGTCACGCAGCGACACCCCGGCCAGCAGGGTCTGGAGGTCGGCGAAGGAAGTAGACATACGGATCCCAGGATCGCACCCCCGGGAAACCACTGGCGAACGCATTTCGTTCAGCAGCTGGTGCAGTATGGAGCAGATCCGTTCACCTCCCCCGAAGTCTCCCCCGGAAGGGACAGCGCTCCATGCCGATCGGCCGCGACCGCCGGCACCGCCTCGCGGTGACCGCCATCGCGCTGCTGAGCACGGTGTTCGCGCTGCTGACGAGCTCGCCGTCGTACGCGGGCCCCGGGGAGGATCACGGCACGGTGGCCGTGGTGGCCGCGCAGGGGCAGGCGCCCGGCTGCGGCAAGGGCACGTCCGACGACGACCGCGGGGCGCACCCCGCCACCCCGCCGCGCGGCGGGGCCTCGTACGAACTGCTGCCCGCTCCGCACCAGGTCGCCTGGTCGCCCCCGGTCCGGCCCGCGACGGTCCGGTCCGCCACTCCCGACCGCGGTCCGCCGCCGCTCGACCCGCCCTCTCCCATGGACCTGTCCGTCCTGCGCGTCTAGAGACTCCCGGCCCGCTTCGGCGTGCCCGTTCCGGCAACCGCCTTGTCTTTCCACGCTCAGGAGTACCGAACCGTCATGTCTTCCTCCCCTTCTGCCTCCGCGACCCGCAGGACCGCCGCCATCGGCGCGGGTGTTGTCGTCGCCGCGCTGCTGCTCGGCTTCGCCTCGTACACCGCCACCCGACCGGAAGCCCCCGCACGGCCGGCCGCTGCGGGACCAGCTGCCGAGTCGTACCCCGGCCTGGAGAAGCTCGCCCGCCGGGACGCCGGGGACCCGCTCGCCGTGGGACGCGCCGACGCGCCCGTCGTCATGGTCGAGTACGCCGACTTCAAGTGCGGCTTCTGCGGGAAGTTCGCCCGCGACACCGAGTCCGCGCTGGTCGAGAAGTACGTCGACAAGGGTGTTCTGCGCATCGAGTGGCGCAATTTCCCGATCTTCGGCGAGGAGTCCGACGCCGCGGCGCGCGCGGCGTGGGCGGCCGGGCAGCAGGGCCGCTTCCGGCAGTTCCACGCCGCCGCGTACGCCGAGGGCGCGAAGGAGAAGGGCTTCGGCCGGGACCGGCTCCAGGAACTGGCGCGCGAGGCCGGGGTGCCCGATGCCGCCCGGTTCGGCCGCGACCTGGACAGCGCCGCAGCGAAGCAGGCGGTGAAGAAGGACCAGGACGAGGCCTACGCACTCGGCGCCACGTCCACGCCGTCGTTCCTGATCAACGGCCGGCCGATCGCGGGCGCGCAGTCCCTGGCGACGTTCACCGAGGCCATCGAGGCAGCGAGGAAGTCCGCCCGATGACGGACATCGGCTATCTGGCCGCCTTCCTCGGCGGCCTGCTCGCGCTCATCAGCCCGTGCAGCGCCCTGTTGCTCCCGGCCTTCTTCGCCTACTCGCTCGACTCGGCAGGCAGGCTGCTCGCCCGCACAGGGATCTTCTACGCGGGGCTGGCGACCACCCTGGTCCCGCTCGGCGCCGCCGGGTCCCTCGCGGGCCGCTTCTTCTACGGCAACCGCGACCTGCTGGTCACCACCGGCGGCTGGCTGATCATCGTGCTGGGCGCCGCCCAGATCCTGGGCCTCGGCTTCGCCTCCCGCCGCATGGCCGAACTCTCCGGCCGCATCCGCCCGACCACGGCCGTGTCGGTCTACGCGCTCGGCCTGGTCTACGGCCTCGCCGGGTTCTGCGCGGGCCCGATCCTCGGCAGCGTTCTGACGGTCTCGGCGCTGAGCGCCAACCCGGTCTACGGCGGCCTGCTCCTCGCGGTCTACGCCCTGGGCATGGCGGTCCCGCTGTTCCTGCTGGCCCTGCTGTGGGAGCGCTTCGACCTGGGCAGCAGGCGCTGGCTCCGGGGCCGCCCGTTGCGCCTGGGCCGCCTCGAACTGCACACGACATCGCTGCTCTCGGGCCTGTTCTTCATCGTGCTCGGTTCGCTGTTCCTGACCTTCGACGGCACGACAGCCCTGCCGGCCCTGCTCTCGGTCGACGCCTCGTTCACCGCCGAGAAGTGGGCGGGCACGGTGGGCCGCGCGGTCCCGGACTGGGCCCTGCTGCTCGCGGCGGTGGCGGTGGCCGCGGTGGTGCTGGGGGTCCGGGGGTGGCGGCGGCGGGAGGAGGCGTAGCCGACGAAGGCCCCGATCCGCGGATCGGGGCCTTCGGTTGGTGGCTGGGGCCGGGGTCGAACCGGCGACCTATCGCTTTTCAGGCGATCGCTCGTACCAACTGAGCTACCCAGCCACGCAGCTCTGCGCGAGCTGCAGCGGTCCTGACGGGATTTGAACCCGCGGCCTCCACCTTGACAGGGTGGCGAGCACTCCAAACTGCTCCACAGGACCAAGCAATGTGCGAGCACAAGTCTCGCACACGGTTTTGCGTGCCCCCAACGGGATTCGAACCCGTGCTACCGCCTTGAAAGGGCGGCGTCCTGGGCCACTAGACGATGAGGGCTAAGGGCCCACCTGGGCGCTTCGCAGCGCGTCGGGGACGTGAGAAGCATATGGGATGCGGGGAGCTATCGCCAAAACGCTTTTCCGGGGGCCGGGAACGGGGCCGGGGAGAGGCCCACGGGGCAGGGCCTGCGGGATGGACGCCGTGGGGGATGGCGTGGTCGGGGACGGGGTCGCACCCGGCTGGTTGTCCTCCGGGAGATGGCGGCTGACCTCGGCCGTCGTCAGCCCCAGGCCGCCCAGCGTGATCTCGTCCCACGCCTGCAGCCGCTTGGTCGTGCGGTCCATGTAGAGCACCGATGCCCGGACCTTCTCCGGCTTCTCGTTCTGCACGGCGCGCAGTCCGCCGCCGCCCGTGGAGCCCTCGATCTTCAGCCGGGTGCCGAGCTTCATCACCTCGGTCTCCCGGTGGTGGACATGGCCGGCCAGGGCGAGCGGGACCTCGCCGTCCGTCTCCCGGGCCGCGACCGGGTTGTGGGCGACCGCGATGTCCACCGGGGTGCCCGCGCGGGCCTGGTCGCGCAGGGCGGAGGCGAGGCGGATGCCCGTCATCCGTTCGGCCGGGTCGCCCTGGGCCGCGACCGAGCGGTCGGGTGTGAACTGCGGGTCGCCGCTGCCCGCGATCCGCAGTCCGTCGACGGTGACGGCCTTTCCCTCGTCGAGTACGCGGACGTTCTTCATCCGGGCGAGATAGGCCTGCGTGACCAGGGAGTCGTGGTTGCCGCGCACCCATACGTAGGGCGCGCCGAGGTCCTCGACGGGGTCGAGGAAGCCGTTCTCTGCGGCTGTTCCGTGGTCCATCGTGTCGCCGGAGTCGATGATCACGTCGATGCCGTACTGCTCCACGAGTGAGCCGATGATGTGCCAGGCCGCCGGGTTCAGATGGATGTCGGACACATGCAGCACCCGCATGGTGAGCGGGTCCGGCTGGTAGGTGGGGAGCGATGACGTCGCGTCGTAGAGCTTGGTGACGTTGGTGACGAGGCGAGCCAACTCCTGCTGGTAGACGTCGAATTCAGTGACGATGGAGCGGGCGTTGCCGACCAGTGAGGGGGCGCTGGAGAGCAGACCGGAGAACTTGGGCTCCAGGACGGATTTGGGGTTCCAGGTGGCGTACGCGGAAGCTCCCGACGCGGCGAGCAGTGCCAGCGCGAGACCGCCAGCGGCGAGGGCGCGGCGCGGGCGGCGGTAGACGGCGAGGCCGAGCGCGGTCGCGCCGGAGACGACGGCGACGCAGGAGCGGACCGCGAGTTCGGTCGTGCCGTCGGTCACGTCGCGAGCGACCTCGTCCTGCAGCCCGGAGAGCCGCTCGGGGTGTTCGACCAGGGCCTGGGAGCGCTCCGGGTCGAGCTGGTCGACGTCGACATCCAGCCGGATGGGCGCGACATGGGAGTCGAGTTCCAGGGCACCCAGCGGGGAGACGTTGATCTTCGTCCCGCCGGTCAGGTCCGGACGCAGGGTCATGCTCGTGTTCATCGGTCCGACCGGCACCCGGACGCTGCCGACGATCAGCAGTCCGAGCCAGGCACCGAGCAGGACGACCACGGTCAGACCGAGCGCGCGGGTCCACGGGTGCGGGCTCTGGACAAGGGTGCTGGTGGGCTCGGTGCGACGGGAGCGATAGAGGCGCAGAAGCCGTGTCGCCGCGGCTCGGACCGGTTCGCGTGCCATTGGGCGCGTATGCCCCGCCGACCGCGTGACCATGCGGGGCCCGGCGGGTCGCACATGGGCCGGCGGGGGCGCACACGCATCCGGAGCGCAGTCATGCCGGGGCGACCGCTCGCACGGCGTACGTGACAATGGCCACGTGCTGGAGATGACGCGCGAGGAGTTCGAGGAACTGGTCGCCGAGGCCCTGGACAGGATTCCGCCGGAGCTGACGCGGCTGATGGACAACGTCGCGGTGTTCGTCGAGGACGAGCCGTCCGCCGACGACCCCGAGCTGCTCGGGCTGTACGAGGGGACGCCGCTGACCGACCGCGGGGAGTGGTACGCCGGTGTGCTGCCGGACCGGATCACGATCTACCGCGGGCCGACGCTACGGATGTGCGACACCCGCGAGGACGCGGTCGAGGAGACCGAGATCACGGTGGTGCACGAGATCGCCCATCACTTCGGCATCGACGACGAGCGGCTCCACGCGCTGGGGTACGGATGAGCCCGGCAGCCCCTGCACCGCCACCGGAACCGGACGGGCCCGCGGAGGCCATCGACCCCGATGTCGATCTGCATGTGCCCGCACAGCGCACGGAGACCGCGGGGGCACGCCTCTGGCTGGTCCTGTCGGTGATCTCCGCGGGCGGCATCGTCGGCTCGCTCGCGCGGTACGCGGCGACCCGGGCCTGGCCCACCGCCGACGGCACCTTCCCGTGGGCGGTCTTCCTGGTGAATGTGGTCGGTTGCGCGCTGATCGGCGTACTGATGGCGCTGGTCGGCGAGGGCGGCCGGAGCGCGCATCCGCTGGTCCGCCCCTTCCTCGGGGTCGGGGTGCTCGGCGGCTTCACCACCTTCTCCACCTACGCGCTGGACTTCAGTGACCTCCTGGAGCGCTTGGAGGCCGGGCTCGCGCTGGCGTACGCCGGCGGCACGGTCGTGGGCGCGCTCGGGGCCGTGTGGCTCGGAGCCTCGCTCACCAGGGCGGTCGTGCGGTGACCTGGCTGCTGGTCGCGCTGGGCGCGGCGATCGGAGCGCCGCTGCGCTACGTGACGGACCGGGCGGTCCAGGCGCGACACGACTCGGTGTTCCCGTGGGGCACGTTCGTGGTGAACGCGGCCGGGAGCCTGGTGCTCGGCGCGGTCGCGGGGGCGGCCGTGTCGTCGGGGACGTACGCACTGCTCGGTACGGGACTGTGCGGTGCGCTCACCACCTACTCGACCTTCTCCTACGAGACGCTCCGGCTGGCCGAGCGCGGCCGGACGTTCCTCGCCGGCGCGAACGTGGCCGCGTCCCTGCTCGTCGGGCTCGGATCGGTGCTGCTGGGCGAGGAGTTGGCGCGCGCCGTGGTGGCGTAGCGGGCCACGGCGGACGCCTCTCTCCCGTACGGGACGTGTACTTGTCAGGCACCGGAGCGTGTCCCTTGTGGGGCACGGGGAGTTGGGCACGGAAACCGTGCCCTGTGTCCCGGAGGTGCCCCCGTGCGCCAGTTGTCCGCCCCCCGCCGTTTGGCTGTCGTGATCGCCACATCCCTGGCGGTCGCAGCCTCGGCAGGCTGCATGAGCGTGAGCGACGACGGCGCCGGAAAGCCGGCGCCCAGCAAGTCCTCGAACCGGCGTGGTGCGGATGCCGACCCGGACGGCGGGCCCGCACGGACCGGCGAGCGGCGCGCCAACGGAGGGCAGGAAGGTTCCGGTAAGGCCGGGGAGAAGGACGGAGCGTCCGCCTCCCCGAGCCCCAGCGGTACGGCAGCGCCCTCCGTGAACCCGCCGAGGGGCGGGCAGCATCCGCAGCCGCCGACGGGGCCCGAGCCGACGCGGGGCGGGTCGTCCCCGTCCGCGCAGCCGTCACAGCCGCAGCCTCCCGTCGAGCCGTCCGAGCCGCCGCCGGTGGATCCCACTCCCCTTCCCAGCGAGCCCACCGACCCGCCGTCGGCGTCGTCCGCGCCGGAGGTCCACGCGGGTGCGATGCGGATGTCCGACGGGCAGGGGATGCTGGAAGAGCCCACCGCATCACCGCAGATGGGCCCGATGTGAAGCCGGTGTAACGGGGGTCACTCCATCGTGGTTTGCCTTGTGCCGGGGAGGGTGCGTATGGTGGTAGATCGTTTGATCCCATTGCCCGGCGCCGAAAAAGAAGAGCGCCGCGTGGCGCGTACTCTCCCTAGCCGTGGCTGACCGCATTGAGGCGGTCGAATTGCGAATCACGGAGTTTGGGCGCGTGCCGAGACTCCGGAAGGTTTCGCATTTCGCATGTCCACTTTCAGTACTGATCACGCCGTCATGCCCGAGAACGAGTCCGCCGAGACCGTCGTCGAGTCCATCGAGATTCTCGACGAGACGGCCCCTGAGACCGCTCCCGAGCCCACCTTCGCCGAGCTGGGCCTGCCCGAGGGCGTCGTCCGCAAGCTCGCCCAGAACGGTGTGACCACCCCCTTCCCGATCCAGGCCGCGACCATTCCGGACGCCCTGGCCGGCAAGGACATCCTCGGCCGTGGCCGCACCGGCTCCGGCAAGACCCTCTCCTTCGGTCTCCCGCTGCTCGCCACGCTGGCCGGCGGTCACACCGACAAGAAGAAGCCCCGCGGCGTCATCCTCACCCCGACCCGTGAGCTCGCGATGCAGGTCGCGGACGCCCTCCAGCCGTACGGCGACGTGCTCGGCCTCAAGATGAAGGTCGTCTGCGGCGGTACGTCGATGGGCAACCAGATCTACGCGCTCGAGCGCGGCGTCGACGTTCTCGTCGCCACCCCGGGCCGACTGCGCGACATCATCAACCGCGGCGCCTGCTCACTGGAGAACATCCAGGTCGCGGTCCTCGACGAGGCCGACCAGATGTCCGACCTGGGCTTCCTGCCCGAGGTCACCGAGCTGTTCGACCAGATTCCGGCCGGCGGTCAGCGGATGCTCTTCTCCGCCACCATGGAGAACGAGATCGGCACCCTGGTGCGCCGCTACCTCGTCGACCCGGTCAGCCACGAGGTCGACAGCGCCCAGGGCAACGTCACGACCATGACGCACCACGTGCTCGTCGTGAAGCCGAAGGACAAGGCGCCGGTGACCGCGGCGATCGCCGCCCGCAAGGGCCGCACCATCATCTTCGTCCGCACGCAGCTCGGCGCCGACCGTATCGCCGAGCAGCTCTGCGACTCCGGTGTGAAGGCCGACGCGCTGCACGGCGGCATGACGCAGGGCGCTCGTACCCGCGTCCTCGAGGACTTCAAGAAGGGCTACGTCAACGCGCTCGTCGCGACCGACGTCGCCGCCCGCGGTATCCACGTCGACGGCATCGACCTGGTCCTGAACGTGGACCCGGCCGGTGACCACAAGGACTACCTGCACCGCTCGGGCCGTACCGCCCGCGCCGGCAAGTCCGGCACGGTCGTCTCCCTGTCGCTGCCGCACCAGCGCCGCCAGATCTTCCGTCTGATGGAGGACGCGGGCGTCGACGCCTCGCGCCACATCGTGGGCGGAGCGGGCGCGTTCGACCCGGAGGTCGCCGAGATCACCGGCGCGCGGTCGCTGACCGAGGTCCAGGCGGACTCCGCGAACAACGCCGCCAAGCAGGCCGAGCGCGAGGTCGCCGACCTGACCAAGCAGCTGGAGCGCGTGCAGCGCCGTGCGGGCGAACTCCGCGAGGAGGCCGACCGCCTGGTGGCGCGCGCGGCGCGCGAGCGCGGCGACGACCCGGACACCGCGGTCGCCGAGGCGGCCGAGGCCGCTGTGGCCGAGGTGGAGGCCGCGGTTGCCGCGGAGTCCGTGCCGGAGCCGCAGGCCGACCGCCGTGACGACCGGGGCAACTTCGACCGCCGCGACCGTCGCGACGACCGAGGTGGCCGTTCCTTCGACCGTCGTGACGACCGTCCCTCGGGCGGCTTCCGCCGGGACAACGACCGTCGTGACGACCGAGGTGGCCGTTCCTTCGACCGTCGTGACGACCGTGGAGGCTTCCGCCGGGACAACGACCGTCCCTCGGGTGGTTTCCGCCGGGACAACGACCGTCGTGACGACCGCCCGTCGGGTGGTGGCTTCCGCCGCGACAACGACCGTCCCTCCGGTGGTTTCCGCCGCGACAACAACGACCGTCCGTCCGGCGGCTTCCGTCGCGACGACCGTCCCTCGGGCGGTTTCCGCCGGGACAACGACCGTCGTGACGACCGTCCGTCGGGTGGCTTCCGCCGTGACGACCGCCCGTCCGGTGGCCACCGTGGCAGCGACCGCCCGTACAACCGCGACCGCCGTGACGACCGCCCGGCCGCCGGCGGCTACCGCTCCGGCTCGTCGGACCGCCCGTCCGGCCGCCGCGACGACCACCGCGGAGGCACCGGCACCGGCACGAACACCGGCACCTTCGGGCGCCGCGACGACAAGCCGCGCTGGAAGCGCAACGGCTGATCGCAGCTGACGGCTCCCGGAGCCTGACCTGCTGACAGGGCCCGTACGACACCTCGGTGTCGCACGGGCCCTGTCGTTTGCACGGTCCTGCTGTCGAGTGACGCGACCTGCGAGGCTGCTGTTACGATCCGCCTACTTGCGGTGGGGGGCTACGGCAAGGGGGGCCTGGCGGAATCGTTCCGCCCATACATCGGCCGCCGCAGATCCTCCCCGCTCCTTGCGTTTCGGGTTTCCTGGGGAGGGGCCTCGTTGTTCCGTTTCACTCCCGCGCGCCGTCGTGTCCGCACGGCGGCCGCGATCGCCGCCGTGGCGGCGCTCACTTCGGTCGCACCGCTGATCGCCGCGCCTGCCGGGGCTGTCGACGCCCCACCGGCCGAGGTGACGACCGCGAAGATCGGTACCGGCTGGGAGGGCCGCCAGGGCATCTCCTGAGCAATCGCGAGGGGGCACTGGCGATCTGAAAGCCCCGATGACCCTTCGCGATCTCTTCAGAATCCACGCGGCAACGAGATGCACCCGATGCGTGCCGTCACGTGCTGCCAGCACTTTCACACATGTGCGGAGGGCGAATGCCCTCCGAGGGGAGGGATTTCACATGAGTCGTCATGAATTCAAGCGTGGTCGGCTGGCCACAACGATCTCCGCAGCGACGCTGATCATCTCGGGTGGGGCTCTTTTCCCCGTCGCGGTCGCCGGGACGGCCGCGGCGGCACCGCCGGCTCCCTGGGCCACGGCAACGACCATCACCGGTACGAACTCGGAAGCCTGGGTGAAAGATCTCGTCATCGCCGCCGACGGTTCGGCGGTGGCTCTGTGGAACCAGAGATCGGGCACCTTCGGGCGGAAGCTCTACGCGGCTGTGCGCCCAGCAGACAGCGACACCTGGAGCACGCCGCATCTGCTCACGACCACTCCCACCGAAGCCGGTGACACCAAGCTGATCGCCTCGGCAGACGGCACAATCACCGCTGCGTGGATCGAATTCCCGAACGAAACGGCTCCGGGATCAGGGGGGCTGGAGAGCCGTCTGGTCAGCGCCGTCCTCTCGGCCGGCCAGTCGGCCTGGTCGGCCCCGTTCGCGCTCGTCACCGCCGACCAGTCGCTGACCGTGGACGGCATCGACCTCGCGGAAGGGAAGGACGGTGCCGTCACCGCGGCGTGGTCGGCCCGCCCGACGAGCAACACCAAGTGGGAGGTCAGCAGCGCCACCCGCGTCGCCGGTGGCAGCTGGTCCGCGGCGGTCCAGGTGAGCACCGCCGCTGCCGATGGGGCCATCGCGAGCAACCCCGAGGTGGCCGTCAGCCCTGACGGCACCATCGTGATCGCGTATGACCATTGGGACGGCCGTCTCGGCCTCAGCACGGTTCGTACCGTTTCCAGGCTCGCATCTGCCGCCGAGTGGGGCACTCCGGCCCTGGTCACCGAGCCGCGCCAGGGGATGAGCAGGCCTCAGATCTCCGCCGCGGACGATGGCTCCATGACCCTCGTCTGGGCGGGGAAGAAGGAGGAGTCCGAGGCCTACACCATCTATGCGGCAACCCGGGACGACGCGGCCGCCCCCTGGGGTGCGGCCCAGCCGGTGTCTTCCACGGACAGCCTGGTGGAAACTCCTGAACCCCTTGTTGCGCCCGACGGCGACGTGACCCTGGTCTGGGTCGACCGGACCACCACCTACAGCACACGTACCGCCACCCGCGATGCGGCCGACGGCAGTTGGTCGGCGGCCAGGACGCTGTCGACCGGTTACGTGCCCGAGCAGTACGACGCGTCGATCGGTGCGGACGGCACCGTTCGGGCCATCTGGACCCAGAGTGACCCGGATGACGGCGGCCGGGTCCTGATGGAGTCCGCACTCACCGGCGGGGTGTGGGAGCCGGCGGAGGAACTGCCGGGATCGGCGAACAGGTTCGTGCATGGCCGGCTCGCGGCCGGCAGCGGCGGGGCGGCCACGGCCGTGTGGTCGGGTACCAACAGCAGCGACATCACGCAGCTGTACGGATCCAGGACCGTGTGGCCCGCAACGCCCGCCGTGACGAGCTCAACCGTCCCGGTCGGCGCCCAGCTCCGGAACACCACCGGTAGCAGCGCCGCATGGGCCCCCGTCTGGAAGCTGAACCGTCCGACGTCCTCCTGGTCCGTAACCTTCACCGATCCGGCCAACAAGACTGTGCGCACACTGGCCGGATCGACCGACGATCTGACGGTGGCGCCGACCTGGAACGGGCGTACGAGCTCCGGCGCGTATGCCCCGAACGGGCGGCTGAAGTGGACACTTCGCGCAAGGGCCACCGCTGCGAGCGGTGAGACCACGCTCGGCTCCGGGTACGTGAGCGTGGCGGGCGGCGCCGTGGTTCTCCGCGACTTCAGTGGTTCCTCCGCCATACCTGACGGCATCGGGGAGCTGCTGACGCTGAGTGCGTCGGGTGCGCTGGCGTTGCAGCACGGCACCGGCACCGGCGGGTTTTCCGGAGTGACCAGCGGTGGTGGCTGGGCGACGTCGACTGTGGCGGTGCCGTTCGGGGATCTGAATGGTGATCGGTGCAACGACGTGCTGGTGCGGATGCCGAACGGCGAGCTGCGGGCGTACCGCCCGGGGTGTGGCGCGGCCCTGGCCCCTGCTACCGCGTTCACGTCGCTGGGCACCGTGTGGAACCAGTTCAATGTGCTGACGTCACCGGGTGACATGACGGGTGACGGGCGTCCGGATCTGGTGGCGCGGCAGGCCTCGACCGGGGACATGTACCTGTACGCGGACGACGGCGCCGGCAGGTTGAAGGCCCGTGGGCGCATCGGCACCAACTGGAAGGCGTACCGCTCGGTCCTCGGGGCCGGGGACCTGGGCGGTGACGGGATCGGCGATCTGCTGGCCGTCGACGGCACGAACCAGCTGTGGCGGTACGACGGTACGGCGGTCGGCACGGTGAAGCCGCGGGTGCTGGTCTTCGGCAACAACTGGGGCACCGGCCGCAACACGTTCGTCGGCGTCGGCGACATCACGGGCGACGGCAAGGCCGACCTGGTGTCCCGGAACGCGGCGGGCGATCTGCTGCGCAACAGCGGCAACGCGGCCGGGTCCTTCGGGTCGACCACGAAGATCGGTACCGGCTGGCAGGGCTACAAGGGGCTCTTCTAGCCCGTCGCACCAACCATCTCCCTCGCAGGAAACTTCAGCTGACAAGGAAGCTCAGTGATACGTCGCCCCGCTCTGAGACGTGCTGCCGCCACCGCGGTCGTCGTCTCTCTCGGCGCAGGACTCTGCGCCGTCACCGCTCCGGCGGCGGTCGCCGCCGACGGCCCGGTGGCACAGGAAGTCGTCATCCCGGCCGGCGCGCGGTTCATTCCCCGCGACGAGAAGGTGCTGGAGGCCGGGGCCGCCGGCTTCCTGCACCAGCAGGAAGGCACTGCCGGAAAGCTGTGGACGGACTACGCGACGGGGGCGACCCGTCCCGCGGGGCAGCTGAAGGAGGGGGGCCACTCCGGGTTGCGGGCCGCGTACACCGACGGTGTGCCGGAGCAGGGCGACGTGGTGCGGATCACCGACCTCGGCACGGGCGGGGTCACCTCCGTCACGCTGCCGCTCGACCACTGGTGGGCGGAGGCGTACAACTCCGACTCCGTGCTCGCCTATCGGCGGGGGAGCGACGGCCGGGACACGACGCTCAGCGTGTTCCGGGCCGTCGACGGCCAGGTCGTCGCACGGCAGGTCAGTGGACTGCCGGCGGACACCGAGCGCATCATCACCCTGCGACAGGACACCAGGGGCGGGGTCCTGAGGGTCTGGCGGGCCGACGACACCGTCCTCACCTATCTGTTCGACTACGAGAACGCGCGGCTCACGCCGCTCCCGCAGGCGGCTGCGGACTTCGTCGTCCTGGGCGACAAGCACGTACTGGTCCACCCGTACGATAACGCCACCCTGACCACCGTGGAGCGGTACAACCCGGACGCCGAGCCGGTCACCGTGCAGATGCCTCCGCCCACCGGCCACGAGCGCACCTTCGCCCGGTTCGCGCCGGTCGGTGACTGGATCGTCTTCAACCGCCTGCAGCCCCTCGAGCAGGAGCAGTACGTCCAGGGCGCGCCGCTCAAAGCCATGCCTGTCGGCGGCGGTCCGGTCAAGGAGCTGCTGCCGTACGCGAACGAGTACCTCGCCGCCACGCCCGACGGCAGCGTTCTCGCCACCGGGGGCAGCGGATCCAAGGACTGGGCCGTGCGCAGGATCACCACCGGGCCGGACGGGACGCCGCAGCTGTCCGTGGTGAAGCAGGTGCCGCCGGTCGTGGCGAAGACCGGAACGCTTGCGCTGGGCGGAGAAAAGCTCAGCTACGTCAGCACGGCCGACGGAAGTCCGCTGCCCTCCCTGTACGACCACGAGGTGGCGGCGACCGGCACGCCCGAGGCCGGAGAGCGGACGCTGCGGTCCCGTGCCACGGGGAGTGCCACCGATCTGCACGCGCTCGGCGACGGCCGCTCGGCGTTCAGCGAGGGGTCCCGCGTGCGGGTGCCCCTCGACCCGGCCACGTTCGACTCGGTGGACCTGCCGTCAGAGGGGCAACTGGACGATGCCACCGGCCGCTACACGGTCTCCTCCTCCCTGGGGAACCTGTACGTCGGCGACCTGCGGAAGCACCGGGACGGCAACCTCGCCGCGACCCTCACCAACGGCTCCAGAGAGGCGTCGATCTGGGGCAGTACGCTGTGGCGGGAGAGCTCGTCCAACTACCCGTCGACCATCACCTGGTACGACGTGAAGACGAAAAAGACGTCCCCGACGTTCTTCATCAACTCCGGATGCTCCCTGAGCGATCTGCAGGCCGTGGGCCGCTGGATCTACTGGGCCTGCGACTTCGGTGACAGCCGTTCCAAGGCCGGGGTGTGGGACCAGAAGACCCGCGAGACCACCCGCGTGCCCTTCGGCCCGGCGAAGCTCGGCGACGGTTTCCTCGTCCGCAAGGACAATGCGGCCGGGAAGCTTCTGCTCACCGACATCCGCGACCCGGCCGCCCTGACGACGACGGAGTTCGCCGATGTGCCGAACGACGGGCAGTGGACCGTCGACAAGTTCGGAGGCCATGTCGCGTACACGGACGCCGAGCAGCGCATCCACATCAAGCCGGTCACCGTCCCGCGCTCCCCGATCAGCGTCGTCGAGGGTGAGGCGGACACGGAGGCCGTGGTCAACTGGCCCGCCGATCAGGATCGCACCTGGGACGGCTCCTGGCAGCTGAGCCGCCCGGCCGCTCGCTGGAACATCGTCTTCAAGGACACGGCGGGCCGCGCGGTACGGACCATCAGCTCGACGGAGCGCGAGGGCGCGCGGATCACAGCCGACTGGGACGGTAAGGGTGACGACGGGAAGTCCGTGCTCGGTGGACAGTACGGCTGGACCCTGAGCGCCGACCCCGGTGACGGGTCGGGGGCACGCGCGGTGCAGACCGGCAAGGTCCGGATCTCCGGTGGCGCCACAGCCTTCCATGACTACGACGGGAACGGCGTCCCCGAGCTGCTCACGAAGCGGATGACCGTGCTCACCGGCCACGAGAGCATGTCCGCGTCCTCCGACGGGGGCACGTTCCGGACCGAGTCCGGAGGCTGGGCGGAGATCAACCACGTCGTTCCCTTCGGCGACATGGACGGCGACCGCTGCAACGACCTGCTCGTGCGTACCACCGCCGGTGACCTCAACCGCTACAGCGGCCGGTGTCACGGCATCCCGTCCACCGGCGCCCCCAAGGCGAAGATCGGCTCCGGCTTCCATGCCTTCGACGCACTCGTCACGCCCGGCGACCTGACGGGTGACGGCCGCGCCGACCTGCTCGCCCGCCTGCGGAGCACGGGTGCGCTGTACCTGTACGCGGACAATGGCGCGGGCGGCCTGAAGGCGGGCGTCAAGCTGGGCACCGCGAGCTGGAAGGGGCTCACCCTCATCGGTGCGGGCGACGTGACCGGCGACGGCCGTGGCGATCTGCTCGCCCGGGATGTGGGGGGCGAACTGTGGCGGTACGACGGTACGGCGGCCGGGACGCTCAAGCCCCGTGTGCTGGTCTTCAAGGACTGGGGGGCCGGACGCAACGCCTTCGTGGGCGTCGGCGACCTCGACGGGGACGGCAGGAACGACCTCGTCTCCCGTGACACCGGCGGCAAGCTGCTGCGCAACAGCGGTGACGGCCATGGCTCGTTCCGGGGCACGGTCCAGATCGGCACCGGCTGGCAGCGCTATTCCGGGATCTACTAGGTCGAAAGGGTGTGAACGGCCAGTTGTTCACATCTGTACAACCAGCGGGCAGTTCGCGTGGTCATAGCTTCCAGGACGATGGGCCACGCAACAGGGGGATGGGCCATGACCCGTATCGCTGAACGTTTCGCCGGACGTACCGAAAGACGCACCGCGCGAGCAGGCGCGCTCCCCAGGCGCCTGCTCGTGCTCGGGGCCGCCGGCGCCCTCGCGGCCGGTGGTCTCGGGCTCGCGCCCGGCGGTGTCGCCGTCGCGGCCGGGCAGGCCGAGCCGGAAGAGGTCGTCATCGATCTCGGCACCTACCAGGGGAAGCCCGCCGTGCCGGAGCGCATCGCGCTCGCCGGCGGGCAGCTCGGTGTGCTGGCCCGTGTCGACGCGAGGCCCGAGCGGGCGCTCTATGCGTACGACCTCGCTGTCACGGGCACGCCGACACCCGGCCCGCGGCGGACGGTCCAGCCGGAGGTGTGGGACGAACACGCGAAGTTCGGCCCGCCGCTGCACGCTCTCGGGGACGGCCGGTTCGCGTACACCAATCCGAGCGGGGCCAACCACAACGTCACCGGCGACGGTACCGACACGACCACCATCACCGTGGGACAACTCGGTACGCAACAGCGGATGGTGGCCGCGGAGGGGAGATTCTTCGCCGTCGACGAGCCGAGCACGGGCAAGCAGTACATCGCCACCTTCGACGACAACACGCCCCGCGTCGTCACCACTCGCGCCATCACCCCGGTCGCCATCTGGGGCAGCACCCTGTGGATGCCCGGCAGCAACCGCGGCTGGATCACGTCGTACGACCTGGTGAGCGGGTCCGCGCCCTCGCAGGAAACCGACACCGGACTGAGCTGCACGCCCGAGGAACTGCAGGTCGTCGGACGCTGGTTCTACTGGCGGTGCGCGGACGCCGAACTGTCCTGGATCTGGGACTCCAGCGGCCGGCTGCCCCGGATGATTCCCGTGCCGCACTCGAAGTCCGCCAAGCTGGGCGACGGCTTCCTGGTGCAGCAGGACGACGCGGCCGGAACGCTGACGATGACCGACTTCCACGGCGGCGCCGGCACCACCCCGGTGACCACACCGCTCGCCGAACACGTGGCGCCGGGTACGGGCACCTGGAGTGTCGACAAGTACGGCGGCCATGTCGCGTACACGGACACAGCCGGACGTATCCACATCAAGCCGGTGACCGTGCCGCGGGGCGAGTTCTATGCGCTCGACGTGTCCGCACCGGCGACGGCGGACGACCGGCGGTGGCCCTGGGAGGCGAAGTGGCTGCTGAACCGGCCGTCGGCCTCTCGTACCTTCACGGTCAAGGACTGGCGCAAGCGGGTCGTGGCCGAGGACACCAGCACCGAACGGCACGGCGCTCTGGTACGCGCCGTGTGGGACGCCGGGGACCGGCCCTTCCAGGAGAGGGTCAGCGGCTCGTACCAGTGGGAGGTCGTGGTGCGTCCTGTCGGCGGCACGGGCCGGGAGTCGTGGACGCCCGGAAGCGTGCGGCTGGTCAACGGCTCCTCGGCGTTCCGCGACATGAACACCGACGGCTACGGCGAGTTCTACTCCATGACGACCGCGGGGAAGGCGGCGGTGCACCATCTGCGGGGTGGCGCCCGGTCCTGGGCCACCACCGGATGGGACCCGCGGACGCGACTCATTCCCTACGGAGCGAACACGGGCGACCCGCGCAGCAACGTCCTGATCCGTACGCCCGACGGCAATCTCTACCGTGCGGGCGGTGACAGCAACCCCATCGATCCCCGAGTGCCCCACCATCTGATGGGCAAGGGCTGGAACGGGTTCGACGCCTTCGCCGCATCCGAGGACCTCACCGGGGACGGCCGCCCCGATCTGCTCGTGCGCCAGGCGTCCACCGGCTTCCTCTTCCTCTACCGGGGCAACGGAGCGGCCGGGTTCGACCCGGCCGTGAAGGTCGGCTCGGGCTGGAAGGGCTACAAGATCATCGGCGCCGCCGACCTCACCGGCGACGGCATCGGCGACCTGCTGGCACGCGACCCGGGCGGCGAGATGTGGCGCTACGAGGGCACCGGGACGGGCACGTTCAAGCCGCGGAAGCTGGTCTTCAGCGACTGGGGGGCGGGACGTACGGAGATCATCGCGGTCGGTGACATCACCGGCGACAGTCTGTGCGACCTGCTCTCCCGCGACGCTAACGGCAAGCTGCTCAGCAACCGGGGCGACGGCAAAGGGTCGTTCGGTTCCACGGTGACGGTCGGCACGGGCTGGCAGCACTACGGCTCGCTGTTCTGACGCTCCCCCCAGGGGGCGGGCCGCGCCGCCGGCCCGGCCCACCCCACTGACTCGTGGCACCACGCCGGATGACCACGACAAGCCGTTGATCGGATACCCGATCGGATCACGGGTCAGCTGCGGCTATGCTCGGGGATGACTCGCCGAGGGCCGTTAGCTCAATTGGCAGAGCAGCGGACTTTTAATCCGTTGGTTGTGGGTTCGAGTCCCACACGGCCTACCGCACCCCTCGTGGTCGGAACCCTCGTTGACCTGCGTCAACGAGGGTTCTGTCGTTCCAGAGCCTGCTCGGCCGTGGAATCCGTAGGCGAGGTGGTCACCCCAAGTGGACACGATCGCCATGTCGACGCCGGCCGCGAGCATGAGGGACGCCTACCGTGGCGCAGGTCGTGCAGCCGCACCCGGCGCAGGCCTGCAGTGTCGACCAGGGCGACGAACAGCTTCGTGACGTCGTCCGGGCGGAGCGGGTTGCCGTCGACGCGGGCGAACAAGAGCCCGTGATCGGCCCCACGCTCTGCGCTTGGCGTCCTGGCGCAGCTTGTGCGACAGCAGCGCGCCCACGGTGCCCTCGTCCAGGTCGATGACGCGGTCCTCGCCGGACGCGGTCCTGGGCTTGCCGAACGACATCCCGAGGTGGCCGGCTTCGCAGTACGGGCAGGCCGCGGGCGCCTGCTTGTTCTTCTTCCGCCCCGATTCCTGCACGACCTGCTGCACGTCGAGGAGACCTCCGAGGCGTGGGAAAGCATCAGCAAGCGGCGACATGACCGCCTCGCGCACCTCGAATCCCTGGTGCACGGAAGCCGCCGACAACCGGGGCCTCCGGCTCCTCGCCCCGCTCGGGCGCCGCACGGACGACAGGCTGCCAGGGTCAGAAGAGGCCCTTGTACCCCTGCCAGCCCGTCCCGATCCTCACGGTCGACCCGAACGAGCCCTTGCCGTTGCCGTTGTTGCGCAACAGATCACCCGCCGCGTTCCGCGACACCAGATCCGCCTTGCCGTCCTTGTTCAGGTCCCCGACACCGACGAACACGTTGCGGCCTGTGCCCCAGTTGTTGCCGAAGACCAAGGCCCTGGGCTTCACCGCGCCCGCCGCCGTGCCGTCGTACCGCCACAGCGAATTGACGCCATCCACCGCCAACAGCTCACCGATGCCGTCACCGTTCAGATCCCCCGCGCCGAACACCGACCGGTACGCCTTCCAGTTCGTGCCGATCCTCCCGCGCGCCTTCAGCTTCCCCGCACCGTCGTCCGCGTACAAATACATGTCCCCGGTCGTCGCCTGCCGCGCGATCAGGTCGGCACGACCGTCACCCGTCAGGTCACCCGGCGAGGTCAGGACGTTGAACTGCGCCCACGTCGTACCGAGCGAGGTGTGCGGACCCGAAGGCGTCAGCGCCTTCCCACAACCCGGCCGATACGCCCGCAGCGCACCACCCAACCGCACCAACACGTCATTGCACCGATCACCATTCATGTCACCGAACGGCACGGCAAGAGCCGTAGTCGGCCAGCCCGAACCCGTCACGGCCCCGGAGAAGCCGCCCGTCCCGTTCCCGTACCGGTACGCGAACGCGCCCGAGGAACTCAGCGACACGAGATCACCGATGCCGTCGCCCCCATGGTCACGATGCACCGGCGCGCCGCCGGTCAGTGTGACCAACCCTGATGCGACCAGGTCGGCCCCCTGTCCGTCCGCGGGTCGCGCGGTCAGAGTCCAGGTGTAGCCACCGTTCGAAAGGTAAGTGCCGTCCGCCGCGCGTCCGTTCCACGAAGCGGCGATGGAGTACTCGGCGCGGCCGCCCGTCTGGGTGGAGACGACGCGCCCGGTCAAGGGGTGCCTGATGGTGACGGTCCAGTCGGCGGCCGGTTCGTTCAGCCACCATTCGCCCCGCCAGACGACAGGGGTGGCATCCGTTTCGACTGTCGGACCGACCACGCTGTAGGGGGAGTTCAGCGGCACTGCCGGCAGTCCTCGGCGAAGCACGCGGACGTCGCCCTTGCCCAGCGTGTAGGCAAGGTCGCCGGTGCGGACATCGAGGCTGAACAGGCCGTGGGCGGTTGCCACGTTCTCCCGGACGGCGGTTGCGCCGCGGACATCGTGGACGTCCAGTGATTGCCCGTCCCCGCCGGTCACGACGATGCCGTTACCCAGCCGGGCCGTCCTGGTGTCGCTGAGCGGGACGTCCCTGCGGTTCTTGAGGTCGTACACCCCTGCCCCACGAGAGGGCGTGGCGTCTCGCTCGCAGCCCCAGTACAGCCATTGTCCGACCGCCTGCAGTTCGAGCATGTTCCGACAGGCGGATCCCACCTGCACCGAGGTCAGTCGTGCCCCCGTGCGGGCATCCTTGGCAGTCGCCGTGAAGGTGCCGTTACCGGCCGGAGCCACAGTCCAGATGGTGCTTCCCCACAGGGCCCCTACGAGGCCCGGTTCCTTGCGGAGCACCTTGCCGCTGTTGATGTCCAACACATGGAGCTCGATGTCATCGAGCGGCGAACGCCCCTTCACGAGGGCAAGGCTGCCCGAGACACCGAGCACCTGAACGTCCAAGCTGTTCCCGGTGTGTACGAATCCGGTGTCCCAGGGCGTTCCCGGGAAGCCTCCGGCCTTGTCGACGACGAAGAGCCTTTCCTGCCACGTGTCGCCTCCCGCGGGTATGACCTCGGCCTTGTAGACGAGGCGACCGTCACCGGTGGGGTACAGCTGCGGGCATTTGCGTTCGGACATGACGCACTTGTCGTTCGGGTACAGCATGCTGCCGCGTCGGACACGGTCTCCGTATCCCGGTTCCGTGTCTCTGAGCACCCGTTCGTACACCGCTGTGCGGCCGTCGCCGTCTTCGACTGAGCTGACCACTCCCTGGTCCACGACCAACCCGAGGTGCTTCATGGGGATCGGTGCGATGCGGCGCAGCGGCTCGACGCCCGGGGTTCCGTCCTCCTGGGCGGCGACGATGTTGAAGCCGTAGTCCAGGGCGGAGGCCCCGCCCTCGATCAGCAGACCACCGTCGGGACGGTGTGCGATGCGGAGCACCCTGGCCCGTGCCAGCAGAAGTCGTTCGGGCGAGCCGTCGAAGGGCACGGCGACGACACGGTACGTGGACGACCCGTAGGCCAAGGAGCCGAGAGCCGGGTCGTGGCGACCGATGACGAGGGAGTCACCGACCACCCCCACGACCTTGGCCTCGGTGAGATCGACCTCGAGCTCGCGTACCGGAGCGTCGAACTTGCCCTGCTCGTAGATGCGGACACCGCTGGTACCCGAAGGAGTCACCACATGGTGAGCGGTGACGGTCGAGTTGATGCCGACCACGGTGCTGGGGAGCATGGTTGCCGTTGCCGTACGGAAATCGAGCCAGGCGCTCTTCAAGGACGTGTCGTCGGGAACTGAGCCGAGGAGCAGGCTCCCGTGCTGACCTCCCCGGCCGAGAAATTGATGTACGAAGCCTTCGGGCATCCCGGTCACGGGTCTGTCAACGGTGCTTCCGTTCTCCGCGCGGAGCAGATGCGTTCCAGTCCACCCGGACTCCTCGCGTATCCCGCTCCGCGTGACGACCGTGTCGCCGAACGTCTGGGCGTAGATCTGACCGGCCGGAACCGTGACCACCCAGGACTCGCCCGTGGCCATGTTCTGCAGGCGTACGTCGCCGACCCCGTTCCGAGGGGGCAGAGACACGATGTCCGAGCCTGCGCCGTACGTCTCGATCGGGGAGGAAGGGCCCGCTCCGTCCCCACCTGAGACCCGTCGGGTCGTGCCGTCGTATGACGTCCAGTCCAGTCCGCTGGGGAGACCAGTAGTACCCCAATGAAGATAGCCGGACGGGCCAACGCTGAGGAGAGCGCCGCCTCCCGGCGAATTCCTCATGGTGGCCGGGATGGTGATGTCGACAGTGCCTGCGGATTCCACCGGCGCGGCGGTGGCCGGGGCCGGCCCGACCACGAGGGCTGCCGACGCAACCACACAGGCGCCACGCATTCCCAAGGCAGCACGAATACGGCCGAATCCGGCCAAGAGATCCCCTCCCCGAGACTCTTCAGAAGAGGCAGAGGGAGGACACCCGCACGGAGTGCACGATCGAGGATCGAAACGGCCACATCGAAGGGCCCTCTGCCTCAGGCGAACGGATCTTAACAACGTCTTCACAACCGGCGGAAGGGGTTTTCGAATCCGTTCAAGGCCCCGTGTCGGGACCCTGCACAACGCAGCGGGCCCGACATACGTGGTGGGAGAACCACGTGTGTCCGGGCCCGTCAGGCGTCAGGCGCGGGGGCTGTACGTCGGCGTCAATCATCCGGTGCGCTTCCAGCTCGGCTCGTCGTCACGGCGACCGTCCCCGAAGGAGCCGGAGTTCGAGCCGCCATGAGGGTCGCGGTGGTCGTCACGGCGGCCGTACGGGCGCTCATGGCCGCCGGACCGCGTCGGGAGCCGGGGCTCACGCCCCGGACTCCACGGAACGCCCCGCCCGGTCCCGACCGGGCGGGGCGCTGCGTTTCCGGAATCCTGGCGGCCTCTCACCCGGCCACGAAGTCCCCCATCACCACCCGGTGCGTCAGCGTGACCGTGCTGCCGTCCGGGGTCGTCGCGCAGACCTCGAAGCGGAGGTGTTTGCCGTCCGGGACGTCCACATTGTGGAGGAACTGGTGGCAGCCCGGGCCCCACTTGGCGATGTCGCCGTAGCCCGACTTGGCGGAGCCGTCCGGGTCCGTGGCGTAGAAGCGGCCCACGATCCGGGTGGTGTCGGGTGTCTCCGCCACGGTGAGCTGGACGTAGAGCGGGCCGATCAGGGTGCGCGGGCCCGAGTGGATGACCGCGTCCTTGAAGGCCAGGCCGACCCAGGTGCCGGAAGGCAGTTCGACATCGATGGCGTTCGGTTCGTGCAGTTTCACGATGGGCACGTCGTCCTCCTCGGGCGGGTTCGGGTTGTTGACGCGGTCGACGATGCCCGGGAAGACCACCTCACGGAACTGCTTCACCCGCGTATCGCCCGGGCAGGCCGTGCCGGAGACCGCCCACTCGCTGTGCAGCCGGTGGTAGCCGTATCCCGGGTCGTCGTGGGTGCGGCAGATCCGCAGCGGGATGCCGTGGTGGCGGTGGAGCCACGCCCCGACGCGGATCAGCTGCTCGATCTGCTGGTCGGTCCACGGGTCGGTCGAGTTGGTGTTGCTCGCCGTCTCGATGGAGACCGCGCCGGTGCCGTCCGGACGGCGGTTGGCTTGGTAGTTGGCATCCGCGCGGGTCTCCGTGCCGATGTACTGGCCGAGATCACCCACGTACCCCAGGCCGAAGTGGGACTCGAGGTTCGTCGAGTCCCGCCAGTACTCGTACACCCGCCTCGCCGTCCAGGGCGCGGCGATGCTGTGGAGGATGAACTGCGTGGGACGGATGGCTGGTTGAGCGTCGGACTCGGGTTGGAGCTCGTACTTGGTGGCGCCGGGATACCAGGCCATGGGTCCCTCCATCAAGGCAGTGCGCGATGGTCGGCTTCTACGAGGATCTCCGCGGGAGCGGGCACCCGAACCGTCCAGAACGCGCCATAGTCGTGGTCGTGCGGCCGAAACACGCACCTTCGCCGGTGCGGGTCATCCATGGCCCGCTCCCGTGACCCCCTGTCCGCTCGGCCGTTGTCCCGGCATGACCAAGACACAGCGCATCCTCACCGCCGTCGCTCTCGCCGCCGGCGCCACCGCCATGGCCGCGTCCGGGGCGCACGCCGCGGGCACCGACCAGCAGTCGGCCGCCGGTGCGAGCTCCCTCGGCCAGCTCGATCAGCTGAACCAGCTCACCGGGGTCCTCGCGCCCGTCACCCAGGTGGCAGGCGCCGTCCAGTAGGTTCTCGAGCCGCTCGGCAGGCCGGCGCGCAGTCCTGGAGTGCCGCCGACCGGGTGGCCTCGGAGAAATTTCCGCGATTTCCCCCGCGAGGTGTCGAGAACCCGTCGTCGGGTCCGACGTCCCCTGTGAGAGTTGCCCACAAAGGGTGACAGCACATCCGAGGGAGTGACGTCATGAAGTATCTGGTGATGGTCCAGGGCGCGCAGGTCGACTACGAGGCCATGGCAGGCAAGCCTTCCGCCACCAGCCCCGCCTGGAGCGAGAAGGACCTGCAGGCGATGTTCTCGTTCATGCAGTCGGTCAACAACGACCTCGCCGAGTCCGGTGAGCTCGTCGACGGGCAGGGGTTGGTCGAGCCCGCGCAGACCCGCACCGTCGGCGCAGGCAAGGACGGGCGGCCGGTGATCACGGACGGTCCCTACGGTGAGACCAAGGAGGTGCTCGCCGGGTACTGGGTACTCGACTGCGAGAGCCTCGACCGGGTCACCGAGATCGCCGCGCGGATCGCGCTGTGCCCGGTTCCCGATGGCGCAACCGACTACCCCGTCGTCATCCGGCCCATCCAGGACGCCGGCGGAGGCGAAGTGGGTTGAGCCGCACGACAGAGGTCGAGGACCTGCTGCGCAGACATGCGCCGCAGGTCCTCGGCGCGCTGGTGCGGCGGTACGGCCACTTCGACCTCGCCGAGGACGCCGTGCAGGAGGCCCTGCTCGCCGCCGCGGAAGGGTGGCCCGTCAAGGGGGTCCCGGACAATCCCCGCGGCTGGCTGATCAAGGTCGCGTCCCGACGACTGACCGACCAGCTGCGCAGCGACGAGGCGCGGCGCAGACGGGAGAAGACGGTCGCGACGCTCACTCCCCGCGACGCCTTCACCGCCCCGCCGCCCGGGGAGAGCCGTGCGCCGTCCGAGGACGACACGCTCACGCTGCTCTTCCTGTGCTGCCACCCCGAGCTGAGCCCCGCCGCGCAGATCGCGCTGACGCTGCGCGCCGTCGGGGGTCTGACCACGGCCGAGATCGCCCGCGCGCATCTGGTGCCGGAGACGACGATGGCGCAGCGGGTCAGCAGGGCCAAGCAGAAGGTGAAGGGCCTGCCGTTCCGGCAGCCGGGCCCCGAGGACCGCGACCAGCGGCTCGCCGCTGTGCTGCAGGTGCTGTACCTGGTGTTCAACGAGGGCTACACGGCGACCTCGGGCAGCGCCCTGCACCGTTCCGACCTCGCCCGTGAGGCGATCCGGCTGACCCGGTCCGTACGCCTGCTGCTGCCCCGGGACGGCGCGGTCACCGGGTTGCTCGCGCTGATGCTGCTCACCGACGCGCGCAGTTCCGCGCGAACCGGGCCGAACGGCGAGCTGATCCTGCTCGACGAGCAGGACCGCACGCGCTGGGACCGGAAGGCGATCCGCGAGGGCTCGGCCCTGGTGGAGGAGGCCCTGTCGCAGGGGCCGGCCGGTGCGTACCAACTGCAGGCCGCGATCGCCGCGTTGCACGACGAGGTCCAGGACCCGGGGGACACCGACTGGCCGCAGATCCTGGCGCTGTACGACGTGCTGCTGCGGCTGGCCCCGGAGCCGATGGCGGAGCTGGGGCGGGCCGTGGCCGTCGCCAAGGTGCACGGGCCGGACGCCGGGCTCGCCGAGGTGGACAAACTGGCGGACCGGCTGTCCGGTCATCACCGGCTGGATGCCGTACGCGCGCACCTGCTGGAGAAGGCGGGCGACGTGGAGGGCGCGCGGGCGGCGTACCAGCGTGCGGCGCAGCGCACGTTGAGCGTGCCCGAGGCGCGCTATCTGCAGATGCGCGCGGCCCGGCTGCGGCCGTAGCGGCCGGCGGTCCGATTCACGCTGTCGCGGAGCTTCGGATTCCGGTCAACTCCCAGGTCAGCGCGGGGATTCCGGGGCGAGGACCTGTGGCGAGTCGGTGACAATCAGGGGATTGCCCTTGCGATCTTGAACGGTGAAGATGAGCCCATCGCCCCAGGCCGGGACCCGAGGACGGGCCGGACACCGGGCGAACTCTCATCTCGTACCACCGGTCGCGACGGCATGCCGTCGTGCGCCGCGTTCTGTCGGGCCCATCGCCGCCATCCACGGACGGCCGGGCCTCCAGCGATTCCTTGGGGGGAGTCCACCATGTCCGCTCGCCTTGCCTCGGCAGCCGCGTTCACCGTCGCCGCCGCCGTCGGTTCCACTCTTGTCCCGCTCGCCGCCCATGCCGCGCCGGTGGCCTCCGACAAGCCGCTCACCATCGAGCTGGGCACCCCGGCGCCGGCCGGGCCGCTCACCCGGGGCGGGGCGAGCGAGACGTTCACGTTCAGCGTGAAGAACGCCTCCGAGAAGCCGGTGGACTTCCAGCCGTCGCTGGTCGGCGACACCGACGGCGCGAGCCCCATCGCGGCCTCGCACATCGGCTTCGACGTCGTGCCGGTGAACGCCCCGGCGACGGACGAGTTCGTCGGACAGCGGGGGACCGGTGCGCAGGGCCTGTTCCACCCGGCGGACAAGGGCAGGAACGCCCCGTTCTCCGTGCCCGCCAAGGGCGAGCTGACCTGGAAGGTCTCCGTGGGTCTCGGTGCCAAATTCCCCACCAACAACGGGAACCTGAAGCTCCAGGCCGGCGACCTGGCGGAGAGCACCAAGGAGAAGAAGGAGGACACGGTGGTCTTCGAGACGAGCCCGAAGGTCAGCACCGGGCGCGCCTCGATGTCCCTGGACACCGACGAGAAGTTCCCCATCGAGCCCGGTACGCGCGGCACCGTCTACCTCGTCCACCGGCTCGAGGGCGGACACACCTTCGACTCCGAGCTGGCGAGCACGCTGGAGGTCGTCGAGGAGCCCGGCGCGAACGGCAGGCTCCCGGAGCTCTTCGTCGAGGAGCGCAACCTCGACGGCACATACAGCCAGGTCAGGAAGGTCGCCGGTGTCAGCAGGTGGCAGCTGTCGAACATGCCGAAGAGCCTCCTGCACACGTACGCCCTCCGGGTCTCCGTCATGGACTACGTGGGCATCCGGAAGCCGGTGAAGATCAGGCTGCGGGCGACCTCGGCGCTGACCGAGGGCAACACGACGCCGTTCCTGACGGACGAGGGCACGATCACGGTGGCGCCCGCGCGCGCCACCACTCCGAGCGACGAGCCGTCGGCCACGCCGTCGGCGACCGCGTCTCCGTCCCCGTCCCCCTCCGAGTCCCCGACGCCCTCCGCCACGGTCACGGAGACGGCGGTCGCGAGCACCCAGGTCACCACCACCGGAGCCCTGGCCGACACCGGCTCCTCCAGCGCCACCCGGTACGCCGCGATCGCCGCCGCGGTCCTGATCGCAGCCGGTGGAGCCCTCATGGCGCTGCGCCTGCGCCGCCGCTGATCCGTCTCCCGCGGGTGAGGAACCGGCCGCCGCCGCCCATTGGAGTTGATCTTGCTCCGGATGGCGTAAGGTTGTGCTCACCGACGCGGGGTGGAGCAGCTCGGTAGCTCGCTGGGCTCATAACCCAGAGGTCGCAGGTTCAAATCCTGTCCCCGCTACTGAAGGCAGTGGCCCGGCACTCGACACGAGTGCCGGGCCACTGTCGTATGCCCTCACACCTTCCCTCCCACGTGCGCCCGCGTCGCCCGTCTGGCCGCCGGGGAGTCGCCCGACGGCGCGGCTGCGGCCAGCCTGGGTAGGACGCGGCACCGTCCGCAGCCGGGCTCGGACCGGGGAGGAGATCACCGTTGGGGCACCGAGAGCAGCCCGTTGTGTACGGCGTGTACGGGGCCCGCCGCTTCGTCCGTGCGCTCCCGGCCCTGATGATCCTGGGCGGGCTGATCTTCGACCTCGAGACCCCGGCCAAGTTCACGGCGGTGCCGATGTTCGCCGCGGCTCCCCTGATCGCAGCACCCTTCGTCTCCTGGCTCACCACGCTGCTGACCGGGATCGCGTCGACGCTGGCCGTCCTCGCGCTGCATTTCTACAACCGCACCTTCGGGCAGATCACCTCGTACACCGAACTGGCGACCGTGGTCACCGTCAGCGGGCTCGCCCTGCTCATCAACACGGTCATCAGGCGCAGCGGCGAGCGGCTGGCATCCGCCCGCGTCATCGCCGAGACGGCCCAGCGTGCGGTGCTGCCGCCGCCCGCCGACCGGATCGGCGGGCTGCACATCGCGGCCCGGTACGAGGCGGCCGTCGCGGACGCCTTCATCGGTGGTGACCTCTTCGCCGTACAGGACACGCCCCACGGAGTGCGTCTGGTGGTCGGCGACGTACGGGGCAAGGGACTTGAGGCCGTCGAGGCGGTGGCCGTGGTCATCGGCGCCTTCCGCGAGGCCGCCGAGCAGGAGAGCTCCCTCGAGGGACTCGCGCAGCGCCTGGAGCGGGCGCTGGCGCGGGAGGCGACCCGGCGGGACACCCTGGACTCCGTCGAAGGGTTCACCACCGCCGTCCTGGCCGAGATCCCGCGGGGCGCGGGATTCGTCAGGATCGTCAACCGCGGCCACCCCGATCCGCTGCTGCTGCACGCGGACGGGAAGCTGGCCTTTCTGGAGCCGGTCCAGGCCGCCCTGCCGCTGGGCATGGGGGATCTCGGGGCCTGGCCCGACCGGTCGGTGGAGCATCCTCTGCCGGCCGGGGCCACCCTGCTGCTCTACACGGACGGCCTCACCGAGGCGCGCAACGCGGACGGTGTCTTCTACGACCCGCACCAGCGGCTCTCCGGCCGGCTCTTCCCGGGCCCCGACGAGCTGCTGGACGCCATCGTCGACGACGTCATCCGCTACACGGGCGGCGGTTCCACGGACGACATGGCGCTGCTGGCCGTCGCCCGCCCCGCCGTGGGGCAGCCGGAGCGGCGCCGGACGGTACCGGTGGTACCCCAGGGGTGAGCAATCGGCAGACCTGCACACTGTGTAGTCGAGGGATCCCCCTCCGCACAGCGTTTGACGTGCCGTCAGTGCAGTAGGGGGAAATGAGTGGCGATCAAGTCGCCCGAATCCGCCTGCTTGTGTCCCGGTTGGTCCCGTGGGAAGCCCTTAACGATCATCAGGAACAGCTTGGAATCCGGTCCTCGCGTCTATTAACGTTCGATAACGCAGCGCGGTCGTACTGCCGCCGTCAGGGCGGCACCGTGCGCATGCGCCGAATCCCGCAAGGGAACCGGGGACCCACTCATTGGGGTGAATCGGGCGCCTTTCGCCGCACTTTCGCGGTGGGTGGCATCCGTAGGAGACCTTCCTGCTCCGAACCCGTCAGCTAACCCGGTAGGCGAGAAGGAAGGAAAGGAGTACGCCTCAGTGGCGTCCAACAGGCCTGCCCCAGAAGCACCCTTCAAGACTGACTTCTTCAGTGCAGAGGGGGCGGAGCGGTCGTTCGAGGAGTGGAACCCCACCGAGGACTCCGTCCGTCCGGTACGCGGCCGGCACCGCGTCACCAAGCAGCGCGGCGGGCTCGCCCGTAGCTCCACGGTCCTCGGCGTCGGCGTGATCGCCGCCGTCGGTGCCGGAGGCATTGCCACCGCGCAGGACAAACCTCCGGTCTCCATATCGCTCCCCGACGCGATCACGGACAATCTGCCCGACGCCAAGTCCCTTCCCGGCGTCGGTTCCTTTATGTCCGACGACTCGTCGGAGACGGTCGACCAGACGGCCACCCTCTCGGCGATGGGCCTCGCCTCCGACACCGAGGCCGCGACGGAGCAGGGCAGTGCCGGCGAGGCGCTGCGCTCCCGGATCCTTCAGCAGGCCGAGCAGCAGCAGGCCAAGGCCACCACCGAGGCGAAGGCCGCGGCAGAGAAGGCCGCCGTGGCCAAGGCCGAGGCCGCGAAGAAGAAGGCCGAGGCCGAGGCGAAGGCCAAGGCGGAAGCCGCGAAGAAGAAGGCCGAGGCCGAGGCGAAGGCCAAGGCGGAAGCCGCGCGTCTCGCCGAGCTGGCGAAGAGCTACGCGCTTCCCACCTCCTCGTACACGATCACCTCCACCTACGGCGAGTCCGGCTCCATGTGGTCCTCGGGCCAGCACACCGGTCTCGACTTCGCCGCCCCCACCGGCACGCCGGCCAAGGCGGTGCACAGCGGCACCGTGAAGTCGGCCGGCTGGTCCGGTTCGTACGGCTACCGCATCGTCCTCGAGCTCGAGGACGGCACGGAGGTCTGGTACGCGCACCTGTCGTCGATGACGGCGAGCGCAGGCCAGAAGGTGTCCACGGGCGAGACGATCGGCCGGGTCGGTGCGACGGGCAATGTGACGGGCCCGCACCTGCACCTCGAGGTCCACACCCCCGGCGGCTCGGGCCTCGACCCGATGTCCTGGCTGCGGGACAAGGGCCTGAACCCCTGAGCCTTCGCATCACCTGATCGCGAAGGTCCTCCGTTCCACAGACCCCGGCAGTCCTGGCGCACACCCCCCGGCGCCAGGACTGCCGGTTCGTCGTTCCCGCGTACTGGTCCCGGAACGGCGAGCGGCCACCGGAATAGCGCGCACCGCCAGAGCCGTTGATCACCTCATGACTTCTCTTCGCACACTCGGCTCGTCGGATCTCGCCGTCTTCCCGCTCGCACTCGGTGGCAATGTCTTCGGCTGGACCGCGGACGAGGCGCAGTCGTTCGCCGTCCTCGACGCGTACACCGCGGCGGGCGGCAACTTCATCGACACCGCGGACTCCTACTCGGCCTGGGTGCCCGGCAACGAGGGCGGCGAGTCGGAGACCGTCATAGGCAACTGGCTCGCTGCGCGCGGGAACCGCTCCGACGTCGTCGTCGCGACGAAGGTCGGGGCACACCCCCGGTTCAAGGGCCTGTCCGCAACGACCATCAAGGCAGCGGCCGAGGAGTCGCTGAGGCGGCTGCGCAGCGACTACATCGACCTGTACTACACCCACTTCGACGACGAGTCCGTCCCTGTCGAGGAGATCGTCACCGCTCTCGACCAGCTGGTGAAGGACGGCAAGGTGCGCGCCGTCGCCGCCTCCAACATCACGCCCGAGCGGCTGCGGGCCTCCCTGGACTTCTCCGAGCAGGAGGGCCTCGCGCGCTATGTCGCGCTGCAGCCGCACTACAACCTGGTCTCCCGGGACACCTACGAGGGAGAGCTGCTGGACACGGCAGCCCGTGCCGGACTGGCCGCCGTGCCCTACTTCGCGCTCGCCTCCGGCTTCCTCACCGGGAAGTACCGTCCGGGCGTGACGGTGGAGAGCGCGCGGGCGGCGGGTGCGGGCAAGCACCTGGAGACCGAGCGCGGCCGCGCGGTGCTGGCGGCTCTCGACTCGATCGCCGAGGAGCGGGGCGCCGAGGTCGCGACGGTGGCCCTCGCCTGGCTCGCGGCCCGGCCGACGGTGGTGGCGCCGATCGCCTCGGCCCGTACGGTCGAGCAGCTGCCCGCGCTCACGGCGGTGGCCGAGCTGCGGCTGACCGAGGAGGAGACCGGGCGGCTGACGGCGGCGTCGGAGGCCTGACACCGGGGCCGGCCTGAGGGATGGGCTAGCTGCGGTACGGGTTGTACGTGCCGTAGTCGCGGTAGGGCGGCGGCACCTGCACCCGGCCGGTCGCCCGGGCCGCGTACGCCAGGGCCGGGCCCGCCACGTCCTTGCGCTGCCACAGGTGGTGCAGCAGTTCCTGCTCGCGTTCCACGAAGTCCGGGCCCGCCGTCCCGCGGTGGGCCCGATGACGCAGGAACGCCAGGGACGTGGCGAACCGTGCGTACTCCGCGACCGCGTGCGCCGCCGCCGGACCGTGCATCCGCCGGGCGAAGTCACGGGCCAGCGTGCGGGCCCGCATCGACGACAGCGCCGGGGGTTCCTCGGACGTCAGCCAGCCCGCCGACGCGTACGCGGGCAGCTCGCTGGATATCGTGCGCAGCTCGCGCTGCCGCGTCCAGATCGACAGCCAGGTCAGCAGGCCGAACGCGGGCAGCATGAACGCTCCGTAGACGGCGTAGAAGCCGAACGGCCCGAACAGCGACGTCGAACCGTTCCACAGGGCGTGCACGCCCATCGCCAGGGCGAGTCCGAGCACCGGCAGGGCCACCTTGCGGATCCTCTGGCGCCGGGTTGCCAGCGCCGCGATGCCGAAGCCGATGCCGGTCAGCACCGTGAAGAGGGGGTGCGCGAACGGCGACATGACGATCCGTACGAAGAAGGTCGCCGCGGTCACCGACGCGAGGCCCGAGAAGCCCAGCTCCTGGTCCTCGCCGAAGGCGTTGCCCAGATAGAGGACGTTCTCGGTGAAGGCGAAACCGGTCGCGGTGAAGCCGGCGATCACGACGCCGTCGACGACCCCGGTGAAGTCCCGTCTGCGGAAGAAGAAGATCAGCATGATCGCCGCGGCCTTCGCGCTCTCCTCGACGACCGGGGCGATGACCGTCGCCCCGAGGGTGTCCGCCCCTGCGGGGTCGGCGGTGGCCGTGGCTATCCACCGGGTCGCGAACGAGTTCGCGATGATCGCGACGAGGGCCGCGGCGAACGCACCCCAGGCGAACGCGAACAACAGATTCCGCCAAGGGCCCGGCTCGACCCGGTCGAGCCAGCGGAACGCCGCGGCGAGCAGCGGGACGGGCAGGGTCGCCAGACCCAGACCGACCAGAAAGCCGTGGGTGCCCGTCTGTTCCCGCACGAGGGAGAGGATCACGAGACCCGAGAGGGCCAGCAGCGTGATCACCACTCCGGCCCGGACCGCCTTGCTGTGCCACAACCGGGAGGTGCGCCGCGGCTTGTAGCGCCAGCGGTCACGCTCCGGGACGGCGGCGAGCAGCTCGTCGAGACGCTGTTGCTCGAACGCCGGGACCGCCGGGTGCGGTGAGGTGTGCTGCGCGGACGACTCGGACACCCACTGACCCTAACGAGGGACACCGACACCTCGCGACGGCGTGCGGTGTGACCGCTGTCATCCGGCCTGCGGCACGTCTCCCGCCACACGGCGGAACAGCAGGTCGTGGACCTGGTGACCCTTGTCGAGGCCCTGACCCTCGAACCGGGTGAGCGGCCGGAAATCGGGCCGGGGCGCGAAACCGCCGTCTTCCCGGGTGTTCTCGAAGTCCGGATGCGCCGAGAGCACGTCGAGCATCTGCTCGGCGTACGGCTCCCAGTCGGTGGCGCAGTGCAGGACGGCGCCGGGCTTCAGGGAGCGCGCGGCGAGGGTGAGGAACTCGGGCTGGATCAGTCGCCGCTTGTGGTGCCGCTTCTTGGGCCACGGGTCCGGGAAGTAGACGCGCAGGCCGTCGAGGGAGCGAGGGGCGAGCATCTCGCGCAGCAGGATGATCGCGTCCCCGTTGGCGACCCGGACGTTGGTCAGGCCGCTGCGTTCCGCGAGGCCGAGGAGGTTGCCCTGGCCGGGGGTGTGCACATCGACCGCGAGGATGCCGGTGCCGCGGTCGGCGGCAGCCATCCGGGCCGTGGCCTCACCCATGCCGAAGCCGATCTCCAGGACGACGGGGAGCCCGTCGAACATCGCCTCCAGGTCGATGACGAGGCGCCCGTCGATGTCGAAGCCCCACTGGGGCCAGAGCCGCTGCAGCGCATCGCCCTGCCCGGCGGTGACCCGGCTCCGCCGCGGCTGGAAACTCCGGATGCGGCGCTCGTGGTGCGACCCGGCGGGGTCGGGCGCGGGGCCGTCGGGGAAACGGGGGACGGTGCGGTCGCGGACGGTGATCTCGCGGACCGGGGGCTGGGCGGCTTCTCGTGACTCAGACACAGTGACTCGATTTTACGGCGAGTCGTCGGCTCCACCATCAGGTGGACAGCATGGTGAGCGCCCTGTGGGCGATTTCACGGCCGATGGGGAGCGAGGCCGTCGCCGCCGGGGAGGGGGCGTTCAGGACGTGGACGATGCGGGGGGACTCCTGGATCAGGAAGTCGTCCGCCAGCGAGCCGTCCCGCAGCACCGCCTGTGCCCGTACTCCCGACGGCGCCCGGCGCAGTCCGGATTCCGTCACGGCAGGGAGCAGCCGGCGCACGGCCGAGGTGAAGGCGCGCTTCGACAGGGAGCGGTGCAGTTCACCCGCGCCGTAGCGCCAGTGGGCGCGGGCCATCCGCCAGGAGCCCGGCCAGGCCAGACTGGACTTGATGTCGCGCGGGCGGAGCGTGGACCAGTCGTAGCCCTCGCGGGCCAGGGCCGGCACCGCGTTCGGTCCGACGTGGACCCCGCCGTCGACCCCCCGGGTCAGATGAACGCCGAGGAACGGGAAAGCCGGGTCGGGCACGGGATAGACCAGCCCCCGTACGAGCGAGGGGTCGGCCAGTTCGTAGTACTCGCCCCGGAAGGGGACGATCCGCATTCCCGGGTCGTCGCCCGCCAGCCGCGCCACCCGGTCGCAGTGCAGCCCCGCGCAGTTGACCATGGCCCGTGCTCTGACCACCGCCCCGGACGCCGTGCGCACCGCGACGCCCCAGGCCCGGCGGTCCACCGTGGTGACCTCCTCGCCGCAGCGGATGTCCGCGTCCGACGAGGTGGCGAGCTGCGCCGCGACCGCCCCGAAGTCGCAGATCCCGGTGGTCCCCACCTGGATCGCCGCGAGACCGCGCACCTCCGGTTCGTACTCCATGATCTGCGCCGGGCCCAGCTCCCGGACGGGAATGCCGTTCTCCCGGCCGCGCTGGACCAGGGCGTGCAGCCGGGGGAGCTCGTCGCGGTCGGTGGCGACGACCAGCTTGCCGGTGACCTTGTGCGCGATGCCGTACTCCGCGCAGAACTTGACCATCTCGGCGGCGCCCCGCACCGCGAACCGCGCCTTCAGCGAGCCGGGCCGGTAGTAGATCCCGCTGTGGATGACGCCGCTGTTCCGCCCGGTCTGGTGGCGCGCTGTCCCGGACTCCTTCTCCAGGACGATCACCCGGGTCCCGGGCGCCGCGCGCGTCAGGGCATACGCCGTCGACAGGCCGACGATCCCGCCGCCGATCACCAGCACGTCACAGTCGAAGCCCTGCCCGGACGCCGTCACCGCGTCACCTCCCACCCCGATAGTGCACTGGCCCACTGACAATGCCGTTAAACCAGTCGAAACAGGGGTGTGTGTCCGGGCCGGCCTACGCAGGGGTCACCAGCAGGGGCCTCGCCCTCTCCCGCAGCTCCGCGACCCGTGGTTCGTCACCGTACGGCTCGAGGCGGTGCAGCAGGTCACGGACGTACTCCGTGGTCCTGGCCGAGGAGATGCGGCCCGCTACCTCCACCGCGCGCGTCCCCGCAGCACAGGCGGCGTCCAGGTTGCCCGACTCCAGCTCCGCGACGGCACTCACCACCAGACGCAGGCCGTGCGAGCGCACGAACTCCTCCGTCGGACGGGACAGCGCCTGCTCGGTGAAGCGCCGCACCTGCCGCGGTGCCTTCAGATCGCGGTAGCACTCCGCGGCGTCCGCGGCGAACCGGTCGTAGGAGTAGAAGCCCAGCCAGGACGGGTCCGCGTCGCCGTCCCGCGAGCGCTCCAGCCAGCCCTCCGCCGCCTTCAGGGCGGCCCCGGAGGCGACCGCGTCGTTCGCCTTCGCGTGCGCACGCGCCTCCACCAGGCGGAAGAAGCTCATCGTGCGGGCGGTGGCAAGACCGCGGTTGCGCTCCAGCGCCGCCTGCGCGAGATCCACGCCCTCGTCGGCGAAGCCGCGGTACGTCGCCTGCAGCGACATCGACGCGAGGACGTACCCGCCGAGCGGCACGTCGGCCGCCGCGCGGGCCAGGCGCAGTGCCTGGATGTAGTAGCGCTGCGCCGCCTCCTGCTGCCCGGTGTCGAAGGCCATCCAGCCCGCCAGCCGGGTCAGTTCGGCCGTCGCGCCGAACAGCGCACGGCCCACCTCGTCCGAGTAGGACCCGAGGAGCAACGGGGCGGCGTCCACCCGCAGGCACTCGGGGACCATCGACGAACGCCAGTCCCCGCCCCCGTACTTGGAGTCCCAGCGGCGCGCGTCCTCCGCCGCCTCCCGCAGTTTCGCCACGTCGCTGTGGCCCACGCGTGCTGGCGTGTCGTCAGTGACGGCGTCCAGCGCTCGCTCGACCGAGTGATCCGCGGGGGTTATCAGCCAGCGGGACGCGGGCGTCGCGTATGCGCTCACTGCGAAGGATCCGGCCAGCGACTGCCATATGCCTCCGCTGCCGGCCCGGCGGCCCGCCAGGTCGAGGCGGTACAGCTCGGTGGCCGATTTCACCGCCTCGCCGACGTCGCGCGGGAAGGCGAGCCCGACCTCCGGGGCCGGGTCGGCGTCCGCCAGACCGATCTCGTGCAGCGGCACCGGGCGCCCGAGCTTCGCACCGATCGCCGCGGCGATCAGATGGGGCGCGGCGCCCTGCGGCACCATGCCCTTGGACACCCATCTCGCCACCGACGTCTTGTCGTAGCGAAGGGTCAGACCGCGCTGCGCTCCGAGGTCGTTGACCCGCCGGGCGAGCCCGGCGTTGCTGATTCCCGCGAGGGCGAGAACGGTGCCGAGTTTCTCGTTCGGCCCGCGTTGCTCCCTGGACATGCGCCACCCCTCGACACACAGACGGCCGCCGAGTCGCTGTAGGGCGCACGGCATTCGTACTGTGTCCTCCCCGATTGCGCACCTTCCGGGTCCCGGCTGCAAAAGCACCTGGCCGTGCCCCGCGGAATATGCGCCCCGATGGAGAACATCAGTCAACACAGCGTAGTTCGCCGCATCCTGACCGTTAAGGGGCGGTGTTCCGTATGGCGAGATTGTTGTGCGTTGGAGCGGGAGGACCGGCGGCCGCGGGTCTTCGACGTGCTCCGGGTGTGTGGCCGTGCGCCCGTCCGTGCGCTCTGGCCGTGCTCTCGGGGGAGCGCTTCCATGAGTCCTGCGTGGGTCGGCCCGCTGCGTACTGGAACCAGCGGGCTGGGGGACACCGCCGCCTTCAATCCCCGCGGGTGGCGGACCGGTCCGGGAGGCGATCAGCGCCTCCCGGACTGTCGTACGCCCGGGCCCCGCTTCTGTCGCAGCCCTGAGATTGGCTGAATGACGACTGTCCTCCTCGTTCCCTTTGCTCTGGTTTGGGTATGGAGTGATCGGCCCGTCACGCTGGGGACTGACGCCAAATCGCCATTCGTGGGGGCGCGTTCACTTTTTGCGCGCGCTACCCGGAGCCCCTCCTGTGCGCTGCCTTCGTGGCAGCATGTTCCCGAACGGCCGGGGCCCGACGGCCATGGTTTGTCCACAGCCTGTGGAGGCGGCGATGCGGTGGTTGGTGGGGTGGAGCAGTATCGCCGCAAACTTCGGTACGGCCGGAGTCGTGGGCGTGGACCCGGCCTCGTCGGGTCCCGACGAGACCCGCACGGTCCACCCCGTCGGCTCCCAACTCCTGTGGGGCGACCCCGATCCGCTGTGGGCCGTCGGCGACTGGAGACCCGACGAGGTACGCGTCGTCACCGCGGAATCGGCGCCGAGCTTCGGCGCCGCGGCACCCGTCACCCGGCTTGCCGTCTTCGGCTGCTGTGCCGCGAGTGACGAGGAGCTGCGGGCGGGGCTGCTCTCGGCGCGCGGCGGCGCCCTGCGTCATCTGACCGCCTGGGCCGGCAGTTACACCGTCGTCGTCCAGATCGGCCGCCGGGTCACGATCGTCGGCGACCTCGCCGGCGCGAGACCCGTCTTCTACACGCCCTGGGCGAACGGCACCGCCTACGCGACCGCCGCCCTGCCGCTCGCCGACCTCATCGAAGCGCAGCTGGACATCGGGCACTTGGCGGCGCTGCTCGCCTGCCCGGAGACACCGGAGGCGCTCCGCGACTCCACTCCGTACGAAGGGGTCAAGCGCATCCCCCCGGGCCACGCGCTGATCCTGCGCGAGGGCTCACGCGAGATCACCGGGTACGAGCCGGTCGCCTCGCTCGCCGTGGCGGGGCCGCAGATCGAGGCGTCCCGCGCGGTCGACGGGGTACGGGACGCGCTGATCGACGCGGTACGGGCGAGGCTCACCGCGCCCCGGCACGCACCCGAGACCCTTCCGCAGGACCCGGGGCCGGTGCCCGGCATGGGGCCGGCGGAACGGCGCGCGGCCCGCGGCGGGCCCGCCCCCGGCATCGGCGCCGACCTGTCCGGCGGCAGCGCGTCCGGCACACTGGCGCTGCTCGCGGCGGGGCTGCCCGGAGTGCCCGGCACGGTGCTCGGGCACGGGACGGGCGCGGGGGAGCGGCTGCTCGCCGTCACCTTCAACGACCTCACGGAGGACGGCCGCGAGGCCGAACTGGAGCGGGCACGCGCGATCGCCGAAAACCCCCGCCTGCACCATGTGGTCGTCGCGGCCGGTGAGGAGGGACTGCCGTACGCCGGACTGGAGAACGGGCCGTTGACCGACGAACCGGCACCGTCCCTGGTCATGGCGGAACGCCATCGCGGCAGGCTCGCGTCGGGCAGCGCGGACCATCTCACCGGCGCGGGCGCACGACAAGTCCTGGACGCGCACCCCGCACGCCTCGCGGACCTTCTGCTGGACCGCAGGCGCCGCCATCTGCTGAGGCCTGTCACCGCGCTGGCCCGGGCCGAAGGGCCCTCGCCGCAGTCGCTGTTCATCCCGCTCACGGTGTACCGGGCGGCCCGACGGCTGGCGCGGACGCCCTACCGGACCGGCCTGGAGACGGCGGCGGACCGGCTGCTGGAGGCGAACCGCAAAGGCGCGGGCGCGAACGGGACGGGGCCGCTGGGGGCGTCCCTCGCCGCGCTGACGTGGTCACGACCGGGGCCCGCGGCGCGCTGGCTCACGGGTGAGGCCCTTGCTGAAGTATCGGTTCGCCTGACGGAGGCGGCGACGCGCCCGGTGTTCATGCAGCGCCCCGGCGAGGCCCGCGCACGGGCGGCACTGGCCCGTCACGCGAGCGATCACCGCATCCTCGAACAGGCGGCGGAGGTCCGCAGCCAGCGCATGCATGCGCCCTTCCTCGACAACCAGGTCGTACGCGCCTGCCGCGACCTGCCCGAGTCCCTGCGGGTGCGCCCGGGAGCGCGTGCGGACATTCTGCGCACCGTCCTCGCGGGCGCGGGCATCCACGACCTGCCGCCGGGCTGGGGCGCGACCACCCAGGCGACCTCGGCCGCGACCGCCCGCAAGGGCCTGCGCGCGGCGCTCCCTTCGCTGCTGGCCCTCTTCGACGCACCGCTGCTGGCGGACGCGGGCCTGGTGGAGGCGCGCGTGGTCCGCAAGGCGCTCCGCGCGGCGTCGGAGGGCGAAGAGGTGCCGCTGGACGGGCTTGCCGACCTGATCTCGACGGAACTGTGGCTGCGCAGGCTGCTCTCGCGGCGGGGCACCTGCTGGACGGGCTCGGCCGCGCCGCGGCAGCGGGCGGTGGCGGGCGGAGTCCCGCCGCGGCCGACGCTGCAGTCGTAGCGGGTGCCTTTGCGGCCGGGAGCCTGCGCACCCGGAACGCACGATCGCCGTCCGCGCGCAGCCGGCCCACAGTGGGTCCGGCCGGGGCCGACGCGTCCTGGAAGCCGGCCGGCACATCGGTGAAGATCTCGCCGGTCACCTTCGGCGCGCTTCCGCCCCATCTCCTGTAACCGGCAGCCGAGTTGCTGGGCCGGCCCCAGACCAACGGCGGGCGGTAGGGGCAACGGCCCTCGCCGCCCGGGCCGTTCAGCCGCAGCTGATCTGCGACTCGGCCCAGTCCGCGAGGGCCGCACGGCCGAGGGGCTGCTGCGGCTCCACGACCAGCCGGACGGTCCTGCGTCCGGAGAGGGAGACATGGACCGGCACGGCCGCGTCCCGGCCGCGGATCACCGGGGAGCGCCACAGCCGCGTCCCGTCCCCGTACACGGAGAACCGCGCCGCCCCGAGCCCCAGCGTCGTGTCGTCGATCCCGACCAGGGCGTCGTAGCTGTTGCACGGGCGGTTGAGGGCGATGGTGACGGACGACGAGGCATGCACGGTCACGCCGTGCCGGTACCGCGTGCCGCCGATCGACATGCCCCATCGCTGCCACAGCCAGCTGCTCTCGCGCAGCCGCACCTCGGGTCCGGTGTGATCGCCGAGCACGCTGTATTCCAGTCGGTTGACCTGGTAGACCCGCGGCTGCGACGGGGGAGGGGGCGGAGGCGGGGTGGGCCGTGGCTCGGAGGGCGTCGGCTTCGGGGCGGGCGCCGGTGACTTCGGCTTCGGAGGCGTGGGTTCGGCCGGCGCAGGCCTCGCCGAAGGGGTGGACGTGGGCCGGGGCTGCGACTTCGGCGCCGGCGGATCGGGCTGTCCGGGCGCCAGCGGCGCCGGTGGGGACGGTGGGGACGGAGGCGTCGGCTCGGGGGAGGGGTCCGGCGGCCGCGGCACGCCGGGCTGCGCGGCAGGCGGCTTCGCCTGGGGCTTCGGCGCGGGCCGAGGGTCACTGGAGAAGGCCCATACGAGTCCTGCGCCGGCCGCGACGGCCACCGCCGCGGCGATGGCTGCCTTCGCCGGAGCGGCAAGCCCCTCCGACGCCGCGGCCCCACCGGCCGCACCCGACGAACCACCCGATGCGGCGCCTCCTGCCGCGCCCGACGCGGTGGCAGCGGCACCTGCTCCGGCCGCGCCCGCCGCGCCTCCGGCGACGAGCCCGGCGGCCTTGAGCGAGAAGCCGGTGGCGAACCACCCGACGACGGCGACCGGGAGGAGCGCCGGAATACCGGCGTTCACATGCGCCAGCTCGCCCGCGGCCAGCCGGCACTTGGCGCACTCCTGCAGATGCTTGCGCAACCCCCGCTCGGCCCGCATCCGCAGACCGCCACGGGCATACGCACCCAGTCGGTCGGCGTACCGGGCGCAGTCCCCGCCGGAGGTGAGCGCGGAACTCACATGGGCCTGCAGATAGGCCTGCTTGAGGCCTTCGCGCGCCCGGCCGGCCAGCACCGCCGTGGCGTTGGCGGTCAGCCCGAACAGCGGCGCGACCTCGCTCGGCGACTCCTCCTCGACGGTCGTGTGCCAGAGCACCGCCTGCCAGCGCTCGGGCAGCGACCGGAAGGCCTGCATGGCCAGCGACTGCTCCGCCTCGTGCATCGCGCGGACATCGGCGCCCAGATCGAGGGTGTCGTCGGTCGCGGCATCCGTACTGCGGGCGGCCTCGGCCGCGAACACCGCGAAGTCGTCGACCAGTTGCTCGCGCTTGGCGGTCTTGGTCCAGTTCGCCGCGACGCGTCGCACGGTGGTGAGCAGATACGCCCGCACGGCATGATCCGGTCCCGCGCCTCCGCGTACGGCCTGCAGCGTCCGCGCGAACACCTCGGCGGTCAGGTCGTCGGCGGTGTGCGCGTCGCGGCAACAGGTGCGTGCGTAACGCCGAACGGCCTCGGAGTGGCGGCGGAACAACTCCTCGTAGGCGCCGGTCTCGCCGCTGCGCATACGTCGGAGCAACTCGGCGTCGGACGGCGGCAGCTCACGCGGTGGTGGCAGCAGCGAGTCGAGCCCGCCGCGCTCGCGCTGCGGCGGCACCTGATGGCTGTCGGCCACGGGTTGGTCGCCCCCGGTGAATCCGCGACCGGAAGGGCCGGCGCGGCCGGCCGCACCGGATGATCCACCGGGTCCGCCCTGGTCCGGGACCTGCCGTGAGGGCCGTCCCGAAGCCTCCGCACCACCGAACCCACCGGCACCGTCGGGCAACTCGTCCCGTGCGTCCCGTTCGTCACCGCTCATCGCGGAAGCCCCCGTCAGCACCCTTGGACCCGAACACCGGGCCAGCGTGCCACAGAGCACCGGCGCACCGAACCCTCATGCGCGTCAACCACCCGTCCGGGGAATCCTGCCGGATCCGAGCGCTGGTCATCACTCGTTCGGGCAGGACCCAACCGGCCTGGCGGAAACGTCAGTTGCCGTTGGCGTGATCACCGCGGTGACCGCTATTCCGCCGACGACTGCGGGACAGCGGTGCCGGCACCCTTCGAGGATGCCGGCACCGCCGCCGAAAGGACCCGTTCACGCAGAACGCGGACGCAGTCCCTCCAGCAGGATGTCCAACAGTCGTGAGGACGCGGCCGCCTGCTGCGCGGGGTCCGGCAGCGAAGGCGCCGCCGTGGCTATCACCAGCAGCACGTCGGCCACCGTCACATCGCCCCGCAGTTCACCCGCGGCCCGCGCCCGGTCGACCAGCTGCCCCACGACCTCGAGCAGCTCCGCCGCCCCGGTGTCCTCCTGCTCGTCCGCAGGCGCCGGGCGCTGCCCGACGACCCGCAGATCGGGCTGTGCGCCGATGCGCTGATGCGGCACCCGCGACTCCTCGTGCACCGCGGCCGTCGACTCCTCGGGCTCCACGCCCACCCGCAGCACCTGCGGCGGCAGCAGGCGTCCCGCGCCCGAAGCCACCGACGTACGCAGGAAACGGGAGAGGGCCGACCAGGGCTCCTCCTCCTGCCCCAGAGCCGTGCGCGCCTGCTCGGTCAGCCGGGAGGTCTCCTCCTCGGCTATCCGGCGCACCAGCACGTCCTTGCTCGGGAAGCGGCGGTACACCGTCCCCACGCCGACTCTGGCCCGTCGCGCCACGTCCTCCATCGGCGCGCCGTACCCCAGCTCGCCGAACACCTCACGAGCCGCCCGAAGGACATGCTCGAGATTGCGCTGTGCGTCCACCCTCAGCGGTGCGGACCGGCTCAGTGCGCCCGATCCCACTCGTCCGTTGAGGTCGCCGCCCGAGTGTCCCGTGTGTCCCGCGTGCCCTGTGTGGACGTCCACGGCCGATGACACGGCAGCCTGCCAATGCGAATCCTGAATGGTCATACGCGTTCCCCCGGTCACTGTGTCTCCCCCCGGAGACCTCCCCTTGCGGTCTGCCGGGCGTGCTTTGACCAGGCACCCCGACGAGGTACGAACATAGTTGAGCCAGGGTCAATTCAGAAGGGGGTAGTTCCGCACGGAGCGCCCCCCGATCGGAGCAAGGACCGGAAGGTTCCCGAATACGCCCCCTGTCACCACCCCCGGCACCGACCCTGACCTGCGTACCTTTCCCGCCAAACCGGCGCCGCCCGGCGCGGGGCCACCGTCGGCTTCCGGTCACACAATTTGCCGAGGCTGTGGACAAACGCCTGCGGCCGTTGCCTCATGGACTGGTGAAGGCTGACAACTCCCGGGGCTCGACCCCCGGCGCCCCGTCGGGCACGCGGATTCTGGTGGTCGGCGGCGGTTACGTCGGGATGTACACGGCGCTTCGCCTGCAGCGGAAGCTGAAACAGGAGCTGGCGCGCGGCGAGGTCGAGATCCTGGTGATCACGCCCGACCCTTATATGACGTATCAGCCCTTCCTGCCGGAGGCGGCCGCCGGATCCATCTCCCCGCGCCATGTGGTGGTCCCGCTGCGCCGGGTTCTGGACAAATGCAAGATCCTCATCGGCGAGGCGAAGGCCATCGATCACGCCAAACGCACCGCGACCGTGACGACCCTCGCCACCGCCGAAGAGGGGACCGGCGCCGTCGAAGTGACGTACGACGAACTCGTCATCGCACCCGGATCGATCTCCCGCACCCTTCCCGTCCCCGGTCTCGCGGAATACGCCATCGGCTTCAAGACGGTCGAAGAGGCCATCGGCCTGCGCAACCACGTCATCGAGCAGATGGACATCGCCTCCTCCACCCGCGACCCCGCGATCCGTGACGCGGCCCTGACCTTCGTCTTCGTCGGCGGCGGCTACGCAGGAGTCGAGGCGCTCGCCGAGCTGGAGGACATGGCCCGCTACACCTCGCGCTACTACCACAACATCAAGGCCGACGACCTGAAGTGGGTCCTCGTCGAGGCGAGCAACCGCATCCTGCCCGAGGTGGGCGAGGAGATGGGCGGGTACGCCATCCGCGAGCTGCGTAACCGCAACATCGACGTACGCCTGGAGACCCGCCTGGATTCCTGCGAGGACCGGGTCGCCGTCCTCAGCGACGGCAGCCGCTTCCCCACGCGGACCGTCGTGTGGACCGCGGGCGTCAAACCGGCGCCCGTCCTCTCCGCCACCGATCTGCCCCTCAACGAACGCGGCCGCATCAGGTGCACCGCCGAGCTCACCGTCGTGGGGGTCGAGCAGGCCTGGGCGGCCGGCGACGCAGCCGCCGTGCCGGACGTCACCTCCGACCGGCCCGGCGCCGAGACCGCGCCCAACGCCCAGCACGCGGTGCGCCAGACCAAGATCCTCGCCGAGAACATCGCCGCCTCCCTGCGCGGCGAACCGCTCAAGGAGTACGCGCACAAGTACGCCGGATCGGTCGCGTCCCTCGGCCTCCACAAGGGCGTCGCACACGTCTACGGCCGTAAGCTCAAGGGCTATCCGGCCTGGCTGATGCACCGGACGTACCACCTCAGCCGCGTTCCCACCTTCAACCGCAAGGCGCGCGTGCTCGCCGAATGGACCCTCGCGGGACTGTTCAAGCGCGAGATCGTCTCCCTCGGTTCGCTGGAACACCCGCGCGCCGAGTTCGAACTCGCGGCCGGCGGAAAACGGCCCGGGCATGGACCCGACGCCGCGCCCCGGCACAGACACGGCGGCGGAACGCTGCCCGGCCCCGAGTCCGGTTCGAAGGACGAGCAGCAGAGCGACCCGAGAGGGATCTGACGGCCGCGCGCCGTCGGCCGGGGAACAGGCCTCGGCAACGGCGCCCGGCAGACCGTTCGGTCACACTGGCCGTGTGACCATAGGTGGGCTCACACCTCCACAGAGTGACCCTTGGCGACAACCATTGAGGCTAGAAAGTCAGTGAACTTCACGCGTTGGAGCTCAAGGCTCCCCGGTACGCAGCGTCGCGGCGCAGCCCGGAGGACCGACCACCCCGTCTCCCCCGCGCAGCGGGGGGAGGGTTCCGTTCCCTCGGCCCGCGGTGAGTACGAACAGCAGCCGGAGCCCCTGCCCGACGCACCGGCGGTCGAGGACTTCCCGGTCCGCGCGATGCTCGGCAGCCTGCCCGCCCTGGTCGCGCTCGTCCACGGCCCCGAGCACCGCATCGCGTACGTCAACGACGCGTACGTCACCGCCTTCGGTCCCCGCCCGGCCGGCGCGACGGCCGCCGCAAGCTGCCCCGAGCTCGACGAGCTGGGCCTGTTCCCGCTCATGGACCAGGTGCTGCGCAGCGGCAAGCCGCGCACGGTGAAGTCCCGCAAGGTCCCCGGCGGCGGCTCGTACACCGCCACCTGCCTGCCCGTCGAGAGCCCCGAGAAAGGGGTGGGCGGCGGAGTGCTCGTGTTCGCCGCCGACGTGACCGACCACGCGGAGGCCGCGGAGCGGCTGCGCGCCAGTGAGAGACGGCATCGCGAAACGGCCGTCACGCTGCAGAGATCCCTGCTCCCGCAGGAGCTGGAGCAGCCCGACGACCTCCGGATCGCGGCGGACTACCGCCCGGGCGGCACGGACGCCGCGGTCGGCGGGGACTGGTACGACGTCATCACCCTGGGCGCCGGCCGTACCGCTCTCGTCATCGGGGACGTCATGGGCCGCGGCGTGCGCGCCGCGGCCGTGATGGGCCAGCTCCGCACGGCAGTCCGGGCGTACGCCCGGCTCGATCTGCCCCCGCACGAGGTGCTGCAGCTGCTCGACGGCCTCGCAGCCGAGATCGATGCCAGCCAGATCGCCACCTGCGTCTACGCCGTCCACGACCCGAACGAGGGCCGGCTCGTGTACGCGTCGGCCGGACATCTGCCCATCCTGGTGCGCGACGAGGACGGCACGGTCCGCCGGGCGGAGGACCCGACCGGACCTCCGCTCGGCACGGGCGGCTGGATCCACACCTCGGGCACGATCGCGCTGCCGCCCGGCTCCAGCGCCGTCCTCTACACCGACGGCCTCGTCGAGCGCCGCGGCGAGGACATCGACGAGGGCGTGGCCGCCCTGGAGCGCGCCCTGGCCGGCGCGACCGGCACCCCTCAGGTCGTCTGCGACCGGCTGATCCGTTCGCTGGGTGTCACTGCCGAGCACGACGACGACGTCGCCGTCCTGGTCGTCCAGCACCCCTCGCGCACGGGCACGGCCGCCGAGCTCTTCCACAACGCGGCGCTCGACCTGATCGGCGGCATCGAAGCGGCGCCCCGCGCCCGAGCGTTCGCCTCCGGAGTCCTCGCCTCCTGGAGGTTCTCCCCGGAGCTGCACGACCTGGGCGTCCTGGCCACCAGCGAACTGGTCGCCAACTCCCTCCAGCACGGCACCCCGCCGATGCGCCTGCGCCTGCGCCGCACCGACCGCCGGCTGATCATCGAGGTGACGGACGGGGACGACCATCTGCCGCGCCGCCGCCGCGCAGAAACGGAGGACGAGGCGGGCCGCGGGATCTCGATCATCGCGACGATCGCCTCGTCCTGGGGAAGCCGCCGCACTCCGGGCGGCGGCAAAGCGGTCTGGTGCGAGTTCGCCCTGCCCGCCTGACGGCTCCTGGTCAGGCCGTGGTCTCGAGCGCCTCGACCGGCTTGTGCACGGCCACCACCCGGGATGCCGACGCGAGGTAGGGCTGGTCCTGCAGCGGTGTCAGCCGCTTGCCGAGCCGCAGCGCCAGCACGCTGATCCCGAGCGAGAACAGCACGAACGTCACGATGTACGGCCCGTGCAGCGCGGCCCCCATCGGCCCGCCCACGGCCGGGCCGACCGCCAGCGCGAGCTGCTTGACCAGGGCGAAGGCCGAGTTGTACTGCCCGACCATCGACTCCGGCGCCAGATCGGCGACCAGCGGCGCGACGGTCGGCGAAAGCATCGCCTCGCCGAGCCCGAACAGTGCGTACGTGGAGACGAACGCGGCCGTCGCCATGGCCTGGCTGCCGTGTCCGAGCCCCGCGTATCCCGCGGTGAGCCACGCGACCGTCCAGATCAGCCCGACCGCGGCAATCACGCGACTGCGGCTGCGGCGCTCGACGAACCGCAGGACCACGAACTGCGCGACCACGATGACCGCGGTGTTCGCGGCCAGCGCCGTGCCCAGCGTCGACGGCTCGATCCCGGCGGCCTCGGTGCCGTACGCCGCGAGGCCCGACTCGAACTGCCCGTAGCAGGCGAAGAAGATGACGAAGCCGAGCACGCACAGCTGAAGCATCGCCTTGTGCCCGAGCAGCGCACGCATACCGCCCCGGGCCTTGGCCTCGGCGTTCGCGGGGCGCGCCTCCTGAAGGGACAGCGAACGGGGCAGCCGGACGGTGAGCGCGATCGCGGCGAGCACCACGAACATCGCGGCCTCGATGCCGAACAGCAGGGTGAAGCTGTCCGGCCGGTTCACGTCGACGAGGTGCCCGCCGATGAGCCCACCGATACCGAGCCCCAGGTTCTGCAGGAAGAACTGCATGGCGAAGGCCCGGGTACGGGTCGTCGAGTCGGAGGTCCAGACGATCATCGTGGCGAGCGCCGGCTGCATGATCGCCGTACCGGCACCGAGCAGTGCCGCGGAGAGGACAACGGCGGGAGCATTCCCGGCGAGCCCCATGGACACCGCGCCCGCACCGGCCATCAGCGCCGCCCCGACCAGTACGGGCAGCGGGCCCCGTCGGTCGATGACGCGCCCGGTGAAGGGGAGAGCGACGAGTGCGGCCATCGCGAAGACCGCGAGAACGGCACCGGCCGTCGTCGCGCCCAGATCCCGCACCTGCGCCACATAGACGTACAGATACGGAACCGTGAAACCGAGTCCGAACGCGCTCAGCGCGTTCCCTGCCTGGATCCGGCGCATCGCTGCACCCATCTGCCTGGTCACACTCACCTGCCTCGAGGTCTTGAAGGACTGAAGTCTGAAGACTTCAACGCTAAAGTTAGAACCTCAACAGTACACATCGAAGGACTTCAACGCCAACGATCCCCATGCGATACTCGGCACATGCCAACCGCGAGCCACGACGGCCCACCAGCGCCTGGCGCCGAGCTGCACGAACCGAGCCTCGACGAGCAGATCGCCGCGTATCAGCGCGAGTTCGGCGACCTGGACCCTCAGGTCGAGAAAGTGGTCTCGGCGCTCGGCCGGCTCAACCGGCGCATGAGCGTCGCCTACGGCCGCCAGGTCGCCACCCTCGGTATCAGCAACGCCGAGTGGGAGGTGCTCAAGACTCTGGTCCTCGCCGGTTCCCCCTACCGGATGGGCCCCGGCGAGCTGGCGAAGCGCCTGGGCCTGACCCCGGCCGCGATGACCCATCGCATCGACCGGATGGCGAGCGACGGCCTGGTCACCCGCGATCGCGACGAGAACAACCGGGTCCGCGTGATCGTGGAGCTGACGGACGAGGGCCGTACGAAGTGGCTCGAGGCGATGCGCATGGCCACCAACTTCGAGGAGGACCTGCTCCAGGACCTCTCGGCGGAGGAACGGGGCACGCTCGGCGAACTCCTGATCCGCGTCCTGCGCCGCGTGGAACACGCCCAACCGGACGCGGGCGGCAGGCTTTCCGACCTGGACTAGGGTCCGGCGGTGAGGGACGAAGTTGACTCGCTCTTCACCCGTCTGTAAGGTTCTTCGAGTTGTCGCGGGGCCGGTTCGGTTCCTCGACAGCCATCCCGCCGCTCAAGCGGCAACCAACACTCAGCACGATCTCCCAGCCCGGGATCAATTTCGGCATGCCGAAATTGATTTCGAAGACTCGATTATGAGTCGGGTGGGGAATCCGCTAGGGTTTGGAACGTCGGAACGGCCCAACAGCCGGAATGACAACCCGAGTTCGACCGGGAATCAGGCCCGCAAGGTTCTGATAGAGTCGGAATCGCCGGAAAGCCGAAAGGCCGGAAAGCGAAACCCCGCCGACGGGGAATCGGACACGAAAGCGTCTGATAGAGTCGGAAACGCAAGACCGAAGGGAAGCCCGGAGGAAAGCCTGCGAGGGTGAGTACAAAGGAAGCGTCCGTTCCTTGAGAACTCAACAGCGTGCCAAAAATCAACGCCAGATATGTTGATACCCCGGCCCATCTTTGATGGGTTGAGGTTCCTTTGAAAGTCCTGCCGGCCCTTCGGGGTGGGTAGGCAATTTACACAGCGAGGACGCTGTGAACGACCGGCCTTATTCCGGCTGGTTGTTCCGCTCTCGTGTGTGTGCACCCGATTACGGGTAAACATTCACGGAGAGTTTGATCCTGGCTCAGGACGAACGCTGGCGGCGTGCTTAACACATGCAAGTCGAACGATGAAGCCTTTCGGGGTGGATTAGTGGCGAACGGGTGAGTAACACGTGGGCAATCTGCCCTTCACTCTGGGACAAGCCCTGGAAACGGGGTCTAATACCGGATAACACTCTGTCCTGCATGGGACGGGGTTGAAAGCTCCGGCGGTGAAGGATGAGCCCGCGGCCTATCAGCTTGTTGGTGGGGTGATGGCCTACCAAGGCGACGACGGGTAGCCGGCCTGAGAGGGCGACCGGCCACACTGGGACTGAGACACGGCCCAGACTCCTACGGGAGGCAGCAGTGGGGAATATTGCACAATGGGCGAAAGCCTGATGCAGCGACGCCGCGTGAGGGATGACGGCCTTCGGGTTGTAAACCTCTTTCAGCAGGGAAGAAGCGAAAGTGACGGTACCTGCAGAAGAAGCGCCGGCTAACTACGTGCCAGCAGCCGCGGTAATACGTAGGGCGCAAGCGTTGTCCGGAATTATTGGGCGTAAAGAGCTCGTAGGCGGCTTGTCACGTCGGATGTGAAAGCCCGGGGCTTAACCCCGGGTCTGCATTCGATACGGGCAGGCTAGAGTGTGGTAGGGGAGATCGGAATTCCTGGTGTAGCGGTGAAATGCGCAGATATCAGGAGGAACACCGGTGGCGAAGGCGGATCTCTGGGCCATTACTGACGCTGAGGAGCGAAAGCGTGGGGAGCGAACAGGATTAGATACCCTGGTAGTCCACGCCGTAAACGTTGGGAACTAGGTGTTGGCGACATTCCACGTCGTCGGTGCCGCAGCTAACGCATTAAGTTCCCCGCCTGGGGAGTACGGCCGCAAGGCTAAAACTCAAAGGAATTGACGGGGGCCCGCACAAGCAGCGGAGCATGTGGCTTAATTCGACGCAACGCGAAGAACCTTACCAAGGCTTGACATATACCGGAAAGCATCAGAGATGGTGCCCCCCTTGTGGTCGGTATACAGGTGGTGCATGGTTGTCGTCAGCTCGTGTCGTGAGATGTTGGGTTAAGTCCCGCAACGAGCGCAACCCTTGTTCTGTGTTGCCAGCATGCCTTTCGGGGTGATGGGGACTCACAGGAGACTGCCGGGGTCAACTCGGAGGAAGGTGGGGACGACGTCAAATCATCATGCCCCTTATGTCTTGGGCTGCACACGTGCTACAATGGCCGGTACAAAGAGCTGCGATGCCGCAAGGCGGAGCGAATCTCAAAAAGCCGGTCTCAGTTCGGATTGGGGTCTGCAACTCGACCCCATGAAGTCGGAGTTGCTAGTAATCGCAGATCAGCATTGCTGCGGTGAATACGTTCCCGGGCCTTGTACACACCGCCCGTCACGTCACGAAAGTCGGTAACACCCGAAGCCGGTGGCCCAACCCCTTGTGGGAGGGAGCTGTCGAAGGTGGGACTGGCGATTGGGACGAAGTCGTAACAAGGTAGCCGTACCGGAAGGTGCGGCTGGATCACCTCCTTTCTAAGGAGCACTTCTTGACCGGCTCTGCCGGTCCAGAGGCCACTACATCGGCAAATGTCCGATGCTGGTTGCTCATGGGTGGAACGTTGATTATTCGGCACGGTTGAACTGGCTTCACCAGTACTGCTCTTCGGGGCGTGGAACGTGAGGCCGGGTTGATCGTGCCGGGCACGTTGTTGGGTATCTGAGGGTACGAGCGCTGCTCGTCCTTCGCGATGCCGGCCCCAGTGAACTCGCCCTTTGTGGCGGGGTGGTGGGTGGCTGGTCGTTGCTTGAGAACTGCACAGTGGACGCGAGCATCTGTGGCCAAGTTTTTAAGGGCGCACGGTGGATGCCTTGGCACCAGGAACCGATGAAGGACGTGGGAGGCCACGATAGTCCCCGGGGAGCCGTCAACCAGGCTTTGATCCGGGGGTTTCCGAATGGGGAAACCCGGCAGTCGTCATGGGCTGTCACCCGCTGCTGAACACATAGGCAGTGTGGAGGGAACGAGGGGAAGTGAAACATCTCAGTACCCTCAGGAAGAGAAAACAACCGTGATTCCGGGAGTAGTGGCGAGCGAAACCGGATGAGGCCAAACCGTATGCGTGTGATACCCGGCAGGGGTTGCGCATGCGGGGTTGTGGGATCTCTCTAGTTCATGGTCTGCCGGCATGATCGACGAGTCAGAAACCGTTGGATGTAGGCGAAGGACATGCGAAAGGTCCGGCGTAGAGGGTAAGACCCCCGTAGCTGAAATTCATGCGGCTCGTTTGAGAGACACCCAAGTAGCACGGGGCCCGAGAAATCCCGTGTGAATCTGGCGGGACCACCCGTTAAGCCTAAATATTCCCTGGTGACCGATAGCGGATAGTACCGTGAGGGAATGGTGAAAAGTACCGCGGGAGCGGAGTGAAATAGTACCTGAAACCGTGTGCCTACAAGCCGTGGGAGCGTCGCTGGCAGCACTTGTGCTGTCAGTCGTGACTGCGTGCCTTTTGAAGAATGAGCCTGCGAGTTTGCGGTGTGTTGCGAGGTTAACCCGTGTGGGGAAGCCGTAGCGAAAGCGAGTCCGAATAGGGCGATATAGTAGCGCGCTCAAGACCCGAAGCGGAGTGATCTAGCCATGGGCAGGTTGAAGCGGCTGTAAGAGGTCGTGGAGGACCGAACCCACCAGGGTTGAAAACCTGGGGGATGACCTGTGGTTAGGGGTGAAAGGCCAATCAAACTCCGTGATAGCTGGTTCTCCCCGAAATGCATTTAGGTGCAGCGTCGTGTGTTTCTTGCCGGAGGTAGAGCACTGGATAGGCGATGGGCCCTACCGGGTTACTGACCTTAGCCAAACTCCGAATGCCGGTAAGTGAGAGCGCGGCAGTGAGACTGTGGGGGATAAGCTCCATGGTCGAGAGGGAAACAGCCCAGAGCATCGACTAAGGCCCCTAAGCGTACGCTAAGTGGGAAAGGATGTGGAGTCGCAGAGACAACCAGGAGGTTGGCTTAGAAGCAGCCACCCTTGAAAGAGTGCGTAATAGCTCACTGGTCAAGTGATTCCGCGCCGACAATGTAGCGGGGCTCAAGCGTACCGCCGAAGTCGTGTCATTCGTACACATATCCCCAACGGGAGTGCGGATGGGTAGGGGAGCGTCGTGTGCCGGGTGAAGCAGCCGCGGAAGCGAGTTGTGGACGGTTCACGAGTGAGAATGCAGGCATGAGTAGCGATACACACGTGAGAAACGTGTGCGCCGATTGACTAAGGGTTCCTGGGTCAAGCTGATCTGCCCAGGGTAAGTCGGGACCTAAGGCGAGGCCGACAGGCGTAGTCGATGGACAACCGGTTGATATTCCGGTACCCGCTTTGAAACGCCCAATACTGAATCAGGCGATGCTAAGTCCGTGAAGCCGCCCCTGATCTCTTCGGAGTGAGGGGGAGTGGTGGAGCCGACGGACCAGACTTGTAGTAGGTAAGCGATGGGGTGACGCAGGAAGGTAGTCCAGCCCGGGCGGTGGTTGTCCCGGGGTAAGGGTGTAGGCCGTGTGATAGGCAAATCCGTCACACATCAAGGCTGAGACCTGATGCCGAGCCGATTGTGGTGAAGTGGATGATCCTATGCTGTCGAGAAAAGCCTCTAGCGAGTTTCATGGCGGCCCGTACCCTAAACCGACTCAGGTGGTCAGGTAGAGAATACCGAGGCGTTCGGGTGAACTATGGTTAAGGAACTCGGCAAAATGCCCCCGTAACTTCGGGAGAAGGGGGGCCATCACTGGTGATCGGATTTACTCCGTGAGCTGGGGGTGGCCGCAGAGACCAGCGAGAAGCGACTGTTTACTAAAAACACAGGTCCGTGCGAAGCCGTAAGGCGATGTATACGGACTGACGCCTGCCCGGTGCTGGAACGTTAAGGGGACCGGTTAGTCGACCTTCGGGTCGGCGAAGCTGAGAACTTAAGCGCCAGTAAACGGCGGTGGTAACTATAACCATCCTAAGGTAGCGAAATTCCTTGTCGGGTAAGTTCCGACCTGCACGAATGGCGTAACGACTTCTCGACTGTCTCAACCATAGGCCCGGTGAAATTGCACTACGAGTAAAGATGCTCGTTTCGCGCAGCAGGACGGAAAGACCCCGGGACCTTTACTACAGTTTGATATTGGTGTTCGGTTCGGCTTGTGTAGGATAGGTGGGAGACTTTGAAGCAGCCACGCCAGTGGTTGTGGAGTCGCCGTTGAAATACCACTCTGGTCGTGCTGGATGTCTAACCTGGGTCCGTGATCCGGATCAGGGACAGTGTCTGATGGGTAGTTTAACTGGGGCGGTTGCCTCCTAAAGAGTAACGGAGGCGCCCAAAGGTTCCCTCAGCCTGGTTGGCAATCAGGTGTTGAGTGTAAGTGCACAAGGGAGCTTGACTGTGAGACCGACGGGTCGAGCAGGGACGAAAGTCGGGACTAGTGATCCGGCGGTGGCTTGTGGAAGCGCCGTCGCTCAACGGATAAAAGGTACCCCGGGGATAACAGGCTGATCTTCCCCAAGAGTCCATATCGACGGGATGGTTTGGCACCTCGATGTCGGCTCGTCGCATCCTGGGGCTGGAGTCGGTCCCAAGGGTTGGGCTGTTCGCCCATTAAAGCGGTACGCGAGCTGGGTTTAGAACGTCGTGAGACAGTTCGGTCCCTATCCGCTGTGCGCGTAGGAGTCTTGAGAAGGGCTGTCCCTAGTACGAGAGGACCGGGACGGACGAACCTCTGGTGTGCCAGTTGTCCTGCCAAGGGCATGGCTGGTTGGCTACGTTCGGAAAGGATAACCGCTGAAAGCATCTAAGCGGGAAGCCTGCTTCGAGATGAGGACTCCCACCTCCTTGAGAGGGTAAGGCTCCCAGTAGACGACTGGGTTGATAGGCCGGATATGGAAGCACCGCAAGGTGTGGAGTTGACCGGTACTAATAGGCCGAGGGCTTGTCCTCAGTTGCTCGCGTCCACTGTGTTAGTTCTGAAGTAACGAACTGTCGAGCCCCCTATGGGGGTTCCGGGTCGATATCTTCATAGTGTTTCGGTGGTCATTGCGTTAGGGAAACGCCCGGTTACATTCCGAACCCGGAAGCTAAGCCTTTCAGCGCCGATGGTACTGCAGGGGGGACCCTGTGGGAGAGTAGGACGCCGCCGAACAATTTTTGACCTCAACCCCCGGACCATGTCCGGGGGTTGAGGCATTTCTGCGTTCAGGACCGATTCTCTGTTGCACGTGAGCCCTTCGCGCGCGGAGGATGCCGACATGGACCATGTGATTCGCCCCGTACAGACCGAGGAGTGGGCCAAGGCCCGCGAAGTCCGGCTGGATGCCCTCAAGGACCCGGTCGCCCATCTCGCGTTCCTCGAGACATACGAGCAGGCCGTCGAACGGCCCGACAGCTTCTGGCAGGACCGTACGGCTCAGGCTGCCGAGGGCCTGGTCACGCGGCAGTTCATCGCGGAGGCTCCCGACGGCCGGTGGGACGGGACGATCACCGTGCTGGTGGAGCGGCCGGCGGGGGAGGTGCGGTTCGGGGAGGCCGCGGAGACCGACCAGACGCACCTGGTCGGCGTGTTCGTCCGTCCCGAGGTGCGGGGCACCGGGGTGGCGGAGGCGCTGTTCCGGGCGGCGATCGCATGGTCGTGGGAGTTGTCGGCGCCGCCGGTGAAGCGGGTGCGGCTCTATGTGCACGAGCGCAATGGACGGGCGGCAGCCTTCTACCGGCGTATCGGGTTCGTACCGAGCGGGGACTCCGTGCCGGTGCCGGAGGACCCGGCGTCTCGGGAGCTGGAGTACGAAGTCCTGCGCTAGACGCTGCTTGGGGGCTATTGCGGACGGGTTTCCGGCCATCGGGCGCGGGCCTGTTCGGCCGAGCGCAGCAGGACCAGAGTGGGCAGGCCCTGTTCCTGGCCTGTGGTCAGCAGCTCCGGGAGCCGCGGAAGCGGAGCGACGGCGGCGACATCGTCGAGGACGAATGCCAATGGTGGGTCGAGCCGACCGTCGGATGACCGTGCGGCCATGCGGCGGCCGTGCTCGACCACGTCTGATGCCAGTGCCGTGAGCAGCGGCATCGCTCCAGGGTGGGTGCGGGGGTCCTCGATGGGCTCACCCACCAGATAGAGCGTGCCCCCTTCGTTCACGAATGATTCCAAGGTCAGCGAATCAGTTCGATTGGGTGTGCATGCCTCGCGGATGTGGATCGAGGAGAGGCAGGAGAGGGCGCGGACGACCAACTGCTGGGCGATCTCGCGCCGTTCGGGGTGGGCCGTGAGCGCGGACTCGAGGAGGCCGGCGAGCCCGGAGGCGGCCTTGGGGTGTGTACGGAGGACGCGTACGGCTTCCTGGGCGCCGCCGCCCTGGGCCCAGCGGTGGACCTGTTTGAACGGGCGCCCGTCCACCGCTGCGGCGTGCAGCCAGCAGCGCAGGAGCGTTTCCGCCGTGTCGGCCATGGCGGCGTCGAGGAGGGCGCGAGGGCGGACCGGCGCGAGGAGTGCCGCGGCGCGTGCCGTGGCGGTGTCGGCATCCTCGCATCGCGTGGTGGGCGACCAGTGGAGGCGGGCGGGCGTGTCGCACAGGTGCCCCGGGTCGTAGACGAGGACGGGCCCGAGCTTGGCGCGCGCGTCCTTGGTCTCGGCCCACACGGTGGGGTCCGAGGTGACGACGAGCGCGGGACCGGCGGCGTCGAGGACGGCCTGCAGGGTGGTGGGGCGCCGGGCGGCCGGATCGCCGTAGAAGAGGCAGGGGGTCGCGGCGCGGGGCGCCGGGACGGGAGTGGTGTCCGCTTCCCTCGTGCCGTGCGTCGCAAAGGAGTTGGGGACAGGGAGGCCCGGTCCGCTCGGGACTTGTTCGACCGGGGTGCGCACGGCGTCCGTTGTGGCGGTCTCCTGCGGCTGCGGGCGCTGGTGCCGGCCACCGAGGGGCCCGTCTCCCGAGCTCCAGTTGTCGGTGTCCGGTTGCGCAGGGGCCGCGTACGGAGCCGGGAGGTCGGGGCCGTCGACACGCGACGCCCGGCCCTGACGCGGCAGGTCCGCGTTCCTCCTCGACGCCCTGACGGCCCGCCACCGGGCCACCGTGCCCAGGGCGAAGACGGTGAGGACCACCAGGATCAGCAGTTCGCCGATGGCGAGGCCCCAGAACAGGCCGTAGCCGGAGAGCTCTGCCGGCGGGGTGGCCGGCCAGGCGGCGGGGAGGTCGTGGGGTGCCGAGGCCAGCGCGCGCATCGCCTCGGGGGTACTGCCGAACGTGACGCCCTGGGGCCAGGAGCCGTGTGACATGACGCCCGCCAGGCCCGTCGCCGTCCAGACCAGCAGCGTCAGGCCCAGCAGGAAGGCGAGCAGGCCCACCAACAGCCCGTCGGGGACACCCCCTTCCCTCTCGTGCTGTCGGCGGCGTTCCTGGCCGTGCTCGCGCATGTCATGCCACCGTCGACTCGGAGGATGCGTCCAGCTGTTGCCGCTCGATCAGGGCCGCGCGCTCCTCTGCCTCCCACTCCGCGGCCTGGACGTCCTCCGGCAGTGCGGGGCCCGAGGACTCCGTCATGGCCCGGTCGGTGAAGACGAGTGGTCGCTCCGCCTCGGTGACCAGGTGTTTGACCACCTGGACATTGCCGTTGACGTCCCAGACCGCGATGCCCGGGGTCAGCGTCGGGATGATCTCGACCGCCCATCGGGGCAGGCCGAGCACCCGGCCCGTCGCTCTCGCCTCGTCCGCCTTCTGGGCGTAGATCGTCCGGGTCGACGCCATCTTCAGGATCGCCGCGGCCTCCCGCGCCGCCGCGCCGTCCACCACGTCGGACAGGTGGTGGACCACCGCCACGAACGACAGACCCAGGCGCCGGCCGAACTTCAGCAGGCGCTGGAAGAGCTGTGCCACGAACGGGCTGTTGATGATGTGCCACGCCTCCTCCACCAGGAAGATGCGCTTCTTGCGGTCCGGGCGGATCCAGGTGTGCTCCAGCCACACGCCCACGATCGCCATCAGGATCGGCATCGCGATCGAGTTGCGGTCGATGTGCGACAGGTCGAAGACGATCAGCGGCGCGTCCAGGTCGATGCCGACCGTCGTCGGGCCGTCGAACATGCCCCGCAGGTCACCGTCGACCAGCCGGTCCAGTACGAGCGCGACGTCCAGGCCCCAGGCCCGTACGTCGTCTATGTCGACGTTCATCGCCTCCGCCGACTCCGCCTCCGGGTGCCGCAGCTGGTCCACGATGTCGGTGAGGACCGGCTGCCGGTCGACGATCGTCTCGTTGACGTATGCGTGCGCCACCTTCAGCGCGAAGCCCGAGCGCTCGTCCAGGCCGTGGCCCATCGCGACCTCGATGATCGTGCGCAGCAGCGCCAGCTGGCCCGTCGAGGTGATCGCGGGGTCCAGCGGGTTGAGGCGGATGCCGCCGTCCAGCGCGGTCATCGGGTCGAGCCGGATGGGAGTTATTCCCAGCTCCTGCGCGACGAGGTTCCACTCGCCGACGCCGTCCTCTCCCTGGGCGTCCAGGACGACGACCTGCCGGTCGCGGAAGCGCAGCTGCCGCAGGACGTACGTCTTCTCCAGCGCGGACTTGCCGTTGCCCGACTCGCCGAGCACCAGCCAGTGCGGGGCGGGGAGCTGTTGGCCGTACAGCTGGAACGGGTCGTAGATATAGCCCTTTCCGCTGTAGACCTCACGGCCGATGATCACGCCCGAGTCGCCGAGGCCCGGCGCCGCGGTCGGCAGATAGACGGCCTGTGCCTGGCCCGTCGAGGTGCGCACGGGCAGGCGGGTCGACTCGACCTTGCCGAAGAGGAAGGACGTGAAGGCATCAGTGAGGACGGACAGCGGATCTCGCATCACTCGGGCCCCTAACGGCGGATGCCGGTCGCGAACGGCAAGGTGTTCACAAAGGCCCGGTGGTGCTCGCGGTCGCACCACTCCAGCTTCAGATACGACTTGCCGGCCGAGGCCCTGATCGTCCGCTTGTCCCGGGCCAGGGCCTCGGGCGTACGCGACGACACAGTGATGTACCCGACCAGGTTGACGCCCGCCGCACCACTGGCGAGATCTTCACCCCGCTGGTCGAGCCGACCGTGGGCGGCGATGTCGCGCGGGTCGACCGTGCGGTTCATCTTGGCGGCGCGGCTGGCATCGGCCTCGTCGTTGGTCTTCTCGGTGAGCATCCGCTCGATGGCGACCTCGGTGGGTTCCAGATCCATCGTGACCGCGACCGTGCGGATCACGTCGGGGGTGTGGACGAGCAGCGGCGCCAGGAAGTTGACGCCGACGGGGGTCATCGGCCACTCCTTCACCCAGGCGGTGGAGTGGCACCAGGGCGCGCGGGTGGACGACTCGCGGGTCTTGGCCTGGAGGTATGTCGGCTGCATGGCGTCCAGTTCGGCCGGCCACGCGTTCCGCTTCGTCATCGCCTGGATGTGGTCGATGGGGTGGTCGGGGTCGTACATCGAGTGCACGAGGGAGGCGAGACGGCCTTGGCCCAGCGGCTGGCGCACCCGGATGTCGGCCTCGGCGAGGCGCGCGCAGATGTCGGTGAGCTCGCGGGCCATGACGACGGCGAGTCCGGCGTCCTTGTCGAGCTTGCGCGAGGAGCCGCTGGTGGTGCGGGCGGCGCGGGCCATCGCATGGGCCTCGGCGGCCAGTTCGCGCGTGTAGTGCATGCAGGCGACCAGGTAGGCGCGGTGCTGCTCGCTGGAGGTGGAGACCATCGACTGGAGCTGTTCGTAGGACTCGCGCAGCCAGGCCGGTGACTTCTGGTCACCGCGCTGTGCCACGTCCTTGGCGTGTGCGTCGGGGTCGGCGGGCAGCGTACGGGCCAGCATCTGAAGGCGGGTCACGAACCCGTCGCCGTTGGCGACATGCTTGAGCAGGGTGCCGAACCGGTCGACGAGGGCTTCCTGGTCCTCGCTGTCGCGCAGTCCGACGCCGGGGCCCTCGATCTCGATGGCGGCGGTGACGGTACGGCGGTCGGCGTGCAGCAGGACGGCGATCTCGTCCGGGCCGAAGGGGGCGGCGAGCCAGTTGATCCGGCCGATGCCGGGGGGCGGGCCGACCTCGACCTCGCGGCCGTCGAGCCGGGTGCCGGCCTCAACGGCGGTGGAGCGGTAGACGGTGCCGTTGCGCAGGGTGCGCTTGTAGCTGCGGTTGATCTCGAACCACTTGTAGAACGTGCGGTGCTTGTACGGCACGTACACGGCGGCGAGGGCGAGCAGCGGGAAGCCCATCAGCAGGACGATCCGCAGGGACAGCACGGGGACCAGCAGCCCGCTCATCATGCCGAGGAACGCGCCGGCGATGATCAGGGCGATCTCGCCGGTCTCGCGGTTCTTGCCGACGATCGCGTTCGGCCGGGCCCGGCCGATGAGGTACGTACGGCGGGGCGCGATGGGATGGGACTGGGTCGTCAACGCCCTCCACCTCCTGTGCTCTTGCGGTTGCTGTGCGGGGTACCTGTACCGGCGCCGGGGCTACGGGGCGGGGGTGCGGCGGCCGGGCCTCCTCCGCCGCCTCCTCCGCCGGACGGTCCCGGATTGCGGCTGCTGTGCGCGGCGACGCCGCCGCTCATGGGGTTGGCGGGGCGGGGCGCGCCGCCGCCGCTGCTCTCTCCGCCGCCGGCGTTTCCGCGGCTGCTGTGGGTCTTGATGCCCTGGGAGACAAGGGCGGCGGGGGAGCTGATGACGGCCGCGGCGGCGTTCTCCGCGCCGCCCTGGATGCGGTTGTTGCGCGAGGCGACGATCTCGTCGCCGAAGCCGGGGACGAAGCGGTAGATCATCGCGGAGGCGAAGATGGCCAGCAGGATGATCGCGAGTCCGGACACGACCGCGGAGAAGGAGTCGGGTCCCTTGTCCGCGGAGAGGGCGCCCGCGAGGCCGAGGACGATGACGATGACCGGTTTGATCAGAATGATCGCGATCATGATCCCGGCCCAGCGGCGTACGTGGCCCCACATGTTCTTGTCGACGAGCCCCGCGTAGACGACGACGCCGAGGAGGGCGCCGACGTAGAGCAGGACGGCGCGGATGAACAGCTCGAGGTAGAGGATCCCGGCGGCCAGCACGGTGACGAGCGAGACGACGATCAGCATGATCGGCCCGCCGCCGATGTCCGTGCCCTTCTTGAGCGCGGCGGAGAAGTTCCCGAAGAACATGTCCGTCTGCCCGCTGGTGCCGCCCGCGATGACCTCGGTGACCCCGTCGGTGGCGGAGACGAGGGTGTAGAGGATCAGCGGGGTGAAGGCGGAGGCGAGGACCGTGAGCCACAGGAAGCCGATGGCCTCGGAGATGGCGGTGGTGAGGGGGACGCCGCGGATGGCTCGCTTGGCGACGGCCAGCAGCCACAGGACGAGGGTGAGGATGGTGGCGGCGGCGAAGACGACGGCGTACTGGGAGAGGAACGCGGTGTTGGTGAAGTCGACGGTCGCGGTGGACTTGACGGCCTTGGAGAGGGTGTCGACGGTCCACACGGCGGCGTCGGCGCAGCCGCGGGCGAGGGAGGAGAGGGGGTCGAGCGCGTCGGTGGGGTCCTGGGGGGTTGTGCGGGCGGCGCCGCCGGCGTCTCCGTTGTCGCAGTAGTCCCGTGCGGGGCCGACGATGAGGTCGCACTTGTCCCTGTTGGGCGGCGTCGGAGAGGGCGTGGGCGCTGCGAAGGCGCGTGTGGCTGTGAGCACCGCTGCCGTCTGGACGGTGGCGAACACGGCCGAGAGCCTGAGCGCGCGGCGCTGACTACCGGGCATATGTGAAGCCTCCGTACTGCTGGACGGCCTTGGCGATCTCGTCGGCGGTGGAGGCCCTGCGGTCGGCGTTCACCGGCGCCGGGCCCTCCTTCTGGGAGAAGCTCTCGGCCTTCCAGTCCCCGTCCGCCCACTGGAGCTTGAGCGTCATCGTGAACCAGTCGTTGGTCACGGGGTTGGTGGAACTGACGCCTGCGGTGCCGAATACGCCGGTGCACCAGACTTCAACGGTGGCGGACGCATCGGTGTACGCCGTGACCTTGGTGCCGACCGGGGCGGTGCGGGACACATATGTCAGCCCCTTGGCGGCGTTTCCGTTGGGGTCGAGGCCGAGCTTCGAGAGGAAGTCCTTGTTGTACGCCTGGTCGAGTTTGGTCTGGAGCTCCCCCGCGTTGGCCGCGACGAAGAGTTGGCTCACGATCTCGTGTCGCCGGTCCGGCTTCAGGATTTCGGCCGAGACCAGCGCCACCGCGTAATTCGCCGCCGCGCTCTGCGCCCCCTGCTCGTCCCTCGCGTACCCCGTCGGGATCGCCCCCGCCTTGCCCTTGACCGGCTTCACGCCCGTCGCCGCCGTCGGGGCCGACTCCGCGCCCTTCGCGGTCTCGTCGGGGCTGCCCTCGTCGCCGCTCTGGTTGGCGAAGGCGATGGCCGCGATCAGCAGCACCACGATGCCGACGACGATGATGAGGGAGCGGGAGTTGCGGACCGGACGGCGGGCGCCGCCGTAGATGTCCGTGTCGGCGCCGCTGGGCAGGCGGGTGCGCGTCTGGCCCGTGCCGCCGAAGTCGTCCACGCGGCTGCCCTGCTCGCCGCCGTAGCCGTGATCGTCCCCGAGGCTCATCTCGCGTACTTCCCCTCGACCGTGTGCAGAACCGCGTAGTACGACGGTAGTCGTGCTGCTTCCCGCGCGGGCGCGGTGTGGTGACTCGACATCAGGGAGACGCAACCTCTGAGGGTGGACCGGGCACGCTGGGAGGGACGACGTGGGATCAGCGGGACTGAGGGGGTCGGGTCAGACAGCCATCCCGTAGACGATGGTGAACAGGGTCCCCAGTGACCCGATGATGAAGACGCCGGTCAGGCCGGCGACGATCAGTCCCTTGCCCTGCTCTGCGCTGAACGTGTCACGAAGGGCCGTCGCTCCGATGCGCTGCTTGGCCGCGCCCCAGATCGCGATGCCGAGGCAGAGGAGGATGGCAATGGCCATCACGACCTCGATCATCACCCGGGCCTCGTTGCCCAGGCTCCCGAATGGCCCCCAGTTGGGAGCGATTCCGCCGATGATGGTGGTGATGTCGCCCTTTTCGGCTGCCAGGATCATGTGTAACTCACCGCCCCTGTCGGGTTGTTCGCCGCCCGTGCCCCTCGGCATGGGCCATCGCTCTATCTTCGCTGATGAAACCGCCCGCGTAAGCCGACTTGGCGGGTCTCTTTACCCGATCTCCGTACGTATGACCGATCCCACTGCCTTGACCTGCGGCGGTGCCGGTCCGTGTCACGCTGAGCAGCCCGTACCGTCACTCTGTGTATCACGGGGCGTGACTCCGGGCAATGACTGTCGTTGTGCCACCTTTGGGGCGCTGCCCGGGGCTCCGCACCGCAGAGATCCCGGCCGCGGAATCCCGACCCCCCGAGGTTGTCGTCAACCGCCGTCCTGACAGCCCCAGTTGGATATGTTGTGGTACGTGACCGAAAACGAGCACGTACGCGACCGGATCGACACCTCGCGCCCTCACACCGCCCGGATCTGGAACTACTGGCTCGGCGGCAAGGACAACTACCCCGTCGATCGCGAAGCCGGGGACCAGATCCGGGGCATCCATCCCGGGATCGGGGACTACGCCCTTGCCGACCGGCTGTTCCTCGGGCGGGCCGTGCATCATCTGGTGGCCGATGTCGGGATCCGGCAGTTCCTCGACGTCGGGACGGGGCTGCCCAGTGCGGACAACACCCATGAGGTCGCCCAGCGCGCCGCGCCCGAGGCACGGATCGTGTACGTGGACAACGATCCGCTCGTTCTGGCGCATGCCCGGGCACTGCTCACGAGTACGCCCCAGGGGAGCACCGACTACCTCGACGCCGACCTGCGCGATGTCGACACGATCCTGGAGCGCGCGTCCGAGACGCTGGACTTCAAGCAGCCCGTCGCGCTGATGCTGCTGGGCGTGGTGATCTTCGTCGAGGACCACCAGGAGTCGATCGACACCGTGCGGCGGCTGATGGACGCGCTTCCGTCCGGCAGTCATCTCGTCCTGTCGCACACGATCACGAGCCCGACGATGCCGGACGTCGACGCGGCGGTCGCCTTCTGGAACGAACACGGCACCCCGCGTCTCACCCAGCGTTCCCCCGAGCAGGTGGAGCGCTACTTCGACGGTCTCGAGCTGCTGCCTCCGGGCGTGGTCTCCTGCTCGCGCTGGCGTCCCGAGCTCGAGCCGGGCGCGTCGGAGCCGGACGAGGTCGCGATGTTCGCCGGAGTGGCACGCAAGCCGTAGCGGAGTCAGCGGGAGGCGACGAACAGGCTCTGGGCGCTTCGGCCGATGGGGCCCTTCTCGTCGTGGAGTTGGGCGTCGGCCAGGCCTATTCCGGCCGCGTCGACGCTCGTGCGCGCCGCGACGCACACCCACTCGCCGACCGGGTGGCGGTGCAGGTGCACCGAGAGGTCCGCGTTGACGAAGATGTGGCGGCGGAAGTCCAGGACGTTGCTGATGCCGTTGCCGGAGTCCGCCGCCACCAGGACCCGGTCCAGGGGGCGGGGCTCCTCGCCCGCGACGAGGGGCACCCGCATGCGCATCCAGCAGGATCCCGGGCCGAGTTCCCTGAACGCCCCTTCGGTGAAGCGTGTCTCCATCGCGGTGTGGTAGCCGAGGTCCCACGGCACGTCGAAGAACGGCGTGTCGGCGGTCTCGCCGGGCGCGGGCTGTTGCGGGCCCTCCGCGACCGCCGGGCCGGGCTCCGCGGTCGTCCTGATCCGCAGCGCACGGGCCAGCATCACGGGCGCGTCGCCTTCGGGGGCGAGGGCGGCTTCGACGAGCTCCACGTTCCGGCCCGTGCGCATGACCGTCGTCGTCACCTCGAACGGGCGGATCGGGACCGGGCGCACGATCTCGTAGGTGACCCGTGCCAGGCGCATGTCCTCGCGTGCCCCGGGCCGCTCCTCGATCGCCCGCCCGAGCAGTGCGGCCGGCGGCCCGGCGTGCTGTGAGCCGGCGTCCCAGGGGCCGCGGGTGTTCTCGGTGGGCGCGAAGCGGTTCGCGGAGATCCGCTCGTAGAACGCCGCGGGTTCCGTCATGCCGGGCCGCCTCTCCCTGCCGTGTCCTGCGGATAGGTGCATGTTGCACGCTACCTGCCGGTGTCCCGGCCTTCCAGCGTCTGCCCGAAGCCGCCGGACCGTCGGCCCGCGCACGCGGGGCCCGATCTGTTCGGCGACGACTGACCGGTGGACCACCTCCACGTCGCCACCCCGCGCCTCTAGACTGACGCGGGGCGGACTACCGGACGCTGAAAGGTGATTGACGGTGCGTAAGGCATGGCTGGTCGGCGGGGCGTCCGTCGGGGTGTGCCTCGGGTTCGTCGCGCTGCTCGTCATCGGTACGTACTCCGCCGCCGCGGGGATCTTCGGGGTCAACGGCAAGAACGGGGCCGTCGGGCTCGCGAAGGGGGCCGTGCCCGCGCGGTTCCAGCCGCTGGTGCAGAAGTGGGGCAACCTCTGCCCGGCCATCAACCCCGCGCTGCTCGCCGCCCAGCTCTACCAGGAGAGCGGCTGGAACCCGAAGGCGCAGAGCCCGGCCACCGCCCAGGGCATCGCGCAGTTCATCCCCGGCACCTGGGCGGCGCACGGCGTCGACGGGGACAAGGACGGGGACCGCGACGTATGGGATCCGGCCGATGCGATTCCGTCTGCTGCGACGTACGACTGCGAATTGGCCGGATACGTCAAAAAGGCGCCCGGTGACGCGACCGACAACATGCTCGCCGCGTACAACGCCGGCGCGTACGCCGTCATCAAGCACGGTGGTGTCCCGCCGTACCGTGAGACGCAGAACTACGTGAAGATCATCCGCACCCTGGAGAAGAGCTTCGCCCGGCCGGTCGGCCGTGTCGAGCCGTCGCGGCAGGCCGCCGGGGCGATCCACTTCGCGCAGCAGAAGCTCGGCACGAAGTACCTCTGGGGCGGTAACGGCACCCCTGAGCAGGGCGGACGCTTCGACTGTTCCGGACTGACGCAGGCCGCGTACCGGACCGTGGACATCGAGCTGCCGCGCGTGGCCAACGACCAGTACAACGCCGGACCGCACCCCTCGCGCGAAGAACTGCTGCCCGGGGACCTCGTTTTCTTCTCGGACGACCTGACCAATTCGCGCGCCATCCGTCACGTCGGTCTCTACGTCGGCGGCGGGTACATGATCAACGCTCCGTACACGGGGGCCGTGATCCGCTTCGACAAGATCGACACGCCGGACTACTTCGGCGCCACGAGGGTCACCGAAGATGGCGCAAAAGCGCTCCCGAAGGCGCGTCCGGAAGCCTGACGAGGCGTTGGGAATGGCCGGAACTCTCTGTTAGGCCAAGGCCCTGAGCTGCAGTGATGTGTCTCTCTTCGATAACGTCATGGTGATCGTTCGGTGGAGAGTGGAACGTAGTGAGGGAACAGGCCGTTCCCTGGACTGATACAGCCGCACTGACCATGCAGCAGGCACCACGTTGACCCCGGGGGTTGATAGAAGCGGCGCGCCCCGTGCGCTCCGCGGCAGGCACAAGGCAAGGGGCCGCAGCAGATGGCTGGACTCGCAGTGGGGCTCCCCCTGATGGAGTCAAGGGGCGGATCGAGCCCCGACGTCAGCGTGCTCTACGACATCAACGGCCTTGCCAAGAACGCCCCCGGCTGGTTCGACCGCGCCATGGCGTTCGTCGGCGAGTGGGGCATCATGCTCGCGATGGTGCTTGTCCTGTTCTGGTGCTGGTGGAGCGTGCGACGGCGCGGAACGGCCGCGGAGTCGGTCGCGGCGGTCACCGGAATCCTGTGGGCACCGCTCGCCGCCGGGATCGCGCTGCTGATCAACATTCCGATCCGCGGATTCGTCGAGAGACCACGGCCGTTCACCGAGCACCGGGGCATCGAGGTCCTCGTCGACGGCAAGACCGACTTCTCGTTCGTCAGCGACCACGCGACGATGGCGATGGCGCTCGCTGCGGGGCTGTTCGTCGCCAACCGGAAGTTCGGGTACGCCGCGATCGGCCTGGCGCTCGCCGAGGGCTTCTGCCGTGTGTACATGGGTGTGCACTACCCGACCGACGTCATCGGCGGATTCGCGCTCGGCACGGCGGTCACGCTGCTTCTCGCGCCGCTCGCGCTGGCCCTGTTGACCCCCTTGGTGTCGGCCGCCGCCTCGGGCCGGGCCGGCCGGCTCGTACGGTCGCGGCGCGCACCTGCCTGTCCGGCGGACCGTACGGAGTCGCTGGACATCCCCGAGCCGCGCGCCGAGAACGACCTCGCGGCCTGAGCCGGAGAACGGGCCCGGACCCGGTCACCGGCGCCCCCCGCGGGTGCGCCGGTGGTGACGGCGGACGATGATCACTGTGCTCGCGCCGGCTATCGCTCCCGTGGCGAGCACCGCGAGCGAGCTCTCGACCGGGCCCTCGGGCTTGGACGCCAGGGTCTCGGCCGACGCAGTGCCGCCGAGGGGCAGCGCGAGGGCGAGGGCCGTTCCGGCGGTGAGCGTGGCTATTCGTCCGCTGCGGTTCATGTGACCAGCGCACAGCCCTGCGGCTGCGGTGGCCATCCGGGTACCCCCGTACGGGCTACAGCGCCTGTGGGAAGTCGAAGAGCCGGTCCGGGTCGTACTGCTTCTTCAGCCGGGTGAGCCGGTCGGCCGCCGGGCCGTAGTACGCCTTTCGCCAGTCGGTCAGCGTCGGGTCGATGTAGTTCTGGTACGCGGCGCCCGACGCGTGACGGCGCATGGAGGCGTGCGTGGTCTTCAGCCATGCCTGCTGGGTCGAGCCCGTCGTACCGGGCCGCCAGGCGGCGATGTACTGGGCCAGCATTCGCGAGCGGCGGTGCACGAAGGAGGTCGCCAGCGGGTCCACCCGGTTGATCGCGCCGCCGAGCGCGGTCAGCACGATCGAGCCGCCGCCCTGTGCCGGCGTGACCCGGGTGAACGCCTCGGCCGCCGCGATCAGTGCCTGCACCCCGGCCGGGGAGAGGTCGCGGTCGAAGAAGTCGGACGCGGAGGCGTACGTCTCGCGCTGCAGCGCCCCCTGTCGGCTGCGGCCCGGTGTGGTGCCGGGCAGCCGGCACTGGTCCTCGCTGAGCGTGGCGCAGTTCGCGTAGCCGAGCATCGCGTCGAGGTAGCCGCGGCGGCGCAGCGAGACCGAGCTCGCGGAGGCACCCGCGGTGTCGGCGAGCCGGTCGACGGCGTTGTGCAGTGCGCTCTCGGAGCCCAGCGAGAACGTGGCTATGGAGAGGGTCGGGGCGCGCCCGCCCGGCGCGGCCGACAGATGCGCCGACGACCAGATCTCGTCGGGCTGGCCGGGTGCCCAGCGCTGCCACGCCGAGAGCACCGCCGCCGCCTTCGACCACGGCCAGGTGAGATAGCCGACGACGGTCGAGGGTGTCGGACGGGTACGGAAGCGGAGCCCTGTCACCACACCGAAGTTGCCGTTGCCCGCACCGCGCAGCGCCCAGAACAGGTCCTTGTTCTCCTCGGCGCTCGCGGTGAGCCGCTTGCCGTCGGCGGTGATGAGGGTGGCCGAGGTGAGGCTGTCACAGGTCAGCCCGTAGGCGCGGGAGGTGACGCCATGCCCGCCGCCGAGGGTCAGACCGGAGACGCCGACGGTGGGGCAGGAACCGGCGGGGATGGTGCGGCCGGCCTTGCCGAGGGCGCGGTAGACCTCGATCAGCTTGGCGCCGGCGCCGATGGTGCCGTCCGTGGCGACCTTGTTCAGCGAGGAGACGTCGATGACGAGCCGGCCGTTGCCGGAGGACCAACCTGCGTAGGAATGGCCTCCGTTGCGGATGGAGACGGGGGTGCGGTGTGCCTTTGCGTAGGCGAGGCACTCCTTGATGTCGTCCTCGCCGGCCACATACGCCACGGCCGCGGGCTTCAGCGAGTCGAACCGGGTGTTGTACAGCTGTCGGGCGGCCGGGTACGCGGCGTCGCCGAGACGCACCAGCTGCCCGTCGAGGCCGCGGGCGAGCGCGGTCCAGTCGGCCGCGGCGGCGGTGGCCGCGGTTCTGCCCGCCGTGGTGCCGCGGCCGGTCGTGGCGGTGGATGTGCCGCCTCCCGTGCCGCCCGCGCTGCCTGTGCAGGCGGTCGCGGTGAGTGCAACAGCAGTGGTGAGCAGCGCGCGCCGGTCCATGAAGCCTCCTGGGAGACAAGACGGCAGGACGGTCGCGCGGGTTCCGCTTCTCGGCGAGCGGCCGGCGTCAGCTCTCGCCGGGCGTGACGGACCGGTGCAACTCGGCGTCCGTGCGGGCCCGTTCGCGGGATCTGCGGGCGGGTCCCGCCCAGCCGCAGGTGCAATGGGCCAGCGCGAAGGAGCCGCGTTCGCCGGTGGTCGTGAGATGAGGGTCCGGGTCGCTGTCCGGGAGCTGGTGCGCAGGCACCTCTCCACGGTACTGGGGCGGCGCGCCGAGCAGGCACCCGCGTGACGAGGAGCCCCGGCCGTCGTTATCGGGACGGGCGGAGGTCTCGTAGAAGCAGCGGTCCCGGTGTTGGGGGTTGGCAGGCGATGGTGGTGCAGCAGCGCAGGTGCGGGGGCGGGGCAATCGTCGTCGCTGCCGCCGTGGTGGGTGTGATGGCGACCAGCGGCTGCTCCGGCAGCACGGGTGCCGTCGCCGACGACAGACCGGGCGGCCCGTCGGCCGACGTGGTGCGCAGGGCGCCGGACGCGCTGCTCGCGGCCGGCAGTGCCAGGGCCCGTACGTCGATGGAGACGGCCACCGGCGGGACGCGGGTCACGATCCAGGGCGAGGGCGGCTACGACTTCGTACGGCGCATGGGCCGGCTGACCGTCGTCCTGCCCAAGGACCCGGCGGGCGCGGACGAACACCGGCCGGTCACGGAGCTGATGGCGCCCGGGGCGCTGTACATGAAGAACCGTGGCGCCGGGGTGCCCGCGGACAAGTGGGTGCGTATCGACACGACCACCCTGGAGGACGGCAATCTGGTCACCGGCGGTGCGACCGATCCGCTGGCCGCGGCCGAACTGCTGCGCAGCGCACGGGATGTGACCTTTGTCGGGAACGAGCAGTTCGCCGGGACGACGGTGCGCCACTTCCGTGGGAGCGCGGACATCGCCCGGGCGGCGCAGGTCGCCGGGCCGCATGCGCGGGCGTCGCTGGCCGCGGCGGCGAAAGGGTTCACCCGGGACGTCGTTCCGTTCGACGCCTACCTCGACGACCAGGGCAGGCTGCGCAAGGTGCGCCACCGTTTCAGCTTCAGCAACGGTGCCGGTACGGTCGCGGTCACGTCGACCACGGTGCTGTACGACTTCGGGACTCCGGTCACCGTGCGGCTGCCGGACCGGCGTGACATCTACGCCGGCAGGATCAGGGTCTAGGCGCAGGGCCGGGTCGGGGACCGCAGGGGCCCGAAAGACAGGCCCTAAATGGTCCGGACGTGCCATGCGCGGTCCGTGCAGCACTCCCTACGCTAGGAAGTCGCGGTAGAAGTCGACGCCGGCAGGAAGAGGTGAACGCACGTGGCTCCGCCCAGTACGACGACCGTCCAGGACCACGTCGCCCTCGCCGAGATCGAGCTGTGCGGTGAGTTGATCATCGCGGCGTCGGCCGCAGACGAGGACCGGCTGAGTCCGGACCGTATCGACGAGGTGCTGCGACTGGCGGCCGAGCGGTTCGAGCGCGCCCGCCGGGAATGAGCCCGCCGTCGGCGGGGGCGGCGGCGGTCAGGTGCGCAGCAGGCGCGCGATCGCCTTCGTGGCCTCCTCGACCTTGGCGTCGATCTCCTCGCCCCCCTTGACCGCGGCATCCGCGACACAGTGCCGCAGGTGCTCTTCGAGCAGCTGGAGCGCGAAGGACTGCAGGGCCTTCGTCGATGCGGAGACCTGGGTGAGTATGTCGATGCAGTAGACGTCCTCGTCGACCATGCGCTGCAGGCCCCGGATCTGGCCCTCGATCCGGCGCAGCCGCTTGAGGTGCTCGTCCTTCTGCTTGTGGTAGCCGTGCACTCCGCGATCGTGGTCGGTGACCGGGGGGCCGCCTGCCTCGGTGGTCGTCATCGCGTCCTCCCGTTGCCCACTGGGCTTGTCCGAAAAGGGGCTGGATACCCCTCGTGGGTATATGTTACCGAATCATCCCGGCGGGGACCGGGGCCCCCGTGCAGTTCACTGTGCCTGATGGGCGACACTGAACGACGCCGCCGGTTGGCCGTGGCCGGATGAATGCGCCTAGCATCAGCCTGACCGAATCCAAAGCACCCCGAGGACCCCACGTGCGATTTCGTCTGACCCCCAGGGAGACGAGCTTCTACGACATGTTTGCCGCGTCCGCGGACAACATCGTCACGGGCTCCAAGCTCCTGATGGAACTGCTCGGAGCGGACACCTCCGCCCGGGCCGAGATCGCGGAGCGGATGCGGGCGGCGGAGCATGCGGGGGACGACGCGACACACGCGATCTTCCACCAGCTGAACTCCTCCTTCATCACGCCGTTCGACCGCGAGGACATCTACAACCTCGCTTCGTCGCTCGACGACATCATGGACTTCATGGAGGAGGCCGTCGACCTGGTCGTGCTGTACCAGGTCGAGGAGCTCCCCAAGGGTGTCGAGCAGCAGATCGAGGTGCTGGCCCGCGCGGCCGAGCTGACCGCTGAGGCCATGCCGCATCTGCGGACCATGACGAACCTCACCGAGTACTGGATCGAGGTCAACCGGCTGGAGAACCAGGCGGACCAGATCCACCGCAAGCTGCTCGCCCAGCTCTTCAACGGCAAGTACGAGGCCATCGAGGTCCTCAAGCTGAAGCAGATCGTGGATGTGCTGGAAGAGGCCGCCGACGCCTTCGAGCATGTCGCGAACACTGTGGAGACCATCGCGGTCAAGGAGTCCTGAAGCAAGTGGACACCTTTGCCCTGATCGTGACCATTGGTGTCGCGCTCGGATTCACGTACACCAATGGCTTCCACGACTCCGCGAACGCGATCGCGACCTCCGTCTCCACCCGGGCGCTGACGCCGCGCGCGGCGCTGGCGATGGCGGCGGTGATGAACCTCGCGGGTGCGTTCCTCGGACAGGGCGTGGCGAAGACCGTCAGTGAGGGGCTGATCGCAACGCCCCAGGGCAGCAAGGGGATGGGCATCCTCTTCGCCGCACTGCTCGGCGCGATCGTGTGGAACCTCGTCACCTGGTACTTCGGCCTTCCGTCGTCCTCCTCGCACGCGCTGTTCGGCGGCATGGTGGGCGCGGCACTCGCCGGCGGCACGGAGGTGATCTGGACCGGGGTGCTCGAGAAGGTCGTCATCCCGATGTTCGTCTCGCCGATCGTCGGCCTGGTCTGCGGCTATCTCGTGATGGTCGGGATCATGTGGATGTTCCGCAAGTCCAACCCGCACAAGGCCAAGCGTGGCTTCCGGATAGCGCAGACGGTGTCGGCCGCCGCCATGGCGCTGGGTCACGGCTTGCAGGACGCGCAGAAGACGATGGGCATCGTCGTGATGGCGCTGGTCATCGCCGATGTCGAGGGTCAGGGCGACGCCATCCCGACCTGGGTGAAGATCGCCTGTGCGGTGATGCTGTCGCTCGGTACGTACGCCGGCGGCTGGCGCATCATGCGGACGCTCGGCCGGAAGATCATCGAGCTCGATCCGCCGCAGGGGTTCGCGGCGGAGACGACGGGGGCGTCCATCATGTTCGGCTCGGCGTTCCTGTTCCACGCGCCGATCTCGACCACGCATGTCATCACGTCCGCGATCATGGGCGTCGGCGCGACGAAGCGGGTCAACGCCGTGCGCTGGGGTGTCGCGAAGAACATCATCATGGGCTGGTTCATCACGATGCCCGCGGCCGCGCTCGTCGCGGCGGCGAGCTACGGGGTCGTGTACCTGGTCTTCGGCTGACCGTAACCGAGGCCGCACATGTGGGCGGGCCCGCCACCCTGGGAGAGGGGGCGGGCCCTTCGCCTTGCGGTGGCACCGCCATGCAGCACCGCGAGACGGCCTGGGACCGGGACGGTCCGGCAGGCCGGACCATCACCGGAGGCACTCACCCGAAGCGGCCCGAGATGTAGTCCTCGGTCGCCTGCACGGACGGGTTGGCGAAGATGCGCTCCGTCTCGTCGATCTCGATCAGCCGGCCGGGCCGGCCGACGGCGGAGAGGTTGAAGAACGCCGTACGGTCCGAGACGCGCGCCGCCTGCTGCATGTTGTGCGTCACGATGACGATCGTGAAGCGCTCCTTCAGCTCGCCGATCAGGTCCTCGATGGCGAGTGTCGAGATCGGGTCCAGCGCCGAGCAGGGCTCGTCCATCAGCAGGACGTCGGGCTCGACCGCGATCGCGCGGGCGATGCACAGCCGCTGCTGCTGACCGCCGGAGAGACCGGAGCCGGGCTTGTTGAGGCGGTCCTTGACCTCGTTCCAGAGGTTCGCGCCCCTGAGCGACTTCTCGACGACGTCGTTCAGGTCGCTCTTGCGGTACGAGTTGTTCAGGCGCAGGCCCGCCGCCACATTGTCGTAGATCGACATCGTCGGGAACGGGTTCGGGCGCTGGAACACCATGCCGACCGTGCGGCGCACGGACACGGGGTCCACGCCGGAGCCGTACAGGTTCTCGTCGTCCAGCAGCACCTTGCCCTCGACGCGGCCGCCGGGGGTCACCTCGTGCATACGGTTCAGGGTGCGCAGGAACGTGGACTTGCCGCAGCCGGAGGGGCCGATGAAGGCCGTCACCGAGCGGGGCTCCACGGTCATCGAGATGTCCTCGATCGCCTTGTGGGAACCGTAGAAGGCGGAGAGGCCGCTGATGTCGATTCGCTTGGCCATGGGATCACTACTTTCGGGAGGTCGCTCTGGCCGCGTCAGCGACCGGTCGCGCGGCGGAGCCGCAGGTCAGTGCTTCGGGGCCTTCCAGCGGGCGATACCGCGCGCCACCAGGTTCAGGATCATGACGAAGGCGATCAGCACCAGGGCGGCGGCCCAGGCGCGGTCGTACGACGCCTCGCTGCCGACCCGGTACTGCTCCCAGATGTAGAAGGGGAGCGAGGACTGGGCACCTTCGAACGGGTTGGAGTTGATCAGCTGGCTGCCGAAGACCAGGAGCATGATGGGGGCGGTCTCGCCGGCGATACGCGCGATCGCGAGCATCACACCGGTGGTGATGCCGCCCAGCGCGGTCGGGACGACCACCTTCAGGATCGTGCGGTACTTCGGCACGCCCAGGGCGAGGGAGGCCTCGCGCAGCTCGTTCGGTACGAGCTTGAGCATCTCCTCGGTGGAGCGGACGACGACCGGGACCATCAGGATCGCCAGTGCCAGCGCGCCCATCAGGCCCGACGGCTTGAGCTCGAACATCAGCATGATCGAGAGCACGAACAGACCCGCCACGATCGACGGGATGCCGGTCATGACGTCGACGAAGAAGGTGACGGCCCTGGCCAGCGCGCCCCGGCCGTACTCGACGAGGTAGATCGCGGTCAGCAGGCCGATCGGCACCGAGATGACCGTGGCGATGCCGACCTGCTCCAGGGTGCCGATCATCGCGTGGTAGACACCGCCGCCGGCCTCGAATCCGGGGACACCGGCCATGGAGTGGGTGAGGAAGTACCCGTCGAGGACCTTCAGACCGCGGCTCACGGTCACCCAGATCAGCGAGAACAGCGGAATGACCGCGAGGATGAAGCACACCCACACGACACTGGTCGCCAGCCGGTCCTTGGCCTGCCGCTTGTTCTCGACGAACGAGGTGACGGCGAACGAGATGATCACGAAGAACAGGGCGGAGAGCAGGCCCCACTGGATGCGGCTCTGCCAGCCGGCCGCCAGACCGAGGCCGACGCCGAGCGCGATCGCGGCGACCGCGAATCCGACGGGCGCCCAGCGCGGGAGCTTGCGGCTGCTGAGGGTCCGCCGGTGGCCGGGAGGCGTCGGCGTGGGCCTGTCCTTGACGGCTGTCTGGCTCATGCGTTGGCCCCCGAGTATTCCTTGCGGCGCGCGATGATCAGCCGGGCTGCGCCGTTGACCAGCAGGGTCAGGACGAACAGGACGAGACCCGAGGCGATCAGCGCGTCGCGGCCGAGCTCATTGGCCTCGTCGAACTTCGCCGCGATGTTCTGGGCGAAGGTGCCTCCGCCCGGGTTGAGCAGATGCAGGGAGATCACGAAGCTCGGGGACAGGACCGTCGCGACGGCCATCGTCTCGCCGAGCGCGCGGCCGAGGCCCAGCATCGAGGCGGAGATCACGCCGGACCGGCCGAAGGGCAGGACCGACATCCGGATGACCTCCCAGCGGGTGGCGCCGAGCGCGAGGGCGGCTTCCTCGTTCATCTTCGGGACCTGGAGGAAGACCTCGCGGCTGACGCTGGTCACGATCGGCAGGATCATGATCGCGAGCAGGATGCCCACGGTGAACAGCGAGCGGGCGACGCCGACTTCGGTCTTCTCGAAGATGTAGGTCCAGCCGAAGAACTCGTCCAGCCAGAGGTTGAGGCCCTCGAGGTACGGGACCAGGAAGAGCGCGCCCCAGATGCCGTAGATGATCGACGGCACGGCGGCCAGCAGATCCACGACGTAGGCGATGGGGGCGGCCAGCCGGCGGGGCGCGTAGTGCGAGATGAACAGCGCGATGCCGACGGCGATCGGGACGGCGATCACCATGGCGATGACTGAGCTGATCACCGTGCCGAACAGGAGGACCGCGATGCCGAAGACCGGCGGGTCGCCCGCCGGGTTCCAGTCGAAGGTGGTGAGGAAGTTCCCCTCGTCCTTCGAGAGGGCGATCGTGGCGCGGTAGGTGAGGAACGCGGCGATCGACGCCATGATCACCAGGAGCAGGATGCCCGAACCGCGGGACAGGCCGACGAAGACCTTGTCACCCGCGCGGCCGGTGGAGCCGCTCTTCTTGATGACCGGCGGCGCCGGCGGAGGAGGGGTATCTATCGGTGTCGTGGAAGCCATGGTCTTTCCGGTCTGTGGTGGGGGAGCGGCTTCGCTCCCCTGGCGGCGGTGCACCGGATGGGTGGCCGGCGGGGGCTCGGGCCCCCGCCGGCCGACTGCGTTACTTCAGACCCGCGACGGTCTCGCGGACCTTGGCGTTGATCTCGGCCGGGATCGGGGCGTAGCCGGCCTCCGAGAGCACCTTCTGGCCCTCGTCGCCCGCGGTGTACGTCAGGAAGGACTTGACGGTGCCCAGGGTCTCGGCCTTGTTGCCGGTGTCGCAGACGACCTCGTAGGTCACCAGGACGATCGGGTAGGCGCCGTCGGCCTTGGTGGTGTAGTCGAGGCCGAGGGCCAGGTCCTTGCCGGTGCCCTTGATCTTGGCGGCGGCGATGGCCTTGGAGGCGTTCTCAGAGGTGGCCTCGACCGGGGCCGCGGCACCGGTGTCGATCTTCACGGTCGGGATGGACTGCGACGTGGCGTAGGAGAGCTCGAAGTAGCCGATCGCGCCGTCGACCTGCTTGACCTGCGCGGCGACACCGGAGGAGCCGGACGCGGCCTGGCCGCCGGGGGCGGGCCACTTCTTCTCGGCCTCGTAGGGCCAGTCGGCCTTGGCGGTGGCGCCGAGGTACTTGCCGAGGTTCTGCGTGGTGCCGGAGTCCTCGGAGCGGTGGAAGGCCTGGATCGGCTTGTCCGGGAGCGTCTTGCCCTCGTTGAGCTTGGCGATCGCCGGGTCGTTCCACTTCTTGATCTTGCCGTTGAAGATCTTGGCGATGGTCGGGGCGTCCAGGGCCAGGTCCTCGACGCCGGAGACGTTGTAACCGATGGCGATCGGTCCGCCGACCATGGGCAGGTTGATGCCCTGGCCGCCCTTGCAGATCTTCTTGGAGTCCTCGACCTCTTCGGGCTTGAGGGCCGAGTCGCTGCCCGCGAAGCCCACGGTGCCCTGGTTGAAGGCGACGATGCCCTCACCGGACGAGGAGGACTTGTAGTTGATCTCCACGCCCCTGCAGCCGGCCATGTAGTTCTTGACCCACAGGTCCATGGCGTTCTTCTGCGCGCTGGAACCGGACGCGAGGAGCTTGCCCGTGGCGCCGTCGCACTTGATGTTCGACGCGGCGTTGGTCTTCTCGCCCGTCCCGCCGGTGCCGCCTGCGTTGTCGTCCGAACCACACGCCGTGAGTACCAGGGCGCCGGTCACGGCGAGGGCGCCGAGCGCGGTGGCGCGAAGCCCGTTCTTGCGCTGAAGCTTCACTTTCGGGTGTTCCTTCCAGGAGCCGCCAGACGCTGACCGGGTGTCGAGTCGAAGGTGGCGGCGTGTGTCGGGGTGGGGGGATCCGGCTCTTTGCCGGTCACCGTGTAAGGCCGAAACTAGGCAGATCAGGTGAAGCGGCCCAAGGTGGCGAGTGAACGGAAGGTGAACCGTGTCGGGCGGCTGGGTGCCTGGCCGCGCGTCGAGACGGACGCAGCCGCAGGCAGCTGTAGGCACCCGTTTCCGAGGCGTTGTGCGCGAGCCTTCCCAGTGTCCGTCCGCACCTGCGCCCACCGCGATCCGAGGGCGGTGCGGTACCCGTCAGACCTGGTGCAGGGTCTCGAGAAGGGCGTCCACGAGCTCGCGGTCCCGGGGCTGGGTGAGCCGGTTGCGTGCCGCCGTGGGTGGGAGCCACAGAATGCGGTCCACCTCCTGGTTCGGTGCGAAGGATCCCGTCGTCGCCTCGGCCGCCCAGTAGCTGACCTGCTTGGGCCGGCCGTTGGCAACGTAGCGCGTGGTGGGCAGCCGGGCCCCGGGAACACACTGGTGCCCGGTCTCCTCCAGCACCTCGCGCAGCGCGCCGGTCATCGGGTCCTCGCCCCGTTTGAGCTTGCCCTTGGGATGCGACCAGTCGTCGTACTTCGGCCTGTGGACCAGACAGATCTCCAGGCCGCCGTCGTACGGGGCGCGGCGCCAGAGCACGCAGCCCGCGGCCGCCACCGTGCCGTCCTCCATCAGACCTGCCTCCCTCCGTCGGGCGCCCGGGGCGCTGAAGCCGTCAGGGCGCGGATACCGCGATGGCCCGCTGCCACACCTCCTGGAAGGTGAATCGAGCCGCTTCCACCTCATGGCGCTGGTCGGCGTGGAGCACGCCCAGCGCGTACGCCGTGGCAGGGGCGATCCGGGGGGTGCGGGCCGCGGCGGCGGCAGCGGCGGCTGCCTCGGCCGCGTCGCGGTGCCGGTCCAGGACCAGGCCCGCGTGGCACAGCACCGGGTCCGCGCCCGGGCGCAGCACTTCCTGTGCGTAGCGGTGCAGCCGCAGCAGTTGGCGCACCCGGTGCCAGGGCGCGTCCTGCGCCTCGCCGGCCGACGGGGTGGCGAGGCCGTGCACAAGGGCCTCGGCGTTGTACGGGTGCCCGGCCCGGCCCAGCGGCAGGGCTGCCGCGGCCTCGAGCAGCCGGCGCTCGGCGTGCTCGGCGGGCAGGGCGAGCGCCTCGGCTGCCGGGGTGGCGGCGACCGGGCCGAGGGGCAGTTCGGAGGCGAGTACGGCGACGGAGTCGGCGACCCCGTGGAAGCGGGAGGAGCCGAGTGCCTGCAGCGCGGCGGAGTGGGCGCGGGTCCGGGCAAGGGTGAGCTGTCTCTCCAGCAGGGCCCCGGCGCGGGCGGCGCCCACGGTCAGGCTGCCGGAGGGGCGGGGCCCGCTCTTCTCGACGGGCGCCGGACGGGTGTCGGCGCCGGGGCCCGGCAGCTCGCCCCTGGGGGCGGGAGGCGCGGAGGAGCCCGAGAGCCGGGACAGCGCGTCCAGCAGTCGGTTCAGGCGCGAGGTGCAGGCGTGCTCCTGGGCCAGGGTGCCGGACAGCCAGGCCAGTTCGGTGCGCAGGTCGTCCGCCCAGGCGGGGTCGAGCAGCGGCCGGAACGTGTGGAGCGTTCCGCTGATGCGCCGGGCGGCCGTGCGCAGCGAGCGTGCGGCCTCCGCCACGCCCGCCGTGTCGGAGCCGCTCTCGCCGTGCAGCCGAAGACTGCGCAGGAAGTCGCCCGCCTGGGCGTGGAGATAGCGGGCGAGGGCGTCGCCGGCGGTGACCGACGGCGGATGGGCGCCTTCCTGCCCGGACAGGTCCTGGAACCGGGAGAGGTCAGGGCTGTGCACGCCGGCGCCTCCGGGCGTCTATGAGCATCTCCTGCACGTGCCGCAGCGGCTGGCCTTCCGCATCCGAGGAGTGCCGGGTCCATGCGCCGTCCGGGCCGAGGTGCCATGAGGACGTGGTGTCGGACATACCGCTCTCCAGGAGGCGGGTGAGGGCCGCGCGGTGGGCGGGGTCGGTGACCCGCACCAGGGCCTCGATGCGGCGGTCGAGGTTGCGGTGCATCATGTCGGCGCTGCCGAACCACACCTCGGGCTCGCCGCCGTTGCCGAAGGCGAAGATGCGGGAGTGCTCGAGGAAGCGCCCGAGGACGGAACGCACCCGGATGTTCTCGGAGAGCCCGGCGACCCCGGGGCGGATCGCGCAGATGCCGCGTACCCAGATGTCGACCGGCACGCCCGCCATCGCCGCGCGGTAGCAGGCGTCGATGATCGCCTCGTCCACCAGCGAGTTGACCTTGATACGGACATGGGCGGGACGGCCGGCGCGGTGGTGGGCCGCTTCCTTGTTGATGCGCGTGATGAGGCCGTCGCGCAGCGACTTGGGGGCGACCAGCAGTCGGCGGTAGGTCTCGCGGCGCGAGTAGCCCGACAGCCGGTTGAACAGGTCGGACAGGTCGGCGCCTACCTGCGGGTCCGCGGTCAACAGGCCCAGGTCCTCGTACAGCCGGGCGGTCTTCGGGTGGTAGTTGCCGGTGCCGACGTGGGAGTAGCGGCGCAGTGTGTCGCCTTCCTGGCGCACCACGAGGGAGAGCTTGCAGTGGGTCTTGAGGCCGACGAGTCCGTAGACGACGTGGCAGCCGGACTCCTCCAGCTTGCGCGCCCACTTGATGTTGGCCTGCTCGTCGAAGCGGGCCTTGATCTCGACCAGGACGAGGACCTGCTTGCCGGACTCGGCGGCGTCTATCAGGGCGTCCACGATCGGTGAGTCGCCGGAGGTCCGGTACAGGGTCTGCTTGATGGCGAGGACGCCCGGGTCGGCGGCGGCCTGCTCCAGGAAGGCCTGCACGGACGTGGAGAAGCTGTCGTACGGGTGGTGCAGCAGCACGTCCCGTTCGCGCAGTGCCATGAAGATGTCGGGCGCCGACGACGACTCGACCTCGGCGAGGTCGCGGTGGGTGCCGGCGATGAACTTCGGGTACTTCAGCTCCGGCCGGTCGAGGGCCGAGATGCCGAAGAGCCCGGTCAGGTCGAGCGGTCCGGGCAGCGGGTAGACCTCGGCGTCGGACACCTTCAGCTCGCGGACGAGCAGGTCCAGGACGTACGGGTCGATGGACTCCTCGACCTCCAGGCGCACCGGCGGACCGAAGCGGCGCCGCATGAGCTCCTTCTCCAGGGCCTGCAGGAGGTTCTCGGCGTCGTCCTCCTCGACCTCCAGGTCCTCGTTCCGCGTCACCCGGAACATGTGGTGCGCGAGCACCTCCATGCCGGGGAAGAGCTCCTCGAGATGGGCCGCGATGACGTCTTCCAGCGGTACGTAGCGCTGCGGCGAGGCTTCGAGGAAGCGGGAGAGCAGCGGCGGGACCTTGACCCGGGCGAAGTGGCGGTGGCCGCTGACCGGGTTGCGTACGACGACCGCGAGGTTCAGGGAGAGCCCGGAGATGTACGGGAAGGGGTGCGCGGGGTCCACGGCCAGCGGCGTCAGCACCGGGAAGATCTGCTGCCGGAACAGCGTGAACAGCCGCGCCTGCTCCTTCTCGGTGAGGTCGGGCCAGCGGATGAGGTGGATACCCTCCTCGGCGAGCGCCGGGGCGACGTCCTGCTGGTAGCAGGCGGCGTGCCGGGCCATGATCTCGCGGGAGCGGGTCCAGATCAGGTCCAGCACCTCGCGGGGCTGCAGGCCGGAGGCGGAGCGGGTGGCCACGCCGGTGGCGATACGGCGCTTGAGCCCTGCGACCCGCACCATGAAGAACTCGTCCAGGTTGGACGCGAAGATCGCCAGGAAGTTGGCCCGCTCCAGCAGCGGTGTCGCGGGGTCCTCGGCGAGCTCCAGGACGCGCTCGTTGAAGGCGAGCCAGCTGCGCTCGCGGTCCAGGAACCGGCCCTGGGGCAGTTCGTCGCCCGTTCCGTCGTGCTCCTCCTCGTACCCGTCGAGGTCGGCGTCGAGATCGGGTTCCAGTTCGGACACGGCGGCAGCGACGGTGTGCGGGCGGTGCGCGGCTATGGATCCGACGGACGGCTGGGGGTGCTGGACCGATACCTCGGCGGGCTGCTGACTCATGAACCCATTCTTCCGCGTGGTGGGCCGGACAGGCGCGTCGGAGAGGGCCGGGGCGGGGGGAAATCTGCCGTTTGGCGAAGCGGGTACGGCGGGCTGCATTGAGTGAGGGTCGCAAGAACGTCTGAATTGCCGGTAACAACGGCATGACGTGACGGAAAGCGGGACGGGGCTCCCCGGGGTCGTACCCGGACCCGGGCGAGCCCCGTCCCGCTTCCGTACGGCTTCCTCGCGGTGCGGTCAGCCGTGGCGCCTGCGCAGCAGCCAGAATGCGGCAGCGACGACCGCGGCGGCAAGCGCCAGCACGATGCCGGTCTCCACGAGCTGGAGGGGCCAGAAGTGCGAGGAGGGGTGCACGTCGTGGAATTCCCCGACGGCGCCGCGGTCCGCCATGCACTGTTCCGGGCTCGTGCCCGGGAGGCCGTAGCAGTCCTCCCAGAACAGCCGCTTGCCGGAAGCCGTGAGTTTGCCCTGCTGAAGAATCCACAGGTCCTGCTGGTCGCCGAGCGCCGACAGGGTCGCGACGGGCCACAGGTGCGGCCGCAGGGTGGTGACGAGGAGCATGAGCCCTCCGGTCGCGAGGCCCGCGACGCTCATGGCGACGACGGTGCGGCGCACCAGCAGCCCGGTGAGCGCACCGACGCCGATCGCCAGGAGTCCGTACGCCAGGGTGGTGATCCCCATGGCCGCGTACACCGGGCTGTCCCACAGCATCTGGAAGTCGTTCGCCGCCGCGGGCTTGCGGGTGACCCGGAACGCGCCGATGACCAGTGCCGTCCCTGCCGTGGCGACGACCGCCGCGAGGAGGACTTTGGCGGCGAGCCAGCGGGCGGGTGTCACGGACTGGGTCCAGGCGAGCCGGTAGGTGCCGGTCTCCATTTCGCGGGCGATGAGCGGCCCCGCTGTGAGGGCCGCGACGGCGAGCGGCAGGAGCAGCAGACCGGTCGCCGTCACGTCGAGCGCCCACCGCAGCCAGTCATGGGCCCCGATCAGCTCCTGGATCGCGTCGTTGCAGGACGTCTCGCTCAGCCCGCGGCACGGCTCGGAGGTGTTGAGCGCCGCCTGCCGGAGCCGCAGCCCGGCCAGGCCGGCGGCTGTGCCGGCGAACAGGGCGAGCGCTGCCCACAGGGTGCGGCGGTGCAGCCGTACGACGGACCGGTGCGGACCGGCCGGCAGTGCCTGGTTCATGCGGCTGCTCCTGTGGCGCTCGGGGTGAACAGGGCCGGTGCGTCGGGGTTGCGCAGATGGGCGAGGAGGAGTTCCTCCAGCGAGGGGTCCTTCGTCTGCCAGTCGCCCAGGAGCGGGCCGTCCCGTCGTACGAGAGCGGAGAGGGCGCGGCCGGTGGTGCGCGACTCGACCACCGTGTGCGGTGCGAGGTCCTGCACCGGGCCGGTCAGCAGGGTGTGCGCCATCAGCAGGTCCTCGGTCTCCCCGGCGAGACGTATCTGTCCGCGGTCGATGAGCAGCACGTAGTCGCAGGTGGTCTCCAGCTCGGTGAGGATGTGCGACGACATCACCACGGTGGTGCCGCGTTCGGAGGCGTCGGCGAGCAGGGTCCCCATCAACCGGTGCCGCGCGAGGGGGTCGAGGTCGGCCATCGGCTCGTCGAGCAGCAGCAGCCGCGGCCGTTTGCCGAGCGCGAGGGCGAGGGCCACGCGGGTGCGCTGGCCGCCGGAGAGCGCACGGACGCGGATGCCGGGGTCGAGGTCGCCGGCGGCGACGACGTCCCGGGCGGCGTCCATGTCCCAGCAGCCGGGGTTGAGTTCGGCTCCCATGCGCAGGGTCTGGGCGACGGTCAGCTGCGGGTACAGCGGCTTGTCCTGGCCGACGTAGGCGATGTGCTCCCTGGCCGACGCGGGGTCGGTGCCGAACACCTCGACGCGGCCTTCGGTGGGGAGCAGCAGGCCGGCCGCGAGTGCCAGCAGGGTCGACTTCCCGGCTCCGTTGGGCCCGACGACTGCGCAGATCCGCCCCGCGGGCAGCCGGAAGGCACACTCCCGCAGGGCCGGTCCGCGCCGGAACCTCCTGCCCAGACCGATGGCTTCGAGTGCGGTGCCCGTCATGCGTCGTCCCCCTTGTAGAGCTCGTCCAGTACGGAAGCGAAAAGTGCGGCCACGTCGTCGCGCTCCATCCCCGCGTCGCGCGCCCGGGCCGCCCAGTCGGCGAGTTCGCCGTGCAGCGGTGAGTCGGCGGGCGCGGCGCCGAGGGTCCTGCGGACGAAGGTGCCGAGGCCTCTGCGGGCCTCGACCAGGCCTTCGCGTTCCAGTTCGCGGTAGGCCTTGAGCACGGTGTTCGGGTTGATGGCGGTCGCCTCCACCACTTCGCGGGCCGTGGGCAAGCGGTCTCCCGGCTCCAGGAGGCCCAGCCGCAGCGCCTGTCTGGTCTGCTGGACGATCTGCAGATAGGTGGCGACCCCGCTGCGCCGGTCGATCCGGTACTCGATCATCAACCACCCTTTCACTAATCAAGTAGTGAAAGGGTGGTGCAAAGAAGGGGGCGGTGTCAACCGCCCCCTGCCGTCGATGTGTTCAGCCGCGCACGGTTCGAGAGCGATCCGTGCGTCGGGACTCAGTGCGTCAGGACTCCGTGCGGTACATCAGATCCACCTCGTGCGTCACGAAGCCGAGCCTCTCGTACACCGCGAGCGCCGCCGCGTTGTCCGCGTCCACGTAGAGCATCGCGGTCGGCAGCCCCTGCGCGGCGAGATGACGCAGGCCGATCGCGGTGAGGGCCTTTCCGAGACCGCCGCCCTGGGCGTCCGGCCTGATGCCCACCACGTACACCTCGCCGAGCTGTTCCTCGGCGTGCACCTTCGTCCAGTGGAAGCCGACGATCTCTCCGTCGCGCTCGGCCAGGAAGAAGCCCTTGGGGTCGAACCACGGCTCGTTCTTGCGGTCCTCGAGATCGCGCGGGCCGAGCGAGCCCTGCTCGGGGTGGTGAGCGAAGGCCGCGGCGTTGACCGCGAGCCACGCCTCCTCGTCCTGCCCCGGTACGAAGGTGCGGGTGGTGACCCCGGAGGGGAAGACCGGCTCGGGGATCTCCCGCAGGTTCAGCGGCCGCCTCAGCTGGCGCAGTTCACGGAAGAGGGTCAGCCCCAGGACCTGGGCCAGATGCCGGGCGGCCGACTTGCCGCCGTGCGCCCACACCCGCAGCCGCTTGCCGGAGGCGCCCAGCAGCGCGCTGCCGAGGGCCCGGCCGTGACCGCGCCCGCGGTGGCCCGGGTGCACGACGAGTTCGGCGGCCGGGGCCTCCACCGGGTCGGTGTCCTCCAGCTGGGCGTAGCCGATCAGCTCGCCCTCGACGGTGAGCAGGAAGTGCCGTACGCCGTCCCGCGGCCCACCGCGCAGCTGCAGCCGGCCCTGCTCCGACACGGCCTGCATGCCGTCGGAGCGGGCGGCTTCGGTGAGCATGCCGAGAACGGCCGCCGCCTGCTCGGGAGTCAGCTCGTCATGGCTATGGATCTGGCGGCCGGGCTCCGGAATCACTGCGTCGAACGTCATGGGGAGAGCGTACGGCGGAGGTGCGGGCGGGCGGGATGTGCGCGGCTGCACAATTGCCCGGCAGGGTGCGGAACTCGCGAAGGCAACCAGGTCGTAACCCTTTTCCTCTGTCGCGCTACGCGCGTTGACTCTAGGCTGCCGCTCGCACCCTCAGACCACGCTGAAACTGACAAGGGGACAGATGTCAGCGACACCGCACAAGAATCGCCGCCGCATACTCACGGCGGTCGCCGGCCTGACCACTGTCGGGGCGCTGGTCGCCGCGATGCCCGCCGGGGCCACCGAGCGCGGCAACGGCCATGGACACGGGCACAGCCGCACGGTCGACGTCCAGCTGCTGTCCTTCAACGACCTGCACGGGAACCTGGAGCCGCCCGCCGGTTCGTCCGGCCGGGTCACGCACACCAACCCGGACGGCACCACGAAGACCATCGACGCGGGCGGCGCCGAGTACCTGGCCACGCATCTGCGTGAGGCCCGCAAGGGCAACAAGTACTCCGTGACCGCGGCGGCCGGCGACATGATCGGCGCCTCTCCGCTGCTGTCCGGGCTCTTCCACGACGAGCCGACCATCGAGGCGCTGAACAAGCTGAAGCTCGACGTCACCTCGGTGGGCAACCACGAGTTCGACGAGGGCGCCAAGGAACTCGCCCGGATGCAGAACGGCGGCTGTCACGCCACCGAGGGCTGCTACGAGCAGGGCAAGAAGTTCAAGGGCGCCGCCTTCCCCTACCTCGCGGCCAACGTGACGAAGGAGAAGAGCGGCAAGCCGTTGCTCGACCCGTACTTCATCTGGAAGAAGAACGGCGTCAAGATCGGCTTCATCGGGGTGACCCTGGAGGGCACGCCGGACATCGTCAACGCCGAGGGCATCAAGGGCCTGAAGTTCGGCGACGAGATCGAGACGATCAACAAGTACACCAAGGTTCTCGAGCGCAAGGGCGTCAAGTCGATCGTCGCCCTGCTCCACGAGGGCGGATCGCCGGCGTCGGCGTCGTACAACTACAACTGCGACAGCCCCGGTGCCGGTGACGGCATCTCCGGTCCGATCGTCGACATCGCCAAGAAGGTCAGCCCGCAGGTCGACGCCCTGGTCACCGGCCACACCCACCAGGCGTACGCGTGCTCCATCCCGGACCCGTCGGGCAAGCCGCGCACCGTCACGTCGGCGGCCTCCTTCGGCCGGCTGTACACGGACACGACGCTGACCTACGACCGGCGTACGAACGACATCGTGCGTACGTCCGTCGCCTCCGCGAACCACGTCGTCACGCGTGATGTGACGAAGGCTCCGGACCTCACCCGGCTGATCCAGCGCTGGAACACGCTGGCCGCGCCGATCGCGAGCCGTTCCGTGGGTTACATCTCCGCCGACATCGAGAACCCGGTCGACGCGCCCGAGAAGCCGCTGGGCGACCTGATCGCGGACGCGCAGCTCGAGGGTCTCGCGCCGGCCGACAAGGGCGGGGCGCAGCTGGCGGTCATGAACCCGGGCGGCATCCGGGCCGGCCTGGTGCACAAGGCGTCCGGCAGCGAGGGCGACGGGGTCGTCACCTACGGCGAGGCGTTCACCGTGCAGCCGTTCACCAACATGATGACCGCCGTGGACCTGACCGGTGCTCAGCTGATCACCATGCTCCAGCAGCAGGTCAGCGGTGCGAACCAGGCGTCGCCGAAGATTCTTCAGGTGTCCGAGGGCTTCACCTACACCCTGGACCTGACGAAGACGGGCGCCGACCGCATCGTCACCTCCTCGGTCAAGCTGAACGGTGCGGCGATCGACCCGGCCAAGACCTACCGGGTCGCGATGAACGAGTTCCTGGCGGGCGGCGGCGACGGTTTCGCCGTGCTGAAGGAGCACAAGAACAAGCTCGTCGGTGCCTCCGACCTGGATGTGCTGATCGCCTACATGGCCGCGCACTCCAGCGCGAGCTCGCCGCTGGCGCCGCCGGCCACCGACCGGATCACGGTCGTCAAGTAGTCGCGTCAGCAGGGCAGAAGGTGGGGCGGCGGGCCATGGGCCCGCCGCCCCACCGGCGTTGGCGGCACTGTTTCCGGACCGGCGCAGGCCGGAAAGAGTCGCTTATTACTGGCCAGTCCGATGTCTGGTGGTGCTTGACGTGACCCCGCCATAATCCGGGGCCATGGACAGACGGAGCTTCCTCGCGGGGGCGGCGGCCTTGACGGCGACCGCCCTCATCCCCCCACCGGCCGCAGTCGCGGCACCGCGCCGCACCCTCTCCGCCCAGGACTGGATGTCGGGACACGGTGACTCGACCGCACTCCAACGTCTCACGATTCCCGGCACCCACGACTCGGGCGCCCGCTTCGGCGGTCCGTGGTCCGAGTGCCAGAACACCACCGTCGCGGCGCAGTTGAACAGCGGCATCCGCTTCCTGGACGTCCGGTGCCGGGTCACGGGCGACTCGTTCGCCATCCACCACGGCCCGTCCTACCAGAACATGATGTTCGGCGATGTCCTCATCGCCTGCCGGGACTTCCTCGCAGCACACCCCTCCGAGACCGTCCTGATGCGCGTCAAGCAGGAGTACTCCTCCGACTCCGACGCCACCTTCCGCCGCGTCTTCGACACCTATCTGGATGCCAAGGGCTGGCGCCCGCTGTTCCGTATCGGCGACGGCATCCCGTCGCTCGGTGAGTCCCGCGGCAAGGTCGTGCTGCTCGGCGACAACGGCGGCCTGCCCGGTGTCCGGTACGCGGACGGCGCGCTGTTCGACATCCAGGACGACTGGAACGCGCTGCCGGGCGCCAAGTACCCCAAGATCGAGGCGCACTTCCGCAAGGCGGCCGAGCAGCCGGGCAAGCTGTTCATCAACTACGTGAGCACGTCCGCGAGCCTGCCGCCGCGCTGGAACTCGGACAACCTCAACCCGCGTGTGCACTCCTTCCTCGACGGCACGGCAAGCGGCTGGCGCGGGCTCGGGATCGTCCCGCTGGACTTCCCCGCCACCCGCGCGGGCCTGGTCGACTCACTCCTCCGGCACAACTGAGGCCGTCGGCGCCGCCTCCCGGCGGCGCTCACCGGCCCGGCAGTTCGAGGCGTGCACCGCTGAACGCGGCCCGCATCCGCCGGTCGTGCGTGACGATCACGAGTGACCCGGTGTACCGGGCGAGCGCCGCCTCCATCTCCTCCACCAGCGCGGGGGAGAGGTGGTTGGTGGGCTCGTCCAGCAGCAGCAGTTCGGCGGGCTCGGACACCAGCCGGGCCAGCTCCAGCTTGCGCCGCTGTCCCGTGGACAGGGCCCGTACGGGGACGGCGAGGTCTTTCGTACGGAACAGGCCGAGCGTGATCAGCAGTTCCGCGCGGTCGCGGCCGAAGGCCTCGGCGAGCGGGCGGGTGTCCGGTCCCGACGGGCTGTTCTGGCGCAGGATGCCCACGTTCGCCGGGCGGCGGACGGTGCCGGACGTGGGCCGCAGTTCGCCCGCGAGCACCTCCAGCAGGGTGGACTTGCCGGCGCCGTTCGGGCCGGTGACCAGCAGCCGCCCGCCCGGTGCGAGGCGGAGGGCGTCGAGCGAGAGCCTGCCCGGCACCCGAACGCCGCTGAGCTCGATCCCGCCGCCCGCGCCACCGCTGATCCGCCCGGTGAACCGCAGCGGTTCGGGTGGCGACGGCACCGGGTTGTCGGTGAGGCGCTGCACCCGTTCCCGGGCGTTGCGGATCCGGCTCATCGCGCCGTGCGCCCGCGAGCGTGCCCGGAAGGCGCCCGCGCCGCTGAACGCGGACGGCGCCTTGCGCGGGATGGCCGACAGCAGGCCGATGTTGGACTCCGCGAGCGCCGAGTGACGGTCGAGGTCGGCGCGCCAGTCCTCGTACGAGCGCACCCAGCGGGCGCGGGCCGCGGCCTTGGCGGCGAGGAAGCCGCCGTAGCCGTTGCCGTACCGGTGGACCGTGCGCAGATCCTGGTCGACCTCCAGCACGGTGGAGGCGACCCTCTCCAGGAAGGTGCGGTCGTGGGTGACCGCGACGACCGTGCCGCGGTGGGCACGCAGTTGCTCCTCCAGCCAGCCGACGGCCTCGTCGTCGAGGTCGTTGGTCGGCTCGTCGAGCAGCAGCAGTTCGGGAGCGGACGCGAGGACGCCGGCGAGGGCGAGCCGGGAGCGCTGGCCGCCGGAGAGGGTGCCCAGCGGACGGGCGCGGTCCAGCGGCTGCCGCTCGCCCAGTCTCCGCAGGGCGATCTCCACCCGCCGGTCGGCGTCCGGGCCGCCGCGCGCCTCGAACTCCTCGACCAGCTCCGCGTACCGCTCGAGCGCGCCGGGCTGTTCCAGCCGCACCTCCAGGTCGCGGATCTGCCGCTGGAGCGTGCGCAGCCCGGCGAGGGCGAGGTCCACGGCGTCACCCACGCGGGCGGTGCCGGGCAGGTCCAGGGTCTGGGCGAGATGGCCGACGCCGCCGGGAGCGACGACGGTCAGCGTGCCGTTGTCGGGCTGCTCCTGGCCTGCGAGCAGCCGCAGGAGCGTGGACTTGCCGGAGCCGTTGTCGCCGACGACGCCGGCCTTCTCGCCCGGACGCACGCTGAAGGAGACACGGTCGAGGACGACATGGTCGTCATAGCGCTTGGTGACGTCGGCGAGGGTGAGCTGCGAGGGAGGGGCAATGACTGGGAACAAGCGTCACTTCTTTCCTGGACGACAGGACTGAGAGACGATACGAACCGTCTCGTTGGTGAGCCAACGGTAACGCGGCTTGCGGACTCTCGCAAGACGTTTCGTCTCGTTGGGGTTCGGTCAGAGAGAGGGCGGTGGCTCCGACGCCCCCGGCAGCCGGATCACCGCGCGGGTGCCGCCGCCCGGGGCAGGCACGAGCTCGACCTCGCCGCCCGACTGCTGCACCGTACGCGCCACGATCGACAGGCCGAGACCCGAGCCGGGCAGGGACCGCGCGGACGGCGAGCGCCAGAACCGCTCGAAGACATGCGGCAGGTCGTCGGCCTCGATGCCCGGCCCGTGATCGCGCACCGTCAGCTCGCCCGCCGCCAGACGCACCTCGACCGTCCCGCCGGGCGGCGAGAACTTCACCGCGTTGTCCAGCACGTTGACCAGTGCCCGCTCCAGCGAAGCCGGTTCGGCGCGTACGAACCAGGAGTTGATGTCGGCGGTGAACGTCAGCTCCGGGCCGCGCAGCCGGGCCCGCTCCAGCGCTGCCTTCACGATCTCGTGCAGGGCGACCACCTGGAGCGGCCCGCCCGCCGCGGCGTCCGGCCGGGACAGTTCCTGCAAATCGCCGATCAGCAGGGCCAGTTCGGCCATCTGCGCCTTGACGGATGCCATCAGCGCCAGCCGGTCGGCAGGCGGGATGGCACGCCCCGTCTGCTCGCTGCGCGCGAGCAGCTCGATGTTCGTCCGCAGCGAGGTCAGGGGCGTGCGCAGTTCATGGCCCGCGTCGGCGATGAGCTGCGCCTGGCGGTCCCGCGAGGAGGCGAGCGCGGCCGTCATCGAGTTGAACGAACGCGCCAGCCGGGCGATCTCGTCCTCGCCCTCGACAGGGAGGCGGACCGTCAGATCCTCGGTGCGCGCCACGTGCTCGACGGCGCCCGTGAGCTCGTCGACGGGCCGCAGGCCGGTGCGCGCCACCCACAGGCCCGCGGCGCCCGCGCCCAGGACGCCGATGCCGGCGACGGCGGTGAGGAAGAGCGCGAGCCGGTTCAGGGACGTGTTGATCTCGGTCAGGGGGCGGGAGACGGAGACGGCGACCGCGAAGCCCCCGATGTTCGTCTGCTCCGTGCGCACGCGGACCTCGTCGCCCGCGTCCGTGGTGCTGTCGTGCAGCGCGCTGGTGCGGGTGCCGTTCGCGACGGCCAGGTCCTCCTGCTGCACCTTCACGGGCTGCGAGTACGCCACGAGGCAGCGCCGGTTGTCGGGCAGGACGATCTGGATGTACGCGAAGTTCGACTTCGGGGTGTTCGCGATCGGGCCCTGGCCCCGCAGGCACTCCTCATAGGCCGCCCGCACCGCGTCGGCGGGCGCGCCGATGTTCTCCAGCGAGGTGTTCAGCTCGTCGTTCAGCTGGGCCCGGGTCAGCAGCCAGCAGGTGACGGACACGGCCGCGACGGCGACCGCGACGGCGGTGGCCACCAGCAGCGCGAGCCGCGACCGGATCGGCAGGGCGCGAAACCGGCGGACCGGACCGGTCACGCCTCACCGCCGCCGGTGCGCAGGGCGTACCCCACACCGCGCACCGTGTGCACGAGTCGCGGCTCCCCGCCCGCCTCCGTCTTGCGTCGCAGATACATCACATACACATCCAGCGAATTGGAACTGGGCTCGAAGTCGAAGCCCCACACGGACTTGAGGATCTGCTCGCGGGTGAGCACCTGACGCGGATGGGCCAGGAACATCTCCAGCAGCGTGAACTCGGTGCGCGTCAGCTCCACCGGGCGGTTGCCGCGATGCACCTCACGCGTCGCCAGGTCCATCCGCAGGTCCGCGAAGGCCAGCACGTCGTCTTCGCCCGCCGCGCCCGCGGCCGTGGCGTACGAACTGCGCCGCAGCAGCGCCCTGATCCGCGCGAACAGCTCGTCCAGCTCGAACGGCTTGACCAGGTAGTCGTCGGCGCCCGCGTCCAGACCGGTCACCCGGTCGCCGACCGTGTCGCGGGCGGTCAGCATCAGGATCGGCACGGTCGAGCCGGAGGCCCGCACCCTGCGGGCCGCCGTCAGACCGTCCATGCGCGGCATCTGGATGTCGAGCACGATCAGGTCCGGGGCGTACGTCTCCGCCTTCTCGATCGCGTCGATACCGTCGACGGCGACCTCCGTGCCGTAGCCCTCGAAGGCGAGGCTGCGCTGCAGCGCCTCACGGACGGCCGGCTCGTCGTCGACGATGAGGATGCGCTCGCCTTCACGGGGGGTCGTCATGGCACCAGCCTCGCACGCAGTCAGTCGCTGTTGCCGTCGCGCAAGGCGTCGAGGTCGGCCTTCACGGTCTCGATCGGGATGGCGAAGCCGAGGCCGACGCTGCCGGCCGTGGATCCGGTGGCGGAACTGGGCGAGTACATGGCCGAGTTGATGCCGATGATCTCGCCGTTCATGTTGATGAGGGCGCCGCCGGAGTTGCCGGGGTTGAGCGAGGCGTCCGTCTGGAGGGCTTTGTACGTGGTCTTGGAGTCGCCGGTGTCGCCGTTGAACTCCTGCCCGCCGAACTCGAACGGCCAGTTGCCGCCGCCCTGCCGGTCCTGGCCCTGCCCCTGGCCCGGGTCCTGCTCCTTGGCGACCGTGACGTCGCGGTCCAGCGCGGACACGATGCCGCTGGTGACGGTGCCGGTCAGGCCCTCGGGTGAGCCGATCGCCACGACCTCGTCACCGACCTTGACCTTGCTGGAGTCCCCGAGCGTCGCGGCCTTGAGACCGCTCGCGCCCTGGAGCTTGATCAGCGCCAGATCCTTGCCGGGGTCGGTGCCGACGACCTTCGCGGTGTACGTCTTGCCGTCGTTGAGCCGCACCTTCACGGTGTCGGCGCCGGAGACGACATGGTTGTTGGTGATGATCTCGCCGTCGGAGGTGATGATCACGCCGGAGCCGGTGGACTGACCGGCCGTCGTGGCGGCGCTGATCTCCACGATGCTCGGTGAGACGGCCTGCGCGACGCCCGCGACGGTGCCTGCGGTCGTGCGCGACACGGTGGTCCCGCTGACGCCGTTGCCGGAGGCGCCGCCGTTGTCACCGGCGAACCGTTCGACGAGCGCGGACGTGCCGCCGCCGACGACCGCGGCGACGATGGCGACGGCCGCGATGAGGGCGACGGGGCGCCGGGCCCGGGCGCGATGGGCCGCGGGGGCGGGTGCGGCGGGCGCGTGGAAGGGCGGCGGCGGGTAGGCCCCGGCGCCGGTGCCGTACGGCTGGGTGTGCGACTGGTCGCGATAGTGGTCCGTCATGCAGACGACTGTTGCCGCCGTACATGAGAACAGTCTGAGGTGGTGCTGAGAAGCGGAGCAGAAGCCTGTGAGGCCCCGTCAAGGGACCTGACCACAGGCCTCAGACGCAGCCGCAGGACCTGCGGATCACCAGACCCGACGGGAACTGCTTGACCCGCTCACGGCGTGAGCCCGCCACCCGCAGGCCGTCGTCCAGGACCAGGTCCACCGCCGCCCGTGCCATCGCCGGACGGTCGGAGGAGATCGTTGTCAGCGGGGGGTCGGTCAGACCCGCTTCCTTGACGTCGTCGAAGCCCGCGACCGCCAGCTCGCCCGGCACATCGATCCGCAGCTCGCGCGCCGCCCGCAGGACGCCGATCGCCTGGTCGTCGGTCGAGCAGAAGATCGCCGGCGGCCTGTCCTGCCCGGCCAGCAGCTTCAGCGCCACGAGGTAGGCGTCGTAGCGGTTGTACGGGGCCTGGAACAGCCGGTCCTCGACCGACCGCCCGGACTCCAGCATCGCCCGCCGCCAGCCCTCGACATGGTCCGCGACCGGGTCGCCGACCGCCGGGGTGGACTCCATGCCGCCGAGACAGGCGACGTACTCGTAGCCGTGCTCCAGCAGATGCCGGGTGGCGAGCTGGGCGCCGCCGATGTCGTCGGTCACCACCGCCACGTCGTCGATGGCCTCGGGCCGCTCGTGCAGCAGGACCACCCGCGCGTCCCACGCCTCGATCTCGGCGGCGGCCCGCTCGCTCGGCCCCTGGCTGACCAGGATCAGTCCGGAGACGCGCATCCCGAGGAAGGCCCGCAGATAGTGGACCTCCCGCTCGTCGCGGTAGTCCGAATTGCCGACGAGCACCATTTTTCCGCGCTCGGCTGCGGCCTGTTCGACCGCATGCGCCATTTCCGCGAAGAACGGCTGCCGCGCATCCGGCACGATCATGCCTATGAGGTCCGTACGCCGCGACGCCATCGCCTGCGCGACGCGATCGGGCCGGTACCCCAGCTCCTTGATCGCTGCGAGTACCCGCTCGCGCGTGGCCGGGGCGACCGGCCGGGGTCCGTTGTTGATGACGTAGCTGACGACCGCGGTCGACGTACCCGCCAGTCTCGCCACATCGTCCCGAGTCACCTTGGCCACGCGCGGCAGTCTACGCGTGGTGACCTACCTCTGGGCAGGGCGTACGGCCGCTTCCTCGGTCTTGGCCGGTTCCGCCGTACGGGTGATCGATGCCGGCGGCGTGGCGGAAGCCGCCGCCTTCGCCTTGGCCTCCTCGGCCGCGCGCTCGACCTTCTCGGGCGCGACGAAGCGGTAGCCCACGTTGCGCACGGTCCCGATGAGCGACTCGTGCTCGGGTCCCAGCTTGGCCCGCAGGCGCCGCACATGGACGTCGACCGTGCGAGTGCCGCCGAAGTAGTCGTAGCCCCAGACCTCCTGCAGCAGCTGGGCACGGGTGAACACCCGGCCCGGGTGCTGTGCGAGGTACTTGAGCAGCTCGAACTCCTTGAAGGTCAGGTCCAGGACCCGGCCCTTCAGCTTCGCGCTGTACGTCGCCTCGTCGACCGACAGGTCGCCGTTGCGGATCTCCATCGGGGAGTCGTCGGAGCCGATCTGCTGCCGGCCCATCGCGAGCCGCAGCCGGGCCTCGACCTCGGCGGGACCGGCGGTGTCCAGCAGGACGTCGTCGATGCCCCAGTCGGCGGTGACGGCCGCGAGGCCGCCTTCCGTCACGACCAGCATCAGCGGACAGCCGGGCCCGGTGGACCGCAGCAGCTGGCACAGCGAGCGCACCTGCGGCAGATCGCGGCGGCCGTCGATCAGGATGACGTCGGCACCGGGGGTGTCCACGAGGGCCGGGCCCTCGGCGGGGGCCACCCGCACGTTGTGCAGCAGCAGGCCGAGGGCGGGAAGCACCTCCGTCGACGGCTGGAGGGCGTTGGTCAGGAGCAGCAGTGAACTCATCGCGCCCCACCTGCCCGGATGGTCTGCTTCGGACGTGATTCGTGCACGGTTCGCTCGCCCATAACGTCGGTTCCTCCTCATCCCTGCGAGAGGGGGTCCCTCCCACGCCGGAGGCGTGAGGGAGTTTGCGGCAACGCTTCTTACCAAGACTCTCGCGCCCTGAGAGCCTTTGTTCATTCGTCCGTAACAACGGTCGCAAAACACAAAAGGACCCGGGGGCTGCGTTGCCCGGATCCTCTGCCAAGCACAATAGCCCACATGAGTTCCGAGGCAGAGGGCCGATTTCACATGGTGGATGTTTCCTCGATCACCCATGGCCCTCGGCGCGCCACCCTCCGTACCGCCGACGGGGTCGGAATCGAGGCCGTTCACCAGCAGTGCGCCACGGGTGAGGCCGATACCGCGATCGTGATCGCGCACGGTTTCACGGGGTCGGTCGACCGGCCCGCGGTGCGCCGCGCGGCAGCGGTGTTCGCCCAGCGTGCGGACGTGGTCACCTTCTCCTTCCGCGGACACGGCCGCTCCGGCGGGCGTTCCACGGTCGGCGACCGCGAGGTGCTGGATCTGGCCGCCGCGGTCGAGTGGGCCCGTACGTTCGGGCACAGCCGGGTGGTGACCGTCGGGTTCTCGATGGGCGGCTCGGTGGTGCTCCGGCACGCGGCGATGCACAGGGGGCGCAGTGGGGCACAGACGGACGCCGTGGTCTCCGTGAGCGCCCCCGCCCGCTGGTACTACCGGGGGACGCCTTCGATGCGGCGTGTCCACTGGGTGATCACCCGGCCGCTGGGCCGGATGGTGGGCCGGTACGGGCTGCGCACCCGGATCCACACCCAGGACTGGGACCCGGTCCCGCTGTCGCCGGTGGAGGCGGTCCCGATGATCGCCCCGACGCCGCTGCTGATCGTCCACGGCGACCGCGACCCGTACTTCCCGCTCGACCACCCGCGGATGCTGGCGGTGGCCGGGGACGCCGAACTGTGGCTGGAATCCGGCATGGGGCACGCGGAGAACGCGGCAGACGACCGGCTGCTGCGCCGCATCGCGGACTGGCTGGTCCCCGAGTAGCCCATGATGGATGCCGACGAAAGGAGTGGCGCCATGGCAGCGGGAACCATCCGCTACTGGGCCGCGGCCAAGGCAGCGGCCGGCACCGCGGAGGAGCCGTACGCGGCGGGAACACTCGCGCAGGCGCTCGACGCGGTGCGCGAACGGCACCCCGGGGAGCTGACGCGCGTACTGAAGCGGTGCTCGTTCCTCGTCGACGGTGACCCCGTCGGCACCCGTGACCATGAGACCGTACGGCTGGCCGAGGGCGGCACGGTCGAGGTGCTCCCGCCGTTCGCAGGAGGGTGAACCGCACAGCATGAGCAGCGATCAGCAGTATCCGTACGGGCAACAGCACGGGCAGCAGCAGCCCTACCCGCCGCAGGCCCCGCAGCAGCAGTACCAGGACCCGTACCAGGGGCAGTACGGCCGGCAGCCGTACGCGCCGCAGGACCACCCCCAGCAGGCGTATCCGCAGCAGCCCTACCCGGACGCCACGCAGACGTGGGAGGGCGACACCTGGGACACGCAGTACCAGCCGGTCGTGACGCCCTCGCAGGCCGCGGCGGACGCCGCCTATCTGCCGCCGCAGGGTGCGCACCCGCTGCCGCCCGAGACGCCCGCTGCCGCGACGCCCGCCGAGCCCACCGCTGCCGACGGGTACGGCTCGCCCACCGTCGGCGGCAACGCCCGCATCACCGACGCCCAGCGCGCCCGCGCGGAGGGCCGCTCGCCGATCATCGCGCCGGGCATCCAGCCCGCCGGGCTGACCGCCGTGCTCGGTCTGCTGCTCGCGGGCGGCGCGGCCGTCGGCCCGTACGCCCTGCTCGTACCGCTCGTGCTGCTGCAGGCCGTCACCGCGGCCGGCTGGTTCCGGCTGAACGGCATGTGGCCCGCCCGCCAGGGCATCGCGCTCGCCTTCGCCGGCGGGCTCGCCTGCGACGCCGTCCTGCTCTCCGTCGGCCGGGAGAACGCGCCCGCCGCGATCATCGGCACGCTCGGCGTGTGGGTGCTGATCACGCTCGTCCTGCAGCTGCGCAGCCACGCCGGCGCCGACGAGCGGATGCAGGGCCTGATGGCGACCGTGGCGTCGGCGGCGCTCGCGATCCTGGCGACCGGGCATCTCGCGGCCACCGGCGACGCCGTCGTGGTCGGAGGGATCGCGGTGGCGGTCGCCGTGGTGGCCCGTGCCCTGCCGCTGCCGGGTGTCGCGTCCGTCGTGCTGTCGCTGCTGGCCGCCACGGGGGCGGGCATCGCCGCGGGCGGCCTGACCGGCATCGGCACGGAGGGCGCGCTGCTCGGCCTGGCCGCGGGCGGGCTCGCGCTCGTCGGGCTGCGCGTCGCCAGCTACGACTACCCGTCGCGCTTTGTGCACTTCACCGCGGGTGTCGCCCTGCCGCTGACGGCCGCCGCACCCGCGGTCTATCTGATCGGCCGTGTTCTCGCCTGACCATTGGTCAGGCGGTTGTGCCTGGTGGGGGAACCAAAGCCGGCGCCCGTACGTCGATCAGTGACGACAAGGGGTCGTCCGGACTTGGTTAGTCTCACGGGCGTCACGGGGGCGGACGAACCAAGGGTGGGGGAACACCGAGCAATGCGCGCACTGCGAATACTGCTGATCATCGCCGTGGTCCTCGGCGGCATCTTTGTCGCCGCGGACCGCATCGCGGTCAACATGGCCGAGTCCGAGGCGGCGGACAAGATCAAGTCCAGTCAGGGGCTGCGCTCCACCCCCGAGATATCCATCAAGGGCTTTCCCTTCCTCACCCAGGTCGTCGGCAAGGAGCTCGACGAGGTGGACGTCAGCCTCGCCGGAATCACCGCCACCGCCGGCGGCCAGACCGTGAACGTGACCGAGGTCAGGGCCGAGCTGCTCGATGTGAAGATCAACAGCAGCTTCTCGTCGGCGGTGGCGAGCCGCGCCGACGGCTCGGCCCGCATCTCCTACGCCGACATGACGAAGGCCGCGCCCCAGGGCGCCACCGTCGGCTACGCGGGTCCCGAGCGCGCCGCCAAGGGCCAGGTCAAGCTCACCGGACCGCTCGTCGATCTGCTGGACAGCGCGGGCATCGACGTCGGCCCGTTCAAGGGGCTGCTCAAGGGCCGCAACGTCTCCACGTACAGCACGGTCTCCCTCAGCGGCGGCAGCACCGTCCGGCTCAAGGCGGAGTCCCTTCCGAAGCTGCCGGTGCCGGGCTTCGAGGACAAGCTGCGCAAGGCCGTCGACTACGACCTGAAGATCGAGGGAATGCCGGCGGGCATCAAGCTGGACAAGCTGCAGGCCACCGATGAAGGGCTGCGGTTCTCCGGCACCGGGACGAATGTGTCGCTCGCGGGCTGACGGCACGGACCGGCGCGCGCCGGCGGGTGACCGCGGCGGGGACAGGGCGTGACGTCAGGGGCAGCGCGGTCACGGCGCAGGTGCGGACCTCGAGGGGCATGGCCGCATGGTGAGACGGCCGTGTCCGCTGGGTAGATGACGGGGAGCCGCGACGAGCCGCCGGGGACGGCGGGGAGCCTCCCGGGGTGCATCTCGTACCACATAGTGGATGATCGCGTCTCAGCATCCGACACGCCGGTGACATGACGGCCGGAACGTCCCTACGATCGGTCGCATGAAGCAGCGACAGGCGGATCTCACGAAGCGGCGGGCAGTAGACCTGTGCCGCGTCGCCGCCATGCTCTGTCGCGCTGTCTGAGCGGGAGCTTCCTCCCGTATCCCCCGGGCCCTTCGATGGTTATCAGGGCCGCACCCCGCGCGGGACGTCGCGTCTTCGCGTATCCGCGCACCCCTTCTTCGCACCACCCCGCCGCACACTGCCCCGGAGGAGAAACAGCATGAGCCGCAGCGACGTCCTGGTAGATGCCGACTGGGTCGAGGCCCACATCGACGACCCGAAGGTCGCCATCGTCGAGGTCGACGAGGACACCTCGGCGTACGACAAGAACCACATCAAGAACGCGATCCGGATCGACTGGACCAAGGACCTCCAGGACCCGGTCCGTCGCGACTTCATCGACCAGGAGGGCTTCGAGAAGCTGCTCTCCGCCAAGGGCATCGCGAACGACACCACCGTCGTCCTCTACGGCGGCAACAACAACTGGTTCGCCTCGTACGCCTTCTGGTACTTCAAGCTCTACGGCCACAGCGACGTCCGCCTCCTCGACGGCGGCCGCAAGAAGTGGGAGCTCGACTCCCGCGACCTGGTCGCCGAGCTCCCCGAGCGCCCGGCCACGGACTACAAGGCCAAGGCGCAGGACACCTCGATCCGTGCCTTCCGCGACGACGTGGTGAAGGCGATCGGCTCCCAGAACCTGGTCGACGTGCGCTCCCCCGACGAGTTCAGCGGCAAGCTGCTCGCCCCGGCGCACCTCCCGCAGGAGCAGTCGCAGCGCCCCGGCCACGTGCCGAGCGCCCGCAACATCCCGTGGTCCAAGAACGCCAACGACGACGGCACCTTCAAGTCGGACGACGAGCTCAAGGCCCTCTACGAGGACGAGCAGGTCGACCTGTCGAAGGACACCATCGCCTACTGCCGCATCGGCGAGCGCTCCGCGCTCACCTGGTTCGTGCTGCACCAGCTGCTCGGCCAGGAGAACGTCAAGAACTACGACGGCTCGTGGACCGAGTACGGCTCCCTCGTGGGCGTGCCGATCGAGCTCGGCGCCAACAAGTAACCGACCCCCGACCTTTCTGGAGAGCAGCATGTGTGGAGCGAAGGCCGGCGGCCCGGACGCCTCGACGATCAAGCCCGGTGAGACCACCATCCAGGGCCACGTGACCCGCGACGGCGAGCCCGTCACCGGCTATGTGCGCCTGCTGGACTCGACCGGCGAGTTCACGGCCGAGGTCCCGACCTCGGCGACCGGACAGTTCCGCTTCTACGCGGCCGAGGGCACGTGGACGGTGCGCGCCCTGGTGCCGGGCGGCACGGCGGACCGTACGGTCGTCGCCCAGACCGGTGGCCTCTCCGAGGTCGCGATCGCGGTCTGACACGGTTACGCGGTTCGACCGCGCTGTTGCAGTACGGCCGAAGGGCCGCACCCCCGGGGGTTGGACGCCACCGGGACGGGGTGCGGTCCTTCGGCCGTGCGTCCGCCGGTCGTACGCTGGAGGCATGTACGCACGGCGTCGACGCGGCTATTTCTGGCTGATGGGCGGATGCCTCTTCCTCTTCGTCTCCGCCTGGGCCGCCGTGCGTCTGTGGTCCGTCCCGGTCGCCGTCGGGATGTGCCTGGTCGCCATGGTCATCCCGCCGCTGGCCGCGATGTTCGCGAACCGCCGCGGTCCGGACGACCGCTGGTGGGACGACCCTTCGGGTGACGCCAAGTCCGACGAGTGGTGGGACGAACTCGACGGCAAGAAGCGCCGTCAGTAGACGAGGGCCTGCACGCCGTCGCCCATGATCTCGCTGACGAACACCTGCGCGCCCGCGATCCGTACGCCCTCGATGACGTCCTTCTCCGTGATGTCCCGCCGGGCCGCGCACTGCGTGCAGAGCGTGATCGTCCCGACCGCCCGGATCGAATCGATGAGCGTCGGCAGCGGCGCGGCATGCGGCAGCTCGAACTCCTCGGCCCTGCCGGGCAGCGCGAACCACGCGGACTCACCGGTGAGCCAGAGCGACACCTCCACCCCACTGGCGGCGGCGACGGCCGCCACGGTGAAGGCCTGCGAGCAGCGCTCGGGGGCGTCGGTGCCGGCGGTGACCTTGATCACGAGCTTCTTCGCCATATGCCGAACTGTAATGGTCATGGTCACAACCTCGTTCTGCCGACGCGGGTCTGGTGGTTGTCGCGGGGCCGACCTCGCACAGGGGCCGGGCCCCCCACCCATTAGTCTGGGACCCGGCCCTTTCAACGCCCATCCGCTCATCCGAGGAGCACCCCGTGCTTGAGGCATTCTTCGAAGCCCTGCTGGTCCTGGTCTGTGTCGGCGTCGCCGCCTTCGCCGGGCTCACTGTGAAGAAGCTGTACCAGGGTCAGCGCTAGAGAACCCCGTACCCCTAGAGATCGCCTGAGCTGCTCATGATCGAGATTCCGTCCGACCTGAACCCGGACCTCGTCCCCCTCGCCTTCCTCCTCGGGACGTGGGAGGGCGCGGGTGTCTCCGACTTCCCCGGCGCCGAGAAGTGCAACTTCGGCCAGTCGCTCACCTTCAGCCACGACGGCCGGGACTTCGTCGAGTACGTCTCGCACACGTGGGTGCTGGACGCCGAGGGCAACAAGGTCAGGCCGCTGGAGAGCGAGCACGGCTACTGGCGCATCGACAAGGACCGCAAGGTCGAGGTGACCATGGTCCGTGACCAGGGCATCGTCGAGATCTGGTACGGCGAGCTCGCCGATCAGAAGCCGCAGATCGACCTGGTGACCGACGCGGTCGCCCGCACCGCCGCCTCCGGGCCCTACAACGGCGGCAAGCGCCTGTACGGCTATGTGAAGGGCGACCTGATGTGGGTGGGCGAGAAGTCCACCCCCGAGGTGCCGCTGCGGCCGTACATGTCCGCGCACCTGAAGAAGGTCGTCTCCCCGGAGCAGGTCGAGGCCTGGGCCAAGGACCTCGGAGACCTCCCCGACGACGGCATCGCCTTCTTCAAGTAGGCGCCCGCGCCACCCGCGCGCCCGCTCCGGACGGACCGGCGGGGACGGGCTGAACGATCAGCCCGTCCGCCGCTGGGACACGGACCTACACTGGGTGCGTGGTGAGCACCGACTGGAAGAGCGATCTGCGGCAGCGCGGCTACCGGCTGACCCCGCAGCGCCAGCTTGTTCTCGAGGCCGTCGACACCCTTGAGCACGCGACACCCGACGACATCCTCTCCGAGGTGCGCAGGACGGCGTCCGGAGTGAACATCTCCACGGTCTACCGGACCCTGGAGCTGCTCGAGGAGCTCGGCCTCGTCTCCCACGCGCATCTGGGCCACGGCGCACCGACCTATCACCTCGCCGACCGGCACCACCACATCCACCTGGTCTGCCGGGACTGTACGAACGTGATCGAGGCCGACATCGAGATCGCCGCCGAGTTCACCGCCAAGCTGCGCGAGACCTTCGGGTTCGAGACGGACATGAAGCACTTCGCGATCTTCGGCCGTTGCAAGCAGTGTTCCGCCGAGGCTTCCCGTTCCGAGGCTTCCGCTACCCGGCCGTAGGATTCACCCATGCTGCGACACTCACCGACCAGCCCTCTGCTGTCCCTGCCGGGCGCGGTCCCCGCCGAAGGACCGGACGAAGGCGTCGCCGCGCACTACGGAGACTTCTTCCGTGAGCAGCGCGCCCTGGCCGACGGCCATGGCCTTGTCGACCTCTCGCACCGCGGTGTCGTCGCCGTCACCGGCGACGACCGGCTGAGCTGGCTGCATCTGCTGCTGACGCAGCATGTGAGCGAGCTTCCGGTGGGCCGGGCGACCGAGGCGCTGATCCTGTCCGCCCACGGCCACATCGAGCACGCCCTGTATCTCGTCGACGACGGCGAGACGGTGTGGGCGCATGTCGAGCCGGGCACCCAGGAGGCGCTGATCGGCTACCTGGAGTCGATGAAGTTCTTCTACCGGGTCGAAGTGGCCGACCGCACCGAGGAGTTCGCGGTGGTGCACCTGCCCGCCGGTTCCATCGCCGAGGTTCCGGACGGTGCGGTCGTACGGGAGACGGCGCACGGCCGGGATCTGTTCCTGCCGCGCGCCGACCTGGAGCCGTACGCCAAGAAGCACGGCCCCGTCGCCGGGATCCTCGCCTACGAGGCGCTGCGGGTGGAGAGCCACCGGCCCCGCGTCGGCTTCGAGACCGACCACCGCACCATCCCGCACGAGCTGGGCTGGATCGGCTCGGCGGTCCACCTGGAGAAGGGCTGCTACCGCGGCCAGGAGACCGTCGCGCGTGTCCACAACCTGGGGAAGCCGCCGCGCCGGCTGGTCTTCCTGCACCTGGACGGCAGCGAGGTCCACCTGCCGGGCCCCGGCACCCCGATCCGGCTCGCCTCCGAGGGCGAGGAGGGCCGCAAGCTGGGCTTCGTCACCACATCGGCCCGCCACCACGAGCTCGGCCCCATCGCGCTGGCGCTGGTGAAGCGCAATGTGCCGGTCGACGCGGAGCTGCTGGCCGGCGACACGGCGGCCGCACAGGAGACGGTCGTCGAGCCGTAGCCCCGGCGTCTAGATCTCCAGCAGGACCGTGAACGGGCCGTGATTGGTGAGCGAGACGCGCATGCTCGCCCCGAACCGGCCCGTCTCCACCCGCGCGCCCAGCGCCCGCAGTTGCGCGACCACCTCGTCGACCAGCGGCTCCGCCACCGGTCCCGGAGCCGCCGCGTTCCAGGTGGGGCGGCGGCCCTTCCGGGCGTCCCCGTAGAGAGTGAACTGAGAAATCACCAACAAGGGCGCATTCACGTCCGAGCAGGACTTCTCGCCCTCCAGGATGCGCAGGGTCCAGAGCTTGCGGGCCAGCTGCGCCGCCTTCTCCTCGGTGTCCTCGTGGGTCACTCCCACCAGCACACACAGCCCTTCGCCGATGATCTCCCCGACCGTGGCGGCCCCCGACTCGTCCGCCACGGCGACGCTCGCGCCGTCCACCCTCTGCACCACTGCACGCATACAGACCAACCTATCCGGGGCTGAACGGGTGCAGAGCGCCTGCGTCGGACGGTTCGGGAGTGGCACGATGCAAGAAGGCGGTGCATCCCTCGGCTCTCCGGGCCCGGGAAGACCTCATGCACCGGTCAAGGGGACGGACAGACGCACATGAGCACATCGGGCGCCGGGCAATCGACCGGTCACGTATCGATTCCCGCACTCCCACAGTCGGCGGCGGCCTGGGCCGTACGCCCGCCGCAGCAGCGCACGGCGGACCCTCTGCCGGAACCCCCGCAGTACGATCTGCCCGCCCTGCGCCTGCCCGAGCTGCGCACCCTGCGCCGTGACGCGCACCGCGACGAGGCGGACCTCAGCTACGTGAGGCGGCTGCTGCAGGGCCGTATCGACATCCTGCGGGCCGAGCTCGCGCGGCGTACGGACCCGGAGACGCCGGTGGTGGACCGGCTGTCGGAGATCCTCGCCGACGTCCCGTCCCGGCACCGTTCCTCGGCCCGCCATGTCACGGTCTCCACGCCGCACGGCGAGGAGTACCGCCGACTGGCCGCCGACATGCTTGCCGACGTGGAGCTGTCCGACCTGACCGCCCGTACGGACGAAGAGCTGCATGCGGGGATGGGACGGCTGGTCCACTACGAACAGCAGGTCTCCCGCCGCCGTCAGCTGCTCCAGCGCACGGCCGACGATTGCAGCGCGGAGATCGCCCGCAGGTACCGTGAAGGCGAAGCGCAAGTAGACGACCTGCTCACCTGAAGCCATCCTTCCGGGAGCGGGTTCCCGCCCCCGGAAGGCCGACGATGAGCACCACCCCCGCCAGCACCGCCATACCCCCGGTCCTCGCCGAAGTCGTCCGTTCGGGCTTTGTCGAGGGCCATCACCGCGGGTCCCTCGTCGTCCTCGCGGCCGACGGCAGTGTGGACTTCGCGCTCGGCGACCCCGCCACGCCGGTCTTCCCGCGCTCCAGCAACAAGCCCCTGCAGGCCGCCGCCGTGCTGCGGTCCGGGCTCGACCTCGCCGGTGAGCGGCTGGCACTGGCCGCCGCCAGCCACTCCGGAGAAAGCTTTCATCTGGACCTCGTGCGCAAGATGCTCGCCGAGCACGGTCTGACGGCCGACGAACTGCAGACCCCGCCCGACCTGCCGCTGGACCCGGCCGAGGCCGAGACGTACCTGGCCACCGGCCATGTGCGCGACCGGGTCACCATGAACTGCTCGGGCAAGCACGCCGCGATGCTCGCGGCCTGCGCGCGGGCCGGCTGGGACCGTACGAGCTACCTCGACCCCGCGCACCCGCTCCAGCAGCTGGTGCACCAGGTGGTGGAGGACGCGTCCGGAGAGCGCGTCACGGCGGTCGGCACCGACGGCTGCGGCGCCCCGCTGATGGCGATCAGCCTGACCGGCCTGGCGCGCGCCTTCCGCTCCTTCGTGCTGGCGGACACCGGCACGGCCGAGCGCCGGGTTGCGGACGCGATGCGCCGGCACCCCGAGTACGTGGCGGGCACCCGGCGCGCCGACACCTGGCTGATGCGCGAAGTGCCCGGCGCACTGTCCAAGATGGGCGCCGAAGCGGTGCAGGCAGTGGCGCTCGCGGACGGCCGCGCGCTGGCCTTCAAGGTCGACGACGGCTCGAGCCGTGCGCTGGGGCCGGTGCTGGGCCGGGCCCTGGAACTGATGGGCGTGGACTCGCCGGTGGTGGCCAGGATCGCCCGGATGCCGCTGCTCGGCGGCGGTGCCGAGGTCGGGGAAATTCGCGCGACTTTCTGAGCGGCGTGTGCCTAGCGTGGGTTTATGAGCGTCGAGACCCGCATCATCTCCGAGTCCGAGTACCCCGACTGGCTGCGGGCGCTGGCCACCGGCTTTCTGCGCCCGCCGCTGATCTCGGACGAGGAGGTCGCGTCGCGCCGTGCGCACACCGACATGAGCCGGGTGCGCGGGGCGTTCGACGACGGCCGCTGCGTGGCGACGTACCGCACCTTCGAGCAGCAGCTCACCGTGGTGGGCGGCGCCACGGTCGCGGCCAACGCCGTCTCCAACGTCACCGTCAGCCCCACCCACCGCCGCCGCGGGCTGCTCAGCCGGATGATGACCGCGGACCTGGCGGAGGCCAGGGAACGCGGCGACATCGTGTCCACACTGATCGCCGCCGAGTACCCGATCTACGGGCGCTACGGCTACGGACCGGCCGCCTGGACGACCGAGTGGTCCGTCGACGTTCCGCGCACCGGCCTCGACCCGCGCTGGTCGGGCCCGTCCGACGGCGGCCGGGTCGACCTGGTGGACGCCGGGGACGTGCGCAAGATCGGTCCGGAGCTGCACACGCGGCTCGCGGCGCGCCGACCCGGGTTCGTCAGCCGGGACGACCGCTGGTGGCAGCTCAACACGGGACAGGCGAATCTGCCGAACGAGCCCTGGACGGAACCGTTCTACGCGGTGTACCGCTCGGCGTCCGGCGAGACCGAGGGACTGATCGCGTACCGCGCCGACGACAAGTGGGGCGACGCGAAGCAGCCGCTGAACACGGCGTCGGTGCGGGACATGCTGGCCCTGACGCCGGCGGCGGAGCGGGCCCTGTGGCACTTCGTCTGTTCGGTCGACTGGGTCACCACGGTCACATCGGGCAACCGCGCCCCGGACGATCTGCTGCCGCTGCTCCTGCCGGACCCGCGGGCGGCCAGGGTGCTGACGCAGGCGGACTTCCTGTGGGTGCGGATCCTGGACGTCGTACGGGCGCTGGAGTCGCGCACGTACGAGACGTCGGCCGCGCTGGTCCTGGAGCTCCACGACGACATGGGCCTGGCGGCGGGACGGTTCCGGCTGGATGCCTCGCCGGAGGGCGCGTCCTGTGTGCCGACCGCGGATCCGGCCGATCTGACGCTGGACATCCGTGAGTTGGGGACGCTGTACCTGGGCGACGAGTCCGCGGTCCGGCTCGCGGCCCTGGGCCGCCTGGAGGAGAGCCGGCCGGGGGCGGCGCGGGCGGCGGACGGGCTGTTCCGCACGGCGCGGCGCGCCTGGTGCCCGGACATCTTCTGAACCGCGGTGCTCGGTTCGTGCGGTGACGCCCGGGCGGAGGCGCCGGTGGTCAGCTGCCGGCGCTGACGGCGGGGGTGATCAGCAGTACGCCGCCGATACCGGCACACGTGGCGTTCTCGGACTTGACCCCAATGGTGAGGAGGGTGAGTCCCAGCGCGGCCACGAAGCCGAACCGCAGTTGCACGTACTGCTCGAGGAACAGGGCGATCAGGGGCACGGCGTTCCCTCCTCGGGTGGGAGCGGAGCGGCAGGGAGTGCGGAGAGAGATCCGCACGCGGCACCCGTACGACGGTGGACGGGGAGCAGGAGCACGGAGCAAGGTGTTCAACGTGCCGACCAAGTAGCGGCCAAGTTAATGAAGTTGTCCCCACTTGGCTGCAGTTCATAAACACCTTGCAGGTAACTCCCGCTAGATGGTCAGAAGTTGTAGCGTTCTGTTGTGACCCACGAGCACACGGCAGTCAACGGTGCCGGAAAGCCCTCGCCGAGCGAGGTGGCCGGCATCCTGACCGAGCGCATCCGCACGGGCAGGCTGAAGGTCGGCGAGCGCATGCCCACGCAGGAGCACCTGGCCGACGAGTTCGGCGTCGAGCGCAGGGCGGTCCGGCAAGCGCTGGAGCTGCTGCGTCAGGAGGGTCTGCTCACCGCCGGTGTCCGGGGCGCCCCCGCGCGCGTCGCCCGGCCGCCCGAGCCGAACACGCCGGCGGAGGCTCCCCAGCAGACCGCCGCCTCCCTCGGGCCGCGGATCATGGAAGCGTTCCGCGAGCCGCATGTCACCGTCGACGCGCTCTGCCTGACCGCCGAGTCACTCAGTCTCGCCCTCGCCGATCCGCTGCAGCTGATGCGCTCGGGCCGGCTCAGCCCCGAGACCGTGAAGGTCCGGCTGCTGGTGCCCTCCCGGGATCTGGACATGGCTTTCCCGCGCCCCGCCGAGGAGTCCGGCAACGAGCGTCTGGTCCACGACCACTGGCTCGCGCTGCGCAACAGCCACGGCCAGGTCCTGCGCTCCAACCTCCGTGCCCTGCGCACGACGCGCGGTATCGACGTCGAGGTGACGCTGAGGACGCTGCCGTTCACCCCGCCGGTGAAGCTCTACGTCCTGAACGGCGCCGAGGCGCTGTTCGCGTACTACACGGTGACCAAGCGCGAGGAGCAGATCGACGACACCCCGACGGTGATCTACGACGCCCTCGGCAGTGACTCGATGCTGTTCGCCTTCGAAAAGGACGGCGAGACGCGGGACGAGGCCTTCGTCCGGCATTCGCAGGCGTGGTTCGACGCGTTGTGGGGCACGCTCGCCATGGACATCAAACTCGCCGGCTGATCGGCCAACCACGCGACCACGGAGGGTCGTTGCGGGCAGTATGGGGAGTGATGGCACCGGCGAGACGGCCCCTGCCCCGACGGACGGAGCGATGTGAGCGATTCGCCCCCGACCGCTGTGTCCAAGCTGTTCGCCACCGCCAAGTGTGTGCTCTTCGACTTCGACGGACCGGTCTGTGATCTCTTCGCCGGGCATCCGGCGCGGGATGTCGCCGCGGAGCTCCGGGTCTGGATCAGGGGGCACATACCGGGCGGGGTGCGGGAGCCGGAGGCTGTCCACGACCCGCTTGCCTGGCTGAGGATGGCGGCCGAGCAGTACCCGCGCAGCCGGCACGTCGAGGCGCTGGAGAGCCGGCTGACCTCGCACGAGGTGACGGCCACGGGGAGCGCGGAACTGACCGCGGACACGGACCGGCTGATACGCCGGCTCAGCGAGACGGGTAGGCGTCTGGCGGTCACCACCAACAACTCCGCCGAGGCGGCGGGGAGCTATCTCAAGGCCGTGAAGCTCGCGCACTTCTTCGGAGGGGACATACACGGCCGGTGGCCGGGGCGTCCGGAGCTGATGAAGCCCCACCCCGACTGTCTGGAGCGGGCACTGGAGACGACGGGCTCGTCCGCCGCGGAGTCGCTGATGATCGGTGACTCGCCGGCGGACTGCGCGGCCGCGAGGGAGCTGGGCGTCCCCTTCCTGGGCTACGCGCGCGACGACCGGAAGATGCAGGAGCTGCGGTACGCCTGCCCCGAGGGGACGCTGATCGTCTCCACGATGTCGGAGCTCGTGCCGGTGCTGGACGGTGTGGAGCCGGGCCTGCCGGTGGAATGAGGCCGACCGGCATTGGGCCAAGTGGCGGCCAACCTTGCCAACTTGGTCACGCGAGTGGCCGACTCTGCTGTAGCTTCTCCCCACCCCTTCGACCGTGTGAGCGGGGTACTCGGCAGCTCGAGCGGCCCTCGAGCGGGTGAGATTACACAGGACGGCATCCGGACTTTTCGGAATCACCGCCTTGACAGGCCGTGGGAACGGATACCTTCCTCGAATCACACGCTGATCCGGAACACCAGAGGCACCATCGATGACAGTGGACACGGCTTCAGACGTTCGCCGACAGGCTGTTGCGCTGAGCAGCGACGTCAAGGAAGTCGTGGGACCGCTCGAGGGCTACCACCACGAGGCGTACGCCTTCCCGCTGTCACCGGATCACCCGCTCGCCCGGAGGTTCGCCCGCGCCAAGCTGCGCGTGCCGCGTCCCGGAGTGCTCTGGTTCGACCGACGGTGCTTCACGTCCGAGGACCTCCTGCTGACGGCACTCCAGGGCAGGATCACCCGCATCCCGGAGACGGCCATGGTCTCGAAGGAGATCATTCTGCAGGGCTTCATCGAGGGTGAGCCGTTGGGACGCTCGCTCACCTGCCGTCAGCTGGGCCAACTGGGACAGCTCTTCCAGGAGATGGCCGCGGTCGAGGTCGCCGACCTGAGCCGTGTGCCCCGTTCCTGTGGCCACAGCAAGGCGGCTCGCAATACCTCGGTCGTGTTCCTCAACCGGCTGATCGACTTCACCGCCCGCGAGGTCTACGGCAGGAATGCCGCCACCTACGGCGGGCTGTTCCGCCGCCTCGACGTGCACGTCGAGGCGCTGAAGGCGCTCAAGCGCCGGTCCGGGCAGCTGCGGGACCGCACCTTCACCCTGATCCACGGCGATCTGCACCGCCGCAACTTCGTGGTCGACGCCGACGGGCAGCTGTGGACCATCGACTGGGAACTCGCCATGATCGGCGACCCGCTCTACGAGCTGGCCACGCACCTCCATCTCATGCGCTACGCGTCGGCGGACGAGGACCGTGTCATCGGCGCCTGGCAGAACGCGGTGGGTTCCGAGCGCCACGAGGGCTGGAAGGAGGACCTTCCGCATCTGCTCGCGTACAAGCGCGCCCAGTCCGTCTTCACCGATGTCATCCGCGCCGCGGAGGTACTCCGGCGCTCGCCGGAGCCGGACGGGCAGGCGATCGAAACGGCGGCGCTGGACGTCCACCGGGCGCTGCTGGCGGCGCAGGAGGTTCTCAGGCTGCCGAAGGCGCGCACCCTCGGATACGTGACCGACGTCTACGCGGACTGGCTGAGGTTCACGCCGTAGGGGTGCGTACGCTCGACCCCATGAGCAGCGAGACCGGCCTGCGGGAGCGCAAGAAGCAGCGGACGTACCGCGCGATCTCGGACGCCGCGATCGCGCTCTTCCTCGAGAAGGGCTTCGACCGCGTCTCCGTCGCCGAGGTCGCCGCGGCGGCCGAGGTCTCCAAGCCGACGCTCTTCCGGTACTTCCCCACCAAGGAGGACCTGGTACTGCACCGGTTCGCCGATCACGAGGACGAGGCCGCGCGGGTCGTGGCCGGGCGGCCGGAGGGCAGGGGGCCCTTGGAGGCCCTGTGCCGGCACTTCGTCGACGGGCTGGAGCGGTCCGACCCCGTGACCGGGCTGAGCGACGTTCCCGCCGTGCTCGCCTTCCATCGCCTGCTGTACGGCACGCCCAGTCTGGTCGCCCGGCTGTACGCGTACCAGGGGCGGTCCGAGGAGGCGCTGGCCACGGCCCTCGGTGGCGGGCTCGAGGCGCGGCTCGCGGCCGGACAGATCGTCGCCGTCCTGCGCGTCCTGGCGGAGGAGAACTGGCGCCGGATCGTCGCCGGTGCCAGCGCCGACGACGTTCGTCCTGCTGCGGTGGACGCCGCCCGCCTTGCCTTCGCCCAGCTCGGCACGGGGCTGGGAACCCTTGAGTGAATCGCGGTTAAAAATGTAACTCGGTTACGTTATTCTTGCCGGAATGACGGCACCCGACAACGCACTCAGCCATGCCCTCACCCAGGAACGCGCCCACCACGACGCCTGCCGGGCTGCCATGACCGGCATGGTCGACGGCGCAGCCGAGCAGGTCGTCTCCGGCGAGAACGCCTTCGCGTCCGGTGCGGACGCCGAAGTGCTCGGCTATCAACTACGCAGCTGGGCCAAGGAGTTGCGGGAGGAGCCAGCCGGCCCTCTGTTCTTCGGCCGCGTCGACTTCGCCGACGACGCGAGCGCCGGCGACCACCGCGGCCAGAGCTACCACATCGGCCGCCGCCGGATCGCCGAGCATCCCGCCACCCCACCCCTCGTCGTCGACTGGCGCGCCCCCGTCTCGCGCACCTTCTACCAGGCCGGCACCCGTGACCCGCAGGGCGTCGCCGTGCGCCGGCGGTTCGGCTGGGCGCCGTTCAGCAAGGGCGCCTCTGCAGACCTCACCGGTCTGGAGGACGAACACCTCGCGGAGGGCGCGAGCGGGACGAGCGGCACGAGCGGCACGAGCGCGATCGTCGCGGCGGAGATCGAGCGCCCCCGCGTCGGCCCGATGCGCGACATCGCCGCCACCATCCAGCCCGAGCAGGACGATCTCGTACGGTCGGGGCTCGCCGATTCCCTGTGCGTACAGGGAGCGCCCGGCACCGGCAAGACCGCCGTCGGGCTGCACCGTGCCGCGTACCTGCTCTACACCCATCCACAGCGGATCCGGCGGAGCGGACTGCTGATCCTCGGGCCCAACAGGACTTTCCTCTCCTACATCTCCGAAGTGCTGCCGTCCCTCGGCGAGATGGACATCCGGCAGTCGACCGTCGACGACGAGATCGCCCGCCACGAGGTGCGGTCCGCGGACAGCCCGGCCGCCGCCGCGGTCAAACACGACGCGCGCATGGCCGAGGTGCTGCGCCGAGCGCTCTACGCGAAGGTGGGGCCGCCCGCCGAACCGGTCGCCGTCCCCGACGGTTCGTACTGCTGGCGCATCCCGCTCGGCGAGCTGGCGCGCATCGTCGACGAGGTGCGCGCGGAGGCACTCCCGTACGCGGTCGCCCGTGACCGCATCCGCACCCGGGCCGTCGCCGCGATCCGGCTCCAGGCCGAGCGCCGCGCCGGGCCGGTGGGCAACGCCTGGGTGCAGCGGATCGGCCGTGCCCGTGCGGTCTCGGCTTTCGTCGACGCCGTTTGGCCGCGGACCCGGCCGGAAGAGGTGCTGGCCGACCTGCTCACGGACCCGGCCGATCCGCTGCTCGGCGCGGGGGAGCAGGACGCGATCCGCTGGGTGAGGCCGCCGCGCTCGTACCGGTCCGCGAAATGGAGCGCGGCCGATCTCGTCCTCCTCGACGAGCTCTCCGGGCTGATCGAACGCCCCGAGGGATACGGCCACATCGTCGTCGACGAGGCGCAGGACCTCTCGCCGATGCAGTGCCGCGTGATCGCCCGGCGTGCCGGCTTCGGTTCGCTCACCGTGCTCGGCGACCTCGCCCAGGGCACCACACCCTGGGCCGCCCGCAGCTGGCCCGAGCAGCTGGCGCACCTCGGCAAACAAGGCGCGGCCGTCGTCCCGCTGACCACCGGCTTCCGTGTCCCGGCCGTGATCGTGGGCCTCGCGAACCGGCTGGTCGCCGCGCTCGGGGTCGATGTCCCAGCGGCGCGATCGCTGCGCAGGGACGGGGAGTTGCGGATCCGGCAGGTCGACGACGTGGCGGCGGCGACGGTCGGGGCCGTACGGGCCGCGCTGGGCAGCGAGGGTTCGATCGGGGTGATCTCGGACGGGCCCGGCACCCTCCGGCTGCGCACCGCGCTGGCGCGGGCGGGCATCGAGACCGCCGCCGACGGCCGCGCGTCCGACGCCCGGGTGACCGTGCTGCCCGCGGCGGACGCGAAGGGCCTGGAGTACGACCATGTCGTGGTCGTCGAGCCCGCGGCGATCGTCGACGCGGAGGACCGCGGTCTGCACCGGCTGTACGTCGTCCTCACCCGCGCGGTCTCCCGGCTGGACGTGCTGCACGAACGCCCGTTGCCGGCCGAGCTGTCGGGCACCTAGCAGCCGCTCCTCAGGCCCCGACCGCCCCGTCGATGCCCTCGCGCAGGAAGTCGGCGTGGCCGTTGTGCCGTGCGTACTCGTGGATCAGGTGCAGCATCACCAGCCGCAGCGACACGTCCTCGCCCCACTTGGCCTGGTGGCCGGTCACCTCGAGTGACTCGGCCTCCTTCTCGATGCGGCGCGCGTGCGCGACCTCTGTCTGCCAGGCCCGGAACGCCTCCGCGCGGTCGGCGCCGTTCGTGTCGTACGCCACCTGGAAGTCGCCCTCGTCGGACCAGACCAGCGGGATGTCCTCACCGTTGATCACCCGGCGGAACCAGGCCCGTTCGACCTCGGCCATGTGCCGCACCAGGCCGAGCAGACTGAGCGTCGACGGCGGCATCGACTGCCTGCGCAGCTCCTCGTCGGTCAGGCCCTCCGTCTTCATGGCGAGGGTCGCCCGGTGGTAGTCGAGGAAGCGCGCAGCGTCTCGCGTTCGTCGCCGCGGAGCGGGGGACCGATGCGGTCGTCGGTCACAAGGAGTCCTTTCACGGTGCGGGGATGACGTCGATGCGGCCGAGGGTCTTCGGGTCGGAGAGCAGTTCGATGCCGGAGATCCTGCCGTCCGTGATCGTGAACGCGAACACCACACGCGGCGCTCCGCCGACCCTCCAGACGCTCCGGTGCGCCTGAGCAGCGCGACTGCGCGGCCCGCCCCGAACCCCCCCCCCCCCCCCCCCCCCCCCCCCCCCCCCCCCCCCCCCCCACCACTTCGTCGACCTCGGTCAAGAGCTTCTTCTCGACTTCCGGATGCCGGGCGATCTCATGGAAGGCCCAGCTGAGCGTGGAAGCCGTCGTTTCCGTGCCGGCGAAGAGGATGGTGACGAGCTCGTCGCGCACCTCTTCGTCAGTGAGCGACTCACCTGTGTCCGCATCCCGTGCGGCCATCAGCACGGACAGCAGGTCGGGTTGGTCGGTCTGCCCGGACTTGCGGGTGGCCGCGATGACGTCGTCGATGACCCGGTGCATGCTGGCTGCCGCGGCGTCGAAGTCGCGGTTGGGGGGTATCGGCAGCCGGTCGAGGAGCTTGGGCGATGCGGCCCGTATCAGCATGTTCTTCAGAATGAGCGGAAGATCGCGGCGAACCGCGTCCACCGCGGGCTGTCCGATGTCGGTGGAGAACATGGTGGCCGCGAGCGTTCCTATCGCGAACTCGCCCATGACCTGCTCGACCGCGATCCGTTGTCCGTCGGTCCAGGAATCTGCGAGAGCCTGGGCGCGACGGCTCATGATGTCCGCGTATCCGGCGATGCGCTGCCGGTGGAACAAGGGCTGGATGAGCCGACGATGGGTCCGGTGGATCCCCGCGGCCGTGGTGAGCCGCCGGGTTGCCGTCACCAAGGGGCGTACGCGGTCGTAGAGCCGGCCCTTCTCAAACTTGCGTGCCTGGGTGACTGTCACCTGGTGAACCAATTCGGGACTGGTGACCGTGTACATCGGCAGGGTGCCGAGATCGACCCGCACCAGATCACCGGTCCGGCTCAGCGACCTGAGGAAGCCGAGCGGATCGCGCCACAGCTGCCAGGCGTGCCCGAGGAGAGGAATGCCGCCCGGGGCGCTGGGCACCGCTTTCAACCCGACTGTCACCGAGGATCCTTCCAGGGAATCGCTGTGCCGACTAGGCCGACTGCTGGGCCGCGCACTCGTGGACGTTCCGGTTCGCGCTGTGGGGATCGCGCGGTGCCGCCTCGGCCGGCATCAGGTCCCACCACCAGGCGATGACGGGGATGTCCAGCGGCAGTTCGCTGTCATCGGTGGGCGTCTCACGGAAGGTGGAAGGAAGGTGCGCCGGGTCGTCCGGCGTGGTGTAGCGCAGGGAGCTGATGCCCCAGTCCTGCGCCCCGCGGATGAAGTTCGCCAGGCTGTGGAGGTAGCGCCGCAGCTGCGGGCTGGCCGTGACCATCAGGGCGTCGTGCAGCCGCAGGAACAGGCACATCACCCGGTCGCGCTGGGCGACCGCCATGGTCAGCGCTTCGTCCTGATCGAGCCCGAACTCGTGCTCCAGCACCCGCAGGACGTTGAGGAAGTAGCCCGTACCGCGGCTCTCCTTGTGGTGGGAGAAGATGTCGTTGTCCCAGGTGATGATGAACGACGCCATCTCGGCCGCGGCGCGTACGGGCGCCTGGTCCCGCTCGTGCGGCTGGAGTTCGTAGCCGTGCCCCATCTCGAGCAGCGGCAGGACGACGGAGGTCGCGCCGTCGTACAGGCGCATCAGGGTGTAGTCGTTCAGGTCGGGCACGGTGCCCGTGCGCCGGTGGCCGGCCTCCCAGGCGACGGAGAAGAAGTACTCGCGCAGGGCGTCCACCCAGCGTGCCGCCTGCCCGTCGGTGCCGAACCGGGAGACGCGTACGCGCAGATCGCGCAGTCCGCGGGCGAGCGGATCGTTCTGCAGCATGGGTACTTCGGGGTTCTGCGCGACGCGCAGCAGACGGTGGAGCACGCCGACCAGCTCACCGGGCCGGTGGCCGATGTCGCCTTCCTCGCAGTACCCGTCGTCGACGCCGAAGAGCCACAGGACGAAGTCCGACAAGAGGGAGACGACTTCCTCACGGCCGTGCGGCAGGACCCTGGCCGAGAAGGTGCCGATGTCGTGCATCACGAGCCGCCCGCGGAGCTCTTCCGAGCCGATGCCGAACGTCTCGGCCCAGGCGGCGGTCTGGGCGTCTATGGCTGCGTGGCTGGGATGTATCGCCGGTGGTATCGGTGAGTAGATCGGTGGAACGGTCAACTCTGGTCCCACCCTTGATCACCCTTCCGCGAGCCGCCTTGACAGCGGCGCGAATTACGCGACGCAACTGATCAACTACGCCGCATCGTACCCAGCAGTCACACCCGATCCAATAGGGCCTTCTGGCCACGGCAGGCTTCACGAGGAGGCCCCGCACCAGGGAAAACGGCTACGCGAAGAGCCTGAGTCGAGATTCCGACCGGTTGAATGCATAACCATCTTTCGGAAAGATCCCCTGGTGAAGGGCCTGCTCCGTATCTGGCCGGAACGCGACGCGCGGTGGTCGAACCGGTCGTGGTCTAACGGCAGTTCAGGGCTTCTCCGTCAGTTTCGGCGGAAGAGAGATTTCCACCACGGCCGACGGGCCGGGGGTGCCGATACCGGGGCAGGTATCTCATTCGGTGCTGAAACGGGGGTCGCGGCCGGCAGTGGCTGAGACCTGGTCGTCGGCGTGTCGGCTTGACCGGCCTGCGTCGCTCCTGCGCGGCGTGGCGTGAAACGTACGGGCAGTGAATCCACCCGCTGGGTCAACCAGGCGGCGCTCGTGGAGAGTTCGCCCTCGTGCACAGCCAGTTGAAGGCCGGGCAGCAGCGTCAGCAGAGTGTCGATGCCGGTGTCCGCGATGGCCCGCCCGATGTCCTGTCCGGGGCACTCATGTGGACCACTGCTGAAGGCGAGGTGCGAACGATTGCCGTGGACCGGCGCCGACAGATCGGGGCGGATGCCGGGGTCGACGTTGCCTGCGGCCAGACCGAGCAGCAGCATGTCGCCGGCCTTGATCCGGTGCCCGCCTAGTGTGGTGTCTCCGGTGGCCCACCTGCCTGGGACCACGGAGATCGGCGGGGAGTCCCACAGCACCTGCTCCAGTGCGTCGGGAAGCGTCATGTGGCCGCCGGCCAGGCTGGCCCGGAAGCGAGGGTCGGTCAGCACCATGCGCAGGGTGTTCGCGATCAGGTTGACAGTGGTTTCGTTGGCCGCGATGAGTACGAGCCGCAGATGTTCGACGACCTCTTCCTCGGTGAGGTCGGACTCGTGACCCATCAGGCGCGTCGCCAGATCGCGCCCTGGGTGCTCCCCCTTGCGCTTGACCAATTTGCGTAGCGTCTCCACCACGAACTCGTTGCTGGCCAGCGCGGTTTCGGAGCCCTTCATGAGGTCGAGGGCAGCCTCGACCAGTCGTGGACCGTTCTCCTCGGGCATGCCGAGGAGCTGGGTCATCACCAGCATCGGCAACTTCTCGGCGTAGTCCCGGATCAGGTCTGCCTGCCCGGCGCCGGCGAACGAGGCAACCAACTGCTCGGTGTAGCGGGTGACATATCGGCGCACGCCCCGACGGTCGAACTGCGCCAGGCTGTCGGTGACCGCCCCGCGCAGGCGGGAGTGTTCCTCGCCATCTGCGAACACACAGAGCGGCTGCCAGCCGATCATCGGATTGAGCGGCGAGTCGGGCCCTACCTTGCCCTGTTCGAACATGGTCCAGCGGCGCGAGTCGCGGGAGAACAACGAGGGCGTGCGCATCACTTCGAGGTTCTCGCGGTGGCCGAGGACCAGCCAGGCAGGCAGGTCGCCATGCAGAAGCACCGGAGCGACGGGACCGTACTGCCTGCGGAGTACCTCGTAGAGGGCCTGTGGATCTGCCTCTGCCACCGGACCGTAGAGCCTCCGGAGCCCGTCGGGGCCCAGGTCGTGCGCTGGGCAGCCAGGGGGCGGGGCTGCTGCGGAACTGTGGTGGGGGACGTCAGAGCGCGGGGTGGTCACAAGGCCTCCGAAGCCGTGTTTGGGCGAGCGCCGGACAGGCGGGCACGATCACGGAGGTTCCCGGCAGGGCGCTCACGATCATCTCTGATGGCGCCGGACCGCGGGCCGCAGACCCTGCTGCGGTCATACAAGATCCTGGGCCGGACGCAGCATATCCCTGATCCGTTTCTGCCCGACAAGCCGTCAAGCGGGAAATACAGACGGGAAGTTCGGGCGGGCGCCGAGAGCTGTGTGGACCCGCTGGGTCTCCCCCTCAATCCCCATGCGTGCCGCGATCCCGTCCAGTACGCGATCCAGGCCGGCCTCGAACCGCCACCGCGGAGCGTCCTTGCGTGTCGCGGTGGCGTGGTGCGTACGGCCGGACAGAAATCGAGTGCACCCGCCGCACCCGGTTGCGTAGCGTTCGCGCATGCCCGAAATGCAGCGCCTGCGCCTCGATCATGCCCCCGCCCTGCTCGCGTTCGAGCGGGAGAACCGCGCGTACTTCGCCGCCTCCGTGCCGGACCGCGGCGACGACTACTTCGCGCGGTTCGACGTGCGGCTCAGCGCGCTGCTCGCCGAACAGGACACCGGGCTGTGCCATTTCCACGTTCTTGTGGGCACCGACGGCGAGGTGCTGGGGCGGGTCAACCTGGTCGATGTGGCGGACGGTTCGGCCGAGCTCGGCTACCGGATCGCCGAGAGCGCCGCCGGCCGGGGGCTGGCCACGGCCGCTGTGCGGCAGGTGTTCGCGCTGGCGGTGGGGGAGTACGGGCTGACGGCACTGCGCGCGGCGACGACGGTCGACAACGCCGGCTCGCGGGCGGTGCTGGCGCGTACCGGCTTCGTGCCCGCGGGTGAGTGCACGCTGAGCGGCCGGCCGGCGCTCCGGTTCACCTGGACGGCGGGCTGAGCGACGTTCCGCCCGGCAGCCGCTTCGCTGTGGGAGATGCGCCGTATCGTGCAGTCGTGACCGGTTCTGCGCAGCGTCCGCTCCTCTTTCTCGATGTCGACGGGCCGCTCATTCCGTTCGGGGCCACGCCGCGGGAGCGGCCGGGCGGCTACCCCGCCTTCGGGACGAGCCCCGGAACATCGGGAGCCGACGAGAATCCGCTGCTGGCCAGGCTCGATCCGGCGCTCGGGCCTCAACTCCTGGCGCTCGGCTGCGATCTGGTGTGGGCCACGACGTGGATGTCCGACGCGAACGAGTGCGTGGCGCCTCGGCTCGGCCTGCCGGAACTGCCGGTGGTGAGCATGCCGGAGCCGTCCGAACAGGATGAGCGGGCCGGTCTCCACTGGAAGACCCGCGCCGTCGTCGACTGGGCAGCGGGCCGCTCGTTCGCCTGGGTGGACGACCAGATCACCGACGCCGATCGCGCCTGGGTGAACGCACACCACGGGGGCCGGGCTCTGCTGCATCGCGTCGATGCCCGGTACGGCCTGACCGGTCCGGACTTCGTCGCTCTCGCCGAGTGGCTGCGCACGAGCTGATCCGGGCGGCCGACCCGCGGCGTGCCGACGCCCGCCCGGGCGCAGGGGAGCCACAGCGCTTCCGGCCGCCGGACGGCTGGGGACCCCCCTTGCTTCCGCATGTCACAGACGGCCGGGCCTGTCTCGTCTTCCTTGCTGAGAGCCGACGGAGCGATCAGGAAGGTGATGATCATGCGGGTTTTCGTGGCAGGTGGGACCGGGGTGCTGGGGCGGCGGCTGGTGCCGCAGCTGGTGGCCCGTGGCCACGAGGTGACGGCTACGACGACGAGCGCGGCCAAGCTGGGCCTGCTGGAGCAGCTGGGCGCGGACGGTGTCGTGATGGACGGGCTGGACGCGGTGTCGGTCGGCAGGGCGGTGGCCGGGGCCCGGCCGGACGCGATCGTGCACCAGATGACCTCGATCGCCGGCAAGCCGGACATCAAACACATGGACCGCTGGTTCGCCACCACCAACCGGCTGCGGACCGAGGGAACGGACCATCTGCTGGCCGCCGCCGAGGCGACCGGCGTGTCCCATGTCGTCGCGCAGAGCTACGCGAACTGGAACGGCATCCGCGAGGGCGGCTGGGTGAAGACCGAGGAGGACCCGCTGGACATGATGGCGGGGACGGCGGCCCGCCCGGGGATGGAGGCGATCCGTCACGGCGAGGACGCGGTCCTGGCGGCGGGTGGTGCGGCGCTGCGCTACGGCGGGCTCTACGGGCCGGGTGCCACCGATGATCAGGTCGAGCTCGTGCGCAAGCGGCAGTTCCCGCTCGTCGGACGCGGCACCGGCTACAGCTCGTGGGTGCATCTCGACGACGCGGCGAGCGCCACCGTCCTGGCTGTGGAACAGAAGGCGCCGGGCGTGTTCAATATCGTCGACGACGAACCGGCCCCGGCCGGCGAGTGGTTGCCCTACCTGGCGGCGTGCGCGGGGGCGAAGCGGCCGCTGCGGGTCCCCGCGTGGCTGGCCCGGATGCTGGCGGGGGAAGTGGCCGTGGCGATGATGACCGAGGGCCGCGGCTTCTCCAACGCCAAGGCCAAGCGGGAGCTCGGCTGGGAGCTGCGCTACCCCTCGTGGCGGCAGGGCTTCAGGGAGAGCCTCGGGTGACGCGGACCGAGGAGTTCGAGGAACTGCGCCCTCTGCTGTTCTCGATCGCCTACCGGATCCTCGGCAGCGTGAGCGAGGCAGAGGACGCGGTCCAGGAGCCTGGCTGCGCCTGGAGGCCTCCCTGACACCACCCGCGTCGACCAGGGCTTTCCTCTCGGCCGTGGTCACCCGGATCTCGATCGACGTCCTGCGGTCGGCTCGCATCCGGCGGGAGACGTATGTCGGGCCGTGGTTCCCCGAGCCGTTGCTGACCGATCCCTACGAGGACCCGGAGCGCGCGGCGGAGCTGGCCGACTCGTTGTCGATGGCGGCCCTGTTGCTGATGGAGCGGCTGACCCCGCTCGAGCGCGCCGTCTTCGTGCTGCGGGAGGCTTTCGGCTTCGGCTTCCCGGAGATCGCGTCGGCCGTGGGACGCTCGGAGGCGGCGTGCCGCCAGCTCGCGGTGCGGGCGCGGCGCCACATGGACGCAGGGCGCCCTCGGTTCGACGCCGACCGGAGGGAGCGTGCGGAACTCGCCGGGCGGTTCTTCGACGCCTTCGGCGAAGGGGACGTCGACGGACTGCGGGAACTCCTCGCCGCCGACGTCCACATGGTCGGGGACAGCGGCGGCAAGGCCCCGCAGTGGGGCAGCGGCATCCATGGCGCCGGGAACGTGGCCCGGTTGCTCGTCGCGATCGTCCCGCGGTTCGTCCGCATCGGCGGCACTGTGGAGCCGCACGAGGTGGACGGCCGGCCGGGCGCGGTCTTCCGCGACCGGGACGGCAAGGTCCTCAACACGTTGACGCTCGACATCCTCGACGGACAGATCCGGACGATCCGCTCGGTGATCAACCCCGACAAGCTCGGGCACGTGGGTGAGGTGGCGGACGCCTGGGCGGTCGTGCGCGAGGCGAACCGGGCCCGTCGGCCACCGATCGACGGGAGGAACTGACGGCGCCGTCCGGGGCGGAAAGGAAGAAGGCAAGGAGGATTGCCCACTCCTTGCCACTCTCAACGTATAGCGCAGCGGGGGGCTTGCGGCAAGGCCCGGGTCGTGGCGCAGAATCGTCCACCGAGGCCAGTACCTGCGCAAACAGCGGATTCGCGGCGTGTGCGTGCTGTTGTCGGCATCTGGGTCGGGCGCGGCTGCCGACCCACGGGCGGGGAGCCGCGGCGGCCCGGCCGGAATCCAATCTCGTGGAATGGGCGTTCTGATGATTGACGTGATCGTGGTCGGCGGTGGACCGACCGGCCTGATGCTGGCCGGCGAGTTGCGGCTGCACGGCGTGCACGTGGTCGTGCTGGAGAAGTTGACCGAGCCGACCGGGGAGTCCCGCGGGCAGGGCCTGCACGCGCGCAGCGTCGAGATGATGGACCAGCGCGGCCTGCTGGACCGGTTCCTCGCGGTCAGTGAGAAGTTCCAGGTCGGCGGTCTCTTCGGCGGCATCGTCAAGCCGTGGCCGGACCGGGTGGACACGGCGCACCCGTACGGCGTCGCCACGCCGCAGCCGGTCACCGAGCGACTGCTCGAGGAGCGCGCCGTCGAACTCGGTACCGACATCCGGCGCGGCTGCGAAGTGGTGGGGCTGAGCCAGGACGAGGACGGTGTGACCGTCGAGCTGGCCGGTGGGGGCAGCCCCGCCGCGGGCGGGGGAGGCCCGCAGCTGCGCTCGCGCTACCTCGTCGGGTGCGACGGCGGTCGCAGTGCGGTGCGCAAGCTGCTCGGCGTCGGCTTCCCCGGCGAGCCCGCCACGGTGGAGACGCTGCTGGGTGAAATGGAGACGACCGAGGATCCGGCGACGATCGCCGCCGTCGTCGAGGAAGTCCGCAGGACCCAGCTGCGGTTCGGCGTCGCCGCCCCCGACGAGAACGGGGTGTGCCGCGTGGTCGTGCCCGCCGACGGGGTGGCCGAGGACCGTGCGGCCCCGCCGACCCTCGAAGACTTCAAGAAGCAGCTGCGGGCGTTCGCGGGCACCGACTTCGGCGTGCACTCGCCGCGTTGGCTGTCCCGGTTCGGCGATGCCACCCGGCAGGCCGTTCGCTACCGGGTCGGCCGGGTGCTGCTGGCCGGCGACGCGGCGCACATCCACCCGCCGACCGGTGGGCAGGGGCTCAACCTCGGTGTGCAGGACGCGTTCAACCTCGGCTGGAAGCTGGCCGCCGCGGTCAACGGCTGGGCGCCGGATGGGCTGCTGGACAGCTATCACACCGAACGGCACCCGGTGGGCGCCCGCGTGCTGGACAACACCCGCGCGCAGATCACGCTGCTGGGGGCCGATCCGGGTGCGACCGCGCTGCGGGAGCTGTTCTCGCAGCTGATGGACTTCGACGAGGTGAACCGGTACGTGACCGAGATGATCACCGCGGTCGGGGTCCGCTACGACTTCGGCGAGGGCGATGAACTGCTCGGCCGACGGATGCGGGACGTGGAGCTGAAGCGCGGGCGCCTCTACGAGCTGATGCACGAAGGGCGTGGGCTGTTGCTCGACCGGACCGGCGGGCTCTCGGTGGCGGGCTGGGCGGATCGGGTCGACCACGTCGTCGACGTCAGCGAGGAGCTGGACGCGCCCGCCGTGCTGCTGCGGCCGGACGGCCACGTGGCCTGGGTGGGCGAGGATCAGGCGGAGCTGCTCAGCCGGCTGCCCAGGTGGTTCGGCGCGCCCGTCGACTGACGCGCGGTCGCGGCCCGCCGAG
>CAWIIU010000005.1:0-3539788 GCA_963836215.1 uncultured Actinomycetota bacterium
TTGCTGGCGATCTGCGCCGAGCCGGAGTTGATCATCGCGGACGAGCCGACCACCGCGCTCGACGTCTCGGTGCAGGCGCAGATCATCTCGCTGATAAAGCGTCTCGGCCGCGACCACGGCACCGCCGTGATGCTGGTGACCCACGACATGGGCGTGATTGCGGAGACCTCCGACCGCGTCGCGGTGATGTATTCCGGCCGCATCGCCGAGATCGGCCCGGTGCAGGACGTGGTGCAGCACCCGCTGCATCCCTATGCCAAGGGGCTGATGGGCGCGATCCCGACGCTGGCCGGCGAAGACAAGCGGCTGGTGCAGATTCCGGGCTCGATGCCGCGGCTGTCGGCGATCCCGCCGGGCTGCTCCTTCAATCCGCGCTGCGCCTTTGCGTTCGACCGCTGCCGGATCGAACGGCCGGAGCCGATCCGGCAGGGCGCGCAGGCGGTGGCCTGCCATCTCTATGACGCCGCCGCGAAGGAGACGCGGCATGAGCGCGGCGCCCTTTGTCGATGTCAAAAATCTGCGCCGCGTGTTCGACGTCTCAAAACCGTGGCTCAACCGCGTGCTCGAAGGCGGCCATCTTGAATTTCTGAAGGCCGTCGACGGCGTGACCTTCGACATCGCCAAGGGCGAGACCTTTGCGCTGGTCGGCGAATCCGGCTCGGGCAAGACCACGGTGGCGCGCATGGTGGTGGGGCTGCTGCCGCCGAGCTCCGGCGAAGTCGTGATCGACGGCGTCTCGATGAGCGACGCGAAACAAGCGCAGGCGCGGCGAAAACTGCGCCGCCGCATCCAGATGATCTTTCAGGATCCCTATGCCAGCCTCAACCCGCGCTTCCGGGTCGATGCCATCGTCGCCGAGCCGATCCGCGCCTTCGACCTGATCCAGGGCGAGCGCGACATCCGCGGCGCGGGTCGGCGAACTGCTCAGCCTGGTCGGCCTGCATCCCGACGACGGCCTGAAATATCCGCATGAATTTTCCGGCGGCCAGCGCCAGCGCATCGCGATCGCGCGCGCGCTGGCGTCCGAAGCCGAGTTCATCGTCTGCGACGAGCCGACCTCGGCGCTCGACGTCTCCGTGCAGGCGCAGATCCTCAATCTGATGCGCGACCTGCAGGACAAGTTCGGCCTGACTTATCTCTTCATCAGCCACAACCTCGCCGTGGTCCGCCACATGGCGAGCCGCATCGGCGTGATGTATCTCGGCCGCATCGTCGAGATCGCCGAAGGCGCGCGAACTGTTCGACAATCCGCGCATGCCCTACACCAAGATGCTGCTGGGCGCGGTGCCCGATCTGGCGATGTCCGGCCGCCAGCGCATTCCGGTCAAGGGCGAGATCCCCAACCCGATCGATCCGCCGCCGGGCTGCGCCTTCAATCCGCGCTGCCCGCTGGCGTTCGATCTGTGCCGCCGCGAGGCGCCGGCACTGATCGACGGCGTCGCCTGCCATGCGGTCAACATCCGGCCGCCGCCGTGCCCGGCGTGATCACGGGCATGAGAGCATGGCGGTCTGGCATGCCGGTTGGCAGCCAGCCTCGGCCTGTGGTCAAGTGCGCCGCTCCGAACGGCCAAGCAAAACGATGGAATCCATGAGCAACATCAATCCCGATCCGTTCACCACCCGGCCCGAAATCGAGGGCACCTTCGGCGTCGTCACCTCGACCCACTGGATCGCCACCGCGGTCGGCATGGGGATGCTGGAAAAAGGCGGCAACGCCTTCGACGCCGGCGTCGCCACCGCCTTCACGCTGCAGGTGGTCGAGCCGCATCTGAACGGCCCCGGCGGCGACGTGCCGGTCATCGTGCACGACGTGCAAGCGCGGCCGCACCGAGGTGATCTGCGGCCAGGGCCCGGCGCCGGCCGGCGCCACCATCGCGCATTACCGCAGCGAAGGCCTCGACATGGTGCCCGGCACCGGCCTGCTCGCGGCCTGCGTGCCCGGCACGTTCGAAACCTGGATGCTGCTGCTGCGCGACTACGGCACGATGCGGCTGCGCGACGTGCTGGAGCCCGCGATCGCCTATGCGCGCGACGGCTATCCGCTGGTCGAGCGCGCCACCGCCACCATCGCAGACCGTCGAGCAGCTGTTCCGCAAGCACTGGCCGACCTCGGCCGCGGTCTATCTGCCGGACGGCAAGGTGCCGAAGCCCGGCACGCTGTTCACCAACAAGACGCTGGCCGAGACCTATGCCCGCATCCTGAAGGAAGCCGAGAGCGCCGGCGGCGACCGCGTCGCGCAGATCGAGCGCGCGCGCAAGGCCTGGTCGCAGGGCTTCGTCGCCGAGGCGATCGACAAATTCTGCCGCACCCAGGAGGTGATGGACGTCAGCGGCTCGCCGCATCGCGGCGTGCTGACCGGCGACGACATGGCGCGCTGGCAGCCGACCGTCGAAGCGCCGCTGACCTACGACTACGGCCGCTACACCGTCTGCAAGCCCGGCGTCTGGAGCCAGGGCCCGGTGATGCTGCAGCAGCTCGCGCTGCTGAAGGGCTTTGAGCTCGACGGCCTCGATCCCGCCGGGCCCGAATTCATCCATCTGCAGATCGAATGCGCCAAGCTCGCCTTCGCCGACCGCGAGAAATTCTACGGCGATCCGAATTTCGTCGAGGTGCCGATCGAGACGCTGCTGTCGGACGCCTACAACGCCGAGCGCCGCAAGCTGATCGCGCGACAAGGCCTCGCTCGAATTTCGGCCCGGGCTCGGTCGAGGGCTTCGGCGCGGTCGTCAAGCTGCGCCGCGCCGAAGGCCATCGCGAGGCGGTCGGCGCGATGGGCGCCGGCGAGCCGACGGTCGGCCGCTTCGGCGAGGTGCGCGGCGACACCGTGCATTTCGACATCATCGACCAGGCCGGCAACATGATCTCGGCGACGCCGTCGGGCGGCTGGCTGCAATCCTCGCCGGTGATTCCCGAGCTCGGCTTCTGCCTCGGCAGCCGCGCGCAGATGTTCTGGCTCGAGGAAGACCATCCGGCCGCGCTCGCGCCGGGCAAGCGCCCGCGCACCACGCTCGTCGCCGACCATGGCGCTGCGCGACGGCGAGCCGTATCTGGCCTGGGGCTCGCCCGGCGGCGACCAGCAGGACCAGTGGATCACGCAGTTCTTCCTGCGCCATGTCCATGCCGGCATGAACCTGCAGGAAGCGATCGACGCGCCGGCCTGGCACTCCGAGCATTTCCCGATCTCGTTCTGGCCGCGCACCGCGCGCCCCGGCGTGCTGGTGGTCGAAAACCGCGTGCCGAAGGCGACCGTCGATGAGCTGAAGCGCCGCGGCCATATCGTCGAGATCGGCCCGGACTGGTCGGAAGGCCGCCTCACCGCCGCCTCGCAAGTCGGCCGCCGCCGCCGCGCCGCCGCCAATCCGCGCGGCATGCAGGGCTACGCGGCCGGACGGTAAGAGCGCAGCAAGATGACCTGGTCGATCATCGCCCGCGATCCAGCGACCGGCCAGTTCGGCATCGCGGTCGCGACCAAGTTCTTCGCGGTCGGCGCGCGCGTGCCGCATATCGCCGCCGGCGTCGGCGCGATCGCGACGCAGGCGCTCGTCAATCCGTTCTACGGCATCGACGGCTTGAAGCTGCTGCGCGACGGGCGCGAGCGCCGCGCGACGATCGTCGACATCGCTGACGCCAGCCGACGACGGCCGCGACAGCGGCAGCTGCACATCATGGATGCGCAACGGCCGCATCGCCGCGCATACCGGCGCGACTGCGTCGACTGGTGCGGGCACATCGAGCGGCGACGGCTTCTCGATCGCCGGCAACATGCTGGCCGGCGCGCGGGTGCTCGACGACACCGCGCAGGCCTACGTCGCCGAACGCGACGCTGCCGTTCGCGCGCCGCCTGATCGCGGCGATGCAGGCCGGCGAGGCGGCAGGCGGCGACAAGCGCGGCAAGCAATCGGCGGCGCTGCTGATCCACGGCGAGGAGGAATGGTCCGATGCTCGACCTGCGCGTCGACGACCACGCCGATCCGCTCGCCGAGCTCGACGCGGCTCGAAGCAGGTCAGCCGCGAGCGCTGGGTGCATTTCCGCCAGTTCCTGCCGAGCCGCGCGCAACCGGCCGGCATCACCGACCGCGCGAGCATCGACGCCGGCATCGCCAAGCTCGCATCGCGGAGGCCAGAAATGAGCCGACGGCCCCGCTGCTCGAGATCGAGGATCTGCGCGTCGTCTTCCACGGCGACGACGGCCGCACACGCACGCGGTCGACGGCGTCGACTCTCAGCGTCGCGCGCGGCCGCACGCTCGGCATCGTCGGCGAATCCGGCTGCGGCAAGAGCGTCACCTCGCTGCCGATCATGGGCCTGCTGCCGAAGCTCGCGCGCGAGGTCTCCGGCTCGATCCGCTTCGACGGCCTCGACCTGCTCGACGTGCCCGACGCAGACGCTGCGCGACCTGCGCGGCAACCGGCTGGCGATGATCTTCCAGGAGCCGATGACCTCGCTCAATCCGAGCTTCACGATCGGCGACCAGATCGCCGAGACGCATCCTGCGCCATCGCGGCGGCTCGCGGCGCGCAGGCGCGCGAGCGCGCGATCGAGCTGCTGCGCCGCGTGCGCATCCCCTCGCCCGAGCGAGCGCCTCGACGACTATCCGCACAAGCTCTCGGGCGGCATGCGCCAGCGCGTGATGATCGCGATGGCGCTGGCCTGCGATCCCGCAGCTGCTGATCGCCGACGAGCCGACCACGGCGCTCGACGTCACCATCCAGGCGCAGATCCTCGACCTGATGCGCGAGCTGAAGGCCGACGAGCGGCGCCGCCATCATCCTGATCACCCACGACCTCGGCGTGGTCGCCGAGGTCTGCGACGAGGTCGCGGTGATGTATGCCGGCGAGATCGTCGAGCGCGCGCCGGTCGACGAGCTGTTCGCCGACCCGCAGCATCCCTACACGGTCGGCCTGCTCGGCTCGATCCCGCGGCTCGACCGCCGCGCCGACGCTCTCGCGGCCATCGAGGGCATGGTGCCGAACATGACCGACGCCGCCGCCCGGCTGCCGCTTCGCCCCGCGCTGCCCGTTCGTCGGCGACATCTGCATCGCAGCGCCGCCGCCGCTGGTCGACGATCAGCCCCGGCCACTGGTCGCGCTGCATCAAGGCGCCGCTGGAGAGGCTGGTGTCGTGACCGCGCTGCTCGAGGTCGAAGGACCTGGTCAAGCATTTCGTCGCGCGAGCGCTCGGTGTTCGGCCGCGCCGACCGCGATCGTGAAGGCGGTCGACGGCGTCAGCTTCACGCGTCGAGGCCGGCGAGACGCTGGCGCTGGTCGGCGAGTCCGGCTGCGGCAAGTCGACCGTCGGCCGGCTGGTGCTGCGCCTGATCGAGCCGACGCCGGCACGCGTGCGCTTCGAGGGCCGCGACCTGCTCGCGCTGTCGACGCCAACGAGCTGCGCGCCTTCCGCCGCGACGTGCAGATCATCTTCCAGGACCCGTACGCCTCGCTCAATCCGCGCATGACGGTCGGCCAGATGCTGGCCGAGCCGCTGGCGCTGCACGATCTGGTGCCGCCGGCGCGGCGCCGCGAGCGCGTCGCCGAGCTGCTGCGGCTGGTCGGGCTGGAGCCGCGCTTCGCGCGCCGCTATCCGCACGAATTCTCCGGCGGCCAGCGCCAGCGCATCGCCATCGCCCGCGCGCTGGCGGTCGAGCCGAAGCTGATCGTCTGCGACGAGCCGGTGTCGGCGCTCGACGTCTCGATCCGGGCGCAGATGCTCAACCTGCTGCGCGACCTGCAGCGCCGGCTCGGCCTCGCCTACATCTTCATCTCGCACGATCTCGCGGTGGTGAAGCACATCGCCGACCGCGTCGCGGTGATGTATCTCGGCCGCATCGTCGAGACCGCCGACGCGCGAGGCGCTGTTCGCCGCGCCGCGCCATCCCTACACCCGCGCGCTGCTGTCGGCGATCCCGGTGCCGGAGCCGCAGGCCAGGCGCAGCCGCATCATGCTGCAGGGCGACATGCCGAGCCCGCTCAATCCGCCGTCCGGCTGCCACTTCCACACGCGCTGCCCCTATGTGATCGAGCGCTGCCGCATCGAGCGGCCGCAGCTGCTCGCCGACGCCGGCGGCCACGCCGCCGCCTGCCATCGCTGGCGGAACTGCCGCCGCCTGACGGCATCGTTCCCGCCGACGGCGGCTTTTCGCCGGCGCTGGAACGACTGGTCGCGGCCTTCAGCGGCGGAGCGGAAGGTGCGCGCTCGTGCCGGGGTTGATATAGTCAGGGACACGACCGACAGCAGTGTAATCGAGATATGGGGAGCGGTGCGATGAAAATCTTGCGTTTGGCAGTCGACCGCGGCGGCGCTTGCTGCTGTCGTTCGAGGCGAGCGTCCAGGCCCAGACCACGCTGCGCATCGGCCTCGCCGAGGACCCCGACGTGCTCGACCCGACGCTGGCGCGCACCTATGTCGGCCGCATCGTGTTCGCCGTCGTTCTGCGACAAGCTGTTCGACATCGACGAGAAGCTCAACATCGTGCCGCAGCTCGCGCTGTCGCACGAGACCTCGGCCGACGGCAAGGCGGTCACCATCAAGCTGCGCCCGGGCGTGAAATTCCACGACGGCGAGCCGTTCGACGCCGAGGCCGCGAAGTACTCGCTCGAGCGCCACCTGACCATGCAGGGCTCGTTCCGCAAGCCGGAGCTCGCCGCGCGTCGACCAGGTCGAGGTGGTCGATCCGCTGACCATCAAGCTGGTGCTGAAGGCGCCGTTCTCGCCGCTGATCGCGCAGCTCACCGACCGCGCCGGCATGATGGTGTCGCCGAAGGCGGCGAAGGAGGCCGGCGACAAGTTCGGCCTGAAGCCGGTCTGCGCCGGGCCCTACAAGTTCGTCGAGCGCGTGCAGCAGGACCGCATCGTCGTTCGAGAAATTCGCCGACTACTGGAACAAGGACAACGTCCACATCGACCGCATCGTCTATCTGCCGATCGTCGACGCCACCGTGCGGCTCGCCAACCTGCAAGTCCGGCAGCCTCGACCTGATCGAGCGCGTGCTCGCGACCGACATCAAGGAGATGCGCGCCGATCCCGAAGCTGAAGCTCGTCGACCGCGCATCGAGCTCGGCTATCAGGGCATCACCATCAATGTCGGCAAGCGACAAGGCCAAGGGCGCCGCTCGGCCAGTCCGCGAAGGTGCGCCAGGCGCTCGACCTGGCGATCGACCGCGAGGCGCATCAACCAGGTGGTGTTCAACGGCGAGTTCGTGCCCGGCAACCAGTGGGTCAGCCCGGAGCATCCCTATTACCAGAAGGCGTTTCCGGTGCCGAAGCGCGACGTCGCCAAGGCCAAGGCGCTGCTGAAGGAAGCCGGCGTCACGACGCCCGATCAGCGTCGACTTCATGGTGCCGAACGGCGCCGGAAGCCGAGGCAGGTCGCGCAGGTGATCCAGTCGATGGCGGCCGAGGCCGGCTTCGACATGAAGATCCGCGTCACCGAGTTCGCGACCTCGCTGAAGCAGGCCGAGGCCGGCGAGTTCCAGGCCTATCTGCTCGGCCTGGAGCGGCCGCACCGATCCCGACGGCAACATCCTACATCTTCCTCAAGACGCAAGGCGCCGCAGAACTACGGCGCGCTACTGCAATCCCGAAGTCGACAAGGTGCTCGACGACGGCGCGCCTCGTCACCGACCCGGCGCAGCGCAAGGCGATCTACGAGAAGCTCGCGCAAAGCGTCCTGAAGGACGAAGCCGATCATCTACCTCTATCACCGCCGGGTGCTGATCGCGCACACCACCAAGCTCGAAGGCTACAAGCAGATGCCGGACGGCCTGGTGCGCGTGGTCGGGCTGAAGCTGAAGTGAGCGTGACCGAGCGCTGCGACCTCCGCTATCCCCGCAGCAGGTCGAGCGACGCCATGCTGACGCTTCCTCGGCAAGCGCCTGCTGCAGCTCATCCCGACGCTGTTCTTCGTGTCGGTCCTGATCTTCTCGCTGCAGCAGCTGCTGCCCGGCGATCCGGCGCTGGTCATGGCCGGCGAGGAGCGCGATCCCGACGTGATCGCGCAGATCCGCGCAGCAATACCGGCTCGATCAGCCGATGCCGGTGCAATACGTCTACTGGGTCAAGGGCGTGCTGCACCGGCGATCTCGGCGAGTCGCTGCGCATCAAGGTGCCGGTGCTCGAGCTGATCGCGCAGAAGCTGCCGGTCACGCTGCAGCTCGCCTCGATGGCGATCGTGATCGCGCTCCTGATCGGCATCCCCGCCGGCATCATCTCGGCGGTGAAGAAGGGCACGGCGTGGGACTACGGCGCCAACGTGTTCGCGCTGTGGGGCATCTCGACGCCGAATTTCTGGCTCGGCATCATGCTGATCTTCCTGTTCTCGGTGCAGCTCGGCTGGCTGCCGGCCTCGGGCTATGTGCCGCTCGTCCGAGAACTGGCGCGCCAGCCTCGCCTCCACCATCATGCCGGCCTTCGTGCTCGGCAACGCGATCGCCGCGGTCCTGATGCGGCACACGCGCAGCGCCATGCTGCAGGTGCTGGAAAGCGACTACGTCCGCACCGCGCGCGCCAAGGGCCTGCCCGAGCGCTCGGTCGATCCTCAAGCACGCGATGCGCAACGCGCTGACGCCGGTGATCACGCTCGGCGCGCTCGAGCTCGGCACGCTGCTGTCGGGCGCGGTGCTGACCGAGCAGATCTTCTCCATCCCGGGCTTCGGCAAGCTGATCGTCGATGCGGTGTTCAACCGCGACTACGCGGTGGTGCAGGGCGTCGTGCTGGTCACGGCGACGACCTACATCACTGCTGAACCTGCTCGCCGACATCGCCTACATCCTCGTCAACCCGCGGCTGAGGGCTTGAGCGCATGACCGACGCCGCCCTCGGCACCGTTCCGACCATCGCCGCCGACGAACTGGAGAGCCCGGCGCGGCGCGCGCTGCGCCGGCTGTGCAAGCGCAAGGGCGCGGTGGTCGGCCTGGTCGTCATCGCGCTGTTCATCGCTGCTCGCGCTGTTCGCGCCGCTGATCGCGCCCTACGATCCGATCGCGACCAGCTGGTCGCTCGGTGCGCAAGCCGCCCTCGGCGCTGCACTGGTTCGGCACCGACGAGCTCGGCCGCGACATGCTCGCGCGCGTCATCTACGGCGCGCGCGCCTCGCTGCTGGCCGGCGTCGATCTCGGTCGGCGATCGCGCTCGGCGATCGGCGTGCCGCTCGGCCTGCTCGCCGGGCTATCTCGGCGGCTGGATCGACGCGCTGATCAGCCGCATCACCGACGCCATGCTGGCGTGCCCGTTCCTGATCCTGGCGATCGCGCTCGCCGCGTTCCTCGGCCCGAGCCTCGGCAATGCGATGATCGCGATCGGCATCACGGCGACGCCGATCTTCGTCCGGCTGACGCGCGGCCAGGTGATGGCGTCAAGGTCGAGGATTACGTCGAGGCCGCGCGCGCGATCGGCAATCCGCGCTGGCGCATCGCGCTGCTCCACATCCTGCCCAACATCCTGCCGCCGCTGCTGGTGCAGGCGACGCTGGCGATCGCCGCCGCGATCATCGCCGAGGCCAGCCTGTCGTTCCTCGGCCTCGGCCAGCAGCCGCCGGCGCCGTCCTGGGGCAGCATGCTCAACGCGGCGCAGCGCTTCCTCGAGCAACGCGCCGTGGATGGCGATCTGGCCGGGCCTGGCGATCTTCCTCGCTCGTGCTGTCGTTCAACCTGCTCGGCGACGGCCTGCGCGACGCGCTCGATCCGCGCGAGCGCTAGGCAGAAGAACCGACAAAACCCAGTCAGGGTGCGAGCTCTGGCTGTGACCTCACCGAGCAGCGCCATGGCACCTAACCGACCCAATTCGTCCGAACATTTCGCGCTCTTGCCGTAGCAGCCGAATGCAACCGCGACGCGCTGCGAAAGCGGACCGATGCAGGGCAGGCCCGCTGTCGCCAAAGGTGGTCATGCAAGGCACGACGCGGCGTTCTTCGAAATTGAGGTCGCGAATACGGTCAAGGATTTGCTTTTGAAGCCCATCGGCAACCTCAATCGATCCGCCCGATCGGAACCAGTCCTTGATATCCGCCTCGCTTTCGAGCGGAAGATCGACCGGATCACCGCCGAGCTTCAACCAGGTTTGGCCGTCCGGATAGGGGATCGGCGGCAGGATATAGGGATTCTCGCCCTTGGGCCCGAGACAACGCATCGACGGCATTCCGGCCAGGCGTTGAACCTCCGCCGCACCAAGCCGAAACATCGCCACGGTACGCGCATAGACCGTAAAGCCCAATGATAGACCGAGCAGAGATTGGGTATGCCCGCCTGCCGCAACGAGAACACGCTCGGCCTCGACACTGCCCGATCTCGTCCGGATCGTCACACCGGAGCCGCTTTCCGAAATCCCCAGAGCAGGTTCGTCGATGATCCGCGCCCCGGCGCGCTCCGCCGCGATCGTCTGCGCCCGGACCAGGCGGCGCGGGCTGATGTATCCGGCATTCCGCGGCTCGAAATACCCCTGCATTCCCGCCGTTGATCGCAGAAACGGAAATCGCTCCGCGAGCCCCGTATCATCATAGGCTTCACAGAGAATCCCGGCCTCAGCGGCGATTTTGCCAACCGAAGCGATATCAGTGCGTTTCGCCAGGGCCAACATGAAGCACACCGACTTCGCGGTAGAATTCCACACCGCTTTCCGCTGAAATCTCGCCATAGCGCGAAATCGCAGCGCGGTTCACTTGCCTCCAAAATGGGTGCGAATCGAAACTCCGCGTGATACGGCCCTCATCGTAGTGGCTTCCAAAGACGCCGCTATGGCGCGAATAATCTGCCGGCTCATCGGGCCCGATCAGTGCAACATCATGGCCCATTTGGACAGATGTCGCGCAGCCGCCGACCCGATCAGGCCACGTCCGATCACCGCAAGTTTGATCGCTTTATTGGCGCTCACGATTAACTCCTGCGCCTTGCCGGCATAAGCGGCATGAAATCCACCATGTCAGAACCGATTCCCTTGCGGATTATTTCACGAAAGCCGCCAAGCTTTTGTATTTGATGCGGCAATAATCTGCTTCACGCAACTAAGTATTGGCGTCGAAATTTGATGCACGATGCGCGCGGTTTGAACTCGCAATAGCCGGTGCGAATGCCTATCTTCGAATCAGGAAGGAAATTCGACCCAAGGACAACACTCCGCAAAGGAGCCTCCTATGGCGAATGTTCTAACTACTGGGGTCTGGCTTCTACCCCGACGAAAAGACCTTCCTTCTTCACCCGATTGTTGCGCGTTCAAATCGTATCGCGTCAGCGCCGGGCTGATCGCGCCGTCAAGCAGTACATTGCCAGTCGCGGGCTCGACAGGCTGACGGATGACGCAGAGCGCGAAATCGAACGCCTGTTTGTCAGAGGCGGTCAGTAGCCATGGTCACGATCATGATCCTGCACGTCGCAACCGAATCGCTCACGTTGGAAAGAGGCTCGCGAAGTCTGGCGCGAAGCCCAGCGGCTTCGGCACGCCATGCCCGGACCTACCGAAGAATAGACCTGCGGTACGCGACGCTGGAGCGAGATGACTTTTCTTCAAATCGTCATCTCGCTCTCTTGTTCGAGCACTCTAGATCACCACCTCGCGCAGCACCCGCCGGCAATCCATCTCGTATTCGAGGTCGATTACCGGCGGCCGGGCAAAGTGCCAGGTCAGGCCCGAGCGCGCCGCGCCGCGGCGGACCAGTTCATCGGCAAAGGCATGGTGAAAGTCGTGCACGCTGTAGGTCTGTGCCGCGGTGGCGTCCTTCCAGCCGAAGCTGAATTCGCCCATGCGGCTTTCCATGGCGCCGACGACGTGACGGACCTTTTCCCTGATGCCGTCAGGGCTGAGGTCGCGATAACGCACGGTGCGCTCGGCATAGGTCGCCCGCCCTCCCGCGCCTCGCCGCTGCCGGCGATCAAAACGTCGGCGAGGTGTCTGGGCTCGGGCGCGTGAACGAAAAGGCGTAGAACGACGGCTCCTTCGGCGGATCGATCTCGGGACAGACATTGCTGCGCGCCACCGGATTGGTCTTGCCGTCATACACCCCCCATTCGGCGAGCGTCTTGACGTAGTGCAGGTTGAAATTCCGAAATCCTTCGTCGGTGAACGCGGCGGGCGAACGCAGCTCGCAGGCGCAGAATGAGGTCAGCGGCCGGCCCGCTGCCTTGATGTATTCGGCGATGCGCGCAAAGCCTTCGGCCAGCGGCGGCAGCTTGTCGAAGCGCACCCGCTCGATCTCGTAGCCCGGGACTGGCTGCGGCGCCGGCCGAATATTGAAACACCGCCGGAATGAACCGGTAATTGCCGGCTGAAAAGTCGCTGGTCATTTCTGCTCCCGTCTTCTTGTTGGTTCTTATTCCAGTTGCATGCGGACGCCCTTGGCGCCGTTGAGCAACCGCTTGAGGTGAAAGCCGGCCAGCGGATCACCGGCGTGCTGCCCGACCAGCGCGGCAAAAGCCGGCATCGCCGTGGCATCGCCCGCTTCCAGCTTCGCAAAAGCCTCTGAATATTGCGTAGTCGCCGGTGTCTCGAAACGCCGCCGGCAACGGCTCGAAGGTGCGCAGCGGCTCGCTCCGCCCGCGCAACACGATGTCGCCGACCGGCCGGCCGGTAAATCCCTCGGCGGCGTCGGCAACGGCGGCGCTGACGCAGATGCGCGTGCCGAGATGCTTGTTACGGCCTCCAGCCGCGCCGCGGTGTTGATGGTGTCGCCATAGGCAGTGTAATCGAAGAAGCGGCTGCCGCCGAAATTGCCGACCAGCGCCGGCCCGGCATGCACGCCGATCCGCGTCGCTCCAAAACTCACACCCTTGGCCTTCCAGCGCACGCGAAATCCCTCCGCCCAAGCGTCGAGATCGTGGGCGCAGGCGACCGCGCGCGTCGCGTAGTCGGGTTGGTCGCCCGGCGCATTGAACAGAATCTGGATCGCATCGCCGATGATCTTTGCGACCGTGCCTTCGTGGGCGAACACGATGTCGGTCATGCCGGCCACATACTCGTTGAGCAGTGCGCTCAGCACGTCCGGCTCCGCAGTTTCGACCAGCGAGGTGAAGCCGGTGATATCGGTGAAAATGGCAGCGACATCGCGGCGATGCACTTCCATGCCGTTGCCTTCGACATCGGAGGCAAGACGGCTCGCGATCTGCGGCGAGAAATAGCGGGACAGCGAGGCGTGCGCGCGCTCGGCCTCGGCCTGGCGCCGCCGCGCCTCGCGCAGCAGCTCGACATGGCGGATGGTCTTGTCGATGGTTGCTTCGAGATCGTCGAAATCGATCGGCTTGGTCAGGAAGTCGAACGCGCCGCGGTTCATCGCGGTGCGGATATTGCTCATGTCGCCATAGGCGGAGACGATGATGGTCGATTTCCTGTCGTCGGCTTCCTGCAGCTTTGCCAGCAGCGACAGCCCGTCCATCCTGGGCATGTTGATGTCGGATACCACCATGTCGACATCAGGATGCGTCTCGATGGATTGCAACGCCTCGATCCCGTCACGGGCGAACACGAAGGTCACCGCGCCGTCGCGGATCTGCCGGCGAAATTTTTCCAGCACCAGAGCCTCGAGATCGGGCTCGTCATCGACAAAGAGAATGGTCGCGGCCATGCGGGATACTACCGGCGGCCGCGGACGGGCCGCGGGCACCGAGCATTCGGGCGGATCGGAAGGAAGGGAACGTTCATCCCGGCCAAACTAGCAAGAACGGCGGAACTTGTCTCCGCTGCAACGCAGCACAGTCCGGCGATCCGCGCCGTCATGAACATGTCAAACGACGGCGGCCAGGGCCGCCGCCCGAACGCCGGGCTCAGGTCGTCTTGAGCCCCTTGGTGCCGAGATCGAAATCGGCGATCTCCTTGGTCCGCTCGGACTCCAGATTGGCGCGGTGGTCGGTCGCCACCAGACATAGACCGCCGGCAGCACGAACAGCGTGAACAGCGTGCCGATCGACATGCCGGCGACGACGACGAGGCCGATCGCGAAGCGGCTCGCGGCGCCGGCGCCGGTCGCGGTCAGCAGCGGGACCAGGCCCGACCACCATCGCCGCCGTGGTCATCAGGATCGGGCGCAGCCGGACCGCGCGCCGCCTGCTCGATCGCCGCGCGCCGGTCGAGGCCTTCGTTGCGCTGCAGCTCGTTGGCGAACTCGACCATCAGGATGCCGTGCTTGCTGATCAGGCCGATCAGCGTCACCAGGCCGACCTGGGTGTAGATGTTCATGCGTCGCCAGGCCGAAGAACAGCGGGATCAGCGCGCCGCAGATCGACATCGGCACGCTGACCAGGATCACGAGCGGATCGCGCAGGCTCTCGAACTGCGCCGCCAGCACCAGGAAGATGATGATCAGCGCGAAGCCGAAGGTGACGCGAGCTGGTTGCCCTCGTGCACGTATTGCCGCGAATCCGACAGGTAGTCGTGGCTGAAGCCGGCCGGCAGCTTCTTGGCCTCGCCTCTCGAGGAAATCGACCGCCTGGCCCATGGTGACGCCCGGCATCGGCACCGCCTAGAAGGTCGCCGAGTTGAGCTGGTTGTACTGGGTCAGCGCGTTGGGGTCGGTCCGGTCTCGATCGAGACCACGGTCGACAGCGGCACCAGCTGCGCCGGTGCGGTCTTCACGTAGTACTCGCCGAGCGCTTCCGGCGTCAGCCGCTGCGCGCGCGGCACCTGCGGGATCACCTCGTAGGAGCGGCCGTCGAGGTTGAAGCGGTTGACGTAGTTGCCGCCGACCAGCGTCGCCAGCGTGTCGCCGATCGCTGCCATGGTGATGCCGAGGTCGTTGGCCTTGGCGCGGTCGATCGTTGACCCGCACCACCGGCTGGTTGAAGGCGAGGTCGCTGTCGGCGACGATGAACAGGCCGCTCTTGCGCGCGGCGTCCTTGAGCTTCTCCATCTGCTCGTAGACCGCCTGGAAGCCGCCGGTGCGAGCTGATCACCATCTGCACCGGCAGGCCGCCGGTCCCGCCGGGCAGCGGCGGCAGGTTGAAGGCGAAGGCCTGCATGCCGGCGATCTTGTTGAGCTTCGCCTGCACCAGCGGCTTCAGCTTGATCGACGAGCGCTTGCGCTCGTCCCAGGGCTTCAGCATCATGCCGGCGATGCCGTTGCTGCGGGCCGTTGATGCCGTTGACGACGAAGCGCAGGTCGGTCTCGGGGAAGCTCGGCGAACGCCTTGTCGAGCTGCTCGCCGTAGAAGTCGAGGTAGTCGAGGTTGGCGTATTGCGGCGCCTTGGTCAGCGCGAACACGATGCCCTGGTCCTCCTCCGGCGCCAGCTCCTTCGCGTGTGCATGTACAGGAAGCCGACGAGACCGAGGATCGTCGACGGCGAACAGGCCGGTGACCGGGCGGTAGTCGAGCGAGCGGTCGAGCCGCCGGCCGTACCAGCGCGTCATCGCGCCGAACACGCGGTCGACCAGCTTGGCGAACCGCCCCTGCTTCCGCGCTCTTGAGCAGCACCGAGCACATCATCGGCGACAGCGTCAGCGCGACGACGCCGGAGATGATCACCGCGCCCGCCAGCGTGAAGGCGAATTCGCGGAACAGCGTGCCGGTGAGGCCGCCGAGGAAGCCGATCGGCGCATAGACCGCGGCCAGCGTGATGGTCATCGAGATGACCGGCCCGGCGATCTCGCGCGCGCCGAGCAGCGCCGCCTGCACCGGCGTCTTGCCCTCCTCGATGATGGCGGTGGATGTTCTCCACCACCACGATGGCGTCGTCGACCACCAGGCCGATCGCCAGCACCATGGCCAGCAGGGTCAGCAGGTTGAGGCTGAAGCCGAGGGCCAGCATCAGGATGCAGACGCCGATCAGCGACAGCGGGATGGTGACGACCGGGATGATCACCGAGCGGAACGATGCCGAGGAACAGGAAGATCACCACGACGACGATGCAGCACCGCCTCGATCAGCGTGTTCTCCACCTCGTCGATCGAGGACTGGATGAACTTGGTCGAATCGTAGGCCACCTTCATCTTCATCGACGGCGGCAGGTTGCGCTCGAGTTCCGGCAACAGCGCGCGCACGCCCTTGACGAGCGTCAGCGGGTTGCCGTGCGGCGTCGCCTGCACGCCGATGAAGACCGCGTGCTGGCCGTTCAACGCGACGCTGGCGTCCGTGCTTTGCGCCGCCGAGTTCGACGGTGGCGATGTCCTCCAGCCGCACGAAGCCGCCGTCCTTGGCCTTGACGATCATGCGCTTGAACTGGTCGATGTTGCTGCAGATCGGTGTTGGCCGCGACGTTGGAGACGGTGAAGTAGCCCTTGGCCTGGCCGGCCGCCGACTGGAAGTTGTTGGCGCGCGATCGCCGCCGCGACGTCGGTCGGCGAGATGCCGCGCGCCGGCCATGCGTGACCGGATCGAGCCAGAGCCGCATCGCAAAGGTCTGGCCGCCGAGGATGTCGGCCGAGGCGACGCCGTCGACCGTCGCCAGCAGCGGCTGCACCACGCGCGTCAGATAGTCGGAGATCGCCGAGCCCGACAGCTCCTCGCTGGAGAAGCCGAGATACATGACCGCCGTGGTCTGGCCGGTCGGTCTTGATGACGATCGGGTCGTTGGATTCCTTCGGGATCAGGTATTTGACCGAGTTGCACCTTGGCCAGGACGTCGGTCAGCGCCTGGTTCGGGTCGAAGTTCAGCTTGACGTAGACCTGGATCGTGCTGGTGCCCTGGACCGAGGACGAGGTCATGTAGTCGATGCCTTCGGCGGAGGCGACCGCCTGCTCGATCGGCGTGGTGATGAAGCCCTGGATCAGCTCGGCCGACGCGCCGGGATAGACGGTGGTGACGTTGATCACCGTGTTCGACAGCTTCGGATACTGCCGGATCGGCAGGCTGGTGGCGGCCCGCAGGCCGATCAGCAGGATCAGCAGGCTGACGACGACCGCCAGCACCGGCCGCCTGATGAAGATATCGGTGAAGGCCATCGCAGGTGTCTCGGTAAGTCACGATCGGGCACGGTCTCGTCTCGAGACCGATGCCGAATCGCTGCGGCCTTGCGGATCGGTCTCAGTAGCGCGGCGGCTTCGCCGGAATCGGCGGCGCCGGATCGGTCGAGATCGTCACGGCCGCGCCCGATTGCAGCTTGAGCTGGCCGACCGCGACCACGCGATCGCCGGGCTTCAGCCCTTGAGGATCTCGGCGCGTCCCTCGATCCGGTTGCCGGTCTGCACGAAGGTGCGCACCGCGGTCAGGCTGGTCTTGCCGTCGTCCTCCTTCTTCTCGGTGATCAGGAAGACGGAATCGCCGTAGAGCGTGTAGTCGACCGCCGTTTCCGGAACGGTGACGACCGCCGGCTTGTCCGGCAGCACCACCGTGGTGGTCGCGAACATGCCGGGCTTGAGGATGCTGTCGGGGTTGGCGATCGTCGCCTGCACGCGGATGTTGCGCGTGTCGGTCGCGATCTGCGGCTCGATCGTGGTGATCTTGCCTTCGAAGGTCCTGCCCGGATAGGCGTCGACCTTGATGCGGACGGTCTGCCCGACCTTGAGCTGGCCGCTGTCCTTTTCCGTCATCGTGAAGTTGGCGTAGAGCATCGACAGATCGGTCAGCGACACGATCTGCGTGCCCGCGGTGAGGTACTGGCCGACCTCGACCTGGCGGACGCCGAGTTCGCCGTCGAACGGCGCGCGCACCAGCTTCTGCGAGATGATGGCCTCGGTCTTGGCGATGCCGGCATTGGCCTGGTCGAACGCCGCCTGCGCCTGGTCGACCGTCGCCTGCGGCCCGAACTGGCGCGACGGCAAGCTGCTTGGCGCGATCCAGCGACAGCTGCGCCACCGTGGCCTGCGCCTTGAAGCTGGCGAGATCGGCCTGCTCGGGGCCGTCGAACAACTGCACCAGCGGCGTGCCCGCCTTCACGCTGGCGCCGGCGGTGAACATGATGTCGGTGATGCGCCCGTTGACGTCGGAGGTGACGTTGACCTGATGCACGGCGGCGAGATCGCCGACCGCGGTCAGCAGGTTCGGAATCACTTCGGACTTCGCCTCCGCAACGGTGACGCTCGCCGGCGGCGGCTTGTTGTTGGCGAAGAACTGCGCGATCATGTTGCTGCGGAAGGCGTTGAAGCCGACCAGCCCGCCGACCAGCAGCGCCAGCCACAGCCCGACGATGATGAACCAGCGCATCATCCGGACCGGCCGCTTGCGCGGCTTGTCGGCGATCGGCTTGCCCGAGATATTGGCTTCGGTCGCGATATTCATGTCATGCACTTTCTGCGGTTACCGATTGTCCCGAATTCGGCGACAGCGCGCGGTCCAGATGGGAAGCGATTGCGGCTTCGTTAAGTCCGATGCCGCGGAGGATGAATTGGCAAAGCTGCCGCTCGAGATCGGCCGCGTTGCCGTAGGCGAGACAGGGAATGGCCGGCAGCCGCGTCAGCGCCGCCATCAGCACGGTGTGATGGGCAAACCAGAACAGATTGAGCGGCGCGCTGCCGATCCGCGACGCGTCGCCGGCCGCGACCGCGCGTTCGAGCGAGGCGGTAAATACCGGCCCGATCAGGTCGCCGACCTTGGCGTAGAGCAGCCGGGCGAATTCGCCGTCGTCGAGATGGCTGGTGGTCATCAGCCGGAGGCGTTGCGCTTCCTCTTCGTCGGGCCCGTCGGAGATCTGCAGGAAGTGCCCGACCATGCCCTTGACCAGTTCGACCAGCGTCGCGGTCGACGGCTCCTGCCCAAGCAGATGCGCCAGATCCGGATCGGCCTCGCATTCCTCGGCGAGGATTTCGGCATAAAGCGCGGCCTTGGACGGAAAATGCTTGAACAGCAGGCCTTCCGAAATGGCAGCCGCCGCCGCCACGCTCTTGGTCGTGGTGCCGGCAAAGCCGTTGCGGGCGAAGCACCGCTTGGCGGCGCCCAGAATCAACTGCCGCCGCAAATCACTGGTCATGCGCAGGGTGGACATGGGCGCGTGAGTAATCACTCACCATGTCAAATGTCAAGGCAATTTATTGCGCCGCACCAAGGCTGATTTGAGCCGGATCTGAGGCTAGAATCGGCTGCGAATCCCAGCGAGCCGCGGATGCGGTTCACGATAAAGGTGCCGTCCCGGCATGGACAGCACCCGCTCCAGATTGGCGCCGTCGATCTTGACGTTGGCAAAGCGCGGCCCGCTCGTGACGTCCTGCAGCGGCGCAAAGGCCTCGACCTCGGCCATGGTCGTGATGGCGCTGGCATCGGCGATGCCGCAGGCCTTGGCGACGCCGACGAGGTCGGCGGCCGCGGCGGTATGGCTGGCCTGCCCGCCGGTCTCGCCATAGGCCTCATTGTCGAGCACGACGATGGTGAGATTGCCGGGCTTCTGCAGGCCGACGGTGGCGAGCGAGCCCATGCCCATCAGCATTTCGCCGTCGCCGGTGATCACGACCACCGGCAGCTTCGGCTGCGCCAGCGCGATGCCGAGCCCCATCATGACGGCGCCGCCCATGGCGCCCCAGAGATAGAAATTGCGGTCATGGTCGCCGGCGGCGGCCATGTCGTAGGTCGAGGCGCCGAGGCCGCCGATCGCGATGGCGTCCTTGCGGTCCGTCAGCAGGCTGGAAACGACGCTGCGGCGGTCGAGAAGATTGGCTTTGCTCATTTCACGAAAACCTTTGCGCCGATCAGGCGCTGCGACAGCAGGACGGCGGTCGGCGTGCAGGCGTTGTAGGCCTGCGCGGCGCCGGCCTCGACGACCTCGCGGACTTCGTCGCGGATGGTTGGCGCGCAGCACCTTGATGCCCGACAGTTCGAACACGGCCTGCGTGCTCGATCCCATCGGCACCTGCCAGGGATTGAACTCGCCCCATTCGCCGCGCATCGTCACCAGCGTCAGGAACGGCAGGCGGAAAATCTGGGTCAGCGACAACATGTTGATGCAATTGCCGACGCCGCTCGACTGCATCAGCAGCACGCCGCGCTGGCCGCCGGCCCAGGCGCCGGCCAGCAGCGCCACGCCCTCTTCTTCCGTGGTCAGCGGAATGCCGCGCATCGATGGTCGAGCCCAGCACGCGCTCGATCAGCTGCGAATGCCCGGCATCCGGCACATAGGGCACCTGACGGACGTCGAAGCGCTGCAGCATCGCAAAAATGTCCTCCGGCCAGGCGGCCGAGTGTTCGGCGGTGCGTCGGCGCGGGCGTGCATTTGCATTTCCAGTCGGTTGACGAGACTGTATTTCGGTGCGGGACTGTAGACGGCGCAGCGGTTTACGAAAGAGCAAAAACGGCATATCGGTCTGCACCAAAGAGTATGGCAGCATGAATGCGGACGCGCGAGAGCTGGCGGCCGGTTTCGACCTCGAAAAACTGACGCCGGAATTCTATGCCGACCCCTACCCGACCTATCGTGCACTGCGGGAGAACGAGCCGGTCAAGCGGATGCCGAACGGCTCCTAGTTCCTGACCCGCTATGACGACCTGGTCAGCCGCCTACAAGAACACAAAGGTGTTCTCCTCCGACAAGAAGAAGGAGTTTTTGCCGAAATACGGCGACTCGCCTGCTCTACGAGCACCACACCACCAGCCTCGTCTTCAACGACCCGCCGGCGCACACCAGGGTGCGGCGGCTGATCATGGGCGCGCTGTCGCCGCGCGCGATCGCGGCGATGGAGCCCGACCTGATCGCGCTGGTCGACCGGCTGCTCGACGGCCTCGCCGCCAAGGGCAAGGTCGACCTGATCGAGGATTTTGCCTCCGCGATCCCGATCGAGGTGATCGGCAATCTGCTCGACGTGCCGCATGACGAGCGCGAGCCGCTGCGCGACTGGTCGCTGGCGATTCTGGGCGCGCTGGAGCCGGTGATCAGGCCGGAGGTGTTTGCGCGCGGCAACAAGGCGGTGAAGGATTTTCTCGCCTATCTCGAAATGCTGGTCGAGCGGCGGCGCGCCAAGCCCGGCAATCCCCAGCGCGACGTGCTGACGCGGCTGATCCAGGGCGAGGACAATGGCGAGCGGCTGACCGCAAAGGAATTGCTGCACAATTGCATCTTCCTGCTCAATGCCGGCCACGAGACCACCACCAATCTGATCGGCAACGGGCTGGTGGCGCTGTCGGAGCATCCCGACCAGAAGAAGCGGCTGATCGAACATCCCGATCTGATCAAGACCGCGGTCGAGGAAATGCTGCGGTTCGAAAGCTCGAACCAGCTCGGCAACCGCATGACGATCGAGCCGGTCGAACTCGGCGGCATCGCGCTGCCGCCGGCACGCCGGTGACGCTGTGCATCGGCGCCGCCAACCGCGATCCCGCGCAATTCGCCGATCCCGAAAATCTCGACGTCGGCCGCACGCCGAACCGGCATCTCGCCTTCGGCACCGGCGCGCATCAATGCGCCGGGATGGCGCTGGCGCGGCTGGAAGGCGCGATCGCGATCTCGCGATTTCTGGCGCGGTTTCCGGGCTATGCGCTGAACGGCGCGCCGGTGCGCGGCGGCCGGGTGCGGTTTCGCGGGTTTCTGAGCGTGCCGTGCGTGGTTAGCTGAAAGCCTCATCCTGGGGAGCGGCGTCTTGCGCCGCGCCTGCCTCACCATCGAGGTCGATCAATGGCTGAACAAGATCGTAGAATGGGCGAGCGAAGCGAACCCATCACGGCGGTCGATCAGATCGATGGGTATCGCTGCGCTCAAGCCATCCTACAAGACCTAAACCACCGTCTTGTGCCGCTCGATGCAGGTCCGCAAGCACCTCATCCATCGGCTTGTCCCACCAGTCGTTGGAAAAAATCTCGATCTCGGAATAGCCGGCAAAGCCCTGCGCCTCGACCGCCGCGCGGACCGATTTGATGTCGATCACGCCGTCGCCCATCATGCCGCGGTCGTTGAGGATGTCCTTGGTCGGCACCAGCCAGTCGCAGACATGAAACGCCAGCAGGCGATCCTTGCCGGCGCGCGCGATCTGCGCGCAGCAACTCCGGATCCCACCAGATGTGATAGACGTCGAGCGCGACGCCGAGCGCGCCGCTGCGCTGCGGATCGAGCCGGTCGCAGATGTCGAGCGCCTGCTTCGTCGTGTTCACGCAGGCGCGGTCGGCGGCATAGGCCGGATGCAGCGGCTCGATCGCCAGCGGCATGTTGGCCTGCTCGCGCATAGTCCAGCATCTCGGCGATGGCCGTCGTCGACCTGCGTCCGCGCGCCGCGCGATATCCTTGGAGGCCGCACTGCCCGGCCGCGAATATTGCGGCAGGCCGCCGACGACCAGCACGATGCAGGGCGCGCCGAGCGCCTTGGCCTCATCGACGGCGCGGCGGTTGTCGTCGCGCGCCTCGATGCGATGCGCGGCATCGGCGGTGAACATGCCGCCGCGGCAATAGCCCGACAGCTCAAGCCCGGCGTCGCGCACCGCGCGCACCGCGCGATCGAGCCCGACCGCCGCGACCTGGTCGCGCCAGGGATCGATGGCGCGGATGCCGTGCCGCGCGCAGGCCTCGATGATCTGCGACGAGATCGCCCTGCTTGCGGACCGTCGCCGTGTTCAGCGACAGCCAGCGATGATCGGCCGAAAAATCCCGCATCAGGCTTCGATGCCGCGCGTGGCCAGCACCGTCTTCATCCGCCGCGTCGCCAGTTCGGGATTGGCGAGCAGCCCGGCCTTGTCGGCCAGCCGGAACAGTTCGGCGAGATGCAGCGTCGAGCGCGTGCTCTCCTGCCCGCCGACCATGGTGAAATGATCCTGATGGCCGTTGAGATAGGCCATGAACACGATGCCGGTCTTGTAGAAGCGCGTCGGCGCCTTGAAGATATGGCGCGACAGCGGCACCGTCGGCCCCAGCACGTCGTGGAAGCCGGCCTCGTCGCCGGCCGCGAGCCGCGACAGCGCGTAGGACGCCGCCGGCGCGATGGCATCGAAAATGCCGAGCAGCGCGTGCGAAAAGCCCTTGCTCGTCGCCGGCGATCAGTTCGGCATAGTTGAAATCGTCGCCGGTATACATCTTCACGTTCTTGTCGAGCCGGCGGCGCATGTCGATCTCGCGCTGCTTGTCGAGCAGCGAGACCTTGACGCCGTCGACCTTGGCGGCATTGGCGTTGATGATGCCGACCGCGATGTCCATCGCCTTGTCGAGGTCGTGCGTGCCCCAGTAATTCGCCAGCGCCGGATCGAACATGTCGCCGAGCCAGTGGATGATCACGGGCTCGCGCACCTGCGACAGCACGCGGTCATAGACCTTGGCGTAGTCGTCGGCGTTGCGGCCGATGCTTGGCCAGCGCGCGCGACGCCATCAGGATGATGCGGCCGCCGGCCTTCTCGACCGCCGCGATCTGCTCCTCATAGGCGCGGATCACGTCGTCGATGGTTTTGGCGTCTTCCGCCGCGAGATGATCGGTGCCGGCGCCGGAAAACACCAGCGCGTTGCCCCTCGCCTTCGCCGCCGCGACCGAGCGCTGGATCAGTTCCAGCGAGGTCGGCCAGTCCAGCCCCATGCCGCGCTGCGCGGTGTCCATCGCTTCGGCGACGCCGAGGCCGAGGTCCCAGACATGCTCGCGGAAGGCGATGGTCTTGTCCCAGTCGATCGCCGCCGTCAGCCACGGATCGACATCGGCAGCGGATCGGCCACCACATGCGCCGCCGAGAACGCGACGCGGTTCAGCGTGCCTTCGAGCTTTGCGGGAAACGTCCGCGACGCCGCGAGGCGATAGGTCTCGATCGAGCGATCCGCCGTCGGCAATTTCAGCGACAGCGACGACATCGGCATAACCGGCTTGTTCATGGTCTGTCTCCTCAGACCTTGATCGGAGCGACGTCGATCCAGCGCCGCTCGCGCCAGCTCTGCAGCGCGCATTCGGCGAGCTGCACGCCCTTGGCGCCTTCCAGCAGCGTGTACTTGTACGGCGCGTCCTCGCAGACGTGGCGGATGAACATTTCCCACTGCTCCTTGAAGCCGTTGTCGTAGACGACGTTCTCCGGCAGCTTCTGCCAGTCGGCATAGAAATCGTGCATGCGCTTCTCGTCCGGATTCCACACCGGCCGCGGCGTCGCCTGCCGCGCCTGGATCACGCAATCGGTAGGCCCGCCACCGCCGAGCCGTGGGTGCCGTCGACCTGGAAGGTGACGAGATCGTCGCGATAGACCCGCGTCACCCAGGACATGTTGATATGCGCGATCACGCCGCCCTTGAGCCGGAAGGTGGCGTAGGCGGAATCGTCCGCGGTCGCCTTGTACTTCTTGTCCTTCTCGTCCCAGCGCTCGGGGATATCGGTGGTGCCGAGGCAGCTCACGCTCTCGACCTCGCCGAAGAGATTGTCGAGCACGTAGCGCCAGTGGCAGACCATGTCGAGAATGATGCCGCCGCCGTCCTCGCTGCGGTAATTCCACGACGGCCGCTGCGCCTCCTGCCAGCCGCCTTCGAACACCCAATAGCCGAACTCGCCGCGCACCGAGAGCATGCGGCCGAAGAAGCCGGAATCGCGCAGGAACGCCAGCTTCTTCAGGCCCGGCAGGAACAGCTTGTCCTGCACGGTGCCGTGCTTGACGCCCTTGGCGTTGGCGAGCTTCAGCGACCGCCACCGCTTCATCGAGATTGGTCGCGATCGGCTTCTCGCAATAGACGTGCTTGCCGGCATTGATCGCCTTGGTCAGCAGCGACGGCCGCGCCTGCGTGGTCGCGGCGTCGAAGAAGATGGTGTCGTTCTTGTCGGTCAGCGCCTTGTCGAGATCGGTGGTCCAGCGCGCGACGTTGAACGTTTGGCAAGCGCTCGACCTTGTCGGCGTCGCGGCCGACCAGGATCGGATCGGGCATCATGCGGTCGCCGTTCGACAGCAGCACGCCGCCCTGGTCGCGGATGGCGACGATCGAGCGGATCAGATGCTGGTTCAGCCCCATGCGGCCGGTGACGCCGTTCATGATCACGCCGAGGCGTTTGGTCGTCATAGTGTTTGCTCCTGTAGTATTCTTGCTTTTGGCGGCGCGAGCGGCGCCAGGGCCGACCAGTCCGGATGCACCGATGTGGCAAAGCCCGGCGCGGTCAGCGATCCCGTCAGGAGATCGCCGTCGTGGATCGGCAAGGCGGATCTTGTTGCCGTCGCGGCGTAGAGATCGGGATGCGCGGCCAGGAACGCCTCGCGCCTCCGCGGCGGGCGTGTCGGCAAAGCCGTCGACATAATGATGGCCGTTGCGCTCGGCATGGGTGACGCCGATCAGGGCGCCGAGCGCGAGGTCCTGCTGCACGGCCAGCCCGGCCTGGCAGGTCAGGTCCTCGCCGGCGATGAAGAATCTTTCGCCTTCCGCGCTCCACTTCGCCGCGCGCGTCGCATTGACGATCGACTTGTAGATGCCCTTGCAGGATTTCGACGAGATGCCGCGATAGCCGAGCGCGCGCGCCGCCGGGAAGGCATCGTAGGAATCGTCGGCCTCGTCGATGATGAAATCGCGGCCGCGCCAGCGCGCCGAGCGGCGATTGCCGCGTGATATCGCGCGGCATCGGCTGCTCGATATAGAGCAGCTTTGATGCGATCGGCTTCAGCGCGCTGTCGCGGTCGAGCCGGTCGACCAGCGCGCCGAGCGCCGCGAGATCGGCATATTGCTCGTTGGCATCGAGCGTGACGCTTGTAGTCGTACGGCAGCGTCGCCAGTTCCTTGCCGATGCGGATCAGGCGCGCGGCATCATGCGTCGGGATCGCCGTTCAGCTTGAGCTTGAAATAGCGCGCGCCGGTGTTTTCTTGCGGATCGGCGACGCCGCCCTCGCCTTCGACCGTGTCGTCGAGGCCGACGGTGTGCCGGATCGCGACGCGCTCCAGCCGCTTGCGGCCGGCGAGGAACTGCGCGATGTCGCCGTCGCTGCAGATCGCGGCGACAGCCGCGCATCGATCCCGGCGATATTGCCGACCATGCCGTCGAAGAAATTCGACGCTGAGCGCGCGCAGCAGCGCATCCAGGATCGCCTTGTCGATTTCGGCCGGGCCATAGGCGGCCGCCAGCGGCGGAATGTCCTCTTTCGCGCAGGCCTCGACCTGCGCGGCGATGCAGGCGGCGTGCAGGCCGAACGCCGTGTCGAAGCCGCGATGCGCCAGATAGAGCTCGCGCGCGATCAGCAGCGAGCGGCGCAATTCCTCGACGGTCTCTTCCGGCGACAGATGCGGCCGCTTGTCGAACCATTTCGGCACCAGCATTTCGGCGCTGGCGCCGACCGACGCGCCCTTGCCTTCGACCTCGATCTCGACGCGCACGAAAACCTGCGGCGCGGCGTTGATCGACGACCGCGCCGAACCGGAACGGCCGGGCGAAACGCCACCGGCCGTTCAAAAAAGGCGATATCGCGCACGGCGAGGCGCGGCGGCATCATGGCCGGCCTCAATCCAGCGCGCTTTGGGTGAAGAAATGCTTGCGGATGCGCTGCACCAGTTCGGTGAAGACCGGATCGGCCATCGCATCGAGCGAACGCGGGCGCGGCAGCGGCACGTCGTAGATCGCGGCGATCGCGCCGGGCCGCTCGGTCATGACCAGCACGCGGTCGGCGAGGAACACCGCTTCCGGAATCGAATGCGTGATCAGCAGCACGGTCTTGCCGGTCTCGCGCTGGATCCGCATCAGCTCGACATTCATGCGCTCGCGCGTCATGGCGTCGAGCGCGCCGAACGGCTCGTCCATCAGCATGATCTTGGGATCGTGCACCAGCGCCCGGCAGATCGAGGCGCGCTGCTGCATGCCGCCGGACAGTTGCCAGGGCAGCTTCTTCTCAAAGCCTTCGAGCCCGACCATCTTCAACAGCGCCTTGGCGCGCGGCAGATATTTGTCGCGCGGCAGCCGCTTCATGTCGATCGGCAGCATCACGTTGGAGAGGATGTTGCGCCACGGCAGCAGCAGCGAGTTCTGGAACACGATGCCGACATTGCCGTGCGGTTTCGTCACCTTCTCGCCCTCGACCAGGATTTCGCCGGTCGACGGCGGCAGCAGCCCGGAGATCATCTTCAGCAGCGTGGACTTGCCGCAGCCGGACGGGCCGACCACGACAAAGAACTCGCCTTCGTTGATATGGAAATCCAGCGGCCGCAGCGACGGCACGTCGCCGTCGCGCGACCGGTAGGTTTTCGACACGCCGGAAAGCTTGAATGCCCGGCGTGCCGCTGCGGCGCGATCCGACACCACGCGCAGATGCGCGCCTGGTTCGGTCTGCGCCGTGTTCATTCGTGTCGCCGAGTTCATTCAGCCGACCTCATTCAGCGCAAGCCGCTTTTCGGCAGATAGTCGTTGGTGTAGAACGCCTTCGGATTGTCCTTGGCCTTGGCATCGAGGCCGCCATACTCGACCATCAGATTGACGCTGTCGGTCATGTTCTGGTCGGTGACCTGGAACGGCCGCTTGCCCTTGGTTTCCGGCGTCCGGTACAGCGGGATGGTCAGCTCAAAGCCCTGCGTCAGCGTGTCGATCTTGCCGCCCTTCGGGTTGGCGTCGAGGATCGACTGCGCCGCGGCCTTCGGGTCCTTCTCGGCGGCTTCGACCGCCTTGGTGGTCGCCGACATGAAGCGCTTGACGAGATCGGCATTGGCCTTGACGTAGTCGGTGTTGGCGACGATGCCGGAGCAGACCATGTTGATGCCGTAGTCGGCGAACTTGATCGGATAGACGTCCTTGCCGGTGGCGTCCTTGATCTTCATCGACTGGTCCATGACGTAGCCGAGCAGCAGATCGGCCTGGCCGTTGATGACGGCGTTGAGCTTGGTCTGGCCGTCGCCGGCGACCGTCTTGAAGTCGCTTTCCTTCAGGCCGGTCTTCTTCAGGAACAGCGGCCAGATCTGCGTCATCGAATCCGCCGGCGTGATCGCCACCGTCTTGCCCTTGATGTCCTCGGGCTTCTTGATGTTCTTGTCGACAAAACCCATCGCCGACATCGGGCTGGTCTGCAGCAGCACGCCGGTGGCGATGATCGGCGCGCCCTTGACGGCGGCGCGCATCATGGTGGGCACGTCGACATAGCCGAAATCGGCGGTCTTGGCCGCGACGGCCTGCGTGGTCGCCGCCGAGCCGCGGCCTTCCTGGATTTCGAGATCGATGTTTTCGGCGGCATAGATGCCCTTGGCCTTGCCGTAATAGAACGGCGCGTGCTCGCCATAGACATACCAGTTCAGCATCAGCACGACCTTGTCGGCCGCCGCGGCCGGAGCCGCCGCGAGCGCCGCCACGATCAGCACTGCCGAAAGCGCCGTCATCAATCGCATCATGTCATCCTCCCGTTGGTGTTTCGTCGCGGCCCTTTGCGGGCCGCTTTTTTTGTTCGCCGCTCACGCGGCGAAAATGATGTCCTCGCGCTGGCTGACATGCCAGGGAATGACGAACCGCTCGATCCGGTCGACGATCCAGAACAGCACCACGCCGAGCAGCGCCAGGATCACCAGCGCCGCGAACATCGTCGGCAGGTCGAAGGTGCCGATCGAGCGCTGCAGCACATAGCCGATGCCGGAATTGGAGCCGACGAATTCGCCGACCACGGCGCCGACCACGGCGAGCGTCACCGAAACTTTCAGGCCGGAGAAGATCGCCGGCATCGCATGCGGCAGATTGACCGCGCAGAAACACCTGGAAGCGGCTGCCCTGCATCGCGCGCGCGAGATCGACCATGTCGGGATCGACCGATTTGAAGCCCTGCACGGCCGAGACCACCACCGGGAAAAATCCGAGCAGGAACGCCGAGATCACTTTCGGGATGATGCCGAAGCCGAACCACACCACGAACAGCGGCGCGATCGCGATCTTCGGCACCGATTGCGAGAACACCAGCAGCGGATAGACGTAGCTCTCCACCGTCTTCGATCCCGCGATCAGCATCGCGACGGGAATGCCGAACGCGCGCCGACAGCAGGAAGCCGCAGATGGTCGCGTAGGTGGTCGGCCAGGACTGCCGCAGCAGTTCCGGCCAGTCGGTCCACAGCACCGCCACGACATCGCCGGGCGCCGGGATTTGATAGGCGGGAATCCGGAACAGCGCGGATGGTCACATCCCAGGCCACCACGATGAAGATCAGGAACAAAAACGGCCGAATCCACGCCGCGTTCAGCGCTTTCGATACGACTCCTGGGCCCTTGGGCTCGGCCACGTTTCTCTCCCTGGTTGATCGTTTTTCGGGGCAGAAATTAACCCGTTGGATAAATACTGTCTAGCGGTTTTTCGTGGCGTCATATCGTCGCGGCGCGCCATTACCGCGTCATGCGCCGGGATTGATAAGCGCTCATCCGCGGTCACGGCGTACGCCAGCATCGCGGCGCCAGGACCACACGACTTCGCCGTACGCGGACAGCGCTTCGTCCGGCGCAAACGACGCCCGACGCTGCCCGCGTCCACCGCATCCCATCCCAACGTTCGGTGGCGACGGCCGACGCCCCTCCTCGGGGATGAGGTGGCGAAACTTATAATTCTGATTTACGGAAATGGAAAGGGATTTATTTTTGCTTCCGGGGCTTGACACAGATCGCGCAGCGGTATGAGTCCGGCGCTCGCAGGGACGACAGACATCAAACGGTATGATGTGCCGGAGCGCGCAGTTTCGGCGCCTTGGCCTTGCCGAAAGCGCGGTCGATTTGCCGGTCAGCGCCGCCAGCACCAGCGCCACCATATGCGCGAGCCGCTCGTCCCTGGCCTCCTTCTTCAGGAGGTCGCGGCCGAAGATCACGCTCAGCGTCGCGCTGTTGGAGAGATAGAAGAAGCTGAGCGCGGCGATCGAGATATAGAGCTGCACCGGATCGACCGCGACGCGGAAATCGCCGCTCTCGACGCCGCGGCTCACCACGTTGCGGATCATCTCGACGAAGGGCGAATGCATCGATTTGACCTTGGTCGAGCGCTTCAGATGCCGCGCTTTCGCAAGGTTTTCGGTGTTGAGCAGCGCCAGGAATTCGGGATTGCGGATGAAATAGTTCCAGGTGAAGTCGATCAGCCGCTCGATCGCCTCCGGCGGATCGAGATGTTCGAGATCGAGCCCGCGCTCCTCGCCGCGGATCTTTTCGTAGGCGCCTTCGAGCACCGCGAGATAGAGGTCCTCCTTGTTGCCGACGTGATAATACAGCATGCGCTTGTTGGCGCCGGCCTTTGCCGCGATGCGGTCGACGCGCGCGCCGCCGATGCCGTGGGCGGAAAATTCCTGCTTGGCGGCCTCGAGGATGCGCAGCCGCATGCCCTCGGGGTCGCGCTGCCATTTCAGGATTCGCTTTGCCTTGGCCAAGTCGGTCGCTCGTTGATGCCAGATCGCCTGTAGCACGCGCGGCGGATTTGAGAATGATGCGCATGCGCCTTGCGCGATGCGAGCCGCACGCGACGGCTCGCGGTGCCTCGAATCCCGTCATGCCGGCTTCGGCGTCCGCTCCAGCAGCAGCGTCGGAATCCCGCAGGTGCCGCTCCTCACCTCATCACCCGCGTGCCCGGCTTGCGGCCGTTGCGCACCTCCGAGACGTCGACGCCGGCGGCGACCAGCCGCGCCCGCGTGGCATCGATGTCGGCGACGCGCCAGGTCATGCCCCACAGCCTGTCGCGCGCCGCATCGGGATGCTTGCCCGGCCGGTGCGTCGACCTCGACGATCAGATCGCCGCAGCGGAAGAACATCAGCCGGCCCCAGTCGGGATGCGAACGGTCGAGCGCCATGTCGAGCCCGAGCCGCGCGCCATAGAGCGCAGCGGCGTGCTCGGGATCGGCGGTCGAGACCACGACGTGGTCCATCGAGGTGATCGACGCCGGCGTGGTCCGCACCGACAGCGGGCGCTCTTTCACCAGTTCGAGGAAAAACATCCGCACGCCGCGCGTGGCGGAGGTCGCCGCGCGGGTCCGCTTCCACGACAGGGTCGCGCCGGAGGCCGCATCGCGGCTTTCGGCATCCGCGACCGGCTCCGGCTTCAGCGTCAGCCGCTCCAGCCTGCGATGCATCTTGGCGATGTCGTTGGTGCGGAAGCAGAGGCTCGCCAGGCCCTCGCCCTGTTCCTTCAGCACATTGCGTATCTTGTCGCGCATTGGTGCTGTCGCCGCTCGGCGCCATCAGTTCGAGCGTCACGTTGTCGAGCGTGAACATCACGCGCTCGGCGCCGTCGTCGCCGTTGCGCCACGACGGCGCGCGCGCAAACAGCGTCTGGTAGGCGGCAGCTCCGGCTTCGATATCGCTGACGAGAATAACGACGTGGTCGAGACCTGTGATCACGGGAACAGTCCCCGCGTATTCTTGGCGGCGCGGACCTTTTCGACGCCGATCGCCATCGCCGCGGTCCGGTGCGGAATTTTGTCGGCGCTTGGCGCGCTTCATCATGGTCTCGAAGGCGCGGTCGAGGAAGCTGATATTCGCGCCTCGTCACTTCCTCCTCCTCCCAGAACAGTTGCTGCAGGTCCTGCACCCATTCGAAATAGCTGACGATCACACCGCCGGAATTGCAGAGGATGTCGGGAATGACGAAAATCTCGTCGCGCCGCTTGTCGAGCACGACGTCCGCTTCCGGCGTGGTCGGTCCGTTGGCGCCTTCGGCGAGAATGCGGCATTTCAGGTTTTCCGCGACCTTGGCGTCGATCACGCGCTCCAGCGCCGCCGGCACCAGCACGTCGCAGGGCAGCGTGAGGATCTGCGCGGGATCGAAGTGCAGCTCGGTTGGAGAAACCGGCGATGCTGCCGTGCGTGCCGCGTGCCGCATCAGCGCCGGGATATCGAGGCCGCCTGGATCGTAGCAGCGCGCCGGTGTGGTCGCTGACCGCCGATGATCTTCAGCCCGTATTGATGCAGCTCCGAGCGCGGCATAGGAGCCGACATTGCCGAAGCCCTGGATGACGGCGGTGGCGCTGTCCGGATTGATCGACAGCTCGCTTCATCGCGCGCTCGACGAGATAGCGCCACGCCGCGGCCGGTCGCCTCGCGCCGGCCGAGCGTGCCGCCGGACGCGACCGGTTTGCCGGTGACGATCTCGGTGACGGTGTGGCCCTGGTACATCGGAATAGGTGTCCATGAACCAGGCCATGACCTGCTCGTTGGTGCCCATGTCGGGCGCCATCACGTCGGTATGCGGCCCGACAAAGGGGATCATCTCCTGCATGTAGCGGCGCGACAGCGCTTCCAGTTCGCGCTTGCGAGAGCGTGCGCGGATCGACAGTCACGCCGCCCTTGGCGCCGCCATAGGGCAGGCCGGCGAGCGCGCATTTCCAGCTCATCCAGATCGCCAGCGCCGCGACTTCGCCGATATCGACGGTCGGCGCAAAGCGCGTGCCGCCCTTGGTCGGGCCCGAGGGTGAGATGATGCTGCACGCGATAGCCCTCGAACACCGCCATCGTGCCGTCGTCGCGGTGGATCGGACAGGACACCGTGATCGCGCGCTTCGGCATCAGGATGCGGTCGCGCTCATCCATCGGGATTTCGAGATGGTTGGCGATGACGTTGAACTGGCTGACGGCCATGTCGAAGACGGGACCGGAATAGACGGTCATTCATGCCCTCCCTTTTATGGCCGTGTCCGGAACCCCGGAGGCCGGCTCGCCGTTATCGGCGGCATGCTGGCGATGCCTGAGACCGTGGTAGTCCGCTCACATCGCCATCTCAAGCGATTAACGCGGCAGGGTTGCGATAAATTTCAGCGAACACGATCGATAACCGGTGCTAATGTAGCGCGCCGGGCCGGGACAACCCATCAGCCCACGACGGATAGCGAATGCAGGCTCTCTTCATCGGACAGACCTATATCGACGTCACCTTCATCACCGACCACATGCCGACCGGCGACGAAAAACACGTCGCCTCCGACTATGCGGTGTCGTTCGGCGGCAATGCCGTCACCGCGGCCTTCTGCTGCTCCAAGCTCGGCATCGAGCCGGACCTGATCGCGACCGTCGCCAATGACTGGCTCGGGCGGATGTTTCAGGACATGGCGACGAAATACGGCATCTCGATCCATCCGCGCAAAGTCAAGGACGTCCTCGCTCTCCTTCATCATGCCGAAGGACGGCAAGCGCGCCATCGTGCGCTGCCGCGACGACGAGCACATCCATCCCTTCCCGATCCTGAACCTGAAGGGTTGCCGCGTGCTGCATATCGACGGCCATCAGCCGGATGCCGCGATCCATTACGCAAAACTGTGCCGCGAGGCCGGCATCCTGACCTCGCTGGACGGCGGCGGCCTGCGCACCAACACGCATGAGCTGCTGGAATTCATCGACGTGGCCATCGTCGCCGAGCGGCTGTGCGAGCAGATGGACAAGACGCCCGAAGAGATGCTGGACTATCTCAAGAGCCGCGGCTGCCGCGTCGGCGGCGTCACCATGGGCGAGCACGGCCTGCTCTGGTACGACGAGAGCCGGCGCCGTGCGGCGGCTGCCGGCACTGCCGATCCCGCGCCATCGCGTCATCGACACCAACGGCGCCGGCGACGTTTTCCACGGCGCCTATGTCTATTCCTACCTCGCCCATCCCGAGAAGGACTGGCAGCACCATTTCGAGTTTGCGCGCGCCGCCTCGACCTATAAGATCCAGCACCTCGGCAACGAAGCGGGATTGCCGACGCTGGCCGACATCGCAGCCGTGATGCAGGAGTTTCAGGTCGCGCCGAGAAGGAATCTACGCGAGGGGAATGGATATGGGGCGGGTTTTTGTCGCCGGCAGCATCAATATGGATGTGGTCGCGACCGCTGAGCGGCATCCCCGCATCGGGGAGACCGTTGCGGGCAAGCAAGTGCTCTATTTCCCCGGCGGCAAGGGCGCCAACCAGGCGGTAGCGGCGGCGAAACTCGGTGCTGCGACGACACTGATCGGCCGGCTCGGCGCGGATGCGTTCGGTGAACAATTGCGGACGTTTCTTGCCGCGCAGGGGATCGATCTCAGCTCGTGCAGGGAAACCGCCTACGCTCACACCGGAACGGCGATCATCACCGTCGCCGATGCCGACAACACCATCGTCGTCGTGCCCGGCGCCAATGCGATGCTGAATGCCGACGACGTCGCGGAAGTCCCCCTGGCGGAGGACGACGTCGCGGTCAGCCAGTTCGAAATTCCCCTGCCCGCGATAGCGGCCTTCTTCCAGCGCGCCCGCGCGGCAGGCGCCACGACGATCCTCAATCCGGCGCCGGCGATCGAATGCGGCGCCGAACTGCTCGATCTCGTCGATATCCTCGTCCTCAACGAAAGCGAACTCGGCTTTCTTGCCGGGAAGGAGTTTCCCGGCAGCAACGAGCATGGCCGCCTCGTCGAAGCGGCCCGATCCCTGAGGCACCGGAGACAAGATCGTTTGCGTGACGCTCGGCGAGCGCGGCGCGCTGGCGCTGATCGACGGCAAGCCGTTGCCGATCCCGGGACGCAAGGTGCAGGCCGTCGACACCACCGGCGCCGGCGACTGCTTTGTCGGCGCGTTCGCGGCACAGCTTGCGAGCGGAAACACAATTCCCTATGCGCTGGGCTACGCCAACGCCGCGGCATCGATCTGCGTGCAGCGGATGGGCGCCGGGCCGTCGATGCCGACGGCCGCCGAGGTGAATGCGCTTCTCTCCGCAGTGTCCCGGCGAACGCCGCTGACGATCCCTCGAATCAGGTCAGCGCGCCCTTCAGGTCGAAGCCGGCATCGGCCGCCTGCTCCGGCGTGATCGAGCGGTTGGCGCCGAGCAACCGACGCCCGAACATGTGGTCGCCGGCGCGGTTGACGGATTCGATGCCGACCAGATGCCCGGACTTTGTAGCAGAACGCGGAGAACGCGCCCTGCTCGCGGTCGCCGCGCACCACGACGCGGTCATATCCGGTGGTCAGGCCCACCATCTGCAGCTTGTCGGGGCCCTGGTCGCTCCAGAACCACGGCATGCCGTCATAGATCTCGTTCTTGCCGGTCAGCCGCGCCGCAACGCAGCGCGCGTGGTCGGTGGCGTTCTGCACGGACTCCAGCCGCAGCGAGCCGCCGAAGCGGTGGCTGGCATAGAGCGCGCAGTCGCCGATCGCGGAAATGTTCGGTCCGCCGTCAGCAGATGATCGTTGACGATGATCCCGGAGGCCACCGGCAAGCCGGCTTCCCCCGCGATCTCGACATTGGGCAACACGCCGACGCCGACCACCACGAGATCCGCCGGGATGTGCCGGCCGTCGCTGAGGCTGACGCCGGTCACCTTGTCGCCATCGCTCTCGATGCTGGTGACCTGCACGCCGAGGTGGATGCGGATGCCGGCCGCGGTGTGCTTCAGCTGAAAATATTCCGAGATTTCCGCGGTGACCGCGCGCGCCATCACGCGGACGGCGAGTTCGATCACATCCACCTCGAGGCCTTTTGCCCGCGCGGTGGCCGCGAATTCCAGGCCGATAAAGCCGGCGCCGATGACGACGACGCGTTGGCCCGCCGCAATCCGGTGCCGCAGCGCTTCGCTCTCATCCAGCGTGCGCAGATATCGCACCGCTTCGAGGTTGGCATTTGGAATATCGAGCAGGCGATTGCGCGCGCCGGTCGCCAGCACGAGATGGCCGTAGTCGAGCGGTGCGCCGGAGGCGAGCGAAACCTTGCGCGCCGCGCGGTCGATCGAAACCGCGCGGTCGACGATCAGGTCGACGTTCTGGTCGTGATAGAATTTTTCCGGCCGGAACATCAGGGTGTCCGGCCCGCCGGTTCCCTTCAGATAGGCCTTTGACAGCGGCGGCCGCTGATAGGGCAGATGGCCCTCGTCATTGATCAGCGCGATGCGCCCGTCAAAGCCGTTTTGCCGCAGCGACGCCGCGAGCTGAAAGCCCGCATGGCCCGCGCCGACGATAACAACCGGTCCTGCCGTCATCGGTACAGCCCGACTGAAAGCGCACAGGAAATACCCATGACGTCCCCTCTTATTCGCCAATTTCAGGTTTTGGCCGATTTTGGTATTTGCCCACCTCACCCCTAGGTGACGGCGCTCGTGTCCGCACGCTGAAGGATGGGGGCATTGGCCTCATGGCCTGGGGCGGCTCGTGCGCCTGTCGACCGCGGGCTGAATAAGCGAAGTCTTGCAGACTTCCCCGGGATTGTCACCTGTCTCCTTCTGCGATTTAAATGCCCGCCAACCTCCTCACCCCAAGGCCTGCCCCATGTCAGACGACCCCGCGCTGCTCCGGATCGACGGTCCGATCGCAACCATCACGCTCAACCGGCCACAGGCGTTCAACTCCATCAACCTTGCGATCGCGCAAAAGCTCGAACAGCTCGGCGCCGAGGTCGAGGCCAATGACGACATCCGCGTGCTCGTTATCGAGGGCGAAGGCCGCGCCTTCAGCGCCGGCGGCGATCTGCAGACCATCGGCGCCGCTGCCGAGGCCGACACGATTGCGCCGGTGGTCGGCGAACTCCTGAAGCACTATCACGCGTTCATCGAGACAATCCGGCGCATGCCAAAGATCGTGCTGTCGAGCGTGCACGGCTCGGCGGCCGGCGCCGGCCTGGGGCTCGCCTTCGTCACCGACCTCTGCATCGCCGCCGAGGATGCGAAGTTCACGCCGGCCTACGCCAAGATCGGCGTCTCGCCGGATGGCGGCTCCACCGTCGGCATACCCGGCACCGTCGGCGTGCGCCGCGCGCTGCAGATATTTTTGGCGGAAGACACTTTTACCGCGAAGCAGGCCTATGACTGGGGGCTGGTCGCGAAGGTGGTGCCTGCAGCGGAACTGAAGGCGGCAACGCGGCAATTCGCCGAACGGCTGGCGCAAAATCCGCCGGCCGCCATCGCCGGCACCAAGTCGCTGATCTATCAGGCGGCGACGTCGTCGACCAAGCAGCAGCTCGATGCCGAGGAAGAGAAGATCATCGATGCCATGCACACCGATGATTTCCGCGCCGCGGTGAAAAAATTCACCAGCAAGCCAAAGTCGTGAGCGGGCTGGTGGCGCCGTCGCGCTCGTTCATCTGCCTGCGCCACGGCGCGACCGACTGGAACCGGCAGGGATGGTTTCAGGGCCGCACCGACAATCCCCTGAACGATGACGGCATCGCGCAGGCGCATGCGGCCGCGGAGAAGTTGCGGACGATAGAACTCGGGCAAGTCGTCTCGAGTCCCCTGCTCCGCGCGGTGCAGACTGCGGAGATCATTGCCAACATCGCATCCAGGACGGTCACGATCGATCAGGGCCTGATCGAACTGCGATTTTGGCAGCTTTGAAGGAAAGCCGGTTCGCGAATTGATGATGCAGCATGGCAAGAACAGCGCCCAGGGGCTGGTCGACATGCTGCCCGCGGATTCCGAGCCGTGGGCGGATGTCGCCTCACGCGCGATGCGCTCTGTCGGCGCGTGGCTCGACCGGCATCCGCAAGACGAAATCCTGTTCGTCTGTCATGATGCCGTGATGCAATCCGATGGCGCAGACACTGACCGGCAAGTTCTTCAAGAACGGCCACGGCAGGCCGTTCCGCTTCGTGCGCACGGGCGATGCCTGGACGGTGGAGGAGGTGATTTAACTGTCGTCCCGATGAAGGCTGGTGACGATGCTAACCCTTGCCGTTCTCGCGCATGAAATCGAAGTCGCAGCCCTCGTCGGCCTGCAAGATCGTCTCATGGAACAGGTGCGCATAGCCGCGCGCTGGCCCAGTCCGGTGTCTTCGCCGGCTTCAGCGCCGCGCGGCGCTTCGTCGAGCTCGGCGTCATCGACCAGCAGCTCGATGCTGCGCTTGGCCACATCGAGCCGGATCATGTCGCCGTTCTTCACCAGCGCGAGCGGCCCGCCGACGGCGGATTCCGGCGTGATGTGCAGCACGATGGTGCCGAACGCGGTGCCGCTCATGCGCGCATCGGAAATGCGCACCATGTCCTTCACGCCCGGCGCGCGCGAGCTTCTTCGGGATCGGCAGATAGCCGGCCTCCGGCATGCCCGGCGCGCCCTTCGGGCCGGCGTTGCGCAGCACCAGCACGTCGTCGGCGGTGACGTCGAGGTCGGGATCGTCGATGCGCGCGGCCATGTCCTCGACGAAGTCGAACACCACCGCGCGGCCGGTGTGCTGCAGCAGCTTCGGCGTCGCCGCCGACTGCTTGATGACGGCGCCGCGCGGCGCGAGATTGCCGTGCAGCACGGCGATGCGCGCCTTCCGGCTTGATCGGATTGGCGCGCGGGCGGATCGACGTCCTGCCCGGGCACGTCCTCGGCGTCGGCGACGATCTCGCGCAGCGTCGCGCCGGTGATCGTCTGCGCGTCGAGATCGATGAGATCGCCGAGCTCGCGCAGCAGCGTCGGCACGCCGCCGGCCTGATGGAAATGCTCCATGTAGTGCTCGCCCGACGGCTTCAGGTCGACCAGCACCGGCACCTCGCGGCCGAGCTGGTCGAAGGCGTCGAGATCGATGCCGATGCCGGCGCGGCCGGCGATCGCGGTGAGATGGATCAGGCCGTTGGTCGAGCCGCCGATCGCCTGCAGCACGACGCAGCGCGTTGCTGGAACGACGTCCGGCGTCATGAACTCGCTCGGGCGTCGGCCGCTTCGCCTTCGCCATCGCGGCCGCGACGCGCGCCGCTCGCTTCGGCCGAGCGGAGGCGCTCGGCATGCGGCGCCGGGATCGTCGCGCTCATCGGCAGCACATGCCCATGCGCTTCGGTGATGCAGGCCATGGTGCTCGCGGTGCCCATCACCATGCAGGTGCCGACCGACGGCGCGAGCCGGCCGTTGACCGCTTCGATCTCGGCCTCGTCGATGTCGCCGGCGCGGTAGCTGCGCCCAGAAGCGGCGGCAGTCGGTGCAGGCGCCGAGCACGCTCGCCCTTGTGATGGCCGGCCAGCATCGGCCCGGCGAGCATGACGATCGGCCGGCAGGTCGGCGCTGGCCGCGCGCCATGAGCTGCGCCGGCACGGTCTTGTCGCAGCCGCCGATCAGCACGACCGAATCCATCGGCTGCGCGCGGATCATCTCCTCGGTGTCCATCGCCATCAGGTTGCGCAGGTACATGCGAGGTCGGATGCGCGAAGGACTTCGTGCGATCGAGATGGTCGGGAACTCGATCGGCAGCCCGCCCGCCAGCATCACGCCGCGCTTCACCGCCTCGATCAGCTCGGGCACGTTGCGGTGGCAGGCATTGAAGTCGCTGTAGGTGTTGGTGATGCCGACGATCGGCCGGTCGAGCGCGTCGTCGGAATAGCCCATCGCCTTGATGAAGGCCTTGCGCAGGAACAGCGAAAAGCCGGCATCGCCATAACTCGCCAGTCCCTTGCGAAGCCCGTCGTCAGCCATGTCTTTGATTCCGGTTGTCGTTGGCGCTCACTAAAGGAGCCCGTGCAATTATTGTCAATGATTGATAATCTGACGCCGGCAGCTTACTGGCGTCGCCAGCCGAAAAGCCCATCATTATTGACAATGCCGAGGCTGCGTGCTGACTTCAGGCGGACCGAGCGAGCGCCCATGGCTGAGGCAGGCCGCATCACCGGGAAGCCTCGCCGCTCTCGCGCGAGGAGGAGCAGGCGGAGGTCATCCGCCGGCTGGAGGAGGACATCATCTTCGGCCGCTTCGCGCCGGGCGTCGCGGCTGGTCGAGGACACGCTGATGGCGCGCTACGGCGCCAGCCGGCATTTCGTGCGCCAGGCGCTGTTCCAGCTCGAACGCCAGGGCATCGTGCTGCGCGAGAAGAATATCGGCGCCACCGTGCGGTTCTATTCGGCCGAGGAAGTGCGCCAGATCTACGAGGTGCGGGAGATGCTGACGCGCCAGGCGGCGCTGATGATCGCCCTGCCCGCGCCGCAAGGCCTGATCGAGCAACTGACCGAGTTGCAGCGGCACTATTGCGCGAAGGCCGACGCGCAGGACCTGCGCGGCATCCACGAGGCCAACGACGCCTTCCACGTCGCGCTGTTCTCGGCCTGCGGCAATCCCTATCTGGTGCGCTCGCTGCAGGACTACATGAACCTGACCCTGCCGATGCGCGCGAAGAACCTCGCCGACACGCGAAGGCCTGGCGCAGTCGCGCCGTCAGCACGAACTGATGATCGAACTGTTGAAGGGCCGTGACAGCTGGGCGTTTGCCCAGCTCTGCGTCGATCACATGCAGTACAGCAAGTCGGATTATCTCGGTCGGATCGCGACGGGACGACAGGTAGCTACTTCTTCCAATCCATGATCCTGCTCTTGTCGCCGGCGAACTCCATGCTGCAGAACGTGCCGCCCTGGTAGAAATCGCCGACCGGATCGGGCTTCAGTTTGGCCTGCTTCGGCCATGGCGTGCTCGCGAAAATCCTCGGCGCGGCCGGTCGGGCGGTAGCCGAGATCGTAGGCGCGGTGGTTGTCCCACCAGGAGCGCTCGTTGTAGGAGGCGCCGTAGAACACCTCGAAATGGATGTCGGGATGGTCGAGCCCGATCCGGCAGAGCTGCACCAGGTCTTCCGGCTTGAGCCAGATCGACAGCCGGCGGTGATCGAGCGGCTTTTCGCCGAAATTGCCGATGCGCAGGCAGGTCACGCCGATGCCGTGCTTGTCGGCATAGAGCGCGCCGAGCGCCTCACCGAACACCTTGCTGACGCCATAGCGGCTATCCGGGCGCGCGGTGACGTCGGTGCCGATGCGGTGATGGCGCGGATAGAAGCCGACCGCATGGTTCGACGAGGCGAACACCACGCGCTTGACGCCCTTCTTGCGCGCGGCCTCGAACAGATTGTAGCAGCCGATAATGTTGGCCTGCAGGATCTGGTCCCAGGTGCCTTCGACCGAATGGCCGCCGAAATGCAGGATGCCGTCGATGCCCTCGCAGATCGCCTCGACCTCCGCGGGGTCGGCAAGATCGGCCGCCATGAACTTCTCGTCCTTGCCGAGATCGGCGGGCGCCTTGAGGTCGCTCAGCAGCAGGTCCGGATAGATCGGCGGCAGCAGTTTTCGCAAGCGACGTGCCGATCCCGCCGGCGGCGCCGGTCATCAATATGCGTGGCATTTCTTCCCTCTTTTCATCTGCGACCGATTTGCGGTCATTGGCCGGGAGTGATAGCAAACCAATCTGCGAGGAAACGCAACAACGAGAACAGCAAATGTCCGATGCATCGTCCCATGCCGCCGGCTGGCGCCAGGCAAGCTATTATCCCGATCCGGCGATCCATGCGCTCGATCCGCGCTTCGAGAAATACTGGCTGAAGCTGTCGGCGGTGGAGCGGCTCGCCACCGGCATGCGCTGGGCCGAAGGGGCCGGTGTGGTTCGGCGACGGGCGCTATCTGTTGTGCAGCGATATTCCGAACCAGCGCATCATCAAATGGGAAGAGGAGACCGGCGCGGTCAGCATCTTCCGCAAGCCCTCGAACTTCGCCAACGGCAACACCCGCGACCGCCAGGGCCGGCTGGTCACCTGCGAACACGGCGGCCGCCGCGTCACCCGCACCGAATATGACGGCTCGATCACCGTGCTGATGGACAGCTTCGACGGCAAGCGACTGAACTCGCCGAACGACGTGGTGGTGAAATCCGACGGCTCGATCTGGTTCACCGATCCGACCTTCGGCCTGCTCGGCAACTACGAGGGCTACAAGGCCGAACCCGAGATCGACATGCCAATGTCTACCGGATCGACGGCGCCACCGGCAAAGCCACCATCGTCGCCGAAGGCGTGCTGGGGCCGAACGGGCTCGTGCTTCTCGCCGGACGAGAAGATTCTCTACGTCATCGAATCCCGCGGCGTGCCGAACCGCAAGATTCTGGCTTATGACGTCTCGACCTATGGCGACAAGCTTTCCAACAAGCGCGTCTATATCGATGCCGGGCCGGGCACGCCGGACGGTCCGGGGTCGGTCAAGCGGTACGATCACGGGGTGAGTGGAGCGGCGCGTACGAACACACGAGACATCGCCAGGGCGGCCGTGCGGGCCGAACTGGCCCAGGTGGCCTTCGAGTTGTTCCGTCAGGAGGGCTTCGCCAAGGTCACCCTCGACGACCTGGCGGCGGCTGCCGGAGTGTCCCGCAGCACCTTTCTGCGCTACTTCGGCACCAAGGAGGACGCGGTCCTCGGCGCCTTCAACGCCCACGGCGCCCAGGTCGCCGACGCCCTGCGGGCCCGCCCCGCCGACGAGGACGACTGGACGGCCCTGCGCCGGGCGCTGGACACCGTCGTCGAGCGCTACCGCCTGGACCCGGCGGGCTCCCTGGCGATGACACGCCTGGTGAAGGACACTCCTGCCCTGTGCGCCCGCCAGCTGGAGAAGCAGCACGGCTGGCGTCCCGCCCTGGTCGAGGCCCTGGCCGAGCGCGACAACGCCGCAGACTCCACAACGCTGGGCCGGTCCGTACGGGCCGCCGCCGCCCTGGACTGCCTGAACGTCGCCATCGACCACTGGACCGCTTCCAACGGCCACCTCGACCTGGTCCACCTCCTGGACGAGGCCTTCGCCGCACTCGCACCACACTGACCACGGCTCACCGGGCGGACACACATACGAGAGCGGGTACGGGAGACCCCGGTTCAGCCGCCGACCCGGACACCCTTGAGAAGGGCGCCAGCACCGCCTCCCGCTCCACATCACAATTGGTCGGGAAAATGCACGACTGAGCAACTGACCCCTGTGCGACAAACCGTGAGGCCAGACCCCGCCTTCGAGCCTTCAGACCAGGCCCTGCAAGTCGGTGGGCGTCACGCACTTCGATCAGGCTCGCTCCCGCACTTCGAGTACCGGCCATTCTTGCCCCGGCCCTCCATCGGCGCCCGGGCCGACATCGCGGCACACACCCGGACCGCGAGGCGGCCGCACCCGCCCGTGGACATGCCGCCGGACACCGGCACGATCAAGTCGTACGCCTCGTCGTCCGGGTCGATCGCCCCGCCCACCTCGGGAACCCCCAACGGCACGCCGTAGTGCAGGAACAGCGGAAGCCGTTGCCGAACCGGGCGCCGGAGAAGGCCCGCCGCGGCTCGCCGATCACCACCGCGCCGAAGCCGCGCCCGGGGTCCTGCGAGCCGCTGGAGCACGCGCCGGCGCAAAGGCCCCGCGGGCGGGCACCGGTCGGTGGGGCCTGGCCTCAAAGCTTGAGCACAAATTGCACACATCCCCTCTACAAACCGGCCCCCGTTGGTCTAGATTGACCGTGCTTCAACTGCTCGGGCACGAGGCGACCAATAACGGTCTATTAGTCCGGCACTTCGGAACGCCTGCAGTCGCGTCCCGGCGCCAGACTCGGGGGTGATCAATTCTTGGGGCCCGAGAGGGGGCTTCGGGTGCGGGGAGCACCCGAGGTTGGACGGGTTCCCGCACGTCTCGAGAGTCCGGCAGGACACGCAAGTCCGCTGCCACCAGGGCGGGTTGGGCACGTAGCGCCGACACAGCCGGGGTGTCATGCGCGGGGGGCGGGGGCCTCCCGCAAGGAGGAACAGCGCGGCGCCGGGGGGCGATTGGCCTCCCGAGGGGTGGAAGCGTGCGGGGGGCGGGGGCCTCCCGGGGGGAGGAACAGTGTTAGGCGAGCACGTCGAACCACTGGGGACCGGGGGGGTTCTGTGCGGCAGGGGGGATTAGTCGGCCCTTTTCCGTCGACGCGGGGGCGTCTGACGAATGGGGCAATCAGCCAGCCCGTGAACGACTGGGAGCAGCGGTACCGCCGTACCGTGATCACCAGCGATACCGTGGCCACCGCCTTGGTGGTGGCAGCGATCGGCAACTTCTTCGGGTCCCGAGACGCAGCCAACTGGCACGAGAAATGGGGAATACTCGCATTCGGCACCGAGCTGCTGGTGCTGGGAGCGCTTGCGGTGAGCCGGTCATGGGCTCCGGCCGTGCTCGGCCAGGGCGCCGAGGAATTCCGCCGGCTCGGACGCTCACTGTTCACGGCGACCGTAGTCCTGGCGCTCGGCGGGATCGCTCTCACTTCGCGCAACATCAAGCTCTGGATCTTCGTCGCGATCCCCGCGATCGCGCTCGTCACCATGACGACGCGGTATCTGCTCCGCCTCGGGCTGCACAAACAGCGAAACGAAGGACTGTGCCTGAGACCGGTGCTCGCTGCCGGGAGCCCGGCCACCGTGCGCGACCTGATCACCCGAACCCGCAAGTTCCCGCACCTCGGCTGGCGGGTGGACGCGGTGTGCACGACGGACGGTCTCGGGCTCGACGGTGACCAACTGGACGGAGTGCCTGTCGTCGGCCGACTGACGGACGTCGCGGGCCATGTCCGCCGCGACGGCTACCGTGTCGTCGCGGTCACACCGGACCCCCACTGGTCACCGGAGCGGCTGCAGCGACTGGCCTGGAACCTCGAAGGCAGCGATGCCGAGATGGTCGTGGCCCCCGTGCTGATGGAGGTGGCAGGCCCGCGGCTGCACGTCGACGCGGTGCTCGGGATCCCGATGCTGCGGGTCAGTATGCCGACCTTCACCGGGGGTCGCCGGGCGATCAAAGAGGTCGTCGATCGGCTGGGCGCGGCGATCCTGCTGATGCTGTTCGCGCCGCTGATGGTGCTCGTCGGGCTGCTCGTGCTCGTGGACAGCCGGGGCGGGGCGGTCTACCGCCAGCGCAGAGTCGGCAAGGACTGCCGCGAGTTCACCATTCTCAAATTCCGCACCATGGTCGCCGGAGCTGACGGGGCACGTGCCGCGCTGGCCGACCGCAACGAGGGCGCCGGCCTGCTGTTCAAGCTCCGCCGGGATCCGCGGGTGACCCGGCTGGGAGCAGTGCTGCGCCGGTACTCGCTCGACGAACTCCCGCAGCTCTTCAACGTACTCACCGGATCGATGTCGCTCGTCGGCCCGCGGCCTCCGCTGCCGGAGGAGTCCGCCGCGTACGGCCCGGACATCCGGCGGCGACTGCTGGTCAAGCCCGGGCTCACCGGCCTGTGGCAGATCAGCGGACGCAGCGACCTGCCGTGGGAGGAGGCGGTCCGGCTCGACCTGCGGTACGTGGAGGACTGGTCACTCGCACTCGACGCAGTGATCTTGTGGAAGACACTGCGCGCGGTGCTCTATGGGCAGGGGGCCTACTGATGTGCGGGGGGCTGCGGCTCAACTGGCCGGCAGGCGCGCGGACAGCAGGCCAAAAGGGCCTGCCTGGGGGGAGGAACGCGTCATGAGGATCAGCGTTTTCGGGCTCGGCTACGTGGGCTGCGTGTCGGCCGCGTGCCTGGCCAGCATGGGTCACGAGGTCATCGGGGTGGACGTCAACCAGGTGAAGGTCGACCTGGTCAACGACGGCAAGGCCCCGGTGGTCGAGGAGCGGATCGGCGAGCTCATCGCCGAGGTCGTGCGGACCGGAGCGTTACGCGCTACCTGCGACGTCCGCGAGGCGATCATGGGCAGCGAGATTTCGCTGGTCTGCGTGGGCACGCCGTCGGAGCCCAACGGCAGCCTGTGCACCACGTATCTGGAGCGGGTCACCGAGCAGATCGGCGCGGTGCTGGCGGATCTCGGCGTCCGCAGCGGGCGGCACACCGTCGTGTTCCGCAGCACCATGCTCCCGGGCACCTGCCTGAACCTGCTCGTTCCGATCCTGGAGAAGTCCGTCGGCGGCACGGCCGGGGTGGACCTGGGCGTCGCGGTCAACCCGGAGTTCCTGCGCGAGGGCACCAGCGTGCGGGACTTCTTCGACCCGCCCAAGACCGTCATCGGCGAGCTCGACCCGGCAAGCGGCGACGCGGTGGCGGCGCTGTACGAGGGATTGTCCGGCGAGGTGTTCCGGGTGCCGATCCCGACGGCCGAGGCCATCAAGTACGCGGACAACGCGTTCCACGGCCTCAAGATCGGCTTCGCGAACGAGCTCGGCGCGGTGTGCCAGGCGCTCGGGGTGGACTCGCACCAGGTGATGGACGTGTTCCTGGCCGACCGCAAGCTGAACATCAGCCCCGCCTACCTGCGGCCCGGCTTCGCCTTCGGCGGCTCCTGCCTGCCCAAGGACTTGCGCAGCCTGGTCCACGCGGCGCGGCGGGCGGACGTCTCGGTACCCATCCTCGCCCATGTGCTGCCCTCCAACTCCGACCATCTGCAGCGCGCGGTGGAGTTGGTCGAGCGCACCGGAAAACGTCGGGTGGGCCTGTTCGGGTTGTCCTTCAAACCCGGCACCGACGACCTCCGCGAGAGCCCGCTCGTCGAGCTGGCGGAGAGGCTCTTCGGCAAGGGGTACGACCTGCGGATCTACGACCCCAACGTGAACCTCTCCCGGCTGCTCGGCGCGAACCGCGAGTACATCGAGACCCGGCTGCCGCACCTCGCGCAACTGCTGGCGGATTCCGTCGACGAGGTGCTCGAGCATGCCGAGGTGTGCCTCGTCGGGAGCAAGGATCCGGCCGTGCTGTCGGCGCTGCCCCATGGCGACTCCCCGGTGATCGTCGACCTCATCCACCTTCCCGACGCCGATGCGCGCCGGGCCGAACCTGGGTACGTGGGCCTTGCTTGGTGACACGACCAGCGGCGCCGGGCCGGCCCGGCGCGCGTTGATCCTCGTGGAGAACCTGTCGGTGCCGTTCGACCGGCGGGTGTGGCAGGAGTGCAGGACACTGCGCGACGCGGGCTGGGAGGTGCACGTCATCTGTCCCCGGGGGGAAAAGCGGGACACGGAGCCGGAGGCGGAGATCGACGGGGTCCGGATCCACCGCTACCCGTTGCGCGCTGCCACCGGAGGGCCGGCCGGCTACCTGCGGGAGTACGGATCGGCGTTGTGGCACACGGCCCGGCTCGCCCGCAAGGTAGGCCCGGTCGACGTGGTCCACGCCTGCAACCCGCCCGACCTGCTGTTCCTGCCGGCACTGTGGCTGAAGCGGCGCGGCGCGCGGTTCGTCTTCGACCAGCACGACCTGGTACCCGAGCTGTACCTCTCCCGGTTCGACCGTGGCAAGGATCTGCTCTACCGCGCCGTGTGCGCGCTGGAACGGCGGACCTACCGGGCCGCGGACGTCGTGCTCGCCACGAACGAGAGCTACCGGGACGTCGCGCTGCACCGTGGCGGTCGGCGGCCGGAGGACGTCTTCGTGGTGCGCAGTGCGCCCGACACCGACCGGTTCCAGTCGGTGCCGCCCGAGCCGGAGTTGAAGAGCGGCAAGCCTCATCTGCTGTGCTACCTCGGTGTCATGGGCCCGCAGGACGGTGTCGACTACGCCTTGCGGGCCCTGGCGAAGCTGCGCGACGAGTTCGGGCGTACCGACTGGCACGCGGTGTTCGTCGGCGCCGGCGACGCCTTCGACGCGATGGTGGAGCTGTCCCGGCGGCTCGGGCTCTCCGAGCAGGTGCAGTTCACCGGTCGCATCCCGGACGCCGACCTGGTGCGCTACCTGTCCACCGCGGACGTGTGCCTGTCCCCCGACCCGCGCAATCCGCTCAATGACGTGTCGACCATGAACAAGGTCCTGGAGTACATGGTGATGGGCCGGCCGATCGTCTCGTTCGACCTCCGGGAGGCCCGCGTCTCCGCCGGTGACGCCGCCGTCTACGCGCCCGCCAACGACGAGGCCGAGTTCGCCAAGCTCATCACGCTGCTCCTCGACGATCCGGAGAAGCGGGCCCGGATGGGCAGGATCGGCCAGGAGCGGATCAGCGGCCCGCTCTCCTGGCGCAACTCCCAGCGTTCGCTGCTCGCCGCCTACGCCGCTGCGTGCCGTGACCACACTCCGGTGTCCGTGGCCGACCCGCTCCGCACAGGGAAGAGGCCGCGCCGTTGAGCGATGACACGATCCGGCTGGCCACGATCGGGCGGATTCTCCGGCGGCGGTGGCGGCTTCTCGCCGTCCTCACCGTGGTGGGCGCGCTCGTCGGCTACGGCACCTCGGTGCTGTTCCCGCCGCGTTACACAGCATCGGCATCGGTACTGCTGCCGGGGCAGTGGGACGAGCGCGGGCTGCTGACCCAAGTGGACATCGCGACCAGTTCGGCGGTGGTCGACCGCGCGGCCGCCGCGCTCGACTGGACGGGCGTCAGCGGCGGCGAGCTGCGGGATCGAGTGAACGCCAAGGCCGCCGACGGGAACATCATCAAGATCTCGGGTACAGCCGACACCCCGGAGCGCGCACAACAGCTCTCCGACCAAGTGGCCCAGCAATTCGTCACATTCGCCGCGCGGCTCGCAGGCGAGGGCACCGACCCCGACGCGGCGGCAGGGCCCGAGGCACTGCGGCAGAAGGTGGCGCAGACCAACCGCCGCATCACCGACCTGGCCAATGCCGCCGATCCGGGGCAGACCGTGGAGAGCGTGCAGGCCCGCACCGAGCTCGAGCAGCTGCGCACCGCGCTGCAGGAGGCCATGAAGAAGCTGGACGAGGCCGACCCGGCGACCAACAAGGCCAACCTGGTCGTCATGGGGCCGGCGGCCCGGCCGACCGGCGAGGCAGCTCCGACGAGGATGCAGCTCATCGTCGCCGGGGCGCTGCTGTTCTTCCTGCTCGCGGTCATCGGTCATCTCGCCGCCGCACGGGTGAATCGCCGCCTGCGGACCGAACCGGAGATCGCCGCGGCGCTGGGCTCGCCGCTGCTGGGTACCGTCGACGTGCCTGGTGAACGATCCGCGCACCGGTCACCAGGCCGTGACCCGCGGGTCCGGATGCGCCGGCTGCTGGGCGTCGACACCCGGTGGGACATGCCGACCCCGCAGCCGTCCGGCGGCGAGGCCGGCAGACAGATCCGCTACCGGCGGGTGTGCGCTCGCCTCCGGGACCAACTGCCTGCGCCCCGGCGGCTGCTGGTTGTCGTACCGGACGGCGACGAGATCGCCCGCAGGGCCGCAGGGCAGCTCGTCGCCGAGGCCGAAATCGATCCTTCCCCCGTCTCTTCGAGCAGCGGATACCCCATGCTGCGGGTGGTGGAGGTTTCGGTGGACCGGCCGCTGGTGCCGGACCGCGACACCGAGTCCGGTGCCCTGGTCGTGCTCAGCGCGGGCAACTGGACCGCAGAGGAACTCGCCGACATCGCCGAGGCGTGTGCGGACGCGGGGCATGAGGTCGTCGGCGTCGTCGTCGCCGGCACGGTCCGAGCCCGTCCGCGGACTGCCGGCCGTCCTGCGGACGAGGCCACTCCGGCGCTCGCGGTTCGCGGCCGCGCAACGGGAGGTTCAGTGTGACGACGAGCAAGACTGCGGAGTCGACAGCCGCCACTCCGCTGCTGGACCTGCAGGCGCTGGTGGTTGCGGTGCGCAGGCGCCGCCGCCTCTGGTGCTCCATGGCCCTGCTGGGGCTGCTGGTCGGCGCGGCGCTGGCGGTCCTGCTGCCGCCACCGCCGACCGCGGTGACCAAGGTGCTGGTCGCGCATCAGGAGGACCAGCCGAACGACACCGGAACGCTGATCCGCACCGACGTCGAGCTGCTGGGGACCACGCGGATCGCCGACCAGGCCCTGCAGTCCCTCAAGTCCCCGGAAGACCCGGAAGACTTCATGCGGGACTACCGGGGCACCGGCTTGACCAACAACCTGCTGCAGATCGATGTGACAGGTGACAGCGACGCGGAAGCGGTGGCCCGGGCCAAGGCCCTGGCCGACGCGTTCGTCGCGGACCATGTGAGGCGGATGCGGGAGGCCGCGAAGGCAGAGGCCAAGGCTCTGCTCGACCAGCGCGACCGTATGCAGAAGGAACTCGCCCAGGTCAACAAGGCGATCGGAGACAGCTCGCCGGAGAGCGGCCCGAAGGCGTCGGCGAACCTGGAGTCGCTCTTCGCCCGCCGGGCCGCGCTCACTTCGCGGATCGCCGATTTCGACCAGCGCGCCGCGGAGGCGCGCACCGGCACGCCCAAGGTCATCGTCGGCACGCAGATCGTGGACGCCCCACGCGCGGTGCGACACTCACTGCCCAAGGCCGCTGTCACCAACGCCGCGATCGGGCTCGTCCTCGGGCTCGTCCTCGGGCTCGCGCTGGCCGCGGTCGGCACGGTGGTGGCGGACCGACCCGTGCTGCGCCGGGACATCGCGGCGAACCTGGGCGCCTCGGTCATCGCGGAACTGCCCCGCCGGTCGGGCAGCCTGTGGCAGCGCCGACGGACCCGGGCGGCGCGCGAACGGCTCACCGGGATCCTGGCCCGCACCGTGCGCGGCTCCGCGGAGCCGGTGTCGCTGCTGGAACTGGGCTGTGCGCGCAGGACGGGCGCGATCGCCCTGGACGTCGCCAGGGCGCTGGCGGCGGACGGGCCGGTGGTCATCGTCGATGGCCTGCCCGGCCCGCAGCTCGCCAACCGCCGCCCGAAGCCAGGAGACCCCACCGTGGTCAGCGGCGAGCGTGCCGCGGCCGTGTCGCGTCAGGAGCGCCGGCTCGGCGTCGGCTCGGTGGCGCCCGGCGCGGCGTGGACCGACTTCCAGTACCTCGGCACCCGGACCGTGCTCGTCGTGCGTGCCGGGCACGGCAGCGCCGCATGGCTGCACACCGTGGCGCGGCAGCTCGCGGACCAGCACCTTCCGGTGATCGGTGTGGTGCTGATCGACCCCGATCCGCGAGACCGGACCGACGGCACGCTGTGGGACGGGCTGCACACCGCGCTGCGCGGCCGAAGCGAGCGGCCGGCCCCGCAGAACGGAACGAGCCGGCCGCGGACGCAGCGGCTGCCGATGTGGGCCGCACAGGTCCCGGACAACGACCAGGAAGCGCGGTAGGACAACATGTGTGGCATCGCAGGGACTTACCGATGGCCGGACGGGAAGGTCGTGACCGACCGGCTCACCGACACCCTCGCCCACCGCGGTCCGGACGGGGCGGGCCGGTACAGCCACCCCGTCGGTGACGGCGAAGTGCACCTCGGGCACCGCCGGCTGGCCATCATCGACCTGTCCGAGACGGGCGCGCAGCCCATGGTCTCGGACGGCCTCGTCCTGACGTACAACGGCGAGCTGTACAACGCGCCCGAGCTGCGTGCCGAACTGGCAGCCGCCGGGGTGCGGTTTCGCGGTACCTCCGACACGGAGGTGCTGCTCGAGGCCTGGCGACGCTGGGGCACGGACTGCCTGCCCCGGCTGCGCGGCATGTTCGCGTTCGGGATCTTCGACGAGCGCACCGGTGAACTGGTGCTCGCCCGCGACCAGCTCGGCATCAAGCCGCTGTTCCTCCTCCGGCGCGGCGAGGGCCTGGTGTTCGCCTCCGAGCTCAAGGCGTTGGCCACCGCCACCGGCGGGAAGCTGCAGGTGGACGATGCGGCGCTGGTGGCCTCACTGCTGTACTACTGGGTGCCGGACTCACGGTGTGCGCTGCGCGAAGCGGAGAAGCTGCCGCCGGGGAGCTGGCTGCGGTGCCGGCCCGACGGCCGGGTGGAGCGCGGCCGGTACTGGAACCTCAAGGACGTCGCCGCCGAGGGCCAGGAGCGGGCCCGGAGCGGCGAGCGGCCGGACCTGGCCGCCATTGTCGAGGAGTCGACTCGTCGCCACCTGCTCTCCGACGTACCCGTGGCGACCTTTCTCTCCGGCGGCCTCGACTCCAGCTACCTGACCGCGCTGGCGGCCCGCGACCGGCCCGGGATCTCCGCCTACACGATCGGCTTCCGCGCCGAGGACGCCAAGTTCGAGGCCATGCCGGACGACCTGCGCCATGCCCGGAAGGTGGCCGAGCAGTTCGGCGTCGACCTGCACGAGATCGAGATCGCTCCGAATGTGCTCGACCTGCTGCCGCGGATGACGTACCACCTGGACGAGCCGATCGGCGACCCCGCCGCGATCAACACGTTCCTGATCTGCGAGGCAGCCCGGGAGGCCGGGGTCAAGGTGATGCTCTCGGGGATGGGTGCCGACGAACTGTTCGCCGGTTACCGCAAGCACCTGGCCAACCTCCTTGCGCTGCGCTACCAGCGCATCCCGCGGACCCTGCGGCGCGGCCTGTCCACGGCCGTGGACAGGCTGCCGGTCGCCACGGCCCGCCGGGGGTACCGGTCGGTGCGCTTCGCGAAGCGGTTCCTCTCCTTCGCCGACCTGCCGGAGGAGACCGCGTTCCGGCGCAGTTACACCATGTACGACCAGGACGAACTGCTCGCCCTGATCGATCCGGACCTGGCCGGAACGGTCGATGACGTGCTGACCGAACACGCGGACATCTACCAGGACAACGACCTCGACGACTTCGTCAACCGCATGTGTCTGAGCGACGCCCGGATGTTCCTGCCGGGCCTGAACCTCACGTACACGGACCGCTCCAGCATGGCCGCCTCGACCGAGGTGCGGGTGCCGTACGTGGACGTCGAGGTGGTCAAGGCGGCGTTCGCCGTGCCCGGCGATCGCAAGGTCGTCGGGCGACAGGGCAAGGCCGTCCTGAAGGAGGCGGCCACCTCGATCCTGCCCCGGGAGATCGTGTACCGCCCCAAGGGCCTGTTCAGCGCCCCGCTGCGCGCCTGGATGAGCCGGGATCTGGCACCGCTGGTGCGCGAGGTGGTCAACGACGGCGTGCTCGTCAATTCCGGGTTCCTGCGCCGCGACGCGCTGGCGCGCATGGTCGCCGAGGACGCCGCCGGGCAGCGGGACTTCTCCAAGCATCTGTGGCATGTGCTGACGCTCGAGTACTGGTATCGCGACGCGACCTCTGGCTCCGGCCAGAGCCAAGCGGCTTGACGGCGTAGAAATCAAGAGGAGCTCGGGTGAAACAGGTTGTTCAGAACTACAAGAGCGGCGAGCTGGCGGTGCTCGACGTGCCGGTGCCGGGATGCAAGCCGGGCGGTGTGCTGGTCCGCACCGCCTACTCGCTGATATCCACCGGGACCGAGCTCATGAAGGTGTCCGAGGCCGGCATGTCGATGCTGGGCAAGGCCCGCTCCCGTCCGGATCAGGTGGCCAAGGTCATGCAGAGCGTGGCCACCAACGGGGTGCCCGCCACCTACCGCAAGGTGATGGGCAAGCTGGACTCCTACACACCGCTGGGCTACTCGCTGTGCGGGGTGGTCGAGCAGACAGGCACCGGGATCGACGATGTGAAGGTCGGCGACCTCGTGGCCTGCGCCGGCAATGAGCACGCGTTACATGCCGAGCTGAACTGGGTGCCGAAGAACCTCTACGCCCGGGTGCCGGACGGCCTCGCGCCGCAGCACGCGGCCTTCGGCACCGTCGGGTCGATCGCGATGCAGGGCGTCCGCCAGGGCGAGCCGCAACTCGGCGAGGTGGCGCTGGTCATCGGCCTCGGCCTGATCGGGCAGTTGGTGGTGCAGCTCCTCACCGCCTCGGGGGTCCGCGTCGTCGGGGTCGACCCCGACCCGGTGCGCTGCGAGCTCGCCGAGCGCCTGGGCGCCGCGGCCTGCGGCGATCCCGCGTCCGCCGCCGTGGACGCCGCCGTCTCCGAACTCACCGACGGTCACGGCGTGGACCAGGTGTACCTGGCCGCCGGCGGCGGCAGCAACCAGCCCGTGGAGCTGGCCGCCCGGCTCTGCCGGGACCGCGGCCGGGTCGTCGACATCGGCAAGTGCCGCCTGGACCTGCCGTGGAACGCGTACTACGAGAAAGAGCTCGACGTCCGGTTCTCCCGCTCGTACGGTCCCGGGCGCTACGACCCGGAGTACGAGCTCGAGGGGCGGGACTACCCGATCGGCTACGTGCGCTGGACCGAGCGCCGCAACCTGGCGTGCTTCCTCGATCTCCTCGCTCGCGGCAGCGTCGATGTGGAGCCCCTGGTCTCCCGCATCGCCGACTTCGATGACGCCGTCGAGACGTACCAGAGCCTCAAGGACGGCGACCTGAAGGCCGTGGCTGTGCTGTTCCGGTACCCCGAACAGAACGAGGAAGCGGAGGCCCCGGCGGTGACCGTGCCCGCGGTGCGACGCAGCGGGAAAGCGTCCACCCCGGCCCGGACCGCCAAGGCGCCGGTGCGCCTTGCGTTCGTCGGCGCGGGAAACTACGCGACGTCGATGCTGCTGCCGCACCTGGCAGAGCGCGACGGCGTCACTTTGTCGACAGTCGTCACCACCACGGCGCTGTCCGCGGCCAACGCGCAGCGGAAGTTCGGCTTCGCCGAGGCGACCACCGACCTCGACGCCGTGCTCGGCGACCCCTCCATCGACGCGGTGTTCGTGGTCACCCGGCACAGCTCGCACGCCGAACTGACCCGGAGGGCCCTGCTGGCCGGCAAGGCGGTGTTCGTGGAGAAGCCGCTGGCGCTGACCGAGGACGACCTGGCCGGCGTGCTCGCAGCGGTGGAGGAGTCCGGCAACGACCGGCTGCAGGTGGGCTTCAACCGCCGGTTCGCGCCGCTGTTGCAGGAGGCCAGGAAGCGGTTCGGCGCCCGGACCGGTCCGGCGAGCCTCCGCTATCTGGTCAACGCGGGCCGGCTGCAGCACGGCAGCTGGTATCTCCGACAGGGCACCGAGGGCTCGCGGTTCGCCGGCGAGGGCGGGCACTTCATCGACACGGCGAGCTGGCTGCTCGAGGCCGACCCGGTCTCGGTGTACGCGGTCGCCACGTCCGGCAACGAAGGCGGCAGTGACATGCAGATGGTGCTGCGATACCCGGACGCGTCCACCGCCACCATCAGCTACGTCACCACCGGCGCGGCCGGCTTCCCCAAGGAGACGCTGGACCTGGTCGCGGACGGCAAGGTGCTGCGGCTCGACGACTTCGTCCGTGCCGCCGTGTACGGAGGCAGCCGCAAGCGGTGGGTCAGCTCGCGGCTGCCCAAGGCCCGGGACAAGGGCCAGTCCGCCGAGCTGGCCGCGTTCATCAAGGCCGTGCGGACCGGCGGGCCGATGCCGGTGCCGCTGGAGTCGCTCGTCGCCACCACATCGGCCACCCTCGCCGTGCAGGCCGGCCTGGCCGGCGGCGCGCCGGTGACGCTGGCGAGGGCACGATGACGGTGAGCTCGGGGAGTCCGGGCTGGTACCTGCGGCGCCTGTCCCGGATGGGACCGCGGGAGGTCGGCGGCCGGGCGGGCGACGCGGTGCGCAGGCGGCGGTGGCGGTCGGCGCGGCCCACCTCCCCGAGCGTGACCGGCGCCCGGTTCACCGCGGTACTGCCGGCCGGCACGATCGCCGCGATACCTCCGGACGCCGCGAAACGTCTCATCGCCGAGGCGGACCGGTTGATGTACGGGCAAGCAGAGTATTTCGGGGTGGTCCGCGACGACCTGGCCGACCCGGACTGGTGGTGCGACCCGAAGACCGGACGGCGGGCTCCGTGGGGCTACGCCTTCGACGTGCCGTACCGGAACGAGGACGCGGTCGGGGACATCAAGCAGATCTGGGAGCTGTCCCGGCATCAGTACCTCACCGTCCTCGCCGCCGCCTACGCGATCACCGGCAACGAGCGGTACGCCGAGCGGGTGGCCGAGCATTTGCGGTCGTGGTGGGCGGGCAACGCGCCGCTGCGCGGCGTGCACTGGATCAGCGGCATCGAGCTGGGGATCCGGCTGCTGTCCTGGGTGTGGATCCGCCGGCTGCTCGACGGCTGGCCGGGCGCGGCCGGGCTGTTCGAGGACAACCCGGTGGCGCTGAACCAGATCTGGCACCACCAGCGCTGGCTGGCCGCCTTCCCCAGCCGGGGGTCTTCGGCGAACAACCACGTCATCGCCGAAGCCGCCGGACAGTTCGCAGCCGCCTGCGCGTTCGGGTGGTTCCCCTCCTCGGCGCGTTGGCGAGCCGGCGCGCTGCAGTCGCTGGAGCAGCACCTGCGCAGCAATACCTTCGACTCCGGCCTCAACCGCGAACTGGCCACCGAGTACCACGGACTGGTGCTGGAACTCGGCCTGGTCGCCGTGGCCGAGGCGGATGCCGCCGGCGTGCCGGTCCCCGCGTCGATCCGGCTGGTGCTGCTGCGCATGACCGACGCACTCGCGGCCGTCGTGGACAACCGGCTACGGCCGCCACGCCAGGGGGACGCGGACGACGGGCACGGTCTGGTCCTGGACGGCGCGGGCACCGACCGCTGGGCCTCGCTGCTGGCCACCGGCGACGCCGTGTTCGGTCGGCTCGCCTGGTGGCCGGCGGTGACCGGCACCGATGTGCGCACCCCGCTGCTGTCCGCCCTCATCCGGCCCACGGCACCGGCCGAGACCCGCCCGGCAAGCCGACCGGCCCACTTCGCCGACGCGGGCATGACCATCCTGCGCGGTCCGGCGGAGATCTGGTGCCGCTGCGACGGCGGTCCGCACGGATTCCTGTCCATCGCCGCACATGCCCACGCGGACGCGCTGTCCCTGGAGGTCCGGCACGACGGGGTCGACGTGCTCGCCGACCCGGGAACGTACTGCTACCACGGGCAGCCCGAGTGGCGGCAGTACTTCCGGTCGACCCTCGGCCACAACACCCTGCAGCTGGACGGCGGTGACCAGTCCGTCTCCGGCGGCCCGTTCCTGTGGACCCGGCATGCCCGCAGCCGCGTCCTGGCCGCGGACACATCCGACACCTCCGACGGAGGGACGGCCCGCTGGTGTGCCGAGCACGACGGCTATCAGCGCTCCGTGCACCGCCGCCGAGTGGAACTGGCGGCCGCGAGCCAGGAACTGCGGGTGGTCGACGAGATCCGCGGCCACCACAGCCCGCGCCGGGCCGTCCGCCTGGCGTTCCACCTCGGCCCGGCGATCACCGCGGACCTGGTGGGAAACCGGGCAGTGCTCACCTGGACCCGGGACGGCGAGGGGCGCTCCGCGGTGCTCGACCTGCCCGGGCAGCTGTCCTGGCAGGCGCATCGCGGCGAGACCCACCCGCCGCTGGGCTGGTACTCCGCCGGATTCGGGCGCAAGGAACCCACCAGCACGCTGGTCGGCACCGGCTACGCCGACAGCGCTGTGCTGTCGGGGGAGTTCACCACCGTCCTCAAGTTCCGCGGCTAGGGGGGCGCGTGGGAATCAAGAGGCGGCACCGGGCATGGGCGGCGGCACCGCTGGCGCTGGCCCTGCTGGCGGCGAGTGGTTGTGAGAGCACGCCGGACACCCGGCCGAAGCCGACCGCTGCGCCGTCCACGCCCGTGGCCCGGGTGTGCGCCAAGCCGACGGCCGGGCCGGCGAAGGCGCCGGCAGGCGCGGTGACGGTCGACCCCGCGGTGGTCGGTGACCTGGCAGCGAAGACCAAGAGCAGCCCCCCGAACACCACGTTCTGGCTGGGGCCGGGTCGGCACAGGCTCGACCCTGACCGCTACGCCCAGGTCATCCCCAAGGAGGGGAACCGCTACCTCGGTGCGCCAGGCGCGGTGCTCGACGGCCGGAAGAAGAACCAGTACGCGTTCAGCGGTGACGCCCGCAACGTCACCATCCGCCACCTGACCGTGCAGGGCTTCGTCGCGCCGCACAACGAGGGCGTGGTCAACCATGACTCGGCCGACGGGTGGGTGATCGAGCACGCGACGGTCCAGAACAACTCCGGCGCCGGGCTGATGGCCGGGGCCCGCCAGCAGGTCCGCGCCAGCTGCCTGCGCGGCAACGGACAGTACGGCATGAACGCATACAAGGCCGGTGGCCCTGTCCGCGGTCTGGTGGTCGAGGGCAACGAGATCGTGGGCAACAACACCGGCGACTGGGAACGGCGGCGGCCGGGCTGCGGCTGCACCGGAGGCGTGAAGTTCTGGGCCGTCAACGGCGCCGACGTACGCGGCAACTGGGTGCACGACAACCGCGGAGCAGGGTTGTGGGCGGATACCAACAACAACGACTTCCGCATCGAGAACAACCTGCTCGAGGCCAACGACGGTGCCGCGCTGATCTACGAGACCAGCTACAACGCGGTCATCCGGAAGAACACGATCCGGCGGAACAACTGGGTCGAGGGCCGCAGGTACGCCGACCGCGGCGACAGCTTCCCGTTCGCGACCGTCTACCTGTCCGAGTCCGGTGGCGAACCACGCGTCCCGGCCCGCACCGACAAGATCGAGATCTACCGGAACGTGCTGGAGAACAACTGGTCCGGGATCACCTTGTGGGAAAACGCCGACCGGTTCTGCAACAGCCCGGCCAACACCTCGTCCGGCGACTGCACGTTGCTGGTGAGGAACACCGACCGCTGCGCACGGCCGGCGATCGCCACCGCACCGCTCTACGCCGACTGCCGGTGGAAGACGCAGCGGGTGGACATCCACGGCAACCGCTTCGTGCTGGACATGTCCGTCGTCGACTGCACGGCGAAGTGCGACCGCATGGCGGTGCTGGCCAACTTCGGCACCTATCCGGACTGGTCGCCGTACCAGGGCGAGCAGGTGGCCGAGGCGATCACCCGCAAGCAGCACAACCGCTGGCACGACAACGTCTACGTCGGACCATGGACATTCGTCGCCCACGACCCGAGCCGGATACTCGACTCCGGGCAGTGGCAGGGCACGCCGTACCAGCAGGACGCGGGCAGCACCTTCCGCGCACGGGACGGTGGTTGAGATGAGCCCGGACCGCACAGACCACACGTCGAAGATCGTCGGGACGGTCTGGGGGCTGCTGGTCCTCAACACGCTCGGCTCCGCCGGGGCGAAGACCGTCATCCCGCTGCCCCGCTCCCTCATCCAGATGGTCACCATGGGCGCGCTGGTCGCCGCGTTCGCGCTGGCGCTCGCGGTCAATCTCCAGCTGCGCATCCGACCCAGCGCCTTCGTGTTCCTGCTCACCCTGCTGCTGGTGCCGAGCGTGATCTCCAGCGCGAACCTGGAGTCCGGGTTCGGCGCGCTGTTCCGCTGCGCCCGGCTGGCTCTTTTCATCGGCACGCTGTGGCTGCTCAGCCGCTGGTGGGACGGCAGCCCGACGTTCGTCCGGCACCACATCCGGATGTACTTCGCGGTGCTCGGGTCGGTGGCCGCCGGCCTGGCCATCTCACCGGGCGCGGCCATGCCCGACCTCTACGGCGGGCGGCTGGTCGGCGCGTTGTGGCCGCTCACCCCGCCGCAGATCGGACAGTACGCCGCGGTGATCATCGGGCTCACCGTCCTGCTCGTACTGGGCCGCCGGACCGACAGGGCCGGCGCCGCGGTCGTCATCGTGCCGTCACTCGTCCTGCTCGCTCTGACCCATACCCGGACGGCCACGCTCGGCCTGTTCATCGGGTTGGCGTTGGCGATCGGCTCGCTCATCCTGACCAGCACAGCGGCCCGCCGGTTCTTCATCTGGGCGGTGCTGTGCGCCGCCGTGGCCGCGGTGTGGTTCGGCTCCGCGCTGCAGGCATGGTTCCTGCGCGGACAGAGCCAGGAGAACTTCACCAGCCTCACCGGTCGGGCCAAGGTCTGGCACGCCCTGCTGGCAGCACCCCGCACGACATCGGAGCACCTGTTCGGCGCGGGCCTGGGCGACAAGTCGTTCGGCGGGCTGCCGATCGACAACAGCTGGCTGGCCGTCTACCACGAACAGGGTCTGACCGGCGCCGTCTTGGTGGCGGCGATCATCATCGTGCTGGGCGGCGTCGCGTTGCTGCGGCCACCGTCCCTGCCGAGGGCCTGCGCGATCTTCCTGATCAGCTATTGCGCGATCGCGTCGTACACCGAGGCCGGCCTGGGCGACGCCTCGCCGTATCTGCTGCATCTGGCCGTGGCTGCCTCGCTGCTGGCGGCACCTGCCGAGGCCGCTCCCCTCTCGACGCCCGAAACCCCTCGACGACGCATCCCGCGATGGGCCCGAAGATCGGAGGTGACCTGACGATGCACGGCATTCACGTTCTCGTAGTGCACAACCGCTACGCCTCGGCGCAACCGAGCGGCGAGAACAAGGTCGTCGACCAGGAGGTGGAGCTGCTACGCGCGGCCGGCCACCGGGTCGAGGTGTTCGAGCGGCGCAGCGACGACATCGCCGCCCGGTCCCTGCTTGCCAAGGCCGCGGTGCCGCTGCTGGTGCCGTGGAACCCGGCGGTCCGCGCGGAACTCGCCGCCCGGCTTCGCGCCGAACGACCGGACGTGGTCCACGTCCACAACGTCTTCCCGCTCCTGTCGCCCGCGGTGCTGGCCGCCTGCGCCGACGCCGACGTGCCCGCCGTCGCCACGCTGCACAACTACACCCAGGTCTGCCTTCCCGGCACGCTGCAGCGGGACGGCCGGCCGTGCGCCGAGTGCGTCGGGTCGGCGCCACTGCCCGCCGTCCGGCACGGCTGCTACCGGAATTCCCGGCTGGCGACGGTGCCGCTCGCGGTCAGCATGTCGGTCAACCGGCGGCGGTGGTGGTCGGGCGTGGAGCGGTTCTTCTGCATCTCCGCGGCACAGCGCGACGTGCTGGTGCGGTCGGGTATGCCGGCCGAGCGGCTGGTGGTGAAGCACAACTTCGTGCCCGACCCGGGCACTTGCCGATCAGGCGCCGGCGAGCACGTGCTCTATCTCGGCCGACTCGCGGAGGCCAAGGGCATACGGCTGCTCATGGCCGCGTGGGACGAGCTCGCCGCGGACGGCGGGGTGGGCGTACCGCTCGTGATCGCCGGCGCGGGGCCACTGGAGCCCGAGGTGACCGCCTGGGCGGAGGGCCGGGACGACGTGCGGTACGTCGGCCTCTACGACCCCGCTCAGTGCCGTCAGGCCATCGCACGGTCGGTCGCCGTGGTGGCTCCCTCGACGTGGCTGGAGGCGTTCGGCCTGGTGGTCGTGGAGGCGATGGCAGCCGGGGTCCCGACCGTCGCCGCCGGTCACGGCGCCTTCGTCGAACTCGTCGAGGACGGCGTGACCGGGCTGCTGCACCGGCCGGGCGAGGTGGCCTCGCTGGCGTCCTGCATACGCCGGATCACGGCCGAGCCCGCCCGCAACCGGGAGATGGGCCAGGCGGCCCGGCACCGATACGAGCAGGGGTTCAGCCCGGTCGTCGGCCTGGAACGCCTGCTGGAGGAGTACCGCACCGCGATCGCGGGACGGTCAGCACAGGCTCGCGGCGGGGACGTCCGCGCGAGCAGGGGGGATGGGGACAGTAGATGACACGATGCCGACTCTGCGGCTCGGAAGCGATGGCGAGCGTCGTCGACCTTGGGGCGACGCCGCCATGTGAGAGCTTTCTCGCCGCGGACCAACTGGACCGACCGGAGCCGGCGTACCCGCTGCACCTGCGGGTCTGCACCGACTGCTGGCTGGCGCAGATCCCGCCGCTGATCACGCCGGAGGAGACGTTCAGCGAGTACGCGTACTTCTCCTCCTTCTCGACCTCCTGGGTGGAGCACGCGCGCACGTTCGTCGCCGACGCCGTGCAGCGGCTGGGTCTGGGCACCAACGCCTTCGTGGTCGAGGTCGCGAGCAACGACGGGTACCTGCTGAGGCATGTGGTGGACCGCGAGATCCGCTGCCTCGGCATCGAGCCGTCGGTGAACGTCGGCAAGGCGGCGCGGGACGCGGGTGTGCCCACGCTCACGGCGTTCCTGGACCCGGTCACCGCCGCCGCCGTCCGCGAAGAGCACGGACCGGCAAACCTGGTCGTGGCCAACAACGTGTACGCGCACATCCCCGACGTGGTCGGCTTCACCCAGGGGCTGCGCGCCCTGGTCGCCGACGACGGCTGGGTCTCCATCGAGGTGCAGCACCTGCTGACCCTGATCGAGGAGAACCAGTACGACACGATCTATCACGAGCACTTCCAGTACTACACGGTCGCGGCCGCGATCCGGGCGCTGGCCAGCGGCGGACTCGCCCTCGTGGACGTCGAGTTGCTGCCCACGCACGGCGGCTCCATCCGGCTGTGGGCCCGGCCGGCCGAGGTGGCCGGCGAGCCGACCGAGCGGGTGGCCGCCGTGCTGGCCCGGGAGAAGGCCGCCGGGCTCCAGGAGCTGTCCGGGTACACCGAGTTCTCCGCCCGCGTGGCCACAGTGCGCCGGGACCTGCTGCGGTTCCTCATCGAGGCGGCCGACCGCGGTGAGACGGTCGTCGGCTACGGCGCCCCGGGCAAGGGCAACACCCTGCTCAACCACTGCGGCATCCGGCCCGACCTGCTCCCTTACACGGTCGACCGCAACCCCTACAAACACGGCAGGTTCACCCCGGGCACCCGCATCCCGATCCTGCCGCCGGATCAGATAGCCGTCGACCGACCGGACTATGTCCTCGTCCTCCCGTGGAACCTGCGGGCCGAGCTGGTCGGACAACTGTCCTTCATCGGTGACTGGGGCGGCCGACTGGTCTTCCCCATCCCGGAACTGAGCATTGTCGAGGTCACGTCGTGAAGGTCGTTCTGTTCTGCGGCGGTTACGGGATGCGGATGCGCAACGGAACCCCCGACGACGTGCCCAAGCCGATGGCGATGGTCGGCCCGCGGCCGTTGATCTGGCACGTCATGCGCTACTACGCGCACTTCGGGCACACGGAGTTCATCCTGTGCCTCGGATACGGGGCTCACCACATCAAGGACTTCTTCCTCCACTACGAGGAGACGACGTCCAACGACTTCGTGCTGAGAGGTGGGCGGACCGAGCTGCTGTCCACCGACATCTCGGACTGGACGATCACGTTCGCGCAGACCGGCGTCGAGTCACCGATCGGGGAGCGGCTGCGCCGGGTGCGACACCACCTGGACGGCGACGAGATGTTCCTCGCCAACTACGCCGACGTGCTCACCGACGCCCCGCTGCCGGAGATGATCGACCGGTTCGCCGGGCGTGACGCCGGTGCGTCGATGATGGTGGTGCCGCCGCAGTCGTCCTTCCACTGCGTGGACCTGGGCGAGGACGGCCTGGTGGGGGGCATCACGGCGGTGAGCGAACTGCCGCTGTGGGAGAACGGCGGCTACTTCGTGCTCCGCCAGGAGATCTTCGACCACATACCCGAGAACGGGGACCTGGTCGCCGACGGATGCGCCCAACTGGCCAAGCGCGGACGGTTGGTGGCGCATCAGCACCGCGGCTTCTGGAAACCGACCGACACCGTGAAGGAGCGGGCCGCGCTCGACGCCGCCTACGCCCGGGGCGACCGCCCGTGGGCCGTGTGGGAACAGGACGGCGCAGGGGCGAGGGCCGGGATGAGGACCGCATGATCCGGCTCGGCGCCGGACGCCTGGACCGGATCGTCGCAGTGGGCGCGCACTGCGACGACATCGCCATCGGCGCCGGCGGCACGCTGCTGACGCTGTGCCGCGCGCGGCCGGGCATCCGCATCGACGCACTGGTGCTCTCCGGCGGTGGCAGCGACCGGGAGCAGGAGGAGCAGGCCGCGCTGGCCGCCTTCTGCCCCGGCGCCGACCTGCGGCTCACCGTGCACAAACTGCCGGACGGCCGGCTGCCCGCGTACTGGGACGAGGCCAAGGCCGCGGTCGAGGAACTGCGCGGACAGACCGAGCCGGATCTGATCCTGGCCCCGCGCACCGATGACGCGCATCAGGATCACCGCGGCCTGGCGCAGCTGATACCCACCGCGTTCCGCGATCACCTCGTGCTCGGCTACGAGATCGTCAAGTGGGACGGCGACCTCGGCCGCCCGTCGGCGTACCAGCCGCTGTCGCCGGAGATCGCCGAAGAGAAGGTGCGGCTGCTGCAGGAGCACTACCCCTCGCAGCGGCACCGGCCCTGGTACGACCGGGAGGCCTTCCTCGGGCTGGCCCGGATCCGCGGCATCGAATGCCAGGCGCGCTATGCCGAGGCGTTCGCCGTCACCAAACTCACTCTCGACCTGGGGGAATGAACCTTGCGCGTATTGCTGACCGGACACCAGGGCTACCTGGGCACCGTCATGGCCCCGGTCCTCGCGGCCGCCGGGCACGAGGTCGTCGGGCTCGACGCCGGCCTGTTCGCCGACTGCGTCCTGGGCCCGCCGCCCGCGGACCCTCCGGGCACCGGGTGGACCTGCGCGACGTCACGGCCGAACACGTGGCCGGGGTGGACGCCGTGATCCATCTGGCCGCCCTGTCCAACGACCCGTTGGGATCGCTGGCGCCGAACCTCACCTACGACATCAACCACCACGCGTCCGTACGGCTTGCCCGGCTGGCCCGCGAGGCCGGAGTGCGGCGCTTCCTGTACGCGTCGACCTGCTCGGTCTACGGCGCCTCCGGCGGTGACGAACTGGTGGCCGAGGACGCCCCGCTGCGTCCGGTGACGCCGTACGCGGAGTCCAAGGTGCGGGTGGAGGACGACCTGCATGCGCTGGCCGACGGCGACTTCAGCCCGGTGTTCATGCGCAACGCCACCGCCTTCGGCTTCTCACCCCGGCTGCGCGCCGACATCGTGCTGAACAACCTGGTGGGCCACGCGCTCCTGTCCGGCGAGGTGCTGGTGCTCTCCGACGGCACCCCCTGGCGCCCGCTGGTCCACGCCGCCGACATCGCACGGGCCTTCGCGGCCGCGCTGACCGCCCCGAGGGAAGCGGTGCACGACCGGGCGTTCAACATCGGCAGCGAGATCAACAACGTCACGGTCGCCGAGATCGCCGAGCAGGTCGCCGAGGCGGTCTCCGGCGCACAGGTGAAGATCACCGGGGAGAACGGTGCCGATCCGCGCTCGTACCGCGTGGACTTCTCCCGCTTCCGCGCCGCGATACCCGGTTTCGACTGCGAGTGGACGGTGAAGCAGGGCGCGCTCGAACTCGCCGACGCCTACCGCAAACACGGGCTGACCCGGGAGGACTTCGAGCGGCGCTTCACCCGCCTCGCCGTGCTGCGCGAGGCGTCCGAGGCCGGTACCGTCGACGACACCCTTCGGTGGCGCCGATGACCTCTACCGGCGAAGAGATGCACGCGCTGGTGGAGCGGCTCTACCCGCTCTGCCGGAGCATCACCGGCGACGGCGTGCGCGCCACCCTGGACATCGTCGGCGAGTACGTCCCGCTTCAGGTGCACGAGGTGCCGACCGGGACGCAAGTGCTCGACTGGACGGTGCCGCAGGAGTGGAACATCCGGGACGCCTACATCGCCGACACCGCCGGCAACCGGGTCGTCGACTTCGCCGCGTCCAGCCTGCACGTGCTCGGCTACAGCGTGCCGGTGTCGGCGACCATGCCGCTGACCGAACTGCGCGGCCACCTGCACACCCTGCCGGACCACCCGAGCTGGGTGCCGTACCGCACGAGCTACTACAAGCCGGAGTGGGGATTCTGCCTGGCCCAGGAGACCCTGGACGCGCTGCCGGACGGCGACTACGAGGTGCGCATCGACTCCACACTCGCGGACGGCCACCTCACCTACGCCGAGCACGTGATTTCCGGTCAGGTCCCCGACGAGGTGATCGTCTCCTGCCATGTCTGCCACCCGTCGCTGGCCAACGACAACCTGGCGGGCATCGCGGTGGCGACATACCTGGCCCGGGCGCTGGCGCAGCAGACGCCGTACTACACCTACCGGTTCATCTACGCGCCCGGCACCATCGGGGCGATCACCTGGCTGGCCCGCAACGCGGAGCGGGTGGAACGGGTCAAGCACGGGCTGGTGCTGGCCTGCGCCGGCGACTCGGGCCGGCTGACATACAAACAGAGCAGACGCGGCGACGCGGAGATCGACCGGGTGATGCGACACGTCCTTGCCGCCTCCGAACGCCCGCACCAGGTCACCGAGTTCACCCCGTACGGCTACGACGAGCGGCAGTACTGCTCCCCCGGGTTCAATCTCGGCGTGGGCTCGCTCAGCCGGACCCCGTACGCCGGCTACCCCGAGTACCACACCTCGGCGGACAATCCGGACTTCGTCTCCCCTGCGGCGATGGAGGACACGCTCGCCGTCTGCCGTGAGGCGTTCGCCGTCCTCGACCGCAACCGCCGGTACCTCAACCTCAGTCCCTACGGCGAACCACAGCTGGGCCGACGGGGGTTGTACGAGTCGCTCGGCGGACGCAGCGACGCGCAGCAGGCCCAGATGGCCATGCTCTGGGTGCTCAGCCTCTCCGACGGCGAGCACAGCCTGCTGGACGTCACCGAGCGGTCCGGCCTGCCGTTCGACACCGTCGCCGTCGCGGCCGGCGCCCTGCACGGCGCCGGGCTGATCAAGGCATGACGCCGATGCCCGCCGAGGCGGAGAACACGAGGACTACGGCGGCAACCGCCAAGCGGGCCATGGTCGGTCGGCTGTCCTGGGGGCTGGCCGACCAGGCGGCCTCCAGCATGACCAACTTCGCGGTGGGGATCTACGTGGCACGCTCGCTGGGGCTGGCCGCGTTCGGCGTGTTCAGCCTGGCCTGGCTGACCTACGGCGTGGTGCTCAACGTCTCCCGCGGGCTGGCCACCGACCCGCTCGTTGTGCGCTTCAGCGGCGTGCCGGCCGCGTCCTGGCGCACGGCGGCGGCCCGGTCGTCGGGTGCCGCGCTCGGCATCGGTGCCGCTCTCGGCGCAGTGTGTCTGCTGGTCGGCCTGGGCCTCGGCGGCCGCGTGGGGCCCGCGTTCGTCTGCCTCGGCGTCGTCCTGCCGGCGCTGCTGCTGCAGGACGCCTGGCGGTTCGCGTTCTTCGCCGCCGGCAACGGGCAGAAGGCGTTCGCCAACGACCTCGTGTGGGGCGTCGCGCTCGTCCCGGCCATGGTGGTGGCGGCCCACGTGGGCAGCGTGGCCGCGTTCGTGCTGGCCTGGGGCGCGTCCGCCACGGTGGCCGCGGTGTACGGCTGCCTCCAGTCAGGTATCCGCCCCCAGTTGACCGGTGCGCGCGAGTGGCTTCGCACGCACCGCGACCTCGGCTACCGGTACCTGGTCGAGAACGTCAGCGTCAGCGGCGCGAGCCAGCTGCGGGCATACGGGCTCGGCGCGATCGTCGGGGTCGGCGCGGTGGGCGCGGTCCGGGGCGCCGAGCTCCTGCTCGGCCCGTTCCTCGCTGTGCTGATGGGCTTGTCCCTGGTCACCGTCGCCGAGGCGGCACGGGTGCTGCGGCAGTCCCCGCACCGCCTCGGCAGGTTCTGCCTCCTGCTGGGCGGCGGGCAGGCCGCCGCCGCGCTGCTCTGGGGCGCGGCGCTGCTGCTGATGCCGGACCGGGCCGGCGAGTTGGTGCTCGGCGGCGTCTGGCACTCCGCCTCGGAGCTCATCGTGCCGGCCACGCTCGGCGTCGCGGGCGCCGGCCTCGGCACCGGCGCGGCGGCCGGGCTGCGCGCGCTCGCCGCGGCCCGACGCAGCCTGCGCTCCCAGCTGTTCGCCTCCGCCTGCTATGTCAGCGGCGGGCTCGGCGGGGCCGCCGTGGCCGGCACGGTCGGCTCGGCCTGGGGCGTCGCCGCCGCGACCGTCTGCAGCTCGGCCGTGTGGTGGCTGCAGCTGCGGTCCGCCCTGCGCGAGCGCCACCAGAACCCCCTCCCCGAAGTGAGGACTTCATGACCGCCCAACCCCGGCTGAGCATCGGCCTGCCCGTCTACAACGGCGAGGAGTACCTCGCCGAGTCGCTGGACGCCCTGCTCGGTCAGACGTACGAGGACTTCGAGCTGGTCATCTCCGACAACGCCTCGACCGACGGTACCCAGGACATCTGCCGCCGGTACGCCGAGAAGGACTCGCGCATCCGGTACATCCGGCTGACCCGGAACATCGGCGCCGCGCCGAACCACAACTACGTGTTCACGGAGTGTCGCGGCGAGCTGTTCAAGTGGGCCTCGCACGACGACCTGTACGCCAGGGACCTGCTGCGGCGCTGCGTGGAGGCGCTGGACGAGCGGCCGGACGTGGTCCTCGCTCACTCCGACCAGGCGGTCATCGACGCCGACGGCCAGGTGAAGGTCCCGTACGAGTACGGGCTCGCCACCGACTCGCCGCACGCGCCGGAGCGCTTCCGCAGCCTGCTGTTCGAGCCCGGTGGCGACGACTTCTACGGCGTGATGCGGGCCGACATGCTGCGCCGGGTGAGGCCGCACGACAGCTACCACCACGCGGACCGCACGTTCGTCGCCGAGATCGTCCTGCACGGGCCCTTCCACCAGGTGCCGGAGCTGCTGTACTTCCGCCGCGACCACCCCACCCGCGCCGAGCGGGCGAACCCTTCCAAGCGTTCCCGGTGCGTCAATCTGGACCCGCGCCGGGCAGGCGCGCTGCACCCGACGCCCCGGCTGCTCGCCGAGTACGTCTGGGGCTTCGTCGCGGCGGTCCGGCGGGCGCCGCTGTCCCCGGCCGACCGGCGCGCGTGCTTCCGCCACCTGGCCGCGTGGATGACCAGCCGGGTCCGGCCGGGCGCCGGTGAGCGGGTCGAGGACCGCGCCCCGGTCGACCCGGGGCGGCTCACTGTCTCCGTCGACGCCCTCGTCGCCGGCCGTGAGGGGAGGCAGGCATGACGTCCGCGGACGAAACTCCGGTGCGTGTCGGGGTGTTCGGCCTGCTCGGCTCCGGCAACCTCGGCAACGACGGGTCGCTCGAGGCCGTGCTGGGGTATCTCCGCGCAGAGCACCCGAAGGCGGTCGTCGACGCGCTGTGCGGCGGACCCGAGGTCGTCGTGGCCCGGTACGGGATCCCCGCGACGCGGCTGCACTGGTACCGCGGGGAGTACCGGACCGCGTCGCGTGCGGGCGCGGTCGCGGCGAAGGGTCTGGGCAAACTCGTCGATGCCGTCCGCACCGCCGCCTGGGTGCGCCGGCACGATGTGGTGATCGTGCCGGGCATGGGAGTCCTGGAGGCCACACTGCCGCTCCGGCCGTGGGGCTTCCCGTACTCGCTGTTCCTGCTCTGCGCGACCGGCCGGCTGTTCGGCACCCGGGTCGCGCTGGTCAGCGTCGGCGCGGACGCGATCGGCAACCGGCCGACCCGGGCCCTGGTGCGCTGGTCGGCGCGGCTGGCCACGTACCGGTCGTACCGGGACTCCCTGTCCCGCGACGCGATGCGGGCGATGGGCGTGGACACCGCGCGCGACGAGGTCTACCCGGACCTCGCCTTCGCCCTGACCACTCCGGCGGCGAGCGGACCCGTCTCAGTCCCGCCGGGCCCGGTCTGCGTCGGCGTCATGGCCTTCCACGGGGGCAACGACGACCGCGCCCGGGCCGAGGAGATCCACCGGCGCTACCTCGACGGGACGACCCGCTTCGTCCGCGCGCTGGTCGAGGACGGCAGGGCGGTCCGGCTGCTCACCGGCGACGAGTGCGATGCGCCGGTGGTCGCCGCGATCCTCGACGCGGTGGACTCGCCGCTGGTCACCGCTGCCGAGGCGGCCTCGCTGGCCGACCTGATGAAGGAGACGGCAGCTGCCGACAGCGTGGTGGCGACCCGGTACCACAACCTGATCTGCGCGCTGAAGGCCGGCACACCGACGCTCGCACTCAGCTATGCGGCGAAGAGCGACGCGCTCATGGACCGGATGGGTCTTGCCGCGTACTGCCACCCGGCCCGCGAGGTCGACGCCGACCGGCTGCTCGAACAGTTCCGGGCCCTGGAGAAGCGCTCGGCGGAGCTGCGGCGGACCCTCGCCGAACGGAACCTGGCCGCCACCCGACAACTTGAGCACCAATTCAGCGCCTTGACCACGGCCCTGTTCCCTGCGGCCGACCACGCCCACGCCCTGCGGGAGGCTCCATGAAGGCGACCGAAGTCCCGGCGATCGTCGGCGCGTACCTGTTCGAGCCGACGCCGTACTCCGACGAACGCGGCTTCTTCTGCCGCACCTTCGACGCCGACGTGGTCCGCTCGGTGGGCTTCGAACCGGACGCCTTCGTCCAGGACAGCGTGTCCCGCTCGGTCCGGGGCGTGCTGCGCGGCCTGCACCTGCGCTCCGGCGCCGGCGAGGCCAAGCTGGTGCGGTGCTCGTACGGGAGGATCTTCGACGTCGTCGTGGACCTGCGAACGGACTCGCCGACCTACCGCAACCGGGCCTTCTTCGAGTTGTCCGACGAGACGCAGGCGACCCTGTACGTCCCGGCGGGCTGCGCGCACGGCTTCCAGGCGCTGACCGAGATCGCCGACACCTCGTACCGGATCGACCGCCCGCACGATCCGTCCGAGGACGTGACGATCGCCTTCGACGACCCGGAGCTCGCCATTCCCTGGCCGCTGCCGGTCACATCGATGTCCGAGCGGGACCGGAAGGCGCCGAGCCTCGCCGAAGTCCTGCGGCACAAGGAGAAGTGAGGTCCGCGTGGACACCGAAGACACCGAAGAGCTGTTCCTGCCCCGGTCGGGGATGGCGAACGAGCGGCTGCACGCCATGATCCCCGGGGGCGCGCACACCTACGCCAAGGGCGACGACCAGTACCCCGAGAACCTGGCCCCGGTCATCAGCCACGGCCGCGGTGCGCATGTGTGGGACGTCGACGGCAACCGCTACATCGAGTACGGCTCCGGCCTGCGGTCGGTCAGCCTCGGCCACGCCCACCCACGTGTGATCGAGGCGGTGCGGCGGGAACTCGACCGCGGCAGCAATTTCGTCCGGCCGTCCATCATGGAGGTCGAGGCCGCGGAATGCTTCCTTGCCACCGTGCCGACCGCCGAGATGGTGAAGTTCGCGAAGAACGGCTCCGACGTCACCACCGCTGCGGTGCGCCTCGCCCGCGCCGTCACGGGGCGTCCGCGGGTGGCCATCTGCGGCGACCATCCGTTCTTCTCCGTCGACGACTGGTTCATCGGCACCACGCCGATGTCCGCCGGTGTTCCGGCGGCGACCACCGAGCTCACCGTGGCGTTCACTTACGGGGACCTGGCCGCCACGGAGGAGTTGCTCACCCGCTACCAGGACGAGGTCGCCTGTCTGATCCTCGAGCCTGCCGGCCACACCGAGCCGCCGCCCGGGTACCTCGCCGGCCTGCGCGAGCTGGCCGACCGGCACGGCTGCGTACTGATCTTCGACGAGATGATCACGGGCTTGCGCTGGTCCGAGGCGGGTGCCCAGGGCCTGTACGGCGTCGTCCCCGATCTCTCCACGTTCGGCAAGGCACTGGGCAACGGGTTCGCCGTCTCCGCGCTGGCCGGGCGCCGCGAGCTGATGGAGTGGGGCGGGCTGCGTCACTCCGGCAACCGGGTGTTCCTGCTGTCCACCACGCACGGCGCGGAGACGCACTCACTGGCCGCCGCGATGGCCGTCCAGACCACCTATGCCGAGGAGGGCATCACCGCGCAACTCCACGCCCTCGGCGAGCGGTTGGCCGCCGGTGTCCGCGCCGCCGCGGCCGGCATGGGCGTAGGCGACCACGTCGTCGTACGGGGCCGTGCCAGCAACCTGGTCTTCGCCACCCTCGACGAGAACCGGCAGCCGTCGCAGCAGTACCGCACCCTGTTCCTGCGCCAACTCCTCGCGGGCGGGGTGCTGGCCCCGTCGTTCGTGGTGAGCAGCGCGCTCGACGACGCCGACATCGACCGCACCGTCGACGTGGTGGCCCAGGCATGTGCGGTGTACCGGAAGGCACTGGACGCCGCCGACCCCACGCCCTGGCTGGCCGGGCGACCGGTGAGGCCTGTGTTCCGCCGCTTGGCGTGACGTGACGTCAGCGACGCTCCCGCCGACCGGCGTCCGGCATCCGATCGGCCAGCCGGTCGGCTGTCCGGTCGACCAGCCACGCGGTCGCCGGTGTCACCGCCAGCGCGGTGCACCAGCCGCCGAGGACGTCGGTCGGGTAGTGCGCGCCCAGGGCGACCTGCGCCCAGCCCATGGCGGCGCCGCCAACCAGTGCTGCGGCGAGCACGAGTGACGTGCTGGCCGTCCTGCCGAGGCCGAGCCGGCCCGCCGCGAGCAGCGCCACGATGAGGGCGAGCGCGGTGAAGAAGGCGGTGTGCCCGCTCGGGTAGGACAGGTTGGCGTCGCCGTGGATGGTGCGTCCCACCAGGGACTTGAGCAGCGTCGTCGTTCCCACGGCCATGCCGGCGCCGGCCACGACAAGCACCGCCGCGCGAGGACGCCGCAGCAGCAGGCAGCCCGTCACAGCGGCCACGACCAGCGCCACCGCCCCGGCGGGCTCCCCCCAGAAGTCCGTGGCCAGCGCGACGCCCCGCCACGGCGGCCGCACACTGTCCGCAGTCGGCTGGATGATCCACCTGTCCACGGTGCCGGCCTCGCTGTGGCCGGCGTACAGGACCCCGAGCAGGACGACGACCAGCGCGGCGAGGGCCGCGATCAGCCCGAGCGACGCGCGCAGCGATGGAGGCAGCACCACGGGCGCCGACCGGCCGATCACACGCCCACCGCGCCCGGTCGACCTGCGCCGCCAACGCGATGCCACGCCCCCGAAAACTGCCCGCTGCCGCCCGCCGACATGGCCGAGGTCGTCAGATGAACGGGCCGCACGGCTGGACAGAGCAAGATGGCACACACGTCAAGCGCGAACCGGGCTGGGCTGACTTCCAGACCCGCTCCGGCCAAGCGATCCAACGCCACTGACGCTGGTCGACGTAACCCTCGGCTTCTCCCGACGCCAACTCCCCATCAACGAGCCCCCGTCGTCTCTGACCTGGCCCGCGCGGGAGCCAACAGCCTGTGCAGCCCCGATCGCGCCGGCCTGTCCATCACCCTGGTCAAGGGCATCGGACTCAGTCTCGACTTGCCACCCTAACCAACGACGCGGCCGGAGGCGCAAGATCTCCAGCATCTCCCAGGCCCGTCGCGCAGCTGCCGGACGACACGGACGACCGGGCTGCGGTTTGACGCCTGGTCAATGGCGTGAACATGCTAGGCCGAGATGATCTTTCTGAGCCAGCCCAGCCCCAAGGGGTGCGGCGCCGGACGGCGCACGTGGCGGACGGAGGGCGTTCACCCGGTGTCTGTCGTGGCATGGCAGCGCCGGAGGGCAGACGCACACCGTTGATGCACATCGGGGTGCCCGCGTTCAGTATTCCGTGGGGGTCGTCGCTGGGCTCGGTGCCCTCGGTGGCCCGGCTGACCTCGGTGAACAACCTCGGCGGCCCGGTACACGGTGCCGCCGCCCCGGCCCGATTTCTCGATGCATTGCCCCGTCGTCCTGTCCCGGCCCGCCGGGGCGGCGCTCGGTCACCAGCCGGGCCCACGCCGTGAGGCACTCGGCTCGTACCTTGCGGGTCGCCGAGCAGGCGACCGACTGCCGACAATCTCCCGGGAAGGAGCGCCATGGCCCGCCCGCACGCCGTCGCTCACGAGGTGCCGCGGCCCCCGGCACACAGCGCGTTGTCGATCAGGGTGCTGGCAGCGTTCTCCTGGGCCAGGATGTGCTCCAAGGTGTCGCCGCGTGCCTCCGGACATGGCGACCACGGCGCTCCGACGGCCGTCGTCGGTGACGCCGTTGAGGGTGATGTAGCCGCCGTCCCCGCCCTCGTGGCTCCAGTAGGTTCCTCCACAGGTCAGGGGGCGTTCGACCAGGCCGAGCCCGAATCGGCCGCCGGGCCACATCTGCTGGACCTCCGCGCTCACTGGGACGGTCTGCTTCATCTCGGCGAGCTGCCGCGGCGGCAGTAGGCGGCCTGCGAGCAGCGCGCGGAGGAGGCGGTTCTCATCGCGCGTGGTCGTGGCGAACGAGGTCTCGTGGTCCACCGCGATCTGTTCGGTGACGCCCACCAGGGAGCCGGGGCCGAAGAGTTGGTAGGCCTCGGCGTGCGGCCGGGGCAGTGCGGGGGAGGTACCCGTCCACCGGGTCTGGTCGAGGCCGAGCGGACGCAGCACGCGATCTTCGATCTCCTGGTGGGCGGGGTGACCGGTGGCCCGCTGGATGATCATGCCGAGCAGGACGTAGCCGGGGTTGGAGTACGCCCAGCCTCGCCGGGCGGGAAGTCCGGTGCGTGAGCCATGGCGCAGGCCATCAACTGTTCGGGGCTGTAGACGTCGTGGCGCTGCCGGTAGTACTCCTCCGCCGTGGTGTAGCCGGGGAGGGCGTTGTGGATGCCGCTGGTGTGCTGGAGCAGCTGACGGAGGGTGATCCGGCTGCCGTCGTTGCCGTTGCCCCGTACCACTCCGGGCAGCCAGTGGTCGACGGTGTCGTCCAGGGACAGCAGGCCCTCGGCCTCCAGTTGGAGGACAACGGTGGCGACCAGCGTCTTGGCCGTGCTGGCCATGCGGAAGTAGCCGTCGGAAGAGACCGGGCGGCCGGTGCGCAGGTCGGCCGTGCCGCTGGTGGCGACCGACTGCCGCCCGTCAGGTGCGACGGCGCGGGTCTGCACGCCGCTGACACCGAGGGCGTGGATCGCCTCGGCGTCCCTGCGCAACTGGTCTGCGCCGGTGGAACCCGACGGCCGGGCTACGGCAGTGGCCGCGTCGACGGCGAGCAGCATGGCGGTGGCCAGCACCACGGCGAGGCGCGCACGTGAAGTCGAAGTCATGGCCAGACGCTAGGTCCGCCCCAGGGGCGGAGACGATCCGGCGCACCCCAGGATCGGGATGGGGGTATCCCCCGGGCGCGGGCTCGATAGATGCCGCGTCGCCGGAAGCGAGAAGGTGCCAAGGGGTGGCGCCACGCAGGGGACGCCGAGGACGAACGGTCTTGGCACCTCCCACTCCCGACCACCGAGAAGCCGCCCCCACTGGACCGTGACATCCTCGCCACCCAGAGCGTGCGGAAGGTCCGCCCACCGGAGCAGTGAGCGGGCCTTCGTGCTGCCTGTGCCGAGCCCGAGCCCGATGAGGCTCTCCCAAGCCAATCGCGACCCTGCGGCCATCGCGAAGCAATTCGCTCCGGACCGCCACGCGTCGGCAGCGGTGATCATCGCGCAGGCCACACGAAAGTTTCCCGACTTCGACGAATCCATCATGAAGCTTTGCCGTTGAACCCGACCTGCGACCGACCCGCATCCCGTCTCAGCGAGGCGGGTCCACCCGACTAGCCGAATCCAGTCGCCGCAGGTCAGCATCTCGCAGGCAGATGGCTTCGCTTGAGAGGGCGACGAGATGGGCCTCAGTGGTCTTTCGGGTGGAGATCTCGAGGACTCTCCGCCGGAAGGCCCCTACGTCTGCCTCTGGTTGCTCGATCCACTGCTCCCCCACGTTCTGCCGTCTCGATGAACCCGGTCTCGAAGCCGTCGGGCAACGCCTTGAGCCGGACCAGGCGGTGATCGAGTGCCGGCACCCAGCGGCGTTCACCGATTAGCGGCGGCCAGCACTGCCGCGAGGCCCTCTTGCAAGTCTTTGACGAAATACTCGGGAACCTCCAGCGACGGGAAGTGTCCCCCGCTTTCGGGCAACCTCCATCGGACGATCTGTCGGTACCGCTCCTGCGCCCAGGGGCGCGGACACTTCTCGACGTCGCGGGGATACATGGCGAGTGCTGACGGGACATCGACCCTCAGTTCGGGATCGAGCGAGTTGTGACTCTCGTAGTAGATGCGGGCCGCCGATGCGCCGGTCCGCGTCAGCCAATACAGGGTGACGTCGTCGAGAATGCGGTCTCTGGAAATCGTCTCGAACGGGCTGTCTTCGGTGTCTGACCACTCGGCGAACTTGTCAAGGATCCAGGCAAGAAGCCCGATCGGTGAGTCGACGAGCGAGTAGCCGATGGTCTGCGGCCGGGTCGCCTGCTGCTTCGCGTATGCCGCGCGGTGGCTCCAGAAATCACGGGTTTCCTCGGTCCACTTGCGCTCGACCGCCGTCAGCCCGTCCGTGGTCAACCCGGGGGGTCCCTCCGCGAAAGTTGTGTGGATACCGAGAACGTGCGCCGGGAACCTCCCGGCGAGAACCGTGGTGATATTGCCTCCCCAGTCGCCGCCGTGGGCTACGAACTTGCCGTAGCCGAGCCGTCCCATCAGTTCCACCCATGCGGCCGCGATCTTTTCCGTTCCCCACCCGGTGGTGGTCGGCTTGTCGCTGTAACCAAAGCCTGGTAGCGACGGGACCACGACGTGGAACGCCGGCGCGTCTGCGTCTTTCGGATCTGCCAGCTCTTCCACCACATCGATGAACCGAGCAATGCTGTCTGGCCAGCCGTGCGTCAAGAGCAGAGGAGTGGCATCTGCACGTACGGATCGGCGGTGCAGGAAGTGGATTCCCAGATCATCAATGGTCGTGCGGAACTGGCCGAGCCGGTTGAGGCGCTCTTCGAACGACCGCCAGTTGTACCCGGTACGCCAGTAGTTCACGACATCGACGAGGTCGGCGAGAGGAACGCCCTGCTCCCATCGGCGAGGGTCGGGCCCGGCGCGACAGACCGTCTCGGCCTCCGGTAGCCGCGCCGCGGCCAGTCGCGCACGCAGATCGTCGAGGTCGGCGTCAGTTGCGTGAGCTTCATATGCTTCCACGTCGCTGGTTGGACGGGGCATGAGACCTCCTGGCCATCGTGGAACCGGCTAAGACGGTTCTAGCAGTTCTCCGAGCCACGCCGCAACCAGCTAAGGTGGTTCCATGCATGCTGCGTTCCCTGACTTCCGCCTCGGCAACGTGCTGGCGACCAGCTTCACGGGGACTCTGTCGGAGCGTCATGGCGACGCTGTGGAGCGCATTCCCACGCCGCACCGACTCGTCGACTGGCTGACAGTGAACGGCCTCGCCGTGGACTCCTGCACCACTGCCCAGCTCGACCTCGCTCGGGAACTGAGGGAGTCGATTCACGCCGCCGCGACAGCGGCCGCGATCCAGGACGCTCTCCCTGCATCCGCTGTCCAAGTCATCAATGACTGCAGCGCTCAGGGTCGGGCCGCGGCGATCCTGACGCCCGAGGGCCGGCGGCGATGGCGGCTCAGCTCGGCTTCCTGCGTGGAAGATGCCCTCGGAGTGATCGCCGCCGACGCGATCAGCATCATCGCAGGCGAACGAGACGGAAAACTGGCCTTGTGTGCATCACCAACCTGCCAAGCCGCCTTCTTCGACACCAGCCAAAGCCGCACCCGCAAATGGTGCGACATGAACACGTGCGGGAATCGTCAGAAGAAAGCGCGCTTCCATGCCAACCAGCGCAAAAGCCCCAGATCAGCGAAGTGATCGTTACCTCGGTACATCCAAGTGGGCCCCGCCTCAGCGAAGCCGAGCACCGCACTGGACGCCCAAGAGCAATCTCACCGACAACCGCTGTACCGATGTTCCGGCAGTCGCACCTTCCTATCATTGGCTGATGCGCGCCCATCACATTGAACGTCCAGCCGATCTCGACATGGTCCGTGAGTCCTATGACCGCGTGGCCGACAACTACGCCCACATGGTGGTGACGACGGGATTCGGCGACATCCGTAGCCACCCATGGCTCAAGGCGTCGATCGATGCCTTCGCTGACACCGTGAGCGACCTCGGGCCTGTCCTCGACGTCGGCTGCGGACCCGGGACGGTGACCGCCTACCTTGCCGAACGTGGCCTCGACGTATCCGGGGTCGATCTCTCCCCTCGCATGATCGAGAACGCGCGCCGGCTTCATCCGCAATGCCGCTTCAGCGTCGCCTCTGCCACCGACCTCGACCTTGGTGAAGCGTCCCTCGGCGGCGTGCTCGGGTGGTGGTCACTGTTCAACCTCCCCCGTGACGTGCTTCCTCAGGTTCTCACCCTGTTCGCGCGCGCCCTGAAGCCAGGCGGACACTTCATCACCGCAACACACGTCGGCGACGAGGACGCGGTGCGCACCGAGGCCTACGGAGGTGTGCCCGTGCGCTGGACGACACACAAATGGCAGCCGGAACAACTCGTGGACCTGATCGAGCAGGCCGGCCTGCGCCCGGTCGCCGAACTGCGGCTCCCTGCAGACGAGCTGAGCGGGCCTGGTTTGGTCGTCATGGCCAAGCAACCCGGCTGACAATCGGCGTCGGAAGCGGGGCAGGGTCCCGTGCCGGGTAGGACTCCTCGGGACGGCCGTAGACCCGGAGCGGCTTCGGACGCCGCATGACCGGTCCGAGCGCCTCAACGCGCGACGCGAAGTCGAACACGTCCCGCCGGGCAGCGCGGCAGCAAAATGCCTGTCCAGCCAAGCTGAGCGAGCCGTCCGGCCGGGCCGGACGATCAGTCGTCGAAGTAGGCCTTGGCGACGGTGTAGGTGTCCTCGTAGAGGTGGTAGCGGGTGATCCGCCCGTCTCGGACCGTGGTGTGCAGAGCGAACGCGGTGTCGATGTCCCGGCCCGTCTTCTGGACCTCGGAGACCATGCGCCCGATGAGCACCACATCGTCGCCCTCGGCAATGACCTGGCGGAGGTCGAACTCCTTGGCTTGCACGTGAGTCTGCAGCAGTTCGAAGAACGTCCGCATGTCCTCCGCCGAGTCGACCTCCGGTACCCACGGAATGCCCGGCGGGTGTGGGATGGAGAACGACACCGAGTCGGCGAACAGCGCCGCCGCCTCCGCACTCTTCCCCTCGGCGAGCAGCGGGAACAAGCGTTGCACAGTCTGCGCCGGTGACTCTGCTGTCATGTCTGTCGACCCTACAGGTCGGATATGCGGCGCAATCCCACCAAGCCCGGATTCACGAGCACCCTCTGAAGCGCATGCCGCGATGCCCGGCGCGGTGAGACTCGGATGCAGCTTCGGCCTGGAGGCGTACGGAGATCGAGGGCGCGCGCAGCCTCCGGCCCGCCGGCGACGCCGCGCCCTGCGCGCTCTGCTCGATGATCTCGTTCAGGGCGTCGGTGTACGCGTCGGTGAAACCCGAGAGGTCGCCCATGTCGTACGCCGCGGCCACGGCGAGGCGTTGACCGGAGCGATGCGCTCTCGTTGGCGTCACCAGCTGCGTCAGCCCACTTCGTCTGGCGTGGCAAGACGGCTCTTGTCGTACAGAGCGTTCAACAGGCGCGCAGCAAAGATCTGATCCTCCGTCGCGTCGGGCTGCTCGGCTCCGGCGATCCAGAGGAAGTTGTCGAGTGGCGGTTGCACCCCGTCCATCCAGGAAGCCAGCCTGTGCAGGCTTCCGCCGCTCAGTCCGACTGCCGCTCTGTGTACGTGGTCTGCTTGCTCACCGTCGTACGTGTCGAGGACTCGCAGCGCCAGGTGAACTTCCGCTGCGGAGAACGTTGTTTGGCACAGCACTCGGACTTCGGCAGACACAGACATGCCGCCAGCATGGAATCTCAGAGTCCTCCCGCGCGACGGAACAGCAGGCAAGGCCGTGATCTCCACAAGCGCTCCCCAACCATGGAGTCGCTGGGATGAAACCGTGACGGCCGGCAGCCCTCGTCCCGGGCTTCATCCCTTCGGGCACGCCGTTCTTCACCGGCGTCCTTCATGCGAGTGATGAAGCCCCGTCAGAGCCAGCCCCGGTGCCAAGCCGGCGGCATTCAGGCGCCGGGAAGGAAGAGGCAGAACGGGTGGCCGTGGGGATCGCAAAGGACCCGTACGTCCTTCTGAGGCTGGTACTCCAGCAGTGTCGCGCCCAGGGCACACGCCCGTTCGGTCTCCGCCTCCAGATCGTCGACCTGCACGTCCAGGTGCGCCTGCATCTGCTGAGCACCCGGGCGCTGCGGCCACGTCGGAGGAATGTGATCGGTCTCCAACTGGAAGCTGAGGCTGGGGCGCTCCTGCTCCGGGGCCCTCAGGCGGACCCATTCCGGCTCGCGATCGACTTCCTGCCAGCCGAGCAGAGCCCGGTAGAAGTCAGCTAGCGCGGGAGGATCGGGAGTACCGAGAACAAAAGCACCGAGCGTCGTCGTCATGCCTCCAGCCTTGCCCCGACACCTGGTTTCACGCATCTGTATGCCCTACTAATCCCGCAATTGCGACCCACACCCGCGTCGTCGGCCGGCCTGCACCCAACACCCAAGGCGACTGCCGGAAGAGCTGCCAGTCTGAGCCGGGCACAGTAGTTGGAACCCAGTGAGGTCAGATCGTGGAGGGGTCGGTGCCGTGGGGCTCAAGGTTGACCGACCGGACTGCGGCCTCATGGATGGCGAGTTCCTCTGGGGTTCCGACGAAGGCAGGTCCGCAGCCGGGAGGGAGGCGTTCGACCACCATCAAGAGAGCCTGTTCCGGCGTCGCAGCTGGGCCCACGGATTCGCTGCGCAGGGGGCCGGAGACCCAGTAGTCGCCCTCTGCTGCGGGCTGGATATAGGGAATGTCCCACGTCCACCGCGTACCTGTGCAGCGGCTGAAGTGCAGCTCTCCCATTCCTGTCCAGGGAAACAACTGACGCAGGCGGGGTTCGGCGTAGGCCGCTTCGAGCAGTGCCGGGCGGACCCGCCCGTCAGCACGAACCTTCTGCCAACCTTCTTCGACGAGGGCGTGACTCGCGGGCGTTGCGTCCATGGCGACCATCATCCCCGCTGTGGCCGGAATGTCATACCGCACCACCGAGCCGGCGGAACTCATGTGCAGCACGGGGGAACAAGGACGAGAGGATGTCCGACTGCAGCTCTCCGTCAAGGGAAGACGCGAGGAATTGCGTGCAGGACAAGGAGAAATGCTCCCATCGGTCGCCGCGCGCCTCGTTCACCATGACGGTCCATTGGCCCGGCTCCCGTTCTGGCCGAACAAGCCAGTAGAGGCACTCTCCGTTGTCCGTGGTCGCCCATGGGATGACTCGGGACCCTTCGACCTCCAGCTGTGTCGGCTTCTTCTCGAATTCCCAGAGATCTTCCAGGACTTCGGCCTGGTGCTCCGCCCAGTCGATGAGGTCGTAGTTCTCGTTGGGGCAGCCGGGCTCCAGCACGTACAGATAGTCGTCCCAGTTACCTCCCCCATAGACGTGGATGATCTCCTTGTAGTCGGCGGGAAGCTCAACCCCAACGCTGCGCTCGACCTCGCCCCAATCTTTCTGGCGGGGCTCGCTCGGAGCTGGGGCGATTTCGAGGAGACGCGTAAGGGCGTTGGTCATGGCGGGGGTCCTGTGTCTATCGGTCAATGAGCCCGTATCTGATCGCGTTCAATGTGCTGAAGTGCCAGCCCGCCCAAGGCGGCCGACTGATCCGACGGCGAGATGGTCACCGCGGCCAGGCGGTACCCGCCTGCCATTCATCGAACTTCCAGGCCGGGTGACAGGTGCTCAAGTACGGCAGGTGCTCTTCCCACTCAACGGCTGTCAGTGGCTTCGCGAGCCGGAGGCCGATGTGGCCGGTCGCATCGATGTCGAACCCCCAGGAGAAGCCGGCCACCGGCAGGACGTGACGCTGGGCCTGGTCCAGAGGTGTCCAGGCCAGGAAGCTGTGAGCGAGCCAGGCCATGGGGTGACGTTCGGCTCGTGACGGGGCGTCGAACAGAGTGGGGCTGACCCCGAAGAAGGCGTAGGGGGACGGTGCGTCTTCGAACAGGACGAACGGGTCCATATCAAAGTCGACACCGCCGGACGTGTTGTCTGTGGACCGGACCAACTGGACCCAGCCGAACAAGGCTCGATACCCCCTACCGGGATAGTCCACGACAGCCGTACAGCACGGAAACCCGCGCGCTTCAGGGTGCTTGCCGACCGTCAACGGCTCATCAACCTGTTCAAGAGTCACCGTCACAGTGCCGGTCTCGCCATCGCGGGTGAAGGGAATGATCATGGCATCACCCTGCCAATGGTGGATCGTCAGGCACAAGAGCCAATGGAGACAAGTGGTCTGAGCACCGGCTCGTGTTGTTGGTTCTCACCAACATTCCGGGCCTGGCCCATCTGCTGCCCTATGCAGCCGGTTCAGTTTGTCTGTTGCTTCCGGGGTGGGTGTAGGAGTAGAGGCGGTCTACCTCTGTGAATCCGGCTGTTTCGTAGAGGGAGTTGGCGGCCGTGCGGTCGCGGTCGTCGCCCGGAGGCGCGTCGTCATCCACGTACAGGATCACCTCCGTAGCATCCCGTTCGGCGAGGACAGCCAGGGCGCTGCCGAGCATGGCGCGGCCGAGTCCTTGGCCGCGTGCATCCGGTAGGACGCCGATCCACCACAGGACGCCCATTCCCTCCACCGGTGCACCGATCACGGCTTCGGCTGCCGTCCGGCCGTCCTTGCGGGCTTCCAGGCGCCATGCGTCCTTGTCTCCGGGCTCCGGGCCTACGCGCACGTCTGCGAGGCGTGGGAGGCCGTCCACGGGCAGTGGGGCGCGCATGTAGCGCCACAGTCGCTGCCCGGTGAACCCCGCACGCTCCAGGGCAGTGGCGGTGGTGGGGCGATGACGGGCCGGCAGGGCTTCCAGGCCCAGAGTGAGGGCGGAGGCGAAGTGGAACGCATGGACGGGCCGGGGGGCGAGTACGGCAAGAGTGTGGCTGATCAGTGCCTTGGCCGTGCGGGTGTCTTCTTGGCAGTGCAGCCACAGTAGTTGCCCGGTGTTGTCCTTGGGGCGGATCGCGTACGAGACGACGCCGACCACCTTTCCAGCGCCGTCCACCGCCACCTGGACGGCGGGTCGGTCCAGCTCCGCCCACCAGCCCGCATCCACCGCGGACCGGCCCTCAAGCGCCTCAGTGAGCATTGCGGGGGTGGCGTGCGGCTGCCCCGGCAGCCAGTCGGCCTCAACCAACGCCAGCACTGCCGGCTCATCGGCCGGGTTGTAGGGGCGCAGTGAGAGGCCGGCCAGGGTGGAGCTGGACGGCTTCGTCTACGGCTTCATCAAGGTGGACGAAGCAGGCGAGCGGCGGGAGGCAGTCGGGCGGCGGGACTCTGTGACCCACCGTGTGGCGTGGATACGACGCAGCCCGGGCTACAACCCCCAGCCCTATGAGCAGTTGGCGAGCTGGTACCGGAAGGCCGGCCACGACCACGACGCCCGCCGCGTACTTCTGGCCAAACAGCGCCATCGGCGTCAAACTCTGCCCCCGGCCGCGGGTGTGTGGGGGCACCTGCTCGACGTGACCGTCGGTTATGGCTACCGCCCCTGGCTGGCCGGCGTCTGGCTCCTCGCGCTGACCTTGCTGGGCACGCTGTCCTTCGGCACTCACTCCCCCAACCCGGTCAAGCAAGGCGAAGGCGCCCCGTTCCAGCCTCTCGTCTACACACTCGACCTCTTGATCCCCATTGGCGGTCTGGGGCAGCGCACGGCCTGGTACTGGTCGAACGACAGCCTCCAGTGGCTGGCCTACCTGCTGATCGCCTTCGGCTGGGTGCTGACGACCGCCGTCATCGCGGGTGTCACTCGCACCCTGCAGAAGAACTAGCGGTCGACAGCTGAGCTCAGGCGTCGCCAGCAGAGCAGTGCGCATCCCAGGACGAGGAAGGCCTCGTCGATGTCGTCGCGTATGTTCCATCGGATCCGCAGGCGGCGGAAGAGATGTGCCAATGGGCGCTCGACGACCCAGCGTTGGGTGCCAAGTCCGGAGCTGTGCTCGGTGCCCCGGCGGGTGATCCGCGGCTTCACGCCCAGGTCCCAGACAAGACGGCGGTACTTGTCGTGGTCGTAGCCGCAGGTCGTCCAGGACCACGGCGGGCCCGCGGTGGTGTCGGCTTGCCCCGTACCGGCGGGATCGCCTCCGGCAGGAGGATCAGCCGGGTGACGTCGTTGCGGTTGCCGCCGGTCAGGGTGGCGGCCAGAAGGATACGTGGCATCGGTGATCAGGTGAAGCTTGCTGCCCGTCCTGCCCCGGTCGACGGGGCTTCGTCCGGGCTTGGCTCCCCCTTTGACGCCCGGATGTGGGAGCCGCCGACCGCGGCCCGGGAAGAAGGCCAGGGCGTTCGCGCTGCGAAGAGGTCCTGGTCGCTGCGTCGGCGGGGGCATGCCGACGCAGGTCTCATCCCTTTCTGAGGGTGATGGCGTGTGTGATGGCCGCTCCGGCCGCCAGCAGGCCCGCGGCGACGGCGAGTAGGAGGCCCGTGGACACCAGGACGTCCGCCGAGTCCGAGGCGTTCTGCAGGTGGGTGAGCATGATGTTGACCAGGGAAACACCTTTGCCCAGCAGACGCGGGCAGGACCCTCATCGCGATGGCCAAGGCCGGCAAGGTGAAGCTGACCGCGAAGCAGACCGAGTACACGCCGTTCGTCTACGACCTGACCCGGGACTACCCCGGCCAGGTGCCCAACCGGGCCCTGGTCTACAAGCCGGCCAAGGGTGACCTCGCCCGGGTCGATGCCCGCTACTACTCGGCCACGGACGGCAAGTTGGCGGAAGGTTACCGGTCCGACTTCACCCTCAGCCCGTCGTTCAACCTCCCCGAACGCGAGTGGCACCCGGGCAACCGCACCGAATGGGTGACCCCGGGCCAGGTCTGGAGGGAGTTCCACACGCAGGGCGTCGACGGAACCCTGCCGTGGTCGATGGTGTCGGGCGACAACACGTACGCCAAGGGCAGCACCACCCGGCTGGACTGGTTCGCTCCGGCGACCCGGCCCGGCCAGAGCGAGTCCTTCGGCGTGTACAACTCCCGCTGGCAGAACTACATGACCTGGAACGTTCAGGCATGGGCCTCGGCCAGCGACACCATGCGACTGGGCGGCTACCTGCCATGGGGCGAGACGCCTTCCCACTTGCAGATCTTCCAGGGCGACACGCTGATCCACGACAACCCGGTCAGCGGAGACATGCAGTGGAAGGAGGTACCGGCGGGCAACCTGCCCTACCGCGCCGTCCTCGACGTGGAGCGGCCCGGTGACACCTTCCGGCTGTCGACGCGCACCCACAGCGAGTGGACGTTCATGTCCGGCACCGTCGACTCGGAGTTCTTCGAGCGGTTCTCGGTGCTGAACCTGGACTACAAGCTGGAGTCGGATCTGCACGGCGACGTCAAGGCGAATGCGACGCAGCAGATCGCGCTCAAGCCGGTGCCGATGGACCTCGGCACCGTGCCGGGCAAGGTCACCACGGTGAAGCTGGACATCTCGTACGACGACGGCACCACCTGGCAGAAGGTGACCCTGACCAAGGGCGTCGGCGGCTACTGGAAGGGCTCGTTCAGGACGGCGAAGAAGCCCGGCGGCTTCCTCTCGGTCCGCGCAAGCGCCGGGACGGACCGCGGCTACAGCGTCAAGAACGACATCATCCGGGCCTACGGCCTGCGATGAGCCACACCGTCGGGCCCCGGGGAGGCGACTCCCCGGGGCCCCTCCCGTCCCACCAGGCACCATTCAGGGTCTGCCGCCATGGCGCATACTCTCCCCGCTGCGGCAAGCGGAAGAGAGTCGGTCGCCGATGCTGGATGTCCTGGGCCTCGAGCCCGACGATGAGCGCGTCTACCGGGCGCTGCTCGGCCGGCCGAACTGCACCGCGAGGCTGCTGTCGGAACTGCTCGATGTGTCTCGGGCCCACATCGACAAGGCCTTGTGCCATCTGGTCGGGTGGGGACTGGTGACCAGGTCTGCGGATGAGCAGTTCACCGCCGCGCCGCCGGCCATGGCGCTCGGCGCTCTCATCAGCCAGCGCCGAGACGGGCTGCGCGCGGCCGAGCAGGCGCTGGTGACCTTCGCCGAGGAACACCGGGCGGCGATGACCGGGAATAGCATCAACGATCTGATCGAAGTCGTCACGGGCGTCGACGCCATCCGCCACCGCTTCCTCCAGGTGCAGCAGGCGGCCCGCACGCAGGTCCGCACCTTCATCACCGCACCGTTCGTCGCCCTGCCTCCCGACGAGAACACGGCGGAGCCCATGGCCATCGGCCGCGGCGTGCACTTCCGGGCGGTACTGGACCGGGCCGTGCTGGCAGAGCCGGGCATCATCACCGATGCGATCGATTCACTGCGCAACGGCGTGCAACTGCGAGTCGCCGACACGCTGCCGATGAAACTCGTCCTGGCGGACGCCGAACTCGGCCTCGTCCCCCTCGTGACCACGTCGGCCGGAGAACCTGGCGCCGTGTTGCTGCACCGCAGCGGCCTGTTGGACGCGCTGGACGCGCTGTTCGAGACGGTTTGGCGCACCGCCCACCCGCTCGAACTGTCGAGCAGCGACGGAGAGGCCGAACACACCCGCGCACGCTGCACCGACGCCTCCGTCACCTCATGGACATGGCCGGGGTCCGGACCCGGATGCAACTCGGCGGTCATGCCGTCCGACACGGCTGGGTGGAGTCGCACTGAGGGCTCAGCCCCGGCGTGGGACGCTTCGGCCGAGGCACCGCGGTGACGATGGACCGGTTGCGGCACTGTTCGGGGGCTTCGAGCTGACGCGCTGCGAGGGAAACGGGCTTCGCCTGCGGGGATGTTACGGCGGTAGCGGCCCGAGAGCGCTGGAGCCTGTCCCGACCCACACGCACGCGACCCGGCCCCGCAGGCCGGGCCGGACGACCGGGTGACCGGCTACGGCCAGCAGCGGGGTCGACGCGCTGGGACGACGGTGAGTGCGTCAAGCCCCGACCGCCCGCGGAGCACCCCGTACTCCAAGCGCGCCATGACCGGCTGACTGGGCGTGCCGCCTCACTTCAGGAACGCTTCGCTATAACTGGACCATGATCTATCACGTCGTCCCGCTCGAAGACTGGCTTGCCTTTCCTGATCGCCCGTACTCCCCCGCGTCCCTGACGGGCGATGGGTTCGTTCACTGCTCTCCCGACGAGAAGACCACCCTCGCTGTCGCCACCGCCTTCTATCGGGAAACCCCTGGACCACTCATGGCGTTGCTCATCGATGAAGACAAACTCGACGTCCCGGTGCGATGGGAGGCCGCGGACCCTGCCCCGCCCCCAGGGGCGGCGCCCGGTACCCGGTTCCCGCATGTCTTCGGGCCCATCAACCGTGACGCGGTCGAGGGAATGATGGAGATCACGCGAGACGAAGACCGGCGCGCAACGGGGCTGTCCGCCTGGTCATGACCGCCGCCGCGCGGTCGGCGGTGCTGCCTTGTGCAGCATCAGGCTGCGTCCGACGCCCGACGAGAGCTGACACCTTGCGGGGGCAGCCCTCGTCACCCGGAAAGCGCGCGGGACCGCGAGGACCCGGCGGTACAGGTCCTGCCCGGCGGGCCGGCCCAACGCGCCGAAGAGGCTTGCCACATGCTTCTCAGCCGCGCCCGCCCGGGAAGTACAGGGACTGGACGCCGACCGAATCGATCGGGCGGTCAGGCGGTCAGTGCCGCAAGCTCTCCGCGTTGGCTCGCTCGGTGACCAGGGCGAGGACGCGGCCGGCGGCGGCCAGGTCCTCGGCGGGTATCCCGCCCCAGACGCGGGCAGTGACGGGAGCGGTCTGCGCGCCGACAGCGGCGAGCAGCTCGCGCCCCGCATCCGTGGGGCGAAGGTGCGCGCCGTCCGCGACGAGCAGCTGGTTGGCCAGCAGTTCGTCGACAGTGGCACGGATGTCGGCCGGATCGGCCTTGAGGGAGCCCCGGACCTGGGTGACGAGTTCGTCCGGTGTCTGCGGGGTGTCGGCTGTGACGGCGGCGCGCAGGGCGATCTGCTGCTGGAACGTGATGCCGTGCCGGGCCAGGACGTGCTCCAGGACGCCGCGGGCGGCGTAGTGGGCCAGGCCGAGGGCGCGGGCGTCGGCGACGGGTGTGGTGGTGGATGCAGTGGTGGTCATGGTGTTGTCCCCTGAGTGCTCTCGTCGTTCGGTAGGGATGGAGCGAGAGGTGCGTCGAGCAGGGTCGTCAGCTCGTCGGTGAACGCACGCGTCCGCGGGGCGTCGAGGCCGCCCAGCGGATGCAGCAGTTGTTGAAGCAGTTCCTGGACCACGGCGATGGCCTGCCGCGTGACGGCCCGGCCCTGCTCGGTGAGGGCGAGCTGTATGGCGCGCGGGTCGCGGGTATCGCGGGTGCGCTCGATCAGACCGGCCGATTCCAGGGCGCGCGCCAGCTTCGAGACGTACAGCGCCTCCAGGCCGGTGTGGTCGGCCAGTCGGCGCTGACTGGGCCGCTCGCCGGCGCGCTGCATGCCGTACAGCGACGCGACCAGTGAGTACTGCGCGTGGGTGAGGCCCAGCGGAGCCACCGCTCGATCGACCGCGACGCGCCACTTGTTGGCGAGCCGCCACACCAGGAAACCGGGGGTGGGCCCGGGTGAACCCTTACTCATGCAATATAGAGTACATGGACATTATATCCATGGATACTATTTTCCGGTGGAGGTGACGGCACACCCCGAACATGCCAACCCTCCAGGCTCGTTGCAGACATGCCCCGGGACCGGCCCCCGGGCTGCGGCCCGGTTGATGGCGGTACGTCCCGCGGGGCAGCGAGCGCAGTCTCCGTCGGCAAGCCGCATTCCGGTCGCACGGCGCAGCACCTGCGCCAAGCCCGCCGCGCACGCCACACGACAGCAACCATCTAGCAATATCGTCGATCTGACGATATGTGGTGGCGCAGCCCCGCCCGAACGGCTGGTCGCCCAAGTCGCCCTTCAGTAAGAGGAATTCGTCATGGCTCCCACACGCCTCCCGGCCCAGACCGGCAACAGAAGCGGCGTCAGACGCCCCACGGTCCGCCTCATCCCCCAAGACCCCCAGTGGCTCCACGACTTCTACATGACCAACGGCCTCCTGCTCGCCCCCTACCACGCCGCCTGGGCCGCCCGGGAGAACGGTGTGGGCGAGGACATCGCACCTGCCTACCCCCCCCCCGGCCTCGAAAACCTCACCGGCCTCGACGCACCGAACGCCCTCGACGCCTGGAGCAACGTTCACCAGGCGCCCTGCAAACCGCGACGGTCGACCCGCAGCGCGTCGACGTGCGCACCCCAGACAAGATCGAGATGCCGGTCGAAGCGGTCAGGGCCTCCGCCACCTTCTCCGAGAGCGACCTCGGCAGCTACAGCCTGGAGTACCTCAGGAACGATTGGTACATCACCGACTGAACTCGCCGTTCCCGCAGCCTTTGTGCTGATCAAATGTCTGATCCGATACGGCACACGCTCCCGCGGGGCCCCATTCGTTCCACGATGGCTTCGAGAGCCGCGGCCTTGCCGTATCCGTGATCAGTGCCGTTCGATGTCACTCGACGTCACCTGAACGGCAGCTGCTGGACTCGTGGACCTCGGAGCAGCCAGCCGCCCCAAGCGGCGTATTCTGCGCGGCCGGAAGCGTCCGTCCAAGGCGTGCGAGCGGGGACAACGCCATCACCAACGGGGACAACATCATGCCCGCGGCCGTCACCAGTAGGCTGGTGCGCGACCCCCACTCCATCGCGAGATACCCGCCGAGCAGGGAGCCCAGAGGGGCCATCCCCATGCCGACAAACGTGATCGTCGCGGCCGCGCGCCCCTGCATCCCGTCCGGACTGACGGCCTGCCGCACCGCGATGACCGTGACATTCACCAACTGGCCGGCGGTCCCGAACACGACGTTGATCGCCAGGAGCGCGGAAACCGTCACCGCCGAGGAGCTGTACAGCGCGGGCACACAGAGGAACACGCCGTCGCCGAGTGCCGCGGCTGACACGAGCACCGTGCCGTAACCGAACCGGCTCGGCAGCCGAGCGGCAAGCATCGAGCCCAGCAACGCGCCCGGCCCCATCGCCGCAAGCGCCGGCCCGACGGTGGTGCCGGACAAGTGCAGTTCCCGCGGCAGGAAGAGCAGATAGACGGTCATCATGGCCGCGAAGGAGAACTGGAAGGCGGCCGAAGCGAGGCACACGGTCCGCAGCAAGGCATCGCTCACGACAAAACGCAGGCCCTCATGGATCCGTCGCCGTACCCGAGCGGGACGTACCGAGAGTTCCGGGATCGATTCGGTCCGACGGATCCGGCGGATCGACAGGAATGACAACGCGAAGAACCACGCGCTGGAGGCAGCAGCGATCGGCGCCGACAGCAGGGACAGTAACGCACCGCCGAGGGCGGGCCCGCCGATCTGCGCCGCGGACCGGCTGCCCTCGAGCGCGCTGGTGCCCTGCAGCAACTGATCGCGTGTCACCAGTCGTACGAGAGACGCCTGATAGGCCACGTCGAAGAACACGGACAGCGCCCCGACGGCGAAGGCGACCACGAGCAGCGTAGGCAGACCGAGCCAACCGAGGAGACCGGCCACGGCGGCGGCGCCCAGTATCAGGGTCCGGCCGGCGTCCGTCACCACCATCACCGTGCGGGTTCGCCACCGGTCCACCCACGCGCCGACGAAGAGCGAGAGCAACAGGAGCGGCGCCTGCCCCACCGCCCGGAGGACGCCCAACTCGCCGGCGCCTGAGTTGAGCGTCAGGACGGCGAAGAGCGGGAGCACGATCAGGGCGGTGTGCTCGCCGAGTTGGGAGGCCGTCTGGCCCACCCAGAGTCTGCGGAAGTCGCGATCCCGCCACAGACTTGGCGGAAAGGATCGACCGGAATCGGCTGCAGCGGAGGAAGTGGACGTCACAGGAATCCCTTGGATTGCCGACGACGAGGCCCATCACCCGGCGCACACCAGGTGCGCCTGCGATTCAGGCAGGGGAAGGCTCGCTGTGCCGCAACATCAAGGGCAGCACGCGATGACAGGCCGATCGGCCTACAACGTCAGCGCGCGCTCGGACGACCGACCATGTCTTGGCTCCTCGTGGGTCAACTCGCTGCACCCGGACACTAGCGTTCGGTGGTTCAACGCGAAAGGCAATTGGGTTCGGGACAGGCGATCAGACGCCGTTCCGGCCCCGGCGGAACTTCCCACAGCCCTGGATGAGGCATCCCGTACAGCTCTTCGTTCCGATGTCGCGCGCGGTCTCGCCGGGGAGGAACGACTGGTCTTCGCTCATGGCTCTCGCCCACGACGCACCCGGCCGAAGCCCATCCCCGTGGCCGGCACGCGTCCCCCACCCCCGCGCACACCGGCCCCTGTTTGACCTTGACACGGTGACAAGGCCTTTACTGCCTGCCAAGGAGGTGTTCTCGATGACCACCACGAGACAGGACACAGATGCGATGCGAGCGCTCCAGGGGTTGGAGGACGCCCGGTCGTCCGTGCGCCTGCGGGCTGCTCTGGCGGTCGGCACGAGGCCTGACTCGCGCTTCGTCGACAAGCTCATCGAGCGATGCGCGATCGAACCCGAGTTCTTCGTCCGCGACATGCTGACCTGGGCGCTCACTCGCCACCCGGTGTCCACGACGCTTCCCGAGCTGCTCCGCGCAGTCCGATCGGATCGGGCGCAGGCACGGAGCCAGGCGCTGCACACGTTGTCCAAGATCGGGGACCGGCAGGCGTGGCCGGCGATCACACGGACGCTCCTGTCCGACGCCGACGACGAAGTGGCGCGGAGCGCCTGGCGGGCCGCGGTCGTGCTCGTGCCGGACGGTGAGGAGTCCGCGTTGGCCACGGTGCTGGCGACGCAACTCGGGCGCGGTGGGCGGGAGATGCAGCTGAGTCTCAGCCGGGCGTTGGTCGCGCTGGGTGAAGTGATTGTGCCGGCGCTGCTTGCTGCGACGACGAACCCTGACCCGCGCATGCACGCGCACGCGCTCGCCACACAACGGCTGCTGCGCGACCCGGACGCCGGATTCGAGTTCGCGATCGAGGAGGCGAAGCGCGTCGTGGCACTCGGCGGGTCGGGCCAGAAGGGACAATAGGGCGTGTTGATCGGTGAGGTGGCGCGACGGTCCGGGGTCAGTGCCCGCATGCTCCGGCATTACGAGTCGCTCGGTCTGGTGCGCCCTTCGGGCCGTACCGGCTCCGGCTATCGGGAGTATTCCAGGGAGGACATCCAGCGGGTCTTCCACATCGAGAGCCTGCGGTCGCTGGGGCTGTCTCTGCGCGAGATCGGACGCGCGCTCGACGATCCCGGCTTCACACCCTCGGTACTCGTCGACGACCTCATCCGTCAAACGCGCGAACGCATCGCGGCAGAGACCCAGTTGCTCAAGCGGCTGCACCGGATCGATGCCGCAGACCCCGCCAACTGGGAGGATGTCCTCCAGGTCGTTGTGCTCCTCCAGGCACTGGGGTCGCAGAGCGCCGACGCGCGGCAGCGCGCGGCCCTTTCCTCGGTCCACGAGGTTTCGGTGCCGGTGGAGGCCCTGGTCGAGGCGGCATTGAGCGAGACGGAGCCGAACGTCGCCGGGGCCCTTCGATGGGCACTGGCGCAATCGGGCGACGGCGCCCCGGCGCTGCTGGCCGAGGGCCTCGGCTCACCGGTGGCCGGGGTGCGTGAACGTGCCGTCCAATCCCTCGCCGAGATGCCCGGCGGTGAGGCCACCGCGTATCTCAAGGATGCCCTCGCGAACGCCGACGTCGTGGTCCGCGGGTATGCGGCTCTGGCGCTCGGGACGCGTGGTGTGGCCGATGCGCTCCCGACGCTCGTCGACATGATCGTGGAGGGAAGGAACGACACGGATGCAGCCGATGCACTGAGCGTGCTGGCGAGCGACACCACGACGGCGGATCAGATCGCGACCAGGCTCGTCGACCGTCTCGCCCACGACACCACGGAAGCGCCTGCTCGCGGACGGCTGACCCAGGCACTGGCGGGCATCCCGGGGACGAGGGCTTCACGTGCCCTCGTGGAGCTGTCGCACGACGCGGACCGTGCCGTCGCGCTGACTGCGGCGTACCTTCTTCAACTACGCGACGCACGGTGACGAATCTCCCCTGGGATGCCGCGTACGCGGCCCGCGGGGCGGACCGGACTGATTGGCCATCGGGGGTCCGAACTGCATGGCCGAGTCTGATGCGGAAACCGACGGGCATCAACCCCGGGCTGCTGTGCAGCGCTGGGGCCCAAGTGGGGCATTCTCGCTCCGACTCAGGTCCCTGGATTCCCGCCGGCTCCGGTCACCATGCGTCGATGACCGGCGCGTCGGGTTCGTGCTGCCGCCAGGCGTCGTTGAGGCGCACGAGCCGGTCCGCCGCGGCGATGCCGCGCAGGGAGGCGACCTTGCCGTCGCTGACGTCGAACGCCACGGCGCCCACAACCCGGCCGTCGATCACGGCGAGGACGGCTGGGGAGCCGTTGACCAGCGCGATATGCATCGCGGGCGAGCCGCCGGCCAGCCGCCGCTTCGCCGGCGTGGGCTTGAAGCCCGCGCGCACGAAGGAGGCGACCCTCTCGCGCGTCGTGAACCGCAGCAGCCGCTTACCCAGTCCGGCGCCGTCCGAGACCGCCGTCACGTCGTCGGTGAGCAGCGCCACCAGCCGTTCGGTGCGCCCTGACGTGGCGGCGGCGAGGAACTCCTCGACGACCCGGCGCGCGGACACGGGGTCGGCCTCGCCGCCGCGGCGGCGCTCGGCGGCGACCCGGATCCGGGCCCGGTGGACATGCTGCTGGCTCGCGGACTCGGTGATGTCGAGGATCCCCGCGATCTCGGCGTGGCCGTACGAGAAGGCCTCACGCAGGACGTAGACGGCCCGCTCGACCGGCGAGAGGCGCTCGAAGAGGGTCAGTACCGCCAAGGACACCGATTCGCGTTGCTCGAAGGTGTCGGCCGGGCCGAGCATCGGGTCGCCGTCGAGGAGCGGCTCGGGCAGCCAGGCGCCGGCCGCTCGCTCGTGGCGCGCCTGCGCCGAGCGGAGCCGGTCGAGGCAGAGGTTGGTGACGACCTTGGTCAGCCACGCTTCCGGCACCTCGACCCGTTCGCGGTCTGCGGCCTGCCAGCGCAGGAACGTGTCCTGCACGGCGTCCTCGGCGTCGGCGGCCGAGCCGAGCAGACGGTACGCGAGCGAGGCCAGCCGGCCCCGGCTGGCCTCGAACCGATCGATGGCTGCGCTGTCCATGCGGAGCAGCCTATGCGGCGGCCCTCACACCGGCCCGGTCAGGCGCGGTAGCCAGGCGGCGCTTGCGCTTCGGCATGCCGAAGGTCGGGTGGGCAATGCCCCATCGGGCTCCCTTGAGCACCCCCGACTTGAGCCGCGCGGCGGTCCGGCCTCCCAGGTACCAGGACTTCGACCGGACGTCCCCGTCCACCATCTGGAAGATCGCGTCCCGCCGCCCGAGGCTGATGTGGTTGCCGTAGTACTTCAGCCCGGTGGTCGGGACCTCGCTGCCTGTCAGGCGCGCGATGATGGCGGCGGTCGCCTGCATGTTGGTGAAGCCGGCCGAGGCGCAGGACATCGGCAGCGGTCGGCCGTTCTCGCCGATCGCGTACGCGCAGTCACCGGCGGCGTAGACGTCCGGGTGCGAGACCGAGCGCATGGTGCGGTCGACGACGATCTGACCGGTCTCGGCGACCTCCAGCCCGCTGGCCGTGGCGATGGGGTGCACGGCGAATCCGGCCGACCACACGGTCACGTCGGCCGGGATGGATGTCCCGGTGACGCCGTCGGCGATGGCCCGCGTCGGCTCGACCGCCTCGACGCCGGTGTGCTCGTGGACGGTGACGCCGAGCCGGTCGAAGGCCTGGCGCAGGTGACGGCGGGCCTTCGGGGAGAGCCAGGCGCCCAGCTCGCCGCGGGCGGCGAGCGCGACCGAGAGGTCGGGCCGGGACTCGGCGAACTCGGTGGCGGTCTCGATGCCGGTCAGCCCCTCACCGACGACCAGCACGGTGCCGCCCTCACCCAGACGGGCCAGGCGCTCGCGCAGACGCAGCGCCGAGGACCAGCCGGTCACGTCGAAGGCGTACTCGGCCGCACCGGGGACGCCATGGTGGGCTACGGAGCTGCCGAGCGTGTAGAGAAGCGTGTCGTAAGCGAGCTCGCCGTCGCCGTCCTCGCCGGTCAAGGCGACAGTCCTGCGCTCGGGGTCGACGCCGGTGACGCGCGCAAGGCGCAGCCGCACCCCGGTGCCCGCGAATACGTCGGCGAGCTTGCGGGACGCGAGGTCCTTGCCGATCGCCAGCTGGTGGAGCCGCATCCGCTCGACGAAGTCGGGCACTGCGTTGACGACGGTGATCTCGGTGTCAGCGGGTGAGAGTCGGCGGGCCAGGTTCCCAGCGGCGAAGGCCCCGGCGTATCCGGCGCCGAGTACGACGATGCGGTGCTTCATGACGTTGCTCCTGTCTCGTTCGCGTGCCCCTTGAACGAGACGGCGCCCCGATTGCTGACAGGAGCGGGGTGTGACGCGGGTCACCGAGCCAAGACGAGCGGCTGAGCCGCCGACAGGCACGCGGGCCTGTCTTGGGCGGTCGAAACGGGACGATGGCCGACGAGGGATCGAGATCGGAGACTCTCGGCGGCGTCAGACAGGATCGAGTAGCACGCGGCGTGGCAGGCGTCGGTCGTGCAGCTGCGCTGCATCGCCCTCTATGGCGTGCAGACCACTGCGGTCGCCCGCCCCAGCCAATACCAACAAGTTCCTGGATTCCCGCATCCCCGGGACCGCGAACTCGCAGGAAATGGCCAGGTTTTCACGCGACATGCCCTCCAGTTGACGGACTGGGTCCCGACCCACTGCACTGAGCAGCTCCCGCGCCGGCCGCTCAGTCGTTGCGGTTCAGCGGGCCCACCACCGTGGCGGGGTCGGTGATCTCGTAGAGGAGCCGGTCGCTGCCCGAGCGGGTCAAGCCGATCTCCACCGTGGGGATGCAGGTGGAGTTCTTGGTGATCTCCTCCCGGACCCGGACGCCCCCAGGCGACTCCTCGGTGAGGATCCAGTGACCGCTGCAGCCGAGAGACGGGTAGTCGACCGTCGCCACCCGCTCGCCGACCTTCCCACCGGTGTAGCTCACCTTCACCGAGTACTCCTGCGAACCGCTCTGCCGCAGCAGCCCGGCCCACCGCCCCTCGTAGGTGAACGACTTCGCCGGGGGTGACTTCGTGGACTCCGATGACCTGTCGTCGCTCGGGCCCGACGACGCGGTGGCACTTCCGGGATCCGCTGCCCGGTCGTCGTCCCGCCCGGTGTCACCCGGCTTCACGAGCAGCAGGACGACGGCCAGTGCCGCAATCGCGCCGACGGTGAGAAGAACCGGTAGGAGCGCGCGGTTACGGCTGCCTCCGCCATTCGGCGGAACGACGGTCCGCCCCAGGCCCGGAGCTGGAACCGGAGTATGCATCGGCATCGGTACGGGGGTCGGCATGGGGGGCGGGGGCGGCGTGGGCCGCTGCCGGGGCGGGCCGTATGCGGGAGAGTGCGCCGTCGGCATGGCGTGCACCCCTGGCGGAGTGTCGACCTGGGTCCGCGGCGGGTCCTGCGGGTCGTCGAGATCGAGCAGGCGGGCGCTCCGCCGCCCGATCTCCGCCGTCAGAGCCGGTGGGAGCCATGTGCTCTGTGGCTCACCGGCCGTCGCCGCGGCCGCCATCTCGGCGATCTCCCGCAACGGCGGGCGCTGCCCCGGGTCCTTCGCCATACAGCGCCGGACGAGCCCGACCAACGTTGCCGACAGGCCCTCCAGGTCCGGATCGTCCTCCACGACGCGCATCATCAGCGCGTAGCTGCCGCTGTCGGAGTCGCCGAACGGATGCCGGCCCGTGGCGGAGAACGCGAGCACCGAACCGAGGCTGAAGACATCGCTGACCGCGGTGACATGCTGTCCCCTGACCTGCTCCGGGGACATGTATCCCGGCGAGCCGATCACCGCTCCGGTCCGGGTGGCGACGCTGGCGTCGGCCGCCCGCGCCACCCCGAAGTCGATCACCCGGGGGCCGTCGAGGGTGAGCATCACGTTCGACGGCTTGAGATCGCGGTGCACCAGCCCGCTGCCGTGGATGTTCTGCAGCGCCCCGACCAGGCCGGCGGCCAACGACCACACCGACTCTTCCGGCAGCCGCCCGCCGTGGCCCGTCACCGCCTCGTGCAGGGTGAGACCGGGAACGTAGCCCGTGGCGAGCCAGGGAGTGGAGGATTCGGTGTCGAAGTCGAGGACGGGAGCAGTCCACGCGCCGTCGACCCGCTGCGCCGACCGCACCTCGGCACGGAACCGCCGCCGGAATTCCTGATCGTGAGCCAGCTGCGCATGGATCACCTTGACCGCGGCCATCCGCCCCTGGGCCCCGCGCCCCAGATACACCAGCCCCATGCCGCCCGCGCCGAGCCGGCCGAGCAGCAGGTATTTCCCGATCCGGGACGGGTCCTCTGCCCTGAGTTTCTCCACGCTGATCCGTCCCCCGAAACAATCGACCAATGATGACCCACATTCTGGACCGTCGACCGCCCCCGCGGAACCGAATCGGCCGTGTCCGTGATCGTCGGGCGGCCCTCCTGGCAGACCCGGCCCGTAGGCGAACGGGCCAGGGAACGACGGTAGTTCGGCCCCTGACAGCACCGCCCCTCAAGGGTGCGCGGAGCGTACCCGTCCTCTCCACTTGGATGGGACGCGTCCGAAGGCAGCTGAGCGTTCGACAAGGCCCGACCGGGCAGTGGCACGTTCGAGAGTGCTCAGGTGCCAGGCCACCGAGCGGGGGAAAGCGCGAAGTCCCGGTATCCGCCAGGATGATCCGGGACTCCGCGGTACCACTTCGTTGACCGACCGGTTCAACGACGGATGACCTCTTTGGTCACTCCTTTGGCCTCACTTCCGGGCCCGGATGCCCGTCTGCGCGTGGCACAGCGACGTCCATGCCCTTCGCAGCAGCTTCGGCAAAGGTCACTCCGCTCCCACCGTCCAGTGAGGCGAGGGTCGGCGCATGAGTCCGCGTGCTCATGTTCCGCCGGCGGCCCGGCGAGGCCGCGGAGCAGGATGTTCTGGCGTCAGCTCACGGTGAGGGTGCCTTTCATGGCCGTGTGGAGGGTGCAGATGTAGGGATAGCTGCCGGACGTGGACGGAGCGATGAAGGTGGCTGTTTCGCCGGCATCAATGTCGCCTGTGTCGAATGCCTTGTCCCCGGTGGCGGTCACGGTGTGCGTGACCGAGTCCAGGTTCTCGACGATGACCTTCGTCCCGGGGGTCACCTGAAGACTCGCCGGGCTGAACTTGAAGTTCTTGATCGAGATGTGGGCTCCGCCGGTGTTGGAGGTCTTGGGGGCGGACGAGGCGCTGGTAGTGGCAGCCGTGGTGTCGTTGCCGTTGTTCGAGCAGCCCACCAGGGCGAGCAGGACGCAGGCTCCGCCCACTCTGAGGGCGGCGTGGACCCGGTGCGGATAGGTGAGTGACATGCCGGACGGACCTTTCCGACGAGGGATGCCGTGGTCTGGGCGCGGCCGCTGATCGGCCGCTGCATTCAGATTCACCGTCCTCGGTCGCGCTCGCCAGAGCGGTACCGCCAGCCGCAGCGCCGTTCACCCGAATGCCGAGGGGAGTCGCCCCTTCATGCCGGGCGCGGATCAGTGGGGTCCGTTGGCGCCGCTGTTGTCGTCGGGGGAAATCCATCCGGTGTCCACTGGACCTGTATCCCGCTGACATCGGAGCCGGCCCGGGGCTTCCCCTTCGGATCACTCACACGGGTGTGCGATGGATTGCCCGCCACGACTGGACTCGGACCCGTCACCTGGCCACCTGGCCACCTGGCCACCTGCCCGGATAAGGACCGAACGGCTCGTGCTCCGCGAGTCCGAGGCCCGAGACCGTGCGGCGTTCATCGAGCTGTTCGCGTCGTCAGAGGTGGGCACCTACGTCGGTGGCCCTGGACCGCGCGATGAACTCGAACGTGCGGTGCCTGACGTGCCCGGACGGCGCTCTGGCCTTTCGTGGTCGATCGCGACGGAGCGGTGATCGGCATGGTCACGCTCGACCGGCGCGATGCAGAGCGTCCGTCCGGATGCCGCGGAGGCCGAACTCGGTTACATGTTCCTGCCGGAAGCGTGGGGATGCGGCTACGCTGCCGAGGCGTGCGCAGCGGCACTCGGCTGGTTCGCCGACGTACTCCCCAGCGAGCCGGTGGTGCTCGGCACCCAGACCGCCAACGACCGCGCGATGCGCCTGGCGGCGAAGCTGGGTTCACCGAGGTGGAGCGGTTCGAGGAGTACGGCGCCGAGCAGTGGTTCGGCGTGTGGTCCTCGGTCACGCCGTCCGGTTGAGCCAGGTCACTTCTTCGGATCACGACGCTGACCACATGATGATGCCTGCGATGTGGTGTGCGGCGAGGTCGAGGGTGACGGTCTTGTCGTAGCGGGTGGCCTCGCGGCGGTTGATGCAGCGCTACACGGTGCCGCTGGAGAGACCCTCGCCGCACGGCAGGTGCCGGAGCAATGCTCCGGCACCTGCTGACCATCAAGTCAGGCGAGCGTGATGTTCTCCGCCTGCGGGCCCTTCTGGCCCTGCGTCACATCGAAGGTCACCGTCTGGCCTTCCTGGAGTTCACGGAAGCCGGAAGAGTTGATGTTGGAGTAGTGCGCGAAGACGTCCGGTCCCCCGCCGTCCTGGCTGATGAAGCCGAAGCCCTTTTCGGAGTTGAACCACTTCACGGTACCGCTTGCCATGCTCGTGCCTTCCCGTCAGGAACGGGCCCACACCGTGCAGGCCCGGAGGTGATCGCCTTGGTCCCCGAGCACTGCACAACAGAGCCCCGCGCCAAGGCGCGGGCCGGTACTGCGAACCACGACATCTGCCGATGACGCTACACGCGGGAACGATCAATCACCAGAGAGCAACCATCCCGTATGTCGGTGGCACGATTCCACAGACCCGGGCCTCAGTCCCGGCCGACGTCCGATGCGGCGTGGTGCGACACCGGTTGGACCACTCGTGCAGGCCCGCCTCCCCTGCCGCCCGCCAACGGCGGACACTTGTGGGCGGTGGACCGGGAAATGCCCTCGGCGGCCATGTCCGCGACCGGCCGCCCGGAACAGACACGATCGAGGTGTGTTGTCCGGCAGGTCTACCGAAGTCGGCCTGCTTCCAGGGCACTCCGCCACGCGGTGGACCTCCGTGGCGGCACCTCCGCCGCATGGGGGAAGCGGATCATGCGCCGGTCCGATCCCTGGGCGCCGGGGATCCATAACAGTGATCCCATGGCAATCAGCGAGACGAGTCCAACGCGCGCGGACCGATGTCCGGAGCCCCGAGCTCTCTCGGTCCGCACGTCCGATGAGAACGGCACCGAACCCTCCGTCGATTCCCGGCAGTCGACTGTGTTGAGGACGATGAGGGGCCATCTGTGACGATGTGGCTCATGTCGTTTCCGGCGTTCGAGTGTCTGCTGGTCTTGTTCGCCCTGGTGGAGAGCGCGTGGCGATGGTTCACGGGGCTGGGCCTGATCCCATGGCTGCACAGGCGCACGGGGCAGTCGTTGTCGAACACGGCCTTCGATGAATTCACGGCGGTCGTGAACGGAAACAAGACGGTGGAGCTGGAGCAGCGGCGGGTGGAGCTGCTGCGGCGGGACGACGAGAGCGACGGTGCGCCGCCCCGCTCCAGCATCGACCTGACCAAGGGCACGGCGTTCATCGTGCTGCCACAGGAAGGGGACGGCCCGTGCGCCGACAGGCGCAACGCCCTTGAGGGCCGGCGGTGAAACGCGAACCGGAGGGATCGGGCGCAGAACCGTCCACGCTGTGGGCGCGTATCGCATGCTTGTGGGCGGCCGCGTTCGCCGGATTGCATTTCTACTGGGCCGTCGGCGGTGATGTGGGGCTGAGCATCTCCGCCGGTCCGCTGGCCACCCAGCGCCCGCTGTGGTTCGTCATAGCCGGTTTGTGGGGTGGGGGCGTGCTCTGCCTCCTCGGCGCCTTGCTGGCATGGCTGCTTGCCCGGTCCGGGCTCCGGGTGCTACGGCTCTGCCGGCACGGTGGCTGGGGTGGGGCGTCAGCGCCCTCCTACTGGTCCGGGGCATCGGTATCGAAGTGCTGCTGCTGACCAACACGACGCACCTGGACACCTCGGTGGGCGGGGGCGGCGGGCCTGGACTCTCGCCCTCTGGAACCCCTGGTTCATCGCCGGAGGGCTGGCCTTCGGCCTCGCAACCCTTCGGTCCGGCAGGCGCCGTATGGGCGTCGTCACCGGTCACTGACGCGGCCTCGGGACCGATCGTTTACCTGCTCGACTCCTACAGCAAGGCCGCGGAAGTGGCCGAGTACGCCGCTCTCCTACCTCGCGAGCGGGGACTCGTCTGCTACGACCCCCAGGGCGAATCCCTGCGGCGGTAGGTGCTTCGGGCCCTCCTAGATACGGGCGCACGACCACGTGGCAGCATCGAGGCATGGTGGAACGGATCATTGCCGCGTGTGACGGGGCGTCGAAGGGTAACCCGGGGCCGTCGTCCTGGGCTTGGGTCATCGCCGACGCAGACGGTGAGGTGGCGTCCTGGGAGGCCGGCCCGTTGGGCAGGGCAACGAACAACATCGCCGAACTGACCGCGCTCCGCGAGCTGCTGGCCGCGACCGACCCGGCGGTGCCGCTTGAGGTACGCATGGATTCGCAGTACGCGATGAAGGCGGTCACGACCTGGCTGCCGGGCTGGCGCCGCAACGGCTGGAAGACAGCTGCGGGCAAGCCGGTGGCCAACAAGGACCTGGTGCAGGCAATCGACGAGCTGCTGGCCGGCCGGGACGTGGAGTTCGTCTACACCCCGGCCCACCAGGTCGGCGGGGACCGCCTGAACGCGGCCGCCGACAGCGCGGCCGGCCACAGCGCCCGCACGCAGCAGGCGCTCGGCTCCGCCGCGGGCTCGGCACTGCCGCCCTCCGAGAGCCCGGCCGGGCCCACGGCTGGGGCGCGCTCCCGCCGTCCCGGAGCGCAGCAGCGCTCGTCGAAGGGATCCGCGCGCCCGGTCACGGCGAAGTTCCCCGGCCACTGCCGCTGTGGGCGCCCGTACGGCAAGGGCGAGACGATCGCGAAGAATCCCGACGGCTGGGGGCACCCGTCCTGCGTGCCAACGGCCGCCCCGGAGGCCTGAGCCTCCGTCCGCCGGCGAAGCCGACATGCCCGGCCTCGGCTACAGCCGAACTGCAGCTCAACCGAGTACCGGGCTCGACTGCCCGGTGCAGGGTGGTCTGACGGTCGGTGTGCTCGTGCTCATACCCCTGATAGCCGTCCTCGGGAGCGACAGCTTTCGCGCCACGCTCGACTTCAGCCTCCCGATGCACGGCCGCCGCTCACAACTCGAGGCTGCCTTCGAGCTTCCTACGACCATGCAGGGCACGGCCGCCACGGTCCGTTCGGATGCTCGTCGGCTGGTGACCGCATAGCCGCTCGGTCACGGGTCCGTGGCGCTCGCAGCGCCACGGACCGTCCGGGGCCCAAGGGGCAGCACTGTCACCGCCAGCCCTGTCCCTGCGCCCTCACCCGCGCTTCCCTATCCGCCGCTGAACAGAGCCCTCACGCGCTCCTTCTCTGTGTGATCGGTCATGGCAGGATCTCGATGTACCCGTCGGTTCCGTGCACGCGGATCCGTTGCCCGTCCCGGATCAGCCGGGTGGCCCGCTCCACGCCCACAACGGCCGGCAAGCCGTACTCCCGGGCGATCACTGCGCCATGGGTCATCAGGCCGCCCACCTCCGTCACCAGGCCCGCGATTCCGACGAACAGCGGCGACCAGCTGGGGTCCGTGAAGGCCGTGACCAGGATGTCGCCCGCTTCGAGATCGGCATCCGCCATGTCAAGGACGACGCGGGCCCGTCCCTCGATGGTCCCGGCGGAAACCGGCAATCCGACCAGGGCGCCGGCCGGCACGTCGTCGCGCCGGTACGCCCCATTGACGGCCTCACCATCCGATGTGAGCACCCGGGGCGGTGTCAGCGCGTGGTACGACCGGAACGCGTCCTTGCGCTGCTGGATGAGCTGGTCGTCCACCTGGTTCGAGCACACGACGTCGTGGAGTTCCTGGAACGTGAGGTAGAAGATGTCCTCCTTTTCAGGAAGCACGCCTGCCTGCACGAGGCGCTCGGCCTCCTCCAGCAAGGCCTGCTTGTAGACGAAGGAGCGGCTGACGATGCCGTACTTCGGGTACTCCCGGTACCCGATGAAGGTTCTGACCTGGTCGATCATCCGCTTGGCCTCGTCGGCTCTCCGGTCCCCGTCCGGCAGGGCCCGCAGGCGTGACAGCACGTCCTGTTCCTTCTTCTGCGCCTTCTGTCGTCCTTGCTCGAAGCGCCGCTCGGCGGCGCCCGGTTCGAAGTTCCTGACGTTGTCGAGGATCACGGGCACGAGCGTGGTGGGGCGCTCGCGCCAACGTGGCCTCGTGATGTCGATCTCGCCGACACAGCGCATGCCGTACCGGTCGAGGTAGGCCTCGATCGCGTCGCGCGCTTCGGTCCCGCCGGCGAGCTTCGCCAGCTCGTCCAGGAAGGCTTCGTCCTCGACGTGCTGTACGCCCTGCAGGAACGCCACCACCTCCGGATGCGGGCGGACCACGTCCGCGACGTCGAGCAGCGCCAGACCCATCTCCGACGTGACGTTGTCGGGGGCGGACAGCGTGAGCGTGTCAGCCGCGTTCTTCTCGCCCAGCCATTCCTGCAGCTTGTCGTTGAGCCACCACGTGGCCTCCATCCCCGCCATGATCGCCTGAAAGTTCAGCGGCTCACTGAGGACTCGCTTGTGCTCCTCGAAGGCCTCCAGCAGGAAGTCGAACAGCGCCGGCCCGGTCTTCGTCCGGATGTCGCGCTCCAGGACGGCGATGGACACCTGGCTGCGCTCGATCAGCTCGCTGACGATGGCCGGATCGGGCTGGACCGGTGTGGACGCACCGCCGGCAGGCGGCCCGCCGGGACCCGCGTCCGGGAGCGCCGGGACGAAACCGTCGCGGTCGAGGACCGTCTCCAGAGCGTCCCTGACCAGCGGATCGCCTCTCCCCATGAGGTCCAGGAGGCCGGCGCGGCTCGCGGGCGAGGCCAGGCGGGCGGTGACGTCGACGAACAGCCTCCCGCCGGCCTCGTGCATCGGAACCATGGCCGTCAGCTGCCACATGGAGAGCCCCAGGGGCTTCATGGGATCGGTCATCATCTGCTGATGGCCGACGGAGACGTAGACGTGGTTCTCCTGGTCGTCGGCCTCGGGAATGGGGAACAGCGTCGTGATCGGCCGGCTCTGAACGATCTGGAAGCCGTCGTCGACAAGGCACCATTCGATGTCCTGCGGGCTGCCGAAGTGCGCCTCGATCCGCCGCCCGAGCTGCACGAGCCGTTCGGCCTGCGCATCCGTCAGGGCCGGCTCCTCCTGCCGCTGCGAGTCGACTGCAACTTCCTGCGTACCGCCGGCCGGCAGGGCCTGAACGGCACGCTGTTTGGCGGCGATCGCCTTGTCGACGACTTCGCCGTCTCGCACCTTGAAGACATCCGGGTTCACCAGGCCGGAGACCAGGGCCTCACCGAGACCGAAGCCGGCGTCCACGGTGGCGACCTTCCGGTTGCCCGTGACGGGGTCGGCCGTGAACAGGATGCCGGACGCATGCGGGAAGACCATCTGCTGCACGACCACGGCCATGTGGACCGTGCGGTGGTCGATGCCGTTCCGCTGGCGGTACGTCACGGCCCGCTCGGTGAACTGCGAGGCCCAGCACCGGCTGACGTGCTGGAGGATCGCCGTCGCCCCCATGACGTTGAGGTACGTGTCCTGCTGACCGGCAAAGGAGGCCGTCGGCAGGTCCTCTGCCGTCGCGCTGGATCGTACGGCGTAGGCGGCTTGCTCGCCGAGCCGGGCGAGCGCGCGGGTGATCTCGGCCGCGAGGTCGGCCGGGATGGCGATCCCTTCGATGGTCCGGCGGATCTCCGCGCTGAGGGTGCCGATCGCCTCCCGGTCGTCCGGGTTCAGACGCGACAGCTCAACGAGCCGGTCGTCGATCGAGGGCGCTTCCGCCATGACCCGCCGGGAGGCGTCCGTCGTCACGCAAAACCCGGCGGGCACGCGGATGCCTTCGATCCGCGACAGGTCCCCCAGGTGCGCGCCCTTGCCGCCGACGACCGCAACCTGCGTCCCGTCGACCTCTTGAAGGTCCGACACGTACTGCTCGATCACTGCGATACCTCCGGGACAGCCGTGCTCCGTCGCACTGCACTGGTTGGTCGAATCACCGGCGCCTCAAATTCTGTCGAACCTCTTGTTGAGCACGTTCTCATCTCCGATTGCCTTCCCTCACGAGCCGCCTGCCGCTCCGCAAGTCCGGCAACGCTCACACCCGCACCACGGCCCCGAAGGCCCGCGCTCCCACCGCCACCCACCACTGGGTCGACGTCACCGCGTCCCCCATACGTCGACAACAACACACACGTCGTGCTCCCATTTCCGCAGGTTGTGGCATCGGCGGACGATTCTGCGCCATGACCCGGGTCTTGCCGCAAGGCCCCCAGTGCGCTATACGTTAGGAGTGGCAAGGAGAGCTCTCCTTGCCTTTCCTTTTGCCGTCTGCTGGAACTGACCAGCTGCGGCGGCGCGCCACGCACGGCGGTACGCGCCAGGCGGACGGCCCCGCGGCCTACTGAAGCAGCCGCGCGACCCCGCCATCCGCCCAGATCGTGGCCATGCCCCGCCGCACGGACCGGACCGACGTCGACCAACTCGCGCGGGTGCCCGATTGAAGGTCTCCCGAACTCCCGGGCCGGGACCGATCCCGCCACGCGTCGCCATCGCCGGCGCTCGGGCGAATTGCCGGTCACCGGATGGAACATGATGAGTATCGAGCCGTCAATGCCGTTGCGCGAAGCGGCGTTTCATGGCCTGTCCCAGAGGTCGGTACGGTCGGATTCATGTTCATGGAGTGGAGTTTTCAGACGGCCGAGGACCTCGCGGCTGCCTTGCGTGCCGGTGAAGTGACCTCGGCGCAATTGACCGACGAGGCGATCGCCCGTATCGAGCAGGACGACAAGGCGATCAACGCGATCTGTGTGCCGGACTTCGACCGTGCACGGGCCGCCGCGCGCGGTGCCGACCGTGCACGCGCCCGCGGTGAGGACCGGCCACTGCTCGGCATTCCGGTGACGGTCAAAGAGTCCTACAACATCGCCGGGCTGCCCACGACCTGGGGCATACCGCTGCAGCGGAACTTCATGCCGGCCGAGGACGCGGTGCAGGTGTCGCGGCTCAAGGCCGCGGGCGCGGTGGTGCTCGGCAAGACCAATGTGCCGTTGGGGCTGCAAGATGTGCAGAGCTTCAACGAGATCTACGGCACCACCAACAATCCGTGGGATCACGGTCGCACCTCGGGCGGATCCTCCGGTGGATCGGCGGCGGCCCTGGCGTCCGGGTTCGGCGCGCTGTCCATCGGCTCCGACATCGCCGGTTCGCTGCGCACCCCCGCGCATTTCTGCGGAGTCTACGCGCACAAGCCGACACTCGGGCTGGCCGCGAACCGCGGTATGGTCCCGCCGTCAGAGCCGGCACTGCCGGTCGACCTCGACCTCGCCGTCGTCGGTCCGATGGCGCGATCCGTCCGCGACCTCACGCTCCTGCTCGACGTCATGGCCGGACCGGACCCACTGACGTTCGGCGTGGCGCACCACGTCACGCTGCCGCCCGCGCGCCACGAGCGGCTCCGCGACTTCCGGGTCCTGGTCCTCGACGAGCATCCGCTCATTCCGACCGGGTCCGCGGTGCGGGCGGGCGTGAGCCGGGTGGCCGACGCGCTGGTCGACGGCGGCGCCCGCGTCGAACGGCACAGTCCGCTGCTGCCCGATCTGACCGAAGCCGCGACGCTCTACACGCAGTTGCTGTTCTCGAGCTCCGTGGCGCGCTTTCCCGTCGAGGCGTACGAGCAGCTGCGGACCCGCGCCGCAGGACTGAGCGCACACGACCAGAGTCTCCACGCGGTGCGGCTGCGCGGCACGGTGTTCAGCCACCGCGACTGGATCGAGGCGAACAGCCGTCGGGAGCTCCACCGCCACGGCTGGCGGCAGCTGTTCGCCGAGTTCGACGCCGTAGTGTGTCCGATCACGCCAACCCCCGCTCTCCCGCACGACCACAACCCCGATCTGTTGGACCGCCGGATCGACATCGATGGCGTCGAGTACCCGTACCTCGACCAGCTTGTCTGGGCCGGTCTGGCCACCATGCCCGGCCTGCCCGCCACCGCCATACCGGCGGGCCGGTCCCCCGAAGGTCTACCGGTGGGAGTGCAGCTCATCGGTCCGATGTTCGAGGACCGCACCCCACTGCGACTCGCCGAACTGCTCGAGCAGAGGATCGGCGGCTTCCAGGTACCGAAGTAGGGCGTACTACGGGGTGTCCGTCGGGGACGAGGGGCGGAATCAGCGCTCGCGCGCCCCGATGAGCCGGCGGGCGAGACCGTGCGAGACGACGGTGGCCGCAGCGGCGAGGGCGAGGCCCGTCACGGCGTCGCGGGGGCGGGTGGGGCGCAGGACTCCCGCGCGCCGGAGCCTGCCGCGGGCCCAGAGCGTGAACGGCACCACGAGGAGCGGCGAGGTCGCCGAGCCGGGGGTGTAGCCGCGTACGGCAGCGGCCTGCGCAAGGTGGACCAGACCGTGCAGGCCGAAGCCGTTCAGGGCGGCCTGGTAGAAGCCGGACCGTCCGCCGCTGCGGGCACCCGCCACCGCCGCCGCGGCCACGATCGTGCCCATCGCGCCCACCGCGACGGCGAACTCGTGCTCGTCGACGCTTTCCATCGCCCGCCAGATACGCTCGGGCATGCCCGGGAACCGCTTGCGCAGCCCGGGAAGGTTGGCCCGGACCCAGCGCGGACCGGTGGCCAGCTCCTCCACGTCGTGCAGCATCCAGGCGGCCAACAAGCCATACGTGACAGCCGTGTTGATCAGCTCGTCGTCCATGATCACAAGCCTGCATCAGCCGAACGACGGAAGCCCATCGTTCGGCTGATGGCTGAACTGGAGATCGACCTCCTTCGTCAGGCGCCGGCCTCGGCCTGCCCGGTGCCGCCGCCCGCCCGCGATGCCCTCGCCTCATCGAAGGACGAAGAGGCGGCAGCGCGGCCAGGACCAGGTGGCGTTGACGAGCGGCGCATGATGGCCGTCATGGAGAACGTGGCTGAGAAGATCAAAGTCTGGTTCCGGTTCGTCTCTCGCGAGGGGTGGCTCGCTCAGGACACCGAAGGCCTGTGGGCGACGAAGCTCGGCGACGACACGGCGACTGTACGGAACGTTCCCTTCCTTCAGGACGGGGTGGCCGAAGGTGATGTGGTGCGCTACCGGACCGACTCCGACGGGCTCCACTGGGCCGTCGGGCGGGTCAGTTCCTCCGGCAACTGCACGATCCGCGTGGTGCCTGTGCCCACCGGTCCGCTGGGACGCAGCCCGCAGGCGGTGCACCAGCGTCTTTCGGCGTTCGGGCTCGGCGGAGAGGTCTTCAGTGAGGACTTCCCCATGGTTGCCCTGACGGTACCGGCAGGCGCGGACTTCGCCGGAATCAAGGCCCTTCTCACCCGCGGGCAAGACGAAGGGTGGTGGCACTACGAGGTCGGCTGTGGCACAGACGCATGGTGGAACGCCTGACCTCCACCCGAAGTAGCTGCCCCGCCACGAAGACCCTCGCCAAGGCGCCCCGTCCCGCTGCCGGGGTGCTCGACGAACGGGGGTGTCAGGGCCTACGGTCGCGGCCATCAGGGCGCTGGCGGGACGATCCCCCCGAGAGGGGCAGTCCCCTCAACCCCGGGGCGGCTTACCGCCGGACCAGCCGGCGCGCGCGGGACGCGATACGCAGACCACACGGTCGCACACCCGGCGTGGACCGTCTCCGCCCTCCGTCTCGGGACCCCGGCCCGGTCGGCCGTACATGGCCGCGCGGTAGAGAGCCGCAAGCGCGTCGGCGATGCCGCGCCGCTCAGGGCGGCCCCGCTTCGACCGCTGACACCACGAGGGCCGGCTTCTTCCGGCCAGGTCGGTCGGTAACGTCGGCACATGCATTACTTCCATGTCGATGTCTTCAGCGGACTTCCGTACAGCGGCAACAGCCTCGCGGTGTTTCCCGACGCCGCCGGGCTCACCGGCGTACAGATGGCACGGATCACCCAGGAGCTGCGCCACTTCGAATCGATCTTCCTGACCCGCGACGGTGACTCCTGGCAGGCCCGTGTCTTCGATCTCGTGGAGGAGCTCGACTTCGCGGGCCACCCCGTTATCGGCGCGGCGTGCGTGCTGCACGCCCGGCACGGCGCAGACGACAACGCATCGTGGACGATGCGGCTCAAGGCCCGCACGGTGGAGGTCACCACGCGGCGTCGCGCTCCCGGGCGATACGCGAGCGTCCTCGACCAGGGGCCGGCTTCCCTTCTCGGCCGAACGGACACACAAGAGGTGGCCTCCTGGTTCTCGTTGGACACCGATGATCTGGATCCGGGCCTGCCCGCCGAGGTCGTGTCCACCGGCCTGCGCTACCTGGTTCTGCCAGTCCGCAGCGGCGCATTGGAACGTGCCCGTATCGCGTTGGATCTTGACGCTCCACTCGCCGCACTCGGTGCCCAGTTCGCCTACCTCCTCGACGCCACTGCCCTGGAAGGGCGGCACTGGAACAACGACGGAATCGTCGAGGACGTGGCCACCGGCAGCGGCGCCGGATGCGCTGCTGCCTACCTGCGCCGCCACCAACGCATCGGCGACGGCGAGACCGTCGTCCTGCAGCAAGGTCGCTTCACCGGCCGCCCCAGCGAGATGACGATCAGCGCCGAGGGCCAGGGGGCGGACATCCGTTCCGTAAAGGTCGGTGGCGAGGTCACGTTCGTCGCCGAAGGGCGTCTTCAGGAACTGCCCCAATGACCGCGACTGCCGGGGCGCCCCCTTTTCACGTCTTGGCTACGAGACCGGCGTTGAATCACCTGCCCGGCCCCGGATGAAAAACGGGATCCGCTCCGCTTTCGGCGCCCCCTCGCGCCTCATTCCGACAGACGTGAGCGTCGCCGCCGCCAGTGTGGCGGCACCAGTGAACGCGACAACCAGCCTGACACCCCCCGACTGCGGAGTTCATCTGGGGCGGGGCGCCCCTCCGGGTACCGCGGTCTCCTGGCTTCGCATCGGCGGGGCATGCTTCCCCCAGCGGGATGTGCCGTGAAGGGCACCCTCGTTCACTCCTCGCGGCGGGCCGCGCCCGCCACGGTGATGTTCACCAGTCGCGGTACGCGCAGCCCGCGGTCGCGGAACTCCTCGGCCACGGCGGTACGGACCTCCGTCAGCCGCTCCCGCGGCAGCAGGACCATGGCGCTGCGCTCCGGCCGCCGCCCGGGCCACCAGGCGGCCGTCGCACCGGCGCGTCGGGCGCAGGCCACCGCGCGCTCGATCTCGTCCGGCGCGGGTTCGTCGCCGCGGGTCACCAGCAGCGTCAGCCGCGAACCATGTGCGTCCGGGTCGAAGCGGACCCGGCGCCGAGTGCCGCGGCCGAGCATCAGTGCCTGTCCGGGCCGCGCGAACAGCGCCGCCTCGCGCAGCACTTCGTCCCCTTCGGGGACGGCCGCCCGGGCCAGGGCGGCCAACCGGCCGCGCGGCAGCCGTGGCCGGGCGCGGCCGGCGTGCAGATCGGCGACCGCCAGCGCCACGGCGCACTCCAGCGGTTCGGCGCTGGACAGCCCGGTCGCGGCGGTCAGCGTCGAGTGGATGTGGAGATCGACACCGCCTCTGCCGTATCCCGCGCCGGCCATGGCGCGCAGCAGCACGTAGGTGCGAGCCGCCCACTCGGGGTGTGGCAACGGCGGGTCGGTGAGCGGGAGTTCGCAGCTGTGCGCGGGATGGGCGAGGGAACTCAGCCGTACGATCCCGTCGTCGCGCGGCGCGGCGGCGGCGGCCACGGGCCACCCGGCCGCGGCAACAAGCCGCGGTGACCCGAGGTGGAAGGCGTGCGGAGCGCTCCACACGGTGGCCGGTGGCCGGTCGTGGGCGGCCTCCAGGGCGTAGGCGACCAGCCGGAAGAGGGGGTCGGCGGTGTGCCGCCGGGCGATGCCGAGCGGCCTGATCGGCTCGAGGCCCATCGCTGTCACCTCGGCTCGTGGAGCGTCGGTGTGCGGCGGGCCAGCAGACGGTAGGCGTTGCCGCCGTTGGTGACGCGGGCCGTGGCAGCGCGGACCTTGTCCAGGACTGCGGCGGCGGCGAAGCACGGCAGCGAAGCCGTCCAGACGCCACGGCGGATCGCCCGGTCGGCCAGGGTCGCGCTGCCCGGGCCCCACGGGGCGTACGGACTGGGCGCGATCCGGTTCGCGGCGAGCAGGACCGCGCCGACGAAGTCGCAGGACTGGTGGGCCGCGCCGTGTTCCTCGGCCAGCACCGTGAACCCTCGGTCGGCCAGCGCATCGCGGAGGTTGCCGACCGGGATCAGGTGCTGGTGCTGGGGCTGGAACCACGGCAGCCAGTACGGGCCGAGCATGCGGCCGAGGCGTGATTCGGGGTCCGGGAGTTCGATCAGAAGATGTCCGCCGGGCGGCAACACCTCTGCGGCGGCGTCGAGTTCGGCGAACGGGTCCCGGGTGTGTTCCAGGTAGTGGTACATGCTGATCGTGTCGTAACGATGCACCAGCCCGGCAGCCAGCTCCGGGAACTGCCCGCAGTGAGCGGTGCCGATCCAGCCGCGGTCCTCCGCGCCCCGCACCTCCGCGGCCATGTCGAGACCGTCGAAGCGCGTCTCGGGCCAGACGTCGCGCGCGCTGTTGCAGAAGTGACCGTGCCCGGTGCCCACATCGAGCCAGGCGGACGGGGTGCCGTACGGCCTGAGCATTTCCGCCCGGGCCAGATACGAGCGGCTCATCTGCCCGAACACGTGGTTCGCGCTGCTCACGCTGAGGCCGTCGTAGAAGTCGCGGTAGTAGAAGTCGAGTCCGTCCAGGGACAGGCGCGGGTTCTGGAACACATGCCCGCACACCCCGCACTCCTCGAGGGTGAAGCTGCCCGGCTTGGCCTGGAACAGATCCGGCATCCGGGTGCGTACGGACAGGTCGGCGGAGCCGCACCAGGGGCAGTCGGGGCGGCGCGGTTCGAAGAACCGCTCGGTGCCGGCCTTGAGTTCGGCCGCGTAGCTGGGCCGCAGCGCCTCCATCTCCGGAGTCGGACCGGACCGGGACGGGCCCCCGCTGGTGGCCGTTCGCAGCACGGCGTGGACGGAGTGCAGCGGCCGCGCCGCGGTGGCGCGCGGCAGATCGGCCGGTCGCAGCGGGCTGTCCGGACGGCCCAGGATCAGCGAGGGCTGCAGCCAGTACAGCGCGAGCGCCGCCGCACCCCACCGGCCGTCCTTGACGGCCGCGCGTGCCACCAGGGCAAGACCTGCCAGCTGGGCCGCGGTCACCACGCCCGGAGGCAGCCCTTGGGCGCGTAACTCCGCTGCCCGCCGGGCGGGTTCACGGGCCGGGGCGGCGAGTCCCGGAGCGATGGCGATTCCGGTGGAGGCCGGGGCGTAGTCCTTCAACCTGCCGAGCAGAATGTGCAGTTCGGCGGTGGTGAGGCCGTCGTCGGTGTCGATTCCCGCGCGCGTGCGGATGTCCTCGGCGACCAGGACGGCATGTCCCGCGCCGCGCGGCTGCGCCGTGCGGGCATAGCGCCCGTCGCCGATGTCCAGCAGGCGCAGGAGACCCAGCGCGCGTTCAGCATCGAGGCTGCCCGGCAGCAGGTCGAGGACTTCGAGACCGGTGCGTTCCGCGTAGGCGACTGCGGCACTCACCGTCGCTTTGTCGACATCGACGCCCCGGGCCGCGATCACGTGCCAGCCGTACGTGGGGTGACTCTCGACGGTCATGTCCAGTACGGGTACGGCGGCCAGCCGGCGGCGGGCGCGCACCGTGCCCGCGGTGAGGCCCGCCAGGACGGCGACGGCGGTCCAGGGGACCCGGCGGGTACGAGACGGTGTCATCGTGTTCCTTCCTTGGACATCCCGGCCTTCAGGGCGGGGAGGAGCCGGACTCCTTCGGAGCCGGACAGCGGGCGACGAATCGCCGTCAGGGCCGATCGCAGTGCTCTGACCCGTTCAGGCTTAACCAGCATTCGCGCTAGTTTGTGCGCGTGACCACGACCCACGTGAAGCGCGCGTTCAAATACCGCTTCTATCCGACGGATGCGCAGGCTGCTGAGCTGTTGCGCACCTTCGGATGCGTGCGCAAGGTCTACAACTTGGCGCTCGCCGCCCGTACAGAAGCGTGGATGCGGCAGGAGCGGATCAACTACAACCAGACCTCCGCGATGCTGACCGCATGGAAGAGAACCGAAGAACTGGCTTACCTCAACGAGGTGTCCAGCGTTCCGCTCCAGCAGACTTTGCGGCACTTGCAGGTTGCGTTCACGAACTTCATCGGGAAGCGGTCCAGGTACCCGCGCTTCAAGTCCCGGAAGAAGTCGCGGAAGAGCGCCGAGTACACCACCAGCGGTTTCCGCTTCGGCGAGGGAAAGCTGACCCTCGCAAAGATGGCCGGGCCTCTGGATATCGTGTGGTCCCGGCCACTGCCCGAGGGCGTGAAGCCTTCCACGGTGACGGTGTCCCAGGATGCCGCTGGGCGCTGGTTCGTGTCGATGCTCTGCGACGACGAGATCACACCGGCCCCGCCCACCAGCAGGGCCGTCGGTATCGATCTGGGGATCACGTCCCTGGTGACTCTGTCCACCGGGGAGAAGATTGCCAACCCCCGGCACGAACACAAGGACCGGGCCCGGCTTGCCAAAGCCCAGCGGGCACTCTCCCGTAAAGCCAAGGGCGACGGAGACAACCGGGCCAAAGCCCGCTGGAAGGTCGCCCGGGTCCACGCCCGGATCGCCGGCCGACGCCGGGACTTCCTGCACAAACTGACCACTCGGCTCGTCCGTGAGAACCAAACGGTCGTGATCGAGGACCTGACCGTCCGCAACATGGTCAAGAACCACAGGCTTGCCCGCGCCATCTCCGACGCGGCATGGACCGACATGCGGACGATGCTGGAGTACAAAACCGCCTGGTACGGGCGGGAACTCGTGGTTGTCGACCGCTGGTTCCCCAGCTCGAAACAGTGCGGTGCCTGCGGCACGATCCGGGCGAAGCTGCCGCTCAACGTCCGTGCGTGGACGTGCCACTGCGGCGCGGTCCATGATCGAGATGTGAACGCGGCGAACAACATTCTGGCCGCCGGGCTGGCGGTGTCTGTCTGTGGAGCTGGTATAAGACCTCAACGGGAGTCCTCCCGGACCGGGCAACCGGCGATGAAGCAGAAACCCCCACGGCGCGAGCCGTAGGAATCCCCCACGTTCACGAGGGGAGGAAGTCAAGAGAGCTTCTCCAACCTGTCGGCCGCGGCCGCGGCGCCGCCGGCCGCCGCGAAGGATGCCTGGATACGGCGGGCGGCCCGCCGGTGGTCCGGGTCGTCGAGCACCGCGGTGAGCGCGGCCTGGATCTCGTCGGCGCGGGGCCGGCCGAAGCGCACCCGGACTCCGGCCCCGGCCTCGGCGACCTGCTGGGCGATGATCGGCTGGTCGTCCCGGACCGGCGCGACGACCAGCGGCAGACCGTGGGCGAGCGTCTCGCAGACGGTGTTGTGTCCGCCGTGACAGATCACGGCGTCGAGATGTGGCAGCAGGGCGAGTTGAGGGACGTACTCCTGAAGCAGAACGAGGTCCCCACGCACCTCGCCGACCACGTCCGCGGGCGCTGCGGCGATCAGCTGCACCTGCTCGGCCAGTCGTTCCGCGGCCTTCAGGACAGCGGCGTAGAAGCGGCCGCCTGCCTCCCGATTGAGCGTGCCGAGCGAGACCAGCACCCGGCGTCGTGCGGGATCCAGTCGCTGCCACGGGAACGACGCGGCATGGGAGGGACGGGAGCCCAGGGCGGGTCCCACCCAGGCGTGGTGATCGGGGAACGCGCCGTTCCCGCCGACCAGTTCACGAGTGGAGAAGACCAGGACCAGCCGGTCCGAGAACCGCGGGTCCCAGTCGGCGGGCACGCCGCAGTCGGCCAGGAAACCGGCGATCCGGTCCGTCACCCACTCCCCCACCTTCGGGAATCCGGCGAACGGCCCGGTGAACTCGGCCGTGGTCGTCGCGGATGTCACCCATGGCAGTCCGCGCCGCCGCGCGACCACGGCCCCGGCGAGCGCCTGCTGGTCGACGACGAGCACATCGGGGTCGTACGTGTCGACCGCCGCCTCCACTCCGGGAACCATGGCGTGGGCGAGCGGGATCAACGCCTCCTGCCAGAGGAAGCGCAGTGCGGCGACGCCGCGCAGATCGCGCCAGCGGCCGTGCAGCGCGCCATAGCCTCCGGGTCCGGCGTGGTCGCCGGACGGGAGGAGCGTGACGTGGGCGGGCAGCAGTCCGGACAGGACTTCGGCTGGGCCGGTCCACGCGACCTCGTGTCCGCGCGTGGCGAGTTCGGCGGCGACGGCGACGGTGGGGTTGACGTGCCCGGCGAGCGGCGGCACGACGAACAGTGCCCTCATACCGTCACCGCGTCGGGCTGTCGGCGGGCAGCAGCGGCCAGCCGGTGGAGCACGACCCGGCGGAGCTCGTCGGTGCCTCCCTGCAGTACGTCGTGGCCGAGGCCGGGCAGGACGCGGACGGTGCAGTCGGGTGCGTAGCGGGCCAACAGCTCGGCACCGGGGACGAGTTCTGAGTGCTCACCGCACACGGCCAGCACCGGACAGCGCAGCTGCGCGAAGTCTTCGGCCGTGGACACCCGGCCTGCCGCGATGTCGTCGATCAGCGAGGTCCGGTTGAGGAGTTCGTCGGCGGTCGCCGTCAGGCGGGCCGCTTTGCGTGCTCCGAGCGAGGCGAGTTCCTTCGGTACGTTGCTGCCTTCGAGGTCGAGAGCCGCGACGGAGAGCGTGTCCAGCATGTTCTCGATCCATGGGCCGCTGAGCGGTGCCTCGATCAGGATCAGCCCGGCGACGAGATCGGGCCGCGCCAGTGCGGTGCGCAGCGCGATCGTGCCGCCGTAGCTGTTGCCGATGAGGGTCACGGGGCGGGTGTCGAGTCCGAGGGCCCCGAGCAGGGCGGTCAGGTCCTGTACGGCCGTGGCGGTGTCGTAGCCGGTGGGTGGGCGTTCGGTGCGGCCGTGGCCGCGCAGGTCGTACAGGACGATGTCGTGCCCGGCCCGGGCGGCCGGGACGGCGAGGGTGGCGTAGAAGCTGGAGAGGTTGTCGACCACCAGACCGTGGAGGAAGACGGCGGTCGCGCCCGCGCCACCCGGTGTGTCGGCGGCCGGCAGCCGGTGGACATGGAAGCGCAGGGAGTTGGCGAGGATCTCGGCCATCGCGTGCTCAGCCGGCCGGGGCCGACACGGGTGTGCCGGAGATGTGGGACACGAGGTCGCCGACCGTCAGCGCCAGGATCTCCTCCATGTCCTTCTCGGCCAGGAAGGAGATCAGGTCCACCGCGGTGCCGTAACGCTGCTGGAGCAGTTCGGCGAGCGCGACGAACTCGATGCTCTCCAGCGCCAGGTCCTCGTTGAAGGTGGTATCGAAGGTGACCTCGTCCGCGAGCAGGAACTCGTCGCCGACGGTCTGCACGAGCATGGCGGTGATCTCGGCGAGTATTCGCTCGGCCGTGGAGTCGGATGTCATGGCTGGGCTCCGTCCGGGTCGGGGGTGGGGGGTACGGTCCAGGCGACGACGTGCGGGGTGGGTGCGGTGTCCGGTCCGGTCAGGTCGTGGACGGTTTCGGTTCGTACGCGGTGGACGTGGCCATCCGGAGAGACCACGCGGAGTCCGGCCGCCGCGTCGGTGATGGTCCATTGCCGAAGGCGTCCGCCGAGGCCGGTGCCCTCCGCCTTGGCCGCTGCTTCCTTGGCGCACCAGAGCGTGGTGAGCGCGTGCGCCTCGCCGTGTCCGTCACGGGCGGCGATCTGTTCGGCGAGGCGTCGTTCGTCGGCGGTGAGCGCGACACGGCTCAGGGCGGCGGGGTCCTCGGTGACGGTCTCGATGTCGATGCCGACGGCGTGGGCGGGGTGGGCATACGCCACCGCGAGGCGGTCCTTGTGGGCCAGCGAGATCCGCAGCCCTGCGGTGAGCGGGCCCTCGGGGTGCGGGCGGCCCGCGTCGTCGTTGCCGACGGTGACCTCCACGGGGAACAGGGGTCCGGCACCGCGGTCCCAGAGGAGGTGGCGCAGGGCGTCCTTCGCGGCGATCCGCCCGAGCAGCCAGGCGGAGCGGGCTCGCGGCGCGCGCTGCTCGTACGCCGCCCGCTCGGCGGCACCGAGATAGCGCCGCATCACCAGCTCCTGCGAGGCGGGATCGGTCCAGCGACGCCGGGCCAGACACCAGCCGCCGGGCTGCGGCTCGCCGATGCCGCAGATCTCCGGCGTGAACTTCATCGGCCACACCCGCTCGTCGGCGGCAAAGCGCCGGTACGTCCAGCCGTCCAGCCGGGCCAGTACGGTGCCGTCCGCGCGGACGAGTTCCACGTCGCCCTGTACGGCGTCCGGCCGCACGGAGCGGATGCGGGCGGTGGCGCGGATCAGCGAGCCGTCGCGGGGCACCGGTCCGTACAGGCTGACCCGCTCCAGCGACGCGGGGAACACCAGCCGGTCGGCGGGGAGCCGCAACTGCATCCAGTGGCCGAGGAGTTGACCGGCCGCATCCAGCAGCGCGCCGGGCGCCGGCAGGGCGCGCAGCACCCCGCGAATGCCGTCGTCGGCGACGGCGGACACCTCGTGGACACCGGCGAAGCCGGGGCCGTGGAACATCCACCGGTCGCGGTAGAGGGCCTCGGCGCTGACGGGAGCCGGGCCTTCGCGGTGCAGTGCGGAACGATCGGGTGCGGGAGGGGAGGGGTGGCGGGCTCCGAGCACGACGGTGACGCTCGCGCACCCGCCGATCTCCACACGCACGCGCCCGCCGGCTTCCGGTGTGACGGTGAACTCCGCGTCGACGGGGGGCGCGACGGGCAGCCAGCGCAGAGCCCGTACGTCGTCGAAGCCGGTCACGGTGGTCTGCGGCACCGCTGCGAGGGCGGCGTCCGCCGCGAGGTCGAGCAGGGTGGTCATGGGGACGACGGGGAAACGGTCGGAGGGCTCGGGCCAGGCGTCGGGCTGGAGGTAGACGCAGTGGTCGCGGACGTAGGGCATCGTGTCCAGGGACAGCCGTCGGGTCGTGGCCCCGGACGTAGGCGGGGTCCGCCAGCCGTCGGCGACGGCGCGCGCCGCGTCTTCGGCCTCGTCGAGCACGGCATCGAGGGCGGACTGCAGTCGCGGCCGATCGGCGAGGTGGGGGCGGGCGGTCCGGGGCGCTCCGGCCGGTTGGAGCGCGGGCGCGGCGGGGCCGAGGCGGATGAGGGGCGAGCCGAGGTCGAGGGGCATGGAGCGGGGCGCGGGGCCGGCGGGCTTCGCGGAGGCGGCTGCACCCATCGGTGCCACCGGCTCGGTGCTCGTCACAGCAACGGACTCCGGCTCGCGCTCCACCAGACCGTCCCAGCGGATGTCCAGGCCCTCCGTCCACAACGCCGCTGCCAACGCCTGGAGTTGGGCGAGGCCGGTGTCTCCCCGGGACGCACCTGCGGAGACCGCCAGGTGGGGGCGGCCGTACAGGGTGTCCGAGACGAAGCCCGGGAGGCTGCCGGGGCCCAGCTGGACGAAGGCGCGAACGCCTTCCGCGTACAGGCGGTTTGTCAGCTCCCGGAAGCGCACCGGCTCCAGCAGATGGCGGAGCACCACATCCCGTACCTCGCGCTCGTCGGCGGGGTACGGCGCGACCGTGGTCGCCGACCAGACCGGCACCGTCGGTGGCCTCAGCGGGAGGCGACCGAACGCGGCGCGGACCTGGTCGAGGTACGGCGCCCACATCGGCGTGTGAAAGCCCGAACGGAACGGGAGCTCCTGCGTGAGCACACCCCGCCCGGCCAGCCGCCGCAGCGCTTCCGCCACCGGGCGGGGCTCTCCGCAGAGCACCGACTGGTGGGGGCAGTTGTCGTGGCTGACGGCCACCCCGTCCAGGCCGTCCAACACCTCGGCTGCCTGCCGGGATCCGCAGCCGATGGCCGCGTACACCAGATCCGGGACATCGAGATCCCCCGGCCGAAGCGAGTCGAGGAACGTGTCGACGGCTCGCTGCGGGTACATCCCGGCGACCACCATCGCGGTCCACTCGCCCAGGCTGTGCCCTGCCAACAGGTCGGCCTTGATGCCGAGTTCGGGCAGGACGCGGGCGAAGAACCGGCCGACGGCGATGGCGTCCACCGCTCGCTCCACCAGCGTGCCGCCGTCGGTCAGAGCCGGCCGGGGCAGGCCGAAGCGGTCGGCGACGTCGGCGACGTGCGGCACGAAGTCCGGCTCCAGGCCCGGGAAGACGAACGCCAGCCGTCCACCTTGCGCGAGGAGCGGGCTCGGGGTGAACCAGACACCGCCGCGACCGCGCCACGGCCTGCCACGGGCCACGACCGCCGCGGCCAGCGCGCGGCGCTTCGGGGTCAGTCCGAGGACGGCGAGGCGGCAGGGTCCTGCCGACGGCGGCATGACATCTCCGGGCAGCGCCTCGACCAGACGGCCGAGTTCGGCGGGAGTCTCGGCGGCCAGCAGCGTGACGTCGGCCGACAGGGGCCGTCGGACACGGCCGGCCGGGACGACCGCTCCGGGTGCCTCCTCCAGCACCACATGGGCGTTGATCCCGCCGAACCCGAACGCGTTCACCCCTGCCCGGCGCGGCCGCCTCCCCCGCTGCCAGGGCTCCGCCTCCGTCACCGGACGCATCCGTGTCCCGGTAAATCCCTCGTGAGGCTCGTCCAGATGGAGGGTCGGCGGCAGCGTCCGGTGGTGCACGGCGAGGACCGCCTTGATCAGCCCGGCCATCCCGGACGCCTGCATGGTGTGGCCGAGCATCGACTTCACCGAACCCATCGCCACCGGTTCTGCGCCCGGAGTGCGCCGCCCGAACACCTCACCGAGCGTGGCGAGTTCGGCCTCGTCGCCGACCGGCGTTCCGGTGCCGTGCGCCTCGAGCAGACCGAGCGCGTCCGGCGCTGTCGGGTCGAGGCCGGCCTGCGACCAGGCCTTCCGCAGAGCACGGACCTGGCCGTCGACCAGCGGGCTCATCAGGCTCGCGGCCCGGCCGTCGCCCGCGACGCCCACTCCCCGTACGACGGCATAGACGCGGTCACCGTCGCGTTCGGCGTCGGCCAGGCGTTTGAGGAGGACGACTCCGGTGCCCTCGGACAACAACGTGCCGTCGGCGCGGCGGTCGAACGGGCGGATGTGCTGGCTCGGGCTCAGCGCCCGCAGCTGGGTGAAGACGCTCCAGAGCGTGGCGATATGGCAGTGGTGCACGGCTCCGGCGGCCACCACGTCGCAGCTCCCGCTCGCCAGCAGACCGACCGCCTGCTCGACGGCGATCAGCGACGACGCGCAGGCGGCGTCGAGGGTGTAGGCGGGGCCCCGGAAGTCGAGCCGGTTGGCGGCCCTCGCCGCGGTGAAGCTCGGTACGAGGCCGATGGAAGCCTCCGGCTGTTCGGGACCGAGCCCGGCCTGGAAGGCGTCGCGTACGGCGGCGATCCGCTCGTCGCCGAGTTCGGGTACGAGTTCACGCAGGGTCGCGGCGAGCTGGTGGGCGGTGCGTACGCGCTGGTCGAGGCGGGCGGTGGCGACGCCCATGAACCCGCCGCGGCCGAGGATCACGCCGATGCGGGAACGGTCGGCGGGCAGCCGCTCCTCGCCTCCCGCGTCGGCCACGGCCTCGGCGATGACACGCAGCGCCAGCAGCTGATCTGGCTCCGCGCCCGCCACGGCCGCGGGCATGATGCCGAAGCGGGTCGGATCGAACGCGGTGAGGTCGTCGATGAATCCGCCGCGTCGGCAGTAGAAGTGGTCGCTGCGGGCGGGGCCCTCCGACCCTCCCGGGTCGTAGTAGACCTCAGGGTCCCAGCGGTCGGGCGGCACATCGCTGATCGCGTCGGTGCCGGCGAAGAGATTGCGCCGGTAGGCGGCCAGGTCCCCGGCTCCGGGGAAGACCGCGCCCATGCCGACGATGGCGGCGTCGGTCGGGCGCGGCCCGCCGTCAGCCACGGGAGGTCTCCCCCGCCATGAGCACGACCTGCCCCTCGGTGCCGTGCACCAGTTCGGCGAGGAACGCCGCGGTCCCCGCTTCCGGATCGAGGACCGGGATGCCACGGCTCGCGTACATCCGTTCCAGTTCGGGTGTGACCATTCCACCGGCCTCGGCTGCCCACGGGCCCCAGTCGACACTCAGCACACGGCCGGGGAACCGGCGTGACCAGGCGGGGGTGGTGGCGAGCGTGTCCAGGGCTTCGTTGGCGGCCGCGTAGTCGGCCTGGCCGCGGTTGCCGAAGACACCGGCGACGCTGCCGAAGAGTGCGAGGAAGGCGGGGGCCGGTCCGTCGCCGTGGTCGGCGGCGGCGTGGGCGAGGTGGCGGGCGCCGTCGACCTTGGTGGCGAAGACCCGCGCGAAGGATGCCGGGTCCTTGTCGGCGAGCCGGCGGTCCTCGATGGTTCCGGCGCCGTGCACGATGCCGTCGAGACGGCCGTGGCGCGTACGGATGTCGTGCACGACGGCGCGTACGGCTTCGGCGTCGGTCACGTCGGCGACGTGGTAGCGCACCGAGGCGGCGGTACTGTCGAGGGCGGCGAGCGTGGCCCGGACCTCACGCGCGGCGAGGATGCGGGTCGCTGCGTTCTCGATTTCGGCGGGTGTGCGCAGGCCTTTCCCGAACAGGGCGGCACGCAGGGACACGCGGTCGTGGGCGTGGGCGACGGCCGGGTCCTCGGCTTCGTCGGGCGGTGAGGTGCGGCCGACGACTTCGATGTGGCAGCCGGTCGCTTCGGCGAGGGCAAGAGCCGTGCGGGCGGTGATGCCACGGGCTCCCCCGGTGAGGAGGACGACGGCGTCACGGCCGATCGGGAGCGGTGGTATCGCCTCGGTGACCGGCAGGGGTGCGGCCACGGTCCGCAGCGTGTTGCGGGTGCCGTTGGTGTAGCCGATGACCAATGGCTCCTCGGGGGCGCACAGTTCGGCGATCAGATGGGCGGCGATCCGCTCGGGGCGGTCCTTGGGGTCGACGTCGACGGCGCGTACGGCGGTGCCGGGGTGCTCGATCGCCGCGGTACGGGCGAAGCCGTACAGTCCGGCGCCGGGGACGGGGTCGGGCGCGCCGCCGGTCCGGCCGAAGTCGCCGCCGCGGCCGGTGACGAGCAGGAGCCGGTGCGTTCCCGTGGTCAGAAGGTCGCGCAGCGCGGCGAAGTTCTCCGGCAGCACGGGCGCGGGGGCGGGTCGCAGGGCGCTGAGGTCCACGACGCCGTCTGCTCCCGCTGCGTCCGCGAGCCGGTCCGGGTGGAGTGTGCGCACCTCTGCGCCATGGGACTCCAGCGCGGCGGCGAGGGCGGCGGCGACACCCAGCCCGTCGTCGACGACGGCGAGGCGCAGTCCGGGGAGTACGTCGGCGGGGTCGCGGGTGTCGGCCGGCCCGATGGGGGCGACCTCGACGAGCAGCCGGTCCGGCAGCGGCACCGGGGCCGCCGCCGCTTCCTCGGCGGCCGGGGGCCCGGCGGCCTGCACCGACACGTCGGGCGAAACGGCTTCCGCCGCCGCGTCCCGTGTCACGATCCAGTCGACGATCCCACCGATCGTCTTCAGCCGCGACAGTTCCTCGACGGCCGAATCCGCCGGGCCGTCCGCTCCCCGCGGCAGCCCGATCCGGTCGGCCAGTGCCCCGATGATCTCCACTCGTTTGATGGAGTCGACCGAGAGATCGGCCTCCAGATCCAGCGTGGGGTCGAGCATCTCCCTCGGATAGCCGGTCCTGACGTGCACGATTTCCAGGACCGCGTCCAGGAGTTGATCGGGCGTCAGTGGAGCATGACCGGCAGCGGGTTCCTCGGAGTCCGCCCGTACTGGCGCGGGCAGTGCCTGCGGCTCCGGCAGCGGCTCCGGCATCGCTCTCGGACCGGTATCGGCGCCCAGGTACCCCAGCAGCACATCCCGTTGCGCGGCCACGAGTTCCCGCGCCCCGCGCAGGTACTCCAGTACTGCGTCCTCACGCCGGTCCACGCCCTCCGCCGCCGGACGAGCCGGGGTCACCCGCTGTGCCGGGAGCAGTCCGCCCGCCACCGGAACGCCGTCCGCCGTGCGGACGAGGTGGCCGTCGACCAGCCATCCGGCTCGGCGGGGCGGCTCGGCGGGCAGGGCGGAGGCACGGCCGGCGAACAAGGGCTCCGGGTCGAACGGGACGCCGGCGGCGGCCAGTTCGCCCAACGCGTTCACCAAGCGCGTGAGCCCGTGTCCGCCCACGATGTCGATCGGTACCGCGGTGTGCGGCCGGTCGCCCAGGATGCGGCCGACGAGGCCCGTGAGCACCCGGCCCGGGCCGGCCTCCACAAAGGTCCGCACTCCCGAGGCGTACATCGCTTCGATCTGTTCGGCGAACCGCACGGGTTCGGCGAGTTGACGCGCCAGGAGCGCCCGTACGGACGACGCCTCGACCGGATAGGGGCTCGCGGTCGTGTTGGACCACACAGGGATGGTGGGCTCGGTGACGGACGCAGCGGCCAGCTCGGAAGCCAGCGCATCCGCTGCCGCCGCGACAACCTCGCTGTGGAACGCGCAGGCGACCGGGATGCGTTCGGCCCTGATTCCGGCGTCTCGCAGCGCTCCGATCGCGGCGTCGACCGCCGCGGTCGGGCCGGAGATGACGCTCTGCGCCGGTGCGTTGTGGTTGGCGAGGACGCATCCGGGCGGCAGTTCGGGCAGCTCGCTCGGCGCCGCGGACACCGCTGCCATCGCTCCCGGGTCGTCGCCTGCCGCGGCGAGGATCGCATGGGCACGCCGGTCGCTGAGCCGCAGCAGCGTCCCGGTGTCGTACGCTCCGGCGGCCCAGAGCGCGACGAGTTCGCCGTACGAGTGGCCTGCGGTGCAGTCGGGACGTATGCCGAGCGAGGTGAGCAACTGGTGTGCGGCGGCGCCCGCGATGCCGAGAGCGGGCTGGGCGGTGCGGGTGTCGGTGACGGCGGCGCGCTGGGCGGCTCGCTCCTCGGGGGTGAAGGCGGCGGGCGGGAACATCGCGGCCGCGAGGCGTGGATCCGCCTCGTACAGCAGTCCGCGCAGATGGGGAAAGGCGATGAACAGGTCGTTCAGCATGCCCGGGCGCTGGCTGCCCTGACCGGGGAAGAGGAAGGCGGACCGGCCGCCGGAAGCGGGCGTGGCGTCGTGCACGTGCACGCCGTCGCCGGAGTCGAAGCTCCGGGCGCGGTCCAGTTTCGCGGGCAGGTCGTCCAGGTCCGTGGCGACGACCGCGATCCGGATGGCTCCCTCGCCGCGCGAGGTCTCCGCGGCGAGGTCGCGCAGGGGCCAGGGCCGGCCGGCCGCATCATTCTGCTCCAGTCGCGCGGCGAGGCGGTCGATGGCGCCGAGCGCGGCGTCCCGGTCGGCTCCGCGGAAGCAGAACAGCTCGGCGGGCCAGGCGTCCAGGCCGTGCTCGGGCTCACCGCCGCCGTAGGGTCCGTCCTCATGACCGGCGAGCACCGCGTGGTAGTTGGTGCCGCCGAAGCCGAAGGCGCTGACGCCCGCGAGCCGCTTTCCCGGGGGCGCGGTCCACGGCCTGGCCTCGGTGTCGAAGAAGAACGGGCTGGCGTCGGGCTTCCAGTCGGGGTTGGGGCCGGCCAGATGCAGCGTCGGCGGCCGTACGCCGGAGTGCACGGCCCGTGCCGCCTTGATCAGCCCGGCCAGGCCCGCGGCGCATTTGGTGTGGCCGAGCTGCGACTTCACGGATCCGAGCGAGCAGGAACTCGCCGCTGAGTCTGCGAAGACCTCGGTGAGGACGGCGAGTTCGGTGCTGTCGCCGACGACGGTTCCGGTGCCGTGTGCTTCCACCAGGCCGATCTCGGCGGGTGCGATTCCCGCGCGCCGGTAGGCGCGTTCCAGGGCCCGTCGCTGTCCTTCGGGCCGGGGCGCGGTGAGGCCGAGGGATCGTCCGTCGCTGGACGCGCCGACGGCCTTGACGACGGCGTAGATGCGGTCGCCGTCGCGTTCGGCGTCCGCGAGGCGTTTGAGGACGACGCAGGCGACCCCTTCGCCGAGTGCGATGCCGTCGGCGGATGCGTCAAAGGGCCGGCAGCGGCCGGTGGGCGACAGGGCGCGCACGGAGGCGAACATCAGGTAGTCGTTGATGCCGTTGTGCACATCGGCGCCGCCGCAGAGCACCATGTCGCTGTCACCGTCGCGCAGTTGCTTGCAGGCCAGGTCGAGTGCGGCGAGCGAGGACGCGCAGGCGGCGTCGATGGTGCAGTTGGCGCCGCCGAGGTCGAGTCGGTTGGCGACGCGTCCGGCGATGACGTTCGCGAGGACTCCGGGGAAGGAGTCCTCGGTCAGCTGGGGTAACTGCTGGTCGAGTTCGGGCGGCAGTTGCCCGAGATAGCCGGGGTACAGGGTGCGGAAGCCGTACGCCCCGGCGAGGTCGGTGCCCGCTTCGGCGCCGAAGACGACGGAGGTGCGCGAGCGGTCGAACTGCCGCCGGCCCGCGTATCCGGCGTCGGCGAGTGCGCGGGCAGCTGTGTCGAGCGCGAGCAGCTGCACCGGCTCGATGCTGCCGAGCGAGGCGGGAGCGATGCCGTGCGCGAGAGCGTCGAACGGTGCGGCCTGCAGGAAACCGCCCCACCGCGACGGGGTGCGCTCCCCCGCCCGTGCCGGGTCGGGGTCGTAGTGGAGTTCGGGGTCCCAGCGGTCGGCCGGGACTTCGGTGACGGAGTCGGTGCCGGCGACGATGTTGGACCAGTACGCGGCGAGGTCGTCCGCGCCGGGATAGCGGCAGGCCATGCCGACGACGGCGATGTCCAGCGGTTCCTCGGGACCGGACGCCGGCGCGCCCGCTCGCAGCTCCTCGAGCCGCTCTTCCAGCAGCCGTGTCGCGCCGTCGGTGACCTGGGTGTGCAGTTCGGCGACGGTGGTGATGGCGGTGCGTGCGGTGGCGATCTGGCCGAGCATGTACAGACCCTCATCGCGCTGCACGGCCTCGGCCACCGGCACGAGTCCCGTCTCGGTACGGCGCAGGCCCTTGCTGGCGAGCCGCAGCCGTCCGAGGTTGAGCTTCTCCAGTTCGGCCCAGATCTCGCTCTGGCTCGCGCCGTCCTGCCGCAGCCGTTCCGCGGTGGCGGTGAAGGCGTCGACGTACGGCGTGGTGGCGCACCGGGTCGCATGGCCCGGGGAGGTGTGCAGCAGCGTGGTGGCCTCGCAGCCGATGGCTTCCTGCTGGAAGCCGGGCAGTACGGCTCCGGCGGTGACGGCATCCTCGGTGAACAGATAGGCGGTGCCCATGAGGACCCCTGTGCGGGCTCCGCGCTCGGCCAGCGGGCCTGCGGCGGCCATGGCCATCGCGGCGGACCGCTCGTCGTGGATGCCGCCGGCGAACAGCACATCCAGTTCGGCGGCGTACGGGCACGCGAGCAGCCGGTCGATCTGCTCCTCCCAGAGTGGGAAGGCGGCGCGCGGGCCGATGTGCCCGCCGCACTCCAGCCCTTCGAAGACGAACCGCCGTGCGCCTTCGGCGAGAAACTGCTCCAGCAGTCCCGGTGAGGGCACATGCAGATACGTCCTGGTGCCTGCGGCCTCCAGCGGGGCAGCCTGCGCGGGCCGGCCGCCGGCGATGATCGCGTACGGGGGCCGGGCGTCGGCGACAGCGGCGAGCTGTTCGCGGCGCAGCTCGTCGGGCGCGAAGCCGAGCAGACCGACGCCCCAGTCACGGCCGGCCAGGCGTGCGGCGGTCTCGGTGAGCAGTTCGCGTACATCGGGGCCGTTCATCACCGCCAGGGCGACAAAGGGCAGGCCGCCCGACTGGGCCACGGCGCAGGCGAAGGCGGGCCGGTCGCTGACGCGGGTCATGGGCCCTTGGGCGACGGGCAGACGGCCTTCGCCGGGCCGAAGCTGGAGCGGACGGGCCCGCACGGCCGCTTCGAGGTGGCCGGTGATGGCCGCTCGCACCGCCTGTACGACGGAGCCGGTGGTGCGGTGGCGGGCGGCGAGCCGGGCGGCGGTGGCTCCGTCCTGGCCGACGGGAAGCGGCTGGATGCGCAGACCGCGGGCGCCGAGCTGTTCGGCGACTTCGCCTTGAACGGGTGCCAGATCGGGGCGGGTGTAGATGCGGTGGCCACCGCTGACGGTGGTTTCGCTGCCGTCCATGGCCCGGATCGCTGCCTCGACGTCTGCGGGCAGTCCGTTCGCGCCTTCGGTGGTGAGCGCGAGCTGGGTGTCGAGTACGACGCCGGCGGCTCCGCCCGCGACGGCTGCGGCGGCCGTGTGCGTTCCGATGCCCCCTGCCGCATGGATCGGTACGGTCACCTCCGGGTCGGACAGGAGCAGTTGGAGCAGGACGAAGGTGGTCAGTTCGCCGACGCGGCCGCCCGCCTCGTGTCCTTTGGCGACAAGTCCGGAAGCTCCGGCGGCGACGGCGGCACGGGCCTCGTCGACATCGACGACCTCGGCCCACACCCTGCGTGTGGCCGTGCGCACGCTCCACCCTGTCGTTCCGGTGCGCCAGTGTTCTGCGGCGAGCAGGACGGTGTCCACCGCGTCGGGCAGTTCGTCCGGTGCAACGAGGCATCCGGCCGGTATGCGTACGCCGTATCCCCGTCCGCGCAGTGAGTCCATCGCGGCCCGCGCCCGTTCACGGTCCCTGCCGAGGTCGAGCACGCCCAGCGCGCCGGCGCGTTCCGCGGCCGCGACCATCCGCGCGTCGGGCTCCTCGAACGGGCTCACCACGACGACGAGATCCCGTACGGCGTGCCGGAGGGTGGGGTGGGGGGTCACGGGCTCTCCTTGGGTTCCGAGCAGGGCCGGGCGAGGGAGCGTGGCGCAGGTGCCTCGTGTCCACGGAATGCCAGTGGCACGGCACCGCGGATAAGCAGGCATGACAAGGCGCACCGCGACCGGTCCAGGAGGTACGGGCTCCTGCTCGTCGAGGCGGTACCGGGCGGTAACCCGCCATGCCGCGTTGAATCCTGCGGCGGTCGGCCGTCAGAGTCAACGCTCAGCCGCCAGCCATGCCGCAGAGGTATGGCTTGTGCGCCTTGCGGAGCCTTCAACTACCCGGTGCGGACGGGTATTTGTCCACCCTTGCGCTCTTACACCTGCAACACCCCAGGGCTACCGTCCGCACATGACCCCCACACTTCAGCAGCTGCGCTACCTCGTCGCCGTTGCGGACTGCCGATCCATCACGGCCGCGGCGTACGCGGTCTACGTGGCCCAGCCCGCCCTCTCCCGGTCCATCCAGTCGCTCGAACGCGACCTAGGAGTGGAGCTCCTCGAACGCCGGACCTCGGGCGCGAGGCTCACGCCGGAAGGCGCGCGTGTCGTGCGGCTGGCCCGCACCGTCCTCGACGCCGTGGAGGCGATCAAGGACGTCCGCCCGGTGCATGCGGGCTGCTCTCGCGCCCCGCTGACGGTCGCCGCGACGCCGACCCTCTCGCAGGATCTCGCCGCCGACCTGGTGCCCTCGTTCGCCGAGCGCCATCCCGCCATCGACGTACGCCTGCTGCAGCACGACAGCCGCGAGGCGCTCGAACGGGCCCTGGCCGAAGGCACGGCGGAGCTGGCGCTGGTCGATCTGCCGGTCGGCAAGGAGCTGTCCACGCATCACCTGCAGGACCGGGAGATCGTGCTGATCTCGCCGCCCGGCTCGGGGCTGCCCGATCCGGTTCCGTTCCGGATGCTCGAAGGTCTGCGGATGGTGCTGCCGACACCCGGTACCGGCCCTCGCACGGAGCTCGACGCAATGTTCGCCCGGCTCGGCGTACGGCCCGTAGCGGTGGTCGAGTCGGACGAGCGGCCGGCGTGCGTGACCAGCGTCGCGGACGGTCGCGGCTCGCTGATCTGGTACCGGGACATGGTCTTACGGGCATTCGGCCATCGCGTGGAAGTCCGCTCGTTCACACCGCCGTTGCTGCGCGCCGTCGACATCGTGCACCCGCGCCGCCCGCTCAGCCGCGCCGCCCGCGCCTTCCTCTCGCACGCCCGGCACAACGCGGCGGTGCGGGAGCCGGCGGGATAGCCGGAAGGACTCCGGGGCAGGGCGGTGCCGGAGAAGAACAAGGGGTGCTGACGCCACGCGCTTCCGCGGGCCCTGGCCCCTGGGACGGGATTGGGCCAGGGCTCAGGACAGTGACGGCACCCTGAGGACCTCGATCGCCGTGACTCCGGCCTGCCAGAGCCCTAACCGTCGGTCGGAGCGTCGATGCGACAGCCCAGGGGATGGCCGCCGACGTCGCGCACAACCATGCGTCGCTGTGGGGCCGACGGTATGAGCGAATGAGGCAGCAGCGGTCACTTCTGGCCAACCGCAGCCACGGGCGTCAGGGGCGCTCGCCCTGTCCGTCCGGGATTCGCGCGAGTCTGCGTTTGCGGCGGGCGCACAGCTACTCACGGGGTTTGCGGGACTGAACTTCTGACCGTCGGTGGGAGATGGGGAGGGAGGCGGCAACATGAGTGGTTGCCGCAGTCCCGGTGACGGCTCGGCCGTCCGGGGCCGTCACCCGCTTCCACCGCTGCCGAGGGGTGCGCCGACGCGAAGCGGAGTGAAGGCGTCGCCGCCACGGCGCTTCTCTTCCATGGCTCGACGCCCGTAGGCATGGGGCTGTTTGCCGTGTCCACTGCGGTGTTTGACGGCATTTCAGGTGGCCGATTCCGCGGCCGCCGCGACCCTTGCACGCCCTATTTCGACGTGGTTAAGCTCCGTTCAGTTTCATCTCCTGCACATTTTCTGCACACTTCGGCGCTCGTGATGTGCCTGCACGACGGTGACGTTCGCCTGAAGCGACTCAAGGGGGCAGGGTGTGAACGGAGCTTCGGGGGCCGGTGCCTCCAGCGCAGACGACTTACACGCTTCAGCCTCCAGGGCCGCCCGGCATACGACACGGGACACCGTTGGTGGTACCGGGCCCGGCGATGTCCGGCTGTTGTGGTCGGCCAATGCCTCCGACGCACTCGGCACACAGCTCTCGGCCGTCGCCTTTCCGCTGTTGCTGCTGCATCTGGGCCAATCGCCGGCCGCTGTGGGACTGCTCGCAGGCATCGGCATGCTGGTGGTCCTGGTGTGCGGACCGGTCGTCGCAGTCGCGGCGGACCGTGGTCTGCGCAAACCGGTCATGGTCGCATCCGCCGCTCTCGCGGCCGCTGCCATGGCAGTCGTGGCGGTGTCCGCGTCGACCCTCCGCCCGCCGCTCTGGCTGCTGGTGTCGGCGCTGCTGGTGGAGCGTGTGGCGACCGCCTGCTTCGAGTCGGCGGTCCGGGGCACTGTCGCGCTGGTGAGCGGGCCGGGGGCCGTGGTGCGGACGGTCACGGGTCTGGAGGCCGGTGACCGTGCGGCGCTCGTGATCGGTCCGGCACTTGGTGGAGTGCTGTACCAGATCTCCCGCGCCCTGCCCTTCGCCGCCGATGCCGTCTCCTATCTCGTGACGGCCGTGTGTGTGCGCTGCATGCGATCGGATCTGCGCGCCGACGCGCCCACACCCGGCCCCGAACACACGAGGACGGACGGACCGGGTCCGAGGAGCCGTACGCCCGCACGCCACGGGAGGGCATTCGCCCAGGAGGCGGCCGCCGGCATCGCGCTGGTGTGGTCGTCGGCCCGCCTGCGCCTCGTGCTCGTGTGGACGACAACGGTCAACACCGCTCTGGCCGCACTGTACTTCACCGTGTTGTTCTCCCTGCAGCACACCAGCGGGCCGGCCGCCATCGGGTTGGTGCTCGCCCTGTCCGGCGCGGCCGGACTCGTCGGCGCCCTGGCGGCCCCGGCGGTGGTGCGCCGCCTGGGCGGTACGAGAACGCTGGTGGGAGTCTCCTGGCTGACAGTGGTGCCGGCCTCAGGGGTCGCCTTCATGGCCGGTGCCTGGGGGTACGGCATCTGTTTCGCGGCCTTGTGCCTGATCCTCGCACCGGCGACGGTGGTCGTACAGTCCGCGGCCATCGCCGACACCCCGCCCCACCTGCAAGCCAGGGCAGGGGCTGCCATCGCCGTCGTGAACATTGCAGGAGCAGCCCTGGCGCCGGTCGTGGCGGGTGTGCTCGTGACCCACTCCGGCGCTTCCGCAACGCCGTTGGCGTGTGGTGCCTCCCTCACGCTGCTGGCCCTGTTCACCACCGCGCGCGGCGGACATCTGAAGACGGGAGGCTGACCGATGACCGAGCCTCGCCCGGCGGCGAGCGCGTCACGCGTCGCCCCACACGATACGAAGTTGCGCCGCGCCACCCGCTACCAGACGTACCGCAGCGAGCTGCCGGAGGTGTGCGCCACTGACTCCTCGCGCATGGCCTTCACGGCCGACGCCGACGGTCGGTGCGAGGTGTTCACCTGGGACGCCGTCTCCGGGGTCGCCCGCCAGGTCACCGACCGACCGCATGGCACCCTGCACAACGCCATCGACCGCGACGGCCACATCTGGTGGTTCGACGAGGACGCGGACGGTCTCGGACGCTGGCTCTTCCAGCCGTTCGCAGGAGGACCCGACACCCTCGGACTGGAAGGCGTGGAGCCGGGTGTCCCCCGCGGCATCGGCCTGGACGACCGGGCAACCGTGGCCATGGCGATGGGCACAAGCAGGGGAACCACCGTCCACATAGGCCGCAGAGGCGGTCAGGCCCGCCAAGTGACGCACCTCTACGGCCTGGTGACCCTCGCCGGAATCTCGCCGAGCGGAGCCAATCTGGCGGTCGCCGGGGCAGCCGGCTCCGACCGTGCGGTCACCGTCATGTCGCCCGACGGGCGGATCCGGGCCGTCCTGCGGGGCTCTCGGACCGCACACCTGTGGGCACGTGGCTTCTCCCCCATGGCGGACCGCGAGGAGCTGCTGCTCGTGCAGGAGCACCAGGGCCGCTACCGGCTCGCCGGCTGGCGGCCCGAAACCGGCTTCTTCGCCTACGACTGGTGTTCCTTCGACACGGAGATCACCGCGTCCTGGTATCCCGACCGTGCCCAGGTACTGATCCGACAGGACCGGCACGGCCGCACTCTGCTTCACCGTGCCGACCTCGATGCCGGCACGGTGGCTCCGGTTGCGACGCCTCCGGGCAGCGTCCTGGCCGCTGCAGCTCGGCCGGACGGGGATGTCCACTATCTGTGGTCCACCACCGCCGAACCTCCCCGGATGCAGTCGACTGCGGGCACACACCTGCCTCCGCTGGGAACGGTCGCGCAGAGGGTGCCCGGGCAGCATCGGGATCTGTGGACTCCCGGACCCGACGGCCCGGTCCATACCTTCCTGAGCCTGCCCGACGACGTCGTACCGGCGCCGGTCGTCTTCCTGGTGCACGGCGGCCCGGCAGATCACGACCGCGACGCCTACGACGGCGTGGTCCACTCCCTGGTGGGGTCGGGGTTCGCGGTCGCGCGGGTCAACTACCGCGGGTCCACCGGCTACGGTCCGCACTGGCGGCGCGCCTATTCGGCCGGGGTGGGGCTCACCCAGGTACAGGACCTCGCCGCCGTGCGCGCCGACCTGGTCCGACGCTCGCTGGTGCGCCCCGACGCGACGGCCTTGTGGGGCACTTCGTGGGGCGGCTACCTCACCCTGCTCGCGCTCGGGATCGACCCCGGCCTGTGGCAGGCGGCCGTCGCGGTCAAGCCCATCGCCGACTGTGCCGCGGCCCACCGCACCAGCACCCCCGCCCTCCAGGCCCTCGACGAGCGACTGTTCGGCGGCACCCCCGACGACATACCGGACACATACGCTCGCAGCTCGCCCATCCACCACGTCTCGCGGGTGCGGGCGCCCCTGCTTCTCGTGGCGGCCGAGCGCGACGAGAAGTGCCCGCCGGCGCAAGTGCGGGGCTATCTGTCGGCACTTGAGTGCGCGGGGGCACGCTACGAGGACATGTGGCTCGACACCGGGCACGACGGCTACGTCGGACACGACCACGTCGCGGTACTGCGCCGGGCCATCACCTTTCTGGACCGGGAACTGCGCGGGCGGGACCGGCTCTCACCGGCCCCGCGCGCACCACGGTGAACAGCTGAGACGTCCCGCTCCGACCGGAGCGGGATCCCGGCCGCAGCGCCATCTGCGGCTGCCGCCGGGACAGGCACCACGGACCGCAACACGGAAAGGAGGCACACCGTGCAGAAGGACGTCATCAACAACGACCCGCTCGCGGGTGACGAGGAGAACCGCAAGCCGAGCGTCGGGATCACCATCACGATCCCGTTCCGCAACGCCGAGGACTCCGAAGAGGACTGAACCACACCGGCCGGCCCGGCTCGCCGCCGGGCCGGCCGGTGCCCTCACCGAACCCCGGGCAACCCGTCTCACGCGGATTGCGTTCATCCCGTCAAGGAGCCTCTGTGCGCGTCCTGTTGGTCAACATGCCGTGGTCCCCGATCGACCTGCCCTCCCTTGCGCTCGGCATCCTCAAGCGCAGTGTCGACGAACGCGTCACGGATGCCCGTGCCGAGGTGCTGCACGCCAACCTGGAGTTCACCGACTGGATCACGCAGCGCACCGAGTTCACCGCCGACGACTACGAGTACTACGCCCTCTCCTCCTACTTCATGGGCTGCGGCGACTGGGTGTTCTCCTCGGCCCTCTACGACGACCCGCGCTGGAAGGAGGAGGAGTTCACCGAGGTGATGAGCGGCCGGCTGCGCAAGTCACGCATGAAGATGACTCAGGCGCTGCACCGCCAGGTACCGCAGTTCGTCGAGGACGTGGCACGCCGCATCGCGGCGTATGCGCCCGACGTCGTCGGCTTCACCTCCACCTTCCAGCAGAACACTGCCGCGCTGGCCGCAGCCAAACACGTCAAGCGACTGGCACCGCACATCGTGACCGTCATGGGTGGCGCCAACTGCGACGCGGAGCAGGGAGCGGCGGTGCACCGCAACTTCCCGTTCGTCGACTTCGTGATCCGGGGTGAGGGCGAAACGGCCTTTCCCCAGTTGGTGAACGCACTTGCCGAGGGGCAGCGCGACCTTTCCGCTGTCCCGGGCCTCTGCCATCGGGGAGCGGACGGCGCGAGCATCGTCAATGCCATGGCCACGGCGCCGTTGCCTCCGGCCCACATTCTCCCGCCCGACTACAGCGGCTACTTCGAATGCCTCGCGTCCTCCGTCGCCCGCAACTGGGTCGAGCCCAAGCTGGTGGTCGAGGGCGCGCGTGGGTGCTGGTGGGGCGAGAAGCACCACTGCACGTTCTGCGGCCTCAACGGGTCGTTCATGCAGTTCCGCAGCAAGAGCCCCGAGGTGTTCTACGACGAGATCATGGAGCTCGCCGAGCGGCACCGGGTGCTGGACATGTACGTCGTCGACAACATCCTCGACATGGGATACCTCAACACCGTACTGCCGCGGATCATCGACAGCGGCTACGACTTGCGCCTGCACATCGAGATCAAGGCGAACATGCGCAGATCCCAGCTCCGCACGCTTTCGGAGGCCGGGCTCATCTACGTCCAGCCGGGGATCGAGAGTCTGAACAACCGGGTGCTCGACCTGATGGACAAGGGCGTCAGCGGCTGCCAGAACGTCCGGATGCTCCGCGACGGCGCGGAGACCGGTCTGTCGGTGTCCTGGAACTACCTGCACGGCTTCCCCGGTGAGAGCACTGAGGACTACGCCCCCGTCATCGAGCAGATCCCGGCGCTGGAACACCTCGATCCCCCGGTCGACATGTCGGCCCGTATCGCCATCGAACGGTTCAGTCCCTACTTCAACCGGCCCGAACTCGGCTTCGACGGCCTGAGGCCCGAGGCGCACTATCGCTTCACGTACGACCTGCCCGAAGAGGAACTCTACGACCTGGCCTACGTGTTCGAGGCCCCCGCACGCGGCATCGACGAATCCACCGTCACCGCGCTCAACGATGCGCTCGCCGGCTGGAAGAAGCACCACGTCGACGCCCGCCTCACCCATGTCGACCTGGGCGAGCGCATCGTGCTGGTCAGCCGGCGACGGGCGTTCAGCTGGCGCACCATGGAACTGACCTCCCCCGCTGAGATCGTGCTCTTCCGCCTTCTCGACCAGCCGCACGCGCCGGCCGCCCTCACCCGCAAGGCCGCTGCGCGCCTGTCCGGTGAAGCGCTCGACGAGGACGAGGTCCAGATCGTCCTGGACCGGTGGACCGCACTGGGCCTGCTCTTCACGGACAGCGGCCAGTACGTGCACATCGCCCCGGCCGCGGTCAACGAGGATCTGCTACGGCTCGACTTCATGCGCCACCTGCACACGGCGGAGGTGTTCGAGCCGCCCACGAGCCCGCCCGGAGACAGCGCCACCACCGTGGCCCAGCAGGCACAGCCGTCTCTGATGGCCTGACCACCACCACCCGTCAGGAGGCCCCGTGAGCACCGCACTCCGTCCGACCCGCACCGATGAAGCTCCACCGCTGACCGTCACCGCCTGGCGTGACTACGACCCCCACGCCAGCACATTGACAGGTATGTCCCTCGGCGAGGTCTCACTTTCCGGCCCCATCGGGCAGGCGAGCGAGCAGCTGTGGAACCTCGGCGCCCGGCGCATCGTCATGCCGGACGCCATCGATCTCACCCCCACGGCCACCGCCACGGAAGACGCCGCCCGGCAGGCAGTGCGGAGCCTCAGCCTCGTACGGGACCTCACCGCGCGTGCCATATTGGTGGAATGGCGGCTGCGGCTCGACCGCGAGGACGAGGAGACCTGGAAACTCCTGAGCCACCTCCAACCGCCCCAGGCAATGGACGGCCCCGACCAGGCGGACGAGCAGCTGCTGTCCTGGCGGCACAGCCACTACTTGTGCAAGTGCCTGTGGCGCCAGGGCCCCGGCTTCATCCAGATCCGCGATCGCCGCTGGGGCGACCTGCGGCGCTTCACGTCCGACGAACCGCACTACCACGATGCGATCGCCGCCCTCGACTACGGCACCGTGGCATCGACCGTTTCCAGGAACGTCCTCGATGACTTCGTGGGGGAACACCTGGTACTCACCGTGGGTGAGATCGCCTGGTGGCTTCCGTACCGGGTCAAGCGATGGATCCAGGAAGCGATGGCGATCTGAGCGCATCCCGCCGCCCCACGCCGAACTCCGACCGGCTGGTGAGCGCTTCGGTCGTTCTCAGGGCACGCGGGCGCTGTACCTTGCGCCCACCCAGCTGATCCGAACGGCTGACAGGGGTTGCGAAGCACCGCTACGAGTTCGGCACTAGCCGGTCGGCTTGTCCGAGTGAACCCCTGTTGCGAAGGAGTCCGCAGCCGCCTGGATCCCAGCGACGTACTCACGCCACCAAGCCTCGTCTCCCACCGCGTCATGATCCGGACCGGCGCGCCCGTCGATGAGCTCTCGCATCACATCGGCGTGGCCGGCGTGCTGGGCAGTCTCGGACACCATCCGAATGAGCAGAACGCCCAAGGTCGTGTCGCGCTTTCCCTCCGCCCAGTGGGCCACCCAGCCGGGGGCCTTCAGGTCCAGGCTCGCGATGGTCCGATCGCCGTGCGCACAGGCGCGTTTGTAGAGCCCGATCAGGTACTCGCTGGACTCATCGGGTGTCGCCCACATATCGGCGCTCTGCCAGATCGAGTCGTCCTCGATCCACGACATGGTCTCGGGCGCCGGTCGCTTGAACGACTCGCCGAGGTACTCGTACTCCACACCGGCCAGGTGCTTGATGATGCCGAGCAGGTTGCTGCCGGTCGGCGTCATGGGCCGACGCAGGTCGTACTCACTCAGGTCCGCAAGCTTGCTCAATATCCCTGCCCTGCCGGCTTGCAGCTTGCGATGCAATTCCTCTTTGAGGTCCAACACCCTCGCCCCTCGGTCTCGATGCCTGACTTGGCCGTTGTACACCCTGTGTGACCTGGAGCCCCGCCGACGAGAACCGGCATGGCGCATCCGCGGCCGGTGCGGCGACTTGCCCGCCCGCTGGGTATGCGGTTCGCCGCTTGGTGCGGTGTGTATCCCAGATGGCGGGCCCGCGATGCGGCTCCCGCCCGGCGCCGACCGCGTTTTGTCGTACGGCCGGAGCCGGACGAGCTGCCACGATGTCGGCGCGGATGAATTCTGGCGATGGATCGAGTCTGCCTTACAGCGGACGGCAACAGTCGTGCGGCCGAGGTTCGGCCTCGTCGAAGTGGAGGGTCATTCATGGCAGTGGGAATCTTTGCGGGGATCGCGGTTCGGAACTACCAGAATTCTCTGGAGTGGTACAAGCAGCTGTTCGGCTCAGAGCCCGCCTTCTACCCGAACGATGTCGAAGCGGTCTGGCAGCTGGCAGAGGACCGCTACATGTACATCGTCGAGGCCCCTGAGCGGGCCGGCGGTGCGGTGAGCATGATCTGGATGGACGACCCTGCCGCCGAGGTAGCGAGGATCGCCGAGCGAGGACTGCAACCGGTGGACGTGGAGCAGTACGACAACGTATGGAAGTACGTCTACCGCGATGCCGACGGCAACGAGACGGGGATCGGTGGTGAGGTCTCGCAGTCCCCGTGACATGCCTCAGCAGCAGCTCACCGTCTCGGTCCCGCGATGGCGTAGGCCGCGGTGCCGGCGACCGCGAGAGCCAGGGCCGTCCAGGTGCCCGTCGCCGCGCCGGGCGGCAGCAGCATCCAGTTCGCCACCTCCAACAACAGACTCGTCGGGGACGGGGCGAAGAGCGAGAACGAAAGCCAGGCGATCGGCAGCGTCCACGCGAACTGCGCCCCGCACACCGCCGCCCCGAGGGCGACGAGGCCCATCAGCCCTGCGCTGTCGCGGACGATGAACGCGGTGGTGGCCAGATCTTCGCCCATGCTCTGCACCGTCGACAGCACCGCGCAGATGACCGTGCCGATCAGCAGCACATGCGCCGCCCTCCGGGGCACCCAGCGGATCGCGGCTGCCCGGTCGAGCGCGAGGTCCTGGCCGCCGAGCCCGATCGACGCCGCCGTCGCCCCCGCGGTGAGGGCAAGCACGGTCAACTGCGCATCAGCGGGCCCCCCGCCGCCGTTCCGGGCGAGGACCCAGACCGCCAGGGCGCCGATCACCACCGCGGCGAGCGACGCGGGTACCTGCCGCGAGCGCGCGTACAGCGTCAGCCACCTCACTGGGACGCACCGCCGGTCAGCACGGAGAACGCATCGCCCTCTCGCGTGGGGCAGTGCTCTCTCGGATGGAGTCCGGCGCCTGGCTGCCCAGGGTGTCCCGGAGCAGGCTCAGCGTCTCCTTTCCGGGACCTGCGAGACCGGCGAGTCGTGGGGGTCCGGAGGCGCCCGGCGCGGGCGAGGCGGTTGCAGCGCTTGAGTGGCGGTCCCAAAGGTGTGCAGAGGGGCATCGCTTTGAGGACGGCGCGGCGATGGTGACCTCCTCGTCGGTGGCGGGTCCCGGCACGCCCTCAGCCCGCGTCCGCGTCCTCCTCCACCGGAGGCATGAACGCCCGTAGCCACCGCTCCGTCTGGGCGACGTGCGCTTGGGCGGCGCCCGCGGCGGCGGTCGGGTCGTGGTCGGCGATGGCCGTGGCCAGGACCCGGTGGTCCTCGTCGCTCTTGCGGCGCAGTTCTGGCCCCTCGGGGAGGGTGAAGACCTGGTACTTGCGCGAGCGGGCACGGAAGACCGCCAGCAGGGACGCCAGCGTCGGGTTGCCGCCGATCCGGGCGATCTCCGCGTGGAAGCGGTGGTCGAGTTCGGAGGACTCGGTGGGGTCGTCGGTGGCCTCCATCGTCTCGATGAGTGCGAAGAGGGCGGCCACCGTCTCGGGCGTGGACCGTGCCGCGGCCTGGGCGGCGACATGGGCCTCCAGGACGCGCCGGATCTCGTAGACCTCCAAGAGCCCGGTCAGCGGCAGCAGTTCGAGGGTCAGGGAGAGGCTTCCGATGACGTCCTCCGGCCTGAGCTGGGAGACATAGGTACCGGAGCCGTGCCGGGCTTCGATGACGCCCAGGGCGGCAAGCATCCGCACGGCTTCACGCAACGAGCCTCGCGAAACGCCCAGTTCCTCGCAGAGCTCACCCTCGGGCGGGATGCGTTCACCCGCGCCGAGGCGCCCGGTGCCGATCATGTGCCGTAGGCCGTGGAACGCCCTGTCTACTGCGGACATCGGTCTCCTCCCCTGACGGGCCGGCTCCGTGGCCGTTACCCCGGTGCACTGTACCGAGGCGAGACATCAAATGACTTCTGCGCTTCCAACAAATTCATCAGACGACTTATCTTGCATCACCCCTTGAAGGCCCGATTCCGCCATGCCAGGATGCCGAGTCATCATACGTCTCTCGGGGAGCGTCTGATGTCCCAGACGCGTCCACGTCCGGCAAAAGGGGTCAAGTGAGCGAGACCGAGGTCACCACCGCGCCCAGCCCTCTCGTGCTGGCCGACGGCCGACCCGCGGCCCGGGCGTGGTCGCTGGACCCCGCACTGCGGCATCTGAACCACGGTTCGTTCGGAGCGGTCCCGCTGGTGGCGCAGGAGCGGCAGAACCAGCTGCGTGCGGAGATGGAACGCTCGCCCGTGGTGTGGTTCCCGGCGCTCCCGCAGAGGCTCGCCGCCACCCGCGTCGACCTCGCGGGCTTCCTGGGCACCGCCCCCGACGGGCTCGCCCTGGTGCCGAACGCGAGCGCAGGCGTGAGCGTCGTCCACGCCTCCCTGATGCGCCGCCGCGGCGGGGAGATCGTCGTCACCGACCACGGGTACGGAGCCGTCACCACGGGAGCGGAACGGCTCGCGCGGCGCTGGGGCGGCCGGGTCCGTACCGCCCGGGTGCCGCTCGACGCCGACGAGCAGCGGGCGTACGAGGCCGTTGCGGCAGAGCTGAGCGAGGACACCGACCTGGTCGTGGTGGACCAGATCACCTCGCCAACGGCCCGCAGGATGCCGGTGGACCTGATCGGCGCGGAGGCACACAGGCGCGGCATCCCGTTCCTCGTCGACGCCGCACACGCACCCGGTCTGATCGCCGCCCCGCTCGCCGGCGTCCCGGCCGACTTCTGGGTCGGCAACCTCCACAAGTGGGGCTGCGCCCCCCGCGGCACCGCGGCGCTGGTCGCCAAGGGCCCGTTGAGTGAGCATCTCCACCCGCTGATCGACTCCTGGGGCGCGGCCGATCCCTATCCCGACCGCTTCGACCAGCAGGGCACGGTGGACGCCACGGCCTATCTCGCGGCGCACACGGCACTCGACTTCGTCGAGCAGTGCTGGGGCTGGGACACAGCACGCAGCTACATGGACGGCCTGGCGTCCTACGCCGAGCAGATCCTCACTGCCGCGTTCGCCGAGGTGACCGGATCGGACGAGCCCGTCGACGTCGGTATGCCCGTGCCGGGCATGCGGCTGGTGCGGCTGCCCGCCGGGCTGGGCGCGAGCCGTGTCGAGGCCGACGCGCTGCGCGACCGGGTCGCCGAAGAACTGGGCGTGGAGGCGGCCTTCACCAGCTTCGGCGGCGTCGGCTACCTGCGCCTGTCCGCCCACGTCTACAACACCGCCGCCGACTACGAGTACTTCGCCGAGGCCTGTGTGCCCGTCCTCGGCGAGTGGGCCCACGCAGCCCGCGAAACACACGCCGCGCCGTAGCGGTGCCCCCACGCCACTTTCCCTCTCCCCCGAAAGAGGTCGCACGATGAGAAACAGGACGACAGCCCTCGCCCTCGGCACCGCCGCCGCGATGATCCTGACGGGCTGTTCCACGATGAGTCCCACGGCAGGCGGGACCGTCACCCTCAACATGGTCGAGAGCCTGACCAACCCCGCCCGCACCGCCCTGCTCAAGGACCTCATAGCCGACTTCGAGCAGCAGAACCCCAAGATCAAGGTCAATCTCGTCTCGCCGCCCACCGAGCAGGCCGACCAGAAGATCCAGCAGATGCTCCAGTCCGGCAGCGGTGTGGACACCCTCGAGGTACGCGACATCACCGTGGGCCCCTGGTCGAACAACGGCTGGCTGTACGACATGAGGAAGGACCTGGACGGGTGGAAAGGCTGGCAGGCCATGACGGAGAACACCGTCAAGGCATCCAAGGACGCCAAGGGCAGGACCTACTTCGTCCCCTACGGCTTCTACGGCCTGAGCCTCTTCTACCGCACGGACCTGGTGAAAAAGGCCGGCTTCGACAAGCCGCCGGCCACCTGGGAGGACCTGCTGAAGCAGGCCTCCGCACTCCACAAGCCGTCCGAGCGCCGGTACGGCTACGCCTTCCGCGGCGGCTCGAACGCCAACGGCAACGCCTCCGCGATCATCGAGGCGTACGTCGCCGACGACGTCGACCCCGCGAACGGCTACCGGTTGAAGGACGGCCGCACGATCTTCTCCGCGCCCGGCGCCCTCGACGCCATGGAGACCTACCTCGAGATCTTCCGGCGCGCGTCGCCGAAGTCGTCCGTCTCCTGGGGCTACCCGGAGATGGTCCAGGGCTTCTCCAACGGCTCCACGGCCTTCCTGCTCCAGGACCCCGAAGTGATCGCCACCGTGTCGGAGTCCAAGTCGATCTCGGCGGACCAGTGGAGCACCGCGCCCCTGGTGGCCGGCCCGAGCGGCAAGACGGTCCAGCCGCTGGCCACCGCCGGATGGGGTATCGCCAAGGGCAGCAAGCACAAGGCCGAGGCGGTCAAACTGGTCGAGTTCCTGTCCCGGAGCGAGGCGTCGACGAAGTTCACCAAGGCGAACAGCCTGGTGCCGATCCTGAAGTCGGCGACCGAGGACCCCTTCTACAAGACCGGCCCCTGGGCCAGCTACGTCACCATGACGGAGAACCCGGGCAAGTACCTGGTGGTCACTCAGCCGCGCGGCGTCGCCTGGTGGACCGAGTGGCAGCAGAGGGCCGACGCCGACATCCAGAAGATGGTCCTCGGCAAGCTGACGCCCCAGAAGCTCCTGGCCGGCTGGGACACCTACTGGACCGAGAAGTGGAAGCAGGCATGACCACCGCCTCCACGACGACGAAGACGAAGGCGAGGCCCGGGCACCCCTCCCGCAAGGGGGGCGCCGGGCCCCCCGCGGCGCCCCGCCGGGGCCGCAGGACGGAGTTCACCACCCGGCGCGGACTGCTGATCGCCGCCTTCATGGCCCCGGCCGCCGTCTTCGTCGCCGTCTTCACCTACTACCCGGTGCTCGCGGGCGGCCAGATGGCCTTCCGCAACTGGAAGCTGACGGACCTCACCGACACCTCCTGGGTGGGCCTGAAGAACGTGCGGGACGTCTTCGCCGACCCCGCCTGGGGCACCGTGCTCGGCAACACAGCGCTGTGGGTGGGCGGTTCGATCGTGCCCCAGCTGGTGATCGGCTTCGCGCTCGCCCTCTGGCTGCGCCGCCACTTCCGGTTCCGCGGTCTCTACCAGGCGCTGATCTTCTTTCCCTGGGCGATCTCCGGGTTCCTCATCGGCATCCTCTTCCGATGGATGTTCAACAGCGAGTTCGGTGTCGTCAACGACCTGCTCCAGAAAGCTGGGCTGATCGACGAGCCGATCGCATGGCTGGCCGATCCCGACACCGCGATGACCGCCGTGCTGATCGCCAATGTCTGGTACGGCGTCACCTTCTTCGCGATCATGATCCTGGCCGCGTTGCAGTCGATCCCCGACGAGCTGTACGAGGCGGCGTCCCTGGACGGCGCCGGCAAGGCGCGCACCCTGTTCCAGATCACGATTCCCTACATCAGGACCACGCTGGCGCTCACCGTCCTGCTGCGCATCATCTGGATCTTCAACTTCCCGGACCTGATCTTCGGCATGACGGGCGGCGGCCCCAACGACGAGACGCACATCGTGACCACCTGGATGATCAAGATCACGCAGCAGGGCGACTACGGCAAAGCCTCCGCGCTGGGTCTGATCGTGGTGGCCGGACTGCTGCTGTTCGCGACGTTCTACCTGCTGGCCACACGTGAGAAGCGAGAGGTGAAGCCATGATCGGCAAGGAGACCCCGGCCGGGCGTGCCGCGAAGGTCGCCTTCCTGGGCCTGTGGCTGCTGTTCACCGTCTTCCCTCTCTACTGGATCACGGTCACCTCGCTCAAGGCACCGGGCGACATCTTCGCGTTTCCGATCGCCTACTGGCCCGCGCAGTTCTCGCTGCAGAACTACAGCGAGCTTTTCGGCACGGCCGACTTCGGCACCTACCTCACCAACAGCCTCGTGGTCGCCACCGTCGCGGGCGTGGTGGCCACAGTCATCTCGATGCTGTCCGCGTATGTCCTGGCGCGCTTCGAGTTCCGCACCAAAACCGCCCTCCTGATGGCCGCGCTCGTCACCCAGATGATCCCGTCCTTCATCGCACTCGGGCCGCTGTACCTGCTCATGACGGACCTCGGGCTGGTGGACAACCGGCTCGGGCTCGCCCTCGTGTACATCGCCGTGTGCATCCCGTTCTGCACCGTGATGCTCCGGGGATTCTTCGAGAACATCCCGGACGCGCTCGAGGAGGCCGCCATGATCGACGGCCTGTCCCGGTTCGGGGCGCTGTTCCGGGTACTGCTGCCGGTGATGCGTCCGGGGATCGTGGCCGCATTCATCTTCAACTTCGTCAACTGCTGGAACGAGTTGTTCCTGTCGGTGACGCTCATGAACAGCGATGCCAACAAGACCGTCCCCACCGCCCTGAACGGATTCATCTCCAGCTTCAACATCGACTGGGGGTCGATGTCAGCGGCGGCCGTGCTCACCATCCTGCCCACGATGATCCTGTTCGCCTTCGCCAGCCGCCACATCGTCCAGGGACTCACCTCGGGCGCCGTCAAAGGCTGACCGGACGGAAGCAAACGGCCCCATCCTTGGGGCTGAGCTCGGCGTCCACGAGACCGAACGCGAGGCTCACGAGGAGCCGTCGGCCGGCCGTCTCCTCGTCAGGAAGGGGAGCACGAGCCACCCCCGTCGAGGACGGTGCCCGCGCAGATGCGGTTGCCTCTTGAGACCGCGCTGCGGTACCGCAGCGGGATCTACGGCAGGCGGGGTCGGTGGGTCGGCCTCGTGGCCCTGTCGGCAGCCAATCAGCGTGGCGCCGAACGAGTGGACTCGAGCTGTGCGCACGGCACGACGACCTCTGACCAAGGTTCCGGATGGTGGCGTTGCCTCCTCAGTCCCCGATCCGGAAGAGGCACCCTGGCATGAGGCTCACCCCCTCCCGACGGCTGTGCATCGCTGCACTGCTCGTAGCGTCGGTACTGGCCCCCGTGGCGGGGCCCCCCGCCACAGCCACGGCCGTGCACATCGCGGACGGCGACCGGCATGACCAGCCACAGCGTCCGAACGACCTCGGCCGCGAGCTGACCTCCCGGCTGGACAAGGCCGTCGAGAAGGTCCGCCGACAGGCCGGCATCCCAGGCCTCGTCGTCGGACTGTGGATGCCCGGCAGGGGGAACTACGTCCGCGCGACCGGCGTCGCCAATACCGCCACCCGCAAGCCGATGACCACCGACCTGTTCACACGGATCGGCAGCGAGACCAAGACCTTCACGGTCACCGCGCTGCTCAAGCTCGTCGACGACCGGCGGATCGGCCTGGACGACCCGATCTCGGCCTACATCGACGGCGTACCGAACGGTGACCGGATCACGCTGCGCCACCTCGCCGAGATGCGCAGCGGCCTGTTCCCGTACAGCGATGACCCGGACTTCATCCACGACCTGTTGAGCGAGCCGAGCCGGACGTTCACTCCGCAGGAGGTGCTCGCGTACGCCTTCAAGCATGCGAACACCGCCGAGCCAGGCACGCAGTTCCAGTACTCCAACAGCAATCTGGTCCTCCTCGGTCTGGTGATCGAGAAGGTCAGCGGCCTCTGCGCGGCCGACTTCATCAACAAGCGGGTGCTCCGCCCGGCCCACCTCGACCACACGCTGTTTCCCGACGGTGCCGAGTTCCCCGAGCCGCACGCACGCGGCTACACCAATCAGACGCTGAGCGGCGAGATCGAGGACTCCACCGACTGGAATCCCAGTTGGGGCTGGACGGCCGGGGCGATGATCTCGAACCTGCACGACCTGCGTCGCTGGGCCAGGATTGTCGCCACCGGAACCCTGCTCAAGCCGGAGACCCAGAGAGAACGGCTCAAGACGCTGCCGACTGGATACCCCGGCACGACCTATGGCCTCGGCATCTTCGAGAGCGGTGGCTGGACCGGGCACAACGGCTCCATCCCGGGGTACGAGAGCGTGACCGTCTACCTGCCCTCGCAGCGGGCAACCTTGGTGCTGCTGCTCAACACCGATGACATGTACGACGGCAAGGAGCCGTCCTCACTTGTCGCCCGGGCGATCACCGAGATCGTCACCCCCGACAACATCTACGACCGCCCGGTACCCCCGCGGTAGCGATCGGGATCTGGGCTTCGGACCCGCCACGTGAAGCGGGTTCTGGTGGCTGAGCTCGGCCGGGGTCAAGAGGTCCGCGGAAGTGTCGGTGGACTCGGCAGCGGCGGAACTCGCCGCGCCGGGTCTTCACCCTGGTTGGTCCGCGACACGGTCACCCGCCCCGTCTTGACCAGGCAGCGCGTCACGGACGTTTGCCCACGGAGACCGGTGGAAGAGTCGATTCGACGTACGGTCGACAACCCGCCGAGCCTCACCTCGCGGGGCTGGTCCTCCTCGACGCCATGACCCGAACGGGAGCCCGCCGATGCGCCTCTACGCCCAGACCCCAGCACGTCGGAACCGCCAGTTACTCGCCGACCTGATCGCAGCGGTCCTGATGGCCGCAGCGGTGATGTTCGCCCTCGCCGTCCGCGAAGCGATCATGCTGCTGGCCGAGCCGGGGCGGAAAGTGGAAAACTCGGGCGACAGCCTCGCCACCGAACTCGACAATGCCGGCGACGCCGCCTCGAACGTGCCGCTCGTCGGCGACCACCTGAAGAAGCCGCTCCAGTCCGCAGCCGACGCCAGTACCGGATTCGCCGACGCCGGAGAGTCGCTCCAGCACACCGTCAGCCAGGTCGCCGATCTCACGACAACGGCTCTGATCGTCATCCCAGTGGCCCTCGTACTGCTGCTGTGGCTCCCCCCACGCCTGCGCTGGATCCGACGCAGCATCACCCTTCGACAACTCCTCAACGCGCCCGGAGGCGCCGACCTGCTCGCCCTGCGCGCCCTCACCGGCCCGCCGGGCGACCTCGCCCCGCTCCCAGCCCCTGCAGGCGGTCTTGCCGACGCTTGGCGCCGCGGGGACCAGCAGGTCATCGCCGACCTCTCCAAAATCGCACTCAGGCGGGCCGGCTTGCGGCCCTGACGGGCGCAGCGGGGTGACGCGACGAGGTACGGCCGCCACGTGGCCCCGTCTCACGGGACAGGTCACGTCTGCCCATGACTCCGGTAGCTGAGCAGGTCCGCGGGCTGACAGTCCAATTCTCGGCAGATCGAGCTCAGCGTGCTGAAGCGAATCGCCTTGGCCCGATCGTTCTTCAGCACGGAGAGGTTGACGACCGTGACGCCGACCCTCGTCGCCAGTTCGGCCAGGGTCATCCCCCGCTCCGCCAGCAACCGGTCCAGGTGCACCTGGATTCGGTGCTCCTCCTCAGCGGGCATCAGACGAGCCCTTCGGTGTCGGCCCGGAGCCTGGCACCCCGCCGGAACACCTCGGCCAGAGCGGCAATGAGGAAGGCCAGCAGGAGGCAGGCGAAGGAAATGGTGTACGAGAAGGGCACCATGTCGGCGACGGATGTACCGCGCACCAGCATGGCGGTCGTGCCCGCCTGCACCAGCGGCCCGAACACGCCGATCGCCAGGACCGCCAACGCAATCACGCTCAGCCGCCGCACGTTCTCCGGCACGAAGACATCGCCCTCGCGCAGCCTTCGGGCCATACGGAACAGCAGCCCGAGGATCAGCATGAGCAGGAGGCTGCCGACGATCTCGGGCAGCGCGAGGAGCAGGCGTTGCTGAAAGTCGGGGCTGGCGATGGTGACCTCGGCCTGTCGACTGCCGCCGAGTCGCACCGCCTCGCCCATGCCGGTTCCGGGTGCCCGCGTCGTGCCCTCGATCGTGACCTCCCGGGTGTCCATCGGGCCGAGGGGCCCGGTCACGCCGAGAACGGGAATGAGAACCCCGAACAGTCCGACGAGCAGTAGGGCCAACCCCAGGCCCAGTTCGAGCACCCGACCGTCGGTCCGGCTCCACCATGTCTTCGTACCCACAACCATCCCTCTATCGTTTTTCGATAGTATCGAATATCGATAGGTCCGTGTCAAGGTTCGCCTGCCGTCGGCTCGAGCGGTGGGAGTGGGAGTGGCTACTCCGCCGGGTGGACTCGGTGAACCGCCGCGCTCGGCAGTGGGAAGACGCAGTCCGGCTCACAGCAAGGTCGTCAGATTCTCCACGCTGCGGCTGCCCTCACGACGAACCCCCAGGGGGATCAGTGCGGCACAGGACGGCACCCGCACTCCCCCGGTGAACGCCACCCGCGTGCCCGGGCCTTCGGGCGTCGCGGCCACGCCGATCAGCAGGAACCGGCTCTGCAACCAGCACCAGCCCGGCCGCTGCACCCCGCGCAGCCGGGCCCGCATGCCGTACCTGCTGCGGGCCAGCGCCTCGATGTGTTCGCCGTGTCGCCGGACGACGCGCAGCCGCTCCATGTCGGTCACGACCTGCCCGAACCCGCCCTCCAGGTCGCCCAGCAGGGACCAGACCCGCTCGAAGGATGCGTCGACGTGGGCATGGGTGACGTGGGCGCCGCGGATGCCGGCGGCCAGGGCGTGCAGGCGGCGTACGGGGTCGAGGTCAGTAGTGGGCCAGAGGTCGTTCATGACGTCCACGCCTTCCGGAAGGTGTCGCGGGCACGGTGCAGCCGCGACTTGACGGTGCCCGTGCGCACACCGAGCAGGGCGGCGGCCGTGCGCTCGTCCAGGCCCTCCACGTCACGGAGCATCAGCACTGCCCGGTGCTCCGGGGAGAGTCGATCCAGTACGTCCTTGATGTCGGCGGAGAGTTGCGGGTCACCGCGGGTTGGGAGCGAGTTGAGATCGACCGGTACGGTGCGGGCGGCGCGGTGTGCGGTGCGGACCGCCTCGCGCACCGCGATGGCACGGACCCAGCCGTGCAGGGCTGCCGGGTCCTTGAGAGTGCGCAGCGATTTGAAGACCGCCACCAGGGCCTCCTGTGCCGCGTCCGCTCCCTGGCCCAGGGCGATGGGCGCGCAGATGCGGCCCACGTAGGGGGCGAGGAGGTCCAGGAGTTCGGCCATGGCGAGGGTGTCGCCGCGCTGGGCGGCTCGCACGAGCCGGAGCGTTCGGTCGTCGGGTCGCTCATCGGGCACGGGCCGCATCCTTCCACCGCGCCACGCGCAGGGCAGCGATGGCCAGGACGATGCACAGGGGGGTGTAGAGCGCGAGGTTCAGCCAGTGGAAGGCGGTGCCGGTCTCCTTGGCGAACAGCCAGTAGATCCCCGCGATGGCGCGCGTCGACAGGCCCACGGCCACAGCCAGCGTGCCGAGGCGCAGGAGCCGGTGGCGGGGGCGGCGGGCGTGGGCGAGGACGAAGGCAGCTGCTGTGAGGAGGAGGGCGACGAGAGGGAGCAGGGTCGGCGGTGTGAACGGCACGTCCGTGCCGAGAACCGCTTGGGACAGGCTCGCGTCGTCGGCCGCGGGCCAGGTGGCTCCCGTTGTCCAGTACAGGTGGAGCAGGGCGTCCACCGTGAGCACCGAGGCGACAAGCGCGGCGGCAAAGGTGGGGGCCGGGGTGTCCAGCCGGTACGACATGGGGCCTCCTGCGGCGACTTGGGTAATCCGTCCCCCTCCAGAGGAGCCGTCTGCGCGAAACGTTCCGTCGGGTACGGGAATTCTTCCGAAGCACGCCACACGAGGGCTCCGAGGTGGGGGTTCCGAGGCGTTGTTCGGGGCTGCTCCGGGTGGAGGCGAGTGAAACCGCGACGCTTACGGAGTCGTGGGCGTTGCCGGAGCCGGACAGGATGAGCGAACGGCGGTACTGGTTCCGATGTGCCGGTCCTTCCGCCACGCGATCACCCGGGGCCCGACCAACTGGGCACCGATCCCACGGGCGCTCGGGGCCAGGCGGGGCGGCTGGTGCGATGGCCGGATCGCACATCCGCGGGCTGCGGCGGCGCCTTCCCTACCGGCGCGCAATCTCGCCTGTCAGGGGCGGAGGGCTCCACGGCACGTGGATCTTGCTGATCCCATCGACCGTCCGCCACAGATCCGCTCTCCACACTCTTCGGCCTGCCTGGTCCCAGGGCCCAGCCAAGTCCATGACGCCCTGGAGCGAAGAGCCCGCGAGTGCGTGCCGCGAACGCACCATCCCCACAGGTAACTTGCGCCCCGGATGTTGCCTGACTTCTCTACAGCCCCTACATTGTGCCGCGACTTCAGCTCCCCCAACCCCCCACCTGTGTCGCGGACTTGCTGACCTCACGTCCGCGCAGACTCTCGGGAGTTCTTCCATGCGTGGACACGCATCCCACATATCCCGCAAACGTCTCACCGTGGCCGCCGGCGTCGCCCTGGTGGCAGCGCTCGCCACCACCGCTCCGGTCGCGGCGGATCAGAGCCGGGGCAGCAGCACCCCGCCCGCTCACGCCGACGGCAGCGGCGGCGCCCGCTCGGCCGTCGACGTCGAGGTCGAGTACTTCGCCGGCCCCGGCAGCCATCCCCGCCGCACGCACGTCCCCGCCTCCGCCCCGCTCACCAGGAAGGAGCAGGCCACGATCCAGGACGACGGCGACGTCGTGCCGATCGTGGAGGCCGGGCCGAGCGGGGCCAAGGTCGACGTCGTCTTCATCGGAGACGGTTACACCGCCGCCGAGCAGGAAGACTTCCACGCCGACGTGCGCACGAAGTGGCAGGAGATGGCGGCCGTCGAGCCGTACGCCCAGTACGAGGACCTCTTCAACGTCTGGGCCGTCGACGCGCACTCGCAGCAGTCCGGCGTCTCCGGTGACCCGACGAGCGACGTCCGCAAGGACACCGCGTTGAACTCGGCGTTCTTCTGCGACGGCATCGAGCGACTGCTGTGCGTCGACACCAACAAGGTCGAGGCGTACGCCGGCAAGGCCGCCGACCCCGACCTCGTCATCGTGCTCAGCAACTCCACCAAGTACGGCGGTGCCGGCTACAACGACATCACCTCGCCGTCCGGGTACGACGGCATCGGCACCGCCTCGTCCGACCACCCCGACTCCGACCAGGTCGCCGTCCACGAGACCGGCCACTCGTTCGGCAAGCTCGCCGACGAGTACTGGTACGACGACAGCGCCTACACCGGCCCCGAGCCGGGCGAGTCCAACATCACCAAGCTCAGCGCCGACGAGATGGCCGCGCAGCAAGCGAAGTGGCACCGCTGGCTCGGCCGGCAATCTCCTGACGGCGGCATCGTCGGCGCGTACGAGGGCGGCGGCTACCACGGGCGCGGCCTCAACCGCCCCACCGAGAACTCGATCATGCGCACACTGGGCCGCGAGTTCAATCTCCCCGGGCGTGAGGCGATGATCGCGGGCTTCCATCAGCACGCACCGGTCCTCACCGGCGTCACACCCACCGACCGCACGTTGCTCGGCACTCAAGGCATACGCGTCAAGGTGTCCCCCGACGCGCAGCTGCGCTGGTACGTCGACGGCCGCGAGGCACAGCAGGCCCGCGACGCAAGCAGCGTCACCCCCAGTGCCCTGGGGGTGCCTGCGGACGGCCGCCCGCACACGGTGACGGCACGCGCCACCGACCCGAACACAGCGGTCCGTGACCCGAAGCTGCGCAAGCTCCTGACCGGTTCGCTCAGTTGGCAGGTCACGCGCTGAGCCTCAGCGCAAGCAAGTGAGATCAAGAGGGGGCCAGCCCGCAGTGCTGGCCCCCTTCCGACGTGTACGCCGCGTTGGTCGATGAGGCCGGAGGGATCTATCCCGGTGACATGCCCCGCTCCACGTCCACGAACGTCGGTCGGCGGAACTCTGTCTCCGTCACCCTCAGTTGCGGGCGCGCCGCCTTCAGCGCCGAGATGACCCGGGCCATCGCGGCCGTGGTGTGCGGGGTGTTGTACGTGATGCACAGCCGCTTGCCCATGCGCAGCTCCAGCACCATCTGGTCCTTCTCTTCGTACTCGTCGTCCTCCCCGGAGGAGACGGATACCCAGGAGGCCGGCCCGACCTGTACAGGCCGCAGCTCGGTCAAGGAATCCAGCGCGTGGACGCGGGTCCGCCCGTACCGCTGCCGCAGCGTCAGCCGCCCAGCCTCCTTGTCCACCCGTATCTCGACGACCCTGGCCCAACTGGGCAGCCACCCGGCCACGCCGATGCAGATCCACAGCACCGCGCATACACCGAGGGTGAGCGCTCCATCCAACCAGAAGGGGGCGAGCGCAGCCGCCAGCGGGAGCAGGACCCCCACGGGGAGGCCACCGGGCTCGAAGAGCCAGAGTTTGGGATAGGCAGTCCAAAGCGCTCTGTCCGCACGCGAGTTGTCGTCCATGGCTACAGAATGAGCGTGCGGACGCGTCGGCGCCAGCATGACTGTCCGCCGGAAGCGAACGCGCGGGAGGTGCTGTTCCGCGGCCTGTGGCAGAAACGCTCGACCAGGCACGATACGTTCAAGCCACACCTCCGTCATCAGCAGGGTGATCCCGTCTTCGGTGTGGACACCGAGATCACCGGTCAGCTCCAGGCCCTTGAACAGCGGTTGCATGGGGAACGAGGCCAGAGAGGGCTGAAGGGAAGCAGGACTCGCATGCCTCAACGGGCGCCCCGCAATCGCCTCCGAATGCGCACGCGTCGTCGGTGATGACCCCTTTCGCCGGACAAGGACAGCTCTGATATACGGGATCCCCGAACTCGGTCCGGCAAGCCCGCTTCCCTCCGCTGAGCCTCCTGCGCCGATAGCACCGCCAAGTGTCGGATGATCGCCGCAGCATGGGCGCTCCGGGAACAGGCGGCCCCCCGTCCGGACCGAGCGCTGTCACCCGGTTGCGGGATGGACGTGCACCCCCCGCGTCGCGATGCTGCGGAGATGGCAGAGACCGTGGAGATTCGCGTGCACGGCGTCAGCGGCACACCCCCGGAGAGTCTTCTGGAGATCGAGACCGTCACGCAGGTCGACGGCGACGACACGGCCAGGTTCTTCCGGCGCGCGCAGCCGCCGGACGGACAGGCGGCGACCTGTGAGGCCTTCCACTGGGGTGCCATGACCTCCGGGTCGGTCTCCAAAGCACTGTGGCTGCTGATGGCGCCCTTCGGGGTGATCAATCTCGCGCGGTACACACTGCCGCTGCGAAACGACGCGGACGCCACCTCCACGGGCAGGCGCACTCGCCAGGTCGCCGATGTCGCACTGAGACTGCTCGGACTGGTGCTGACGGTCCTTCTGGTCAGCACCGTGGCCTTCGTGTCGATCGATCTGTTCGCCTGGCAGTGCGGCGGCACGCCGCTGTGCGCCGAGGACCGCATCCCCGCCGTCGCCGAACACCTCGGAAGCTGGTCCTGGCGGTTGCCGCTCGGCGCTGCCGTACCCGCCGCCGTGGTCGTGGCACTCAGCGTGTTCAGCTCCAGAACCCATCTCCACCAGCCGCCGCGAGTGACCGCCGACACGACACAGCAGGAAGCTGCGGGGCATCTCGGCACATGGCAGTTCTGGGCGCCCTCGCCGCGCACCGCCCTGCTGCGCAGGCTGCACCTGTGCGCTGCGGTCGCCGTCGTCGCGATGCTCGTCTGCCACCTGTCGACCCACGAGGTTGCCGGGCTGAAGCCGGCCGAGGGCTGGTCGCACACCCTCCTGTGGGTGCTCTTCTGGGCCTCGCTCGCCATCGCCGCCTGGTGTGTCGTCGTCACCGCCCTCGGCCGTTCCTTCCTGGCGCAGGACGCGAACGCCGCCGTGGACCCGGCCGCCGTCCCCACCCTCTACGTGGTTCTTCGCTGGCTGACATGGGTCGTCTTCCTCGCTGTCGTGGTGATCGCCTCCGCATGGGGCAGTACTGCCGTGCACCGCAAGTCCCCGCGGAACGCCCGACTCACCGGCTTCGACTGGGCGTTCCAGACCCAGTACGCGGCCGCGGCCGCGCTCCTGCTGGTGCTCTTCCTCGCCAATTGGACACTGCGCGGTGGCCACCCGGCCCAGGAAGTACCCAGGCCCTTCCGGCAGATGTGGCGTGGCTGGGCATGTTTCGTACTCGCCGCTCTCGCGGTCCTGCTGGCCACTGGATTCACCTCGGGACTCGCCATCCAGCTCTCCCGCGTACTGGGGTACCCCGAGACGGTCGCGAACAAGGCGTACCCCCTGAATCTCCCCGAACTGTTCCAGGTGACGGCGGTGCTGTGGGGGCTGCTTCTGGTGCCCGTGACCGTGCTGGCCGGCCTCTACCTGATGACCCGATATCTTCGGCCCCGCCCCGGCGTGGATCTGTCCACCCGAATCGCACAGGACTACCCCATCGGAGAGGTGCCGACGCGCACCCTCAAGGCCATCGGTCGTTCCTGGCGGCTGGGCAGGCTCAAGTACAAAGCCCCGCTGTGCCTCATGTGCCTCGGCATCGCGGGCGGACTCGCGGCTCTGGCGCAGGGAGCCCTTGGCATCCTCGCGGTACTCCCGGGCCACGATCCCGTCCCCGGCTGGCTCCAGGAGCATGTGTACGGCACCGGCAGACGCGAAGCCGTGTTCAACGTCTTCGCGGAAATCGGTACGTGGGTGCTCACCGCGCTTGCGGCAGGTCTTGCCTTCCTCGGCATCCGCGCGTTCCGAAGCCCCAGCCTCCGTCGCCAGGTCGGAGTCCTGTGGGACCTGCTGGCGTTCTGGCCCCGGCTGACACATCCGATCGTGCCGCCCCCGTACGGCGGCCGAGCGGTGCTCGCGCTCGCCCAGCGCTTGGAGGACAAGGCCAAGGACGGCGGCAGGGTCGTGCTGTCAGGCCACAGCCAGGGCAGCGTGGTGTGTGTCGCCGCGTTGTCCGCGGTCTCCGACGACGTACGACGCCGCGTCGCTCTGGTAACCCACGGATCACAGCTGATGTGGGCCTATGCCGCGCTCTTCCCGTCGTATCTGGGGCACCCGATCCTCCGGGACCTGTATGAGAACAAGCTGGGACTGCGCTGGCGGAATCTGCACCGCTGGAGCGACTACATCGGCGGGCCGGTCCTTGCCCACCCCACGACCGGCCGCGTGGAGCCTGTCCTCCCCGCCGACGCCACGCCGTGGACGACCCTTGGCGGCGACCGCATCACCGCGGCAGACGTCAGCGGCGGGGACAGCAGCTGGCTGCGCCGGATCGGCCACGAGTACCAGCTGCGCGACCCGTACAACATCGTCGCCGCAGACGGCCGGCCGGCTTCCCCGCTCCTCGCGCACAGCGCGTACTACGCCGACCCCGCCTACGACCGCGTCGTCGGCGAACTGCTCACCGCCATCCCGCCGGAAGCCACCGGCGCATGACACCGGCAGGGAGCGCCCGACCCTGAGGCCGGGCGCTCGTCATGCCGTGTCAGCACATCTTGTAGTCGACCTTGGTGGAGTTGTACGAGCAGGTGTCGACCTTGGTGGCGTTGGCGCGCTTGAGCGTTGCGGTGTCCTTGTCGTTGTTCCACACGTAGGCGGCGCGCTGCTGGTGCAGATATCCGGCGGTGTTGGTGCCCTTGCCGGTGCGGATGGTGACCGTCTTGCCCTTGCCGAGCGTGAAGGCACCGAAGGTGTACTTGTGGTTCGAGGCGTCGGTCAGCGTCCACCCCTTGAGGCTGACCGCGGCGCCTGTGGTGTTGCGCACGACGACGTACTCGGCGTTGAGGCTCGAGTTCGCGCCGCGGTCCGTGCCGGGGCTGTCGTAGTAGATCTTGTACAGGTGGATCGAGCCGGCGGCCTGCGCGGGCGCGGGCAGAGCGAGCAGGCCGGCGAAAGCCGCCGCCGTGACGGCGGCGGCTGCGGTGCGGGTACGGAGCATGAACGTCCCTCGAGGTCAGGCCGGGCACCCCCCTTGTGCGGGCCCGGCAGACCAGCAGCGTAGAGGGCAGTTCGATCCAGGTCTGCCAGCGTTACCAAACCAGGACACATCGAACATTCATGCGCCCACAGGGCCCCGTCCGGGACGGCCTCGGCCGGTTCACCCGGCAGCGCGCGCCGCACACCCCTGGCCGCCGCGGCCTCGACGGGCGGATCGCGCTTCTGCCGGGACGCACTTGGACTTTCAGGCGGCGCGGCGAAGGCGATACCTCCCGCCCGAGGTGACCCGAGAGCTTGGGGGCGCGTGCCGGACGTCGCGACAGGGCGAACGTTGCCTGTCGGAGGCGCTAGCGTGTGGCGAGCCGCTCCAGCAGGGCAGCGCTCCGTGCCAGCAACACCCTCTCCTCATCCGTGAGTTCGGCCTCGATGACCTGCGCGAGCCAACCGACCCTGCGGCCGCGCTCCGCTTCGAGCGCGGCCCGGCCCGCGTCCGACAGCTCGACCAGCGACTTGCGGCCGTCCGTGGGGTGCGCCCGGCGCGTGATCAGGTTCTGTTCCATGAGCAGCCCCACCGCCCGGGCCATCGACTGGGGGCGTACGCGCTGATCGGCGGCGAGGTCGCTGGTGGTCATGGCGCCGTTGCGGTCGAGTGCACCGAGCACGGCGACCTGGCCCAGCGGGATGCGGTCCTCGTGTTGGACGCGTCGGGTGAGCTTGCCCATCGCGGTGCGCAGTTCGGCGGCGATGGCGGCGGCTTCCGGGGTGCGCATAGGGCACTTTACCCCGTTGGTCAGCAAAGCTGTGCACCTGACCTGCACAGCAATGCTGTACAGCAAAACTGATCAGCATTGCTGTAATGTTTGGCCCTGTCGGGCTCAGCGCCAGCGCTGTCGCAGCCGGGGCCACGGCACAAGACAACGGGAAGGAACTCCCATGTCCGCAAAGGCAGTCGAAGCCGCCACAATCTCTGCCGCCGCCATCGAGACCGTCACCGCCCGCCGGATCATCGACAGCCGGGGCAACCCCACGGTCGAGGTCGACGTCGTCCTGGCGGACGGGTCCCTGGGGCGCGCGGCTGTCCCCTCCGGCGCCTCCACCGGCGCCCGGGAGGCCGTCGAACTGCGCGACGGAGACTCCGCACGATGGCACGGCAAGGGCGTCGACCGCGCGGTGGCCCACGTCAACGGGGAGATCGCGGCGTCCGCGCGCGGCCGGGACGCGGCGGACCAGGCGGGTCTCGACGCCGCGCTGGTCACCCTCGACGGCACGGCCACGAAGTCCCGGCTCGGTGCCAACGCGATCCTCGGCGTCTCCCTCGCCGCGGCCAAGGCCGCCGCGGCGGCCCACCGCCAGCCGCTCTACCGCTACCTCGGCGGCGCCGACGCCCACCTCCTGCCGCTGCCGATGATGAACATCGTCAACGGCGGTGCCCACGCCGACAATCCGCTGGATTTCCAGGAGTTCATGATCGCGCCCGTGGGCGCGGACACCTTCGCCGAAGCCGTCCGCATGGGCAGCGAGGTCTTCCACACCCTGCGCCGCGATCTGCTGGCCGCCGGGCACTCCACGGGCGTCGGCGACGAGGGTGGCTTCGCGCCTGCCCTGCGTACCGCTGAGGAGGCGCTCGACTTCGTGATGACCGCCATCGAGCGCACCGGCTACCGCCCCGGCACGGACATCGGCCTGGTCATGGACCCGGCGTCGTCGGAGTTCTTCCGCGACGGGGTGTACGACTACGCGGGCGAGGGGGTGCGCCGCACCCCCTCCGAGAACGCCGACTACCTGGCCAAGCTCATCGACGCCTACCCGGTCGCCTCCATCGAGGACCCGATGGCGGAGAACGACCTGGACGGCTGGCGCGAGCTCACCGACCGCGTCGGCAACCGCTGTCAGCTCACCGGCGACGACGTGTTCTGCACCAACGAGACGCTGCTGCGCGAGGGCATCCGCACCGGCGTCGGCAACTCGGTCCTGGTCAAGGTCAACCAGATCGGGACCCTGACCGAGGCGCTGACCGCGGTGGCCACGGCCCACCAGGCGGGCTGGACGGCTGTCATGTCGCACCGCTCGGGCGAGACGGAGGACACCACCATCGCGGATCTGGCGGTGGCGACCGGCTGCGGTCAGATCAAGACCGGCTCGCTCTCCCGCTCCGACCGCACGGCGAAGTACAACCAACTGATCCGGATCGAGGAGGAGTTGGGCGACTCGGCACGTTTCGCGGGCCGCTCCGCACTGCACCGGGCGTGAACAGCAGGGAGAGGTAGAGACCACGCGGGCCCCCGATCACGATCGGGGGCCCGCTCACCGTGACGACCGAGACGGCCGTCTAGCCGTGGCCGGGACTTGGCTGGGCGCTGTCGCTTGAGGTTGTTTCGGGTTTGGTGTGGAGGACTTCGCGGGCCTGTTCGGCAGCGCGGGTGATGCTTTCGCTGATGAAGTCGAGGAAGCGGGCGATGTTTTCCAGGCGGGTGGCGGCGGGGGTGTGGGGTCCGAGGACGGCGACGCCTCGGCGTGCGGTTTCGACGAGCTGGTCGTTGGACCGGGCGCTGGCGATCGTCGCCTGGTAGAAGAGTTCGTTGTCGACGACATAGCGGTCGCGGCGGCGTTCGTCGCGTTCCCGGCGGACAAGGCTCTGGCCCTCCAGAAACGCGATCGCTTTGGAGATGGACGCCGGGCTGACCTGGAGGCGCTGGGCGAGTTGGGACGCGGTGAGGCTGCCCGCGTCGGTCGTGAACAGACAAGTCAGCACCCGGGCCGTCATCTTGGACAGGCCGGAAGCCATGAGGACGGTGGTGAACGTCTCCTCGTACTCGGCCACGGCCTCGGCATCGCGTCCGTGTGGCAGGGGAACCGACTCCGCCCCTCGGGAGGAGGCGGGCCTGCGCCGGTGGGCGCGACGTTCGGTGGCGCGGTGGGCCAGGTCGGCGCGGTAGGTGGTGGGGCCGCCGTTGCGCATCACCTCACGCGTGACCGTCGAGGTCGGACGGCCGAGGCGTCGGGCAATCTCGGCGTAGGGGAGGCTGTCGGCCAGCCCCAGCGCGATCTGCTGGCGTTCCTGCTGGGTGAGCCTGCCTCCCGGCATCGCGAGCTCCTTGGTGATCCTTGGCGGTCTCCGATCCCCCTCACCATAGCGTTCACTCCTTCTCCATTGCAATGATCAGAGGAGCTGTTGTTGCGTTACCTTTCGGGACCGTTGCAACACTTCCCCTGCCCCTACCTGCGGATATTCAGGTCTGATGCAACAGTTGCATTGTCGGATACTTGAAAGCAACGTAGCGTTTCTGGAGTCAGAAACAACGAACCAGCACGGGAGAGCACGATGCAGAAGTTCGACACCCCCACCCCCATCTCCGCCGTCCTGGACGTCCCCGCCGGACGAATCCAGTTCATCGCCGCAGACCGCGCCGACACCACCGTCGAGGTCCTGCCCGCCAACCCCTCCAAGAGCCGCGACATCAAGGCCGCTGAACAGACCACCGTCGCCTACGCCGACGGCGTCCTCCGGATCACGTCGTCGACCCCCGGCAACCAGCTCTTCGGCCCCTCCGGATCCCTGGAGGTCACCGTCCAGTTGCCCGCCGGCTCCCGCATCGAGGCCAAGGCCGACAGCGCCGAGCTCCGCGGCGTCGGACGCCTCGGCGACGTCACCTTCGAAGGCTCCTACCGCCAGACCAAGCTCGACGAGGCCGCGAGTCTTCGCCTCACCGCAATCGACGGCGGCGTCGAGATCGGCCGGCTCAACGGTCCCGCAGAGATCAGCACCACAAGGGGCGACATCCGGATCACCGAGGCCGTGCGCGGCACCGTCGTGCTCCGCACCCAGTCCGGCGACATCTCGGTCACCGCCGCCGCCGGCGTCTCCGCCGCCCTGGACGCAGGCACCGGCCACGGCCGGGTCAGCAACGCCCTCAAGAACAACGGCACCACCGAACTCGACATCCGCGCCACCACCTCCCAGGGCGACATCACCGCCCGCAGCCTCTGAACGAGCAGAACCAGGACCATCCGGCCGGATCCACCGCGATCGAGATCCTCTCGGTCGTCGCCGAGGACTCGGCCGTCCGTCCCGAGAGGCCCGCGATCCACGCGCGGGGCTTGCAGAAGACGTACAGGACACTCTTACGCGACCAGGTGGGAACCATGACGAAGAACAGCACTTCCGCGACCAGTTCGACGTGGACCGGCACGGTGCCGGTCGACGATACGGCTCTGGCCGTCACCGACACCGGCGGTCCCGGTATCCCTGTGGTCTACCTCAATGGCCAGTTCGCCACTCAGGGGTACTGGCGGCGGGTCATCGCCGAACTGGGGACGGGGTGGCGGCACATCACCTACGACGAGCGGGCCCGCGGCAAATCCAAGCGTTCGGCGGACTATTCCTTCGAGGCAGCCGTCCGGGACGTCGACGCCGTTCTCGCGGCCAGGGGTGTGGACCGGGCGCTGGTGGTGGGCTGGTCCTACGGGGCGGTCGTCGGGGCGCACTGGGCCAACCGGAATCCCGAGCGGGCCTTGGGCGCGGTCCTGGTCGACGGCGCGTTCCCCTACGACTGGCTCGACGAGGCCATGGAGCAGCGGATCCGGAAGCTGTTCCGGCGGATGAGCTGGTTCCTGCCGCTGCTGCGCCCGACAGGCCTGGCCCCGCGGATGACCGCCGAACAGCAGGCGAACAGCAACATCGAGCTCGGCAGACTCTCGCGCGAGCGCGAGCTGGGCCCCGTGCTGGACAACATCAGCGTCTCGGTGCGGTACGTGGTCGCTTCGGGGACGTCCTTCGGAAGCCGCGGTGATGAGCAGGAACGGATACGCACCAGCCTCGACACGGTGACCGCCCACAACCCGAACATCCGGATCAGCGCGAAGGTCGCCGGCAACCACGGTGCGATCCTCAAGAAGGACTTCCCGGCCATCGCCGAGGCCGTACGCGAGGTCGCCGCCCTGGACTGCGGTGGGCGCTGACGACAGGACCAGCGGGCTGACGGCAGCTACCCGTCCTCGCCACCACCGTCCAGCCCGAGTTGCGTCCGGGCCGCGCAGGGCGCCGCAACTTCGTCCGGGCGATGCTGTGGAGGCACGGCCCCTTCGGCGGCCTTCAGTTGAGCTGCTTGGCCAGTCCGACGATGATGCCCTCGGGACCGCGGACATAGCAGAGCCGGAGATCCTGACACGGGAGCGATCGGGCGCCGGCAGAGATCGCCCCCGGTGCCGAGCGAAACCCTGCTCGCTCAGCCCGCGTGAAGGATCCGAAAGCGATCGGGTTCCGCCGGATCTCGATCAACGACTTGGACCGGTGTCCAAGCCCATTGCCAGACGCTGATGCCTGGCGTGCGGGAGAACTGGATCTGCCCGCGGGTGCCTTCGACCGCAACACGCGGCCAGGATTCGGCAATGCGCGCCCGGTCCGTGCCGTGAGTACGCAGCACATCGGCGAGGACGGCGACCGTGTCGTAACCCTCGAAGGCGACGAAGGAGGGCGCTTCGGCCAACAGTTCGCGGAGGGCTCTTTCGACTCGTGCACCGAGTGGGCTGAGGCGCTCGGGCAGGTAGCGCAGGAACGGGATCGCGGCGCTGTCGTCGCCCAGCAACGTCGCCCATTCCGCGAACTCCGGTTGCCCGGCCGGAGCACCGATCATGATCTCGGCGAGGCGCTGGTCGTGGCGGACAGACTTGACGATCGACACTGCCGGCTCGGGGTTGCCGACCAGAAGCAGGAGGGCTGTCGCGCGACTGTCGACGAGTTCGCCGCACACGGCCTTGGGGGCGAGCGCGCCCGCGTCGAGTTCGATGACGGTGCCGCCGCGTGGAGCGAGGTGGTCCCGCAGAATGCGGGCCCCAGATGCCCAGTAGACACTCGGCTCGGCTGCTACGGCGATTCGACTGTGGCCCGCGCCGAGGAGGAAGTCCGCGTAGATCTGCCAGCCGTGGGACTGCGCCGGGGCGAGGCGCGCGACCCAATCTGTCGGCTGTTCGGTGAGCGCGTCGAGAACCGCCGACGAGCAGAGGAACGGCAGGCCGAGGGCGTCGGCCCTGGCGGCAGCGGCGCGAGCGACGACGCTGTGATACTCCCCCGCCAGGGCAGTCACGCCCAGGCGAGCCAGTTCATCCACGGCCGCCGCGGCCCTCTGTGGATCGGCCGCGGTGTCTCGGACCACCAGCTCGAGTGGTCTTCCGACGATCCCGCCGGCGTCATTGACTTCACGGACGGCCAGCTCGAGCCCAGCGAGCAAGTGGTGGCCCGCCTCGACCCAGCCGGGCCGGGTCAGCGGAACGAGAGCGCCGATCCGGACGGTTGATCCGTCAGCCCGCTCCGCTCCAAGTGGCGATGGTGGCGTAGTCATGCGCCGGCGCCCCCCGTCTGACGACTCGGATACAGGTTGCCCGGATCGCAGAGCGGCAAGGCCCAGTAGTACGCGTTCGTCTCATCGCGCCGTGGCCGGCGCACCTGGGTGACCATGCCGGACATTGCATCCAGCACCATCGCCAACTGGCAACCGATTTCAGTGTGCACCGTCGGGAGTGAAGGGCATCGGCGACGACCAGTTCGCACGGATCGCATCGGGTCAGCCGTAGCGACGCCCGCGCCCGGTCAGAAGCCTGGCTCGTCTGTGCAACATTCGTTCGGCGCCCCCTCACGGGAGGCCCGTGATAGCGTCGGTATACAAAATGTATGCGATGTCTGGGGGCTGCCGTGGCATCTGGTCGGGAGAAGGCGTACGCGTATCTCAAGGACACCGTACTGACGGATCCCGAGATGCAGGGGGCGTTCCTGTCGGAACAGGAGCTCGCCGACCGAATCGGCGTGTCCCGCACCCCCATCCGGGAGGCGCTGCTTCTCCTCGCGGCCGAGGACCTGGTCGAACTCGTGCCCAAGCGGGGAGCCCGGGTGGCGCCTCTGACGGGGCGGGAGATTCGCGAACTGATGGAGCTGCGGGGCATCGTCGAGCGGTACGCCGCACAACAGCTCGTCTCCGGCGGACGGATGCCCGTGGACGACCTGCGCTCCCTGCTGGAGCGTCAGCGCGACCTCACCGGCGCCGACCAGGCCCGGGAGTTCATCGCCGTCGACCACCTCTTCCACTCGACGCTGGTGTCGGCCGTCGGCAACGCCCTCCTGGACCGGCACTACGACGGGCTGCGCAGCCGCCAGGTCCGCGCCGGAGTGGTGGCCGTCTTCAATCAGGAGGGGCGCCAGCAGGCTGTGCTGGCGGAACACGAGGCCATCCTGGACGCCATCAGCGCCGGTGACGCCGAGGCCGCGTGCGCCGCGATCGACCACCACCTTGAGTCGACACTGAAGGTGCTTCTCGCCAGCTAGCCGGGGGCCGGTCCCGGTTTGAGTCCACCCGACTCCCCCTGCGGGGCCCGACGTTGGGCCGATCGCACGAGCCGCAGGCCGAGGCGTTCCGGAACGTCCAGCGTTCCTTGACCTCGTTGACGAAGCCGGTCCGCTCCGGTTCGGCGGGCGCTCCTGCACGTTCAGGCGCCCTGCTGCCCGACCAGGGTCAGGCGCGTCCGTCGGTCCCGTCGTTCACGACCGCCCGGGCTCAGGGTAGGTGATCACCAGCATGGTGACGCCCTCCTGCGCAGTCCAGGGGCCGTGCGGCATACCGGGCGGGCGGCAGGCGTACATGCCCGCGGTGAAGGTCCGGTCCAGCGTCAGGTCGTGCAGCGCTCCCTCGACGAGGTAGACCTCTTCCCAGAAGTCGTGGCGCGCCACGCCCTGGGCCGAGGTGTCGATGCCCGGTGCCCACCGTACGAGCGCGGTGCGGCATCCGCGCTCGGGGTCGTCCGCGAGGACTCGCTCCTCGACGCCGGGGCCGGCGCCCGCCGGGGCGGTCCACGGTGTGTCGGGAGAGTGGAACTCCAGCTCGGGCTTGCTCACCGCCACACCTCCGGCCGCCGGTTGGCCAGTACGGAGATCTTCTCGCGGACTGCGGTGACCTCGTCGACGTCCAGGTCGGCCGCCAGCAGCTCCGGCCCGGCGCCCAGAGCGTGCCGGACGGTCCCGTCGGGTCCGACGACTCGGCTGTGTCCGATGCCTGTCGGGACGGGGCCCGGTTCGGTGCCGGGGTCTGCCTGGTCGACGGCGGCGAGCCATACGGTGGCGTCCAGCGCCCGGGCCCGCAACAGCAGCTCCCACTGGTCGAGTTTGCCGGGCCCCGCGCCCCAGGACGCAGCCAGCAGAGTGGCGGCGGCTCCGGCGTCGGCGTGGGCCCGGAACAGTTCCGGGAAGCGGACGTCGTAACAGGTCGCCAGGCCCAGCCGTACGCCGTCCACGTCGATCACTGTGGTGCGGGCACCCCCGGCGACGGTGTCGGATTCGCGGTAGCCGAAGGCGTCGTAGAGGTGGATCTTGTCGTACGACTCCTCGACCCCGGATCCGGTGGCCAGCAGGGTGTTGGCCACCCGGCCCGCGGAGGCGGGGGTGAACATACCCGCCACGACGACGGTGTCCGTGGCCTGGGCGATCTGGCGCACTCCGTCGGCCCACGGTCCGTCCAGGGGTTGGGCGAGCGGTGCCAGCGGGGTGCCGAAGCAGGCCATCGAGGCCTCCGGGAAGACGACGACACGGGCTCCGGCGTCCGCGGCGCGCCGGGTCCATTCCTCGACGAGCCTGAGGTTCTTGTCGGGGTCGGGACCGGTGGTGAGCTGACTGAGGGCGATCCGCACGGTGAGGTTCCTCCTTCGAGAGAACGGGGGATCAGTGGTCGGGATCAAGGGGCCGCCGTCAGTGGAGCCGGGTGGCGTCCACTGTGGCCCGGGTCTTCCGTTGCCGCGAGGCGGGTGTCCTCGTCCACGGCCGCTTCGGGGCCGCGGCCCAGGAAGACCCCGGCGAGGGACACGACCGAGGCGAGAGCGATGTACACGGCCAGCGGCACCCAGCTGTCGTAGGCGCTCAGCAGGGTGGTGAACAGCAGTGGAGCGATGGCGCCGCCGATGATCCCGGCCAGCGTGTAGGCCAGGGAGGAGCCGGTGTAGCGCAGCCGCGGCGAGAACTGTTCGGCGATGAAAGCGGCCTGGGGTCCATACATGCAGCAGTGGATCACGAGGCCCACGACGACCCCGGTGGCGAGCGGCAGCCAGGTTCTGCCCTCGATCATCGGGAAGAACGCGAAGGGCCACACACCGGCCGCCACCGCGGCGCCGCCGTACAGCAGGCGGCGGTTGATCCGGTCGGACAAGGCGCCGGCCAGAGGCATGAGGAAGACCTGGAGCGAGGAGCCGATGAGGACGGCCGCGAGGGCGGAGCCGCGCGACATGCCGAGTTCCTGGGTGGTGTACGTCAGGACGAAGACGGTGAACATGGCGTACAGCACATCGGGGCCGACGCGGCACAGGATCGCGGCCAGCAGGGCGCGGGGCTGGGTGGCGAAGACCTCGCGGATCGGCGCCTCGGGCCGGGGCTGCTCCACCTCCATCGCCTTGAACACCGGCGTCTCCTCGAGCTTCGCCCGGATCCACAGCCCGAAGGCTACGAGAGCGCCGGAGAGCAGGAAGGCCACACGCCAGCCCCACGACTCGAACTGCGCCTCGGTCAGCAGCGCGCCCAGAGCGGCCAGGACTCCGTTGGCCAGCAGATTGCCGGCAGGCGGGCCGACCTGCGCGGCTGAGGCGTAGAAACCGCGGCGGCGGGGATCCCCGAACTCGCTGGACAGCAGTACGGCGCCGCCCCACTCGCCGCCGACGCCGACGCCCTGGGCGAAGCGCAGCAACACCAGGGCGATCGGGGCAGCAACTCCCGCCGTCGAATACGCGGGCAGGACACCGATCAGGAAGGTGGCCGCGCCGATCAGGACCAGGGTGGCGATCAGGACCTTCTTGCGGCCGATGACGTCACCGAGACGACCGAAGACAAACCCGCCCAGCGGGCGCGAGACGTAGCCGACCGCATAGGTGGAGAACGCCAGGAGCGTGCCGGTGAGCGGATCGTCCGAGGGGAAGAACAGGTCGCCGAAGACCAGGGCGGCCGCGGCAGAGTAGATGGCGAAGTCGTACCACTCCAGGGCCGTGCCGGTCAGGCTCGCGACGAAGGCCCGGCGGACGCCGGAGTGCCTCTCGGACGCCTTCACGTCGTCCTTCGGGATGTCGTGCATGGTTCACGTCCTTGCTCGGGTAGACATCGACCTTCCGGCATACTTCTTGTATACAGGTCGTATGCGCAACCCCTGCGCGAGAAGTCAACCGCGGAGATATCCGGATCCGCGGACTGTCACCCGATCTCTGGGAGTGTCCTCATGGCCGTGCTGACCTTCGAACTGCCCGACGGATCGACGCGCGAGGTCGACGTCGTCCAGGTCCTCAACGCCGGATACGCCGGGCGCAGCCAGGACGACGTCGCCGCGCACGTCGCGGAACTCGCCGAGCTGGGCGTGCCCGGCCCGTCCGTGACGCCGGCCCTCTACCCGGTCTCCCCCTACCTGGCCCAGCAGACCGACCGGGTCCAGGCGCAGCACGGACGCACCTCCGGCGAGGCGGAGTGGGCGCTCGTCGTGGCCGACGGCGGGGAGCTGCTGCTGACGGCCGCCTGCGACCACACCGACCGCGACCTGGAGGTGCACGGCGTGGCCTGGAGCAAGAACGCCGGCCCCGACGTCCTCGCACGACGCGCCTGGCGGCTGGTCGACGTGGAGTCCCGCCTCGACGAACTCACCCTGCGCGCCTGGGTCGCCCACGACGGCACGCAGACCGAGATCCAGCACGGCACCCTCGCCGAACTCCTCACCCCCGCCTACTGGGTCGATGTCCTGCGCTCCCGCGACGCGCTCACGCCCGGGACCGTCCTGATCTCCGGGACCATCCCCATGGCCCCCGGCGTGGACCAGTTCGCCGACGGCTGGCGGGTGGAACTGGGCGATCCCGCCACCGGGGACATCATCCGCCTCGCCTACGACGTCAGGCCCATGCCCGAGCCCATCGGCTGACGCGACGAGCCCCCGCCGGACGCACTGCCGGTCGGGCTGTCCCAGAACGACCGCCGGACGCTCACCAACGCGGCGACGACCGTCGCCACGGACCGAGCAGGCGTCGCCTACGAGGTCAGCACCGCTCACTTCTCAACACGTTGGCGCGGGCACAGGTGGGTGCTGACGCCAGTCGGTGTGGTTGGGCTTGGTGCCGGCCGAGCGTTCGCCAAGGGTGTTGAGGGAGCTGCGGTCCTGGGCCGACAGGGTGTCCGCCTGCTTTCTGATGCAACTCCGGTAGGTGCTGGAACCGGTGGCCTCGGCGAGGTCGGCGGAGTGGCGCATGAAGATGCCCTGGAACATCGCCCCGGTCAGCAGACCTTGCCCGGTCCGGTCGCCGTGGCCCGTAGGAGATCCCGCAGGAGCGCGAAGTCGATCTTCTCCGGCCTGCGGAAGCGCAGGCAGCCCTTGCCCATGTCATGGCTCGCGAGCCGGTCAGCGAAAGCCTCGCGGACATCGCTGCGCAGCAGGTAGAACGAGATGTACTGCTTCTGGCTCGCAAAGGCGATCTCCCCTTTGCCGTCCCGCTCATAGGCAGGCATCCCGTACGCCATGACCTCGGTGAATCCCGGGAGCTCTGCACGGCACAACTCACGCAGCCGGGTCAATGCCTCTTTGCGTTCCTCGGGAACCTCGGCGAGGTAGCCGTCCACATTTTCAGCCTGGCCCTGCACCATGGTCCGAGCGTACGGGACACGAGACTTGATCAACATCTCGACGCGTCCTTGGCCTCGCAGGCGGAGTCTGAAGCAGGCGCGAGCCCGCTCGTCGACCGTTCACGGGCTGCGGGCTGAGTGGCTTGTCCGTCGCCGGGAGTAGGACCTACGCCTCATGCGCCCTGTGAAACCGTTGCCTAGGGTCGGCTCTCATGCAGAACACGGGAATTTCTCGTCGCGATGTACTGGAGCGACGACACGACACTCTTGAACGGCTGGCTGGAGAACGGGATATATGGGTGTCGACGGCTCATCCGGATCACGGCCCTCATCAAGTGCCGCTGTGGTTCCGGTGGGACGGGCAGGCCGTGTGGATGCGCACCGGCGAGACCTCCGCGACTGCGCGCAACGTGCGCCAGGAGCCCCGTGTCCGCCTGGCATTGCCGGACACCTTCGATGTGGTGCTCCTGCAGGGGCAGGCGGAGTGCTTCCCGGACCGGGACGTGCCGGGGGACGCCGCGGATGCGTTCGCCGAAAAGTTCGGTTGGGACCCACGTGCGGAGGAAGGCACTTTTCTGTACATACGCGTTGCTCCGAGGACCGTGCTCGCCTGGCGCGGCGAGCCGGAACTGCGCGGCAGAGTCGTCATGCGCGAGGGAGTGTGGCTGGAGTAGCCCCGCGCGCCAAGTGAGGCTCCGCCTTCTCTGTTGCGACGACGCAGATCCACGTTGGAGTCGCCGACAGCCCGGGTGACTTCGAGACTACGGCGACCACGTCCTACTCGACGCAGAACTCGTCGAAAGGGCCGTCAGGAACGCCGGCGAGCGTCAGCGAAGAGCGTGAACGGGACGTAGCACGCAACCTGGTCACCCGGAGCCTCTTGATCGGCCTGGCGGCGAAGCTCACAGCGGGGCGAGGAGCATGAGTATCTCGTCGCGATCGTCGCCTGGGGCAAGACGGAGAGCGCCTGGCCACCTACCCACTTCCTTCCAGCCGAGCCGCCCGTAGAAGTCTTCCAGGCCAACGTCGCCGCGGGCGGCGAGGTGCAGCTGCTCCAGGCCCATCTCGTCCCGGGCGACCCTGCGTACTTCATGCATGAGGGCAGCTCCGACGCCGCGCCCGCGCACGGCGGTGCGGCTCTGGACGTGGTGGAGGGTGCCCCAGTGCGCGATGAGCTCGAAACGATCGCGGCGGACGCTGAGCCAACCCACGAGTTCGCCGCTCATGGTCGCCGTGAGGATTCGGCTGGTGTCCGGGGAGAGCTGGTCGATGATGCGATCGAGGGTCGACGACACGGTGTCGGCATCGACGGGCGGGAAGGGGAAGCCCGCCGCGCCACCGGCGTTGGTGACCTCGGCCCAGCACTCGACAAGGCTGCGTCGGAGCTGGGGAGTGACGGCACCGGGAGAGGTGAACTGATGCACGGTGAGGGAGTCGGCGGTCATCCCGAGATCATGGCACCCACCTCTGACACCCCAGTGTGGGCCCTGGTGCTGCCCCTGAGGGCGGCGCAAGCCGGTCGGCGCCCTGCCGTGGTGACGGCGACAGTTCTGCGCAGCGTGGGCATCAGTCGGGAACTCCAGTCTGAGGCAGCTGGCACGGATTGCGCGTTGAGCTTCCTGAGCGCGGGGTGCCCGAGGCTGCTGACCCCGTGGTGAGCCGGCGAGGTGACGGTGAGTTCCGTACGTCGGGAAGTCGGAGCCGCACATCGTGTCGTCCCTGCAGGCCCCGGGTCACGTTCGCCGCGACGGCCTCGTGGATCCCGGCGCTCATGTGTTCCCTCTGCGGCAAGAAAGGTGCCAAGGTCAACGCCGATCTGCTGCAGGGACACGAGCGTGCGGGGCCATGGCCCACCAGTGGCAGCGGCCGGTTCGCGGCCGCGGACATACGGGTGTGTACCTGGGGTCGGCTGGCTGAGCCGCATGCCTCCAGATGACGGGCCCCAGAGGTGATGCCCGGGACTGCTCCGAGTGGAGTCCACGAGTGGTGGACGTCTCCCCGCGGGCCCAGGCTGGCCGACGCAGGGCCCGCCCGAACCAAGCGGCGGCGGGCGGAGCCACGCGGCGTCGTCCCGGTCGGGGCAGCCGGGGACATCGGAGAGACGGGATCACATGACGGAACAGGGCATCAGTTGGGGCTGCCTGCCGTCCGTTCGCGGGAGCGGCAGGTCCGCACGAAGGCGGGCGGAACACCGGTACACACAGCGACGCTCCCGGCGCGCGCGCACCACGATGGCGCTCGCCGCAGCCGGTCTGGCCCTTCTGGGAGCAACCGGCTGGACACCGAGCAGTGCGGTGTCACCACCCGTCAGCGAGCCCCTGTCAGGACCTCCGTCGCGGTTCGTGCCTGGTCCCTGCCCCAACATGCCCGACCCGATTCCCGGGCGATGCGGGGTCCTGGAGGTGCCCGAGAACCGCGCTCACCGGGGAGGGCGGACCATCCGGCTGACCGTTGCCATCATTCCGGCCGCCTCGACGACGCCGGCCGAGGAGCCGGTGGTGTTCATGACCGGGGGTCCTGGAGGCGACGCGATCGGGGACATCCCCTTCCTGATCGACGCCGGCGTGAACCGGGATCGCGATCTCATCGTCATGGCGCAGCGCGGAACGCTCTATTCGCAGCCGAACCTCGCCTGCCCGGAGGTCGACCGGTTCTACGCGCAGGCCGTTGGACTGCGCTACGACGCGCCGTCGACCGGGCGGCTCCTGGTGCGCGCGACGAAGGAGTGCCGGGATCGTCTGACGGCCGACGGAATCGAGCTGAGTGCCTACAACACCACTGAGAACGCGGCCGACTTCGCCGACCTGCGCAAGGCGCTGGACGTCCAGCGGTGGAACGTCTACGGGTACTCCTACGGCACCGACCTGGCTCTCACCTACCTGCGCCGGCACCCTCAAGGAATTCGCTCGGTGGCGATCGACTCCGTCGTCCCGCCGCAGATCGTGAGCCTGCCGTGGACCTGGGACAGCGCCCGGGAAGGGATCGGCGCGATCCTCGCGGCCTGCGCGGCCCAGCCCCGCTGCAAGAGCCGCTACCCGGACCTGCCGCGCACACTGACGGAGCAGGTCCGCCGGCTGGAGGCGCACCCCCTCACCGTGACGGCGCAGCCGCCGGGCGGCGGAGACCCGGTGAAGGTCGTCCTCGACGGTGGCGCACTGGTGAATCTGCTGGTCGCCAACGCCGTCCCGGCAGTCGACGTCCCCGCCGCGCTCGACGAACTCGCCCACGGGCACCCCGAGCGCTTCGCGCAGGCCCGCGCCGCCGGCGCGACTCCCGTCATCGGCGAGTTCGCCCACGGCCTGACGCAGTCGGTGGCCTGCAGCGAGTGGGTGCCGGGCTACTCGCGGTCCGACCTGCTGAAGGCGGGCCGCAGAGCCTTCCCCGGGTGGCCGGACACGGTCCTGGCCCAGGCGCCGCAGCTTCCCTTCGAGTACGACGTCTGCCGCGTATGGAACGTCCCGGACCGCACCTCCGTCCAGCGGGTGGCGACCGTCAGCAAGGTTCCGACGCTCATCGTCTCCGGGACCTTCGATGCGAAGACCGGAGCGCGCTGGGGGCCGTACACAGGCCGCACGCTGTCCCGCTCGACCGCCGTGCAGATTCCCGGAATCGGCCACTGGGTGGTCCCCCAGTCGCCCTGTGCTCAAAGCATCCTGGCCTCCTTCCTCGCCCGTCCGACCGCGCCCGACACCGCCTGCGTGGCAGGACTCGCACCGAGACCGTTCACCATCACCCCTGACCCGGAGACCGAATGATGTCCATCCGCCCGCCCCACCACCGGCGCACCGCGCGACGGCTCCCGACCGCACTGGCCGGAGCCACCGCCTGTCTCCTCGTCACCGGCCTCGCCGCGACGCCCGCTTCGGCCGAGCCCGGCACCGGCGAACCTCTCGGCACGGTCACCCGAACGGCGGGTGACGCCCGCTTCGTGCCGGGCCCCTGCCCGAGAACGGCAGATCCGATCCCCGCTCTCGAGGGTGCCCGCTGCGGAACGCTCACCGTGCCCGAGAACCGTGCCCGGCCCAAGGGGCGAAAGATCACCCTCGGAGTCGCGATCGTGTCGGCAGCCACGAGAAGGCCGGCACCCGACCCGATCGTGTGGTTCGCCGGCGGCCCCGGCGACGACGCCGTCTCCGAGGCCCAGATGGCGATCGACGGCGGCCTGAACCGCGACCGAGACGTGATCTTCATGTCCCAGCGGGGGACCTACTCGGCCGACCCGGTCCTCACCTGCCCGAACATCGACGAGTTCAACGCGCGCTCCGTCGGCCTCGTCTACGGTGCACCGTCCACCGGGCGTCTGCACGTCCAGGCGACACGGATCTGCCGCGAGCAGTCGGCGAGACGCACGGGTGACCTGAGCGCCTACAACAGCACCGAGAGCGCCGCCGACTACGCTGCCCTGCGCGTCGCGCTGGGCATCAAGCAGTGGAACGTGTTCGGCATCTCCTACGGCACCGACCTGGCTCTCATGTACATGCGCAACCACCCGCAGGGCATCCGGTCGGTCGGCATCGACGGCATCCTGCCGCCGTCCCTGGCCGGGCCATCCCTGACCTGGAGCAGCGCACGACAGGGCTTCGACGGCCTGTTCAAGGCCTGCGCGGAGCAGCCTGCCTGCAACAGCCGCTATCCGAACCTGTCGGCCACCTTCGAACGCCTCGTCCGTGAGCTCGAAGCCCGACCGCTCACCACCACCGTCACGGTCCCGGACCACCCGACGCCGGTGAAGGTCGTGCTGGACGGCGGAGTGCTGGTGAACTGGCTGACCTCGGCCACCCACCTGGCGGCCGGAGTACCCCGCTCCATCGACGAGCTGGCCCACGGCAACCCGCAGCGGATCGCCGAGCAGTGGGCGGGCGGCAAGCTCAGCCCCCAGGCCATCGGGAGGCTCGCCCACGGGCTCGCCTACGGCGTCTTCTGCAGCGAGTGGACACCGTTCGACAGCCAGGCCGACGTGATCCGGGCAGGGCGGCGCGCGTTCCCGTCGTTCCCCCGCTCGGTGCTCGCCAACGCTCCGCAACTCCCCTTCCTCCACGCGGACTGCCGCGCCTGGGACGTCCCGGCGGCACCGCGCTCGGTCCGGAATGTGACGCGAAGCAACATTCCGACCCTTCTCGTGTCCGCCGGGTTCGACGCCCAGACCGGGGCGAGCAACGGCGCATACACGGCCCGTACGCTGAGCCGCTCCACCGCCGTGACGATCCCCTACGTCGCCCATGTGGCGTTCGCCGAGTCGCCGTGCGCGCAAGCGATCACCAGCTCGTTCTTCGACACTCCGACCGCGCCCGACACGGGATGTATCGCAGGCCTCCAGCCGCCCCAGTTCGAGATCGGGAAGTGAGGGCTGCTTCCAGCGCGCTCGTCCCACAGCCGTCCGGCCAGATCAGCCACCGCCTTCGGTGGACGGCCGCCGCGGCGGCCGTCCACCGGGCTTCGACGCCGCGGTCAGAGCACTGGGCAGCAGCAGTGCCGTGGCTCCGTCCCGCTGACTGCGGGACGGAGCCACTCCGCGTTACGCGGCGCCCGCTGCCCCTATCCTCAGTTCGCCTTCAAGTAGCCCCACGGCTCTATTCGCCGACGGGTCTCCACGTCATCCCCGCCCTCCTTCACCGCAACAAATCAGCCCACTCAACCCGGCGAACGTTCCCGGTCACAGCACCAGGTGCAGCCACGCCATGTGCAGTTCGCTCAGGACCGCGTGGCGGTCCTGCACCCCGCACCGCCGGCCTCCCGGATGCGCGCGTCCAGCGATGTGCTCCGGTCGTACGGGTCGACCTCGGGGCCGTCTCCCGTGCCCGCGACCGCGCGTTCCGCGGTGAACTGGGGCGTGAGGAAACCGGTGAACGTGCCGCAGCCGCCGTTCGTCGTGTCCACCTTGTAGGAGACAAGGGAGAACGTCCCCGGCTTGACAACCACCTTCGCCGGATCGTCCCAGCTCATCACAACCTCGCGGCGCACGATGGTGCGCGCCACTTCGTCGCTTTCCGCTGCAGCGCGCACAACCGGATACACGTACGTGACATCGGTGGTCACCTCGACCGCGCCGCGTTTGCCTTCCCGGTACGTGATGTGTCCTCGTGTCTTCACCACGTTCCCCGCAAGCCGCACCTTCGTGGTGGCGAACCGGCTGAACAGCAGCAGAGGGTCGTTCTCCCGAGTGGGCGCGCGAAACGCGGTGGCCAAGTAGCCCTGGACATCCTGCTGATGCGGATTGATCAATCCGATCGCCTTGTTCGGCCGCTCCCCGCGCAGCACACCAGGATCCAGACTGGATGCGGCAAGAAAATCCCGGGTGCGATCGAGCGCCTTCGCGACCTGCTCCTTGCTCATCCAGCCGGTCGCCCGTGCCACAGGCAGGCCGATCCCGGCCGTTCCGTCACCCCATCGCACCGCGGGTGACCCTCTGAACGGCTGCTCTCTTGTGGGCAGTTGGGCCGCCTCCATCGCCGGCGGCTGATCCGGACGCTCCGACTCCACGGGGAGCGGTGCACTCTCACCGCCTCCGCCTCCGAACCATCCCACCACCCGGCCGGGATCCAGTGCCACGACGAACAAGCCGACCGAGACCAGCAGACCGATCGCATACCAGCCGCTGCCCCGTCGCCGCCGGGGCGGCTGGTGAGTCCGCCACCCCTCCGGTGGTCCGGTCTCCTCGCGCAGCCGCCGCGTCACCATCCGGGCACGCGCCGACGGCTCCTCGGGCGCGTCGCGAGTCCCCGCCTCTGCCTCCCGCAGGAAGCGCTCCCACTCCTCGTCCGGTATGGGTGCCCCACCCTGACCCACGATACGTACCCCGCCCCTCCACACACCCCAATCCCTCCCCAGGGACCGGTTCTTGTCCGTGCATCATCACACAGCTCAGCCGCCCGAGCCGGTCCTCACATCTCGTCAAGGCTGAGCGCGCGGGCGTTTCCGCGGCGATCAGATTGCATCGCCCCGGGCTGTTCCCCAGAACGGCATCGCTGCCCTGCCATGCCGGCCTGCCCTCCGAGTTGGCGGGTGACTACGCCACCCGCGCCTGGCGCCTTGCGCTATCGCTTCAGCTGCGCCTTCCGCGCCGCCGCCTGCGACTGTCGCCCAAGGACACGGCACCAGACCGCCCACAGTCACGAGTGCACGCATTGCCAACGCGGCTGTGTACTCAGCGCTAAGGACGCGCCGATCTCCTTTCGGCAGGCTGGAGAGACATTCGCCAATCAACCTGGAGGCCGCCTCGGAGGAGTCACGCATCGAACAGGAGACCCGGTGCAGCACGCGGCGTCACAAGAACGCGCCTGCGTCTCCAGCGACCGCAAGAGCATCCGCTCGCACCAGTGCAACGTCACCACCTGATACGGGAGACAACCAGCTGTGTCATCCATCCTCGCGCGTACTGCCGCTGTGGCAGGCGCCGCAATCGTCACCGCCGCCTTCTTCGTCTCACCCGCCGCCGCCGACTCCACCACGCCGCTTGCCCCGAAGGCTGCGGCCGCCGCTCCCAACGTCACCTTCGGATCCCGCGCCGATCAGCTCGGCGACGGCACCATCTGGGCCAAGGATCGCTTCGGAAACGTCGTCGCCGAAGCACACTGGCAGGCCGACCCCGGCGGCACCCAGTACCCCAAGGGCGACACTCTCTACGTCTCCGACTTCATGGGCGACGGCCTCGACCCGCGCGGCGAGGCGTCGATAGGCATCAAGATCAGCCCCAGCGGAACAGGCGACCGCGTCCAGAAGACCAAGAACGTCGCCGAGGGCACCAAGCTCCACATCAACCTGTGCGTGTCCAACTCCTCGGGCACCCTGTGCTCGGCCGGCCTGGCGGTGAAGGCGTAATGGCGGCGCACACCTCGCACGCGCCGCAACCGGTGCGTAGTGGTCGTCGCGGCCGTGCAGCGCGCTGCCACGCCGTTGAAGACGGTGGGCGATCCGCACTTCCGCGTGTCCACCATCGGACTCCACCGTGGTCCCGCTGATCGTCGACGGGGACAAGGTCAGGTCACGGGCAGGGGGTGCGGGGCCCAGACCCCGCGCGCGATCTGTACGACGCCGCGCTGATCGCCTCCTTCGGATCGCCCCAACGAACCAGCGACGGGGCACAACGCGCCGCATTCGGCGTTCGCGGGCGGCAACATCCGTGAGGACGTCCAGCACCAACTGAGCGTCTGTTACGTAGGCAACGGGACAACATCTGCTCGCTGCCGGTAGCGCTGCATCCGTGACCAGCCCGAAGGCGGCACGAACTCGGGAGCCGTACCCCTTTTCGGGGTACGGCTCCCGAGTGCTGTGTGGCCCACATTCGCGTGCCGACGCGTGCACCCTCAGCTGTACCCGGGGCAGGGAGCTACGGCTGCCTCGTCGGGTGCGGTACCGCCGCGTTCCTCAGGACACCGCGATGACGCGCGGCGCGGCTTGCCGCGATCCTGGGCACCATGGTTCTACTCTCGCCGCATGGCTGACATGTTCGACCACACACCGCAGGTGTGGACCGCCGCGCGCCTGCGCGAAGCACTCGCAGATGTTCCCGACGAAACGCCGATCCACATCGGAGTCGCCGACACCCCGGGTGACTTCGAGAACTACGGCGACTACGTCCTCGTCGACGCAGAACCCGTCGAAATGGATGACAGGAACGCCGGCGAGCCACACGTACAGTTCACCCTCTTCGCAGACGCCCGGGCCGGCGCCTACTACCCCGACACCGACTGACCCCAGCCACGCGGATACCAGCCGAACGCCTCCACGTGCTCGATGGTGTCCGTCCAGCAGCCGTACCGGTCAGCGAGCACGGACAACTGCGTACGGGGCCGGAGGGCTGCCGTGCATCACGCGGCCGAGGCTGTGAGCCGTGCTGAAGGCAGCCGCGCACAAGTGTGAGCGCAGGGCGGCCGGCCGCGGCGGATGGCCTTGGGCTCGGTCAGCGAGCCATGTCATGTCGCGTCAGGAGCCTTGTCCTGCGGCGTGATCGCTTGGACCACCTCGGACAGATGCCGGTTCATGCGGATGCTGGTCATGCCTGCCGTCACGAGGGCCGTGCCGGCCAGGGCTACGGGAATCGAAGCGCCCAGGACGGCAAGGAGCTCAGGCCAGTCGCGCTCGGCAACACACCCGCTTCCCTCAGCCGCCATCTCGTTGGCCTCCTCCCGGTCGGTGAAGAACCGGGACTCACAGTCCGCCGAGCCGAACGTCTGGTCGAGGCTGTACGGGGTGAACAGCAGCACGGCGAACCAGAGCCACAGTGCCCCGGTGACGGCGAGCAGGAGCAGCCCCCACTTGCGCAGATACGCGGAATGCTCGTCGAAGTACTCGTTGGTGTAGGTCGCAAGAGACATGGGGCAGCAATCTACCGCCCCGGCCAAAGCGGGAGACAACCGGTCGATCGTCCGCGCCGGCGGGCTCTGCCCCGGAGCGAATTCTCTCGCGTCGCGGCGGCCGATCAGGTATGCAACCGCTTCCCGCCGGACGGATTCCCTGCACAGACCGCCCTGCTTCTCTCACCACCGACACAGTCACTCAGTCGCTCGGCTGGAATCTCTCCCGCGGGAAACCCTCGAGGCCGCGCTCCGACATCACCTACGACGACGAGCGCAGCGATCGTTGTAATTCCACACGCGCGCCGGGCCGCTGTCAGGAAAGATGCTGAATTGCGCGCCGCGCCCGTCCTGACTGGTTCGTGGGATCACCTGGCTGGCGGCACTTCTCCATGTGCAGCGGGAAAGAATCATCGAGAGGTTGCCAATTCTGCCTCATCTGGATCCATCGCCCCTTACCCGTTCGGGGGAATGTCGGATGATCGACAATATGAGTTCGGCAGTTCCCATCACCCGTCCGCCCCCTTGAATACGTTTTTCATGATTTCCCCCTCTGCCACCACTTATTACTGAAAGGTGCATTTTCGTGCGTAATATGCGGCGACAGCAACAAGGCTTTCCGGGCGATTGATAGGGCCCGGTAGCCACGGCCCCCATAGAAAATGGCCTCTCGATGAAGCTGAAGTTTCCTCAAGCGGCTCAGCGCCGCACTTTGTCCGGCTGGCTGGCCTCGGGTCTTGCCGCAACCGTTGCCGCTGTAATGGTCGCCGTGACGCCGGCGCCGGCGTCGGCCATCGCCTTGCCCGTGCCCCTGGCCACAACCGCCAGTTACTCCGTCCTGGCGGGCCAGGGTGTCACCAACACCGGCCCCTCGATCCTCAGCAACGACCTGGGGACGCACCCGAACCCGGCCATCACCGGATTCCCGCCCGGGCTGGTGCTCGGCGCCGTGCACCCGGCGGACGCTGCGGCCCTCCAGGCCAAGAGCGACCTTGTCATCGCGTACAACAACGCGGCCGGCCAGGCCACCGACTTCGCACTTCCGGCGGGAATCGGCGGCGGCCAGGAACTGCTCCCGGGCGTCCACACCGCCTCTTCCGGTGTCGGTCTCACCGGGGACCTGATCCTTAACGCCGGGGGAAACCCCAACGCGGTCTGGGTGTTCCAGATTCCCGAAGCCCTGACAACGGCATCCAGCAGCCGGATCCTGCTCACGAACGGCGCTTCGCCGTGCAACGTGTACTGGCAGATCGGCAGTTCGGCGACCCTCGGCACCACCTCTACTTTCGTGGGCACCATCATGGCTCTGACCTCGATCTTCGTGACCAATGGGGCGAACATCGATGGCCGGGCGCTGGCCCGTAACGGCGAGGTGACGCTCGACAACAACAGGATCTTCCTCGGGTCGTGCGCGACCGGATCGACGACGACCGGCACGACCACCGGCACAACGACGGGTACGACGACGGGTACGACAACCGGCACAACTACGGGTACGACCACGACCGGCACCACGACCGGCACGACCGTGGGTGTGATCGGTGGCGGCCTCCTGGGCGGACCGAACGTCGACCTCGTGACGGGCGGCACCTCGGGGAACGTTGCCGGCAACACCTCCGGGAACACCTCGGGCAACACCGCTGGGAACACCACCGGCGGGAACACCTCGGGCAACAGCGCGGGGAACACCACCGGCGGAACCATCACCGGCGGAAACGTGACGGGCGGGAACTCGGCAGGCGGGAACGTGGCAGGAGGGAACGCTGCAGGAGGGATCGTGGCAGGCGCGAACGGTGGTAAGCCCGGCGGGCCCGACCAGGACGGTAAGCCGAGCCACGGTCACGGCGGACCGGGCGGTCACGGTAAGCCGAGCCACGGTCACGGCGGACCGGGCGGTCACGGTAAGCCGGGCCACGGTCACGGCGGTCACGGCGGTCACGACGAGAAGCCTGGAGACCACTACGGCTACGGCGACGAGCCCGCGGGCCACGAAGGCCACCAGGGCTGAGCAGCAGGCTGCCGGAAGTCCCTTCATCAGACAGCGGCGCGCTGCGGATCCTCATCGGATCCGCAGCGCGCCGCTGCTGTCGGTTCGCATGAATTCATAGCCCTCGCGAAGCGTCGGTACACCGCGTACGGCGGTTCATCGGACAGGAGGACATCCCCTCGACCGCGCGCCGTCTCAGAACTTCCGACGCAGTGACGGTTGCCCCGGCGCCGATGCGTCGTGGCGGCTGTCCGGCACTCGCTCAGGACAGGGTGCTAGCGGGTGACCACGTTGAACACCGGGTAGGTCTGCGGTTGCACATCCGGGAGGCCGAGTTCTCGCAGGATCGGGATGAGGGTCTCGCCGAACTGCTGGAATGCGTCCTCCGACTCCCAGACGTCCACGACCAGCCACCCGTTGTCGGTGGGGGCGGCTGTGTGCGAGATGAGACCGGCCACCGGCCAGTCGGCGGGGCTCTTGACGGGGCCGGGCCGACCAGCGACCTTCTCCGCGCTTTGCTCGTATTGGGCCTGGGTCATCCCCGGCATGTCGAGTACCACGACGATTGCCATGCCGAGTTCCCTTGCAAAGAGGTACAGGGTCGTCTGGCCAGTTGACCATCCTTGCGAGCTGCCTGCGCGTTGGCCTGGGCCGGACAGCGCACGGACACCGAGCGGAACAGCGACGGCGCCGCCGCTGAGGGAGCCGTGCCCGTTTCACGAACGGCCGTACCGGCAGGCCTACTTGACAGGAGCATGGCCAGTACGCGGTGATGGACACGTTCCGAAGCCCCCTGGGAGATTCGGCAACTGGCCACCGAGCTGCACCCGTCAGCCTTCGCCGACCTCTCCCGCACTCTCGGTTCCGAACAGAGCCGAGCCCCCACGAGTGAAGGGACAGCAATGGTGCACTCCCTATGGTTGAAGGCAGCCGGCACCGCCGCAGCGGTCGCCCTGGTCACGGCACCAACGGCGCATGCCGCGTCCACGCCGGAGGCGGCCGCGGCGAAGAACTCGTCAGCGACAGTGACGCTCCACTACGACGACAGCCGTGCCGGCGGCTGGGAAGCGGCGATCGCGGCCGGAGTCGCCTCGTGGAACGCGAACGTCGACAACGTCAGGCTGGTCGAGGCCGCGCCGGGCACTCGCGCCGAGATCCAGATCGTGGCCACGAGCGGCTGGCCGCAGGCGACGCTCGGACCGGTCCGCCCGGGCGGTCAGGCCCGCGTCGAACTCGGCAGCCAGGCAGTCACCGAGGGCCACGACAAGACCCGCATCGCCGCCCACGAGATCGGCCACAACCTGGGCCTGCCCGACACCAAGCCCGGCCCGTGCTCCCAGCTGATGTCGGGTTCAAGCGCGGGCACCAGTTGCAAGAACGCGGTCCCGAACGCGGCTGAGCAGGCCCGTGTGGAATCCGCGTACGCGAATGGCACCGCCTCGCGCACCCCGGCCGACGGACGCATCCTGGTGGACGCGCCGTAGCCGGTAGGACGACCACAGGGCGAGGTACCTGACCCTGGTTCACCAGGTCAGGTACCTCGCTCGCGCGCAGGACGGGGGCTCTCCGGTTTCGTCAGCTGTCGGCGGCCACTCCCCCGCTGGGGGTGGGACTTTGGCCATGCCACCTGCGCCGTACTCGACGGTGGAGCCACGGGAGTCGCAGCCGCACGAGAACGAGCTCGAGCAGCAGACAACCGATCCCATCGGCCGGCATCAATCCGCCACCACGCCCATGCTTCCGCGAGCTCCGTCCGAGAGAACCGGAACGGCTCAGGAGCTCATTGAATGTTGAGGCGGAAGGCGTGAGAGTCGTCCGACGGGCAGGCGAACACGCGGAGTTCGCCGAACCGGCCCACGTTGAGATCCGGGTCGCGGCCGCTGTCCAAGGTGAGGAGCAGGCGCATCCGGGAGCCACAGGAGCAGTCGATCGGGACGAGGTCGGTGAGGTGCCAGCTCGGCCAGCCGCCGGCCTTCCAGCCGGGGAGGCATCCGAAGGTGCGCGCGTAGTCGAGACCGCGTTCCTCCGCCCAGTCTTCGGCCGTCTCGGCGAGGGCATGCGGGAGTTCGTCCCTGTCGGGCAGGTCGACGACGTGGAGCGGGTCCAGGACACAAGGGCGGGGAAGGTAACCGTCCTTGGCCTCGGCCGGTCGGGGTGGGTCGAGAGTCTCGGCGACGCCGGACGCCGAGCGGTGCCGGATTTCGACGTTCGGGCCCCAGTAGCGGGGCTGGCCCGGTGGTTCCGCATGGTCGTCGGGGCACCACAGCAGCTGGAACAGATCCGTGCCTGCCGGGCTGGGCAGGTCAGGGGTGTCCCGGGCGTGCAGCTGGAGCACCGGGACCATGGGGACAGGAGTGGTGTGCGGTTCCGACACCGTCCGGACACGCTCCCAGGTGATCATGTCGAGCGCGCCGGCGCCCGCCATCATCCGCGACTGGGCCTCCGCGTCCTCCGCGGTCACCTCGTACGCCCCACCGCCGCGCGCCTGGCGACGCTCCTTCATCCTGCGGTCGATCTCCTGCCACAGCTTCCGGTCCTGGTCCGACAGCTTCTCCCGCTTGTGCACCAGATGCGGTGCCCGGCACACCGGCCACGGCTCGTCGGCCGGCCACAGCAGTGGGCCGCCGACGGAGCTTTCGTGTGGGCTGGGGTCACCGGCCGACGGGCGGAGCAGGGTTGCTGGGCGGGTGTGGTCCGCGAAGGCCGGGGCATGTGCGATCAGCGTCCGTGGGTCGTGCATACCGGTGGTGGCGTCGTGGTTCACGGGTGGTGTTTCCTCCATGCCGGGTCAAAACGGTGCGTCCAGTGGGCCGTTCGGCGAGGTCAGCGGAGTGCTTCGAGGCGTGCGCGCGAACGATGGCGGTTGAAGGCCCTACCGCCGGAGCCAGTTCCCCCGCTCGGACCGGTCAAGCTGCTGAAGAACGGACCAGGTCACGGTGTCGGCCAGCCGGGCATCGTCGGCTACGGGTACCAGTCGTCCCCGCTGCCGACCGGCTACGCCGAGTCGACGGGATCTCGGAATCCGACCTTGGAAGACGATTGGCCGCCGATCTCTCTCCACATGTACGCAGCGTAGACGCGTTCGTCAGAGGGGTGTTCAGCCCCCTCAGGGGAGAGGCGCGCGCCGCGCCAAGTGCCCCTCCGCCCGAAATCCGGACCTCGCTGTTGCAGGTCGCAGTGGCGTAACTGCCGGGTGTACAGGGGCTGCTCGCCTGGCCAGTGCCAATAGCGGCCCGGCGGACGGCAGATCCGTTCGCAGCAGCGCAGGCTGAAGTAGGTGAAGGTGCCGACGGTCCGGATCCAGCTGTCGCGCTCGCTCTGGACAATCATGCGCCCGTCGCCGAATCGCGTGGACACGCTCACCGAGCACGGCAGATGGCGATCTTGACGGAATGTCCTTCGGCTGTCGCACTGATGGCGGTGATGAGCAAAGTGATGGCGACACCGCCGAGAATCGCCCCCGAAGGAGTCGCCAGGTCCAACACCAGGGCGGACAGGGACGCAGCGACGCTGTACCCCAGGCCTCCGACCGCGTACATGACGGAGTACGCGGCAGCGTGCGCGTGTGGGGGCAGGCGTTCCCGGAGGCTGAGGTTGCGGGTGACCATCACGCCGGACTGGAAGACGCCCGTCAGGAGAAGACCGACGGCGATACCGGGCATGCCCGGAAGGACCGTGACCAGAAAGAGGCACCCGGCGGTGACGGCCAGGAACACCAGGCTCTGCACCCGCACGCAGCCGGGCCAGATTCGCAGGCCGTAGCAGAACGCTCCGGCGGCGCTCGCCAGCGCAAAGCCGGCGAGGAGCGGCCCCGACCATCCGACCGCGACCTGCCGCTCCTCCAGGAGGGCAGGCAGGACCAGTTCCGCAGTGGCCAGCATCGCCATGGAGGCCGCGCTGGTGAGGTAGACGGGCCAGCCTGAGAGCAATGTCCGTGGCAACGGAACCGCGGCGGCAGGTTGGGCGGCTGCGGGCTGCGAGGGTTCCCGGAGCCGGAGAAGCAGAGTCGAAGCGGCGGCTGCGAGCAACGCGCCCACCATCAGCGGGGCGCCGGCGTGGACCTGGAGAGCCAGGAGGACCACCAGGCCGGGCGCCGCGGCCCAGGTGATCTGAGTCAAGGTGGTCTCGATTCTCAGTGCGCGCGGCACCGCATCCTCGGCGACGAGACGGGTCAACATGGCTCGGATGCCGCCGGGGCAGGCGGCCGGCGCCGCACCGGCCAGAAAGGCGAGGCCGATCAGGACCGGGGCAGGGGCGGACGCGGCGAGCGGCAGGGCGCAGAACGCGAGTGCCCCCACGATGAGCTCTGCCGACAACTGCCGCCTCATCCCGCTGCGGCTCAGACGGGCGCCGAGCAGGGTAGCACCAACCACCTCCCCCACTACGTACGTGGCGGCCAGGCTCGCTCCGAGGGTGTAGCCCGCCGGACTCTGCCGACTCAGGAACACCAGGGCCAGCGGTGCCATGGCTACCGACGCCTTGCTGGCGATGGCAACCAGGGCCCACAACAGCAGCTCACGACTCATCAGGTCCCTGTGACGGGAGGTGGTTGGGAACAATGGGGTCCACCTTTCGCACAGTGGGAGGCGATCAAGCCCGGCGATGGTCTCCGTCCGTTCTCGGACGTCCTCTCAGAGGTCCGTCTTCCCGCCGGCGCGTGGCGGCGGGTTCTCGCCGGTGATCTGCCAGACACTCCAGCCGGCTCCAGGCGAAGTCTGCCAAGCCTTCCACCGACTTGGAGTGGATGCCGAACAGGCGGGAAATCACCATGACTTCACCTCGCAGATCCCGGTCCGGGACTCCGCCCCTCCTGAGCGATCGGCACGCGAGCAGCGAGCGCCACACAGCAACTGCGCTGCTCTCTGCCGCACCGTGGCGTTTGTCTGATCAACCGGACGTCTTCTGCGGACATCGGACCTGCATCGGACGCCCTGGCCGATCAGTGGTGGCCATCCGAGGGATCTCCTGCCACATGCCCGACGCGTTGCACCGTCGGCAGCGGGAGTTGCGGCTACGTTCTCCCGGACGACGGCGCTGCACCGGGTGAGCCGTCACCCGATGGCTGCCGCGTCCAGGAGGTGAACGGTGGTGCGCACGAACGCACCGGCCCGCCCGGGAATGGCGCGCAGCGCCACTTCGCCGCGAGCCACGCATCGTGGTGCCACGCGGCGGCTGAGGTACCTGACCGTGCTGCCTCTGCTGGCCGCACTGCTGACGTCCTGCGACTCGGGCGAGTCCGACACCATCACACTGAACTGGTACAACTTCCCCGACGACTCGGGCGCGCTGGCCGACGCCGCGACCAACTGCAGCCGTGCCTCCGGCGGGCGGTACAGGATCGCGTACAACAAGCTCCCGCGCGGCGCGGACGGCCAGCGTCAGCAACTCGTGCGCAGGCTTGCCGCGCACGACAGCACGCTCGACATCCTCGGTCTCGACGTCACCTGGGCCGCGGAGTTCGCCGAGGCCAAGTGGATTCTGCCGTGGACGGGCAAGAACCAGCGCAGTGCGACCGTGGGCACGCTCGAGGTGCCGCTGCAGACGGCGACCTGGAAGGGCAAGCTGTACGCCGTCCCGTACAACACCAACACGCAGTTGCTCTGGTACCGCAGCGACCTCGTACCCAGGCCTCCCAAGACATGGGCCGAGATGCTGAGCATGGCGACCGACCTCGCCAAGCAGGGCAAGCCCCACTACGTCGAGATCCAGGGCGCGCAGTACGAGGGGCTGACCGTCTGGTTCAACACGCTCGTGGAAAGCGCCGGCGGCTCCATCCTCAACGCCACCGCCACTGCGCCTTCGCTCGGGCCGCCCGCGATCCAGGCAGCGACGATCATGCGCAACCTCGCCCGGTCCCCCGCCGCCGACCCCTCCCTGTCCAACCAGATGGAGGATCAGAACCGGCTGGCCATGGAGTCGGGAACCGCTGCCTTCGAAATCAACTACCCCTTCGTGTATCCCTCGATGAAGGCGAACCAACCGGCGCTGTTCAAGAGCTTCCGCTGGGCGCCCTATCCGGGAGTCGATCCCGGCCGGCCGTCGAAGCCGACCATCGGCGGCATCGACCTCGCCATCGGGGCGTACTCACGCCACCCCGACCTCGCCTTCGAAGCCGCGCTGTGTCTGCGCAACCGTCAGAACCAGATGACCGCAGCGCTCAAGGGCGGCCTCCCGCCGACGCTGCGCTCGCTCTACTCCGACAAGGCGTTCATCAAGAGCTATCCGTTCTCCGCCCAGGTGCTCAACGCCCTGGAGAACGCCAGTACCCGCCCCCAGACCCCGGCCTATCAGAACGTGTCCATCGCGATCTCGCACACGCTCTCCCCGCCCTCGGCGATCCAGCCCCGGAGCGACATCGAGACCATCAGCAGCCAGATCGAGGACGCCCTCGAGTCCAAGGGGCTGATCCCGTGAACACCCCGACCCCCACAGCGCCGAAGGCCAACGCACAGGCCCCCGGCAATACCAACGAACTGTCCGAGGGCGCCCGGCAGGAACGACGGCTGGGCTGGATGCTGTGCGCGCCTGCCGTGGTCGTCATGCTCGCCGTCACCGCCTACCCCATCTGCTACGCCATCTATCTCTCCCTGCAACGCTACGACCTGCGGTTCCCCAATCAGGCCCGGTTCGTGGGCCTGAGCAACTACGCGGCCGTGCTCTCCTCCGAATTCTGGTGGGAGGCGTTCTGGGTCACCCTCTTCATCACCACCGTCTCCGTCATCGTCGAACTCCTCTTCGGCTTCGCGCTGGCCCTGATCATGCACCGCGCCATCTTCGGCCGGGGAACCGTACGAACGGCGATCCTCATCCCGTACGGCATCGTCACCGTGGTCGCCGCCTACTCCTGGCAGTACGCCTGGACCCCGGACACGGGCTACCTCGCAGCGCTGCTGCCCGCCGGTGACGCCCCGCTCACCGAGCAGTGGCCGGCGATCGGACTGATCATCCTCGCCGAGGTCTGGAAGACCACCCCCTTCATGGCTCTCCTCCTCCTGGCCGGGCTCGCCCTGGTGCCCGAGGAGACGCTGCGCGCGGCCATGGTCGACGGTGCGTCCGCCTGGCAGCGGCTCCGTCTGGTCACCGTGCCGCTGATGAAGCCCGCCATCCTGGTGGCGCTGCTGTTCCGCACCCTGGACGCGTTCCGGGTGTTCGACAACATCTACGTGCTGACCTCGGGCGCCCATGGAACCGGCTCGGTGTCGATCCTCGGCTACGACAACCTGTTCACCTCGCTCAACCTCGGCATCGGATCGGCGATCTCGGTGCTCATCTTCATCTGCGTCGGCGTGATCGCCTTCGCCTTCATCAAACTCTTCGGGGCTGCCGCCCCCGGTTCGCAGGAGGCGGGACGCTGATGGCCGGCGCAGGAAAAAGACATGTCACCGGCTGGGCCGTAGCCAACACCATCGTGATCGCCTACGCCCTGTTCCCGGTCTGGTGGATCGCCGCCCTGTCGTTCAAGGCACCCAGCACGCTGACCGACGGCGACTTCATCCCGCAGAAATGGACGCTGGAGAACTACCGCGGCATCTTCGAGACATCGGAGTTCACCCGAGCCCTGATCAACTCGATCGGCATCGCGCTGATCTCCACGGTGATCGCTGTGGTCCTGGGCACCATGGCCGCCTACGCCGTCGCCCGGCTCCGATTCCCCGGAAAGCGCCTGCTGATCGGGATGTCCCTGCTGATCGCGATGTTCCCGCCGATCTCCTTGGTGTCCCCGCTGTTCAACATCGAACGCATCCTGGGGATCTTCGACACCTGGCCCGGTCTGATCATCCCGTACATGACCTTCTCGCTCCCCCTCGCGATCTACACGCTCTCGGCGTTCTTCCGGGAGATCCCCTGGGACCTGGAGAAGGCGGCCAAGGTCGACGGGGCCACGCCGGCCCAGGCATTCCGTCTGGTGATCGCCCCCCTGGCCGCGCCGGGCGTGTTCACCACGGCGATCCTCGTCTTCATCTTCTGCTGGAACGACTTCCTCTTCGCCATCTCGCTGACCTCGACGACCGCGGCCCGCACGGTGCCCGCGGCGATCGCGTTCTTCACCGGAAGCAGTCAGTTCCAGCAGCCCACCGGGTCGATCGCCGCAGCCGCCGTGGTGATCACCATTCCGATCATCGTCTTCGTGCTGCTGTTCCAGCGGCGCATCGTCGCCGGACTGACGTCCGGGGCCGTCAAGGGCTGACCGGCAGCAGCCGGCCCTCAGGACAAGGAGCACCGACCGTGGCCGACATCGTTCTCGAGGGCATCACCAAGAGGTATCCCGACGGCGCCCTCGCCGTGAAGGACGTCAACCTTCACGTCAATGACGGGGAGTTCGTCATCCTGGTCGGGCCGTCCGGCTGCGGCAAGTCCACCACCCTCAACATGATCGCCGGGCTGGAGGACATCACCGAAGGAACGCTCCGCATCGACGACCAGGTCGTCAACGACAAGGCCCCCAAGGACCGTGACATCGCCATGGTCTTCCAGAGCTACGCCCTCTATCCGCACATGACCGTGCGGGCCAACATGGGCTTCGCCCTGCGCCTGGCCAAGGTCGACAAGGCGGACATCAACAGCAAGGTGGAGGAAGCGGCCCGCATCCTCGATCTGACGGACCATCTCGACCGCAAGCCCGCGAACCTCTCGGGCGGACAGCGCCAGCGCGTCGCCATGGGACGCGCCATCGTCCGCAGCCCCAAAGCGTTCCTGATGGACGAGCCGCTCTCCAACCTGGACGCCAAGCTCCGCGTGCAGATGCGCACCCAGATCTCCCGGCTCCAGCAGCGACTGGGCACGACCACCGTGTATGTCACCCACGACCAGACCGAGGCCATGACACTCGGAGACCGCGTCGTGGTCATGCGCAGCGGCCTCGTCCAGCAGGTCGGCACGCCGCAACATCTGTACGACGAGCCGCGGAATCTGTTCGTCGCCGGGTTCATCGGCTCCCCCGCGATGAACTTCCTCCACGCCGAGCTGGAGGAGAACGTACTGCGCACCTTCGTCGGCGGTATCCCGCTGAGCGATGAGGCGCGCCGGAGCCTGGAGCGCCAGAACGCGCCGCGAGAACTCATCGTCGGCCTGCGGCCGGAAGCCTTCGAGGACGCCGCACTCGTCGACCCGGACCGGCCGGGGACGACCTTCACCGTCACCGTCGATGTGGTCGAGTCGCTCGGCTCGGACGTGTACGCCCACTTCACCGACGAGGACTGGCGGCCGGCGGCCACGTCGGAACTGGCGGAGCTGGCCGCCGACTCGGGCGTCGCCGACTCGGGGGCGAGCGGACATCAGATCGTCACGCGACTGAGCACGCAGACGGGGGTCCGCGAGGGGAGCCGGGCCGAGCTGTGGGTCGACACGTCCAGGATCCATGTCTTCGACCCGAACACCGGTGTGAACCTCACCCGACAGGAGAACAGCGGGGAGTGAGGCCCCGCCGACGTGACCGGGACCCGCTTCGCACTGTTGTCGGTCTCGTGAACGCCGACGCCCACCCTGCGCGGTGATGCCCTCAGCCCGGTGCCCGGTACTGCGCACCGAGACCTTGACGGTCCGCCGTCTCCGCGACGGCACGTCGGGCCGGGTCGGTGAAGGCACGCTCGACCGATTCCTGGAGCAGCTCCAACTGGGTCCGAACCGCCGGAAGATGCTCCGGCGGCAGGGTCTCGAGGAGGCCTTCGAGCAGTGCGCGGAGCCGTCGGCAGATCTGCACGGATGATGCTCCGTAGTCGCGGATTTCGGAGACGGCGAGCTGGAGGTAGTTCTCCCAGTCACGCCCCACCAGCACGAGCCGCGACCGGCCATGGCTGTCGGCCAGCACATACCGGCCGGGCAGTGGCGAACCGCCCGCCATGTGCAGGAACGACTCGATGTGATTGAGCACCTGCACCGCGGTCGTGGGGTCGTTGACGGCCGGGGACAGTGCCCGGATGGCGATGTCGACAAGAATCCGCAGGGCGAAGGCGGGGTCCTGCTCGATGGTGCGTTCGACGCCGAGGGCGATGAGACCGGTCACCCGTTCCGGGTCGGGTGCCGACGTGCCGCCATGGACCTCGACGAGGACGCTTCCCGGCGGCACGAAGTCCCCGATCAGATGGGTCACGACGATGACGCAGTCGTGGCGCGCCGCCTCCGCCACCAGCCCGGCTGCGTTGACCGCCTGGATGGCCCCACCGCGTGTGGTGCGGATACGCAACAGCGGGTCGGCGGACGGTGTGGACCAGTCCTGGCTCGGCGCTGAGTGGCGGATTGCCGTGGACCCGTGGACAAAGATGCTCTTCCCCATGCGTCCCACGAGGTCGGCGATGGCCACGGGCCTGAGGTTGTGCGTGAACCGGTTGAGATACACCAGCAGGAGCAACAGACTGACTGCCACGGCCGCGCCGGCCAGTGTGACTCCGAGGTCGGGGACGGAGTTCGCCTCGATGCTGCGCAGCAAGGAGAACGCGAACGCGAAGGTCCCGGTGAAGGTGGCCAGTACCGTCTTTTGCAGACGGTCCCGGTACCACAGGCGCATGTATCGCGGGGACAGGGTCCCGGTCGCCTGCTGGACGACGAGAACGCCGATGGTCACGACAAACCCGAGCAGCGCCACCATCGCACCGACGATGGCACTGAGCACTCCGCTCGCCGTGGTCGCGGAATAGCGCCAGCCACTGGGCGGCCAGTCATCGTTGTCCGCGGAAATTGCGCATTCTGCGAGAACGACTCCGAGTACGAGTCCGAGCAGCGGCACGATCCACAGGCTCGCCTTTGCGTACTGCCGCGCCCTGAACGCGGTCGCCCAGGGCATCACGGCCCGCACGCGCGGCCCTCTTTCCTCGCGGGGAAGGGTGCTCGGCAGTACGGCACAGGGCACCCTCCATATCCGGCGCGGGACGGCCTTCCCATCACGTTAGAGCCGTTCCCGGCGGGGCGCAGCGGCAGGGCGGCGGCCTCGCACGCAACCCGACCCGCGCTGGTGTTCCGTGCCTGGGCTGACCGAGTGGTCCGCTCAGCGCGCCGGTCAACTGGCTCACCTGACCGGTGGTGTGAGGTCTACCGCCCGGGGAGAGCAGGGCCCAGCAGGACGACGCTGTCGCCTGCCTGCGGGGTGACCGACTGCTTCGCGGTCACCGGCTCCAGCTGGTGGTCGGCCCGCACCACAAAGAGTGTGTCGTGGTCCGGCGGCACCGGGGATGAGGCGGGCTGCACCAGGAACCGGGCGCCCTGCAGGTAGCGAGCCGCCAGGACGTGACGGACCAGCGCGGTGCCGAAAAGGATGTCGCCGCCGGTGTACGGAGCGACGACTCCATGACTCTCGTGCGGTGGTCCGACCCGGTAGACGGGGCCCTCGACGTTGTCCTGCATCACCACCGAGGCGAGCGCGTTGAAATCATCGTCGTCGGTGACCAGGAACACGGCCGTCACCCCTTCCAGCCGCGCCCCGGGGTTGGTGGCCGTGGCCAGCAGATCCCCCTTGGCCAGCGCGATGCCGGCGTCCTTGATCCGTTCCCGCTCCTCGTCGAGCCCCGCCCACATCAGGACGTCGAGCCCGGCGGACCGCAGGGCCTTCCCCATGTCGACCACCCACGGTTCGCCGCCCACCAGAAGGAGGCGTGTGCCGGACGGCTTGACGACCCCCAGCCGCCTCGCCACGGGTGCTGCGCTCAGTGCGTAGAGCAGGACCGTTCCTACGATGACCAGGAAGGTGACCGGAAGGATCCTGGCGGCTCCATCCACTCCCCGGTCCACGAGGCTCGCGGCGAAGGCCGATGCGGTTGCCGCAGCGACGATGCCGCGCGGGGCCATCCATCCGACGAAGGCCCTCTCCCCTCGGGTCAGACCCGAGTGTGCCGTCGCCAGGTAGGCGACCAGCGGACGTACGACCAGGACGAGGATCGCGATGAGGGCCAGCGCGGGAAGGAGTACGGGCACCAGGGACGACGGGGTGACGGTGGAGGAGATGGAGACGAACAACAGCCCGATGATCAGCTGTACCAGGGTCTCGAAGAAGGGACGCCGCGCGGGCATGTCGAAGCCGCGGATGTTGGTGACGGTCAGTCCCGTGACGATCGCGGCGATGAGACCCGTGTCGTCCCGCACGATGTCGCAGCCCGCCGATACCACGATCACGGTGGCGAGTTGGGCGAGCGTGCCCAGGGTCTCGCCGAGCCGCAGGGTGCGCAGTGTCAGCCACAGCAACGCGGCTCCCACTGCTCCGCCGACCAGACCGACGGCCAGACTGATGGCGAACTGGCCCAGCTGGTAACCGCGGCCGATGTCGATGCGGTGCGTCGTGGCGATGGCGTGGAAGACGAGTGCCCCGAGGATGCCGCCGATCGGGTCGGTCAGCGTCCCCTCCCAGATGAGGATGCGTCGTACCTTGTCGGACGGTCGCACGAAGTCGAGCAGGGGGCCGACGACGGTCGGTCCGGAGACGACGAGGATCATGCCGAGCATCGCCGCCACTCTGAGCGGCATGTCGAACATCGCCGGCGCCACCGCCGAGGTGATCAGGAACGTGAGCAGCACACCGAGGATGAGCAGTCTGCCCACGATCCACCGGGTGCGACCGGTGAGATTGCGGAGGTTGAGTCCCAGGCCCGCGTCGTAGAGGATCACGGCGACGGCCAGCGACACCAGGGCGGAGAAGTTCGGCCCCATCAGTTGGTCCGGATGGATGACGTCGGTCAGCGCACCGGCGGCGAAGCCGGCGGGCAGCAGAAGGATCAGCGCCGGGACACGCAGCTTGTTCGCCAGGATCTGCGATCCGGTGGCGAGCACCACGGTCAGTGCGAGTCCGAGAAGAATCTCGTCGTCGGTCACAGCGGTTTCCTTCGTCGGACGGCGGGACGGGGATGAGGCCGGGACCGGGCGGACAGCACAGAACCCCCGGCGACGCTGCCGGGGGTTCCTCTGTGCATTACCTCGGTCCCCCGGTACAACGGAACACGAGCACGCGGGTCACGCACCTTCACCCGCGTCTCGGGAGATCGGCGGCGTCAGCCTTCAGCATGGACGGCCACGGTGCCGGGTGCACATGCTGCAGGCGTGCAGCTCTGAGTCTCGCCGTGTGCCCGGGTACGGGGGAAAGTCGCCCCCAACAGGTTTCGCCGCTCGTCGGCGATGCAGGGCTGCCGGGCCACGGAGGGAGCATTGCCCGGGCCCCGTGGCGTGTTCGCTCCTATGGTGGAACGGCACAGTGACGCTTGGCGCAGGGCAGGCAGGCAACAGATGAGGGAACCGCAGATCGACTACGCAGCGGTATTCCGGGCCCTGCCCGGCATGGTGGCACTGCTCACCCCTGACCTGGTGTACGCCGACGCCAACGACGACTTCCTACGGCTGGCCGGGCGCACCCGCGAGCAGCTGCTGGGCCGCTACATCTTTGACGTCTTCCCCGAGAACCCGAACGACCCGGCCGCGGCCGGCATGCGGGAGACGCGGGAGTCGATGCTTCGGGTGGCGGACACAGGCGAGCGCGACACGATGGCGCTGCTCCGCTACGACATCGAGGATGCCCACCGGCCCGGCCACTGGCAGGAACACTATTGGAGCCCGGTCAACGCACCCGTCCTCGGCCCCGACGGGCAGGTGATGCTCATCGTGCACCGGGTTGAGGAAGTCACCGAACTCATCCGCGCCCGCGGCGGCCCGGGCGGCGACGGCCCGGCCCGCACGCTGGAGGCCGAACTCTATACCCGCTCCCGCGAACTGCAGGAGGTCAACGAACGGCTGCGCACGGCGCACGCCCACGAACGCGACACAGCCCTTGCCCTCCAGGCGGCGATGCTGCCACCCCCCAGGCCCCTCGGCCACCATCGGGCGGCCGTGCGCTACCAGCCCGCCATCGGCTCGCTGAATGTCTGCGGCGACTGGTACGACCTGGTAGACCTGCCCGGCAAGACCCTCGCCGTTGCCGTCGGCGACGTCGTCGGACACGGCCTCGCCGCTGCCTGCGTCATGGGACAGCTGCGCAGTGCCTTGAGCGCGGCCTGCCGCGTCGCCCCCGGGCCGGCCCGGGCACTGGAGGCTCTCGGCCTGTACGCCCGCTTCGTCGAGGGCGCCGAGTCGACCACCGTCGTGGCCACCTTCATCGACTGGGACAGCCACACCATCACCTACAGCTGCGCCGGCCACCCTCCGCCCGCCCTGCTCCACCCCGACGGCACCGTGATCTTCCTCGACCAGGCCACCGACCCGCCGCTCGGTGCCCGGCCCGAACACGTGCCCCGCCCTCAGGCCCGCACGCCCCTCGTCGAAGGCGCCACCCTCGTCCTGTACACCGACGGCCTGATCGAACGCCGCACCGAGGACATCGACACCGGCCTGGCCCGCCTCGCCGACTCTCTCACCAGCCACCAGCAGTACGACCCCGAAGCCCTGGCAGACGCCCTCCTGGCCGACCTCCTTCCCCCCACCGGCCATACCGACGACACCGCCCTGGTCGTCATCCGACTGTGACCCGTCCCGAGCCGGCACCCTGACGGCAGCAGGCATGCGGCAGCAGGTGGCGGTGCATGGCAGCCTCAAGTGAGGGCCGCAGGCCCTCAGCCTCCTGCGCGCGGCGCGGCGTGCCGTGATCCTGGGCACCATGGTTCTACTCTCGCCGCATGGCTGACATGTTCGACCACACACCGCAGGTGTGGACCGCCGCGCGCCTGCGCGAAGCACTCGCAGATGTTCCCGACGAGACACCCATCCACATCGGAGTCGCCGATGCCCCCGGTGACTTCGAGAACTACGGCGACTACGTCCTCGTCGACGCAGAACCCGTCGAAGTGGACGTCAGAGACGCCGGCGAGCCACACGTACAGTTCACCCTCTTCGCAGACGCCCGGGCCGGCGCCTACTACGCCGACGTCGACTGACCCAGCGGCTGCTCATGACGGCCCCTCACCAGCGGCTCGGTCACGGTTGCTCAGCTCGCGACCTGAGGGCCCGACACGCAGGCTGTTCGGTCAGCCAGTCGGTAGCCGCAACCAGGATGCGGTCCCGGCTGGTTCCCCTGCCGCGGTGGTCGTCAAGGATCTCCTCGTCCGGTGGTATCGGGGCGTCATACGTGCGGCCGGTACGGTCTGCGTCCTTCACCTCGGTGAGATTGAGGATCGCTCCGTCAGGCATGCGATGGCTTTCGTTGCCTGTGGGGACGCCGTGCGTGCTCTCGCCGAACGACCTCGTGTGCGGCCGTCCGCGGAAGGCCACGGCGATCGCTTCACCGGAACTCGCCGTTCTGCGGCTGGTGAGTACGGCCACGGGCGAATGGCCGTCGCCCACTGAAGGACCGGACCCGAAGTCACGATCGTATCCATCGAAGTGCGGGACCCGCTTGCGAACCGTCCAGGCGGTCTTCTTGCCATCGGCATCGACGAATGCTCCGACGTTGCCATCTCCCAACACCGGCGCCGCGACAGCAAGCATCGGCGCCATGTTCCCGCCCGTGTTGTCGCGCAGGTCGATCACCCAGCCGCAGGCTCCCGTGCCATGGGCCCTGACAACTGCGGCTCTGCCTTGTTGCACGTATCGTTCGATGGTCTTGTCCGATCCCACAACTCGGGGTAGGGACACGTAGCCGACGCCATCGGCCAACGGACGTCCCTCCAAACCCTCGAACGTTTCCACCGATGCCTCGAGCGTCTCCCTGGCCTCCTTGGGTTCGAGGAACCGGCTGTGCCCATCGCCCATGGCACCGACTGCTGTATGTATGGCTGTGTACGCATCCGCGGGCTCCCGCGCACCGTCGGCCTGTGAGAACGCCTCCTGGCGCAACTCCGCCCAGCCGACCTCATGACGCAGTAGCGAGTTCTCTTCCATGATGTCCAGCGCCGCCACCAGGTAGGACCGGGCCTTGGCCGACATCTCCGAGCCGGCAGCCGGCTCCTCTCCCGAGCAGCCAACTCCCCCTGCGAGAACCACCGCTACCGCCACACAGGCCGCCCGCAGCGAGCCCCTTTGCCGTCCCATCCGTCCCCCCGTGGGAATGTGATCCAGGAGGTCAGCCTAGGTGCTGACGCGCGTCCGACGGGGACCGGTCGTCACGGCCGTCCGGTGAACTCCCACCTGCCGTGCGGCACGCGGTAGACGACATGACTGCGCTCGGCCCGCACATAGGCCGCCCCGCGCGCCGCGGTCGTGTCCGCCCGGCGGGCCGCCGGGACATGGACCTCGGCCTCCGCGCCCACCGGGACCTCGACCACGAGACGCAGACGGCCCCCGGAGCGCGCCCAGTCGACGGACGCACGGCCCCGGACCGTACGGATCGATGTGCGCGCCCAGTCGACTCCGGTACGGGCGTCGGGGCGCACGGTGAAGGTGCGGTAGCCCGCGTCGCCGGGGCGCAGACCAGCCACGTTCTCGTAGAGCCACTGCGTGACCGTGCCCAGGAAGTAGTGGTCGCGCGAGCGTGAGTCGAGTTCCCACATCTCCCACATGGTGTCGGCGCCGTGGTCGAACCAGTAGCCCCAGCTCGGACAGGTCCGCTGGGTGGCGATGGCGTGGGCGACGTCCGGGTGTCCCTCGGCGGACAGGGCCGGGAGCAGCACGCTGGAGCCCAGCGCACCGGTGTTGAGGTGGTTGCCGCGGGCGGTGACGTCGTCGACGAGGCTCTGGGCGACGCGTGCGCGGGCGGACGCGGGCGCGAGGCCGAAGGCAGACAGCCGCGCCGCCGGAACGCTGCCCCTGAGCCATGCAGTTTGCGCCGATCGATCAGGTCGCCTCGTCCGCACCCTTCAGGTGCTCGGCAGGCCGGTATTGGGGATGCCGAACTTCTGCGCGTACTGATCGTTGAGTTCGGGCCAGCCGAAGTCGACTGCCGCGGCGCCGCGGATCGGCGGGATCGGGTGCCCTTCGAGCAGCTTCTCGGCCACGTCGAGGCAGAGGTGCCATCCGGCCGCGACCTTCGGGATCCAGTCGCGGTCCTCAAGGGTGTGCCGGAGTGTCAGCCGAGTACCGGTGTCGGTGGCCACCAGTTCCCAGCGCAGCAGGTCGGTGCCGAGGGTGTACTCCAGCAGCGTCGGTGGTTCGGCGCGCAGGACTTCGGCCGCCATGTCCTGGGGCTTCTCGTCGTCGATCATCGTGATCGTGGCGTCGCCCGACTCGGAGAGGTTGCGGTCAGCGGTGTAGGGCGCCCACGCGGCAAGTTGTTCGGGTTCGGTCAGAGCGGCCCACACCTTCTCGGGCGGGTGGCGCAGGTCGCGGGTGAAGACCAGCGTCCACCGGTCTTCCGTTGCCGCGCAGTCGACCTGGGCCAGCGGGCTCGGGTGGTATGCGTCGGGGGTCATGTCTGCTCCAGGTTGTCGAGGTGGCGCTCGAGAGCGTCGAGATGTCGGTCCCACAGGGCGCGATAGGGCTGAAGCCAGTCGTCGAGTGTCTGGAAGGGACCTGCGTGAATGCGGTAGATCCGCCGCTGCGCCTCCGTGCGGCAGGTGACGAAACCGGCTTCCCTGAGCACCTTCAGCTGTTTGGACACCGTGGGCTGGCTGACGTCGAGCGCCTCGACCAGTTCGTTCACGCTGCTGTCGGCCTGCAGGAGCCGGTCGAGAATCCGGCGCCGGGTCGGTTCGGAGAGCACGGAGAACGTATCGACGGACATGGCACCTATATTCCTCACCAGGTATATACCTGTCAAGGGATACGCGCAGCCTGTCGCGGGCTGCCACACCGGGCGAGCCCGCCCAGCGGGCCGTGGACGAGCGGTCGGCCAGTGTGTAGGTGACGGGGAGCCACTCCGTCCACCTCTCGCAACCCGACGCTGTAGCGGACGGTGCCGTCAGTGCATTCCGGCCACTCCCCCGCGCCCCCATGAGCTGACCGCGTTGCATCCCCTGCCGTCGATCAGGCGGCCACGGTTGGTATGCCGCGCAGGGTGACCGCTCGTACCCTGAAGTGGATGCCTGCGAACGTTCATGTCCGCAGGAAGCCGGCCTTCCCGGCACGCAGCTCGCGATCCTGTCCGGCAGCCGGTGGAGCGGCGGGAGGTTGCCCCATGAGCAGGCGCTGGACGGCCCGTCTGGCCCTCGCGGCGGGTACAGCGGCGCTTCTGGTGCTGGTGATCTTCGCCGGGCTCGGAAGCCTCCTGCTCATGGGGGTGGGATGGGCAGGTCTTGCGCTCACCGCGGCCGGCGTGTGGTGGATGCTCACCCACACCGGCTGGATCAGGGTGCTGGCCGCACTGCTGGTGGTAGCCGCGCCGCTCGGCGTCCTGCTTCTGTACACGGCCGCCGGACTGCTGTGGGTAGTGCTGGTCTCGCTCGGCCTCTGGGCGCTGGCCGTTTCCGCCGGCAGGGCCGCACTTGCCGAAGACACCTCGCCGAGCATGCCGGAGCACACGGTCGGCCGCGCCGAACGTCCGTTCCTGATCATGAATCCGCTCTCAGGCGGTGGAAAGGTCGAGAAGTTCCACCTGGCCCAGCGAGCCAGGGCCCTTGGTGCCGAGGTCGTCGTGCTGGATCCGGCCCATCGTCAGGATGTGGTCGAGCTGGCACGGCGGGCCGTCCAAGGAGGAGCCGATCTGCTCGGCGTCGCCGGCGGCGACGGGACGCAGGCCTCGGTCGCCGCTGTGGCCGCAGAGCACGACATTCCCTTCATGGTGATCAGTGCCGGCACGCGCAACCACTTCGCCATGGATCTGGGCCTGGACCGGGAGGATCCCTCCCGGTGCCTGGATGCCCTGACCGACGGCGTCGAACTGCGCGTCGACCTCGGTCACCTACATGCGGGAGAGCCTGCGGACGTCAGTGCGGGCCAGGTGTTCATCAACAACGCCTCGTTCGGCGTGTACGCGGAGGTCGTGCAGAGTCCCGCCTATCGCGACGACAAGGCCCGCACGATCCTGGAGATGCTGCCGGATCTGCTCACTCACCACAGCGGCGCGCGGCTGCGTGTCCGTGCCGATTCACTGACCATGGACGGCCCCCAGGCCGTGCTGGTGAGCAACAACTCCTATGAGAGGGGCGACTCGGCAGGACTGGGGCGCCGACAGCGACTGGACTCCGGCGAGCTGGGGGTGCTCGGTGTCGGCGTCGGCAACGCCGCCGAAGCCACGGAGCTCCTGCTGCGTGGCGGGCAGGGCCGCGGGCTGACCACGGCCACCGCCCGAGAGGTCGTCATCGACGCCGACGCTCCGCTCATCCCGGTCGGCGTCGACGGCGAGGCCCTGATGTTGCCGACCCCCGTGCACTGTCGCCTCGCAAAGGGCGCTCTGCGCGTGCGCGTGCCGCGGCACCGCCCCGGCGTGCCGCGCGGCGCCCCACCGATGGACTGGCGCCGGGTGCGGCGTCTGGCGCTGACGATGGGGCGGGTCGCGGCGGGGCGCGGTGCCGCCTGAGCGAACGGCAGGTCGGTCAGGCGGTCGTACGGCGTGCGATACGGGTGCGGCGACTCCCGGGCCTGTTAGGGGACTTGCTCGCCCGGGACCCCGAACTCTGACGAATGATCGGCTGCATGCGGTCGTAGGCGGGAGATCGTGCGCCTCGCATGTCACGGCCTGAGGACACCTGCACAACCCGGCAACGGTCCGGACATAGCGCCCCTCAAGCCTGAGAGCCGCTCGCAGAGTTGAGCCACTCACCGATACTGGGCAGAGCTTCGGGCCCGCTGTCCTGTTCCACCGTGCCGACGAGATCCGCGACGGAGACACCCTGCAGCGACGCTCGCCAGGCGTCGTCGGCGGCGGCCATCGCGCGGGCAATGGGGCACGGCTTCGTGCAGTCCTGGGGCGGCGTCCCGAACGGACCCCGCTGGCGGATCTCGGTGCACACGAATGCCGGGCTCGCCCCGTCGACCGCCTGCACCACGTCCAGGACCGTGATCTCGGCGGCAGCCCTGGTCAGTACGTATCCACCTGTCTTGCCCTGCACGGACTTCACCAGGCCCGCCCGGGACAGGGCCTGCATCTGCTTGGCCAGGTAGCTGGGTGAGACGTCGTGCAGCTGCGCCAACCGGGCAGCCGGGACCGGCTCGACTGCCGCGGTCAGGACCACACAGCAGTGCAGCGCCCACTCCACGCCACCGGACAGTTTCATGCACCCTCCCGTTTGACTCGGACACAGACTATCCGAGTATTATCTCGGACATCGGATATCCGAGTTTGCGCTCGGCTCACGAAAGGGCACGATCATGAAGATCACTGTCATCGGAGGCACCGGGCTGATCGGCTCCCACCTCGTCTCACGACTCCGCGAGGCCGGACACGAGGTGACGCCCTCATCCCTGTCGACCGGAGTCGACCTGCTCACCGGCGCGGGGCTCGACCACGCGCTCGACGGGGCGGACACGGTCGTCAACGTGACGAACTCCCCCACGTTCGACGAAGCCTCCCCGGACTTCTTCCGCACCACCATGCGGAACCTGCTGGCCGCGGGCGAGAGCGCGGGCGTGAGCCATCAGGTCATCCTCTCCATCGTCGGAGTCGACCAGGTGCCGCAGCTGGACTACTACCGCGCGAAGACGCTCCAGGAAGAGCTGCTCCGGTCAGGACCCACGCCGTACTCGATCGTGCGCGCCACCCAGTTCTTCGAGTTCATGGACGCGGTCATGTCCTGGACCGCCGACGACCGAACCGTCCGGCTGCCCTCGACCCCGATCCAGCCCATCGCGGCAGCCGATGTCGCGGACGCCCTCGCCGACGCCACCACCGCCCCGCCGCTCCATGGCGCGCTCGACGTCGCCGGCCCCGACGTCTTCACTCTGGACGAGCTCGGCCGCCTCACGCTGTCGACCCGACAGGACAACCGCACCGTCGTCACCGACCAGCAGGCGGGCATGTTCGCGGCCATCGACGGTGACGTTCTGGTCGCAGGTCCCGACGCACGCTTGGCCCCCACCCACTACAAGGACTGGCTCAGCACCCCTCGCCGGCCTGCGTGACCTGCCGAGCCACGGCGGTTTCACACGGGAGAGCCCTACTGTTGAGGAGGCCACCGAGTCGGGCCGCATGCCGTAGCCGACGGGACTCGCCAGGTGTGATGCGCGGATCGCGAGGCGCCATCCAGCGGCGCACCGGGCCCCTGCCTGCGGTTCCCGCCTCGCACTCCGTCGCGGGACAGGCGAGCGTATTGTCCGTGTATGGGCCCTATTGACTGTCTCTGGTGCACGGCCCGCCGGTCGGACGCACGCGATACCCGGCACCAGAACGGCCCGGACCACCGCCAGGCGTCGAGGCGGACCCATGCAGCGCGCCGCACCGCGAGCGAGCGGCCTGCAACAGCGCCGCTGCCTCGTAGCGCCACGTCTTCGTTCTCCCCAGGGAAGGCCACCCGCGCCCGTTGCGTCCACCGCGGCTCCGGCCGGGACACGGCAGGGACCATCCGATGAGCACGGCAGAGGATGGCCGGTCATTCGACGACCTCTTGGACACGGCATTGACCACGGCGGTGCACCGCACCGGCGCCTCCGCCGGCGCCGTGTACCTTCTCGACGCGGACGAGCAGGTTCTGGTCCTGACCGTGCTGTGCGGCATGCCGCTCGAGATCGTCGGGCCCTGGTGGCGAGTGCCCAAGGCGGCTCCCCTCCCGGTCACTGACGCCGTTCGCGAGCAGCGTCTCGTCTGGGTGGGCGGTCAGGAGGAAATGGCCCGCCTCTACCCGCGAACCGCCGCGGCACTGCCGTACCGGTTCGCTGTCGCCGCCACCCCGCTCCTCGTGGGCCGTGGCTGCGCCGGTGTGCTGTTGCTGTGGTGGCCGTCCAGCCATCCCCCTGACATCACGAACCGCGAGCGCACCCACATCGCCAGTCACGCTCGCCGCGTCGCCCGGCTGCTGGACGACACGGCTCACCCCATCGAACTCCCGGAGCAGCCGCGCAGCATCCCCGTTCATCCTGGCCCCCTCCGCTCCGAACAGCGGCTGCTCGCCGCCGCAGACTTCGCGGAGCGCCTGCCCGGGGGCGCCCTCTCACTCGATCTGGAAGGCCGCATCACCTTCCTCACTGCCGGCGCCGCCCGGCTGCTGGGCTGCCGGGCGGAGCAGCTGCTCGGCACCCTCCCTTGGCAGTCACTGCCCTGGCTGGACGATCCGGTCCACGAGGACCGGTATCGCACCGCGGTCATCAGTCGCGAACCGGTCTCCTTCACAGCTCTGCGTCCGCCGGACTGCCTGCTCGACTTCCAGCTCTACCCGGACGCCAGCGGCATCAGCGTCCGCATCACACCCGGTCGTCCCGGTCGGCAGCAGCCGACTCAGGAGCTGGAGGAACGCTCTGCCCAGAAGAAGGCACCGAGTACACCCGTAGGGCGCCTCTACCAGATGATGCACCTCGCCGCCGCGCTCACCGAGGCCGTCGGCGTGCAGGACGTCGTCGATCTGGTCGCCGACCAGATTCTTCCCGCATTCGGCGCGCAAGGCCTCGTCCTGTCCGCGGCCGATGCCGGCCGCCTGAAGATCACCGGATTCCGCGGCTACGACCCACAGACCATCACACGCCTCGACGGCCTGCCGCTGACCACGGACCTGACCCCCGCCGGCCAGGTACTGACCAGCGGCCTCCCCTCCTTCTTCTCCGATCCGCAGGAGATGGCACGCCTCTACCCCCAGGCTCCGCAGATCAGCGACAAGCAGGCATGGGCCTTCCTCCCCTTGGTCATCTCCGGACGGCCGGTCGGGTGCTGCATCGTGTCGTACGACCACCCGCATCGATTCACGGCCGACGAACGCGCAGTACTGACCTCACTTGCCGGCCTCGTCGCCCAGGCGCTGGACCGCGCTCGCCTCTACGATGCGAAGCACGATCTCGCCCACGCTCTCCAACAGGCCCTGCTGCCTCGCACCATTCCCACCTTCACCGGACTCGACGTCGCCGCCCGATACCTGCCGGCCGCTCATGGCATGGAAATCGGGGGCGACTTCTACGACCTCATCCGCCTGACCGACACCACCGTCGCCGCCGTCATCGGAGACGTCCAAGGCCACAACGTCACCGCGGCCGCGCTCATGGGGCAGGTACGTACCGCCGTGCACTCGCACGCCACTGCCGGCGCACCTCCCGACGAGGTACTCTCCGGCACCAACCGCGTCCTGGCCGACCTCGAACCCGACCTGCTCGTTTCCTGCCTCTACGCCCACCTCGACATCGCCGACCGCCGGCTCGAGATCGCCAGCGCAGGCCACCCACCACCACTCCTGCTCCGACACCATGTCGCCGACGTCCTGGACGTCCCGCCGGGACCGCTGTTGGGCATCGATGCCGATGTCCCCTATCCCGTCACCCGCCTCACGCTGCCGACCGAAGCGCTCCTCGTTCTCTACACGGACGGCCTGGTCGAAACCCCGGGAGCGGATCCGGACGAAAGCACCCTCGGCCTCGTCCAGCACCTCGCACAGGCCGACGACGTCAACCTGGATCACCTGATCGAGCGGCTCGTGCACCACAACTGGCCCACAGGCCAGCACACCGACGACATCGCACTCCTCCTGCTCCGACTCAGAGGCGCTTCCTCGCCGAACGGGGCGGAAGCCACCGTGATGTGATGTGCGTATGAGTGAGTCGTCCCTGCTTGACCGCGTAGAGCGCTACTACGCAACCGTGCCGCTGTTGTTCGCCGAAGCCGAAGAGTTCGGTCCGCTGCGCCTGTTCGTACGGAAGGAGCCGGGCGCCCCGTACTACGGCGGCCCCCATCATGCTCGCCCCGCCTCGGCAACCTCTGCGCCTGCCACCGCCGTCGACATCGCTCTGGTGCGGGCCCGGCAGCGCGAGCTCGGCGTCCCGGAGTCTTTCGAGTGGCTCGCCGAGGTGACACCTTCGCTGCGCAGCCGTATCGAGGAAGCGGAACTCGCGGTCGCCGAACGCCCGCTCATGGTCCTCTACCCGGACCACCCGCTGCCCTCGCAGCCCCTCCCCCAAGACGTCACGATCCGGGCCCTGTCTGCCGACGACCCCGCTCTGCCCGCCGTACTCGCCCTCCCCGGGCTGGCCTTCGCAGCAGAAGGCACAGCTGTGGGACCGGTTGGCCGCACCGAACTGGCGGTGGCGGCGAAGAAGCTCGCGGCCGACGGCACGGTCGCAACGATCCGCCCATCACTCCGCGCCGGCCACAAGACACTGGTCGCTGCGTTTGCTCCGGACGGCACTCCGCTGGCCGCAGGCCACTACCATCCGGCCGACAACACCACCGAGATCGGCGGAATCTGCACCCTCCCCACTGCCCGCCGCCAGGGACTCGGCGCTGCAGTCACCGTGGCCTTGGCCACCCACGCCCGCGACCACGGTGTACGCACCGTCATGCTCGCCTATGCCGAGGACTCGGTGGCCCGCCTCTACGCCCGCCTCGGGTTCCGCCCGGCCGACACCACCCTGCTGATCGCCAACCAGCCGGCTCGCGGACAGTAGTCCCGGCCGGCTCCGTTCATGGCGTCGCGAGCGACGTCAGGGCGACCTGGGTCGGCTTTCGTGTCGCTGAAACGGCAATACTGGTCGGCGTGCGGCTCCTCGGTATCGGAGAGCCTGCGCGGCGGCGGCCCGAACCCGGTGTGCAGCCAGCCGTTTTGATCCTGCAGTAGCCCAGGCTCGTCAGGCGACGGAACGCGCGACGCGGAATCCTACGTCGTCGACCGTGTAGGTCGGGTGGCTGCGGCGCCGCGCGGATGCCCGGCAGCTCCAGTGCTCGTCGAACCAGCCCCCGCCGCGGAGCACCCGGTAGGTGCCGTAGACCTCGGCGTCGTAGAGGTCCCAGCACCAGTCCCAGACGTTGCCGAGCATGTCGTGAAGACCCCACGGATTGGGGCGTTTTCCGCCCACGTCGTGGATGCGCTCGTGCGAGTTGCCTCGGTACCAGGCGATCTCGTCGAGCGCTCCGTAACGCGGCCCGGTCGTCCCGGCACGGCAGGCGTGCTCCCACTCGGCTTCGGTCGGCAGTCGGTACCCGTCAGCGGATGTGTCCCACTCGATGTCTTCACTGCCGGCGCGGAGGTGGTAGGCGGGCGCAAACCCGTCGCGGCGGGAGAGGTCGTTGCAGAACCGCGCCGCGTCCCACCAGGAAACGCCTTCGACGGGCAGTTGGCCCCCATGGGCGGCGCTCGGCCTCTGGTCGGTGATCTGTGCATACAACGCCTGGGTGACCGAGAAGGCCGCGAGCTCGTAGGGCGCAAGGTCGACCGACCAACTACGCTGCGTCCGCCGATCCGACAGCATTACCTGCCCCGGCGGAATGGCGATCATCTCGTTTCCCGCGATCACGTCCATGAGCAGGAATGTTACCGAGGCTTCGAGAGAGCAGCGGGACCGGACGGACTGGCTCTCTCTGCGACCATGCGTCTCGGACGGTCGGATCGCTGAAGCCACAGAAGTTCTGCCCGCTGCCCTCGGGTAGCGAAGGGGGACAGCGGGCAGCGCTCAATGTGGAGCTTGCCGGAGAACCCGCCTGCGGGCGACCCAGGCCCTCACCTCCCGCACCACCACCGCCAGACGGACGTGGAGGTGCTGTCAGACGTCCGGTGATGCCTGCTCGGGTGCGGGCGGGCCGCCGAAACCGTGGGCGGACAGGTCGAACCAATTGCCTTCCGGATCCATTGCGCGGTACTCGGCGAAGGGGCGGGTGGTGTGCCGTTCCGCCGGCTTGAGCGCGCCGGCCGACTCCAGCCTTTCGGAGATCTCGGCCGTGTGTCATCGACCTGGAATCCGAAGTGGTTCATGCCCACGGGCGTACGCCGTCAAGCTGGTGACTGAGGAGTGCGAGCGAGAAGTAGCCGTCGCTGAGGAAACAACTCCCGTCCGGGTCCCGGTGGAACACGGTCATGTCGAAGACGTCGGAGTAGAAAGCGGCGAGCGCTTCGGGGTCGCGGACCACCATGGCCAGATGACGTAGCGCGGGCTTGCCCATGATTGTGCCCTTCTTCGTGGCCGGGGTGTGAGGACCTATGCCCTGGGTGTGCCGGTGGTGGACAGCGGCACCATGTTGTGGAATGACGTGATGCTCCATCGGCCTGCGTCGGCGTCTCATGTGCGCCGACCTCGGCCTCGACACCACCGGCCTGGACCTGGCCGCCACCGCGCTGCGGGCCGCGGAGGACAAGGCGCGTCGGCGTGGCTCCGACGTGCGATTCCTCCACCACGACGCGCGGAGGCTGGCCGCGATGCGAGCGCGGCCTCACAGCGGGCCGCGGCGCGGTCACCGAGCACTCACCGGCGGGTACAAGGGCGACACGAAACTGGAGGAGGACCCCTGCTCGGGCGGGCCGAACCCGCCCCGCGCCGGGCGATGCCCTGCCGGACCGAACGGCCGCGACAGGCGCACGTCGACTGACGCCGCGAGCCAACGTGCCGCTGGTAGCGTCCCCGACAGCGACGCAAGGAGACATCATGGGCAAGGCGATCATGGGTTGCGCGGCGGTATCGGCCGACGGCTACATCGCTGACGACGACGGCCAGATCGGGTCCTTGTTCGACTGGCTGTCGGGTGGCGATGTCGAGTGGAAATGGTCCGAGTCCGACGGGCATGCGATGCGGAGCACTCAGGCGTCCAAGGACTTCATGCAATCGGTCTACACCGACATCGGCGCGGTCATCATGGGGCGGAACCTGTTCGATCAGACGAACGGCTGGAACGGCGTGCCGGAAGCGGGTGATCACGTCTTCGTCGTGACACATGAGGCGCCGAAGGATTGGGAGTATGCGGACACCGCACCGTTCACGTTCGTCACCGACGGAGTCGAATCCGCGATCACTCGGGCCCGCGAGTTCTGCGGCGACCGGATCGTCGACGTCGCCGCCGGTCAGATCGGCGGGCAGGCACTGCGGCTCGGCCTGATCGACCAGATCGTGATGAACGTCGTACCCGTCGTCTTCGGTGGCGGCAGGCCGTTCTTCGGCGCCATGGAACCCGGCGACAACGTCAGGCTCGGCACCCCCTCCCGCGTGGCCCAGGGCAACCGTGTCACGCACCTGCTCTACGACGTCGAACCCTGAATCACGGACACAACGAACCTGCCGGACGTCAGACTCTCAGGGAGATGACCGTGCGCACCTTGCTCGTCGGCCTCCGCATCACCGACCCGGATCGCTCTCTCGCGTTCTACCAGGCTCTCGGCTACACCGTCGTCGGGACCGTTCCCGACACCCCGTTCGGCACCCTGACCATGCTCCAGCTGCCGGACGACCCGTTCGTCACCATCGAGCTCGCGCACGACCCCGCCCGTCCAGTCACCGGGACCGGCGGCCTCAACCACATCGCCATCAAGACGGACGACCTGCACGCCACCATTGCCTCCCTGGCCGCCCACGGCATCCGGGCCGATCCGGAGCGACCGACCGCCGGACCCGATGAACCGCTGGTCACCATGGTGCGCGACCCCGACGGCTACCTGATCGAGCTCGTCCAATGGCCCGAAGGACACGCCGACGGAATCACCGCCGACGACTTCAAGGGCGGGTGAGCACTGTTCCCGACGGTCGGCTGGTTCGGCACTGTCCGACAGGCAGGCTGGGGACTGGAACCGCCGCGTGTCGCAGTGCGGAACGCGCCCGACGTGACCGTATGACTGCCATCACGAGCGCGACGAACAGAAGGAAAGGAACACCAGCCATGTCACTCACCCGCGTCCACAACTTCTCCATCTCACTCGACGGCTTCGGTACCGGTGAGGGTCAGAGCCGCGACGCACATTTCGGCCATGCCGGGGACAGGCTGCACGAATGGATGTTCACCACCAAGATGTGGCAGCCCGGCGGCAGCGGCGGCGTCGACGACTCCTTTGCCCAGCAGTACGGTCCGGGTATCGGCGCGGAGATCATGGGGGCCGGGAAGTTCGGCCACCCCGGATGGCACGAGGACCCGCAGTGGAAGGGCGCGTGGGGTCCCAACCCGCCGTTCCACACACCGGTCTTCGTCCTCACCCATCACACGCGCCCGTCGATCGAGATGGAGGGCGGCACGACCTTCCACTTCATCGACGCCTCGCCCGCCGAGGCGCTCGAGGCCGCCCGCGAGGCGGCCGGCGGCCAGGACGTACGCCTCGGCGGCGGTCCCACCATGATCCGCGACTTCCTTGCTGCCGGGCTCATCGACCACATGCACATCGTGGTCGTCCCGATCCTGCTCGGCCGAGGCGTACGCCTCTGGGACGGACTGGAAGGCGTTGAGAAGGACTACCAGGTCGAGGCCACCTCCTCGCCGAGCGGAGTCACGCACGTGACGTTCACCCGTACAGGCCCCTGAGCCGCACGGTCGACAACCCCAAGGGCCCGGATGGCGCTCGGGACCGACAGGCTCCTGCACGGCAGCTGGTTCCTGGGGCATTCTGGCGGAGAGCCACTCACCGGCGAAAGGCGCGGCGCTGATGACTGAGCAGGATCCCCGGGGAGCCGGTCATGGCCGGGCCGTCGTTCCGCTCCTCCGCATGAAGGCCCGCAGCCGCGACGAAGCGCACCGGGCAGCAACCCCGCTGGAACTGTTCTTCGACCTGTGTTTCGTCGTGGCGGTCGCACAGGCCGGAGCGCTGCTCGTGCACGCCGTGGCCGAGGGCGACCCCGGCCACGGAATCACCGGCTACCTGTTCGTGTTCTTCGCGATCTGGTGGGCCTGGGTGAACTTCACCTGGTTCGCCTCCGCCTACGACTGCGACGACGTCCCCTACCGGATCGCCACCCTCGTACAGATGGCCGGTGTACTCGTCCTGGCGGCCGGGGTCCCCCGCGCCTTCGACGACGCCGACTACGGCGTCGCCATCGTGGGGTACCTGATCATGCGCTTCGCCCTCACCTTCCAGTGGCTTCGCGCCGCACACGGTGAGACGGGCGCCGCGAGGTCCACCGCTCTGAGGTACGCGGCAGGGCTGGTCGTGGTGCAACTGGCCTGGGTGGCTCTGTTGCTGCTGCCCGACTCCGCGTGGGTCTGGGGCTTCGTCCCCCTGGTCGCCGCGGAACTGGCCGTGCCGGCGATCGCGGAGCGGCGCCACCAGACGAGTTGGCATCCACACCACATTGCCGAACGTTACGGCCTCTTCACGATCATCATGCTCGGCGAGACCATCGCCGCCGCCACCGTGGCCGTGCAGTCGGCTCTGGACGAATCCGCAGCCCTGGACGAGCTCCTGCCGATCGCGGCGGGTGGCCTGCTCATCGTCTTCGCGGCGTTCTGGATCTACTTCGCCGTACCCATCCACGAGTACCTGGCGTCCAATCGGCAGGCATTCGTCTGGGGTTACGGCCACTACGTGATCCTCGGGTCCGCCGCCGCGATCGGCGCCGGCATCGAAGTGGCCGTGGAACAGGCCACCCACCATGCCCACATCTCCACCTTCGCGGCCTCCCTGGCCGTCACCGTGCCCACCGCACTCTTCATGGTGACGGTGTGGCTGGTACACGCACGACACTTCAAGCAGGGCACCGCGGAGAACCTTGTCCTGCCCATCGGTGCGCTGCTCGTGCTGACCACCAGCTTCGCCGGACACGGCGCCGTGCCACTGGCCGGACTCGTCGCCGCATGCACGATCGCCGTCGGCGTCCACCTGGCAGCCAGATCCCCACGCAAAGTGTGAATGCCCAGCCCCGAGCTACTCTGCTCACCGCTCGGCAGTCGGGCGATCGCGCGCATTCGTCGGTCGGCGATCCTCGCGACACTTGCGTCACCTGCCCGGCGACGGCATCGGCTTCAGGGATGGGGCGCCGCCGGGCAGTCATTCCACTCTGCCACCCCGCACTGACACTCCCTGTGCCCCGCCGCATTGGCCACCAGGGGCAGGCTTCCCGCGTACCCCTGTTCCGTGCAGGAAAACGTCTCGGCCTCGTCGTCGAACAGCGGCAGGGCCCATCCGCCGCGCTCGAATCCGCCCCTGCGGTCCTCGTCCGACGCGCCGAGTCCCTGCATCACGCCGTCGGCAGAGACGTTCGCGATGGTCATCAGCTTCATGGGTCCGTCCCTTCTCTCGTGGTGGTCCTTCGCGCTATGACCGCACCGAGGCGCCGATCTCATCGGTCGAGCACGGCTCCGTGCTGCAAGGGCCACCGTGAGTATCGCCCAGCGCTGTTCCTCAGGGCCGCTGCCGCCGAACCTGTGTACGACAGAAGGCCGACTCCGCCGTAGGCTGCGTCTCGCACGTGAAGGACAGGAGGCTGAGGTGGCGGAGACCGGGCTGACCGAGACGACGGTGGCCGAGGTGATGGCCGAGCTGGCCGGGCTCGAGGACCCGAAGACACGCGAGGTGAACGAGAAGCACGGTGACGATCACGGTGTGAACCTCAGCAAGCTGCGCGCGCTCGCGAAGCGGCTGAAGACGCAGCAGGATCTCGCGTGCCGGCTCTGGGAGACGGATGACACCGCGGCGAGACTGCTGGCGATCCTGATCTGCCGCCCCAAGGCCTTCGGGCGTGACGAGTTGGACGCCATGCTGCGCGAGGCGCGCACACCCAAGGTGCACGACTGGCTCGTGAACTACGTGGTGAAGAAGAACCCGCACTCCGAAGAGCTGCGTCTGACCTGGTCCGCCGATCCGGATCCAGTGGTCGCGAGCGCCGGCTGGGCGCTGACCACCGAACGCGTGGCGAAGAAGCCCGAGGGCCTCGACCTCCCGGGACTGCTCGATGTCATCGAGGCGGAGATGAAAGACGCCCCGGATCGCCTGCAGTGGGCGATGAACCACTGCCTGGCTCAGATCGGGATCGAGCACGCCGAGCTCCGCACCCGTGCAATCGACATCGGCGAGCGCCTGCAGGTGCTCGAGGACTACCCGACTTCAGCGGGCTGCACGTCTCCGTTCGCGCCCACCTGGATCACCGAGATGGTGCGCCGAGAGCAGGAGAAGTAGGGCGGTTCGCGCGCACCGGCAGCACCGCCCCGACGAGGGACTCGGACGCTCCCGGGGCGCCCTGACCTGCAAGATCCATCTCGTCGGTGAGGGCGGGCGCCGCCCGCTGGCCCCGCTGGTTCCCCCGGGCCAGTGGGGCGACGCACCGCAACCCATCCCGGTCGGCACCGTGGTCGTCGCCTCGATCCGACGCCGGCTCCGCTCGTGGTGCGCGACTGGCTAGTCGTCCGAGCCGGTGGCCGACGGCGGTACCTCGACGACAAAGAACAGGAAGTTGGGTTTGGTCGAAAGGTCATGGAAGTCGTCGGGGAACAGTTCACGGGCGGCCGGGTCGGGCTGTGGCTCGCTGATGTCGACAAGGCGGAAACCGGCGGTGGTGAAGGCATCGGTCATCGCATGCAATGGCTTGCGCCAGAACCTCATCGGGACGGACTGCCCGTTGACCGTCCAGTCGAAGGCATAACTGGTGGTCGCAAAGTAGTCGGGCCGAGGGTCCTGAAACGCGTAGGCCACGAAAGGGTGATCCACCGACGCGATCAACCGGCCGCCGGGCCTGAGTACGCGACGCATCTCGGCCAGCGTCGGCCCCCAGTCCTCCAGGTAGTGCAGCACCAGCGACGCGACCACGTCGTCGAACGCACCGTTGGCGAACGGCAGGCGGTCGCGCACGTCGACCACGTGCAGGGCCACGTCGTCACCCAGCCGCCGCTTGGCCAACGCCAGCATCCCGGCACTGGCGTCGATGCCGGTGACGACCGCACCGCGGTCGCGCAGTGCGGCGCACAGGGGGCCCGAGCCACAACCGGCGTCCAGGATCCGACGGCCGGCCACGTCTCCGGCGAGGGCCAACATCGCGGGCCGTGCATAGTACGCGTTCACGAGGTTGTTCTCGGTCTCCGCAGCGTACGCCTCGGCAAAACTGTCGTAGTCATTCGCCTGGTCCCGATCTGCAGACTGGGCGAAGCGCTCGGGTACATCGGCCACAGGCTCCATCGTCGCAGCCTAGTAGTAGGCCCCAGCCACATCAACCGAGGGCAACAATCCCCCGGACCCCACCTCAGAGTGGCGGCACGAGCTGGTACTCAGAGTGTCAAGCGCCCAAATCGGAGCGTGAACTGGCGTTGAGCCGCAGACAGTTGATGGGAATCAGCGACATCGGCAGGACATCCCCCCTGGCAGCCGCTCCCTCATCCGCGTCAACCGGCCGCGCGCGACTGACCCTGGCCGACCGACTGGGACTGTTCGAGGATCTGACGCCACGACGAGACGTGAGGCCGGCGGCGCAGAACCGCCCGGCGTTCGCGTTCGGTCATGCCGCCCCACACTCCGAACTCCACCCTGCTGTCGAGTGCTTCGGTCAGGCAGTCGATGCGCACCGGGCAGCCCGTACAGACCGCTTTGGCGCGCTTTTGTGTCGCGGAGTCGGCGAACAGGTCTTCCGCGTGGGTGTCCCGGCACGCTGCCCGCTCACTCCAGTACGCCTGCACCGTCATCGCTCTTCCCCTCCCGCTCAACTGTTCCCCTGCGCTGAGCCTATGCCGTCGGCCGGAAAAACGCAGGTCGCGGGAAGGCTGCCGCGTCCCCAGGACACACCGATCACGCCTGAGGGTCCCTCACCCGGACTTCATCGGAGTTCCTGTCGGCCACCGAATGCCGGTCACAGCTGCTCATCAATCCGCCGCCCCAGTCCTTCGAGGAACTCTCGGATGTCGGCAGCGGCAAGATCGAACTGATCGAACCAGGAGGCAGTGGCGGACCTCCAGACCCGCCCGCTTCCAGCCACCGCGAAGAGATGGCCGCCGCCGTCGCTGGCGAAGACCACAGCCGGCTCTTCCCCTTCGATTCGGACACAGCCGTATGCGCGGAAATGCCCTGCGACGGCAGAGGGCGAGTGAATGAAGTAGCCGGAGTCCACGTCGGGGAGAGAGGCCTCGCCGAGGACCCAGTACAACGTGGTCAGATCCGAGGGGATCGGCGTCAGTTCCACGAGCGCGTCCGTCGCGTCGTGGCTTGCGGCCGTTGCGAGGGTGACCGCGTTGCGATCGGGCGGGTAGCCATGCCGTGCCTCGAACGACTGCATCAGCCCTTTGAGCGCCCGGTCCGCCTGCTCATGCCAGTTGCGCACCCAGTCGGCATGCAGACGCTCGCTTGGCACAATCGTCATCTTCCTGCTCCTCCGAGCATCCTTCCCGCACGTGCGGCCAATCCTCAATCTCCTCACTGGGTACCACAGATGGGGACCGAACCCGGCTGGCAGGGCGAGGGGCCCGCACCCCCGTGACGGGCCCCTCGCCGTGCCTGCTCCCCCGTAGCCGGCGCGGAAGGCGGCCGACTCTCGCTCGCAGAGGTCAAGCTACGTCCTCCGCGCGACTGGCTATCCCGCGCTTCTTTCCCCGGCAGTCGCCTGCCACTTGCGTCCCATGGATCGCAACAGCGCCGGATACACCCCCACATACCGGAAGGGCTTGATTGCTGCCATGTACACGGTGCCGAACAGCCCGTTCGGCTTGACCAGGACGGCCATCTGGCCGCGGTAGCCACCGGACTCGTCCGGGACCCAGCCGATGTGCATCACCGCGTGCACGGTCCGGTTGGCCAACTCGGCCGCCCATTCGTCGTGCAGTTGGTAGACGGAGGTGAACGGAACCGACTGGGGGTCCGGCCCCCGGGGGCCGTCGCGGAGGTCGGCCGGCAACCGGTCGCGCAGCGTCCGCACCCGTCCGCCGACGCCGGACCCGGACTTGTCCCAGCCGAGGATGCCCCCGAGCTTCCAGCGGATCGCGAAGAGTGCGCGATACACGGGAGAGGAGATGGTCGTCCCGTCGCCCGCGCCGGCCGTGATCTGGCGCACCAGGTGCGGCAGATCGTCGGGACCGCCTGGTGTCGGTAGTTCCCACACGTCCTCGAGGTGGAAGTCCCCGGCGATCTCGTGGATCCGCCAGGGGCGGGACGTGTGTGCGGTTCTGGGGAGTCTCATGAGCTTGCCCCTCTATACGATGCCGTATAGACAAGGCTATGCCATCTATACGCCCCCGTATAGATGAGGGAGTTGTGAGGGGAACCACAGAATGGCCATTGCCCGTACGCCTCGCGGCAAGTGGATCGAGGAGGGACTGCGCGCGCTCTCCGCCGGCGGCCCCGAGGCCGTCCGGATCGAGTCGCTGGCTCAGTCACTCGGCGTCAGCAAGGGCGGCTTCTACGGGTACTTCCGCAACCGGGCCGCGCTGTTCACCGAGATACTCGACACCTGGGAGCGCGAGGTCACCGAGAACGTGATCGAGCGGGTCGAGAGCGGCGGTGGAGACGCCAGGGCCAAGCTGGTACGGCTGTTCACGATCGCCGGGTCGGGCGACAACCCGATGACGGGCACCACCGCCGAACTCGCGATCCGCGACTGGGCCCGGCGGGACGAGGCCGTCGCGCAGCGTCTTCGACGCGTCGACAACCGGCGAATGGACTACATGCGCGAACTGTTCGGCTCTTTCTGCCCCGACGAGGACGAAGTCGAGGCCCGCTGCATGATCGCCTTCTCGCTGCGCATCGGCAACCACTTCGTCGCCGCCGACCACGGCACACGCAGCCGCGCGCAGGTCCTGGACCTGACGAGAAAATGGCTCCTGCAGTAGCGCCTGTCATCCGGCACCGGACCTGGCCGCTTTCAGGCATCGCGATCGCACGCGAGTGCAGCGACCCGACCGACGTCGAAGCGACGGCGGGCGGCCTCTCCGTGGCCGAGGTACTGATGAGTCCGGCCGCACATTCCGTCGACCGTGGCCGCCTGAGCCCCATCGGGTCCGGCAGGGGGTGATCACCGACGGCCACCGTCGGCCACCCGGACGGGAGCAACGGATCGACTACGACCGCATCTGAGGCGTGTAACGCCCCACGAACAGCTTCACCTTTTCCACGTAAGCCCGCTGAACCGCCGGGATCCCACCGGCGTTGCTCACTGTGGTGGCGGACGTGCGGTAGGCAGCCGCCAGGACCAACGCACGGTCTTCTGTGAAGTCGTCCTGGAGGCGTGGGGAGAGCCAGCACAGCATCCTCCCCACCGCGGGAATGGCCACGGCGGGTGAGAACGCTGCGTCCGGTGGGCTGTTGGGGGCGTGGAACTGGAGCACGCGAGGGGTCCAGCGGGCGATGCCGAATTCGTCCTTGGCCGGATCGCGCAGGGCGGGATCAAAGTTGCTCTCGACCTTGAGCATGGCGGCGATCAGTGCCGGGCTGATGCCTTCGACGTCGCATGCGGTGCCGGCCTGCACGATCAGCTTGCGGTACGTCGGCGGTATGCCCGTTCCGGTGCGCAGGAGGTCGGGCCGGTACTCCGTGGGGTTCGGCGGTGACGTCGTGCTGCGATCCGGACCTGAATGAGCAACGAGGACAGCGGCCGTCGCGAGGAGACCGGCTGTGATCAGCCCGGCGACCCCGATCAGCAGACGTCTGGGGGCAGCCCGCTGAACTCTGCGCTGTGGACTCACGCCCCGGTCCTCGTGCGCGTCCGCACCCGTCTTCAGAACGGCGACGCGTGCGAGCAATGAGGCGGCGTCGTGCTGGGCACGTCGTTCGTGGTCCGGCTGGAGGCAGTCCTCGATGAGAGCGCGCCAGCCGTCGGAGAGGCTGTGGGCGAGCCTCAGTTCGCCGGCCCCCGACGCGTAAGCGGCTGCCGCGGCTGCGCGGGCGGTCCCGGTGGCGCCGGGGAACGGCATCCGGCCGGACAGCACTTGGTGGGCGGTGACACCGAAGGCCCAGATGTCTGCCGTGGTGCGCACGGCGGTGCCGTGCTCACCCAGCCCCTCGGTCCAACGCTCGGGTGGGACATAGTCCGGGGAGCCTGCCGGAGGCAGATAGGCGTGAGTACCGTCGAGTTCAGCTGCGAGACCGAAGTCGGCGAGCCTCGCGGAGCCGTCCTCCATGACCAGGACGTTCTGGGGTTTGAGATCCCCGTGCACCCAGCCGGCACCGTGCATGTGCGCCAAGCCTTCGCAGATCTGCTCGAGCAGGTCTGCGCCGTTCTCCAGTGGTGCCGTTCCGCAACGGTGGAGCAGATGAGCCAGCGAGTCGGCGGCACGCTCCATGACAACCACGACGGTCCCGTCGAGCCGTGGGCGTGCCGGGTCGTCGATGACCAGCGTCTGGAAGGTGCGGATCAGGCGCGGGTGCGTGAGGGACTCGTGGACTCGCAGCTCTCTGCTGACCATGTCCTCCAGGTGCTGGAGGTGACGAGTGGTCAGCGTTCCGGTGGGGAGAAACTTCAGAGCGGCCGACTGCGGCCTGAACAGTTCATCATCATCTGCTGCCTGGATCGGGCGGGGCGGGGCGTAACGGGCGGCGTAGACGCTGCCCCAGCTCCCGGCGGCGATTCCCTCCTCAACGACCCAGTCCCCTACTCGATACCCTGGCTCGCCACCGTGGGCCACTGTCCGCCGGGCACGGCCGTCAGCTCGCCGACGAGTGCGGAAGACGGCTGGGCAGCAGCGCCAGGTGTTCCTCGCGGACGAGGTTGAACCGGAGGGCGACCGAGACCAGCATGTCTCGTTTGGCGTTGAAGCGGTCCGGTCGGTTGTCCCGGCGAGACGGTTTGATCCGCAGTTTGTTCCGTGCAAGGTAGTCGATGTGGAAGTTCACCGCGCCGGTGTTGACGGTGCGGCACGAGGGCAGCGTCCGCAGTCGCTCCACCACGGCTTCCACTCCGGGCACTTCGACATGGCATTCATCGCGGAGCCGTGGCTCACACAGTGCCACGAGGACCAGAAAGTACTTGGCCGAGGTGTCCAAGGGGTAGGACGACAGCGTCATTTCACCGCTCAACGATTCAAGGCTGCATTCCTCAACGAAGTTGTGCATCGGTGCGTACACGTGGAAGGAGAGGAGTTCCGGTGCTGTGGGCAGTACGACACGCGATATTTCGAAGGGTATGGGCGCCGCGTATCGCAGCGGTGGCACCTTGATGAACTCACCGCCGCCTTCCGGGTTCTCGACGACATAGGTGGACTCGCGGCTGAAGTTGGTGAGCGTCCAGAAGGTGTCGGCTGCGGTGATCTGTCCGGCGAGACGCGGTACCGAATCGTGGTCCAGGAGGACGTCCAGCGCGGGCTGCTCAGTGCCCGTTCGGTTCCCTCCGCCGGCACCTCGCCCGAAGCGCAGGGACTGTCCAGGAGCCAATTCGAGAACGCCACTTTCACCGCTTTTTGAAGGCGGTTGCACGAGTACAGAACGCATGAGCCCCTCCCGCGAATTCTCACAGCAGGCACTCCCCTACCTGCAATGGGAACTCTAACGCACGACCTTGCGGTCAGGCCGCGGAGGGGAAATCAGTCGACCGCCTGAGCTACTGGAAAGGGGTGGGACCGTTTCCCACGAGTCGGCGCAGGCCGGCGGCATAGCGAAGCCAGACGATCCCCACGACGATCGGGAATGCCAGTCCACATACAGCCTGCACGATGCCCAGCGCGATACCGGCAGGCCCGTAGTCGTCGAGGTCGAGCTCGAAGCCGAGCACTGGCAGCCAGAAGAGCCCGACGAAGGCAGCCCAGGCGTGGACCATCCACGCTCGCGGGGCGATGCGACGGGCAGCGCGAGCTTGCTGGAGGTGGCCGTACCCGTAGGCCAGCCACACCACGCCCAGCCCGCTGACCGTCCACCACATGGTTTCCTCGGTCCAGGCGTCCCACCGGCCGAACGCAAGAGTGCCGCTCGTCGCCGCGGTGAACTGCAGCAGCCCGCCCGCCGCGAACCCCCGTGCCGCCTTCGGTCCTTCGACCCGAGCAAGGGCCCTGCCCATCACCAGCGAGAACAGAGCATTGAGCAGGGCAGCGCCTCCGAGAAAGACAACAAGGCCGATGAACAGGCCCACCTGTTCATCGGAGGACGAGGTGGAGATTCCGTCGCCTACCAACGCGGCGGCAGTGGGCAGCAGAAGCAGCCACAGCACGCCATTCACCGTCACCAGCCGAGGCAGCATTCCAAGCTGCCTGCCGGCTGGAGTTGCCGGCGGCATGGGAGTTTGCGCAGCTGGGGATCCCCCACTGACGTGCATGAATGTCTGCCTTCCCGAGGCGGCTCGCCCGCCCAGTTCACGCGGCATCCTAGTGCGGGCTGGGCCTCTGCCCACCCTTCGCGCCGTCAGGTTGACACCGCAGAGCACTCGTGCGCTCAGGGCCCGCGGGAGGCTCCGGCCCACCGGTGGAGTCGCGGCGGGCACGGCAGGTGCGCCGCCCGGTGCTGCCCTCGTCACGCCGGCGGTGCCAGGGCACCCTGAGTCGCCTCAGGATCCCTTCAGCGCGCCGAACTGCCAGGATGCGGGCATGAGAGCTTTCAAGATCAAGTCCGTCCCGGCGGTCCTCGCCCTCGGGGCCGGCATCGCCGTCATTCCCGCCACCACCGCCCATGCCGCTCCCGGCTGTTGGAAGAGCGGCACGAAGTGGTGGTGCGAGAACGTGGGGGGTGCAGGGGTCTACCGCTGGGAGGGCGTCGACAGCACCGCCAAGCGGCTGGTCGGCCGTATGAACACCACAACCAGCTGGTTCAACGGGCGTAGTGACTGCAACTACCCGATCTATGCCAACGGTTCGGGAGCGGGTGCCCCCATCCCTACCGCTGGATCTACACCCGGGCCGACAACGGCGAGTGGGGCTGGATGAGCGACAAGGACATCTACAACGAGACGAACCCCCTGCCCGCGCTGCAGCCCTGTGCCATGGGAGAGACCGTGCGCCCACTGCAGGCAGCCCACTGTCCCGGCAGCCGATTCGGCTGCGGGGACGGTGGGCACTCAGCCAGCCCCACCGACGCCTCTAGGAGCTGCGGCAGGCGATCGCAGGGGCCGCCGAAAGCTGTGGCGGTGGTCAGCGGGTGTGCGAGGCCCGGGCGTCGGCGGTGGACCGACAGGGCAACGGAGCAGGTGCGCCCGCGACACCAGGCCGATGACTGCGGTGACGGCGGCGAGGACCGAAGACCGTTCGCGCCGATCGCCGACGCAGAGAAAGCACTGGCGAGCGTGGCCCTCACGGACGAACATGGGCCGCATGAGTGACGAACCCGCACGATGGAGCACGGCAACCATCTACCCCGACATGTGGGCCGACCCGGACGACGACCCCCGCAACAGCGAAGGTGGCAGTCCGGACGGCGAGCTTCCGACGCTGCAGGACTTCCTGACGAACTACCGCATGACCCTGCGGATGAAGTGCGAGGGCCTGAATGCGGAGCAACTGGCCCGTCGGTCGGTTCCACCATCGACGATGTCGCTGCTCGGCCTGCTGCGTCATCTCGTCGAGGTGGAACGGGACTGGCGCAACTGGATCAGCGACGGTGATCCGGTGCCGAAGCTCTACGGCGAGCGTGACGCGGACTTCGACGGAGCTGTCGCCGACCAGGCCGAGGTCGACGCTGCGTTCTCGGCCCTGGAGCGCGAGCAGGCCGCGACCGATGCCGCACTGGCGGAGCACCCGGATCTGGGCGAGCGTCTGGGGAAGGACGGGATCGCGGTTCGGGAGCTGATGGTGCACAGGATCGAGGAGTATGCCCGCCACTGCGGGCACGCGGATCTGTTGCGCGAGTGCGTCGACGGAAGAGTGGGCCAGTGACGGGGGCCGCGATCCTGCATCCGCCGGAGGCGCATGCAGGATCGCGGTGAACGGCACCCACTGGGACGTCAAGGAGGAGCGTTTCCAGGCCGCCAACAGCCACGAGACCTAACGCCTGTCAGGGTGCCGGGCGGGTGGTGCCCGTGCAGGGGAGAGCGACTTCCCAGGTGTCCACGGCGACGTGGAGTTCCATGCCGTGCGCCTCGTACAGGCGCAGGGCGCCCGTACTGTTTCCCGTGTCGACGCCCAGCCCGACGGTGTCGCGCCCCAGGCCCGCGCACACACCAAAGGCGTGCCGCAGCAGATGGCCGGCGATTCCCCGGTCGCGGGCGTCCTTGCGGACACCGAGGTTTCGGATCCAGCCCATCGTCTCGCGGTCGTTACGGGTCAGAGAGACGGCCACGTCTCCGGCCCCGGCAAGGGAGGCGATCCACACCAGCGCCCAGGTCCGCCAGCCACTTCTCGTAAGGGCGCGGCTGGTGGTCGAAGTGGTCGGCGAACGTCTCCTCGACGAGCCGGTGCGCCTGTATGCGATCCGCCTCCAGCGTGCAGTCGCGCAATGTGAGGCCCGGGGGCAGGTCCGGGACGGAGTCTGCACCGGTCGACACCGGGCGGGTCAGGATGTTGTAGCGGCGCACGGTCCGCCATCCCCGGCGGGTGAGCATCGAGGTGTCCAACGTCGTCCCGATGGCGAGGTGCAGATGGACGACGGCCCGGTCGGCCCCGTTCTCCCCCGCCCGCTCCACGGCGCGCGTCTGCATCAGCTCGAGCAGGTGTTCCGCCTCGGCCTGGTACCCGGGCAGGACGTGGTGGTCGATGTCGATGCGCTCGGCACCCGAGTCGTCCCACAGCAGTCCGTACGCGACCAGATCTGCGCCGCGGAACGCCAGCCAGGAGTTGTGGGCCAGATCTGCCTCAGGATGCCGCCGATCAGTCTCCACGGAACCCAAGTCGGTCTCCGGACGCCCCACTTCGGCGACGTCCACCGCGTTGAGGAGTTCGCAGATGTCCGCCGCGTCGTCGGGAGTGGCCGGCCGCACGGTGAAGGTCATGCCGACCACTGTCGAGCCCGCCCCGGGAGCGTGCAACACCATTTCACCGGCGTGCCGCCCCGCGGGGGATCCGGGGTCGAGGACCGCCTCACCGGCTCAGCAGGACACCGCGTCCGCCGCGTGCCAGGCGGAACCACCTCGCGTCCTCGTCGTCACTGCCTGTGTGACGACGCGGTCAGGCGGGCTGCCACAGCTCGACCCGGTTGCCCTCAGGGTCAGTGACCCAGCCGAAGCGACCGACACCCTCCATGTCCTGCGTCTCTTCAGCCACGTCCGCTCCCCTGGCGCGCAGTTGCGCGAGCATCGCATCCAGGTCGCGGACCCGGAAGTTGAGCATCGTCTGCTGGGCGCGGGACGCGAAGTAGTCGGTCTCGGACTCGAACGTCGCGAACACCGTCGGCCCGGCTCCCTGACGCCACAGGCCGTTCTCGTCGGCGTCCAGGCCCAGGCAGTCCCGATACCACGCGCCCAGGGCTTCCGGGTCAGCGGCCCGCATGAAGTATCCACCGATTCCCAGCACACGTTCCATGCCGCCATCTTGCCAGGACGGCGATCGGGCTCGGTGGCACCGCAGCATCGCCCGGAGTGTGGCGCGCAGCCCCAAGGTGTCGCTCATGGCGCAGGCTCGGCGACCGGGGCGCGTCCCCGCTCCTCATCAGGAGCGTGGCCGGTGATGACGAAGCCCCTCGCGCCTTCGGGCGGGAGGGGCTCGCTTCATGCCGTGAGCTATTCGCAGGCCACGCCGTCACCGTCGCGGTCCAGGTGCCTGCCGTAGCCCGGATCCCCCGCGCGGATCGGAGCGGCTCCTGCGGCGCGCACCGCGGTGCAGTTCGCGTAGTAGGCCGAACCGCCGCCCGACCCATCGCCGTCATCGCTGCCGCCCGCGGCGGGGGGGGTCGGCGATCGCTGCAACGGGTGGCCGCCTCATCCGCACGACACATCAGCTCGGACGCTCCCCACCATCCAGGCCGGGCATCGGCGGCGCTCGCCTGCGTTGGGGCAGGCCGAAGCCGCTCAGCGCAGTACGGCTGCCAGCAGGTCGGCGCCCAGCGTCGTCAGTTCGGGCAGATTGAGGGTGTGGCGGACGTAGCGACCGTCCCGCCGGGCCATGAGCAGGCCGGCGCGGCGCAGAACTGCGAGGTGGCGGGAGACCTCCGGGCGTGAGAGTTCCCAGGCGTGGGCCAGCTCGCTGGTGGTGTGCGGGCCACGGGCCAGGGTGCGCAGCAGCCGCAGCCGTACCGGATGGGCGAGTGCCTCCAGCCGTAGGGTGACCGCTTCCAGTGATACCGGCTCCGACGGAGTCGGCTCGGCCACCGGGTACTGCACCACCGGCTGCCACCCGGGCGCGTGGACCGCCACCAGGTGCGGGCGGCCGAAGACGCTGGGGATGAATGTGACCCCGGCGCTGTGGGCGGCGGTTGCCTTGTCCTGCACCTTGTCCACGATGATGCAGTTGCCGTCCGGTGCCAGGGTGACTGCGGCGGAGACGGATGCGAGTGCCGGCCCGATGCCGTGGCGCTTCAGCAGGTCGTTCTTCACGCGCAGGTCGGTGGCGAGCTGCACGGCGACGCCCGCCCAGGCGTCGTCGAAGAACGCCTCGGCGCACTGTTCGAGGGTGTGGCGAACCCGCGCCCGCACAGCGGCCGGGTCCGCGAGCAGCCGTTCCGCGAAGGCCTCTTGCTGCGCGCCACGGGCCTGGGCGAGGTCCAGGGCCCGCTCGCGCGCCGTCGCGTCGGTGAGCGGCGACGGTGCAGCGAAGTGGACCCGGCTGCTGCCGCACGTGGTGACGAGCGCGGCGGTCACATACGTTTCGTCGTCGATGCGGTCCACGTCGTCCAACTCCTCGGCGAGGGTCGGCCGAGGTCGGGCGGGGAGCAGGAAGTCTGCTTGTGAGGAACGCCAGAGGAACTCGGCCTCCCGCAACCGCTCCGCCAGCTCCGGACGCAGCGCGGCCCAGACATCCCCGGCCCAGCCGGCGAACTGCGGATGATGCCCGGCTTCGGCCAGCACGTGCAGCATCGCGGTCAGCTCGGCCAGCGGGGAGGCGACGAACCGCAGCCGCTCGGACGGCAGGCCGCTGATGTCGATCCTCAACGTCATCCCCTCATCATCACTGACCGGCCGGCCGGCGACGGCGTCGGTTGACGGTGTCCGTCAACCGACGCGGCAAGCCCGGCGGCCGAACGCACCGTTGACGCCATGGCAACCACCACCAAGATCCAGCCCCGCGCTCTCGTTCGTGCCTCCGGAGGTCCCCGCTATGCCGTCGCCCTGGTCGTGGACGCGCTCGGCACCGGCCTGCTGCGGCCCTTTCTGCTGCTCTACGGGGTGATGGTGCTGGGGCTGTCCGCGCCGGCCACCGGCATCGCCATGACGGTCGGCGTTGTCGTGGGTCTGGTGTGCATGCCCGCGGTGGGCCTTTGGCTGGACCGGGGCGCACGCAGCACGGTTGTGGCGGCGTCGATGCTGGTGCGGGTGCTGGGCGTGGCGCTGCTGCTGGCCACTCCGGCGGGGCATGTCTGGCTGTTCGCGACGGCGGCGCTCTTCCTCGGCATCGGCAACCAGGCATGGCCGGCCGCCCACGCAGCTCTCGTGGCCACGATCGCCCACGGCCGGGAACGCGACACCGCTCTCGCGGGAGGCCGCGCCCTGCGCAACGCCGGACTGGGTGTGGGCGCGCTCCTCGCCACCGCATGCCTGGCGGGCGGCACCGCCGCGTTGCAGGCGCTGGCAGCCGTCACCGGGCTCGCCTATCTCACTGCGGCGGCCTTGGCGTGGTCGGTCCGCGTGCACGCGCATCCGGCCGCCGCCCCGGCCAAGGACGGGGACGAGGGGCCCGCACCCCGGATGCGCGCGCTGCTGGCCGCCAACGTGGTCTACGCCCTCTGCCTCAACGTCCCCGAAATCGCGCTCCCGCTGGTCCTGGTGACACAGTTGGACGCATCCCCGGTGTGGTCGGCAGCCATCTTCGTGGCCAACACAGTGCTGGTGGTCACCCTGCAGGTTCCGGTCACCGTCCTGATGTCCCGCTTCCCCCGGCGGTCCGTGCTGGCTCTCGCCGGCGTCGTCCTCGCCGCCTCCTACCTCGGTTTCCTCGTGGCCACCTCACTGGGACACGGCTGGGGTGCCCCGGCCGTCGCCGTGGTGTCCGTGGTGTGCACCATCGGCGAGATCATCTATGCCGGCAGCGCCACCGCGCTCGTCACCGTCCTCGCCCCGGCCCATGTCCTGGGACGCACCCTCGCCCGCTTCCAGCTCTCCACGGGCTTCGGCCTCGCCGTCTCCCCGGCGGTCATCACCGCTCTCGCACCCCACGGCTCGGCCGCCCTCTGGGGCAGCCTCGCCACTGCAACGCTCCTCTCCGCAGGCGCCGTTGCCACCGAGAAGGATCAAGAAGCGCGGCTCAGCAGTTGATGCCTCTGTGCGCGAGCAGGCTCGTGAGCCCGACAATCGCCTCTGTTCCTCACCCCCTCAGCCGCACCGCCGGGCCCGTACCCATGCGCGCGCTTCATCGTTGATCAACTCGAATGGGGTGGCGTGCACTGTGCGCCTGGTCGTCGGGAAAGGGTGCGTCATGGCTTCGAGCGGTACCTCCACCGATCGGGAGGTGCACACCGTCGTGGTCACCGGGGCGTCCGGGGGGATCGGGTCGGTCACGGCCCTGCGGCTGGCTGCATGCGGCTGGGATGTGATCGGCACGGTGCGCAGCCAGGAGAAGGCGGAAGCGCTGACCGCTGTCGCGGCCGCACAGGGCTGCCAGTTGCGGACGGTGGTGCTGGACGTCGCCGATCCGGTCTCCTGCCGGGAGGCGATGGCGCAGGTGGAGGAGATGACCGGTGGCGGGGCGTGGGCGGTGGTCAACAACGCCGGTGTGCCGCAGGCGGGCGCCTTGGAGGACGTGAGTGATGAGCAGGCCCGTCATCTGGTGGAGGTGAACCTGCTGGGTGCCATGCGGGTTGTCCGGCTCGCGCTGCCGGGGATGCGGCGCCGTGGTGAGGGCCGCATCGTGAACATCTCTTCCGGGCTGGGCCGGGTGCCCTGGCCGATGGGCGGCTGGTACAGCGCGAGCAAGCACGCACTGAGTGCGCTGACGCACTGTCTGCGGGTGGAGGTGGCGCATGCGGGGGTGCAGGTTTCCCTGGTGGAGCCGGGAGCGTTCGCGACCGCCATGCTCGACCGCGCGGTGCATGACCTCGAAGGGGCCGAACGCGGAACCGGAGTCGGGTACGAGCGCTCGCGCACCTTGTTCACCGGCGTCAACCGTCGGGTTCCGGGGCCGGAGCCGGTTGCCCGGACCATTGCCAGAGCGTTGTCGGCCCGCCGCCCAAGGGCCCGCTACACGGTCGGACTCGACGCTCGCCTCCTCGTTCCGCTGCACGCCATGTCACCTCTGTGGCTCACCGACCGGGTCAAACACGCGGTCTGCGGTCTGCCCCGAGCCACGTCCGGCCCGGTGCGGGTCGAGACCGGTCAGGAGACGGCATGAGCGTCTACAGCCGCATCGCGCAGGTGGCCGTCCACGTGCCCACCGCGCGGGAGACCTCACAGGACATCGAGGACCGACTGCGCCGGCACAGCCCCGACGTGCGTGTCCCGTCCGGGCTGCTGCGGCGGCTGTACGGACTGGATGAACGCGTCGTGGCCGACGACGGGGAGCTGCCCTCGGACCTCGCCTCTCACGCAGTCATCCAAGCGCTGCAACAAGCCGCTCTGGAACCGGGCGACATCGACCTGCTGGTGTTCGCCGCCGTCAGCGCCGACGTCCAAGAACCCGCCAACGCCCACGTCGTCGCGGCGAAGACCGGCCTCAGCTGCCCGGTCTTCGATGTGTCCAACGCCTGCAACAGTGTCCTGAACGCCCTGGAAGTCGCCGACGCCTTCATCCGCTGCAGCCGGTACAGCCGCGTTCTCGTGGCGTGTGGAGAGACCTTGAGCCGGCTCAGCCGCTGGACACTGAACGGTCGAGAGGAGCTGCGTACCGGACTCGGCTCCCTGACCGGCGGAGACATGGGCGCAGCCCTGCTTCTGGAAGCTTCCACCGAGCCCGGCATCATCGCCAGCAGTTGCATGGCGAACTCCACCGGCTGGCCCGCCGCCACCTTGTTCAACCCCCATCACGCCCCTGACCTCCCCCAGGGCCTGCACATCGACTCCGAGCGGCTGCTGGCTTCGTTCATCGGACTGGACGCGCAGGCCAAGCAGTGGCTGAAGGACCAGGACACCGATCCGAACGCACTTGAGCTCCTGTGCGTCCATCAGCCGTCGGTCCCGTTCGTCCGGGAATTCTGCTCACGTCTGGGCGTTCAGGCCGACGTGGTGGTGCCCACCTTCCACCGCACGGGAAACGTGGGGGCCGCCACCCTTCCGCTCCAGCTCTCGCTCGCCGCGGAGCATGGTCGCCTCCGGCCCGGTGACCGAGTGGCACTGTTCGGTCTGGCCAGTGGCGCCAGTGCCACCGTGATGCTGATCAACTGGTCTGCGCCCGCCCCCGTCCCGCTCCCACCAAGGACCGGGTAGACCGCCCGCCACCACCGACTGCTCCCCCGGGCCGGCCCGAAGAGGCGCCCGCTGTCCCCTACTGCCGTCCGCCGAACTGCCAGTGGTGGACCTCGATGTCGCCATACATGCCCGCGGTGAGGACGACGCGTGCCGTGTCCCGGTCCGGTGCCCGTACCAGCGCCGCCGTACCCAGCCAGACAGTGCCGTCGTCGGACAGCAACGGCCCGAACGCGATCAGCTCCTCCCGGTCGGACGGCACGGCGAGTACGGTGCCCGGCGCAGCGCCCAGGCCGAGCACCAGGTACCGGTTGCCGCCGTCCCGGCCCCCGGGGAAGTCCCACATGGTGCGGCCCAGCATGTTGTGCCACCTGCGCAGCAGTACGTCCCGGTACACGCCGGCCTGGTAGCCGGGCTCGTCGAAGGCGAACGCCCGGGCCGCGGCGGCATCTGGCAAGTCGACGATGTGCACGCTGCCGGTGGGTATCTCGCCGTCCCCGGTGAGGGTGGGACCGCGGGCGATCATCTCTTTGTCGAACCGGTCCATGTAGGACCAGTGCTCCTCCAGCAACTCATGGCGCAGCGCCACGGAGTCGGGCCGATCGCGGTGGTAGCAGAAGAACTCCATGCCCCCACTCTCCACCATCAGGGCCCACGGTTGTTCGTCCCCGGGCTTCCCTGTGTCGGGAGCGGGAGACCGCGGTTCGCGTCGCTTCCGGTCGTGGTGGCCAGGGATGGGGCGGGTGTCGGTCCAAGCTGGGGCCGGACGTCGGGTTCGGCTCGAGTCCTGGGCGGTGGACCGGCCGGACGAGGTGCGATCCTGGGCAAATGCGCCGGCCGGGGTTGTGCCCTGCCGGTTGCTGACCCGGAGGTGCGTGCTGAGTACGGTTGTCGCCGAGGTTGTGTCCGTCGTGCTGCCTGGGGGTGCTGGCGTTCGCAGTCGCCCGGCCGAAAGGCTGGCCCGAGGCCGCTGCGGCGACCCCCGCGGCCGTGCTGCTGGTCGCGCTCGGTGCGGTCTCCCCCTCACAGGCGTGGGATCAGACCCGCAGTCTGCTGCCGGTGGTCGGCTTCCTGGCCGCCGTGTTGGTGCTCTCCCAGCTTTGTGCCGACGAGGGCCTGTTCACCGCCGCCGGGAACCTGGTGGCCCGGGCCTGCCAGGGCAGCACAGTCCGCCTGCTGACGGGCGTGTTCGCGGTGGCGTCGCTGATCACCGCGGTGCTCAGCCTGGACGCAACGGTTGTGCTGCTCACCCCGGTGGTCTTCGCGACCGCCGCCCGGTCGGCGCCCGCCCGCGCCCGCATGTGTATGCCACGGCCCATCTGGCGAACTCCGCCTCACTGCTGCTACCGGTCTCCAACCTGACGAACCTGCTCGCGTTCACCGCCAGCGGCCTGTCCTTCACCCGCTTCGCCGCGCTGATGGGTCCGGCATGGCTGGTCGCCATCGGCATCGAGTACGCAGTCTTCCGCCGCTACTTCCGTGCCGACCTGACACCGGCGGCCCGGCTCCCGCGGGAGGCCGACCGGCCCGCGGTGCCGGTGTTCACGCTGACCGTCCTCGCACTGACCCTCGGCGGGTTCGCGGTGACCTCCTTCGCCGGGATCAAGCCGGCCTGATTGCAGCGGTCGCCCGCGGGGTTTCCTGCTTCGCCGACGACTGCCCCGTCCGGGAGGACTCCCGTTGAGGTCGTACACCGCCTCCACAGGCAGCAGCCGCCAGCCCGGCGGCCAGGATGTTGCGTGCCGCGTTCACGTCGCGGTCATGCACCGTGCCGCAGTCGCACGTCCACTCGCGGACGTTCAGCGGCAGCTTCTCGCGGACCGTGCCGCAGGCTCCGCACAGCTTCGAGCTGGGGACCAGCGGTCGATCACCACGAGTTCACGCCCGTACCAGGCGCACTTGTACTCCAGCATGGAGCGCAGTTCCGTCCACGACGCGTCCGAGATGGCGCGCGCCAGGGTGTGGTTCTTCAGCAGGTTGCGGGACGGTGAGATCCTCGAGCACGACCGTTTGGTTCTCACGGACGAGCCGAGTGGTGAGTTTGTGCAGGAAGTCCCGGCGACGGTCAGTGATCCGCTCGCGTGCACGCGGGCCACCCTCCGGCGGGCTTTCTCCCGGTTGTTCGAGCCCTTGGCCTTGGTAGGCCAACACCCCGGTGAGCAGGCTCCGGTAGTGATGCTGCGACGTGTCCTGGGCGATGCGCAGTCCTTCGGCAGCGTTGGCTTCTGTTCCTGACCGGATGCGTGCGTTCTCCGCGGCACGCTCGAGCGCCGCCGCGACCTCTTCGTCGGGTTCGGTGGCCGCTGCTGCCAGATGCCAGGCACGGCGGTCGGCGTGGGACGGGCCTTCCAGGGATTCGGCGAGAGCTCGGTGGGCGGCGAGCCGCTGTGTGAGAGGTGCGCCCTGATAGGCGGCTGCGCGGATGAGGGGGTGCCGGAACGTCAGGCGGCGGTCCGTCAGCCGCAGCAGACGGCCCTGCTCCAGGGGTTGCAGGCTTTCGAGGGCTGCGCCGACGTGCTGGGCGGCTTTCAGTACCAGCGCGGCGTCGCCCGTGTCGTCGGCGGCCGCGACGAGCAGCAGGTCGCGGCTCTCGGCGGGCAGGTCGGCGATCCTGTCCATGAAGGCTTTCTGCACTCGCCCGTTGGCCGGGAGGGCCGTCGGCGCGATGGCTGCCCGACCGGCACGCTGTTCGGGGGTCAGGGCGGCTGTGAGCTCGATGAGCGCGAGCGGGTTGCCCTGGGCCTCCTCGACGATCCGCTCGCGGACGTCGGACGCCAGGTCCACCTTCTGTTCCTCGAGGAGCCGGGTGGTGTCGGCGCTGCTCAGTCTCTGTGGGCGCAACTCCGCTGTGCCGGGGAGATGGACCGAGCGGCCCTCGTCCCGGCCGGCGAAGACAAGGGCGACGGGCTCCGCTTCGAGGCGGCGCGCGGCAAAGGTGAGTGCGTCGAGGGACGCCTGATCGATCCACTGGACGTCGTCGATCAGGCACACCAGGGGACGGTCCTCGCTCAGTTCCGCCAGCAGACCGAGTACGGCCAAGCCCACGAGGAACGGGTCGTCGACCGGACCGGCGCCCATGCCGAGCGCGCTGCGCAGTGCGTCGGCCTGCAAGGGCGGGAGCGCGTCGAAGCGGTCGGCGAAAGGATGCAGGAGCAGATGGAGGCCGGCGAACGGCAGATTCACCTCGGACTCGACTCCCGAGCCCCGCAGGCATCGCAGACCCCTGGCCTGGCGGGCGGCGTGGTCGAGGAGCGCCGACTTGCCGATCCCCGCTTCACCGAGCAGGGCGACGCGCCGCCGGTGCCATTCCGGGTATCGCGGATCAGGCGCTCGATCTCGGCGATCTCTGAGCTGCGCCCCAGCAGCGTCATCGGAACCTGCCCAACAGTCCGCCGTTGCAACAACAGGAATGGTCGTTGTCGGAAACCGCCGACTGACCACTGGTCGGCCCGGTCCCCCCATTATGTGAGGAACGGTGGGACTCGTTCAACGAACCCTCCCTCTGCACGGCAACGGCCCGGGAGCCCGCACAGCCCGGCACCCCGGATGTCCGTGAGCGGACACCAGTCATGTGACGGACGCGGCTGTGCCCGCCCACCTCGCATCATCGGGATGACGGAGAGTGGGATCGCGGCCGACTCCAGGTCTGCTCCCATCGAATCACTGATGAGGTGGAACCATGTCTGTTGCTGAGGTTGACGGGGTTTTCGAGATCCTGGACGAGCGCTTCAAGAGCGGTCGCTGCACGAACGGTGACGGTTCCCTGGAGCAGTTGTACTCGAACTGGCGGTGGGCCGACGGACCGCTCTATCTCCCCGCCTGGCGGCAGCTCGTGTGGAGCGACATCCCCAACGACCGGCTGCTGCGATGGGACGAGGCGACCGGAGCGATCGGCGTCTTCCGTTCTCCCGCAGGTCACATCAACGGCAACACCGTGGACCGGCAGGGACGCATGATCAGCTGCGAGCAGGGCAACCGGCGCGTCACCGTACCGAGCACAACGGCACTCTGACGGTGCGCGCGGATCGGTTCGACGGCAAGAGGCTGAACAGCCCGAACGACGCTGTCGTGCGCTCCGACGGTTCCATCTGGTTCTCCGACCCGGACTTCGGCATTGTCAGCGACTACGAAAGCTTTCGAGCGGACAGCGAGATGAGCGCCTGCAACGTCTACCGCATCGATCCCGTCAGCGGTGAGGTGCGCCTGGTTGCTGACGGATTCGGCGGTCCCAACGGGCTTGTCTTCTCCCCCGATGAACGCCACTTGTATGTGTCCGACACCCGGCTGGGTCAGATCCGGGCCTTCGAGGTTCGCGAAGACGGGACTCTCACCGACGGCAAGGTCTTCGTCGAGGCGGGAGACGGAGTGAGCCCTTCGACAACATCCGCTTCGACAACGCGGGGCGGCTGTGGGTGGCAGCCATGAACGGCGGCGTGCACTGCTACGACCCGGACGGCACGTTGCTCGGCCGCCTGCTCGTTCCCGAGGCGGTGTCCAACATCACCTTCGGCGGCCCGAAGAACAACCGCATGTTCATCACAGCCACCACGTCGCTCTACTCCTTGGTCTCGTCGGTGACTGGTCTGCCGCGGGTCAGGCCTTCGTAACAGCTCCGGACGGCCGGCCGAGACGATCGCCTGGGCCGGCCCATCGCTGCGGTTGCGGCGGGCATCGTGGGCATCGTGACCGTTTCGGCAAGGGGAGGTGAGCCCCCGAGCCGGACTTGTGAAGTGCGTGTGAGAAAGTTCGAAGGAAGGTGGCGCGGCTCTGATCAAGCGTGCCGGAAGGAAAGCAGGGGGAATTCACGTGACCTTCGCGCATCACGGTCACACGCTCAGGCGGGTGCTCGTCGGCAACGGGACGGTCACCGCGGCCGGTGCCGCCACTGCCGCCGAGGACCCTGGCGAGGGCTGCCGCGGGTCCCATCGCGAAGACGTGGAGCCGGCTGCCGACCCTCCACGGCACCGTGCAGGTCCGGGAGTTCGACGAGGCCGACGGGCCATTCGCTAGGCCGGCGCGTCGCAACACTCCCCCGGCATGTCCCTCACTCGTGCCCGAACGCAGCACGGCGCCCTGACCTGGGCAGGCGTGGCCCCCTTGCACGTCAACTCGAACCGTACACAGAGGAACTCCCTTGACCGTCCCCGGCCCACCCGACGAGCCCAGCCCCGCAGATCACCAGCCGATCGGCCAGAACCTCTGGACTCCGCCCCCGCCCGGTCCGGCCCCTGAGCTGTTTCCGCACCACCCGATACCGCCGGTCCCGATGCGCACGGCAAGCAACGGCATGGGCATCGCTGCCCTGGTGCTGGGCATCACCGGTGTGGTTCTCGGTCTGGCGGTCTTCCTGTTCTGGGTGTCCTGGCTGCCGGCGCTGCTCGCCGTGGTCTTCGGCTTCGTCGGCCTGAGCCACGTACGCAAGGGGCTGGCCGACAACAGGGCCATGGCCGTCACCGGTGCCGTCCTGGGTGTGGCCGGTCTGTTGTTCGCCGTGGGCGGCGGCGTGCTCGCCGTCGTCATGGTCAAGCACTCCGCCGATGAAAACCGCGCGAAGGCCGATGAAGTGAAGGCCTCGGCTTCGGCTTCGGAGGAGGCCCGCCATCTGTCCTTCGGCGAGACGTACACGTACGAGAACGGCCTGAAGGTCACGGTCGCCGCGCCGCAGCCCTTCGTTCCCGATGACTTCGCGAACGGTCACGCCCAGGGGAACAAGGCGATCCAGGTCACGGTCACCGTCGTCAACACCGGCACGGAGCGGGTCTCGGTCGAGACAGGGCTCCCCGATGTCAACGATGCCGACGGGGCCTCCGCGGAGCTGGTGATCGACGGAAGCGGACGGCAGAAGGTCATCACCGGATACCTCCTGCCCGGCAAGCAAGCCGTCGGGAAATACGCCTTCTCCCTCCCGCCCGACGCGGCCGGCAGGGTCGAGGTGGAGTTCAGCCCGGATGCGATGCGGTGGAAGGACGCCTACTGGAGCGGCCCCACCGGCTGACGGCACGCTGCATCGTGCAGCGATCCTCATCCGCACCCGACACTGACGACCTATGCGGTGTCTCTGCGTCCCGAGGGGAACTCATTGCCATCGCAGTCGGAGACGGTCGCGAACCAGGAGGTGGCCCAGACGGTGAGGCAGTCGGTCTCGTGGATCGTCTCGAACGGGTGGTCGTTCCATGTCCCGTACGAGGTGACATACACCGCCTCCCCGGGCCGCAGCCAGTAGTCCTGCCCGAACGGCTCGAGCCACAACTGCAATGGCCCCTGGCCGTCGTTCTGGACCAAGAGCGGTACAGGGTTCCCCAGTTGCCGGATCGCCTCGAAGCCGAGGTCCCCGGCCCTGGGCGTGTTCGTCTTCAGCGGATCGATGAACCGGTCGATCGCCGCCCGCTGAACCGCATCCTGTTCGTCCACGTGATCATTGTGGCGCCGTCCCGCGGCCGAGGGACAGCTCGGCCACAAGCGGGCGCCGGGTAGCCCGAGTTCGGGCTACCCGGCTTACGGACGGGCGGTGGGTGCACCGTACGCGTCCTACCGGCGGCTGCGTACCAGCAGATGAAGGAAGTACGGCGTCCCGATCACGGCGGTCATCAGGCCGGCGCCGAGCTGGGTCGGCGCGATCACGGTTCGGCCCAGCAGGTCCGCCAGGCAGACGAGCACGGCGCCGAGAAGTACCGAGACCGGGACCACCCTGGCGTGCTGCCGGCCCACGAGAGCGCCGCGTTCGGCGAGTTCTGCGACGCCCGTCATGGCGAGCGCGCGGTCCACCGCGGCCCGGCCCCCCGGGTCCGCTCTGCCCCAGCGGCCGCGGTACGGGTAGCGGCCGAAGTCGACGACGTCCCTCACGGTCAGCCCGCTGGGCGTGGGGCGTCCCTGCGTCAGCAGGGCCACGCATCGCGAGAACTCGCGTGGGGTCAGGGCGAGGCCGTCCGTGTCGGCGTCGATGGTCAGCGTGGCGCTCCTGGGGCGCTGCAGACGCGCCACCGTGCGCAGGAGCGTCGACTTCCCGCTGCCGTTCGGACCCACCAGGACGGTCACTTCGCCGGGCCGCAGGGTCACCGAAGCGCCGTGCACGACATCGACACCGTCGTACGCCACGGTGACACCCGTGGCCGACAGTTCATGACCGCGTGGGCCCGTGACCTCGGAGTTCTCTCCGCCAACTTTCACGTAGTGAAGGTTAGCCTAACCTAAGCCCCGATGGGGAGGAGGTGGCCTCGGACACCCGCCGCCGCCCGGTGCACGCCCCACGGGCACCCGGCGGCGAGGTCGAGGGCCAGGTGGACAGACGGAGGACGTCGTGGTCCTCGACCCGAGGATCCGAGCAGGAGGGCGGGCTTCACACCTGTCGGCGAACCTTCCGGACCGGGTCTGCGTCCTCCTCACCGAGAGTCTCCGGCACACCCCGTCCCTCCTCATCCGCAATACAGGAGCGCCGTCATCGATACGCGAACGTCTCCCCCTCCCAGCCGATCTGCGCAACCCCGCCGGCCGGGCGCTCTGCGCCCCGCGCTGCTGGGTGGTGTCGCGGGCATCGCCCTGACCGCTGTGGTCCTGACCGCTCTGTGGTGGCCACGTTCCGAGGTGACGTACCGCAACAGCGCTCCGTCGTCGGTGACCTACGACGATGCGTCACCCCACCATCTGGGGCTGGTGCACCAACACAGCCTGTCCGGACGGCACTCCTACACGCTGGTGATCGGCAGGGATCCCGGACTGTCCTATGGGCACCGAGTGGGTGTCGACACCAGCCTGGGCGAGGACGGAGTCGAGTCCACCACGTGGACGGCCTCAGGGGTACGCGTCCGCTTCCCGGCCGGACACGAGCTGTTCGTCCCCGCGAAGTTCTTCCTGCACGGCCGCTGACTCCTCACGCCAACGCAGGGGTTGGCGATCGACTGGTCGGGGCCGGCGACCGGCAGGGCGCGGTCGAGAAGCACCGCGCCACCGCCAACCGCACGGCAGGTCTCCCGGAACGACACGGCCGCATCATCCAGTCGGCCGCCACCGAGCGGGGCACCGGAACGGCAGCGCCCGGCGACGGCTCGCCGAGGCCTCAGATGCTGAAGTGCTCCCTGGCCAGCAACGGCCGCACCCGCGAGGCGAATCCGCCCGTGGTGAAGGCCGTCTGCAGCAGGCCGGGCCGCAGTTCCTGGGCCAGTGCCGCTGCGATCATCCCCTGGTCCAGCGCCAGGACGAAGTCGCTGACCCGGCCCGTACGGACATTGACCGAGTCACGGAAGCCGTAGCCGTTGTCGTAGGCGCCGAAGTCCCGCTCCAGTGCACGCAGGTTGGCGATGGCCTCACCACGGGCGTGGGGCAGCGCGAGGAACGAGGCGTGCGGGGTGACGACACCGTTCGTGTACGCCGACGCGGGCGGCTGTGGCTGCCCTGAAGTGACGTACGTGCGGTCGGTGTTGGAGGCGTAGCCGTCGACCGCCATACCGATCGCGTCGACGCCGTACTCCTGGTAGCCGCCCTCGGGGATGTTGCAGGGCGAGAAGCCCCAGTAGCCGTAGTCCGCCTCGGCGAGTCCGTGCTCGATCTGGGACCGGACGAACCGACGGTGCGTGGTGCCCCATGCGCGCGGGGACCAGGTGGCTTCCGGCACGAACAGGGGCACCATCAGCGCCTCGAACATCGAACCGCCCCAGGTGGGGATCAGCTTGCGCCCGCGGTGGACGTAGTGCCCCTGCCAGAGACGGACCCCGTCGACGGTGTCGTGGAAACCCCCCGGCAGCTGCTCCTGCTCATGTTCCGGCAGCATGGTGCGCAGCATGTGCCAGTAGTGCTCGCCGGGAAGTGAGCCGTCCGCGATGCCGAGATAACTCGCCATGCGCGGCTCGGTGTTGAGTGCCCCGTAGTGGTGGGGGGTCGGCTCGCCGGTGTCCGTCCAGAACCCGCCGCGCAGCTGGCCGGGGCCGGCCACAGGGTCGGCGGGGTCGTAGGGCGTGTAGAAGTACGACCAGTCGGCCGGTGCCAGGATACGGGCGATGCGGCCGCGCAGTCGGGGCTCGGCCGCGGCCGCGATGCGCAGCCCGGTGATCAGCCAGGCGTTGTCCACGGACGACAGGAACGGCCGGACGGGGTCTCCGGTGCCGGGCCAGTTGGTGAGGACGGTGCCGTCGTGGGCGTCGTACCAGTTGAGCCAGAAGCCGTGGTGGCGTTCGAGCTTCTCCACGGTGGTCACGGTGCGGGTGAGCCGCCGGTGCAGGGTGTCGGTGTCGATGACGCCGAGTCCCGCGGCGGCGACGGTGGCCCACAGCCCGCATCCGATGTTGGTGGGCGAGGTGTTCTGTGACGCTACGGGGCCGCCCGCGAGTCCGAGGTCGAGCGTGTCGGCGGCCAACCCGATGTCGGTCGTCATGGCCTCGATCGAGCGATAGGTGTCGCGAAACCACCGGCGCAGGAGTGCGGGGTCGGTCTCGGGTCCACACGGCGCGGCGGCGGCCGTGCCGTTCAGCGGGAGCAAGGACAGGGCTGCGGCCCCGGTGCCTGCCGTGGTGGCTGCGAGGAACGTACGACGGTCCATGCGGTCGGCTCCTGAAGTCTGGGGACCGGGGGGTGTTGCGTACTGCAGGTGGGGCCGCGGTCGCGCGGCCTGGTGGTGCGGGGACGGGCGGATGTCAGGGGTCCGCCCGTCCCCGGTCCGTGCGGGTGGTGTGCCCTGTGGCTCCGGGTCGGCACGCTGGGTGCCGGCCGGGGATCAGGCGTCGGCGCGCGGCAGCCGGCGGGTCCGGCCGAGGCCGCCGAGCCAGACCGCCGACGGCTTCGCCGTACGCGCGAACGTCTCGGGATCGACGGCGATCAGTCCGAAGGTCGGCCGGTACGAGCCCCATTCGTAGTTGTCCAGGGCGCTCCAGGCGAGGTAGCCGTGGATGTTCAGGCCGTCCTCGACGGCCGCGGAGACCTCTTGGAGCGCGCCCGTCAGGTAGTCGACCCGGCGGGAGTCGTCGGCCGTGGCGATGCCGTTCTCGGTCACCACGAGCGGCACTCCCCCGACGATCTCGGCGGTGTGGCGCAGGGCGTGGCCGACCGCCGCCGGGTAGTACTCCCATTGCGTCAGGGTGCGTTCGGCGTCCTGCGGCGCCGGGATCGGACCGTCCGTCCCGATCCGGGTCCGGGTGTACGACTGCACGCCGACCCAGTCGTCCTCCCGGGACGCCTCCAGGAAGACGTCCTCGCGGGGGTGACGGTAGGCGGCCGTGACCGCTTCCGCGCCGGGCAGAGCCTGGTAGACCTGGTTGGCCACTGTCCAGCCCACCTTGATCTGCGGGTCGATGGCCCGGACCTCCTTGACGGCCGCCCGGTGCGCCGCGATGACGGCCCAGGTGGTCTCCTCGTCCGGGGTCGGCAGGCCGGCCGGCGGGAAGCCGATGTCTCCCGCCTTGGCCGCGCCCGCCATCACGGCGATCATGTTGGGCTCGTTGATGGTGCAGACGTAGGGGACACCCTCGGCGATCACCGGTGCCGTCGCGGCGACGTAGCGGGCGAAGAGTTCGACGGCGCCCTCGGCGGTCCAGCTGCCGCGCTCCTCGAACCAACGGGGCACGGTGAAGTGGTGGAGGGTGACCATGGGGCGCAGCCCGCGGGCGATCGCGCCGTCCACCATGCGCCGATAGTGGGCCAGTTCGGCACGGGAGAAGTGGCCGGGAGCCGGTTCGATCCGGGCCCATTCGATGCTGAACCGGTAGTCGGTGAAACCGAGTTCCGCCAGCAGGTCCATGTCCTGGTCCCAGCGGTGGTAGCTGTCGCAGGCGTCGAGGCTGGGCTCCTCGATGTGGGTCGTCGCGCTGTGCTCCTTGTGCCACCAGTCGCTGTTGGTGTTGTTGCCCTCGATCTGATGGGCGGCGGTGGACGCGCCCCACAGGAAGCCGTCGGGGAAGGGGGTGGTGCTGTGCGTCATCGTGAGGCTCTCCGGATGCGGGGGCGTGTGGGAGGAGGTCGGGCGTACGGCGCGGCTACTTCATGCCCGCGGTCGCGATGCCCTGGGTGAAGTGGCGCTGCAGGGCGATGAAGACGAGCAGCACGGGCAGCACGACCAGGAGGGAGCCGGCCATGAGCATGCCGTTGGAGCCCGCCGACTTGTTGGGGTCGGTCGCGAAGGTGGCCAGTGCCACCGGCAGGGTGTACTTGTCGGGGTCGTTGGTCGCGATCAGCGGCCAGACGAAGTTGTTCCAGGATCCGAGGAAGGTCAGGATCGACAGCGTGGCGAGGGCGGGCTTCACCAGCGGCATCACGATCCGCCAGAAGATGAACCACTCACGTGCGCCGTCCAGCCGGGCCGCCTCGAGGAGTTCGTCCGGGATCGACAGCATGAACTGCCGCATCAGGAACACCCCGAACGCGCCGGCGGCGAACGGCAGCACGAGGGCCGCGTAGGAGTCGATCAGCTGCAGCCTGCTCATCAGGACGAACAGCGGCAGCAGCATCAGGTTGCCGGGCACCATCAACGCCCCGAGCACGAGCGCGAAGACCTTGCCGCGCCCGGCGAACCGGAGCTTGGCCAGGGCGTAGCCGAGCATCGAGCAGAAGACCAGGTTGCACACCGTCACGAGCACGGCGACGATCACCGAGTTCATGAAGTACAGCGGCATGTCCAGCTTGTCGAGCAGTCGGCTGAAGTGCTGCAGGGTCCATTCGTTGGGAATCCAGACGGGAGTACTCGCCGTCAGGTCGCGGTTGGTCTTGAAGGCCGACAGGGCCATCCACAGGAACGGCGCCGACATGACCAGGAGGGCCGCGGAGACCAGGGCGTAGAGAGCCGGCTTGCGGATCCGGGAGGCGCCGCGGGTGCCCGGCGCACGGGTGGCGCTCATGACGTGTTGTCCTTCAGCAGTCGGAGCTGGAGCACCGTGACGCCCATGATGACCACGAACAGGACGTACGCCATGGCGCTCGCGTAGCCCATGTGGAAGAAGTTGAAGCCCTCGCGGTACATGTGCAGCGACACGGTGAGCGTCGAGTCCGACGGGCCGCCCTGGGTCATCACGAACGGTTCCTCGAAGACGTTGAGGTACCCGATGGTGGTGATCACCGTCGCGTAGAGCGTCGTCGGTCGCAGCAGCGGGACAGTGATCCGCCGGAACTCCTGGAAGCCGCCCGCGCCATCCAGCCGTGCCGCCTCCCGTACGTCGGTGGGGATGGCCTGGAGTCCGGCGATGAAGAGCACCATCACCGTGCCCAGGTTGCGCCAGACCGCCATGGCGATGAGCGACGGCATGGCGAGTGCCTCGGAACCGAGGAAGTCCGGTGCGGTGAGCCCCACTTCCGCGGCCAGCCCCGAGATGAGACCGTCCGTGGGATCGAGGACGAAGCGCCAGACCACGGCGACGGCGACGATGCTGGTGACGACAGGAGCGTAGAAGCCGACGCGGAAGAAGGTCCGCGCCCGGTCGATGCCGTTGTTGAGCAGGACGGCGACGAGCAGGCCCAGGAAGACGGTCGCCGGCACACCGACGATCACGAAGTAGCCGGTGTTGAACAGGGCCTTGAGGAACTTCTCGTCGCCGAACAGCTCCGTGTAGTTCTCCAGGCCGATGAATTCGGCGTCGAGGGGGTTGGTGACATTGCGCAGCCCGAAGTCCGTGAAGCTCATGAGGAGCGTGGCGACGATCGGGAAGGCCATGAACACGGCGAACAGGACGAGGAACGGCGTCGAGAACAGCCATCCCGCCGCGGTGTGTGTGCCGAGGCGACCCCGTGGGCGCTTCGGCCCGGGGGCGGGAGCGCTCCCCGGACCGCCGTGCCGGCCGGCCGTCTTCGCGGCCGCAGTAGTGGTGGTACTCATGGCTATCGCGCAACCAGATCCTCGACGCCCGACTGGGCCTTGCCCGCGGCCTGCCGTGCCGACGACTTGCCCTGGGTCACCGACTCGATGGCCGTGTCCACCGAGGCGGATATCTCCGACCAGGTGGGCAGTGTGGGGGTGGCCTTCGCCGTCTTCATCTGCTGGAAGAACACCTTCATGGCCGGATCCTCGGCCAGTTCGCCGGAAGACCAGGCGGCCATGTTCGCCGGAAGGTCGTTGGTGCGCCCGTACCAGTCGGCCTGCCCCTGGGCGCTGGTCAGGTGCGCGATGAACTCCTCGGCCGCGGCCTTGTGTTCACTGTCCTTGGAGATCACCAGGCTGGAGCCGCCCGCCATCGACGTGGAGGATGTGCCGGTCGGCACGTTGGCGACGGCCCACTTGCCCTCGAGGCCGGGGTACTGCTCGGCGATGAGAGTCCTGATCCACGGCCCCGAGAAGAACATCGGGACGTGGCCGGTGTTGAAGTCCTTCAGCGGGTCGTATCCCGGCTGGACACTCTTGGTGCTGAGGCCCTTGTCGAAGAAGGCACCGTACTGCTCGAACGCCCCGACCGCAGCCGGGCTGTTCACGACGGCCTTGCCGGCCTTGTCGACGATCTCGCCGCCGGCCGAGTACAGGAAGGGGTAGAAGCTCTGGACGGTGTCCAGGCCGCGGGGCTGCAGGTAGATGCCCCATGTGGTCTTTGCCTTGTCCTGGTAGGCGGATGCCATGCTCTCCAGTTCGGCGAAGGTCTTCGGGGGCGCCCCGATGCCGGCCTTCCGGGCGAGGTCGGTGCGGTAGTAGAGGACACGGGTGTCCACGTACCACGGGACGCCGTACACCTCGCCGTCCACCACGCCCTGCTCCCAGCCGGCGGGGAAGAAGTCCTTCTTCGCGAAGGCCCTGGTGTCCACCGGCTCGAGGACACCCAGCTCCGCGAACTCGCCCATGTACGTGCTGCCCATCTGCATCACGTCCGGCAGGGTGCCGGCGGCTGCAGCGGAGACGAGCTTTTGATGGGCGACGTCCCAGCCGATGGGAGTCACCTTGACGGTGACCTTCGGGTTGGCCTTCGTGTACTCGTCGGCGACGGCTCCGAGCTTCTCGCCCTCGGCGCCCATGGCCCAGACCGTCAGTGTCTGCTCGGCGTCGGCGGCGACACCCTCACCACCTCCCGAGCCGCATGCGGTGAGACCGGCAGCCAGCGAGATCGCCAGGGCGGCCGAGAGGGTTCGGGCGGTGCGGTGCATGGACGGCTCCTCCTTGAGCTCCGCAATGTATGCGCTACCTGTAAGCGCATACATCACTGTCGTGCAGCCATTCCGGTCACCGCAAGAGGGGCTCAGGTCACATTCCTGCAACGGGCGCGACATGGGCGACGCAGACTCGAAGGCTAGGTGCGGACTTTGCGAAGAGGAAGCGGAAGATGATGCACCGCTTGGCGGCGGGCATGGAGGCGGTGGTGGGGACGCCGGGCAGAGCCCGGGACGGGCACGGGCGGCGAGACGCCGCGCCGGCCTTTCGACATGCGCAGCAGGGGCGCCGCACCTCGGCCGGTGGAGCGGGACCACAGCGGACGGGCCCGCGCCCCCGGTCGGCTGGAACGCAGGCCCAGCCGGCGTGGCCCACCCGGGACGGCAGCTGGAGCGGCACGCCTCCGAGCGGCCTCCTCCTGGACGGCCTCACGATCGCGCGATCGAAACGAGTGCCATCGGGACAGGTACGGCGACGACCAGACCGTCGCGCTCCTCTCAGCGCGGGCCACGGCAGCCGCCGACGGGGACCTCCCGGGCGTAGCGGCCCTTCGCCCCTCCCTCAGCCGCAGCCGCAGCTCGCCCGGCGGGCCAGGGACACCGGCAGCATCATCGAGACCGGCGGCCGGTCACGGTCACCCGTCAGGCGGCGGACAAGCAGTTCCACCGCCTCCTCGCCGAGACGGCGCATCGGCTGGCGGACCGTCGTCAGGGCAGGACGCACCAGGCGACTGAGCGGGATGCCGTCGAAGCCGGTCACCGCAAGATCCTCCGGCACCCGCACGCCTCGGCGTTCGAGCGCGTGCAACGCCCCTACCGCCATCTGGTCGTTCGCGAAAAGCAACGCCTGCGGGCGCTCCCCCGCGCGGTCGAGCAATGCGCAGGCGGCTCGTCCACCCTCGGCCTGCGTCATCATCGGGGCCCTCAGGTCCGGGGCGCCGGGCACCGGCAGTCCCGCCTCCGCGCACGCCTCCCTGAAGCCCCGGAAACGCGCCTCCGCATCCGGCGAGTCCTCCTCACCGCCCACGAAGGCAAGGCGGCGCAGCCCGTGATCCCGGATCAGATGCCGGGCCAGTTCACGCTCTCCGTCGGCATTGGCCACCTCGATGTGATCGAGGTGGTCGATCTCGCGCGGCCCGGCCAGCATCACCACCGGCAGCCGCCGCGAGATGACTTCCAGATCCTCGGTCGGAACCGTCCGCGCCAGCACCGCGAAGCCGTCGACGCGGCTGGCCACGTTCGCGACCAGACTCTCGGCACCGCCGTCCAGCGAGGCAGCGATGAGCAGCGCATAGCCGTGTCGCCTGGCCGCTCGCTCCATCCCCCGGATGATCTGGTCGGAGTAGAGCATCACGGCGGAGTCGTCGTACTCCTCGTCCGACGCCCCCTCCGCATCCGGCCCGCTCTCGGCCGCCGGGTCGGCGTAGTCGGGGAAGCAGAGCCCCAGGACGCCGGTGCGGCGGCTGGCCAGTCCGCGCGCATTGCCGCTCGGTACGTATCCGAGCTCCCGGGCAGCGCCCAGCACACGGTCGCGGGTCTGGGCCCGTACGGAGTCCGGGTTGCGGTAGACCCGCGAGACCGTGGCGATCGACACGCCCGACCGTTCGGCGACGTCGTACACCGTGGGGGCACTCACCCGACCGACCGTCCATTCACTGCTCGAGCCCGCGCGCTCCCTCGCAGAGCGCCGTGTAAGCGCATTCACAGTAGGGCGCGACCCCGGGCGCGGGCAAGGCGGCCCGGCCACCGGGAAGACGCGCGGGTCGCACGACGATGGAGGCCGTCTTCATCTGGCCGGCCCGGTGATCCCAGCGGCTTGACGTCCCGCAGGCTGGAACGCGGCCAAGGCGATCCGCTCGCCGATCGGGTTCACGCCCTCGGCCTTCGCGTCGGTTGCGTTGATCGAGTACACGAGCGTCCGGGACAGGTTCCTGGTGGCCGCGATCATGGTGCTGTAGCCGGGCCGGGACCCGGTCTTGAGCCACAGGATCAGTCCGCCGCCCGCGTCGAAGCGCTGGAGTCCCGCGCTCATCACGGCCCCCTTGACGTTCGGCACCGTGAACATCTCCTTGTCCAGCAGCGGCTGAGGGACGAGCTTCCCTCCGAACAGTGCGAAGAGAAGCTTCTCCAGGTCCGCGGTGGTGGAGATCATGTCACCCGCCGCCCACCGGTCCGACATGTTCCACAGCGTCGCGTCGACGACCGTGCCGTCCTTGAGCTTCTGGTAGCCGCGGTTGTGCGGCCCATGGATGCGCGGGTCGGGACCGCCGGGGAAGGACGTGTGCCGCATGCCGGCCGGCCGGAGGATGCGCACCTGTGCCTGGTGCTCGTAGGAGTCGCCCGTGATCTTCTCGATGAGCATGCCGAGAACCGTGTAGTCGATGTTGGCGTACCGCTGCTTCTTCCCCGGCCCCTCGTCCCGCCCCCGGTAGGGACCCTTGGCCACGGAGGCGGCCGCCACCTCTTCGGGGGTCAGGGTCCTGAACCGGTTCTCGTACCCTTCCGCGTTCTCGGGACCGAGGGAGGAGCCGGGCTGGAGTCCGCTGGTGAAGGTCAGCAACTGCCGTACGGTGATGGGATCGAACTCGTCCGTCAGCAGGCCCGGCAGATATCTCTGAACAGTGCCGTCCAGTTCGACCCTTCCCTCCGCGGCGAGTTGCAGCACGATGGCCGAAGTGACCACCTTGGTGGTGGACCCCGCTCGGAACCGCGCCCCTTCCAAGGCCGCGCGGTTGGTCCGCAGATCGTGCACCCCTGCGCTTCCGTGCCAGCTTCCCCGACCACCGACGCGCACGAGAGCCGCCGTCGCCTGCGCGTCGGGGATTCCCCTCAGGGCCGCATCCAGCGCGTCGTTGTTCGGTCCGGACGTATGGTTCTGCGTCGTCGGACTCTCCGTCGGCCGGACACTGGGCGTCACGGCCAGGGCAGGCGCGGTGAGTGTGCCCGCGCTGAGGCCCAGGACGAGAGCGGTGGTCAGGACGGTACGTCTGCGGATACTCAAGGGATGCTCCGTTGTGTGAACTGGCTTGTCCGTACTGAGTTCATCCTGTCGAGCGCCGCCGGGACTCGGGATCATCGAGAGGTGCCGCACCAACCCTGGCAAACCCCTGACCAACTACGGTACTGAGCACGTGAGTTGTGAGGGATGGCCCCTAGCGTGTGTCTCCATCGAGGGCGGTCGGTTGATCGAGTGTGTCTCTCGCCGCGCTGGCGTCCGGTTGGAGTCGACCGGGGGCCGTAGCCGGTAGCGGACGCCGGGCAATGCCCGAACGAGCAGCACCGCCGCCGGATGGGACCCGGCGGTGAGGCGCTCGAAAACCAGTGGAGCAGCACCGCCGTGCCCCACTACCGTGCTGCCGAGCCAAGTCGTCTGGGCAAGGACGTGCCGTTGTACACCCTGTGAGACCCCCCGAGAGCTGATGTCGCGCGTCGCGCAAGTGCGCCGCGCTCCTTTTTGCTGCGGACTTCTCACTGAAACCGGTGTACTTCTGTGCTCAATAGCTGGGTGGTCATGCCCACCTGCCTGCCGACCGTTCTCCGCCGATGCCACGTATGCGCGTCCGAGCGCTTCCGGGCCAACGGCAAATTTCGCGTCAACGCACACCACAAGCTCCTCGACGCCTGGCTCCTCGTGCTCTGTACCGCGTGCGGGGACACAGCAAAGCTCACCGTCCTGGAGCGGATGAACGTGCGCGCCGTACGACCTGAGCTGCTGGACCGGATGCATGACAACGACCCTGGCCTGGCAGCTGAGCTGCTCCAGGATCCGGTCGTGCGGCGCCGCAATCGCATCGCCCTGGACTGGGACGACGCCTGGCGCCTCGACACCGGCGGATCGGATCACCTGGACCGCGAGGTGATCGACGTTTCGGTCCGCTTCGCGGCGCGGATCCCTGTCCGGCCGGTGCGACTGATCGCTGACGGTTGTGGTCTTTCGCGGGCCGAGGTCGAGCGCCTGATCCCGGAGGGGAAGCTCGTCTCGGCAGTACGGCTGAGCGGCAAGCTCTCCGACGACTTCACCTTCACGCTCAAGCGCTGAGCCCTCCCCGGAAACAGGGCCTGTCCGGCAAGATCCGCCGGACAGGTCCTGGGGCATGCCGCAGGCTACCGGCGGCCCCGGCCCAGCGTGTCCTCCAACCAGTCGAAGACGACCTCGCAGTGCTGCTGCGGCGCCATCGGCGAGCAGTGGAGCTGGGCACCGGTGGCCGCCCGCATCAGCTTGTACTCCTTGCGGGTGCGCAGCAGCTCGAAGAACTCGCGCGGCTGCCCCGGGTAGAAGAGCTCGTCTTCGTAGTCGAGGACCAGCGTGGGACACGCGATACGGCCCACGACACGGGTGATGTCGAGTGCCATGATCCGCTGGGCCGGTGTCCAGAAGTCGGTGAAGAGCTGGCCCTGCCGGGCCGCGAGCATCGCCGGGATCGAGAAGGGCTCGACGCGCTTTTTGATCACGAACTGCTCGGACGGCGTCAGTTGAGGAGCGACCTCCTCGTTCCAGATGCGGTTGGTCTCCGCCTTGTCGGGGGTCACGATGTCCCGGAGCTCCTCCGGGAAGCCCAGCCACGGGGAGAGGCAGCCCGGCAGCGCGGCCAGAGCGGCGATCCGGTGCTCGAAGGCCGCGGCGCGCGGTGCGAGGTCACCGCCCATGGACAGGCCGGTGAGCGCGATCCGGCGGGCGTCGACGTCTCTGCGCCGCTCCAGCCAGTCCACCAGCGGCGAGACCACCTGCTCCCAGCGCGGGCTGAAGACGAGCTGGTCGACGAAGAGCAACTGGCCCTGGCCCGGACCGTCGTAGACGAGCGCGTTCCAGCCGCGAGCGAGCGCTGCGGAGACCCCGTAGGTCCACATGTCGACGTTCGGGCCGTCGCTGCCGTTGGTGAGGATGACGGTCGGCCGGGCCTTGCCCGAGTCGTCAGGACGGAAGAACCAGACGGGAATCGAGACCCCGCCCTGGTAGGGAACCTGGTCGGTGACCGCCGCAGGTGTACACAGCCGTGCGAAGGTGTCCCACGCCCGGCGCCCCGCCAGATAGACCTTGTTCTCGTCACCCGGGGTGTCCGAGCCGAGCACGAAGAACAGCGCCTGCCCGAAGTACTGGGCGGCTCGCAGCGATCGCGCGCGGCGCGTCTGCTGGTGGGACGAGGCGGTGGCAGTCAGCCGCTCGCCCCAGCGGCGGAACTCCGCGGTGTAGGTCTGCTCGTTCGCCCCGGTGGCATTGATGGCGTTGACGGCGGTCAGCACCTCCCCGACCTCGGACGCGCCGAACCCGGCGCCGCCGAGCGCGAGCAGCGCGTTGAAGTTGAGCCCCGGGTCCGTGAACAGCTGCATGGCACCGGGAGTCGGTGACGCGTCAGGCGCCGGAGTCGGGGCGGCGCCACGCCCCGTCGCGGACGCCGGTGCCGGGCTCGCCGAGGCGGTCGACGCCGCGGACAGCACGACTGCGCCCGCCCCGGCGGCGAGCCCGGCGAGCGCGCCCCGCCGGGTGGGCGCCTGCGCACGGTCTGTGGATGCGTTCGTCATGCGCCCGAACGTAGGAGCAGGCCCGGCCCGGGACCGGCCCGCCACTCCCGGCTGTCCTCCGAACGGCCCCCTCCCCCCGGCAGCGCCGGCCGGATCGCGGGCAAAGGGACCCGTCCGGCGAGCCGGACGACCACGCCCTCAGCCCGACCGCTGCAGCTCATCGGCGTCGCCACTCCTCGGCCAGCAGTGCGTAGGAGCGCACCCGGTCGGCATGGCCGTGGGTGATCGTGGTGATGAGCAACTCGTCGGCGCCGGCGCCGTACTCGACGGGCTGCAGCTGACCCTGTGGCTGACCGGCGCCGTGAGGGTTCTCGGGTTTCTGCTCGGCACACCGCTGGTGGTGATACGACACTGTCCGCCAACCCCGTGCTGCGCAGGCTGAGTTGGGTCTCCGTGTGGAACTTCCGATCCACTCCCTGTTGGTGCAACTGCTGCTGTGGTTCAACATCGGAGCCCTCTATCGGACGCTCGGAGTCGGCATCCCGTTCGGACCGGAGTTCGTCACCGTCGAGACGGTGAATCTGCTCGGCACACGCTCACCGCCGTCATCGGTCTGACCCTGCACGAGGCGGCGTACGCCGCCGAGGTGGAGCGCGGCGGCAGGACCCACCCGGCTCGGAATTTCTGCGGAGCCTCCTCGGGATCGCTGCGGAGCGGTCCGACGCAGTATCAGACATTGGCGAGAGAGATCTCCGTGGACTTGATGAGCGCGACGACCGAGGATCCCGAGACGAGCCCGAGGTCGCTGACGGCGTCCTTCGTGATCGCCGCGGTGAGACCGCCGCCCTCGACGTCGACCTTGACGCTCGCCATGGCACCGCCCACCGCCACGTCGGTCACCGTTCCGGCGATCTGATTGCGGATACTCAGCCCTTCGACGGGGCCGGTGGCCAGAGCCACCTCGGTGGCCTTGACGAGGGCGCGCACGGAGGAGCCCTCGGCGAGCCCCAGTTCCTTGACGGCCTCAGCGGTGATGGCGGCAGTGATGTCCTGTCCCCCCGCGAGACGGACCTTGACGGTCGCCATGGCCTCGCCGGAGGTGATGGATGTGACGGTGCCGGGAATCTGGTTGCGCATGCTCAGGCCCATGAAAAACACCTCGGGTGCTGGATGGAATGCCGGACGTATCCTGCTGCGCCCCCGCGCAGCCTACCCACACCCACCGCAGCCGTTCGGACACACATCGCAAGCACCAGGGCATCTCCGGGTCCGGCCTGGCAAAACGAAGAGGCCTGCCCACTTCCCGAACACGGGAGAAGCCACGCGGCGCGGCGCAATTGCCTTTCCCTCCAATCGGTATAGCACCTGCTATGGAGAATCGACCGATCAATTGCAAATGAGAGCGTAAACGCCATACTGTGGCGCACATGCAGTCCTACACCATCGGACAGGCGGCACGTCTGCTCGGCGTCAGCCCCGACACCACGCGCCGCTGGGCAGATGCAGGCCGCGTCGCGACACACCGCGACGACGCCGGCCGCCGCCTCATCGACGGCCGCGATCTGGCCGCCTTCTCCATCGAGGTGGCCCAGGGCGGCAATGGCGAGGACGACCCCTCCTACACCTCCGCCCGCAACGCCTTCCCCGGCATCGTCACCGCCGTAAAACTCGGCGACGTCGCCGCGCAGGTCGAAATCCAGGCCGGCCCGCACCGACTCGTCTCGCTCCTGACCCGGGAGGCCGTGGAGGAACTGGGTCTGGAAGTCGGCATGCAGGCCACCGCCCGCGTGAAGTCGACCAGCGTGCACATCGACCGCACCTGACCCCTCGCGCAACCAAGCGGCGTCGCCCGTCACCGGCGCGGCTGATCACCAACCGCTCGGACGGCACCAGCCGACCACGTCTCCAGGGAGTCCCACCCTCATGTCCCACCTCTTCACCAGACGCCGCGCCGCCGCTGCCGTGCTGGCTGCCGCCCTCCTCGTTCCGCTCACGGCATGCGGCAACGACGACTCCCAGGACTCCGGCAGCGCCAAGACCGCTGAGTCGGCCCCCGGCGCTCCCCAGGCCGACTTGACGGTGCTGGCGGCCTCTTCACTGACCGACGTGTTCAAGACCGCCGGCGCCGCATACGAGAAGAAGCACCCGGGGACCAAGATCACGTTCTCCTTCGCCGGGTCACAGGAGCTGGTCGCCCAGGTCAAGCAGGGCGCCCCGGCCGATGCCCTGGTCACCGCCGACACCAAGAGCATGGGCAGCGTGAAGGCGGACACCGGTACCCCGACCGTCATCGCCAGGAACCGCCTTGTCATCGCGACCGTCGAGGGCAATCCCCACAAGGTCGACGAACTCAAGGACCTCGCGGACACCAAGCTGAAGGTCGTCCTCGCCGCCCCTGAGGTGCCGGCCGGCAAGTACAGCAAGAAAATCCTCGACGCCCAGCAGATCACGGTGAAGCCCGTCTCGCAGGAGCCGAATGTCCGGGCGGTGCTGGGCAAGGTCGAGCTCGGCGAGGCCGACGCGGGTCTCGTCTACAAGACGGACGCCGCAACGGCCACGGACAAGGTCGACGCGGTCGAGATCCCCGACGCGCAGAACGCCATTGCCGAATACCCGGCCGCAACGCTGAAGCAGTCCAAGCACGCCGAGGCGGCAGCCGCGTTCGTCACGTGGCTGTCCACGCCCGAAGCGCAGAAGATCCTCCAGGACGCGGGCTTCCAGAAGCCGTAGTCCCGACAACTGCCTTGAGGGGGTTGCCCGTTCCAGGGATGGGCAACCCCCTCGTCTCATCCATCACCCCGAGTCCAGGGATCCCCGATGAAACGAATCCGCGATCGCGCGCCGGGCCCCCGAACCCCGGTCACCCTGGCGATCCCCGCGCTGCTGGCCGTCGTTTTCCTGTTGCTGCCGCTGGTCGGGATCCTCGTACGGACTCATTGGAACGAACTCGCGGACCACCTCACGACGCCGGAGACCCTCGAGGCGCTGCGGCTCTCGCTGCTGGTCTCGTTCTCGGCACTTGGGCTGTCGCTGGTCCTGGGCGTACCGCTGGCGTGGCTTCTGGCCCGCGTACCGTTCCCCGGCAAGGCGTTCGTACGGTCCCTGGTCCTGCTGCCGATGGTGCTGCCGCCGACCGTGGGCGGTGTCGCCCTGCTGCTGGCCTTCGGCCGGCGTGGGCTGCTCGGCCCCTGGCTGGAGAACACGTTCGGCGTGACCCTGCCGTTCCACACCTCGGGCGCGGTCGTCGCTGCGACGTTCGTGGCGATGCCGTTCCTTGTCATCAGCCTCGAAGGGGCACTGGGCGGGCTGCGGCCCCGATACGAGGAGACTGCAGCGTCCCTGGGGGCCTCGCCGGTGCGGGTGTTCTTCACGGTCACCATGCCCATGGTGGCCCCGGGCCTGATCGCGGGCGCGGCGCTCACCTGGGCCCGTGCGCTGGGCGAGTTCGGCGCCACCATCACCTTCGCGGGCAACCTCCCCGGCACCACGCAGACGCTGCCGCTTCAGGTGTACCTGCTGCTCCAGGACGAGCCGGAGGCAGCGACATCGGTCTCTCTGCTGCTGCTCGCCATCGCGATGCTGGTGCTCATCGCACTGCGTGGCCGCTGGACCGGTACGCCCTCCGTCCGCTCGCACGAACCCAGGCCCGCGGTGGACGAAGGCGAACCAGCTGTGGCCCAGGCCCCCGAGCCCGCCGACGCACGCAGCGCGGCTCCGCAGGAGCGCTGGTCCCTGCACGCGGATGTCACAGGCTTCAACCGGCTGACCCTGGACGCCGAACCGGGCACCACCATCGCCGTCGTCGGCCCCAACGGCGCCGGCAAGACCACCCTGCTGCGCGCCCTCCTCGGCCTCACCCCACGTGCCCACGCCGAACTCCGGCTCGGCGACCACGATGTCACCGGTCTCCCCCCGCACCGCAGGGGCGTGGCCTGGGTCCCGCAGGACGGTGCCCTCTTTCCGCACCTGAGCGCGCTGGCCAACACCGCGTACGGGCTTCGCGCCCATGGCGTGCCGCGCACCGAGGCCCGTCGCAACGCCCAGGAGTGGCTGGACCGGCTCGGCGTCGGGCATCTCGCCCATCGCAAGCCGGCTCAGGTCTCCGGCGGTCAGGCCCAGCGTGTCGCGCTCGCCCGTGCGCTGGCCGCGGGCCCTCGGCTCCTGCTGCTCGACGAGCCGCTTGCCGCCCTCGACCAGACCACCCGCGGACAGGTCCGGCACACCCTCCGACGCCATCTCGACGGCTTCGGCGGTGTCTGCCTGATCGTCACCCACGACCCGGTGGAGGCCGTCGCGCTCGCGGACCGGGTCCTGGTCCTCGACGACGGACGTGCTCTGCAGGACGCTCCGCCGACCGAGGTCACCCGCCACCCCCGCTCCCCCTGGGTCGCCCGCATGCTCGGACGCAACGCCTGGCCCGGCACGTCCACCGCCGAAGGCATCCAACTCACCGGCGGTGGCACGCTCGTCGTCGCCGACCCGCTCCCGCCCGGCACGAACGCCCTCGCGATCATCGCGCCGGAAGCCGTCGCGGTGCACCGCGACAGGCCCAGCGGCAGCCCGCGCAACGTCTGGTCCGGCACCGTACGGGAGATCACCACCAGTGGGAGCCGGCTCCGTGTGCTGATCACCTCGGAGCAGGCGCCGGATCTCGTGGCCGAGATCACCCCGCAGGCAGTCGCCGAACTCGCCCTCACCGATGGAAGTCCCGTCTGGACCAGCGTCAAGGCGACCGAGGCAACCGTTGTGGCCCTCTGAGCCGGTCCCGTCGTGCGCGAGCCGGGGACGACGATGACGACCACGCCATGCTGCGGGCCTGTTCGCCCGGGTGAACAGTCCCGCTCCCCCAGTCCGGCGGACGCCCATCGCGGATCAGTAGACGTCGCGGACATACCGCTTGTCGGCGGCGAGCTGCTTGACGTACAGCGCCGCCCCGTCCTCACCGAGACCTCCATGGGTGACGGCGATGTCGCGCAGAGCCTGGTCGACGTCCTTGGCCATCCGTGCGGCATCGCCGCAGACGTAGAAGTGTGCGCCGTCCTGGAGCCAGGACCACAGCTGGGGGCCGTGTTCGCGCATCCGGTCCTGGACGTAGACCTTGGCGCGCTGGTCGCGGGAGAAGGCGGTGTCGAGACGGGTCAGGGTGCCGTCGGCGAGAAAAGCCGTCAGCTCGTCCTCGTAGGAGAAGTCGGTGGCGCGGTGCTGTTCGCCGAAGAAGAGCCAGTTGGCGCCACGGTGGCCGCGGGCCCGCCGTTCGTCGAGAAAGCCGATGAAGGGAGCCACCCCCGTCCCGGGGCCGACCATCACCATCGGTGTGTCGGCGTCTTCCGGCGGCCGGAAGTGCGGGGCGCGCTGTACGAAGACCGGCACAGGGGTGTCGGAGGCGGCGTCGGCGAGGAACGGCGAGCACACGCCCTTGCGGGGCCGGCCGTTCAGGTTCTCGTAGCGGACGACGGACACCGTCAGTGCGACCTGCTGGGGTTCGGTGAGCGGGCTGGACGATATCGAGTACAGCCGTGGCTGCAGGCGCTTGAGGACACCGGCCCATTCCTGCGGTGTGGCGCGGACAGGATGCTCGGTGACAACGTCCACGGCCTGACGGCCCCAGGACCACCGGGCGAGCTCGCCCTTGTTGTCGGGGCGCAGCAGCTTCTTCAGGTCGCGGTCGCCGGAGCGCTCGGTGACCAATTCCAGCAGGGCCGGAGTGAGCCTGGTGATGTCCAGGTGCCGGTGCAGGGCCTCGGTCAGAGGAAGCTCCCCGACGCCGGTCACGTCGACAGCCGCGCCGGGGTCGAGTCCGGTCACGGCCAGCCATTCGGTGACGAGGTCGGGGCAGTTGACGGGATGCACGCCGAGAGCGTCACCGGCGTCGTAGACGAGCGGAGTCTCGCTGTCACGGGTGTCGAACGTGAATCGGCGGACCTCCTTGCCCGCGCCGGACAGGCTGAGGAGCCGGTTGCCGGTCAGCCGGGCAGTGGCCGGCGCCGGCTTGGTGCTGCGAGCAGGTACGGCAGCCGGGGCAGGGGCCGCGCCGGTCGCCGGCTCTGCGGTGAGACCGGCGAGCACCTGGTCGAGCCACGCCTGGGCCGAGGGCTCGTAGTCCGGTTCGCAGTCGGTGCGCGGAGCCAGGCGTACGGCTCCGAGCTCGTCCAGGCGCTGATCCAGGCGGCGTCCGTGGCCGCAGAAGTCGTCGTACGAGGAGTCGCCGAACGCGAGGACCGCGTAGCGCCGGCCGTCGAGGCGTGGGATGTCGGGTGCCGTGAGGGCGTCCCAGAAGCCCGATCCGTTGTCGGGTGCGTCGCCGTCACCGAAGGTGCTGGTGATCAACAGCAGGTCAGCGGCGGGAGGGAGGGACCTGGCGTCCGTGTCGTCCATGCCGATGAGCGCGGCACGGTGTCCGGTTGCGGCGAGCCGGTCGGCGGTGGCCGCTGCGAACTCCTCGGCATTGCCGGTCTGCGAGGCCCACAGCACGACCACTTCACGGCCCGGGGCGCTGGGGGTCGCGCCCGTTGGCATGGTCTGTGGGGCACGCGAGTACATGCCGGCGAGCACCCCGTTCACCCACCGCGCGTGCTCCTCGCTGAACGGCGCACCGGCCGGCAGCACGGGAACGCCAGGAGCGCCTGATTCCAGTCCGGCCAGGAAGCCGACCAGGTACTGGCGTTCATGCTCGGCGAGCGCGGGCGGCGGCGTACTCTCCAGCCCGAAGACCGAGGCCGCACCACTGCGGACGGCGGTCGGCACGATCGGCGTCGGCTCCGCGGCAGGCTTCGCAGGGTGCGCCGTGGTCTCGGCTGTCGCAGTGGCCACCTTCGCCAGCGTCACCGCGCACGCCTTGAACTCGGGCTGGAAGGAGATCGGGTCCACCGCGTCGCTGGTCACCGCATTGACACTCAGATACTCGCCGAACAGGTCGTTCCAGTGGAACGGCGCGAAGCAGCACCCGGGCCGTACCCGGTCCGTCACCACGGCCGGCAGAACGGCCCGGCCGCGGCGGGACGCGATCTCGACCGAGTCGCCATCGCGGATACCCAGCCGCTCGGCGTCCTCCGGATGCACCTCGACGAACGGCGCCGGATTCAGTTTGTTGAGTTTGGCGACCTTGCCGGTTTTGGTGAGGGTGTGCCACTGGTGCTGGAGCCGCCCGGTGTTGAGGACGAACGGGTAGTCGTCGTCGGGCATTTCCGCGGCCGGAACATGCGGACGGGCGAAGAAGACGGCCCGTCCGCTCGCCGTGGGGAACAACGGGCCGCCGTCCTCACCCAGGTAGCGGATCGGATTGCGGTCCGGGCCGTCGACGGTCGCGGCGGGCCACTGCACGGGCGTGGTGCGCAGCCGTTCGTATGTCACGCCTCGCAGGTCGTAGCCGGTCTTCGGGTTCGCGGCGCGCTTGATCTCCTCGAAGATCTCCTCGGCGCTGTCGTAGGAGAAAGCGTCGGCGTAGCCCATTTCGCAAGCGATACGCGCGATGATCCTCCAGTCCGCGAGCGCCTCCCCCGGCGGGTCCACGGCCGGCTGGGCGAGCGTGAGACTGCGCTCGCTGTTGATCAGGACGCCCTCGGTCTCGGCCCACAGCGCGCCCGGCAGCACAACGTCGGCGTACGCGTTGGTCTCGGTGTCGGCGAACACGTCCTGGGTGATGACGAGTTCGGCTTTCTCCAGCGCTTCGATGACGGTTCTGCGGTTGGCGACCGACGCGACGGGGTTGGTGCAGATGATCCAGCACGCCTTGATCTCGCCATCGGCCATGCGCTGGAACATCTCGACGGTGCCCTTGCCCGATCCGTCCTTGCGCACGGTGCCGGGCTCGAGGCCCCACAACTCTTCGACGAAGGCACGGTCCTCGTCCACCAGCACCGATCGCTGCCCGGGCAGACCGGGCCCCATGTAGCCCATCTCCCGTCCGCCCATGGCGTTGGGCTGGCCGGTGAGGGAGAACGGGCCGCTGCCGGGGCGGCATATCGCACCGGTTGCCAGGTGCAGGTTGATCAGGGCATTGGTGTTCCAGGTGCCATGCGTGGACTGGTTGAGCCCCATGGTCCAGCAGCTCATCCACTCCCCCGCTGTGCCGATCCACTCCGCGGCCCGGCGGATGTCGGCCTCCGGGATTCCGGTGATCTCGGCGACGGTCGCGGGCGGGTAGTCGGCCAGGAATTCAGGCATCGCCTCCCAGCCTTCGGTGCGCTCCGCCATGAAATCGGCGTCAGTGTGACCGTTCTCGTGCAGAAGGTGCAGCAGGCCGTTGAGCAGCGCGAGATCCGTTCCGGGCTTGATCTGCAGGAAGAGACCGGCCTTGGCGGCGGTGGCGCTGCGGCGCGGGTCGACGACGATCAGCTTCGCTCCCGCCTTCACCCGTTCCATCAGCCGCAGGAACAGGATCGGATGGCAGTCGGCCATGTTGGAGCCGATGACGAAGAAGACATCCGCGTGTTCGAAGTCCTGGTAGGAACCGGGCGGGCCGTCGGCACCGAGGGAGAGTTTGTAGCCGCTGCCCGCACTCGCCATGCACAGACGGGAGTTGGACTCGATCTGATTGGTGCGGATGAAGCCCTTGGCCACCTTGTTCGCCAGGTACTGCGCCTCCAGGCTCATCTGCCCGGACACGTAGAGCGCGACAGCGTCCGGGCCGTGCTCGTCGATGATGGTCCGCAGCCGCCGGGCCGTGCCGGTGATCGTCTCGTCGATACCGGCAGGTGCGGGCTCGGCGCCACGCTCGGCGCGCACGAGTGCGGCGGTCAGCCGACCGGGGGCGGCGAGCATGTCGGCCGTTGTCGCTCCCTTGGTGCACAGCCTGCCGAAGTTGGCCGGGTGGGCCTTGTCCCCCGATGCCTTGAGCACCGTGCGGCGGCTGTCGGGGCCGGACGCGATGTCGAGGACCATGCCGCAGCCCACACCGCAGTACGAGCAGACCGTCCGCACCTGGGCGGCATCGCTCGACGAGTCCTGTGGGGGCACCGGATGGCCTTCCTATGGATCGGGTCGTGCCCCCGACGGTACGAAATGCCCATGACGCCGATGTGACCCCAGCCGATCATGGACGGTAACGCTCGTCACACACGCACAGGACCAGCGCTGTGAGATCCAGCGGAATCACGCGGGCCTACTCCGGCGAACCCGCGGAGACCCGCCGCCCCGGGGCGAGCAGGACGACCGTGTCCCCCGGTCCGGGCACCGGGGTGCTTGCTACCGTGACCGGATCGAGGCGACCGTCCGGACGCACCAGGAACAGCACGTCGCTGCCGTGCGGCAGGGCACGGCCGGCGGGCTGCGCATGGACCGCCGCCCCGGCCCCGTACCTGCCGGAGATGGACGGCCAGGTCAGATCAGCGCCGAACAGGACTTCGCCACCGATGAACGGCGCCACCACGCCGTGGCTGTCGGCGGGTGCACCGAGGTGGTGGACCACCCCCTCCACGCTGCCGCGCAGAATCTCTGCCGCCAGTGCGTTGAAGTCGTCCTCGGCGGTGAGGAAGAACACCGCTGTGATGCCCTCCAGTTCCGGGTCCTTGCCGGTGACGGCAGCCAGTAGCTCCCCGGGCGCAAGCTCCAGCCCGGCGTGCCTGATGCGTTCGCGCTGCTGCTCCTGCCCGGCCCACATCAAGACCTCCAGCCCCGCCGACTGCAGTGCCACACCGAGGTCGACGACCCACGGGTCACCGCCGACCAGCAACGGTCGCGAGCGGGAGGGGCGCACAACGCCCAGGCGCCGGGCCACAGGCGAGGCGGTCAGGCCGTAGAGCGTCACGGTCGCGACGATGACCACGAACGTGGCGGGGAGGATCTTCGACGCGCCGCCGATCCCTTTGGACATCAGGCCGGCCGAGAACGTGGACGCGGTGGCGGCCGCGACGATGCCACGCGGTGCCATCCATCCGATGAAGCCCCTCTCTCCGCGCGTCAGGTCCGTGCCGAGGGTGGACAGAGCCGCGACGAGCGGTCTGACGACCAGCACCAGAAACGCGGCGAGCCCGAGCGCGGGCAGCCCCACATGGTGCAGCGACTCCGGTGTCACGGTGGCCGAGATGGAGACGAAGAGCAGGCCGAGGATCAGACTGACCAGAGTCTCGAAGAAGGGCCGACGCGCCGGGACGTCGACGCCCGGCAGGTTGGCGACGGCCAGGCCCATCACCACACCGGCGATGAGTCCCGTGTCGTCGCGCAGAACGTCGCAGAGCGCCGCCACACTGATCACCGCGGCGAGCTGCGCGGTGGTGCCGAGCACCTCGCCGGGCCGCAGCAACCGGAACAGCACCCACAGCGCGGCCGCCCCGAGCATTCCGAAGGCCGTTCCGAGGCCCACGCTGGTCAGAAAGCCCACGGCCACAGTGCCGAAATGGTCGTCCGTGTTCGACGCGACGGCATGGAAGACCAGTGCGCCCAGGATGCCTCCGACCGGGTCGATGAGGGACCCCTCCCAGACGAGGATGTGCTGGAGCCGGTCCTTCGGTCGTACGAAGCTGAGCAGCGGCCCGACAACCGTCGGCCCCGAAACCACGAGGATCGCGCCGATCATGAGGGCCGCCCGGTGGGACATGCCCAGCAACGGCGCGGCGAGGATCGCGCCGAGCAGCCAGGTGACCAGAGCTCCGATCCAGATCAGCCTGACGACGACACTGCGGATGTGCCCCCGCAGCCTGGACAGGTCCAGCCCGAGGCCTGCGTCGTAGAGGATCACGGCGACGGCGAGCGACACCAGCGGTGAGAATGCCGCGCCCAGCAGCCGCTCGGGGTTGACGTCGTCGGTCAGCGCGCCGGCGGCGAAGCCGACCGGGAGCAGAACGATGAGGGCGGGGATACGGAGGCGGCCGGCCAGGATCTGCGATCCGACTGCGAGGACCAGAGTCAGGCCCACTCCGATGAAGACCTGGTCCGTCGTCACGAGCGGCCCTTTCCACGCGTGCTGATGGGGCGACGCGGAGCTCGCGCCGACCGGGCCAGGGGTGGAGCAGCAGAGCCAACGCGGCACACGACAAGGCGGCGGACTTGGCCGGCCTGGCCACGGCGCCCGGCCCCCAGGGCTGAGCGGGTGCAGCGGATCCCTCGCAGGTTCACGTCGAATCCGCTCCTCGGCCGTTGAAGGTCAGGCCGAGGGCCATGACGTCGCCGTCATTCGCCCCACGGCGTGATCCCCCACCGAACCGTGTGCGCCTCGCCCGGGCCGAGGCTGACGAGCGCCGTGCCGCTGCGGAAGGCATCCGGCGGGCAGCTCATGGGTTCGATGGCGACAGCGCGCCGGCGTTCCCCTGGCGGAAGCGTGTCGCCGGTGTAGAGCTGCACATAGTCGGCCCCCTCACCGAGCCACACATCCGTGCCGAACGCACCCGACGGATGGGCCAGGCGGACAACGGCCCGCCCGTCCGCGCCCCGGTCGAGGTCGCCGAACGGGGTGTCCAGTTGGCGCGCTCCCACGATCTGGGGCGTGCGCAGGTCGTACGGCGTCCCCTCGACCGATTCGGCGGCCAGCGGCAGACCACGCTCATCGGTCGGCAGCCAGGTGCGGGCGGGGACGGTCAGCACCGACTGGTCGACGACCGCCGTACCCGCCGTGACGTAGGGGTGCTGGCCGAAACCGTAGGGTGCGGCGCTCGCGTCGAGATTGCGCGCGGTGACGGCGACCTCGAGCCCGCCCTCGCCGAGGGTGTACTCGGCGCGGACGTGGAGATGGTACGGATAACCCGGCTGCGGCCACAGCGACACATCCAGTACGGCCCGATCGGCGCTCGCCTCCACGACCTGCCACGAGCTCCACCGGAGCAGTCCGTGGATGGCGTTGCCGCCGGCCGGCTCGGTGAGCGGCAACTGGAGGTCCCGCCCGTCCCAGCGGTACCGGCCGTCCCGGATCCGGTTGGGCCACGGCACCAGGATCTGGCCGTGCCCGCCGGTGATCCGGTCCTGTGCGGCGAATCCGTCGACCACGGCGCGTTCACCGACCGAGTACGACCTCAGTGCCGCGCCCAGCTCGACGACGACCGCGCTGTGCGCTCCATGGCTCAGGGTCAGCTGCCGTCCGGTGCGGCTCTCCTGCACGCGTGGTCTCCTCGGTCCGCCTGGCCGACGTCCTGGGACGTGGCGTGATGGTGGCGCCCTGTGGTCGTGGCCCCTTCGTCGGGAGCCTGCGGCCCGGCACCGGGACGGTCAAGCGCGACACGTTCCTGCGAGGGGAATGACCCGGCACGTTCGCCCACTGGGGTCACGGGCGAGGGATCACAGGCCCAGGAGCCCTTGCCGGGCCGAGGTGTGCCGCGCCGTCCTCGACCGCACCGTCCGACGCATACCGGACAGCAACGCACCGCCAAGACGCAGGGGCCACCCCATGCCGCCGCAGGATGTCGGCCATCGTGACGAGGCGTCGAACACCATGCGGGCGATCACGCAAAGGATTACCTGTTCGGCTCCCGTGGAGTCGCCGCCCTGAAGACCGCCCGATAGCTTCGGGAATGGGCACGGAACCTCCCGAAGCACGGTTGCGTGCCCGGCCACGGTGCAGCACAGAGCCCCCCCCGGGCGCTGCGACAGGGCAGCCGACGACTCCTAGAACGGGATCTCCGCATGGCTGACGATCACCACTACGACGTCATCATCATCGGTACGGGAGCGGGTGGCGGTACGCTCGCGCACCGGCTGGCCCCCACCGGCAAGCGGATCCTGATCCTGGAGCGCGGAGACTACCTGCCGCGGGAGCGGGACAACTGGGACTCCACCGCCGTCTTCGTGAAGGGAAAGTACCGGGCCCCCGAGTTCTGGTACGACAAACACGGCAACGAGTTCCCTCCGGAGGTCAACTACTACGTCGGCGGAAACACCAAGTTCTACGGTGCCGCGCTGTTCCGCCTCCGGCCCGAGGACTTCGGTGAACTGCGCCACCACGACGGCATCTCCCCGGCCTGGCCGATCCGCTACGAGGATCTGGAGACGTACTACACGCAGGCCGAGCAGCTCTACCTCGTGCACGGGCGGCATGGCGAGGACCCCACCGAGGGCCCTGCCAGCGGGCAGTACCCCCACCCTCCGGTGGAGCACGAGCCGCGCATCCAGCAGCTCAGCGACGACCTGGAGAAGAAGGGACTGCACCCCTTCCATCTGCCCATCGGCGTCAACCTGACCCAGGACGAGAACGGCCGTGCCACCCATGGCAGCGTCTGCATCCGCTGCGACCGGGTCGACGGCTTCCCCTGTCTGGTGGGCGCCAAGTCCGACGCGCAGGTGATCTGCGTCGACCCTGCGCTGAAGTACGACAACGTCACGATGGTGACGGACGCCAACGTGCGGCGCCTGGAGACCGACCCGACCGGACGCAGTGTCACGGGCGTCGTCGCCGAGCTCGGGAACGGAACGACCGAGGAGTTCAGCGCCGACATCGTGGTGGTCGCCTGCGGCGCGGTCAACTCAGCTGTCCTGCTGCTCCGTTCGGCCAACGACAAGCACCCCGGCGGCCTGGCCAACAACTCCGACGTGGTGGGACGCCACTACATGCGTCACAACAACCTTGCGCTGATGGCGGTTTCGAAGGAACCGAACCCCACCAAGTTCCAGAAGACACTGGCGATGAACGACTGGTATCTGGGCGCGGACGACTGGGACTATCCGCTCGGCGGCATTCAGATGCTCGGCAAGTCGGACGCCGACCAGATCCACGGTGAAGCACCCCGTTGGGCCGGTGCTGTCACACCCGACATGCCGTTCGAGATGCTGGCGCACCATGCCGTCGACTTCTGGCTGTGCGGGGAGGACCTCCCGCTGCCCGAGAGCCGCGTCACCCTCGACAAGGACGACGCCATCCACCTGGCCCTCGACGAGAAGAACAACGTCGCCGGGCTGAAGCGCCTCCAGCACAAGCTGCAAGGGATGCTGGGCCATCTCGGCATGCACGAACACCACCTGCTGTCGCACAGCATCTACCTGCACAAGGGCATGCCGATCGGGGCCACCGCGCACCAGGCCGGCACCGTCCGGTTCGGCGACGACCCGAACAGCTCCGCACTGGACGTCAACTGCAAGGCCCACGACCTCGACAACCTCTACGTCGTCGACACGAGCTTCTTCCCCAGCATCGGCGCGGTCAACCCGTCACTGACCGCCATCGCCAACGCCCTGCGGGTCGGTGACCACATCGCCGCCCGGCTCGGCTGACGCGGCGGCGCACCCGGCGGCGGAGCGTCAGTGCAGATTGTCCCCGGGCGCGCTGGCAGCACGGGTGTCGGCATCGGTGAGGGGCTCGAGCGCACCCATGGTGTCGAGCCGGTAGAGCAGTACGAGCGCCGGGCCGACCAGCACGATCGCGATGCCCGTGACGATCGCCAGCCAGTGCAGGGTGTGAGCGGCGCCGGCCGCATCGGACACCGTCAGCGAGGTGGGCAGTAGGTAGGGCCGCTGCGCCAGGCCCCAGGCGCCGACGGTCAGGGCAACGCTCGCCACCGAGGTATAGCGGGACCAGCCGTAGGACCGGCGCAGCAGAAGCAGCACCGTCGCAAGACCGCAGACCGCCGCCAGGACGATCAGCAGCAGGCCCCAGCCCCCGGTGAGTCCCTCCCAGACGTACCGAGCGTCGCCATGGGTGACGGGCAGACCGACAAGTGCGAGGACGACGACGGCTCCGAAGGCCAGCAGCGCCCTCAGCCGGAAGTAGTCCACCAGGTCGTCGGCGCCGAATCGCCGCGCGTCGGAGCAGAGAAACACCGCCCCGAGGAACGCGGTGGCCGCGATGGCCAGCAGACCCGCAAGGACGGACGTCGGATTGGCCCACGCGTCGGCGGATGCGGTCGTCCCGACCGCGACCCGACCGGAGGCGATTCCTCCGAGCACGGCCCCGAGGAAGAACGGTGTGACCAGCGAGGAGATGGCGAACATCGCACCGTAGACGCGCCGTTGGGCCAGCGTGCGGGTCGGCTTGCGCAGGGCGAATCCGGCACCGCGGAGCACCAGGCCGACGGCCGCCAGGGCCAGCGGCAGCCACATCGCGCCGAACACGGCCTGGAACATGGTCGGGAAGCCCGTCCACATCACGATGAAGACGAAGATCAGCCAGACGTTGTTGGCCTCCCACACGGGCGCCATGGCGTGGTCGATCAGCCACCGGGGACGCTTCCCTCTCTCCGCGCCACCCGCCATGAGGTCCCAGAAGCCCGCACCGTAGTCAGTGCCCCCGGCGCCGACGTACGCGGCGATCGCGACCACCATGACCCAGGCAATGAGGTCGGCCATCAAGACACACCCCCGGAGGTGCCGTCGGAACCGCCACCCGGTGCGGCTCCTGCGGCTGATGGCTCAGGATCGCTTCTTGGCCCGTAGGGCGTGTCGGCCTCGGGGGTCAGTGCGGCGCGGGAGGCAGCCGAGCCCTCGTCGGCGATGCGCCAGCGGGTCCGCATCTTCAGGATGATCGCGAGGAACGCGCCGAAAACGGCCACGTACACGACGATCATGATGCCGAGCATCGCCCACAACGATTCGGAGCGGGTGGCTGTCACCGCCTCCGAGACCCTCATGTACTTGTAGACGATCCAGGGCTGACGGCCCACCTCCGTGGTGATCCAGCCGCACTCCACGGTGACCAGGCACGCGGCTCCCGCGAGGGCGGCACACCGGAAGAACCAGCGACTGCGCGGCAGGTCCCGGTGCCGCAGCCAGCACCACGCGTACCAGAGGGCGAGCAGAATCAGCAGACTGCCGATGGTCACCATGATGTCGAACGCCCAGTGGGCGATGGTGGCCTGGACGACGGTCGGCCGGTCGCTCGCCGGCACCGACGTCAGCCCGGTCACCTGGGTGCTGGGCTTGAACCCGGCGAGGATCGAGTCGAGCTGAGGAATCTTGAGCCCGCCGGAGATCGTGCCGTCACTGTTCAGCCGCCCGAACATGTACTCCGGTACATGGGTGTCCGTCTTCCAGACGATCTCGATGGCAGCGAACTTGATGGGCTGCTTGTGGAAGACGGCGCGAGCGGCGGAGTCGCCGATCATGAACTGGACCGGCGTGAGAATCGCGGAAACCGTGAACGGCAGGGTGAAGCCGAGCCGGTGGTACCGGTCGCGGCGCCCGCGCAACCAGCCGACCGCGTACACCCCGGCGACCACATAACCGGCGGTCATGAACATCGCCACCACGAAGTGCCAGTACTCCGGGCCGAACATCGGGGTGAAGATCGCCTGCTGCACGTTGACATCCATGGGCTTGCCCTGGGCGTCGAGGCGGAATCCCTGCGGGGTGTTCATCCAGGAGTTGGCCGCGATGATGCCGAACGCCCCCATCAGGGCGGCCAGCGGCAGCGGTACGGCCAGCCAGAAGTGCGTCCAGGGCTTGAGCCGACGCCAGCCGTAGAGGTAGATCGCGATCAGAACGGCTTCCAGGAAGAACGCCCATGCCTCGATGCCGAACCCCAGACCGAAGACATCGCCCCAGCGGCCCATCATGCCGGGCCACAGCAGGCCGAGTTCGAAGGACAGCACAGTGCCGGTGACCACGCCGATGGCGAACTGGACCGCCATCACCGCCGACCAGCGCCGCGCGAGCTTCAGGGCGACGGCATCGTTGCGTCGCAGCGCCCGGTGGTGCATCAGCAACGTGATGAACGGCAGTGCCACGCCGAACGGAACCAACAGGATGTGCGAGGCCAGCGTGAAGGCCATCAGCTCACGAGCCGGCAGGAGCTGGGGCGGGGCTTCCGCCAGAAGGACCACTGTGCTGAGCATGTGCGCCTCGATGGTCTGCCCCGAGGGGGCGCGGGGGTGAGGAAGGAAAGAGTGCAAGGGCGGCGGCCCGGGAGTGCAGCCGCGGTCAGGGAGGCGGCGGAGATACCTGCTGCGCCCGACCGGCCGAGGTGTCGGCGTCGGACATCGTGAAGGCTCGCTCGCGTCGCGAGCTGGTGGCGAACGAGACGGACCAGCTGAGCACCGCTCCCAGCCTGCTGCGGAACCCGGTGAGGAAGGCCAGGTGGATGAAGAGCCAGACGAGCCAGCCGATCGCGCCCGACAGGTGCAGCGGACCGGCCTTGACGACGGCCCGGCCGCGGGAGATGTAGGCGGCGCTGCCGAGGTCCAGGTACGTGAAGGGCTTCTGCTGCTTCGTCCTGCCCTCCACCGTGTGACGCACGGCTCGGCCTGCGTATGCGCCCGATTGCATGGCGACCTCGGCCAGGCCCGGCAGCTTGTTCAGGCTCATCACATCGCCCGTGACGCGGATCTCCGGGTGGCCGGGGACGGTCAGGTCGGGGTCGACGACGATGCGTCCGGCGCGGTCCTGGGTGGCGCCGGTTGCCCGGGCCAACGCGGCGGCGATGGGCGGCGCTTCGACCCCTGCTGTCCACAGCACGGTCCGCGCCTCGAACCGGGTGCTGGCACCCTCCTGGTCCTGAACCGTCAGGCCGAGCGCGTCCACCTCGGTGACCCTCGTGCTCAGGTGGAGCTCCACGCCGAGACTGCGCAGGGTCCGGGCCGCGCGATGGGCCAGTGTGCTGCCGAACGCGCCCAGCACCTCGTCGGAACCCTCGAAGAGCAACACCCGGGCCTGGGCGGAGTCGATTCTCCGGAATTCCCGCTCGAGCGTGTGACCGGCGATCTCCCGGATCTGACCTGCGAGTTCGACGCCGGTCGGCCCACCACCGACGAGGGCGAAGGTCAGCCACTGCTGCCGTTCCCGGGCATCCGCCGCTGTTTCCGCCATCTCGAATGCCCGGTAGATCCGTCGGCGGATGTCCAGCGCGTCATTCAGGGTCTTCATGCCGGGGGCGTGCACGGCGAACTCGTCATGCCCGAAGTACGACTGACGCATGCCGACTCCGACGATCAGATCGTCGTAGGGGAGTTCGACAACGTCGCCATTCGGTCGTCGCAGGTGGACCAGCCTGGCCTCGGCATCCACATCGGTGGCCTCGGCGAGCACACAGCGCACGTTGTGGTGGCGTCGCAGGACCGCGCGCAGCGGTTGCGCGATCTGCCCCTCCGACAGGATCCCGGAAGCGCACTGGTAGAGCAGTGGCTGGAAGAGATGGTGCGCACGGCGGTCGACCACGGTCACGGCGACCGGTGACCGACGCAGGGCACGGGCAGCGAACAGCCCGGCGAAGCCCCCGCCGAGGATCACCACCCGGCGGGGCGTGACGTGATCCTGCATCCGCGTTCAGCCTCCGGTGGAGAAGCCGGGGAAGAGCGTCATACCGCCGTCGACGTAGAGCGTGCTGCCCACGACGTAGTCGAGCAGGTCGGACGACATGGCGACGACGGCGTTGGCGATGTCGTCCGGGTCGCCCACCCTGCGATACGGGATGAGGCGCAGCAGGTCGGCCTCGGCCTCGGGAGTGGACCAGGCGTCGCGGTTGATCGGCGTGCGAATGGCGCCGGGAGCAACCGCGTTGACCCTGATCCGCTTGGGCGCCAACTCCTGGGCGAGGGTCTGCATCAGCATGCCCACACCGCCCTTGGAGGAGGCGTAGTTCACGTGCCCGGCCCACGGGATGATCTGGTGGACCGAGCTCATGTGAATGATCTTCCCGGCAGACCGGGACACCTCCGGCACCACACCACGCCGCATGAATTCCTTGGCGGCCTCGCGCGCACAGAGGAACTGGCCGGTCAGGTTGACGTCAATGACCTTCTGCCACTGGGCGAGCGTCATGTCCGCCACGGCCGCGTCCCGTTGGAGGCCCGCGTTGGCCACCATGATGTCGATGGTGCCGAACTCCTCGACCATCCGCGCGACCATGGCGACCACTTGGTCCTCGTCGGACACGTCGGCTTCATGGGCGTAGGAGCGAACGCCGAAGGCCTTGATCTGCTCCACGACCTTCTCGGCCTCGTCCGCGCCGGCAACGTAGTTCACCACCACGTCCGCTCCGGCCCGGCCCATGGCGATGGCGGTCGCGAGGCCGATGCCCGAGTTGGCACCGGTCACCAGCGCTTTCTGGCCCCTGAGAAGTTGCGCGGTCACAGTCCCGCGGTTCTCGTCGGCACTTCCTGCCACCACGATCTCTCCTTGGGCGTTTCGGACGGCACGCACGCCGAGCGAGACGCGCATGAGGAAGGCCGGGGGCCGGCCGCCAGGACAGACACAGGAGCCTTCGCATACCCGGCCCCCAGACCAAAGCACCCGGCGCCGAGGGCGGGAAAGACCGGCGCGCCACGCGGCCGCATTCGACAGGGCATGTCACACGGTCGGTCTACAAGCACTGCGACGCAGCGTTGAAGCGGCGCCCCGAGGCAGTTGCCGCATCCCGCACCAGCGGGCGCCGGACCTTCCGTGCAGCCCGGGCTTCGCCCCCGTGTGTGACCGAGCGCGCTACTCGACTGCCGAGCGCGATCGACCGGATGGCCTCCGACGCCCGGGATCACCTCGTCCCGCCGGTCGCCACGTCCCCACGTTCTACGCTCTACCCACTGGTCCGGCGCTCCGCGGGGGCGACGGCGATGCCCAGGGAGTCGGCTGACAGGAACCTCGGGGCGCCCTCCTCGTAGAAGACATCGACGGACTTGACCACGAACCCGGCCGACGTGAGCATCGAGACCGGCCGACGGGTGAGATGGCAACCACCGAACAGACGCTTTTGGAGGGGCTCCAGTCGTCGCTGCCAAACACGCACGCTCTCGTCCTCCTCCGGAGCCAGTCCGTGCTCGAGAAAGTGGAGAGATCCGCCTGGTTTCAGGACGCGGCGCAGTTCCCGCAGCGCGGCTTCGGCGTCCGGGATGGTGCACAGCGTCCAGGTCGACAGGGCGCAGTCGAACGTGTCGTCCTCGAAAGGCAGCGACTGCCCGTCCAGACCGGCCCGCCGGACGGGGACCCGGCCGGCCCTGACGCGCCGGTCGGCCATCGTCCACCCCAGATCGGACGGCTCGACAGCGGCCACACCGGTGACGGCGGGCGGGTAGAAAGGCACATTGTGGCCAGTGCCGAAGCCGATCTCGACAACCTGCCCCGTCAGGCCCGCACAGACCCGGCGCCGCAGCGGCCGTGCCGTCTTGGCCCCGCAGACCGCGCTGAGGATGCGCGGCAGGACGTGATCGGCGTAGAACCCCATGGCATCCTCCGCTTGTCTACTCCCAGGATGACACCCCGCGCTGGCAGGGGCACCTACGACGCCCACAGTGATCAGGGCGTGCAGCATGGGCGCCACGGCTCCGAGCCACGTTCTGTCGTCATCGCTGAAGCACATGCGTCAGCTCAGGCGTGGTCGTGGCGTGGATGGCCTGAGAGCGGACGCGCGCGGACAGCGTGTCCCCCGCCCAGAACTCAACTTGGGTAGGTGCGTGCAGACTCGCTGCGCAGTCTCCAGATCTCCCGCCACTGCCGGGTGTGGTCAGCCGCCTGCGGGTCCCGCGCATCGGCCCGCTTGACCGAGAGGCTGACGCCGCATCCCACGCACAGCTGATGGATCCAGTAGCCGCCGTCGTACCAAGGGCTCGTGTTGTCCCGACCCCCGCAAACGCGACATGTCAGCGCAGCTGCTGCGTCGAGCGGGGGTGACGAACGGAGCACCCGCCCGACTACCGCAGGCAGCGGCTCGACGGGATGCATCGTCGGCTCGGGACAGTAGGCAATATTTCCCCACCCACGCTGCCAGCCTCGCCAGGACTCACCTGGTTTCACCTGCCGAAACCCACGTGCCTTGTCCGCTCGGCGACTGTGGGCATAGGCATGCTCGTCAGCCAGCCAGAGCTGTCGGGCGTGGTGCAACTCCTCGACGGCGCGAACGAGCGAGCTCGGATCCTTCTCCAGAGTCCTGGGAATGCCCGCGCTGAGGCAGAGGTGGTGATACGTGGCTCGGAAGCCGTAGGGCGCGAAGTGGACGAGGCACGACCGCAGATTCGTATGCCGGACGCGCGTCGGCAGGACCTCGTCGTACACCCGTCGCCGGTGGGTGTTGAAACTGCTCATCCACTGGACGCTACGGCCTGCCCCGCACGATCCGCACCTCGCTTTGGCAGCCCAACGTCTCGCCCCGACCTGGTCCGTCCAGAACCGTGCCGCGGCGACGGGCGCATGCACCGGTAAGTTCCCGGCCACAACCCTGCCTCGGCGTCCCTGCCCGCCCCGGAAAGGGCACTGGCCCACCAGCGCCCGCCGACCCTTGTGGCTCCGGGCACGTCATCACGCGGTCCCGGTTCGCCGCCCCATCTTCTCCGCGTCGATGACGTCCGCGTCTGCAGGCACGTCCAGGGTCAGGGGCTTGTCGAAGCCGGACAGTTCCATCTCAGCCGGAGTGGCACCTCCGGCCACGGTCCTGAGGAGGTAGGGCTTGCCCCGGGTCGCGATGTGCCATGTCTCCAGTGAACCCTCGGCGCCGGGGGTGATGAGCACCATCGACGGGGCTCCGTTCATGCTGCTCTCGTTGCCCTTGCGTGCCAGCGGGCTCTCCTTGAACGATCCCAGGAGCTTTGCCAAGTCGCAGGAATCCGCGAGCTTCTTGACGCTCGGGTCCTTGGACGTCGTCTTCACCCACCGATCGGCGAGGAGCGCGACCGCGGCGTCGGTCTCTCCGCGGGGTTGGTCACTGCTCGCCTGTGCCCGGTAGAAGCTCTCGTCAGCCTTGATGAGGAGGGATGTACGGGTGCTGATCATCTTCACAGTCCCCCCGTTCAGGGTCATGCTGCCGGTGCACTGGCCCTGGCTGTCCATGGCCAGCTGCAGCTCCATCCTCGATCCCTGTTCCGTGACCGAGCCCGACACCCGAACCGACTTCAGTGCGCGCATCACCGTGAGCGTCTTCTTCTGAAGGTCGTGGCCGTTCAGGTCGGCGAACGGGATCGCCGGCGTCGGCGCCGTGGTGCGCAGTGCGTGTGAAGAACCTGAGAGTAACCGGTCACGTTCACGTGAACAGCGCAGGGGTGGCAAGCCGGGCACGGGCACCGCGTCCCCCTCCGAGTGCGTGGACCGGCGGCACCTCGCGGCGCTGTTGACAGAGGCAACCCTCCGAGGTGTGCGGCGGTCTTGCCGGGCGTCGTGTTGAGAAGGTTCAGCCTCTGTCGACGCGTACGGAAAGCCGACTGGAAGGGCGCAGTCCATGGAACTCGATCCGGACCTCTGCCTGGACGTTCCGAAGGGTTTCGACGATACGGATGCCGAGACTCAGGTACATCCCATGGCCAGGAAACTGTTCCCCGCCAAAACTGCCGCGGAGGCCTTTGGGAAGGCCCAGGAGTGGGTGGGGGAACACGACGTCTTCCTGGTGGATGTGTCATGGGATTTCGCGCACGACGAGGACGAGCCCTACACGCTGAGCGTGTACTTCACGTTCGAGCTGGATCCCGACGACGCCTGACCACGGCTGTGCGTGCCTGGTTCCAGAGATCAGCGCCCCGCCTTGGCGCGCTGCCCGCCACCGACGGTCCGGAACGCCGGACATCTACCGGCGCACCTTTCGCAACCACCGTACTCCCGCGACGGCGACGGCCTGACGGGACCCTTGCCAAGGGTGGAACCCGTCGGCCTGAATCGCTGTCTGGCTGCGCAGGAGAAGGCGTCACTCCAGGAACTGGCGCGTACCGAGCGGCACGAGGAGTACGGATGGTCACCACTGGGCCCGCCCTGGACGAGGCGCCGACGCAGGTGCGTTGGGCCTACGCGCTGTCGGTGGCCGGCATTGCCGCCGAAGTCGTGGGGTGGGCGCTGGGAGCGTTCGTCATCACTCCGACGAGTTGGGGTGAACTTCGCGCGGAGATGGGAAAGTCCGAGGCGCTCGTACACCTGGCCGCCTCCGCGGGTGTTCTGCTCGCCTTGCATGCCCTCTGGCTGTTCTGCGCGTACAAGATGCGAGCCGGGCGCCCATGGGCCCGCATCGTTCTCACAACCGCCGGCGCTCTCTGCGCCCTCTGGCTCGTGAACAACCTGACCCTGAGCGGGCTCGACGTGTCCCTCGTCGCGGAGCGCACACACGAAGTGCTGGCCGTCGTGGCTGTTCTGCTCCTGTACCTGCCGGCGTCCAATGCCCACTTCACAGCGCGCCGTGCCCAGGCAGACCCCAGGATCGGATAGTGGATCAGCGGTGACCGGGCCCTGCCCGGCTGCCGCCCGACAGAACACGGGCGAGAGCGGCCAGTGACTGTTGGTCAGTCTCGGCAGGACAGCCGTGCGGCCTGGGGGTGCCCATGGAGTTGCCTTATTGGTTTGCCGCCGGCGAGCCCGGTCGGATAGGAAGCTTGCATGCTAAAAGGCAGCACGGTCGGGCTCAGGGCCCGGCACGAGGACGACATCCCGATCCTGCGGGCTGAGCTCTACGACGATGTGGTCAACGGCTCGCGGGCCGAGGGCCGGCCGTGGCGGCCGATCACGCCCGGCTCGAAGGACTCGCGGCTGGTGGTGGACGACAAGGAGGAAGGGCACGTCCCGTTCTCCGTAGTGGAGTTGGACGGCGGCACGCTGGTCGGCACCGCGACGCTGTGGGGCATCGACAACCACAATCGGTCCGCGCACATCGGCCTTGGGCTGCGGCCGTCCTCCCGCGGCAAGGGCTACGGCACCGACGTGGTCGCGACGCTGTGCCATTACGGTTTCGTCGTGCGCGGCCTGCAGCGGCTGCAGATCGAGACGCTGTCGGACAACGCCGCGATGCTGCGCTCCGCCGAGCGCAACGGCTTCGTCCGCGAGGGCGTACTGCGCTCCTCGGCCTGGGTGATGGGTGAGTTCCTGGACGAGGTGCTGCTCGGTCTCCTCGTCCAGGACTGGAAGCCGGACTCGCAGGGCTAGGGTCTGCCTGAGGATCATGGTCGAAGCCCGCAGGTCGGTTGCCCTTGCTGCCCCTTCGTTGTCGGTTGGCCCGCTGGCTCCTTGGTTCGGGATGGCGTGTCTGATCTGGCGCCGTCACAGCTAGCGGCGATTGCGGCGGGATGAGCACGCGTTGTCGCCGCCGGGAGGGTCGGGCCGCGTGGGCGGTATCCACCGCTGAGGATGCCGATGCGGATGCGTTCCATGACCGGGATGAGCTGCGAGGCGTCGCCCCACTGGCCCGGCCTGAACAGAGCCAGGGGGCGGCGTCCACCCTCACCGGCGAGGTGGACCTTTGAGGTCAGGCCGCCCAGGGGACGTCCGAGTCCCCTCGTCGTTGATCTTCCGGACGGCCAAGCGCCGCCGCAGACGGTGCGGGCTCCCCCGATGAGCTGGGGGCCGCCTGGCTGCCAGCCCGTCATCACCACACCGGAGACCACGCAATGACTGCTCACCAGCCCACCACCTACGACGCGTTTGTCGAACTCGCCGCCGCTGATTCAGCTGTCGTAGGCCTGGTCCTCAAGGGTTCCTGGGCCCACGAGGGCATGACCACCGCGCACTCCGACCACGACCTGTACGTCGTCCTCGCCGACAGCGCGACGACGGCCCTCACCCGGTTTACGGGGCACCGCACCCCAGAACTCGACCTCGTCATCCTCTCCCTCGACGAATTCCGCGCCGCCGGAATGCCCGGCTTCGAGCGGTACGCCCTCGCCCGCGCCCGGATCGTGCTCGACCGGCTTGACGGAGGCATCACCCAGATCCTGGCCGACAAGGCGCGGCTCGATGCCGATGAAGCCTTCCGGGAGGCGGGCGAGTGGCTCGACGCCTACGCCAACTCCCTCTATCGCTCGGTCAAGAACGACCGCAACGGACATGCGCTCGCGGCCCGACTCGACGGTGCCGACAGCATCCGGTTTCTGCTGGAGTTGCTCTTCGCTCTCGACCGTCGCCCCCGCCCCTACAACAAGTATCTGGAATGGGAGCTCGCCCGATTCCCACTGCCCGGCTGGGACACCGGCATGCTGCTCGACACCGCGGACCGCATCTCAGGAACGGGCGACGTGACCACACAGCGTCGTCTCTTCGCCCAGGTCGAGGCAGTGGCCCGCCGGGCCGGGCACAGCGCGGTGCTGGACGCATGGGGTGAGGACCTGGATCTGATGCGACCGCAGTAGGAGCGCACCGCGGGAGCTCCCGCACCGCCACTGTGGCCGTCCGGGGCTTCACAACAGGGCCTAGTTGTATTGACCTGCAGCGCTGTTCACGCGGGTGATGGGTGGCTGGCCTGCGAGTGCGGTGTGGCAGCGGTGGTGGTTGTAGGTGTGCAGGAATTCTGCCAGGCCAGCCTGTTCAGGCCGTGCCGGGCAAGGATCCGGTGCACCGTCGAGACCGGAAGGCCCAGGATCGGGCCGATCCGGGCAGGTCCCAGCTTGCGCGCCTGTCGGATCTCGCAGACACGGGCCTCCAGCGCGGATGAAGTGCGATGCGGCGTTGTCCGGGGTCGGCTGGAACGGTCGAACAGGCCTGCCTCACCCTCAGTCCGCCACCGACGCACCCACTTGTGGGCCGTGGCCCGCGAGATCCCCATCTCGGCCGCGACATGCGCGACCGGGCGGCGGCCGGAACAGACACGTTCAACCAGCAGCCGCCTGCCAAAGACGGTCAGCCGGGCATTACGGTGGGACACGAAGACCTCCGTGTGGTGCAGTCCTAGACAGCTCCACCACACCGGAGGTCTTCGCCTTTGATCAAGACCCCCGCGTCAACAACGCTCGTGATCAATACAACTAGTGCACGGGATAGGACGCCTGGAAGGCCAGTCGCTGGTCGGCGCCGTCGCCGATGGACGCCAACAGGTCGTCGAACGCGAGGAACTCCTCCCAGACCGTGGTGCCGCTTGCCTCAGCCAGCCGCGTGACCACCAGATCTTCCAGGTCCGGGACTCGTTTGTTCTTCCAGATCTTGTCTGCCACGCTCACCAGCAGATCCTCGATCCCGATGTCCGGTCCGGTCAACGCCGCGTGGGTCCCCGCAAAGCGGGCCAGTTCCGCGCTGAATCCCTGGGTCAGCAGCAGTTCACGTCCGGCTTCCTCGTGCGCCGAGCCGGGCCCGGACAGTTCCGCGACGTGTGCCGTCTTCCCTATGTCGTGCGTGGCTGCCCCAAGGAGCACAGCATCGCGGTCGAAGCGCAGTGCTGGATGCTGCCGCTCTGCCCAGTCGACGAGTTGGTGAGCGACATCGTGGACTGCTCGCAAGTGAGCTGCGAGGCGCGGAGGGGCATCAAGGGTTCCCAGGAGCTGCGCCACTCGATCAGGCAGCGGGCGCAGGGGCGGGCTTGTGGTGTCGTGCATGGCCCGAAGCAGGAGATCGGTGGTCGTCACGGCGCCAGGGTACGCAGGCGGCCAGAGCATCGGGGACGTTCGCCTGACAGCTGGCTGCGGCGCTGGTGCCCCTGAGGCGTGATGTATGCACAAGGCACGTGGGAACGATGGTTGGTACCTGCGAGCGCGCCAGGTGGAGGCGCCCGTCGCGCGCCTGGGTGCCTTCGGCCGACGGCCGCTGTCTCATCCGCGCTCACGAAGGTACGTCTCCAGCTCGGCGGCCCCGGTCAGCATCGTCCGCCCGCGGGCGGACAACCGGCGGTGCCAGTCGCCCAGGGCGGCCTCCAGCGGCTCCAGCCCACCGGCCGCCCGCACCTGGTCGATCAGCGGGGCGATCTGTTCCAGTAGGTAACCGCCCCGTCTGAGCTGGTGCGCCAGCCGGGCGTCGCGCACGTCGGCCTCGTCGTAGACGCGGTACCCGGTCTGCGGGTCGCGGTGCGGGCGCACCAGCCCGGCACGCTCCCATTTGCGCAGCGTCGCGGGCCGGATCCCGAGCTTCCCTGCCAACGGCCCGATGAACGTGGTGCCGGGCCCGGACACGATGGTTGGCCCGGGCCCCGCGTCGGGCTCGGCCGCGGTGCCGGACTCCAGGTCGCGCAGGGCGCCCTCCACGGCCTGGAGGGTCCGCCGGTCGTCGAGGAGTTGGGCGTGGCTCTCGTCGATGAGGCGGAACGCCTCCCCGACCGCGCCCTCGTTCACCGCCCGCATGATCGCCGTCGCCGTCTGATGGCCGTGGCCGGGCACCAGGGCGAGGAAAGCGCGCAGGGCCAGCGCGTGCAGCGGGGTGTAGGTGCGGTAGCCGTGGGCAGTTCGACCGGCGGCCGGAAGGATGCCGGCCTCCTCGTAGTTCCTGACGGCCTGGGTGGACAGACCGTGCCCGCGCGCCAGATCGATCGGCCGCATCCGCTCACTGCTTTGAAGCTTTCGTCCCATGGGCCTGCCGAGATCGTGTAAAAGTCTCCACCGAATGTTCAACGATACCGTTGAATGTATGGCCACCGACATCACAGGACACCACCCATGCCGTCGAAGCCGCCGCCGTCTTGAAACTGCTCCCGACCCGCCCGCGGCTGCTCGCCCTGGGTGAGCCCGTCCACGGTGAGGACACGCTGCTCGACGTGCGCAACGCGCTCTTCCGGCAGCTCGTCGAGCAGGAGGGCTACCGGACGATCGCGATCGAGAGCGACTGCCTGGCGGGCCTGCTCGTGGACGACTACGTCACCTCGGGCGCGGGCACTCTCGACGAGGTCATGGAGCGCGGCTTCAGCCACGAGTGGTTCAACACGTCCGCGGCCAACCGCGAACTCGTGTGCTGGATACGGGCGTACAACGCCGACCGGCCCGCTTCCGAGCATCTCCGCTTCGCCGGTTTCGACGGCCCGCTGGAGATCACCGGCGCCGAAAGCCCCCGGCAGGCCCTCACCGCACTCCACGACTACCTCGCACCCCGAGTGGACGCGGACTTGCTCCCCTGCACCGCGGAAACGCTCGACCGCCTGCTCGGCGCCGACGACCGATGGAACAATCCCGCCGCTATGAGGGACCCGGCCCGGTCCGTCGGACAGTCGGCCGAGGCAAGGGAACTTCGGCTGCTCGCCGACGATCTGGTGGCGCTGCTCGACGCGCAGACGCCGCACCTGTTCGCGACGACCTCGCGGGGGGACTGGAACCGCGCGCGCCTGTACGGGCGCACCGCCACCGGCCTGCTGCGCTACCACTTCTGGATGGCCGACACCTCACCGGCCCGCATGACGCGGCTGGTACGGTCTGCGGGACCAGATGATGGCCGACAACCTCCTCGCCCTCGCCGAACGGGGCCCGACACTGGTCTCCGCCCACAACGGCCATCTCCAGCGGAACAAGAGCACGATGCGGATGGGCGACCTGGACTCTGGAGTGGTGGGGCGCCGGCGCGCTCGTGAGCGCCCACCTCGGCGAGGGGTACGGCTTCCTGGCCACGGCGCTCGGCACGATCCGGCACCAGGGAGTGGACACCCCGGCACCGGACACCGTCGAAGGACTCCTGTACTCGCTCCCCGAGGACCGCTGCATCGTCGACGCTCCCCGACTGGCCACTGTCCTCGGCGAGATGCGGCCCGCCTCCCGTGTATCCCCCTACTACGGCTACTCCCCACTCGACCCCGTCCACCTGGCCGAAATCGACGGGATCGTGTTCGTGAAGGACACGTCGCACAGCTAGTGCTGTGACCGCGAACGTGCACCGGGTTGGTCGAGATGTCCTCGGTCGCCGGACAGTTGGGTATCCCAGTTTGTCCGGCGGTTCAGCCCTTCTCAGGTCCTCCCTCAGCGGGTACGCCCTCATCCGCAGGGCGGAGGCGTCCCGCCGTAGCGGATGAAGCGCGGCTGCCATGTCCAGGGCAAGCATGGACGTCATGACGACAGCGACCGTTCCTCTCCGCGCCTTCGCACCTGCGCCTGTCTGGGCTCGCCGCGCCGCCCATGCCATCGCTCTGTGCGCAGTCCCGTCCGGCCTGTGGCGTATCGCCATGGCATCCGGTGTCTATGTGGGCTACAGCGACCAGGTGCTGCGCGACGTCTTCGACATCCCAGGCTGGGGCGTTGCGTACGTCGTCGGCCTCTCCGTCCTTGCCGAGCTGGCCGCTCTGTTTCCGGTGCTGCTCGTCAGCGACCGGTGGCGGCCGCTGCACCCCAGGGTCCTCGCCCCGCTGGCCTGGACCGCCTCGGGCGTCCTGGTCCTGGTGGCACTGTGGCAACTCGTGGTCGCTTTCACCGTCGAGAGCCAGACGTACATGGCGAGCGGCACGGCACAAACCGTTTGGGGCTTCGCTTTCGCCCCGCTGTTCGCCATCCCGGCCCTGATGACCGCGGTGACCTGGTCGTACGCAAAGCGGCACCGGGCACGGGGACAGGCATAGCCGCTTCAACACAGCCCGGCAATGGTCCAAGATCGTCTGGCGATTCACGAACAGGGCCTAGCATCGCCTGCAGTTCATCAACCACTGGAGCGTCTCGCCATGTCAGTGCCGCGCATCGGAGTCGTCATCGTCACGATGGGCAATCGCCCACAGGAACTGGACGCTCTGATCGCCTCGGTCGGCAAGCAGGATGTGGCACCTTCCCGGGTCGTGCTGGTCGGCAGTGCGACACCGCTGACGGATGTGCAGCACGACGTGACGAGGATCCCGCTCGAGGAGAATCCGGGCTGCCCCGGCGCGCGGAATGTCGGCCTGCGGGCCCTCTGTGAGTCGGGTGAAGTGGACGTCGCCATCGAGCTGGACGACGACGGACTGCTGATCACCGACGACGTCTTCCGCACAGTGCAGCGGCTGTACGCGGAGGATCCCGCGCTCGGGATCGTGTCGTTCCGCATCGCCGACGAACACGGCCAGACACAGCGTCGGCATGTACCGCGGCTCCGCGCGGACGACCCGATGCGCCGCGGACCGGTGACCACCTTCCTCGGCGGCGGTCACGCTCTGTCGGTGCCGATGCTCAACGAAATCGGCCTGTGGCCGTCGGAGTTCTTCTTCGGGCACGAGGAGTCAGACCTCGGGTGGAGGGCTCTCGACGCCGGGTGGAAGATCCACTACGAACCCGAGCTCGTACTCCAGCATCCGAAGACCTCACCCGCCCGGCATGGGGTGTACTACCGCTTCACCGCACGCAACCGTGTGTGGCTTGCCCGGCGCCGTCTCCCACTCCTCCTGATCCCGGTCTATCTGGGCGTGTGGACCCTGCTCACCTTGGCGCGCATCCGGTCCCTGACCGGTCTCAGCGCATGGTGCTCAGGATTCCTGGAAGGAGTTCGTACTCCGTGCGGCCAGCGCAAGCCGATGAAATGGCGCACCGTGTGGCGTATGACCCGGCTGGGCCGGCCTCCGATTCTCTGAGCGTTGCCGCCGCAGTCACACCGGCGCGGTGGACGGAAGGTGAGGGGATTGGTCATCGTGTGCCGGGCGCCGGCGGCCCACCCGTGCCGCGACGCCGGGCTGCCGGGTCGTCGTCAACTCGCGTCGCGGTACGGGGTCATGGTGCCCGCGAGGGACTCGGTCAGGTGCCGACGTAAGCCGCCAGGTGCTCACCGGTGAGGGTGGAGCGGGCGGCGACGAGGTCGGCGGGGGTGCCCTCGAAGACGATTTTGCCGCCGTCGTGGCCGGCGCCGGGGCCGAGGTCGATGATCCAGTCGGCGTGTGCCATGACCGCCTGGTGGTGCTCGATGACGATCACCGACTTGCCCGAGTCGACGAGCCGGTCGAGCAGACCGAGCAGCTGCTCGACGTCGGCGAGGTGGAGACCGGTGGTCGGCTCGTCCAGGACGTAGACACCGCCCTTGTCGCCCATGTGCGTGGCCAGCTTGAGCCGTTGCCGCTCGCCTCCGGACAGCGTGGTGAGCGGCTGGCCGATGGTGAGGTAGCCGAGCCCGACGTCGGCGAGCCGCTGGAGAATCCTGTGCGCGGCCGGTGTGTGCGCCTCGCCCGCGGCGAAGAACTCCTCGGCCTCTGTCACCGGCATCGCGAGCACCTCGCTGATGTCGCGGCCGCCGAGGCGGTACTCCAGCACCGACGCGTCGAACCGCTTCCCGCCGCAGTCCTCGCAGGTGGTGGCGACGCCGGCCATGATCCCCAGGTCGCTGTAGATGACACCGGCGCCGTTGCAAGTGGGGCAGGCGCCCTCGGAGTTGGCGCTGAACAGCGCCGGCTTCACGTCGTTGGCCTTCGCGAACGCCTTGCGGATCGGGTCGAGCAGTCCGGTGTACGTCGCCGGGTTGCTGCGTCGCGAGCCGCGGATCGGGCTCTGGTCGATCGACACCACACCCTCGGCCCCCGCCTGGCGGGGCATCGAGCCGTGCACGAGCGAGCTCTTGCCGGAGCCGGCGACGCCGGTGATGACGGCGAGCACCCCGAGCGGGATGTCGACGTCGACGCGTTGCAGGTTGTTCGCCGACGCGCCGCGGATCTCCAGCGCACCGGTGGGCTTGCGCACCTTCTCCTTGAGGGAGGCCCGGTCGTCGAGGTGGCGGCCGGTGATGGTGTCGCCGGCCTGCAGCCCTTCGACGGTGCCCTCGAAGCAGACGGCGCCGCCCTCCGTACCGGCGCCGGGGCCGAGGTCGACGACATGGTCGGCGATCGCGATCACCTCCGGCTTGTGCTCCACGACCAGCACCGTGTTGCCCTTGTCCCGCAGCTGCAGCAGCAGGCGGTTCATCCGCTGGATGTCGTGCGGGTGCAGGCCCGCCGTGGGCTCGTCGAACACGTAGGTGACATCGGTGAGCGAAGAGCCGAGGTGGCGGATCATCTTGACGCGCTGCGCCTCGCCGCCGGACAGCGTGCCCGACGCCCGGTCGAGCGAGAGGTAGCCCAGACCGATCTCCACGAAGGAGTCGAGGGTCTGCTGCAGCGCGGTGAGCAGCGGCGCCACCGACGGCTCCTTGACTCCGCGGACCCACTCGGTCAGGTCCCTGATCTCCATCGCGCAGGCGTCGGCGATGCTCTTCCGGTTGATCTTCGACGACCGCGCGCCCTCGGTCAGCCGGGTGCCGTCGCACTCGGGGCAGGTGGTGAAGGTGACAGCCCGTTCCACGAACGCCCGGATGTGCGGCTGCATCGCTTCCTTGTCCTTGGACAGGAACGACTTCTGGATCTTGGGGATCAGTCCTTCGTAGGTGAGGTTGACACCGTTGACCTTCACCTTGGTCGGCTCGCCGTAGAGGAAGGCCTGCATCTCCTTCTTGGTGAACCTGCGGATCGGCTTGTTCGGGTCGAGGAAGCCCGACTGGGCGTAGAGCCCCACCGTCCATTGGCTGTCCGACTTCCAGCCGGGGATGGTGAACGCGCCCTCGGCAAGCGACTTGGAGTCGTCGTAGAGCTGGGTGAGGTCGATGTCGGAGACCTTGCCCCGGCCCTCGCAATGCGTACACATGCCACCGGTGCGGTTGAACGTCGCCTTCACGGTCTTGGTCTTGTCCGCACCGCGGTCGACGGTGATCCCACCGCTCGCCCGGACCGAGGCGGTGTTGAAGGAGTACGCACTGGGCGGGCCGATGTGGGGCTTGCCGAGCCGGCTGAAGAGGATGCGCAGCATCGCGTTGGCGTCGGTCGCGGTGCCGACCGTGGAGCGGGGGTCGCCGCCCATCCGCTGCTGGTCGACGGTGATCGCGGTCGTCAGTCCGTCGAGTACGTCGACCTCCGGCCGCGCCGTCGACGGCATGAAGCCCTGCAGAAAGGCACTGTAGGTCTCGTTGATCAGCCGCTTCGACTCCGCGGCGATCGTGTCGAACACCAGGGAGCTCTTGCCCGAGCCGGAGACGCCTGTGAACACCGTCAGCCGCCGCTTCGGGATCTCGATGCTGACGTCCTTGAGGTTGTTCTCCCGCGCGCCGTGCACGCGGATCAGGTCGTGGGTGTCGGCAAGGTGCGGCGCAGGCGACTCCGTGCCCGTCCTCTTGGTCCTGCTCATCGTGTCTCCATCTGTTGGGCGGTGGCCTTCGCGGTCTCCGTCGGCGTCGCCTGGCTCGATCTAACCAGCTTCGAGCAGTACCGTCCGGTTCTCCTTCGCTTCAGCCCGCGGAGCAAGGTGATCTTCGGCATCGCGACGCCCCCGGCCGAGACGTCGGGCCACGCAGCGGCCGTCGCGCATCAGCTGGCGCTCGGGAAGCTCGTTGCCTCGTGCCAAGCCTGGATACGGCTCGGTGAGACACAGAAACAGCGGTAGGAATGGCCGGCACACGCGCGGGTCGGAGCCGGTGCGCGCGGCGAACCGGTCACTCCTCATTGCGGCGCGCGTCATTGCCGGGGGCCGTCGACTTCGCCCTCGGTCATGGCCACGTCGCGGGTGTACCCAACACCAGCCGAACGGTTCGCGTGGCCGCCAGGTTCCTGGTCTGCCCGCAACGGCAGCGCGTGAGTCAGGGGCGGGTCACCGGTGGCTCAGCACGTTCACCACCCGGCCGTTGGGGTCGCGGACGAAGAACCGGCGCACGCCCCACTTCTCGTCCTGCAAGGGGTGCACGATCTCCGCGCCGGTCTCCCGCACTGCCGTATAGACCGCATCCACATCGTCCACCTCGACGCTCATGTCGGGGACGACCGGCGCGGACTCGTCGCGGCTCATGAAGGTGACTTGTGCCGTGGGGTTGGAGGGGGAGCCGAGGGTCATGACCCAGCCCAGGTTCATGACCTCCTCGAACCCCAGGAGGCCGTAGAAGTCCCGGCTCTCCTCCATGGCCTCTGATCGGATGTCGGGCATGACCCGGCGGATGGACATCGGCGACTCCTGCTCACAGGCGAGAACAAATGTGTCTTTGATTCTCTCCAGGGCGCTGCGGCGTACCCGTGGCAACACATACTTTCGCGGCGTCCGCCGAGGCACCGGCCACCCGGACCCACGAGCTTGCGCGTGCGCAGATGCTCGGTGTCTCGACGACGCCGAGCGCGGGAGCCGGTGCGGGAGCCGAGGGCAGCCCTCAACGGTCCTGAAGCAGCCCGAGGACGTTGCCGTCGGGGTCGGTGACGGTGGCCACCAGGCGGCCTCCACCGACGTCGCGCGCGGGCTCCTTCACGGTGGCGCCCGCGGCGGTCACCTCGGCCAGCTTGGCCTCGATGTCCGGCACATGCCAGTAAGCCACCGGTGACGTCATGCCCTGGGCTCCGGCACCCGGCACCAGCCCGATGTGCTGGCCCGCGACGTCGAAACCGACGTAGTAGGCGTCGTCGGTCTGCGGCGGCACGCCGAGGAGAGCCGCGTACACCGCCTTGGCCGTCGCCAGGTCGGACACGGGATGGAGCACGGTCTTGATTCCCTGGGTGGAAGAACCGGTCATGGTCACTCCTGAAGTCGTGGGTCACATCGACCCGGTGTGTCTGGTCGAGCTCAAAGACGAACGGGAAGCCCGGAATGCGGTGTGCCGGGCTGGTCGGCGGGCCGGCCGTGATCCAGCGCATCCTGCCGCATCCGATGCCTTTTCGGACCTCACAGCGGATGGTGTCGTCAGGGAAGGCCGGGGATGCGTACGGGTCGTCGTGCGCAATGAAGCTCGGGCGAACGGCGAACGCCACCACGAGTCGGCGACCGCGCTGCCGGCGCACGTTCGGCGCGGATGCCTCACACGACGGCTGAGTATGCGGCCCGGGTACGCGTACTCATCCCGTGTCGCCCTCCGCTTCCTACGCTCACGGCAGAGACGAAGAACCCGGGGGCGGCATGAAGTGGCGACGTGGCATGGCGGTGACGGTGCTCGCGCTCCTGGTGAGCGGATGCGGTGTGCTGTCGACGAAGGAGGACCGGCAGCGGGCCCAGGAGCTGGCCGAGGCGGTGTACCCGGGTGAGCTGCGGGTCGTCGGTGCGCGGACGCTGTTCCCCGAAACCACCGGCTCAGAGGTCACGTACGGCATTCGGGACGACGCGGACGCGTTCGTCCGGCTGCGCGTGGAGGCCGGAGACGACACATGCGGCCGCGAACCGTGTGCCCAGGCACTGCGTGACGCCCGAGCGCGGGGCGAGGCAGCGGCGGCCGAGTGGCGGTCGCTGAAGCGCGAGTTCGAACGCTGCGGGTACGAGGTGCACGCCGCGACCGTGGTGCGCTCCACGGTGAGCGATCCCTGGATCGCCCAGTCGCTGACCAATGACAATGTGAGGGGTGTGCTCGCACGCATCGGCGACTGCCTGGAGCACTATTCGCGTGCGTTGCCGGCCGAGCAGAAAGCCGGCCGCACGAGCATCACGGTCCGCATCGCGCATCCCTCCACGGTCCGGGACCTCCCGGCGGGCCGGCCGGACGACCCGACGCTGCTGCGCAAGACGGACCACGAACTCCATGCCGCACTCGCGGGCCGTTCTTCCTACGCGGTGACCTACACGTGGCACGGCTGCGTGGTGCAGCAGGAGACCGGGACGGCACGGATCGTGTGGCCGTTCGAGGAGCGCGAGGAGTTCAAGAGGAAGGTGCACGCCTCCGCGGCCGAGTGGCTCAAACGGACGTACCCGGACGTGGAGTTGTCGCACGGCTACGGCGGCGCATGGACCCTGCTGCCGGGTCGCGTGGACAGGCTGCGCGGCTGGGTCCTGTTCTGCGAGGGCCCGCAGGAGCAGAAGAAGCGCTGCCTCGGGAATCGCGCGCTGGCGGTGACGGTGGACCAGGAAGGCAGGCTGGTGGGCGAGCCGACCGTGGTACGCGACATTCGGGATGAGCACGGGGTGCTGCGGCTGCCTCCGCTGGACTGAGAGCCGAGCCGCGCGGAGGGCCGGTCAGGAGCAGCCGGTGCGGCTGTCGTCGGCCGACCCCTCAGTACGGCAACAGTTCCTAGAGCCCCGGAAGACTGCTGGTGATGCGGTTCCACAGGGAACGAGTGGCACCGAAACCGCTCTCGTGCGTCCAGACGTGCCTGCAGGAAGAGCACTGCAGATGGAGCAGGCTGCCGGTGTTGGAGAGCATGTAGCGCCAGTGCTCCGAGCACGACCGGCGCTGCTCGCACGTCGTGCAGTCGCTGCTGTCGGCGCAGTTCGGGCAGGCCACCCAGGCACGGCGTCCGATGTCTGCCTGCGGGTCAAGAGGCAGCACGGCCGCTCCCTCGCTCGGGCAGCACGCCGGCGGAGACCAGCTCGTCGTACAGCCGCTGCTGCTCCTCGTCGAGCCCGGAGTACAGCAAGTCGTACGCCGCTTCCTCGCCGCGCAGCACTTCGATCGGGTCCCAGTCGGACCCGAGAGCTTCCAGGACCTGGGCCCGCCTCTGCACCTCCTGAGAGGTGAGATCGACGGAGAAGTCGACCAGCTCGTCGGCGGCCGCTCGACCCCTGTCTGTCGGACGCTGGGAGGCGGGTTCGTCCGGTCCGGTGGATGGAGCGTTGTGCGGAGACATGGGGCCGAACTTAGGCAAGCCTTTCTTCCCGAGGCAAGAGGAGGTGGGCGAAGTCACAGCAGGTCAAACGCCGCCGTGGTGGAGTCGGCCGGGCGGGCCCCAGGGCGGTGAAGCGCCCCTTCGGCCGGGGAGCGGAGGCCTGCGGCATGGCGTGCACTGCGCGTCTGCGGGGTGTCGACCCGCTCGTCTCCAGCATTTGGCGCACAGGCGCTCACCTGCTGGTTCTCCACCCACACCATGGGCGAACTCATTCGTGACGAACATGTTCGTTGCATTGGCTGCATGATCCCGCGAAATCCTGCACCCGGAGAGCCCGGGGTGGCCATTGCTTTTCCGGGCCGGAACGCGGCAGGGCACGTGCTGCGTCGGTGCGCCGCGCCCGCGCCCGGGGTGGACGACTGCCGGCCTCATCGGGGCCAGAGCCTGGACCCAGGTCTACTTCTGAGCGAGGGGTCGCTTGTAGTACCGCCAGGGGAAGGAACCGGTACCGACCTGCGTCCACCCGTCGCTTTCCATCCGGCGGTGCCGCGCTCCGACGGCAAAGGGCACCCTTCGGTGCTCCCAGGGATGTTCGGACTTCTCCACGACATGAAAGAGCGGGCCGAAGTCGACCACGTGCCAGCCGTCACGGCCGGCTTCGGCGAGCGCCTGCATCTCGTTGAATGCGGTCAGCGGGGTCAGTACCCGCCGCTCCCCCGCGCCGGAGGTGTCCGGGCCTGGCCCCTTGCTGGCAAAACGCTGTTGGGCAGCTTGCCGGCTCACACCCAGAACAGTTCCCACCGTGTCCCAGCTCTGCCCTGCGGCCCGGGCGCCCTGGACCGACTCACGCAGGAGCCGGCTCGTCTCCTCCGCGCCGACGCGGGTGGCGGCGACCAGTCGCAGATAGCCGTCGGGGTCGTGCTCCAGTGATTCGGTCAGCCCGTCCGGAGCGCCGAGAACCGCGGCTGCGATCCCCTCCCGGATCCGGAGGATCTCCTCCGGAGTGAGCAGTTCGGTCTCGTTCATCGCCCCGTACCGTTCGTGTCAGCGGCGCCCAACGGCTCCAGCGCCTCGAGTGCCGCCAGTTCCTGCCGGAGCTGTGCCGCTTCGGCGCCGGTGGCGGTCTCTTTCGCCAGGGATCCCCCGGTGAGGGCCCCCATGGCCAGGACGACCAGCAACTCGGCGGTGATGAGGACGAGGAAGACCGGAGTCCCGAGGCCGTCTGCGAGCGTGAGAGCCAGGGAGATCAGGGCCGTTACGACGGCAAGCATGCCGGTGACAGCCACATGAGCAACGGGAGAGGAGCGCGTCGTTGCATTCACGATGTCAAGGTTTCCTTGACAAGCGTGAGATGTCAAGGAAACCTTGACATGGATCCGGATGCGGCCGCGTCCCGACATCCGGTCCCGTGGTGTTCGCGGTCGAACCTGGCTGCGCCGAACCGCCTGCGCGGCCCCGGCGCGCTCAGTCCTCGAGCCCGCGCACGTACTTCGCGAACCTCTCCAGGCCGTCGATGTTGCGCGGCCCGCTGATGCCCTCGTTGTAGTCCAGGACGAAGAAGTTGTTCTTCCTGACCGCGGGAAGCCCCTTCGTGTGAGGGGACTTCTTCAGGAAGTCGATCTTCTTCTCGGCGGACAGGTCACCGTAGTCGAGGATCATGATGACTTCGGGCTCCGCCTTGGCGACGGACTCCCAGTTCACCTGGGTCCACCGCTGGTCGAGGCCGTCGAAGATGTTCCTGCCGCCGGCGGTCTTGATGATGTCGTTGGGCGGAACCTGGTTGCCCGCGGTGAAGGGCTGGTCGGTGCCCGAGTCGTAGAGGAAGACCGGCAGGGGAGCACCCGTGGGCGCCGTGGTCCTGACCGCTTCCACGCGCTTCTTCAGGCCGGCGACGACCTTGCCCGCCTTGTCCTGGACCTTGAAGATCCGGCCGAGACGGTCGAGGTCGGTGTAGAGAGCCTCGAACGGGGTGGCCTTCTCCGGGTACTTGGGATAGTTGAAGCAGCTCTCGGTGTGCATGAAGCTCTGGATCCCGAGCTTGTCCAGGATCTCGGGGGTGATGCCACGCTCGTCCTTGAACCCGGAGTTCCAGCCCGCGACCACGAAGTCGGACTTGGCTTCCACGACGAGTTCCTTGTTGAGGAGGTCGTCGCTGAGCATCTTCACCTTGGCGTACTCGGATGCCCACGGGGATTCGCTGACGGGCGGGTTGGCCGGCGGCATCACGTACCCGTGCACGTGCTCGGTCAGGCCGAGGCTGAACAGCTTGTCCGCGCTGCCGCCTTCGTAGGCGACCGCTCTTTTCGGGGTGGTGTATTCGACGGGCTCACCGCATCGCTTGACGGTGACCTTTCCGGATGCCGGGGTGTCGGATTCGATCTCGGCTCCGCAGCCGCTGAGCAGAAGCGTGGCCGCGAGCGCGGTTCCGAAGGCGGTGCGCTGCCGCACCGGGAAGAACGATCGGGTAGTGCGCATGACGTGAGGTGCCTTTCACAGGGAGGGGTTGAGCGCGTACAACAACTGCGGGTCACCCGTCAGTGGGTGGGCGACGATGTCGGCTCTGACGCCGAACACGTCGTCGATCAGTTGTGTGGTGAGAACGTCCTTGGGGGTGCCGCTGACCACCAGTCGCCCCCGGGAGAGCACGCCGAGCCGGTCGCAGGCCGCCGCGGCGAGGTTGAGGTCGTGCAGCACGACCAGGACGGTGAGTCCCGATCCCCGCAGGAGGGAGAGCAGTTCGACCTGGTGGCGCACATCGAGGTGGTTGGTCGGTTCGTCCAGTACGAGGATCTCGGGTTCCTGGACGAGGGCCCGCGCGAGCAGCACGCGTTGGCGTTCCCCGCCGGAGAGGGTCAGGACGCCGCGTCGCGCGAGGTGACGGATGTCGAGCTGGTCCATCACTCGCTCGCACTGGTCCCGTTCACGCCGGCTGAGGGCCTGGTTGCCCTGGAGGTGGGGCGTACGCCCGAGGGCGATGACCTCCTCGACCGTGAAGTCGAGGTCGACGGCGCCGTCTTGGGTCATCGCCGCGATGACCTGCGCGCTGCGGCGCATCGTCAGGCGGGAGATGTCCTCCTCCCCCACCCGGACCGTGCCGGAGGTCGGGCGCAGCGCGCGGTACACGCACCGCAGGGCGGTGGACTTCCCGCTTCCGTTCGGGCCGACGAGTCCGACGACCCGGCCGCTCTCCACGTCCAGGGACAGATCGCGTATCAGGCTCTTGCCGTCGGTCACGACCGAGAGCCCGTCAAACCTCAGATCCATCTCAGCGGCCTCCGAACAGGTAGCCCTTGCGGCGCATCAAGGCGATGAACACAGGCACTCCGACAAGTGCGGTGATGACGCCCAGCGGCAGCTCGCGCGGGGACGCCAGGGAACGGGACGCCAGATCGACCCACACCATGAAGATCGCCCCCGCCAGTGGAGCGACGGCCAGCACCCGTGCGTGGGTGGCACCGACGACCATGCGCACCAGGTGGGGCATGACCAGTCCGACGAAGGCGACGGCCCCGCTGACGGCTACCATCACCCCCGTCACGAGCGAGACGAGCACGAGCAGACCCTTGCGGTGCCGGTCGGGGTTGATGCCCAGGCTCGCGGCCGTCTCGTCGCCGAGCGCCATGACGTCCAGGGCCCGGCCGTACCGGTACAGCACCAGCAGCCCGAGCATCACGGCCCCGGCCACGACAGGCAGCGCGCCCCAGGTGGCGGCGCCGAAGCTGCCCATCGTCCAGTACAGGACCATGCTGGTCGCTTCGCTGTCCGGCGCCGAGTAGATGATCACGCTCATGACCGCTTGGAACCCGAGCGACATCGCCACGCCGGTCAGCACGAGTCGCAGCGGCGAGAGCGCGCCCCGGCTGGAAGAGGCGACATGGACCAAGAGCGACGCGACCAGTGCGCCGATGAAGGCGCCGGCGGACACCGCGTAGATGCCCAACGCCGCGAGTCCTCCGGTCACGGTGACGCCGACGGCGCCGACGGATGCGCCCGACGAGACACCGAGGACGAAGGGGTCGGCGAGCGCGTTGCGCACCATGGCCTGGATCGCGACGCCGACCGCGCTCAGTCCGGCCCCGACGAGCGCCGCCAGCAACACCCTTGGGGTACGGATCTGCCAGATGATCTGATACGTGGTCACCTCTTCCGCCGCTACGCGTCCGCCGCTGAGCGCCGCCCACAGATACCGGGCGGTCTCCCCCGGTGTGATCACGGCGGACCCCAGGCCGATGGCCACGACGACGGAGGCGAGGAGGCCGGCGAACAGGACGGCGCAGGCCATGACGAGGCCTGTGCGGGAGGCGAGGCGGTCCTTCACGGCCCTCGTGGGTTCTGCGTGTGGCGCGTCGGTCGCCGAGTCGGCGCCGGTGCTCGTCGGCCGCGCGGAGATCGCTGGCGGGGACATAGGGGGCGGCCTTCCAGGTCGTGAACGGAACGTTGTCATCGGTGAGGTCGTCGGCCCTGGCTCGGGCAGACGGCCGCTTTGCGTCGGCTACGCGGAGGCGGGCGTGCGGCCCGCCTCTTCCTCGTTCGCCGTGCCCGATCGGGACACCAGGACGGCGGCGCCCAGCGCCGCGACGACGAGGGCGCCGAAGACGGCGGCGACGCCCGGGTATCCGGCCAGGCCGAGGCCGGCGCCGCCCAGGGCCGCGCCCACGAAGACCCCGAGGCTCTGGCCCGCGGCGTTGATGCTCAGGGCCGAGCCGCGCAGCGCCCCGCAGCGGCGGACGAGGAGACTGACGCCGCAGGCGGCCACGACTGCGTGGCTCGCCGCGTGAAGCGAGGTCAGCACGAGGGCGAGCGGAAGCCAGTGGGTGAAGTAGAAGCCCACGACCGACGCCAGTGCGGCGAACAGTCCGATGGCCAGCAGGCGCTCGGTGCTGATCCGGGGCGTGTCGGAGTTCGTGATCCGCCCGGTGAGGAGGTTGCTCACGAAGAACGAGGCGCCGCTCAGGGTCCAGACGAAGGCGAAGAGCCCGGGGGCGAGCCGGAAGCGGTCGTCGTAGTACGCCGCCAGATAGGCGAGATAGCCCATGAACACCGCTGTGCGGAGCAGGGCGATGAGGAGCAGGGGCATCACACCCCGAATTGCTCCGAGGGCCTTGAACGAGGCGAGGTAGCTCAGGCGTTCTTCGCTGCCGAGCTCCCTGCTGTCCTTCTTCCTGCCGCGCGCGAAGAACAGCACGGCGAGGAGAAGCGAGACCGCGGTGACGGCGAAGAGGTCTCCCTCCCAGCCCCAGAACAGTGCGGGCAGCACCACGACCGGTGCCGCGAGCATCGCGGCCATCGACTGCGTCGCGGTGACCAGGGTCGCCGCCCGGCCGGCCGCCTTGTCCGTGCCGAACCGGTCGGCGGCTGCCGCCGTGAGGGCGGGGTTCAGTACCGACGTACTGGCACCGACCAGGAGACAGAAGACGGCGAGGAGGACGAAGTCCCCGCTCGCGCCCAGGGCCGCGGAGGCGCCGAGAGCGGCGAGTCCGCCCGCAGCAGCCCATTCCTTGCGTACCCGGTCGATGAAGGGAGCGAGGGCGGTGCCGACCAACAGGGCGGCGAGGCCGCCCAGTCCACGCAGTCCGCCTGTCGCGGCGACACTGCTCCCGGCGTCGTCGGCTATCTGCACCAGGTAGGTGCTGAAGACGGTGAAGGGGAGCAGGCCGGCGGCCGAAGCCAGCAGGAACGGCCAGAGGGTACGGGCCATCGTCAGGTCGCCCGGCATCGGAGCGTCCGCCCCCGAGGTCTGCCGGCCCGTTGCGGAGTCCTTGGCTTCGGTGCTCACACACCCTCCCCGCTCGCGAGCACCGGCTCGGCGGCACGGTAGCGGTACAGGTACGTCGGATCGGCGCTGAACTGGGAGAAGGGGAACGGCTCGGCGTTCAGGGCGGTGACCCCCGCGGGCAGGAACGCCCGGGCGACCGCACTGCCGGTCTGCGCGTAGACGACCAGCGGCACGCCGTGCTCCCGGCAGTGCTGGAGGATGAGGTCGAACGTGCCGTTGCTCAGGGTCATGCCGGTGGCCACCACCGCATCGGCTTCCTCGAGGACCTCGGTCATGTCGTCGGCGACCTGCTCACCCCACTGCGTGGTGCGCAGGTTCAGGTCACAGGGCAGGCAGATGCCGCCCCGGTCACGTATCGCCGCGACCAGTGGATTGACCACACCGATCAGTGCGACCTTGGCGCCCGGTTCGATGTCGAGCAGACCGGCGATGGCAGCGTCCCGGGCACGCGCACGCACCTCGGGCGCTCCGGTGGGCAGCGCGACGGGCTCGCTGTCCGTGGCGTCCCGGTGCGGCTGAACCTGAGCGAGGTAGGCGTCGAGGGCGGCGATGCGGACCGGGGTCGACTCGCTCCGGAGCAGCGTGCCGAGCGGGTGGCCGGAGGCGTTCTCGCAGAAGTCCGGGGCGAGTTCACCGGCCTCGAAGGAGCAGGCGCCGAACGACTGCCCGACCCTGAGCAGGAGGTAGTGGTTGTGGTAGGTGACCTCGCTCCCGGCCAGCCGGGTGGTGTGGTAGAGCCAGAACGCGCTGGTGACGGCCAGGTCCTGGGGATCCGGGCCGTAGGCACCGGACAGCACGGCGTCGGTCAGTTCCGCGACTGTCTGCGGCTTGGGGTATGACACGTCGGATTCTTTCGTCGGAGTGGTGGGTGCTGACACAGGAGTTCCGTCAACCTGTGTGGGTGGCTGAGGAGTCGGCGGCGTTTCAGCTCTCACCCGAAGCGCCGTGGTCCGCCCAGGAAAGGGTCGACCAAGGGTGTTTCAACTCTTCGAGCGAGGCGATCTCGTGCGGCTTCAGAGTGTCGACGTCCTGGGCTTCCGCGTACTTGGCGTAGGCACTGTCGACATAGCGGTGACCCGTGTCGGCGGCGATGAAGACGGAGGTGCGGGAATTGTCTCTTCGGCGTTCCCAGTGGGTGGCCAGGTAGGCCGCGCCGGTCGACAGACCGGCGAATATTCCGCTGGTGCGGAGGAGTTCGACGGCTCCGGACATTGCGCAGTCGAAGTTGACCCAGTGGATCCTGTCGTACAGCTCGTGCCGGACGTTCTTGAATTCGATGGCACTGCCGATCCCGGCAATGATCATGTCGGGGTCCGACACGCGCTCCGAGCCGAAGGTGACGCTGCCGAACGGCTGCACGCCGACGAGGGACACATCGCGGCCTGCCTCGCGCAGATACGTCCCGATCGCGCCCGTTGAGGCCCCGGAGCCCACGCCGCCCACCAGGGCCAGCGGTCCGGACGGCACCTGCTCATGGATCGCTTCGGCCACGTCGCGATAGCCGTAGTAGTGGATGCTGTCGTGGTACTGCCGCATCCAGTGGTACGACGGATTCGCCTTCAGGATCTCGGCAATCCGCCGCACCCGCAGTTCCTGGTCGAGCCGCAGGTTCATCGACGGTTCGACCTGCTCCAGCGTGACGCCGAGAATTTCCAGCTGGATACGGAGCGTCCGGTCCACGGTCGTGGAACCCACGATGTGGCACTTCATTCCGTAGCGATGGCAGGCAAGTGCCAGTGCCTGTGCGTAGATTCCGCTCGAACTGTCGATGAGAGTGTCACCGGGCTTGACGACCCCCGACTCGAGGAGGTGGCGGACCGCCCCCAGAGCCGAGTAGATCTTCATCGTCTCGAACCGGAGACACACCACGTCCGGCTGCAGGGATATGAGATCGGGTTTCTTGACTGCTTCTGCTATGTGTTCGTACATTCCTGTCTCCCCGTCAAGCTGCCTTGTTTCGGCGCTGCTTGAACAGGTTGGTATGAGTGTTGTCCGTGCCCCGGGTCTGCCGGCTGATGACCATCCGACTTGCCCCGGCCGGCACGTGGACTCCGAGCGGAGCTTGGTCACAGCGAGGCCCTCGACGGTCGAGAGCATCACACTAGATGAAAATGATTGTCAAGAGCAGCAGGGGTTGATCGGCGATGGCCGTCGACCCGAGGCGGCGGACTTGACCTGCGACACCAAGCCCAGATAGAAACGATTATCACTTTCGACTGGCACGGATGTCGGTGCGGGTCGACGGGCCGGAAGACAAGGGGAGAGGAGTTCCGTGAAGCTGCCCCAGGAGGTCGATCCGCGACCTCGCCTGCCCCGGGAGGTCACGAGCGGAACGGGAGTGGGCACCGCCTTCGGAACCTTCGGTGAGCTGCTCCAGGGCGTACTCCCCGAGAAGGACGGGGACTTCCTGGTGACGCTTCCCGTCGCCCGGTGGACGATGGCCACGTTCCGGAAGGACCCCTGCTCCAGCGACCTGGTGGTCAGCCCCACCCACAAGACGAAGGCCCTCCAGCTGGCACACATGATCCTCGAGGAGGCGCCGCGACCGACGGGAGGGCTGTTGACCGTCAGCAGCGTGATCCCGGAGGGCAAGGGACTGGCCAGTTCCTCCGCCGACCTGGTCGCAACCGCCCGGGCAGTCGGGCAAGCCCTGAACGTCCCCATGCCGGCGACCCGCATCGAGCGGCTGCTGGCTCGTATCGAACCCACCGACGGGGTGCTCTACCCGGCGATCGTCGCCTTCCATCACCGCACCGTGCGCCTGCGCGCGGTCCTCGGATCCCTCCCGGTCATGGGGGTGGTGGGTATCGACGAAGGCGGCTCCGTCGACACGGTCGACTTCAACCGCATCCCCAAGCCGTTCACCACAGCCGACCGGCACGAATACATGCGCCTGTTGGATCGTCTTGGCGACGCCATTCGCCGTCGGGACATCGCAGAGGTGGGCAGGATCGCGACCCGGAGTGCCTTGATGAACCAGGCACTTCGGCACAAGCAGTCCCTGGACCCCATGCGCGAGATCTGCCGCGAAGTCGGCGGACTGGGTGTGGTCGTCGGTCACAGCGGTACGACCCTGGGCGTGCTGCTGGACACCGCGGACCCCGCCTACACCCACCGCGTCACCGCGACGGCGCAGGCATGCGCGGAGCTGGCCGGCGGGGTGGCCGTCTACCGCACCCTCAGCTTCCCGAACACCGTCAACCCGATGCCCGGCCTTGCCGTTCCGGTGTGATCGCCCTCAGGACAGGCCGGAGGGCAAGGCCATCCGTCGAACTTCCACCTGCAGGCCGAGTGCTGCGAGGATCGCTTCATGACCGAGTACCCCGGACCCAACGATCCGTCCCCTGCGCAGATGCGCCGAGAGTGGTCAGCCACGGTGGCCGCACTCCCCGTGGGCACCCTCATCACGGGTTAGGTCGTCGCCTGCCGGCCCTTTGGGGTCTTCATGCACATCGACGGTGTCCCCAACGCGCTCGGGCTGGCAGACATCGGCTCCATGCCACGCGGTGCAAGCCTTCCAGAACTGGGCGCTCACATCAGCGGCAAGGCCGTCTGGCACACCGACCACAGCTGCCAGGTGAGGATCAGGCTCAGTGAGTGGAGAGATGACGGCTGAGGCGGTCAGCTGCGCGCGCTCGCGAGCCGGTCAGAGCTGATCCCGATCGATCTGTACGTACGTCCGCTTGCCGTTGGTGTCCGTGATGTCGATGACGACGCGCGGCCACTCCTCGGCGGGCTCCCCCGGCCGGTACTCGGCCTCCCTCAGCAGTTCCTCGGTCACCCTGACGCCCGTCAGGCGCTTGGTCAGCGCGAGAGGCTGGGGCCGACCTCTCTCAGCATGACGTTCAGCGCGTCGGGTGTGCTGCCGGTCCTGCACGAGGCCCACTCGGCGCATAACGCCATCGCGCGCTGACACCGCCGGGCCGAACGCAGCCCGCCCAAGGCCTCGGTACGAGCCACGAGTTCAGCCTCACGACGGCAGCCTCATGGAGCGCGGGTTCCTCCGCATCCGCGCCCACGCACCCTCCATGGCCCTTGACTGAACAGGCGATTGTCACTCTGCGTTCATGATCTGATACGGTGCGCTCACTCCCGCGAGCTGTCCGACGCTTCCCGCACCGCGACCGGTGCCACCTCCATCAACCCTTCAGACCAGGGGCCTTCGGCCCTCGGTCGTCAGTGATGCGGTCGGCACAGTCGATGGTCGGCCGTCGTCGACAGGTTCGTGAACCAATCCTCACCCCGACAAGGAAGCCGCATGTCCATCCGGTATGCCCCGACGCCTTCCACCCCCGCCCAGCCGTCGGCCGTAGACACTCGGTTCGAGGTCGGCCTGCGGCTGACGGAGCGGCATGGCGAGCGCAGCCCGCGTGAGTTCGAGATGTTCGGGTTGCGGTGGGACCTCCTGCCGGAGGTGTTCGCTCCGGTCCATACCGACTCCACCGAACTGTTCACCGGATGGATGCCGTTTCCGGTCGGGGGGTCCTTTCTGGAAGTGGGGTGCGGGGCGGGTGTGACGGCCGTGATGGCGGCCTTGGCCGGATGCGCCCGGGTGACTGCGGTGGACATCAGCCCCGATGCCGTTCGCAACGCCGAGCTCAACGCCGAACGCCACGGTGTGGCCGACAAGGTGAGAGTGCTGCGCAGCGACCTCTACGACGCCTTGCCGCCCGACGAACGGTTCGATGTGGTGTTCTGGAACTCCAACGTCATCTGCGCCCCCGACGAGTTCGTCTACGTCCGCCAGGTGCAGCACGCGATTTTCGACCGCGGTTATGTCACGCACGAGCGCTATCTCCGGGAAGGCCTGGCGCGGCTCACGGATTCGGGCCACCTGTTCCTGGGGTTCAACAGCCTCGGTGCCAGCGACCGCCTGAACTCGCTTGCCTCCGAGTCCGGTTTGCTGATCACCCAGCGGGAGAGTTCGACCCTCCAGTCGGGGGGTGTTCCGGTGACTTTCCAGCTGCTGGAGGTCACCGGTGACGGCAACGGCAGGAAGACCGCATGACCGCCGTGCAATCAGCAGTCACCCCGTCGGTCACGCCCCGGCCGAAGGCCGTCGACTACCTCAGGCTCGGCAAGGCACGGATCTACCACTACGTGTACGGCTGGGCGCTCGGCCTGCTGCTCCTGCGAGCGGACGGCCTCATCGGCGGCGGCGCGATGGCCGCCCTGCTGTTCATGCTCGTCGGGATGCTGGCCATCCAGTGGAGCACCGCAGCTGCCGACGACGTGTGCGGGTTCCGGGACGGCAGCGACGCCCGCAACTATGCGGGACGGCCACCGGTGACGGTCGTGAGGAAGCCGCTCGTCACGGGTGCACTGACGCTGCGGGAGGCCCTTCGCTTCGCCGTCGTCACCTGGATCGTCGGAATGCTCGCGATCCTGTCTGCCGCCGGCGCACTGGGCTGGCGCGTTCCGTCGGCGGCGTTGGCGGTCTCGTTCATCACGCCGATGCTCGCCGTCCAGTACTCATGCGGCATCAAGCTGAGTTACCGGCCGCTGGGGCTCGAGTCGACGATCCTCTTCACCGGCGCCTACACCGTCTTCATGCCCTACTGGTTCGTCGCCGGAACGGTCAGTCGCGAAGCGTGCCTCGTGAGCGCCTTGGTCGGGCTGTGGCTGCTGCTCGTGGTGTCGTACGGAAACGCGTCCGACCGGGCGGGAGACTCGGCCGTCTCGCGGCGAACTCTTGCCGTTCTCCTGCCCCCGTCCTTGTTCAACGTCCTGCTGCACATGCTGGTCGTGGTCAACGCGGTTTTGCTCCTGCTGCTGTTCACCACGACACGGCTGAGTCCCGGCCTCGTCGTGCTCTGCGCTCCGGTGGTGGTGCTGCAGCTGGTGCAGCTCTACCACGGGGTGTACCGACGTCAGTTGCGCACCGCACGGTTCATGGTGCTGATCTCCATCGATCTCGGGTTTCTCGGCCTCGCGACGGCCCTCCTCATGGGGCCCGGGCGATGAACGACACCGTGGGCGACCGGGCCGTGGTGCTCGGGGGAAGCTTCACGGGAGTCCTCGCGGCCAGGGTGTTGTCCGAGTCCTATCGCGAAGTCGTCGTCGTGGAACGTGACCAGGTGACCGGCGTGAGCGGGCCACGGCGCGGCACCCCGCACACCGCCCATGCACACGGACTGCACGCTCGCGGCTGCCTCGTCCTGCAGGAGCTGTTTCCTAACCTGATCGAGGACATGCGGCTCGCGGAACTGCCCGTGAGTGACATGGGTGAGCAGCGCTGGTATTTCAACGCGCGACAGTTCCTGACCACACGTACGGGGCTTCTGTCCGTGACGGCACAGCGCCCTGTGCTCGAGGACTACTTCCGGCGCAAGGTGGCCGCACTGCCCAACACCACCTTCTTCGAACGGACCGAGCTTCTCGGCCTTCTGTCCACCTCGGACCGCAGGCGTGTGACCGGGGCCAGGCTGCGCTCTGCCGCCACGGACGCGGTCCCGTTCGATTTCGACGCCGATCTGGTCGTCGACGCGACGGGCCGAGCATCTCGCACCCCGGTGTGGCTGGATGAGCTGGGATACGAGCGACCGGTGGAGGAGCGGATGGCGATCGGTCTCGCGTACACCACTCGGCTCTACCGAAGCCACCCGGCCATGTTCAACGGCGCCCAGTTCATCAACTCCCTTGCCTCGCCGGACTGCCCGAGGGGAGCGTTCTTCGGTCAGGCCGGCCGCGACACCTGCATCGTGTCGCTGACCGGAATTCTCGGCGACCACCCTCCGACGGATCCCGAGGGCTTCCTCGCGTTCGCCAGATCTCTGCCCGTCGCGGACGTGTACGACCGGATTCGGGACGCCGAGCCGCTGACCGGCCCGGTCTCGTTCCGGTTCCCGGCGAGCGTACGCCGACGCTATGAGCGGCTTTCCCGGCTTCCCGACCGACTTCTCGTGCTCGGCGACGCAGTGTGCAGCCTCAACCCCAACTACAGCCAGGGCATGACCGTCGCCGCCCTCGAAGTGATGGCGCTGCGCAGGCATCTGCGACGGGGCGCCGCGCCGAGACCGAACGCGTTCATGCGGGACGTCGGACGGATCGTCGACCACCCGTGGTACATCTCGACGACCAGCGACCTCAACTACACCGGCGTCAAAGGCCGTCGTACACTCACCGTACGCATGGGCAACGCGTACGTGACCCGGTTGCACCACGGTGCGACGAAGGACCCCGTGTGCACCGATGCGCTGATGCGGGTCGCGGGGCTGGTCGACCCACCGACCGCGCTCATGCGCCCACGCGTCCTCATGAGAGCTCTGCGCCACTGGTGACCCCGGTGTCTCCCGGTTCGCTTGCCTGGCAACGGCTCTACTTGGTGCGCATCATGAGGGCGAGGCGGGTGTTGTCGCCGTAGACGCCCGTCTCGTCACCGCGGATGCCGTACCACTGCTGGAATCTGGCCACGGCCGCCAGGAGCTCCTTGCCGTACCGGCCGTCGGTCGCGCCGCGGTCGTACACGTTCGGGACCTGGAGCAGGCGGACCTGCAGCTCGTACACCCCGTGGCCGCTGTCGCCCTGGCGCAGCACGCCGGTGCCCGGGATCTCGGGGAGGCTGGGAGCGGGGTTGTCCGGCACCGGCGGCCGGTCCTGTCGTTCGGACGGCGCGGACGGGGCCGCCGGTCCGGGGTCGTCGCCGACCAGCAGGGAAGAGGCAAGGATCAGACCGCTCGCGGCGCCCAGGCCGAAGACTCCGGCGACACGGGTGTCCCGCTGACCGGTGAAGCGCCGCCATCCTCGACTTCTGTTCCTCGCGTGGGCGCGGGTCGCTGATGGTGGCGGTGGCGTCTCCGGGGACGGGCCACGGTCCGAGGGCCGGACCGGGCGCCCGGCGGTGGCCGGCCAACTGCTGTACGGGCGCGGGCCGGTCCGGCCGCGCTCGCCCTCCGGTGGGGGCGGGAAGGCCGGCGGAGATGCAGCGTACGCCGGTTCGGCACCACTCACCATCGGCGGCTGTCCGACCGGCGGTGGTGTTCGCCATGGCGAGGGCGGACCAGGCTCCAGTTGCGAGTCGCGCAACCACAGGGGCGCCACGACGACATCCCCCGGAGCCTCGCCCTGCAGCACGCCACCGGTCCGCAACGGCTGCACCACATACGGCTCGACGGCGTGCGAAGGATCGGTGTCCGGTCGATCCGGCCCGGGCCCCACCGGCCGTGTCCGTCGGGGTGGCGACGGAGCCGACGGCAATGGCGGATACGGGGGCGGATGAGTGACGCCCGCGTACCTGGCCGGCTCGCTCGGTTGCTGCCAGGAGGGCGACGGCTCGGGCCGGCCCAGGTGCTCGTCGAACGCGTAGAGGTCGGCGCGTGCAGCGTCCAAGGCGTCCAGCACGGCCTGGAAGGAGTCCCGTATGTCTTGCGCGAGGTCAGGATCGGGACTGTGAGCTCGCTGAGGTTCGCTGTCGTTGGTTTCCACCGGCAATCCTCCTCGACCAACGTCCGTGGATTGTCCTGTCGAGGACGGGTCCGCGATGTGTCAGGCGCTGTTTCGTTGTGGGGCGATACGCAGTCCGTGCGGCCTTGTCTCAACTCCCTTCGGGGATGTGGTCCACATCTCTCGTTGTTTCCGGAGGAGTTGACGCCTTCGGCAGTCCGCCGAGCGCCGACTCGGGCGGGAAGGAGACCAGATCACAAGGGTGAAGAGAGAAGTCACCGCACAGAATGGGGTGTTAGGCCCCGGGCGCGAACGCAGCCGACTCGCAGTCGGCCGTGAGCGTCGGCTCGGACACAGCGCGGCGACACCGATGTGACCAGCTGCAACGCCCCAAGAGTTACGTGCCCCACGTTTCAGCGGCTGGTTGAACGCTGCCTCTCCGCGGCCCGTTGACCTCGGTAACCGGTGCACCGCCCGCAACCGGCGAAAGAGTGAGGTTCGCACATGCCAAGGATTCTTCCGCAAGACACCGAGCGACGCCTTCCGGCCGCCGGCTGCTGCCCAGCCTGGTCGGCCGGCCACGGTTCCTTCCAGCGCAGCACACATTGAGCGGTCGATCCCATGGACTACTGCCACCCCTGCCGTCGCGCCCTCAACGGCGCCGTGACATGCCCGGAGTGCGGGGCATACGACTCCGACATGCCGCCGCCGAGCCATCGGACCGGCGATACTCCGGCAGTCGACACGGCGCAGCTGGAGGTCCTCTTCAGTGGGGGGTCGGGCTCGTTCGAGCCGTCCGCGCCTCCCTGGTCTGCCGTTCCCTCGGCCGATGTGCCCGCAGCCCGGCGCCGTTGTCCGCCGCGACTGATGAAGTACGGCGGTCGGACGCTTGCCGCGGCCACCGTCGCCGTGCTGGGCGGCCTGGCCGCGACCACGCTGCTGCCTCAGCACTCCGCCGGCGCCCCGCGAGCAGTGACGAGCCCGGATCAGGCATCCCCCGACGAGCCCCACGTCCCGGTCAGCGAATCACCCAGGGCCTCACGTTCACCGGAACGTCCGACCACGCACCCCGGCAGAGGAAGCGGCCGGAACCGGAGCAGTGGTGAGGCTTCGCGCCCTCGCGCGACGCCCACTCCACGGGAGTCGCCGGCTTCCCCGACTCCCGCTGCACCCACCAGTCCACCCGCGAAGGCCGAGTCGACGCCCCGCCCCTCCAGCGGCCGCCCCAGCGCCCCGGCGTCACCGACACCGCCCCCTTCCGGGAGTCCCACCGGCAGTGTCAGCCCATCGCCGACGAGCAGCCCTGCGCCGAGCACGACTGGTGTGCGAGTGACCGACGTCCTGGGGATACTCACCGAGCCGTAGCCACGGCCGTCAGGCCCGGTCGGGAGGACGGAGGCCGGGCCTGGGGGCCGATCATTTCGTCACGGGCTGGAAGGCCGCCAGCGGGGAGCCTCATGATCCGGGGACTCGGGACTCGCGAAGTGGAAGGGGACCGACAGATGGGCCGCCAGGGCTCTGCCGACCCTGTCGGCGGCTACGGCCGACGGGTGGAGCGGGCCGAGCTCCTCGTCCCCGCCGAGGTGCCGCACGGCCGTGCCCCAGTAGATGGTGGCCAGTGGATGCTCGCCCGCGGGGTCGGCGGTGATGGCCGGCAGATTCACGAACCAGTCGTGGACCGTGTCGCCGTCCCACACTGCCTCGATCGCCAGGATGCGGCCGGAGCAGCCGGCAGCAAGGGCGGCCGAGGACTCCAGATCCAGAGGACTGTCGGGAGTGCGGGCGATCGGCAGCTGTCCCCACCACTCGGTCGTGGCCATGTCGGTCATGCAGCGCCTGCCCGTCTCCCTGCGGCCCTCACGGCAGGGCCCCCCGCACGCCAATGTACGCACGGCACCGAGGCTGTCCGTACCGACGGTTGTGCGGCGACGCGGGCGGCGGCTTCCGTATCAAGCGCTGATGGATGCGCGCCGGATCGCGTCCAGTGTGCGTGTCACGTCCTCGTCGGTCGTCGACCAGTTGCTCACCGAGATGCGCATGACGCGCCTGCCGTGCCAGGTGGAGCCGCTGATCCATGCCGTGCCGTCGTCGAGCAGCCGGGTGAGCACCCGTTCCGTGCGTTCGTCGCTGCCGAACTCGGCGCACACCTGGGTGAACACCACGTCGTTGAGGACTGTCGCGCCGTCGATCCCGGCGATGCCGGTGGCAAACGCGGAGGCGTGACGGCACAGCCGTTCGACGAGGTCGGCCACGCCTGATCGGCCGAGGGACCGCAGCGCGGCCCATACGGTGAAGGCCCGGCCGCGCCGGGAGAGCTCGGGGACGTTGTCGAGGGGGTCACCGTGTTCGTCCTGGATGAGGTAGTCGCCACGCAGGCCCATCGCTGCCCGGACCGCCGACCGGTCGCGCACGATGGCGAGGCCGCAGTCGTAGGGGACGTTCAGGGTCTTGTGGGCGTCCGTCGCCCAGGAGTCGGCGTCAGCGCACCCTTCCGTCAGGTGTGCGTGGCGCGGGGAGGCTGCCGCCCACAGCCCGAACGCGCCGTCGATGTGCACCCATGCATCTGCCTCACGAGCGGCACGGATCGTCTCGACCAAGGGATCGCAGGCGCCGGAGTGGATGTCTCCGGCCTGGAGGACCACGATCGTCGGCTTCTGCCCTCCGGCTGCCAGGGCGTGCCGCAGGGCCGTGGGCTCGATGCGTCCTTGATCGTCCGCCTTCACCAGGTCCGGCTTGCCGAGCCCCAGGTAGCGCAGCGCCAGGTCAATGGCCATGTGGCGGTGCTCGCCGGCGACGACGTGTACCGGTGGCCCACCTGCGAGTCCGTCGCGGGCGACGTTCCAGCCGGCGCGTCGCAGCACCGCGTCGCGCCCGGCGGCGAGGCAGGTGAAGTTCGCCATCGTGGCACCTGTGGTGAAGCCGACGGCGCTGTCGCTCGGCAGGCCGAGCAGATCGAGCACCCAGGCGCCGGCGATCTCCTCCACCGCCGTGTACGCGGGCGATACGGCACGCATCACGCAGTTCTGGTCCCAGGCGCTGACCAGCCAGTCCGCAGCCAGCGCGGCCGGCTCGGTGCCACCGACCACGAAGCCGTAGAAACGGCCGCTGGGAAACGCGGTGAGCCCCGGCTCACAGGCGGTGGCCAGCAGGTCAACGACGTCGGCGGGCGTGCTGGGACCGTCGGGAAGGTCGACACCGAGCGCGCGCACGGTCTCGTCGACCGAGGCGCGGGCGGGAACCCGGCGATCGGACAGGCTCGCCAGCCAGCGGACGGCATGGCCATGGGCCTGTCGGAGCGCCGCCTCGCGCGCGTCCATACATCGGACTATGAGACAGTCGCCGCCGCCACGCAAGCTCACGGCCGGCACGGTGACGTCCCAGGCTTGATCACCGGGCAGCGGAAGGTGCGAGTCACGGGTCCCGTCGCCCCCGCGTGGCTCGCGAACGCGTCGACACCGGATCACCCTCGATCGTGGCATCCCCCGAGCCGTCGACACGTGCGGCGGCAACGCAGCTGCCGTGCCAGGCCGAAACCGGGCTCTGGGCGCCGTAGTTGACGAAGCCCGCCGACGGCAGATCCGGCGGGGAGCGCCCCGCCATCGTCCGACTCTCCGCCTGCAACCGGGCGCTCACCGGCCGCTGTTCCCGCCCTCGGGGGACGCCAGGTGCCCCTGGTTGCGGCGGCTCCGGCACCGTTCCGGTGCCGCCGTACAGCGCTCCGGCCCAGCGGGAAACGGAACGTTCGCGATGAGCGCTCGGCCCCTTCCGATGCGGGGCCGTGCGAGGGGAAGGCTGCAGGGTCGGCGGACCTCGGGGCGGGACGCGAACGATCTCTCCCGGCGAGGTGCTGTCGATCACCTGGCGGGGAAGTCATGATGTGTCGACCCTGGACCTCCTTGAACGGCGGCTGCCTGTGAGCACTACCCCAACTGAACTCCCCACCGGGCGTACACCTGGCCGTACCTGGACGGTGCGACTGACAGGGCACACCGACCGCACGGCCACCGTGTCCTGCTCGACGGGTGCCTGCACCATGCCTCCACGGTCGCGGGACGTGGCCTCCCTGCGCCGGTTCGCTGCTCTGCATGCCGCATCGCACGCCAAGGCCGCTCGGGTGCGGGAGCGGGCTTCCTGCCAGTGCTGGGCGCAGAGTTGCGCCGCACACGAAGGCATGCGAACGCAGTGTGCGGGCGGCACCGTGCTGGTGCTGCGGCACGACCCCGCCGTGGGCCGGGTGTGGCACCTCGCCGAGGTGTGCTCCGCGTGCGCGAAACTCATGACCCACACCCGCGTCGTCGGCCTTCCCGCACCCACCGTCCTCCCCGCCACTGCGCCGGCGCAACGGACGCAACACGGTGAGCGGGCCGGGCAGCCTGTTACGGCAGCAGCCGCACCGGCGGCGGTGGCGGCGGGTTTCTCCTCCCCCACCCCGACCGGCGGGGACGATGCCCCGCTTCGTGCGCCCGGTCAGGCCCGTCGCGGCCAGCGGCGCGCTCCGCGTGGCGGGCAACGCCGCTGACAACCGCAGGGCCCAGCAACGAGGTCGCTGCCGGGCCCTGTCCTCCTGCGGGAGTCGTACGGCGCCGGGTCAGGACGCTGCCGCGGTGGCCTTCTGCGCAGGCTCGGAAGCGGCGGCGGGGGCGTCGGCCTTGGCCGTGTAGTAGACGGTCGATCCCTGCTTGACCCGCTCCACGCGGCTGCGGGCCACCAGACGCTCGGTCGTGGTGCGAACGAGGTTGTCGTTGACGTTGCGGCCCGGGTGGGAGTCCGCGAGGACCTTCGCGATCTCCCGCGCGGTGCGCGGCTCGCTCTCTGCGCTGAGGTGGGCGTGGATCAGCTCGGTCAGCGCAGGTCCCTTGTCCGCAGACGCCTTCACCGCCGGGGCCTTCACCGCCGGCGACTTCTTCGCCGGGGCCTTCTTCGCCTCGGTCTTCTTCGCCGGCGATGCCTGCTTGGCGGTCGCCTTCTTCACGGTGGGCTTGGCAGCCGTCGGGCCCTTCTTCGCGGGCGTCTTCTTGGTGGGCGCCTTCTTCGCCGGTGCGGTGGCGGCCGGCTTCCGGCCGCGTCGCGGTGCGGGCACGGTGGCTGTGGCGTCGCCCAGGGCGGCGCTCACGCTGGCCAGCAGCGTGTGATCGGCTTCCAGAGTGGTCAGTTGCTCCTGCAGTGTGGCGAGCTCCGTGCGGATGCGCTCCTGCTCCGCGGAGTTGTCGGCAAGGTCGGCGCGCACCTTGTCGGCGTACTCGCCTTTGAGAGTGGTGTTCTCCTGAACGGCCATGAGGGCTCCTGATGTGCGCGGGGGTGTTGGTTGCGGACTCTACCCACCTGTGGCGAAACATGTGTAGGGGCGGATCATCTGCACCCCGTCCGTGTGAGAGGTGAGGGCTCCCGGGCGGCGGGACAACAGCCCGATGGGAAGAGGGGCGCACCGAGTGAGAAGAACAGCGCCTGCCAGGGGGTGGGTTGCAGGAAAACGGGCAGGCCGGAGGCATGATCCTGGGCCGGTGCGCCAGGCCGCCCGGTCGGCGGGAGCCTGGCCGGGGACGGCCAGGGAGGGTCCCTACGCCGCCGGATGACGGAGGTGACTACCACGGAGGAGCCGTACAACAGTTCTCGAAGTGGGAACTGCGGGGCCGTCGCCGACCACCGCCCTGTCTCACTGGAGCCACGCCTGAACCACATCCCGGCAAGGGCATGCTCCGCCGCCGTAGGCGACGACTGCGGCCTGCTCGGTGTGGGGCAAAGCACAGGCACAGATTGAACTTTCGGCAGTGTCGGACGGCCGCCGGTCCCCGTACCGTCGGCTTCGTGGACAGCACAATGATCAGCGGTGTGACCGTGAAGGGACCGGCTCGTACGCTGCGGACTCTTGATCCGGGGAGTCTTCTGACAGCGGCTGCGGCGACGGCGGCTGGTCTGAGTCTGGTGAATCTGTGGTGCGCTGTGCCGACTGCGGTCGCCGCGTTCCTGGCAGGGCGACGGCCGGGACGGACCCGTCCGACAGCGCTCGCTCTCGTCGCGATTCTCGCGGCAGGCGTCGTGGCGGTCTCCGTGGTGCCTGCCTGGCTCCCTCTGGGGAACCGGTTCGTGGCCGTGGTGGTCGTCGCCACGATGCTGCCCTGGTTCGCGGGCCGGTTCTGGCTGCAGTACCAGGAGCTCGTCCGGGCCGGCTGGGAGCGTGCCGAGCAACTCGAGCGCGAGAAGCAGCTGGTCGCCGACCGGGCGCGGCTGCGCGAGCGGGCGCGTATCGCTCAGGACATGCACGACGTACTCGGCCACGACCTCAGCCTGATAGCGCTGTCGGCCGGCGCCCTGAAGCTCGCGACCGGCCTGGAAGAACACCATCGACGCACCGCGGGGGACATCAGAGCGAGAGCGGCGGCCGCGGTGGAGCGTCTGGGAGAGGTGATCGGTGTCCTGCGCGAGGACACCGACGACGCGACGGCGCGGCCGTCCGGCTCCGGCCTCGCGCGACTGGCTGCCGACGCTTCCGCGTCCGGACTCGTGGTCGAGTTGCACACCGAAGGCGAGGCGGACGGTCTTCCGTTGGTGGTCGAACGGGCAGCTCACCGGGTGGTGCAGGAGGCGCTGACGAACGCCGCCAAGCACGCGCCCGACGCGACGGCGACCGTTCATGTGACGCACACGGCAACGGAAACGACGGTGGTGGTGGAGAACGGGCCGCCGCCCATCGCGGCCCGTGTGCGACGCGGGAGTGGTGGATACGGCCTCATCGGTCTTGACGAACGGGTGCGGCTGGCCGGCGGCTCTCTCGAGCACGGACCGTGCGACGGGGGCTTCGCGGTTGTCGCACGGATTCCGCACAGATCCCCGTCACAACCGCCTGCAGCGGCCACCCCGGAAGCCGTCCGGCCGGGGAGCGAGCTGCCACCGGAACACCACCGGGCTCGGCGCCGCGTCGGCCGGGCTCTGGCCACCGCGGTCATGGTGCCCCTGGTGACGGGAGCGGCGTTGTGCGTGGTGCTCATGGGGTGGGAGACAGTGTCGGCATCGCAGTCCGTCCTCGACCCGGGCGACTATGCCCGCCTGCGAGTGGGACAGGATCGCTCCGAGATGGAGGCCCTCTTGCCGGACCGTCAGACGAGCGAGCGGCCGTCGGCTGCGGAACCGAAAGGACACGACACGACGTGCGAGTACTACGCGATGACAGCCGACCGGTTCGACGACCGGTCCGGAGACGCCTACCGACTCTGCTTCCAGGACAGCAAGCTGGTGTCGCTGGATGCCCTCACCCCATGAGCATCCGATGATCCGGGTGCTGATCGCCGACGACGAGGCGATGATCCGCGCGGGAGTACGCGCCGTGCTCTCCACGGACCCGGACATCGAAGTCGTCGCCGAGGCCGTCGACGGGCACGACGCCGTGGAAATGGTGCGGCGCCACCGCCCCACGGTGGCCGTGCTCGACATCCGCATGCCAGGGATCAACGGCATCGAGGCGGCGGCCGAAATCCGCAACTCCACGCCGACCACGAGCGTCATCATGCTGACGACCTTCGGTGAGGACGACTACATCCTTCAGGCACTCGGCGGCGGTGCGGCCGGATTCCTGATCAAGTCGGGCGAGCCCGAGGAACTGATCACGGGGGTCCGTGCGGTGGCCGAGGGCGCCGCCTACCTGTCACCGAAGGTCGCGGCCCGGGTCGTTGCGCACCTGGCGGCGACGGGCACGGGCGCCCTGGCCGGCCGGCGCTCCGCCGCCCGCGACCGGGTCGACGCCCTCACCACCCGCGAACGGGAGGTCCTGACCTTCCTCGGCAGCGGGCTGTCCAACGGACAGATCGCCCGGCGGCTGCATGTGGTGGAGGGAACCGTCAAAGCCCATGTGAGTTCCATCCTGGCGCGTCTGGGCGTGGACAACCGGGCCGCTGCCGCGGTCGTGGCCCACGAGGCCGGGATCGTTCCTCCGGTGCCTCACCAAGCGTGAAGCCGCCCGCTGGGCAACGGGCATGAACAGGAGCAGTACGGCCACCACCACAGCACCGCCGAGCATCGCACCGGCGAGCACATCGTGCGGGTAGTGCACCCCCACGACGACGCGCAGCAGCGCCGCCGCCCCGGCCAGCGGCAGCGTGACCGCCCCGAGGCGGGGCCACAGCACCGCCAGGCCGACCGCCGGCCCGGCGGCAAGGGTGGCGTGGTTGCTCGGGAACGACCAGTCCCCCGGCTCCGGGCACTCCGCGATCACGTCGGCCCCCATGCGCAGTGCACGGCAAGGCCTCTCCTCGTCCACCACCAGCTTCACGGCTTCACTGACCGCGTACGCCGCCGCAGTGCCCACGCCAGTCAACACGGCGCCGGCGGCCCCTCGTGCGTCCGTGCGACGGATACTGCTCCACAACATCCAGGCCAGCAACATCGACAGGATCACCAGAGTGCCCTCTGTTGCCGCTTCGAGAAGCGGGCCGAGCCACGACGGCGCGTCCGCCACCGTCGCTGTCACCGAACGGTACGCAGACACCGAGGCTCCGCCCGTGACGTCGACCGCACCTGCCTCACCCAGCCCACCCGGGGAGAGCCAGGTGACCACTCCCGCCGCCACCCCCAGCATCCCCAACGCGACCGGCAACCGACCGGCGCGGACCTTCTCTTGCGCATCTCGTTCCATGGGCCCGAACGTAGAAGCGGGGACGGCCGAGAACCCGAGACGAACGGCAGCTCCGGACTGTGACGATCGTCAGGGTTGACGTCCGCGGCGACGTTCGGCAGCTGCTGTCACCGCACTCACCTCGTGATTTTCAGCCGCGCGACCACGGTCCGTGTTGTGAACAGGTGGACCGACCGCGATCATGTCGGCAAAGGTGGAAGGCGCGGTCGAGGGGAGCAAGGTGATATCCGAGCCGGAGATGGAGGGGGAGTTCGGCGCAGTTGACACCCGCGAGGTGATGGGCTCCTTCGACCGGGAGCCTGTTGGAGAACCCCGGCAGCGAAAGCCGTGGCTGTGGGCCCTGGGTGGGGTGGTACTGGCGTCGGCCGTCTGGGCGGCAGCGCTCTTCCTGTACGGATGGGGCAATGGCAGGCCGGACTTGCACGGGTACCAGCTGGACCGGGATCCTTGCCCGTCCCTCCCACTGAAGTCGATCGGCGCGGCCATCGCGCCGAGAGAATCCACCACCGAGGTCGAGTCAGGACTGCTGAGCCATGCAGCCCTCGACCGGATCGCATGCTTCGTTCCCCTGCGGTCGCCCGGCACGGCGGAGCAGCCCAAGAGCGGCTGGTCCGTGGGCTACTCCGTCGGAATCACGGTGGAACTGCACAAGAAGACCGATCCCGGTGCCGAGTTCGAGGCGAAGCAACGGCTGACCGATGGTGGCTTTGATCCTGAAGCAAAGCTGGAGACCGTTCCGAACCTCGGCGACAAGGCGATTCTGCTCACCCAGGACGAGGGCACTTCGGAGCTGCGGGTGCTGGAAGGCGGAGCGGTCTTCTCGCTGAGCCTCTCCGCCTCCACGCAGTACCAGAGCGAGGAATCCGGCGAAGGCCCGGTCGACGACGGTCCGGACCTCCCTGACCTCACCCCGTACCAGGCGGCCATGATCAGCGACATGCGTGACCTGATGTCGAACCTCAAGCACTGAGCCGGACACCCGGCCTTCGCATCGTTCCGCCGTCCGTCCGGGGGCTCGGGCTGCAGCCCGACTGCCGGCTCCACGGTCGGCCCTCAGCCGCCCAGGCCCAGATCCTTGTACGAGAGATGCCGCGTCGCGCGTGTGTCGAGCCCGGAGGCGGTACCGGGCAGTATGCAGAAGCCCTTGAGCTTGCTTCCGTGGCCCGTGGCTGCCACCAGGTCGAGATGGCCGTCGCCGTCCACGTCGAGCAAGGGCGGTCTGGCCGAGAACAGGTCCCGGGAGTGCTTTCGGGATGTGCCGGGTACGCCGGGCGACTGGAGGTCGACGGCCTGGACTGAGCCGGTGCCGTCCGCGTGTGCCACGTCGGTCACGAGATAGACGGAGCCCTGGTCGGCATTGGCCGTCCCCGCGCTGATGACCAGGTCGGGGCGGCCGTCGCCGGTCACATCCCCGCCCGCGGAGGCGTCGGGGACTTCGGCGAGTTCGTAGGTCCCCTGGCCATCGGCGCCCTTGGCGAGTCGAGGCAGCTCGGAGAACTTGGTGTTGCCGGAACGGCCGGTTGCCGGTCCCGACTTCGTGCTGAGCACATGGTCGAGTGTCAGTGATGCGTTGTGCTGTTCGAACCGGGGTTCGTACAAGTCATCGGTGCCGTCTCCGTCCAGGTCGGCCGACGGCCCCTCGGGGACACTCTCGCCGTCCAGCGTCCCGGCGAACACGGCGCTGCGCTCCCCGCCCCGAAAGTGCTGGACGCCCCGGGGGTAGGTGATGCCGTCCCCCTCCGAATCCGGGTCGGTCCACCGCAGCCACACCGTCAGGTCGTCGTACCCGTCTCCGTCGAAGTCGCCCGCGACGGCCCTGTAGGGCGCCGAGTCCATCGGCTCCTTCCCGTCGAGGGTCTGAGTGCGGTCCGGTCCGCCGTCGCGCCCGAACGGACCGAAGTGGATCGTGCCCTCGGAGCCGTTCGCCGGACCGAGCCGGAAGACGTCGGCAGTGCCGTCGCCGTCGAAGTCCCCGACGGCGCCGGTCTCCCAGCCCGCGGACTCCAGGTCGTTCACCGTGCGCACACCCGTGTCCAGGCGCCGTTTCCCGGCAAGTCCGCGTGGGCCGCCCCACATCGCGTACTGCTCCCCGTCCCGGCGGGTCGCCAGAAGGTCGGTGAAGCCGTCGTGGTCCAGATCCCCCCGGTCGAAGGTGATCACGTCCGCCGGGTACGAAGGGCTGTCCAGTTCCTCGGGGTCCACGGCGGCGGACACTCTCGCGGAAGTCCTGACCCGCGGGTCGAGCCCCCGCGGGCTGCCGTACACCACGACGACGTGCCCGTCCGCCTCGGCGGCCAGGTCGTCGTACCCGTCGCCATTGAAGTCTCCGCTGCGAGGCTCCGCCGACGCCGTGCCGGCCCCGGGCCGCACAGGCCCCTGACGCGGCTCACTCACGGCCCCGAGGTCCTTGCCCTCGTACCCGCCCTGATCGTCCTCGGAAGCGTCACCGCTCAGGACGTCGCATCCGGTCAGCAACAGGACGACGCCCAGGGCGACGACGCATCTCCGTATTCGCATACGGAGCTTGATATCAGCACGGGTCCCGGTCAGGGTGAGGGCGGCCCCGACTGGACGAGTTCCTGCGGCCAGTAGCGGCTCGGCAGCATCATCGTCATCGGGGTCACGTCCGGGTGGATGAGCAAGGGGAAATGCCCGTTGCGGAGGGTGCCGTCGGGCAGGTGGCGGCGGGCGATGATGATGTGGGTGCAGTAGACCTCCGCATCGCCGGCCAGGCTTTTCGGCACGCGCATCCTCGGCGCGTACTCCACGTCGTCGGCGAGCATCGTGGCGAGAGTCCGGAGTTCGGGGTCCTCATGACCAGTGTCATTCCTTGTGCGGACCTCGTGGGCCAGGGCACTGAGGCGGTCGGGGTGCTCGTCGAAGGCGGCGGCGTCAGGGCTGTAGATCACCATGGATACGTGGTCGTGATCGCCGGGCCGGAAGAGCCGCTCATCTGCCTGCACAAGTGAAGCCCACACCAGGCGACCTTCCCGGAGCAAGGCGTTCTGCTGCCGCAGGATCTCGCGCAAGGGTTCTGCGTCGGCAATCCATTCGGGCAGAGGAATCCGCAGATAGCCGCGCTTGTCCCCGAAGCTGAATGTGCGTGGCCCGGGGCCGAGGTTCAACCGGCACGCATTGAGGCTCTCGACTGCGGATCTGGTCATGGGCGAAGCTTACGAACCTGCCGCGGAGCAGCACCCACCGGCAAGAGCAGTCGAGGCTGCCGGTCAGGCGTCCGGCGGCAGCCGAGGCCCGGATACGGTCAGGCCATCTGGAGGGCCAGGCGGACTCTGATCCTCTTGCCCACCGGTTCGCGCTGGACCTCGAAGCCCTCACACAGGGCCATGACGATCTCAAGACCGTGCTGCCCCACCCGTCCGGGCTCGGCCGCCCTGGCGATCGGCAGAACGGTGCTGGAGTCCGCCACGGTGATCTCCAGAGCCTGACCGGCGAACTCGAGATCCAACAGGGTCGGCCCCGGCGCGTACTTGCACGCGTTGGTGATCAGCTCACTCACCACCAGTTGGACCGCACCGACGACGTCACGTGCCACGGATATTCCGTGGCTGGCCTGGAGTTGGGTCACGAAGCGGGTGGCGAAATGCCGTGCTGCGGCAATCGACCCCGACTGGCTGTCATAGGCCGTCCCCGCCCGCACGGGGCGGCCCGGAACACCGGGTCCGCCCCCTTGGTCAGCCCCCGTGTCCCTCATACGACCTCAACCCTCTCTCGTACTGCACGCTCCCTCTGCGTATTCCCCGTCATCATCTCGCGTCACATCCCTCCAAGTCCCAGAGATCCCCGTGACCGCCCACCCGTCCGAAGAACAGAGGCAGTCGGCCAGGCGGAGGCACCCCCACGGCGGTTGGGATCTTCAAGTCCCGGGCGCCCCGGTAACGTTGGGCAGAGCCTCCTGCTGCGGCGTGAGGCCGGCGGTACGCAGGTCAGTGACCTGGTGGACGCCTCATGGACAACGGCCGGACGATTGCGTGAAGTCCTCCCCCTCAGGGAGCGGAGAGCTTCAGCTGAGGGAACAGCACGTGCTTGACGAGACAGTCTTCCGTAGTGACGACGTGCCTGCAGCGGACCGTCTGGCGTACTGGGCGGAGCAGGTGGGCCAGACTCACGCCCCGGTACGCATGAGCAGCGATCACGCCGACGACTTCCGGGCCGTTCAGAGGGTGTTGGGCCTCGGCTCGGTGTCGGTGTGGCCTGCCACCTTCCAGCAGCTCGTCATCCGGCGCACGCCGAGGCTCATTCGCCGGTCCGACCCTGAGGTGTACCACCTCTCGCTTGTCGTGGCCGGCACGGGCGTGGGTGACTGGGACGACCAGGCGGCCGTGTACCGGCCTTCCGACCTGCACCTCAATGACTCCGCCGTGCCGTGGGAGATCCGTACCGGACAGGATCCGGTGACCGCGATAGGGGTCGAGGTTCCCAAGGCACTGCTGCCACTGCCGCACGGTATGACCGGACGGAGGATCCCGCGGTACATATCCAGCAGTTCAGGCATCGGCGCGCTGCTGGCGCAGTTCCTGACCCAGTTGACCGCCGACACAAGCCCCTACCAGCCCTGCGACGGGGCCCGGTTGGGAACGGTGCTGACCGACCTGGTGGCCGCGCTCTTCGCCCACTCCATCGAGGCCGAAAGCAGCCTCCCGGAGGAGACCAGCCGCCGCGCGCTGGTTCTGCAGATCAAGAACTTCATTCAGGCCCGTCTTCATGATCCGCAGCTCACACCGGCACTCGTCGCCGCCGCGCACCACATCTCCACCAGTTATCTGCACCGTCTGTTCGCGGGTGAGGAAGAGACTGTCGCCGTGTGGATACGCCACCGACGCCTGGAAGCCGCGCGCCGTGACCTCCGCGCCCCGGAGCTCAGCTCGGTTCCGATCCATGCCATCGCCACCAGCCGCGGCTTTCCCCGCGCCTCCGACTTCACCCGCGCCTTCCGCTCGGCCTACGGCTACACGCCCAAGGACTACCGGCACCACGCGCCCATGCCAGGGGAGTCGACTGAACGCTAAGTGCGCTGTGGACCCAGCGCTCACGACTTCCGCCCCGCCTTCGGGAGCATTGACCCCTCAGGGTTCGAGCAACCGTTCGAACCGCCTGGAAGGAGTCGGTACACATGCGTTTGGCTGCCCGTTTGGGGACCCTGGCCGCCACCGGGGGAATGCTCGCCGGCACGCTCCTGATCGGAGGGGCATCGCCCGCGAATGCGGCCGGTGTCACCTTCGAGTCGTTCTCCTACGGGAACGGCCGCGAGATCATCGCCCGCGTCAACGGCGCCTACGCCGGGACGACGGAGTGGACTCAGGACCCCTCCAGCAACGGCACGCCCGGCGACTACCTTTGCGCCACCGACGACGGCAGCGACGGCTACTACATGACGGCCAAGCTCAGCACCGGCCGCAGCGTGAGCACCAGCGGCAAGCCCGCCCCCTCGCGCGCCTGCAAGGGCGGCGACCTCACCGAGGACCGGACGTACAAGATGAAGCTCTGCGTCACGAAGAGCGGGTCGACGGTGTGCTCCAAGGAGTACGAAGTCACCTCCTGACACCTGGCGCCCAGCGGGGAGCCCGGCACTCACGCGTGCCGGGCTCCCTGCCGTTCCCGCAACTACCGACGCCAACACCGCCACCGGATCGTTCGGCCGTCGTCAGGGCAGCCACACGGGATCATGCAGCTGCGCGCCGTATGTGCAGATGACCGTCGAGAGGGTAGGACGGCGGCGCCGAGGGCAGGATGCTGTCGAACTCGTAGCCGCACTTCTCTGCCACGCGGCAGGATGCCAGGTTGTCCGTCTGGTGGAGGAGTTCGAGGTTCGCCAGGCCATCGGCCCGGAAGGCGTCGAGGGACCAGGAGGTGAGAATCTCCAGCGCGCGGGGGGCCACTCCTCGTCCGCGAGCCCCTGCTGCCGTCCAGTAGCCGACCTCGGCGGAGGGCTTGCCTGACGCGACTTCCTTGAGCACCACGTTGCCCACCAGCTGCGGCGGCGCGGAGTCAGGAGCCGCTTCAAGGACGGCGAAGCCGAACCGGGCACCCGCTGCCCAACCTCGTTCCTGGGCCCGCACCCAGGCGCGTCCGTCGGCCTCGCTCTCCATCGGAGAGCCCGTCCAACGACGCAGATCGGGATCCCGGTACACCTCGACCAGCGCGGCCACGTCTTCCAGGCGCCAGGGGCGAAGGACGAGAGCGGGAGCGTTCGGCGTCGCGGCAGCCTGGAGTGTGACGCGGGTGTTCACGCGCCGATGATACGCAGCAGCGCCGGGCCGTGATGGTCGATTGATGACTGGTCCATGCCGCTGCACAATGGGGCGCCTTCTCATCGCTGTATCCGGGCACGAAGGGCGTGGATGGTCCAGTCGAGCACCGATTGCAGACTTTCCGGAGCGGGCCAGGCGTTGATCACCGCGAGCAGCTGGAAGTACCGCTCTCTGCGAGGGTCGTTCATGCTTTCCAGCCGGGCCAGCAGGTGCCGACGGGGCTCGGCGTCGTCCGGGCCATCGTGGGGACAGCAGCGGGTCATGAGGACCGAGACGATCGGATCGGCCCGGGGTGAGTCTGGTTCGATACCGGCTGCCAGGGCCGGGGCGATCTGGTCACGGACGGTCGCGACCAGGTCGCGGCACAGTCCCGGTTGATCGCCCAACGCGCGCTCGGCCGCTTGCTCCTCGGCCATGTGCCGCATCCGGGCACGGAATTCCGGGTCCTGCGACAGTTCGGCCAGTTCCACCCATGCCCGGACCTGTTCCGCGTCGGGGTTGTCGGGCAGCTCCGGAGTCATGGAGCGCATGATCCCCGCGAATGCGGGGTCGGCGCCCACACCGCTGAAGGCGGCGTCGAGGAAGTCGTCGACCAGCAGCTGCCGTTCGGCTTGGGAGAGCTTGGCCAGCTTGTGCATGAGTGTCGTCTCCTCAGGGGTGGCCCCGCGCTCGGCCACGGCGGTCAGCACTGCGCGCCGCAGCCGCAGGATCCGGATCTGCACGTCCAAGGCTTCGGCATGCGCTGCGGCGACCTCCGGGAGCGCCAACTCCCGGTCCATGACCTTCCGGATTGCCGCGAGGTCCAGTCCGAGATCCCGCAGGGTCCGCACAAGGTCCAGGCGTGCGACGGCGTCGTCGTCGTAGAGGCGGTAGCCTGCCGGGCTGCGGTCAGCGGGCGACACGATCCCGCGGTCGGAGTAGAACCGGATGGTCTTGACCGTGGCACCGGTCCGGCGGGACAGCTCGCCGATCGAGTAGAGCGTGTGGCCGTTCATGCCTCCACCTTCAGGTCTCCCCCCGCTGGAGACACAAGTACGTACATCCGTGGCACCAGCGTGGGAAGACCTGCTCAGCGACGGACGCGGTAGCGGATATGTGTGGCCTCCGGCGTGTCGATCACGCGAACGACCTCCAGTTCGAGACGGGACGGCAGCACGTCGAACAGTCGACGGCCGCCGCCGAACAGCACCGGGATCTGGTGAATCTGCAGTTCGTCCAGCACACCGGCCTCGAGCGCCCGTTGCGCCGTGTACGCGCCGTGCACCCCCACGTTCCGGTCCCCCGCGGCAGCCTTCGCCTGTGCCATCGCACTGACGATCCCGTCGGTCACATACGTCACCAACGGATAGTTCGCCACCGAGGGACCCGGCGGTCGGTGACCGGGCACGAAGATCGGGACACCGCGGCCGTGAGCGTCGCCGTTCCAGTGGTCGACCTGCTCGGCGGTACGCCTGCCGGCCAGCACCGCGCCGGTCGCGAACATCTCGTCCCACAGTTCTCCGGCCGGCCCGGCCGGCCGCTCGAGCTCCCCGTCCGGCGTCAGGGTCCATTCGTGCAGCCGGTTGAAGCCGTCGCCTCCGGGGTTCCCCGGTTCGTCGTTCGGGCCCGCGATGAAGCCGTCGAGTGACATCGACATGTAGAGCACGGATACGGACACTTCGGCCTCCTGCGATGTGGATTCAAGCCGGTCTCACTCCTCCTGCGGATCCGGCTGTGCGGCTCTTCTCTGTCCTGTCTCAGGCAAGTCCGGGTAACCGCATCAGCCATGCACCTGGTGGCCGGGCAGCCGGTCCTGTCAGACCCGCCGTCTATCGTCCGCCCATGACATCGATAAATCTTGCTCTGTTTGATCAGGCATGGGCCCGGTTCGAGTCGTGGCTGGCCGCCCAGTCGCCGGCGGACCACGCCGCACTTCGAGCGCCGGCAACGGCTGCTGAGATCGCCGAGCTGGAGAAGCAGCTGGGCTTCGCCCTTCATCCTGAGCTCAGGGCGCTGCTGGAGCGGCGGAACGGTGTTGCCGAGCCCGAGCTGAGCAGTGCACCCGAGCCAGGAGTGTTCCCGGCCGGAAACATTCTGCCGCTGGGCCATCGGCTCAGCTCGACCGCTGAGATCGCATCGATGCACAAGATTCTCGTGGACGTCGGCGAGGACAACGCCGAGGTCGAGCTGTGGGATGAAGAAGACCTCGCCGGCCATCTGCATCCCTGTGTGCCGTTCGCGCTGCCCAACGACGGAGGTGTCGCGTTCGTCGACCACCGGCCTGGGCCCACGTATGGGCACGTGTACGAGATGGGCATTGGCTCCGGCGATCTGGAAGGCACCCTCTGGGGCTCAAGCCTGACCGAGTTCGTCCGCGCTGTGACGGACGCTCTGGAGACGGGCACGCCATTCAAGTACTACTGGCCGGTCACGTTCGAGCACTCTTCCGGCAGGACCTGCGTCGAATGGGAGATCCGTTCATAGATCAGATCGCAGGCGCGGTCTTGGGTCGTTGCCGAGGGGTGCCCGGAGTCGATGGAGTCGCTCCGTATCGCCCTCGCAAAAAAGTTGGAGGGCGATGTCGAGAACGCGTGCCTGGCTCCGCCCCCGTGGTGAACGCGGCCAGAATGGGTCGCACTCGCACCAGTACCGAGGAGAAACACCATGGCCAAGTACCTGCTGCTCAAGCACTATCGCGGCGCCCCGGCTGCGGTCAACGACGTGCCCATGGACCACTGGACGCCGGAGGAGATCTCGGCCCACGTGCAGTACATGAACGACTTCGCGGCCCGGCTGGAGGAGACCGGCGAGTTCGTCGACAGCCAGGCGCTCGCACCCGAGGGAACGTTCGTCCGGTACGACGGCGAGGGCCGCCCGCCGGTCACCGACGGGCCGTTCGCCGAGACCAAGGACCTCATCGCCGGGTGGATGGTGGTCGACGTCGAAAGCTACGAGCGCGCCGTCGAACTGGCCGGGGAGCTGTCGGCCGCCCCCGGGAAAGGCGGGGAGCCGATCCACGAGTGGCTGGAGCTGCGTCCGTTCTACGGCGCGTCGCCCACCATCACGGAGTGCTCATTCAAGTGAACGAGGTCCTCCTCCGGAGCCTCACGCCGAGCGTGCTGGGGATCCTCGTCCGCCGCGGCGCCGACTTCGCGGCGGCCGAGGACGCCGTGCAGGATGCGCTGGTCGAGGCGGTCCGCGTGTGGCCGGCCGACCCGCCGCGGGACGCGAAGGGCTGGCTGGTCACCGTGGCCTGGCGCAAGTTCCTCGACGCGACCCGGGCGGACACCGCCCGCCGCCGGCGTGAGGACCGCGTCGACGAGGAGCCGGCGCCCGGGCCCGCGCCCGCGGCTGACGACACGCTCCAGCTCTACTTCCTGTGCGCCCACCCGTCGCTGACGCCGTCCTCCGCGGTCGCGCTCACCCTGCGCGCCGTCGGCGGGCTGACCACCCGCCAGATCGCCCAGGCCTACCTGGTGCCCGAGGCGACCATGGCCCAGCGCATCAGCCGGGCCAAACGCACCGTCTCCGGCGTGCGGTTCGACCAGCCCGGCGACGTCGCCACCGTGCTGCGCGTCCTCTACCTGGTCTTCAACGAGGGCTACTCCGGCGACGTCGACCTCGCCGCCGAAGCCATCCGGCTCACCCGGCAGCTCGCGGCCGCGATCGACCACCCCGAGGTGGCGGGGCTGCTCGCCCTCATGCTGCTCCACCACTCCCGGCGCGCCGCCCGCACCGCGCCCGACGGCAGCCTGGTGCCGCTCGCGGAGCAGGACCGCGGCCGGTGGGACACCGAGTCGATCGCCGAGGGCGTCGAGATCCTGCAGGCGGCCCTCGCCCGCGACCGCCTTGCCGAGTTCCAGGCCCAGGCCGCCATCGCGGCGCTCCACGCCGACGCGCCCACCGCCGAGGAGACCGACTGGGTGCAGATCGTCGAGTGGTACGACGCACTCGCGAGCCTGACCGACAGCCCGGTCGTCCGGCTCAACCGCGCGGTGGCCGTCGGCGAGGCGGATGGCCCGCGTGCCGGCCTGGCGGCGCTCGCGGCGCTGGACGACTCACTGCCCCGCTACACCGCGGTGGCGGCGTACCTCCATGAGCGCGACGGCGACCTGGAGACGGCGGCCCGGCTGTACGCCGAGGCGGCCCACAAGGCACCCAACCTCGCCGAGCGCGACCACCTGACCCGCCAGGCCGCCCGGCTCAACGCCCGCGGGGGTCGCTGACGGATCGCGCTCGAACCGTCCCGGCCACCGGCGGGGGCTGCGGCCTCGGTCCGGGTGGCGTGGCTCTCCTCGGCCCCGCCGTTGGTTCCGTGGTACCTGCGGCACCCCATGCCCCCTTGCCGCCGGAGGTCTCGATCGAGCCTGATGTCGCCATTGCACGCATCCGTGACAACTTGTCCTGAACACTGGAAGCAGCGGCTACCACGCGTAGCCGGGTCCAGGTCCAGGACCAGGACAACCTCGCAGCAACGACGGGACGGAACATGCAGCAGGCCACCAGGCAGCATTCCACCAAGGCACGGCGGGCCCGATGGGCGGCGTCGGCCGCAGCGTTCGCGTTGGCCCTCACCGCAACCTCCGGGGTCGCCACCGCGTCGACCACGACCACCGCACACGTCGCCGAGAAGCCCTGCGGCTACTCCGAATCCGACAACCGCGCCTGGTACAACCACTGCACCACGGACGGGTCCAGGATCCAGATCCGCGTGGACCGCGTTCACGGCCCTGACTTCACCACCTGCGCAGAACCCGGCGTGAACACCCTCGGCTGGGCCTTCAAGTACAGGAATGCCTGGTACAACGGCAAGCTCTGCCGACCCCTCTGAGAGCAAGGCAGGCGGCCCCGGGCGGGAAGCGGGGCCGCCTCGCATGTGGGGCCGAGCGTGGCCCGGCGACCTGCTCACCACCTCCGTTCATCCCGACGCTCGATGGCCGAAACCCGTTCGCCCAGGGCCAGTTGGCGCTTTCGGTTGTTTGGCGTACGCCTAGTCGAGTAGGCGCACAAGTGTCCGCGCATCACGTTCTGTCGTGTTTCGGTTGCTGATGGTCCCTTCGTGGCGACGCCACGCCGGACCACCGACCGGATGAATCCGCGGTGGCGCCCCGCGCCCCCGCCCGACACCAGGAGTGCCGTGAGCCCGATCCTGTTCGTCTACGCCAAGGGTGGCCCGCCTCTGGAATACGCACTCCCGAGGATCGCCGCACACGCCGATGTGCATGTCCTCGCGCTCGCTCCGCTGCCGCACTCCACCGAACCCACGTGGAAACCCTGGTGCGCCTCGGTCACCCAGGCGCAACGACGCGAGGGCGAGGAGCTGGTGGACCTGATCTGCGCCCACGCCGCCCGCGTAGAGGCCGCCGCTGTGCTGACGCTGTCGGAATACGCGGTGGTGGCGGTTGCCCACGCCTCCGTGCGGCTCGGCCTGGCCGGTGCCGGCAAGCAGGTGGCGGCAGCCCGGGACAAGCGCCTGATGCGGCAGATCTGGCAGGACGCCGGGGTGCCCGTACCGGGGTTCGCCGAGATCCACTCGGCCGACGACATCGCCCTCGCCTTCGAACAGCTGACGCCGCCCCTGCTCCTGAAGGCGGCCTGGAGCGCAGGCTCCACCGCGCACCTCACGGTGCGGAACGAGGCCGAGGCCGAACGCGGCTGGAAGACGGGACGCTCCGTCATGGAGGCCTCGTCCGCGCAGGGTTACGCGGAACTGCACTCCGCCGACGACGGCGTGAGCGACTTCCTGCTCGAGGAGATCGTCACCGGCGACGCCTCCGGCTGGTTCGACGATCCCGGCTGGGGCGACTACGTCAGCGTGGAGGGAATCGTCGCTGACGGCACGTACCGCCCCCTGTGCATCACCGGGCGGATGCCCACCATCCCGCCGTTCACCGAGCGCGCCAGCATCACCCCCGCCGCACTCCCCCACGCGCTGCAGCGCCGCATCGAGGAGGTGTCGCGGGCCGCGGTCGACGCACTCGGGCTCGACACCTGCGCCACCCACACCGAGATCAAGCTCGGCGCGGACGGTGCCATGTGGCTGATCGAGACCGCCGCCCGCTTCGGCGGTGTGATGACCACACGCCAGGTGGAGACCGTCTTCGGCCTGGACATGATCGGCATGCTGGTGCGCCAGTTGCTCGGTGAGAGGGTCGAGTACCCGTCCCGGATGCTCACCGAGGGCTCGGGGGCCGCGGGCTCGCTGGTCGTCCTCGCCGCCGACGCCGCGGGCGAGCCGTGGCCGGACCCTCCGCGCTGGGACTTCGACGCGGTCGACTGGACCACCCTGCTCGGTGCCGGGTCCCGCATCGAGCTGATGCACGAGCACAGCCTTCCGGCCGGCACGGTCATGCCCGTCTACGAGGAGGCGGGAGGAGCCAACTCCATGGCGGCTCTGTGCTTCGTCGCCGCCGATTCCGGCCCCGCGCTGCTCGCCGACTGTGAGCGCATTGTCGAGTCTCTCCCCCACGAGCTCGCCGCCGGCCGGATCTCGCGGAGCGCCTCATGAAGAACACCGGCACCGGCGCGCCGGCCACGGCTCCCGTGGGAGCAGTTGTCGGCAGTGTGCTCACCCTCCCCCTGTTCGAGCAGCTGTGCGGTGTCCTCGGCGGACACCCGTACGTGAAGGTCGTCGTGGACCGGCAGCAGGGTGTGTGGCACATCCTCGACAGCGCCGTGCATTCGTTCCACGTCAACTACATCGCCACCGAGATCGAGGGGCTGACCCTGGAGGAGCTCGACGCCGAGCTCGACAGGTTCAACCACAGCGTCTATCAGGACCCGGACCGCCGGTTCCTGCTGGGTGTCCTGTCCCTGCACTCCGGGGGCGGGGCGGAGGAACAGCCGCAGCCGTTCCTGGTGCTGGAGACGACCGAGGCCGACACGATGGGGGCGGAGCTGCTGACCGAGTTCTACACCTTCGTACGCGAGCAGCTCGACAGCGCGCTGGCCCTGCTGGTCAAGCCGGCCAACCACGGCCAGGAGAACGCCATCACCTCCGTGCCGGAGACGGCGTTGCCCCGCACCCAGGGCCATGAGCTCTTCGCGGCCGCCCCGTTCGTACCGCTCACTCTCGGCTCGGCGGTCGGTCGCCTCCGGGCCTTCGCCTCCACCGCGGAGTATCGCGCCGCCCGTCCGGGGCTCACGTGGTACGACATCGTTGCCATGCCGGTCGTCCCGGACGACATACCCCGGATCGCCGGTCTGCTCAACGGCCGGCCCACCACGCCGCTGTCGCACACCAACATGCTGGCGGCGGGCTGGGGCATTCCCAACGCCATCGTGCGCGGCATCCTCGACCGCATCGCCGCCGAGAACCTGGACGGCGCCTGGATACGCTACGACGTGACGGCCGAGACCGCGGTAGTCGAGCGTGCCGAGCAGCCGTCCGACCTCACCGAACCCACCTGGCACACCCAGCGCATCAGGCTCGACGCCCCACAGGTGGCGGACGTCCCCATCGTGCCGCTGAGCGAACTGCGCTCCCACGACCGGCGCAGCTACGGCACCAAGGCGGCCAACCTCGGCGAGCTCCACCATGTGCTGCGTCACGGCTCCGCCCGGCTGACCGGCTACTACTCCGTGCCGCGACCGCCCAGGCCCGACCTCCTGGGCCATCTGGCGGGCCGGTTGGAGGCGTCCGAGCACGCCGATCTGGCAGAGGCCGCGGGCCAGTTCCTGGCCCGGCACGTCAGCGCACCGGAGGGCATCGCCGTTCCCTTCGCGGTCCAGCAGCGTTTTCTGGACTCCTCACCTGCGGTGCAGCAGAGCATCGGCAAACTGAAAATGGCACTGGAGCTGGACGCCATGGATGCCGTGGACACCGTCTGCGTCCAGTTGCAGCATCTGGTGCGGACCGTGCCGGTGCCCGAGGACCTGATCAGCGCCCTGGACACGCACCTGGTCAAGCACTTGGCGGGAACGAGCCGCTTCGCGGTGCGCTCCTCCTCCAACGCCGAGGACCTGCCCGGCTTCTCCGCCGCCGGCATCTACGAGTCCCACACCAAGGTCACTGATCTGCCCGGACTCCTGGACGCCGTCCGGCAGGTGTGGGCGTCGCTGCTGTCCCCGCGCAGTGTGCGGCTGCGCCACCAGGCGGGCATCTCCCTCGACGACACCTATATGGGCGTGATCGTCCAGCGCTACGAGCCCTCCCCGCTCGGCGGCGTGATGGTCACCTGCAATCCGACCAACAGGGCCGACTTCCGCAACGTGTACCTCAATTGCGCGCACGGTTCCACCGCGGACGTCGTGGACGGCACGACGCTGCCGCTCCAGTACCTCTACAACACCGTGGAGGGCGGCGGCCGCACGATCTCGCTCGGCGCGGCGGCCGAGGATCTGGCTCCGGAGACACAGGCCCACCTCGGCCGGCTCGCGCTGGCCGGACGGCTGCTTCAGTCGCACTTCGCGACCGACTACACCTTCGCGGTGCCGCTCGACGTCGAATGGCTGCTCGCGCCCGGTGGCCGTCTCCACATCCTCCAGCTGAGGCCCTACAGCGCCTGAACCAGGCGGGCCGACCCGTCACGGCCGGTGCGGTCGTGACGGGTCCGCCCCCGGTTCTCCCCGCCGCCCGCACCTTCGCGGAAGCCGGCCCTTTCCCCGTCCCGTACACCGGCAAAGGTCACCCATGCCCGTCTCCCTGCTCGCGCGCGCGAAACGCCGTGCCCGCGTACCCGATACCGTCCTGCGCGTCGTCCGCCTGAACAACGGCTTCCAGCTCCTCTTCAACCTGCTGTGGTGGATGCCGGTCTTCTACCAGTACCAGAAGCAGGCAGGGCTGTCGGACAGTCAGATCTTCGGTATCCAGAGCATCTACTACGTCGCGTTCTGTCTGCTGGAGATACCCACCGGTCTCATCGCGGCCCGTATCGGGCAGCGCCGGTGCCTGCAACTGGGGGCGGCGGTGATGACCGCTGCCAACCTGGTCCCGGTGGCCTGGCCGTCGTTCGCGGGCTTCCTGCTGCACTTCCTGGCCATCGCCACCGCCCGGTCCCTGGTGTCCGGAGCATCCAGCGCCTACCTGTACGAGTATCTGCACGCCAACGGCGCGGGCGAGCACTACGTCCAGGCGGAGGGCACGGCCAGGGCGCTCGGCCTGTGGGCCAAGATCGCATGCTGGCCTCTGGTGGGTGTCCTGATGCACGTCCAGCACCAGGCACCGTATGTGCTGACAGCCCTGTGCACGCTCGGGTCACTGGCCTGCGCCGGTGCGCTCCCCGCCCTCGCCGCAGGGCACGACGGGAAGCACCCGCCGGGGGAAGGCGTCGGCGTCCTCCGCTCCGCGCGTCAGGCGCTGGCCGTGCTCAAGAGCTCGAGGCTTCTCGGGCCGTTGATGGTGCAGGGCGTGGCGATCTTCACCCTGGCGCGCATCTGCCAGGTCAACCTCTTCCAGCCGCTGCTCCTCGACAAGGACGTCCCGGTCGCCGACCACGGCGCCGTACTGTCCGCCATGACGGTCGCCGAAGCCGTCGGCTCGGCCAGGCCCGGCTGGGTGCGCGGCAAACTGTCCGACACGGCCGCGGTCACCGTCCTGAGCCTCGTCATGGCTCTCTCCTTGGCCGCCACCACGATGGCAGGGGCGATGGCCACGATCGGCTGGCTGTGCGTCTTCGCGACGGCGACCGGTCTCGCCTACCCGGTGCAGCGGAACCTGATCAACGCGGCCATCCCGCAGACCCCCTACCGCGCGACGCTCCTGTCGCTGGAGTCCATCATCGACCGCGCGGTGTGCGCCCTGGTCGCTCTGGCCGTCGGCGCCTACCTCGCCGCCGACCGGCTCGACGCCCTGCTGGTGCACGCGGCCGTGGGCACGTGTCTGCTGCTTCTCGTCGTCGGCGTCGTCCTGTGGCTGATGCGGCGCGGCCGGGTCCGTCCGGCTGCCGGGGAATCGTGATCGCCGGTCAACCGTGAGGGAGCGCGCCGGCCGCCCGCGGCGGCCAGGCGGTGGCGTCGAGAATGCCGAGAGCGTAGGCGCGTGCCACCATCGCCGGACGTGAGGCCGCGTCCAGCACTCCGCGCAGCCGACGCAGGTGGTAGTCCAAGGCCTGCCGGGACAGTCCCAGGCCGGAGGCTATGACGCTGTTCGGCTGGCCCCCGGCCATCAAGGTGAGCACTCTGAGCTGCACCGGGCTCACGCGCGGGCTGCCGGTGAACTCGGCGCTCAGCGGGGTCAGTACGGCCGCGATGTGGTCGGGCGCTCCTTGGCGCCTGACCACCGCCAGGTCCGTACGCAGCACCCTGCGGTCGCCGGAAGCCGTGCGGCACACCACCGACCCGCTGTAGCGGGAGGTCTTGCCCGCAACGAGGTCCGCCCATGATCGCCGCACCATGCCGACATCGAAGCCGCCGTCCAGATGTTCGGCTGCCCGGCTTCCCTCCAGCACGGTGCGGCCGATCCCCAGCAACTGGGCGGCGCCACCGCTGACCCGCTGCAGTCTGCCCTTCAGGTCCAGCGTCACGACGGCCAGCCCGGAGCGCTCCCGCAAGGCATGCAGCTCCTCGTCGGCGACGGCCTTCTCCTCCAGTGCGCGGGCGTGGTCGGTGACGTCGACATAGATCCCGCCCACGCGCGGTCCGTGCCCGACGTCCAGCACGAAGCGGTGCCCGGTCACCTGGCGGGGCAGCCCGTCGGGGTGATGAAAGGCGAGTGTGTGACGGACAGGCCGGCCGGACAGGAGCACCTCGCGGTCCAGCGCGCGGAACATGGCCGCGTCGGCGGGTGTGTCGATCTCCTCGACTGTGCGGCCGACGACGGCGTCGGGCTCCACCTGATAGAGGTGCGCGTAGGCGGCGTTCACCCAGAGGTACCGGCCCTGCCCGTCCCGTATGAACGCCGGTGCCGGTGCGTACACGGCAAGCGCCTCGAACCACCGCGCGGCTTCCGAGTCGTCGTGACCCATCAGCGGCCTCCGCGTCGGCTCCTCCCACCGGCCGGACTCCCGCCGGCCCCGCCCATGATCGGCTTTCCCCTGCATGCTCAACTCTCCCCCTCGCCATCGGTGCCCCCTCGTTCGAGGCCCCGCCCTTCCCCTGCCGGGATGTGCCCGGCCACGCCCGGGGCAGACACGACGCGCTCGCCACCGGTGCGGATCCGGCCACGGCCCCCCGCCCGTCCGAAGAACGTCAACCGTTCATCCACTCGCCTCTCCCCCGAGTGTTCCTGCAGCTCAACCTAGCCTCGTTCACAACGAGGCTTCGACGAGCTGCTGTTCGGGGCCGGCGCTTCTCCTTCCTCGCGGCCGGAACCGAGCCGGACATCGAGGGCCGGGCCACGGAGGCGGAGCGGGCCGGGCAGGCGCATGCTGGAGGGGAGGGCCACCCAACACGTCCTGGGTCTGCCCGCCAGGGTGTGGGCCGGTCATGAGCGGTGCCGACCCACACCACCGGGACAGGACTCAGGGTGTCGGTCGCCGAAGGCCGGTCACCGCGGTTGGTCCGTTCAGGTGCGCAGACGGCTGTTGAGGCCGTCGTGGGAGTCGGCGCTCTCCTCGTCGAACCAGTAGTCGCCGGCCGCCAGATACCGGAAGGAGTGCTCGGTCTCGCCCGGCAGGGCGACCGTGACCGCGCGGCAGCCGTCGCTGCGGGGCGTCAGGGTGTGGGCGCCGGGCTGCCAGTCGTTGAAGTCGCCCACCACGCTGACCGGTCCGGGCGGGGTGTCGGCGGGCAGGACGAAGGTGATCTCGGTGCGGTCCTTGCTTGATGTGCGCTCCAGCATGGACGGACTCCTGACGGGAAAGCGGGTGGGGCCCGCCCATCCTCCGCAGCGGTGGGGGAACCCGCATTTCGACGCAGCCACCCCGGTTCAGGGATCACCCGTGCGCCACGACGGGCGACGGCGTCCACGGGCGTGCCCGCCGCGGCTCACCGGACGGTTGCGAGGTTTCGCTTGGCGGCGGAGACGACGTGGTGGCGGGTCACCCTGGCGCACTCGTGCCAGAACGGTTTGGCGGTCAGGTAGGCGCCGAGCGTGGACATGATGCCGAGGGAGACATCCACGCTGAGGCGTCCCTGCTCGGCCCAGTAGACGTCCTGCAGATCGAGGAGCAGGGCGAACTCATCGGCGATGAGTGCCGTTCCGGCGCCGTAGGCGGCGGCGACGACGGGGTGGCCGACGGCGCGTCCGTCGCCGCGTACGGCGATGATGCCGACGCCGGCGAGTGTGCCGATGCCGATGTTGTAGTGGTGCAGGTGCTTCCCGCCCGCCGAGATGTTCCCCCAGGGCAGCCATCCGCCTCGAATGCCGTGGGTGATGGTCCGCACCGTTCCCCACGTGACGCCGAACGCGATCCACGTCACGATCAGTGATCTTTTCGTCGGTGTGAGGTGCTGGCTCGCCGATTCGCGCCATCGTGCCATCAGCCGTGGCCGGGTCCGGTTCAGCTGCTGGGAGGTGTCAGTGGCCATGGGCGATCCCTCGCTGGTTCGGCGCGACGATGCCGGTCGCGGTCGCTGCGGCGCGCCTGTCGTCCATGGAGCACCTCCCACGCGAACACCGTCGCGTCGTCCAGCTCCATGAGAGGCCAGCGCCCAACAGGTGGCGACTCAAACGCGCCACATGGATGAACGGCTGCCGGGGATCGGCCCACGCTTCCGCCTGGCGAACGATGCGGGCTGGATCACGGGGTACCAGGTCCCCCAGAATGACTGCGCAATCCGCACAGCACGTCACGAGAGGAAGCTCAGGCGCATGGCCGGCAACGCAGACATGGTGGCCTTCATCGAAGCGCGACTCGCCGAGGAGGAGCAGGTCGCGTGGAACGCCGGCGGCGCGAACTGGAGGTGCCCGGCGGATGCGCCCGGAGAAGTCCATGACAGGACCTCCGGCGTCGCGTTCACGGTGAGAGGAGCCGGCTACGACCAGCACATCGCGCTCCACGACCCGGCTCGTGCACTGGCCCGCCTCGAGACCAATCGCGTTCTTCTCGGCGAGTATCTGGACGTGGCGGACCGGGACGTCGACCGGCCGGCCGACGACTTCGCCTCCGGCCGCGCCGTCGGACTCGGCTTCGCGGTGCGGCAACTGGCCGCCGAGTACGCCTGGCATCCCGGCTACAAGGCGAAATGGCTCCCCCGGTTCACCCGGTAGCGCTCGTACGGCAGACCGACGCCCTCCGCCGTGGTGCACGGAGGAGGGCGCGAGTCTTACGGCAGCTGTGTCACTCGGCCGCCGCGGCCCCGGCAGATCTCCGGGGCCGCGGCCGCGCGTCAGACATGCCGGCCGGCGAACTCCTCGGCCATACGCTTGAACTGGCCCAGGTCATAGTTGGTCAGCGTCTTGTCCAGGTTGGTGAGCGCACCGAGGTGCTCGACGAAGCCGTCGGGCTCGTACTCGACCTGTAGCGTGACGCGGCTGGTCGTGTCGCTGAGGTGATGGAACGTGACGACGCCGGCGTGGTGCACACCCGCGACCGTCTTCCATGCGATCCGGTCCTCCGGGACGACTTCGGTGAGCTCGGCGATGAACTGCTTGTCCGCGCCGGGCAGCGCGAGCCACCACGCGAACCGGCGCTCGTCGAGCCGGTCCACGCGCTCGACGTGGCTGAGGAACCGTGGCCACGCGGTCACGTCCTGCCACAGACCCCAACTCACGGAGACGGGGGCGTTGACGTCCACGGCTTCGATCAGTGATGCCGACATGAAGGGGTCCCTTCCTGATGATCTGGATTCCGGGTCGTCCACCGGGTGCCCCGCCGATGCGCCGCGCACACGATCCGTCTGTGGGCCGGTTCGCGGGACGGCGCCGCCGGAGCTGAGACCCTCATCACCTCGCTGCGGATCACGGCCCTGGATCGTGTGCGGTGCCGAAGGCCATGCCGGCGGAGGTGAACAGGCGTGCGCAGCGTTCGGCCATGGCTTGCGGGGACTGTTCGGGGTGGCGGATCCACCAGTTGACCAGTGCGGTCACGAGGCCACGCCAGGCGTACTTGAGGGCGTCGGCGTCGAGCGGGTCGGTGAGACGGGCCGCTCGCAGGATGTCGGCCGATCCTGTGGCTGCGAGGTCGTCGATGCCGACCCGGTACTCCTTGGCGAGGCGCTCGGCCTCGCTGTCCGGTGGTAGCCGGCTGTCGTAGAGGACGAGCCATGCTTCCCGGCTGCCTTCCAGGGCGGTGAAGACCGCATGCAGCACCGCCAGGGGCACGTCCGCAGTGCTACGGCTCTCTGTCATGGCGGTGCGGATCGCGCCGAGAAGCCGCTCACCGATGGGGGTGAGGCAGGCGATGTACAGGTCCTGTTTCGTGCCGAAGTACTGATGCAGAAGGGTCTTGGTGACACCGACCTGCTGGGCGATGGCTGCCAAGGAGGCCGCCTCGTATCCGCGTCGGCCGAACTCCTCGGTCGCGGCGCCCAGGATGTCCTGCTTGCGGCGTTCTCGGGGGACGCCTTTCGTACCGGCTCTGCGCTGGGGTGAAGACACAGCACTGATTTTACCCTACGGTAATTTACCGCCAGGTAAATTACCGAAGTGACGGGAGCTTCATGTGGCCGGATCAGAGTCGTCGAACCCACCGCACCGTGCACGCTCCTGGTGGGGCTGGGGCTGGGCCGATACCCAGCTCGGCGACGCCGAGTGCATCGCTCTGGGCGGGCAGCTTCCCGGCACACTCGCGCGTCCGCTGCCGCTGCCGGACGTGGCCTCCCTGCATGTCCCGGCGCCGGCCGTCGCGGTCCCGGGTTCCCTGAGCCACCTGGTCACCGCAGACCCGGAGCAACGCGCCGCGCACACGATGGGCAAGGCGTACCGGGACGTGATGCGGGCTCTGCGAGGCCGGGCCGGGAGGGTGCCCGACCTCGTGGCCCATCCGGAGTCCGAGCAGGACATCGCCGGCCTGCTCGCATGGGCCGGAGAGGCAGGAGTCGCCGTTGTCCCCTACGGCGGCGGGTCCTCCGTGACCGGCGGCGTCGAGTACCGCGGTGACGCGCACGCCGCCGTTGTCTCCCTGGATCTCACCCGCATGAACCGGGTCCTGGAGGTCGACAAGGAGAGCCGGGCCGCACGCATTCAGGCCGGTGCGCTCGGCCCGGCCCTCGAAGCCCAACTACGTCCGCACGGACTCACCCTGCGCCACTTCCCCCAGAGCTTCGAGTTCTCCACGCTCGGCGGCTGGCTCGCCACCCGCGCCGGCGGCCACTACGCCACCCTGCGCACTCACATCGACGACTTCACCGAGTCCCTGCGTGTCATCACACCCATAGGAGCCAGTGAATCCTGGCGGCTGCCCGCGTCGGGTGCGGGCCCCTCGCCCGACAGGCTCGTCCTCGGCTCCGAAGGCACGCTCGGGATCATCACCGAGGCATGGATGCGGCTGCAGGAGAAGCCCGTCTTCAAGTCCGCCGCCTCCGTCACCTTCAGCTCGTTCGCCGACGCCCTGCAAGCCGTGCGGTCCATCGCCCAGTCCGACCTCCACCCCGCCAACTGCCGTCTGCTCGACTCCGGCGAAGCGGCCCTGTCCGGCGCCTCCCACGACGGATCCGCGGTACTGATCCTCGGTTTCGAGTCGGCCCATGCCCCCGTGGACCACCGCCTCCGACAAGCCGTCGAACTGGCCCGTTCCCACCACGGACAGGCCGAAGAACCTGCCACCGAGCCAGGCACGCCGCCCGGCGCCGCCGTAGACGCATGGCGTTCGGCGTTCCTGCGCATGCCCTACCTCAGAGACGCTCTGGCCCGCATGGGTGCAGTCGTCGAGACATTCGAAACGGCGGTCACCTGGGACCGGCTGCCGCAACTGATCGATGCCGTCCGCACCCAAGTGGGCAACGCCGCCCAGATGGCCACCGGCCACCCCGCAACCGTCAACTGCCGCATCACCCACGTCTACCCGGACGGCGCCGCACCGTACTTCACCGTCCTCGCCGCCGGCCGCCTCGGTTCCGAGGTCGCCGTCTGGGACGATCTGAAGACGGTTGCCAACGAAGTGCTGCACCGCCACAAGGCCACCATCACCCACCACCACGCCGTCGGACGCGACCACCGCCCGGCGTACGACCGCCAGCGCCCCGACGTGTTCGCCGCCGCGCTCCGAGCCACGAAACACACCCTGGACCCGCACGGCATTCTCAACCCCGGAGTCCTGATCACCTGACAGCCGTGGTCGCCGAGCCACCGTCACCACGGCCGTGGCGGGCGCGACAGCCCATCGCGACGCGTGGCCACCGCGGACCGGACCCCGTCTCACACGGGGTCCGGTCACTGGCCGATCCAGGGACTTCCACCCGCTCGCTCAGCAGAGACGGCCGCGGGGACGAGTCAGCTCGGCGGAACTTCGCCGGCGGTCTTCTCCAGCCGGAGCAGATCATGGGGGTTGAGACCGGTGACCTCGCACACCCTTTCCACCGGTGCGCCCTTCCGTACCACTGCGACGGCTTCCAGTTCGACATCGGCCCGCGCGGCATCCGCCGCGGCCTCGGCATCGCGCAGGCGTTGGACGACAAGCTCCAGGGCGGCAAGATCCATAACGGGATGATCCCATACCGCCTGCCCGGAACACGCTCCTCGGGTCATCCCGTCTCCGCCCAGGTGCCTCGGGCGGCCACACGCCGTGCCCAGGGCTCCAGCTCGACGGGCGCCCGGCCCAGCACCCGCCGCACATCGTCGGTGACCTCCGCCGTGTAGCCCGCCCGGTGGAGGGCGAACATGGCACCGAACGCATCCGCCGCCGCCTCCGGCCAGCCCTCAGCCAGGAGTTCGGCGCGGTAGGCCTCCGGGGTCAGCTCCTCGTACCGGATGGGCCGCCCGGCGGCCCGTGCGATCGTCTCGGTGGCCTGGGCGAAGGTCAGCGCCTGAGGGCCGGAGAGTTCATAGATCCTGCCCGCGTGACCGTTCCGGGTGAGGACGGCCGCCGCCACCGCGGCCACGTCCTCGGCGTCGATGAAGGGTTCGGGCATCGTGCCGATGGGCAGCCCCAGCCGCCCCGCCCGCAACGGAGCAAGCCACAGGTCCTCGTCGAAGTTCTGGAAGAAGTTGTTGGCGCGGAGGATCGTCCATTCGGCGCCGGACTCCCGAACGGCCGCCTCGCCCGCGGCCATTCCCCGGCCGAAGTCCTCCCCCGCCTTGTCCATGCCATGGCCGGACAGGGCGACGAGGCGCCGTACTCCGGCGGTCGTGGCCAGCTCCACGAACTGCCCCACCGGGGCCGGGTCGTCGGGAGCGACGAGATAGACGGCGTCCGTCCCGGCCAGTGCGGGTTCCCACGTGTCCGGGCGGGCCCAGTCGAACGTCACCTCGCCGGAGCGCGATGCCGCCCGGACCCGGGTGTGCTCGGTCTCGCGCAGCCGCCGGACAACACGGCGGCCGGTCTTCCCGGTGGCGCCGAGGACCAGAATGCCGGACGGGGTGTGTGGCGTGTTCTTCGTCGTCATGGGTCAAGTCCATCGCTGCGGACGGCTCGTGGCCATGGCTGCCTGTCCGTGGCACATAGGTGATCGTCCGGCCGGCCTTCTGGAGTCGCTGCTTATCGTTGCGTCATGGACGTGTTCGACGAAATGTTGCGGAGTGTGCGGGGCAAGGGCGCTGTGTTCGGCCGTTCGGTGCTGCGGCCGCCGTGGGCGCTGCGGTTCGGCGACGGGGCGTATCTGACGCTGTGTGTGCCGCTGCGGGGCGCCGGGTGGATCCATACGGAGGGCGGGCTCCCCCGTCGGGTGGGGCTCGGGGAGGCGGCGATCGTACGAGGGCCGGCACCGTTCGTCTTCACCGACGACCCGGCAGATCCCGGTTCGACGGCGGTGGTGAGGGATGCGTACGAGGACAGCGGCTTCCTCGGCGAACCCGGCACCGAGGACGAACTGTCCGGACAAACGGTCCTGTTGGCAGCGTCGTACGACGTACAGGCCGAGGTCCCGCAGCGGCTGCTGCAGGTTCTGCCGACGGCGCTTGTCGTGCCCGACGACCACGACTGCACGCCGATGCGGGACTATCTGGAGACGCAGATCACGGGGGCGCGTCCCGGCCGTCAGATCGTGCTCGACCGGCTCCTCGACTGGCTGCTGGTGTGCACCCTGCGGGACTGGTTCGACCGACCCGAGGCCCAACCGCCCACGTGGTACCGCGCACTGGGCGACGAGGTGGCGGGCCCGGCACTGCGGGCGATGCACGGCGACCCCGCACACCCCTGGACCACGACGGAACTGGCGGCCCGGGCCGGGGTGTCGAGGACGACCCTGGCGAAACGGTTCACGGAGCTGGTCGGACAGGGCCCGGTGGCGTATCTGACGGAGTGGCGGATGACCCTCGCCGTCGACCTGCTGGCCCGGCCCGAGCTGACGGTGGCTGCCGTGGCGCGGCGGGTCGGGTACGCGGACGCATTCGGATTCAGCGCTGCGTTCAAACGCGTCCGCGGCCGGAGCCCGAGCGCCTACCGCGACCGGACACCACGTCGGACCCGCCAGAACCACACGGCCCCGGCGGGCTGAACGGGAGAGCACGACGGTTCAGGACAGGACGACTTCGATCTTCTGCTCGGCGAAGAACGCAAGGATCTGCGGGAAGGAGGGTGCGTCGTATCTGAGCGGGCCGCGTCCGAGGCATGCGCGGGCGATGTGGTGCTCGTGCCAGACCAGGGTGAACGGCCGCTGGGCGCCGTACTGGCCGCCGAGGGCATACTCGATCGTGCCGAAGCAGGTGCCGAAGTAGCCACCGGGACCGTTGACCGCCTCGCCGAGGGCGAGGGCGAAACCTGTCACGTCGGTGACGTACCTGCCGTCCAGATGGTGCGTGGCGCCCGGCCGGGCGTCGGGTGTGCGGCGTGCCGCCCGGTTGTTCACTGTGGCTCGCGCCCAGGCACCGCGCTCGAACCCGCCGAGTGGTGCCCAGAGATTGGGGTCCTTCGGCGGTCCTGCCCACCACAGCTCGTGGACTTCGCGGGCCGCCGACGACCGGAAGTCGTCGCAGGAGACGTCCAGGGTGAGATCCACCCGGCCCGTGCCGCCAGGAGACGGAGCCCACGACTCGACATGCAGACAGGTCCAGTGCTCGTCGATGGCACGGCCGGAGCGATCCAGCACTGCCAGGTACACACCGCCCAGGTCGAATGGGTCGTCCCCCGATTCCAGTGCGGCCAGCAGCCGCCGACTCGGTTCACACCCCAGAAGCCGCAACGGCGCGACGTACGGCTCCGGTTCCTTGGCCACCAGTGCCACCTGCCCGCACACGCCCCACCACTCGTCGTCTTCGCCGCTCAGACGGAAACCCCGGAACAACGGAGGCACTTCGGGAACTTCCGGCTGCTCTTCGTTCCCGTCTCCCTGGCCGCCCAGGACGGCCTCGACAGTGATGTCCATCAGGGCGGCATCCGCGAAACCGGGCCGTGGTTCGAGAAGGCGTACATCCGCCAGGCACCAGACATCCCAGACGGGCTCCACGGCCTCCCCCTGCGCGTCCAGGGCATGCAGTGTCAGCCGCCCCAGCGGCGCCGAGCCGGTCTCCCGCGCCTCGGCCGCCCTGGAGGCCAGTAGTCCCCTCGGCGCGCACCCGCGGAGCTCGTAGCGGTGGCGGGCGGGTGGGGGTGGGTCGACGTAGTAGGACTCCGCGTCCGCGCAGAGTGCCAGGATCTCCTCCGGGCTGTCCTCGTCGTCCGTCTCGCCGGTTATGCGGAACCGCACGTGCGGGATCCCCTCATTTCACTGCGAAGGATGCGTCGATCGGGTCGACGAACAGGACCGTGACGGCCCAGCGTAGGCACAGGGCATCGTCGATCGGGGGCGTATGCCGTGCCACAGGGGCACCATCCGGCAGATCCCGTGCCATCGGCAACGCCGCACCCTGCCCGGCGGCCGGAGCCGCGATGGCGCCTGGAGCCGGAGATCACCGCATTACCCCTACGCAAACCGACGCAAGAGACACCTAGTGCTAGAAAGGGCGCATGACGGGAAATTCCTCCCTCCGGTCCCTGCTGGCGTCATTTCGCTCGTCGATCGGTCGGCTTCTGCACGACCGGCACCGGCGTCCCGCCTCGCGGCATGGGCGGCGCACCCGGCAGGCAGCCGCATCCGAAGAGCCGCAGGGTCCACCAGAACGCGGACCGCGCACGCTCCTGCGCGAGCGAAGCGCCGCGGGACAAGTGCTGTTCCTGCAGATCCTGGTCGCCTTGGTACTGATCGCCGGCGCAGCGACGGCGCTCGCGTTCGAAGCGCGGTACGACGGCGAGCGGGACGCCGAGAACCGGTCGCTCGCGGCCGCTGAGTCCTTCGCGGACGCTCCGGGCACCGTTCAGGCGTTGAAGTCCCCCGATCCGACCGCCGCTCTGCAACCCCACGCCGAGCAGGCGCGGCGGGGATCGGGAATGGACTTCATCGCCGTCATGAGCCCGGCAGGCGTCCGCTACGCCGACACCGACCGACGGCTGATCGGCCTCCGGGCCGAAGGAATCGAGCGTGCAGCGTCGGGGGAAGCCTTCACGGAGATCTTCCGGGGAGACCCGAGCGACGCGGCACGAGCCATCGTCCCCGTCACCGACGCCGACGGCTCCGTCGTCGGGCTGGTGGGCGCCGGGGTCGGCGTCGAGCACATCGGCGCCGCCGTTAACCGGCAGATGCCCGTCCTCTTCGGCTGCGCCGGCGCGGCTCTGGCGCTGGCCACGGTCAGCGCCGTCCTGGTGAGCAGGCGGCTGCGCCGTCAGACCCACGGTCTCGGCCCCACCGAGATGACCCGCATGTACGAACACCATGACGCGGTCCTGCACGCCGTGCGGGAAGGTGTACTGATCATCGGGAACGACGGACGACTCGTGCTGGCCAACGACGAGGCTCGCAAACTGCTCGAGCTTCCACCGGATCCTGAGCACCGCCACATTGCCGACCTCGGCCTGGACGCCGACATCGCCGAACTGCTGGCCTCGGGCCGGGAGGTGACGGACGAGGTGCACCTGGCCGGGGACCGGCTTCTGGCTGTCAACACCCGCCCCGCGGCACCGTACGGGGGCACTCCCGCCATCGTTGCGACGCTGCGCGACACCACCGAGCTCAGCGCGCTGTCCGGCACGGCGCGGGTGGCGCGGGAGCGGCTGAAGATGCTCTACGAGGCCGGGGTCCGGATCGGTACCACACTGGATGTGGTGCGGACAGCCGAGGAGTTGGCCGAGGTGGCGGTCCCCCGGTTCGCGGACTTCGCCACGGTGGAGCTGTTGGACCCGGTGGTACGCGGCGAGGAGCCGTCGGGCGCCGACAGGGACATGCGCCGCATCGCCCTGAGCGGCCTCCGCGAGGACAGTCCGTTCCAGCCGGTCGGCGACCTGATCGGATTCGTCGTCCCCACCACGCCCATGGCTGCGGCCTCCGCAAGCGGCCATGCGGTGCTCGAGGCCGATCTGACCGTCGCGCACGGCTGGCGCGCCCAGGACCCCGCAGGAGCCGACGTAGCCCTTGACTACGGCATCCACTCACTGGTCACGGCACCGTTGCAGGCCCGCGGTGTCGTTCTGGGAATGACGAACTTCTGGCGCGCGGGGCGTACCGAACCCTTCACCACCGAAGATCTTTCCTTCGCCGAGGAACTGGCCGCCCGTGCCGCTGTCGCCATCGACAACGCCCGTCGCTTCACGCGCGAACACGCGATGGCCGTGGCCCTCCAGCGCAGCCTGCTGCCTCGCGTACTGCCCGAGCAGAACGCCTTGGAGGTCGCTCATCGCTATCTGCCCGCGCAGGCCGGGGTCGGCGGCGACTGGTTCGATGTCATCCCGCTCCCCGGCGCCCGCGTGGCCCTGGTCGTCGGCGACGTCGTGGGCCACGGCGTGCACGCCGCGGCCACCATGGGTCGGCTGCGCACGGCGGTGCACAACTTCTCCACCCTCGACCTGCCACCGGACGAGATCCTCAGACACCTCGACGAGCTCGTTGCCCGCATCGACGACGAGGAGGGCGACGGGATCACGGGAGCGACCTGCCTGTACGCCGTCTACGACTCGGTCTCGGGACAGTGCAGCGTGGCCCTCGCCGGGCACCTGGCCCCGACTCTGGTCCACCCCGACGGCACCGTGACCAGCCCCGAGGTGCCCGTCTCTCCGCCTCTGGGCCTGAGCGGACTGCCCGTCGAGACCGCCGAGCTGCAACTGCCGGAGGGCAGCCGGCTCGTCCTCTACACCGATGGGCTCGTCGAACACCGCGACCGTGACCTCGAGGACGGCCTCCGGCTCCTGCACAGCACGCTGGCCGAGGACACGAACCGGACACCGGAGGACATGTGCCAGGCAGTTGTCGGCGCGCTGGTGCTGCCGCAGCGCACCGATGACATCGCGTTGCTGGTGGCCCGGACTCACCGGCTGGACCCGTCCCGAGTTGCGGAATGGGATGTCCCGTTCGACCCCGCAGCGGTCGGTCGGGTACGTGCCGCATGCGGTCATCAGCTGGAGGAATGGGGCCTGCCGGAGATCGGATTCGCCGCCGAACTGATGCTGAGCGAGCTCATGACCAACGCGATCCGGTACGGGTCCGAGCCGGTCCATGTGCGGCTCCTGCACGAGCGCAACCTGATCTGCGAGGTGTCCGACGGCAGCAGCACCGCCCCGCATCTACGCCGTGCGGCCGAGACCGACGAAGGCGGACGCGGCTTGTTCCTCGTCTCCCAGTACGCCGGCCGGTGGGGCATCAGGTATACGCCCACCGGCAAGGTCATCTGGACCGAACAGTCCCTGACCGAACCGCAAGAGCCCCTGGCGGGACTGCTTCTGGACGATGCGTCGTGGTGACCGGGATGTCCAGGTCGGCCGGTGCCGGCCGACCTGGACATCATGATCAGGCGATGTCGAACCGGTCGAGGTTCATCACCTTGTCCCACGCCGCGACGAAGTCGTTCACGAACTTCTCCTTCGCGTCATCGCTCGCGTAGACCTCCGCGAGCGCACGCAGCTCGGAGTTCGACCCGAAGACGAGGTCGGCGCGGCTGCCGGTCCACTTGACCTCGCCCGTGGCGTCGCGGCCCTCGAACGTGTTCGCGTCCTCGGACGTCGCCTTCCACGTCGTGCCCAGATCGAGCAGGTTGACGAAGAAGTCGTTGGTCAGGGACCCGGGGGCCGTGGTGAGGACACCGAGCGACGACTGCTGGTAGTTGGCGCCCAGGACACGGAGGCCACCGACGAGGACCGTCAGCTCGGGGGCGCTCAGGGTCAGCAGGTTCGCCCGGTCGATCAACAGGTACTCGGCCGGCAGGCGGTTGCCCTTGCCGAGGTAGTTGCGGAATCCGTCGGCGGTCGGCTCGAGCGCGGCGAACGACTCCACGTCGGTCTGCTCCTGCGACGCGTCGGCGCGGCCCGGCGTGAACGGGACCTGGACGTCGAAGCCCGCGTCCTTCGCGGCCTGCTCCACGCCCGCTGCACCGGCGAGCACGATCACGTCGGCGAGCGAGACCTGCTTGCCGCCGGACTGTGCGCCGTTGAAGGACTGCTGGATGCCCTCCAGGGTGCGCAGCACCGACGCCAGCTGGTCGGGCTGGTTGACCTCCCAGCCGCTCTGCGGCTCCAGGCGGATGCGGGCACCGTTGGCGCCGCCGCGCTTGTCGCTGCCGCGGAAGGACGACGCCGACGCCCACGCGGTGGACACCAGCTGGGACACCGACAGGTCCGAGGCGAGGATCCGGCTCTTGAGGGAGGCGACGTCGGCAGCATCGATCAGTTCGTGCGTGACCGCGGGGAGCGGGTCCTGCCACAGCAGCTCCTCTGCCGGGACCTCCGGGCCGAGGTAGCGCACGACCGGGCCCATGTCGCGGTGGGTCAGCTTGAACCACGCGCGGGCGAAGGCGTCCGCGAACGCGTCGGGGTTCTCGAGGAAGCGTCGCGAGATCTGCTCGTAGGCCGGGTCGAACCGGAGCGAGAGGTCGGTCGTCAGCATCGTCGGGGCGTGGCTCTTCGACGCGTCGTGGGCGTCGGGGACGGTGCCGGCTCCGGCGCCGTCCTTCGGACGCCACTGGTGCGCGCCGGCGGGGCTCTTGAAGAGCTCCCACTCGTGGCCGAAGAGGATCTCGAAGAAGCTGTTGTCCCAGGCGATCGGGGTGTTCGTCCAGATGCCCTCGAGACCGCTGGTGATCGCGTCTCCACCCTTGCCGGTACCGAAGGAGTTCTTCCAGCCGAGACCCTGCTGCTCGATCGAGGCGGCCTCGGGGTCGTCGCCGACGCTCTCCGCCGGGCCGGCGCCGTGGGTCTTGCCGAAGGTGTGACCGCCCGCGATGAGGGCGACCGTCTCCTCGTCGTTCATCGCCATCCGCCGGAACGTCTCACGGATGTCGCGGGCCGCGGCGATCGGGTCCGGGCTGCCGTTCGGGCCCTCGGGGTTGACGTAGATGAGGCCCATCTGCACCGCGCCCAGGGGGTTTTCCAGCTCCCGGTCGCCGGTGTAGCGCTCGTCGTCGAGCCAGGTGGTCTCCGGGCCCCAGTAGACGTCCTCGTCGGGCTCCCACACGTCCGCACGACCGCCGGCGAAGCCGAAGGTCTCGAAGCCCATCGTCTCGAGGGCGACATTGCCGGTGAGGATCATGAGGTCGGCCCACGAGATGTTCTGGCCGTACTTCTTCTTGACCGGCCACAGCAGACGGCGGGCCTTGTCGAGGTTCCCGTTGTCCGGCCAGCTGTTGAGAGGAGCGAAGCGCTGCTGCCCGGCCCCGGCGCCGCCACGGCCGTCGCTGATCCGGTAGGTGCCCGCACTGTGCCAGGCCATCCGGATCATGAACGGGCCGTAGTGACCGAAGTCGGCCGGCCACCAGTCCTTCGAGTCGGTCAGCACCTCGGCGATGTCCCGCTTCACGGCCGCGAGGTCGAGGCTCTTGAACGCCTCGGCGTAGTCGAACCCCTCGCCGAGCGGGTTGGCCACGTCGGGGTTCTTGGCGAGGATCTTCAGGTTCAGCCGCTCCGGCCACCACTGGCGGTTTCCGCCACCCTGAGTCGGGTGCGAGGCGCGCCCGTGCGCGACCGGGCAACCACCACTCTCGCCCTCCGTTTTCGCGTCTACGACGATGGCGTCATGGTTCTCAGACATGGGAATCCTTCCGTACTGGGCGGATCACGGTGCTCAGGAACTGCGGGCGGTGGAACGGTGGGGGCGCAAGCCTCGGTTGATGACCCTCGGTCTCGTGGACCGGGAGCCGTGGTCGTGGGACAAGCTCAGGCAAGGGACTCGCCACCTGCGGAGTCGGCGACAGCGAGACACGACCGGGGCGGGACGTGCTCGTGGTGGTCCCCACGTGTCGTCGACCAGGGACGGGCCGGCGACCGGTTCGACGCGGCGTGCGAGCCCCGCAGGGCCGCGGCCGTGGAGGGCCTCGTACGCGACGTGAGGGGAGACATCGCCCACACGATCGCCCGCCCCGAAGGCGCGACACCCGAGTGGCACCGTCCCGGAATCGTCCCGAGCGGCGCGACGCGCGCGGCCGTCACCTGCAGGTCCGCACCGCGCAGACCCTCAGCGCTGGTCCTGTCACGCCCTGTCTCCTGCCGCACTGGAGTCTTCCTGTCCCTTGGCTATTGCCAGAACCGATCCTACGATGGACAGAGTCTCAGTCAAGAAGAACGCCAAACCACGTCCCATCGGAACCGGAAGCCCACTGGTAAGTTTCGGCATCCCACCGAACCTGAAATGGTGAACGTATGAGTGACCTGCTGGAGCGACTGCGAGGGCGTGGCTGGCGAATGACCTCCCAGCGGCGTGTCGTTGCGGAGGTCCTCGACGGCGACCACGTACATCTCACGGCGGACGAGGTGCACGCCCGCGCGACCGAGCGGCTGCCGGAGATCTCCCGGGCGACCGTCTACAACGCCCTGGGCGAGATGGTCTCCCTCGGGGAGGTCATCGAGGTTTCCACCGACGGCCGCGCCAAGCGCTACGACCCCAACGCACACCACCCGCACCAGCACCTGGTGTGCTCCCACTGCGGCATCATCCGCGATGTCCACCCGACCGGCAATCCGCTGGCCGACCTCCCCGCGGCGGAGCTGTTCGGCTTCACGGTGTCCGAGGTCGAGGTCACCTACCGCGGTCTGTGCCCGGCCTGCGCGTAGGCGACGTTTCAGCGGGGCGACAGAGGGGAAGAGGGACGGCCCCCTCGTCGCGTGCGGCGGTCGACACTCTCTCCCAGCGCGGAGTCGCGGGGTCCACACGGACGAGCCGGCATCCCGCCGTCGAGGAACCGCCTGCTGCGGCCTGCTCAGCGCGCGCCGGCAACCCTGTCACCGACCCGGCGGTCGCCCCGACGACTGACCCGTATGGGTGCGCTCGACGAGCAACATCGGGTGGAACGCATGGAGGCTGGCGACGAAGTCCTCGTCCGAGCACCTCCATCCCCGCTGCTGTGAAGGTGACGCATGAACGCCGGCCCTTCGGAACCCTCCCGCCGTACCAAGAAGGCCGCTGCCCGGAGCAAGACCGCGGCCAAGAAGACAACTCCTCCGAGGAAGCGCACAACACGCAAGGCCACGTCCTCCCCCAAGGCGAGAGGCAGCGGCGAGCTCCGGTCGGGGCCCATCGCAGGAACCGTGCTGGTGGACGGTGCGAACTCGCGTCCCAAGGGCCTCCACTACGCCGAGGTTGACGGTCTGGCGATGTTCGAAGGGGACATCGTGCTCGGCACGGTGGCGGAGCTGGAAGAACAGGCGGCCCACGGGCCGGTGCTCGAGTCGGTCGGAATCGTCGCGACTCAGCAAGGAAAGCAGCGCCGCTGGCCGAACGCGACGGTGCCTTTCGAGATCGATCCCGCCCTGCCCGACCAGCAACGCGTCACGGACGCGATCGCTCACTGGCAATCCCGTACCCGCATCCGATTCGTCGAACGGACCCCCGCCAACGCGACACAGTTCCCGGACTTCGTGCGCTTCGTGCCGGGCGGCGGATGTTCTTCGAACGTCGGCCGACAGGGCGGCCGACAGACCATCACGCTCGGTGCCAACTGCTCCACCGGCAACGCCATCCACGAGATCGGCCACACGGTGGGCCTGTGGCACGAGCAGAGCCGCGAAGACCGCGATCAGCATGTCACGATCGTGTTCGCGAATGTCGAGCCGGACATGCAGCACAACTTCGTCCAGCACATCGCCGACGGCGACGACCTCGGAGCCTACGACTTCGGCTCGCTCATGCACTATCCGTCGACGGCATTTGCCATCGATCCGAGCAAGCCGACGATCATTCCGCGGAATCCGCTGCCGCCCGGGGTGGTGATGGGTCAGCGCACGGGACTGTCGCAGGGCGACATCGACGGAGTCCACATGATGTACCCGGCCGTTCACCCGTCCACTTTCAAGGAGATCGCCAAGGACCCCGTCGTCGACACGACCTTCAAGGAGGTCCCCAAGGATCCGGTGATCGACGTGCAGCCCCACAAGCTGCCCGCGCTGGACATTCCGTTCGCCCAGCCGGGAGGCAGTCCGTTCGTCCTGGCCACGCCCCACCAGTCGCCAGCCCTGACCGGCCAGTCGGACGGAGTGACCGAGCAGGTGCGTCAGTTGGGCCAGATGGTCGGCACACTGCAGCAGGGACTGTCCGCCGTCATGGCGAGCTACAACAATCTTCTGGTCCAGGTCGGCGCCCAACTTCCTGCCGGCGCCGGGCAGCCGCGATGATCCTTGTCATTTCCTACGACGAGGACCACACCCGCGCGGTCGTGGGCCGACTGGAGGCGGACGGACGCGAGGTGGTCCATGTCGACCTGGCCGATTTCCCCGCCCGCGGCGAGATCACTCTCGATTACGCCGCGGCTGGGGAACCGGTCTACACGCTTCGGACACCGACGGCCCACGCCCGGCTCGACCGATGCCGCGCCGCCTGGTGGCGGCGCGTGCGCCCCTTCACCACCGACCGGGCACTCTGCACCTCCAGGGACCAGAGCTTCGCGATCAGCGAGACCGGCCAGGCGCTGCACGGCCTTTTCCACTCACTCGACTGCACCTGGGTCAATCCGCCCGCTCTGGACAGGATCGCCCACCACAAGCCCTACCAATGGGAAGTGGCGCGCCGCATCGGCCTCGCGCTGCCGCGCACCCTGGTCACCAACCGGCCGGAGAAGGCCCGCCGGTTCATCCAGGAGACGGGCGTAGGCCGAACGGTCTTCAAGGCCTTCATCGCTTCCGCCGACGCGTGGCGTGAGACCCGGCTCGTCCGCACCGAGGACCTGGCGGCCCTGGAGGCCGTACGCTACGCCCCCGTGATCTTCCAGGAATTCGTAAGGGGCACCGATCTGCGGGTGACCATCGTGGGTGATCGCGTCTTCGCGGCCGAGATCGACGCCTCGGAGACCAGCTACCCGGTGGACATGCGCATGGTCGTTCACGAAGCGCGGGTGCGGCCGGTGGCCCTCCCCTCGGCTCTCGTCGAGAGGCTCCTGCGCTTCATGCGCAGCCTCGGCCTGGTGTACGGCGCCGTCGATCTGCGTCGGCGTCCGGGTGGCGAGTACCTGTTCTTGGAGGTCAACCCTGCTGGACAGTGGCTGTTCGTGGAGGAACGGACCGGACTGCCGATCACCGCGGAGGTCGCCGCGCTCCTGTCGCGCCTCGACGCACGTGAGCCCGACCCGGCCGGGCCTGTACGGCCGCTGGCGGGCGAAGCGGTATGACGGACACCATCAGGGGCTTCGTGTCCCTGCCGCCCGACACGCCGACAGGCCCCGCCGCCCGTCTCCTCGTGGAGGTCCGCGACGTTTCCCGGGCGGACGCGCCCTCCACCGTCGTCGGGGCGCAGATCCAGCGGGACATCCAGCTGGCTCCGGGCGGTCGCGTCCCCTTCAGCATTGAGGTACCGGCGCTCGACCCCACAGCGTCCTACGGACTCCGCGTCCACATCGACCGCTCCGGGACCGGGACCCTCGAAACAGGCGACCTGATCAGTACTCAGGCCATTCCCGTCCGGGCGGAATTCGCTGAAGGACTGGACGCGCCGGTCACGGTCGTGTGACGCGCTGCCGACCAGTCGCCGCGCCGTCACTCTTCGCGGTCGAGCACCTCGCAGTGTTAGAAATAGCTATGGTCAACCCCTTCGGCCGATTCCGGAAAGTGCCGGTTCGGTCACTGACCGACAAGCACCCCCGGAGTCTCGCCGGGCAGGTCTTCATCATGCAGGTGGCCCTGGTCGTGCTGCTCGTGACGGCCGCGGTACTGGTGCTCCTCCTGCAGTCCCGGCACGACATCAGCGCGGAAGCGAAGCGCCGGTCGATCGCCGTCGCGCAGACGTTCGCAAACTCCCCCGGCGTCCTGGACGCCCTGGAGACGTCCGAACCGTCCACGGTTCTGCAGCCGCTCACCGAGACGGGGCGCGCGGCGGCCGGCGTCGACTTCATCGTGGTGATGGACACGAAGGGGATCCGCTACACGCACCCCCAGCCGGACCGGATCGGCAAGCGGTTCGTCGGCACGATCGAGCCCTCGCTGGCCGGCAGGGTGTACACGGAGAGTGTTCAGGGCCCCCTCGGTCACGAGGTGCAGGCCACCGTCCCCGTCTACGACGAGCGGGGCAAGGTCGTGGCCCTGGTGTCCGCGGGCCTGAAGGTCGAGAACGTCTCCAGCGCGGTGAACCAGCAGCTGCCGATCATCCTCGGTGCCGGGGCGGTCGCCCTCGTCGTCTCCACGGGTGGGACCGCGCTGGTGGCCAGGCGGCTGCGGCGCCAGACCCACAGCCTCGGCCCGGCCGAGATGGCCCGTATGTACGAACATCACGGCGCGGTGCTGCACGCGGTACGCGAAGGAGTGCTCATCGTCGGCGAGGAGGGGAAGCTGCTGCTGGCGAACTCCGAGGCCAGGCGGCTGCTGCAGCTGCCGGCCGACGCCGAGGGGCGGCGCGTCTCCGAGCTGCCCAGCCTGGATCCCGGCACCTTGGAACTGCTCGCCTCCGGCCGTGAGGCCACGGACGAGGTGCACATGGCCGGGGACCGGCTGCTCTCCGCGAACCAACGGACCACCGAACGCCATGGCGGCCCCAGGTCCACGGTCGTCACCCTGCGGGACTCGACGGAGCTGCAGGCGGTGTCCAGCCGGGCGGAAGTGGCCCGTGAGCGTCTGAAGCTGCTGTACGAGGCCGGTCTGCGCATCGGTACGTCGCTCGACGTGGTGCGCACGGCCGAGGAACTGGCCGAGGTGGCGGTCCCCCGGTTCGCCGACTTCGTCACCATCGATCTGGTCGACCCGGTCCTGCGCGGTGACGAGCCGTTCGGGGCGGCCACGAACATGCGCCGTACGGCCGTTCACGGCATCCGGGACGACCATCCCCTCTACGAGCGCGGCCGACTGATCGGGTTCCTGCCCTCCACTCCCCAGGCACAGGGCTTCGACAGCGGCCGCTCGGTGCTGACGCCCGACCTGTCCGCCGCACCGGGATGGCAGGCCCAGGACCCGGAGCGGACACGGATGATCGTCGACTACGGCATCCACTCGCTCATCACGCTGCCCGTCCAGACGGGAAACGTGGTCCTGGGCCTGGCCAACTTCTGGCGCTCGGAGAAGCCCCAGCCGTTCGAGAAGGACGACGTGGACCTGGCCGAGGAACTCGTCGCCCGGGCGGCGGTCAGCATCGACAACGCCCGCCGTTACACCCGGGAGCACGCACTGGCCGTGACGCTGCAGCGCAGCCTCCTGCCCCGGGCGCTGCCCGAACAGAGCGCCCTCGAAGTCGCGCACCGCTATCTGCCGGCGCTCTCCGGAGTGAGTGGGGACTGGTTCGATGTGATCCCTCTCCCCGGCAGCCGCGTGGCGCTGGTCGTCGGGGACGTCGTCGGCCACGGCCTGCACGCCGCCGCCACCATGGGCCGGCTGCGTACGGCGGTGCACAACTTCTCCTCGCTCGACCTTCCGCCCGACGAGATTCTCAAGCACATCGACGACCTGGTCGGGCGCATCGACCAGGAGGAGCTGGGTCCGGCCGCCGGCGCGGGGATCGTGGGCGCCACCTGTCTCTACGCCGTCTACGATCCTGTCTCCCGCCGCTGCGCCATGTCCCGGGCGGGACACCCGGTACCGGCCCTGGTCCACCCGGACGGCCATGTGTCCTTCCCCGACCTGCCTGCCGGGCCCCCACTGGGTCTGGGCGGCGTACCGTTCGAGACGGTCGAGCTGGAACTGGAGGAGGGCACGCAGCTGGTCCTGTACACCGACGGACTCATCGAGGACCGTACCCGGGACATCGACGTGGGCATCGAACTGCTGCGTCAGGCCCTGGAGTCCCATCCGGACCGGGCGCCGGAGGAGAGCTGCCAGGCGGTGCTGGAGGAACTCCTGCCCGGTCGGCCCAAGGACGACGTGGCGCTGCTCATCGCCCGCACCCGCGGCATCCCGACCGACCATGTCGCCCGCTGGGATGTGCCGTTCGAGCCCGAAGCCGTGTCGGGGATGCGCGCCGCCGTGACCGAGAGGCTGGACGAATGGGGTCTGGCCGAGCACGCGTTCGCCATGGAGCTGATCCTCAGTGAGCTGATCACCAATGCCATCCGCTACGGCTCCGCACCTCTCACCCTGCAGTTGCTCCGCGATCGCGCCCTGACGTGCGAAGTGTCCGACGGCAGCAGCACGTCGCCTCACCTGCGGCACGCGGCCACGCTGGACGAGGGAGGCCGGGGTCTGTTCCTCGTGGCTCAGATGGCGGACCGCTGGGGCACCCGCTACACCCCCGAGGGCAAGGTCATCTGGGCGGAGCTGTCGTTGTCCCGGTCCGAGGGGACGGACAGCGAAGGGCTGGCCGCTCTCCTGGCCGGCAGCTGAGACGTGCGGCTGCCTTGAAGGCGCGGGCCGTGCCGGCCGTCGGCAGCATCGGGTCCGCGCCCGGGTGGCGCACCCCGTTGTTCCCCGGCGGTCCTGAACCTTGTCAGGGCGGTGGGCTACGGAGACGCGGCGGTGAGGACGGATTCGGCGGCGGCGGTACGGGCGTAGAGCACCGAGCGGCCGGCCCGGTGGGCGCTGACCAGGCCCGCGTCGCGCAGGGCGGTCAGGCATTGGGAGACTCCGGCCGGGGAGAGCCCGGTGCGTCCGGCCAGTTCGCTGGTGGAGGCCGGTGTCTCCAGTTCGGTGAGCAGCAGGGTCCGGGAGCGGCCGAGCACGGCTGCCAGCGCGTCGGTTCCGGTGACGGCTCGCCTTTCCCACAGCGAGCCGACGCCACGGGCGGGGTAGGCGAGTTGGGGCGGGTCCGGGGGTGTCACGCGGGTGCGTACGCGGGCTCCGGCGAAGACCGAGGGAATCAACAGCAGCCCTGCGCCCGCCGTTTCGCGGGACAGGGTCCGCGGGCGGCGGATCAGCCGTAGCGCGTTGTCGCCCCAGCTCACCGAGGTGTGCAGGTCGTTGAAGAGGCGGCCGACGCCCTGCTCGGCGACCTGCCGGGCGCGGTGGAAGACGTCGCCGTCGAGCACGGTCTGGATTCGCGCCCAGTAGGGAGCGAGCGCCAGTTCCCAATAGGTCTCGATCTCTTCGGTGACCCGGCTCAGGCGGGCCCGCGGCTCGCCGTGCAGGGTCCGGAGCCGGTGACCCAGTGAGCCCTGATGGTGCTTGAGGTGGTTCAGGTCCTGGCGTACCCGGGCCTCGGGAGCGGCGAGGATCGCGGCCAGCTCCGCCGCAAGGGTGGGGGCCGGTCCGGTGGGTGCCGGGTAGAGGAAGTCGGGGAAGTAGCCCGAGGGCGGCATCAGTTCGGCGAGCCAGCCCCGGTCCAGGCCGGCGGCAGCCACCCGTGGCCGTACCTGTTCGGCCCAGGGGCGGTGCACGGGATGCTCCGAGCCGGAGGTCAGCAGGCGGAAGCTGGTCACGACCTCCCACATCGGCGAAACAGCGAACCGCACCTGCGCCAGATCGCCCGCCGAGAACACCAACTCCGCCGCGATTGCCCCTCCAAGGATTCGCACATACCTGAATCAATGGCGGTCAGCCTACCGGGTGGAGATCATCTCCGGCATGACGGCCACCACACCATCGCAGACCATCACCGCAGCGGCGTCGGGCTCCTGGAAGCTCGGCGACCTGACCGTGCACCGCATGGGATTCGGCGCGATGCGCCTGCCTCAGCACGGCGCGGCGTTCCGGACCGACGCCCCCGCGAGCGATCGTGCCCGGGCGATCAGCGTCCTGCGCCGCGCGGTCGACCTCGGCGTGAACCACGTCGACACCGCCGCGTTCTACTTCTCCCCGCTGCGCTCCGCCAACGAGCTGATCAGCCGAGCACTTGCCCCCTACCCGGACGACCTCGTCATCACCACCAAGGTCGGGCCGGGCCGGGACCCGTCGGGCGCATGGCTGCCGCATGCCACCCCGGGGCAGCTGCGCGGCCAGGTCGAGGAGAATCTGCGCCAGCTGGGCCGCGACCACCTGGATGTGGTCAACCTGCGCATCGTCGGCACCGACTCGATCGCCGAGCGGTTCGGCGCACTGGCCGACCTGCGCGACGCCGGGCTCATCCGCCACCTGGGCCTGTCCAACGTCACTCCCGAACACCTTGCCGAGGCCCAGGCCATCGCGCCCGTGGTGTGCGTACAGAACCGGTACGGCATCGGCGCCCTGACCGAGCAGGACGACTTCCTGCATGCCTGCGGCGCTCAGGGCGTCGCGTTCGTGCCGTTCTACGCGATCGCCGCTGCCGGGGGCGAGGCGGGCGCGACCGGCACCGACAGCGAAGAGGTGCTGTCCGTCGCCCGCGCCCGCGGGGCGAGCGCGGCGCAGGTCCGGCTCGCATGGACGTTGCACCGCGGCCCCCACGTGCTGGCCATCCCCGGTACGGGCAACCCGGGCCACCTCGTCGAGAACGTGGCGGCCGGCGCGCTGCGCCTCTCCGAGGACGAACTGGCCCTGCTCGATTCGCTCCACAGGGGCCGCGGCTGAGTCACGCCCTGCCGGACGGGCCGTTTGGGACTGAGGACCCCTGCTTCGTGTCGTCGAAGGTCCAGACCGCACGGGCGCCCGGGCCGACGACGAGGGTCGACCGGCCGATCTGTTCCTTGTGACGGACCTTCACGGGCCGGTTGAGCGACAGCTCGACCTGCCGCAGGCCCGCCTGGTCGCGCGCAACGGCGTCGAGTCGGATGGCGGTGCCGCCCCGCTGCGCAACGATTCCACCGCCCTCCACGGACCGGACGACCAATCCGCCGGCCCGCAGCAGCGGCACCGTGTCGGCAAGGTCGCCTGCCGTGACCGCGAGGCGGACCGACGTGACGTCGCGCATCAGATGGCTGCGGTAGTCGTCGGACAGGTAGCGCTCCCGTCCGACGTCACCGGGATGGTCGGCCGGCTCGGTGTTGCTGCGCGGGTCGGCGAAGTACTCCGGCAGGTATTCCATCCCCCAGGCCCCGAAAGCGTCGTACTGGGCGCTGGTGAAGACGGCACCGAACCACGGCACGGGGACGCCGTCGCCGAAGTCACGCGTCCGGCGGAACTCGACGGGATCGGCCACTCCCTGGTCCCGCAGCCGCTGGAGCACCGTTGCCAGGTCGCCGGCGCGCTCGGTCGAGACGCCCATCCCGGCGGCCCCGAGCGTGCCGTCCTGGCCGGGCACATCGCCGACTCCGAAGAGTTCGAGGTAGGTCTCCCGGCCCATCAGATAGCGGCCGGTCCAGGTCTGTCCGTCGGCACCCGTCGTGGTGCGGACCTGGAAGTTGGCGAAGTCCCGCAGAAAGTCGGAGTGCTCGATGGCGTCGGCGGTTTCCCGGTCGAGCACCCCGTAGGCGTGGTTGTAGAACAGCAACTGCCGACCGGACGACGGTCGGCTCTCCTGGGCCCGCGCCGTCCCCGTACCCCCCTCGACCGCGCCGGCGAAGGCGACCGCGAGGGCCACTGCGAGGACCATGGTCATACGTAACATCCGGCGAAGCAGCATGCGGGGAATAATCGTAGGTCGGCACCACAGCGTTCGCTGTTGTTTTCGCCGGACCCCCTGCCGGCGGACGACCGCGTCCGCTCCGTTCGCCGGAGCCAGTGCCTCGGATAGGCTGATATGGGAGTATCCGCACCCGAAAGCGCTGCATCGACCGCGCGGCGCCCGGCCGAAGATCGCCAGGGAGCGGTCGGCAGGCAGCGGCCGCACGCCCCGGGGTTAGGTCTTGCGTTGGACCCACACGAATCGATCAGTGAGGCGCCGGACCTGCCGCTTTCAGCGGTCGGGTACGCGGGTGTGCTCCGCGACCTCCTTCCGATCGTTCTGTGGAGGGCCGATGCACAGGGGCGCATCGTGGAGTGGTCGCTCGCCGCCCAGGACCTCCTCGGCCACGCGGCGGAGCAACTGCTGGGGCAGGACGGACTGCCGATACTGGTCCCCGAGTCCCACCGGGTGCCGACCGAACAGCTTGTGCAGAGGGTCCTGGCAGGTGAGGCCGTCATCGGGACCGTCCCCGTGCGGCATCGCGACGGGCACCTCATGCCGATGGAGATGTGGATCTGCCCGGATGCGGACCCACAGGGGGGTACGGGCACCCTGACCATCGCGGTGGAGACGTCCACGGTCAGGAAGATGCGGGATTCGCTCGCCGCCCTGGAAGGCCTGTTCACCCAGTCCCCGATCGGACTGGCCATCCTCGGCCCCACCCTGCGCTTTGTGCGGGTCAACGAGTCGCTGGCCAGGATGAACGGTGTCGCCGCGGCCGAGCACCTCGGCAAACGGCCGGTCGAGGTCGCACCAGGAGTCAACGCCGCGGCGCTGGAAACGGTGATGCAGCAGGTTCTGGATCGCGGTGAGGCGGTGGTCGACGTCCGTCGCACGGGCCGCACACCCGCCGATCCCGATCGCGACCTGACCTGGTCCTGCTCCTACGCTCCCCTGCTCGACCAGGCCGGCCGGCGGCTGGGCGTGATCGCTTCCCTGATCGACATCACCGACGGGCAGCAGGCTCATGTCGACGCCGAACGGGCACGGCAGCGCTTCGCTCTTCTGGCCGAGGCCGGCACACGCATCGGAACCACTCTGGATCTGCGCCACACCGCCGAGGAAGTGGTGCAGGTACTGGTGCCGCAGCTGGCCGATTCGGCCGACGTGCAGCTTCTGGAAGCGGTGCTCGAACCCGACGAGGCCGCCGCATCCGCTCACGGCGTGGCACGCCGGATGGCGGCGGCCTTCCCCGATCCGTCCGCCCCCACCGCGAAGCTGGCCGCGGGCATGACCTTCCAGGTACCGGTCGGCTCGGTGTACGAGAAGGTCATCGCCGAGGGCCGCCCCATGAACCTCTACCTGGCCGACATTCCCGCGCTGATGCCCGATCCGCAGGCCGAGCAGCTGCGCGCGTACCTCGGCAGCCGTATCGGGTGTGCGCGGCTGGTCCCTCTGGTCGCCCGCGGCAAGGTGCTCGGCGCCGTGGTGGTGACGCGTACCCGCAGCCGCGAGCGGTTCGACGAGCAGGACTGCGTGCTGATCGACGAGCTGGTCGCCCGAGCGGCGCTGAACATCGACAACGCACGCATGTACACCAGCCAGCGGGAGGCGGCTCTCACCCTGCAGCGCAGCCTGACGAACAACGCGCTGCCGGAAGTGACCGGGCTGGAGCTCACCGGGCGCTACCTCCCTGCCAGCGACCACGAGGTCGGCGGGGACTGGTTCGACGTCATCGCTCTGCCCGGGGGCAGGACCGGGCTCGTCATCGGGGACGTCATGGGCCACGGAATCCATGCCGCGGCTGTCATGGGACAGCTGCGCACGGCGGTGCGAACACTGGCTCGTCACGACATCCCGCCGGCACAGATGCTCCGCTCCCTGGACACCGCCGTGGCCGACCTGGGCGAGAACGAAATGGCGACATGCGTCTACGCGGTGCACGACCCGGCTGCCGGCGGCTGCCTGATCGCCCGGGCCGGTCATCCGCCTCCGGCGGTGGCCGACGCCCACGGGACGATCTCGTTCCTCGACGGACCCCCGGGTACGCCGCTGGGGACGGGCGAACAGGACTTCCGGACCGAGGAGGTGCCGTTGCCCCCCGGGGCCCTGCTGGTGCTGTACACGGATGGCCTCATCGAGGCCCGCGACCGGGACCTCGACCAGGGCATGCGACAGCTCGCCCGGGCACTGCGCCACCTCGACCAACCGTTGGAGGAGATCTGTGACCGCCTCCTCGACCGATTGCTGCCCTCTGCGGCCCAGGACGATGTGGCGCTGCTCCTTGCCCGGACCCTTCGTCCGGAAGGCTCCGCGAAGAGCCACCCGGAGCCACGGCACACACTCGCGCCCACCGGGAAGGTGCAAGGGTGGTAGGGATGAACACACCGATGACGACGTTCAGCGAGGGCCCGGAGGACCCGTTCGCGGTGCGATGCGCGGCTTCCATGGTGCTGGACGACTGCGGGACGGTCATCGGCTGGAGCGAGCGCGCCGAAGCACTGCTCGGTTACCCGCCCAAGGAGGCGCTCGGACGGACGGCGCTCGGTTTCCTGATCGACCCCGGCGACAGCGACGTCGTCATGGACGCGGTGGCTGTCTGCACACGCGACCGGGGCTGGTTCGGGGTGGTGCCCGTCCGGCACCGCGACAGTCACCGTGTGGAGATGGGGTGCCGGGTCCGGGCGATCACGCGGGGTGACTCCACCGTGGAGTGGTTCCTGGTCGGCGCACCGGCCGAGGAGGTCATCCAGTGGGAGACGGACCGGTCGGTCCTGGACGGGTTGTTCCGCCGCTCCCCCATCGGCCTGTCCGTCTTCGCCCCCGACCTGAGCATCCTGCGGGTGAACCGGGCCATCGCGCGGTTCAGCCAGATTCCGGTCGAGCAGCACCGGGGCCTGCACAGCACCGACTTCCTCATCGCGCGGGACTCCGACACGGTGGAGAGGCAGTTGCGGGAGGTACTGGAGACGGGGCGTTCCTCGATCTTCACCGAGCAGCCCGCCGTCCTGCGCCGCGATCCGGACCATGAGCTCTTCGTGTCGGTCTCGGCATTCCGGATGGAGGACCCCTCGGGACGGATCCTCGGCGTGACCCAGACGGTCGAGGACGTCACCGACCGTTACCAGGCACGGCATCGGCTCGCCCTGCTCAACGAGGCCAGCACCCGCATCGGGACCACGCTGGACGTGGCGAAGACAGCGAGCGAGCTGACCGAAGCCACCGTCCCTGACCTCGCCGACTTCGTCTCCGTGGACCTGCTGGAGCCCGTGGCCGGCGGCGACGAGCCCAGCCGGACCGTCCTCGGAACCGTGCGCCGGGCAGCTGTCCGCAGCGTCCTGCCGGACGTGCAGGAGATCATGTATCCGGTGGGCCACACGATCCACATCCCGCCGGCGAGTGTGCAAGCACGCAGCCTGACCCGACGATGTCCGGTACTCGACACGGACGGGGAAGGCCTTGCCCAGTGGCTCGCCACGGACCCGGAACGAGCGCAGCGGATCCTCAGACTGGGCGAGCCTTCGCTGATGGTGGTGCCGCTGGTCGCGCGAGGGCTCGTGCTGGGCCTGCTCAGTCTGTGGCGGTTGCGACGGCCCGACCCGTTCGAGGAGGACGACCTCACACTGGCCGAGGAGTTCGCCTCCCGCGCCGCCGTCTGCATCGACAACGCACGCCGCTACACCCAGCAGCACGAGGCGGCACTCACCCTGCAGCACAACCTGCTCCCGCACGAGGTTCCCCCGCACCCCGCTGTCGAGATCGCCCACCGCTACCTGCCGGCCGACGCCACCACCGGCGTCGGCGGTGACTGGTTCGACGTCATCCCGCTCTCCGGACTCCGCGTCGCCCTCGTCGTGGGAGACGTGGTCGGCCATGGCATCCACGCAGCGGCCACCATGGGCCGGCTCCGCACCGCAGTGCACACCCTGGCCAACCTCGACCTCGCACCCGACGAAGTCCTGTCCCACCTCGACGACCTGGTGGACCGGCTGGCCTCCGAGCAGGAGTCGACCGATGAGCGTTCTCCTCAAATCGTCGGCGCGACCTGCCTGTACGCGGTCTACGACCCGGTCTCGCGGCAGTGCGCCCTGGCCCGGGCCGGTCACCCGTCGCCCGTAGCGGTGACGCCGGGGGGACAGGTGCACGTCCTCGACGTACCCGCAGGTCCTCCGCTGGGGCTGGGCGGGCTGCCGTTCGAGGCTGCCGAGCTGCAGCTGGCCGAAGGCAGCCTCCTGGCGCTCTACACGGACGGCCTGATCCACCGCCGCAGGCGGGACGTCGACGAGAGCCTCGCTGATCTGTGCGGAGCATTGGCCGTGCCCGGCCGCTCGTTGGAGGAGACATGCAAGGCGGTGGAGAGCGCATTGCTGCACGACCGGCCCACCGACGAGGTGGCGGACGACGTGGCCCTGCTCATCGCCCGTACGCGTGTGCTGGCAGCGGAGAAGGTGGCCACGTGGGAGCTGCCCGTGGAGCCGACCGCCGCCGCGCAGGCCCGGACGCTGACGGCATCCCAACTCGCCGAGTGGGGACTGGATGAGATGGCCTTCACCACCGAGCTGATCGTCAGCGAGCTGGTCACCAACGCCTACCGTTACGGCGGCGGTCCGATCGTTCTTCGGCTCATCCGCGACGGCCACCTCATCTGCGAAGTGTCCGACACCAGCCACACCTCGGCGCACCTGCGCCGGGCCCGCATCACCGACGAAGGCGGTCGCGGACTCTTCCTGGTGGCCCAGCTGACCGAGCGATGGGGCACCCGCTACACACGCGACGGCAAGACCATCTGGACCGAGCAGCCGCTGCCGCCCCCGGCGGCATCCGCGGCACGGTGACCGCCGCGCGCCGCTGTCAGTTGCGGTGGGCGATCTGGACCAGGTTGCCGCAGGTGTCGTCGAGCACGGCCGTGGTGACCGGCCCGAGTTCGAGCGGCTCCTGGGTGAACTGCACACCGAGCCGGCGGAGGCGGTCGAACTCCGCGTGGACGTCGTCCACGGCGAAGGATGTCAGCGGGATCCCGTCCTCGACCAGGGCTGTCTTGTAGGGCTTGACGGCGGGGTGCCCATCCGGTTCGAGCACGAGTTCCGTGCCGTCGGGGTCATCGGGCGAGACCACGGTCAGCCACCGGTACTCGCCCAGCGGGACCTCCTCCTTCTTCACGAACCCCAGGACTTCGGTGTAGAAGCGCAGGGCTTTGTCCTGGTCATCGACGTAGACGCTGGACAGGTGGATCCTCATGGTGTGGTCTCCGGGTTGTCGGGCCTGAGCCACCGGCCGAGGATGCGCCCGAGCGGTTCGGTGTTCAGGTCGTGGAACTTGTAGCGCCCCTGGCGCCGGGTGCGGATCAGGTCGGCAGCTTCCAGCACGGCGAGGTGCTGGCTGACCGCTTGGCGCGACAGCCCCAGACCGTGTTTGGTCACCAGTCGCGCGCAGATCTCGAACAGGGACTGCCCGTCCCGCTCCGCCAGCTCATCGAGAATCTTCCTGCGGGTGGGGTCGGCCAGCGCCTTGAAGACATCATCGGTCACCACCACAGAATAGGCAAGTCTCTACTTGCCTATCAAGGGGAGCTCATGCGTGAGCGGCGGCGAGGACCGCGCTCAGTGCGACAGCGGCATCGAGGAGGGCACGGGAGCGAGCCGCGATGCTCGCGTCCCGGGCGGCCAGCGCGGCGCGGATCTCTCCCGATCGGTAGCCGCGCCGCAGGTCCGGCATCAACGCCCGGAGCGGGTCGATGCGGTACCCGGCGCAGCGCAGTTGGTGCACGATCCGCGCGTTCCTGACCTGGTTCGGCGTGTAGCGTCGCGTCCCCCGCGGAGCCACCCGGTCAGGGACGACAAGCCCCTCGGCGTCCCAGTGCCGCAAAGCCGAGGGGCGCACTCCGAGAGCGGCGGCCAGCTCGGACACGCTCATCGCATCCGACGGGCGTACGTCCTCGATCAGCTCGGCAGCGATCGCCGCGGTGGCCTCCTTGGCGAGCCTGATGTCCGTGCGCTCACGGTCGAGTCGGGCGTGTGCCGCGTCGACGAGTGCAAGTGCCTCTGACGTCGGGCGCTCGTGCACGGCACGAACGATCCGCTTGGCCTCGACCGGCCCCGTGCCGACGGCGAGGGCCTTGTAGGCCAGCGCGGAATGCAGATGCATCTCTCCATGGATCCGGTAACCCGCAGCTGTACGCGTCGCCGGCGGCAGCACACCGTCGCGTTCGAGATTGCGGATCTGTTGAACGGAGTACCCCACACGTCGCGCGACATCGACCGTGCGCATGCCCGACGCTTTGAGAGCTGACACCCGCGGCTCCGCTGTCTTCCGGCCCAAAGTCTCCACAAGCACCTTAATGAAACGCTTGAGCACATGACCATCGACGAGATCATCAACTTCGTGGAAGACCTCGATGGAGTCCTGACGATGAGGCCGGGACCCGGCGACGGCTCACCGGAGATCAGCTGGGGGGACACCTACTTCTTCCACTCGCCCGACGGCGTGCTGCCGACAGCGACCCAACCGTTCGCGACCATCGTGACGAAGAACTACCCGGGCGACGAGAGTTCCCGCCTGGACCGCCCGGACACCTTCCGCGTCAATGTCGCCGCCGGGAAGGATTCCTTTATCCAGTGGACCGGCCACGCTCCGCGCGAACCAGCCGTCGACCACGACCGCGGCGCCACCGATGCCGTGATCGCCCATCCCGTCTACGGCTCCCTCGGCTGGCTCGCGGTGGTGAATCCGGGCCGGCGGACCGATGCTGCGATCCGCGAGCTGCTCCACCATGCCCATCAGCTTGCACACACGCGCCATCAGCGGCGAACCGGCTCAACGGCGACCTGACCCATGCCGGTCGTGGCGCCGACGCCGTCCGTGGGGGCGCGCCTCAGTGGCCTGCAAGTACCCGGTCCGCGGTGGTCACCTGGCGGTGGATGTCCTTCTTGACCGTGGCCAGTTCATCGGGTTTCGCCGCGATCTCCCGGCGCTGGTACGCCGCGTCCACCGTGGACCAGACGCCGACGACGTTCGTCTCCCGCTTGCACGCGATGTCCTTGCCCGCCAGGGCGATCTCGGCAGCGCTCGCCGAGGGACCGGCGAAAGCCGGGTCCTTGCCGGGTGCGCGGGTCGGGACCGCGTAGTCGTAGCCGTACCGCTTCATACAGGCCGACCAGGCGCGGAAGACCTTCACCACGCGGGCATCGCCACGGGACCGCTCGTAGCTGCCGAGGTTGATGTCCCGCACGAGCTCGCCGTTGCCGATCTTCTGCGGGTCTCCCGACAGGGCCGCGGTGGCTTCGCCCTGGCACCCTCCGACCGGGATCCGCCGGCCGCGTTCGTCCGTGCGCGCCGGCGTTCCGTCCGCTTCGAGGCCGGTCAGCAGAAGCAGTTCGGCGGGGCTCGGCTGCCGGTCGGAAGGCTTCGGGGCCGCAGGCTGCTCCGTGCCCGGGGCCGGGTGGTAGCCGCGGCGTGACGCGGCATCCGCATCGGTGAGTCCGTACCGGTGGGCCGTGTTCGCCGGGTTCAGCGTTCCGGTGTCCGGGGCGGGCGCCCCGGGACCGGGCCACGGGTGACCGTGGCGCTCCATGCACGAGGCGGTCAGAAGGGAGCGCGCACGGAACAGCTCGGCCACCTGACGGTCGGTGAACAGGTAGGGCTCCACGGGCAGGACGAGCGACTTCACGGAGAGCATCGCCGGCACCGCGGAGACCGGAGGCGGCCCGGACCGCGCGACGGCTGCCTCGTCCGGCCCGCCCTCCTGGGCACAGCCGGCGGTGGCGGCGAGCAGCGCGAGGACGATGCCGAGTCGCCGCGTGCCGTGGTGTGTTGCCGCCCGCCTCGCCATGGAGACCCCTTGTCTGTGTGGTGCGGTGGCCCGCCCGCTGGTGTGCGGGCGGGCCTGAGGAGGTCGGCCCGGGAAGGTCAGCCCGCCGGGCGCCACTTCATCGAGGCGTTGTTGTTGCGCACGCTGGGGATCAGCTGCCGGTTCTGGTTCGGGTAGAAGTCGTCGTAGGGGGCGCTGCCGCTCCCGTTGAAGTTCTCGTTGTAGTAGATGCGGGCGATGCGGCCCGTGTCGCTGTTCCAGGCGCGGTTGACGTTGTTCTTGACGCGCTGGCCGCTGCCCTCGCCGCCCGCTGCGAACGTGTCACCGGCGAAGTCACGCTCGTCCTGGAAGTACCTGCTGAAGGAACTGTTGGCGGACGCGCTGTAGTACAGGTAGATGTCACCGGCGAGCGCAGTCGGGCGCTGGACCGGTGCCGCTGCGGGCGCGGTCTGTTCGGCGGAAGCCGGCGAGGTGACAAGGACGGTGGTACCGGCGATCAGGGCTGCGGCGACCGCAAGAGACCCGGCCGTACGACGTGCAGGTGTCATGGTGCTCCTCCGTTGGCTGCGGAGAGGCGCAGGGGGCGTCGGCAGCTCCCGGCGCGTTCCCGCATGGCGCTTGGCGCCGAAACTAAGCGGGGCGGCGGAGCCAGGGAACGTCTTTCGGTCCTCGCCGAAAAGGACCGATGGCGCAATCGGAGCTAGCGGTACGAGCGTCCCTCAAGACATAGTGAATCGATAGGATTGCAGCTTTCACGGGGGGCACGTCAGTGCTGCGCATCCATTTCAGCGCAGAGGACCTCGGCCGGATCCACCTGGCACCAGGACCGGATCCCGCCTGGGAAGCTCTGCTCAGCCTGCATGTACTCGGCGGGAACGACAGCGACATCCGGGTGCAGAGATGGCGTACCCGTTTGCGGGCGTCGCTCAAGCCTGCGGCACAGCCGCTTCTCCGCCTCGCGCCGCCGCGGGGGTACTCCCCCGACTTCCTGACGCCTGCCGGCGGGGTCACCGACCCCGAAGCCGGCATCGAGTCGATCCTCTCCACCTCCCGCACGCGCCTTCGGACGGAAGTGGAGACCCTCGGCCAGGAGCGACGGCTCCCGTCGTGGGCCGCTGCCCTTGCGAACGGCCGGCCCGCCGCGCTGCGGGGCCTGGGCACTGCGCTGCGCAGCTACTACGACCAGGCACTGAGCCCGTACTGGTCGCAGATCCGGGCAGCGGTGGACGCCGACCGGACCACGCACGCCCGTGCCTTTCTGGCCGGGGGAACGGACCAACTGCTGGCCGGTCTTCATCCGGCGGTGCTGTGGAGAGCACCGGTGCTCCATGTCGCCTATCCCACGGATGAGGACATGTACCTGGACGGTCGCGGTCTGCGGCTGGTGCCTTCGTACTTCTGCCGCGGTACGCCCATCAAGCTGCGGGACGCCTCGCTCTCCCCGGTGCTGGTGTACCCGGCCAGCCGCGGTGTCGGCTTCCTCGGACAGCGGGCCGCCTCCGCGGGAGGGGACTCGCTGGCGCGGCTGGTCGGCCGGACGCGTGCCGCGACGCTCTGCACGATCGCCGGCTCCAAGGACGCGACCGGCAACGAGATCGCCCGCAGGCTGGGCATCTCACCCGCTTCCGCCAGCGAACACGCCAGCGTGCTGCGTGATGCGGGCCTGATTCACAGTCTGCGCGTCGGCAACACCATCCGGCACGCTCTCACCCCGCTGGGCATGGAGCTCCTGGAAGGCCAGTCCACCCCGTCCACCGTGCCGGAGACCGGGGCCGAGCGGCAGAACGCGGGCTGCCTCTGACGGCGACCCGGCGTTCAACACTGCCGTGGCCAGTGGCAGTTGTCGGCGTGGTGCGTCCGGTGTCATGGCATCCGCGAGGTCTGCATCCCAGCTGCCTTCAACCGTGCGCGTACCGCGTCCCACGCCGGATCGATCGCCTGCACCGGCTCCGCGGCCGATGAGGCGACACCCGCATCCTTGAATCCGCTGGACGTGGCGACGCACACCACTGGGCCCTCGAATTCGCCGCGGTCCCGGTGGCCGCGGAGCCCGGCCAGTCCCGCAGCGCTCGACACCTCCGTCCACAGCCCTTGGCCGGCCAGCTCGGTCTGGGCGGCCCGCATCGCTGCGTCGCTGACCAACAGCACGTCGCCACCGCTCTCCCGGACCGCCACGGCCGCCTTGTAGCCGCTCACCTCACAACTGATCGAGTAGGCGTCGGTCGGCCGGGCCTGGACCTTCGCGGCCGGCAGGCCCTGGCGCACGGCAGCCGCCAGCGGGCCGCCCGCGGCCGGTTCGCAGGCGAAGAGCCGAGGCGTGCGGGAGGTGATGCCGAGCCGCTGCAATTCGGCGAAGCCTTTCCACATCCCGAAGAGCAGCTCGCCGTATCCGGTCGGCACGAACACGGCTGACGGCACGCCGAGATCGGCGTGGATCTCGTACGCGATGGTCTTGTAGCCCTCCGCGCCGAAAGGATGACCGGTGTGGGTGGGAGTGAGGTTGCTGACCGGGTGCAGCCCGAGCCGCTCGACGAGCTTTCGCACCAGCGGCCAGCTGTCCTCCCAGGCCACGGGCAGCACGACCGCTCCGTAGGCGTTGAGGAACGAGCGGACGGCCGGCGGCGTCCGTACCCCTGCGAGGACCACGCAGCGCAGCCCGGCACGCGCGGCGAACGCTGCTGCCGAAGCACCGTGATTCCCGGACGAGGCCACCACGATCCCTTGCGCCCCGACCGCCAGGGCCGCGCTGATCGTGCAGCGGTTGAGCCGGTCCTTGTGGCTCCAGGTCGGATTGCGCGACTCGTCCTTGACGTGGACGCCGTCGCCGATGTCGACGAGTGGAGTGCCGCCCTCGCCGAGACCGGGCGCTGTGAGCGGTGGCAGCAGCGGTGCCCAGCGCTCGATGCCGATGCCGCGCGGTGCCGCCGTTGCGTCGAAGAGCTCGGGACTCACCTTGTCGTACGCGTAGTCGAGCTCCAGCGGGTAGGCGATCCCGGCTGTGCTCGTACGCGGGCAGCCGGATGTCAGCGGCGGGAAGAGGGGGTACCGGAGGGACGGGTCGCCCAGCGAGCGCTGGGCCGTCGCCAGGGAGTCAGTCGTCGTCATGCTCTCCGAGTCTAAGGAGCGGCAGGCACTCAGCCGTGCCGGTCCGCCCACCACGACATCGAATTCGGCGGCGCACCTGTCTGATCCGGACCGGACCTCGAGGCGGTATGCGGCAGAGCGGTGGTGGCACCGGTCTGCACACCGCCTCGCACCCCTCGCGCCGACTTGTCGCGATGCCGCACCGGCTGCGGGGTGCTTTCAGCCGGCGCCCTGCCCGACGGTCTGTCGTGTCAGCCGCCGGGCCACGAGCGACGACCGGATCTCGCCCGCCCGAACGGCCGTGTTCGACAGCAGCGTCGACGTGATGCCGTGGGTGTGCTCGGTGCCTCCCTGCAGATAGATGTCCGAGGTGACGTTCGGCAGCGTGGCGACCCGATGGTCACGCCCCACCACCAGGGCGTCCTCGTCGTCGCGTACGCAGAGCTTGCTGATGTCCCTCAGTTTCTCGCCGATGTCCCGCGGCTGATAGCCCGTCGCATGGACCAGCAGGTCCGCGGAGAGCAGGTCGCGTTCCCCGGTCGGCAGGTACTCCACCGTGATGTCCAGCCGCTCGCCGCTCGTCTCGACCTCACGGATCCTGGAGACGTTCAGCATCCTCAGCCGCTCGCGGCCCTGGACCTTCTCCTGGTACATCGTCCTGGACAGGGCCTCGATCAGGTCCATGTCCACGACGGAGTAGTTGGTGCCGCGGTGGTAGTCGAAGAGGGACTGCTTCACATCCCGCGGCGCCTGGTAGTAGATGTCGACCGCCTCGGGGTCGAAGATCCGGTTGGCGAACGGGCTGTCGTCGGCAGGCGTGTAGCCGTACTTGGCGAAGACCGAGCAGATCTCGGCGTCCGGGAAGCTGCGGTGCAGGTAGTCGACCGCTTCCGCGGCGCTCTGCCCGGCACCGAGCACGACGGCGCGTCGCACCGGCGTTCCGTCCCCGACGAGTTGGGTCACGCGGGGTATCAACTCGCTGTTGTGCCAGACGCGTTCGGACAGAACGGTACCCGGCGGGAGGTGCGGCTCCATGCCCGTGGCGATGCACAGGCTGCGCGCGCGGCGGACGATCAGGCGCTGCGGGTCGGCAGGATCGCAGCTGGCGACGTCGAAACAGCGGACCTCGCCGTCCTCGGTCACCGGCTTCACCGAGAGGACTTCGGCGGAGTACTCCACCAGGCCGGAGACGCGGGCGGCGGCCCATTCGAAGTAGTCGTGGAACTCGATGCGGAGCGGGAACAGGGTCTTCTGGTTGAGGAAGTCGACCAGCCGCTCCCGCTCGCGCAGGTAGCACAGGAAGCTGAAGTCACTGGTGGGATCGCGCATCGTGACCAGGTCCTTGAGGAACGACACCTGCATCGTGGCGTCGTCGATGAGCATCCCCCGGTGCCAGCCGAACCGCGGCTGCTTCTCGAGGAAGCCGGCCGTGATCCGATCGTCTGCGGCGACTTGGGCGTTGTACTCCTGGACAGCTATCGCGAGGGCAAGATTCGACGGTCCGAACCCAATGCCCAGTACATCAAAGATGTTGCCCGGCCCACTCTGCAGTGTGTTCACCGCGTCATCGCCTCCCTCAGCACGCACATATTAGATAAGGTTAGCCTTACCTTGCAATGTCTGAGGAGGAATCACATGCGGGTCGTCATGTTCGGCTACCAGACCTGGGGCCACCGCACGCTGCAAGCCCTTCTGGACTCCGAGCACGAAGTGGTCCTCGTCATCACCCACCCGAAGAGCGAGCACGCCTACGAGAAGATCTGGGACGACTCCGTGGCTGACTTGGCCGAGAAGCACGGTGTACCCGTGCTTCTGCGCAACCGGCCCGGGGACGACGAACTGCTCGGCGCACTCAGGGAAGTCGAGCCCGACATCATCGTGGCGAACAACTGGCGCACCTGGCTGCCACCGGAGATTTTCGACCTGCCTCCGCACGGAACGCTCAACGTGCACGACTCGCTGCTGCCCACCTACGCGGGCTTCTCGCCGTTGATCTGGGCCCTGATCAACGGCGAGCCCGAGGTCGGCGTCACGGCCCATCGCATGGACAGCGAACTCGACATGGGCGACATCGTGCTCCAGCGATCCGTCGCGGTCGGACCGACCGACACGGCAACGGACCTGTTCCGCAAGACCGTTGACCTGATCGGTCCGATCGTCCACGACGCGCTCGAACAGATAGCCTCCGGCACGGCGGTGTGGACCGAGCAGGACCGCTCCAGGGCCAGCTTCTTCCACAAGCGCTCCGTCGAGGACAGCAGGATCGACTGGTCCTGGCCGGCCGAGGACCTGGAGAGGTTCGTGCGCGCCCAGTCCGACCCCTACCCCAACGCCTTCACCCACCATCGCGGCCGGCGGCTACGCGTCGTGTCGGCAGCCGTGTCGAAAGGGCGCTACGGAGGCACCCCCGGGCGGATCTTCATCCGGGAGGGCGAGGGAATCGTCATCGTCGCCGGTGCCGACGCCCGCTTCGGACGCAACCATGGCCTGCTGATCAAGCGGGTGCGGACCGAGGACGGCACCGAGCTCGCCGCCACCGACTACTTCCGCACGATGGGCGGCTATCTGACGGACCGTCCATGATGCGGCCGTTGGTGACGGGCTGCTGATAGCCCGGACGGCACGACGAACCGAGCATGAACTCACCGGCAGGGCGGACCCGATGTCCGCCCTGCCGGCCTGCGTCAGCCGCCCGACCCCGTGACGGCGACCGCATCCGGCTCCCTACGGGCATCCGCGTGCGGGAGCATGTCCGTGACGTCGTGGTGACGCCCCATGGGAATGATCATCGGGGTGCCGCTGACCGGGTCCGTGGCCACCTGACAGCGCAGACCGAAGACCTCCTCGACCGTGGCCGCGGTGATCACGTCCCCGGGTACGCCCTCGGCGACGATGCGGCCCTGCTTCATCGCGATGACGTGATCGGCGTACCGGCAGGCCTGGTTGAGATCGTGCAGGACCATGACGACGGTACGGCCCTGGTGCCGGTTGAGGTCGGTGACGAGGTCCAGGACGTCGATCTGATGGGCGAGGTCGAGATACGTCGTCGGCTCGTCGAGCAGCATCACCGGCGTGCCCTGCGCCACCGCCATCGCGATCCAGGCGCGCTGGCGCTGGCCGCCGGAGAGTTCGTCGACGGGACGGTCGGCGAGAGAGGCCATCGAGGTGGCGTGCAGTGCGTCGTGGACGGCCTGCTCGTCCACCCTGGACCACTGCCGCCACCAGGTCTGGTGCGGCGAGCGGCCCCGTCCCACCAGATCGATGACGGTCAGTCCCTCCGGCGCGACCGGCGACTGCGGCAGGATGCCGAGCCGCTGCGCCAGTTCACGGGTCGGCAGGGACTGGACGGAGCGGCCGTCCAGGAGCACCTGGCCGGCCTTCGGCGCGAGCAGCCGTGCCAGTGCCCTCAGCAGCGTCGACTTGCCGCACGCGTTCGCCCCGACGATGGCCGTCACCCGGCCGGAAGGTATCGCCACGTCGAGGCCGTCGACGACGACACGGCTCTCGTACGCCAGCCGCAGGCCTTCGGCCCGCAGATCGGGGCCCGCGGGGTCCACAGACTTCGATGACACGTGTTCAGCCTCCTGAGCCGACGCGGTTGGCACGGACGAGCAGCCACAGCAGAACGGGAGCCCCCAGCACCCCGGTGACGATCCCGACCGGAAGCTCCGTACCGGAGATCAGCTTCCGGGCGATCAGGTCCGACGCGAGCACGGCCAGCGCGCCGGTCAGCCCCGAGGCCACCGGCGGCGGCCACGCGGTGCGGGCGAGCCGCTGGGCGATCTGAGGCGCGGCGAGCGCCACGAACGCGACCGGGCCGGCCACCGCGGTGCCGAAGGCCACCAGCCCGACTCCCGTCAGCAGCACGGCGAGACGGACCGGCTGCACCCGCGTCCCGAGCCCGCGGGCGACGTCGTCGCCGAGTTGCAGCGTGCGCATCAGCCGGCCGAGGAGCAGAGAGGCGGGCACCAGGACGGCCATGGCCACCGCCAGCGGTCCGATCTGGTCCCAGCCGCGGCCGTTGAGATTGCCGACGAGCCAGCCGAGCGCGGCCTGCGCCTGGAAGCGCTCACCCCGGGCCATCAGGTAGTCCGTGGCACTGGTGCAGATCCAGGCGATGCCGATGCCGACGAGGACGATGCGGTAGCCGGTGGTGCCCCGCTTCCAGGCGAGGGCGTAGACCAGCAGCGCGGCGGTCAGCGCCCCGAGCAGGCCGAGGGCCTGAGTGCTCAGCCCGCCGTCCCACCCGAGCACGATGCCCGCGACGACCGCGGCGCCGGCGCCCTGCGTGATGCCGATCATGTCGGGGCTGGCCAGCGGATTGAGTGTCATGGTCTGGAACAGCGCGCCGGAGATGCCGAAGGCGATCCCGACGAGCAGCCCCGCCATGGCACGCGGAAGGCGCAGTTCCTGGACGATGAGCAGGGTTCCGGGGTCCCCCGTGCCCACCACGGCGCCCATGACGTCGCCGAGGGAGAACGGGATGTCCCCGACGGTCATGCCCAGGCAGAACACCAGGAAGGTGGCGGCCGCGAGGAGGGCGCTCACCCACACCAGGCGTGGCCGCAGCACGCCGGAGACGGGTGGGACGGCCAGCCGGAAGGTGACGCGGCCGTGGGTGCGGGACAGGAGATCGGTCATGCTCACAGCTCCGCGAGTCGTCGACGGCGGACCATCGCGATGAAGAACGGACCGCCGATGAAGGCGACGAGGATGCCGGCCTGGATCTCGGTCGGCCGGGCGAGAAGGCGGCCGGCGATGTCGGCGGCGAGCAGCAGGCACGGCGCGAGTACCGCCGAGAGGGGCAGCAGCCAGCGGTGGTCGGGGCCGACTCCGGCGTACTGGGCGAGCACACGCGCGATGTGCGGGACGACGAGACCGACGAAGACCACCGGTCCGATGACGGCGACGGCCCCGCCGGTGAGCAGGGTGACGGCGAGTACGCCCTGGACCCGGGTCAGTCCCAGCCGCAGCCCGAGCGAGGCGGCCACGTCGTCGCCGAGGGCGAGGCTGTTCAGGGCCGGGGCGCAGGCGAGGGCGAGTACGGCACCGACGGCGAGGAACGGCAGGACCCGCACGAGGACTTCGTCGCCCTGGTTGGCGAGCGACCCGGCGGACCAGAAGCGATAGCGGTTCAGTGCGTCCGGGTCGGTGAGGGCGATGGCGCTGGTGAGCGAGAACAGCAGGGAGGTGACGGCGACTCCGGCGAGGGCGAGTTTGACGGGCGTGGTGCCCGACCGTCCGAGTCCGCCGAGCAGGTACACCAGGACGCTGGCGGCCAGTGCCCCGGCGAACGCGAACCAGATGTATCCGTAGACGGAGCCCAGTCCGAGAACGCCGACGGAGAACACGATGGCGAACGCGGCTCCCGCACTGACGCCGAGCACTCCGGGATCGGCGAGCGGATTGCGGGTCAGTGCCTGCATCAGCGCGCCCGACAGGCCGAGCGCGGCGCCGGCCGCAAGGCCCAGGGCGGTCCTCGGCACGCGTACGGACCAGATGACGTTCTCGATCCGCGTGCTGGGCGCTTGCCCCACGAGGGTGTCCCACACCTGGTCGAGCGGAACGCTGAGTGCTCCGAAGGCCATCGACAGGACGCACAGGGCGAGAAGGGCCGCGGAGGGCAGCGCCAGGAGCAGCACCGCGCGCGGTCTTCCGGCGCCGATCACCGAGCTCCCCACGTGAACTTCCTTAGGTTAGGCAGGCCTTAAATGTAGGCCAGTACCGTCACTCGGCCCACCGTCGCATGAAAGCCTGTTGGATTAGGTAATCCTTACCTTAGTATGACGCGGACCGACTCCGGCCGGGAGCCGGGAACGACCGCTGGGGAGGCTCGGCCACCGTGTCCGGTTCTGAAGAAGTCGTGGCGTACTGGCGGCAGTTGATGACACCACTCCCCCAGGAGACCGCACTGCCCGCCGACCGGCCCTACCCGCTGGCCGCGACCGGCGAGCGGTCCCTGCGGACCCGTCCACTCGGGCACGAGACCTCGGACGAAGCGCTGCTCGGAGCGTATGCCGCTCTTCTGCACCGCTACAGCGGCGCCCCCGAGGTGACCGTGGGACACGGCGGACTGCCGGTGCGCGTCAGCTGTGACGACGAGCCGGCCTTCGACGAACTCGTACGACGTGCGGCTGCCGCCCGCGACGAGGCGGAGGCCCACCGGGTCGACGCCGCCTCCCTCGTGGACGAGCTGCGGCCCGAACCGACGCGGGGCGGCGGCCTGTTCTTCAACACCGCGTTCGCCACCGCCTCGCGCCCGTTCACCGGCGCGCCGGGCCCCGTCGACCTCGTGCTCGAGGTGCTGCCGGGCGAGGTGCGGGCGGTCTACCGGCCCGACCTCTTCGACGACACCACCGTCGACCGGCTGCTCGGCCACTACACCACCGTGCTGGCCGACGGTCTGGAGCGCCCCGGAACCGCCGTGGGCGCCCTGACGCTGATGACGCCGGACGAGCACCGGCAGGTCGTCGTGGAGTGGAACGCCACCGAGCACACGGTGCCTTCGGCCACCTGGCCCGCCATGTTCGCCGAGCAGGTGCACCGGCGCCCCGACGACATCGCCCTGGTCTTCGAGGACGAACGGCTCACGTACGCCGAGCTGGACGAGCGGGCCAACCGGCTCGCCCATGCCCTGATCGCCAGGGGCGCCGGTCCCGAGCAGATCGTCGCGCTGGCTCTGCCCCGCTCGACCGAGCTGATCGTCGCCGAGGTCGCCGTGCTCAAGTCCGGCGCCGCCTATCTGCCGATCGACCACGACTACCCGGCCGACCGGATCGCTTACATGCTCGGCGGCGCGGCACCGGTGTGTCTCGTGACGACCGCGGACACGGCACAGGACGTCCCCGAACACGAGGGAACGGCCCGCGTGCTGCTCGACTCGGCCGCGGTCACGGACGAGTTGGCGGGACGGCCCGTCCACGACCCGACCGACGCGGACCGCGGCGGAGCTCTGACCGTCCTCAACGCCGCGTACGTCATCTACACCTCCGGCTCGACGGGCAGGCCCAAGGGCGTCGTCCTCGCACACGGCGGTGTGGCCAAACTCGTCGCCACCCAGAGCGAGCGGTTCGGCATCGGTCCGCACAGCCGGGTCCTGCAGTTCGCCTCGCCCAGCTTCGACGTGGCCTTCTGGGACCTGTGCCTCGGACTGCTGTCCGGCGGCCGGCTCGTCGTCGTCCCCGCCGAACGCCGGGTGCCCGGCGCCCCGCTCGCGGACTACGCCAACGACCACGGCATCACCTTCATGATCCTGCCGCCCGCCCTGCTCGCGGCCATGCCGGAGGACGTGCACCTGCCCGCCGCCGCCACCCTGCTGGCCGGAACCGAGCGGGTCTCCCCCGAACTGGTCGGCCGCTACGCCCGTGGCCGGATGATGTTCAACGCCTACGGCCCCACCGAGGCCACCACCAACTCCACCCTCGGCCTGTGCGATCCCGACACCCCGGCCGGATCCGTCGTCCCCATCGGCGGCCCCGACCCGGGCACCCGCGCCTATGTGCTGGACGCCCGTCTCCAGCCGGTCCCGGTGGGTGTACCGGGTGAGCTGTACCTCGGCGGGGCGGGCCTGGCCCGCGGCTACCTCGGCAGACCCGACCTCACCGCCGAGCGGTTCGTCGCCGACCCCTTCAGCGGCTCCGGCACACCGGGCGAGCGGCTCTACCGCACCGGCGACCTGGTCCGCTGGAAGGCGGACGGACGACTGGAGTTCCTCGGCCGCGCCGACACCCAGGTCAAGATCAGGGGCTTCCGCATCGAGCCCGGCGAGATCGAGTCCGTGCTGCGGCGGCACCCCGCGGTCGACCAGGTCACGGTGATCGCCCGTGAGGACCGCCCCGGCGACCGGCGGCTCGCCGCGTACATCGTCCCCTCGCTCGACGCCCGGCCGGGCCAGGACGAGACCGAGCAGGTCGAGGAGTGGAAGGACCTCCACGAACTCCTCTACAGCGCCGCCGGTTCCGAGGGCTTCCGTGAGAACTTCGCGGGCTGGAACAGCATGTACGACGGCCGTCCGATCCCGGTCGGACAGATGCGGGAGTGGCGGGACGCCACCGTCGACCGCATCCTCGAACCCGGCCACCCCCGCCGCGTTCTGGAGATCGGCGTGGGCAGCGGTCTTCTCCTGTCACGCATCGCACCCGGCTGCGAGACCTACTGGGGCACGGACGTCTCGCACGAGGCGGTGCGTGCGCTGCGCGCCCAGGTCGACGCCGCCGCGCCGGAACCGGCCGGCCGGGTCGAGCTCAGTGCCCGGCCCGCCGACGACACCGACGGACTCCCCGAGGGGTTCTTCGACACGGTCGTCATCAACTCCGTGGCCCAGTACTTCCCGAGCTCCGACTACCTCACCGACGTGCTGCGCCAGGTGTCCTCGCTCCTGGCACCCGGCGGCCGGGTGTTCATCGGCGACGTGCGCAATCTGCGGCTGCTGCGCACGCTGCGCGCCGCCGTGGAAGCACGGCGTGCCGACGGCGAGGGCGAGACGGACAAGACCGCGCTGCGCACCGCCGTCGAACGGTCCGTGCGCTGGGAGGGTGAACTCCTGCTCGACCCGGACTTCTTCACCGGGCTCGACGGCTTCGACGCCGATGTCCGGATCAAGCGGGCCGGCCACCACAACGAGCTGAGCCGCTACCGCTACGACGTCGTCCTGCGGCACAGCGGCCCCGCCCGCACCACGACCGCCGAACGGGAGGTCCACTGGTCCGAGGCCGCAGGCATCCCCGGGCTCGCCGCGCTGCTCGCGGACCGCCCCGGCCGGCTGCGGGTGACCGCGGTGCCCAACGCCCGCCTCACCGAAGACCTCTCCGCACTGCGTCGGCTGGAGGACACCAGCCGTCCGGCCGCCGTCGGCGTCGACCCGGAGGACCTCCACGCCCTGGGAGCCGAGAACGGCTACCGCGTGGCCGTCACCTGGAACGGTGACGCCGAGGACGGCTCCCTGGACGCCGTCTTCACCCAGGGGACGGACAGCACCCCCGACGGGCTCTACCGCCCCGGCGGCCGGTTCCCGCACGCCAACCGGCCCGTTCCGTTCCGCGACGTCACCGCGCTGATGAAGTCCCTCCGCGGGCACGCCGCCGAATGGCTGCCCGACTACATGGTCCCCTCCGCGTTCGTCCCGCTGCACATCCTGCCGATCACACCGAGCGGCAAGCTCGACGCCAAGGCCCTGCCGGTACCGGACTACGGGGCGCTCAGCTCCGGCCGGCTCCCGCGCACAGCCCGCGAGGAACTGCTCTGCCGGCTGTACGCCGAGGTGCTCGGCCTGCGTTCGGCAACGGTCGACGACGACTTCCTCGCGCTGGGCGGCGACAGCATCACCGCCATCCAGCTCCTGATCCGCGCCCGGGAGGCCGGGCTGCGGCTGACCCCCCGCGACGTCTTCCGCCACCGCACGGTCGCGGCACTCGCGGAGGTCGCCGTCGACCTGGCCGAGTCCCCCGCGGACACCGGCCACGCCCCGCTGGTGGAGCTCTCCCCCGGTGAACTCGCCGAGATCCAGGGCTCCGAGCCGCTCGCGGTGCAGGAGCTGCTGCCCCTGAGCCCGCTCCAGGAGGGCTTCTTCTTCCACGCCCTGGTCGGCGGACCCGGCGACGACGCCTACGTCGTCCAGCAGGTGCTCGACCTGTCGGGTCCGGTCGACGGCGGAACGCTGCGCCGCGCCGCGCAGGCGCTGCTGGACCGGCACGCCCCGCTGCGTGCCGGCTTCCGTCAGCGCCCCGACGGCACGCCCGTACAGATCATCGTGGGGGGCACCGAACTGCCGTGGCGCGAGGTCGACCTGTCCGCGCAGGACGGCGCCGTACGCGAGACACTGGCGGACGCCGTGGCCGCGGACGAGCGTGCCGGACGGTTCGACCTGGCCCGGCCGCCGCTGGTGCGCTGCGCCCTGGTGCGGCTCGGCGCGGAGCGCTGCCGTCTGGTGCTGACGTTCCACCACATCGTCGCGGACGGCTGGTCGTTGCCCGTACTGCACCGCGAACTCATGGCGTACTACGGCACACCCGAGCCCGAACTGGCCGCGGTCACCCCGTACGCCGACCATCTCCGCCGACTCGCCCGGCAGGACCGCGACGCGGCCCGTGACACCTGGCGCTCCGCGCTCGACGGAGTCGACGAGCCGACGCGTCTGATCGATTCGCCGCCGGACAGCGGGCCCTTGCGGCCCGGGCAGGTCCGTGTGGAGCTGTCCGAACGGACCACCGCGCTGCTCGCCGAACGGGCCCGCGAGCACGGTGTCACGCTCGGCACCGTGGTCCAGGCGGCCTGGGGTCTGCTCATCGGGCGGCTGACCGGACGCCACGACGTGGTGTTCGGCACGACCGTCTCGGGCCGCGACAGCGAGGTCGCGGGCATCGAGTCCATGGTGGGCCTGTTCATCAACACCCTGCCGACGCGCTTCCGCTGGCAGGCGGCGGAGACACTGTCCGCTCTGCTCACCCGCCTCCAGGACGAGCAGGCGCATCTGCTCGACCACCAGCATCTGGGGCTCTCCGAGATCCAGCGCCTCGCGGGCCCGGCGCGCGGCGGCGAACTCTTCGACACCCTCGTCGTGTTCGAGAACTACCCCTCCGACGGGGACCTGCGCGACGCGTCCGGCTCGGTGCGCATCACCGGCCACGCCTTCCACGACGCCGTGCACTATCCGCTCGCCCTCATCGTCAAGCCGGGCCGCAGGCTCGATCTGCGGCTCAAGCACCATGCGGGACGCCTGGACGCCGACACCGTCCGCGCCCTGGGCGACCGGCTGGCACGGATCCTGGAGACGGTCGCGGCCGACCCCCTGCTGCCGGCCGCATCGGTCGACCTGCTGTCCCCGCAGGAGTGGGCGGCCGCCGCGAGCACCGGTGACGAGCACGCTCTTCCCGCCGGCACCCTGCCCGCGGCCGTCGCCGAGCAGGCCGCCCGCACCCCGGACGCCACAGCCGTCGTCTTCGAGGACGAACGACTGACGTACGCCGAACTCGACGCCCGCGCGGAGGCATTGGCCCACCGTCTGATCGCCCGGGGCGCGGGCCCCGAATCCTTTGTCGCGGTCGCCGTACCCCGGTCGGCCGAGCTGATGGTGGCACTGCTCGGCGTGCTGAAGTCGGGGGCCGCCTATCTGCCGGTCGACCCCGACTACCCGGCCGACCGCGTCGCCCACATGCTCGCCGACTCCGGTGCGGCACTGGCCGTCACCGTGCCCGGCACCGCGGGCACTCTGCCGCGGACCGGTGGCCTCACCGTGCTCGTGCTCGACGCGGAGACCCACGAGAAGCCGGAGCGGGCCGCTCCCGTCGGGGCATCGACCGCCGGACCGGACGACCCCGCCTACCTCATCTACACCTCCGGTTCGACCGGACTTCCCAAGGGCGTCGTCGTCACCCACCGTGCCATCCTCAACCGGCTGGCCTGGATGCAGGGCGCGTACGGGCTGCGGCCCGACGACCGGGTGCTCCAGAAGACGCCGTCCAGTTTCGACGTCTCCGTCTGGGAGTTCTTCTGGCCGCTGCTCCAGGGCGCGGCCGTCGTCCTCGCCCGCCCGGACGGCCATCGCGACCCCGTCCATCTGGCGGCCCTGATCCGTGAACAGGGCGTCACCACCCTGCACTTCGTGCCGTCCATGTTGGAAGCCTTCCTGCGGGTGGACGAGATCACCGGCGATGCCGCCTGGTCCGCGTCGCTCCGCCGCGCCTTCAGCAGCGGCGAGGCACTGCCCGCGTCCGCCGCGGCACAGTGGCTGGCGCTCACGGGCGTGCCGCTGCACAACCTGTACGGACCGACCGAGGCCGCCGTCGACGTCACACACCACACCTACGACGGGACCGACGGCACCACTGTGCCCATCGGACGGCCGGTGTGGAACACCGGTCTGCGCGTCCTCGACAGCTGCCTGCAGCCCGTCCCGGACGGTTTCGCGGGTGAGCTGTATCTGAGCGGCGTGCAGCTGGCGCGCGGCTACCACGCCCGGCCCTCGCTGACGGCCGAGCGGTTCACCGCCGACCCGTACGGCCCGCCCGGCAGCCGGATGTACCGCACCGGTGACCTGGTGCGACGCCGGACGGACGGCGTGATCGAGTATCTGGGCCGCACCGACCGCCAGGTCAAACTGCGGGGCAACCGCATCGAACTCGGGGAGATCGAGGCGTCCCTGGTGCGCGGACCGGAGGTCGCCCAGGCCGCCGTCACGGTCCGCGACGACGCGCTCGTCGCCTACGTCGTGCCCGCGGGCGCCGCCCGCCCGGACACGGCCGAGCTCCGCGACGCCCTCACCACCGTGCTGCCCGCGCCGATGGTGCCCGGCGCCTTCGTCGTCCTGGACGCCCTGCCGCTCACTCCCAGCGGCAAGCTGGACCGGGCCGCGCTGCCCGCACCGATGGCCGTGCGCGCCGCCGCACGCGCCGCGGGCGACGCCCGTGAACAGGTCCTGACGGAGATCTTCGCGGCCGTGCTGAAACTGCCCGAAGTGAGCATCGACGACGACTTCTTCCTCCTCGGCGGCGACAGCATCAGCTCCATCGGTGTGTCGAGCCGGGCCCGCCGCGCCGGGCTCGCGCTGAGCCCCCGTGACATCTTCGAGCACCGCACTCCGGCTGCGCTGGCCGCCGCCGCGACGGTCACCGAGGACGGGCCCACCGGCGGGGCCGCCTCCGCCTTCTCGCTGACGCCCGAGGAGCGCTCCCGCGTGGAGCAGCTCGCGCCGGGCCGGATCGAGGACGCGTGGCCCCTCGCGCCGCTCCAGGAAGGCCTGTTCTTCCACTCCACGTACGACGACAGCTCGCTGGACGTCTACACCGTGCACGAGTCGTTCGACTTCGCGGTGCGCGTCGACGCCGAGCGTCTGCGGAAGGCCGCCCGCGCGCTGCTCGACCGCAATCCGAGCCTGCGCGCCGGCTTCACCAGTGAAGGGCTGCGCGAGCCCGTGCAGTTCATCGTCCGCGATCCGCAGATCCCGCTCGAAGAGGTCGATCTGTCCGCGCTCCCCGCCGCCGAACAGGATGTGCGGCTGGTCGCGTTGATGGACGAGGAGCGCTCCCGCCGCTTCGACCTGACGCGGCCCCTGCTCTTCCGGATGCTGCTCGTGCGCCTCGGCGAAGACCGGGGTGACCGGCTCGTCGTCGGCCGCCACCTCATCCTGTGGGACGGCTGGTCCGCCTGGCTCTTCCTCGACCAGCTCTTCGCGCTGTACGAGAGCGGGGGCGACCCCGCCGGGCTGGAGCGTCCCGGCTCCTACCGCGACTATCTGACCTGGCTCGAGCACCAGGACGACAGCGAAGCCACGACCGCCTGGCGCCGCGCCCTGGACGGCCTGGAGGAGCCCACGCTGCTGGTTCCGTCGGCCGCGGACCGCGGGCTGGAACCGGTGATTCCCGAACATCTGGAGACCGCGCTTCCCGCCGGTTCGGGCGAGCGGCTGCGGGAGTGCGCGCGACGCCACGGCCTGACGCTCAACACCCTGCTCAACGCGGCCTGGGGACTGACGCTGGCGAGCGCGACGGGACGCAGTGACGTGGTGTTCGGCACCACCGTGGCCGGACGGCCCAGCGAGGTGCCGGACGTCGAGAACGTGATCGGCATGTTCCTCAACACCGTCCCCGCGCGCATCGCCTTCGACCCGCGTGAACCGGTGCTGGACCTGCTGCGCCGGGTCCAGGGCGAGCGGCTGGAGCTGATGCCGCACGAGTACCTGGGGCTCGGCGTGCTCCAGGCCGAGACAGGTCACCGACGGCTCTTCGACACCCTGTTCGTGCTGCGCAACGCCGACACGGACGAGCGCCTCGCCGAACTGCGCGAGCGGCACGGCGCGAGCGCGGTGGCCAATGTCGACGCCACCCACTACCCGGTCAACCTCGTCGTCACCCCCGGCGAGAGCGTCCGCGTCACCCTCGCGTACCGTCCCGACCTCGTCGGCGGGCCCGCTGCCCAGGTCCTCCTGGACCGCTTCGCCCTGCTGCTGGACCGGCTGGTCGCCGACCCGTCCGCCCCCGTCGGTTCGCTCGACCCGCTGCTGCCGGCCGAGGCCGCGGCGCTGGCCCGCGAGGACGCGGCGGGCCGCGAGCCGGTCCCGCACGAGACCGTGGCCGACATGCTGGCCGCCCAGGCGGCCCGCACCCCGGACGCCACCGCACTCGTCTTCGGACAGCAGGCCCTCAGCTACGCCGAACTCGACGCGCGCTGCAACGGGATGGCCCGGCTGCTGATCACCCGCGGCGCCGGACCCGAGACGGTCGTCGCCCTCGGACTGCCGCGCTCCGTCGACATGGTGGTGGCGCTGTTCGCCGTGCTGCGCACCGGCGCCGCCTATCTGCCGCTGGAGCTGGACCACCCGGCAGACCGGCTGTCCCTGATGCTCGAGGACGCCCGGCCGCTCCTGCTGCTGTCGACCGCGGCCGTCTCCGGGACCCTGCCGGGCGCGGTCCCGCGGCTGCTGCTGGACGATCCCGGCACCACCGCCGAACTGGCGGCCTGCTCCGCTGCCCCCGTCGAGGTGCGCTTCAGCCTTGAGCACCCGGCCTACGTCATCTACACATCCGGCTCGACCGGCCGTCCCAAAGGCGTCGTCACGCCGTACATCGGTCTGACGAACATGCAGCTCAACCACCAGACGGAGATCTTCGGCCCCGCCATCGCCTCGGCGGGCGGGCGCCGGCTGCGCATCGCGCACACCGTCTCCTTCGCCTTCGACATGTCCTGGGAGGAGCTGCTGTGGCTCGTCGAGGGGCATGAGGTGCACATCTGCGACGAGGAGCTGCGGCGCGACGCCACCGCGCTCGTCGCGTACTGCGAGGCGCACCGCATCGACGTCGTCAACGTCACGCCGACGTACGCCCATGTGCTGATCGAGGAGGGCCTGCTGGAGGGCCACCGCCCGCCGCTGGTCCTGCTCGGCGGTGAGGCGGTCACGGAGACCGTCTGGAGCACGCTGCGGGACACGGAGGGGACGTACGGCTACAACCTGTACGGGCCGACCGAGTACACCATCAACACCCTGGGCGGCGGCACGCACGACAGCGCGACGCCCACCGTGGGCCGCCCCATCCGCAGCACCCGCGCCCGCATCCTCGACGCCTGGCTCCGTCCGGTGCCCGACGGGGTCCCCGGCGAGCTGTACATCGCCGGTGTCGGACTGGCCCGCGGCTACCTGGAGAGGCCGGGGCTGACCGCCGAGCGTTTCGTCGCCGATCCCCACGGACTGCCCGGTGAACGGATGTACCGCACCGGCGACCTGGTGCGCCGCCGCCCGGACGGCAATCTGGACTTCCTCGGCCGCACCGACGACCAGGTCAAGATCCGCGGTCACCGCGTGGAGCTGGGCGAGATCGAAACGGTCCTCGCACAGCATCCCGAGGTGGCGCAGGCGGCCGTCGTGGCCCGTGACGACACGTCGGCTCCCGGCACACAGCGCCTGGTGGGCTACGTCGTCCCCGGCGAGCCCGGCGACGAGGCGCGGGAGACGGCCGAGCAGGAACAGATCGGCGAGTGGCAGGAGATCTACTCCGCCGAGTACAGCGAGATCGGCACCGCGGTGTTCACCGAGGACTTCGCGGGCTGGGACAGCTCCTACGACGGTGAGCCCATTCCGCTGGAGCACATGCGCGAGTGGCGCGCGGCCACGGTGCAGCGCATCCGCGAGCTGCGCCCGCGGCGCATCCTGGAGATCGGCGTCGGCTCCGGACTGCTGCTCTCTCAGCTCGCCCCCGACGCCGAGGCCTACTGGGCCACCGACTTCGCCGCGCCGGTGATCCGCAAGGTCGGCGAGGACCTGAAGGCCGATCCGGAGCTGGCGCACAAGGTGGAATTGCGGTGCCAGCCGGCCGAGGTCACCGACGGGCTGCCGACGGGCTTCTTCGACACGGTCGTCATCAACTCCGTCGTGCAGTACTTCCCGAGCCTGGACCATCTGCGCAAGGTGATCCGCGGCGCGATGGGGCTGCTGGCACCGGGCGGCGCGCTGTTCCTCGGCGACGTACGCGATCTGCGACAGGCCCGTGTGTTCCAGACAGGTATCCAGCTCGCCCGCGCGGGCACGGACACCGATCCGGAGGCCCTGCGCCGGGCCGTGGACCGGGGCCTCGCACTGGAGAAGGAGCTGCTCGTCGACCCGGACTGGTTCGCCACCCTCGGTGTCGGCGCCGAGGTGCGCACCAAGGCGGGACAGCACCACAACGAGCTGACGCGGTACCGGTACGACGTGGTGCTCTACGACGACCAGTCGGCATCGGATGACGCACTTCGGCTGAACGACGCCCCGATGCACGAGTGGTCCGGGCCCGGCGCGCTGCTTGCCGGCCTCGAAGGACTGGAGCTGCTTCGGGTACGGCGGATTCCGGACGCGCGGACGGCGGGCGACCTCGCTGCGATGCGGGCGATCGACGCCGGGCGGGTGCCGGGGACGGTGTCGGCGGGTGTAGAGCCGGAGGAAGTGCGCTCGCTGGGCGCGGCCCACGGTCACCGCGTCCTGACCACCTGGTCGGACGAGCCGGGCTTCTTCGACGCGGTCTTCGTACGGGGTACGGCCTACCGGCGCACAGCCGACCTGCACCTCCCGCGCCCGGACAGTGGCGTCGCCCCGTACGCCAACACCCCGACCGCCACACGCGGCAGCGGTGCCCTCGTAGGGCGGCTGCGCGACGACCTGGGTCAGCGGCTGCCCGGCTACATGGTCCCTGCCGCTTTCGTGGTGCTGCCCCGGCTTCCGATGAATGACAACGGCAAGCTCGATGTGCGGGCGCTGCCGGATGCCGAGCCTGCGGTCGCCCTGTCGGAGGGGCGGGGCCCGGAGACTCGCGTCGAGGAAGTGCTGTGCCGACTCTTCGCCGAGGTGCTGGGGCTGCCCCGCACCGGCGCGGAGGACAACTTCTTCGACCTGGGCGGCCATTCCCTGCTCGCGACCCGGCTGATCAGCCGGGCCCGCACCGAGCTGGGCGCGGAACTGGCCATCCGCGACCTGTTCGAGGCGCCCACCCCCGAGGTGCTGGCATTGCGGGCGGAGGACGGACGGCCCGCGCGGCCCGCGCTGCGGCCGGTGTCCGAACGGCCCGCGCGCATCCCGCTGTCGGCGGCCCAGCGGCGGCTTTGGCTGGTGGAGCGCCTCACCGGCGGCGGTGTCGCCTACAACTTCCCCCTCGTCTTCCGACTGCGCGGCGAGCTGGACCTCGACGCGCTGCGGGCGGCGCTGGGTGACGTGACAGATCGTCATGAAGCTCTGAGGACACGATTCCTGGAGTCGGACGGCGAGCCATATCAGTGGATCGTGCCGCCGGGCCGGGCCGAACCCGACTTCCAGGTCGCCGATGTCACCGAGGGAGAGCTGGCGGCGCGTATAGAGGCGGCTCAGCGGCGGCCGTTCGATCTGAGTGCGGAACTCCCCGTACGGGCCGAGGTATTGAGGCTCGACTCCAGCGAGCACGTGGTGGCGCTGGTGCTGCACCACATCACCACCGACGAGTGGTCGGACCGGCCGTTCCTCGGTGATCTCACCACCGCGTACCGGGCCCGTCTCGAGGGCCGCCCCCCGGAGTGGGCGCCGCTGCCGGTCCAGTACGCCGACTACACCCTGTGGCAGGACACGCTGCTCGGGCAGGTCGGCGAAGCCCAGCTGGCCCACTGGACCGAGTACCTGCGCGAGCTGCCGGAGGAGCTGTCGCTGCCTCTCGACCGGCCCCGGCCGGACAAGCCCACCGGACTTGGTGGCAAGGTCCGCCTGGACCTCGCCGACGACACCGGCCGCGCCTTGCGCGAACTGTCCGGCGCCACGAACACCAGCATGTTCATGCTGTTCCAGGCGGCCACGGCGGCGCTGCTGCACCGGCTCGGCGCCGGGGACGACATTCCGCTGGGGGCGCCCATCGCGGGGCGCACGGACAACGCGCTCGACGCCCTGGTCGGCTTCTTCGTCAACACGCTCGTCCTGCGGACCGACCTGTCCGGCAGCGAAGGGCATCTCACCTTCCGTCAACTCCTGTCGCAAGTGCGGGAATCCGCCTTGAAGGCGTTCGAGAACCAGGACCTGCCCTTCGACCACGTCGTCGAGGCTGTGAACCCGCCCCGGGTCGCTGGCCGCAATCCGCTCTTCCAGGTCATGCTCGGCTACCACTACCGGCCCGACGGCGACCCGGATGTGCTCGGCATGCCGACCGAGTGGTTCGACATGGACACGGGCATGGCCAAGTTCGACCTCCACTTCACCTTCGTGGACGAGGTGGGCCAGGACCGCCTCACCCTGCTGCTGGAGTACGCACTCGACCTGTACGACGAGACGACGGCCCAGCGGCTGGCCCGCCGCCTGGTGCGACTGTTGGAGCAGGTGGCCGCCGACCCCGACGTACCCATACGGGATGTGGAAGTCCTGGAGGCAGCCGAGTGGGAGTCGGTGCTCGTCCGGTGGAACGACACCCGGCACGACGTACCGGCAACGACCCTGTCGGAGCTGTTCCGCGCGCAGGTGGCGCGGACGCCGGACGCACTCGCTCTCGTGGGTGACGAACAGCGGCTGACGTACGCCGAGTTGGACGTGCGGGTCGACCGGACTGCACAGGTCCTGGCCGGAATGGGCGTGGGCCCGGAGCGCACGGTGGCGGTGGCGTTGCCGCGTTCCGTGGACCTCGTCGTCGCCCTGCTGGCGGTACACCGCGCAGGCGGCGCCTATCTGCCGCTGGATGCCGATCAGCCACGGGAGCGACTCGCCCTCATGCTGGAAGAGGCACGGCCTGTGTGCGTCATCGAGGACGCGCTGCCGCAGGGCCCGGAAGGTGAACTGCCCTCCGTGTACGACCCGTGGAGCCCCGCCTACGTGATCTACACCTCCGGCTCGACCGGCCGCCCCAAGGGTGTTGTCGTCCCGCACGAGGGCATCGTCAACCGGCTCCTGTGGATGCAGGACGCATACGGCCTCGGATCCGAGGACCGGGTGCTTCAGAAGACCCCGTCCGGCTTCGACGTGTCAGTGTGGGAGTTCTTCTGGCCGCTGATCACCGGGGCCACGCTGGTGGTCGCCCGGCCGGAAGGCCACAAGGATCCGGCGTACCTGGCGGCGCTGATCCGCGAACAGGGCGTGACGACCGCACACTTCGTGCCGTCGATGCTTCAGGTGTTCCTGGAGGAACCGGCCACCGCCCGGTGCACGAGCCTGCGGCGGGTGATGTGCAGCGGCGAGGCACTGCCCCTGCCGGTGGCGGAGCGCTTCCACGAGGTGCTGTCGGCCGAGCTGCACAACCTGTACGGGCCGACGGAGGCCTCCGTCGACGTCACCGCCGGCCAGGTGGTTCCGGGGGCCGACCGGGTGGTGATCGGGCGTCCCGTGTGGAACACCCGGGCCTATGTCCTGGACGCGGCGCTGCGACCGGTGCCGCCGGGCGTTGCGGGTGAGCTGTATCTGGCAGGCGTCCAACTCGCCCGTGGCTACCTCGACCGCCCGGGCCTCACGGCCGAGCGATTCGTCGCGGACCCGTACGGCGGCCCGGGCGCCCGGATGTACCGCACGGGCGACCTGGTCCGCCGGCGGCCGGACGGCACACTCGACTTCCTCGGCCGCACCGACCACCAGGTCAAAATCCGTGGCGTACGCATCGAGCCCGGTGAGATCGAGGCCGTGCTCGCCCGGCACGAGTCCGTGGCCCACGCGGTCGTCGTACCGCACGAGCAGCGGCTCGCCGCGTACGTCGTCCCCGCCACCGGAGAGGTCACCGACCCGGAGACGCTGCGGGGCCACACCGCAGCGGCCCTGCCCGAGCACATGGTCCCCGCCGCCTTCGTCGTCCTCGACGCGCTGCCGCTGACGCCGAACGGCAAGCTGGACCGCCGGGCGCTGCCCGCGCCCGACTTCGCGGCGGGCAGCGGTACCGGCGGCCGGGCGCGCGATCCCCGTGCGGAGATCCTCTGCGGTCTGTTCGCGGACGTCCTCGGCGTGGACCAGGTCGGTGTGGACGACGACTTCTTCGCCCTGGGCGGCCACTCACTGCTCGCCATGCGGCTGGTCGCCGGGCTCCGGGCAGCGTTCGGGGCCGACGTGTCGCTGCGTACGGTGTTCGACGCGCCGACGGTGACCCGGCTCGCGCAGCGGTTGGCGGGGGGCTCCACGGCCGATGTCCGGGCCCGGCCGGCGCTCGGGGTGCGGACGCGTCTCGAGCGGCTGCCGCTGTCCTCCGCGCAGCAGCGCCTGTGGGTGCTGTACCAGGTGGAGGGCCGGAGCGCGACGTACAACATCCGCTCGGCCTGGGGGCTGACCGGTGAGCTGAACGTCGAGGCCTTGCGGGCGGCGGTGCACGATCTGGTCGTCCGGCACGAGACGCTTCGCACGATCTTCCCCGACGAGGAGGGGCGGGCCTACCAGCGGGTGCTGGACGCGGACGAGGTGCGCGTGCCGTTCGAGGTGGAGGAAACGGACGCCGGTCAGCTGCCCGAGCGGCTGGCCCGGGCGGGCGCGTACGGCTTCGAGCTGGACCGTGAACTGCCGTTGCGCGTCCATGTGTTCCGGACGGGCCGTGAGGAGTGGACGCTGCTGCTCCTGCTGCACCACATCGCCGGTGACGAGTGGTCGGAAGGGCCGCTGAACGGGGACCTGGCGGCCGCCTACGCGGCCCGTACGGCGGGACGGACGCCCGAGTGGGCGCCGTTGCCGGTGCAGTACGCCGACTACACGCTCTGGCAGCGGGACGTCCTCGGTGACGAGAAGGACCCGGAAAGCCTGGCGGCACGTCAGATCGCTTACTGGCGGCAGGCGTTGGCCGGGCAGCCGGAGGAGCTGGCGCTACCCGTCGACCGGCCGCGTCCGCTGGAATCGACCTATCGGGGTGGCGCTGCCGACCTGTCGCTCGACGCCGACCTGGCTGCGGAACTGCACCGGTTGGCGCACGACAACGGCGTCAGCGTGTTCATGGTGATGCAGGCCGCCGTGGCGACCCTGCTCAGCAGGCTGGGTGCGGGGCATGACATCCCGATCGGCAGCCCGATCTCCGGGCGAACCGACGCGGCCCTGGAGAACCTGGTCGGGTTCTTCCTCAACACGCTGGTGCTGCGGACGGACACTTCCGGTGAGCCGACGTTCCGGGAACTGCTGGCCCGGGTGCGCGAGACCGACCTGGCTGCCTTCGACCACCAGGACGTACCGTTCGAGCGGCTGGTGGAGGTGCTCAACCCGGCGCGTTCGCTCGCCCGTCACCCGCTGTTCCAGACGATGGTCGTCTACCTGGCGGCCGGAGGTGACGAGGCCGGGCTGCCCGGCCTGCGCTCGCAGCGGCAGGACGTGGGCCAGACCACGGCCAAGTTCGACCTGTCCTTCGACTTCGTCGAACGGGCCGACGGAAACGGCGTCGACGGTGTGCTGGAGTACAGCGCCGACCTGTTCGACGAGGCGACCGCCCGGTCCTTCGCCGAACGCCTGCTGCGCATCCTGCGGGCCGTCGCGGCCGACCCGGACCTGCCGGTCGGCCGGATCGGCATCCTGGGAGACAGCGAACGCCACCGCATCCTCCACGAGTGGAACGACCGGCCGCTCACGGCCCGCCCGACCACCGTGCCCGCCCTCTTCGAGGAACAGGTGAGCCGGTCCCCCGAAGCACCCGCGATCGCCTCGGAGGGCGTGGAGTTCAGCTACGCGCAGGCCAACGCCGAGGCCAACCGGCTCGCCCGCCTGCTGGTGGCGCACGGCGCCGGGCCGGAGCGTTTCGTCGCTCTGGCGCTGCCGCGCACGGCCCACACGCTGCTGGCCATCCTGGCCGTGCACAAGGCAGGTGCCGGCTATCTGCCGATCGACCCGGACGGGCCGCACGACCGCACGCTCGACATGCTCGACGACGCGGATCCGGTGCTCGTCCTCACCACTGCGGCACTCGCCGGTGAACTGCCCTCCGGTTCGGGCGTCCCCGTGCTTGTGGTGGACGATCCCGCGACCGCGGCGCGTGTGGCCGCCCAGGCCGCGAGCGACCTCACCGACGGCGAGCGCACGGCCCCGCTGGTTCCGCAGCATCCCGCGTATGTCATCTACACCTCCGGCTCCACGGGCCGCCCCAAGGGCGTGGTGGTCACCCACGAGAGTGTGGGCAACCTCTTCCACAGCCACCGGGAGACGCTGTACGCACCGGCCGTCGCGGCCACCGGCCGGCGTCACCTCCGGGCCGGCCACGCATGGTCCTTCTCCTTCGACGCCTCGTGGCAGCCGCAGCTGTGGCTGCTCGACGGGCACTGCGTCCACGTGGTGTCCGAGGAGGTCCGGCGCGACCCGGAGCTGCTGGCGAAGGCTGTCGCCGAGCACGGATTCGACTTCCTGGAGGTCACTCCGTCGTTCTTCGCACAGATGGCGGAGACCGGGCTGTTGCGGGACGGACACTGCCCGCTCGCGGTGGTGGGCGTCGGCGGCGAGGCCGTACCGACCGCGCTGTGGGAGCAGCTCGCGACCCTGCGCGGCACCGAGGCGTTCAATCTGTACGGGCCGACCGAGTCGACCGTCGACGCCCTGGTGGCACGGGTGCGGGACAGCGAACGGCCGCTCGTGGGGCGGGCGGTGGCCGGCACGCGCGCCTACGTCCTGGACGGCTCGCTGCAGGCCGTCCCGCCCGGAGTCACGGGCGAGCTCTGTCTGGCGGGCGGCGGACTGGCCCGCGGCTATCTCGGCAGTCCGGGGCTCACGGCCACCCGGTTCGTCGCCGACCCGTTCGGCGGACCCGGCTCCCGGCTGTACCGCACGGGCGACCTGGCGCGCTGGACGGCCGAGGGAAGGATCGACTACCTCGGACGGGCCGACGACCAGGTCAAGATCCGCGGCTTCCGCATCGAGCCCGCCGAGATCGAATCCGCCCTCGCCGCCCATCCGACCGTCGGCCAGGTCGTGGTGACCGTGCGCCAGGACGGCATACGCAAGCAGCTGGTGGCGTACGTCGTCCCGGCCACCGGCCAGTCGCCCGATCCCGGACAACTGCGCGGCCATGTCGGCGAACGGCTTCCCGACTACATGGTCCCGGCGGCCGTCGTTCTGCTCGACCGGCTGCCGCACCTGGCCAACGGCAAGCTCGACCGCGGTGCGCTGCCCGCCCCCGACTTCTCGGCGATCTCCACCGGGCGGGCACCCGGCACCCCGCTGGAGAAGGCACTGTGCGCCGTCTTCGCGGACGTGCTGGGACTGGAACAGGTCGGCGTGGACGACGACTTCTTCACACTCGGCGGCGACAGCATCGTGGCCATGCAACTGGTCGGACGGGCTCGCGCTGCGGGCGTGCGGATCACACCGCGGCTGGTCTTCCGGTACCGCACGGTGGCCGGTCTCGGCACCGTGGCCGAGTTCACCGGCGACGGCACCCCGGTGCACGCGTCCGACGACGGCACCGGCACGGTGCCGCTGACCCCGGTCATGCACTGGCTGCGCGAACTCGGCGGCCCGTTCTCGAGCTACCACCAGGCGGCGCTCGTCCGCACTCCCGGGGAACTCGACAGGACCGGCCTGACGGCAGTGCTCCAGGCACTCGCCGACCGGCACGACCTGCTGCGCGCCCGGCTGGTGCGGCCGTCCGCGGACGACACCGAGAACTGGAGCCTGGAGGTGCCCGAGGCGGGGCACCTCGACGCCGGGTCCTGGATCGAGCGGGTGGACGTCGCCGATCTGGACGCCGAGGCGCTGCGGGCCGCGGTCGCCGAGCACACGCACATCGCACGGGCCGCGCTCGACCCGGACACGGGCCGCATGGTCAGGGCGGTGTGGTTCGACGCGGGCACACGGCCCGGCCGGCTGCTGCTCCTGGCCCACCACCTGGTCGTGGACGGAGTGTCCTGGCGGGTGCTGCTGCCGGATCTGGCAGCCGCCTGGCAGGACGTGACGGCGGGCCGCCCGGTCCGGCCGGCGCCCGTCGACACCTCGTTCGCCCGCTGGTCACGGCTGCTGACCGATCTCGCCCAGGATCCGGCCCGCGAGGCCGAACTGCCGGTGTGGACCGGCATCCTGGACGGCGGGACGGAGCCGTTCCCGCTGAAGCGGGAGCTGGACCCGGCGCGGGACACGACCGCCACCATGCGCGAGTTGGACCTGCGCATGCCGGCCGGGGACACGGGCCCGCTGCTGTCCACCGTGCCGGCCGCCTTCGGAGCGACGGTCAACGACGTGCTGCTGGCCGCGCTCGGCCTGGCCGTCGCCGACTGGCGCCGGCGCAACGGCGGCAGCGACACCTCGGTGCTGATCGACCTCGAGGGCCACGGCCGTGAGGAGGAACTCGCCGGGGACAGCGCCGATCTGTCCCGCACGGTCGGCTGGTTCACCAGCGTCTTCCCCGTGCTCCTCGACCCCGGGCCGCTCGACCTCGCTGATGCCTTCGCGGGCGGACCGGCTGCCGCGGAAGCGGTGGCGCGGGTGCGCGAGCATCTGGCGTCGCTTCCGGCGAACGGCGTCGGTTACGGCATGCTGCGGCACCTCAACCCCCGCACCCGTGAGGTGCTGGCACAACGCCGGGCCCCTCGGATCGAGTTCAACTACCTGGGCCGCTTCGGCATCCCGGAGGAGGCGGACTGGTCGTACGCCCCCGAAGAGGACGTGGCGGACATCGGTCCAGAGCCCGAGATGCGCGAGGGCCACGCCCTGAGCATCAACGTCGTCACCGAGGACCGCGCGGACGGCCCGGTGCTGGCGGCTCACTGGTCCTGGCTGGAGGGCCTGGTCTCCCGGGACACCGTCCAGGACCTGGCCGAGACCTGGTTCCGGGCGCTGAAGGGACTCTGCGCCTGGGCGGCCCGTACCACCGACGACCACTGACCGGACCCACACATCCGTACCGAGGAGAAGGACACCATGAGCAACCCGTTCGAGAACCCCGAGGGCGTCTACTCGGTTCTGGTCAACGACGAGAACCAGCACAGCCTGTGGCCGGACTTCGTGGACATCCCGGCCGGCTGGACCGCCGTCCACGGCCCCGCGTCCCGGCAGGAGTGCCTCGAGTACATCGAGACCCACTGGACGGACATGCGGCCGAAGAGTCTTGTCCGGTCGATGGAGGGCTGAGGCCGCTCACTGCGGGACAGCGACGGAAAGGAGCCTGGCCGCGAGGGGACTCGCGGCCAGGCTCCGGTGCTTCCGACTCGTCTGCCCGGTCTCCCTCCGGGCCTGCGGGCTCAGGAGGCGGGCTGCTCCACCTTCGTGGCCGGCTTGCCGTCGACGGCCGCCGCCAGCTGCGGCACCAGGCGCTCGACGACGTACGGCAGGCTGAGGACGGAGACGAAAGACGTCGCGTTGCCGTAGTCGCCGGTTTCGGGGATGTAGACCTCGCGGCCGGTCTTCACCACATTCAGGTCGCCGTAGGAGGCGTCCTTGTGGAGCTTCGCGGTGTCCTTGGCGACGTCGCCGACGATCCAGACGATCGCGTCCTGGTCGAGCAGATCGGTGCGCTCCTTGCTGATGTTCGCGCCGAATTTGTCGCCGATCGCGGTGTCCAGGCCGGCGGGCAGCTTGAAACCGAGGTTGGTGAGGATGCGCGAACGCGAGTCCTGGCTGCCGAAGACGAACATGCCCTCGTACGGGGTCGCCATCACCCCGGTGGCGTTCTTGAACTCGGGGTGCTCGGCGGCGGCGGCCGCGAGCTTCGCCTCGACTTCCGCGACGGCCTTCGTGGCCTCGGCGGGCTTGCCGATCGCGGTGCCGACTCTCTTCGTCAGCTCCTGCCACGGGATGCCGTAGTCGTTGAACTCCTTCGGCTGCGCGACGACCGGGGCGAACTTCGACAGCGAGGCGTACTGCTCCTTGGTGAGCCCGCCGTACAGCGCCAGGATCAGGTCCGGCTTGAGAGCCGCGATCTTCTCCACCTGGGGGCCGGTGCCGGTGTCCTTCAGCACGGTGGGCACAGCGCCGCCGCCCAGCTTGTCCGCGGCCCACGGGCCGATCGCGCCCTTGTAGCCGCCGAGCCACTCGGTGGTGCCGACCGGGACCTTGCCGAGCGCGAGGACGGCGTCCTGGTCGGTGAGACCGACCGTGACGATCCGCTTGGGCTCGGACTTGATCGTGGTGGTCCCGTACTTGTGCGGGACCGTCACGGGAAAGGCGGAGTCGCCGGACGCGTCCTTGCCGGTGGATCCGGACGTGTCCGACCCGGAGTCTCCACCGCAGGCGGTGGCGCTGCCCAGGAGCAACAGGACGGAGGCGAGCGCGGCGCCGAGCCGGGTGGCTCTGAGGGTGCGGGCCATCGGTGGTCCTTCGGTTCGGGTTCCTGTGGAGCGGTGACGTGTGGGGGGCTGGCTTCTACGAGCCGTTGTCGCGGCTGTCCGACCACGCCGCCCAGAGGGCGGCGTACCGTCCTTGGGCGCTGCGGAGTTCGTCATGGGTACCGGTCTCGACGATGCGGCCGTCGTCCATGACGACGATGCGGTCGGCGGTCGCCGCCTGGGTGAGGCGGTGCGCCACGATCAGGGTGGTACGGCCGTCCACCGCGCGGGCGACGGCTTTCTCCAGCGCGCGGGCGCCGGTGCTGCCGGCCTCGGCGGTGGCCTCGTCGAGGATCGCGACGGGCGGGTCGGCGAGGATCAGCCGGGCGAGAGCCATGGCCTGTGTCTGGGCGCTGCTGAGCCGGTGTCCGCCCTCGCCCACGACGGTGGCGAGGCCGTCGGGCAGCGCTTCTGCCCAGCCCAGTGCGTCCACCTTGTCGAGCGCGCCGCGCAGTTCGCCGTCGCTCGCGCCGGGTTTGGCCAGCCGGAGGTCGTCGGTGAGTGATCCGGCGAAGACATGTGTCTCCTGGGTGATGAGAGCGACGCTGCGGCGGACCGAGGTGGCGCCCAGCTCGTCGAGGAGTGCGCCGCCGAGCCGCACGGTTCCCGACGACGGCCGATGGACACCCGCGATGATCTTGGCGAGGGTGGTCTTGCCGGCTCCGCTGGCCCCGACCAGGGCGACCCGTTCGCCGGGGCTCAGGGTCAGGTCGACCTCGTGCAGGACAGGGTGCCCGGGCTCGTACGCGTGGCTGAGTGCGGTCACGGTGACGGAGGAGTCGCGCGGGGTCGCGGGCCTTGCGGGCTGTTCCGGGAGCGGCTGGTCCGCCACCCCGACGAGGCGGGCGAGGCCGGCGGCGGCCGACTGGGCGTCGTCGATGAGCACGAGGGCGGAGTTGATGGGGGCGAACAGGCTGTGGAAGTAGAGCGCGGCGGCCGTCGCCGTGCCGAGGGACGCGCTCCCGTCGCGCACCAGCCAGAAGCCGGTGCCGAGGACGGCGGCGAGTCCGATGAACTCTCCGACGTGCAGGCGGCTGTAGAAGCCCAGGACGAGCTGGACACCGCGCATGGTGAGCTCGACGACGGACCAGGAGCGCCTGCCGACCGATTCGGTGTGCTCCCCCTCCAGGCGGTAGGCCTGCACGGTGGTGCGACCGCCGATGGTGTCGAGCAGTTGCTGCTGCTGGGCGCCGTTGGCGATGCGCTGCTCGGCGTAGAGCGGCACCGCCCGCCGGACATACCAGCGTGCCGTGTGCACCTGGACGGGGACGGCGAGCAGCGCGGCGAGCAGGAACCGCCAGTCGAGCAACGCGAGGGCGCCGAGGGTGAGCACGATGGCGAGGAGTGAACGGGCCAGCTCCGGGAGGGCGTTGCGGACGCCGTCGGCGATGAGGGACACGTCTCCGGTGACGCGTGCGGTGAGATCGCCCGAGCCGGCCTTCTCCACCTGCTCCAGGGGCAGACCCAGTGCCCGCTCGACGAACCGCTCGCGCAGCCGGGCCAGCACGGTTTCTCCGAGCCGGGAGATCAGGGAGAGGCCGAGTCCTGTGGTGAGGCCCTGGACGACGGCGACCGCCACCAGCAGTACCACGGTCGTGGTGATCACGTCCGGTGGCCTGTGGTCGGCGGCCAGGTCCACGACGCGGCCGAGCAGGGGCTGGACGAGCAGTCCGACCGCCGTCGCGCCGACCATGACGGCGAAGCCGGCGAGAGCCAGCAGCCGGTGCGGGCGCAGGAGTTCACCGACGGCGGCGCGGGTGCCTGCCGCGGTGGCGGTCGGGAGGAGCCGGCGGTCGGGCTCGCTGTGCCGGTAGCGCTCCGGGACGTTCGGCTGTTCGTCGTTCTGCCGTTCCGTCTGTCTCTGTGTCATGAGAGCACTGCCGAACGGTAGGAGATGCGGTCGCTGACGAGTTCGGCGTGAGTGGCGTCGGCCGCCGTTTTCCCGCCTTCGACGAGGACGACCCGGTCGGTGACTGCGAGGAGTGCGGGGCTGGTGGTCACCATGACCGTGGTGCGATGCCCCCGCATCTCCCGGATTCCGGCCGCGATCCTGGCCTCGGTGACCGCGTCGACCGCGGTGGCCGGGTCGTGCACCACCAGGACGGGGGTGTCGGCCGCCAACGCACGGGCGAGCGCCACCCGCTGCCGCTGGCCTCCGGAGAGCGAGCGCCCGCGCTCGGTCACCACCGTGTCGCCGCCCTGGGGCAGTGTCCGGGCGACCTCGTCGGCACCCGACGCGGCGAGTGCCGGCCCGATGTCGAACGCGGGGGGCGCCGCGGCCGAGACGTTGGAGATGAGGGTGCCCTCGAAGAGGTCGGCGTCGTGTTCGGCGACCAGGATCGCGGTACGGATGTCCGCGGGGTCGAGGTCGGTGAGCGGCACTCCGTCCAGTTCGACCGTGCCGTGGTCGGGGTCGGCTCGGCGTGCCAGGCAGCTCAGGAGCGCTGTCGCGTCGGCCGGGTCGGGGGTGACCACGCCGACGATGTCACCCGGTGCGATGTCGAGGTCGAGATCCTTGAGGGTGCCGTAGGAGACGCCGCGCAGACGGATTCCGCCGTCGAGGGGCTGCGGCAGTTGTCCGCCGCCCGGGAGCACCGCCGCGTCCGCGGCGAGCACTTCGGCGATCCGGGCCGCGGACGCGCGCCCTTGCGCGAGTTCGGAGTTCACCCAGGAGAATTCCGAGAGCGGGCCGAGGAGGAACAGGGCGAGTCCGACGGCCGATACCAGCTCGCCGAGGCTGATGTCGCCCTGTGTGGCGAGACGTCCGCCGACGAGAGCGACGACGGCGATGAACACGCCGGTGAGGGTGAGCACCATTCCGTTCTGCCAGGCGCGGGCCCGCGCGGCGCGCAGGGTGGCGGTGAGGGAGGCGTCGCTCGTGCGGCGGTAGCGTCCGACGGCGGCGGATTCCACGCCGATGCCCTTGAGCACCCGAAGGCCTGCCACCAGGTCGGCGGCGATGCCCGACGCCTGTGCGGCACACTCCTGTTCGGCCTCGCTGCGGCGCTCCAGCGGCTTGCTGAGCAGATGGCCGAGCCACAGCAGCAGGGGGGTGCCGAGGAGCACCACCAGACCGAGCGGCAGCGAGATCCGTACGAGGACCACCGCGCTGACGAGGAGTCCGGTCATCGCCGAGATGCCGACGATGACGGCCATGTTGACGGCGCCGACCCGCTTCGCGTCCTCGGTGGCGATGTTCGTGAGCTCTCCGGGAAGCCGTCCGCTGTCCGCGCCGCCCGCCGGAGAGAGGATCCGGCCGACAAGTTCGGTCCTGAGGCGGTGCGCGGACGTCTCGGCGGCGCGCTCTCCGGCGCGGGCGCCGAAGCGGAAGCTGAAGGACAGTCCGACGTAGACGACCGCCAACGCCGCGAGCCCCAGGAGGAGTCCACCCGTGTCGCTCTTGGCAACACCCTGGTCGATCACGACGCCGATGAGCACCGGAACGAGGGCTTCACCCGCCTGATGCCCTGCCCCGAGCAGTGAACCGAGGGCGACGTCCCGGCGCTGCCTTCCGACGGCGCGCCGCAGAACATGCCGCCCTGACGGGCCTGTTGCCCCCACCGCACCCCTCCGGACCTGCTTGGCAGTGCCCTGGTAACGAGCACGAGAACTTAGGTAAGGCTAGACTAACCAGCGGTCGATGGGCCACCCTTCGACAAAGACGACCGCGCTCGGCGGTTGCGGGGAAGGTACCGGGCCCGGAACCTCAGAGGCGCCCCGGGCGGGCGGAGCCCGGATCGGCCCGGGCGCCCTCTCCGCCGTCGACGCGGACCAGCCGGTAGTGGTACTCGTACCTGGACTTCCTGCGTCGGTCGGCCTTCTTCGGCCGTGCCCGTCTGGCGGCCGCGACCAGCGCTCCGACTTCCGGAATCTCCCTGCGCAGCCGGTAGAACGCGCGTCCCGACATTCCGGCGAGCGCGGCCGCGGGACCGTACAGCCCTCCGCCCCGCACCGCTTTCAGCAGCACCCGCAGAGAGGCCGGATTCAGCGGAACGCCAGAGTCGGGTGCATGGGCCCGGGCCATCGAGGTCGCCGCGGCCATGGCCGCGGCGAAGGAGGGGTCCTGCGCCTGCCAGGCGCCCAACAGCCGCTCGGACACGCCCGCCGCCACCGCGCAGCCGGCCGGGCCCAGCCCGAGCGCGGCCGCCCGGACAGCGTCGGCCATCCGCGCGGCGGTCTCCTCGCGCAGACTCGGGCTGTACCGCAGGGCGCGGAGCAGAGCCCGGTCGAGGTCCTCTTGCGCGTCCAGGTCCGCCATCACACGATCTGCCCACGACTCCAGCCGGTTCGCGGGGTCAGCTCGTCGCTCGCCCACTCACCAACACCTTCTTAGGTTAGCCTCACCTAAGCATCGTCCGGAGAGATGGCGCGCGCGTTCGAAGGAGAGGATCTGCCCGTGCTCTGCACCAGGTTGACCGACGCCCGTGTCATCACGATGAATCCCGACCGCCCCGCCGCACGCGAGATAGGCATATGGCAGGGACGCATCGTGGGACTGGACGAGGAAGTGGCCGGAATGCCCGCCCGGCGCGTGCTGGACCTCGAGGGGGCGACCGTACTCCCGGGCTTCATCGACAGCCATGTACACCTCGCCTGGACAGGACTCAAGGCGCAGGCGCCGAGCGTCGCCCCCAGCCTGCGGGTCGACGACATCCTCGAGGTCGTCTCGCGCGCCGTGGCCGAGTCGCCGCCGGGCAGCTGGGTCGACCTGGGCGGGTACGACCAGCGCCTCCTCGACCGGCCACTGGGGGCAAAGGAACTGGACGCCGTGAGCCAGGGACGCAAGGTGTACCTGGGACACATCTCGGGCCATGCCTGCCTGGTGAACACCGCCGTCCTGGAGATGCTCCCCGAGGAAGTCCCGCACACGTACGGCTTCCTGGCGGAGGAGGCCATGGGGGCGGCGTTGCGACTGAGGCCGCCGCACTCCCTCACCGAGCTCGCCGCCGCGATCGAGACGGCCGCGCGGATCTGCCGCGCCGAGGGGGTGACGGCGTGCGCCGAGGCGGGCATCGGCAGCGAGCTGTTCGCCCACAGTCCCGTGGAAGCTGCCGCCTACCAACTCGCCCACGCGTCGGGCCGGTTGCCCATCCGGCTGCAACTGATGATCGCGGCGGACGCCCTGAAGCCCGTCACCACCGCGCACGAGGACCTGACGTCCCATGCCTTCGGGCTGGGGCTGCGCACCGGCTTCGGAGACGGTCGGCTCTCGCTCGGCGCCCTGAAAGTCTTCACCGACGGCGGCATGATGGCGCGTACCGCCGCACTGACCGGGCCCTACCGGGGCACGACGTCGGCCGGTCAGCTCCAGATGCCGGCCGAACAGCTGGAGGACACGATCGTCCGGGGCCATCTGGCGGGGTGGCAACTGGCCGTGCACGCGATCGGCGACCGCGCTGTGGACGTCGCGCTCGACGCCCTGGAGAAGGCGCAGGGCATGCACCCCCGCCCTCACGCTCGGCACCGCATCGAACACGCCGGCCTCGTCCGCCCGGACCAGCTGCCGCGGTTCGCCGCGGTGGGAGCCACCGCCGTCATCCAGCCCAGCTTTCTGCGGTACTTCGGCGACGACTACGCCGCGATCATGGGCGAGGAGCGGGCTCCGTGGCTCTATCGCGGCCGGGGTTTCCTGGACCACGGCATCCGCCTGGTGGGGAGTTCGGACCGCCCTGTCGCCGACGGCGCCCCGCTGCGCGCCATCCAGTTCATGGTGGAGCGGGCCTCGGAGTCGGGACAGGTGATCGGGGTGGCCGAAAACATCAGCGTGGACGAGGCGTTGCGCGCGTACACCGTGGACGCGGCCCACGCCTGCCACTGGGAGGACAGCGCGGGCAGCCTCACCTCGGGCAAGCGGGCGGATCTCGTCGTCCTGGGCGACGACCCTCACAGCGTCCCCACGTCCCGTATCGGGGACATCGAAGTGATGCGCACGTTCGTCGAAGGCAGCGAGGAGCTGTGAGCGTCGCGCAGGTGGCCCGGCGGAGCCGCCGCTGAGCGCCGCCACCTTCCCCACGGTCAGCAACCGCCGCACGGGCCGGGCCGACCCCATGCGGGCAGTCGCTCCCGGCCCGGCCGACGTGCGCCCCCCGTCACGCCCGGCAGGGGCGTCCAACGGCGGTGCGGATCACCACATGGCCGATCACCACTTGTGGGCCACGTCCACGATCAGCTTGTCCCCGGACTGGAGCACCCGGAACGGCAGCCTGGCCCGGACGCCGAGCCCGACCTGCGTACGCCCTTCGAAGCTCGCTCCGTACTTGGTGTCCCGGAAGGTCTTGTACCCGGTCACGTCCACGCCCGGCAGGGGTTTCCCGGCCCGCCCTCCATAGGTCTGACGCATCGTCATCGGGTCGTAGCTGGGGGCGGACACATAGACCTCGAGGATGGCGCCGCCTGCGACCGGTATCGGATCGCCGGAGCCGTCCTGATGGAACGCATCCACATAGCCGACGTAGTAACCGAGCTTGCCCGTGGCTCCCTTGATGTCGAAGACCATGCGGTCGTAGCAGGCGCTCTGACTCGTCGTGATGTTCCTCAGTGGCTTCGCGTCCGTGTCCAGGGCCGACTTGACGGTACTGCCCCAGACGGTCGAGCACGCGGCGGCCGGCGCGGCAGCCTCCGTCCGCTGCGACGCGGCTCCTGCCGGTCCCGCCGCACTCACCAGCCCCGCTCCGGCCAGCGCAAGCGCCACGCCCGCTGTCCACATACGCCTCATGAACTGCTCCCCGCCATCGATGACTTCCCCGTACGCACAGTGAGACTGACGAACGACACCTGAGTTGTACAAGTCCCGGCTTTCAGCCACAAAAAGGCCCAAAAGCATCAGCGATGCCCGCACGCGGCGAGTAGACAGTGTCTACTCGCGAATGGTAGACACTGTCTATGCCTCAGAACGATGCCGACGCCCGCACCCGCCTGATCCAGGCCGCAACCGAGCTGGTGGCCCAAGAAGGCGTGGGAGCTGCCTCATTGCGCGAGATCGCGCGCCGGGCGGGTGTGTCGCACGGAGCGCCCCGCCGGTACTTCCCCACCCACCTTTCTCTGCTGTCGGCCATCGCCCGACAGGGCTTCGAGCAGCTCGCGGCCCGCGCCGCCGACGTTCTCGCAGCGCGGAGCGAAGACACCCCCCGGGAGCAGCTCGCCGCGCTGTGCCACGCCTACCTGGACTTCGCGCTCACCAACCGCGGCATGTTCGAGCTGATGTGCCGTCACGATCTGCTGGAGAGCAACCACCTGGGACTGCGCGACACCAGCCTGCCGCTCTTCTCACTGCTGACGGGGCTCGTCGCCCAGGCGCGTCCGGGGGACGGCGGGCACGTGCCGGAGATCGTGGCGGGCGCGCTGTGGGCGAACGTGCACGGCATCGCGCAGCTGTGGCAATGGGGCAGCCTGCCCCTCGCCACCGGCAGGGACGACGTCGAGCCGCTGCTCCGCGCGGCGCTCGACGCCCATCTCGGACCCGCGCGATGAACACGCCGCGCCACCGCCGAATCCTCGCCGGGAGCATCACCGGAGCCGTGGTCGTCGCCGTGGACGGCACCGCACTCACCGTCGCCCAGCCCATGGTGCAATGGGATCTCGGCGCCTCATTCGCCGAAGTCCAGTGGACCAGTACGGGATATCTGATCGCCGTCGCGAGCCTCCTCGTCCTGGCCGGCCGTCTCGGCGACCGCTACGGACACCAACGCCTGTTCGCCCTCCGCGAGGACTGCCAGGTCCCAGCCGGCGCCGACCGCGCGGGGCAGAACCGGTCACCCATCTCGTGCGGTACGACGGCGACACGCACCGCACCGCGGCCGCACTCCCGGGCCGCTACGACACCACGACCTTCTGCCCACCCCGGAACGCCGGGTGCGCACCGAGGCGTCGCGCGTATGCGCACAGGCGGGGATGGTTCCCGGCATCGAGCGGCCCGCCCTCCCCGTGGATCAGGTGGACCCAGACGTCGACATCCGCCAGCGTCACGCTGTCGCCCAGCACATACGGCTGGTCACGCAGCTGCCGCTCCAGCAGGTCCTGGACGGCCGACGGCGACAGCGCACCGTCTGGCAGCCGGGCCAGGGAATCGATCTCACGTGCCAGGGCCGCCGGCCACGGGGCGAGGTCCCGGCCGATCGCCGACTCTCCGAACAGGCAGACGATGTCACGCAGGATGTCGTCCGTGTGGTTGCTCACGACGCGTCCGGTCCATCTGTCGCAGAGAGCCGGTGTGGTGAGCGGCCCGTCGTGGTGATGTCCGCTCGCCTCGTAGGCCCTGGCCAGCGCCGTGCGGCCCGGGTCGCCGTCGAGTCCGGTGAGACAGGTGCTGGCGATGGACTCCCCCAGCCCGAGGAGTTCGAGCGTGGTGAGGACGCGCAGCGACTGCGGACATCCTTCTGAGACGTACAACTCGTAGCGGTGCGGTTCCGGATAGAAGCCGCCGGCGAGGCGGGCGCCGATCCGTCCGCGGTGGTCGGGTGCCTGCGTGCGCGATGCGAAGGTCTGCTGGGACATGGCTCTCCGAAGGACAGGACGACGTCCCGGTTCACTCGGTGCGCGGGACGAGTCGAGGACGACAACAGGCGTCGCGCTGAGTCCACTTCCCGGTGCGTGGCCGCTGCTCGGCTGTACCCGGGAGGATCAGCAGGCAGTCGCGCAGTCCCTGCGCAGGCGCAGCAGGTCGATGTGCAGGCGCCGCGTCAGACAGCGGCGCGGCGGCTTCGGAGCGGATGATGAACGGCGGGCCGGTCCCACAGCGCCTCCCGCAGTCCGCTACTTCGGCACCGTCCTCAGAAGTGTCACCGTCCGGCCCGGACGCGTCAACCGTCCGCGCGCCGGGAAGCGCGGCTTCTGCCCAGCTCCGGGACGCCGACGGCCAGGTCCTGACCACCCTGTACGATCCCCGCCACAGGGATCACAGGGGACCCTGGAAGACGCGCAGCGCGGGCTCCGAGGGGCGAACGGCCCCCGGACGACGTGATGTTGCGCGCCCGACACCGTCGCGCCACTCCCCTCCGCGGAGCTGCGAACCGGTCGGGTCGACGAACGGGAGTGGATGCAGTGAGCACGGACGAGCAGGCAGGCGACGATCGCGGGAGCGAGGACGGCGTCGGCAGCGGCCCCGACTCCGACGCCCGTACGCAACGGTCTGCCCGCAAGCGCCGGGTCGACTACCCACGCCGCGACAGGAACGGATGGCGGCGGTGGGTGCCCTCGTGGAAGCTGGTCACCACTCTGTGTCTGGGGTTCGTCGGCAGCATTCTGGCCGCTGTGACCGCGGCCTACGCGATGGTCGACATTCCGGACCCCACCAGGGCGGCTCAGGCCCAGAGCAACACGTACTACTGGGCGGACGGTTCACAGATGGCCGCCACCGGCGGTGAGGTCAACCGACAGATCATCTCGGTCGAACAGATACCTCTGGCCATGCAGCACGCGGTGATCTCGGCGGAGAACAAGACGTTCATGACCGACGCGGGCATTGATGCCAAGTCTGTCGGCCGGGCGATGCTGGACACGCTCCGCGGTAAGGAATCCCAGGGCGGCGCCACGATCACGCAGCAGTACGTGAGGACGACGCGCTCGCCGGGCGGCTCGGACACCCTGACCGGCAGGTTCCAGGAGCTCGTGGTGTCCGCCAAGGTGGGCAGCCGGCTGGACAAGGCCGACATTCTTTCCGGATACCTCAATGCGTCGTACTACGGCCGCGGCGCCTACGGCATCCAGGCCGCGGCCCGTACCTACTACGGGAAGGACGCGAGGCAGCTCGATCCCGGTGAGTGCGCGTTCCTGGTGTCGCTGCTGAAGGATCCGAACCGCTACGACCCCGCCGGGGCCGTCACGGTCGACCCCTCGGCGACACCCGCCGCCAACACGGCCCGCGTCCAGCAGCGTTGGGCATGGGTCCTGGACGAGATGGTCAAGGACGGCCATCTGTCCGCCGGTGAACGATCGAAGTTCACCCGATTCCCGACGCTGCTGAAACCGGCGCGGCATGCGCAGCTCGCCGGACAGGTCGGCTATCTGGTGGACCTCGCAAAGTCGTCCTTCCTGAAGACCAACACCCAGGGCGTCAAGGCCGAAGATCTCGCTCATGGCGGCTACGAGATCCACACGACCTTCGACAAGAGGAAGGTCGCGGTGCTCGCCAAGGCCGTGCAGCAGGCCCGCCAGGCGCACATCGATCCTGCCAAGCGCCCGCACACGGACACACATGTGCAGTTCGGCGGTGCCTCGGTCGACCCGGCCACCGGAGCGATCGTCGCCGTCTACGGCGGCGAGGACGCGACCCGGCACCCAACCAGCAACGCGGACACGACGGGTGTGCAGGCGGGGTCGGCGTTCACCCCGTTCGTCCTTGCGGCTGCCCTTCGGGACGGTGTGCGCGACCCGGCGGGAAAGGCGGAGCAGGGCAAGGGCGAGCGCAAGGCGGTCGACCCGACGGCCAGGTCCCGCCAGTTCCTGGCACTGCAGGGCACCGGGGGTCGGGTCACCGGCGGTTCGCTGCCGACGGAGATCTGGCGGTCCTACATGGACGCCGCGCTCAAGCGTTCCTGAATCGTCACAGCAGCGCCGCCGGGATCCGGCGGCGCTGCTGTTGTGCGGCTCTCCGTCGCGCTACGGGAGGCTGTGGACGTGCGGGCCCACGGCGTTGGACCAGGCGTTGCCGGCCGTCGCGTCCCAGTTCGTGGACCACGTCATCGCGCCGCGCAGGCCCGGGTAGGTCTTCGACGGCTTGAACGAGCCGCAGTTGGTGCCCTGCGTCAGGCAGTCCAGGGCGTTGTTCACCACGGACGGCTCGACATAGCCACTGCCCGCGCCCCGGGTGGAGGCCGGCACACCGATGCCGACCTGGGACGGGGCGAGGCCGCCTTCGAGCTGGATGCAGGCGAGGCCGGTGAGGAAGTCGACGGATCCCTGGGAGTAGACCTTTCCGTCGCAGCCGAGCATCGAACCGCTGTTGTAGTACTGCATGTTGACGACCGTGAGGATGTCCTTCACGTTCAGCGCCGTCTTGAAGTACTCGGTTCCGGTGTTCTGCATGTCGATGGTCTGCGGTGCCATCGTCAGGACGAGGCCCGAACCGGCCTTCCCGGACAGCGACTTGAGGCCCTTCGTCATGTAGGTCGAGTTGACGCCGTTCTCCAGGTCGATGTCGACGCCGTCGAACCCGTACTCCTCCATCAGCCCGTGCACCGAGTCGGCGAACGCCTGCGCCGAGGCGTCGTCGTTGACCGCGACGGTGCCCTTCTCACCACCGATGGAGATGATCACCGACTTGCCGGCGGCCTTCTTCGCGGCGATGTCGGCCTTGAACTGGTCGACCGTGTAACCGCCGAGGCCGGCCGAGTCGAGATTGAAGGTGACCTGACCGGGGGTCCCCGTCGCGTCTGCGAACGAGACCGCGATGATGTCGTACTGGTCGGGAACCTCCGCCAGAGTCTGGACCGTCGCCCCGTTGTTGAAGTTCTGCCAGTAGCCGGTGACGGCGTGCGCGGGTACCGCGGCGGCCGTCGAATCCTTCTGCACCCGCACCTCGTCCGTGGCGTTGGCCGCGGGTATCGCTATGCCGGCGGCTGCGAGAACACCGACCGCGAGCAGGACCTTCAGCGGGAGGGGACGTACTTTTCTGTGCACTGCTGGGCCTCCGTGGGGGGAGCACGCCGCAAGCACGCAGGACAACTCGGCGTGCACACACGGCGTGTGGAGTGGGGGAACTGTGCGATGCGGAACGGTGGCCACCGCTGCACGTACAAGCTGGTCCAGACCATTGCTCTTGTCAAGGGCCTGCACAGGATCCCCTACCGCCGACGGCCCTCGGCCCCGCAGGACGAACCACCGCAGAGGGATGGCCTCATGCGGTCCCCTGCCGTGCCTGCCATGCGGCGCGCGTGAGTTCGTACTCGACTTCGCCCTGCTCCGAGCCCTCGATCGGGTCCGGCCACTCCCCGGTGAAGCTCCGCGAGAAGGTGAGCCCGGCCTTCTCCATCACCCGACGGGACCGGGTGTTGACGGCCATGGTGTTGGCGGTGACCCGCTCCACTCCGAGGCTCGAGAACCCCTCACGGATGAGGGCTCGCGACCCTTCCGTGGCATAACCCTTGCCCCAGGCGTTGCGGTTCAGGCGGTAGCCGAGTTCCACCACGGCCGCATCGCGGTCGTCCAGGGGGCGGAACTCGAACCAGCCCAGGAACGATCCGGTGGCCTTCTCCTCCGCGGCCCAGCAGCCGCGGGTTCCGAAGCACGGATGGTCGTGCAGGAGCCGCGGCAGCGTCTCTGCCCGGATCGTCTCGAGATCCGTCGGCCGTCCGCCGTTGATGAAGCGCATGACGTCGGGTGCGTTGTCCAGGGCGAGCAGGCGCTCGTCGTCGGACTCGGTGAACGGGCGCAGTACGAGGCGGTCCGTTTCCAGGAAGGTCTGCATGGCGAGATCGTCACCAACGGCGGCCGGTCGCGCTACCGCGTTTCCGTCGCGCCACCGGAATCCGGCGGGCGGCGCGCGAGGAGGTGCACGGCCGACAGCAGCAGTACGGCCGCGGCGACGGCGAGCAGCGCACGCCCGGTGCCCCACGGCACCATCAGTGTGCCCAGCGCCCCTCCCAGGATCATTCCGCCCACTGTCGTGGCGAGGCGGACGTGTCCGAGCCGTTGCGGGGCCGCATCCTCGCCGAAGAGGGCCTGTGGTTTCGTGACGACATCCGCGACCAGCTTCACCAGGGACATCTGGACGAGCAGCGTCGGCATCTCCGGTACACCCGCCAGCAGCATCGTGGCGGCCCGCGCGCCCATGGCGAAGCCGACGATGGCGATGACCCCCAGATCCGGGTCGTAGGTCAGCGACCCTGTTCCGTGCTGCCACAAGGCCAGGGCGCCCGCCGCCCCGAGAAGCAGCGCCTCGGCTCCGAGCGCGGCGGGGAACCAGTGACGCTCCCGCCCGGTGAGCCGATGGGCCACGGCGGAGGTCACGGCGACACCGAAGGCGAACATGATCAGGGCTGCGGCGGGCCGGGCGACGGGTACCTGGCCCTCCCCGGCCATGGCGAAGGACATGAACAGCAGATTGCCTGTCGTGAGCGCCGCGAACACGTGCCCCATGGTCAGAAAGCTGATGGCGTCCACCGCTCCCGCGACCACGGTGAGCGCGGCCATGATCACGGTCTCACGCAGTTCGGTGGGCTCGACCGGTTCGGAGGAGAGCGTCCCTTCGGGCATGCGCAAGTCTGAGCAGACACCGGGCCGCTCGAGCTCGACGACACGCTCACGAGCACCGGTGTATGCGGGCGGCCGCAGCCGGTCCGGCGCGGTCCGCTGTCCGCCGCGCCGCTACGACCTGCGGCGAGGCTTTCCGCGCTTGCCGCCCTTGGATCCGCCGGATCCGCTTCGCGGGTTCTTGCCGGTCGCCTTCCCGGCCGGCGGCTTCCGCCGGGCGCTGCCCGCCTCCGGGCGCTTGCCCTTCGGCTGGGCCGGGGTCGTGGCGCGGCCCCGCGAGCTGTTGACCGTCCGGCCGCGGACGATCCCGATGAAGTCCTCCACCAGATCGGTGGTCCTGTCCTCGGGCCAGGACAGCGCGATACGGGACTCGGGGGCGTCGGTCACCGGCCGGTAGGTGAGATCCTTGCGGTGATGCAGTCGGGCGAGCGACTGCGGGACGAGGAGCAGGCCCACTCCGGCGGCCACCAGCTCGATGGCGTCCGCCGTGGTGGCGGGACGCTCGATCGCGGGCCGGCCCGGCAGACGCTCCCAGTCGAGGGTGTCGTCCAGGGGGTGCAGCACGATGTCGTCCGCCAGATCCTCGAGGGACACCTCGTCGACCGCTGCCACGAGGTGATCCTTCGGGATCACGACGACCGTCGTCTCGGTGTAGAGGGGGATGGCGCTGAGGTCCGTACGGTCGACGGGCAGCCGCACGAAGCCCGCGTCGGCATCTCCGCCGCGCAGCAGGTCGAATGCCTCCGCGGGGGACACCGCGACGAGAGCGAGGGGGACGTCGGGCAGTCGCTCGTTCCAGATCCGCACCCACTTGGTGGGCGTCACTCCCGGGACATAGGCGAGCCGGAACGAAGGAGATGCATCCGAGCCTGTCACTCCGCCAGGTTACCGGGCGTGGTCGGAGGTGCCGCACACGCTCGATACTCTTGACTCCATGACGTCGCACAAGACCACCCAGACCATGAAGCCCGCCACCGCGGCGAAGAAACTGGGTGTGTACCTCGAGGCCACCCCCACCGAGTTCCAGGAGGGCGTCGTCTCGCGCAATGACCTGAATGCCCTGCAGGCCGATCCGCCCGAGTGGCTGCAGGAGCTGCGACGCAACGGTCCGCACCCCCGTCCGGTGGTCGCGGCCAAGCTGGGCATCTCCATCTCGGGCCTGGCGCGCGGTGGCATCACCGAGGCGCTCACCACGGAGCAGATCGAAGCGCTGAAGCAGGACCAGCCCGAGTGGCTGCAGCAGGAGCGTGCCGTCCAGGCGGATGTGCGCAAGGAAGCGGCGCGTATCAAGGAGAAGAACGCGGAGCGCGGCGAGGAGCCCCGCCGGCCGCGTTCCTGATCGCGTTCGCGCACTCCCGGCCGGTTCGCGGCGCCGCGGTCAGAAGACCGAGAGTCCGGTCAGGGTCGTGAAGCGGTCCAGCGCCGCGACACCCGCGACCGAGTTGCCGCGCGCGTCCAGGCCGGGACTCCATACACAGAGCGTGCAGTGTCCCGGTACGACGGCGACGATTCCGCCGCCGACTCCGCTCTTGCCCGGCAGTCCCACCCGGTAGGCGAACTCGCCGGCGGCGTCGTAGGTGCCGCACGTGAGCATCACCGCGTTGATCTGTTTGGCCTCGCTGCGGGTGAGCAGCCGGGTGTTGTCGGCGCGCAGCCCGTGCCGGGCGAGGAACCGGCAGGCGAGCGCCAGATCGGCGCAGCTCATCTCGATCGAGCACTGCCGGAAGTAGTGCTCGAGCAGCGTGGGGACGGGGTTGGCGATGTTGCCGTAGCTGGCCATGAAGTGGGCCAGTGCGGCGTTGCGGTCGCCGAACTCCGACTCGGACTCGGCGACCTGTGCGTCGAACCCCAGCCGCGGATTGCCGCTCTCCCGTCGCAGGAAGTCGAGGAGATCGTTACTGGCGTCCCCGTTCAGGGTCAGCAGCTGGTCGGTGACCACGAGGGCGCCGGCGTTGATGAACGGATTGCGCGGGATGCCGTTCTCGTACTCCAGCTGCACCAGGGAGTTGAAGGGGTTGCCGGAGGGCTCGCGGCCGACGCGCGCCCAGAGGCCGTCTCCTCCATGGGCCAGCGCCAGCGCCAGGGTGAAGACCTTGGTGATCGACTGGGTGGAGAAGGGACGCTGCCAGTCCCCCACGCCGTGGACGGTGCCGTCCACCTCGGCGATGGCCATGCCGAACAGGCTCGGGTCGACACTGGCCAGAGCCGGGATGTATTCGGCGGGCCGGCCGCCGCCGACCTGCGGTGCGATGTCCCGCACGATCTGTTCCAGGACCGCTGGGTAGTCCATGCCGGGCGCCCTATCGCGGCCCGGCGGCCCGGTGGGGCGCCGTTCGGCGTCCGCCGGTGACGCGGGCGAGGGGTTCGATGTCGCTGGGGAGAGGCACCCGCACATTCTGCACTCCCCCGGTACGAACGGACGCCGACCCCCGGCAAGGACGAAGCGCCTATACCGGCTGGCGCAGGCTCCATCGGCACCGAGGGTGACCAGGCGACTATTTTCGGTCAGAGGTGCGATTCGTGGGGCCCTGAGCGGGATCGGTAGCGATGTACCCGTACAGGCCCTGCAGGGATCCTCCCGCCGGGCGACCGCAACGTGACGCATTCATCCCGGCGTTGCCACTCTTCGACGGAGAATTTACGGATCCGATGGAGAAAGCGCGGAAGAAACGACCGAAAGTGGCGTTTGTGTTTTGACTCCTGATCGGGTCGGCGGTGAAGGTCTGCCGCATGGCCCCTTCACCACCTCCTGTCGCCGCCGGCGGTCCGCTGCGCATGCGCGACTTCCGCCTCCTGCTCGCCGGCGCCGCCGCCGGGCAGGCCGGCGCCCAAGTCACGCTGGTCGCACTGCCGTTGGTCGCGGTACTCGTGCTGAAGGCGCCCGCGTTCGAGGTGGGCCTGCTGACAGCCGCCGAGACTGCGGCGTTTCTCCTGATCGGGCTGCCGGCCGGCGCCTGGGTCGACCGGATGCGCAAGCTCCCGCTGATGATCCGTGCGGATGCGGTGCGCGCCGTGGCCATGGCCAGCGTCCCGCTGGCGGGCGTGACCGGCGTCCTGACCATGGCGCAGCTGTACGTCGTCGCTCTGATCACCGGAGCGGCCACGGTCTTCTTCGACGTGGCCCACCAGAGCTACCTGCCCGAACTGCTGCCCAAGGAGCAGCTGATGGCGGGCAACGGTGCACTGGAGACCGTCCGCTCCTCGGCCCAGGTCGCGGGGCCGGGGCTCGGCGGCGGACTGGTGCAGCTCGTCGGCGCACATCTGGCGATCGTGGCCGACGCCATCGGCTACGCCGTGTCCGCACTGTTCCTGCTGGCCATGAAGCGGCCTCCCGAGAGCCGTCCCGAACCGGTTGCGGGCACATCGCTGCGCAAGGACATCGCGGAAGGCCTGCGATTCGTCCTCGGTCACCCGCTGCTGCGTGTCATCGCCGCGACCACGGGTCTGGGCAACTTCTTCATCGCCATGCTGATGGCCACTCAGACCATCTTCCTGGTACGGGTGATCGGCCTGGAACCGGGCGCCGTCGGCCTGATGCTCTCCGCCTCCGCCGTCGGCGGCCTCCTCGGCGCGCTGAGCGCCGGCACCCTCGCCGGCCGCATCGGGCAGGCCCGCATCATCTGGCTCTCCGCCCTCGCCACCGGCCCGTTCGCACTGTTGTGGCCGCTGTCCGGCCGCGGGGCCACCGCCGCCCTGTTCGCCATCGGCTCCGGCGTGGTCTCGTTCGGCGCCGTCGTCTACAACGTCGCCCAGGTCAGCTTCCGCCAGACGCTCTGCCCGCCCCGGCTTCTCGGCCGGATGAACGCCACCCTGCGCTTCCTGGTGTGGGGCACTCTGCCGCTCGGTGCCGTCGTGGGCGGCGCCCTCGCGGGCGCCTTCGGGGCACGCGCCGCACTGTGGGTCTGCGCGATCGGATTCCTCGTCGTGCCCCTTCCGCTGCTCTGCTCCCCGCTGCGACGCATGCGCGATCTTCCGGCCGCGCCCGACGACCGCGCCCCTGACGACCCCGACACACGCGGCAGCGACAGCGAACCCGTCACCGTGGGCTGAACCGAGCCCTGTTCCGGCATCCGCCCTTCCCGTCACGACCCCGCCCGACCGCCGTCGGGCGGGTCGTGCGCGCGGCCACGAGAGAGAGGACCACGTGCACCGAAGCATCACCGGCCAGTACCTGACCCGCTTCCGGCGCATCGCCGACGACCACACGGGAACCGGGCTCCTGCCCGTCACCGGAGCCCAGCGGCGCTTCGTCCTCGTACGTTCCCTGGACCCCGCCGGCCGCCCCGACATCGTCCCGATGTTCTTCGCCTTTCCCCGTGGCACCGTCGACCTCGAACGGCTGCGGGCGGCCGCCAACATGCTGGCCGCCCGGCATCCGGTGCTCCGTGCCCACCCCGAGGTCGTACGCGGCACACCCGTACTGCGCCTGGCGGCGCCGGACGTACCGGTGGAGCGCCTCGTGCCGGTCCCCGGGGAGGTCGCGGCGGATGCGCTGCGCAGAGCTCTGGGCACGTGGGCCCCGGAAGGGTCACCGATGCGGCTCTTCCTGGCCGCGGACGGACCGGGTGCCGGGGAAGAGGTGCTCGCTGTCGTGCTGGACCACACCGCATGCGACGGCCAGTCCCTGGCACGCATCGTCGACGAGCTGAGTGACGCCTACCGCGACGGGGCCGGTCCGGAAGGAGTCGCGCCCGCCCAGGCCGATGCCGAGCTCGCGGCCTACCGGGAAGCGGTCATGCTGCAGCTGGACGCCGAGGAGCGCGCGAGTTCGGCTGCCGCGCTCGCCTACTGGGGCGAGCGGCTGCGCACCGTACGGGAACGCGCACCGCTCCCCCGGCCGCGCACCGCCTCCACCGCCGCGCTGCCCACCGGGTCTGCCGAACTGCGGCTGCCCGCGCCGGACGGCGGTGTGCCGTTCCCGTCCCTGCTCGAGGCCTGCCGGGAGACGGCCCGCGTCCTGTACGGAGCGGGTCATGTTCCGCCGGTCGGATACCCGTGGGGTGGCCGGCCCGCGACCGCCGCACCGGTGCTCGGCTGTTTCCTCAACACCGTCGTCTTCCCCGCCGGGACCGACGCCGCGGACAACGACGTGGAGGCGACGACCACCGACTGGTGGGACGACCTGGACAGGGCCGACGCCCCCTTCGACGAGGTCGTGCACGCCGCCAGGTCGGCCGGCGCACTGTGGTCCGGACGGCTGGACGGCCTTCTCACCGTGGACGACACACGGGGGCGTGCACCGCTGAACCTGGGCGGAGTGGCAGGCCGCGAGGTCCACATCGACGGCCGCCCGGTGCGCGCGCCCTTTGCCGTGTCCGTCACGCAGGGTGCACAGGCCCCGGGCACGAGAGTCCCGGGCGAACAAGTCCTCGTCCGGATGGTGTGGGACCGCTCGGTCCTCGGGGACCAGGAGGCCCGGAGCGGGTTCGAGGCCTTCTGCCGGGCGCTGCCCGCCGCGCGATCCGACGTCACCGTCGGCTGAACACAGCAGGACAGCGACACCGCAGACCCGCGACACCACGCACCGCACACCGCACACCGACAGCCACAGCCACAGCCACAGAACAGTCCGGCCGCACCGCGCGATCCGCGGACCGACCGGCGAACCCGGGTGGAGAACACGACCGTTCCCTGCCCGCATCCGTAGAACCCGACCCGACAACCTCAGGGATCGCCCATGCTTCCCCTCTCCTCCTCGCAGGAGATCGTCTGGCTGCACGAACAAGTGCAACCCGGCAGCCGCGCCTACAACTTCACCGCCTCACTCGACCTGTGGGGAACGCTGGACACCGAGGCCCTGCGCGGCGGACTCGCCGCGGCTCTCGAACGACACCCAGGACTCCGTCTGGAACTCGTGGCCGTGCCCGGCGCGATGCCCGCCCAACAGGTGGCCGACAGCTGTGCCCCTCGGCTGCGCACCGTGGACCTGAGGTCCGAGGCCGATCCCGAGGTCGCGTTCGCGCAGCTGTTGCGCACCGAGGCCGAGACACCGCTCGACACCTACGAGGCGCCACTGCTGCGCTGGACACTCGCCCGGCTCGCCGACGACCAGCACCGGCTCATCCATGTCGAGCACCATCTGATCCACGACGGACACTCCTTCGCGATCCTGCTGGGCGACGTCTTCGGCGTCTACCGCGCGCGGGTGCTCGGTGAACCGATCGAACTGCCTGCCGCGTCGTCCTACGCGGACCATGTGCGCAGCTCGGCCGCCGCCGCACAGAGCGCCGAGCGGCAGGCGAGCCTGGAGTACTGGGCCGACGAACTGCGCGACGCCTCCTACGACATGCCGTTGCCCGGTCTCGCCCGGCCCGGCGCGCAGCGCAGGCACCGAGGCGGACAACTGCGGCAGTCGATCGGTGCCGACCTCGCGGAACGGCTGCGCGACCACGCCCGGGAACGCGGCCTGACCCCGTTCTCCACCCTGCTCGGGCTGTTCGCGGAACTCCTGCGCCGCCACAGCGGCCGCTCCGAGATGGTCGTCGGCACCGCCGTCGGCAACCGGCCGCGCCAGTTCGCCGACGCCGTGGGCATGTTCGTCAACACCATCCCGCTGCGGCTGCGCCTGGACCCGAAGGCTCCGGCCGAGGACACCATGGACGAGGTGACCGACACCCTCATCCGTGCGCTGCCGCACCAGGACGTACCGGTCCAGGAACTCACCCGCGCGCTGGCGCTGCACACCTCGGGCGCCGACAACCCCCTGTTCGGCGTCATGTTCAGCGCTCACGACGCCGTCCTGCCCGACATCGAGGTGCCCGGCCTGGACATCACGCTGTTCGAGGGGTTCAACACCGGCACCACCCGGTTCGACCTCGATGTGGTGCTGCTGCCCGACGACCGGCGCGGTGTCGGGCCCCGGCACGGCGCGCCCGGTATGACGCTCGTGTGGGACTACGACGCCGACCTGTTCGGCGAGGACGTGGCGAAGCTTCTCGCCGAGCGGTTCCTGGACCTGCTGCGCGCCTATCTCGACTCCCCGGCCACCGTGCTCGCCGACCTCGCCCTGCCGGCGGCGGCGGCGGCGGCGGCCGAGAGTCCGGCGCCTGCCGACCTGGTGTCCGAGGGTCCTCTCGACCCGGTCGCGGCCCATGACCCTTCGCTGCCCGCGCTCCTGATCGGAGCCCGTCGGCTCACCTACGGCGATATGAACGAGCAGGTCACCTCTCTCGCGCAGCGCATGCGGGCCGCGGGGGTGGCCGGCGGCCGGCCGGTCGCGGCCGTACTGCCGCGCGGGGCCGACTCCGTCGTGGCGCTGCTGGCCTGCCTGCGGACCGGCGCCGTGTACTGTCCGCTCTCGCCCTCCGACCCGGCGTCCCGGCTGGAGGTGCTGCTCGACCGGCTCGCCCCGGCGCTCGTCCTCACCTCAGCCGATGCCGGTGCGACGCTGCCCGCGCACCATCCGACGGCGTACGTCGACGCCGGATCCTTCCCGTCCGCACGGCCGGCGGCTGAGGTGCCCGGTGCGGCGTACATCATCCACACCTCGGGTTCGACCGGCATACCCAAGCCCGTCGCGGTGGGCCGGGGTGCGCTGGAGAACCATCTGACCGGTGCGGCCGGCCGGTTCGGCCTGACGGTGGGTGACCGGGTTCTGCTGTTCGCCCAGCCGTCGTTCGACGTGGCGCTGGAAGAGGTGCTGCCGTCGCTGTACGCGGGTGCCTGCCTCGTCGTGCCGGAGCGGGAGGTGCCGACCGGTGCCGAGATCGCCGAGCTGCTCGCCGCAGCGCGGGTCACCGTCGCCAACCTTCCGACGAGCTACTTCCTCGCTGTCCGTGAGGAGTTGCGGCCGGTGCTGCGCGAGGCCCGCTGGGCACCGAGGCTGCTGCTCCTGGGCGGTGAACGCATCCCGGCGGATGCGCTGCGCGCCTTCCTCGCCGACACGGACGCCACCGTGCTCAACGTCTACGGGGTGACCGAGGCCGCGATCAGCTCCACCGTGTACGAGATCACCCGCGAGCAGCTGGCAGACGGGGCGGAAGTCCCCCTGGGCACCGAGCTGCCCGGCGAGCGGATCCATGTCCTGGACGCGGCGCTGCGTCCTCTGCCGGCCGGTGGGGTCGGCGAGCTGGCCATCGCCGGAGCCGGTCTGGCGGAAGGCTACGTGGGCAATCCGGAGGCCACCGCGGCCCGGTTCGTGCGGATCGACGCGCTGGGCGGCGAGCGGGTCTATCTCACCGGGGACCTCGGCTACCGGGACCGGGACGGTCTGCTGCACTTCCTCGGACGGCGCGACCACCAGATCAAGTTGCGCGGCTACCGCATCGAGTTGGAGGAGGTGGAGGCCGCCGCCTCGGCAGTACTCGGCGGCCGCTCCTGCGCCGTCGTACTGGATCGGGACGCCGCAGGCGGACCGCGACTGGTCGGCTTCCTGGAGAACACCGAAGAGGCGCAGCAGCCGTTCGACGAACAGTCCCTGCACATCGAACTCGGCCGGCGGCTGCCCGCCGCACTCGTACCGGCGCGCTGGGCCCGGCTGGACGCGATGCCGACACTCGCCGGCGGCAAACCGAACCGCAAGGCACTGACGCGCATGGCCGCCGCACTGCAGCCGACCGCACCGGTCGAGGAGCACACCGCTCCCGAAACCGGCCCCGTGACCTTCACCGATCCCACGTTGGCGCTGCTCGCCGACGGCTGGCGCGAGGTCCTGGGCCACAACCGGTTCACCGAGGCCTCCCACTTCTTCCGGAGCGGCGGTCACTCGTTGTTGGCGGCGCAGTTGGCGGCCTGGCTGGAGCCGCGCATCGGAGCGCGGCCGCCGATGCGGCTGCTGTTCCAGAACCCGGTGCTCGCCGACCAGGCGCGTGCCCTCGAGGCCGTCGGCACGACGCCCGCTCCCGCCGCTACGACCGCATCGAAGGAGTCGTGATGACCGACATGCCGAGCAACCCGTCGAACGGCCTGCACGCAGTGGTGCACGGCGCTCCCCTGCCCGAAGGCGCCACGACCGGAGTGCTCTCCCGTTTCGAGGAGTGGGTTCGCAGCACTCCGGAGGCGCCTGCCGTGGTGGACGGCACCCGAACGTGGAGCTACCGGCAGCTGGACGCGGCGGCCGACGAGCTCGTCCGCGTGCTCGGCGACCGGGTCGGGCCCGGCGACACGGTCGGCGTCTGCCTCGACCGGTCGGCCGGTCTGGTCATCACGACGATCGCGCTGGCGCGGATCGGCGCCGTGTACCTGCCGCTGGGACCGCGTCCCGGAGAGCGCCGGGTCCAGGCGGTCACCGAGGACGTCGACGTGGTCTGCCTCATCGGCGACCCGGCGGTGCTGCCCGCACGTCATCAGGGCGCCGAGCAGGTCCCGCTTCCGCTGCCCGGCGAGGGAACGAACGCTGCCCCGGCATCCGTTGCCGCGTTCGCTCCGTCCGCCGCAGGTGCGCGCCCCGCCCTGCCGGGGGCCTTCTACGCCGTGCTGACCTCGGGTTCCACCGGCCGGCCGAAGGCCGTCGCCGTCGCGGAACCCGCACTCTCGGCGTTGCTGGACTGGTACCGCACGGAGACCGCGCTGGCCCCCGGTGACCGTCAGTCGCTGCTGATCGGTGCCGCGTTCGACCCGCACGTCATGGAACTGTGGGCGGGTCTGACCTCCGGTGCCGCGCTCGTTCCCGCGCCGGACGCCGTCCGCTGGGACCCCGCCGAACTCACCGCGTGGTGGCGCGAGGCGGCGGTGACGGTGTGCGTCATCGCCACGCCGATGGCCGAACCGGTGCTGGACCGGCCCTGGCCCCAGGACCTGCGGCTGCGTCACCTCGTTGTCGGCGGCGACCGCATGCGCCGCCGTCCCGGCGCGGCTGTGACCGCCACGGTGCACAACGCCTACGGACCGGCCGAGGCCACCGTCGTCACCACCACCCACGCCATGCGCGCCGGCGACTCGGCCGACGACACCGCGCCGCCCATCGGCACACCGATCCCGGGCGCAACGGTCCTCGTCACGGCGACGGACGGCAGTGTCGCCCCCCGGGGTGAAGCGGGAGAGCTGTGCATCGCGGGCAGCTGCCTGGCGCTCGGCTATCTGGACCCGGAGCTGACGGACCGCCGGTTCACCGCGCCGCCGACGGGCGTCGATGTGGACCGTGTGTATCGCACGGGCGACCGGGTGCGGATGCTGGACGACGGCACGCTGGAGTTCCTCGGCCGTCTCGACGACCAGGTGAAGATCAGCGGCGTACGGATCGAACCGGCCGAGGTGGAGGCCGCGCTCGAACGGGACCCGGCGGTGCGCAGCGCGGTCGTGACCGCGCCCCGTTCCGCCGACGGCGGCGTCCGTCTGGTGGCGTACGTCCTGGCGGCCGGCGTCGTACCGGACACGGATGCGCTGCTGTCCGCGGTACGGGCATGGCTGCCGGAACAGGCTGTGCCGTCGGCGGTGCGGATCGTGGATTCCTTTCCGCTCGACGCCAATGGCAAGGTCGACCGCGCCGCGCTGTCGAAGGAGGGCGCCGCGGCCCCCGTCGTGTCCGTCCCTGCCGACGAGCATGCGACGGACAGCGAGCGACTGGTCCTTCGCGTGGTGCGCGATCTGCTGGACTCCCCCGGGATCGGCCCGGCGGACAACTTCGCCGCCGCGGGCGGCACTTCACTCGTCGCGTCACGGCTGCTGACCGCGATCGAGAAGGAGACCGGCGTACGGCTGCGCGCGCCGGAGCTGCTCCGCCAGCCGGACCTGCGAGCCGTGGCCGCCGTCCTCGACAAGCGCCGCGCCGCTGCCGCGACGGCGGTGGCCTGACATGACAACGATCACCGACCCCGCGAAGGAGAACCTGATGTCGGCCGACCGCACCCACGCATACGCCGCCGGTCTGCCCGCTCTCGTGGCGCGGCACGCCGAACGGACTCCGCACGCCCTGGCCGTGATGGACGGCGACACCACGCTGACGTACGCGCAGTTGGTCACCTCCGCCCGCTGCCTTGCCACATATCTGGACGCGCACGGCGTACGGCCGGGTGACCGTGTGGGGCTGCTGATGCCGCGCTCGGCCCGCGCTCTCGTCGCCCAGCTCGCGCTGTGGTGGACAGGCGCGGCCTGCGTACCGCTCGACCCGGCGCACCCGAGACCGCGGACCGACACGATGCTCGCCGAAGGGGGTGTGACACTGATCGTCGGTGACAGCAAGCTCATCGAGGTCGCCAAGAGACCGGGAATCACCCTGGCTCTTCCCGACGACCCGCTGCTGACCGACGCCTCGCAGACCAGCGGCGCGGAGCTGCCTCCGGCCGACATCGCCCCGCACTCCACGGCGCTCGTCCTGTTCACCTCGGGCTCCACCGGACTCCCCAAGGGGGTCACGGTCACCCACGGCGGCATAACCGGGCTGGTCACCGCCCCGCAGTACGCGACGGTCACCCCGCGCGACCGGGTGCTGTTCCACTCCCCCGCCACCTTCGACGCCTCCACCTTCGAGGTGTGGTCGGCCCTCGCCAACGGGGCCGCTGTCGTGGTGTGCACGGTCGAGCGGCCCTCGTTCGAGGATCTGGCACGGCAGGTGGAACGGCACGGCGTGACCGTGGCGTTCTTCACCACCGCTCTGTTCCACCAGCTCGCGGCGCGCCGCTCCCGGCTGTTCTCGGTGCTGCGCACGGTCGTGGTGGGCGGCGAAGCGATGGCCGCACAGCATGCGCGCGCGGTGCTGCGCGCCTTCCCCTGGCTGGAGTTGGTCAACGGCTACGGGCCGACGGAGACGACGACGTTCGCCACGGCACACCGGGTGACCGACGCGGACTGCGACGGTCCGGTGCCGATCGGCCGCCCGGTCGCGGGCGCCGTCACACACGTTCTGGACGCGAGCGGCCGGCCCGTCGCGGACGGCGAGCAGGGTGAACTGTGGATCGGCGGCAGCCGCCTGGCAGGTGGCTACGCCGGCCGTCCGGAGCTGACGGCGGAACGCTTCGTGGACCACGCGTCCCTGGGGCGCCTGTACCGCACGGGCGACCTGGTCTCCGCCCGCCCGGACGGAGTGCTGGACTTTCACGGCCGCGCCGACGACCAGGTGAAGGTGCGCGGATTCCGCATCGAGCCGGGCGAGATCGAGCACGTGCTGCGCGAGCTGCCGGAGGTGGACGACGCAGCCGTGACCGTTCGTCGGCCGGCGGAGGACGACGCGCGGCTGGCCGCCTTCGTCGTGGCCGCACCGGGCCCGGTGCCCCGCGCCGAGGTGCTGAGAAGCCGACTCGAGCAGCAGTTGCCCGCCCATCTCGTTCCCGACGAGCTGACCTTCGTGGAGCGGCTGCCCCTGACCGTCTCGGGCAAGGTGGACCGTCGCGCTCTCACCGCCCTGCGCACCGGTGCCGCCGAGGGGAACGCCGCCGAGACGCTGACCCCGCTCCAGCAGGCCGTCGCCGACGTGTGGAGTCGCAGCCTCGACTGCGAGGTGACCAGTCCGGACGCCGACTTCCTCGCCTACGGCGGCCACTCCCTTCTCGCCCTGGTCGTCACCGATGACCTGCGCGAGGAGCTCGGGGTCGAGATCTCCCTGCCCGACTTCTTCGCCGCGCCCACCGTGGCCGGACACGCCGCGCTCGTCGAGCGCGCGCTGCTGGCCCAGCACAGCGATCTCCGATCCGACGCGCCGGAGGACTCCGATGGCCAGTGACACCACCCCCGGCTCCGCAGCGCTCCAGGAGGAACTGCTGCGCCGGGCCCGGGCCCGCGCCGGCAACCGCCCGGCCGACTCTGCGGAGCCGCTCGTCGCCGAACCGTCGCCCGCCCCGCTGTCCCATGCGCAGCGCCGTATGTGGCTGATGGACCGACTCGGCCAGGGCGGTTCGCTGTACAGCGTGCCGTTCGCCACCCGGCTGCGCGGACCGCTCGACCTGGATGCCCTGGCCACCGCGCTCACCGCGCTCGTACGTCGCCACGACATTCTGCGCACCCGGTACGTGAAGCGGGGCGACGCTCCGTACCAGGAGGTGCTGCCCGCGCCCGGGACGACGGCCGTTGCGGTCGTCGACTGCGAGGGCGACGGCGCTGCGGCCCTCATCGAGGAGGCACGCCGGCCGTTCGACCTGGCCGCCGGTCCCCTGCCACGTGCTCTGGTGCTGAGGCACGGACCGCTGGACCACACGGTCCTGCTGACCTTCCATCACATCAGCATCGACGGCGGCTCGTTGGAGACCGTCGCCGACGAGCTCGCCCAGCTGTACGCGGCTGCCGCGGACGGGCGCCCCCACGAGCAGCAGGAGCCGCCGCAGTACGCGGACTTCGCCCGCCGGGAGCAGGCCGCGGCCGACCGCCTCGAGCGGGGACTGGAGCACTGGGTGCGCCGGCTCGGCGGAGCCGCACCGCTGCGGCTGCCGCGGCCGGTGCAACCACCCCACGGCGCCGGCGCACAGTCCGCCGTCGTACGGACCACCCCGTTGGACGCCCAGGTGCTGCCTGCCCTGCGCGAGCTCGGCCGGCAGCACCGGGCCACGTTGTTCGCCGTGTCCCTCGCGGCCGCCTTCGCCGCGCTGCACCGGTTCACCGGCGAGGACGACCTGATCATCGGCTGCGCCGGCACCCACCGTGAGGGTGCGGCGATGCGCGGTCTGGTCGGCCTGTGCGTCAACACCCTTCCGGTACGGGTGGACCTCTCCGGCGACCCGGAGTTCACGACTCTCGTGGACCGGGTGCGGGACGCCCTTCTCGAGGCGCAGCAGCACCGCGACGTTCCCTTCGACCTCGTCCTCGAGCGCCTTGGCGCCGCGGCGCGCGACGCCGACGGCACGCCGCTGGTGCGGGTGACCGCGGACGTCCTGCGGGAGCCGACCGCGCTGCGGCTGCCGAGCCTGGTCGCGGAGCCGGTCGATGTCGGCCTCGACGAGGCCAAGTTCGACCTGTCGTTCGGGCTCGTGGACACCGACAGCCCCGCCTGCCTGGTCCAGTACGGCCTGGCCGCGGTCTCGGAGGACGCGGGTGACGTGCTGGCGGACGACTTCGGCGCTCTGCTGACCGCGGTCGCCGCCGACCCGAACGTCCCGCTGTCCCGGCTGCCCGGGCGGACCGTCGCGGTCGACGACAACCGCCACCCCGCCGAGGCCCGGCTGCTCGCCCATCCTCGGGTCGCCGACGCCGCGGTGCCGGAGCAGTCCGGCGGCCCGTTGATCGCCTATGCGGCTCTGCGGGAGACCGGCGGCCCTTCCCCCGCTCAGCTGCGAGCCGATCTCCGGTCCGTCCTGCCCCGGGAACTCGTTCCGGCGGCCGTGACGCTGCTGGACACGATGCCCCGGACAGCGGACGGTTCCCTGGACGCCGCCCGGTTGCCCGGGGCGCCGGCCGTGCCCGTGCCGCAGGGTGAGCGGGCGTACGCGGTGACATCGGCGTTCACCGCGCTGCTGGGCCGGGTTCCCGCGCCGGACGACGACTTCTTCGTCCTCGGCGGACACTCCCTGATCGCCGTCCAGCTCGCCGAACGGCTGCGTACCGAGCTCAAACTGCCGCTGACCGGCCTCGATGTGATGCAGCACCGCACTCCGCGGGCGCTCGCAGCTCTGCTCGACGCGCGGGAGACGAAACGCGCGGCCGCGGTCACAGCGCCTGCCTCCCGCAGGCGCCGCGTGCGCGAGGGCACCGTGCTGGTGACCGGCGGCACGGGCGGTGTCGGCGCCTTCGTCCTGCGTGAACTGGCCGCCCAGGGACGGCCCGTGCTCGCGCTGGCCCGCCCGGAGTCGGCACACCTGGTGGCCGGGGACGGCGTAGACGTGGTCGAGGGCGACCTCACCGACCTGGGAGGACTGCGAGCCGCCGTCGAGAGCGCGGACGCGGTGATTCATGCCGCCTGCACGTTCACCAGTCCCGCGGTGGACGTGGCGGCGATGGAGGCCATGGTCGACGCCTGGAGCGGCGGGCCCTTCGTCTTCGTGAGCAGTGTGGACGCCTACGGCCGACCCGCCGAGCAGTGGGTCGCCGAGGACTCCGCCGCCCGACAACCGCTCAGCGCCTACGGGCAGGCCAAACTCGACTGCGAGCAGATGCTGTTGCGGAGGGCCGGTACCGGTGGACGAGGCGGAGCGAGTGTGGTCCGCTCACCCATCGTCTGGGGTCCGCACGACCGGCTCCGTGACCAGTTGCGCTGGGGTGCGACCGGGATGCTCTACCAGGCGGCGCTCGCCGGGGAGCCGATCGCCCTTCCGCGTCCGGGCACCGCGGGACGCGAGTGGTACGGCGCCCCGTGGGTCCACGCGGCCGCCCTGGCGAGGGCGGTGACGGCCTGCCTTGACGCTCCTGTCCACGGGGTCGCGAACGCCGTGAGCGGGCATGTGGCATGGCCGGACCTCGCTGCCGAGCTCGACCGGCTGCTCGGTGGCGGAAGCCAGGTCCTGCTCGTCGACCGGGTGCATCCCGACCTGGACCACCCGTGGCACTACCGCGCGGACCGGCTGGCCGCGGCACTGCGTGAACAGCCGGGCGAGGACTGGCGGTCGGTGCTCGCGGCGATGGCCGAGGACCAGGACCGGTGAACCAGGGGATCAGCCGTCGGCCCGGGCCGACGGCTGATCCCGGTACGGGCCCCAACTGCCCGGCCCGCTCTCGCCAGTGAACCGTATGCTCACCCAATGACCGGACAAAAGATCGAACAGGGGAGCCACCAGGGCCTGCTCACGGGCCAGGTGGCGATGATCACGGGAGCGTCCAGCGGCATCGGGGAAGCCGCGGCGCGACTGTTCGCGCAGGAGGGCGCCGCCGTCGTCCTGATGGCGCGCCGGGCGGAGAAACTGCGGGCCGTCGCCGACGACATCACCACCCACGGCGGACGCGCCCTCGCCGTCCCGGGCGACGTCGCCGTGTCCGCCGACGTCCGCCGCGTCGTCGAGGCGGCGGTGGAGCACTTCGGCGGACTGGACTGCGCTTTCAACAATGCCGGTTACGCCACGATCGAGGCGTCACTGCACGAGACCGACGACGAGGTCTTCGACCGCACGATGGACGTCAACGTCCGGGGCGTGTGGAACTGCATGAAGCACCAGCTGCCCGTCATGCTGGCGTCGGGCAGGGGCGGTTCCGTCGTCAACACCAGCAGCACCGCCGGCCGTTACGCCACGGGCGCGTCCGTCCCGTACGTCGCGGCCAAACACGCGATCCTCGGGATCACCAGGGCGGCGGCGTCCGAATACGGCGAGCACGGCATCCGCGTCAACGCCCTGGTGGTCGGCACCACCCGCAGCGAGATGATCGACGAGGCGGTGCGACAACTGCCGGTCCTGGAGCAGGCATTCATCGCGCCGCAGATCCAGAAGCGCATGGCGGAGCCGCGCGAGATCGCGGAGGCGGCGGTCTGGTTGTGCAGCGGCCGCGCGTCGTTCGTCACCGGGGTGGCCATGCCGGTGGACGGGGGTATCTCGGCTCAGGCGAAGGCTGGTTGAGGCGCTCGGGGAGGAATCCACGACACTCCGGCCACGCAGGTCGGCTGCGCGCCGGCCTCGGCGCCGGGTTCCGCGACGGCGGACCGTCCTGACCGGAACCACGGAACCACGGACAGGCAACAGAAAGAGCGTGCGACCCCGGGTGTGCCTGCCACCCCGGGCCGCACGCTCGGCCTACAGGCGAGGCTTCCCCGGGCTGCGCAGCCAGGTCGTGAACAGGTCTTCCAGATCCAAGCCCGACTGCTCCTCGCACAGCTGAACGAAGTCCGCCGTACTGGCGAAACCGTGCTGGTGCGTCCGCGCCCACGTATGCACGACGGAGAAGAACACCTTGTCGCCGACCGCCTTGCGGACTTGGTGCAGGGTCATCGCGCCACGGCCGTACACCGGAGGGTCGGAGACGCGTTCCGGCTCGGGTGGAGCTGCCGGGGGGAAATCCCAGATTTCCGCGCTCTCCTCATGGGTGCCGTCGTAATAGGCCTCGAAGGTCTCCTGGGCCCTGGGGCCGCCGTGTTCCTCGTCCCAGAGCCATACCGCGTATGTCGCGAACCCCTCGTTGAGCCACATGTCGTTCCATGAGCGCGGGGTCACCGAGTTGCCGAACCATTGGTGGGCGATCTCGTGGACCACCAGCTTGTCCTCGGGCGCCTCGTGGAAATAGGGCCTGGTCTGGGTTTCGAGCGCATAGCCGAGGCTGGGGAAGTGGTCCACGACAGCGCCGGTGGAAGCGAACGGATAGGCACCGAACCGAGTGGCTGCCCATGCCGTCACCTCGCCCACCAAGGAAGGGATGTGCTCTGTTCCGTCTGCTTCGTCGGGATCCGTCGCCACATAGACGGAAAGACCGTTGCTCTTCGTCTCGCTGACGCCGAAGTCGCCGATCGCCACGGTGGCCGCATAGCTCGGCATGGGTTCCGGGTTACTCCAGGTGTAGGTCGTCATCCGACCCTTCGTGCCGGCGCCTTTGTATGTGCCGTTGGAGATGGCTTTCAGGTCCTTGGGCACCGTGACCGCGATGTCGTAGCCGGCTTTGTCCGATGGGTGGTGGTTGCCCGGGAACCAGGCCATGGATCCCGTGGGTTCTCCGAGTCCCACCGCTCCGTCGTCGGTCTCCAGCCAGCCTTCGGACCCTCCCGTCTCCTGGATGCTCTGCGGCTCACCGGCGTAGACGATCTCCGTGGTGAATTCCTTGCCCTTGCCGAGCGGTTCGGATGGTGTCACGACCAGTTCATCGCCCCGGCGAGCCGTCTGTGCCGCGCGCCTGTCGACCGTTGCCTTGCTCACGGTGAGCCCGTGGAGGTCCAGATTGAACGTGCTGAGTGCCTGCGTGGCGCGGGCGCGGATGATCGCCCTGGCCGCCAGCCTGTTCTCATCGGGCTCGTAGGTGAGCCGGAGAGAATAGTGGGCAACGTCGTATCCTCCGTTGCCCAGTTGAGGGAACAGACTGTCCCCCACTCCCGCCGCACCGGGTGAGGCTTGGCCGGGAGAGGGTGGTTGACCTCCCTGCGGTGAGCCGGTACAGGCGGAGCACGCCAGCAGAGCGGCGGCCGTCGGCAGTGCCAGTTGCCGCAGTGCGCGGGACACTCGGGCTCCTTGTCGGAGAAGCGATTCGGGGCAGTTCGGGGAAGCAATGTCGGCGGTACAGCGCCCGGACTGTCGTCCATTCAGCGGCCGCAGCCCACCCCGAGATCATGACCCACCGAATATCGCCACGCCACCATGAGTGACGTCCGTCTCCCTTTCCTGCGGAAAAGCAACGCGACTCCACTGAAAGCCCTCGGGGGCGTTCCCGGGTCGTCGGCCGCCATTGCCCACTCGTTGAATCCCGCGCAAGCGGAATGCATGGGCCCGTCCCCCGAATGCGCGCGCACTCCTCAGTCGGCCCAACGCCACTCGCTGTGTCAGCACGTCCCCTCTACGTTCAAGTGGATGGCCGCAAATGACTCGAGGAGATCGCACGTGAGCAGCCGAACAACGGTGGCCGGCATAGTCCTGGCCCTGGCGGCAGCAGTTCCCCTGTCCGGTGTCGCCCACGCAGAGGGCGACTTCGACTGCCGGGACTTCGTCCATCAGGAAGACGCTCAAGAGGAATTCGACAGGAACCCGAACGACCCGAATCGGCTCGACGAGGACCAGGGGCGGGACGACAGGATCGCCTGCGAGGAGCTGCCCAGGCGGGACCACCGCCAGGCGGTCCGGCCCACGCACACGGTCCAGCCCACCCAGACCGTGACCGCCGTGCCTTCCCCCCTTCCCACACGCGGTGTGGCGGGCGGCGTCGGCGGCACCGCCGGGCCCAGCAACTCCGAGATCGGCATGGGCGTCGGGCTGGCCGCCGGTGGAGTGCTGGTGACGGGCTACTTCATCGCCAGGCGCCGTCGCGCGTCGGCATAGCCCGCTTTCCGGAGCCCGCCGCCCTTCACGAGCGGCGGGCGCAGTCGCAGTCTCGACTTCCCACAGTCCCTCGACGGATCGCCCTCGACCCGCAATCCTGTGATCATGGGAATCCGAAGCGAGGTCACGATGCCGTTGACCCAGATGGCACAGGTGCTGGACAGCTCACCCACTAGGGGTGCGGCATGAGCCGGGCAGAGGCGGCAGGCGACCGCGCGGGCCTTCCCATCGCGTTCCAGGATGTTCAGGCAGCCGCGCGGCGGCTCGCCGGGGTGGCTCACCGGACGCCGGTGCTCACCTCGCGCACCCTTGACGCGATGACCGGTGCGACCTTGCTGCTCAAGGCGGAGAACCTGCAGCGCGCGGGCGCCTTCAAGTTCCGCGGCGCGTACAACCGGATCTCATCGCTCACCGCGGAGGAGCTCGCCCGCGGCGTGTGCACCTGGTCCTCCGGCAACCACGCCCAGGCTGTGGCGCTGTCCGCGGCACTGACGGGCACCAAGGCCACGGTGCTCATGCCCGAGGACGCCCCCGCCGCCAAGCGGGCCGCGACCGAGCAGTACGGCGCGACGGTCGTCACCTACGACCGGTACCGCGAGGACCGCGAGGTCAAGGCGCGCGAACTGGCCGACGTACGGGGTCTGGTCCCCGTGCCCGCGTTCGACGACCCCATGGTCATGGCCGGGCAGGGCACGGCTGCCCTTGAGCTGATCGAGGACGCGGGCCCGATCGACACACTGGTCGTCCCCATGAGCGGCGGCGGACTGATGGCGGGCTGTGCCACAGCGGCGCGCTCCCTGCTGCCGGAGATCGAACTCATCGGTGTCGAACCGTCCGCCGGCAACGACACCGCACTGTCCCTGGCCGCCGGGGAGCGCATCCGCATCCCCGTGCCGCACACCATCGCCGATGGCCAGCAGGTCGAGATCCCCGGCGCGCTGACGTTCGAGGTGAACCGCCGCGCGGTGGACGAGGTGCTGCTCGTCGACGACGCGGCACTCGTCGAGACGATGGTCCTGCTGTTCGAGCGGTTGAAGACCGTCGTCGAACCCTCAGGGGCCAGCGCGCTCGCCGCCGTCCTGGGCAACGCGGAACGCTTCGCCGGCCGCCGCGTCGGCGTGATTCTCTCCGGCGGGAACGTCGGGGCCGCCCGGTTCGCCTCACTGCTGGCGGAAGGCTCTGCGTGATCCCCGCCCCCGCCATCCGCATGGTGCGAGCGGCACCGGCACGGTGATGGGCTGCCAGGCGCGCCCCCGCGCCCGGCAGCCCTGTCCGTCAGGAACCGTGGTACGAGCCGATGGGGCTCGCCGTCCCGCAGGAGGCGGACCCGAGCTTCTTCACCGACGAGATCCTGTCGTGAAGGCCGAACCAGTCACCCAGTTTGGACACCGAGTAGCCGGGCCGGACACAGTACTTCGCCCCGCCGTAGTAGGAGTCCACGTACACGTACCAGGAGACGCTGTTGCGGTTCCACAGCGAGTCGAACCTGTCGTTGTCGCCTCCGAGCGCCGGCGCGGAAGCGGTGTGGGCGGTGAAGATGCCGCCGTAGTTCTCGTTGGACCACTCGCACAGGCGATTGTCGGCGCACTGGCTGATACTCGCCGACGCGGGTGACTGAGCCGTGGCGAACGCCATCGCGGCGACGCCCAACATGATCGCGGCGCGTTGAATTCCCCGGCGCAGACCGGACTTCGACCGTTGCGTACTTGTCGGAACCGTCATGCGGTCTTTCCCCTCTCGACCCCCGACTCCCGGATCCCCGGGCGGACGTCAGAATCCTCACGTCTGCCGTATGCCGAGGTCACGCCCTTAAGCCAGGGCTTAAGGCGGTCGGGCCACGAGGCCCCGGATCAGGCGCTGTCCAGCAGCTCGATGCCGAGGGCCGTGACCAGATGCAGGACGGAACCACCGCGACGGCTCGTGGTGATGAGGTTCGCGTTGCGCAGCACCGTGGCGTGCTGACTCGCCGCGGCCTGGGTGACGCCCAGCCGACGGGCGAGCTCGGTGGTACTGCAGCCGTCGGCGGCGATCCGCAGCGCGGCTGCCCTGGTGCGCCCCAGCAGGTCGCCCAGGGCCTTGTCCGCGCGGCCCTCGGCGGACCACAGCGCCGCACCGACGCCCGGGTCGGTCACCGCGGGGACGGTGAGGCGTGGTGTCGATGCGTCGTCGTAGGGGTCCCACAGCAGACTGAACTCGCGCCACGAGAACACCGTCGGGGCAATGATCAGTCCTCTCCCTCGGAGATGGATGTCCACCGGCCGGGGGTGCGGCACTTCGAGTACCGGCGGCCGCCAGCGGACCATCGCGGGATACACGGATGCCAGGAGGTGCTCGACGCCGCCCTCCATGAGCATCCGGGCCCAACCGGCCCGTAAGGCGTCGAGACGCGAACGGGCGGCGGGCCAGTACGGTGCGACCGCCGCGCGGTGGGATGCGTGAAGGGCTGTCGCAAGACGTCGCAGCGCCTCGGGGTCCCCGTCCGCGACGCTCCGCGCCCATGCGGCGTGACGGGCTGCGAAGGCGACCGGTTCCAGTTCGCGGCGGACTCGGGCGCGGGGCGCGGTGAGCAGGTTCTCCACGGCGTGTCCGATGTCGGGGGCGTCACCTGCCAGTGCGAGCAGATCGACGCCCGGTCCGCCGGCCGGGAGCAGCGCGGTGAGCGGTCGTGTGTCCGGCCCCAATCGCCCGCGCATCGCGGTCCGCCATCCGCGGAAGGGCGCCGCGGTCGAGCGTCGGCACAGCATCTCGAGGCCGTAGTACGTCTCCGCCGCCGCTCCGATGGTGGGAGCCACCCGGGTACGGGCGAGGTCTTCCGCCCCGAAATGGATACGCAGCACCACTGACCCCCGTCGGCGAACGGCGCCACCACACACAGATGGTCACCGGGCGTCGTCTCCGCCCAGCCAGCATTCTCGGGTGGTCCCGGCCGGTGTCCAACCACTTTTCCGGCCCATCTGCCGCGGCCCCGGGCCTACCTGCGGTCGGGGGCACCCGGGTCGCCCACCGGCTCGGCGACGCCGTCCACCGCTGGAGCGGTGTCGGGCAGGTGCGGCGTCGCCGAAGACGTACGCCGGCCGGTGAACCAGGTACCCAGCGGCTCGGTGAAGCGGGCGGTGAGGGGACCCAGGATCACGAGGATCAGCACGTAGGCGGTGGCCAGGGGGCCCAGTTGCGGCTCGATCCCCGCGGAGACGGCGAGTCCCGCGATGACGATGGAGAACTCGCCGCGGGCCACGAGCGTGCCGCCGGCCCGCCACCGGCCCTTGGCGCCGACTCCTGCCCGCTTCGCCGCCCAGTAACCGGTGGCGATCTTCGTCGCGGCGGTCACCACGGCGAGCGCGAGAGCCGGCAGGAGCACCGGCGGAATGCTCGCCGGATCCGTGTGCAGGCCGAAGAAGACGAAGAACACCGCGGCGAACAGGTCCCGGAGCGGGCTGAGCAGCGTGTGTGTCCCTTCGGCGGCTTCGCCGGACAGGGCGATTCCCACGAGGAACGCCCCCACCGCGGCGGAGACCTGCAGCTGCTGGGCGATGCCCGCGACCAGCAGGGTGAGCCCGAGGACCACGAGCAGGAGCTTCTCGGGGTCGTCGCTGGACACGAAGCGGGAGATGACCCGTCCGTAGCGCAGGGCGACGAACAGCACGGCTCCGGCGACGGCGAGCGCGACCGCGAGGGTGACGCTGCCGGCGGCGAGGCTGACACCGGCGAGGAGGGCGGTGATGATCGGCAGATAGACGGCCATGGCCAGGTCCTCGAGGACCAGGATGCTCAGGATCACGGGAGTCTCGCGGTTGCCGAGCCGCCCCAGGTCGCCGAGGACCTTGGCGATCACTCCGGATGACGAGATCCAGGTGACACCGGCCAGGACGACCGCGGCAACCGGGCCCCAGCCCAGGAGCACCGCGGCCAGCGCCCCGGGAAGCGCGTTGAGGGTGAAGTCGACGAGTCCTGCGGGGTACTGGGTCTTGAGGTTGGAGACCAGGTCACTGGCCGTGTACTCCAGACCCAGCATGAGCAGGAGCAGGATGACGCCGATCTCGGCGCCGATGGCGACGAACTCTTCGCTCGCCCCCAGGGGCAGCAGACCGCCTTTTCCGAAGGCGAGCCCGGCGAGGAGGTAGAGCGGTATCGGGGAGAACCGGAGGCGTCCCGCGACTCGGCCCAGCAGGCCGAGGCCGAGGATGATCGCGCCGAACTCTATGAGGAAGACCGCGGAGTGCACTCACTCACTCCTGTCCGAGGATCGTCGCGGCCGTCTCGATGCCTTCGCGGGTTCCGATGACGATCAGGGTGTCCCCTCCGGCCAGCCGGAAGTCCGGTGCCGGGGACGGGATCGCGTGGGCCCGGCGCAGTACCGCGACGATGGAGGCACCGGTGTCGGTGCGGATACGCGTCTCTCCGAGTACGCGTCCGTTCCAGTGCGACTGCGCCGACAGCTCGATCCGTTCGGCCACCAGGCCCAGGTCGGTGGTGTGCAGCACGTTCGGGCTGTGGTGAGCGGGCATCAGGGCGTCGATCAGGGACGCGGTCTCCGCGGTGGAGAGATGGAGGGACTGGGCGCAGTCGTCCGGGTCGTCGCCGCGGTAGATGTTCACGGTACGGGTGCCGTCGCGGTGCGCGATGACCGACATGTGCCGGTGCTCGCGTGTGTGGAGGTCGTACTGCACACCGATGCCGGGCAGAGGTGTCGTTCTCATCCGCGGAGCGGGCACGGCCCAGCCCTCCTTCTCGTTGTTCACGTATCTCGTTCCGAAGGTGGTTCCGACCGGCGTGGACCGGCCGCAAAGTCGACATGCTGCCATCTCGCCAGGGGTCACCGGTATGGGTGTCAGCACGGATGGACGGCTGGACCACCGGCGGGGAGACTGGACCGGGGTCGCTGGGTTCTCCGCAGGCCGGAGAAGCTGCACAGCCCTCCGGGACCGTCGCCGACCGCTGATCCGCGCAGGGCGGCACCCCCTCCGGACCGCGTCGGGCCGGAGCGAGCGAAGGCGTGGGGAGAGCCCACCGGAAGGAGCTCCGCATCGTGCCGCTGTTCTGGCGGATCTTCCTGTTGAACGCCGTTGTTCTGATCACCGCCGTCCTGCTGCTGCTCGGACCCGTGACCGTGTCCACACCGGTCCTACTCGGTGAAGCGCTGGTTCTGGCGGTCGGCCTGGTGGCGATGCTGATCGCCAACGCCGTACTCCTACGGATCGGACTCGCCCCGCTCCAGCGGGTCACGCGGGCCATGACCACGGTCGACCTGCTGCGTCGCGGCAGCCGGCCCGCGGTCACCGGTACGGGCGAGATGGCGGAGCTCACCGCCACGTTCAACACCATGCTGGACCGCCTGGAGGCCGAACGGGCCACGAGCAACGCTCGTGTGCTGTCCGCTCAGGAGGCCGAGCGTCAGCGCATCGCGCAGGAACTGCACGACGAGATCGGGCAGACCCTCACGGCCGTCCTGCTCCAGCTGAAGCGCGCCGCGGACGAGGCGCCGCCGTCGCTCAGGGAAGAACTCCACCAGGCGCAGGAGACCACCCGCGGGAGTCTGGACGAGATCCGCCGCATCGCCCGCCGGCTCCGCCCGGGCGTCCTGGAGGAGCTCGGCCTGCACAGCTCCCTGCGGTCCCTGGCCGCCGAGTTCACCACCCCGGGCCTGTCCACGCGCGCCTTCATCAGCCCCGGACTCCCGCCGCAGTCCGACGAGACCGAACTCGTCCTCTACCGGGTGGCGCAGGAGGGCCTGACCAACGTCGCCCGCCATGCCGGGGCCCACAAGGCGGAGGTCCATCTCACCCACCGGCCGGAAGGCGGAGTGGCGCTGCTGATCCGCGACGGCGGAAAGGGCATCGGCCACGCCCCCGAGGGCGCCGGAATCCGCGGCATGCGGGAACGGGCCCTGCTCGTCGAAGGTGACCTGTCCATCCGCCCCGCCCCGTCGGGCGGCACCGACGTACGCCTGGCCGTCCCGGCCGAGAAGGGGGGCGGCCCCGCATGACGGGCCCCGGAGAGACCCGCATCCTGCTCGCCGACGACCACGCCCTGGTCCGGCGGGGTGTCCGCCTCATCCTCGACAGCGAACCCGACCTCAGCGTGGTCGCCGAGGCGGGCGACGGCGCGGAAGCTGTCACGGTGGCCCGCTCCGAGGACATCGACCTGGCCATCCTCGACATCGCCATGCCGCGCATGACAGGTCTGCAGGCCGCGCGGGAGCTCTCCCGCCGCAGGCCGGAGCTGCGGATTCTGATGCTGACGATGTACGACAACGAGCAGTTCTTCTTCGAGGCACTCAAGGCCGGAGCCAGCGGATACGTCATGAAGTCCGTCGCCGACCGCGATCTGGTCGAGGCCTGCCGTGCCGCCATGCGCGACGAGCCGTTCATCTACCCCGGCGCGGTGACCACCCTGATCCGGGACTACCTCGAAGGCGCCCGGCAGGGCGACCCCCTGCCCGACCGGACCATCACGCATCGCGAAGAGGAGATCCTCAAACTGGTCGCCGAAGGCCATACATCCCGCGAGATCGCAGGCATCCTCGTCATCAGCGCCAAGACGGTGGAACGCCACCGCGCCAACCTGCTGCAGAAGCTGGGGCTGAGGGACCGCCTGGAGCTCACCCGCTACGCGATCCGCGCGGGCCTGATCGAACCCTGATCAGGTTCTCGCGAGCTCTGGACAAAGCCAAGTGTCCCGGTTTGTATGGAGACCTCGTCGGATTGTCGAGCGACCGTCCGGCAGGGCTGCGAGGCCTGGGCGACGACTGTCACGCGCCGCAGTGCGCGTCGATGCAGGAGGCAGTCACATGGACATCACGACGACTGCCGGGCCCGGCCCGGGGAACGCCGTAGTGCAGATAGCCGGAGAGCTGGACGTCCACACCGTGGGTGATGTCCGGGAGGTACTGGGCGCCGCGGTGGGAGCGTGCCGCCGAGTGGTGGTGGATCTCCACGACCTCACTTTCTGTGACTGCTCCGGCATCGGAGCCCTGGTCGGCGCCTCCAATACCGCCATCCGCCGCGGCGTGGACCTCACCGTACGTAACGTCCCTGACCATCTGGCCCGGCTGCTGCAGCTGACGAGCACCCTCCTGCCCACGGCTCCCGCGATGCTTCCGTCGAGGCACTCGATGCACGGAACAGCGGCCTGATGCCGCGGTCCGGGGCACGCGGTGCCCCGGACCGGCCGGTCAGGCGTTGGGGTCGAACGGGATGTCGGCCGGCTTGGCCCGGGAAAGGTGCCAGTTGAACTGGTCGTCCTTGATGCCGAGCGTGGCACTGCCGAAGTCCGCCGCGGTCAGCTTGTCGCGGAGGCCGTCGGGGTACCCGCTCCATCCGACGAGGGTGGGGAACTGCCAGGTGCCCTGGTGGTTCTCCGGCGGCTCGTCGCCGGCGGTCGCCGCGCGGAAGGTGTGGGTGCTCACCCCGTCCTTGTGATAGACGATCTTGGGGTGGGTTCCGTCGAAGCGGATCTGGGACCGGTGGTGAACCTTGAAGCCGCCGTGCGCCGAGGTGGAGACGTACTCGACCTGGTTGTTCTGCACCCACACCACGACGTGCTCCCAGTCGTGACGGTGCCCGAGGCTCCCGCCGCCGAGCGACACCTGGTCCTTCTCGAAGTAGAGGGCGTACACGATCGCGCACCAGCCGTTGTTGCACTTCTCGCGCGCATAGCCGTTGGTGTTGTTCAGGTCGGAGAGGTCGCGGCAGTTGCCGTTGACGTCACCACCCAGTTTCAGGCCGGGGGTGATCGTCCCGTCCGGGCCGATCGCGGGAGACGAGTAGCAGCCGTCCTTGTCGTAGTCGTACGCCGGCTGGAACGTCTGCTCCAGACCGTCGGCATTGCCGGGAAGGGCCCGCGGCGGATCGGCGAAGGCGGAACCTGGTGCCGCGATCACCAGGGCGAGGGCTCCGGCGACGCTTGTGAGGGACATCCTGCCGATCCGCCTGGACCGGGAGGTCCTCGATGCGCCGTCCGAGGACGCGGCGGACCGGCGGGGGCGGGCGAAGGGCATCGACGACCGGCTTCTGCGCACTGCGTCCTCCTGATCGGACCCGGCGCGGGACAGGCCCGGGAAGCCGGGGGTGTGTGAGGTCCGAGATCGAACTGCGCAGATTGTGGCCGGTGTTACTGGTGGGGCGCAGCAACTTCACTGCCTTGACGTGAAATCGACTCCGAAGCGGAGAGCTCGATTCTTGCTCTCAACACGCGCCTCCCAGGGTTCGCGGCATCCTCCTCCGGACATCACTGCGGAAACACGGAACACCCGGGCAGGCAGGGGGAATTGCCATGCGGATCCGCTTTCGGCGGGCGGCCGTACCGACTGCTCCGCAGCGGCTCGACGTGTACGACATCGCCTACCTCGCCGGCGGGCCGCAGCGGGTGGCCGACACCGCGCTCGCCGCACTGAGCGAGCGCGGTGGCCTCACCGTTCTCGGGCCGCGGGTGCGGGCGGAGGAGCAACTCGCCGTGCACGCCGTCGAGGAGACGCTCCTCGCGCTGTGTCCGCGGAGCAGAAGCCTCGCGAAGGTGTTCGTCGCGCTGCTCGGTGAGCCCGTGGTGGAGGAGATCGGGCGGCGTCTGGTCTCGTTCGGGCTGCTCGGCCGGTCCCGGGAACGGCTCACCTCGGCGGGGCGACGTTCGCTGGCGGCGGCGCGCGAGGAGAAACGCTTCCCCGATATGTCTTCGAGGGGCCCGGCCGCGGTCGAGGACCGGGCACTGCGCCGCGCCATCCGGGAGGCCTGGCCGGGGCCGTCAGGACTGAGCGGGCGGCTGATCGACCTGGGACGGGCCGTGGACGACTACGACGACGGCCTGGACGCGTACGGGGACGCAGGCTTCGGGAGCGGCGGGGGCGGCGGGCACTTCTCGTGCGGCGGAGGCAGCAGCGGAGGCAGCGACTGACGCGGCGCTGCCGGGGAACCTCCAGCCGTCCTCAAGCGATGCTGCGGCGTGGCCCGTTGAGCCCGTCCCCGGTGCATGGCAGCATCCCCCGCATGGGGTTCACAGCCACGGTCGAGCCGGCCGGCAATGCCACCGGCGTCGAAGTCCCGGCGGATGTCGTGGACGCGCTCGGCGCGGGAAAGCGCCCGGCGGTCGTCATCACGATCAACGGCCACACCTGGCGCAGCCGGGTGGCGGCGATGGGCGGGCGTTTCATCGTCGGCATCAGTGCGGCGAACCGTGCCGCGGCCGGGATCGCCGAGGGTGACGAGGTGGAGGTCGGCCTCGAGGTCGACACCGAGCCCCGGGTCGTCGTCGAGCCGCCGGACTTCGCCGCGGCCCTGGACGCGGAGCCCCCACTGCGGGCCGCCTACGACAAGCTCGCCCACACCCACCGGCGGCGGCACGTACTGGCCATCGAGGGCGCCAAGACGGACGCGACGCGGCAGCGGCGGATCGCCGCGGCCATTGCCGCGGTACGCGAGAGCGCCTGAACAGCGACGGGCTGTGCCGGCCCTCTCGCCGGAGAGGGCGGACACAGCCCGACGGGTGCCGCAGGATCAGCCGAAGGTGATGACCTGCGTCCGGGTACCCGCGCCCTGCTCCCATGCGGAGATGAGGCACTCGGTCGCGGCGCAGTCGACCGGGGTGGTGGTGCCCGTGGACCAGTCGTGGCCCTCGAACGTCTTCTGTGCCGTGTAGGAGGCACTGAAGGTGCCGTCCGCGCCGACGGTGGCCGTCACGGTCGTCGCCGAACAGACCGTGGGCGAGCTGCACTCGGTGATGCTGACGTCCGTTCCGGCGGTGTAGCCGCTGCCGGAGACCGTCACGCTCTGACCGTCGGCGAGGCCCGACGCGGGGGTGACGGACAGGGCCGGGTCGGCGAGAGCTGGCCCGGCGGCCAGTAAGGTCGCGGCTGCCGCGGCGGTGAGTGCGGTGAGGACTGCGGTACGGGTGCGGTTGGTGCGCATAGAGGTCTCCCTGTGTCGGGTGGGTGGCATAGGCGTGATGGGTTGATCACGCATCAGCAGGCTCTGACGCAGGGCACGAGGCCCGCTCGAGATCCGCTGGAGCCGGTGGCGTCCCGACCCCGGTTCGACGGGGCCTCGAGCACTTCCCGCGAAGGTGTCGAGGCATCGTCCGTCGCTTCACCGCTCCGTCTGGAGGACCGCGCATGTCCGCGCACGTGTCGGCACCACCCGTGCCCGTCGCAGCCACCGAACGCGGCCCGCGCACTGCCCGCCCGGGTCTCGCGCTGGCCGTCATCGCCAGTTGCAACGCCATGATCCAGCTCGACGACCCGATCGTGAACATCGCGCTGCCCGGCATGCGCGAGGGTCTCGGCCTGTCCGCGGTCGGCGCTGCCTGGGTCCTCAACGTCTATCTGCTGGCCTTCGGCGGCCTGTTGCTGCTGGGTGGCCGGGCCGGTGACATCCTCGGGCGCCGCAAGGTGTTCCTGGCGGGAGTGGGTCTGTTCACCGCCGCCGCCGTGCTGCGCGGGCTCGCCCCGAACGGCGAGATGCTGCTGCTGGTGCGGGGCGCCCAGGGCGTCGGCGCCGCGCTCGCCGCGCCCAGCGGTCTGGCCCTGGTACTGAGTCTGTTCGCCGAGGGCGGGCCGAGGCGGCGCGCGATCGCCGTCTGCACGGCGGTGGGTGCCGTCAGCACGGCCGGGGGTCTGCTGCTGGCCGGGGCGCTCACCTCGCTGAGTTCCTGGCGGTGGGTGCTGTTCCTCAATGTGCCGCTGGGGCTGGCGATTCTGCTCCTCGCACCGTTCGTCCTGGAGGAGACCGCGCGCAACCGTGGCCGCTTCGACATCGCGGGTGCGCTGGTGTCGGCGCTGGGTGCGGCCGCGCTCGTGTACGGGCTGGCCCAGGCGGCCGAGCGGACGTGGAACGACCCGGTGGTCGTCGGCTGCGTCGCGGCGGGCGTCGCGCTGCTGGTGGTGTTCGTGCGGGTCGAACGGCATGCGGAACAACCCGTCGTGATGCTGGGGCTGTTCAGGGACCGGGACCGGATCTGCGCGTATCTGGGGACGCTCGCCGTGCCGGGTGCGCTGATCGGTACGTACTTCTTCCTCAGCCAGTTCTTCCAGAACGAGAGCGGCTGGGGACCGGTGACCGCCGCCTGCGCGCTGATGACGCTGCCGGTCACGATGGCCGTGACGGCGGTGTTCGCACCGCGGCTGATGGAACGCATCGGTGCGAAGCAGGTGATGGCGATCGGGGCGGCCCTGCTGCTCAGCGGCAATCTGTGGCTGACCCAGCTGACGTCCGCGAGCCGGTACGCGGATGCCGTGCTGCCCGCGTTGGTGATGCTCGGCGCGGGTATGGCTTTCTGTGTGCTGCCCCCGACCGTACTGGCCACGTCGGGCCTGCGGTCCGACGAGGTGGGGGCGGCGGCGGGGGTGCTGAACTCGCTGCAGAGCGTGGGCGGTTCGCTGGGCCTGGCCGTACTGGTGACGGTCTCGACGCACAGCGGCTCGATGTCGACGGCGTTCCTGACGGGCTCGGCGTTCGCCGCGGCGGCGCTGCTGGCGTCGCTGAGCCTGGGGCGCCCGGGGGCGCGGTGACCTCGCGGATACGGAAGGACGGGGCGGCAGGTCTGCCCCGCCCCAACGGCTCCGGCGCGCCCGGTTCCCCGGCTGCTCAGTCGCCGGCGTCGATGGCCGCCCCCAGGTCCTCCTGGTACGGCACGTAGTACTCCCACCCCGACGCGCCCATCTCTGCCCACCCACAGTCGTTCGGTCCTCCGACGATGGTGCGAAAGCTGGCAGCGGCCGCTGACAACGGCCCCCGGTCCGCCGTCAGCTGTCCAGGTCGCGACGGACGAGCGCGCTCGCGATCGATCCGCCGTGGCGGCGGGCGTACGTCAGTCGTTCGCGTACCTCCCGCTTCGTCCGAGGGCGGTAGCCCGGTCCGCAGCCGCAGCACCGCTGGCGGAACCGCACGCCCAAGTTCAGCAGCACACTCACCACGCGCCACGCCTCACGATCCCGCCGCGGGGGTGCCGCGAACGCACCGCCTGCCTCGATCAGCGGCCGGGCGCACCGGGGGCACACACGCTCGCGCAGGCCGCCGTGCTTGAAGGAAGCACGGCACGGCAGGCAGACATGGGCGCTTCGGTGCGGCATGCCGCCCACGGTAGGAAACCGACGGGCCCCTCCGCCACCGGAATACACCCCCGTGATCGCGGCTCTCAGACCGCCTTCGCCGCCGGCCGGGGGCGTTCGGTGCCCGCTCCTGAGGCCGCTCCCCGCAGCGGGACCTCCTTGATGCACAGTGCCGCGACGAGCCCGATCGCTGCGGCCGCCGAGCCCAGCAGGAACGCTCCGTGGGTGCCCGAGGAAACCGCGTACCGGTAGGCCTCCTGCGCGGCACCGCCCAGTTGAGGCAGTCCGGCTGCGTCCGGCAACGAGGTCCCCGCACCGGGATGAGCGGACGTCGACGCCTCCACCCGGTGATGGAAGACGGCGCCCATGACCGCGACACCGAAGGAGCTGCCGAGGGTGCGGAACAGAGTGATCGAGGAGGACGCGACGCCCATGTCCTTCATCTCGACGCTGTTCTGGGCCACCAGCATCACGATCTGCATGAGGAACCCCATGCCGGCGCCGAGGACTGCCATGAACAGACCGGATGTGAGACGCGAGGTTCCCGTGTCCATCTGCGCCAGCAGCAGCAGGCCCACGACCATGAGGGCAGATCCCGCGATCGGGAAGATGCGGTACCGGCCGGTGGTGCTGGTGGCCCGGCCGGCGAAGAGGGAGACCAGCATCATCGAGACGAGCATGGGGAGCAGCAGCAGACCGGAGTTGGTCGCCGATGCGCCCTGCACCGTCTGCTGGTAGAGCGGCAGGAACAGGACCGCGCCGAACATCACGAAGCCCGTCAGGAAGCCGATCACCGACATGAGGCTGAAGTTGCGGGTACGGAAGATGTGCAGCGGGATGATCGGCTCGGCCGCTGTCCGCTGGACCTGGACGAAGGCGGCAAGTGCCGTGGCGCCGACGGCGATCAGGGCGATGACGGGGGCCGAGCCCCAGGCGTACTGGGTACCGCCCCATGTCGTCACCAGCACGATCGAGGTGATCCCGATGGTCAGCAGCGCGGCGCCCCGGTAGTCGATGCGCGCCGGGGACCGTTTCGCCGGCAGGTGGAGCACCGCGCTGATGATGGCCAGCGCCAGTGCGCCGAGTGGCAGGTTGATGTAGAAGGACCAGCGCCAGCCGAGGTGGTCGGTGATGGTGCCGCCGACGAGCGGGCCGCCGATCATCGCGAGCGCCATGACACTGGTGATCATCCCTTGGTACCGGCCGCGCTCTCTCGGGGGCACCAGGTCCCCCATGATGGCCATGACACCGACCATCAGCCCGCCGGCGCCCAGGCCCTGAACGGCTCGGAAGCCGATCAGCTGGCCCATGTCCTGGGCCATGCCGCTCAGCGCCGAGCCGATCAGGAAGATCACGATGGCGATCAGGAACGTGGACTTGCGTCCGTACATGTCGCCGAGCTTGCCCCAGATCGGGGTCGATGCGGCCGTGGCCAGGGTGTAGGAGGTGACCACCCAGGACAGGTGCTCCAGACCGCCGAGTTCGCCGACGATGGTCGGCATCGCGGTGCCGACGATCATGGTGTCCAGCATCGAGAGCAGCATCGCGATCATGAGGGGCAGCAGCACCAGGCGGATGTTGCGGGCCGGTGCCGGAGCGGTGGTGGCCATCGGGTCCCCTCCCCCGCTCATGCGATCTTCATGGTGGCCATCATGCCCATCGCCGAGTGGTCCAGCATGTGACAGTGGTAGACATACGGGCCGCGGTAGGTGTCGAACGTCGCCTGGAGCTTGACGGTCTCACCGGGCAACAGCATCACCGTGTCCTTGAGGCCCGATTCGGGTGCCAGCGGGTCCGTGCCATTGCGCTCCAGGACCCGGAACTGCACCAGGTGCATGTGGAAGTTGTGCGGCACCACCTTGTTGGAGTTGGTCACCGTCCAGATCTCGCTGGCGCCGTGGCGTATGTGGGCGTCGACCCGGGCGGGGTCGTAGACCTTGCCGTCGATGTACGCCTGGGGCGGGACCACGCCGCCCTCGTCCATGCGCAGTTCGACGCTGCGCTCCGCGGTGGAACGGGGCAGCCGGGGCAGGCTGCGCAGCACCGACGGGATGTGGCTGCGGTCGTGGGCGCTGCGGGTGACGTCGAACCGCAGGACCTGGCCGATCCGGTCGGCGGGCCCTGAGCCGGTGGTGTTCTGCAGCACCAGCTGGGTGCCGACGGGGTAACGGGAGAAGTCGATGACGATGTCGGCGCGTTCACCGGCGGACAGATAGACGGAGTCCGTGGTGTGCGGGCGGGGCAGCAGGCCGCCGTCGGAGCCGATCTGGGTGATCTCGCCGCCGTCGGCGAGCCGCAGCTTGACGGAGCGCACATTGGCCGCGTTGAGCAGCCGGAAGCGGTACCTGCGGGCGGCGACCTTCACGTACGGGTAGGGCACGCCGTTGGCGAGCAGCGTCGTACGGTTGCGGTCGCCCATCGTGTACGCGAGCCGGCCGGCCTCGTCGAGGTTCGCGTCACGGATGGCTATCGGTATGTCGTAGCGGCCGGACGGGAGCGGGAGCCGCTGTTCCGTGCGGTCGGTGAGCAGATAGAAGCCGGACAGGCCGCGGTAGACGTGCTCGGACTCCATGTGGTGGGCGTGATCGTGGTACCAGAGCGAGGCGTGCGACTGCCGGTTGGGATAGGTGTACGTACGCGACGTGCCGGGCGCGATGGTGTCCATCGGGTCGCCGTCGCTGCGGTGCGGGACCGAGGCGCCGTGCAGATGGACCGAGGTGGGCATGTCCAGCAGGTTGCGCTGGCGTATGACGACCGGCCGGCCGGAGCGCGCCCTGATGGTGGGGCCGGGGAAGCTGCCGTTGTAGGTCATGACCTCGGCCGGCAGGCCGGGGAGTATCTCGGTGACGGCACGCCGCATGGTGACGGAGTACACGTCGACACCTCCCCTGGTGGACACGGGCGTGAGAACCGGCGGCAGCTGCAGCGGGCGCACGAACGGCTCCACGGCCGGGGGCCCTTGGGTGGGCTGCGTGGCCGAGGGTGTGGGTGCCGCGTGGCCCGCCGCGCCGGCGTCCTGCGCGGCGATCAGAGGGGCGAGCGCGGCACCGGTGAGCCCCGTGCCGATGGTGGCGAGGCCGGCTCCGAGCACTCTGCGTCGGGTGACCATGGTGTCCTCCAGGAGGCTGTTTCGAGACAGGCGCGCGGCCCGAAGTGCACCAGGTTCGACTTGAACGCCACTGGTGCGCGCACACCGGGACACGGACGGCGTATCAGGCACTCGTCAGTGGGGCGTCAGCCCCTGCGGAGAGGATCGGAATGGTTCAGGCAGGGAACACCCGAACCCCGTCCGGCCCTTTGAGGAGTCGCGGTGATGGCCCATCAGCTGGTGCGTGCACAGGAAGGCAGCAGTTCGGACTCCCTCCTCGCCGTGCGGGACAAGGCCCTGCGCGACGCGGCGGTCGAACTGGTGCCCCTGGACGCCCTCTTGGTCTCCTACACCCCGCGCGTGGCAGGCGTGGACGGCGAGTACGCCACGTCGCTCGCCGAGCTCGAGACGGAGCTGCCGCCGATCCTGGTGCACCGCGGGACCATGACGGTCATCGACGGGCTGCACCGCCTCCGTGCTGCCGCGCTGCGAGGACAGGCACACATCCGGGTCAGGTGGTTCGACGGACCCGAGGACGACACCGAGCTGCTGTCGGTGGCCATGAATGTCGCCCAGGGCCGCCCGCTGTCCATGGCGGACCGCACGGCCGCGGCGGAGCTCATCTTCGCGTCCCGACCGCACTGGTCGGACCGGGCTGTCGCGACCGTTGCCGGCCTGTCCGCGAAGAAGGTCTCCGAGATACGGCTGACGGCCGCGGGCGCCCTCCCCGGGGAGCGCCGTATCGGCCTGGACGGCCGGGCCCGGCCGCTGAATTCGGCACACGGACGCGAACTGGCCGGCAGGCTCATGCAGGAGGACCCCAGCGCCTCGCTGCGGACCATCGCCAAGAAGGCGGGAATATCGCCGGCCACGGTGGCGGACGTACGCGACCGGCTGACGCGCGGCGAGGACCCGGTGCCTCCGCGGCAGCGGGGGCTGACGGACGTCGAGCCGCGGCCGAAGCGTCCCGTGCAGCGCAGCCCTCAGGTGCAGGAACCCGAGACCAAGTCGCCGGGCGAACTGTTCATGATCTTCGACTCGTTGAGACGTGATCCGTCGCTGCGTCTGAACGAGGTGGGTCGCAACGTACTGCGGATGCTGGACGCCTGCTCGCTCGTCGCCAAGGACCGGCAGACGATCATCGCCAATCTCCCGCCGCACTGCAAGGCACAGATGTCGGAGCTGATGAACGGGTACGCCGAGCTGTGGCGGATGTTCGCCAGCGAGCTGCAGGGCTGCGAGGAACTCTCCGATCGCACCTGGTGATCCGGCGCCGCACCTACCCATGACACGAAAGCGGCCCGCCGCGGAGAACCTCCCGCGGCGGGCCACTCGTCGGTCCTGCGCTCACCCCGGTCCGATCTTGAACCCCACGCCCCGGACTGTGGTGATCCAGCCGCTGCCGCCGAGTTTGCCCCGCAGGCTGGAGACGTGGGTGTCGACCGTGCGTCGCGACCAGGAGTCCCCCCAGACCTGCTGCAGCAGCAGCTTGCGCGGGATGACCGTGTCGGGGTGCGACGCCAGCAGGTGCAGGACGTCGAACTCCTTGCGCGTGAGGGCGACGTCACGGCCGTCCACACTGACCTCGCGGGCGTGGACGTCGATCTGCAGCCTGCCGTGCCGTATCTCCCGCACCGCCGCGGCCGGCTGCCACTGCGCGCGGCGCAGGACCGCCTCGATCCGGGCCATGAGCTCACGGAATCCGTAGGGCTTGACGACGTAGTCGTCCGCGCCCGCCTGCAGACTGAGCACACAGTCGAGTTCGGACTCCCGCGCGGTGACGATGATCACCGGCACGTGGCTGACCGAGCGGATCGCCCGGCACACCTCCAGGCCGTCCAGGTCCGGCAGTTCGAGGTCGAGAAGGACCAGGTCGGCGTCCTCGTAGGTACTCAGTGCCACGCCACCGCGCCGTACTCCGGCGGCCTCGTGGCCGTGCCGGCGCAGCCGGTTCACCAGGGAGTCGGCGCTCTCGGCGTCGTTGTCCACGACGAGGATCCGCCGCCCGCCCGGCACACCGGCGGCCGGCGCCTGCCCCGCCCGGGGCACCTCGTCCTCGTGGCGTTGCGCCGTGGTGACACCTCGCTCGTCGTGCGGGCGCGGTTCCACCAGTACGTTCGACGGCATCCCCGTCATGCTCTCCCCCTCGCGTCCTGGTGTCGCCCTACGGGTTGCGGACCCAGGCCGAGTGGTGCGCCTGGAATCCGATGTGCGGGTAGTAGGCCGTCGCGGCCGGCGCCGACAGGAGTACGATCTTCGCGTCCGGCGCCTCCTGGTGCAGGGCCTCGATCAGTGCGCGGCCCACCCCGGAGCGCTGTTGGTCGCCGGCGACCGCGATGTCCGACAGATAGGTGACGTAGCTGAAGTCGGACACACTCCGGGCGATGCCGATCAGTTCGCCGTCCAGGCGGGCGACGAGCACCAGGTTGGCGCCGCGGACCATCGCGGCGAAGCGCTCGTGTTCATCGAGGGGCCGGCGCTCCCCCAGGCCGGAGGACTCGTAGACCGCGCGGACCTCCGCGATGTTCAGATCGGCGCCGTCGACGCGTTCAATCTTGACGGTCATGCAGGATCTCCAAACGGGTGCGGATCACGTTGTGGTGGACGAGGAAGCGTTCGGGGGAGAGCCCTCCGGTGTGAATGCCCTCTTCGGCGAGCGTATCGGCGAAGGGTTTGCCGGTGGCGGCTGTCCGGTCGGCTGCGGCCTGCACCGCGCGGTAGGCCTTCTCCCGCTCCATGCCGTCCGCCAGGAGGTCGGCGAGGACGGCCGAGCTGTGGACGAGACCGTCCGTCTGCTCGATGTGGGCGCGCATACGGTCGGGGAAGACCCGCAGCGACTCCACCAGGTCGGCGGCGGCCGTCGCCTGGTAGTGCCCCACCGACAGGGCGTCCGGCAGGATCACCCGCTCGACGGACTGGTGGGCGAGGTCGCGTTCGTGCCACAGCGCCACGTTCTCCAGCGCCGTCGTCGCGTATCCGCGCAGCAACCGGGCCAGCCCGCACAGCCGTTCGCTGGTGGTCGGGTTGCGTTTGTGCGGCATGGCGCTGGAGCCCTGGTAGGCGGTGGTACGGCGCTCCTCCACCTCGCGCACCTCGGTGCGCTGCAACAGCCGCAGTTCCAGGGCGATCTGCTCGACGCAGGCACCCAGCAGGGCGACCGCCTGGACCAGTTGGGCGTGCCGGTCGCGGGAGACGACCTGGCTGGGTGCCTGTTCGACGCCGAGCCCGAGCTCGCGGCAGACGTACTGCTCCACCTGGGGGTCGATGAGCGCGTAGGTGCCCACCGATCCGGAGACGGTGCCGACCGCGACGGCTTCACGGGCCGCGGCGAGCCGCTCGAGGGAGCGGTCGACGGCGAAGGCATGACCGGCGAGCTTGTGGCCGAACGTGGTGGGCTCCGCGTGGACCCCGTGGGTACGGCCCACGACGACCGTGTCCCAGTGGGCGAGCGCCTGGGTGGTCAGCACGCGCCGCAGTCGGCGGCCGGCGCCGGCGAGCAGGTCGCTCGCGCGGGCGAGGGTGTGGCCGAGTGCGGTGTCCACCAGGTCGTAGCTGGTCATTCCCAGATGCACCCAGCGGGCCGAGCTGTCGGGCATCTCCTCGCAGTACGCGGCGAGGAAGGACAGGACCTCGTGGTCGCGCTCCTTCTCGATCTCGGCCACGCGCGCGGCGAGGGGCACCTGTGCCCGGCGCATGTCCTCGACCGCGTCCTGCGGCACCCGGCCCAGCCGCGCCTGCGCCTCGGAGGCGAGGATCTCGACCTTCACCCATGTCGCGTAGCGGGACTGGTCCGAGAAGAGATCCGCCATCTCGGGCAGTGTGTAGCGGGGAATCATGACGGCCTGCACCCCTTCGGGGTCGAGTGGTGGTCACTGGGCGGGTCGGGTGCACCGGCTCAGTACGTCTCGAAGTACTCCTGCTGCTCCCATGCCGTGACCTCGCCCGCGGCGGGGCGTTCGGCGGCACACCAGGTGTCGAACCGGTCCGCCTCGCTCTGCTTGAGTTTGGCGATGCAGGTGGCGAGAGGTGTGCCGAGCAGTTCGGCCGCCCGGCCGCCGCGGAACTCCTCCAGCGCCTCGCGCAGTGATTGGGGCACGGTCCCCGGCGGCTCGGCGCGCTGCGAACCGCGCTCCGCCTCGGGGGCCCCTGTCATGCCGTCGAGGCCGGCGAACAATTGGGCGGCGATGTTCAGATACGGGTTGGCGCACGGCTCGCCCACCCGGTTCTCGATGTGGGCGGAGGCGCCGGTGCCGACAATACGGAGCATGGCGCTGCGGTCCTCGAAGCTCCATCCGATCCGGGTGGGCGAGAGCGAGAATCCGGCGTCGAGGCGGCGGTAGCCGTTGACGGTGGGCACGGACAGCAGGCAGAAGTCCCGGGCGCGGGCCAGCAGTCCTTCGGCGTACCCCTTGGCGGCGGGTGACATGCCGCCGGAGAAGCCCTCGGCGCACAGCAGGTTCCGGCCGGTGCGGTTGTCCCGCACGGACTGGTTGAGGTGCCAGCCACTGGGATCGAAGCTGTCGATGCCGGGCAGCGACATGAAGGAGGCGTGGTGTCCTCGGCGCGCGGCCCACTGTTTGGTCACCGTCCTGAACAGCAGCATCGCGTCCGCCGTGTCCAGAGCGGTCATCGGGCTGAAGGTCGTCTCCACCTGGCCGGGGCCCGACTCGTGCTCCATCGACCGCAGCGGGAGCCCCAGCGCGCTGAGATGCATCGCCAGCGGGTCGGTGAGGTGGGCGACGCTGTCGTAGGCGAGGGCACCGTTGAACTGGTAGCCCGCGTTGAGCGGCTCCACGGCCGGCGCGGCCCCCTGGGTGCCGAACCCGTTGCCGACGTGGCCCACGGGGCCCGGGAGCCGCCGGGTGAGGTACCACTCGACCTCCAGTCCCAGCACCGGAGTGAGGTCTCGCTCGGCGTATCGGGCAAGCACCCGGCGCAGGGCGTGGCGTGCCGAGAGCGGGTGGGGTGTGCCGTCGCGCAGGTACTCGTCGCCGAGTACCCATGCGGTGCGGGGTTCGCTGCCCGGGAGCACCTGGAACGTGGTCGGGTCGGGCACGAGCACGAAGTTGCCGGCGCCTTCGATCTCGTCGACGCCGAGGCCGGGGTCGCCGAGGAAGTCGACGGCGACGGCGTGTCCGGTGTCGAAGAGGTACGGCCCGGGGCTGAAGTTCATGCCGTTGCGCAGCACGGTGGCGAACGTCTGTGCGCTGAGCGTCTTGGAGCGGGCGATCCCGTGGGGGTCACCGAAGACGAGACGGACGAGATCGATCTCGTGCAGGCCTGCCTCGATCTCCTCGGCCGCGGCGGTCTGCTCGTCGCTCCACAGTCCGTGCGTGGTGGCGAACGCGGGCCGGCCCACGCTGCCTTCGGCGTACAGGGGCGGGAAGGAGCGGGTGTACATGGGCTACAGCATCCTTTCGGTGACGCGGTCCGCTGCCGGCGGCAGTGCGCCGAGCTCGGCCTCGATACGCAGGGCGGTGTTCAGCACCAGATCGTCCGCTCCGACGGGGCCCACCAGTTGGAGGCCCACCGGAAGCCCCGAGCGTGTCAGGCCCGCCGGCATCGACAGGGCGGGCTGGCCGGTCATGTTGAAGGGGTAGGAGGCCGGTGCCCAGGCCAGCCACAGCAGGTCCGCCGCGTCCGCGGCCCATGTGGGGCCGATCGCGTCGGCGTCGAAGGGTTCGACCGGGACGGTGGCCATCGCGAGAAGGTCGAAGCGGTCCATGACCGAACGCAGGGTGGTGCGCAGCGAGTGCCGCACCTCCTGGGCCCGCATCACGGTGGCACCGCTGAGGGTGCGGCCGTGCCGGACGATCTCGCGCCGGCCGTGGTCGATCCGGTCCTCGTCCTCGGGTGCGGTGGTGGCCGCCTCGGTCGCGGCGACGATGTCGACGAGGGCCGGGTAGATGTCCCGGCAGCGCACCTCGACCCGCTCGATCGTGTGGCCCTGTTCGGCGAGCACCGCCCACGCCTGTTCGCTGACGCGGCGGACCTCCTCCGATGTCCCCGCGTACTCGATCCAGCCCACTCTCAGCCTCCTCGGCTCCCGTGGCGCGTCCAGCGAACCGAGCCCGGAGTCCGGGTCGCTCCGGTCGGGTCCCGCGAGCACGGCCGCGAGCTCCATGACGTCCGGCACGTTCATCGCGAGCGGCCCCAGATGGGCGAGGCGCTCCGCGCCGGAGGGCACGTAGGGAACGCGGCCGAACGACGGCTTGTATCCCACGACTCCGCAGAACGCGGCTGGAATCCTGATGGAGCCCGCCCCGTCGGTGCCCAGCGACGCGGAGCACAGGCCCGCCGCGAGGGCGGCGGCCGCCCCTCCGCTGGAGCCGCCGGCGGTGCGTTCCCGGTTCCACGGGTTACGGGTGGGCGGAGCGACGCGGCACACGGTACTGGCGCTCCAGCCGAACTCCGATGTGGTCGTCTTGCCCACCACCAGCGCTCCGGCGGCACGCAGCCGGGCGACGGCCGGCGCGTCCACGTCCGGGCGCGAGTTGTGGAGAAGGGACCCACGCGTCGTGGGCAGGTCGCGGGTCTGGATCAGGTCCTTCACCGAGACGGTGACCCCCAGCAGAGGCTGGTCCTGCCAGGCCGCCGGGCCGACTTCACGGATCCGTGCGTCGGCCTTCTCCGCCTCCACCAGGGCCTCGTCCCCGGCGACGGCGATGTAGGCGCCGATTCCGGGGTCGGTCCGGTGGATGGCGTCGAGGACGGACCGGACGTGGTCGACGACGGAGGTCTCCCCCTGCTGGAGCATCTCCCGGGTGCGGCTGACGCCGGCTACGGTCATCGCTCTCTCCTCGCCCGGCGCGTCATGGCGCACCCGTGATGGTGGTCCAGTGCCAGGGCGAGTCGAACGAGGCGACCTCCACGCCCTCCCCCTCGGCGGCGAGACGGGCCGCGAGGCTGGTGGCACGGGCGATGAAGGCCGAGGTCCGGTGGGCGGCGAGAATGTCCTGCTCGTCGAACGGCGGCCCTTCACAGCGCAGCAACCGCAGATCCATGAATCCGTTGAACGGCCGGCCCAGCACCTCGACGGCCTGGGGGCTGCGGATGCTGAAGCGGACCTTGTTGGCGACATGGCCGTGGTGGTGCTGGTCCGAGTAGAAGGCGATGTCGGGGATCGTCGGCGGTACGAAGTGGTCGCGGTCGACCACTGCGGGCACCTTGGGGAGGTTGCCGGCGATGAAGTGCCAGGAGTTGTACTGCATGCGCGAGGACATCGCCCAGGCGGTGTCGGCGAGTTGGGCGGTCGATCCCGCGAAGTAGCGGCTCGCCTCGGGCAGCGGTACGACGCAGCAGAAGAAGTCGGTGATTCCCCAGGCGGTGATCTCCGCCCAGTTCTCCTCGCGCAGCGCCCGGATGAGGCGGGGCAGCGAACGGATGCCGCGGCTCATGGCGAAGTCGGCGTCGAAGGCCCGTGCGGAGGCGGAGACGGCCCGGTACACGAGGGACTCCAGGCCGGTGCCGAAACCGTCATGAGGGCGGACGAGCCACTCGGGTGTCTGCTCGAGGCCGGCCCGGATCCGGTCGAATGAGCCACCCGTGAACGGCAGATGTTCGCTCAGATCGGCGCAGAGGGCTTCCTCACGTCGCTGTGCCGCCGTTCCGGCCGGAGCGGCGACACGCTCGATCTTGTGCATGAGCGCGCCGTGGATCTCCCGGTAGAGCTGGACGTCGGCCATGACGTGGCGACGCCTGGTGTGCAGGGCACGTGCGAGGGAGTCGAGATCCGCGACCCGGGTGGAGGACGCGGGAGCGACCGGAAGGCCGCCGGGTACGTCGTTGTAGTGGCGCCGGGTGCGCTCCAGCAGATGCGCGATGTGATCGACCGTCAGCTGTGTGCCGTTGGCCTCCTCGATGCGCCCGTAGCCGGCCGAACGCACCAGCAGCGTGAGGCAGACGACCATGACCGCGTCGTTGTCCGACCACAGGTCGAGCGGCAGGCCCTGCAACGAGCTCAGCGAGCAGTCCGGGTGCCCGGGCCACAGGGTCTTGCCCGTCACGGTGTTGAGGTCACGGAAGTTCGTGTACTGCTTGTCCTCCTGGTAGAGGACGAACGGAGCGGTGCGCAGCGCCGCTTCCTTCAGCTCCTCCAGCAACTCCGTCCGGCCGTGCGCGCCGGCCGCCGCCAGCCAGGCGCGGCAGTCCGCGACCGACTGCGTGTACCGGGCGGTGGCAGCGTTCAGTTCGGCCCGGTAGGCCCGTAGGTCCTGGTCCGACCACGGCACCCGCAGGACTCCGCCGACAAGGGTGTGACGGCCGGCGAGCGGCCCCTGGGAGGGGACGCGCACGACGATGCGGCCGGTGGTGGTCAGCGCCAGTTCGCCGGCGAAGGCGGTCCCGTCGCCGCCGTCGGCCGGCTCCCGGCTCCCGTCGGTGCGCCAGGAGCGTCCGCACAGGACGGTGAGCGCGGCCTCGTCCGCCAGGCGCAGGGCCCGCAGTTGAATGTCCGCGGGCACATGGCCGCCGAGTGTGAGCAGGGCGTCCACGGCGGCCGGCAGCTCCGGGGCCTCGACGGCCTGCTGCCACGCGCGCCGCAGGAGCCCGGGAAAGCCCGCGTCGTCCTCGGTCACCCGGTCCGGCTTGGGAGTTGCCCCCGCGGTCGTGCCCAGCCGGCTCGGCCGGCGGCTCTGGCGCTTCTTCGCCAGCAGTTCGCGGCGGGAGGGTCCCGCGGCGGGGGCGGCGTCACGTTCGGCGGGGGCGGTCATGCCGCACCGTCGGCGGTGAGCTCGATGTGGTTCCACATGGCGTCGTCGGTGGCCGTCCAGTCCTCGTCGACGTAGATGCAGTCGACCGGGCACTCCAGGACGCACACAGGGCAGCCGGAGCAGAGTTCGGGGATGATCACGACATCGAGACCGCGGTCGAAAATGGCGCCGAATTCGGAGGGGCAGCTGCGAAGGCAGCTGTCGCAGGTGATGCACTCCGACTTCTCGATGCGGCGTGGCGGTTTCTTCCACGACTCGTTGCGGGAACGGGAGGCAATCCGCTCGGTCCGCCCGGACGGTGCAGCCGGCGAAGCGTTCTCACTCACGGGAATTCACCCTTCATGTCTTCTCGGCCCCGCGCGATCGCGGCGTCGGTGGCGCGCGTACGGGTCGAGCTCTGACAACGACGCCGGGTTGCGGCGGTGATCCGGGCACCTCGGGAAAAGAACCGGCGGACCGGAGAATACGGAGGGCCCAAAGAAAGTTGCTGTCGACAGTCGCCGTCATCTTCCCTACCGGCACCCTGAGTTGCCCTCGCTTCCCGGTGGAGCCGGGAGAATGGCCGAGACGGCGCCTGGCCGCCGGGCCGGAGTGTTGCCGGTATTCCGGCCGGACCACGGCACGAAGAGAGTGGTCAACTGCGGAAAGAGTGCAGTTGAGCAGCTCCGGCCACCGCCGCGGGAGCGCTTCTCGAAGGGGGCCGAAATTCCGCTCGCGAACGGATGTTGTCTCATTCGATCGACGTTGCGGGGATCATCGGACGGGCTCCATAGTCGGCGCGGAGGAGAAAAATCCCTGAGGCGGAGGAGACTTTCGTGTCACGTTACGACTGGGGCAAAGAGAATCCGGAGATCGACAAGCTGCGCAAGGTGATCGACGAGGCCCGCAGGGACGTCGTCCAGCACCCCGTTTACACCCGGCTGAAGACGCTCCAGGACGTCAACACATTCAATGAGAGCCATGTGTTCGCGGTCTGGGATTTCATGTCCCTGCTCAAGAATCTGCAGCGGCAGCTGACCTGCGTCGATGTCCCGTGGGTGCCCCGCGGTTCGACGGAGAGCCGGCGGCTGATCAACGACATCGTCCTGGTCGAGGAGAGCGACGAGCTCGGCGACGGGTTCATCAGCCACTTCGAGCTCTACGTCAACGGGATGGAAGAGGCGGGCGCCGACGTGAAGCCGATCCACGGCTTCCTCGACCGCATACGCGGCGGTGAGGACGTGCGGCAGGCGCTGGTGAGCGCCTCGGTGCCGGCCCCCGCAGTCGCGTTCGTCACCGCCACCTGGGACTTCATCGAGAATGCTCCGCTGCACTGCCAGGCAGCGGCGTTCGCGTTCGGCCGTGAGGACCTGATTCCCGAGATGTTCGACCAGGTGATCAAGATCGACGACCAGGGCGGCAGGCTGGCCACCTTCCGCGAGTACCTCGCCCGTCACATCGAGGTGGACGGCGAGGAGCACACCCCGATGGCCATGGCGATGGTCGCCGACCTGTGCGGCGACGATCGTGCCAAGTGGGACGAGTGCGCCGAGGCGGTCGTGACCGCGCTGCGCGCCCGCGTTGCCCTGTGGGACGGAATCCTCTCGGAACTCGACGCCTGATCGAAGCCCGCTCGAGAATCGCTCCAGCCGCACGCCGTCGGGCAGTATTCCGGCGGCGTGCCGGGCATTCTACGAAGTAGCCGTCGGCTTTCCCGATGACCTGCCGGCGATGGGCCGGAATCAGACAGCAGTGGGATTTTCCGGCCGACCGAGAAGCATTCCGGTCGGTCGTCCGCGCAATAGCCCGCCGACCGTTCCGACCGGACAGATGAACGCCGAGGTGTCTGACGTGGTTTCGCACGCCGCATGGGCTGCAGTTCGTGCCGCCTTATGCAGGACGGTCCGCTACGGAGGAATGTGACCGTGTACGAGGGCGAATGGCTGACCGAGCAGTTCGAGGAGAACCGGCCCCGGCTGCGGGCCATGGCCTACCGGATGCTCGGTTCGGCCAGCGAGGCCGACGACGCGGTCCAGGAGGCCTGGCTGCGGCTCCACCGCTGCGACCCCCACTCCGTCGAGAACCTGAGCGGCTGGCTCACCACCGTCGTGGGACGCGTCTGCCTGGACATGCTCCGCTCCCTCGCTGCCCGGCGCGAGGATCTGTTCGACGAACTCGGCCACGACCCGCTGATCGGCCCGGACGAGGGCACGGACCCCGAGTACGAGGCGCTGCTGGCCGACGCGGTCGGCCTGGCGCTGCTGGTCGTCGTGGACACCCTCGACCCCGCCGAGCGGCTCGCGTTCGTGCTGCACGACATGTTCGCGCTGCCCTTCGACGAGATCGCCCCCATGGTCGACCGCAGCCCGGCAGCCGCACGCCAGCTCGCCAGCCGCGCCCGGCGCCGTGTGACCGGTACGAAGCCCGTACGCGATCTGCCGCGCCAGCACCGGGCGGCCGGCGCGTTCCTCACGGCTGCACGCGGCGGTGAGTTCGGCGCGCTCCTCACCGTCCTGGACCCGGATGCGGCCCGTCGTGCCCGCACAGCGGCGATACGCGCGCACGAGCGGGCCCGGGCCGACGGGCTGGCGTCGTAACGCAGGCAGTCCTTGTCCGACACATCCGGTCCCAACGGGGCGCGCTCGCGTGTCCTCCGGGCCGGCTCCCGTCCTCCTGCCGCCCCTCCGCACCGTCGTCGCACCTGCGTGGTCGTCGGCGCACATGCCGAGGTCGCGAACACGATGTGTGTTCGCGACCTCGGTTTCTCGTGTGCTTCGCGCAGTTGCCCGTCAGGACGCGGCGGCCACCGTCCGTCCCTCGTCCGCCGTGGCGTCCGCGAGCGGCTCGCCGAACCAGCGCTGCAACGCTTCGCGCAGGTCGCCGCCGTCCGGCTCGGCCCAGATGATGTGCCCGTCCGGCCTCACCAGCAGCGACTTCGGCTCCGGCTGGCGTGTCGTGGCCTCGGACGCGATCCAGCTGCCGGCGACCACGTCGACACGGTCCGACCAGGCAGCCGCGATACGGCCTGCCTCACCCGAACCGGTGTCGATGAGGACGCCGCGGCCCGGGTGGAGCAGGGTGACGGCCTTGGTGCGGCTCCCGTCGGCACACTGGAACTCCCGGTCCGGGCGCAGGCGCACGCCGAGCAGCGGATGTCCGGTCGCGCCGACGTCGTAGCGGACCTCGAGGCCGCTGACCATGCCCGCCAGGGCATGCGCGGCCTCGGGGATCTGCGCCAGTTCACGCATGACCTTGCGGACGGGCTCCATCTCGTCGCCCGTGAGGTAGAGCTGCGACTGGGCGAGGGTGCTGCGCAGCAGGCGCTGACCGACCGGGTGCCGCTCGGTGTGGAAGGTGTCGAGGAGGCCCTCGGGGGCCCAGCCGTTGACCGTGGCGGCCAGCTTCCAGCCCAGGTTGACCGCGTCCTGTACGCCCACGCTCAGGCCCTGTGCCCCGGCGGGGACATGGATGTGGGTGGAGTCGCCGGCCAGCAGCACCCGGCCGCGCCGGTACTCGGCGGCCTGGCGGGTGGTGTTGGTGAAGGCGCTCACCCAGCGGACGTCCGCGTGGTGGACGGACTGGCCCGTCAGGCGCTGCCAGGAGTCGGCGATCTCGGTGAAGGTGACCTCCGCGTTGTCGCGCGGGGGCTGGCCGTCGGGGTGGATGATGATCCGGTCCACGCCCTCCTCCAGGCGGATCGCCATCACCATGCCACCGGGCACCCGTTCGCCCACGGGCCGCGGACGGATGTCGCAGCCGGCGATGTCCGCGACATACATGCCACGGGTCGCCGCCCGGCCGGGGAACTCGATACCGGCCAGCTTGCGGACCGTGCTGCGGCCGCCGTCGCAGCCGACCAGGTACTGGGCCCGGTGCTCGGCGCGGCCCTCGGCTCCGTCCGTCACGACGACGATGCCGTCCTCGTCCTCCCGGAAGTCGACGACCGCGAGGCCGCGCCCCACCCGGACCCCCAGGTCGGTCACCCAGGCCTCCAGCATCGCCTCGATGCGGTACTGGGGAACGCCCCGTATCCCGAAGTGGATGTCGTCGAGCCGGTCGAAGTCGACGACGACTCCGCCGAAGTGGCCCTGGGTGCCGATCTCGATCTCACCCAGGCGCTCGAGCAGTCCGCGCTGGTCGAACACCTCGGCCGCGCGCCGGGTGAAGCCGACACCGCGGGACTCCCCGCTGGGAGCGGACCGCTGCTCGTGGACCTCGACGTCCACTCCCCAGAGTTTCAGCTCACCGGCAAGCATCAGTCCGACTGGCCCAGCACCGGCAATGATTACACCAGTTCCCATTCCTTTTGCCCTCCCAGCTGAGATACATAAGTCCAAGAGTCAACTGGCAATGCCGCCTTCGACCTGCCGAGCCTCGGGCAGAGTATTGACGCCGACCGCATGGCTGAGCAACCGGCAAAGCGACTGCGCACTTTGACGATCCATCATCGATGGCATCACTTCTGCATCCCATGGTGCTCAACTGCTCCTATTCGCCAGTTGAACACCACGCGCGTGCGGTTACGGTCGTCTCGGAGAATTGCCGGTACACCAGAACTGGAAAAGGAGCAGCCACGATGTCTGCCGTTCCCCCGCAGAAGCTGACGACGTTTCTGGCGTTCGAGGAAGACGCCGAGGAAGCCGTGACGTTCTACACCACGATCTTCGAGGACTCCGAGGTGCTCCACACCATTCGCGCCGGCGCCGACGAGCCGGGGTGGGTGGAGGGTGTTCTGCAGCACGCCATCTTCTCGCTCGGCGGTCAGCAGTTCATGTGCATCAACATACCGCCGGCCGGAGCACGGGGGCATGACCACGCTCCGTGGGACACGTACAGCTTCTCGCCCGCGCAGGCGACGTACGTCCAGTGCGACAGCGACAGCGAGTTCGACCGCCTCTTCGACGCCCTGTCGGAAAAGGGCGAGGTCATCATGCCGGTCGGCAGCTACGGCTTCAGCGCCAAGTTCGCCTGGATCGTCGACCGGTTCGGAGTGTCCTGGCGGCTGAACCTGTCCGGGGCCCGGCCGTCCGCCGACCGGCCGTAGCGGCCGGCACCCAGCGAACCGGGAGTTTGCGGATGATCCTGGTAACCGGCGCGACCGGCCACGTGGGAAGACACATCGTGAGCCAGTTGCTGGAATCCGGCGTCCGGGTGCGGGCACTGGCCCGCAACCCGATGGCACGGGAATGGCCCGACGGCGTCGAGGCGGTGGCCGGCGATCTCACCCGGCCGGAGACACTGCCGGACGCGCTGACCGGCGTGGAGAGCCTGTATCTCTTCCCCGTCTTCGGCGCGGTCCACGGCGCGGTCGAGGCCGCGCGGCAGGCCGGGGTGAAGCATGTGGTCATGCTGTCCTCCCAGGCCGTCGAGTACTCGGCCGGGGAGCCGCACATCGCGTGCGAGGAGGCGGTCACCGTCTCCGGCCTGTCGTGGACATTCGTACGGACCGGAGTGCTCATGGTCAACGACCTGCAGTGGGCCGAGCAGTTCACCGGCGGCGACGTGGTGCGCGGGGCGTTCGGCCAGGCCGCCATGGCGCCCATCGACGAACGCGACATCGCCGCCGTCGTGGTGCAGTCGCTGCTCACACCGCAGAACGGCGCGGTGCACACGATCACCGGGCCGCAGTCGCTGACCCAGGCCGAGCGGGTCTGCATCGCCGGGGAGCGGTTCGGCCGCCCGGTGCGGTTCGAGGAGCTGCCCCGCGACCATGTGCGTCGGCAGATGGCCGCCCATATGCCGGAGGCCGTCGTGGACGAGCTGCTCGACCACCGGGCCTCACTCGTGGGCACCACCGCCGAAGTACTGCCCACCGTCGAGCAGGTGACCGGGCGGCCCCCGCACACCTACGCCGACTGGCTCGCCTATCACGCGGCGGACTTCCGCCCGGCCCCTGCCGAGCGCTGACCGACCCACCCGACTCTGTGAGGCATTGACTGTGAATTCCTTCTACGACAGCGCGGGAGCCCCTGGCGGCTCCCGTCCTCCCGTGATCGGCATCAGTGCCGCCACCACATCGATCAAGGTCGCCATATTCGACATGGAAGCGACCTTCACCCCGCAACAGTTCATCGACCGCATCGCCGCAGCCGGCGGTGTGCCCGTACTGCTGCCTCCGCTGCCGGGCGTGGAGAACGCCGTCCAGGGTCTGGACGGTCTGCTGCTCCTCGCGGGCCCCGACGTGGACCCGGCGCTGTACTCGGCACCCCGGCACGAGAAGACCTTCCCGATCGATCCACGCCGGGACTCGGCCGAACTGGCGCTGCTGGAGACGGCGTTGGAGGCCGAGGTGCCGTTCCTCGGGATCTGCCGCGGAATGCAGCTGCTCAATGTGCTGCGCGGCGGCACCCTGCACCAGCACCTGCCCGACCTGATCGGGCACAGCGACCACTCCCCCGGCCTGCGGGAGTACGGGCCCCAGCCGGTGCGACTCGAGCCGGGCAGCCGGATCGCGAAGATCCTGGACGGCGAGAAGGCCACCGTGCCGTGCCACCACCACCAGGTGATCGACCGGCTCGGCGAGGGGCTCACCGTCACCTCCTGGTCCGAGAACGACGGCACCATCGAGGCGGTGGAGGTCGCCGACCACCCCTTCGCCGTGGCCGTGCAGTGGCACGCCGAGGAGAGCGACGACGACGGTCCCTTCGTGGCCCTGGTGGAGGCCGCCCGGCACTCCGCCCAGGACCACCGCTGACACACCGGTCACCGCACGACTGCGGCCCGGACACCCCACGAGGTGGTGTCCGGGCCGCAGCGATGTGGGGGCTGCTCAGCCCCAGGCGCCGGCGACCTGCTTGGTGGTCGCGTTGAGACGGTTGAAGAAATTCGTCACGGCAACCATGAGGACCAGAGCCGCGAGCTGCTTCTCGTCGAAGTGGTCGGCCGCGGCGTCCCAGACGTCGTCCGGCACGCCTTCGCTGCGGTCGGCCAGCCGGGTCGCGGACTCCGCGAGCGCCAGGGCGGCCCGCTCGTCGTCGGTGAAGAGGGGCGACTCGCGCCAGGCCGCGACCGCGAAGAGCCGCTCCTCGGTCTCACCGGCCTTCCTGGCACTCTTGGCCCCGGAGTCGACACACGCGCTGCAGCCGTTGATCTGGCTCGCGCGCAGATGCACCAGCTCCAGCGTCGTCTGCGGCACCCCACCGGCGTAGACGGACTTGTACAGCGCCTGGATGGGCTGCATCGCGTCGAGGACCATCGCCGGGTTCTTCATCCGTGCTTCCATGTATCTCTCCTTCAGAGGTGTTCACGTGGGTCACTGCTATGACGTTTGGCGTCGCGCGAATGTGACCGGAGGGAGCCGCCCGCGAGGGTCAGTGTTTTCTTCCGGCCAGGAACTCCTCCCATGTACGCCGGCCGAGCTCCCCTGACTGCGCCTCTTCCACCAGCAGGCCACCCGCGCGGATCCTGCCGAGACCCGGCATCCACAGGGGCAGGATCCTGCGGCGCCGGCCGATCGACTCCAGATAGCCGCCGATCAGCTCGGCCGCGCTGGAGACCCGGGGCCCGCCCAGGTCGCCGACGCGGCCCGCGGGTTCTCCCAGCGCCAGCTCCACCAGTCGGGCAGCCACCTCGTCCGCGTCGACCGGCTGGACCGGGAAGCCGGACGGGACGGGCACCACCGGCAGCCTGGCGGCCTTCTGGACACCGGCCAGGATGAGGTCGTAGAACTGCGTGGCCCGCAGCAGCGTCCATGGCAGTCCCGAGTCGGCCACGACCCGTTCCGAGGCCAGTTTCGAGCGGAAGTAGCCGAACGACAGGCCGTCCACACCGACGATCGAGACATGGACCAGATGCGGTGCCGGGCTCTGCGTGGCCGCCGCTCGCACGAGGTTGCGGGCCGCCTCCTCGTCGCCCTTCTTGTCGCTCGCGCAGTGCACGACGACGCTGACACCTTTGACCGCGTCGGCGATGCCGTCGTCCTTGACCAGGTCGCCGACGACGTACTCGACGCCGTCCACCGGCGGACGGCTCCGGCGACTGAGGACCCTCACCTCACGGCCGGCGCTCCTGAGGCGCGCGACGACAAGACGCCCGAGCGTGCCTGTTCCACCGGTGACCAGTAGGGGCGACGTCATGGCTGTTCTCCTTTCGTCGTTGCCCACGGTGCGGGCGTGGGACCTCGTGTACGAAGTCCCACGCCCGCCCTGCGGATGATTCCGGTCAGCTGCTGACGGCCGCCGGTTCGACACGCTCGGAGGCCGACTGGCGCGCCTCGGTCTCCGGGTGGCCCGGACGCCAGATCCGCGGCCCGATCTCCAGCGAGAGCGCGGGGATCAGCAGGCTGCGAATGAGGAAGGTGTCCAGCAGGACACCGACCGCCACGAGCAGTCCCTGCTGCAGGGCCTGCACGGTGGGAATCGCCGCCAGGACACAGAACGTCGCCGCGAGCACGACACCCGCTGAGGTGATGACCCCACCGGTGACGGTCAGGCCGGTGAGGATGCCCTCACGGTGACCTCGCAACTGCACTTCCTCCCGTGCCCGGGTCATCAGGAAGATCGTGTAGTCCACCCCGAGTGCCACCAGGAACAGGAAACCGAACAGCAGCAGTCCCCGGTCGATGCGCGGGTAGTCCAGGGCGTGGAACAACAGGGACGCGGCGCCGACGGCGGAGGCGTACGAGAGCACCACCGACACGAGCAGCACCAGCGGCGCGATCAACGCCCGCAGCAGAACGATCAGCATGAGCAGAACCACGCCCAGGATGAGCGGGATCAGCAGCATCTCCTCGTCGGCCTGAGCGGTGGACGTGTCCAACGCGATGGCCGTCTGACCGCCCACGACCGCGTCCTTGGCCTCACCCGAACCGTCGTCCAGCGCGGTACGCATGCGCTCCACGGTGTCCCGGGCGGCATCGGTGTCCGGTGAGTCGCTCAGCACGGCGGTGATGTGCGTCCAGCCCTCCTTCGACCCCACGGTGGTGACCGACTCGACGCCGTCCACGCCCTTGACGGCGTCCAGAGCGGCGCCCGCCCCTGCGGCCGGGACGTACACGTCGGCCGGGGCCGCGGAACCCGCCGGGAAGTGTTCGGCGAGCAGCTGCTGGCCCGCGACCGAGTCGACCTTGTTGGTGAACTGCTCGGCCTGCGTCTGCCCGGTCTGCACCGTCGTGGCACCGAAGGCCAGCGCGACCAGCACGACTGCCGTGCCGATCCACACCGGACGGGACCGTCGGCCCACGAACCCCGACACGCGCGCCCAGATGCTGTGGCCCTGCTCGGCGTTGGGGTCGTAACCGGGTGTGTGGCGCGGGACGAACGGCCAGAACACCCAGCGGCCGAGAATGACCAGCAGCGCGGGCAGCAGTGAGGTCATGGCCAGGAAGACGACGGCGACGCCGATGGCGACGACCGGGCCGAGACCGCGGGTGGAGTTCATGCTGCCGAACACCAGGCACAGGGTGGCGACGCCCACGGTCGCGGCGGACGCCGCGAGGGCGGGCAGCGAACGCTGCACGGCGGAGACCATCGCGTCGTGCCGGTCGACGTGCTGGTGCAGCTCCTCGCGATAGCGCGCGATGAGCAACAGCGCGTAGTCCGTTCCGACGCCGACCGCGAGAACCATCAGGATGTAGGCGCTCATGCCGTTGACGACCAGCCCGGCGTGCTTGGCCAGCAGATACACCACACCGCTGGCGACCTGGCTCGCAAGGCCGACCGACAGCAGGGGAATCAGCCACAGCACCGGGCTGCGGTAGGTGGCCAGCAGGAGCAGGGCGACGACGGCGAGCGCGGCGCCCAGCAGCGCGCCGTCCATGCCCGAGTAGACGTCGATGAAGTCCGCGATGTTGCCGGCCTCACCGGCGATCCTGACGTCCAGACCGTCGGGAACGCCGCCCTTGGTGATGTCCTTGACGCCGTCGACACCGTCGCCGAGGACACTGTTGTCGCTCGGTGAGGTCTTGAGCGGCACGGTGACGAACGCGGCCTTGTTGTCCTCGGACACGATCGCCTCGGCGACCTTGCCCGCGCCGGCCTGGTCCGCGAGCTGCCCCTGGTCGGCGCGGATCTTGGCCAGGTCGGCGCCGGTGAGCCCGCTGCCGCGAGCGTAGACAACAACGGCGGTGCTGCTGTCCTTGTCGGCGAAGTGCTCCTCGGCCAGCGCGACGGCCTGTGTGGACTGCGCGTTGGCGGGGAGCCATGTCTCGGGGTCGTTGTCCTGGACGTCGCCGAGCTGGGCGGCGAGCGACCCGCCGATGCCCATGAGCAGCAGCCACAGGACGAGAACGGCCCACTTCGAACGCCGGCCGGCCACCAGAGAGGCGTACCGGGCGGCGAACTTACGGGAGGTGGGGGGCGGCGGCTGTGCGGTAGCCGGCTCGCGCGCGGGTAATTGCGTCGTCATGAGTGCTCGCTAAGGGTCAGGAGCCCTGCGTACAGGGCTCGTCAGGAACTCTGGCGGGTAGCGAAGAACGAAGAGGCGCCTGTTCGTCTCGCGGGCGCGAGCACTGCCGGCGATCAGTTGCTCGCTCCCGGCTGCTCCGCTCGGTCGCCCCGCATCGGTGCGCACCGACCGAAGGGCCACATCTCGTCACATCGGCTGGGTTTCGTTCGTCTCTTCTATGACGGACCGCGACGGAGTGGGGCCCCGTGGACGCGTTCGTCACTTCTATGACGGACCGCGACGGAGGAATGTGACCGATGACTGAGGGCGAATGGCTGGCCGCGCGGTTCGAGGACAACAGGCCGCGGCTGCAGGCGGTGGCGCACCGGATGCTCGGCTCCCGCGCCGAGGCCGATGACGCGGTCCAGGAGGCATGGATCCGGCTCGACCGATCGGACCATGCGGCGGTCGACAACCTCGCGGCCTGGCTCACGACGGTCGTGGGCCGTGTGTGCCTTGACATGCTGCGTTCCCGTACGGCTCGTCGCGAGGACCTCCTGGCGGAGGTTCCGGCCGTACCCGTCGCCCGCGCCACCGGCGCCGATCCGGAACAGGAGGCGCTGCTCGCCGATTCGGTCGGACTCGCCCTGCTGGTGGTGCTGGACACCCTGCATCCGGCCGAACGGCTGGCGTTCGTGCTCCACGACATGTTCGGCCTGTCGTTCGACGAGATCGCTCCGATTGTCGACCGCTCCCCCGCGGCGGCCCGCCAACTCGCCAGCCGCGCCCGGCGCCGCGTGCGCGGCGCGGCCTGTCTGCAGGAACCCGATCTCGACCGTCAGCGGCAGGTCGTCGACGCCTTCCTCTCAGCGGCACGTGAGGGCGAGTTCGAGTCGTTGCTGACGGTCCTGGACCCCGAAGTGGTCCTGCGCGCGGACAGCGCGGCCGTACGCGCCGGGGCGTCCACCCTGGTCTGCGGGGCCTCCGCGGTGGCCGGCACCTTCTCCGGGCGGGCGCAACTCGCTCAGACCGCGCTCGTCAACGGGGCCGTGGGCGCCGTGTGGGCGCCGCGCGGCAAGCCGATGGTCGTCTTCGACTTCACCATCGCCGACGGAAAGATCGTCGCCATCGACCTGGTGGCCGAGCCGGAGCGACTGCGCCGGCTCGACCTGGCCTTCCTCAACGAATGAGAGTCGTGCCGGTCGTTCTCCGTGGTGTCTGCTTCGGCGCTGTCCGGTTCGGCGGCGTCTGGTTCAGTGGAGTCCGGCGAGGTGGAGCAGGAGTGGTTTGACGTCGGTGGCTTGGATGCGGCCGGTGACGGCTTGGGGGGTGGAGCAGATGATGAGGGGGCCTTCGTCGTCGTTGGCGGGGAGGCGGCCGTGGCTGCCGCGGATGGGTGAGGGGTCGAGGGGGACGACGGCGAGCCGGTAGCGCATGCCGAGTTTCTTGCGGGCGATGGCGGTGGCGGCTTTGATCTTGACGTAGGGGTCGTGGGGGTCCATGAAGAGTTCGACGGGGTCGTAGCCGGGTTTGCGGTGGATCTCGACCAGCTGGGCGAAGTCGGGGGCCCGGGTGTCGTCGAGCCAGTAGTAGTAGGTGAACCAGGCGTCGGGTTCGGCGATGGCGACGAGTTCCCCGGCGCGGGGGTGGTCCAGGCCGTGGGCCTTTTTGCCCTCGTCGTCCAGGAGTTGTTCGATGCCGGGCAGGCCGGTCAGGGCCTGGCGGGTGGCTTCGAGGTCTTCGGGGCGGCGGGTGTAGATGTGGGCGATCTGGTGGTCGGCGACGGCGAAGGCGCGGGAGGCCATCGGGTCGAGGTATTCCATGCCGTCCTGGGTGTGGACCTCGAGCAGTCCGGCGCGGCGCAGGGCGCGGTTGATGTCGATGGGGCGGGTGACGGGGGTGATGCCGTATTCGGACAGGGCGATGACGGTGCGGCCTTCGCGGTGGGCGTCGGCGAGCAGGGGGGCCAGGGCGGTGTCGAGGTCGGTGGCGGCCTGGTGGGAGCGGGGGTCGTGGGGGCCGTAGCGTTGCAGGTCGTAGTCGAGGTGGGGCAGGTAGGTCAGGGTCAGGTCGGGGTGGCGGGTGGCCTGGATGTGCCGGGTGGCGTCGATGATCCACTGGGAGGAGACGAGGTCGGCGCCGGGTCCCCAGAAGTGGAAGAGGGGGAAGGTGCCCAGGGTGTGGGTGAGTTCGTCGTGCAGGTCGGTGGGGCGGGTGTAGCAGTCGGGTTCTTTGCGGCCGTCGGCGTAGTAGACGGGGCGGGGGGTGACGGTGTAGTCGGTGTCCGCGCCCATGGCGTACCACCAGCAGATGTTGGCGACGGTGTAGCCGGGGTGGGTGCGGCGGGCGGCGTCCCAGAGTTTGTCGCCGCCGACCAGGCCGTTGTGCTGGCGCCACAGGAGTACGTCGCCCAGTTCGCGGAAGTACCAGCCGTTGCCGACGATGCCGTGTTCGGCGGGCAGGGTGCCGGTCAGGAAGGTGGACTGTGCGGCGCAGGTCACCGCCGGCAGCACGGTGGTCAGGGGGGCTTGGGAGCCGGTGTCGGCCAGGGCCCGCAGGTTGGGCATGTGGGGCAGGAGTTGGGGGGTGAGGCCGACCACGTCCAGGACCAGCAGAGGAGTGGGCTGCACGGGGTCGGTCATGGCAGTTCCTTGAGTCCGAGGTCGACCAGCAGGTCGCGGGCGAGGGTCAGTTCGGCGGCGATCCCGTCCGCGAGCTGGGTGCGGTTGCGCGGCCGCAGCTCGAGGGGCAGGGCCTGCCAGGTGTAGGTCTCCACCTCCAGATGCCGGGTCAGCGGCACCGGACCTGCGACGAGGCGGGCCAGCGCGTCCTGCAGCACCGCAAGAGTGGAGGACAGCGGCGGCGCGGGCGGGGCATGCAACGGGACATGGAAGTGCGAACGCCACGGCCCGCCGTCCGGCAGCGCGTCACCCACCACCGCCGCGTCCAGATCATCCGTCCCGCGCAGCCCCGCGCTCGTCCAGGTGCGGGTCTGATGCAGAAACCGCGGCTCCGCGAACGCCGCCAACGCGGCCCGCACCTCCGGCAGATGAGGCTCCTGCGCATGCAACGCAGCCGACAACTGCGCCTTGACGACCGGGACGCCTGCAGCTTCCAGGGCAAGGAGCGCGTTCCCGGGGTCCTCGAAGGAGGTGGCGAGATGGCAGGTGTCCAGGCACAGACCGATGCGCTCCCGGGGCAGCGCGGACAGGAGGCCCACGGCGTCCGTGACGGTCTCGATGATGCAGCCGGGCTCCGGCTCCACTCCGATGCGGATGGACTTCCCGGTGAGATCCTCGAGGCGGTCCAGCCGCTCGGCCAGCCCGGACAGTGCTGCCTGGGATGCCTCGGTCTGCGCCGCCCCGAAGGAAGTGCGCCAGCCCAGCGGGAGGGTGGAGATGGTGCCCTCGGTGACATCGTCGGGCAGGAGCACGGCGAGCAGCCGGGCGAGGTGGGTGGTGTGGGTCAGACGCTCGGGATCGGTCCAGTCCGGCTGGTAGACCCGGTACTTGACCTCCTCCGCACCGAACCCCTCGTACGGGAATCCGTTGAGGGTGACGACTTCCAGACCGCGCCGGTCGAGCTCGGCCCGCAGCCCGCGAAGCGCCGCCGGGTCGGTGACCAGCGCCCGGGCCGCGTCCCTGGCCAGCCACAGACCGATACCCAACCGGTCCCGGCCCAGCCGTCGGCGCACCGGCTCGCAGTACTCACGCAACTGCGCCAGCACCCCGTCCAGAGTCTCCGCCGGATGCACATTGGTGCAGTACGCAAGATGAACGGTGGAACCGTCGGGATGCCGGAAGCGCATACGACCTCCTCCCTCATTCCCCGCCGCGCAGAACCGAGTTGCCCTGATGGGTGGCGTCGGTGTCGGGCACATCCAGGGCCAGCCGGCCGCTGAGGCCGTAGAAGGCGACCGGGTTACGCCACAACACCCGGTCCACGTCATCCTTGTCGAAGCCGGCGTTCAGCATCGCGTCACCGACCCTGCGGGTCTTCAGCGGATCGCTCTTCCCCCAGTCCGCCGCCGAGTTGACCAGGATCCTCTCCGTTCCGTACTCCCGGAGCACGGCCACCATCCGGTCCTCGTCCATCTTCGTGTCCGGATAGACGGAGAAACCCATCCAGCAACCGGCATCCTTGGCCGCCCGAACCGTCACTTCATTGAGGTGGTCGAGCAGGACCCGGCCGGTGGGCAGGGCTGACTCGCGCACCACGTCCACCGTACGATGCAGACCGGCGAGCTTGTCACGGTGCGGGGTGTGCACCAGAGCCGGCAGACCATGATCGGCCGCGAGCTGCAGCTGAGCCGCCAGCGCGGTGTCCTCCGCCGGGGTCATCGAGTCGTAACCGATCTCCCCCACCGCCACCACACCGTCCTTGACCAGATACCGCGGCAGCTCCTCCAGCACCGGCACACACCGCGGATCGTTCGCCTCCTTCGGATTCAAGGCGACCGTGCAGTGATGCGCGATGCCGTACTGAGCCGCACGGAACGGCTCCCACCCCAGCAACGCATCGAAATAGTCGAAGAAACTCGCCGGCGACGTCCGCGGCTGCCCCAGCCAGAACGACGGCTCCACCACCGCCCTGACACCAGCGCTATGCATCGCCTCATAGTCGTCCGTCGTACGCGAGGTCATATGAATGTGCGGATCGAAGATACGCATCAGCCTTCGCTCCCTCGGGTGCCTGCCGACATGGTGCCGGTCAGGGCCAGCACCCGGTACAGGTCCTCGGGCACCTCTCGGCCCGCGACGGTGCGCTCGGCGGCGTAGTCGACCAGCATGCGCGCGAGTTCGGCATCCTCCCGGGCGCGCTCGGGCAGAAACGCGATGGCGTCCACCGATACGCCGTTGAACAGGCACTTGAGGACGGCGTGCCGCCATGCATGCGGGTCCAGGTGCTCGGCCGCGTACGGGCCCACCGCCGCGGCGACCAGCCGGGTGTCGTTGGTACGCAGCGCGTCCTCGACCAGAGGCAGACCATGGACAGGGTCGAGGCCGAGGTAGGGCAAGGCACGCAGCACGGCGCGCCGTTCGGCGGCGGTGCCCTGGTGGTAGAGGCGGGCGGCCGCGGGCGCCTTGGTCCGGGCGGCGTGCAGCAGAAGGACCCGGATGACATCGGCAGCATCCTCGCCGCAGTGGCGGCCGGCCTCGGCGAAGCGCACCTCCCACCCGGCAAGGCCACGTAGTGGGGGCCCAGGGTTCTCGGCCGCCTGGGCATCCGCCAGCGCACCCTCCAACCAGTCTCGGGCCGGAGGCGCGAGGCGCTCCTCGAGCGCGCTGTGCAGATCGGCCGTGTCTGTCTGTGCGTACATCACAAGCTTCCTCCGTTTCGCAGGAACTGCAGGGAGCGTGCGGCGAGTTCGGGTCCGGCGTGGGAGTGGCGGGGCAGTTCGACGACGGTGAGTCCCTGGTAGCCGGTGGCGGCGAGGGCTTCCAGGACGGGCGGGAAGTCGATCTCGCCGTCACCGAACGGCAGATGCTCGTGCACCCCGCGCCGCATGTCCTCGATCTGCACATGCCGCAGCCACGGCGCCGCGTCACGGACACACTCCGCGGGCGGGGCAGGCTCCAGACACTGGCAGTGCCCGATGTCCAACGTGAGACCGAGAGAGGCGGGGCTGCCGACAAGCCCCCTGAGGTGGTGGAAATCGGCGAGCGTGGCCAGCAGGTGACCGGGTTCCGGCTCGACAGCCAGTGGCACACCCGCGGCTTCCGCAGCGTCCAGCACCGGGGTGAGCGACTCTTCGAGCCGCTTCCACGCCGTGGCGTCGTCCGTGCCGGCCGGCGTGACACCGCTGAAGCAGTGCACCGCATGCGCACCCAGATCGGCCGCCACCCGCACCGCCGTGATCAACAGACCGGTACGGGCAGCACGCCCCTCCGGATCCGGGTCCAGCAGCGACGGCCCGTGCTTACGACGCGGATCCAGCACATAGCGGCCACCCGTCTCGACCGTCACCTCCAGACCCAGCTCCCCCAACCGGCCCGCCACTGCCCGAGTACGCCCAGCAAGGCCCGGCGCCACCGGATCGAGGTGCATATGATCCAGCGTCAACCCGACTCCGTCGTACCCGAGATCGGCCAACAACCCCAGAGCATCGGACAACCGCAGATCCGTCAACCCGTTCGTGCCGTAGCCGAGACGGAGTCCCGGGAGCAGGGTTCGGCTCATGTGGGGCTCACCTTCCGTGCGAGCTTGCGCGCGCGAGCGGGACGAGTCCCAGCACGTTGCAAGGGCGCGTGGCACTGCCTCCTGCGCGGGCGGCGAGGGCCGCCTGCAGCGGGATCATCGCCCGGATTCCGCCGCCCACCGCACGCTGGGTCAGCGGCGGAGACGGGTTGAGCGCGGCATGCAGGAACGGCTTCCCGGCGGTGAGGACATACGCGCCCGCCGAGCGCAGGTGCACGCTGATGGCAGGCGATCCCGGATGCCGAGGCCTCGTGCGGTGCGCAGTTCGCGCACGCCGAGCGCCCCGCAGCCCCAGGGTGGCGGCGAGCGCGGCGAGGGGCACGAGCGTCGAGCCGCCGTGCGCCTCGTGGCGCGACACGGAGGTGACGGCGTAGGTGTGCGCGCCCATCACGACGGCGCAGGGCAGAGCCCCGCGGGTCCTCGGAGGGTTCGTGGCCTGGTGCCGATGGTCGACGCACCGGTGGCGGCGGCTCCCAGCAGCAGGTCCAGGCTTCGTGCCGCCGCCATCGCCGCCGGGCCGCCCCTGGTGTGCTTGAAGTACAGGTCGTACGACCAGACCGTGCCCGCGAGCGCGGTGGCCAGCGCCAGTGGACCACGCCCCGCCGCGGCCGACAGGGCAAGGCCGGCCCCCGTCAGCACCACAGCCGCCGTCAGAGCCGACCCCGGTGCGATACGCCCCGACGGAATCGGACGATGCGGCCGGTCGATCCCGTCCTCCTCCCGGTCCGCCCAGTCGTTGAGCGCCATCCCCGCCTCGTACAGACACAACGACGACCCCAGGGCCAGCACCGTGCCACCGTTGGGACGAACCCGCAGCGCCGCCGCCCCCGCGAACGCGTCCCCCGGGACCGTGAACAGGGCCGAGACCCGCAGCAGTTCGGCCCAGGCTCCCGATGTCGGCCGCTTGCTCACACGGGGCCCTCCCGCAGCCGCTCGGCGAAGGAGAGGAGCGCGTGCGAACTGCTCGGACAGACCGGCAGGGCCGCCGTCGGGGTCCTTGAAGTAGAACCCCAGCTCCGGCAGCGGGCCTTCGATACCCGACCTCATGCGCGCGGGCCACCAGCCGCGCCAGATCCAGGACCAACGGCGCCGCAAGCGCCGAGTCACACCCCTGCCAGATCGTCTGCAGCACCATCCGCGAACCCAGGAACCCGTCGAACGCGATGTGGTCCCACGCCGTCTTCCAGTCACCGAGCGCCGGAACGTTGTCGATGTGGACCTCACCCTCGGGCACCGTTCCCAAGGTGTCGGTGAGCGCACGGGTCTTGCCCGCGTTCTTGGCGGCAGCGGCCTGGGAGTCGGCCAGCACCGCGCCGTCACCTCCGCCGAGCAGATTCGTACCGGACCATGCCTGCACGACCAGGGCACGCTGCACGAACATCGGCCCGAGCACGGATCGCAGCAGCGTCTGACCCGTCTTGCCGTCACGGCCCGCATACGGCACTCCATAGGCGGCGGCCGACGATGCGAGCGCCTGGTGGCGCAGGCCCGCAGAGGGGGTGAAGTTCACATAGGGGCAGTCGGCCCTCAGCGCCGCGGCCGCGTAGAGCGAACTGGCCGGGAGCCGTGCGTCGCCCGCGCCCGTGGCCGATTCGGTGGAGGCGACGTTGACCACCACGACCCGGGCGAGCGCGTTGCGGGCGGCGAAGTCGGTGATGTCGGCGGTGAACTGCGCGATGAGTTCCCCGTCGCTGCGCACGTCCCCGGCGAGCGGTCCACCGGTGCGTATCTCGGTGTCGGCGGTGGCCAGTTCGCTCTGTACCGCGGCCGGCAGGCCGTGCGGCAGCACTCCCCCTCCGGCGAGTTCCTCGGCCCGTTTCGGCAGCGGCGCGTTGTGGACGTCGTGGCCGCCGAAGACGAGCGAGGCGAGTGACGGCAGGTGGCATTCGGCGAACGGCGGTGTCGCGGTGACCATTCCGGTGGCCGGGAACAGTCCGCCGGCCACGGCGGCGCATCCGGCGACAGCCGTGGTGGCAACGGAACCACGGGCTCCGACGAACCACACTCCGGTCCTGTTCCCGGCTTCGGACCTCTCGGTGTGCAGGGACACGGGTTGCCTCCTTGAATACGTCGGCCTTCGCGGCCGGACAGCGCCTCGTCGGCCGGTTCCTGGCCAGGATGCCGAGTTGTCGCCCCGCGCCGACGGTCGCGAGGGGCGGAGTCGAGGACACCTCTAGCCGTTCCCCACCTGCTGCGGAGCGGGGGGCCGATGAACCCGCCCACGACGTGCGACGGTCCCGCCGGGCACCAGGGCCGGGCGGGACCGCCGATGACCGGTTGCCGGCCGACGTCCGTCTAGCGAGTGATCTTCACCAGCTCGCCGGTGGTGCCGACGGACTTGTTGGTCACGTAGATCTCGTCGCGGGGGCCGACACCGAGGCCGGTCGACATCGACAGCTTGTCGCCCGTCGGGATCTCGGTGGCCTGCTTCGACCGGGTGTCGATCGAGTACAGCTTGCCGGGGGTCGGGCCGTTCTGCTGGTACCCGCCGGTGAGCGAGAGGGCAATCAGGTTCCCCTTGCTGTCCTGCGCGAGGTCGCTGAGCGCCGTCAGACCGCTCACGAGGAGCTCCGGCTTGTGCCCCGGCACGATCTTCCAGACGCGGGAGGCGCCCGGCTTCATGGCGCCCATGTCGGCGACGTAGACGGTGCCGCTGCGCGTGACGACGACACCGGTGGGCACGGCCTGGGCGGGCGCGCCGTCGGGGCCCTTGCTGTCGGGGAACACGGCCTCGGTGCTCACCTTTCCGCGGCCGGATACGCCGACGAGGTCGTTGCCGCCCGCGTCGGTGACGACGTATCCGCTGCGGGTCTGGGCGAACCGCCAGGCGTTGCTGTGCGCGGTGGTCGGCTCCTGCGGGGTGGGCTTGTGGCCCAGCACCCAGTCGGGGTCGGCCTCGGTCTCGTACTTCACCAGGTCGGCGACCAGCCTGCCCGAGCGGGACTGGTACAGGGTGCCGGCCCGGTCGCCGTCCGCTCCGAGGGTGGCCCGGTGCTCAACGGTGCCGCCACCGCCGTTGAGTACGACGAAGCCCCCGTAGGGCCCGGGCGCGACGTCGTTGGGACCGGTGGCGGAGATCGGCTGCTGCGGGTTCTGCGGCCCCACGGCCACCGACTGCAGGCCGGTCACGACACGCCCGTCCTTGCCGGGGCCGTACCGGTAGACGGAGCCTGTCGCGCCGACGCACTCGGCGCCTGCGGCGCAGCCGGCCTTTCCGGAGCCCGACTCGGCGACCAGGACCGTGCCGTCCCTCAGGACGGCGATGCCGCGCGGGTTGTTCAGCCCGCTCGCCACGACCTCGTAGCCGGGTGTGGTGCTGTTCTGCGCGGCCTGTGCGGCGCCCGGTCCGATGGCCGCCGTGGCGGTGCCCACGACCGCGGCCGCCACGAAGGCACCCGTCCATGACCTGCCCAATCTCGACATCTCTCTCCCTCGTCCTGGCCTGCCCCCTGTCAGGGAGCGCAATGGAAACTCGCTGCACGATAGGCGCGCATTTCGCGCCAGTGGTGGCTGTCCAATCCCCGGCGAACAGCGATCTGTTGGTGTTCTCGGGCCGCTGGCCAGGGTTTTGCCGGGTCCGGAGGCGATCGCACGGGCGTTCAACCGGAGGGAATCCGCAGTTGAACATCGCTCATGACCCCAGGGATTCTCGAGAATGCACGTCGTTTTTCTGAGCAGTTGTTCGGATCCGGCCGCCGGATCTACAGTCGGCCGGGCGAAGCCCATGGCTTTCTGGAAAGTGCCGCATATCGCAGGGCCGCCCGGACAACCGGAGCAGGCCGCATCCGGCCGCCGCGCCGAGAAAATACGCCACAGCTGAGCCACCGCCACGGAGGAACCCATGCCCGCATTGCCGCCCGCCCGCGTCGTACGCACCGTTGAAGGCGCACGAGCGCGTCTGCAGCATCTGACCCGGAAGCTGGCGCCCGCTCCGTTCGCGCTGCTCGAACTCGCCCAGGGGTCGATGGTCACCCAGGCGATCTACGTGGCCGCCGAACTGCGGGTGGCCGACGCTCTGGAGAACGGGCCGCTCACGGTGGAGGAGCTCGCGCGCGAGGTCGACGCCGACCCCGAGTCTCTTCACCGGCTGCTGCGGCTGCTGGCCGGCTACGCGATCTTCGCGCAGCAGAGCGACGGGCGGTTCGCCCTGACGCCGATGGCCGACGCGCTGCGTGAGAACGCACCGGTCTCCATGCGGGACATCGCCCTTCTGATGGGCCACCCCATCCACTGGGAGGACTGGGCGCATCTCGTGGATGCCGTACGCACCGGTGAGCCGAGCCTGCCGAAGCTCCGCGGGATGGGTGCCTTCGAATTCCTCGAGGCGAATCCCGAGTACGGCGAGGTGTTCATCGACGGGATGGGCGCGATGTCGGTGACCGAGACGCTGCCCGTCGTCTCCGCGTACGACTTCTCGAAGTTCTCGACCGTTGTCGACTTCTGCGGGGGGAACGGGACACTGCTGGCCGGGATATTGCAGCGCGCGACCGGGACGCGGGGAATCCTTTACGACCCGCGGGTGGAGACGAACGGCGCCGCTCAATTCCTTGAGCAGGAAGGCGTGGCCGACCGGTGCACGGTGGTCGGCGGGGGGCTGTTCGACATTCCGCCGACGGGCGGGGACGCGTACATCCTCAAGCACATCGTGCACGACTGGCCCGAGGCGCAGGCGCTGGAGATTCTCACCAATGTGCGGAAGGCGATCTCCGCCGACGGCCGGCTGCTGCTGATGGAGATGGTGCCGCCGTCCACGGGCAATGCTCCGCATGCGGCGAAGCTGGTGGACCTGTGGCTGATGCTGCTGGTCGGTGGAAAGGAGCGGACCGAGGAGCAGTACGCGGAGCTGCTGGCCGCCGCCGGGTTCCGGCTGGAGCGGGTGGTGCAGACGGCGGCACCGATCTCGGTCATCGAGGCGCGGCCCTGCTGAGCAGGGCCGCGCCGGGGCCGGCTACCGGGAGGCGGGAGCCTTCCGGTGGCCGGCTGTTGCGTTGTCGAGGGTGAGGCACTCCTCGAGGAATGCCAGCGCACGAAGGTGGTACGGGCGGGCCGCCCAGCCCAGGCTGATGTTGTGGCCGGCGTCCGGCTGCCTCTCGACGTGCACGCGGGGTGCCGCGGTCAGCTGGGCCGCGAGATCGGCCAGGTCCTCGTCGCCGTGGTGCCACCACCGTTCGTGTTCGGCGAACGTGAGCCGCACCGGCACGTGGACGCGGGGTGCGAGGACCCGGAACAGGTCCGGCCAGCGACCGAGTTCGTCGGCCTCGCGCCCGGGCATCGGCGCCACGACACTGCCGCTGGCGCGGAAGGTGTCCGGCGGATAGAGGCGCAGCGGGCCCCAGTGCCGCCGGGTGTCCTTGCTGGGGCTGTCCGTGCCGGGGACGACGGCGTAGCGGTGACCGCAGCCGGAGATGTCGAGGCCCAGCAGCAGCGGGCTGTCGTCGCCGGCCGCGGTGGCCAGCGCCAGCTTCCCGCCGAAGGAGTGGGCGAGCAGCAGAACTCCGCCGCCCGTGGGGTACCGGGAGGCGAAGTCGGCGAGCGCCGCGCGCAGCAGAATGCTCTGCTCGGCGAGCGTGAGTCCCAGGGGCAGTTCGGCGGCGGACTGCCCGTATCCGGGCCGGTCCACGGCCAGCACCGTGTAGCCGAGGCTCGCTCCGAGGGCGAGCAGTGACTGGTCGGGGTGTGCCTGACCGTCGAAGTAGCCCGCGGTCATGCCGCCGCCGTGGACAGCCACGACGACGGCACGGGGCGGGGTGTGGGCGGGCTCGCTGAGCAGGGCGGACAGGGTGACGCCGGCGGCGTGGAGGGTGATGCGCCGGGCGGGACCGGGGTGAGCGGGCGACCCGGTGGCCGCCGACGCCACGACCCCACCGATGGCTGCTCCCTCCCCGGTCCCGCCGCGTCCAGGAGGTCCCGCACCCGAGGGCGCCGCCTCGGCCACGCCGGGCCGAGGCGCCATCGCCTCACGCTCCGCGGTCACGCCGGGCCGAGGCGCATACGCCTCCCGCTCTTCGGCCGGCGGCGGCCAGGGCGCCGGTGCCGCGGGCCTGGGCAGGGGGAATCCCGTGAGCGGGTGGGACAGTTGGCTGCCCATCAGGGTTCCCCACAGACCGGGCCAGTCCTGCATCATGCGTCGGACCCGCCGAACCAGCGGTGCAGCGCCGCCGTCAGGCCGGCCGGGTCGTCGCCCGTCCAGGCGACATGGCCGTCCGGGCGGACCAGGAGCGCGGGCGTGCCGGCCAGCGGGTCGGGGCCGTCGACGGGTTTCGGTGTGGCGGTGACGATCCGCACCCGGTCCGCGAACCCGGCCGCCGCCTGGCGCAGGGCAGGCTTGTCGGCGAGGTCGAGGAGCACCCCGCGCGCCGGGTGCAGCAGCTCGGTGGTGCCGGACTCCCCGTCGGTGCCGACCAGTTGGCGGCGCGGAAGGCGGCTGCCGAGGAGCGAATGGTCTCCGTCGCCGAAGTCGTAGCGGATGTCGAGGCCGCTGACGACACCCGCGAGATGGCGCTTGACGTCGTCGTGGGCGATGAGCTCCGTGAACAGTTCGCGCAGCGGGTCGGCTTCCGCGCCGCCGAGGAACACCGTGCCCTGGGCACGGGTGTTCATGAGCAGTCGCCTGCCCACCGGGTGTCGTTCGGCGTGATAGCTGTCCAGCAGCCCCTCGGGCGCACCGCCCCGGATGACGGCGGCGAGCTTCCAGCCGAGGTTGGCCGCGTCCTGCACTCCGGCGCTGAGGCCCTGCCCGCCGGCCGGGAGGTGGATGTGCGCGGCGTCGCCGGCGAGCAGGACCCGGCCGCGGCGGTACTCGGCGGCCTGGCGCGCGGCGTCGGTGAAGTAGCTGACCCAGGACGCCCCGCCGCCGTGGATGTCCTCGCCGGTGATGTGCTGCCAGGCGTCGGCGACCTCGGCGAAGGTCACCGGTGTCTCGTCCCGGCCGCGGGCCGGGGTGCCGTCGGGGCAGACGATGATGCGGTCCACTCCTTCGGCAAGCGGGGCGGCCATCACCATGCCGTTCGCCTGGCGTTCGCCGAGGAACCGGGGACGCAGACTGCAGCCCGTCACATCGGCCAGGAACATCGCCCGGGTCGCGTCCGTCCCCGGGAAGTCGAAGCCGGCGGCCTTGCGGATCCTGCTGTGGCCGCCGTCGCAGCCCACCAGGTAATGCGCGCGCAGCCGTTGGTCGCCGTCCGGGGTGTGCACCCCGATCTCGACGTCGTCGCCCGTGAGGAACGTGTCGGACAGGTCATGGAACTCCCAGCCGCGGCGGATGTCCACGCCCAGCTCCCGTGCCCATCCCTCCAGCACGGCCTCGGTTTGGTTCTGCGGGATCCCGCGTGCACCGAAGTGGGCGCCCTCGAGGACGGTGTAGTCGAACTGCACCCCGCCGAAGTGGCCCATGGGGCTGATCTCGAGCGTCTCGCCCTGACCGAACCGGGGCAGCAGCCCACGCTGGTCGAACACCTCCATCGCACGGGCGGTGAACCCGAGCCCGCGTGACTGACCGGTGGGCTCGGCCAGTTGCTCGATGACGACGACGCGTGCCCCGCCCAGACGCAGTTCGCCGGCGAGCATCAGTCCGGTCGGACCGGCGCCCACGACGATGACGTCGGTGTCCACGGCTGTCCCTTCCATGGTGTTCCCTTTCTCGAGGTGGAGTGGTGGTGCCGCGGGTGGGGGGTGGGAAGGCAGGCGCCCGGCGGCGGGGGTTCAGTGCGGCGGACCGAACCAGCGCTCGAGCGCGGGCCGCAGTCCGTCACCGCCGGCCCAGGCGACATGGCCGTCCGGCCGCACCAGCAGTACGCCGGCGCCGTCCAGGCGGCTCCCCTGCTGCGGGAGGGCGGACAGCAGTCCGATCCGGTCCGCCCAGGGGCCGTACCCGTCCAGGGGTGTCCCGGCGCCGCCGTTCGGGTCGATGAGCAGCCCGCGGCCCGCGCGCAGCGCCTGGGCGGTGGTGAGGTGCCCTTCGCCGCGGAGCAGCGTGGTGTGCGGCAGGCGGGCGCCCAGCAGCGGATGGTTGCCCGGCCCCGTGTCGTAACGGATGTCGAGACCGCTGATCATCCCGGCCAGGTGTTCGCGTACCGCTGTCCGGCCGATGAGCTCGGTGAGTACGGCGCGTACGGGCTCCACTTCGGGCCCGCCGAGCAGCAGCCGTGCCTGGGCCGCGATGTTGGCGAGGACCCGTCGCCCGACCGCGTGCCGTTCGGTGTGGTAGGTGTCGAGCAGGGTGTCGGGTGCGTGCCCGCCGACGGTCGCGGCGAGTTTCCAGCCCAGGTTGAAGGCGTCCTGGAGGCCGAGATTGAGGGCCTGGCCGCCGATGGGCATCTGCCGGTGGGCCGCGTCACCGGCGAACAGGATCCGGCCGTGTCGGTACTGGTCGAGCTGGCGCATCGCGTCGCCGAAGGAGTTCACCCACAGGGGCTTGCCGGCGCTGATGTCCTCGCCGGTGACCCGCTGCCAGATCGCCGCGATCTCCCCGAACGGGGCGTCGGCGGACCGGGCCCGAGCGGCGCTGCCGAATTCGTGCACCATCACCCGGGTGACCCCGTCGGTCCGGCGGGCCGCGATGGCCAGGCCCTGCGGCAGCCGCTCGAAGCGCCGGTTCGGGACGGTGATGCCGTCGACGTCGGCGCGCAGCAGTTCGCGGCGGGCGTCGTGGCCGGGGAACGCGACGCCCATCAGGTCGCGGACGGTGCTGTCCTCGCCGTCGCAGGCGACGAGGTAGCTGCCGCGGACGCGCAACGGACCGTCGCGGCCCACGGCTTCGGCCTCCACGTACTCGCCCGTCCCGGCCTCCCGCAGCGCCCGCAGTTCATGGCCGCAGCGGATGTCGGCGCCGAGGGCGAGCGCCCATTCCTCCAGGACCGCCTCGGTCTTGGTCTGCGGCACCTTCCACTGGCCCGGGTACGGGCTGTCCAGGGTGAGGTCGAGCGGGATGCCGCCGAAGTGGCCGCGGGGGTCACTCGGCGGCGTGCCGAAGTCGGCGAGGAGCCCCCGGCTGTCGAGGATCTCCATGGTGCGGGCGTGCAACGTGGAGGCCCTCGACTCGTCGGTGTGGACGTTCCGTTTCTCCAGGACGACCACATCGGCACCGCCCAGTCGCAGCTCACCGGCGAGCATGAGGCCGACGGGGCCGGCGCCGACGACGATGACCTGGGTGTCCAGGCGGTTGGCGGCCACGGTCAGCTCTTCTGTTCGGCGTGGTTCTTGGCGTGGGCGAGGGTGGCGCAGCTGTTGGTGCTGAGCGCCGTGTGCACATACTCGCGGGCGTCGGCGACGGTCGCGTCGGGCCCGAGGATCGCCGCGATGTTGGCGGTGTTGAGCGTGACGGTGTGCTGGGAGGAGGCGCTGGTGCCGCCGTCCGGCAGTTCCTCGAACGTCCAGATGCCGGTGTGCAGAGTCATCAGTGCGGGCAGCGTGACCTGCTTGTAGGCGATCCGCTGGTGCGGGAACGTCACACGGTACGACTTGGTGGTGTGCACCGATCCGTCCTTGGCGCGGGTGTCCATCTCCAGGGTCTGCAGCCCGGGCGTGTCCTCGGTGAGACGGACGGTGGCCACGTGCGGCAGCCGTTCCGACCACAGGTCGGCCTCGTTGATGAAGTCGTAGGCGTCCTTGACGGAGCCGGCGATGCGCACGGTGTCGGTGAACGAGAAGGTCACGTCCTCGGCGGCGTGGGCGGCCTCGACGTTCTCCTTCAGGGCGGCCAGTTCCGAGGTGCTGTTCTTGTCCACGGCCCGTTCGATCCACAGCAGGTCGTGCGGGTCGTCGCCCTCGGCGCGGTAGTCGTGCAGCAGCCGTACGCGGGCGGCCTGTTCGCCGAGCGGTTCGATGATCCAGGTCCCGCCCATCGCGGCGACGGGCGGTGCGGTGATCTCCTGGCGGAACGTGATGCGCAGCGCCTCGGGGTCCAGCGTCCGGCGCGATGTCCAGTTCTTCGCCTCGCCGTTGGCGGTCGCCCAGATACGGATGCGTTCCTGCGTCCCGTCCTCGTTCGCCTCGAGCTGGTCGACGTGGATGGTGGGCGGGAAGATGCGCGGCCAGTTGGTGACCTGGGCCAGCAGCTCGTACACGGCCGTCGCGGGAGCTCCGACGGTGATCTCGTGCTCGACCTCACGGGTCGTCATGACCACTCCTCCTTCGGTGTCACGGGTCGGGTCAGAAGTTGCCGAGTCCGCCGCAGACGTTGAGCGCCTGTGCGGTGATGGAGGCGGCCGTGTCCGAGGCGAGGTAGCCGACGAGGCCGGCGACCTCTTGCGGGGTGGAGTAGCGGCCGAGGGGGATCTTCGACTGGAACTTGGTGAGGATCGCCTCCTCCGAGGTGTCGTACGCGGCGGCGTAGCCCTGTCGGACCCGCTGTGCCATGGGGGTCTCGACGTATCCGGGGCAGACCGCGTTGACGGTGATGCCGGTGGGGGCGAGCTCGTTGCCCAGTGCCTTGGTGAAGCCGACCACTCCGTGCTTGGAGGCGGAGTACGGGGCGCCGAGCACGACGCCCTGCTTTCCGGCGGTGGAGGCGATGTTGATGATCCGGCCGCGGTCCTTGTGCCGCATCCCGCCGGTGGTCAGCACCGCCTTGGTGAGGCGGAAGACGCTGTTGAGATTGGTGTCGATCACGTCGTCCCACAGCTCGTCCGCGATGTCGGCGGTGACCCCGCCACCGGACCGGCCGGCGTTGTTGACGAGTACGTCGATCGTGCCGAACCGGTCCACCGCCGCGCTCACGAACCGGGCCACCGCGGCCGGGTCGCACACGTCGACGACCGAGCCGTCCACGTCGAGCCCCTCGGCCTGGAGTTCCTTGACGGTGGTGGCGACGTTCTCCGCGTTGCGGGCGCCGAGGTAGACCCGGTGGCCGTCCTTGGCGAGCAGCCGGGCCACCTCGAGTCCTATGCCGCTCGTCGCGCCGGTGACCAGGGCGACCCGAGCCGTGTTCTGCGTCATGTCAGCGTTCCCTTCGGCTCAGGCGGCCTGGACGGGCGCCAACTGCGCGTTGACGGCGTCGATGAGGGCACGGGGAGTGTCGGCGTCGGCTATGTCGTCGTCGTCCAGCGTGATCTCGTACTCGCGCTCGATGAATCCGCCGGTCTCCAGCAGTGCCAGCGACTCGTAGCCCAGGACGGCGAAGGGCGTGTCCAGGATGTCGCCGTCCAGGTCGACGCCCTCCTCCGCGCCGGCGGCCTGCAGCAGGATGCGCTTGAGATCGTCGAGGGTGAAAAGCTTGGTGGCCATGTGATTTCCCTTCTCATCAATGCGGTACACAGTGAAGTCCTCGGTGAGGACGGTGGTGCCGTCAGTCCTGCGAGGAGGTCTGACCGGGGGCGCGGACGACCATGGCGGAGTTGAAGCCGCCGTGGCCACGGGCAAGGACGAGCGCCGTCCTGACGTCGGCGCTGCGCGGCCTGGCGAGTACCAGGTCCAGGACGTAGTCGGGGCACGGGTCGATGTGCACCGTGGGCGGGATGACGCCGTCGGCCATGGCGAGGAAGGCAGCCGCCAGGTCGAGCGGTGCGGCGCCCGAGTACAGCCGTCCGGTCATCGTCTTGGGCGCGGTGACGGGCACTCCGCGGACACCGAACACGGTGGTGATCGCCTCGGCCTCCTCCCGGTCGAGCCGGGGGACGCCCGCGGCGTCGGCGAAGACGACGTCGATCTCGTCGGGGGCCGCGCCGGCGTCGGCGAGGGCGATCTCGATGGCCCTGCGCAGGCCGGGTTCGCGTCCCAGCCCCGGTCGCGGGTCGATGGTGGCGCCGTAGCCCGCGATCTCCCCGTAGACGCGGCCGCCGCGTGCGCGCGCGGTCTCCGCGTCCTCGAGGATGAGGATCGCACCCCCCTCGCCGGGTACGTATCCGCGTGCATCGCGGTCGAAGGGCAGGTACGCCCGCGTCGGCTCGTCGCTGGTGCTGAGGTTGCCGGCGGCCAGCTGGGCCACCCAGCCCCACGGGCAGATGGAGGCGTCGACCGCTCCGGAGACGATCAGGCTGGTGCCCTTGCGGATCTGCCGCCTCGCCTGTGCCACCGCGTCCAGTCCGCCGGCCTGGTCGCTGACGACCACTCCGCTGGGGCCCTTGATACCGTTGCGGATCGATATCTGACCGCTGTTGACGGCGTAGAACCATGCGAAGGACTGGTAGGCGGAGACGAACTGGCTGCCCTGGCTCCACAGTTTCTGCAGTTCGCCCTGTCCGAACTCGAAGCCGCCCGCCGCGCTCGCGGTGATGACACCCGCGTCGAACTCGGCCAGCTCGTCCGGGCACACCCCGGCGTCGGCCAGCGCCCAGTCGGCCGCCACCAGCGCGATCCGCGTCATGCGGTCGGTCTGCGGGATGAGCCGGCTGGGCAGGTGCTGCTCCGCCTCGAAGCCGGGTATCTCCCCGGCCAGGCGGGACGGGTAGGAGGACGGGTCGAAGCGGGTGATGCGGCCGATGCCGCTCTTGCCGCTGCAGGTCGCCGCCCAGTAGTCCTGGACACCCAGGCCGTTGGGTGAGGCGATGCCCAGGCCGGTGACCACTACCGACGCGGTCATACCAGGCTCCTTTCGGGAGAGGCGAGGACCATGGCGCTCTGGAATCCGCCGAAGCCGCTGCCCACCGTGAGGACGGCGTCGACCAGCTGGTCGCGCGCGTCGAGCGGGACGTAGTCGAGGTCGCACTCCGGGTCGGGCGTGTGCAGGTTCGCCGTCGGGGGCACGACGTCGTACTCCATCGCCAGCGCGGACGCCGCGATCTCGATGGAGCCGATGGCGCCCAGCGAGTGGCCGACCATGGACTTGATGGAGCTGACCGGGGTGCGGTAGGCGTGGTCGCCGAGGCTCTTCTTGAACGCCGCGGTCTCGTGCCGGTCGTTCTGCTTGGTGCCGGAGCCGTGCGCGTTGATGTAGTCGATCTCGTCGCCGTTCATGTGCGCCTCGTCGAGGGCGACCCGGATCGCCTCGCTCATCTCGGCGCCGTCCGGCCGCAGTCCGGTCATGTGGTACGCGTTGCTGCGCGTGGCGTAGCCGGCGATCTCGGCGTAGATGTGCGCGCCCCGCTGTTTGGCGCTCTCCAGCTCCTCCAGGACGAAGAAGGCGCTGCCCTCACCGAGTACGAAGCCGTTACGGGTGCGGTCGAAGGGCCGCGAGGCGTGCTCGGGGTCGTCGAAGCGGGGTGTGGTGGCCTTGATGGCGTCGAAGCAGGCCATGGTGATCGGGGAGATCGGTGCGTCCGATGCACCCGCGATCATGATGTCGACGGAGCCCTCCCGCAGCAGTTCGACGCCGTATCCCACCGCGTCGATGCCGGAGGTGCAGCCGGTGGAGACCACGGTGCTGGGCCCCTCGGCGCCCACGGCCCAGGCGACCTCGGCAGCGAACGAGCTGGGCACCAGGTGGTTGTAGAGGTGCGGGGCCGCGTACCGGTGGTCGACGAGGTCGAGCCGTCCGCCGTCGCTGACGACGCGGTACTCCTCGTCGAGCCCCATCGTCGCGCCCACGGCGCTGCCCACCGTGATGCCGATCCGGTGCGGGTCGAGGCCGGACAGGTCCAGGGCGCTGTCCGCGAGCGCGCCCCGGGAGGCGACGACGGCGAACTGCGCGGCGCGGTCCATGCGCCGCACCTCCTGCGGTGTCAGGCCCTGCGCGAAGGGGCAGAAGTCGATCTCGGCGGCGACCCGGGACCGGAACGGCGCGGGGTCGAAGAAGGTGATGCCGCGCGTCGCCGTACGGCCGTTGCTCAGCAGGTCCCAGAAGCTCTTGGAGCCGACCCCGCCGGGGGCGATCACCTCGAGCCCGGTGATGACCACTCTGCGCCCGCTCACCGGGACGCCTCCCAGGTGTAGAAGCGGGTGGCCATGGCGTCGGACGGCGAACGCCAGGTGGCCGGGTCGTATGCCTCGATGTAGGGCTTGAGGTCCTGGCTGATGCCGACGAACCGCGGGTCGGTCTTGGCCCGCTCGATCAGTTCGCCGCCGTTGTCCTCGTCGAAGTCCTGCAGGTGGAAGTAGAGGCCTCGGTAGGAGAACAGCTGGCGGCGGCGGGTGCCCATGCGCAGCGGCATGTCCGTCGCGTCGAATCCGGCGAAGAGCCGGGCCACCTCAGCGGTCGAACCAGGCGTCATCCGGGCCACGATCAGCGTGCTGTTCATACGGGTTCGCTCCTTGGCAGTTGCGGTGGGATGCGGCACCTGCCCGTGCCGCTGGACCGGGCCGGACGCCAGTCCTGGCGCGTTTGTTGCGCTCACAGGGCCGACGGTGAGGCCTCGCGATGGTGCCCTGCACGCTGGAGGCCGGAATTCCGCCGGAGCCCGGACGGCTCGAATGCGGCCTGCCGGCCGCGCGGACGTGACGGCGGCCGGCGCATGGCGTGCGGAGGCCGCAGGGTCGGATCAGGCGCCCGGCTCACGGAAGGGAGCCGGGCGCCTGTCGTCTCGGACGTGCCGCCTCTACCGGCCGCGTGCGGTCACTGACCGGCCGAGCGGGTGTGCACGACGCGGTAGGTGTTCCAGTCGCTGCTGGTGGCCAGCGACTTCACGCGCGCGTCCGTCTTCTGCCGGGCCGCGGAGCGCTCACCCTCGGGCACGGCACGGAAGGCGTCGTAGGAGTCCTTGTCGGCCCACTGGGAGTACACGACGACGAAGGAGCCCTCGAGCCCGCGTGCGGCAAGGCCGCGCAGCACGCTGTGCGAGCGGTAGCCGGGCACCTCCAGGAGCCACTCCTGGGACGGGCCGAGCGCGTCCACCAGGTCGTTCTGGTCGCCCTCCGCCACGCCGAAGATCTCGATCGCGGTGAGGTCGTCACGGTCGGGAGAGATCTCGATCGTGTCGAGCGAGGGGTGGCGCTGGGTGAACGCGATCTCGTTCTGCAGCAGCCGGATCGAGGTGGTGATCTCGCCGAAGACGGGGAGCGTACGGTGCTTGAACTCCTCCCCGGCGTAACGCTTCTCCAGGTCCTCGCCGCTGCGCCACTGGATGAAGTTCGCGGTTCCCGGCTTGTCCTGGCCGGCGTGCACCGTGCTGGAGATCCAGCCCTCGTACGTCGCGGCGTCGACGATCTTCCGCATCTCGGTCAGCAGCTTGTCCTGCTTCTCGAAGGCGTCGGCGGTGAACAGGTTGAGGACGGTCAGGTGCCGGTCCTCGGAGGAGATGGTGGGCATGGTGAATTCGCTTCCTTTGTGAGTGGCGGGTGTACGAGGCGGGGTCCCGGTTCAGTCGGCCGGGCCGAACCAGCGGCCGAGCGCGTCGGACAGACCGTCCGCGCGTGAACCGGCGGCGGAGGCCCAGGCGACGTAGCCGTCGGGGCGCACGAGGATGCCGTCCATCGGGGCTTCGCAGTCGGGGCTGTCGGCGCTGACGGTGTCGACGCGGTCGGCCCATCCGGCGGCGACGGCGCGCAGTTCGGGGTCGTGCTTGAGGTCCAGCAGGACGCCGCGTCCCGCGTGCAGCAGCTCGGAACTGCTGGTCTTCTTGCCGCCGATGACGATTTCCTTGTCCGCCAGGCGGCGGCCGAGGAGCGGGTGGTTTCCCTCGCCGACCTCGTGACGGATGTCGAGGCCGGTGACCATGCCCACGAGATGACGCTGGACCGACTCGTGCTCGAGCAGCTCGCCGATGACGTCGAGCAGCGGGTTCATCTCGTCCCCGCTCAGGTACAGGATGCGCTGGGCCAGGGTGTTGGTCAGGATCCGCGCGCCGACCGGGTGCCGCTCGCTGTGATAGGTGTCGAGCAGGCCTTCGGGGGCCTGGCCCTTGATGTCCAGGGCGAGCTTCCAGCCGAGGTTGACCGCGTCCTGGATGCCCGCGCTCATGCCCTGGGCGCCGATCGGCAGATGGATGTGGGCGGCGTCCCCGGCGAGGAAGACCCGGCCGCGGCGGTACTCGGCGGCCTGCCGGCTCACGTCGGTGGTGGAGCTGACCCACAGCGGCTGTGCGCCGGTGATGTCCTCGCCCGACAACCGCTGGAAGGCGGCGGCCACTTCCTCGAAGGTGATCGGCTCGGGGCTCGTACGCACCGGCTCGTCACGGTCGAAGTAGATGATGCGGCAGCGGTCCGGCCCGAGCGGCAGCACCATGACCATGCCGCCGGGCACGCGCTCGCCGCTGAACCGGGGGCGCAGCCGAACTCCGGCCACATCGGCGAACCGCAGTTCGACGCCGGGCTCCGTGCCCGGGAAGTCGATGCCCGCCAGCTTGCGCACGGCGCTGCGGGCGCCGTCACAGCCGACGACGTAGCGGGCGCGCAGCGTGCTCGTGCCGTCCGCCCCGGTGAGCTCGACGCTCACGCCGTCGTCGCCGTCCTCGAGGCCGGTCACGGTCAGACCGCGGCGTACCTGCGCCCCCTGCTCCGCTGCCCAGCCGGCCAGCATGCCCTCGGTCCGCGACTGGGGTATGCCGCGGGCGCCGTACGAACCGCCGTCGACAACGCGGTAGTCGAGCGGAAGGCCGCCGAAGTGGCCGACGGGAATGACGTCCACCTCACCCAGGCGGGAGAGCAGTCCACGCTGCTTGAATTCCTCGATGGTGCGTGCCGAGAAACCGAGTGCACGTGATTCCTGAATGGGTTCGGTGAGCTTTTCGACGACGATTGCCGAGACTCCCTTGAGACCCAGCTCGCCCGCGAGCATGAGTCCGGTGGGTCCGGCTCCTACGATGATCACGTCCGCATCAAAGGTGTCCATGTGCCCTCTTCCCAACTGGTGTTTTCCGAGTATTACGAGGGCCGCACCGGGCAGTAAATAGCCGCCGGTACAGGCCTTTGACAAGCCGTTACAGATGTTCGCCGCGAATGTCAGATCTCTTGCAGGAAGGGTTGGTCGCGGTGCCGTCGCAGGGTCATGCTCAGGCATGACCTCCACTCGGGACACCACAGAAATCAGTGCGCTTCTCCACCGCTATCTGATCAGCCTCGACGACGAGAAACTCGACGACGACTGGGCGAACTCGCTTTTCACCGGCGACGCGGTCGTCGCCTTTCCGATGAGCCGTCACGAAGGAATCGACGGTCTCGCGGTCTATCACCGGAGTGCTCTCGCGGCCTTCGAGCGGACGCAGCACCTGGGTTCGCCGGCGGTCGTCGCCCTCGACGGTGAACGGGCCACGTTGCGCGCCAACCTCATCTCGACCCACGTCCATCTGCCCGCCCACAGCGGGTCTCAGCCGCTGTTCGCCACCGGCACGTTCGTCGACGGCGAAGCCCGCCGTACGGCCGACGGCTGGCGACTGAGCCTGCTGTCGTTCCGGCTGATCTGGGCGACCGGGAACCCGCCCGGCCCGCGGGCCTCGTAGACCCGGCCACAGGACTCAGCAGTTGAGCGCCAGTACCCGGTCGACCGCGATCTCGATGACGACGCGGTCGGCCGGGGCCGGTGGTGCCGACCAGTACCGCTGGGCATAGCGCCGTACGCCCGCGGCCACGCGCTCCGGATCGTCGGACACCGTGGCGGCGCCCTCCAGCGACACCCAGCGGAAGCCGTCGACCTGGCACAGCGCGACCCGGCCGCCCGGGCTCGCGAGCAGATTGCGCGCCTTGCGCGCGGAGGCGACGGTCAGCACCCGGGCGAGACCGGCCGCCGCGTCCCAGGTGAACCGGACCGGGACGGCATGGGGCGACCCGTCCGGCCGCAGCGTGGTCAGCGTGCCGACCATCGGTTCGGCGAGGAACCTCTCGGCATCGGGCGACACGGCCGGCAGGTCGGTGCGGGCTCGGGACGGCGACACGGCGTGGTTCCCCCTCAGGACTCGACTGCAGGCCAGCCTGCCGTGCCGCCCTCGAGTTCCGGTGTACCGGTGAACTCCGGTGCGTGGACCGGTCGTTCGGTCCGAGGTCGCTCAGCCGAGGGCTGTCCGTCGATGCCGCGGACGATGTGCGGCCCGGGCGGACTGCTCAGTCGATGCCGCGGACGATGTGCGGCTCGGGCGGCTCGTCCTCGTCGGCGCCGGCGAGCCGGGGCACGGGGACCGGTGACATGAGGTCACGCAGCTGCCGTCGTTCGCGTTCTTCCCTGTCGTCGTACATGAGTTCCTCCGTCAGATCGTGGGCCACTCCTCCGGTCCGATCGGACCAGGGTGTCAAGATCTGCTCGAGGACGGCTGGAGCCCTCCGGCTCATGACGCCTGCCCCGGCGGCCCGTCCCGGCCGAGCAGGTCCAGCACATCGCCGACGGTGGCCTCGGCGCTGCCCGTGGGCAGGTGGCGCAGCAGCCGGGCGCACTCGGCCACGAGGCGGCTCGCGTCGGCGTCGACGATCCTGCGCCGGTCGTGCACAGCAGTCAGGGTCAGTCCCCCGTCGGTGTCGCGGTGCGCCAGCAGTGCGAGCGGGAACGCGGTCTGCGCGCCGACGGACCCCGGCGCGGTGACGCTGATCTCCTGGGCGGCGAGCGCCTGTTCGAGCCCGTCGGCCATCGGAGGGCGGTGTGCGAAGACGAGGACGCTCTCCAGGAGTTCCTGGCCGGGGCGGCCGCTCCAGTCGTGGACCTGGCCGAGCGACACCCATTCGTAGGCGGCCCGGTCCAGCTCCTGGTCGCGCAGGTCGGCCAGGAGCAGTTCCAGCGGCTGCGCCGGGTCGATCCGTACCGTCATCGGCTGTACGTTCATCAGCAGGCCGGGCAGCCGTTCCGCGGTCTCCAGCGGTATGCCGCGGCCGGAGACGGCGACACCGAACCCGATCGGCGCGGGCCCGCGCGCGGCACCGGCCCGGTAGAGCAGGACGGCCCAGATCGCCTGCAGGGCACTGAACTCGGTGGCGGCGTGGGCCGCCGCCCAGCCCTCCAGCCGGTCCGACGCCCCGGCGTCGAGCCGGGCGACGGCGCGGCCGTGGCCGCCGGGTCCGGTGACCGGTCCCGGGCGCGCCGGACGCACTACCGGCCGGACACCCGACAGGGCGCGGGAGAAGAACTGGCGCGCGGGGCCGGTGTCCTGGGCCGCGAGCCAGCGGCTGTAGTCCCGGATGTCGGGGCGCCGCTCGCCGCCCGGCAGGGCGCCACCGGCGAGGTACGCCCGGTAGAACTCCTGCAGCAGGACGAAGACCGACCAGGAGTCCAGCAGTACGTGATGGTGGGTGAGCAGGATCCTGGTGGCGGGGGCTCCTTCCTCGGTGGGAGGGCCCGGTGCCACCGGCTCGTCGACCAGGGTGAGCCGCAGCAGGCCGGGGCGGTGCAGATCGAAGCCGCGCAGCCGGTCGGTCTCCAGCAGTTCGTCCCACTCGACGCAGCCGGCCGGGTACCGCACGACCTGGGCTCGGGCGTGCTCGTGCACGACGAGGCGCGGCGGGGTCGCGCCCCGCCCCGTGAACGACGCGCGAAGCACGCTCTCGCGGTCGACGACCGACTGCCACGCGGCGGTGAACCGCCGGGTGTCCAGCGGCCCGTGCCAGCGCCAGTGGAGCTGTTCCACGTAGCGGCCGGTACCCGGGTGAGCCAGGGAGTCGCGGTACAGGCTGTGCTGCTGAGGCGTGAGAGGGATCGCGGCCGCGAAGTCCACGGCCTCGCCTCCGTTCCCCGTTCCACGCAGACGGCCTGGCTTCGTCATGGGACGTCTCCTGATTCCTCGGGCGGACGGATACGGTGCTCCCGCGCCGAGCATGTCCTGCCCCACTGCCGCCGCCCTGACAGCACGCTGACGCGTCGTCGGACGTCCGGCACCGCCGCGCTCGTTCGACGCCGCTCCGGCCTCCGTCCGTCGAGGGAGACCGTCCGGTCGCCGTGGTCAGACCGGGGGCGGCTCGTCGCCGCCGGTGGGGCTTCGACGGGCCATCGCCGACAGGAAGCCCTCGTCCAGCATCGTGCGCACCGACGTGTCGCCCGCGGGGTCAAGGCCCGCGTCGTGGCACGCCACACTGATCAGGTAGCGGCCCAGCGCCAGATGGGTGGCGAAGCCCCACTCCCCGTCGGACGCCGGGCTGCCGTCGGGTGCGCGCAGCAGGCCGCTGCGCAGTCCGAAACCGAACTCGGTGAACCCGAGCCGCATGCCCTGCCCCAGCGCCTTGGTGTACGCCTCCTTCAAGGTCCACAACCGCAGTGCGTGCGCGGCCTGTTCGTCCGCCGGGAAGGTGTGCAGTTCGGCGGTCTCCGCGGGGGTGCACATCTGGGCCTGCAGCAGGTCCAGGCGCATCTGCCGGCCCACGGGCTCCGCGTCGACGCCGATGCGGCCGATCCGGCTGAGCCCCACGACGATCAGGTCACCGGTGTGCGTCAGGCTCACCTCGATCTGGTCGAGCCCACGCAGATACGGCCGGCCGCCCAGCCGGTAGGCCAGGTCGAGGGAGTCCGGCGGGGTGCGGAGCGCCGCGGCCGCCGCGTACTTGATGAGAAGCCGTGCTGCGGCGAAGCGGTAGCGCACGGCGGGGTCCGTGGTGCGGCGGTAGCGGGTCCAGTCACGGGCCAGCAGCCGGCGCAGCCCCGGCGCGGTGAGCACGGCGGGCAGCCACTCACCCCATGTCGTGTGCACCACCGCGGTGCCGGTCCGTTGCAGGTCGTCGCGCACCTGGTGCCACGGCCCGTCGGGTCGTGGCACATGCACCGGAGTGGCGGGGCCTTGCTCGTCCATGGTCGTCCTCCCCTCGTCCCTGAGGTGGTCACCGGCCGTCCCCGAGATGGTCACCGGTTCAGCCGGCCAGCTGTGCGGCGTACAGGTCGAAGCTGCGGCCGTCGCGGTAGCGGCCCATCACCTCGGCGACGACGGTGTCCGTGACGCCGTCCGGCAGTTCGGGCACCGGCACCCCCAGGCGGCGGCCGATCCGGCTCAGTGCCAGCACCGCCCAGGACGGGTCGTCCAGAAACGTCCCGCTGCCGTCCTGGCCCTGGCGTACGCCCAGAGTGGCCGCGGCCGCGAGGACCAGGGCGTACCGGTCGGCCAGCACGCAGGCTGTCGGATCGGTGAACAGGGCCTGGTCCTCGGGCAGTTCACGGCACTCCTCGCTCAGCGTGCGCACCTCCTGGACGAACGTTTCGGCAAGGTCCGCGAGGGCCGTCCACACGGGCCCCGCACCTCGGTGTGCCGCGAGCCGGTCCGCGGCGCCGTCCAGGGCGGCGACCAGCGGGTCCCCGGTTCCGGCGACGGTCAGCCTGCGGTAGTCGAACGGCGGGGCCGGCGTGTGCGGCTGGAACAGCAGGGAGGGCGGTTCCGGTGTCCGGAACCACGCGGTCCGTGCCAGCGTGCGCAGTTGGGGCACCAGTACGGCCTGGCATGCCGCGGTACCCGCGTGTCCGAGACCGGCCACCGGCAGGTCCCGCACCAGTTTCCGGAAGCCCCCGTACAGCGGTCCGCGGTCGTAGCCGCGTGCACCGAGTGCGGTGGCCAGTTCCTCCAGGTCCTCGCGCAGCAGGTCGGGCATCGTGTACTTGACGGCGGCGGCGAGCAGATGGGCGCTGTCGGGCAGCATGCCGAGGGCCCGCAGCCCGGTGACGGCCATGCTGTCGCAGGCCAGCAGGTCCGCGAACACCCCGGCCAGCACCCGGTGCCAGCGGCGCCCGGGCACACCGGCGGGCCGGTTCTCGGCCGAGGCCCGCACGGCATGCCGCAGCACACTGTCGACCGCCGCCACCAGCACGCCGGGGATCAGACAGCGGTTGACCTGGAAGGTGCGCAGCGCCAGCAGGACGCCGTCGCCCTCGGTGCCCACCAGCGCCTCACGCGGCACGGGACAGTCGGTGAAGGCGATGCCCGAGAAGTGGCAGCCCCGCATCCCGGCCGTCTCCACCCGCTCCAGGCGGTGCACCCTGTCGGGCGGCAGTCGATCAGGGTCCAGGTGCAGCACCGAGTGGCTGGCCCGGCCGTCCGCGGAGGTTCGGGCGTACATGACGAAGGCGTCGGCCCGGTACGCATTGATGACGACGTCCTTGCGTCCGCCCAGGACATAACCGCCGGCCTGTCCGGGTCCTGCCGTGAACTCGTCGCGCAGGATGGCGTTCGCATGGGCGAGTTCACGGTGCAGGATCGTAATGCGCCCGCCGTTCAGCAGCAGCCGCGCGGTGTCGGCCCGCTGATCCCCGTTGCCTGCCGCCCATACGGCGGAAGCGGCGAACAGCGAGGTCACGCCGAAGCCGTAGCCGAGCCCGACGTCACGGCGGAACAGGGGGCGCAGGACGCGAGCGAGCTCGTCGGCCCGTTCGAGCCGTCCGCCGAGTTCGTGCGGGACGAATTCGGCGGCGAGCCCGGCGTCGGCCAGCAGCCGCTCGGTGGCCTCGGGCACCCGGCGCTGTTCGTCCGCCGTCAACAGGGCCTGCTGCCCATGCGGGTTGGCCGGGTCGAAGGGGTCGCCGAGCAGCCTCTCCAGGCGGGCCGCCCGCTCCGGGGCGTCCGGCCCCGGCCCCGGCCCTGGGCCATGCGCTCCCACGGCGCCGGGCCGGCCGGGCGGCGGGCCGTGGGTGACTGCTCCGGTCACAGGACCCTGACCGCGCTCTCCGCGTGCTGCTTCGCGAGCTCCAGCGTGCGGATGCCGATGCGGCCGAGGTCCTCACGCACCCTGCGCCGCGCGCGCGCCACGTCCGCGGCATCGCCGGAGACCCGCCCCAGGGCCGCTTCGTCCAACACGACGTGGTGCAGCGCTGTGACCGTCACACCGCTCTCGTCGGGTTCCACCGACCACTCTCCGGTGTGGGACGCCATCAGGGCAGGGGGCACCGTCTGCTTGTAGACGATGCGGCCCGCGTGCGGGAAGCAGATCCGCACGGACTCGGTGGTGTGCGTGGCGCCGTCGTCGGTGTGCGCGTCCATGGTCATCACCTGGACGCCAGGACTGTCCTCGGTGAGCCGGAGCCTGGAGACGTGCGGGTGGAGTTCGGGCCAGTCCGCGGCCCGGTAGAGCAGGTCGTAGACCAGTTCGGCGGGGCCGTTGACCCGGACGGAGTCCTCGAAGCGGAACACCAGGTCGTCCAGGTGCGCCCAGTTCTCGGCCAGCCTCTTCAGATCGGCCAGCTGGATGCGGCTGTTGCCGTCGGTGGCGCGCTCGACCCATGCCGCGTGCTCGGCGCTGTCCCCGGTGACGGTGAACTCGTGCAGCAGGCGCAGACGGGACCGTTCGGGCGACAGCGGCTCGACGGTCCAGGTGCCGCCCATGGTCTCCACGGGTGATGCGGGCACCTCCTGACGGAAGTCGATCCGGCGCTGCTCGGTATCGAGGGTCCGGGACGAGGCCCAGGACGTCACCCGCCCGTTGACCGTGGCCCAGAGCCGCAGCCGTTCCTTCCGCCCGTCGAACTCGAGCTGCTCGACATGGATGCAGGGCGCGAAGAACAGTGGCCACCGCACGGTGTCGGCGATCAGCCCGTACAGCACCCCGGCTGGGGCGGCCACTTCGGTCTCGTGGCTCATCCGGTGTACGCGCGTGTCCGGCATCTGCAACACCCCTTCTCGCATCGGGTAGGTCAGAGGCCGCGGCGGGCGTCCTCGAGCCCGCCGCCGGCTTCCGGCTGCCGGCCGGGGAGCGGGGCGGCGCCCGGCCGTTCCACGACTCCGCGACGGCCCGGTCGTTGACGGCTCGTCATCGGGTCCCGTCGGCGAAGGCCGCGGCGTCCACCGTCTCCTGACCGGGTCGAGGAAACGTCGAGGCCGCCTCGGGCGCCGCTGGAGTCCCCCACGTGGCGGACTTCTCCGTTGCCGGGGTGCCGCTCCGCGGAACCGCCCGCTCCGCCGTAACGGGTGTCATGCGGAGCTCACGCAGCGTCGCGGTCAGCTCCTGCCCGGTCAGCAGGGGCCCTTGCGCGGCGACATAGCCGTCGGGCCGGATCAGCGTCCAGCCTCCCGGCGTCAGCCCCAGCGCGGCGGCCAGCGTCCCGTCCGGGTCGGGCAGCGGCCCCGGGCCCGGCCAGCCGTAGCCGCCGACGGTGCGCACCGACAGCCAGGGCGCGTTGCGGACCGCGGCTTCGGCCGCGACCTGGGCCGTGTCGCCGGACGGCCCCCGGCCGTCGGCCGCCACCAGCAGACTCCAGCGCACGTCGCGCAGTTCCTCCCGCAGGGCACGCGGGCCCGGCGCCTTGTCGTCACACGCGGTCGCCGTCGCCACGCGATGCCCCGGTGCGGGCCCCCGGCCGGCCGAGGCCAAGGTCAGGGAACTGTCGGCGTACTGCAGCCGCAGCCCCGACATCCCTCCGAGTACCTTGCGCTGGATGGCGCCGCGCAGCGCCGGCACCCGGCGCACCAGCGCGAACACCAGGGGCAGCGCCACGCCGGCGAGGGCGTTCTTGAACTGCACCAGGAAGGTGGCCGTGCGGGTGGAGCCGAGCAGCGCCCGCCCGACGGGAACCCTTTCCTCACTGTAGGTGTCCAGCAACTCCCGCCCCGCGTGCCCCTGTTCGACGAGGGCGAGCTTCCAGGCCAGGTTGTACGCCTCCTGGACACCGGTGTTCATGCCCTGTCCCGAGGCCGGACTGTGCACATGGGCCGCGTCGCCCGCGACGAAGACCCGGCCTTCCTGCATGCGCGGGACCATGCGCTGCTGGAAGGTGAAGACCGAGGTCCATTCCGGTTCCCCGACCTGCACGGCGTGACCGAGGCCACCGCTGAGGCGCTTGGACAGTCCGGCGATGTCGTCGGCGGCTCCGGGTCCGGGGGCCGTGTCGAGGAGGCGCCAGTGCCCGTCGCGGGCGTACGGCACCATCATCATGGCCTGTCGCCCGGTGTGCACCCAGTAGATGGTGTCGGCCGGCAGGGAGGTGGTGACCGGGCCGTCGGCGAGCATCCAGGTGTCGCGGCTCTCACCGGTCAGCGGGAGCCCGAGGCGCTTGCGGACGATGCTGTGTCCGCCGTCGCAACCCACGAGCCAGCGGGCCGTACAGGTTTCGCCACCGCCCGAGGTCCGGTGCAGTTCCGCTCGTACCCCGCTCCGGTCCTGCTCGAACCCGGTCAGCCGTACGCCCCACTCGACGTCGACGCCGAGGCGGGCGAGTGCGGCCCGCAGCACGGCCTCGGTGCGGGTCTGCTCGATGATGACCGTGTACGGGTAGCGCGTGGGCATCGTGGAGTAGTCGGCGTCGAGGCGGATCAGCCGGCGGCCCTTCGCGTACATGGTGAACGCCCGGTTGCGGCGTCCCTCGGCTATGACCGGGTCCGCGATGCCCATCTGGTCGAGCGTCTCCAGGGTGCGGGGGTGCACGGCGACGGCCCTGCTGGTCCTGGCCGGGCCTTCGGCGGCGTCGACGAGACGCACGCGCAGGCCGCGCCGGGCCAGTTCGTGGGCCGTCGTCAGACCGACGGGACCGGCGCCGACGACGAGGACCTGCACGTCATCGGACACCGGATGCCTCCGTGCGGGCCTCACCGGACGTGTCGACCGGCTCGTACATGCCCGGCTCGGCGCTCACCAGCGGCTTGAGTTCGGCCAGCAGCTCCTGGAAGCCGGGAGTGGAGAAGGCGGCCCGATGGGCGGCGGCGTCCTGCCAGACGGCCAGCTCCAGATAGACCACGCCCTCGCCGAGCCGGCGCAGGTGCTGGTGGCTGACGTAGCCGGGCTGGGCCGACATGTAGGCCGTCAGCCTTTTCCGGACGGCCAGAAAGGCCTCGTGGTCGCCGTGCACGGTCAACTTGTTGACGAAGGTCACCATGGTCTGTCTCCTGCCGGTCGGTGGTGCGGATGGGTGGGTGTGCGGGTTCATACGGCTCGTTCGGCAGCGGCCTCGGCCCGCAGTTGCGTCTTCAGCTCCAGGCGCCGTGGCTTGCCGACGGGTGTGCGGGGGACGGTGTCGAGCGCCTGGACTCGGCGGATCTGTTCGAAGGGCGCCAGTTGGGCGTTGGCCCGCTCGACGACCGAGTCCAGGACGTCGAGGACGGAGCACCAGCGCTGTCCCGCGTCGAGGTGCAGCACGATTCCCGCCCAGACGACCGCGCCGTGCACGGGGTCCGGCCAGCCGGCGGCGATGCAGTCGGCGACCCGTTCGTCCTCGGTGAGTACGCGTTCCACGGCGGTCGGTGAGACGAGTTCGTTGTCGTACTTGAACACGTCCCCGAGCCGGTCGACGACGAACAGTGCGCCGTCCTCGTCGAGGTAGCCGACGTCCCCGGTGGAGAACCAGCCCTGGCCGTCGACCGGTGAGGGCTCGTGCTCGTCCAGATAGCCGGCCATCAGCTGGGGTCCGCGGATCTGGATCTCGCCCGTCGCATATTCGGGGACCTCTTCGCGCGTCGCCAGATCGACGATGCGGCACTCGGTCCCGGGGACGGCGGGCCCGACGCAGCCGCGCCGTGCGCCGTCGCCCGGCCGTTGGCTGTGCGACAGAGGCGAGAGTTCGGCGAGACCGTAGCCCTGGACGACGGGCACGCCCAGGACATCGCGAAGCCGTCGGGCGGTGGACGGGGCGAGGGCGCTGCCGCCGGACAGGACCGCGGTCAGCCGGGGGCCGGCGGGCACCCCCTCGGTCCGGCCGTCGAGTCGCGGGTCGGCGGCCAGGGCGTGCAGCCGGGCGGGGAGGCCGTAGTAGTGCGTGGCGCCGGTACGGGCCGCGAGGGCGAGTGATGCCACCGGGTCGGGATCGCCGCACAGGATCTGGGTGGCTCCCGCGTACACCCCGGAGTTGAGGTGCATGACGTGGAACAGCGGCAGGTGGTTGAGGGTGACGGCCTGGGTGTCGAGTGCGTGCGCCGAGGCGGTCTGCGCCGCGTTCGCCACCAGGTTGCGGTGGGTCAGGCGCACGCCCTTGGGGCGGCCCGTGGTGCCGGTGGTGAACTGCACACAGGCGACCGCGCCGGGCGCTGCGGCCCGTCGGGCGGTCGGGTGCTCGGGCACGGACTTCAACGCGATGTGCAGCGGCACGGTGTCGGCGGGTACGACCTCGTCCTCGGCGTCGGTCACGAAGACGGTGCGCAGTTTCGGCAGCACATCGCTCAGCTTGACCAGCAGTTCGGCCGTCGCCATGGGCACGAACGCCACCTCGACCGCGGCCGACGCGAACACATGCCGGAGCGCGGTCGGTCGGATCAGCGGATTCACCAGGACGGCGATGTTGCCGCTGCGCACCGTGCCGTAGTAGCAAGCGGCGAAGACCGGGTCGAGGACGTTGGCCACGCCGACGGACGCCCCCCTGTGGCCCACGGCCTGCTCCAGACAGGCGGCCACGCGGTCGGTCCGGTCGTCGAGTTCGGCATAGTCGACGGTGCCGGATCCGGTGACCAGGGCGGCCTTGCGCGGGTCCCGGATGGCGGCCCGGCGCAGCAGCCCGTCCAGGGCGAGCTCGGGATACGTGAACGACGGCATCGTCTCCAACCTCCTGCTCCCCACGGCCGCCCGCGACCCGATCGCGGGGCGGCACCGCCCGGTCCGGTGTGGTGCCTCACCGTCGGACGGAACGCTTGAGGAATCTTCGAAGGCGGCTCGATCCGGGTCCGCGAGGGTGGCGGCAGCCGAGGGAAACGGAGATGCCATGACTGTGCGCAGCGAGACGGTACGACCGGCGGGGGTGTCGGCCGGTGAGTACGCGGAGGTCCAGCACTTCTACGCGCACCAGATGCAGCGGCTGGACGCCGGCGAGGCCGAGGCCTGGGCGGAGACCTTCTCCGACGACGCGGTCTTCGACGTACCGACCCAGCCCGGGCCGGTGCACGGCCGTGCCGGTCTGATCGCCGCCGCCCGGCGCGCCACGGCCGCGCACGCCGACGCGGGTGAGCGGCACCGGCACTTCATCGGCATGCTCGATGTGACCGAACGCCCCGACGGTGCGCTGGAGGTGCGCGCCTACACGGTCGTGTACGCCTCGGTCATCGGCGGAACGTCCCGGGTGCACCGGGTGTGCGTCTGCTCGGACGTTCTCGTACGGGTCGGCGGCGCACTGCAGGTACGGACCCGCACGGTCACCCGGGACGACCTCCCCTGAGCCGGGAGCCGGACGGTCAGGCGTGGCAGTCCGGCAGCCGGCCGTGGTAGTCGATCATCTCCTGGAACAGGGCTGCCACATCCAGCGGGGCGCCGGGTTCGGCGCCCCGCTGCTCGGCGTAGCAGCGGGCCAGGTTGGGCACGAGGCGTTCCGCGTCGATGAGTTCGGCGAACGGTCCGCCGTCCGTCTTGCGTGCGAGCTGGAGCGGCGTGAGGCCCTCCGCGGCACCGTCCGCCGCGAGCCGCTGCAGCCAGCGGAAGTAGGCCTCGTTGGCGTCGATCAACTCGGGTCCGCCGACCGGTCCGTGGCCGGGGACGACGACCTCGGCGTCCAGCGTCCGCAGACGCGCCATCGCGTCCAGGGACCCGGAGACCGAGCCCATGACGCAGAACGGCGTGACACCCGCCATGACCACATCGCCGGTGAACAGCACCCTCTGCTCCGGCAGCCAGACGACGGTGTCGTTGGTGGTGTGCGCGGCCGGGCCCAGATGCAGCAGCTCGGCGCGTACGCCGCCGATGTGCAGGGTCAGCGCGTCGCGGTAGGTCACGTGGGGCAGCGCCAGTTCGATGTCGCCCCAGCACACGTCGGGCCAGAGCGCGGCGAGGTGCAGCCCGTGGGCCGCCATGTCCGTGCGGGTGCCCTCGTGGGCGACGATGAGCGCCTCGGGGAAGAGGAAGTTGCCGAATACGTGGTCGCCGTGGAAGTGGGTGTTGACCAGGGTGCGCGGCGGGGTGGGCACGCGGCGCAGCACTTCCTCGCGCAACTGCCGGGCGCGGCGTTCGGTGGCGACGGTGTCGATCAGCAGGCTCTGCCCGTCGTCCCCGACGACGAGGCCGGCGTTGTTGAGGCACCAGCCGCCGGGCGGCTGCACCAGCGCGAACACACCGTCGGCGACCTCCTGCGTCCGCGGACCGCCGGCGACGGACGCCGTCATCGTGCCCTCGCCGCCGTGCCGCGGGCGCCCGCGGCGCGACTGCCCGGCCGTACTGCTCGCCTGACTTCGGCTGCCACGGCGCCAACTCCCCTCGTCACGGCCCGGACCCCGGTGCGTCCGGCGCTGTGTGGTGCAGCCTGCGCGCCCGGCCTGGTAGCCGCCTCGAAGACAACTGGACCGACTCCGGTACTCCGGGACCGGGCGGTGGAGCCTCCAGTCGTGCTCCAGGTGCGGAAGCGACGCTGAGGCAGGCGCGCCGCGCCGGGAAACATCCCCCTTTCCCGGCGCCGCGCGTCACCTTCGTGTTCATGCGGCGGCCGGCACCGCTGCCGGCGGGCCCAGCCTGGTGCGCCGCACCGGATGCGCCGGTTCGGTCAGGGCGGCGAGGAAGCCGCCGGCCGTACCCGCGGTCGTCACCGCTCGCAGCAGCACCGACCAGGCCTCCTCCCTCGCCGGCCAGCCGACACCCCACCGGATCGCCAGCGTTGCCTCGGCGTTCTCGTGCCAGGCGTGCGCCGCCAGCAGGCAGCGCCTGCCCAACACCCGCGGCTGGCGCAGCAGAAGGAGTTCGGGAGCCATGCGCAGCCCGGTGCGGGCAGCTGTCGCCTCCGCGGCAGCCATCGCCTCGGATGCGCTGCGGCACCCGGCGAGTGCCGCGTCCAGCGCCAGGTCCACCGCCGCCAGGCCCCGTACGAACCGCTGGTGTTCGGCGAGGAAGGGCGCGAGGGTCACCGCCGTGTGCTCCTCGAAGCCGATACGGACGAGGAGCCCGGGCGAGTGGACCCGCTGCCCCAGCAGCAGACCCCAGCCCGCGGAACGCAGGGGGTCGAGGGACCAGCGTTCGGCCAGCGGTGCTTGCCGGGGGCGCAGCGCGTGCTCGCTGAGTGCCGCGATGTGCCGCTGCAGCTGCGCCACCGTCGTGGGGGTGATGCGGGTGGGGACCGACAGCAGGGAGTAGCCGGGCAGTCGTACGGGCGTCGCCCGGGGCGCGCCGGGCCGGCGGACGAGTTTGACCTTGTGGGACGAGGGCAGCAGGCCGTGCCCACGAGCCTCGGCGACGAGCGCCCCCAGCAGGTCGTTGAGCCGGGGCAGCCGGTGCCCCTGGGGCGCGCTCGCGGCGCACAGGCCCTGCCCCTGCAGCAGCCAGCGCCAGTTGTGTTCGGCGGTCGCGTCGTGCACACGGGCGGTGCGTGCCCAGGTCTCGGTCTGCGCGGCCAGATCGGGAACGGGCTCGGTGGCGCCCGCGATCCGGTCCAGGGTGTCCGCGGCCAGAGCGTGGGGTCGGCCGGTGCACCACCAGGGGCGGCCTTCCGCTGCCCGGCGGCGGCGCGGGGCCAGCCACTCCCAGACGGGCTCCACCAGATCGTGGGCCTCGCCGCGCCACGCCTCGTACGCGGCCCGGCGCACATCCTCGTCGTCGTGCAGATCAAGGGCGGTGGCCGGCGTCGGCGCGGCGGTGATCAGGTCGCACACGAGCCGGGACAGGCCCAGGAAGGCGATCTCGTCCTCGTGCCGCTCGGCCCGCAGGGCCGCGGGCTCGGGGTCGCAGGCCGGCAGTCCGTACTGCTGCAGCTGGAGATCGGCCAGCAGGTCCTCGATGTCCTCGACCGTCGCCCCGCCGTCGCCGCCGGGCGCGAACAGCCCGGCGAACGGATCGTCATCGTCTCCCGGGGCCTCAGGAACGGCTTCGTCGAAGCCGTCGATCTCCACGTCGGCCCGGGTACGCGCGGAGACCACCGCTCGCACCTGCTGCCCCTTCGTCCTCTTCTCACGGGTCATCGGCATCCCTTCTCCCCGTCCCCGGCGCGGCCTCTCCCTCCGGGGTGAGGCGGTGCCGGGTGTGTCAGCAGTGTGGGAACCGGCCTGTCCAGAACGGGTCGAGAGCCGGTCGAGTGTTCTCGGGAGCGGAGGGAGCCGGCGTCCGGTGCGCTGGTGTCGAGCCGTGCTCGAGCTTCTCTCCACCCGGTCACGACGCGGTCTCGTCACTGCCCCGACCGTGCTGCGAGTGCCGGCCCGGACAGTGGCCGCACCGTGCCTGCCCCGCGACGACGACGGGAGTGACTCCGACGTGAAGCCCTCTTTCCTGCGGTGGATGCTGCGCTCGCTGGGCCGTTCCCTGGTGGCCCTGGGCATGCAGTACACGGGTCCCGAGCCCCACCCGTATCCGCCCCCGCGGACCCCGGTGCTGCGTGGCCCGGCACCGCACCATCCCGAACGCCTCCGCCCCGACCTCCCGTTGACCCCGTTGGAACGGGCCCTGATACGGGAGTGGGAAGCGAGCTGACCGGATGTCAGCCCGTCCTGGCGGCCGGCCGGACCGCCGCCAGCGCGCGGATCACGGCGGGCACCGAGGCGGGCGTGTGCTCACGGTGCACGACGAAGCGCACGAAGCCGTGGTCGACGGGCAGGACCAGGACGTCCTGGACGGCCAGTCGCTTCTGCAGGTCGTCGGCGGTCAGTCCGGCCATCCGCACGGTCACGATGTTGGTGCGCTGCGGCGGCACGGCGACCTCCACGCCGCCGACGGACGCCAGCGCCCCCGCCAGTGCGGCGGCCAGCAGGTGGTCCTTCTCCAGCAGCGGGAGCCGCCGCAGAGCGACCAGCGCCGCGGCCGCCACGACACCCGACTGGTGCATCGTGCCGCCCAGTTGGAGGCGCACCTCACGCGCCCGCTCGACGAACGCGTTGTCCGCGCAGAGCAGGGAGCCGACCGGGGCTCCCAGGCCCTTGGCCAGGCAGAACGTGATGCTGTCCGCGGCGGCTGCGAGCTCCCGTACGGGAACGCCCAGCGCCACGGCCGCATTGCCCAGGCGGGCACCGTCGAGGTGGACATGGGCGCCGTGCCGGTGCCCGAGGGCGGCGAGGTGCTGCGTGGTGACCGCGTCCAGGGCGTTGCCGGAGTGCATCATGCAGGTGTTCTCCAGCGTGACGACCTGCCGCTGTCCCTGTCCGTCGCCGAGCGCTTCGTCGAGGGCGGCCGCGACCGGACTCCCGTCGTCGCGTTGCGGCAGCGTCAGGAGACGGGCGCCGCAGAAGCGCCGCAGTCCCTCGCTCTCGAAGCGCGCGATGTGGGTGTTCTCGCCGGTGATCACGCGGGGGTGCGCGCCGACAGCGGCGGCCAGGACGGCGACCAGGTTGGTCATGGTGCTGCTGGGCAGGAACAGACCGGCTTCCTTGCCGGTCAACTCCGCTCCGGCGGCTTCGAGTTCGCGCACGGTGGGGTCGTCGCCGTACGCGTCGTCCCCCACCTCGGCGGCGGCCATGGCCGCTCGCATGGCGGCGTCGGGGCGGGTGCGGGTGTCGCTGCGGAAGTCCGTGTTCGCCGGCGCGGGGCTCATGACGCCTCCCCGTCCCACGTGTCGGACGGTTCGCGGTGCGCGATCCACACGGCTCGGGTGTGCGTGTACTGGTCGGCCGCGTGCACGCCCAGTTCGCGCCCGTACCCGCTCGCTCCGATACCTCCGACACTGATCGTCTCGTCGGTGTCGCCCCAGGTGTTGAACCACAGCATCCCGGCCCGCAGCCGGCGGGCGAACCCCTCGATCCGGTGGCTGTCGGCGGTCCACACCGAGGCGGACAGCCCGTACTCGGTGTCGTGGGCGAGGCGCAGCGCCTCGCCCTCGGTACGGAACGACCGCACCGCGAGCACCGGGGCGAACAGCTCCTGCCGCCACGCTCTCCCGCCCTGCGGCGCCCGGTCCAGGACAACGGGACGCAGATAGTGGCCGCCGCCGCAGGCGCCGTCGAGCACGGGCCGCAGCGAGCCGGCCGCACCGTGCACCACGGCACCGTCCTCGGCCGCCTCTTCGACCGCCGAGACAGCACGCGAGAGAGCCTCGGCGGTGATGAGCGGCCCGAGCCGGGTGGCCGGATCGTCGGTGGCACCCAGGCACAGGTCCGCGGCCCGGGCCGCGATCTCCGCCACCAGCTCGGCGCGGACCGACTCGTGCACCACCAGCCGGGAGGCGGCGACGCACATCTGGCCTGAGTTGCCGGTGAAGGCTTCCACCGCCGCGCCGGCGACCGCGTCCAGGTCGGCGTCGGGGAAGACGACGAGCGGGTTCTTGCCGCCGAGTTCCAGGGAGACGCGTTTCACGCCGCCCGCGCAGCGCCTGGCCACCTCACGGCCTGCCGCGGTGGAGCCGGTGAAGGACACCGCCGCGACCTCCGGAAGGTCGCACAGCCGCTGCCCCACATCGCCGCCGCCGTAGACGGCGCCGAGCACATCCGGCGGCAGCGCCTCACGGCCCAGGTCCACCAGCAGCCGTACGGACAACGGGGTCTGCGGCGCCGGCTTGACGACGACCGTGTTGCCGTGGGCCAGTGCGGCGGCTGCCTTCCACGCGGCCATCAGCAGCGGGTAGTTGGCGGGGCAGACCGCCGCGCACACGCCCAGCGGTACGCGATCGGTGTAGGCCCGTACGCCTGGTCCGGACGGATGGACCTCGCCCGCCGGGTGGAGCGCGGCACCGGCGAACCAGCGCACCGCCCGTACGGCGAAGTCGACTTCGCCGCCGACGCGGAAGACCGGCTTGCCCGCCTGACGCCGCTCCAGCTCGATGAAGTCGGCGCGCCGCTCGTGCATCAGGTCGGCCAGCCGGTGGAGGGCCTCGCCGCGGCGGCGGGGGCCCGCCTCGCTCCATGCGGTGAACGCTTCGGCGGCCCGCCGGACGGTGTCGGCACACTCCGCCGCCGTGCTGTCCGCGAGAGTGGCGAAGCACTCGCCGGTGGCCGGGTCGATGAGGGCCCGCCCGGTTCCGGTCCGCGCGGCGGGCGGCGCGAGGGTGGTCACAGCGTCTCCCCCAGTGCCGGGACGGTGGCCAGCACGGTGTCGAGGCAGCCCAGGACACGGGCCCTGTCCATGCCCTCCTTCGCGCTGGTGAGGAGCTTGCCGTCGACCCCCGCGGACGGTTCCTGCCAGACGGCGTCGAACACGCCGATCGTGGGGCTGACACACGCCAGGTGCACGGTGCGGCCTCGCACGGTGACCTGTTCGGTGCGGCTGGGGTGCTTCTCCGCTTCGGGCGGGTAGGGCATCCGGCCCACGCCCGTGTGCTGCAGGACGAGCCGCAGCTCGCTTCCGTCGGCGGGGTCGCAGTAGATCACTTCGAGTTCCCGGGCGATGCCGTCAGGGGTGCGGAACCGAACCGCGCTGTCGGCCTGGTGGGCGCCCAGCGCGCCGGGCAGCTGCCGGTCGGCGAGGAAGCCTGCGAGTTCGCCCGTGGGCAACCAGTCGCCCTCGTGGGGACGGTCGTCGCTCAGTGGACAGCGGAACAGTCCGGTGGGGACCGCCACCATGACGACCGGGTGGCGGGCCCAGTAGGACAGAGCGCTGAACGGGGTGGCGAGGACACGGGCGTCCGCATCGGCGTCGGCCCGGTGCAGCCCGCGGTACAGCGCGGCGAGCTCCTCGTCGGTGAACTCGCCCTCCAGCACGGACAGTTCCACGGTGGTGCGGTTCATCCTCGCCGAGGCGGCCGGATGGCCGAGATAGTCGGTGCCGCACCAGACGACGCGGCCCGAGCCGATCGGATGGGGCCGCACGGGCGAGCCCCACAGGCAGGGGTGGTCAGCGGCCGGGAAGGCCCAGTCGTACAGGAACTGCTTGAGGCGCAGCCTGCGTCCGCCGCCGCCGATCTCGATGCGGTAGGCGGAAGGGTTCGCATCCGACCAGGGCGTACGGCCCGTGCTCGCGCCCGTGCGGCCGGGCGGGGCCTCCTTGCGGAGCGTCCCGGCGGTCGTGGTGCAGCCGGCGGGCAGCTCGGTCGGCTCCCACACCGTGAAGTTGCACCACGGCTGCGCCCCTCCGGGCGGCAGTGCGGGCGGCAGGTCCTCCAGGCCGGCCGCGTCGCCGACCGTCTTCCACTGCCAGAGTCCGGGTGGCGCCATGGGTCTCTCCCCTTCCTATACAGGTGCGGGCTGCTCGGTCCGCAGCCGCTGGAGCCACGCGGAGCAGGAGGCGAGGAACATCAGTTCTCCGGTGCCCAGGCGTCCCTCCAGGTGCGCGGGCAGCCGGGGCAGGCAGAAGGGCAGGCCCTGCTCGGCCGCCAGCCGGTTCAGCGCGTGGCGGTAGGCCGGGTCGGTGGGCGAGGGGAAGCCCTGCTTGCGGCGGCGTACCACGGCAGGGGGCAGCAGCGTGGCGAGGGCGGACTTCAACAGCTCCTTGTGCCGCCCCGGTTCGCGAGGGCTCTTGAGGTGTTCGGCGCAGCGGAAGGCGAGTTCGGCCAGGGTGACGTCCTGGAACACCGGCCGGTCCTCCAGGGTGTACGTGGAGGAGGTGAGGTCGACCATGTCGTTGACGTAGACGAGGAACCGGCGCATCAGATGGTGCCTGCCGCGTTTGACCGGGTCCAGGGTGTCCAGCGCCCGGTACTCGCTCATCATCCGGTCCCACACCTGCTCGTGGACGCCGCTCATGTCGACGTCCAGTTCACGGGCGAGCCATTCGATCAGCTCGCCCCACAGGGGTCGCTCGTCGCGGTGCAGATGGTGGGTGAGGTAGTGCCGGCCGTGCACATGGGCTGCGGTCGGGTCGACGACGGGGAAGTAGCCGCCGTCCTGGTATCCCCACATCTCGTCCGCGCCGTGGCCGGAGTAGACGACGATCTGTCCTTCGGCGCTGATACGCCGGTAGAGCTGGTGCAGGGCGAGTTCGGCCCCGTGCAGCAGCGGTCGCATGACCCGGCCGGCGACTTCGGGGATCAGGGTGACGGCGTCGCTCCGGGACAGTTCGCAGACGGTGAGCGGCACTCCGTGGGCGTCGGCGACGATCCGGGCGTGCGCGACGTCGTCGGCGGAGCCTCCGATGCCGTCCTCGTAGTGGGCGACGTAGGGGCGGATCTCGAGTCCCTGCCCGTGCAGCGCGGAGAAGACGGCCGAGCTGTCCACGCCGCCGCTGAGGACCGCGGCCCGTGGCACGTCGGCGGCGGCGCGCAGGGTCACCGCACGGTCGAAGGCCGCGCGGATCTCGTCGGCACCGACGGCCTCGTCACCCGGCTCGGGCTGCCAGTAGCGCCGGGTGCGTACCGCGGTCGGGTCGACGACGAGGTATTCGGCGGGCTGCAGCGTGCGGATGCCCGACAGCCAGGTGCGGTCGTCCGCCGCGTCCAGGCGCACCCAGGAGCGCAGTACGAACTCCGCGGGGTCCACCTGCGGTTCGATCAGTCCGGTGGCGAGCAGCGCCTGCGGTTCGGAGGCGAACAGCAGCCCGCCGTCGGTGTAGCAGTAGACCAGGGGCTTGACGCCGAAGTGGTCCCGCGCCAGGACGGTGCGCCGGGTGTCGTTGTCGTGCCACGCGAGGGCGAACATGCCGTCCAGGTTGCGCAGTGCGGACTCCGTCGCCTCGGGGTGAGCGGCCCGGCCGACCTGCTGGAGCACGAACTCGGTGTCGCAGTGGGTGCGCCGCGGCCAGGGCTGCGGCAGCGGCGACCTCGATGCGTACACCTCGCCGTTGTTGACGAGGACGACCCGCCCGTCGGGGGATGCCATGGGCTGCGTACCGGCGGCGGACCGGTCCTGGACGGCGAGCCGCACGCAGGCGAGCATCACCGTGCCGTGGTCGGCGACCCAGGGGGCGGCCGCCGACTCGCCCCGGTGGCTCATCGCGTCGGTCATGGTGGTGCCGAGCGCGGAGAGCCGGCTCCGGTCGCGCGCACCGTCGAGGCTGATGAAGCCGGCGATCCCGCACATGTCAGGTTCCTTCCGCGCGCTGCGCCCCTGTCCCCCACAGGCGGCCCATGAGGGCCAGGGAGGCGGTGAATCGGTGCTCGATGCCGTGGTGGCCGCCGTCGTGCTCCTGGTACTCGTGCGGCACGCCGTGCTGGGTGAGCGCGGCGTGCAGGGCCCGTACGCCCCAGTGCATGTGGTACTCGTCGCGCCGGCCGGTCTCCAGGTGGAGCAGGCCGAGGGCCCGCAGTCGGCCGGTGTGCGCGGCGACGGCACGGACCGGGTCGTACGTGAGCCAGCGTTCCCACACCTCGGGCCGGAACAGGCCGGTGTCCGGGTCGCAGGGCAGCGCGTCGGCGGCGCTCACTCCGGGCCGGTCGGCGTAGCACATGCCCATCGCCAGCAGGCTCATCGCCACCATGAACGGACCGTCGTGCGGCCCTTCGGCGCGCCGGAGCAGCAGCTGCTCGACGCCGCCGGCGGCCCTGATGGTGTCCAGCACCCCGGGAAGCAGCGGCAGATAACTGTGCTCGAACCCGGCGTCCGGGGAGTGGGCGAGGACGGCGCCGAACAGGTCGGTGTGCATGGCGGCCATCAGGGCGCCGTACCCGCCGCTGGACTTGCCACCCACGGCGCGTCCCGCCGCCTCGGCCCGGGTGGGGAAGCGCCGGTCGACCTCGGTGACCACCTCGGCGAGATGGCTGAGGTAGCGACCGGAGGCCGGGGAGTCGATGTACTGCGAACCGCCGTAGGACGTCGTGCAGTCCGGCACCACCAACAGCGCGACGGGCATGTCCCGCCGCGTCATGGCGGCGTGCAGCCGGTCGGCGACCGACGCCCCGAACCTCAGGGGCCGGTGGCCGAGGCTGGGGTGGGCGCCGAAGCCGGCCAGCCAGTAGACGACCGGGTAGCGGCGGTCCTCCTGATAGCCCGGCGGGAGCCACACCTCGTAGCTGCGCCGGTGCGGGTCGCCCAGCGGATTGCCGAGCAGGCTCATACTGGAGTGCTCGACGACCAGACACCGGGCCTGCGGCTCACCCATGGCCGGGCCTCCCCAGAACCCGGTCCACGTGGCGCGTGTAGTGCACGGGCTGGTGGAAGACCGCCGTGAGGAGATCGCTGTTGCTCGCCCACAGGGCGTAGGAGCTTCCGTACAGCAACTCGCTGTCCAGCAGTGCCTGGAGCGTACTGGCGGCGATCTCCGTGTATCCGGTGTCCTGGGTCAGATGATCTTGTGCGGGACCCGTGCCGAGGCGGGCGATCCGGCCGGTCACGGGCTCCAGCAGAAAGGCGGCGGTCTGTCCGTCGTCCTCGTACAGCGAGATGGTGTGCGTGGCGCCGCTGACGATGGCCTGGTACCAGAAGTCCGTGCCCACGAGGCGTTCCATCATCTCGGCCAGCAGGGTCGCGGCACCGCGGGTCTGGCGGCCGAAGCGGTCCCGTTCGGGTGCGAACGGCGGCACCTCGGTGTTTTCGTCCAGCTTCAGCTCGGCGTAGACGGCGTCGAAGTCGTAACCGTCGGATGCGCACGGCCCGTTGTGAAGGGCTGCCTTGCCGTCGGCGATCTCGATGATCTGGCCCGGTCCCCAGAGCAGACCGTCCCGGCCCAGTTCGCCGAGACGGTCGAGGGCTTCGCAGGGGGTGAGGGGGAAGATGGTGCGGTTGCACCACGCGTAGTCCTCGTCTCCGTCGCCGCTGATCTTCCAGCCGAACGAGGAGGGAACGGTCACGGCGGCGTTGAGGGTGGTGACGTAGCGGTCGAAGTTGGCCAGCGCCCGGGACTTCACGGCGGCGGTGTCCGTCACCGGCCGGCGTTCGGTGAGGACACCGGGCGGGGACATGCTGTGCGCCGGTACGAAGGCGACGTCGATCTCGGGTGCGTCGGGACCGCTGAAGTGACGCACTGTCGACTCGTGGAGGATGGCGTCACCGCAGAGCATCACACTGGCCCCCTCGCTGCGGACCAGGAGGCTCATCTCGGGGAAGCCGACGTCCGAGACGAAGGTCTGCACCACCACATCGCCCAGGTGCACGGTGTCGCCGGGAGTGACGGGGGTGAGCCGTTCGAAGCCCAGACGGCGCAGCGTCCACGCGATGGCCTGGTGGCCGAGCCCGGATCCGGTGAACCGCGGCGGCTGGGGTCCGACGGGGAAGAGGCAGTCCGTCCGGGGCGCCCGGTGCGGGCTGTCGTCGAAGTCGACCTCGCTGTCCTGCAACAGGCGTGCCAGGGACGGAAAATGGTGGTGGTCGTAGTGGTGGTGACTGAAGACGATGTGGTCCACGCCGCCGTCCAGTACCTCTTCCAGCCCGTCGGGCAGCGCCGGATGGTGCTCCCAGAACCGGTCGAGGCGCTGGGTCAGCCAGGGGTCGACGAGGATGCGCCGGCCGGCGGTCTCGATCAGGACGGCCGCGTGTCCGAGGGACGTCAGTCGCATCATTCCGCCTCGTACACGCAGCGGAAGCCGACCTCGTTGTGCAGATCGGTGATCAGGTCCTTGCCCCGGTAGTACGTCGTCAGGCACACCGGCGGCGAGGTCCAGGTGCCGCCCCGCAGGACGTGGAAGGCTTCCTTGCGGTTCATGAACTCCATCGGATGGCGTCCGCGGAAGAACGGGTCCATGTCCTCGCCGGTGAAGAAGTTCGTCCGGGTCAGCTCCCAGATGTTGCCCGACATCTGCAGGACGCCGTAGGGGCTCGCGCCGTCCGGCAGGCTGTCGGACGGCAGCACCGGGTGGGCGGGGGTGTCGTCGTGCGTGGTGGTGAGCAGCACGGCCTCGAGGTCGTCGAGGTCGACTACGGGCCGGCCGTAGGAACGCTCGACGTAGTTGACCCGCTCCGGGTCCCAGGTGCTTCCCCAGGGATAGGTCCTGCCGTCGGTGCCGCGGGCGGCCTTCTCCCACTGCAGCTCGCTGGGGAGCGTGCCGCCGGCCCAGTTGGCGAACGCCCACGCGTCGTACCAGTCGATGCCGACGATCGGAAGGTCGGGGTCGTTGAACCGCGGGTCGTGCCCGTGGGCGGGAATGTGGTGGCGCCGCTCGACGGGCTGGTCCGGGTGGTCGTACTCGCCGGTGCCGGACGCCTTGTCCAGGAACTCGGCGTAGCGCGCGTTGGTGACGGTCGTCCGGTCGATGTGGAACGCCGGGAGGTCCACGGCACGCAGCGGATTGTCGCCCTGCTTCATCCGGAACGGACCGCCCTCGACGGCAGCGGTGCCCGCCAGGAACGGACCGCCGGGCACGAGGACGACGTCGTCCCAGCGCCGGGGCCTGGCGGCGTGCGCCGCGACGCGCGCCCGCATCTCCTGGAAGTACTCGTCCTCCAGGCGGCGCAGTTCACCGGCGTCCGAGGTGCCGAAGATGGCCAGCAGGGCACGCTTGGTGAACGCCGCTCCGCAGCCCACGGGCTTGCGCGCGTAGTCGGTCCGCGCGAAGTTGCTCGGCCAGCCGGAGATACGGATCATGTCCGGCACGGCTTCCCTGATGCGGTACTCGGTGACCACCTTGAGCGCGGTGAAGGCCACCCAGTCGACCGGGTCGTGGGTGGCGCCTGCGACGGCCGATGCCGCGGCCGGATCGTCCCGGTGCCGACTGGCCAGCAGACGGACGGCGGCGGCGCGCACCGGCCACTCCGGGTGCTTGGCCACGAGGCTGATCAGCAGAGGGATGCCGGCCCGGTCCCGGCCGTGGCGGTCGGCCTGATCCACGACGGCCTGAATCGACGCCCAGTAGCTCGCGTCGTCACGTCCGTCCACCTCGAGAAGATCCGGCGACAGTTCCACGGTCGCCGACGGAAGGTTGCCCACCACGAGATTTCTCCCTCCAGACACTTGTGAAGCCGCCCGCACGGTGACTTCATGCGGGCGGCTTTCTAGATTCGTTGCGCGTCGAGCAGATGAAGTGGCATTACCACTTCTCGGGAACCTGGGCGTTGTCACGCGAACCGATGAAGTCCTTCTCCATGAGAATCATCCTCCTTCCGGAAAGGGTGAGTCCAGCAACCTCGATTGGTCGCCGAGCGGAATCAGAGTGAATCCCGAGCCGACGAATCGTCAATAGCGAATTCCCGAGGAGCAGTTGAACCCTGTCCGGTTCAACCACCATCCCGACCCGAAGACGATCGAGCAATCAACCGTAACCGCTGGTGAACGCATCATTGGCCACTACGGGCGACCACGGCAGAGCTGGCCGGAAAGCATCGCTCCCGGCAATGACAACTTTCGGTTGGCAATGACAAATCCCGGATCGCATCTACAAGTCTCTGCCTTCCTCGAAGAAAGCTCGAGAATCCGCGCTACCGTCCTGGCGGGGGCAGTTCAGCCTCCGGGACGCCTTGTTCGACGTCCTTTTCAGGCAGCCGATTTCCACCGGGAGAGTCACGGGGTGAAGACAGTGGACGAGAGAAGAGACCTTCCCCTGGTCCTCCTGGTGCACAGCGGCGTACAGCAGTTCCGCGAATACCTGCTGGCGATGACCTCCGGTCACGCCCGCATCTGGCTCTTCCTGGACAGCGAACCCACCTGGGAACTGCCGTACCTCGCCGGCCACACCGTCGTCGACCTGAACGACGACGACGCGCTCAGCGCCTCGGCCCGGGAGCTCGACGCCCGGCATCCCGTGTCCGGGGTGGTGTGCTGGAACGAGCTGCTGGTGGAGCAGACCGCCCGGCTGCAGCAGGAGTTGGGGCTGCCCGGCTCGCCGCCCGAGGCGGTGGCCCGCTGCCGCGACAAGCACGGCACCCGGCGGGCCCTGGACGCCGCGGGGGTCCCACAGGCGATCTCCGTGTGTGTGACATCGGCCGCCGAGGCGGCCGATGCGGCGGCCGGGATCGGCTACCCGGTGATCGTCAAGCCGCGCGGGCTGGGAGCCAGTGTCGGTGTCAGCCGGGCCGACTCACCGCGGGAACTGGCGGCCGCCTACGCGGCGGCCGGCTCCGTGGTGATGCCCGGGGCGCCCGACTTCGGTGCCAGTGTGCTGGTCGAGGAGTATCTGCGGGGCGAGGAGATCAGCGTCGACGCTGCCCTGCGCGGCGGCGAGCCGACACCCCTCTATGTGGCCCGCAAGGTCTGCGGATTCCCGCCGTACTTCGAGGAGATCGCGCACAGCGTCGACGCGGCCGACCCGCTGCTGGACGACCCTGCCGTCCTCGATGTGCTGGAGCGTGCCCATCAGGCCGTGGGCTTCCACACCGGGATCACGCACACCGAGCTCATGCTCACCGCGGCCGGACCCAAGGTGGTCGAGATCAATGCCCGCCTCGGCGGGGATCTCATCCCGCTGGTGGCCTCCTGCGCCGGCGATGTGGACCCGGGCCGGTGGGCCGTCGCCGTCGCCTGCGGACGTCCGCTGCCCCCTCCGCCCGGGCGCCACGGCTGCGCGGCGATCCGCTTCCTGTACCCGCCGTACGACTGCGTCGCCGCCGGCGTCCGCGTGGACGAGGCGGCGCTGCCGCCCTCCGCGGTGCACGCCCGCCCGCTCGCCGTACCGGGCCAGGAGCTGCTGCTGCCGCCCGCGGGCCACATCATGAGCCGCTACGGCTATGTGCTCGTCACCGGGGAGAGCGCCGAGGCGTGCTGGCCGGAGGCGGACAAGGCGGAGCACGCCGTGCATCTGCTCACCGCGTGAGAAAGGCGGCCGCTCCCCATGACACCTCAGCTCAGCGTCCTCTCCGGCACGGTCCTGCCGCAGCCTGCGGACCGTGTCACCGCACGGTTCCTGGAGGAGGGTGCGGACCCCCGCAGTCCACTGCGTGGCGTCGCGGCGGGGCTCCCGCTGCCGCCCGCGCTGGCCACGGCCGCCGGTGAACGGCTGCTTCCGCGGCCCCTGTTCGCACCGCAGGGAGCGGTCGACAGGGCCGCGGACGACGCCGTACGCCTCTTCGGCCTCCTCACCTCGCTGCCGCAGCGGCTGTTCGACGGTGATCTGCACGCGTACTGCCACGCGCTCGGGATCGACGAGCGCACCAGGCGGCTGATCACCCGACTGGGCGGGAGCGCGCCGCCCCTGTACGGGCGGACCGACATGAGCTTCGACGGAACGTCGTTCAGACTGCTGGAGTTCAACATCGCCAGCGAGCTCGGCGGCATCGACCGCGCGGGCACCCTGCCGGCGCTGTGGGCCCGCGCCGCGGGCTTCGCCTCCTTCGCGGACGAGCACCGGCTCACCTACCTGGACACCGGCCGCCGCGTCGCCGACACCCTGCGCACCGCCGCCCGGCCCGTGACCGGCGACCGCACCCCGGTCGTGGCCCTGCTGGAGGGTCCCGGCGGCCTCGCCCGGTTCGGCGCGGTGTGGGAGGCGGTGGCCGAACTCATGCGGGCCCAGGGCCTCGACTTCCGAGTCGGCGAGGTCACCGGGGTGCGGCGGCGCCGGGGACGGATACACGTGGACGGCGCCCGCGTGGACCTCGTACTGCGTTGCTTCAGCGCCGACGAGATCCTCGGGACACCCTCCGGTGAGTCGCTGGTGGAGCCTCTGTTCTCGGCGCACGAGGACGGCGATGTGGTGCTGTGGACACCGCTGGAGTGCCATCTGTTCAGCAACAAGGGCGCGCTGGCACTGCTCTCGTCGCCTGCGGGCAGGCACACCCTCTGTGCCGACGACCGGGCGCTGGTCGACCGCCTACTGCCGTGGACCAGAACGCTTGCGCACGACGCCCGCACGCGCGACCCGGACGTGTTCCACGACTGTCTGACCCGCCAGGAGGAGCTCGTCCTCAAACCCCGTGCCCAGTACGGCGGCACGGGTGTGGTGGCGGGCTGGGAGACCTCCCGGTCGGACTGGCGGAGCGCCCTGGAGTCGGTGGACACCGGAGGCGCCGTCATCCAGCGGCGCGCCGACAGCCGTCTCGAACCGGTCCACGACCCGGCCACCGGCCGCACGGAGGACTGGCGTTGTGTATGGAGCCTCTTCCTCACTCCGCAGGGCCACGCGGGCACCTACGCCAGAGCCCTGCCGGCCGTCCACGGTTCGGTCGTCGGCATGGGTGTCCACCCCCGGGCCTGTACGGCCGGGGTGTTCACCCACCCGGACCGGCTCGCGGCCGCTGCCCGGACGGAGACATGAGATGAGTCTGTTCAGACAGCCCGCGTTCCGCCGGCTCTGGGCGGGCCAGGCCGTGACCCAGTTCGGCACCCAGATCAGCATCCTGGCCCTGCCGCTCACCGCGCTGACGACACTGAACGCCAGCGCCTTCCAGGTGAGCGCGGTGCAGGCAGTGCAGGTGGCGCCGTATCTGCTGATCGGCCTGCCCGCGGGTGCGTGGGTGGACCGGCTGCCGCGCAAGCCGGTTCTCATCACCGCCGACGTGGTCCGTGCCCTGGTCCTGCTGACCGTGCCGCTCAGCCATGTGCTGGGGGTGCTCACCCTCACGCAGTTGTACGCGGTCGGCCTGACGATCGGCGCGGCGACCGTGTTCTTCGACATCGCCTACCAGTCCTATCTGCCCGACATCCTGCACGCCGACGACCTGCCCGAGGGCAACTCCAAGCTGGAGCTCGCCCGTTCGGGCGCGCTGGTCGGCGGGCACGCCGCGGGAGGCTGGCTGATCGGCGTGCTGCGCGGGCCCATCGCCCTGTGCGTCGATGTGTTCTCCTTCGTCTTCTCCGCCGTGATGGTGTGGCGCATCCCCGGCCGCTCCACGGCATCGGTGCCCAGAACACCGGAGACCCGGCAGCTGCCGTGCCGGGACATCGTGCAGGGCCTCAGGTTCGTCGGCAGACACCGGCTGCTGGCCCCCATCACGATCACGTCCGGTCTGACCAATCTCTCGTACGCGATGCTCTCCCCGCTCCTCGTCACCTACGCCACCCGCTCGCTCGGGTTCTCCCCGGCGCGCATCGGCCTGGTGATGGCCATGTCGAGTGCCGGGATGGTGATCGGCGCGCTGGCCGCCCGGCGCGCCGCGCACCGCATCGGCACGGGCCGCGCCATCGTCGCCGGATCCCTGATGTGCGGGACCGGTCCGCTGCTGCTGCCGCTGGCCGCGTACACGGCGCCCGACGCACTGCTCGTGGCGGGTCTGTCGATCCAGGCGATGGGCGTGGTGATCCTCAGCGTCAACCAGGTGACCGTGCGCCAGGCGGTCACCCCCCGGGAGCTGATGGGCCGGATGAACGCCACCGTGCGGTTCGTGTCCTGGGGTGCGCTGCCGGTGGGTGCGCTGCTCGGCGGGGCGCTGGCCCATCTGACCGGAGTGCAGACGGCGTTGTGGCTGTCCGCCCTGGTGGGCGCACCGGTCTTTTTGGGCCTCGCTCTGTCCGACGTGCGTCACATCGGCGCGGACGGGCGCCCTCCGGCCGGTGCGCCGGATACCCTCGCCGCCGTCGCCCGCTCCAGCACACGATGAGGAGATCCACCATGACCCTTCCCCAGCCGCGCAGCCTCGACGAGCGCAAGCGCGACGTCCAGAAGCGGTTCGAGAACGACGTCGACACCTGGGTGTCCACCGCCGGTACGGACGGCGTTCCGTATCTGGTGCCGCTGTCCTTCGCCTGGGACGGCACCCACGTCGTCGTCTCCACCGTGCTCACCTCCCCCACCGCCCGCAATCTGCTGGCGGGCGGTCAGGTGCGGCTCGCCTTCGGCGCGACGCGCGACGTGGTGCTCGTGGAGGGCACCGCCGAGGCCGTGGACGTGGCGGACCTCGGCCCCGGGTTCGGGGACGTGTTCGCCGCGAAGACCGGTTTCGATCCGCGTGAACTGACCACGCCGTACCAGTACTTCCGTATCCGCCCGGTCAAGGTGCAGGCCTGGCGGGAGGTCAACGAACTGTCGGGACGCACAGTGATGAAGGAAGGCACATGGCTATGACCACCAGCCGGCAGGACACCCGGGCGGGCAGCTGGCGGACCACAGGGTTCACCGTGCTGCCCGGCCTGGCGGTCGGACAGCTCCCCCGCCTGCGCGAGGCGGCCCGGACACTGCGCGAGCAGGCCGCCCGGCTCACGGCATCGCAGGGCGACTTCGTCCTCGAGGCCGAGGGCACGGGCGGCTGGGTCGCGTGGCAGCAGGGCGACCGGCCCGTACCCGGGCTGCTGCGCTCGGTGAACCAGGCCCACCGCCACGCCCCGGACCTCGCGTCGCTCCACCACGACCTGGACCTGCCCCGGGGAGTGGTGAGCGAACTCGTCGGCACGCCCGGCACGCTGGTCAACTCCTTCCTGTGGGCCAAACCGCCGCGGCTGGGCTCGGAGAAGCCCTGGCACCAGGACATGGCGTTCGCCCCGGCCGGCTTCGACTCCCGCGCGCACCATGTGGTCACCGTCTGGGTGGCGGTGGAGGAGGCCACCGAGGCGAACGGGTGCCTGCAGTTCATATCCGGCTCGCACCGGCACGGCCTGTTCGCGCACACCGGGGACGACGAACGCGAGCCGGGCCGCCCGCCGTTGGCCGACGCGGTCGAACCGCATGTCGACCCCGCCGTCGTGCTGCCCGATGCCGCCCCGGTGTCCGTGCCGCTGTCGCCCGGTTCCGCGGTTGCCTTCGACGGGATGATGCTGCACCGCTCAGCGCCCAACACGACGGCGGACGCGCCCCGCACGGCGATCAGCTTCGTCTACCGGGTGCCCCGGCCTGCCTGGTCGCGGCCCTGACCGCACGGTTTCCGGAGGTCTTGTCATGCCTGTGCACACCATGAACGAACGGGTCGCCGTCGTCGTCGACGGCTATTCCACCGGAGCCCTGTACGCGCCCGCCTTCGCCGCCTACGGCATCGCCACGGTGCACGTGGAGAACCGGGCCGAACGGGCCGCCACGTTCCGCCGCACCTTCGCCCCGGAGACCTACCGGGACACTCTCACCTTCGACGGTGATCTGCCGGCACTGCTGCGCGACCTGGAACCGTACGAGGTCGGCTGGGTGGCCGCCGGCACCGAGTCCGGGGTGGAGCCGGCGGACCGGCTCGCCGCGGCACTCGGGCTGTCCGAGAACAACGACCCCGCCAGCTGCGCCGACCGCAGGGACAAGCTCCGTATGCAGCAGGCGCTCGACTCCGCGTCGGTGCCGGCCGCCTGGCATGCCGCGGTGAGCTGCGGCTCCGACGCGGCGGCGGCTGCCGCCCGGCACGGCGGCCGGCCGGTCGTCGTCAAACCCCTGCGCAGCGCGGGCACCGACGGGGTGTTCCTGTGCGGCACGCCGCAGGAGGCCGCGACGGCGGCGGACAAACTGCTGGGCGGCAGCACGGTGTACGGGCAGCGCAACGGGTCCGTCCTGGTGCAGGAGTATCTGCAGGGCGACGAGTACATGGTCAACTGCGTCAGCGCGGACGGCGTGCACACGGTCACCGAGATCTGGCGCTCCGTCAAGACGGTGCTCGGATCGTCCCCGGTCTACGACTACACCGACCTGATGTCCCCCGACCACGACGGAGCCCGCCGGGTCGCGGCGTATGTGCGCCGGGTGCTCGACGCCCTGGGCACCCGCTGGGGCCCCTCCCACACCGAGGTCATCGACACCGCCGAGGGACCCCGGCTGGTGGAGAGCGCCGCGCGTCCCCAGGGCACCATCGACGTATCGGCGGTGACCCGGGCCACCGGGCGCAATCCGGTGGCCAACACCGTGCACGCCATGCTCGTCCCGCATCTGTACGCCGCGGGCGGCCTGCCGACCGAACCGCTGAGCTCGGCCCGCGGCGTGAGCTTCATCTGCCCGTCCAGCGGCCGGCTGCGCCGGGACCTGGAATGGGACAGGGTGCGGTCCCTGCCGTCGTACCACAGCCTGCTCGCCCCGGCGGGCCGCGCCGGCGAGTACGTCGAGCGCACCCGGGACCTGTTCACCCGCCCCGGCGCCGTGTACCTGATCCACCAGGACCGGTCGGTGGTGGAGCGGGACCACGCCACGATTCGGCGGTGGGAGCGTGAGGGGTTCTACGACATCGACGTGGAGGACTGACCCGGCTGCCGCTCCGCCGGGGCGTCGCCGAACAGGTCCGTACGCACCCGGACCGGGTCCGGACCGTAGGCGATACGGCGGGTGATGCGCGTGCCGAGGGGCGTACGGGTGACCAGTCCGGCGACGCGTGCCCGGACGAATCCGGCCACCGGCCCTCCCCGGCCGAAGAACGCGGCCGCCTGCAGCCGCTGCATCTTCGTGACGGCGTCCGCTGCCGGGCCGCGCCGTTCCTCGAAGGCGGCCAGCCTGCGCCGTGAACAGTCCCCCGCCTCGAGGGCCGCGACGAGCAGCGGGTGCAGGACGGCGGCGTCCTGCACCGCGAGGTTGATGCCCTGGGCCCCGAGCGGGCCATGGGTGTGCGCACTGTCGCCCGCCAGCACCAGCCCGTCGCGCACCCACTCGGCGGCCCGGCCCGCGAACACGTCGAGGAGCGTCAGGTCGGACAGCTGGGTCAGATGGTCCCGGAGCAGATCCGCCAAGTGCGGCAGCGCGGCCATGAGTTCGGTCCGCAGTGCGTCGATTCCGCGGGCCGCCGTCTGCTGCCAGCCGCGATGCGGCAGCGTCCAGCCGATCCTGAGCCGGTCCGGCCACGTGTCGTGGACCAGCACGGCCGCGGCCCCCGCCCGGTGGATCCGGACCAGACCGGTGGCGCGGTCCGCCGCGGGGATCGTGAACCACACGACGTCCTGGTCGAACGCGTCGCTGCGGCCGGCCTCGATGCCGGCCAGTTGCCGGGTCTTGGAGAACCGCCCGTCGCAGCCGACCACCACCTGCGCCATGACCGTGGTGCGTCCCGCTTCCGAACCGCTCACGACGACGCCCGCGCAGCGGCCGTCCTCCTCGATGAGGCTGCTCAGGCGGCGTCCGCCCAGATCGCTGAAGCCGGCGAACCCGCGGCAGGCGGCCAGGAGTTCGTCCAGGACGTGCCGCTGCGGCAGGGCGAGGAGCCGATCGTACGGGCCGTCCAGGCGCCGGTAGTCGATGTCCAGGAGCACCTTGTGCCCTTCCAGCACCTGGAACCCCTCGAGGGCGCGGGCGCCCCTGCTGCGGGCGGCGTCGAGGACCCCCAGCTGATCCAGGATCTGCTGGCCGCCCGGCTGCCAGATCTCGCCGTGGAAGTCACGCGGCGCCGCGGGGGAACGTTCCACGACGGCCACCCGGATACCCGACCGCAGCAGCATCAGGGCGAGGGCGAGACCGGCCGGCCCTGCGCCGACGACGACCACGTCGGTGTGCAGGCTGCCCATGGTGCGGGCGGCCAGTGCCGCGTTGACCAGGTCGACATAGCGACGCGGGGTGTCGGCCTCGTCGACCGCCTCCTCCGGCAAGGTGATCTCGTAGTCGTGCTCGACCAGCGCGGTGGTCTGCAGCATCGCCAGCGAATCGAAGCCGAGGTCGAAGAACGGCACGTCCAGCGTGCCGCTGTCCAGTTCCGTGCCCTCGTGGCCGCAGGCCTGCAGCAGCGCGGACAGGTCGGAGAGTTCGAACTGAGCCACGGGGGCCTCTCTTCCGCGTGCTCGGCACGCTCGTCGTGCACGCCGGTCGCGTACAGGGTCGGTCGGTGGTTGCGTGGGTCAGTCGGCGGTGACGACCGCCGCGGAGTTGAACCCGCCCCGGCCGCGTGCCAGGACCAGGGCACAGCGCGGCGCCGTACGGCGGGGTTCGCCGAGCACCAGGTCGAGCGGGCAGTCGTCGGCGGTGTCACGGGTGGCGGTGGTCGGCGGCAGCAGGCCGGTGCGCAGCGCGAGCAGGGCGGCGGCCACGTCCAGACCGGCCCCGCCGGCCTGCAGCCGGCCGGTCATCGTCTTGGGCGCGGTGACCGGCACCCCGCGCGGGCCGAACAGGCCGGTGATCGCCTCGGCTTCGGCCCGGTCGGCGGCCCGTCCGCCCTCGGCGTCAGCGAACACGACGTCGACCTCGCTCGTCCCCAGCCCCGCGTCGGCCAGCGCGGCCTGGGCGGCGTGCCGCAGGCGAGGCGTGTCGGGGCCGTCGAAGGTGGCGGCACAGCCCGCGAGCCTGCCGTAGACGCCCACGCCTCTCGCGCGGGCACCCGCCGCGCTCTCCAGGACCAGCAATGCGCCGCCCTCGCCGACCACATGGCCGTCGGCGTGCGCGTCGAAGGGGCGGTACGCGCGCGCCGGATCGTCGGAGCGGCTCAGTTCGCCTGCCGCCGACTGCGCCGCCCAGCCCCACGGGCACAGGTGGGAGTCGACCCCACCGGCGAGCATGAGGGGAGCGGCTCCCTTGCGGATGTGCCGCCGCGCCTGGGCCAGGGCGTCCAGACCGCCGCTCTGTCCGGTGACGACGGTGCCGCAGGGGCCGCGCATCCCGTGCCGTACGGAGACCTGGCCGCTGCCCGCGGCGGGGAACCAGGCGATCGACTGATAGGCGCTCACATGCCGTCCGCCGCGGCTCCACAGGGCTTGCAGCGCCCGCTGGCCGAACTCCGCACCCCCGGCGGTTCCGGCGGTGAGGACACCTGCCGAGGCCAGCAGGTCCGGGGGCACACCCGCGTCCCTCAGCGCTTCGGCGGCGACCGCGAGGGTGAGCCGGGTGATGCGGTCGGTGGCGGGCCGCAGCCGGCCGGGGACCTCGCTGTCGGCGGGTACGCCGCTGATCTCGCCCGCCAGACGGACCGGATAGCGTGCCGCGTCGAACCGGGTCAGCGGCGCGATGCCGGTACGTCCCCGCAGCACCGACGCCCACCAGGCGCGTCGTCCCGCCCCGTTGGGCGCCACCACGCCGATCCCGGTGACCAGGACATCGGTCGGGGCGTTCACGGTGTGCCCCTGGGACGGGTGAGCAGGACGGCGGTGTGGAACCCGCCGAAGCCGCTGCCCACAGTCAGCACGGTGTCCAGGCGCTGCTCGCGGGCGGTGATCGGGGTGTAGTCGAGGTCGCAGGCGGGGTCGGGTGTGCGCAGGTTGGCGGTGGGCGGCACCACGCCGTGCTCCAGGGCCAGCGTGCTCGCCAGGACGTCCAACGGTCCGGTGGCCCCCAGCGCGTGCCCGATCATCGATTTGTTGGAACTGAGCGGGATGCGGTGGGCGTACGGACCGAAGCAGTCCTTGAACGCCTCCGTCTCGTAGCGGTCGTTCTGCCGGGTGCCCGCGCCGTGGGTGGTGATGTGGTCGACCTCCGTGCGGTCGATGCGCGCCTCGTCCAGTGCGGCGCGTATGGTGCCGGCCAGCGCCCGGCCGCCCGGCTTCAGGCCCGTCATGTGATGGGCGCTGCTGCGCTGTGCGACCGCGGCGATCTCGGCGTACATCCGGGCACCGCGGCGGCGGGCGTGCTCGTACTCCTCCAGGATCAGCACGGCGGCCCCCTCCCCCAGGACGAGGCCGTCGCGGGTCCGGTCGAACGGCCGGCTGGCGGTGGCGGGGTCGTCGTTGCGCGCGCTGCTGATCCTCAGGACGTCGAAGCAGGCCACGGTGATCGGGGCGATGGGTGCCTCGGCCGCACCGGCGACCATCACATCGGTGCCGTTCTCGCGGATCACGTCGGTGGCGTGGCCGATCGCGTCCAGGCCCGATGTGCAACCGCTGGAGACCAGGACGACCGGGCCCTGGGCGCCGCAGTCCCGGGCCACTTCGGCCGCGAGCGAGCTGGGCACCAGGTAGTCCAGCAGATGGGCGACCGCGAGGTCGGGGTCGACGTGCCAGGCCGTCCCGCAGTCGCTGACGACCGCGTACTCGGTGCTCATCGACGTGGCGCAGCCGACCGCGCTGCCGAGCGCCACGCCCAGTCGCAGCGGGTCCGTCCCGTACGGCCCCCTGTCGCCGACGCTGTCGGCGAGGCCACTGTCCGCCAGCGCCTCCCTGGCACCGACCAGGGCGAACTGGGCCGCCCGGTCCAGGCGTCGGTCCTCCTCACCGGTGAAACCGTGCGCCCTGGCGTCGAAGTCGGCCTCGGCCGCGACACGGGAGCGGAACGGCGTCGGGTCGAAGAGGGTCAGCGGCCCGGTGGCCGTGCGTCCGGCGGTCAGCTGCGACCAGAACGCCTTCACACCGACCCCGCCCGGTGCGACGACGCCCAGGCCGGTGATGACCACGCGCCTCACCGTCCCTCCCCCGGCGTTCCTCCGCCGCCCGGGCCGCGGCGCACGTGCGCGTGGGGGCCGGGTCGTGAGGGCGGGCGCGCCCGGGGAGGCATCAGGCCGCGTACAGGTCGAAGGTCGAGGAACGCCGGGGACCCGCGATGACATCGAGCTGCGGGTCGACGGCCAGGATCGCCTGGTGCAGCCGCTGAAGCTGCGGAGACGGTTCCACGCCCAGGTCCTCTATCAGCCGACGGCGCAGCCGACGGTAGACATCCAGTGCCGATGCCTGGCGTCCGGACCGGTAGAGAGCGACCATGGCCTGCGAGTGCAACCCCTCGTGCTGAGGGTGACGGGCGATCAGATCGGTGAGCTCGGCTATGAGTTCGGTGTGCCGGCCCAGTCTCAGGTCGGCGTCGATGCGCCGCTCCCTGGTGACCAGACGGCTCTCCTCCAGCCGGGTCACCTCGATCTCCAGAATCGGACCGACACGCACATCCACCAGCGCCGGGCCCTCCCACAGGTCGAGGGCACCCCGGAAACAGCGGGCCGCCGTGGCGTCGTCGCCCTCCTCGAAGGCCTCCTGTCCCTGCGCGAGGAGGCTTTCGTACTGGTGCACGTCCACCGCGTCGGAGGGAATCTGCAGCAGATAGCCGCCGTAGCGGGTGGCGAGCACATCCTTCGCCGAGCCCGGCGCATCGGGTCCCATCGCGGTACCCAGCCGCCGGCGCAGCTGAAGGATGTAGGTCTGCAGGGTGGTCAGGGCGCTGGGCGGGAGATCGGTGTTCCATATCTCTTCCATCAGCGTGGGCACCGGCATCACCCGCCCCGGGTACAGCGCCAGCAGAGCCAGGATCTGGCGGGGCTTGCCCGCGGTGGGAACGATCGAGACTCCGTTGACCTCAGCACTCAGTGGACCCAGAACCTTCATCTTCACGGTTTCCTCCGCACCTCGCCGGCCTCCGCCGCATTCGCCGCTGTTCGAGTCGTCGGCACTTCTCGCCCGGTTGGGCGCTGTGCTCTTGTCCTCCAAGGACGTATGGCACCGTAACCGCGTTCGACGATGCACTCTGTCAAACTCCGCTGCTTTTCGAGCCGTTCTCCAACAGGACATCTGCGATGCGACGTGCCGCGTCAACGCACCTTTTGTACTGCACAGTTGGCCCACCTGGAGATCCCTGAAAGGAACTCGAGAATCCTTTTACGGGGCACTGAGCGACGCTGGGAGGATGCACCGCCGACCGGAGAAACATCTATGGTTCGATGAAGCCGAGGAGGTGCGCACCGCATTACCGAAAACCGGAAGCGGATCATCGAAATGGAGTCCGGTGTGGAATTCGGCGACGCCGTCAATTCCCCGGCTCATCCGCCGTGGCTGCCCGCCCGGGCTCTGTGTGCGAGGAGTGGATGAGATGGAGTTCCGCATCCTGGGTCCCGTGGAGATCTGGGACGAGCGCAGCGGTGTGCGGATCGTTCCGACCGGGGCCAAGCAGCGGGCGCTGCTGGGCGCCCTGCTGGTGAAGACGGGTCAGGTGACCTCGGCACACCGTCTGATCGACGAACTGTGGGGTCACCACCCGCCGGCGAACGCCGCCAACGCGCTGCAGGCGCACGTGATGCGGCTGCGCCGCCTGCTGCCCGTGCCACCCCCCGGTTCGGGCGAGCCCCACCACGAGTGGATCGTGACCCGTTCGCTGGGCTACGTCCTGCGTCTGGGCAGTGCGGGCACCGATGCAGCGGCCTTCCGTGAACTGGCGGACCGGGGCCGCGCCTGCGCCGTGTCCGATCCGGGCCGCGCCGCGGGCCTGCTGCGCCGGTCCCTGGCACTCTGGCGGGGCTCGGCCCTGGAGGGAACCGGGCGAGGGGACATCTGCGCCGCAGAGGCGGCCCAGCTGGAGGAGGGACGTCTCACGGTGCTGGAGACGCTCTACGACGCCTGCCTGCGGGCGGGACGGCACGGCGAGATCACCGGCGAGCTCGAGGAACTGACGGCCGATCACCCGATGCGGGAGCGTTTCTACGATCTGCTCATGACGGCCCTGTACCGGTGCGGCAGACAGGCGGAGGCCCTGAGCGTCTACGACCGGGCCCGCACCTGGCTGGTCCACGAGCTGGGGGTGGAACCGGGTCCGGCGCTGCGCGGGCGGATGGAGGCGATCCTCCACCACGACCCCGCGCTGGATCTGCCCGTCCAGCGCATTCCGGCCGCCGCCGCCGACAGGTCCCCCGACCCTGTGCGGGACGGCCGGGCGGCCTTTCCGGTGCCCGGTGCGGATGCGGGCGCGGAGGCCGACGCGACAGTGCTGTATCTGAGCGACGAGGTGGCCAGGCTGCGCCGCCACGTCGAGCGGCTCTCGCGGGAACAGCAGACTCTGATGCACCGGTTCGACCGGCTGACCGCCCCGCCCGCGTCGGGACAGTGACCACGGCCCGGTCGGCGGGATCAGCGGCTGGATGCGGCCGACGGCCCGGTGGCGGCGCCCGCCGCGATGTGGGCGGTGATGTGGGCCGCCAGCGCGGCCGGGGTGGGGTGGTCGAACAGCACGGCCGGCCGCGCGCCGAGACGGTAGGCGTCGTTGACGAAGGCAAGGAACTCGGCAGCCGGCAAGGGAGTCAGCCCCAGGCTGCGGAAGGTGGCCTCGCTGTCGATGTCCCACACGTCGCAGCAGAGCGTCCGGGCCAGCTGCTCCAGCAGAACCTCCAGCACGTCGCCGCTGTCGGCGCGAGGTGCGGTCGCCGCCGCAGCAAGGCCGGCCGGCACGGCCTGCTCGGACAGCGGCTTGGGCGGACGGGAGCCGGTGAGGCAGGCGGCCGCGTACTCGGCCAGCGCACCGGGCGTGGGGTAGTCGTACAGGTCGGCGGCCTCGATGTCCGTGCGGCAGGCGGAGTTCAGCAGGGCGACGAACTGGGCGGCCGTCATGGCGTCGACCCCGATGAGCGCGAAGGGACGCTCCAGCTCGATGTCCGCGGCCTCCCGGTACAGGACAGCCGCGAGCGCCCGTGCCGTCTGGTGACGGCACAGGGCGATCGCTTCGTCCGGGCTCGCGACGCGGCCCGGAGGCCGGCCGGTCAGCTCACCCGCGCGGGCACCGTGACCCGCGTCCCCTGCCCCTGCGCCTGGCCGTTGGGCCGCGCGGGGGTGGCGTCCGGGTGGGACATCAGAATGGAGCGCTGCAGCCGGCTGAGGGCGCCCGAGGGCTCCAGGCCGAGCTCGGCGACGAGAGTGTTGCGCAGCCGCTGGTAGGCGCCCAGGGCCTCGCCGCGGCGCCCCGAGCGGTGCAGTGCCAGCATGAACTGGCCGTGCAGGCTCTCGTGGGTCGGATAGCGGCTGACCAGTACGGTCAGTTCGGACAGGAGCTCACGGTGGCGGCCCAGGCGCAGGTCGGCCTCGATCCGCTGGTCGAGGGCGCACAGCCTGGCCTCCTCCAACCGCTCGATCTCCATGGCGATCTGACTGCCGGCCTGCACATCGGCGAGCGCGGGTGCCGACCACAGGGACAGCGCGTCCCGGAGCCGCCTGGCGGCCTGGGAGTAGTCCTCGGCGTCCATCGCCCGGTAGCCGGCGCCGGCACGGCGCTCGAACTCCCGGAAGTCGACCGTGCCGCCCTCGGTCTGCAGCCGGTAACCACCGGGCAGGGTCACCAGCACACTCTTCGCGCTGCGATCCGCGTCGTCTCCGGTGGCGAGCGCCTCCCCGATCAGATCACGCACCTGCAGCACATAGGTCTGCAGCGTGGTGCGCGAGCTGCGCGGCGGGCGGTGCCCCCAGAGCTCCTCCACCAGCATGGCGACGGGCACCAACTGATCGGCGTTCAGCGCGAGCAGGGCCAGCACCTGCCGCGGCTTGGGCGCGGAGGGCGCGATCGAGCGTCCCTTGACTCGCACCGACAGTGCGCCCAGCACTTCGATGTCCATGTCTCCCCCAAAGTCGGGCATGCAGGCTCAGCCGTACGAGCCCGTCGCATCCTCCGCGCTCTTCCGCGGTGCGGCTTGCTCGCCGTACAAGAACGATACGATTTAAAAACAGCACGGTCGGTTTGTCAATGGCCGAATGCTGGATTCCAGCCATGCGCAGTGCCGCCGCGTCCTTCGTTCCGATCCGCCCCCAAGGGCACACCGACAGCGCATGAGACCTGGCAGAGGAGTGGCGAAAGGTCGGGCCAGAGGGGCTTGAACAGCCGGTGAGGGCAGCGGTATCGGGCTCGAGGCGGGCATGAGTGCCGCTGGACCGCGCGATGACCGTACGGAGACGAACGGCCGGGCGCCGGATGCACTGCGGCCCGCCACACGTCCGGTTTCAGCCGGTCACCCCCACCGGTCGGGGTCACAAAGAAGCCCCATGAAACAGACCGTTCGGACTGTTCCATGGGGATGGGATGGTGCTGTCAGCCCTGTTCGGGCGTGGGGTGCGGAGTGAGTGCGGTGAGCAGAGTGGCGGTGGCGAGCCGGGGCAGCAGCAGTTGCCAGAAGCGCGTGAGGGTGGACGCGGAGAGCCACAACGGGTCCTCGTTGCCGAGGACTTCGAAGCCCACGGTCGCCGCCACGACGGCTGCCATCACATCCTGGGCCGCAACGGTCGCCTCGAGCTCACCGGCCCCGTGGGCCCGTTCGAGTACCTGCTCGACCCACTGCCGCCAGTGCCGGCGCAGGTTCTGCTCGGCGTCGCGGGCGCCGGAGCCGCTCAGCTCGAACCCCGCCCGCAGGACGACGTCCTCCGCCAGGGAACGGGCCAGCGCATGGGTGGCGTTGACGAGCATCTGCAGACTGCTGATCCGCGTGACGCCGTTGTGCGCGACTGCGCCGCCCCCACCCATGGTGAGAGCGGCGAGCCGGTGGAGCGCGACGGTCTCGACCGCGAAAGCCAGCTCGGCCTTGCTGGCGAAGTGGAAGTGCAGCGCGCCGTTGCTCACTCCGGCCTGCGAGCTGATGGCGGTGAGCGAGGCGACGGTGAAGCCCTCGCGGTCGAAGACCTCGGCAGCCGAGAGGATCAGCGCCTGGCGCGTGCGTGCCGCACGTTCCTGTTTCACCATCTGGCGCTCCGCTACTGCGGGGGGTTGCCGTGCTTGCGTGCGGGCAGGTCGGCTTGTTTGGACCGGAGCATGGCGAAGGAACGGACGAGGACTTCACGGGTCTCGGCGGGGTCGATGACGTCGTCGACCAGGCCGCGCTCCGCCGCGTAGTACGGGTGCATCAGCTCGGCCTTGTACTCCTTGACCATGCGGGTCCGCATGGCCTCGGGGTCCTCGGCCTCGGCGATCTGCTTGCGGAAGATGACGTTGGCGGCACCTTCGGCGCCCATCACCGCGATCTCGTTCGTCGGCCAGGCGTAGGTGAGGTCCGCACCGATGGACTGGGAGTCCATGACGATGTAGGCACCGCCGTACGCCTTGCGCAGGATCAGGGAGATCCTCGGCACCGTGGCGTTGCAGTACGCGTAGAGCAGCTTCGCCCCGTGCCGGATGATCCCACCGTGCTCCTGATCCACGCCGGGGAGGAAACCGGGGACATCGAGCAGGGTCAGCAGAGGGATGCTGAAGGCATCGCACATCTGGACGAAGCGGGCGGCCTTCTCGGAGGCCTCGATGTCCAGAACGCCCGCGAGGGACTGCGGCTGGTTGGCGACGATGCCCACCACCTGGCCGTCGAGACGGGCCAGGGCGCAGATGATGTTCCGGGCCCAGCGCTCGTGGATCTCCAGGTAGTCGCCGTCGTCGACGAGCTCTTCGATCACCTGGTGCATGTCGTACGGACGGTTGCCGTCCGCCGGCACCAGATCGAGGAGCGTCTCACCCCGCCGGCCGGCCGGATCCTCCGACGCCACGGAGGGAGGCGACTCATGATTGTTGGAGGGGAGCATCGCGAGGAGGTAGCGGACCTCCGCGATGCAGGTCTCCTCGTCGTCGTACGCGAAGTGCGCCACACCCGAGGTCTCGGCGTGCACATCCGCGCCACCGAGCCCGTTCTGCGTGATCTCCTCACCGGTGACGGCCTTGACCACATCCGGACCGGTGATGAACATCTGCGACGTCTCACGGACCATGAACACGAAGTCCGTCAGCGCCGGACTGTAGGCCGCACCACCCGCACACGGACCCAGCATCACGCTGATCTGCGGAATCACACCCGAGGCACGCGTATTGCGCTGGAAGATGCCGCCGTAACCGGCCAGCGCCGAAACGCCCTCCTGGATACGCGCACCCGCACCGTCGTTCAGCGACACCAGCGGCGCACCCGCCGAGATGGCCATGTCCATGATCTTGTGGATCTTCGTCGCATGGGCCTCGCCCAGCGCACCACCGAAGATCCGGAAATCATGTGCATAGACGAAGACCGTCCGGCCCTCCACCGTGCCCCAGCCGGTGATCACACCGTCCGTGTACGGCTTCTTCGCCTCCAGACCGAACCCCGTCGCCCGGTGCCGACGCAGCTGCTCGACCTCCTTGAACGAACCCTCGTCCAGCAGCAGCGCAATACGCTCCCGAGCCGTCAGCTTGCCCTTGGCATGCTGCGCCTCCGTCGCGCGGTCGCTCGGCCCTGCTGCGGCCTGTGCCCGGATCGCCTGCAGTTCCGCCGCCCGCCCACGGGCATCGGCCGCCTCCAGGCTGCGAATTGGGGCGCCTTCATTCAGCAGCGTCACAACAGGTCCCTCCCACGTGTCCACGGATACCGGTGCGGAGCCCAGCAAAGATAACAAACCGCACAGGCGGTTTGTAGGGTGATGACGGGATCGGAACACCCGAAGGGGCGCCCGCCGCCGCACCGGCAGGCGCCCCTCCTCGGTTCCCCTCGCGGGGTGTTCTAGTGCCAGCTGTGCGGCGCTCGATAGCCGGTCGCGGGCTCGAGGCGGCGGCGCCACGGCCCGGTCTTCACCGAACGGCCCGCCGCGTCGTCCTCAGAGCCTCGTGCCGTGATCCTGGCCAGCACGACCAGTGCCACGGCGGCCAGTTCGTCCCGGCCCGCACGGCCCTTCTCCACCTTCACCACTGCATCCCCGGCGACGTCAGCTGTCACGGCGGTCTCCCTTCCTCCCCGCCCACGGTCTGCCGGGTCACTCAAGAGGAACTCGGGCCCGGCTCGAACACGGAGCCGGATCCGGCCTGGTGCGGGCGCCCCGGAAACGACGGAACTCCGCAGCCCCTGGCAGGGCTTGCGGAGTTCTCGGGGACCTGGCCGGCGTAGGTCAGGAAACAGCGGGTCGCAGCACGACGGGGAGCGACGTGTAACCGCTGACGATGAAGGAGGGCAGCGGCTCGAGCGCCTCCGGCGGCCTCGCCTGCGCCATGTCGGGGAACCGCTCGAACAGCGCGGCCAGAGCGAGGGTTGCCTCCATACGGGCCAGAGGCGCCCCCAGGCAGTAGTGCACGCCGTGCCCGAAGGCGAGGTTGTCCCGGCACCGATGCAGCACATCGAACTGTGCGGCACTCTCGCCGTGCACCGCCGCGTCCAGGCCGACAGCGGCGAACGACACCATGATCGGGTCACCCTTGCCGATCCGCACCCCGTCCAGGTCGATGTCCTCCACCGCGAAACGGATCGGCACAAAGGCGGCCGGACTGTGCACACGCAGGGTCTCGGCGACGACATCGCTCCAGTCGGCGCGGCCGCTCCGCAGGTGTTCCCGCTGGTCGGGCCTGCTCAACAGGGCGACGACCGCATTGCTGATCAGATTGCTGGTGGTCTCCTGCCCTGCCCCGATCATGAGGTTCAGGGTGCTGACCAGCTCTTCCTCGCTCAGTCGGTCGCTGTCCTCCCGGACGGCGATGAGAGCGGAGGTCAGATCGTCCCCGGGGTGCGCCCGCTTGGCCGCCACCAGGTTCCTCAGCAGGTCGAAGACCGTCTGCTGCGCCGCCTGCATCTCCTCGACAGGGACCGATGTGCCGAGCGTGGTGTCGATGGCGCCGACGAGGGCCGCGCGGTCCGCTTCGGCGACCCCGAACAGTTCGCAGATGACCCGCATCGGCAGCAGTTTCGCGTACGCGGTGCGCAGGTCGACCGTCTCACCCGTCCGCACGGTGTCCAGGCCGGCGATCAGCTCCGCCACGATCTCCTCGACGCGCGGCCGCATGTTCCCGCTGCGCCGGGCGGTGAACGCCCCGGCCACCAGGCGCCGCAGGCGGCTGTGCCGTTCCCCGTAGGCAAAGAGCATGGTCTGCGCCGAGACCCAATGGTAGAGCAGCCAGTCCTCGGTGATCTGCCCTTCGATGAAGGCCGGCCAGTGCATCCGCGCGTCCTTGGACACCCGCGGGTCGGTGAGCAACCGAGTCACGTACGCGTGCTGTGTGACGACCCAGGCCCGCACACCGCCCGGTAACTCGGCCTCCACGGCGGGACCCATGGACTGGAGGCATGCCGCTTCGCCGGCGAGGTCCCGGCCCGTGACGTCCAGCACATGCGGGCAGGTGGTCATGTCCATCTGCGCATTTCCTCGCTCTCTCGTCGTACCTGCTCCTGCGCACACCGCACCCCTCGCAAGGAGGGGTGCGGGCATCCGTGGTCGCGGGCCGGGAGAGCGGATCAGCCGCCCTGGCCGGCGGCGTGCTTCTGACGCCGGTCCCTCATCCGGACCGCCTCGTCGTACACGCGCGCGGCGCGGCCCGGTGTGAAGTCGAGCCGCACCAGCACCCCCGGGACCGCTATGGCCGTCATCAAGGCCTGGTAGAGGTCGGCCACACGCTGGAGCATGTCCTCGTGCCGCGTCATGATGCTGGAAAGGACCTGCACACCGGTGAACGCACCGACGAACATCTTCGCCAGCGCGACCAGGTCGACGTGGGGCAGCAGTTCGCCGTCCGCCTTGGCCTTCTCGAACAGCAGGAGACTGTGATCCGTCCAGGCCTGCATCGGCACCCGCCGGTCCAGGCCGTCCTTCGCCGAACCCTGTTCCACCGTCAGGCGGATGCTGCCGCGCACCAGCGGTTCACGGGTCTGCAGCAGGTAGGACAGCAACAGCGCCTCGTCCACTGCCCGTTGGAGGGTCAGATCACGGTCCGGGATCTCCGGCAACGCACCCAACTGTTCCGCGAGCACCTCTTGTGCCAGCTCGCGCTTGGAGGCGAAGTGGAAGTAGAGCGCCCCCTTCGTCACACCCGATCTCCTCAGGATCTCCGAGATCGTCGCAGCTTCGTACCCGACCTCGTCGAACACATCGGCCGCGGCGACCACGATCGCCTGCCGCGTTCGAGTGGCCCGTTCTTGGCGTGCCACAGTCCACCTCCGTACCCCCCGTCACGCCCGGACATGACGGATGCCCCGCACACCTGCGGACGGACCGGCGGCGGGCCGCGAACACTCTCAACAATAAAACCAGCCGCGCGGTTTATCAACCGCTCGTGGATGGTCGTCTTCCGGTCATACACGCCCCAACTGGGCATAGCTGAGCTGGGACTTCACGTCGGTTCCTTGCAAAAAACCGGTTGGGCCGTATCTTTATGGGCCATCGAACCTCCTTCCCTGTCTCGACGCCTCCGCGGAGAGGTCCCATGACCTTGTTGACGCTCCAGAAGGACGACACTGCTCGCACCGCAGGAAGGACGCGGCCCGCCACTCCGGCAGGGGCCTCCACCCTCCCAGCGCCACCCGCCGAACCGGCCCCCGTCCCGCCCATCGGGACGGCGCCGGAACCGATCACGGGAGCACACCTCGGCGCGGCCCCGGTGGCCGACGTCCTGGCCGCACCCGTCGCGGCGTCCGCGGGCTCCACAGCGCTTGCGCCACCACCACCGCTGGTCGAATTCCACACCGCCGCACCGGACTTCACGGCCAGGATCCTGCCCGTGCGCGGCGCAGGCGGCGCGGCTCCGGACCTGTCCGCGAGCGCCGGCCCGCCGGCGGCCATGCCGCCGGACGACGCGGAGACGGCGGCCGCAGAGCTGGCGTACCTGCTGTTCGACGGCGCCGAACGCGACACCCTGCACAGCCCGTGGCGCACCCTCATCTCCGGCGAGGAGTTCCGCTACCGGCCGGGCCTGACACCCACCGAACGCATCACCCGGTCCTACGCACGGCTGCGGCTGCTCAACAACGCCGTCAAGGACCCCGAGAACCTTGCCTGCGACCCGCGCCGACTGGCCGCGCTGCACGAATGGACCGGCGTCGTCGACGCGGCACTGGGCACTGTGGCCGGCATCCACTACAACCTCTTCCTCGGCAGCCTTCTCGACCATGACCCCGACGGCCGCCGCAACCTCACCGAGTACACCACGCTGCAGAGCACTGGAACGTTTCTCTGCACGGAACTCGATCACGGAAACGACATAGCCGCGCTCGAGACCACCGCCCATCTCGATCCCGAGACCGGTGGCTTCACGCTCCACACACCTCACTCGGGTGCCGCGAAGTTCATGCCCAACACGAGTCTCATCGGCGGACCCAAGAGCGCCGTCGTCGCCGCACGTCTGATCATCGGCGACCACGACCACGGTGTGTTTCTCTTCCTCACCCCGCTCAGCACGGAGGACGGCCACCTCCCCGGGGTCACCGTCACCCAGCTGCCCGAACGCACCGGCGTACCCCTGGACCACTGCCTCACCACCTTCACCCAGGTATCCCTCCCCCGTGAGGCGCTCATGGAAGCCGACCACGGCCGCCTCGACGACACCACCGGCACGACGACCGGACTCGGCAGCCACCGGCGCCGGTTCCTGCGCTCCATCAGCCGGGTCACCACCGGCAAACTCTGCCTGTCCGCCAAGGCGGTGGGTGTCTCCCGGGCCGCTCTGGCCATCGCGGTCCACCACGCGCACAACCGGCACATCAGCGGACCGAAGAACGGCGAACGCATTCCGCTCGCCGCCCACCGCAGCCATCACGGCCGCCTGCTCTATGCCCTTTCCACCACATACGCCATGACCCTGCTCCACCGGCACACCCTCGCCACCTGGGCGGACCACACTCCCGAGAACCGCCCCCACGCGGAACGCCTGGCCGCGATCACCAAGGCATGGATCACCTGGCAGGCCCGCGACATCACCCTCGAAGCCCGTGAACGCTGCGGCGCCCAGGGCCTCTTCCCCACCAATGGTCTCGCCGACTTCTCGCAGAACCTCGAGAGCAGCATCACCGCCGAGGGCGACAATCTCGTCATCTCTCTCAAAGCCGCCAGCGAGATGCTGTTCAACCACACCCCGGGTGATACGGGTATCACCGTCGACGGGGAAGCAGCGCGAAGATGCGACGCCGCGTCAGGCCCCTTCGCTGCCGAAGGTACGGGTGGCCCCGACCCGCAGGCGCGCGCCGCGGCCGATCTCCACGATCTCGCCTTCCTGCGCGGTCTCCTCGCCAATGCCGAACAGATCTGGCAGACCCGTGCCCGCACCGCTCTTCGGCAGGCGCCTCCCGGCAACCCGCTCGCGCGCTGGAACGCGGCCTCGCCCCATGCCCTCTCCATGGTCAACGTCCACGCCACACTGCTGGCCGCGGACACCCTCATCGCGGCGACCTCCCGCACCACCCACCCGCACACCCACGACCTCCTCAGTCACCTCACCCGCCTGTACCTGCTCCACCAACTCACCAACCACAGCGCGGATCTGCTTGCCTCGGGCCATCTCGCCGCTCATCACATCCAGAGCTGGCCCGACGCCATCGAGAACACCATCACCCGGCTCGCACCCCACCTGAGCACCCTCACCCATGCATTCCATCTCCCCGCCCCGTACCTCGCCCATCTCCCCATCACCGCCGGCAGCCACCCCTAGGAAGGACACAGCCCCAGGCATGGGCAGCCACCCGTACCCCGGGGGCTGCCCATACGCTTGCGAGGCGCCCCGGCGCGTTCGGGGAGAGCGGGGGCCGGACTCCCGGGTCACTCGCGGTGGCGCGGGTCGTACGGTCGGTGCGTCAGGCGGGCGCCGCGGGACGGGGGCAGCGACTGTTCGGCCCAGATCGTCTTGCCCTCACTGGTACGGCGTGTGCCCCAGCGCTGCGTGCACTGCGCCACCAGGAACAGCCCGCGGCCCCCTTCGTCGTTCTCCCGGGAACGACGAAGGTGCGGCGCGGTGGTGCTGTTGTCGGTGACCTCGCAGGTGAGTGTGTTGCCGTCGCGGATCAGCCGGAGCACCACCTCTCCGGTGCTGTACCGGATGGCGTTGGTGACCAGTTCGCTCACCACCAGCTCGGTGGCGAAGTCGAGCTCCTCGAGGCCCCACGCGACCAGTTGGCGGCCTGCCAGCGCGCGAGCGGTGGCGACGATCTCGGGCTCCGCCGGCAGCGTCCACGTGGCGACGACGTCGCCTCCCAGCGAACGCGTCCGGGCCAGCAGCAGGACCGCGTCGTCGTCCGGCCGGCGTGGCAGCAGTTCCGCGACCACGGCGTCGCAGCTGTCCTCCGGCGACCGATCGGAGTGTGCCAGGACGTGCTGGAGCTTCCCCAGTGCGTCGTCCGAGGTGCGACGGCCCTCGATGAGTCCGTTCGTGTAGAGGGCCAGCAGGCTTCCCGGGGGCAGCTCGGTCTCGGCCGCTTCGAAGGGCAGACCGCCGAGGCCCAGAGGCGGACCCGCGCCGCCGTCGAGGATCTGCGTCCGGCCGTCGGGCCGGACGAGCAGGGGCGGAGGGTGCCCGGCGCGAGCGAAGGTGCACAGCCGGGAGACGGGGTCGTAGACGACGTACAGGCAGCTGGCACCGGCGGGCTGCTCCGGCGCCGCCGGCGGCCGGCCGGGGGCGGTGGCCCTCTCCCGCGCCATGCGGGACATCAAGTCGTCCAGACAGGACAGCAGTTCGTCGGGCGGCAGGTCCATCTCCGCCAGTGTGGAGACGGCCGTCCGCAGACGTCCCATGGTGGTGGCGGCCTCCAGGCCGTGCCCTTCGACATCGCCCACCACCATCGCCACTCTGCCTCCCGACAGCGGGAGCAGGTCGAACCAGTCCCCGCCGGCGTCGTCACCGGGCAGGTAGCGATACGCGGCCTCCACGGCCGACACGGTCGGCAGCGCGGGCGGCAGCAGATCACGCTGCAGGGTGCGGGCTGCGGCGTGCTCACGTTCGTACCGGCGGGCATTGTCCAGGGACAGCGCCGTACGGTCGGCGATCTCGCCCGCGAGAGCGAGATCGTCCTCGTTGAACGGTTCCGACCGCTCGTTGCGGCGGATCACGGCCACGCCGAGGACGACACCGCGGGCACTCAGCGGCAGCAGCAGCACAGAGGCGGAGTTCCGGTCGGCGCCGGGTGCCGCCGGAACGAACGGTCCGATGTCCGAGGGCTGCTGAATCAGGCGGGGCAGATGGTCGACGAGGCTCTGCGTGTACGGGCTCGGCCCGTCCGGACCGAAGAGTTCGCCGGTCTCGATGTCCTCCGCGTGAAGGGCATCGCTCTCCGAGTCCAGCCGGGCGACTCTTCTCAGCGGAAGGTGCGACTCCACCGGGCCCGGAGCGGGCGCACCACCGCGCAGAACGCAGTCGAACACGTCGACAGTGACTCCGTCGGCCAGGTCGGGGACCGCGAAGCGCGCGAATTCCTCGGCGGTCCGGCGGATGTCCAGGCTGCTTCCGATGCGCTCGCCCGACGCGTTGAGCAGCATGACCCGGTTCCGGGCCCGGAACTCCTCGGTGACGTCGCTGACCGCGGCAGCCACGCCGAGTGTGCTGTCACCGCCGCGGTCCTGCATCCGAAAGGCCGAGATGGAGGCGACGTACTCACGGGTGGGGTCGGTGGGAGGGAACCCACGCTGCTCGAAGTCCGTCACCGCATCCCCGGTCTGCAACACCTTGCGCAGCATGGCTTCTATCGCCTCGGTGTCGAAACCGGGCACCAGCTCGCCGATGCGCATGCCCCGGTGCGGCAGGACGGCCACACCGCGCCAGCCGCGCGCGGCGGTGTTCATCCGGATCAGCCGGAGGTCGCTGTCGAACAGGTAGAGGCCCAGCGGTGATTCGGTGAACAGCGCGTTGAGGAGCGCCTCGTTCAGATCGCGTCCGGGGACCGGATCGGGCCCGGGAGGACGAGGCTGCGCCGGCTCACTCACGCCTCTCCCTCCCTTCGCTTCCGCCGACCGTCGCCCGCCGTGGGTCGTACGGGCGCTGCGGTTGAGGGCGTGCGGTGGAGACGTGCGCGACGGCTGACAGGCCCGTGAGCGCCACCGCCGCGAGAACGGCGCCCGGGGGCAGCCGCCGCCAGGAAACACGGCCCGCCGGCAGCAGGTATCGAGTCCGGCACCGGACCGCCGTCGGTCCGGGCCCGGGCGCGTCCGCACAGCCGCTGCGGCGCCCGGCCGCAGGCAGCCGCCGGGATGAGCACCTTCAGCGCGCCCACGGTGCCCATGGTCTCGCGCACGGTGCCCTCGTGCGACTGGAGGACCTGATCCAGCCGGGTGTTCGCGGCGCCCTGGGACCCGGAGCGCCACCGTGGCGCTCCGGGAACCGGCCCACGGCGCCGGGCGGCATACGTGTGGCCGCCGCGGCCCGTCGGATCCGCCCGGCCGTCAGGGGTGCGGCGTCGCATCACTGAGCCGAGGTCGCGCCCCCGGCGGAGGCGGTGCCCCACCGCTCCCCTCGGTGCCCGTGCCGGGACGAGCCGTGGGGTTCCGGCGAGCGGTCGGCCGTGCCGTCGGCGTCATCCTCGCCTCCTCCGGTGTCGCTGGTGGCATCCGCGTCACTCCAGGGTGGGCGACGGACATCCCACCGGCATCTCGGGACGGGTGCGGGGCTCCGACGGTGAGGGGGCAAGGCGTCGGACGATCAGGCCGTCAGCCGGCCCTCGCGCCGGCGCAAGGGTCCTCGACCGCCGTCAGACGAGCTCGTAGATGCTTCTGCCGACCATCCACAGACCCACGATCAGGGAGAGGGAGACGATCGCCTGGTCCTGATGCTCTGTCATCCATCTGCGGAACGCGATCAGCCGGGCCTGTGCCCTGCCCGGCCGGAAGGTCGCGTACAGCTCCATGGCGAGCAGGGCGGAGCTTGCCAGCAGGCAGAACACCATGAGCGCCAGCCAGGTGGTGGCGTGCGACAGATCGGCCTTCATCACCGTCGCGGCTCCCGCCGCGACGAGCCCCCAGGGCTGGAGCAGCACCGCGAGACCGGCCGCCGCCCATGCGGAGACGGCGCGCCGTCCGGCGCGGTCCGCACGGTCACGCCGGGGCCGGACGCCTCTGCGGCGCACGTAGACGCCGTAGCCGACCAGGCCCACGCCGATGGCGAGCTTGGCGGCGAGCGCCCCCGTCGACGGTGTGGAGTCCAGCTCAGGTGGCTTCCCGCCGGTGAAGAGGAGTACGCAGCCGATCACCACGACCAGGCAGGCCAGCCAGGCCAGAACGAAGGCGAGCCCCTTGAGTACGCCCCTCTCCGCCGACAGCACCAGGATGAAGGCCATGACCGGAAAGGGATTCAGGGTGATGCCCAACCCGATGAGGACGAGGTCGAGAGTCATCTCCTGGTGCTCACCTCTCCCACGGGACACGGCGGATGCAGGGCCGACGGCGTTCACGTCCACCGGCAGCCGCACCGCGGCTTCTGCGCCCGCTGAATCCAGTGAGACACGAACACCGTGACCGTGCGAAAGGTGGCCCCCCGGGGGAAGGACGCGGACGGTTCCGGATTCCCCGTTCCCCGCAGGCCGGGCCGGACTCGGGCCGCGCCCCGACCCGAGGTGCACGGAGTTCCGCCGGGTGCTGCAATGAGGGAGGCGGCACTGACGTCCGCCGCGGTCCGGAGGGTTCCTCCGTGGATGAGCCCCGTCGAACCGAATCATGCGAGGAGCCGACGTGAGCGCCGATGTTTTTGCCGAGATGGGTCCGGTCGACTACCTGGCGGTCGAGTTCCCCGGCAACCGAATGACCGGGGAAGCGCTGCCACTGCTCCTCGATCTGGTGGACCGCCGCATCATCCGGATTCTCGACCTCTCCTTCATCAGGAAGGAGAGGGACGGCTCGGTCACCGGTCTGGATCTCTCCGACATCGACGGCGACGGGTCGCTGGACCTGACCGTGTTCGAAGGCGCTTCCTCGGGCCTGATGGGCGAGGACGACCTGCAGGACGCCGCCACTGTTCTGGAACCGGGCAACTCCGCGGCCGTCATCGTCTACGAGAACCTCTGGGCGGCCCCCTTCGCAGCGGCGCTGCGGCGCAGTGGCGCCCAACTGGTGTCCAGCGGACGGATTCCGGTTCCCGCTCTCATCGCCTCGCTGGAAGCTGCCGAGGCCCGCGATTCCTGAGGCAGCCCTCGCGGCTGCCCGGGAGACAAGGACGAAGCCCATGCCCGGTCTACTCCGCGGGATCGCCCGCACCGCCGTCGTCGCCGGGACGGCGACCGCTGTCTCCAACCGTGTCTCACGCCGTCAGGCCGGGCGGTGGGCCGACCAGGACACCCAGGGCACCGGCGCCGGGCAGGCGGCCCCGGCCGCCCCCGCACCACCGCCCGTGCCGACGATGGAGTCGAAGATCGCCCAGCTCAAGGATCTGGGAGAGCTCAAGTCGCAGGGCGTCCTCAGCGACGCCGAGTTCGAGGCACAGAAGAGTCGGATTCTCAGTTCCTGACCGGACGGTCCGCACAGGCACCCACCGCACGGAGATCCCGGCGCAGCGGTGCCGTGGGGGTCGCGATCGGAGGCACCATGGACCGCTACCCCCCCATCTCGGAGCACGGACTGATCGGCGATCTGCAGACCGCTGCTCTGGTCTCCTCGCAAGGTGTCATCAACTGGTTCGCCGCACCACGGTTCGACTCCCCCAGTATTTTCGCCGCGCTGCTCGACCACGACCGTGGCGGACACTTCCTGTTCGCTCCGGACCACCCCAACTCGACCTGCAAGCAGCTCTACTACCCCGACACGGCCGTCCTGGTGACCCGGTTCATGTCGCCGGACGGCGTCGGTGAGGTCATCGACTGCATGCCACCGGACCGTACCCAGACGCCGACGGACCGGCACACGCTGATCCGTGTCGTGCGGTGCGTGCGCGGCAGCGTGCGGTTCACGCTGGAGTGCCGTCCGCGTTTCGACTACGGGCGGGCCACCCACCACCTCGACCTGGAGCCGGGCCTCGCCGCGTTCCGGGCACCTGCCCAGACCGGCTATCTGCAGGCCAGTTTCCCGCTGCAGCGCGACGAGAACGACGTCCGGGGAGAAGTGGCCCTCGACGCCGGCCAGTCAGCCGCTGCCGTCTTCACGGTCTGTGCCGCGGACGGCCCGCCGCCCCCGCCCGCCACCGTCGACGAACTCAGCGACCAGCTGTTCACCGTGGGCGCGTTCTGGCAGGACTGGCTGCGCGCCTCGCGGTACCGCGGCCGGTGGTCCGACATGGTCAACCGGTCCGCCATCACCCTGAAGCTGCTGACCTACTCGCCCACCGGCGCGCCGGTCGCCGCCGCGACCATGGGACTCCCCGAACAGGTCGGGGGCGAACGCAACTGGGACTACCGGTACACATGGGTCCGCGACGGGTCGCTGTCCGTACGGGCGCTGCTGGACCTCGGGTTCGTCGACGAGGCGGCCCGATTCACCCGCTGGCTCGGCGACCGGATGCGCGACCGGGCGGACTCCCCCGGCGAGCGCCTGCAGATCATGTACCGGGTCGACGGGGACCCGGACATCCCGGAGGAGATCCTCGAGCACTTCGAGGGATACCGCGGCTCCTCCCCGGTACGGGCCGGAAACGCCGCCATGGACCAGCTCCAGCTCGACATCTACGGCGAGGCGCTCTACGCACTCGCCGAGGGGCGCGAAGTGGGGGTGCAGACCGGATACCACGGCTGGAAGGGCCTCGCCGCGACGCTCGACTGGCTCGCCGACTCGTGGGACCGCCCGGACGAGGGCATCTGGGAGACCCGGGGCGGCCGTAAGGACTTCACCTACAGCAGGGTGATGTGCTGGGTGGCCTTCGACCGCGGTCTGCGGCTGGCAGAGGAGTTCAGCCGGCCCGCCGACACCGCCCGCTGGACCGCCGCGCGCAACGCCATCCTGGAGCAGGTGATGGAACGCGGGTGGAGCAAGAAGGAGCAGGCTCTCGTCCAGCACTACGACGACGACGTACTGGACGCCTCCCTCCTGCTCATCCCCCGGCTGCGGTTCCTGGCGCCCAAGAGCCCCGGCTGGCTGTCCACCCTCGACGCGATCGACCGGAAACTCGTCTCCGACAGCCTGGTCTACCGCTACGACCCGAAGGCCTCCCCGGACGGACTGCTCGGGTCGGAGGGCACGTTCAGCCTCTGCACCTTCCTCTATGTCGACGCGCTGGCCATGGCCGGCCGGACCTTCCAGGCTCGCTACGCGTTCGAGAAGATGCACACCTACGCCAACCATGTGGGCCTGTTCGCCGAGGAGATCGGACCCAGCGGCGAGCAACTGGGCAACTTCCCCCAGGCGTTCACGCATCTCTCCCTGATCATGGCCGCGACCACCCTCGACGCCGCACTCAACCGGGAACGGGAGCGCTGACACCCGGCGCCGGTCAGGCCTCCGCCGCCCCCGTGCCTGCTTCCGGGCGCGGCGAGGCGGCCGGCGGGGTGGTGGGCCTGGGCCACCGGGGCAGCAGCTCGGTCGTGACGAACGCGACGACGGCCGACAGCATCACCACGGGAATCGTCGCGGTGCTCCCGAGCAGAAGGACCACGAGCACGATGCTGCTGACAGGCAGCCGCAGGGCGCTTGTCGCCGCCGCGGCCATGCCCCCGGCCAGTCCGGGTACGACGCCGAGTCCCGGCAGGGGCGCGAGCAGCACACCCGTCGCCGCCCCGAGGAAGAGCGCGGGGAACACCGGGCCGCCTCGCAGGCTGCCCAAGCAGAGTGCGTAGCCCAGCCCTTTGAAGAACAGGACGGCCAGCAGGGCTCCGACACTCCAGGCGTGCGGGTCGGCGGCCAGCTGCGTCATGGTCGCCTGCCCGGAGGAGGCGACATCTACCGGAGAACGGCCGGTGACGGCCGCGTACACCGCGGCGCAGCCCCCCGCCGCCAGTGCGCAGACCACGGTCGTGAGGAACGGCCGGGCCGCCACCCGTGCCGCCGTCAACCGCCCTCCCGCGATCACGAGATGCACCATGACACCGATGAGGACAGCCATCAGGATCGTCCACACCACGTCCCCGGTGTCCAGGGTCCCGGGCGGTTCCGGCAGCTTCAGGGCCAGGCTGCCCGTCTCCAGACCGGTCCAGCGTCCGAAACCGGTGAACACCAGGGATCCCACGCCGCTGGACAGCAGGGCGGGAAGCATCACGGCGAACAGCTGAGGGCCTCCCACCCCGGCCACCTCGATGAGCAGCACCGCGGCGACGAGCGGGTTGCCGAAGATCGCCGCAACGGCTGCGGCGGCGCCCGCGGCACCCAGCAGGGCGTTGCTCTGAGGGGTGGCGGAGGCGCGGGCAAGGTCCCTGAAGAGCAGGGCCAGACCGCCGCCCAGAGCGATGAGCGGTGCCTCCGGGCCGAGGACCGCGCCGAGCGGAAGGCTTGCCACGGCGGCGATCAGCACGCCGGGCAGTGTCTTGGGGGAGGTGCCTCCCGCGTGCAGGCCGGCGGCGGGAATGTGGCCGCCCGCTCCCGGAAGGCGGGTGACGACCAGGGCCACGACGACTCCCGCGACCAGGAGGAGCGGCAGCGGCCACCACCAGGGCGGGCCGCCGTCCAGGCCGAGGGCCCGCGGCAGATCCGCCCACAGAGCATGTTCGAGTTCATGCAGGCCGACGAGGAACCAGAACGCGGCGAGCGAGACCGGGATGCCGATCAGGGCACAGAACACCAGCGCCTTGAGGTAGCCGGGGGCCCGCAGGATGTCCCGCAGCACATCGGCCTCGGGTGGCTGCGCCGTGGCGGCGGGCGTGGTCGTGGGGGCGCTCGGCTCCTTCATGCTGTCGGTCCCTCCACGTCGGTCACGGTTCACGATCCTGCTGCCGGGAGCGGGACTCCTGGCGTTCCAGCCCGATCTGCACCGCCTGAAAGAGGACCTTGGCGACAAGCCCCACCAGAATCAGGCCGGCGATCATCTGCACGGTGGTGAGCACACGGGCGGGCTGTGAGCTGGGCGCGACGTCGCCGAGCCCGACAGTGGCGAACACGGTGACCGTGAAGTACAGCGCGTCGGTCCGGTTCAACGGCTCGTTGAAGGCCGATTCCGTCTCCCGGGCCATGACGAAGTACGCCGCGGAGAACAGGAGCAGGAACAGGGGCACGGCCGTCGAGAATGCCTCGATGGCACGCAGCCTCGGGTGTTCGGACGCTGCGATGGCGACCGCCTGCCAGGCGACCAGCCCTCCGAAGGCCAGCAGGCCGACGACCAGGATCACCGTGGTGCCGACTCCGAAGCTGCGGTCCAGCGGTGCCACGTAGTAGAGGACCGTGAGCAGGGTCGCGGAGCCTGCGGAACGCAACAGCGGGACGATCAGCTGACGACGGCGCTTCCCAGGGCTCAGCGCGCCGTCCCCCTCCCCGGTCACGAGGCCCGGGGGTGGAGCTCGTCCTGACTGCGCCGGGTCCGGTCGCGTGAGCCGGTGTCCAGGAACTCCCGCAGTGCGAAGGCCGCGAGGACGACGACCGCGATCCAGAGCACCACCTGTGTGGTCGGGTACGACCAGGTGACGAGAACGATCACCGCGGCGAGCATGATCACGGCTCCGATCCAGCGCTTGTAGCGGTGGACGAACGGCCCCACCGGGCCCAGGCGCAGCCCTGCCGACTCGGTGGCGTCCCGCGCGGCGCCGATACCGGCGGTGCAGGCGCGGCGGACCACGACCGCGGGACGCCACGGTCCGGTGAGGAACGCGCCGAGGGCGGTCACAAGCGCCACCGCCGCGACGACGCGCACGGTGGCTCGCAGGAATTTGACGAGCGCGTCGAACACCGCACCGGCGGCGGGCTGGTAGACCGTCGTGGGCAGACGGTCGAGGTAGATGCTCCGGAAGACCGTGAGTCCGACGCCCAGCACCACCATCGCGAAGGCGATGGAGAGCGCGGCCGCGATGAGGACCCGGCGGCGATGCGCCGCCAGGAAGACCGCAGCGGCGGCGATCAGCACCGTGATGACCGGGAGCCAGGTGCCGACGATCTGCAGCACCCGGACGTACGTCTTGACCTTGGCGAGGTCGTCCGACGAGAACACGACGAAGTCGGTGTGCACATCGGGGATCTTGCCGGCCCGTTCGAAACCGGCCTCCACCAGCTCGCCCTTGGCCTTGGCGACGATGGGGCCGACGTCGATGGTGACGTCGTCGTTCTTCAGGGCGACCGCGCCGCCGCCCTTGCCGGTCAGCGCCTTGTCCAGCGCGCTGTGTGCGATGCGGTTGGCCTCGATCCACAGGGTCTCGAAGGCACCGCTGGCGACCACCCGGCGGACCGTGCTGGTGACCAGCTCTTTCAGACCGCTCTCGATGGGGCCGGTCAGACCGCCGATGAGCTGGGCCGCTCGAGGGGGCACGCCGTTCTGGGCTGCCACCGCGGACAGCTCGGCGACCAGGGCCTTCACGTCGATCTGGGCCAGGATGGCGGCCGAGGCGCGGTTGGTGATCGCGGTCTGGACCTCCGGGTTGTCCGCCAGGGGGCCGACCGTGGCCACGTATCGGTCGGTGTCCCCGACGATGCTGTTGGCCCACACGGCGACGACCGAGAGGACGGACAGCACGGCGGCCAGGACGATCAGTACGACCGACAGCACGGAGCGGACGCGATGATGATGCCGCCGCCCACCGCCCTCCAGGTCGGCGATGCGGCGCTGCAGTTCTTCCAGCTGTGCCTGGGCGTCCGACGGCCCTTGCGCCGAGGGGGAGGTCTCCCGTCCTCGGCCGGCTTCCGGTCGATCCGGCTCGGATGCGTGCGGTGGCATGGAGCGCTCCTGCGTCTGGTCCCGGGGGGCCTGAGCGGCAGGGCGGTCCGCCGCTCATCCAGGAGAAGCGCCCAGGACGCTTCCCGCGACCGGAGCTGGGCCGACGGACGTACGGCGTGGTACTCCCGCCCGGGACGCGACGGACGGTCAGCCGAGGCCGCTGCCCTTCAAGGTGCGAACCGCGGGTAACGCGCGGAGTGTGGAAGTAACCCGATCAGCCCAACCCTCGGGCTGGTCGTCCGCACGAGTCGCAGGAGCACCCCATGACGAGTCATGTGAGCGGAGCCCGCCCGCACACCGCGTCGCGAAGTTCCACCAAGAGCGGCTTTGTCGGCGGATGGACCGCGTTCGCCGGCGTCATGATGATCTTCGGCGGTCTGATGACCCTGTTCACGGGCATCGCCGCCATCGCCAAGGACGACGTGTTCGTCGCCACGCGCAACTACGCCTACCAGTTCGACCTCACGGGGTGGGGCTGGGTCCACCTGATCCTGGGCATCGTCATCGTGCTCGCCGGACTCGCCCTCTTCCAGGGCTCGATGTGGGCCAGGGTCGTCGGTGTCGCTCTGGCAGGCCTCGGCATGCTGGCGAACTTCCTGTGGCTGCCGTACGCCCCCTTCTGGGCGATCGTGCTGATCGCGATCGACGCGTTCGTCATCTGGGCGCTGTGCACGCCGCGCCACAAGGAGACCGAGGCCCACTAGGCGCCGCGAGCCGCGCGGCCTCACCGGTTCGCCGAGAGACGGCGAACCGGGTCGACGGAGGACGGTGTCTCAGCCCCACAGCCGGAGCAGAGCCGTCACCGCCACGGCGGCGACCAGCGCGGCGAGCATCGGTGCACGCAGCAGCCGCAGCCCGAGAGCGGTGCCGACACCGGCGAGGAGGGTGAGATCCAGGTCGTGCCAGCCCGGGCCCGCGATCTCCACCACGACGAAGCCCGCGAGCAGCGCGGGGGCGAGCAGGGCGATGACGGACCGTGCCCGGTCGGGCAGTTCCCGTCCTCCCAGGACAGCGGGGCCGACGGCCTTGAAGGCGAAGCTGACGACCGCGGTGGCGCAGATGGCGATCCAGAGGGTGGTCACTGCGCCGCCTCCTCGGTCGTTGCGTGCACGTCCTCCGCGGTCCCTGCCTCGGCCGGCCCCTGGTCGTCCCGGCGCGGACGGCGCGGTACGAGCAGGGCGATCAGTGCGGCCGACGCGGCGCCGATCAGCGCGGGACCGGTCGGCAGGAACAGGACGAGGACGCCGGCGATGACCGCACCGAGCGCCGCGGCGGCCCGGTTGGCCCGCTCCTTGCGCACCTCGTCGAGGAGGAGGAGAACGAAGAAGGCGGGGGTGAGCACGTCCAGACCCAGGGTGCGCAGCAGGTCGGCGTCGGGGGCGAGCACCACTCCCAGTGCGGTGCCGGCGATCCAGGCCGGCCACTGGACGATGGTCGCGCCGATCAGCAGGTCCCGGTCGAACCGGCCCCCGCCGCGGTGCGCGGCGACCCAGGAAGCGTCGACCACCGCCTGACCCTCCAGCGCCCGGCGCGCGACACCGCCGCGCAGATCACCGGCCACGGCGATGCCCATCGGGAGGAACCGGCTGTTGATCAGGGCCGCTGCGGCGACGGCTGTCACCGCGCCGCCTCCGGCGCCCAGCGTCGCGAGGAGGGCGAACTGCGCCGAGCCGGAGAAGACGATCACGGAACACACGATCGGGGCGACCGGACCCCAGTCCTGGGTCTGGGTCAGGGCACCGAAGCTGACGGCGAGCGCGAAGCCCGCGGCCGCGAGCCCGGAGCCGATGGCCATGCCTTCCCGGAAGCGTGCTGCGTTCATTCGATCAGCCTAACAGGCTCATGGCCCTCATGCCCGTTAGGGAGAGTACGCTGGACCCGTGAGTGAGGAACGCGTCGCAGCGGAGACCCCCGTCGCACTGATCGGCGGCCACCCCGTACTCGACTTCGTCAACACCGTTGCCTGGCGCCGTGATCCGGGGCGCCGCGTCGACCGTGTGACCGGCGCGGACGCCTGGGCCCGCTGGGCGGTTGCGGCCGGCTTGCTCGACGCGTCCGCCACGGACGGCGAAGCCACGGAGGCGGCTGCCGCGGACGAGCGCCGGCTGTTGCGGCTGCGGGAAGCGCTGTGGACCATCCTGGACGCGCACGTGGACGGCCGGCCCCTGCCGCCGGATCCATGGGAGCGCCTGCACCGTGCGCTTGTGCGGGCCCGCGAGGAAACACCCCTGCCGCCCGTCCTGCCGCTGCGCTGGCAACCCGGGACAGCCGGTCTCGAAGGGCTCGAACCCGTACTGGCCCTGCGCGCCGAGGAGTTGCTCGCGGGAGACGACATCGACCGGATCCGGCTGTGCGCCGGTCCCGGCTGCGGCTGGTTCTTCCTCGACCGCAGCCGCGGCGCCACCCGCCGCTGGTGCAGTTCGGCCGACTGCGGCAACCGCGACCGCGCGCGGCGGCACTACGCCCGTACGCACCCGGCCGGCAAGACCTCGGCGACGGGCCGCGCCGCGACGTGACAGCGCCCGGCCCGAAACCACGACGGGCTTCCGTACGGCCTGCGCCGTACGGAAGCCCGTGGTGAGCTGCTGCGCTACTTCACATTGACCGCGGTCCACGCGGCGGCCACGGTCTTGGCCTCCGTGCCGTCCGCGCCGTACAGGTCGGCGACGGCCTTCAGGGTCGCCTCGCGGGCGCCCTTGTAGTCGGTCGTCGAGGTCATGTACGCGCTGAGCGCCTTGTACCAGATCTTGTACGCCTTCTCCCGGCCGATCCCGGTGACGGTCGAACCGTCCGAGGTCGGCGAGTCGTAGTCGACGCCGTTGATCGTCTTCTTCCCGCTGCCCTCCGACAGCAGGTAGAAGAAGTGGTTGGCGATGCCGGAGGAGTAGTGGACGTCCACGTTCCCGGCACCCTCCTTCCACGCGTCCAGCGACTGCCCGTCCCTGCTCGGCTTGTCCATGTAGCGCAGCGGCGTGCCGTCGCCCCGGATGTCGATCTCCTCGCCGATGAGGTAGTCACCGACGTCCGTCTTGTTGTCCGCGAAGAACTCGACCGAGGTGCCGAAGATGTCACTCGTCGCCTCGTTGAGTCCGCCCGACTCACCGCTGTACTCGAGATTGGCGGTGTGGGACGTCAGACCGTGGCTCATCTCGTGGCCGGCGACGTCGATCTCGGTGAGGGACTTCTTGTTGCCCTCGCCGTCGCCGTACGTCATGCAGAAGCAGTTGTCGTCCCAGAAGGCGTTGACGTAGGAATCGCCGTAGTGGACCCGGGAGTACGCGGCCTTGCCGTCGCCGGCGATGCCGTTGCGGCCGAGCTCCGTCTTGTAGAAGTCCCAGGTCGTCGCGGCGCCGTAGGCAGCGTCGACGCCGGCGGTCTGCCGGTCGTCGTTGGTGCCGCTGCCCCACTTGTCGTCGTCGTCGGTGAGCAGCTTGCCGGTGCCGCTCTCGCCCTGGTTCAGGTCGTACGTCTTGTGCCCTCCGCGCTCACCGTCGGTGAGTTCGAAGACGGCGCCGTTCTTGGTGGTGGTGAGAGGAACCTCGCCGCTGTACTGGCTGGCGCCGGTACCGGTCTCGATGGCCTCGTACTGGTGCAGCTTCTTGCCGGTGGCGGCGTCGGTGACGATGTGCAGCCTGCTGGGCGTGCCGTCCTTCTGCACACCGGACTTGACCGTCTCGAAGGCGAGGACGGGCTTGCCCTCGCCCGCCCAGATCACCTTGCGGGCCCCGGCCGCCGCCTTGCGCGCGGCGGTGGTGGTCGCCACCGATATTCGGGCCTCGTTGGCCTTGTCCACACTCTTGAGCTTGCCGCCGGCGGTCGTGTGGGTGACGAGGTCGCCGCCGAGGACGGGCAGCCCGTCGTACGTACGCTCGTAGCGGGTGTGCACCGTGCCGTCGGCGTCCTTGATGACGTCACGGACGACCAGCTTCTCCTGGCCGCCGAGGCCCAGCGCTCTGGCGGCCGAACCGGCGTCGGCCTGCGCGGACTTGATGGCTGCCGTGCGCGCGGACGCGCTCGTCGGTGCGGGGGTGGGGCCGCCGTCCGACGTGGTGGCCGTGTTCGCGGAAGCCGTCTGCACGCCGACGACGACCATGGCGGCCGTGGCCACGAGGGCAGCGGCGCGCCGGGTGTTCTTGTGGGGGGTCATGCGATCTCCATCGCTCGTCCTGTGGGGGGATTGACCGCCGTTGAGCGTGCCACCGAATGAGCGGTTCTGACGGAGTGCCGACAATTACCTCACAACTTTTTGACCAGCTCTTGTCCGAATGACTGTCTCGCCTGTCCGATATCCGGCGGAGTTCGACGACTTGCGGCATGTTCTGTTCGGGGGCGCCCTCGGGCGGATACCCGTCCCGATTGGCGGCCGGATGCTCAGATGTTCCTCAACTGCCCGTCGCAGCACGGTCCTTGGCGATGAGACTGGCAGCCTGACGACTGATAGGGGATCCGATGCGTACGGGCGTGCTTCTCGCCGGCCTTGGCATCATCACCGTGGCCGCCACCTTGCTCACCGCCGCCCATGCGGCCCGGGCCGCGCGGGCCTGGGGTCCGAAGACAAAGGGTTCGCCGGCACGGGGTTCACAGATCGCAGGCCTGCCCGCCCGCGTACGCCGCCTGTGGGACAGCTTTCCCGGCGGCAACGATCCGCACCGGTCCGCCTGCGGGAGTCCCGTCAGGCGAGGCCCGAGGCATCGACCGGAGTTCGCACCCAGGCGCACCTCGTGCGCCGCCGCAGGCCGGAACACGCCGGCAACCCGCCACTGCACACCCGCTCCCCCGGCGCCGCAGCGCACCGGACACCGCAGCCACCGGGCGCACCGGCTCAGTGCGGCGCAACCGGGAGACCGCTGACCTTCGACCGAGGAGCCACCTCGGCTTTCTTCCGAAGGTCGGCTCTATGACGAAATGCCGATTAGGTCGACCGGCTGACAACACGGGCATTTTGCAACCGCAGCACCTGCATTGCACCTCCTGACACTCAGTGACGCACCTCAGGAGGTAGCAATGCACGCCTTGCACACCACGGACCAGCCGTCGCCTGCAGTGCAGATGGACGCCGACCCGTACCGTTTTCCCGGCGCCTGGTACCTCGGCGGACGAACCGCGGACACGCTGACGGACCCGTTCGTCGACGCCTTCGACCACGGTCTGCCCGCCCCCGACCCCAAGGAGCGCGTTCCCTACGTGCTGCCGATCCGCGACCAGCGCCGTCTGGACGTGCACACCGCCCTCACGGCGGCGGGCGTCGCGCCGCTGCCCGGTGACCTGGAGGCCATCAACGCGCTGTGCAAGCTGGAGGACTCCGCCTTCGCCACCGTCGTGCGGTGGATCACCGGCACCCGTCCGGACCGGATGCCCTGAGCCATGACCCCGGCGGGCGTGCGGGCCGCGACGTCGCCGCGGCCCACCGTGCCCTCCCCCGCGGTCAGGCCTGGGCGCGCAGCGAAGCCGTGTGTTCCCGGACCTGTTCGGGTGTCAGATACATGTCCGTGTACTCGAAGTCGTGGAGCGTGGCGGCCTTCTGCGCCTGGAAGCCGGTGCGCACGAAGTCGTCGCCGGCGAGGGCGTTGAGCACCCAGTTGGTCAGCACGCGGGTCTTGGCGACATTGGTCCGCAGCGCCGACCAGTGGTAGCCGCGGGCCACCACCTGGGCGGGGAGACCGCGCAGTTCGATGCCGAGGGGCTTGGACACCGCGTCCCTGCCGCCGAGGTCCACCACCAGGCCCAGGTCCTTGTGCTCGTACGGCTGGAGTGCCTCGCCACGCACCGAGGCGATGACGTTGTCGGCGATCTTCCGCCCCTGCCGCAGGGCGTGCTGCGCGGTGGGCGGGCAGATCGCATCCTCGCCCTTGGCCAGGTCCGGTACGGCAGCGGCGTCGCCGAGTGCGAAGGCGCCATCGGCACCGGGAACGGTCATCTCGGGGCGGACCACGAGCCGGCCACGGACCGTCTCCGCGTCCAGCGTGCCGACCAGCGGACTCGCCGCGACTCCTGCCGTCCAGATGAGAGTGCGGCACGGCAGTACGCGGCCGTCGGTGAGCGTCACCTTCTCGGGTCCCGCTTCGGCGACGGAGACCCCGAGGGACACCTCGATCCCGCGCCTCTGCAGGATCTCCAGGGCCGCGAGTCCGAGCTTGTCGCCGAGTTCGGGCATCAGCTTGGGTGCGATGTCGACCAGGTGCCACTTGATGTTCTCGGGGTTCAGCCGGGGGTAGCGCCGGACGGCGTGCCGGGTGAGGCGTTGCAGGCATGCGGCCGTCTCGGTGCCGGCGTATCCGCCGCCGACGACCACGAACTGGAGCCGCGACTCCCGTTCGGCCTCGTCCTGGCTGGCGTCGGCCAGATCGAGCTGTGCGATGACGTGGTCGCGGATGTAGGCGGCCTCGGCCAGGGTCTTCATGCCGCGTGCGTGCTCGACGAGCCCCGGGATGTCGAACGTCCGGGTGATGCTGCCGGGAGCCAGGACGATGTAGTCGTACGGCTGGTCGACCGTTTCACCCGTGATCTTGCGGATCACACAGACCTTGGCCTTGGTGTCGACACCGATCGCACCTCCGGGAATGATCCGCGTCCGGTGCTTGCGGCTGCGGCGCAGCGAGACGGCAATGGACTGAGGGGTCAGCACACCGGAGGCGACCTGGGGCAGCAGTGGCAGGTAGAGCTGGTAGGAGAACGGCGTGACCAGCGAGATCTCCGCCTCCTCGGGGGCCAGTTTGCGTTCGAGCCGGCGTACGCATTCGATGCCGGCGAAACCGGCCCCCACCACAAGAATCCTCGATCGTGCCACGATGGTCTTCCCTTCTCGGCCCGGCAGGTCAGTAGGCGACTTCCCCGCCTCACCCGTCTTGCACAGCCCGGCCTCGCGAACCCGACGCCAGCACACTCCCGCCCCGCCGGCCGCACGGCAACCGCTGCGCCGAAAAGGGCCTACGCGGCGCCTGCCGTCCAGTGCTGGTCGGCCGCACCGTCGGCGGGGTCGAACCCGAGCGAGCCGCCCTCGGGCTCCAGCGCGTGGTCGGGGGCGATCTGCGGGCGTATGACACCGGCCCCGTCGACGAGGAAGAGCAGGTTCAGTCCGTTGTTGCCGTTGACGGAGGAACAGGACCAGATGCCGACGCCGCGGTCGGTGTCACCGCGCGAGTCCAGGCAGAAGTCGGGGTCTGCGTTGCTCCTCAGGAGACCGATGGGTTCCAGGCTCCACTGCTGTGTCCGGGCACCGTTGCAGGGGACCGTGATGACGTCGGTGCGGTTCTCCATCACGCCGTCCTCGATGTCGAGACACAAGCCGGAAGCCGCATTGACGACCTGGGTGTAGCCGCCGCCCGCGACGATCGGCACCAGCCGGGGCGGGGCGCTCTTGGTGGGTGCGGGCGCCGGGGGCTTGGCCGTGGGCTTCTTGGTGGGCCTCGGTGAAGCGGAGGGCGTCGGGGCGGGTTTCGAGGTGGCGCTCGGCGAGGGAGCGGGGGCCGGATCGGCGGGCCAGGCCTGCGGCAGCGAAGGCGTCGCGGCACGGTCGGGCGCCGGGGTGCGGTCCGCCGAGGTGGTTGCCAGCAGCAGGGTGCCGACCACCACGGCTGTCACGACCGCGGCGGCCACCAGGACGACGGGCAAGGACAGCCGTGTCGCGCCCATGGACCGACTCCGCTCCCTGCGCGGCCGGGACATGGAGGTGGTGAACGCCGCCGCACCGGCGGCGGCCCCCGAGCGGTCGGGCTGCGCCGGCAGGGCCTCGAGCAGCGCGCGCACCGGACCGCGGGACACGTAGGCCGCTCCTCCCCACACCAGCAACCCCTCGGCGAGCACTGCCCTGGGCGCTTCCTCGTACCGCGTCAGTTCGGCGACGAGCCGGGTGCAGCTGGGGCATTCCGCGAGGTGGAGCGTCAGATCCTCGCTGCGCCGCCGATCCCCCGGCTGCGCCGCCGCCTCGATGATGCGGCGGTACCCCAGGCACTTCCTGTCGTCGCAGCGTTCCAGATACGCGCGCACATACGCCTGACGCATGGCGTCCTGTGCCTTGCCGCGCAGCTCGGCGACGCTGCTCTCCTCGACATCGAGGAACGTGGCGACGGTGGCGTCCGGCTCCTCGTCCACCACCGAGTACCACAGGACGCCCCGGGTCAGCTCCGGCAGCCGGTAGAAGCCGGTGAGCATCGCGGACGATGCCTCGAGCCGGAGGTACTGGCCCTCGGGCAGACCCGGCGCGGTGACCTCGGCTGTCCCGTCGAGCCAGGTGGCGAAGTCGGATTCGAGCCGGTGACGCCGGCTGTCGGCGGCCCAGACGAGGCCCGCGCGCTGAACCAGCATCAGCAGGTGGTGGCGCCAGTTCCCCTGGGGCTCGATGCCCCGGAAGGCCTCCTGGGCGGCAAGGCCGAAGGCCTGCAGGGCGAGCTGGTTCCCGGCCACCTGGTTGCGTCCGCAGAGCCGGGCATAGCCGAGTACGGCCGGCAGATGGCGGCGCTTGAGTTCCTGGGTGGCAGGGTTGGCGGACGGGGCACCGGCACGGATGCGTTCGGTGAGCTCCGCGTCCGACAGGGCGGCGTAGTCGGGCTTCCCGTACGCATGATCCGTACCGACCCGATGGCGCTCTGGCACCCTTTGCTCCTTGCTCAGCACTGCATGATCGACCCGCCCGCCCCGGCTCAGTGGTGCGCGGGAGTTACCTGCGGGAAACAAGTGCCCATAGTGATGCAGCCGGATCTCCAGGGAAAGGTGTTTCCGCGGGTAAGTCAGGCGGAAATGCTGACCGGTAGGTCAGGAGCGCCGCGGGCCCCCGCACGCGCCGGTTCTCCGGGAGCCGCCAGACATGGAAACGGGCACACGGGCAACACGACGGCCAACTGGTCGCGGCCGCACGGCAGTAGACCGCCCTTCGACCCAGGAGGCAGCATGCCGCTCACCTTTCGCAAGAGTTTCAGGATCTTTCCGGGTGTAACGCTCAATATCAATCGCAAGTCGTGGTCCATCACGACAGGCGGCAAGCACGGCCCGCGCCGGACCCACAGCAGCACCGGCCGCCGTACGACATCCATGGACCTGCCGGGCCCGTTCGGATGGCGCCGCACGACGCGCGCCTCCGGCCGACGCTGAGCCGCGTGGGATCGCGGGCGGACGGCGCAAAGCCGGCGCTCGTTCCCGGCCAACCCGGATGTGGGTCGCCGGATTCCGCAACCGACCCCGGTGACCGGTCTCTCTGAGGGAGTGATTACCCGTCAGCAGTGACCCCGGGGAAGGGCCTGAACACGCATGCGCGGCAGAACGAACCTCACGGGCCCGTCGACCGACCCCTTGGTCGGGACGACGGGCCCGCGCACGATGGAGCTCGCGCTGCTGGTCTTCGCGGTGCTCGTCCCGGTGTTCGCGTATGTCAACGCCGGCCTCGTCCTCGACGGCAGACCGCCCTCCGGGACACTCGCCTACGGATTCGGCCTCGGCCTGCTCGCCGCAGTCGCCCATGTCGTCGTCCGCCGGACGGCCCCGTTCGCCGATCCGCTGCTGCTCCCCCTCGCCACCCTGCTGAACGGCCTCGGCCTGGTCTTCATCTGGCGGCTCGACCAGTCGGAGCGCCTGCACCGGCAGGCGATGCGCAGATACGGCTCGTTCAGCCCCGACGCCCCGGATCAGCTGATGTACTCGGCCGCCGGGGTCGCCCTCTTCGTCGGCGTACTGATCCTGCTCAAGGACCACCGTGTCCTCCAGCGCTACACCTATGTCTCCGTCGTCGGTGCGCTGGTGCTGCTGGTCCTGCCGGTCGTACCCGGGCTCGGAGCCGACGTCTTCGGAGCCAAGATCTGGATCCGCATCGGCGGGTTCTCCATTCAGCCGGGCGAGTTCGCGAAGATCGTGATCGCGGTCTTCTTCTCCGGTTACCTCGTGGTGAAGCGGGACGCCCTGGCGCTGGCGAGCAGGCGATTCCTGGGGCTTCGGCTGCCGCGCGGCCGCGACCTCGCCCCCATCCTCACGATCTGGCTGATCAGCCTGCTCGTCCTCGTCCTGGAGAACGACCTCGGCACCTCGCTGCTCTTCTTCGGCATGTTCGTGATCATGCTGTACGCGGCCACCGAACGGACCAGCTGGATCGTCATCGGTCTGTTGATGTCCTCGGCCGGAGCGGTCGGCGTCGCCTCGTTCGCCGGACACGTGCAGGCGCGCGTCAACGCCTGGAAGGATCCCTTCGCCTGCTTCGACGACTCGGCCGCCTGCCAGCAGATCAGTCAGTCCATCATGTCGTTCGGCTCCGGCGGTGTTCTCGGCGCCGGGCTCGGGCAGGGCGACTCGGACCTGATCGGCTTCGCTGCCAACTCCGACTTCATCTTCGCCACGCTCGGCGAGGAGCTCGGCCTGGCCGGCGTCATGGCCGTGCTGGTCCTCTACGGCCTCATCATCGAGCGAGGCATGCGGACCGCGCTGGCCGCTCGCGACCCCTTCGGCAAACTGCTGGCCACCGGGCTCTCCGGCGCCTTCGCGCTGCAGGTCTTCATCGTCGCGGGAGGCGTCACCGGCGTCATTCCGCTGACCGGCATGACGATGCCGTTCCTCGCCTACGGCGGCTCCTCCGTCGTCGCCAACTGGGCGCTGATCGGTCTCCTGCTGCGCATCAGCGACACCGCACGCCGTCCCGGGCCGACGGCCGACGTGCATGACGACGCCGAGATGCCCCAGCCGGTGCACTGAGGGCCGGACCCGCTCACCGCCGCTTCAGCTGGCCCTTGACGAAGGCGGCCTGGCCCACGTGCTGCAGATCATCGGCGATGACGCTGACCAGACGGACGCCGAGCGTCACCGGCGGGTACCATGCCTCGTCCACGACGCGGTCCAGCGCGCTGTCGCCGAGGCCCTCGACGAACCGCAGCGTCTGCTCCGCGACGGCATCGTGGTAACCGAGCAGCAACTCGGACGAAGCGACCCGTACGGCCGCGACCTGTTCGCTGCTGTGGCCGAACCCTGTCGACTCCCGCGCGAAGGGCAGCTCGAATCTGTCCGACCAGCCCGAGTGCCACACCTGGTCCAGGTCACCGGCGTCGGCGACGTGGTCGTCCTGGATGCGCGTCAGGTGCCACACCAGCCAGGCGATGGAATTCGCGTCATCGTCGACCCGGGCGTTGAGCTCGTCCGCGGACAGTCCCTGGACCGCTCCGTGCACAGCCTCCTGAATACGCCCGAAGGCGTCCGCCAGTACGCCGGCGCTGTTCATGTCCTGCTCCCTGGCCGCATCGGTCAGTGCCGATCCGGCCGGCCCCACCGACGATCGACATGCTCCGGCCATGTGCGTCGCGCCCGTGGCCCTGGGACCAGCTGTTCCCGGGAGCCTCCATGGCCACACCCATTGCTCCGGTGCCACCCGCCCCGGCTGCCACATGCGATACGGCGACCGGACGCGCGGGTTCTCGTCACATTGTCCTCCCAGGTGCTCAGAGGGCGGCAGTGTGTCCCTGCCGCACCCGGCCCGGCATTGCCTAACGTCACTGTCATGACGACGTTCAGCAGTTTTGCCGTGCACATCCCCGACGCCGAACTGGAACCGGAACCCCTGGAGCCGGCCCAGATCGTGGAGGGCACCCCCGTGGTGTCCGGAACGGTGCTGTGGGAGTCGCCCGACGGCAAGAACATCCGGGGCATCTGGCAGATCACGCCGGGTGTGGTGACCGACACCGAGGCGAACGAGCTCTTCGTCGTCGTCAGCGGCCGTGCCACCATCGCGGTCCAGGACGGCCCCACGTTCGATGTCGGCCCGGGCGACGCCTGCGTGCTGCGCGAGGGAGACCGGACGACCTGGACGGTCCACGAGACACTGCGCAAGGCGTACCACATCACGCTGCCGTAGGGGTCTGAGCGCCGCCCACCGGGTGGGCCGCCGGGAGGAAGCACGGGCACTCACCGTTAGACAACGCTTCGCCGGGCACATGAGTCAGGGACAGCCCCGACGCCCCCTCGGAGGAGACCGCGCCATGAGTACCGAAATGACGGTCGCTCTGATCCTCGCCGCTCTCGCGGTCCTGGCCATGCTCGCCGTGACCGTCGTCCTGGTCGTCAAGGTGATACGGGCCCGTGCGGTCCTGCGCGAGGCGGGCGTGCCGCTGAAGAACAAAGCCGCGTTCTGGGGAGCGCTCATCTATGTCATCAGCCCCGTCGACCTGATTCCCGATCCGGTCTACCTCGACGACATCGGGGTTCTGCTGCTCGCCCTGCGCACGCTCCACTCCGCGGCGAACGCGGCGAGGGGGCCTGTGCGAAGAGCCCTCCATGAGGAGCGTGCAGACGTCATGTGACGAGCCGTCATCAACCACGACCCCGGGAGGCAGACCATGGCCGACACGTCGTTGAGGGCAGTGGGATGGGCACAGGCCTTTCCGGCTTCGGGCGGGGTACGCGCAGGACGCCAGTGGGCGCGCGAGCACCTGGAGTCTCTCGGCTGGGCCGAAGAGGCACCCGAGACGGTGGACGCGGTGCTGCTCACCGTGTCGGAGCTGATCACCAACGCCCACGTGCACGCACACAGTGACGCCCAGCTGGTACTGACCTGGGACGGCCGGTGTCTGCATGTCACCGTGGGCGACTCGGGCACCGGCAGGCCCGCACCCCGCGCACCCGACTCCGGCAGGCCCTCGGGACGAGGGCTGGTCATCGTCGACGCCCTTGCCGACCACTGGGAGACCCGCACGCACGTCAACAGCAAGATGGTGACGGCCTGCTTCAGGCCGTCCGGCGCGCCCTATCCACATCGGGCGGCCCCCGGGCACTGAGTCCACCGCTCTGGACGGTCACGGTCGCCGTCCGGCCGACAGTCAACGAGACACCTGCGAACGGAGTATCGCCATGCCATCGCACGACGTGGTCGAGCTGATCCTCGAGGACCACCGGACCATGGAGGATCTGTTCCGGCGGATGCGCAGCCTCGACGAGGACCGCGCGGGTGCCCTGCGCGAGTTCGCGGGGCTGCTCGTCGCGCACGCCGAGGCGGAGGAGGCCGAGGTGTATCCGGCCCTCAAGCGCTACAAGGACATCGACAACGACGAGGTCGAGCACGGCTCGGAGGAGCACGACGAGGGCCACGAGGCCCTGCTCGCCCTGCTGGAGGTCGACGACACCGGAGGCGACGAGTGGGACGAGAAGCTGGAGAGTCTGTCCGAGGCCGTCACGCACCACCTGGACGAGGAGGAGCGCACCCTGCTCAACGAGGCCCGGAAGAACGTGGCCGATGAGCGCCGCGCCGAGTTGGGCCGGGCCTTCCTGCGCAAGCGCGCCGAGGAACTCGCCGCGGGCTGCGGGGACATCGACAACGTACGGCGCATCGTCGGCAAGTGAGCCGGCCGCCCGTGCCGCGCACTACCGGCGCGGCACGGGCCGTCGTGCCGGATCAGTGATGGGCGTACAGCGCCTGGCGTGCCGCCGGTGTGGCCGCCTCCCGGTCCGCGTGCACCAGGCCGATGCGCGTGCGGCGGTCGAGGATGTCCGACTCGTCGAGCGCGCCCTCGTGGTGAACGGCCCACACCAGTTCGGCTCCGGTGACCGGATGGCCCGGGGCGACGGGCTCCCGCAGGGCCGGCTCCTCGATGCCCAGGGCGTGTACCGCGGGGGCTTCGGAACCGTAGCGCTCCACCAGGCGGCGGGGCGCGTCGAGTGCCCCCAGGACCTCCGTCGACGCCGCGCCCACCAGGGGAAGGGTGGCCGTACGGCACCGGCCCGCCTCCAGCCCGCGTGTCCGTACGGCGCAGTCCACCGCGTCCTGGGCCATGCGGCGGTACGTCGTGAGTTTGCCGCCGACGACCGTGACGACACCGTCCCGGGAGGTGAGGACGGCGTGTCGGCGCGAGATGTCGGACGTGCGCTCCTGCGTCCCCGGGCCGGCTGTCAGTAGCGGCCGGAGGCCGGCGAACGCGCCGATCACGGACGACCGGGGTACGGGCACGGCCAGCGCCGAGCCCAGTACATCCAGCAGGAATCCGATGTCGGACTCGGGCACTTCGGGCACATCGGGGATGTCCCCGTCCACGGGTTCGTCAGTCAGGCCGACGTAGATGCGGCCGTCTCCCTGCGGCAGGACCAGCACGAACCGATTGGACTCGCCGGGGACCGGGATGTGCAGTCCGGTCGACAGCCCCCCGAGTGCGTCGGCGCGCAGCACGAGGTGCGTTCCGCGTGACGGCCGCAGATGGACGTCGTCGACCAGGCCGCCCGCCCATACACCGGTCGCGTTGATCACGGCGCGCGCCCGGACGAAGCCCTCCTCACCGGTGAGCTCGTCGCGGATGCGCACGACGGAGTCGCCGAACTCCAGCGCGCGGACCCGGGTCAGGATGCGCGCGCCGTGGGACGCCGCCGTACGGGCGATGGCGGTCACCAGCCGGGCGTCGTCGCTGAGCTGGCCGTCCCAGGACAGCAGCCCGCCGCGCAGCCCTGCCGGGCGCAGGCCGGGCGCCAGATGCCGGGTCTCCCGCGCGGACAGCGCACGGGGTGCCGGCAGCGTGGACCGCGAGGTGCGGGCGGATGCCCGCAGCACGTCGCCGGCCCGCAGCCCCGCGCGGGCGAGCGCGCCCTGGGCCCGCCCCACGAGTGGCGTCAGCGGCAGGACGAAGGGAACCGGGCGCACCAGGTGCGGGGCGGTCCGTTCCATCAGGATTCCGCGCTCGACCGCACTCTCGTGCGCGACGTCGAGTTGCCCGGAGGCGAGGTAGCGCAGTCCGCCGTGGATCAGTTTCGAACTCCACCGGGATGTGCCGAACGCGAGGTCGTGCGCGTCGACGGCCGCCACGGACAGACCGCGGCTGGCGGCGTCGAGGGCGGCGCCGGCGCCGGTCGCGCCGAGGCCGACGACGAGCACGTCGACCGTGCCTCCGGCGGTGACCTCGATCAGCTCGCGGGTGCGCCGCGCGGCATTGAGGGAGGAGTCGAGTGTGCGGGGGGTGTGGCTCATGGGGCGAGCATCCTCTCCAGGACGGTCCGCAGTTCCTGCTGGAAGGCGGCGGCGGTGAGGTCGGGGTCGCTCTCGTCGGTCATGGTGCGCAGCGAGAGCGTGAACGCCTGGACCACGAGAAGCAGCGAACGGGCCTGTCTGACCGGATGGTCCCGGCGGACCGAACCGTCGGTGTGACCCTCCTCGACCGCGGTGGTGATCAGCCCGAGCAGCGCGTCCTGACTGGCACCCCTGCGGTCGAGCAGATACGGCAGCAGCAGTTCCGGGTCCACGTCGATGATCTTGCGATACAGCTGGTGGGCGCGGAACGCCTGCGCCCCCGCCGCCAGCCCGTCGACGAGGCGCTCCCGTGTCGGGGCGGACGGGTCGGACTCGGGCAGCGCGTTCTGCGCCACGGCGATCCACTCACGCGTCATGAGGTCGCCGACGAGGCTCCGGACGTCGGGCCAGCGCCGGTAGAGAGTCATACGGGACACGCCGGCCCGCCGGGCCACGTCGGTCAGGGTGGTCCGGCGGACGCCGACCGCGAGAACACAGTCCCGGGCCGCGTCGAGTACGGCATCGCCGTCCGAATGGTTGTGACGAATGGGCGTCATCTGTCACAGTGTAACGGCAGTGAGGCCGACCGACACGGCCGCCGTACCAATCAGTGAGGAAAACCCACGTGGACATGTTGTGGAGCGGCTGGGGCGACCCGGCCAAGGCGGCCCCACTGCCCGGCTCTGTGGTCGAGCTGTTGCAGACGGCGCTCGGCGTGCAGCCGCAGTCGGCCGAACCGGTCACCCTCGACGAGATCACCGTCCCTGAATCGCCGCTCGCCGACGAGGTCCGCCAGGCCCTCGCCGACGCGCTCGGCGACCCGGGGCACCTGCGTACGGACGCCGAGACCCGGATCCGGCACACGCGGGGCAAGTCGACCCCCGACCTGCTGCGCATCCGCGCCGGCGAGGTCGACGACGTCCCGGCGGCGGTTCTGCTGCCCGCAAGCCATGACGAGGTCCTCGCCGTCCTGAGGATCTGCGCCGAACACGGCGTGGCGGTCGTACCCTTCGGCGGCGGCACGTCCGTCGTCGGAGGCCTCGCCCCCGAGGGCCAGGGGCCGTTCGTCGCCCTGGACCTGCGCCGGCTGGACGGGCTGCTCGCCCTGGACGAGGTCTCCCGCACCGCCACCCTGCAGCCCGGTCTGCGCGCCCCTGAGGCCGAAGCCCTGCTCGCCGCACGCGGGTTCACGCTCGGCCACTTCCCGCAGTCCTACGAGTGGGCCACCATCGGCGGCTTCGCCGCGGCCCGTTCGAGCGGTCAGGCGTCCGCCGGATACGGCCGCTTCGACGAGATGGTTCTCGGCCTCACCGTCGCCACGCCCCAGGGCACTCTCGAGCTCGGCCGCTCCCCCCGCTCGGCCGCGGGCCCCGATCTGCGGCAGCTGGTGCTCGGCTCCGAGGGCGCGTTCGGCATCATCACCTCCGTGACGGTGCGCATCCGCCCGGTGCCCGAGGCCCGCGGCTACGAAGGCTGGCGCTTCCCGACGTTCGAGTCCGGAGCCGGGGCCCTGCGCAAGCTCGCCCAGGACGGCCCCCGGCCGACGGTGCTGCGGCTGTCGGACGAGACCGAGACGCTCATCGGACTGGCCCAGCCCGACGCGATCGGCGGATCCGGCGACGCGGCGCACAGTGGCTGCATGGCGATCGTCGGCTTCGAGGGCACCTCGGACGACATCGCCCGCCGGCAGGCCAGGGCGCGCACCGTCCTGGAAGCCTGCGGAGGCGAGCTCGTCGGCGAGGAGCCCGGCGCCCGCTGGGTGCACGGCCGCTACTCGGCCCCCTACCTGCGCGACGCGCTGCTCGATGCCGGCGCGTTCGCCGAGACGCTGGAGACCGCGACCTTCTGGTCCGGCATCCCCGCGCTCTACGACGCGGTCCGAACCGCCCTCACCGAGACACTGACCGCCGCGGGCACACCGCCGCTGGTCATGTGTCACATCTCCCATGTGTACGAGACCGGCGCCTCGCTGTACTTCACCGTCGTCTCCGCCCAGGGCACGGACCCGATCGCCCACTGGACCCCGGCCAAGCGGGCCGCCAACGACGCGATCCTCGCCGCAGGTGGCACCATCAGCCACCATCACGGTGTGGGCACCGACCACCGCGACTGGTACCTGGAGGAGATCGGCCCGCTGGGCATCGACATCCTCCAAGCCGTGAAAGCCCGGCTCGACCCCACCGGGACACTCAACCCGGGCGTTCTCCTCCCCGTCCGCTGACCGGTTCTCTGCCTTCCGAAAGGCGTACGCATGCGACAGTTCACCGCCGTCGTCAATCCGGCCTCCGGAGGATCGAGCGGAGCCGCGACGCTGCTCCCCCTCGCCCGTCTGCTCCGCGAAGCGGGTGCCGACCTGGAGACGGAGTACAGCAACAGCCTGGAGCACGCCCGCGAGGTGGCCCGCAAGGCCGCCGGGCGTGACCGCGTCGTCCTGGCCGTCGGAGGCGACGGCATGGCCGGCTGCGTGGGCGGCGCCCTCAGCGGTACGGATGCCGTACTGGGTCTCGTACCGGCCGGGCGGGGCAACGACTTCGCCCGCGCGCTGGGTCTGCCCACCACACCCGAGGCGCTGGCGGACGTCCTCCTCCACGGCACCCCGAAGAAGGTCGACACCATCGAGGTCGAGTCGGCGTACCACGGCAGGACGGCGGTGCTCGGCAGCGTGTACGCGGGTGTCGACGCGGTGGCCAACCGCCATGCCAACACCTCACGGCTGCTGCGCGGCGCCGCGTCGTACTACGCCGGGGGCCTGCGGGCCGTGGTCACCTGGCGGCCGGTGAACTACCGCATCACGGTGGACGGGGAACTCCACGTCCGGCGCGGCTACACGGTGGTGACGGCCAACTCCGGCTACTACGGCTTCGGACGACTCGTCGCCCCAAGTGCCCGTCTCGACGACGGTCTGCTGGACGTCGTGGTGATCCAGCACGCCCCGAAGCGGCTGTTCTTCACCATCATGAACGAGCTGAAGACCGGCGCCCACATCAACCGTCCGCAGGTGGAGATCCTCAGAGGCGCCGAGGTACGCGTCGAGGCGGACCGGCCGGTCCCCTACGGGGCCGACGGCGAGGTCGACGCGATGCTGCCGATGACCGCGAAGGTCCTGCCCGGGGCGCTCAACGTCCTGGGCTGAAGGGCGCGCAGCCGCCGCGTCGCTCGCGGAACAACGTGCCCCGGACCGGTGTTCCGCTGATCATGACGACGAAGCATGAAGTGCTGCACTACACCGCCTTCTCCGAGGACCCGGGAGGCGGCAACCCGGCCGGCATCGTCCTGGACGCCGCCGGCCTCGACGACGCCGGCATGCTCGCCATCGCCGCCGAGGTCGGCTACAGCGAGTCCGCCTTCCTGTCCGAGCCCCCGCCCGGTCTCGGCGGGGAGCCCGGGCGGGCGTTCACCATCCGGTACTTCAGCCCCAAGGCCGAGGTGCCGTTCTGCGGCCACGCGACCGTCGCCACGGCCGTCGCCCTCGGCGAACGCATCGGCGCGGGCGATCTGGTCTTCGCGACACGGGCGGGGACAGTGGGGGTGACGGTGAGCGAGGAAAGCGGTTCGCTGCGCGCCACGCTCACCACGGTCGAGCCGCACATCGAGGAGATCGCGGACGCCGACCTTGCGGAGGCTCTGGCCGCGCTCGACTGGCCGGCAGGCGATCTGGACCCCGCGTTCCCGCCCCGTATCGCCTTCGCGGGCGCCCGGCATCTGGTGCTGGCGGCGGGGACCCGTGAGCGGCTGGCGGATCTGGCCTACGACTTCGCACGGCTCGAGGCCTTGATGCGCCGCCTGGATCTGACCACCGTGCAACTGGTGTGGCGCGAGTCGGAGTTCGTCTTCCATGTCCGCGACCCGTTCCCGGTGGGAGGCGTGGTGGAGGACCCGGCGACGGGGGCGGCGGCGGGGGCGTTCGGTGCGTACGCCCGCGAACTCGGTCTCGTTCCCCCGGCCTCGGTCCTCACCCTCCACCAGGGCGAGGACCTGGGCCGCCCGGGGGTGCTGACGGTGGAGCTGCGTGCGGACGACATGCGGGTACGGGTGGCCGGGGCGGGCACCCGGATCGCCTGACCGCGTTCACCGCTCCTGGCCGGCCGGACGCCCCGGCCTGACGAGCAGGGTGAGGGCGGCGGCGCCGGCCAGGCCCAGTGCCGCCGTCACCCGCAGGACCGTCTCGATGGCGGGTCCGTCGGCCGCGGCCGCGGCCGCGGACCCGCTGATGGCCTCGAGGGCGGTGGAGGCGACGGCCACCGCGACCGCGCCGAGCAGCACGAGCGAGGTCAGGACCAGCCCGGATGCGGCGGCGAGACGGGGGGCGGGGACGTACGACTGGGTCGCCACATTGGTCAGCGCCCACCCGAGTCCGACACCGACCCCGAGGACGGCGAAGATCGCGGTGTAGAGCGGCAGTGGGGTGACCCAGGTCAGGGCGAACAGGCTGACGCCGCTCAGTGCGAGCCCCACGGCCATCAGGGACTCCGGCCGCCACCGTTCGGCCAGGTGCCCGGACCAGAAGCTCGCAGCCCCTGTACCGGTGGACAGGGCCAGGAAGATCAAGCCGGAGTCCAGCGGTGACAGGCCCCGGGCCTGCTGCAGGTACAGCGCGGAGAGCACCGCGGTCAGGCAGTAGACGATGTTGGACACCGAACCGGCCGCGGTGACCAGGACGAAGGGGCCGTTGCGCAGCAGCCCGAGGTCCAGCAGTGGCTCGGTGGTGCGTTTCTCCATCGCGCCGAAGAGCCACAGAAGCGCCGCCCCTCCGACGAAACAGACGAGGGTGGCGGGGGACGCCCAGCCCCACCGGGCACCCTGGTCGACCGCCAGCATGACGCCCGCCAGCCCGCCGCCGAGCAGGCACACGCCCCGTACGTCGAGTCCTCGGGCGGCGTGCTCGTCGCGGGTCTCGGGGACGTGCCGCAGGAGCATGAACACGGCGGCGGCGCAGAACGGAACATTGAGCAAAAACACGGCCCGCCAGCTCACATGCTCGGCGAAGGCGCCGCCGACGAACGGTCCCAGGGCCGTTCCGACGGCGCTGAAAGCGAGCACGGTGGCCACCGCCCGCCCCTGCCGGTCGTCGCGGAAGTACGCGGTCACGACCGCCACGGCGACGGGGAAGATCAGCGCGGCGGTGACGCCCTGCACCAAGCGGCCCGTCACGAGCCACTCCGTGTTCTGTGCGGCGCTGCACACGACCGAGACGACGGCGAACCCCGTCAGTCCGACCACCAGCGTCCGGCGCCTTCCGTACAGGTCGGCAGCCCGCCCGCCGGTGATCATCAACGCGCCCAGGGACAGCATGTAGCCGCTGACCAGCCACTGCAGGTCAGTGGTCGGCGTGCTGAAATCCCGCGCGATCTCCGGCAGCATCAGGTTGAGCGCGAACCAGTCCATCTGGACGAGCAGCATGGAGATGGCCGCTGCGGCGATCACGGCCCGATCCCGCGCGGAGAACAGGGCCTGCTCCCCCCGCCCCGGGGCTGTGGTCATGGCGAGCGGCCTTTCGCGTAGGGCTTTTCATCGTGGCACCGGCCCCCCGACGCGGCGACCGCGCGCCGGCCCGGCCGCCCTGGCCATCGCGACCGGGCCCCATCGCGACCAGGCCGCACGACGACCCCCGACAACTCACGTTGTCGTCGGGCCGTACAGTGAGCCTCATGGCCCGAGGCGACCTCCTCCCGCAGTTCGACGAGGACCACATCGACCAGCTCGCCGACGCCGCGATCCGCCAGCTCACCCAGCAGATCGCCGACCAGCTCTCCGACGGCTCCCCCACCGCGGACAGGACAACCCGTCCCGGCGCGCCGCCGGACGCGCTGATCCGGCTGCGGGTGCTCGCGCACCTGAGCCGGGCGGTGGAACGCCGTGCCCGGGCCGAGGCGGAACTGGCCGCGCTGGCGGGTGCCGGCTATCCGCAGCTCGGCGACGCCTGGTACATCACCCGCCAGGGCGCCCGCCGCCGCTGGCCCGGTCTCGTCTTCACCGCCGGCCCCCCGACCCGCCCCCCCTCCGGGGCGAGAACAGGAACAACCCTGTGAACAGCCCCGACCACAGCTACGACGTCCTTCTGGTGGAAGACGACCCCGCCGACGCGATGCTGATCGAGGAAGCTTTCCAGGAACACGGGATGGCCCGCTCCATCAACCAGGTGACCGACGGAATAGCCGCGCTGGAGTATCTGCGCGACGCCGGCAGAGCCCGTCCCGACCTGATCGTGCTCGACCTCAACATGCCTCGTATGAACGGGCGCGAACTGCTGGCCGTGCTCAAGGACGACGCCCAGCTCCTCACCATCCCGGTCGTCGTCCTGACCACGTCCGCCGCTCCCGACGACGTCCGCTCGGCGTACCACCAGCACGCCAACGCCTATGTCACCAAGCCGATCAACCTCGACGCCTTCATCGACGCGGTACGCAGCATCGACACGTTCTTCCTGGAGACGGCGGTCAAGCCACCGCGCCACTGAGCACACAGCATCAGGTGACACGCCGCCGTACAGGGGTGAGTAGCGCGTGCATTCGCGCGCCACCGCGGTGAGATGTGAGGATGCATCCATGAGCAACGTATTTTTCGACGTCACCATCAACGACGAGCCCGCCGGCCGGATCGTCTTCAAGCTGTACGACGACGTGGTCCCCAAGACCGCGAAGAACTTCCGCGAGCTCGCCACGGGTGAGCACGGCTACGGCTACGAGGGCTCCGGCTTCCACCGGGTCATCCCCGACTTCATGCTCCAGGGCGGCGACTTCACCCGGGGCAACGGCACGGGCGGCAAGAGCATCTACGGCGAGAAGTTCGCCGACGAGAACTTCCAGCTGAAGCACACCAAGCCGGGTCTGCTGTCCATGGCCAACGCCGGACCGAACAGCAACGGCTCGCAGTTCTTCATCACCACGATCATCACCGACTGGCTCGACGGCAAGCACGTCGTCTTCGGTGAGGTCGTCGAGGGCATGGACGTCGTCAAGGCCATCGAGGCCCAGGGTTCTCGCGCCGGCGCCACCAGGGCCCCGATCAAGATCGTGAAGTCCGGAGTCGTGGACCAGTAGTCACGGCCTGCGGCCACATCAATACGCGGTTTTGCGGTGGGCAGCTGCCTACGCTGGGTTCCTATGATCACACCGATCCCTGAGGAGTCCCCGTGATGCCACCACCGCAGCAGCCCGTCAGGCGCCCCGCCGCACCCCGGCGGGGCGCCGTCGTCGCGACAGGCCTTCCTGTCGCCGTCGTCGCCCTGCTCGCCGTTGCGGCCGGACCGGCGGCAGCCGCGACGGTGGGCTCGGCCGGTGTGGGCGACCCGTTCTTCCCCCTCGCGGGCAATGGCGGCTACGACGTCGGCCACTACGACCTCACCCTCGGCTACGACCCGGGTAGGCGTCACCTCGACGGACGGGCGGTCATCGACGCGCGGGCCACTCAGCGGCTGTCGCGCTTCAACCTCGATCTGAACGGCCTGACGGTCAAGAGCATCACGGTCGACCACGACAAGGCCGCCTTCCGCCGCGACGGACAGGAACTGGTCGTCACCCCGCGGAAGTCCCTCCCCAAGGGCCGGCAGTTCCGTACCACCGTCACCTACGCGGGTACTCCGGCGCCGGTCACCGACCCCGACGGCTCGCTCGACGGATGGATCCCCACCGACGACGGGGCGTTCGTCGCCGGGGAGCCGCAGGGTGCCATGACCTGGTTCCCCGCGAACAACCACCCGAAGGACAAGGCGTCGTACGATTTCGCCATCACGGTCCCCTCGAGTCACACCGCCGTCTCCAACGGCGTCTTCCGCGGGCAGCGGACCAGCCAAGGTCGCACCACCTTCCGCTGGCGGCAGCCGGAGCCGATGGCCGCGTATCTCGCGACCGCCACCGTCGGCAAGTTCAAGGTCGAGCAGTACACCGCACCGGGCGGCCTGAAGGTCTTCAACGCCGTCGACCCGCGCGAGGCCGCCGCGGCGGCACCCGTACTCAAGAAACTGCCGTCGGTCCTTGCCTGGCAGAGCGAGCTCTTCGGGCCCTACCCCTTCAAGGGAGCGGGAGCCATCGTGGACCGCGCACCGGAGGTGGGCTACGCACTGGAGACACAGGCACGGCCGGTGTACGACCGGGCACCGGACCTGAGCACCCTCGTGCACGAGAGCGCCCACCAGTGGTTCGGGAACTCCGTCTCCCTCACCACATGGAGGGACATCTGGCTGAACGAGGGCTTCGCGACCTACATCGAATGGCTCTACGAGGAGCAGCACGGCGGGCAGAGCGCGCAGCAGACATTCGACGCGTTGTACGCCCGCCCGGCGAGCGACGACCTGTGGGCCTTCCCGCCCGCCGACCCGGGCAGCGGGGCGCACATCTTCGAGGAGCCCGTCTACAACCGCGGTGCGATGGCACTTCACCAGCTCCGCAGGGCGGTCGGAGACCGGACCTTCCTGCGCATCCTGCGTACATGGGCCACCGACAACCGCTACGGGCACGGAACCACCGCGGAGTTCATCCGGCTGTCGGAGCGACTGTCCCACAAGGATCTCGACGCGCTGTTCGAGACCTGGATCGGCTCGGCGGGCAAGCCGGCCCAGCCCTGAGGCACACCACTCTCCGGTCCCGGCCGGGTCAACCCCCGGCCGGGACACGGCAGTTCGGATGGGCCGAAGCTGCGCTCCGCCCTCTCCTCGGCGTGTCAGGTCACTGCGACATCGACGCGCGCTCGGGTTCGCCGTGTTCCCCGGCTCCCGGAATCTGCGTCTGCAGGCGTGAGTGGTGACGGCTGTAGAGCACGTACACGACCAGGGCCGCGGCGAGCCAGCAGGCGAACATGAGGTAGGCGGGCAGCGGCAGTCCGTAGAGCAGATAGCCGCAGAAGGCGACGGACAGCAAGGGAACCACGGGGTAGAGGGGAACCTTGAAGCCGCGGGGCAGACCGGGTGCCGTGCGGCGCAGAATGATGACCCCCACCGAGACGACGGTGAACGCCACCAGCGTGCCCAGGCTGGTCAGATCGGCCAGGATGTCCAGAGGGAACACCGCGGCCAGCACCGCCACGAACACACCGACGATGACCGTTCCCAGGACCGGGGTTCCGGTGCGGCGGTCGACCCGGTGGAAGGCCGCGGGGAGCATGCCGTCGCGGCCCATGGAGTACAGGATGCGGGTCTGCCCGTAGAGCACGACGAGCGTGACACTCACGATGGAGAGCACCGCGCCTGCCGACAGCACCACACCGGGCCAGCCCGCCCCGGTGACGTTCGCCAGGATCTCCGACAGTCCCGCCTCCTGGCCCGCGAACGCCGTCCAAGGCTGGGCACCGACGCCCACGAACGCCACCAGGACATACACCGTGGTGACCACGAGAAGCGCGCAGATGATCGCGAGCGGAAGGGTGCGACGGGGGTTGCGTACCTCCTCCCCCGCGGTGGAGACGGCGTCGAGGCCGATGAAGGAGAAGAAGACGGTGGAGGCCGCGGCGCCGATGCCCGCCATACCCATGGGCGCGAAGGGGTGCAGGTTCGCCGAGTCGAAACCGGTGACACCCAGCACCACGAAGAGCGCCAGTACCGCCAGCTTGAGCAGCACCATCACGGTGTTGACGATCGCGGACTCCTTGGCACCGCGCACCAGGAGTACGCAGCACAGCAACACCAGTACCGCACCCGGCAGATTGAGGTATCCGCCGTCGCCGGGCGGTGCGGACACGGCTGCCGGCATCTGCACGCCGAACAGGCGCTGGGTCAGGTCGTTGAGGTACTGGCCCCAACTCACCGCGATGGCCGCGCCGGAGACGGCGTACTCCAGGAGGAGACACCAGCCGACGGCGTACGCGGCGAACTCGCCCAGCGTGGCGTAGGCGTAGGAGTAGGACGACCCGGAGACCGGTACGGCGGAGGCCAGTTCGGCGTAGCACAGGGCGGTGAGGGCGGCTGTCACCGCGCCGATGCCGAACGAGACGACGACACCGGGGCCGGCTTCGGGAACGGCCGAACCGAGGGCGAAGAAGATCCCGGTGCCTATGGTGGCCCCGATGCCGATCATCGTGAGCTGGAATGCGCCCACGGTGCGGCGCAGACCGCCGCCGTCCACCGACTCCTCGGCGTCCGCGAGGAACGTCCCGACCGGCTTGCGTCGCAGTAGTTGGTGGCGCAGGGACACAGCGGCTCTCATGGCGGCCTCGTTCCAGGGATGGGGTGTGTGGTGTGGTGGTCGGGGCGGCTGCGTCGTCGTCAGAGGACGTCGCGGCGCATCAGGTCGTCGTAGGTCTCGCGGCGCACCACTTCGCGGGAGCTGCCGTCGGCACAGAAGACCACCGGGGGACGGCGTGCGCCGTTGTAGTTGTTGGACAGGGCATAGGTGTAGGCGCCGGTGACGGGTACGGCGATCAGGTCACCGGGCCGCGGGTCGCGCAGCGGTACGCCCGCGCCGAGGATGTCGCCGGATTCGCAGTGCCTGCCGACGAGCCGGCAGGTGGTGCCGCCGCCGACCCTGGTGGCGACGGTGGCCTCGAACCGCTGTCCGTACAGGGCGACTTCGAGGTTGTCGCCCATGCCGCCGTCCACCGCGACGAAGGTCTCGCCGCCGCCGTGTTTGACCGTGACGACGCGGTAGAGCGAGACACCCGCCTCGGCGACCATGGAACGTCCGGGCTCGATGACGACGCGGGCCCGGGCGGGCAGCAGCGCGTCGGCAGCAGTGGTGAGCGCGTCCAGGTACGCGTCGATGTGCGGCGGCCGGTCGTCGTACGTGTAGCGGGAGCCCAGCCCGCCCCCGAGGTCGTACACATCGAACTCTCCGAGTTCGGCCACTGCCTCCACCGCCTGGACGAACGGCTCGATGTCGAGGATCTGCGAGCCCACGTGCACATGCAGCCCGTCGAGCCGCAGCCGGTCGCTCCCGCGCAGACGCGCGATCACCTCGCGGGCCTGGGGCAGCAGCAGACCGAACTTCGAACCACGCTGTCCGGTGGAGACCGCTTCGTGGGTGTCGGGGCGGATGTCCGGGGTGACCCGGACCAGCACGGACTGCGCGTGGCCCGGGAGGTCGCCGAGGATGCGTTCCAGTCGGTCGATGTCGTCGGGGTTGTCGACGACGACATGACCGGCGCCGGCCTCCACGGCGGCGCGGAGGTAGGCGTCGGTCTTGGCGTTGCCGTGCACGATGAGGCGCGCCGGGTCCGCGCCTGCGGCCAGGGAGAGCGCCAGTTCGCCTCCGCTCGCCACGTCGATGCCGAGTCCTTCCTCGGCGAGCAAGCGGTAGACCGCGGTACACGGGAAGGCCTTGGAGGCGAAGGCCACGGTCGAGCCCGGCCGCCGGGCGGCGAGTCCGTCCGCGTACTGGCGGGCGCGGTGGCGCAGCGCGCCCTCGGCGACCAGGAGGGCGGGGGTGCCGTGACGCTCGGCCAGCTCGGTGACCGGACACCCGCCGATCAGCAGCGCACCGTCCGGCCCGGTCGTGGTGCCGCGCGGGAAGAGGCCAAGCAGGTCGTCGTACGACGGCTCACTGGACGGGACGCCGTGAGGCGTTTCGCCGTGCGGGTGGCGGACGGGCGTCGAGGTCCCGGGAACCATGGTTCTCCTTGCCGGTGCTGCTCGTGAGGCGGTTCGCACCATGCTGGGGCCGCCGCCGGTCCCCGTCGTTGGCAGGATCGCCTAGAGTCCGGGCATGGAGATGACGGATCCGCCAAACACCTCCGGCCTGGACGGCACCAGCGAGGAGCTGTTCGCCCTGGCCAACGCCGTCGCCGCGGTCATCGGGGGTTCCGTGGCGATCGAAGATCTCGATCACCGGGTTCTGGCGTACTCGACGATTCCGGGCCAGCGCATCGATGAACTGCGCCGGCGCGGCATTCTGGAACGGCGGGTCCCCGACGACCCCGAGCAGCTGCGCCAGTACCGGGAGGTGCTCTCGGCACCCGGTGTCGTCCGCATGCCGGTGATCGCCGCCCACGAGCTGCCCCGCGCCGCGGCAGCGATCAGGGCGGGACAACTGCCGCTGGGCTCCATCTGGGCGATCGAGGGGGAGAGCGCCCTGGACGAAGCCGGTGACCGGGCGCTCCTGGACGGCGCGCGGCTGGCCGCCCTGCACATGCTGCGGCGTCGCAGCTCGGCCGAGCTCGACCTGCAGGCCCGCGAGGACGCGCTGCGGGCGGCACTCCGTGGCGACGGCACCGCACAGGAGACGCGGTTCCGGCTCGGCCTGTCCGAAGGCACCCCGGTGACGCTGCTCGGTTTCGCGCCGGCCGCGTACGGTCTGGACCGCACGGGCCCGGCGGCCGTCCGGCTGGGCGCGGCGGCCGCGCGGCACTGGGCCGCCGTGCACGGAGAAGCGGCTGTGGCCACCGTCGGCCGTACGGTCTACACCCTGCTTCCCGGGACCGGCCCGGCAGAGGCCCGCCGGCTCGCCGAGCAGGCGACAGCCGCTCTGGGCCGCATCCTCGGGACGCCCTTGCACGCGGCGGTCAGCTCCCCCGCGGACGGCCCGGCGCACCTGCCCGACCTGCGCAGCGAGGTGGACGACGTCCTGCGGGTGACCACCGGGTCCGAGGGCGCCCCCGTGGTCGCCGGTCTCGCGGACACGCATGCCCAGGTGCTGCTGCTGCACTTCGCGGACGAGCTGGCCCGCCGCCCGCGACTGCGCCATCCCGGGATCGATGCCATGGTCGAGCACGACCGTGCCCGGAACACCGAGTACGCGGCTTCGGTGACCGCATGGCTGGACGCCGTGGGCCACGTCGGTGAGGCCGCGAAGCGGCTCACCGTGCACCCGAACACCCTCAAGTACCGCCTCCGCCGCGCAGGAGAGCTGTTCGGGATCGACCTCGACCATCCCGATGTGAGGCTCTCCTGCTGGTTGCAGCTGCGGCTGACCGGCGCGGACGTGGGCGCCTCACCGCCGAAGGCGCCCTGAGACCGACGGGATGTCACGGACCGGCGACATGTCAGGCGTCGATGATGATCGGGATGATGAGGGGCTTGCGACGGTGGGTGCGGAACGCCCAGGCCGCCACGGCGCGGGCGATGAGCTGTTCGAGCTGATGCGCGTCCCCCACGCCTTCCTCGGCGGCCTTGGCCAGCGTCTTCTCGATCACGGGGACGACCGGTTCGAAGGTCGTGTCGTCATGGACGAATCCGCGGGCCAGGAAGTCGGGGGTCTCCGCCAGCGCACCGGTGTCGGCGTCGACGATCGCCACCACGGTGACCACACCTTCGGCCGCGAGCGTCAGACGGTCCTTGAGTGATGCCTCGGTGGCGCCGCCGACCGTCATTCCGTCCACATAGACATAGCCCGCGGGAACCTTGCCCGTGATCGACGCCCGCCCGTCGACCAGGTCGACCACGACACCGTCCTCGGCGATGACCACCCGGTCGGGGTCGACGCCTGTACGGATGGCCAGGTCGGCATTGGCCCGCAGGTGCTTCCATTCACCGTGCACCGGCATGACATGCCGGGGCTTGACGATGTTGTAGCAGTACACGAGCTCACCGGCGCTCGCGTGACCCGAGACATGCACCTTGGCGTTGCCCTTGTGGACGACGTTGGCGCCCCACCTGGTCAGGCCGTTGATGACCCGGTAGATGGCGGTCTCGTTGCCCGGGATCAGGGAGCTGGCGAGGAGAACGGTGTCGCCCTTGCCGATACGGATCATGTGGTCACGGTTGGCCATGCGCGACAGTGCCGCCATCGGTTCGCCCTGGGAACCGGTGCACACCAGCGTGATCTGGTGATCGGGCAGCTTCTCCAGCTCCTTGAGGCCGACCACCAGACCGGACGGAACCTTCAGATAGCCGAGCTCGCGGGCGATACCCATGTTGCGGACCATGGACCGGCCCACGAAGGCGACCTTGCGGCCGTGCTGGTGCGCCGCGTCCAACACCTGCTGGATACGGTGCACATGGCTGGCGAAACTGGAGACGATCACCCGCCGTGGCGCCGTCCGCAGCACCTGTTCGATGGCCGGGTTCAGCTCCACCTCGGAGGTGGTGAAGCCGGGCACCTCGGCGTTGGTGGAGTCGGTGAGGAACAGGTCGACCCCCTCCTCGCCCAGCCGGGCAAAGGCCCGCAGATCCGTGATCCGCTCGTCCAGGGGGAACTGGTCCATCTTGAAGTCACCGGTGTGCAGCACCATCCCGGCACCGGTGCGGATGGCGACCGCGAGACCGTCCGGAATGGAGTGGTTGACCGCCACGAACTCGCAGTCGAACGGTCCGAACCCCCGCCGGTCCCCCTCACGCACCCGCACCGTGCGCGGCCGGATGCCGTGCTCCTTGAGCTTGGCCTCCAGGAACGCGAGCGTGAGTTTCGAACCGACGACGGGAATGTCGGACCGCTCACGCAGCAGGTACGGCACACCGCCGATGTGGTCCTCGTGCCCATGGGTGAGGACGATGGCCACGATGTCGTCGAGCCGGTCCCGGATCGAGGTGAAGTCCGGAAGGATCACATCCACCCCGGGCTGGTGCTCTTCGGGGAACAGCACGCCGCAGTCGACGATCAGCAGCTTTCCGGCGTGCTCGAAGACCGTCATGTTGCGGCCGATCTCGCCGAGGCCGCCGAGAGCGACTACCCGCAGTCCTCCCGGGGGCAGCGGAGGTGCGGCTTTCAATTCTGGATGTGGATGGCTCATACCGTGACGCTATCTGAGAGTGCTTGCAGTGATCCATTAAGTACGCGGGGGAAACGGCCTCCCGCCGGTGACGGGCCGTGCCGCTATGCGTCGGGCAGCAGGGACCCCAGCGGACCGAGGTCGAGGTTCAGGTCCGAGCGTTGCAGACCGTGACGTGCGCACAGCTCGTCCATGCGATCGTCGAGCAGCATCAGCGCCGTGCCCATGCGCTCCTCCTGCTCCGGGGTCAGGCTCTGGTCGTCGAAGCGGCGAACGGCCTGGCGTTCCATGAGCTGACGGAGGAGCTCGACGACCGTCAGGACGAGTCCGGCCAGGTCCCGGGCGGCGGTCTCCGTGTCCAGGTCCAGCCGTGGTTCCGGCCGGAGGCCGATCGCCTCGGCCGGCGTCGCGGGCCTGTTGCGGGTCGCCGTCACAGCGGTCCTCCGTCGGGCCAGGGCGCGGGCACACGGTCGCTGACCGAGGACAGCAGGGCATGGAGCGAAATACGTACCAGGGGTACGTCCGCCAGGGCGAGGACGAGGTCGCCGCTCACCACGACGCCGGTGGCCAGGACCCGGTCCAGCAGGTCGACCAGGGGCACCCCGATCGGGCTGAGCCGCTCGGGACCTTCCCAGGGGACGGGATGCGGGAGCGTGCCGTAGCCGGAAGGCGGTTCGACAGGCGTCGTCACGGTGTCTCCTCCCCGCCGGTTTCGGTGAAGGAGTACGGCACCCAGGGTCCGGTCACATCGATCTCGACGCAGGCCAGGTCCCGCGTCGTGCGGAGCTCGGTCAGCGCCCGGGCGAACGACGGGTGGGCGTTCTCGGCGACGAGATAGGCGGCATTGAGCACTTGCGCATTGCCCCTGCCGGTGAGTTCCGGGCTGTGCAGACGGTGGCGTACGGCGGCCGAGGCGTGCTGCCGGAGCGCGCGGTCGATGCGTTCGGCTGCCTCCAGTGCGGTCCGGCGCTCCTCGTCGGCCCGACGTTGGCGACCGCTCACCCGGCTGAGGTAAGCGCGTCCCGTGCCGCCGCCGGGAGTCTCCCGGGGCTCCCGTGTCACGGGTTCCGGCCGCGCCGCGGTCGGCGACAGATGGACCTTGACGGCCCATTCGACATGACCCGCGAGTCGGTCGAGCAGTTCGGTGAAACGGCCTTCGCCACTGCTGAGTGCCTCGACGGCCCGCCGGTCGCTGCGGTACAGCGTCGCGAGCGGGAACGGGACGACAGGCCCCGAGACCCCGGCGGCTACGACGGCGGCATGATGGTCGCGGGCGCAGCGCTCCAGGTCGGCGCGGTCCCCGAGCCGTCGGCGCAGCTCCTCCTCCGAGAAGGCCTCCGCCGGCACGTCCTGGACCAGCAGCGCGAGCCGGCCGAGCGCGAGGAGGCGCAGAGGGCCTCCCCCGGCGTGACCGGCGGTTGCCGCGAGGGTGTCCGGGTCGGCGGTGCGGCACACGGCGAAGACATACGTCAGGGTCGCCGTCGCGGCGGGTGCGACGGGTGCCGCTGAGGGTGTCGTGCGGTCGAGGCCGGTGGTGGTCATCGGCGGGCCTCCCGCAGTCGGGTGTGCTCGTCGGTGTCATCGGCCGGTTCGAGTTCCCGCAGCCGGGCGCGCAGCTGTTCGTTCTCCTCGGCCAGCGCGTTCTTCGCGGCCCGGGAGGAGAGGGCCGGGTCGGTCTCCCACCAGTCGATGCCGGCCTTCTTGGCGGTCTCGACCGAGGCGACGAAGAGCCGGAGACGGATCGTCAGCAGTTCGATGTCCAGCAGATCGATCTTGATGTCTCCGGCGATGACGATGCCTTTGTCCAGCACTCGCTCCAGCAGATCGGCGAGGTTGGTGGTGGTCGTTCCCTGTTGCAGGGGGCGCGGGGCGGTGTCCCACGTCTCCATGCCGGTCACCATGCGGTCCCGCCCGGGTCAGCGACGACGACGGCGTCGAGCGGCGGGCTCTTCCTCAGGCTCTTCGTCGGCCTCGTCCTCAGCGTCTTCGTCGGCCCCGCCGGCCTCGTCCTCGTCGGTGTATTCGTCGTCTTCCTCTTCGGCCTGGCCATCTTCTTCGGCTTCGTCTTCGTCGTCATATTCGTCCTCTTCATCGGCCTCGTCCTCGTCGTACGCTGCGTCCTCGTCGTACTCACCGTCTGCGGCTTCGTCCTCCATCGCTTCCTCGTGCGAGCGCACGACCTCGCCCTCGCGGATCTCGCCGCGCCAGCCCTCGACCTCCTCGTCGGCGTTGAGGGTCACGTACCGTGCGAAGTGCTTGAGATCCAGGCGCAGCCTGCGGCCCTGGGCGCGCCAGAGGTTGCCGGTCTTCTCGAAGAACCCGGCGGGGTAGTACTCGACGACGACCACGATCCGCGTCAGGCGGGGGCCGAGCCGGTGGAAGGAAACGGCGCCCTTCGTGGAGCCCTTCGCCCCTTCGGACGTCCATACGATCCGTTCGTCGGGCACCTGCTCCTCGACGGTGGCCTTCCAACTCCGGCTGGAGGGACCGACCTTGACGTTCCAGTTGGATTCGATCTCGTCGGACTTGCTGACGCTGCGGACGCCTTTCGTGAAGCTGCTGAACTCCTCGAACTGCGTCCACTGGTCGTACACGGTGCGCAGCGGTACGCCGATGTCGACCACCTCGACGATGTTGGTGACCTTGGTGTCGCCCGGTTTACGGCCACCACCGCCGCCCAGTGCTTCCTTCGCCTTGCCCACGGCCTTGTCCTTGAGAGTCTTGGCCGTCTGCGCGACCGTGGCCTTCAGCGGGGAGTCGCCGCCGAGCACACGACCGCCCAGCTCTGCCAGACCGCCGCCTTCGGCCGCGTCGGTGAGCCGGCCGGTCAGGTCGCCGACCTTGCCGCCGGTTCGGTCCGCGAGTTCCTGAGCCCGGGCTTCGAGGTAGTCGAGCAGTTCGTCCTTGAGCTGCTCGAAGGGCGACGTGCCGGTGTCGCCGCGCTGGTCATCGCCCTGTCGTCGCTTCGACTGCTGGGCCACCGCCGCTCACCTCTCCCGCCGCGCAGACCGTCCGGAAGCGGACTTCATGCTCGCCGCCGAGCCTGACGTCTTCTTCGCCGCTGCCTTCTTGGCCGTGGTCTTCTTCGCCGTGGTCTTTTTGGCAGCGGACTTCTTCGGCGTGCGCTGCGGGGCGCTCTTCTTGGCGGCTGCCTTCTTGGCCGCCGTCTTCTTCGCGGGCGGACGCCTGCTCGGGGAGGCCTTCTTGGCAGGGGGCCGTTTGCGGGCCGGGCGCTCCGGCTCCTCGTCCTCGTCCGGCTCCTCCTCGTCCGGCTCCTCCTCGTCCGGCTCCTCCTCGTCCGGCTCCTCCTCGTCGCCCTCGTCCGGCTCTTCCTCGTCGTACTCGTCTTCTTCGTCTTCCTCCTGGCGGTCGCGGTCCGGGTCGCGCAGCGCCTCCGTGCGGCCGCGCAGGGAGCCGGCCAGCGCCGACATCTGCCGCTCCGCCGCGGCCGACACCGCCGATCTGCCCGCGCTGAGCAGCTCGTTGCGCACCTGGTCGCTGAGTTGCGCGAACTGCGGCGTCTCCATGAGCCGGGACAGCCCCTGGCTCAGCAGTTCCTTCGGGGTCAGTCCGAATCTGCGGCCTGCGAGGTAGGTGCCCAGCGCGATGGCCATCTTCGCCTTGCGTGTGCGGCCCAGTACATAGCCGCCTGCCACGGCGGCTGCCAGTGCGGCCTTGCTGCTGTCGTTCATCGGCGTGATCCCGGGTCGCTGGGGGCTGCGGCTGGTGGATGTCCGAAGGCCAGGGTGTGTGTCGTGGCGCGGTCGCCGACCTCGCGGCACCCCCTCCGTCCTTCCAGCAGGTCGAGGAGTCGCTCCTCCTCCCGTTCGAAGGTCTCCTCGTCGATCGCACCGTCGTCCAGGGAGCGGTGCAGTTGGGCGAGTTGCGCGCGAATGGCTTCGGGAGAGTGGAGCTGGCGGTCGGCCTCGTCCGCGACGCACTGCGCCACCCACAGCACCCCGCGCACGGGTGCAAGGGGCAGCAGCAGCACTTCGCTCAGGAGGCCCATGTCATGCCCTTGCCGGTGTGGCGCTGTCGGCGACGAAGCTGTAGCAGGGCAGGGGGCCGGTGAGACTCAGCGCAAGGCGGCGTCCATGGCGTTGGGCCTCCTCGGTCACCGCGGCGCGGAACCCCGGAATGTCGTCGACGGCCAGCAGGAACGACGCGTTGAGGACCGTGTCACCGGACATCTCGCCGTTCACCGTTCGCTCGGCGAGACCGGTGAGGCGTGCCAGTACGTCGTCGGCTGCCCGCTCCGCCCGTCGTTGCACGCCTGCGGCGATGGCTTCGCCGAGCTGTACGTTCACCTGGTATCCGGGGTTGCGCCGGGCCTGCAGAGCGAGCGCCCGGAGCCGGCTGTCGGCGCGGACGAGGTCGTCGAAGGAGTCGGGCACCACGGTGCCCTTGAGATTCATCTCCACCCGGCCGTCGAGGGTCGCCAACTGCTCGGCGTACTCGGCGCGGCGCGCCGTGAGACCTGCCCGCACGGCGTCCTCGTCGGCGGCGATCACACCGAACCGCATGGGCAGGACGGCTCCGCCCGCGCCCAGTTCGCTCAGGACGTCCTGGTGGGCCTGGAGATCGCGGCGGCGTGCGCGCAGATCGGGCGGGGCCTGGGAGACCGCCGCGGCGAGGTCCCCCGCCGTCAGCATGCGTACCGCTGTGGCACCCACACCGGGGCACTTCGGAGCCGGCTGCCCGGCACGGACGCATGCGTACACGTACACGCCGTGCTCGGGACGGGGGTCGACGGCCACGGATCAATCCTCCTGACTGCGGCGCCGTGAGCGGGACGGGGTGGTGCGCTCGCGGCTGCGGGAACTGCTCTCGCGCGTCCGGGACGAAGAGCGCCTGCTCGTCGCGCGCGACTCCTCCTCCTCCTGGCTGTCGTCGTCTTCGTCATCGTCGTCGTGACCGGCGCCGAGGGCTCCCTTGACCTTGTCGCCGAGGGATCGTGCGGTGCGCTTCGCGCCCGCCTTGCCGGCTATGCCTGCTCCGCCGAAGAGCTCGGGCACCGTCCTGCTGCGCGAGTCGTTCTCCAGGTCCAGGCGGTTGCAGGCCTCGGCGAACCTCAGATAGGTGTCGACACTCGCCACGACCACTCTGGCGTCGATCTTGAGGATCTCGATGCCGACCAGGGACACCCGGACGAACACGTCGATGACCATGCCGCGGTCGAGGATGAGTTCCAGGACGTCGTAGAGCGTGCCGGCGCGCGGCGCGCACACGACCTCGTCGCTGTATGTGGTCATGGAAGAGGGATCCTCTCGGGTGATCCGCGCAGCGGAAGGGTCAGCTGTCGGCCGAGCCCCGGCGGTACCGGCTCGTCCGGCGGTACTGGAGCAGCTCGCCCTCGTTGTCGAGCTCGACCTCGTAGGTGGCGAGCAGGCTGGTGGTGTCGGGGATCCGTGCCAGTTCCAGCACGTCGACGTCGACGGTCCAGCCGTCGTCCGACCGGCGCACCGCCGAAACGCCTTCGGCGGGATGGTCGATCAGCCGGCCCAGCGTCCGGCAGGCGCGCCGCGCGGCGTCCTCGGCTCCTCGCACCGGCCGGTCGTGGGAGGAACCGGCCGTGGACGACTTCTTGCGCCGCTCACCTGTCTCTGCCATGCCCTCACCTTCGTGGGAGGTGAGGGCTGGCGCGCGCGGGGATGGGCCAGACGGATGGCCGCCGCGGAAGGCGGGGGCTTCAGCGAGCGCCGGGGTGGTGGCGTGCGTCCGGGACGGACGTGGACATGCCTGTGGGGCTGCAAGCAGGTGCTTGCAGCCCCACAGGAACGCCTGGTTCAGCCGCGAACGATGTTCTGCGCCTGCGGGCCCTTCTGGCCCTGCCCGATGTCGAAGGTGACGCGTTCGCCCTCGGTCAGTTCCCGGTAGCCGTTGCCCTGGATCTCGGAGTAGTGGGCAAAGACATCCGGCCCGCCCTCCTGGGCGATGAAGCCGAAGCCCTTTTCGGAGTTGAACCACTTAACGGTGCCACTGGCCATTCGGAAATACATCCTTCTCTGTTCCACGCCCGGGACCAGCCCAGCCACCGGGCACGCCCCAGCTCCCGCACGAGAGCCACGGTCAGCCCTACCCCCGCTCCGCGTCGGGCATGCCGCCGCGGCCCACAGGTTTCCGACGGAGCGACTGATCAGTGGCAACACCCGTTCTGCACAAGGGTAGTTGAAGGCTATACTGATCATCCCGGCCCGGTGGTTCGTTCCCCCCGTGCGTACCGCCGGGCCGTGGATTCCCCACCGCGCCCATGCCTCCACCCGCCCCGTCCGGCCTCGTCGCCCGATGTGCTCGGCATAGCACCGGCTGCGAGTGGACGGTGAAACATCGCCTCGGCGTGGCGTGCCATCCATCGAGTGAATAAGTTCCGCACACCACTCGAAAGGATCAAGAAAGCGCTCCGAAGCGGACTCCCCAAGTGGTGTGCCTCCGAAAGCGGGCTGACGGTAGATCATGTCGCTGCTGCGGACAGATGAGCCGACGATGTGTCAGCCTTCGCAGCTGCGGCGGAAGGATTGGTCATGCGCTCTGCCCGCATTCTGCTCGCCTCGGCCGCCGTCACGTCGGCCCTGATGATTTCCGCACCCGCTGCCTACGCCATGACGGCGGGCGACGACTGGGAGAAGGACAGCGGCTCCTCCTCGAGCAGCGACCACGCCGGCAAGGCCGAGAAGGGCGACAAGGAGAAGGACCACGACGGCGGCAAGCACGAGAAGCCCTGGGGCGGCGTGCACACCGGCGGTGGCGCTCTCGCCGCGACCTCGGGCGACGACTGGGAGAAGAAGGACCAAGAGGCCGGCAAGGCCGAGAAGGGTGGCAAGGAGAAGGACCACGAGGGCGGCAAGCACGAGAAGCCCTGGGGCGGCGTGCACACCGGCGGTGGCGCTCTCGCCGTGAACTCGAGCGACGACTGGGAGAAGAAGGACCAAGAGGCCGGCAAGGCCGAGAAGGGTGGCAAGGAGAAGGACCACGAGGGCGGCAAGCACGAGAAGCCGTGGGGCGGCGTGCACACCGGCGGTGGCGCTCTCGCCGTGAACTCGAGCGACGACTGGGAGAAGGACAGCGGCAGCGGCTACGGCCAGTCCTCGAAGGACGACTCGGAGAAGCCGTCGTCGTGGAAGAAGGACGAGTCGGAGAAGCCGTCGTGGAACCACGAGAAGCCCAAGGGCGGCGTGCACACCGGCGGTGGCGGCCTGGCGGTGTCCGGCAGCAGCGCGGCTGCCGGCACGATTCTGCTCCTCGGTGGCCTGGGTGCGGGCGCCTTCATGGTGCGCCGCCGTCGCGCGGCCGGTTCTGCCGCGGCCTGACCTTCCGACACGCATAAGCCGTACTGCCGTGGCCGTCCTCGAAGGCGGCCACGGCACCGGCGTCCTCGAAGCACCAATCGGCACGTCTCCGTGTGGGGACGGCATCTTCCCAGAAGGAGAGGCGCACTCATGGCCGGCCAGTTGCCCCCCGTCGAAGGCTCGTCGTGGTCCGCTCGTGCCACGCAGCGAGTCGGACGCCAATTCCTGTGGCCTGCCGCTGCCGTCGGGCTGGGCATCCTGCTGATCGGCGGTTCGCTCGACACCTCGGCACAGGGCATGCCCACGGCCACGCCTCCCGCGGCCGCCGCGGCGCCGACGCCGATGTCGACGCCGACTGCCGCCGAGGAGAGCTACGCAGAGCTGCCACCCTCCAAGCCGACCCGTCTGTCGATCCCAGTGATCGGCGTCGACGCGCCCTTCACCGGACTCTCCATCGGTACGAAGGGACAGCTCGAGGCGCCACCGGCAGACGACGCCAACCTGGTCGGCTGGTTCAAGGACGGCGTCACACCGGGGCAGCGCGGGACGGCCATCGTCGCCGGCCATGTCGACACCATGACCGGCCCCGCCGTGTTCGCTGTGCTCAGCGCGCTGCAGAAGGACAACAAGATCCACATCCGCCGGGAGGACGGCTCGACCGCGTCGTTCGTCGTCGACTCGGTCGAGAGCTTCAGCAAGGCGGACTTCCCCAACGAACGTGTGTACGCCGACGCTCCGGACGCACAGCTGCGCCTGATCACCTGCGGCGGCGACTACGACCGCAAGGCCAAGGACTACACCGAGAACGTGGTGGTCTTCGCGCATCTCGACGAAGCCGCATGACCCGTCCGAGCGGTCAGTGTCCGTACGCGTCGCGGCACAGGGCGGTGACGGCCGGATCGGTGACCCCGTCCGATGCGCGGCACAGGCGGCCCATGTCGTAGTTCACCGGCGGCCGGGCCGGACGCACCCTCGGATGCGGCCGCACCGCCCTCGGCCGGTGGACCTTCCGCTGGGGCGTGTGTGCCCGCCGGGCGGGCGGAACCGGTACGGCATGTCCCGGCACCGACACGGGCTCGCCGTCCGGACGCGCCGACCCGGCCGGGCCGTTCGGCGTCTTGGGACCGGTCTGTCCCAGCGTCTCGCGAGCCGGCGGCTGCTGCGGCTGCCACGAGGCGAGCTGGGACGGAGGCCGGTCCCCCGCCGGCGTCGGACGGGGTGCTGCCGGTCTGTTCCCGGGCAGCACGGACACGCACCCCGCGGCACACAGCAGGGCGAGGACGAGGAGACCGGCGAGCATGATCCGCTGACGCATCCACCCACCCTGCCGCAGTGCACCGGCCCTCCGACAGCCGCACCGCCCGAGACCACCGGCACGAGTGAAAGAGCTGCGAAGCCCGGCAGCCGGACGCCCGGCAGGACGGCCCGCGCGGGTACGCGCGTGATCAACTCACGTGCGCCAGCAGGCAGTCCAACGGCTCGGGCACGCGGTCGAGATCCAGCGCCCAGACGAGTGAGCGCGCGTACTGTGCCTTGCGGCCGCTGTGGGTGCCCATGAAGCGGCGGAGCTGCTGTTCCACCGTGCGCTCCCGCTGGGCGGGCTGCTTCTGGAATGTACGGAACGAACGCAACTCGCCCTCCGTCCCGACCACGTACTGCACGGCGTCCGCGCCGAGCGTACGGATCAGCTCGTCCTCCAGATCGGCCACACACACGTAGAATCCGAGCCGCTCCAGAGCGGTCCGGTCGTCGGCGGCCCCGAGTCCGGCCAGTTCCAGAGCGCGACGGAAGTAGCCCTCCTCCCCCGCGTCGCACAGGCCCGCGAGCCGGAGATCGAGACCCTGGGGGCCCAGCAGCCCCAGGAACCGTCCGATGCTCGTCGCACCCCCGAGCGGTACGACCGACACACCTTCCGCGTCGAGCCGGCGGCCACGACGGGCGGCAAGTGACTCCACCGCGGCCCGGTCGCTGCCGCCCTCGACCAGGACGACCGTACGCAGGCCTGCCCGGTCTGCCAGCTCCTGGGCGGTCGTGGCGGCCACCTCGGCTCCGGGGCCCCCGGCCGCCCATGCGACTGCCGCCTCACGAAAACGCCTCATGTCGTCCATCGTCGCCAGTGTCGCAGCTCCCCCCGTCGAACTGTCGAATGGATTTCGGCCGCGACCGCTCCACCGTGCGTCAGGGCATGCACGACTCAACCACCACCGATTGCCCACCCGTTGCCGAGCCGACGCCGGGACGATCGCACTCAGGCCTGCTCCGTTGTCCACGCCTCACAGGGGGAAGACGCCATGCCCGACGCCGTTGCGACCAGCGGTTTCACCGACGCGGCCGAACTTCGACGCAAGAACCGCGCCACCGTCGAGACCTATCTGCACACCACCGGCGAGGACCGGCTGCGCCGGCACGAGCTGTTCACACCCGACGGCTGCGGCGGCCTGTGGACCACGGACACGGGGGCGCCGATCGTCATTCGCGGCCGGGACCGGCTGGCCGAGCACGCCGTGTGGTCGCTGGCCTGCTTCCCCGACTGGGAGTGGTACAACATCGAGATCTTCGAGACGCAGGACCCCAACAGGATCTGGGCCGAGTGCGACGGCCACGGAAAGATCCGTTTCCCGGGCTATCCCGAGGGCTACTACGAGAACCACTTCCTGCACGCGTTCCTGCTCGACGACGGAAAGATCCGGCAGAACCGCGAGTTCATGAACCCCTTCGAGCAGCTGCGCGCGCTCAGCATCCCCGTGCCGGAGATCCGGCGTGAAGGGATTCCGACCTGAATCTGTTCGCCGGACACGAGGGGATGACGCGATGGACGACCTGCTGACCGGCCTGCGGCTGGGGCCTGCGCTGCACCAGCCCCGGTGGAGCGACGCGGAGCAAGTACGGCGGGTGCGCCAGGTACTCGCCGCGCGTCCCGCGCTCGTGCGCAGCCACGACCTGCGCGTCCTGCGGTCCCAGCTCGCCCTGGCCGCGGCCGGGCGGGCCCTGGTTCTGCAGTGCGGCGACTGCTCCGAGGACCCGGCCGAATCCACCGCCGCGCATGTCCAACGAAAGGTCGCACTGCTGGAGCTCCTCGCCGGCACCCTGCGGATGACCGCACACCAGCCGGTCCTGCGCGCCGGCCGTATCGCCGGCCAGTTCGCCAAGCCCCGTACACAGCCCACCGAACGGATCGGTGAACGCGAACTGCCCACCTACCAAGGGCACATGGTCAACGATCCGGAGCCCACCCCGGAGGCCCGACGCCCAGATCCGCTGCGGCTGCTCACCGGGTACATGGCCGCCGCCGACATCATGGGCCATCTCGGCTGGCGGAACGCGCCCGGCGCAGCGCCCGTCGTCACCCCGGTGTGGACCAGTCATGAGGCGCTGCTCCTCGACTACGAACTCCCCCTGCTGCGCCGTGACGACGAGGGCCGGCTCTTCCTCGGCTCCACGCACTGGCCCTGGATCGGCGAGCGCACCCGCGATGTTCACGGAGCCCATGTCGCCCTGCTCGCAGCCGTCAGCAACCCGGTCGCCTGCAAGGTCGGGCCGGCCGTCCGCCCCTCGGAGCTGCGGGCGCTGTGCGAGCGACTCGATCCCCACCGGGAGCCCGGCCGGCTCACCCTCATCGTCCGGATGGGCGCCGACACCGTGGCCGAGCGGCTCCCCCGGCTGGTCGCGGCGGTCTCAGCGGCCGGGCATCCGGTCGTGTGGCTCTCCGATCCTCTGCACGGCAACACCACGCGCACATCCCATGGCACCAAGACCCGCGTTCTCACCGAAGTGACACGCGAGGCCGTCCGGTTCCGCGCCGCCGTCACCGCGGCCGGCGGCGTGGCCGGCGGACTCCATCTTGAGACGACCCCCGACGATGTCCTCGAGTGTGTTGCCGAAGCAGCGGACGCCGCGGGGACGGGCGCGCGGTACACCAGCCACTGCGATCCGCGTCTCAACCTGCACCAGGCCACCCGCCTCATCACCGCCTGGACCACGGACCCGCTGCCGACGCGGGCATCGGCCACGGCACACGCCCTGACTCTCGGGAGAGCACGCACATGACAGGCATCCCGGCCATCGAGCCCTACCCTCTGACGGCAGCCGGCCGGCCCTGTGCCAACACCGCCGACTGGACCCTCGCCCCGCATCGGGCGGTGCTGCTCGTCCATGACATGCAGCGCTATTTCGTCGCGCCCCTCCCCCACGCGCTCCGCACCGGCGTTGTCCGCAACGCCGCCTCGCTGCGGGCATACAGCTCGGCGAGGGGCATCCCCGTTGCGTACACCGCCCAGCCGGGCGGTATGACCACCCAACAGCGGGGCCTGCTCGACGACTTCTGGGGTCCGGGCATGCTCACCACGCCCGCCGACCGGCAGATCGTCGACGAACTGGCTCCCGCACCCGGGGACAGGGTGTTCACCAAGTGGCGCTACAGCGCCTTCTTCCGCTCCCGGCTGTTGCAGTGGATGCGGGAGCAGGGGCGCGACCAGCTGATCCTGTGCGGGGTGTATGCGCACATCGGTGTACTGACAACCGCGGTCGAGGCCTTCACCCACGACATTCAGACCTTCCTCGTCACCGACGCCGTCGCCGACTTCTCCGCGGAGCACCACCGGATGGCTGTCGAGTACGCCGCACAGCGATGTGCCATGGTCGTCTCCACCCGGGAGGTCGTGGCATGAGCTCCCTGCTGGAGCGGATCCTGGAGACGCCCACAGCGCCGTTCGCCGTGCTGCACCGGCCCGGGGCGGCCGGCCCCGAGCGGCTGGACGTTCTCACCGGCAGGGTCTCCCGGCCGGCGTCACTGGCGGACGTCCCGCTGCCGGACACCGGCCGTCCCACCCGACACGAGACTCTGGTCCTCGTTCCCTACCGGCAGATCACCGAGCGCGGCTACGGGTGCCGCGACGACGGATCACCGCTGATCGCCATGACAGTGACGGACCATCAGACCGTTCCTCTCGGGCAGACGCTGACACACCTGCCGACGGTGCCGACCACCCTGTCCGGCGGGCACTTCGACTCCGACGACGACGCGTATGCCCAAGCCGTGCGGCGTGTGGTGGACGAGGTGATCGGAACCGGCGGGGGCTCGAACTTCGTCATCAGCCGGTCCTTCGTCGCCGACATCTCCGATTACGGCCCGCACAGTGCGCTTGCCTTCTTCCGCCGGCTCCTGGAGAACGAGTCCGGCGCACACTGGACCTTCGTCATCCACACCGGCTCGCGCACCTTCGTCGGTGCGTCACCGGAGCGGCACATCAGCCTCGAGGCCGGAACCGCGGTGATGAACCCCATCAGCGGCACATACCGCTACCCGCCGACCGGCCCGACGCTCACCGGTGTCATGGACTTCCTCGCCGACGCCAAGGAGACGGACGAGCTGTGCATGGTGGTGGACGAGGAACTGAAGATGATGGCGCGTATCTGCGCGTCGGGTGCCCGTGTCACCGGCCCGTACCTCAAGGAGATGGCGCGCCTCGCACACACCGAGTACTTCATCGAGGGGCGCACCCTGCTCGACGTACGGAGCGTCCTGCGCGAAACCCTCTTCGCGCCGACGGTGACGGGCAGTCCGCTGGAGAGCGCATGCCGCACCATCGCACAGCACGAGCCGCGGGGGCGGGGCTACTACAGCGGTGTGGCCGCGCTCATCGGCCGGGACGAACACGGCGGCCGCACCATGGACTCGGCCATCCTGATCCGCACCGCCGACATCTCGAGCAGCGGGCGGATACGCATCGGGGTGGGTTCGTCGTTGGTGCGCCACTCCGATCCGGCCGCCGAGGCGGCCGAGACGCGGGCCAAGGCGTCCGGCCTGCTCGCCGCGCTGGAAGGGGGCAGGCCGGGGTCGTACGCCACGCATCCTCGCGTGCGTGCGGCCCTTGAGCGCCGCAACGACACGCTGGCCGGGTTCTGGCTGCGCAGTGAGGCGGTACGCCGGGCGCCGTCCGCTCCCGCCGGGCACACCGTGCTCGTGGTCGACATGGAGGACACCTTCACCGCCATGATCGCCCAGCAACTCCGGTCACTGGGACTGGCCGTGACCGTATGCCGGTTCGACGAGCCCTATGGCTTCGACCCTTACGACCTGGTGGTGATGGGGCCCGGTCCGGGTGACCCGGCCGCGGCGGACGATCCGCGCATGGACGCCCTGCGGCGGGCGGTCGATGAACTGCTGCAGCAGCGGCGGCCGTTCCTCGCCGTGTGTCTGAGCCATCAGATGCTCACCCTGCGGCTCGGCTTCCCGCTCCGCCGCCGGGGTGCCCCCAACCAGGGAGTCCAGAAGGAGATCGACTACTTCGGCGACCGGGTTCGGGTCGGCTTCTACAACACCTACGCCGCCCACAGCGACGACGACAAGGCGGAGATCGACGGCGTCGGCATGGTCGAGGTCTGCCGTGATCCGACCACCGGTGAGGTGCACGCGCTGCGCGGCCCGCACTTCGCCTCGATGCAGTTCCACGCCGAATCCGTACTCACCCAGGACGGTCCCCGGCTACTCGCACAGGCCGTGCGGGAAGCGGTCGGCCCGTCCCCGACGCGCAACCGCCCGGCCGTGGCGGCCTGACCCGCACACCGAACGGTGAACTGGAGAGCCGGATGCACTCGTACGTCGTCGTGGACGTCTTCGCCCGAGAACGGCTGCTGGGCAATCCCGTGGCTGTCTTCTTCGACAGCGACGACCTGACCGCCGATCTCATGCAGCGCATAGCCCGCGAGATGAACCTGTCGGAGACCACCTTCGTCCTGCGGCCACGCCGCGGCGGGCACGCCCGCATCCGCATCTTCACCCCGGTCAATGAACTGCCGTTCGCCGGCCACCCCTTGCTGGGTACGGCGGTGGCGCTCGGCCCGCACATTCCGGGTGATCAACTGGACCTGGAGACCGCGGTCGGCACCATTCCCTTTGAACTCGACCGCGTGGAGGGCCGGGTGGTCACGGCCAGGATGCGGCAGCCGGTACCCACCTGGGAGCCGTTCGACCGGACCGGCGAACTGCTGGACGCCGTGGGCGTGGACCGCTCGACCCTGCCGGTCGAGATCTACCACAACGGTCCACGCCATGTGTTCGTCGGTCTGGAGAGTGTCGCGGCCCTGTCGGCCCTGACGCCGAACCATCAGGCGCTGGCCAAGTTCGAGGACATGGCGACCACGTGTTTCGCCGGCCGGGGAGCGCACTGGCGGAGCCGGATGTTCTCCCCCGCGTACGGGGTGGTCGAGGACGCCGCCACCGGATCGGCCGCGGGACCCCTGGTCGTTCATCTCCTGCGGCACGGGGCGCTGACGCGCGGCCGGTGCATCGAGATCATGCAGGGCGTCGAGATGGGCCGCCCGTCCCGCATGCTCGCCCGGGCGGAGGGTGACGGACCGCGCATCGAGTCCGTCGAGGTGGGTGGCGACGGCGTCATCACGGCTCAGGGGAGTCTCCATGTCTGAACAGGATCAGCTCCGCCCCGGTGTCGCGCTCTCCGCCCGGTCGGAAACCCTCACCGGCACCGTCGACATCACGTTCCCCCAGTACACGGACCCGCCCGCGGACCCGATCCCGCTGCTGCGCCGCTGGCTGGACGACGCGCAGACACTGGGCGTACGCGAACCCCGTGCGCTCGCGCTGGCCACCGCCGGTGCCGACGGCCGCACGTCGCTGCGCACGGTCGTCCTCGGCCGGGTCACCGGTACCGGCCTGGTCTTCACCACACACCGGACCAGCCGCAAGGCCCACGATCTGCGGGCACACCCGTGGGCATCGGGGCTGCTGTACTGGCGCGAGACGAGTCAGCAGATCAGTCTCGCCGGGCCGGTACGCCAACTCGGCGACGCGGAGGCCGACATGCTCTGGGAGGGCCGGCCGGTCCACACGCACGCCATGACGATCGCCTCGCGACAGAGCGAACCGCTGCACGATGTCGACGCTCTGCGTACACGGGCCCACCGCCTCGCGGAGTCCTCGCCGCATCCCCGTCCGGCCACGTACGTCGCCTTCGAACTCACCCCTGGCACCGTCGAGTTCTGGGCGAACGGTACGGACCGCCTGCACGAGCGGCTGCGCTACGACCGCGATCCGGGCGGATGGAGCGCGATGCGTCTGCAGCCCTGACAATCCGGGAGCGAACGTGGCCTGAAACAACGGGAGTTGAGAGCTCTACTGGTCTAGACCTGAGGGCCCTCGTGATCCATAGTGGGTGCCTTCCAGGTCACGAAAGGACCCCCCATGTTCCGTACCCGAACCGCGCTCGGCCTCGCCGCCTGCGCAGCCGTCGCCACCGGGCTGCTCACCGCCACGCCCGCCTCGGCCGCCCGCCTCCCCTGCCACCTCGCGGGAAGCGGCAACAGCGCCTCCGCCACCTGTTACAGCGGCTCCTCCTACACCTGGCGCCTGGTCGTGGACTGCGACGACGTGAGCAACCCGAAGTGGCCGGCCCGCGTCTCGACCCGCTACGGCGCCTGGCACACCGGCGACGGCAGCGACTCGCTCTCCTGCGGCGGATCCCTGCGGGCCACCGGCCGCCTCGAGGCCCGCTGACCCGAGCGGCGGGCCCATCGCCGACGCCCCTTGCAGGGAGGGGTGCACAAGCGTTTACCCTGGGGTGTGAACGCTTGTGCACCCCCTGGTGGGTCGCGCTTCCCGGCGAGCGACGGAGAGCCATGCCTGCAGCGGAAACCACCCCGCACCCCCGGTTCCTGATCGGCGTGCTGGCCTTCTGCGGTGTGGTCGTCGCGGTCCTGGCCAACATCACCTTCACGGCCGGCGGCCACACCGCGCCCACCCTGCACGCGTATCTGCTCGTCTTCCTCATAGCCGGAGGTGCCGCGCTGGGCGCCCTGGCTGTCACCCTGTGTCTGCCGGGCCGAGTGGCGGCACCGCTCGGTACGGTCGGCAGTCACAGCACCCCAGGCACGGCGGGCCGTTCGCTCGCCCAGGAGAACGTATGACGGGTCGGGTCTCGGGCGAGGCCACGGACGCCGGAGCCGCGCACGCGGGCACCGGCCGGGAGGCGATCCTGCGCGCGGCCAGGCGGGCTTTCACCCAGCGGCCCTACGCCGAGGTGACGATGCGGGGCATCGCCGCCGACGCGGGCGTGAGCGCGTCCCTCATCGTGAAGCGGTTCGGCACGAAGGAGGAACTGTTCCACACGGTCGCGGACTTCGGGCCGGCGGCGGACGACCTCTTCGCGGCACCGGTCGAGACCCTTGCCCGCCACATGGTCCTGACCCTGGTCCGCAGCCGCCGCGAGCAGCAGGCTGACCCGCTGCTGCGTGTGGTCTTCTCCCTCGGCAACCGGGACGAACGCTCCCTGCTGCAGGAGCGGTTCCGCGAACAGGTCACCTCACGGCTCGCGGCGCTGCTCTCGGGCCCCGACGGCGAACTGAGGGCGGAGCTGATCGTGGGTCAGCTCCTGGGACTCGGGGCGACGCTGAGTCTGCACCGGCCGGGCGCCGGTGCGGAGGCGTCGGCCGAGCGGCTGGCCGATCTGTACGCCCCGGCGCTCCAGCGCCTGATCACCGGCTGACGCGGTCGCTCAGGCCGCAGGTGTGTCGAGAAAGCGCCGCAGCGACGCTGCCATGTGGCCGACGAAGGCATCGCGGGTCCGGTCACCGACGCGGTCCAGGGACAGATACGGGTTGAGGTCCTCCAGCTCGACGAGGAGCAGGTCACCGTCGCGGGTGCGGCAGGCGTCGACGCGCTGGATGCCCGAGTCGAGGGTGTTCCAGGCGATGAAGCGCCGGGCGAAGTCGAGGTCGGCCTCGGTGGCTTCGTACGGCTCCAGGACCCATCGCCGGTCGGGATCCGGAGCGTAGAGGGCGTACTGAAAGGTGTCGTCGACGTAGTAGAACGACACCTCGTGGCGGAAGTCGATGCGCGGTTGGACGAGGACATCACCGATGGCGAGAGCGGCGAGCCGGTCGCGGGTGACGAATTCCAGACCGATGGAGTCGGCGCCGGCCTTGGGCTTGACCGCGTACTCGTCCGCGTGCGGGCAGCCGGTCGAAGTCCTCGGGCCGGTCGACCGTGGGGATGACCGGGTAGCCGTCCCGCGTGAGGTCGAGCAGGTACTGCTTGCCCGCCATGTCGCCACGGCCTATCAGGGGGTTGTAGACGCGTGTGCCGAGCTCCACGGCCCGGTCACGGAAGGCGTCGTACGCCTCCTGGTAGTGCAGCACGGGGCCGCTGTTGCGGACCACGACGGCGTCGAACGCGCCCATCAGCGAGACGGCGTCCCGCGGGTGGCACAGGGCGATGTCGAAGTCCTCGCGGAGACGGGAGGTCAGGAAGATGTCCTCGTCGCAGTACCGCCGTCCGCGAGCCGGATAGGCGAGATCGGTGACATACAGCAGACGGGACACGCGTACTCCTGGGGTCGGGCGTACTCCCAAACTACTCATCGCCCGAGGCGGGCGGCGCGGGCACCCCCGCCGGCGTCACCGGCGGCCTCAGAGGCGGTGTCACAGACGGTGCAGCCGCAGGTCCGACAGCTGTCCGGCTGCCACCCGCGCGGTCATGTACGTGCAGTACGGCTGGCGCCGCCGGTCGGTGGGCGAGCCGGGGTTGAGCAGCCGCAGACCGCCGGGTGCGGTGGTGTCCCAAGGGATGTGGCTGTGCCCGAAGACCAGCACATCGAGGTCCGGGAAGCGCTCGGCGCACCGCTCCTCGCGGCCCTTGGCCTGACCCGTCTCGTGAACGACACCGAACCTCAGACCGCCCAGTTCGGCCCGGGCCACCTCGGGGAGCCTGGCCCGCAGCTCGGGGCCGTCGTTGTTGCCGTACACCGCGATGAGCCGCGACGCGCGGTTCTCCAGCAGGTCGAGGGTGTCGCTGTCGACCCAGTCGCCGGCGTGGAACACGACGTCCGCCTCGTCGATCCGTCTCAGCAGTTCCGCGGGCAGGTGCCGGGCGCGCCGAGGGAGATGGGTGTCCGTGGTCAGCAACAGTCGCATCCTGCCTCCTACAGCGGGACGCCCGCGCGAGCGGGCCGGACAGCGGCAGCATGCTACGGCCCGCGTGGGAGTTCGGACTGGTGGGGCGAACCTCTGCAGGGCGCGTATCGCATTGGGCCGTTTGCCCGCTCCGGATCGCCGGGATGTCACCCCCGACCTAGCGTCGCGCTGACAACGCGCCGAATCGCAGTCCTGCTGGAGAAGGGGCCGCCCGGCGACACCTGGAAGGACATACGCAGATGCGCTCCATAGCCCGCCTTGCCGCCGCCTTCGCCGGCTCCCTGTGCCTCGGCCTCGCCGTCGCCCCCGCGGCCGTCGCCGCCCCGACCGCGTCCGTCACTCCTTCGGTGGTTGCTCCCGGAGGCACCGTGACCGTCACCGTCACCTGCCCGGTGACACAGAACTCGCCCGGTGGCAGCAGCATCCAGGCGACATCGCGGGCCTTCGCCCGCGGCACCGTCAGCCTCGCCGCCCGTCCGAACAACCCTCCGGGCGGCATCACCTACAGCGGAACGGCGCAGATCGCGCCTCGGAGCAGCTTCCCGTCGACCGGCGCGAACGCCGTCGGACGCACTTCCACCTGGAGCGTCACCGGCAACTGCGGCGGCAGCAGCGGCGAGTCCTTCCGCGCGACCTTCACCGTGGACCGGGACATGCCCAGCGGAGGAACGCAGGGTGGTTTCGGCCCGGCCGACACGGGCGCGAGCGTCCTGGCCGGAGGCCTCGCCGTACTCGGCGCAACGGCCGGAGGCATCTACCTGCTGCGGCGACGCGCCTCGCAGAGCGCCGGCGCCTGACACACCAGCTCCTCCGCCCGGGCGTTGCGCGATCTGCTGTCGCGCAACGCCCGAGCCGGTCGGCGCCGACGGCGGCGCGGCCCGGTGCGCTGCGAGGCCAAGCGCCCGCCACGGCTGCCAAGCCTGCGCCGACCGGACAACCCCGCCGGAGAACGCGGTGCACGGGCGCCCGACAAACCCCTTGCCACCCTGACCACGCGCCATGGCAAGCTCTCGGGATGCTGCTCGACACACCACGGCTCAGCCTGCGACGGTTCCGGCCCGAGGACGCGCCGCCCTTCGCGGCATACCGTTCGGACCCGGCCGTCGCCCGCTGCCAGGCATGGACCGCACCCGTCTCCCCGGAGGAGGCGTCGGCGCTCGTCCGCGCATTCGCGCAGGGCGACCCGGCCGAGCCCGGCTGGTTCCAGTACGCCGTCGAGCTGAAGGCCGAGGGCGCGCTGGTGGGCGACGTCGGCGTACACCTGCACGAGAACCGGATGCAGGCCGAAATGGGGTTCACGCTCGCCGCCGACCGGCAGCGGCACGGCTATGCGACCGAGGCCGTACGGGCCGTTCTGGACGACCTGTTCACGCGCGGCCTGCACCGGGTGTCGGCCGAGTGCGACGCCCGCAACACGTCATCGGCCCGCCTCCTGGAACGTGTGGGCTTCCTGCTCGAGGGCGAGCGTCCCGCCTTCACATGGCTCAAGGGTGAGTGGACCGACGATCTGCTGTACGGGCTGCTGGCAGAGAGGTGGCGCGGGCTGACGGCACCGGTCCCGGGCCGGAGCTCGTGAGTAAGGATCCGCGTGGATCCGGCGGCCGCGCCGGAGAACGTTCTGCGCAACCTGTACGCCGGGCGCCCGGTGCGGTGGACGGTCCGTCACGACGGCACGGGTGCGGCTGAGGGGTCGTGGCCACCCTGCAACGTCGTGGCCCCGATCGGTCGGCTGGCCGAGTGACGGGCCGCAGGCCCTGCGGCCCGTCGTGAGCCGACGGCCGGTGGCGTCTGCTCAGAGTGGGCCATGCGCTGCGCACCTCCTGCCTCCGGGCGAAGACTGCGGTCCCTGTTCCGGCCGGCACTGCGCTGCCTGGCCGCGCTCAGCCTGGTGTCCCCGCTCCTCCTGCATTCCGCGGCCGGAGAGTCCGCCGCCGACGAGTCGTCGCACACCTCTGTCGACGAGCGGCGTGCCGCGCGGTACTACCAGCGGATCTCGGACCGCCCCCGGAGCTGGCCGACTTCGTGCGCGCCATGCCGAAGGGCGGCGAGCTGCACAGCCATCTGGCCGGCGCGGCTCCACGGAACTGCTCATGGACCTCGCGGCCGACGACGGATTCTGCATCCTGAACGTCTCGTACACCGCTGTGCCACCGCCCTGTCCGGCCGACAGCCGGCCCGCCGCGGAGCTGCGGACCGACGCCGCCTTCCGCCAACTGGTCCTGCGGGCCTGGTCGATGGAGGACTTCTCGGCCAGCGCGAGTGGGGAGTCGGGGCACGATCACTTCTTCGCCAGGTTCGGAAAGTTCGGCGCGGTGAGCGAGCGGCATCCGGGGAAGCTGCTCGCCGAGGTGCTCGACACCGCCGCGGCTCACCGTCAGCTCTACCAGGAGCTGATGATCACGCCGGCCTCGGCAGCCGTCGAAGCCCTGGCAAACGAGGTCGGCCACGACGCCGACCTGGCCGCGCTGCATCGGCGGCTCACCGCCGAAGGCCGGATGGCCGCCGTGGTGCGCACGGCCCGGACCGAAGCGGACGCGACGGTCGCCAACTTCCGTGCCACGTCGGACTGCGACGGCGAGCATCCACGGCCGGGCTGCTCGGTGCCGTTCCGGTTCCTCTCGCTTGTGCTGCGAGAGGAGCCGCCCCAGCGGGTCTTTGCCCGCATGACGCTCGCCATGCAACTCGCGAGCGTCGACGAGCGCTTCGTGGCCGTGAATCTCGTACAGCCGGAGGACGGCGAGGTTGCGCTGCGGGACTACCGGCTGCACATGCGCATGCTCGACTTCCTCCATGCCCGATATCCACGCGCTCACATCACCCTGCACGCCGGAGAGTTGGCGGCCGGTCTGGTGAAGCCGGCGGAGCTGCGGTTCCACATCAGCGACGCCGTCACCACCGGTCACGCCGAACGCATCGGTCACGGCGTGGACATCCGGGAAGGGGACGGATGGCCCGAGCTCCTGCGGAGGATGGCCGAACGCGGCATCGCCGTCGAAGTGGCGCTGACCAGCAACGCCCAGATCCTCGGTGTGTCAGGCGCGCGGCATCCGTTCCCGCTGTACCGTGCGCGCGGTGTGCCGGTCGTCCTGGCCACGGACGACCGGGGCGTCTCCCGGACCACGGTCAGTGACGAGTACCTCCGGGCGGCCCGTACCTACAGCCTGACGTACCGCGAACTCAAGGATCTGGCCCGCGCCTCGCTGGATCACTCCTTCCTGGCAGGCCGCAGCCTCTGGACCGGACCGGGCCGCGTGGTGCCCGCATGCGCCGGGGTGCGGCCCGGCGGCAAGCCGTCCGGGCGCTGTGCCGAGTATCTCCACACGCATCCCAAAGCCGCGCTGGAATGGCGCCAGGAGGCCGCGTTCGCCCTGTTCGAGCACAGACTCCGACGATCCGGGTAGGTGAAGCCGTATGACAGATGTGGTGGATTCAGACGAGCTGTTGCGCCGGATCCGACGAGCGCGGGACTGGGCCGGGCAGGAAGAGCGTGCGTGGCGGACCAAGTCCCGCGACCTCAAGGGCCACGACCCGGACGAAGCTGTCCGGGCGGAGACGTTCGGCACGGCATTCGAGGCCGTACGCAAGGTCCTTGACCAGATCGTGTCGCCGGGAGCGGCGGACTAGCGGCCGGGTGCTCGAAGGCGGGTGCGTCGCTGCGGCAGCACAGGCTGTGGCGCTTCTTGCCCGGCTGGCCGCGATCCGGCACGGAATCTTGCCGTTCTGGCAAGATGGCCAAGTGGACCGCGAATCGGAAGATGCGCTCGCCTTCGTGGGGTCTCGGCTGCGCGCCCTGCGCCGCGAACGCGGCATCACCCTCGCCGACCTCGCGACGGTGACCGGCGTGTCGGAGAGCACTCTGTCCCGACTGGAGAGCGGGCAGCGCCGGGCGACGTTGGAGTTGCTGCTGCCGCTGGCCCGTACCTACAACGTTCCGTTGGACGACCTCATGGGTGCCCCGCGCACAGGCGATCCCCGGATCCACCTGAAGCCGATCCGGCGGTTCGGGATGGTCTTCGTTCCGTTGTCCCGGCGGCCGGGTGGTACGCAGGCCTTCAAGATGATCATCCCTGCTCGGCCGGAACCGTTCGAACCGACCCCGCAGACCCACGAAGGCTTCGAATGGCTGTATGTGCTCAACGGTCACCTGCGACTGCAGCTCGGCGAGCGCGATCTGACGCTGTCGCCCGGTGAGGCAGCCGAGTTCGACACGTCCCTGCCCCACTGGCTCTGCAGTGCCGACGGCGGCGTGGTCGAGCTTCTCATCCTGTTCGGTCCGCAAGGGACGCGTGCGCATCTCCGTGCGGCGCCCGACCGGTCACCCCACAACGGAAGCCGGCAGTGAACTCGGGAGAACGCCACCTCGGACGGACGGGTCGAAATGGCCCAGTCAATGAGAGAGCAAGTGGCCTGTGCGTTGGGCCATTTGGCTTCCTAGGGTGAGGGACACGGCGACCGGCACGAAGGTCGCACCCCTCCGAGGAGCCTCATGCCCCTGCGCCTTGTGCCGCCGAGCGGCTCGCCGCGGACCCTCGCGGTCGCCCAGTTGGTCAACTCGCTGGGGGACGGCGCCTATTACGTCTGCTCCGCCCTCTACTTCGCCCGTGTCGTGGGGCTTTCGCCGGTGCAGATCGGCATGGGGCTCACCGTCGCCTGGGCCGTCGGCGCCGTGGCGGGCGTCCCCCTCGGCCATGTCGCCGACCGACGAGGCCCGCGCGCCACGGCCGCCGTGCTGGCGTTGGCGACCGCGGCATGCGTCGCCTCGTTCCTCTTCGTCCGCGCCTTCGTCCCGTTCGTGCTGGCGGCCTGCTGCTACGCAACCGCCCAGTGCGGGCTGGCCGCCGCGCGTCAGGCGCTGCTCGCCGGTCTGGTGGCCGACAAGGAGCGGACCGGAACGCTGGCCTACCTCCAGTCGACGCTCAACGCAGGCCTCGCGGTCGGCGCGGCGGCCGGCGGCGTCGCGCTGCACCACGGCTCCCGTGAGGCATACCTGACGGTCTTCGCACTGGACGCCACGGCCTTCGCGCTGTGCGCTCTGATCCTGCTGCGACTGCCCGCTGTCGCGCCGGCTGCGTCGTCGGGCGGGACCGGTCCGAAGCTCGCGGTGCTGCGCGACCGCCCGTACGCGCTGGTCACGTTCCTCAACATGATCCTGCTGCTGCGTATGCCGCTGATCAGCCTGGCGATTCCCCTGTGGATCGTGGAGCGGACCTCGGCACCCGGCTGGAGCGTCTCCGCCCTGCTCGTGCTCAACACCGGTGCCGTCATGGCCTTCCAGGTCCGTACCGCGACCGCCGTGTGCGATCTGCCGAGTGCCGTGCGCGCTGTGCGCCGCGGCGGCGCGGTGATGCTCGCGTCCTGCGCCGTCTTCGCGCTCTCGGCGGCCGCCGGAGCGCCGGCGTGGGTCGCCGTGGCGGTCCTCGTGGCCGGAGCAGCGCTGCAGGTGGCCGGCGAGATGCTGCAGTCCGCCGGTGCCTGGCAGATCAGCTTCGACCTGGCGCCGACCGGCCGCCACGGGCAGTACCAGGGCTTCTTCGGCACCGGTGTGCCCGTGGCCAGGATGCTGGGGCCGCTGCTCCTGACCACCCTGATCGTCGGCTGGGGCATCGCGGGCTGGCTGCTGCTGGGCGCACTGTTCCTGGGCGCGGGAGCGGCGATGAGCCCGGCGGTGCGCCGGGCCGAAAGGGCCGGCGCCGCACCCGTGTACGCCCGCTAGAGCGCGCGGGTCACTCGCGGAGGATCCGCATCGGCGGGGTGGTTCGGAGCCCGGTCCTCACTGGAGACGGCGAGCCGCAACAACCGCTGAACTGCTTGGTGTTGTGAGGACTTCGGTGGCTTCCAGGGCCGGATGAGTGAGGTAGAACAGGCGGAGCTCATCCACTTCGCCCTCGAAACGAGGCGGCCAATGCGACGAGGGCGTGAAGTCGTCCAGGAGGAGAATGCCACCGGGAGCCAGCAGGTCGACGACCCCCTGGGGGTCGTCACGCTTGCCCCCGCCGTCGCAGAAGAAGACGTCGAAGGGGGCATGCTGCTCGAGCAGCCGCCAGTCCCCGGTGAGAACGCTGACGTGCTCGTCGTCCGCGAAGACACCGGCCGCTCGACGGGCCAGTTCCTCGTCACGCTCCACGGTGACCAGGCGTGCACCGGCGCCCAGGCCACTGTGCAGCCAGGCGGTGCCCACGCCCGAGCCGGTGCCGCTCTCCGCAATGATTCCCTCGGGCTTCGCGGCAGCGGCCAGCCTGAGCAGCCTGCCCACATCGGAGATGCAACTCTTCTTGAAGCCCGCCTCGGACGCGAGTTGCTCCGCGGCCACCACGCGGGCCGGAACCGCACGTTCTGCCATGATCATGCCCCCTTCACGGTGAGCTCGACACTATCCGCCGGCAGAGACCTCCGCACGGAGTTCGGCCTGTCCGGGCCCGGCGAACCAGCCCGTCACAGCACCGGACGTCCGCGTCCCGCAACCCGGTGGCGACCAAAGTCGCCGTGCGGGGCGGACAGTTCATCCCTCCGTCGCCGCCGCGCAGACCATCGCCGGACGGCACACGCGTCGCCCACTGAGCAGACTCGGGACGGCGGCACCGATGGTGCTGCCGCGACCGCTGGACGGACACGTGGGGAGACACAGTGCGGAGCAAGGGGATCAGCCGGGGGCAGTTTCTGATCGGGGCGGGTGCCGTAGGGGCGGCAGGGCTGCTCCCGGCAGCGGTGCCCGCCGGCGCCGCGGCATCACCGTCGGCCACGGCGGCCGGTGGAGAGCGACGCGGTCTCACCTACCGTGGCGTGTGCTACGAGGTCGGTGAGGGGGAGACGCCGGGGACTGCGTGGAGCGCCGCGCGTATGCGGGCGGACATGCGGGCGATCAGGAACGAGTTGCACGCGAGTTCGGTCCTGGTCGGCGGCGACGGTTTCGACCGGCTCACCTCCACGGCTTCGGAAGCGGCCGAGCGCGGACTGCACGTCTGGCTGCAGCCGACTCTGGCGGACCGGCCGGAGCGGGAGATCCTCGACCATGTGGCCGAGGCCGGCAGGCACGCCGAGCGGCTGCGCCGGCAGGGCGCGCGGATCCACCTCAGCGTGGGATGCGAGTTCGTGCTCTTCGTGCCGGGCATCGTGCCCGGCGACAATGCCGTCGAGCGCATCAGGAACCTGCTCAGCGGGAACTACGACCCGGAGCGGATGCGGCGGCGGCTGCATGACTTCACGGCGCGGGCCGCGGCGGTCGGCAGGTCCGTGTTCCACGGCAGGACGACGTACGCCGCGGCACAGGACGAGGTCGTCGACTGGGACCTGTTCGACATCGTCGGCATCGACTACTACTCGGCCTTCCCCTGCCGCGCCGACCATGTCCGCGAGTTGCGGAAGTATCTGCGCCCGGGCAAACCGCTGGCGCTGCTCGAGTACGGCAGCTGCACGTTCGTCGGCGCGCCCGAGCACGGCGGCATGGGCTGGGACACCGTCGACTACGGCAAGGAGCCTCCGGAGATCCGCGGTGGCCTGGTGCGCAGCGAGCGCACACAGGCCGCGTATCTCACCGATGTGCTCGATGTGTTCGAGTCGATGAACCTGTACGCGGCCATGGCGTACACCTTCGTCACCCCGGACGCTCCGCACCGGACCGAGCCGCTCTACGACCTCGACATGGCGAGCTACAGCCTGGTGAAGGCGATCAAGGACAGGCCCGACGATCCGGCGTCCGGCTGGCACTGGGAGCCGAAGCAGTCCTTCCACGCACTGGCGCGGCACTACCGCAGGGCGGCGCAGCGGCCGTAAGGGGACAACCGGCCGCGTGCGCCTCGGGAGCCGCGCGGTTCAGGCGTAGGTGACCGTGACCTGCCGGAAGCCGAGCGAGCGCAGCAGCCCCTGCAGCATGGCCGTGGTGTTCTTCTCGGCGCGTACGGTCAGTTCGCTGTCCTTGGCCGCCTCGCCGATCTTCTGGGCGGCCAGCCGGTGCACGGCGCGCTCGTCGGCGGGGTTGTCGGAGAAGAGGTCGCCGAGCCGGTCGAGGAGCCCGCGCTGCTTGGACACCGCGTACGAACGGTCCGGGTCCAGCGCGGGCGCGCCGAGCCGGGCGTGGGGCAGGCGCAGGGTCGCCTCGGTGCGGTCGTCGTTGACGGTGACGCTCTTGTCCCCGATGCGGCCCAGGTCGACATACGAACTCACCGTGCCCGCGCCGACGTACAGGGTGCGGGTGCCGCGAACGGCGTCGGGGAGGAACTTGGCGTCCTTCTCCAGGTCCACGACGATCTGGAAGTTGCCCGCGGCGCCTTCGTAACGGTTCATGTCCTGGATGGACTTGAGGAGGGCGGGTCCGGAGCGGTCCTTCGTCTCCTCGCCGAAGACATCGTCGAGCCCAGGCAGCAGGCTGAACCGCCCGGCGAGGACGACGAGAAGCAGGAGAACCAGCAGGGTGACGGGCAGGGCCACCCACCACGGCACCTTCAAGCGCCCGGGTGAGTCCCGCCGTTCAGGAGCTCTGGTCAGTGTCTTCACATTGCTCCGGGTGCCCGCGAACGGCCGGGACAGTCGCCGCACCGCGGCCGACGCGGTGAAGGCAGGTCAGCTGTCCGACGGGAAGGCCTGTTCGGTCCAGATCGTCTTGCCAGACTGGGTGTAGCGGGTACCCCATCGATGGACGAGCTGCGCGACGATGAACAGTCCGCGTCCGCCCTCGTCGTCCTCGGCGCTGTGCCGCAGATGCGGTGAGGTGTGGCCTGCGTCGGCGACCTCGCACAGCAGCGAGCGGTCGAGGATCAGACGCAGATGCAGCGGACCGTCCGCGTGTCTGATGGCGTTGGTGACCAGTTCGCTGACGACCAGTTCTGTCGAGAACACCAGCTCTTCCAGGCCCCAGGAGTGCAGCTGTTCGGTGGCGAGCCCCCGGGCGTGGCCGACGGCGACGGCCTCCGCGGGCAGCTCCCAGTCGACGACCTTCCCTGCCTCGAGTTCGCGGGTGCGCACGAGCAGCAGCGCCGTGTCGTCGACGGTCGTGCCGTCGGGCAGGAGCTCGGACAGGACGCGGTCGCACAGTTCCTCGAGCGTCTCGCCGCCGCCGGAGAGTACGCGACCGAGGGCGTCGAGTCCCTGGTCGATGTCGCGGTCGCGCGTCTCGACGAGCCCGTCGGTGAACAGGGCGAGCAGGCTGCCCACCGGGAGTTCGATCTCCAGGGACTCGAAGGGCAGGCCACCGAGCCCCAGGGGCGGGCCGGCCGGGAGCGCCGGGTAGGAGAGATGGCCTTCGGGGTCCACGATCGCCGGCGGCAGGTGCCCCGCCCGGGCCATGGTGCATCGTCGGGTGACGGGGTCGTAGACCGCGTAGAGGCAGGTCGCGCCGGTGGCGTCGTCCTCGGGAGGGTCGCTCGTGGTGCCGGGACTCGCCGAGTGGTCGTCCGCGGACTGGCCGACGAGGTCGTCGAGGCGGGTGAGCAGTTCGTCGGGTGACAGGTCGAGCTGGGCGAGCGCTCGTACGGTGGTCCGCAGACGCCCCATGGTGGCCGCCGCCTGGAGGCCGTGGCCGACCACGTCGCCGACCACGAGTCCGACCCGGCTGCCGGACAGTGCGATGACGTCGAACCAGTCGCCGCCGACCCCGGTCACGTCGTCGGTGGGCAGATAGCGGTGGGCCAGGTCGACGGCCGACTGCTGCGGCACGTGCTGCGGCAGCAGTTGACGCTGCAGGGCGAGGGACGCGGCTCGTTCACGCGTGAAGCGGCGGGCGTTGTCGATGCTCACCGCCGTGCGGGTCGCGAGTTCGTCCGCGAGCGCGATCTCGCCGCTGTCGAACCCGGCCGGCATGAGGCGCAGGAACGTGACGAGCCCCAGCGCGGTGCCGCCGGCCCGCAGCGGCACGACGAGGGTGTTGTCGTCGCACACCAGGCCGCCCGACGCGAGGCTGCGGAGCTGGGGCGAGCCCGGTGGATAGTCGACGGGATGCGGCTTCTGCCCGACGTCCGGAGCGATGTCGTCCGGGAGGAGACCCGGGTACGTACGGGTGGCCACCCGCACGAGAGAGACGGCCTCCGGTCCGCCGACGCCCAGCTCCTCGCCCTCGACAACACCCGGAGCGAGATCCACGGTGACGGTCTCGGCGAAGTCCGGGACGGCCACTTCGGTGACCTCCTCGGCGGTGCGCACGACATCCAGCGCGGTACCGATGCTGCGGCCCGCTTCGACCAGCAGCGCGAGCCGTCTCTGCGCCTCGTAGCGGTCGGAGATGTCGAAGGCGTCCTCGCAGACGCCGAAGACATGGCCGTCGGCGTCCTGGAGCCGGTAGTACGAGCAGGACCAGAGGTGCTCCTTCTCCGGGTCGCTGGGCGGCCGCCCGCGGAAGTGCAGGTCGAGGATCGGTTCGCCGGTGTCGAGGACATGGTGCATGACCGCATCGAGGGTGTTCGGGTAGCCCTCGGTCAGAAATCGGCCCTCGGAGTACAACTCGTCGGCCCGCAGGCCGCGGAACTCGGCGAACGGCATCCCGATCTCCCGCTCGAAGGCCGCGTTGCACCATGTGAGCCGCAGGTCCGTGTCGTAGATGCCGAGCCCGACGGGTGACTGTGTGGCCAGTCCGTGCAGCAGGGCGAGCCTGGACTCCCACAGCCGCAGTCGCTCCAGTTCCGTGGCGACGAGCACCCGTGCCGCCGGGCCGGGGCCCGGCAGGGGGCACAGGACGGTCGCGACCATCACGCTGCGGCCGTTGCGGTGCCGCGCGACGCGGATCTCGGTGCCGCTCAGCGGGGTGCCCAGGACGGGGGCGGGTGCCTGGGAGGCGGCGATCACGGACGAATGCCGGGGCGGCAGCAGGGTTTCCAGGGGCTGCCCGACGATCTCACCCTGCTGATAGCCGAGGAGTTCCTCGGCGGCACGGCTCCAGCCGATGATCCTGTCCTCGGCGTCGACGACCGCCGTGGCGGCTCGGGTGACGTCGAGCGGACCACGGAAGTCGGGACTTCTTGCCGCGTTCCCATCGCTCATGGCGCCACACCAGCCCGGTTCATTGCCTCCAGAATCCGCCCTCGGGGAGGCCGGCACAACCGCAGCGCCCCCTCTCAGGGGGCGGAATCGCCGACGTGGCTCCAGGGCGCCGGCGCGTGTGCCGCGACCGGTCCGCAGTCCTCCGATCTTGGTCGAGACGGGTCGCGCCTATACCGCCAGGACGATCCACTCTCCCCACATCCACCCCTCCATTCACCCTAACGAGTGAAGCTGCTGTCGATGTCACCCCTTTTGACACCCGGCCGCCAGACGCAATGACCGGCACCACGCCCCGATAAGTTCACAGCCCGAACAATTCCCGTTCAACAAGTGGTTTCACGCTCAACCAGGTTCCGCAATGAGACATCCGACGACGCGCCGGAGCCCGCAGATAGTGGCTCCGAAAGAAACCCGGGATCTCGTGATGACAATTCCGCTACGGCGCCAAGTCCGGCATTGCCGAGTCGCGGAATGTAGTGCACTCTGTGCCCCACGAGTCATGCGTAAGCGCAGTTCGGACGCCTGGAGGGCCTTCTCACCCACCGTCAGGGCACCCTCCTGCGTCGAGCGAAAGTACAGACCAACGGGGGATGCAAGGGTGGAAGAATTTCCGCGTTCGGACGACTTTTCCGGGGAAGAGTCAGCGATCCCGTTCGCGAACCCGTCGGCGTCCTGGGAAAAGACCCCGACGAACGAGGTCTCCGTAGGGGATCTCCTGGCGCACCATTGGCAAGCGGTTTTCGACTACGCATCGATCTGTACCATTTCTCCCCAGAGCGCAAAGAAACTCGCCGGCGGCGCATTCCTCCGCACCTTCGGCGACCTCTCCCCCGGATCGACCGCTCGCGGCTCCTCGAGCCCCTGGCGGGTACGGCTGCTGTCCGCCGTCGTCCTGACGACGAAGGAGTGGAGCGGCGACGAGCGAGGGCTTGCCCTGCAGCCGGACCTGCGGGCCCGCCACCGCGGAGAACCGGGTGCCCGCCCTCGGCCGGCCCACGCCAACCTGGTTCTGCGCGCCTTCAACGCCCTACCCCCACGAGCCCAGGCCCGGCTGTGGCACACGGAGGTCGAGGCGGAGGACATCGCCACATCCGCCGCCCTCGGCAGCCTCAATCCACAGGCCGCGCGCGTGGAACTGCAGCGTGACCGCGTCCTTTTGCGCACCGCGTGCCAACAGGCCCATCTCAATCTCGGAACCGACCACTGCCGCAGATTCAACCGGCTCCTCGACATCCACGCCGGGCGCCCGGGCGTGCCGATCATGGCCGACCTGCAGGAGCATCTGGAGACGTGCGGATTCTGCCGCCGGGCGGCGGACCAGCTCGACCATTCCGGCGACCGCCTGCCGCTGCTGCTCGCCGAGGCGGTACTGGGCTTCGGCGCGACGGCATACCTCGCCTCGCGCACATCCCGGCCCATCGTGCCCGGGCCACCGGCCGTACCGACCCCGGTCCCTCAACGGCCCGGTCGGCACCGCCGGTTCGTGCCACTGCTCCGGCGTGCGCTGCGCCGGCTGCGCCTGCCCCCCGTCCTCGCGGTCGTTGTGGTGGGCAACGTTGTCATCGCAGCCGCGGTGACAGCGTTCCTCGCGCTGTCACCCGATTCACCGCTGAAGGCCGATCCGGCGCCCGCACGCCCGGAGCCGGGTCCGGGCTCCGTCCCGCCCACACGCTTCCGCAACGTCGCGACGGGCCTGTGCCTCGACACGCGCACGCCGGCCGAGGCAGGCGCCACAGCGATCACGACCCCCTGCGCCACGCAGAGCACCCAGCTGTGGCGGTTCGACAGCAACGGGCTGCTGCGCAACGAAGGGACGGAGGACCTGTGTCTCGCCTTTCACCTCGCGTCCTTCCGGCTGCAGCTCGCATCGTGCACCGCGCGGACCGGTGACGTCCCGGCCTCGGCCTTCGATCTGCTGCCCGACGGCCGGCTCGTACCCCGACCGGACCCCACCCTGGCGATCACCCCGGTCGATCTCGGGGCGGACACAGCCGTCATCCTCAAACCTGCCGATCCGGGCGCGCCCAAGGCGATTCAGCGTTGGACCGCCAGCACGCTCACCCAATGAAGGAGGTGATGCCCGACAGAACCGAGCTCCTGCCCAAGCCCTTCCCCTCAGGAGGCGGCAGCATAGAGTGAGGCGCTCATGGCGAGGGCTCGATATCGGCCAGGGTGGGTATCCCTACGCCACGAACACATGACGCGGACATGGCTTCATGGGAGGCGATATAGGCCTTGACCAGGCAAAACTTTGCTTTCTGCGGGGCCGAATTCGCGGCTGTCTATCTGCTGGCGGACGAAGGCGACCGACTGGACCTGGCCGAAGTGGTCGAGGACCCCGACGGCGCGTACGCTCTGCCCGCCCTCTTCTCCCTGGCCGGAAGCACCCCGGTCGCCGACACCTTCCGCAGCGGGCGGCCCGCATGGCTCGGCCCCGCCGAGCTGGCGGTCTACGCGGCAAGTGATACAAGCGGCCTCCCGGACACCGACCTCGCCGACCGGGTCAGGGCATGGCCCTCCAGTACGTCGTTGGGTGTCCTCCCGCTCAGCGGTCACACCAGCAAGCTGGGCTGTCTGGTCGTCGTCGGCACCTCGACGCAGGGGTTCGACGCGGACTGCCGTCATCTGCTGGAGCTGTATGCCGATCAGGTGGCCGCGGGAGTCGAGGCCCTGACGACTCAGATGATGCGCAGGCCGCACACGAGCCGGCGCGGTCCGAGCCTTCTCCCGCTGCGCAGCGGCGCGTTCACCCTGGTCCTCAGCACGGGCGACATGAAGGCGGACGCGCAGGTGCTGGCTCTGCTCGGGGTCGCGACCGAGGACTTCGACGGGCGCGCGGAGACGCTGGTCGCCTGCGCCGTACCGGACGACATTCCCGCGCTGATGTCGATCGTGGAACCGGGGCGCTCGTCGTCGACGGACCATCAGCTGGCCTTCCGTATCCGCACACCCGATGGCGAGCTGCGGTGGCTCGGACTGCGCTGCCGGCTGCTGCTGTCCGCCGACGGCACCCCGGAACGCATGCTCGGGGTTGTCGCCGACGCCTCCTATCTGCGGCCCAGCGCCGACGAGGTCTCCCGGGTCCAACGGCTCTCCGCCGAGCTGGCCGGTGCGTCGACCGTGCGCGCCGTCAGCAAGGTCGTGGTCGCGGCCCTGCGCGCACCGCTGGACGCCAGTCGCGTCGCCGTGGCGGAACTGGAGGCCGACCGACTGGTCGTCACGATGCTCGACCCACCGGAGCCCGACGCCTGGCCGGACGTGTGGCGCTCCGAATGGCGGTCGGAATGGCCCGACGCGTCGAGCAACGCCCTGCCGACGCTGAGAAGTGCGCTGCGGGAGGGGGCCGTGACGGTGTGGCTCCCGGGTGCCGACCTCGAACCCGGCCTCGCGAACATCGGGCCCGGTGGGCTCGCCGTGCTGCCGCTCGTGGCCGACGGCCGGATGGTCGGAGCCTGCCTGGTGGGCTGGGACGAGGAGCACCGGTTCGGCCCCGAGGAACGCTCCCTGCTGACCGCCACCGCAAGCCTGGTGGGGCAGGCGCTGATGCGGGCCCACGCGCTCGACGCGCGCAGCGAGCTGGCCCGCACACTCCAACGCAGCCTGCTCCCCCGGAAACTGCCCCTGCTGCCCGGAGGAAAGGCCGTCGCCCGCTATCTGCCGGCGACGGTGGGCCTCGAAGTGGGAGGCGACTGGTACGACGTCATTCCGCTGCCCGACAGTCATGTGGCTCTTGTCATCGGAGATGTCCAGGGCCACAGCGCCGAGGCGGCCACGATCATGGGGCAGATGCGGACGGCGATCCGGGCGTACGCGGTCGAGGGGCACCCTCCCGACGTGGTGTTCAGCCACGCCAACCGGCTGCTCATCGGCATGGAGACCGATCTCTTCGCCACCTGCTGCTATGTGGACCTGGACATGGAGGAGGGCATCGCCCTCTTCGTACGCGCCGGCCATCTGCAGCCGCTGCTGCGCCATCCCGACGGCGCCACCGACGAGCTGGTCGTCCAAGGCGGGCCGCCGCTCGGCGTCATGACGGACGCTCAGTTCCCCATGACCGAGGTGGGGTTGATCCCGGGCACGCTGCTGACCCTGCTGACGGACGGGCTCGTGGAGTCGGCGAGTCTGCCGCTCGAGGAGGGGATGGACGGGCTCCGCGCACTGCTCAGCGCGGCGAACCCGGCCGACCCGGGCCGCACGGCGGACGAGCTGCTCGCCAATGTGGACCGTCGCGACGACGATGTCGCGGTGCTGCTCCTGCGGTACGACGGCATGCTCGTACGGCCGAGGCGGGCGCGCTGGACGGTGTGGCGGCTCCCCGACGCGATCGTGCACGCCCGGCGGTTCACCGCCCGCACCATGCGGTCGTGGGGTGCCGTGGAGGAGATGGACGTCGCGCTGCTCATCGTCTCGGAACTGGTCACCAATGCGATCGCGCACACGCACGGACAGGTGCGACTGGACCTGACGCTGGCTCAGGACCGGCTGCGCATCGCCGTCAACGACTCCTCGCCACGCTCCCCCGCCCGGCCGGGGGCGCTGGACCTGGACGCGACGGGCGGGCGCGGGCTGCTCATCGTCGAGGCGCTGTCGGTGGCCTGGGGTTCGGTGCCGTTCGCCGGCGGCAAGCAGGTGTGGGCGGAGGTCGCTCTTCCGCCCGGCGAGCAGTTGAGTGCGGAGACTCCCGAAGCCTGAGACGGGCCACGCATCATCTCCATCAGGCCGGGCACAATGGTGTTCGTGGTCAGGAAGCGGCCGCTCACGGTACTCGCCAGCTTCCTGAGAGGTCCCCCATGGCACACGCCGGCCACCACAACCGTCCCGACATCCTGGTGATCGAGCTGCACGACATCGTCGATCTCGACACCCAGGAGTCCATCGAGCACCAGCTGCGCCTCGCCGTCCAGAGCACGACCGCGCGCACCGTGGTGCTCGACATCCATGTCCCGCTTGTCACCTCGACAGCGCTTCATCTCTTCCTGCGCCTGCGGCAGTCCGTGCAGGATCAGGGAGCCATGCTGTGTGTGGTGGCACGTCACGCTCCGGCGCGGAGAGTCTTCCGGATCACCGGTCTGATGCGGCAACTGCGGGTGTCCGCCACGCTGTCCGGCGTGATGGACGGATGCGGTCCGCCGACACACGCGGGTGCCGGTGCGGCATGCCTCCCGCTTCCTGGGGAGCGAGCGCCCCTCCGGGTCGTGCGGCGGATCTCCGCGCGGGGGTGAGCGGACTTCACCTCTGGTCGGTGGCGAACAGTTCCAGGTGTGCGCAGTTGGGGCAGCGGTAGGCGTCGATCTGCCGGCGCGGACGACCCGCTCTCTTGGCATTGCCGAGGAGACCGCGTTCGAGCGGTCCGGCGATCCATCGCGCGTATCCGCGGGAGTGCTCCCCGCCGTCCTCGACGAATCCCGGCTCCAGACCGACGGTCCCGCACTGTGTGCATCGCATGTTCTCCATCGCGGCGAGTGTACTGAGCGGTCACGCGTGCCCGTCGGGCGCCCCGGGGCGTGAAACGTCCGTGGCAACAGGCCGGATCGAGGGCTTGTCCGGATGTCGCGGAACCGACGCGCGTGCGCAGCTCGCAACGGGGTAGCCGGGCTCTGCGGGCCGGGGCGCACGTACAGGATTGGTCTCCTCCAGCATGCGCCCCGGCCGCCTTCGACCGTGATACGCGATGAACTGTCCGACAGGAGTGACGGCCATGAACAGCATCTGGAGCCATACGCCGGCCAGCGGCTACTCGATGGGGCTGTCCCTCGGCGGTTTCATCGTGGAGGCGACCGACGGAGTCGTCGGCCATGTGGACCGCCAGCAGGACGAACCAGGGATGCAGCACCTGGTGGTCGATACGGGTGTGTGGGTGTTCGGCAGGAGTGTGCTGATACCCGCCGGAGTGGTCACCCGGATCGACACCGAGGCGCAGAAGGTGACATTGGGGCGGACGAGGGACGAGATCAAGAGCGCTCCCCGGTTCAGCAGGGACAGTGAGACGGCCGACCTGGAGTACCTGTCGGAGGTCGGGCACTACTACCTCGGTCTCGGCCCGGCGCAGGACGTCTGACCCGGCTACGGAGGCGGCCGACAGCCCCCTTGAGCTGCGGCGACGGCGGAGAGTCACAGTTGGAGATGCGCACCGGCACCCTCGCTGTTTCTCTGATGACAACCGTCTGCACGAGTTCATGGGAGCTGGCTATGAGCGTGGCAAGCGAATCCGGTGGTCGAGCCCGGCAACTCCGGGAGAAGGCCGTTGAGCTGTCCGCGGCGGCGGCGCGCACATCGGACCCCGAGCTGCGTCACCGACTCGAGGAGAAGGCCGCGCGGCTGCGGCAGCAGAGCGAGCAGCCCGGCATGGACGGCCAGGACGCGTACGCGCCCTGGAACGACGTGTAGCCCCGTCGTTCCGGACACCGCTGCCGCGGCACCTTCGGGGTGCCGCGGCAGCGGTGTCGTGCCACCAGGGATGGGTCCTCCTGCCGCGGGTACTCGCAGCGAAGCAGCGGTGGGGTTCACACGTGCGCACGACGGCGGCATGCGGGACCTCGCCGACGACAGCAAGGAGGGAAGGTGAGCGGCGGTGACCCTCTCTGAACACCGCGTCGAGCGACACGAATCCAGGGAATCCGTGGGCGAGTTGGTCTCTCAGGCCTCCCAGCAGCTTTCGCAGCTGGTCCGTGAGGAACTGCGGCTGGCGCAGGCCGAGATGAGCGAGAAGGGCAAGCGGTTCGGCAAGGGCGGTGGCATGTTCGGCGGCGCCGGAGTCGTCGCGTTCGTCGGTCTGCAGGCCCTCGCGGCGACCGCGATCGCCGCATTGGCACTGGCCCTGCCCGTGTGGGCGTCAGCGCTGATCATCACCGGCGTGCTGTTCGCCATCGCGGCCGTTCTCGCGACGATGGGGAAGAAGCAGGTCGGCAGGGCCAAGCCGCCCACTCCCGAGCAGGCGATCGACAGTGTCAGGGCCGATGTGGCCGAGATCAAGGAGAGGGCACACCGATGAGCGGCAGGTCCGGGGCGAACGGCTCACCCACACCCGACGAACTTCGGGAGCAGGTGGCAGGTACACGCGAGGAGTTGGGACGAACCGTGGAGAAGCTGGCAGGAAAGGCCGATGTGAAGGGGCAGGCGCAGGAGAAGGCTGCCAAGGCCAGGACGCAGGTGCAGGACGCGGCTGCGCAGGGCAAGGCCCGGATCCAGGACGCGGCGGCACAGGGGAAGGCCCAGGTGGAGGAGAAGGCGGCACGGGTGGCGCACATCGCTCAGGAGAAGACGCCGGAGCAGGTGCGTGAGAAGGCTGCCCAGGCCAAGACCCAGATCGCAGAGACCGTGGCGACCGTGGCCCACACCTTCCAGGAGAAGACTCCGGACGCGGTGACCGAGAAGGCCGGCCAGGCCGGCGAGGTTGCGCGACGCCGCCGTGTTCCCCTGCTGCTCGGCGCGGCAGGGGCCGCGCTCCTGGTGCTGGCCGCCAAGCGCCGCGGCAAGAATCGCTGATGAAGGCGTCGAAAATCGCGTACAAGCCGGTGGGTCTGGCTCTGGGCGCCCTGAGCGGTATGGCCGCCGGCGCGGCGTTCAAGCAGGCATGGAAGGTGATCGGGCACGAGAAGGACGCCCCCGACGCCACCGACCAGGACCGTACGTGGCGCGAGGTACTGATCGCCGCTGCCCTGCAGGGCGCGATCTTCGCGGTCGTCAAGGCCGCGGTCGATCGCGGCGGCGCCACGGCCACGCACCGGCTGACGGGTACCTGGCCCGGCTGAGACACCGGCCGGATGCCCGGGCGTGCCATGCGCAGCAGTCGGGCATCCGGACGGGCCTCGGCGGCCCGGAGGCCGGGAGATCGGGAAAAGCACTTCTGCCGACCGGCCGCACGTCCTTACACTGATGACATGAGCCGACGACGACATTGATCCACCACTGAAGGTCCGCACGGAACGGGCTGTCGAGGTCCGCCACCGGGACGAGCACTCGACGCCGTCATCCGTTCCGCTGCGCCGAAGGACCTTCCGATGCTCTTCCCCCTCACACGTGTGCCCGTACGCCCCGACGTGCCCGGCCGTCGGCAGGTCCGACGTCTGGAGCGGGCGCTCCTCACGTACGCCGGCCTCGAGGATCTGATCCTGCTCTACCCGGTGTACGCCCTGCTCTTCGCCGATCACGGCCTGAGCACCGCGGACATCTCTGCTCTCTTCGCCATCTGGTCGGTGACCGGACTTCTGCTCGAGGTGCCGTCCGGCGTCTGGGCGGACGTGGTGTCCCGGCGTCTGCTGCTGATCGTGGGGCCGCTGCTGTCGGCCGCGGGATTCGGGCTGTGGGTCGTTGCCCCGTCGTTTGCGACATTCGCCGTCGGTTTCGTGCTGTGGGGCACGGGCGGGGCGCTGCGATCCGGCGCCATGGAGGCCCTCGTCTACGAGGAGCTCGACCGGCTCGGCGCGGCCTCCCGGTACGTCCGCCTCATGGGTCGCGCGGGAGCGGTGAGCACGGCCGCCACGGCGCTGGCCACGGCAGCCGCCGGCCCTGTCTTCGGCTGGGGCGGATACGCCGCGCTGGGGGCGGCGAGCGTCGTGGCCTGCCTGCTGTGCGCCGCCGCGGCGGCGGCGCTGCCCGAGCACCGGAGGCGGGGCACTGCAGAACCCGGCGACAGGAGCGCGGCGAGCTACCGGGCGACGCTGAAGGCCGGACTCCTCGAGGTCCGCGGCAGCAGAGCCGTACGCAACGCCCTGCTCATGGCGGTCCTGCTGACCACCGTGTGGGGTTCCCTGGACGAGTACGTACCGCTGCTGGCCGCCGAGACGGGCGCCTCCACGCGGGATGTGCCCTTCCTGGTCCTGGCTGTCTGGGTCGGGGTGACCGCCGGCGGTCTGCTGGCCGCCCGGGCAGAGCGGCTGTCCCTCAGGGCGCTGGGTGCCGCGATCGCGGTGGCCGGACTGGTGATGGCGGTGGGCGCACTGTCCGGCACCCCGGTGGGATTCGTTCTGCTCGCTCTGGCGTTCCTGGTGTTCCAGATGGCCGATGTGGTCGCCGACGCCCGCCTGCAGGAGACCATCACCGGTCCGAGCCGGGCGACCGTGACATCACTCGCGGGCCTCGGCACGAGCGTCTCGACGCTGCTGCTGTACGCGGCCTACGGCGCGGCGTCCCAACACACCGACCACGGACCGCTGTTCGCGGTGTTCGCCGTTCCCTACGTTGTGGTCGCGTTCGTCATGGCGCGACGCAGGACGGGGTGAGACGTCACGTGCCCCCGGTGACACCGGTCGCCGGGGGCGCGCCGCCCTGGCGTCGCTGTTCGGACCACTGGCGGATCTCGTCCGCTCCCACGAGCTCGATCGTGGACTCAGTTCGGAACGTGCCGCCTCGTCGCGGGCGGCCTCGGGGAGCAGTTTGTAGCGGTCGACCGCCCGGCGCAGGGATTCCCGGGACTGCGATGCCACCACCCATCGGGCGCCGGGGTCGAAGAGCTGACGCATACCGGTGAAGAACACCGCGCCGCCGGCGATCAGCGCCGTCAGCCACGCCGGTGCGTGAAGTCCCGCCGCCACCACGGTGGATGAGGTGGTGACCAGCGCCCCGACCTCCGTCACATAGTGGTTGCGCCGGGCGTTGTCGCGCGAGCAGGTGTAGAAGGTCAGGTCCTGCTCGGCCAGGGCGAGCACGGGGTCGGGCGCGGCCGACCAGTCGCGGGCGGGGTGGGCACGGCGTCTCATGGGCCCATGACCGCCGCTCGGGCGTGCTCGCGGAACAGTCTGACCGCGCATCGAGTCCGGCCCGTGTCCCCCGGGCCGGACTCGCGGCGGCTCAGTCGGCCGTGGCCAACTCCCTCCGCGTCGGGCCGCCCTGATCGGGCAGCCCCAGCGCTTCGAAGGCCCGATGGGCCGCACCCCCGCGCCGTACGACGAGCAGCGCCGCGAGGGCGACGGCAGCGGGTACGCCGATCCACCAGCCCAGCAGGTGGACGAGGACCGATGCGGCCACGGCGGTGCCGAGTGCCACACCGAAGACGGCCACCAGCACCGCGCCGAGGATCCGGCCCGCACCCGATGGCGCCGCGGCGCCTGCCGCGCGCTGTCCGGACCGGATCCAGCCGGCCATGACCGCGAGCATCACCGGGACGAGGACGATGCCCATTCCGTAGAGGGTCAGCGCGACGGGAGAGGCCAGCCACTCGCCCGCGCGGGAGAAGGCGTCCCCTGCTCCGGGCCGTTCCGGCCAGGTCGCGAACGTGCTGCGGTCGGCGGAGAAGAAGCGCTGGTAGCCACGGCCGTCCCACCCGTGGAACAGGATGAAGAACATGCCGGCATAGCCGATCCCCGCCTGCAGGAAGGCCGCGTACACACGGCCGGAGGCGATCAGCCGCCGGGCGACCCAGTAGCCCAGCACGCCCTGGCTGACGTTCGTCGCGGCGAACAGGGCGACCAGCCAGGCGGGCAGGGAGGCGTGGTCGCGTGCGGCCTGCATGGTCTCCCAGTCGGGGAATCCCCACAGGAGCCATGCACCGCTGGGAGCGAACAGCACCGCGCAGTACAGCACGGTGGCCATGAGATACGGGTCGGACCACCGGCCGGTGGTCCCGGGGCGGCCTGTGCGGACGGCGAGTTGGCGGGCTGCGGCGGTCGCGAAGCCCGCGCCGATTCCGTAGGACCAGAAGACATCGACCTGGACCATCACGCTTCCTCTCCGGAATGACACGTCATTCCGTTCTGAAGACACAAGAAATGAGCGGTCCTTGCCGGCCGGCGGCTCAGGAGGAGCCGAGGCCGTCGAACATGAGCGTCTCCACCGTGCGGATCCACGGGTCCCGCATGGCATCGGGGTCCTGCGCGTGCAGCAGCCGCACCGCCCCGGTGAGGATCATTCCGTTCACCGCGAGCGCGACGACCTGGGCGTCGAGGTCGCGCCGGAGGAAACCACGGTCCTGGCCGTTGTGGATGAAGGCCGCGGTGTACTGCGCCGCCGTTTCCATGGCCCTGCCCGCGAGTTCCGGCTCGGCGCGGTCGATCGCGATGGCGTCGTAGAAGAGGATGCGGCACAGGTCCGGTTCCGCGACGACCAGGTCGAACAGGTTGTGGCCGATGCGCCGGACCTGCTCGCGGTACTCGCCCAGTGAGGTACTGGATCCGGGCTCCTCGTCGGCGATGGCTTCCATCACCTGACCCAGTGCGCGCGCGACCACACTGCGCGCTATGTCCTCCTTGTTCTTGAAGTACCGGTAGAAGGTGCCGTGACCGGCCCCGAGCTCACGGGCTATGTCGGAGATACCGGTCGCGTGATAGCCGCGCTCGGCGAAGACCTTGCCCGCGGCGCGCAGTATCGCGTCACGCTTGTCCGCTGTCTGCTGCGGCACGACCAGCTCCTTCACGGCGGAATGACGCGTCATTCTGTTGCGGACGCTCAACTCCCGTCAAGCCCCTGCGTGTTGGTACACCCTCCGCGGCTCGGCCCGGGGGCCTGCGCTCGGGAAGCGGCGTCCGCCCCCGAGTGGGAGAATCGATCACGGGGACCGGCGCCGTGGGAGGACCGTGGACCTGGAGAGTGTCATCGACGAGCTGTACGAGCTGCGGCCCCAGGACTTCACCGCGGCCCGTGACGCGCGTGCCGCGGAGGCACGCAAGGAGGGTGACCGGGAGCTCGCCGCACGGATCAAGGAGCTGCGCCGCCCCACACTGTCGGCATGGGCGAGCAATCTGCTCGTACGACGGCAGCCGGACAAGGTGCAGCCGCTGATCAGCCTGGGCGAAGGGCTGCGCGAGGCGCACCGGAGTCTCGACGGCGGGCACCTGCGGGAACTCAGCCGGCAGCAGCATGCGCTGGTGGGCGCGCTGGCGCGCGAGGCCCGGCAGCTGGCGCAGGCCGAGGGGCAGCCGGTCGGCGATGCCGCACAGCACGAGATCGAGGACACCCTGCATGCGGTCCTCGCCGACCCGCAGTCGGCCGAGGAATGGGCGGCCGGGCATCTTGCGAGGCCGCTCGACGCTCCGGTGGGATTCACCGAGGCGGCGCAGACCACAGGGGCGCCCCGAAAGGCATCCACGGAGCGCGCCTCGGGCGCCGAGCCGGGACCGCAGGACGAGCGGCGGCACAGGAAGCTGGACAACGCGCGCAGGGACGCGGCGGCCGCCGAGGAGAAGGCGAGCGCGCTGGAGACGGAGCAGGAGAATGCCGAGTCGGCGGCCGAACGGGCCGAGCAGGAGGTGAGGGAGACGGAGGAGCGGGTCGCCGCGCTGGCCGAGGAGCTCAAGGACGCCCGCCGGCAGCAGAAGGCCGCCAGGGAGAGTGCTCGCGAGGCCGGGGACAAGGCAAAGGCGGCCCGGCGAGCGGCCACGTCGGCCCGCCGGGCGGCGGGCAAGGCGGCGGAGGCAGCCGATCGTCTGGCCGGGGAGGACTGACCGGGCCCGTGCGGTCACCGCGGCCTCCACGGCGACGGCCGGACACGAGCGTCAGGGTCGGGCCGGATGTGCACCGCGCCGGGGAGTCCTTGCGGGGCACACTGAAGTCGTTGCCGTCCCCGGACCCGAGGAGCGCCGTGCCTGTCCCGATCATCATCGACTGCGACCCCGGGCACGACGACGCGATCGCCATCATGCTGGCTGCGGGCGATCCGGCGGTCGATCTGCTGGCCATCACGACCGTCGCCGGCAATCAGACGCTGGAGAAGACGACACTCAACGCCCGTCGTGTCTGCACCGTCGCCGGCATCACGGACGTCCCCATCGCGGCCGGCTGCGCTCGGCCGCTCGTACAGCCGCTGGTCGTCGCGGATGACGTCCACGGCGACTCCGGCATGGACGGGCCACGGTTCGGGGAGCCCACGGTGGACGTGGTGCCGGTGCACGCCGTGGAGCTGATGCACCGGCTCCTGACGGAGCATCCGGAGCGCGTGACCCTGGTACCGACCGCGCCGTTGACGAACATCGCCCTGCTGCTCACCCGGTATCCGGACGCCGCCGCGCGCATCCGCGAGATCGTGCTCATGGGCGGTACCACGGAGCGCGGCAACCGCACACCCGCTGCCGAGTTCAACATCCACGTCGATCCCGAGGCGGCGGACATCGTCTTCCGCAGCGGTGTGCCGGTCACGATGTGCGGCCTCAACGTCACCCACCAGGTGCCCGCGACCCCCGATGTGCTGGCACGGCTCGAAGGACTCGGCACCGAACTCGGCCGCACGTGCGTGGAGTTGCTGACCTTCTTCGCCTCCACGTATCGGCGGCTGTGGGGCTTCACCTCTCCCCCGGTGCACGATCCGGTCGCGGTCGCGCGCGTCATCGACCCGGCGATCGTGCACTGTGTCGAGGCGCATGTGGCCGTGGAACTGCAGGGCCGTCACACCCGCGGGGCGACGGTGGTGGATCTGCACCAGTACCTGGACCGGCCGGTGAACGCCCAGGTCGCCGTGGGCATCGAGACCGACCTCTTCTGGGACCGGGTGATCAGGGCGGTGGAGGTGCTCGGGAGCCGGGGCCACGGCTGAGGCCCGGCCGTAGGGCCGGGCCTCGCGTCGTGCGGTGCTGGGCTACAGGCGCAGCAGACGTTCCGTCACCTCGCGGTACGAACGCAGCGCGAGGCGCAGCTCCTCCGTGTCCGCCTCGGTCGGACTGCCCTTGCCCTCTGCGTGCCAGCCGGCGCGCAGCGTGCGGCGCTGCTCCGTGAGGGCTGCCGTGATGCGCTCGGAGGCCTCGTCCATGACCGCGGCCGCATCCTCGACCGCGTGCCGCGGGGCGTCCACGAAGCCGCTGAGCGACTCCTGCAGACGGCGGACCAGCTTCTCGCGCTCGTCCTGCGGGATCAGCTGACCGGGAGTCCTGCGATCGTGCCGCTCGGTGCCCGCGCGGCTCGCGGCCCCATCGACGGCGGGACTCGCGGGGCGCTCCTTGCGCGTCGAGGGCTCGTGCCGCTCGGAGCCCTCGAGCCGCTCGGAGCCCTCGAGCCGCTCGGAGCCCTCGAGCCGCTCGGAGCCTTCGGGCCGCTCGGACGGCTCGAGTCGCTGAACGGGCTCGGCCCGTCCGGAGGATTCGGGCTGCTCGGGCGTGACCAGGTGCTTGGTCGTCGGCACACCTTCTCTTTCGTACGCCATCACACGCCACTTCCCTTCGGCCTCAGCATGTGGCCGCGGTGGCCACGGTCTTCGCGCGCATGGTGGGTCCGGGTGCTCTCACGGCCGTCGGTGGCCAAGGCCTCGAAGAGCCCACGCGCCTCGACCAGCGCCTCCCGCAGCTCCTCCGTATTCGACTGTCCGCGGGTCACCAGGTGCATCCGGCGGTAGCCGCCCACGTGTTGGGCGTGGTGCACGGAGAGTGCGTCCACGTGCTCGTCGTACTGCGCGGCATCGGGGAAGCCGCGGTCCCGCGCCAGGCGGGCGACCAGCGCGTCGGCCTCGGCGACCGCCTGGGCCGGGGAGTCGACGAACTGCTCCTGGAGCATCGCCCACTGGGCGACGTACTGCTCGCGCGCCTCGGCGGCGATCGGCTTCCGCTCGAGTTCTCCATGGCGCTTGACGCGCTCGTTCAGTTCGTGTTCAGCGGCCTTGGTGTCGCCGTCGTGGCGGGCGAGGACCCTGTCGTACTCGGGGCCGAAGCGCCGTTTCAGGCTCCGGCCGCCTCCCTTTCCCCGTCCGACGTAGAGCACCGCGGCCACGACGATCGCGAGCACCGCGACCAGAGCGACGATGGTCAGGATGGTGGACATGATTGCCTTCCCGGTTCACGCTTCTTGTATTCGGCTCGCCGTATCGGCTTCGTGGTCGCCGGGTTGCCCGTAATCCACCCCGCAAACCGGCAGCCGGGTCACCCGAGCAGATACACCGAGGTCGAAGCGGCGCCGGCCGAGGCGCCGGCGATCGTCTGCGCCGTCGAGTGATGTCCGAGCGCCACACGGGACCAGCAGACGGCGGCCACGAGCGGGGAAGCGGTGAGCCACCAGGCGGAGTGCACGACGGCGAGGTGGGCGACGACGGCGGAGGCGACCGCCGCGTCGACGCTGATCTTCCAGGCGGTGTTGACGGTCAGCAGGACGACGGTCATGACCCAGAGGCCGGTCATGGCGGCCAGAATCTCGGTGGGCGCGTGGCCGAGGGCCATCGCCAGGGAGCCGAGGCCGACGGAGCCGAGGATCACGCAGAAGATCGGCGCGCGCTGGGTGCGGTCGAGGACATGCCGGTCGTCCCAGGTACCGCGCTTGCGGTGCCACTCGATGTACGCGGCCGGGACGATTCCCGCGCACACAGCGCCGAGAAGACCCCAGAGCATGCCGGCCACGTCGCCCCCGGCTGCCAGACCGATGCCGAGCATTCCTGCGATCAGCGCGTTGCGCGGCTGGAGTACGTCGGTGACGAGACGAGCCACCACGGCGGTCCGGTGGGCGGCGGTGATCGTCACGCCGGCTCCTTCGCGTACGGAGCAGCCGCGGGCCGGCTCGTGCTCGTCGTTGAATCAGGTGCAAGGGTAGCCGTGTCGGCCGCAGTTGCTCCGGCGGGCTCCTCACGTGGTCCTGCAGAACAGGAGGTCAGGCGGCGACGGTCAGCTCGCTGCGCGACTGGGCCGGGGCCGCGAAGGCGCGGTTCGGCGGGATGATCCTGCCGCCGGGCAGCAGCTCACCGGTGTCGTCGAAGACGACGGTGCCGTTGCACAACAGGCTCCAGCCCTGCTCGGGGTGGGCGGCGACGATGCGCGCGGCGTCGCGGTCGGCGTGGTCGGCGGTGGGGCACGTGGGCCGGTGAGTACACATCTCAGGTCTCCGATTCTTGGATCTCCGGTGTCGGCAGGTCCTTGCTGGTCGCTCTTCCGTCGTGCAGATCTTCCGGTGGTCCCGGGAATGATGCTGCGCTCCGTTCGTCCTGCTTGTGTCACCGGATATGACCGGGCCCGCAACGGGAACTCATCGCCCGCGGGCGACTGTTGTCGGAGTGTTCCGCGTTGCCGTTGCGGCGCTGTGCGTTTCGTCCGGCGTGAGGCCCGTGCCCTCAGCCGATGGGCGACCCCGTGTAGTTCTCGGCCAGTTCCGCCGCCGCGGGCCGCGACGTCGTCAGACGGTGGAGCCGGGACAGCTGCAGCCGGGTGTCGAAGGCGGACTGGGACGGGCTCGTGTGCAGCGTCGTGGTGAGCGAGTGGGAGAAGTGCTGCGCCTGCCAGACCCGGCGCAGACAGGTGTCGGAATAGGCGTCGAGCAGCTCGGGCGAGCCGGTGTTCTGCTCATGGATGAGGGCCCGGGCCAGGACGATCACGTCGGAGGCCGCAAGGTTGAGGCCCTTCGCACCCGTCGGCGGGACGATGTGCGCCGCGTCGCCTGCCAGGAAGAGGCGGCCGAAGCTCATCGGCTCGGTGACCGAACTGCGCATCGGCAGCACTGCCTTGGCGGTGACGGGGCCGCGTTCGAGCCTCCAGCCCGGGTCGGCGTCGAGGGCGAAGCGGGCATCGAGCTCGTCCCAGACGCGGTCGTCGGGCCAGTCCGCGGGATCCGTGTCGTTGGGGACCTGGAGGTAGAGCCGGCTGATGGTGGGCGTCCTCATGCTGGCCAGGGCGAACCCGCGCGACGAGTGGGCGTAGATCAACTCGTCGTAGACCGGCGACGCCTGGGCGAGGATGCCGAGCCAGGAGTAGGGGTGGACCCGCTCGTACGTCACACGGAACGGCTCGGGGACCGCCTGGCGGGCCACCCCGTGGAAGCCGTCGCAGCCGACGACGTAGTCGCAGGTGAGCGTCTGCTCCCGGCCTTCGTGGACGAAACGGACGACCGGCCGGTCCGTGTCGGCGTCGGTCACCGAGCGCACCTCCGCGCCGAACAGCAGCGGGTCACCGTCGGTCAGTTGCCGGGCTATGAGGTCCTTCACGACCTCGGTCTGGGCGTACACCATGACGCTACTGCCGCCGGTGAGGGCGGGGAAGTCGAGGCGGTGGGCACGGCGGTCGAAGCGCAGTTCGATGCCGTCGTGCACAATGCCTTCGCGGTCCATGCGCTGTCCGACGCCTGCCTCGCGCAGCGCGTCCACGGTGCCTTGTTCGAGGATGCCCGCACGCTGCCGGTTCTCGACGTAGGCGCGGTCGCGGGATTCGAGGGTCACGCTGTCGATGCCGGCGTTGCGCAGCAGCCGGGCGAGCAGCAGTCCGGCCGGGCCGCCGCCGATGATGCCCACGGTCGTGTGCATCAGCACTCCTCTCGCCAGGGGTGGTTCACATCGTGCCCGGGCGGCTCCTCGCAGGCCAGGGTGCCCTCCCCGTGCGCCGCGTCCTCGTGCGGGCCGGTGCCGAGGTGCGCGAGCAGGGCATCGAGCACGGCCCGCGGCCGTTCGACGTTGGCCAGGTGGGCGGCGCGGGGCAGTTCGAGGAGTTGTGCGTCGAGGATGCCGTCGGCGAGTGCGCGGGCATGGGGCGGGGGTGTCGCCTGGTCGTCGCGGCCGGCGATGACAAGGGTCGGCGCGGTGACCCGGGGCAGGTCGGGCCGCAGATCGAGGCCGGCGAGCACTTCGCAGCAGGCCGCGTAGCTGTCGGTGTCGACGGTGCGCTGGTCGGCGGTGAGGGAGGCGACGGCCGGATCGCCGGACGCCGCGAAGGCGGGGGTGAACCAGCGGCCGGGGGCGTTCGCGGCGATCGGTTCGGCACCCTTCGTCCGTATCGACTCGGCTCTCTCCAGCCAGGGTTGAGGTTCCCCGAAGCGGGCCGATGTGCAGACGAGGGCGAGCGAGCTGATCCGGGCCGGATGGTTCGCGGCCAGCCAGGTCCCGATGGCGCCGCCGAGCGAGATGCCCGCGTAGGCGAAGGTGTCGTGGCCGAGGGCATCGGCGAGATCGAGCACCAGCTGTCCCAGGTCCGCGACGGAGGCGGGGGCGGGGAGCAGTCCGGCGGACGATCCACCGTGGCCGGGGAGGTCCCAGCGGACGACACGGAACCGCTCGGTGAGGGCGCGGGCCTGCGGGTCCCACACGGCGAGCGAGGTGCCCAGCGACGGGCCGAGGTAGAGCGGTGGCGCGCCGACAGGCCCCTCCGCCCGGTGGTGAAGCGTCATGAAGGGTCCCCTGGCGCGCGGCCGGTGAGTCCGTCGGCGGACAACTGACCGGCCGGGTGGCGGGTCAGCGCGCGGTCGGTGAGGGCGGCCGCGGCGCCGAGGTGACCGGCGGGGTCCATGAGCCGGTCCGTATGTTCGCCGGGAAGCACGTCCGTTTCCTGCCTCAGCGCGTCGGCCAGTCGGCAGTCCTGCTCGGCCGCGCGCCGGGATGCCTTCGCGAGCAGTTCCCTTGCGGCGTCCTGCCCGAGGAGGGGGGCGAGTTCGGCTGTCAGCCGTTCGCTCAGCACGAGCCCACCGGTCAGTTCGAGGTTCCTGCGCATGCGGTCCGGCCGTATGCGCAGCCCTGCGCAGAGTTCCGCGGCGTTGTTCGCCGCTCCGCCGGTCAGCCGCAGCGCGTCGCGCAGCGGCTGCCACTCGGCGTGCCAGGCGCCGGCGGGCCGTTCGTCCTCCGCGGTCAGCGAGCCGTGCAGGACGGACGCCAGCGCCGGGACCTGGCGTGCGGCGGAGACGATCAGTGTCGCCCGGACCGGGTTGCTCTTGTGCGGCATGGCGGACGATCCTCCTCCGGCCCCTTCGGCGACCTCGCCGATCTCGGTTCGGGCGAGCACCAGGACATCGGCGGCGATCTTCCCCAGGGCGCCCGCGGTGAAAGCGAGTGCGCCGGCGAGGTCGGCGACCGGCGTGCGCAGGACGTGCCACGGCAGGTCGGGGACGGCGAGGCCGGCCTCGGAGGCGTACGCGGCGGTCAGCGCGAGACCCACGTCCGCGTCGGTGCCGGCCGCGGTCCCGTATGCGGAGAAGGCGGCCAGTGTGCCTGCCGCGCCGCCGAGTTGGACCGGCAGTGCGGCCCGGACGCGTGTGAGGCGGTCGTGGGCGTCCAGCACGAGGGAGCGCCACCCGGCGGCCTTGAGGCCGAACGTGGTGGGGACGGCGTGTTGGGTCAGCGTCCGCGCGGCCATCGGCGTGTCGCGGTGCGTCCGGGCCGTCAGGGCGAGCACCTCGGCGGTCCGTGCCAGGTCCGCCGTGATCAGATCCAGCGTTCTGGCGGCGATCAGCATCAGGGCGGTGTCGACGATGTCCTGGCTGGTGGCTCCCCGGTGGACGAACTCGGCGTGCTGCGGAGCGACGTGGGCCACTTCACGGGTGAGGTCGGCCACGAGCGGGACGACGGGGTTGCCGCCGGCGCGTGCGCGCAGCGCCAGCGAGCGGGCGTCGTACCGGACCGCCTCCGCGGCCTCGGTGACGGACCGGCCGGCCGCTTCGGGGGCCAGGCCGACGGCACACTGCGCCCGGGTCAGCGCGGCCTCGGCGTCCAGCAGGGCCTGCAGCACGGCCCGGTCGCCCGTGGCGCCTTCGGCGGCGCTGCCGGCCCTGACCGGCGCGAGGAGCCCGGAGTCCGGCTCCGTCTCATCGGCGGAAGTCAAGGAAGACCGTCTCCTTCTCCCCCTGAAGGTGAATGTCGAAGCGATAGGTGCGCGCCCGCTCCTCCCGCGCGATCAGGGTCTTCCTGCGGTCCGGAGGCAGCGCCGTCAGCAGCGGGTCCGCGTCCGGCTGAGCCAGGTAGGCACGGGTGAACAGGTGGTGCGTCAGCCCACGGGCGAAGACGCACACCGCAAGGTAGGGGGCGCCCGCCGCCGGCGCCAGGGTGCGCACGGCCCAGTGCCCGTCGGCGTCGGTGGCCACCCGGCCGAAGCCCGTGAAGTCCACGCCGTTGCGGCCGAGGAAGCCTCCGGCCACCGGGTCACGCCGCAGGGAGCCGGGCCCGCCCGCACCTTCGGGTCCGGTCTGCCAGGTCTCCAGCAGCGCGTCGGGCACCGGCGCGCCGTTCCCGTCCCGCACATACCCGTGCACGGTCAGCGCGTCGGGGTGGCCTGCGTGTGCGATGTCGCCGCCGCCGGGGAACGGCAGGGCGTATCCGTAGAACGGGCCGACGGTCTGGGACGGGGTCGGCTGCGGCATCAGTGGTCCTCCGGGTCGGGGAGGGTGGCGGCCGGCCCGTCGAGGACGATGTCCCAGCGGTAGCCGAGTGCCCATTCGGGTGTGGACAGTTCGTGCCGGTATTCGGCGACCAGCCGGGCGCGTGCGTCGGCTTCGGTGACGGACTGCAGGATGGGGTCGTAGCGGAAGAGCGGGTCGCCGGGGAAGTACATCTGGGTCACCAGGCGCTGGCTGAACCGGGTGCCGAAGAGCGAGAAGTGGATGTGCGCGGGCCGCCAGGCGTTGCGGTGGTTGCGCCACGGATAGGCGCCGGGCTTCACGGTGGTGAAGCGGTAGCGGCCGTCGTCGTCCGTCAGACAGCGGCCGACGCCCGTGAAGTTCGGGTCGAGCGGCGCGGGGTGCTGATCGCGCTGATGGGCGTATCTGCCCGAGGCGTTGGCCTGCCACACCTCCACGAGCTGCCCGCGGACGGGCCTGCCCGCCCGGTCGAGGACCTGCCCGGTGACGACGATCCGCTCGCCGAGAGGTTCGGCGGCGTGCTGCCGGGTCAGGTCGGCGTCGAGTTCGGTGACATCGGTGACGCCGAAGACCGGTCCGGACAGTTCGGCGGCCTCCGGGTCGTCACCGACCGCTACGAGAGGCCGGTGCGGGTGGCGGAGCAGACTGCTGCGGTACGGGGCGAAGTCACGGTCGGGGTGATGTGAGCGGGCGCCGCCCGACGCCGCCGCATGGGCTTCGGCGATCTCCGCACTGATCTGCTCCTGGGTCAGCTGCTGCGGGATCACGGGCCGGACGGAGTCCACCGCGTCACTTCTCCAGGACGAGCGCCAGACCCTGCCCCACACCGATGCACAGGGCGGCGACGCCGGTCCCTGAGCCCACGGCGGCGAGTTGGTGGGCGACGGCTCCGACGATCCGGGCGCCCGATGCGCCGAGCGGATGGCCGATGGAGATGGCGCCGCCGCGCGGGTTGAGAACGGCCGGGTCGAGGCCGTGCCACTGTCCGGCGCACGCGAGCGCCTGCGACGCGAAGGCCTCGTTGAGTTCGAGGGTGTGCAGGTCCCCGACTCCGCGCCCTGCCTTCTTGAGCGCCCGCTGGACCGCTTCGACGGGCCCGGCCCCGAAGTACTGAGGCTCGATGCCGGTGACGGCCGTGGCACCGATCCTGGCCAGCGGCTCACGGCCGGTGGCACGCAGGCCGTCCTCGTCGGTGAGCAGCAGGGCAGCGGCGCCGTCGTTGAGCGGCGAGGAGTTGCCCGCGGTGACGGTGCCGCCCTGGCGGAAGACGGGCTTGAGCTTGGCGAGCGCCTCGATCGAGCTGTTGTCGCGGATGCACTCGTCGCGGGTCAGGCCGATGCCGTCGACCGGGACGACCTCGGAGTCGTACAGTCCGGCCTCCCACGCCCGGGCCGCCTTGCGGTGGCTCTCCAGGGCGAAGGCGTCCTGTACCTCGCGGTCGATGCCGTACCGGTCGGCGACGAGTTCCGCGCTCGCGCCGAGGGCGATCGTCCACTCCTCGGGCATGCGCGGGTTGACCATCCGCCAGCCGAGGGTGGTGGAGAACATCTCCTGGTGGCCCGCGGGGAAGGCGCGTTCGGGCTTGGGCACCACCCAGGGGGCACGGCTCATGGACTCGACACCGCCCGCGACGGCGATGGACGCGTCGCCGACGGCGATGGCCCGGGCCGCCTGGATGACCGCTTCCATGCCGGAGCCGCAGAGGCGGTTGACCGTGACACCGGGCACGGTGACGGGCAGTCCGGCCAGCAGTACGGCCATGCGCGCGACGTTGCGGTTGTCCTCCCCCGCTCCGTTGGCGTTGCCGAGGAAGACGTCGTCGACACGGGCCGGGTCCAGCTCCGGCGTACGGGAGACCAGGGCGCCGAGGACGCCGGCGGCCAGGTCGTCGGGCCGTACGCCGGAGAGCGCACCGCCGTACTTGCCGAAGGGTGTGCGGACGGCGTCGACGACGTAGACGTCTCGGAGGCGGTCGGTCATGTCAGCTCCTGGTACGGGCGCGGTGGGTGGTGGAGTCGGGGACACGGACGGGCGCGGCGGTCTTCTCCCGCACCTCGTCGGCGGTGACTGCGGGTGCGGTCTCGACGAGCAGCAGTCCGTCGTCGGTCACGTCGAGGACGGCCAGGTCGGTGATGATGCGGTGCACGCAGGCCTTGCCGGTGAGCGGCAGGGTGCATTCCTCGACGATCTTCGCGGACCCGTCCTTGGCCGTGTGATCCATGAGGACGACGACCCGGCGGGCGCCGTGGACGAGGTCCATCGCACCCCCCATGCCCCTGACCATCCGGCCGGGGACGGACCAGTTGGCGAGGTCACCGGCCGCCGAGACCTGCATGGCGCCCAGCACGGCGACGTCGATGTGACCGCCGCGGATCATGCCGAAGGAGAGCGCGGAGTCGAAGAAGGCCGCCCCCGGGCGGACGGTGACGGTCTCCTTCCCGGCGTTGATGAGGTCGGGGTCGACGGCGTCCTGCGCGGGGTAGGGGCCGACGCCGAGGATGCCGTTCTCCGAGTGGAGCACCACGTCGATGCCGTCGGCCAGAAAACCGGGGACGAGCGTGGGCAGCCCGATGCCGAGGTTGACGTACGAGCCGTCGGCCAGCTCGGCGGCCGCGCGGGCTGCCATCCCGTCCCGGGTCCAGGCCATCAGGCGCGTACCGTTCTTTTCTCGATGGGCTTGTCGGCGGCCTGCTCCGGGGTGAGCACCACCACGCGCTGGACGAACACTCCGGGCAGATGGACGGCGTCCGGGTCGAGTTCGCCCGGCTCGACGAGTTCCTCGACCTCGGCGACGGTGACCTTCCCGGCCATCGCGGCAAGGGGGTTGAAGTTCCGGGACGCCTTGCTGAAGACGAGATTGCCGAACCGGTCGCCCTTCGCGGCCCGTACGAGCGCGAAGTCCGTGGTGATGCCGTACTCGAGGATGTGCTCGAGCCCTCCGAACGTACGGACCTCCTTGGCGGGGCTCACCACGGACACCTCGCCGTCCGCGGCGTAGCGGCGGGGCAGTCCGCCGTCGGCGACCTGGGTGCCGACGCCGGCGGGGGTGTAGAAGGCGGGGATGCCGCAGCCGCCCGCGCGCAGCCGTTCGGCGAGGGTGCCCTGAGGGACCAGCTCGACCTCCAGCTCGCCGCCGAGGTACTGGCGGGCGAACTCCTTGTTGTCGCCGATGTAGGAGCCGGTGACCCGGGCGATGCGACCGGCGGCCAGCAGGGTGCCGAGCCCGGCACCGTCGACTCCGCAGTTGTTGGAGACCACCCTCAGTCCGCCCACGCCGCGGGCGAGGAGAGCGGCGATCAGCGTGTTCGGCACGCCGCTGAGCCCGAAGCCGCCGACGGCGAGGGAGGCGCCGTGCTCGATGTCGCCGACCGCCTCGGCCGCGTTCTGCTGGACCTTGTCCACGGGGGTTCCTCGTCCCGGGCCGGAAGCACCGGCAAGAGATGCGACCGTTCGCCAGGTGAACTACAGTTCACTCTTACTCCCCGAGTGTGCGTTCATCTGCCACGCAATGTCAACGGCCGCACGGGCGCCGGTGCCCGGAGGCGCAGAAGTGCCGTGCTCCCGGACCGCACGGAAACCCGCGACACGAACCGCACGGAGGCCCGATGGCCGTCACCGCACCGACCGAGGCCACCGCTCCCGCCGAGGCGGTCGGACCACTGATGCGCGGCGTCCTCGTCCTGCGGGAGATCAGCGGGGCGGGCGGGCGGATGGCGGTGAGCGAGCTCGTACGCTCCACCGGACTCGCCCGGTCCACCGTCGACCGGATCACCGCCACGCTGGCGCGCATGGGCTACCTCCGGCTGGACGGGCACACCGCCGTCCTCGCCCCCCGCCTGATGGAGCTGGGCAACGCCTATCTGGCCGCCGTACGGCTGCCGGGGCTGCTCGGACCGCTCGCCGAGCAGCTCGCCGACGATCTCGACGAGTCGGTGTCCCTGGCGGTGCCGGACCGCGACGGCATCCGCTTCGTGCACCAGACGACGCGGCGGCGGGCGATGTCCCTCACGTTCCGCATCGGGGATCTGCTGCCCGTCGAACGCACCCCCCAGGGAGCCGTGTTCGCCGCCACGTGGAGCGCCCAGGAATGGGCGTACTGGCACGCACGGCGCGCCACCGTTCCCGACGTTCGCGCGTTCCTGCCCGCCCTGCCGCCGCTGCACGCGGACGGAGAGCGCCGCGCGTTCGAGGAACGTGCGGCCAAGGCCCGCCGGGAGGGCTGGGCCGTGGACGACCAGCTGATCGAACCCGGGCTGGTCGCCCTCACGCTGCCCGTCCGTGACCCCGGCGGAGACGTGGTCTGTGCTCTCGGCATCGTGAGCCACACCAGCCGCCACAGCGCCGCGTCACTGCGGGAATCGCTGCTGCCGCGGGCGCGCGATGCGGTGGCGGCGATGGAGCGGCGGCTGCGCGCGAGGCATCCGGCGGAGGAGGAGCGCACCGGAGGCCTGGCCGACTGGACCAGCGCCTCGAAGCAGGAGCTCGGAGCGGAGTTCGTGGAGTCGCTCGCCCGGGGACTCACCGTGCTGACGGCCTTCGGGGACGGCCGGGCCGAGCTCACGCTCAGCGCTGTCGCCGAGGCAACCGGGCTCGCCCGCGCCACCGCCCGGCGGGCGCTGATCACACTCGAACACCTCGGCCAGGTGGAGGTGCGGCAGCGTGCCTTCCGCCTCACCCCGGGCGTGCTCGCGCTCGGATATCCGGGGCTGTCGCGCACCACCCTCTCCGAAATCGCCTCACCCCATCTGGGCACCCTCGTCCAGCAGGTCCACGACTCGGCGTCCCTCGCCGTGCTCGACGGTGACGCCATCCAGTACACGGCCCGCGTCGCCACCGGTCGGATCATGAGCGTCGACATCGGGATCGGCACCCGGTTCCCGGCGTACGCGACGTCCATGGGCCGGGTTCTGCTGGCCGGTCTGGCGCCGGACGACCGCACCGCCGTGCTGCGCCGCACCGGCCTGCGGGCGCTGACACCGCGGACCGTGACCTCGCTGCCGGAGCTCGGCGCGATCCTCGCGCGCGTGCGGGACGACGGGTACGCGCTCGTCGACGAGGAGCTCGAGGAGGGGCTGTGCTCGCTCGCCGTACCCGTGCGCGATCGCGGCGGACGGGTGGTGGCGGCCTTGAATGTCGCCATGCACAGCAGCCGCCGTACGGTGGAACAGTGCCTTACCGAGGTACTGCCCGAGCTGCTGGCGGCAGCGGCCCGCGTCGAGGCCGACCTGCACATCGCCGGACGGTTCACCAGGATCCCGGCCGCCTGACCGCTGAGCGTTCTGCCGCCCGCACGTTTGTCGCCGGCGCCCCGGGCCACCCGGAAACGCGCGGCTCTGCGCGTACCGCGCCTGTTTGCCGCGGAAGGAAGGAGCCATCCCCATGTCCGACGAAGCGCGCGGCGACGACGTCTACCAGCCCGTGAACTCCGATGCGCAGAACCGGCCGACCGACGATCTCGACCTGGAGAACGCGATCGACGAGCGAGGTCTGGACGACATGGTCGAGGAGGGGTATTCACCACCGGAGTACCCGTTGGGCGTGGAGAAGTTCGGCACCACCGGCGGGGAGCAGCTGGAAGGTGAGTCGCTCGATGAGCGGCTCGCCCAGGAGACGCCCGATGTCCAGCCGCCGCCGGGCGACGGGATCGGCGATCTGGCCGGGGGCGACGGCGAACCCGTGGACGAAGAGGCCGGGGATCTGCGTTCGGGCCGGCTCACCCAGGACGACTACGTCTCTCCTCGGCGCAGAGATGTGACCGCACGTGATGTCGGCATCGACGGCGGGGCGGCCTCCGCGGAGGAGGCGGCGATGCACACGGTGCCGGACGACGAGGGCCCGGAAGACCGGCAGCCCGAGGGCGACTCCCGGTAGCCGACGGCGGTCGGGCTCGTCCGGGTGCACTGATTCGGCGTCCTGTTTGCGGTTACCCGTAGCCCATGGCGCGTATCTGGCACAGCAAGGAACAACCCCCGGCGCACTCCGACGAGCACCGCGGCGAGCCTCCCACCCGTGAGACATCCGCGCGGCCGGCCGAGCCCGGCCCGGAGCCGCAGGTGGAGCGCGACGCGCCGGACGGCCCGACGGAGCTGCCCAGGAAGTCCTGGGGGGCGGTGCTGCGCCGTACGGTCGCCGAGTTCAAGGACGACGAGCTCGCGGACCGGGCGGCGGCACTGACCTACTACGGAGTGCTCGCACTCTTCCCGGCCCTGCTGGTGCTGGTCTCGCTGCTGGGGGTGGCGGGCAAGTCCACGACGCAGTCGATCCTCGACAACCTCGAGAAGCTCACACCCGGCTCGGCGCGTCAGATCATCTCCGATGCGGTCGAGCAGCTCCAGGCCAGCGGCGGCACCGGCTCGGTGCTGGCGATCGTGGGTCTCGCGGGAGCCCTGTGGTCCGCGTCCGGCTATGTGGCGGCGTTCATCCGCAGCTCCAACGCCGTCTACGACATCCCCGAGGGCCGCCCGGTCTGGAAGGTCACTCCTCTGCGCCTCGTCGTGACGCTGGTGCTGATGGTCCTGGCCTGCGCGAGCGCGCTGATCGTCGTGTTCACCGGGGGCATCGCCCGAGAGGTCGGAGCGGCCCTGGGCATCGGCGACACCGCCCTGACCGTGTGGGCGATCGCGAAGTGGCCCGTCCTGATCCTCCTGGTGACGATCATGATCGCCATCCTCTACTGGGCATCGCCCAACGCGAAGGGCCGCGGCTTCCGATGGGTCACGCCCGGCAGTTTCCTCGCCCTGCTGATCTGGCTGGCCGCGTCGGCCGGCTTCGCCCTCTACGTCGCGAACTTCGCCTCGTACAACAAGACCTACGGCACGCTCGCCGGAGTGATCGTCTTCCTCGTATGGCTGTGGATCACCAATCTGGCCATTCTGCTCGGCCTGGAGTTCGACGCGGAGATGACGCGGGAGAGGGCGATCGTCGCCGGCCATCCCGCGGACCAGGAGCCCTACGTCCAGCCCCGTGACACTCGCGCGTGGAGCGATGAGGAGCGGAAGGAAATGGGAACGGACTGAACGAGTATCAATCGGTACAAGCCGGGTAGCCGGATGACTCCCGCCCGCTGAGACGAGGACGGTGCAACTCGTGAGCAACCACTTCCAGGACGCCAGGCAGCTCGGCGGCCGTGCCGAGGCGACGGGACTGCAGCTGGCGGTCGACGACGCCGGGGCGGGCGATCCGGGCGGGCAGCCGCAGGCGGGAGAGAACCGCGGCAGCCCCTGGCCGCTGCCGCCGGACCGTACGCAGGCGATCCTGGAGGCGACGAAACACGTGGCTGCCAGGCTCAAGAGCGGTGGGCACTCCTTCGCCCTGGTGGGCAGTGTCGCCGCCTACGCCCACGGCGTACCGGCGAGCTTTCAGCACGACGTGGACTTCTGCATCCTGCGCGAGGACGAGCAGGCGGTGACCGCAGAGCTGGAGGCCGCCGGTGTGGAGGTCCGTGTCCCGCCGGAGGACTGGCTGATCAAGGCGCGCAGCCATGGCGAGGAGATCGACCTGATCTTCGAGCTGGCCCAGCGGCCCGTCACACGGGAGCTGCTGGACCGCGCGGTGATCCTTCCGGTGGACTCCGTACGGATGCCCGTGCTGTCGCCGACCGACCTGATCAGCAGCCTGATGGCCGCCTTCTCGGAGCACCACTGCGACTTCGGGGCCGTGCTCCCGATCGCCCGCACCCTCCGCGAAAAGATCGAATGGGACCGGCTGCGGAGCGACTACCAGGACGCGCCCATGCCCGACGCGTTCCTCTATCTGCTCGAGCGGCTGGACGTCATCGACCCCCGGGCGAGCCGCCAGGAGGATGGCTCATGACCCACGCCGACACCCTCGAATACCGCATCGCCCATCTGCGCGAGCGGCTGGCGGAGGGAAGCGCCGCGGAAATGGGCGTACGCATCGAGGCACGCGGCACCGGCGTCCTGCTGTCCGGAACGGTTCCGAGCGCGGAATGCCGGGACGAGATCCTGCGCATCGCCGAGGACGAACTCACCGGAACACCGTTGCGCGAGGACCTCGTGGTGGTGTGCGCCACCGCCCCCGACCACCCCGAGGAGCTGGCGTGATCCGCGTAGCCGCAGTCGGCGACATCCATATGGCCCCGGACAGCGCGGGCGTGCTCCGGCCGGCCTTCGAGACGCTCGGCGAGTGCGCGGATCTCCTGCTGCTCGCCGGGGACCTGACGCGCCACGGGACCCTCGACGAGGCCGCGGTGGTCGCCGACGAGGTGAAGGACCTGGAGGTGCCGGTGGTCGCCGTGCTGGGCAATCACGACTACCACAGCGACCTCCAGGACGAGGTGGCGGAGCTGCTCGGCGACGCCGGTGTGACCGTGCTGGAAGGCGACGCGACCGTGCTCGACGTCGGCGGTGCGCGGGTGGGGGTCGCCGGGACCAAGGGGTTCGGCGGCGGGTTCGCGGGACGCGAAGGCGGTGACTTCGGCGAGCCGGAGATGAAGAACTTCATGCGCCTGACAAAGCGTTGCGCGGCGGATCTGCGCCGCTCCCTGGAGGGCCTGGGACAGCGCGACTGCGCCGTACGGATCGCGCTCACGCACTACGCGCCCGTTGCGGACACCCTTGCGGGTGAGCCGCCGGAGATCTTCCCGTTCCTGGGCAGCTATCTCCTGGCCGAGGCGATGGACGAGGCCGGGGCGGACCTGGCCGTGCACGGACACGCGCACAGGGGCACCGAGCACGGGATGACCAGTGGCGGAGTACGCGTCCGCAATGTCGCCCAGCCGGTGATCGGCCGGGCGTTCAGCGTCTACCACCTGCCGGTGCCCGGCGACGGGACGCGGGCCGGGCAGACGGCGGAGTCGCGGGCCGGGGCGCTGCGCTGATTCGCTTTCCCCTACGGGTGCGGCCAGTCGTCGACGCCGCCTCCGCGCCACTCGATCAGTTCGGTGTCGAACAGATCGATCACCTCGTCCTTCGCGCCGAACTGCTTGCGCAGCAACTCCGCGAGTTCGCCACGACCATGCGCCAGACCGACGATTTGACCGCGAATGGTCACTCTTCGGCCGCCACTGGGGGACGGAGCGTGAACAATGACCGGCGGATGAGGAGGCATGCCTCCACCGTGCCTTGTCAGGGACCCGAATGCACCCCGGAGGCACAAAGCGATGAGTTCGCGTTTCCGGCGCGGTCTTCATGAAGAGACCTCGGCGACAACAGAGCTGGAGCATGCCGTGCGCGACCTGATTGTCACGGAGAACATCACTCTCGACGGCGTCATCGACGCGGCGGAGGGCTGGTTCGGCCCGGCCGGCGACCCCGAGGCCGATGAGTCCGACCTCGAGGCCGCGCTCGCCTCGCAGATGGCGGCGGCCGACGCCTTCCTCGTCGGCCGGGTGACGTTCGAGGAGATGCGCGGCTACTGGCCGGAGCAGACCGACGACACGACGGGTGTCTCGGCGTACCTCGACTCCGTGGCGAAGTACGTCTTCTCGGGGACGCTGGACGAACCCGGCTGGGAGAACACCACCGTGCTGCGGGGCGATCTCACCGCGGAGGTGACGGCTCTCAAATCCGCACCGGGCAAGGACATCGTCACCACCGGGAGCATGACGCTGGTGCGCGACCTCGTCGCGGAGGGACTGGTCGACGAGTACCGGCTGTTCGTGCACCCGGTCGTCCTGGGTCGCGGGCAGCGGCTGTTCGCGGATGCCCGGGCGGTGCCGAAGCTGCGCCTGGTGGAAACACGGCCGTTCAAATCCGGCGTGGTGCTGCTGCGTTACCGGGCCGGCCAGAAGCCCGGACGTGCGCTTGCGTGACGGAGCCCGCCGCGCGGGTCAGGTCGGACGGCGGGCTCCTGTCGCGAGGTCGTCGGGTCAGGCGATGTGCAGCCGCAGGCCGTACCGGCCGAGGATCTCGTTGATCGGCTGGTGCCAGGTCTCGCCGCCGCCGCTGCAGTTGCCCCAGCCACCGGAGGTCACGCCCTGGGCCTGGTCCCCGCTGATGAAGGAACCGCCCGAGTCACCGGGTTCGGCGCAGACACTGGTCTTGGTCATCTGATGGACCGCGCCCTGGCTGTAGTTGACGGTCTCGTTCTTGGCCAGCACCCTTCCGCAGTGCCAGTGCGTCGTCGAGCCGGAACGGCAGATCGAGGCGCCGACCGGGGCCTCGGCGGAGCCGCGGACCAGTTGGTCGGGGACGGTGCCCCAGCCCAGGACGACGGGGACGGTCCACCAGCCGCTGCCGACGCTGACCCAGGCGTAGTCGTTGTCGGGGAAGGACGAGCCCTGGAACGTACCGATGTGCGAGCCGTCCCAGCCGCGGACCGCCGCGCCGCCTCCGCCACAGTGCCCGGCGGTGACGAAACCGCCGTGCACGGAGAACCCTATGGAGCACCGGACGTTGCCGGTGTAGTAGGGGTCGCCGCCCACCGTTCCGGCGGCGAACGGCTGCGGGGCCTCTGCCGTCTCGGCGACCTGGACGGGACCGGCCTGGCGGGCGCGGGCCAGGAAGGTCTTGACATCGTTGTCGTCCCGCTCGGCGGCGACCACGTTCACGACGACCTTGTTGGCTGCGGGGTCGACATGCCAACTGCTGATTCCGGCCGGGGCCTTGAGGCCGTCGATCGTCTTCTTCACCGCGTCGAGCCGGGCGGCGCTGTGCTGAACGAGCCGTACGGACGCACCGGCGGCGCGTACGGCCTCCGCCCGCCGGTTGTCGGTGAGGCCGACCACGAGCTCGGCGCCGGCCGCGTCGAACCAGGCGCCGGCGAACGACGATCCTGCGGCACGGCGGGCCTTGCTCTCGACGGCGGTCGCCGTCTTCTCGGCCGTCAGCCGGGCCTCGGCCTGGCTCTTCGTGAGCCCCAGGTCCTTCTGCAGCGCGGCCAGCAGGCCGGCGGAGGCCTGCGGCCGGGGAGTGGTCTCGGACGTCGTGGCCGAGGCCGGCGCGAGCCCGGCGGAGGCCCAGGCGCCGACGAGCAGGAGTACGGACATGCCTGTGCGCAGAGCTGTTGTGCGTCTCAAGGCGTTTGTCCCTTCAGGGAGTTCCAGCTGGGTGGGGGGTGGAACGGCACTGCCAGGAGAGCGGTGAGGATGGAGAGAGCGCTCTCACCGCATCGGGCGGAGCGTATCGGAGCAGCATCGACAGGTCCATGCCAATGACAGTCCGGGTGCCGACGGGGTCCCCCGGACCGCAACCGAGGACGCCCGCGCGGGCGTCGCATCACGACCCCTGGGCGCATCCGTCGGCCCGGCAGCTTGCGCGGCGCGGCACGCGGAACGACCCGGCGGACGCCCGCCATCGAAGCGACAGCCGGGAGGGCGTACCTCGGCCCTGGGGAGCCCGTCGTCGCGGCCGGATCGCGTCAGCAGGCCCCGGGAAACCCATCGGCGCGGCATCCCGTCCGGTTCATATACGCGGCGAGACCCACCCCGTCGGCACAGCCGGGCAGTCGGCGTGGGCGGGGCGCACCGGGAACCCCGCTCGGCACGGCTCCGCAGCCGAAGCGCGCACCATGACCCCGGGGCCCTTCGTCCGGACCGGTCAGGCCCGGCCGGCGATGCGCGGCTCACCCCTTGCGCCCTGCGCACGGGGAACCTGTGCGGCGCCCGACCCCCTTCGCGTCCCCGCCGGGAACCAGTCGTGACGGAATTGTGTCTGCGCTGAGGAGAGCACGTGAGCTATCGTGCGGCGGTTGCACAGCCGCGGCGGGCCCGCGGGCGGCAAGGGGGGGACGGAATGAACGCGTGGGCGGTGCCCGGGTACTCGGAGTCCCGGGAGTTGGGTTCGGGTGCCAGCGGGCGCGTCGTTCTGGCCGTCCATGACGCGACCGGTGTTCCTGTGGCGATCAAGTACCTCAGCGAGAGCCTGCGGACGGACACCGCGTTCGTCCAGGACTTCCGGGCGGAGGCACGGTTGCTCGGCGGGCTGGACTCGCCGCATGTCGTGGGCCTGTACGAGTACGTCGAAGCGCCGGACGGCGCCGCCATCGTGATGGAACTCGTCGACGGCGTCGCGCTGCGGGCCCTGCTGCTGCGCGAGGGCGCGACGGGCCCCGAGGCCGCCCTGGTGGTGCTCAAGGGTTCGCTGCTGGGGCTGGCGGCCGCGCACCGGGAAGGGGTGGTGCACCGCGACTACAAGCCGGAGAACGTGCTGGTCGCGGCGGACGGCTCGTCCAAGCTGGTCGACTTCGGCATCGCGGTCGGCGGCGGCACCACGTCGGGAGTCGCCGGCACTCCCGCGTACATGGCGCCCGAGCAGTGGAACGGAGAGCCCGCCTCCCCCGAGGCCGACGTGTACGCCGCGACCGCGACGTTCTACGAGTGCCTGACCGGCCGCAAGCCGTTCACCGGGGAGAACTTCGCCGAGCTGGCGCTGCAGCACATCAGCGCGCCGGTGCCCGCCGAGGACGCCCCGGAACCGGTACGGCCGCTGATCCGGCGCGGCCTCGCCAAGGCACCGGAGGAGCGTCCCGAGAACGCCGCCGCGTTCGTGACGGAACTGGAAGGCATCGCCCGGGCCGCCTACGGAGAGGACTGGGAAGAGCGCGGCCAGCGCAAACTGGCGGCGCTCGCCGCGCTGCTGCCGCTGCTGTTCCCCTCGGCGGGGGGCCAGTCGGCCGGGACCACGGACCTGGCCACGACGGCGCTCGGCGGTGGCGGTTCGGGCGGCTGGGCGGGCCGTTGGAAGCCGGGGCTGCGGGGCGTGCTGACCGGCGCCGCGGCCGTGATCATCGCGGTCGTGGTCGCCGTCGCGGCGGATGCGGCCGGGGAGGGCCCGCGGCAGGCGATAGCGCAGAGCCTGGCCACCACCAGCGCGGAACCGGGCACGACCAACTGGCCGAGTGAGGCTCCTTCGGAGTCCGCGAGCCCGTCTCCTTCCGCGTCCGCATCGGCATCCGCGAGCGGTTCCGTCTCCCCGTCGCCCACGGACAGCGCGAGCCCCACGCCCGGCACCCTCACCCCGACGGTGACCGCGCCCTCCACTCCCCCGGACCCGCCGACGGGCGAGCCGACCACCGCGGCACCGACGACCACCGCGCCCACCGTCGCCCCGGTGGCGGTGAAGTCCGTGTCGGTGACGAGCCTGCGCCAGATCTCGACATCGGCCGCGGCGGCGTCCGTCGACGTGGCAACGGACGGGACCGGACCCGTGACCATCGTCATCTCGTGGTTCACCGGCGACAACAAGGGTCAGCTGGGTACACCGGACGGATCGCAGACCTTCCGGCGGAGCGGTGCCACGCAGTACTCCCTGTCGCTCCAGCACACCTTCCAGGGGAAGGGCTGCTTCTGGGGCGTGCAGGCCACGACCGATCCGGGCGCCGCCAACGGCAGCTCGTCGCAGCAGATCTTCATCCGGCGGTGCACGATCTCATGACCGATCCCCGGATTCCCCGCGACAACGTCCCCGAGCGCGACGCCGACGAGTACAGCGCGACGGCTCTCGGCAGCCACTGGTTCGAGCGGCCTGCGCCGGAGCCCGTCACCGAGAGGGCGACCCTGGTCCAGGGGCGGGCCGACGTGCAACCGGACCGGGTGGAGGGCGAGGTCCTCCGCTTCGGCCCCGGCGTGACCGCGCTCGCCCGCGCCCGCATGCCGCACGACTCCACCGCCGAGGTCTGGCACGGCGGCACCCTGGCCGGGCAGCCCGTGGCCGGTCCGGAGCAGCCTGTGCGCCGACACGGCGGCCTGCGCCGGTACGCGCTGGCCGGTGTGGTGCTGCTGGCCGTTCTCGCCTTCCTCGCCTGGCAGCGTTACGGGCCGGGGCTGGCGGTCGAGGACATGTCCGTGAGCACCACCGCGGAGGGGCCGGGCTGCGACGGCACGGCCGATGTGGTGGGTGTGGTGCGTACCAACGGACGCCCCGGCACACTGAGCTACCGCTGGAAGCGCAGCGACGGCACCACGTCCGAACTGCTGAAGGAGAAGCTGGAGCGCGGCCAGAAGCAGGCGCGCCTGCATCTGCTCTGGACGTTCCACGGTTCCGGCGAGTACCGGGCGCGCGCCGAGCTGCGGATCGTCTCGCCCGATGCGCACACGGCGACGGCGAACTTCACCTACCACTGCTCCTGAGCACCCTGCCCGGCCGGCAGTGCCGAGAGACGCGGAGAGCGTTCACACCCGTCCGTACTCGAAGAGGAGCCGGCAGACGTACATCTCGTCGGTCACCACGGACATGGTCCGTCGCAGCCGCTCCCCCGTCAGCTCGACGGTGTCGGCGATCTTCGTGTCGCCGTCGTCCATGCGGAGCCGTACGCCCTCGTCCTCCTCGGAGGCCTCCGCCCCCGGCACCGGTTCGTGCGGCAGCAGATGAGCACCGGCGGGGGTGGTGACGATCCGGCCGTCGAAGGGAACCGCTCTCGGTTCGAGGACGCCCTCCACACAGAACCACTCCACGTCGGCCGCGCCCCGCTCGGTGAACGTGAGGTCGCCGGCGACGTCGAGCGTGAGGCCCGACGCGGGTTCGAGAGCTGGTTCCGCGTCCAGGACCTCACCCGCGAGCCACATCCGCACCAGCGTGTCCAGGCCCATGCGGGAGCCGCCGATCACCGCGTCGAGCCCGGCTTCTTCCGCGGCCCCTTCGGTCCCCAGAGCCTCGTACGCCACCGTGGGGTGGTGCGATGCCGCACCGAGCAGCGCCCAGCTCCCCGTGAAGTCAGTCATGTGCCGTTCGACCTGCCCGTCCTTGTCGTACTGATCCGCAACCAACATAGGCCCCGGGTACGACAGGGACGGGCAGGCGGGCGCCGTGAGCGGCCGAGCGGCGCCCGCCTCGTACGGTCCGGCAGGTCGCGCTAGTTGTACGGGTCCAGCGTCATGAACGCCTCCTGCGGGTTGCCGTCGTGCACCAGCGACTCATGGGCACCGACATCGTCGAAGGCGAAGCCGTACGCCTTCCCGTCGACCATCTGCGAGTGGATGATCCGCGAGTAGTGGTTGGTGACTCCGTCCTTGTAGAAGTTGGCGTTGTTGGGGTCGGGCTGGTTGGGGTTGGTCAGGAGTGTGGAGCGGTTGAAGCCCGCGCACAGGGTGCGGGAGATCGGTCCGCGTACGAGGTCGTTCGGCGCGTCGAGGCGCTTGTAGCAGCCGAAGATGCTGTCGGAGTCGGGCTTCTGGAAGCTGGTGACGACGGCACCGGAGCCGTTGGTGAAGTTCATGACGTTGCCCGTGACCCGGCCGTAGTACTTGGTGTTCGGCTGGTTCGCGAACGGCGTCACGGTCAGCGTCGACGAGCTGTACCGGCTCCAGACGCGGTTGATGTAGTCGTCCATGACGCCCGCCGACAGACCGCCTCCCTCGATGGCGTGGCCGGGTGAGAGCGCGCGCAGCGGGGTGCCGTCCGGGCGGTTGTGGATGAGCCCGCCCCACCCGGCTGACCGCAGACCGCTGAAGACGGCGTTGTAGCCGCCCGGCTTGAGCCTGCCGGTGTTCTTGACCGAACCGTTGGCGGCCTTGACGCCGACGGCGTACGGCGCCGAGAACATGTCGACCTGGGTGCTGTTGATCCACAGGCCGGCGTCGTTGAGCGTGTACTCGGACCAGTTGAACAGGATGTTGCGGTTGGGGTCGCTCGGGTTCTGCACCGCGGGCTGCACCAGACCGCCCGTGGTGAGCTTGAAGACGATCTTCTGGCCGACGGAGAAGTAGATGCGGCCCGAGAACTTCGGCATCCGGATGGTCTTGGTCTGACCGTTGGCCGGGCCGGCGATCGAGGCGTCGGGCGCGGGCGTCGGCGGATTGCCTCCGGCCGGCCACGGATGGAAGGTGCCGTTCGCGTCGGCCCAGCCCTGCTGGCCCGTCGAGAGCAGCGTGCCGAGGTTGTAGAGATAGACGGGTTCGCCTCGCCCGGAGCTGTTCTTGATGGTCAGCGGGATGGTCGCCGGTACGGCCTCCGCCGAGGGCGACGGGCCCAGGACCGTGAGGCCGGTGGCCACGACCACCGCCGAGACCACGGACGCGAGGACTTGCGGTAAGCGGAACACGGAGTTCCTCCTTGTGGGGGGCGGATCTCGATGGACTGCGCATACGCGCCCACGCGACCTGCGGGCGCCTGAGGGGAGGGGATGAGGGAACGGGAGGGAGGGAGGGAGAGAGGGGATGGAGTGAAGCAACGAACACTGAGAGCGCTCTCAGAATCCGGCTGCGTTCATCTCCTGTCAATGAACCCGACACAGTTCGGTGAACTCGGCTGCTCTCAGGGCGCCGCGTTCATCAGATCGAGTGCGCTGTGCTGCCGGGCCGCGTCGGCTTTGTCGAGCGGCCCGCTCCAGCGCAGCCCGTACTGGTCGAGAGCGTTGCGATCGCGACCGTACGCGGCGTCGGCCTGCTTTCTCAGATACACCGCGTACGGGTGGTCCGGCAGCGCCGAGTTGAGCCTGCCGAGCCCGCGCGCGTGCGCCCCTTTGAACGAAGGACCGTCGGCTCCGCAGTCACCGCCTTCGCACGGGTCGCGCAGGACGCCTTCCGCGGTGTGCAGCGAGGCGGTGGTGGTTGCGGCGGCAGCGATCTGCCGGGCCCGGGCGAGGAGTTGGGCGTCCTGCGTGGCCCGGTTGAGCTCGGTGAGCGCACCGAGCAGCACGCCCTGGTTGTACGACCAGACGGTGCTGCCGTTGTTCCGGCAGGTCGACAGCGAGATGCCGTCGTTGACCAGGTTGGATGCGTTGACCATGCCACTGCTCACGAACCAGTTCCAGCCGGCCCGGGCCCTCTGCAGATACACCGAGTCGCCGGGGACGCGGTTGTGCAGGGCGGCATTGAGCTGGATGTACAGGGAGTTGGAGATGGCGTTCTTGTACGTCCTCGCCGTGCTCCACCACACTCCCCCGCCGCAGGTGCCGTCCCAGTAGGCGGCCATGTGGTCGGCATCCGCGCGGGCTGTATTCAGATAGCGGCTGTCGCCGGTGGCGTCGTACGCGGCGACCCATGCCATGCCCCACCAGCCGGTGTCGTCGATGTAGTCATTGCGGAACTGACCGGCGTGGGCGTTCAGTTGACGGTTGTAGGTTTTCGCGATGGCGTACCGGTAGCTCTGCATCCCACTGATGCGCAGGTTGTCGATGACCGCGTTGAGCGCGTTGGCGGAGTTCCACCAGCCGGAGGTGGCGAAGAGTCCGGTGGCCCTGTCGTAGAACTGCATCTGGGCGGTGGCCGCCGCGGTACGCCGGTCGTATGCGTTCCAGGTGCTGCGGGCCCAGGGGGTACAGGCGATCTCGGGACGGTCGCCGGCCCTGCCGCACGCGCGCAGTGCGCCGACGCCCTGGTTGTTCCAGTCGTCCACGTTGTACATCAGGGTGCGCCGGCCCTGGCTCCCGGCGGGCACGGACGTCTGGCCGAGACGGCTGCCCGAGGCCCAGGTGCGGCCGCCGTCGAAGGACCGGTCGAGCCACATCTCGTCACCGGGACTGCCGTTGCCGAGCGACACCCAGCCCATGGGTCCGTGTCGTCGAAGTGCAGCGAGATCACCCGGGAGAAGAGCGAGGTGGAGACCGGCGTGCGCGTCCGGGGTGCCAGTGCGGGATCACGGGCGTCGCAGTACCTGTTGCAGCTGACGGCCCTGACGGCGGCGGGCTGCGCGGAAGTGACGGACTGTTGCGCCTGGTGGGGCGCCGCGATCGCCTGGGGCGTGAGGAGGAGGCCGGTCGCGGTGACGACCGGCAGAGCCAGTCGGCGCATCCGAGTGCGGAGAGTTGGCCACATGAGCGGCTCCGTGGGGGACAGCAGAGCTCGGACAGGTACGAGAGCGCTCTCGGAACGTAGGAGCGCGCCGGGTGCCCGTCAACCTCTTACGTCAAGACACCCTGATGAGCCATGGCCGGGAGCAACGGGTTACTGGCGTATCCCGAACGGTCACCCACGCCGGCGACCCGCGCGGCGAAGGCCATTCGATACGAACGCGGCCCATGGGTGCCGAACTCGGAGGTGCTCCGCAATGCCGACCGAGCGGAAATGCCGACAGTCACTGCCAGTTCGCACACGAAGGCGGACAGGGAAAGCAGAGAAAGCACACGATCGAGCCGCCCACGGGGCTGCGGTTCGGCACCCGCCATTCGACCCCGGCCCCCATAGGGGCCCGGCAGCCTGGGAGTTGCCGTCCTGGCGGGGCGCTCCGGACCTCCCGGGCGGCGGCGCCAGGGCAGGCCGTAGTCCTTTTCCAGCCGCAATTCGCCGCCCGGAAATGCCCGGCGACGGTGCGGGGTTGTCCGGTTTCACAGCAGCTCGTCCGTCGCGCATTCCGGCGAAGAAGAGGTACCGGCGCCACAGAGAAACGGAGGTGGTGCGTCCGCTCCGCTGCAGTCGGTATTGTCGAGTAGTCGACCACTGAACCGTCGGTCAATAGGGGGAATCGTGCGCGCAAGTGCGCCGACGCGATCCGTGCCGTACCCGGCATCATGGTGCGACCCTCAGCAGGGCCGCGGTCCTGACGTCTGTCAGTACTCATCACGCACCCTGGTGTGCGCCGAACACGGGTGTTAGCACAGTGACCACAGTGATTGTTCAACTGCCCGTGCGCGGTCTCCGGCACCCCGACGATCCCGAACCGGCCCCGAAGCTGCTGCACATGGGCCCCGGAGAGACCGCCGAGTTCGGCCGCGGCGCGCCCGGCTGCCCGGTGGCCGTACCCCTGCACGACCCGGGAGTCTCGCGCTACGCCGGGCAGATCGCGGCCGCCGAGGACTACTGGCGCCTGTCCAACTACAGCGCCACCGCCACCTATGTGGTGGAGAACCTGGAAGGCGCGGGCGAGCACATCAAGGTGGCGCCGGGGCGTATCGGGGCTCCGGTGCCCTTCGAGCTCGCCCGGGTGATCCTCCCCGCGGCAGAGGGCTCGGCCGAGTTCAAGGTCTTCGCACCCCAGCACGCCTACCGTGACCCGGCCTGCGACCCCTCGGGGGGAGAGCCCACCACCGTCCCCTTCTCCCTCGATCCCACGGCCAAGTACTTCCTGGTGCTGCTCGCACTGTGCGAGCCGAGGCTGCGGTCGTCGCTGAGTACGGCCGTACCCGGGGTCGGCGAGGTCGTGGACCGGCTGCGGCAGTTGCCGGCCTGCAGCGATCTCACGCGGTCCGCCGTCAACTACCACATCGACTACCTCGCCACCGCCAAGCTGCGGCTCAACGACGACGCCGACACATCGGCCGGACACGGTGGCAAACGGGGCGGGCTCATCGCCCTGGCCCTCCGCTTCGACCTCGTTCGCGAGGAACACCTCGCCCTCCTGCCCCCGCCTGTCAGACGTTGACCGGACGCTGAACCGAAAGGCCCATCGAGGATGGACCAGCGCATCACCACTCCCCCACTCGACATTCCCCCCGGGTACCGCGTCGCCGACTGGACCGTGACCGAGCTGATCGGATCCGGCAGTTGGGGCACCGTCTACGGAGCGGAGTCGGCCGAGGGCGAAGGAGCGCTCGCCCTCAAATTCCTCCGCACGGACCTGCTCACACCCGGGCAGCGCACCTCCATGCAGGCACTCACCGGTCAGGAGGTGCGGTTCAGCCGGGAAGCCGATCACCCGAACCTCGTCCGTACCCACACGGCCGTCACGCTCGGCGATCCCGAGCGGCCCGACCTGGACGGCGTGATCGTCCTGGTGATGGACCGGGCCGAGCGCAGCCTCCAGGATCTGCTCGCACAGGCCGAGGCCGGAGTGCCCGTCCCGGACGCCGGACGCATCCTCACCGGCATCGCGGCAGGGCTCGCCCATATGCACACCCACGGCTGGGTGCACGGCGACCTCAAGCCCGCCAATACGCTGCTCGCCGGGGACGGGGCCGTATGGCTGGCCGACTTCGGCCTCACGGCCGAACTGGACGGCACGCACGCGTACATCCCGCCGATCGGCTCGCTCGACCATGTACCGCCGGAGTGGTGGTCGCAGCGCACCAGCGTGCGGGGCAGCGTCGTACGCCCGACGGCAGACATCTGGGCCTTCGGCGTCCTCGCCCATCAGGTGCTCACGGGCGGGCTCCACCCCTTCCTCGGCTCCACCGCCCGCGCGCGTTCGCTGGCCTCCCAGACCTACGCACGGGGGGCCGCGCCGCTGCGGCTCGACGACCGGCTGCCCGACGGCTGGAGCGAACTGATCACCGCGTGTCTGGCACCGGACCACGCGACGCGATCTCAGCTGGGGGCCGAGGAACTGGCCGAGCGTGTGCGCGCGCTCGAGGCCGGACCGTCGTCCCCGCGCCGTCTGCGCACCGCGCTGCTGGCGGGCACGGGTCTCGCGCTGGCGACCGCGCTCGCGGTGGTCGCGGCGGTCGTGATCCCCGATGGGCAGGGAGAGGCGTCACCCAAAGCGTCACCGCCACGGAAGACACCTGTCGCCGCCCCTCTCGCCGGCGCCATCCCCGCCGACTCCGATGTACCCGTGGCGCTGCGGAAGCCCATCACGGAGGCCGCGCAGCGATGTACGGACGAGGAGGTCACGCCGGCCTTCCTCGCCGCGATGCTCAAGGCGGAGAGCGGCTTCGACCCGAACGCGGAGCGGAACCCCCCGGGTGAGTACGGCATCGCCATGTGGACCCCGACGGTGTTCCAGGCGTGGGCGGTGGACGGCGACCGCGACGGGGACAAGGACTACATGTCGCCCCCGGACGCCATCGCGAGCATGGGCGTCTTCGTCTGCTGGCTCGACCAGCAGTTCAAGAAGAACGGGCTGCGGGAGAACCTGCCGGGCCTGATGGCCGCCGGATACCGCACCAGCGACCGCTCGGTCATCGAGGCCCGCGGCGTGCCGCCCCGTGAACAGGCGCATGTCGACGAGGTGTTGCGCTACCTCAAGGAGTACTCGGGCTGACCGGAACCGTTCGCCGGGAGTGAGCCGGTGCGGGCGGCGGGAGCCCTGACATACGTCAGGGTCGGTGAGCAGCTCCGGCCGCCTACCGTGTCGTCTGCACCGTCCACGCACTCTGGGGGAACCGATGATTCTGCGTACCGGGCTCGGCAGATTCGCCGCAACGATCGTGGCGCTGATGTCCGTGGCGATCGCCGCCCAGCCGGCGGCCGCGCGGCCCGCACCCGCCCCGGCGCCAGGGGTGGCAGCCGTTCAGGTACCGGCGGGAGTGACCGCCGGTGTCGCCGTCTTCGACCGCCAGACGGGCGCGTTCACCGAGCAGTTGAACACGAGCATGCAGTTCCGCTCGGCCTCCGTGGTCAAGCTGCTCCTCGCCCTGGACTTCCTGTGGAACCGCGGGCCCGACTACAGTATCCCGTCCGCCGACCGGACGCGGCTGGATGCCATGCTGCGCAGCAGCAAGGACGAGCCTGCTTCCCACTACTGGCAGAACAGCGGCGGTCCGGCCGCCGTCGACCGGATGGTGTCCCGGCTCGGACTGTCGGACACCGCTCCCCCACCGGCCGGCTACGAGGAATACTGGGGCTACACGGCCCTGTCCGCCCGCGACACCGTGAAGATCTACCGCTATCTGCTGGACACGGCACCGGCTCCCGTCCGCGACTACATCATGGGCAACCTCCGCCAGTCGACACGCTGTGCGTCGGACGGCTTCGACCAGCACTTCGGCATCGCCGGTTCGTTCAGCAAGCCGTGGGCCGTCAAGCAGGGCTGGTCGGGCGGCGATGTGTGGGAAGGCGCGAACACCTGCGGTTCCGGTGCGGCGGCGCGCTCGTCGAGCGGCGCTCCCACGGCGAAGGCCGCGGCTGCGGTGGATCTGACGCGTCATGCGCTTCACAGCACCGGCACGGTCGGCGCCGGTGACCGCTCCATCGTGGCCGTCTTCACCCTGCACCCCGTCGGCACGGCGTACGGCAGGGCCTACACCGACATCGGCCGGCTCACCCGCTCACTGGACGTGCCGGGCGGAGTGCGTCCGGCGGGCACCTGGTTCGGCACCTGGGGCTCGGGAGTGAACGTCCGGGCGGACGCGGGCACCTCGGACCGGCTCAGCAGGCTGCCGGACGGTGTGGAGGTGCTGGTCGACTGCCAGAGGCGGGGCGAGGCGGTCTCCGTACCGCCCTACAGCAACGACTGGTGGGCCCATCTGCCCCAGTACAACGGCTACATGACCAACATCTACGTCCAGTCCCCGGACAACAAGCTGCCGGGCGTACGCGACTGCTGACCTGCCGCGCGGGACCCCTGAGGGGCCGTAACTGTGGGTAAGTGATCAGTCTCACCCCGCAGGGACGCCTTGCTCACACCATGCCCCTGCTTCCGCCTGCCATGATCCGGACTGATGCGGCGTTCAGTAGCCGCACAGTCCATATGGCGGCGGAATCAGGGGTGTTGGCGTGAGACTGACTGTGGTGCGGCGGATTGCGAGGCGCTGGAGCGCTCCCGCCGCGGCGGTGGTGCTGCTGGGGCCGCTGTTTGTCGCGGCCCCCGCGAACGCGGCGCTGCCCTCGGCCGCCTATCCGCTCGTGCTGGACGTGGATCTGACACCGAATCCGGTGTGCAGCGGGCCGGTGCAGGGCCGGGTGCAGTTCTACGACCCCGCGGCGGCCAGAGCCGGCACCACCGTGGAGTGGCGCGTCCGTGCGGGCGAGGAGGCGCTGGCCGGCGGACGGGTCACGATGGCTGCGAGTGTGGCGACGGCCCGGTTCACCCTCCCCTTCGACAAGGTGGCCCGGTCCGCGACCGAACTGCGGGTCGACGCGCGGCCGGCCGCGGAGGCCCCGGGCGATGAGCCCGGCCGCTGGGGCAAGGTCTGGCGTGACACGGTCCGGCAGGGCTGCGATCCGGTGCGCGTGGCCGCGGTCGGGGACTCGATCGTCTGGGGCCAGGGCCTCGACCACGACCAGAAGTTCCCGTATCTGACAGGTGAACTGCTCGGCCGTGCCACCGGCCGGGGGCATCAGCACATGGACTACTCGATCTCGGGCGCCGTGCTCGACGCTCCCGAGCTCCCGGCCGGCAACGACGACGCGGCGTGCCTGCGGCAGACCGAGCGCCAGGACCCGGACGGCGACGGGGAGATGGAGTTCGGCGAGGTCACGCAGCAGACGCCGGACGTCTTCTGCCAGTTGGAGCGGGCAGGCGCCCAGGCGAGGGCGGGCGGATACGGCCTCGATGTGGTCGTGATCAACGGCTGCATCAATGACATCGACCCCTTCTTCGGCATCGGCGTCGGCATCACGCCGGGCTCGCGGGACCTGCCCGACGCGGTGCGACGCGAGTGCTCGGGCGTCGGCGCCGCGGCGGAGAATCCGGCGAAGGACGTGCCGTACTTCAGTGGCGCGAAGGTCGGGTACGGCGGCCGCGGCATGCGGGAGGCGATCGAGAAGGCGCATGCGCTGCCGGGCCGGCCGAAGGTGATCGTTGCCGACTTCCCCTACGCGCTGAGCAGGTCCAGTTCGCCGATTCCGGTGAAGCGGTGCTCGGTGCCCGGCGTCACCGGCGCGCGACTGGCGGCGTGCAAGGGTTCACTCGGTCTCGCGGCAGGACGCTACGAGCAGTACACCCAACTGGCCAATGACGCCTATCGGAAGGCGGCGGAAGCGGCCGATCAGGCATCGGCGGACGGTCCGTTCGCGGTGGCTGCCGACGGGCTGTTCACCGTGGACAACGCCGTCCTCGCACCCGATTCCCGCGTCTGGAGCTCTCCGTTCGCGGACCCGGCATTCCCTTTGCGCTCGCGGGCCTGTCCCGAGCTGAGCGAGACGCCGGCCCAGTGCCTCACCGCGGCCGTCGCCCATCCCGATGTCGAAGGCGCCCGCCGCTACGCCGACTCCTTCCTGCTTCAGCCGAGGGTCCAGGAGTGGTTCGGGCTCGCGCCCGGCGGAGCCCGGGCGCAGCTGGACGCACCGAAGGAGGCGAGCGCCGGAAGCGAGGTCCTTTTCACGGTCACCGTCGACGGTGAGCCGCCGCACGCCGGACAGCGCTTCCACTGGTACTTCGGCGACGGCATGCAACGGGAGACGACGACACCGTACGTCACTCATGCCTTCGGCCGCGAAGGACCGTATCTGCCGCGGGTGGTGATCACCCGGGGCGACGGCAGCCGGGAGCTGGCCGAGGCCGCGGAGGCTGTGAGCGTCAACTGACCGCCGGTGGGCGGTTCATGGCCGTGGGCCGCCCACCCGCCATCCTTTATTTCGTCGCATTGACGATAAGGGGGCGGACCCTATATCGTCGATGAGACGAAAAGGGGGTTCGGTCATGGCCGACATCATCAGGCGCTTCGGATGGCGCCACCTGCGTTCCGCGCCCACCGCGCACGTCCGTCACCACAAGCGGGGCACGCTCGTCCATGACGGGCCGGGCCTGAGCTTCTGGTTCCGCGCGCTGACCGCCGCGCTGTGCGAAGTCCCGGTCGACGACCGGGAGGAGTCCATGGCCTTCCACGCCCGTACGTCCGACTTCCAGGACGTGACCGTGCAGGCGACGGTGACGTACCGGATCGCCGAACCGGCCACCGCGGCCGCCCGGCTCGACTTCTCCGTCGATCCGGACAGCGGCGTCTGGCGTGGCGCGCCGCTGGAGCAGATCTCGACACTGCTCACCGAGACCGCTCAGCAGCATGCGCTGGATGTGCTCGCCCGTACGCCGCTGGCCACCGCGCTGGTGGACGGCGTCGCGGCGGTCCGCGAACACGTCGCCGACGGGCTGGCCGACGAGCCGCGGCTGGCGGCGACCGGCCTCGCCGTCGTGGCCGTGCGCGTCGTCGCACTGCGGCCCGAACCCGAGGTGGAGCGCGCGCTGCGCACTCCGGCCCGCGAACAGATCCAGCAGGAGGCGGACCGGGCCACGTACGAGCGGCGCGCCGTCGCCGTGGAGCGTGAACGCGCCATCGCCGAGAACGAACTCGGCAGCAAGATCGAACTGGCCCGCCAGGAGGAGCAGTTGGTCGAGCAGCGCGGCACGAACGCCCGCCGCGAGGCCGAGGAGAAGGCGGCCGCCGACGGCGTACGGGCCGAGGCGGAAGCCGCCCGGACGGTCCGCCTCGCCAAGGCGGAGGCCGAGGCCGCTCGTGAGGTCGGCGAGGCGCGGGCGCAGGCTCAGGCGGCCTGGCTGCGGGTGCACGCCGAGGTCGATCCGGCCACCCTCCACGCGCTGACCGGTTCCCGGCTCGCGGAGAATCTGCCGCGGATCGACAGCCTCACCGTGTCCCCGGACGTTCTGACGGGGCTGCTCGCCAAGCTGGGCAGGCCGCAGGGAGACCCGGCATGAGCCTGGCGCCGCGGGCGGTGCTGGTGCATCGCACCAGCGAGTACGAGGAGTTGCTCGCCCGGCACGGCACGCACGGCCAGGCGGGCTTCTTCCTCTCCTCGCGGGGCCGGAGCATCGACGACGTCGTCGAGCGCCACCAGCGCGCGCGGCGCACACTCGTCGATGTGGCGGCCGCGGTGCCGCTGAACTGGCGCCAGGCACGCGTGGAACGTACGGATCTCGACCGCTTCCTCTTCGGCCCCGAGGACGTCGTGGTGGTGGTCGGAGCGGACGGGCTGGTGGCCAACACGGCGAAGTACCTCTCCGGTCAGCCGGTCGTGGGGATCGACACGGACCCGGGACGCAACCCGGGCGTGCTGGTACGGCACCGGGCGCGGGACGCGGCGCGGCTGCTCGGGGCGGCCGCGGGCCGCGCCGCCGGGTTCGACGAGCTCACCATGGTGGAGGCCGTCGCCGACAACACCGAGCGACTGTGTGCGCTCAACGAGATCTACCTCGGCCGGCCCGGACATCAGAGCGCGCGCTACCGGCTGAGCTCCGGGGGAACGACCGACGCCCTGGAGGCGCAGGCCTCTTCCGGCGTACTCGTCGGCACGGGCACCGGAGCGACCGGCTGGCTGCGTTCCCTCTGGCAGGAGCGGGCGAGCCGACTGGAGCTGCCGGGACCTGCCGACCCGCGGCTCGTCTGGTTCGTCCGCGAGGCGTGGCCCTCCCCCACCACCGGGACGTCGCGGGTCGAGGGAGTGCTGGAGCGGGCCGATCAGCTCCGGCTCGTCGTCGAGTCCGATCGCCTGGTCGCCTTCGGCGACGGCATCGAGAGCGATGCCCTGGAGCTGACGTGGGGCCAGACCGTCCGCCTCGGGATCGCGGACACCAGGCTGCGGCTGCTGATCTGACCGGCACTCCCCGAGGAGGCCCGCGGCCCCCGCCGGGAACGGGGACCGCGGGAGCTGCGGGAACTCCGAGGGAGGGCCGCCGGCTCAGGCGAGCAGCTCCGCCACCTGCGGGTAGAGGGCGGACGGGTCGGCGGCGAGCCCGGCCTTCGCCTGCTCGCTGATCTCATCGGCGAGCAGCTCGAACCGCCGTGCCTCGACGGCGTCGAGCGCCGCATGAGCGATCCTGGCCGGATCGGACTTGGGTCCGTCGACACCCGCCGCCATGTCGGCGACGGCCTGACGCTGATCACGGTCCGGACACTGCTGGACGCGGCGGGGCTGACACGGTGAGAGCGGGCCGTACCTCGTTCCCCCGCCGAGCGCACATCGGCACGTCGAGATCCGGACAGTCGGGCACGGAGAGCGAACGGTGGCATAACGGCACGCCCGCCCCGCGGTCATCCCCCGACGAGCGCCCGCCACAACGGCCGGCGGGCCGCCCCGGCGATGCCTCGGCGGGGCCGTCGGCGGCCGGGGGCGTGTGCAACAGTCACGCATCCGGCGTTCGCGATGGACGCGGAGCCATCACCGCGACCGCGACCGCAGGCCGGTTGCGGATCACCGACTGAACAGCAGAAACGACAAGCGCCGTTCCGTTTCACTGTCGCACAGGCCCCCGTGAAGACTCCCAGCACTCCTGACCCGGAAGTCAACTGACGTAAGGTCAGCAAACATTTGCCTGCCGTCGGCACCTTCCGGGGCCAGTCGATCCAGGCCACTGTTCCGCCATCGCCAATCCGCCCACCGCGCATGTCCGTGCGCACCACCCTTGGACGCGCGTAGAGCGGCCGAAAGGCGATCTTGTCGCGGCAGCATCCGGAGCCCAGGATTCCTATCGCGCCGATTGACAGGCTCATGACCGCATCCACGGACATGGAGCTTTCGACCGGCGCGTTCACGGGCCCGCCCACCCAACGGGCCCCGGATCCCCCACCGGAGGATGTAGTGAAGATCAAGCGCATCTCCCCCCTCGGCGGCGTCGGCAGACGAGCACGGCTGACCGCCGTCGCGGCCTCTCTGCTGACCGTCTCCGCGCTTGCCGCTCCCACCGCGGTCGCCGGAACCGCCGACACCACCCGAGCCACCACGGCACAGCTGGCGCAGGCGACCGACGCCGTACTGGGCGCCGACATCGCCGGCACCGCCTGGTACACCGACAAGGCGACGGGCAAGGTCGTCGTGACGGCGGACCAGAGCGTCTCCGCCGGCGAGATAGCCGAGATCAGGAAGGCCGCCGGCAACCGTGCCGGAAACCTCGAGATCAAGCGCACCCCGGGCACGTTCAACAAGCTCATCGCGGGTGGCGAGGCCATCTACACGGGCGGCGGACGCTGCTCGCTCGGCTTCAACGTCCGCAGCGGAAGCACCTACTACGCGCTCACCGCCGGCCACTGCACCAACATCGGCAGCACCTGGTACACCAACTCCGCCAACACCACGGTGCTCGGCTCGACGGCCGGTTCCAGCTTCCCCAACAACGACTACGGCATCATCCGGCACTCCAACGCCTCGGCCGCCGACGGCCGCGTCTACCTCTACAACGGCACGTACCGCGACATCACCGCCGCGGGCAACGCCTCCGTCGGCCAGTCCGTGCAGCGCAGCGGCAGCACCACCGGCGTGCACGGCGGCACCGTGACCGGCCTCAACGCGACGGTCAACTACGGCGGCGGCGACATCGTCTACGGCCTCATCCAGACCAATGTCTGCGCCGAACCCGGCGACAGCGGCGGCTCGCTGTTCTCCGGCTCGACCGCGCTCGGCCTGACCTCCGGCGGCAGCGGCAACTGCAGCTCCGGCGGCACCACGTTCTTCCAGCCGGTCACCGAAGCGCTCAGCGTCTACGGCGTGAGCATCTTCTGACCCACTGCGCGACGCACCGACGAGGGCCGGTGGTCCGCTCACGAGCGGGCCACCGGCCCTTCGCACATCAGGACGCCTCGAGCCGCATCAATCACCGCAGACTGATAAGAAGGGAGCAAAAGCGACGGACAGCCGACCGAAAGGCGCCGCGGCGTGGAGCGAACCAGCCGACCGGAGAGGGCGGTCGATCAGCACCCGGCGAACGCCCATCGCTCCACCCTCACCCTGCAGGTCAACGGAGCCCCGCACACCCTCACTCTCGACCACCGGACCACCGTGCTGGACGCACTGCGCGAGCATCTCGGTCTCACGGGCTCGAAGAAGGGCTGCGACCACGGCCAGTGCGGCGCCTGCACCGTCCTCGTCGACGGCCGGCGTGCCAACAGCTGTCTGCTGCTCGCCGTCGCGCACGACGGTGCGCACATCACCACCGTCGAGGGCCTCGCCGAGGAGGGCCGGCTCCACCCGTTGCAGGAGGCATTCGTCCAGCGGGACGCCCTGCAGTGCGGCTACTGCACGCCCGGCCAGATCTGCTCCGCCGTCGGCATGCTCGCCGAGGCGGCACAGGGCCACCCCTCCCACGCGACACAGGCCGACGACGTGAGCGGCGGGCCGGCCGACCTCACACCGCAGGAGATCCGGGAACGCATGAGCGGCAATCTGTGCCGCTGCGGCGCCTACGGGGGCATCGTGCGGGCGATCGAGGACGTGGCGCCGTGAAGCCCTTCGCCTACCTTCGGCCCGCTACCGTCGACCAGGCCGTCGACGCCTACGCCGGCCACGCCGGGGCCCACTACCTCGGCGGCGGCACCAATCTCGTGGACCTGATGAAGCTGGGAGTCGCCGCCCCGGACCTGCTCATCGACGTCACACGGCTGCCTCTCGACCGGATCGACGACACACCCCGGGGCGGGCTGCGCATCGGAGCAGGCGTACGCAACAGCGACCTCGCCGCGCACCCCGCCGTCCGTACGCGCTACCCCTGCCTGTCGCAGGCGCTCCTCGCCGGTGCCTCCGGCCAGCTGCGCAACGCGGCCACCACCGGCGGGAATCTGCTCCAGCGCACGCGCTGCCCCTACTTCCAGGACACCTCGAAACCGTGCAACAAGCGGCGGCCGGGCAGCGGCTGTCCCGCCCGGACAGGGGCCCACCGCGACCTCGCGGTCATCGGTCACTCGGAGCACTGCGTCGCCACCCATCCCTCGGACATGGCGGTCGCGCTTGCCGCCCTCGACGCCACCGTGCGGCTGCACGGCCCGCAGGGTGAGCGGACCGTCGCGGTCACCGATCTGCACCGGCTGCCCGGCGACCGTCCGGACCAGGACACCGTCGTCCGCCCCGGCGAACTGATCGTCGGCGTGGAACTCCCACCCGGCCCCATCGGCGTACGGTCCCGGTATCTCAAGGCCAGGGAGCGGGCGTCGTACGCCTTCGCCCTGGTGTCCGTCGCCGCGGTTCTCGAAGTCGACGACGGCGTCGTGCGGTACGCCGCGCTGGCATTCGGCGGGCTGGCCCACCGGCCCTGGCGTGCCCGCGTCGCCGAGGAGGCGCTGCGCGGAGCCCCGGCCGTCCCGGAGAGTTTCGCCCAGGCCGCGGAGGCGGAACTGGCGGCGGCATCCCCGCTGCGCGACAACGGCTTCAAGGTGCCGCTCGCCCGCAACCTCGCCGTCGAGGCGCTGACCGGACTGGCCCCACGCACGAGGACCGAGGCCCCGTCATGACCCAGGAACCGGGCCCGCTCGGTGCCCCGGCCGTTCGCCGGGAGGCACCTGACAAGGTCAGGGGCCTCGCACGCTACGCGGCCGAGCACACACCGCCCGGCTGTGCCCACGCATGGCCCGTGCCGGCATCCGCAGCCCGTGGGCGGATCACCGCGATCCACTCGGACGAGATCCTGGGCATGTCCGGTGTGCACGCCGTCCTCACGCACCACAACGCCCCCAAGGTGCATCAGCCCGACGACGCGAATCTCGCCGTCCTCCAGAACGCGGAGGTTCCGCACCGGGGCTGGTACGTCGCCCTGGTGGTCGCCGACAGCCTCGAGAACGCGCGGGCCGCGGCAGCCGCTCTGCGCGTCGAGTACGACAGTGCCGAGCCCGATGTGCAGCTCCGCGAGGACCACCCGGGTCTCTACACACCGGAGGTGGCCAACGCCGGCGAACCCGCCGTCCGGGAGCGCGGCGACTTCGACGGTGCCTACGCCGCCGCGAGCGTGCGGACGGATGCCACGTACACCATGACCGCGCTGCACAACCACCCGATGGAGCCGCACGCCGCGACCGCCGTGTGGGAGAACGGACGGCTGACGGTGCACGACTCCAGCCAGGGCGCGGGCACCGTGCGGGACACCCTCGCCGCGATGTTCGGGCTCGACGAAAACCGCGTCACCGTGATCTCCGAGCATGTCGGCGGCGGCTTCGGCTCCAAGGGCACCCCGCGGCCGCATGTGGTGCTGGCCGCGATGGCCGCACGGCACACCGGTCTGCCCGTGAAGCTGTCGCTGCCCCGCCGGCAGCTGGCGGCGGTCGTCGGGCACCGGGCTCCCACCCTGCAGCGCGTACGCATCGGCGCGGACACCGACGGTGTGATCACCGCGCTCGCGCACGAGGTGATCACCCAGACGTCCACCATCAGGGAGTTCGTGGAGCAGGCCGCGGTACCGGCCCGCGTCATGTACACCTCGCCGAACAGCCGTACCAGTCACCGGGTGACCCGGCTGGATGTGCCGACACCGTCCTGGATGCGGGCACCCGGCGAGGCGTCCGGGATGTACGCCCTGGAGTCGGCCATGGACGAACTGGCCGTCGCCGCCGGGGTGGACCCCGTACAGCTGAGGCTGCGCAACGAACCGGAGCTGGAGCCGGACTCCGGCCACCCCTTCAGCAGCCGCCATCTGGCCGAGTGCCTCGCGGAGGGTGCGCGGCGCTTCGGCTGGCAGCCCCGCGACCCGCGGCCGGGCATCAGGCGCGAGGGGCGGCTGCTGCTGGGCACCGGGGTCGCGTCGGCCATGTATCCGGTGCAGGTCAGCGCCTCCAACGCCACCGCGCAGGCCCTTCCCGACGGCACGTACCGCATCCGGGTCAATGCGACGGACATCGGCACCGGCGCGCGTACCGTCCTCGCCCAGATCGCCGCGGATGTGCTCGGCGCACCGCTGGACTCGGTGCGGGTCGACATCGGCAGCAGCGACCTCCCCCGTGCCCCGCTCGCGGGCGGCTCGTCGGGCACCGCGTCCTGGGGCTGGTCGGTGCACAAGGCCTGCACCGCGCTCGCCGGCCGGCTGAGCGACCACTCCGGCGAGCTGCCGTCCGACGGCCTGACGGTCACCGCGGACACCGAAAAGGAGACGGAGAAGGAACCTCCCTACGCACGGCACGCGTTCGGCGCGCACTTCGCCGAGGTCCAGGCCGACACGGTGACCGGCGAGGTGCGGCTGCGCCGCCTGCTCGGCGTCTTCGCGGCCGGCCGCATCCTCAACGCCCGTACGGCACGCTCCCAGCTCATCGGCGGGATGACGATGGGGCTGGGGATGGCACTGACCGAGGGAAGCCGTCTGGACCCGGGCTTCGGGGACTTCATCGAGTGCGACCTGGCCTCGTACCACGTACCTGCCTGCGCCGACGTGCCCGAGATCGAGGCCCACTGGATCGACGAGGAGGACGAGCACCTCAATCCGATGGGCAGCAAGGGCATCGGCGAGATCGGCAACGTCGGTACGGCCGCGGCCATCGCCAACGCCGTCCACCACGCGACGGGAGTACGGTTCCGCGAACTCCCCCTCACTCCTGACGTCGTGCTGCCGCGTCTTCCGCGTGCGTGAACCGCCTCAACGGTCGAGTCCGGCGAGTGCGGCCGCGCGCCGGAAGACGTCGATGAGCATCGGCAGCGTCAGTCGTCCGGTGAAGGTGTTGCGCTGGCTCGGGTGGTAGCAGCCCAGCAGTTGCAGGTCCCGTCCACCGTCGGCGCGCGGCAGGGTCACCAGCGCGCCGTGGCCGAACGCCGGGCGCCGCGGCGGCAGTTCATGTCCCGTGTCCCGCAGGACGGGGAGAAGTGCCTGCCAGCCGAAGGCGCCCAGGACGACCACGGCGCGCAGTGAGGGTGCGAGCAGTTCCAGTTCGCGTGCCAGCCACGGCCTGCAGGTGTCGCGCTCCGCCGGCGTCGGTCGGTTCTGCGGCGGGGCGCAGTGGACGGGCGCGGTGATCCGCACCCCGTACAGCTCCAGCCCGTCGCCGATGTGGGTGCAGGTGGGCTGGGATGCGAGGCCGGCCGCGTGCAGCGCCTGGACGAGGAAGTCGCCGGAGGCATCGCCCGTGAACATGCGCCCGGTCCTGTTCCCGCCGTGGGCCGCGGGGGCGAGACCCACGATCGCAAGGGCCGCGTCCGGCGGCCCGAAGCCGGGCACGGGGCGCCCCCAGTACTCCTGGTCTCGGAAGGCCGCCCGCTTCTCGACGGCGACCTGTTCACGCCAGGCCACCAGCCGCGGGCAGGCGCGGCACCCGGTCACGGCATCGTCCAGTTCGGCGACGTCCCCGCACAGGTGCGCACGACGGGCAGGGAAGTCGCCGTCACCGGCGTCAAGATCTGCCCTGTCGTGCGCACTCATGCGTCCACGCTAGTCCTGGGACGTCCGATGTGACGGACCGGGCGCAGCGGACGGGTGTGCGCCGGCCCTCAGGCCGGGGACCGGCCGAGCAGGGACTCGGCCGTCCCTGTGCCCTCGGGGAGCTCGTTGAGCGCCGTGACGAGCCGTTTCGGGTGGCGTCTGGCCAGTTCCGGGAATGCCCCGGTGTCCTCGCCGGTGTGATGACGGGTGACGGCCGAGCAGAAGGCCAGGCAGTTGGCCCTCAGCTCCCGGGGCCGTTCCCCGCGTCCGTCCAGCCAGGCGTCGGTGCCTTCGCGGAGCCGGTCGAGTTCCTCGCGGAGGGAGAGGTGAATGTCGATCAGTTGATGGCCGACGGCCGAGAGCCGGCCGTCGTGCTCGATGGGTGTGTCCACTGTGATCCCATGGTGCCGCGCCTCCATGCCCTCGGCGGTCTCTTTGCCGGGTGCACCGCGACGCTGACGTGGGATCCCATCACTCCTCGGGCGGGCCGTCAACCGTCTTTCCGAGCGTGGGCCCGGTATCGGCCACCGGTGCTTCCGCCGCTGCCGGGTCCAGGATGCGGTTGAGGAAGTTCCTCGTCCGCTCGTGCTGCGGATCGCCGACGACCTGCGTCGCCGGACCCTGCTCGACGATCACTCCGCCGTCCATGAACACGACCCGGTCGGCAACCTCCCGGGCGAAGCTCATCTCGTGCGTGACGACCATCATCGTCATGCCTTCGCCCGCCAGCAGCCTCATCACCGAGAGCACTTCGCCGACGAGTTCGGGGTCGAGCGCCGAGGTCGGCTCGTCGAAGAGCATCACCTCAGGGCCCATCGACAGCGCCCGGGCGATCGCCACCCGCTGCTGCTGACCGCCGGACAACTGCGCGGGGAAAGCCTGCGCCTTGTCGGCGAGGCCGACGCGGTCGAGGTTCTCCCGCGCGACGGCAGCTGCCTTCGTCTTGTCCCTGCCGAGCACCCGGCGCTGCGGCAGGGTGAGGTTCCCCGTGACGTTCAGGTGCGGGAAGAGATTGAACTGCTGGAAGACCATGCCGATTCGGCGGCGCACCGCGTCGATGTCGACATCGAGATCGGTGACCTCGATCCCGCCGACGAACACCTGGCCCTCGCTCGGCTCCTCGAGCAGGTTCACACAGCGCAGCAGGGTCGACTTGCCCGAGCCGGACGGCCCGATGACACACACCACTTCGCCGCGCTGGATCTCCAGGTCGATGCCGCGCAGAACGTGGTTGTCCCCGAACGACTTGTGCAGCCCCCGGATCTCGATCTCCGGGCGGTCCGTGGCCATGGTGTCCACCGTCTTCGTCCTCTGTGACATCTGGTCCTCACCTGGCCTTGTCGGCACGGGCCTCGAGACGGCGCACCACAAAGCTCAGCGGCACGGTCACGAGGAGATAGCACATGCCCGCGACCAGGATCGGGGTCGAGTTGGCGGTCTCGCTCGCGAGGTCCCGGCCGAACTTCGTCAGCTCCCGTTCCTCCAGCGTCACACCGAGGAACAGCACCAGCGAGGAGTCCTTGAACAACAGGACCAGTTCGTTGGTGAGCGGCGGGATGACGATGCGGAACGCCTGCGGAATGATCACCGAAACCATGGCCCGGCCGTGCGAGAAACCGAGCGAACGAGCGGCTTCCATCTGGCCCTTGGGCACGGCCTGGATCCCGGCCCGGATCGTCTCCGCCATGTAGGCGGCGGCGACCAGACCGAGACCGAGCGCGACCTTGCCGTAGATACCGCCGGGAATCTCGGTCCCGGGGAACGCCAGCGGCACCGCCACACCCACGAAGATGAAGATCAGCAGGGCGGGCAGCCCGCGGAACAGCTCGATGTAGACGCCGGCGACCCAGCGGTAGGGCGCCACCGAGGACAGCCGCATCAGCGCGATGACCAGACCGAGCAGCAGGCCGAAAATGAAGCCCGAGAGCGTGTACACCACCGTGTTGCGCAGGGCGACGGTGATGATGTCCGGGAACAGCCTGGACGCCAGGTCCGTCTGTGCGAACTGGTTCTGCAGCCGGTCCCAGTCGGCGGTGACGCCGATCAGGACCAGCGCGGCAACGAAGATCGCGTACTGAACACCCTGCGAGACACGGCGTCGCTGCCGCCGGCTGAGCCGAGACGTCACGACTTCGCCTGGGGCAGCGGACCGATCCACTGCTCGTAGATCTTCTTGTACGTGCCGTCGGCGCGGGCGTCCTTGATCGCCTTGTCGATGGCGGCGAGGAGCTTGGCGTTGCCCTTCTTCACCGAGAAGCCGTACTGCTCACCGGTCTCGATGTTCTGTCCGAGGGTGAACTCCGCGGCGTTCTTCTTGTCCTTGAGCCAGCCCTGGATGACGGGGTAGTCGATGACGACCGCGTCGACCTGGCCGGTGCGCAGACCGTTGAGCACCGCGTCCGAGCTCTCGAACGCGACCGGGTTGAAGCCCTGCTCCTTCGAGTAGCTCTCGCCCGTGGTCTCGGCCTGCGCGCCCAGCTTCGCCTTCTTCGCCTTGACATCGGCGAGCGAGGTGATGCCGCTCTTCTTGGTCGCGAGCAATCCCTGCGTCGCGTCGAAGTACGGCACCGAGAAGTCGACGTTCTTCTTGCGCTCGTCGGTGATCGTCATACCGGCGGCGGCGAGGTCGCACTCGCCGGAGTTGAGAAAGGCACCGGTCTTGAAGTTCTCGAAGGGCGTGTCGAGGATCTTCTGCTCGACCTTGAGGTTCTTCGCCACGAGATCGATCAGGGCCACGTCGAAGCCGACGACCTTGCCGCTCTGCTCGAACTGGAAGGGCGGGTACGGAAGATGCGTGCAGGTGGTGACCTTGCCCTTCTCGACCACGGGTACGCCGCCCGCTGCCTCGCCCGGACCGTCGTCGCCGGAGGAACAGCCCACGGCAAGGAACATTCCCGCGGCGGCAGCAGCGGCCGCGGTGCGGATGCGGATGTTGCTGCGCTGAGTGCGGTGTCCTCTGGCCGTCCAGAACACGGGTGACCTCCATGGAGTGCAGGGCGGGCGGTCGGCACAACGAGACCGTCCGTCGAGATCGTAAGCCACCGGCGGCGTGAGGTGACGGAGCTGTCCACCATGCGTTCAGGCCCGTCCGATGACGTATCCGCGCGGCGGCGCTGCGTGATCATCGCCTAGGGTGTGACGGACCGGCGGGCGAGGAGGGAGGGCGGATGCGGCGGCGCGCACATCTCCTCGTCGCGGCCTCTCTGCCGCCGCTGCTGCTCGGCCTGTGGGCGCTGTTCCTGGTCCTCGCCGGCGGCGCGCAACCCACCGCCGGGGCTGTGGTCTCCGCTCTTCCCGGCGTCTCCCGCGGTCCTGCGGTCTCCGGGCACGCCGGTCACGGCTTGTCGGGCGCCGGCACATCCGTGGCCGGGGCGTCGGCCGTGCCCGTCCGTGCCGACGGGCCCCAGCGCGCCGCGGCCGCGCGGCCGGATACGCGGCGTTCGCCGGTCACCGCGGTCCCGCAGCTCGTGGCCGCCGACACCGGTGCCCACCCGCCCGGCGCGCCTCCGGCGCTCGCCGGACCCGTGCCGCCCGCGTACCGGCCACCGGTGCCGAGCGGGGAGTCGGCCGGTCCGCGGCAGGAACGCGCCCCGCCGCACTCCGCGTACAGCCCGCGCCACACCCGCGCACCCCCCTCCACCCGGAGCAGTTGACGTTCTTCGGCGTCCGCCGCACCGGCCCCTGGCATGCCTGCCCGAGGCCGCGGCGACGCCTCCCGTCCCTACGTGTACCCGGGCGCCCGTCGCCCGTGTGCTGCTCGTGGAGTTCTCATGTCATCTCTTGCCACGACCTGGCGTGCGCCTGTCGCGCTCGTCGTCGTCGCCGTGTCGCTGTTCTTCGCCCTGACCACTTCGCCCCGCCTCGGACTCGATCTGCGCGGCGGGACCCGTATCGTCCTGCAGACCCAGGACTCCCCCACCGTGCGCGCCGACGCCGATGCCACCGACCGGGCGCTGGAGGTGCTGCGGGGGCGCGTCGACGCCCTCGGGGTCGCCGAACCGTCGCTGGCGCGCTCCGGTGAGCGCCGCATCGCTGTCGAACTGCCGGGCGTGCAGGATCCCCGCAAGGCGGCCGAGGTCATCGGCCGTACCGCCCAGCTCACCTTCCACCCCGTACGCGAGGCGACGGCCGGGCCGCGGACCGCAGCCGCGGCGGACGGTTCACGGGTGCTGCCCGACCCCGATGCACCGGGCCGCTTTCTGCGGCTGGCTGCCCCCGCGCTGACCGGCGACGGCGTCAAGGACGCCCGGGCCGTGCTCGACACCGCGACCGGCAGCGGCTGGTCCGTCGATCTGTCCTTCCGCGGCGGCGCGGCCAGGAGCTGGGCCGGGATCACCGGCGACGCGGCCTGCGCGGCTCCGGGCGATGGCGCCCGCCGGGTGGCGATCGTCCTGGACGACCGGATCGTCTCCGCACCCGGCATGCAGCAGTCCGTGCCGTGCAAGGCGGGTATCGCCGGCGGGTCGGCCCAGATCACCGGGGGCTTCGACGCGTCCGAGGCCCGCGATCTGGCCGCGCTGGTCAAGGGCGGAGCCCTGCCGGTGCCGGTGACGATCGTCGAGCAGAGCACCGTGGGACCCACCCTCGGCGCCGACGCGATCCGGGCCAGCGCCCAGGCCGCGGTGATCGGCTTGCTGTGCACCGGGGTGTTCATCGTCTTCGTCTACCGGCTGTTGGGATTCCTGGCCACCATCGCGCTGGCGCTGTACGGCCTGATCTCGTATGCCGCCGTCGTCGCGATCGGCGCCACGCTCACCCTGCCCGGACTGGCCGGATTCGTGCTGGCGATCGGCATGGCGGTCGATGCGAATGTGCTCGTGTTCGAGCGTGCCAGGGAGGAGCACGCCCGCTCCTCCTCAGGCCGCTCTGTGGATCTGCGCAGGCCGCTGCGGGTCGGGTTCAGCAAGGCCTGGAGCGCGGTGGCCGATTCCAATGTGACGACCCTGCTCGCTGCCGGCCTGCTGTTCTTCTTCGCCACCGGGCCGGTCAAGGGCTTCGGTGTCACGCTCGGCATCGGTGTCCTGGCCTCGATGGTGTCGGCGATGGTCCTCACCCGGCTGCTCGCCGACTGGGCACTGCGCAGGGGGCCGGTGGTGCGCCGGCCCGCGGTGACGGGGCTGACCGGGATCGGCCGGCCCCGGGCCTGGCTGGAGCGCCGCCCGCCGCGGCTGATGCGGCACCGGCGGCGCTGGCTGGCCGGCTGTGCGGGGCTGCTGCTGCTCGCGCTCGGCGGGATCGGAGTGCGCGGGCTGGAGTTCGGCGTCGAGTTCACGGGCGGGCGGAGCGTGCAGTACGCCGTGGAGCGGCCGGTCGACGCGGACACGGCGCGCGCCGCTGTCGCGGACGCCGGCTTCCCGCGGGCCGTGGTGCAGACCACCGGTGCGGACGGCATCACCGTGCGGACCGGTGAGCTGAGCGATCAGCAGCAGGAGTCGGTCCGGGACTCGCTGGGCAAGGTGGCCGGAAAGGTGACCGTCGAGCGCGACGAGTTGATCGGGCCGAGCCTCGGCAGCGAACTGCGCACGCATGCGCTCATCGCGCTCGGCGTGGCCGTGGCGGCGCAACTCGCCTATCTCACCGTGCGGTTCCGATGGACGTTCGCCACCGCCGCGGTGGCCGCGATGGTCCAGGACGTGCTGCTGGTGGTGGGACTGTTCGCCTGGCTGGGCAAGCCGGTCGACAGCGTGTTCCTCGCGGCGCTGCTCACCGTCATCGGCTACTCCGTCAATGACACGGTCGTCGTCCTGGACCGGCTGCGCGAGCTGCAGCGGAAGTCCCCGAAGGGGGCCTGGCCGGAGCTCGCGGATCAGGCGGTGGCCCAGACCCTGCCGCGAACGGTCAACACCGGTATGGGTGCGCTGTTCGTCCTCACCGCGCTGGCCGTGCTGGGGGGTGACTCGTTGTACGACTTCTCGGTCGCGCTGCTGGCCGGGGTGATCGCGGGAACGGCGTCGACGGTGTTCACCGCGATGCCGCTCTCGGTGGATCTGCAGAAGCGGCATCCCGAGCCGCACCACCCCGAGGGGGTGCGGCCGAGGAACCGGACGGGGTCGGGCGCCGTGGTCTGAGGTCCTCAGCGGTCGGGACGGGCCGTGTCGATGACGAGTTCGGGCCGGTCCCACATCACGGCCGGCGGGTTCGCCCGGACCGTGCCGGTCCGCCGGGCGCCGACGCTGCGGTAGAAGCCCTCCGAGGGCGGATGCGAGACGACGCGCACGGCGGGGATTCCCGCGCTGCGGGCCTCGCCGGCCATGTGCTCGACGAGAAGGCGGCCGATACCCCGGCCCTGCGCCGAGTCCGCCACGAACATCAGGTCCAGTTCGGGAGGAGTGAGGACCAGCGCGTAGAAGCCGAGCACGACGTCGTCCTCGCCGAGGGCGACGAAGACCGGGTGGGTCGCGATGTAGTCGGGGCCCACCCGGTACCCGGCGATCATCGGCGCGTACGGACCCTCGTACGCGCGCGACCTGCGCACCAGAGCGGTGAGCCGCTTCGCGTCCCGGGCGGTGGCCCGCCTGATCCGCACGGCCCCCCGCCGGGCGCCCCGGCCGGAGCCTGTCCTGTCCGACGTCATGCGGAAAGTATGACTCGCCCGTCACCGCCGCCGACCGGGCGGTCGAGGGCCCCACGCTCGCGAAGGGCGAAGGGCGAAGGGCAGGGTGGGACAGAAGTGGCCGGAGTCGGATCTGGTGCGGAGCGCGCGTACGCGGTGGAATGTGCGCGCGCTCCCCGCGTGATCGTCACCTTCCGGGCCCTGGAGGCACGATGGCGAGACCCGCTGCATTACGCATGGCACGGAGGCTGGGCGTCACCGCGCTCGCGGCCTCTCTCATCACGGCGCTGCCCGCGCCCGAGGCCCAGGCCGGACACGATCCGGCCCTGAGGATCGTCGGCAACCGCACGGAGCCTGTCTTCTCCCGCGCCGACGCCGTCTCCCAGCTCGTGGACATCGAGACCGAAGCGGACAGCGACCACGACGGCAGGCGCGACACCGTACGCATGCGGATCCTGCGGCCGAAGGAGACCGACGCCGGGCTGAAGGTCGCGACCATCGTCGAGGCGAGCCCGTACTGGGGCGGCGGCAACGATGTGCCGTTCCACCCGGTGGATCTCGACGAGGACGGGCTGCCCGTCGCCCCGCGCATCGCCGGACAGACCCGGCTGCCCGGTCTCATCGGTCCGTCGGTGCCGTTCGCCGGCTACACCGACAACTACTTTCTGCCGCGGGGCTATGCGGTCGCCCAACTGGACAGCCTCGGGACGGGCGGCTCGACCGGCTGTCCGACGTCGGGCGGACGCAACGAGACCATCGGTGCGAAAGCCGCCGTGGACTGGCTGAACGGGCGTGCCAGGGGCTGGGACCCGGACGGGCGTCCGGTGGGTGCCGCCTGGTCGACGGGCCATGTCGCCATGATGGGGATCTCGTACAACGGGACGCTGCCGACAGCCGTGGCCACAACGGGAGTCGAGGGCCTGAAGGCCATCGTGCCGATCTCGGGCATCTCGTCCTGGTACGACTACTACCGGGCGAACGGCGGGGTGGTGGCGCCCGGCGGCTATCAGGGCGAGGACACCGACATTCTCGCCAAGGGCGTCTACAGCCGCACCGACCGGGAGATCTGCGCGCCGGTACTGGACCGGCTCACCGCGGAGCAGGACCGTGCGACCGGTGACCGGAGCCCGTTCTGGGAGGAGCGCGACTATCTCCGGGACGTCCGCAGGATCAGGGCCGGCGTCTTCGCCGTCCACGGCGGCAACGACTGGAACGTGAAGACGCAGCACTTCGGCCAGTTGTGGGAGGCGCTCAAGCAGCACGATGTGCCGCGCAAGATGTGGCTGCACCAGGCCGGTCACATCAATCCGATGCCGCTACGGATGGAGGAGTGGCTGCGTCAGCTGCACCAGTGGTTCGACCACTGGCTCTACGACTTGGACAACGGCGCGCTCGACGCCCCGCCCGTGGAGGTCGAGCAGGCGGACTTCAGCTGGCGCCGGCAGTCCGACTGGCCGGCCCGCGGCACGAGAGATCTGACGCTGCGTCTGAACGCGGGTGCCCTCGGTCCGTTGCCGGGCCGTGCGGTGGAACAGTCCCTCACGGACGCCGGGCGCACGCTCACGGCGGAGGCGCTCGTCGCGTCTCCCGAAGCCGCGAACCCGAACCGGCTCGCGTACACGACGGGCCCCCTGCCCCGGGACCTGCGGGTCAACGGCGTGCCCGAGGTCTCGGTGCTGGCCTCGCTGGACGGTACGTCGCCGTATGTCACGGCGCTGCTGGTGGACTACGGCCGGGACTCGAGGGCGACGGCCGGCACCGTCACGGACACCTCGGAGCTGGTCTGCTACGGCGAGGGCATCCCGGAGGACACCGGCTGCGCCTATCGCACGGCGCACCGCACCGAGACCGCCGACTTCAAGATCGTCTCGCGGGGATGGCTGGACGCCCGCAACCGCAACTCCTCCGAGCACCAGGACCGGGTCGTCGAGGGCCGTGAGTACCGGCTGGAGTGGGGGATGCAGCCCCAGGACTACGTCTTCGAGAAGGGGCACCGGCTGGGTGTGGTGCTGATCTCGACGGATCACGACTTCACGCTCCGCCACCCCGCGGGGACGCGGATGACGGTACGGACGGGGGTCAGCAGCCTGACGCTGCCGGTCGCCCGATGAGCCGGGCCGGACGTCAGGCGGGTCCGGGGCGGGAACCCCGGACGTCACGGGGCGCCTGACAGTTGCCTCCGCCCGGCGCCCGGGCACGACCGCACGTCGTGCCCGGGAAGCCGGGAGCGGCTTCGGGTCAGGCCGCGCGCCAGTAGCCGAGGGCGTTCACACGGTCCTTCGGCAGGGACAGTTCCTTGCGTGCGTACATGGTGAGCGACCGGGTCGTCGCCGTGTCGCAGGCGATCCAGACGTACGCCCCTGATGCGTCCTCCAGGAGGCCGGGCAGCGCCGCCTTCACCTCGGCGACGAGGTGGTCGCCCGCGTCCCGGCGCGGGATCATGCGCAGCTCGTGGTGGGCCGGGTCCAGCCGCAGGGGCAGGTCCTTGTCCGAGTCGTGGGTCGTCTCGAACCAGATCGTCGCCGGGACCCCGGGCAGCGCGTCGAGCAGGGAGTTCACGGCCGGGAGCGAGGCCGGGTCGCCGATCACGAACAGCCGGCCCGGCAGCGGGTCGGGCGTGCTGAAGCCGGTGCCCTGGAGCGTCGCCTCGACGGTGTCGCCGGGCTGGGTCTTGCGGGCCCAGTCGCTCGCGCAGCCGTCGTGGAGGGCGAACTCGAGGCTGAAGGTGCCCGCTTCGGCGTCGGGGTCGACCAGTGTATAGGCACGCTGGTGCGGTTTACCGGCGTTGTCGAACCACACACGGACCCACATGGTGGGGTGCACTCCGGTCAGGGCCAGCATGCCGCCGTCGGTGAAATGAACCCGGCGGAAGTGATCGGTGACCTGCTCACTTCCGGTCACGGTGAAGGCGAAGTCCTTGCCCCGCATCAGTTTGAGGACGACGCCCTCCCAGCCATGCCCCACGTCCAGCCCCTCCCCATCGGCCCGGGATTGTCTCCCGAACATTCGTGCATTAATTTAGGCCAGCCTAACCTAAGAAGGTAGGCGAATGAGCCATCAGGGCGGGGAAGAATGAACAGCAAGACCTACCGCGACGCCTGGGGGATCCCGCATCTGCGGGCAGGCAGCGCGGCCGAACTGGCCTACGCGCAAGGACACAACGCCGCCGTCGACCGGGCCTGGCAGATCGAGGTCGAACGGCACCGGTCCCAGGGCACCTCGGCGTCCTTCCTGGGCGCGAGCGCCGTCGGCTGGGACCGATTCGCCCGGCGGGCGCGGCTCGAGGACACCGCCCGGCGCTGTTTCGAGCGCCTCGACGACAGCACCGCGTCATGGATCACGCGATACGTGGAGGGGGTCAACGCCGGTCTCGAGCAGGGAGCGCGGCGAGCACCCCAGTTCGCCACCACGGGCCTGGCGCCCGGTCCCTGGCAGGCCTGGTCGCCGCTGGGTATCTGGCTCTCCACCCATATCCTCTTCGCGGGCTTTCCCACCAAGCTCTGGCGCGAGCAGGTCGCCCGCGTGCTCGGCGACGAGGCGACCGAACTGTTCGCCACCGACGGGAACGGCAGCTCGGGCAGCAACGGATGGCTGGTCTCCGGCGACCGTACGGCCGGCGGCGCGCCGATCATCGCGGGTGATCCGCACCGGTTCATCGAGGACCCCGGGATCTATCAGCAGATCCATCTCGCATGTCCGGAGTTCGACGTGGTCGGGCTGGCGGTGCCGGGCGTGCCGGGCCTTCCGCACTTCGGGCACACCGGATCGGTGGCCTGGGCGATCACCAACGCCATGGCCGACTACCAGGACCTCTACCGCGAGCAGTTGCGGCGTCGCGGCAACGGGGTGGAAGCGCTGGGCCCCGACGGCTGGCGCACCGCCCGGGTGCACACCGAGACCATCGAGGTGGCGGGTGCCGAGCCCGTCACGGTGGAGGTCGTCGAGACCGAGCGTGGTCCCGTCGTCGTCGGAGGTCCCGACGACGCGGAGGCCCTCAGTCTCCGCACACCGCCGCGGGTGACCGGCGACCTCGGCTTCGAGGCGCTGCCCGCCCTGCTGCGGGCGCGGACCGTCGGCGACGTGGACCGGGCGCTCGATCGCTGGTGCGAGCCCGTCAACGTCGTCCAGGCGGCGGACACGGAGGGCGGGTTGCTGCACCGGGTGGCGGGCCGGGTTCCGCTGCGCCACCACGCCAACCGGATACGCGTCGTGTCCGCGTGGGACGGCGCGCACGCATGGGGCGGCCGGCACGAGATGCCGCGCCGGCCCGTCGGCGACATCGCGGTCATGGCCAACGAGCGTGGTCTCGCCGGACCGCTCGGCGTCGAATTCGCTCCCCCGCACCGCGCCGAGCGCATCCGCACCCTGCTGCAGGAGCGCCGCGACTGGACCGCTCAGAGCGTGGCGGCCGTCCATATGGACACCCAACTCGACTCGGCGAAGCCTCTGTTGGCGATCCTGGCAGGTCTGGAGGGGCTGAGCGCCTCCGGGTCCGAGCTGCGGGACCGGCTCGTCGGCTGGGACCGTCGTATGGACGCCATCAGCCGGGACGCGGCGGTGTATGCCGAACTGCGCTCCGCCGTGGTCCGTCTGATCGCGGCTCATCCGGTACTGGCGAAGCTCGCCGAGCAGTTTGATCCCTCGTCGTATCCGGAAGCCCTGCGGCCGTGGCTGTACGTCGTGCCCCGTGTCGCGTTCGCCCTGGAAGGGCTGTTGACGACCGACGCACTGCCCGGCCTCGACCGGGCGGACGTCGTACGCTCGGCCGTCGAGGAAGTGTCGGCGGGAGCGGGCACCGCAGCAACCTGGGGCGAGCTGCACCGGCTCGCGCCCTGGCAGGCGCTGCCCGACGCCCGGAGCGACGACTGGCCGGGGCTCTCCGGCGACCACGACTGTGTGCTGTCCACCTCCAGCGTGCCCGGAGTCACCGACCACAGCGTGCGCGGGCCCTCCGCCCGCTATGTCTGGGACCTGGCCCGGCGCGACGACAGCCTGTGGGTGGTGCCGCTCGGCGCCTCCGGAGTCGTCGACGACCCCCATCAGCGCGACCAGCTCGACCTGTGGCTGCACGGCGCGCTCGTCCCTGTGATCACCGACTGGAACCTTCTCACCGAGGAAGACATGACTGCCGAATCCGCCACCCCTGTCCGTCCCCTCCGTGCAACTGTGCACGAGCGGTACATCGACGGCTTCGGGACCGTGCGCATCGTCCCGCTGGATCCCGCCGCCGATGCCGAACTCGTCCACGGCTGGGTGACCCAGGAACGTGCCCGGTACTGGGGGATGGGCGGCCACACCCGCGCCGAGGTCCAGGAGATCTACGAGTACGTGGACTCGCTGGACACGCATCACGCGTTTCTCGTGCACCGCGACGGGGTGCCGGTGGCGCTCTTCCAGACGTACGAGCCGGGGGCCGATCCGGTCGGCGAGTGCTACGACGTGCAGCCGGGCGACTTCGGGGTGCACCTTCTGATCGGCCCGGCCTCCGGTGGGGGCACGGAACGCGGCTTCACCGGCGGCCTCCTCTCCGCGCTCGTCGCGTTCGTGCTGACGGACCCGGGGCGGCTGCGCATCGTCGTCGAGCCCGACACCCGCAACGAGAAGGCCATCCGGCGCATGGAGCGGGCCGGGTTCGAGCTGGGGCCCGAGATCGACAAGCCCGAGAAGAAGGCCCGGCTGGCCTTCCTCAGCCGCGAGAGACTCGAGAGACGCGGCTGAGGAACCACGGGCGCCGGGCGCTCAGTCCGTACGGTCGAGGAGTTCGGCGACGAGCTCCGCGAACTCGTCGGGCGTGACGATCCGGGTGCCCAGCTGTTCGGCCTTCTCCCGCTTGGACCCCGCGCCCTCGCCTGCGACAAGGAGCGAGGTGCGCTGGGAGACGCTGGACGAGGACTTGCCGCCGGCCCGCTCCACGAGCTCGTTCATCTCGTTGCGCGAGAGCTTCTCGAGCGGGCCGGTCATCGCGCCGGTGACCACGACGGTCATACCGTCCAAGGGGCCCGCGTCCGCCGCCTCGCCGTCCTCGTCGGCTTCCGGCGTGGCGGCGGGCGGGGTCGCTCCGGGCTCGGTCATATTGACGCCCGCCGCGGACAGCTTGTCGATGAGCGGCGCGAGCTCGGCCAGTTCGGCGACGACCAGCTTCGCCTTCTCCACCCCGATGCCGTCGACCTGCTGAAGGGCCTCGGCATCGGCCGCGCGTATGTGCTCCATGTCCGCGAAGTGGCGGGCTATGCGGCGCGACATGGAGCGCCCCGTGCCGCGCACGCCGAGCGCGCAGAACACCCGGGACAGCGGCCTCGACCTGGCGGTCTCCAAGGCGTTCAGGAGATTGTCGGCACTCGTCTCCCCCATCCTGTCCAGGCTCAGCAGCTGGTCGCGGGTGAGTGTGAACAGATCGGCGAAGTCGCTCACCAGACCGGCGTCGACGAGCTGGACGACTCTGGTCTCGCCGAGGCCCTCGATGTCGAGCTGGTCGCGGCCCGCGGCGTACGAGACGGAAGCCACCAGCCGGCAGGCGCGCCCCCGCACACAGCGCCAGCGCTGCTCGGAGGTGTCGATGCCGGAGCCGCACTGCGGGCACACCTCGGGGAACGCGATCTTCTTCTCATCGCCGGTACGCAGATGTGCGACCGGCGCCTCGATGCGCGGGATGATGTCGCCGGCCTTGTAGACCATCACCTTGTCGCCGATGCGCAGGTCACGGCGCGTAATGTCGGCCGGGTTGTGCAGCGTGGCGTAGGTGACGGTCGACCCGTCGATCTCCACGGGCTCGAGGACGGCGCGGGGCGCTATGGCACCGGTCCGTCCCACGTTCCACTCGACGTCCAGCAGGGTGGTGACCTTCTCCACGGCGGGCAGCTTGTAGGCGATCGCCCAGCGGGGCGCACGCGAACCGGATCCGGCGGCGGCCTGGTCGGCGGCGAGGTCCGCCTTGATGACGATGCCGTCGATGCCGAACGGCAGCTCGGGGCGGAGCGCCGCGATCTCCTCGATCCGCGCCTGGATCTCCTCGACCGTCGTCAGGATGCGCGGCGCGACGGCGGTGCTTGCTGCCGTGTGCACGCCGAGCTCCGCGACACGGCTCATCAGGGTGCTGTGCGGCCACTGCGTCAGCTGCTCGGCGAGACCGGTTGCGGTCCCGGCCAGCGGCATCGCGCCGTAGCCGAAGAACGTCATCTCCACCCGGTACTCACGGTCCTTGGCGCGGAGCGTGCCCGCCGCGCCGTTGCGCGGGTTGGCGAACGGTGCGCCGCCGTGTGCCGTACGGGCCGTGTTGGCCTGCTCGAACTGCTCGTTCGTCATGAGGACTTCGCCCCGCAGCTCGAGCGTGACCGGCTCCGCGAGGCCGTCGGGCAGGCCGACGATCGTGCCGATGGCGTGCGACACGTCCTCGCCCGCGGTGCCGTCGCCACGGGTGATCAGCCGGGTGAGCCGCCCGTCCTCGTACCGCGCGGCTATGGCGAGGCCGTCGAGTTTCGGCTCGACGCTCCACTGCTCGACGGGCCGGCCGATCCGCCGCTCCACGGACGCGGTCCACGCCAGCAGTTGCTCGGCGGAGAACACATTGTCCAGCGACAGCATCGGCACGGTGTGCGGCACGTCCCCGACCGCCGCGCCGCCCGCGACCTTCCCCGTCGGGGAGGCGGGCGACACCTCGTCGGGGTGCGCCACCTCGTACGCGGCGATGCCGCGCGCCAGACGGTCGTACGCGTCGTCGTCGAGCGTGCTCTCGCCCGTCGCGTAGTACGCCGCAGCGGCTCGGGTCGCGGTCTCGACCGCCTCGGCGTACGCGGCGGAGTCGTCGAGCGATGCGGCCGCAGCAGGGGCGGCGGATGTAGTCGTCATGGCATTCATACTGCCGCCCACCACTGACAACGGCCCTTGGGCGGTGGCCCGGGGCCGGCTACTCGGCGACGATCACCGTGCCCTGGTGGAAGTACAGCCGCCAGCCGTCCGGCGTCCTGCGCCACAGTGAGCTGCGGCGGGCCCGCCGCCCGCACAGCTCGGACACATACGTCACCTGCACGAGGCCGTCGGCGAGCACGGTCCCGGACAATTCGCTGACGCCGATGGCCGGTTCTTCTTCGGCAGGCGTGACGACATCGAGGACGGTCGTACGGTCCCAGCGCCGTCCCGATGCGCCGAACTCGAAGAAGTCCGGGTCCAGCAGTGCGGACACCCGGTCCGGATCGCCTCGCACCTCGGGGTCGAGAAGCCGCAGCTCTCCTGCGACTGCCGCGTCCACCGACTGCCTGTCCTGCTGTGCCCTGTCGTTCATCGCACCAGGATGTCCCACGCCGCCGGTGGCGGTCCGGCGGTCACGAGTCATGGCGCCCGGAGCCGGGTCTGCGGAATATGCGGCCACATAAAAGGAGTTGCTGATCGATGTCCGACACAGCACCATCCCGAACTACCGCACGACATCGCAGCCCATCCTCAGTGTTATTAAATTTCACAAGATTGTGAATCTTCTGTACAGTGAACGCCATGTTGTCCGATCTGACCGCCGCGCTCATCAGCTCGCCGCTGATCCTCGCCGTCGCCCTGATCGCCGTCTTCCTCGACGCGCTGGTGCCGGTGATGCCCAGCGGCACGCTCGTGCTCGCGGCGTCACTCTGGGCAACCACGCAGGAGGTGTCGGCCGTCGCGCTGGCCGGACCGGTCGCGGTGGCGTCCGTCCTCGGGGATCTGCTGGTCGTGCGGCTGGCACAGGGCCGGACGCTCAAGCGCCCGGGAGTGGCGGCAGCCGCCGGACGGCTCGAGCAGGCGCTCGCCGACCGGCTCGGGCGCACCACGGTCGCGGCGCGCTTCGTACCCGGCGGCCGGACGGTGCTCGCCGTGGCCGTCGGCACCACCACGGTGTCGCGTCGGCACTATCTGGCGTGGTCGGCAGCGGGTGGACTGCTCTGGGCCGGCTACCTCACCGGCCTCGGCAGCCTCAACACTCTGTGGTTCGACACCGCGTGGCTGGGCTTCGCGGTCTCGGTGGCGGCCACCCTCGTCATCGGCACGTGCCTGGCACGCGCCCTGTCAGTAGGGAAGGACCCGGCCCGACGGGGTCCGCAGGTCGAGCTCGCGGGCGGGCTTCTGAGGTGCGGGCCTGCGGATACGGATCTGAGCGGCCTTGGCCATCGGACTCACCCTCTCAAGCCACAACGGCTGCGTGATCGCCGGCCGGTTGCCGAGGAGATACCACCCGTGACTCCTGTGTACACATGGTGGACCTCCAACTCATGGCGCCTGCGGCACATTTGCCGCATGCTCTCGCCACCGGTTAAGACCCCTGCTGCCCCGGGAACTCATCGCTCACACCCGACACAGCAGGAAATCGCACGGCCTGTGGCATGTGACAGAGGCACCACCGTATCGAGTGTTGCCAAATCCCTTACGGGTCATCGCTCCCTGTGCAACAGTCGTAACCGGTCCCTAGTTCAGACCGTGTCTCAGACCTGGCAGATGCCACGCCTGTATCGGAGTACGACATGCCGTCCCATGTGTTCGCGGACCGCCCCGCCCCGCAGCCGCCGGAGCGCGGCTCCGTCGACGCGCTGATCACTCGGACGCGTCGGCTGCGCGGAGACGTGGACGCCGTGCGCCGGGACGCGGCGGTGGACGAGGACGATCCGCACGGCCGCTGGCAACGGGCCCTGTGCGACCTCGCCGTCCATCATCTCGACGATCTCGGCGCACATCTGGGGCAGCTCAGGGAAGGGCTCCCGGACGAGAGCGCCGGCCTCTTCGAGGACGAGCTCGCCGCATACGAGGCGGACAGCGCACAGAGCACCGGATCCCTGCTCAGCAGGGTCGGCAGCGCCGAGTGGAACCTGCTCACCGACGAGGTGAGCTGGTCCGACGAGCTCTACCAGATTCTCGGGCGGGCCCCGGAGAGCGGCCCCATGACCCTCGACGAGCTGCCGTCCATCGTCTTCGCGGAGGACCAGGCACAGCTCACCGCCACGGTGACGGACTGCCTCGTCGACGGACGACCGATCGACGGAGAGTTCCGTATGGTCCGGCCCGACGGCCGTGTGCGTACGGTGCACATGATGGGCGAGCCCGTGCTCGACTCGGACGGATCCACCGCCTCCATGTGGGCTGTCCTGCGGGACGTCAGCGAACTGCGCCGGAGCGAACGCGCGGTGCGGGAAAGCCGCGACTCGCTCCAACGCCGGCAGCACTTCGAGCAGACCGAGCGCCGTCTCGCGGTCGAACTCCAGGAAGCGGTGCTGCCCCCCTGGCGGGGCCCCCTTCAGTTCCCGCTCGAGGGTCCGGCAGAACTGGACGTCGCCGCGCACTATCTCCCCTCCGCGAACACCGCCCTGATCGGCGGCGACTGGTACGACGCCCTGCAACTGCCCGGCGGAGCCTCCCTGCTGAGCGTCGGCGACCTCACCGGCCACGGCGTGACCGCCACCTCGTCCATGGCCATGCTGCTCGGAGCACTGCGCGGCATGGCCGTCGCGGGCATTGAGCCCGGACCGCTGATGGCGCATCTCAATCAGCTGCTGGAGAGCGCGACCCAGCCCGCCCTGGGCAGCGCGGTCTGCTGCCGTTTCGACCCGGAGAGCCGCACGCTCTCCTGGGCCCAGGCAGGACACCCCGCCCCGCTGCTGTTCCGCAACGGGACGGGACGCGCCCTGACACCCCCCGACGGCGCACTGCTCGGTGCGACGTCGGGCGCCGAGTACGAGCAGGCCGAACTGCGGCTGCTCCCCGGCGATCTGCTGGTGCTGCACACGGACGGCCTGACGCGCACGAGTGCCGCCGAGGACGGCGACACCGGCCGACTCCTCGCACTGGCGCCGCGGTTCGCCGCGGCGCGGAACGCGCAGGAGTGCGTACGGACGGTCGTCGAGACCTTCGGTCAGGACGGCCACCAGGACGATGCCTGCGTGATGGTCGTGAGGATCGGCGCCTAGCGCGCACGGGCCGGTCGTCACCGGGACCGCGCGGCCCCGGTTGTCGCAGCGGCTAGATCTCGGCGCCTCTCGCCTTTCGCGCCGGCGCGGCAGGCAGAGCCAGCTCGATCTCCTGCCGCAGGTCCTCGATCCGCGCATAGCCCGCGTACTGCCCGGTCAGCCGGTACATCTCCCGCAGCCGGTCCCAGGTCCGGTGGGACGAGGTCTCCCCCATCGAGACAAGGGCCAGCCTGGCGTAGCGGTCGGCCTGTTCGGGGTCGTCGGCGATGAAGCATGCCGAGGCCAGTGAGATGTAGTCGAAGATCTTCGACCGCTGCCGGCCGCCCTCACGCAGCTCCAGCGCCTGTTTGGCGTGCTTCTGCGCGATGTTCGCAGCGGCCGGGTCGTGCTCGGCGAGCGTGCGATAGGCCAACGCCTCCATGCCGTGCAGGTCCGCCTCGTCGAACATCTGCATCCAACTCGGCGGCGGCACGTCCCCCTTGTCGGAGACGAAGAGATCCTCGGCCTCGCCGAGGGTGCGGCGCATGGCCTGGCCGTGTCCCATCGAGGCCTGTGCCCAGGCCTCGATGGTGTGCAGCATCGCCTGCGTACGCGGCAGGGTGTGCTCACCCGAACCGCTCTTGGCGAGCTTCATGAGGTCGAGGGCGTCGTCGGGACGGCCCAGATGGACCATCTGCCGGGCGGCCCGCGACAGCGCTTCGCCGGCGCGAGGGCGGTCGCCGCCCTCGCGTGCCGCGTGCGCGGCGATGACGAAGTACTTCTGGGCGGTGGGTTCGAGGCCGACGTCGTGGGACATCCAGCCGGCGAGTACCGCGAGGTTGGCGGCGACGCCCCACAGGCGCCGCTGAAGATGGTCGGGGTGACGGTAGGCGAGCATGCCGCCCACTTCGTTGAGCTGACCCACGACGGCCTTGCGCTGGAGCCCGCCGCCTCGGGCGGCGTCCCAGGCGCGGAACACTTCGACGGAACGTTCCAGAGCGTCGATCTCCTGCGACCCGATGGGGGCGGCTTCGTAGCGGTCGAACCCAGCGGGGTCGGCGTGCAGGGGATTGGCGAGCTGGGGGGAGTTCCGAGCGAGTGCGGGGTCGGTGTGGAGCCAGTCGTGCATGGCGCTGCTGAGTGCGGAGCCTGCGGCGAGCGCGGCGCCCGCGCCCACCAGGCCGCGTCGGTTGAGCATGAGGTCCATTCCCGTGAATTCGGTGAGGACCGCTGCCGTCCGCTCGGGCGCCCACGGCAGTCCGTCGGGGTTGTCACTCCCCTGCACGTCCCGCCGCCTACCCGCTCGCCCGCTGCGTACGAACCCGAGGTCCTCGATGGTCACGACACGACCGAGTCGCTCGGTGAACAGAGCTGCCAGCACACGCGGCACAGGATCGCGAGGGGTCTCCCCCATGTCGATCCAACGCCGTACCCGCGAGGTGTCGGTCGCCAGCTGCGGATGGCCCATGGCCGCCGCCTGCCGGTTCACGAGTCTTGCGAGCTCCCCCTTGGACCATCCGGCAAGGCGGAACAGGTCGCAGAGGCGGGTGTTGGGTTCTCCGGTCACGTCAAGCCCCCAGGTTCTCGGCTGAGTTGACAGTAACCCCCTGTCAGATGCGGGGCGACTATTCGCCAGGGTTCGCCAGGGTGCGCCAGATGGTGTGCCACCCGCGGGCTGGTGTGACGTAGGAACGCGCCACCCCGGCCCGGCGGCCGGTCGCATTCCCCAGGATGCGAACCGGTCTGTCGGGGCGGGGCCGCGCACGCAACTGTCGGCACACGAAGGGATCTGTCACCCCCATGTACACAGCATCGTCCTCCGTGTCCGCCCCGCACCGGCCGCAGCGTTCCGCTGTTCCGGCCGGCACCGGACCGTATCTCGACCCCACTCACGCCGGCCGGCCCCGTCGGCCCGCGGGCACGGTCGGCCAACCGCTCAGCGGGAGGATCGACTTGTCCGGCCCCCAGGGCGCGCAGCTGCGCATGGCTGTCGCGTCGGTGCACCGGATCTGCCCGGAGTTCAACCCGGTTCAGGTGCTGCGCCGCAGCGGACGATCCGTACTGCTCGTCGGCACGACGGGGCGGACGACGGCGGTCGCGAAGTGCTTACTGGACCACTCCCCCGTCTGGACCGAGCGGTTCCGCCACGAAATAGTCGCTTATCGTGCCTTCGTCCGGCACCGCCCACCGGTGCGGGTCCCGCGGCTCATCGCCGCGGACCCCGACAACTGCACCCTGGTGATCGAGCGGATGCCGGGCCGGGCGGCCGCCCTCGCACGGCACCCGGCCGAGGCTCCGCCCCGCGCCGATGTCCGGGCCGCACTCGGCGCGATCGCGCGCCTCAACACCTGGCGGCCGCCGGCGGGGCTGTTCGACGCTCCTCTCGACTATGCGTCCCGTATTTCCCGCTATCACGAGCTGGGGTTGTTCACCGACCGGGATCTCGGCGACCTGCAGAAGCTGCTGCACGGCCTCGCGCACTCCGGCGGCAGGCAGGGCATGGGGCAGTTCTGTCACGGCGACGCGCTGCTCTCCAACATCCTGCTGTCGCCGACCGGCCCGGTGCTCGTCGACTGGGAGCACGCGGGTTGGTACCTCCCCGGATACGACCTGGCCACCCTGTGGTCGGTGCTCGGGGACGCGCCGGTGGCGCGCCGGCAGATCAGTCAGCTCGCGCAGCAGACGGGTCCGGCGGCACGGGACGCCTTCCTGGTCAACCTGATGCTGGTACTGACCCGGGAGATCCGTACCTACGAGACAGCGGTGCAGCGCACCATGCAGGAGGCTCCGCCCGCGGGCAGTGCCCCTGCCACCACGGCCGGCGGTCTGTCGGCGGGTGAGGAGCAGCGGCTGCTCCTGCGGAGGCTGCACGACGACTGCGCACTGGCCCGGCGGGCAGTGCGTGCGGCGGTCGGCACTCGCTGACGCGGCCGCCACAGAGGGGGAAGCGCGCTGCGCGCCCGGTGCCGACACACCGGGCGCGCAGCGCACTGTGCGTGCCCGGCCCGACCATCCGCCGTGTCCGCGGCCCGGCTCCGATTTCCTTTCGCCGCACGGCTATTGGCACAGACCACTGACGCGTCGCAGGCCCGCGCGCCCTCACGGAGAAACTCCTCGGAACCAGCGCTGACGTGCAGACTTCCTCCACTCGAGCATGATTGACGGATCGTCCGGCAGCCGATACCTGTAGTCGGGTCCGACCCCCGCAGGCCCGGCGTGCACCATCCGTCCCTGGAGGCTGCCTTGCAAGGATCCACACCCGTACGACCCGCAAGGCCCCGTCGTCGCCTGCTGACGGCATCCGTTGCGGTGGCCTCTGCCGCGCTGCTGCTGCCCCTGGCCTCAGCGGGACCCTCCGCGACCGCCGAACAGCCGCCGTCCGGCACACTGCAGCTCGAGTTCGCCGCGGCCGCCGCCCGGTACCGGGTACCGCAGAGTGTGCTGCTCGGCGTGTCCTATCTGCAGTCCCGCTGGGACACCCACGGCGGCGCGGCGAGCGTCACCGGCGGCTACGGGCCGATGCATCTCACCGACGCCCGGACCGCCCTGGCCGAGGCTCCGCACCACGCGGCCGGCAGCGAGGACCCGCGGGGCGACGACGCCCGCAAGGCCTTGCAGCCCGTCGCGACCGAGGTGCCCAGGTCCTCCGCTCTCCCCGCCCGGCTGCGGACACTGGACAGCGCATCCGCGCTCTCCGGGCTGAGCACGGCGCAGCTGCGGAACAGTGCGGCGGCCAATGTCCGCGGGGGCGCGGCCCTGCTGGCGGATGCCCAGAAGAAACTGGGCAGGCCGCTGAGCCAGGACCCGGCCGACTGGTTCGGTGCGGTCGCGCGCTTCTCCGGCGCCGACGACACGGCGACCGCGACGGCCTACGCCGACGACGTCTTCGACGTGATCCGCACCGGCGAGTCGCGCACCACCGACACCGGGCAGCGGGTCACTCTCGCGGCCGACCCCGCCGCGGTTCCCCGGCCCGCGCAGAGGGCTGGGCTCGGCCTGCGTACGGCCGACGCGGGGAAGTCCGAATGCCCGCGGTCCGTCGGCTGCGAGTGGATCCCGGCGCCGTACGAGGAGTTCGGCGACAACGACTACGGCAACCATGACCTCGCCGACCGGCCGGCCTCGCAGTCGGTGCGGTACATCGTCATCCATGACACCGAGGGTTCCTGGGACACCACTCTGAGGCTGGTGCAGGACCCGACGTATGTGTCGTGGCAGTACACCCTCCGCTCGTCCGACGGGCACATCGCGCAGCATGTGCCGCTCAAGGACGTCGCCTGGCACGCCGGCAACTGGTACGTGAACGCGAAGTCGGTGGGGCTGGAGCACGAGGGCTTCCTGGTCGCGCCGGACGCCTGGTTCACGGAGGCCATGTACCGTTCGTCGGCCCGGCTGGTGCGGTATCTGGCGCACCGCTTCGACATCCCGCTGGACCGTCAGCACATCCTCGGCCACGACACCGTCCCGGGCACGACCACCGCGACGATCCCCGGCATGCACACCGACCCTGGCCCGTACTGGGACTGGGCGCACTACTTCCGGCTGCTCGGCCGTCCGTTCACCGCGACTGCCGGCCCGCGCAGCGATGTCGTGACCGTCCGCCCCGACTACAGCCGGCATCAGCCGCTCTACACGAGCTGCGCGAAGCCCGCCGACGCATGCGTGCCGCACGGCTCCGGCGCGGTCCGGCTGCACACCGCGCCCGCCGAGGACGCTCCGCTCGTCAAGGACATCGGCCTGCGTCCCGGCGGCCAGGACTCCACCACCGGCGTCAACGACACAGGTGCGCGGGCCTCGACCGGCCAGCAGTACGCCGTGGCCGGCCGGCAGGGCGACTGGACGGCGATCTGGTACCTGGGCCAGAAGGCCTGGTTCCACAATCCGCGCAAACAGCCGACGGCGGTGGGCGCGCGGGGGCGTGTGCTGACGCCCGGGCCGGGCCTGGCGGAGATTCCCGTGTACGGCCGTGCCTACCCCGAGGCCGCCGCGTACCCGGCCGATGTCCCCGTCCAGGCGGTCTCACCGCTGCCGTACAAGCTGCTCGCGGGTCAGACGTACGTGGTCGGTGACCGTGTGCCGGGCGAGTACCTGTACGCGACGACGTTCGACACCGCGGGACACCGGGTCGTCCGCGGCAAGGAGCAGTACTACGAGATCCAGTTCGGGCACCGGGTCGCCTTTGTGAAGGCGGCCGATGTGCGCGTACTGAAGTAGCCGACGTGCGCCACCGGTCGAGGGGTCCGGTGGCGCACGTCTTTCCCTTCCAGCACTTACCTTCCCGTTGCTGGGCTTGTGTGACTAATGGGCCGACATGCGTGGTCCGTCCGGGGGACGGGTAGGGCTCGCCCGTCCACGACAGACCGCGCATGCGCGGAAGTTCACCGAAAGGCCCTGGCGCACATGGCACAGCCCTTCGTACTGCCGGATTTCTACGTCCCGTATCCGGCGCGGCTCAATCCCCATGTCGAGGAGGCACGGCGGCACACCAAGGAGTGGGCGCGCGGGATGGGGATGCTGGAGGGGTCGGGCGTCTGGGAGGAGTCCGACCTCGACGCCCACGACTACGCACTGCTGTGCGCCTACACCCATCCCGACTGTGACGCCGAAACGCTGTCCCTGGTCACCGACTGGTATGTGTGGGTCTTCTTCTTCGACGACCACTTCCTCGAGATCTTCAAGCGCACCCAGGACCGCGAGGGCGGCAAGGCCTACCTGGACCGGCTTCCGGCGTTCATGCCGATGGGCTCCACGGAAGGCACACCGGAACCGGAGAACCCCGTGGAGGCGGGGCTGGCCGATCTGTGGGCACGGACCGTGCCTGCGATGTCGGACGCGTGGCGGGTCCGGTTCGCCGAGGCCACCGAGAACCTCCTCAACGAGTCCCTGTGGGAACTGACGAACATCAACGAGGGGCGGGTGGCCAATCCCGTCGAGTACATCGAGATGCGCCGCAAGGTAGGCGGTGCGCCCTGGTCGGCCGGGCTCGTCGAGTACGCCGCCGGTGCGGAGGTGCCGGAACCGGTCGCGGACTCCCGGCCGTTGCGTGTGCTGCGGGACGCCTTCTCCGACGCGGTGCATCTGCGCAACGACCTGTTCTCGTACCAGCGCGAGGTGGAGGACGAGGGCGAGCTCAGCAACGGTGTGCTGGTGCTGGAGACGTTCCTCGGCTGTACGACGCAGGAGGCGGCCGAAGCGGTCAACGACCTGCTGACGTCCCGGGTCCAGCAGTTCGAGAACACGGCACTGACCGAAGTCCCGGCCCTGTGCGCCGAGAAGGGCCTTTCCCCTGCCCAGTGCGCGGCGGTCGCCGCCTACGCCAAGGGGCTTCAGGACTGGCAGTCCGGCGGCCACGAGTGGCACATGCGCTCCAGCCGCTATATGAACGAGGGCCTGGACACCGGGCCTTCACGGGCAGCCGGGGTGCTGGGCACGTCGGCCCTCGACATCAGGACCCTGTTCGGGCGTCCGGCCACATCGCGGCTCCGCGGTCTCACGCATGTTCCGCACCAGAAGGTCGGACCCTCGATGCTGCCCGACTTCGACCTTCCGTTCCCGCTGTCGGTCAGCCCGCACCACCAGGACGCCCTGGAGAAGTCCCTCGCCTGGGCGGAGCGGATGGGACTGCTGGGCGACATCTGGGACGGACCGATGCTGCGGGGCTACGACTTCGCCCTCTGCTCGGCCGGTCTGGACCCGGACGCCACGGCCGAGGAGCTGGAGCTCAGCGCCGAGTGGCTGACCTGGGGCACCTACGGCGACGACTACTTCCCGATGGTCTTCGGCCGTCCGCGCAATCTCGTCGGCGCGAAGCTCTGCAACGAACGGCTGATGGCGTGCATGCCGGTCGACGATCCGGCGTCGGGCGCGCTGGTGGCGGTCAGCCCGATGGAGCGGGCGCTGGCCGACCTGTGGGCGCGCACCGCCGGTCCGATGGGCCCGGACGCGCGGGTGAACCTGCGCCGCGCGATCGATGTGATGCTGGAGAGCTGGCTGTGGGAGCTGCACAACCAGGCCCAGCACCGCGTCCCCGATCCGGTCGACTACATCGAGATGCGGCGCCTCACGTTCGGTTCGGATCTGACGATGAGTCTGTGCCGACTGCGGCACGAGGGCGAGCTGTCGCCCCAGGTCCTGCGCAGCGGTCCGGTGCGCAGCCTGGAGAACGCCGCGGCGGACTACGCCTGCTTGATCAACGATCTGTTCTCCTACCAGAAGGAGATCGAGGTCGAGGGTGAGCTGCACAACGGCGTGCTGGTGGTGCAGAAGTTCTTCGACTGCGACTACCCGGCCGCTGTGTCGATCATCGACGATCTGATGCGTGGACGTCTGCGGCAGTTTCTCCATGTGAAGGAGCAGGAACTGCCCTTGCTGCACCAGGACTTCGATCTCGGCGAGGCGGAGAAGGCCGCGCTCGACACCTATGTGCGGGAGTTGGAGGACTGGCTCGCCGGCATTCTCAACTGGCACCGGGAGGTACGCCGCTACATGGCGGAGGATGTGCACTCCGGCGCCGGCACCACACTGCTGAGGCAGCCCTCCGGGCTCGGTACGGCGGCGATGCGGGTGGCGCTCATGCTCGGCCGGTAGCTGTCGGGCGCTGCGGCTCCGACCCGGATCCGCAGCGCCGCACCGTACGGTGGCGGCGGTTCAGCCCTGCTGGAAGAGCTCCGCCGGAAGCGGCTTCAGCAGCGCGTACAGATCGTCGGTGATCGGCCGGTCCCAGCTGGCGATGGTCACGAGCACATTGTCGCTGCGGTCGAACTGGACGCAGGAGATACGGCTCTCGGAGAGCTTGAGCCGGCGGACGATCAGCAGGTTGTCCCCCTGCATGACCGGCATGTCCTCGGTCTCCACGACCTCGACGGGCTCGTCGTTCTCCAGGGCCAGCAGCAGCTGTGCCACCTCGAACGGAACCTGGCCCTCTTCGGTCTCACGGGCGGGCGAGCCCTCCGGCAGATTGCCGATGATCATCGCCGGGCCGCGGCCGCCGAACAGGTCGTACCGCAGGAAGACACCCTGGCAGCTGCCGTCCGGAGCGGGCAGCAGTCCCGCGCCGAGATTGCCGGGCCAGTCCCCCGGGTCCATGGCCAGGACGTCGAAGTCCGGGCCCGCGGGGGTGGCGGCACTGCGGCGGCGGAGGAAGGACATACCGCCATGGTACGTGTCCTGAGGGGCCCGGCCGAGCCGGGGCCCGGCGGCGTGTGACCGCCTCGGATCACCAGCCGTGGCTGCCCACGGGGTCCTCGGCGAGACCGGTGCCGAGAGCCTCGGCGAGGCCCGTCTCGTCGGTGCCGATCTTGCGGTACACGGCGGAGAGGAGCCTGGTCACGGTGTGTTCGTCCACGTGCAGCTCGGCGGCGACGCAGGCCCGGTCCTTGCCGTGGACGGTCAGGACGGCGGCGGCCCGTTCGCGGGTGGTGAGGGTGTCGGTCTCGATGACCCGCAGCTGCCTCGGGCGCAGCCCCGCGGCCGCGAGCTCGTCGCGCGCGCTGTCGGCGAGCCCGTCGGCGCCGCACTGTCCGGCCGCCTCGAGACCCCGGTAGAGAGGTTCGGCGCCCTCCTTGGACCGGCCGATACGGCGCAGATGCGCCCCGAGGTCGACGAGCGCCCTGGCCAGTTCGTACGCGGCGGGTGAGCGTTCCAGCTGGGCGACGGACTCCAACAGGAGGGCCGTGCGCTCGGTGCCGCCGGACACCTCCGCCGCGACGCGCAGCGCCTGTCCGATGCCTGAGGCGGTGGCGGTGCGGCGGGCGCGGCGGACGGCATCGAGGGCGATGGCGCGGGCCCTGTCCGGCGCGTCGTGGGCCTCCGCCAGCGCGAGGTGGAGCTGCCAAGGGCACCAGGTGGGGTTGCGCATGCCTCTCGGGTCGAGCCGCCGGCCGACCCCTGCGAGCTCGACGGCCGCCTCTTTGGCCCGGCCCCGGGCGAGCAGCAGTTCGCCGTACACGCTCTGGGAGTCGGGGAAGGTGACGGCGGACGGGAAGGGCTCGCCGAAGTCGTGGTCCTGGGCGACCTGGGCCGCTTCGTCGGTGCGTCCGCGGGCCAGCAGCACCTCGATGAGGGTGCCGACGGCGTACCACTGGGCGGGGGTGCGGGGTCCGACACGCTCGGCGAGGCGCAGCCCTGCGCGTACGAAGTCCTCCGCCTCGGCGAGACGTCCGCGCCGGAAGCGGATGTAGGCGAGGAGGGTGTAGGCGAAGGAGAGATGGGCGCCGCGCCAGCCCTGGCGCTCGAACTCCGCGGTGCCGGCGGCGAACAGCTCCTCGGCACGGCCCGGGCGGTCGGCGTAGAGGAAGGTGAGTGCGACGAGGACAGGCACTTCGAATCCGCGGTCCTCCACGGCCCAGCTCAGTCCGCCCTTCAGGGCGCTTTCGGCGTGGCCGATCGCGACGGCGGCGGGCTCGGCGCGCAGCGTGGCGTCCCACGCGCGCAGTCCGATGATGTACCGCTCGGTGAGGTCGCGTCCGGTGAGCCGGTCGGCGAGTCGCGCCAGCCGCCGGGAGCGTGCGGGCGAGTCGGGTTCGTCGGCGCGGAAGGCGTCCCACATGAACTTCTCGGACTGCATCCTCAGTCGGCTGCGCGGGTCGGTGGTGCGCCGGGCCTCGCGGGCGAGCAGGTCCGACGCTTCGGCGAGGCGGTCGGAGTGGGCGAGGACCTGGGAGAGCCGATAGACGATGTTCTGGCGCAGGGCGGCGTCGGCGATGGGTTCCTCGAGCGCGGCCCGCAGATGGTTGACCGTGGTGGCGGGTTCGGTGAGCAGCGAGGCGCAGCCCAGTTCGTACAGGACGGCCGCCCGGTCCGCGAAGGCCGGTGGTTCCCGCAGTGCGCGGGCGAGCTGGCGGCGTGCGGCGTCGGGTGCGCCCGCTCGCAGGGTCTCGCGGGCGGCGTCGCGCAGATGCTGGACGACCCAGGGGTCGCCGTCGGGGTGGGTCTCCATCAGATGGCGGGCGGCAGCGGTGGAGCCGAGTCCGGCGTCGACGAGGGTCCAGGCAGCCTGCCCGTGGAGGGCGACGCGGACCGCGTCGGGGATGGCCCGGTAGACGGCGGTGGCGATCAGCGGGTGGACGAACTCCAGGGTGCCCTTGTCGGTGCCGGGGCCGGTGAGGATACGAGCGTCCCGCAGCCGGTCGGCGGCGTCGACGGCCTCCTCGTTGCCGAGCCCGGCGACGGCGGCGGCCAGCGCGGGCTGGATCTCGGTGCCGAGGACGGCGCCGGCCCAGGCGAAGCGGACGGTGGAGGCGCCGAGGCGTTCCAGTCGGGACAGGAGCCCGCTGCCCCTGACGGCCGCGGCGAGATCACGCAGCAGATGAACGCCGGTCCCGGTCGGTTCGATGCCGCGGGCGTGGATCTTGGCGGTGAGTTCGACGGCCTCGAAGGGATTGCCCGACGTGACGGCCCAGCATTCGCGGCAGAAGGCGTCGTCGGCGTGGTCGCCGAGCCGCTCGCGCACGAGGCGGCCGACGGCGGGGGCGGTGAGCGGTTCGAGGCCGATGGGGCGCTGTCCGGCGCGGCCGGGCAGCCCGCGCAACTGCTCGGCGTGGTCGGGCAGTTCTTCGGGCCGGTAGGCGACGACGAGCAGCATCGGCAGTTCCTCGGCGCGGGGCGCGAAGGCGGCGAGCCAGCTCAGCGACTCGGGGTCGGCCCAGTGGGCGTCGTCGAGGACCAGCACGAGCGGTGCGCGCTGGACGGCGAGGTGGGTGAGGACCCAGTCGAGTCCGTCGCGCAGTCCCTGCGGGTCGGGCGGGGACCCGGCTTCGGCGGTGCACAGTCCGAGTGCGGGACCGACGATGGCGTACCAGCTGCCCAGCTGCAGCCGGAGTGCGGCCTCCGACGAACCGGCGAGCTGGGGCTGGATCAGCTGCCGGGCGACATGGAAGGCGACCTGCTGCTCCTGTTCGCCGCCGCGTGCCGAGAGGACGGTGCAGCCCTTGGCGGCGGCACGTCTGCGTACCTCGGTGAGCAGCGTCGTCTTGCCGAGACCCGCGTGTCCGGCGAAGGCGAGCAGGGCGCCGCGTGGCCGCTCGGGCAGGTCGGCATCGTCCGGGTGCAGTCCGGCGAGTTCGCCCAACGCTTCGTCGACAGCGGCCAGTTCGGCCTCACGCTCGAAGAGTCGGCGTCTTGTCCCGCCGGCACGTCGCGTCATGTGCACCCCCACGGCCGGGCGCAGCCCGGCGCGGTGAAGGAGCTGCCGGACCCACGTCCTTTGAGGCACCTCAGCGTACGCCCGCAGGGGCCCCGGGGGCCGGTCCTTGCGAAACGTGGTTGTCCGGTAGGGCAGTTGTTGTATGGGGGACGGGGAGCGGGACGGGCGACGGAGGCGGCCCGCCGCAGGCGGTGCGGCGGGCCGCCGGGCCCGGCGGCCGGGGCAGGCTGCCGGGAGCCGGGGCGGTCAGGCGGAGGTCTGGGTGGGACTCATCGCGGGGCCGGTCGTTCCGTTGATCTTCTCTATCGCCTGGCGGGCGTGTTCTCCCGGTGACCGGCCGGTGAGGGAGGACACGGACGACTGCACGCTCTGCTGGGCGGCAGCGGCCGGCCGGGCATGCGTGGCGGTGGTGGTCCGTGATCGCAGCCGATGGCTCACGGCCTCGTCGAGGCTCACGGGACGCTGCATCTGGCTTGCCAGCCGGCCCGCTTCCTGTCCCAGCGCGGCGATGTCCTCCCACTGCAGACGGACCACCAGGCGGAGTTCGGCCTCTCCGTCGGGGAGGGCTTGCAGAGACGGGTTGATGGCGTCATTCATGGCTGATCCTCACGCTGTTGGAACGGTATCCTCGCGGGACGCTGCGCACCCCGTCGTGCGGGGCATGCAGAGTCATACGGGAACGGGTCCGCTTGCGTTCAGCCATGTACCGGGAGCGTTCGGCAGGCGCGGTGCCGCGCGCGTGCCGGCCCGGACGCTCCTGCCGTCAGGTGAGGTCGAACTCCCCCTCGCGGGCGTTCAGCACAAAGGCGCGCCACTCCGCCGGGGAGAAGATCAGCGATGGGCCCTCCGGCCGCCTCCCGTTGCGCATCGCGATGAAGCCTTCCACGAAGGCGATCTGGACATCCCCCGTTCCCTGACTGCTCGACTGCCAGTCGGCGTTGCTCAGGTCGAGTTCAGGCTTGTCCCAGCCCGAAAACATCTGGGTGGTGGTCGTGCTCTCGGTCACGTCCGTGCTCCTCCCGCTTTGTCTCCGGCCTCAGACTAGCGATCGTCCCCGGTCCCCGACAGGCCGCGGCAGCAGGACCGCGGCCGGTCACGGGATCATGTGGTGGGCGGTTCGGCGCCGACCAGCCACATGGCGAAGAACTGCGAACCGCCGCCGTACGCGTGTCCGAGTGCCCTGCGGGCGCCTTCGACCTGGTGCTCGCCCGCCTGCCCGCGCACCTGAAGTGCCGCTTCGGCGAAGCGGATCATGCCGGAGGCGCCGATGGGGTTGGTGGACAGGACACCTCCGGACGGGTTCACGGGCAGATCGCCGTCGAGCTCGGTGACGCCGGACTCGGTGAGTTTCCAGCCCTCGCCCTCGGCGGCGAGGCCGAGGTTCTCCAGCCACATCGGCTCGTACCAGGAGAACGGGACGTACATCTCCACCGCGTCGATCTCACGGCGCGGATCCGCGATGCCGGCCTGCCGGTAGACGTCGGCCGCGCAGTCCTTGCCCGCCTGCGGGGACACGAAGTCCTTGCCGGCGAACATGGTGGGCTCGCTGCGCATGGCGCCGCCGTGCATCCAGGCGGGCGGGTGCGGTGCCCGGGCGGCGCCGGCCCGGTCGGTGAGGATCATGGCGCAGGCGCCGTCGGAGGACGGGCAGGTCTCGGAGTAGCGGACCGGGTCCCACAGCATGGGCGACGCCTGGACCTTCTCCAGGGTGATGTCGTGCTCGTGCAGGTGGGCGTACGGATTCTTCAGGGCGTTGCGGCGGTCCTTGTACGCGACCAGGGAGCCGACCGTGTCGGGAGCGCCGGTGCGCCGCATGTAGGCGCGGATGTGCGGGGCGAAGAAGCCGCCGGCGCCCGCGAGCAACGGCTGCTGGAAGGGGACGGGCAGGGACAGCCCCCACATGGCGTTGGACTCGGACTGTTTCTCGAAGGCGAGGGTGAGGACGGTGCGGTGCACACGGGACGCGATCAGGTTGGAGGCGACGAGTGCGGTGGAGCCGCCGACGGAGCCCGCGGTGTGCACCCGCAGCATCGGTTTGCCGACCGCGCCGAGCGCGTCGGCGAGATAGAGCTCGGGCATCATCAGGCCCTCGAAGAAGTCCGGGGCCTTGCCGATCACGACAGCGTCGATGTCGGCCCAGGCCAGCTGGGCGTCGTCGAGTGCGCTCCGCGCGGCCTCGCGCACCAGACCGGCGATCGAGACGTCGTGGCGGGCGGCGACGTGCTTGGTCTGACCGATGCCGACAACGGCCACGAACTCCTTTCCGGCCTTGCCGGCAGCCTTCCCCGCGGCGATGTCAGTCACGGTCCTCCCCTTCCAGGACGGCGACCAGGTTCTGTTGCAGGCAGGGGCCGGAGGTCGCGTGGCCGAGCGCCCGGTCGGATTCGCCGCGGTGGACACGCGCCGCCGCCTCGCCGATCCGGATGAGGCCTGCGGCCATGACCGGATGGGCGGCGAGCGCTCCGCCGGACGGATTGACCCTCACGCTGTCGTCGAGGTCGAGGGATCGCCGCAGGACGATCTCCTGGGAGCTGAAGGGTGCGTGCAGTTCGGCGGTGTCGACGGGCCGCTCGAAGGCCCCGGCGCGTTCGGCGGCCAGCCGGGTCGACGGCGAAGCGGTCAGATCGCGTACGCCCAGGCTGTGGGCCTCGATGCGGTGGTCCATGCCGCGGATCCAGGCGGGCCGCTCGCACAGGTCGCGTGCCCGGTCCCCGGAGGCGAGGATCACGGCGGCCGCGCCGTCGCCGATGGGCGGGCAGTCGCCGGTACGCAGCGGCTGAACGACGTACTCGCCCTGGGGAACCGAACCCTGCAGTTGAGCGTGCGGGTTGTCCGAGGCGTCGCGGCGGCTGCGCGCCCCGACTCCGGCGAGTGTCCGTTCGTCGGCGGCCCCGGCGTCGATCAGCGCCTGCGCCTGGAGCGCGGCGAGTGCCACGGAGTCGGGCCAGAGCGGAGCGACGTAGTACGGGTCGAGCTGACGGGTCAGCACGTCCCGGAGCCGGCCGGGTGAGGACTTTCCGTAGGCGTAGACGAGGGCGGTGTCGGCCTCGCCGGTGAGGATCTTCACCCAGGCCTCGTAGAGCGCCCAGGCGCCGTCCATCTCGACATGGGACTCGGATATCGGCGGCCAGGCGCCGACGCCGTCGAGGGCCATCGTGAAGGAGAAGGCCCTGCCCGCGAGATAGTCGGACGATCCCGAGCAGGTGAAGCCGATGTCGCCGGTCTTGAGGCCGGTCCGGTTCAGCACCTCGTGCAGGACCGGCATGAGCATCTCGACCTCGGAGAGCTCGTCGCTGCGTCGCCGGTGGTCCGTCTGGGCGAACGCGACGATCGCTGCCTGCCTGGCGTGCCGCGTCACAGCAGCTCCTTGTAGGTGTCGTAGTCGGCGTCGGGTTCGCCGGTCGGCCGGTAGTGGTCGGGATAGCGGCCGCCCTCGGTCCACACGGGTTCGACGCGCAGCCCCATGCGCACCTGGTCGTAGGGCATGCCGCCGATCCGGCCGTGCAGGGCGAGGTCGGCGCCGTCCAGGGCGATGTGGGCGTACACATAGGGCACTTCGATGTCGTTGCCGCCGGGGTGCCGGGACTTGATGTTGACGATGCAGTACGTGGTGACCGTGCCGCGCGGGCCGACCTCGACCTGGTCCGTGGTGGCGACACCGCAGGTGGGGCAGGCGCCTCGGGGAGGGACGTACACCTTGTGGCAGGAGGGGCAGCGTTCGCCCACGGTCCTGCGGTCGGTCAGGGCGTTGATCCAGCCGGTCTGCGCGCGGCCGGGCGAGTAGGTGTAGTCGAGCCGGGCGGGGGCGACGATGCCGGTGACGGCGTCGTCGAACTCGCCGCGGTGATCGGCGACCCCCGGTCGCGGCTCGCTGCCGCAGGGCTCGAAGCAGGCGATGTCGGTGATGGCTCCGGTGCGTTCGGCGGCCCAGCGGATCCGGACCCGCATCCCGCTGTGCACGGCGTCCGGGCCGGGCACGTCGAGGACGTGGAGCAGGGCGGTGTCGGCGCCGTCGAGCCGCACCAGCACCCAGGCGAACGCGGTGTCCAGGGGCTGGCCGCGACGTGGCGCGGCGTTCCAGGCCCAGGTGGTGACTGTCCCGCTGGAGCCGACCTCGACCAGGTCGCGGATCTCCTCGGCGGTCACCGGGTCGTACTCGACGGGCGGAACGAGCACCCGGTGGTCCTGGGTCCGCACGCCGAGGACGACGCGCTCGCGCAGCCCGGTGAGAAAGGCGCTCTGCACCGGGCCGAGGGAGCGGGTGAAGGGGAACTCGACGACCAGCGGTGCACTCAGCAGCTCGGGCATCCGGTCTCTCCCTCGGGTCAGGCGCGCCGGTAGACGGGGGTGCGCTTCTCGGCGAAGGCGCGGGCGCCTTCCTTGGCGTCGTCGGTGTCGAAGACCGGCCAGCCACGCGTCAGTTCGGCGGCCAGCCCTTCGGTCTCGGTCAGCTCGGCGGTCTCGTACACCGATGCCTTCACCGCCTCGACGGCGAGCGGGCCGCAGGCATTGATCTGTTCGGCGACGGCGAGGGCCTTGTCCAGCGCGGTGCCGTCCGGGACGACATGGCCGACGAGACCGATCCGCTGGGCTTCGTCGGCGCTGTACGGACGGCCGGTGAGCAGCATCTCCAGGGCGTGCGTCCGGGGGATCTGGCGCTGCAGCCGCACGGTCGAGCCGCCGATGGGGAAGAGCCCGCGTCTGACCTCGAAGAGTCCGAACACGGCGCTCTCGCCCGCGATCCGGATGTCGGTGCCCTGCAGGATCTCCGTCCCGCCGGCCACGCAGGCGCCCTCGACGGCGGCGATCACAGGCTTTCGCGGGCGGTGGTGGCGCAGCATGGCCTTCCAGTGCAGATCCGGGTCTGCCTGCATCCGGTCCCGGTACTGCTGTCCGTCCATTCCCCGGCCCGCAAGGGCCTTGAGGTCCATGCCGGCGCAGAAGGCTCCTCCCGCTCCGGTGAGGACGACGGAGCGTACGTCGTCGTCGGCATCGGCCTCGAGCCAGCCGTCGTAGAGACCGACCAGCATCGGCAGCGAGAGCGCATTCTTCGCCTCGGGCCTGTTCAGGGTGAGCACCAGCGTGGCGCCTTCGCGTCGCACGGTGAGGTGCTCGGTTCCACCTTGTTGCCCCATGTGCGGACCTCCCGTCTCAAGACCTAGAACAGGTTGCAGTAGGCCGGGGCCCAGATCAATAGTTTTCTGACAGGCAGTCAGATTTATTCTGCGGCTCCCCTTCCCAGTTGTGGTCACCGGCGCTCTAATGACCGCCGAGCCGGAGTTCGCCGGGGATGCGCCCGCGGTCAGGAGGAACGGTGGAGTACAACCTTGCCGACCTGTTCGAGTCGGTCGTCGACGTGGTCCCGGACCGCGAGGCGCTTGTGTACATCGACCATCCCGGCACCGGCTCCGAGCGCAGGCTCACCTACGCGGAGCTCGACGCGGCGGCCAACCGCGTCGCCCACCATCTGATCGACGCCGGGATCAAGCCGGGTGAGCACCTCGGTCTGCATCTCTACAACGGCGTCGAATACCTGCAGACCGTGCTCGGCTGCCTCAAGGCACGGGTCGTACCGGTCAACGTCAACTACCGGTACGTGGAGGAGGAACTGGTCTACCTGTACCGCGACGCCGACCTCGCCGCACTGGTCTTCGACGGGGAGTTCACCGAGCGGGTGGCCGCCGCGAGCCCGAGGACGGAGAAGCTGCGCCACCTCGTACGGGTGGGCACCACGCCCCCGGGCGCGCCGGCCCTGGACGCCGTGCCGTTCACCGAGGCGGAGGCCGCCGCGTCACCCGGGCGCGGCTTCGAGCCACGCTCCGCCGACGACCAGTTCATCATCTACACCGGGGGCACGACCGGTATGCCCAAGGGGGTGATGTGGCGGCAGGAGGACCTGTTCTTCGCCGGTCTCGGCGGCGGCGCGCCGACCGGGGAGCCGGTCTCCTCGCCCCAGGAGCTCGCCGAGCGGGTGGCCGCCGGGGGCGACGGCATCACCTTCTTCCCCACTCCCCCACTGATGCACGGCACCTCCACCCTGACCGCGTTCATCGCCTTCCACTTCGGCCAACGGGTCGCCCTCCACCGCAAGTTCGTGCCGCACGAGGTGCTGCGGACGATCGAGAAGGAGAAGGTCACCAGCGTGTCCCTGGTCGGCGACGCCATGCTCCGGCCGCTCGTCGACGCGCTGAGCGGGCCGCTGAAGGACACCGACCTGTCCGCGCTGTTCAGCGTGTCGTCGTCCGGCGCGATCATGTCGGAGACCGTGCGGGCCCAGTTCGCGGCGCTGGCACCGAATGTGCTGCTGCTGAACAACTTCGGCTCCTCGGAGTCCGGGTTCAACGGCACCGCGACCGACGACTCGAGCCCGGAGAAGGGCTTCCGGCTGCGGGTCAACGCCCGCACGGCGGTGGTCGACCCGGCGACGTACGAACCGGTACCGGCGGGCGAACCCGGCCGGATCGCGCAGCGGGGCCATGTGCCGCTGGGCTACTACAACGACCCGAAGAAGACCGCGGAGACCTTCTTCCGGCGCGGCGACGAGCGCTGGGTGCTGCTGGGCGACATGGCGACCGTCGACGAGGAGGGTGTCGTCACGGTCCTCGGCCGCGGCTCGCAGTGCATCAACACCGGCGGGGAGAAGGTGTATCCGGAGGAGGTCGAGCAGGCGCTCAAGTCCCATCCGGATGTGTACGACGCACTGGTGGCCGGGGTGCCCGACGCCACGTGGGGCAATCATGTGGCGGCGGTGGTGCAGGTGCGCGACGGAGCGCCGGAGCCGAGCCTGGACGACATCCGGTCCCACTGCCGCACACGACTGGCCGGCTACAAGATCCCCCGCCAGCTCGTGATCGCGAAGGAGATCCAGCGCTCCCCGAGCGGCAAGGCGGACTACCGCTGGGCGCGCGCGATGGCGACGGACGCCGCCTCGGGTTGACGGCGGCGGCCCCGCCGGGGCGAGTCGCCTCAGTCCAGCGTGCCCAGGATCGGCTCGCCGTTGAAGATGCCGAGACGCTCCTGGTAGAGCTCCAGCGGTACGCCGTTGGGGTCGCGGATGTACAGGCTGTCCTCGACACCGCGGTCGGGGCCGACATACTCCGTACCCGACTCGTCCAGCTTCTTGCGTGCCGTCGCGAACTGTTCCGCGTCCACCGAGAGCGCCAGATGCTGCACGCCGCCCACCGTCTCCTTGCTCGGCGGATGGTTGTGGCCCGGGAAGTCGAAGAAGCCGAGCAGATTGCCGTGACCGATGTCGAAGAAGAAGTGCGTGGAGCCCTGGTAGTCGCGGTTCTCCACCATCTCGACCAGCGGGAACCCAAGGAACTCCTGGTAGAAGCGGACGGTCTCCTCCACATCACGGCAGATGAAGGCCACATGGTGGACCCCGCGGGTCGTGGTCGGGGGCCGGTCCGCCACCGGCCTCAGATAGCGCCGCTTCAGTTCCTCCCTGCGGGCCCGGACGGCTTCGAGCTGGGCTCCCTCGGGCTGCGGCATCGTGATCTCCTTCGCGAAAGTGTTTGCGGAATTCAACTTCTATCCCGCATCCTTCCCCTTCGCGCAAGCCCCACCGTGGCATCCGGCCGACAACCGTCCGTACGAACCCATGCGGTGCGGGCACCCGGTTCAGGCGAGCCGGGTGCCGCCTGCGTGCACGGTCCGTACGTCCGGATCGAGGAAGGTGACGACCGTGCGGACGAAGGCGCCGGGGTCGTCCAGCCAGGGGAAGTGCCCGGCGCGCTGCTGGACGCGGCTCTCGCCGTGCGGGAACAGGGCGGCCAGTTCGGCGGCGTGAGCGGGACGGGGACCGTGGTCGTACTCCCCGGCCAGCGCCAGGACCGGCGCGTCCACGGCGGACAGAGCGGCCCGCGTCACCGCCGGGTCGAAGGCTCCGCCCGCGTAGAACGCCGCCGCGGCTTCCTGGTTCTTCTCGTGCGATCCGGCGGCGGCGTGCTCCCGGGCCGTCGCATCCCACCGTCCGTAGGCGAAGGGCACGATCGTCTGCCACACCTCGGCCGAGTCGCGCCCCCTCAAGACCTCCTCCAGAGCCTCCCGGCCGGCGGCGTACCAAGGCTCTCCGATACGCAGCCCGGCGGCATCGCGCCGGTCCTGCGCGGTGACGGCGATGCCCACGGCGCGCGTGCCCGGCGTGACAAGGGTGAGCGAGCGCAGCCGCCGCGGGTGCCGCGCCGCGTAGAGAGTGGCCAGATTGCCGGCCGCGGAGTGTCCCAGCAGGTCCATCCGCTCCGGGCCGAGATGCTCACGCAGCGCTTCCACATCCTCGACCTGCCGGTCGCAGCGGTACGTCGCCGGGTCGGCCGGCACGGCGGAGCCGCCGGTCCCGCGCAGATCGAGCAGCACGAGCTGCCGGTGGGCGTCGAGGCCCCCCAGCGTCCCGTAGTAGGCGGAGGCGCGCATGGGACCGCCGGGCAGACAGATCAGTGGCTCGCCCCGCCCCTTCAGGTGGTAGGTGAGTTCGGTCCCGTCGTACGCGGTGAACGTCGGCATGCGGTGATTCTCGTCGCCCGGCGGGCGGCGCGGCAACGGAGTATGCCCGGAGCCGAGGGCGGACGCACGTCGCTGCCCACGCCTTGACGCCCGGCGGGGCGGGCTGAATTACTGATCCCGAGCACCACGACCGAATGATCGGTCGTCCGATTTGGGGACGGGAGTTTCCGGCATGACGGACCTGCTGGACGCGGCGGAGCGGCTGAGCCGCGAGGAGCTCGAGGCGCTGCAGCTGGAGCGGCTGCGCGCGACGCTCCGCCATGCCTACGAGAACGTCGACTTCTACCGCCGCTCCTTCGACAAGGCGGGGCTGCGCCCCGAGGACTGCCGTACGCTCGCCGATCTCGGCCGCTTCCCGTTCACGGCCAAGGCGGATCTGCGGGACAACTACCCCTTCGGGATGTTCGCCGTCGACGAGTCCGAGGTCCGCCGCATCCATGCCTCCAGCGGCACCACCGGCCGCCCCACCGTGGTGGGCTACACCCAGCGCGATCTGGACACCTGGGCGGATGTGGTGGCCCGCTCGATCCGCGCGGCCGGCGGCCGTCCCGGTCACAAAGTCCATGTCGCCTACGGATACGGGCTGTTCACCGGCGGCCTCGGTGCGCACTACGGCGCCGAGCGTCTCGGCTGCACCGTCATCCCGGCCTCCGGCGGCATGACCGCCCGCCAGGTGCAGCTGATCCAGGACTTCCGCCCCGAGATCATCATGGTGACGCCCTCGTACATGCTCACCCTGCTGGACGAGTTCGAGAGGCAGGGCGTCGATCCCCGTTCCACGTCGCTGCAGGTCGGCATCTTCGGCGCAGAGCCGTGGACGGAGGAGATGCGGCGGGAGATCGAGGAGCGGTTCGCGATCGACGCGGTGGACATCTACGGGCTCTCGGAGGTCATGGGTCCGGGGGTTGCGCAGGAGTGCGTGGAGACCAAGGACGGGCTGCACATCTGGGAGGACCACTTCTATCCGGAGGTCGTCGATCCGTTCACCGGCGAGGTACTGCCCGACGGAGAGCCGGGCGAGCTGGTCTTCACCTCGCTCACCAAGGAGGCCATGCCCGTGATCCGGTACCGGACACGGGACTTGACGCGCCTGCTGCCGGGCACGGCCCGCGTCTTCCGCCGCATGGAGAAAGTGACCGGCCGCAGCGACGACATGGTGATCCTGCGCGGGGTCAATCTCTTCCCCACCCAGATCGAGGAGATCGTGCTGCGTACGCCGCACGTCGCTCCGCACTTCCAGCTGCGGCTGTCCCGCGAGGGCCGACTGGACGCGCTCACGGTCCGGGCGGAGGCGCGGGCGCAGGCCACGACCGAGCAGCGGGATGCGGCGGCGCTGGCGATCGCGGCAGCCGTCAAGGACGGGGTCGGGGTGTCGGTGACGGTCGAGGTGGTCGACCCGGAGACGCTGGAGCGCTCGGTGGGCAAGATCAAGCGGATCGTGGACCTGAGGTGACCGCCGGGGCCCTGAGCCGACCGCCGGGCCCGTCCCGCGGTGCCGCCGGGTCCCCGTCGAGAGGTGCGGGCCGGGACGAGTCCTGTCCCAGGAGCTGCCGCGAGCGCCGTACGCGGCCATGATGGTGGGTATGAGCGCCTCCGCCGAGACATCCGGCGCGTCGCCCGCACCGCTTCCCCCGCTGCCGGAGGACTGGCAGCGGGGCATGGCCGTCGCGGCGCACCCCGACGACATCGAGTACGGGTCGGCTGCCGCCGTTGCCCGGTGGACAGCCCAGGGCAAGAGCTTCACGTATCTGCTGGCCACACGTGGCGAGGCGGGGATCGACGGGATGCATCCCGACCAGGCGGCCACCCTGCGCGAGGCCGAGGAACGGGCGGGCGCACGGGCGGTCGGCGTGAACGTCGTGGAGTTCCTCGACCATCGCGACGGTGTCATCGAGTACGGTCCGGCGCTGCGTCGCGACATCGTGCGGGCGATCCGCAGGCACCGGCCGGAGGTCGTGCTGTCGGGGGCGTTCACCGTCCGCATGATCGGCGGCGTCACCAATCAGGCGGACCACCGGGTGGTGGGCCTGGCCACGCTGGACGCCGCGCGGGACGCGGGCAACCGCTGGATCTTCCCGGAACTCGCCGACGAGGGTCTTCAGCCGTGGGACGGCGTGCGGTTCGTGTGCTTCGCCGGAGCCGAACAGCCCACGCACGGCGTGGATGTGACGGGTGATCCGCTGGAGCGCGGCATCGCCTCGCTGGCCGCGCACGCCGAGTACACCAAGGGACTCGGTGAGAGCGGCTTCGAGCCCAGGCCGTTCCTGACCTGGGTGGCCAAGGCGTCCGGCCCGGCCCTCGGCGTCGAATCGGCGCTGCTGCTGGACGTCCACGAGCTGATTCCCCAGGGCCCGCCGCCCTGGGTCGGGTGAACCGTCGTACGCACGGGTGGGCGCTCAGTGCCCCGCGATGAGTTTCACGCTCACGACCCCCACGCCGATCGCGGTGTCCAGCAGGCCTGAGACGAGCGCGCTCACCGGACCGTTGCCCATCCGCAGGCCGGTGCGCCAGCCCCACAGGAACAGGGTCGCCACCTCCACCCCCGCGCTGATCAGCAGGGCGGTCTCCAGTTCCATCGCACCCAGCGCGGAGGCGCCGATCAGCGCCAGCGGCCCCACGGCGCTCAGCAGCAGGGGGCTGGAAACGTGGAGCGCATTGCGGATCTCCGCCCGGGTCGCGTTCCGGCGGCTCACCGCCCGGTGCGCCTGCTCGTCGGCGACCAGGGTGGCCAGCCAGACACCCAGCGCCGTCACCGCCACGGCGATCGCCGCCTGGCCGGGCTCGGTCTCCTCCGACACCGCGAGGGTCACCACCACAGCAGCCAGGGTGATGGCGGCGTAGATCCGTTCCTTCAGCCGCGCGGCCGCGGTGTCGCCGGCGCGGGCGGCCGTAGCGCCTGCCGGGGCCTGCGGCCGGTTGGCCGGGCCGGGGTCCGGTGCCGTCATGGGTGGCCTCTCTGCGTCGAGGCCCTGCCACAACGGGGTGGACGGGCCGGGTCGGCACGGCCCGCCCATCCAACCGGGTGGCTCGCACGCTCCGGCCGGTGTGACACGGGCGCGATCGGGTGACGGCCGCGCACGAGCCCCGCCGGGCTACCCTGCGAACCGGTCGCGCAGTTCGCGCTTGAGGATCTTGCCGCTGGCGTTGCGCGGCAGCTCGTCCACGAACAGCACCTTCTTCGGTGCCTTGAAATGTGCGAGCTTCTCCCGTGCGTGATCGATCAGTTCGGCCTCCGTCACCTCGTCACGGGTCACCACGACGGCTGTCACCGCCTCGATCCACCGGTCGTCGGGCAGCCCGATGACCGCGGTCTCCGCCACGGCCGGGTGTGTGTAGAGCACATCCTCGACCTGCCGCGAAGCCACCAGCACGCCGCCGGAGTTGATGACGTCCTTCACCCGGTCGACCACGGTGAAGTACCCCTGTGCGTCGCGCACAGCGAGATCGCCGGACCGGAACCAGCCGTCCCGGAAGGCCTCGGCGGTCTCCTCCGGCTTGTCCCAGTAGCCCTCGCACAGTTGCGGCGAACGGTAGACGACCTCGCCGGCGGCTCCGTCCGGCACGTCCTTGCCGTTCTCGTCGACGACCTTCGCGTCCACGAAGAGGACGGGACGTCCGCAGGAGTCCATCCGGCCCTCGTGCTCGTCGGGTCCGAGGACGGTGGCGAGCGGACCGATCTCGCTCTGGCCGAAGCAGTTGTGGAAGCGCAGATCGGGCAGGCGCTCGCGGAGCCGTTCGAGTACGGGCACCGGCATGACCGACGCTCCGTAGAACGCCTTGCGCAGCGCCCCGAGGTCGCGGGTGTCGAACTCCGGGTGGTTCGCGAGGCCGATCCACACGGTCGGCGGCGCGAAGAAACTGCTCACGCGGCCCGCCTCGACCAGGTCGAAGATCGTCGCCGCGTCCGGTCCGTCCAGGATGATGTTCTCCGCGCCCACCGCCAGATACGGCAGCAGGAACACATGCATCTGCGCCGAGTGGTAGAGCGGCAGCGCATGGACGGGCCGGTCGTTCTCGTTCAGGTCGAGGGCCGCGATGGCGCTCACGTACTCGTGGGACAGCGCCCGGTGCGTCATCATCGCGCCCTTGGGGAGGGCGGTGGTGCCCGAGGTGTACAGCAGCTGGACCAGGTCCTCGGTCTCCGGCTCGCGCTCGGGGGTGAAGTCGCGGGGCGTGGCGAGAGCGGCCAGCAGTGAGTCCTCCGCGTCCCGCAGCGCTCTGACCGGGATCCCCTCCGGCAGCCGGGACGCGAGGGCGGGATCGGCGAGGACGAGGGCGCTGCCCGACTGTTCGACGATGTACGTCAGATCGTCGCCGGTGAGGTTCTGGTTGACGGGCACATGGACGAACCCGGCCCGTGAACAGGCGAGGAAGGCGATGAGGTAGGCGTCCGAGTTGTGGCCGTACGAGGCGACACGGTCCCCCGGGCGCAGCCCGTGGTCGGTGAGGACGGCTGCCGCCGTGGTGACGGCGGCGTCGAGTTCCGCGTAGGTCCAGGTCCGGTCCGCGTAGTGCACGGCCGTGCGGTCGGGGGTGCGGCGCGCGCTGCTCCGCAGGACGGAGTCGACGGTGTTGCTGCGTACGGCTGTCATGGCGTGATCCTGTGCGGTGCCCGATGGGCGGTCAAGTCCGCGGATACCGAACGGGATGTTGACACCGTTGGCCACGGCTGAATGCATGGACCAACCTGGCTTCACCACCGCCTAGTTGGGAGGCACGTTGCTCTTCCGCACCCGCCTGAGACGGCTCGGACTCGCCGGCATAGCCCTGGTGACGGCGGCGGCCGCATTGCCGCCGTCGGCCGTTGCCGACTCCCGCGACCGGCACGACCGGCACTCCGGCGGCGGGCTGTCCGCCGTCGTCCGCTACACCGAACACGGCATTCCGCACATCGTTGCCAAGGACTACGCGAACCTCGGCTTCGGCACCGGCTGGGCGCAGGCCGCCGACCAGGTGTGCGTGCTGGCCGACGGATTCCTGACGGTGCGCGGCGAGCGTTCGCGCCACTTCGGCCCGGACGCGGCCCCGGACGGATCACTGTCGTCCGCGACGAAGAACCTGACCAGCGATCTGTACTTCCGCGGCGTACGCGACACGCACACGGTCGAGAAGCTGCTCGCCACGCCCGCCCCGGCCGGCCCGAGCCGGCAGGTCAAGGAGCTGATGCGCGGCTGGGCGGCGGGATACAACGCCTGGCTGCGACAGAACCGCGTCACGGATCCGGCGTGCCGCAACGCCGCCTGGGTGCGGCCCGTGAGCACCCTGGACGTGGCACGGCGCGGATTCGCCATCGCCGTGCTCGGCGGCCAGGGCCGGAGCGTCGACGGCATCACGGCGGCGCAGCCTCCCGGAGCGTCGCCCGTCACCTCCGCACCGGACCCGGCAGCCGCCGCCGCGGCAGCCCGCGAGCTGTTCGCCGCGGACAGCGCCGACATGGGCTCCAACGCGGTCGCCTTCAGCGGCGCGACGACCGCCGACAGGCGCGGTCTGCTGCTCGGCAATCCGCACTACCCGTGGCACGGTGGCCGCCGCTTCTGGCAGTCGCAGCAGACCATCCCGGGCGAACTCAACGTCTCCGGCGCCTCGTTGCTCGGCACCGCGGGCGTCAGCATCGGCTTCAACGACACGGTGGCCTGGAGCCACACCGTGGCGACCGGTGTCACCCTCAATCTGCATCAGCTGACCCTGGATCCCGCCGACCCCACCGTCTATCTCGTGGACGGAAAGGCGGAACGCATGCGGCAGCGGACCGTGCGCGTCGACGTCAAGGGCAGCGAACCGGTGACGCGCTCACAGTGGTGGACGCGCTACGGCCCGGTCGTCACCTCGCTCGGCCCGTCGCTGCCGCTGCCCTGGTCGGCGACGACCGCGTACGCGCTGAACGACCCCAACGCCGTCAATCTGCGCGGCACCGACACGGCGGTCGCCTTCGGGAAATCCCGCTCCACGGGCGACATGCTGAAGACGCTGCGGCGCACCCAGGGGCTGCCCTGGATCAACACGATCGCGGCCGACTCGCAGGGGCACACCCTCTTCACCCAGTCACAGGTGCTGCCGCGGATCACCGACGATCTGGCTCAGCGCTGCTCCACGCCGCTGGGCAAGGTCACATATCCGTCGTCGGGCGTCGCGGTGCTGGACGGTTCGCGTGCCGCGTGCGCCCTGGGCTCCGACGAGGACGCCGTGCAGCCGGGTGTCTTCGGACCCTCGAAGATGCCGACGCTGCAGAACGCTCCGTATGTGGAGAATTCCAACGACAGCGCCTGGCTCGCCAACGCCGACAGGCCGCTGAGCGGGTACGAGCGGGTCTTCGGCTCGTACGCCACCCCCCGCTCCCTGCGCACCCGTGGGGCGATCGAGGATGTGGCCGCGATGGCGGACCGGCGGCGGCTGACGGTGGCCGATCTGCAACGGCAGCAGTTCGCCAACCGGGTGCCCGCCGGGGACCTGGCCGCAGCCGAGGCGGCCAGAGCCTGTCCGGCGGTGCTGCCGGGCGACACCGAGGCCTGCGCGGCGCTCGCCGCCTGGGACCGCACCGTGGACACGAAGAGCCGGGGCGCCCTGCTCTTCGACCGTTTCTGGCGGAAGTTCGGCGCGGTGCCGCTCGCCGAACAGTGGAAGGTGCCGTTCTCCGCGGCCGATCCGGTGGCGACCCCGAACACGCTCAACACCGCGTCGCCCGGATTCGCGAAGGCACTGACGGAGGCGGTGGCCGAACTGCGCGCCGCCGGCATTCCGCTCGACGCGCCGCTCGGGAAGCACCAGTTCGTCGTGCGGGGCGGCAAGCGCATCCCGGTCCCCGGCGGCACAGAGGCACTGGGCATCTGGAACAAGGTCGAACCGGTGTGGAACCCGGCGGCGGGCGGATATGCGGAGGTGACAACGGGTTCGAGCCATATCCAGGCCGTCGGCTGGAACGGCGGGCGCTGCCCGGTGGCACGCACCCTGCTCACGTACTCCCAGTCGTCGAATCCGAACTCGCCCCACCACAGCGACCAGACCGAACTGTTCTCCGGTGAGCGCTGGGTGACGTCCCGGTTCTGTGAGAAGGACATCCTGCGCTCGCCCGAGCTCAGGATCGTGAAGGTGCGCGAGCGCTGAGGTCCGGCGAGGGAGGACATGCGGCCGGGCCTCCGGGTGACCCTGGCGGCCCGGTGGCGCTCACGGACTGAAGGAGAGGAAGACGAAGGCGGCGAACAGCGCCATGTGGACGCCGCCCTGGAGAAGAGTGGCTCGTCCGGGCACCACGGTCAGCGCGCTCACCACGGCGGTGAGGACGAGGAGGACCATGTGGGTGGCGTCCTCGCCGAGGACCAGGGGCCCGGACAGCCAGATCGACGCCAGGGCGATGGCCGGCACGGTCAGGCCGACGCTGGCGATGGCCGAGCCGTACGGCAGGTTGAAACTGGTCTGCACCCGGTCCCGGCGCACCGCCCGAACGGCCGCGAGCGTCTCGGGCAGCAGCACCATGAGGGCGATCGCGACGCCGACGACGGCCTTGGGCAGCCCGGCCGACTCCACCGCGTCCTCGATGGTCGGCGAGACGAGTTTGGCGTTCCCGACGACGGCGACGAGCGCCACCACCAGCAGCCCCGCGCTCCACCACGCCTGACGGACCGTGGGGGGCGGTGCGTGCTCGTCCGGGTCGGGCACCTGGCCCTTCCGCGTGACGGGCAGGAAGTACTCGCGGTGCCGCACGGTCTGGACGGCGACGAACGGCACGTACAGGCCGAGCGCGCCGACGGCGGCGAACGTCAGCTGCGCCCCGGTGAACTCCGGGCCGGGATGCCCGGTGGTGAAGGTGGGCAGCACCAGCGTCATCGTCACCAGAGTGCAGACGACGGCCAGCGCGCCGCCCGCTCCCTCGGCGTTGAAGACGACGACGCGGGTGCGCAGCGCACCCACCAGGATCGACAGTCCGACGATGCCGTTGCAGGTGATCATGACGGCGGCGAAGACGGTGTCCCGGGCATAGGTGGACGCCTTGTCCCCGCCCCCGGCCATCAGGGTGACGATGAGCCCCACCTCGATGACGGTGACGGCGACGGCGAGGACCAGGGAGCCGAAGGGCTCGCCGACCCGGTGGGCGATGACCTCGGCATGGTGCACGGCGGACAGCACGGCCCCGACCAGACACAGCCCGACGAGGGCGACGGCGAGGCCCGGCAGGTCCCGGCCCCAGCCCAGCACGAGGGCGGCCACGGCGACGACCGGCACCCATGTGCTCCACTGCGCGGTGAGGGGTGCCGTGCGGGTCTTCTTGACGGCCACGCTGCCAGCGGCGCGGGCGGCACGCGCGAGGGCTGCGCCAACGGGGTCCCGGGAGCCCGGGCCGGCCTCGGCCGCCGGCGCCGTCCCGGGCCTTCGCTCCGGGACGGCCGTGCTCCGGCGGCAAGGTGACCTGCGGTCACATCGCTCTTTCGTGGCCCTCCCAATAAGGTGCGCGCAGTCGGCGCTTGTAGAGCTTGCCGTTCGGGTCGCGCGGCATGGCCTCGATGAAGTCCAGCGTCCTGGGGCGCTTGTAGGCGGCCAGCAGGCGCTCGCAGTGGCCAAGAATCTCGGCCGCGAGCCCGTCGTCGGCCTCGTGGCCGTGGGCCGGTTCGACGACGGCCTTGACCTCTTCGCCCCAGTCGGCGTGCGGGATCCCGAAGGCGGCGGCGTCGGCGACGGCGGGGTGGGTGAGGAGGGCGGATTCGATCTCGGCCGGATAGATGTTGACCCCGCCCGAGATGATCATGTCGATCTTGCGGTCGCGCAGAAACAGATAGCCGTCCTCGTCGAGGACACCGAGGTCGCCGACGGTGAAGAAGTCACCGATCCGGTTCTTCCGGGTCTTGGCCTCGTCCTTGTGATAGCTGAACCCGCCCGTGGTCATCTTCATGTAGACGGTGCCCAGTTCGCCGGGCGGCAGCCGGTTCCCGTCGTCGTCGAAGACCGCGAGTTCGCTGATGGGCCACGCCTTGCCGACGGTGCCCGGCTTCTTCAGCCAGTCCTCCGCGGTGGCGAAGGCGCCGCCGCCCTCGCTGGCCGCGTAGTACTCCTCGACGCAGCTCCCCCACCAGTCGATCATCGCCCGTTTGACATGGTCGGGGCAGGGGGCGGCGCCATGGATGGCGTGCCGCATGGAGGAGACGTCGTGGCGTGCCTTCACCTCGCCGGGCAGGGCGAGCAGCCGGTGGAACTGGGTCGGGACCATGTGCGTGTGGGTGCAACGGTATTCGTCGATCAGCCGCAGCATCTCCTCGGGCGACCATCTGTCCATCAGCACCAGCGGGTGCCCGATGTGCAGGGCCGCTCCGGCGAACTGGAGCACGGCCGTGTGATAGAGCGGCGAGCAGACGAGATGGACGTTTCCGCCGAACGGCCTGATGCCGAAGATGCCGAGGAAGCCGCCGAGATACGTCTCCTCGGGAAGCCTCCCCGACAGCGGCCGGCGGATGCCGCGCGGGCGGCCGGTGGTGCCCGAGGTGTAGTTCATGACCCAGCCGAGCGTCCGGTCCTCGGGTACCGCGTCGGGCTGTCCGTCGAGGAGTTCGGCGTAGGGGCGGAATCCTTCGACCGTGCCCACGGCGTAACGGTGGCTGCCGGGCAGCTTCGCCTCGTCGGCGGCGGCCGTCGCCGCGTCCGCGAACCGCTCGTGGGCGATGAGGACCTTGGCACCGGAGTCGGCGACGATCCAGGCGATCTCGGGGCCGACGAGATGATGGTTGACGGGCACGAGGTACAGGCCGGCCTGGGACGCGGCAAGGTACGCGGTGAAGAACTCGACGCCGTTGGGGAGCACGACGGCGAACGCGTCGCCCCGCTCGAGCCCGGCGGCCCTCAGGCCGTGCACCAACTGGTTGACAGCCGCGTGCAGCCTGCCCGCGGTCCACGCCTCTCCGTCCGGTGCGGTCAGGACCGTACGGCCGGGGTCCTCGGTCGCCTGGGCCCAGAAGCCGTTGGGCCGCTCGGACTGATCGGTCATCACGCGCTCCTTCCTGCGATGCGGTTGATGCGGTCGACGGCCCGTTCGAAACCGCGGGTCAGATCGTCGAAGACGTCGCTCACGCCGCGTTCGGAGGTCATCCGTCCGACGATCTGCCCGACGGGCGTCCCGAGCAGCGGGGCCACCTCGTACTTCTGGATGCGTGAGACGGCGTCGGCGACGAGCAGGCCCTGGAGCGGCATGGGGAGGGTTCCAGGGCCTGCCGGATCGTCCCAGGCGTCCGTCCATTCCGTACGCAACTGACGTGCGGGTTTGCCGGTCAGGGCGCGGGAGCGGACGGTGTCGCCGGAGCCGGCGGCGAGGAGTTTGGCGGTCAGGGCGCGGGAGTGCAGCTCCGCCTCGGTGGTGGTGAGCCAGAGGGAGCCGAGCCAGGCACCCTGGGCGCCGAGTGCGAGGGCGGCGGCGACCTGTTCGCCGCTGCCGATTCCGCCGGCGGCGAGCACGGGCAGCGGGTCCACGGCGTCGACGACCTCGGGGGTGAGCACCATGGAGGCGATCTCGCCCGTGTGGCCGCCGGCCTCGTACCCCTGGGCGACGACGATGTCGATGCCCGCGTCGGCGTGGTGGCGGGCGTGCCGGGCGCTGCCGGCGAGGGCCGCGACCAGGACGTCGTGGTCGTGGGCACGCTGGACGACATCGGGCGGCGGGGAGCCGAGAGCGTTGGCGAGCAGTCTGATCGGATAGGTGAAGGCGACGTCGAGCTGGCGGCGGGCGACGTGCTCCATCCAGCCGGTGATGCGCCAGCCGGACGCCTCTCCATCGGCGAGTTCGGGCACCCCGTGCTTGGTGAGAGTGTCCCGGACGAACTGCCGGTGGCCCTCCGGGATCATGGCTTCGACATCCGCCACGCTCACGTTGTCGACCTTGTTGGCGGGCATGACGACATCGAGGCCGTAGGGCTTGCCGTCGGTGTGGTCCTGGATCCAGTCGAGGTCGCGTTCGAGCTCGTCGGGTGCGGTGTAGCGGACGGCGCCCAGAACGCCGAATCCGCCCGCCCGGGTGATGGCGGCGGCCACGGCGGGGAACGGCGTGAAGCCGAAGATGGCGTGTTCGATGCCCAGTCTCTTGCTCAGCTCCGTCTCCATGAGGCGCAGGATGCCGCAGCCTGATGGACGAGGGAAGAGATTTTCTGATGCTGTGTCAGATTCTTTGGGGTGATTGACACCACCCCGGCCCCGCAAGAAAGTTTCACTGCTGATCGTGATCCCGGAAAGATACTTTCAGGAGAGGGTTCCGGATGAGTCAGGGCACCGGCACGGAGGGCAGAGGGATCAGCCGACGGAGACTGGGCGGCGGGGTACTGGCGCTCGGCGGCGCGCTCGCGCTCGCCCCGATCCCTTTCGCGGAAGCAGCCCCCTCGGGCGGCGGGGCGGGCACGGCGAGCAGGCCGACACTGCGGCGCGGCACACCGGAGCGGGCAGGGCTGCTCCCCGCCCATCTGGACCAGCTGGTCGCGGACGTCGAGAAGTTCCTCGGCCCGTCACCCAAGCACCCCTGGTACGCGGGCGCCGTGCTGCTCGCCGGGCGCGGTGGCACGGTCGCGCTGCACCGGCCGATCGGCAAGGCGCTGCGCTATTCCGCGTACGACGAGAAGTCCGACACCGGCGTGGAGCTTCCTGCGGGCCGGCAGATCGCGATGGCCGAGGACACGGTCTTCGATCTGGCCTCCGTCTCCAAGCTGTTCACGTCGATCCTCGCGGTGCAGCAGATCGAGCGCGGCACGCTGGAGCTGGAGGCGACCGTCGCGTCGTACCTTCCGGAGTACGCGGGCGGCGGCAAGCAGGACATCACCGTGCGACAGCTGCTGACGCACACGTCGGGACTGCGGGCCTGGATCCCGCTGTACAAGGAGCCGACCCGGGAGGGCAAGCTCCGGCTGCTGTGGAACGAGGCACCCGCGAGCCCGCCGGGCACCAAGTACCTGTACTCCGACCTGAACCTGATTTCGCTTCAGCTGATCCTGGAAAAGATCACCGGTCACCCGCTGGATGTCCTGCTCCGAACCGAGATCACCGCTCCGCTCGGGATGCACCGCACCCGTTTCAATCCGCCCGCTTCCTGGCAGCCGAAGATCGCCGCGACCGAGGACGCCCGGCTGCCCTGGTCCGGCCTGGACCGCGGGCTCGTCCACGGTGAGGTGCACGACGAGAACGCCTACAGCTTCGGCGGCGTCGCCGGCCACGCCGGGGTGTTCTCCTGCGCCTGGGATCTCGCGATCCTCGCCCGCACGCTGCTCAACGGCGGTGTCTACGGCCGCTCACGCATCCTGCGCCCGGCGTCCGTGGGGCTGATGTTCACCGACTTCAACACGGCCTTCCCCGGCGACGAGCACGGCCTCGGCTTCGAGCTCTACCAGCACTGGTACATGGGCGCCATGGCCACCCCGCGCACCGCCGGCCACACCGGCTTCACCGGCACCAGCCTCGTGATCGACCCGAGCACCGACTCGTTCCTGATCGTGCTGGGCAACTCCGTCCACCCGGTGCGCAGTTGGCGCGCCGGCAGCGCCCCGCGGGTCGCAGCCGCCAACAACCTGGCCCGCGCCGTCGCCGTACGACCCGACCGGGGCCGTACCGCCTGGTTCTCCGGCATGGCGGGCGCCGGCTCCGCCACGCTCACGCTTCCCGCGCTCGCCGTCGCCTCCCGGCGCGCCCGGCTGCGCTGCTCCCTGTGGTGGGACACGGAACCAGTGTCGGACACCCTGTCCCTCGAGGCGTCGTCGGACGACGGTACGACCTGGAAGGCGGTGCCGTTCACGACCGAGCGCGCGGAAGCCGAGCCGCAGCCGCATCCGGCGGGCTCGATCACCGGCTGGTCCGGGCGAGTCTGGCACCGTCTGAGCGCGGACCTTTCGGCGTGGCGCGGCACTCCGGTACGGCTGCGCTGGCGGTACACGACCGATCAGCTCTATGTCGGCCGGGGTGTCTACGTGGACGGAATCCGGGTCGAGGACCGGGGCCGGGCCGTCTTCGACGAGCGCCGCCCCCGGGACGCCGCCCTCATCGAGGCCGAGGGCTGGACGGCGTCCGGGGACTGAGGGCGGTGCGTCCGCCTTACCTGTCAGCTCTCGGTGAGGAGACCGGCACGCAGCTTGGTGAGGGTGCGGGCCAGCAGCCGGGACACGTGCATCTGCGAGATGCCGAGCTCCTCGCCGATCCGGGACTGCGTCAGCTCCTGGCCGAAGCGCATCTCGATGATCGTGCGCTCACGCTCGTCGAGCTGCTCCAGCAGCGGAGCGAGCGTGTGCAGGTCCTCGAAGAGATCCATGGCCGGGTCGAGGTCGCCCATCGTGTCGGCGTAGGTCCGCCCGCCGTCGCCGGCGTCCTCGTCGGACGCTCCCGGAGTGTCGATGGAACCGGCGACGTAGCCGTTGGCGGCGACGATCCCTTCGCAGATCTCCTCCTCGGACATGTCCAGGAATGCGGCCAGTTCCTTGACCGTGGCGTCGCGGCCCAGCTGAGTGGCGAGCTCTTCCTTGCCCTTGGCTATGTCGACCCGCAGTTCCTGCAGCCTGCGCGGCACATGCACCGCCCAGCTGGTGTCACGGAAGAAACGCTTGATCTCGCCCACGATGTAGGGAACGGCGAACGAGGTGAACTCGACCTCGCGCGACAGCTCGAAACGGTCGATGGCCTTGATCAGCCCGATCGTTCCGACCTGGATGATGTCCTCCATCTCGCCGCTGCCCCGGTTGCGGAACCGGCGGGCGGCGAAGCGCACGAGGGACAGGTTCATCTCGATGAGCGTATTGCGGGCGTACTGGTGCTCGCGCGTGCCCTCCTCCAGGACCTGAAGCCGGTCGAAGAACAGCCTGGAGAGCTCACGGGCATCCTTCGGGGCAATTTTTCCCGCGTCCTCGATCCACGGCAGCTCGGTCGTGGCGGCGTCGGCCGATGCCGAGGGGGCCTGTGCGGCCTGCGCGGTCGTTCCGGTCAACGGCGTGGAGATCATCACGGTTTCACCTCGGGATAGGGGACCTGACGGGCACCTGCCCCACCGGGCCGCCTCTACACAATTGTCGGCCGACAACTTTTCCACTCGGTAGACAGTTGCACTCCGGGTGCCCGGCAGGTGACCGCACGTACACACGACGTCACGCAGGCGGCGCCGCCGGTCACCATGGGTGTCCCAGGTGGGAGAGATATGGTTGTTGCGCGGAGAAACCGCTGTCGGCGGGCATTTCGGCCAGGGGAACCGGGCCTCCGGTGGCAGAGTGGAGACGACCCGGCGTCGTGGACAGGACGTCTGATTCGGAGTGTCACTGATATGGGAGTGAACCCCGCACCCTCTCCGCGACGATCCCGCGAGACCGCCCAGACGGCGCGCGAGGTCATCGAGCTGCTCGAGGTGCTGTGGGAGCGCGGCCGGGACGGCGCCTCCCCCGCGCCGGTGTCCCCGTCGCAGCTGCGGGTGCTGTACAGCCTGCAGCGCGAGGAGGGCATCAACCTCCGTACGCTCGGCGACCTGCTCGGTTCCGCTCCCTCCTCCGTCAGCCGTCTGTGCGACAGGCTGGAGGCGCTGGGCTTCGTCGAGCGCGGCCCCAGTCCGGTCAGCCGCCGGGAGCTGGTGCTGCACCTGACCGGCCACGGCCGGGCGTATCTGCGGGAACTCCGCGCCCGCCGGGAGGACGTGCTGATGGCGGCGATCGACACCATGGCACCGTCCGAGCGCAACGCACTGCTCGAAGGCCTCAAGGGGTTCCGTGGCGCGGTGCAGGAAGGCGAGACGGGACGCGGACCGGCCGCGGCCGACAGCGCGGTGCGCTCCGCCTGACCGCGGCCTGCCGACCGGCTGTCCCGTCAGTCCGAAGGCCGCCCCTTCCAGTCCAGGCACAACACCAGAGCGTCGTCGGAGAGCGGCGTGTCGCCGTGGTAGCTGCTGACATCGTGCAGGACCGCGCCCGGGACCTGGGTGGGCGGAAGGAGCTTCGTGGCGAGCAGCGAGCGGGCCAGTGCCCGCTCTCCGAACGTCTCACCCTCCGGGGAGGCCGTGTCGTACACGCCGTCGCTGCCGAACAGCAGCCGGTCGCCCGGGCGCACCTGGAAGTACTCGGGCTCGTACACCGTCTCCTCGAACATGCCGAGCGGCAGTTGCGCGTCGAAGGTCACGGAGTCCACCGTCCGGTCACGCAGACGCCACAGGCGCGGCGATCCGGCGTCGACCGCTTCCACCTGACCTGTCCTCAGGTCGAACCGCAGCAGCAGGACGGCGACATGGGCCCGGCCGCCGTACTGGGCGTACACCGCCTGGTCGGCGAGACCGGCCTGGTCGACGAGGGAGAGACCGGCGCGCCGGGCATTGCGCAGGGCGTTGACCGCCAGATTGGTCAGCAGGGCGGCCTCGATGCCCTGGCCCATCCCGTTGGTCACGGTCAGCGTCAGATGGTCGGCGGAGGCGGACCAGTCGTAGTTGTCGCCGAAGATCCCGTACGCGGGCTCCAGATGGGCGCCGAGTGCGAACTCCGCGCGGGCGCAGGAACGGCCCGGCAGCAACTGCCACTGCATCTCGGCGGCCAGCGTCAGCCGGGCCGCCCGCCGGGCCAGCATGTAGAGGTCCGTGTCGCGTTCGCCGACGAGGATCTCATGGCCCAGCGCCTCGCAGATGTGCTCGAGCTCCGGCAGCAGCGACTCCGCGTACCTGTGCTCGGGAATCCTGACCGTGAGGACGCCCATGCGGTCGCCGCGGACGGTGACGGGCAGATGGATGACCGTCGTGTCACCGGGGCCGGGGGTCATCACCGGCTCCTGTGCCCCGAAGGCCCGGCCCTGGGGACTGTCGTGCACGGACACCGGCTCGGCGTCGAACGGCGCTGACTCCACGGACTGCAGGGAGCGCATGCCGTAGTCGACGAGCCGGAGCTCCATGCTCACGGCGCCGTACTCCCGTTCCAGCGCGGCCCGCACCACGGGGACCAGCTCGTGCGGTGCGGCGTCGCGCAGTGCCCGCCCGACGGCGGCCTGGCCGCTCATCGGCCCAGCACCGCCATCGCGGCGTTGTGACCGGGCACCCCGCTGACCCCGCCGCCGCGCACCGCACCGGCCCCGCACAGCAGCACATTGGCGTGCGCCGTCTCGACGCCCCAGCGGCCCGTGGACCCGGACGCGTACGGGTAGGACAGATCGCGGTGGAAGATGTGGCCGCCGGGCAGCCGCAGTTCGCGTTCCAGATCGAGCGGCGTCTTCGCCTCGATGCACGGCTCGCCGTTCTCGTCGAGGGCGAGGCAGTCGGCGATCGGCTCGTCCAGGTGGGCGTCGAGTTCGGCGACGGTGGCCGCCAGCAGTTCGGCACGTGCCGCGTCGTTGTCGGCGGCGAAGAGCCGGGCGGGCGTGTGCAGCCCGAAGAGGGTGAGCGTCTGGTAGCCCTGTGCCGCGAGCTCGGGACCGAGGATCGAGGGATCGGTCAGGGAGTGGCAGTAGATCTCCGAGGGCGGTGCGCTGGGCAGCCTCCCCGAGGCGGCCTCCTGGTACGCGGTCGCCAGCTGCCCGTACCCCTCCGAGACATGGAAGGTCCCGGCGAACGCGTCATGCGGTTCGATGGAGCGGTCCTTGAGCCGTGGCAGCCGCCGCAGCAGCATGTTGACCTTGAGCTGCGCCCCCTCGGCGGGCGCCGGCGCCTCCTCGCCGAGCAGGGCGGCCAGCTCCTGCGGTGAGGCGTTGACCAGCACCTGCCGGGCCGCGACCGTGCCCTCCGCGTCGTGCGAGCGGTACGTGATCTCCGCGCGCTGCCCGTCGGTCTCGATGCGGGTCGCCTCGTGCAGGGTCACGATCTTCGCGCCCGCCTCCCGGGCGGCCGCGGCCAGTGCGTCGGTCAGAGCGCCCATGCCGCCGACCGGCACGTCCCAGTCCCCGGTCCCGCCGCCGATCACGTGGTACAGGAAGCAGCGGTTCTGCACGAGCCCCGGGTCGTGGGCGTCGGCGAAGGTGCCGATCAGCGCGTCGGTGAGCACCACGCCCCGGACGAGGTCGTCACTGAACCGCTTCTCGATCGCCTGGCCGATGGGCTCCTCGAACAGCGTCCGCCAGGCGGTCTCGTCGTCGATGCGGGCGCGCAGCGCCTCGCGGGCGGGCAGCGGCTCGGTGAGCGTGGGGAAGACCCGCTCGGCGACCCGGGCGGTCATTCCGTAGAACTCCTCCCAGGCCGCGTACTCCGTGTCCCCGCCGGTGAGCGCGGCGAACGACTCGCGGGTGCGGCCCGCGCCGACGAGCAGACCGCCGTCGCCCTTGGGCGTGTAGGAGGAGACCGTGCGCTTGCGTACGGAGAAGCTCAGCCCGAGGTCGCGGACGATCTTCGGGGGCAGGAGCGACACGAGGTAGGAGTAGCGGGACAGCCGCGCGTCGACCCCGGCGAAGGGCCGGGTGGAGACCGCCGCCCCGCCGGTGTTCGCACTGCGCTCCAGGACGAGGACCGAGCGCCCGGCCCGGGCGAGGTAGGCGGCGGCGACCAGGCCGTTGTGGCCGCCTCCGACGATGACGACGTCGTACGAACTGTGTGCGGGCATGGCCGGACCCTAACCGCTCGGCGCCCCTCGCTGCTCCCTCAGGGCCGCCACCCGCCGGTACAGGTCCACCGCCTCGGCGTGGCGGCCGAGCTGCTCCAGGCAGTGCGCCTGGTCGTTGTGGCTGGCCAGGGTGTCGGGGTGGCCGGGGCCGAAGACGCGCTCACGGGCCTCGGCGACCTGGACGTAGACGGTCAGGGCGTCGGCCCAGCGGCCGAGCCAGCCGAGACCGACCGCGACCTCGCGGCGGCTGACGAGCGTGTCGGGGTGGTCGGGGCCGAGTGCGCGCTCGCGCAGCGCGCTGACGTCCCGGGCCTCGGCGAGGGCCTCTTCCCAGCGGGCGAGGCGGCCGAGGTTCACGCCGAGGCCGTGCCGGGCCCGCAGGGTCTCGGGGTCGTCGGGACCGTGTGCCCGGGTGCGGTCGGCGACCAGGGAGCGGTAGAGCTCCAGTGCCTCCGCGCTGCGGCCGAGCCGGCCGAGGCTGATGCCGACCTCGTAGCGCGTGGCGAGTGTGTCGGGGTGGTCCGGGCCGAGGGCCCCGGAGCGGGCCGCTGCGACCTCCCGGTAGGTCTGCAGTGCTTCGTCCCAGCGCCCCAGCTGCCCCAGGCAGTAGGCGACTTCGTAGCGCGTGACCAGGGTGTCAGGGTGCTCGGGGCCGAGCGCCCGGGCGCGGGCCGACGCGACCTCCGCGGCCGTGCGGTACGAGTCCTCGAGCCGGCCCAGCCGGCCGAGGTTGAAGGCGAGGTTGTGCCGGCAGCGCAGGGTGTCGGGGTGCTCGGGACCCATGGTGCGCTCGCGCGCGGCGAGCACCGTCGTGTAGAGATCATGGGCCTCGAAGTGGCGGCCGAGCCGGCCGAGGACGTACGCCCTCTCCTGAACGGCGGCGAGGGTTTCGGGGTGGTCGGCGCCCAACGTCCGCTCGCGTCCGTCGGAGACCCGTCCGAACTCGCGCAGCGCGTCCTGGTCCCGCCCGGTCCTGCTGAGCGTGAAGGCGACCTCGTAGCGGCTGGCCAGGGTGTCGGGATGGTCGGCTCCCAGCATGTGTTCGCGCTCGGCCGCCACCGCGCGGTGCACCTCTCCGGCCTCTTCCCAGCGGCCCAGCCGTCCGAGGCTCAGGCCCGCGCTGTGCCGTCCGGTGAGGACGGCGAGCAGCTCGGGGGACGGGGTGGGCCGCTCGGGTACGGGCCGCGACGGTGGGAGGCGCTGTCCGCGCAGATCGGTGTGGGTGGTCCACTCGCCGGTCAGACCGGCGGTGTGGTCGGGCGGCGGGTGCAGCACCGTGGCGCCGGTGGCCTTCTGACCGGCTGTCATCCCCCGGGTCCAGGACGGCAGGGGCGGCTCCTGGGTGTCCGGACCGGGCAGGGCCGGGTGCGCAGCACGGCGGCCCGCGGCGGTCCCGATCCGGCGGCGGAGGTCGTTGGCGTCGGTGGGCCGCTCGTCCGGGGTCTTCGCGAGCAGGTCCAGCACGATCTGTTGGAAGGCGTCGGGGATCTCGGACCGGTGGGTGCGCAGCGGTTCCGGCACGGTGTCGCGGTGTCCGACGAGTACGGCCCAGGAGTCCTCGTCGTCGAACGGCGGGACGCCCGTGGCTATTTCGTAGAGCACGCAGCCCAGGGAGTACAGATCGCTGCGGTGGTCGACCTCGCCGCCGCCGATCTGTTCGGGCGACATGTAGTGCGGCGTGCCCATGGCGATGCCGGTGCCGGTGAGCCGGGAGGTGAAGCCGATGTCCTCGCCGAGCCGGGCGATGCCGAAGTCGCAGATCTTCACCGCGCCGTCGCCGAGCCGCATGATGTTGGCGGGCTTCAGGTCCCGGTGGACGATGCCCCGTTCATGCGTGTAGGCGAGGGCGTCCGCGACCTGCTCCGCGATGTCGAGGACATCGCGCACGGGCAGCGGGCGCTGCCTGTTCTCCTCCAGAAGCTGGCTGAGATTGCGTCCCTCCAGCAGCTCCATCACCAGGTAGAGGACGCCCTCGTACTCACCGAAGTCGTGGACGACGGTGACCCCGCGGTGCTGGAGGGCGGCCGCGACCCGGGCCTCGCGGCGGAAGCGCTCGCGCAGCACGGTGGCGAAGGAGCCGTCGCGTTCCCGGCCCATCGGCTTCAGGCACTTGACCGCGACGCGCCGTCCGAGCGCTTCGTCCACGGCTCGCCACACCTCGCCCATGCCACCGCGCCCGATGACATCGAGCAGCCGGTAGCGGCCTTGGATCAGCCTGGATTCCGCCATTGCCCGCTGTCGCCCCCGTCGCTGTGCTGCGCCCTCCCCGGCCCGTTCAGTATGGCCTCCTGTCTGCGGAGTTTGTACGGGGAGGGGCGGGCGGCGGGGCCGAGGCGGGCCATTGCCTTGAGGATGTGGCCCGGCGGGAGTTGCCAGCGGACCCGGGAGGGGATGCAGCGCAGCACCGTGCCTGCGGTGGCGAGCTGCCGCGTGACGCGTTCCGGGCCGGGCGCCCGTCGGCCGTACAACTCATGGGCGTAGCGCGGAAGGGCGTTGTACGCGAGAGCGGCGACGCGCCGCCACAGCAGTTCGCGTGCCGGGACGAGAAGGGCCGGGATCGGGGGGCGCTGCAGGAAGTCGTCCACGTCGTGGGCCTCGGGCCCGGCGGCGAGCCGGGGGCGCACCCGGTCGAAGTAGGCGGCCAGTTCCCTGGTGGAGGCGGGCACATCGGCGGGGTCGAGTCCGACGAGGCGGGCGCTTTCCCGCTGTTCGTCGAGATAGCGGTCGGCCAGGGTGTCGCCGAGCGGGAGGCCGGAGCGGCGTGCGACGTCGAGGTACGAGCCGACCTCGGCGCAGTGCACCCACAGCAGAAGCTCCGGTTCGTCGACCCCGTAGCGCTCGCCCGTCTCGGGGTCGGTGGCCCCCAGCCGGGTGTGGATACGGCGGACCCTGGCTCCTGCATTCTCGGCCGCCTCGGTGGTGCCGTAGGTGATGGTGCCGACGAAGTCCGCCGTCCGCATGAGGCGTCCCCAGGCGTCCCTGCGGAAGTCGCTGTTCTGCATGACTCCGCGTACGGCGCGGGGGTGCAGCGCCTGGAGGTACAGGGCGCGCACCCCGGCGACCCACATCATCGGGTCGCCGTGCATCTGCCAGGTGACGGAGTCGGGTCCGAACAGGCCGGGGTCGGCTTCGGTCATGTGCCTCACAGCTCCCATGGTCACCTGTGGCGCGCCCTTACCTCATGCCCATGGGGCGCGACGGGGACCCGGCAGGGGCCGGAAACACGTCCCCCGGACCGGTGGGGCCCGACGGGCGCCGGTCAGGAAATCGCGTCACCTGTCATCGTCGCACCCGCGGCATTCCCAGTCCGATCCAGGAGATGATCTCGCGCTGGATCTCGTTGTTGCCGCCGCCGAAGGTGAAGATCACCGCGGAGCGGTAGCCGCGCTCCAGCTCGCCGTGGAGCACGGCGCCGGCCGAGCCCTCCTTGAGCGGTCCGGCGGCGCCGACGATCTCCATCAGCCAGGCGTAGGCGTCGCGGCGGGCCTCGGAGCCGTAGACCTTGACGGCCGAGGCGTCCTGCGGCGTGAGCGTGCCCTCCTGGACCGCGTTCACCATCTGCCAGTTGAGCAGTTTCATGGCGTCGAGCCGGGTGTGGGTCCTGGCGAGGCGGCCACGCACCCAGCCGAGGTCGATGACACGACGGCCGTCGGCGAGTTTGGTGTCGGCGGCCCAGCGCTGGACGTTGTGCAGGGCACGGATCGCCATGGTGCCGTGCGCGGCGAGCGTGACGCGCTCATGGTTGAGCTGGTTGGTGATCAGCCGCCAGCCCTTGTTCTCGTCGCCGACCCGGCGGGTGGCGGGCACGGTGATGTTCTCGTACCAGCTCGCCGTGGTGTCGTGCGAGGCGAGCGTGTTGATGAGGGTGCAGGAGTAGCCGGGGTCGGACGTCGGCACGAGGAGCATGGTGATGCCCTTGTGGGGCGGTGCGTCCGGATCGGTGCGCACGGCGAGCCAGACCCAGTCGGCGGTGTCGCCGTTGGTGGTCCAGATCTTCTGCCCGTTGACGATGTAGTGACCGCTCTCCTCGTCGCCCTCGCGCACGGCACGGGTCTTGAGGGCGGCGAGGTCGGTGCCGGCGTCGGGTTCGCTGTAGCCGATGGCGAAGTCGATCTCGCCCGAGAGGATCTTCGGCAGGAAGTACGCCTTCTGCTCCTCCGTGCCGAACTGCATGATCGTCGGCCCGACGGTGTTCAGGGCCATCAGCGGCAGCGGCACGCCCGCCTGGGCCGCCTCGTCGAAGAAGATGAACTGCTCCATGGGGCTCAGTCCGCGCCCGCCGTACTCCTCGGGCCAGCCGACGCCGAGCCACCTGTCGGTGCCGAGGCGTCGGACGGTCTCGCGGTAGAAGCGCTTCTGTTCGCCGGGGTCGCCGTAGCGTGCGTAGACGTTGTCCGGCACGAGCCGGGCGAAGTAGGTGCGCAGTTCGGCGCGCAACTGCTGCTGTTCAGGCGTGTATTCGAGGTGCACGGCCCCTCCGGAGTCTCGCTGTCCGTCCGATGCGCGGCGCACACGGTAGAACGTGTTGCAAGAATCCGGAAGGGTCATGGCCTCGGCGTGCGGCCGGCCGGGCCCCGGCCCGTCGCCTGCACGGACGCGTAGACCGCGTCCACCAGCGCCATCTTCCGCGGGTCGTCGGCGATGTGCGGGCCCATCCGGTTCATCACATAGCCCATGCCGAGTCCCGCGTCCGGGTCGGCCAGGCCGCAGGAGCCGCCGAAGCCGTCGTGGCCGTAGGCGCGGGCGTTCGGGCCGTACGATCCGTTCTCGCCGCTGAGCCAGAGACCGAGGGCCACCTCGGTGTCGTTCTTGAAGCCCGCACCGAGCACCAGGTCGCGGCAGCTGCCCTGCCCCTCGCGGACCCGCTCGGCAGCCTCGGGCGACAGGATGCGCCGCTCGGCGAACTCGCCGCCGCCGGCGAGGATTCCGTACAGCGCGGCGACTCCGCGGGCCGTGCCGTGGCCGTTCGCGGCAGGGATCTCGGCGGCCCGCCACGCTGGGGTGTTGGCGTGCACCGCGCCGACGACGGGGTTGATCAGGGCCGCCAGGGCCACCGGCTCCATCTGGGCGAAGACCGCGGCCTGTTCACTCGTCGAAGCGGCCCGCGGATGCACCACCTCGGCGGCCCGCCCGGCTTCCTCCTCCGGCAGGCCGATCGTGAAGTCGATGCCGAGCGGGCCGGTGACCTCCTGCCGCAGGAACGCGCCCGGGAGTTGCCCGGTGATGCGCCGTACGACCTCGCCGACGAGGAAGCCGTACGTCATCGCGTGGTACCCGGACCGGGTGCCGGGCTCCCACCACGGTTCCATGGCCGCGAGGCGGGCGCAGGTGAGGTCCCAGTCGTAGAGGTCCTCGATGGTGTGCGGCTCGCGCAGCCCGGCGAGACCCGCGCGGTGCGAGAGGAGATGGCGTACGAGAACGCCGCCCTTGCCCGCGGCGGCGAATTCCGGCCAGTAGCCGGCGACCGGGGCATCCAGGTCCAGCAGCCCGCGGTCGGCGAGCACGTGGGCGCACAGGGCGGTGGCACCCTTGGTCGTCGACCACACATTGACGAGCGTCTCGCGCTCCCAGCGGCGTGTGCGTGCCTCGTCGGCCCAGCCGCCCCACAGGTCGACGACGGTCTCCCCGCCGAGGAGCACGGTCACGGCGGCGCCCAGCTCGTCCCGTGCGCCGAAGTTCTCCTCGAAGGCCTCGCGCACCGCCCCGAAGCGGTCGTCGCAGTGGCCTTCGATCGTGGGTGCGGTCTCTGACATGGGAGCCTCCATCGCCTCGGCCTGTGGGTCCGCCCTGCCGGTGTCCGGCCGATCCGAACGTACCGACTGGTCGGACTGTCGGGAAGCCTTTCGCGCTTTTCGTATGCGCGAGGATGGGAAACGGAAGATCCGCACCCGGGAAGGAACCACCGATGGCCCTCGCCGACTCCGTACTCCTGCGTACCGAGGGCCACGCGGCCTGCATCACGCTCAACCGTCCCCGGGCGCTCAACGCGCTGACGCATCCCATGGTCCGCGCCGTCGACGCGGCGCTCGCCGCATGGGAGAAGGACGATGCCGTACGGGTCGTGGTGATCTCCGGAGCCGGTGAGCGCGGTCTGTGCGCCGGCGGAGACATCCGGGCCATCCGCTCGGCCGCGCTCGCGGGCGACCGCAGCGCCACGGAGTTCTGGCGCGACGAGTACCTGCTCAACGCCCGTATCGCGCGCTACACCAAGCCGTACGTCGCCGTCATGGACGGCATTGTGATGGGCGGCGGGGTCGGCGTCTCGGCCCACGGTGACGTGCGCGTCGTCACCGAGAGGTCCACCGTCGCGATGCCCGAGACCGGCATCGGCTTCGTGCCGGACGTCGGGGGAACACACCTGCTGGCCCGGGCCCCTGGCGAGTTCGGCACGCATCTCGCGCTCACCGGGACAGCGGTCGGACCGGCCGACGCGATGCTGTGCGGGCTCGCCGACCACTTCGTGCCCTCCGGCCGGCTGGCCGAGTTCACCGCCTCGCTCGCCCGGCTCGATGTGCCCGAGGCTCTGACGAACTGCGCGGAGCGGGCTCCCGAGGGCGAACTGGCCGCGCACCGCCCATGGATCGACGCGTGCTACGCGCAGGACTCGGTGGAGGCCATCGTGGACCGGCTGTTCGCGCACGGCGACCCGGCAGCGAAGGAGGCCGCCGAGACGATCCTCACCAAGTCGCCGACCGCGCTGAAGGTGACGCTCGCAGCGCTGCGCAGGGCGCGGGTCCTCGGCGAGCTGGAGCCGGTTCTGGACCAGGAGTTCCGCGTTTCGTGCGCGGCGTTCTCCCGCCCCGATCTGGCGGAGGGGGTCCGGGCGCAGGTCGTCGACAAGGACCGCAGGCCGCGCTGGTCGCCGGCCGAACTGGCCCTGGTGACGGACGAGGACGTGGAGCGGTTCTTCGCACCGCTGGGCGACGACGAACTCGGACTCGCCGAGGGCTGAACGGCGCGCCGGGTCAGTACACCGGCCGGAGCAGCAGCAGGGCGGTGTCGTCGCCGCGTGGACCCATGCACTCGGCGTGGTCGACCAGCCGGTCCGCCACGTCCTCGAGCGACATCCCCCTGGCGCCGGTCAGTTCCACCGCGAGGCCCGCGAGGGCATCGTCCATGTCGATGCCCGGTGCCTCGATCAGTCCGTCCGTGTACAGCAGCAGCACGGATCCGGGGGGCATCGGCACTGCCGTGGTGGGGTACTCCGCCGCCGGGTCGACCCCGAGCAGCGGTCCGCCGGCCAGATCCAGCACATGGACCTGGCCGTCCGGGTCGCGGAGCAGCGGCTGGGGATGTCCGGCGCGGCTGAGGAGCGCCCGGTGGGCGGGGAGGTCGAGGTGCAGATAGATACAGCTGGCCAGCAGATCCGCCTCCAGGTCGAAGAGCAGCCGGTTGGTGCTCTCGATGACCTTCCCGGGCGCCTGGCTGACAGCGGTGTAGGCGCGGACGGCCGTGCGGACCTGACCCATCAGTCCGGCGGCGCGGGCGTTGTGTCCCTGCACGTCGCCGATGACGGCGGCGGCCATGCGCCCGGAGCGGATCACGTCGTAGAAGTCGCCGCCGATGTCCATGCCCTGGGTGCCCGGCAGATAGCGGGCGGCGACCTCGAGGCCGTGCAGGGCGGGAAGGGTGTGCGGCAGCAGTGCCGACTGCAGACCGTGGGCGAGGGCGTGCTTGGCGTCGTACAGCCTCGCCCGCTCCAGCGCCTGGGCGATGAGTCCGCCGAGGCTGGTGAGAACCGCTCGCGCGTCCGGGGAGAAGCGGTGTTCGCTCTCGTAGGAGAGCACACAGGTGCCGACCGGGCGGCCCGAGGCGATCAGCGGGAGGTAGGCCCAGGCGGCGAAGGGGGTGTCGAGGTTCTCCCCGGCGGCGAACAGTGCGGGGTAGGCGTTCTCGAGCTCCGCGCGCGACTCGAAGAACGCGGGTACCCCGGTCGCCAGGGTGCGGGTGCCCGGTGTCGCCGCGGTCAGCGGTGTGCCGTCGAAGCGGTCCAGGATGCTCGGGTCCGCGTAGCCGCGCTGGCCCAGCACCCTCATCCGGCCGTTCTCGGAAACGAGCATGACCAGGGCACTGCTCCCGACGGCCGGCATGATCTCGGCCGCGACGAGTTCGATCACGTCGGACACACCCACGGCCTCGGTCAGTGCGCTGGAGAGATTGAGGATGTGGGAGATGGCGATCAGGCTCGCGGGCCGATCGGCGGGCGTCTCGGGCGGTACCGCCCGGACGGTGCCGCTCGCGGGCGTGATGTGCACGCTGATCCCGCTCCTGCTGGGGTGAAGCCGGAACAGCAGCCATGTCTGCGGCGGGCACATGACGACGAACGAGGTGGTGTCCTGGCTGACCAGCGCCGCACGGTAGCGGTCCTCGTACACGGGATCGTTCATCCAGGGCAGGGCCGTCCACAGGTGCTTGCCCACCAGCTGCGCGGCCGGCACACCGACGAGACTCGCCGCGGCGGCGTTCGCGTAGGTCACCCGTCCGTTCATGTCGAGGGCGCAGAACCCGTCCGGCAGCCGGGCGAGCATCTGCACCGCCTCGGCCGCGCCGGTGGTGCCCGCCTTGGCGGAAGGGCCGAGGAAGTCCGCCTCGGGAGCGACCGGGCGCCCTTGGGCGGCGGCCCGCTCCAGCCTGAGGGCGAGCCGTTCGCAGGCGGCGGTGAGCTGGTCGCGCTCGACGTCGGTGATCTCGGGCGGATGGGAGGCGGGCCAGGTGACGAAGACGGCGCCGTACACGGTGTCCCCGGTCGCGACGGGGAGGGCCGCCAGACAGAACGGATACGGCAGGACGACGGCGATCCGTGGGTAGCGACCGGCCATCTCCTCTTCGCCGGAGACCCAGATCAGCTTCCGTTCGCGCACGGCATCGGCGACGGGGACGGGTGAGGTGAGCGCGACGCGCTCCCACGGCGCGGCGAACGCGCGGGGAAGCCCGGCCATGACGGCCATGTCGAGCACCTGACCGTCCTGCGGGAGCAGGTACACGGCCCCGGAGTGCGCCTGGACGTCGTCCATCATCTCGGCCAGGGCGAGTGACAGGAGGGGGTGGGAACCGTTGCCCCCTCCCTCCGGCGCTGCCGTGCTCGGGGCCCGCCGACCGGTCAAGGCGAACCACCTCCTCCGCAGCGCTATCCACAAGGCTGCCCGCTGCGGGTGTATCCCGCACGGCGAGCGGGGGCATGGATTCCGGTTTCCCGCTCGCCGTGCGATCACTCACGGTCCGTGCCGCTGGTGCGGTTGTGCGGCGGGTTCCGCCGCCGAGACCTGTGCGGCCACGCGGATCTCGGCGGTCCGGGTGACCCCGCCGACCGTCACCGCGAGCGTGACCTCCCCCGGCCTGAGCGCCGTGAGCCGTCCCGTCGCCGGGTCGTAGGCGGCCGCATGGCGGGGGCGGGCGTCGCCGGGATCGCCGACGTACAGATTCAGGGATCCCGTCCAGTCAGCGCTCAGCGGGAATGCCACGGGGACAGTGCGGGTCCCCTGGAGGACGGTCGCGCGGACGTCCGCGCTCTGCCCGGGGGCCAGCCGGTCGGGCGCCTCGAGTGTGAGGGCGTCGAGGTGGGCGCGCGTCTGGACGGACAGCCAGTCCGGCCGTCCCTTCCAGGGCGCGAGCCGGGCGGCGAGCTGTTCGCCTCGGCTCACGTTGTCGACGCCGACGAGCGACCAGCCGGTGAACCCGCCGGCGTTCGCCGGGCCGGCCGGGGCCTTCCCGGAGTTGCCGTTGATCAGATACGGCACACCGTCGACATGCTCGGCGTGGAAGACACCGACATGGCTGCCGATGAGCGCGGCACCTTTACCGGTCGCACGGCGGAACCCGGCGAGCCACTGCTCGATCAGGGCCGCCTCCTTGCGGTCGGTCAGCCGGCTGGCCTGCTGGACGGTGGGATCGCGCGGCGGTACGTGCTCGATCAGCAGCACCGAACCGACGGCCGGATCCTTCGCGGCCGCGTCCAGCTGGGCCCGCACGGCCTTGATCTGCTCGAAGCCGCCGCTCCGCAACGTCAGGCCGGAGGTGTCCAGGGTCAGAACGCGGGTGCCCCGGTGGTCGAAAACCCGGTGGGCGGGGCCGAATTCGGCGATGAAGTTGTCGATCTTCCCGCCCATCACCTCGTGGTTGCCCGGCACGTAGTACCAGGGCAGCTCGCTGCCCAGTTCCTCGGTCAGCACCCGGCGGGCGAACGCCAGGTCCGCGGGTGTGCCTTCGTCCACCAGGTCGCCGTTGACGACAAGGAAGTCGGGCCGAGCGGCCTTGATCTCGCGCAGTGTCCGCCTGGCCTGCCGGACGATCGCGCTGTCGGGGTCGCGGGCGACGAACTGCGCGTCGGACATGACGGCGAACCGCCAGTCCCTGCGTTCGGTGCGGGCCGCAGGGGCGATCAACGGGTCGGCGGCGCGCGGCTGTTCGGGCAGGTCGACGGCCGGCGGGACCTGGGCGCCAAGTCCGTCGATCACGATCCTCCCGGTGTACTGCCTGGCCGCCGCCGTCTCCGCGAGGTAGAAGCGGTGCACCGAGAGCGGCATCGCGGCTCCCGGCGGCACCTCGAAGGTGACCTGCCGCCAGCCGGCCCAGGTGACATACGGTCCGCGCAGCAACTGGTCGGAGCCTGCCGCGTCCTTGAGATGCAGGGTCGGCCAGGCGCCCTTGCTGTCACCGTTGATCCACAGCGTGAACGACTGGGGCTGTCCGGACACCGGAATCGCCTGCGGTGGGTTCGCATAGGCGGCGCGGGTGGCCGTCGACTGGGTGAAGTCGTACGTCAGCTCCAGTCCGGTGCCGCTGTGGCCGTCAGGCGTCGCCGCGACCGAACCGCTCGCGCGCGCCTGGCTGAAGGTCCAGGACGCCGCGTCGCCGAGTTCGGTCACCTGCTGTTCGGTGAGGCCGACACCGACGGCCAGCGTGGTGGTGACCCCCGCGACCTCCGCCGTGATCCGGCCGGCGCCCCTGCCGGTGCGGGAGGTGACGGTGAACGAGCCGGCGCTGTTGTCGCGGATGTCGAACAGCGCCCGGTCGTAGGTGAGTTCCACATCGGCCGGTTCGACGGGCGCACTGTTGCCCTGCGCGTCGCGCCCGAGAATGCCGAAAGTTCCGGTGGCCCCGGCGTCCGCCAGCCCGACGCGACGGGTGGTGGGCTCGATCCGCGCCAGGTCGTCGAGGACGGTCAGCTCGGTGCTGCCCTGGGCGCCCGCGCGTTCGGCGCGTATCAGGGTCCGGCCGCCGGCGCCGGCGCGGAAGAGCCCGTGTTCGTCGACCCGGCCCACCGAAGGCCGCAGGGAGTGCCAGCGCGGGGTGCCGGCGGCGGGGCCGTACGTCTCGTCGTACCCGGCCGCGGTCAGCCGGCGCGTCAGCCCGGGGAACACCCGCTCGGGGTGACCGCCCTTGACCGGGTCTGCCGTCGGGGCGGCAGCGGCGGGGGTGCGGGTCTCGATCCAGAAGCCGCGGAGCTGTCCGCTGCCGTCCGGGGCGGTGAGCGCGAGGCCGTTGGGCACGGTGCGTTCGCTGCCGTCGGACGGGCTGTTCTCCACCTGAAGCGCGTCACTGCCGGGTTCACGGGCGACGAGGGTGGACGAGCCACCCCCGTCGAGGTTGAGGGCGCTGTGTGCTCCGGCCCGCTTCATCATCAGGCCGAGTTCGGTGAGGGTGACGCCGCCGCTGTCGGCCTGGCGCCCGTCGACGGTGACGACCTGCATGGCGCGGCCGTCCTGGGAGAAGCCCACGGCAGTGCGGGGGGCCGCGGTGTTGTTGCCCTCGCCCTCGTGGCTGAGCGGCACACCGTCGACGACGAGGAGTTCACGGCCGCCGACCGCGGTGCGCGGCACGGGGCCGCTGTCGGTGCGTGGCCGGTACTCCAGCGAAACGGGGTCGCCGGGGTGCAGGGCGGTGAGCAGACCCGCGCCGGCCTCCCGGCCGACGAGCACGGTGGTGCCCTCGGCTATCGGGCCGGTGCCTGGCCGGTCGCTGACCGAGACGACACGGCCGTCCCGTACGAGCGCTTCGGCGACGGGAGTTGCCGCGTCCACGGTCAGCGCACGGTCGGCGCTCCCCCATGACGGCGTGTAGGCGCCGATGCCGCCGAGGGGGACATTGGCGGCGTTGTACGCGGTGAGCGGGTGCTGCCCGGACGGCAGGGTCAGGGTGCCGTCGAACCAGAGCTGCAGCACGCGTCCCGCGCCCTGGGGCCCGATGCCGACGGCGCGATTGGCTCCGGGAGCCGGCGAGTGGGTCGGTCTGCCGTCCTTGATCCCGGGTCCCTGCGGCGCCCCGGTCTGGTTGATGTCGAAGAAGTCCGCGTTGACGGCGGCCACGGTGCGCCGGCCGCGGCCGGGGTCGTGCCGTGCCGCGAGCTCGGACACCGTCGCGCGTTCGGCGACCTTGCCCGACGAGAGGTAGTCGGCCCGGACACGGCTGCCGTCGAGGTCGACGGAGAGGGTGTCGACGCGCAGCCACTTGTCCGACTCGAGGCGGTCGTACGACGCGAGCCGGACGCCGGGCGCGATCGGGCGGGAGCTCCGCGCCGTCTCGATGCCGTCACCGTCCACAACGGCTTTCGGGCTGCCGGACGGCCCGCTCGCGGGTGGTGGCGCGACGGGGCGCAGTACTTCGGCGGCGTCGCGCGGGCGGGGGTCGGGGGTGGAATCGGCGGCGGCCGGGGAGATTCCTCCGGCTGCCAGGGCGGAGACCGCCGCGATCAGAACGACGGTCCGCTGTGCTCTGCCTTGGCCCACAACTACTCCTGGATACCTACTGGTTGGGCAGGGAGTAAGCGCTGTCGGCGGACAGCATCGCGGTGCGCGGGCCGAGGCACCAGAGGGCTTCGGGAACACGAGGGAGAAGGCGGGCCGTCAGGGTGGTGGACGTCGTGCGTTCCTGACGCCCGACGCCAGGCCACATTCGTGAAAGAAAGGCGTAACAATTCACCATGCGAGACGATTCCCACGGCACATTGACGTGACCGGAAATCGCTGCCATTCTCACCGATGTGAGTCAAGCTGACATTCTCGTATCGCGCCTGCACGTCGACCTTCGACGGCACGCCAGCGCACTCTGTGCCGCCGGCCGCTGAAACACGCGCAGCTGACCTCCCCCTTCCCGCGCACGACCCTGCACACAGGGCTTCCGACGGGCTGAACGACACCGCCCCCGTCGCGCGGTAATTCCACCGGCAGGACCTCCGACGGATTTCCCCTGCCCTTTTTCACTCCAACACTCACCTGAATTCATTGCGCCCTTTCCCCGCAATGTTCAGGCACCCTCGCGTACCCCGAAACGGAATGACATGACCTTCTCCAGGCGCACCTTTCTCGCGGTCTCCGGCCTCTCCGCCCTGGCGGTCGCCGGCTGCGGCACCGCGAGCGGCAGCGGCACACGCAACACAAGAACGCTCCGCTACCAGGGGTCGGTCGACGCGGTCTCCCCACCCGAACTCGCTGCCGCCCTCGGCTATCTGGAAGATCTGAAGCTCGACTGGGTGGGCAACACCATCAGCGGCCCTCAGGACATCCAGTCCGCCGCGTCGGGTCAGACCGACTTCGGTGGCGCGTTCAACGGGGCGGTGGTCAAACTCGCCTCCCGCAAGGCGCCCATCAAGGCCGTCATCAGCTACTACGGCTCCGACAAGGACGCGTACAACGGCTTCTACGTCACCCAGAACAGCCCCATCCGCTCGGCGCGGGACCTGATCGGCAAGAAGATCGGGATGAACACGCTCGGGGCGCACTACGAGGCGATTCTCGACATCTACCTCAAGAAGAACGGGCTGAGCCGCTCGGAGGCCGAGCAGGTCGAGCGCATCGTCATTCCGCCCGTGAACACCGAGCAGTCGCTGCGCCGGCGCCAGATAGACGTGGCCGGTCTCGGCGGCATCCTGCGCGACAAGGCGCTGGAGGGCGGCGGCATACGCAAGCTCTTCAGCGACGTCGAGCTGCGCGGCCCGTTCAGCGCCGGCTCGTACGTGTTCACCGAACGCTTCATCAAGCAGAACCCCGAGACGGTGAGGATCTTCGTCACCGGCGTGGGCAAGGCGCTCGACTGGTCCCGTACCACCCCGCACGACGAGGTGGTGGCGAAGATGACCGAGATCGTCGCCGAGCGCAAGCGGAACGAGACCGCCGACGCGCTCAAGTACTGGCGTTCCTACGGGATTTCGGCGCCCGGCGGCCGTATCGCCGAGAAGGAGATCTCCGACTGGTCGGACTGGCTGGCCGAGCGGGGCGACATCAAGTCGGGCCAGGTGAAGGTCACCGACCTGTACACCAATGAATTCAACAGCGGAAAGAAGCCGGGAGCTGGCGCATGACCGCGAAAATCAGTGTCCAGAACGTCGGGAAGACCTTTCCCGTACGCGGGAGGCGGCAGCCCGTGACGGCGCTGGACGGTATCGACTTCGATGTCGCGCCAGGTGAGTTCCTGGTCGTCGTGGGTCCGAACGGCTGCGGCAAGTCGACCCTCCTCGACCTCCTCGGCGGGCTCGCCGAGCCGACGTCGGGCCGGATCCTTCTCGACGGCGAGCCCGTCTCCGGACCGGGTCTCGACCGGGGGATCGTCTTCCAGCAGTACGCCCTGCTGCCCTGGCGCACCGCCCAGGGCAATGTGGAGTTCGGTCTGGAGGCCACCCGGGTGCCGCGCCGCGAACGGGCGGATCGGGCCCGGGAGTATCTGGCCCTCGTCGGTCTCACCGGTTTCGAGGACCGGCACCCGCACGAGCTCTCCGGCGGGATGCGCCAGCGCGTCGCCATTGCCCGGAGCCTGGCCTACGACCCCGATGTGCTGCTGATGGACGAGCCGTTCGCGGCTCTCGACGCCCAGACCCGCGAGTCGCTCCAGGACGAACTGGTGCGGATCTGGCAGCGCACCGGCAGGACGATCGTGTTCATCACGCACGGCGTCGACGAGGCGGTCCACCTCGGGCAGCGGGTCGCGGTGCTCACCTCGCGCCCCGGCCGGATCAAGGAAGTCGTACCGATCGAGCTCGGCGACCGCAGCGCCGACGCGGACCCGCGCTCCACACCGGCGTTCGCGCACCACCGTCATCTGATCTGGAGCCTGCTGCGCGACGAGGTCAGCCGTGCTCAGCAAGAGGAGAGGGAGGCCGTGACGCCATGAGCATCACCACCGAACACGTCACCGAGGAAACAACGGCGACCGGTACATCGCTCGCGAAGGCACCCGAGGCGCCGCCGATCAGCGAAGCGGCCGGCCCGGTTTCCGTACGCAAGAGCCGGTCGGCCCGCGTGGCCCGCCGCACGGGCCGCGCCGTGCTGACCGTCGTCACCAAGTCCGTCGCCATCGCGGTGCTGTTGGCGGTCTGGGAGATCGCACCCAGGATCGGCGCGGTCGACAGGACGTTCCTCCCGCCGGTCTCCGAGGTCGCGGTCGCCTGGTGGCAGCTGCTGGCCGACGGGCAGCTCGCCGAGCACGCGCAGGCAAGTCTCGGTCGCTCGCTGGCCGGCTTCGGGCTCGCCGTGGTCGTCGCCGTTCCGCTCGGCCTGCTGATCGGCTGGTACCGGCCGCTCGCGGATCTGCTCGGGCCGCTGCTCGAGGTCTTCCGCAACACCGCGGCGCTCGCGCTGCTGCCGGTCTTCGTTCTGCTGCTCGGCATCGGCGAGACCTCGAAGGTCTCCATCGTGCTGTACGCGTGCACCTGGCCGATCCTGCTCAACACGATCAGCGCTGTGCGCACCGTCGATCCGACGCTGCTCAGGCTCGCCAAGTCCATGGATCTGCCCGCACCGAGGATCTTCCAGAAGGTGATCCTGCCGGCCTCCGTGCCCACGGTCTTCACCGGCATCCGGCTCGCCGGAGCGGTCGCGATCCTCGTCCTGGTGGCCGCCGAGATGGTCGGAGCCAAGGCCGGTCTCGGCTATCTGGTCAACGCCTCGCAGTTCAACTTCGCGATCCCCGAGATGTACGCCGGGATCATCACCATCTCCGCCATCGGCGTGACCTTCAACCAGCTGCTCGTGGCCCTGGAACGCCGCTTCACCTCCTGGCGCACCCCCACCGGAAACTAGAGGAATCAGTCGATGTCAGCCGAGACCCCACGCCGGTTCCACCTCAACGCGTTCCTGATGAACGTCGGCCACCACGACGCGGCCTGGCGCCATCCGCGCACCCAGCCCGAGCGGATCACCGATCTCTCCTACTTCCAGGAGGTGGCCCGCACCGCCGAGCGCGGCAAGCTCGACTCGCTCTTCCTCGCGGACGGCGTCGCCCTGTGGGGCAACGCCCGCTTCAACGCGGTCGGCGGGTTCGAGCCGCTGACCCTGCTGTCCGCGCTGGCCGTCGCCACCGAGCACATCGGCCTGATCGCCACCGTCTCCACGACGTTCAACGAACCCTTCCATGTGGCGCGCAAGTTCGCCTCGCTGGACCATCTGAGCGGCGGACGCGCCGGCTGGAACATCGTGACCTCCGGGAATGTCGCCGAGGCCAGGAACTTCGGCCGTGAGGAGCATCTGGAGCACGCGCTGCGCTACGAGCGCGCCTCCGAGTTCCTGGACGTGACCAAGAAGCTCTGGGACAGCTGGCGGGACGACGCGCCCGTCATCGACAGGGAGAGCGGGGCCTACACCGAGGAGGGCGCGGTCGCCCCGATCAACCACCGCGGAACCCACTTCCGGGTCGACGGCCCGCTCAACGTCCAGCGCTCGCCGCAGGGATATCCGCTGCTCGTGCAGGCCGGATCGTCCGAGGACGGCAAGGAGTTCGCGGCCCGGTACGCGGAGGCGGTGTTCACCGCGCAGCAGACCCTCGCCGACGGCCAGACCTTCTACAAGGACCTCAAGTCCCGGCTCGCGAAGTACGGCCGCCGGCCCGAGGAACTGAGGATCCTGCCCGGCATCTGCCCCATCATCGGTGCGACCGAGGCCGAGGCCCTGGCGCTGGAGGACGAACTGACCGGGCTCCAGGTGCCGGAGTACGGTCTGCAGCAGCTGTCCGGGATGCTCGGCACGGATCTGAGCGGACTGCCGCTGGACGGCCCGCTGCCCGAGCTCCCCGAGGAGCAGGACATCAACGGCAACAAGTCCCGCTTCACACTGGTCGCCGAGCTCGCCCGGCGCGAGGAACTCACCATCCGTCAGCTGATCGCCCGCCTCGGTGGCGGTCGCGGCCACCGGGTCTTCGCCGGGACGCCCGAGCAGATCGCCGACCAGCTGGAGATCTGGTTCACCGAGGGCGCCGCCGACGGCTTCAACATCATGCCGCCGTATCTGCCGGGCGGGCTCGAGGACTTCGTCGACCAGGTCATCCCGCTCCTGCAGGAACGCGGCCTGTTCCGTACCGAGTACACCGGGCGCACCCTGCGCGACCACTACGGCCTGGAGCGTCCCGCGGGCCGTACCGCCGTCGCAGCCCCGTGACCCCTTCCACCTCCCGTCCGCATCGCTCACCTCACCGAAAGGCAGCACCCGCATGACCACAACCGGTTTCGACATCCGCCGGATCGGCGGCCGCATCGGCGCGGAGATCCTCGGCGTCGACATCTCCCGCGAGCTCGAGCCCGCGATCGTCGCCGAGATCAACGCGGCGCTCCTGGAGCACAAGGCGCTCTTCTTCCGCGATCAGGAGCTCGACGACGCGGCGCAGATACGCTTCGCCTCGCTCTTCGGCGAACTCACCACCGCCCACCCCACGGTGCCGTCCGTCGAGGGTCAGCCCAACATCCTGCCCGTCGACGGCGACGAGGGCATCCGCGCCAACCAGTGGCACACCGATGTCACGTTCGTCCGCACCCCGCCCAAGGCGTCCACGCTGCGCAGCCTGGTCGTTCCGCCCTACGGCGGCAACACGCTGATCGCCAACTCCGCGGCGGCCTACCAGGATCTGCCCGAGCCGCTGCGCGAGCTGGCCGACCGGCTGTGGGCCGTGCACACCAATGCCTACGACTATGCCGAGCCGAAGTCCGAGAAGGCCGCCGAGCACCGCCGGCGGTTCGTGTCCACCAGGTACCGCACCGCGCACCCGGTGGTCCGGGTGCACCCCGAGTCGGGCGAACGCGGTCTGTTCATCGGCGGGTTCGCCCAGAGCCTGGTGGGCCTCTCGCCCTCCGAGTCGCGTGACCTGCTGCGGATCTTCCAGGCGTATGTGACCCGCCCGGAGAACGTCGTCCGCTGGACGTGGGCACCCGGTGACCTGGTCCTGTTCGACAACCGGATCACCCAGCACTACGCCCCCGACGACTACGGCGACCTGCCGCGCCTGCTGCACCGCGTGACGGTGGCGGGCGATGTCCCGGTCGGAGTCGACGGCACACCCAGCCGGGTCGTGGAGGGGGACGAGGCGAGCCACTACACGCCGGCCGTCGCCTGACACCGGACACCGGACACCTGCGACCACGCACAAGGCGGGCCGGACGTCTTCCGACGTCCGGCCCGCCTCTCGTTCAACTTCGTCGGCGCGCACCCGCGGGCGCGCGCCCAAGTCCGGTATCAGGCAGCGTTGCGACGCTTGCGCGCGGCCCACATGATGCCGCCACCCGCGACGATGACCACGGCGGCAGCGCCGGCGATCAGCGGCGTGGAGCTGGACGAGCCGGTCTCGGCCAGGTCATCCGTGTTGGTGCTGGGGGCCGGGGCCGCCGGGGTGCTGGGCGCCTCCGACGGGGTCGGCGCGGACGTGCTGGGCGTGTCCGACGGGGTCGGCGTGGGCGTCGGGGTCGGGGTGCTGTTGTCCTCGCACACCGGCGCCTTCTTGGTCTCGTCGCGCGAGAACTTGTCGCCGTCGCTCGCCTTCACGATGAGGCGGAGCGTGAGTTCCTTGTCGTGCTTGGGGAGCTCGATCTTCTTGTGGAAGTCGTTCTGGAACTTCTCGGTGGGCAGCAGGTCCTTGCCGTCCACGGTGATCGTCACGGTGTTCTCGGACCTGGAACCGTAGTTGGTGAGGTCGACACTCACGTCGGTGCAGGTCGCCTCCCACACCGGAGTGTGCGCCTGCGCGGGACCGGCAGCCAGGCCGACGCCGAAGACGCCGGCGGTCGCCACCGCTATGAGTGCCCCGGAACGCCGCCACGATCTGTTGCTGGTTGTCACTGATTCCTCCACTGTTGCCGCGCCACCCTTCTGGCGGTGCGCGCACAGTACCGCCAGACCCCCAGGGATGTGCACCCACCCCACCTATCTCTTGCAGCACTCACGTATCCCCACGGCGTGGGCGTGTCGGCGCAGTTGGCGTGAACCCTGCCGGCGGCGGAATCGTTCGCGGAGATTGTCCCGGGATACCCCGTCAGAACCCGTCCGACGGTGGCGCGGAACCGGACTTCGGGGCGGGATCGGGCTCAGGCTCCGGTTCGGCCTCGTTTGCGTAACGGGCCCGCGTCCAGGCCGGCAGGACGAACCAGCAGATGACGAACCAGAGGACCATGGCGGCCACGAGCCAGATGGCGAGCGTGTTGTGCAGGGCGACGCGCAGGATGAGCAGCAGGGCGGAGGCCATCGTGCAGAGCAGCAGGCCGAGTCCGACGAGAGTGAGGCGGGAGGCCCACACGACGGTCTGCGGCTTCAGCCGCTGGCCGGTCACCAGCCGGTGGAACGACACCGGTCCTATGAGCGCGCCGGTCGTCGCCGCGCCCAGCATCACGGTGGCCAGATAGATGTCCTGATCCGTCTGGGAGAGCCCGGTGAACCGTGGCTGGAAGACGACCGTGAGCAGAAAGCCGAACAGAATCTGGACGCCGGTCTGGGCCACACGCAGTTCCTGCAGCAGTTCACCCCACCGCCGGTCGGCCCTTTCCTCCTCCGTCTCCTCCCGCCCGCGCTTGCGGCCGGCCTCCTCCTGCGCCATCGACAACCTCCTGCTGTGTCCGGTGTGAATGCGTGCACGTCCGAATTCCGGCGCGGCAGACTATGCGGCGTCCTGCATGATTTCGCGGCGCAGCCGGTCGCATGAATTGCTGATCAGCCTCGACACATGCATCTGGGAGATACCGAGGTCCTCGGCGATGCTGCTCTGGGTCATGTCGCGGAAGAAGCGCATGTAGAGGATGCGGCGTTCCCGCTCGGGCAGTTGACGCAGTCGCGGCTTGACGGCCTCGCGGTCGACGACGACATCGAGCGAGGGGTCGGGGCCGCCCATGGCGTCCACCATCGTGTACCCGCGGTCGCTGCCGGGGATCTCGGCGTCCAGGGAGAGCGTGGTGAACGAACCGATGGCCTCGAGGCCCGCTTTGGTCTCCTCCAGCGTCAGACCGGCCTCGGCCGCGATCTCCGCCTCCGTCGGCGTATGGCCGGACGCGGTCTGGGCGAGTTCGTGCTGTGCGGCCCGGACCCGGTTGCGCTGGTCCTGGACGCGCCGCGGCACATGGAGGGTCCACATGTGGTCGCGGAAGTGGCGCTTCACCTCGCCGGTGATGGTGGGCACGGCGAAGCTGACGAAGACGGTGCCGCGGTCGGGGTCGTAGCGGTCGACGGCCTTGACCAGACCGAGTGCCGCAACCTGGCACAGGTCTTCCAGGTTCTCACCGCGGTTCCTGAACCGGCCGGCGAGCCGCCGCGCCATGGGCAGCCAGGCGTTCACCAGCTCCTGCCGCAGTTCGTCGCGCTCGGGACCGTCCGGCAGGGTGGCCAGCCTCGCGAAGGCGGCCTGGGTGTCGGGTGCGTCGTCGTGCGGATGCCTCGTGCTCGCGTGTGTGCGCATCATCTGCGCCACTCCCTCACGGTGCCAACGGGGATGGTTGCGACCGCGGATATACGGATTCATTGTCGCGCCAGGGGCGTGATACCGCTCCGCGAGCGTGCCTCCGGTCCGAAGCACAAAATGCGCCTGCCCCCGGAATGCGGCACCAAACAACCACTCAGGTTGACCGTTCAAGCAGCGAGCACTGATGCACGGGCGATGGTATTCAGCTCAGGGAATCGAGCCGCTTACGGGCGGGACCGAGTGCCCGGCCGTGCGACAGCAGCCCTTCCCACGGCTTCGTGCGGGCCTGTTCGAGCACATCGGCCACGGTCCAGCGCCGGGCGGTGAGCTCGGGGTCCTTCAATTGGTCCCAGGTGATCGGAGTAGCGACCGGCGCCCCCCGCTTGGCGCGGATCGAATAGGGCGCGACGGCGGTCTGTGCGTAGGCGTTGCGCCCTGTGTCCAGAAACAGCCGGCCCTCCCTGGCCGCCTTGCGTACGGCGGTGGTCAGCCGGTCCGGATCCCGCTCGGCCAGTTTCGCGGCGACGTCCTGCGCGAAGGCACGTACCTCCTCGAAGTCCGCGTCGCCCGACAGCGGCACGATGATGTGCAGGCCACGGGACCCGGTCGTCATCAGTGCGGAGGGCAGACGTAGTTCACCGAGGAGTTCACCGAGCTGTTCCGCGGCCCGGCGCACGGTCTCGAAGTCGTCGTCACCGGGGTCGAGGTCGAAGACCATCCGGTCCGGACGGTGCAGGGTCGCCGCCTTCGACTGCCAGCGGTGGAAGGTGATGCAGGCCTGGTCGGCCAGGTGGAGCAGGGTCGCCGTGGAGTCGCAGACCGTGTGGACCACGGTCCCGCCCTCCTTGGCGACCTCCACACGGCGGACCCAGTCCGGGTAGCTGTCCGGCGTCTGCTTCTGCATGAAGCGCAGGCCGCCGATGCCGTCGGGGTGCCGCTCCAGCATCAGCGGCCTGTCCTTGAGGTGCGGCAACATGAAGGGAGCGACACGGCGGTAGTAGCCGACGATGTCTTCCTTGGTGAGCCCGTCCTCGGGGAACAGCAACTTGTCGGGCCGGTGGATGTCCACCGTGTGCCGTCCTGCCCGCACGCTGTGCGTGCTCATCCTGCCTCCCTGGGTGGTGGCGCGCCGGCTCAGCGCACCATGGCCTCCCCCACCAGCAGCCGTACCGCGGCCGCGATCGATTCGGCGTCTATTCCGGACATGTGCAGCTGCTCCTCGGGGGTCGCCGACGCGGGCATGTTCCGCACGGCGAGCCGGACGAGGCGCGGCAGCGGACGGCCGTCCGCCAGGGCATCTGCCACGGCGTCGCCGATGCCGCCCTCCGGACGGTGGTCCTCCACCGTCATCAGGCAGCCGGTGACGTCGGCCGCCTCCTGCAGTGTGGCGGCGTCGACCGGCTTGACCGAGTAGAGGTCGACGACGCGCAGGCCGATCCCCTCGGCCTCCAGCTGGTCGGCCGCCCGGAGCGCCTCGTGGACGGTCGCTCCGGCGGCGACGACCGTGACCCGGTCGTTCCCGCCCGAGCGGAGCACCTTGGAGCCGCCGACGGGGAACTCCTCGTCGGGGCCGTAGACGACCGGCAGGTCGCCCCTGGTGGTGCGCAGATAGCTGATGCCCGGCAGGTCGGCCATGGCGGCCACCAGGTGTCCGGTCTGGTTGGCGTCACAGGGGTAGAGCACCGTGCTGCCGTGCACGGCCCGGAACATCGCCAGATCCTCGAGTCCCATCTGGGACGGCCCGTCCTGCCCGATGGTGACGCCCGCGTGCGAGCCGATCAGGTTGATCGAGGCCTCGCTCACGGCTGCCATCCGCACGAAGTCGTGGGCGCGTGTCAGAAAAGCGGCGAAGGAACAGGCGTACGGAATGTAGCCGCGGGTCTGCATCCCCACCGCCGCGGCCACGAGCTGCTGTTCGGCGATGTAGCACTCGAAGAAGCGGTCGGGGTGCGCCTTGGCGAAGGCCTCCGTGCGCGTCGAGTCGCTGACCTCGCCGTCCAGGACCACGACCTGCGGCCGTACGGATCCGAGAGCGGCAAGCGCTTCGCCGAAGGCGTCGCGGGGAGCGGCCGACGACCCGATGTCGTACCTCGGCAACTCCGGCCGTCCCGTGCTGGATCCGTACAGGACCTGCGCCGCCGGCGGAGGTGTCACCCTGACGTCGATGAAGCGCGGGCCGCCCAGTTCGGCGATGGCCTGCTCGGCGTCCGGCAGGGGCTTGCCGTGCTTGCCCTCGCGGTCCTCGACCTCCCCGACGCCGCGGCCCTTGTGGGTCCGGGCGATGATCGCGGTGGGCCGGCGGACCGTGGCCGTCGCCTCGTCCAACGCCGAGTCGATGGCGCCCACATCGTGTCCGTCGATCTCGACGGTGTGCCAGCCGAAGGCGTCCAGCCTGCGGGCGTAGGCGTCGAGGTCCCACTCGTGGCGGGTGGGCCCGCGCTGCCCGAGCCGGTTGACGTCGATGATCAGCGTCAGGTTGTCCAACTGCTCGTACGCCGCCTGCTCGACGGCCTCCCACACCGAGCCCTCGGCCATCTCGCTGTCGCCGGACACCACCCACACCCGGTAGGGGATCCGGTCGAGCCGCTTGCCGGCCAGGGCCGTGCCGACGCCGACGGGCAGCCCCTGCCCGAGCGATCCCGTCGCCACGTCCACCCAGGGCAGCCGGGGGGTGGGATGGCCCTCGAGACGGCTGTCGAGCCGTCGGAACGTGAGCAGTTCCTCGTCGTCGATCACGCCGGCCGCGCGGTAGAGGGCGTAGAGAAGCGGCGAGGCATGTCCCTTGGAGAGGATCAGCCGGTCGTTGCCCGGATGGTCGGGGTGGTCGAAGTCGTAGCGCAGATGGTTGGCGAGCAGCACCGCACCCAGATCGGCGGCCGACATGGAGGACGTCGGATGCCCGGACCCGGCGGCGTCGGCGGCGCGGACGGCGTCCACCCGCAACTGCTGCCCCAGCTCTGCCAGTTGTTCGTTACGCATCTCAGTGCTCCTTGGAAGAACCGCCCGGCATCCTGGCCGGCTCCGGCGACGCGCTGTCCAGCGGCACCGATCCGGAGCGCACGAGGCCCAGCTGGACGGACTGACGCGGCAGTGCGGCGTCGAGCAGCCAGTCGGCCGCGACGCGCACCCGGTTGCCCGGCATGGCGGCGAGGTGGTAGCCGCGGGTGACCGCTCCGGCGAGCGGCCCGGACAGCGGTACGCCCAGGGGGTTCGCCGCTGCCTGGACGCCACCGAGGTCGACGGCGAACCCGAGGTCGTGGTGGTCGTACGGCTGCTTCTCACCGTGGCCGACGGACGCGGCGACATTGCGGCCGGCCAGCCTCCCCTGGCGCGAGGCGTGCTGGGCCGTCATCGGGGTGTACTCCCCCGGTCTGGTCGGATCCGGCACGGCGGCGGCGTCGCCGCAGGCGAAGAGCTCGGGGTGACCCGGCACGTTCAGTGTGGCGTCCACGAGCAGCCGGCCGCGCTCGGCGGGCAGTCCGACAGCGGTGACCAGCGGGTCGGGGCGGACGCCGACGCACCAGATGAGGGTGCGCGTATCGACGAACTCACCGTCGTCCAGCCGCACTCCGGAGCCGGTGGCCTCTTCGACCGAGGTTCCGGTCCGCACCTCGACACCCCGGCTGCGCAGCACGCGGTCAGCGGTCGTGGAGAGCCGGCGGTCCAGCTCCGGCAGCACGCGTTCGGCGATGTCGAGCAGGACCCAGCGCGGCGGGCGGGCATCACCCCCGGAGGGCTGCCTGCGCGCCAGGGCGTCGGTGAACAGCTTGCCCTGGGCGGCCACTTCCGTGCCCGTGTAGCCCGCGCCGACGACGACGAAGGTCCGCCGGGCAGCGCTCTGGCGCGCGGGACCCGAGGCGGCCAGCTCGATCTGCCGGGTGATGTGGTCGCGCAGGTACAGCGCTTCGGGCAGCCCGCGGAAACCGTGCGCGTGCTCGGCGATGCCCGGTACCGGCAGCAGCTTGTTGACACTGCCGACGGCGAGAACCAACCGGTCGTACCGCAGCTCCCCCTGTCCGTTCTCCGGATCGGTGTAGCGGACCGTTCGGGCCGGCAGATCGACACCGTCGGCCTCCCCCAGCACGAGACGCACCCCCGGCAGCGCATCCGGGATCGAGACCGTCACCCGACGGGGTTCCAGGATGCCCACGGCCACCTGCGGCAGCAGCGGCAGATACAGGAAGTAGTCGGTCGGGTTCAGCAGGACGATCTCGGCTCTGTCCCGCAGGGTCCGGGAGAGCGTGCGGGCGGCCTGGAAACCGGCGAACCCGGCCCCTACGACGACGACGCGGGTGCGATTCACGATCGACTCCGGCTCACGGTCGGCTCCGGCGTGGACGGGATGGTGCTCGGGCCTGGCGAGTGCCCATGGGCCCTCCCGCCAAACCGCCGGACGGGCGCCCCCTCACTCGTACCGACGGTCGCGCCCCTCGTCGACCACGGGCGTCGTGGGCGGGACGACGACGCGCCGGCGTTTGGCGATGCTGCTGAACGTGACGACGCCGATGATGCCCACGGCCATGAGGATCAGGCCGATCACATCGAGATTGGCGCCCTTCATCTCCCAGTCGGTCGCGAACGTGAGGATCGCGCCGACGGCGATGAGGATGATGCAGCCACCCAGACCCATCTGACTCACCTTTCCTGTACGGACGGTTGGTCTCTCGCGGGTACCCGCGCCCGACCCCGATATCCCCCGCAACCCGCTGTGGCTGCCGGGTGCGCAGCGATCTCCCCGCACCTCGCATGGGACCGCCGACGGCGGGTACTGCGAGCGACGTCGGAGACCGTCCGACTCCCCCGCGACGAAGAGGGCGAGGAGCCAATGGCACAGCTGGTGAGGGAAGTGATGACGGCCGGGGTCACGGCGGTCCGTCCGGATGCCTCACTCGTCGAGGCGGCGCGCCTGATGCGTTCGCTGGACGTCGGAGACGTGCTGGTCGCCACGGCGACCGGATCGTGGGAGTCGTCACCGACCGCGACATCGTTCTGCGGGCGGTCGCGGACGGCATCGACCCGGCGACCGTGAGCGCCGAATCGGTGTGCAGCGCGGACCCCGTCTGCATCGATCCCGACGCGGAGGTCTCGACCGCGATCCGGCTCATGCGGACCCACGCGGTGCGCCGGCTGCCGGTCGTCGAGGCCGGGCGCCCGTTCGGCATGGTGAGCATCGGGGACCTCGCCGTCGCGCAGGATCCGCAGTCGGCGCTCGCCGACATCAGCATGGCGGACAGGAACAACTGAACGACCGATCAAGGAGCGAAGGGAGCGACCCATGAAGATCGCGTTTCTGGTGGCGCCCGAGGGCACCGAACAGATCGAACTGACCGACCCGTGGCAGGCGGTCACGGACTCCGGCGACATCCCGTCGCTGGTCTCCACGGAGCCGGGCCGCATCCAGGCCTTCCATCACCTCGACAAGGCGGACACCTTCCCGGTGGACCAGGTCGTCGGCGACGCGACGGTGGACGACTTCGGTGCCCTGGTGCTGCCGGGCGGGGTGGCCAACCCCGATCTCCTGCGGACCGACGAGCAGGCCGTCGCGTTCGTACGCGCCTTCTTCGAGGCGGGCAAGCCGGTCGCGGCGATCTGTCACGCGTCCTGGACGCTGGTCGAGGCGGATGTGCTGTCCGGGCGCACGCTCACGTCCTGGCCGAGCCTGCGGACGGACATCCGCAACGCGGGCGGCATCTGGGTGGACGAGCAGGTCAAGATCTGCGACAGCGGCCCGAACACGCTGATCACCAGCCGGAAGCCGGACGACCTCAAGGCGTTCGAGGCGGCGTTCACCGAGGTGTTCGCCCGTCACTCCGGCAGCTGAGGTCCGGCATCCGTGCGGCCTGAACACCGCGGCCCGCGCTCACCCCCGGGAGCGCGGGCCGGCCCTCACTCGGCTCCCTTGGCCTCCGGGTCCTCTCCCGACCGTGCCCGGGCGCCCGCCCGGGTCCTGCCGGGGGATACGGGGCGGTCGGGGTGACGGCGTACGTACTCCGCCTCCAGCTGCGCCATCCGGGTGGTGTGGGCGGCGAGCGCGGCAGGCGAGCCGTGCAGCAAGGTGTCGTGCCGGCTCCGGTGGATGTTCTCCAGCTCCCGGAGAAGCTCCTGCTCCCCCAGGCGCTCCGCGTCGATGCCTCTGGACTGGTTGTCGGACTGCGTCATGGCAGCCGTCTCCTTCCGTGCGCGGGCTCCGTGTGTGCTCCTGAGCCTGCGGGTACCCGCCTCACCGCACTATCCGGCCCTCTCGCGGGAGGCAATGCAACTCGGAACCTCCGCGCGCCTCGGTCCTCCCGCGCGCCTCGGTGCGACTCGCGGGGACGCCTGCCTGAGGGGAGGATGAGGTGCGGCCCGATCCCGGTCGCACCCGGCCCCCAGGTTCGCGGCCTCATGTCCCGGGCATGCCGAGGGCGCCGCGCACACCTCAGGACACGAGAGCGATGGACGAGAAGAAGCGACCCGCCCGGCCCCCCGGCACGATCTCGAGTGCGGACATGTTCGGCGCGCCGTGCTGGGTCAGCCTCATGGCCCGGAACCTGAAGGCCTCCCAGGACTTCTACGGCTCCGTTCTGGGGTGGCAGTTCCGCCGCGGCGGCCTCGGGGACGAATTCAGCGTCGCCTTCCACGAGGGCAGACCCGTCGCCGGTATCGGAGCTCTGGCCCCCAGGCTTCAGGTCGCCGTCACCTGGACCCCGTACTTCGCCATCGGCGACGCGGACCTGGCGGCCGCGCGCATCCGCGAGCGGAGCGGGACGGTCGCCGTCGGCCCGCTCGCCTTCTCGCTGGGACGCGGCGCGCTGGCCGCCGACCGTGACGGCGCCGTCTTCGGCATCTGGGAGGGGGCGCTCATCCCCAACTGGCAGTCCGGGCACAAGGACGCACCCGCCTGGCTCCTGCTGCGGACCCGTAACGCCTTCGACGCCGCGATCTTCTACGGAGAGGTCCTGGACTGGGCGGGCGACCGTCCCGGCGGCTGCGACGTGAGCTACGAGAACGACGAGGTCGTCCTGCACAGCAACGGCCATGTGCTGGCCCGCCTGAGCTCCGGTGCGACGGGAGCGGCGCCCGATCCGCTGCTCCGCCCCCGGTGGGATGTGCATTTCCCGGTCTCCGATCTCGATGCCACGGTTGCGGCCGTGCGGGAGCACGGCGGCACCGTCATGGCGCAGCGGGTGACCCGGGAAGGCCGGGAGGCCGCGGTCCGTGACCCCGACGGAGCCCTGTTCACTCTCACCGGCCGCGACTGAGCGCCGCCCGGGCGGCGCCGGGGGCTGATGGGCCCAACCGTCCGGCGCCTGGTTTCCTCGCGCGAAGGGAACGTGCTGTCGGGGTACCTCGATCATCCCGGGCGAAACACCCGGGACCTGGCCGGTCGGGGACGTTCACGCAATCGGGCGGCGCCCTCCGCAGGCCGTGCCGTACCGGGCTCGCGCCCGTAGAATCCGGAGCGGAGGATGCGATCACGCGGTGTCGTGGCCACCTGCCCGGGATGGGAGACCTTCTGATCATGCCTGCGCAGGATTCTTCCGTTCCGTACGACGAGCAGGAAGATCTGTCCGCGGCCGTCGCCTCCCTTTCCGCCGAGAACGCGGAGCTGCGGGCCGAGCTCGTACGCCGGCATCTGCTCGATCTGGCGACCGGGATCCTGGCGACACAACTGGAGTCCTCGCCTCCCGAGGCCGAGGAGCATCTGGTCCGTCTGGCCGGGGAGACGGGGCTGAGCCCGGAGGACTTCGCCGCCGACATCGTCAACGGCGTGGCGGGCACCATCGCGGTGACAGCGCCTGCGGCTCCGGACGACGGGCGGGACACGGCGGACGCCCAAGCCCGCCGCACGCGCCGGACCGCAACCACCGCGGAGGCCCGGCGCAGTGTCGACGAGGCCGCGGCGACCCTCCTGGACGGCGGTCTCGTCCCGCTCGGCGTCGAGAGCTTCTGGCTGTGGCGGCTGACGGAGTCCGGCTGCCTTCAGCTTGCCGGGCACGCCGGTGTCAGCGCCACGGAGGCCACCCAGTGGCAGTGGATTCCGCCGTCGCTCCCCGCGCCGTTCCGGGTGCCGTTGCTCGAGGACTCGCCCCTCTGGCTGCCCACCGGTCTGCCGCCCGATGCCGTACTCCCCGGCCCCGGCCCGCAGGCGACGCGTGCCCTGCTGCCCCTGCGGCTGCGCGGGCAGACCGTCGGGGTGGCGCTGGCGGTGTGGCCGGACCGCGGCGAGCTGGACGAGCCCGTACGCCGTGCGCTGTCGGACCTGATGGACGTGGCCGCGCGGGTGCTGACGGCCGCCGACTGGGAGGTCTCGCCCTCCCCGGTTCTCGACGATCTGCTGGACGCGATGGCCCATCCGGCGCTCTCCCTGCTCCGGGACCGTGAGACCGGCGCACTGACGGTGGAGCATGCCAACGAGGCCGCCGTCGAAACGCTGAGGACGTCCGCACGACCGGCCGGACTGTCCCTTGCCCGGGTGCTCCCCCGGCTGCACGCCGACGTCGGGCGTCTCGCCGGGCAGGCGTGGGCGAGCACCTCGGTGCAGCGCGTGCCCCGGCTGCCGGCCCTGCGCGATGCCGGCACGGCCGATCCCCTCCTCGACGTGCGGATCCTGCCGGTCGGGACCGAGCGGGCCGTCGTGCTGTGGCACACCAGCAGCGACCGGGGGATCTCGGCCGCCCTGGCCGTCGCCAGGCTCCCGGGGATCGCGCCCTTCGAGGACCGCCTGGTGACGGGCACGTCGACCTGGGGCGAGCAGGCGTACGGAATCTTCGGGATGTCCAGGGACGCGTCACCGGTCCCGGTCACCGAGCTGCACCGGCGGATCCACCCCGAGGACGAGGCGGAACTGACCGAGCTGCTCATGAATCTGACGGCCCGGCACAAGGGTGCTGCCGCGGTTCTGCGCATCGTCGGGGACGACAACCGGCTGCGGCATGTGCGGATCACCGCCGAACCTCTGCTCGACCGGAGTGTGCTGACCGGGATCACCGGCGTCTACCAGGACGTCTCGGCCGAGTACCACACCGAGGTCGCTCTGTCGGCGACCTTCGACCAGCTGACGGCCGTGCAGGCGCAAGCAGCCCTGCGGCACCGGCTGGCGCTCCAGCTGCAGCAGGCGATCGTCCCCGAGATGCCCACCCTGCAGATGCTGCCGGGGCTCGAGGCGACGGCACGCTACCGGCCCGCGGTCCAGGAGTACCGGGTGGGCGGTGACTGGTACGACGTGCTTCCGCTGCCCAGCGGCAAGGTGCTGGTGGCGGTCGGCGACATCGCCGGGCACGGCATCGACTCCGCCACGGGCATGGTCGCCCTGCGCAACGCGCTGCGGGGTCTGGCCTTCACCGGGCACACGCCCGCCCGTCTCATGGCCTGGCTGAACGAGGTCACCCTGCATGCGCAGGGGCATCCGACGGCCACCGCTGTGTGCGCGCTCTTCGACCCCGCGGACCGCACGCTGCGCTGGGCCAGCGCCGGGCATCTGCCGCTGCTGCTGCTCCGCGGGGGACGCGGCCGGCTGCTCGAGCCGCCGCGGAACATTCTGCTCGGCGCCTCACCGGGCGCCACGTACCGGGAGACGGTCACCCGGCTCGAGCCGGGCGACACCCTGCTGCTCTTCACCGATGGGCTCATCGAGCGGCGTCACGACGCGCTGGACGAGGGACTGGAGGCGCTGTTGCGGCTGGCGGAGACGTTCAGCGACTGCGGGGTCGACGAGCAGGTCGACCGCCTCCTGAGGGGGGCCACCGGCGACACCGACGACGACACGAGCCTCATCGGCGTACGCGTCCATTGACGGCGGCACGCGGGGCTCCGGTCAGCGGTCGCCCTCCAGCCAGACCCGGATGCGCGCCGTCAGGTGGTCCGTGTCCACCGGCTTGGACACATAGTCGTTGGCGCCGGCGGCCAGCACCTCGGCGCGGTCGCCGGGCATCGCCTTCGCCGTGACGGCGATGATCGGCACCTCGGCGAACCGCGGGATCCGCCGGATGGCCGCCATGGTGGCGACGCCGTCCATGCCGGCCATCATCACGTCCATGACGATCAGGTCGACCTCGCCGTGCGCTTCGAGCAGGTCGATGCCGGCCTGTCCGCTGCCTGCCTGGAGCACGGTCATTCCCTCGTGCTCCAGAACCTCGGTCAGCGCGAACACGTTGCGGGTGTCGTCGTCGACGACCAGGACGGTGGGCCCGCCCGCCGTCTCGCCCGGGTGGCGCCGGCTCTCGGCCCTGCCGTGCGCCGGCTCGTCACCGGCGGGCACCCGCGGTGCGGCCAGGGCGTGGACCGGCAGGTACAGCGTGAACCGGCTGCCCTCCCCCGGTGTGCTCTCGGCGGTGATGGTGCCCCCGAGGAGCTGGGCGACCTCCCGGCTGATGGACAGGCCGAGGCCGGTGCCCCCGTACCGCCGCGAGGTGGTGCCGTCGCCCTGCTGGAACGCTCCGAAGACGCTCTGCAGGCGGCCCGCGGGAATGCCGATGCCCGTGTCGAGGACACGGAAGGCGAGGGTCGGGCCGCTGTCCCGCAGGGCGGGCGGCAGTTCGTCCTCGGTGGCGCTCTCCACGCGGAGTTCGACGCTGCCCCGCTCGGTGAACTTCAGCGCGTTGGAGAGCAGATTGCGCAGCACCTGCCGCAACCGGGACTCGTCGGTGGTCAGTTCGGCCGGGATGTCCGCCGCGGCGACCACCTGGAAGTCCAGCTCGCGCTCGCCCGCCACGGGCCGGAAGGTCGCCTCGACGTAGTCCAGCAGCTGACGCAGGGCGAACTGTTCCGGATGGACGTCCATCTTGCCCGCTTCGACCTTCGACAGATCGAGGATGTCGTTGATCAGCTGGAGCAGGTCCGAACCGGCGGAGTGGATGACCTCGGCGTAGTCGACCTGCTTCTCGGTGAGGTTGCCCTCGAGGTTCTGGGCGAGCAACTGGGCCAGGATCAGGAGGCTGTTCAGCGGCGTCCGCAGCTCATGGCTCATGTTGGCCAGGAACTCGGTCTTGTACATGGAGGTACGGGACAGCTGCTGCGCGCGGTCCTCCAGCTCCTGGCGGGCCTGTTCGATCTCCAGGTTCTTCTGCTCGATGTCCCGGTTGCGGTCGGCGAGGAGCGCGGCCTTCTCGCGGAACGCCGCGTTGGAGCGCTGCAGTTCCTCCTGACGGGCCTGCAACTCCTTCGAACGGGCGCTGAGTTCGGCCGTGAGCCGCTGCGACTGCCCCAGAAGTTCATCGGTGCGCAGATTGGCCATCAGCGAGCTGACATTCACACCGACCGTCTCGATGAACTGCTCGAGGAAGTCGCGGTGGATGGGGGTGAAGGGCCGCAGGGCGGCCAGTTCGATGACTCCCAGCACCTGGTCCTCGACGACGATCGGAAGGACGACCAGGCTGCTCGGGTCCATGCTGCCCGCGCCGGACATGACGGTCGCATAGCCGGGCGGCAGTTCCTCGACCGCGATCGTCCGGCGGCTCCTCGCGGCCTGCCCGACCAGCGACTGGCCGAACAGGAACGTGCGGGGGCCGCCCGACGGGTCGTCGGGGGAACCGTACGCGGCGGTCATGACCAGCTCGGGGCCGCGGGTGCTGTCGCGCGTGAGGAAGAACCCGCCGTACTGGGCCGACACCAGCGGCGGCACCTCGTCCATGATCAGCTCGGCGATCGCGGGCAGGCTGCGGGTGCCCTGCATCAGGCCCGAGACGCGCGCGAGGTTGGTCTTGAGCCAGTCCTGTTCCTCGTTGGCCTTGATCGTCTCGCGCAGCGACTCGACCATCGCGTTGATGTTGTCCTTGAGGTCCCCGACCTCGCCCGGCGCCTCGACCGTGATGGACCGGGTGAGGTCGCCCTCGGCGACGGCGCTGGTCACCTCGGCGATGGCCCGCACCTGGCGGGTCAGGTTCTCGGCAAGCTCGTTGACGTTCTGGGTGAGCCGCTTCCAGGTGCCGGACACGCCCTCGACCTCGGCCTGTCCGCCGAGCCGCCCCTCCCTGCCGACCTCCCTTGCCACGCGGGTGACCTCCGCCGCGAACGAGGAGAGCTGGTCGACCATGGTGTTGATGGTGGTCTTGAGCTCCAGGATCTCCCCGCGCGCGTCGACGTCGATCTTGCGGGTGAGATCGCCCCGGGCGACGGCGGTCGTCACCTGGGCGATGTTGCGAACCTGGTTGGTCAGGTTGTTCGCCATGAAGTTGACGTTGTCGGTCAGGTCCTTCCAGGTGCCGGAGACTCCGCGGACCGTGGCCTGGCCGCCCAGGTTTCCCTCGGTGCCCACCTCGCGGGCGACCCGGGTGACCTCTTCGGCGAACGACGACAGCCGGTCGACCATCGTGTTGATGGTCTCCTTCAGCTCCAGGATCTCCCCGCGCGCGTCCACCCTGATCTTCTGTGTGAGATCTCCGCGTGCCACGGCGGTGGCGACCTGGGCGATGCTGCGGACCTGCGAGGTGAGGTTGTCCGCCATGGTGTTGACGCCGGTGGTGAGCTCACGCCACACACCGCTCACCCGGGGTTCGCGCGCATGACCGCCGAGCAGTCCCTGCCCGCCGACCTCGTTGGCGACCCGGGTGACCTCCGATGTGACCAGCGACAGTTGCTCCACCATGCCGTTGTAGACGGTCGCGATCTCGCCGAGCAGCCCTTCGGCGTCGTCGGGCAGCCTCGCGGACAGATCACCGTCGCGTACGGCGGTGAGCCCGGCGAGGAGCTTGCGCAGTCCCTCCTCGCTGAGCCGGTCCGGAGGGGGCCCTCGGCGCGGATCGGGCGCGGGCTCGGGCACATCCATCGCTGACCTCGCCTGTCATGACTCACGGCACCCGCGGTGCGAAAGGGGGTGCTGACCGTGTGAACAGCGGCTTTCGACACCACTGTGGCATGCCCCCATCCCGGCGACACCCGGAACGGCGCAGCCATGTTCACTGCGGAACGACGACCACGAACCAGACCGTCTTGCCGTTGCCGTGCGGCAGCCAGCCCCAGCCGGCGGAGAGCCGTTCGAGCAGGTAGAGGCCATGGCCGGACGCCTGCGCCGGGTGATGGTGTCCATGCGGCCTCGGACGTACGGGGCTCGTGTCGCCGACCTGCACCCACAGCCGCCCGGGACTGCGATCGAACCCCAGTTCGGATGGGGAGTCGCCGTGCCGGCAGGCGTTGGAGACGACCTCCGAGACGAGCAGCAGAGCGTCCTCCGCGGCGGTCTGTGCGGCCGGCTGTGACAGGTCGAACCACTCCCGGAGCACCTGGCGGGTCAGATCACGGCATCTGCTCACCTCGCCGGGCCCGCCCTCCAGGGGAACACGGAGGCCGGTGGGCAGCACATGGACTTCCTGCGGCCTGGTCATGTACTGCGGCTTCCCCACTGCCATGCATCAAAGCACTAGAATGGTGCCTTTCCCCCACAAGATGCTCGAACGACGGTCCCGCTGCAGCCAGCGGCGAAGGCCTCCGCCCCCGTCGAAGGAGCCTCATGTCCTCCCGCATCGCTCCCACCGCCCGCAGAACCCGAACGCAGGCGCCGCAGGCGCGCCGCCCGGCACCGGACGCGGCCCCCGCGATCAGCGGGATCCCCGATCCCGCCGCGCTGCCCTCCCTCAGCACGGCGGACGCCCGAGCCCTGTCGACGACGCTGTTCCAGCGCCTGGCGATGCTGGAGGAGGGCACGCAGGAGTACTCGTACGTGCGCAACACCCTGGTCGAGCTCAACCTCAGCCTGGTGAGGTTCGCCGCGACGCGGTTCCGCAACCGGGCCGAGCCCATGGAGGACATCATCCAGGTCGGCACGGTCGGTCTGATCAAGGCGATCAACCGGTTCGACACCGATCGCGGGGTCGAGTTCGCGTGCTTCGCCCTGCCGACGATCATCGGCGAGATGAAGCGGTTCTTCCGCGACACCAGCTGGGCCGTGCGCGTACCGCGCCGCCTCCAGGAGCTGCGGATCGATCTGGCCAGGGCCTTCGACCGGCTGGAGCAGGACCTCGGACGCACTCCCACCACCCGGGAGCTGGCGGACCACCTCCATGTCGCGCAGGAGGACGTCATCGAGGGCGAGCGCGCCGCGAACGGCTATGTGGCCCGCTCCCTCGACGTTCCCGCGAGCGACGACGAAGGCGCCTTGAACACGCTCACCCGAAGCCTGGGAGCCGAGGACGGGTCGTACGAGATCGTCGAGTGCCTGGAGTCCCTGAAGCCGCTCATCGCCGCGCTGGACGACCGGGACCGGCTCGTCCTGTCCCTGCGGTTCTCCGACGAGCTCACGCAGTCCGAGATCGGAGAACGGCTCGGCGTCTCCCAGATGCATGTGTCACGGATGCTGGCCCGCATTCTGGCCGGGCTCCGGGCGGGGCTGCTCGAGGACGTGCCGTCCGGCGAATGCCCCGTGGCCCGCGCCGGGTGAACCTGCGGCCCGTCGCAGGGCACGGACGCGGTCTACGGTGAGGTGACCTCCACCCAGACGATCTTGCCGTCACCCCGGGGCGCCCAGCCCCAGCTCTGCGACAGCCGCTCCAGCACGACCAGACCGTGACCGCCCGGCAGGGAGACCTCCCGGCTGCGCGGTCGTGGCGGCTCGGGGCTGGTGTCCGCGACCTCCATCCGCAGCCGTTCACCGCTGTGGTGCAGCACCAGCTCGGTGGGCCCGCCTGCGTGCAGACAGGCGTTGGTGACCATCTCGGACACCAGGAGCAGGACATCCTCGGAAAGTGCTCTGCGCTCGCCGTCGGCGGGTGTCCAGCCCCAGTCGGTGAGTGCTTCGGCGGTGAAGTCGCGACAGCGGCTCACCACGCCCTTGGTGCCGAACAGGGCCAGCCGTCGTGTCTGCCCCTGTCCGCGGAGGCTCGCGCCCATCAGCCCCTCCGCTAGGTAGGTCGTTCGTCCGCCAGAGCCTCTTCCAGGCCGGCGTGCACACGGAAAACCTCGTACGCACCGGTGATGTCGAACATGCGCGCCACCGGTGGGCGGAGCGCGGCCAGCTCCAGCCTGCTGCCCGCCTCACGCGCGGCCAGCCGCGCCCTCAGCAGGACGTTCAGTCCGGTCGAGTCGCAGAACTGCAGGTTCGCGCAGTCGACCAGAATCCTTTTCGGCGCCCGCTCCACGCTCGCCTGCAGTGCTTCTCGCAACGGCTCGGCCGTGTCGTGGTCGAGCTCACCCGAGATCACAAGGACTTCGGCACCGGGAGCCGGTCTCACCTCCACACCGAAGCGGCCGTCCACGGGCCCCTCCCCCGGTGGCTGCCCGGAATCTCCCGACACCATGGGGCTCTCCTGCCTTTCCTGCGTGCGTCCGGTCGCCGCCCCGCACGGGGCGCGTTCTGTCGAGATTGTCAGGGCCCCACCACCACCGCCAGTGGGCCCGCCCTCCGGGCGTCTGCCCGGATGTACCCCCAGTGCCCGGCATGCCCGCGGCAAAACGCCCGCACGGTCATACGGCGGGCGCGCCGGGAGGTCCACCGGAAGGCTTCTTCCTCAGGTCATCGGTCTTGCCCCGCGGTTCGGATCCCTTCGCCTTCACGGCCGACAGCGGAGTGGCGATGTCCTCCAGGGACCGGCCCTCGGCGGCCACCGCGAAGAACACGGCCACCAGACCCGCGAGCACCATCAGCCCCGCCCCCACGCAGAAGGCGAGGACGGCGTCGCCGACGACTCCGCTCTCCGTGAGCTTCGCGAACAGCAGCGGTCCGGAGATACCGCCCGCCGCGGTGCCGATGGCGTAGAAGAACGCGATCGACATCGCCCGGGTCTCCATCGGGAAGACCTCACTGACCGTGAGATACGCCGAGCTGGCACCGGCCGACGCGAAGAAGAGCACCACGGCCCAGCACACGGTCATCGTCGTGGCGTTCAGCCATCCGCTGTTGAAGAACCAGGCGGTGACGAAGAGCAGGAGCCCCGAGAGAATGTAGGTGCCCGCGATCATCGGGCGCCGGCCCCAGGTGTCGAACAGTCGGCCGAGCACCAGCGGGCCGAGGAAGTTGCCGAAGGCGATCGCGGCGAAGAAGTAGCCGGTCGAACCGCTGGAGACGTCGAAGAACTTCACCAGGATCGAGCCGAAGCCGAAGGTGATCGCGTTGTAGAGGAACGCCTGCCCGATGAAGAGCGCGAAGCCGAGGGTCGCCCTCTTGGGGTAGTCGCGGAAGACGCTTCGGCCGATCTCGAGGAAGCCGACGCTGCGCCGCTGCTCGATGGTGATCTCGGTCTCCGGCTCGGGCAACGGCCGTCCGGTCTCCTCCTCGATCTCGCGTTCCACCCCTTCGACGAGCTTCTCCGCGCCTTCGGACCTGCCGTGGATGAACATCCAGCGCGGGCTCTCCGGTACATGGCGGCGCACCAGCAGGATGACGAGTCCCAGGACGACGCCGAGGGCGAACGTGAGCCGCCAGCCGAGGTCCTTGGGGAAGATGTCGGTGTTGAGGGCGACGACCGAGAGCAGCGCACCGCCCATGGCGCCCAGCCAGTAGCTGCCGTTGATGATCAGGTCCACGCGGCCGCGGTACTTGCTGGGGATGAGTTCGTCGATGGCCGAGTTGATGGCCGCGTACTCACCGCCGATTCCGAAGCCGGTGAGGAAGCGGAACAGGAAGAACCACCAGACCGAGAAGGAGACCGCGGTCAGCGCGGTGGCGGCGAGATAGACCGCCAGCGTGATGAGGAAGAGCTTCTTGCGGCCGAACCGGTCGGTGAGCCAGCCGAAGAAGAGCGCACCCGAGCAGGCGCCCGCCACATACAGGGCCGCCGCTGTGCCGGTGACCTGGGCGTCGCTGATGGGCAGTCCGCTGCCGTCCTCGGAGAGGCGGCTGGCGATGTTGCCGACGACGGTCACTTCCAGACCGTCGAGGATCCACACCGTGCCGAGCCCGATCACGATCATCCAGTGCCATCGTGACCAGGGCAGTCGGTCGAGTCGTGCGGGAACCTTGGTGGTGATGGTCCCGGTGGTCTCATCTGCGGTCCGGCTCATGGGCCTTGCCTCCTGAGAGGGCGGCCTTCCGTCACCGCCCGCGGCGCCGCATGCGGGTACCCGATGGTCAAACCCGGTAAACGGTCCGGGACGGGCGGCGGCCCGGACCGGTCAGCGGGCAGCGCGCTCCCGCCGCTTGTCCACGACCCACTGCCGCGCCGCGGCCAGCCTCGGGTACTTCTCCCGCTGCTCCCGTGCGCTGCGGTCCAGCTCCTCCATCAGACGCTGGGAGCGGTGTTCCAGGGCGAGTTCGTCCAGGATGCGGTCGACCTCGGTGAGCAGCGCGCCGTGCAGCTGCCAGTGGCGCGGGTGGCGCTGTACGCCCCGGAGCAGCAGCTGCGCCGCGTTCTCCCTGCTTGCCGCCGCCGCCTCCAGCTCCCCCGCCAGCCGGCCCTCGGCGGCCTCGGCGGCGTCGCTCGTCTGCGTGGTGACGAGGACGGCGAAGCTGACGAGTGCGTCGGCGACATGGGACAGCAGTTCCTCGAGGGCCACGCCCACCTCGGGCGGGAAGAGACTCTGCCCGCCGCGTTCCTTGGCAAGGTCGGTCATCGTGCGGGCCAGGACGCGCAGCACCACCGCGCAGATCTCCAGGGTGTCGAGCCCCGTCCGCAGCACGACCCGGTGCAACATCCCTTCCTTCACGCGCGGATTGAACCGGAGGCTGTCCTCGGCCTGCCGCAGCGCCGCGTCCACGTCGGCGATGTCGTGGTCGAGCCGGCGTGCCTCGTGCAGCCGGGCCGCGGCCGCCTCCACGGGGACGGGGCTGTTGAGCTCCTCTCCCAGACGCAGCATCAGCCGGCGCATCCGTCGCGCCAGATCGGCGATGGACTCCCCCGCCGTGCCGACCCACACCGGGGGCACGAACACCACGTTGAAAAGCAGCCCCACCACCGCCCCGATGACGGTTTCGAGCACCCGGTCCCAGGCGGTGTCGGCCACCCGGGTGACGCCGAGTACGAGCATGGCGCTGATCGCGACCTCGGGGACGAATTCGCTGACGCGGACCATGCGGCCGACGACCAGCGAGGCGAGGATGATCAGGCCGAGGCTCCACCAGCTGAGCCCGACCAGGACGCTGAAGCCGATGGCGAGCAGCACCCCGGCGACGACGGCGTTCACTCGTCTGATGCCGGTGGTGAGCGTGGAGTAGAGCGTCACCTGGACCACGAGGAGTGCGGTCAGGGGCGCGGTGAGCGGGGCGGGCTCGCTGCTCAGCCACAGGGCGACGACATAGGCGATGGTGGCCGCGGCGGTCGAGCGCAGCGTCTGGACGACGACGGGCTCGCGATACCAGCGGCGGGCCAGCTCGGCCACCGGTACTCGCCTCGGCTTGCGCAGTTCTGACATCCCGTTGATCGTGCGCGCTCACCGGCCCCGGCGTCGATGGTTGGTGCCCACGATGTTGCGGAGTCGCGGCCCGCTCGGCCTTTCCGTGGTGCTCATGTGTCTGAACTGCCCGCTGAGATCATGCCGTCACGGTACGCGGCGGTTTTCGGAGAAGCGCACAAGCGCGCGGGCCCACGCGGCGGCCGTCGGGGTGTCAGCCGTACAGGCGCCGCTCCAGCTCCGCGAGAGGGCTGCGCCCGAGCTGCTCCAGGAGGTCCGCCGGGTTCTCGTACACGGCGGTGGCGCCTGCCGCCTCCAGATCCGTCCGCGGGATCCCGCCGCTCAGCAGCCCGACGGCGACCACCTGGGCCCGGGTCGCGGCCTTCATGTCCCAGACCGCGTCCCCGATGAAGACCGCGCGCTCCGCCGGGACGCCGGCGAGTTCGAGGGCCTGCTCGACCGGTTCCGGCGACGGCTTGCCCTTCTCGACGTCGTCGGCGCTGGTCGTCGCGGTGATGGCGTCGTCCGCGTCGATCGCATGGCGCAGTGCTTCCAGCTCGCGGCCCGCGGCGGAGGTGGCGAGGACGATGGTCCACCCGGTGTCGGCCAGCTCCCGCAGCAGTTCGGCCGCCTTGTCCAGCGGCGCCAGGCGGCCGAAGCAGGTTCCGTACAGCACCTTGTGCGCGGCGATGACCGTGTCGTCCTCGCCGGTGTCCCGGTCGTCGCCGAGCAGGTGGGCGACCAGTTCCCCGCTCGGCAGGCCGAGCGCCCGGTGGATCTCCCGCATCGGAACCCGGTGGCCGGCCTGCCGGAACGCCTCCCACCAGGCGGTGACATGGAGATGGTTGGTGTCGGCGAGCGTGCCGTCGACGTCGAAGACCGCCGCGCGACCCTTCGGTGCGTTCATGCAGGGTTCCTTCCCCCGGACGTCGGGTCCGTACGGGTGATTCGCCGTCCGGCATCGGAGTCCGGCGGCACCGTCAGGACCTCGGCAGCAGTGGCCCGAGCGGCCCCAGGTCGATGTTGAGGTCGCTGGGTTCGAGTCCGAACTCGTCCCTCAGTACACCCATGCGGTCCTCCAGCAGCATCAGGGTGAGCCCGATGCGCTCCTCCTGCTCCTCCGTCAGGTCGCCCTGGTCGACCCGGCGCAGAGCCTGGCGTTCCATGAGCTGGCGCAGCAGCTCCACCACGGTCAGGACGAGCTTGGCGAGGTCGCGTTCGACGGTGTCGGGGTCGAGGTCGAGCTTGCGGGGTTCGCTCATGGCGCTGCCTCCCAGGGGGACCGCACCTGCTCGGTGACCGAGCTGATGAGGGCGTTCAGGTCGATCCGTACGAGATCGACGTCGGCGATCCGGAGAGTGACGTCGCCGGTGATCACCACGCCGCCGGCGAGCAGCCGGTCCAGCAGATCGACCAGGGCGACCTGGCGCTGCGCGAGAACGGTGGAATCGCCGGAGGTCATCCGTCGCCCTCCTCCCCCGCGAACGAGTAGGGCGCCCAGGGCCCGGTCAGCTCGGCGCGCAGCCCCGGCTCGTCGGGCTTGAGGCTGTTCACGGTCTCGACGAAGGCCGCGCTGTCCTCGCGCGGCACGAGATAGGCGGCGTTGAGGATGTTCTGGCCCGGGCACTCCGCGAGCTGTCCCTGCTGCGGCCGGTGCAGACGCACCGCCTCCGCGTGGCGGGACAGTTCCTCGTGCAGGCGGCGGGCCACCGCGTCGGCGGACTCCCAGGAGCGCTCGCTGGTACGGCGTTCCTGCAGCCGCCTGCGGAGATAGTCACGGCCGGTGGCGGGGGCGGTGCCGGACGCGTCCGGCACCGCCGGCGCCGTCGCCTCGGCGTACAGCTTGACGCCCCACTCGACCCTGCCGTCCAGCCGGTCCAGCGTGCGCCGGAACCGTTCACGGTCCGCGTCGAGCATGCGCCGTACGCCGTCGTCGTCCCGGCACACGGTGGCGAGCCGGAGCGGCAGCGGGCAGGCGACCGAGGCGACGGCGGCCACCACCGTCTCGTGGGCACGAGCGGTGTCGCTGAGCCAGTCGAGGTTCTCGAGGTTGTCCTTCAGCGGGACCTCGTCGAAGTCGTCGGCGGAGACCGCCGACACGACGGCGGCCAGGTCGCCGTGGCCCAGTGCGTACGCCGGGGCGCCCGCCACGCCCACGAGGTCCTTGGGGAGCGCGGCCTGGAAGGGCCGGGTCACGGCGTACACATAGCGCAGTTCGTTCATGCGGTGTCCCTGGTGTCCTTCACTGTCTCGTGGCGGCCCTCGACTGCCGTGGACGACGATTCCAGCTCGGCGATACGCCGCTGCAGGCGCTCGTTCTCGGCGGCGAGCTCGTCGCGGCGGGCACCCGTGGAGAGCTCCGGGTCCTCCTCCCACCAGTTGATGCCCATCTCCTTCGCCTTGTCGACGGAGGCGACGATGAGCCTCAGCTTGATGGTGAGCAGCTCGATGTCGAGGAGGTTGATACGGATGTCTCCGGCGATGACGACGCCCTTGTCGAGCACCCTCTCGAGGATGTCGGCGAGGTTCGCACCGCCACCGGAGCCGTAGGGGTCGGGCAGCCTGCCGGGCGTGGTCATCGGCGACCGCGGCTTCCGGACCCGGCGTACTCATGGGCCGTGTCCTCGTCCTGCTCGTCGACGTCCTCGTCCGCCTCGTCGAGGGGCTCTTCCTCGGCCGCCTCGTCCTCGTCCTCGTCGACGGGCTCTTCCTCGTCCTCGTAGACGTACTCGTCCTCCGGCTCGTCCCCCTCCGACACCTCCCCCTCGGGAAGGTCCTCGTCCTCGTACGCGTCCTCGGGCTGGTTCTCGTCCTGCTCCTGCTCCTCTTCCGCGACGGCGTCGTCGTGGCTGACGACCACCTCGCCGTCCCGGATCTCGCCGCGCCAGCCCTCGTCGGACTCGCCACGCAGGGAGATGTGGCGGGCAAAGTGCTTGAGGTCGAGCCGGGCCCGGCGGCCCTGGGCGCGCCAGATGTTGCCGGTCTTCTCGAACAGCCCCTTGGGGTAGTACTCCATGACCAGCAGCACCCGGGTGAGGTTCTCGCCGATCTCGTGGAAGGTCACGACGCCCTTGGTGGTGCCCTTGGCGCCCTCGGACGTCCACTGGATACGCGAGTCCGGTACCTGCTCGGTCGTACGCGCCTTCCAGCTGCGGCTGGACCAGAAGACCTTGACCTTCCAGTCCGACGTGGTCTCGTCGGCGCTGCCGGCGCTCTCGACACCCTTGGCGAACGTCGAGAAGTCCTGGTATCTCGTCCACTGGTCGTAGGCGTCACGGACCGGGACACCCACATCCACGGACTCGATGATCACCATCGGCTTCTTGCCGCCGCCGCCCTTGGACTTCCCCTTGCCGCCGAGCTTCTTGAAGGCCTCGGTGACGTTGTCCTTGAGGTGCGAGGCGCCCAGTTCGACGGCGCTGCGCAGCGGGCCCTTGCCCTCGGCGACCTTCCGGCCGCCCTCCAGCGCGAGTTTGGCGAAGCCGGGGCTCTTGCCGTCCGCGATGTCGTTGAGCTTCACCGTGGTCTGCCCGAGCTTGCGTCCGGCGGACATCAGCGTCTGCTGCGCCTGTGCCGCCAGGAAACTCTGCAGCTCTTCCTTCAGCCGCTGGATCGCGGGGTTGTCCCCGCTCAGCACGCTCTGCTTCTCAGCCACGGCTGCGGCCCCCCTTCGAGGCGGCCTTCTTGGCGGTGGTGGTCTTCTTCGCCGCCACCTTCTTCGTGGTGCGCCGGGCGGTGCCGGACGCCTGTCCGGTCGCGGACCGACGTGCGGATGCCGTCTTCTTGCGCGGCGCCGTCTTCTTGCGGGGCGCGGAGCGATCCGTGTCCTCCGTGTCCTCGGAGGCCTCCGCGGCCGCGGAGCGGCCCCGGCTCCCGGTGTGCTCCTCGTCGTCGGCGCTCTCGTCCGCTTCCTCGTCACCGCCGCCGGGGACGACTCCCTGGATCCGGTCCTGCACGTCCAGCGTCCGGCCGTGCAGCCGGTCGGCGAGGCCTTCGAGCTGCCGGTTCAGCAGGGCGCCCGTGGCAGCCTTGCCGACACCGTTCATGTCTTCGCGCAGCTGGTCGCCGATCTCCTTGAACTGCGGGTTGTTCTGCAGCTGTTGGGTGACGAACTGGCCGATGGCCTTCGGGCTCAGCTGCAGCCTCTTGCCGGCCACCAGGGTGCCGACGGCGAACGCCAGCTTCGCCTTCTTCGTTCGCCCGAGCAAGTACCCCGCACCAACGGCGAGGCCCAATGTCAGCCTGTTGTTCATCGTCCCTGCTCTCTGTTCTGCACGGCCTCGAGCCGGTCGAGGAGTTCGTCCTCGCGGCGGTCGAATTCGGCATCGTCGATCTCGCCCGCCTCGAGCTGTTGCTCGAGCCGGGCCAGCTCGGCCTGAATGGCCGACGGGTCGTAGTACTGCCGCTCCGCCTCGTCCACCACCTGCCCCAGCACCCAGAAGGTGCCGCGCACCGGGGCGGCGGGCAGAAGCAGCAGTTCACGGAGGAGGCCCATGACTCACTCCACGAAGCTGTACGGAGGGAGAGGGCCGGTCACGGTCAGGACGAGGTGCGGCTGGTCGACGCGGAGCGCGTCGATCGCATTCACGAAGCCGGCACTGCGGTCACGGGTGACGAGGAAGGAGAGGTTCGTCAGCCAGCCCACGCTCTGCGGGCCCGCGCTGACCTCTTCGCACACGGCTTCCAGCGCCGCCCGGACCAGGTCGGCGTCGCGGACCTCGCGGGCCTGGACGGCCGCCGCGATCCGCTCGCCGAACTGCACCTTCTGTTCGTGCGAGCCGCCCTGGGCCGCCCGGTTGGCCTCGGCCATCTCCCGCAGTGCGGGGTCGTCGGCGAGGGCGCGGTGCAGCACCGCCTCCTCGTCGTGCGTGGCCTTGACGTTGTACTCGACCTTGCCGTCGAGAGCGCTCAGCCGCTCGACGTAGTGCTCCTCCCGCTCCGCGAGTACGGCGGCCAGGGTCTCGTCGTCGGGCGAGACGCCGCCGAACCGCAGCGGCAGTACCGCACCGGCCTCGCCGGCCTGACGCAGGACGTTCTGATGCGCCAGCAGATCACGCCGCTTGGGCCTCAGGTTCTCGGGCGCGTCGCTGACCAGTGCGGCCAGCTGTCCCTGACGGACGATGCGGACGGGCCGCGGCGGCTCCCCGATGCCGTCCGCCTTCTCCGGGAGGCTGGGGTGGGAGCTCTTCGCGATGCCGTAGACGTACGTGCTCACTCCGTCTCCTCCTCCTTCTTACGGGCCGCGGGGCGCCGGGTGCGCGTGCTGCGCGGCTTGGATTCGCTCTTCGCCTCGTCACGCGCCTGCTGGAAGGAGTCCGAGATGGTCTCGGCGGCTCCCGAGAGCGCGCCCTTGGTCTTGCCGCGGGCGCCGGACTCGGTCATCTCACCGACCAGGTCGGGCAGGCCCGGGTCCTTGCGCGGGCCGGCTTCCAGGTCGAGGCGGTTGCACGCCTCGGCGAAGCGCAGATACGTGTCGACACTGGCGACGACGACACGGATGTCGATCTTGAGGATCTCGATGCCCACCAGGGAGACGCGTACGAACGCGTCGATGACGAGACCCCGGTCGAGGATGAGTTCCAGGACGTCGTAGAGACCGCTGGAGCCTCCGCCTCGTCCCTGCTGCTGCTGTTGTGCCGGTACTACTGTCATGGATGCCAGCCCTCCTTATGTGATGTCGTGCGTGGCGGCCGGCGACTATCTGGGGTCGGGCCTGCCACGCTCGTAGCGGCGTATGCGCCGGTATCCGCTGAGCTCGCCCTGCTCGTCGAGGCTCACCTCGTAGGTGGCGAGAAGACTTGTCGTGTCGGGGACGCGGGCCACTTCGACCACCTCGACCTCAAGCGACCAGCCCTCGTCCGCCTGCACGAACGACGAGACCGATTCGGTCTCACGGCCGGTCAGTTCCGCCAGCTGTGCGCGCGCCTTGCGCAGCACCTCCATCGGCCCCGGCTTGGACGTCTCGTTCCGGCTCTTGTTCTGTGTGTTCTCTGCTGAATCAGCCATGGCTCCTCCCGACTGCGTGTTGCACGTCTGTTCGCGTCCAAACCCGCAGTCGGTCCCCGAGAGCGTCTTTTCGGCGTGCCGTCGCCGCCGGTGCGGGTGACAGTGGGGGCAGCAGCCGCAGTTCACGAAGGAGCCGGGATGGATCCGCGGGCAGCACTCGACAGGGTCGCGTTTCTGCTGGAGCGCTCACTCGCGGAGACCTACCGCGTCCGTGCGTTCCGCACCGCGTCCGCCGCACTGGCCGGGATGTCGCGGGAGGAGATCGCCGAGCGGGCGGCCGCGGGAACGCTGGAGAAGGTCAAGGGCATCGGCCCGAAGACCGCGAAGGTCGTACGGGAAGCTCTCGCCGGTGACGTACCCGGCTATCTCCAGCGGCTGGAGGAGGAGGCGTCCGCGCCGCTCACCGACGGCGGATCCGAGTTGCGAGCGCTGCTGCGGGGCGACTGCCATCTGCACTCGGACTGGTCGGACGGCGGCAGCCCCATCGACGAGATGGGCCGGGCGGCGATCGCTCTCGGGCACGAGTGGGCGGTCCTCACCGATCACTCGCCCCGGCTCACCGTCGCCCGGGGGCTGTCCGCCGAGCGGCTGCGCGAGCAGTTGGACATCGTCGCCGAGCTGAACCGCGAGTGGGCGCCGTTCCGGCTGCTCACGGGCATCGAGTGCGACATCCTCCTGGACGGCTCGCTCGACCAGGAGCCGGAGCTGCTGGAGCGGCTGGACCTCGTGGTCGCGTCGGTCCACTCGGAACTGCGTATGGAGAAGGCGAAGATGACCCGCCGCATGATCAAGGCGGTGGAGAACCCGCTGGTCGACATCCTGGGTCACTGCACGGGCCGGCTGGTCACGGGCAGGGGTCGGCCGGAGTCGCAGTTCGACGCGGAGAAGGTCTTCGGGGCCTGCGCCGCCCACGGCACGGCCGTGGAGATCAACAGCAGGCCGGAGCGGCTGGATCCGCCGATGCGACTGCTGCGGGTCGCGCTGGACGCGGGGGTCGACTTCGCGATCGACACCGACGCTCACGCCCCGGGGCAGCTCGACTGGCAGATCCTCGGCTGTGCGCGGGCGGAGAAGGCGGGCGTCCCCGCCGAGCGGGTGATCAACACCCTCGGCGCGGCCGAGCTGTTGGACCGGGTCGCGCGGTGATGCCGCTCATGGTCCCGTTTTTCACCCAGGACACCGGGCACCCGTTCACTCCGTAAGCATCGAGGAGAGGAACGGCATGTCTGTGGTGAAGAGCACGCTCACCGACGAAGCGCGTCAGGTGACCGGCGACGCCCTGCAGGGCACTCTGGTGGATCTGCTCGATCTCTCGCTGCTGGCGAAGCAGGCGCACTGGAACATCGTGGGCCCGCGCTTCCGCAGCATCCACCTTCAGCTCGACGAGGTCGTGGACACGGCCCGCTCGTACGCCGACACGGTCGCGGAGCGCGCGGCGTCCCTCGGCGTCACCCCTGACGGCCGCGTCGAAACGGTGGCCAAGACCAGCGCGCTGCCCGCCGTGAAGGAGGGCTGGCTGCAGGACACGGAGGTGGTCCCGCTGCTGGTGGAGGCGTTGAACACGGCGATCGGCCGGCTGCGGGAGCGGATCGAGGCCACCGAGAAGGCCGACCTCGTCACGCAGGATCTGCTGATCGGCCTGACGGCGGCGCTGGAGCAGCAGAGCTGGATGTTCCAGGCAGAGAACTGGCCGGCGCAGGGGTGAGCGGACCGTGTGCTCGCCGGAACCGCGGGTAGGCGGGTTCCATGACGGTCCATAAGACAAGTGTGCTGGTACTGGACTGCGCCGAACCCGCGGAGCTGGCGGAGTTCTACGCCGCTCTGTTCGGCGCGGAGGTCCACGTCGGGACGGATCCCGACTTCGTGGAGGTCATCGGTCACGACGGCGTACACCTCGCCATCCACCGGGACTTCGGCTACGCGCCCCCGAGCTGGCCCCGGCCCGAGGACTCGCAGCAGGCCCATCTGCGCATCCTGGTGGAGCGCGGGGACATGGACGAGGCCGAGCGGGAAGCGGTGAGCCTGGGGGCGAGGCCGGTGGACACCAAGGACAACAGCGGTCCGCGCGATGTCCGCGTGTACTCCGACCCGGCCGGTCACTCCTTCTCGCTGGCCGTGTCCCCGCAGCCGCGCCGCAGCGAGCGGCAGGCGCGCGAGGACGAAAGGTCGGCGATCAGCGAGGCCGGCCGGGGCGGCCCCGCCTGAGGCCGCACGCCGCACCGGGGGATGTTCGCCGCGCGTACAGCAGCCCTTCACGCTGCTGATGTCGCGGCGCCCCTTCCCTTCCCTTCTCTCCTCTTGGACACTCCCGCCGGATGTGTTTTTCCGACTCCAAGAGGTCACACCTTCATGTCTGAACTCAATAGGCGCCGCTTTCTTCAGATCGCAGGCGCCACCGCGGGATATTCCGCGCTGTCGAGCAGCATCGACCGCGCCGCCGCCATCCCTGCGCGGCGCCGCTCCGGCACCCTCAAGGATGTCGAGCACGTCGTCGTTCTCATGCAGGAGAACCGGTCCTTCGACCACTACTTCGGATCGCTGAAGGGAGTTCGCGGGTTCGGCGACCCCCGCCCGGTCACCACGGGCCCGGGGAAGTCGGTGTGGCACCAGTCGGACGGCACCAAGGACGTGCTGCCCTACCACCCGGACGCCGAAGACCTCGGCATGCAGTTCATCGCCGGCCTGAACCACGACTGGTCCGGTGGCCACAAGGCCTGGAACAACGGCAGGTACGACCGGTGGATTCCCGCCAAGTCGGCCGGGGCGATGGCGTATCTGACCCGCCAGGACATTCCGTTCCACTACGCGCTCGCCGACCGGTTCACGGTGTGCGACGCCTATCACTGCTCGTTCATCGGCGCCACCGACCCCAACCGCTACTACATGTGGTCGGGTCACACGGGCAACGACGGCAAGGGCGGCGGACCCGTCCTCGGCAACGAGGAGCGCGGCTACGACTGGACGACCTACCCCGAGCGCCTGGAGCAGGCCGGCGTCTCCTGGAAGATCTACCAGGACGTCGGCGACGGGCTGGACGCGGCCGGTTCCTGGGGCTGGATCGAGGACGCCTACCGCGGCAACTACGGCGACAACTCCCTGCTGTACTTCAACCGGTACCGCAACGCCCGGCCCGGCGACCCGCTGTACGACAAGGCCCGCACCGGTACGGACGTCAAGCACGGCGGCGGCTACTTCGACGTTCTCAAGGCCGACGTGAAGGCCGGGAAGCTGCCGCAGATCTCCTGGATCGCCGCACCCGAGGCGTTCAGCGAGCACCCCAACTGGCCCGCGAACTACGGCGCCTGGTACATCGCACAGGTGCTGGACGCCCTCACCTCCGACCCCGAGGTGTGGAGCAGGACCGCGCTGTTCATCACCTACGACGAGAACGACGGGTACTTCGACCATGTCCCGCCGCCCTATCCGCCGGCATCGGCGGCGCAGGGCCTGTCGACCGTGGACACGGCGCTGGACAGCTTCGCCGGCAACGCCGGCTACGCCGCCGGGCCGTACGGCCTCGGCCAGCGGGTTCCCATGCTCGTCGTCTCCCCGTGGAGCACCGGCGGTTACGTCTGCTCCGAGACTTTCGACCACACCTCGATCGTGCGCTTCATGGAGGCTCGGTTCGGTGTCGCGGAGCCGAACATCTCGCCCTGGCGGCGGGCGATCTGCGGCGACCTGACCTCGGCGTTCGACTTCTCCCTGCCCGACACCCGGCCCGTGGGCCTGCCGGACACCGACGCCTACGAGCCGCCGGACAACCAACGGCACCCGGACTACGTACCGAAGCCTCCGGCCAATCCCGTCCTGCCGAAGCAGGAGAAGGGCAGCAGGCCCGCGCGGCCGCTGCGGTACGCACCCCTGGTGGACGGTGCGGTGACTCCGGCGACCGGACGCGTCGCGCTCACCTTCAGCGGCGGTGCGCAGGCCGGTGCCTTCTTCCTGGTGGCGGCTGCCGACCGGACGGACGGACCGTGGACGTACACCACGGCGGCCGGACAGAAGATCTCCGACACCTGGAACACCGCGTACTCCAAGGGCGCCTACGACCTCACCGTGTACGGCCCGAACGGCTTCGTCCGTACGCTCAAGGGGTCCGGCTCGGTTGCGGGCCCCGAGGTGACGGCACGTCATGTCGCCGGCGGTGTCGAGCTGACCATGACGAACGCGGGCAGCTCCGACCGCCGGCTGACGGTCATCGACGCGTACGGCGGCCGGCGGCAGACGTTCACCGTGCGGCCGGGCGGGCGTGTGGTGCACACCGTGGACGTGCGGGCCGGCAAGCGCTGGTACGACATCACCGTGGTGTCCGACAAGGACGGCGGCTTCCTGCGGCGCTTCGCGGGGCATGTCGAGAACGGCCGTCCCGGCGTCAGCGACCCGGCGATCATCACGGTCTGACCGTTCGCAGGGTGGGGGCCGTACCGCCGATCCGGTGGGCGGCCCCTCCACGTGGCGGGGGGACGCGTACGCGTGGCGGGCGAACCTTTGGCGTGCCGACACCCGTTTGCCCTGCCTTCATGCTTTCTTCGGTTGATCGGTCGATATCCGGCCGGATGTCGGAGGAGTCATTCATGCGAGGTATCGCTGTCACGGCTGTTCTCGTCACCGCGCTGGCGTCGGGCGGTTCACTCCTGGCGACCGGGCAGGCGGTCGAAAGCCCGGGTGACCAGGGCACCAATCTGCTGGTGGTGGGGCTCGACCGTCGCACCGGGATGTCGGCCGCGGACCGCAAGCGTCTGCATGTCGGCGGCAAGGAGTGCAACTGCACGGACGTGATGATGATCGTGCACCTCGCCGAGGACGGCCGGCGGGCCAGCATCGTCTCGGTCCCCCGTGACTCGTACGTGGAGTTCGCCGACCATGACCATCCCCGGCACTCGGGGAAGATCAACGCCGCGTTTCAGCACGGCGGGGGCGATCTGGCCGTACGGACCGTGGAGAAAGCGACCGGTCTGCGCATCGACCACTATCTGGAGACCGACTTCACCGGATTCGCCGACACCGTCGACCGGCTGGGCGGGGCCACGGTGTGCACGGCCAAGCCACTGGAGGATCTCGGCTCCGGACTGAAGCTGGCCAAGGGAACCCACGATGTGAACGGCAGCAAGGCCCTGCGCTATGTCCGGGCCCGCCATCTCTCCCCTCCGGGCGATCTGGGCCGGGTGCGCCGCCAGCAGCGCCTGCTGATCGAGATGGTGTCCCGGCTTCGCGGCGAGGGAGCGTTCAGCAACCCGGCCTCCGCGGTGCACACGGCACTCGAGCTGACCAAGTCCGTACGCACCGACGCACACACCGGTCTCGCCGACCTGATGCATCTCGGGCTGGAGCTCGGGCGGCTGACGTCGCAGCAGACGGAGTTCGCGACCGTGCCCATCGCGGAGTTCGACCACCGCGTACCGCAGTGGGGCTCCACGCTCCTGTGGGACCCGGCACGCTCCGCCGCCCTGTGGAAGGCCCTGCGCGAGGACCGGCCGATCGTCGGCGACTCCGAGATCCGGCCGAGCCTGGACACCCCGGTGGAGATGGCGCCCGACACCATCCAAGTCCGCGTCGACGACCCGGCCGTGGCCGCGGCCCTGAAGGCGAACGGTTACGCGGTCGACCCTTCCCCGGCGTCGTCCCCGCACCCGGCCGGCCCGACGGTCATCACCTACGACCCGGTGTGGGAACGCTACGCACCCTCGCTCGCGGCAGCGATGCCCGGCGCCCGGCTGCGCGCCGTCCCGGGGCACGGCAGCGTCTTCGACGTACGCGTCGGGACCCGGGCGGCCGAGGTCGTCAGGGTCGTCCACGACCGCAGCAGTGTGGAAGGCGCGCCGGCTCACGGTGACGAGCTCCGGTGCCCGGGAGCGGCAGCGAAGCAGGTCGGCTGAGCGCGGCTCTCAGCCCTGCCCGGCGACCGGCACGCTCAGCGGCGCCCGGAACGACAGCAGCCCGAGCATCGGCGGGTCTCCCCCGTCCCGCAGCCGGACACCCGGCAGGGTGCGGGCAGCGATACGCAGGGCCACGGCCGCTTCGGTACGGGCCAGCTCGGCACCGGGGCAGCGATGGCGCCCGATACCGAAGGAGAGATGGCGGCGGGTGTTCGACCGCACCGGACACAGCTGCTCCGGGTCGGCGAAGACGTCCGGGTCCGATCCGGTTCCCATCAGCATCAGCAGCAGGTGCGCCCCGGCCGGGACGCGTACGCCGGACAGTTCCGTCTCCCGCACACTCACCCGGCGCCAGGTGGTGACCGGCGGCTCCCGGCGCAGGATCTCCTCCACCCGGGCCTCGGCGTAGCCGTCCTCGTCGGCCGCCCGCTCCCAGGCCTCCGGGTCGGCCGCGGTGGTGCGCAGCACGGTGGAGATCAGCTGGCCGGTCGTCGACTGCCCGGCGATCAGGACGAAGAAGCACGCCGCCACAGCGGTCGGCACATCGAGGGGTTCGCCGTCCGGCAGCCGGTGCTCGCGCAGCGCGCCGATCAGGCCGCCGTCCGGTCCGCCCGCGGATACCTGTGCGGTCAGCCAGCGGTGGAACTCGCCCACCAGGCCGGCGAGGACGACCTGGCGTTCGGGGCCGGGTCGCCCGTAGAAGAGTTCCAGCGATGCCTCGCTCCAGCCGATCAGGGTCTCGGCGGGCACGCCCTCGACGCCGAGCATGCCCATCAGCACCCGGCAGGGCAGCAGGCGTGCGTAACGTGCCGCCAGGTCGTAGGCGGCACCGGTGGCGAGCACCTCCCGGGCGTCCGCCAGCAGCTCGTGCGCGGTCTTCTCGATCAGCGGGACGGCGCTGTTCACCCGGCGGCGGTCGAAGAAGGTGGTGGCCAGCCGGCGCAGGCCGGTGTGCGAGGGCCCGCCGTTGTTGGCGAGGGCGGGCGGCAGGCTGAATCCGGCCCGGGCGAGCGCGCGGAGAGCGGGCACGGGCAGCCGGGTGACCGCGTGCTGGGCGTTGTCCGGGAGAAACGCCCCCGGGTCGAGGAGAACCTGACGTACGTCGTCGTAGCGGCTGACCAGCCACAGGCCCGTGGCTTCGTCGTGGTGCACGGGTGCAGAGCGCCGCAGCGCCGCGAGGGCCGGGTAGGGGTCGGCGGTGAACTCCGTGCCGAAGAGGTCCAGGGAGTCGAGTGTCCGCTCGTCCCCGACATGCGCCGCCGTGCCTGCCACTGCTGAGTCCTCCCCCACGCGGCGCACTCGGCCGCTCACCGATCCGGAGCAGCTTCACTATGCACGGCGTCGGACCGCACCGTGCGACCGCCCCCGACCGGTCTCAGGAACCGGCATCGCTCGGCGTGCCCCGCAGGACGCCGATCTTGTCGATGCGGTGCTCGGGGTTGCCCCGGTCGTCGCGCCAGAAGTTCCCGGCGGCATCGTCCTCGGGCGTCGCGCAGGTGGAGATCGTGATCATCGCCTGCGTCGGCTTCTTGCCGGGCTGTCCGGGAACGGCGGCGCGTTGGTCGGCGAGCGAGCGCTCCGAGCGGAAGGACGTCTGCCGCGTGTCGGTGATCTCGTAGGTGTAGACCTGGCCGCCGGCCTTGACGACGACCGTGTCGCCGTTCTGCAGGGACGGAAGATCGCGCAGGGGGCCGCCGGCCGACAGCCGGTGGGCCGTGACCAGGTAGTTCCCGATCTCGCCGGGGCCCACACCGCCGTGCTCGCCGTAGGGGCTGGCGCCGAGGCCGCGGTTCTGGATCCGGGTGCCCGGCCAGTCGTCGGTGGTGCCTTCGTACGGCTCGACCTTCAGATCCTCGAGGCCGATCTCCGGGATGGACAGCAGGGCCGTCTCGGTCCGGGGGTCGGGCTTGGAGGGTGTCGGCTCCGGGGACGGGGCGGCGGGCTCGTTCACCGGCACCTTGGGCGCCTGCGGGGCACTGGCTGCCCCCGCGGCCCGTGCGGTGCTGCTCGCGGGCTTGAGGGTGTCGGATGCGCCCGTGTCCGCTTCTGCCGAGCAGCCTGCGAGGACAGCGACGAGCGCACCGGCGAGCGCGGCGGGGACGGCGCGGGATATGGCCATGGGGAGTCCGGATGTTCCGGTAGACGTCGGCCGGCACGAAGCGGCCACTTTGACTCGAAAACGACGGCGGCCGGTCAGATGTTCCCCGGGCGCATCTTTCCCGCACCGCCGGCACCCGTGCGAGCGGGCTCGGCGACTCCCGCTTCCGCGTCGTCCTTGACGCGGCGGCCCGAGGGTGCTGGCGTTTCTGTGCAGAGCCCCAGCCGCCCGTGTCACCAGGAGGAACCCATGAGGATGCTCATCAATGTCCCGGAGACCGTCGTCGCCGACGCCCTCCGCGGGATGGCGGCCGCGCACCCCGGGCTGAACGTGGACGTGGAGAACCGGGTGATCGTACGGCGGGACGCGCCGGTGGCCGGGAAGGTCGCGCTGATCTCCGGCGGCGGGTCCGGGCACGAGCCGCTGCACGGCGGTTTCGTCGGCCCCGGGATGCTGTCGGCGGCCTGTCCCGGCGAGGTCTTCACCAGCCCGGTGCCCGATCAGATGGCACGGGCCGCCGCGGCCGTGGACAGCGGCGAGGGTGTGCTGTTCATCGTCAAGAACTACACCGGGGACGTCCTCAACTTCGACATGGCCGCCGAGCTCGCCGAGGACGAGGGCGTCCGGGTGGCCAAGGTCCTCGTCAACGACGACGTGGCGGTCGTCGACAGTCTCTACACCGCCGGCCGGCGCGGCACCGGGGCGACCCTGTTCGTCGAGAAGATCGCCGGTGCGGCCGCCGAGGAGGGCATGCCGCTGGAGCGGGTCGAGTCGATCGCGCACCAGGTGAACGAGAGCTCCCGCAGCTTCGGAGTCGCACTGAGCGCCGTCACCACCCCCGCCAAGGGCAGCCCGACGTTCGACCTGCCCACCGGTGAGCTGGAGCTGGGCATCGGCATCCACGGCGAACCGGGACGCGAGCGGCGGTCGATGATGACCTCGCGCGAGATCGCGGACTTCTCCGTCCACGCCCTGCTGGAGGACCGGCCCCCGACGGGCCCGGTGCTGGTGCTCGTCAACGGCATGGGCGCCACCCCGCTGCTGGAGCTGTACGGCTTCAATGCCGAGGTCCAGCGCGTACTGGCCGAGCGGGGCGTGGCCGTCGCCCGTACCCTCGTCGGGAACTACGTGACCTCGCTCGACATGGCGGGCTGCTCGGTGACGCTGTGCCAGGTCGACGAGGAGCTGCTGCGGCTGTGGGACGCGCCGGTGGAGACCCCCGGGCTCCGCTGGGGCCGCTGAACCGACCGGACCGACTCACCTCAGGGAGTTCATGTGCTCGACGCCGACTTCTTCCACCGCTGGCTCACGGCCGCAGCGGCCCTGGTCGACCGCGAGGCGGCGCATCTGACGGAGCTCGACTCGGCGATCGGCGACGCCGACCACGGCAGCAACCTCCAGCGCGGCTTCGCGGCGGTGACGGCCACGCTGGACAAGGAGTCCCCGCAGACACCCGGGGCCGTACTGACCCTGGCGGGGCGACAGTTGATCTCCACGGTGGGCGGTGCGTCCGGCCCGCTGTACGGCACGCTGCTCCGGCGTATGGGCAAGGCTCTCGGCGACGACGCCGAGGTAACGCCCGGACAGTTCGCCGAGGCACTGCGCGCCGGTGTGGCCGCGGTGGCGCAGCTGGGCGGCGCCAAGGCCGGGGACAAGACCATGCTCGACGCGCTCGAACCGGCGGTCGCGGCCCTCGGCGACAGCGAGGAGTCCTTCGCCGCCGCGCGGGACGCCGCCGAGCAGGGCGCAGAGGCGACGGTGCCCCTGCAGGCCCGCAAGGGCAGGGCCAGCTACCTGGGCGAGCGCAGCATCGGGCACAAGGATCCCGGTGCGGCCTCGTCCGCACTGCTCCTCGCCGCGCTGGCCGAGGTGGCGGCATGAGCGAGGGCGCGCAGGTCGGGATCGTCCTCGTCTCGCACAGCAAGGAGGTCGCCGAGGCCGTCGCCGAGCTGGCCCGGGGCCTCGCGGGCGGTGGGACGACCGCGCGCGTCGCTCCGGCCGGCGGTACGCCGGACGGGGGACTCGGCACCAGCTCCGAACTCGTCGCCCAGGCGGCCGCATCCGTCGACGCGGGCGCCGGTGTGGCCGTCCTGGTCGATCTGGGCAGCGCCGTCCTGACGGTGAAGGCACTGCTCGCCGAGGGCGACGAACTCCCGGACGGGACACGGCTGGTGGACGCGCCGTTCGTGGAGGGCGCGGTGGCCGCCGTGGTCACCGCGTCGGCGGGCGGCGACCTCGATGCCGTGGAGGCGGCGGCAGCGGAGGCGTACGACTACCGAAAGGCTTGAGGAGACAACCGCCCGACAGCGCCCGGAAGCACGGCTGCCGTTCGGCCCCCCATGAGTGGCAGGGGCCGGACGGCACTCCTAGCGTCGGTCTCATTGTGGTGCAATTCCTACCCGTGGAGATCTGACCATGCGTGCCCTACGCGTCGCGTCCCTCGCCGCCATCGGCTCAGCCGCCGCGCTGGCCCTCGGCGCACCCGCCGCCCTCGCCGACGAAGAGGGCGACATCACTCCGTTCGGCTTCACCGTCACTCCCGAGGAGGTCGCTCCCGGCGAGACGGTGACGCTCAACGCCACCGAATGCGATTCCCCGACCATGACCGCCTCGTCCGGTGTCTTCGAGACCGTGACGCTCCAGGAGGGGCTGCCCGCCACGGCGACCGTCTTCGAGGACGCCAAGCCCGGCGCCGACTACGACATCACCTTCGACTGCAAGGGCGAGAAGGCCACCACCACCCTCACGGTCAGCGCGACCGCCACTGCGTCCCTCACCCAGACCGTTCCCGGCACCGCCACGCACACCCCGAGCCCTCTGACCAAGCCCGACGGCGGCGTGAAGGCCGGATCCGGCGGCAGTCTTCCCGGGCTGAGCCCGACGCAGACCGTCCTGGGTTCCGTGCTGGTCGCGGGCGCGCTCGGCGGCGGTGTCGTACTGCTGCGCCGCCGTGCCGGGGCCGGCGGCTGAGAAGTCCGGCGCCTCGATGCACACCACAGCCCGGCGTGGCTCCTGGTTCACGCTCCTGTGCGTTCTGCTGCTCGGCGTGTTCTTTCTGCGCAACGGGACCACCGACGCGGCGGAGGGGCCGCCCCGGCCGGCGAGCGCCGTCGCGGCGCAGCACCGGGCTGCCGTTCCCTTGGCGCCCGCTCCCGGCCCGCTCCCCCACTCCGCGCCACGGCGGATCACGGTCCCGTCCCTGCGGCTGGACGCCCCGGTCACCAGGGTCGGCCTCGACGGAGACGGCTGGGTGGAGCCGCCACCGCTCACCGACAGCAACCTGGCCGGCTGGTACGTGGGCGCGGCGGCTCCGGGCGGGCGCGGCACGTCGGTGATCGTCGGTCATGTCGACAACGCGGCCGGCCCCGCGGTCTTCTATCTGCTGGGCTCGCTGAAGCCGGGCAGCCGGATCGAGATTCTCCGCGGGGACGGGGCCACGGCCGTCTTCACCGTCTACGGCGTGGAGATGTACGGCAAGAAGGACTTCCCCGCCGACCGCGTCTACCGGGACGGGCCGGACCCCGAGCTGCGCCTGATCACATGCGGCGGCGGCTACACGAAGAAGACCGGCTACGACGGCAATGTGGTGGCTTTCGCGCGGCTGACCGAGGTGCGCTGAGGGCTTCACACCCTGCGGCGCAGGTCGTGCGCAGACCCGTACTCCGGGGCGCGCACCCGCCGAGGCCGCCTCGGAGCCGGCCGGGCAGGGCAGACTGGGGGCATGTCCGCACCCCGCCGTCTGTGCCAGGTCTGCCGACGTGAGATCGCCGTCGTCGCGGGCCGGTTCGCCCGCCATGACCCGCCCGCCTCACGCACCGCCACCGATCTGGTCTCCTGCCCCGGATCGCTGCGCCATGCGCCGTACGATCCGGCGGTCCAGCCGTCGCTCGACGGGGCCGTCGTGCCCGCCTTCCCGGGCCAGCTGCCGCTGTTCTGAGCGGCGGCCCGCTTCGTTCGCCTCACGTTCCCCGGGATGCCACAGGCCACCGCGCGACAAGACCCCCACCCACCGGGTAGATTGGTCTACACCAGTGGCTCTTCAGAGACAGGGATCTTCGTGGAAGTTGTCATCGTTCCGGATTCCGCCGCGGCCGGCGAGCTCATCGCCGAGGCCATGGCCGAGCTGCTGCGGCACAAGCCCGACGCCCTCCTCGGCGTCGCCACCGGCTCGACCCCGCTGCCGGTCTACGAGGCTCTCGCCGCCAAGGTGCGCGCGGCCGATGTGGACGCCTCCCGCGCCCGTGTCTGCCAGCTCGACGAGTACGTGGGCCTGCCCTACGGCCACCCCGAGTCCTACCGCTCGGTCGTACTCCGCCAGGTCGTGGAGCCCCTCGGACTGACCGACAGCGCCTTCATGGGCCCCGACGGCACCGCCGAGGACGTCGCCGCCGCGTGCGCCGCCTACGACCGCGCGCTGGCCGAGGCCGGCGGTGTCGACCTCCAGCTGCTGGGCATCGGCACCGACGGTCACATCGGCTTCAACGAGCCGTGCTCCTCGCTCGCCTCCCGTACCCGGATCAAGACCCTCACCGAGCAGACCCGGCAGGACAACGCGCGGTTCTTCAGCAGTCCCGACGAGGTCCCGCACCATGTGATCACCCAGGGCATCGGGACCATTCTGGAAGCCCGCCATCTGGTGCTGCTGGCCACCGGCGAGGCGAAGGCCGACGCGGTGGCACTCGCCGTCGAGGGGCCGCTGGCCGCCCTGGTGCCCGCGTCCGCCCTGCAACTGCATCCGCACGCGACCGTCGTCGTCGACGAGGCCGCCGCGTCCCGCCTGAAGCTCGGCGACTACTTCCGCGCCACCTACGCCGCCAAGCCCGCATGGCAGGGAATCTGACCCTGCCCCTTCACGCTCCGGCCGGGTGGGGGGAATTGTCTCGTCCTCAACAAATTCCGCACCGAACGGCTCCTATCCGCTGCCGAGTTGATACGGTGCGCTGGCTCAGCACTTGACGCGCGTTCAACTGACGCACGTACGTGCAAGCCCCGGGGGATTTCCATGAGCGACGACATCGATGACGACATACATGTGGTCAGAGCGAGTCTGGAACGTGTCAGGCGGCGTGCCGGACATGTGGTCCGCTACTTCTACGCGCGTCTGTTCCGCCACCATCCGGAGCTGCGCCCGCTGTTCCCCGCGGCGCTGGACGACCAGTACGAGCGGCTGTTCACCGCCCTCGTCCATGTGGTGGAACACCTCGGACACCCCGGGCTCCCGGGGCACCTGGAGCGACTCGGCCGGGATCACCGCAAGTTCGGGATCCTGGAGGAGGACTACACCGCGGTCGGTGAAAGCCTGATCGCCGCGATCCGCCACCACAGCCCGAGTTCGTGGGACGAGACCACCGAGCGGGCCTGGCAGCGGGTCTACGACTACGCCGCCGCGACCATGACCGGCGGCGCCCGCCGGTCGTTCGCCGACAACGAGCCCGCCTGGTGGGAGGGAAAGGTCGTCTCGCACCGGTTGCACGGCGAGCACACGGCCGTGGTCCGGGTCGCCGTCAGCGTCGCGTACCCGTGGGAGCCGGGCCAGTACGCCACGATCGAGCATCCCGAACTGCCGGGTGTGTGGCGGCCGTACTCGCTCGCCGGACCGCGAGGCGGCGGCGATGTACTGGAATTCCACGTCGGCCGGGTGGCGGGCGGAGCACTCAGCAACATGCTCTGCGACCGTGTCGAGCCCGGGCAGGTGTTGCGGCTCGGCGCCGCGTCCGGCTCCGCGCTCGCCCCACCGCCGGGCACCCCGGCCGTCACCCTCGTCGCCGCCGGCACGGGCTGGGCACCGGTCAAGTCGGTCCTCGACGAGTTACTCGCCCGAAGACCCGCTCCCCGCATCCGTATCGACGTCGTGGCACGGGGCGAGGCGCACTTCTACGACGGCGCCGCGCTGGACGACATCCTGCGGCGCCACCCCTATCTGAGCGCCTACTGGTGGTATCAGGAGCGCGGCGAGGGCCAGATGCGCGCCGCGGAGCGGCTGCACACACATCTGCGGGCGCGCCACGACTGGCCCGACGAGAGCGTCTATCTCTGCGGCCCCGTGATGTTCGTGCAGGAGACGGCCGAGCTGTTGCACGAGTGCGGACTTCCCGAGCAGTCGCTCATCCGCGACCCGCTGCCCAGCTCCGTCAGACAGCGCGGCCATGTCTCCCACGCCGAGGCGTTCCTCGATCCCCCGCCGGTGAACTGGATCGACCCGGACGCCCGCACGCGCCCCCTCGGTCTCACGCTCCCGGCGCCGCAGAGCGCCATCGGTCACTGACCCGACGCACGCCGCCTCTCGAACTCGTCCGCCCAGTGCTTCGTCCGGTCGAGGTAGGCGGTCTCAGCAGCCGCGCCGGTCTTTCCGTACGCCCCGGAGTACGTCTGGTAGCCGAACCCGGCGGGCGGGTCGGCGGCCGCGGGTTCGATGGTGCTCCCCTCGTGCCACTCGTTGAACGACGTCACGGAGACCCACGTGGGTGAACCCCCGATCGCCGGGTCGAGAGCGTTGTTCCACTCCTTGTCGTAGGTGGCACCGTTCGAACGGCCCAGTGTGGGCGTGGTGTTGCCCGGTACCGCACGGTCGTCCATGTAACCCGGGGCGACCGAGGGCGCCCAGATGAGGCCGTGCGCCTTCGCGTAGTCGCCGGCCTGCTTCCACCCGGGAGCGGTGGCGCCGGCGATGCCGTCGTAGGTGTAGAGGCCGGAGAAGTGACCGGTCTTCGTGGTGTCGGTGGTCTGCGCGAGGACGATGCTGTCGCCGGTGACCTGGTCGAGGGCCGTCCAGTCGGAGATCCGTAGGCTTTCGAAGATGTAGAAGGCCGAGCGGTCGCCGTGCGCGGCGTCCCGGTGGAAGGCGGGATGGCTGCCGTACGTCGTGTTCAGGTAGCGGATGTCCTCGACGACGGACTGGGCGGTGCGTCCGCTGTACGGCTCGATGTGCCAGGCCACTTCGACGCCTTGCCGCGCGGCCGCGTCCAGCACCCGCCGGGCCAGCCCGTCCTCGTATCCGCCGCGCCCCCACCAGCTGTAGACGATGACCCCGGCGCCGGACCGCGCGACCCACTTCATGTGCTGCTCCACCGCCGCGGCCACGTCTCCGGAGTCGTACGGGCCGAGGGCGGGGTAGAGGTCCGCGCCGATGTCCTGCGGCGGGGTGCGGCCGCCCTGCTGCCAGTGCCGCCAGCTTCCCTGTCCCGCGGGAGTGCCGTACCAGGGGTAGTAGAAGAGGTGGACGTTCTGCGACAGGGCTTCGGTGGCGGGTGGTGCCGTGCCGAGTGTGCAGGTGTCGATGTCGAAGAGCGCGCCGGCACCGCCGGTGAAGCGGAGGAACAGTGGCCCGCTCCCGGTGGCGTTGAGGGTGGTCGACACCGTGGTGAACGTTTCCCAGCCACCGGTCGGCGCCACGTTCACCGTGCCGAGCAGTGGGCCGGTCGCCGAACCGGCGCGGACCTCGACGGTGCCGCCCGCCCCGTCCGAGGAGACCATTGCAGTGAAGGTCGTGGCGCCTGCCGTGCCGACCGACGCGTAACCGGCCCAGTCACCGTTGTCGATGTAGCCGAGAGTCCGGCCGCCGCTCGCATTGCCGTGCGCCGCGGGCTGGACGCCCGAACCGGACGTGTACGACTCCCCCTCGACGGTCTTCGGTCCGGTGTCGCCCCTCGGACTGCAGTCGGCGGGGGCGGTGCCCCCCGCGTAGCGGAGGCCGCCGAGCAGCAGCGAGCGGAACGCGGGATCGCTGTAGGACTCGGCGGTGTGGCCGAGCCCGGTGTAGAAGGAGCGTCCCGAACCCTGCGGATGGCACCAGGTGATGGGATGGTCCCCGCCCATCTCGCCGCCGCTGTAACTGGATTCGTCCAGAGACTGCAGGACGCGCACTCGGGAGCGCGGGTTGGTGCGGTAGTTGTACCACTCGTCCGTCCGGCTCCAGGTGGGCCCGAGGTGAGCGGTCGCCGGATGCGAGCTGTCCTCGGTGGTGACCCTGGCCTGCTGGATGGCCGGGTGGCTCTGGAAGCGGGCACCGACGAGTTGTTCGTAGTGCGGCCACCCGTACTCCGTGTCGGCGGCCGCGTGGACTCCGACGAAGCCTCCGCCGGAGTCGACGTACGACTGCAGGGCGCTCTGCTGCGCGTCGTTCAGTACATCGCCGGTGGTGTTGAGGAAGACGACCGCTTCGTAGCCCGCGAGGCCATCGGGGGTGAAGGCGGCGCTGTCCTCGGTGGCGGTGACGGAGAAGCTGTCGGCGGCGCCGAGGGTGCGCAGGGCGTCGATGCCCGCCGGGATGGAGTCGTGCCGGAAGCCGGCGGTCCTGGAGAAGACGAGTACGTCGTGGTCGGCGGCGGCAGCGGTGGCGGGTGTCGCCGGCGTTCCGGCGAAGGCAAGTGCGAGGGTCGCCAGCAGGGCCGCCGAGCGACGGACGAAGGTGCGGTGCGAGTACGTCACGATGTCCCCTTCCACCCGTCAGCCGAGGGTGAAGGTGTCGATGTCGAGGAGGGCTCCGGAGCCGCCCGTGAAGCGGAGGAACAGCGGTCCGTCACCGGTGCCGTTGAGCGCGGCCGAGACGGTGGTGAAGGTCTCCCAGCCGCCGGTGGGCGCGACGGCGACCGCCCCGAGCAGGGGGCCGGTCGCCGACCCCGAACGGATCTCGACGGTGCCGCCCGCGCCGCCCGATGACACGGTGGCGGCGAAGGTCCGCGCACCGGCCGTGGACACGGACGCGTAGCCGGCCCAGTCGCCGTTGTCGATGTAGCCGAGGGTCCGGCCGCCGCTCGCGTTGTCGTGCGCCGCGGGCTGGACGCCGGAACCGGAGGTGTACGACTCCCCCTCGACGGTCGTCGGTCCGGTGACGCCCCCGGTGGTGAGCGTGAAGGCGTCGATGTCGAAGAGGTTGCCCTGGCCCGTGACGCCCTTGAAGACGAGAGACAGCGTCGTCGTGCCGGAGGGGACGTTCGTCAGGCCGGTCGTCACCTCGGTGAAGTTGTCCCAGCCGCCGGTCGGCGCCACGGTCATGGTGCCCAGCAGTGTGCCGGTCGCCGAACCGGCCCTGACCTCGAGGGTTCCGCCGGCTCCGCCGGACGAGACGCGTGCCGTGGCGCTCCTGGCACCGGCGAGTGCATAGGGCTGGAAGGAGATCCAGTCGCCGTTGTCGGTGAAGCCGACCGTCTTCCCGCCCTCGGCGCCGCCGTGCTCCGCGGTCTGGATGCCCGACTGTGCGGTGAAGTGCTCGGCCTGCCGGTGTCTCGGTTGCAGCAGGCGCACGCTGTGCGAGGTCAGTCCGCCGTTGTCGGTGTACTCGGCGTCGAAGACCCCGTAGAGGTTGGCGGCGCTGTCGTGTTCACCATCGGCGGGGACGGCGATGGAGCCGGAGCAGCCGTTCTTCGAGGTGATCTGATGGCGGTGGCTGTCGTGTCCCAGGAGGTAGGTGACCTTCACCCTGGCGCAGTCGACCGTCCCGTCGTCGGGGTCGGTGACCTGCACCTGGAACGGCACGGTGTCGCCGAAGGAGAACAGCGCACCGTCGGCGGGGGTCGTCAGACCCACCGTCGGTGCGGTGTTGCCTGCCGTGACGACCAGGCTCGCGGTGCCGGTGAGCCCTTCGGGGTCGCGCACGGTCAGCGTCGGCCGGTAGGAGCCCGCGCTCGTATACGTGTGGCTGGGGTTCGCGGCCGTGGAACCGGTCCCGTCGCCGAAGTCCCAGGAGTAGGTCAGGGGTCTGCCCTCGGGGTCCACGCTGCCCTGCGACGAGAAGGCCACGGTCAGCGGGGTGGGCCCGGAGGTCTTGTCGGCCGCGGCCTTGGCGACCGGGTTGCGGTTGCTGCCGGCGAGATACTCGACGCGGTACAGCGCCTGGTCACCCGCGCCCGATCCGTAGTCGAGGACGTACAGCGCCCCGTCGGGGCCGAAGTCGGTGTCGATGATCTGCGTGCCGGTCCACGGGAAGTCCTCGATCACGCCGCGCGAACCGTCGCTCCTGACCTCGATGGCCTTGATCCACCGGCGGCCGAGCTCAGCCGCGAAGTAGCGTCCGTCGAGCGACTGGGGGAACTTCACCGGAGAGTCGAGATTCGGGTCGTAGCGATAGACCTCGCCGCCCATGGGTGATTCCGAGCCGCCGCCGAACTCGGGCGGGGAACCCGCGTCGCCGTACTTGATCCAGCTCTGCTGCACGGCGGGGAGCGTGGCGAGACCGGTGTTGCGGAACGAGTTGTTCGCGGGGCCGCCGGTGCAGTTGTACTTGGCTCCGGACGGGCCGCCGGGGAACGTGTACTCGTTGTACGTCTCCGAAGCGGTGTTGGTGCCGGTGCAGTAGGGCCAGCCGTGGTTGCCCGGAGCGGTGATGCGGTCGAACTCCACCTGGCCGCCGGGACCCCGGTTCGGGTCGGTCGTGCCCGCGTCGGGGCCGTAGTCGCCCAGGTAGACGGTGCCGGTGGTGCGGTCGACGGACATCCGGAAGGGGTTGCGGAAGCCCATCGCGTAGATCTCCGGACGGGTCCTGGCGGTGCCGGGGGCGAAGAGGTTGCCGGCGGGGACGGTGTAACTGCCGTCCGCCTGTGGCTTGATGCGCAGCACCTTGCCGCGCAGGTCGTTGGTGTTGGCGGAGGACCGCTGGGCATCGAACTGCGGGTTGCGGTCGGCGCGTTCGTCGATGGGGCTGTAGCCGACGGACTCGAACGGGTTGGTGTCGTCGCCGGTGGTCAGATAGAGATTTCCGGCTGCGTCGAAGTCGATGTCTCCGCCGACGTGGCAGCACTGGCCGCGGTCGTTGGGGACTTCCAGGACGACCTTCTCGGAGGCGGGGTCGAGGGTGCCGTCGGGCTTGAGCGTGAACCGCGAGAGGTTCAGATGGCCTTTCCAGCGCTCGAAGTCGGCGGCGCCGCCGGTGACAGGGGCGTCTCCGGCCGGCGTGTCCAGCTTCGGGGAGTAGTAGAGGTAGACATGACGGTTGACGGTGAAGGCCGGGTCGGCCGCCACTCCCTGGAGTCCTTCCTCGTCATGGGTGTAGACATCGAGCCTGCCGGCGACTTTGGTGTTCCCCGCGGGGTCGGTGTAGCGGACCGTCCCGTCGCGCGCGGTGTGCAGTACGGCCCGGTCGGGCAGCACCGCGAGCGACATGGCCTCACCCATCTCAGCGGGCCCGTAGGCGAGTTGGACCTGCTGGTAGTCGGCGGGCGGGATGGCACCCGGCGCCCCGGCCGCGGTGCCGGTCACCGCCCCGCCGGACAGCAGCAGCGTGAAGGCGGCGAACGGTGCCGCCCACGCCGGAAAACGGCGTAAGGGCATGGAGAGGTTCCTTCCTGACTCAATGGGGGTGCGTCAGGCAAGGCGCGCGACGGCATGCGTCCACCGTCAAGGGGCATACGGCCCTGCGGAGTTCTTGCATGAATTGCGAAGATACTTGTCCACGTCGTGCGAGTGTTTTGCATGTTCGCAACGCAAGGTCAATTTGTCAAGGCTATGTCAAAATCCCGGGCAACCGCTCTCCCCGCTGCCCGCGATGCCGAGTTGACCGATGACACACGGAAGCGGCACCACCGGGGAGGGTGGTGCCGCTGCCGCCCCGATTCTGCGTGGACGTGTCAACGTCTGCGGTCGCTCCGGGCTCTGCTGCGGCATGGTGCGGCGCCTCACCGAACCGGCCCCGCAGCGCTGCCCGCTCTCTCTCAGACGGACTTGAGGCGCGCGGGATGAATCGCTCCGGCCGTACGGGCCAGTGGCGCACCGCTGCCGCCCCAGCGCAGGGCGACGATCTCCGCCGCGACCGAGACGGCCACCTCCTCCGGTGTCCGGGCGCCGAGGTCGAGGCCGATCGGCGAATGCAGCCGCCGCAGAGCCTCCTCGTCGAGCCCCTTCTCCCGAAGCCGCGCCATGCGGTCCTCGTGCGTACGGCGGCTTCCCATCGCACCGATGTACGCCGCCGGTGTGCGCAGGGCGACTTCCAGCAGCGGGACGTCGAACTTCGGGTCATGGGTGAGCACGCACAGCACGGTCCTCCCGTCGACCTCCGTCTCCCGCAGGTACCGGTGCGGCCAGTCGACGACCACCTCGACCCCGCTGGGGAAGCGGCGCGGATCGGCGAAGACGGGGCGCGCGTCGCACACGGTCACCCGGTAGCCGAGGAACGCACCGATCCCGGCGACCGCGGCCGCGAAGTCGATCGCACCGAAGACCAGCATCCGCGGCGGCGGGGCGAAGGAGTGCAGGAACACGGTGACGTCGTCCTCCCTCCGCTCGCCCCGCGGGCCGTAGTGGCGCCGGCCCGTCGCGCCCTGGGCCAGCTCCCCGCGCGCGTCGTCGGTGACCGCTGCGTCCAGTCCCGACGTCCCCAAGGAGCCCGCCACCCGGTCGGGCCAGACGGCGAGGGTGGCACCGCGCGGGGCGGGGCCGTCCACGACCGTGGCCGCCACGACCGGTTGATGCCCGGCGACCGATGCGGCCACCTCGCCGAAGGACGGGTCGGCCTCGGCGGAGACACGGCGTACGAGGAGGGTGATCTCACCGCCGCAGGTCAGCCCGACGGCGAACGCCTCCTCGTCGCTGTACCCGAAGCTCGCCAGCTGGGGCTGCCCGGTCTCCACGACCTCCTTGGCCAGCTCGAAGACGGCGCCCTCCACACACCCGCCGGAGACGCTGCCGACGACCTGGTCGCCGGGGCCCACCGCCATCGCCGCCCCGGGGCCGCGCGGGGCGCTGCGGCTGACGGAGACGACCGTCGCGAGGCCGAAGGGGCTGCCGGAGGCGTACCAGCGACTGAGCGTCGGGAGGATCTCGCGCATGGGCCGCACCTTTCACCTTTGCCGCCGGCCGTTCCAGCGCGGCCGGGCCGTGTCCCTCGGCGAACGCGTCCACGCACGGCAGCGCCGCTGCCGAACCGGCGGCGAGCGGCTCGTGAGTTCCCGGAGGCACAGGGAGCGGGAATCTGCCGTCCTGCTCCCCTGCAGGCAACTCTAGGTTCGGCCCCGGGGGCGCGCGACCCCTTGGGACACCGCGGGAGCGCGGGCCTCCGGAGTGTCCGTTACGCCCTGGGCTGACAGGTCTGTCCCCTGTTCCCCCGTGGGAGTAATCTGAATTACATGATCACTCAAGAGCAGGAGAAGGTACTGCGGGGCTGGTTCGCCGGGCGGCTTCCGGACGGGCTCTTCACCGAGCTCCTGGAGGTGACCGCGGACCGCGAGGAGATCACCGTCGTCGGCCGGACACCCGAGCCCGACCTCGGTGACGACGCCTCCCCGGCGGTGCGGCAGGCTGCGCTCGAGGGACGCGCGGCGGAGTTCCGGGAGCGTACGCGCGACGAGCGCATCCAGGTCGCGCGGCAGGCGGAGCGGAAGTTCGGGCGCAAGGTCTCGTGGGGAGTCGAATGCGGGGATCTGCGGACCATGTTCACGACCGTCTCCGCGCCGGCCATGACACGGCTGCGCCAGCCGGAGCGGCAGCTCCTGGACACGCTGATCGCGTCCGGCGTCGCCCGCAGCCGGAGCGAGGCACTGGCCTGGTGCGTCCGCCTGGTGCAGCGGAACGCGGACAGCTGGCTGTCCGACCTGCGGGACTCCCTCCGGCATGTCGAGGAGGTGCGGGCGCAGGGCCCCGACCTCGACTGAAAGGACCGGCCGGCCGGGCCCGGTCGACCGCCGCCCGCCGGCGCACCGCAGGGCCGCCCGGGGCGGGACCCCATGCGGTTGAAGCATCCACAAGGCGGCGCGCCGACGGAAGACGCATTCGGCTTGTTTGCCGCTGCCCGCCCGGCCTTTGTGTGAAGCGACGGTGAATACCTCTTCATATTCGACCGACAGAGCATCCCTGACCAGGCGACACTCCTTTCTCCCAACTCACAGGTCATGGACGCCGGTTGACCGAATCAGCCTCTTGACCAGCCTTTGTGGTGCAAACGAGACTGCAAAGAGGCACTCATGCATCAGGAGCCACAGCACAGGCGCAAGCCGACGGCCCGGCGACAACCGATATCGCCGGGGTGTGTGACGGGGGAATGCATCGAGGATGCGCATACGCTTGTCGTTTCGTATGCGCGGTTCCTTCATGTCCCCTCCTCATCTCGTGATGCGCGAAGGGATTGGAGGGGGAATGCCGACGCACATGGGCTATCCCGGCGTATACATCGAAGAACTGCCCAGCAGCATCCGAACCATCGCCTCGGTCACCACATCGGTGACCGCTTTCGTGGGCCACACCCGCCGGGGTCCGCTCAACCAACCCGTGCGGATCACCAGCTTCGCCGACTTCGAGCGACGCTTCGGCGGACTCACCTCGCAGAGCGCCGTCGGTTACGCAGTGCATCAGTTCTTCGGCAACGGCGGCACCGTCGCGGTGATCGTGCGCGTGGCCAAGGCCGGGACCGGCGAGGAGGCCTGCGTCACGCTCAACTCCACCGAGGGGCACAGTGACTGCCCGGTGCTGGAGGTGCACGCCAAGGAGCCCGGCGTGTGGGGTTCGGGCCTGCGGGTCGCTGTCGACCACGACACCTCCACCCCCGACACGACGTTCAACCTCCATGTGCTCGACGCCCGCGGCGGCGCCCGGGAGTCCTTCACCGGACTGTCGATGCACAGCGGCCACGGGCGCTTCGTGGAGACGGTCGTCAACGCCGGCTCCTCCCTCGTACGCGTCAAGGCGCTGGACGAGGACCGGCCCGACCCCTCCGGCACGGTCTCCAAGCCCTTCGCGGCCGACCTCCCGGATCTCGAGGTCGAGCTGAAGGTCAAGATCGGCGACGTGGAGCGCGAGTTCACGCTGCACGAGCCCGACCACGACGGCGAGCCGCCGTGCGATGTCACCGAGCTGGCTCTGCTGCTCGAGCGCAAGCTCCGCGCCCTGCCCGACGCTCCCGGCAAGCACGCCTACGCAGGAGCGCAGGTCACTGCCTTCGGACGTCGCCTCCAGGTCGTCGCCGGATCGGTCGACCCCGACGACGTGGTCCGCTTCGTCGGCGAGTGCGCCAACGATCTGGGCCTGGAAGCCTCGGTCAATCCGCCCGTGTTCCCGCTGGAGGGCGGCAAGGACGGCGACCCGCCCGGTCCGCGCGACCTCATCGGCAGCGAGGCACGCAAGACCGGTGTCCAGGCGCTGCGGGACGTCGACGACGTCAACCTGCTGGCCCTGCCCGAACTTTCGGCGTACGAGTCCACCGAGGACATGATCACCGTCCTGTCGGCGGCCGAGCAGCTCTGCCGCGAAAGGCGCATCTTCCTGCTCGTCGACTCACCCTCGACCTGGGGCAGTGTGGACGCGGCCCGGGCCGGGATCGGCGCGTTCGAGCCCGTCCGGAGCAATCATGCGGGGCTGTACTTCCCCCACCTGCAGCTGACCGATCCGCTGACCGGCAGGCTGCGTGCCTTCCCGCCGTCGGGCGCCATCGCCGGCGTCATCGCCCGTACCGACGGGGAGCGCGGTGTGTGGAAGGCACCGGCCGGCACCGAGGCACGGCTCGCCGGAGTGCGGTCACTCACCGTGAAACTGACGGACCGTGAGAACGGTCTGCTCAATCCACTGGGCATCAACTGCCTGCGCACCTTCCCCGTCGTCGGCCCGCTGGTGTGGGGCGCACGCACCCTCGAGGGCGCCGACGCGCTGGAGAGCGAGTGGCAGTACGTGCCGGTCCGCCGGCTCGCGCTGCATGTGGAAGAGAGCCTGTTCCGCGGACTGCAGTGGGTGGTCTTCGAGCCGAACGACGATCAGCTCTGGCAGCAGATCCGGCTCAAGGCCTCGTCGTATCTCAACGACCTCTTCCGGCAGGGCGCGTTCAAGGGGGGCACACCGCGCGAGGCGTATTTCGTCAAATGTGACAAGGACACCACCACCGAGGCCGACATCGAGAACGGTGTGGTCAATGTCGTGATCGGAATCGCGCCCGTCAAGCCGGCGGAGTTCGTCATCGTGAAGATCCAGCAGATGGCGGGCCAGTTCGACCTCTCATAACGAGGAACAGACCCAAGGAAAACGCCAGGGAAAACCAAGGAAAAGGAACACGAAGGAAACCGATGGCCGAGTTCCGTATCAATGCCCATCGCTTCGACCCCTACAAGAATTTCAAGTTCCTGGTCCTCTGGGACGGTCGAACGGTCGCGGGCATCAGCAAGATCAGTCCTCTCAAGCGCACCACCGAGGTGGTCAAGCACCGGCACGGCGGTGACCCCAGTTCGCCGCGCAAGTCGCCGGGCCGCTCGGAGTTCGAGGGTGTGACGCTCGAACGCGGTGTCACGCACGACCCGGAGTTCGACCGCTGGGCCAACAAGGTGTGGCAGGTCGGCGCCGGGCTCGGCTCGGAGGTGTCCCTGCGGGACTTCCGCAAGGACATCATCATCCAGGTCCTCAACGAAGCCGGGCAGGTCGCCGTCTCGCACAAGCTCTACCGGGCCTGGGTGAGCGAGTACCAGGTGCTCGGCGAGCTCGACGCCAACGCCAACGCTGTCGCCATCCAGAGCGTCAAGCTCGAATGCGAGGGCTGGGAGCGGGACTACGAGGTGGAGGAGCCGGTCGAGCCGTCCTTCACACACCCTGCCTGAGCTCGCCAGTACCGCATCGGAGGAATGACGGATGACGCCGACGGGCCCCGGCGAGCTGCTCGCCACCTGGGAGGCCGGTCTTGCGCAGCGGGAGCCGGAACGGTCTCTGCTGCTGCACCGGGCCGCCCGTCCGGGGACCGGCCCCGACGAACTGCTGTCGGTGCCGGTCGGCGAGCGCGAGGCGGATCTCTTCGCCCTGCGCCGGGCGCTCTTCGGCGAGCAGATGCAGGTGCGCGTCGAGTGCACAGCCTGCGGCGAGGCCATGGAGTTCGACCTCGACGCGACGAAGCTGGGTGCCCGGGCGCGGACGCCGGACGGGCCGCTGCGCGTGGCGGACGGCGCGTGGGTGGTGCGGTTCCGACTGCCCACCGGCGCCGACCTCGCCGTGGCCGGAGCGGCGCCCGATCCGGCGGAGGCGCGCCGGCGGCTGATGGCGCGCTGTGCGGTGTCGGCCGCACGCGGCGGTGAGGACGTTCCCCCGGACCAACTGGCCGATCTGCTGCCCGAGTCCGTGCAGCGGCGGCTCGCCGAAACCGCGGCCGAGGCGGACCCGGCAGCGGACACGACCCTGCACATCAGCTGTCCCGAGTGCGGGGGGACGACGCCGGCGGAGCTGGACATCGCCTCCTACCTCTGGACCGAACTGGACACCTGGGCACGGGACGTGCTGCTCGACGTCCATCTGCTCGCCTCCGCCTACGGGTGGAGCGAGCCGGAAATCCTGGCGCTCACCCCGCTGCGCCGTCGCTACTACCTGGAGCTGTGCGCAGATGTCTGACCACTTCGACCGGCTGCTCGCCCGGTACGCGCCGGCCGGCGCCGCCGGTGACGGTCCCGCGCGGGTCCGGCCGCGGCTGCCGGGCCCGTTCGAGCGGATCGAAGCCCTGCGTACGGTGCCGCAGGATCCCGACGAGCCGGCGGCGCTGATCCCCTCCGCGCCCCGGTCCGTGCCCGGCCCTGCCGAACGCGTGCGGCACGAGCGGGAGGTGCGTACCGACCGCCACACCGTCGTACGGACCGAGGCGGCACGCACCGCCGAACCGGAGCTGCCCGCGACCCGGGCCGTGCCACGCCCGGAGCCCCTGCTGCGGCCCGTCACCGTCAGGGCCGCCGAGCCGCGGCCCGGGGACGCCGCTGCCCGGCCGGGCCGCCGGGCGACGCAGGACCCTTCGGGTGCGCAGCAGCGACCGCCGCTCGCCGCGGTGCCGCCGATCGCGGCGCCCGCTGCCCCGGCCGCCGCCGGACCCACGGCGGCCCGGGCCTCTGCCACCGCGTCAGCCCGTGCGGCAGCCGCGAACGGGGTGGGGCGCCGTGCTCCCCGGCAGGCCGAGCACGTGGTCCATGTGCAGATCGGCCGTCTCGAGGTGACCGCGGCGCCCCCGACGGGGGCCGGTCGCACCGCGGGTGCCCGCCCCGGCAGTGCCGGGCGCCCGGCCCCCGCACTGACCCTGAACGACTATCTGTCGCGCGGCGAGAAGAGGGACTGACGCATGAGCAACGCACTCGCCTTCGCCACGGTCACCCAGGCGCTGGCCCTGCTCATCGGGAACAATCTGGCGCCCGAGACCGACATCGCGGTCAAGGTCGAGACCCGTAAGCCGCCCGCCGAGCCGCCGACCGAGCCGACCATCAACGTCTTCCTCTACCAGGTGACGCCCAACCCCTCGATGCGTCACACCGATCTGCCGACCCGTGCGTCGGACGGGAGACTGCTCAAGCGGCCCGCGGCGGCGCTGGATCTGCACTATCTGATCAGCGCGTACGGCGAGGAGTCGGAGCTGGTGGGCCAGCGGCTGCTCGGCTGTGTCGTCCGCACGCTGCACGAGATCCCTGCGCTGCCGAAGGAGTTGATCGAACTCGCCGCCGAGCGGCCCTATCTGGCGGGCAGTGATCTGGCCGCCTCGCCGCAGCGGGTGCGCTTCACGCCGACGGTCATGGACATCGACGAGACGTCCAAGCTGTGGGGGATGCTCCATCAGACCCCGTACACGTTGTCGGTCGCCTATCAGGCGTCGCTGGTGCTGATCGAGGGCCGTGAGCAGCCCACCCCGGCGAAGCCGGTGGAGCAACCGACCGTACGGGTACTGCCGTTCGGCGCACCGGGGGCACCGGTGCCGCCGGGGGTGGAGGAAACCGCATCGGAGACCGAGCCGGTTCCGGACCCGGAGCCGGTGGCGAAGCCGAAGGCCGCCGCGTCGGCGAAGCGGACGGCGTCCAGGACAACGGCGGGCCGCGGCGCGGCCGCCAGGACCACGGCCAAGGCCGCAGCGAAGCGGTCGGCGCCGGCGCGGCCCCGCAAGGACGCCGCGAAGGACGCGGACGGCAAGGAGAGCTGAGGCGGCGTGCGCGACACGGGGGCGGGTGAGGGCATGTCCGGCACGAGGGTTGGTTCGGCCACGGACGGCGGCGCGCTGGCGAAGGCGTTGCGGTCGGTGCTGGACCGCATCGACGCGCACGCACGTCGCGCCGGGGCCCGCGCGGACGACCCTTCCACCGGGACGGCCGGCCGCACACCCCATGACACCGCAGGGCGTGCTCCCGGCACACGAGCGTCCCGCCGAAGGCCCGTGGCCGAGGGCCAGGATGCCCGGACCTCGGAACCGGGCGTCGCCACCCCGACAGCCGACGGATCCGGCACGCCTTCGGGACACTCCCGGGCGAACCTCCGAGCCGGGGAACCGACCACCGAAGCCGGTTCCGGACCTTCGGCGCACGGTCACGACACCCGGGCCGGAGCCGGACCGGAAGAGCGGGATCCCGGTGCCCCCGCAGGCGACACCGCGGCCGACGGTGCGATCCCCGGGGCCCTGTCGGCCCGGGACGGACAAAGCCCCGTCACCCTTGACGCCCTCGTCTCCTGCTTCGGGCTCAGCGCCTTCGAGCGTGACATCGTGCTCCTCGCCGCCGCCGCCGAGCTCGAACCCACCACCGGGGCGCGATGCGCCGCCGCGAGCGGTGACCCCGGGCGGGCGTACCCCACCTTCTCGCTCGCCCTCGCCGCGCTCGGCGATCCCCACTGGAGCGCCGTCACACCCGTCGCGCCGCTGCGCCGCTGGCGGCTCGTCGAAATCGACGACGAGACCCGGCTGACGACCTCCCGGCTGCGGCTCGACGAGCGCATCCTGCATTTCCTGGCCGGTTCGCCGTATCTGGACCCCCGGCTGCACGGTCTGCTGCGCCGTACCGCCGCACCCGACTCGCTGCCCGCCTCGTACGGGCTTGCGGCGAACCGCGTCGCCGCCGGCTGGTCGGGCCGAGGCGGTCCCCACTCCCCGCTCCGGGTCGAGCTGGTCGGCGGCGATCTGCGCACTCGCGCCGAGATCGCCGCCGCCGCGGCCCACCGGTCGGGCCTCGGCCTGTACGCGATGGCCGCCGACGACGTACCGACCGACCCGGTGGAGCGCGACCGGCTGGCCCGGCTGTGGCAGCGGGAAGCGATCCTGCTGCCCGCCGCCCTGCTCGTGGAGGCGGACGACCTCGACCGTGAAAAGGCTGCCGCCACCGAGTCGTTCGTCGAGAGCGCGGCCGTACCCCTCGTGGTCTCCAGCACCGACCCCCGGCGGAGCGACCGCACGCGCGGCGAGCGGGTGACCGTGCCGTCGCTGGACGCCGAGGAGCAGTTCGCGGTGTGGGCCGAGGCCTTCGACGCCGTTCCGGACGTGTCCGACGACGATCTGCGGGGCCTTGTCGAGCAGTTCTCGCTGCCCCCGCATCTGGTCCGGGCGGCCGGTGCCTCCGTCGAACGCGACCTGCCCGGTCAGGACCGGCCGGACGCGACAGGCCTTGCGTGGCGGGCGGGGCTCGCCGAGGCCCGGCTGGGTATGGACGAGCTCGGCAGGCGTATCGAGCCGCAGGCGGCATGGGGCGATCTCGTCCTGGCGGAGCGCCAGTTGCGCGTTCTGCGCGAGATCGTCGCGCATGTACGCCGACGGCCCACCGTCTACCAGGAGTGGGGCTTCGCCTCGACACTGCGCCGGGGTCTCGGTGTCACCGCCCTGTTCGCGGGAGGCTCCGGCACCGGAAAGACGCTGGCCGCCGAGGTCATGGCCGGGGAACTGGGCCTGGACCTGTTCATCGTCGATCTGTCGCAGGTGGTCAGCAAGTACATCGGCGAGACCGAGAAGAATCTCCGCCGGGTCTTCGACACGGCCGAACGAGGCGGCGCGCTGCTGCTGTTCGACGAGGCCGACGCGCTGTTCGGCAAGCGCAGCGAGGTCAAGGACAGCCATGACCGGTACGCGAACCTCGAGGTCAGCTATCTGCTGATGCGGATGGAGGCGTACCGCGGGCTCGCGATTCTCACCACCAACATGAAGCAGGCTCTGGACACGGCGTTCATGCGCCGTATCCGCTTCGTCGTCGACTTCCCCTTCCCGGGCGAGAGCGAACGCGCCGAGATCTGGCGCCGGGTGCTGCCCGAGCAGGCTCCGACGAAGGGAATCGACCCGGAACTGCTGGCACGGCTGACGGTGGCGGGCGGCTCCATCCGCAACATCGCGCTGTCGGGCGCGTTCCTCGCGGCGGAGGAGGGAGACCGGCTTCAGATGCGGCACATGCTGGAGGCGGCCCGTACCGAATACCTGAAGCTGGACCGCTCCTTGACGCCTTCGGAGGTCCAGGGATGGGTGTGAACGAGGCCCCGCGCACCGTGCGGGTGGACATCGGTGAGCTGGTGCTCGACGGATTCGGGCGGGTCGACACGGACAAGGTGTCGGCCGCGTTCCAGTCCGAGCTGGCACGCCTCGTACGCGAAAGGGGTGTGCCCCTGGCCGCCGAGGGAGGCCGGGCACTCGACGCCCTGTCGGGGCTGCCTGCGCTTCCCGCCACGGCGTCGGCGCGGCGCCTGGGCCAGGAACTGGCACGCGCCGTGCACGCGGGCCTGTCGGGCAGGGGCGAGGTGAGCGCGTGAGTACATCCCGTTCCCAGGACCCTCGTTCCGCGCAGGACGCCAAGCGGCGCAAGCGCAAGGAGCACGCCAAGTCGCGTGCCCCGGAGCCGAAGAACATCGTCAGCGGGGCGGGTCAGCCGCTGGACCTGAGCGTCCGCAGGGAGCTGGAGGAGCAGCTCGGGCACGACTTCAGCAGGGTACGGCTGCACACCGACCGCGACGCGGACGCGCTCACGGGCATGCTCGGCGCGGACGCGGTGGCCGTGGGCCAGGACATCTTCTTCCGCGAGGGCGCATTCCGCCCGGGCACGTCGGACGGACAGCGGCTGCTGGCCCACGAGTTGCTGCACACGGTGCAGAACCCCGACGGTCTGGGTGCGCTCCGCGCGGGCCGCGACCTCGGCGCGGTGAGCCTGCCGCAGCAGACGATGGAACGGGAGGCGGAGTCGGCGGCGCAGGATCTCGTACGGGACGGAGAACCGGCGCCCCAGGTGAGGGAGGGGCAGGCCACCCCCGGTTGGCTGCGCTACGCGACGGTCGACGCGGACCGTTCGCGTATGGAGCAGCTCGATCCGGCAACGCTCGTGGACCGGCTGGCGAACGGTCTGCTGCGCTCGCTGCGGGGTGATCCCGAGGACCGCTCGAAGCGCGTGCGCATCCAGCTGGCCCAGTTGTCGCCGCAGGTGCAGGACTCCGTGCTGGACCGGTTGGAGCTACGGCTGCCCGCGCCGGCGCTCGACCGGCTGCTGGATCTGGTCGAGGAGGCCGAGGAGGGGCCGCTGCCGATGAAGGCGGCTGCGGGTCCCGAGGCGGTGCCCGATGAGGCCGGGGTCATCGAGGAGGAGCGCGCCCGGGAGACCGCCGAGGAGCGCGCGGAGACGGAGAAGCCGGGCAAGGGCCGGGGAGAAGGCGAGACGGCCAAGGGTGCCGGGGACGCCGATCCGCAGGGCGGGCAGCCCGCGGCGGGCGGGCCGGCCAAGGCACCTGGTGCGAGCAGCGGCTCGGCTGAGGCCGCTTCGGCGGCGACCGACCAGGCGGCGAGCAAGGACCGGGAGGACGCCGCGGCGCGGCAGCAGGGTCGGTCCGAGGAGAAGGGGCGGGACAACGAGGAGTCGCAGCAGGGCGCGCAGGAGGACAAGGACAGCGCGGCGGATGGCCAGGCGGAGGACGCACCGGAGTCCGCGGAGGAACCGGCTGCGGAGCAGGAGCCGCAGGGCGCCGGCGACGAGCGGGCGGACGAGGACTCGGGTCAGGGCGGTGCTGCCGCTCCGGGTGCCCTGGACAGGAGCGCGGCGGAGCCCGGCGAGAGGGACCGGACCGGGGCGAGCGGCGTCCGGCGCAGTGTGGGGGATCCGGAGAACGAAGAGGACGCCGACGACGAGCCGTTGGGGCTCGAGGCGGAGTTGGCGGAGCTGCATGAGGGTGAACAGGACGACGAGGAGAGCGAGGAGGAAGGCGGAGGGGACACGGAAGACTCCCTGCCCGAAGGCAGCCTCGAGGGAGCCACCCCTGCAGCCCGGAACGGGAAGCACTCGAAGACATGGGCCGAGCGTCAGGCCGAGGGCATGCCCGGAGGTTCGTCCGCGACCGGCCAGGAACAGTCGGCTGGTGCCGCAGGGCAGACGGATGCCGAAGCTGGCGGCGACGCTTCCTCCTCCGCGGAGGAGGAAGCCGAAAGCAGGTTGATCCAGGAGCTCCAGCCCGACGGGTCCCTGGAGACGGGCAGCGGCCCCGATCCGGACTCTGCCGGGACGGAGGACGGCAGGTCCGCCGGCACCTCTGGCCGGCAGGGCCCGGACTCGACCGACAACGACGGCTCCGGGCGCGACAAAGAGCAGGCCGACGAACGACGGGACGACGCCGAGGCGAAGCGGCGCGACGAAGCGGCCCGTACGGCCGATGACGGTGGGGGCGCGCCGGTCCCCGGCGCCGGTGGCGAGACGACCCCGCCGGGGCAGTTGGCCAAGGCCGAGGAGGACGGGCGTCGCCAATCGGCGAGTACAGCCTCAGGGTCCTCGGCTTCCGGCTCCGCCGGTGGTTCGAGTGCGGGCAGCCGATCGAGCGGCACCGCCGAGACGGACCGCAAGTCGACCGCCGCGTCCGGCGGACAGTCCGGCACGGACACCGCCGTGGAACCCCCTGCGGAATCCGGCCCGGCCACGGGCAAGGACACGGCGGACGGCGGCACGGCCCCGGTCGGGGGCGGCAAGGCCGAGGAGGAGACCCCTCGGCCGGTCGAACCCACCGAGTCGACGGGCGTCACCGAGGGCAAGGGACCCGCGACCGCGGCGGGTCCCGAGGCCGGTCCGGAGAAGGTGTCCACAGCAGGGCCGTCCCCTGCTCCGAAACTCGCCCCCGGCAACGGCCCCTCCCCCATGTCCACCCCTCAGGCCAAGGACAACGCACCCGGAACCGCCGAGCCCTCGAAGTCCGCGGCGGCGAAGTCGCCGCCGCGTCCGAAGTCGGCACCCAAGCGGCAGGCGGCCCGTAAGGCGGCCAGGTCCGCAGGGCGTGGCGGCGGAGGAAGCCGTACCGCTTCAGCGCCCGCTCCCGCGCGAGGCGGCCGTCGCGGTGGCGGTTCTTCCGGCCCGGCGAAGCCCAAGAAGGAAGCGCCGGCCCCCGATGTCTCCAGGGCCACACCCGAGTCCGGGCTGGCGACCGCGTCGACGCTCAAGCCCCACCAGATGCTGGAGACGTTCAAGGGCGTGAACGGTGCCGTGGGGCGCTCGGTGGCCAAGGAGCGGACGGCGCTGCGCAAGGGCCCGCCGAAGACCGAGCGGCCGTCCGGCTCGCCGAAGACCGTGCCCGGCGGGCCGAGGGCATCGGCTCCGGGGACGTACACCCATGCCAAGGTCTCCCGTACCGACGCGGCCAAGGGCAGGACTCCTGAGATCGCCGGCGAGCAGAAGCCGCAAGGCGAGCTTCCCGGCGCCGATATGGAGGAGCCCAGTTGGTGGGACATCGCCGTGACGATCGGCGCCAAGCTTCTGGGGAAGCTTCTCAAGGAGCTCCTCCCGCTCGACGATCTGATCGACTCGATCCTGTCGCTCCCCACCAAGGACGAGGGTCTCCGGGGCGCGAAGGTGGGCGACGCCCCCGGGCTGCCGCTCCAGGACGACTCCGACCCGCAGCGCACGGACGAGCAGGGGCAGAAGCTCGACGAGCGGAAGACCGAACTGCACCGTTCGGGCCGTGAGGACGCCGCGCGGCCGATGGGCGAGGACCAGCTCTACCCGGACGTCCCTCGGGAGACTCTGACCGGCAAGGTTCCCGGTGGCGGGAAGGGCGGGAAGGGCGGCTCCGGCAAGACGTTCGGCAGCGGCGTGCCCATCGAGTCCGCGTCCGCTGTCGCCGAGCACGACCGCGGCCCGCAGATCCGGGCGGGATTCGCCGACGGCCGGCAGAAGATGACGCAGGAGCACCAGGCCAAGGACGACAGGGCCAGGGACGACAAGCAGAAGCACGACAAGGACCTGCAGCAGGAAGTCTCCGCCAGCGGCAAGAAGCAGGCCGACGCGCGTGAGAAGGGTCAGTCCGACATCTCCGACTCCCGCGACAAGTGGCGGAAGGAGCAGGACGACAAGACCTCGGACATCGACGGCAAGACGGGCAAGAAGTACGACAAGGTCCGCAAGGACATCACGGACAAGGAAGAGCAGACCGACAAGGACGTCGACAAGCGCACCGAGGACGACAACAAGAAGATCGAGGACGAGCAGACCGGCGCGGAGCAGGAGGCGGAGAAGAAGCAGGACGAGGGCAAGAAGGACGCCGACAACTGGCTCGAAGAGGCCATCGACCAGCTCAAGAAGTGGTTCGAGGAGCTCAAGAACGCGATCAAGTACGTCTTCGAGCAGGCGCGGAAGGCCGTCACCGACCTCATCGAGAACTTCAAGCAGCAGGTCTTCAAGCTCATCGACGACGCCCGCAACTGGGTCATCGAGCAGATCAACGACTTCGCCGACGCCCTGATCGCCCTCGGCGACGAACTGCTCGCCGACTACCCGGCGATGCGCGACAAGTGGCGCAACACCATCAACGGTGCCCGCGACTGGGCCGTGGACAAGGTGAATCAGGCGGCAGACGCGCTGAAGGAGGTGGCCGGAAAGCTGCTCGACGGCTTGGCCGGTGCGCTTCTCGCGGGCCTCGATCTGCTGGAAGGCGGACTGCTCGCGGCCGTCGAGGTCGCCGAGACGGCAACGGTCGGTGCTCTGGAGTTCGGCGCCGCCGTGGTCGAAGGTCTCGGCGAGTGGGCCGCCATCTTCAACGACATCGTCTCCGACCCGGGCGACTGGATCAGCAAGGCGGGAAGCGCCGCCGAGACGGGTTCCAAGGAATACCTCTTCGACGAGATCAAGGCCGCGGTCAAGACCTGGTTCAACCAGAAGGTCCAGGAGATCGTCGGCATTCCGATGGAGGACTTCCAGGAGCTGATCCAGGGCGGGGTCAGCGTCGAGGAAATGGGCCGGATGGCGTGGGACGAGGCGCTCCCCCAACTGCCCGTCATCATCGGCGTGATGGTTGTCGAGAAGGTCGTTGCCAAGCTGATCCCGGGTGCCGGATGGGTCATGGCCATCATCGACGCCCTCAAGACGGCATGGGGGGCGCTGAGCGAGATCCTGGCCGCCTTCGGGCTGTTCATGGACTTCCTGAAGTCGGTGAAGAGCGGGAATGGAGCGCTGCCGTTCGCGAAGGCGGTTGCGGCGGGCGTCGTCGCGTTGCTGGAACTGGTCTACGAGTTCCTGATCGAGGGCGTCGGCAGGTTCATGGGCAAGGTGGCCGAGCGCCTGGGCGACATGCTCAAGAACCTGCGCAAGAAGAAGAACAAGCCGGATGAGCCCGATGGCCCGCCCAAGCCGGGGGACAACAAGCCCGGGGCAGCGGACAAGCCCGCGTCGGCCGACAAGCCCGGGGCAGCGGACAAGCCCGCGTCGGCCGACAAGCCCGGCGAGCGCCCGGCCCCCCGGAAGCCCTCCCCGGACAAGGCCTCACGGCCGAAGCCGGGCCCCCGTCCTACAAAGCGCCCCTCGCCGGAGAAGAAGCCGCGCCCGGCGCATGCACCCAAGCCGAAGAAGAAGCGCGACGACGATGAGCGGCGCGAGGACGGCCGGGAGGTCAACGCGGCCAGGCGCAGGGCGCAGGACGCGAAGCGGAAGCTGCGCGACGACGACGGAAAGAGCGGCACCGAAAAGCGCCGCGGCCCGGCGCGCGACACGCTCCGCCCGAAGAAGCGCCGTCCCACCAGCGACCGTCCGCCCGGACGCGGGCCCGCCAGCCGCCACCCGGACAGCCGCCGCCCCGATGACACCCGACGCCCGGACAGGGAGCGCGACAGGGACGAGCGTCGCCGCGAAACGGACGACAGCAAGAAGAGCCGTCGTTCCGAACCGCGCACGCGAAGCAAGGTGCGTCGTGCCCGTCAGACCGTCAAGTCCGCCATCAACAGGGCCCGCCGGGCGGGCCGCAAGCTGTACGGCAAGGGCCGCAAGCTCGCCGGCAAGCTCAACAGCCGCGTGCGCCGCCTCAGGGATCAGTGGCGCCGCCGGTACGACAAGCTGCGCGATCGCGACAGGCGGCGGGACCGGAACAGGCGGCGCGAGGCCGAACGCAAGCAGCCCGCTACACGCGAGCAGGCCATGCCGAAGGCACGGTTCCGCAATGAGAACGGTTCCGTGCACACGCTGATGTACCGAGGCCGCGGAAGGACCGCCGATCTTGTCGTGCGGAGCCAGACCGATCCGATCCGGGAGTACTTCGCGTCCTGGGCCCGGGACATCGACGCGATCGAGGACGACCCTCAGCGCAGGTTGCGCCAGCAAGAGGCGATGCGGGGTGCCGAGGCGGCGCACACGCTGGTGGAGAAGATTCAGAAACAGCTTCCCCCCAGAAGAACCCGAGGTGAGTCCGCGGCCACCGAGGGGGCGTACACGGCACTGCGTCTTCAGCTCACCCGGCTCGCCGCGCGGCTGGAGCTGCGGGAGTTCGACCCCGATGAGCCGCCGCTTCTGCCGATGGTGCTCCCCGAGTACCGCGACGGCAAGCGCGGAACGGGTTTCATGGCGACCGGTATCAACAAGTCGATCAGCCCGGGCGAGAAGTCCACTGCGGCAAAGCCCGGCAACCCATTCGACTGGGACAAGGTGCCACAGCCCCTCAGGGACAGCACCGCGTGGGTACGCATGCATCTCATGACGGAGAAACTCGGAGGTATGGCGACGGGTTCCAATCTCGTGCCGGCTCCGGGTACGCCGGTGAACAGCCGGTTCGCCGACCGACTCGAACTCCCGGCTCACAAGGCGGTGGTGAAGCGGAAGACCGAGCGAATGATCTGGTACCAGGTCGGAGTCGGCTACTACGCGGCACCCGACCACAACTTCCCCAAGTCCATCTCCATGAAATGGGGCGGTTACCGGGTCGTTGGCAACACCTGGCAGCGGGAACCGGCGCAGTACAGCTACGCGCGCGACGACATAGAGCTGCCCCACAAACGCGACTCCAGATTCGACATCAATGGCCGGGGCCCGGACACGATAAGCAAGCAGTTCGGAGTCACTCGCGCATTCGCCAAGGCCGTGAGGGACAACTCGCCGTATCGGAACATCAATTCACTTGTGTTGCGGATGAGACTGCACAAGGCCGCAATCCCTCCGGGGAGACTCAGGAACTTCGACGCAGAACTCCAGGCGATCATCGACGCGGACACTCATAAGCAAATTCGCTACACCTAGCCATGCATGAGGGACCATGAAGGATCTGACCGACCAGGAAAGCCGCTTTCTGCACATGCTCGACGAGCTGCAGGAGGCCCGGGGCGTAGAGGTCTACTACGAGGAAAGGGGGCCGCTCGAGGAGCTCGCCGGAGATGCTCCGACCGCCTTCGCCCGGATCGCAGAGTGGCACGGTCTTCGCCTGGCCCCGGAACTGCAGCGCGCTTTCCTCCGCTTCGAGGGTCTGTCCAGCCACTGGGCCGTACGGACGGACGACATCTACCTGACCGGAGAATTCTCTCTCACCCATCTCGCCGCCGCGATGTTCGCCACCGGGGAGGACCTGGCAGACAACGACAGCAGCACGGCCGAGCGTGCTCTCTGTTCGGAGCTGCGCCTTTTCGACGAACAGCCACGAACAGGCGCCGGCACCCGCACGGCGCTGCGTATGCAGCCTGACGTCACGTCGCCCGAGATCTGGTATGCCCACGGCGAGCAGGGGCTCTTCAGGCTGGATCTGGACTACGCCGAGTACTTCGATGTACTGCTCACCACCAAGGGAGCATTCGGCTGGCAATGCCTTTTCGCTGACATCGACATGAACGAAGCCGGATTCCGAGGGGCCGCGGAGAGCGTGCGGAACCTGCTCGAACTCTTTCCGGACCTCTTCCCCGGCCACGACTACCAGCCACTGCGTGAGCGGTTGGAGGCCCGCCTGTGACCCGTTACGCCGCCATCCCCAAGCCCATCCGCTCCGGCATCGTCATCGTCGACCCCGAGCGCGGTACCCCCCAGCGCATCATCGTCCTCCAGTTCAACCCCGACACCCTCGAACGCTCCGTCGCTCCCCAGTCCGCCGGCGGAGGCGGTGATGCCGGCGGCGGAGGCAGTGGAGGGGACAGGAACGAGGCTCTCCGGCTGAAGGGCCCGGCGCAGGAGACGTGGAAGTTCACCGCCGAGATCGATGCGACCGATCAGCTCGATGTCGCCGCTCCCGACGGGATCCATCCGCAGCTCGCCGTGCTGGAGATGCTCGTGCAGCCGACCACCGCCCAGCTGCGGGCCGCCTCGCGGCTCACGCAGAAGGGGACCATCGAGATCAGCCCCATCGAGACGCCGCTCACCCTCTTCACCTGGGGGAGCAAGCGCGTCATGCCCGTGCGGCTCACCGAACTGTCCGTCAACGAGTCGGCGTTCGACGTCGATCTCAATCCGATCCGGGCGAGCCTCAGCATCGGGCTGAAAGTGCTGACGGTCAGCGACCTGCCGGCCGGTCACCGCGGGGCCGAGTTGTATCTCGCGCATCTCGCGCAGAAGGAACGGCTGGCAGGGGCCGCCGTCGGGCGGATCGGGGCGCTCGGGATCAGCGGATTCGGGACGGGGAGGTAACGGGCCATGATCGAGCCGTACGAGAGCGCGCTGGACGGGATTCCGGGGGCCCATCCGTATCCACGGACGAGCCGGTACCACGACGCCGAGATCGGCGTGCACACCCAGCCCGACGGGACCGAAGTCCGTTACACGAAGCGGCGGTTGCTGCCGCCGCTGCCCGCGGAGGGCGGGGACACCGCGCCGCACACCGTCAGCAGCGGTGAGCGGCCCGACACCCTCGGGCAGAGGTACTTCGGCGACCCGGGGCAGTGGTGGCAGATAGCGGACGCCAATCCCGTGCTGGATCCCGACGAGCTGACGGCCGAGCCGGGACGCGAGATCGGCATTCCTCTGCCGGGCGGGTTCCATGGCTGACGAGCCGATCGGGTCCGGGCCCGTCCACCTCACGCTGCACATGGGGCCCAAGCTCACCCGGTCCGTCCCCGCGGAGGTCGGGGAGGCGCTGCTGTCCGCGCAGATCACCACCACCTCGGGCGAACGCAGCGGATTCCAGCTCGCGTTCGACCTCACCAAACGGGGGCTGATCAATCGACGGCTGCTGCCCGAGGGGTTCTTCGACCCGCGGACCCGCGTGATCCTGATCGCCGTGGTGAAGGGCACGCCGACCGTCCTGCTGGACGGGCTGATCGTGCGTCAGGAGGTGGGGGCGAGCAACCAGCCCGGCCAGTCGACGCTGACGCTCACCGGTGAGGATCTCACCCTCCTGATGGACCTGGAGGAGCGCACCGACCGCTACCCCAATCTCGCCCCGTCCCAGCGTGCCGCCCGCATTCTGGCGAAGTACACGGACTACGGCATCGACGCGCGGGTCATCCGTGAACAGATCCAGCAGCCGCCTCACGAGCTGCGTCGCGTCGACTACCAGACCGGGACCGATCTGCAGTACCTGAACGATCTGGCCCGTGCCAACGGCTACACCTTCTATCTCGAACCGGGTCCGCAGGCCGGGCGTTCCACCGCCTTCTGGGGTCCCGAGCAGCGCCTCGGTCAGCGCCAGCACGCGCTCAACGTCAACATGGACAGCAACTCGACCGTCGACCAGCTCACGTTCGCGTACGACGGCACCGCCCGCGAGGAGCCGCAGGCACGCTGGCAGGACCCGGCGTCCCGCGACACCACGCTCCTCGCGCCGCCGGACATCGGTCCGCTGAGGCCGCCGCTGGGTCTGCGGGCCACGCCGGCACTGAAGCGCAAGACGCTGTCGGGCACGGCGAAGAAGGACCGTGGCCAGGCGGAGGCCGAGGCGCTCGGCCGCGCCGCGATGTCCGCGGACGCGATCAACGGTTCGGGCCAGCTCGATGTGAACCGCCACGGCTACATCCTGCGGCCGCGCGAGCTGGTCGGGGTGCGCGGCGCGGGCGTCACGTACGACGGTGACTACTACGTCAAGAGCGTGACGCACACCCTGCGACCCGGCTCGTACCAGCAGAACTTCACGCTCTCGCGCGAGGGGCTGATCGCCCGCAGCACGACAGTGCGCCCCTGAGGACCAGGAGACCACCGCATGGCTGCAGGACCGAACAACCGCTTCCTCGGCAAGTTCCGCGGCCGGGTGATCGACAACAGGGATCCGCTGAGGATCGGCAGGATCACGGCGCAGGTGCCGGACGTGCTCGGCGACGAGGCGTCCACCTGGGCGCTGCCCTGCCTGCCCTTCACCGGGCGGCAGGCGGGCCAGTACGTGGTGCCCGAGATCGGGTCCGGTGTGTGGATGGAGTTCGAGCAGGGCGACCCCAGCTTCCCTGTGTGGACGGGGAGTTGGTACGGCGATGTCTCCGAGCTGCCACCGCGGGCGAGCGCCGAACTGCCCGCGTCCCAGCCCGTGGTGATCCAGACACCGGGTGATCACAAGCTGGTGATGTCGGACGTGCCGGGCGGCACCGGGATCCTGCTGGAGGCCAGGGGCGGTGCGTACGTCCGCATCGACGAGAAGGGCGTGACGATCGGCAACGGCAAGGGCGCGTCGATCGTGCTCATCGGCGACGAGGTCAGCATCAACGAGGGCCGGCTGATCGTGCCGAAGAAGCGATGACGACCACCGGGAACAGAGCGGCCACCGCCAACAGAACGAACGGAACGGGGAGATACGTGTTGTCCGGGAATCTCGTGAACGGCGGTACCGCGATCAGCTGCCCGCACGGCGGCCGGGTCACGACCGCGTCCACCTCGCCGTCCGCGGTGAGGATCGACGGCCTGCCCGTGCCCACCGGGGCGGACCACTTCACCGTCAGCGGCTGCCGTCACACGGTCGACGGTGTGCCGCAGCCGTGTGTGACGGTGCGCTGGACGCCCGAGCGGGACGGCGTGCGGATCGACGGCTCGCCGGTGCTGCTCGACGGCACATCGGCGCTGTGTTTCAGCGCCGCCCTGGTACCGCAGGGTCCGCCGCTGGTCACCCGGGGCGGGCGGGGGGTGTCGTGCCGATGAGGAGCGACATCGCCTTCCCCTTCCGGGTGGACCGCCGGGGCCGTACGGCGCACGCCGGCCACGACGACCATGTGCGGGATCTGATCGAGCAGTTGCTCTTCACCAGCCCCGGCGAGCGGGTGATGCGCCCCGACTTCGGCTGCGGACTGCTCGATCTGGTCTTCACACCCAACAGCCCGGAACTGGCGTCCGCGCTGGAGCTGTCCGTGCAGGCCTCGCTGCAGCGCTGGCTGGGCGAGCTGATCGCGGTGGAGTCCCTGGACGTGGTGAGCGAGGAGAACGTGGTGCGCGTGCATCTGTGCTACGTCGTCCGCTCCACCGCGAGCCGGCGCGACGAGGTCTTCGAAGGGAGGGGCGCGGCATGAGTGCCCGCAGCGAACTCGTCTGCCGTACGGACGGCAGGCGCGCGAAGGTCCGGGAGGCCCGCCTCGGCGGAGTGGACACCGTGGAGGTGGCCGACGACGGGCTCACCCTGACGGTCACCTTCCTCGGCAAGGCTCCGCACGGTCTGTGCCCGGAGAACATCCGCATCGACGGCGGGCGCCGGGTCACCGGCATCGAAGCGGTGGAGGTCTCGGTCGAGCGGGAAGAGGACCCGGAGCTCGACGACCGGCTGTACGTCACGCTGGACCGCACCGGAGACACTCCCCCGGCCACCGCCGAGCCGGCCCCGGCCCGCTACCGGCTGTCCGTCGTCGACACGGATCCCTACGGCAGGCCCGGAACCGAGCCGTACCCCGGCTTCGACCAGCGGTACTTCTCGGCGGAGTTCGACTTCCGGGCCGACTGCCCCACCCCGTTCGACTGCAAGGACGAGCAGCCCGACTGCCCGCCGGACATCGCGGCCGCACCGGTCGTCGACTACACCGCCCGCGACTACGAGACCATCCGCAAGCTGATCCTCGACCGGCTGGCGCTCACCACGCCTGACTGGGTGGAGCGCAACGCCGCCGACCTCGGCACGACGCTCGTCGAACTGCTCGCGCACACCGCCGACCGCATCAGCTACCAGCAGGACGCGGTGGCGACGGAGGCGTACCTCGACACGGCGCGACGGCGGGTGTCGGTGCGCCGCCATGTGAAGCTGATCGACTACGCGATGCACGACGGGGTCAACGCGCGGGCGTTCGTCACCGTCGAGGTCGTGCAGCCGCTGGCCCTGGCGGCCGGCACCTTCCGGTTCGCGGCCGTCGATGTGCGCTCGCTCGGTCCGCGCGACCGGCCACGGCTGGGCACCGTCGTGGACGACCGGGACCTGGCCGTGCTCGACGAGCGTGGTTCGGTGGAGGTGTTCGAGCCGGTCGCAGGGGCCGATCAGCTGGTGCTGCGGCCCGAGCACAACACCGTCCGCTTCTGGACCTGGGGCGACGAGGTCTGCTCGCTGCCCCGGGGCGCCACGGCGGCGACGCTGCGGGACGAGTGGGCGGACGAGGAGTGCACGGCGCGTTCGCTGGAGCTGTCGCCGGGGGATCTGCTGGTGGTCGAGGAGGTGCTGGGCGCACGCTCGGGTACGCCGGGCGACGCCGATCCGGCCCACCGCCAGGTCGTGCGGCTCACCTCGGTCACTCCGGCCGTGGACCGGCTCACCGACCAGCCCGTGCTCGAGGTGACCTGGGCGCGGGAGGACGCGCTCGCGTTCCCCGTCTGCCTGTCGACGCGCGGCGGCCCCGGCTGTGAGCCCGTGGCGGATGTGAGCGTGGCGCGCGGCAATGTCGTGCTCGTCGACCACGGCCGCTCGCTCACCTTCGGCGACGGCACCGCGGAAGCAGTCACGGTCCCCACCGAGCCGGCCGTACTCGGCTCCTGTGAGCCGTCCGGCTTCGGCTGCTGGGACCGTGAAGCGGGCAATGCCACCGCGGATCTGATCAACTCGCTGCTGGAACAGACCGGGCACGGCCGCTCCTTGACGGCGCCTCAGATGCACCGGCTGTTCGAGGTGGTCGGCGACCGGCAGACCGAACGTGCCGGTCTCGGCCTGGAACTCGCGGGACGACGGCACGGAAAGGTCGTCCCGGGCACCGCGTACGAGCAGGCCGAGGCGCTGCGGACGCTGCTGGCCCAGGTGGTGTATCCGGGCATCGCACCGCGGTTCCGTCCCCTGCTGCAGCGTTCTCCCGTCGTGCAGGCCGTGCCGTTCCCCGAGACGCGCCATGTCTCGGCAGGACAGGCGCAGCGGCTGGCATCGGTTCCGGGCCGGGTACGGCACCGGCTTGTGGAGCTGTGGCGCAGCGCCCGGGACAACGACGGCCTGAGCGAGCAGGAGATCGGCGAGCTGACCGTGCTGTTCGGGCTGCGGATCCTGGAGCGGCTGGAGCTGCGCCGTCATCCGGTGCGCGCGCTGCGGGAGTTGCTGCACCGCAGCGAGCGGCTGCTCGCCGCGAAGCTGCGCCGTGTTCAGGTTCTCGTGGCCAGGGCGCGCGCGGGCGCGGTGCTGGACGCGGGCATCACCTGGGAGATCGTGCACAGTTGGGGTCCCGAGTACGCGGCGGGCCTCGACCCCGACGACCCGGTGCTCCGGGGGCCGGCCACGGCGATCGTCCAGGACCCGCGGGAGGCGCTGCCCGCCGTGACCGTCGGGGACGACGGCGGAGTGTGGTCACCGCGCCGGGATCTGCTGGACAGCGGGCCGCGGGACCGGCACTTCGTCGGCGAGCTGGAGGACGACGGCCGCCTCGCGCTGCGCTTCGGTGACGGGCGCGGCGGCGCGAGGCCGCGGCCGGGGGCTCGGCTGGAGCTGCGCTACCGTCTCGGCGGCGGCCGGGCGGGCAATGTCGGTTCGGAGGCCATCAACCATCTGGTGCTGTGCCGTGACCCGGACGCATCCGACGCCGGAGAGCCGTTGCCCATCGCGGGCGTGCGCAATCCGCTGCCGGCGGTGGGTGGCACGGAGCCCGAACCGGTCGAGCAGGTACGCCAGTTGGCTCCGCTGGATCTGCGGCGGACGCGGCTGCGCGCCGTCACCGCCGAGGACTACGCGGCCCTGGCGTCCGGGCTGCCGGGCGTGCAGCGGGCGGCGGCGGAGATCCGCTGGACGGGCAGTGTGCAGGAGGCCCATGTCGCGGTGGACGCGGACGGGACCGGTGACGCGTCGCCCGAGCTGCTCGACTCGGTCGCGTACGCGCTGGAGACCTACCGCCGCATCGGACACGACCTGGTGGTGTCACCGGCGCGGCCGGTGCCGCTGGAGATCGCGCTCACCGTGTGCGCGTCGCCGGGCCATCAGCACGGCCGGATACTCGCCGAGCTGTACCGCTTGCTGGGCAGTCGCAGGCTGCCGGGCGGCCGTCTCGGCTTCTTCCACCCCGCCGCGCTGACGTTCGGCGAACCGGTGCGGCTCAGCCGGCTGGTGGCCACGACGGCAGCCGTTCAGGGCGTGGAGAGCGTGACCGTGACCAGGCTGCGACGGCTCTTCGGCGGGGCCTCCGCACTCGTCACCGACGACACCGACGATTCTGCACTGGAGGCAGGTGTGCTGCGGCTCGGCCCGCTGGAGATCGCGCGCTGCGACAACGACCCCGACCGGCCCGAACTGGGCACGCTGTCGATCGACATCGGTGGGGGTGCGCGATGAGCGGCTTCTGCGGTTGCGGCTGCGGCGGCGGCCGCCATGACGAGCGCCGTGCGCCGAGCGCGCTGTACAACCCGCCGGGCCGTCCGGCGCTGGAGTACCGGGTGGGCGAGTACGGCTCGTTCCTGGCGGCCATGCTCGACCGGCTGGCCTCGCCCGCGTATCCGGCGCTGCGCAGGCTGACGGTGCGCACACCGGACGATCCGGCGATCGGGCTGGTCGACGCCTGGGCGGTGGTCGGCGATCTGCTCACCTTCCACGGGGAACGCATCGCCGACGAGGGGTATCTGCGCACGGCGCACGAGCACCGGTCACTGGCGCTTCTGGGGCGGCTGGTGGGGCACCGGCCTCGGCCCGGTATCGCGGCGGACACCCATCTCGCGTACACCCTGGACCGGGACCCGCGGTCCGAGGACGTGCCGGTGCTGATCCCGCGCGGGTCGCGCTCCAACAGCGTGCCCGGCACCTCGGAGGAGGACCCGCAGGCCTTCGAGACCAGCGAGGACCTGATCGCCCGGTGGGCGTGGAACGAGCCGGCCGTACGCCGTCGCAGGCCCGCTCTGCTGACCCCCGACGATCTGCGCAAGCGGTCCGAGATCTTCGTCGCCGGCACCGGTACGTCCTTGCAGACCGGGGACAGGCTGCTGTTCGTGTTCGGGGGCGAAGGGGGCGATCCCGGGCAACGGTTGCTGCTGCCGGTGGCGCGCATCCGGCTCGACCGGGACACCGACGTGACGGCGATCGGACTGCCTCAGTCCGCGCCTCCGTCGCTCACCGAGCTGGTGGACGAGCTGCGTCGGTGGATCAGTGAGGATCCCTTTGCCGTGGAGGAGGGCGAGCCCACTCCCGACAACCCCAATCCGCGTCCGGTCAGCCGTTTCATCGAGGACTTCGACGACCAGGTGCTGGCACCGCTGCGGGCCGACCTGGACTCGCTCACGACGCCCGCACGGTTCGCGGCGCGGCTCACCGGTCCGCACGCCCGGCTCGCCGAGGCCCAGGCGGTCGCAGCCGCCCACGAGGATGTCGCCGACTGGTTCGAGGAGTTGGAGGCGGTCGTCGGCGAACTGCGGGAGCGGGCAGCCGATCTGGAGCCGTCCCGTCCCGAGGTGCCGGAGGCGGCGGACTCCCCCGCGATGCGGGCGCTGGGTGCGGTGCTTCCCGCGCTGCGCACCCGGGTCGTACGGCCGCCGTCGGGCGCGCGCATGCTCTCCCACGACCCCGGCCGGTACTTCGCGCCGGGTTCCGATCTCGGCGCACAGCTGCTGGGCGCGCTCGACCCCAGGGTCGCCGACGGAATGTACGCGGCGTGGCGGCGGGCCGCCCCCACGCAACCGGCGCTGCTGCGTGAGCTGCAGGCGCTGCGGGTGACGGCCGCCCCGTTCGGGGCGACGGCACCGCTCAAGCCGGTGCAGGACGAGCGGGGCCGGGTCATCCGCCAGACGGACTGGCCGCTCAGCGGTTCGGCGCTCACCACGATGCGCGTCGTGTACGACACCGCCGGCCGGGTGCCGGTACGTGCCGAGTTCCAGCACATCGAGACCGGGTCGTCGGTGCAGCGCTCGGAGAACCTGCCCGCGGAGACCACCTTCGGGCTGGGTCCGGGCCGGGTGGCCCTGCAGACCCGGACGGGCCAGGACCACGATCTGAGCTGGCTGACCCGGCGGCCGGCGGACACCCAGGAGCCCGGTGTGACGGCCCAGTTCTTCGCCGGTCTGCCCGAGCGCACGCTGTTCGTGTCCCGGCCCGCCGAGGACGGGCGCGTCCATGTCGCCGTGACGAACGGCGAACCCCTCAACTGGCTGCTGTCCCCCGGCGAGCACCGGCAGGTGACCCACGGCGGGCACGAACTGACCGTGCGGTACACGGTCGGCAGCGAGCCGGCCAATGTCGAGGTCGGCATCGCGACGGTGCCCGAGCAGGCGAACCGCCATGTCCTGCCGCTGGATTCGGTGCACGACGGGATCACCGTCGGCAGCTGGGTGGCCGTGGAGCGACCCCGCAAGGGTGCGGAGGGGCCCGACGGCATCCCGGGCGACAGGAAGCTGGCGCTCGTGACCAGCCGGGTGACAGCCGTACGCACCGCCGCGTACACCGACTACGGCATCACCGGCCGGGGCACCGAACTCACCCTCGCCGACCCGTGGCTGGACGAGCACGATGTGCTGCTGTCGACGATCCGCGACGCCACGGTGCACGCGGGCGGTGAGGCGCTGCGCCCCGCGGACGAGCCCCTGGGCGAGGACGTGCACGGCAACGAGATCGAACTCGCGGAACTGTACGACGGACTGCGCCCGGGACGGTATCTCGTGGTGTCGGGCGAGCGCACCGACATCCTCCCCCCGACTGCGGCGGGGGGAGCCCCGGGGACGGCGGGGGTGCGCGGCACCGAACTGGCCGTGATCGCCGCGGTGGAGCAGGTGCTCGACCCGCATCTGCCCGGCGACCATGTCCACACGAAGCTCACCCTCACCACGGATCTGGCCTACCGCTACCGCAGGGACACCGTTCGCATCCAGGGCAATGTGGTTCCGGCGACGCACGGTGAGAGCCGGGACGAGCCGATCGGCTCCGGCGACGCGGACCGGCCCCACCAGACGTTCACGCTGTGGCAGTCGCCGCTGACGTGGCTGCCGGCGGACGACCTTCCCCCGGCCGCCGGACGGGGGTACTCCCCTCTCGCCTCGCTCGGTGCCACGCCGGTGCTGGAGGTGCGCGTCGACGGGCTTCTCTGGCACGAGGTGGACAGCCTCGCCGGACGCGGGCCGCGCGAGCGGGTGTACGTCTCGGGAACGGCCGGCGACGGACGGACCACGGTGACGTTCGGCGACGGTGTGCACGGCGCGCGGCTGCCGAGCGGGCACGAGAACGTCCGGGCGCGGTACCGCTTCGGCACCGGCCGGGCGGCCAACGTACGCGCGGACCGGATCACGCAGGCCATCACCCGGCCGCTGGGCGTCACGTCCGTCACCAATCCCCAGCCCGCGTCGGGTGGTGCGGACGCCGACGGGCCGGGGCTCACCCGGCGGACGATCCCGCTCGCGGTCTCGGCGCTCGACCGGCTGGTGTCGGTGCGGGACTACGAGGACTTCGCCCGGTCCCGGGCCGGTATCGGGCGGGCGTCGGCCCGGGAGGTGTTCGACGGCCGGCGGCAGGTGCTGCATGTGACGGTCGCCGGGGTCGACGACAGCGCCATCGGCGAGGACTCCCGGGTGCTGCGGGCGCTGCGCTCCTCGCTCGCCGAGTACGGCGACTCGCGTCTGCCGGTCCGTGTCGACGTGCGCGAACTGGTCCTGCTGCTGCTCGCGGCGCGGGTGAAGGTCGCGGCGGACCACACCTGGACCGTCGTCGAACCCCGGCTGCGACAGGCGCTGCTGCGCGCATTCGGCAGTGGCAGCCGCGAGTTGGGGCGCCCGGCACGGCTGTCCGAGGTGCTGGCGACCGCGCACTCGGTGCCGGGAGTCGACTACATCGACGTGGATGTGTTCACCGGAGTACCGGCGTCCGTGACGCCCGGCGACCTGACCGGGCTGGCGGCCACGCTCACCGAGCCGAGGACGGCGGTGGGGGCCCGGCTCGCCACGTACGACGAGGACCTGTACCGCGTGCAGGCCGACGCGGGCGAGTCCCTCAGTTCGGTCGCGGCCCGGCACGGCGTCCCGCCGGCCGAACTCCTGCGGCTGAACCCGGACATCACCGACACCCGGCCGCTCGCGAAGGGCCGGGCGGTGTGTGTCTTCCGCGGGATCCGGCCGGCGCAGCTCGCGCTGCTCTCGCCGTTCGTCGCGGACACCCTGCTCCTGACGGAGGTCACGGCATGACCCCCGTTCCTGCGGCCGCCGTGCCGCACGCGGTCACCAGCACATTCGCATCCGAAGGGGGCATGGCATGAGCAGGGAGCCGGACGGGCTCGCCGATCTGCTGCCGCAGTGGCACAGGCTGCGGGACGCCGAGGGCGGTGAGCCACTGCGCGCCCTGCTCGCGGTGATCGCCGAACAGGCCGACCGCGTACGGGACGGGGTCGAGCAGAGCTACGAGGACTGGTTCGTCGAGACCGCGGCGCCCTGGGTGCTGCCGTACATCGGCGATCTCGTCGGCTACACACCGCTGCCGGGCTACGAGCGGGTGCAGACGAGCGGCCTCGGCGGCGGGGACGACTCGCGCAGCCGGCTGGCGGAGGCGCTGGCCCCGCGCCGGGACGTGGCCGCCACCGTCGCCAACAGGAGGCGCAAGGGCACGCTGCCGCTCCTCGAGGAACTGGCGGCCGATGTGGCGGGCTGGCCCGCGCGTGCCGTGGAGTTCTCCCGGCTCGTCTCCCACCATCAGCCGGTGCGGCTGTACGGGTCGGGCACGGATGCGGCGAACGCGCACCGCCGCGGGCGCGGGCAGCTGGTCGATGTACGGGAGGGGGCGGCGCTGGACCTCGCGGCCGGTCCGTTCGGTGCGGTGGCCCGCTCGGTGGATGTGCGAAGGGCCGGGTCCACCCGCAGGCAGGGCGGCATCTCTCCTGCCGGGGTGGGCCTGTTCGTCTGGCGGCTGAAGCCGTATCACGTCACCCAGGCACCCGCGTACTGCATCGACCGCGCCCGCAGTCTGTACACGTTCTCCATCCTCGGCAACGACACACCGCTGGTGACCCGTCCGCTGCCGGAACCGTCGGCGGCGCACATCGCGACGATCGACCATGTGCCGGCCTGCATCCGCAGGCGTCAGCTCGCCGACCGGCTCGCGGACTACTACGGTCCCGGCAAGAGCTTCACGATCTGGCGCGACGGCCAGGACGAGCCGGTGCCGCTCTCGGACGTCGTGGTGGCGGATCTGACGGGCTGGCGCTACCGCCCGAAGCGCGGTCAGGTGGCGGTCGACCCGGAGCTGGGCCGGATTGCGTTCGGGTCGCGCTCGGCACCGCGGCAGGGCGTCTGGGTGACGTACCAGTACGCGTTCGGCGACGACACCGGCGGCGGCGAGTACCCGCGCGACCGGGAGACGCCGACGGCCGCGAAGGTCTACCGGGTCGGGCCCGGTCAGGGCCATCAGCGGATCATGGACGCCTACGCCGCGTGGCGCGGCGACCGCCGGGGCGGACGCTGCGGCCCCGACGGGATCATCGAGATCACGCACAGCGGCGCCTACCAGGAGCAGCTCGACTTCGATCTCGATCCGGGCGACCGTCTCGAGGTGCGCGCCGCCGAAGGCACGCGGCCGGTGATCCGGCTGCTCGACTGGTACAGCAACCGGCCCGACGCGCTCAACATCCGTGCCCCGGAGGACTGCGCGCCCGGTGACGCCCCGCGCATCGTGCTGGACGGGCTGCTGATCTCCGGGCGGGGGCTGCATGTCAGCGGCCCTGTCGGTGCGGTCGAGCTGCGGCACTGCACGCTGGTGCCCGGGTGGTCACTGGAGCCGGAGTGCGAGCCGCATTCCCCCGACGAGCCCAGCCTGGTGCTGGACCGCACGACGGCGTGCGTGTCGGTCGACCGCAGCATCCTCGGCACGATCGAGGTCATCGGCGACGAGGTGCGCCACGACCCGCTGCCCATCCACATCCGCGACAGCATTCTGGACGCCACCGGCCATGACCGGCCGGCCCTGTCCGCACCGGACTGCCGGCACGCCCACGCCGTACTGCACGCGTACCGCACCACCGTCATCGGCGAGGTCCACGTCCATGCCGTGGAGATCGCCGAGAACAGCATCTTCACCGGCCGGTTGAGGGTCGCGCGACGGGGCATCGGCTGTCTGCGGTTCTGCTACGTGCCGGAAGGCTCGCGCACCCCACGCCGCCACCGCTGCCAACCGGCGGACAGGGAGCACGGCTTGCGGCCGCAGTTCACCAGTGAGCGCTACGGGACACCCGCGTACGGGCAACTCGCGGCCGGCTGCCCCGACGAGATCAGGCGCGGCGCCGACGACGGCTCCGAGCTGGGCGCCTTCCACGACCTGTACCAGCCGCAACGCGAGGACAGCCTGCGGGCCCGGCTCGCCGAGTACACCCCGGCCGGTACCGACGCCGGAATCATCCCCGTCACCTGACACGACTTCTCTCCGCACGAACGACTTCCGAGGGGGACCCCTTCCCATGCACGCTGACATCTCCCGCGTCACCTTCCGGCCGGACCGGCACTACTCGGCAGTGGTCGCCCAGCAGGGCCGTGTGCAGCTCGACGCGGACGCCAACGAGCAGACCGCCATCCAGCTGTCACAGACCCGGACGACCGCGGCCGACCTGATCGGGCAGCACGGCGGCCCGCGCGGGGCCACCGGCTTCGAGCTGCATTTCGTGGGCAACAGCCGGGAGTTGGACGATCTGTCCATCGGTGGCGGCCGCTACTACGTGGACGGCATCCTGGTCGACGCGACACGGCCCGAGCCCGGCATCCCGGTCGACGAGGACCCCGCCGCCGAGGAGGGCGACAAGCCCGCGCCGCAACTGCCGACCGCCTGGACGTACTGGGACCAGCCCGACGCCTACCGGGACCCGGAGCGCCCCGGCGACCGCCTGCCGTCGCAGTTCCCCTATCTGGCCTGCCTGAAGGTGTGGGAGCGGACGGTCACGGCGGCCGAGGACCCGCTGCTGCGCGAGGTGGCGCTCGGGTCGGCGATGCCCGACACCGCGGCCCGGCTCAAGGTGGTGTGGCAGGTGCTGCCGCTGCCGGGCAACGAGCTGGAGTTGGCGGACGGGGCGACGAAGGACGAGGTACGGGCGGCTTTCCTCAGGTGGACACAGCGCCAGGCGCCGACCGCGCGCATGGCGGCGCGCAGCGAGCGTCCCGAGCACGCGGACGAGGACCCGTGCCTGGTCGGGCCGGATGCCCGGTACCGCGGCCCGGAGAACCAGTTGTACCGGGTGGAGATCCATGACGGCGGCGACGCGAACGCCACTTTCAAGTGGTCCCGGGAGAACGGGTCGGTGACATTCCCTGTCGACGGACTAAACGGCACCTGGGTGGAGTTGGCGTCGCTCGGCAGCGACGACAAGCTCGATCTGAACGTGGGCGACTGGGTCGAGTTCGTGGACACCGCCTACACCAGCCGGGGCGAGCCGCTGCCGTTGCTGCGCGTCGAGGAACTCGATCTGCCGGGCCGGCGGGTACGGCTCTCGGGCGAGCCCGACCCGTCGGTGGGCCGCCGGCCGGAGCTGCATCCCTTCCTGCGCCGCTGGGACCAGCGGTCGCCCGCCCGGCACGGCGGCGGGCAGCCCCGCGGCAAGCAGGGCACGTCACGGTTCCGGGGCGGCGTGGTCCGGATCGAGGAGGGCGAGTGGCTGCCGCTCGAGGACGGTGTGTTCGTCTACTTCGAGCCGGGGAAGACGTACCGGTCGGGTGACTTCTGGCTGGTTCCCGCCCGCACGGCCACCGGCGGTCTCGAGTGGCCGGCGGACCGGGCACGCCGGCCGCTGCTGCAGGCCCCCGCCGGTCCCCAGGTGCACTACGCGCCGCTGGCGTGGGTGCTCGGGGAGGGATCGGTGGTGGATCTGCGGCTGGCTTTCGCTCCGCTGGCCACGGCCATCCCGGCCGCGGACGCGGAGGCGCTCGCCGCCGAGGAGAGCGCGGAAGCGGAAGCAGCCGCCGCCGAGAGCACGCCGGCCGACGAGGCCGGCGCGCAGGACGCGCGGCAGAACGACGAGGGACAGCCCGGGAAGTGACGTACCGCCCGTACCACCAGTGAAGGAGCACCACGATGGCAACGCCTCTGTCCGCCTCCAGACTTCTCGCGGCGCTGCGCGGCGAGGGCCTCAAGGTCGTCGAGCACCGCAGCTGGCGCACGCACAACCGGAACCACAAGGGGCCCTGGGGTCCGCTGCACGGTGTGATGATCCATCACACCGTGACCTCCGGCACCCAGAACTCCGTGGACATCTGTTACAACGGCCACTCCAGTCTGCCGGGGCCGCTGTGCCACGGAGTGATAGCGAAGGACGGCACGGTCCACCTCGTGGGCAACGGACGGGCGAACCACGCCGGTCTCGGCGACGACGAGGTGCTGCGCGCGGTGATCAACGAGTCGGCATCACTGCCGGCGGACAACGAGGCGAACACCGACGGCAACCGCTACTTCTACGGTTTCGAGTGCGTCAACCTCGGTAACGGCAAGGACCCTTGGCCGGCCGCTCAGCTCGAGGCCATCGAGAAGGCCGCGGCCGCGATCTGCCGTGCCCACGGCTGGTCCCACCGCTCCGTGATCGGTCACAAGGAGTGGCAGCCGGGGAAGGTCGATCCACGCGGGTTCACGATGGATTCGATGCGCGCCCGGATCAAGTCACGCCTGGGCGGCAAGCCGGACGGTCCCACCAAGCCGCCGACTCCGCAACCGCCCGCGAAGTTCGAGCCGTTCCCCGGGACGGCGTTCTTCGCGCCGGGCCGGCACAGCGCGATCATCACCGCGATGGGCAAGCGGCTGGTGGCGGAGGGCTGTGGACGGTACGAGGTGGGACCGGGCCCCGACTGGTCGGATGCCGACCGCAAGTCGTACGCGGCATGGCAGCGCAAGCTGGGGTTCTCGGGGACCGACGCCGACGGTATCCCCGGGAAGACCAGCTGGGACCGGCTGAAGGTGCCCAACGTCTGAGCCCTGTACCGGCTGCGGCCGGGCGGCCCCGTGCTGTTGTGCGGGGCCGCCCCGGCGTCGTCCGCCGACACCGCGCCGTCCGCCGTCTGTGCCGACAGCGCGTCGTCCCTCGCGCCGAGGGTAGGGTCCGGTCCGCAATGGATGATCGTCTTCCGCAGGAGGGCCGGATGGACCAGGCCAGTACCGCAGTCTTCGGCGCCGACGAGGTGCGCGCCGCGCTCCCGATGGCCACGGCGATCACCGCGCTGCAAGGGGCGTTGCGGGACGGGCTCGACCCGGAGACCGATCCGGCCAGGTCCGTGGTTCCCGTCGAGCAGGGGCAGCTTCTGCTGATGCCGTCGCACTCCCGCCGCTGGGCGGGGGTCAAGATCGCCACGGTCGCGCCGGGCAACGCCGCGCTCGGACTCCCCCGTGTCCAGGGCAGCTATCTGCTGCTGGACGGCGCGACACTCCGCCCCCTGGCCGTTCTCGACGGTGCCGCGCTGACCGCGGTGCGCACCGCTGCCGTCTCCGCTGCCGCGGCCGATCTTCTCGCCGTGCCCGATGCGGAGCGTCTGGTCGTCTTCGGCACCGGCCCGCAGGCGCACAGCCATGTCGAGGCGCTCAGGACGATCCGCCCCTTGCGGCACCTCACCGTGGTGGGCCGCGATCCGGGCCGGCTCGCCGATTTCGTTGCGCAGTACGGTGATTCCGGCCTGGTGGTGGAGGCGGGGCCGGCGGACGCGGTGGCGCGGGCGGACCTGGTGGCCTGCTGCACCACGGCCCGTGTGCCGCTCTTCGACGGCTGGCTGCTCCCGCCGCGGGCGACGGTCGTCGCGGTCGGCTCGCACGAGCCGGACGCGCGTGAGGTCGACGACGCGACGGTGCGCCGCTCGACGGTGGTGGTTGTCGAGGCGCGAAGCGCGGCGCTGCGCGAGGCCGGTGATGTAATCCTGGCCGTGGCGTCCGGGGCGCTCGACCCGGACTCGCTGATGGGCCTCGCGGACCTGGCCCGCGGGGCGGTGGGGGTCGACGACTCCGGGCCCCGGCTGTTCAAGAGCGTGGGCATGGCCTGGGAGGACCTGGTGGTCGCGTCGGTGGCGTACGAGGCGCTGACAGGCTGAGGGGCCGGCATCGTGGCGCGGAGGCGTCGCGGAGGCGCGGGAGCATCGCGGCGTGGTTCCGGCGTCGCCGCGGTCGGCGCGAGAGCATCGCCGCGGCGCGAGAGCATCGCCGCGGCGCGAGAGCATCGCCGCGGCGCGAGAGCATCGCCGCGGCGCGAGAACGTCGCGGTGGCGCGGCAGCATCACCGTGGCGCGGCAGCATCGCGGTGGCGCGGAAGCATCACCGTGGCGCGGCAGCATCGCGGTCGACGCGGAAGCATCACCGTGGCGCGGCAGCATCGCGGTCGACGCGGAAGCATCACCGTGGCGCGGCAGCATCGCGGTCGACGCGGAAGCGTCGCGGTCGACGCGGGAACGCCCCGGGCGGCGCGGGCGGCACGGGAGCATCGCGGAGGCGCGGCAGCATCGCGGTCGGATGCCCGGGGCGCGATGCTCCCGCCGGGTCGCACCCGCGTCGGGGCGCACACGGGTCGTCGTGTCGGCGCGGTCCTGTCAGACGTCCTCCTTCAGGGAGACCGCCGTGAGGAACGCGCGGGCCCGCTCGCGCAGTGCGTCGAGGCTGCCCCCGTCCGCCGCGTCGCCGACCAGGGGCGAGCCGACGCCGACGGCCGTGGCTCCGTCGGCGAGATACTCGCGCGCGCCGGCGGTGTCGACTCCCCCCATCGGCACGAGGGGCACATCGGGAAACGGTCCGCGCAGGACGCGCAGATACGCCGGTCCGCCTGTCTGAGCTGCCGGGAAGACCTTCACCGCATCGGCCCCCTGGCGCATCGCGGACACGATCTCACTCGGCGTCATGGCGCCGGCGAGCACCGCCAGTCCCAGGCTGTTGGCCACCGTTGCGCCCTCGCAGAGTGCGGGTGTCACGACGAAGTCGACTCCGGCCCGGCGTACGGAATGGGCGTCGTCCGCGGTCAGCACCGTGCCCGCGCCCAGCGGTGCGTCGGGGCCGAGCGCCCGGCGCGCCTGGGCGAGGACATCGAGCGCGTCGCGGCCGGTGAGCGAGACCTCTACCAGGCCAACTCCCTCCTCGACCAGGGTCGTCACGGTGTCGAGCGTCCCTTGCGGATCGTCGCCGCGCACCACAGCGACGAGACGGTGGAAGCGCAGGGCGGTCGTCAGATCCACGGTCCTGGGGTCCTTTCTCTCCTGCACGGACATGCCCGGTGACGGCGGGAGGCCGTCAGTGGAGCCTGCTCCGTGAACGGGTCCGCCGATTTTATTGACAGCGGAAATTAACTCCCCTACGTTTCCCGCCATGCCGTCGACGTACCGCGTTGAGACGTTCCCGGTGGCCACCCCGGCCGCCTCATCGGTGTTCACGACCGTGCTGTCCGAGGGCCCGCTCACCCGGGTCGAGGTCGCGCGCCGCACCGGCCTCTCCCCGGCCGCCGTCACCAAGGCGGTCCGCCCGCTCATGGAGGCCGGCTATGTCGTCGAGACCGAGGACGAGGGGGCGCGGCCGTCGATCGGGCGTCCCGCCAACCCCGTCCGGGTGGACGGCGGCCGGGCCCTGTTCATCGGCGTGAAAGTGACCGGCGACGAGGTGATCGCCGTACTGACGGACCTGTGCTGCCGCATCCGCCTCGCCCGCCACGTGCCGCTGGGCGATCGGGCCCCGAGCGCCGTCATCGGCCTCATCTCCTCGCTGGCCGAGGAGTTGACGGCCGAGGCGCAGAGCTTCGGCGTCGCGGTGCAGGGCATCGGGATCGCCGTGTCAGGCGATGTCGACCGCTCGGCCGGCGTGGTGCACTACTCCCCCTTCCTCGGCTGGCGTGACATCGCGCTGGCCGAACGGGCGTCCGCGGCAACGGGACTGCCCGTCACCGTCGACAACGATGTCCGTGCGCTGACCATCGCCGAGCAGTGGTTCGGCGGGGGCGTCGGATGCGACAGCTTCGCCCTGGTGACCGTCGGCGCCGGCATCGGCTGCGGGCTCGTCGTGCACGGCCGGGTGGTCTCCGGATCGCACGGTGTGGCCGGTGAGATCGGGCATCTCCCCATCGATCGGCAGGGCCCCGCGTGCCACTGCGGCAACACCGGATGCGTCGAGGCGATCGCGTCCGACTCCGCGATCCTGCGCCGTATCCGCGAGGACACCGGCCGTCCGGTGGCGGACTCCGCCGAGGCCCTGGCACTGGCCCGTGCCGGCACGGCCGGTGCTCGGGAGGCGTACGCACGGGCCGGTGAGGCGATCGGCCGGGCGATCGGAGCCGTGGTCAACCTGCTCGGACCCGAGCGCGTGATCATCTCGGGCGAGGGTCTCGCGGCGTACGACCTCTTCGCCGAGCAGATCCGGGACGCCTTCGGCGCGGCGGCCTTCGGGGCCGCCGCACGCTGCGAGGTGACGACCCGTCCGCTGCCGTTCGACGAATGGGCGCGGGGGGCCGCGGCCGCCGCGATTCAGACGTTCATCGGATCCGACACCCGATAGGAGCTCTCATGCCGTCCCCCGCAGCCCTCACCTCCGCGGTCGTGGCACTCGCCGTCGCCGCTTCCCTGACCGCTGCCGCACCCACCGCGGACCGACCCGCCTCGCTTCAGGAGGCCGTGGCACAGGAGCCCGTGCCGGAGGAGGCCGTCGCCCAAAAGCCGTACATGGGGTGGAGCAGTTGGAGCATGCAGTCCAGCAAGTACCCCGGGCTGAACCCCAGGGGGGACTACAGCTATCTCACCGAGGCCAACGTCCTCGAGCAGGCGGACGCACTGGCCGCCAAGCTCAAGCCCTACGGGTACGAGTACGTCAACATCGACTCCGGCTGGTGGCGGGACTGGCAGTGGAAGCCGCAGTTCGACGCGTACGGGCGGCAGAAGGCCGATCCGGAGAGATTTCCGCGCGGGATGAAGGCCGTGGCCGACCATCTGCACCGCAAGGGTCTGAAGGCGGGCATCTATCTGCCGGTCGGACTGGAGAAGGAGGCGTACGGCGAGGGCAGGGTCCCCGTCTGGAACGCTCCGGACTGCACCACGGGTGACATCGTCCACGGCGATCTGCGGACCACGAACGGCTGGGACAGCTCGTACAAGATCGACTTCTCGCAGCCGTGCGCCCAGAAGTACATCGACTCGCAGGCCGCGCTGTTCGCCGACTGGGGTTACGACTTCCTCAAGGTCGACGGCGTCGGACCGGGCTCCTTCAAGAGCGGGGACAACTACGACAACCGCGCGGACATCGCGGCGTGGAAGAAGGCCGTCGCAACGGCCGGACGCCCTCTTCACCTCGAGATCTCATGGTCGCTGGACGTCAACCACATAGCCGACTGGAAGAAGTCCTCCAACGGCTGGCGCATCGACACCGATGTCGAGTGCTACTGCAACACCCTGGTCACCTGGGACAACTCCGTCGAGGACCGGTGGCGCGACACCCCCGCCTGGACCCGGCACGGCGGTCCCGGCGGGTTCAACGACCTGGACTCGCTGGACGTCGGCAACGGCGCGATGGACGGGCTCACCAAGGCCGAGCGCCAGAGCTACATGACGCTGTGGGCCATCTCCAAGTCCCCGCTCTACACCGGTGACGACCTCACCCGTCTCGACGCCTACGGCCTCTCGCTGCTGACCAACCGTGAGGTGCTGCGGATCAATCAGCAGCCCTCGCCCGCTGCCCGGCCGGTGACGGCGGGAGACACACAGGTCTGGGGCGCCAGGAACCCGGACGGGACGTACACCGTCGCCCTGTTCAACCTCGGCGACACCCCCGCGGCGGTGACGGCGAACTGGTCCAGCTTCGGCTTCGGCGGCAAGGCCTCGGTACGCGACCTGTGGAACCGCGAGAACCTCGGCCGGCACACCGGGGGCATCACCCAGGCCCTGCCGGCGCACGGCTCGAGGCTGTTCACGGTGAGGCCCGGCGGCGAGACCTCCGCGGTGACGTCCTACGAGGCGGAGGACCCGGCCAACACCCTGAGCGGCAACGCCTCCGTCGCCGGCTGCGACGAGTGCTCGGGCGCGAAGAAGGTCGGCAACCTCTACCTCGGCGGCTCGCTCCGCTTCAACGACGTCGTGGCCGACAAGCCGGGCGTGTACCTCATCAATGTCGCCTACACATCCGGCGACCAGCGGCCCCTCAAGGTCTCGGCCAACGGCAAACACGCCACGGCGTGGGACTTCCCCTCCAGCGGTGGCTGGGGTGCGGCCGAGATCATCAGTGTGCCGGTCACGCTCAAGGCCGGTCACAACACCCTCACGCTCGACAGCGGTGACGGCTACGCGCCCGACATCGACCGCATCGACGTTCCCCGGCAGCGCTCCTGAACCGGCGGCCGGGGGCGCCTGACCGCCCCCGGCCGCCCGCTCCGCCCTTGTCCGGACCGCCCAGCCCCATCACCGTGGAGTGCCTCGTGGACAATCAGCACACGCCCGGACCCGCTGCCCCGCCCAGCCGCCGTGGATTCCTCTCCCTGGCCGGCGCCCTCGGCACGGCGACGGCTCTCGGCGGGCTCCCTGCCTTCACCGCGTCGGCGGCACCCGCACGGCCCACCGTCTCGCCGATGCTGCCCCAGGACGCCACGACGCGGATGTGGTACCGCGCCCCGGCAGGCGAGCGGAAGATGATCGAGCAGGCGCTCCCCGTCGGCAACGGCCGGATCGGCGCACTCGTGAGCAACGACCCGGGCCGTGAGCTGCTGCACATCACCGATGCCACCCTGTGGACGGGACATCTCAACGGCACACTCGACGAGGACGGCCAGTTCCCCTATGCCCGCGAGAACTTCGGCAGCTTCACCCAGCTCGCCCACCTCGCGATCGACATGCCCCACCACGACCTGGGGGCCGTCTCCGACTACCGGCGCAGCCTCGACCTCAGTCAGGGGCTGGCCGGCTCCGAGTACACCCGGGCAGGGGTGACGTACGAGCGGCGGATCTACGCCAGCGCGCCCGACGACGCGATCGTCATCCGGTTCACCCAGCGCGGCGGCGGCACCCACACCGGCTCGATCAGCCTCGACGGCACCCATGGCGAGACGACGCGCGCGGACGCGTCGCGGACGACGCTCTGGTTCGGCGACGCGTTCGCCGGCGGTCTGCGCTACGGGGCGGCCGTCACCGCACGCGGCAAGGGCGGCTCGGTCTCCGTGCACGGAACCCGCATCGTCTTCTCGCGCTGCTCGAAGCTGACCGTCGTCGTCACGGGCGGCACGAACTACGCACCCGACGCGGCGAACGGCTACCGCGATCCGAATCTCGTCCCGGAGACTCTCGCCCGGGCGAAGGCGGCGCGCGCGGTCCGCCGGTCGCCCACCTCGCTGCTGCACACCCATGTGGCCGACTACCGCGCGCTGTTCGACCGGATGAGCATCTCGCTCGGCGGCTCGAGCGCCGAGCAGCGGCGGCTCGACACCTGGGAGAGGCTCAAGGCCCGTACCCAGCAGGCCGAACCCGATCCCGAACTGGAGGCACTGTACGTCCAGTTCGGCCGCTATCTCATGATCTCCGGCTCGCGGGACGGGCTGCCGCTGAACCTTCAGGGCCTGTGGCTGGACGGCAACGACCCCGACTGGATGGGCGACTACCACAGCGACGTCAACATCCAGATGAACTACTGGATGGCCGACCGCACCGGGCTCTCCCGCTGTTTCGACGCACTCGCCGACTACTGCCTGGCGCAGCTGCCGTCGTGGTCGAAACTCACCCGCGAACTGTTCAACGACCCGCGCAACCGCTTCCGCAACTCCTCCGGAAAGGTCGCCGGCTGGACCGTGGCGTACTCGACGAATGTCCATGGCGGTCTCGGCTGGTGGTGGCATCCGCCGGGCAATGCGTGGCTGTGCCTCTCACTGTGGGAGCACTACGAGTACACCCTCGACCGGAAGTATCTCGCGAGGATCCACCCGCTGCTCAAGGGGGCCTGCGAGTTCTGGGAGGCACGGCTGGTGCCCATGACGGTCACCGACAGCGCGACCGGCAGGTCCCGCGAGGTGCTGGTCGCCGACCGGGACTGGTCGCCCGAGCACGGTCCGCAGGACACCCGCGGCAACACCTACGCCCAGGAATTGGTGTGGGCTCTGTTCGGCGCCTACCGGCAGGCGTGCGCCGTCCTGGGCCGGGACGCGGACTTCAGCCGGACCGTGGGGGCGCTGCGGGACCGGCTGTATCTGCCCGAGGTCAGCCCGAAGACGGGATGGCTGCAGGAGTGGATGTCCCCGGACAACCTCGGCGAGACGACGCACCGTCATCTGTCCCCGCTCATGGGGCTGTTCCCGGGGGACCGCATCCGGCCCGGGGCCGTCTCCGGCGAACTGCTCAAGGGGACCACCGAGTTGCTCACCGCTCGTGGCACGGAGAGCTTCGGCTGGGCGAACGCCTGGCGTGCGCTGTGCTGGGCGCGTCTGAAGCACGCGGAGAACGCCTACCGGTTGTTCGTGAACAACCTCAGACCCTCCACGGGCGGCGTCAACGGCACGGCGATGAACCTGTTCGACATCTACCAGGTCGAGCAGGGGCGCGGAATCTTCCAGATCGACGCGAACTTCGGCACACCGTCCGCTGTGATCGAGATGCTCGCGTACTCGCGTCCGGGACATGTCGAACTCCTTCCGGCGCTGCCCGATGCCTGGTCGGCGGCGGGCTCCGTGACGGGGATTGGTGTGCGCGGCGGCTTCGTGCTCGACCTGAGCTGGCGGGACGGGCAGGCCGAACGGGCGCGCATCGTCAGCGTCGGCGGACGGACGACCACGGTGACGTGGCGCGGCGGGTCCCGTACGGTCACCCTGCGCCCCGGCACGTCCGTCACTCTGCGGGACTTCGGATGAGACGCCGGGCGCTCGTCGCCGCAGCCGCGCTGGCCCTGGCTGTCTGCGTACCGGGCCCCGCCGCGTCGGTCCCCTCGGCTGCGGCTGCCGCGCGAGCCGAGGTGGTGACCTGGGCGGCGAGCGCCGACCGGTTGGGCGATGCCGTGGCCGACCGCAGCCACCGGCTGATCGTCCACACCAGTACGGGCGGGCGGGGCCTGCGGATCCGGCTGTCCAACGCGTTCGGGGACCGGCCCGTCACCTTCGGCGCGGCGTACGCCGGCGTCCAGGCGCACGGCGCCGCACTCGTCCCCGGCAGCAACCGCCGGCTGGCCTTCTCCGGCGCACGCTCGGTGACGCTCGCACCGGGCGAGATCCGCTACAGCGACCCGCTGCCCGGCCAGGTGAACGCCGGGAGCAATCTGGCGGTCAGCCTGTACGTGGCGGATGCGGGCGGTCCGGCGACCGGTCACGGCATGGCGCTGCAGACGTCGTACGCGACGAACGGGAACCACGCGGGCGGTCAGGGCGCGGACGCGTTCGTCGAGCAGAGCGGGTCCTGGCTGTATCTGGACGCCCTGTCCGTGGAAGTTGCGCCCGGTACCGGAGCGGTCGTCGCCCTCGGGGACTCGATCACCGACGGCTGGCAGTCGGTGGCCGACAGGAACCGCCGCTGGCCCGACTATCTGTCGCGGCGGCTCCAGGCATCCGGGAGCGGCACGGTCCGGGGCGTGGCCAACGAGGGGATCTCCGGCAACAAGGTGCTCGCCGACGGCGCCGGACAGAGCGCACTGCACCGGCTCGACCGCGACGTGCTCTCCCAACGGGGTGTGCGGACCGTTCTCGTTCTCGAGAGCGTCAACGACATCAAGTCGCATACAGGCGTGACGTCCGGCGACCTGATCGCCGGTTTCCGCGAGATCATCGCCCGCGCCCGTGCGGCCGGGGTGTGCGTGGTGGGCGGCACCGTGCTTCCGTACAAGGGCTGGTCCGAGTGGGACCCGGCCGAGGAGGCGGTGCGCCGGGAGGTGAACGCTTTCATCCGTACCGGCGGCGAGTTCGACGCCGTGGCCGATTTCGACCGGGCGCTGCGCAGTCCGTACGACGCCGAGCGGCTGCTGCCGACCTTCGACGGCGGCGACCATCTGCATCCCAACGACAAAGGCATGCAGGCAATGGCCGATTCGGTCGATCTCATCTCTCTGGAGTGCACCGGCCGGCGCGCGTTGTAGCGCCTCACGCCGCATACCGGATCGTTGTCTTGCGGGAGCGCTCGAATCGGTCCGGTATGCGAGACCGATCACGTATCCCTTGACTCACCGGTCTCCGCTTGCTGAAATCGGTGCCATGCACACGCGACTGGATCTCACACGGCGACGCCATGTCGACCTCGCCCGTGTCCCCAGCGCCTCCTGTCGCTGCGTCACGGCCCGCTAGAGGGCCCGCTCCCGCCCTCACCGCCTCGGGCGGCAGGGATTCAGGGACGCGAAATGTTGCCGGCCCGTGAACAGTTCCGCGCTTTTCTCCGACGCTCGTGGAACGCCGCCGGATTCGTCTGTTCATCGATCCTGATTTCCGCCTGCCCGAATTCGGCGACCCCGGCTGTGATTTCCGGCCACGGCCCCTCGTTTCCGATGTGCGCCGCCGCTCTCCCCCGCTTCTTTCTCCCACTCCCCGAAGGATGCCCTCATGGCCGTCGTCCTGTCCGTCTCCGGCAGTCCATCCGCCAGTTCCCGCACCGGCCGTCTGCTCCGCCATCTCGACGCCCGGCTCGCGCTCCAGGGGCACGAGGTGCTTCCGCTGGATGTCCGCACGGTGCCCGCGGAGGCGCTGCTGGGCGCCGACTTCAAGCATCCGGCGATCGTGGAGGCCGCCGAGCTCTTCGCGCGGGCCGACGGTGTCGTCATCGGCACACCCGTCTACAAGGCGTCCTATTCCGGTGTACTGAAGGCGCTGCTCGATCTGCTGCCGCAGTACGCGCTCACCGGGAAGACCGTGCTGCCGCTGGCCACCGGCGGCACCACGGCACATGTGCTGGCGATCGACTACGCGCTGCGTCCGGTGCTCAGTTCGATGGGTGCGTCGCACATCGTGCAGGGCTGGTTCACCCTCGACAAGGACATCACCGTCCTCGACGACGGTGGCCTCGCCGTCGCACCGCAGGCCGCCGAGGCACTCGATCATGTCGTCGACCAGTTCTCGTCCGCGCTCGGCAGGACCGCCGTGCTCGCGGCGACCGGCTGAAGGGGCCGGCCAGAGGGACAAGCCTCCCTCAGACGCAGGCCGGGTCGGACTCCGTACCACGGATCTCGTCCATGTGGAGCTCGACCCAGCCGCGCAGCCGGCCGAGCGGTTCGGCGACGCCACGGCCCAGGGGGGTGAGCGCGTACTCGACATGCAGCGGCACGGCGGGATAGACCGTACGCTCGACGAATCCGAGGCTCTCCAGCTTGCGCAGGGTGTTGGTCAGCACCTTGGGGCTGACCCCCTGGAGCCGCCGCTGCACGGCGCCGAAGCGCTGCGGGCCCTCCTCCAGAGCGCCGATCGCGAGCGCCGACCACTTGCTGGCGAGCGTGTCCAGGACGTCCCGGCACGGGCACAGCGCCGCGTACACATCGTGATCATCGTGGCGCCCGGTGGTGCAGGGGATGGACATGAACGGTGCCTCCGCGCGGCTGTGAGCTCGATACTTTCCGATGGACAGTAGTACCCCTTGCGGGATACCACTACCCCGGAGGTAGCTTTCGGGCGTCGATGATCAACCCGCCGGAGGTGCAGCCGCACCCCGGCACAGCTCTCAGGAGACGTAGATGAGCACCGCTCCGACCATGCGCGCGATCACCCAGGACACCTTCGGTGGACCCGAGGTACTGCGCCTGACCGAGGTGGAGCGGCCGACGCCGCTGCCCACCGAGGTACTGGTACGTGTGCACGCGGCCGGTGTGAACCCGGTGGACTGGAAGACCCGGGAGGGCGGCGGCATGGCCGGCGTGCTCGGCGAGCCGCCGATCGTCCTCGGCTGGGACGTGTCCGGTGTCGTGGAGGAGGTCGGCTTCGGCGTGCACACCCTCGAGGTGGGCGACGAGGTCTACGGGATGCCGTGGTTCCCTCGCCGGGCGGGTGCGTACGCGGAGTATGTGACCGCGCCCGCACGGCAGTTCGCGCGCAAGCCCGCGACGGTCGGCCACGAGGAGGCCGCCGCCGTGCCCCTGGCGGCGCTCACCGCCTGGCAGGCGCTGGTCGACGCGGCAGGAGTCACGGCGGGGCAGCGGGTGCTCGTCCACGCCGCCGCGGGCGGCGTGGGTCACTTCGCGGTGCAGTTCGCCAAGCACCTCGGCGCTCATGTGATCGGCACCGCCCGGGCCGCCAAACACGACTGGCTGCGCTCGCTGGGAGCCGATGAGCTCATCGACTACACCGCGGTGCGCTTCGAGGACGCGGTGAAGGACGTCGACGTCGTCATCGACCTGATCGGTGACGGCGTGGACGGAACGAGCACCCGGTCACTGAAGACCCTGCGCCCCGGCGGCACGATCGTGGCCGTGCCCTCGGGTGTGTCCCCGAAGCTGCTGAAGGAGGCCGAGGCGCAGGGCCTGACGGCGAAGCCCTACCTGGTGGAGCCGGACGGACCCGCGCTCGCCCGTATCGCCGCCCTGATCGACGACGGCACGGTGCATGTCGAGGTGGAGGACGTGCTGCCACTGGCGGAGGCCGCCGAGGCGCACCGCCGCGGCGAGGCGGGCCGCACCCGCGGCAAGCTGGTCCTGCGCGTGGCCAACTGAGCGGACCCCCTCCGCTCGGGGCAGCAGGGGAAGCGGCGCCGGGTGAGCCCGGCGCCGCCGGGCGGGTCCGTCACATACGGCGCCGCGCGTAGTAGTCCGCGATCAGCTGAGCGGACGTGATGTCGTCGTCGGCCTGCCCTCTCTCGAACTCGGGCGCGTGCTTGATCTCGTCCTTCGACCGGGCGACATGAACGGTCTCGTTCTCGATGTCGATCTCCATGACCAGCCCGGCCGGCAGCAGAACGGTCCTGCCGAAGATCCATGGACCCGTGTCCACGACGAGGTACGACCGGCCCACGTCCTCCGTGTGCTTGTCGACCTTGCCGATGTGGCCGTCGGACGCCTCCACCCGGTAGCCGATCAGTTCCGTTCCGGGCACATGGCCCGCGGCTTCGGGGTAACCCCAGATGTCGCCGCTCACGGCGGCCTCCTCCCTGTCCGGTCGGACGCGTGACTGCGTACAGCCGCACGAGTACCCGCGACAACATCACGCATTCCGGTGCGGGCAGGTCCGGTGGATCAGGCGGCGGGCATGCCGGCCGGGGTCAGGCGCCCCAGGTCCAGTCGGCGACCTCGGGCATGTCGGTGCCGTGCTCGAGGATCCAGGCGTGGTGGCGGGTGCGCATGTCGGCCATGGCCTGGCGCAGGGCGACCGCGCGCACGCCCAGACCGGGAACGCGGTCGACGACGTCCATGACGAGGCGGTACCGGTCGAGGTCGTTGCGGACGACCATGTCGAACGGGGTGGTCGTGGTGCCCTCCTCTTTGTAGCCGCGGACGTGCAGGTTGGCGTGTCCGGACCGACGGTAGGCGAGGCGGTGGATCAGCCAGGGGTACCCGTGGTAGGCGAAGATCACCGGCTTGTCGCGGGTGAACAGCGCGTCGTACTCGAAGTCCGCCATGCCGTGCGGGTGTTCCTCGTGCGGCAGCAGACGCGCCACGTCGACGACGTTCACCACCCGCACCGACAGCTCCGGGGCGTGGCGGCGCAGCAGTCCGGCGGCCGCCAGGGTCTCCTGCGTCGGTACGTCCCCCGCGCAGGCCAGCACCACGTCGGGCTCCCGGGTGCCGTCCTCGGTACCGGCCCATTCCCATGTGCCGGCGCCGCGTGCGCAGTGGGCGCGTGCTTCGTCGAGAGTGAGCCAGTCGAACGTGGGCTGCTTTCCGGCGACGACGACGTTGACGTAGTCGCGGCTGCGCAGGACGTGGTCGGCCACCGAGAGCAGGGTGTTGGTGTCCGGCGGGAGGTACACGCGGACGACTTCGGGGCTCTTGTTGAGGACGTGGTCGACGAACCCCGGGTCCTGGTGCGAGAAGCCGTTGTGGTCCTGGCGCCACACGTGCGAGGTGAGCAGGTAGTTGAGGGAGGCGATGGGTCGCCGCCAGGGAATCCGCCGGGCGGTCCTGAGCCACTTGATGTGCTGGTTGACCATGGAGTCGACGATGTGGGCGAACGCCTCGTAGCAGGAGAAGAGGCCATGCCGGCCGGTCAGGAGATAGCCCTCCAGCCAGCCCTGGCACAGATGCTCGGACAGCACCTCCATCACCCGCCCGTCGCGGGCGAGATGCTCGTCGGTGGCGTATGTCTCGGCCTGCCAGGCCTTGGCGGTGACGTCGTAGAGCGCTTCGAGACGGTTGGAGGCCGTCTCGTCGGGGCCGACGACGCGGAAGTCCCGCCGTTCGGCGGTGGCTTGCATCACGTCGGCGAGCAGCCCGCCGAGCACTCGGGTGGGTTCGTGCAGGGTGGCGCCCCGTTTGCCGACGTCCACGGCGTACTTCTCGAGGCCGGGCAGCGGGAGGTCGCGCAGGAGGACTCCGCCGTTGGCGTGGGGCGTCGCGCCGAGGCGCCGTAGGCCGCTGGGCACGCAGGCGAGGACCTGTGGGACGGGCCGCCCCGCCGCGTCGAACAGTTCGTCCGGGCGGTAGGAACGCAGCCACTGCTCCAGCTGACGCAGATGTTCCGGGTTCTCCCTGACGGCCGACAGCGGCACCTGGTGGGAGCGCCAGGTGTTCTCGACGGGCCGGCCGTCGACGGTCTCGGGGCCGGTCCAGCCCTTCGGTGTCCGCAGCACGATCACGGGCCAGCGCGGCCGTGTGCTCTCGCCCTCTCTCCGGGCGGTGCGCTGGATCGTCTCGATGCGGTCCAGCGACCGGTCCATCGCCGCCGCCATGGCGCGGTGCACGGCAGCGGGGTCGTCGCCGGTGACGTGCAGCGGTTCATGGCCGTAGCCACGCAGCAGTTCGTCGAGCTCCGCCTCGGGCAGCCGGGCGAGCACCGCGGGGTTGGCGATCTTGTAGCCGTTGAGGTGCAGGATCGGCAGAACAGCACCGTCATGGACGGGGTCGAGGAACTTGTCGGAGTGCCAGGACGCCGCGAGGGGCCCGGTCTCCGCCTCACCGTCGCCGATGACGCAGGCCACCAGCAGATGCGGATTGTCGTAGGCCGCTCCGTAGGCGTGCGCCAGCGAGTAGCCGAGCTCGCCGCCCTCATGAATCGATCCGGGCGTCTCGGGCGCGACATGGCTGGGCACCCCGCCGGGAAACGAGAACTGCCGGAACAGCCGCTCCATCCCGGCCGCGTCCCGGCTGACGTCCGGATACGTCTCCGAGTACGTGCCCTCCAGCCAGGAGTTGGCGAGTACCGCCGGACCGCCGTGGCCGGGTCCCCAGATGCACAGGGCGTCCAGACCGCGCGCCTTGATCAACCGGTTGAGGTGGGTGTGCACCAGGTTCAGCCCGGGCGACGTGCCCCAGTGCCCCAGCAGCCGCGGCTTGATGTGCTCGGGGGTGAGCGGCTCGGTGAGCAGCGCATTGGCCGTCAGATAGATCTGCCCGACGGCCAGGAAGTTGGCGGCCCGCCAGTGGGCGTCCAGAGATGCGACCTCCGTGTCGGTGAGGGTGCCCGGGGTGGATGCGGGAGTGGCGTCCATGAAGTGGGCTTCTCCTGTCGGGGTCAGCTCGCCGCGTCGGGTCCGGCGGCGTGCCAGAGCGTTGTGATGTTGCAGAACTCGCGGATGCCGTGGCCCGACAACTCCCTCCCGTAGCCGGACCGCTTGGCGCCGCCGAACGGCAGCGCGGGATGGGAGGCGGTCATGCCGTTGAAGAAGACCCCTCCGGCCTCCATGTCCCGCTCGAAGCGCCGCACTTCGTCCTGGTCGCGCGTCCAGACGTTCGAACTGAGCCCGAAGGGTGTGTCGTTGGCGAGGGCGATCGCCTCGTCGAGGCCCGGAACCCGGTAGACCGTGGCCACCGGTCCGAAGGCCTCCTCGCGGTGGATGCGCATCGAGTCGTTCACGTCGGCGAGGACAGTGGGCTCGTAGAACCAGCCGTGGTCCAGGCCCTTGGGACGCTGCCCGCCGCACAGCGCCGTCGCCCCGCGCTCCAGGGCGTCGTCGACGAGTTCTTCGAGGTCGGCGCGGCCCTGCTCGGTGGCGAGCGGGCCGACCTTCACGGACTCCTCCATCGGGTCGCCCACGGTGAGTTCGCGCATGCCCGCGGTGAAGCGCTCGCAGAAGTCGTCGTAGACATCGGCGTGGACGATGAAGCGTTTGGCGGCGATGCAGGACTGGCCGTTGTTCTGCACGCGGGCGGTCACAGCCGTGGCCGCCGCCTTCTCGATGTCGGCGGACGGCATCACCACGAACGGGTCGCTGCCGCCGAGCTCCAGAACCGTCTTCTTCACCTCGTCGCCCGCGATGGCGGCGACGGAACGCCCGGCCGGTTCGCTGCCGGTGAGGGTCGCAGCCGCCACCCTGCTGTCGCGCAGGACGTCCTCGACCGCGCCGGAGCCGATGAGCAGTGTCTGGAAACATCCCTCGGGGTAGCCCGCGCGCCGGAAGAGTTCCTCCAGGTACAGGGCGGTCTGCGGGACGTTGGAGGAGTGCTTGAGCAGTCCGACGTTTCCGGCCATGAGGGCAGGTGCGGCGAACCGCACGACCTGCCACAGCGGGAAGTTCCAGGGCATCACGGCCAGTACGACACCGAGCGGCCGGTAGCGCACGACGGCCCGGGCCGCCCCGGAGTCCTTCACGTCGGCGGCGGACGGATGCTCGTCGGACAGCAGTTCCTCGGCGTTTGCGGCGTACCAGCGCATCGCCTTCGCGCACTTGGCTGCCTCGGCGCGGGCGGCCGCGATCGGCTTGCCCATCTCGGTCGTCATGGTGCGGGCGATGTCGTCCTCGTCGTCGCCGAGCAGATCGGCGGCCCGGCCGAGCAGCCGGCTCCGCGTCGCGAAGTCGGTGAGCCGATGCTCGGCGAAGGCGCTCCTCGCGAGCGCGATGCGCCGTTCGACCTCGTCGGCTCCGATCGCGTCGAAGGTGCGGAGCGTCTCCCCGGTGGCCGGGTTGACCGTGGCGATGGGCATGGCACTGTCCTCCTCGAACTGGGTCCTTCCCTGTGTGCGCGACAACGGCTCCCGCCGGGACGGAAAGGGGTCACGCACCGGCGGTCAGTGACCGCTCGCCAGCCGCAGCTGGATGTCCTTCTCCTGGTCGCCGGCCGCCTTGCCCTGTTCCTCCACGTCGAAGGCGGAGGCGAGGGTCTCCTGCACACGGTCGACCGCCCAGTAGCCGCCCTGGATCTCTGCCTCGACGGGCGCCGACAGCTTCGCCGGCCCGGACGCGGTGTGCGCTTCGGAGACGTCGAAGGTGGCGCTCCAGACCGTCGCGTGGTCGTCGGACACCAACTGGGGCTTGTCCTCGGCCGCGCGGTCGGACGCGTGCGACTGCCCCAGCACCCGGAAGACGGTGTCGGCGTCCTCCTTGGCGCAACCACTGATCGTCACCACGACCGGCGTGGCGTACTTCTCGGCACTGCTCACCGTGATTCCTCGCTCTCCGTGCGTTGTCCACGGGCGGCCCGCCGGGGGCCGCCCGTGTGCCGGGCCTCCCCGGCGGACGCGATGCCCGCGGCGGGGACCCCGAAGTGTGTGCAGGCCGAGACGGCCGGCAGGTCGAGCCCGCTCGGGACGGCCGCGGTGTGGCCCATGGCGTTCCTCCAGCACGATGGCGGGCTCCGGGAGGGGTGGCCCCTCAAGGCTCACCCGGCTCGGCGCAGGGTGCGACCCGGCATCAGCCGGATGGCTCGTCGGGGACCGGCTGCTCGGGGTGGACGGACCCGCTGCGCGGCTTGCCGGTGGGGCCGGCGCCCGACTCGTCGGCGTCGGGCAGTTCCTTGTCCGACTGCCCCTTGTCGTCGGGGTCGGTGTGCTGCGTCCCGTCCCCTTCGTCCGCGTCGTCCTTCAGGGACTCCGGGCGGGGTATGTCCAGCTTGTCGCCGCCCTCCTGCGCCTGCTGGTCGGGCGGGTCCCTGGGCACCGGCTGGTCGGGGTCCTCCTCCGTCTGTGCCGCTTCTTTCGTCCGGTCGTCCGTCATGGTGGTTCCTCTCTGGCGTGGTCTGCCTCTGTGCGGTGTGTGCCGGGCCGCGTCAGTGCGCGGCGGGCAGCCGGGCACCGGCCGGCCGCCGCACGGACCGTCGCTGGGTGGCACTCACCCCGCCCCACACCCCGGTGAGCTGCCCGGTCTCCATCGCCCATTCGAGGCACGCCTGCGCCACGGGGCAGTGGGCGCACACCTCGAGCGCCCTGGCGACCTGGTCCGCGCCGGGACGGTGGTCGCCGGGAAGAAGAGCTCCGGGTCCTCGCTCGCGCAGGCGGCCTCCCGCTGCCATTCCATGGTGTCCCGTCCGCCCGGTCCCGGCGCACGGTGTCGCGGTGGCTGGCGCATGGCCTCAACTCCTCCCTGAGCACTCAGCACTCCGCTGCGGCGTCGGGTACCCGTATGCCTCCGGAATAACGGAATGCGGGAGAAGTGTTCAGCGTGCACATACTTGCTCGACCCAGCACGCGTACGGCGGCCGCCGCTGTCCGCCGCGCGCAGGTGACAAGCGCCCGAGCCGAGCCCCGGAGGCCGCACGCATGCCGCAGACGACGACAGAAGATCCGGCAGCGGCATCCCCGGGGAGTTCCCCGGGCGTACGGGAGCGGCAGCGCGGCACACGAGGCGTCGTTCCCGTCCTCGCGTTCGCGGGCATCACCGTCGCGGTGATGCAGACCCTGCTCGTACCGGTCATCAAGGACCTGCCGGTCCTGCTCGACACCAGCCCCGCCGACGCCACCTGGGTGATGACCGCGACGCTGCTCGCCGGCGCCGTGTCCACACCGATCATGGGCCGGCTCGGGGATCTGTACGGCAAGCGGCGGACGCTGCTCGTCAGTCTGGCGGTCATGGTCGTCGGCTCGCTGATCTGCGCCTTCACCGATGACCTGCTGACGATGATCGTCGGCCGTGCCCTGCAGGGCTTCGCGATGGGTGCGATACCGCTGGGCATCGGCATCATGCGCGATGTGCTCCCTCGCGAGCGGCTCGGTTCGGCGATGGCGCTGATGAGCTCCTCCATCGGCGTGGGCGGCGGTCTCGCACTGCCGGCCGCGGCCCTGGTCGCCCAGCACGCCGACTGGCATGCGCTGTTCCTCGCATCGGCGGGCCTCGGCGTGCTGTCCATGCTGTTCACCGTGCTCGTCGTGCCGGAACCCCCGCTGCGGGCGGCCGGGGGCTTCGATGTGGTCGGCGCGCTGGGTCTGAGCGCCGGTCTGGTGTCCCTGCTTCTGCCGATCACCAAGGGCGGCGACTGGGGCTGGGGCTCACCGACCACGCTGGGCCTGTTCGGCGCGGCACTGGCCGTCCTGCTGCTGTGGGGCCGGTGGGAGCTGCGGAGCCCGGCACCCCTGGTGGATCTGCGGACGACCGCACGGCGCGAGGTGCTGCTCACCAATCTCGCGTCGATCATGGTCGGGGTCGCGTTCTACGCGGTGTCCCTGGTCCTGCCCCAGCTGCTGCAACTGCCGGAGTCGACCGGGTACGGGCTCGGCCGGTCCATGGTCGTGGCAGGGCTCTGTGTCGCGCCGCTGGGTCTCACCATGATGTTCGTCGCCCCGCTGTACGCGCGGATCTCCGCCCGGCGCGGCCCCAAGGTCTCCCTGCTGCTCGGCATGCTGGTCATCGCCGTCGGCTACGGGGCGGGCCTCGGTCTGATGAGCGCGGCCTGGCAGACGGTGGTCATCTCGGTCGTGCTCGGCGCGGGCATCGGTCTCGCCTACTCCTCGCTGCCGGCCCTGATCATCGGAGCGGTCGATCCTTCGGAGACGGGTGCGGCGAACGGTCTGAACACCCTGATGCGCTCGATCGGCACCTCGGTGTCGAGCGCCGTGATCGGCATGGTCCTCGCGCACACCGCGGTCCCGATGGGAGATGTGCTGGTACCGAGCATGAACGGCTTCCGGATCTCGTTCCTCATCGCCACCGGTGCGGTGCTCGTCGGTCTGGCACTGGCCGCGTTCCTGCCCTCGCAGCAGGACACGAACCGGCTCACGCTGCGCGCCGCGAGCCAGGAGCCTGCCGCCGTCGCTCCAGGTCTGCGCGGGCAGGTGCGGGACGGGGAGGGAGTCCCGGTGACGGGGGCGAACGTCACCCTGATCGACTCACGCGGCCGCCAGGCCGGGCTGACCACCACCGACCGGGACGGCCGGTTCGCGCTGCCGGAACCGGCCACGGGCAGCTATGTGCTGGCCGGTTCGGCGAGCGGTTTCGCACCGCGGGCCCAGCAGGTGACCTGTGCGGGAGACGGCCCGGCACCCGACATCGATGTGGTGCTGACGGCGGAGGTCCACGGCGCTCAGAGGGTCACGGGCTGCCTGGGCGTCTGAGCGCGCCGCCGTACCCAGGCCAGCAGCACGACCGAGGCGACGGCGGCGAGAGCGCACCAGGTGGAGACGAACTCGGTGCGCCACAGCAGCAGGCAGACCGCCGCGCCCACCCCCGCGATCACGCCGAGCACCCGCAGCACCGGATCGGAGGCGAGCAGCAGCGCGCCGACGGTCGCCACCAGATAGCCCACGAGGATCAGGGGTGAGCGGGGCAGGTCCAGCAGGTAGCCGACGGTGTGGCCGCGGAGGTCGGCCGTCACCGTGCGGGTGGCGAGGCAGTACGCGAGGACTCCGGCGGTGGCGAGTCCGGCCGCGACCGGAAGGGTCTGCCGCCGGCGTGACCCGGCGGGTTCGGCGAGCAGTACCCCCAGCGGCACCCACAGAGGCAGTACGCACAGCGCGATGGCCGACCAGGTGTCGGTCGCCGGTCCCGCTCCTCCCCCGCTGCGCCAGACGACCGACTCGATGATCTGATGCGCGCCCAGCAGCAGCGGCAGCGCGGCGAGCGGCAGATCGCGGACGTGCCGTACACCCGCCACACAGGCGACGCCGACGGCGGAGACAGCCGCACCCGCCACCAGGTCGGCCGTCGCGCTCCAGCACATGGGCTCAGCCCTGTCGCGGTGTCTCGCCTACCGTGCCGCCCCGTCGTTCTCCGGCGGCTCGTGCAGCCCGAAGGGCGAACCCTGGTCGTCACGGCAGAACGTGAAGCGGCCGAAGCGGGCGACGGTCTCGTCGTCGCCGCCCAGGTCGAGCTCTTCCACGGAGCCGCCGAGTTCGACCACCCGATCGAGGGCCGCCTTCATGTCGTCGACCCGGAAGAAGAGATAGGGACCGGCGCCCACGTCACCGCCGTGCACGCCGCCGGGGACGTTCGGCGTACGGATCGCGTAGCCGCCGCCCTCCGTCGTCCCGGCGTCGAAGGACCAGCCGAAGAGTTGGCCGTAGAACGTACGGGCCTGTCCGGGGTCGCCCACGCCCAGTTCGAAGAAGGAGATCTCGCCGGCCATGCGGGGTGCCGCCTTCCACGAGTGACACGCTGACAGTGGCTCCACCGTACGGCGGGCCTCGGGGGCGCGCACCCGGCTGTGCCGCGCGCCGGAAGACGGCCGGCGGATAGTCGATCGCCAGGGAAGGATCAAGACAGGCCCGGAGAGTGCAAGGTCACAGCCTTCTCCTCTGCTGCACAGTTGTGTGCTTGACCTAGCATCTGAGCATGACGGTCCTCCCCGACGACGGGTTCACTCTGGCCGCCGAATTCCCGGATGCCACCCATGAACAGTGGCAGCAACTGGTCGCCGGCGTGCTGCGCAAGGCAGGCAGGGAATCGGCGGAAACGGCTGCCGAGGACGCACTGTCCACGGCACTCGAGGACGGGCTCGTGACCCGTCCGCTGTACACCACGGGCAACGGCACGGACAGCGCAGGCTATCCGGGCTTCGCCCCCTTCACCCGGGGCGGCAGGCCCGAGGGCGGCGCGGTGTCCGGCTGGGACGTACGCCAGCGGCACGAGCGCCCCGATCCTGCGCGGGCGAACGAGGCCGTGCTCGCGGATCTGGAGAACGGGGTCTCCTCGCTCTGGCTGTCCGTCGGTGCCGCGGGCGTACCGGTCTCCGGGCTCGCGACGGTGCTGGAGGGTGTCTATCTCGACCTCGCTCCCGTCGTCCTCGACGCCGGGGCCGAATTCGACACCGCCGCACGGGAGTTGCTGCGGATCATCCAGGAGCGGGGGGTGGCCCCGGAGGCCGCGCTCGGCAATCTGGGAGCCGACCCGCTGGGGCACGCGGCGCGCACCGGTGCCTACGACGACGTCGCCGCCCTCACCACGGCCGCGGCCGAGCTCGCCGCGCTGTGCCACACCACGTATCCGGGCCTGCGCGCCCTCACGGTCGACGCGCTGCCGTACCACGAGGCGGGTGCGTCCGCCGCGCAGGAGCTGGGCTGCTCGCTGGCTGCCGGTGTCGCCGTGCTGCGGGACCTCACCGACGCCGGTCTGTCCGTCGAGGCGGCGTGCGGCCAGCTGGAGTTCCGCTACGCGGCCACCGCCGACCAGTTCCTGACGGTCGCGAAGCTGCGCGCGGCCAGGCGCGTGTGGGCGCGGGTCGCCGAGGCGTGCGGCGCCCCGGCCGCGGGTGCGCAGCGACAGCACGCCGTGACGTCCCCGGTGATGATGAGCCGGCGAGACCCCTGGGTGAACATGCTGCGCACCACGGTCGCCTCGCTCGCCGCGGGTGTCGGTGGCGCCGACGCCGTGACCGTGCTGCCGTTCGACCACGCCATCGGTCTGCCCGACGACTTCGCCCGCCGCATCGCCCGCAACACCTCGACGATCCTGCTGGAGGAGTCGCACGTGGGCCGGGTGGTCGACCCGGCAGGCGGCTCCTGGTACGTCGAGCAGCTGACCGATGAACTGGCGCACGCGGCCTGGGCCTGGTTCCAGGAGATCGAGCAGGCCGGCGGCCAGCTGGCCGGGCTGCGCAGCGGTCTGGTGGCCGAGCGGATCGGCGCCACCTGGGCCGAGCGCAGGACCCGGCTGGCCAAGCGGCGCGAACCGGTCACCGGTGTGAGTGAGTTCCCGCTTCTCGCCCAGGCGCCGGTGGAGCGCGATCCCTCGCCCGCGGTGCCGTCCGGCGGGCTGCCGCAGGTCCGCCGCGACGAGGCGTTCGAGGAGCTGCGCGCCCGTTCGGACGCCCATCTGGCCGCCACCGGAACACGGCCGCGTGTCTTTGTCGCGGCCATCGGCCCGGCCTCCGCGCACACCGCGCGCACGACCTTCGCGGCCAACCTGTTCCAGGCCGGCGGCATCGAAGCGGTTCACGAACCGGTCTCCGTCGACGGGACCACGGTCGCCGGGGCGTTCACCGCCAGCGGGGCCCGGGTGGCGTGCATCTGCTCGAGCGACACGCTGTACGCGGAGCAGGCGGCACCGGTGGCCGAGGCGCTGAAGGCGGCCGGAGCGGTGCGGGTGTATCTCGCGGGGCGTCCCGGCGAGCAGCGAGAGACGTACGAACAGGCCGGGGTCGACGAGTTCGTCGTCGCGGGCGGCGACGCGGTCGCCGTCCTCACCTCCGCCCTCGACCGGATCGGAGTGGCGTGATGCGCATCCCGGACTTCACAGATATCGAGTTGGGGCCGGGCGGCGTGTCCGAGATCTCCGAGGACCAGTGGCATACGGCGGTGAAGGAGTCCACCGGCAAGGGTGACGCGGACCTGGTGTGGGAGACGCCCGAGGGCATCCCCGTCAAGCCGCTCTACACCGGACAGGACCTGGCCGGTCTGGACTTCCTCGGCACCTACCCGGGCATCGCGCCGTTTCTGCGCGGCCCGTATCCGACGATGTACGTCAACCAGCCGTGGACGATCCGTCAGTACGCCGGTTTCTCCACGGCCGAGGAGTCGAACGCCTTCTACCGGCGCAACCTCGCGGCCGGGCAGAAGGGTCTGTCGGTCGCCTTCGACCTGCCGACGCACCGCGGCTACGACAGCGACCACCCCAGGGTGACGGGCGATGTCGGCATGGCCGGTGTGGCCATCGACTCGATCTATGACATGCGGCAGTTGTTCGACGGCATTCCGCTGGACCGCATGAGTGTGTCGATGACGATGAACGGTGCCGTGCTGCCCGTTCTCGCGCTGTACATCGTGGCCGCCGAGGAGCAGGGCGTACCGCCCGAGAAGCTGGCCGGGACCATTCAGAACGACATCCTCAAGGAGTTCATGGTCCGCAACACCTACATCTATCCGCCCGCGCCGTCGATGCGGATCATCTCGGACATCTTCTCGTACACCTCGCAGAAGATGCCCCGGTACAACTCCATCTCGATCTCGGGCTATCACATCCAGGAGGCCGGGGCGACGGCCGATCTGGAGCTGGCGTACACGCTCGCCGACGGCATGGAGTATCTGCGGGCCGGTATCGGCGCGGGTCTGGACGTGGACGCGTTCGCACCCCGGCTGTCGTTCTTCTGGGCGATCGGCATGAACTTCTTCATGGAGGTCGCCAAGCTGCGTGCCGCGCGGCTGCTGTGGGCGAAGCTGGTGAAGACGTTCGAACCGAAGAACGCCAAGTCGCTGTCGCTGCGCACCCATTGCCAGACCTCGGGCTGGTCCCTGACGGCGCAGGACGTCTTCAACAACGTCACCCGCACCTGCGTGGAGGCCATGGCCGCCACCCAGGGGCACACGCAGTCGCTGCACACCAACGCGCTCGACGAGGCGCTGGCGCTGCCGACCGACTTCTCCGCCCGGATCGCCCGCAACACCCAGCTGCTGCTGCAGCAGGAGTCGGGGACCTGCCGGGTGATCGACCCGTGGGGCGGCAGCGCGTACGTCGAAAAGCTCACCCACGACCTCGCCCGCCGTGCCTGGCAGCACATCGAGGAGGTCGAGGCGGCCGGCGGTATGGCGAAGGCCATCGACGCCGGCATCCCGAAGCTGCGCGTCGAGGAGGCCGCGGCCCGTACGCAGGCCCGTATCGACTCCGGGCGTCAGCCGGTGATCGGCGTGAACAAGTACCGGGTCGAGACCGACGAGCAGATCGATGTGCTCAAGGTCGACAACTCCTCGGTCCGCACCCAGCAGATCGAGAAGCTCCGCCGGCTGCGGGCCGAACGGGACGAGAACGCCTGCCAGGACGCGCTGCGCGCGCTCACCGCCGCGGCCGAGTCGGGCCCCGGGCAGGGCCTGGAGGGCAATCTGCTCGCGCTCGCCGTGGACGCGGCGCGCGCGATGGCGACGGTCGGTGAGATCTCGGACGCCCTGGAGAAGGTGTACGGGCGTCACTCGGGTCAGATCCGTACGATCTCCGGTGTGTACCGGAACGAGGCAGGGACGTCACCGGCGGTGGAGAGCACGCGCACACTCGTGGAGCGGTTCGAGGAGTCCGAGGGCCGCCGCCCGCGCATCCTGGTCGCCAAGATGGGCCAGGACGGGCACGACCGCGGCCAGAAGGTGATCGCCACGGCCTTCGCCGACCTCGGCTTCGACGTGGACGTCGGCCCGCTGTTCCAGACCCCGGCCGAGGTGGCCCGGCAGGCCGTCGAGGCGGATGTCCACATCGTGGGTGTCTCGTCGCTCGCGGCCGGCCACCTCACGCTCGTGCCCGCGCTGCGGGAGGAACTGGCCGCCGAGGGCCGTGAGGACATCATGATCGTGGTCGGTGGCGTGATCCCGCCGCAGGACGTGGAGACACTGATCGCGGAGGGCGCGGCGGCCGTCTTCCCGCCCGGCACGGTGATCCCGGACGCCGCGCAGGACCTGGTGAAGACGCTGGGTGCCTCGCTCGGCCACGAGTTGTGAGCCCATGGCACCCAGGATCGACATCGACAGCTATGTCAAGGGCGTACGTGACGGTTCGCGGGCGTACATCGCCCGTGCCGTCACGCTCGTCGAGTCCACCCGTCCCGATCACCGGGTGCTCGCCCAGCAGTTGCTGACCGAGCTGCTGCCCTCTTCGGGCACCGCACGGCGGGTGGGCATCAGTGGTGTGCCGGGAGTCGGCAAGTCGACCTTCATCGACGCACTCGGCACCCTGCTCACCGGGCTCGGGCACCGCGTCGCGGTGCTCGCGGTCGACCCGTCCTCCAGCCGCACCGGCGGCTCCATCCTCGGCGACAAGACGCGGATGGAGCGGCTGGCGGTGGACCCGGCCGCGTTCGTACGGCCCTCCCCCACGTCGGGCACGCTCGGCGGGGTGGCCAAGGCGACCCGCGAGACCGTGATCGTGATGGAGGCCGCCGGATACGACGTGGTGCTGGTGGAGACGGTCGGCGTGGGCCAGTCGGAGACCGCCGTGGCCAACATGGTGGACACCTTCCTGCTGCTCACTCTGGCCCGCACGGGCGACCAGCTGCAGGGCATCAAGAAGGGTGTCCTGGAACTCGCCGATGTGATCACCGTGAACAAGGCCGACGGGCCGCACGAACGCGACGCCCGCTCCGCCGCCCGCGAACTGGCGGGCGCCCTGCGGCTGATGCACCCGGCCGACGCAGCCTGGACTCCCCCGGTGCTGTCCTGCAGCGCCCGCGAGGGCACCGGTCTGGAGACCGTCTGGGAGCGCGTCGAGCAGCACCGCTCGCTGCTCGACGGTACGGGGCAGCTGGCCGCCAAGCGCCGGGACCAGCAGATCGACTGGGCGTGGGCGATGGTCCACGACGAGCTGCGGGACCGGCTGCGCGGCCATCCCGAGGTACGGGCGCTCACCCCCGGTCTCGAACAGCAGGTCAGGGACGGGCAGTTGACGGCGACGCTCGCCGCCGAGCGCATCCTGGAAGCCTTCCAGGGCCCGCAGACGCGGTAGGCGGTGCGGGGGGGGCGGGAACCGCTCTGTCCCCCCGCACCGCTTGTTCAGCGCACGCTCAGAGCGTGGCCCTCGGTTCGCGGGCCGCCACCGGATGTTCCGTGAGGTACGCACCTCGGCCCGGTCACGCGTCCTGAGCCCGCAGTCGGGGTTGCACACAGCCGCCCGGCGGGAATGGCCTCGAGTCCCCTGCGCAGCAGGGCGGCCGCCTCAGCTCACCTCGTCGCGCAGCGCCCGGAGCACTTCAGGAGCGCGACCCCTTGTCGCTCTTGCCGACCGACAGATCCGAGCCGATCACCCGGGCCTTGATGCCCTCGCGCTCCACCCGGATGTCCTCCAGCCGCAGTTCGCTGAGCGACGCGGGCAGTTCGAAGGAGAGCGACAGCCGTTCCGAGAGCTCCGGGGGCTTCAGCGCCAGGAGGCCCTTGATCAGAGCCGGATCGATGCCGAGCCTCTTCAGCAGCTCCGGGTGTTCGACGACCACGTCGACCAGGTTGACCTTCATCAGCTGCTCGGCGAAGCGCGGTGCGCCGGTGAGCCGGTTCAGCTCCTGCTCGCTCTCCAGCGCCCGTCGCACCTGCGCGTCGCTGACCCCCAGCCGTTCGACGATCGCCGGTACGGACAGCAGCGCCTTGGCGCGGGCGCTCTCCTTGCTGATGAGCTCGGCCGTCTCGCGGTGCAGCCGCAGTCCCGAGTGCTCGGGGTCCTTGCCGGGGCGGTAGAGCGCGACACCGGGGATGTCGAGCTGCATGCCGTCGATGGTGGTGGTGAGGGCGCGGCCGTTGTCGCGGGTGATGCGCGCACGGGCCTGGACGCGGAGGTCCTGTCCGGCGACGGCGAGTTCGCCGTTGACGCGCACCGCGTCGGCACCGCTGCCGGTGAACTTCAGCTGCGAGGCACCGAGTTCGCGGTTGAGGTCGTCGAAGGAGAGCAGCACCTCGCCGTCCAGGCGGCCGATCACCGCGCCCTGGATGGAGGTCGGGGCGTCGCCGACGATCCGTACGTTCTTGACGCTGGCCCGTACCTCGGCGAGCGAGACGCGGTCGGCCGACACGTCCGGCACCGTGACATCGACGCGGTCGATCCGCTCGCCGAGCACCTGCGTGAGGAAGGGGAAGCCGTGGATGTCGACGTCGGGCCTGGTGGCGAGACCGAGCGACTGCTGCAGCTTGTCGGCGGCCTTGCTCTGCGCGTATGTCTCGGCGAGGCGGTCGGCGAGCAGCAGGCAGACGGCGAACAGTCCGGTGACGAGGACCAGCTTCACCAGTGCGGGCAGCGCGGCGAAGCGGCTTCTGCCACGGTGGTTGGGTGGCTTCCAGTCGTCATCGTCGTCGGGGTCGGAGGTGAGTCCGAGCTCCAGCGGGTCTCTGGGAACGTAGTCCGCGTAGTCGGGTTCCGGGTCCGCGAGTTGAGCGAGTTCCTCGTACGGATTGCGTGGCTGCGTCGATATGCGTGTGGGGGGGCGCATCGGCTCATCCCACCATGCGCGCCACCCTCGGACGCAAGTCGGACCGGCCGCCCGGAGAGGTTTGAGCCAAAGATCGGCGCTGCCGCAGCGGGCCTGCCTTGGACGACGGGTCCGACCTGTGGTGATGATCACTTCTCGGGTGACGTGGAAGTGCGACTCGAGCAATCCGGTCAGGACCGCGCACCGGGTGAACGGAATCGGCAATCATTGAGCACCTCCTTGCATGGATATGCGTGGGATTGACGGGTAGCGTGCCCGGTGTGCTGGCCGAGCGACGACATCAACTCATTCTGCGGGCCCTCAGATCAGGCGGTCCCGCCGCGGTGACCGACCTGTCCGTGCAGCTCGGCGTCAGCGCCGCCACCGTCCGGCGCGATCTGGTCAGGCTGGAGGAGGAAGGACTGCTCACCCGGGTCCACGGAGGCGCCGCTATCGACGAGGGCGACCAGCCCATCGCCGCGCCGGCCGAGATGCGGGTGCCGGAGAAGGACGTCATGGCGGCCCGGGCGGAGGCCATGATCGGGGACGGGCAGTCCGTCCCCTTCGACCTCGGCACCACCGCCCACCGCCTCGCCCGGCAGCTGCGCGGGCGCCGCCGCACCGTGATCACCGGCAGTCTGGTGGTCTACGAGGCCCTGCACGACGACACCGGTAGCGAGCTGATACTGCTCGGCGGCACCGTCCGGCGCGAATACCGTTCTCTCGTCGGCTTCCTCACCGAGGACAACCTCCGTCAGCTGCACGCCGACTGGCTCTTCCTCGGCACCAGCGGCATCCGCCCGAACGGCCACGTCATGGACAGCACGGTCGTCGAGGTCCCGGTCAAGCGGGCGATGATCGCCGCGGCCGATGCGGTTGTCCTGCTCGCCGACGCGGGGAAGTTCCCGGGCACAGGACTGGCCAGGGTCTGCGGTCCGGAGGCCCTCGACACGGTGGTGACCAACGCCCCGGCCGAGCCGGCGACCCGCGCCGCGCTCGGCGAGGCAGGAGTGAAGGTGATGGAGGTATGAGGCTCACGATCCTCGGCGGCGGAGGATTCCGGCTGCCGCTGGTGTACGGGGCCCTGCTCGGGGACCATGCCCCGGGCCGGGTCACCGACGTCGTGCTGCACGACATCGATGGCCGCCGGCCGGCGGCCATCGCGCGGGTCCTCGCCGACCAGGCCGCGGGCGTTCCCGACGCGCCCGGGGTCACCGTCACCACCGACCTCGACGACGCGCTGCGCGGCGCGGACTTCGTGTTCTCGGCGATCCGCGTGGGCGGTCTGGAGGGCCGTGCGGCCGACGAGCGGATCGCGCTGGCCGAAGGTGTGCTGGGTCAGGAGACGGTCGGCGCGGGCGGCATCGCCTACGGGCTGCGCACCGTGCCCGTCGCCGTGGACATCGCCCGCCGGGTGGCCCGGCTCGCCCCCGACGCCTGGGTCATCAACTTCACCAATCCCGCGGGGCTGGTCACCGAGGCCATGGCCCGTCATCTGGGCGACCGGGTCATCGGCATCTGCGACTCGCCGGTGGGCCTCGGGCGACGCGTCGCGCACACCCTCGGGGCCGATCCCGCCACGGCCCGGATCGACTACGTGGGCCTCAACCACCTCGGCTGGCTGCGCGGCCTGCGCGTCGATGGCCACGACGAGCTCCCCCGGCTGCTGGCCGACGCCGAGCTGCTCGGCTCCTTCGAGGAGGGCAGGCTCTTCGGCGCCGACTGGCTGCAGTCCCTCGGCGCGATCCCCAACGAGTATCTGCACTACTACTACTTCAACCGCGAGGCCGTACGCGCCTACCAGGAGGCGAAGCAGACCCGCGGCGCCTTCCTGCACGAGCAACAGGCCCGGTTCTACGCGGAGATGGAGAGCCCGGACGCCCCGGCGCTGGAGACATGGGAGCGCACCCGTGCCGAGCGTGAGGTCACCTACATGGCGCACAACCGCGAGGCCGCGGGCGCCGGTGAGCGGGATGCGGCCGACCTGGAGTCCGGCGGCTACGAGAAGGTCGCGCTCGCCCTGATGCGGGCCATCGCGCACAACCGGCGCGCCACGCTGATCCTCAACGTCCGCAACCGTACGACCCTGTCCGTGCTGGACGAGGAGGCGGTGATCGAGGTCCCGTGCCTCGTCGACGCGAACGGCGCGCACCCGGTGCCGGTCTCCCCGCTGCCGACGCACGCCACGGGTCTCGTGTGCAGCGTCAAGGCCGTGGAGCGCGAAGTGCTGGCCGCGGCCGACAGCGGCTCGCGCGCCAGTGCCCTCAAGGCCTTCGCCCTGCATCCGCTCGTCGATTCCGTGACCGTCGCCCGTCGTCTCCTCGACGGGTACGTCCGTGCCCATCCCGCTCTCGCGTATCTGAAGTAGGAGCCGACATGCACGACGAACGACGCCGTATCGAGGACCGCGTGGCGCGCATCCTGGAGCAGCGCATCAGGCCCGCCGTCCACTGCGCATCGCGGCCCTTCGAGATCGCGGCCTGGCAGGCTCCGGACGAGCCGGTGCCGTTCGCCGAGGCTGCGGCCCGGTCGTACGAGCCTTTCGCGCCCGGCACTCCGTGGGGCCCGCCCTGGGGCACCACCTGGTTCAAGGTCACCGGCGAGGTGCCGTCCGAGTGGGCGGGCCGCCGGGTCGAGGCCGTCTTCGACCTGGGCTTTGTGAACGACTGGCCCGGGAACCAGGCCGAGGCCCTGGTCCACACCCCGGACGGCAGTCCGCTCAAGGCCGTGAACCCGCAGAACCAGTACGTCCCCGTGGCGAATCCGGCGGCGGGCGGCGAGCGGGTCGACTACCTGATCGAGGCCGCGTCCAACCCGGACATCCTGGCCGACCGCTTCAGCCGTCCCACCCCGCTGGGCGACAGGTCCACCGCCGGCCGGGACCCGCTGTACACCTTCGCGCGCGCCGATCTCGCCGTTCTGGACGAGGACGTCTGGCATCTCTCGCTCGACATCCAGGTGCTGCGCGAGCTGATGCTGGAGCTCGGTGAGCACGAGCCGCGCCGGCACGAGATCATGTACGCGCTCGACCGTGCGCTGGACTCCCTGGACCTGGACGACGTCTCCGGATCGGCCGCCGGCGTACGGGAGTTGCTGCGGCCGGTGCTCAGCCGGCCCGCGCACGCCAGCGCCCACACGGTGTCGGCCGTGGGTCACGCGCATATCGACAGCGCCTGGCTGTGGCCGATCCGGGAGACCAAGCGCAAGACGTCCCGGACCTTCTCCAATGTGACGGCGCTGGCCGAGGAGTACGAGGAGTTCGTCTTCGCCTGTTCGCAGGCCCAGCAGTACGAGTGGGTCCGCGACAACTACCCCAAGGTGTGGGAACGCATCAAGAAGGCCGTCGCGGACGGGCAGTGGGCGCCGGTCGGCGGCATGTGGGTGGAGTCGGACGGCAATCTGCCGGGCGGTGAGGCGATCGCGCGCCAGCTCGTGCACGGCAAGCGCTTCTTCATGGAGCACTTCGGCATCGAGACCAAGGGGGTCTGGCTGCCGGACTCCTTCGGCTACAACGCGGCGTATCCGCAGCTGGCGAAGCTCGCCGGCAACGAGTGGTTCCTCACCCAGAAGCTGTCGTGGAACCAGACCAACAAACTGCCCCACCACACCTTCTGGTGGGAGGGCATCGACGGCACGCGGATCTTCACGCACTTCCCGCCGGTGGACACCTACAACGCCGAGTTCTCCGGCCGGGAGATGGCGCACGCCGTGCGCAACTACCAGGACAAGGGCCGGGGTACGCGCTCACTCGCGCCGTTCGGCCACGGCGACGGCGGCGGCGGACCGACGCGCGAGATGATGGAACGCGCCCGGCGCCTCGCCGATCTCGAAGGGTCGGCCAAGGTCCGGGTCGAGCACCCGGACGCGTTCTTCGCGGCGGCACGGGCGGAGTACGAGGACCAGCCCGATGCACCGGTGTGGTCGGGCGAGCTCTATCTGGAGCTGCACCGCGCCACGTACACCTCGCAGGCGCGCACCAAGCAGGGCAACCGCCGCAGCGAACACCGGCTGCGTGAGGCGGAGTTGTGGGCGACGGCAGCCGCGCTGCAGGCGCCCGGCCACGCCTACCCGTACGACAGGCTGGACCGGCTGTGGAAGACGGTGCTGCTGCACCAGTTCCACGACATCCTTCCCGGCTCCTCGATCGCCTGGGTGCACCGCGAGGCGGAGGCGGAGTACGCGCGGGTGGCCGAGGAACTGGAGGCGCTCATCACCGAGGCACTGGCCGCGCTCGGTACCGGCGCACCGCAGGTGTTCAACACGAGCCCGCGGGCCCGCGCCGAGGTGGTGCGGACGCCGGACGGGCAGCCGACATACACCGAGGTGCCCGCGAGCGGCAGCGCACCGCTCGGCACGGGAACGGCCCCGGGCCAGGTCACGACGACGGACCGCGTCCTCGACAACGGCCTGGTGCGTGTCGAGTTCGCCGCCGACGGCACACTCGCCTCCGTACGCGATCTGGTCGCCGACCGCGAAGTACTGGCCGGACCGGGCAATCTGCTGCGGCTGCACACCGACCTGCCCAACTACTGGGACGCCTGGGACATCGACAAGCACTACCGGCACCGCTTCACCGATCTGCTCGACGCCGAGTCGGTCACGGTCGTCGAGTCGGGGCCGCTGCTCGGCGCGGTGCGGATCGAGCGGGCCTTCGGCAACGGTTCCCGCATCGCCCAGACGGTGACGGTCCGGGCCGGCAGCAGGAGGATCGACGTGGAGACCGAGATCGACTGGCACGAGGCGGAGAAGATCCTCAAGGCCGCCTTCCCGATCGACGTACGCGCCGACCGCTCGACGGCGGAGATCCAGTTCGGGCACGTCCACCGGCCGACCCACACCAACACCAGCTGGGAGGCGGCCCGCTTCGAGGTGTACGGCCACCGCTGGGTGCACGTCGGTGAACCCGGCTACGGCGTCGCGGTCGTCAACGACTCGACGTACGGGCACGACGTGTCCCGGACCACGCGCGCGGACGGCGGCACGACGACGACCGTCCGGCTCAGTCTGGTCCGCGCGCCCCGCATCCCGGACCCGGAGGCCGACCAGGGCCGGCACCGCTTCACCTACGCGCTGCTGCCGGGAGCGACCGTCGAGGACGCGATCGCCGAGGGGTACGCCCTGAATCTGCCGCTCAGGATCGCGGCGGCAGGCGCGGTCGAGCCCCTGGTGACCAGCGACAACCCCGCCGTCTCGGTGGAGGCGGTGAAGCTCGCCGACGACCGTTCGGGCGATGTGGTCGTCCGGCTCTACGAGTGCCACGGCGGTCGGGCACGGGCGACGCTGCACACCGGATTCCCGCTGGCCGGCGCCGAGGTGAACGATCTGCTGGAGCGTCCGCTCGCCGGTGAGCAGGTGTCCGTGGAGGGCGGCGCGGTGGCGGTGACACTGCGGCCGTTCCAGATCCTGACGCTGCGGCTCGCCCGCGCCTGACGCAGGGCCTAGGGGGCGTCCGCCCGGTCCCCGTCGCTGCCGCCGTCGTCGAAGGAGGCGAGATAGCTGGCGCCCATGTCCCGGTCTCCCAGGCCCTGGGCGGCGAGCCGCTCGAAGCGGGCCACTCCGGCGCGTGCGACATCCAGTCGCACGCCGTTGCGCTCACCCGCCTCGACGATCAGCCGGGCGTCCTTGAGCGCGTTGTCGACACTGAAACTCGGTGTGTAGTCGTCGGTGAGGACCGCCTGTGCCTTGGCCCGCAGATAGCCGTTGTCCAGCGGTCCGCCGGAGACGCTGTCGAGGAAGTCCTGGGGATCGACACCGAGGCCGCGCGCCAGGGCCAGCGCCTCGCCCGTGGCGTGCGTGAGGGCCGCGACCCAGCTGTTCAGGACGAGTTTGAGCCTGCTGGCGGCCCCGCCGGCGCCGTCGTCACCGACCCACGTCGCGCGCCGGCCCACAGCGTCGAAGACGGGAGCAAGGATCTCGCGGACGTCGGCCGGTCCGGCGGCCAGCACGAGCAACTCCCCCGCTTCCGCAGGCTGCTTGGTGCCGAGAACCGGCGAGTCGACGAAGCGGAGCCGGTGCTCGCGCGCGAAGTCCGCGAGTTCCACGGTGGCGGCATCCCCGACGGTCGCCGACTGGACCCAGACCGCGCCGGGGGCGAGTCCTTCGCTCGCCTCCTGCATGGCGGCGAGCACCCGGGGACCGTCGTTGACCATGGTGAGCACCACGTCCGCCCCGCGTACCGCGTCGGCGGGGGAATCGGCGCAGTACGCTCCATCGGCTGTCAGGGCCTCGGCCTTGGCCCGCGTACGGTTCCAGGCGCGGAGGGGCAGACCGGCACGCAGCATGTTCCGTGCCATGGCGGCGCCCATGATCCCGGTGCCGAGCACCGCCACCGTGGGGGTCGCGCGGGCGGCCTCTGCTGAGGGGGTGGTCACGGAACCGCCTCTCGACGTCGTGGTGGCGACGGTCGCAGGGTAACCACTGGTCCCGCCTCTCGCTTCCTGGGCGCATATCGGTACCAATAGCTAGAATTCGAGCATGGGAGAGCGGCCCGTCGCGCCGACTGCACCCGAACTCGTCCTCGAAACCGAGGCCGGTTCCACGGTGATGAGTCCGATCCGGAACTATCACGTCGGGCGCGACCCCTTGAGCGACATCGTGATCGACGATGCCCGGGTGTCCTGGCACCACGCGGTGCTGCGGCCGGAGAACGACCACTGGACACTCGAGGACGAGGGCAGCACGAACGGCACCTTCGCCGACGGCAGGCGCATCCACGAATGGGACGTCCGCCCGGGGAGCGTCATCCGTTTCGGCCATGCCGCGGACGGCCCCCGCGCGGTGCTCACGGCTCCGGAACCGCCCGCGGTCCGGCCACGCGTCCAGGACCGCCCGTCGGCCGTCTCGGCACCCGGGGCGACGGGCACGTTCCGGCAGCCCACCACGGTGCGCCCGCTGCCGGCCCGGACCGTCCGGATCGGCCGTGGCGAGGACAACGACCTGGTCATCGACGATCTGATCGTCTCCCGCCGCCACGCAGAGCTGCGGGCCCTGCCGGACGGCACGTACGAGATCGCCGACCTCGGCTCGCACAACGGCACCTTCCTCAACGGCCAGCCCGTCGAGCACGCCCTCGTCTCCCCCGGCGACATCGTCGGCATCGGCCACTCGGCGTTCTGCCTGGTCGGTGACCAGCTGCAGGAGTACGTCGACATCGGCGAGGTCTCGCTCGACGTGCAGGATCTGGCGGTCACCGTGGACAAGGGCAGCAAGACGCTGCTCGACCATGTCACCTTCCCGGTCGGCGAGAAATGCCTGCTCGCGGTCGTCGGCCCCAGCGGCGCCGGCAAGTCCACGCTGCTCAACGCCCTCACGGGACTGCGCCCCGCCGATCACGGCACGGTGCTGTACGACGGCCGCGACCTCTACCGCGACTTCGCGGAGCTGCGCCAGCGCATCGGGCTGGTACCGCAGGACGACATCCTGCACTCGCAGCTGACCGTGCGCCGGGCCCTCGGGTACGCGGCCGAACTGCGCTTCCCGCAGGACACCGCCAAGTCCGAGCGGCAGGCGCGGGTGCAGGAAGTGGTGCGCGAACTGGGTCTGGAGCAGCGGGCGGACCAGCCCATCCACAGCCTCTCCGGCGGTCAGCGCAAGAGGGTGAGCGTGGCGCTGGAGCTGCTGACGAAGCCGTCGCTGCTCTTCCTCGACGAGCCGACCTCGGGACTCGACCCCGGCATGGACCGCTCCGTGATGCACATGTTGCGCGGGCTCGCCGACGACGGCCGTACCGTCATCGTCGTCACGCACAGTGTGCTCAGCCTGGACGTGTGCGACCGGCTGCTGGTGCTGGCGCCGGGCGGGCGGATCGCCTACTACGGTCCGCCCGAGGACGCCCTCGCGTTTTTCGGTTTCGAGCAGTGGCCGGAGGCCTTCGAGGCGTTCGAGAACGACCGGGACCGGGACTGGGCGGGGATGTACGCACATTCCGCGTCGCACCGGCAGTACATCGCGAACTCCTCGGCGCAGCCCCACCTCGCGCAGGACTCGCCCGCCCCCGTCGTGGCTCCGCCGCCGAAGACCCAGACCTGGGGCGCTCAGCTGTGGACGCTGGTGCGCCGGTACGCTGCCGCGCTCAGCGCCGACCGCACCTTCCTGGTGATCATGATCGCGCTGCCGTTCGTGATGGGTGCGATGGTCCGTGCCCTGTCCGGCAGCAAGCTCACCCAGGAGACCGCGATGAACGCGCTGCTCCTGCTCTGTGTGGGCGGGGTGCTCACCGGCGCCGCCAACGCGGTGCGCGAGCTGGTCAAGGAACGGGTGATCTATCAGCGAGAACGAGCCGTGGGCCTGTCCAGATCCGCGTATCTGATGTCCAAGGTCGTGGTGCTCGGCACCATCACGGTGCTGCAGGCCGTCGTGCTCACCGTGGTCGGACTGTTCGGCGTCGATATCAACGCCCCCGGCGGCGAAGGTGTGCTGATGCCTCCGGCGGTGGAGATCACGCTGGCCGTGGCCCTCCTGTCGTTCACGGCGATGATGCTCGGCCTGCTGGTCTCGGCGCTGGTGCGCAAGGAGGAGGTCACCATGCCGCTGCTGGTCCTCCTCGCCATCGTCCAGGTCGTCTTCTGCGGTGCGCTGCTGAAGCTGGACGGCGTCCTGGTGGTCGAGCAGCTCTCGTGGCTGGTCCCCTCCCGCTGGGCGCTGGGGGCGATGGCGGGCACGATCGATCTCGCCAGGATCGTGCCGGGCAAGCTGACGGCGGACCCGCTCTTCGAGCACTCGGCAACGATCTGGCTCCTCGACATGGGGATGATGGCGGTCCTCTCGGTCGTCTTCGGTTTCGCCGTCGCGCGGCTGTTGCGCCGCCACGAACCGGCCGTCATGCGGAAGTAGGGCAGGGCAGCCATGACCATCGAGGACTTCCACCCGACACATGTCGTCCCGCAGGACGGGCTCGCGGCCTGGGAGGAACCGGACGTCTCCCGGCCTACGGCACCCCTGGACCCGCTGCTGCCGGTGCGCGTCGTCGACCGGCGCGGGGACTGGGGCCGCGTTCTGTGCGCCAACGGCTGGTCGGCCTGGGTCGACGGCCGGCTGCTCATCTCCGTACCGCAGGAACCGCCGGTGGCCGGGAAGCCGCTCGCCCGCACGGCCGATCCCCGTCCCCTGCTGGCCCGGGCCGAGGAGGCGCTCGGCCAGTACCGGCGTGCCGCGGAGGAGCTGGCGTCCGGACGGACCGACGGCGAGACGTTCCGCCGCCGCACCCAGGGCCTGCGCGTCGGCATGGTCGTCGACGGTGAGGCGGTGTGGCTGTACGACGCCGAGCACGAGCGCTGGGTGTACTGCGACGGCACACGGCTGAGCACATTCGCGATCGCGGCGCGGCCGGCCGCGGCACCCGTGGCCGATCCCGGCGACCCGGACAGGGCGGTGGACGCTGCGGCGCCCGCCTCCCCCGAGCCGACCAGGGTCGTCGACCCGGCGGCTGCGACCCCGGACGCCCCGGAAGCCACCCGAGTGGTGGATCCGGCGGCTCCCGCCCCGGACGCCCCCGAAGCCACCCGAGTGGTCGACCCGAAGGTTCCCGCCCCGGACGCCCCCGAAGCCACCCGAGTGGTCGACCCGGCGGCTCCCGCCCCGGACGCCCCCGAAGCCACCCGAGTGGTCGACCCGGCGCCCGTGGTGCCGCCGGGCCCTCAGGTGCCCGAGGCGACGCGTGTCGTACCGCCGCACGACAACCACCCGCACCCGCCCACCCGGCCGGGTGACGGCTGATGCCCCGCGCCGCGCACGACGAACCGGGGCTGCCGAACGGCAGGCCGTCCGATCTGGTCGGCAGGCAGATCGCGGACTACCGGGTGGAGCGCGAGATCGGGCGCGGCGGAATGGCGGTCGTGTACCGGGCGAAGGACCTGCGGCTGGACCGTACGGTCGCGCTCAAGCTGCTCGCGCCCGAGCTCGCCCGCAACGACACGTTCCGCAAGCGGTTCACCCACGAGTCCCGGGTCGCTGCCGCCATCGACCATCCGCACATCGTGCCGGTCTTCGAGGCCGGTGAGACCGAGGGCATCCTGTACATCGCCATGCGCTATGTCGCGGGACAGGATCTGCGCGCGCTGCTCGACCGCAAGGGCCCGCTGCCCGCCGGTACGGCAAGCCGGATCGCCGCCCAGGTCGCCTCCGCGCTCGACGCGGCGCACGCCCACGACCTGGTGCACCGGGATGTGAAACCGGGGAACATCCTGGTCGCCGAGGGAACGGACAGCGACCACCCCGAGCACGTCTATCTCACGGACTTCGGACTGACGAAGAAGTCCCTGTCGCTGACCGGGTTCACGACCGTCGGCCAGTTCGTGGGAACGCTCGACTATGTGGCACCGGAGCAGATCTCGGGACGGCCGGTCGACGGCCGGTGCGACGTCTACAGCTTCGCCTGTGTCGTCTACGAGACGATGGCCGGGGAGCCTCCGTTCCGGCGCGACGACGACATGGCACTGCTGTGGGCCCACCAGTTCGATCCGGCCCCTCCCCTGACGTCGAAGCGATCCGATCTGCCCGCCGCGGTCGACGGCGTCATGGCGAAGGCGCTCGCCAAGAGCCCGGAGGACCGGTACGACACCTGTCTGCAGTTCGTGGCGGCACTGCGGGCCGCCACGGTGCACGGCGGGGAGGCCGCCCATCCGCCGACGCAGGTGGACCTGGCCGCCGTCGCGGGGGCGGTGGATTCGGGTCCGCCCCCGCCCCCGCCGCGCTGGGCCCAGCCGGTCTTCCGCGGCTCGCAGACCTAGTCCGCCGGCGGGGCTCCGCCGGCGTCCGGCTGCTCCACCTCGCCCCGCCGGTGGACGGGCCGGGCGAGCAGGCCGCCGATGAAGCCCGTGACGAGCCCCCAGAGGGCGGCGATCCCGAGCGCCGACCAAAGATGCGGTGTGAGCGACACTTCGGCGCCCAGCCCTCCGTCGAGGTCGCCGATGCCCAGCAGGGACAGTCCGTAGTGTGCCTGGACACGGCCGAGCAGGCAGACGGTGAGCACCGTGAGGACAAGGCCCACGGCCATGTGCAGCGCGTGCTGCCAGGCCCGCATGCGGGCGGGTGAGCGTACGGCCATGAGGAAGGCACAGGCGAGCAGGAGGACGGCTGCGACGACCACCAGCCACCAGACGCGGCCGTCGTGGTCCGAGAGCGAGCTCAGGTTGAGAGTGGAGCCGTTCTTGGTCCGCAGCACCTGGTCGAGCACCTGCGGCATGGGCAGGCCGAACGGTCCTTGGACCTTGCCCTCCCACGAGGCGCCGAGTCCGAGGGTGAGGCCGAGCCAGGCGAGGTTGGGCAGCCCGAGGAGGAGGACCGCGAAGGTCTCGGCGGTGTGCCCCTTGACCGCCGCGACGACGAGGCCGGCCACGAGGCCCACGGCGACGTACGCGAGCAGCAGCACGACCATGGCGAACGCTGCGGGGCGTACCGGTTCCTGGAAGCGCAGCAGACGCGGCGGGAGCGGTGCCCTGCGGGACACCAGCAGGGCGAGGAAGAGCAGACCGGCCAGCCACAGCAGGCCGATGACGACGGTGAGCGGGATGTCGGTCGTGAAGCCGACCTTCGGGGAGGCGTCCAGCAGGTCCCCGATGTCGGACACCGTTCCTTCCCCGAGGGAGATGGCGAAGGTGTGCCGGGCGTAGAGGCCCAGCGCGACGAGGGCGATCGCCCAGAGCACGGCCAGACGGGCGGCCCAGCCTGCCAGTTCACGTGTGCCGGCAACGGCCCGGTGCCGCAGGGGCCGCAGAAAGCCGGCGGCGACCACCAGGGCGCCGGCCAGCGTCACCGAGAGCGGCAGCACGGTGAGCCCCGCCTGCGCCCCGGCGATCAGACCGGCGTCTCCCGACAGCTCGACGGTGCCGCCGACCGCCATGACGGCGACGGCCGCGACGACGCGGGGGAAGGCACCGCCCGGGAGGTCGGCGGCACCGGCCGCCCACAGGCCGAGAGCGGCTGTCAGGAGCATCGCCACGAGCCCGCCGACGACGGCCGCCAGCGCCTGGAGCCAGCCGTGAGCGGCGTGCGGAGCGGTGTCACGGTCGCGGGTTCCCTGAAGGCTCACGCTGCCACGCTAAGCAGCCGTCCGGCGCTCCGCCTGCCGGGAGGGCCGACCGCGTCGGCTTGCGGGCCGCACAAGGACGGAGCACACAATAGGCAAGGAATGGGATGAAAAAGACTTAGTTGAATTTGCGTCTCATTCCGGACCGCCCGTTCTGTCCTCAGCATGGGAAGAAGAGCCCCGTGAGCGCCGAACCTCCGTCAGAACGACCCACAGGCCCCCCGTCCGGCCCTCTCTCGGGTCCGACGCAGCAGGGGCCTACCCCGCCACCGTCTCCGCCGAGCGGAGCCGGAGGCCCGGGCGGTCCCTCAGGTCCCGGCGGCGCCGGCCCCTCGGGACCGGGCGACAGCGGCGGCGGAGGGCCCCGGAAGGGGCCGGACGAGGGCGGACAGCCGCCGTGGTGGCGGTCCGTCCCCAAGGTGGCCACCATCGCGATCGCCCTGGTGGCGGCCGTGGTGCTGACGGTCGTCCTCACCCGGCCCGACGGCGGGTCGGGCAACGCCGGCAGCGAGGTCTTCCTCCAGGCCGCGGGCAAGAGCGGACCGGATCCGTACACACCCTCGACGGCCCGTGGCGAGACGCCTTCCGAAACGCCCGCCGAACCCAGCGAATCCGACACCGGCACCAACGTCACGCGCACGGTGCGGGGTTCGGCGCCCGGGCTGTACGGGGGCACCCGCAAGGTCGCCAGCTGCGATGTCGAACAGCAGGTCACCTATCTGACGGAGAATCCGGACAAGAACGACGCGTTCGCCTCGGTCCAGGACGTCGAGCCCGGGAGCGTGCCCGACTATCTGCGCTCGCTGACACCGGTCCGCCTGCGGATGGACACCCGGGTCACCAACCACGGCTACAAGGACGGCACATCGACCCCCTACCAGGCGGTGCTGCAGTCCGGTACGGCCGTCATGGTCGACGACCGGGGCGTGCCGCGGGTGCGCTGTGCCTGCGGGAATCCGCTGCTCGATCCGGTCCCCCAGAAGGGCACACCGAAGACCACGGGCGACTCCTGGCCGGGGTACCGGCAGTCGGACGTCGTCGTCGTCACTCCGGCGCCCGAGGTGGTGAAGGTGTTCGTCGTCTTCGACGAGGAGAACGAGTCGTGGTTCGCCCGCCCGAAGGGTGACACCGGCGGCACCGACAAGAAGACGAAGCCGCCGAAGAAGCCGTCGCCCTCGGTGTCGACGCCGAGCACCTCGCCCTCGGGTTCGTCGACGGCACCTTCACCGCCGACGCCGAGTTCCGAGCCGCCGTCTCCCGGGACGCCCACGCCGGAGCCTCCGTCGCCCGAATCGTCACCACCCCAGCCGCCGCCTCCGCCGCCTCCGCCGCCCGACTCAGGAGGGTCGGACAGCTTCGGCACACCGGCTCCGCCGTCGGGCGAGCTGCCACCCTCCTGAGCGGAGCCGGGCGGCCCTGTCCGCTACCCGAGTTCTAGCGTGGTGATGCCGAAGCCGCGCTCCGCCCGGAAGCCGGGGACCGGACCGGTGTACATCCGTACGGTGACGGACTGCGGCGCCAGGCCCCGTGCCGAAGCCAGCACACCGGCGGCCTTGTGCGACTCCGGGATGTCGACGGAGACCACCTCGTCCGGGCCGAGGTGCGCGGTGAGGCTGTCGAACAGCGCCTCGGCGTCCTCCGGTGCGTCGGCGAAGAGCGGGCCGATGCGATGGCCTTCCCTGGCCGGCCGGATCACTCCGTAGCCGGTCAGGCGCCCGTCCCGCAGCCGCACATACGCGGTGTGGCCGTCGGCCGTCAGCCAGCGGGAGACGAACGCACGCCGGTCGGAGGGAAAGCACTCGCGGTCGTACGCGGCGATCGCGTCCAGATGCTCGGGCCCCACCGGTACGACGTCGTCGGCGTGGATACCGGACCGCTCGGGCCGGCCGCCGTAGCGGAGTGTCTCGCCCACCGCATCGAATCCCGCGCGCTGGTACGTGGTTTGCTGCGCGGGCACCGCGTCCAGACCGACGACACGGCCCCCGGCATGCGGGAACGCCGCCTGCCAGGTGGCAAGTCCCAGCCCCTGCCTGCGGTGTTCGGGGTGCACCAGGTAGTAGCCGAGGAACGCGTAGCGGTCCGAGTAGGTGACGACCGAGACCGCGGAGACGGTCCTGTCGCCGATGCGGCCGATGAAGAAGCCCTCGGGGTCGGTGGGGTGGAAACAGGCGAGGTCGCCGACGCCGGGGTTCCACCCCTCGTCCGCGGCCCACCGCGCAACCGTGTGCCACTCGTCCAACGATGCGCGGGTGACGGTCAGTCCGCCCGGACCGGGAGTCGTGCCGGAGATCAGGTTCATCGGTGCAGCGTCCCTTTCGTGCGTCGCTCGGTCCTCATCAGATCAGATCCATGGCCGCGACCTCGTCCGGACTGCCGTAGCTGACAGGGCCCTGGAACCGCCGGCGCGCCGTGGCGAACCACCAGACGGTGGCGATGAGCAGGACCGCTCCCAGGGCGATCGGCGCGTAGTTGAAGGTGGTGCCGGTGATCGGGGAGACCTGCGGGAGCATGAACAGCACGCTGCTGAACACGATCCAGGTCACCGCGATCCGCGCGACGGGCTTGCCCCAGCGCCCGAGGCTCCAGGGGCCGGCCTCGAACTCGTCGCCCAGGCGCAGCCGCAGGAAGATCGGCACGCCGTAGGCGAGGTACAGCCCGACGACATTGACGCTCACAATCGCGGTGAACGCGGTGTGCGACCACCAGGCGGGAATGATCAGAACGAGCGAGCAGGCGGCGGCCAGCCAAACCGCCTTGACCGGTGTGCGTGTTCGCGGCGACACGGAATGCCACAGTCGCGAGCCCGGCATCGCACCGTCCCGCGAGAAGGCGAAGATCTGCCGGGTATTGCTGGTCATGTTGGCGAGCCCGCAGAACAGCATGGCGCCGATGACGATGAGCAGGAGCAGCTTGGCGGTGCCGGTCCCGAGCGCGTCAATGAGAATCTGCACCGGCGGCGCGGAAGCACTGGCTGTAGCCGAGTAATCGCGGATCGCATACACCAGCGCGAGCATGAGGATCAGTCCGGCGGCCGCGGAGCAACCGATGGCCCGCATGATGCCCTTCGGCGTGTTGACGGTCGCCTTCACGGTCTCCTCCGACATGTGGAAACTGCCGTCGAAGCCGGTGAACGTCCAGCTGGTCACCAGCATGCCCAGCATTGCCGCGTAGAGGCCGCTGGTGAAACCGGTGTTGTTCACGAAATGCGTCACGAACGAAGGCGACTGGTGGTGCGAGGGGACGAAAGCGAGGCTGACAACGATGACGACCATGCCGATCAGCAGCCACCAGACGGAGATCCGGTTGAGGGCGGCGACCAGCTGCACGGTGTAGGTGTTGGCCAGGGCCTGGATCAGCAGGATCACCGTCGTGATGACCACCGTCCGCTGCCCGGTGACCTCGTAGGCCGGCCACTGCATCACGATGAAGGCCTGGATGAACGTGGCCGCGGCATAGCCGGTGGCCGCGGTGCCGCCGACCTGGCCCACGAAGTTCAGCCAGCCCGTGTACCAGGACCAGGCGCCGCGGCGGCGCTTGGCGAGCTTGCCGGCGGAGAAGTAGAGCGCCCCGCTCGTCGGGTAGGCGGAGGCGATCTCCCCCATCGCGGCACCGACGAACAGCACCATGACCGACACACCGATCCAGCCGAATATGAGAATCCGCGGCCCGCCGGCTCCCATGCCGAATCCGAACGCGGAGAAGATTCCGGAGATGATGTTGATGATGGTGAAGGAGATGGCGAAGTTGTCGAACGCCTTGAATCGCCGGGTGAGCTTTCGCGGATATCCCATGGCGTGCAGCGTGGCATCGTCGTCGAGTGCGACGCCGCCGTCATCACGATGACGATTCTTTAACCGATGTGCAGTGGTGCGCTCGGACACAACCGCGTCCTTTCCATTGGGGGGTGGATGAGAACTCGAAAAGAAGGAGAGTTGCCCCGTGCAGAATTCAGGCGACGCTCGGGACGGGAAGTCCGCACGAGCGTCTCGCTCTGGTCAGCTGCTCGCCGGGAGCACCGAAGACGCTCCACGGCATGCGCGAGGCATAGGGACCCATCGCGGTGAGAACTTCCCGCGCCTCGAATTCACGCTTCGCCATGTACAGGGCGTGAGCCAGATAGGACAGGTCCAGGACCGGGGTGAACCGGTAACCGGACACCTGGGGGAACCAGTTGTTGTAGCTCCCCGTGGACGTGGCCAGCCACTGGGGCTGCTGCCAGGTGCGGTCCGCGAGCAGGGCGGAGGGGTCGTACTCCTCGACCAGGGCGACAAGCGGCAGCAGCCGCAGGGGCGATGTGGCGGGTGCACGATGACTGAGGAAGGAGGCGACGTCCCAGCGGGCGCTCGCCGTACCGCCGTAGCGGTTGAAGAAGAAGGCAAGGAAGCGGTGGTGCGCCTCCCGGTTCCACGGGTCGAGCCGGAGGATGTGGGAGAACAGCCGCCAGGGGCCCGGCGGTGCGGTCAACAGGCCCTGGGGGGCGGGGTCGAGCGTACGGCGGATGCGGGCGAGGGCGAGCTGGGCGACCCAGGGGGTGGGGTCCTCGGGCAACAGTTGGGCGGCCCGGTCACAGGCGCCGTTCGCTATCCCGACGAGAGTGCCGGTGCGCCGGTCCTGAGCGTCGTCCGAGCGCAGGGCCCGGAGCATGGCCACGCGCGCCCACAGCAGCGCCGACTCGGGCCCCGGCTCCTCGGCCAGCCAGCGCTCGGCCAGATCGGAGTCGGCCGCCTCGGACGCCAGCACCAGGGAACGATGGGCCCGGACGTCGAAATCTCCACGGGCTTCCCTGAGCACCTCGTGGGCGCTGAGGTACCGCCCGGCCTTCACATCGATGCATGCGCGCGCCAGTTGACGATCGTCGGCCGCCGGATGCCAGACATACTGCCCCTCGAACGAGCCAGCAGCCACGATCCCTCCCGTCCCCACAGATCACGCCCTCCCGCGCACATTCCGGCCAGGCCCAATTCGGCCGGGACCAGCTGCCAGAGATCACCGACGGGACCACACCCTACTCACCATCAAGTGACAGGGAAAACACTCGTTCGGAGGAACTGTCGGTTCGGCTATTCCGCGAGGCCATTGATGCTGTCGCCGAGTGGCATATGCCTTTCTCACCGGCTCCCGAGAGGCCGATCTGGTTGAATCCTCCACCATCCAGCGGAAGTCGGTGTGCATTCCCGCGTGCGATGCGTCCTCTCGTCCGGATTGCCGTTCACCGCCCCACTCGCCCGTACGTGCGGTTGTACGCCACCGTCACCCGATGGACTCGTTGGGCCGTGCATGATCACTGCTCGACGTGCAACGCTCATTTCATCGGCGTGTATCGCCGCCGCCCTCGCCACCGGGCTCACGTCCGGCACCGCGCGTGCGCAATTCGCCCCCGACACCGTCACCGTCGACGCGGCCGGACGGATCGCCGAGGACGGCACCATCACCCTCAGCGGCACCTACCGGTGCTCGGCACCCCGCACCGGTCCGGTCTTCGTCAGCTCCAAGGTCACCCAGGGCGACGCGCAGGCCGGCATCGGCGGTACGGCCGCGACCTGCGACGGCCGGGAGCACACCTGGCGCAACGCCGGCGGCACCCTCGAGACCTTCACCCCCGGCGCCGCACGGATCGAGTCCCATCTGGTGCAGCTGGACACCTCACGCGGCTTCGTCCCGGTCCCCGTCTTCCTCGCCACCAGGCGCGGCGATCTGACGCTCCACCAGGCCTGACGCCCGTTCGACTCGCCCGTCGGCCCCGCGTACCGCTGTTACAGCGAACGCGGGGCCTCACCTGTCTGACCTGGGCGGTTCGGAGCCTTGTCGACCCTTTCGCACGTTCACCCCTCCTACCCTCTTGACAACGATGTCAACCAGTGGTCCAGTCCTGCACCACCGGACGATGTCGAGGAGGCGGCACAGCGATGGCCCTCGGGACCACATCCGCGGCGCTCCTGCCCCATTGGCGCTCCCGCGGCGCACATGCCGTCGCGCTGGCGCTGTCCCTGCTCGCCCCCGACGAAGCGGTTGCCGGGACGAGATCAGCGACCGGACGGGCGGCGGATCCGCCGCGCCTGTTCCCCACGCCCCGTTCGGTGAGCGCCCGTTCCGAGGAGGTACGCATCCCGGCCTCCGTCACCCTCGTCCGCGGCGCGGCGACCGATGCCGGGGCCCTCGCCGTCGTCCGGAGGGCGTTGCGGGACGCCGGGGTACGCACCATCGAGCAGGTCGACGACCGCGCGCCCGTTCGCGGCCGTCGTCTTGTCGTCCACGTCGGCGGCCACCAGGAGAACGGTGCGAGTGCCAATGCACTGATCACCCTGGGAGTTCAGGGCGCGGAGACCATGGCAGCCGAGGGCTACGTGCTCGCGGTCGGTGCGGGCCGGGACGGCCATGACCGCATCGTGCTCAGCGGCGCGGACGCGGCGGGCACCTACTACGCCGCTCGGACGCTGCACCGGCTGATGGACGGGCCGCGGTTGCGCGGCACGGTGATCCGGGACTGGCCCTGCCTTCGGCGGCGCGGCGTGATCGAGCCCCTCTCCGGGCCTCCGCGGTCGCATCAGCAGCGCCTGGACGCCCTGGAGTGGTGCGGCCGGCACAAGATGAACGCCTACCTCTGCGCGCCGGGGGACGCTCCGTACTCCACCGCCGAACTCGCCCGCGTGGGCGAGCTGGTGCGCCGCGCGACGGCCCACCACGTGACGCTCGGCTGCGTCCTGGCCCCGCACGCCGTCTGCCCGTCCGAAGCGGCGGAGCCGGCGGACGGGGTGGAGTCGCTGTGGGAACAGGGGGTGCGCAGTTTCGCGATCGCCTTCGACGGGGCGGCCGAGGCACGGGGGACGTCCGGCCGCGCCGCCGCGGCTGCCCGGGCCCGCCTCGTCGACGCGGCACAACAGGCGCTCTGCGCGAGGCATCCGGAGGCCGAGCCGATCGGGAGCGTGCGCGTGGACCACGGGGGCGCCGCGGTCAGCGCTCCGCACAGCACCGCGCCGGTGCCCGACGCACGTCCCGCCGAAGGCTCCCCACCTGTTCGGCTGCTCCTCGGGCCCCTCGCCGGGCACCGGTCCGTGCCGAAGACCGCGCTGGGTCCCGCCCCGCTGAGCCGGGCATCCCGGATTCCTCTGTTCGCCGTCGCGGACCACGGCTGGAACCCCTCCGGGTACGACGCCGAACGCTCCTGGGCCGCGGCGATCGACGAGCTGGCCGGCCGTGACGCGCGTGCGGCCGACGCGTTACGCGCCTTCGCGGGCGTCCACCGCTCGTCGCCGCCGGTCCCGCGGCCCGCCACCGAACTGACCGCCCACATCGCCCACTTCCGGCGTACAGGCCGCACGGCTCCGCTCCGCCGTACGCTGCGCGCGGTCCAGGAGGCACCCGGTGTGCTGCGCGACCGCCTGGCGGACCGGGAGTTCGTCCGCGAGACCGGCCCCTGGCTGGATGCCACCGAACGCTGGGCCCGGGCGGCGCTCATGGCCCTGGACATGCTGGCCGCCCGGCGGGCGGGCGGTGAGCGCGCGGCCCGGGCGGCACAGGTGCCGCTGGCCGCGCTCGTCGAGCACGCCATGTCCTGCACCCGACCCGCCCCGGGCTCGCCGCGCCCCGTGCGGGTCGGACTCGACCCTGCCGTCGAGGAGTTCGTCCTCACCGCCCTGCGGGAGCCGGAGCCCGTCCCCGCCGGCTCCGACAGCGGTACGTCAGCACGCCATTGACATGTTTCGGACCACCATGAGAGCTTTCCCGAACCCAGATCGGACAACGTTGTCAGCAAGGGGTGCGCAGATGCGAAGGTCAGTCGGTTGGATGCGCACGAGAGGCGCCGGGCTACTGGCAGCCGCCTTGCTGGCCGGCGGGCTCGCCGGTCCCGGAGGGTCGGCCGTGGCCGCTTCCCCACCGGCAGCCACGGCCGATCCCACCGCCCTGGTCAAGCCCTTCGTCGGGACCCAGAACTTCGGCAACACCTTCCCCGGGGCGAGCGCGCCGTTCGGCATGGTGCAGGTCAGCCCGGACACCGGCGGCCAGGGCGGATACGACTACCAGCAGAACAAGATCCACGGATTCAGCCAGACCCATCTCTCGGGCGTGGGCTGCGGCGTGGCCGGTGAGCTGCCGATCCTGCCGACCACCGGCGCGGTGGCCGGCGTGAACCCCGACGACTACCGCTCGACGTACTCCCACGACAACGAGCAGGCCGAACCCGGCTACTACCGCGTCAATCTCGCCACCTACGGCATCGACGCCGAGCTCACCGCCACGCAGCGCACCGGGTGGCAGCGGTACACGTTCCCGGCGACGGGCGATGCCAACGTCCTGTTCAACACCGGCAAGGCCAACCAGAAGGTGTACGACTCCGAGGTCCATGTCGTCGGTGACCGTACGGTCGAGGGCCGGGTCGACGCGGGCAACTTCTGCGCGGGCAAGGACCGTCACACGGTCTACTTCACGGCCACCTTCGACCGGCCCTTCCGGACTCAGGGCACCTGGCGCGGTTCGACGCCCAGCCCGGGCAGCAGGGACGCGGCCGGCGAGGGAGGCAACGGCGCCTGGGTCACCTTCGACGCGAGCGCCGACAAGGACGTCGTGGTGAAGGTCGGCCTGTCCTACACCGGCGTCGAAGGCGCCCGGAAGAACCTGGCGGCGGAGACGAAGGACTCGTACGACTTCGACGCCACGCGTGCCGCTCTGCACCGCACCTGGCAGGACCAGCTGAGCTCGGTCCGGGTCGGCGGCGGCTCGCAGGAGCGGCAGAGCGCCTTCTACACCGCGCTGTACCACGCGCAGATGCATCCCAATGTGGCCGGCGACGTGGACGGCCGGTACGTCGGCTTCGACCGCAAGCCCCATACGGCCGACGGGTACACGCCGTACCAGAACTTCTCCCTGTGGGACACCTACCGGCCGCAGAACCAGCTGCTGCAGCTCCTGCAGCCGCGGGTCGCACGCGATGTGGCCCTGTCCGTCGTGGCCATCGGCAGGGACGGCGGCTGGCTGCCCCGTTGGGCGCTCGCCAACAGCGAGACGAACATCATGACCGGTGATCCGGTGACGCCGTTCCTCGTCGAGGCGTGGTCCAAGGGACTGCTGGCCGGTCACGAGAAGGAGGCGTACGCACTGCTGCGGAAGAACGCCACCAGCACCCCGCCCGCGGGTCCCGCCTACAACGGCCGTTCCGGCGTGGACTTCTACAGCGAGCGGGGCTACATCCCCTCGGGTCTGCGGCTCGGCGAGGACTGCGCCGACAAGGGCGGCGACAACGACTGCAACCACCCGGCGTCCGCGACGCTCGAATACGCGGCGGCCGACGCGTCACTCGCCCTGATGGCGAAAAGTCTCGGACATCGGGCCGACGCCAGGATGTTCGCAGGTCGCGGGCAGTGGTACCGGAATCTGTGGGACTCCTCGATCGGGCAGTTCCGCCCCCGCACCCCCCAGGGCACCTGGGTGACCCCTTACGATCCTGTGGCAGCGGGCCACCAGTTCCACGAAGGCGGTGCTTATCAGTACCAGTGGCTGGTGCCGCAGGATCCGGCCGGGCTGGTCGGGCTCATGGGCGGCAGGAAGGCCACGGAGAAGCGCCTCGACGCCTTCTTCGTCCATGACAAGCTGCTGACCGACCCGGCCGGAACCGCCCGCAACGACTGGATCTCTCAGCCGTACGACTACTACGGCAAGCCGACCTACAACCCGAACAACGAGCCGGACCTGCACGCCCCGTACATGTATCTCTGGGCGGGGGCACCGGCCAAGACGGCAACCGTCACCAGGGCGGCGATGACGCTGTTCACCACCGGCCCCGACGGCATGACCGGCAATGACGACCTGGGCACGATGTCCGCCTGGTACGTCTTCTCCTCCCTCGGCCTGTACCCCACGATGAGCGGCGCCGACTTCCTGGCGCTGTCCAGCCCCCAGTTCGAGTCGGCGACCGTCACCGTCGGGCAGTACGGCCGTGCCCAGGGCGGCACATTGAAGATCACCGCGCCGGGTGCGAGCGACGAACGCCGGTTCGTCCAGAAGGTGGCATGGAACGGCAGGAACGTGAGCCGTACGTGGCTGGACTGGGACACCGTGGCGCACGGCGGGCGTCTCGACCACCGTCTGGGCACCGAGCCGTCGTCGTGGGGTACGGGCCGCGACGCCGAGCCGCCGTCCGTCAACGGCCGCGCAGGCGCCGATCCTCGGCGCGGGCTGAGCGCCTCGCTGCGTACGGCGTCCGATGTCGTACCGACGAGTGACAGGGCCACCACCGCGCATCTCGCACTCGACGTCCTGGCCCAGGCACCGGGCGAGGTCCGGGTGTCCGTGCAGGCGAAGGCTCCGGCGGGCTGGTCGGTGAAGCAGCCTCCACGCCTGACGCTGGCGTCCCGGCATCTGCCGGTGCAGAAGTCGGTTCCGCTGCCGGTCACCGTGCCGGCGGGCACCGCAACCGGCTCGTACGGGGTGCAACTCACCGTCTCCGCACCGGGCATGACACCGGTGGTCCGCACCGCCACCGTCGAGGTGCGGCCGGCGGTGGCGTGCTCGGACGCGAGTGCCGGACAGTGCGCGGTGGATCTGGCCGGCGCGCTGAACCACGACGGCACCGCCACCGAGGAGCAGTCGGGTCAGGGCGACTTCGACGGCGGCGGCTGGAGCTACGACGCCGATCTGCTGCCCCGTGCGGGCCCGGTGGCTTGGAACGGTACGACGTACCACGCGCCCGATCCGTCGGGGACGGCGTCCAACTTCGTGGAGGCCCGCGGCCAGGCGCTGCTGCTGCCCTCCGGCGCCCGCTCCTCGCTGCGGCTGGTCGCCGCTTCCCACAACGGACCGGTGTCCACCTCGCTGACCGTGCGCTACACCGACGGCAGCAGTGCGGAGCTGCCGGTCACCATCGGCGACTGGGCAGGTTCCGCGCCGTCCGGCAGCAGCGTGGTGCTCGACATGCCGCACCGGATCAGGAACGGGCAGGGCGTCGACGGCCCGCCGGTACGACTGTTCGGCGACACGGCCGCCCTGGACCGCACCAGGACTCCCCGCTCGGTGACGCTGCCGGCCGATCCCCGGATCGAGGTGTACGCGATCACCCTGGTGTGATCCCCGCCCCCTCTCTCTGTGCACCACCGGACCCCCACACCGAATTCCGAGGTACCGCACATGAGCAGCAGAGCAGCACCGGCGGTCCGTGACCGGACCGCTCCTCCCCCGCCCGTTGCCCCGATGCCGGGCCGTCGCCGGTTCATGGGCGCGATGGCCGCCGCAGCGGTCACCGCGGCGCTGCCCGCGACGGCGCACGCGGCTCCCCGCGGCCCGCGCCGGCTCTTCCTGGGCACCTACACGTCCGTCGCGGGCGGTGGTTCGGGAGTCGGGGTCGCCGCATACGACGAGGCGACGGGCCGTATCACCGCCACCGGGTCCGTTCCCGGTGTCGGCGATCCGTCGTTCCTCGCCCTGCACCCCTCCGGCGGAACGCTCTACACGGTGAACGAGCGGCAGGAAGGCGCCGTGACCGCAGTCCGGCTCACCTCCGACGGGGGGTACGAGGTGCTCGGCTCGCGCGGCACGGGCGGGGCCGGCCCCTGCCATCTGTCCGTGCATCCCAGCGGGCACTGGGTCCTGAGCGCCAACTACACCTCGGGCAGTGTGGCCGTGCATCCGATCGAGGCGTCCGGTGCGCTCGGCGCCCGCACGGCACTGGTCACGCACACCGCTCCGCCGCCCGGCCCGGGTCAACAGGGGCCGCACGCCCACCAGATCGTCACCAGTCCGGACGGCGGCCACGTCCTCGCCGTCGATCTGGGCACGGACACGGTCTACACCTACCGGCTCGACACCTCGGTCGGGACACTCGCCCAGGTCTCGTACGCGACACTCGCGCCGGGGGCGGGCCCTCGCCATCTGACGTTCCACCCGTCGGGCCGGTTCGCCTATCTGGCCAACGAACTGGACAACACGGTGGTGGTCTGCGGCTGGGAACCGGCGACCGGCCGGCTCGTCCCGGGCGCCGCGCAGTCCACCGGCACGGGACCGGGCACGAGCTATCCGGCGCAGCTGGCCGTCACCCGCGACGGGCGGTTCGCGTTCCTCGCCAACCGCGGGCACAACAGCCTGACGCGCTATGCGGTGGAGGACGGCGGGGCCCGGCTGCGGTTGCTGGGGACCGTGCCGGTGGGCGGCGACTTCCCGCGGCACATCGCCCTGTCGCCGTCGCAGAAGCTGCTGTTCGCGGCGAACCAGCGCTCGAGCACGGTGACGGTGTTCCGGGTGGACGGCACGAGCGGCGAACTGCAGCTCGCGGGGGACCCGTTCCCCTTTCCGTCAGCGGTGTGCGCGCTGCCCCTCTAGCCCCCATGCGGCATCACGCCCCGCGCTGCGCGGGGCGTGATGCCGTTCCGGTACGCGCTAGTCCCAGCGGGTGGCGAGCAGCAGGGCGATGTCGTCGGCCCGGGCGGTCGCGTGCCGGGCCTCGCGGATGAGCCGGTTGGCCGTCTCGGCCAGCGAGGTCGAGTCGCACCCGGCGAGGGTGCTGCGCAGCTGCTCGATGCCGATGTCGATGTCGATCCCCGGCTGCTCCACCAGTCCGTCGGTGAACAGGGCGAGCACCGCGCCCGGCTCCAGGTGGAATTCGGTGACGGGATACGTGGCCGCGGGATCGACACCGAGTACGACTCCGCCGGCCAGGTCGAGGACGTCGGTCGTGCCGTCCGCGTGCCGCAGCAGCGGCTGCGGGTGCCCGGCCCGTACGGCCTGGGTGAAGCCGGTCTCCGGATCGACGACGATGTAGCAGCAGCTGGCGAACTGCCCGGGGTCGAGGTCGATGAGCAGCCGGTTCGTACCGCTCATCACCTCTTCCGGATCGAATCCGCTGAGCGCGAAGGCGCGTACGGCGCTGCGCAGTTGGCCCATGGTGGCGGCGGCGGAGACACCGTGACCCTGCACGTCCCCGATGACGAGCGCGAGCCGGTGACCGGTCTCGACGACGTCGTACCAGTCACCGCCGACGTCCATGCCCTCGGTGCCGGGGAGATAGCGCCCGACGGTGCCGGCCTTCTCCAGTACGGGAAGGCGGTGCGGCAGCAGGGCGTCCTGCAGGCCGCGGGCCAGCGCTGCTTCGGTGTCGTACCGCTGGGCGCGTGCCAGGGCCTGGGCGATCAGTCCGGCCAGGGCGGTCAGGACCGTACGCTCCTCCGGGCTGAATCCGCGCGGCTGGTCGAAGCCGAGGATGCAGGAGCCCACCGGTCGGCCGGAAGCGATCAGCGGCAGGAACGCCCGGGCGCCGACGTGGGCGTCCAGCGGGATGCCGGGGTAGGCGGCGGCGAGGTGCTGCATGGACTCGAAGAAGATGGGGCGGCCGGAGGTGAGTGTCTCCACGCCGGGCAACCGGGCATCCAGCGCGACCCCGTCGAAGCGGTCCAGGAAGCCCTGCGGGAAGCCGGTCTCCCAGGCCAGATAGAGATGTCTCTCATTGAGCAGATAGATCGCCAACTGCCGCCCGCCGAAGGCGGGGAGGAGTTCCTCGGTCACCACGGCGGAGACCTGTCGGGCCGTGACGGCCTCGGTCAGGGCGATGGCGAGCGCGACGGGCCGGTACAGCGCGGCGGCACGGTCGGCCGGGGAGCCGAGGCCGATGCCCGGGGTGACGACGGACCGTGGGGTGTACGAGGGCTTGTCCGCGGGGGTGAGGGTGGCGGTCAGTCCGTCGTGCCCGGGGTGGAGCGAGACCGACAGCCACTCCGACTCGCCGCGCCGGGCCAGGAAGTGCACGGCGCTGTGGGACATCAGGGCGGCGCGGTAGTAGTCCTCGTAGGCGGGGTTGGCCAGCCAGGGGACCACCTCCCACAGGATGCGTCCGGCCAGCTCCGGCGCCGCGTGGCCGAACAGCGTCTCGGCGCGATGGTTCAGGTAGGTGATCCGGCCGAGCCGGTCGAGCGAGAACACTCCGCGCGGCAGCCGGTCGGCGGCTTCGGAGATCATCGGCACGGTGCCGAGGTCGACGAGGGACCCGGCCACCTTGTGCCGTTTGTCGATGTCGATGTCGCTGTCGCTGTCGTCGGCACGCTGCCCGGAGATCTCCAGCAGATGGGACCGCCCGTCGGGTCCGCGCAGCCGCATCCTGCGGGACAGCGGGCGGGTCGACTCGGCCGCCTGCCGGGCCAGGGTCCACAGTCCGTAGACGTCCTCGCGCGACAGCCGCTCGGTCAGCGCCTCGATCGTGGTGAACTTCAGCGGATCGGCGCCGAGGATCGCGCACATCTCGTCGTCGGCCGTGACGGCGCCGGTCTCGAGTTCCCAGGTGAAGTTTCCGATCCGCATCCGGGGCGTGATGACGGCCGGCAGCTGGACCGAGACGGGCTCGCCGTCCCACTCCACGGGAGAGCCCTGTTCGGCGAGGGCGGCCAGCGCGGCACCGAGCCGCCGGGCGGCGTTGTGCATGCGATGGCGGTCGCCGTTGTCGACCGGAACACCGGGCGTGGCCCGCCGCAGCACCACGAGTACGCCGAACCTCTCGCGGCCGTGGACGACCGGCACGTACAGCGAGCCGAAGGGGAACGGCAGCCCCGCCATGAGCTGCGGGAAACGGCGCGTGGCCTCCTCGGCGTCCGCCAGATGGACGGCCCGTCCCGAGCGGTGGGCTTCGGCGACAGGGAACGGGCGGTTCACATGCATGCGCCACCAGGGGCGCATCAGTCGATTCGGCAGCCCGGCGAGCGCGGCAAGCCTGAGCAGGCCCTCGGTACCCGACCGCAGATAGACCCCGCCGGCGAATCCCCCGACCGCCTCGGTGGCGCTCACGGACGCCTGGGCGAGCACCAGCTCCAAGTCGTCCGGAACTCGCCCGTTGCTCTGCGGTGCCCCGGCCGTCACCCCGCGCTTCTGCGGTGGGGTGTGTCCGGCCGCGCCGGTCCAGGTCACACAGCCAGCATGCCTTCTTTTTACCTTTTCGCGCATCTCTGGTGACGCGTGCGTTGTCGCTCCGCGCGGGTCAGAACCCCAGAGCCGAGAGGCCGGGGTGGCCGTCCGGGCGGCGGCCGAGGGGCCAGTGATACGCGCGCTCGGACTCCGGGATCGGGGCGTCGTTGATGGACGCGAGCCGCACCCGCATCAACCCGTTCTCGTCGAACTCCCAGTTCTCGTTGCCGTACGAGCGGTACCAGGTGCCCGCGTCGTCGTGCCACTCGTACGCGAAGCGCACGGCGATGCGGTGCGTGTCGTACGCCCAGAGCTCCTTGATGAGGCGGTAGTCGAGCTCTCCGGCCCACTTGCGGGCCAGAAAGGCGACGATCTCGTCGCGTCCGGTGACCCATTCGGCGCGGTTCCGCCAGCGGGAGTCCTCGGTGTAGGCGAGGGCGACCTGCTGGGGGGAGCGGCTGTTCCAGCCGTCCTCGGCGAGGCGGACCTTCTCGACGGCGCTGTCGCGGGTGAACGGTGGGACCGGGGGCCGTGCCGGCATGGCATCTCCTTGCGCGCCGCAGCGCGACCTCGGGGAGAACGTGCGTTCTCCGAGCTGCGATGTAGGTTAGGAGAACGATGATTCTCACGCAAGCGGAGCACCTATGGATGATATGGAAGCGCGCACCCGACTCCTGGACGCGGCCGAGGAGTTGTTCTATGAGCGCGGCATCAGGACCGTCGGCATGGACCAGGTCCGCACGGCGTCCGGCGTCTCCCTGAAGCGCCTCTACCAGGTGTTCCCCTCCAAGGCCGAGCTGGTCCACGCCTGCCTCGAACGACGCGACATCGACTGGCGCAGCGGCGTCACGGCGTACGCGGACGGCAGGCCCGCCGGTCGGGAGCGCATCCTCGCGGTCTACGACTGGCTCGCCGAGTGGTTCGCGGAGCCCGGCTTCCGCGGCTGCGCCTTCATCAACTCCTTCGGCGAACTCGGTGCCGTCGATCCGGCCGTGGCCGATGCGGCTCTGCGGCACAAGAGCGCGTTCAGGGACTACATGGCCGAGCTGGTGACCGCGGCCGGCCTGCCCGAGGAACTCACCGACCCGCTCGTTCTGCTCGCGGAGGGGGCGATGGTCACCGCCGCCGTCCACCACTCCCCTGCCGCGGCCCGACAGGCACGCCGGGGCGCCGCTCTCCTGTTGTCCACGGGAGCGTCCGGAGCGTGAGACGCAGGGCCGTGACCCGGCGGGAAGTCCCCCTGGCGACCCGGCCGACTGAGCTATGTTGAGCGCAGGTGGGACGAGAAGGAGTGACTCCGGTGTCATCAGGGCAGCAGGCACGCGCACAGGCGTCTGCGATCACGCCTGGCAGGCTGGCTCCCGATGCGGAGCCCGCCCCGACGGACAGAGTGCTCGCCCTCTTCGGAGGCCACCGGCTGTCGCCCGGACAGCGGCGCATCGCGCAGTACATCACCGACCACCTCACCGAGGCCGCGTTCCTGTCGATCACCGATCTCGCCGAGCGGGTCGGCGTCAGCCAGCCGTCGGTGACCCGGTTCGCGTCCTCGCTGGGGTTCAGCGGATACCCGGCGCTGCGGGAGGCGCTGCAGCCGATCGCGCTGAGCGCGATCGCCGGAGCCCCCGACACACGTGAAGAGATCCGCCGCAACGAACTGCAGGCCGCCGTCGACGCCGAGATCGACAACCTCGAGAATCTGCGCCGCGTCTTCGCCGACACCAACCAGGTGCTCGATGTCGGCCGCGAGCTCGCCCGGTCGGTCCCGCTGACGATCCTGGGGCTGCGGATCTCCGTCTCGCTCGCGGAGTACTTCGCGTACGCCGCGCGGCGGATCCACCCCGACGTGCGCACGGTGACGCGCGGGGGCAGCGTCGCGTACGACGCCCTCCTCCAGTCGCGTGAGGCGGGCGGCACCTGGGTGCTGGCGTTCGCGATGCCGCGGCACGCGAACGAGACGCTGGCGGCGGTGCGGGCGGCCCGCAGCACCGGGCTGCGCATCGCACTGATCAGCGATCTGTCGCTGGGCCCGATCGTGGAGGAGGCCGATGTGGCACTGACCGCGTCGACCGGATCACGGCTCGTCTTCGACTCGTACGCGGCGCCCGGCGTGATGTCGGCCGCACTGCTCCAGGCCATGGCGGACGCGGATCCCGCGCGCACCCAGGCCAGACTCGAAGGCTATGAGCAGGCCGCCGAGCAGCACGACTTCTTCCTCGAGGACTGACGCCCAGGGGCCTTCGGGAGCCCCGACGAACAGGACTTTTCATGCCCAGTCATGCATGAATTTTTTCATACCCTTGCTTACTCAACGGTATATATATTTACTGCCCTGGTGGCCCCGCGATCCGCAGGATCTCAGGTTCACGCGCACCCTCACCCAGGAAAGTCGGCACCCGCACCATGCAGACCCAGCCTTGCCCCGCCGCATGCGGCGTACTCCGCACCAGACCGCCGGGGCCGGCACCCCTCACCGGCGTCATCGGTACCGCCGATCTCGGCAAGCCGTCGTCGGCCACATAACCGGACACCGGGGTTCGACGCTCTCCTCCTCGCGTCGCCCCGCGGTGTTCCGTCCGGGCGTCCGCCCCCTGCGGACCGCCCTATCAGGCGGCCCCGGTCAACCCCTGGGCCGGGGCCGCCAGAAACGTCCGAGGCCAGAGAACCTGCGCCCATCCGCCATATCCGGAAGCGACGACGATGTCCCAGACCTTCACCCCGCTCGACTCGGACTGGCCGGTTCAGGTCAAGACGCCCGGCAGCCACGACTGGGAGCGCACGGCGGCGCGCTGGCTGCGTGATCTCCTGCCGGCCCGTTACGCCGGCTACTCGACCCTCACGCGGCATCACATACTTCTCGCCCGCCATGCGCAGCTGCAGCTCCAGCACGAGATGCGGGCCGTGCGCGTGGCCCTGCAGACCTGCCGGGCCGAACTGCCCACGCTCGGCGTCTCCGACCAGATCATCGAGAGCACGATCCGGCTGTACGCCATCGAGCTGGAGCAGCTGAACCGCCTGGCGCGCGGGGTCCGCCTCATCACGGAGGCGCTGGTCTCGGGGACACCCGCGCAGCGCAGGCGGTCGGTGGTGTGACGTCCGGCCGAGGCTCTACTGCTCCTGCTGGGCGGCGATGACGGCGTCCACGGCACGGGTGATGTGGACCTCGGCGGCGGGCTTGCCGACGCCCGCCCCGGCGAGCACACCGGTGCCGGCCTCGAACTCCAGCAGCGCGAGCAGGATGTGCTCGGTGCCGATGTAGTTGTGGCCGAGCCGCAGGGCCTCGCGATAGGTCAGCTCCAGCACCTTGCGGGCCTCCGCGTCGTACGGGACGAGGTCGGGCACCGCGTCGGCGGCGGGCGGCAGTGCGGCGGTCGCGGCCTGCCGGACGGTGTCCAGCAGCACGTCCTGCGCCACGATCGCCCGCGCCGCGAGCGCCTCCCGCTCGGTCAGCAGCCCCAGGACGAGATGGCCCGGGCCCACGGTGTCGTTGCCGGCGGCCTGGGCCTCGTTGTGCGCCGCCATCACGACGTTGCGCGCGCGCTGGGTGAACCGGCCGAATCCCTGGCTCGGATCGAGATCGGCCTCGGCACTTCCCTTGGGGACGAAGCGCTTCTGGGCCGCCTGACGGGTCACGCCCATGCTTGTGCCGATGTCCGTCCAGGACGCACCCGAGCGCCGCGCCTGGTCCACGAAGTGGCCGATCAGATGGTCGGCCACGTCGCCGAGGTGGTCGGCGGCGATGACCGCGTCGGACAGCTGGTCGAGAGCGTCGGAGTGGACCTTCTTGATGGCTTCGATCAGATCGTCGAGCCGGACCGGATGCGTCGCACGAACAGGATTCCCCATGCGTCAACCCTAGGTTGACAGTCACTCAAGTGTCAACCAGAGGTTGTCAGTCGGGGCGCGAAATTCGGCCGTCCACCGGTTCCGGACCCCGACCGCTGAACCGCCGGGCGGTGCGCTGCGTATGGAAGGACGGTCCGACTTCCGGATCCCGGCGTCCGAGGCGCCGTCTGGTGACGATGAGGGGACAGCCGGGATGACGCACGCACGACGCAGGCTCCAGCGGATCGCGCGGCTGGCCGCCGTCGGCGGGTTGCTCTGCGGCGGGCTGATGGTCACGGACGCGGTGGCGACCGAACCCCCGGCCACACGTGCGGAGACCTTCGGCGGCACCACGGACAACGCCCTGGGCGCCCGGCTCGTCTCCGAGCTCGGCACCTCACGCACCGCCGGCACATGGATGGGCCCCGACGGCCGCCCCGTCGTCGCGGTGACCGACAGCTCCGCGGCCGCGGAGGTCGAAGAGGCGGGCGCGCGGGCGAAAGTCGTCCGGCACAGCATGGGCCGGCTCACGTCGGCGACCGAGGCGCTGCGCACGGCCCCCCGCGTACCGGGCACCGCCTGGTCCGTCGACTACGCCGGGAACAAGGTCGTGGTGGAGGCCGACAGCACCGTGTCGGCGGACGACTGGTCGCGGATGTCGGGTCTCGCCGAGGACATCGGCGGCTACGTCGAGATGAAGCGCAACAAGCAGCCCTTCACCACCAAGGTCAACGGCGCCGAACCCATCGTCACCAACAACGGCCGCTGCTCCGCGGGCTTCAATGTGACCGACGGCCGGACCAACTTCATCCTCACGGCAGGGCACTGCGGCCCCGCGGGCACCACCTGGTTCCGCAGTGGGCAGAGTTCCCAGCAGGTGGGCACCATGACGACGAGCCGGTTCCCCGGCAACGACTTCGCCCTCGTCCAGTACCAGAACAACGAGGTGCTCAGCGGCCCCAACATCGTGAACGTCGGGGGCGGCCAGGGCGTGCAGATCAACGGAGCCTCCGACCCCTTCGTCGGCCAGAAGGTCTTCCGCAGCGGGAGCACCACGGGCGTGCGCTCCGGCCAGGTGACCGCGCTCAACGCGACGGTGAACTACCCGGAGGGCACGGTCGTCGGGCTGATCAAGACGACCGTCTGTGCCGAACCCGGAGACAGCGGGGGCCCGTTGTTCGCCAACGGGCTGGCCCTCGGGGTGACGTCGGGAGGCGACGGCGACTGCGGCAGCGGCGGAACCACCTTCTTCCAGCCGGTGACCAGGGCGATGGCGACCCTGGGGGTACGCCTGGCCGGCAACACCGCAGCCGCGAACGGCACCGCGGCGGGCCAGCTCCCGGTCAATCCCGCGGCCCCGGGGGCGGCAGGCACCGGGACGCCTCCGCTGGTGTCCGGTGAGTCGAACGGCACGGCGGTGTTCGGCGAGATCAGCGAGTACTTCGGATCCCGGGGCATCGGTCCGGGGATCGTGGTCATCGTCGTGAGCCTCGTCGGACTGGTGGCCACCCGCTCGATCTGGTCGGCCCAGGACCGCCGCCAGTTCCGCGACTTCTACTCCCAGAGCTGGGGCTGAGTGTCCCGTCAGTAGCGCAGGGCGCTCGCAATTCCTCCCACGTCGGCGAGCGTGCCGTCCGGAACGAAGCGCACCGCCGCGCCGGTGTCGAGGGACCGTTCGACGATCTCGTCGACGATGTCGTCGACGGCGTCCAGGTCGCCCGACTCGGCGGGAAGCAGATGCCCGCCTGCCTGGCGCACGGTCTCCCGGTAGTTCTCCTCCACGGCGAGCAGCGCGACCCGGCCGGACTCCACGTTCTGCCGGATCTCGTCGACCCCGGCGGCGAACGCCCGTCGTCCGCGCGCCTTGTCCAGCTCTCCGAGGACTTCGGCGATGTCCTGCTCGGCCCGGCTCCGCGCGTACGGCCGCGCCGCCTGCCACACCGCGTCGGCGGGGCCGGAGGCCAGTCCTCCGTGGGGGACGTGCGCGACGGCCCTCCCGGCGACCGAGCCGACGTCGTCCAGGAGCGAGAGCGCGGCCGTGTCACCGGCCACGAACAGGGGCCGGGGGTCGCGCGCGAGCACCGCGGCCGTCGCGGTGTCCGCCTGCCGGAAGAACTGGCGGGTCTGTTCGTCGCTGAAGGTGCTGGGCACGTCACCGACCCGCTCTTTGCGTTCGACGTCGGGATCCTCGAGGCTCCGCGTCAGCGGGAACGGGTCGTTGTCCGCCTCGGTGACCCGCTCCCCCGCCCCGCTCCACAGGCTGACGCGGTCGGCGGAGAGCGCCAGCACCCACAGGGGCCGCTCCGCGGCCTTGGCCGCCACGAGGTTGCGGGTGAGGAAGGTGTCGGCGAGCACCACACGCTCGGGGACCGTGCGGTTCAGCGACCAGATCTCGTGCTCGCCCGGGGCGGCGAAGACGGCCAGACCGTCCTCGGCATGCGCGAGGTCTATCTCGGAGACCGCCATGTCCAGCTGCTCGGTGACGTCGATGCGCCGGTCGCGGGTGACCGCCGGATCGGCCTGCAGCTGGTCCTTGGCCTCGGCCATCAGATTGCGCAGCCGGACGGGGTCCTGCGCATTGTCGGGCTCACGGCGATGCGTCGGCATCAGCACCGTCACAGCCGGATAGGGACGCTGCCTGCGCAGCCGGGCGAGAGTCGCGGAGCTGAGAACGGGGCGCATGGGAACCTTTCCCTTCGACACCTTGAGCCGTATGTCCGTTTCTATGATCGGGCACCCGCGTCGTGAGCGCTTCGTGATCAGTCCTGCACGGACAGACCGCCCGGCCTTCATGGTTGCGCCGCGCACACCCGGCCGAGTAAGTATGGTGTCCCACCACATGTGCCGGTGACCTGCGGGTTTCTACGGTGTGGCGACATCGGAACATCCCCGTCCCCGCCCGGAAGTGGTGACCATGGCTGCCTCGGCAACCGCTCCCCCAGCACCAGCGAATCTGCGCCGCATCGTCGCCGCGAGCCTCATCGGCACCACTATCGAGTGGTACGACTTCTTTCTCTACGGGTCGGCCGCCGCGCTGGTCTTCAACAAGCTGTTCTTCCCGGGTTCCGACCCGCTCGTCGGGACCCTGCTGTCCTTCCTCACGTACGCCGTCGGCTTCGCGGCCCGCCCGATCGGGGCGCTGGTCTTCGGGCACTACGGGGACCGGCTCGGCCGTAAGAAGCTGCTGGTGCTGAGCCTGCTGCTGATGGGCGGCGCGACCTTCGCGATCGGTCTGCTGCCGACGCACGCCACCATCGGGACCGCCGCGCCGGTGCTGCTCACCGTGCTGCGGCTGGTGCAGGGCTTCGCCCTCGGTGGCGAGTGGGGCGGCGCCGTGCTGTTGGTCTCGGAGCACGGGGACGCCAAGCGCCGCGGGTTCTGGGCGTCGTGGCCGCAGACGGGCGCGCCGGCGGGACAGTTGCTGGCCACCGGTGTGCTGTCCGCGCTCACTGCGCTGCTCTCGGACGCGGCCTTCACCTCGTGGGGCTGGCGCATTCCCTTCCTGCTCTCCGGTGTGCTGGTGATGGTCGGTCTGTGGATACGTCTCTCTGTCGATGAATCACCGGTCTTCAAGGCCGCGTTGGCCCATGCCGAACAGCGCAAGGCGACGTCCGCCGGGCAGGCCGAGAAGATGCCGCTCGTCGCCGTGCTGCGTCATCACTGGCGCGATGTGCTGGTGGCGATGGGCGCGCGGATGGCGGAGAACATCAGCTACTACGTCATCACCGCGTTCATCCTCGTGTACGCCACGACGGCGGTTGACCTGAGCAAGCAGACCGCGCTCAATGCCGTACTCATCGCCTCGGCCGTGCACTTCGCGGTCATCCCGGCGTGGGGCGCGCTCTCGGACCGCCTCGGCCGCAGGCCCGTGTATCTGATCGGCGCGATCGGCGTCGGTGCCTGGATGTTCCCGTTCTTCGCGCTCATCGACACGGGCAGCTTCGGCAGTCTGCTGCTGGCCGTCACGGTGGGGCTGGTGTTTCACGGGGCCATGTACGCGCCGCAGGCGGCCTTCTTCTCGGAGATGTTCGCGACGCGCATGCGCTACTCCGGGGCCTCGATCGGTGCCCAGTTCTCGTCGGTGGCCGCCGGGGCGCCCGCGCCGCTCATCGCGACCGCGCTGCTCGCCGACTACGACTCGTCGACCCCGATCGCCCTGTACGTCATGGCTGCCGCGCTGCTCACGATCGTGGCCGTCGGCTGCGCCCGGGAGACGCGCGACCGGGACCTGAACGACGTCGACGCCGAAGCCGTCGAGGATTCGCCCGCGGCCGCCCCGGCCGATGTGCGGACCGCCTGACGGACGAACCGCTCACGCTCGCGCGGGCTCCCCTCCCGGGAGCCCGCGCGTTGCCGTTCTCGGTGGGGAGTCGAGGTCACCGGGTCACGGCCGCCGACATCGCGTGCAGGCGCAGCGCCAGCTGGATCTCGAGCGCCCTGGCCGGGGACTGCCAGTCGGGACCGAGCAGCCGGCCGATGCGCTCGAGGCGCTGGGCCACGGTGTTCACATGGACGTGCAGCTCGTCCTTCGTACGGGCCGGGCTCATCCCGCTCGCGAAGTACGCGTCGAGCGTGCGCACCAGGTCCGTACCGCGGCGCCGGTCGTACTCGACGACCTCGCCCATCGTGCGGTGCACGAAGCCCTCGATGTCGCCCGGATCGGCGAGCAGCAGCCCGAGGAAGCCGAGGTCCGAAGCGGCCGCGCCCTGTCCGATGCGGCCGAGCAGCACCAGCGCGTCGAGGCAGCGCCTGGCCTGTTCGTACGCGCCGGCCACCGGGCTCGGATCGTCCCCGGGCACGTCGACCGGCGAGGAGGCGCCGACCGTGACCGGCTCCCTGAGGGTGCCGCTGAGCTGCCGGGCGGTCCGGTGGGCGAGGTCGGACGCGGTGTCGTCGGGCCCGAGTGGCAGCAGCAGGACGGCCCCGCCGTCGCGTGCCGCGGCCAGGCCCGAGCTCGTCGCCGCGAGATGGGACGAGGCGGCCCAGAGCCGCTGCCGGTCGCTCTCCCGTGCGGCGGAGGCGTCCGGTCCGGCGGTGCGTGCGGCCAGCACCAGGTGCGGTGTGCCGAGATCGGCGCCCAGCCGTGCCGCGCGTTCCCGCAGCAGCCTCGGGTCCCGGTCCGGGGAGTCGAGGAGGTCGTCGAGCAGTTCGCCCCGTACGCGCTGTTCGGCCTCGTGCGCGGAGCGACGGGCCAGCAGGAGCAGCGAGGTGACCATCGCGCCGCGCTCCAGGGTGCGCAGATCGACGGGATCGAGATCGGGACGGCCGCGCAGCACCAGGGCCCCCAGCAGCTCACCGCCCGCAGACACCGCGGCGACCCAGTCGTCGCCCTGCCGGACCGCTCGTCCGTCCGCGCCGGTCGCGTCCTGCTCGGAGTCGGTGAACTCGACCGCGCCGTCGAGGACTTCGGACAGGGCCGCGGCCACGTCATGGACGCCTCCACCGCGCAGCACGACCTTGGTCAGCCGGTCGTGGACCTCGGATGCGCGCTCGATCACGCCGCTGTGGTCGCGGATGATCTCGGTGGCGCGCTCCAGCTCGGAGAGGGCGGAGCGGGTCTCACCCAACAGGTTCGCGGTGTCGATGGCGACGGCCGCGTGGGCGGCGAAGGAGGCGAGCAGGGCGACCTGTTCCCGTTCGAAGACCCGTTCGCGACGGTCGGCGGCGAACAGCACGCCGATGACCTGGCTGCCGAGCATCAGCGGCACACCGAGGATCGCGACCAGGCCTTCGTCCCGGACGGCCGTGTCGATGGCCGCCGTGTGCTCGAAGCGGGCGTCGTCGAAGTAGCTGTCGGTGACGTAGGGGCGGGCGGTCTGGGCGACGAGACCGCCGAGGCCCTCCCCCATACCGAGCCGCACCTGCTGGAAGCGGGCCGAGACCGACCCCTCGGTGACGCGCATATAGGTGTCGCCCGCTGCGGGATCGTTGAGACTGAGGTACGCGACCTCGGTACCGAGCAGCGAGCGGGCGCGTTGCACGATCGCGCGCAGGACGGCGTCGAGATCACGGAGTCCCGCCAGATCGTGCGCGGTCTCGAAGAGCGCGGAGAGCTCGGCCTCGCGTCTGCGGCGGCCCTCCAGCTCGGCGCGCACCCGCAGCGCGAGCTGCTTGGCGTGTTCGAGCGCGGCCAGCGCCTCCGGGCCCGCGCCGTCCGCGCGGGCGAGCAGCAGCGGACGGTCGTACGCCTCGGCGGCCGCGCCGCGTGCGAGGAGCTCCAGGTAGGAGGCCTGATCGTGGGGCATGGACACAGCATTACCTGCCGTAGGGGCAGTGGCACCAGCCCTGCGTCAGTGGGCGGTCCAGCCGCCGTCGATGGTGAGGGAGGTGCCGGTGATGAACGAAGCCTGAGGCGTGCAGAGATACAGCACTGTCTCCGCCACTTCGGCCGGTTCCACCAGTCGCTTGATCGCGGAGTCCTTCAGCAGCACATCGGTGAGCACCTCGTCCTCGGCGACGGAGTGGGCGGCCGCCTGGTCCGCGATCTGCCGCTCGACGAGCGGGGTGCGCACATAGCCGGGGTTCACACAGACCGAGGTCACGCCGTGCGGGGCGCCCTCCAGCGCGGCCGTCTTGGAAAGCCCTTCGAGACCGTGCTTGGCGGCCACGTAAGCGGATTTGAAGGCGGAGGCCCGCAGCCCGTGCACCGACGAGATGTTGACGATCCGGCCCCATCCCTGGGCGTACATGTGCGGCAGGGCGCCCCTGATCAGCCGGAACGGTGCTTCCAGCATCACCGTGAGCACGGTGTGGAACACATCGGGCGGGAACTCCTCGATGGGCCGCACCAATTGCAGACCGGCGTTGTTGACCAGGATGTCGGTGCCCTCGGCGGCCGCCTCCGCCGCGTCGAGCTCCGTGAGGTCCAGTACCAGCGGTTCCAGCGCTCCCACACCCGTGGCGAGGGCGGCCAGCTCCTCCAGGCCCTGGGCGTCCCGGTCGACGGCCCTGACCTTCGCCCCCGCCGCGGCGAGCCGCAGCGCGCAGGCGCGGCCGATGCCGCTCGCCGCGCCGGTGACCAGGGCCGTACGGCCACCGAGATCGAGGGCGACCGGGAGAGTGGCTGCGCCGGGTGCGCTGGGGGAGGTCATGTGCCGAACCCTAGGCAGCGACCCACCGCGGACCGATGTGGCAGCCACCCATACTTCAGTGCTCCGAAGTGGGCTGGAACCATGCAGGCCCCTCGGTCAGGGCCTGCTTGATCCGGAAGTGCGCGAATTCCTTCAGCGGCGGCAGCGCGTCCGTCCCGAACCAGCCCACCTCGAGCGACTCGTCGTCGTTGACGCGTGCCTCCCCACCGACGGCACGGCAGCGGAAGGCGATGTCCATGTACTGACAGCGGTCGCCGTTGGGGTAGGTCACCGGCCTGGGCAGTGCCTGGACGAGCACGACCCGCTCGACGACGCAGCGCACCGCGGTCTCCTCGTACACCTCGCGGACGGCCGTGGCGGCGGGCTCCTCGCCGGGCTCGGGGATGCCGCCGATGACCGACCACCTGCCGGTGTCCGCACGTCTGCCCAGCAGAACCCTGCCCTGCTCGTCGAAGACGATCGCGCTGACGCCGGGCAGCAGGAGCAGCTGATGACCGGCCGTGGCCCGGATCTCGCGGATGAAGTCAGGAGTCCCCATGGCTCCGACCCTAATCGGGTGCCGGCCCCGGTTGATCTATGCGCCGCCCTCGCCGCTCCCGGCAGGTGTCCGCCGGGCCCGTACGGTCTGCGCGGCCACCCAGCCCACACCGCCGGCCGCGACCAGCAGCAGCGCGATCTCGGGCCAGGTCCCGAGACGGGTCGCCGGGGTGAGCGAGGAACGCAGGGGCACCTCGGCCACCAGCGCGTCCGGCGTGAACATCCGCGTCTTCTGCACGATCTTCCCGTCCGGCATGATCACCGCGCTGACACCGCTGGTGACCGGGACCACGACCGAGCGCCCGTGCTCGACGGCCCGCACCCGCGACATCGCCAGCTGCTGATACGTCATCTCGCTGCGCCCGAACGTGGCGTTGTTGCTGGGGACGGAGATGAGCTGGGCACCGTGGGTGACGGTGTCCCGTGCCGCGTCGTCGAACGCCGCCTCGAAGCAGGTGACCATGCCGACCTCGGTGCCCGCCAGATCGAAGACGCCCACCTCGTCGCCCGGACCGAAGTCGCGGCGCACCCGGTCCACGTCGGAGCTGAAGATCCGTACGACGGACCGCAGCGGAATGTACTCGCCGAACGGCTGCACATGGCGCTTGTCGTAGGTGGCGACCGGACCGCGGGCCGGGTCCCACTCGATCAGGGTGTTGCGGAGCTTGCCGGTCTCGGGCGTGACGACCGCGCCGACGACGGTCGGAACGCCGATCGCCTTCACGGCCTTGTCGATGACGAGCCGTGCGTCGCCGTTGCGGTAGGGGTCGAGGTCCGAGGAGTTCTCGGGCCACAGCACGAAGTCCGGCTTCGCCACCTTGCCCGCCTTGACCTCGGCCGCGAGCTGTTCGGTGCGTCGGGCATGGTTGTCGAGCACGGCGCGCCGCTGGGAGTTGAAGTCGAGCCCGAGGCGGGGCACATTGCCCTGGACCGCGGCGACGGTGGCGGTACCGTCCTCGGCCGAGTCGTCGACGAGCGGCAGGGCGGCGAGCGCCGCGGTGACGGGGACGAACACCGTGAGGAGCGCGGCGGCCAGGGCCCCGCGCGGCAGTTCGCCGGTGCTCCGCCAGGCAAGGACGCGCCGGACCGTTTCGTACAGCCCCAGGCCACAGAGGACGACCGCGAAGGAGAGCAGCGGCGTGCCGCCCACCGCCGCGAGCGGCAGGAACACGCTGTCCGCCTGCCCGAAGGCGATCTTGCCCCAGGGGAAGCCCCCGAACGGCACCCGGGCCCGAGCGGCTTCGGAGGCGATCCACACGGCGGCGCCCCACACGGGCCATACGGGGAGCCGGGTGACCGCGGCCATGCCCATGCAGGCCAGCGCGACGAACAGTGCCTCGATCGCGGCCAGTGCGATCCAGGGCAGCGGACCGACCTCCTCGCCGGTCCAGCTGAGCAGTGGCAGCAGAAAGCCGAGGCCGGTGAGGTAGCCGAGACCGAACGCGGTCCGCAGCCTGCGTCCGTACAGCGACCAGCCGAGCAGGGCGAAGGCGGGCAGCGCCAGCCACCACAGGGGCCGGGGCGGGAAGCTCAGGAACAGCAGCACCCCGGACAGTGCGGCGACCGCGGGCCGTACGAGCCGGCGCAGCAGCGGCCTGACCCCGGCGGGGGCGGGCTGGGGGGTGTCGACGGTGGTGATGGTGGCGCTCACCTGGCGGAGTCTACGGCGGTGGGCTGTGCCCGTGGCCCCTCGGTCCGTGGCCGCGGACCCATTCCGCAGCAACGTTCCTGCGCAATCCATCCACAAACCCGTGTCTTTGCCGTTACCGTGTGCGCCAGCCTTGCCGCCCGACGCTGTTCGGCTGCTGCGGCAGGCCAATGTCACAGGTCGGGGGTCTGCGGGATGGTTGCACCGGACGGCCGGACTGCTGCGCGGGAGCGCGGCGGCGCGGTCGATGTCGCCGGTGCCGTGGTGCTCAGCGCGTGCGCGGCGTGGCCACTGGTCAGTGCGGCGGGGCGGGAGGCCAGGCCGGAGGGCGTCCTGCTCGCCGTGTTCGCGGTCGCCGCGGGTTACGCCTTCGGCCGGATCTGCGGGACGCTGCTCCCGGTGGCCGCCGCATCGGCCGTCTCCCTCGCCGGTCTCGGCCTGGCACTCGCGTCCCCGGAGGGCATACCCGGGGCGAACGCGGGCGCCCCGCAGCAGCCGGGCGACACCGGTGCGGCCGCCGCGCTGCTCGTCCTCGCGGCGGGCGCGGCCTGCTGCGCGGCCTCCGCGGCCCGCCATCCGGTGCTGCGCCTCGCCCTGCGGGGCCTGTCGCTCGCCGTCGCCCTGGTCGCGCTGTGGCTGGGGTCCGTCGCCGGTTTCGCGGCGGCCCTCGGTGTGCTGCTCTGCTCGCTGGCAGCTGCCCGGATGCGCCGCCGGACGATGGCTCTCGGCGGTCTCGCCCTGGCAACCGGCCTGCTGGTCGGGGCCTCGTGGGGCGTGGCGGAGGACGCGCTGCCGGACGGGCTCACGGTTTCTCTGGAAGGCCAGCTCACCCAGAACCGGGTGGCGCTGTGGCAGGACGCCGTCGCTCTCGCCGAGGACGAGCCGGTACGCGGCGTGGGGCCGGACCGCTTCGGCCAGTTGAGTGCCACGGCACAGCAGACGGCCGACTCGGTCGGCAAACCGCATTCGGCCTCGCTGCAACAGGCGGCCGAACAGGGGGTCGTGGGGGTGGCGCTGCTGGGAGCGGCGTTCGGCTGGGTGCTGTACGGGCTGCTGCGGTCACCGCGCTGCACACCGGTCGTGCTGAGCGCGGGCGCCGCGCTCACGGCACTGGCGGTGCTGGCCAATGTGAGCAACGCGCTGAGTTTCGCGCCGGTGACCGCGGGCGCCGGCCTGCTCGCGGGTCTTGCGACGGCGCGTGTCGGCGGCGGTGGCACGTCCGACGCGGAGGACGGCAGGGCCCCGGCGGCGATCCGGGTGCTGTGAGCGGCCGGGGCCTCAGGCCTTGGCGGCTTTGCCCGGCTCCGCACGGAGACCGTCGCGGATGGCCCGTACGGCGGCTTCCGCGTCGTCGACCGTCACCGTGAACCGTCTGCCGTCGCCCAGGGTGACGACGATGCCCTCGCCTCGGCGCACGACGACCGCCGTCCCCTTCTCAGGGCGCCAGCGGTAACCCCAGCCGCCCCACTGCCGCGGGGTGACCGTGGGTGCGACCTCCGCGTCCACGACCTGGGCGAGCGGAATCCGGCGGCGCGGCAGTCCCATGTGGCCGCAGCGGATCTCGACGGCGTGGTGGTCGACCTTCACCGCCACGTGGACGAAGGCGAGGGTGCCGTAGAGCATCAGAAGTCCCGCCGCGACACAACCGATCACGGACATCAGCAGCGGGGCGATGCCGGACGTCCACTGCGAGTCGACGGCCAACTCGACACCGAGCGCGAGGCATGCGGCTCCCGCGATGGCGAGGAGCCACTGCATGCGGTTGGTGGCACGCCCTGTCCAGACCGCGGGGACCGGGTCTGCGGGGTGCGTCGGGTCTCGGACGGGGTCCTTCATGCCCTGCAGAGTACCCAGCATCCGGCGCCTCAGCATGGGGTCCGCAGCGAGGATCACGCATACGTGGCGGGCCTCGCGGAGGCGGTCCCCTTCAGTGAGCTGGGGTCACTGTCCCGAGCATCCGGCCCTCGGCGTAATGCAGCGCCTGCTCCGGAAGAGCGGACTCCCGGCCGCTGAGAATCACCGTGAGAGTGCCGCCGGGAGCGGAGTCGGGGGCGGATGCCTCGCCGATGCGACGCAGTGCCTGTGCGGCGACCGCGCCCGCCGAACCATGGAGTGCCACGGGCAGTCCCACGGCGGTGCGAATGCGTTCGGCGACGAGTTCGTAGTGGGTGCAGCCCAGGACGACGGCTGTCACGTCATCGGGCGTGAGGCCGGCCGCGGCGGCGACGGCCGCGTCGATGGCGCTCTCGTCGGCCTGCTGCACGGCGTCGGCCAGTCCGGGGCACGGCACCTCGGTGACGGCGACGGAGCCGGCGAAGTCACGGATCAGGCCCCGCTGGTACGGGCTGCCGGTGGTGGCCGGTGTGGCCCAGATGGCGACCGGTCCGCCACCCGCCGACGCCGGCTTGATCGCCGGAACCGTGCCGATGACGGGGATCGCGGGCTCCAACTCGGCGCGGAGCGCGGGCAGTGCCTGCACGGAGGCGGTGTTGCAGGCGACGATCAGTGCGTCGGGGGCGTGCGCGACCGCGGCACGGGCCACCGTCAGCGCGCGTGCGGTGACGTCGTCGGTCGTCCGCGGGCCCCACGGCATGCCGTCGGGGTCGGAGGACAGGACGAGATCCGCGTCCGGCCTCAGCCGGCGCACCGCGGCGGCCGCCGCGAGGAGGCCGATTCCGGAGTCCAAAAGCGCGATCTTCACCCGGTCACCATAGTCGACCGCCCTTGCGGGCCCGGTGCGGTGGGGCAGACTGCGGCGCATGAGCGCCGTTGCGTGGATCGCCGTCGGATCGCTGGCCGCATGGGGGTGGCTCCTGCTGGGGCAGGGCATGTTCTGGCGTACGGACCAGCGTCTGCCCCGGGCCGGCACTCCCGTCTCCTGGCCGGATGTCACCGTCGTGGTGCCCGCCCGGGACGAGGCCGAGGTGCTGCCACGGAGTCTGCCGTCGCTGCTGGCCCAGGACTATCCCGGCCGCGCCGATGTCGTGCTGGTCGACGACGGCAGCACCGACGGAACGGGCGAGCTGGCCCGCGCGCTGGCCGAGCGGCACGGCGGGCTGCCGCTGCGGGTGGTCTCGCCGGGTGAGCCGGAGGCCGGGTGGACCGGGAAGCTGTGGGCGCTGCGGCACGGCATCGCCCTGGCCCGAGCACGCGAGCCCGAGTATCTGCTGCTCACGGATGCCGACATCGCCCACGCCCCGGACAGCCTGCGCACGTTGGTCGCCGCCGCTCGCGCCGGCGGCTACGACCTCGTCTCGCAGATGGCGCGCCTTCGGGTCGAGAGCGGCTGGGAGCGGCTCGTGGTCCCCGCCTTCGTCTACTTCTTCTCGCAGCTCTACCCCTTCCGCCGGGTCAACCGGCCCAGGGCACGGACATCGGCCGCCGCGGGCGGCTGTGTGCTGCTGCGCTCGGACGCGGCCGAGCGGGCGGGCGTCCCGGAGACGATCCGGCAGGCGGTGATCGACGATGTCTCGCTGGCGCGGGCCGTGCAGCGGTCCGGCGGCAGGATCTGGCTGGGGCTCGCCGAGCGGGTGGACAGCGTCCGGCCCTATCCGCGGCTGGCGGACCTGTGGCGCATGGTGTCGCGCAGTGCGTACGCCCAACTCCTGTACAGCCCCCTGCTGCTGGCGGGCACCGTCGTCGGGCTCGCGCTGGTGTATCTCGCCCCGCCGCTCACGCTGTGCGCCGGGGTCCTCGGGCACGACGAGGCCGCCGCGTGGGCGGGCGGTCTGGCATGGACGGTGATGACGGGGACGTATCTGCCGATGCTGCGCTACTACCGGCTGCCGCCGCTGCTCGCTCCGCTGCTGCCGTTCACCGCGCTGCTGTATCTGCTGATGACCGTCGACTCGGCGGTGCAGCACTACCGCGGGCGGGGCGCGGCGTGGAAGGGGCGTACCTACACGCGCCCCCGGCCCACGCCGCACCCGTGAGGCGGCACTGTCGGGGTCACTTCCGGCCGGGTGTCCAGTTCATGCCCCAGCCGTACGCGTAGTCGATGGTGCGCTGCGGGCTGACTCCGCGTTCCGGGACGAGGAAGCGGGCCTCGCGCTGGACGACGAGGTCCGAGCCGGTGTTGGTGATCAGCGCGAGGGCACAGACGGTGGAGGGGACGGTGCACTCGCCGAGCGAGAAGTCGATGGGCGCTCCGTGCTGCGGCTGGAGCGTGACCGTGGCGTCGAGATCGGCGAAGCTGCGGGCGCCTTCGTAGACGGTCACGAAGATGACGACCCGGCGGAGCCGGTCCTTGTGGTCGAGATTGATGGTGAGGTTCTCACCGGAGGTGCCGCCGGTGCGGTCGTCGCCGTCGAGGTGGATGTACGGGGGCTGGTCCAGCGCCCCGAAGGCGTTGCCGAGGGCCTGCACCACTCCCTTGCGGCCGTCGGTGAGTTCGTAGAGCGCGCACAGGTCGAGGTCGAGGTCCCCGTGCATGGCGACGGCGCGGCCGAGCTTGGCGCCCCAGCCCTTGAACTGCTTGCGCACCTGCCAGCTGAGGTTGACGCGCATCGCCCCGGACGTGCCGCCCTGCTTGGTCAGCGAGACGGACGGTGTCTCCTTCGTCAGCGTCACCTTGGTCAGGCGTACGGGAGTGGAAGGCGGCGCGGCGGCGGCCGGGGGCGTGGGCGGAGCCATGGGCGCGGGCGCGACGGGAGCGGGAGCCGGTGCGACCGGAGCGGGAGCGGGCGCGGCGGGGGCAGCCTGCTGCGGTTCGTCGACCGTGATGCCGAAGTCGGTGGCGAGTCCCTCCAGTCCGGAGCTGTAGCCCTGCCCCACGGCCCGGAACTTCCAAGCGCCCTGGCGCCGGTAGAACTCGCCGAGCACGAAGGCCGTCTCGACCGTCGCGTCCTGGCTCTCGTACCGCGCGATTTCGGCGCCGCCGGAGGCGTCGAGGACCCGGATGTACAGGCCGGGCACCTGGCCGAAGCTGCCGCCGTCGGCCGAAGCGGCCAGGACGATCTTGTCGATGGCGGGCTCCACCTTCGCGAGGTCGACCCACATCACGTCCAGCGCGCCGTCCGCCCCGTTCTGCTTGCCCTCGTGCCGTACGGCACCGGAGGCGTGCGAGGCCTGGTTGTAGAAGACGAAGTCGGCGTCCGAACGGACCTTTCCCGATTCGGCGAGCAGAAGCGCCGAGGCATCGACGTCCGGCACGCCGGGGCTCGAACGCCAACCCCACTCGACGCGAACCTGCTGCGCCGCAACCGGAGTATTGGCCCCTTTGAGCATCGACATGCTGGCCCCCATCACGAGTCGGAGTGTCCGGAAAAGTTCACTGGGCGCCAACCTAATCCTCACAGGCCCTTCCGCGCCCGTGCCGACCCGTGGGTAACCCGCTCTCAGCTTGCCTTTTTCACGGTCACCCAACTGTGACGCGACCGATTTCCCCGGGTTCGCTCGCATTGGTGATCCGTGGTCACTCGTATCTCCCGAAACAACCCTCTTATCGGACTCCCCAACCAGCACATCGTGGGCTTAACCTCTGAGCCATGACTCCCCCCCGCGCCACCTACGGCGGCGGTTACTACTCCGCTCCGTCGTTCCCCGACACCCCGATCTACGACTCGCTCGTCGCAGAGCGGGGCACGCCTCAGATCGCCCCGATCCGAGTGCCCTCCGCGTACGACACCCAGAGCAGCTACCTGCCGGCTCTCCCGTCGGCGCTGCCCGCCCTCCCGCCGTCACCCTCGTACGGGCAGCAAGCGCCCGCGTACGGCTACCCGCAGCAGATGCAGCAGCCGGTCCCGCTGCAGCAGGCCACCGCGTACATACCGCAACAGCCGTCCGTGCCGCGCGGCTACCCGGGTCCGCAGCCCCAGCAGCAGCGCCCGGTGCCGACCGGTTACGAGGCCATGCGCCCTGCTGCGTCCCGGCCGGCACCCGGTCCGGCGCCGTCGTCGTACGACCCGTACAACCGCCCGTACCAGGGGCAGGGGTACTGATAGATCACTGTCTTCAGCAAGAAAGGTGCAGGGGGTTCGCACCCGGCGAGGCGGCGTCGTGCCGCGAACTCGCCGGGTGCTTTCGGTTGGTGCGCACCGCCTCCGTTCCGGTCCCGCGGTTCTCGTCTGGGGAGCCGATCCGTGGGAACCCGGTGCCGTGGCACGCGCGTTGAGGGAGCAGGGGTGCGACGAGGGTGACCTTGCTCTCTCTTCGCGCCGAGTCGCGCTCATGCCGGGCCGTCCGGAGCCATCACGGACGCGGAAGGGCGTGCAGAAGAGTGCGATCAGCAGCAGGAGTCTGGCGCTGGCGGCGCAATCCTCTGTGCCGGGCGACCGATCTCGTCGAGGCATGGGTGGCGCTGATCGCCGTGCTGCTGCTCGTCACCGCCGCTCCGGCCGTCGGCTGGATCACCGGGAGCAGTACCGACGCGTCGCTGCGGCAGTCGATCCGGACCCAGCACCAGCTGCGTCATGAGGTCGTCGCGACGGTGGTCGGGGATGCCCCGCTGTCCGAAGCGGCGGCGTACGACCCCGAGTCGGCGGCCCGCGAGGAACGCCGGCCGGTGATCGCCCACTGGACCGCGGCCGACGGCAGCACACACACGGGCAAAGTGCACACCACGCTGCGCAGCACCCGCGCGGGCGACACCTTCCCCGTCTGGACCGACGGCTCGGGGCGCCTCGTCCACCGCCCCATGGATCCGGAGGCGGCCAGGGTGCATGCCGCGCTGGCCGGCATCGGCGCGGCTCTCCTGTCCGCGGCGGTCGTCGGATGCGCCGCACGGCTGGTCGTGTGGCGGCTCGTGCGGCGCCGGCATGCCCGCCTCGACCACGCCTGGGCGACGGTGGGTCCCGACTGGGGACGCGCAGGAGCCGGCAGCTGACCTCGCGACTCGTCAACTCCCGCCTTCCGCGCGCGCTACGGTGGTGCGACCCCTTCGGGGTTCACCAGGCGTCCCCTTCCACGGGCGCGTCGGAGCGGTCTCACAAGGTGGGGGCAGAGCAGCACGATGGCACAGGGCACGGTCCAGGTGACGCACACCGGCACATCGAGGTGGCGGCGCCGCACGGGTGAGTACGCCTCCCTCGCCGCCGCCCTGGAGGCTGCGGGGGACGGCGACATTCTCACCGTCGCGCCCGGGACGTACCGCGAGAATCTCGTGCTGCGGCGCGCGATCACCCTGCGCGGCACGGAGGGGTCGGCCGGTTCGGTGCGCATCGCACCCGCCGACGGGGTGCCGTTGACCGTGCGCGCCTCGGCCACCGTCCAGGATCTCCATGTGGAGGGCCAGGACACGGCGGCTCCCGCCCTGCTGGTCGAGGACGGCACCCCCGAGCTGCTCGATCTGCGGATCGTCACACGCTCCGCCGCCGGTCTCGAGGTGCGCGGCGCGGCCCGTCCCACCGTCCGCCGCTGCACCGTCGACAACCCGGCAGGCATCGGCATCGCCGTACTGGACGGCGCGGGCGGCGTGTTCGAGGAGTGCGAGGTCGTCTCGGCGGGACAGTCCGGCATCTCCGTGCGGGGCGGTGCGCATCCGCGGCTGGAACGCTGCCGGGTGCACCACGCGTCGGGCGCGGGCCTGGCCGTCACCGGCGAGGGCACCGGCCTGGAGGCCATCGGCTGCGAGGTGTACGAGATCAAGGGCACCGGAGTGCACATCGCCTCCCGCGCCGCGGCCCATCTGACCGACTCCACCGTGCACCGCACATCGTCCGACGGGGTCACACTCGACACCGATGCCGTGCTCACCCTCTCCGACTGCGACATCCACGACATCCCGGAGAACGGGATCGATCTGCGCTCCCGCTCGGTGCTGACGCTCACCCGCTCCGCGGTGCGCCGCTTCGGACGCAACGGCCTGTCGGTGTGGGACCCGGGCACCCGAGCCGACGCCAACCAGTGCGAGATCCACGACAGTACGGGCGACTATCCGGCCGTGTGGGTCAGCGACGGCGCCACCGCGGTCCTCGACTCGTGCCGCGTCCACGACGTCCCGGACGCGCTGTTCGTCCTCGACCGCGGCTCGCGCGTCGATGTCGTCGACAGCGATCTGACCCAGGTTCGCAACACGGCGGTGTCGGTGAGCGACGGGGCGACCGCGCAGCTCGACGACTGCCGGATCAGGGAGGCGTCGACGGGGGCATGGTTCCGCGACCACGGCAGCGGCGGCACACTCAACGGCTGCACGATCGACGCGGCGCAGACCGGCGTGATCGTCACCAAGGGCGCGGACCCGGTGATCGAGCGGTGCACGGTCACCTCGCCCGCCGAGGCCGGGTTCTATGTGTCGGCGGAAGGCCGCGGCACCTTCCGCGGCTGCCGGGTCACGGGCAGCGGAGGCTACGGCTTCCATGTGATGGGCGGCTGCCGTACGACCTTGAGCCGGTGCCGCACCGAGCGCTGCGCACGCGGGGGGTACGAGTTCGCGGAGCCTGACGGCCCCACCGTCGAGGACTGCACCAGCGACGAGAGCGCCGTACGGCCGCAGGCGGAGCCCGCCGTCGCGGTGGTCACCGCGACCCAGTCGCCCGGGCTGCTCTCCGCGGTGCCCGCGCAGCCGGCCGCCGAGGCCCCGGCGCCGCCTGCCGAGCCGCTGCGCACATCGGGCGCCGTGCTGGGTGAACTGGACGCGCTGGTCGGCCTGGACAGCGTCAAGCGCGAGGTCCGCACGCTCACGAACATGATCGAAGTCGGCCGACGCCGCCAGGAGGCTGGCCTCAAGGCCGCTTCCGTGCGCCGCCATCTCGTCTTCACGGGCTCACCCGGCACCGGAAAGACCACGGTGGCCCGGCTGTACGGCGAGATCCTGGCCTCGCTCGGGGTGCTGGAGCGCGGTCATCTCGTCGAGGTCTCCCGGGTCGACCTGGTCGGCGAGCACATCGGGTCGACCGCGATCCGCACCCAGGAGGCGTTCGACCGGGCGCGGGGCGGGGTCCTGTTCATCGACGAGGCGTACGCCCTGTCTCCCGAGGACTCCGGCCGGGACTTCGGCAAGGAAGCCATCGACACCCTGGTGAAACTGATGGAGGACCACCGGGAGGCGGTCGTGGTCATCGTCGCCGGGTACACCGCCGAGATGGAACGGTTCCTGTCCGTCAACCCCGGTGTGGCGTCCCGGTTCTCACGGACCATCACCTTCCAGGACTACGAGGCCGACGAGCTGCTGCGGATCGTGGAGCAGCAGGCGGAGGAGCACGAGTACCGGCTGGCCGAAGGAACGGGCGAGGCGCTGCTGAAGTACTTCAGCGTGCTGCCCAAGGGCCCGGCCTTCGGCAACGGGCGTACCGCGCGCCAGACGTTCGAGTCGATGGTGGAGCGGCACGCGGGCCGGGTCGCCGAGCTCACCGAGATGAACACCGACGACCTGACCCTGCTCTATCCGGACGATCTGCCCGAACTGCCCTGAGCCTGCCGGGGTACGGAGGGGCCGATCCGGTCGAGCAGCCCCTGCCGCTCGGTGGCGAAGGCGGGATCGGCCTGGTACTCGGAGTGGCCGAGGATCGGCTCGGGCAGCGGGTGTTCGCGTGAACGCCCGTACACCAGCGGATCCTTGAGCGCCTGCCGGTCGACGTCCGGGTGGCCGGCGTCGGCGGAGACCAGGACGGGCCCGCCGATCGGGTCGGTGTGCCGCCAGAGATTGCGCCAGGAGTCCACCTCGCCGCTCAGTTCGCGCAGCGCGGCCGGCCCGAAGTAGGCGGGGAACCAGCGGCCGTAGAGCCGCTCGAGCGGCGATCCGTACGTCAGGAGCGCCACCCGGCGGCGGGTCTCGGGCGGCAGCTGCCAGACGGCGGACGCGGCCAGCACACTCCCCTGCGAGTGACCGGAGATGACGAGCCGCCCGCCGGTCCGTTCGGTCCAGGTGCACATGCGCCAGGTGAGGTCGGGGACGGCGCGTTCCGCGTAGCAGGGCGGTGCGAAAGGGTGAGCGGCACGCGGCCAGAAGGTGCCGACGTCCCACAGGATGCCGATGGTCCGCCGGGCGGACGCGTCACGGTAGGCGCGGCGGCCCCAGGTGACGAACAGTATGAAGCCGAACCCGATCAGCCAGGAGCCGAGGGCCTGCGCGGTGTCGGCGACGGCCTCGACCGGACCGGCGCTGCCGGCGAAGGCCTTGCCCGGCACGTCGCCGCTCGCCCAGGCACCGGCGACCGCGGCCGCGCCGAGGACGAGCGTGGCTCCGGCGACGGTGCCGACGATCCAGGGTGCCGCGTCGGTGAGGGCGGCCCGGGACCGGGTGCCCGCTATCCGCCGGGTGCGCACGGAGTCGGGACGGTTCCCGGCGCTGCCCGTTCCGTATTCCGCTTCCACATGGGCGGCGAGCCGGCCGGCTGCCCGCACGGTCCGCACGCACAGAACGACGGTGGGGACGAGCAGCACGATCAACAGGACGGGGATGACGGACGCCTGCCAGCTGAGCAGGACGGGGGGCCCGGGGATGGAGCCTTCGCCGTCCATGCCGGGCGTGCCCGGTCCGTCCAGCCAATCGGCGACGCGCTGGGCGACGCCGCCGGTCATCACACCCCCCAGGGCGCAGGCGAGCATCGCGACGGCGGGGCCGCCCAGTCCGCTCAGGGCGGTACGGGGGTGGGCCGCGTGCCGGTGCAGCGACCAGGCCGCCCAGGCGAGCGCGACGACGAGCGCCCCCTGGCCGAGGGCGAGGACGCGGAAGGTGACATCACCGGGCAGGGCGGCGTGCGACTCCCACTGGGGCCGGGACCAGGAGGCGTACAACAGCGAGAGCGAGAACAGGGCGACCGAGGCTCCCGGGAGCCGGCGGACCGCGGCGCGGTCGAACCTGGCGTCGATACGGCGCTCGCTGCGGCCCCTGCGGAAGACGATCCACAGCACGGTGATCAGACCGCCGGCGAGAGCCGCCTCGATCAGCCATCCGCAGATCGCGAGCAGTTGGTTGCCGGCGCCGCGGTCGTGGCGGGCGGCGGCTCCGGCGACCGCGGCGGAGACGGTGAGGAATCCCGCCGCTGTGTGCGCGGCACGCAGCCGGGCGACGAGCCGGCGGCCGTACCAGAAGCCTGGCCGGCCGAGCGCGGGCCGCACGGCCGGTTCAGGGGTGCCCGCGGGCTCCTCCGTGTCCTCCTCCGGGCCGGCCTCGCCCTCGGCGACGTCGGCCGCTGTCGGCGGACGCTGGGACTCGTACGCGCTCCAGCTGCGGTTGGACAGATACCAGAGCAGACCCACCAGCGCGGCCGGGACGAGGGAGGCGAGCGCGAGGCGCCGGCCCGGCTGGGACCACCAGCCGCCGCCGTCGGCCGACATGAACCCGAGCCACGCCCTGTCGCCGGCGCACTTGGCCGAGCCGGCGCACTGCCACGCCACCAGGTCGAGGGCGACCTCGCAGGCGGCGGCCGTCAGCAGGACGGTGAGGCTGAGCGCCAGCATCCGCACCAGCACGCCGTACATCCGCATCGTGCGCCTGCGGCCCTTGGCCCGCGGGCGCATCCAGTGCGCGAGGTTGACCACCATGAACGGAAGTAAGAGGAGCCACAGGGCGCGGGCACTGTTGCCCGAGGTGAGGTTGGACCAGCAGTACGCCTCGGGGATCGGCCGCTCCCGGTACTCCTCGGGGTGCTCCTCGGCCTTCTCGTCGTCGCACCGGCGGAACACGGCGGCCTTCTCGTCGCCGGTGATCCGGATCGTACGGGGGTCGCCGAGCATGTCCTGCGGGGTGGCTCCGCCGACACCGTGGACCAGCAGTTCGAGCGCGGGCCCGCCGTTCTGCGGGGCAGGAGTGGCAGGAGACACTTCTGTGACTCGCTCTCTCGATGGGAGGACCGACCGGTGCGCGGCCGCGCTGCGTTCCTGCCCAACAATCCCGGAAAATGGCAGTTCACCGCACGGCTCTCACCGAATCTCCGCGAGCCCGTGTCGCGCGGACCGTGCGAGGATGAGAAACCTTCGCCTCAGCGGCGTACGACGAGACGGAAGGACCGGCCCCGGCAGTGACCGACAACCAGAACCTGCTCGCGGAGCAGAGGCGCGCTCTGATCCTCGACGAGGTGCGCAGGCGCGGTGGGGTACGGGTCAACGAACTCACCCGCAAGCTCAATGTCTCCGACATGACCGTGCGCCGGGATCTGGACGCGCTGGCCCGCCAGGGAGTCGTCGAAAAGGTCCACGGCGGCGCGGTCCCGGTGGTCGAGGCGAGTACGCACGAACCGGGCTTCGAGGCGAAGTCGGCGCTGGAGCTGAGCGCCAAGGAGGACATCGCGAGGGCGGCGGCGCGGATGGCGGTGCCCGGCAGCGCGATCGCGCTGTCCGGCGGCACGACGACCTATGCCCTGGCACACCATCTGCTGGAGGTGCCGGACCTGACCGTGGTGACCAACTCGGTGCGTGTCGCGGATGTGTTCCACGCGGCGCAGCGGGCCGGTGCCGCGGGCACGCCGCGGCCCGGCGCCGCGACGGTGGTCCTCACCGGTGGGGTGCGTACGCCCTCCGACTCGCTGGTGGGGCCGGTCGCCGACCAGGCGATCCGCTCGCTCCACTTCGATGTGCTCTTCCTGGGTGTGCACGGCATCTCGATGGAGGCCGGACTGTCCACGCCGAATCTGGCGGAGGCGGAGACGAACCGGCGCTTCGTGCAGGCCGCGCGCCGGGTGGTGGTGGTCGCCGACCACACCAAGTGGGGCACGGTGGGCCTGAGTTCGTTCGCGGCGCTGGCGGAGGTCGACACGCTGGTGACGGACGCCGGACTGTCGGAGGAGGCGCGCGCGGAGATCGCGGAGCATCTGCCGGGGCTGGTGGTGGCGGGCGGGCCCGAGAGCGCCGGCGAACAGGACGGCTGAGCCGCGATGACCGCGTTCCGGCTGACGCGCGCGGTCACGCTGGACGCCGGCGAGGTGTGGCTGCGGGTCACCGACTGGGATGCGCACGCTGCCCAGGTGCCGCTGACCAGGCTGTCCTCGGTGACCCGACGCCCGACGGGGGTGGGCACGGTGTTCGTGGTGCGCTCCGCGCTCGGTCCGGCCGGATTCGACGATCCGATGGAGGTCGTCCGTTGGGTGCCGCCGGGCGATGGCGGCACGGGTCACTGCCGGCTGGAGAAGCGCGGTCGGGTCGTCACGGGCTGGGCGGAGATCGAGGTGCTCCCGCAGGGCACAGGTGCGGTGGTGGTGTGGTCGGAGGAGCTGCGGATCCGGCCGCTGCCGCGGTTGCTGGACCCGCTGGTCGCACGGCTGGGCCGGGTGGTGTTCGGGCGTGCGCTCGACGGACTGCTGCGGGGCCGCGCGTTGGGCCACGGCTGATGCTCACCGTGCCTGCGGGGCGGACAACTGAATCGACGTCAGCTATGGTGTCCGGGCCCGTCAGCCCCCCTGCGCCCCGGAGGTACGGTCCATGGCACGCCGACTGCGCCCGGTCGAGCTCGACTTCGCCGCATCAGCCCCCGTACGTCTTGTCTTCGGGGCCGAGGTCTCGGTCTCCCCGGAGGAGGTGTACCGAGCGCTCGCCGACGATGTGACGGGCTGGCCGTCCTGGTTCGGCGCGGTCGCCGGGGCCACACCCACCCGGGACGGCGCCGGCCGCGACGTCCGGCTCAAGGGGGGCGTCCACTTCTCCGAGACGGTCATGGCGACGGACTCCGGCGAGCGCTACGCGTACCGGGTGGACTCCACCAACGCACCTGGTCTGCGGGCCCTGCTGGAGGAGTGGCTGATAACACCCACCCCCTCGGGAGCCCGCGTGCAGTGGACGTTCGCGGCGGACGCGCCGGCGCCGGTGCGCGCGATGCTGCGACTGGGCCGGCCGGGCTTCGGCGCGTCCTTCCGCGGCGCGGTGCGCAGGCTGGACCGGCGGCTCGTCAGGGCGGCCGCACAGTGAGCGGCGTCAGTCGGGCCAGACGCCCGTGGCCAGAAATCGCTTGAGGGTCTCGCTGTACGGCGCGATGTCCAGTCCCTGTTCGGCCAGCCAGGCGTCCGCGTAGTACTTGTCGAGGTAGCGGTTGCCGTGGTCGCACAGGAGGGTGACCACGCTCCCCCGCTGCCCGGCCGCGACCATCTCCGCGACGATCCTCAGCGCGCTCCACAGGCCGGTGCCGGTGGAGCCACCCGCCTTGCGCCCGATGGCCTCGTCCAGCGCCCGCACGGCGGCCACACTCGCCGCGTCGGGCACTTTCATCATGCGGTCGATGGCTCCGGTGACGAAGCTCGGCTCCATCCGCGGCCGGCCGATGCCCTCGATGCGTGAGCTGCAGTCGCTGGCGGCGAGCGGGTCGTTCCGGGTCCAGCCGTCGAAGAAGCAGGAGTTCTCCGGGTCGGGCACACAGATCCGGGTGTCGTACTGCATGTAGTGCACATAGCGTGCGACGGTCGCCGAGGTGCCACCGGTGCCGGCCGTCGCCACGATCCACGCCGGCTCGGGATAGCGCTCCAACTTCAGCTGCTGGTATATGGATTCGGCGATGTTGTTGTTGCCGCGCCAGTCGGTGGCCCGCTCGGCGTAGGTGAACTGGTCCATGTAGTGGCCGCCGGTGCGCTCGGCGAGCGCCGCCGACTCCTCGTACATCTTCCGCGAGTCGTCCACGAAATGGCACCGGCCGCCGTGGAATTCGATGAGCCGGATCTTCTCGGGGCTGGTGGTGCGCGGCATCACCGCCACGAAGGGCACGCCGATCAGCTTGGCGAAGTACGCCTCGGAGACCGCGGTCGAGCCGCTGGACGCCTCGATGACGGGCTTGCCCGGCCGGATCCAGCCATTGCAGAGCCCGTAGAGGAACAGCGAGCGGGCGAGCCGGTGCTTGAGGCTGCCGGTCGGGTGCGTCGACTCGTCCTTGAGGTAGAGGTCGATCCCCCACTCGTCGGGCAGCGGGAACCGCAGCAGATGGGTGTCGGCCGAGCGGTTCGCGTCCGCCTGCACCTTGCGGACCGCCTCCTTCAGCCACGCCCGGTACTCCGGATCGGTCCGGTCGACATCGACGGTCTCCATTGCCCCGTGCGTCACACGCTTCTCGTCCGTGCTCATGAGTGTCGTCCTCGCCTTGCCCAGTTCTCTTTCCCTCCTGCCACAGTAAGCCCCTCACCTGCACAAACGTTCACTTTGGGCGTCCATAGGAGTCGCTTGTGGGCCGGGACCTGCACCGCGGGGACCACACCTACTGGTGCATGGGCGGGGAGTTGTGCAGACTGCCAGCAGATGACATGACGAAGGGGCGGAGGGCCGATGGCGATGGCGGAGCCCGAATTCCGGGCCACGGGCGTACGGATCGAACGGTGGCCGCGCTCGCTCACCAAGGCCGGACAGGTGCTGATCAAGGACGGCAGTCTCAAGCTCCTCACCAGTTACGGCCGGGTGATCGACAGTGCGCCCGTCCGGGGGGTCAGGGCCGGCAAGGCATGGTTCGCCGACGACGCGAGCACGGCACTGACGGTGAACGGCAAGCGGTACCGGCTGACCATGGGGCAGCGCGGGCAGCGGCCCGACGCGCGGGCGCTCGCGGGGCGCTTCCTGGACGCCGTGCGCGGTGCGGGCGGCCGCAGGGACTGAGGAGTCCCCACCCGGGTGCTGTTGAGTTGCGGAACCGCGGGCACTGGTTCACGCTGATCTCACATCACTCAGGGTGCACCGGCGGTAACGCTGTGATCCAGCCCGCCGGACAAATCAGCAGGCAGCCAACTGCTGGATCCGATCTCGTCTTCTTCCGGACCTCATTCGGGGAGTCGCAGCCGTGATCAGCAAGCCAAGCAGGCACTGCACGGTGGAGCTCCAGGCCCTGCCGTCGCGGATCGGTCAGGTCCGCAGAATCATCTCGGCGCAGCTGCGCTACTGGCATCTCGATCCTCTGATCGACCAGGCAGCTCTGGGCGTCACGGAGTTGCTGACCAACGTCCACCGCCATGCCCAGCCGGACAAGATGTGCACCGTCGACATCGAGCTGCTGCTCGACCGTCTCACGGTCTCGGTCCAGGACAACGACCCACGCCTGCCGACCGTGCAGGACGGCGATCTCTTCGATACGTCCGGACGCGGTCTCGGGCTGATAGCGGCCGTGAGCGAGAGCTGGGGTGTCCAGCCCCGGGGCGAGGCGGGCAAGGTCGTCTGGTTCACGCTCTCGGCGCCGCCGTCCTCGGTGTCGCTGGAGGCGTATCCGATGGTCTACGGGGCCACGACCGAGGGGCCGTTCCCCGGCGCCCCGGCCGCGGTGCGCGCACACGCCACGATCCGGTCAACCGTTGCGGGCTGACCGGATCGCCGAAGCTCACGTGCTACTCCGTCGCGATCGCGCGCAGGACGTCCAGGCGTGCCGCGCGGCGCGCGGGCCGCCAGCCCGCCACCGCGCCGGCCACGAGGCCGACCAGTGCGACGACCAGGAGCTGGAGCGGAGGCACGGCGAAGGCGAACGCTGTGTCGCCCGTGCCTTCGGAGGCCTTGACGAGCACCCAGCCGAGCAGTCCGCCGAGTGCGAGTCCGCCGGCCGTGCCGAAGGCCGCGACCAGGACCGACTCGTAGCGCACCATGGCGCGCAGCTGGTTCCTCGTCTGGCCCACCGCGCGCAACAGCCCCAGTTCCCTGGTGCGTTCGTGGATCGCGAGGGTGAGCGTGTTGGCGATGCCCAGCAGCGCGATGACCACGGCCAGGGCGAGCAGGGCGTAGACCAGGGTGAGCATCATGTCGATGGCTCCGGCGGCGGACTGCGCGTACTCCTCGCGGGTCTGCACCTCGGGGTTGCCGTAGGCCGCCGCGGTCTGCTCGACCGCCGCCGCGCCGTCGTGGGTCGACACGCCGTCCTTGAAGCCGACGGCGATCAGGGTGTCGGAGTCCTGGCCGCGGTGCGGGGCCCAGGCCTCGCGGCTGATGACGTAGTCACCCGCGAGTTCGGACTGCTCGAAGACGGCGCGCACGGTGAAGGTCTGCTTCTTGCCGTCCGTGAACGCCAGTTCGGCAGTGGAGCCCGGCTTCCAGCCCCGCTTGTCGGCCTCGGTGTCCGCCACGGCCATGCCGTCCGTACCGAGTTCACCCAGCGTGCCCCGGACAGAGCCGAGGTCGAACGCCGCGCCGAGTGCGGCCGGGTCGGTGACGGTCAGCTGACGGCCTGCCCCGTCGACCTCCGCGACGCCCTGGCCGAGACCGACGGCCGACTCCACATCGGGCTGCGCCGCGATGGCGGGGGCGAGCTTCGGGCTGAGCCCGCTGCCGCCCGCGCCGAACGACGGCGCGCTCACCGCGACATCGCCCGCGAAGGAGCGGGAGACCGTCTGGTCCATGGTCGCCTTCAGCGAGGCACCGAAGACGGTGAACAGGGACACGACCGCGACGCCGATCATCAGCGCGGTGGCGGTGGCCGCCGTGCGCTTGGGGCTGCGCAGGGCGTTGCGCTTGGCCAGCCGTCCGGAGACGCCGCGCAGCCGGTCGAGCGGTCCGCCCAGGATCCGTACGGCCTGCGATGCCGCGACCGGGCCGAGCACCACGAAGGAGGCGAGAGCGAGCACGGCGCCGGCACCGGCCAGCCAGACGGACGGTGTGGCCAGGACGTCCGCGAGAATGGTGCCGATACCGGCGACGGCCACGGCCCCGCCGATGCCGGCACGCTTCTTCGACGCGGCCGACTGGTCGACGGCTGTCTCGCGCAGTGCGGCGAGCGGCGCGGTGCGGCCCGCCCGTACGGCCGGCATCAGTGCCGAACCGAGGCACACGACGACCCCCACGGCCAGCGGCAGCAGCATCGACAGAGCGCTGATCACCAGGGCGCCCTCGGGGAAGGGGAAGCCGATGGCCGGGAAGAGCGCCCCGAGTCCCAGGGCGATCCCGATGCCGCCGAGCAGCCCGGCTGCGGACGCGACGACGCCGACGACGGCTGCCTCGACGAGCGTCGAGCCGACGACCTGACGCCGGGAGGCGCCGAGAGCCCGCAGCAGCGCGTTCTCCCGGGTGCGCTGGGCGATGACGATGGCGAAGGTGTTGTAGATGGAGAACACCGCGACCAGCAGCACGATGCCGGAGAAGACGAGCAGCAACGTGGTGAAGAGGTTCAGGAACTGACCGGAGATCATGTCCTGGTTCTCCGCGGTGGACTCCTGTCCGGTGATCGCCTCGACGCCGGCGGGCAGGACCGGGGTCAGCGCGTCCACGAGCTCCTGCTGGCTGGTGCCGGGTCCCGCCCGCACCTGGATGGATGCCCCCTGACCGGGCTCGGGGGTCAGGTACTTCTCGGCGTCCGCCCGGGTCATGCCGGCGAAGGTCACCTGGCCCATACCGTCCTCACCGCCGAAGGTGGCGAGGCCCACGACGGTGACCTGCACCGGGTCGGGGGTGCGCAGCACGGTCCGGTCACCGATCCGCAGGCCGCCCTTGTCGGCGGCGCCGCGGTTGACGACGACCTCGCCGGACTTCTCGGGGGCGCGGCCGTCGGCGAGCCGGTACGGGTTGAGCTCGGTGTCGTCGATCCAGTTTCCGGCCACGGTGGGCGGGCCCTGACCGCCGATCGGCTTGCCGTTGGATCCGACGAGCTGTCCCGCGCCCTGGATGTTCGGCACGGCGGCGGCGACGCCGGGGGTCCCGTCGATACGGTCGGCCAGGTCCGTGGGAACGTTCTGCCGGGTGCCCTGGGCCTCGCCGGAGACGGTGACGACGTTGGAACTGCGGACGACCGCGTCGGTGCCCCCGTTGGCGCTGGCGAACATCGTGTCGAAGCTGCCGCGCAGGGTGTCGCCCATGACGAGGGTGCCCGCGAGGAACGCCACGCCGAGCAGTACGGCGGTGAAGGTCCCCACGAAGCGGCGCTTGTGGGCGCGGAGCGAGTTCAGGCTGATCCGCAGCGACGCACGGCTGCCGGTCATGTCGTCACCTCCCCGGCTTGGTGGCGGTCACGGGTGTCGTACGCCTTCAGCCGGTCCAGCACCCGTTCGGCGGTCGGGGCCTGCATCCGGTCGACGAGCTGCCCGTCGGCGAGGAAGACGACCTCGTCGGCGTGGGCGGCGGCGACCGGGTCGTGAGTGACCATGACGACCGTGCGGTCCGTCTGGCGCACCGTGCGGCCCAGCAGCCGCAGCACCTCCTCGCCCGAGCGGGAGTCGAGGTTCCCGGTGGGCTCGTCGGCGAAGACGACATCGGGCCGTCCGGCGAAGGCGCGGGCCACGGCGACGCGCTGCTGCTGGCCGCCGGAGAGCTCGCTGGGCCGGTGGTGCAGGCGGTCGCGCAGTCCCACCGTGTCGATGAGGGCGTCGAGCCACTGGCTGTCGGGCCGGCCGCCGGCCAGGTCGATCGGAAGGGTGATGTTCTCGGCGACGGTGAGCGTGGGGATGAGGTTGAAGGCCTGGAAGACGAAGCCGACGCGCTCACGCCGCAGCAGCGTGAGTCTGCGGTCGTCGAGGGCGCTGAGGTCGGTGTCTCCGATGAAGGCGGAGCCCGAGGTGAGCGTGTCGAGTCCGGCGGCGCAGTGCATCAGCGTCGACTTGCCGGAGCCCGAGGGCCCCATGATCGCGGTGAAGCGGCCGGCCGGGAAGTCGACGCTCACCCCGTCCAGGGCCCTCACTTCGGTGTCGCCCCTGCCGTAGACCTTCACGGCGTCGACGACACGGGCGGCGGTGCGGGTCGCCGTGGCGGTGGTGGTGGTCATGCCGCACCGTCCTTGCCGACCCGGCCGAACTGCTCGTCCAGGACGGACAGCCGGCGCCAGTACTCGTCCTCGTCGATCTCGCCCGAGGCGAACCGGCGGCCGAGCATCGCGATCGGCGAGTTCTCGTCGTGTGCCGCGCGGGTCTGCCAGGGTGCGCGGCGTCCGCGCCAGACGCCCGTGCGGCGCAGGACGGTGACGACGCCGACGACGACGGCCGCCCAGATCAGCGGGAAGAGCAGAATCCACGGGCCGGACCCGCCTTCGTACGCCAGGGTGTTCATCTCGTTCAACTCCTCGGTGGCGATGGTGGTGCGTGGTTCCTTGACGCTTCCGAGACTCCCGCGGGAGGGGGGCGAAGTCGTCGTACAGCCAGCGGCACTGCGCGTACCACCCGGGGAGTACGCGGGGCTTCCGTGCCTGCTCCCGGTCCCTGGTTTCTGTACCTACTAGTATGTACACTGCGGGTATGAGCACCCCCGAGCGGTTGATCGAGGCCACCCGCGAGCTGCTGTGGGAGCGCGGCTACGTGGGCACCAGCCCCAAGGCGATCCAGCAGCAGGCCGGGGCCGGCCAGGGCAGCATGTACCACCACTTCACCGGCAAACCGGATCTGGCGCTGGCGGCCATCCGGCGCACGGCCGAGGAGCTGGGCGCGACCGCCGAGGCGACGCTGGCCGGCGACGGCACGGCGTACGAGCGCATCAGCGCCTATCTGACGCGCGAACGCGATGTGCTGCGCGGCTGCCCGGTCGGCCGGCTGACGATGGACCCGGACATCATCGCGAACGAGGAGCTGCGGGCCCCGGTCGACGAGGTCCTCGACCGGCTGCGCGCCAGGATCGCGGGAATCGTCCAGGAGGGCGTGGAGCAGGGCGAGTTCAGCCCGGAACTGATCCCCGACGAGATCGCCTCGGCGGTCGTCGCGACGGTGCAGGGCGGCTATGTGCTGGCCCGCGCCTCCGGGTCCACCACCGCCTTCGAGGCGGGCGTACGGGGCCTGCTCTCCCTGCTCGCCACCGCACGGACCACCAGGAGCGCTTGATGCACGCGATGCAGTACGAGATCACTCTGCCTGCGGACTACGACATGGGGATCATCCGGCATCGGGTGGCGACGCGGGGGCATCTCCTCGACGACTTTCCCGGCCTCGGCCTCAAGGCGTATCTGATCCGCGAGAAGCGCGACGGTTCGCCGGTGAACCAGTACGCGCCGTTCTATCTGTGGTCCGCACCCGAGGGCATGAACGGCTTTCTGTGGGGACCCGGATTCCAGGGCATCGTCGACGACTTCGGACGGCCGCAGGTGGACCACTGGACCGGGCTGACGTATCGGGAGGGCCCCTCGGCAACGGCCGTGCCTCTGGCCGCCGTACGCCACAGCCGGCCCCTCGACCCGGCTGTTTCGCCGGCGCTGGCCGTGGAGCACGCCGTGGACCGGACCGAGCGGCTGGCGCGGCTGGAGGGGGTGGTGTGCGCGGCGCTCGCGATCGACCCCCGCACCTGGGAACTGGTGCACTTCACCCTCTGGGACAGTGCCGCCCCCAGGGAGGCGGGCGACCGCTTCGAGGTGCTGCACCTGTCACAGCCCGAGCGCGCGAAGCTGCCGTCGGGGAGGCAGTGGTGAACACGGACCGCTCGGGCCCTTGCCGCCGGCTGGGCAGGGCTCAGCCCTGTTCCTCCGTCCCGCGCATCCGCCGCGCCACCCGCATCTCGTGGATGATCCGCCCGCTCAGCGCACCGCCGTAGACGACCACGCCGACGCCGACGAGCCAGGACTGGAGGACGAGGACGGTCCCGAACGGGCCGTAGGTGACCGCGTTCGACGCGATCAGCGGGGAGAACACGAGCTGCGAGAAGATCCGCAGCCCGAGCATGAACAGGGCGGTCAGCGCGGCGCCCGGCACCAGGGCGCTCCACCGGACCCGGCCGCTGAGCAGCAGATGCTGGGAGAGCCAGAAAAAGAGAAAGGTGCCGATCAGGTCGGCGACGGCGCCGACCACCGTGCCGACGACAGGGCCGGACGGGGTGGGCGTATTGACGAAGACGAGCAGCGAGAAGACCAGCAGCGCGAGGAACACCACATGCCGCCACATGGTGTGCCAGCGGGCCGTGGGCAGCTCCCAGACCTTCTCGTAGCCGGTCTGCACGACCGAACCGAAGGTCAGACCGAAGACGGTGAGCGCCGCGAGACCGAAGGCGGTGGTCCGCTGCAGTGCCACCCCCGGCATGCCGAACAGGCGCTCGACCTCGTCCTGCGATGCCTGCGAGACCCCCAGAGCCTGTCCGAGCCACCTGGCGAAGCCCTCTCCGCTCGCCGGGTCGGCTCCCGCGACGACCACCAGCAACGGCACGAGGGTCAGAAAGCCCAGTGCCGCGAAACCCATGGCGCGGTGCATCAGCTCCATCTCGCGACCGCGCTGCCAGCCCAGCCCGACGGGCGAGGCGAGGATCCTCTCGCGCAGGTGCTGGAGCCGGTGCGGACCGGAGTCCGCGCCGGGTGGCTTATGGGTCATGATCGTCGACTACCCGCTCACAGGTCGCGAAGTGTCCATCATGCCCCCGGACGGGTGCTTCGCGCCTGTCCGCTCCTGACATATGACAGGACCGCGCACGGACCGCGGAACCTACTGTCCTTCTCGTCGAGGCACGGGTGGACCGTGCCCGAAGAGGGGAGCGACATGAGCATGGTGATGCGACGAACGGCTACGGCCCTGGCCGCGCTGGCACTGGCGGGCGGCGCGCTCGCGACGTCGGCCGAGGCCGCCCCGGTCTCGCACTCCGCGACGGCAGCCGTCGCCAGTGACGGGGACCCGGCACTGACCGACATCTACATCTGGGCGACGGACGTCAACCTCCGCAGCCAGCCCACCACGGCGTCGCCGCGACTCGCTGTGCGGTCGCAGCACTGGATGGACGCCCTCTGCCAGAAGCAGGGGCAGTTCGTGAACGACCCGGCCATCGGCGGCAACAGCTGGTGGACCGCGGTCATGGAGTTCCCGGGCAGCGATGTGGCCTGGGTCAACAACCTCTACATCCGCGGCGGCGAGAAGATCGCCGGCGTACCGGACTGCACGTTCTGACAGGCCGGAAGCAGCCGATTCGCCGTGTGCCTCCGTCCCCGCCGGGCGGAGGCACACCGGCGTCCGCACCCCGTGCTACGCGGCCGGCAGTGCGCCCAGCGGGTCGTCGAGCACCGGCTGCCAGGCCAACTCCGCCGCGCCCACGAGGCTGTTGTGGTCGAGGGAGCAGGCCAGGATGGGTACGCCTCCGCTGCGTCCCCACAGGCTGCGGTCGGCGACGACCGCCCGCAGGCGCTCCGGGTCGGCGTCCAGCAGCTCACGGTGCAGGCCGCCGAGGATGATGCGGTCGGGGTTGAGGATGTTGACCAGTCCCGCGAGGCCGAGGCCGAGTCGGTCGATCAGTTCCTCGCACCCGGCACGCACGGAAGGGTCGTCGTACTCCGTGCGCAGCAGCTCCCTCGACTGCTCCAGCAGCGAGACCTCGGGGCCGGGGACACGGCCGGCCGCGGTGAGGAAGGCCAGCGGGTCGGCCTCGACGTCGAGGCAGCCGCGGCTGCCGCAGTGGCAGGGGCGCCCCTCGGGGTTGACCGTGAGGTGACCGACCTCCAGCGCGAGGCCCGAACTGCCGGTGTGCAGACGGCCGTCGAGGACGAGCGCGCCGCCGACTCCGCGGTGGCCGGTGGCGACGCACAGCAGGTGCTGCGCGCCCCTTCCGGCGCCGTGCCGGTGCTCGGCGAGGGCCGCGAGATTGACGTCGTTGCCGGTGAACGCCGGTCCCGCGATGCCCGCCGCGCGTACCTGGTCGGCGAAGATGTCGCGTACGGGAGCGCCCGCCGGCCAGGCGAGGTGCAGGGGGTTGAGCGCGGTGCCCTCCGGTTCCGCGACCGCGGACGGCACGGCGAGACCGGCGCCGACGCACCGCCGGCCGCTGGCGCGCAGCAGAGCGGCGCCGGCGGCGACCACCTCGCCCAGCACCTGGGCCGGGTCGGCGGAGACGGTGACGCAGCCGGGGGCGGTGGCGACGGTACGGCCGCCGAGACCGACGAGCGCGGCACGGAAACCGTCGGCGTGCACCTGGGCGGCGAGGACGACGGGCCCCGAGTCGTCGACGGAGAGCCGGTGCGAGGGACGGCCCTGGGAACCCGCCGCGGCGCCCGGCCGGGAGTCGACCCGGATCAGGCCGAGTGCCTCCAGCTCCGCCGCGACCGCGCCTGCGGTCGCGCGGGTCACCCCGAGCTCGGCGGTGAGCACGGCCCGGGTGGGCGCACGGCCGGTGTGTACCAGTTCCAGCGCAGGACCGAGCGCACTGCGGCCCCTCTCCAGCTTTGTTCTGGTGCCCGTCGCCTTGCCGTTCATGGAGGCGAGTCTCCCATGATCCGGAGGCTGCGCAGCCGCCTTGTACGGATCGGGGCCCGGCCCCTATGCTGACTTTGTGCCGAACCTAAACAAACTCCGGACGGCCGCTCCAGGGGAAGCCCGCGGAAACACCGCCCCACTCTCCCTGCCCCGCCTCCGCACCGCCCTGACCGTGTTCTTCGCCCTGGACGGCTTCCTCTTCGCCGGCTGGGTGGTCCGCATCCCCGCGATCAAGGAGCAGACCGGAGCCTCCGCGAGCGACCTCGGACTCGCCCTCCTCGGCGTCTCCGCGGGCGCGGTGGTGACGATGACGCTCACCGGCCGGCTGTGCCGTCGCTTCGGCAGTCATCCGGTCACCGTCGCCTGCGCCGCCCTGATGTCGCTGAGCATCGCGCTGCCGCCGCTGACGCATTCGGCCCTCACCCTCGGGCTCGTCCTGCTGGTCTTCGGCGCCGCGTACGGCGGCATCAACGTCGCGATGAACAGCGCGGCGGTCGATCTGGTCGCGGCGCTGCGGCGCCCGGTGATGCCGAGCTTCCACGCGGCCTTCAGCCTCGGCGGCATGGTCGGCGCGGGACTCGGCGCCCTGGTGGCCGGGGGCCTGTCCCCCGTCGTCCATCTGACGCTCCTCACCCTGGTCGGTCTGCTGGTCACAGCCCTCGCGGGCCCGGTGCTGCTGCGCCGTACCGCACCGGTCTCCGAGCGGCCCGATGAGATACCGACACCGCGCCGGCTGACCGGACGCACCCGCCGGCTGGTCGTCGTGTTCGGTGTGATCGCGCTCTGCACGGCGTACGGAGAGGGCGCGATGGCCGACTGGGGCGCGCTCCATCTCGAGCAGGATCTCCAGGCCCACCCCGGCGCCGCCGCCACCGGCTACGCGCTCTTCGCTCTCGCCATGACGGCCGGGCGACTCACCGGCACGACCCTGCTGGAGCGGTTCGGCCAGACCCGCACGCTGGTCGCGGGCGGTACGACGGCCGCGGTGGGCATGCTGCTCGGCTCGCTCGCACCGTCCGTGTGGCTCGCCCTGCTCGGCTTCGCCGTCGCGGGCCTCGGCCTCGCCAACATCTTCCCGGTGGCGGTGGCCAGGGCCGGCGCCCTCGCGGGTCCCGCCGGAGTCGCCGCCGCGTCCACCCTCGGCTACGGCGGAATGCTGCTGGGGCCGCCCGCCATCGGCTTCCTCGCCGACTGGTTCTCCCTGCCGGTGGCGCTGACCACGGTGGCCGCCCTGGCGGCCGGCGCGGCCCTCATCGGATACGCGGCTCGGAATGCGTCAGCACCTCAGAGCACTTGAGTAGCCGTACTCAGGCCGATCCGCCGCTCCGGACGCACCATGGAGACAACGACGTCCACCGCGGGAGAACGCCATGAACTCTGAACGGCTCGGCACAGTGACGCGACTCGCCTTCGGCAGCCTTCCCTCCCAGGTGTACCTGGCACTGGTCGCCCTGGCGGCTCTGTACGTCACGATCGACAGCGCCTTCGTCCACCACGAGGACGCCTCGTTCGCCGGCGTGTGGCTCTTCCTGCTCACCGCTCCGACGGTGTTCGCCTTCCTGATCGTGGGCGAGCTGTTCGGGGACGCGGTGGGCGGATCCGTGTGGTTCCTCTATGTCGCCATGGCACTGTCGGTGGTCATCCAGTCCCTGGCCATCGGGCTGTTCGTACGTCTGCTGCGCGGCCGTCCCCACCACGCGCACCCCCAAGGCGCCTGAGGGCCCTGGCACAATCTCCGGCATGGAGACCGCTGAGCTGATCAAGTCCCTCGTCCGTGAAGGCCAGTTGCTGGCCGCGGCCGCCGACGAGGCCGGGCCGGACGCGACCGTGCCCACCTGCCCCGGATGGCAGATGCGCGATCTGCTGCGCCACATCAGCATGGTCCACCGCTGGGCGACCGCGTTCGTCACCGAGGGCCACCCCGGCTTCCACCCCGCCGAGCCGGAGAGCGAACTCGACGGCGACGAACTGATCGAGTGGTTCCGGGAGGGCCACGGGCTGCTCGTGGCGGCACTCACCGAGTCCCCCGCGGACGTGCAGTGCTGGACCTTCCTGCCCGCGCCCTCGCCGCTCGCGTTCTGGGCCCGGCGGCAGGCGCACGAGACCGCGATCCACCGCGTGGACGCCGAGTCCGCACTGGGCGGCAAGCCGGGGCCGGCGCCCGCCGCTTTCGCCGCCGACGGCATCGCCGAGCTGCTCATCGGCTTCCACGGCCGCGAGGGGAGCCGGCTGCGTTCCGAGGCACCGCGAGCGTTGCGCGTACGGCCCGTCGACACGGATGACGTGTGGACCATGTGGATCTCCACCGACGCACCGCGCACCGAACCCAGCGCCGAGGTGCCGGCGGACTGCGAGCTCACCGGCTCGGCGGAAGAGCTCTATCTCACGCTGTGGAACCGCCTGCCGTTGAGCGCCGTGACGGTCACGGGCGACAGCGAGTTGGCTACGCTGTGGCGCGACAGGTCCGCCGTCGCCTGGTCCTGACAGCCCCGGGCTCAGCCGGTCGCGTCCGGCAGCATCCGGGAGAGCACGGCGCGCTGCAGCGGCTGGACCTCGGCATGGCGGGCCCTGCCCGCATCGGTGAGCGCGACCCGCACTCCCCGCCGGTCCTCGCTGCACATCCCGCGGGTCACCAGCCCGTCCTTCTCCAGACGTGCCACCAGGCGCGACAGCGCGCTCTGGCTCAGATGGACGCGGGAGGCGAGCTCCTGCACCCGGAGCGAACAGTCACCGTCGGGCGCCTTCTGCTCGGCGAGCACATCGAGGACCTCGAAGTCGCTGGCGCCCAGTCCGTGCTGATGGAGCTCGCGGTCGAGCTCGCACATCGTACGAGCGTGCAGCGCGAGGACATCCCGCCATTCCGCGACGAGCGCACGCTCGGACTTCATCGCTGCCATGGGCGCACGTTAGCAGAAAAAGGCACTTTGTTGCATCGGAATTAAATGCAGTTGCATTCAATGCATGTGCATGTACTGTCTCCGGCATGACCTCTCCACTCGACGTCCCCGTGGCTCAGGAGCGCTGGAGCCCCCGACTCTGGGGCACGCTGCTCGTCCTCTGCGCCGCGATGTTCCTCGACGCGCTCGATGTCTCGATGGTCGGTGTCGCCCTGCCCTCGATCGCCACCGACCTCGACCTGTCCACCTCGACCCTGCAATGGATCGTCAGCGGCTACATCCTCGGATACGGCGGCCTGCTGCTCCTCGGCGGCCGCGCCGCCGATCTCCTGGGCCGGCGCCGGGTGTTCCTGATCGCGCTCGCCGTCTTCGCCCTCGCCTCCCTGCTCGGCGGGCTCGTCGACTCCGGACCGCTGCTGATCGCCAGCCGCTTCATCAAGGGCCTCAGCGCCGCGTTCACCGCGCCGGCGGGGCTCTCCATCATCACCACCACCTTCCGGGAAGGCCCCCAGCGCAACCGCGCGCTGGCCATCTACACCACCTGCGCCGCCACCGGCTTCTCCATGGGCCTGGTGCTCTCCGGCCTGCTCACCGAGGTCAGCTGGCGGCTGACGATGCTGCTGCCCGCGCCCATCGCGCTGATCGCCCTGCTGGCGGGCCTCCGGCTGATTCCGCGGAGCACCCGCGAGGACTCCGGCAAGGGATACGACCTGCCGGGCGCCGTGACAGGCACCGCATCGATGCTGCTGCTTGTCTTCACCGTCGTCCAGGCGCCGGAGACCGGCTGGGCATCCGCCCGCACGCTGCTGTCCTTCCTCGCCGTCGCCGTCCTTCTCACGACGTTCGTCGTCATCGAAGTGCGCAGCTCACACCCGCTGATCCGGCTCGGCGTCCTGCGCTCCGGCAGCCAGATCCGGGCCAACCTCGGTGCCGCCTTCTTCTTCGGCTCCTACATCGGGTTCCAGTTCCTCGTCACTCAGTACATGCAGTCCCTGCTCGGCTGGTCCGCCCTGCAGACCGCGCTGGCCTTCCTGCCCGCGGGCGCCCTGGTGGCCCTCTCCTCGACGAAGATCGGGTCGGTCGTGGACCGCTTCGGCACACCCCGGGTGATCGCCGCGGGCTTCGGGTTGCTGGTCGCCGGCTACGCGCTCTTCCTCCGCATCGATCTGACCCCGAGTTACGCGACGGTCATCCTGCCGTCGATGCTGCTGCTCGGCGCCGCGTGCGCGCTGGTCTTCCCCTCGCTCAACATCCAGGCCACCAACGGTGTGGAGGACCACGAACAGGGCATGGTGTCCGGTCTGCTGAACACCTCGATCCAGGTCGGCGGCGCGATCTTCCTCGCCGTGGTGACCGCGGTGATCACCGCGGGCGGCGGTGAGGGCGGCACACCCCAGGAGGTGCTCGACAGCTTCCGGCCCGGCCTGGTGGTGGTCGCCGTGATCGCGGCGGCCGGTCTGCTCATCACGCTCACCGGGCTGCGTACCCGCCGGAGCCCCGCCGGCGTGCTGGTGCACAAGTCCGTGCCCGAACCGGAGCGGGTGTCGGTCGGCGACTGACCGACGCCTTCTCCAAGCAGGCTGCGGCCGGCGGGACTTCTTGCCTGCCGGCCGCGGCCCTGTGACAATTCCGGCATGGAGCCGGACGGGGTACGGCGTACGCAGGCCGATCGGGACGCGTTGACCGTCGAGATCGGTTACGCCCTGCTGAGCGCGGTCTTCGTGGCCGCCCTGGCGTTCGGTGTGATCGCCGGACCCAAGCTGATGTTCACCATGCCGTACACGATCGAGCGCGGGCTGCTCGTGACCGGCGCGGCGGTCGCGGCCGCCCTCTTCGTCCTGCGTGTCGTGACCGTGCTGTGGCGGTTCACACCGCCGTCGCGTCAGCCGAGCCAGCCCGGCCGGACCAGCCCCGACTCGTAGGCCAGTACGACCAGTTGGGCGCGGTCACGGGCGCCGAGCTTCACCATCGTGCGGCTCACATGCGTCTTGGCGGTCAGCGGGCTGACGACCAGCCGGCGGGCGATCTCCTCGTTCGAGAGGCCGATGCCGACCAGGGCCATCACCTCGCGCTCCCGCTCGGTGAGTTCGCCGAGGCCCTCCGCGTCGGTGGGCGCCTTGGAGCGGGCCGCGAACTCCGCGATCAGCCGGCGCGTCACCCCCGGCGACAGCAGCGCGTCACCGTCCACCACCGCCCTTACCGCGCGCAGCAGTTCCTCAGGCTCGGTGTCCTTCACCAGAAAGCCGGAGGCTCCGGAGCGGATGGCCTCGAAGACGTACTCGTCGAGCTCGAACGTCGTCAGCATGACGACCTTCACGCCGTTCAGCTTCTCGTCCCCGGTGATCCGGCGGGTGGCCGCCAGCCCGTCGAGCAGCGGCATCCGGATGTCCATCAGCACGACGTCCGGCTCGAGTTGACGCACCAGCCGCACGGCCTCTTCGCCGTCGGCCGCCTCACCTGCCACCTCGATGTCCGGCTGGGCGTCCAGCAGGGCCCTGAAGCCGGCCCTGACCAGCAGCTGGTCGTCGGCGAGCAGTACGCGGATCACATCGTCTCCTTCGGCTGCACAGGGAGGTCCGCCCGGACCCGGAAACCGCCGTCGGCCCGCGGACCCGCCTCGATCGTGCCACCCAGTGCGGCGGCCCGCTCCCGCATTCCTGCGAGCCCGTTGCCACTGCCGCCCGCGTCGGTGCCGGTGGCCGGTCCGTCGTCGTCGACCCGGAGGCCGAGCCGGCCGGGGGCGTATGTGATCCTGACCCGCGCGGTGCGCGAACCCGAGTGCCGTACGACATTGGTCAGGGCCTCCTGGACGATCCGGAAGGCCGCGAGGTCCGTGCCGGGCGGCAGCGGGACGTGCGCTCCTTCCGTCTCGATGTCGACGCTCAGGCCGGCGCTCCCGGCCTGTTCGACGAGTTCGGAGAGGCGGTCGAGACCCGGCGCGGGGGCGCGCGGGGCGTCGCCCGGCGTACGGAGCGTGTCGAGGACCTGCCGTACCTCGCCCAGGGCCTCCTTGCTCGCCGCCTTGATGGTGGTGAGCGCGGTGCGTGCCTGCTCGGGGTTGCTGTCGAGGAGGGCGAGGCCGACTCCGGCCTGGACGTTGATGACCGAGATGGAGTGCGCCAGCACGTCGTGCAGTTCACGGGCGATGCGCAGCCGTTCCTCGTCGGCGCGGCGTTTCTCGGCGGCCGCCCGCTCCACCCGCTCCCGGGCCCACACCTCGCGACGCACGCGCATCAGTTCCGAGGCCGCGAGAATCGCCACCACCCAGGCGGCGATGACGAGTTCCTGGCCCCACGGTGCCTGGTCGTCGGTGCCGGGCGGCAGATACCGCCAGAGCCAGTGCGCGACCAGCAGATGTCCGGCCCACAGCCCGCCGACCGCTCCCCAGGCCGCGCGCCGGTGTCCGGAGGTCACGGCGGCGAACGCGCCGACCGCGACGGTCAGGAAGATCGGGCCGTACGGGTAGCCCGCACCGAAGTAGACGAGCGTGGTCGCGCAGACGCCGAAGACGGCCACCACGGGCCACCGGTTGCGCAGCAGCAGCAACGCCGGCGCCAGGACCAGAAGCAGTCCGGCGAAAACGTCGAGATCCTCCCGGGCCGGCTGCCCCTCCGCGGCGAAACGGGTGCCGACGAGGACGAAGAAGGCCAGCGCGAGGGTGGAGGGCCAGGGCACCGCCCGGGCGTCGCGCCGGGCCTCCCACAGACGCAACGGCAGGGGTGCTCCGCCCTGCGCCCAGGGGGGACCGGGGCGGGGCCGGGTGTGCTGCTCTTCCATACCGGCAACGCTAGACGCGCGGCGGGCCTGAGGGCGTCCGCCGTGCGTGGCGATCGGCCGTACTCCCTGTGCAGTACGGGCGACCCGGTCCCGCTGCCGGGTGCCTCAGGGCCGGGGCCTGCTCCCGGCGCTCGCGCCGCTCCGGGGGGAACCGAGCCCCACCTCGTACGCGAGCCGGGCCGCCGCTTGCGCGAAGAAGACGTCCCGCTCCTCGACGATCCGGTTGAACTGACCGAAGTTCTCGAAGGAGATGAGGCCGAACAGCTGCGACCAGGCGGCGACGAGTGCCACGACGACGGACGGCGGCAGATCGGGGGCGAGGTCGGCGGCGATCCGCCGGGCCTCGGGGCGCAGCGCCTCGTCGAGCGGGGGGACGGCGAGGCCGTTCGCACGGTGGGCGTCGCGGATGACGGAGAGCAGCGCGAGCCCGACGCGGGAGGCGGGGCCGACGGTGTCCATGGGCGCGGTGTATCCGGGGACCGGGGAGCCGTAGATCAGGGCGTACTCGTGCGGATGGGCCAGCGCCCAGGCGCGGACGGCGGAGCAGACGGCGATCCAGCGGGACCGGTGGCCGAGGGAGTCGGGGGCTTCGGCGAGCGCGGACTCGGCGGCGGCACCGACGGCATCGTAGGCGTCGACGATGAGGGCGGTCAGCAGGTCGTCGCGGCTGGGAAAATAGCGATAGAGGGCGGAGGAGACCATGCCCAGCTCGCGGGCGACGGCGCGCAGGGAGAGCTTGGCCGCGCCCTCCGCCGCGAGCTGCCTGCGGGCCTCGTCCTTGATCGCGGCCGTGACTTCGATACGGGCTCGTTCCCGGGCCCCACGGATCGTGCTCATGCGAGACAGTGTGTCACATTGCGGAGCACCGACCAATGACGAGAGCAGTGCTCTTGCTTTGGAGCAGGCGAGGGTGCACACTGCTCTTAAGCGAGAGCACTGCTCTCGATTGCGATCCGGGCTCTGGCCCGAACTCGACCGACCGGCCATCGACCCGACAGGCGGTACCCACCATGTCCCAGTCCCACTACGTCAAGCCCGGCCGCTTCGACAACCTTCTGAACGGCGCCGTGGGCTGGCTCGCCCGCCACGGCGTGAGCCTGATGGGCACCGCCGAGCTCTCCGTACGGGGCCGCACCAGTGGCGACTGGCGCAGCATCCCGGTCAACCCCCTCCCCTACGAGGGCGGCCCGTACCTCATCTCGGCCCGCGGCCACTCCCAGTGGGTCCGGAATCTGCGGGCGGCGGGCGGCGGGCAGCTCAAGGTCGGCCGCAAGGTCCAGCAGTTCTCCGCCGTGGAACTGCCGGACGAGGAGAAGCCGGCCCTGCTGCGCACCTACCTCGAGCGCTGGGGCTGGGAGGTCGGACGCTTCTTCGGCGATGTGAACGCCAAGTCCTCGGACGAGGAGCTGCTGGCCGCGGCCCACAAGCACCCGGTGTTCCGGATCACCGTCCAGAAGTGAGCCTCCCGGCCACGGCCGAGCCCGCCGCCGGCGCCGGCCCGGGCGCGCTCACCCCTGACGCCGGTCCAGCGCCTCCAGCGCACGCCGTGCCAGCCCGTTCGTCCGCACGATGCCCGCGAGCGTCGTCGAACCGCGCGTGATGTCCGCGAACACCTTCCACGCCGGCCGGAAGCCCGTGATCGCGGCGTGCAGCAGACCGGGGCGGCGCTCGAAGACGGAGAGCATCCGCCGCCCGACCCCCATCTCCACACCGAGACCGGCCTTGATCGCGAACGCGTAGTTCAGCGCCTGCCTGCGGGCGTCCACGGCGTCGTGCGACTCCGAGATCCGCACCGCCCACTCCCCCGCGAGCCGGCCCGAACGCAGCGCGAAGGAGATCCCTTCGCGGGTCCATGGCTCCAGGAGCCCCGCCGCATCCCCGCAGACGAGCACCCGGCCGCGCGACAGCGGCGAGTCGTCGCTGCGGCAGCGGGTCAGATGCCCCGACGAGATCGCCGGTTCGAAGCCGGCGAGCCCCAGCCGTGCGATGAAGTCCTCCAGATAGCGCTTGGTCGCCGCGCCCTCACCACGGGCCGAGATCACCCCGACGGTCAGGGTCTGCCCCTTGGGGAACACCCAGCCGTAACTCCCCGGCATCGGGCCCCAGTCGATCAGCACCCGGCCCGCCCAGTCCTCCGCCACCGACGGCGGGACCGGGATCTCCGCCTCCAGCCCGAGGTCCACCTGGTCCAGCTTCACGCCCACATGGGCTCCCGTACGGCCGGCACTCCCGTCGGCGCCCACGACCGCTCGCGCGAGCACCGTCTCGCCGTCGGACGTGACCAGGGCGACCGTGCGCCGGTCGGGGACGGCCGGTCCGTGCTGCTCGACCCGGGAGACCGAGACGCCGGTACGCAGCACGGCGCCCGCCTTCTGCGCCTGCTCGACGAGTCCCGCGTCGAACTCCGGGCGGTTGATGAGCCCGAAGAGCATCTTCTTGGACCGGCGCGTACGTGCCAGCTTGCCGTTCAGCGAGAAGGTGACGGCGTGCACACGGTCACGCAGCGGAAGCTCGAAGCCCGGCGGCAGACTGTCCCGCGAGGGACCGATGATCCCGCCTCCGCAGGTCTTGTAGCGCGGCAGCTCGGCCTTCTCCAGCAGCAGGACCTGCCGGCCCGCCACTGCCGCCGCATACGCCGCCGATGCCCCCGCGGGCCCGCCTCCGACGACGACCACGTCCCACACGGGGTCGCCCTGCTCATCTGCTGCCTCTGCCCCGGTGACACCGTTCTCGCTGCTCACGATGTGGTTCTGCTCCCGATCCGACGCGTGCCCCATGCTCTCGACGGCATCCTACGGCGCGGTCGGTTCCCACCCGCTGTGGGAGGATCGACCACACATTCGCCGTACACACACGGCACAACGTCGCACCCACAAGGAGCGTGCCCATGACCGCCGATCCGATAGCCGAGACCATCGCGTCCCTGATGCCCCGCGCCAAGACGGAGCTCACGGAGCTGGTGGCCTTCCAGTCGGTGGCGGATCCCGCACAGTTCCCCAAGAGCGAGTGCGAGGCGGCAGCCGCATGGTGCGCCGACGCGCTGCGCGCCGAGGGTTTCCAGGACGTCGCCGTACTGGACACCCCGGACGGGACGCAGTCCGTGTACGGCTTTCTGCCCGGCCCGGCCGGTGCGCCGACAGTGCTGCTCTACGCGCACTACGACGTCCAGCCGCCGCTCGACCTCGCCGCCTGGGTCACGCCGCCGTTCGAGCTGACCGAGCGCGACGGCCGCTGGTACGGACGCGGGGCGGCCGACTGCAAGGGCGGCTTCCTGATGCACCTGCTCGCCCTGCGCGCCCTCAAGGCGAACGGCGGTGTGCCGGTGAACATCAAGGTGATCGCCGAGGGTTCGGAGGAGCAGGGCACGGGAGGCCTCGAGCGGTACGCCGAGGCGAACCCTGAGCTGCTGACCGCCGACACCATCGTCATCGGGGACGCCGGGAACTTCCGGCTCGGGCTGCCGACGGTCACGGCGACGCTGCGCGGCATGACCCTGCTGCGCGTGCGCATCGACACCCTCGAAGGCAACCTGCACTCCGGCCAGTTCGGCGGCGCCGCACCGGACGCGCTGGCCGCGCTGATCCGCGTACTGGACTCGCTGCGCGCCGAGGACGGTTCGACGACCGTGGACGGTCTCGCCGCGGACGCGACCTGGGACGGACTGCAGTACCCGGACGCGGACTTCCGCAAGGACGCCAGGGTGCTGGAAGGCGTGGGGCTCATCGGGTCGGGCTCGGTCGCCGACCGTGTCTGGGCACGTCCTGCCGTCACGGTCCTCGGCATCGACTGCCCGCCCGTGGTGGGCGCGACACCGTCCGTGCACGCGAGCGCCCGCGCGTTGATCAGCCTGCGGGTGCCGCCGGGCCAGGACGCGGCCGAGGCGACGAAGCTGCTGTCCGCGCACCTGGAGGCGCACACGCCGTGGGACGCGCGCGTGTCGCTGGAGCAGATCGGCCAGGGCCAGGCGTTCCAGGCGGACGTGAACAGCCCGGCGTACTCGGCGATGGCCGACGCGATGCGCGTGGCCTACCCGGGCGAGGAGATGCAGTCCGCCGGTATGGGCGGCTCGATCCCGCTCTGCAACACGCTCGGTGCGCTGTACCCCGAGGCGGAGATCCTGCTGATCGGCCTGAGCGAGCCGGAGGCGCAGATCCACGCGGTGAACGAGTCCGTGTCACCGGAGGAGTTGGAGCGCCTGTCGGTCGCGGAGGCGCACTTCCTGGTGAACTACGCGGAGTCGAAGAAGGCCTGAGCACGGATCCGTGGGGGCGTACGCATCGGCGTACGCCCCCACGGGCGTTCCGGGGTGCTGCCACGGGCCCGGACGCCCGGCATCCGCGTCGGGCGGCGTCCCGTGCACGTACCCACAAGCGCTCGGGGTTGTTGCCACGAGCGTCGGACGCCCGCCGCCCCCGACGGGCGGCGCCCGCCACAAGTGCTCCCGTATGCCCCCACGAGCGTTCCCCGGGGTGGCTGCCACGGGGCGGCGCCCACCCGGTGCAAGCACCCCGTACGCCCCACGGACCTCCCGGAGCGCCACCTCGGGGCCCAGTTGCCCGGCGCCCGACGGGCGTTTCGTGGTGCTGCCACGGGGGCCGGACGCCCGGCGCCCCCGACAGGCGGCGCCCGGCACAAGAGCCCCTTCACCCGACGCGGCGGCCGGGCGGTGCGGCCCGCCCCCGTCAGCCCACCGGTATGCCGGACTCCAGGTTGAGCACCGTCCCGCGCTCGCGGGCCCGCAGGGCCCAACGGAGCCGTTCGTAGCGGGGGGGCGGGAGCAGCTTCGCCGCCTCCGATTCGCCGACGAAGCGCCAGCCGCGCAGCTCCGATCCGGGCAGCAGGACCTGCCCGGCGTCACCGCCGGGGAGCCGTCCGCCGTCGAAGAGCAGCCGCAGTCCGCCGAATCCGGGCGGCCGGGGCGGCTCCCAGTCGACGACGAGCAGCCGGGGCACCCGGTCGAGCTCTATGCCGAGTTCCTCGGTCACCTCGCGCATCCCGGCGCGCGCGGGCGCCTCTCCCCGCTCCACCACCCCGCCGGGGAACTCCCAGCCCGGCTTGTAGGTGGGGTCGACGAGCAGCACCCGGTCCTCCTCGTCGAACAGAAGCACACCGGCCGCCAGCGTCTCGGCGGTCGGCTCCGGTGTCTGCACGATTTCGCAGACCGGCGCCTCGCCGGTCCGCACCGCGTCGGCGATCCGCCGCGCGGTCTCGAGCGGGTCGAGTCGGCTGGTGTCGACGACGAGCGCGTCCTCGCTGATCCAGTCCAGCGCCGCGAGATACGGCTCGATGTGGTCAAACGCCCACTGCCTGACGCGCTGTTCGCCGTCGGGGGTCTCCGGCACCTCACGGCCCGCTATCCGCCTGCGCAGGATCGTTTCATCCGGGCCCAGCAGCACATGTCGTACGGCTATCCGGCGGGACGCGAGACCGCCGAAGATCTCGTCGCGGTACTCCTGGCGCAGCAGGGTCATCGGCACCACCAGAACTCCGCCGAGTTCTGCGAGCAGTGCGGCTGCGGTGTCCACGACGAGCCGGCGCCAGATCGGCAGGTCCTGGTAGTCGCTCACCTCGGCGAGGCGCTTCGGCGGCAGCAGCCGGCGCAGTCCGTCGCCGATGAGTTCGGGGTCGTACAGCGTGCTGTTCGGGATCAGGTCGATCAGTTCGCGCGCGGTGGTTGTCTTGCCCGCTCCGAACGCACCGTTGATCCAGACGATCACGGTTCCCCCTTCTCCGTAGCCCACAGTGGATTGCCCGCAACACCCTGCCACGGAAACCCGTGAGGGGAACCGCCCGGTTGATCGCGGAAGCAACTGTGTCCGTGCTGTTGCCCATTCGCGGCCACCGGGCGGCTGTCCTCCGCGTCTCACCTGTGAAGCGAGCGCCGCGCCCGCCGTGACATACGGCGGCCGGGCGTCGTTGGAGCTGCTGAGACAGAGGGGGTGCGCGATGCGCCGTACGGTACTGGAGTGGTTCCCCGCCGGGGGCCCACGAGGGAGCTGGCCCGCCGAGGAATTCGCCCGGGCCCGCAAGGACGAGGGTATGGAGGCCGAGGTCGTGATGGACCTGGAGACCGACGCGTTCCTGGTGATCGTGACGCAGCGCTCGGCCGACCTGATCTGAGACGGACCCGCGTACGGGGTGCGCTCCCCCAGTGCGGTGACAGTTGCCCCGCCGGTGGAATGTAACCCGCGATATGCGGCCAATCCGGGCTGTACGGTCATTTCCTCACGAACCGCGCGAGGGGACGTCATGGCCCGGAGCAAGAAGCCGCCGACCCACTGGGACGGTCCGCCCATGGTGCTGCCGCCCGAGCGGCCGGGGTGGACGCGAAAACGCGTCCTTCTGCCCGCAGCTGCCGCCCTCTTCCTGGCCGGCATCGGCGTCGGCGCGACCGACGGCAGTGTCGACCGCATGAAGACGGCCTGGGGCAGGGCCGTTCCCACCGTCACTGCCACGGTCACGGCCCCGCCGGCAGGCCGCGCCGGGCCGGTGCCCACCGTCCCGGTCGTCGGACCGACGCCCGTGAAGGCCGACGGAAAACCCGCGGCGCAGCCCAGGCCGCACGCCAAGGCGACCCCCACGGCCCATCCCACGGCGAGTGCCCGGGCGACTCCCCGGGCGAAAAAGGCGCCGGAGCCGAAGCCGCAGGCGGACACCATCGGCGGTGACGGAACGTTCCTCGTCGGTGAGCGTCTGAAGCCCGGCCGGTACAGGACGGCCGGTGCCGCCGACCCCACGGCCCCGAACTGCTACTGGGCGCGCCTGAGAGGCACTTCGGGCGATGTCTCCGACATCATCGCCAACGGCACCGGCGAGGGGCCGACGACGGTCACGCTCACCGGTACGGACAAGGCCTTCCAGTCCATGGGCTGCAAGGACTGGGTGAAGGTCGGCCGACCATGAGCACGGCGACGGCCCCGCTGCAGGCTGCGGGGCCGTCGCCGGGTCACACCCCGGATCTCTCCGTCAGCCCTTGCTCGAGCCGAGTGTCAGGCCCGCGATGAAGTGCCGCTGCAGCAGCAGGAAGACGATGAGCGTGGGCAGCGCCACGATCACCGAGCCCGCCGCGAGCAGGTTGTAGTCCGTGAAGAACTGGCCGCGCAGATTGTTCAGCGCCGAGGTGATGGGCAGCTTGTCGCCGTCGGAGATGAAGACCAGCGCCCACAGGAAGTCGTTGTACATCCAGGTGAACTGGAGCGTGCCGAGCGCTGCGAGCGCCGGGCGGCACAGCGGCAGGGTGATGCGCCAGTACTGCGTCCACACCCCAGCGCCGTCCACGATCGCCGCCTCGAGGATCTCCTTCGGCAGCGTGCGCATGAAGTTGGCGAGGACGAAGACGCAGAAGCCGATCTGGAAGCCGATCTGGACGGAGACGACGGCCCAGTACGAGTCGAACATCGTCATCGAGTCGGACATCCAGTACGGCAACGGGATGCGGTTGAACAGGACGTACAGCGGTGTGACGATGACCTGTTGGGGCAGCAGGTTCCCGGCCGTGAACAGCATCAGCAGCAGGATCGAACCACGCATCCTCAGCCGCGCCACGGCGAACGCCACGAACGAGGCGAAGAAGAGCGTGATCAGCACACCCGGCACCGCGATGATCAGGGTGTTGATGAAGTACTTCATCATTCCCGAATCGCTGAACGCCTGCTGGTAGTAGTCGAACGAGAGCTTCTTCGGCAGCGAGAAGTACCCGTTCTCGGACGTCTCGTCGTACGGCCGGAGCGAGGCGTACACCGCGAGCAGCAGCGGGGCGAGGAACGCCAGCGACACGCCCATCAGGAACGCGTGCACACCGAGCCGCCCGGGACGGACACGGAACCTGCGGCGCGGCGCCGGGCCGGGCCGGGTGGCGGAGGGTGCGGGGACGGTGTCGATCATCGGCTCTTCTCCCCGCGGATCTCCTGGACCAGGAACGTCACGACGAACCCCATGGAGAACAGCAACAGCACGACGGCGATGGCGGAGCCGAACCCGATCCGGCTGGCCTCGCCGATGATGTTGTCGGTGACGAGTACGGACAGCAGCTCCAGGCCGTTCCTGCCCTTGTTGACGGCGTAGACGATGTCGAAGGCGCGCAGTGCCTCGATCACCGTGATCACGCCGACGATGACATTGACGGGACGCAGCGTCGGGAAGACGACCCGGAAGAACGTCTGTGCCTCACTGGCCCCGTCGATGGCCGCGGCCTCTTTGAGCGAGGGGTCGACGGCCTTGAGTCCGGCCAGATAGAGGATCATCACGTAGCCGGTGTGCCGCCAGGCCGCGGCCAGCAGAATCATCCAGAGGTTCAGGTCCGGGTCGCCGAGCCAGTCCGTCGGGTTGTCGGTGTCCGCGAGGATCGCGTTGAGCGCACCCTGGTCGCGGGAGAAGATCAGCTGGGCGATGAAGCCGACGACGGCGAGCGAGAGCACGACCGGCATGTAGAGCGTCGACTGGTAGAACCGGCTGAACCGCACGCCCCGGTCGATGAGTACGGCCAGCAGCAGGCCGAACGGGGTGGCGATCAGCCCGAGGAAGGCCAGCCAGAGCAGATTGTGGCGGGCGGCGGGCCAGAAGGCCGGATAGGACGTGAAGAGGTTCTCGTAGTTCTTCGTGCCGACCCAGGAGATGTCTCCGATGCCGTCCCAACTGGTGAAGGACAGGACCACGGAGGCGAGGGTCGGTCCCCAGACGATGACCACGTCGAGCAGGATCGGTATGCCCAGCAGCACGCCCATGACGGCGAGGTCGCGACGGGTGAACCGCCGCGGCCCTCGGCGTCCGCCGCGCCGCGAGGTGCGCGCTCGCCCCGCGGTGTCGTGCGGGGTGCCCCGGCCGGCCTGCGGTTCCGGGCCGGGATTCCCCCCGGACCCGAAGGACCGAGGGGGCGGGTCCAGGGGTTCTCCCCCGGGAGATTGCAGCAGCGCCACGGGTGGTGACTCCAAGTCGGTGGGGGGTCGGGCTCAGCCTTCGGAGGCGAAAATGGTCTTCTTCTGCCGCTCGATGCTGTTGACCAACCCGTCCACGTCCTTCGGGTTGTTGATGAACGTCTGGATGGCGGGGATCATCACCGTCGAGCTGAAGTCCGGACGGGTGTCGCGGTCCAGGAACTGCGATATCTGCTTGGCGCCGGAGACGAGTTCGACGGCCTTCTTCTGGATCGCCGTGTACTTCGAGGTGTCCGCCTTGTCGTTGACGGCGATGTTGTTGGGGTCACTGGCGAGGTAGATGTCCTCGGCCTCGCCCGTGGCCAGCCAAGTGAGCAGGTCCTTGGCGCTCTCCATGGTCTTGTCGTTCTTGAGGTTCTTCGACTTCTTCGCCAGCAGGAAACCGTCGATGGGCGCCTCGACCGCGTCCTGCCCGTGCTCGGGATTGATCTCCGGGAACGGGAAGAAGTCGAGGTCGGCCTGCTCGCCCTTGGGGAACTGGGCTCCGGGGTGCGGGAGTCCGAAGACCGCCATGCCCGTCTGCTTCTTCTGCAGGCTGGTCGCGGCCTCCTGCCAGGTGCGGCCGTTCGCGCCGGGCTGGCAGTACGGGAGGAGGCTGCGCCAGGTGTCGAACACGTCCTTGACGCGCTTGTCGGTCCACGCCTCCTTGCCGGCCATCAGGTTCTTGTGGAACTCGTAGCCGTTGGTGCGCATGTTGATGTAGTCGAAGGTGCCCATCGCGGGCCAGCCGTCCTTGTCGCAGAAGGCGATCGGGATCAGCTTGTCCTTCTGCATCTGCTTGGCAAGGGCGATGTATGCGTCGAGCGTCTTGGGAGCGGTGTAGCCGTGCTGCTGGAAGACGCTCTTCCGGTGGAAGACCGCCCACGGGTAGTAGTAGTACGGCGTGAGGTACTGCTTGCCGTCCTCGCCGGTCGACTGGGCCTTCAGTGCCGGTGAGAAGCCCTGGTAGCCCTTCCAGTTGTCGCTGATGTCGTGCAGCAGGCCCTTTTTGGCGAAGAACTGCATGCGGTATCCGGCGAACCACATGAAGACATCGTCCGGCTTGCCCTGCAGATAGCGGTTGATGTTCTCCTGGAAGGTGTTGTGGTCAACGGTGTTGACCTTGACCTTCCGGCCTTCCTTCGACTGCTTCTGATACGCGGCGAAGGCGTCGGCGAAGGCCTGCTTCGGCACCGGGTCGGACGAATTGGACCCCATGGTGACGGTCTTGCCGTCCCCGCCCGGCCCACTGCCGCAGGCAGCGAGGAGCGAGGGCAGTGCGATCGCGCCCGCACCCGCGGCTGCACCCCGCAACAGATTCCGTCGGGACATCCGATGTCCTGCCACACTCCCGGGTGCCGCTGAACTGTTGAACGATGACTGCGCCATGTCCCCTCCTCCGGGGTGCAACTCAACACAACCCAACGCCAGGATTGGATCTCACTCCTAGAAAAGGGTGTCGTCAAGGGTTTTGGCGCGACATCGCGCAACCGTTACCGCATCTCTTCCAACAGACTCCAACACGCCCTACCGTAAACGCTCGTCACTGACACGTACATGACGTCACCCCAAACAGGCGCGAGTACGGAGGAACGTAACGATGCGACACCTTCCCACCCGCAGTACCCGCCGCAGAGTCGTCGGAGCGCTGGCCGCCGCACTGCTCAGCACGGCGGGTCTCGCCGTACCGGGCACGGCCGCCGCCGCCCCGGCCCCGGGGCCGGATTCCGCGGCCCCGGCTCCACAGGTCGAAGACGGACTGGCCCTCACCCCGCCCATGGGGTTCAACAACTGGAACACCACCCACTGCAGGGCGGAGTTCAACGAGGCGATGGTCAAGGGGATCGCCGACATCTTCGTCGACAAGGGCCTCAAGGCCGCGGGCTATCAGTACGTCAATCTCGATGACTGCTGGGCGCTCCCGCAGCGCGACGCGAACGGCAAACTGGTGCCCGACCCGGTGCGCTTCCCGAACGGCATCAAGGCCGTCGCGGACTATGTCCACGCCAAGGGGCTGAAGTTCGGCATCTACACCAGTGCGGGCACCAAGACCTGCAACACTGCGGGCTTCCCGGGCGGCCTCGGCCACGAGTACAGCGACGCACAGCAGTTCGCCGACTGGGGCGTCGACTACCTCAAGTACGACAACTGCAACAACCAGGGCGTCGACGCCGTACTCCGCTACACCACGATGCGCGACGCACTCAAGGCGACCGGCCGGTCCATCGTCTACAGCATCTGCGAATGGGGCGAGAACAAGCCCTGGGAGTGGGCCGACGGCGTCGGCCAACTGTGGCGCACCACCGGGGACATCAGCGACAACTGGGGCTCGATGCTGTCCATCGCGAAGCGGAACCTGCCGCTCGCGCAGTACGCCGGCCCGGGCCACTGGAACGACCCCGACATGCTCGAGGTCGGCAACGGCGGGATGACCGACAGCGAGTACCGCTCCCACTTCTCCCTCTGGTCGATCATGGCGGCGCCCCTGCTGATCGGCTCGGACCTGCGCAAGGCGCCCGCGTCGGCGTTCGAGATCCTCGGCAACCGTGAGGTGATCGCCGTCGACCAGGACCCCCTCGGCAAGCAGGGCACCGTCATCGGCTCCGAGTCCGGCCGCTGGGTGGTGGCCAAGGAGATGAAGGACGGCAGCCGCGCCGTCGCGCTGTTCAACGAGACCGGCAGCCCGCAGCGGATCTCCACGACGGCGAAGGCCGTCGGGCTTCCGGCGGCACCGGCCTACCGGATGCGCGATCTGTGGAAGCACACCGACACCAACACCGCCGGCACGATCTCCGCGACGGTGCCCGCGCACGGCACGGTGCTCGTACGTGTTTCCACCGACAGCCGGTGGGCGCTGTTGCCGCCGGCCGTCGAGGTGAGCGCCGACGAGGGCCTGATGGCCGAGGCGGGCCGGACCGTGAAGCTCGCGTCCACCGTCACCGATCTGGGCCGCACCCCGGCGCTGCTGGTCTCGGTCGCGCTGACCGGTCCGGAGGGCTGGAAGGTGCGGGCCACCTCCCGAGCCACCGCCGCGGTGCTCGGCACCGGCAGGAAGCTCACCACGACATGGGAGGTCACTGCCCCCGAGGGCACGGCCCCGGGTCCGTACGACCTGACCCTGACCGCCGACTACCGTTCGCCGACCGGGAAGCGGCTCACCACCGCGGTGCCGGCGCATGTCGCTGTCGTGGTCGCGCCGCCCGCGGGTGAGTCGTACCTCAGCGACCTCGGCCCGCTGAGCACGTCCAACGGCTGGGGCCCGGTGGAGAAGGACCGGAGCAACGGCGAGAGCAAGGCGGGCGACGGAGGACCGCTCACGATCGGCGGCCAGGTCTTCGCCAAGGGCCTGGGAGTCCATGCCGCGAGCACCGTCGAGTACTACGCGGGCGGCCGGTGCGGCAGCGTCACCGCGCAGGCCGGGCTGGACGACGAGAAGGGGACGCGGGGCACGGTCGCCTTCGAGATCTGGGCCGACGGCACGAAGGCGGCCTCGACCGGAGTACTGACCAACGCGATGCCGGCCCAGCCGCTCTCGGCGGACGTCAGCGGTGCGAAGGTCGTCCGTCTGGTGGTCACCGACGGCGGTGACGGCATCGACTCCGACCACGCGGACTGGGCGGACCTGAAGATCGGCTGCTGAGGACGGCGTCACCAGGGTGTTGCCGCGGCCGGCAGCCGACGTTGCCCGAACCGGGCCGTCAGGGCGCGGCAGCACCGTGCCAACTCCACGACGAGCGGCGGAGGATGTCCGCACCGGCCCGAGGGCGCACCGCGCGCCTGCCGCCGGCGGCGGCTGCCCCGCGTCAGGTATGGCTGCCAACCGCCGCCGCCTCGCCCCGCCGACCGAGCGAGGCGGCGGCCGCCGCACCCACCAGACCGGCGTCCGTGCCCGTCAGGGCAGGGGCGACGGTCAGCCGTTGCACGAAGGAGAGCGTCGCGTAGTCGCGCAGCGAGCGGCGCAGCGGTGCGAACAGCACGTCGCCCGCACCGGCCACTCCCCCGCCGATCACCGCGATCTCGATCTCCACGAGCGTCGCGGTGGCGGCGATCCCGGCGGCGAGCGCCTGGGCGGCCCGCTCGAACGAGGCGACGGCGACCGGGTGTCCGGCCCTTGCCGCCGCGGCCACGGCGGCGGCAGAGGTGTCGCCGTCCGGGCCCGGCTGCCAGCCGCCTTCCACGGCACGCCGTGCGATGTTGGGGCCGCTGGCTATCCGCTCCACACAGCCGCGCGCGCCGCACGGGCAGAGATCGCCGTCGAGATCGACGCTGATGTGGCCGATGTGCCCGGCGTTTCCGGTGGGGCCGGGGTGCAGTTTGCCGTTGAGGACGAGCCCGCCGCCGACACCGGTCGAGACGACCATGCACAAGGCGTTGTCGTAACCGCGGGCGGCGCCCTGCCAGTGTTCGGCGGCCGTCATGGCGACTCCGTCGCCCACGAGCTCCACGGGAAGGCCACCCGAGGCCCGGTGCACCCGGGAGACGAGGGGGAATTCACGCCAGTTCGGAACGTTCACGGGGCTGACCGTGCCGGCGGACGCATCCACCGGTCCCGCGCTGCCGATGCCCACCGCGGAGGCCCGCGCCCACAGCGGTGAGAGGGCCAGTTCGGCGAGAACCGCCTCGACAGCGCCCATGACCGTCTCGGCGCCCTCGGTGGCGGGGGTGGGGCGCTGGGCCCGCAGAAGGATTCTGCCGCTGCCGTCCACCAACGCGCCGGCGATCTTGGTGCCGCCGATGTCCAGCGCGGCGACGAGGTCGGTATGCATTGGTGTGGGATCCCCCGGGGAACTGGTCGGACCTGCGGCTTCGGTAACAGTCTCCATTCCCCTGACAACGTTGTCCAGGCCCTATGCTCGACGCTACACCTTCGCACACGCCGCACGACGACGGGACTACGCACTGTGGCCGAGACCGACCGCCCATCGCACACGCCCGGACGACCCCGTGGTCCCGAGCCCCGCTACGGCAATCGGCCGACCATGAAGGACGTCGCCGCGCGTGCGGGAGTCGGCCTGAAGACCGTCTCGCGCGTGGTCAACGGCGAGGCCGGTGTGACACCCGACACGGAGCGCCGGGTGCAGGAGGCGATCGAGTCCCTGGGCTTCCGCCGCAACGACAGCGCGCGCGTGCTGCGCAAGGGCCGTACGGCGTCGATCGGACTGGTCCTGGAGGATCTGGCCGACCCCTTCTACGGCCCGCTGAGCCGCGCGGTCGAGGAGGTCGCCCGTGCCCATGGCGCACTGCTCATCAACGGTTCGAGCGCCGAGGACCCGGACCGTGAGCAGGAGCTGGTGCTCGCGCTGTGCGCCCGCCGGGTGGACGGGCTGATCGTGATTCCCGCGGGTCACGACCACCGCTATCTGGAGCCGGAGATCAAGGCGGGCATCGCCACGGTGTTCGTGGACCGTCCCGCCGGGCAGATCGACGCGGACGTGGTGCTCTCGGACAGCTTCGGCGGCGCCCGGGCGGGCGTGGCCCATCTGATCGCGCACGGCCACCGCCGCATCGGCTTCATCGGCGACCAGCCGCGGATCCACACCGCGGTCGAGCGGCTGCGTGGCTACCGCGCCGCCATGGAGGACGCCGGGCTCGAGGTGGACGACTCCTGGGTGTCGCTGGGCTCCACCGCTCCGGAGCGGGTGCGTTCGGCGCTCACCGGGATGCTGAGCGGACCGGCGCCGGTCACAGCACTGTTCGCGGGCAACAACCGGGTGACGGTGACGGCCGTGCGGCTCCTGGCGGAGCACGAGCCGCAGGTCGCCCTGGTCGGCTTCGACGACATCGAGCTCGCCGATCTGCTGGGCATCACGGTGATAGCGCAGAACGCGGCGGCACTGGGCCGCACGGCGGCGGAACGGCTGTTCCGCCGCCTCGACGGCGCGGACGACGAGCCCGCGCAGGTCGCCCTGGAGACGGTGCTGATCCCGCGCGGCTCGGGCGAGATCCCGCCGCCCGCGGACACGTAGTCCGGGGCGTCAGCAAACCGGCAGACCGGGCACCGGCTCGTCGTTGTCGCCGCCCTGGATGTAGACGTCGCTGACATAGACGCCGGTGTTGCCACTGTCGTCGTCGGTCCTGGCCCACCAGACGTTGGTCCACTTGCCGGATGTCTCACGGCGGCCCAGATTCGCCTGACAGTAGAAGTAGTTGGTGCCCGCGTTCAGCACGCCCTTCTCGGTGCCGGACGCGGTGTACGACTTCGCCCGCTGCCAGACCTGGCAGTTGTACTTGCCGCCGCCGATGGGGTGGCAGGCCGGAGCGGGTGTCGGGTCCGAGCCGCCACCGGTCGAGGAGCCGCCCCCGGTCGAGCCGCCGGAGCCTGTGCCGGTGGAGGAGCCGCCGTGCGACCCGCCGCCCGAAGCGGACCCGCCGCCGGTCGTGCCCTCGCCGGACGAGCCGCCGGAGTCGGTGCCTCCGGCGCCCTTGCCGGCGGCGGGCGGTGTGGCCGACGCGGACGGCGTGGGGCTCGCGCTCTTCCCGCCGGGTTCGGCGCTCGGCTTGTCACCGGGGGTGAGTGCGTCCCCCGACTCCGATCCGCCCCCCGCACCCTTCGACGGCGTCGCGCCGTTGCTTCCCGCCAGTTCGGTCTTCGCCGAACCGTCCCGGTCGACCAGGGCGTACGTCACGCCGCCGCCGGCGAGCAGGACGGCGACGACGCCCGCGGCGATCAGCATCCGCCCGCGTCCCCGCGACGGCGCCGCCGGCTCCGGGGCCCGAGGAACGAGGGGTTCGGCCGCGGCCACGGAGTTCTGCGCGGTGGCGGGCCCGAAGCCCTCGGGCCGGTGCGGTGTCGCGTTCAGCACGGTCGGGACCCGGGTCGCCGCTTCGGGAGCGGCGACCGGTGCGGGCCCGAGCGGCACGGTTCCGGTGTCGCCGCCGGCGGCGACGGCCGCCAGCAGCCGAGCGGCGGTGTCCGCGTCGGGCCGCTGCGCCGGGTCCTTGTTCATCAACTGCTGCAGGACGGGGCCGAGCGGTCCTGCCCGGCGCGACTCGGGCAGCGGTTCCACCACGATCGCGTTCAGCGTCGACCAGGTGGAGGTGCGACGGAAGGGCGCGGCACCCTCGACCGCCGCGTACAGCGTGGCGCCGAGCGCCCAGACGTCGGAGGCCGGTCCCGGCTCCTGCCCCTGGGCGCGCTCGGGCGCCAAGTAGTCGAGTGAGCCGACGAGTTCGCCGCTGCGGGTCAGATGCGTGGTGGAGCCGTCGCCCGGGTCGTCCATCGCGGCGATGCCGAAGTCGGTGAGGACGACCCGGCCCCCACGGTCGAGCAGGACGTTGCCGGGCTTGACGTCGCGGTGCAGGACGCCGACGCGATGAGCGGCGCTCAGCGCCTCCATCACCTTGGATCCGACGCCCGCGGCCTCCTTCGGGTCCATGACGCCGTCGCGGCCGAGCACATCGTCGAGCGAGGGGCCGTCGATGAGCTCCATCACGATGACCGGGCGGCCCTCGTGCTCGGTGACGTCGTGCACGGCGATGACCGAGGGGTGGCGTACCCGGGCGGCCGCGCGGGCCTCCCGCTGCATCCGCACCCGCAGATCGGCCAGTTCGGGGCCGGACGAGTCGGAGTACGTACGCAGTTCCTTGACGGCGACCTCGCGGCCGAGCACTTCGTCGACAGCGCGCCAGACCACGCCCATGCCGCCGCGGCCCAGCTGTTCGATCACCCGGTAGCGGCCGGCCAGCCGCTCGCTCTCCCCCGACGTCACCACTGCCCCGTTCTGTGTCGCGACTCTGTCCGCGTACAGACTAAGGGCCGCGCTGACGGGAGTTGGCGACTGTTACGGGGCTGTGGCCGTGAGATCGCCTCGCCTCGGAGCCGCGAAGCCGTCCAGATCCGCACGGGTCAGACCGGTGAGCCGGGCGACCTCGGCCGTATCCAGGGCGCCGCAGTCGATGCCGCGCAGCAGGTAGGAACTGAGCGCCTTGGCGGTGGCCGGCTCGTCCATGACATCGCCGCCCGCGTGGTTGGCGTAGGCGGCGAGACGCGCCGCGGCCTGCTCGAAGCCCTCGCGGTAGAAGGCGAACACGGCGGCGTAGCGGGTCGGAAGATGGCCGGGATGCATGTCCCAGCCCTGGTAGTAGGCGCGGGCGAGGGCCCGGCGGGTGAGGCCGTAGTGCAGGCGCCAGGCGTCGTGGACCTTCGCGGTCGTCCCGACGGGGAGGACATTGGTGGAGCCGTCGGACACCCGTACGCCGGTGCCCGCGGCGGCGACCTGCATGACGGCTTTGGCGTGATCGGCCGCGGGGTGGTCGCTCGCCTGGTATGCGGCGCTGACGCCGAGACAGGCGCTGTAGTCGAAGGTGCCGTAGTGCAGTCCGGTGGCCCGGCCCTCGGCGGCGTCCAGCATCCGGGCGACGGTGGCGGTGCCGTCGGAGCCGAGGATGGACTGGCTGGTCTCTATCTGGATCTCGAAGCCGATCCGGCCGGCGATCAGACCGCGTGCCTTCTCGAACTCCCCGAGCAGCCGCGCCATCGCGGTGACCTGCTCGGCGTAGGTGACCTTGGGGAGGGTGAGGACGAGTCCGTCCGGCAGCCCGCCGGCCTCCATCAGGCCGGTGAGGAAGATGTCGAGCGTGCGGATGCCGCGGTCGCGTACGGCGGCCTCCATGCACTTCATCCGGATGCCCATGTACGGGGCGGCCGTGCCCTTCTCGTAGGCCTCGGCGACGAGAAGGGCGGCCTGTGCGGCGTGCGCGTCCTCGTCGGCGGCGGTGCGGCCGCCGTAGCCGTCCTCGAAGTCGATGCGCAGATCCTCGACGGGCTCGCGCTCCAGCTTGGCGCGGACGCGGGCGTGGACGGGTTCGGCGAGGTCGTCCGGCAGGCCGAGGACGGCTGCGAGCGAGGCGGCGTCGGGAGCGTGCTCGTCGAGCGCGGCGAGCGCCCGGTCGCCCCAGGAGCGGATGGTGCCGGCCTCGAAGACATCACCGGGTACGTAGACGGTGTGCACGGGCTGGCGGGTGCCGGGGTCTCCCGGGTAGCGGCGGGCGAGCTCGGCGTCCACCGGTGCGAGGGAGGCGCTGATGCTCTCGCTGACCGCACCTGCGAGGCTCGTTCCCGGCTGTTCCTGCTGACCCATCCCACACCCTCCTGTTTTCCACTCCACGGAATCAGTAATCCGCATGGCGAACTTAATGGGGCGGTGCGACCTGCGTCAATGGTCCCCGGACACGGCCAGGGCCGCGCGGTGACATGCACCGCGCGGCCCTGGACCGGTCCTGTACTGCCCGAAGGGTCAGCCCTTGCGGGTGGTGACTTCCTCGGTGAGCTGCGGGACGACCTCGAAGAGGTCTCCGACGACGCCGTAGTCGACGAGGTCGAAGATCGGGGCCTCGGCGTCCTTGTTGATGGCGACGATGGTCTTGGAGGTCTGCATGCCGGCGCGGTGCTGGATCGCGCCGGAGATGCCCGAGGCGATGTACAGCTGCGGCGAGACGGACTTGCCGGTCTGGCCGACCTGGTTGGAGTGCGGGTACCAGCCGGCGTCCACCGCGGCACGCGAGGCGCCGACGGCCGCACCGAGCGAGTCGGCGAGGGCCTCGATGACGTGGAAGTTCTCGGCGCCGTTGACGCCACGGCCGCCGGAGACGACGATCGCGGCCTCGGTCAGCTCCGGGCGGCCGGTCGACTCACGCGGGGTGCGCGAGACGACCTTGGTGCCCTTGGCCTGCTCCGAGAAGGTCACCGACAGGGCCTCGACGGCACCGGCGGCGGGGGCCGGCTCGACGGGGGCCGAGTTCGGCTTGACCGTGATGACCGGGACACCCTTGGTGATACGGGACTTGGTGGTGAAGGAGGCGGCGAACGCGGACTGCGTCGCGACCGGACCCTCGGCACCGGCCTCGAGGTCGACGGCGTCGGTGATGATGCCGGACCCGATGCGCACCGCGAGGCGGGCCGCGACCTCCTTGCCCTCCGCGGAGGACGGCACCAGCACCGCGGCCGGCGACACGGCCTCGACGGCGGCCTGCAGCGCGTCCACCTTCGGCACGACGAGGTAGTCGGCGAACTCGGGGGCGTCGGCGGTCATGACCTTGACGGCACCGTGCTCGGCCAGCGCCGCGGCGGTGGACTCGGCGCCCGCGCCGAGGGCGACCGCGACCGGCTCGCCGATCCGGCGGGCCAGGGTCAGCAGCTCCAGCGTGGGCTTGCGGACGGCACCGTCCACGTGGTCGACATAGACGAGAACTTCAGCCATGGGATTGCTCTCCTGCGAATGCGAAGTATCTGGGGGCGGTTGGGGTGATGGCCGAAGCTCAGATGAACTTCTGGCTCGCGAGGAACTCCGCGAGCTGCTTGCCGCCCTCGCCCTCGTCCTTGACGATCGTGCCGGCGGTACGGGCCGGACGCTCGGCCGCCGAGTCGACCTTGGTCCAGGAGCCTTCGAGGCCGACCTCGGCTGCGTCGATCTCCAGGTCCTCGAGGTCCAGCGACTCCACCGGCTTCTTCTTGGCCGCCATGATCCCCTTGAAGGAGGGGTAGCGGGCCTCACCGGACTGGTCGGTCACCGACACGAGCGCGGGCAGCGAAGCCTCCAGCTGCTCGGAGGCGGTGTCGCCGTCACGGCGGCCCTTGACGGTGCCGTCCTCGACGGAGACCTCGGAGAGCAGCGTGACCTGCGGAACACCCAGGCGCTCGGCGAGGACCGCCGGCAGCACACCCATCGTGCCGTCGGTGGACGCCATGCCACAGATGACCAGGTCGTAACCGGTCTTCTCGATCGCCTTCGCCAGCACCAGCGACGTGCCGATCACATCGGTGCCGTGCAGACCGTCGTCCTCGACGTGGACGGCCTTGTCGGCGCCCATCGAGAGCGCCTTGCGCAGCGCGTCCTTGGCGTCCTCCGGACCCACCGTCAGCACGGTGATCTCCGCATCGTCCGCCTCGTCGGCGATCTGCAGCGCCTGCTCGACCGCGTATTCGTCCAGCTCCGACAGCAGGCCGTCGACATCGTCGCGGTCGACGGTCAGGTCATCGGCGAAATGCCGGTCACCTGTGGCGTCGGGCACGTACTTCACACAGACAACGATCCTCAAGCTCACGCCGGCTCTCCTACTGCATCGTCATTTCTGAGTTGCCTTGTGCAGGCAGCATAGGCGCCTGAAGGCGGGGATTCCGGTCGGGGCGACCGGGGCTCCGAGCGAAATATTACTCGTCAGTACACCCGCTATGTACCCAGTGAGCAAGCGCTTGGAACTGTGACCTTGCCAACGCTGCGTAATCGTGCAGCGGTCATTCTTTCAGGGCGTTGAAGCGCCCCTGGTGGTAGATGAGCGGCCGTCCCTCACCCTCCGGATCTCCGGCCACGACCTCCGCGATGACCAGGCGGTGGTCCCCGGCGGGTACCCGGGAGATCACCCGGCACACCAGCCAGGCGAGGACACCGTCGAGGACGGGAACACCCTCGGGACCCTCGCTCCAGCGGGTGGGCGGCGCGAAGCGGTCCGCGCCGCTGCGGGCGAACGTGGCGGCCAGCTCCTGCTGGTGCTCACCGAGTATGTGCACGCCGACGTGCTCGGCCCGGGCGACCACCGGCCAGCTGGAGGAGGCCGTACCCACGCCGAAGGAGATCAGCGGCGGATCGGCCGCGACCGATGTGAGCGAGGTCGCGGTGAACCCCACCGGCTGCTCGCCGTGCGCGGTGATCACCGCCACACCTGCCGCGTGGCGGCGGAACACCGAGCGCAGCAGCGCGGGTGAGGCCTGCCGGGCGATACGGAGGTCGGGCGCGGCCGTCATGGGGTACGAGCCGCTCCACGGAGGGAAAGTTCTTCGGGCACAGCGTCAGCGTGGCGATGCATGTCGGGTGCAGTCAACTGCACCCCTGAATGTGCGAGATGGGTCACGGGACATCACACCGCCTGCCCGAGCGCCGCGATGACATCCGCCTTGCGCGGCTGGCCCGCCGCCCGGGTGACGATGCGTCCGGCGCCGTCCAGGACGAGCACGGTCGGGGTCTTGAGGATGTTGAGCTCCCGGACGAGCGCGAGACGTTCCTCCGCGTCGAGTTCGACATGGGTGACACCGTCGACCATTCCCGCGACCTCGGCGAGCGTGCGTCGAGTGGCGCGGCACGGCTGGCAGAAGGCGCTCGAGAACTGTACGAGCGTCGCCCGCTTCCCCAGCTCCTCGCCCAGTTCGGCCGCGCCGAGCCGGCGCTCCGCGTCCCCTCCGCGCACCTTCATCCTCCCGCCGCTGTGCCTCTGCCACAGCCCGAATGCGCTCGCCGCCGCGAGCACCACCGCACACACCACGAGTCCAGTCATCTCCGGGTGCAGCGTTCACAGGACTGCAAAGATTCCCGCATCCCTGCGGAGGCCCGACTGAGTGATGCTGAGGGGGTGGACATCGACGTCAGGGGCCCGCGTTTCGGAGCCCTGCTCACCACAGTCGTGCTCGCCGCCGTGCTGATCACGGGGAGCGGTGCGCTGCTCGCCTGGCAGGCGCTGTGCTTCGCCGCGGGCGCGCTGCTGGGCGTGGGGCGCTCTCCGTACGGCTGGCTGTTCCGCACCGCCGTACGGCCGAGACTCGCGGCGCCGGCCGAGTTCGAGTCGCCCGAACCGCCGCGGTTCGCCCAGGGCGTGGGGCTCGCCTTCGCGCTGATCGGGCTGATCGGCTACTTCGCGGGGCCTCAGTGGCTGGGCCTCGCGGCGACCGCGTGCGCTCTGGCCGCGGCCTTCCTGAACGCCGTCTTCGGCTACTGCCTGGGGTGCGAGATGTACGTCCTGCTCCGTCGGCTGACGGCGGCGCGTCCATAATGTGACGAGAACGACGTGACAAGAATCTCGCCCACCGAAGTCACCAGGACTGGTCAGCGCGCCGCACATGGGGCACGATCGGCCCAAAGCCGAAAACCTACGGCTGCGTAACTTCCGCCGGGAGAACCCTCCCCGGGCACAACAGAAGGGCCCTCTCCAGATGGCAGAGCTCGTCTATCGGCCGGTCATCGGCGCCGCTCGCACCATGTTCAAGGCGCTGGACCTGAAGATCGACACTCAGGGTTCGGAGAACATCCCGCGCTCGGGCGGCGCTGTGCTCGTCAGCAACCACATCAGCTATCTGGACTTCATCTTCACCGGGCTCGCGGCACTCCCCCAGAAGCGCCTGGTGCGTTTCATGGCGAAGGACTCCGTCTTCCGGCACAAGATCTCCGGGCCCCTGATGCGCGGCATGAAGCACATCCCGGTGGACCGCACCCAGGGTGAGGCCGCATACGCCCACGCGCTGGACTCGCTGCGTTCGGGCGAGATCATCGGCGTCTTCCCCGAGGCCACGATCTCGCAGTCGTTCACGCTGAAGTCGTTCAAGTCCGGCGCGGCACGCCTCGCACAGGAGGCCGGCGTTCCGCTGATCCCGATGGCCCTGTGGGGCACGCAGCGGATCTGGACCAAGGGCCGTCCGCGCAACTTCCGGCGCAGCCACATCCCGGTGACGATCCGGGTGGGCGAGCCGCTCGAGGCACCGACCGACCAGTACGCGGGCGCGATCACGCGGCGGCTGCGCGAGCGGGTGCAGGAGCTCCTCGAAGCCGCTCAGCGCGCGTATCCGGTACGCCCGAAGGACGCGTCGGACACCTGGTGGGTGCCCTCGCACCTCGGGGGCACGGCTCCGACGCCGGCCGAGGTCCGCGAAGCGGGCTGAAACGTCACACCGTGGGGCGGCGGACGGTGATCCGCGCCCCGGGGCTCAACTTCTCCAGCGACTCGGCGAGTTCGGCGCCTGCGGCCTCGAGCTCGCCGGTCGTCATGGGGGCCAGCGACTCCAGCAGGAAGATCGCGTTCGTGGATTCCTCGGTGAGGCGCGTGCGCGGGCCCTGGCGCCAGTTCCAGCGGCGGCAGGTGATGCCTTCGTCGTCGCACCAGACGACTTCTCCGGCGTCCGGGTGCTCGACCGCCTCCTCGCCCGCCGCGACCGTGACGAACGGCTCGTCGCCGATGGCACGAACCAGTCTCATGCCGCCCCGGATGCGGTCCAGGTCCTCGCCGCCGACCGGGATCAAGTGGGCCACGCTGATGGCGTTGTAGAGGTCGACGAGCGCGTTGATGCGGGGCAGCCCGCCGTCCGCGAGGGCCCTCTTCGCCAGCGCCTCGGCGGAGTTGCGCGTCCTGGACGGCTTGGAACCGAAGGCCGTGTACGTCTCGCGCCAGGCGACCATGTGCGGGTCCTCGTGCGGCGCGCGTCCACCCAGGCGCTCCGTGAGCCTGCGGGCCGCGGCGTCGAGCAGGGCCGAAGTACCGGCCGTGCTGGGCCCGTTGACGACGCCGTGCGCCTCGACGGCGAGGTGGACGAAACCGGGGGCGAGATCCTTGACCTCGTCGGAGACGGTGAGCGGGAGCGTCATACCGGGCTGCCTCACAGTTCGGTGGGGAGGTGGCGCCAGAGCGACTCCCGGTCGGACGCGGACTGGAGAGCGCTCAGCACCACCGGATGCGGTGCAGCATACAGTACCGGATAGTCCACCTCACTGGACTCCGGGCTGACGGGGAAGGCCAGCCGCTCCCCGTCGAGCGAGAACTGGGCGTCGACTCCGGGCTTGTTGCCGCGCGGATCCTGCCGCGCCCATGCCGTACGCCCGGGCAGCCTGAGGGCGACCAGGCCGTGGATCACACCGAGCCCCTGATAGCACAGGGCTGCCGGAATGCCTTCCGCCCGCAGCAGGGCGGTCAGCGCATGAGCCTTCGCGTAGCAGATACCGGTGCGCAGGCCGAGAACGTCCGATGCACGCCAGGTGACCCGCGGATCCCCCGCGTCAGCGGAGTGCGGGATGGTGTCGCGTACGAACTCGAAGGCCGTCTTGGCGTATGCGTATGCACCGTCGGACCGGCCTCGCAGACGGGCCGCGGTCTCCCGGACCAGCGGATGCCGGTGATCTATGGCTTCATCGGCCGCGAGATACGCGGACAGATCGGAATCCTGCTGGATCAGCTCCATGCCGGACGACCCTAAGGAAGCGACCGACCGGAGTCAATCAATTTCCGATCGGCCGCATACCTATTCACTCGGCGAAGCTATCGCGCCATCTCTTCCTTGAGCGCCTGGACGAAGGCGTCGACGTCCTGCTCCGTGGTGTCGAACGAGCACATCCAGCGGACGTCGCCCGCCGCCTCGTCCCAGAAGTAGAACCGGAAGCGCTTCTGCAGCCGCACCGACGCGTCGTGGGGCAGCCGCGCGAAGACCGCGTTGGCCTGTACCGGGTGAAGGATCTCCACACCGTCGATCCCCCGCACACCCTCGGCCAGCCGCTGCGCCATCGCATTGGAGTGCCGCGCGTTGCGCAACCAGAGATCGCGTGCCAGCAGCGCCTCCAACTGCACCGAGACGAAGCGCATCTTGGACGCCAGCTGCATGGACATCTTCCGCAGATGCTTCATATGGCTGACGGCGTCGGGGTTGAGCACGACGACGGCCTCGCCGAAGAGCATGCCGTTCTTCGTGCCGCCGAAGGTGAGCACGTCGATGCCGACCGCATTGGTGAACGTGCGCATCGGGACGTCGAGCGACGCGGCCGCGTTGGATATCCGGGCACCGTCGAGATGGACCTTCATGCCCCGCTCGTGCGCATGCTCGACGATCGCGCGGATCTCGGCCGGTGTGTAGACCGTGCCCAGCTCGGTGTTCTGGGTGATCGACACGACCTGGGGCATCGCCCGGTGCTCGTCCTCCCAGCCCCACGCCTGCCGGTCGATCAGCTCGGGCGTGAGCTTGCCGTCCGGGGTCGGCACGGTGAGCAGCTTCAGCCCGCCCATCCGCTCCGGCGCGCCGCCCTCGTCGACGTTGATGTGCGCGGACTCGGCGCAGATCACCGCACCCCAGCGGTCGGTGAGCGCCTGGAGCGCCGTGACATTGGCGCCGGTGCCGTTGAAGACCGGGAAGGCCTCGGCCGTCGCACCGAAGTGGCTGTGCATGACGCGCTGGAGGTGGTCGGTGTAGTCGTCCTCGCCGTACGCGATCTGGTGACCGCCGTTGGCGAGGGCGATGGCCGCGAGAACCTCGGGGTGGGCGCCGGCGTAGTTGTCACTGGCGAAGCCGCGCACCTCGGGGTCGTGATGGCGGCGCGCCGCCGTCGGTCCGGCCTTCACGGTTTGGGGGTCAGCCACAGACGCTGTCCATTCGCTTCACTGGCGGGCCGGTCCCAGACCCCGGCGATGGCCTCGGCCAGCTCCGTCACGTCCGTGAAACCCGCGAACTTCGCATTCGGGCGCTCGGCGCGCATGGCGTCGTGCACCAGTGCCTTGACGACCAGGATCGCAGCCGCGGCCTTCGGCCCCGCGTCACCCCCCGCCTTGCGGAAGGCGTCGGCGAGCGCGAGCGTCCAGGCCTCGGCGGCGGCCTTCGACGCGGAGTACGCGGCGTTGCCGGCGGTCGGCTTGCTCGCCCCGGCCGCACTGATCAGCAGGAAGCGCCCCCGGTCACTGCGCAGCAGCCCGTCGTGGAACGCGAGCGAGGTGTGCTGGACGGTACGGATCAAAAGCTTCTCGAGCAGGGTCCAGTCGGCGAGGTCGGTCTCCGCGAAGGTGGAGCTGCCGCGCCAGCCGCCGACGAGATGGACAAGACCGTCGATCCGGCCGAACTCCTTCTCCGTCTTGTCCGCCCACTCCCGGGTCGCCCCGAGGTCGAGCAGATCGACCGTGTCACCGGTGACCGTCGCGCCGCCGTGGGCGTACCGGGCGGCGTCGACCGCCTCGGCGAGCCGTGCCGGATCGGCGTCCGATGCCACGACCGTGGCACCGGCCTCGGCCAGGCGCAGCAGGGTCGCCCGGCCCGCAGGACCAGCCGCGCCGGCCACCGCGACCACGGCGCCTTCCAGTGGTGCGTCGGCGTTTGCGTTCATGGCCCTGCCCTCCTCCGTGCGATTACTCACGCGGCGTCCCCGGAGTGCTGCACGGCTGCAGCGGTGATCCCCTTGGTGGAGGCGATCACGGTCTTCAGCTTTTTGGAGAGCGCCTCATAGAACATGCTGAGCGGAAACTCGTCAGGAAGCACGTCGTCGACGAGTTTCCGCGGAGGCTGTGACAGATCCAGGGCGTCCGGGCCCTTCGCCCAGCGCGAGCCGGGGTGCGGGGCGAGGTAGGTGGAGACCAGGTCGTACGCGGCGAACCAGTGGACCAGCTTGGGGCGGTCGATGCCGTCGCGGTACAGCTTCTCGATCTCGTCGCAGAGCTGGTTGGTGACGTGCGGGGCGCGGTCCCAGTCGATCTTCAGCGTGTTGTCCGTCCAGCGCACGACGTCGTGCTTGTGGAGGTAGGCGAAGAGCAGCTGGCCGCCCAGGCCGTCGTAGTTGCGCACGCGCTCGCCGGTGACCGGGAAGCGGAACATGCGGTCGAAGAGCACGGCGAACTGCACATCGCGGCCGTGGCTGTTGCCCTCGGCATCCAGCTTCACCGCCTCCTTGAAGGCGGTGAGGTCGCAGCGCAGCTCCTCGAGCCCGTACATCCAGAACGGCTGGCGCTGCTTGATCATGAAGGGGTCGAAGGGCAGGTCGCCGTGGCTGTGGGTGCGGTCGTGGACCATGTCCCAGAGCACAAAGGCCTGCTGGCAGCGCTCCTGGTCGCCGATCATCTCGCGGATGTCGTCGGGGAGCTCGAGGCCGAGGATGCGTACGGCCTCACTCGTCACCGCACGGAAGCGGGCGGCCTCGCGGTCGCAGAAGATGCCGCCCCAGGTGAAGCGCTCGGGAGCCTCGCGCACGGCGATGGTCTCGGGGAAGAGCACCGCGGAGTTCGTGTCGTAGCCCGCAGTGAAGTCCTCGAAGGTGATGCCGCAGAACAGGGGGTTGTCGTAGCGCGTGCGCTCCAGCTCGGCGAGCCACTCGGGCCACACCATGCGCAGCGCGACGGCCTCGAAGTTGCGGTCAGGGTTGCCGTTCTGCGTGTACATGGGGAAGACGACGAGGTGCTGCAGTCCGTCGGCGCGGCCCGCAGCGGGCTGGAAGGCCAGCAGCGAGTCCAGGAAGTCCGGGACCGCGAAGCCCTCGGCGGCCCACTTGTGCAGATCGGCGACCAGCGCGCGGTGGTACTCGGCATCGTGCGGCACCAGCGGGGAGAGCTCCTCCACGGCGTCCAGCATCGCGTCCAGTGCCGCCTGGACGGACACACGGCTGGGCGCGCCCTCGGCGTCGAAATCGATCGAACCGTCCTTGGACTGCCAGGGCCGGATCTCCTCAACGGCATTCTTGAGCCGCGGCCATGCCGGGTGGTCCACCACCCGGTCACGGGTGGGTATGGGCGCACTGGGGGCGTCCTGCACAAGAATTTCCGTCATGTCACTTCCTCCACGGGAGAACCTGCGTCAAGACACCGTATCTATGCCCAGTTCTCCCGTACAAGTAGACCTGAGTGAAATTATTCTCTCCCAAGCCCATGATCGCCGGAAGGTTTACGGTTGATCAGGGTCTGTGCAATGACTTCCGTCACGCCGGCGAACGCCTCCTTCGCCTCGTCCACCACATTGCTCAGCGCCAGGAACCCATGGAACATGCCCGGAAAGTGCGCCTCGGTGACCCGCACACCGGCCTCGGCGAGCCGGGCCGCGTACGCCTGTCCCTCGTCGCACACGGGGTCGCAGCCCGCCGTCACGATGTGGGCGGGCGGCAGGCCGGTCAGATCGGCGCGCAGCGGCGAGGCGAGCGGGTGGCTGATGTCACCGTCGGGCCCGAGGTACTGCTCCCGGAACCAGCGGACATGTGCGCCGGTGAGGTAGTAGCCGTCGGCATTCGTCCGGTGCGAGGCGGTGTCCAGGGCCGCGTCGGTCGCCGGATAGACCAGTACCTGCAGAGCCACCTCGGGGCCGCCCCGCTCGCGGCCGAGCAGCATGGCGCAGGTCGCGAGATTGCCTCCGGCGCTGTCCCCGGCGACCACCAGCGCCCCGGGCTCACCCCCGAGCTCCCCGATGTGGTCCGCTGCCCAGCACACCGCCGCGTACGCGTCCTCGATGGGGACCGGGAAGCGCACCTCGGGAGCGAGGCGGTAGTCCACCGCGACCACGACGGCGCCCGCGTCCCGGCAGATCTGCCGGCACAGGCGGTCATGGCTGTTCAACCCGCCGAGGACCCAGCCTCCGCCGTGGAAGAAGACCACGGTCGGCCAGGGCCCGGGCCCGGCCTCGGCGAGCGGCCGGTAGATGCGTACGGGCAGCTCGGGCGCGCCGGCCGGACCGGGGATCGTACGGTCGGCGACCCCGCCCACTTTCGGCCGGCCGAACGGCATCAGCGAGGCGTCAAGGATCCGCCGCGCCTCCACGGCATCGGTCACCGTGCCCCCGATGTCGGGGAAGGCCGCGGTCAGCACGTCCACGTACTGCCTCACCTCGGGCGTCAGCCGGTCGGTCACACCGGTCATCAGGGTCTCCCTCTTGTCTGCGGTCCAGGCGGTCGGCGAGTTGGCGGTCGGCGTGCGGGCGGCCGGCGTGCGGGCGGCCTGTCGCTTCATGATCCTGTCCTCGGTCCGTGCCCGCAGCGGATCCCGCAGGGCTGACATCGCGTCAAGGCGTGTAAGACGCGCCCACGGGCGGGTGACGCGAGCGGCGGCCACTCGCCCGCGGCCGGTCGGAGCGTCCGGCTCCGAGCCGGCAACTCGCCGCGGAGCCGGACCCCTTGCGCGCCCGTGCAGACCTTGTCCCAGCCCGCGTGACCGGTTTTCACCGGGAGACGGCGGGAGTCAGAGCGGACCGTTCCACTCCCCCGCGCGAGAGCGGTTTCATCTCGGTGTCCGGCCGTTAGGCTGCGTGCTTGCCGCACAGCGCTGTCAGGCCGCGCCGCGCGGGAGCCGCCGTCGACGAAAGCGAGAGAATCTTGACTTTCCTCACCATCGGTCATCGCGGGGTCATGGGCGTCGAGCCGGAGAACACCCTGCGCTCCTTCGTCCGGGCCGAGCGGGCCGGCATGGACGCCATCGAACTGGATCTGCATCTCAGCAAGGACGGCGCGCTCGTCGTCATGCACGACGCCGACGTGGACCGCACGACCGACGGAAAGGGCCCGGTCGCCGAGAAGACGCTGGCCGAGCTGCGGGAGCTCGACGCCGGGCACGGAGAGCGCGTGCCCGTCTTCGAGGAGGTCCTGGACGCCGTGCAGGCACCGCTGCAGGCCGAGATCAAGGACGTGGCCGCGGCACGGGCACTCGCCGACGTCATCCGGCGCCGGGATCTCCTCGACCGCGTCACGGTGTCGTCGTTCCACGACGACGCGGTGGCCGAGATCGCCTCACTGGCGCCCGGCGTACGGACGGTACTGATCGCCGACCGCTGGGGCGAGGACATCGTGGACCGCGCGAAGGCCGTGGACGCGGGCGCGCTCGCGCTGAACATCCGCCGGCTGACCCTGGAGACCGTCGAGCAGGCGCACGGCGAGTCGCTCCAGGTCATCGGCTGGGTGGTGAACACCCAGGAACATCTGCGGCTGGTGCGCGCGCTCGAACTGGACGGCGCGACCACCGACCTGCCCGAGATCCGGCGCACCGGCCGGTTCACGGCGTGACCGGCTGACGGCGCGCCCGGGCTCACTCCGTCCCGGTGAGGTCCTTGACCAGCAGTTCGAAGGCGAGGTCCTCGCGCTGCGGGATGCCGAAGCGCTCGTTGCCGTACGGGAAGGGGCTCAGCTTTCCCGTACGGCGGTAGCCGCGCCGCTCGTACCAGGCGATCAGTTCCTCGCGGACCGAGATGACGGTCATGTGCATCTCGCGCACGCCCCAGCCCTCGCGGGCGCTGCGCTCGGCCTCGGCGATGATCAGTCGACCCAGGCCTCCGCCCTGCAGTGTCGGGCGGACGGCGAACATGCCGAAGTACGCCGCCTCACCACGGTGTTCGAGCTGGCAGCAGGCGATCAGCTCCCCGTCGCGCTCCACGACGAGGAGGCGGCTGCCCTGATTGCCGATGACCGCGCGCACACCTTCGGGATCGGTGCGCTGCCCGTCGAGGATGTCGGCCTCGGTGGTCCAGCCGCCCCGGCTCTCGTCACCCCGGTAGGCGGACTCGATCAGCCCGACCAGCGCCGGCACATCGGCGTCGACGGCGTCGCGGTAGGTCAGCTCGCCGGAGTCACGAAGCGGTGCGGTGGCGTTGTCCATCGGAAGGGCTCTCCGTTCTCAACTGCGTGCGGGTGCCACGAGACTACCTGCGGGGCAGGCGCCTAGGGTTTGGGTCATGGTGCATGTGCTGAGCAGCCGGATCCTGCTGCGGCCGACCGACCCGGAACGCTCCCGGCGGTTCTACGGCCGGACCCTCGGGCTCCCGGTCTACCGCGAATTCGGTACGGGCCCCGAACGGGGCACGGTCTACTTCCTCGGCGGCGGCTACCTCGAGCTGTCCGGCCGTTCGGAGCCGCCCGCCGGCACCGGGCCGCGGCTGTGGCTCCAGGTCGACGACGTGGCGGCCGTCCACAGCGACCTGACCGGGCAGGGCGTCGAGGTGCTCCGACCGCCCGTGAAGGAGCCGTGGGGGCTGATCGAGATGTGGATCGCGGACCCGGACGGCCATCGGATCGCGATCGTCGAGGTCCCCGCCGATCACCCCCTGCGCCACCGCCCCTGAGCCGGGGCGCGGGCACCGGCGCGCGAGCCGGTGGCACGAAGCGGGCCCGGGCCCGCTTCGTGCTCCCTGTGCACCCCTGTGCGCTCGCGTACGCGCCACGGCCGCCGGGCATCGAACCCCCCGACACCGTCGAAGGGGAGGTGCGGGGTGCACGGACCCGCGATGTCCGGATGGCTGCTCATGGCGCTCTGCGGAACGACGGGTGCGTACTGCCTGGTGCGAATGCGGGGATGTCCCGGGGCCGGCCGCGGGGCTGCCGGCGACGAGGCGCTCATGGCGTTCGGCATGGCGGCGATGGCGGTTCCCCAGGCCCTTCTCACGCTGCCCGGGTGGGCATGGGTGATGTACGCGCTGGTGTTCGGAACGGCCGCCGTCGCCGCGCTGCGGCCCGCCCGCCACGGCGCCCATCGGCTGCACCACCTCGTCGGCTCGCTCGCGATGGTCTACATGGCCGCGGCGATGGTGCCCGGCGGCGCTCACGCCGCGCACGCCACGGCCGGGGTGCCGCTGCTGACCGGCGCGCTCCTCGTGTACTACGTGGTGTACGTGCTGCGCTCGGGGGTGCGCCTGGTCCCCGCAGCCGCAGGAATGCCGGCGGACCACTCCTGGGATCCACGGCCCGAACTGGCACCGGCCTGCAGGCTGGCCATGGGGGTCGCGATGCTCGCCATGCTGCTGATGCTCTGACCGCCGGACGTGGGTTCATGATCCGCAACGAAACCCGTGTCGTGCATCACTTGGCGCGCCCGGCCATACCCGCAAGTAGGCGCTCGCTCATAGGCTGACGGCATGTTGGTCTCCCTGGTGCTGCTGATGCTCGGCGCACTGGCCGCTGTCGTGGCCCCGCGGCTCGTGTCGCGTGCCGACTGGTCGGAGCGCGAGCCGGTGGTGGCGCTGTGGGTGTGGCAGTGCGTGGTGGCGGCTGTCCTGCTGTCCTTCGCGCTCTCGATGACCTTCAGTGCCGCCGCGGCGTGGCAGCTCGTCCGGGGCCGGGTCTTCGCGCCCGCCCCGCGAGGCGTCGTGGAGGCCTACGCGCTGGGTGCGAACGGACCGTGGTCCGCCGTCCTCGCCGTCGTCCTGGCCTGCGGCGGTCTGTGGACCGCCGCGATGCTCACACGGGAGATCTTCCGGGCCCGGTCACGGCGCAGGAAGCGGCGCACGGACCTGCTGGTGCGTTCCCCGCTGCTGCCGGGCGAACAGCCCGGCGACGAACCCCTGGTCGTCCTGGAGGGCGAGCGGCCCGATGCCTGGTGGCTGCCGGGCACGGCACCTCAACTGGTCATCACCACGGCCGCGTTGCGACGGCTGAAAGGCCGTCAGCTGGATGCCGTCCTGGCTCACGAGCAGGGACACGCGCAGGCGCGGCACGACTGGCTGCTGCACTGCTCCTCCGCGCTCGCCAACGGCTTTCCGCAGATCCCCGTGTTCGCCGCGTTCCGCGACGAGATGCACCGGCTGGTGGAACTGGCCGCCGACGATGTCGCATCCCGCCGTTTCGGGCGGCTGACGATCGCGCTGGCCCTGGTCGAACTCAACGAGGACCGCGGGGTGTTCGGTCCCTGCCCCACACCGGACGCCGAGCTGCCGCAGCGGGTCAACCGGCTGCTGACGCCGGAACCGCGGCTCACGGCGGGCCGTCGGCTGCGGCTGACCGCGGCCGCCGCGATGGTGCCGGTGGTTCCGCTGCTGGTGGCGTTCGTGCCGGCACTTCGCGCGCTGGGATAGCCGTACATTCCGCCTCGCGGGGAAGATCCTTCCTATGCACTCGCCCCACTCCGCACCCACCACTCCCCCGGCTCCGGACCCGCCGGCCGGTCCGGTCCGCAGCGCCGCGGTGTTCACCGCGCTGTCGGCCGTGCTGCTGGTTCTGGTCGCGGTCTCCTGGTCCCCTCTGATGTCCTTCGACCGGACGGTGGCCGACGGCCTGCACGCATGGGCGGTCGGTGAGCCGGGGCTCGTCCGCGCGAACCGCGTGCTCTCGGACTGGGCGTGGGACCCCTGGGCCCTGCGGGCGCTGATCGCCGTGGCCGTGGTCTGGCTGTGGCGGCGACGGGAGAGGCTGCTCGCCGTCTGGATCGCTGCCGCCAGCGCGCTGGGCACCTTGATTCAGCAGACGATCAAGGCCGCCGTGGGACGCGAGCGTCCCCGCTGGCCCGACCCCGTCGACTCGGCCCACTTCGCCGCGTACCCCTCGGGTCATGCGATGACGGCGGTGATCGGTTGCGGTCTGCTGCTGTGGCTGCTCGACAGGCAGGGGGTGACCGGCCGGCGGTGGCTGTGGGCCGTGGTCGCGGCAGCGGTGTCCGTGATCGGCGTCGGCTTCACCCGGCTGTTCCTCGGTGTGCACTGGCCGACGGACGTCCTCGGCGGCTGGCTGCTCGGCGCGGGCTGGGTGGCCGTGGTGATCGTCGCCTACGAGCGGGCGGTCTTGTCCCGGCAGCGGTGAGCGGGAAAGGATCGGCCGCATGACGATCAAGGGTGTGCTGTTCGACTTCTCCGGGACGCTCTTTCGCATCGAGTCGGTGCGCGACTGGCTTCGGGCGGCTCTCGACGTCTGCGGCACCTCACTGGCCGAGCCCGAGTTCTCCCGCGTCGCCGAGGAGTTGGCCGCGGCCGGCGGGCTCCCCGGTGGTTCGACTCCCACCGTCGTCCCGTCGCATCTGGCGGAGCTGTGGGCGACGCGCGACGAGTCCATGGAACGTCACCGGGCGGCGTACACCGGTCTCGCCCGCCAGGTGCCGCTGCCGGATCCCGGTCTCTACGACGCGCTGTACGAGCGCCACAGGCTCCCCGCGGCCTGGCGCCCGTACCCCGATGCCCTCGATGTGCTGGGCGCGCTGCGCGAGCGGGGACTGGGCATCGGGGTGGTGAGCAATGTCGGCTGGGATCTGCGGCCGGTCTTCCGCGCGCACGGTCTGGATGCCCTGGTGGACGCCTACGCCCTGAGTTACGAGCACGGGGTCCAGAAGCCCGATGCGCGGCTCTTCAGGGTGGCCTGCGACGCCTTGGGACTGCATCCCCGCGATGTGTTGATGGTGGGCGACCACCCGGCCGCTGATGGCGGCGCCGCCCGGCTCGGATCCGCCGTGCACTTCGTGGATCATCTGCCGGCCGACGAACGCCCCGACGGTCTGCGCCCCGTGCTCGATCTCGTCGGATGACACGAGCATGGGGCCCGATTCCGGTAACCGGAGAGACACTGAAGACACAACAAAGCCACCCGAACCGGACGATCCCCCGCGTCGCCCGGTTCGGGCAGCAGCCCCGCTGACCTGGCCCTGAAAGCCGCACAGCGGGACGCGCTGAGTATATTGGCTCGGAGCCAGTCAACGCAGGAGTCAAGCATGTCCCCGCGGAGCGCATCGGTCAATGAAGAGCTTCGTCGGCGTTCCCGCGAGCGGCTCCTCCAGGCGACCGTGGATCTGGTCGGCGAGCGCGGGTACGAAGCCACCACACTGGCCGACATCGCCGACAGGGCAGGCTCCGCCCGCGGCCTGGTCTCGTACTACTTTCCTGGGAAACGCCAGCTTCTGCAGTCGGCCGTGCACCGCTTGATGCATCTCTCACTCCAGGAGGCGCTGGAGCGCGAGCCGACGGCCGAGGACGGGCGGGAGCTTCTGGCCCGGGCGATCGACGCCGTCCTCGGGCTCACCGTCGACCACCCGGTTCTCATGCGGACGCACATGTCCGGCGTGCTGCAGGCCGAGGGGTTCGTGCAGTGCCCCGAGCAGCAGCGGCTGGCCGCACTGCTGCGCGTCACGGTGGAGCGGTACGGCTCCCGGCAGGTCGACGTGGACTACCCGTTGCTGCGCGCCCTGCTGATGGGAGCGGTCTTCGCGATCCTGCTGCCGGGCGCCCCGATGCCTCTGTCGCGGCTGCGGGCCGAGCTCTTCCAGCGCTACGGACTGGACTGGGAGATGGGCGTGCCGCCGGACGGAGAACCGCCCGGCGGCACGCGTTTCGACTCGGGAATGATCCTGGATCAGTCGCGGTCGAAGTAGTCCGGCTGGGTCTGCACGTTGAGCTCGGGCAGCCGGACCCGCTTCGCCGGGTCCGTACGCCTGTCGTTGATCTTCAGGACGTCCAGGCCCTTGGCGATGTCGTTCGAGTAGATGTAGCCGTTGTAGTAGTACGCCGACCACGGGCCCGCCGTGGTCACCTGGTCGAGGGTGACGGGACCGCGCTCGAAGAACCCGATCTCCTTGGGCTTCCGCGAGTCGGTGAAGTCCCAGACCGAGACGCCGCCCTGGTACCAGGCCTGGACCATGATGTCGCGGCCCTTCACCGGGATGATGGAGCCGTTGTGCGCGACGCACACCTCGGCCTCCGCCTGGTAGCGGGCGATCTTGAAGTAGCTGCGGAAGACGAGCTTGCGGTGGTCGCCCCTGCCGACGATGTCGTAGATGCCGTCGGCGCCGCGGTTCGGGCCGATCTCGGCGTTGCAGGTGGCCGCGCCACCGCCACCGAGTTCGTCGGTGAAGACGACCTTGTTCGCCTTCTGGTTGAAGGTGGCCGAGTGCCAGAACGCGAAGTTGACGTTGTCCTGGATACGGTCGATGACCTTCGGACGCTCCGGGTTCTTGATCGAGAACAGGATGCCGTCACCCATGCAGGCGCCGGCCGCCAGGTCCTTCGAGGGGAGCACCGTGATGTCGTGGCAGCCGGTGGTCTTGGAGACGCCCGGGTTGGTGGGCGAACCGGGGTTGCCACCGCCGTCCGGACCCTCACCGGGGAAGAGCACAGGGAAGTTCACGATCCTGGCCTGCTCGGGCGTCTTGCGCGGCACCTTGATGACGGTGATGCCGTCGTGCGGCGGCTGGCAGTCCGGGAACGTGGCGTTCGGCGAGTACGACGACACGTAGATGTAGACGTTGCGGCGCTCGGGCACCAGCGTGTGGGTGTGCGAACCGCACGCCGTCTCGACAGCCGCGACGTACTTCGGGTTGCGCTTGTCGCTGATGTCGAAGATCTTCATACCCTCCCAGGACGACTTCTCCGTCGCGGGCTGCGTCGCGCTGGCGCACGAGTTGTCGCTGCGGGAGGAGTCGGTGGAGAGGAAGAGCAGGTTCCCGGAGACCGAGATGTCGTTCTGGCTGCCCGGGCACAGCACCTGCGCCACCGTCTTCGGTGACTTCGGGTTGCTGATGTCGAAGATCCGGAAGCCGTCGTAGTTGCCGGAGTACGCGTACTTGCCCTGGAATGCGATGTCCGAGTTGGTGCCCTTGAGCGCATCCTTGGGGATGTTGGCGAGATGCTCGATGTTGTCACTGTGGACGATCTCGTCCACGCCGGGTATCTCGTCGTTCTCAATGGCGGCCCGGTCGTGCGCCGCCTGGCCCGAGGAGACCCCCTTGTGGGCGGCCTTGTCCCCCGGGTCGGGTGTGGCGGCCGCGGGTCCGGCCGCCAGCAGCGTGGCGAGAAGTCCGGTCGCGGCTACCGCCACGCCCAGTCGTCTGCGCCGAACGCGGGTGGTGTGCAACAGGGTCACTGCTTCCTCCCTTGCATCCGTTCCTTGTTGAACGGTTCACGCATCACCGCAGTATCTTCGCTTGCATGTACATCTCAACAGATGGAAACAGAGACGTAATGAAAGAGTTTGATCAAGGGCGTTCGGAATCATGCTAAGACGGTCATGAACCACCCCAAGTGCCTCAGGAGGTCTCCGTGTTGAACCGCCGACCGATCGCAGGTGTGCGCGGACCGGCCATGGCGGCAGCCGTCGTCGCCGCCGTACTCGCCCTGGGTGCCTGCGAGTCGGACTCCGACGCTCCGTCAAAGGCCAAGGGGGATACCGGGCCCTCGGTCGTCGCACCGGGCAGACCGGGCGAGCCGGCCAAGACACTCTCCGCCGAGGAGGCCAGGAAGGCCGTTCCGGACGACTCACCGAATGCCGCCGACTTCTCCTACGCCCACATGATGGTCAAGCACCACGCCCAGGCGCTGCAGATGACCGCCCTCGTACCGGATCGCGCGGCGTCCACGCAGGTCAAGCGGCTGGCGGAGCGGATATCGGCCGCCCAGAAGCCCGAAGTGGCCGCCATGAACGGCTGGCTGAAAATCAACGGCGGGAGGAAGGCGGACGGCGGTCACGACCACGCCTCGGCGCCCATGCCGGGGATGGCGACCGCGGCCCAACTCGCCCAGTTGCGCGGGGCGAAGGGCGCGGCGTTCGACGAACTCTTCCTGAAGCTGATGACCACTCACCATCAGGGGGCGATCACCATGGCCACGGACGCCCTGTCGAAGGGCAACAACGTCCTCGTCGAGGAGATGGCGAACGACGTGATCGCGCAGCAGACCAGCGAGATCGGCCGGATGCACAAGATGTGACGGGCCCGCTCCTAGCGGCGGTTGTGGCGCGGCGGGAGATACCCCTCGTCGCGGGCACCGGCGATCAGCCGCAAGGCCTGGCGGCGGCTGCGCCCGGTCGCACCCATCACGGCGAGCACGGGGTCGCGCCCGGCCTGCCGGGCACCGCGGTAGACATCGGCGGCGATCCGGCGGCCTGCCTTTCCGCGCGGCACGGCAGAGCGCGCCCGCCGACGGGCGGGCGGCCGGGCGGCACTCCCGCCCGGTTCGGCGACGGCGCTCTCGGGCACCCCGGACTCCTCGGCGTCCTCGGGCGCCTCCCGCGGGAGCTGCCCGGCTGCGCGGCACGCGTCCACGAGCGGATCCCCGATCCGGTCGGCGAGCACGCTGAAGCCCTGCAGGGGCAGCGGCGGATCGGCGCGCATGTCCTCGATCGCGATCCGCCCCTGGTCGATGACGGCCACGACGTCCAGCCGCGCCCCGTCCGCGAAGGTCAGACGGACGTTGAACCAGGGCGCTGCACTCTCGTACGCGGGCAGGGATTCGACGGTGGTGACCGAACCGTGGCCCTGCATCTCCCAGACGGGCGGAAACGGCAGTGCCTGAATCGGGTCATACTGATCATTAGCGTTAAGAAACGTAGTTTCTTGCACAATTAGCACGTAACCAGTCAATTCCGTACTCCCTGCGGCGGCACGCACGCCGGATCGCCGCAGAGCACCCCGTCAGCGCATCTCCACAGCGTCGTGTCCCGGTGCGATGCTGGAACCCCCCTGCGGGAAGGAGCGCAGCTGTGCTTCGCGTCGCCGTCATCGGATCGGGACCCAGCGGGGTCTACGCCGCGCAGGATCTCGTCCAGCAGAGTCAGGTCCCGGATGTGCGGGTGCACGTACTGGACCGGCTCCCCTGCCCCTACGGACTCGTGCGCTACGGGGTCGCGCCCGACCACGAAAAGATCAAGTCACTGCAGAAGAACCTCCGCATGGTGCTGGAGCACGAGCGGATCGACTTCGTCGGCAACATCGAGGTGGGGGCGCACGGACTCGACCCCGGCCGTCTGCTGGAGCTGTACCACGCGGTCGTGTACTGCGTGGGGGCGGCCAGGGACCGCAGGCTCGGCATTCCCGGCGAGGATCTGCCCGGCAGCCATTCCGCCACCGACTTCGTCTCCTGGTACAGCGCCCATCCCGACGCCGCGGGGAACGGCTTCGTGCTCGGAGCCCGTTCGGCCGTGGTGATCGGCGTCGGCAATGTGGCCGTCGACGTGGCCCGCATCCTCGCGCGGGGCGCCGACGAACTGCGGCCGACCGATGTGCCGGAGCGCGCGCTCGGCGCGCTGTCGCTGAGCCAGGTGCGCGATGTGCACATGGTGGGCCGGCGCGGCCCGTCGCAGGCCAAGTTCACCACCAAGGAGCTGCGGGAGCTCGGCTCGCTGCCCTCGGCCGACGTGGTCGTCGAACCGGCGGACCTCGCTCTCGACCCGGCGTACGCGGACGTCTCACACGCCCTCGCTGACGCCCTGCCCGCGGTCAACCGGCGGAACATCGACGTCGTCCACGGCTGGACGGAGCAGCCGCCCCGGGAACACGACCGCCGCATCCATCTGCGGTTCTTCCTGCGCCCCGTGGAACTCGTGGAGCAGGGCGGCAGGGTCGCGGCCGTACGGTTCGAGCGGACCGTGCCGGACGGCGACGGAGGCGTGCGCGGCACCGGGGCGTACGAGGAGATCGAGGCCCAGCTGGTGCTGCGTGCCGTCGGCTACCGCGGAGTGCCGCTGCCGGGCCTTCCGTTCGACGCGGCGCGCGGGACGGTGCCGCACACGGCCGGGCGGGTGCTGCGGGACGGGGTGCCCTCTCCGGGTGAGTACGTGGCGGGCTGGATCAAGCGCGGTCCGACGGGAGTGATCGGCACCAACCGGCCGTGCGCCAAGGAGACGGTGAATTCACTGCTGGAGGACGCCGCGGCGCTCGCCCTGCGCCCGGTCGCGGACGATCCGCTGGCGGAGCTGCGGACGTCGGGACACCGGCCCGTGCTGTGGGAGGGGTGGCAGTCGATCGAGGCGGCGGAAGCGGCACTCGGGGCGGCGCTCGGGCGGGGTTCCGTCAAGCTCTCCGACTGGGAGGGCCTGCTGGCAGCCGCGATCGGCGAGCCGACGCGTTGAGCGGTTCCCAGGCCTCTAGACCTTGCCGAGGCGGTCCGACTGCCGGACCGCCGCGGCGAGGACCCTGTCGAGCAGTCCGGGGAAGAGCGCGTCCAGATCGTCGCGGCGCAGCGCGCTCATCTTCGCCGTGCCCTGGTACGTCTGCCGGATCACACCGCTCTCGCGCAGAACGCGGAAGTGGTGCGTGGTCGTCGACTTGCTGACAGGCAGCTCGAAACAGGAACAGGAGAGCGTCTCGTCGCTCTCGGCGAGTTCGCTCACCACGCGCAGCCGCATCGGGTCGGAGAGCGCGTGCAGCACGCCTTCCAGACGGATCTCCTCGCGCGCGGGATGGGCGAGGGACCGGGGGCTTGTCGCGGTGGTCACGGCGGCTCCACTTCGTACGGGGATTCCATTGTACGAGACTCATCGTAGTTTGACAGGTGCCGTACTACGATGGTTATCGTAGTAACGGTCGACCGGTCGGATGCAACCGACCGGTTCGCCGGACGAACCCCTGCCCCGCCCCGAATGGAGTCCGCCGTGAGCGCGCTGTTCCAGCCCTTCGCCCTGCGATCGCTGACCATCCCCAACCGCGCCTGGATGGCGCCGATGTGCCAGTATTCGGCAGAGACGTCCGGGCCGGACGCCGGTGTCGCCGGTGACTGGCACTTCGCGCACTACGCGGCCCGCGCCGCCGGTGGCATCGGCCTGCTCCTCGTCGAGGCGACCGCGGTCGCACCGGAGGGCCGGATCAGCCCCGCGGACCTCGGGATCTGGAACGACACCCAGGTCGCGGCCCTTCGCCGGATCACCCGTTTCGTCAAGGGCCAGGGCACCGTGCCGGGCATCCAGCTCGCCCATGCCGGGCGCAAGGCGTCGACCGACCGCCCCTGGGCAGGCGGCGGTCCCGTCGGCGCCGACGAGGACGGCTGGCAGCCGGTCGCGCCCAGCCCGCTCGCCTTCGACGAGGGGCACGCTGTTCCGGACGAGCTGACGGCAGTTCAGATAGAGCAGATCGTCGGGCAGTTCACGGACGCGGCCCGCCGCGCGCTCGACGCGGGCTTCGAGGTCGCCGAGATCCATGGCGCCCACGGCTATCTGATCGGCGAGTTCCTCTCCCCGCACAGCAACCACCGGGAGGACGAGTACGGCGGCTCCTTCGAGAACCGCACCCGCTTCCCGCTCGCCGTCGTCGACGCGGTGCGTGCGGTGTGGCCCGACGAACTGCCGCTCTTCTTCCGGATCTCCGCCACCGACTGGCTGGACGATGCCGGCTGGACGGCCGACGACACCGTACGGCTCGCCGGGCTGCTCAAGGAGCACGGCGTCGATCTCCTCGATGTCTCCTCCGGCGGCAATGCCGCGCGGGTCGGCATCCCGGTCGGTCCGGGCTACCAGGTGCCCTTCGCCGCGCGGGTGAAGGCCGAGACCGGGCTGCCGGTGGCCGCGGTCGGCCTCATCACCGAGGCCGAGCAGGCGGAGAAGATCGTGTCGAACGGCGAGGCCGACGCCGTGCTGCTCGGCCGTGAACTGCTGCGCAACCCGTCCTGGGCCCGGCACGCGGCCCGCGAGCTCGGCGGCGAGGTCCATGTGCCGCAGCAGTACCACCGGTCCGTCTGACCTGCGCAGACGCGAAGCGGCGCCCTGTCGGGGGCGCCGCTTCCGCGCTGTCCGGATGCCCGCGGGCGCGGCGCCGATGAGTTTCGGCCTCCGGGGCGGTCTCCTTCTGTACGTACCGGGAGGCGCATTGCGCTGCTCGCCGACAGGGCGCTGTGAGCTGCGACGGCTTCCGGCCACGAGCCACTGTCGGTGGCCGGGTGCAGACTGGCCCGTATCCGAGACAACGGCGTCCTGGAGGCACCGCACCATGACCGATGTACTGCTCACCGTAGGCACCCGCAAAGGACTCTTCATCGGCCGCAGAAGCGGCGGATCGTGGGAGTTCGACGGCCCGTACTTCAACGCGCAGGCCGTGTACTCGATCGGCATCGACACCCGCAGAAGCGTGCCCCGCATCCTGGTCGGCGGCGACAGCTCCCACTGGGGGCCGTCGGTCTTCCACTCCGACGATCTCGGCAGGACCTGGGTGGAGCCGGCGAAACCGGCGGTGAAGTTCCCCAAGGACACCGAGGCATCCCTGGAGCGCGTCTGGCAGCTGCACCCGGCCGGCCCCGCTGCCCCGGACGTGGTGTACGCGGGCACGGAACCGGCCGCGCTGTTCCGCTCGGACGACGGCGGCGAGACCTTCGAGCTGGTACGGCCGCTGTGGGAGCACCCGACCCGCTCGCAGTGGGTCCCGGGCGGCGGCGGTGAAGCGGTGCACACGGTGGTGACCGATCACCGCGATCCGCAGGCGGTGACGGTCGCCGTGTCGACGGCGGGTGTGTTCCGCTCGCAGGACGGCGGCGCGAGCTGGGCACCGTCGAACAAGGGCGTGTCCGCGGTCTTCCTGCCCGACCCGAACCCGGAGTTCGGGCAGTGCGTCCACAAGATCGCCCAGGACGCGGGCGATCCGGACCGGCTGTATCTGCAGAACCACTGGGGCGTGTTCCGCAGCGACGATGCGGGCGGCGAGTGGACCGACATCGGCAAGGGACTGCCGTCGGACTTCGGCTTCGCGATGGCCGCCCATCCGCACCGCCGCGACACCGCCTACGTCTTCCCGATCACCGCGGACGCCGACCGGGTGCCGGCCGGCCGTCGATGCCGCGTCTACCGCACGAACGACGCAGGCAGCAGCTGGGAGGCACTGTCGGCCGGCCTGCCCGAGGGCGAGCACTACGGCACCGTCCTGCGGGACGCCCTGTGCACCGACGACGCCGACCCGGCCGGGGTGTACTTCGGCAATCGCAACGGCGAGGTCTACGGGAGCGCGGACGACGGCGACAGCTGGCAGCTTCTCGCCGACCACCTGCCGGATGTGCTCTGCGTGCGGGCCACGGCCATGAGTTGAAGGACAGGGTCCGGGCACCGCTAGAGTGGCGCCCCGTGGCAGCACGACCCTTGAAGGACATTGTCGAGCCGGGATGGGCCGACGCCCTGGAGCCGGTGGCCGAACGCATCGCCGCGATGGGCGACTTCCTGCGCGCGGAGATCGCCGCCGGACGCACCTATCTGCCGGCCGGACAGAATGTGCTGCGCGCCTTTCAGCAGCCGTTCGAGGACGTACGCGTCCTGATCGTCGGTCAGGATCCCTACCCGACGCCGGGTCATGCCGTGGGGCTGAGCTTCTCGGTGGCACCCGAGGTGCGCCCGGTCCCGGGCAGCCTGGACAACATATTCCGGGAGATGCACGCGGACCTGGGGCACCCCCGTCCCTCCAACGGGGACCTGACCCCCTGGACGCGCCAGGGGGTCCTGCTCCTCAACAGGGCGCTGACCACCGCCCCCCGGAAGCCGACGGCGCACCGCGGCAAAGGGTGGGAGGAGGTGACCGAGCAGGCCATCAAGGCGCTCGTCGCGCGACGCAAGCCTCTGGTGTCGGTGCTGTGGGGCCGCGACGCCCGCAACCTGCGCCCGCTGCTCGGCGACCTCCCCGCGATCGAGTCCTCGCACCCGTCCCCCATGTCCGCCGACCGCGGCTTCTTCGGCTCGCGCCCGTTCAGCCGGACCAATGAACTGCTCGAGCGCCAGGGTGCGCAGCCGGTCGAATGGCGGCTTCCGTGACCGACGGCTGGGTCCTCGGGGTGGATTCCGGCGGTTCCGGGCTGCGCGTGGCCCTCGCCGACGCGTCCGATCCCGCGCGTGCGGAGACCGTCGAGTCGCGCGAGCCGGTACGCACCGGCGCACGGGGCATCGACGCCGCGCACTTCCTGGAACAGCTGCTGCCCATGGCACGCACCCTGCTGGATCGGGCCGGCGGCTCCGCCGTGTCCGCGGTGGCGGTCGGCGCAGCCGGGATGGCAACGCTCGGGGACGGGCTGCGTGCCGAGCTGCCCGCGGCGCTGGCGCGGGAACTGGGAGCCGGCACTCTGGCGCTGGCCGCGGACGCCGTGGCTGCCTATGCGGGTGCCCTGGGCCAGCGGCCCGGTGCGGTGGTGGCCGCCGGCACCGGCATGATCGCCCTGGGCACGGATCTGTCGGACTGGCGGCGGGCCGACGGCTGGGGCCATCTGCTCGGGGACTGCGGCAGCGGGGCCTGGATCGGCCGGGCCGGTCTCGAGGCGGCGATGCGCGCCCACGACGGGCGGCGCGGTGGCTCCACCGCTCTGCTGGTGGCCCTGGAGGCGGTGTTCGGTCCGCCGCAGGAGCTGCCGGGCCGGCTGTACCCGCGCACCGACAGGGCGGCCGTCCTGGCCTCGTTCGCGCCGCAGGTCGCCGCATGCGCCGCCGCGGGAGATCAGGTGGCGGTCGGCATCCTGGCCGGGGCTGCCCGGCACATCGTGGAGGCGGCCGCGGCCGTGTGCCCGCCGGCCGGTGAGGCGCCCGACATCGCCCTGACAGGGGGGCTGCTGAAGCTCGGCGCCCCCCTGTTCGTACCGCTGGAGGCAGAACTCGCCGCGCAGCTGCCGTACGCGCGTGCCGTGCCCGCGGCCGGTGACCCCCTGGCCGGGGCGTTGCTCATCGCGAGCGTCCTCGTCACCGGTTCGCTTCGGCTGCCACGCCATCCGACGCTGCTGCACGTACTGACATAATGGGACATACGAGGCGGACAAAACGCATCGGATAAATCAGGGCAGACAACGCCTGACCGACCCCTCCCCGAACAGCAGCACCCACAAAACCAGTAGCATGCGACGCCATGAGCTCCCCCACTGGGCCGGCATCCGGCCTGCCTGTACGAATGCCGCGACCCCGTCAGTCCGGACGGCACCGCCGCCCGGAACCCGTGGCCGCTCCCGAGGGCGCGCCCGCGCTTGTGCTCGCCGTGCCCGGCGCCCCGGCGCCCGCCACCCGCAGCCTTGCCGAAGAGGTCATAAGCATCGCCCGGTCCGAGCTGCCCGGCCTCGATGTCGGCATCGGTTACCTGGACGGCGACGACGCCGAGTACCCCACGCTCGAGACCGTCCTCGCGCACACCGCCGCGCGCCGGATCGAGCGGTACGAGATCGCGAAGGCCGCCGGCCGTGACGTGGCTGCACCCGAGGGTCCTGCCGCCGTTGTGGTGCCTCTGCTCGCCGGCCCGGACAACGTGCTGATGCGCCGGATCCGCCAGGCCGTCATGGACAGCCGTGCCGCCGCCGAGCTCACCGATGTCCTCGGGCCGCACCCGCTGCTGGCCGAAGCCATGCACGTGCGGCTCTCCGAGGCCGGTCTGGCCCGCGCCGACCGGGCCAGGCTGTTCACGGTGGCCACGGCCGCCGACGGCATCGTCCTGGCCACGGTGGGCGGCGAAGAGGCCGTCCAGGCCGCCGGGATCACCGGCATGCTGCTGGCCGCGCGTCTCGCGGTGCCCGTCATGGCCGCCGCGCTGGACCAGGAGGGCGCCGTCACCGCGATCGCCGAGCAGCTGCGCGGCTCCGGCTCGATGCAGCTCGCCCTTGCGCCGTACCTGATCGGTCCGGAGCTGCCCGACGGCCTGCTGGACGCCGCCGTGAAGGAGGCCGGCTGCGCGGCGTCCGAGCCGCTGGGCGCCTACCCGGCCATCGGCAAGCTGGTGCTGTCGCAGTACACGACCGCGCTGGGCATCGCGCCGCAGTCGCAGGGTTCGCCGAGCCGCTGACGGCTCGGACGCCTCGTACACCGGGCGCGAGGGCCCGCACCACCGGCACGGTGCGGGCCCCCGGCTCGTGACGTGAGGCGTCAGGCGAAGATCACACAGGATGCCGCGGGGGCGGTCAGGGAGCCCGCCCTGCGCGGCACTCCTGTCTCCGGGTCGATGTCGAACCAGGTGACGTCCCCGGAGCGCTCGTTGGCCGCGTACAGCCTGCGGCCGGCCGGATCCAGTGCCAGGTCGCGCGGCCAGTGGCCGCCGCAGGGAACGGTCGTGATCAGTTCCACCCGCTCGCGCGTCTCGTCGAGCGAGAGAACGGCGATGCTGTCGTGCCCGCGGTTCGCGGCCCACAGATGGCGGCCGTCGCGGGAGACGACCACCTCGGACGGATAGACAGGGCCGTCCGTGCCGTCGGGCAGCACCGGCACCTCACCCACCGGCTCCAGCGCTCCCGTCTCCGCGTCCCAGCGGCAGACGGTGAGGGTGGGCTCCAGCTCGTTCAGCACAAAGGCGTGGGTGCCGGCCGGGTGGAAGGCCAGATGGCGGGGGCCGGTGCCGGGGCGCAGCGCCGTCTCGACGTGCAGGGAAAGCTCGCCGGCCTCCGGGTCCAGTGCGCAGACGCGTACGGAGTCGGTGCCCAGGTCGACGCCCAGCACCCAGCGCCCGCTGGGGTCGACCACCACCTGGTGCGCGTGCGGGGCCTGCTGACGCTCGGGGTGCGGGCCGGCGCCCTCGTGCTGCAGGACTCCACTGGCCGCGTCCGGCTCGCCGCCGGCCGAGACGGGCAGCACGGTGACGCTGCCGGAGCCGTAGTTGGCGGTCAGCAGGTGGCCGCCGGAGACGGTGAGGTGCGTCGGCCCCGCCGCGCACACCGGCACCCGCCCGCCGAGCGGCCTGGGCGCGGCCCCGCGGACGTCGAAGGCGGCCACCGCACCCTCCGATGTCTCGGACACCGCGTAGAGGACGGGCACGCCGGAGGCGACGGCGAGAGCCAGGTAGGAGGGGTCCGCCACGGCGTCGCTGGCTCCCGTCTCGGTCAGCGCACCGGTCTCCCCGTCCACGGCGGCGGCAATGATCCCGCGGCCTCCGGCCGAGGTGAAGGACCCGATGAATGCCCGACCGGTGCTGGTGTCGCCCACGCCTGTTCCTCCCACTGATGCCCTGGATCCGGCTGATGTCCGGGTGCCCCGGCCCGACGGTAGCAGCGGTCTAGACCAAGTGTCCTCACCCGCCCCATTCCCCGTGGGCACGGGCCTGCGCCTGTGGATGGTGGACGTAGGCCGGCCGCGATTCGGTGGAGTCGTACGTGCGATGGAAGACGGGTGTCGCCGAGCCGGAGATCGGCGGGACGATCCACGACCAGTCGGCGCCCACCCCCCGCCCGTGGCTCTGTTCACGGTCGACATGCGCGAGGAAGCGGCGTGATTCGGTGTGATGGTCGGTGACCGTGACCCCTGCGCGGTCGAAGGAGTGCAGTACGGCGCGGTTCAGCTCGACCAGCGCGCGGTCCTTCCACAACGAGCGGTCGGTCGTGGTGTCCAGGCCCAGCCGCTCGGCAATGCGCGGCAGCAGGTTGTAGCGATCGGTGTCGGCGAGATTGCGGGCGCCGATCTCGGTGCCCATGTACCAGCCGTTGAAGGGGGCCGCCGGGTAGCAGATGCCGCCGATCTCCAGGCACATGTTGGCGATGGCCGGGACGGCGTGCCAGCGCAGACCGAGCTCGGCGTAGGAGCGGTCCTCGGGGTGCCCGAGCTCGACCTCGAGGACCGCGTCCGGCGGCAGTCCGAAGAGTCGCGGCTTGCGGTCCGCGTCCTCGACGACGAGCGGCAGTACGTCGAAGGGCGTACCGGGGCCGCCCGGCCAGCCGAGCCGGAGGGCGAGTTCGGTCAGGCCGGTGTTGCGCGGGTCGCCCACGACGCTCCCGTCGTGGTGCCGGTAGCCGGCGTACCGCACGAGCTGTTCGTTCCAGATCCGCGGGCCGGGGCGATCGGGGGTGTCCGGCGCGAACACGGTGATCAGCGGGCGGATCCGGCCCCCGTTGGTCGCCTCGCGCAGGTGGGCCGCCGCCTCGTGGGCGACGGATTCCGCGTCCTCGAGGTGGCGACGGTCGCGGACGCGCAGGGAGCGCCAGTAGAGACGGCCGATGCAGCGGTTGCTGTTGCGCCAGGCCACCCGTGCGCCGTAGGCGAGTTCACCGGTGGTGTGCCGGTAGGTGCCGGTGGCGTCGATCTCCCGGTGCACGGCGGCTATCCGGGCCGCGGGATCCTCTCCGGTCCGCTCCTCCCGGTGGTGGAGCCGGATGAAGTCCTCGGCCTCTTCGGAGAGTCCGGGCCGGTCAGTGGTCCGGGCAGCGGGGGCGCGATGGCCGGCCGGGCAGTGGCCCGGTGGCGCGGCAGCCGGTTCGTGCGGTTCTTCCGCCTTTTCGCGGCTGCTGGTCCGACGCAGGGATCTGAACAGTGACTTCCCCATGGTGCGCACCCCCGGGTCGTGGAACCTTCACGGATGCCGCTGTGGTTACCCCCCGAACACGCTGATCCACCCTCTGTGTGCACGGAGAAAATGCCCCCTTCACGTGCGCCCTGTCCATGCCCCAGGTCAGGCGGACACAAGGGGAGCGCGAGGGGAGGTACGCAGAGGCGTGGCCAGATCCGCGAGCGCCTGCTCGAGTGCGTGAAGGTGCGCGAGTGCCGCGTCGGTCGGCAGGTGATGGAGGGGCGCCCGTTCGGAGGCGTCCGCCTCGCTCGTCGGCCGCGCCGAGGGCGGGACGAGGGCGTGGACCGCGGTTTCGACCCGTCGGCAGGCCGCGGCAAGCCGCGCGTCGTGGGCCGCGGTGCGCTCGTCGGCCGCGAGTTCGGCGGCGACCGCGGCGAGCCCCCGCACCTCGCGCGCACAGTCGTCGAGCAGCACGATCACCTGGCGGGCCCGGGCCTTGCGGGCGCGCCGCGGGCTGAGCGGGTGGACGAGCGGGGCGAGCGAGAGGCGTACGCGGCCGAGCAGCAGCTCCAGTTCGGCGGCGAGCGGAGCGGGGTCGGCGCTCAGATCCCCGGCAAGACGGCGCGCGGCCGTGGTGGTGCAGCCGTGCACGCACGTCAGGGCGCGGCGGATCCAGGCGTCGGTGGCGGCGTGCGTGGTGACGGGCAGGATCAGGGCGACCGCCAGCGCCGCGCCGACGGCACCCACGGCCGTCTCGTGGAAGCGGAGCAGCAGCAGGCCCGGGTGCAGGACGCCGAGGAGTCCGTAGAGCAGCCCGGCCATCACCGTGACGAAGAACATCATCCAGCTGTACGAGGGCGCGGCCGTGTAGAAGATGCCGAAGACGCAGACGGCGACCAGTGCGGCGGTGGGCGCGGGTGCTCCGGCGATGGGGATCGCGATCAGCAGTCCGGCTGCGATGCCGGTGACGGTGCCCACGACGCGGCGGAAGCCGCGGACCAGCGTCTCACCGCGGGACGCCGTGTTGACGAAGATCCACCAGGCGGTGCCCACGGCCCAGTACCAGCGGTCGGGTGAGATCAGCAGTCCGGCGGCGATCGCCACGGCGCAGGCGAAGGTCGCCTGGAAGGCCTGGCGGGTGGTGGGGCGGGCGAGGCCGGTGCCCGGGAGCGGCGTGGGGGCGGCGGGCGGCGGCGTGTACCGCTCGATGCACCACAGACCGAAGCGGACGGCGGAGGCGGACGCGAGTGCCAGGGCCACCGCCGCGTACAGCTCCGGCAGCTGGGCGGGGACCGCGTGCAGGAACTGGGTGACGAAGAACATCATGAACGCGAAGATCCCGAGCGCGTGTCCGCGCGGGCCCCAGCGGCGGGCGTAGACACCGCAGAAGACCACCGCGAGCCAGGCCGCGGCGCGCAGCAGCGGCTGACCGTGCAGCGTGGTGGCGAGGGCCAGCACCGGGAATCCGGCGATGGGCAGCAGCGCGGTGGTGGCCGCCTGGCGGCGCACGGTGGGGTCGCCGACGGTGAAGAGCGCGAGCAGGGCCGCGAGTCCGCCGGTGATCGAGGCGACGAGGGAGAGACCGGCCAGTTCGGCGGCCGTCACCGCCAGGCCGACCCCGAGAACCGCGCGCGCCGAGACACGCAGCCGCACGCGCCCCGGATCGGGGGCGCTGAACATCCTCTTCACGCCGGTCATGCTCTTCACGACGTCCGTCCCGCCCCCTTGCTCTTCCGTTGCCTGTGCAGGCATGGCAAAGGCGCCGCGGGTCCGGTCCGGCTCCGTCGCCGGTCCGGCACTTCGCAGCGCCATCTCCTGAGAGGAAAGCATCTCGAAGGTCAATGGCTCAACTCGATCACCTTGGAGTGAGCCATTGGTACAGTCAGCAGTGGAAATACCGGACCAGCAGGAGGCCAACGGACCGTGGCCGTGGACGCCCTCGACACCCGCATCCTGCGACTGATGATCGAGCAGCCGCGGACGAGCCTGCGCGAGTACGCCCGCGTCCTCGGCATCGCGCGCGGCACGCTGCAGGCGAGGATCGACCGCCTGGAGCGCGACGGCGTCATCACCGGCACGGGCCCGCATCTCTCCCCCGCCGCCCTGGGCCATCCGGTGCTCGCCTTCGTGCACATCGAGGTCACTCAGGGGCATTTGGACGACGTCGGAGACGCGCTGGCGGCGATCCCGGAGATCATCGAGGCCTACTCGATCACCGGGGGCGGGGATCTGCTGACCCGCGTCGCGGCCCGGGACAACGGACATCTGGAGGACGTCATCCAGCGGCTGATCCAGCTGCCGGGCGTGGTGCGCACGCGCACCGAGATGGCGCTGCGGGAGCGCGTCGCGCACCGGCTGCTGCCGCTGGTCGAGTCGGCGGGCCTGGCGGCCGGCAGACAACCCTGAACCCCGGCTTGGCATCCTGGAACACATGAGCCATGCGCGAACCCCTTCGGTCATCTTCGATCTCGACGGCACTCTGGTGGACAGCGAGCCGAACTACTACGAAGCGGGGCGCATTCTGCTGGCGCAGTACGGCGTGAGCGACTTCAGCTGGGAACGCCACACCGACTTCATCGGCATCGGCACGCGCGAGACCCTCGAAACGCTGCGCGAGGAGTACGGCATCGAGGCTCCGATCGAGGAGCTGCTGACCGGCAAGAACCGCCACTATCTCGGACTCGCCGCGGCGGCGACCGAGGTGTACCCGCAGATGCGGAAGCTCGTGGAACTGCTGCATGCGGAGGGGATTCCGATGGCGGTGGCCTCCGGTTCGTCCCGTGCCGCGATCGAGGCCGTGCTCACCTCCACCGGCCTCGACGCCTTCCTCACCACACTCGTCTCGGCGGAGGAGGTCGCGCACGGCAAGCCGGAACCGGACATCTTCCTCGAGGCGGCGCGGCGGCTGGGCGTACGGCCCGGCGACTGCGTGGTGCTGGAGGACGCCCCGCCCGGCGCGGCGGCTGCGCACGCCGCGGGCATGCGGTGCATCGCGATCCCCTACGTCGCGGGTACGGCGGACGACCCGGCGTTCCGGGCGGCGGGGCTGCGGTACGCGGGCGGGCAGCGGGAGTTCACGGCACAGACGGCGTACGACTGGATCACCGGCCGGTAGCAACGGGGGGCAGCCGTGGGCACCTTGGCGCCATCCGTCCGGCAGGCCCCACGGCAGGTCCGGCCGACCGAAGGGCTGCCCTCGCAAAGGGCATGCGCAGCGGCTCTCGGGGGCGGGAAACCCGAAGCCGTCCGCCGCAGTGCAGTGCATGCCAACGCCCCGGCAGGAGCCGTGAATCCGCTGCTCGGCACCAGGGCGTGCGGTCCTGGACTCCGTCCTTCTGATGCGACGCGAAAGCACTGACCGCCCCGGCGTAGGCTTCGCTCAGCGTGGACGCGGCGGGGGGCGGAGCACATGACGGTTGAGTCGGCACAGAGGTTCGGGTCGACCCTCGATTCGGTCGTGGTGTACGCGCAGGGCGCGGTCTGCCGCCGCCTGGCCCGGGGCAGCGTGTCGCCTGGCGGCCGGGTGCGGGTGACGGGACTGCCCCGCTCGCTGGACCCGGGCTCGCTGCGGGCCCGAGTCCTGGGCGCAACCGGGGTGCGCGTCACCGAGGCCCGGGTGGACGTCGAGGCCGAGCCGCTCGGCACGGGCACGCCCGACGAGTTGCGGCGCGAGGTCGAGCGGCTGAGGGACGAGTACGCGGCGGCGCAGGGACGCCGGGACCGACAGCTGAGCCTGATCGAGGAGGTCAGGGCTCTCCACCCGGTCCCACCTGCCCGCAGGCGCGATGACCCGCACCGCCGCACCCCGGTCGACGCGTGGCTGGAGCTCGCCGGCTTCGTCGACGAGCGGCTGACGGGACTGCACCACCGCCTCGTGGAGCTGGAGGGGGCACTGCGCGACATCGAGCTCGAGTTCACCGTCGCCGCCGACAGGCTCGCCCGCGCCTCCACCGACGCGCCGTCGGCGCATGTGGAGACCACCGTCTGCGCGGTCCTGACCCTCGACGGCACCGGGGACGCGGAGGTGGAGCTGGAACTGGAATACGAGGTGCCGGGCGCCGTCTGGGTGCCGGCCTACCGCCTCACTCACCGTCAGGACGACAACAGCGGCCGTCTGGCGCTGCGCGCCTCGGTCGCCCAGCGCACCGGCGAGGACTGGACCGGCGTGCGCGTCGCCCTGGCCACCGCGGATCTTCGGCGCCGGACCGACCTGCCGAGGCTCCGCTCGATCCGGATCGGGCGCAGTCAGCCCGCCCCCGCCCCTTCTGGCTGGCGCGAGCCCCCGGCCGGGCTCGTCGACCTGTTCTCCGGGTACGACGCGGCAGGCCCTGGCCCAGCCACGACCGCCATACCCGCGGCGGTCGCAGCCGGCTCCACAATCGTGGGTGCCGCGGGCGGCCTCGCGTCCGGTCCCGTTCCACCGCCGCCGCCTCCCCCACCGCCGGCACCACAGGGCTACGGCGGTCCGCCGGCCGCAGTCCCGGTGCCCGGCGGCACGGCCGGCGCTCCCCCGGAGTACTTCGGCGGCGGAATGCCCGCCCCCGCGCAGCCGGCCGGGGCGCGACCGGGCGACATGCCGCGCAGCGCCGACAGGTCCTTCGCGAGTGCCCCCGCCATGGCTCCCGCGGCTCCTGGCCGGGCCGCACCGCCACCCCCTCCGGCACCGGTGGCCGGTCCGCCGCAGCCGAGCGGCGCCGAGCTCGACTACGCCGCCCTCGTCCTGTGCGGCCCCGACGAACAGGGCGGTCGCAGAGGCCGGTTGTTCCCCGGCTCCCCCTTCGACCCGGTGGCGGCCGAATACCGCCGCCGCGCCGAGGCCGTGGCCGCGCTTCCGCTGCCCGGACAGGCCGTGCGGCCCCGCGAGTCGGCGGGTTCCTTCGACCACCGCTTCGATGCCACCGCCCGTGCCGACATTCCGTCGGACGGCACCTGGCACACCGTCACCGTCGGCGAGATCCCGGTCGGCCTGCGCACCGAGTACCTGTGCGTGCCGTCCGTGGAGCAGACCGTGTACGCCACGTTGGTGCTCTCCAACGCCACCGACCAGGCATTGCTGGCCGGCCCGGTGGAGGTCACCGTCGACGACGATTTCCTGCTGACCGCCGCACTGCCCACGCTCGCCCCCGGCGGTGTCCGCCGGGTGGGGCTCGGGCCGGCCGAGGGCATCCGGGTCACCCGCCGTACGAACCTGCACGAGTCGACCTCGGGCCTGCGCAACAACACCACCGTGCTCGACCACCGTGTCCATGTGGAGCTGGCCAACCGGCTCGCGAGGCCCGTCACCGTCGAGGTCCGCGAGCGGGTGCCGGTCACCTCCGATCCGGACGTCCGGATCGAGGAACGGGCCGACTGGACGGCACCCGAGGAAGGCACGGGACCCGACCGCCATGCGCCGGGCACCCGCGTCTGGCGTCTGGAGCTGCCCGCAGGCGCCACTGCCGCCCTCGACGGCGGCTACGAGATCCGCATCCCGACCGGCAAGGCCCTGGTCGGCGGCAACCGCAGGAGCTGACACACGCCATGTCCACGGCCCCGAAGCCGATCGCCCTCCCCGTCACCGCCGTCACGTGCCTCGAGGACCGTGCCCACATCGAGCGCTCCGTCGTGCTCGACCTGGACGCCGGGGTCCAGCGGCTGCGTCTCGGGCCGGTCAGTGCGCTCGCCGTCGACCGGACCCTCCATGCCGAGCTGACCGCCGATCACCCCGCCGCCGTGCTCGACGTGCGGATCGTCCGCAGTTGGACGCCGCGTGGGCGGCTGCCGTCCACCGACGACGACTCCGTCCTGCGCCACCGCGTACATGCCCTGGAAGAGGAGCTCCTGACCCTGGGGCAGCGACGCGACCGGCTGCATGCGCGCCTCGACCTGCTCGGCCGCCTCGCCGCCGATCTGCTGCGGGAGATCGGCGAAGGCGCCGGCTCCGGGGAGACCGAACGGTCCCGCTGGGCCCGCGAACTGGACCGGGTGGACGACGAGCGCGACGCGTACGGTGAGCAACTCCGCACCGTGGAGGCCCGGCTGGCCGCCGCCGCTGCCGAAGTCGGGGAAGCCCAGCGGGCCATGCACCTCTCCGAGGAGGAGCCCGCCGAGCTGGTCGGCCATGTCGAGCTGACCGTGGAGGCCGCAGTCGCCGGCCCGGTCGGGCTGCGCCTGCGCCACCTCACCCCGTGTGCGTTGTGGCGGCCCGCCTACCGGGCCGTGCTCGACGGGGACTCCCTCACGCTGGAGACCGACGCGATGGTCTGGCAGCGCACCGGTGAGGACTGGTCGGACGTACGGCTGACCTTGTCGACGGCCCGCTCGGCGCTGGCCACCGATCCACCACGGCTGGGCGAGGACCCGCTGACGCTCAAGGACCGCTCCGCGGCGGAGCGCCGCACGGTCGACGTCGAACTGCGCGAGGAGGAGATCGGGGACCTCGGGCCGGCCCCGGTGCTCGGCCTGCCGGGGGTGGACGACGGCGGCGAGGCGCGGGTGTTGAGATCCACGGCGCCGGTCTCGGTGCCCGGCGACGGCCGCGCCCACCGCGTGCCGCTCTCCGCATTCAGCACGGCCGCGCGCAGTGAGTACGCCTGCTCACCGGAGTTGTCCCCTCTGGTCACTCAGGTGGTGCGGTTCGACAACCTGTCCGGCCACGCGTTGCTCGCCGGGCCGGTGGACCTGGTCCGCGGCAGCGGATTCAGCGGCCGCGGCACGCTGGACTTCACCGCCCCCGGCGCTCCCGTCGAGCTGGCCTTCGGCAGCTGCGACGACTACCGGGTCGTCCGCCATGCCGAGGAGTCGCGCGGCTCCGCCGGAATCGCCCAGCGGACCGTGGTCACCCGCACGGTCCGGCTGCATCTGTCCCGGTTCTCCGCCCCCGGGGAGCACGACGAGCGGGTGGTCGTCCTTCGGGAGCGGATCCCGGTCTCCGAGGTCTCGGCGGTGGAAATACGCCTGCACAAGGATTCATGCTCCCCGCCGCCCGACATGGTCGACGCCGAGGGCATCGCCGCCTGGGACGTCACCCTCCCACCCGGCGGGCGCCGCACGGTCACCCTGGTCTACGAGCTGTCGGCGAGCGCCAAGGTCACGGGACTCTGAGCTCGGTGGGCCACTGCAGCCCGGTGGTGCGGGCCTGACCTGGTCCCCGCCCCCGGCCGGGACCGTCTCGCGCACCCCGAAGGACAGGCCCCTGGGGCCGCCGGTACGCGGCCTGTTGCCGGCCGCGACCTGCTGGTGCTGTCTGCACTGGCCGCCGCCGGCCTGCATGCCGGTGAGGTCGTCGACACGGTCCGCGATCACTTCGCCAAGCGCGCCCCGGTCTCACCGAACACCGTCGCCGCCTCGAAGTCGTACGCGGGTCAGGCTCCGGAACTCGTCGTCGACAAGCTGAACAACACGTGGTGGGGCCCCGGGATCAACGGCCCCGGGGAAGGAGAATGGTTCGAGGCCCGCTTCGAAAGGCCCACACGGCTACTGGACCTGGTCATCACACCCGGTGTCTCCATTCGCCCGGACCAGCTCTCGCAGTCGGCCCTTCCCCACCGCGTCGACGCGGTGATCACCGACGCCAAGGGCACGAAGTTCACGCGCTCGCTCACCTCGACCAGGGCGCCGGCCCACAGCGAATCCCCTTCCGGGTCGGTGAGGTCACCGCCGTCCGGTTCATCGTGCGCTCGGCCCACGGTGCCTCCGCCGACAAACAGGTCGCCCTGGCCGAGATCGAGTTCTTCGGTGCGTCGAACGGCGGGCGGGGCACCGGCTGACCGGTCACGCCCACCGGCACGTGGGCCGCGGGGGCAGTCGGCGAGGCGCCGGCTGCCCCGGGAATCCCGGCCTCTGGGGCCCCGAGGCCGTGCAGCGGTCAGAAGCGCCGGCCTCGGCGGACCCGACGAAATCCTTCAGGGGACGGCCCGTCGGGCATCGGCCCCCACGCGCCTCTGGAGAACCGGCAGCACCACGCCACCGGCGCGCCCGTCACCGCGTACGGACAGCGGAGCCGAGACGGCTCCTCGACCACTCCACGGATCACTTGGCGCGCCGGGACTTCGCCTCGGCATCTCGACGAAACGGCGTACTAGCCGAGGAAGCTCAATCGGACCCGACGGTCCGTGTTGCTCGTGTTCGTGTCCACCAGGCAGACCGACTGCCAGGTGCCGAGCTCCAGACGGCCGCCGATCACCGGCAGCGTCGCGTGCGGGGGCACGAAGGCGGGCAGGACGTGGTCGCGGCCGTGGCCCGGGCTTCCGTGGCGGTGCTGCCAGCGGTCGTCGGACGGCAGCAGGGTGTGCAGCGTGGCGAGCAGGTCGTCGTCGCTGCCCGCGCCGGTCTCGATCACGGCGATACCGGCGGTCGCGTGCGGGACGAAGACGTTGAGCAGGCCGTCACGGCCGTCCGCCGCCTCCCGCAGGAACTCCTCGCAGGCGCGGGTCAGATCGGTCACCGTCTCGTCGGAGCCGGTGCGCAGATTAAGGATCTTGGTGGTGAAGGGTGCGGGCATGGGTCCATCTTGGTACGCCGGGCCCCGGATCCGCGTCTTCAGATCGCTGCTGTCGCCGCCCTGCGCAGCGCCTCGATGAGCACCTCCACCGACGGACGCCCGCGGGACGCGGCGCGCACGGCCACCACCAGATGGCGCTCCACGCGGTCGTGGAGCGGGACCTGCGCGACGTTCTGCGAGCGCAGCCTCAGCATGAGACCGGTCAGCGGTGCGACGCCGAGGCCCTCACCGACCATGGCGAGTGAGGTCGCGGTGTCGGTGACCTCGTGGGCGACCCGCGGTTCGAAGCCCGCCCGGCGGCAGGCTGTGCGCACGGCTCGCCCGTAGTACGTCTGCGGCGCCGGGAGTATCCAGTCGCGCTCCGCGAGATCGGTGAGCCGCCAGCACGTGCCCGGGGGCGGTTCGTCGGCGGCCCGGACCGCCACCGAGAACCGCTCGGAGTGGAGGCGTACGAGCTCGGAGTCCTCGTCCCGGGCCACGGGCGCGTCGGGGTAGTCGATGCCGAGCGCGAGATCGACGCGTCCCGCGGACACCTCCGCATGTGCCTGGTCGACGTCGACCTCCTGGCTGACGACCCGCACGCCCGGGTGGTGCTCGCCGAGCCAGCGCAGGGCGGGCGGGAGGAAGGCGGCGGCCGCCGTGCCGAAGACACCGAGGCGCAGCCGCGCCTCGATCTCCGTGCGGGTGCGTTCGATGGCGGCTGCCGCCTCGGACTGCGCGCGCAGGATGCGTCCGGCGTGCACCACGAGGGTGTGGCCTGCGTCGGTGAGCTCGACCCTGCGGCCGACGCGGCGGATCAGGCGGGCGTCCGCCGTCCGCTCCAGCTGGGCGATCTGCTGCGAGATCGCGCCGGGCGTGTATCCGAGGGCCGCGGCAGCGGCTGTCATCGTGCCGCATCGCGCCAGCTCGACCAGTGCCCGCAGATGCACTCCACCGAGTTCCATGCAGGAGATCTAAAAGATCGACTGCGGTAACTGTCAATGGACGCGAAGAGTCGGCGGCGTCCACCATGGATGCATCCCTCCGGGAAACGTGCGACCCGGCAGCGGAGCCGACAGAGCAGACGGGACGGCCCTTCATGGCCCACAGCGCTTCTGATGCCGATTACGCGCCACTCCCCGCGACCGCGGAGGTCGTGATCGTCGGCGGTGGCGTCATCGGGGCGAGCATCGCCTTCCATCTGGCCGAGGCGGGCGTCCGTGACGTGCTGGTGCTCGAACGCGACGAGCCGGCGTCGGGCTCCTCCGGCAAGCCGATCGGCGGGATACGGGCGCAGTTCTCGGATCCGCTGAACATCGGCCTGGGTCAGCGCAGCCTGGAGGCGTGGCGGCAGTTCGCCACCCGCCCCGGTGCCGACATCGGGATCGAACACGTCGGGTACCTCTTCCTCCTCGGCACGGCCGAGGAGGTGGCCACGTTCGAGCGGGCCGTCGTCGTGCAGAACGAACTCGGGGTGCGCAGCAGGATCCTCACCCCGCGCGAGGCGCACGCGCTGTGCCCCTATCTGGACCCGGCGTCGATCGTCGCGGCCGCGTACTCCCCCGGCGACGGCTACGCGCTGCCCGCGGCGGCGGTCCACGGCTATCTGCGTGCCGCGCGACGGCTCGGCGCGCGGATCCGTACGCACTGTGCCGTCACCGGCATCGACACCGACGGCGGCCGGGTGCGTGCCGTGTGCACGGCGTCGGGGACGGTCCGCACGGGGACGGTGGTGTGCGCCGCGGGCCCGTGGTCGGCGGCCGTGGGGGCGATGGCCGGGGTGCGGCTTCCGGTGACCCCGCTGCGCCGGCAGATCGCGCTGACCGGCCCGCTCAACCCGGCTCCGCCGCGCATCCCCTTCACGCTCGACTTCTCCTCGTCGATGTACTTCCACAACGACGGAGCCGGCGGACTGGTCCTCGGGCTCTCCGACCCCCGTCAGAAGCCGGGCTTCGGGCGGGAGTTCAGCCGCGAGTGGCTGGAGCCGTTCCGCGAGGCGGCGCTGTGGCGGGCACCCGCGCTCGCGTGGCTCGACGCCAGGAGCGGCTGGGCGGGTCTGTACGAGATGACGCCGGACCGCAATGCGCTGATCGGACGGGACCGGGGCGTGGACGGCTTCTTCTACGCCACCGGGTTCTCCGGGCACGGCTTTCTGCAGGCACCGGCGGTCGGCGAGGTCGTCCGCGATCTCTGGCTGAACCGGACACCGTTCATCGATGTCGCTCCGCTGTCCGCCGCCCGCTTCGAAGGGAGTGGCACGGCCGCCCGCCCCGAGGCCCACATCATCTGACGCCCATCGATTCGACGAGGAGGACCGCATGATCCCGACCTGGCGGCTCCGGGCGGCGTTCGCCCGTCGGCTCTCCGACATGTACGGAGCCGAAGTCCCCGCGTACACCACCCTCTTGGAGGTGTCGGCACAGGTCAACGACGAGGTGATCACCAGGAACGGCGACACGGGGCGCCTCGGTGGCATCGAGCGGGTCACGGCGGAGCGGCACGGTGCGATCCGGGTCGGCACCCCGCGCGAGATGCGTCAGGCGGGCCGGATCTTCGCCGCGCTCGGTATGCAGCCGGTCGGCTTCTACGATCTGCGCGAGGCCGCCGCCAGCTCGGTACCCGTCGTCTCCACCGCCTTCCGCCCCGTCGCGGCCGAGGAACTGGAACGCAACCCCTTCCGGGTCTTCACCTCCATGCTCACCACCGCCGACCGCCGGTTCTTCGACGCGGACCTCGAGGCCCGGCTGGAGTCCTTCCTCGGCCGCCGCGAGCTCTTCCCGCCGGAGCTGCTGGATCTGGCGTCCCGCGCCGAGCGCGAGGAAGGGCTCGAAGAGGCGGCGGCGGAGCGTTTCCTGTCCCTGGCGGTGGCCGCGTTCGAGCTGTCGCCGGAGCCGGTGGACCGCGGCTGGTACGGCGAGTTGGAGCGGATCTCCGCCGTCGCCGCCGACATCGGCGGAGTCACGAGCACCCATGTCAACCACCTCACTCCGCGGGTGCTGGACATCGACGAGCTCTACCGGCGCATGGGCGAGCGCGGGATCACGATGATCGACCGCATCCAGGGCCCGCCTCGCTGGGACGGTCCTGATGTACTCCTGCGCCAGACGTCGTTCCGGGCACTGTCCGAAGCGAGGCGCTTCCGCGAGGCGGACGGCAGCCTCGGCGACGGTGCCCTGCGGGTACGGTTCGGCGAGGTCGAGGCGCGCGGTATCGCGCTCACCTGCGCCGGCCGCGCACTCTACGACGAACTCGTCGGCGAACCGGCCGAGGCGTGGTCCGCGCGGTTCCCCCGCACCGAGCGTCAACTGGCCGTCGAGAACAAGGCGTTCTTCCGCTTCGAGCCGGCAGCCGGCCGGCCGCTCGACGGCCGTCGGCCGCCCGAGGACCTGGCGGGCCTGCTCGACGGCGGCTGGCTGACCGCGGACCCGATCGTCTACGAGGACTTCCTGCCCAGGTCCGCCGCCGGGATCTTCCAGTCCAACCTCACCGACGAGGGCACCCGGGACACCGGTGCCATCGCCGCCCACTACGACCAGCAGTGGCTCTCGGGCGTGCTGGAGCGCCCGGTCCACGACCCCTTCGAGCTGTACGCGGCTCAGCAGGACAGTTCACTACGGCAGGCCCGTGAGGCCATCCAAACCCCCAAGGACACGCCTTGACCAGCAACGGCATCAAGCTCCCCGACAACGACTCGCTGCGCTCGCTCGCCCGGGAGAGTCTGCGGCACTGCGGCGCCGAACTGCCCGAGGGCGGTGGCGAGGTGATCGCCCGCTCGCCGCTGACCGGTGGCACGCTCTTCACCCTGCCCGAGACCTCACCCGAGCAGGTCGACGCGGCGATCGGCGCGGCCGACGAGGCGTTCCGGCAGTGGCGTACGGTACCGGCGCCGCAGCGCGGTGCGCTGGTCAAGCGGCTGGGTGAGCTGCTCACCGAGCACAAGGAGCACCTGGCCGATCTCGTGACCGTCGAGGCGGGCAAGATCCGCTCCGAGGCGCTCGGCGAGGTGCAGGAGATGATCGACATCTGCGAGTTCGCGGTCGGTCTCTCCCGTCAGCTGTACGGGCGCACCATGGCCTCGGAGCGCCCCGGGCACCGGCTCTCGGAGAGCTGGCATCCGCTGGGCGTCGTCGGCGTCATCTCCGCCTTCAACTTCCCGGTCGCCGTCTGGTCCTGGAACACGGCCATCGCCCTGGTGTGCGGCGACCCGGTCATCTGGAAGCCCTCGGAGCTCACCCCGCTGACCGCTGTGGCCTGCGACGCGCTGCTCGCACGGGCCGCCGCGGACACCGGTGCGCCCGCTGGGCTGCACGGGCTGGTTCTCGGCGGGCGGGAGCTCGGCGAACGGCTGGTCGACGATCCGCGCGTGGCACTGGTGAGTGCGACCGGGTCGGTGCGGATGGGGCGCGAGGTCGGGCCGCGCGTGGCCGCCCGTTTCGGCCGTTGTCTGCTGGAGCTCGGCGGCAACAACGCCGCGATCGTCACGCCCTCCGCCGATCTCGACCTGGCGGTGCGTGGCATCGTCTTCTCGGCGGCGGGCACCGCGGGCCAGCGCTGCACCACCCTGCGCCGGCTGATCGTCCACGAGGACATCGCGGACGGGCTGGTGGAGAAGATCGTGCACGCATACGGGCAGCTGGCGGTGGGCGACCCGTTCCAGGAGGGCACGCTGGTCGGCCCGCTGATCTCGGCCGCCGCGCACGGGGCGATGCTGGAGGCGCTGGCCGCGGCCGAGTCCGACGGCGGAAAGCTCCTGACCGGGGGCGACCGTCAGCCGACGGAGCAGCCGCAGGACGCGGTCTATGTGCGGCCCGCGGTCGTCCGGATGCCGGCCCAGACCGAGGTCGTGCGCACGGAGACCTTCGCCCCGATCCTCTACGTCCTCACCTACCGGACCCTGGAGGAGGCGGTCGCTCTGCAGAACGGGGTGCCGCAGGGCCTGTCGTCCAGCATCTTCACCCAGGACCAGCGCGAGGCGGAGCGCTTCCTGGCCGCCGACGGCTCCGACTGCGGCATCGCCAACGTCAACATCGGCACATCCGGTGCCGAGATCGGCGGCGCGTTCGGCGGCGAGAAGGAGACCGGCGGCGGGCGCGAGTCGGGGTCGGACGCGTGGCGTGCGTACATGCGGAGGGCCACGAACACGGTGAACTACTCGGACAGCCTGCCTCTCGCCCAGGGCGTCAATTTCCTCTAGGCCCGGTCCGGGAAGATCCTCTGGACCCGGTCCGGGAAGATCCGCGACCCCCGGGTAGTTGGTAGAAGCGTGAACAGCTTCGGGGCGCGTGACGTGGTCGTCATCGGCGCCGGACAGGCGGGCCTGTCCGGCGCCTACCATCTGCGGCGGGCCGGCCTGGTTCCGGACCGCGACTTCGTGGTGCTCGACCACTCGCCGCGGCCCGGTGGCGCCTGGCAGTTCCGATGGCCCTCGCTGACGTACGGCAGGGTGCACGGGATGCACGCGCTGCCGGGCATGGAGCTGACCGGCGCGGACGACACCCGGCCCTCGTCACAGGTGATCGGCGACTACTTCACCCGGTACGAGGACCGTTTCGGTCTGCGGGTCCACCGGCCGGTCGATGTGACAGCCGTACGCGAGGGCGAAGGCGGGCGGCTGCTGGTGGAGACGTCGGAAGGCATCTGGTCGACCCGCGCCCTGATCAACGCGACCGGCACCTGGGACCGTCCGTTCTGGCCGCGGTACCCGGGCCAGGAGACGTTCAGGGGACGGCAGTTGCACACCGCCGACTATCCGGGGCCCGCGGCGTTCGCGGGGCAACGGGTGATCGTGGTGGGCGGCGGGGCGTCGGGGACCCAGCATCTGATGGAGATCGCGGACCACGCGGCGGCCACGACCTGGGTCACGCGTCGGCCGCCCGTGTTCCGCGAGGGCCCCTTCGACGAGGGCGTCGGCCGCGCCGTCGTGGCCATGGTCGACGAGCGGGTGCGCAGAGGGCTGCCGCCGCAGAGCGTTGTCTCGGTCACGGGGCTGCCGCTCAACGACGCGGTCAGGCGTGCCCGCGAGGAAGGGATCCTGGAGCGGCTGCCGATGTTCGACCGGATCACACCGACCGGTGTCGCCTGGGACGACGGGCGGTCGGTGGAGGCGGATGTGATCCTCTGGGCGACCGGCTTCCGCGCGGCGATCGACCATCTCGCGCCCCTGAAGCTGCGTGAGCCCGGTGGCGGAATACGGATGGACGGGACGCGGACCGTGCAGGACGCCCGCGTCCACCTGGTCGGTTACGGGCCGTCGGCTTCGACGATCGGCGCCAACCGTGCGGGGCGGGCAGCCGTCCGGGAGATCAAGCGGCTGTTGCAGCGGGAACCGGCCCTGGTCTGAGAGGCGGGCGCGACGCCGGGTGGCTCGCGTCTCGGTCAGCCGGAACGATCCTTCGCACGGTTGGCGTTGAACTCCGCCACATTGCGCAGATGCTCCTCGTAGTCCGCGGTGAACCGGGTGTCGCCAGGGGCCACGGTGACGAAGTAGAGCCAGTCGCCCGGCGGTGGGCCGACCGCGGCGTTCAACGCGTGTTCCCCCGGATTGCCGATGGGGGTGGGCGGCAGCCCCTGGCGGACATAGCTGTTGTACGGGCTGTCGATCCTGGTGTCGGCGGCCGTGGTGTCCAATGTGCTGCGGTTCAGCGCGTAGTTGAGCGTCGAGTCCATCTGCAGCGGCATGCGCCGGGCGAGCCGGTTGTAGATGACCCGGGCGACCTTGCCCATGTCCTCGGGGGTGTCGGCTTCTGCCTGCACGATGCTGGCGATGTTCACCGTCTCGTAGACCGTCACCCCACTGCGCTGAGCCCCGGCGGTGACGCGAGGCGCCGCGAAGCGTGTACCGGCGGTGTCGACCATGTAGCGGAGCAGACTCGCGGGGGTGGTCCGGGAGTCGATCGGATATGTGGCCGGGAAGAGGTAGCCCTCGGGATTGCCCTTGGCCTCGGCGGGCAGTTCGAGACCCGCTGTGCCCGCCGCCCTGCGGGTGGTGCCGGGTGCCTCACCGAGTGCCCTGTCGACCGACGCGTAGACCTGTGCGGCGCGCCGGCCCTCAGGAATGAGGAGCGTGGTCGTCTTCTTCTCGGGCTCTCTGAACAACAGGGGCACCAGCACGGCGGCGGCAGCGACGACGAGGACCGTGCTCACGATCAGGATCAGCCCCCCGCGACGGGACAGTCGGCGCCTGCGCCCGGGGTGTGACGACGAGGACTCGTTCATCATGGGGGCACGCTAACCCGGGGACGCTGTCGATCCGGGAACCCCGCTCCGGTGGGCGCGCGGGCCCTTCGGCAGTCGTCGGCAGGGGCGGTTCAGGGCGCGACGGGGACCGTCAGCCTGGCGTCCCTGCGTACCAGTGCGGCGTAGCGGCCGTCCAGGGCGAGCAGCTCGTCATGGCTGCCGCGCTCGACTGTGCGTCCCGCGTCGAGGACGACGATCTCGTCGGCGTCCCGGACGGTGGAGAGCCGGTGGGCGATGGTGATGGTGGTGCGGTCCGCGGAGAGTGCGTCGATGGCTTCTTGCACGGCCTGTTCGGTGCGGGTGTCCAGGGCGCTGGTCGCTTCGTCCAGGATGAGGACGGGCGGGTCGCGCAGGATGGTGCGCGCGATGGCGAGGCGCTGTTTCTCACCGCCGGAGAAGCGGTACCCGCGCTCACCGACGAGGGTGTCGTAGCCGTCGGGCAGGGACGCGATGTGGTCGTGGATCTGTGCGGCACGGGCGGCCGCCTCGATCTCCTCGTCGGTGGCGTCCGGCTTGGCGAACCGCAGGTTCTCGGCGACGGAGGCATGGAAGAGGTAGGTCTCCTGCGACACGACGCCGACCGCTCGGGCGAGGGTGTCGAAGTCCAGGTCGCGTACGTCGACCCCGTCGATGGTGACGCGGCCTCCCGTCACGTCGTACAGCCGGGGGACCAGATAGCTGAGCGTGGACTTGCCGGAGCCGGTGGGGCCGACGACGGCGAGGCTGCCGCCTGCCGGCACGGTCACGTCGACACCGTCGAGCGTGGGCTGCGCCTGCTTGTCGTCGTAGGCGAACTCGACCTTCTCGAAGCGGACTTCGCCCAGGATCTTGTCCAGCCGGACCGGCTTCTCCGGCTCAATGATGTCCACGGGCAGGTCCAGGTATTCGAAGATGCGCTGGAAGAGCGCGAGCGAGGTCTGCATCTGCACTCCGGTGGAGAGCAGGCTCACGGCGGGGCGGAGCAGGCCCTGCTGGAGGGAGACAAAGGCGACGAGCGTACCGATGGAGATGACGGGTCCGCCCTGGCTCAACGCGAGGCCGGCCGCCCAGTAGATGAGAGCGGGCATGGCGGCCATGACGATGCCGATGGTCGACATCCGCCAGCGTCCGGCCATGCTGGAGCGCACCTCGAGGTCGACGAGACGCTCGGACTCCTCGGCGAACGATGCGGTGAGCGAATCGGCCCGGCCCATGGTGCGGCCGAGGAGGATGCCGCTGACCGACAGCGACTCGGTGACGGTCGCCGCCATCGCGGCCATCTGCTTCTGGCGCTGGGTCGTGATCCGCTTGCGCTCATTGCCGACGCGGCGGCTGATCCAGACGAAGACCGGCAGCAGCAGGAGCGAGACGAGGGTGAGCCGCCAGTCCAGCGCGAGCATCGCCACGACGGTGGCGACCACGGCGGTCAGGTTGGAGACCAGAGAGGTCGCGGTGGAGGTGACCGTCGCCTGCATGCCGCCGATGTCGTTGGCGATGCGGGACTGGACCTCTCCGGTGCGGGTGCGGGTGAAGAAGGCGAGCGGCATCCGCTGCAGCTGGGCATAGACCGCGGTGCGCAGGTCGTGCATCACGCGCTGCCCGACGGTGGTGGAGATCAGTGTCTGCAGGACGCCGAAGACGCTGTTCATCACGGCGGTCAGGATCATGCCGAGGGCGAGCAGGCTCAGCAGCCCGGTGCGGCCCTGCGGGATCGCGGTGTCGAGGATCTCGCGCAGCAGGAACGGCGAGGCGACGGAGACGGCGGACGCGGCGCCCACGAGCAGGCCGACGAGGGCGAGTCGGCCGCGATAGGGACGGAAGAGCCGGAGGATCCGCGGCACTTGCGCCGGCGGTTGCTCCTGGCCCTTGACCAGGGGTGTCCACGTGGTGGTTCCGGGGTGCATGGGCTCCTTCGGGTGGTGTGTGGTCGAGCGGCGCGGGCACCGCCGGGACAGATGTCCCGGACGTCCCGACAGGCGCCACAATTTTGAGAGCCTAGCTCACTGTTACCTATCTTCACAATGAGCCTGGTCCTGATATTGTTCCCGCATGAGCACACCCGACGCGGACGGACTGCTGGCCGAGCAGTTGCTCCGGCTGACCCGGAGACTCCACCGCAGCCAGAAGCGGCAGCTGGAGTCGGCCGACCTTCCCATCACCCCCGCCCAGTCCCGGCTGCTGCGCGTCCTCGCGCGCTACGACGAGCCGCCGCGCATGGCCGATGTCGCCGGCCGCCTCGAGGTGGTGCCGCGCGCGGTCACGAGTCTCGTGGACGGACTGGAGGCGAGCGGCTGCGTCCGCCGCGCCCCCGACCCCGACAACCGCCGGGTGATCAGGCTCGAGATCACCGACACGGGCCGTGCCACGCTCAGAGCCCTGCGGGACGCGCGCCGGGCGGCCGCGGAGGACATCCTCGCCCCGCTCACCGCGGAACAGCGCGAGGTGTTCGGCGGGCTGCTCTCCACCCTGGTCGACGGGCCGGCGGTCCCCTGCTGAACCGCTGACGGAGCGTGACGACGGCGGCTCGCCGATGGCGCGTTCTGCCTCGTCACGCCCGAATAATCGATTGCGGCAGAGGGCTGCGAAAGGCGAACCTTGCACGGTTTGCGCTTCCTTTTCGAGCCCTGGGACATCATGCAGATTCGCGATCTTCCGTACCCCGACCCCGGCACAGCCGATGCCAGGTCAGGGCCGCGCTTCCTGCTCTGGCTCGGCAGGAATCAGCTGGGCGGCCAGTTCGCGGCACTGGCCTGGGGACTGCTGCACTTCTGTGGTGTCGCCGGGCTGCCGCTGGGCGTCGGGCAGGCCGTCCAGGCGGTCGTGGACCGCTCCGGCAACCGCCTCGCGCTCGCGGGCGCGCTCATCGTCGGCTGCGGGGTGGCGATCACGCTGGGCGACACCATGCTGCACCGGACGGCCGTCACCAACTGGATCACCGCCGCCGCGCGCGTGCAGCAACTGCTCGCGCGCAAAGCGGCCGAGCTGGGTTCGGCCCTCACCCGCCGGGTCGCGGCCGGCGAGGTCGTGGCCGTCTCCACGGGCGACGTGGAGAAGATCGGCTGGTTCGTCGAGGCCGTGTCCCGCTTCGCCGCGGCCGCCATCACGGTGGTCCTGGTCTGCGTCGGACTGCTGCTGTACGAGCCGGAGTTGGGCATGGTCGTCGCCATCGGCGTTCCCGTGCTGGCGCTGGCCGTGCTGCCCCTGCTCCCCCGGGCCACCCGGCGCGCCGACATCCAGCGCGACAAGGCGGGCAGGGCCACCGAACTGGCCTCGGACACCGTCGCGGGCCTGCGGGTCCTGCGCGGCATCGGCGGCGAGGAGCTGTTCCTCGGCCGCTACCGTCAGGCCTCCCAGGAGGTGCGGCGCGCGGCCGTCCGCAGCGCCCGTATGTGGGCACTGATCTCGGCGATCCAGGTGCTGCTGCCGGGCCTGCTGCTGATCGCCGTCGTCTGGTACGGCGCCGGTCTCGTCCGGGACGGCCGGATCGATGTCGGCGAGCTGGTCACCGCCTTCAGCGCGGTGACGCTGCTCATGTATCCGCTCCGGCACTTCGAGGAGATCGCCATGGCGTACTCCTTCTCGCGGCCCTCCGCGAAGCGTGCCGCGCGGGTGCTCGCGCTGCGCCGTACGACGGAGCCGTCGGGTGTGGAGTACGGGACTCCCACGGGCGAGTTGTACGACCCCGTGACCGGAGTGCTCGCTCCCGCAGGCCTGTTGACCGCCGTGGTGTGCGGCGACCCGGACACCGCGGGCGAACTGGCCGAACGGCTCGGCGGGCATCCGGCGGTCGTCCCCGACGGGACGGCGTCCGTGCTGCTGGGCGGTGTTCCGCTGGACGACCTGACACTGTCCGGGGCCCGGACCGCCGTCCTGGTGCAGGACAAGGACCCCGTCCTGCTCTCCGGCACCCTGCAGGAGCTGCTCGACGTGCCGGCATCCGGAACGGTGTCCGCCGCGGACGCCCTCGCGGCGGCACAGTGCGGCGATGTGCTGGACGCGCTGGCGCAGGCGTCCCTGGAGGAGCGCGGTGACCCGATGGAGACCCGGATCACCGAGCGCGGCCGTTCGCTGTCCGGAGGCCAGCGCCAGCGGCTGGCCCTGGCCCGTTCGCTGATCACCGACCCGGAGGTGCTCGTTCTCGACGAGCCCACGTCAGCCGTGGACTCGCACACCGAGGCGCGCATCGCCGCCGGCGTCAAGGAGCTGCGCACCGGCCGTACGACGGTCGTGTTCGCCTCGTCGCCGCTGCTGCTGGACCGCGCCGACCATGTCGTGTTCGTGCACGACGGCAAGGTGGCGGCGGTCGGCGCGCACCGCGGGCTGATGCAGGGCAATGGCGGCTACCGGGCGGTCGTCACCCGCGAGACCGACGACGAACAGGCGGGAGCCGGCGCACCTGCCGCCCGCGACGAACTGGAAGCACGGGAAGAGATGGAGGAGACCGCGTGATCGGCGTGGCACCACCGGCATACGACCCGGCGGCCCCGGAGTCGACGGCCACCCTGCCCGTCGGCACTCCGGCGACCGTACGGGCGTATGTCCGCGAGCTGTTGCGGCGGCACCGCAAGGCCTTCGTGCTGCTGGTGTCGGTCAACGCCGTCGCGGTGATCTCCTCGATGGTCGGCCCCTATCTGCTGGGCGGGCTGGTCGAGGATCTCGCGGACGGGGCGCGCGATCTCCATCTGGAGCGCACCGCCGCCCTGTTCGCGATCGCTCTGGTCGTCCAGACGGTGTTCGTCCGGATGATGCGGCTGCGTGGCGCGATGCTCGGCGAGGAGATGCTGGCCGATCTGCGCGAGGACTTCCTCGTGCGGTCGGTCGGGCTGCCGCCGGGCGTTCTGGAGCGGGCCGGTACGGGCGACCTGCTGTCCCGCATCACCACGGACATCGACCGCCTCGCCAACGCGATGCGGGAGGCCGTACCGCAGTTGGCGATCGGCGTGGTCTGGGCGGGTCTTCTCATCGGCGCGCTCACGGTGACCGCGCCGCCCCTGGCGCTCGCCGTGCTCGTCGCGCTGCCCGTGCTGGTGACCGGCTGCCGCTGGTACTTCCGGCGGGCGCCGTCCGCGTACCGCTCGGAGGCCGCGGGATACGCGGCGGTCGCCGCCGTGCTCGCCGAGACCGTGGACGCCGGCCGGACCGTGGAGTCCCACTGCCTCGGCGACCGCCGGGTTTCGCTGTCCGAGCAGCGGATCAAGGAGTGGACCGCGTGGGAGCGCTACACGCTCTATCTGCGGTCGGTCCTCTTCCCGGTCATCAACGCCACGCATGTGACGATCCTCTGCTCGGTCCTCCTGATCGGCGGCGCCTTCGTCCTCCAGGACTGGATCAGCGTCGGGCAGTTGACGACGGGTGCGCTGCTCGCACAGATGCTGGTCGATCCGGTGAATCTCATCCTGCGCTGGTACGACGAGTTGCAGGTCGCGCAGGTGTCGATCGCCCGGCTCGTCGGCGTACGCGACATCGAGCCGGACGCCGGCGACGACCGCGTCACCCCGGACGGCCGTGACGTACGCGCGGACGATGTGCGCTTCGGCTACCGCGAGGGTGTGGATGTCCTCCACGCGGTGTCCCTCGCGGTCGCGCCGGGCACCAGGGTGGCCCTCGTGGGGCCGTCCGGCGCGGGCAAGTCGACGCTGGGGCGGCTGCTGGCGGGCATCTACGCCCCGCGGGAAGGCAGGGTCTCGCTCGGTGACGCCGAACTGTCCCGGATGCCCGCAGAACGCGTCCGTGAGCATGTCGCTCTGGTCAACCAGGAGCACCACGTCTTCGTCGGTTCGCTGCGGGACAACCTGCGGCTGGCCCGGAGCGGCGCGCGGGACCCGGAGTTGTGGGCCGCTCTCGGCGCGGTCGACGCGGACACCTGGGCGCGTGCGCTGGACGACGGTCTGGACACCGAGGTCGGCTCGGGCGGTGCCGCCCTCACTCCGGCGCAGGCCCAGCAGATCGCGCTGGCCCGGCTGGTCCTGGCCGATCCGCACACCCTGGTGCTGGACGAGGCGACCTCGCTGCTGGACCCGCGTGCCGCCCGCCATCTGGAGCGTTCGCTGGCCCGTGTCCTGGACGGCCGTACGGTGGTGGCGATCGCCCACCGGCTGCACACGGCCCATGACGCGGACGTGATCGCCGTGGTGGAGGCGGGCCGGATCAGCGAGCTCGGCAGCCACGACGAACTGGTCGCGGCGGACGGGGCGTACGCGGCGCTGTGGCGGTCCTGGCACGGCTGAGCCGCGGGACGGCGACCGGCCGCTGGACCACACGCCGCCGTCGGCGGCGTGTGGTCCGTTGTTGGCCTCACTGCTGACCGGCGGCGACGCCGGCACGTCCCGGTCCCGGGGTCATGTTCCGAAGGACAGTCCCTGCAGATAGCCCAGCGCCGCTGCGCCGCCCACTCCTCCGAGCACCATGAACGCCGGCATCAGCACCTTGAGCTCCACCCAGCTGCCGGCCCGGAAGCGCATCATCTTCGGAGGCCCCACCGCGTACCAGCGCTTGTTCCCGACCGGGATCGGCCACAGGATCGGGCAGCCCGAGATGGTGAGCGCGTCGCCGATGTCGTGCACCAGGGCGCCCAGCACGACGGGCAGGCCCAGCCACAGGTACTCCTGGCCGGGCGCGGTGAACAGCCAGTCCGAACCGTTGCCCGGCTTGTCCAGGACGCCGGCCAGGATCCAGGCGCTGGTGGCGCCCAGCAGCCACACCAGGATGTCGCTGGAGACCCGGGCGGCCCGCCAGAGCAGGCCTTCCACCGCCAGCACCAGATGGATGAAGAGGATCACGAGGACCGCCCAGCGGCCGCCGGTGATCGCCAGTGTCGAGGTCCCGGCGCCGATCAGCACGGCCCACAGCCAGGTGTGCGTGAGGGTGCGGTGCCCGCCGGTCCTGCGCTTGTCCCCCTGCTTCTTTGTCGCTTTGTAGACCGCGTACGACAGCCTGTCGACGACTTCGCACAATCCGCGGGATATGGGTCCGAAGGCCCGCGAGATGGTCGCGGCCTTGTGGTCCAGATCCGGCGCCAGGGCAGCGCCCGCGCAGATCAGTGCTCCGACGACGAGTACGGGCCACGGCATCGGGTGCCCGGCGGCGGCCGTCGCCGCGCCCACCCCCAGCCAGGCTGCCGCCCCGGAGAGCGAGTGCGCCGGTCCCATCATGTGCGTTTCCGCCCCATTGCTCTTGTGGTGAAGGCCAGTTGACAGGGCAGCGTATCGCTCATGATCTTCCCGCCGGTGGCCGGTTCCCTCATCCGGAGGGAAGGCAGGCAAGATGGGGACGTGACCCTTATCGATCAGCTGCCGCAGGATGCCGACCCCGACGCCCTCTACGAAGCCTTCTCCTCATGGGCGCAGGAGCGGGGCATCACGCTCTACCCGGCTCAGGAGGAGGCGCTGATCGAGGTGGTCTCGGGGGCCAACGTGATCCTTTCGACGCCCACCGGCTCGGGAAAGAGCCTGGTCGCGGCGGGTGCGCACTTCGCGGCGCTGGCGAAGGACCAGGTCACCTTCTACACCGCGCCGATCAAGGCGCTGGTCTCGGAGAAGTTCTTCGACCTCTGCAAGCTCTTCGGCACGGAGAACGTGGGCATGCTGACGGGTGACGCGTCGGTCAACGCCGACGCCCCCGTCATCTGCTGCACCGCCGAGGTGCTGGCCTCGATCGCCCTGCGCGACGGGCGGCACGCCGACATCGGCCAGGTCGTGATGGACGAGTTCCATTTCTACGCCGAGCCGGACCGCGGCTGGGCCTGGCAGATCCCGATCCTCGAACTGCCTCAGGCGCAGTTCGTCCTGATGTCGGCGACGCTCGGCGACGTCTCGATGTTCGAGAAGGATCTGACCCGGCGCACCGGCCGGGAGACCGCTGTCGTACGGTCGGCGACCCGGCCCGTCCCGCTCTCGTACGAGTACGTCACGACCCCCATCACCGAGACGCTGACCGAGCTGCTGGAGACCCGGCAGGCGCCGGTCTACATCGTGCACTTCACGCAGGCCCAGGCGGTCGAGCGCGCACAGTCGCTGATGAGCATCAACATGTGCACGCGCGAGGAGAAGGACAAGATCGCCGAGCTGATCGGCAACTTCCGCTTCACCACCAAGTTCGGTCAGAACCTTTCCCGTTACGTACGCCATGGCATCGGTGTGCACCACGCGGGGATGCTGCCCAAGTACCGCCGCCTGGTGGAAAAGCTCGCGCAGGCAGGCCTGTTGAAGGTGATCTGCGGTACGGACACCCTCGGTGTCGGGGTCAACGTCCCCATCCGCACCGTGCTGTTCACCGCTCTCACCAAGTACGACGGCAACCGGGTGCGCACCCTGCGCGCCCGCGAGTTCCACCAGATCGCCGGCCGCGCCGGGCGGGCGGGATTCGACACCGCCGGCTTTGTCGTCGCCCAGGCCCCCGAGCACGTGATCGAGAACGAGAAGGCACTCGCGAAGGCGGGGGACGATCCGAAGAAGCGCCGCAAGGTGGTCAGGAAGAAGGCCCCCGAGGGCTTCGTCGCCTGGTCGGACACCACGTTCGAGAAACTGATCGGATCCGAGCCCGAGCCGCTGACCTCCCGCTTCCGGGTCACCAACATCATGCTGCTCTCGGTGATCGCCCGGCCGGGGAACGCCTTCGAGGCGATGCGGCGGCTCCTCGAGGACAACCACGAGCCGCGCAAGGCGCAACTGCGGCACATCCGCCGGGCCATCGCGATCTACCGTTCGCTGATCGCCGGCGGCGTGGTGGAACAGCTGGACACACCCGACGCCGAGGGCCGGACCATCCGGCTCACCGTCGATCTCCAGCAGGACTTCGCGCTGAACCAGCCCCTGTCGACCTTCGCGCTGGCCGCCTTCGACCTGCTCGACCCCGAATCCCCGTCGTACGCCCTGGACATGGTCTCCGTCGTCGAGTCGACGCTCGACGACCCGCGCCAGATCCTCGCCGCCATGCAGAACAAGGCGCGCGGTGAAGCGGTCGGCCAGATGAAGGCGGACGGCATCGAGTACGAGGAGCGCATGGAGCGCCTCCAGGACATCTCGTACCCGAAGCCGCTGGAGGAGCTGCTCTGGCATGCGTACGGCGTCTACAAGACGTCGCACCCGTGGGTGGGCGACCACCCGGTCTCGCCGAAGTCCGTCATCCGCGACATGTACGAACGGGCCCTGACGTTCACGGAGTTCACCTCCTGGTACGAGCTCGCGCGCACCGAGGGCATCGTGCTGCGCTATCTGGCCGGGGCGTTCAAGGCGCTCGACCACACCATCCCCGACGATCTGAAGACCGAGGACCTCGAGGATCTGATCGCCTGGCTCGGCGAGATGGTCCGCCAGGTCGACTCCAGCCTGCTCGACGAGTGGGAGCAGCTGGCCAATCCGGAGGTGGAGACAGCGGAGCAGGCCCAGGAGCGGGCCGACCAGGTCAAGCCGGTCACCGCCAACGCCCGTGCCTTCAGGGTCCTCGTACGCAACGCCATGTTCCGCCGCGTCGAACTGGCCGCGCTGGACAGGGTCCGCGATCTCGGCGAGCTGGACGCGGAGTCCGGCTGGGACGAGGACGCGTGGGGCGAGGCGATGGACGCGTACTGGGACGAGTACGAGGAGCTGGGCACCGGGCCGGACGCCCGCGGCCCCAAGCTGCTGATCATCGAGGAGGACGCACCGCACGGGCTGTGGCGCGTCCGGCAGATCTTCGCCGACCCGAACGGCGATCATGACTGGGGCATCAGCGCGGAGGTCGATCTCGCGGCCTCCGACGAGGAGGGCCGGGCCGTCCTGCGCGTCACGGCCGTCGGCCAGCTCTGACGTGCCGGTTCCGACGATGGGAACACAGGAGAACAACCGATGACGAACCCGGCGGAGCGCCTGGTCGATCTGCTCGACCTGGAGCAGATCGAGGTCAACATCTTCCGGGGCCGCAGCCCCAACGAATCCCTGCAGCGGGTGTTCGGCGGGCAGGTCGCGGGCCAGGCACTGGTGGCGGCGGGACGCACGACGGACGGGGAGCGCCCGGTGCACTCCCTGCACGCGTACTTCCTGCGGCCGGGCCGGCCCGGTGTGCCGATCGTCTACCAGGTGGAACGGGTCAGGGACGGCAGGTCGTTCACCACCCGCCGGGTCACCGCGGTCCAGCAGGGCAGGACGATCTTCAACCTGACCGCCTCCTTCCACCGACCGGAGGAAGGCAGCATCGAGCACCAGCTGCCGCCGCGCCTGGAGTTCCCGGACCCCGAGTCGCTCCCCTCGGTCACCACGGAGATCCGCGAGCACCTCGGCACGCTGCCCGAGGCGCTGGAGCGGATGGCCCGCCGCCAGCCCTTCGACATCCGCTACGTCGACCGGCTGCGCTGGAAGCCCGAGGAGATCAAGGAGAAGGAGTCGGACCCGCGCAGCGCGGTGTGGATGCGCGCGGTCGGGCCGCTCGGCGACGATCCGCTGGTGCACACCTGCGCGCTGACCTACGCGAGCGACATGACGCTGCTGGACGCGGTCCGCATCCCGGTGGAACCGCTGTGGGGCCAGCGCGGCTACGACATGGCGTCGCTGGACCACGCCATGTGGTTCCACCGTCCGTTCCGTGCCGACGAATGGTTCCTGTACGACCAGGAGTCGCCCATCTCCACGGGCGGGCGGGGACTCGCGCGCGGGCGGATCTACAACCGCGAGGGACAGCTGCTGGTGTCCGTCGTCCAGGAGGGCCTGTTCCGGCCGCTGGGTGGCTGAGGCCTGTTCGTCCCTTCGGATCGGTGCAGTCCACAATGAAGAACGAACGACTGCCTCTGAGGAGATTCACATGACGCTGTACGACATCCCGCTGCGGACGCTCACCGGCGAGCCGACGTCGCTGGCCGACTACCGGGGCCAGGCCGTCCTGCTGGTGAACGTGGCCTCCAAGTGCGGTCTGACCCCGCAGTACGCCGGCCTCGAGCAGCTGCAGAAGCAGTACGGCGAGAAGGGCTTCACCGTGCTGGGTGTGCCGTGCAACCAGTTCGCGGGCCAGGAGCCGGGCAGCGCCGAGGAGATCAAGTCCTTCTGCTCGGCGACGTACGGCGTGACCTTCCCCATGCTGGAGAAGACCGATGTGAACGGCGCGGAGCGGCACCCGCTGTACGCGGAGCTGACGAAGGTCGCCGACGCGGACGGCGAGGCCGGCGACGTGCAGTGGAACTTCGAGAAGTTCCTGGTCGGCAAGGACGGCGCGGTCGTGGCCCGGATCCGCCCCCGTACCGAGCCGGACTCCCCCGAGGTCGTCGCGGCCATCGAGGCGCTCATAGCGGCCTGACACCACAGAACGCCGGACGGGCCCCCTGGTCAGGGGGCCCGTCCGGCGTTCCCGGCTGCGGGATCCGGCTGCGCTCCGGGATCTAGCGGATCGGCATGCCGGAGAGGGTCCGCGCGATGACGAGACGCTGGATCTCGCTCGTGCCCTCGAAGATCGTGTAGATCGCCGCGTCCCGGTGCATGCGCTCCACCGGGTACTCACGCGTGAAGCCGTTGCCGCCGAGGATCTGGACGGCCTGCGCCGTGACCTTCTTGGCCACCTCGCTCGCGTACAGCTTGGACATCGAGCCCTCGGCCGAGGTGAACTGCTTGCCCGTCGCCGCCATCCAGGAGGCACGCCAGACCAGCAGCCGGGCCGCGTCGATCTGGGTGCGCATGTCGGCCAGCTGGAAGGCGATGCCCTGGTTGTCGATGATCGGACGGCCGAACTGGCTGCGGGTCTTGGCGTAGTCGAGCGCGACCTCGTACGCGGCACGGGCGGTGCCGACCGCCATCGCGCCGACCGCGGGGCGGGACGCCTCGAAGGTCGCCATCGCCGCGTTCTTCACGCGCTCCCCACCCGCCTTGACGCTCTCGCGGGCCCGCGCCAGGCGCTCGTCCAGCTTCTCCTTGCCGCCGAGGAGGCAGTACCCGGGCAGGCGGACGTCCTCCAGGACCACCTCGGCGGTGTGGGAGGCGCGGATGCCGTGCTTCTTGAACTTCTGCCCCTGTGAGAGACCCGGGGTGTTCGGCGGGACGATGAAGGACGCGTGGCCCTTGGAGCCGATCTCCGGGTCGACGACGGCGACCACGACGTGGACATTGGCGATGCCGCCGTTGGTCGCCCAGGTCTTGGTGCCGTTCAGCACCCACTCGTCCTTGGCCGCGTCGTACACCGCACGCGTACGCATCGACCCCACGTCCGAACCGGCATCGGGCTCGGAGGAGCAGAAGGCGGCGACCTTCACGTCGTCGGCATCGCCGTACATCTGGGGAATCCAGGTGCCGATCTGCTCCTCGGTGCCGTTGGCGAGGACGCCGACCGCGGCGAGTCCCGTGCCCACGATGGACAGGGCGATGCCTGCGTCACCCCAGAAGAGCTCCTCCATCGCCATCGGGATGCCGAGGCCCGTCGGGTCGAAGAACTGCTGCGCATAGAAGTCGAGGGAGTAGATTCCGACCTTGGCCGCCTCCTGGATCACCGGCCACGGTGTCTCCTCACGCTCGTCCCACTCGGCGGCGGCCGGGCGGATCACGTCCTTGGCGAAGCCGTTCAGCCAGTCGCGGACCTGCTTCTGGTCGTCGTTGAGCTCGAACGTGAACTCGGCCATGTCCCCTCCAGCACTTCCTGCGTGTTACTTGCGGTAACCGCAGTCTGTTACCGGTTAGTAGCCCGTGTCAACCGACTGCCGCCGGATCCCCTGTACGGGCGTGGAGGGTGTTAGTTTGCGCAGGCGTCACGCAATCGCACGGGCGGGGAGAAAGACATATGGAGACCGCACATCAGTCGTCCGAACAGGAACGACCGGCCGCCGACCAGCGCCGCCGCGAGCTTCTCGAGGCGGCGGACCGAGTGGTGCTCCGGGACGGGCCGCAGGCCTCCATGAACGCCATCGCCGCCGAGGCGGGCATCACCAAACCCATTCTGTACCGCCACTTCGGCGACAAGGGCGGCCTCTACCGCGCCCTCGCCAAGCGCCACACCGACGCGCTGCTCGCCTCGCTGCGCATGGCGGTCGACGCTCCGGCGGACCGCCGCGAGCGGGTCGAGGCCACCCTGGACACCTATCTCGCCGCCATCGAGGCGCGGCCGCAGGTCTACCGCTTCCTGATGCATCCGGCCGAGGACGTCCAGCAGTCGGAGGCCGGCTTCGACGTCGGCCGCCACTCGGCGCCGCTGCTGCGCAGGCTCGGCGAGGAGCTCGCCAAGGTGATCTACGACCGGGTGGAGCTGGGACCCGAAGGCGAGCAGCTCGCACGGGTGTGGGGCCACGGCATGGTCGGCATGATGCACGCGGCCGGCGACTGGTGGCTGGGCGAACGCCCCTGCTCCCGGGCGGAGTTGGTGCGCAGCCTGTCCGATCTGCTGTGGGGCCGCCTCTCCGCCGTGGCGGACCGCGCGGGGGGTCCGGGCTTCTGAGGGCCTAGCCGCGCGCCCACTTGGCGCGGCGCGCGGCCCGCAGGACCTTGGCCCGGCGCCGGCCCGAGAGCCGGTCCGGATACACCAGGCCCTCCAGGTGGTCGCATTCGTGCTGCAGGCACCGGGCGAAGAACCCGGTGCCCTCCACCCGCACCGGATCCCCGTCCGCCGTCACGCCCTCCACCACGGCGTGGTCGTGGCGCACCGTTCCGGCCTCGAGCCTCGGCAGCGACAGACAGCCCTCCGGACCGCGCACCGTGACCCCGTCCGCCACCACCAGCCGCGGATTGACGATGTGTCCGAGATGGCGGACGTCCTCGTCGTCGGGGCAGTCGTAGACGAACACCCGCTGCCCCACGCCCACCTGATTGGCCGCAAGGCCCACGCCCTGTGCCGCGTACATCGTCGCGAACAGGTCCTCGACGAGCCTTTTCAGCCCGGGACCGAAGTCGCTGACGGTCTCGCAGGGGGCGTGCAGGACCGGATCTCCGAACAGGCTCATCGCCCTCACGAGTCCGGAACTGCCGGGGATCGGCCGGTTTCGCATGCCCGTAAGGGTACGGTCCGCGATGACCTCCACATTCTCCGACGGTGCCGACGTACAGGCGTCCGGCCGGACCTCGATAGGCTGGGCCGGACCGATGCAAGGAGGATCAAGGACGATGTCAGGCAACTCGGAGCCCCTGACGCCGCGCGCCAAGCTCGCCGTGACGGCAGGCAAGGCCGCAGCGGCGGTGTCGCGCGCCGCCGGGCGGGGCAGCGGTTCGGTGATCGGCGGCCGGGTCGCGCTCAAGCTCGACCCCGATCTGCTGGGGCGGCTCGCGACGCATCTGGACGTCGTCCTCGTGTCGGCGACGAACGGCAAGACCACCACGACCCGGCTGATCGCCGAGGCTCTGCGGGCCAGCGGACCGGTCGTCTCCAACGCGCTGGGTGCGAACATGCCCGCCGGGATCACCTCGGCCCTGGCCGGCGGCTCCGACGCCAAGTTCGGTGTGATCGAGGTCGACGAGAAGTACCTCGCCGGCGTCGCACGTGACGTGACACCCAAGGCGATCGCGCTGCTCAACCTCTCCCGCGACCAGCTCGACCGCGCCGCCGAGACGCGGATGCTGGCCGAGAAGTGGCGTGAAGGGCTCGCCGGTACGAAGGCGATGGTCATCGCCAACGCGGACGACCCGCTCGTCGTGTGGGCCGCCTCCTCCTCCCCGAACGTGGTCTGGGTCGCAGCCGGTCAGGAGTGGAAGGACGACGCGTGGTCCTGCCCGTCGTGCGGTGGCGTGATGCAGCGTCCCGGCGACGACTGGTTCTGCGGCGAGTGCGGCTTCCGCCGTCCCGCCCCCAGCTGGGTCCTCAGCGGTGACCATGTCCTCGACCCGCACGGCTCCGCCTGGCCGATCCACCTCCAGCTGCCCGGCCGCGCCAACCGGGCGAACGCCGCCACCTCCGCCGCGGTCGCCGCCTGCTTCGGCGTGCCCCCGCAGGTCGCCCTCGAGCGCATGTACTCGGTACAGGCCGTCGCCGGACGCTACGACGTGGTCTCCTTCCAGGGCCGCGACCTGCGGCTGCTGCTGGCGAAGAACCCGGCCGGATGGCTGGAGACCTTCTCGCTGATCGACCCGCCGCCGACCCCGGTCATCCTGTCCGTCAACGCCCGCGGCGCCGACGGCACGGACACCTCCTGGCTCTGGGACGTCGACTACACCCGGCTCGCGGGCCACCCGATCATGGTGATCGGTGACCGCCGTCTCGACCTGGCCGTGCGCCTCGAGGTCGCGGCCCTGGACTTCCGGGTCTGCGACACCGTCGACGAGGCGGTGCAGCTCGCACCGCCCGGACGGATCGAGCTGATCGCCAACTACACCGCTTTCCAGGACGTGCGCCGCCGCGTCGGCAACTGACCGCGCCGCAGGAAAAGGACCAATGAGCATGAGCGACAACAGTCTGCGGCTGGTCTGGGTCTACCCGGACCTGCTCAGCACCTACGGCGACCAGGGCAACGCCCTCGTGGTGGAGCGCCGGGCCCGGCAGCGCCGCCTCGACGTGATGCGTATCGACGTGCGCAGCGACCAGCCGGTGCCCACCTCCGGTGACATCTATCTGATCGGCGGCGGCGAGGACCGGCCGCAGCGGCTGGCGGCCGAGCGGCTGCGCCGCGACGGCGGGCTGGCCCGTGCGGCGTCGAACGGCGCGATCATCTTCTCGGTCTGCGCCGGCTACCAGATCCTCGGCCACGAGTTCATCAACGACCTCGGCGAGCGCGAGGCGGGCCTCGGTCTGCTCGACGTGATCTCCACCCGCGGCGAGGGCGACCGGTGCGTCGGCGACGTACTGGCGGACATCGACCCGCAGTTGGGCCTGCCCCAGCTGACCGGGTTCGAGAACCACCAGGGCATCACCCACCTCGGCCCCTCGGCCCGCCCCTTCGCCCGGACGATCCTGGGGCGGGGCAACGGCACCGGCGACGGCACCGAGGGCGCGTACAACGAGACCGTGTTCGGTACGTACATGCACGGCCCGGTCATGGCGCGGAACCCGCAGATCGCCGACCTGCTGCTGAAGCTGGCGCTCGATGTGAACGCGCTGCCGCCGACGGACGACCGGTGGTACGAGGCGCTGCGCGCGGAGCGCGTCGCGTCGGCGACCCAGCCGTCCTGACGCGCGCTGACAGAAATCCGCCACCAGCGGTCTCGTGGGAAGGCGTCCATCAGGCGGACGCCCGGTTCGGTTCCCGCCGCCTTGCGCCGGTAGGGTGGCGGGGATCCGACCGGACGACGTGGTCCGGGACTCCGCCCACGTTGCAAAGGTATTTCGAGCCATGCGCATTGGTGTGCTCACCTCCGGCGGCGACTGCCCCGGCCTGAACGCGGTCATCCGCTCCGTCGTGCACCGCGCCGTCGTCGACCACGGTGACGAGGTCATCGGCTTCCACGACGGATGGAAGGGCCTGCTGGAGTGCGACTACCGCAAGCTCGACCTCGACGCCGTCGGCGGCATCCTGGCCCGCGGCGGCACCATCCTCGGCTCCTCCCGCGTCCAGCCGGCGCATCTGCGTGACGGTGTGGAGCGGGCCAAGGGGCATGTCGCGGAGCTCGGCCTCGACGCGATCATCCCGATCGGCGGCGAGGGCACGCTCAAGGCGGCCAACCTCCTGTCCGAGGGCGGTCTGCCGATCGTCGGCGTGCCGAAGACGATCGACAACGACATCTCCTCGACCGATGTCACCTTCGGCTTCGACACCGCCGTCGGTGTGGCCACCGAGGCCCTCGACCGGCTCAAGACCACCGCCGAGTCGCACCAGCGGGTGCTGGTCGTCGAGGTCATGGGCCGGCACACCGGCTGGATCGCACTGCACTCCGGCATGGCGGCGGGCGCCCACGCCATCGTGGTGCCCGAGCGGCCCTTCGACATCGACGAGCTGACCAAGCGGGTCGGCGCGCGGTTCGAAGCGGGCAAGCGGTTCGCCATCGTCGTCGCGGCCGAGGGCGCCAAGCCCCTCGAGGGCTCGATGCAGTGGGACGAGGGCGGCAAGGACATCTACGGGCACGAGCGTTTCGCGGGTGTCGCCCGGCAGCTCTCCATCGAGCTGGAGCAGCGTCTGAACAAGGAGGCGCGCCCGGTGATCCTCGGCCACGTCCAGCGCGGCGGCACCCCCACCGCGTACGACCGTGTGCTGGCGACCCGCTTCGGCTGGCACGCCGTGGAGGCCGCGCACCGCGGCGAGTTCGGCATGATGACCGCGCTGCGCGGCACGGACATCACGATGGTGCCGCTGGCCGAGGCGACGGAGACCCTGAAGACCGTCCCGGACGAGCGGTACGCCGAGGCCGAGACCGTCCTGTGAGGTAGTGGCGCACAGGTAGTGGCACAGAGGTAGTGGCACGGAGGTAGTGGCACGGAGGTAGTGGCACGGAGGTAGTGGCACGGACCACGAACCGCCCCCGGCCGAAGCGGCGGCCGGGGGCGGTTCTACTCTGGTGCGGACAACAAGCCCGAATCGGGACGCTCCAGGAGTGCACAGATGGATCACGGCGGACACGGCACCACGATGGATCTGCCGCCGTTCACGCTGGGACGGGGTCTGGAGTTCTCACCGGACCCGTTCTTCCTGATCGCCTGCGTTCTGGGACTCCTGCTGTACGGCTGGGGTGTGCTGCGACTGCGCAGGCGCGGCGACAGCTGGCCGGTCAGCCGGACGGTGCTCTTCACGGTCGGCGTGCTCAGCGTGGCGCTGGTGATGTGCACCAAGCTGAACGACTACGGCATGGCCATGTTCAGCGTGCACATGGTCCAGCACATGATGATCAGCATGCTCTCCCCCATCATGCTGCTGCTCGGCGCGCCGGTGACGCTGGCGCTGCGGGCCCTGCCGGTCGCGGGCCGCGGCCGCAAGGGGCCGCGTGAGCTGCTGCTCGCCCTGCTGCACAGCCGCTACATGAAGATCGTGACGCACCCCGCGTTCACCATTCCGCTCTTCATCGCCAGCCTCTACGGGCTGTACTTCACGCCGCTGTTCGACTTCCTGATGGAGTCGAAGCCCGGGCACATCTCGATGATGGTGCACTTCCTCTTCGTCGGCCTGGTCTTCTTCTGGCCGATCATGGGCGTCGACCCCGGTCCGCACCGGCCCGGCTATGTGATGCGGATGCTGGAACTGTTCGCCGGTATGCCGTTCCACGCCTTCTTCGGGATCGCGCTGATGATGGCGACCGAGCCGATGATCAAGGCGTACGAGAACCCGCCGGCCTCGCTCGGCATCGACGCCCTGACCGATCAGAACGCCGCGGGCGGCATCGCCTGGGCGTTCAGCGAGATCCCCTCCGTGCTCGTTCTGGTGGCCCTGGTGTTCCAGTGGTACCGCTCGGAGCAGCGGGTGGCCAAGCGCGCGGACCGGGCCGCCGACCGGGACGGTGACAAGGAGCTGGAGGCGTACAACGCGTATCTCGCCTCGCTCCAGGCCCGCGGGCGGTAGACGGCCAGTAGCGCGAAGCCCTCCTCGCGGGTGACCATGGGCCTGGGCGGCCCCGGCCGCATGAGGAGGGCGCGCATGTCCGGATCCACGAAGGCGATGGGAGTGCTCACGGTCTCGACCCTGGTGGTCGTGACCGCCTACACGGCAGCACTCGGCAGCAACGGCTGGCTCTGGTTCGGCTGGGTCGTGCTCGGCCTGGTGACGATCGGAGTGATCGCTTCGCGCGGCAACTGAGGGCCGGGCACGACTGCCTCCGGCCGCTCGGTCGCTGCCGGTTGCCGGGATACCGCCACCGGCCGGCGGATCGCCGCCCGGTCGCCGTCGCCGTCGCTCAGAAGCGGAAGACGGATCCGGTGGCTGCGTCCAGCGCGCACGCGTTGGGGTAGGTCTTCTGCCAGCTGGTCGACCGCTTCTGCCAGCGGCCGGTGGCCCCGACCGTGACCGGGTCGAACTTCTTGGTGCACGGGTGCGGGTTCGCGGGCAGCTTGTCGAGGTCGCCGCCCGCCTTCGTGAGCGCGGTACAGGCCTCCGCGGCGGCGGGGTGCGGGCCGACCGGCTCGGGTGTGCACTTCAGCATCACCCCGCGCATCCAGGTGTTCTCGCTGCCGGTGACGGTCAGGAAGAGTCCCCGGTCCTCGGCGGGCGGGTCGTCCACTGCCTGCGCGGGCGCGATCGTGGCGAGGGTGATCAGGGCAACTGCGGCAAGGGAGGTGCTGCGGCGCATCGGGTGCTCCTGTGGCTCGGGGAACGACGCAGGGGTCGGACCGACGGAGGCCAGAGCACTCTGCCGAGGCGGCGGTGGCAAGGGGCCGCGCGGCCCCGGTCGCGCGTACGGACGACGGGAATCGCCCGTACGGCCCCGGGGCCGCCGCGTCTGCCGCCTGTGGCGTCAGCCGACACCCGCCGGGACGAGATCGGCGTCCCCGGCCGTGCTGCGCGCCGTCAAGTCGGTGTCCGACCGGACAACGACCGTGTCGGGCAGCGGCTTGAACTCGGGCATGGGCGCCTGCGGCGCACGGGCCGACCGCAGGACACGCTCGGCCTGCTTGACCCGCCGGCTGAACCAGATCACCTTGCCGGTGGCCGTGCCGCAGGTGCCCCAGCTGTCGCTCAGCAGCGCAACCGCGGCGAGTCCGCCCTTGGCGGGGCAGGAGGTCGTCAGCCTCGGCATGTGGCTGTCGTTGTCCGCCACGGACGCGATGAGATGCCGTCCCGTCCAGCGCAGCTCCACCACACAGGTCTTGTCCCCGGTGACGTGCTGTACGACATTCCCGACGAGCTCGTCCACCGCGCGGCAGACGGGTGTGATGTGCGGCTCGAGCTTCCAGTACCGAAGGTGCGCCGCGAGAATGCGCCGGATCTGAGGGATCCGCTCTGTGGTTGCCTGCACTTCCAAGGTGTACCGGCAGGCGGCCTGAACGTGCATGACCGTGGCTCCTCACCGCGACATCGCTGTCTCTTCGGGTGCGGACCCCCGAGTGCGAAGAGTGAGCACCTGTCGCTTCTGGGTCACTGACCAGAGTGACCTCGGCAGCCCACAACCGCAACACATCGCCCGACCGGAGCAGGCGACGCGGCCGGTCGGAGACGGTTACACGGAGGGTGCCGTACACATAAACTGACCGTTCCCAAGACGCTGACTGACCAGGGACAACGTCTCCCCTGGTCCCGATCCGGTCCGAGTGAGGAGCACCCTGAAGTGTTCTATTACGTGCTCAAATACGTCATTCTGGGGCCGCTTCTGCGGTTGCTGTTCCGGCCCCGGATCGTGGGACTTGAGCACATCCCCGAGGACGGCGCGGCGATCGTCGCGGGAAATCATCTGTCGTTCTCGGACCACTTCCTCATGCCGGCGATCATCAAGCGGCGCATCACGTTCCTGGCCAAGGCGGAGTACTTCACCGGGCCGGGTCTGAAGGGCCGTCTGACCGCGGCCTTCTTCCGCAGCGCGGGTCAGATCCCGGTGGACCGCTCCGGCAAGGAGGCGGGCAAGGCCGCCATCCGCGAGGGTCTCGGGGTGCTGTCCAAGGGCGAACTCCTGGGCATCTATCCGGAGGGCACCCGCTCGCACGACGGACGGCTCTACAAGGGCAAGGTCGGTGTCGCGGTCATGGCGCTCAGGGCGGGGGTGCCGGTGATCCCCTGCGCGATGGTCGGCACTTTCGAGATCCAGCCGCCCGGGCAGAAGCTGCCGAAGATCAAGCAGGTCACGGTGCGGTTCGGCGAGCCGATGGAGTTCTCCCGCTACGAGGGCATGGAGAACGAGAAGGCGGTGATCCGGGCGATCACCGACGAGATCATGTACGCGATCCTCGAACTGTCCGGCCAGGAGTACGTCGACCGGTACGCGGCCGATGTGAAGGCCGAATTGGAGCCCGCGAAGAAGTTCCCCCGACGCAGAAGCTGAGAGCGAATGTGCGCTCGGCGAATAACTCTGGGCCCGGCTCCGGCCGGGCCCTTAGCGTGCCACCCATGACCAGGGGAAACGCAATCGTCATCGGAGCGACAGGACAGCTGGGGCGGGTCGCGGCGCAGGCGCTCGCCACGGACGGCTGGGAGGTGAAGGCACTCTCGCGCGGTGGTGGCAGTGACAAACGCTGGCCGGGGGAGGTGCGGGCACTGCCGGCCGACCGGGAGGACGACGCGGCGCTGGCCGCGGCGCTCGGCGACGGATGTGACGTGCTGGTGGACATGGCCGGATTCACTCCGGCCCATGCACAGCAGTTGACCCGCTTCGCCGACCGGATCGGCTCGGCCGTCGTCATCTCCAGCGGCGCGGTGTACGAGGACGATCAGGGCCGCGGCTTCGACACCCAGGACGAGCCGGACGGGTTTCCGCGTTACCCGGTGCCGATACCGGAGACCCAGCAGACCGTTCGGCCCGGCGATGCCACCTACGGCACCCGGAAGGTCGCGCTGGAGCAGGAGTTGCTGGCGGCGGGGGACCGCCTCCCGACGACACTGCTGCGCGCGGGCGCGATTCACGGACCACACTGCCGCACCCCGCGGGAGCTGTACTTCGTCAAGCGTGCGCTGGACGACCGGCCGGTGCGGGTCCTGGCTCACGGAGGGCGCAGCCGGTTCCACCCGGTGCATGTGTCCAATGTGGCCGAGCTGATCCGCCTCGCGGCACAGCGGCCGGGCTCACGGGTGCTCAACGCGGGTGATCCCGGAGTGCCGACGGTCGCCGAGATCAGTGCGGCGGTCGACGCGGTGCTGGACCGGCGCAGCGAGACGGTGCTCATCGAGGGGGGGCTCACCCAGAGGGGACGTCGGGCTGACCCCGTGGGGTCTGGAGCATCCGATCGTGTACGACATGTCCGCCGCCGAGCGGGAGTTGGGCTACCGGGCGGTGACGACGTACGAGGAGTCGCTGCCCGAGACCGTGGAGTGGCTGGCCGGGCGGCTGCAGGGCCGGGACTGGGCGGAGGCCTTTCCCAAGATGGCCGCGAACTACGCCTCGGTCGACCTCTTCGGCTACGCGAAGGAGGACGCATGGCTCAGGGAACGGGAAGAGGGGCGGCCGTGACCGGCCGCCCCTCCCCTGCCGAGTGAGCCTTACGGCTTCGGCGTAGCGTGCGGGGCGCACGTCACGTCGCGGCTGTCGACCTTGCCGCTGAGCAGGTAGGTGTCCACCCGCTCGTTGATGCACGGGTTGACCAGACCGGTCACACCGTGCGAGCCGGCGTCCTTCTCGACGATCAGACGCGAGCCCTTGAAGCGCTTGTGCAGCTCGACGGCGCCCTCGAACGGAGTGGCGGCGTCACGCGTGGACTGCACGATCAGGACGGGCGGCAGCCCCTTGCCCGTCTTGACGTTCACCGGGGTGTGCTGCTTGCCGCTCCAGGTGGAGCAGGGCAGGTTCATCCAGGCGTTCGACCAGGTGAGGAAGGGGTACTTCTCGTGGAGCCGGGTGTTGTCCCGGTCCCACTTCTTCCAGCTGGTCGGCCACTTGGCGTCCGCGCACTCGACGGCCGTGTAGACGGCGTTGCCGTTCTCCGCGGAGATGTTGCCCGCGGTGTCGGACATGTCGGGAGCGGCAGCGTCCACGAGAGCCTGCGTGTCACCCGCGAGGTACTTGCTCCAGGCGGAGGCCACCGGCACCCACGCGGAGTCGTAGTACGGAGCACTCTGGAAGAAGCCGAGGAGCTCGGCGGGGCCGACGACGCCGCCGAGCGGGTTCTTCTTGGCGGTGGCGCGCAGCTTGAGCCACTGCTGCTCGACCTTCTCCGGGGTGTTCCCGATGTGGAAGGTGGCGTCGTTCTTGGCGACCCACGCCTTCCAGTCGTCCCAGCGCATCTGGAAGGCGACGTCCTGGCCGAGGTTCGCCTCGTACCAGATGTTCGACCGCTCCGGGTTGACCACACTGTCGACGACCATGCGCCGGACGTGGTTCGGGAACAGCGTCCCGTAGACCGCGCCCAGGTACGTGCCGTAGGAGACGCCCAGGAAGTTGAGCTTCTTCTCACCGAGAGCGGCCCGGATGACATCCAGGTCGCGTGCGGTGTTCGGCGTGGTCATGTGGTTCAGCATCCAGCCGCTGCGCTCGGCGCACCCGTCCGCGTACTCCGCGGCGAGCTTGCGCTGGGCGCGCTTGTCGGCCTCGCTGTCGGGCACCGGATCGGCCTTCGGTGCCTTGACGAACTCCTGCGGGTCGATGCAGGAGATCGGGGTGGAGTGGCCGACGCCGCGCGGGTCGAAGCCCACGAAGTCGTACGCCTTGGCCATGTTGGTGTAGATCGGGTTCTTGCCCGTGACGCGGGTGGGGAAGCGCAGACCCGAACCACCGGGACCACCCGGGTTGTAGATCAGGGCGCCCTGGCGCTCGGCCTTGGTGCCCGTGTTGCCGATCCGGTCGAGGGCGAGCTTGATCTGCTTGCCGTTCGGCCGTGCGTAGTCGAGCGGGACGGTCACGAAGCCGCACTGGATGGGCTTGGCTATGCCCCAGTCGGCGGGACAGTCCGCCCAGTCGATGCCCTGCTTGGCGGCCCGCTCGGCGGCGACCTGAACGCCGCGCGCCTCGGACGAACCACCGTGGCGGCTGTCGGCGTTTGCCGCCGGAGCCACGATCGCCCCCGTGATGAGGGTGCCCGCTATCAGAGTGCCGGCCGAGCCGAGCACTGCTGTGCGTCTCACGAAGAACTCCCCCTTCTGTAGTCGAGTACTCCGGGGGATCCTTTCGCCTGTGGGGCTGCTGGGAACAGGGCGTACAGGTGTTTCTTTACCGAACCAATAACCGGTATGAGCTGTCCCGCTGAGCGGTGCAGGAACGAACGGGTGCCCGAACGACCCCAGTCAGGCGCGCAGTTCGGACTGCAGCACGTCGTCGAGCACCTGACGCAGGGCTCGCGCGTCGGAGGCAACCGCGGTGACGAGGAAGGCCGGACCGGCGAGCGGGGTGAGCACCGCGGCTTCACCGAGAAGTCGTGTTTCGTATGGCTTGTCCGCATATTCCGGGTTCACGAACAGGAGTTGACCCACCGCCCGGTGACCGGCGAGAACCGCGCCCCCGTCCCAGCCGCCCGGGGCGCCGGGCCCGTGCGCAAGCTCCTGGTCGAGCAGCGGGCGGCCCGCACGACGGACGGTGAGGCGGCTGAGCAGGGTGCCCGGCGCCTCTCCGTGCCGGCCGAGGATCTGCTCCTCGCGGAGCACGAGGCGGGCGGTGCCGGCCAGTTCGACGCGGGTACGCATCCGCAGCCGGCTGCCCTGGGCCGAGATGAGCTGCTCGGGGAGCCAGCGCAGCTCGGCCTCCTCGCCGACGGTCAAATGGACGTCGTAGCGGGCCTGCTCACCGCCGCGTCCGGGCAGCGCGATGGTCGCGGCGGCGGAGTCGACGTCGAGCCGCGTACCGTCGCCGGCCTCCGCCTCGATCGTGAGCCGGTCCCCGCCGAGCGGCGCGCTCATCGCGCCGACGACGGTGACGCGCGAGTGGGCACGGTCCCGGGGGGACCGGCGCGTGCGGCGCAGGGCGAGCGGGCCGTCCCCCGCCAGAACCGGCAGCCCTTCGCGGGTGGCGACGATGCGGGCGGTGGCCTGGACGCTCATGCGGTCCAGTCGGCGATCCGCGCGCTGACCCACTCGGCGACCGGGCCGGCGCCTTCGTCGCTCCTCAACGAGGTGAAGACGACCGGCAGTTCACCGCGCTGCTCCCCGGCGTCGCGGGCCATCCTGCCGAGGTCGGAGCCGACGTACGGCGCGAGGTCGGTCTTGTTGACGACCAGCAGATCGGCGGTGGTGACCCCGGGGCCGCCCTTCCGGGGGATGTCGTCGCCGCCGGCGACGTCGATGACGAAGATCTGGGCGTCCACGAGACCCTTGGAGAACGTGGCGGTGAGGTTGTCGCCGCCGGACTCGACGAGGATCAGATCGAGTGGGCCGACGCTCTCCTCGAGGTCCTCGACCGCCTCCAGATTGGCGGAGATGTCGTCGCGGATCGCGGTGTGCGGGCAGGCCCCGGTCTCGACGGCCTGGATGCGTTCCGGCGGCAGGACGGCGTTGCGGAGCAGGAATTCGGCGTCCTCGCGCGTGTAGATGTCGTTGGTGACGACGGCGATGGACAGCCGGTCGCGCAGGGCGCGGCAGAGGGCGGCGACGGTCGCGGTCTTGCCGGAGCCGACGGGTCCGCCGAGGCCGATGCGCAGGGCACGGCGGGTGCCGTCGGGCCGTACGGCGTCGGCGCCGACGGCGGCGGGGCCTGTTCCCGTGGGGCTGTCGTGGTCGAGGTGCATGGTGCGGCTCCAGAGGGGGGTCAGGATGCGAAGAGGCGTACGGGCCAGGCCGCGTGCTGTTCGGCGGTGATGTCGAGCAGGGGCGCGGAAGCGGCGGGCAGGGCGTCGACGCCCTCGTGGGCGGCGGCCGCGGCGCGTGCCGCGACCTCGTCCATCTCGGGTGCGAGCCGCACGAGGACCGCGGTGGCGTCGAAGGGGTCCAGGCTGAGGAGCCGTACGGCCGCGGTGGCCGGGCCGCTGACCGTCTCGTACGCGACACAGTGCGCGGCGTCCTCGGGGCCCAGGCCCGCGGCACGGGCGGCGAGTCCGAGGACGATGGGCTGATGGACACCGCGGGGGCGGGCGGCGGCGAGCTCTGCCAGTTCGGAGCTGGGCCAGGTGGCGCGGGCGGCTCGCGTCATCTGCCGGCCGAGCCTGCGGGCGACTGCCCGCAGGGCGGGGGACGGTGTGCGGGCGTCGGCGGCTTCGTCGAGCTCCAGGGGGTCCATGCCGAGCGCGGCAGCGGCGGCGAGCGCCGCCGAGGTCAGTCCGGTCGTGTGGAGCCGGCCCCGGCAGAAGTCCGCCAGATCCCGGGCATCGCGTATCCGCCCTGCCCTGACGGCCGCTTCGGCGCCGCCGGAGTGGGCGTGGCCCCCGGCGGGGAAGCGGCCGTCGGCGAGGACGAGAAGGGCTGCTCTACTCACGGCGGCTCATCAGAAGAGGAAGTAACGCTGGGCCATGGGCAGTTCGGCCGCGGGTGCGGGCTCGACCGGTTCGCCGTCGATCGTCACCGTGAAGGTGTCGGCGTCCACCTCCACCCTCGGCAGCGCGTCGTTCTCGCGCATGTCGGCCTTGGTGACCCCACGGGTGCTGGTGATGGGGACGAATTCCTTGTGCAGGCCGAGGCGTTCGGGCAGCCCGTCCTCGATCGCGGCCTGGGCCACGAAGGTGAACGAGCCGGTCGAGGCCGCCCGTCCCCGCGCACCGAACATCGGCCGCGGCATCACCGGCTGGGGTGTGGGGATGGAGGCATTGGCGTCGCCCATCTGCGCGTACGCGATCTGTCCGCCCTTGATCACGAGCAGCGGCTTGACGCCGAAGAAGGCCGGATCCCACAGGACCAGGTCGGCGAGCTTTCCGGTCTCGACCGAGCCGATCTCCCGGTCGAGGCCCTGGGCGATGGCGGGGTTGATCGTGTATTTGGCGACATAGCGACGTGCCCGGTGGTTGTCGGCGCGGCCGTCCCCGAGAAGCGCACCCCGGCGCTTCTTCATGACGTGCGCGGTCTGCCAGGTGCGCAGGACGACCTCACCGATGCGGCCCATGGCCTGGGAGTCCGAGGAGATGATCGAGATGGCACCGATGTCGTGCAGGATGTCCTCGGCCGCGATGGTCGACGGCCTGATCCGGGACTCCGCGAAGGCGAGATCCTCGGGCACGGACGGGTTGAGGTGGTGGCAGACCATCAGCATGTCGAGGTGTTCCTCGATGGTGTTGACGGTGTGCGGCCGGGTGGGGTTGGTGGAGCTGGGCAGCACGTGCGGCTCGCCGACGACGGTGATGATGTCCGGCGCGTGCCCGCCTCCCGCACCCTCGGAGTGATAGGCGTGGATGGTCCGGCCGGCGATGGCGGCGAGGGTGTCCCCCACGAACCCTGCCTCGTTCAGGGTGTCGGTGTGGACGGCCAGCTGGGCGCCTGTCTCCTCGCAGACACTCAGGCAGGCGTCGATGACCGCGGGGGTCGCGCCCCAGTCCTCGTGGATCTTGAATCCCAGAGCTCCGCCGCGCAGTTGGGAGTGCATGGCGTCGCGGGACATCGTGTTGCCCTTGCCGAGCAGCCCGATGTTCACCGGGAAGCCGTCCAGCGCCTCGAACATCCGGGCAAGGTGCCAGGGGCCGGGGGTGATGGTGGTGGCCTTGGTCCCCTCGGCGGGTCCGGTGCCGCCGCCGACGAGCGTGGTCACCCCGGTCGCGAGGGCCTGGTCGACAAGGGTCGGCGAGATGAAGTGGACGTGCGCGTCGACAGCGCCCGCGGTGACGATCCGGCCGTTGCCCGCGATGACCTCGGTCTCGGGTCCGATGACGAGATCCGGGTGGACTCCGTCCATGGTGTCGGGGTTGCCGGCCTTGCCGATACCGGCGATCCGTCCGTCCCGCATCCCGATGTCGGCCTTGACGATGCCCCAGTGGTCGATGATCACGACGCCGGTGATGACCGTGTCGGGTGCACCCTCGGCCCGGGTCGTACGGGACTGGCCCATCGACTCCCTGATGACCTTGCCGCCGCCGAACACGGCCTCGTCTCCGGCGAGTCCGGGCCCGCCGGAGCGGTCCTCCTCGATCTCCACCAGCAGATCGGTGTCGGCGAGGCGGATACGGTCCCCGGTGGTCGGGCCGAACAGGTCCGCGTACAGAGCACGGTTCAGCTCAGGCATCGAGCGCGCCTCCCGTCTCGCCGCGCAGGCCCGGGACGACGCGGCGCCCGGTGAAGGGCACCAGCTCGACGTCGACCGGGATGCCGGGCTCGAAGCGGACGGCCGTGCCGGCCGCGATGTGCAGACGCTTGCCGCGGGCGGCCGCGCGGTCGAAGTCCAGACCCGGGTTGGCCTCGGCGAAGTGGTAGTGCGAACCGACCTGGACGGGCCGGTCGGCGGCGTTCAGCACCCTCAGACGAGTGACCTCGCGACCCTCGTTGAGGGTGACGGCCTCGTCGGCGAGAAGGATCTCTCCGGGAATCATCGGCGGCCTCCCCCCTCAGACGATCGGGTCGTGGACGGTGACGAGCTTGGTGCCGTCCGGAAACGTCCCCTCGACCTGCACGTCGTGGATCATCTCGGCGATGCCGTCCATGACATCGGCGCGCGTGAGGACGGCGCGGCCGGACGCCATGAGCTGGGCGACCGTCCGCCCGTCCCTCGCCCCTTCGAGGATGTGGGAGGTGATCAGGGCGACGGCCTCGGGGTGGTTGAGCTTCACTCCGCGCGCGCGGCGCTTCTCCGCCACATCGGCGGCCACATGGATGAGCAGTCGTTCCTGTTCGTGCGGGGAGAGTTGCACGCGTCCACCTCACTGTCGTCCGGCCCGGGCCCGTCCGGGCGCAGCGTGACCTCAGGCGCCTTCAACACTTCGTCGACCTGCGCTTGGGCCTCTCACTGCCGGAGGCTGAACGTTAGGGCGAAAGTTTTTCCACCGCGTTAACTGATCTTGGGCGGGTGCATGGACATCAGCGCCCGCAGCCCGTCCTCCAGTACGTCGACGTCCACATCGCCGAAGAGCGCCTGCTGGGCGATGAAGCCCTGGGCGGTGGCGATGAGCGTGCGCGCCACATGGTCGGCGGGTACGTCCGCGTCCATCAGGCCGTTGTCGCGGTAGGCGTCCACGAGCTTCGCCCAGGCGATCCGCATCCCGCTGTAGCCCTCGCCGAGCGTGGCGGCGAGCTGGTCGTTGCGCAGCGTCTCCGTCCACACCTGCACCACCAGCCGCGCGAACATCTGCCCGTCTCCCCCCGGCGCCGACTCGCCCTGGAGCATCCGGCGCAGTACCCGGCCGAGGAGTACGTCGGGGGTGGGCGGCGGAGTCGTCCGGGAGGCGTCCTCGAAGGCCTCCCGGACCCCGGAGAAGGCCTCGTCGGCGATGGCCGCGATCAGCTCCTCCTTGCTGCGGAAGTAGCGATAGACGGCGCCTGCCGACAGTTCCGCCTCACGCAGGATGTCCTGCATCGACGTGGCGTGGAAGCCGCTGCGCGCGAAGCAGCGGGCGGCGGCCTCGAGGATCTGCCGCCGGCGGGCGTCGAGGTGTTGCTGGGATACGCGAGCCATGGCCCCAATCTAAAACGAACATTCATTCTTGACAAGAATCCACCCCGGCGGGACAGTGAGGACGAAGCAAAACGAACGATCCTTCTTTTTGAATCGAGGCGCATCATGTCCGCTACGCCCAAGCACCGCACCATCGCGGTGCTGGTGCTGGTCCCCACCCTCGTGGCGCTCGCGCTCTGGGCATTCGCCTGGCCTGCCGCCCGCACCGCACCCCGTGAACTGCCCATCGGTGTCGCGGGCCCCGCGTCCGCCGTCGCCCAGGTCGAGCAGCGGCTCGAACAGCACGAAGGGGCCTTCGACGTCCATCGCTACAAGGACGAGGCCGGAGCCCGGGCGGCTATCGAGGACCGGGTCGTATACGGAGCGGTGGTCGTCGCCGACGACGGACCGCGGCTGCTGACCGCCTCAGCGGCGAGCCCCGTCGTCGCCGGACTGCTGAAGGAGGCCGTCACCGCGCAGGCTCCGGCCGGAGAACCGGTGAAGGTGAGCGATGTCGTCGCGGCACCCTCCGGCGACCCGCGCGGCAGCGCGCTCGCGTCGAGCATTCTGCCGCTGGCACTGGCCGGCGTCGCCGCCGGCGCGTTGGTGACCCTGCTGGGACTGCGCGGACCCCGGGCGGCGGCCGCCCTGACCGGCGCGGCGGTTCTCGTCGGCCTGACCGGCGGCGCGCTCGCCCACAGCTGGCTCGGCGTTCTGACCGGCAACTGGTGGGCGGAAGCAGGGGTGCTGGGCCTGACCGTCCTCGCGGTCGGCGCGGGCGTGGCCGGGTTCGCCGCGCTGCTCGGCACCCGAGGGATCGCCCTCGGCAGTCTGCTGGTCGTCCTGATCGGCAACCCGTTCTCGGGAGCCGCGACCGCACCGGAGCTGCTGCCCGAGCCCGCAGGGATGCTCGGCCAGTGGCTGCCCCCGGGTGCGGGTGCGCAGCTCCTGCGCTCGGTGTCGTACTTCGACGGCAGCGGCGCCGGCGCCTCGGTCCTCACGCTTTCGCTCTGGGCGGCACTCGGCCTGGCGGCCGCTCTGCTCGGCGGGCGCCGCACCGGAAAGACAGCCACGGAGCAGCGGAGCCCGGCGCTGGTACCTGTCGGCTGATCCCTTCGACCGGCCGCGCGTCCCCGCTGTAGCGGACGGGGGCGCGCGGCCCTGCGCTGCCCGCGCAGGGGGCGCGAGGGAGGGGGTCAGCCGCGCGTCTCGGGCCGCCGGTGCTCGGCCGTGAGCCCGAAACGCCCCTGTTCACCGGAAGCGGACGACAGCGAACCCAGCGTCGAGACGGAGCTGGCCACCTGCTCCTCGGCCGCTCGCTCATCGCGCTCGAGTCGTTCCAGGTCAGCGGCGGAAACCAGGGCGACGAGCGGCTTCCCGTGCCGGGTCACGACGACTCGTTCGCCGCCGTAGACAACGCGGTTGATCAGTTCGGCGAGCTCTGCGCGGGCTTGCGTCACCGGAATCTCGTAGGCCATGCTCCCATCATAACCGTCTGTACGTCCTGTACATTTTCTACAGACGCGACGCCCTGGAGGCATGCCATGGACTCACCAGCCGCCCGCTACGTCCTGCCGCAGTTCACCGAGCGCACCAGTGCGGGAACCCGGACCCTCGACCCCTACTCCAAGCTGCTCGAGGAACGGATCATCTTCCTCGGGACCGAGGTCGACGCCACCGCGGCCAACGATGTGATCGCCCAGTTCCTGCATCTCGAGTACGCGGCCCCGGACCGGGACATCTCGCTGTACATCAACTCCCCCGGCGGCTCGCTCAGCTCGATGGCCGCGATCTACGACACGATGCAGGTCGTCACCTGCGACGTGGAGACGACCTGTCTCGGGCAGGCCGTCTCGACCGCGGCCGTACTGCTCGCCGCCGGCGCACCGGGCAAGCGGCTGGCCCTCCCCGGCGCCCGGATCGTCGTCCAGCAGCCCGCACTCGCCGAGCCGTTGCAGGGGCAGCCGACGGATCTGGAGATCGCGGCACAGGAGTTGCTGCGCCTTCGGGCCCAACTCGCCGAGATGCTCGTACGGCACACGGGTCAGCCGGCCGAGCAGCTCGCGGCCGATCTGGAGCGCGACAAGATCTTCGACGCGGCCGCCGCGAAGGAGTACGGCCTGGTGGACCACGTCATCAGCAACCGCAAGGCGTCACCCTCCCTCCCCGGTTCACGGTGAGCGCGCCGTGCTGCTGCCCGAACTCCCGCCGCTCCCGGCCCTGACGCGCGCCGAGAGCGAGTTCATCGACGGCTACCTCGACGTGGTCGATCTGCTGGGCCGGATCAATCCGTCCCGCGGCACCCACACCTACGGCGCGCTCCGCGCGGCCCAGGCCCTCGTCGGCCGGGCGACAGCGCTCAGGGACGCCGTGACGCTGATGCACCTGCGCGGCGAGAGCGAGGTCCACGCGGCGACGCTCGGGCGCGCGCTGCGGGTTCTGGACGGCGAGCGCAGGACGCAGCGGGTGACTCTGCCGCCCTCCTCGTCGAACTGACGGTCTGTCGACCGCCGTCAACCGCCATTCGGGTACTAGTGCCTGTACCTCATTCGGTGTACACGCCCTGACCAATTTGACACGGGTCAACTTGCACAGCATGACTACCGATCTGGCGGAACAGGTCATTCCGCCGCTGGTACGGGCCTCGTCGGCGATCGCGCGACAGGTCGCCCGACACGGGTGTCCACCCGAACAGGTGAGTGGTGGCGAAACTCACATATCGCCGTTTCAACTCGGATATCCGACGGATCGTGGGTCAAGATCCCTGGGACGACAAGCCCCCGTCACCTCGGCGGGGCGGTCCGGGCGGACGCCGAGTCCTGCCGCTGCCCGGACGTCTGGTCGACAGAAGTGCTTCGGCAGGAGTGGAGGACCCAGGCAACACGGGACGGCCGGAAGTCCGGCGGTCCCTAGGGGTGAAGCCGCAGTACGCGGCCGGGCACCTTCGTCCGCCCGAACCCGACAGGTCATCCTTCACAGGCGGCTGACGAAGGGTTGCGCATGAGTGCGCAGAAGCATGTCCCGTTCTTGATGACCCGGGCGGGCGCCGTATCGGCCCTGACCCTTGCCGCCGTCGGCGGCTCCCTGATCGTGCCGGGCGGCGCGTCGGAGGCCGAGGCCGCGACACTGCACGCGTCCAAGGCGCTCACGATTGCCGCGTCGAAGAAGGGCGCGCCGTACAAGTACGGCGCCACAGGCCCCTCACGCTTCGACTGCTCGGGGCTGACGCTCTACTCGTACAAGAGGGCCGGCAAGAAGATCCCCCGCACCGCGCAGCAGCAGTACAACAAGACGCGTCACATCTCGGCGTCGTCGCGACGGGTGGGCGACCTCGTGTTCTTCCACTCCGGCAGCAGCGTCTACCACGTGGGCATCTACGCCGGCCGCAACAGAATCTGGCACTCCCCCAAGACGGGCTCCTGGGTGAAGCTGGAGAAGATCTGGAGCAAGAAGGTCTGGTACGGGCGCGTTCGCTGACGGCTCGCCACTGAGGGGGTGCCGGCCGCCGGTTGTGCGTGGCGGCCGGTGCGTCCCGGGTGCGACACCGGGCTGAAAGCCCGTCAGTGCGTCAGCGGCTGGACGAGCAGCGTGGCGCCGAGCGCGGTGAGGGCGCCCCCGGTGACGCCCTCGACGGTGCGGGTGGCGCGCGGTCGCCGCAGCCATGCCCCCAGCCGGTCCACCGTCAGCGCCACCAGCGGGAACCAGATCAGGGCCAGCATGACGACGATCGTGGCCAGGAGCAGGGTGCGTGGCAGCACCGGCGCCCCCTGCGGCACGAACTGCGGAAGCAGGCTCAGGAACAGCACCGGTGCCTTGGGGTTCAGCACATTGGTGAGGAATCCCTGCCGCAGGCCGCGCCGGACCCCCAGGGCGGCCTCCGCGGCTTCGTCCGGCAGGGCGAGCCGGGGGCGCAGCGCGGAGCGGACCGCGCGCACCCCGAGGTAGAGGACATACGCGCCGCCGGCGATCTGCAGCGTGCGGTAGAGCACCGGCACGGCGACCAGCACGGCCGCGAGGCCCGCGACCGCCAGCGCGGTGTGCACGAGCAGTCCGCCCGTGACCCCCGCGGCGCTCGCCACGCCGGCCCGGCGGGAGGCGAGCGCATTGCGTACGACGACGGTGAAGTCGGCCCCCGGCATGGCGACCATGCCCGCGGCGACTCCGGTGAAGGCGACCAGTTGTGCGTCCATGGCATCCATCCTGGACCTGCGAAGACCTTAGTGTGTATGGGGAATCTTCTGGGTCTGCCCAAAGCAATGCTTAAGGGGTGCCATGTACGACCCGACACGGCTCGCGGCGCTGGTGGCGGTCGCGGAGGCCGGTTCGATCACCCGGGCCGCGGCCCGCCTGGGCTACACCGCGCCCGCGCTCTCCCAGCAGCTGGCCAAGCTGGAGCGGGAGGCGGGCGCCGCACTACTGGTGCGGCACCACCGCGGCACCCGGCTGACCGCCGCCGGCGAACTGCTCGCGAACCGCGCCAGGCGGGTGCTGGACGAGATGGACCGGGCCCGCCATGAGCTGGCCCGGCTGGCCGGGCTGAGCGGCGGGCGGTTGCGCGTCGGCACCTTCACCACGGTCGGCATCCATCTGCTGCCGCCGGTGCTGAGCGCGTTCCGGCGGGCCCATCCGGCCGTGGAGCTCACGGTGGCGGAGTACGAACCGCCCGGTGGCGTCCTCGCGGTGGCGGCAGGGGACGTGGATCTCGCGCTGACCCATGCGTACGAGCCGGCCGAACCGGCGCCACCGCCGGCGGGTGTGGCCCTGGAACCCCTGCTGAGCGAGGAGTTGGTGCTGGTGACGGCGCCGGGCCATGCGCTTGCGGGCGGTTCGGGCCGTCTGCCGGTGACCGGACTCGCGGGCCAGCCGCTGATCAGCAGCGCTCCGTCGCATCCGCCGCGCAAGGGCGTCGAGGGCGCGCTGGCACGCCTGGGGGCGACCCCGGCGGTGGTCTGCGAGACACCGGGCTACGCCTTGGTGTGTGCCCTGGTCAGCGCGGGGATCGGGGTGGCCGTGGTGCCGGAGATGGTCGCCTCGATGTCCGTGACCCCGCTCGGCGTACGGCACTTGGAGCCCGCGGATTTCCGCCGGACCATCTCGGTGGCGCACCGCGGGGACGAGTCGACGGCTGCCGCCGAATCTCTACGGGCGCTCCTGCGCGGCACGTTCGCCCGTGCGGCGGTCTGAGACGGCGTTCGCGGGACGTTGCCCGCAGGCGGCTGCGGACGAGCCAGGGCTGCGGACCGTTGCCGACCGGCGTGGCCCGTGGGTCAGTTGCGGACCGGGACGGTCCATGGGAGGGCGATCCACACCGTCTTGCCGCCCTCCGGCGTCGGGGTGACCGAGAGGTGGCCGCCGCACTCCGCGGTGAGGCAGCGGATGATGACCATGCCCCGGCCGTTGTCCTGGCGGACCGCGGCGGGCAGCCGCTGCGGCCAGCGCGGATGACTGTCGGTGACCCCGATGCGCAGCTCCTCGTCCCGTTCCAGTCTCAGCTCCACGGTGAAGGTCGGCGACTGGCCGAACGTGTGCTGCACGGCGTTGGTGGTGAGCTCCGAGACGATGAGCCGGACCGTGTCGACCGCTTCGGTGCCGGCCGGTGGGCCCCACTCCGAGATGACGTCGGTGACGAATCCTCGCGCCTCGGAGACCGAGGCGGGATCGCTCGGCAGAGTGATGGATGCTTCGTGGAGGTCTGCCATGGCGACGCTGTCCCTTTCCCACCGCGGCCGGGCTCCGCTCGTAGCGGATGAAGCACAGGCGGCCACGGATTGCGCTTCGCGCCAGAGTGCCACCCATGGCCCGCCCAGAAGTGGCGATCCACCAAGATATGCATATATCTGTCGCTCAAAGCGGTGAACTCTGCTACGCGAGACCGGATTTGGACCGGGTCAGCGGGCCGGGGCCGTCCCGACGACGGTGGCGATCGCCCGGTCGAGCTGCTGCTCGGTCAGATCCGCGCGGGCCGTGAGCCGCAGTCGCGAGATGCCGTCCGGCACCGACGGCGGACGGAAGCAGCCGACTCCGAGGCCCGCCGCTCGGCAGTCCGCGGCCCACTGCACCGCCGCCTCGGGCGAAGGCGCCCGTACGGAGACCACCGCGGCATCGGGGCGGGCCGCGGTCAGGCCCGCCGCGGTCAGCCGGTCGTACAGGGTGGTGGCGACCGTACGCGCGCGTTCCGCCAGCTCCGGCTCGCGGCGCAGCAGCCGCAGGGCGGCCAGGGCAGCGCCCGCGGCGGCCGGCGCCAGTCCCGTGTCGAAGATGAAGGTCCGAGCGGTGTTGACCAGATGATCGATGACCCGGGCGGGGCCGAGGACCGCACCGCCCTGGCTGCCCAGGGACTTGGACAGGGTGAGCATGGCGACCACGCCGGCGTCACCCGCGAGCCCGGCTGCGGCCAGGGCTCCGCGTCCGCCGTCACCGAGAACACCGAGCCCGTGCGCGTCGTCGACGAGCAGTGCGGCGCCGTGTTCGCGGCAGGCGTCGACGAGGGAGTTCAGCGGAGCGGCATCACCGTCCACCGAGAAGACGGAGTCGGTGACCATCAGGGCGCGGCGCCCGGGGTGCGCGTCGAGTGTCTTGCGTACGGCGTCGACGTCGGCGTGCGGGACGACCGCGGTCTCCGCGCGCGAGAGCCGGCAGCCGTCGACGATCGAGGCGTGGTTGCCCGCGTCGGAGAGGATCAGCGAACCGCGGGTGCTCAGTGCGGTGACGGCGGCGAGATTGGCCGCGTACCCGGAGGACAGGACCAGAGCGGCTTCGAATCCGCAGAATGCGGCGAGTTCGCGTTCCAGCTCGGCGTGGAGCGCGGTGCTGCCGGTGACGAGCCGGGAGCCGGTGGCGCCGGCACCCCAGCGGTGCGCCGCATCGGCCGCCGCTGCGGTGATCTCCGGCCTGCGGGTGAGACCCAGGTAGTCGTTGCCCGCGAGATCCAGGAGTCCGGACTCGGCATCGCGCGGCCGGAGCGTCCGTACGAGGCCCTCGTCCGCACGGCGGCGCGACTCGGCGTCGATCCAGTCGAAAGGATCCTGAGTCATGGTGGTCCGGTCCTTTTGTAGGCAGCGCACAGACCCTAGCCGGGCTCACTCAAGGAGTGGATGTGGCCATACACACACCCCGAACAGACTCTGTTGTCGGGATCCGCCTTGGCCGGGACGTGTCCCGTAGGTCAGGATCTGATCCCATGGACCTGCTGAACACGCTGGTGGAGAAGGGGCTGCGGCGCGAGCTGCCGACCCGTGAAGAGGCGCTCGCCGTACTGGCGACCTCCGACGACGATCTGCTCGAGGTGGTGGCCGCGGCCGGCAAGGTGCGCCGCCAGTGGTTCGGGCGGCGGGTGAAGCTCAACTATCTCGTGAATCTCAAATCGGGACTCTGTCCCGAGGACTGCTCCTACTGTTCCCAGCGTCTGGGGTCCAAGGCGGAGATCCTCAAGTACACCTGGCTGAAGCCCGACGAGGCGTCCCAGGCGGCTGCGGCCGGTGTCGCGGGCGGCGCGAAGCGCGTCTGCCTGGTCGCGAGCGGCCGCGGGCCGACCGACCGTGACGTCGACCGGGTGTCGAAGACCATCGAGGCGATCAAGGACCAGAACGAGGGCGTCGAGGTGTGCGCCTGTCTCGGGCTGCTCTCCGAGGGCCAGGCGGAGCGGCTGCGGGACGCGGGCGCGGACGCGTACAACCACAACCTCAATACGTCCGAGGGCACCTACGGGGACATCACCACCACCCACACCTTTGCCGACCGGGTGGACACGGTGCATCAGGCGCAGGCCGCGGGCCTGTCGGCCTGCTCGGGTCTGATCGCGGGCATGGGCGAGCGCGACGAGGACCTCGTCGATGTCGTGTACTCGCTGCGTGAGCTCGACCCGGACTCCGTGCCGGTGAACTTCCTGATCCCGTTCGAGGGCACCCCGCTGGCCAAGGAGTGGAACCTCACGCCCCAGCGCTGCCTGCGCATCCTCGCGATGGTGCGGTTCGTCTGCCCCGACGTCGAGGTGCGGCTCGCGGGTGGGCGCGAGGTGCATCTGCGCTCGATGCAGCCGCTCGCTCTGAACCTGGTGAACTCGATCTTCCTCGGTGACTATCTGACCAGTGAGGGCCAGGCGGGCCAGGCGGACCTCGACATGATCGCGGACGCCGGGTTCGAGGTGGAGGGCACGGACACGACGACGCTGCCCGAGCACCGGACCGGCGAAGGCTGCGGCTCGGTCTGCGGCAGCGAGGCGTCCGTCTGCGGTGACACGGCGTCCGAGGCGAAGGCCGAGACGGAGACAGAGGTGCCGGCGGCCCGTACCGACCTGGTCGCCGTGCGCCGCCGGGGCGCCGGTACCGATCTCGCGCCCAATGCCTGAGCGACCCACTCCGCGGGAGCTGGTCTCCCTGGACCGGGCCCATGTCTGGCATCCGTACGGCCCCATGCCGGGCCGTACGGACCCGCTGGTCGTGGAGTCCGCGTCCGGGGTACGCCTCAGGCTCGCCGAACCCGTCCACGGCCGGACCGAGTTGATCGACGGCATGTCGTCGTGGTGGTCCGCGATCCACGGCTACAACCACCCCGTCCTCAACGAGGCGGCGCGCGGCCAGCTGGACCGTATGAGCCATGTGATGTTCGGCGGGCTGACCCATGAGCCCGCCGTCGGGCTGGCCACGCGGCTGGTCGAGATCACGCCCGAACCGCTGCAGCACGTCTTCCTCTGCGACTCGGGATCGGTGTCGGTCGAGGTCGCGGTCAAGATGTGTCTGCAGTACTGGCGCTCGACCGGCCGCCCCGCGAAGCAGCGCCTGCTGACCTGGCGCGGTGGGTACCACGGCGACACCTGGCAGCCGATGTCGGTGTGCGACCCCGAGGGCGGCATGCACGACCTGTGGTCGGGGGTGCTGCCACGGCAGGTGTTCGCCGAGGCGCCGCCGGCCGAGTTCGAGGAGTCGTACGCGGACCATCTGCGCGAGCTCGTCGCACGGCACGCGGACGAGCTGGCCGCAGTGATCGTGGAGCCCGTGGTGCAGGGCGCCGGCGGGATGCGATTCCACTCCCCCGCGTATCTGCGGGTGTTGCGCGAGGCGTGCGACGAGCACGACGTGCTGCTGATCCTCGACGAGATCGCGACGGGCTTCGGGCGTACGGGCACGCTGTTCGCGGCCGGTCAGGCAGGGGTCTCGCCGGATGTGATGTGCCTGGGCAAGGCGCTGACCGGCGGATACCTGACGATGGCGGCCACCCTGTGCACCTCGCGGGTGGCGGACGGCATCTCGCGCGGCGAGGTACCGGTGCTGGCCCACGGCCCGACCTTCATGGCCAATCCGCTGGCAGCGTCGGTGGCGAACGCCTCGATCGATCTGCTGCTCGCGCAGGACTGGGCCCGCGAGGTCAAGCGCCTGGAGGCAGGGCTGCGGGAAGGGCTGTCCGCGGCGAAGAACCTGCCCGGGGTCAAGGACGTCCGGGTGCTCGGGGCGATCGGCGTGGTCCAGCTGGACCACGACGTCGACATGGGTGCGGCCACGGACGCGGCGGTGCGCGCCGGGGTCTGGGTGCGGCCGTTCAGGGACCTCGTGTACACCATGCCGCCCTACGTGACGGGCGACGATGATCTGGCGAGGGTGTGCGAGGCGGTCTGCGCGGCAGCCGCCGCTGGCTGAGTACCCCACCCCGATCGAAAGGCAGAGCAGCATCATGGCAGTCATCGTCGTCTCCGGAACCGGCACCGAGATCGGGAAGACCGTCGTCACCGCGGGCCTCACCGCGGTGGCCCGGGCGCAGGGACGGTCCGTCGCCGTGGTCAAGCCCGCGCAGACCGGCGTCGGAGCCGGGGAGCCCGGGGATCTCGCCGAAGTGGCGCGGCTCGCGGGGGACGTACGGGGCGTGGAGCTGGCCCGGTTCCCCGAGCCTCTTGCGCCGGCCACCGCCGCACGGCGGTCGGGCCTGGCCCCGGTCACGGCCGCCGACACCGCCGACGCCGTGGCGAAGCTGGCCACGGAGTACGACCTGGTGCTGGTCGAGGGAGCCGGCGGACTGCTCGTGCGCTTCGACGACGACGGGGGCACTCTGGCCGATGCCGCCCGTCTGATCGGCGCCCCGGTGCTCGTTGTCGCCACCGCGGGCCTCGGCACCCTCAACGCCGCTGCTCTGACCGGGGAGGCCCTGCGTGCCCGCGGGCTGCAGCAGCTCGGCGTGGTCGTGGGGAGCTGGCCCGCCGCACCCGGACTCGCGGCCCGGTGCAATCTGGAGGACCTGCCCACCTCGGCCGGCGCACCGCTGCTCGGAGCCGTACCGGAGGGCGCGGGCTCCCTGGCGCCTGCCGACTTCCGGGCGCGGGCGGCGCGTTGGTTCGCGCCTGGCCTGGGCGGGTCGTGGAACGCCGACGCATTCACCGCCACCGTACGCTGACCGCATGCGCGCACGGATCGACGAGATCGTCTTCGACTGCCACGACCCCGCTCGTCTGGTCCGCTTCTGGGCCGCGCTCCTCGGCGGCGAACCGGTGGACCGCACTCCGGACTGGTCGTACATCGACCCGCCGGACTTCGTCCGCGTCGCGTTCCAGCAGGTCCCCGAGGGCAAGACCGCCAAGAACCGTCTCCATCTCGATCTGGACGCGGGCGACGTGGACGAGGCAGCCGACGAGGCGGTGCGACTCGGTGCCCTGCGGCAGGGTGCGGTCGTCACCGACGACCATGGACGGTTCCAGGTGCTGACGGACCCCGAGGGAAACGAGTTCTGCTTCGTCGCCCCAGGGGAAGAATCACCCTGATCACCCCCGCCGCCCGAGGAGGCCGGCCATGGTCCTGCGCAGCAGCACAGCACCCCGGGACGCCGTGCACCATCCGGTCTTCGCCCGCTTCTACGCACGGTTCAGCGTGGCCGCCGACACGAAGGCCGGCATCGTGGACCATCGCCGGGAAGTGCTGACGGGCCTGTCGGGCCGGGTCATCGAGATCGGCGCGGGGAACGGGCTGAACTTCCCGCACTACCCGTCGACGGTCTCCGAGGTGGTCGCGCTCGAACCGGAACGCAGTCTGCGCGCGCTCGCCGTGCAGGCCGCCCGGACGGTGGACGTCCCGGTCGACGTCGTACCGGGCGCGGCCGAGGCACTGCCGGTCAAGAGCGAGGCGTTCGACGCGGCCGTCGCGTGTCTGGTGCTGTGCTCGGTACGGGATCTGCCGCGGGCGCTCGCCGAGATCAGACGGGTGCTGCGCCCCGGGGGCGAACTGCGGTTCTTCGAGCACGGGCTCGCCCGGGCGGCCGGGATGGCCCGGGCGCAGCGCATCGCGGACCGTGCGGGGTGGCCGCTGCTGTTCGGGGGGTGTCACACCTCGCGGGACACCGTGGCGGCTGTCGAGGCGGCCGGTTTCCAGCTCGGGTCGTACCGGCGGCTGCGGGTGCCCGAGCGGGGGATGCAGTTGCCCTCGTCGCCGTGCGTCATCGGTGTGGCGCGGCGCCCCTTGGGCGACAGCTGATCACTGGCTCCACTGCCGCAGCTCGTCCGCGATCCCCCGCACGTCGGCCTTGCCCTCCTTCACCAGCCGGGCGAGATCCCGGACCCGCTCGGGAGAGGTGACCACGCGCAGCCCACTGGCCACGAGATAGCCGTAGGCGACGGCGGACGCGAACATCGCGTTCGAATGCTCGAGGGCGGGCACATGCAACAGCAACTGGAGCAGGGACGCCGCGCGGGCGTGCGGGTCGCTGTAGACGGGGATGCCGAAGATCTCCGCCTCATGGCGGCTGACGGCGGCCACCAGTGCACCCCAGTCGGTCACCTGCGGATCGCCCGGCATCTTGTGTTCGGCGACCATCAGCAGCCAGGCGAGGTCGATCTGAAGAGTCAACGCGTGCCTTCGTCGCCCGTGGCGCGCCGGCCGCCCTTGCCGGGGGCACTCTCGCCGAACTCCTCGGCGAACACCGCCTCGTACTGCTTCATGAAGTCGGACGCCGCCTCGACGAACGTGCGCCCGACCTCGCCCGCGTCCTGTTTGACGAGCTCCTCGATGTAGCGGTTCACGCTCACCCCGCGCTGCTGCGCCCGCTGACGCGCGGCTTCCGCAGTGGACTCGTCCACTCTCACGTTCAACTGGGTCTTGGCCACCTCACCAAGCTAGCGCGCAGACGCTAGCACCGGCAAGCCCGTCTCGGTCCCTGGAAGTCGGTGGCAGGCGCGATCCCCCGCATGCTTGGCTCGTTTCCATGATCGACGCGAAGATACGCACCGCCCGGACCGACGAGGCCGACGCCGTCCTCCGCTTCTGGAGGGAAGCGGCCGAGGGCACCAGCATCACGGACGACAGGGAGGGCGTCGAGCGGCTGATCGCCCGGGATCCCGAGGCCCTGATCCTGGCCGAGTCCGACGGCCGGCTGGTCGGCTCGGTGATCGCGGGCTGGGACGGGTGGCGCTGCTCGCTCTACCGGCTGGCCGTGCTGGCCTCGCATCGCAGGCAGGGCATCTCGCGGGCGCTGCTGGAGGCGGCCGAGCAACGGTTCCTGGCGATGGGCGGGCGACGCGGTGACGCCATGGTGCTGGAGGCCAACGAACAGGCGCAGCATGCATGGGCCGCCGCCGGGTACCACCGGGAGGACCACTGGCGGCGCTGGGTCAAGCCGTTCACCCGACCCGCGCGTGCCGAGTGACTTTGCTGACCCTTTACCATGGGTGAACCATCACTCTCCGTACGAAAGGTGTGAGCGTCCGTCCATGGGCGAGCCTCCCAGTAGCCGACATCGAGCATTCCCCCTCCGCCTGGCCGATCATGAGACGGAGGTGACCCGATGACCGAAGTGCTCCTGCTCCTGGTGGCGGTGCTGCTCTCGCTCCTGTGCGGCGCCTTCGTCGCCGCCGAGTTCTCCCTCACCACGGTCGAGCGGAGCGAGGTCGAACGAGCAGCCGAGCGCGGAGAGCGTGGGGCGGCGAGCGCCCTCAAGGCCGTACGGAGCCTCACCTTCCAGCTGTCCGGTGCCCAACTCGGCATCACCGTCACCAATCTGGTCGTCGGCATGCTCGCCGAGCCCTCGATCGCCAAGCTGATCCGCGGCCCGGTGGAGGCGGCGGGTCTGTCGCCCTCCGTGGCCTCGTCGGTGGCGCTCGTCCTCGGCACCGCGCTGTCCACCGTCGTCCTGATGGTCGTCGGCGAACTGGTCCCGAAGAACTGGGCCATCTCGTCCCCGCTGGCCGTGGCCAAGGTGGTCGCGCCCGCGCAGCGTGTCTTCACCGCCGCCTTCAAGCCGCTCATCAGTCACCTCAACAACACGGCCAACCGCATTCTGCGCCGCATCGGCATGGAACCGACCGAGGAACTCGCCCAGGCGCGCAGCCCCAAGGAGCTGGTCGCCCTGGCCCGCCACTCCGCGAAGGAGGGCGCGCTGGAGGCGGACACCGCCGAGCTGTTCGTACGAACCCTGCATCTCGCCGAGCTGACCGCGGAGAACGTGATGACCCCGCGCGTCCAGGTCACGGCTCTCGACATCCAGGCCACGGCCGAGGACGTCGCCAACGCGACCCGTGCGACCGGCCTGTCCCGCTTCCCCGTCTACCGCGGCAGCCTCGACACCGTGGTGGGCATCGCGCACATCAAGGACGTCCTCGCGGTGCCCGCCGATCTGCGCCGCCGGCACAGCGTCTCCAAGCTGCTGCGCGAGCCGCTGCTGGTTCCGGAGACGCTGACCGTCGACCGGATGCTCGACCGGCTCGCCGGTAAGTCCACGATGGCCGTCGTCATCGACGAGTACGGCGGCACGGCCGGTGTCGTCACGATGGAGGACATCGTCGAGGAGGTCGTCGGCGAGGTGCGCGACGAGCACGACCCGCACGAGACACCGGACCTGGCCCCGGCCGGGCAGGACGCCGACGGCCGCACGCTCTGGTCGGCGGACGGCGCGGCCCGCACCGACCAGCTGGAACGCGTGGGGCTCAGGGTGCCGGAAGGACCGTACGAGACGCTCGCCGGACTGGTCGCCACGGAACTGGGACGCATCCCCGCCGAGGGCGACAGCATCGACCTCGAAGGCTGGCGCCTCGACGTCGTGGACGCCGCCGGGCGGCGCGCGGCCAGGGTGCTGATGCACGCTCCGCTTCCCTCGGCCGACACGACCGAGGAGGCCGGACGATGACCGCGATCCAGCTCTTCATCGGTCTGCTGACCCTGGTGGTCAACGCCTTCTTCGTCGGCGCCGAGTTCGCGCTGATCTCCGTGCGCCGCAGTCAGATCGAGCCGGAGGCCGAGGCAGGCAACCGGCGGGCCCGCAGCGTCATGTGGGGTCTCGAGCATGTGTCGGCCCTGCTGGCGGCGGCTCAGCTCGGCATCACCCTGTGCACCCTGGTGCTCGGCATCGTCGCCGAGCCCGCGATCGCGCATCTGCTGGAGCCGGTGTTCGACGCGGTGGGCGTTCCGCACGGCGCGGTGCACCCGATCTCGTTCGTGATCGCGCTGACCGTGGCCACGTATCTGCACATGCTGCTGGGCGAGATGGTGCCGAAGAACATCGCCCTGTCGGAGCCCACACGCAGCGCCCTGCTCCTCGGACCGCCGTTGGTGACCATCGCGCGTGCGCTGGGCCCGGTGATCTTCATGATCAACGCCGCTGCCAACGGTCTGCTGAAGCTGCTGCGGGTCGAGGCCAAGGACGAGGTCGCCGCCACCTACTCGGACGACGACCTGGCCCGGATGGTCCGGGACGCCGGCGACGCGGGTCTGCTCGACGACCGCTCGGCGGAACGGCTCCGCGACGCGCTGGAGCTGGGACGCCGGCCGGTGCGGGACGTGGTCGTGTCCGTCGAGCGCGTGGTGTACGCGCGGGCCGAGACCACACCCGAGCAACTGGAGCAGCTGTCGGCGGAGTCCGGCTTCTCCCGCTTCCCGGTGATCGACACGGGCCGCCGGATCCTCGGCTACCTCCATGTGAAGGACGCGCTCGACGCGACTCCGCGGGATGTGCCGTTCCCGGTCACCGCGCTGCGGCCGATCGCCCGTGTCCGCGCGGCCACCCCGCTGGACGACGTCCTGACCGCGATGCGCCGCAGCCGCACCCACCTGGCGGCGGTTCTGGACGAAGAGGGCAAGCCGGAGGGTCTGGTGACGATGGAGGACGTGCTGCGCGAGCTGGTGGGGCGACCGGACTAGGGGGCGCGTCCGAGGGCGGGCGGGGCGCGGACGGACCGCCGCCCCGGCCGCTCGTCGCGGGGCGGGCCCGTCCCCGTCCCCGCTAGAAGGCCGTCGCCGCAAGCCAGGCGGCGAGCACCGCGTGGTCGCCCACGACGCGGAAGCGTCCGTCGTCCGGGCGGTAGCGGCCGTGGACGAGCAGGAGCAGATCCCCCGCCGGGCCCTCGACAGCCACGGCCGCGTCCTGCCCGGTCTGCGTCCAGCGGTACCCACCGCTGCCGAAGAAGACCGTCCATCCCGCCCCGGTGTCCGTGGCCGTCAGACGGATCGAGCCGGCGGGCAGCGCTGCCACGGGCTCGGCTAGCCAGGCGAAGTGCGGAAGGTTCTCCAGGAACTCCTCGACTCCGTCGGCCGCCGTGCCCCCGGCGACGGTCGGCTCACGCCCGACGGCGAGTTCGGCGTCGGCGAGATGGACGACGGCCTCGAACAGGAGCCGCCGCGGGAAGAACCGGACGCGCTGATCCGCGCCGTACGACCACATCGGCGCCTCGGGATCGACGCCGCGCATGGTGTGCAGCGTCGCCGCGGCACTGCGGGCGAGCCACTCGGGGTACGCGGCGGGGTCGTCCGGCAGCTCCAGGGGTATGTCCTGCGACCGGACGCGTTCGGCGGCCCGGGTCCGTACGAGGTGCTCCATCCAGCGGTGCGTGGTGCCGTGATGCTCGATGAGGTCGGCAAGAGTCCAGCCGGGGCAGGTGGGCACAGGAGTCGCCGGGTCCACGTCCCGTACGGTCGCCACGAAGCGCCGCACCAGATCCTCGACGGCGTCGCAGTAGAGCTCGTGCTGGTCGTCGTCGATTCCGAAGTCCTCGGGGATGCGCAGCAGGTCGTCGCGCCAGGCTCCCTCGGGCTGCCGGGCCGCCGTGCGGCGCAGCAGCCCGGACAGGGCGCTGCGGTCGGCGGGCGAGAGCCGGCCGAGGAGATGTCCGGTGGTCTCCAGCCACCTCACAGCGGTGTCGGGGTCGAGCACGTCGTCGTCACAGGTGGCGACCGAGGTCACCAGATCGGCCAGCGCTTCGGTCAGCGCGTTCAGCAGCGCGTCGCTCACAGGGCTCCCTCCCGGTACGGAACCGACGGACCTTACCGCGCGGTACGATCGCTCCGCCATGGAGATGAATGCCAACTACACCAGTTTTGTCGCGCTCGGCGATTCGTTCACCGAGGGCATGTCGGACCTCATGCCGGATGGGTCCTACCGCGGCTGGGCGGATCTGCTCGCGGTCCGGCTGGCCGCGCGTACTCCCGGGTTCCGATACGCGAATCTCGCGGTGCGCGGCAAGCTGATCAAGCAGATCGTCGACGAGCAGGTCGACGTCGCCGCGTCCATGCGCCCCGACCTCGTCACCCTCGTCGGCGGCCTCAACGACACGCTGCGCCCCAAGGTCGACATGGGCAGGGTGCGCGGTCTGCTCGAGGAAGCGGTGGAGAAGCTGGCGCCGTCCTGCGGGCAACTGGTGCTGATGCGCAGTCCCGGCCGCAACGGCCCCGTGATGGAACGATTCCGCCCTCGCATGGAGGAGCTGTTCGGCTTCATCGACGAGCTGGCCGCCCGGCACGGTGCACTGGTGGTGGATCTGTACGGCTCCGGCGCCCTGGGCGATCAGCGGCTGTGGGACGTGGACCGGCTGCATCTGACGGCGGAGGGCCACCGCAGGGTCGCCGAGGCCGTCGCGCAGACCCTCGGGCTCGACCCGGAGGAGGACTGGCGGACTCCGCTGCCGACGGCGGAGCAGATCCGGTGGGCCGCCCGCCGGGCCGCCGATCTGCAGTTCGCGCGCCGGCATCTGGGCCCGTGGATAGGACGCCGGCTCACCGGCCGCTCCTCAGGAGACGGCAGGCCGGCCAAGCGGCCCGAGCTCCTGCCCTACGAGCTGCCCTCCGACGACGATCTCTCGTAGCAAGCCACAATCCGGGGCGCGGCGCTGGCCTGCACGAACCGCCAGTAGAATCCGTACACGTGACTGTGAAGCCTCGTATCCCCAACGTCCTGGCCGGCCGCTACGCCTCCGCGGAGCTCGCCGTCCTGTGGTCTCCCGAGCAGAAGGTGAAGCTGGAGCGGCAGCTCTGGATCGCCGTGCTGCGCGCCCAGAAGGACCTCGGGATCGAGGTGCCGGACGCCGCCATCGCCGACTACGAGCGGGTGCTCGACCAGGTCGATCTGGCGTCGATCGCCGAGCGCGAGAAGGTCACGCGGCACGATGTGAAGGCCCGCATCGAGGAGTTCAACGCGCTGGCCGGCCATGAGCACGTCCACAAGGGCATGACCTCCCGCGATCTCACCGAGAACGTCGAGCAGCTGCAGATCCGGCTCTCGCTGGAGCTGATGCGCGACCGTACCGTCGCCGTACTGGCCCGGCTCGGCAAGCTGTCCGCCGAATACGCCGAGCTGGTCATGGCCGGACGCTCGCACAACGTCGCCGCACAGGCCACCACGCTCGGCAAGCGCTTCGCGACGGCGGCCGACGAACTCCTGGTGGCGTACGGGCGGCTCGAGGACCTGCTGGGCCGTTACCCGCTGCGCGGGATCAAGGGCCCGGTCGGCACCGCCCAGGACATGCTCGACCTGCTCGGCGGGGACGCCACGAAGCTCGCCGAGCTGGAGCAGCGCATCGCCGGGCACCTGGGCTTCTCCAACGCCTTCACCTCGGTCGGCCAGGTCTACCCCCGCTCCCTGGACTACGACGTCGTCTCCGCCCTGGTGCAGCTGGCCGCCGCGCCGTCGTCCGTCGCCAAGACGATCCGGCTCATGGCCGGACACGAGCTGGTCACCGAGGGCTTCAAGCCCGGCCAGGTCGGCTCCTCCGCGATGCCGCACAAGATGAACACCCGCTCCTGCGAGCGCGTGAACGGCCTGATGGTGATCCTGCGCGGCTACGCCTCGATGACGGGCGAGCTGGCGGGCGACCAGTGGAACGAGGGCGACGTCTCGTGCTCGGTGGTACGCCGGGTGGCACTGCCGGACGCGTTCTTCGCGTTCGACGGCCTGCTGGAGACCTTCCTCACCGTGCTCGACGAGTTCGGCGCGTTCCCCGCGGTGGTCGCCCGTGAGCTGGACCGCTACCTCCCCTTCCTCGCCACCACCAAGGTGCTGATGGGTGCCGTACGGGCGGGCGTGGGCCGTGAGGTCGCGCACGAGGCCATCAAGGAGAACGCGGTCGCCGCGGCCCTGGCGATGCGCGAGCAGGGCGCCGAGCGCAACGGGCTGCTCGACGCGCTCGCCGCCGATGAGCGTCTCCCGCTGGACCGCGGCCAGTTGGACGCCCTCATGGCCGACAAGCTGTCCTTCACCGGAGCCGCCGCGGACCAGGTGGCCGCGGTCGTGGCCCGGATCGAGGAGATCCTCAAGCAGCACCCGGAGGCCGCCGCCTACGCCCCGGGGTCGATCCTCTGACACCCGACGAGCTCGAGGCCGCCCGCGACCGCGTCGTCGACGATGTGGTGGCGGGCGGTCTGTCGGTGCTGTTCTGCGGGATCAACCCCGGTCTGATGTCCGCGGCGACCGGCCATCACTTCGCCCGGCCGGGCAACCGCTTCTGGCCCGTACTGCACCTGTCGGGCTTCACGCCCCGCCTGCTCAAGCCGGCGGAGCAGCGTGAACTGCTCCGTTACGGCCTCGGCATCACCAATGTGGTGGCGAGGGCGAGCGCGCGCGCCGACGAGGTGAGCGACGAGGAGTTCCGCGCGGGCGGGCGGCTGTTGACGGCGAAGGTGGAGCGGCTGCGGCCGAAGTGGCTGGCGGTGGTCGGTGTCACCGCCTACCGCACGGCTTTCGGGGACAGGAAGGCGCGGATCGGCCCGCAGGAGCGCACGATCGGCGGGACGAGGATCTGGGCGCTGCCCAATCCGAGCGGGCTGAACGCGCACTGGACGGCGCAGACGATGGCCGAGGAGTTCGCCCGGCTGCGCACCGCGGCCGAGGCGTCGTAGGAGTGACGGATGCCCGGCGGCTCGGGGCGGCACGTGTCGGGTCGGGCACGGTGTTCCCGGCTGTCGGGGCGGATCGTGTCGGGCTCCGTGTACCCGGCTGGCGGGGCGGGTCGGTGGGGCACGGCGTACCCGGCGGATCGGAGCGCATCGGTCACCGGCCCGTCGGGGCGGGGCGGGCCCGTTGCCGACACGTCGGGGCGGGGCCGGCGTCGCCGCCCTCGGGTCAGGGCGGGTCTGTCGCCGTCACCACGGCCAGCAGCTGCCTCGTCGACAGCCCTATGCCGATCCACCGGTCCTCGATCCGCCACAGATGAACCCAGCCGAAGAGGCTGCTCAGCCGCAGCCACGGCTCCGGTATCCCCTCAGCCGGCTCGGCGCTCTCCGTGGGGTCCGCCTCCGCCCGCATCCGGGTACTGACCAGGCTGAACAGATCCGGCTCGCCCCAGCGCCTCCCCAGCGCGTCCAGCAACGCGTCGTGCTCGGCCAGCCGCTGGTCCGCCTCCCCGTGATCGTCCGTGTCCGCATCCACCGGGCCGAAGTGACCGTTCAGTTCCGCTATGTGGTACCCCGGACCCGCCGAGCCGACGTCGGACGGGCCGGGCTCCGCGGGGAACTCCCGGGAGCGCAGCAAGTCGATCGTGTCGAGGTGCCGTGCCGTGGTCATGTCCCCAGTAAAGCGGCCTGCACCGACAATTGGCTGCTCGTCAGGCGACGCGGCCCACAGCGCGGCGGACGGCCGCCGTTGCACGCCGTGCAGCGATCGTGCACGCCGTACGGCCAGCGAGTACGATCCGGCAGACACTGCGCGCGACCTGGAAGGACACACAGTGGGGCGGCTGACCGGCGGGGATCCGTCGCTGCTGCGGCGGATCAACTCCGCGGTGGTACTCCATGCACTGCGGGGCGCGGACTCCCCCACGCTCACTGATCTGACCCGGATCACCGGGCTGTCCCGGCCGACCGTCGAGGGCGTGATCGAGGGCCTCATCGAGACCGGTCTGGTCATCGGCACCGTGCCAGACGAAGGCGCCACCCGCCGCCAGGGGCGTCCCGCGCGGCGGTTCCGGTTCCGTGCCGAGGCCGGTCATCTGCTGGGCGTCGAGATCGGCCCGCACCGGGTCGCCGCGCTGCTGTCGGGCCTCGACGGGCGCATCATCGGGGCCGGGTCCCGGGAGGTGTCGGAGTCGGCCTGCGCGGACGAACGGCTGGAGCGGGTACGGCTGGTGGTCGCCGACGTCCTGCGGCGGGCGGGTGTCGCACGCAGCAACCTGCGGGCGGTCGGCGTGGGCTCGCCGGGGATCGTCGAGGCGGACGGGACCGTGCGGCTCGGCACCGCGCTGCCCGGCTGGACCGGGCTGGCGCTCGGCCAGCGGCTCCAGCGCTCGTTCCGCTGTCCGGTGCTGGTGGAGAACGACGCGAACGCCGCCGCGGTCGCCGAGCACTGGAAGGGTTCGGCGCGGGGGGCCGCCGACGTCGTGTTCGTACTGGCGGGGCTGAGCCCGGGTGCGGGTGCGCTGATCGGCGGACGGCTGCACCGCGGCTTCGGCGGCGCGGCGGGCGAGATCGGGGCGCTCCATCTGCTGGGCCGTGAAGTGACGCCGGAAAAGCTGCTGTCGACGACGGACGAGCCGCTCCATCCGCTCGACGAGCAGGCCGTCGCCGACGTCTTCGCCCTGGCCAAGCAGGGCGACGCCCGGGCACGTGCCGCGGTGGAACGGTTCATCCAGCGCCTGGTGCACGATGTGGCCGCGCTCGTGCTGGCGCTCGATCCGGAGATCGTGGTGGTCGGTGGCTGGGCCGCCGGTCTGGACGGCGTCCTCGACCCGCTGCGCCACGAGCTGTCGCGCTACTGCCTGCGCCCGCCGCGCGTGGCGCTCTCCCTGCTCGGCGAGGCGGCCGTGGCGACCGGCGCGCTGCGCCTGGCGCTCGACCATGTGGAGGAAGAACTCTTCGCCGTGGAGGGAACGGTGACGGCCCGCCGCTGAGCCGGGGCTCTGGGCGACGGGCCGTCAGGGGACGGGGCGGGGCTGGCTTCAGGAGGCGCGGCGCTCCGGTCCGGGGTGGCTGATCTCCACGTCGCCCGCGTCGCCGAAGGTGAGCCTGCAGGTGTCGGCGCGGTAGGTGGCGACGGACACGGCGGCGGTCCTGCCCTCGGAGACGTACCGGGTGGTGACGACGAGCACGGGCGCGCCGGGCAGCCGGTCGAGCTCCCTGGCGTCGTCGGCGCGGGCCGAGCCCAGTTCGACGGCCCGGTCCTGGCCGTCGAGGTTGAGGCGCTGCAATTCGCGTTGCACGGTGCGCGCGCGGGCCGCTCCGGAGGGGGCGTCGATGGCGGAGAGTTCGGGCACCGAGGAGGCCGGGACGTAGAGCAGTTCGGCCGCGACCGGCTGTCCGTGGCTGACCCGGAGCCTGCGGAGGATGTGTGTCTCCTCGTCCGCGCCGGTCTCCAGAAGCCGGGCCACGGCGGCCGGCGGGACCGCCTTCGTGCAGTCGACGGGCTGCCAGGCGTCCTCGGCCGAGCCCGGCCAGGCCTGCTGCGTGGTGGAGACGTCGACGCCCACGCGCGGCGGTGCGACGGTGGTGCCGACACCGCGGCGGCGCTGCAGGCGTCCTTCGAGTTCGAGCTGTTCGAGTGCCTGGCGCAGTGTGGCGCGGGCAACTCCGAAGCGCGCGGCCAGATCCCGCTCGTTGGGGAGGATCTCACCGACCGCGAAGTCCGAGTCGAGAGCTTCGCCGATCACGGTCTTCAGGTGCCAGTACTTCGGCTCCGGCACTGATTCCAGCTGCGTGGTCCCCACCCTGATCCTCCGCAATCGCCGTGTCAGCGGCGGCTTTTCCGCGCCCTTGTTTATTAAAGGTTCCTGCACTAACTCTCCGACCGACGATAGGACGGGCCATCACCTTGGTCAAGACCAATCCTGCCTTCGTCACGCTGTGAAGCCGAGTGGATTCGCAGAGCGTTCACAGAGCGTTCGTACCCCAGTGAAACGTGCACCGGCAAAGACCCCGTGTCCTTTTCGGACACGGGGTCTGACGTGCGGGCAAGAGGGTCAGGCGGGCGTCACACCGGAGAGTTTGTCGGGGTTGCGCAGGATGTAGATGCACTGGATCCGGCCGTCCCGCAGCTCCAACTGGAAGACGGTGTCCGGCTTTCCGGCCGAGAGCACCAGCACTGCGGGGGCTCCGTTGATCTCGGTGAGGCGGACCTCCAGATCGGCGACGGCCCCCTTCGCCACCGCGAACAGGAACCGCCCGACCTTGTCCGCGCTCTCGATGACCCGCAATGGCGCCTTGGCCTTGCCGCCCGCGTCGCCGACCATCCGCACATCGGGCGCGAGGAGGGTGAGCAGCGCGTTCAGGTCGCCGCCGGAGGCCGCGACGAGAAAGCGCTCGGTCAGATCCCGCCGTTCGTCCGGGTCCACGTCGTAGCGGGGCCTGCGCTCCTCGACATGCCGGCGGGCGCGGCCGGCGAGCTGTCGCACGGCCGCCTCGGAGCGCTCCAGGGTGGCCGCGATGTGCCCGTACGGGAATCCGAAGGCCTCGCGCAGCACGAACACGGCGCGCTCCAGCGGGGAGAGCGACTCCAGGACGACAAGGAGGGCGAGGGAGACGGATTCGGCGAGAACGGCCTGTTCCGCCGTGTCGGGGACGGTGCCCGCGTAGTCGGTGGCGATCGGTTCGGGCAGCCAGGGCCCGACGTATGTCTCGTGCCGCGAGCGGATCTGCCGGAGCCGGTCGATGGCGAGGCGGGTGGTGATGCGCACGAGAAAGGCGCGCGGCTCCGCCACATCGGCGCGGTCGCCGGCGGACCAGCGCAGCCAGGCGTCCTGCACCACGTCCTCGGCGTCCGCCACCCGGCCGAGCATGCGGTACGCCACGCCGGTCAGGACGGGCCGGTGCTCCTCGAAGACGTCGGTCACGGTGTCGGTCGCCACGGGTCCATCCCATCCGAACGCGCACTGCTGTGTCCAGGCGAGCGGTGCGCGTCGTGCGGCACACCCCACGAACGGCCAGCGTTGTGCACTTGAACTGGAAGCTACTGGACGGTAATTGTTACTGACAGACCGTCCAAGACATCTGTGTGGGGCGACACCAAGGAGCAGTCGGCATGGTCGCGAAGATTTCGTTCTCCGTCGAGTCACCCCGGGGCAGCCGGGAACTGACCGTGTCGTACGAGCGGGCGGGCACGGGCGAGCCGCTGCTGCTGCTCCACGGGATAGGGCACCACTGGCAGGCCTGGGAGCCGGTGATGGACATCCTCACCACCGAGCGCGACGTCATCGCGGTCGACCTGCCCGGTTTCGGTGTCTCCCCGGCCCTGCCCGACGGCGTGTCGTACGACCTGGCCACCGTGGGCGCCGCGCTCGGTACGCTCTGCGAGACGCTGAAGGTCGAACGTCCGCATGTGGCGGGCAACTCGCTCGGCGGTCTGCTGGCCCTGGAGATGGGGCGGGAGAAGCTCGTACGGTCCGTCACGGCGCTGTCGCCCGCCGGTTTCTGGACGGAGGCCGAGCGGGTGTTCGCGTTCAGCACCCTGCGCACCATGCGGATCGCCGCCCTGTCGATGCCAATGCCGATGATCGAACGGCTCTCCCGTACGGCAGTCGGACGCGCTGCGCTCATGAGCACCATCTACGCGAAGCCGGGCCGCCGTTCACCCGCGGCCGTCGTCGCCGAGACCGTCGCCCTGCGCGCCGCGACCGGCTTCCACCAGACACTCGCCGCCGGCCGCGACATCCTGTTCACCGACGACGTCCCCGATCTGCCGGTCACGATCGCCTGGGGCACCCGGGACCGGCTCCTCCTGCGCCGCCAGGGCGTCCGCGCCAAGCAGACCATCCCCGGCGCGCGGCTCGTCCGGCTGCCCGGCTGCGGCCACGTCCCGATGAACGACGACCCCGCTCTCGTCGCCCGCGTGATCCTGGACGGCAGCCGCTGAACTCCTGTCGAACACACCGGAACCCAGAGCGGCGCCCGCTCCCACCAGTACCCCGCCCGCCGCCTGGGCGGCACCGAACGTGCCCGTGCCCACCAGCGGGGCGGTGAGAGCCGCGGCCACCGGGATCAGACCGGTGAAGAGCGTGGCGCGCTCGGTGCCGATGCGCTGCAGTCCCATGTACCAGGTGACGAAGCCGATGACGGTCACCACGGCCGCCTGCCACAGCAGCGCCACGGCCTCGCCCTGCTCGGGCATCCGGACGAACCCCGAGCCGTCCACGACGAGTCCGACGGCCGTGGACTCGACGGCCGCGACCCCGCAGACGGTGGCGGTGAGCAGCTTGGGGCCGAGCGGCCTGAGCACCGGCGCGGCCAGCACCGCGAAGCCGACCTCGCCCGCGAGGGCGCCCACCGACCAGACGATGCCCATGGCGTCGGTGCGGCCCCAGCCCTGCACGGTGAAGGCGCCGGCCGCCACCAGCAGTGCTCCGTACAGCACGGGCCGGGTGGGGCGCCGGCCGTCGACCAGCGGTACGAGTACGGCGACGATGACCGGTGCACAGCCGACGAACACTCCGGGGACTGCGGGTTCGGAGGTGCGTTCCGCGGCCAGGATCGCCAGGTTGAAGCCGACCATGCCGACGCCTGCGAGCAGCGCGATGCGGCCCCATCGGGCCGGCCCGAGCGCGCGCAGCGGGGCGAGCGCGGCACGGCCCCCGAGCAGGGGCAGCAGGAGCAGGCAGGCCAGGGCGTACCGCACGGCCTGACCACCGGCGTAGGGGTAGTCGCCGAGCACGCTGTTGGCGGTGAAGGAAGCGCCTACCAGGCAGTAGGCGAAGGAGACGAGCAGGACCCCGCGCAGGGCGACGGTGTTCGTACGGTTCATACGGCCGACGCTAGAGATCCGCGCGGCCCCCATTAAGGTCCACTTCCATGACGGCATCGGGGACCAATCCGGCGGGCGATTCCACCTGGAACGCCGCCTGGGAACTGCTCCTGCCGGCGGCCGGAGCACCCGCGCGGCAAACGTGGTCGCTCCCTGCAGTCGGCGCTGCGCGAGGCGGTCCGGTCGGGACGGCTGGCGGCCGGCACCCGGCTGCCCGCCAGCCGTGAGCTCGCCGCCGATCTCGGCGTCTCGCGCGGCCTGGTCACCGAGGCGTACGAGCAGCTCACCGCGGAGGGTTATCTGCGCAGCGACAGGGGCGCGGGCACCTGGGTCGGGGACGCGGCGCGCCCCGGTGTTCGCACCGCCCAGGACCGCGCACCCCGGCGCGCTCCGGGCGCGGTCGTGGACTTCCGCCCCGGGTCACCCGATCTCGCGCTCTTTCCGCGCGCGGCATGGACCACGACGCACAAGTCCGTACTGGCCCGTCTGCCCCACCGCGCACTCGGATATCCCGACCCCCGGGGCCTGCCGGAGCTGCGTACGGCGCTGGCCTCGCTGCTCACCCGGCGGCGCGGGGTGGTCGCCGATCCGGAGCGCCTCGTGGTGTGTTCGGGCGTCGCCCAGGCGATGACCGTGATCGGCCTCGTCCTGCACGGCCATGGACAGCGGACCATCGGCGTCGAGGACCCGGGAAGCCCCGGACACGGTCCGCTGTTCGACGCCGCCGGGCTCGCCCAGACCCAGCTGCCGCTCGACGACGAAGGGCTCGCTCCGGAGCCGCTGTACCGCTCCGGTGTGCGCGCCGTCGTCACGACGCCGGCGCATCAGTTCCCGTCCGGGATCGCCTACTCGGCACGGCGCCGTACCGAACTCCTCGACTGGGCACGGTCGGTGGACGGTCTGATCGTCGAGGACGACTACGACGGCGACTTCCGCTACGACCGGGCCCCGGTCGGCGCGCTCCAGGGCCTGGATCCGGAACGTGTCGCCTACAGCGGGTCGGTGAGCAAGTCCCTGGCCCCGGGCCTGCGGCTCGGCTGGGTGCTCGTACCGGAACGGCTCGCGGACGAGGTCGTGGAGCGCAAACGCACTCTGGACCTCGGCAACCCCGCGCTCGACCAGGCGATGCTGGCCGACTTCCTCGACCGGGGCGGCTACGACCGGCAGCTGCGCCGTTGCCAGCGCGCCTACCGCGAGCGGCGCGACGCGCTGGTCCGCGCTCTGGCCGAGCATCTGCCGGGCACCGAGGTCAGCGGCATCGCCGCCGGACTGCACGTCATCGCGCGGCTTCCGGAACGGTACGGCCCCGAGCAGCGGTTCCTCGAACGGGCTGCGGGTGCGGGGGTCGCCCTGCGTCCCCTTGCAGACCATGGGACGGCGCGCTTCGACGACTCGGCGGTCCGGCTGGTCCTCGGATACGCCCATCTGACGCCGTCGGAGATCGCGCGGGGCGTGCGCCTGATGGCGCAGGCGGCGCCGGACGGGACGGCTTCCTGACGGCGGATCACCCCGCCGGGCCGGGCGCGCGCGTCCGGTTGTTCACCTGCGGTTCGCGTGCGCGCCGTGACCGCGCGCTAGGCATGGCCGGGCCATCACCCAACGTCCTGGAGGCCCAGCGATGTCGCACAGCCCGCGGAGACCGTCCCCCGACCGCCGTACCGTCCTGCGCGGCGCGGTCGCCGCGTCCGCGGCGCTGACACTGCCCGTGGCGGCCGGGGCGCCCGCGCAGGCACTGAACGGCCGGCCGCGCGCCGCCTGGGGCGTGCAGACCGGCGACGTGACCACGTCGTCGGGCCTGGTGTGGGCACGTTCGGACCGGCCCGCGCGCATGATCGTCGAGACGTCCGCGACCGACTCCTTCCGGCGCACCCACCGCCTGCACGGTCCCCTCCTGGGGCCCGGCACGGACTTCACGGGCACGACGCCGCTGCGCGGTCTTCCGGCGGGCGAGCAGATCCACTACCGGGTCACGCTCGCGGACCCGGACGACCCGCGCCGTACCGGGGAACCGGTGTACGGAACGTTCCGTACCGCGCCGTCCCGGCGCCGCCAGGACGTGCGTTTCCTGTGGTCGGGCGACATCGCCGGCCAGGGCTGGGGCATCAATCCGGACATCGGCGGCTACCGCGCTTTCGAGGAGATGCGGTTGCGCGACCCCGACTTCTTCCTGTGCAGCGGTGACACGGTGTACGCGGACGGCCCGCTCGTCCCGAGCGTGACCCTTCCGGACGGGCGGGTGTGGCGCAATCTCATGACCGAGGAGAAGGCGAAGGTCGCGGAGACGCTCGCCGAGTACCGGGGCACCTTCCGCTACAACCTGCTCGACGAGAACGCCCGCCGGTTCAACGCGCAGGTACCGACCGTGGTGCAGTGGGACGACCACGAGGTGCGCAACAACTGGTACCCGGGCCAGATCCTGGACGACGTCCGCTACACCGAGAAGAACGTGGACGTGCTGGCGGCGCGCGCTTCGCGGGCCTTCAGCGAGTACTTCCCCGTCTCCACCCTCGCTCCGGGAACCCGGGGTGGGCGCCTGCACCGGGTGGTGCGGTACGGGCCGCTGCTCGATGTCTTCGTCCTCGACATGCGCTCGTACCGCAACGCCAACTCCCCCGGCCGGCAGGCGGACGACGAGCAGGGCATTCTCGGCGCCGGGCAACTGGCCTGGCTCAAGCGCGAACTGTCCCGCTCGCGCGCGGTGTGGAAGGTGATCGCGTCGGACATGCCGCTCGGGCTCGTCGTACCCGACGGCGCGGCGAACTTCGAGGCGGTTGCGCAGGGCGACCCCGGCGCGCCGCTCGGCCGCGAGCTGCAGATCGCCGAACTGCTGCGGTTCATCAAGCACCGGCATGTCACCGGCACCCTCTGGCTCACAGCCGATGTGCACTACACATCGGCCCAGCACTACGCACCCGAGCGGGCGGCCTTCAAGGACTTCGCTCCGTTCTGGGAGTTCGTCTCCGGTCCGCTCGCGGCGGGCGGCTTCCCCGCGAACACACTCGACTCCACCTTCGGTCCCGAACGTGTCTTTGTGCGCGCGCCGGAGCGGGCGAACGTGTCACCGATGGAGTCGCCGCAGTATTTCGGTGAGGTCGACATCGACGGAGGCAGTGGTGAGTTGACGGTCCGCCTGCGGGCCGAGGGAGGAACGGTCCTGTTCAGCAAGGTGCTTCAGCCGGGGCGCGTCGGGCAGTGACGCCCTGCCCCTGTGCAGGGCCGATTGTCAGTGCCGGGATCTACGGTCGGTTCCATGACGCGATCAGTGCAGGCACTCGCCTACGCCCGGCCGTCCGCCCTTGCATCGGGTGCGGACGGCCGGCTCCTCGGCCTGGAGACCTCGGGCGGGCTCACGCCGGCCGGCCCCCAGGCCCGTCCCACGTTCTTCTCGGGGTTTCTGACGTCGCCGCAGACGGCCGCGCGCGGTCTGCTCGCCGTCGCCGACGTGGCGGCCGCCCGCTATGTCGACCGCAGCCGGCGGACCCTGCTGGACCCGGTGGTGACGGGGAACGGCGACCGGCTGCGGTTCGAGTCGTTCTCCGGCTGCTGCGGGGTGTACGCACGGCTGGACGTGCTGCGCGAGGGTCTGGACGGCGCCGAGACCGGGCACGGCACCACCAATGTGGACGTCAACAACCCGCTGCGCGAAGCGCTTTCGCGGATGACGGGCGACAGTCCGCTGCACCTGCGGGTGGGTCCCGCGGAGATGGCGGTCACCACACTGGACGGCGCCGTGGTGGAGAAGAAGGTTCCGCTGCCCGACCGCTGGCTGCGGGGGTTCGCCGAGGCCCAGGTGGCCACCGCCGGGTTCGATCTGCGGGCGGAGCTGCCGGCTGCCGAGGCCGTGCGGTTCCTGCGGTCGCTGCCGCGGTCGACCGGCGGCGCGTCCCGGGGCGCGATGTGGGTCGTGCCGGCCGGAAAGACGCTGCGGCCGACCACCCGCCCGGTGGCCGGTGCCGTCTGCCTGCCGGGTCCGGAGCGGCTGACCGCGCTCCAGCGGGTGTTGCGGCAGGCGACGGCGCTGCGGGTCTACGGGCCGGTGGCCGTGGGCGGCGCCGCGACGGCGAGCACTTGGGAGGTGACACTGCCGGGCATGCGGCTGACCCTGACGCTCTCACCGGAGACGGCGCGTGGATTCTCCGGCGAGGGCGGTGTCCTCGAAGCGCTGGCGACCGAAGAGGCAGCGCAGGACGCCGAGTTGATTTCGGTCCTGCTCGCCTGGGAGCCGAGGATCGATCCGGCGGACCTGGCGTCGCAGGCAGGGCTGACGGTGGAGCGGGTGAGAGCGGCCCTTGTCCGGCTGGGATCCGCGGGCCGGGTGGGCTACGACGTCGCGGACGCGGCGTACTTCCATCGTGAACTGCCGTACGACGCCGATCGCGTGGAACGGGACAACCCGCGGCTGGTGGCTGCCCGCGAACTGGTGGCAGCAGGGGTGGTGACGCTGGACGGAGAGCTGGCGTCGGTCGCTTCGGGCGAGCGTGTCTATCAGGTGCGGGAGGCCGGCGGGCGGCTGCGCTGCACCTGCGCGTGGTGGGCGGGCCACCAGGGCGGACGAGGGCCGTGCAAGCATGCGCTGGCGGTGCGCATGGTCCGCAGGGGGGCTGCTGCCGGCGGCGGGGCCGGCCGCGCGGACGCGGCGTCCGGAGCGGCGCGATGAACGGGGTCGACGGGGTCGGGGAACTGCTCGAGGCGGTCCGCCGGGGGCGGTTCGGTGAGGTTCCCGGGCTGCTGAAGCCGCTGACGGCGGCCGAACGGAAGGCCGCTCTGGCCGATGTGAAGACGCTCCGCGCCGAGCTGCGCGGCTGGGGCTGGGACCGCTGGCAGGAGCGCGGCCGGGCCCAGGCCGCGGTGCTGGTCGCCGGTGCGGGCTGTCACACGGGCGCGGCCGCCGCGGCGGCCTGGATCGGCGCCCGTGATCTGCGGGACGCGTATCCGTTGCCGCGCGGCCCCGTGCTGGAGGTGCTGTCGGGCAGGGAGCCCGCATGGCTGGGCGATGTGGCCCACCGGCTGGCGGGCCGCGCGTCGACCGCCCAGGAGGACTATCCGCTGATCCATGAGCTGGTGCGGCTGGCCGGATGCCCGGTGCCCACCACGGACGGCTATGTGCACGGCTGGGTCGAAGCGGTGTCACACCCACGGAGCGGCGGCCTGCGGCGGATCCGCCGGGACCCGGATGTGCGGACGCTCGTTCCGCGGCTGTTCGAGACTGCCGTACTGGCACGTCAACTCGCCTGGTACAGCGATCCGGAGGCGCCCGACCAGTGGCCGTCGGTGCTTGCCGGGCTCGCCGACGACGGCGTGGTGGAGCGGTCGGTGCTCGTCGACGGCTGCGTCTCCCGGCTCCTGCGCGGCGGGCGGCCCGGCGACCTGCGGTTCTTCCTGGCACTTGCGCGAAGGCTGGCGCTGACCGCCGAGGAGGAGCGGGCGCGCGTGGGCGACTGGCTCGGTATGGCGGCCGACGGACCGCCGGCGGTCGCCGGTCATGCCCAGAGCGTGCTCGCCGGGCTCGCGCAGCGTGGTGAGCTGTCCGCGCAGGACCTGGCCGAGATGTCCGGAGCGGTGCTCTTCCGTACCGAGAGGAAACTGGTCCGGGCCCAACTGGTTCTGCTGGGGAAGGTGCTGCGCCAGGACTCCGAGAGCGCTCCGGTACTGCTGCCGGTGCTGGCGGAAGCGTTCGGCCACGAGGACGTCGGCGTCCAGGAGCGGGCGCTGAAGCTGGTGGCACGGCACCTGTCCGCCGTCGACGGCGGCCTTCGCTCCGAACTGGTGGCGGCTGCAGCGCTGTTGAGCCCGGCGCACCGGGAGGCTGCGGTCAAGGCCTTCGGTCCGCTCCCGGAAGAGCCGACCCCTGCATACGAGGAGAAGCTGCCGCCGGTCCCCGAGCGCGGCAGGCTCGCCCCCGCCGCGGACTCGGTCGCCGAGCTGGTCGAGGACCTGGTGGTCGGACTGCGGGGCGGCCAGGACATGAGCGGATTCGAGCGGACCCTGGACGGTCTGATGCGCCTCGCCCATCGCGCACCCGACGCGCTGACCGCAGCGGTGCGCGGCGCTCTTGCCGACCGGTGGTGGCTCGACGCGGGCAGCCGCTGGGATCCCGACGACCGTTTCTCCGCCCATCCGCACGGCATGGAGGTGGTGGTGGCAGCCCTCCTGGGCCGGGTGTCGGTCCGGGTGCTGCACGACGCCCGGGTGCGCGCGGCAGGCGGCCGCAACTGCTGCGCGCACGGTGGTCTCGACGGCATCACCCACGCCCGGCTCTGGGAGGCCGCGTATGCGGTACGCACCCGGCCGCTTCCGTTCCTGCTGGCCACGCCCACCTGGCGGACCGGCGCGCTGGACCCGCAGGATCTGGTCGAGCGGCTGCGGGCCCATCAGAGCCTCGGCATACCGCCCGCCCCGGTGGACTTCGCGCAGGCGCTGCTCCGGGTGGAGCGGGCGGGCGCCGGGGCCGCCGCCGAGGACGCGGCCCGACTGGGCACGGCAGAGGGCGACCGGCTCGCCGCATGGCTGACCGGGGCGGGCCCCGCCCTGCCGGCGCTGCGACCGGGAGAGGACGAGCCGGCTGGCGGGACGGACAGCGGGCTGCTGCAGCGCTCCGCCCGGACCACCCGGCTCAAGCTGCACGAGTCGCGTGAACGGCGTGCGGTGCAGCGGGAGTTCCCCCGGCCGTTCCACTGGCTGGGCCAAGGTCCCGGCAGCCTGCGACGGATGCGGTGCCACCACTGGACGATCTGGCAGTCGCAGTGGGCGGCTGTGCTCCCGCACGACCGGGAGGCGCTGGCCGACTGGGTGACGACGGGACTTGCGGCCTCCGCCGCCGAGGGTCTGCGCGGCCTGCCCCGGTGTCTTCCGGAGCTCGCCGAAGCCGAGGCAGGCGAGGGTCCCGCAGGTCCCGCGCTGCACCGGGCACTGGCGATCGGTCTGGGAGCCCGGTCCTCCGACGACCGGCTCGCGGCGGTGGACGCTCTGCTGACCCTGGCGGCCCGCGGACAGCTGGACGGGCCCCTGCTCGGCCGTGAACTGCCCGGGCTGGTGCGGTCGGGCCGGGTCAAGCCCAACCGGCTGGCCGAGGCCGTTCGCACCGCCGCGGCGACCGGAGCGTACGCAACCACCTGGTCGGTCCTCGCGGGGGCGTTGCCGGGGTTGCTCGCGACAGCGAAACCCGGCCGGGGGCAGGGCGAGATCGTGGCGGTGGCGGCGGACTGCGTGGAACGCTGCGGCGGCGCCGCGATCGTCCCGGTGATGGCATCCACGGGGCGGACGATCGCCGGAAATAATTCCGCGGGGACGTGTGAGGCGGCTTCCGGTGGGATACCCGGGCTGGCTGAGGTCGCCGCGCGACGGGGATCGTCCCAGCTCGTGGCCCAGGCGTCCCGGCTCGTGACCGCCTTGGACCGGGCAACCGAACACTCCCCGCCAGAATCGGCCAAAAGTAGCCTATAGCAACCCAGATCAGCGCTTTACCCATCAGTCACAATTCGTTCGTGATCGCGCAACACGAGACGGTCACAGTGGTGCCATGACTGATGTGACTTCTGCGAAGAGCGCCCGCCGTCCGCACCACTGGCGGCGGGACCTCGTCGAACTGGCGGCTCTGTTCACGGCGGTGGCGGTCGCCGATGCCGTCGCGAACCTGATCGGACACACACCTGACGGCCCGTTCCTGCTCATCGCGTCGGCGGTGAGCCTCGTCGCCACGGCGACGTTCCACACATGGTGGGCACGACGCCACAGTCATGCCCCTCCGGCCGGAAGGGGCAGCTCCACCGACAGCGCGGCAGCCGATCTCTCCGACGTGCAGCCGCGCGAGACGGTGCTGTGGCGGATGCGTACCACCGTGGCGGACACTCCCGGCAGCCTCGCCGCCCTGTGCACCGCCCTGGCCACCTTCCGCGTGGACATCCTCACCCTGCAGACGCATCCGCTCGCGGACGGCACCGTGGACGAGTTCCTGCTGCGGACACCCGCCACTCTGGAGGCCCAGCAGCTCACCCGGGCCGTCTCCGACGCGGGCGGCAGCAGCACTTGGATCGAGCGGGCAGACGCCCACGACCTCGTCGACACCCCGACCCGGGTGCTCGGCCTCGCCACCCGCACCGCACTCGATGCGGCCGAACTCCCTCTCGCCCTGCGCCAGTTGCTCGGCCGCTGCACCATTCACTCGGTGCCGGCCGTCTCGCTCACCGGTCGGCCCACCGACGGCCTTCCCCCGGAGGAGGGCGTGCTGGAGGAGACGGTGATGCGGATGCGTGACCCGGACGGTGGAGCGATCACCGTCGAGCGGCCGTATCTCCCCTTCACTCCCACCGAGTTCGCCCGGGCCCGGGCCCTGGTCGAGCTGGACGCCCGGCTCGGCCCCCGCATCCCGCGCAGCCAGGACGTCCTCACACTCCCCGAGGGCAACGAGATCACCGTGCGCCGCGCCGACCAGAGCGACGTGGAAGCGGCCAAGGCCATGCACGAGCGCTGCTCCGACCGCACCCTCGGCCACCGCTACCACGGTCCGGTCGGCGACGCCGACCGCTACCTCAACCATCTGCTCAGCCCGCGCTTCGGCCGCACCCTCGCCGTGCAGACGGCCTCCGGCAGGCTCGTCGCCCTCGGGCATCTCCTCTGGGACGGCGACGAGACGGAGGTCGCCCTGCTCGTGGAGGACGACTGGCAGCGCCGCGGCATCGGCTCGGAGCTGCTCGGCCGGCTCGTCGCCCTCGCCGACGAGGCCGGTTGCAAGAGCGTGTACGCCGTGACCCAGTCGTCCAACACCGGCATGGTCGCGGCGATGCGCGGCCTAGGACTGCCGCTCGACTACCAGATCGAGGAGGGGACGCTGGTGATCACAGCCCGACTGGACGGGACTGCCGTACGGCCCCGTTCCTGGTTCGAACAGGCTGAGCGCTGAGCGCCTCGGCGAGATCGCGCCAAAGGTCCTCGACGTCCTCGAGCCCGACGGACAGCCGCAGCAGGCGGTCGCTGACGCCCGCCGAGCGCCGGTCTCCTTCGGCCACAATGCGGTGGCTGATGGAGGCGGGGTGCTGGATGAGACTGTCCACGCTGCCGAGGCTGACGGCCGGGGTGATCAGCCGTACGCCCGCGATCACCTGGAGCGGGTCGCCGTAGACCTCGAAGGAGACCATGGCCCCGCCGATCTGCGGATAGTGGACCCGCGCAATGCGCGGATCGGCGGCCAGCCTGCAGGCCAGATCGGCGGCGGACGCGGAGGCGGCCCGTACCCGGACCGGCAGGGTGGAGAGCCCGCGGAGCAGCAGATAGCCCGCCATCGGGTGGAGTATCCCGCCGGTCGCGAAGCGCACCTGCCGCAGCTTGCCGGCGAACTCCTCGTCGCAGGCCACCACGCCGCCCATCACGTCGCCGTGGCCGCCCAGGTACTTGGTCGCGCTGTGCATCACGAGCCGCGCGCCCTGCTCCAGGGGCCGCTGGAGCACGGGGGTGGCGAAGGTGCTGTCCACGAGCAGGGGCACCGAGCCACAGGCGTGCCGCACGGCCTCGATGTCGACCTCCGCGAGCGTCGGGTTCGCCGGCGTCTCGACCATGACCAGACCGGTGTCGGGGCGGATGGCATCGGCGATTCCCGCCGGATCCGTCCAGGTCACCTCGGTGCCGAGCAGCCCCGCCGCCAGCAGATGGTCACTGCACCCGTAAAGGGGGCGGACGGCGACCACATGCCGCAGGCCCATGCTCGCGCGGACCAGCAGGACCGCGGTGAGGGCCGCCATCCCGCTGGCGAAGGCCACCGCGCTCTCGGCGCCTTCGAGGCGGGCGAGGGCGGTCTCGAAGCGTGCCGTGGTCGGGTTGTCGAGCCTGCCGTAGACGGGCGGGCCGTCCAGACGGCCGCCGGTGGCGGCGAAGGCGTCGATCCGCTCTGCCTCCGTCGCGGCGTCGTACGACGGGTACGTGGTCGACAGGTCGATCGGCGCGGCATGCAGACCGAGCCCCGCGAGATCGTCGCGGCCGGCGTGGACTGCTTCGGTCGCCAGCGCCCGGGGTGCGGGGGCGGCGAAGGCTGGGTTCTTCATGCCCGCAGAGTGAACAGCTACCGGGAAGTATCGGTTTTCCACCGTGCTACGTTCGACGAATGACCGAATCCGTCGCTCTCGACCCGGTGGACCTGCAGATTCTCCGGCTCCTGCAGAACGACGCCCGGACCACCTACCGCGATCTTGCGGCCGAGGTCGGCGTCGCACCCTCCACCTGTCTCGACCGGGTGGCGCGCCTCCGCCGCTCGGGGGTGATTCTCGGGCACCGGCTGGCACTGGACCCGGCCCGCCTCGGCCGCGGGCTGCAGGCGCTGCTCTCCGTGCAGGTCCGCCCCCACCGGCGGGAGCTGATCGGACCGTTCGTGGAGCGTATCCGGGCGCTGCCGGAATCACGAGCCCTCTTCCACCTCACCGGCCCCGACGACTACCTCGTGCACGTGGCCGTCAAGGACACCGCGGATCTTCAGCGGCTGGTCGTCGACGAGTTCACTTCACGCCGTGAAGTGGCCAGGGTGGAGACCCGGCTGATCTTCCAGCAATGGGACTGCGGACCCTTGCTGCCGCCCGATACGACCGATTGAGCGAGCGGTGGCGGACCGGCCGTCGACAGGCCGCTGAGCCACGATGATGGTGACGCGGAGGGCCCACTCGTATGAGGATGTGCGCATGTCAGTCACCCTCAGCAGTCCACTCCCCCGCCAGGTCGCCGACACCTACGTCGACGCACTCATAGACCTCGATCCGACCCTCGGCACCTACTTGGGAATCAAGGAGAGCGCCGGCCTCCTCCCCGACTACTCGCCCGCAGGTCAGGAGCGTTTCGCCGAGCTGGCCCGGGACACGCTGGCCGAGCTCGACGCCGCCGAGAAGCGACCAGGCGCCGAGACCGATGCGGAACGGCGCTGCGGCAGACTGTTGCGGGAGCGCCTGACGGCTGAACTCGCCGTGCACGAGGCCGAGGAAGGGCTGCGCACGGTGAGCAACATGCGCTCGCCGGTGCATGCGGTGCGTGAGGTGTTCACGGTGACTCCCACGGAGACCGATGAGGACTGGGCGGCGGTCGCGCAGCGGTTGCGGGCTGTGCCGCAGGCCCTGGCGGGTTATCGCGAATCCCTCGAACTGGGCCTGGAGCGCAAGCTGTTCGGCGGCCCACGGGCCACCGAGACGAATATCGGGCAGATGACGGAGTGGCTGGGCACCGACCGCAGCTGGTTCGAGGACTTCGTGGCGGACGGCCCGCTCGCGCTCCGCGCCGAGCTCGACGCGGCCGCCCGCACCGCGACCGCCGCCCTGGCCGGACTGCGGGACTGGATGCGCGATGTGTACGCCCCCGCCGTCGCCCACTCCCCCGACACGGTCGGGCGCGAGCGCTACGCGCGCTGGTCGCGGTACTTCAACGGCACCGATCTCGACCTCGACGAGGCGTACGCCTACGGCTGGTCCGAGTACCACCGGCTGCTGGCCGAGATGAAGACCGAGGCGGACAAGATCCTTCCGGGCGCCGGCCCCTGGGAGGCGCTGGCCCACCTCGACGAGCACGGCGAGCACATCGAGGGCGTCGAAGAGGTCCGGGTCTGGCTGCAGAAGCTGATGGACGAGGCGATCGAGGCGCTGGACGGCACGCACTTCGAACTCGCCGAGCGGGTACGGCAGGTGGAGTCCCGTATCGCTCCTCCGGGAGGCGCGGCCGCCCCGTACTACACCGGCCCGTCCGAGGACTTCTCGCGCATCGGCCAGACCTGGCTGCCGACCATGGGCGCAACGCGCTTCCCGGTGTACGACCTGGTGTCCACCTGGTACCACGAGGGCGTTCCCGGCCATCATCTGCAGATCGCCCAGTGGGTCCATGTCGCGGACCAGCTCTCCCGCTACCAGGCCACCGTGGGCATGGTCAGCGCGAACGCCGAGGGCTGGGCGCTGTACGCGGAGCGGCTGATGGACGAGCTGGGCTTCCTGCCCGATCCCGAGCGCAGGATCGGTTATCTGGACGCCCAGATGATGCGCGCATGCCGGGTGATCGTCGACATCGGGATGCATCTGGAGCTGGAGATCCCGGCGGACTCGCCGTTCCACCCGGGCGAGCGCTGGACGCCGGAACTGGCACAGGAGTTCTTCGGCAACCACAGCGGACGTCCCGCGGACTTCGTGGAGAGTGAGCTGACGCGCTATCTGTCGATGCCCGCGCAGGCGATCGGTTACAAGCTCGGCGAACGGGCCTGGCTGCTGGGCCGGGAGAACGCGCGCACGGCGCACGGCGACGCGTTCGACGCGAAGGCGTGGCACATGGCTGCACTGTCGCAGGGGTCACTGGGACTCGACGACCTGGTGGACGAACTCTCGAAGCTGTGACGCGGGGCCGGCTGTTTACGTCCGGCTGACGAGACAGCGGCCGGCCCCGTACCCCACGGGAACGGCCGCTGCTCGTGCCGGTCGTGCGCCGGACCCCACTAGCAGCCGCAGTCGTCCGCGCCGATGGGTGCGGTCAGCGGGTCGGCGATGCGCTGCGCACCACCCTCCCAGGTCTCGTAGGCGAACCCTTCCCGCACCCAGTACTCGAAGCCGCCGAGCATCTCCTTGACCTGGAAGCCGAGTTCCGCGAGGGCGAGAGCCGCTCGGGTGCCGCCGTTGCATCCGGGACCCCAGCAGTGGGTGACGACCGGCACCGCCCTGTCGAGCAGCGCGGCGGCCTGTTCCGGGATGAGGGCGGTCGGCAGATGGACCGCACCAGGGATGTGCCCCTGGTCCCACGACTCGGTGGAGCGCGAGTCCAGCACGACGAATCCGGGGTCACCGCCGGCCGCGAGTGCCGCGGCCACGTCGGAGACATCGGCGTGGAAGGCCAGGCTCGCGCCGAAGTACGCGGCGGCAGCGGCGGGCTCGGCCGGCGGAACGCGAAGGACGGGTTTCGTGGTGAGCTGCGTCGTCATGACCAGAAATCTACGGTCGGTGACCGGGTCGCTGAAGCAGACATCCCCGGCACTTGTCTTGATCGGCCGGGGAATCCCCTGTTGTCTGTCGGTCATGAGCGGATATTCACCGGACACCACCGACTGGCGCATCCTGCAGGCGCTGCAGAGCCAGGGCAGGGCCAGTTTCGCCGAGCTGGCCCGGGCCGTCTCGATGTCCGCGAGCGCGGTGACGGAGCGGGTGCGACGCATGGAGGAAGCGGGCGTCATCGCGGGCTACACCGCGGTGGTCGACCATGAACGGCTGGGCCTGTCCGTCCTCGCCTTCGTCCGCCTGCGCTACCCGAACGGCAACTACAAGCCGTTCCACGACCTCCTGGAGACGACGCCCGAAATCCTCGAGGCCCACCATGTGACCGGCGACGACTGTTTCGTCCTGAAGGTCGCCACACGCTCGATGAGCCATCTCGAGGAGGTGTCCGGCAAGATCGGCGCACTGGGGTCGGTCACCACGAGCGTCGTGTACTCGTCCCCGCTGGCACGCCGAGCGGTCAGCCGCTGAGCGGAGCCGTCCGCAGCCGCACCGTCGAGCCGTGCCGCGCCTTGACCACTTCGAGCTGGGTGGGGATGCGGCGGCGCAGATCGGCGACATGACTGACGATGCCGACACTGCGGTCCCGCTCGCGCAGCGAGTCGAGGACGTCGATGACCTCGTCGAGCGTCTGCTCGTCCAGGCTGCCGAAGCCCTCGTCGATGAAGAGCGTGTCCAGCCGTACGCCGCCGGCCTCGTCGGTGACGACATCGGCCAGCCCGAGCGCAAGGGCGAGCGAGGCGAAGAACGTCTCGCCGCCGGACAGGGTGGCCGTGTCCCGCTCGCTGCCGGTCCACGCGTCGACGACATGCAGCCCGAGGCCGGCCCGCTTGCCTCCGGTACGCGCATCGGAGTGCACGAGGGTGTAGCGGCCGGCCGACATGCGCTGGAGCCGTGCGGTGGCGGCTGCCGCGACCTGCTCCAGACGCGCGGCCAGGACGTAGGACTCCAGCCGCATCTTCCGCTCGTTGTCCGCGGAGGTGCCGGCGGTGAGTCCGGCGAGCCGGGCGACCCGGTCGTACTCCTCGCGCAGCGGGCCGAGCCGCAGCACTTCGGCGACGGCCTGGCGCGACAGACGTGCGAGATCGGCACAGCGCTCGCGGGCGGCGTCGAGCGCGGACGCCGCATCGCGCAGGGCCTGTTCGGCGGTGTCGTACGCCGCCCGGGCGGACCCGACGTCCGCGGGGTCACGGTCGGCGGCCGCGCGGGTGTCCGGCTCGGCGAGCCGGTCGGCGACCGCGGCCGACTCGGTCTGCCAGGCGTCCAGCCGGTGCTGGAGATCGCGCCATTCCGCGTCGCCCAGCAGGGCGGCGGCCGCGGCGCGCGGGGTGTCGAACCCGGACCGGTACGCGGCGTCGGCGAGCCGGTCGTCGGCGTCCTTGAGTCGCTGTGCCGTCAGGTCACCGGTGCGCGAGGCCTCGGCCGCCTCGGCGAGCAGCTGTACGCGCCGCTCCAGCAGGGCCGCATGCCGGGCGACGCTCGACTCTCCTCCTCGGGCCTGCTCCAGCACGGCTTCGAGAGACGCCTGTTCACGGTCGAGGGCCTCGCGTCCCGAGGTGCGGGCCGCAGCCCGCTGCACCGCCTGCTGCTGCGCGGTCAGTCTCTTCTCGTGCTCGCGCTCGGCCCGGTCGAGCGCCTCGCGGGCCGCGTGCATGCCGGAGGCGACACGACGGGCCTGCTCGTGGTCGCGCTCCACCTCCTCGACGAGGGCGAGGAGTTCGGAGACATCGGGGTCGTCCGGCTCCGGGGCCTCCGGTCCGTCGGCGCGGGCGGCTTCCCGTGCCGCAGCCAGCGATTCGCGCCCCACGGCCAGTTCGCGTTCGGCGGCCGACCTGGCGGCGTCGGCGCGGGTGTACTCCCCGTACGCCGACTCCTCCGCCGCACGGTCCACATGGCCGTCGCCCGCGCGCGCCGGCTCGGGGTGCTCGGGCGAGCCGCAGACCGCGCACGGCTCCCCGGACACGAGGTTGGCCGCCAGCTCCGCCGCGATGCCCCGCAGCCGGCGCTCCTTCAGGTCGAGCCACCTCTCCTTGGCGGCGTTGGCACGGTCGCGGGCCGTCCGCAGCCGGTCCGCTGCCTCCTCGGTGCCGACCGCGAGCCGGTCCCGCTCGCGCGCCGCACGCAGCCTGCGACGGGCCGGGTCGAGCCTGCCCGCGAGGTGCTCGGCCCTGGTGGCCGCCTCCTGGGCGGCGGTGATGCGCTCCTGGTGGTCGTGGCGGAGGGTGTCCCAGCCGGAGAGCCAGGCCGCCGCGTCCTGCAGGGTGTCGTCGTCGGCGCGCGCCTGCCGGTCCAGATCCGCACGCTCGCGGCTGATCTCCTCGTGGCGCTGCTCGGCCCTGCGGGCGGCCTCGAGGCCGCCCAGGTCCTGACGCAGCTTCCGCTCCAGGTCGGACAGTTGCTCCGCGCCCGCCTCCCTGAGGTCGGGATGCAGCTCGGCACGGGCGCGATCGCGTGCACCGGTCGCGGCGCGGTGCTCCCGCTCGGTGTCGTCGCGCAGTCGCAGCGCGGGGGCGACGGCCTCCGCCTTGCGGGCGCGCTCCAGCCGGGTCCGCAGCTCCTCGCGTTCCGGGCGTCGCGCCTCCAGCGCGTCGCGGCGCCGCAGTGCGTCCTCGTACCGCTGCTGCAGCCGGTCGAGTTCACGCTCGGCGTCCAGAGCACGGCGGGCGGCGGCCTGCCTGCTCTCCGCCGCGGACAGGCCGCAGTCGGCGATGTCCTGCCGCTCGCGGGCGCCCGCGCGAGCGACGGCCGCCCATTCCAGCACGGCGTCGGCGAGGCCGGGGTCGCCGGGCTGCTGCTGCGGCAGCGGCCAGTCGGCGGCGGCCACGCCCGCGGCCTGCTCCGTCTTGTGGGCGACGGCCAGAAGTCGTTCGTCTCCCGCCCGGACCTGAGCCTCCGCGGTGCGTCGCTGTTCGGCGAGGCGGTCCTCGACGGCGGCGAAGCGGCGGGTGTCGAAGAGCCGCCCGAGGAGCTTGCCGCGGGCTTCCGCGTCGGCGCGCAGGAAGCGCGCGAAGTCGCCCTGCGGCAACAGCACGACCTGGCAGAACTGGTCGCGGCTCATGCCCAGGAGCTGGGTGAGCTCCTCGCCGATCTCCTGGTGGGAGCGGCTCAGCGCCTGCCACTCACCTGTCGCCGCGTCGTACTCGCGCAGCCAGCTCTGGGCCCGCTCGGTCGTGAACCCCTTGCGGTTCTTCTTGGGCCGCGGCTGCGCGGGCCGGCGGCGGATCTCCAGCCGCCGCCCGGCGACGGTCAGTTCGAGCAGGACCTCGGTGAAGGTGCCGACGGCGGCGTGGTCGCTGCGCAGCGAGGCGCCCGGGCTCTGGCGGGCACCGGGCACCGCTCCGTAGAGCGCGAAGCACACGGCATCGAGGACGGACGTCTTGCCGGCGCCGGTGGGCCCGTGGAGCAGGAAGATCCCGGCGGCGGAGAGCGCGTCGAAGTCGATGTCCTGGCCTGCGCCGAAGGGGCCGAAGGCGGTGACGGACAGGCGGTGCAGTCTCACCCGGCCACCTCGCGCACGGCGTCGTCCACGCGTACGCCGTCGAACGCTCCCTGCAGCACGGTGCGTTCCCGCTCGTCGGGTCCGCTGCCGCGGACATGGGCCACGAAGTCCTCCGCGATCTGCTGGTCGCTGCGTCCCTTCAGCCGCCGCGCGTACGAGACGACCTCGTCGTCCGCGCCGCGCTCGGGATCGAAGGCGAGGCTCAGCGTGTGCGGGAAGCGCTCGGTGAGGCGCACCATCGGGTCGGCGGGGCGGACCGCGTCGGTGAGTGTCGCCTCGACGAACGACAGCTCGTGGGCGGCGAGCGCGGGGTCGTCGAGCAGGTCGTCGAGCCTGCCGCGCAGCCGGGCGAGCGGGCGGGGCACCGGGCAGTCGATCCGCTCGGCACCGATCCCGCCTTGCGCACCGATGTCGACGAGCCACATGCTCTTGCGGTGGTCCGCCTCGGAGAAGGAGTAGGCGAGCGGCGATCCCGAGTAGCGCACCCGCTCGGTGATGGTCTGGCAGCCGTGCAGATGACCGAGCGCCACATAGTCGACGCCGTGGAAGACCCCGGCGGGCACGGCGGCGACACCGCCGACGGCGATGTCGCGTTCGCTGTCGCTCTCCTGGCCCCCGGCGACGAAGGCATGCGCCAGGACCAGCGATCTCGTCCCGGCCGGTCGGGTCGCGAGGTCAGCCCGGACCCGGTCCATCGCCGCCGCGAGGACCGCTTCGTGATGCGCCTTCTCGGTCTTGAACTCGTCCTTCACCAGGGCGGGTTCCAGATACGGCAGGCCGTAGCACGCGACGTCTCCGTGGGCGTCGCGCAGGAGTACCGGCGTACCGCATGCTGCCGGATCGGTCCGCAGATGGATCCCGGCGCGGTCGATCAGCCCGGCGCCGACACCGAGCCGGCGGGCCGAGTCGTGGTTCCCGGAGATCATCACCGTCGGGACACCGGCGGCCGCCAGCCGGTGCAGCGCCTCGTCGAACAGCTCGACGGCGGTGAGCGGCGGCACGGCCCGGTCGTACACGTCTCCTGCCACCAGCACGGCGTCCACGTCGTGTTCGCGCACCGTCGCCACCACGTGGTCGAGGAACGCCGCCTGGGCGTCGAGCATGCTCACCCGGTGCAGCGAACGCCCCAGGTGCCAGTCCGACGTGTGCAGGAATCTCATGATCCCTGAGAGTAGTGGTGGGGTCTGACATCCCGTGCGGCTTCAGGCGTCCCCATACGCCTCACCACCCAACTCCAGCCCCGCAGTTCCCGCCGTGGCGTCGGCGAGCCACCTGCGGAAGGCGTCGACATCCGCGTCCGGCAGCCCGATCTCGATGGTGACGGCGTCCTCGTACCGCACCTCGCGCACATCGCGTCCGGTGGCCCGCAGGTCGTTCTCGAGCTTGCCCGCCCGCTGGTGGTCGACGGTGACGGTGGCGAGGCGGAAGCGCTGACGGACGAGGGTGCCGAGCGTGTCGAGGGCTTCGCCGACGGCTCCGCCGTAGGCCCGGATCAGTCCGCCGGCGCCGAGTTTCACGCCGCCGTAGTACCGGGTGACGACGGCCACGACATAACGGACTTCGCGCCGCATGAGCATCTGGAGCATCGGGACCCCGGCCGTGCCGCCGGGCTCACCGTCGTCGCCCGCCTTCTGCACATGGGCGTCGGCGCCGATGACGTAGGCGTAGCAGTTGTGCGTGGCGGTCGGGTGCTCCCGTCGGATGCGGGCGACGAACGCCTGCGCCTCCTCCTCGGTCGCGGCGGGTGCGAGCGCGCAGATGAAGCGCGATCTGTTGATCTCTGTCTCGTGCACACCCTCGCGGGCAACCGTCCGGTACTGCTCCTGCATCACGCCACCCTATGCGGCGGCCCGAAGGGAATGCGCCGCGCGGGGTGCCGGTTGTCGGAGGCATGTACGCAGACGAAGAGACGATTCGCAGGATTCTGACCTCGACGGGCGACACCTGGGCGGTCGTCGGCCTGTCGAACAACCGCTCACGGGCGGCGTACGGCGTCGCCGCCGTTCTCCAGCGCTTCGGCAAGCGCGTCGTGCCGGTGCACCCCAAGGCCGAGACGGTGCACGGTGAGACGGGTTACGCCGCGCTCGCGGACATCCCCTTCGCGGTCGACGTGGTCGATGTGTTCGTCAATTCCGACCTCGCGGGAGCGATCGCCGACGAAGCGGTGGAGGCCGGCGCGAAGGCGGTCTGGTTCCAGCTGGACGTGATCGACGAGCAGGCGTACGAGCGCACGCGAGCGGCCGGCCTGGACATGGTGATGGACCGCTGCCCGGCGATCGAGATCCCGCGGCTCGGCTGAGGGCCGCCCGGCTCAGCTGCCCAGTCCTTCGAGGACCACGGCGCCGGGCAGCGACGCGAACGCCTTGCCCGGCACGATGAGCTTGCCGCGCCTGCGGCCGCTGCCGATGAGGACCCACGGGGTGTCCACGACGGCGGAGTCCACGAGCAGCGGCCAGCCTTTCGGCAGGCCGACGGGGGTGATCCCGCCGTACTCCATGCCGGTCTCGGCGATCGCGGTCTCCATGGAGGCGAAGGAAGCCTTCCGGGCGCCCAGTTGTCTGCGGACCACGCCGTTGACGTCGACGCGGGTGCGGGAGAGGACCACGCAGCCGGCGAGCGTCGACTCGCCACCGCGCTTGCCCGCCACGACGACGCAGTTCGCCGACTGCTCCAGCAACTGCGGCCCGTGGTGCTCGACGAAGACGGCGGTGTCCGCGATGGCCGGGTCGGTGTCCACGTAGATCAGCTGGTCGGCGGGGACGTCGCCCTGCCAGGCGCGCACGGCCTCGGCGACCGGCGCGGTCAGCAGATCGAGGCAGTCGGGAGCGGGACGGGCATCGTCGAAGTCTCCGATGGGTGCGCGCATACCGCTCAAACCAACAGCGCCTCACGCGCCTGCGGCGGCTCGTCTCAGCGTACGGGCGGGATGGAGACGGCCATCGTCATGACGACCTTCTCCTCCCCGTCGTTGCGGTAGCCGTGGGGGACGTTCGCCTCGAACGTGGCCGATGCCCCGGCCGCCACGGTGTGTGTCTCGCCGTCGACGACGAGGGTGAGCTCGCCCGCGCTGACATGGAGGAGTTCGACCGTCCCGTCGGGGTGCGCGTCGGACTCGCTGCGGTCGCCGGGCATCAGCTGCCAGGCCCACAGCTCCAGCGGTCCGCGCTTCTCGGTGCCGACGAGCAGGGTGGTGAAGCTGCCCGTGGACGTCGACCACATCCGTACCGCATGCTCCGGGGGTACGAGCCGGACCTGCGGGCCCTGCTCGTAGTCCAGGAGCGTGGTGATGCTCACGCCGAGGGCGTCGGCGAGCTTCACCGTGGTCCCGACACTCGGATTCGTCCGCGCCTGCTCGATCTGGATGATCATGCCGCGGCTGACTCCCGCGCGGGCGGCCAGAGCGTCGAGGGTGAGCCCTCGCTCACTGCGCCAGCGTTTGAGATTGCGGGCGAGCGACTGCGTGAGCTGGTCGAGATCCGACACGTTCCGTCCATTATTTTAGATGACAGAGTTCAATATCTTGCACTACCGTGTGGTGCACCCAAACGTTCAACACACTGTACTGCGAGGCCGCAATGACCGCACTGTTCGCCCTGGCCACCAGCCTCCTGTGGGGGCTGGCCGACTTCGGCGGCGGAATGCTGACGCGACGCACCCCGGCCCTCACGGTCGTCGTCGTCTCGCAGTCCGTCGCGGTGGTCGTGCTGGGCGCGATCGTGCTGGCCACCGGCGCCTTCAGCGAGGCAGGGCCGCAGCTCTGGTACGCCGTGGCGGCGGGCGCCGTCGGGCCGGTGGCGATGCTCTCCTTCTACAAGGCGCTCGCACTGGGCCCGATGGGTGTCGTCTCACCGCTCGGCTCGCTCGGGGTCGCCGTACCGGTCGGCGTCGGTCTCGTGCTCGGCGAGCGGCCGGGGCTGCTGCAGTTCGCCGGCATCGGCGTGGCCGTGGCGGGCATCGTCCTCGCGGGCGGGCCCGAGCTGCGCGGCGCGCCCGTCCAGCGGCAGGCCGTTCTGCTGACCCTGCTCGCGGCCTTCGGCTTCGGCGCGACGATGGCGCTGATCGCCGAGGCGTCCACCACCCTCACCGGACTGTTCCTCGCGCTGTTCGTGCAGCGTGTCACCAATGTCGCGGTCGGCGGCACGGCGCTCTACGTCTCGGTCAGGCGCGGCGGGCGGGCGCTGCCGGAGGACGGCGGGATGCGGGTCATCCTGTCCACGCTCCCGGCCCTGGCCTTCGTGGGCCTGGCGGACGTGGCGGCCAACGGCACGTACTCCATCGCCGCCCAGACCGGTCCCGTCACCGTCGCAGCCGTACTCGCGAACCTCTATCCGGTGGTGACCGTGCTGGCCGCCCTCGTCCTGCTCAAGGAACGCCTGCGCGTCGTCCAGGCCACGGGCGCGGGACTCGCCCTGGTGGGCACGGTCCTGCTGGCGACCGGCTAGGGCCGCTCGTCCGCCCGGCTCAGCCCTCGTCCGCCTCGGCGAGGGCCAGCAGCTGTTCGGGGGTGACGCCCTCCGGGATCGGCACGGGCGCGGGTGTCCGCAGCGGGGGCTGCCAGCCGGCAACCGGGTCCCAGCTCCTGACGACGCGGGCGGGTGCGCCGGCGACCACCGAGTGGTCCGGCACCTCGCCCCGTACGACCGCACCGGCCGCGACCACGACATTGCGCCCGAGCCGGGCGCCCGGCAGCACCACCGCGCCGGTGCCCAGCCAGCAGCCGGCCCCGATGGTCACTTGCTCGGTGCGCGGCCACTGCTTGCCGACGGGCTGATGCGGATCGTCGTAGCTGTGGTTGGTCGAGGTGATGTAGACGTACGGGCCGCAGTACGTGTCCGAGCCGATCGTCACCCGGGTGTCGGCGATCACGTGGCTGCCGCGGCCCAGGACCACGCCGTCGCCGAGGGTCAGGATCGGTTCGGCGCCGAGATCGAGACCGGGCATCATCCCGGCGGTCAGGGTGACCTGCTCGCCGATGATGCAGTGGGCGCCGAGCTCGATCCATGTCTCACCGAAGACCGTGCCCTGCGGGAAGGCGAGCCGGGTGCCGTGGCCGATGGCCCGGAAGCGCAGCCGTCCGGGGTGCTCCGCCGTGACGGCACCGGCCTCCCGCACAAGGTCCCAGCCGCGGTGGACTGCGCGCGCGGCAAGGCCGCGCCACCAGGTGGACGGCGATGAGAACGTGTTTCTGTTCTTCGGCACGCGCCTACGGTAGTCGGCCCGAAGTGGCCGATCGGAGGGCCGCGCTGTGATGTTCACCCCACGCCCTGCTCCGCCTCCGGGCCCGGTCGCGACGCGTATGCCCGGATGGCTGAAAAGCTCCGCCGCTTCGGGTGATCCGCTCCTCCCTCGCGCCGCATCGGTCACAGAATGACCCAGCGGCCACCGTGTCACCGGCATCGGCCGGGACCGCGAGCAGCACTCCTGTAGAAATCGCTGTCTATCACGCTCGCCCGGCCGGGACAGCGACTTCGGGACTAAGTCCCTCGTTCTGTGGGCAGTACGCGCTCTCCGGGCCCCCCGGCATCTGCGCATGACTAGCATGAGCGCCACATGCGTGCGGAAGATCACCGTCAACTTCCGGTGACCCGCGGGGTATGTGTTCGGCCGATGCGCGCCGATCGGCCCGTCTGTTCTTCCCCGGACTCAAGCAGCGAGGGATCGCGGAATGTCAGTGCCAGCAGCCCGGAAGCCGCACAGGATACGAACACCCCGGCCGTTACCGCTCGCCGTACCGCTCAGCGCGGTCGTCCTGGCAGGGGCGGCCGGTGGGGCGGTGACGGCCGCGGCGCCGGACGAGGCCCGCACCTGGGTCGCGGCGACGGTCGTGGCCGCCTGGGTGTGGGTGACCGCGACGATCGTCGTCTGCGCGCTCGGCTCACGCAGGATGCGGGGCTCGGCGGCGTCCGCGAGCAGTGAACTGCGGTCGGTGCAGACGCAGTCGGCCCAGGCGGCCGCGGAGGCCGCCCACCTGGTGAATGTCACGCTCCCCTCGGTCGTGAAGCGGCTGCGCGACGGCGAGAGCTCCGAAGAGGCCCTCATCAGCACCCCGTCGCCGGCCGACCCCCAACTGCGGCGCCTCCTGCAGGTGTTCGCCACCGAGCTGGGCGCGAGCGAACGCCGTGCCGAGACCTCCGCCTCCAACAGCGCCTCCGCCGTACGGCAGTTGGCGCAGGCCGCCGACGATCTGGACCGGCTTGCGACCACCACCCTGCCCGCCGCGCTCGACCACCTGCGCAGCGGCGCCTCCGCCGAGACCGTGCTCGCCGGGCTCGAGCAGCCGAGGGACGCGCGACTGCGGGTGGTTCTGGACTCGGTGGTGCGGGAGTTCGCCGTCAGTGAGCGGCGCGCGGCGGCCGCGCAGGGCGCGAGCGCGAAGGCGCTGAGCCGGGTGCAGGCCAAGGCCGTGAGCATGCTCGCCGATCTGCGCGAGATGCAGGATCGTCACAGCGAAGAGGTGTTCGGTGATCTGCTCAGACTCGACCACAACACCTCACAGCTCGGTCTGCTGACCGACCGCCTGGCCCTGCTGATGGGCGGCCGCTCCAGCCGCTCGTGGAACAAGCCCATCGCCGTGGAGAGCATCCTGCGTGGCGCGGTCGGCAGGATCGCGGCCTATCAGCGGGTGCGGCTGCACTCCTCCAGCAACGCCGCGATCGCCGGATTCGCCGCCGAGGGCGTGATGCACCTGCTGGCCGAACTGATGGACAACGCCGCGAACTTCTCGCCGCCCATCGACGAGGTCCATGTCTATGTCGAAGAGCGCACCGCCGGGCTGGTCGTCACCATCGAGGACAGCGGCCTGAAGATGGCCGACGCGGCGATGCGCCGGGCCGAGGAGGCGGTGTCCGGCCGGTTCACCGACCTCGCCGCGCTGCAGGGCACCCGCCTCGGGCTCGCCGTCGTCGGCCGGCTCGCCGCCAAGTACCGCATGAGCGTCAACTTCCGCCCCTCCTCCCGGGGCGGCACCGGCGTCGTCGTGCTCTTCCCGCCGCAGCTGCTGGCCCAGGCGCGCACCGCGACACCGGATGCCACCGCGCACCGCCCCACACCCGACACGGTGGAGAGGCCGCCGACCGCTCCCACCACCTCCGGGTCCGGTACGGCCGCCCCCGGTTCCGTGACCGCGGGCGGCACCCCGTTTCCGGCGCAGGGCGGGCCGCGGGTGGCGACGCCCAACGGACTGCCCGTACGGCCGCCCGGGCGCACCATGGCCGCCGCCGACCGCGGACGGCCCGAGCCGGGTGCGACCACCGAGGTCCATGACTCGCCCGGACGGGACGCCGGTGCGCAGTTCGGCGCCTTCCACCGCTCGCGCAAGGCCGCGGACGACGCGTCCGACGGTCCGGCCGAGGAGTAGGCGACCTGCCCCGCCCGGCGCCCGGGGGCCATGGCGCCTTTCCCCGTGACACAACGTGAGACAGGAGGCACGGGCCGGTGACCGGATCACCCGGCGACACCCGCCCCACGCAGACGATGCAGACCACAGACAACAGCCTGACCTGGCTACTGGAAAGCCTTCTCGAACGCACTCCGGGCACCCGCCACGCCCTGGTGCTCTCCCGCGACGGGCTGAAGCTGTGCTGGACCCGGCACCTGACGCTCGACAAGGCCGACCAACTGGCCGCCATCTGCTCGGGCATCCAGGCACTGGCCCAGGGTGCGTCGGTCGAGTTCGGCAACGGCAGCGGCGGCGTACGGCATTCGATGACCGAGTTCCACGGTGGGCTGCTGTTCATCGTGGAGGCCGGCGACGGCGCGCATCTCGCGGTGGTCGCCGAGGACGGCGCCGATCCGGGCGTGGTCGGCCATCAGATGACCGACCTGGTCGAGCAGATCGGCGAGCATCTGCGGGCGGAGCCGCGGGTGCCCACTCCGGAGAGTCCGCTCACATGACCCGCAAACCCGTCGACACGGGTGACCCGGACCGGCTCTACACGGTCACCGGGGGCCGCAGCCGCTCCGACGACGAGTCGTTCGACCTGGTGACGCTGATCGTCAGCGAGTGCGAACCGTCGCCGGGCATGCAGTCGGAGCATGTACGGATCCTCGAGACCTGCCGTCATCCGACCGCCGTCGTCGAGCTCTCCGCCGAGCTGCGGCTGCCGGTGACGGTGGTGCGGATCCTGCTGGGCGATCTGCTCGCCACCGGGCGCATCACGGCGCGCCATCCGCGGGCCCGCTCGCTCGTCGATCTGCCCGACTCGGCCCTCTTGAAGGAGGTGCTCCATGGACTCCGTAATCTCTGAACTGCCCGCCCGGACCCCGCTCGGCGACTCGGCCGAGACCGGGCTGAAGATCGTCATCGTGGGCGGCTTCGGGGTCGGCAAGACCACCCTGGTGAAGTCGGTCAGCGAGATCCGTCCGCTGAACACCGAGGAAGTCATGACGCAGGCGGGCGTCGGCGTCGACGAGACCGCGGGGCTCGCGACCAAGACGACCACGACCGTCGCCTTCGACTTCGGCCGCATCAGCCTCAACGACCGCATGGTGCTCTACCTGTTCGGAGCGCCGGGCCAGGAGCGGTTCTGGTTCCTGTGGGACCGGCTGTTCTCCGGCACGCTCGGTGCCGTCGTCCTGGTCGACACCCGTCGCATGAGCGACTCCTGGTACGCGATCGACCGGCTGGAGCACCACCGGACGCCGTTCGTCGTCGCGGTCAACCGCTTCGACAACGATCTGGCCGCCTTCTCGCTGGACGAGGTACGCCAGGCGCTGTCACTGTCCCCGCGGGTACCGCTGATCGAATGCGACGCCCGGGTCCGCTCGTCCGGCAAGCACGTCCTGATCAGCCTCGTCGACCACCTTCATGACCTGGCCATGGCACGGGAGATGACACCATGACCGACCCCGCCGGACCCGAACCCGCACCGTCCGCGCCACCCGGATGCCCCGCTCACGCCGGCGCGATCCGCCTCAGCGGCCTGGAGTTCCAGCAGACCCCCTCCGAGCTGTACCGCGCCATGCGCCGGGAGCACGGCGCGGTCGCGCCGATCCTGCTGGACGGCGATGTCCCCGCCTGGCTGGTGCTCGGGTATGCCGAGGTCACCTATGTGACCAGTCACGACGGCCTGTTCGCGCGCGACTCCCGGCGCTGGAACCAGTGGGAGTCCATCCCCGCCGACTGGCCCCTGATGCCGTTCGTCGGCCATCAGCCGTCCGTCCTGTTCACCGAGGGTGCCGAGCACCAGCGGCGTGCGGGTGTGATCACCGAGGCGCTGGAGGCGGTCGACCAGTTCGAACTGGCCCACTGGAGCGGGAAGATCGCGGACCAGCTCATCGACGGGTTCGCCGGCAGCGGGCAGGCCGAGCTGATGTCCGCGTACGCCCATGCGCTGCCGATGCGGGCCGCCGTCCAGATGTGCGGGATGCCCGCCGAGGGTATCGACACCGAGGACCTGGTCCGCGATCTGCGGATCTCGCTGGATGCCGGCGAGGGCGACGATCCGGTGGCCGCGTACGTCCGGGTGCAGGAGCGGATCCAGCGGCTGGTCAAGGACAAGCGCGGGACGCCCGGCCCGGACGTCACCTCGCGGATGCTCCGGCATCCGGCGGGGCTCACCGACGAGGAGATCGTCCAGGACCTGATCTCCGTCATCGCCGCGGCCCAGCAGCCGACGGCGAACTGGATCTGCAACACCCTGCGCCTGCTGCTGACCGACGACCGCTTCGCGCTGAACGTGTCCGGTGGGCGGCTCAGCGTCGGCCAGGCACTCAACGAGGTGCTCTGGCTGGACACCCCCACCCAGAACTTCATCGGCCGCTGGGCGGTGCGCGACACCCAGCTCGGCGGCAGGCAGATCCGTGCGGGCGACTGTGTGGTGCTGGGGCTCGCGGCCGCCAACACCGATCCGCAGATCTGGCCCGAGGGCCACATCGGCGCTGAGAACTCCGCGCATCTGTCCTTCAGCAACGGCGAGCACCGCTGCCCCTACCCGGCTCCGCTGCTGGCCGATGTGATCGCCCGTACGGCCGTCGAAACGCTGCTGGAGCGGCTGCCCGATGTGGTGCTGGCGGTGGAACCGGAGGAGCTGAGCTGGCGCCCGTCGATCTGGATGCGGGGGCTGCACGCGCTCCCGGTGCAGTTCAGCCCGGTCGTGCAGTGAGGCAGGGCGCCGGGGCACGCGGCTAACGGCCGGGCCCCGGCACGGCGTTCGTTCGCCTGCGGTCAGCCGGCGACAGGTGTGAAGCGCACGGGCAGCGACTTCGGCCCGCGGGTGAACACGCCCTGCTCGGACGGTACGAATCCGTCGGCGAGCCGCATGTCGGGCATCGCGTCCAGCAGTTGGTTGACACCGGTCTCGACCTCGGCCTTGGCGAGCAGCGCCCCGACACAGAAGTGCCGGCCGAGCGCGAACGCCAGATGGTCGGCGGCGGCGGAGAACGCGGTGGTCGTGGTGAGGTCGTCGCGGAAGATGTCGAACCGGTCGGGCTCCCGGTAGCGGTCCCCGTCCCGGTTGGCGGCACCGATCAGGCAGGTGACCGTGGCTCCCGCGGGAATGGTGCCGCCGCTGACGGTGACCTCGCCGGCCGTCTGCCGCATGATCATGTGCACCGGCGGGGTGTAGCGCAGGGTCTCGGCGAACGCCCGGTCCACGAGGCTGCGGTCCTCGCGCACGGCGGCCAGCTGCTCGGGGTGGACGAGCAGATTGGCGAAGATGCTCGCGATCGCCTTGTCGGTGGTCTCGCCGCCTGCCGCGAGCAGCAGGCTGCAGAACGCCTTGATGTCCTCGTCGCTCATCCGCACGCCGTCGACCTCGGCCGCACAGAGCGTGGACAGCAGATCGTCGCCGAGGTGTTCGCGGCGCCTCTGGATGATCGGGATCATGTATGCGGCGAACTCGGTACGGGTGCGCTCGCCGGCCGCCGCGACCTCGGGGTCACCGGCGAGATTGCCGAGGAAGGCGATGACGCTGGTGTACCAGCCGTGGAAGCGCGCGTGGTCGGCCTTGTCGAGGCCGAGCATGTCGGCGATGACGTTGACGGGGAAGCGGGTGGCGAAGGCGTCGACGAGGTCGGCCTCCCCCTTGTGCCGGAAGCCGTCGATCAGCTCGCGAGCGTTGCGTTCGATCACGGGCAGGAACTTCTGCTGGAGGTCGCTGCCACGGAAGGCGGGTGCGACGAGCGCCCGGCGTACGGCGTGCTCCCGGCCACTGAGCTGCAGGATCGTCTTGCCGTGTACGGGCTCGATCTGCCAGTTGTAGTTCTCGGTGGTGTACACCGATTCCCGGTCCTTGAAAGCCCGCTCGACGTCCTCGTAGCGGGAGATGAGGTAGCTGTTGGTGGGCTCGTGCCGGATCAGCGGTGCGCTCTCGCGCATGGCACGGTAGGCCGGATAAGGGTTCGCGGCGAACTCCGGCGACAGGATGTCGGGGACCTGCTGTGCGGTGGCCATGGAGCTCCCTCAAGCGGTAACGGGCAACTCGCTCAAGGTTATTGATCAACCGTCAGCTGAAACAGAGGGTCTCTGGCCCGAATTCGGCGCTGTCGTCTCCGCGCGGGCCGTCGGCGTCTGCGCGCGGGCCGTCGGCGTGACCGTGCCCGGGGCCGGACCCCCCTGCCACGACGAGCGGGCCACCGAGGTGGGGGATGTGGCGCACACTCGCAGGGCTTCCGGCCATCCGGACACAGCACCGAAGGCGGGCACCCGGGTTGCCGGTCGCCGTCAGGCGGACACGGTACGGGTGCACTCCGCTTCGGTGAGTGGACGCTATGACCACATCCCGAGACCGGCCTATCCGGGAACGCGATCTACGGATACGCAAAAAATTCATGTGGCCCTGTTGGTGCGCGGCCGGCTCAGCTGTTGCCGCGACTGCGACTCCAGCTTCCGCCGGGCGCGGGAGACGTGCTGTTCCACGGTGCGTGGCGACAGGTGCAAGGTGGCCGCTATCTCGCGGTTGGTGAGGCCGGCGGACGCCAGATCGACCACCTCCTGCTCGCGGGGCGAGAGCTGGTCACCGTAGCTGGGGCGGCCGCGCGGCCGTTGCTCGGCCGCCGGCTGGTGGGAGCGGAGCGTGGCCCGGACCCGGGCGGCGTCCCAGCCCGCTCCGAGATCGGTGAGCCGCTCGACGCAGGTGGAGAGGGAGTCCACGGCGGCGGAGACGGTATCGGGGTCGACGTCGTCGCCCGCGGCCACCGATGCCAGTACGCAGGTGGCGGTGGCCTCGGCGGTGAGGATCGCCGCATAAGGCCGGGGCATCTCGGCGTACTTGGCCGACGCGGCGCGGAAGTGGGGTACCGCTTCTGCCGGGTGGTCCGCGGTCTCCATCAGGATGCCGCGGCACCAGTCGAGCGCGGCCGCCGCAGCCGGCACGACGTTGCCCTTCAGGCCCGCCTCGAACTCCGCGGTCATCTCCTGCGCCGCCTGATGCCGTCCGGCCCGGGCGGTCGCCTCGACGGCCCAGGGTGCGAGTTCGGACGCCCATGCCCAGATGCCCTTGTCCCGCAGCCGGTCCCACACGGCTGCCGCTTCGGTGGCTGCGGTGTCGACGTCACCGCGGGCGAGGGCGGTCCGTACGAGCGCTCCGGCCGCCGTCGCGACGTGCGGCAACGGGGAGCCGACCGGCAGCGGATGCCCTTCGCCGGAGAGCCAGGCCGCCATCTGCTGCCACTCGCCCTGGCCGAGGGCGAGCATGCCGAGGACGGTCCGGGCGTCGGCGGCGGGGCCCGGCATGACGCCGGTCTCCGCGACGAAGGCGCGGGCCCGGGCGGCCAGGCCGTCCCACTCTCCGGTGACCCAGTCCAGCAGGAGACTCGTGCCGCGCCCGTCCTGCTCGACATAGGTGGCTCCGGCACGGGCCGCCACGTCGAGCCCTTCCTCCAGCAGGTCGCCGACGCGCTGCAGATACCCGAGCCACAGGGCGGCGTCCGCCGCGTTCACCAGTCCCCTGGCCACGTGCGGCAGCCGGTCGGCGTGCTCGGCCTCGCCGCGCAGCCGCTCCAGGACGTCCCAGGCCGAGGGGTCGCCGATCTCCAGCATCACGGCGATGCAGTTGGCGTCGACGGCCGTACGGGCCTCTTCGTCGTGGCTCTCCGCCGCCATCTTCTGCACCCTCTCCAGCCAGTGCAGATTGCGTTCCAGCGGTACCGCGGACATGACGGGCATGGCGAGCGCCGACATGGCACGGGCGGCGAGCGCGGGCCGTTCGGCGAGCTCGTCGACGGCCTGCTCCAGCTCCACCCAGCCCTGCAGGCCCATCCCGGCCTGGTTGTAGAGCACCAGTCCGAGGTCGAGGCGGATCTGGCCACGGACGGCCGACGGCAGCGACTGCTCCTCGAGGATCTGGCGCAGCACCTGGGCCGTCTGGTCGGTGTGCAGGCCGAGGACCGCGCTGTGCGCCAGCAGCCGGGCGAGCCGGGCACGGGTGTCCCGGGGCACGGCGGGATGGGACAGGGCCTGCTCCAGCAGGTCGATGGCGGTCTGGTGCTCTCCGGCGTCGGCGCACTGCTGGGCGGCCCGCTCGACGGCCTTGAGCCAGCCGCGCGCCTGGCCGCCGCGGTACCGGTGGGCCGCCAGCCGGGCCCACGGCACGGGGTGCCGGTGGGCGAGGACGTCGGCGGCCCTGCGGTGCATGTCCTGCCGGAGCGGCCCCGGCAGCTCGCGATAGACGGCGGCGCCCGCGAGCGGGGAGGGGAAGCCGTACAGATCCCGGCCGCGTTCCATCAGGACGGCTCCGCGCAGGGCCGACACGAGCGCCTCACGGCCGGTCTCGGTGGGCAGCGCGGCCACCGCGTACAGGTCCTCGGCGCTGCTGGGCCCGTCGAGGACGGCCGCGGCCCGGGCCACGGCGCGATGCTGCTCGGGCAGCGCCGCGAGCCGCCCTATGACCAGCTCGGCCAGCCGTACGGGCGTCCCCGTGGCATCGAGGTCCTTGACCGTGTACCGGTCCCTGGGGCCGTAGGCGTCTTCCAGCTGCTGGACGAGATCCACGACGACCTGCGGGATTCCGGCGGACCGCTCGTGGATGCGGGCGACGAGGTCCGGCGGACAGCTCTCGGCGCTCAGCCGCTCCTCGACCAGCTGCCGCACCTGCTCGGCGTCCAGCGGTTCGAGGTGTATGCGCAGGACGGCGAGAGTGGCCGGGTAGGCAACGGCCCTGCCGAGGACGAGACCGGGTTCGGCCAGGGCCTCGGGGCGGTAGGCGAGAACGGCGGCGAGTCCGGTCGGCGGGCGTTCCAGCACCCTCCGCAGCAGATCCTTGCCCGGCTCGTCCGCCCGGTGCACATCGTCGGCGACCAGCAGCACCGGGCCGCCGGTGTCGAGCAGGGGCGCGAGATCCGCGGCGAGCGCGGCGGCGTCCTCGTACAGCCGCGGCGGCAGCGGCGGGGCGTGCCGTGCGCGCCCGGCACCCGGGACACCGCCCGGTTCCGTGCGCGCGGTACGGGCGGGCCGGTGCGTCAGGGCGATTCCGGAGGAGGTGAACGTCATCACGACCTGTGGTCGTGGCCCGGACTCGGCCGCCTCGAGCAACTGGTCGACCAGGCGGCTCTTGCCGGTTCCGGCGCGCCCCTCCAACAGCAGGAGCGCCGACTGCCGACCGGTGTGGGCGACGGCCTGCTTCAGCCATCGCTCCCAGACTTCGTCACTGAGCGTGCTCACCAGCTCACTCTCCTCGACATTTCCGGGCATTTCATTTCTTTAGGTATCCGTACTTCAGTCTCCCCAATTGCGCCGACCTAACGGCGACAGTGAGCGTAGCCCTATCGGCCCGGGCGTCGACCTGGGCAGAAGGAGCCGACGTGATCGCATCAGAGGAGTCTTCCCAACGACCGTCCCACGGCCTCGTGCCGCATGGCGGATCCTCGGGGCTGGCCCAGTGTGCGATGTCGGCGACGCCGGAGGCCGCCCGGGCCCTGCGCCACTTCGCGCGCGCGGTGGCCCGCCGATGGCGGCTGCACGACGATGCCCACGAGGCGCTCTCGGTCATCGTGACCGAGCTCGTCAGCAATGTGGTGCTGCACAGCGGCAGCACCTGGGTCGCCCTGGCCATCAAAGTCCGCGGGAACACGCTGACGACCGAGGTCCGGGACGGCGGCCGGTGGAAGCACCGTCAGGCACGACGCCAGGAGCCGCTGGACGCGCACGCGGACTGCGGTCAGGGTCTGCGGCTCGTCGACGCCTTCGCCACCAGGACCGTCACGCGCCGGCTGCCGATGGGCAGCGTGGTCGCGGCCGAGATCCTCATGCCGTGCCGCCCGGTCGGGATACCGGGAGCGGGCCTTCGGCAGCAGGCCGGTGACGGGCCGGCGCATCCGCCGCCGTTCACCACGCTGAAAGAGCTCTCCATCGAGCCCGGCTGCCTGTGACGGCCCCGTCCGGCTCCGCAAGGCCGGACCACCCGCTCAGCGCTTCTCCAGCGCCTCACGGTGCGCCGCGGCGAGATCGAGGTACACGGCCGCGTTCAGCTTGATGCCCTCGCGCTCCTCGTCGGTGAGCTCGCGCTTCACCTTGGCGGGCACGCCGGCGACGAGCGAGCCGGGCGGGACGCGCATGCCCTGCGGTACGAGCGCCTGGGCCGCGATGAGCGACCCGGCACCGATGTGGGCGCCGTTGAGAACCGTGGCACCCATGCCCACCAGGACGTCGTCCTCGACGGTGCAGCCGTGCAGCACCGCGTTGTGGCCGACGGAGACGCGCTCGCCGACCGTGACCGGGAAGCCCGGGTCGACATGGACCGTGCAGTTGTCCTGGATGTTGGATTCCCCGCCGATGACGATGGGGCCGCAGTCGGCCCGCAGCACCGTCTGGTACCAGATGCCGACACCGGCGGCCAGGGTGACATCACCGATGACGACCGAGGTGGGTGCGGTGAAGGCGCTCGGCGCGATGTCCGGCTCCTTGCCGCCCACACCCGCGATCAGAGCCTCGGACGCCATCGCCTTCTCCTTGTTTCGTGAAACAGCTGGTCTCTTCCGGACGCCGGGAGCCCTGGGGCCTCAGTCCCTGGCGGGAACCGGCTCCGGCTCGACGGCGGCGGTCTCCTGGTGCGCGGCCGCCGCCTTCTTCGCCCGGCTCTTGAGGACCAGCATCGAGGTCAGGCCGAACAGCACGGCGAGGACGAGGCCCAGCCAGGAGAACCTCTTGAGCCAGGCCTCCGCGACGACGCCGACCGAGTAGATGACGGCGGTCGTGCCGCCGGCCCAGAGGATTCCGCCGAAGACGTTGGCGATGAGGAACTTCCAGTACGGCATGCGCAGGACGCCCGCGAGAGGTCCGGCGAAGATCCGCAGGAGCGCGACGAAGCGGCCGAAGAACACGGCCCACATGCCCCACTTCTCGAACGACCGCTCCGCCATGGCGATCTGGGCAGGCCCGAAGTGCTTGGGGAATTTGCCGCCCAGCCAGGCGAGCAGGGGCCGCCCGCCCTTGCGCCCGATCGCGTAGCCGATCGAGTCCCCGATGATCGCGCCGGCCGTCGCGCAGGCGCCGAGGATGTACGGATTGATCTCGCCGTGCTGCGAGGCCAGCAGGGCCGAGCTGACGAGGACGATCTCTCCCGGCAGCGGGATGCCGAGGCTCTCGAGCCCGATCACCACCCCCACCAGGAGGTAGACGCTGACCGCCGGGACGGTCTCGAGCCACTCCTGGACGTGCAAGCCGCTTCCTCCCGTTCACCGCCGGGCCGCTGCCCGGCGTGCGCTCCCGTTGGCGCACGCCGGGCAGCCTACCTGGTCCGCGGACGGGTCCCGTAGCCGCTCAGGCGTTGGGGCGCAGGGTCCAGACGATGGTCATCTCGCCGGTCACCGCACCGTCCTCGCGCTGGATGGCGATGTTCACCGGGAACTCGGGACGCTCGCCCGCGTCCAGCTCCGCGACGACGTCGGCGATCGGCCGGCCGAGGGTGGCGGTCGCCGTGACGACGCCCATCGCCAGCTTCTTGTAGCCGATTTCGGCCTTGACGGCGAGCGGCACGGCCCGGGTCATCTGGTCGCCGAAGGCGGCGATGACGATGGCGCCGCTCGCGGACTCGGCGAGCGTGAACATCGCTCCGGCGTGCGGGCCGCCGACGTGGTTGTGGAAGTCGGGCTGGTCCGGCAGGCGCAGCACGGCGCGCTCGGCGGTGGTCTCCAAGAACTCCAGGTTGAGGGTCCGGGCCATGGGAACCGTGGCGGCGAGCATCTCGCCGACGGACATCTGATCAGCGCTCATGGCCGCGATGTTACCCATGAGTAGGGCAGCTTGGCCATCCTTGTTCGGGGGCGGGCGTGGCCACCGTGACACGGCACCTCTATGGTTACTCGCCATGTGGCCAGGACAGCAGCCGCCCGGGGGCGAGAACCCGCAGGACCAGAATCCGTACCAGCAGCCGGGGTACCAACAGCCGAACCCGTACCAGCAGCCCGGGTATCAGCAGCCCAATCCGTACCAGCAGCCGACGGTGCCGCAGTACGCCGTGCCCGGGCAGCCGCCCGGCGGGCCGCAGCCGCCGCAGGACGACAAGAAGAAGACGACCATCGTCGCGATCGTCGCGGCCACGGCGGTCGTCGCGGCCGCGGTGATCACCGGCGTCATCGTCCTCAAGGACGACGACAAGGGCACGTCCGACGAGGGTGGCAAGGTCACCGCTTCGAAGACGCCTCCCTCGCAGAAGCCGAGCGAGGCCCCCGTCACCCCGCCGGACAACCCGCGCGGCGGCGAGTCCGCCAAGCCCACGATCGCGGGCTGGAAGGTCGTCACCAACCCCAAGCACGGCACGCAGTTCGACGTACCGCCCACCTGGGAGGTCGCGGGCTCGGGCATCAGCACCGGCTTCGAGGACGAGAAGAAGGGCGACGGCTCGCCCGTCGTCGCCATGTCCGCGCCGGCCCACTACAAGTCCAAGTGGTGCCAGTTCGATTCGGACAAGGACGGCAAGCTCGAGGACTCGGGCATGAGCACCGCCGGCACCAAGGGCGGCAAGGGCGCCAAGGACGCTGCGACCGCCGCGTACAACGAGGCCGGGAACTGGGTCTGGGCGGGCTATGCGCAGACCGAACCCAAGGGGACGGTCAAGGTCACCAAGGCCAAGCCGTACACCAGCAAGTCCGGGCTGGTCGGCAGCGTGTCGACGGCGACGGCGATCGGCGTGAAGAAGGAGAACAAGTGCGAGACCGACGGCAAGTCGATCGCCTTCTCCTTCAAGGACGCCGCCGGTGAGTTCAAGTCCTGGGTGCTGTACTCCAACACCGGAGTGGCGGACGAGGTTCCGAACGCCACGATCCAGCAGATCCTGAGCACGGTGCGGCTGGCGAAGGCGCCGGGCGTCTAGTCACCTCGCGCATTTCGGTTTGGCACGGGGCGGGGCAGCGGGGATAGTCCGGTGGTGACCTCTCCCGCCGTTCCCGCCCGCCGCCGCGTGCGCCGTCCCGAATGGGCCGGGCGCAACTATGTCCTGCTCACCGCCGCCGCGATCGTCACCAACCTGGGAAGCCATGGTGCGCTGATCGCGGCGGCGTTCGCCGTTCTGCAGTCCGGCGGGGACGCGGGGGACGTGGGCCTCGTCGCGGCGGCCCGTACGCTTCCGCTGGTTCTCTTCCTGCTGATCGGCGGCGCGGTGGCCGACCGGCTGCCCCGGCACCGGGTGATGGTCGCCGCCAACGCCCTGAACTGCGTGTCCCAGGCGGCCTTCGCCGTCCTGGTGCTCGCCGGCGACTCGCAGCTGTGGCAGATGATGCTGCTGACGGCGCTCTGCGGCGCCGGACAGGCCTTCTTCAACCCCGCGGCCGAGGGCATGCTGATGTCGAGCGTCAGCGGCGAGCAGGCGAGCCGCGCCTTCGCGCTCTTCCGGATGGCCATGCACGGAGCGGCGATCGGCGGCGCCGCACTGGGCGGCGCGCTCATCGCGGCGATGGGTCCGGGCTGGGTCCTGGCCGTGGACGCCGCCGCGTTCGCCGTCGCAGGTGCTCTGCGGGCCTTCCTCCAGGTCGGGCACATCGGCCGTCGCGAGCCCGGAGGCGGGCTCGTCGCCGATCTGCGCGACGGCTGGAAGGAGGTCCGCAGCAGGCCCTGGCTGTGGGGAATCGTCTGCCAGTTCACGGTGGTCGTCGCCGTCGTGGGCGCCGCGGAGTCGGTCTACGGGCCGCTGGTCGCCCAGGACGAGCTGGGCGGCGCCGGACCGTGGGGCATGGCGCTCGCCGCCTTCGGCGCCGGCACCCTGCTCGGTGCGCTGCTGATGATGCGCTGGAAGCCGCGGCGGCTGCTGCTCGCGGGCACCCTGTGCGTCTTCCCCCTCGCGTTGCCGTCCGCCGCGCTCGCCGTGCCGCTGCCCATCTCCGGGCTCACCGTCACGATGCTGGTCAGCGGTGTGGCGATCGAGGTGTTCGGCGTCGCCTGGATGACCGCGCTGCACCAGGAGATCCCGGAGGAGATGCTGTCGCGGGTCTGCGCGTACGACTGGTTCGGCTCGGTCGCGATGCTGCCGCTGGCCACCGCGCTGGCCGGGCCCGCGGAGAGCGTCTTCGGACGGAGCGCGTCGCTGTGGGGGTGCGCGGCGCTGGTGGTGCTGGTGACAGCCGCGGTGCTGTTCGTCCCGGACGTACGCCGTCTGACCCGCCGGACGACGAAGATCGCGGCAGGGAAGCCGGCCACGGTCGAACCGGTGCCTGCCGACGCCTCAGCCGATGCTGAAGGCGCCGTCGGGCGGCACGGGTGACGCCTGTGCCACGTTGTCCTGGACCACGCCCGCGCTCCCGGTGAAACGCCGCAGCGACGCCCCGTGTTCGACGCGTGCCGGGAAGGCGTCGGCGGAGGTTCGACGGGCCAGCGCGGCGATGTCGACAGGGGCGTGCGAGGCGAGCAGAAGGGCGTTGCCGAAGCGGCGGCCGCGCAGCACGGACGGCTCGGCGATCAGCGCGAGCTCGGCGAACACCGCCCCGAAGGTGGCCAGTTGGGAGGCGAAAAAGGCGAAGGGCGCGCCGTCGGCGAGGTTGGCGGCGTAGAGGCCCCCGGGCCGCAGCACCCGTTCCACGGCACGCGCGTACTCCACCGAGGTGAAATGCGCGGGCACCCGAGAGCCTCCGAACACATCGGCGATCAGCAGGTCGGCCGAGCCGGGAGGCGCTGCCTCGGCCCAGGCACGGGCATCGGCCGCGTGCACCTCGATGCCCGACGCGTCCGGCAGCGGCAGATGCTCCGTCACCAGGCGGAGCAGCCCGCGGTCGGCCTCCACGACGTGCTGCCGTGAGCCGGGACGGGTCGCGGCGACATAGCGCGGGAGGGTCAGCGCTCCGCCGCCGAGGTGCAGCACATCCAGCGGAACGCCCTCGTCGGCGAAGCAGTCCGCGACATGGGCGAGCCGTTGCGTGTACTCGAACTCCAGGTGAGTGGGGTCGTCGAGGTCGACGTACGACTGGGGAGCCCCGTCGACGGTCAGCAGCCAGGCCCGCGCACGGTCGACGTCGGGCATCAGCTTGGCGGTGCCCTGGTCGACCTCGCGGATGACGGGAATCTGCGCGCTCACGGTCTCATTGTGCCTGCGGGAGGTGTCCTGACGGCCGCGGGCGTGCGACCGGCGCCCCGGACGCCGGTCACACGACGGACGACCCGCACACCCCGGTCGACCTCCCGCGGCGCACGCCTTGCCCCGCCCGGACGGCCGCCATCCGGACCCCCGCCCCGGGCGCCGCCGGATCGGCGTCCGCCACCACCCCACCGGGCCCCCGTCAGCTCTGCCAGACCGTCGCGACCTCGTCCGCGTGCGCCGCTGCCTGGGACAGGCCCGCCCGGGCCGCCGGGGCGCGGCGGGTGGGGTCGAGGACGTTGCGGCCGAACGCCTTTCGGGCGGCGCGGTCGGGGGTGATGAGCGCGACGCGGGCGCCCGCTTCCCTGAGCTTCGCGGCCTGGGCCCGCGCGGCCGGGACGGGGCCGCCGCCGAGGGCGATCGGTGCGATGACGACGACCTTGCCGTACCCGGCGGCCAGATCCGCGTTGGTGGACGACCGCACTCCCCCGTCGATGAACTGCCGGCCGTCGATCGCGACGGGCGGCCACACCCCCGGCACGGCGCAGCTCGCCGACACCGCGTCCACGAGTCCGATGCCGCTGTCCCGGTCGAAGGGACAGAACTCCCCCGTGGCGGCGTCCACGGCTGTCACCACGAGGTGACGCTGCTCCGGCCACTCGTGCGAGAGCAGCCGCTGGGCGATCACCTCCCGGCGCCCCGGCTCCCCCGAGGCGCGGGACTTCTGCGCCATCCGGCCCATCCGGGCGCCGTAGGTTCTGGCGTCCCGGGCGCGGAGCACGATCCAGGCGTAGCGGGCCAGCATGGCCGGGCCCATGTTCGCGGCGATCTCCCCTTCGGGAGAGGCGAGTTGGCGTTCGTACAGCTCGGGCAGCTCCAGCAGGCCGGAGGCCAGCTGCGCACCCACGACGGATCCCGCGGACGTGCCGATCACGGTGTCGGCCGCGGTGACGTCGACGCCTGCGCGGGCGAGCCCGTGCAGGATGCCGATCTCCCAGCCGATACCGGTGAGCCCGCCACCGCCGAGCACCAGTGCCGTGTCGCCCATCGCCGCCGCCTTCCGCCGAGGAGTGGTGGCAGCAGCGTAGGCGCACAGGGCTGTTCCCCGTACCCATCGGTACGGGGAACAGCCTCCGCCCCTAGACGACCTCGGTCACCGTGCCGGCACCGACGGTGCGGCCGCCCTCGCGGATCGCGAAGCCGAGCCCGGGCTCGAGCGGGATGTCACGGCCGAGCTCGACGGTCATGGTGACCGTGTCCCCCGGCTGCGCGACAGCCCTCTCGCCGAGGTCGACGTCGCCGACGACGTCCGCGGTGCGGATGTAGAACTGCGGCCGGTAGCCGGTGGAGACCGGTGTCCTGCGGCCGCCCTCCTTGCCCGAGAGCACGTACACCTGCGCCGTGAAGCGCCGGCTCGGCGTGATGCTGCCGGGCGCGGCGACCACATGCCCGCGGCGCACCCCGTCACGCGGCAGCCCGCGCAGCAGCAGCGCGACGTTGTCACCGGCCTCGGCGGACTCCATCGGCTTGCCGAAGGTCTCCAGACCGGTCACGACCGTCTCGGTGTCGGCCCCGAGCACCTGCACCCGGTCACCGACGCGGACCGTGCCGCGCTCCACGGCGCCGGTGACGACCGTCCCGCGCCCGGTGATGGTGAGGACGTTCTCCACGGGCAGGAGGAACGGCGCGTCGGTGTAGCGGACGGGCATCGGCACATAGGTGTCGACGGCGTCGAGCAGCGCCTCGACCGCGGTGGTCCAGCGCGGCTCGCCCTGCAGCGCGCCGAGCCCGGAGACGCGCACGACCGGTGCGGCGTCGCCGCCGTAGCCGTGGGCGGTGAGCAGCTCACGGACCTCCAGCTCGACCAGGTCGGTGAGCTCGGGGTCCCCCGCGTCGGCCTTGTTCAGCGCGACCACGATGTGGTCGACGCCGACCTGGCGGGCGAGCAGGACGTGCTCGGCCGTCTGTGGCATCACCCCGTCGAGGGCGGAGACGACCAGGATCGCCCCGTCCAGCTGGGCGGCCCCGGTGACCATGTTCTTCACGTAGTCGGCATGGCCGGGCATGTCGACATGCGCGTAGTGCCGCGTGTCCGTCTCGTACTCGACGTGCGCGATGTTGATGGTGATCCCGCGCTGCGCCTCCTCGGGCGCGCGGTCGATCCGGTCGAAGGAGACGAACGAGGTACCGCTGCCGCTGCGCTCGCTGAGCACTTTGGTGATGGCGGCGGTCAATGTGGTCTTGCCGTGGTCGACGTGGCCCATGGTGCCGATGTTGAGGTGCGGCTTGGTGCGTACGTATGCCGTCTTGGACATGGCGGATTCCCTCGGATTTCCTCGGAATGCGAAGCGTGATGAGGACCCCTCGGCCTTGCCGACCCTCCCCCTGCGGGGTCCGCCGGACAATCCGGGAAGGGTCAGCTTCGGGCGCCGCCGAACAGCGCTGCCGCGGCGGCTGCATCCGCTGCGAGGAATGCGGCAGCCTTCGGCGCGTCCGCGGCTGCGGACGGCGCTGCGAGGAAGGCGTACCGGGACATGGGGATGATGTTCGCGCACCGCCGACGCAGCGTCGAATGGTTTTCGGTGTACGGGAGTTCAGCAGGTCACAGGTGCTTCAGCGCTTCCCTGACGGACAGCGGCGAAAGCCGGTCGCGCGCGGAGGCGACGAAGTCCCGCACGGCGTCGGGATCGGTCTTGGCGTACTCGCGCAGGCTCCAGCCGATCGCCTTGCGGATGAAGAAGTCCGGATGCCCGGCACGGCGCAGGCAGTAGTCGAACAGCCGCTCGGCGTCGGTCGCTTCCTTGTAGCGCAACTGGTGGAGAAGCGCGGTGCGCGCGACCCAGAGGTGGTCGTCGTCGATCCACGCGTCCATCTCGGACCGCAGTTCGGGGTCGGCCGTCACGAGAGGACCGACGACATGCGCGGCGAGCGGGTCGACCGTGTCCCACCAGGGGACGGTGACGACCAGCCGGCGGGCCACCGGCAGGAAGCCGGAGGAGCAGCGGCCGACGTACCGGCGCAGATAGTCGACGGCGAAGTAGGCGTACTCCCGCTCGGGCAACTCCCAGCAGCGCAGGGCGATTGCCGCGCAGTCCTTCTCCTCGGGACGGGGCAGTCCTTCGAGCACGGTGCGGGACAGCGCGCGGCGCTCCGCGGTGGGCATCCCGAGAAAAGGCGCGACACCCTTCATGTAGGCGGCGGCTCCCTTCGCCCTGACCGGATCTGCCCTGGTGGGGTACAGGGTGGCCAGCCGCTCCAGGACCGTGTCGGTCAGGTCGCCGGTCGGTGCGGAGGGGGTCATACGTCACAGATTACGGCGATCACATCCCTGTGTCGGTTAGTCTCCCCGGATGTTCGAGCCCGTCCCCAGGCCCGCCTCCCCGCTCGCTGTCCGCTGCACCCGGGTGCTGTTCTCCCCGTGGTCGCGGCTGTCGCTGCTGGTGCTGATGCTGCTGACAGCGGCGGCGCTCGTCCTGCTCTACGAGCCGCAGAGACTGCTCTCGGCCGGCTGGCCGGCCCAACTGAGCGGGGCGGCGGCGGTGATGCTCTTCGGCGTCGCGTACGGGGCGTGCGCCGCGGCCTTCGTACCGCGCCCGCTGCTCAATCTGGCGGCCGGGGCTCTCTTCGGCTCGCAGGCCGGCCTCGTCTCGGCGATCGCCGGCACCGTACTGGGCGCCGGGATCGCGTTCACCCTGGGCAGGCTGCTGGGTCAGGACGCGCTGCGTCCCCTCCTGCGCGGCCGCTGGCTGAAGGCGGCCGACACTCAGCTGAGCAGCCACGGTTTCCGCTCGATGCTGGCCATCAGGCTGTTCCCCGGTGTGCCGTTCGCCGCGGCCAACTACTGCGCGGCCGTCTCCCGCATGGGCTACGTGCCGTTTCTCCTGGCGACCGGTATCGGCTCGATTCCCAACACGGCGGCGTACGTGGTCGCGGGCAGCCGGGCGGGATCGCCGACCTCGCCCACGTTCCTGATCGCGATGGGCTTCATCGTGGTGACCGGTCTGGGCGCGGCGGCCGTCGCCTGGCGCAAACGCCACCGCCTCAGCGGCAGTTGATCTCTGCCGGCCCCGGTGCCGCGCAGTCGGGCCGGTGAGTCCACGCAGGACCCGCGGCGAAGCGTGCTGCCCGAGGACGCTAGGCTTCCGGGGACCTGGCGCATGATCGAGAACGCTACGCGCCGCCTGACCGTGATCATTTCTTGGATGGCGTAGTTTTCCATGTCTTGGTTCGAATCATTCATCCTCGGGCTCGTCCAGGGGCTGACCGAATTCCTGCCCATCTCCTCCAGCGCGCATCTGCGGCTCACCGCCGCGTTCGCGGGCTGGCACGACCCGGGTGCGGCGTTCACCGCGATCACCCAGATCGGCACCGAGACCGCCGTCCTGATCTACTTCCGCAAGGACATCGCCAGGATCGTGACCGCGTGGTTCCGCTCGCTGACGAACAAGGCGATGCGCAGCGACCACGACGCCCAGATGGGCTGGCTGGTGATCGTCGGCTCCATCCCCATCGGTGTGCTCGGCATCACGCTCAAGGACCAGATCGAGGGTCCGTTCCGTGACCTGCGCCTCATTGCCACCACGCTGATCGTCATGGGCATCGTCCTGGGCTTCGCCGACCGCCTCGCGGCCCGCGACGAAGAGGGCGGCAAGCACCGCGCCAGCAAGCAGCGCAAGACGCTGCAGGACCTGAGCGTCAAGGACGGTCTGATCTTCGGCATCTGCCAGGCGATGGCCCTGATCCCCGGCGTCTCCCGCTCCGGCGCCACCATCAGCGGTGGTCTGCTGATGGGCTACACCCGTGAGTCCGCGGCCCGTTACTCGTTCCTGTTGGCCATCCCCGCCGTGCTCGCCTCCGGTGCCTACGAACTCAAGGACGCGGGCGAGGGCCATGTGGCGTGGGGTCCCACCATCTTCGCGACGTTCATCGCCTTCGGCGTGGGCTACGCGGTGATCGCGTGGTTCATGAGGTTCATCACCACAAAGAGTTTCATGCCCTTCGTGATCTACCGGGTGATTCTGGGAATTGCCCTGTTCATCCTGGTCGGAACCGACACTCTGAGCCCGCACGCGGGCGAATCGGGCGACTGACGTCACTCGCCACGAGGGAGACGTCCGCAAGAGGGACGTTTAATCTGTTCGGCATGTCCCCCTACCCACGCGAGTCAGAAAAGGCCCTGTCCGCCGCCGAGCTGAACGCCCGCATCCGTGAGCTGTGGGCCGACGGGCAGCTGCCCGACGAGCGCCGGCCGGAGTACGAGGCACTCGTGGTGAAGTGGGCCGCGGCAGCCGTGGAGCGCGCGGCCTGACAGCCCTGCGCGGAACGGGTGTGGATCATCGGGTCCGGCGCTCGGCTAGCCTGACTGCACGATGAACCGTCTGACCACGTCATGGGGCGACTACGAGCTCGTCCGCCACCCCGAGGACCCGCGCGACACCCTGCGCGCCTGGGATGCCGCCGACGAGTATCTGCTGCGGCAGCTGAAGGGGATCGACGACGCGGCGCCGACGGACCTGTCGGGCACCGTGGCCGTCGTCGGCGACCGGTGGGGAGCTCTTGCCACCTCGCTCGCCGGGCACAGCCCCGTGCAGATCACCGACTCCTTCCTCGCCCAGGAGGCGACCCGGTCGAATCTGGCGCGCAACGGTGTCGCCGCCGGTGCGGTGCGACTGCTGTCCGCGCGCGACACCCCGCCAGAACGGATCGACGTCCTTCTCGTGCGGGTGCCGAAGAGCCTCGCGCTGCTGGAGGACCAGTTGCACCGGCTCGCGCCCGCCGTGCACGCGGAGACCGTGATCATCGGCACCGGCATGGTCAGCGAGATCCACACCTCCACGCTGCGGCTCTTCGAGCGGATCATCGGCCCGACCAGGACCTCGCTCGCGGTGAAGAAGGCGCGGCTGATCTTCTGCACCCCGGACCGCACGATCGGCCCGACGGCCAGTCCCTGGCCGCTGCGCTACGCGCTGCCCGACGGCATCGGCGTCCTCGCGGGACGGACGGTCACCAACCATGCGGGCATCTTCTGCGCGGAGCGGCTCGACATCGGCACGCGCCTGTTCCTGAGCAGCCTGCCCGAGCGGCACGGTCCCGAGCACGTCGTGGACCTGGGCTGCGGCAACGGCGTGGTCGGCACGGCTGCCGCCCTGGCCAACCCCGAGGCCACGGTGACCTTCGTCGACGAGTCGTTCTCCGCGGTGGCGTCCGCCGAGGCCACCTACCGCGAGAACGTCCCCGGCGACACGAAGCCCCGCTTCCTGGTGGGCGACGGCCTCTCCGCGCTGCCGGACGACAGCGCCGACCTGGTCCTGAACAATCCGCCGTTTCACTCCCACCGCGCGACGACGGACACGACGGCCCGCCGGATGTTCGAAGGTGCGCGCCGTGTGCTGCGGCCGGGAGGCGAGCTCTGGGTGATCGGCAACCGTCATCTCGGCTATCACGTACGGCTGCGCCGGCTCTTCGGCAGCTGTGACGTCGTCGCGAGCGACCCGAAGTTCGTGGTCCTGCGGGCCGTCAGGCGGTAGCGCCGCCGTCCTTCCACTGCGCGTACGGGACGCGGGCGATCTCCTGTACACCGCCGAGCGTGCCCCACTCGTCCTTGCCCAGCCGGGTGAGCGGCTTCAGCGCGGTCACCTCGGGGTGCCCGTCCGCCATGACATCGTCGCTGACGGCCGCGTGCACCACGCGCCCGAAGACGACGGTCGAGTCACCGAACCGTACGGTGCCGTGCAGGTCGCACTCCAGGGCGACGGGGGACGCGGCCACCCGCGGCGGCTTCACACGCAGGCTGGATTCCCGGGCGATGCCGACCGCGTCGAACTCGCTGATCCCCCGCGGAAAGTCGGTGGCCGTGGCGTTGATCTGCTGGAAGAGTTCCTCGGGCGCGAAATTGACCACGAATTCGCCGGTGTCCTCGACATTGCGCAGCGAGTCCTTCCGGCCGACCGAGGTGAACTGCACCATCGGCGGTGACACACACGAGATGGTGAAGAAGGAGTGCGGCGCGAGATTGTCGGTGCCGTCGGCGGCCGTCGTCGACACCCAGGCGATCGGGCGGGGCACGACGGTCGCGGTGAGCAGCCGGTAGAAGGTGTCGCGGTCGCACGCGGCGGGGTCGTAATCGATGCGCATGAGGGCAGTATGGCGGGTGACGTGCATGGCAGCGGGCCGGTGGGGCCCGCGGGCAGCGAAAGGGAAGACAGCACATGACGTACGTCGCCGACGAGGGACGCTACTGCGCGATGCGCTACCGGCGCTGCGGGCGCAGCGGGGTCCGGCTGCCGGAGATCGGCCTCGGGCTGTGGCACAACTTCGGTGACACCAGTCCGCTGGAGAGGCAAAGGGCGGTGCTGCGGCGGGCGTTCGACCTCGGCATCACGCACTTCGACCTGGCGAACAACTACGGCACGCCCTTCGGCTCCGCGGAGACCAACTTCGGGACGCACTTCCGCGCCGACTTCCGTCCGTACCGCGACGAGCTGTTCATCGCGACGAAGGCGGGCAACGAGATGTGGGACGGCCCCTACGGCGAGTGGGGCTCGCGCAAGCATCTGCTGGCCAGTCTCGACCAGTCGCTGCGGCGGCTCGGTGTCGAGTACGTCGATGTGTTCTACTCCCACCGGCCCGACCCGGACACTCCGCTCGAAGAGACGATGGGCGCCCTCGACTCCGCCGTACGGCAGGGGAAGGCGCTCTACGCGGGCCTGTCGAACTACAGCGCCGAGGACACCTCGCGCGCTGCCCGGATCCTGGCCGATCTCGGCACTCCGCTGCTGGTCGACCAGCATCCGTACTCCCTGCTCGAGCGGCGGATCGAGGACGGGCTGCTGGACGCCTCCGAGGCCGCGGGAGCCGGGCTCGTCGCGTTCTCGCCGCTGGCCCAGGGGCAGCTCACGGACCGGTACCTCAGCGGTGTCCCGGCGGACTCCCGGATGGCGGCCGGGCGGTATCTCACCCGTGACGTCCTCACGGACGAGCGCCGGCAACTGCTGCTCGCCCTGGACGAGCTGGCGCGCGGGCGCGGGCAGACGCTGGCCCAGCTGGCGCTCGGCTGGCTGCTCAAGGACGGACGGGTGACCTCGGTGCTCGTCGGCGCCAGCAGCGTCCGTCAGCTGGAGCAGAACCTGGGTGCGCTGGACGGGCAGGGCTTCACGGGCGAGGAGTTGGCGGAGATCGACCGTTTGCTGACCCGTACAGGGTGACGGGCACGCACAGCTCTTGGCCTGGGGCCCCGCCTGCCCGAGACTGACCCGATGACGCAGCGCGTGGATCTCGCGACGGTGATGGACCGCCTGGCCATCGACGAGTTGGTCACCAGTTACGCGGTGACCGTGGACGACGCCGACTGGGGCGCCTACCGGGAGCTTTTCACCCCGGACGGGCGCGCCGACTACCGCAGTTCGGGCGGAATGGAGGGTTCGGCCGCCGAGGTCGCCGGCTGGCTGGCCGAGACGATGCGGCTGTTTCCCGTACGACAGCACCTCATCGTCAACCGCCGGCTGCGCATCCAGGACCTGGGCGGCTATCCGGGTGACGACGCCGAGGTGCACGCCGACTATGTGAATCCCATGCGGATGGAGTCGGGTGACGACTTCTTCTCGGGCGGCCGCTACACCTTCGGCGTGCTGCGCACGGACGGGGGCTGGCGGCTGCGCTCCGTAGTGATCCACGAGAAGTGGCGGCGCGGATCCGGAGCGCTTGACGGAAGCTAGAAGGGGCACGCTGTCGGTGCGGGTCCCGCTCGCGCACACTGGAGGGGAGAAGGCTCGCGGTCCCTCCCGGGGGACGGTTCCTTCCCAGGCAGACGAGGAGGTCGCGGGTGCGGATTCCGGTCGGCCGGACGGAGCGGCGGGAGCCCGGCGAGCGGTGGCACGGCGTGCGACGGCTGCTGAGCACTCCCCGCGGCCGCGCCGCGGCGGCGCTGCTCGCCGGTGCGCTGCCCGCCCTCGCCTTCCCCCAGCCCTCCCTGTGGTGGTTCGCCTACGTCGCCCTGGTGCCGTGGATGCTGCTCCTGCGGTCCGCGCCGACGGGTCGTCGTGCGGCCTTCGAGGGGTGGCTCGGGGGTATCGGCTTCATGATCGCCGTGCACCACTGGCTGATGCCGAGTCTGCATGTCTTCATCGTGGTGCTGGCCGGGCTGCTGGGGCTGATGTGGGCGCCCTGGGGGTGGCTGGTCCGTTCCCGGCTCGGCGGGACCCCCTCCCCCTTGCGCGCGGCTGCCTCGCTCGCCGTCGTCCCCTCGGGCTGGCTGATGATCGAACTGGCCCGTTCCTGGGAGGGGTTGGGCGGGCCCTGGGGTCTGCTGGGCGCCAGCCAGTGGGAGGTCACTCCAGCGCTTCGCCTGGCGTCGGCCGGCGGCGTGTGGCTGGTGAGCCTGCTGGTTCTGGCGGTGAACACGGCGATCACCGTGCTGATCGCCGTGCCCCGGGCCCGTACGGCGGCGGTGGGCGGCGGCGTCGTCTGCGCGCTGGCCACCACGGCGGCCTGGGCGTGGGCGCCGCAGTCGGAGCAGTCGGGGCGGGCGCGGATCGCGGTCGTCCAGCCGGGCGTGACAGACGGCATCGCCGGCGGCGACCGTCGCTTCGCCCGCAGTGAGGAGCTGACCCGGAGGCTGGCCGGTCAGGATCTCGACCTGGTCGTCTGGGGCGAGAGCAGTGTCGGGTCCGATCTGCGCGAACGCCCCGACCTGGCGGGCCGTCTCGCGGCACTCTCGCGCGAGATCGACGCAGATCTGCTGGTGAATGTGGACGCCCGGCGCCAGGACGCGTCCGGGCGCAAGGGGATCTACAAGAGCTCGGTCCTCATCGGCCCGCAGGGACCGACCGGCGACCGCTACGACAAGATGCGCCTCGTCCCCTTCGGCGAGTACATCCCGGCCCGTGACCTGCTCGGCTGGGCGACCTCGGTGGGCAAGGCAGCGGGTGAGGACCGGCTGCGCGGCACGCGTACGGCGGTGATGGAGCTGCCGGACGGACTGCGCGTCGGTCCGCTGGTCTGCTTCGAGTCGGCGTTCCCGGACATGAGCAGGCAGCTGACCCGTGACGGGGCGCGGATACTGATCGCACAGTCGTCGACCTCGTCGTTCCAGAACAGCTGGGCGCCGGAGCAGCATGCGTCGCTGGCGGCGCTGCGGGCCGCGGAGAGCGGGCGGCCGATGGTGCACGCCACGCTCACCGGCGTCAGCGCGGTCTTCGGTCCGGACGGCGACCGGGTGGGCCGGCCGCTCGGCACGGACAGCAGCACCGCCGCCGTCTACGACATACCGCTGGCGCGGGGCACGACGCTGTACGTGAGGTTCGGCGACTGGCCGGTGTACGGCGCGCTGGCCGTCCTGGCGGTGCTGGGCGCGGCCGGAGCCGCGCGGTCGTTCAGGCGGCCTGCTCCAGAGCCGCCAGCACCACCCGCTCGCACAGCTCATGAGTCCTCAACGCGTCCTGCGCGCTGAGGAACTTGCCCGCACGCACGGCGTCGAGGAACGAGTGCACCGACTGCTCGATGCCCCGCTGGCGCGCCACGGGCACCCAGTCGCCGCGCCGCCGCACGCTCGGCTGCCCCTTGTGGTCCACGATCTCCGCGAGATTGCGCACCTCGCGCTTGGTGTCCTGTCCGGAGACCTCGAGGATCTCCTCGGCGGAGCCGCTCATCCGGTTCATCGAGCCGATGGCGCTGAAGCCGGCGCCGGACAGGTGCAGCACGACGTGGTGCATCAGCCCGTCGATGACCCGGGCGCGCACATCGATGTGCTCGACGGTGCCCGGCGCAAGGAAGCGCAGGGTGTCGACGACATGGATGAAGTCGTCCAGGACGAGGGTGCGCGGGTCCTCGGCGAGCCCGACGCGGTTCTTCTGCATCAGGATCATCTCGCGCGGGTGCTCCAGGCACTGGGCGTAGCCGGGGGCGAGCCGTCGGTTGAACCCGACGGCGAGGCCGGTGCCGCTCGCCTCGGACAGATCCACCAGCCGCTGGGAGTCGGCGAGTTCGTAGGCGAGCGGCTTGTCGACGTACGTGGTGACGCCCGCTTCCAGCAGCCGGCTGACGATCTCGGCGTGCGCGGAGGTCGGGGCATGTACGAAGGCGGCGTCGAGGCCGTGGCCGAGCAGGGCCTCGAGCGTGGTGTGGCGGCGCTCGGCGGGGATGTGGTGGGTGTCGGCGACCCGGTCCAAGGTGGCCGGAGTGCGGGTCTGCAGATGCAGTTCGACCCCGGGCAGTGCGCTGAGCACCGGCAGATACGCCTTCCGCGCGATGTCGCCGAGCCCGATGCAGCCGACCTTCACGGGGGCCTCCCTAACGCTGTGTCACTCGCCCGTGCTGTGCCGGGTCAGCATACGTGCGCCGGGGCGGCTGCCAGTCGGCGATGCCGTCCATGGCCCGCAGCACGACCGCGGGGCCGAGCCGGGAGGCGGTGGACAGCAGCGTATTGCGCACGGCGACCGCTGGGGCGCTGCTCATCGACAGGGCCCGGACGATCCGGGCGGACTTGCGGACGACCGCCGTGGTGCGCGGAAGCCGTTCCGCGCTGTACGCCTCCATGCCCGCACCCGGATCGGCACCGGGTCGCAGATGATGGGCGAGCACAATGCCGTCCTCGATGGCCTGGTTGCCGCCCTGGCCGAGCATCGGAGCCATGGCGTGCGCCGAGTCGCCGACGAGCACGGCACGGCCGCCGTGGAAAGCGGGCAGCGGGTCGACGAGGTGGTGGACGTCGTTGCGCAGGACCTGGCCGGGTTCGACGGACGCGATGACCGTGGGGACGGGATCGTGCCAGTCGCCGAAGCGGCGCAGGAGTTCGGCCTTCTCGCTGTCGGCTGCGCGGTCCCCGGCGGGTGCGAGAGCGGCCGCGTAGGCGTAGATCCGGCCGTCCTTGAGCGGTTGGGTGCCCCACAGCGCACCGGCTCCCCAGGTCTCGTGCGGCTCGAAGGGCTGCCCGGGTGCGGGCACCACGACGCGCCAGGTGGTGAATCCCGAGTAGGCCGGGCCCGGGTGGGCGGGGAAGAGCACCCTGCGCACGGCCGAGTGGATGCCGTCGGCGCCGATGACGAGGTCCGCCTCGAACTCCGCGTCCTGGGTGGTGACCCGGGCCGGGCGCCCGCCGACGACACCGGGGTCGGCGAGCTGCGCCGGGCTCGCCGTGCGCACGGCACCGGCGGGCAGCCGGGCCGCGATGCGTTGGACGAGGGTGGCGCGGTGGACGAGCACCAGCGGACCGCCGAAGCGTTCGGCTGCCGCGCCGCTGTGGGTCCGGGAGAGCCAGCGGCCACGGGGGGTGCGCAACCCGCCGTCGCCCTGCCAGGCGGCGAGGTCCCGGATCTCGTCGCCCAGCCCGATGACGTCGAGGGCGCGCTGGGAGTTGGGCGCGAGACCGATGCCGGCGCCGACGGGCTCGAGGGTGGCGGCGCGCTCCAGGACGGTGACCTCCCACCCCTGCTGGTGCAGGGCGACCGCGGCGGTCAGCCCGCCGATGCCGCTGCCGATGACGACGGCCCGCCGTGCGAAAGACGTGGTCATGGTTCCTCCTCGATCCGTTACTACATCTGTAGTGAAACCGACGTTACTACAGCTGTAGTCCCGGCGGTAGATTGGGGTCATGGCAGAACGCACCACCACCGGTTCCTCCCGCGCCGAGCTGATCGCCGATGCCGCGCTGACCCTGCTCGTCGAGCGCGGAATGCGCGGGCTCACCCATCGCGCGGTGGACGAGGCGGCCGGTCTCCCCCAGGGCTCGACGTCCAACCACGCCAGGACGCGGCAGGCGCTATTGGAGACCGTGGTGCAGCGGCTGGCCGTCCGCGAGGGGGCGGTTCTGGCCCCCGAGGAGATGGCGTCGCCCGGCGGCGGCCGGGACGCTCTGCTGGACGCCATGGCGCTCGCCCTGCACCGGTATCTGACGCACCACCGCGAACTGCTCGTCGCCCGGTACGAAGTCGCTCTGGAAGCCACCCGCAGACCGGAGCTGCGGGCGGCGTACGACGCGGCCGGGGCGAGGTTCCGCAGCGCGCTCAACGACCTGATGGCGGCAGCCGGTTCACCGGAGCCGGAACGCCACGCACTGTCGCTGGCGGCCTGGTGCGAGGGACTGATGTTCTCCTGCGCGGCCGGGTCCCACCACGCAACCGTTCCCGGCCTCGCCGAGCTGCGCACCGGGTTCTCCGAGCTGCTGCGCGGGATGCTCGGCAACAATGCCGTGGCGGGCGACGAACCCGTCGTCCAGGATGACCGGCATGACGACAACTGAGCGCACCGAACCGTCCACCACGGCAGGCGAGCGCGACATGCTCGAAGGGTGGCTCGACCACCACCGCGAGACGCTGGCCGCGAAATGCGGGGGGCTCGACGACGAGCAGCTGCGCCGGACGTCCGTCCCGCCCTCGGAGATATCGCTGCTGGGGCTCGTCCGGCACATGGCGGAGGTCGAGCGGGGCTGGTTCCGCAATGTCCTGGCCGGTGAGAAGCTCCCGACGATCTACTCGGAGGACGACAGGGACGGGGACTGGCACGTCACCGGGACGGACACCTGGGACGAGGCGCACGCGACCTGGCAGTCGGAGATCGCCCGCGCCAAGGAGTCGGCAGCGGCCCGTTCGCTCGACGACGTGGGGGTGGGCGCACACCGCTCCGGAGAGACCTTCAACCTGCGGTGGATCATGACGCACATGATCGAGGAGTACGCACGCCACAACGGCCATGCCGACCTCGTCCGCGAGCGGATCGACGGCGCGACGGGCGAGTGACGGGCGATCGCCGCGGTCCGGCGCGCCGGACCGCGGGAAGCCTGACGCGCGCCCCTCAGCCGTCGCGCAGCCTGCGGTCCAGGCGGTCGATGGCCGCACGCACGCCATTGCCGTAGCCGTCGTCCCCCAGCGCGTCCGTCGCCGCGCGCGCCCGGTCCAGATGGATCCGCGCAGCCTCAGGACGCCGCAGCTTCACATAGTCGGCGGCGAGGTTGAGATGCAGCGAGGGGTAGAAGACCCGCACGGCGAGCATCTCCGGCGTGCGGGCCGGCCGCTCTTCGCTCAGCGCGTCCGCCGCCGCCAGCGCCCGCAGGTCCCAGGCCAGCTCGTCCCCCGGGTCGTCCTGGGTGTCCGCCATGTAGTGCGCGAGAGTGCAGCGATGGAGCGCTTCACCCGCCTCACCGATCTCCGACCAGAGGGCGCCGAAACGATTTCGCGCCTCCTCGCGGTCCCCGCCGTGCAGCAGCATGATCGCCTGCCCGATCCGGGTCATGACGGCGTCCTCCGACGCCTCCTGCTGCTCCGTCACTGCGGCCTCCCACGTCCGTGTTCCGAGAAGCGAAGATCCACGGATGACGACGCTAGCCTCCGCCACCGGCAATGCCGCACAGGCTCGGGCGCGGGCCCGAGCCTGTCAGCCGGGTGCGCGATCACGCCGCCGGGGTCACCCGGCCCAGGTCGGGAATGCGCCAGTCGATGGGCTGGTGCCCCTGCGCGGCGACCGCCTCGTCGATCTGGGTGAACGGACTGGAGCCGAAGAACTTCTTCGCGGACAGCGGCGAGGGATGCGCCCCCTTCACCACCACATGCCGCTGGGTGTCGATCAGCGGCAGCTTCTTCTGCGCGTAGTTCCCCCAGAGCACGAAGACGGCCGGGTCGGGGCGGGCGGCGACCGCGCTGATCACCGCGTCCGTCACCTTCTCCCACCCCTTGCCCTTGTGGGAGTTGGCCTCACCGGCGCGAACGGTGAGCACCGCGTTGAGCAGCAGCACGCCCTGCTCGGCCCAGGGCATCAGATAGCCGTTGTCCGGAACGGGGTGGCCGAGCTCCGCCTGCATCTCCTTGTAGATGTTCCGCAGGGAGGGCGGAACCTTGACCCCCGGCCGCACGGAGAAGCAGAGGCCGTGCCCCTGCCCCTCCCCGTGGTACGGATCCTGGCCGAGGATGAGCACCTTGACCTTGTCGTACGGCGTTGCCGCGAGGGAGGCGAAGACCTCCTCGCGCGGCGGGTAGACCGGCCCCCTGGCCCGCTCCTCCTCGACGAACTCGGTGAGCTCCTTGAAGTACGGCTTCTGCAGCTCGTCGCCGAGGACGCCGCGCCAGGACTCGGGCAGCATGTCGGTGTCGGTCACGTCAACAACCTCCGGAATGCGTTCAGTTACCGAGCACTGAACCTACCGGGAGCCACTGACAACGGGTCCTACCAGCTGGCCTTCCGGTACAGCTGCCACATCTGCATGACCGTCTGCGGGTCGAGGGCTAGCTCGCCGCCGCCGATCTCCTCGCTGGCGGCGACGTACAGCTTGCCCTGCCACAGCGGCAGCAGCCGGACGTCGTCGACGAGGATCTCCTGCGCGCGCTCGAACTGTGCGGTCACCGCGCCGCGGTCGCTCTGCCGCCGGGAGGCGGGGAGCAGGCTGTCGGTGATCTCGCGGCTCTCGTACGGAGTGTTGAGCACGTTCTTCTCGCCGACGAACGGCGCGATGAAGTTGTCCGGGTCCGGGAAGTCGGGGAACCAGCCGCGGCCGAAGACCGGGTACGAACCGGACTTGTAGCCCTTCTGGAAGTCCTTCTCCGGCTTGCCCTCGACCGTGATCTTGAAGAGCCCGGTCGCGTCCAGCTGCCGCTTGAGCTCCTCGAACTCGAGCGCGGTGGCGGAGCCGTACCGGTCGGTGGTGTACCAGAAGGTCAGGGCCACCGGCTTGTCGATGCCCGCGTTCTGGAGGATGTCCTTCGCCTTGGCCACGTTCGGGTCGCCGAAGCGGTCGAAGAACTCGGTGGTGTGGCCGGCGATGCCCTTCGGTACCATCGAGTACAGCGGCTCGGCAGTGCCCTGGTAGACCTTGTTCACGAGGGCGCCGCGGTCCACGATCTGCGCGATCGCACGCCGTACGGCGAGCTTGCCCGCCATCGGGTCCTTGGAGTTGAAGACCAGGTAGCGGATGTCGGCGCCGACGGTCTCGACGAGTTGCAGGTGGTCGTTGGCCGGGAGCTTCTTCTGGAACTCGACGACCTCGGGCGCGGTCAGACCGCGGTATATGGCGTCGATCTGCTTCTTCTTCAGCGCCCCGACCATCACGTCGGAGTCCTGGAAGTAACGGATCGTGACGCCGTCGTTCTTGCGCTTGGCAAAGCCCGCGTACTTGTCGTTCTTGGCGAGTTCCGCCTTCTTGCCCTTGTCGTAGGTGTCCAGGAGGTAGGGACCGGAACCGGTCACCTTGCCGTCCTCGCGGAGCTTGTCCGCCGGGTACTCCTTGGGCGGGACGATGGACATCGCGGGCGTGGCCAGGATGAACGGGAACGTGGCGTCCGAGGACTTGAGCCTGAACCTCACCACACGGTCGCCGGACGTCTCGACCTTCTCGAGGGAACCGAGCAGACCGTTGGGGCCACCCTGCACATCGATCTTCTGGATGCGGTCGATCGAGTGCTTCACGGCCGCCGCGTCGAGCTTCTCACCGTTCGAGAACTGCAGGTCCGAGCGCAGCTCGCACTCGAAGACCTTGTTGGCGGCGTCGGTGAAGTTGCACTGCTTGGCCGCGTCGGGCTGAGGAGCCGTGCTGCCGGTCGGGAAGCTGACGAGCGTCTGGAAGACATTGCGCATCAGCTCCCAGGAACCGTCCCAGGCGGCGGCAGGGTCGAGTGTCGTGGGCTCACTCGTCGTACCGACGGAGATCTTCTGCTTGCCGTCCGCTTCCGTATCGGAGAACAGACCGCATCCCGCCAGCAGAGATATGGACGCTAGGGCTGCAGCGGCCTGCAGACAGGTCCGGTAGAACACGTGCACGCTCCTCGTTCAGCCATGGGTCGGCCGACCATACCGCAGCGCCCTGCCGGGTCAACCTGAGAGCCCGGCAGGGCACTTGTCGCATTCAGGAACAAATCGGCTCAGGTTGCTCAGTGCACTCCTGCATTGAGGAAGATACCGCCGTCGACGACCAATGTCTGTCCCGTGATCCAGTCCGATTGGTCGGACGTGAGAAACGCGGCCGCGCCACCGATGTCCCCCGGCACGCCGAGCCTCGCCAGCGGGTAGGCGGCGGCCGCCTCGGCCTCGCGCCCCTCGTACAGCGCCTCGGCGAATTTGGTCTTGACCACTGCCGGTGCGATGGCGTTGACCCGCACGCCCGGTGCGAACTCGTGCGCCAGCTGCAGGGTCAGGTTGACCATGGCCGCCTTGCTCATGCCGTACGCGCCGATGAAGGGCGAGGGGGCCAGGCCGGCGACGGACGCGATGTTCACGATCGCGCCGCCGTTCTCCTTCTGCCACGCCTTCCAGGTCTGCTGGGCGAACCCGAGCGCCGAGATCACGTTGGTCTCGTAGACCTTGCGCGCGACGTTCAGGTCGAGTTCGGCGATCGAGGAGTAGACCGGGTTGGTGCCGGCGTTGTTCACCAGGAAGTCGACCCGCCCGAAGGCCTCCATGGTGCGCTCCACCGCGGCTGCCTGGTGGGCTTCGTCGTGGGCCTTGCCCGCGACGGCGATCACCCGGTCCGCGCCGAGCCTCTCGACGGCCTCCTTCAGGGCTTCCTCACCGCGCCCGGTGATGCACACCCGGTCACCGCGGGCGACGAGCGCCTCGGCGACTCCGTAGCCGATGCCGCGGCTCGCGCCGGTGATCAGCGCGACCTTTCCGCTGTCGGGTACCTCTGCGGTCATGTTGATGATCTCCCGGTTCAGTTGAGCGGTCCGCCGGCCACGTACATGACCTGGCCGGAGACGAAGCCTGCGTCCTCGCCCGTGAAGAAGGCGATGGCGTTGGCGATGTCCTCGGGGAACCCGACGCGCTGGACCGGGATCTGGGTCGCGGCGGCGGCCTGGAACTCCTCGAAGCCCATGCCCACGCGGGCAGCCGTCTGTGCCGTCATCTCGGTGACGATGAAGCCGGGGGCCACGGCGTTGGCGGTGATGCCGAACTTGCCGAGCTCCTTGGCGAGGGTCTTGGTGAAGCCCTGCAGACCCGCCTTGACGGCCGAGTAGTTGGCCTGGCCGCGGTTGCCGAGCGCCGAACTGGAGGAGAGCGAGACGATACGGCCGAAGCCGGCGTCGACCATGTGCTTCTGGCAGGCCTTGGCCATCAGGAACGCGCCCTTGAGGTGCACGTTGATCACGGTGTCCCAGTCGGACTCGCTCATCTTGAAGAGCAGGTTGTCGCGGAGCACGCCCGCGTTGTTCACCAGGATCGTCGGTGCGCCGAGCTCGGCGGCCACGCGCGCCACCGCGGCCTCCACCTGGGCGCTGTCGGACACGTCGCAGCCGACGGCAAGTGCCGTGCCGCCCGCCGCGGTGATCTTCTCGACCGTGTCCTTGCAGGCCGCCTCGTCGAGGTCGAGTACGGCTACGGCACGGCCCTCGGCCGCCAGCCGGACCGCGGTGGCTGCGCCAATGCCCCGCGCCGCCCCGGTCACGACAGCGACGCGCTGCTCGGTGGTGGACATGCTGGTTCTCCTCGCCCTTGGATGCGGCTCATCCGGTACGTCCCGACGGATGAGCGACCGCTTAGTACCTTCAGCAGACGAGACGCTAGAAGCCATGGCACGCGGTGTCAACGGCACACCGCGTGCGCCCCGTCACTCAGCGCACCAGCAGCTCGAGCAGCCGCTCCACCTCGGCCTCCGGATCGGCCGTCAGCCCGGTGTGCACCGGGCCCGGCTGGACGACGGTCGAGCGCGGTGCGATCAGCCAGCGGAAGCGGCGGCCGGCATCGTCGCGGGCCGCCTGACCTGCGTCGTCACCGCCGCGGCAGACGCCCTCGACCGCATGCAGCGCGGCCCGTACACCGGTCACATCGGCCTGCGGGTCCAAGGCCTTCAGTTTTCCCTCGTCCAGATGGGTGCGTGCGGCGACGAAGGACCGGGCGCGGCAGTAGACCACCACACCGGCGTTGAAGCACTCGCCGCGCTCCACCCGCGGCACCACACGCAGCAGCGCGTACTCGAAGACCTCGCGCCCGGTCACCGTCCCGCGCCCTTCGTGCTCTTGACCGGGTGGGGCCAGGGGGCGCGATCGGTCAGCCAGCCCGGTGCCTGGGAGGGGCGGGCACCGGAGGGAGCCCCCAGCGTGATCCGCTCATGGATGGTCGCCGCACGCGACAGCAGCGCCTCGACATAGGCGCCTCGCAGCTCGTCCGTGCTCTCGAACCCCGGCTCGTCGACCAGCCACTCGTCGGGGACATCGGCGGCGATCCCGGTGAGCAGCTCACGGGTCACCAGAGGGGCGAGTTCGGCGGCGGCGGTCGCGATGTCCGGACCGAAGGGTGCGAGCGTGTGGTCGGACGCGTCGTACGGTTTGGCGGCGGAGGCCGCGGCGCCCGGCCAGTTGTGGTGCCAGATCATGGTGGCCCCGTGATCGATGAGCCACAGGTCGCCGTGCCACACCAGTAGGTTGGGGTTGCGCCACGAACGGTCGACGTTGTTGATCAGCGCGTCGAACCACACGACCCGGCCCGCCTCGGCCGCGCCCACCTCGTAGGCGAGCGGGTCGAAGCCGAGGGAGCCGGGCAGGAAGTCCATACCGAGGTTCAGTCCACCGCTCGCCTTGAGCAGCTCCTGCACCTCCTGGTCCGGCTCGCCGAGCCCGATCACCGGGTCGAGCTGAATGGTGACCAGATCTGGCACCCGCAGCCCCAGGTGCCGGCCCAGCTGTCCGCAGACGACTTCGGCGACCAGGGTCTTGCGGCCCTGGCCGGCGCCGGTGAACTTCATGACGTACGTGCCGAGATCGTCGGCCTCGACGATGCCGGGGAGCGAGCCGCCCTCACGCAAGGGCGTGACATAGCGGGTCGCGGTGACTTCGGGAAGCATTGCCCCACAGTACGTCGGGGGGCCACCAAGATCGCCCGGATATTCGCTTGCCGCGCCTCGCCGCGGACTGCGCACGATGCCCCATGAGCGATCACCTCGAGGCCTTTGCCCGCCAGTTCGCCCGCACCCGGCGCTTCTCCCTCGGCGTCCCCCGGCAGTTCACCGTCTCCCCGGACGGCGCCCGGGTGCTCTTCGTCCGCGGCACCCGCGGCGACGACCCGATGAGCCGGCTGTGGCTGTACGCGTCCGGTCGGGAGCACATCCTCGCCGAACCGTCTGCTCTCGGCGGTCCGGGCGACCTGCCCGAGGCGGAGAAGGTCCGCCGGGAGCGCGCCAGGGAGACCTCGTCGGGTGTGGTGTCGTACGCGACCGACACCGAGGTCCGGCTCGCGGTCTTCGCGCTGGGGGGTGCGCTCTGGACCGTCGGTACCGACGGAGGCGTTCCGCGGCGGCTGGAGACGGCCGGGCCGGTGGTCGACCCGCGGCCGTCGCCGGACGGGAGCCGGGTCGCGTACGTCACCGGGGGCGCGCTGCGCGTCGTGCGGACGGACGGGTCGGACGACCGGCTGCTCGCCGCTCCGGAGGGTCCGGAGGTGACGTACGGCCTCTCGGACCATGTGTCGGCCGAGTCGGTCGGGCGGTCGCGGGGCCACTGGTGGTCGCCGGACGGGGACGCGCTGCTGGTCGCCCGTGTGGACAACACCGCGGTCCGCCGCTGGTACATCGCGGACCCGGCTGATCCGTCCAGGCCCCCGAGGTCGTTCGCGTATCCGGCAGCGGGGACGGCCAACGCGGACCTGTCGCTGCACATCGTGCGACTCGACGGTCGGCGGGTCGCGGTGCGGCTCCCGGCGGCGGCCGACGAGGAGCTCCATGAGCCGGGCGAGTGGACGGACAGGACCTTCGAGTACATCGCGTCGGCCGGATGGGACGCCCACGGTCCACTGGCCGAGGTGCAGACCCGCGATCAGCGCACGGCACAACTGCTGGCCGTCGATCCCGCATCGGGTGGGACCGAGGTGCTGCACACCCGGCGCGATCCCGCGTGGGTCGAGCTGATGCCGGGCGCACCCGGACGTACGCCGTCAGGCATCCCGGTGCACCCCTTCGACGGCCGGGACGGTGTGCGGCATCTGCACATCGGGTCCCGGAACACCCCCGAGGGACTCCATGTCCGTGAGGTGGTCGCGGCGGTGGGCGACCGGGTCTGGTTCACCGCCAACGAGGATCCGACCGAGATCCATGTCTGGTGTCACGACCCCTCCGCCGGCTTCGCCCGCGTGAGCGAAGGGCCCGGAGTCCACACCGCAGCGGTCGGCGGCGACACCGTCGTGCTGGACAGCAGGACGCCCGCCGGCCGGACGGTCACCGTTCTGCGGAGCGGCAGGCCTGCCGGGCGGATCGCCGTGCGGGCCGAGACGCCACTGGTGACCCCCGCACCGCGGTTCCTCTCGCTCGGTGAACGCGAACTGCGCAGCCAGCTCTACTTCCCGTCCTGGTACGAGCCCGGCTCGGGCCCGCTGCCGGTGCTGCTCAATCCCTACTCCGGCGCCGGCCTTCAGCTCGTGGTGCGGGCGCGCGAGTGGTGGACGACGGTGTCGCAGTGGTTCGCCGAACAGGGCTTCGCCGTGCTGGTCACCGACGGCCGGGGGACTCCGGGCCGCGGCCGCGCGTGGGAGAGGGCCATCCAGGGCGACCGGCTGACGCCCGTGCTCCAGGACCAGATCGACGCGCTGCGCGCGGCGGCGGAGCGCCACCCCGATCTGAACACGGACGCGGTCGCGATCCGCGGCTGGTCCTACGGCGGCTACCTCGCGGCCGGCGCGGTGCTGCACCACCCCGAGGTCTTCCACGCCGCCGTCGCGGGCGCCGCGCCCACGGACCGGCGGCTGTACGACACCCACTGGGAGGAGCGCTTCCTGGGCCACCCCGACGTGACTCCGGAGGCGTACGAACGCAGTTCCCTCGTCCCGTACGCCCACCGCCTGACCCGCCCGTTGCTTCTGGTGCACGGGGTTGCCGACGACAATGTGGTCATGGCCCACATGCTGCGCTTCTCGGCGGCGTTGCTCGCGGCGGGCCGGCCGCACAGCGTCCTGCCGCTGTCCGGCGCGACCCATCTGGTCACTCAGCAGGCCCAGGCGAGCAATCTGCTGCTGCTCGAAGCCGCCTTTCTGAAGACTTCCTTGAAAGTTTGAGAACGTGAACGCTGCGCCGCACGGGGCCGTACAACATCAAGAAGAACCGGTCGGCTCTTCTGGCCGACTGGGACCGTGACAACCGAGGAGCAGCAATGACCGGATCGCAGGGGCCGTCCCGGATCGTCGCACGCCGGACCGTCGTCGCCGCGGCGGGCGGAGCGGGTCTTGCCGTCGCGTTGACCGCGTGCGGAGGGTCGGACGACGGCGGACAGTCCGTCTCGGAGAAGCCGGCGGACCCGGGGGCCGGCAGCGGCGGTGCCGCAGGCGGCAAGGAGATCGCGAAGGTGGCCGACATCCCCGAGGGCGGGGGCAAGGTCGTCGGCGATGTCGTGATCACCCAGCCGCGAGCGGGTGAGTTCAAGGCGTTCTCGTCCAAGTGCACCCATCAGGGCTGCGCGGTCAAGGACGTCGCCGAGGGCGTCATCAACTGTCCGTGCCACAACAGCAAGTTCGACGCGACCGACGGCAGCGTCAAGGGCGGACCGGCCACGACTCCGCTGCCGCCCGCGAACATCACCGTCGACGGGAACTCGATCAGGCTCGCCTAGTGGCGCGAGACCCTTTCCAGCAGCCCAGCACCTCGTCCGCGGTCGTCACGGTGGCGACGAGGGCCAGCGTGTGGCGGATCATCGCGGGGGTGTACTCCGCGGGCACCCCCGCGATGGCGTCCCTGGCCACGACCACGGTGTAGCCGAGATTGACCGCGTCGAACACGGCGTTGGGGACGGCGATGTTCGCCGAGACGCCGACGACGAGAACGGTGCGGCACCCCAGATTGCGCAGCAGCGCGTCGACATCCGTACCCGCGATGGGCGACAGACCGTGGATCCGCCGCACGACGATGTCCTCGTCCGCCACCTCGATCGGTGGCGCGATGCGGACGGCGGCCGTGCCGGAGTACTGCTGGACGGGCAGCTTTCCGGCCGCGCGGAAAAGGCGTGCGTTGCGGTTGGAGCCGCGGCCGTCGGGCCGCCGCTCGGCGACCGCGTGCAGGACCTGGACACCCGCCTCGTGCGCACCGGCGACCAGCCGGGCGACATGGTGCAGTGCGCCCGACGAGCGGGCCTGGGCGGCGAGTTCGGGCAGGGCGCTCTCCTCGCCGACCACGCCCTGCTGGCATTCCACGGTGAGCAGCACGGTGGTCGCCGGATCGAGCTGTTCCGCGAGCTGTTCGACGGTCGGCACGGTTCCCCCTCGGATGGTGTCCACGGGCGGGTTCGGGCGCGTGACGGTAGCTTCCCTTGCACGAGGACGGAAGAGCCCTCATGATTTCTGACACACAGTCAGCTACGGGACTACGGGAGGGGGCGGCCATGGCCGTCACACAGCGCCGGGGCCGCCGGATCATGATGACGCCGGGCGAACGGGACGCGTTCCTCACCGAGCAGCGCACCTGCCGGGTGGCCACCGTCTCCCCCGACGGCCGTCCGCACGTCAGCGCGCTGTGGTTCGCGTGGGACGGGAGTTCCCTGTGGCTGTACTCGATCACCCGCAGCCGCCGCTGGGCCGATCTGCGTCACGATCCACGGATCGCCGTGGTCGTCGACGCCGGCGAGGAGTACGGCGAGCTGCGCGGCGTGGAGCTGTCGGGCACCGCGGTCCTCGTCGGCGAGGCTCCGCGCACCGGTGAACCGTGCCCCGAACTGGACGTTCCGGAGCGCCTGTTCGCGCGGAAGAACTTCGGCCTCGACGAGATGCCGCACGACGGCAGGCACGCATGGCTGCGGCTCACGCCCGACGCGATCGCGTCCTGGGACTTCGACAAGCTCTCGACCCTCTGAGCCGGGACCTCAGTTCGCCGGCTCCTCCGGTCGGCCGCTTCCCGCCGCGGCCTGCAGCGCCCGCACCGCAGCCCTGATCGACGGGCGCCGGTCCGCGTCCGTGCGCCACACCGCGTACACATGGCGCCGCACCCGCTGTCGTACGGGAACGAGCGCCACACCGTCGGGGATCGGACCCCGTCCCAGCCGGGGCGTCACACAGACACCGAGCCCGGCGGCGATCAGCGCCAGCTGGGTGTGGTGCTCCCCCGCCAGATGCGAGATGCGCGGTTCGATGCCCTGCGAGCGCAGCGTGAACACGAGCCACTCGTAACAGAATTCGCCCTCCGGCCAGGACACCCACTCGTCGTCGGCGAAGTCCGCGAGGTCCACCTCCGAGCGCCCCGCCAGCGGGTGGGCGGCGGACATCGCGATGTCCGGTGTGTCGTCGAGGAGACGCGCCTGGGCGAGCCCGCCGGGCACGGGAAGGCGCTTGTTGCTCCAGTCGAGGACCACGGCGAGATCGAGATCGCCTCGGATGACCTTGCTGATGGCCTGCTCCGGTTCCAGCTCGCTCGACATGACGCGCAGCTCCGGGTGCTCCTTGTGCAGCGTGGAGATCGCGACGGGGAAGAGCCCGCGAGCGGCCGTCGGGAAGGCACTGATCCGGACCTCGCCGACCACCTCACCGCGCTGGGCCTCGATGTCGGACTGGGCGAGCTCGACCTGCGAGAGGATGCGCGCGGCATGGTCGGCGAGCAGCCGGCCGGCGTCGGTGAGCCGGACACCGCGGCCGTTCTTGGCCAGCAGTTGCTGGCCCACCTCCCGCTCCAGCTTCGCCATCTGCTGGGAGACGGCCGACGTCGTGACGTGCAGCCCGTCGGCCGCGGCACTGACCGAGCCGTGGCGGGCGAGCGCGTCCAGGGTCCGCAGACGCTCCAGGTTCAACATGTAAGCAATACTAAGCGAAGAGGGCAACGAATTCTCGCTTGTTCTACGAGGTTCCAGGGGCAAGAGTGGAGCCATGACCGCCGCCGCTCCGTCCCGGACCTCCCCGGGCCCCGCCCGTACATCCACCACCCCCGCACGCCCGCGACTCGACTGGCGCATCCGCTTCGTGGCGCTCTCCCTGGTGTGGGGCTTCAGCTTTCTGCTCATCAAGGTCGGCACCGAGGCCTACGCACCGTTCCAGGTCACCTTCGGCCGGCTCTTCTTCGGCACGGCGGTGCTGGCCGTCGCGATGACCGTCCGCCGGGAGCGGATGCCACGCGGCCTGCGCACCTGGATGCATCTGGCCGTGGCCGCGCTCCTGCTCAATGCCCTGCCGTTCTCGCTCTTCGCCTACTCCGAACTCACGATTCCCTCGACGCTGGCCGGCATCTGCAACGCCACCTCACCGCTGTGGGGCATGGTCCTGTCCGTCGTCGCCCTCTCCGAGGACCGGCCGACGCGGCGCAGGGTCGCCGGACTCGGCATCGGGTTCCTGGGCGTGCTCACCGTGCTCGGCGCCTGGCAGGGCTTCTCCGGCCTGGACTTCCGCGGTACGGCGATGGCGCTGCTCGCCTCGCTGAGCTACCCGGTCGGCTGGATCTACGTACGCCGCACCCTGGCCGGCACCAGCAACTCGAACCTCTCGATGACCGGCGCCCAGCTGCTGCTCGCCACGGTGCAACTCGCGGTGGTCACACCGCTGTTCACCACCATGCCCACGTCGTTCCCGCTCGTGCCCCTGCTGGCCGTGATCGCGCTCGGCGCGCTGGGGACCGGGTTCGCGCTGCTCATCCAGTACGGACTGGTGCTGGAGGTCGGCCCCACGACGGCGCAGATGGTCACGTACTTCATCCCGGTGATCGCCACGGCCGCGGGTGTCGCTGTGCTCGGCGAGCATCTGAGCTGGAACACGCCGGTGGGGGCCCTGATCGTCCTTGCGGGCGCGGCGCTGACGCAGAGCCGGGCGCGGGCCGGGGCACCCACGGCGGACAAGGCCGCGGCGCTCCCGGCGGACGCTCCCGCGACAGAGGTGCCTGCGACGGAGGCGTCAGCGGCGCCCGGGGAAGGTGTTCCCGCCGTGCGGTCGCCCGCGCCCGCCGCCGCGGCCTGCGCCGCTCAGCCGTAGCTGCGCGCCGGGGCCGGACCGGCCGCCGCCGCCACCGCATCGGCCACCGTCTCGATCTCGTCCGGCGCGAGATCCGAGACGGTGAACCGCACTCCGGGCGGCGCGGCCATCCGGAACCGCGCGCCGGGAGCGACGGCCCAGCCCGCGTGCAGCAGCCGGGCCACCGCGCCCGTCTCGTCCGGGACCGGCACCCAGACGTTCATGCCGCTGCGGCCGTGCGCCCGGATGCCACGCTCCGCCAGCGCCCGCAGCAGCGCGTCGCGCCGCGCCCCGTACGAGGCGGCCACCGCGAGCGGGTCGACCGCACCCGTGGTCCACAGATGGACGACGGCCCGCTGGAGCAGTCTGCTGACCCAGCCGGGTCCGAGGCCGAGCCTCCCGGTCACGCGGTCGACGGTGACGGCATCGCCGGTGAGCGTCGCGACCCGCAGATCGGGGCCGTACGCCTTGGCCACGGAGCGGATGAACGCCCAGCTGTCCGTGACCCCGGCCAGCGGATGCAGGGGCAGGTCGACGATCGCGTGTCCGTGGTCGTCCTCGATGAGGAGGGTCCGCGGGAAGCGGGCCAGTACGGCGCGCAGTGCACGCGCACGCCGCTCGCTCACCGCGGCCCCGGTGGGGTTCTGTGCCCGGTCGGTGACGACGAGCGCCCTCGCCCCGGCGGCCAGCACCCGCTCCACGTCGGCGGCGACCGGGCCGTCGTCGTCGAGCGCCACCGGCACCGGCCGCAGCCCGAGCGCGGTCACCAGGTCGAGCAGGCTCCCCCAGCCCGGGTCCTCGACAGCCACCACATCACCGGGCCGCAGATGCGCCGCAAGGACGCGTTCCATCGCGTCCAGCGCGCCGGAGGTGGCGGCGACCGGCCCGGCGGGCACACCGTCGGCGTCCATCGCGGCGCGCGCGAGCCGTGCGAACTCGGGGTCGACGGGGTCCTGTCCGTAGAGCCCGGGCTCCCGCTCGTTGCGCAGCGCGGCCGCCGCGAACGCCGCGCCCAGCGGTGGCAGCAGCGACGGGTCGGGGTTGCCCTCGCTCACATTGCGCACTCCCGGCGGCGCGTCGATCCCGATGGATCCGCGTGACGTACTGGCGGGGCGCGGGCGCACCCGGCTGCCCCGGCGGCCCGCGGTCTCGATGACCCCGCGCTCGCGCAGGGTCCGGTACGCGGCGGCGACGGTGTTCGGGTTCACCTCGAGCCTGGTCGCCAATTCCCGCATGGGCGGCAGCAGTTGACCAGGTTCCAGCTCGCCCGCGCCGACGGCGCGCTCGACGCTGGCCGCGATCTCCGATGCGCGACGCCCTTCGATCCGATACTCTCCTAGCACAAACGAGATTATGCACTAGTGCAATGGAGAGCGCAATGCAGGACGTCTACGAGCCGACCGACCGGACCGTCCCCACCCGTTCACGGGAGCGCGCATCGTACGACCGGGAACTGGTCCACTCGATACTCGACGAGGCGTACGTCTGCCATCTCGGTTTCGTCCGCGACGGCCGGCCGGTCGTGCTGCCGACGCTGTTCGCCCGCGTCGACGAGCACGTGTACGTCCACGGTTCGACGGGCTCGCGCCCGCTGCGGATGGCGGGCGAGCCGGACCCCGGACTTCCCGTCTGCCTCACGGTCACCCACGTCGACGGCCTGGTGCTGGCCCGCTCGGCGTTCCACCACTCCATCAACTACCGCTCGGCCGTGATCCACGGAACGGCGCACCAGGTGACGGACGCGGCGGAGAAGCGCGCCGCTCTCGACGCGCTGGTGAACCACGTCCTGCCGGGCCGGGCCGAGGACTCCCGCCCGGCCAACCCGAAGGAGCTCGCGGCCACGGCGGTGCTGCGCCTGGACCTCACAGAGGTCTCCGCCAAGGTCCGTTCGGGAGGCCCGAACGACGAGCCGGAGGACTTGGACCTCCCGTACTGGACAGGCGTCGTGCCCCTGCGGTACTCCCACGGCGCTCCGGTTCCGGCGGCGGACCTGGACCCGTCGATCGCGGTGCCTGCGTACATCGGCACCCGCTGAGTCGCGCCGGGGGCGGCCGCCGCACGGGCCGCCCCCGGCGACTTCAGGCTTTCGCCGTGCGCGTCTCGGCGGCCGCCAGACCCGCAACCGCCGCCAGCAGCAACAGCGTTCCCACCGCCGTCGCCGCCGTCACCCGTTCGTCCAGCAGCGTCACCGCGATCAGCGCGGCGCTCACCGGCTCGAGCAGCATGATCACCGAGACGGTGGCCGCGCGGACCGCAGCCGCCCCGGCGAAGTACAGCGCGTACGCGAGCGCCGTCGGGACCGCGGCCACGTAGACCAACAGCCAGATCACCCGCGCCAGTTCCTCGGTGTGGGGCAGCAGACCCTCCACGACCGCCATCGGCAGCAGGCCCACCGCCCCGATGCCGAAGGCCCACGCCGTGGTGGTCAGCGCATCACCACCGCCACCCCGCCCGAGCCACCGGGTGAGGAGCGTGATCGCCGCGTACCCCGCGGCCGAGAGCAGCGCGAGCGCGACCCCCGCGGGCCGTACGGTGCCGCCCCCGCCACCGAGTACGAGGACCGCGAGACCGGCGAGCGCCCCGGTGACGGCGACGAGGCCGCCCCGGCCGAGCCGCTCGCCCATCGTCAGCCGCGCGCCGACCGAGATCAGGACGGGGCCCGCGCCCAGCGTGACGACCGTGCCGACCGCGAGACCTGTCTCCTGCACGGCGGCGAAGTAGGCGCTCTGGAAGACCGTGAGCCCGATCCCCGTACCGAGGATCCGCAGCAGTCGCCGGCGTCGCGGCTCGGCCGTCACCGCACGCGGGACACCACCCGCGCGTCGCGCCCGGAGCGCCAACGCACCCAGCAGCAGCACCAGTCCCCCGGCGCAGCGCCAGAAGGAGAGCGAGAGAGGACCGAGGTCACTGGACCGGAAGACCAGTGAGGCAGCCGCGCCCGCGGTACCCCAGGCGACCCCGGCGAAGATCAGATAGAGGAGGTTGCGGCCGACGGGCGCAGGCCCCGGCAGCACAGGCAGAGCACCGTGCGCGGACACGCCGACAGCAGCAGAGGTGGAGGAATTCGACACGTGACTTCTCCGGATGAAGAACGGGATGGTGGTCGCTCGGCTCCGTCACGCGGGCAGCGACGAACCGCTCGGGGACACCCCGAGCCCGGTCTTCGTCAACGGCTGGGCCGCCCGCGCTAAGCGGCAGGCGGCGGAAGTACGGTCAAACGCATGGCCGCAACCCTACGTTTCGGCACGTCCGACGGACAACTCACCCTCATCGGCCGCGCCCGGCACCACCACTGCGCCGGAGCCCGAAGCCACCGGCCCCGACGGCGCCTTGGGCGCCTGCGACTGCGCGATGAAGGCTCCCGCCAGCACCACCGCGCCGCCGAGGATCTGGGGCGCCGAGAGGTGCTCGCCGAGCAGTACCCACGCGAGCACGGTCGCGATGACGGCCTCCAGGCACGCGACCACGCCGGCCACCTGCGGTGACAGCCTGCGGACCGATACGACTCCGGTGACATAGGCGAGCACGGTCGCGATCAGCACCACCCAGGCGAGCAGCAGCCCCGCCGGGACCTGCGAGCTGCCCATGCTCGCCGCGCCGGCGAGCAGGGAGAAGTCCATGGACCAGGGCCGTGCGATCAGCGTCAGCACGGCCGTACCGATGAGCAGTCCGTAGGCGATGACGCCCAGCGGATCGGCCGCGTCCTCGCCGTCGCCGCCGTGGTCGGAGAGCACGAAGTAGCCGACCTGGCAGCAGGCCGCGCCCAGTGCGAGCGCGAGGCCGAGCACGTCGAAGCTCAGTCCGGCCCACACCTCGACGACGCAGGCAAGACCGGCGACCGCGAGCACCACGCCGACCGCAGCGGCACGCGTCACGGGCCGGCGCTGCACGAAGCGCACCCAGCCGAGCACCAGCCCGGGCGCGAGATATTCGATGAGGAGCGCGACGCCCACGGGGATCCGGGACAGCGACGCGAAGTAGAACGCCTGGACGCCGGCCACGGCGAGCAGGCCGAAGCCGAGGAGCAGCGCAGGTTTCCGCAGGACCAGGTCGCGATGGCGCCAGGCCACCGGCAGCATCACCAGCGCCGAGCCGGCCACCCGCAGCCACACCACGTGCAGCGGGTCGAGACCCGCCTCGATCAGCGGCTTGGCCGCGACACCCGATCCACCGAACGCGAACGCTGAGCCCAGGGCGAGTCCCAGGCCGGCATTTCTTCCCTGAGACGCCTGCATCAGGCCATCATGACAGCGCCCGTCAGGAGCGTCGACCCTGATGCACATGTCGAGACGGGGCGCCCGGCGCGACGCCGGACCACGCCCTCCCGGGCGGTCAGCTGTTCACTGCCGCAATCACCCTCAGCCGGCGCCCAGCCGCTCGCCCAGCTGCTCCGCGTCCACCCCCGCCCGGGCGAGCACCTCCACCGCCCGGCACGCGGGGTCCGCCGCCAGACAGGCGAGCAGATCGACCCCCTCGGCCGGCGCGGAGCCTCGCCGCCCGGCCCGCTCCAGGGCCCCGCCCATCGCGGCGACCGCCGCCGGGGACCAGCCCGTGGTGTCGACGCCCACGGCATCGGCGACGGGCACCGCCCCGGAGTCCTCCGGCGATCCCTGCCAGCGCAGGCCGTAGCCGATGCTGCGCTGGACGAGGTAGCCGAGCACCCGGGCCACCTGATCCGGCCCGAAGACATCACGGACCGCCGGGTCCGTCTCGATCAGGGAGTGCAGCAGATGAGCCGTGTCGACCTGCCGGTCGCCGTCGCGCTGCGCCCTGCGGCGGGCACCCGCCACCGCCGAGACCAGCTCCACGGTGAGCCTGGAGGGGGTTTCCGCCGGGGTGGCACGAAGGTCGGCGCGCTGCTGCGGCAGCCGCGGGGTGGGGCTCTGCACACTCCCACCTCATCAGGATTGCGGCGTACCGGCGTCCGCGCCGGGGCCCATTCGGGCATCCCGCAGAAGTTGCGCACGGGCGACCGGTTTCTCCTCCTTGCGGATGAGATCCCGCCAGTTCTTCCCGAAGGTGGCGCGCCGCTTTGCCTTGCGCCGGACTCGCGGGGCGGCAGCACCCGGTTCAGGTCTGACTGTTCATCAGTATTGAATGTTCCGGCCTTCAGGGCTACGTTCCGCGACACCGTGACCCGACATGGAGGGGTGGTCGCATGGCCGAAGTCAGTGCCGAGGCCCGCATCGAGGCACCGGCCGGAAAGGTCTGGGCCCAGCTGACAGACTTCACCAGCTACGGCCGGTGGAACGCCACCCACACGAGCTTCCCCAAGGGCGGACCGGACGGTCTGGAGCTGGGCACGACGTACGAGGAGAACATGAAGCTCATGGGCTTCCCGGCCGAAGTGACCTGGACCGTGGACGAGTTCGAGGCCGGCCGGGTGCTCGGGATCAAGGGCAAGGGCCCGATGGGCGTCAGCGTCGGTAACCGCTACTCGCTCACCCCGGACGGCGACGCGACGCAGGTGCGGATCGAGGGCGAGTTCACGGGCGCCGCCGTGTCGCTGATGGCCGGCAAGCTCAAGGACTCGGCGACCGCCGCGCTCAACGAGTCGCTGCGCAAGCTCGCCGGACTCGTCACCTGACCCCACCGGACCACAACGAGAAGGGCCCCCTCATGGGGCCCTTCCGCCGTTCGTCGGTCACTGTTCGCCGGCGAGAATCAGATAGAGCTTCTTGCGGGCTTCATTGATGACCTCCACGGCCTTCTGCCGCTGCTCCGGGCTGCCGGTCTTCCAGACCTGACCGAAGGCCTCCATCAGCCCCCAGCCCGCCTGGCGGATCTCGTTGACCGCGTCCCAGTCGACACCGCGGCCGGCATCCTCCCACGGGGCGTCGGGGCCCGATTCGGCCTCGGCGCGGCCCGGTTCGGTGAGCGTGAACAGCCGCTTGCCGCCCTCGCTCTCACTGACGATGAGCCCTTCGTCCTCGAGCAGCTGGAGCGTCGGATAGACCGAACCGGGACTGGGCCGCCAGGCCCCGCCACTGCGCTCGCCGATCTCCTGGATCATCTCGTAGCCGTGCATCGGACGGTCCCGGAGCAGCGCCAGGATCGAGGCACGCACGTCGCCGCGCCGCGCTCTTCCTCTGCCGCCGCCACGACCGCGCCCGCCGCCGAAGGGGCCGCCGAACGGCGGGCCGAACTGGCCGAATGCCCCACGACGCCCCTCGAAGTCGCCCCGACCCCGATGGCCGGGCCCGCAGTGTCCCTGCCGGTGACCGTGCTCGTGCTCGTGTTCATGTGAACGCATTAGTACGCTCCCCTCCATCGTTGATCTGTCGCGATGCGTCAACGATATATCGGAATAGCTCACTCGGCAAGACCCGTCCGGGCCAGGGATCCCGGATTGGACTTGGCCTGCGGCTTTGCGGCACCTCTACGGTCTGCTCATGCGGATTCGAATCGTCGACGCCTTCACCGACCGCCCCTTCTCCGGCAACCCCGCGGGAGTCCTCCTGCTCGACTCCGACGGCTTCCCCGACGACTCCTGGCTCCAGCAGGTCGCGGACGAGGTCCATCTCTCGGAGACCGCCTTCGCCCACCCGCTGCCCCCCGGCGGCGACGCCGACTGGGCGCTGCGCTGGTTCACCCCGGCCACCGAGGTCGACATGTGCGGCCACGCGACGCTGGCCACCGCCCATGTCCTGCACACCACGGGCGCGGCCACCGGCACGGTGCGCTTCGCCGCGCGCTGCGGAACCCTCGCCGCCACCGCCCACGGCGACGGCACCATCACGCTCGACTTCCCGACCTCACCGCTGACGCCGGTCGCGACGCCCGAGGGGCTGGCCGGTGTGCTGGGCGCCGAGGCCCTGTCGGTCCACGACACCGGCCCCCACATCGGCGACCTGATCGTCCATGTCGCCGACGAGAAGACCGTGCACGCGCTGACCCCGGACCTCCGCGCCCTCGCCGGGCTCTCCGAGCGCGGCGTCATCGTCACCGCAGCCGCCGAGGACCCGTCCGGTGAGTACGACTACGTCTCACGCTGCTTCTTCCCGCGCGTCGGCATCGACGAGGACCCGGTGACGGGCAGCGCGCACACGGCCCTCGCGCCGTTCTGGTCCGCTCGCCTCGGCCGTACGGACCTCATCGGGCTGCAGGCCTCCGCCCGCTCGGGCCTGGTCCGCACCGCGCTGCGCGATGAACGCACGCTGCTGACGGGCAGGGCGGTCACCGTCATCGACGGCGAGCTGCTGACCGCCCCCTGACCCCGGACAGACGAAGGGGCGTACGGCACCTTCCGTACGCCCCTTCGGCTTCTGTACGCCTCTTCGGCAGGCCGGCCTCACATCGTGGGCAGCCAGCTCACCTTCCCGGCCAGCAGGCCGTATCCGACGAAGGCCACGATGTCGAGCAGCGCATGTGCGACCACCAGCGGCCCCACGCGCCCCCAGCGCCGGTACAGCAGCACGAAGACCACGCCCATCGCCATGTTGCCCACGAAGCCGCCGACGCCCTGGTAGAGGTGGTACGAGCCGCGCAGCACGGAACTCGCCACCAGCGCGGCCATCGGCGTCCAGCCCAGCTGGCCGAGTCTGCGCAGCAGATACCCGACGACGATCACTTCCTCGACCAGGGAGTTCTGGAGCGCCGAGAGGATCAGTACCGGGTACTTCCACCACACATCGGGCAGCGCCTCCGGCACCACCGTCAGGTTGAACCCCGCCGCGCGGGCCACCAGATAGAAGCCGAGTCCCACACTTCCGATCCCCGCCGCGACAAGCGCTCCCCGGCCGAGGTCGAACCATGGCCTGGTCCGGTCGAAGCCGATCGACCGCAGCCCCGCGCCCTCGCGCAGCAGCAGATGCGCAACCAGCACCACGGGCACGAGCGCCGACGCGATACCGAAGAGCTGCCAGGCGAGATCCAGCCACGGCCGCCCCGGCGCGTACGACCCGTTCAGCGTGGCCGCCTGATCCTTGAGGCCACCCGGCTTCGTCAGCGATCCGACAAAGCTGATCAGCGCCGACACTCCGCTCGCACCCAGCGAGAGTGCGAGCACCAGGAGCATCTCGGACCGCAAGATCTTCCGCGGCATCTCCTCGCGGGGAAGAGAATCAGCCACGCGCCCGGCCTCCGACTGCACACGTGCCTCCAGTTGAGTATTCCCGTCTCATCCCCATCCTCGCCCCGCTATGGTCTCGAATACAGGTACGAAGATCGCGTGCGCCGGGCCGGGACATGCAGCACCGGATGACGCGGTCTCCCTTTCCTTCCTCATCGCTCAAGGAGGGGCATCCGCATGGGACGTCACAGCTTGCCGGACGCGCGCCCCCGCGGGCGAGGCGGGTTCCGCCCGCGCGTCCGCCCCCGCAGGGTCGTCATGACCACCATGCTGGTCCTGGCCGTGGCTGCGGGCACGGGAATCGCCGCACAGAGCGGACTGCTGTCCTTCGCCGCGTCGTGCGAGGAATCCGCCGTACGCCTGGATGTCGTGGCCTCCCCCGACATCACCCCCGCCGTCCGCGAGGTGGCCGACCGCGCCCGCCAGGAGCGCGTCACTTCGGACGGCCACTGCATGGACGTGCGCGTCGCCGCGCGCGAGAACCACGCGGTGGCGCGGGAACTGGCCGCCGGCACCAGCGAGCCCGAGTACGAGGTGTGGCTGCCCGACTCCGGCGTCTGGACCGCCCGCACCAAGGTGCTCGGCGACGGAGTGCCCGTCACACCGGCGGGCAACGTCGCGTTCACCCCGGTCACCCTGGCTGTGTCCCCCGACGCGGGCCGTGCGCTCGGCTGGCCACGGAAGACGTACACCTGGGCCCTGTTGGCGGACGCCGCCACCGCGTCGGACAAGGTGCTGCTCGGCACCGCCGACCCTGCCCGCAGCGCCACCGGTCTCCTGGCCCTCGCCGGCATCTCGGCCTCCGCCGGCCGGCAGGGACCGGACGCACAGACGAGGGTCGCGGCCACCGCCAAGGTGCTCGCGCAGCGCGTGACCACGGAGGACGCCCAGGTCGTCCGCACCCTCACCGCGGGCGGAAGCGCCCGCACGGGAGCCGCGTTCCTGTCCGAGCAGGCCGCGTACACCCACAACGCCACCGCGCAGGCCGACGTCGAGCTCTTCTACCCCGAGGACCACGCGCTGCGGCTGGACTACCCCTTCCACCTCGTCGACGAACCCCGGCTGAGCACCGACGAGGGCCGGGCCGCCATGCGCTTCCTGGCGCTGCTGGGCGAGGACTCGTCCCGTACGACTCTGGCGGAGCACGGCTTCCGCTCGGTGGACGTCGCGGTACCCGACACGCTGGTGCGCACCGCGGGCGGCCGGTCGCCGCAGCCGTCCACCCCCGGCCGGGCCGCCTTGGCGCCCTTGCCCCCGGCGGCGGTGGACGAGGCGCTCGGCATGTGGACCATCACCCTGCAGAGCGCCCGGCTGACCACCGTGGTCGACGTCTCGGGCTCCATGGAGTCGCCCGTGCCCGGCCGTGGGACCGAGAGCCGGCTGGATGTCACGAAGGCCTCACTGCTGAGGGCGATCGGCCAGTTCACCCCGGAGGACGAGATCGGGCTGTGGGAGTTCGCCGCCGATCTGGACGGCCCCCGCGACTACCGCAGGCTCGTCCCGACGACCCGGCTGGGCGCCCCGGCGCCGGGCGGCGACACCCAGCGGACTCGGCTGTCCAAGGCGTTCAAGGCGCTTCGGACCGTGCCCGACGGCTCGACCGGGCTCTACGACACGGTCCTCGCGGCGTACAAGGAGGCGCAGGCGAGCTATGTGAAGGGCAAGTTCAACGCCCTCGTCGTGCTGACCGACGGCTCCAACCAGGACCCGGTCAGCATCTCCCGCGCCACGTTGATCTCCGAACTCCAGAAGACTTCCGACCCTCTGCGACCGGTGGCGCTGATCGCGATCGCCGTGGGCCCCGACGCGGACCGGAAGGAGGTCGACGAGATCGCGAAGACGACCGGCGGCGCGGGCTACGAGGTCAGCGACCCCGCCGACATCCAGTCCGTGATCCTCAAAGCGATCATGGCGGTCGGGCAGACGGGAGAGTCCGCGGAGCAGTGATCCCGAACGCCCGTATTCAGGTGCGCTGACCCGGGAAGCCGATCGGCCAGGTGTGCACGGGCTCGCCCTGGTTCATGAGCTCGCAGTACCGGCGGGTGGTCGCCGCCAGGGCGGCGTCGCGGCCGAGCCCGGCGTCCAGTGCGCGGTGATAGGTCTCCGCCTGCCAGGACGCCCCGTTGATCCGCCGCTTGCACCGTTCTTCGATGACCCCGAGATACCGGTCACGGTCCGCACGCTCGACGTTCCACGCCTCCAGCCCCGCCGCGGCCAGTGGCAGCAGTTCGTCGCGTACGAGCTTGACGACCGGGACCCTGGTGACACCGCCTCCGCGCCCGGGGCGCGGCCACTGCAGTTCGGCGTCGATCCCGTAGCGGCACGCGGCGTCGAAGTTCTCCGATGCGGCCGAGAACGGCAGCCTGCTCCACACCGGCCGTGACTCCTCCGCCAGGGCACGGACCAGGCCGTAGTAGAAGGCGGCGTTGGCGATCACGTCGGTGACGGTGGGACCCGCGGGCAGAACCCGGTTCTCCACCCGCAGATGGGGTACGCCGTCGTCGACCCCGTACACCGGCCGGTTCCAGCGGTAGACCGTGCCGTTGTGCAGGACGAGCTCCTGCAGCGTGGGGGTGCCGCCTTCGTCGATCACCCGCAACGGGTCCTCGTCGTCGCAGATCGGCAGCAGAGCGGGGAAGTAGCGCAGATTCTCCTCGAAGAGGTCGTACGCCGAGTCGATCCACCGCTCCCCGAACCAGGTGCGCGGCCGCACCCCCTGGGCCTGCAACTCGGGCGGGCGGGTGTCCGTGGCCTGCTGGAACAGCGGCGGCCGGGACTCGCGCCACAGCTCCCTGCCGAACAGGAACGGCGAGTTGGCCCCGACGGCGACCTGCACGGCGGCGACGGCCTGCGCCGCGTTCCACACATCGGCGAACCGCGCGGGCGTCACCTGAAGGTGCAACTGCACGGAGGTACACGCCGCTTCGGGTGCGATCGACGCGGAGGTGCAGGTGAGCCGCTCGACGCCCGCGATGTCCAGCTCGAAGTCCTCACCGCGCGCCGCGACGATCTGGTCGTTGAGCATGGTGTACCGGTCGACGTCGGAGAGGTTGGCGGAGACCAGGTCGTCCTGGGCGAGGGTCGGCAGAATGCCGATCATCACGATCCCCGCGCCGAGCTCCTGCGCTTTGCGGTCCGCATATCCGAGCCCGGTGCGCAGCTCCTCGGCCAGCTGATCGAGAACGCGGCCGCCGAGCCGGTGCGGAACAATATTCACTTCCAGGTTGAACATTCCGAGCTCGGTCTGGAAATCCTGGCTCGCGATGCGTTCGAGAACTTCCGCATTTATCATCCGAGGCAGACCGTCGGAGCCGGCAAGATTCAGCTCGATCTCCAGCCCCATCAGATTCTTGGGCCGGTCGAACCTCCTCTCGTCCAGCAGTCGCCCCAGTCCCGCCAGACACTGCTGCAACTTCCGCCGGTACCGTTGGCGATCGGACAGTGCGAAGCCGCCTGCCACGACCTTCTCCCCCATCGAAGGGTCCCTCCTCGAGTCGCTCACACCTGCGTCGCTCTAGCGTCACGGTCGATAATGCCCAGGCAGACCGATCTATAACGCAGCGCGGACACCTCGGGACCGGTACTGTGGCCCGAGTGATCGAGAGGCACATTCACTCGGCATGACGCATTTCGCAGTTTCCAGCGCCCTGGGCCTCGTGAAAAACGCCGACGGGTTTCAGCCTACCGCCCCGTAGGCAGAATCCCAGGCCGCAGCGTTGCGCTCATTCTTAAATCGGCAGAAACTCCGCATCAGAAGGTCTCGAATCCACCTTGCCGGTAATGCACACGAGCGCTAGTGGAAACACTGTGAGAACACGTGTCGTATAAACTCCGTGAACGAGGCAGAGAGTTGGCGCCCGGTGGGCTTTCCGGCCCCCCTCTGACCCCGCACGCTGACAGTGCCGTCCGCACCTGCCCACGCTTCACCGTGTCTCCCAAGTGAGAGGCGTCCCATCATGCCGCTGCATGTCCCCCCGGCCCCCGCGCCTGCCCTGCGCAGCGTTCTCGCGGCACTCGGATCCCCTACCGCCGTCCGTGAGGACCGCACCCCAGCACTCAGGTCCGTCCAGGGACCTGTCAGTCCCGAATCGCCGCTGCCCGTCCACGTGCTGGACCGGATCGTGCCGGGCGGCGGCAGTCCTCGTACGCGTCTCACCGGCTGGCGTTTCCTGATCCGCAGCACCGACCGGTGCGTGGCCGCCGCGGAGACCGTGCTGACCGCCGACGGCTGGACCTTCTCGCACTTCTTCGAAGGCCCCTATCTCACTTCCACGGAACGGGCGCTGCGGCAGGCCGAGTCGATGCGCACACCGTTCCAGCCCCGCCTCCTGTCCATCCCCGAGCTCTACATGCTCACTCTCTGGCTGCACGGCGACACGGACGCGGACGCCTCTGCCGGGACCCCCCGCCCCACTGATGTTCTGGTGCCTCTCGCCCCCGCCCCGCCCGGCATCGCGGCCGACCGGCCGCACCGGGTCGCCGACCTGCTTCCGGTGATGACCCTGCGTCTGTCGCCCGCCCCGCTGCTCGGCTCACCCGCCTGACAAAATCCCTGCTCGCGCCCCGTGACCGTTCGGTCGCGGGGCGCACTTCTGCCTCAATGGACTAGCCCGTACCGGCCCCCCTGAACCACCCGAAAGGACAGTGAAGTTCGGCTGAACCGTCCGCCTGGGTGATACGTCATTAACCAGTAAGAAGAGCTGCCGCGAAATCCCTGCGGATTGACGCCCGTGGGGCAACACTGGGATCGGACCGACAGATACGGGGGGCGGCCATGAACACCTCATCCAGCCGCAGCACACTCACGACATCGCAGCGAAAGAACCCATCCATGTGCCAGCACCAACCACCCTGCCCCACATCCGATTCAGCCGACAGGGAAGCGGCGCGCCTGATGGCGCACCACCCGGAGCAGGGCTGGAGCCTGCTGTGCAACGGCGTACTCCTCTTCGAGGACACCGGTGAGCTGCTGCCCGACGGGCAGATCATCGCGCCGCACCGCCAGGTGACGACGGCCGCGTAGGCCCGATGCGCAAGACGGCCCCCGGGCCGTCCGTACGAGAAGGGGCCGGCCCGGAGGACATCCTCCGCACCGGCCCCGACGCACAGGCGCCGCCCGTCAGTTGTCGTACTCCTCCATGGGCGGGCACGAGCACACGAGGTTGCGGTCGCCGAACGCACCGTCGATCCGGCGCACCGGAGGCCAGTACTTGTCCGCGGCACCGACACCGGCCGGGAAGACCGCTTCCTCACGGCTGTAGGCGTGCTCCCACTCACCGCCCAGCGCGGCCGCCGTGTGCGGGGCGTTGCCCAGCGGGTTGTCGGTCGCGGGCCATTCACCGGACGCGACCTTCTCGATCTCCCCGCGGATGGCGATCATCGCCTCGCAGAACCGGTCGATCTCGTTGAGGTCCTCGCTCTCGGTGGGCTCGATCATCAGCGTGCCGGCCACCGGGAAGGACATCGTCGGCGCGTGGAAGCCGTAGTCGATGAGCCGCTTGGCGATGTCGTCGACGCTGACACCGGTCGCCTTGGCCAGCGGCCGCAGGTCCACGATGCACTCGTGCGCGACCAGACCGGCCGGTCCGGTGTAGAGCACCGGGTAGTGCGGCTCGAGGCGCTTGGCGATGTAGTTGGCCGCGAGCACGGCGACCTGGGTCGCCCGCTTGAGGCCCTCGCCGCCCATGAGCCGGACGTACGCCCACGAGATCGGCAGGATGCCCGCCGAGCCCCACGGAGCGGCCGAGATCGGCCCCACGCCCGTCTCCGGGCCGGCCGTCGGCTGGAGCGGGTGGTTCGGCAGGTACGGCGCGAGGTGCGAACGGACACCCACGGGACCGACGCCCGGGCCACCGCCGCCGTGCGGGATGCAGAACGTCTTGTGCAGGTTCAGGTGCGAGACGTCGCCGCCGAACTTGCCCGGCTTGGCGAGCCCCACCAGCGCGTTGAGGTTCGCACCGTCGACGTAGACCTGGCCGCCGGCCTTGTGGACCTGGGCACAGATGTCGGCGACGTGCTCCTCGAACACACCGTGCGTCGACGGGTAGGTGATCATCAGCACCGACAGCTCGTCGCGGTACTGCTCGATCTTCGCGCGCAGGTCCTCGACATCGATCTCGCCGTCGTCGGCGGTCTTCACCACGACGACCTTCATGCCCGCCATCACGGCGCTGGCGGCGTTGGTGCCGTGCGCGGAGGACGGGATGAGGCAGACGGTGCGCTGGTCGTCGCCGTTGGCACGGTGGTACGCGCGGACGGCGAGCAGACCGGCCAGCTCGCCCTGCGAACCGGCGTTGGGCTGGATGGACACGGCGTCGTAGCCGGTGACCTCGGCGAGACGTTCCTCCAGCTCGCGGATGAGCGTGAGGTAGCCGGCGGCCTGGTCGACCGGGGCGAAGGGGTGCATCTGCCCGAACTCCGGCCAGGTGACCGGCTCCATCTCGGTCGTCGCGTTCAGCTTCATGGTGCAGGAGCCGAGCGGGATCATGCCGCGGTCCAGCGCGTAGTCACGGTCGGCGAGGCGGCGCAGGTAGCGCAGCATCGCGGTCTCGGAGCGGTGCTGGTGGAAGACCGGGTGGGTGAGGTAGTCGTCGGTCCGCATCAGCGACTCGGGCAGGGTGTCCGCCGTGGCCGTGTCCAGCGCCTCGACGTCGGCGTCGACGCCGAAAGCGGCCCACACCGCGGTCAGCTGCGCGCGGTTGGTGGTCTCGTCGCAGGACAGCGCGATCCGGTCGGCGTCGACGAGGTGGAGGTTGACGCCACCCTCGCGGGCAGCGGCGACCACCTCGGCGGCCCTGCCCGGGACGCGGACGGTGAGGGTGTCGAAGTACGAGCCGTGCACGATCTCCACGCCGGAGGCCTTGAGGCCCTCGGCGAGCAGCGTCGCGTAGCGGTGGGTGCGCCGCGCGATGGCCCGCAGGCCGTCGGGGCCGTGGTAGACGGCGTACATGCCGGCCATGACGGCGAGAAGCACCTGCGCGGTGCAGATGTTGCTGGTGGCCTTCTCGCGACGGATGTGCTGCTCACGGGTCTGCAGGGCGAGGCGGTAGGCCCTGTTGCCGTCCGCGTCCACGGAGACGCCGACGAGACGCCCGGGCAGGCTGCGGGCGAACTTGTCGCGTACGGCCATGTAGCCGGCGTGCGGGCCGCCGAAGCCCATGGGTACGCCGAAGCGCTGGGTGGTGCCGACGGCGATGTCAGCGCCGAGCTCGCCCGGCGAGGTGAGCAGGGTCAGCGCCAGCAGATCGGCGGCGACGGTGACGATCGCGCCGAGTGCCTGCGCCTCCTCGATGACGGGCTTGATGTCCCGTACGACACCGGAGGCGCCCGGGTACTGCAGCAGCACACCGAAGACGCCGCGCTCGGCGATCTCGGCGGGGATGCCGTCGCGGAGGTCGGCGGTGACGACCTCGACTCCAGTCGGTTCGGCGCGGGTCTCGATCACCGCGAGCGTCTGCGGAAGGACGTCGGTGTCGACCAGGAAGACGCCGTTCTTGACCTTGCCGACGCGGCGGGCGAGGGACATGGCCTCGGCCGCGGCGGTGCTCTCGTCGAGCAGCGAGGCGCCCGAGGTCGGCAGGCCGGTCAGCTCGGCCACCATCGTCTGGAAGTTCAGCAGAGCCTCGAGCCGGCCCTGGGAGATCTCCGGCTGGTACGGCGTGTACGCGGTGTACCAGGCCGGGTTCTCCATGACATTGCGCAGGATGACCGGCGGGGTGAAGGTGCCGTAGTAGCCGAGGCCGATCATCGGCGCCAGCACCTTGTTGCGCTCGGCCAGCGTGCGCAGCTCGGCGAGGACCTCGGCCTCGGTACGGGCCTCCGGGAGGTTCAGGGCCTCGGCGCTCTTGATGACATCGGGTACCGCGGCGGCGGTGAGCTCGTCGAGCGAGCCGTATCCCACCTGCGCCAGCATCTTGGCCTGGGCCTCGGCGTCGGGCCCGATGTGGCGCTGCTCGAAGGGGGTGCCTCGCTCCAGCTGTGAGAGCGGAATGCGGTTGGCGGTCATGAAGGAGGCCTCCTGGTCTGACGCGACCTGCGAGGGGCACCACGGCGCGGGTGCCCGGACGGCCTCCCCCTCTGTCATCTCAACCTGAGAGCTTCACCGGGTCGCCAAAGAGACCCGGCTTTCACCGTCGGTGAGAGCGGATGCCGTCCGACGCCCGCCCTGCTTTCCAGAGTGACCTCGTCCGTGCGGTACAGGGTGCCTGAGAGATTCCGGGGAGGATTTGCTCCTTCGGCGCCGCCGGAGTCATGTCCGGTGGACTCTCCCGCACGGGGTCAGCAGCCGTTTGCCAGGGTACCAGCGCTGTCGTCGGCCGATCGCTCAAGTGGCCGACACCCCCGATGTGCACTTTCGTATGATTTACGAAGCAGTTGCGACCTTAGGAGGGACCGTGCAGACCGACATCGATCCGCGCAGCCTGATCGGCCGCAAGGCGTTCGACCGCAACGGGGCCAAGATCGGGACTGTGGACGAGGTGTATCTCGACGACGCCACCGGCGTTCCCGAATGGGCGGCTGTCCGCACGGGACTCTTCAGCCGGGACGCCTTCGTCCCTCTCGAGCCGAGCGAGTTCGTCGACGAGGCCCTGCGGGTGCCCTACGAACGCTCCCTGATCAAGGACGCGCCCGACTTCGGTGTGGGCCGCCATCTCTCCCCCGAACAGGAACTGCAGCTCTACCACCACTACGGTCTCGATCTCTCGGCGTCTCCGGAAACCCCGGCCCCCTCCTCGGGGGACCGGTCCTTCGGCCGCGTCGCAGGCCAGGAGGACTGAGCAGGGTCCTCCTGCACGGCTTCCTCCACCGCGGAGGTCTTCACCAGAGGCAACGGCTCCGCGAGCTCCAGATCGGGATCGTCCACCCGGAAGGTCCGTACGCGCCCCGGCGGTGAGTCGGGCTCCTCGAACCGCACGGTGACCCGGCCGACACCGCTGCCCTGCACCCACCCCGCCCCGAACTCGGCATGCCGTACGTCGTGCCCCGCCGGCCAGCGCCGCTCCGCCCGCACCTCGCGCTCCGTCCCGCCGTCGCGCCGGTCGTCCCCGTGCGGGCCCGTCTCGGCGGTCCCGTCGCCGCCGACGGGCTCGGCGCCGGCGGGCCGGACCGGCTCGGATGCGGCTGCGGCCTGGGCGAAGAGGTCCTCCTGTGTGTAGTCGGCGAGCCCGGTCACCCCGACCCCCAGCAGCCGCACCCCACCCGTGGTGTCCACGCTCTCGAGCAGTCGGCCCGCGGCCTCCCGCACCACCGCCGGATCGTCCGTCGGCCCGCGCAGCGTCTCCGAGCGCGTCAGGGTCGAGAAGTCGTAGCGCCGGACCTTCAGCACGATCGTCCGCCCGGAGTGCCCCGACCCCCGCAGCCGGTGGACACACCGCTCGGCGAGCTTCTCCACCTCGATCCTGATCCGCACCCGGTCGTGCAGGTCGACGTCGAAGGTGTCCTCCACCGACACCGACTTGGTGTCCCGCTCGGCCACCACGGGGCGGTCGTCGTGGCCCAGGGCCATCCGGAACAGGGATGTCCCATGAGACCTGCCCAGCAGCCGTACGAGCTCGTCCTCACCGGCCTCCGCCAGGTGGGAGCAGGTGGTCATGCCCGCCCGCCGCAGATGCTCCCCGGTGGCCGGCCCGACCCCGGGCAGTGTCCGCACCGACAGCGGCCCCAGCAGCTCGCGCTCCGTACCCGGCTCTATCAGTACGAGGCCGTCGGGTTTCGCCTGCTCGGAGGCGATCTTCGCGATCATCTTGGAGCCGGCGAGCCCGACCGACCCCGTGAGCCCGGTGACCGCGCGGATCTCGGCCCGCAGCTGCTGGCCGGTGGCCCGGGCGGACGCCGGATCGTCCGCCGCACCGCCCGCCTCGAGATCCACGAAGGCCTCGTCCATGCTCAGCGGCTCCACCAGCGGCGACAGCCTGCCGAGCAGCTCCATGACCTGCTCACTGACGGTGCGGTACAGCGAGAAACGCGGCACCAGATACGCGGCGTTCGGTGCGAGCCGCCGGGCCTGCGCCATCGGCATCGCCGAGTGCACACCGAAGCGTCTCGCCTCGTACGAAGCGGTGGCGACGACCCCGCGCGGGCCGAGCCCGCCCACGACCACGGGCTTTCCGCGCAGACTCGGTTTCGCCGCCTGCTCGGCGGCGGCGAAGAAGGCATCCATGTCCAGATGCAGGATCGTCGGCGCGGATCTCACATCTCCGATGCTGCCCTACGCCACTGACAATGGCGCCGGATCCGTGCCCGTCAGACGGCCCGGTCGCGCCGGCGCCGCGCCAGTTCGTCGCCGGGGTTGTTCCCGACCAGGGTCTCGCCGGTGTCGATCCGCTCGCCGTGCAGCTGCGAGAGCGCCGCCTCGACGTCCCGCCAGACCACGCCGACGGCGATGCCGAACACTCCCTGGCCTCCCTGCAGCAGGTCGACCACCTCGTCGGGCGACGAGCACTCGTAAACCGTGGCGCCGTCGCTCATCAGTGTCATGCGATCGAGGTCGGCGAAGCCGCGTGCCCGTAGATGCTGCACGGCGGTACGGATGTTCTGCAGAGCGACGCCGGTGTCCAGGAAACGCTTGACGATCTTGAGGACCACCACATCGCGGAAGCTGTAGAGGCGTTGCGTGCCCGAACCGTACGCCGAGCGGACGCTGGGCTCGACCAGCCCGGTACGCGCCCAGTAGTCGAGCTGCCGATAGGTGATGCCCGCCGCCGCACACGCGGTGGGACCGCGATAACCGACCGTCTCCGTGGACGTGTCGTCCGAACTCCCGTGGAGCGGATACGGCCCGCCCTCCCCCGGACTTCGTCCGGGAGCGCCCCCAACCGCACCGTCGCCGCTGCTTCCCACGCCGACCTCCGTCCTTGACCTGCCATCCCGACGGTAGGCAGTCACCAGGGGCGCGTCAACGATCGCCACACTCGGCACGCCGAGTGATAATCACCCTGAGAGTGGTTTCCCGTGACCCCATGCGGGGAACAGCTTCTCGAATGCGCGGACGCCGTCCCGAGGGCCGGCGGTCACTGACTGTTGGTCCCGAAGTCCTCCGGAGAGATCTGGTCGAGGAACTCGCGGAACTTCTCCACCTCGTCCTCCTGCTCGTCGGGAATCGCGATCCCCGCGTCGTCCAGGACCCCGTCACTGCCGTAGATCGGCGTACCGGTGCGCAGAGCGAGCGCTATGGCATCGGACGGTCGGGCACTCACCTCGACTCCACTGGCAAAGACCAGCTCCGCGTAGAAAACCCCTTCACGCAGGTCAGTGATGCGGACTTCGGTGAGCTCCTGGCCCACCGCCTCCAGCACATCCTTGAAGAGATCATGGGTCAGCGGCCTGGCAGGGGCCATGCCCTGCTGCGCAAAGGCAATGGCGGTCGCCTCCCCGGGACCGATCCAGATGGGGAGGTACCTATCGCCTCCCACTTCACGCAGGAGCACGATCGGTTGGTTGGAGGGCATTTCAACCCGGACACCCACAACGTCGAGCTCGTTCACACAGCAACCCTAGGACGTGCCCGACCGGTTTGGGTAGTCGGGCACGTCCATGATCAGTGGAGCCGGACTCCGAGAGCCGTCTGCACCAGGGCTGCGTGCAGCCGTACGGACAGGGCGGCGAGCTCTTTCGTGGTCGCCTCGGCATGCGCTCTGGTCTGCGGATTGCGATGCCGCCGCAAGGGTGCCACCACCTGCTCCACCAGGCCGGCCTCACGCTCCGCAGCGGCTTTCATGGCACGCAGATGCCGTGGCTCGAGACCGAATCGGCCGAGGTCGGCCACCAGTCTGGCCACGGTCACGGCCTCCGCGTCGTATCCGCCGTCGTCCAGCTGCGTGAGCAGGCCGTACGACTCCCAGTCGGACAGCTCGGCCTCGGTCACCTCGGCGGCAGCCAGGAGCTCGGCCCGGCCCACACGGGCGGCGGTGGGGCGCTCGGCGTCGGACTCCCAGGCACCGTCCAGCGGCTCACGCTGCGTGCTCTGAGCCGGGAGCTGCACCTGCTCGCCACGGCCGACGGCGTCGAGATGCTCACGGATGACCTTCAGCGGAAGATAGTGGTCCCGCTGCATCCGCAGCACCTGCGCAAGCCGCTCCACGTCCTCCGGACCGAACTTGCGGTACCCGGAGGGCGTGCGCCGCGGCTCGACCAGCCCTTCGGCCTCCAGGAACCGGATCTTCGAGATCGTGACTTCGGGAAACTCGTCCCGCAGCTGAAGGAGCACCGTCCCGATGCTCATCAGCCGCTTGCCCGCGGTGGCGGTGCCGTGACCGGCACCGCCCGTCGGTGTTCGCATGTGCCTTCCCTGACGGGTTACATGCCTCGCTGCTGGCTCGCGTAGAAGACCAGCCGGTACTTGCCGATCTGGACCTCGTCACCGTTCGACAGGACGACCGAGTCGATCCGCTCGCGGTTGACGTAGGTGCCGTTGAGACTGCCGACGTCCGAGACACTGAAGCTGCCGTCGGGCGCCCTGCGGAACTCCACATGACGCCGCGACACGGTCACGTCGTCGAGGAAGATGTCGCTCTGCGGGTGCCGGCCGGCCGTGGTCAGCTCGCCGTCCAGCAGGAAGCGGCTTCCGGAGTTGGGCCCGCGGCGCACCACCATGAGCGCCGAGCCCAGCGGCAGGGCGTCGACCGCGGCCTGTGCCTCGGGCGACAGCGACGGGAGCTGGGTCTGGCCCGTCACCTCCGCGTCGTACGCCTCGATGCCGGAGATGGAGATCGTCGACGTCGTCTCGGAGGGACGCTCCGCGGGCGCCCCGCCCCTCAGCGGCGCACCACAGTTGGAGCAGAACCGGCTGGACTCTGCATTGCGGTTCCCGCACCTCGTACAAACCGGCGAGGCCGACATGGACGGATCCTCCTGCCGCGGCTGGCCCGCGTGGGGATTGGTGGCATACGGGTCGGGGGTATACCCTCCACCCGCACTCGAGGCTGATGGTTCCCCGAAACCTATGCGGCCGGGACCAGCAGGGTCAACAGACGACGCGCCCCGTCCGCCCGAAATGTCACCGCCCGGACCAGCGACCTCGTCGCGGAAGAGCGGCCGCTCCCCGCTCTGCTCCTGATCCTGGCCATGGCGCGCCGCGCGGTGTCTGGCGTTGCCGCCGTCCTCGCGCGAGCTCTTGCCGAACAACTTCGCAAACAACTTCACGGGCGATTCCCCTTGACCGAAATAGACCCGCCCGTGGGGCAGGACGATCCATCCATGATCACACCTGCCGACCCGGACATTCTCACAACGTCCGTACCCACCAGACAGTTTCCACCACGCAGCACAGCTTCGACGTGCCGACCCCCCGCAACCTTTTGCCCCGGTCCGCCGGGCCGCATGCGGCCCCGTGTCACTGCGCCGACGACCGAGCGTAGTCAGGCCGCTTCACGGGTCGCAAGGCGTCCACGACGATGTTCTCCGAGCGCGCCACCCTCGCGGTGGCCTGTTCCTTCTCCAGTGTCTGCACCACACCGCCCGGAATGTTCAGGGCCGGTTCGAGATCCTGCGGCTTGCCGACGACCTTGAAGACGTACGGAGCGGTGATCCGCTTCCCGTCCACCTCGATGTCACCGCCGGTGCCGGTGAAGTACGTGTCGGCCACGACCCTGGTGTTGTTGACCTGGATCGCCTCCGCACCCGCTGCCCGCAGCTCCTGGATGGCGTCGAGCAGCATGTCCGACTCCACCGTGCCCGATCCGTCGTCGATGGTCAGCGTGATGCCCGGGCCCTGAGCGGCGACGGTGCCGGCCAGGATGCCCAGCTGCTGTTCCTTCTGCAGTGTCTGCTTGCGCGCCTCTTCGGCCTGGTCGGAGCTGTTCTCCAGTTCGGCGCGCTGGTCCTCCAGACGCTGCTTCTCGTCCTCGAGCCTCTGGGTGCGGTTGTCGAGCTCGTCGAGGATGCGCACGAGGTCCTCCTGACGGGCTCCCCGCAGCGCGCTGTTGTCGCTCGTGGAGCGGACCTGGATGGCAAGACCCAGGCCGAGGACGAACAGCAGTACCGCGACGATGAGTTGAGCGCGGGTGATCCTCGGCGGCCACAGCACGGCGGCCAGACGCTGCCGGCCGGTCTCCTGCTCCGGCTCCTGCTCCTGCTCCGGCTCCGGCTCCGGCTCCGGAGCCTCGGCGGACTGCGGCGCGGCCTCGGGCTCTTCGGCCGTCGGCATCTCGGGCTGCGGACCACCCGCCGGGGCCTGCGGACTCCCCGGGGTCTGCGGACCCTCCGGCGCCTGCGGGCTTTTCGGCTCCGGTGGACCCTGCGGGGCACGCGAGGGCTGCGGCTCCGGCGTACTCGGCGAGTCGTCCGGTGTCGGCGGCACGGCCGGAGGACCCTCGCTCTGCGGCACCTCGCCCTCGTGCCCCTTGTCCTTCGGGCTCTCGTCCTTCGGGTTCTCTGCGCTGTTCATCGGCCTCACGCCCGGAACACGTGCCGGCGGATCGCGGCAGCGTTGGAGAAGATCCGGATGCCGAGCACGACCACCACACCCGTGGACAGCTGCGCGCCGACGCCCAGCTTGTCGCCGAGGAACACGATCAGCGCCGCCACCACCACATTGGAGAGGAAGGAGACGACAAAGACCTTGTCGACGAAGATCCCGTCCAGCATGGCCCGCAGACCGCCGAAGACGGCGTCGAGGGCGGCGACGACGGCGATGGGCAGATAGGGCTCGACCACCGCCGGCACTTCGGGTCGGACGAACAGTCCCGCCACGACTCCCACGACGAGGCCCAGTACGGCGATCACGATGTGCCCTTCCCTGTGTCGGCCGTGCCCGGCCCGTTGCCCTTTCCGGCGTCGGTGGCGGTCGGCTCTGCTGTACGTACGATCAAGCTCGGAGCAGCCGGAAGACGCACGTTGTCCTCAGTGGAGATGCTGAAACGGATGCCGAAGTTCTCCTGCAGCGCGTGCAAATACTGTCCGTCCGCACTGTCCTGGAACGCGGTGCTCAGTTTCTTGCCGTCCCCCACCGCCAGCACCGTATAGGGCGGCACCAGCGGCCTGTTGTCGACCAGTATGGCGTCGCCCGCGGCACGGATGGCGGACAGGGCCGTCAGCCTCTGCCCGTTGATCGCCACGGCTTCCGCCCCGGACTCCCACAGACCGTTGACGATCCGCTGCATGTCGCGGTCCCGCACCCGGCCCGTGTCGTTGAATCCGCTGTTCTCCCGCGGCCCTCCGCCGCCTTCCTCGGTGTCCTTCGCGTCGTCGACGACGAGCTTCACACCCGGGCCCTCGACCTCCGTCGACCCGGCGAGCAGCGCGACCAGCTTGCCCTTTTCGCCGCCCGGGGTCTTGAGGGCCTTCTGCTGTCGCTCCCCCACCTCGTCACGGAGTTCGTCGACGCTGCGTTCCAGTGCGTCGGCGTCCGAGGTCTCCGCGTCGATCCGGTCGATGAGCTCCTCGCGCTCCTTCGCCACGACCGGTGCCGATATACGCGTCTCCGCGGCCCCGACGGTCACCACCAGGGCGGCGAGCACCAGACCCGCGGCCAGCCCGAGCTTCGCGCGCAGGGGGCGAGGCAGCCCGCCCTCGGCCTTGCGTCGCGCCGTCGCCTCCGCGTATCCGTCGTCGAGACTGTGCTCCATCACGTTCGTCAGCAGCGACATGGACGCATCAGGACGTGGAGGTGGCGAACCGGAGCTCCGGACGGGGGGCTGCTGCGACATGCCGCACATCGTCGCACGTCGCAGCGGCTACCGCCGAATGGCCCCACCGGAGTGCCGGATGCTGTCCGCAGCCAACTCCCGACACTCCGGTCACACGTCAGTGACCTGCACTGTCCACGACGGCGGCCCACTCGTCGAGCAGCGCCCGGGCCGAAGCGTCATCGGGCCCTTCTGCCCACAAATGAGTGACAGCCTCAGCAGGGTCGGGCAGCACCATCACCCAGCGGCCGTCGCTCTCGACGACGCGCACACCATCGGTGGTGTCCACGTGTCGGTCGCCGGCGGCCTCGACGACCCGCCGCATGACGAGTCCCTTGACCGCCCACGGCGTCGCCAGATCGCGCTTCTGCACATGTGCCCGCGGAATCCGCGCGTCGATCTGGCTCAGCGTGAGCTGCGTACGGGCCACCAGGCCCACCAGCCGGACGAAAGCCGCCGCGCCGTCGAAGACGCTGCTGAACTCGGGCACGATGAAACCGCCGCGCCCGTCGCCACCGAAGATCGTCGCGTCGTCGCGGCCCACACGTGTCAGATCGTCGGGCGATGTCGTCGTCCACTCCACCTGCGTGCCGTGGTACGCGGCCACCTGCTCGGCGATACGCGTGGTCGTCACCGGCAGGGCCACCCGCCCGCTGCGCCGTTCCGCTGCGACCAGGTCGAGCATCACGAGCAGCGCGCGGTCGTCCTCGATGATGCGACCGCGTTCGTCCACCAGGGACAGGCGCTCGCCGACGGGGTCGAACCGCACGCCGAACGCGGCCCTCGCGGAGGCCACGATCTCGCCCAGCCGCACCATTCCGGACCGCCGGGTGTCGGCCGACTCGGTCGGCCTCGACTCGTCGAGACCGGGGTTGATGGTCAGCGCATCCACACCCAGCCGCCCCAGAAGGCTGGGCAGGACCAGCCCGGCGCTGCCGTTGGACGCGTCGATGACGACCTTCAGCCCGGACTCGGCGACCCCCTTCGTGTTGACGTTGCGCAGGAGGGAGCCGGTGTACGAGTCGAAGACGCTCGACGGGAAGTACAGGTCCCCGATCTCACCGGGGAACGCACGCCGGTACTCCTGCCGCGCGTAGACGCGGTCCAGTTTCCGCTGCCCCGCCTGCGAGAGGTCGGCGCCCCGTTCGTCGAAGAACATGATGTCGACGGAGTCCGGCACACCCGGCGATGTACGGATCATGATGCCGCCGGCGCTGCCTCGCGCGGTCTGCTGCCGCGCCACGGGCAACGGCACGTTCTCCAAGTCGCGTACGTCGATGGCACTGGCCTGCAGCGCCGAGATGACGGCCCGCTTGAGAGCACGGGCGCCTCGGGAGTGGTCACGCGCCGTGGTGACGGTGGACCCCTTCTTCAGCGTCGTGGCGTACGCGCCCGCCAGCCGGACGGCCAGCTCCGGCGTGATCTCCACATTCAGGATCCCGGTGACGCCTCTGGCACCGAAGAGATGCGCCTGTCCCCGCGACTCCCAGATGACAGACGTGTTGACGAAGGCGCCGGCCTCGATGGTCTTGAACGGGTAGACCCGCACATTGCCCTGAACAATCGATTCCTCACCGACGAGACACTCGTCGCCGATCACGGCGCCGTCCTCGATGCGGGCGGCACGCATGATGTCGGTGTTCTTGCCGATCACACAGCCACGAAGATTGCAGTGCTCGCCGATGTAGACGTTGTCGTGGATGACGGCCTTGTGCAGGAAGGCCCCGCTCTTGACGACGACATTCGAGCCGACCACCGTGTGCTCGCGAATCTCCGCGTCGGCCTCGACCTTGGCGTAGTCGCCGATGTACAGCGGTCCACGCAGGACGGCATCCGGATGCACTTCGGCGCCTTCCGCGACCCAGACGCCGGGCGAGATCTCGAACCCGTCGATGTCGACGTCGACCTTGCCCTCGAGAACGTCGGCCTGCGCCTTCACATAACTCTCGTGGGTGCCCACGTCTTCCCAGTAGCCCTCGGCGATATAGCCGTAGATGGGCTTACCTTCCTTCATGAGCTGCGGGAAGACATCGCCGGACCAGTCGACGGACACATCGGCCTCGACGTAGTCGAAGACCTCGGGCTCCATCACGTAGATGCCCGTGTTCACCGTGTCCGAGAAAACCTGCCCCCAGGTCGGCTTCTCGAGGAAGCGCTCGACCTTTCCTTCTTCGTCGACGATGGTGATGCCGAATTCCAGGGGATTCGGAACACGGGTCAGACATACGGTGACCAGTGCGCCCTTCTCCTTGTGGAAGGCGATGAGGTCAGTGAGGTCGAAATCGGTGAGGGCGTCACCCGAAATGACGAGAAACGCGTCGTCCTTCAGCGCTTCCTCGGCATTCTTCACACTCCCCGCGGTGCCGAGTGGCTTCTCCTCATTGGCATAGGTGAGCTCCATTCCGAGCTCTTCGCCATCACCGAAGTAGTTCCTGACGAGTGAAGCGAGAAACTGTACGGTTACGACGGTCTCATTGAGCCCATGCCGCTTGAGCAACCGCAGCACATGCTCCATGATCGGCCGATTGGCCACCGGCAGGAGCGGCTTGGGCATGCTCGAGGTCATGGGGCGAAGTCGGGTACCTTCGCCACCGGCCATCACGACGGCCTTCATGTCGGAAGCGTCCTCCTTGAAGATATGACGGTCTGGCCGACATCACCCGTCCAAAGAGGCCCTCTGGCGTCATGCGTGGCCGGCTGGTCAGCACAGCTTCGCATCGACGGGTCAATCGGCGACTGCGTCCGCCTTGACGAGTCGGCGGACCTGGACCACATACAGGATCCCTGCCCACCAATACAGACTTGTACCCCATCCGGCGAAGGCCCATCCGAAAACAGCAGCGAGTGACGCAAGCCACGTCGAGTCGTCACTCAGCAGCAGCAGTGGGAAGGCGTACATGAGGTTGAAGGTCGCGGCCTTCCCCAGGAAGTTCACCTGGGGCGGCGGATAGCCGTGCCGGCGGAGGATTCCCACCATGACCAAGAGCATCAGTTCGCGGGCCAAAAGGGCGGCGGTGAGCCACAGTGGCAGGATCTCGCGCCAGGTCAGACCGACCAAGGTGGACAGGATGTACAGCCGGTCGGCCGCCGGGTCCAGAAGGCGTCCCAGGCTGCTGATCTGGTTCCATCGCCGCGCGAGCTTGCCGTCCAGGTAGTCGGTGACGCCGCTCAGCATCAGCACGAGCAATGCCCAGCCGTCGCTCTTGGGCCCACCGAACTCGGGACGGAGAATCAGCCACAGGAAGAGCGGCACACCGAGGAGACGCGCCATGCTGAGGATGTTCGGGATGGTGAGTACCCGGTCCGTCTGAACGCGGGTCTCCTGGACCTCCACCCGGGGCCTCCTGTGTCAAACGTGCCGACGATGCCCCCTGACCTTACCCTCAGCCACCAACGTCGGATGCACAGGGGTGAGACGGCCCGGGCCTGAACGCGAAAAGGCCCCGCACCAGAGGTGCGGGGCCTTTTCACAATGATTGTTCGGCGGCGTCCTACTCTCCCACAGGGTCCCCCCTGCAGTACCATCGGCGCTGAAAGGCTTAGCTTCCGGGTTCGGAATGTAACCGGGCGTTTCCCTAACGCAATGACCACCGAAACACTATGAAGATATCGACCCGGAACCCCCATAGGGGGCTCGACAGTTCGTTACTTCAGAACTAACACAGTGGACGCGAGCAACTGAGGACAAGCCCTCGGCCTATTAGTACCGGTCAACTCCACACCTTGCGGTGCTTCCATATCCGGCCTATCAACCCAGTCGTCTACTGGGAGCCTTACCCTCTCAAGGAGGTGGGAGTCCTCATCTCGAAGCAGGCTTCCCGCTTAGATGCTTTCAGCGGTTATCCTTTCCGAACGTAGCCAACCAGCCATGCCCTTGGCAGGACAACTGGCACACCAGAGGTTCGTCCGTCCCGGTCCTCTCGTACTAGGGACAGCCCTTCTCAAGACTCCTACGCGCACAGCGGATAGGGACCGAACTGTCTCACGACGTTCTAAACCCAGCTCGCGTACCGCTTTAATGGGCGAACAGCCCAACCCTTGGGACCGACTCCAGCCCCAGGATGCGACGAGCCGACATCGAGGTGCCAAACCATCCCGTCGATATGGACTCTTGGGGAAGATCAGCCTGTTATCCCCGGGGTACCTTTTATCCGTTGAGCGACGGCGCTTCCACAAGCCACCGCCGGATCACTAGTCCCGACTTTCGTCCCTGCTCGACCCGTCGGTCTCACAGTCAAGCTCCCTTGTGCACTTACACTCAACACCTGATTGCCAACCAGGCTGAGGGAACCTTTGGGCGCCTCCGTTACTCTTTAGGAGGCAACCGCCCCAGTTAAACTACCCATCAGACACTGTCCCTGATCCGGATCACGGACCCAGGTTAGACATCCAGCACGACCAGAGTGGTATTTCAACGGCGACTCCACAACCACTGGCGTGGCTGCTTCAAAGTCTCCCACCTATCCTACACAAGCCGAACCGAACACCAATATCAAACTGTAGTAAAGGTCCCGGGGTCTTTCCGTCCTGCTGCGCGAAACGAGCATCTTTACTCGTAGTGCAATTTCACCGGGCCTATGGTTGAGACAGTCGAGAAGTCGTTACGCCATTCGTGCAGGTCGGAACTTACCCGACAAGGAATTTCGCTACCTTAGGATGGTTATAGTTACCACCGCCGTTTACTGGCGCTTAAGTTCTCAGCTTCGCCGACCCGAAGGTCGACTAACCGGTCCCCTTAACGTTCCAGCACCGGGCAGGCGTCAGTCCGTATACATCGCCTTACGGCTTCGCACGGACCTGTGTTTTTAGTAAACAGTCGCTTCTCGCTGGTCTCTGCGGCCACCCCCAGCTCACGGAGTAAATCCGATCACCAGTGATGGCCCCCCTTCTCCCGAAGTTACGGGGGCATTTTGCCGAGTTCCTTAACCATAGTTCACCCGAACGCCTCGGTATTCTCTACCTGACCACCTGAGTCGGTTTAGGGTACGGGCCGCCATGAAACTCGCTAGAGGCTTTTCTCGACAGCATAGGATCATCCACTTCACCACAATCGGCTCGGCATCAGGTCTCAGCCTTGATGTGTGACGGATTTGCCTATCACACGGCCTACACCCTTACCCCGGGACAACCACCGCCCGGGCTGGACTACCTTCCTGCGTCACCCCATCGCTTACCTACTACAAGTCTGGTCCGTCGGCTCCACCACTCCCCCTCACTCCGAAGAGATCAGGGGCGGCTTCACGGACTTAGCATCGCCTGATTCAGTATTGGGCGTTTCAAAGCGGGTACCGGAATATCAACCGGTTGTCCATCGACTACGCCTGTCGGCCTCGCCTTAGGTCCCGACTTACCCTGGGCAGATCAGCTTGACCCAGGAACCCTTAGTCAATCGGCGCACACGTTTCTCACGTGTGTATCGCTACTCATGCCTGCATTCTCACTCGTGAACCGTCCACAACTCGCTTCCGCGGCTGCTTCACCCGGCACACGACGCTCCCCTACCCATCCGTACTCCCGTTGGGGATATGTGTACGAATGACACGACTTCGGCGGTACGCTTGAGCCCCGCTACATTGTCGGCGCGGAATCACTTGACCAGTGAGCTATTACGCACTCTTTCAAGGGTGGCTGCTTCTAAGCCAACCTCCTGGTTGTCTCTGCGACTCCACATCCTTTCCCACTTAGCGTACGCTTAGGGGCCTTAGTCGATGCTCTGGGCTGTTTCCCTCTCGACCATGGAGCTTATCCCCCACAGTCTCACTGCCGCGCTCTCACTTACCGGCATTCGGAGTTTGGCTAAGGTCAGTAACCCGGTAGGGCCCATCGCCTATCCAGTGCTCTACCTCCGGCAAGAAACACACGACGCTGCACCTAAATGCATTTCGGGGAGAACCAGCTATCACGGAGTTTGATTGGCCTTTCACCCCTAACCACAGGTCATCCCCCAGGTTTTCAACCCTGGTGGGTTCGGTCCTCCACGACCTCTTACAGCCGCTTCAACCTGCCCATGGCTAGATCACTCCGCTTCGGGTCTTGAGCGCGCTACTATATCGCCCTATTCGGACTCGCTTTCGCTACGGCTTCCCCACACGGGTTAACCTCGCAACACACCGCAAACTCGCAGGCTCATTCTTCAAAAGGCACGCAGTCACGACTGACAGCACAAGTGCTGCCAGCGACGCTCCCACGGCTTGTAGGCACACGGTTTCAGGTACTATTTCACTCCGCTCCCGCGGTACTTTTCACCATTCCCTCACGGTACTATCCGCTATCGGTCACCAGGGAATATTTAGGCTTAACGGGTGGTCCCGCCAGATTCACACGGGATTTCTCGGGCCCCGTGCTACTTGGGTGTCTCTCAAACGAGCCGCATGAATTTCAGCTACGGGGGTCTTACCCTCTACGCCGGACCTTTCGCATGTCCTTCGCCTACATCCAACGGTTTCTGACTCGTCTCACGGCCGGCAGACTGATGAAAGAGAGATCCCACAACCCCGCATGCGCAACCCCTGCCGGGTATCACACGCATACGGTTTGGCCTCATCCGGTTTCGCTCGCCACTACTCCCGGAATCACGGTTGTTTTCTCTTCCTGAGGGTACTGAGATGTTTCACTTCCCCTCGTTCCCTCCACACTGCCTATGTGTTCAGCAGCGGGTGACAGCCCATGACGACTGCCGGGTTTCCCCATTCGGAAACCCCCGGATCAAAGCCTGGTTGACGGCTCCCCGGGGACTATCGTGGCCTCCCACGTCCTTCATCGGTTCCTGGTGCCAAGGCATCCACCGTGCGCCCTTAAAAACTTGGCCACAGATGCTCGCGTCCACTGTGCAGTTCTCAAGCAACGACCAGCCACCCACCACCCCGCCACAAAGGGCGAGTTCACTGGGGCCGGCATCGCGAAGGACGAGCAGCGCTCGTACCCTCAGATACCCAACAACGTGCCCGGCACGATCAACCCGGCCTCACGTTCCACGCCCCGAAGAGCAGTACTGGTGAAGCCAGTTCAACCGTGCCGAATAATCAACGTTCCACCCATGAGCAACCAGCATCGGACATTCGCCGATGTACTGGCCTCTGGACCGGCAGAGCCGGTCAAGAAGTGCTCCTTAGAAAGGAGGTGATCCAGCCGCACCTTCCGGTACGGCTACCTTGTTACGACTTCGTCCCAATCGCCAGTCCCACCTTCGACAGCTCCCTCCCACAAGGGGTTGGGCCACCGGCTTCGGGTGTTACCGACTTTCGTGACGTGACGGGCGGTGTGTACAAGGCCCGGGAACGTATTCACCGCAGCAATGCTGATCTGCGATTACTAGCAACTCCGACTTCATGGGGTCGAGTTGCAGACCCCAATCCGAACTGAGACCGGCTTTTTGAGATTCGCTCCGCCTTGCGGCATCGCAGCTCTTTGTACCGGCCATTGTAGCACGTGTGCAGCCCAAGACATAAGGGGCATGATGATTTGACGTCGTCCCCACCTTCCTCCGAGTTGACCCCGGCAGTCTCCTGTGAGTCCCCATCACCCCGAAAGGCATGCTGGCAACACAGAACAAGGGTTGCGCTCGTTGCGGGACTTAACCCAACATCTCACGACACGAGCTGACGACAACCATGCACCACCTGTATACCGACCACAAGGGGGGCACCATCTCTGATGCTTTCCGGTATATGTCAAGCCTTGGTAAGGTTCTTCGCGTTGCGTCGAATTAAGCCACATGCTCCGCTGCTTGTGCGGGCCCCCGTCAATTCCTTTGAGTTTTAGCCTTGCGGCCGTACTCCCCAGGCGGGGAACTTAATGCGTTAGCTGCGGCACCGACGACGTGGAATGTCGCCAACACCTAGTTCCCAACGTTTACGGCGTGGACTACCAGGGTATCTAATCCTGTTCGCTCCCCACGCTTTCGCTCCTCAGCGTCAGTAATGGCCCAGAGATCCGCCTTCGCCACCGGTGTTCCTCCTGATATCTGCGCATTTCACCGCTACACCAGGAATTCCGATCTCCCCTACCACACTCTAGCCTGCCCGTATCGAATGCAGACCCGGGGTTAAGCCCCGGGCTTTCACATCCGACGTGACAAGCCGCCTACGAGCTCTTTACGCCCAATAATTCCGGACAACGCTTGCGCCCTACGTATTACCGCGGCTGCTGGCACGTAGTTAGCCGGCGCTTCTTCTGCAGGTACCGTCACTTTCGCTTCTTCCCTGCTGAAAGAGGTTTACAACCCGAAGGCCGTCATCCCTCACGCGGCGTCGCTGCATCAGGCTTTCGCCCATTGTGCAATATTCCCCACTGCTGCCTCCCGTAGGAGTCTGGGCCGTGTCTCAGTCCCAGTGTGGCCGGTCGCCCTCTCAGGCCGGCTACCCGTCGTCGCCTTGGTAGGCCATCACCCCACCAACAAGCTGATAGGCCGCGGGCTCATCCTTCACCGCCGGAGCTTTCAACCCCGTCCCATGCAGGACAGAGTGTTATCCGGTATTAGACCCCGTTTCCAGGGCTTGTCCCAGAGTGAAGGGCAGATTGCCCACGTGTTACTCACCCGTTCGCCACTAATCCACCCCGAAGGGCTTCATCGTTCGACTTGCATGTGTTAAGCACGCCGCCAGCGTTCGTCCTGAGCCAGGATCAAACTCTCCGTGAATGTTTACCCGTAATCGGGTGCACACACACGAGAGCGGAACAACCAGCCGGAATAAGGCCGGTCGTTCACAGCGTCCTCGCTGTGTAAATTGCCTACCCACCCCGAAGGGCCGGCAGGACTTTCAAAGGAACCTCAACCCATCAAAGATGGGCCGGGGTATCAACATATCTGGCGTTGATTTTTGGCACGCTGTTGAGTTCTCAAGGAACGGACGCTTCCATTGGACCTTTTTCAGGAGGTCCTCCGGGCGCTTCCCTTCGGTGTTTTCAAACCATATCAGGCTTTTTCGGTCCCTCTGACCACCACCCTGCAGGCAGCAGTGGTTTAGACCAGTTAGGATCGCGGCTTGATAGGTGCTGCCGACCCCCGACTCACTGTCGCGTTGGGGCCAGGCAGGGGTACGACAGTACTCGTCGCCGGGAGGCGAGGCAAATCGTTTCCGGTGCGCCCCTAGGTCCGCCAACTGGTAGGTCTCAGGCGGAACTAGGACTTGTCGTGACATACCCTTCTGAACAGTGCGCCGAGCTGGACTGACGGTGACGGCGCAGTAACGAATCTCCACCCCTGGGAGGCTCCATGACCACAGTGACGTCCCCTCTTGCCGGACGTGCCATCGGACTCGCGGCGGTGCCCGATCCGGTGTTCTCCGGTGCGATGGTCGGTCCCGGTACTGCCATCGATCCCGTCCGTGAGCCGTCAGAGGCCGTCGCTCCTGTCGACGGCATCGTGGTCTCGTTGCACCCCCATGCCTTCGTGGTCGTCGACGACCAGGGCCACGGCGTGCTGACGCACCTCGGTATCGACACCGTCCAGCTCAACGGCGAGGGCTTCGAGCTGCTCGTCAACAAGGGCGACACCGTGCGGCGTGGGCAGGCCGTTGTGCGCTGGGACCCGTCGGCCGTCGAGGCCGCCGGCAAATCAGCGATCTGCCCGATCGTGGCGCTCGAGGCCACCGCCGACTCTCTCTCCGCCCTTCGTGAAGAAGGCGATGTGAAGGCCGGGGACACCCTCTTCACCTGGCAGTGACGCCGTCACCGCGGTGACGGCTGGTTGGACATCCACCGCGGCGGCACAGGTCGTCGCTCTATCGGAGACGGGTGAAATGGAGACAACGCTGCGAGGCGTCGGTGTGAGCCACGGGGTGGCGATCGGCGAGGTTCGGCACATGGGCACGGCAGTGCTGGAGCCGCCGGCCAAGCAGATTCCGCCGGAGGACGCGGAGCGCGAACAGGGGCGCGCACGCAAGGCCGTGGAAGCTGTGTCCGCCGACCTGATTGCCCGGGGCAATCTGGCCGGGGGTGAGGCGCAGGCTGTGCTCGAGGCACAGGCGCTCATGGCACAGGATCCGGAGCTGATGGCGGATGTGGACCGGCGGGTCGCTGTCGGCAGCACTGCCGAGCGGGCTGTGTACGACGCGTTCGCTTCGTACCGGGCGCTGCTGGCGGGTGCGGGTGAGTACCTGGCCGGGCGGGTGGCCGACCTGGACGACGTGAGGAATCGGATCGTGGCGCGCCTGCTCGGTGTGCCCATGCCGGGTGTGCCCGACAGCGACGAGCCGTATGTACTGATCGCACGGGATCTGGCGCCGGCGGACACGGCGCTGCTCGACCCGGCGCTGGTGCTCGGTTTCGTGACCGAGGAGGGCGGGCCCACCAGTCACAGTGCGATTCTGGCGCGGGCTCTCGGAGTTCCCGCTGTGGTGGCTCTGCCGGGTGCCGGTGAGCTGGCCGAGGGGACGGTCATCGCTGTCGACGGCAGCACGGGCGAGGTCTTCGTCGAGCCGGCTGCCGAGAAGCGCGCAGAGCTCGAGCGGTCCGCCGCCGAACGCAAGGCCGCTCTTTCCGCGTCCACCGGCCCCGGTGCCACCTCCGACGGACACAAGGTGCCGCTGCTGGCGAATGTCGGCGGTCCGGGCGATGTTCCGGCGGCGGTGGAGGCCGGTGCCGAGGGTGTCGGTCTGTTCCGTACGGAGTTCCTGTTCCTGGACGACAGCAAGCAGGCGCCCTCGGAGGAGAAGCAGGTCGACGCGTACCGCAAGGTGCTCGAGGCCTTCCCGGAGGGCCGGGTGGTCGTACGGGTGCTGGACGCGGGCGCGGACAAGCCGCTCGACTTCCTGACGCCGGCCGACGAGCCGAACCCCGCGCTGGGTGTGCGTGGGCTGCGCAGTCTGCTGGATCACCCGGATGTGCTGCGGACGCAGCTGACGGCGCTGTCGAAGGCTGTCGAGGGTCTGCCGGTGTATCTCGAGGTCATGGCGCCGATGGTGGCCGACCGCGCGGATGCGAAGGCGTTCGCCGACGCGTGTCGTGAGGCCGGGCTGCAGGCGAAGTTCGGGGCGATGGTGGAGATTCCGTCCGCCGCGCTGCGGGCGCGCTCGATTTTGCAGGAGGTCGAGTTCCTTTCGCTGGGCACCAATGACCTCGCGCAGTACACCTTCGCCGCCGACCGTCAGGTGGGTGCCGTGTCGCGGCTGCAGGACCCTTGGCAGCCGGCGCTGCTCGACCTGGTGGCGCTGTCGGCGGAGTCCGCCAAGGCCGAGGGCAAGAGCTGCGGTGTCTGTGGTGAGGCTGCCTCCGATCCGCTGCTGGCCTGTGTGCTCACCGGTCTGGGTGTGACGTCGCTGTCGATGGGCGCCGCTTCGATTCCGTATGTGCGGGCGACGCTGGCGAAGTACACGCTGGCTCAGTGCGAGCGGGCGGCTGCCGCTGCTCGTGCCACGGACTCCGCCGAGGAGGCGCGGGTCGCCGCGCAGGCGGTGCTCTCCGGCGAGTAGACCGGAGTCGGTCGACGAGGGCTCCCGCCGGGACGGGCGGGGGCCCTTTCGTCGTCCCTTCGTCGTTCAGTGCTGGCTCTCCGGGTCGTCCGTGATGATCTCGAAGCCCGCGCAGTACTCCACGCCCGGCTCGGGTGACAGTGGTTCTCCGGTGGACGCGTCCGTGCAGTAGGCGCTGAACACCTCTCCGGGGGTGAGCGGGAGAAGGCGGCCCTGGTGGAGTCGCCAGCCGTGCAGGTGGTCCGGTGCATCGGGTCGGCTGGTGCGGAGCACCACTCCCCCGGTGTTGTCGAGGGCGATGGCGGTCGCGAGGACGGTGACGAATTCGGCGCCCTCGGACGCGTCCAGCTGTGCGGCGGCGGAAGTCGGCTCCCCCTCCGCGTGGAGGACGGCGAGGAGCTGATCCTCGGGACCGGCGACGCTGCACACGAGGTGGTGTCTGCCGGGTCCGGCCGCTTCGAGCAGTCGCATCAGCATGCGGGACGCGCGGTCGAAGGCGGCGCGGCCGATGTCCTGGCCGCAGTCGGCGCACTCGCCGAGGTCGGCGAGGAGCATGGTCGCGTACTCCCAGGTGGCCTGGCGGACCGCCTTGTCGATGAGCTCGGGCAGCAGTCTGTCGAGCGGCTGCCCGCCGTACGCGACGGTGTTTCCGCGTCCGGAGATCGCGGCGGTGTAGTGGCTTCGGCTGAGCGCCGTGTCGGGGTCGAGGCCGTGCTCGGCGCAGTGATCCGCGAAGTCGGCGGGGTCGAAGAGGGCCACGGTGGTGTGCAGGTGGCTTTTGCCGAGGGTCTTGAGCAGGTCTTCGACCTGCTGGAGGTAGCTGTCGTGGTCGTCGAAGGCGAAGGTGCGGTATCCGCGCATCGCGTCGAAGTCGTAGGCGTCTGCCAGGACCGCGACGGTGTTGGCGACTTCCCGGCGCAGGGTGCGCCGCAGTGCCGTGTGGTTCCTGGGCCGGTCACCGGTCCGCCGCGGACTGGTCCCGCTGCCCCGCTGTGCTCGTCCGCCCTGTTTCCGGGCTGCCTTGTGGCGCGCCATGTCTCCCCCTGATTGTTGACTGGTCGCTACTCACCGTAAGCGGCGGCACTGACAACGCGGGTTCCGCGAGTCCTGCGCGGACGATCCGGTCCTGGGCGAAGCAGGTGGCGACCAGTCCGGCACCGAGTGCGACCCAGCCGACGGGGCCTGCCGCGATGACGCCGGTGATGATCAGCGGGCCGACGCTGCGCTGGGCGGATGCGGCGATGCCGTGGACGCCGAGGTAGGCGCCCTGGGACTCGTCGGGGGCGAGGGCGACGGAGAGTTCCCAGGAGATGGCGGCATGCAGGATCTCCGCCAGGGTGAGGGCCACAGCGGCGAGCGTCAGGGCGGTGATCGCCGTCCAGTGGCCGTCGGCCGCGGAGGCGCTGAGGGCGAGGGTGCCGGCCGCGAAGGCCATGGCGAGCGGGAGCAGCAGGCGGCGGGCGGCCCGGGTGGTGGCGCCGAGTCGTGCCAGCGGGATCTGGAGGCCCACGACCATCACGTTGTTGAGGACGAGCAGCAGGGGCGCGAGGCCGTGGGGTGCGTCGGTGGCGTGCACGATCCACAGCGGCAGGCCGACCATGAAGACCGCGTCGTCGAGGAAGAGCACGGTCTCGGTGGCCGTGTAGAGGAGGTAGGTGCTGTCCCGCCAGGGGCTGGCGGGCTTTGCCTCGGCGGCTGTGCGGCCGCCGGATCCGTTGACGATGCGCGAGGGGGCGGCGGGCTCGTCGCAGCGGAGGGTGAGCAGGGCCGCTGTCAGGCACGAGAGGGCGTTGCCCACGAGGAGCGACTGGTAGGCGGTCGTGGTGCCGATACCGAGGGCGGTTGCTGCGGCGAGGCCGCCGATGGCGAAGCCGGTGTTGCCGACGGTGCGGCTGAGTGCCTGGTAGCGCACGCGTTCGGTGCCTGCGATGCGGGCCGCGTACAGCTTGGTCAGGACGTTGGTGCCGCGGTCGCCGAGGCTGGCGCAAGCGGCGAGGACGAGCAGCAGGGCGTACGCGTCGGTGGTGAGCAGGGCGAGGCCTGCGCCGGCTCGCAGGATCTGGGCGGCCATGAGGACGCGGGTGACGGGCAGCCGGTCGGCGATGCGGCCGGCGAGTGGTGCGCCGACGATGCCGATGCCGGCGGACAGTCCGATGAGGATGCCGACTTCGGCGACGGAGAGACCGGTGACGTAGGTGAAGTAGAGCGCCTGGGTGGCGACCCAGAGGCCGTTGCCGGTCTTGTCGACGAGGGTGATGCCGAGCATGCGGCGGCCGTCGCGGCCTCCGGGTATGCGGTCCCTTCGCTGTGAGTGGCCTGTGCGGACGGCCCGTTGACGCAGACTCACCGTTCCCCCTTGACGAACCCTTTGTACTGATACATATTTATATACGTGGCAGCACAATATGCGATCAGCGGTACGACCGCCAAGGCCATTGCGGCATCGGTCGAACGGGGCGTGGCGGACGGCGGACTCGGTCCGGGCGACGCGCTGCCCCCGGTGCGCCGGCTGGCCGACGAGCTCGGGGTGAGCGCCGGGACGGTGGCGACGGCATACAAGGAACTGCGGCAACGCGGGGTCGTGGTGACGCACGGGCGGGGCGGGACCGTGATCGCCGCCGCGCCCGCTGTGGCGACCCGGCGGCCACCGAAGGTCCCCGACGGTCTGCGTGATCTGGCCGGCGGTCATCCCGACCCGGCGTTCCTGCCCGACCTGTTGCCCCCCGCACGGCTCTCCCCCGGTCCTCGTTCGCACCGTTCCGCCCCGCGGCTGCCCGAGCTGGAGGAAGCGGTCAGGGCCTGGATCGGCGCCGACGGGGTGCCGGTCGGTCAGGTCACCTTCGCCCATGGGGCGCTGGACTGCATGGCGCGGGTGCTCTCCACCGAGCTGCGGCCGGGTGACGCGGTGGCGATGGAGGATCCCGGCTACCACCATCTGCTCGATCTGGTGCAGGCGTTGGGGCTGCGGTGGGTCGCGGTGGGCGTCGACGACGAAGGCATGCGGCCCGAGGCGTTGCAGGCCGCGCTGCGGGCGGGGGCCCGAGCCGTGGTGTGCAGTCCGCGCGCGCAGAATCCGTACGCCGGCTGGTTCTCCGCCGGGCGGCGCGACGCTCTGCTGGAGGTGCTGCACACGTCACCCGAGGTGCTGGTGATCGAGAACGACCATGCCTCCGCGGCGGCGGGAGTCCCGCTGAACTCGCTTGCGGCGGGCGGACTTGCGCGCTGGGTCCATGTGCGGACCGTGTCCAAGCTGCTCGGTACGGACCTGCGCTGGGCGGCTGCGGCCTGCGATCCCGTCACTCTGGCGAGACACGACGGACGGCTGCTGCTGACATCCGGCTGGATCAGTCATCTGCTGCAGAGCACCGTGCTGGGGCTGCTGCACGATCCCGCGACGATGGCGCGGGTCACGCAGGCCGGTGCGGCGTACGCGGAGCGGCGCGAGGCGCTGACGACGGCGCTCGCCTCGCACGGTGTGGCGGCGCACGGCCGGAGCGGTATGAATGTGTGGGTACCCGTACGGGACGAGTCCGCGGTGGTCAACGGGCTGCGGTCCAGGGGCTGGTGGGTCGCCGCGGGTGCCAGGTTCCGTATCTCCTCCGGCCCGGGGGTCCGTATCACGACGGCGGATCTGGCCGCGGCCGACGGCGTACGGCTGGCCTCGGACTTCGCCGGGGTGCTGGGCGAGTCCGAGGCCACGTACGGCGGTTAGGGGCTAGGCCGGCTGCCTCCGGGTGCGGGCGAGCTCCTCGTAGAAGCGCAGGAGCTCGAGGTTGTCGACCGAGCCGGGGTTGACCGCCTTGTCGAGAGCCGTGCCCTGCAGCAGGCGCTTGACCGGCACTTCGATGCGCTTGCCGGTGAGGGTGTGGGGGACGCCGGGCACCTCGATGATGTCGTCCGGCACATGCCGCGGGGAGAGCTGCTCGCGGATGATCTGCTTGATCCTCGCGCGCAGGTCGTCGTCGAGCCGCGCGCCGTCGGCGAGGTGGACGAACAGCGGCATCCAGTAGCCGCCGTCCGGTTCCTCCAGGCCGATGACCAGCGACTCGCGGATCTCGGGGAGCCGTTCGACGGCTTCGTAGATGTCGGCCGAGCCCATCCGTACGCCCTGGCGGTTGAGCGTGGAGTCGGACCGGCCATGGATGATCACCGAGCCGCGGTCGGTGAGGGTGATCCAGTCGCCGTGCCGCCAGACGCCCGGGAACATCTCGAAGTAGCTGTCGCGGTAGCGGCTGCCGTCGGGGTCGTTCCAGAAGTGGACGGGCATCGACGGCATGGGGCGGGTCACCACCAGCTCGCCGACCTCCCCCACGAGCGGCTTGCCGTTCGGGTCCCAGGACTGCATATCGGTGCCGAGGCAGGGCGCCTGCAGCTCACCGATGTGGACGGGCAGCGTGGGCACCGCGCCGGCGAAGCAGCTGCACACGTCGGTGCCGCCGCTGACGGAGGCGATCCACAGGTCGGCGCCGCTGTCGGCGAACTCGTCGTGCAGCCAGCGGAAGCCGTCGGGCGGGAGCGGGGAGCCGGTGGTGGCGACGCAGCCGACCCGGGACAGGTCGTAGTCCCGCGCGGGATGCACTCCGGCTTTGCGACAGGCCATGACATACGCAGCCGAGGTGCCGAACAGCGTCGCGCCGGTGCGCTCGGCGACACCCCACTGGGCGCCGGTGTCCGGGTAGCCCGGGCTGCCGTTGTACAGCACCACGGTGGTGCCGGTGAGCAGGCCGGAGACGAGGAAGTTCCACATCATCCAGCCGGTGGACGTGTACCAGAAGAACCGGTCCTCCGGTCCCAGGTCGCAGTGGAGCGAGAGCTGCTTGAGATGCTCGATCAGGATGCCGCCCTGCGACTGGACGATCGCCTTGGGCAGCCCGGTGGTGCCCGAGGAGTACAGCACCCACAGGGGATGGTCGAAGGGCACCTGCTCGAAGACCGGCTCGTTGTCGCCGCGGGTGACGGCCGACCAGTCCAGCGCGCCCTCGGGAGCGTCGGTGCCGAGCAGCGGAATGTGGACCACCGCGCGGAGGGTGGGCAGTTCACGGCGCAGCTCGGCGACCGTCTCCGTGCGGTCGTGCTCCTTGCCGCCGTAGCGGTAGCCGTCGACGGTGAACAGGACGACCGGTTCGACCTGCTGGAAGCGGTCGAGGACGCTGCGGGCGCCGAAGTCGGGGGCGCAGGAGGTCCACACCGCGCCGACCGCGGCCGTCGCCAGAAGTGCCGCGACGGCCTGGGGGATGTTGGGCAGATAGCCGCTGACCCGGTCCCCCGGGCGCACGCCGAGGGAGCGCAGCTCGGCGGCGAGACAGCCCACCTGGCGGCGCAGCTCGGCCCAGCTGGTCGGTGTCTGCTCCTGCGTCTCGTCCACGTACAGCAGCGCCGGGTCGTCCGGGCGGTCGTCGGCGGCGCGCAGCGCGTGCTCCGCGTAGTTGAGCGTCGCGCCGGGGAACCACTGCGCACCGGGCATGGAGGGGTCGGCCAGGACGCGTTCGTACGGCGTGGCGAACCGGATGTCGAACCATTCGGCGACGGCACCCCAGAAGGTCTCCAGCTCGTCCACCGACCAGCGGTGCAGCGCAGCGTAGCCACCCTCCGCCGGGGCCCCGTGGCGCTCGGCGGCCCAGGCCTGGAACCGGGTGACCCGCGCGGCGGCGACACGGTCGGCGTCCGGCTGCCACAAGGGGTCAGGATGGGCTGCTGAGGTCATGAGATCGGCTCCTGGGCTGCTTCTACACAGTGTGTGCGTATGTACGCGCACGTGCTGGGGTGTGCGCGTGACGCGGCTGCTACGGACGATGCCATGTGATCGTCTTTCGCACCAGGGCTCCCCACACATGCCGGGGCGAGCGAACATGTGGTCCCACCATGGGTGAACGGGAGTTGAACGAACCACCCGTACGTCCGAGCGGATGGCAGGCTGAGCTGCATGGATGGTCGTGGGCTTGTGCGCTCGGTGAAGAGCTTCGGAACGCTGCAGGGGTTGCGCGCGGCGCGCTCGGCCTGGAGAACACGGCGTGCCGACGCGCGGGCGCTGCCCGGAAGGGGCGCGGAACGGGCCAGGGTGCCGGGACCGGTCACCAGGGCCGAGCCGCTGCCCGGGGGCGGTGTCGTCCGGTTCGCCCGTTCCGAGCTGCGGATCTGTGTCGCGGCGGGTGGCGCCGTGTTCTGGGGGTGGGACGGTGCGGAACCGGAGCCGTCGTACGCGCTGGACGGCGCCCCACCGGAGCCGGATCCGCGGGCCCTGCTGGAGCCCGACAAGGACGGCGGCTGGCGGGTGGTCTCGGAGCGAGTGACGGTCGAGGTCTCCCGCAACGGCGCGGTCGAGATCCGCACGCCGGGCGGTGTCGTTCTGCGCCGGGATCTGCCGCCGCGCTGGTGGGAGCCGGCGGGTGGCGGTCCGGCGCGCTGGGTGCAGCGGACGGAAGTGGCCGCCGACGCGCGATTCTTCGGGCTCGGCGGCCGGGCGGCGGGCCCGAGGCTGCGGGACGGCACCTACCGGCTGTGGAACACCGACCCCCGGGGCTCCTTCGCACCCGGTGACGACCCGCTGTACATCACCATGCCGGTGCACCTGGTGGTGGCCGACGCAGGCACCCATCTCGCCTTCCACGACAACTCGTGGGACGGCCGGGTCACGCTGCGCGAGGGCGAGGAGGGCGCGGGCTCCGGACACGACCGGCCCGGCACGGTCGAGGTCCGTATGGACGGTGGGCCACTGCGGTGCTGGGTCGCCGTCGGCACACCCGCGCGGGTGCTCGGCGCCTGGGCCCGGCTGACGGGTGCGCCTGCCGTTCCGCCGTCCTGGGCGCTCGGACCGCAGCACGCCCGCTGGGGGTTCGGCAGTGAACGCGAGGTGCGGCGGATCGTGGCGGGCTACCGGGAGCGGGAGCTGCCGCTGTCGGCGCTCCATCTCGACATCGACCACTACGACGGGCATCAGGTCTTCACCGTCGACCGGGAGCACTTCCCCGATCTGCCCGGTATGGCGAAGGACTTCCACGACGAGGGCGTGCGGCTGGTCTCGATCGTCGATCCCGCGGTGAAGGCCGAGCCGGGGAACGCGGTGTACGACGGCGGGCGGGCAGCGGACGCGTTCGTGAAGGACGCGCGGGGGCACGAAGTGCGGGGCGTGGTGTGGCCCGGTGACTGTGTCTACCCGGACTTCACCGATCCGGCGGCGCGCCGCTGGTGGGGAGGGTTGTACGAGGAGCGGCTGGCGCAGGGCTTCTCGGGCGTGTGGCACGACATGAACGAGCCGGTGTCCTTCACACCCTTCGGCGACATGACCCTGCCGCGGTCCGCGCGGCACGCACTGGAGGGCCGGGGCGGCGATCATCGCGAAGCGCACAACGTGTACGGCCTCGCGATGGCGCGCGCCGGTCACGAGGCGCTGCGGCGACTGCGCCCGGACGAGCGGCCGTTCCTGTTCTCGCGCTCCGGGTGGGCCGGGATGCAGCGGTACGGAGGCACCTGGTCGGGCGATGTCTCCACCGGCTGGCCGGGGCTGCGGGCCTCGCTCGCGCTGGTCCTGGGACTCGGACTGTGCGGAGTCCCGTACTCCGGGCCGGACGTGGGCGGCTTCGACGGCAGCCCGTCGCCCGAGCTGTACCTGCGCTGGTTCCAGCTGGGGGCGTATCTGCCGCTGTTCCGCACCCATGCGGCGATCGACGCGGGACGCCGCGAGCCCTGGGAGTTCGGACCGGTGGTCCTCGCCCATGCGCGGGAGGCGCTGGCCGAACGGGATCGGCTGCACCCGTACTTCGTCACCCTCGCCCACCTTGCGCGGATGACGGGCGCGCCGTATGTGCGGCCGCTGTGGTGGGAGTCCCCGGAGGACCGGGTGCTGCGCGACTGCGAGGACGCGTTTCTGCTCGGCGACGCGCTGCTGGTGGCGCCGGTGCTGGAGCGGGGAGCGGACCGCCGCGCGGTGCGGCTGCCGAGGGGCCGCTGGTACGACACGGCCACGGGGCAGGCGTACGACGGGCCGGGGCAGGTGCTGGTGGAGGCGCCGCTGTCGCGCATCCCGGTGCTGGCGCGGGGCGGTTCGCTGATTCCGGTGCGGGGGGCGGACGGCGCGCTGGAGCTGGAGGTGTGGGCGCCTGCCGCGGGCCGCCTGGGCGGTGGTCTGGTGGTCCCGGACGCCGGTGACGGCTGGACGACCGCGGAGGTGGAGCGGTACACCACCCGGCTGGTGGACGGGCGGGTCGTGGTGCAGCAGTCGAAGGACGAGGGCTCGGGGCCGCCGAGGTGGCGGGTCCGGGTGCGGGGGCTGGAGGGTGACGCGTAGGTGGCCGCCGGTCCGGTGGCGGCGGGGAGGGGCGGCTGCGAAGGAGGCGCCCAGGTGGCCGGCGCCCCGCAGCCTGGGCCTCAGCCGTAATGGCCGGCGAACCAGGTGCTCGCCGCCGCCGTGTGGAGGGGGAACGTCAGTTCCGTCGGCGCACGCAGCAGATGCCAGCCGTCCGTCTCGTCCGTCGGTTCCGATGCCGGGAGGTCGGCCGCCGGGCGCAGCGGCAGCAGGCCGAACAGCAGCAAGTGGCCGCTCGGCGCGCTCATCGCGTCCGCCAGGCGTACGTCATCGCGGGAGGCCTCGATGCCCGTCTCCTCCCGCAGTTCGCGTACGACGGCCTCCTGCCAGTCCTCACCGAAGTCGATGAAACCGCCCGGCAACGCGACCCCGCCCCGCCGCGGTTCGATCGTGCGGGTGATGACGACCAGTCCCGTGCCGTCCGCGTCCCGGGCGGGCTGCAGGGCGACGGCGACCGGTGACGGGTTGCGGTAGGCGATGTCGCCGCAGACGGGGCAGGTGCGGGGCCAGGCGGAGGAAACGCCGTACGGCGCTCCGCAGTTGCCGCAGTAGGAGTCCTTGGGCACGCGCGGACTGTATCCGATGACCTTTCCCGCGGGAGCGGGAACTGGTAGACGGTGTGGGCATGACCCGACTCGCCACCGCCCTTCGCACGCTGGTCGCCGGCGCCCTCCTTGCCGCCGGGGCAGCCGTCCCCGCGGCGCACGCCGAGCCCGAGCCGAAGGCTCCCGAGGAGTTCGTCGCGCTGCGCTCGGTGGACCCGACGATCATTCAGGAGATGCGCTACACGACCGCGCACAACTTCGTGGGCGAACCGATCGACGGCTACCGCCGGCCGATGTGCATCGTCACGCGGCCGGCTGCCCGGGCTCTGCACCGGGCCCAGCTGAAACTGCTGCGGCAGGGCTATTCGCTGAAGGTGTACGACTGCTACCGCCCGCAGCGCGCGGTCGACCACTTCGTCGAGTGGGCCAAGGATCTCGACGACGAGACGATGAAGAAGGAGTTCTATCCGCACGTCGACAAATCGAGACTCTTCGAGGACGGCTATATCGCGGAGAAGTCCGGACACAGCCGCGGCAGCACGGTCGATCTCACCCTCGTGAAGCTCCCGGCCCGTCCGACCAGGCCGTACATCCCCGGGGAACGTCTCGCCCCGTGCTTTGCGCCCAGGTCCGAGAGATTTCCCGACAATTCCGTCGACATGGGGACCGGCTACGACTGCTTCGACACCTTGTCGCACACCGACGACCCGCGCATCGAGGGCAGGCAGCGGGCCAACCGCCAGCTCCTGAAGAGCACGCTCGGCGGCCTCGGATTCGTCAATCTCGCAGAGGAATGGTGGCACTTCACCTACAAGCCGGAGCCGTTCCCGGACACCTGGTTCGACTTCCCCGTCGCCCGGCGCTCGCTCGCCGGCCGCTGAACCGCCGCGGATGAACGGACCGGCCGGGACCACCCCCGTAGGCTCCGGCCGGTCCGTTCACTGATGTCCGACGCACGGGAGGCGTTTCCGGTTCTCCTCCGAAGGAATACGGTGCGGACATGGCAGAGCAGACCTTTGAGTCGTACGAGGAATTCTGGCCCTACTACGTGGCGATGCACTCCAGGGCGGCCACCCGGTGGGTCCACCTGACCGGCACCCTGACCGGGCTGGCGATCAGCACATACGGGCTGGCACGCGGGCGGAAGCGGTACGCGGCGGCGTTGCCGCTCATCGGCTACGGGACGGCGTGGCCCGCGCACTTCTTCATCGAGAAGAACAACCCCGCCACCTTCGGGCATCCTGCCTGGTCGCTGCGTGGCGACTTCCAGATGATCCGGATGATGCTGGCCGGCCGGGACGCGGAACTGGCCGAGACCGCCGCCAAGTGGCTCGCCGAGAACCGCTGACCCGTGGCACACTTCTGACGTTCCGTCAGATCCGTCCCGGGGAGGACCCTTGACGCGCACGCCCGTGGTGGCCGGCTGGTTCACGCACGACAGCGGCGAGGAGGACTTCCGGCTGCTCGGGACGCGATGCGGCGCATGCTCGTCGGTCTTCTTCCCGCGTGAGGACGCCTTCTGCCGCAACCCCGCATGTCAGGGCGGCGAGTTGGCGGAGGTGCCGCTCTCCCGGCGGGGGCGCATCTGGTCGTACACGGATGCCCGCTACCGACCGCCGGCGCCCTATGTCTCCGACCCGGACACGGAGTGGGAGCCGTACACGCTGATCGCCGTCGAGCTCCCGGCCGAGCGGATGGTGGTGCTCGGGCAGGGCGTCCCCGGGCTGTCCGTCGCGGACCTCGCGGTCGGTATGGAGGTCGAGGTCGTGCCCGGTGTGCTCAACGAGGATGCGGGGACGGTCTGGACGACCTGGCACTGGCGGCCCACGGCGGTGACGTCATGACGGGGGACGTGGCGGTCCTCGGGGCCGGGATGCACCCCTGGGGCAAGTGGGGCCGCAGTTTCGTGGAGTACGGAACTGCCGCCGCCCGGGCCGCCCTTGCCGATGCCGACGTGGACTGGCGAGAGATCGGATCGGTGGTCGGTGCGGACACCGTGCGCTGCGGCTACCCCGGATATGTGGCCGGTGCGACGTTCGCGCACGCGCTGGGCTGGCAGGGGGCCCGCGTCACCAGCGTGTACGCAGCCTGCGCCTCCGGCGCCCAGGCGATCAACACCGCGCGTTCGCAGATCCTGGCCGGCTTGGCCGATGTCGTCCTGGTGGTGGGCGCGGACTCGGCGCCGAAGGGCTTCTTCGCGCCGGCCGGCGGCGACCGGCCCGACGATCCCGACTGGTTGCGCTTCCGGGCGCTGGGGGCGACCAATCCGGCCTACTTCGGGCTCTACGCGCGCCGCCGCATGGCCCTCCACGGGGACACCCCCGAGGACTTCGCACTGGTCAAGGTGAAGAACGCCGCGGCCGGCGCGCTGAACCCCAACGCCCGCTATCGCAAGGCCGTCACGGCCGAGGAGGTGGCCGCGTCCGCGGTGGTCGCCGACCCGCTGCGGCTGCTCGACATCTGTGCCACATCGGACGGCGCGGCGGCGCTGGTCCTGTCGAGCATGGAGTTCGCCCGTCGGCACGGCGCCGCGGACCCGGTCCGTATCCGCGCGGTCTCGACCGTCACCCCGACGTATCCGAAGGCCGTGCTCGACCTGCCCGACATCGCGGCCGACTCGGCTCTCGCGGTGGACCCGTCGCCGTACTCGTTCCGGGCGTCCATCGCCGGCGCGGCGTACGAGGAGGCGGGCCTGGGCCCGGAGGATCTCTCCCTCGCCGAGGTGTACGACCTCTCCACCGCTCTGGAGCTGGAGTGGTACGAGGACCTCAGGCTCTGCGGTCCGGGCGAGGGCGCCAAGCTGGTGCGCGAAGGGGCCACGGCGCTGGGCGGGCGTGTCCCGGTCAATCCCAGCGGAGGGCTCGCGTCCTTCGGCGAGGCGGTGCCCGCCCAGGCGATCGCGCAGGTCTGCGAACTGACCTGGCAGCTGCGCGGCACGGCCGGTGAGCGCCAGGTGCCCGGGGCCCGTACCGGCATCACCGCGAACCAGGGGCTGTTCGGGCACGGTTCCGCCGTCGTGGCCGTGCGCTGAGCGCTGTACGTTTCCCCCGGGGGTGTCCAGCCCCCTGTGTGACCAGCCGTTGCTGTCGGCGACCTTGACGCCCCCTCAGGGTCGGAGAAAACTGCCTCTTCGTCGGCATCGCCGCATCTCGGCACGCTCACCACGCTCGTCACGGACGCCGGGCGGGGCACGGGGCTTCCCTGCCTCCGCTCCACCGGCCATGGAATGCCATGGCACGCACCCTGCACGGAGGACCGGGGCCGGGCCCCCGGCCAGGGCCAAGGAGCCGAAATGAGCAATGGGGACATATTCATCGGTGAGTTCATCGGCACCGCGATACTCATCCTGTTCGGCGCCGGTGTCTGCGCCGCCGTGACGCTTCACCACTCCAAGGCAAGAGCCGCGGGCTGGGTCGTCATCGCCTTCGGCTGGGGCTTCGGGGTGCTGGCCGGTGCCTACACCTCCGCCCCGTTGTCGGGCGGCCACCTGAACCCCGCGGTGACCGTCGGGGTGGCGGTCGACACCGGTGAGTGGAGCAAGGTGCCGCTCTACTTCCTGGGGCAGATGGCCGGTGCGCTCCTCGGCGCCGTGCTGGCGTATCTCGTCTACTTCTCGCAGTTCCAGGCCAACGCCGAGGAGAGCAAGGCCCAGCCCACGCTCGGAATCTTCGCCACCGGCCCCGAGGTCCGCAATCCGGTCACCAACACCATGACCGAGATCATCGCGACGATCGCCCTGGTGCTGCCGATCCTCGCCTTCGGCAGGAACGAGGGCATCGGCATCGGCCGGATCCCCGGGCAGGACGCGGGCATCTACGGTTCCGGCATTTCCATCCTGCTGGTGTCACTGCTGGTCGTGGGCATCGGTCTGTCGCTCGGCGGACCGACCGGCTATGCCATCAACCCCGCTCGTGACCTGGGGCCGCGCATCACCCACGCGCTGCTTCCGATCCCCAACAAGGGGACTTCCGACTGGGGTTACGCCTGGGTGCCGGTGGCCGGGCCGCTGATCGGCGGGCTGCTGGCCGGTGTCATCTTCAACGCAGCCTTCTAGGCCTCCAGGGGCCGCATCGACAAGGGGACGTCATGACGGACAGGTTCGTCGCCGCAATCGACCAGGGCACCACGTCCAGCCGCTGCATCATCTTCAACCAGGACGGTGCGATCGTCGCCGTCGACCAGCGAGAACACCGTCAGATCTTCCCCAAGCCGGGCTGGGTGGAGCACGACGCCACCGAGATCTGGTCCAAGGTGCAGGCGGTGGTGGCCGGCGCGATCGCCAAGGCGGGGCTGCGGGCCGACCAGCTCAGCGCGCTCGGCATCACCAACCAGCGCGAGACGACGGTCCTGTGGGACCGTGCGACGGGCAAGCCGGTGCACAACGCGATCGTGTGGCAGGACACCCGTACGGCGTCCCTGTGCCACGAACTGGGCGGCACCGACGGCCAGGACCGCTTCCGGGACGCGACCGGGCTGCCCCTCGCCAGCTACTTCTCCGGGCCCAAGGCGGCCTGGCTGCTGGACAACGTGCCCGGGCTGCGGGGCCGTGCCGAGCACGGCGAGATCGCCTTCGGCACCATCGACTCCTGGCTGATCTGGAATCTCACCGGCGGCACCGAGGGCGGAGTGCATGTCACGGACGTGACCAACGCGTCCCGCACGATGCTGATGAACCTCCAGACCCTCGAATGGGACCCGGCGATCCTGGACGCGATGAACGTGCCGCGGGCACTGCTGCCCGAGATCAGGTCGTCAGCGGAGGTGTACGGAACGGCCGTCGGCCAGCTCGCGGGAGTACCGGTCGCCTCCGCCCTCGGCGACCAGCAGGCCGCGATCTTCGGCCAGGCCTGCTACGACACGGGCACCGCCAAGAACACCTACGGCACCGGCAGTTTCCTGCTGCTCAACACCGGCAGCCGTCCCGTGCCGTCGAAGAGCGGGCTCATCACCACGGTGGGCTACAAGATCGGCGCGGAGAACCCGGTCTACTGCCTGGAGGGTTCGATCGCGATCACCGGCGCCCTGGTGCAGTGGTTCCGGGACCAGTTGGGCATCATCCGCAGCGCCGACGAGATCGAGACGCTGGCGGCGAGCGTGGACGACAACGGCGGGGCCTACATCGTGCCCGCCTTCTCCGGGCTCTTCGCCCCCTACTGGCGCTCCGACGCCCGCGGTGTGATCACCGGCCTCACGCGGTACGTCACCAAGGCGCACCTGGCGCGTGCGGTGCTGGAGGCGACCAGCTGGCAGACGCGCGAGGTCGTCGACGCGATGTACCAGGACTCCGGGGTGCAGATCACCACGCTGAAGGTGGACGGCGGCATGACCGCCAACCATCTGCTGATGCAGCACCAGGCGGATGTGCTGGGGGTGCCGGTGATCCGGCCGAAGGTGTCCGAGACGACATGCCTGGGCGCCGCGTACGCGGCGGGACTCGCCACGGGCGTCTGGTCGGACCTCGACGAGCTCAAGGCGCACTGGCAGCGCGATGTGGAGTGGTCCCCCCACATGGAGGCCGCCGAGCGCGAGCGCGAGTACCACAACTGGCGCAAGGCGGTGGAGCGCAGCTTCGGCTGGGAGGAGGACGGCCGGTCCTGACCGGCTCCTGTCAGTCGTACGAAGCCCACGGCCCGTACCCCTGTCGGTGGGGGTACGGGCCGTGCTGCGTACGGGTCGGGTCATCAGGTCGTGGCGTGCTCACGCTGCCTGTCGACGCGGGCCAGGGCGTGTTCCACCACCGCCACGAGCACCATTTTGACGGACTCGCGGTCGCGGGCGTCGCACATCATGAGGGGCACCTCGGGGTCGAGGTCGAGCGCGCCCCGTACGGCGTCGGAAGGGAAACGGCTCGCCCCCTCGAAGCAGTTGACGCCCACGGTGAAGGGGATGCCACGGCGTTCGAAGTAGTCGATGGCCGCGAAGGAGTCCTCGAGCCTGCGGGTGTCGGCGAGCACGACGGCGCCCAGCGCCCCCTGTGCCAGCTCGTCCCAGAGGAACCAGAAACGGTCCTGACCCGGGGTGCCGAAGAGGTACAGCACCAGGTCCTCGCGGAGCGTGATGCGTCCGAAGTCCATGGCGACGGTGGTGGTCGTCTTGTTCTCGACACCCTCGGTGTCGTCGACGGGACGGCCGGCCTCGCTCAGCGTCTCCTCGGTGCGCAGCGGTCTGATCTCGCTGACCGCGCCCACGAGAGTCGTCTTGCCCACCCCGAAACCACCGGCCACCAGGATCTTCAGTGTCACCGGTTCGACGGGAGGCTCCCGGCGGCTAGAGCGCCCGAAGACCATTGATCACCTCGCGGAGAATACTCACGTCCGGCAGCTCGGCCGGCGGAACGGGACGGGTTACATGCACCAGAGCGTCCTCGACGAGGTCGCCCACGAGCACCCGGACCACCCCGACGGGAAGGTCCAGACTCGCGGCGAGTTCGGCTATGGACTGCGGGGTGTCGCCGCAGCGTTCGACGATCTCGACATGCTCGGGTGAGAGCGACTGGTCGTGACCGGTGTCGTCGGCCACGCGCTCCGGCACGACCAGGGCGATCAGGTCGAGCCGGTGCCGGGAGGCGCTGCTGGTGCGGCCTCGCGTCATCGCGTACGGGCGGACCACGGGGCCCGCCTCGGCGTCGAAGAAGTGGTGCGTGTGCTGGGCGTTATGAGTCGAGTCACTCATGCCGGAACACTCACCCTCCGGCGGCCTGACCGCTCCGCGGCGCGGTGGCGAGGTGGACTCCGACCCTTTTGACCATGAGCGTCATCTCGTAGGCGACGAGGCCGACGTCGGAGTCGGCGTCGGCGAGCACGGCCAGACAGCTGCCGTCGCCGGCGGCCGTGACGAAGAGGAAGGCCTCGTCCAGCTCGACGACGGTCTGCCGGACGCTGCCCGCGTCGAAGTGACGGCCCACGCCCTTGGCCAGGCTGTGGAAGCCGGACGCGACGGCGGCGAGATGCTCGCTGTCCTCCCGGGTGAGCTCCCGCGAGGTGCCGGTCGCCAGACCGTCGCTGGAGAGCACAAGGGCCTTGCTGATGCTGCCGACCCGGTCGACCAGCTCGTCCAGGAGCCAGTTGAGTTCACCGGTTCCCTGGACGGCCGGGCGGCCGAGGGCGTTTGCTGCGGCGTGCGGTGCGGTCATCGACCGTCCCCCTCCGATGTGGTTCGTGGTGCTGTCCGGCCGGTGCCGATGGTCTGGTCGGCTCCCTCGGCCTCGTCCGCGTTCTGGAGGCGGCCGCGCTGCCAGCCTCGTTGCATGGAAGCCATACGGCTGCGTACTTGTTCCGCGTCGCGCTCGACATCCTGCGTGTCCGGGGCCGGGCTCTGCGCGGAACCCTCCCGGAGCTGGGGTGCGAGGCTGGCCTGGCGGACCCGCCGGGGCAGCCCGTCGAGCGGGGCGGGGGCCGGTGGCGGGTCGTCCGGTACCGGCGACGACCACGGTCCGGGCGACGCCGGACGGAGCTCGTGGGCCGGCGGCGGCGTCGACCTGTCGGACCGGGCGGGCTCCGGGGCGGGATGCGTCCGCCCCCGCTCGTCGACCCGGCGCCCGTGGTCGGTGACCAGCGTCGGAGGTTTGCGGCGGGGCAGCGACACGGGGCCCGTCATCCGGTCGGGTGTCGGCTCCAGCGCCTGCTGGTGATCGTCGGTGCGCCGGCGGCGGTGGGGCCGTGCGCGGAAGATGCCACCGCGCTCGCTCTCGGTGTCCTCGATGTCCGTCAGGGCGCCCGGCTCGGCCAGTGCGGGCCGGTCGTCGAAGCCCAACGGGTCGACGGGGCCCTCCAGTTCGACCGGGCCGTCGAGGAGCGCGGACGCCCCGCGGAGGCCGGGCTTGGCCAGTGCCGACAGTTTGCCGTCGCTGCCGCGCCGGCCCGCAGGGCTGTCACTCTTGCGGTCGAGGCGGAAGCCGGTGCCCTGAGTCTCGGGCGCTTCGGTGAGCAGGGCGGCGGGGATGAAGACGACCGCCGTCGTCCCTCCGTACGGCGACGGCTGCAGCGAGACGCGCACGTTCTGGCGCTGGGCGAGCCGGCTGACGACGAACAGACCGAGCCGGTCGGTGTCGGACAGCTCGAACTCGGGTGTCTCCGCGAGCCGGAGGTTGGCGTCGAGCAGCACCTCGGGCGCCATGCCGAGGCCGCGGTCGTGGATCTCCAGGGTGAAGCCGTTGGCGACGCGCTCGCCGTGCACCTGGACGCCGGTGTGCGGGGGCGAGAACACCGTGGCGTTCTCCAGGAGTTCGGCGATCAAGTGGGTCAGGTCGGCGACGGCGGGGCCGCCGACGCCGATGCGCGGCAGCCGGCGCACCTCGATACGCTCGTAGTCCTCCACCTCGGCGACCGCCGCGCGCACGACGTCCATCAGCTGGATCGGCTTGCGCCACTGCCGCGAGGGCGCGGCGCCGGAGAGGATCACCAAGCCTTCGGCATGGCGCCGCATACGGGTGGTGAGGTGGTCCAGACGGAACAGATCCGCCAGTTCCTCGGTGTCCTCGGTCCGGCGCTCCATGGTGTCGAGGAGCGTGAGCTGGCGGTGGAGCAGCACCTGGTTGCGGCGCGCGAGGTTGACGAACACCTCGGAGACCCCGCGTCGCATGTCGGCCTGGCGGACGGCGGCCTCGACGGCCGCGCGCTGCAGCGTGTTGAGCGCCTGGCCGGCCTGGCCTATCTCGTCCTTGTCGTACTCCAGGCGCGGCGCTTCGGTCTCGACGTCGACGTGCTCGCCGGCGGCGAGCCGGCGCATCACGCTGGGCAGCCGTACACCGGAGACCTCGTGGGCCTCCTTGCGCAGCCGGGTGAGGGCGCGTACGAGGTCGCGGCCGATGCGGACGGAGACGATCACGGAGACGAGGAGCGCGAGGAAGCCGAGTACGCCGGCGATGCCCGCCCGGACGAAGACCGTGTAGGCGGCGGGGTCGACGCGGTCCTGGTAGCGCTCGCCGGCTGCCTTGGCCTCGCGGCGGAGCTCATCGAGCACGGGGGCGGCGGCTGACTGCCAGCGGGCGGCCTCGGCCGCGCCGACCTTCTTGACCGGGCCGCCGGCGATGAGGTCTTCCTCGGCGTCGCGCAGGGGCACGGTCTGCGGACTCCGCCAGTACTCCTCGTAGATGCCGCGTTCCTTGGCGGGCAGGACCTCGAGATTGATCTCGTAGTACAGCTCGCGGTTGGCCACGAAGTCCGACAGTCTGCGGATCTCGTCGGCGCTGACCTTGCCGGTCGTCAGCGCGGAGGCGATCAGGGCATCCTCGCGGGACAGCATCTCCATGGCGCGGACGAGGCCGACGAGGGCGCGGCCCTCTCGCTCCAGCACCACGTCGTTCAGCGCGTGAAGGGTCGTCAGGAAGCTGAAGCCGGGGTCGACGATCCGGTTGTAGAACTCCAGGGCCTGGGGCCGGGAGACGGTGCCCGTGTCGACGGAGCGGCGCAGGGCGCCGAGGCCGTCGAGGCCCTCGACGAGGGACGTGAGGCTGCGCTCCGCATCGGAGCGCATGTCGTCGCGGACATCCTTCCGGGCCGCGTTCTCCTTGATCTCGGCAACGGCCGCGTCGGTGGCGCGGCGCTGCTCGCGAAGGGTCGGCAGAGCGTCGGAGGAGCGGCGGTCGGCCAGGTAGACGAGCGTCTGGCGGCGCTCTTTCTGGACGACGTCGAGTGTGTCGGCGACCGGATAGCCGATCTGCTCGACCACGGAGCTGACTTCCAGAAGCTGGTTGGCCTCCCGACCGGTCAGTACGGTCGCGAAGCCCCAGAGAGCCGTCAGGGAGACAAGCGGCACCATCAACAACGCCACGATCTTCCGGCGGATGGACTTCCCGCGAAAGCGCATGGCCTCCCCCTGCTCAACGCCGACCGCAGAGGGCGGCGTTACTCCGTCAACAAACGGCGCGAGCCTACTACTGTCACACAGACAACTCGAAGGCGCGTCCGGACGATTTTCGGCCTTACGCCGTTGCGTTGATCACGGGATGTCCTGGTATTCAAGGAGATGGCATTCCTGGCGTGTCCGGCCCCACCTGGCGGCACGTCATTTTTCGGACCGCGGTAGATGGCTGGAATTCTTCGCTTCGCGGGAATCATCGGGCCTGGTCAATCGTCCTTCTGTACGGGGGCTGCGGCAGTGCGGGGGCTGTAGGGGCGGGCCTGCACTGCGGGCATCGGAATCGGTCCGGCGCCACCGGCGCGGGTCGGTACGGGTGGTTCATCTTCGGCCCGTGCGCAGGCTGTTGCTGGAGTAAAGCAGCGAAATCCGGGCAGCCAACCTGAAGCCGGACAGATGTGGGGAGTGACGGAACCATGGACACGGAGGAGCGTCGCGGCGCGGTGCGGGCGACGGGCTGTGCGGAATCGCGACGGCTGTGGGTGGACGAGCCGATTGCCAGACGACGTATGGCGGAACCGGTCCGCCGGGCGGCGGTCCGCTCGGTTCTCATCGTTTCGCTGACTCTCATACAGGCGATGATCGCTTTCCTGTGCACCCTCGCCGGGTCATGGCTCGCCTTCCCCATGGTGCTCAGCAGTGTCGGCAGTACCGTGTTCGCGACCTGGGCGGTGCTCGATGTGTGGGTCACCCGTCAGGTGTGGAACCAGCGCAACGGAGTGGTGTCCTCGCCGAACAGCAGCGCGCGGCAGCTGCGGCGCGAGCGCAGGCAGCTTCGGCGGACGGCGAAGGCCGCGGCGCGGGAGAGCGAGCGGATACGGCGTCGCAGCCGCAGCCGGCTGTCGCAGGCGTGAACGGCCCTGCGCCGTCGGAGGCTTGAGACGCGCCGCCCTGTCCGACATCTGACCTGTGCCTCGCCCTGCGCTTGTCCCAGGACTCGTGGGCAGCGCGTCTCCCAGGGCTTGTGAGCGGCGCGTGTCCTAGGACTTGTGGGCGGTCGCCTGGGGCGCGTCCGGCTCCGGCACCCGGGCCGGCTCGGGCACGGACCGCTTGAACATCCGGGTCGCGGTGATCTCTCCGTGGACCGTCTCACCGTGAGGGTCCTGCTGCGGCAGGCCGGGCCGCAGATGCTCCTCGACGCTGATGTACTTCAGCCCCGCCCGCAGATCCGCGTCGTTGCGCAGCCTGATGACGAGCGGGAACTCCGCGAGCGCCGTCGTGTCGAACAGGCCGGTCGTGTAGAGCAACTGGACGCCCAGCGCGTCGGCCACGGCGCGCTGTAGCTCCAGCAGATACGTGGCGTTCGCGCGGCCGATCGGATTGTCGAGGAACAGGGTGCCCGCGTGCCGGTGCCGGTCGCGGCCACGGTCATTGCTGCGCAGCGCCGCCATCGTGCAGTAGAGGGCGATCGCGGCGGTGAGCAGCTGACCGCCCGAGAAGACGTCGCCCATCTGCCCGACCGGCACCCGCTCGGCCCGGAGCACGGCGTCCGGCTTGAGGATCTCCACCGCGACGCCCTTGGGCTCCAGGGCCGCCTGAACAGCGCGCAGCAGCAAGGACATCCCGTCCCTCCGGCCCTCGCCGTAGGCAGCCGAGGCGTTCTTCCGCACGGCCGCGCGGGTCGCCTCGTCGATGACCTCACCGAGCCGCTCGGCCAGCGTCGCCTGGTCCGGCTCCTCGAAGCGGATCCGCAGGAACTCCTGACCCGACCACTCCCCCAGCCCTTCCGGCAGCCGGGAGAGCCGCTGCGCCGAGCGCAGCGTGGTGAGCGCCGATTCCACCAGACCGCGCAGCCGGTCGACGATCGTGTCGCGGTTGCGCTCCAACTGCTGCAGCTCGTCGGTCAGTACGCGCAGCCGGGGCGCGAACGCCTCCGCCCACTTCCCCGCATGCTCGGGCAGCGCCGAGGCGGGCAGCTCCCGGATCTGCTGGCGGGCCGGGGTGCGCACCTGCTCGTACCGCGTGGAGTTGGCATGCCGTACGAGGATGTCGCTCGCCTCTCGCACGGCAGCCTCGGCCGCCGAGAGGTCCGTGGCGCAGCCGCGGAGCGAGCGGCGGGCCTCGGCGGCGGACTGGCGGGCGTCGGCGAGGCTGCCGGGGTACGGCTCAGGCTCGTCCTGCGGTTCCTCGTCATGGTGTTCCCGCAGCAGATCGCGCAGGAGCGCGGCGGTCTCGTCGAAGCCTCCCGCCGCGTCCTCGGCGGCCCGGTGGGCCTGGAGCAGACCGGAGTGGGTGGCGCGGGCCTGCTCCAACGCGTCCGTGTGCGAAGCCAGTTCGGTGGTGGCGGTGCGCAGCAGGACCTGTGCCTGTTCGGCGTCGGCGGGGACCAGCTCGTCGGGAAGCCCGGTGTGCGACTCGCCGTCGGAGGGGGCCAGCCGCTCGGCCTCGCCGCGCAGACGGCCCAGCTTTTCGCTCGCCTCCGTGGCCCGTGACTCCAGCATCTGCACCAGCGACTCGGCCCGGGCGGCGGCGGCCTGACGGGACGGCCCGTCGGCGCCGTCGGTGCCCTCGAGCAGCTGGGCGGCGCGGGTGCGGACCTTGTTGGTGAGCCGGTCCAGCTCTGCCAGGGCTGCGCTCTCGTCGCTCTCGGCGCGGGCCTGCTCGGCCCGGAGGTCTGCGCCGACACCGACCTTCTCGTACAGCTGGGAGGCCGCGCGGTAGGCCTCGCGCAGAGTCGGGAGCGCGGTTCGCGGCGCGTCCTCGTCGGCCTCCGGCAGGTTCTCCGGAGCGCCGGCGATCTCGGCCCGCTCGGCGCGCAGTGCGCGGGCGGTGCGGCGGGCGTCGTCCCCGGCTCGCTGAGCGGCCCTGCGGTCCTCGTCCGCGGCCTTCGCCCGCTCCAGGCACGTGGTGGCCCGGGCCTCGGACTCCGCTGCCTCGTCGGCCAGTTCACGGACCTTGACCTGCCAGCCGGCGCGCTCCCTGAGCCGGAACGCCAGGCCCGCGAGGGCGTCGGCGACGCGTCGGGCGCGCTGTGCGGCCTCCTGACGCTCGTCGCGGACGCGCGCGGCGTCGGCGGCTGCCTCGTCCGTCTCGGCCCGCAGGGTGCGTGCCTCCGCCAGCTCCGCCTGCGCCTCCTCGGCGGCGTCACGCGCCGTCTGTGCGGCTTGGGCGAGCTCGGCGAGCATGCCGGGCGCGCAGTCCGCGCGCCACGAGCCGATGCGGGCGGCGAGCGAACGGTCGGCGGCGAGCCGGGCGGCGAGCGCGCGGATCTCCTCGTCGCGCGCGGTGGCCCGTTCGCGCAGCGCCTGCCGCTCCTCGTCGGCGGCGTGCTCGTCGTGCATGGCGGGGTTGGGCGGGACGAGGAACACGCCGTTGCCGTCGTCCTCGCCGCTGCCCGGTCCGGGCACCGGCGCGAGCAGAGCGGCGGCGGTGCCGACCGCGACGGCCGAACGGGGCAACAGGGCTGCCCCGGCGAGGACTTCGCGTGCCCGGGCGTGGGAGGCGGGGTCGGTGATCACGACACCGTCGACGAGCTCGGGCCGCGCGGCGAGCACGGCGGCGTGGTCGGCGGGGTCGACGGCCTGCGCGAGATAGCGCCAGCCAGGCAGCGCGGGGATGCCGTGCTCCCCGAGGAACTCGACGGTCGCGAGCACGTCGGGCCCCGGGGGCAGCAGCCCGCCGTCGCCGAGCGCCCCGAGAATCCGGGCATCGTCGGCGGCCGTGGTCCGCAGATCGAAGAGCTGCCGCTCGGCGGAGGCGACGTACTGCTCGAGGATCTCGCGCAGTTCGTCGGCGTACCGGTCCAACTCCTCGGCGGAGAGGGGGCCCTCGCCCGTACGCCCCGCAATCTGCGGACCCGTCGCAGCACCGCTGCCCTCACCGGCGGACGTCTGAGCGTCCGCCGAGCCGCCGGCATCCGCGCCCGCCGTCGCAGCACTTCCGCCCTCGGCCGATGGAACAGTCCCAGTGCCCGTCGAGCCCGCGGCATCCGCATCGGGCGCGCCGCCCGCGCCGTCGTCCACGCGCGCGTGCACTCCGCGCTCGCGCCGCGGCGAGGGGACCGACGCCGCCACGGTCCCGGGCACCGCTGTCACCGGCGGCAGGCTCAGGAGCTCCGACAGGCGGTCGTCCGAGGCGATGGAGGCGGCCGCGCGACGTTCCGACTCGTATGCGTGCTCCGCGGCCTGCGCGGCATCCGACGCGCGTGCCGCCGCCAACTCCGCGCGGGACTCCGCCCCGGCCGCCTCGCGCGCACGGTCCGCCGTGGTGCGGCCGACCTCGCGCGCCGCGTCCCATGCCGCGACCGCCGTCTTCTCCGCGTCGCTCGCCGCCAGCGCGGCCCGGGCCGGGTCGGCGTCCGGGGCCGTGTCGTCGAGCCAGCCGGCGCGAACCGCTTCGGCCGTCTCCTGCTCGACCTCGCCCAGCCTCTGCCGCAGATGGCCGAACTCGCTGCGGGCGCGCTGCGCCTCCGTGGCCGCGGCGGTCGCATCACGGTGGGCGGCCTCGCCCACCTCCTGGAGGGCGGCGGAACGCTCTTCCTCCTCGTTGGCGACACGCTCGCCGTCCTCCGCCGCGGAGTGCAGCGCCCTGACGAGGTCGGCGGCTGCCGTGGCGCGCGCCGCGAGGGCGGGTGCGGCATCGCGCTCGGCCTCGCGGATCGCGACCGCGACCCGCGCCGAACGGTCGGCGGCGGCGCGGTGCCGCAGGACCGCTTCGGCCGCCTGCCAGGCGGAGTGCAGCGTGCGCGCGTCCATCAGCTCGCGGCGCTGTGCGGCGGCCCCCTTCTCCGCGACGGCCAGCGCCAGTGAAGCGTGCCGGTAGGCCAGTTCGGCTGCGATGAGCGAGCTGCGGCTGCGGGCCTGCTCGATCCCGGTGACCGCATGGGCTGCGGAGGTGACCTGCTCGGCCAGTTCGGCCGTGCGCCCGCGTTCCTCACCGGCGCGGGCGGAGAGCCGACGGGCGAGCGTACGCGTGCGGCGTTCGGCGCCGGTGTGGATCTCGCGGGCACGCGTCCGTGCCTCGGCCGCCTCCACGATCCTGCCGAGGAGGTCGACCGACCCTGCCGTGAAGTCGCGCTCGGCGGTCAGCTCGGCGCGGCGGCCGAGCTTGTTGCCGAAGCTGCTGACGAGGTCGGCGAGACCGTCCGTGTCACGGGTGTCGGTGACGGCCCGGAGCAGCAGATCCGTGAAGTCGGAGTCCTTCTTGACCGCGAAGAGGCCTGCGGCCTCGCCCTCGTCGGCGTTCATCTCGCGCTGGTAGCGGAACAGTTCGGGGTCGAGCCCCACGTCGCCGAGGTGTTCGTTCCAGCGGTCGTGGATCTCCTCCCAGTAGACGTCGAGGTGCGGATACGCCTTGCCCGCCTCGGTGATGGCGTCCCGGAAGCCCTTCATGGTGCGCCGTCGGCCCTGGGCACCGGACGCGCCTTCGACCGACGGGCGTACGGCGGTGGACTCGGCCACGGGGAGCGAGTCGAGGCCCAGGCCGGGGCCGGGGCGGAAGGAGTACCACGCCTCCGCGAACTTCCGCGGGTCGTTGGAGACCTGACGCCCTCGCCACTCGCTAACCTTGCCGACGACGATCAGCTCGCCGGTGAGGGTGTGCTGCCACTCCAGGGCGACATGCCCGCAGTCGTCCGCGAGCAGGAACTTGCGCAGCACTCCGGAGCTCGCGCCGCCGAGGGTGTTGCGGTGGCCGGGGAGCATCACGGAGAAGATCAGCTTGAGCAGTACGGACTTGCCACCGCCGTTCTCCAGGAAGAGCACGCCCGCGGGCGCCGGACGGCGCGGCGGTCCGGTCGGCTCCTCCTCGAAGAACTCCGCCTGCGTGGGGGCGGGGTGGGGCACCGGTTCGCCGACTCCGCGCAGGTCCAGCACGGTGTCGGCATAGCGCGCACCGGCGGGCCCGATGGAGTAGAGGCGAACGCGGGACAGCTCGTACATGTGGCGGACTCTCGTGGTCGGCAGGCGGACTGACGGGTGGGCGGGTCGGCAGGGCGGTGCGGGTCAGGCGTGGAAGGGCAGTCCGGCGTCGGCGGTCAGCTCCAGATCGTCGGCGTCGGGCGGCGGTACGAGGGTGGCGCTGCCGTCGCTGACGGGCACGATGCCGAGCTCCAGCAGTTCGGCCATGGCCGCGCTGCCCGCCATGTCACGGACCTGCAGCTGGTAGCGGGCGGTGGTGCGGTACGCGCCCCCCGCGTCGTCGCCGGTCCGCTGCAGAAAGCCCGAGTCGGTGAGGAAGGCGACGGCCTTGCCGACGATGCCGGTGGTGGAACCGGCGAGCCGCCGGGCGTCCTTGGTGGCACCGGTGGCGCTGCGCCGTGCGTAGACACGCCAGGCGGACTCGAGCCCGGGGGCCTCGGTCGCCGGGTCGGTGTTCTCGCCCTGCTCGTCGGCACGCTCCTCGAGACGTCGGCACGCCTGACGTACGAAGGCGTCGACACCGTTGACCGTGATGCGGCCGATGTAGCCGTCGTCGGCCAGGTCCTCGGGGCGCGGGAACGCCATGGCGGCGACGGCGAGATGGGCCAGGCCGTGCAGAAAGCGGTCCGCGGAGTCGGCGGAGGCGCGGCGGGCGTAGTCGCCCATGCGGACGGCGAAGACGGAGTCGTCCCCGGCCGTGACCGCCATCCCCGCGCGCGGGGAGACCTCGAGGACGACGAGGCCGAGCCCGGTGGCGACGGCGTCGGCGAGACGGGCGAAGGCGGCCTCCTCGCGGTAGCGGCGGAGCAGTTCGGTGTACTCGGCGTCGCGGGCGGGGAGCAGCTTGGGCTGGAGTCCGAACGACACCAGACGCGCGGCGTCGGCGGCGTCGGCGGGCGTGACGGCGTGGGCCGCGGCCGGGACAGCAGGGACCGGGGCCTCCGGGACGTCGGCCTCACGCCACGCGTGCGGCTCTGCGTGGTGGTCGGTCACGAGTGCTCCTGCGAGAGGTCCGGTGTGGCAGCGGGGTGAGCCATGGCTGGGGCTGGGGACGGGGCATCTGCGGCGGGCCCGTTCCCCGGGTTGAGCCCGGGACCCGGCGCCTCGGACGCCTGCGGGGGCGGGCCGTCCGACGCCGACCGGGCCGGATCGACCGGATTCTCCGTACGCGCGGCCGCCATGCCCGCCGCGTCGAGCAGCGCCGTGCCCACGATCAGGTCCGCCCCGCCGAACTCCGGGTCGTCCAGCTCGGTGCCGTCGTCGACGGCGAACAGCAGCCGCCGCTCCCCCTGGCGGTAGGCGGTTCCGACCGGCGGGCTCGCTGCGTGGACGGACAGCAGGGCGACCAGATACGGCAGTTCGGGATCGCTCTTGCGGGCCTCGGCGAGCAGGCCCGAGAGGCGGCGCGGTGCGTCGTGCTCCAGATCGAGCAGTTCCATGGCGCTCGCCAGCTGCTCCTCGCTGAAGCGGCTGTCGTCGGGCGTGGCGATGAGATCGGGCTCCGGCATCTCGGCGCCGAGGTGCTCGCGCTCCACGGGAGGCGTCAGCAGCATGTCGACGAGGTCCCCGACCCGTACGGACGACGGCGGGCGCAGTCCGGTGCCGCGGGCGAAGAACGCGTCCGTGACGCGGATCGCCGCCTGCAGCGGAAGGGGCAGCACCGGGGCCACGAGCTGCCCGTAGAGGTCGAGTCCGGTGCGGGCCGTGGGGCGGGCGAAGGCCTGGCGGTCCTGTTCGGCGCGGAACAGCGGGCCGGCCTCCAGCAGGCGGGACTGGAGCTGGGTGTGGCGGCGGATGCAGTCCTTGACGATGTCGACGAGCTCGGCGGCGCGGCGCTTGTGCTCCGGGTCCTCGGCCTCGTCGCGGGCTTTGCGGATGTTCGTCAGGATCGCGTTCTCGTGGCGGTAGCGGTCGGCGACATGGTCGAGCGCCTCGGCGATCATGTCGGGCACCGCGTTCAGCCAGTCGACCGCGCGAACGTTGCGCCGGGTCGCCTCGAGGGTCCGGCGGAGCGTCTCGGCGTACTGCACGGTGCGGTAGCGGGCCTGTTCGGCGGCGAGCTGGGCGTCGGCGAGTCTGCCCCTGCTGATCAGGACCTCGAGCTTGACCTCCGCGGCGATCTGCGCGCTGGTGACGTCGGTGTCGAGCGCGCCGACCAGCACGTTGACCGCTTCGTCGGTGGTACGGAGGTAGACGCTGCCGCCGTATCCGGGGACCTCCTCGATCAGCTTGAAGTCGTAGTCACGGCGGGTGTAGACGCCGTCGGCGCCGAATGTGCCGTACACCGCGCGGAAGCCCCGGTCCACGCTGCCCACGTTGATCAGGTTCTCCAGGACCCAGCGGGCGACCCGTTCGTGCTCGGCGACGGGGCGGCGGGGCGCCTGGGCGGCGATGCGGGGAAGCAGCCTCGCCACTATCTGATCGTGGTCGGCGCCGGTGTCGAAGTCCATGTTGAGCGTGACGAGGTCGATGGCGGCCAGGGCCACCTCTGCCATCGCGTACACCGTGTACTCGCCCGCGAGATTGACCTTCCGGGCATCCAGGTCGTGCAGCGGGGCGGTGCAGGCGAGCGCGCGGAGCCGCCGCGCCAGCCCTTCGTCGGCGGCCGGGCCCTGCGCGGGCCGCGGCCCCGCGCTGAGCTGGGGCGGAACGAATTCCGTCGAGGCAGGCGAAGTCACGCTGCACAGATTAGGTCCTCGCACTGACAACGGTCGAAACGGCGCAGATGCGACCGCGCTGCGTAGCCGCCGCAGCATCGGATGAGGCTTCGTCAGCCGCCGGGCGACAGGGCGTGGCGCCGGCCCACGGACGGTGCGGGACGTCCGCGTCTGCCGCCGGGCCCTACGGCGTGTCGTCCTCGTCCGCCACGAGGTGGGCGTACGTCTCCACCATCTGCGTGCGCGAGTCCTCCAGGTACCGGGTGAGGAGCCGCTCGGCGCCGGTCCGGTCGCCGGCCCGCAGGGTTTCGAGGATGGCGCGGTTGCGGACGAGGTAGGGCTGGTGCAGCCGACGCGGGTCGTCCACGACGTGGAAGGCGAGCCGCAGCTCGGCCAGCACGCTGCGCATCAGTTCGTCGGTCCGGGCGCTGCCCGCGAGCGCGACCAGTTCGCGGTGGAAGTGGATGTTGGCGGTGGCCACGCCCTTCCAGTCCTTGTCGCGCTCCGACCGCTCGCCGCCGGACACGGCCGCTTCCAACTGGTCGAGCCCGTACGGCGGCCGGCCGAGACCGTGCACGACCGCGCATTCGACGAGCAGCCGGGTGCGGTAGATGTCGACGACGTCCTGGACGGCCAGCATGCGGACGAACACGCCGCGGTTGAGCTGGTGGACGAGCAGCCGCTCGTGGGTCAGCAGCCGGAACGCCTCGCGGAGCGTGTTGCGCGAGACACCGAGCGCTTTGCCGATGCTGTCCTCGGAAAGACGCTCGCCCGGTGGGAAGTAGCCCTCGGCGATGCGTGTGCGCAGGATGTCCGCGACCCGCTCCGCCGTGCTGGTACGGCCCAACAGCCGTCTGTCGTCGGCCAGTCCGCCGGGCTCCGTCGTCCCCACAACGCCCCTCTCTCCCGCACCGGGCGTCCCGCCGGTGCACGGGTCCCATCGTAGAAGGAAGAACAACCCCACACACCCCTTGTCGGATCGTTCAACAATCCCCTACCTTGGCGCTACCGCACAGTCGCCAGCACCCTCCCCCCTTCTGCGAGGTGCAGATGAGTACGACCCAGGCACAGTCGAAGCAGGGCGAACTCCCCGAGGACACCGGCGCCCTCGCCTGGCTGCGGGCCCTCGGCCCCCGCGGCCGCCGCGCCTTCGGCGGCGCGTTCGGCGGCTACGCCCTCGATTCCTACGACTACTTCACACTGCCGCTGAGCATGGTGGCGATCTCCGCGTACTTCAGCCTCAATAACGGACAAACAGGACTTCTCACTACCGTCACCCTGGTGGTCTCCGCGGTGGGCGGCGCGCTCGCCGGCATCCTGGCCGACCGGATCGGCCGGGTGAAGGCGCTGATGATCACCGTGATCACCTATGCGGTGTTCACCGTGCTCTGCGGCTTCGCCCCCAACTACGAGACGCTGATGGTCTTCCGGGCGCTGCAGGGTCTCGGCTTCGGCGGCGAATGGGCCGTCGGCGCGATCCTCGTCGCGGAGTACGCATCGCCCAAGCACCGCGGCCGCACTCTCGGCGCCGTCCAGAGCGCATGGGCCGCCGGCTGGGCACTGGCCGTGGTCGTCTACACCCTGGTCTTCGAGTTCCTCGACGCGGACACCGCCTGGCGCGTGATGTTCTGGACGGGTGCTCTGCCCGCCCTGCTGGTGGTCTACGTACGGCGCAATGTCAGCGACGCTCCCGAAGCGGCCGCGCAGCGCAGTGCCAGTACCCAGCGCGGTTCGTTCCCGGCAATCTTCAAGGGCGATCTGCTGCGCATCACTCTCTTCGCGACCCTGCTCTCCACCGGCGTGCAGGGCGGCTACTACACGCTCGCCACCTGGGTGCCCACCTACCTCAAGACCGAGCGCGGGCTCACCGTCGTCGGCACCGGCGGATATCTGGCCTTCCTGATCTCCGGCGCCTTCATCGGATATCTCACCGGCGGATATCTGACCGACCGGATAGGCCGCAAGAAGAACATCGCCCTGTTCGCCGCACTCTCGGCCGTCGGAGTCGTCGCCTACACCAGCCTGCCGTCGGGGGCGAACGGCCTGCTTCTCGTCCTCGGTTTCCCGCTCGGCTTCTGCATGTCCGCGATCTTCAGCGGCTTCGGTTCCTTCCTGAGTGAGCTCTACCCCACGGCCGTTCGCGGTACGGGTCAGGGCTTCACCTACAACAGCGGGCGTGCGGTGGGCGCGTTCCTGCCCACGCTGGTGGGTTTCCTGTCCGACAGTTGGGGTGTGGGCGGGGCGCTCGTCCTCGGTGCCGCCGGCTACGGCCTGGCCGCGGTAGCGCTGCTGGGTCTGCCCGAGACGCGCGGCAAGGAGATCCTGTGACCCCGGTCGAGGCGCCTGCCGCCGGGCACGTCGACGGACACGCGTGGACGGCCCAGGAGGCCCGCGCACACTTCCGTTCCGGCACGACCGCACCGACGGCGGGCATGGTGCCCGGCCGCACCCAGGCCAATCTGATCTCGGTCCCCGCCGACTGGGCCTACGACATGCTGCTGTTCTGCCAGCGCAATCCGAAGCCCTGCCCGGTGCTCGATGTCACCGACGCCGGTTCCTGGTCGACGCCGCTCGCGCCGGATGCCGATCTGCGCACCGACCTGCCGCGCTACCGGGTGTGGGAGCACGGAGAGTTGGTGGACGAACCGACGGACGTCGTCGACCGGTGGCGCGACGACCTGGTGTCGTTCCTGCTCGGCTGCAGCTTCACCTTCGAGTGGGCGCTTTCCGCGGCCGGCGTCCCGTTGCGCCATGTCGAGCAGGGGCGCAACGTCCCGATGTATGTGACCGACCGGCCCTGCCGCCCTGCGGGCCGACTGCACGGCCCCATGGTGGTGTCGATGCGGCCCGTGCCTCCGGAGCATCTGGCCGCCGCGACCGCGCAGAGCGCGCGGATGCCCGCGGTGCACGGCGGTCCGGTGCACAGCGGCGACCCGGCCGGGCTCGGCATCAAGGACCTGGACCGCCCGGACTTCGGGGACGCGGTACGGGCCGAGCCGGACGATGTTCCGGGGTTCTGGGCCTGTGGCGTCACCCCGCAGGCGGCGGTGACGGCTTCCGGACCGCCGTTCGCCATCACGCACGCGCCGGGCAGGATGTTCATCACGGACGTCCGTGACGAGCAGTACCGCGTGGCCTGAACAGCGCAGGAAAGAGGAGCACATGACCTGGGCGTCCATCGATCTCAACGCCGATCTCGGCGAGGGCTTCGGCCGCTGGCGGCTGACCGACGACGAGCAGCTGCTGTCCGTCGTCACCAGCGCCAATGTGGCGTGCGGCTTTCACGCCGGGGACGCGCCGACCATGCGTCGCGTGTGCGCTCTCGCCGCCGAGCGCTCGGTACGGATAGGCGCCCAGGTCTCCTACCGCGACCTCGCCGGCTTCGGCCGACGTTCGATGGACGTCCCTCCCGATGAACTGGCCGCCGAAATCGCCTACCAGGTCGGCGCATTGGAGGTCTTCGCGCGGGCCGCGGGGTCCCGTGTCTCGTACGTCAAACCCCACGGGGCGCTCTACAACCGTGTGGTCCACGACGAGGAGCAGGCGGCTGCCGTCGTCGACGGTGTCCTGCTGTCGGGCGAGCGACTGCCGCTGCTGGGGCTGCCCGGTTCGCAGCTTCACACCATGGCGGAGAAGGCCGGTCTGCCGGCTGTCACCGAGGCGTTCGCGGACCGTGCGTACACCCGCGAGGGGACGCTGGTGCCCCGCGGCGAGGACGGCGCGGTCCTCACCGACCCGGTCGCCGTCGTCGAACGGTCCGTGAGCATGGCCAGGTTCGGTCTGGTCACCGCACGCTGCGGCAGCTCCGTACCGGTGCGCACCCGTTCGCTGTGCCTGCACGGTGACACCCCGGGGGCTGTGGCCCTGGCCCGGTCCGTACGCGGGCAGCTGGAGGCGGCAGGTGTGCGGGTGGAGGCCTTCGTATGAGGGTGCTGCCGGTCGGCGACCGGGCTCTGCTCGTCGAGCTCGCGGACGGCGAGGAGGCCGGGGCGCTCCATGCCGAGCTGCTGCGGCGCCGGGCGGCGGGCACGCTCCGCGCCGTGCGGGAGATCGTGCCCGCGGCTCGCACGGTGCTGCTGGACGGGCTCGACGAACCGGACCGGTGGGCCGGCGAGTTGGCGGCGTGGGAGATACCGCCCCTGCAAGCGCGCGAGGACGACGCGATCGAGGTGCCGGTGCGCTACGACGGCCCTGACCTCGCGGATGTCGCCGCGCTGTGGGGAGTGACGGAGGAAGAGGTCGTACGGATCCATGCGGCCACCGAGTTCCGGGTCGCCTTCTGCGGGTTCGCCCCCGGTTTCGCCTATCTCACCGGTCTGCCGCAGCGGTACGCCGTGTCACGCCGCGCCACGCCGCGCACCGCGGTCCCCGCCGGGTCCCTCGGCCTCGCGGGCCCGTACACCGGTGTCTATCCCCGTTCCTCCCCCGGCGGCTGGCAGCTGATCGGATGCACCGCCATGGAGCTGTGGGATCCCTCCCGTGAGCCGGCGGCGCTGCTCTCGCCCGGGACCCGGGTGCGTTTCGTGCCGGAGAGCCGATGACCGACAGGGCTGTGGCCGTCGTACGGGCCGGGTCGCTGACCACCGTGCAGGATCTGGGGCGTCCGGGGCATGCTCACCTCGGTGTGCCCCGCTCGGGCGCGCTCGACCCACCATCGGCGCGGCTGGTGAACCGGCTGGTGGGCAATCCGGAGGGTGCGGCCGTCCTGGAGTCCACCCTCAACGGCTGTGCACTGCGGCCTCGTTGTGCGGTCACCGTCGCGGTCGGCGGAGCGCCCAGCCCGGTCACGGTCGACGGGCGCCCGGCGGCCTGGGGCGCGCCGGTTCATGTGCCCGCCGGATCGCTCCTGGAGGTGGGCTGGGCCGTGCGCGGGGTGCGCACGTATGTGGCGGTCGCCGGAGGCATCGCGGTGGAGCCGGTGCTGGGGAGCCGCTCCACGGATCTGCTGTCCGGCCTGGGTCCGCCGCGGCTCGCGGACGGGACCGTACTGCCGCTCGGGCGCCCGGCCGACCGGCCGGCGCGGATCGACGGCGGTGTGCCGTGGCCCGCCCCGCCGGCCGAACTGGTGCTGCGGGTGCGGCTCGGACCGCGGAGGGACTGGTTCACCGAGGCCGCGCTGAGCACGCTGGCTTCCGGGGCCCACCGGGTCTCGGCCGCCGCGAACCGCATCGGGCTGCGGACCGAAGGGCCGCCCCTGGAGCGGGCGTTGTCGGGTGAGCTGCCCAGTGAGGGCATGGTGCTGGGCGCGGTCCAGGTGCCGCCCGACGGCTGTCCGGTGGTCTTCCTCGCCGACCATCCCACGACCGGCGGCTATCCGGTGGTGGCGGTCGTCGAGGAGCAGGACCTGCCCGCGGCGGCCCAGGCGGCGCCGGGCATCCCTGTGCGCTTCGTACCCGTCTGACCGGGCTCTCGTACCTGTCCGACCCGGCTCAGGAGTCGGGCGCGCCGAATCCTCCGCCGCCGGGTGTCTTCATCACCAGGACGTCGTCGGGCCCGACGTCCGCCGAGTCGACGCCCTTCAGCCGTGTCACGCTGCCGTCGGCGCGTTCCACGTGGTTCTCGCCGAGTGCCCCCGTCCCGCCGCCCGCCATGCCGTACGGCGCGACGCGACGGTGCCCGGTGAGCAGCGCGATCGTCATGGGCTCCAGGAAGCGGATCCTGCGGATCACTCCCCGGCCGCCGTGCCGGCGGCCGGTGCCGCCGCTGCCCTCTCGAACGGCGAAGCCGTCCACGCGTACCGGATAGCGCCACTCCAGTACCTCGGGATCGGTCAGGCGTGAATTGGTCATGTGGGTCTGCACGGCGTCGGCACCGTCGAAGTCCTCGCCCGCGCCCGACCCGCAGGCCACCGTCTCGTAGTACTGCACCCGGTCGTTGCCGAAGGTCAGGTTGTTCATCGTGCCCGAGCCCTCGGCCTGGACTCCGAGCGCCGCGTACAGCGCTCCGGTGACCGCCTGCGAGGTCTCCACATTGCCCGCGACGGTGGCCGCCGGGTGGACGGGCGCCAGCATCGAGCCCTCGGGCACCCGGACCTCGAGCGGCTCCAGGCAACCGCTGTTGAGCGGGATGTCGTCGGCGACGAGCGTACGGAAGACGTAGAGCACCGCGGCCATCACCACCGACGTGGGCGCGTTGAAGTTGCCCGGCTGCTGGGGCGACGTGCCGGCGAAGTCGATGACGGCGCTGCGTTCCCGTCGGTCCACGCGCAGGGCGACCTGGATGACCGCACCGCCGTCGGTCTCGTAGCGGTACTCGCCGTCGGTGAGTTCGGCGACGATCCGGCGGACCGACTCCTCGGCGTTGTCCCGCACGTGCCGCATATAGGCCTGCACGACGTCGAGTCCGAACTGGTCGACCATCCGGCGCAGTTCCTCGATGCCCTTCTCGTTGGCGGCGATCTGGGCGCGCAGGTCTGCCAGGTTGGTGTCGGGTGCCCGGGAGGGGTACGCGGCCGAGGTCAGCAGCTCCCGCGTCTCCTCCTCGCGCAGCCGACCGTCGCGGACGAGCAGCCAGTTGTCGAAGAGCACGCCCTCCTGGTCGATGGTCTCGCTGAAGGCGGGCATGGATCCGGGGGTGATGCCGCCGATCTCGGCGTGATGGCCGCGGGACGCCACCAGGAAGCGCAGCTCCTGCCCCTCGAACACCGGGGTCACGACCGTCACATCGGGGAGATGGGTGCCGCCGTGGTACGGGTCGTTGATCGCGTACACATCGCCCGGTCGCAGGTCGCCCTCGTTGCGGCGCAGCACCTCCTTGATCGACTCCCCCATCGAACCGAGGTGGACGGGGATGTGGGGCGCGTTGGCGATCAGGTTGCCGTCGGCGTCGAAGAGGGCGCAGGAGAAGTCGAGCCGCTCCTTGATGTTGACGGAGTGGGCGGTGTTCTCCAGTCGTACGCCCATCTGCTCCGCGATGGCCATGAAGAGGTTGTTGAACACCTCGAGCAGCACCGGGTCGACATCGGTGCCGACGGCGACCCTGCCCGGCCGGGGCCCGACCCGGGTCAGGAGCAGGTGGCCGCCTTCGTCCGCCGCCACCCGCCAGCCGGGGTCGACGACGGTGGTCGCGTCGGCCTCCGCGATGATCGCGGGCCCTTCCACGGCATCACCGGTCCCGAGGTCACCGCGCCGGTACAGGGGCACCTCCCGCTGCTCGCCGTCGACGAACATCATCACTCCGGCGTGCGGGGTGAACTCCCCCGCGCCCTCGGTCTCCTTGACGACATGCCCCCGGTGCTCGCCGGCCGTGCCCACCGCCTCCACGGAAACGGTCTCGATGACGACCGGCTTGTCCATGGTGAACGCGTAGCGGGACCGGTGGGCCGATGCGAAGGCCTCCTTCATCGCGGCCGTGGTGTCGAGCGGTACGGGCAGTCCGGCGTCGGTGCCCGCGTAGCGGAGCACCACGCGCGCGTGCGTGGTGATCGCGTCGTCGGGGATGTTGTCGTCGCGCAGTTCGGTCCGGGTACGTCCGGCGAGTTCGTCGCAGAGTGACCGGACGCGCGTCAGGTTCTCCTCGGTCAGCTCCGCCTCCACCGACTGCTCGCGCATGGCGGTCGCGTCGGCGAGGCCGATGCCGTATGCGGAGAGCACCCCGGCGAGGGGCGGCACGATCACGGTGTCGACGCCCAGGGCGTCCGCGACCGCACAGGCGTGCTGTCCGCCCGCGCCGCCGAAGGAGTTGAGGGCGTAGCGGGTGATGTCGTGGCCGCGCTGCACGGAGATCTTCTTGACGGCGTTCGCCATGCCGAGCACGGCGATCTCCAGGAACCCGGCGGCGACCGCCTCAGGGCTGCGCTCGACTCCGGTCTCCCGGTGCACCCTGTCGGCGAGTTCGGTGAAGCGTTCGCGGACGATCCCGGCGTCCAGCGGCTCGTCGCCTTCGGGCCCGAAGACGGCGGGGAAGTGGTCGGGCTGGATGCGGCCGAGCATCACGTTGGCGTCCGTGACGGTGAGGGGTCCGCCGCGGCGGTAGCAGGCGGGGCCGGGGACGGCGCCGGCCGAGTCCGGGCCCACACGGTAGCGGCGGCCGTCGAAGTGCAGTACGGAACCGCCGCCCGCGGCCACGGTGTGGATGTTCATCATCGGCGCTCGCATCCGGACACCGGCGACCTGGGTGCCGAGCTCGCGCTCGAATTCGCCCGCGTAGTGCGAGACATCGGTGGAGGTGCCGCCCATGTCGAAGCCGATGACCCTGCCGAATCCCGCCTGTTCGGCGGTCCGGGCCATGCCGACGACTCCGCCGGCGGGGCCGGACAGCACGGCGTCCTTGCCCCGGAAGTGGGCGGCCTCACGCAGACCGCCGTTCGACTGCATGAACATCAGGCGGATTCCCGCGAGTTCGGAGGCGATCTCATCGACGTAGCGCCGCAGGATCGGTGAGAGATAGGCGTCGACGACGGTCGTGTCGCCGCGCGGCACCAGTTTGATCAGCGGGCTGACCTCATGGGAGCAGCTGACCTGGGTGAACCCGAGTTCGCGGGCGGCCTCGGCGATCCGCTGCTCGTGCTCGGGGTGGCGGTAGCCGTGCATCAGCACGACGGCGGCGCTGTCGAAACCGTCGGCGCGGGCCGACCTCAACTGTTCGGTGACGGCGTCGAGATCGAGCGGACGTACGGTCTCGCCGTGCGCGTCGATCCGCTCGGGAACCTCGATCACCCGCTCGTACACCGCCTCGGGCAGCACGATGTGACGGTCGAAGATCCGGGGCCGGTTCTGATAGGCGATCCGCAGGGCGTCCCTGAAGCCCTCGGTGATGACGAGGACGGTCGGTTCGCCCCGCCGCTCGAGAAGGGCGTTGGTGGCGACCGTCGTGCCCATCTTGACGCTGTCGACCCGGTCGGCGGGTACGGGCTCGTCGGGTCCGATGCCGAGCAGCAGCCGGATCCCGGCGACCGCCGCGTCCCGGTACCGCTCCGGGTTGTTCGAGAGGAGCTTGCGGGTCACGAGTCTTCCGTCGGGGCGTCGGCCCACGACGTCGGTGAAGGTGCCGCCACGGTCGATCCAGAATTCCCAGCGCCCGCTCATTCCCCCATTCTGACAAGCGGAGTCTCGAGTGACACTGCGGCGAGCGCGGCGGAAAGCGCGTGCTCGGCGCTGCGATCGAGCCGGTCGCCGGTGCCGCGGGCCCAGTGGTGCACCTCTGCCCCGCCGAGCCGGACGAGCTGGGGCAGCAGGTCGGTGCATCGGCGCACCACCCATCCGGTACCCGCCGTGGCCAGCCAGAGCACGGTCGCGGAGAGGGTCGGCGGTGGCTGGGTGGGGTCGGTGCCCGGGGGCGTTCCGTGGGCCAGTCCACGGTCGGTCAGCAGCTCGTGGAACCGCCGCGCGATCAACCGGTGACCGCGCTCCCCCGGGTGCAGCCGGTCGGCGCTCCACATGGACCGGTCGAGCACCCATACCCCGTCACTGGCGTGAAGATGTACGGCCCCGTAACGGGTGGACAGGGCGTGCACGACGGCGTTGACCGCGCGCTGACGCCGGGCGAGCGGCCGGGCGAGCGGAAGAGGAAGCCCGAACATGCTGCCGGGGTCGGGAAGACAGGCGGTCAGCAGGACGGTTCCGCGAGCCGCCAGCCGTCCGCAGACGCTGTCGAGCCGACGGGTGAGGTCCGCGATGTCGAAGCTACGGCGCAGGGTGTCGTTGACGCCGACGAGGACGGAGGCGATGTCGGGTTCGAAGGCCAACGCCTGGGCCGCCTGCCGCTCGGCGACATCCCGGGCGAGGGCGCCGCTCACAGCAAAATTGCGGAACACGGCGGGGTTGCCGGTGTCCCCGATCCCGCCCGCGAGCAGCGCGGCCCACCCACGCCATCCGCCACTGACGGGGTCGCCGACGCCTTCGGTGAGGGAGTCCCCGAGCGCGGCGAAGCGAAGGGTCCGCGATGGGGTGCGACGGGGCCCGGGCGGTGCGACGGGTGCGCCGGTCGTGCCGGCCGGGCCGCTGGCGCGCATTTCCGCGGACGCGGGGTCCTGCACCGCGTCCACGGGCGCGAGGTTGCGGGCCGCGAACGGCTCCAGGGCGAGAGCGCCACGCGCCGCCTCGCCAGGGCCGACCCGTGCGCCATCCGTGCCTGCCAGGCCGGTCGCACGCGATTCCCCGGGCGCGGGGACCTGCCGCGCGTCCCCAGGCGCGTGCTCCCGCACCGCGTACGACCCTGGGACGACAGCGCCGCACGCCACCTCCCCAGGCCCGACTCGTGCGCCACCCGCGCCTACCCGGCCGACGCCGCAAGATTCCCCAGGCGCGAGGACCCGCCCCGCGTCCGCGAGCCCGGAGTCCCGCACCGCATACGACTCCGGGGCGAGAGCGCCGCATGCCCCCTCAGCAGGCCGGACCCGGGCGCCACCCGCAGCGGCCCGGGTCGGCACCCGCGGGTCCGGTGGGTCGCACAGCACCCCCGGGCGCGCCGTCACGCCGCCACCTCCCTGGCGCGTGCGAGCCGGGCGGCCGGGGCGTCCAGTGCGTCCAGGAACGCCGTCACGGAGCGCTGCCAGTCGAAGAGTTCGGCCCGCGCCCTGGCCGCTGCTCGGCGTTCGGTCTCCGGGCGGGCCAGCAGCTCCTGGACCGCGTCCGCGAAGTCCGTCGGTGTGTCCGGGGCGGCCCTGCCCGCGTCGCCGATGACCTCCGGCAGCGCCGAGGACGCGCTGGCCACGACCGGGGTCCCGCACGCCAGCGACTCCAGGGCCGAGAGCCCGAAGGTCTCCGCGGGCCCCGGCGCCAGGCAGAGGTCCACCGCCGCCTGGAGGTCGGCGAGCGCCTCGCGGTCGCTCATGTGGCCGAGGAAGTGGGCCGGCAGCCGCTCGGCGCGGGCCCGGCGGATCAGGGAGGCCCGCAACGGACCGTCACCGGCGACCACGAGCGAGGCGCGGACACCACGCCCCCGCAGTTCGGCGAGCGCGTCCAGCGCCATGCCCGGGCGCTTCTCGACCGACAGCCGGGAGCACAGCAGCAGGAGGACCTCGGCCCCGGCGGCGTATTTCGCCCGCAGCACCGTGCTCCGCCGTCCCGGCCTGCAGTGCTGGAGATCGACTCCCAGCGGCGCGCGTACGACATTGCATGCGCCGATGCGGACGAACTCGCGCTCGGCCCACTCGGTGGTGCACACGATCCGCGAATAAGCCCATGCCGTGCGACGGTTGAGCCGGTCGGCCGCGCGGGCCGCGACTCCTTCCGCCACGCCCCACGTGCGCAGCACCCCGTCCGCGGTCTCGTGCGAGACCATCACGGAGTGGACCCGCCGGCGCCGGGCCCACTCGCCCGTCCATCGCAGGGTCGTCCGGTCGGACACCTCGAGCCGGTCGGGTTCGAGGAGGTCGAGGACGGCCCGCAGCCGCCTCCGGCCGGCGAGGACGCGGTAGCCGCCCGTGCCGGGCAGCTCGGGCCCGGGCAGGGTGATCACCCGGCCCTGCGGGGTCATCCGGTCGCTCTCCACGTCGCCCGGCACGATCAGCACCGGCTCGTGGCCCGCGGCGCGGTAGCCCTTGCCGAGCTCGCGCAGCGCGGTGCGCAGTCCGCCGGAGGCCGGGGTCACGAAGTTCGCCAGCCGCACGATCCGCAGCCCTTTCACGCGGCCACCGCCGTACGCGCGCCGAGCACCTCGGCGTAGTGGTCGAGCAGGGCGTCTCCGATCACGGACCAGGTCCGGCCCTCGACGGCCGCCCGGCCGGCCCGGCCGTACGCGGCCCGCAGGGAGGGGTCCGCGGCGAGTACGGCGACCGCGCCCCGCACGGCCTCCGCGTCGCGCGGTTCGACCAGCAGGCCGGTGCGCCCGTGATCGACGAGGTCGAGGGGTCCGCCCGCGGCGGGTGCGATCACGGGGACCCCGCTCGCCATCGCCTCCTGCACGGTCTGGCAGAAGGTCTCGTACGGTCCCGTGTGCGCGAAGACGTCGAGGGAGGCGAAGATCCGCGCGAGGTCGTCGCCGGTCCGGCGGCCGAGGAAGACGGCACCGGGCAGCGCGGTGCGCAGGGACGGCTCGCTCGGGCCGTCACCGACGACCACGACGCGTACGCCGGGTGTGGCGCAGGCACCGGCGAGCAGCTCGACGTGCTTCTCGGGGGCGAGGCGGCCCACGTAGCCGACGATCAGTTCGCCGTCCGGGGCGAGGCTGCGGCGCAGCGGCTCGTCCCGCAGCTCCGGCCTGAAGCGTGCCGTGTCCACTCCGCGGGGCCACAGCCGCACCCGCTCCACGCCGTGTTCCTCCAGGTCGCGCAGTGCGGCCGTGGAGGGGGCGAGGGTGCGGTCGGCCGCGCTGTGCACGGTGCGTATGCGCCGCCAGGCGGTGTTCTCGCCCGTGCCGACGTAGGTACGGGCGTATCCCGCGAGGTCGGTCTGGTAGACGGCGACGGCGGGCAGCCCGAGCCTGGACGCGGCCGCCATGCCGCGCACACCGAGAACGAAGGGGCTGGCGAGGTGGACCAGATCGGCGCGGTGCGCGGCGATCGTCGCCGCCACTTTCCGGCTGGGGAGCGCCACCCGCACCTGCGGGTAGCCGGGCAGCGGCAGGGAGGGGACGCGCACGACCGGGCAGGGCGCGCTCGGGTCGGATACGTCGGCCCCGGCGACGGCCGGGGCCAGGACGAGCGGTTCATGACCGCGGACGGCGAGGTGCCGGGCGGTCTGCAGGGCGCAGTGGGCCACGCCGTTGACGTCTGGCGGGAAGGACTCGGTGATGATGACGACACGCATACCCGTGTTGTCGTCGTGCCCGGAGTGGCTGCGACAACGTGGATCTTTCCACCCGGGGAACGTCCCATGAGCGTTTGTGTCGGCGCCCCGATGTCACGCCCCGAATGTCACACGGCGGGCATGTCCGGGCCGATTCTGCTGCGTACGGCCGTCTGCACCTCGACCTCCTCGGCCGGGTCGGCGGCGAGCCTGCGCAGTCGGTCGGCGACGCGCACATCGCCGGTCTCGGCGTGCAGCGCGGCGACTTCCCGTGTCGTCTCCTCGCAGTCCCACAGGCATTCGACGGCGAAGCCGGTGGCGAAGGAGGCGTCGGTGGCGGCGAGGGCACGCGCGGTGCGGCCCCGTAGCTGGGACGAGGCGGTCTCGCGGTAGACGTGACGCAGTACGGGGGCCGCGCTGCCGACGCCGAGACGGCCCGCGCCGTCGACGAGTCTGGCGAGCAGCGGTGCGTCGGGCCCGTCGGCCCGCACGGTCTCGCGCAGGGCGCCGAGGACCAGCTTGTCGTCGTCCCCGGTGCCGCGGCAGGCGAGGACGCCCGCGGCGGACGCGCCGAGCGCGTCGGGCCGGTGGACCCAGCCGCGGGCACGGTCGACGGCTTCGTCGCCGCACATCCGCTCGAACGCGGAGACGGCCGCCTCGGCGACGGTGCGGGAGCCGGTGGTCACCGCGGCTTCGACGAGGTCGAGGACAGCGGGGTCCTGGGACTGGGCGAGGTAGTGCAGGGCGGCGCAGCGCGCGCCGTCCGAACCGTCGCGTGCGGCGGCGAGGATCGCGGGCCGGTCGTCGGCCCCGGCGACGGCGGACAGGCATCGGGCCGCCGGCACATGCAGTGCGGCGCCGCGCTCGACGCCCTGGTCGGCCCAGTCGAAGACGGCCTGGACGCTCCATCCGGGCCGTGGCCCGGTCGGTCGCATCTGGCGCTGCCAGCGGTCGAAGGAGCCTGCCTCCCGGGCGGCGCGCACCCGGGCGCCGATGCCTTCGCGCCGGTCCTCGGCCCACAGCCGCCACGGCCGGGGTTCGAACGCGTCGCGTACGGCCACGGCCAGTTCGGCGTCGCCTTCGGATGTCGCGGGGAAGCGGGCGAGCACGGGAACGGCGAGGGAGCGCAGCCCCGAGTCGTCGTCGCGCAGGGCGAGCTCGTCGAGGGCCCAGGCCCAGTTGGCGCCGGTCGCGGCGTAGCCGCGGAGCAGCGCGAGGGCGTCGTCCCTGCCGTACGAGGCGAGGTGCCCGAGGACCGCGAGCGTGAGGCCGGTCCTGGCCTCGTCGGTGTCGAGGTGGTCGTCGGAGTCGTACAGATGCCGCTCGATCTCCTCGAGACCGCCGTTGATGTCGAGGTACAGGCGGGCGTAGTAGAGGGAGCGGTTCTCGACCTGCCAGTCGTGGCGCGGGTCGTTGAGCACGCAGTGGTTCAGGGCGGCGAGCGCCTCCGCTCGCGGCGCGGCGAGCGCATGGAGTGTGCCGTCGCCGCGGCCCCTCTGCAGCAGGCCGAGGAGCGTACCGCTCGGCGCTATGACTGGATCGAACATGGGGAGAGCCTCATATCAAGCTGTCGACGCAACCGGGGAAGGGAGATACCTAGGCCGCGCAGCAACATGTAGGGGCGCCCGTCGTCGTCTTCAACCTGGTGTAGACCATCGTCCTGCCTCTCATTGGTGGCCCCAGGGGGAATCCCCGGTGATGTCCGAGGTAGGGCCCGACGTCATGATGACCCACCCATTTCGCCACCGCGACCACATTTACGGCGCCCCCTCCCGGGGGCTGTCCGGAAGGGGTCAGCGGCCGTCGAACAGCTCCAGCAGCTCTGTCTTCCCAAACATCCGCGCGGTATCCACGGCGGAGGGGGTACCGGCCGAGGGATCCGCTCCGCAGGCCAGCAGTACGCGGATGACGGCGTCCTCGCCCTTGAAGACCGCACCGGCGAGCGGCGTCTGCCCGCGGTCGTTGGGGCGGTCCGGCTCCGCGCCGCGGGCGAGGAGGGCTTCCAGCGCGGCGGCGTGGCCGTGATAGGCGGCGAGCATCACCAGGGTGTCGCCGCGGTCATTGGTGAGGTTGGCGGGGACGCCCGCGTCCACGTACGCGGCGAGCGCCTCGGTCTCCCCCTGACGCGCCAGGTCGAAGACCTTGGTCGCGAGTTCGATCACCTCGGGATCCGGGGCCTCGCTCATCGGAGGGACCGCCTTTCACTGCGTTGACCTGGGGCGCACGACAACGAGAGCCGTACGGGTGAATCGACAGAGTACTGCCCGCCGGTCTGCTCCAGGCGGCCCGTCCACCGCAGAGGATCACCGTGAGCAGCTGCGCGGGAGGCACTGTGCCGTGCGACGGCGCAGTGTGCCCCTCGAGCGGAACCGCGATGTCAGCCAGTGAAGTGAAATCCGGCGTTTTTCACTCTTTTGCACTCTTTATCGCATAGATACTTCTTGTGAGGCTGGAAGTACTCATGGTGACTGTCCCCTCAACCAGGAGAACCCCTCATGATCCTGTCCATCTCAGGTGTCGTGCTGCTCGCCATCATCGTCTTCCTGTTCTTCAGGAAGGACGGCCTCAAGGCGTCCCATGCGGTGGTCTGCGCACTCTTCGGCTTCTTCCTCGCAGGAACCGCCATCGCCCCCAGCATCAAGGCCGGCAGCCAGAGCCTCGCCAGCCTGCTGGGCGGGATCAAGTTCTGACACCGCCCGCCCCGCACAGCCCATCCGGCATCAGCACCCACAGGAGACCGATGTGGCCCGGCGACCACTCCCCCGCATCCTGAGCAGCGGAACCGCACAGATCGCCCGGAGCCGGGAGATCGCGCGCACGGCCGCCGACAACGCCACCGACGTCCTCCACCCGCTGATCACGGTCACCCGCGGCCTGCGGCAGCTGGCCGGTCTGGCCGGACAGCGGTGGGCCGCCACACCCAAGGAGCGGCGTGGTCCCACCCTCTTCCTCGTGGCGGCCTCCGTCCTGGTGGTCGCGCTCATCCCGTACGGGCCGCTGCTGGCCCTGATCTCGGTGATGGCCGCGGCCGCCTGGAAAGGACGGATGCGCGAACCGGTGAAGACCGGGCCCGACGAGGCGGAGACCGGACGGCTCCAGGCGCTCTACGAAGCCCTCGTGCCGTACTTCTCGGTCGCCGAAGACCCGGCACCGCTCTTCGCCCACGGCGGCGACTGGTCCGGCCCCTTCAGCGAGTACGAGTTCGACGCCACCGGCCGACTGACGTCGCTGCACGTCAAGTACCCGGCGTACTTCACCGACGGCGAGGAGGAGTCCCGCAGCCGCATCGAGCAGCTGCTGCACGCCAAGTCCGGCCGCGGCCGTGAGTACCGGTTCACCTGGGACGAGGAGGGCAACCGGCTCGTCATGAGCGTCCTGCCCGCCCTGTCCACCTCCATCGCCGCCCAGCGTTTCGTCACCGTCTCCGGCGAGACCGTGCTGGGCTTCACCGACGCCGGGGCGGTACAGCGCACGGTGCCGGTGACGCAGGGCGAGGAGACCCGGGACGCGCCGCCGGTCATCTGGCGCACCGGACCCCGCTCCACGGAGCCGCACCTGCTGGTGGTCGGCGAGTCGGGCAGCGGCACCACGACCCTGCTCCGCTCGATCGCCCTGCAGGCACTCGCCCACGGGGACGTCCTGATCGTGGAGGGCAGTGGCACCGGCGAGTACGCCTGCCTGACCGGTCGCTCGGGTGTACTGGCCGTCGAATGCGGACTGGCCGGTGCGCTCGCCAGCCTGGAGTGGGCCGCCCATGAGACCGAGCGCCGGCTGATCGCCGCGAACCGCGCCCGCCAGGCCGGACACGCGGTTCCCGAGGACACCAAGCGCCCGCTGTGGATCCTGGTGGACCGGCCGAGCATCTTCGGGCACCTCGCGGCGGCCGACGGACACACCGATCCGCAGCAGCTGCTCCAGGTGCCGCTGCGGCACGGCCGCGCCGCCCAGGTCACGGTGGTCGTGGCAGAGCAGTTCGACAGCCTGGACGCCCTGACCGAGACCGTACGGAACCACACCCGCGCCCGCGTGGTGCTCGGGCCCGCAGAGCCCGGGCAGATCGAGGCCGTGCTGGGAACGACGCCGCACACCACCCCCACGCCCGACGTCCCGCCGGGCCGTGGCTACGCACGGCTCGGCACCGGGCCGGTGCTGCGGCTGCAGGTGCCGGCCACACCCGACCCGTACGACGAGGCGACGAGCGAGGCACACCGGCAGGCGGTGCTGGATCTGCTCCCGGAACCGCAGGAGTCCGAGGAGCCCCCGGAGCCGGTGGCACGGCCGGAACCCGAGCAGCCGGCGCAACGTGGGGAGTCGCAGGCCCCGGTCCCGGCGGAGGGCTGACCGGGCGACTGCCGACACTCAGGCGACGAACGTCCGCGGTGCCTCCGTACCGGTCGTCGCGCCTGTCTCCACCAGCCGCGCGGCGGCGGCCAGCCGTGCCGCCGCCTCGTCGGCGACCGGACCGCCGACCGTGAACGGCAGCCGCACGAAGCCCTCGAAGGCCCCGTCGACCCCGAAGCGCGGCCCGGACGGTACGCGCACACCGACCCGCTCGCCGACCTCGGCGAGCCGGGAGCCGGACAGCCCCCCGGTCCGCACCCAGAGCGTCAGTCCGCCGCCGGGTACGGCGAACTCCCACTCGGGCAGCTCCCTGCGCACCGCCGCGACCAGTGCGTCGCGGTTGTCGCGGGCCTGGGTCCGCCTGATGGCCACGGCCTGCTCCCAGCCGCCGGTCTGCATCAGCCAGTTGACGGCGAGCTGCTCCAGGACCGGGGTGCCGAGGTCGGCGTAGGCGCGGGCGGCGACGAGTGAGCGGATCACATCGGGTGCGGCGCGGACCCAGCCGATGCGCATCCCGGCCCAGAAGGCCTTGCTGGCCGAGCCGACGGTGAGGACGGTGCTGCCGGCCGGATCGAAGGCGCAGACCGGCCGGGGCATGACGAGATCGTCGTCCAGATGCAGTTCGGACATGGTCTCGTCGACGACCAGAACGGTGCCGGCGGAGCGTGCCGCGTCGACCAGACCACGGCGCCGGTCCTCGTCGGCGAGGGCGCCGGTGGGGTTGTGGAAGTCGGCGACGACGTACGCGAGCCGGGGTGCCGCATCCCGCAACACCTGCCGCCAGCGGGCCAGATCCCAGCCGCCGAGCCCTTCCTCCATGGCCACGGGGACGAGACGGGCGCCGGCTTCGCGCATCAGCTGCAGGATGTTCGCGTAGGAGGGGGACTCGACGGCGACGCGTTCACCGCGTCCGGCGAAGAGATGGCAGATGGCGTCCATCGCACCCATCGCACCGGTGGTGACCATGATCTGTTCGGGCATGGTCGGGATGCCGCGCTCGGTGTAGCGGTCGGCGAGCATCTGGCGCAGCGCGGGCAGGCCCGCCGGGTAGTCGCCGTGGGTGTGGGCGTACGGCGGGAGTTCCTCGAGCGCTCCCTGTACCCCGCGGGTGAGCCAGGGCTCGGGCGCGGGCAGGGCGGCGCAGCCGAGATCGATCATGGAACCGAGGGACTCGGGCGGCAGCGGTTCCAGTCCACGCGCGGGCAGCGGGTTCCCGGCCGGGACGGCGGTCCAGCTGCCCGCTCCCCTGCGCGACTCGAGGAAGCCCTCGCTGCGCAGCGCCTCGTAGGCGGCGGCGACCGTGGTGCGGCTGACGGAGAGGGAGAGCGCCAGTTCACGCTCCGCCGGCAGACGGGCCGCGACGGGGACGCGGCCTTCGAGGACGAGCAGCCGGATACCGTCGGCGAGTGCCCGGTAGGCCGGCGGCTTACGGGTGCCGGGGCCCGCGGGGCGGGACTGCTGCGAGGTGAGCTGCCGGGCGAGCTGAGGTGCGCCCACTGCTGAGGTCCACTGAGTCATGGAAGTCAGTCCACCTTCATCGAATTGGCCATGGTTGCGCCGGGTTCCACAGCCACAGAGTGTCATGAGTCAGTCCACTACCACCACAGGGGGCGTCACCGTGGCCGGTCGGTCCGCGCATCTCACCCGCAGGCTTCTGCAGCTGTACTCGGGCCTGGCCCTGTACGGGGCGAGTTCGGCGCTGCTCGTGGTCGCCGGTCTGGGGCTCGAACCGTGGGGCGTGCTCCATCAGGGCCTGGCCGAGCGGACGGGCATCACGATCGGCGTGGTGTCGATCATCGTCGGTGCGGTGGTGCTGCTGCTGTGGATCCCGATCCGGCAGCGGCCGGGACTCGGCACGGTCTCGAACGTCTTCGTCGTCGGCCTGGCCATGGACGGCACCCTGGCGCTCGTCCCGGAGGCGCACGGCCTGGGGGCGCAGATTCCGCTGCTGGCCGTGGGCATCGTGCTCAACGGTGTGGCGACGGGGCTCTACATCGCGGCCCGCTTCGGACCCGGCCCGCGGGACGGCCTGATGACGGGCCTGCACCGCGTCACGGGCCGTTCGATCCGGCTGGTGCGTACGGCGCTCGAGGTGGCCGTGGTGGCGACGGGCTTCGTCCTGGGCGGTTCGGTCGGGATCGGCACGGTCGCCTACGCGCTGGCCATCGGCCCGCTGGCGCAGGTGTTCCTGCGCGTGTTCGCCATCTCCGATCAGGGCGACGGCAGCACGGTGGTGGCCGGAGCGACACCGGGACGGGCGATACTGCGGAAGTGACCGGCATACCCCACCCCTATCTGGACCATCCCGCTGTCATTCCGTTCGCTCACCGCGGCGGTTCGGCGGACGGCATCGAGAACACGGCTGTCGCGTTCCGGCGTGCGGCCGGTCTCGGCTACCGCTACTTCGAGACCGATGTGCACACGACCGCCGACGGCAGGCTGGTCGCGTTCCACGACGCGACGCTGGACCGGGTGACGGACGCCAGGGGCCGTATCGCGGACCTGCCGTGGAGCGAGATGCGGCAGGCACGCGTGGCCGGCAAGGAGCCGTTGCCGCTCTTCGAGGAGTTGCTGGAGGAGTTTCCGCAGGCCCGCTGGAACATCGACATCAAGGCGGAGTCCGCCCTGGTGCCGCTGATCGACCTCGTGCGCCGGTCCGGCACCTGGGACCGGGTCTGCATCGGTTCGTTCTCGGAGGCCCGGGTGGCGCGGGCGGCGCGGCTTGCCGGCCCGCGGCTGGCGACGTCGTACGGCGTGCGCGGTGTACTGGGGCTGCGGCTGCGGTCGTTCGGGATCCCGGCCGCGGTACGGGCGGGCGCGGTGTGCGTGCAGGTCCCCGAGTCCCAGGGCGGCGTGCGCATGGTGGACGCCCGGTTCGTCCGGGCGGCGCACGACCGGGGTCTTCAGGTTCATGTGTGGACGGTGAACGACGCGGATCGGATGGCCGATCTCCTGGACCTCGGCGTGGATGGCATCATGACCGATCATCTGGAGACGTTGCGCACGGTACTGACCGACCGGGGGGTCTGGGTCTGACCCGCGCGTCTGCACCACGGACGAGCGGGGGACGCGGGTGGCGGCCGACATCGCGGGAACGAAGACGGAGGCGGGCGACCGCCGACGCGAGCAACGGGGCTGGTACTTCTACGACTTCGCCTGCTCCGTCTATTCGTCGAGCGTGCTCACCGTTTTCCTGGGCCCGTATCTGACATCGGTGGCCAAGGCCGCGGCCGACGCGGACGGTTTCGTTCATCCGCTGGGCATTCCGGTACGTGCGGGTTCGGTCTTCGCCTACGCGGTGTCCGCGTCGATGGTGCTCGCGGTGCTGCTCATGCCGCTGGCCGGCGCCTGGGCGGACCGTACGGGCCGTAAAAAGCCGCTGCTCGCGGCCGCGGCGTACGTGGGGGCCACGGCGACGGCGGGGATGTTCTTCCTCGACGGCGACCGCTATCTCCTGGGTGCCTTTCTGCTCATCGTCGCGAACGCCTCGCTGTCGGTGTCGATGGTCCTGTACAACGCCTATCTGCCGCAGATCGCGGAACCGGACGAGCGTGACGCCGTCTCCTCACGCGGCTGGGCCTTCGGCTACACGTCCGGCGCGCTGATGCTGGTGCTGAATCTGGTCCTGTACTCGGGTCACGACACGTTCGGCCTCTCCGAGTCCGAGGCCGTACGGATCTGTCTGGCGTCGGCGGGCGTGTGGTGGGGCGCGTTCACGCTGATCCCCCTGCGACGGCTGCGGGACCGGCGGGTCACCACCGGCGGCGAGGGCACGGCCGGTTCGGGGTGGCGGCAACTGGTGGCGACGATCAAGGACATGCGGCGGCATCCGCTGACACTCTCGTTCCTGCTGGCCTACCTGATCTACAACGACGGCATCCAGACGGTGATCTCGCAGGCGTCGGTCTACGGCTCGGAGGAACTGGACCTCGACCAGTCGACACTGATCACCGCGGTGCTGCTGGTGCAGGTGCTGGCCGTGGCGGGCGCGCTGGGGATGGGCCGGCTGGCCAGGACACACGGCGCCAAGCGGACGATTCTCGGCTCACTGGCCGTGTGGACCGGGATTCTGGCGGCGGGATTCTTCCTGCCGGCGAAGGCACCCGTGTGGTTCTTCGCCCTGGCGGCCGCCATCGGGCTGGTTCTCGGCGGCAGCCAGGCCCTGTCGAGGTCGCTCTTCTCACATCTGGTGCCGCGCGGCAAGGAGGCGGAGTACTTCTCGGCGTACGAGATGAGCGATCGCGGTCTCAGCTGGCTCGGGCCGCTGGTGTTCGGTCTCGCGTACCAGCTGACCGGCAGTTATCGGGACGCGATCATCTCTCTGGTGGTCTTCTTCGCGCTCGGTTTCGTCCTGCTGGCACGGGTACCCGTGCGGCGGGCGGTGGCCGCCGCGGGCAACCCCGTACCGGACCGGATTTAGACGTTGAAGTGAAAGGCCGGTAGTGTACGCCTTTGGCCTGCCAGGCGGACCGTTACTGCGTGCTGAAGAAGTGCAATCGTTGGGTGACACTTTCTGTCAGATGTGACAAACCGGGCACTGGTGGGTACCCAGTCGAATGGGAAAGCAGCGGCACGACGGGCGACGCATGACCCGGAACGGGAATCTTTACCGCCGACCGGACGTTGACCGGATGACGACGACAGCGACACCTGTCCTGTGGGCGACAAGCCCGGGAGGCACGATTCATGAGTGAGCGAGCTCTCCGCGGTACGCGCCTCGTGGTTACCAGCTACGAGACGGACCGCGGCATCGATCTGGCCCCGCGCCAGGCGGTGGAGTACGCATGCCAGAACGGACATCGCTTTGAGATGCCGTTCTCGGTCGAGGCGGAGATTCCGCCGGAGTGGGAGTGCAAGGCGTGCGGCGCCCAGGCACTCCTGGTGGACGGGGACGGCCCCGAGGAGAAGAAGGGCAAGCCGGCGCGAACGCATTGGGACATGCTCATGGAGCGGCGTACCCGCGAGGAGTTGGAGGAGGTGCTGGCCGAGAGGCTGGCCGTCCTGCGCTCCGGTGCCATGAACATCGCCGTGCATCCGCGGGACAGCCGGAAGTCCGCCTGATCCGCTCCGCGTAACTCCGCAGCAGCGACGCACCATCTGGCTCCACCTACAACAGCATCACGCAAGATCAAGAGCCGCGGGCCGTCCCACCCTGAGTGGGACGGCCCGCGGCTCTGCTGTGTGCGCGCTCCGGAGGGGCTGTGTGCGCGGGTCCTCGGTGGGCCGCCGGGCCTCAGGGGGTCAGCGGAGGCCTCGGGCCCTCGTCGGCGGATCCGCGGTCGGAGTGCTGCGGCTCCTGGCGGATGACCTCACCCTGCACGACCTTGCCGTCCGGGCGGTGCATACGAGCCTGCTGGAAGGCGTCGCCCAGGGTGCCGGGGTCCGCTGTCCGCATCCGGCGCTCGAGGGAGCGTTCGGCGGAGCGCCCGAGGAATCTGCGGACGGGCGGCACCAGCAGTGCCAGACCCAGCACGTCGGAGATCAGTCCCGGAAGCAGGATCAGCAGCCCGCCCAGCATCAGGAAGCCGTTGCCGGTGCTGCCGTTCTCGGTGGCCGGCGGCTGGCCGTTCTGCTGACGCTGCAGGGTCTCGGTGAGATTGCTGAAGGCCCGTCGGCCCGCGCGCTTGATGACGGCGGCGCCCACCACCGCACCGCCGAGGAGCAACGCGAGGACGGTCAGTCCCCCTGCCGCTCCGGCCACGAGGGTCAGCAGCCAGATCTCGAGCACCACCCAGGCGGCCACGGCGATCGGAAGGATCGTGCGGGCGCGTGAGCGCTTCGGGGCTGCGGGGGGCATGGCGCCGGTCGTCATGCTCCCAGTGTGCCTGGACACCCGCCGGAGCGGCGTAAGCGGGTGATCAAGAAGATCGCCGGCCCTGGGCGGCCGGGTTCAGACGGACTTGCGGCCGAGGAGACGGTTCGCCCGGTCGCCGACACCCCAGGCGGTGACCCGCCACAGCGCCTCGACGACGATGTCGCGGTTCATCTTGGAGTCGCCGAGCTCGCGCTCGACGAAGGTGATCGGGACCTCGACGACGTGATACCCGGCCGCCACGGCACGCCGGGCCAGATCGACCTGGAAGCAGTAGCCCTGGGAGGCGACCTCGGCGAGGCCTAGGCCCTTGAGCGTCTCGGCGCGGAAGGCGCGGAAGCCTCCGGTGACGTCCCGGATCGGGACGCCGAGCAGGAAGCGGGAGTAGGTGCTGCCGCCCCGGGAGAGGAACTCGCGGTACTTGGGCCAGTTGACCACGCGGCCACCGGGGACCCAGCGCGAGCCGAGCACCAGATCGGCACCCTTGAGGGCGGTCAGCAGCCGGGGCAGTTCCTCGGGCTGGTGGGAGCCGTCGGCATCCATCTCGATCAGGACGCCGTAGCCGTGCTCCATACCCCAGGCGAAGCCCGCGAGGTAGGCGGCGCCGAGGCCTTCCTTGCCCTTGCGGTGCAGCACGTGGACCTGGCCGTCCTGGCCCGTGATCTCGTCGGCGATCTTGCCGGTGCCGTCGGGGCTGTTGTCGTCGGCGACGAGGACGTCCGCGTCGGGCACGGCGGAGCGCACCCGGGAGACGATCGCCTTGATGTTCTCGGCCTCGTTGTAGGTCGGGATGATCACCAAGGCCTTGCCGAGCGGGCCGTACCGCCGCACCTGGGTTTCGTCGTGGGTGACCCCAGCGCCGTCGTTCACTGCTGCCCCTTAATGTCCGTGCACAGAGCCCCACCATAGCGATCGCCGGGCGCATGGCCGCGACGGCACGGACCTGGGGTGTCGCACGAGGGGCGGACCGGCGGGCGGCAGAAGGGATCCCGCGGGTGCGGATCAGGGCCCGGCGTCCTTCGGGCCGACCTGGGACCCGCTGGCTGCGGGTCTACCGAGAGCCGTTGTCTACTGAACGCCGGGCCCCATCCGGGTCACACCTTCCCCCGAGCTCCTACGGAGCAGGAGGGACCCCCACCGGCTGAAACCTTCCCTCGCCCCCGAGGCGCGGGCGCTGGACCTGGCTCCCAGTGGCAGTGCCCCGGTGCGGCGCACTGCCCCATGGCCCAGCGGCGTTCGACGACTGCGTGGAGGTCCTGCCGGTCGGACGTCCTTTGGTGGACTCGGCCGAACCTACCCGCCGACGGGCGCTCCGTGTCAACAGTCCTGCGATCTGCGCGATTTGCCCAATAGTGCAGGTCGGCGACGAAGATCCGCAGGTCGTGGCCGAGCATCGAAAGCACCGGTCGGCCGTACGAAATGTCCGTACGTCACTCGTTCGGCCGGTCGAAGACGGTTTGCCCGGAGACGACGGTCCGCAGACAGACGGGCAGCTCGGTGCCGGGGGTCAGATCCGGCAGGCCAGGGGTGCCGGAGCGGGGGTCCGTCGACCAGCGGGCGACCCGGTCGTCGGGGGCCTGGACGATGAGCTCAGCGGTGCGCCAGAGGGCGTAGTCGGCGGGGGCGCCGGGCACCAGGACACCCGCGTCGTCACGGCCCACGGCACGCCGGCCGCCCCGGGTGTGGGCGGTGAACGCGGCGCGTACGGACACCCGGTGCTCCGGGTTGCGGTGGAAGGCGGCAGCCCGCACCGTGCCCCAGGGGTCGAGCGGGGTCACGGGGCTGTCGGAGCCGAGCGCGAGCGGCACGCCCGCGCGCAGCAGCGCGGCATACGGGTTGAGCGTACGGGCGCGCTCCACGCCGAGACGCTGGGCGTACATGCCCTCGTCGCCGCCCCAGGCCGCATCGAACGCGGGTTGCACGGAGGCGGTGAGACCGAATTCGGCGAAGGCCGCGATGGTTTCGGGCGTGAGCATCTCGGCGTGCTCGACGCGGTGCCGCGCAGCCCGCACCCGGGGCAGGCCGAGGGTGTCGGCGGCGGCCCGGACCCCGTCGACGACGGTGGTGAGTGCCGCGTCCCCGATGGCGTGGAAACCGGCCTGGAGGCCGGCCTCGGTGCAGGCGGTGACATGGGCGGCCACGGCAGCGGCGTCGAGGTGGGCGACGCCGGTGTGGGCCGCGTCGGCGTACGGGGCGTGGAGGCAGGCCGTGTGGGAGCCCAGGGACCCGTCGACGAAGAGGTCGCCGGCCGCGCCGAGGGCCCCGAGTTCACGGATGCGCTGCGCGTCCTTCGCGTTCGCGACCTGTTCCGCCCAGTAGCCGACAACGCGTGGGCCGGGACGGCTGTCCGCGAGGGCCAGCAGGCCGGTGAAGTCGTCCTCGTCGGCGATGTCGGGGCCCGAGCACTCGTGCAGGGTCGCGATGCCGAGCGAGGCGGCACGGTCCAGGGCGGCGCGCTGGGCGGCCTCGCGCTGGACCGGGGTGACGGCCGCGTACGCCGCGGCGCGTACGGCGTGGTGGGCGGCGGCGGTCAGTGGTTCGTCCGGGTGATATCCGGTCAGGTCGGTGATGCCGGGGACCCGGTCGAGCAGCGCGGTGGTGACGACGGCGGAGTGGACGTCGATACGGGGCAGATACAGCGGCCGGCCGCCGGTCGCCTCGTCGAGTTCCGCACGCGTCGGGTGACGGCGTTCGGGCCAGCGGGCCGCGTCCCAGCCGTGGCCGAGGAGCACCGTGTCCCCCGGGTGGGCGGAGCTGTGCTCGCGTACGCGACGCAGGGCGTCGGCGAGGGTGAGGGCGCCGGACAGGTCGAGGCCGGTGAGGGCGAGGCCCGTTGCCGTGGTGTGCACATGTGCGTCGGTGAACGCGGGGGTGACGAGTGCTCCGTCGAGGTCGACGATCTCGTCGACCCCGTCGGCGAAGGCGTCGGCTGCGCCTTCGGAGCCCACCCAGGCGATGTGCCCTCGTTCGACGACCATCGCGGTGGCGAAGGGGTCGGCGGGACTGTGGACTTCTCCGCGGCGCAGCAGGACGGTGCGGTGTTCGCCGCGCAGGGCGGTGCTCTCGGTCATGGCACCAGCCTAGATACGCGGCGGGCGGGCCTCGTACGGGGTGGAGAGGGCGACCGTGGTGCGGGTCGAGACGCCTGCCAGGGAGCGGATGCGGGCGAGCAGGTGTTCCAGTTCGTGCGGGGTGGAGACACGGACCTTGAGGATGTAGTTCTCGTCGCCCGCGACGCTGTGGCAGGCCTCGATCTCGGGGACATCGGCGAGCCGCTCGGCGATGTCGTCCGGCGCGCTGGGGTCGAACGGCTTGATCGAGATGAAGGCGGTGAGCGGCAGCCCGACCGCTTCGGGGTCGACGACGGCCGCGTAGCCACGAATGACGCCGCGCTGTTCGAGGCGGCGGACGCGCTGATGCACCGCCGATGTGGACAGGCCGGTGGCCTTGCCCAGGTCGGTGTAGCTCATCCGCCCGTCCTTGACGAGCAATTCCACGATCTGACGATCCAGCTCCTCCATGCGGATCAACTTAAGGCCCAGGTCGCTTCCGGCACAGTCGACTGCGGCCTCCGGGGGCACCTGCGGCAGGCATGTGACGAACGCCACAGGTTCGAGGCGGCCTCCGTCGTGACCGCGCGGTTACCTCAGGAGCGCGAGGGGAAGTGCTTGCTGTGGTCGAGGCCGCACGTGCCTGGTCGGCCCACCCGAGGGGGAGATCTCCATGCAGAGTGTCAAGAAGACCGGACGTCCCGAACCGGAGTCCGTCGATCCGGCCGAGGCCATCGCGATGGACGAGCTGGACGCGTACGACACCTTCGAGATGTACCGGGTCATCTGCCCGGACTGCGTACAGCCGATCGCGCTGCTGGCGGACGAGGACGTCCTGCCGGAGCACGCACTGTGCCCCACTCCGTGGAACCCGTTCGGACTCACCGTGTGCTCCGGCACCGGTCGGCCCGCCGCGCAGGCGCGCCCCGCCGACGAGTCCAAGGAGGTCCACGAGCAGGACACCGCACTGCTGTTGACGCTGCCTCAGAGCCTGGACTGGCGGATGCAGCCCTTCTCGCACGTGGGCGGCCCGGGCTCGCGACCGCTGCGGACGAGCGACCGAGCCGCATAGACCACGCGAACCCGGACCGCTCGCACGGTGGATGACGGAACGTCAAGAACCGTGCGGGCCAACGGAGTCGGAAGACGACACACCAAAGCGCCGCGGTCCCGCCAGGGGCGGGACCGCGGCGCCGGGTGTTCGGTTCAGCGGGTCTCGGGGCCGGCCAGGTGCCGGGCGATGACCATGCGCTGGATCTGGTTGGTGCCCTCGACGATCTGCAGGACCTTGGCCTCGCGCATATAGCGCTCGACGGGGAAGTCCTGGGTGTAGCCGTACCCGCCGAGGACCTGGACGGCATCGGTGGTGACGCTCATCGCCGCGTCCGTGCAGAACAGCTTGGCCATCGCCGCCTGCCGGGAGAAGGGGCGCCCTGCGTCTCGCAGCCGGGCGGCGGCGAGATAGAGCGACCGGCCCGCCTCGATCCGGGTCGCCATGTCGGCGAGCATGAAGCGCAGCCCCTGGAAGTCGGCGATGGGCCGGCCGAACTGCTCGCGCCCCGTGGCGTAGGAGACGGCCTCGTCCAGGGCCGCCTGGGCGACGCCGATGGCGCAGGCCGCGATGCCGAGGCGGCCCGAGTCCAGGGCCGAGAGTGCGATGGCGAAGCCCTGGCCCTCCTCGCCGATACGGCGGGAGTCGGGGATGCGGACGCCGTCGAAGTTGATCTGGGCGGTGGGCGAGCCCTTCATGCCCATCTTCTTCTCCGGGCGGGCGGCGTTCAGCCCCTCGGCGTCCCCGGGTACCAGGAAGGCCGTGATGCCCCGGGCGCCCTCGCCGCCGGTGCGCGCGAGCACCGTGCAGAAGTCGGCGATGCCGCCGTGGGTGATCCACGCCTTGGTGCCGGTGATGACCCAGTCGTCGCCGTCGCGCTCCGCCTTGGTCCGCAAGGACGCGGCGTCCGAGCCGGACGTCGGTTCGGACAGACAGTAGGCGCCGAGGAGGCCGCCGCCGAGCATCGGGGCGAGGTGCTCGGCCTGCTGCTCCTTGGAGCCGTATCCGGCCAGCGCGTGGCAGGCGAGCGAGTGGACGCTGACGCCGAGTCCCACGGTGAGGCGGGCGGCGGCAAGTTCTTCGAGGACCTGGAGATAGACCTCGTACGGCTGGTCCCCGCCGCCGTACTCGCTGTCGTAGGGAAGGCCGAGCAGTCCTGATGCGGACAGGAGTGAGAAGAGTTCGCGGGGAAAGTGCCCCGACTCCTCCTCCTCGGCCGCCCGGGGAGCGATCTCCCGCTCGATGATGTCGCGCACCAGGGCGATGAGATCCCTGGACTCCTCGGTGGGCAGTTGACGTTCCACCGGCTGCGGGGCGCGGTCGGGCATTGAGGCGCTCTCCTCCCTGTCGGGCGCTGCGGCGGTCGCGCGCGAAGGGTGTGGGCGCGCCGCCGGGTCTTCCTGCCAGGCCGATGCTGCCTTTCCGGATCACGGATGTGGCTCGACGGCGGCTGTGGCGCGTTGAGTATGCCCGATCAGCGCACTTACGTCACGGGCCCGCCTCTCCCGCCGGGCTCTGACGGAACTTGGTCCGAACCATTGACCCAATGGTCTAGTCCTTCTAGCGTTCTTCCGAGCATCATCGCGTTCATGCCAAGTGCGCGTCCGGCCGGCCGTGCTCCCCCACCCGGCCGGCTGCGCTCCCCCCACCTGCTCGCCTCCCCCACGAGGAGACCCGATGTCCGGTCCACATCGTCCACGCGCCCGCCTCAAGGCGCTGATCGCCGCCGCGTGTACCGCCGCTCTCGGCGCTACCCTGCTCACCGCGGCCCACGTGGCCACCGCCGGCGAGAACGCACCCCAGGCCGAGGTGACATCCGCCGCCGCCCCGGCCGCCGCCGGGAACAAGGTGATCGGCTACTTCACCGAATGGGGCGTGTACGACCGCAACTACCACGTCAAGAACATCCAGACGTCCGGTTCCGCGGACAAGCTGACCCACATCAACTACGCCTTCGGCAATGTCCAGGGCGGCAAGTGCACCATCGGCGACGCCTTCGCCGACTACGAGAAGTCCTACACGGCGGACCAGAGTGTGGACGGCGTCGCCGACACCTGGGACCAGCCGTTGCGCGGCAGCTTCAACCAGCTGCGCAAGCTCAAGAAGCTGCACCCGGACCTGAAGATCCTCTGGTCCTTCGGCGGCTGGACCTGGTCCGGCGGCTTCGGCCAGGCGGCGGCCAACCCCGCCGCGTTCGCCCAGTCCTGCTACGACCTGGTCGAGGACCCGCGGTGGGCCGATGTCTTCGACGGCATCGACATCGACTGGGAGTACCCCAACGCCTGCGGTCTGAGCTGTGACACCAGCGGGCGCGATTCGTTCAAGAACCTGATGTCCGCGCTGCGTTCGAAGTTCGGCCAGAACAACCTGCTGACCGCGGCCATCACCGCCGACGCCTCGGCCGGCGGCAAGATCGAGGCCGCCGACTACGCGGGCGCCGCCCAGTACGTCGACTGGTACAACCCGATGACGTACGACTTCTTCGGCGCCTGGGCGGCCCAGGGGCCGACCGCACCGCACTCCCCGCTCACGTCCTACCCGGGCATCCCGCAGGAGGGCTTCAACAGCGACGCCGCGATCCAGAAGCTCAAGGGTCTCGGCATCCCCGCCTCCAAGCTGCTGCTCGGCATCGGCTTCTACGGACGCGGCTGGACGGGCGTGACCCAGGCGGCGCCCGGCGGCACGGCGACGGGGCCGGCCCCCGGCAAGTACGAGCAGGGCATCGACGACTACAAGGAACTGAAGGCCAAGTGCCCGGCCAACGGGACGGTCGCCGGAACCGCGTACGCGCACTGCGGCAACCAGTGGTGGAGCTACGACACCCCGGCCACGATCGGCACCAAGATGAACTACAAGAACCAGCAGGGCCTGGGAGGCACCTTCTTCTGGGAGCTGAGTGGTGACACCTCGAACGGTGAGCTGATCAAGGCGATCAACTAGTCCACGGCGTAACAGGGGTCGGGGGCGGGGAGCCGGTCGGGCTCCCCGCCCCCGCGTCATGCCGCTCGACGCAGGCGGCGCCGTGTCACGCCTGGACCGCCGCGTCCTGCGGGTACGGCGGTGGTACCTGCTCGCGCGGTGGCTGCGGGCACTGTGGCTCGAACTCCTCGATGGTGCCGAGCGTGGCCCGCAACTGCCGCATCAGCAGAGCACAGACGACGTCCCGGTCCAGCTCCTGGTGACCGAGCCAGTCGAGGGTGATCTGCTCGACGCTGCTGAGCCAGCCCAGCAGAGCCAGCCGCGCGATCATCGGGATGTCACGTCTGCCGTACGCGCCTTCGGCGATGGTCGCGATGAGCTCCTCGCGCACCGCGTCCCGTATGGACTGCACCTGGGTGTCGAACCCGACGCCGCCGGTGACGATCGTGCGGAAAGCGGCCTCATGGGCCTGGGCGTACCGCAGATAGCCGTCGACGGTTCGCCGTACACGCTGGGCCCGCGGCAGTTCGGTGTCGCTCGCGGCGCGTGAGACGAGGTCGGCCACCGAGTCCTCGATGATGGCGAGGTAGTAGCCGCGTTTGCTCTTGAAGTAGTAGTAGATCAACCCTTTGGCGACCCCTGCGTGCTTCGCGATGTCGTCCATCGACAGCGCGTCGTAGGAGGTGTCGGCGAACAACTTCCGCCCGGTTGCGATGAGTTCAACACGGCGAACCTGGGACCTCTCGGTCGCACCGCGTTGTTGACTATTATTCAAATTGCGCCCTAGTCTCCAACTGCCACAGGATCTCCGCAGTATGGCAGACCTGTGACGGCGCCCTTCCGTCAGCTTCGAAGAAGGGCGGGGCCGTGGAGGCGTAGGCCCGCGAGCTCGGCCGGCTAGAACAGGCCGAGGCGGGTGATGAGCATCGCGAGGACGACGACAAGGATCCAGCCGAGGACGTGCTCGACGATCTCGGGGCCGTCGTCGGGCCCTCCGGTGCGGGCCCGGACGCGGTCTGCGGTGGTGGCGCTCGAAGTCATGTGCGTCTCGCTCGGTCGGCTGGCAGGTGCGCATCCCCGTGGGGACCCGACCACAGTGCCAGCCACCCGGCCCCCGGGGGTAGAGACGTACGTCACTGCCCCCGGAGCCCCGGCCGCGCGTCAGTGGACGCCGAAGGCCGCCAGAGCCTTGCGCTGAGCGGCCGTCGGCCGCTCCGGCCAGTAGAGGTAGCAGACGCCGCCTGTGCCCGACGCCACGTTTCCGCTCGCGTTGTACCGCTTGGTACGCAGCCAGACGTTCTCCCACTCACGGCGGCGGTAGACCCTGCGGACGGCGTCGTTGCCCGGGGAGGCGGGATCATTGGCGATCACATCGCCCGCGGCGGTGAACCCGATCACCGTCATCAGATGCCCGGCGGTGCCGTAGCCCGCGCCGGTCAGCTCCTCCTTGAGGAACGACTGCGACGTTATGACCGGGACACCCGCGCGCACCAGCGTCTCCAGGTCGGTCAGGGAGGACAGTCGCGTGACGACCGCGTTCATGTCCGGGTAGGTCGCGGCGTACGCGGCGTTGAACGGCCAGTTCCCGCAGCCGTCGTACTGATGGTCGAAGGTGAAGCGGGCCGCGTGACAGACCTGCGGATCGTCGAAGGCCGGGTTGACCCAGGCCAGGTCCGCCGTCGTCGGCCTGCGGCCCCAGTACTCGATGATCATCTGCGAGGAGGTCGGGCTGCACCAGGCCTCTCCCCCGTTGTCGTACTCCGGGTACTGGCCCACGTGGATGTTCTGCGAGTACCGCGGCACCGGCAGCTCGCGCGCGAGCTTCGGCGTGGAGGCGGGCACGGTGAACCGGTCGGGAACGTCCGACGCCATGGCGCCCAGCCGCCACACCGTGGGGGTGAGACGGGTACCGGGCCTGCGGTACAGCGTCAGCCTCAGCTGGTAAGTGGTCAGCCGCAGGCCGCTCGCCGCATCGTCGACCGAGAAGGTGTCGGTCCAGATGGTGGCCTTGCCGTCGGTCTGGTCGTCGAGCGAGGTACGCCGGATGTCGCCGTCGCCCGCCGCCCAGCGGCCCATGACGAACCAGGGGGTGTCCGTGCCGTCGGAGTAGCGGCCGCGCAGTTCGATCTGGATCCAGGTACCGGCCGGGGTACGCGCGTTCCAGGAGGCGATCACCTCGGTCGCGGGGACCCGCGAGCGGTGGACCGGCGAGGTCCAGGTGGCGTACTCCCAGGCCGCCGTCTTCCCGGTGTGCGGATCGGTGTGGTCGACGCGCCCCAGCGGGATGTCGACGACGACGCCGGGACGGCTGCCCGCGACGGCCTTGGTGCCGGCGGCCGTGCCGCACCGCCAGTCGGTGTACGAGGTCCAGAAGTGGTTGTCGACGAGCGGGGCGGCACCGGCGTGCGATGCGCTTCCGGCGGGAGCCGGGGCCGCGGCGGCGGACGACGACAGTGCACCGGCGCCGGCCGCGGCGGTGATCGCGGCGCTCAGCACGGTTCTGCGGGAAGTGGCTCTGGCCATGGGACCCCCAAGTCGAGGCGCTGCAGTGGGCCCACTATTACGGGCTCCCACCGCGTTGGGCCAGCGTCCGGGCCCGCGTCGTGGCAACCAATATTGGTCCCCTCCAATGGCACACTCCCGGGCTTCGCGGGGCGGGCTCGTAGGGTGGCGGAATGGACGACCTCGAACGGCTGGTTCCGGTTCTGCGCGCGTTGCCGCCCTCCTGCGGGCCCGTGCGGCTGATCGCGGTCGACGGCCATGCCGGCTCGGGCAAGAGCACCTTCGCCGCACAGCTCGCGTCCGCTCTCGGCGGCACCCCGGTGCTGCATCTCGACGATCTGGCAACCCACGAGCAGTTCTTCGCCTGGACCGACCGAATGTTGTCCCAGGTGATCGGGCCGCTCTCGAACGGCGAGGTCGCACACTATGACCCGTACGACTGGATCCAGCGCGGCTTCGGCCCCCCGCGACCGCTGGAACCGGCGCCCGTCGTCCTGCTGGAGGGAGTGGGTGCGGGCCGATCGGAGTTGCGCCCGTTCCTCGCGTGGCTGATGTGGATGGAGAAGAGCGCCGAGGAGTCCTGGCAACGGGGCCGCCGACGCGACGGGGATGGTCTTTCGGCCTTCTGGGACGACTGGACGGTGGCGGAGACTCGTCATTTCGACGCCGACCCCACACGTTCGTTCGCCCATTCCCTGGTTCGTGAGTGTTCCAAGGGATACGAGGTGCTCCCGGGACCCCCTGCGACAGCGCGATCGAACCAAATCATCACAGAGGGTGACCGGTCTTAACGGCCATACTGACCAGTCGGAAATCTGCCCTACGAGTGCTTCAACTCTTCTTGACCGACGGGGCGCACAGGTCTTACGTTTCCAATGTGCGGCTTTCCGGAGCCGCCGCAGACGCGAAGCCCCCGGTTGTTCCCCCGTGATCGGGGGCTTCGTTCTGCCCTCTCCCCCGTCTCGCCGGCGTGTCACCACCGCCTCCGCTTACCCTCGGTCACCCCGGCTGATCATTTGTGGTGCCCTTAGGCGCAACCTCCCTGCGCAGGTACGATGCACCACGGTGGGGTCAATTCCCGTCCACGGCAAGGCGGTTCAGTGCATGGCCCGCGGTCGCCCCTCGGCGCCGGGGTCCGGGGCTCGCCCCCCGGAACGACACAGCACAGGTGCACTTTGTGGGGGACCTGATGGACATCGGCACTCAGGGCGCACCGGCCCCGGCCGACCTCGCCTGGGTGCGCGGCGTGGACGCCTACACCATGGGGGCCTACCCCCAGGCGGAGGAGGAGTTCCGTACCGCCGTGCGTCTGGACCCGGGGATGGCCGACGGCTGGCTCGGACTCCACGCGCTGCGCGTCGACACCACGACCGCCCTGCTGCGCATGTACCGCAACCGCGAACGCTTCGGCGAGCAGCGCGCCCGCCATCGCCGCACCCTCAACTCCTGGTACTGGCTGGGCTGGTGGGTCCAGCCGGTCCTCGAGAGCCCCCGCGATCTGCTGCTCGCGCACGCCTCCCACTGGCTCGACGGACGGCATGTGCCCGAACTCGACCGCGCGCTCGCCGCACTGCCCCCGGTCGACGCCGACCCCCAGGTCCGCTTTCTGCACGCCTGCCGTGCCTACCTCGTCAAGGACTGGGAGCAGCTCGTCCGGCACACCGAACCGCTGGTGAACGATCCTCTGCTGGGCATAGAGGCCGGGCTGTTCGGCGGTATGGCCCGCGTGCGCCTGGAGATGTACGGGCAGGCCGAACCGCTGCTGTCGGCCGCGCTGATGCGCTGCCGCAGCGAGCAGCCGCAGCGCAAGGAACTGCGCTACTGGCTGGCCCGCGCGCACGAGGGCACCGGCCGCAGCGCCGCCGCCCTGCCGTTGTACCGGGCGGTTCACCGGATCGACCCTGCGTTCATGGACACCTCGGCCCGGCTCGCGGCGATCGCCGAGTACGACGGGATCGACGGCTACGACGAGTCGGCCGGGCTCGCGGTGTCCCTCGCGGGGTTCGGCCAGGATGCGGTGGACGCCCAGGCCGACGGCGACGGGTCGGTGGCCGCCGAGGCTCGCATCGGCGTCGATCCGCAGACGCAGGCGCCGGGCTCGGTGCCGGTGGTACCGCCCGAGAGCATCCTCCGCCGGCAGGCCGTCGTGCCCGCCCAGCCCGCCCAGCCCGCGCCGCCTCTGTTCCCGGCCGGCCCCACGGACCCGGTACTGCTCGCCGAGGCGCTTGCGGAGCTGGAGCGGATGGTGGGGCTGGAGCCGGTGAAGCGGCAGGTCAAGGCCCTGTCGGCGCAGCTGAAGATGGCCCGGCTGCGGGCCGGCCAGGGGCTGCCGGTGCAGCCGCCGAAGCGCCACTTCGTCTTCTCCGGGCCCTCCGGCACCGGCAAGACCACGGTCGCCCGTATCCTCGGCCGGGTCTTCTATGCGCTCGGCCTCCTCGGCGGCGACCATCTGGTGGAGGCCCAACGCTCGGATCTGGTGGGCGAGTTCCTCGGCCAGACAGCGGTGAAGGCCAATGAGCTGATCGACTCGGCGCTCGGCGGGGTGCTGTTCGTGGACGAGGCGTACAGCCTGTCCAACTCCGGCTACAGCAAGGGCGACGCGTACGGCGACGAGGCCCTGCAGGTGCTGCTGAAGCGGGCCGAGGACAACCGCGACCATCTCGTGGTCATCCTGGCCGGCTATCCCGAGGGCATGGACCGCCTGCTCGCCACCAACCCCGGCCTCTCCTCCCGTTTCACGAGCCGGGTGGACTTCCCCTCCTACCGGCCGCTGGAGCTGACCGCGATCGGCGAGGTGCTGGCGGCGGAGAACGGCGACGTGTGGGACGAGGAGTGCGTCGACGAGCTGCGCTCCATCAGCGGCCATGTGGTCGACCAGGGCTGGATCGACGAGCTGGGCAACGGCCGCTTCCTGCGCACCCTGTACGAGAAGAGCTGTGCGTACCGCGATCTGCGGCTGTCCGGGTATCCGGGCACGCCGGGCCGGGAGGATCTGTCGACGCTGCGGCTGCCCGATCTGATGCAGGCGTACGGAGAGGTCCTGTCGGGCCGCGGTCCGATGGACCGCGGCCCGCAGGAACCTCCACCGGTCTGAGCCTCTGCCGGGTCCCGGGGCTCAGCTGACCAGCGCGGTGTCCCGAGCGGTCGGCGTGATCCGGGCCGTCCGCGGGACGGTGATCCGGTGCGACGGGTCGCGGACCTCGCCGACCAGCATCTCCAGTACGTCCTCCATGGCGACCAGACCCTGCACCTGCCCGGTCGCGTCGGCGACCTGGGCGAGATGGGTGGCGGCCCGGCGCATGACGGTGAGGGCGTCGTCCAGCGGCAGTTCGCAGCGCAGCGTGGCCATGGGATGCCAGATGTGCTGGGGAACGGCCCGCTCCCGGTCCTCCAGGTCGAGGACATCCTTGACGTGGAGGTAGCCCATGAAGGGCCCCGTACCGTCCGCGCAGACCGGGAAGCGGGAGTAGCCGGTGCGTACCGTCAGCTCCTCGATCTGGCGCGGGGTGACGGACGGCGGGACGGTGACCAGTTGGGCGCGCGCGATCAGTACGTCGGTGACCGGGCGGCTGCCCAGCTCCAGCGCGTCCTCGAGCCGCTCCTGTTCGGCCGGATCCAGCAGCCCGGCCTGGCCCGAGTCCTCCACCAGCTGTCCCAGCTGGTCGCTGGTGAAGACCGCGTCGACCTCGTCCTTCGGCTCGACCCGGAACGCGCGCAGCACCAGCCGGGAGCAGGCACCGAGCGCCACCGTGACGGGACGGCACAGCCGGGCGAAGGCGACCAGGCCGGGGCTGAGCCAGAGCGCCGTCTTCTCCGGGGCGGCCATGGCGAGATTCTTCGGGACCATCTCGCCGATGACGAGGTGCAGAAAGACGACGACCGCGAGCGCGATCACATAGCCGAGGGGGTGGATCAGCCCTTCGGGGACATGGGCCGCGTGGAAGAGGGGCTCGAGCAGATGCGCGACGGTCGGTTCGGCGACCGCGCCGAGGGTCAGCGAGCAGATGGTGATGCCGAACTGGGCGGCGGCCATCATCTGCGGCAGGTTCTCCAGGCCGTGCAGCACCTGACGGGCGCGGGAGGAACCCTCCGCGGCGAGTGGTTCGACCTGGCTGCGCCGCACGGAGACGAGGGCGAACTCGGCGCCGACGAAGAAGCCGTTCGCGAGCACCAGCAGCAGGGCGAACACCAGTTGGAGCATGCTCATCGCACGGCCTCCGTCAATGCCGGGATGTCGGCGATGCGCACCAGGCGCACGCGCTCGGCGCGGTAGCGGTCCACCTGCCGGACGGACAGCCGCCAGCCAGGCAGCTCGGCCCTGTCGCCGGGAGCGGGGATGCGCCCCAGCAGGTCGGCGACGAGTCCGGCCACGGTCTCGTAGGGGCCGTCGGGCACGTCGAGGCCTATCCGGCGCAGGGTGAGGACGCGGCAGCTGCCGTCCGCCTCCCAGGCAGCGCGCCCGTCCTCCGCGGCCACCGGAGCCAGTTCGGGCTGGGCGTCGTCCTCGCCGTCGTGTTCGTCGCGGACCTCGCCGACGAGCTCCTCGATGATGTCCTCGAGGGTGACCACTCCGGCGGTGCCGCCGTACTCGTCCACGACCACCGCGATGGGCTGCTCGCTGCGCAGCCGTTCCAGCAGCTGCTGGACGGGCAGCGTCTCGGGCACCAGCAACGGCGGCACGGCGACCTGGTCGACCCGGGTGCGCATGCGCTGCTCGGCCGGGACGGCGAGAGCGTCCTTGAGGTGCACCATGCCGACGATCTCGTCGATGCGCTCCCGGTAGACGGGGAAGCGGGACAGGCCGGTCGCCCGGGTGAGATTGAGGACGTCCGCCGCCGTGGCGTCGCTCTGCAGGGAGCTCATCTTCACCCTCGGGGTCATCACATGCTGGGTGGTGAGGTGTCCGAGCGAGAGCGTGCGGACGAACAGGTCCGCGGTGTCCTGCTCCAGCGCGCCGGCCCGGGCCGAATGGCGGGCCAGGGACACCAGCTCGCCGGGGGTACGGGCAGACGCCAGCTCCGCCGTGGGTTCGACGCCGAACAGTCGTACGAGGCGGTTGGCCGCGGAGTTCAGCAGGGAGATGACCGGGCGGAAGAGGGCCGAGAACACATGCTGCGGGCCGGCGACGAACCGCGCGACCTGCAGCGGCCTGGACACGGCCCAGTTCTTGGGCACCAGTTCGCCGATGACCATCTGGACGGCGGAGGCCAGCAGCATGCCGGTCACCACCGCGACGCCGGAGACGGCGCCGTCGGGCAGTCCGGTCGCGGTCAGCGGCCCGTCGAGCAGCTGGGCGAGCGCCGGTTCGGCGAGCATGCCGACGACGAGCGAGGTGATGGTGATGCCGAGCTGGGTGCCGGACAGCTGGAACGACAGCTCGCGCAGTGCGCGGACGACGTTGCGGGCGCGACGGTCACCTTCGGCGGCGGCCCGTTCGGCGTCGGGCCGCTCCACGGTGACCAGCCCGAACTCGGCTGCCACGAAGAATCCGTTGGCGAGGATCAGAAGGAACGCTGCGGCGAGCAGCAACAGGGGGGTGATCATGCCGCCGCCTCCTGTGAGGGGGCGGCGCAGGTACTACCGGACGATCCGTCCATTGCTGGAGGGAGTCACTCCTCGGGTCGCAGGAGTCCCGCGGGCCGCTTCGGCCGGGGGATGCGGGACGGGGCGCGCTCGGCGCCGCCGTCACCAGAGTAATCAAGCAAGCCGCGGACGCGGCAGGGGCATCGCCGCTCGGTACGCTCAGTGATCGTCCGAGCCGCCGCGGGACTCCGCGAGCGCGCGCAGCGAGCGGGCGTCGCTGACGGCCCGCTGCCTGGCGATTCCGGGCTGGATACCGAGGACGGGAAGGCTGGTGCCGTCACTCAGATCGAGGAAGACCCAGGGGTCACCCGGACGGAGGTTGACGCGGAGGATCTCCGCCCACTCCAGCCGACGGGTGCGGGTGAGGTTGACGACGGTGATGCCGCTCTCGTCCGCGACGACCTTGGGCCTGGACAGCAGGGCCAGCACGCCGAAGAAGAGCAGCGCGGTGAAGATGAAGCTGCTCCGCTCCCCCGCGCTGACGTTCTCCAGCAGCAGGGCGACGGCGGTGATGACGAGGAACATTGCTGCGCCAACGCTCAACAGGACGATCCGGGTGGCGGTCGGCCTGAACGTGACGGGGAGCGCGGGGACTTCGGGAGCGGCCATGGTGTCGGTGGTCCTCAGAGCCGGCAGGCGTGGATGGCCGTGGTCAGGATGGCGCGGGCGCCCAGGTCGTACAGATCGTCCATGATCCGCTGCGCCTCCTTGGCGGCGACCATGGAGCGGACCGCGACCCAGCCCTCGTGGTGCAGCGGCGAGATGGTCGGAGACTCGAGGCCAGGGGTGAGGGCGACGGCCTGTTCCAGGTTCTCGACGCGGCAGTCGTAGTCCATCATCACGTAGCTGCGTGCGACCAGGACGCCCTGGAGGCGCCGCAGGAACTGCTGGACCTGCGGGTTCTCGGCGTCGGCGCCGGCGCGCCGGATGACGACCGCCTCGGACTTCATGATCGGTTCGCCGATGACCTCGAGGCCCGCGTTGCGCAGCGACGTCCCCGTCTCGACGACGTCCGCGATGACCTGGGCGACGCCGAGTTCGATGGCGGTCTCGACCGCTCCGTCGAGGTGGACGACCGAGGCGTCGATGCCGCTGTCGGCGAGGTGCTTGGCGACGATGCCCTCGTAGGAGGTGGCGATCGTCATGCCACCGAAGTCGCCGACGCCGGACGCGGTGCCGGGCTTGGTGGCGTAGCGGAAGGTGGAGCGGGCGAAGCCGAGCTGAAGGATCTCCTCGGCGTTGGCGCCGGAGTCCAGCAGCAGATCGCGGCCGGTGATGCCGATGTCGAGCCGGCCCGAGCTCACGTAGATCGCGATGTCACGCGGCCGCAGGTAGAAGAACTCGACCTCGTTCTCGGGGTCGACGAGGACGAGCTCCTTCGACTCCTTGCGCTGCTGGTAGCCGGCCTCATGGAGCATCGCCGACGCAGGTCCGGACAGTGAACCCTTGTTGGGGACGGCGATGCGCAGCATGAGACGGGCTTCCTTTGCGTGCGGAGGGAGTGTTCTGCGGTACGGGCTGCTCAGAGGTGGGCGTAGACGTCGTCGAGGGAGATCCCGCGCGCGACCATCATCACCTGGACGTGGTACAGCAGCTGCGAGATCTCCTCGGCGGCGGCTTCCTTGCCCTCGTACTCGGCGGCCATCCAGACCTCGGCGGCCTCCTCGACGACCTTCTTGCCGATGGCATGCACACCCTTGTCCACCAGTTCGGCGGTACGGGAGGTGGCGGGGTCGCCGTTCTTCGCCTTGAGCTGCAGCTCGACGAAGAGCTCTTCGAAGGTTTTGTTCGCCATGATGGTCTCAGGGTAAACGGTGGGCCCGCGCCACTCAGCGCCAGGGTTCGCTGACCGAGCGCAGTGTGGCCGCGGTGGCCACCGCGGCGGTCACCGCCTCGTGGCCCTTGTCCTCCTTCGATCCCTCGATCCCGGCGCGCTCCAGTGCCTGCTCCTCGGTGTCGCAGGTCAGCACGCCGAAGCCGATCGGCACACCGGTCTCCACGGACACCTGTGTGAGGCCGGCGGTGACGCCTTGGCACACATACTCGAAGTGCGGGGTACCGCCCCGGATGACGACGCCGAGCGCGACGACCGCGTCGTAGCCGCGGCCCGCCAGCACCTTGGCGACCACGGGGAGCTCGAAGCTGCCGGGGACGCGCAGCAGCGTCGGCTCGTCGATGCCCAGCTCGTGCAGGGCGCGCAGGGCGCCGTCGACGAGTCCGTCCATGACCTTCTCGTGCCACTGGGCCGCGACGACCGCCACCCGCAGGTCGCTGCAGTTGCGTACGGACAGTTCGGGTGCACCCTTGCCGCTCATGTCTCTCCTTGACGCTTACTGGCTTTACTGGTTGCCGCAGGCGGACGACGCGCTGGTGGCGTCGAGCCAGGGCAGGTCGTGTCCCATCCGGTCCCGCTTGGTGCGCAGGTACCGGAGATTGTGCTCGCCCGCCTGGACGGGCATCGGCTCCCGGCCGTGCACGGTCAGACCGTGCCGGACGAGCGCGGCGATCTTGTCAGGGTTGTTGGTCATCAGCCGCAGGCTGCGGACGCCGAGGTCCTCGAGGATCTGGGCGCCTGCCGCGTAGTCGCGGGCGTCGGCGGGCAGGCCCAGTTCGAGGTTGGCGTCGAGCGTGTCGCGGCCCTGCTCCTGCAGTTCGTATGCGCGCAGCTTGGACAGCAGACCGATGCCGCGGCCCTCGTGGCCGCGCAGATAGACGACGACGCCCCGGCCGTTGTCGGTGATGTGCTGCATGGACGCCTCGAGCTGGGGTCCGCAGTCGCAGCGCTGCGAGTGGAAGATGTCGCCGGTGAGGCATTCGGAGTGGACCCGGACGAGGACGTCCTCACCGTCTCCGATGTCGCCGTGGACGAGGGCGACGTGCTCGATGCCGTCGACGGTGGAGCGGTATCCGTAGGCCGTGAACTGCCCGAAGGAGGTGGGCAGATTGACCGCGGCCTCCCGCTTGACGGTCGGCTCGGACGAGCGGCGGTAGGCGATCAGGTCCTCGATGGAGATGATCGTCAGTCCGTGCTTGCGGGCGAACGGGATCAGTTCGGGCAGCCGCAGCATGACCCCGTCCTCGCCGGCGATCTCGACGATCGCGCCGGCCGGGCGCAGCCCGGCGAGGCGGGCGAGGTCCACGGCGGCCTCGGTGTGGCCGTTGCGGACGAGCACCCCGCCGGGCTTGGCGCGCAGCGGAAAGACATGGCCGGGGCGGACGAAGTCGGAGGCCTCGGCCCGGCCACCGGCGAGCAGATGCAGCGTGGTGGCCCGGTCGGCGGCGGAGATGCCGGTGGTGACGCCGTGGGCGGGGCCCGCGTCGACGGAGACGGTGAACGCCGTCTGCATGGACTCGGTGTTGTGCACGACCATCTGGGGAAGTTCGAGCCGCTCGAGCTCGTCGCCCTCCATCGGCGCGCAGATCAGCCCGCGGCACTCGCTCATCATGAAGGCGACGATCTCGGGGGTCGCCTTCTCGGCGGCGATGACGAGGTCGCCCTCGTTCTCGCGGTCCTCGTCGTCGACGACCACGACCGGGCGTCCGGCGGCGATGTCGCGGATGGCCTGCTCGACCGGGTCGAGCGCGAAGTCCTCGACGTTGTCGATGGAGTACCACGGCATCTGCGGGGCGTCCTGGGGCTGTTCGGCCGGGGCGGTGGTGGGAGAGGTGCGGGAGGTCATGCTGCTGCTCCTTCCAGAGCGGGCTCGACGCTCACGCGGGAGCGCAGCCACCAGTCGCGCAGGCCCCACAGGACGAGCGCGAAGTAGACCACGTAGACCAAGCCGGAGAAGGCCAGGCCGCTGTTGAAGGCCAGCGGCACGCCGACGATGTCGACGAGCAGCCAGGCGAACCAGAACTCGACCAGGCCGCGTGCCTGGGCGACCATGGCGACGAGCGTGCCGACGAAGATGTAGGCGTCCGCCCACGGGCTCCACGACAGCGACGGGTAGAGCGTGAACAGGCCGCCCACGGCGAGCGTTCCGACGAGGGCGCCGGCGGCGAGGATGCCGCGCTCCTTCCAGGTGGCGAAGCGGACGGCGATGGTGCCGTCCTGGGCCTGCTGCCTGCCACGGGTCCACTGCCGCCAGCCCCACAGCGCCACGCCGATGACGAGGAGCTGCTTGCCGACTCCGCCGCTGAGCTGGGCGGAGGCGTATGCCGCGACGAGGATGACTCCGGAGGCGAACTGGGCGGGCCACGTCCAGATCGAGCGCCGCCAGCCGAGCGCGAGTGCTGTCAGCCCGACGGCGTTGCCGATCATGTCGGACCACAGGATGTGCTGGTCGAAGGCCGTGAAGGCCTCGGAGTTGAGCCAGGACAGGGCGCTCACCGGGCCGTCTCCTCCGTGCGTGTGCCGAGCAGCCGCTCGACGTACTTGGCAATGACGTCGACCTCGAGGTTGACCGGGTCGCCGGGTCCCTTGCTGCCCAGTGTGGTCAGCGCGAGGGTGGTGGGGATGAGGCTGATGGTGAAGTAGTCCGGGCCGGCGTCCACGACGGTGAGGCTGACGCCGTCGACCGTGATGGAGCCCTTCTCGACGACGTAGCGCGTGAGGTCGGCCGGGAGGGAGACCTTCACGATCTCCCAGTTCTCCGACGGCTTGCGCTCGACGATGGTGCCGGTGCCGTCGACATGGCCCTGGACGATGTGTCCGCCGAGGCGTCCGCCGACGGCCATGGGCCGCTCCAGGTTGACGCGGGAGCCGGGCTCCAGGGCGCCGAGGCTGGAGCGGTTCAGCGTCTCGGCCATCACGTCCGCGGTGAAGTCGCCGTCGCCGAGCTCGACCACGGTGAGGCAGACGCCGTTGACGGCGATCGAGTCGCCGTGCTTGGCGCCGTCCGTGACAAGGGGGCCGCGCAGTCGGAAGCGGGAGGAGTCGCCGAGGTTCTCGACGGCGGTGACCTCACCCAGTTCTTCGACGATTCCGGTGAACACGTTCAGCGCTCCTTTGGAGTGGCAGTGATACGAAGATCGGGGCCGATGCGGACGGCTTCGACGACATCGAGGCGCAACGCCCGGGCCATCGTGGGGATTCCGGCGTCGCCGAGTACGGCCGAGCCGGCACCTAGCAGGGCGGGCGCGAGATAGCCGACGACCTTGTCGACGGCGCCCGCGGCGACGAACGAACCGGCGAGGGTCGGGCCGCCTTCGAGCAGGACCGACCGGATACCGCGCTCGTGGAGGGCGGCGAGCAGAGCGGGTACGGACAGCCCGCGCCCGGCCCTCGGCAGGTGGACGACGTCGGGCAGGTCGCCGGTCACGTCGTCGGCGACCGCGATCAGCGTGGGCGCGGTGTCGTCGAGGACGCGGGCGCCGGGCTTCACGGCGGTGCCCTCGGTGTCGACGACGACCCGCAGCGGCTGTACGGCGTCCGCGATGCCGCGCACGGCGAGGTGCGGGTCGTCGGCACGGGCGGTACCGGCCCCGACGACAACGGCGTCGGCCTCGGCACGCAGCCGGTGCACGTCGGCGCGGGATTCGGGCGAGGTGATCCAGCGGCTGGTGCCGTCCGCGGCGGCGATACGGCCGTCGAGGGTGGCGGCGTACTTCCACAGGACGTAGGGGCGGCCGAGCCGTACCGAGGTGAGCCAGGCGATGTTGCCGGCCTCGGCCTCGTCGGCGAGCAGCCCGGCTCCGGTCCGGACGCCGGCTGCGCGGAGGGTGTCGCCACCGCCGGTGGCCTGCGGGTTCGGGTCGCCGACGGCGTAGACGACGCGGCTCACTCCGGCGTCGATGAGTGCCTGTGCGCAGGGGCCGGTGCGGCCGGTGTGGTTGCAGGGTTCGAGCGTGACGTACGCGGTACCGCCGCGGGCGCGCTCGCCCGCTGCGCGCAGGGCGTGGATCTCCGCGTGCGGGCCGCCGGCGCGCTCGTGGTGACCCTCGCCGACGACCTGTCCGGAGGCGTCCGTGACGACACACCCGACGACCGGGTTGGGGCTGGTGGAGCCGAGTCCGCGGGCGGCGAGCTCGATCGCTCGGCGCATGGCGGTGATGTCGGCTGCGGTGGCCACCGGGTCCTCCTGCCTCTTCGGGCACGGACTCCGGGGCTGTCGATCGACGACAGAGAGCGGGAGATCACCGATACGGCTGCGCCTGGGCCGAGCACACCGATCGCCGCAAAATGGCGATCGGCCACTACGGCCGACGTGCCGGAAAGGGCCGCCCGCCGCGCACTGCCTCCCATCCGGACTTTAACCGTCGGTCCAGGAATTTCACCTGGTCAACCGGCCGCTGGATGCGGACGGGTCGCGGACTGTAACCGCCGGTTCGGAATTGCACCGACCCCGGAGTGCGCTGCTGCTGATACAGGGCAAGTCTGCCACGTCTGGGCGTGGGCCATGCGAGTGAACAGCTGTGTGCTGACTCACAAGTCTAGGCGCAGGTCACGGAGTCCACCTCGAACCACCCTTGAGCGCTACCCGGTTCGAACCTATTGACGCACTGGTCTAGTCCTTTTAGTCTCTGCCGCACCTCCGCGCACGCGCGGGGGTGCGGACCGCCCGGCGGCGGAGACCGGCCCTTGCCGCTGCCGGGCGCCTGCCGTGCGCGCACGCTCGCGCCTCGACGGTCGGACGCGGCGCGATGATCCCGGCCGACGCGGCCCGCTCCTGCCGCGCGATGTTTCCAGTCGGCGCCGGCCGCGACCGCCCGCCCTCCCGCGCGGCGCGGCGCACCCGTGGCAGACGCAGGCTCGCTACGCGAGCGCTCCCCCGACGCGAACAGCTCGCCCTGAGCCGCCTCACGGGCCGCCCGTCGGACGCAGCGCCGGGGCCCGGCTGACGCACCCGGGACTGCCCCGCCACTCGGCGCGGCGCGGCGATTCCGGCCGACGCAACCCGCGACCGCCCCGCCCCCTCCCGCGCGGCGCACCTCAGGCTCGCTACGCGAGCAGCGCGCTCACGCGCCCGGTGCGAACAGCTCGTCCTGGGCCGCTTCGCGGGCCGTCAGCAAAGCGCCGTGCAGCACCGCATCGCCGCCCAGTTCACCCGCCCTCACCTGCGTGGGCAGCGGCGTCAGCGCGGCCAGTTTCGACTCGACCCGCGCAGCCAGTTCCGGACCCCCGGCGTGGCCGACCTCGCCGCCGAGGACCACGCAGCCGGGGTCGAGGACCGAGGCGACCGCGGCGGCGCCGAGCGAGAGGCGGTGGGCCAGGGCGTCGAGGAAGTCGGTGCGGCCCGCGGCCACCGCCTCGGCCACCAGGGCCGCCGCCGCGGGGCCGCGGTCGACGTGAGCCTCGATGCCGTACTCCCCGGCCAGTGCACATATCGCCGCGGAACCCGCCAGCGAGTGGAAGCCGCCGCCGCAGTCCTGCGCGGACGGCAGGGCGTCGGTGCCGGGCACCGGCAGGAACCCGATCTCTCCCGCGCCGCCCGACGCGCCCCGGCGCAGCCGGCCGTCGAGGAAGAGCGCCGCGCCCACACCGTGGCCGAGCCACAGGAAGACAAAGGTGTCCCGGTCGCGGGCCGCACCCCCGCGCTGTTCGGCGACCGCGGCGAGGTTGGTCTCGTTCTCGACGACGACCCGGGCCGGCAGCCGCTCCTGCAGCGCGGCGACGAGGCGGCGGTGCCAGGCGGGCAGCCCCGAGGTGTCGCGCAGTTCCCCGGTCACCGGGTCGATCAGCCCCGGCGCGCCGATGCCGACGCTGTGCAGCCGGGCGGCGCCCGCCTCGCGCGCTGTCCGCTCCAGCAGTGCCGCCGCCTGCTCGACGGCGGGTTCGGTACCGGTGTCGTCACTGATGGGCAGCGAGGCCTCGGCGAGCGTGACGCCGAGCAGATCGGCGACGACGAGCGACACGCCCTCGGTGCGGACGTCGAGGGCGGCGAGGTGCGCGCGGTCGGCGACGATCCCGTACAGGCGGGCGTTCGGGCCGCGCCGCTCGGCGCCGGATTCGCCGACGACCTGGATCAGCCCGGACCGCTGGAGCCGCTCCACCAGATCGGCGACGCTCGGCCGGGACAGACCGGTCATGATCTTCAGCTGCCCCGCCGTCAACGGGCCCTCGTGCTGCAGCAGTTGCAGCGCGAGCCGGTCGTTGATGGCTCGCGCGGTACTGGGGGATGCGGGCATGCCTGGATCCTTCCAGATCACTCCGGCCCACTATTTATCAGGCAGGGTTCCTGATAGTTTACGCACCACAATGACGGGGAGGAGCAAGTGCATGGCCGACGAGGTGCCCTTCGGGCAGCGGCAGTTGAAGCGGGCTCGGTACGCCGTGGCCGCGGTCTTCTGTGTGCACGGCGCGGTGACCGGCAGTTTCGCCACCCGGATCCCCTGGATCCAGGACCATGCCTCGGTCAGCGCCGGACAACTCGGTCTCGCTCTCGCCTTCCCCGCGCTCGGCGCTTCCGTGGCGATGCCACTGGCCGGCGCGGTCACCCACCGGTTCGGCGCGCGCAACGCACTGCGCGGGCTGCTCACCCTGTGGACCCTCGCGCTGATCCTGCCGTCCCTCGCCCCCGGCGTACTGGCGCTCTGCGGGGCACTGTTCGTGTTCGGGGCCACCGCGGGCATGTCCGACGTCGCGATGAACGCCCTCGGTGTCGAGACCGAGAACCGGCTCGACCGCTCGATCATGTCCGGCCTGCACGGCATGTGGAGCGCAGGCGCCCTGATCGGCTCCGCCGGCGGCACCCTCGCGGCCCATCTGGGCAGCGACGCACGGCTGCACCACGCCATCGCGGCCGTGACCCTGACCGCTCTCGGCCTGGTCGCGTGCCAGTGGGTGCTGGATCTGCGCAGCGCGCCCGACGACGAACCGCCGCCCCGGTTCGCGCTTCCGCCCAGGTCGGCCGTCGTCATCGGCGCGGTGGGGTTCTGCGCGGTCTTCGCGGAGGGCGCGAGCCTGGACTGGTCCGCGGTCTATCTGCGGGACGTGATGGACACGTCCGCCGGTCTCGCGGCCGCGTCGACCACGGCTTTCGCGCTGACGATGGCGGTGGCCAGGCTCGCGGGCGACCGGGTCGTGGACCGCTTCGGCCCGGTGCGCACGGTGCGCTGGGGCGGCGTGGTGGCCACCGTCGGCGGTCTGACGGTGATCCTCTCGCCGCATCCGGCACTGACGATGACCGGTTTCGGGTTCATCGGGCTCGGTGTCGCGGTCGTCGTACCGCTCGCCTTCGCCGCGGCCGGGCGCAGCGGCCCCAACCCCAGCCAGGCCATCGCGGGCGTCGCGACCATCACGTACACCTCGGGTCTGATCGCGCCCTCGGCGATCGGCGCGGTCGCCGACGCCACCAGCCTGGTGGTCTCCTTCTGCCTCGTGACGGCGCTCGCGTTCGGCCTGGTCCTCGGCGCGGGCGTGCTGCGCTCGGCCGGGCGGGAGCAGGCGAAGCGGGAGACTCAGGACCGGGCCGTCACCGAGCCCCGGTCCTGAGGCCCGGCCCTGAGCCGTTCATGGGGTCCGCCCGCTCGCCCGGTCAGCCCGCGATCGAGTCGAGCTGTTCCGCGGCCGGCCGCAGCGCCCAGAGATCACCGCCGGGCGGCGCCTGGAGCTTCGGCACGGCCGCCTTGGCCTTGCGGTCACCCGCGTCGGCCGCCGCATGGACGACATCGGTCGCCGCGTACCGGTAGAACTCGAGTTCCGGGTGCGGCCAGGGCGCGGCCGCGGTCGCGGCAGGCAGCAGGTAGTCGACCGCTTTGAACAGGCTCTGGCCCTGCGGCCCGCGGTAGGACCACAGGTCCACGCCCACCTTCTTGCCGATGTCCGCGAGCCGGGTGTACGCGACGAGGTCGAAGGTCGAGTAGTGCCAGCTGCGGGTCCGCGCGAGCTCCTGCGGCTGGCTGCCGTCGGCGGCTATCTGCGGGTCGATCCGCTTGGCGCGCGCGTCCAGAACGGTTCTGCGGGCGAGTGCCTTGTCGCCGGTGGCGACGGCCAGAGCGGCGACCTGCATGTCGTGGAAGGTGCCGTGATTGTTCTTGGCCGCGGCCTCCTCCTTTCCGAACGGGCTGTTCACCAGCCAGTCCAGGAACGAGGCGTTCCAGGAGCGGATGCCGGCACGGTCGCTCCTGGACCAGCCGGGCGCTCCTGTGCCGAGGATCGCGATGGCGTCCAGGACGCTGGTGTACATCTGGGAGAAGTCGATGATGCCGATGGCCCGGCCGTCGTACTTGCAGGGGATGAACTGCCCGTGGTTCAGGTTGGGGTTCATCCGCGTCGCCGGATCCACGAACCAGGTGCGCAGGATCTTCGACGCGTGCTCGGCGTACTTCCTGTCGCCCGTGTAGTACCAGGCGAGACTCAGAGTGGTGGTGGAGCCCACCACCTTGCCGATGTCGGGCCGGTCGGTGCCGGTGTCGACCTCGGGATTGCGCTCGCCGTCCCGCTGGACGTAGGGACAACCCCACGGATTCTCGGGGGTCTTGGGCTGCGAGGGCCACCAGTAGGGCGCCTGGCTCAGATAGTCGTGGACATCGCCGCCGGGTGCGGGCTTGGGCTTGTCCACCACGGTCCAGGGCCCTTGCCCGAGCCAGCCGTCGGCGCGTACGAGCAGATCCTTCGCCGCCCTGCGGAGCGCCGGGTCGCCGCGGTCCAGGCGCTTCTTGGCGTCCTGGAGCCTCTTGCCGTCGATCACCACGGTCCTGGGCGCCTGGTGGGAGCCGGGCGTGGCGGCCTGGGACGGCGTGGTCGGTACGAGGACGGCGACGCAGGCGGCGAGGGTCGTGAGAACAACGCCCGTATGCCGTCGGGGTCTTCCGGTCATCTGACGCTCCCAACAGATATGTGAATGAGATTCATGAACGGGACCGTGAGAGCGTAGAGCGGCCTGGTACGGGTGACAATGCCCCGCGCACGATTCATGAATGAGACCGGGGCTGCGCATGTTCGATCGCTCGTTTCGGGGACGCCCCGGCCCGTCACCGCGTCATCGGGCCGCCTGCTGGGACCCTGCCCCTATGAGGGAACAGGTCGCATCGCGTACGGCCGGCCGCGCGTCCCCGGTCGACTGCGTGGTGGAGCGCATGCACACCTTCCGCACGCACTGGCCGGCGACGGACGGTGTCGCGGTCTTCAACCGCGTCTATCTGGCGGTCACCGAGGAGATCGGCCGGCGCATCGCCGCGGGAGAGTTCCCCGACCGGCGCGCCGCCGTGACGCTCGATGTGCTCTTCGCCCGGCGCTATCTGACGGTCGTGGACGCGGTGGCCTCGGGCGGCCGGCCGCCTGCCTGCTGGCGACCGCTGTTCCAGTACCGGCGCCATCCCGGCGTACGCCCGGTGCAGTTCGCCCTCGCCGGGATCAACGCGCACATCGGGCACGACCTGGCGCTCGCGGTGGTGGACAGCTGCCGGGCGCTGGGGTGCGAACCGGCCGACCTGGAGGGCGAGTTCGACCGGGTGGGCGACATCCTCACCCTGCTGGAGGAGCGAATCCGCGAGGATCTGATGCCCGGCCCCGATGTGCTGCAGATCGCCGACCCGCTGACCCATCTGCTGGGGTCGTGGAGCCTGGACAGGGCGCGCGACGGCGCCTGGTCGGCGGCCCGGCTGCTGTGGGGCGTACGTGAACTGCCGGGCCTGGCCGAGGAATTCACCGAGCGGCTGGACACGGGCGTCGGCCTTGTCGGGCGGTGTCTGCTCACGCCCTGGTCCTGACCGGGCACCGCGCCGGTCTCCGCGTTGACAGCCGCTCCGGCCGGCCGGATCGCGGCCGGCCGGAGCGACAAACTCTGTTCGTCCGGATCAGTTGTCCGGCAGCTCGACGGGCGCGATCTCGTCGTACACGTCGCCGGGGCCCGGGTTGGTGGCATCGGTCGAACCGCCGAGCTGGTGCATCACACCCCACACGGCGTTCAGCGCGGTCTGCACGGCGCCCTCGGCCCAGCCCGCGGTCCAGGAGATGTCGTCACCGGCCAGGAAGATGCCGCGCTTGTCCTCCGGCAGGCGGTCCTGCATGAAGTGGGTGAACAGGCGGCGCTGGTAGCGGTAGTGCCCGGGCAGGTTGGCCTTGAACGCCCCCATGAACCAGGGCTCGTTCTCCCAGGACACGGTCACCGGGTTGCCGATGACGTGGCTGCGGATGTCGACGTTCGGGTAGATCTCGCCGAGAGACTTCAGCATGACCTCCATCCGCTCGTTCGCGGACAGGGGCAGCCACTTGAGGCTGTCGTCGCACCAGGTGTACGAGAGGCAGATGACGGCCGGCTTGTCGGGCCCGTTGTCCAGCAGGTACGTGCCGCGGGTCATCCGGTCGGTCAGGGTCATCGACATGATGTCGCGGCCCGTGGCGTTGCCCTGACCGTCGACGGCCTTGTCCAGCCAGAACGGCCGGTCGACGGGGACGAAGAGCTTGGACGACTCCATGTAGTGGGTGCGCTCCATCGCCGTCCAGTGGTCGATGGGGAAGAGCGAGTCGTCGCAGGCGATCTTGGACAGCAGGAGCCAGGACTGCGCGGTGAAGACGGCCGCCTTGTAGGTGCGGATGTCGCCGGAGGAGTCGGTGACGGTGATCCGGTTGCCGGCGGTGCGGTTCAGCCGGGTCACGGCCGGCTTCGGCTCGCCCTCGTGCAGCGAGGCCAGCGAGGTGCCCAGCGGCCAGTGCACCAGCTTCTGCGGCTCACGCTCCCACAGCCGCAGCGGCAGCTGCTGCGAACCGCCGACGATGCCGCGGTGGTGGTCGTCCGCCTCGGTGTAGACGACGCGCAGGATCTCCAGGATGGAGTTGGGGAAGTCGGTGTCCCAGCCGCCCGTGCCGAACCCGACCTGTCCGAAGATCTCGCGGTGCCGGAAGGACGTGAAGGCCTCCGAGTCGCACAGGAACCCGTAGAAGGTCTGGTTGTCGAGCTTCTCGACGAGCTTCGCCCAGATCTCGCGGATGCGCGGGACATCGCGCTCGCGCATGGCCTGGTTCATGTCGGAGAAGTCAGCGCCCTCCTCCAGGCAGGCGTTCCAGGCGGCGGCCACATCGCGGTAGACCTGCGGAAGGTCGTCGATGGTCTCCGCGTAGTGCGACTCGCCCTTGAGGTCGACGACGGTCGAAGGCGTCGCCTCGGAAAGCGGGTTGGGAAACGGCTCGGTGGTGAGTCCGACCAGGTCGATGTAGTGCTGCAGGGCCGTCGAGGACGGCGGGAAGCGCATCGCGCCCATCTCGGCGCTCAGCTCGGGGTCGCAGCCGTCGAAGCCGACGGTGCGCAGCCGGCCGCCGATCTGGTCCGCCTCGTAGACGACGGGCTTGAGACCCATCTTCATCAGCTCGTACGCGGCGACGATGCCGGACAGGCCGCCGCCGATGACGGCGACCTCGGTGCCGTGCTCGGTGGCCGGTATCTGGCCGAGCCCGGCGGGGTGGGCGAGGAAGTCGTCGTACGCGTAGGGGAAGTCCGGACCGAACATGGTGATCGGCGGCTGCGCGTCGGTGTGCTGGACAGCGGTGGGCACCGTGGACGTCATGGGGTACGGACTCCTTGCGCGGGAAAGCTGTGGCGGGGGAAGACGGAGGAGCTTCGAGGCTCAGGTCAGGGAGGTGTACAGGCCGGGGCGGCGGTCCCGCAGATAGGGATTGGCCTCCCGCGAGGCGCTGAGGAGGACCGGGTCGACCTCGCCGGTGACGAGTTCCTCGCCGCGGCCGGCGCGGGTGCGGACAGCTCCGTCGGGTCCGGCGAGAGCGCTCAGACCGACGAACTCGAACTCGCCTTCCGGGCCCGTCCTGTTGACGTAGGCGATGTACATCTGGCTCTCGAAGGCCCGCACCGGGACCAGGGACTCCGCGACGAACTGGAAGGGGTGCATCTGCGCGGTGGGCACCAGCAGCAGATCGGTGCCGGCCAGGGCGTGCGCGCGGACGTTCTCGGGGAACTCCACGTCGTAGCAGATCAGCATCCCGATCCGGATGCCGTCGAGTTCCGCCTGGACCACCGGCTGGTCACCGGGTGTGAACCAGCGCTGCTCGAAGCAGCCGAAGAGGTGGGTCTTGCGGTAGTTCGCGAGGCGCTCTCCGGCCGGGCCGATGAGCTGGACGGAATTGAAGATCCGCTCGCCGTCCCGCTCGGGGTATCCGACCGCGACCGCGACCGAGTGGCGGGTGGCGATCTCGGCGACGGCCGTGGCGCCGGGGCCGTCGGCCGCCTCGGCGAGCACGGGAATCTCGTCGTCGATCGCATACCCGGTCAGGAACATCTCGGGGCACACCAGCAGGCGAGCGCCGGTGGCGGCGGCACGGGCAGCGGCCTCGTCGAGCACCTTCAGGTTCTCGGCGACCGAGCCCGGTCGACCGGAGCTCTGGAGCAGTGCGGTGCGCAGCGGCGGCATGGCTGACCTCGGGCGGTGTGCAGGGGTGGAGGAAGACACTACGACGGTACGGTCCGGCCTCGGGCCCGGACAAGGCGCGACCGTTGCGCGCCGATGGCCGATCCGTTGCGTCGTCGGCGCGGGGTGCGGCGATTCATTGCGCGTCGCGTCGTACCAGGTCAGGCACAGGGCGCCGGACACGGTGTGACACCTGGGGGCGACGCGCCCTACGGCTGCGGTCGCACCCGGTCCGCCCCGCCCCCGCCGCACGGCGGAAAGCCCGTGCAGCCCTGGCCCGATGTGCCCGGAAGGGGCCCGGCGGAAGAGTGATCCGTGTCCGAACCTCTCCGCTGAAAGGACCGTCATGACGGCTCACGTCCACCGCCGTACGAAGATCGCCGCGATCGGCGCGGCCCTGCTGATCACCGCCGCTGCCGCGGGGTCCGCCGTCGCGTCCGGCGACTCCGGCACCGGCGGTGAGCGCCCCCGCGAGGCGGCCGCGCTCACCGGCAGCGCGAAGCTCTACCGCTCGCTCGGCGACGACATCACGTTCACCTTCGACGCCCACCTGGCCGCGAAGGACACCGACAACCCGCTCAAGGCCACCGGCACCTTCAGCTGGAGCCACTATCTGAACGGCGAGGGTGCCTGGGCGAAGGCGAAGGTCGACTGCCTGGTGACCGGCGGCAAGGTCGCCGTCGTCAGTGGCGTCATCACCGACACGGACCTGAAGGGCGCCAAGGGCAAGCGGGTGGGCATCACCGTCCACGACGCGGGCGGAAAGGACCGTCTGGGCTACAGCTGGGCCGCCACGGGCAGCCCCTTGGAGACCAAGGACCTTCCGAAGTGCGTCGGCTCGGCGCCCTTCGAGAAGGTCAAGGGCGGCACGGGCGACTTCGCCGTACTGCCCTGGAATCCGAAGCTCTGACGGCCTGCGCCCGGACACGGGAGAGCTAGGCGGGTGAGCCCGAGGAGTAGCGCCGCAGCAGGGGCGAGAGCACCAGCACGGACTTGGTGCGCTCCACGAAGGGCTCACCCGCGATGCGCTCCAGCACGCGCTCGAAGTGGCGCATGTCGGCGGCGAAGACCTGGACGATCGCGTCCGCGTCACCGGTGACGGTGGATGCGGACGCGACCTCCGGGTAGCGCTTCAGCCCGCGCTCGATGGCCTCGGGCGACGTGTTGCGGCTGCAGTAGATCTCGATGAATCCCTCGGTCTCCCAGCCGAGGGCCGCCGGATCCACGCGGACGGTGAAGCCGGTGATGGCCCCGACCGCGCGCAGCCGGTCCACACGCCTCTTCACCGCGGGAGCGGACAGGCCCACCATCGAGCCGATGTCGGCATAGGAGCGGCGGGCGTCCTCCGCGAGGGCGTGGACGATGCGTTCGTCGAGATCGTTGAGTCGCACTACGGGTGCATCACTTCTCTGCGGTGGCCAGTCGGGAGCGGCGCATGCCGTATCCGAAGTAGAACACGAGGCCCACCGCCATCCAGACTCCGAAGACCGCCCAGGTGACGGCCGGCAGACTGAACATCATCCAGACGCAGAAGCCGAAACCGACGACCGGGAAGAGCGGCGAGAGCGGCACCCGGAAGCTGCGCTTCATGTCCGGGCGGGTTCGGCGCAGCACCACGACTGCCACGTTGACCAGCGCAAAGGCGAAGAGTGTGCCGATGCTGGTGGCGTCGGCGAGCTGGCCGAGCGGGACGGCGGCGGCGAGCACTCCGCAGAACATCGAGACGATCACCGTGTTCGCGCGCGGCACACCGCTCTTCGGGTCGACCTTGGCGAACACCCTGGGCACCAGGCCGTCGCGGGACATGGCGAAGAGGATGCGCGTCTGGCCGTACAGCACGGTCAGGACGACGCTGGCGATGGCGATCACGGCACCGGCCGCGAGCAGGACCGCCCAGAAGCTCTGGCCGGTCACCTCGCGCATGATCCCGGCGAGCGCTGCCTCGGACTCGCCGAACTTCTGCCACGGGCGGGCTCCGACGGCGACCGCGGCGACCAGCACGTACAGCGCGGTGACGATCAGCAGCGAGAGCATGATCGCGCGGGGCAGGTCGCGCTGCGGGTTCTTCGCCTCCTCACCGGCCGTGGAGGCGGCGTCGAAGCCGATGTACGAGAAGAAGAGCGAGGCACCGGCGGCGCTGACGCCCGCCATGCCGAGCGGCATGAAGTTCGCGTAGTTGCCGCTGCGCAGGCCCTGGATGCCGATGGCGCAGAAGAGCACCAGCGCGGCGATCTTGACCACGACCATGATCGTGTTGGCGCGGGCGCTCTCGCGTGCACCGCCCAGCAGGAAGACCATCGCCAGCAGGACGACGACGAGCGCGGGCAGATTGAACAGGCCGCCGTCGCCCGGCGGTGCGGAGAGCGCGGCCGGTATGGTCACGCCGATCGTTCCGTCGAGCAGCTCGTTGAGGTACTCGCCCCAGCCCACGGCGACCGCGGCCACGGACACCCCGTACTCGAGGATCAGACACCAGCCGCACACCCAGGCGATGAGTTCGCCCAGGGTGGCGTAGGTGTACGAGTAGGAGGAGCCGGCGACCGGGATGGTGCCGGCGAGTTCGGCGTAGGACAGCGCCGAGAACAGGGCCGTGAGTCCGGCGAGCACGAAGGAGACGGTGACGGCCGGTCCCGCCTCGGGGACGGCCTCGCCGAGCACGACGAAGATGCCGGTGCCCAGCGTGGCCCCGATGCTGATCATGGTCAGCTGCCACATGGAGAGCGAGCGGCGCAGCGTGCCGCCCTCGCCCTGGCCGCCCTCGGCGACCAGGCGCTCGACGGGCTTGCGCCGCATCAGCCGGGCGCCGGCGCCCGCACGGTTCGCCTGCGGTGGCGCGGTCTCGGGTGGGGCTTCGCCGTGATCGAGCACTGCGGGGGCTCCTTCATCGCTGCGGTTCGGCGACAGGTGACCGCCGACGGTTCGCATGACGGAGGAATCCGTATGGGGTGGGACCGCCGAGCAGGCGGTCACCGCCACTCCTGGTACGGGGCATGAGCCTATGAGCAGCTGCTCACAGGTCGTAATGCACCGTCGTTGCGCATCAGTGGACGATCATTGCGCGCTGACGGGCACCATGAGGAAACATTGCGCCCCGGCGAACGATGGTGTCACAGCCGGCGGAGCCGGTCGGCGATCTCGCGCAGCAGCACGGGGTCGTGCAGGCTCCGCGGCGTGACCGGATCGGAGACCGTGACCAGACCCGCCTCGGCGAGATCGGCCAGCAGGACGCGTACGACGGTGAGCGGCAGGTCCGCGTCGGCCGCGATCTCCGCGACGGGGCGCGGCTCCCGTCGTACGAGCTCCAGCAGCGAACTGCGGGCATGGTCGAGCGGCGGTTCGGGGCACGCCAGGTCCACGGCGGTGACCTGGGACATCAGATCGATGATCTGCTCGGAGGCGGGCCGGGTCCGGCCCCGGGTGACGGTGTAGGGCCGCACCAGGGGACCGGACTCGTCCTCGTACCAGTGGTCGCTCACCGGGGCTTACGTGTCGGTGGCCTCGGGCGCGCGCGAGGGCACGGCAAGGTGCCGCCCCACCCGTCGGACCAGAAGCGCCATTTCATGGGCCAGTTGACCGACATCGGTCTCGATGTCGGAGAGCACGGCGAGCCGGCTGCCGTCGCCGGCGGGGGTGATGAAGAGGTAGGCGTTGTCGAGCATGACCATGGTCTGCCGGACACTGCCCGCCTCGAACCGGTCGCCCGTCTCCTTCGCCAGGCTGTGGAATCCGGCGCACACGGCGGAGAGATGCTCGATGTCCCGCCGGGCCATGCCCCGGGAGGCACTGCCGACCAGCCCGTCCGCCGTGAGCAGCACCGCCTGGCGTACATGGCCGGTCCTGGCCACCAGGTCGTCGAGGAGCCAGCCGAGGCCGGTACTGTCGCCGGTGCTTTCGTCAGCCATCGTCGTCGGTCCCTTCATGGGTCGTGCGGGAGTGCGGTGCGCCGTCCGGCGGTTCGGGGAGACCTTCGCCCTTGCGGCCGCGGTCGAGTCCCCGCTGGAAGGCCCCGAAGATCGACCGCATCTCCTCGGCGGACACGTCGCGTTCGGCGCGCTCCGGGGCTGCCGGGGTCGCGTCGCGCAGCGCCGGGGCAAGGGATGCCTGCCGCACACGGGTGGGGAGCCCCTGCAGCGGCCCGGGCTCTTCGGCGGCTGCCGGACTCCCGGCCGGCGCGGGGTCTTCCGCGGCGCGGTCGTGCACGGGCTCCAGCGCACGCGGCGGGGGGACGGACCGTACGGGCAGCTCGACCGGCTCTTCGGACCCGGCCGGCTTCTCGGACCCGGCCGGCTTCGCCGTCCTCTCCGTGGGTTTCACCGGCGCCACCGCCGCGAGGATCGCGTTCGGCAGGAACACCACGGCCGTGATGCCGCCGTACGGGGAGCGGGTGAGCGTGACGGTGATGCCGTGCCGTGCCGCGAGCCGCCCGACGACGTACAGACCGAGGCGGTCGTCCTCCGCCGGGTCGAAGTCGCCGGGCCTGGCCAGCGTCCGGTGTGCCTGCTCCAGTTCCTCCGCGTCCATGCCGAGTCCGCGGTCGTCGATCTCCAGCACGAAGCCGTTGCCGACCCGGCCGGTCCGCATGGTGACCTGGGTGTGCGGCGGGGAGTACACGGCGGCGTTCTCGACGAGCTCGGCGACGAGGTGCACCACGTCCGCCACCGCCTCGGCGACGACGCCCGCGGCCGGCATCGGCGGTACGACGACGCGGGTGTAGTCCTCGATCTCGCCCACGGCGGCCGAGACGATGTCGACGACGGGCACCGGATTGCGCCACCGGCGGCCGGGCGTGGCGCCGGAGAGGATGATCAGCCCCTCCGCGTGGCGGCGCATCCGGGTGGTCAGGTGGTCGATGCGGAACAGGTCGTCCAGCGTGTCCGGGTCGGTGGTGCGGCGCTCCAGTGTGTCGACGAGCTTCGACTGCCGGTGCACGAGGGCCTGGTTGCGGCGGGCGATGTTGAGCAGCACGGCGAACACGCCCCGGCGCAGGGTCGCCTGTTTGACGGCTGCTTCGACGGCGGCCAGCCGGGCCGCGTTGAGGGCCTGGCCGACCTCGTCGATCTCGTCGTGGTCCTGGCCGCCGGTGCCGAAGTCGAGGGGCGGGGCGGCCTGGGCCGCGTCGACCTCCTCACCGGCGCCGAGCCGTTCCATCACATCGGGCAGCTGACGGGTGGCGAGCACATCGGCGGCGTCCCGCAGCTCCTCGAGCCGGCGGGAGATGCGCCGGCCGCCGACGACCGAGGACCAGATCGACAGACCGACCGCGATCAGCCCGATCACGCCCACGGCCGCCGCCTTGATCATCTCGCGGTAGGCGAAGGACCGGCCCCGGTCGGCCGCGTTGATCGCCGAATCGGTGCACAGCAGCATGTACCGCTGGACCGCGCGGTCCGTGGTGTCGCGCCAGGATTCGGTGGCCATGGCCTTTCCGGCGCGTGCGGCACCGGCCCGCAGGAGCGTGTCCTCATGAGCCGTCAGCGCCCGGTACTCCTGTCCGCGCTCGAATCCGGTGAACAGCGCCCGGGAGTCGGCCGGCAGATCGGGGACGTAGGTGCGGTGGAAGACCCGCCGGTCCTCGATGGTCGCGGTGAGGGTGTCGTACTGGCCCTCGGTGAGCCGGCCCGCGGCGCGTGCCCCGGCGACGAGCGCATCCTCGCGGGAGACGAACTCCCGTACCCGCACCAGCTCGACGACCACCTGGGCCTCCCGCGCGAGCTGCCCGGCCTGCAGCGCGGTGAGCGTGGACTGTACGTCGAAAGTGGGCTCGACCAGTGCCGTGTACTCGTCGACCGCACGGTCCCAGGCGATCGTCCTGCCCAGCACCTTCTCCCGCAGCCCTTCCAGGCGGTCGGCGGCGTCCACCATCGCGTCCAGGGACTCCCGCTGGCGGGCGGAGAGGTCCTCGCGCCGCTCCCGGTCGCCGATCGCGTCGCGCATCGCGCGCACCGCCCGGTCGGTCGACCGTTGCTGCTCGGTGAGATCGGCGACCGTGGCGTCGGCGCTTCCCCGACCGGCGCCCAAGTACTCGGCGGAGACGCGGCGTTCGATCTGGATCTGGCCCACGGCGGTGTCGACGGGTGTGCCGAAGCTCTCGTAGACGCCCTGCAGCCGTACCAGTGCACGGACATCACCCGTGACCGAGACCATCGCGAAGGTCCACAAGGACATGAGGGCAATGACGGGTATGACCGTCAGTGTCACGATCCGTCCGCGGATCGTGGGGCGGCGAAGTCGCCGGCGCATGGTCTCCCCTGTGCATGACAAGTGCAAGACATCGGCTGAACAGCGGTGATTACCCTCGGGTAGGGGGCAGTCAAGTTACGCGACGCAGGATGTGCAACGCAATGCTCCTGGGGGTAACCGACCGTTCAGTAGGCGCAATTCCCGGGTGACACAACGTCAGCCCCGGCGCCCGGCACCGCCTCGTCCGCCCGCCCAAGCTCCCGACCCTCGGAGGACCTGTTGAACTGGCTCGATCCCATTCCGTTCCTGCGCGGAGTGGCCTGGCTGGACGAAGGACGCGCGGTGCGCGCCGATCCGGCGGACATGGGTCGGCTGCCCTGGGACACCTGTGAACGCGCCGCCCTGCCCATCGGCGTACGCCTGGAGTTCACCGCCGACGGCGCGGACGCGGTCGAGATCCGCTACCGCGCCTCGCCGCCCGGCGACACCGACGCCCTGCGGGCACTCCCCCACTGCTTCGCCCTCTGGCAGGACGGCGCCCGGGTCGCGGAGACGATCACCGAGCCGGCCGCCGAGGCAGTGGTGACCCTGGCGCTGCCCGCCGGCTCCGGCCGGCCCTTCACCGTGTATCTGCCGGAGTCCGCCGCGCCCGTGATCCTCGGACTGCGCGCGATCGGCGGCTCGGTGGAGCCCGCGCCGCGGCAGCCGCGCTGGCTGGTGCACGGGGACTCCATCACCGAGGGCTGGTGGTCCACCCGCCCCGCCCACTCCTGGCCGGCGACCGTCGGCCGGACGCTGGGTCTGGACACCGTGAACCTGGGCTATGCGGGCTCCGCCCACGGAGAACTCGCCGTCGCCGAACAGCTGGCGGCGCTGGAGGCCGACGCGATCACCCTCGCTTTCGGCACCAACTGCTGGTCCGGCGTCCCCATGTCACCCGCGCTTCTGCAGGAAACGGTCCGCGCGTTCCTCACCCTCGTACGCCAGGGCCATCCGCACACACCGCTCCTGGTGGTCTCCCCCGTCCTGCGGCCCGGCGCCGAGAACACCCCGAACCGGCTCGGCGCCACGCTCGGCGAGCTGCGTACGGCGATGGAGCTCGCCGTCACCGACCACATCGACGGCAGGCACGGAGCAGGCGTCGCGCTGATTCCCGGCCGCGAAGTGCTGGGGCCGGGGCAGCTGGCCGACGGTGTCCACCCCGACGACGACGGGCACGTGGCACTGGCCGCCGCGGTCACCGAGGCACTGTCGTCGGCTCTCTCGAACAGGTGAGGTTCGCGGGCAAATACTTGCGCGCCCAGTGGGTAGGCGACGGCCGATGAGCACAGACCAGACGGTGGTGATCGACCACCCGCCGCACAGCGACAGCGCCCGGGCCCGCCGGGCCACTGCGGACTTCCTGCAGCGCCACTGCCCGTGGGCCGACTTGGACGCCGTGCTGCTGGTCGTGTCCGAGCTGGTCACCAATGCCGTCAAGCACACGGCCGGCTGGTGGCGGCTCCATCTCGCCGCCGCCGAGGACACGCTCGTGATCGAGATCGACGACTCGAGCCCCCTGCTCCCCGTCGCGCGAGAGCCGGACTTCGGCGGCAACGGCGGCTTCGGCTGGCACATGGTGCACCGGCTCGCCGAGCAGGTGGAGATCAGCCCGCTGCCGTGCGGGAAGCGCGTCCAGGCGACCTGGATGCGGCCGATGGCCTCCGCCTGCTGACAGCTCACGGCCCCGCACACGCCCCGACACAGACCCCGGCCGATTCGCCCCCGCACACGCCCCGACACACGGAAGCGGCGTCCCGGTCGACCAGGACGCCGCGTTTCCCGTGGGGGGGGTTCAGTGGGGGGCGGAGCGGTTCACTCCACCGCGAGCAGGCCCTCGCGCAGCCGCGTGGTGATCCGCGTCAGCAGCCGCGACACATGCATCTGGGAGACGCCGAGCTCCCGCCCGATCTCCGCCTGAGTGAGCTCCTGTCCGAAGCGCATGGCCAGGATCAGCCGGTCCCGGTCGTCGAGCTCCTCGATGAGGGGCTTGAGCGCCTGGACGTTCTCGGCGATCTCCAGATCGGCGTCCGGAGCGCCCAGCCGGTCCGACAGCGGGCTCGCGGAGTGGTCCGACGAGTCGTCCATGGGCATGTCGATCGAGCCGGCGGTGTACCCGTTGGCGGCGACGACACCCTCGATGACCTCTTCCTCGTCGATGCCGAGGTGGGCGGCGAGTTCGGCCGTGCTCGGCGCGCGGTCGAGCTCCTGCGATAGCTGGTCGACGGCCTTGGCCAGATCGATCCGCAACTCCTGCAGCCGCCGGGGCACATGAACGGCCCAGCTGGTGTCACGGAAGAAGCGCTTGATCTCGCCGACGACGTAGGGCACGGCGAAGGTGGCGAACTCGACCTCGCGGCTGAGCTCGAACCGGTCGATCGCCTTGATCAGACCGATGGTCCCGACCTGGACGATGTCTTCCATCTGTTCCGACCGGTTGCGGAAGCGACCGGCCGCGTACTTGACCAGGGCGATGTTCAGCTCGATGAGCGTGTTCCGCACGTACTGGTGCTCGTGCGTGCCCTCCTCCAGCGACGCCAGGCGCTCAAAGAAGATCCTGGAGATCTCGCGCGCGTCCCGGGGAGCGACGCTCCGAGGGTCCGGCACCTCCGGAAGGTTCAGTTCAGCGTTCGGGCACCGTGCGCCAAGCGGTGTGACGTCGGTCGCGACCGTGCTCGCCGTGGACACGTGGTCCTCCCCTGCTCCGTGGTCAGTGCACGGCGCGTATACCCCGGGTTCTGCATGGCATGCGTGCCGAATCCGGATTACTTCAGAAACGCGTCCGGCCCCGGACGGAGCCGGGGCCGGACGCGGGAGACAAAAGGGTCAGTTCCAACTGGCGTGCAGCGGCTTGCCCTCCGCGTATCCGGCGGCGCTCTGGACGCCGACGATCGCCCGATCGGCGAACTCCTCGAGGGAGTTGGCACCGGCGTAGGTGCAGGACGAGCGGACACCGGCGACGATCGAGTCGATCAGGTCCTCGACACCCGGCCGCTCCGGGTCGAGGAACATCCGCGAGGTGGAGATGCCTTCCTCGAACAGCGCCTTGCGGGCGCGGTCGTAGGACGACTCCTCGCTCGTGCGGTTGCGGACGGCACGCGCGGACGCCATGCCGAACGACTCCTTGTACAGGCGCCCGTCAGCGGTCTGCTGAAGGTCGCCCGGGGACTCGTAGGTGCCGGCGAACCAGGATCCGATCATGACGTTGGACGCGCCCGCGGCGAGCGCCATGGCGACATCACGGGGGTGCCTGACACCGCCGTCGGCCCAGACGTGCTTGCCGTACTTCTTCGCCTCGGCCGCGCACTCCAGCACGGCGGAGAACTGCGGCCTTCCCACACCGGTCATCATGCGCGTGGTGCACATGGCGCCGGGGCCCACACCGACCTTGATGATGTCCGCGCCGGCCTCGACGAGATCACGCACGCCCTGCGCGGCGACGATGTTGCCCGCCACGATCGGGACCTGCGGGTCGAGTCCGCGGACCGCCTTGATCGCGGCGACCATCGACTCCTGGTGGCCGTGCGCGGTGTCGACGACCAGCGTGTCGACGCCCGCGTCGAGCAACTGCTTCGCCTTGCCCGCGACATCGCCGTTGATGCCGACGGCGGCGGCGATGCGCAGCCTGCCCGCGTCGTCGACGGCCGGGGTGTAGAGCGTGGCGCGCAGCGCGCCCTTGCGGGTGAGGATGCCGGCGAGCCGGCCGTCCTTGTCGACGGCCGGGGCGTAGCGCCGGTTGGCGGCGTCGAGCGTGTGGAACGCGTCGCGCGGGTCCATGTCCGCGTCGATGAGCAGCAGGTCCCGGGACATGACCTCGGACAGCTGGGTGAAGCGGTCGACCCCGGTCAGGTCGGCGTCGGTGACGACACCGACCGGCCGCTGCTCGGCGTCCACGACCACACCGGCGTCGTGCGCGCGCTTGGGCAGCAGGGCCAGCGCGTCGGCGACGGTCTGGTGCGGGGTGAGCACGATCGGGGTGTCGAGGACGTGGTGACGCGTCTTGACCCAGGAGAGGACGTCGGTGACGACATCGATGGGGATGTCCTGGGGGATGACGACGAGCCCGCCGCGGCGGGCCAGCGTCTCCGCCATCCGTCGGCCCGCGATGGCGGTCATGTTGGCCACGACCAGCGGGATGGTGGTACCGCTTCCGTCCGGGGACGAGAGGTCCACGGCGAGACGGGAGCCTACGGCCGAGCGGCTCGGCACCATGAACACGTCGTCATACGTCAGGTCGTACGGCGGCTTCAGGTCATTGAGGAAACGCACGTGCAGAACATCCCAGTCGATCGGAGTTGGCTCCCAGGCCGGATGAGCCGGGGAAAACGCACGTACTTCATTCTCCCACGACCGGCGTGCTGCCAACCCCGGACAGTTCCTCCAGGTCAGCGAAGGGGTGCTGGTGCGATCCTCCAAGCCCGGGGCCGGGCACCTGCGCCGGATCGTCCTCAGTCGTCCGGGTCGGCGCGCTCCAGCGCCGGGCGCGGGCCCGGGCGGCCCTGGAGCAGGTGGTCCGCCGCAGCCGTGTCGGTCACCAGGCTGGTGACGAGGCCCGAGCGCAGCACCGCCGCGATCGCGTCCGCCTTGCGCTGGCCGCCGGCGATGGCCACCACCTCGGGGATGCGGCGCAGCCGGTCGGCCTCGACCGTGATGCAGCGTTCGCCCAGGTCACGGCCCACCCTGCGACCCTCGGTGTCGAAGAGGTGCGCGGACATCTCGGCCGCGACACCGAACGAGGCGTACCGCGCCCGCTCCTCGTCGCTGAGCATGTCGTACACCGTCGAGATGCCCGGCTCCCAGGAGCCGATGGAGACGGCCGCGACGGTGACCTTGTCGAAGTACTCGAAGGCGCGGGCGATGCCCGTCTGGTTGCGCAGCGCGGCAGCCGTCGCCGCGTCGGGCAGCAGCATGGGGGCGTAGATCGGGTGGGCGTCGCCGCCGGAGACCTGGGCCGCCCGTCTGACAGCCTCCACCGAGCCGCGCTCCGCGGTCCCGGCGTCGTACACACCCGTGAGCTGGACGACGGTGCAGGGGGGCAGCCGGTCCAGCGCTGCGGCCATGTGGATGGTGGACCGGCCCCAGGCCAGGCCCAGCACATCGCCCTCGTTCACCAGCTCGCCGAGGAGATCAGCGGCCACCTCTCCGAGGTTCTCCGGATCGGGCGACTCCTCGGCGTCCGCCGGCGACTCGACGACGACCGCGTGACGCAGACCGAAGTGGGCGCGCAGCGCGTCGGAGCGCTCGGCGTCCAGCTCTGCCGGTACGCGGATCTCGATCCGTACGAGATCACGCTCGAGCGCCGTCTCCAGGACCCGAGCCACCTTGAAGCGGCTGACGCCGAACTCCTCGGCGATCTGGATCTTGGATTTGCCCTCGAGATAGAAACGGCGGGCCATGGCCGCCGCCTGCACCAGCTCCGCGGGTCCCATCCGCAGGGCAGACCGTCCCGCCGACCTAGCAGACACCGCGTTCTCCTCACTGCTGTTCACACTCCGGATCTGCAATCCTGTCAGATCCGGCGGATGTCGATCAGCCCCGAAGGGCCGAGTTCACTTGCTTGTGGCTCAGTGGTTGCAGGCCCAGCTCGCCGATGCGAGGGTCCGCTCCCCCTTCGCGCGCAGAGCACGCACCGCCTCGGCGGGGTCCTCGGCGCCGTAGACCGCCGAGCCGGCGACGAACACGTCCGCGCCGGCCTCGGCGCATCGTTCGATCGTGGCGTCCGAGACTCCGCCGTCCACCTGCAGCCACAGTTCGAGGCCGTGCTTGGAGATCAGTTCACGGGTGCGGCGGATCTTGGGCAGCATGATGTCGAGGAAGGCCTGGCCGCCGAAGCCCGGCTCCACGGTCATGATCAGCAGCATGTCGAGCTCGGGGAGCAGGTCCTCGTAGGGCTCGATCGGCGTAGCCGGCTTGAGCGCCATCGACGCACGCGCTCCCTGGGCACGGATCTCCCGCGCCAGCCGCACCGGAGCGGCCGCGGCCTCCACATGGAAGGTGACGGATCCCGCCCCCGCTTCGACGTACTGCGGCGCCCAGCGATCGGGGTCGTCGATCATCAGATGGCAGTCCAGCGGGGTGTCCGTCGCCCGGCTGAGAGACTCCACGACCGGCACGCCCAGCGTCAGGTTGGGCACGAAATGGTTGTCCATGACATCGACATGCAGCCAGTCGGCGCCCTCCACAGCCCTGGCTTCCTCCGCCAGGCGGGAGAAGTCGGCGGAGAGGATACTGGGGTTGATCTGAACGGCCATGGGCCAAGCCTGCCATGTTCCGGGGCACTTCCCCTCCCCGGTACTGCTTCCGGTACGGACCAAAGAGGTCCGGGATCAGCACAGTCCGTGCAATCCTGGCGTTTCGGCCACGGCCAAGTCCGACTGGGGGCGTCATGCCGGAGGCGCACATGGGAGAGACACGGTCTCGCAGAGGTATTGCCTGGCTGGTCTGCGGACGACGCAGCAAGTGGATCGTCGTGGTGCTGTGGCTCGCGGTGGTCATGCTGGCCTTCCCCCTGGCGCAGAAACTCACCGACGCCCAGGACAACGATGCCGCGTCCTGGCTGCCCGGCAGCGCCGAGTCCACCCAAGTGCTGCACGAGTCCGAGGAGTTCAGGCCCGAGGTCATCCCCGCGATCGTCGTGTACGCGCGGGAGAGCGGGCTGACGCCGGCCGACCGTGCGCGCATCGACGAGGACGTCGCCGCGATCAAGCAGTTGAGCGACCACGGGGTGCGGGGCAACGAGGTGCGCGGACCGGTCTACGACAGGCCGCAGGACCCGCGCGCGGCCCAGGTCTTCGTACCGATCACGATGGACGAGAAGGGCTGGGACCGGATCGCCCCGGCCGTGGACTCGATCCGTGCGGAGACCGGCAAGAGCACCGGCGGGCTGGCCGTGCACATCACCGGCCCGGGCGGTTCCGCGGCCGACTTCTCCGAGGCCTTCGAGGGCATCGACTCGACGCTGCTGCTGGCCGCGCTCGGTGTGGTGATCGTGATGCTGCTGATCACCTATCGCAGTCCGACGCTCATCGTGGTGCCCGTGATCGCCGTGATCGTCGCGCTCTCGGCCGCGCAGGCCCTGATCTACCTGCTGGCGGAGCACGCCGACCTGACCGTCAACGGCCAGAGTGCGGGCATTCTGACGGTCCTCGTCTTCGGCGCGGGGACGGACTATGCCCTCTTGCTGGTCGCCCGCTACCGCGAGGAACTGCGCAGACACGAGGACCGGCACGAGGCGATGGCGCTCGCCCTGCACCGTGCGGGCCCGGCGGTACTGGCCAGCGGCGCCACGGTGGTGCTCGGCATGCTCGTCCTGCTGTTCGCGGAGATGAACTCCACCAGCGGACTCGGGCCGGTCGCCGCGATCGGCGTACTGGTGGCCCTGATCGTCATGATCACGCTCTTCCCGGCCCTGCTGGTGATCTTCGGCCGGTGGATCTTCTGGCCGGTGATCCCGCACTTCGGTTCGGCCGAGCCCACCGAGCGGGGCTTCTGGTCCCGTACGGGAGGGAAGATCGCACGTCGTCCGCGGATGACGTGGGGCATCACCGCCGTGGCCTTGGCAGCCTGCGCGTTGGGCCTGCTCCATCTGCGGGCCGAGGGCATCAGCAACGCCGACGCGTTCACCGGCGAACCGGACTCGATCGTCGGGCAGCAGGTCCAGGCGGAGTACTTCCCCGCGGGCAGCGGCGACCCACTGGTGATCATCAGCAATGCGCGACAGGCACGCCAGGTCGGTGAGGCCGTCGCCGCCACGCCCGGGGTCATCCCGCAGACGATCGCCATTCCGCCGGGCACCAAACCGATCAACGACGGCCGGATCCTGTTCGAGGCGACGGTGACGGATCCGGGCGACAGCGCGGCCGCCAAGGCCACGGTCGAACGGACCCGCGACGCGGTGCACGCGGTGCCGGACGCCGACGCCCAGGTGGGCGGCGGCACAGCGGCCCTCCTGGACGCGGAGAACGCCACCACGCACGACAACTACCTGATCATCCCGCTGGTCCTGCTGGTGGTGCTGCTGGTGCTCATGCTGCTGTTGCGGGCTCTGATCGCCCCACTGCTGCTGATCGGGACGGTGGTGCTGTCCTTCGCGGCCGCGCTGGGCCTGAGCGCGCTGGCGTTCCGCTACATCTTCGACTACGCGGGAGAGTCGACGGACTTCCCGTTGTTCGTCTTCGTCTTCCTGGTGGCCCTGGGCATCGACTACAACATCTTCCTGACCACCCGCATCCGCGAGGAAGCCGGCCGCCAGGGCACCCGCCCAGGCGTACTGACGGGCCTCGCGGCGACGGGCGCGGTGATCACCTCGGCGGGCCTGGTCCTCGCCGGCACGTTCGCGGCGCTCGGCACGCTGCCGATGGTGGCCTTCGCGGAGATCGGTTTCGCGGTGGCGCTGGGCGTGCTGCTGGACACCTTCATCGTCCGTTCGGTGCTGGTCACGGCACTGTTCCTGGATGTGGGGCCCAAGGTCTGGTGGCCGCACCGCCTCGCCCGCGAGGACGGCCCGCCGGAGCCACCGACCCGGGAGGAAACCCCGGCGAAGGTCTGACGACCGGACCGACCGCTGATGGTGCCGGTCCTGCCGGGCCTCGTGAGGCGTGCGGGGGCCGCGGGTCAGCCCGTACGCCTCAGCAGGGCCAGGTACATCGCGTCCGTCCCGTGCAGATGCGGCCAGAGCTGGACGTCCGGGCCGTCGCCCAGGGCCGGGACCTGCGGCATCAGGGGCCGCGCGTCCAGCCATTCCGCCTCGACCGGATCGCCTCCGCGGCCGCGGAGGACGTCGTCGACGACCACGCGGGTCTCGGCCAGGTGCGGCGAGCAGGTCGCGTAGGCCACCACTCCCCCGACGCGCACCGCCGACAACGCCTCGCGCAGCAGGGACCGTTGGAGCGGGGCGAAGCCCTCCAGGTCCTCCGGACGCCGGCGCCAGCGGGCCTCGGGGCGGCGGCGCAGGGCGCCGAGACCCGAGCAGGGGACGTCCACGAGCACCCGGTCGAAGACGCCCGGCAGCCAGGGCGGGCGTGTGCCGTCCGCGGCGACGACCTGGTACGGGCCGGGGTTGCCGGCCAGAGCGCGCTCGACCAGCCGGGCGCGGTGCGGCTGCTTCTCCGCGGCGAGCAGCGAGGCGCCGCGCTGCGCCGCGAGCGCCCCCAGCAGGGCCGCCTTGCCGCCGGGCCCCGCGCAGCCGTCGAGCCAGCGCGTGTCGGATCCCTCCAGCGGGGCGTTCGCCAGCGCGATCGCGACGAGCTGGCTGCCCTCGTCCTGGACGCCGGCCCGGCCCTCCCGTACAGCGTCCAGCGCGCCGGGCTCGCCGCCCTCGGCCATCCGTACCGCGTACGGCGACCAGCGCCCGGGGAGGGCGGATTCCTCGCCCACCGCTGCGAGCAGTTCATCGGCCGTGGAACGGCCGGGCCGCGCCACGAGCGTCACCTCGGGCCGCTCGTTGTCGGCCTCCAGCAGGTCCTCGATCCCCGCGCGGCCGCCGCCGAGCGAGTCCCACAGCGCGGTGACCACCCATCGCGGATGGGAGTGGACGACGGCGAGATGGTCCTCGGCGTCCTCGTCGTACGGCGGCGCGACCCGCTCCAGCCAGGCATCCAGGTCGTCCTGCGAGATCTTGCGCAGGACGGCGTTGACGAACCTGGCCCGTCCGTCGCCGAGCACCACCCGCGCCAGCTCCACGCTCGCGGAGACCGCGGCGTGCGTCGGGATGCGGGTGCCGAGCAACTGGTGCGCGCCGAGTGCCAGTACGTCCAGCACCGGCGGGTCGACCTCGCGCAGCGGCCGGTCGATGCAGGCCGCGATGATCGCGTCGTACGTGCCCTGCCGGCGCAGCGTTCCGTAGACCAGCTCGGTGGCCAGCGCCGCGTCCCGCGCGTCGAAGTCGGGGTTCTCCCGGGCCTTCTTGAGGAGCGGCGGCAGGACGAGGTTCGCGTACGCGTCCCGCTCGTCGACGGCCCTGATCGCCTCGAAGGCGAGGATCCGCACAGGGTCCTTCTTCGGGCGCCGGTAGGGCTTGCCGGGACGGCGACGGGCCTGCTCGTTCAAAGGTGCTCCGCTGTCGAAAGGGTTGATCGGTTTCAGCGTACGTCGGTGGCGCCCACATGCTCGCCGGGGGCGATCCGCACCCCGCGCGCCCAGTCGGCCGCGCGCATCGGCTTCTTGCCCTGCGGCTGGACCCAGAGCAGCTCGACGGCGTGCGATCCGGTGCCGACGTACACATGGTTCTTGCCGGCGGAGAGCTCCCCGGAGGCGAGGTCCGTGCGGTCCGGGACCAGCTGTACGGAGATCAGCTTGAGCCGCTCGCCGCGGAACTCCGTCCACGCACCGGGCGCGGGGGTGCAGCCGCGTACGACACGGTCGACGCGGAGCGCCGGGGCATGCCAGTCGACCCGCGCGTCCTCGACGGTGATCTTCGGGGCGTGGGAGACACCCTCGGCGGGCTGCGGCGCAGCCCTCAGCGTCCCGTCCTCGATGCCGTCCATCGTCGCCGCGAGCAGCCCGGCACCGGCGAAGGCGAGCCGGGTGAGGAGGTCGCCACTGGTGTCGGTGGGCCGCACCTGCTCGGTGATCACCCCGTACACCGGGCCGGAGTCGAGCCCTTCCTCGATGAGGAAGGTCGCGGCGCCGGTCATCTCGTCCCCGGCGAGCACGGCGTGCTGGACGGGCGCGGCTCCGCGCCAGGCCGGCAGCAGCGAGAAGTGCAGATTGACCCAGCCTCGCGCGGGCACGTCCAGGGCCGCCTTCGGCAGCAGCGCTCCGTACGCGACGACCGGGCAGCAGTCGGGCGCGATCTCGCGCAGCCGGGCCAGGAAGTCCTCGTCCCGCGGCCTGACCGGCTTGAGCACCTCGATGCCGGCCTCCTCGGCGCGCTGTGCGACCGGGCTGGCCACCAGATGGCGGCCACGTCCGGCGGGTGCGTCGGGCCGGGTGACGACCGCGGCGACCTCGTGCCGGCCGGAGGCGATCAGGGCGTCCAGAGCGGGTACGGCGACCTCGGGGGTGCCTGCGAAGACGAGCTTCATCGGTGGCTGACTGCCTCTCAGGACTGGTGCGTGCGGTCGGGCGGCCGACGTGTGCGACGGCGAGCAGCACACCAGTCTATGGGCCGCTGCCGCAGGGGGCGTACGGGAGGCCGCGCGCCCCGCGCATATGCGACTACGCCCCCGATGCGTGACCAGATCGCCAGGTGGAGCGTTGGTCAAGAGAGATTGACCCAAGCGGGCCGCCGGGACGCGGCCCAACCCCTTTTCAACGCCGGTTCGAGAGGCTTGCCAATGGCCGACCACGCAACCCACGACGCCCAAGCTCGGGCAAGTCTGCATCTGTTGGTGCGGGACATCGAGCGGGTCCGCCGGCAGGTGGACGCATTGCGCACGCTCACCGCCCAGCTGGGCAATGTCTACCGCCCGCGCCGCTCCGGGCCCTCCACGGGCTTCGTCGTCTACGGCCGCGCCCCGGCCCCCACGGTCCGGCTGGCGCAGGAGCTGCGGGACAGTGTCGAGACGCTGGTGACGGCTGCGGTGGACTTCGACCGTTCGCTGGGCTTCTCCTGGGACGCGGTGGGCTCGGCGCTCGGTGTCACCAAGCAGGCGGTGCACCGCCGCTACGGCGCCCGCAGGACCGCGCAGCAGACGGTCGCACCCGAGGTGGACCACGGCCCGGAGGCGACGACGCGCTCGCTGCCCGGATCGGGGCTTCCGGGGTCCGCACTTCCGGCGGTTCCCGCCGCCCGTACGATGCCGCCGCAGCCGACGGCCTCCAGCCAATCCCTCCGCGAGGAGGCCCGCCCGAGCGCCTTCCCCGGCCCGCGCAACGGCTGACCTTCCCCCGGGCTGCCCCTGTCCGCGACGGGCAGGGGCAGCTCGCTGTCCCGCTGAGGTCCGGGCTGCCGATGCCCGCGGCCGGTCTCCCGGCGCTCAGCCGATGTCGGGCGGATCGATCCTGATCCGGACCTGGTCCGCGCCTCCGCGGGCCGTCCGCGCCGCCTGCGCCGACTTCAGCGCGGCGGCGAGCGCGGCCCCGCTGCCCGGCCTTACGCGCAGCAGTGCCCGCTCCCAGACTTCGCCCACCGGCGGATCGCCCGGTCTCCGTGGCTGGCCGGGATCCGGCACCGGCAGCGGAACCGGGCCCAACACCTCGACGTCGTCGGGCAGTTCGGCCGTCGAGATGAACGCGGCAACCACATCGGCGCGACCGGTCACGGACGCCATCCGCGAGACGGGCGGGAACCCGAGCTCGGCGCGCTCCGCGAGTTCGCGCTGCGCATGGCCGACCGGGTCCCAGCGGACCAGCGCCTGGACGGGCCGCAGGGTCGGCTCGGCGACGATCACCACGGTGCCGCCGTCGCTCTGGCCGCGCACCAGCGCGGCGGCGTCGATCCAGCGACGCAGCGCGTCCTCGCCCGCGCGCAGGTCGGGCCGTCCGAGCATGGCCCACCCGTCGAGGAGCAGCGCCGCCGCGTAACCGCCCTCGGCAACGGGCTCCGCTCCGGGGGTGCTCACCACCAGCGCGGGCCGCCCGGGGACGGTGTCCAGCACATGGTCACGACCCGAGGTGCGCACCGGGACAGCGGGAAAGGCACGGCCGAGCTCCTCGGCCGTACGCCGTGCGCCGACGACCGAGGCCCGCAGCCGCGTGCTCCCGCAGGCGGTGCAGTGCCAGTCCGGCTCGCCGCGCCCGCACCAGCGGCAGGTCAGTTCGCGCTGGTCGGGTGCCTCCAGCGGGCCCGCGCAGTGCCGGCAGCGCGCGGGGGTGCGGCAGCGCTCGCACGCCAGCCGGGGCACATATCCGCGCCGGGGCACCTGCACCAGCACCGGTCCGCTCTTCAGCCCGTCCCGGACGGCCTGCCAGGCGAGGCTCGGCAGCCGCGCGGCCCGCGCCGCCTCGTCGCGCGCCATCTCCTGGTCGCCGACCGTACGCACCAGGGGCGCGGCGCCGCGCACCTGTTCGCGGTCGGCGGCCAGCGGCAGGGCCCAGCCGCTCCCGACCAGTTGGGCGGCCTCGACGGTGCAGCTCGTACTGCCGAGCAGGAAGGCGCACCTGTCGTGGGTGGCCCGCAGTTCGAGGACCTCGCGGACATGCGGGAACGGCGCGTTCTCGTCGCTGTGGCTGGAGTCGCCGTCGTCCCAGACGGCGACCAGGCCGAGGTTCTGCACGGGGGCGAACATCGCGGCTCTGGTCCCGACGACGGCACGCACCGACCCGCGCCGTACGGCGAGCCACTGCCGGTACCGCTTCTCGGGGCCGGACTCGGCGGTCAGCAGGGCGTGCCGACCGGTCCCGAGCAGCTCGGTGAGCGCCGCGTCGACCCGCGCGGCCCGCCGCCCGTCCGGTACCACCACGAGCGCACCACGACCCGATGCGAGCGTGGCGGCCACGGCGCGCGCCAGCTCGTCGGGCCACTGGGGGCCGGGCAGCGCGGTCCACACGGCCCGCGGCGCACCGCCTCCCGCGAGCGCCTCCAGGAAGGCAGGTCCCCGTCCGTACCGCGTCCAGCTCCCGGCGTCGGGCGCCGGCGGCGAAGGCAGCGGCTCGGGCGACGGCTTCGACTCGGCGCGCCCGTTCCGCGGCGGGATCGCGAGCTGCAGTACGTCCGCCAGGCTCCCGGCATAACGATCGGCGACGGCCCGAGCGAGGGCCAGCATCTCCGGTCCGAGCACCGGCTCGGGCGAGACGACATAGGCGAGCGCGGCCAGCGCTCCCCCGTAGTCCGAATCGGCACGGCGCTCGATGAGGAACCCGTCGATCAGCCCGCCGCCCTCCCGGCGGCCGTCGCGCACCCGGTGCCCTCCGGCACCGAACCGCACCCGCACCCGCACCCCGGGCTGCGCGTCCGCGTCGAGCTCTTCGGGCACGGCGTAGTCGAAGTACTGGTCGAGGTGGAGCACGCCCTTGTTGACCATCACCCGCGCGACGGGCAGCTCTTTCGCCAGCGCCGCGCCTCGCCAGGTCCGCGGCTTGGCCTTGGGGACCTTGGCCTTGCGCACGGTCTCCCGGATGAGCGCAAGCTGCTCCGGACCGCCGGCGGCGGGCTCGTCGCGCTGCTCATCGTCGCTGCTCACAGCCAAATTCCTACCAGACGCCACTGACACCCGGACATGCCCGAGGCCCGGCACCCGTGGGGGCGCCGGGCCTCGGCCTGTGCAGAAAGGTGCCGCTTACAGGCCGGCCGCCGTGCGCAGGGCGTCCACGCGGTCCGTGCGCTCCCAGGTGAAGTCCGCGAGCTCGCGGCCGAAGTGGCCGTATGCCGCGGTCTGGGCGTAGATCGGGCGCAGCAGCTCCAGGTCGCGGATGATCGCGGCCGGGCGCAGGTCGAAGACCTCGGCGATGGCCTGCTCGATCTTCTCGACGTCGACGCTCGCCGTGCCGAAGGTCTCGACGAAGAGACCGACCGGCTCGGCCTTGCCGATCGCGTACGCGACCTGGACCTCGCAGCGGGCGGCGAGGCCGGCGGCCACGACGTTCTTCGCGACCCAGCGCATGGCGTACGCGGCGGAGCGGTCGACCTTGGACGGGTCCTTGCCGGAGAACGCGCCGCCGCCGTGGCGGGCCATGCCGCCGTAGGTGTCGATGATGATCTTGCGGCCGGTGAGGCCGGCGTCGCCCATCGGGCCGCCGATCTCGAAGCGTCCGGTCGGGTTGACCAGCAGGCGGTAGCCGTCGGTGTCCAGCTTGATGCCGTCCTCGACGAGCTGCTTGAGGACGTGCTCGACGACGAACTCGCGGATGTCGGGAGCGAGCAGCGAGTCCAGGTCGATGTCCGATGCGTGCTGCGAGGAGACGACCACGGTGTCGAGGCGTACGGCCTTGTCGCCGTCGTACTCGATGGTGACCTGGGTCTTTCCGTCGGGACGCAGGTACGGGATGGTCCCGTTCTTGCGGACCTCGGAGAGGCGGCGGGAGAGCCGGTGCGCCAGGTGGATCGGCAGCGGCATCAGCTCGGGCGTCTCGTCGCAGGCGTAGCCGAACATCAGGCCCTGGTCGCCGGCGCCCTGCTTGTCCAGCTCGTCCTCGTCACCCTCGACGCGCTTCTCGTAGGCGGTGTCGACACCCTGGGCGATGTCGGCCGACTGTGCGCCGATGGAGACCGAGACTCCGCAGGACGCGCCGTCGAAGCCCTTCTTCGAGGAGTCGTACCCGATCTCGAGGATCTTGTTGCGCACGAGCGTGGGGATGTCGGCGTACGCCTTGGTGGTCACCTCGCCGGCGACGTGCACAAGACCGGTGGTGATCAAGGTCTCCACGGCGACACGTGAGGTCGGGTCCTCCCGCAGAAGTGCGTCGAGAATGGTGTCGCTGATCTGGTCAGCGATCTTGTCGGGGTGACCTTCGGTCACGGACTCCGAGGTGAAGAGACGGCGGGACACATCGCTCCCTGGGGTTGCAGCGGCTGCTGGCTGATCATTGGCGGACCGGCAGGGGGCTGCGCCCCGCGACGTTCCATGACCAGTTTATCCGTCGCCCTGTGACAACAGTCCACCTGTCTCGCCCACTGGGAGCCGGATGGGACGACTCTCACCTGCTTCCGAACGGCGTCAAAGGCGACGACCGGCCGGATTCGGCGGGCGTTTCGATGGCTTTGCGGGTGATTTTTCGGACTGCCGGCCTGCAACCGAAAATTCACGCGAGCCGGGGGACCACCAGATCCCAGACAATCTCGGCGAGCGACTCCTTGGGCCCGTACGGCACGGGTGTCTCGCCCCCGTCCGCCGTGAGGACCACCGCTTCGTTCTCCTCGGAGCCGAAGGTCTTGCGCTCTCCGACCTCGTTCACCACGAGCAGATCGCAGCCCTTGCGCAGCAGCTTGCCGCGGCCGTTGGCGAGGACGTCGTCCGTCTCGGCGGCGAAGCCGACGATCACCTGGTCGGCCCGAGCCCGTTCGTGGGAGATCTCGGCGAGGATGTCGGGGTTGCGGACCAGCACGATGGGCGCCGGTTCCTGGTCGTCCTTCTTCTTGATCTTGCCGGTGGCGTACTCGGCGGGGCGAAAATCGGCCACTGCCGCGGCCATCACCACGGCGTCGGCATCCGCGGCCGCCTTGATGACGGCCTCACGCAGCTGGACGGCCGTGCCGACGTGGACGACGTCCACGCCCGCCGGATCGGCCATCCCGGTGTTGGCCTCGACGAGCGTGACCCTCGCGCCCCGGGCGGCTGCCGTGCGGGCGAGGGCGAACCCCTGCTTTCCGGAGGAGCGGTTGCCGAGGTAGCGGACGGGGTCGAGGGGCTCGCGGGTGCCGCCCGCACTGATGACGACATGGCGGCCTGCCAGATCGGGCTCGGCCGCACCCCGGGCCAGTACCCGGCGGCACACCTCGAAGATCTCGCCCGGGTCGGGCAGCCGCCCCTTGCCGGTGTCCACCCCGGTGAGCCGGCCCACGGCGGGCTCGATGACGACCGCTCCGCGGCGGCGCAGCGTCGCCACGTTCTCCTGGGTGGCGGGGTGCTCCCACATCTCCGTGTGCATGGCCGGGGCGAAGACGACCGGACATCGCGCGGTGAGCAGGGTGTTGGTGAGGAGGTCGTCGGCCAGTCCGTGAGCGGCCTTGGCCAGCATGTCCGCGGTGGAGGGCGCGACCACGACCAGGTCGGCACCCTGGCCGATGCGTACGTGCGGGACGTCGTGGACGTCCGACCACACCTCGGTCGAAACGGAATGGCCGGAAAGTGCCGACCAGGTGGCGGCACCCACGAAGTGCAGCGCCGCGTCCGTCGGCACGACCCGGACGTCGTGACCGGACTCGGTCAGCCGGCGCAGCAGCTCGCACGCCTTGTACGCGGCGATGCCCCCGCTGACACCCAGGACGACCTTCGGCTTGTCCACTGCTTCTCCCCGCACTCGGCTCGCCTCTCGCGCTCGCTACTCCCCTATGACACACCACAGGCCCGGCGGACGGGCCGCCGGGCCTGTGGTGACGTACGGAATAAGTCCTACTGGGCCGGGCCCTCGATGGCCTCGGAGGTCAGCAGACCCGCGTTGATCTCGCGCAGGGCGATCGACAGCGGCTTCTCGTGGACGTGGGTGTCAACGAGCGGACCGACGTACTCGAGCAGACCCTCGCCGAGCTGCGAGTAGTACGCATTGATCTGACGGGCGCGCTTGGCCGCGTAGATCACGAGGCTGTACTTCGAGTCGGTTGCCTCGAGCAGCTCGTCGATCGGCGGGTTGATGATGCCCTCGGGCGTGGTGATGGAAGAGGACACGCTCTACCTTCCGAAGTGGGAAAAAGCGAAAACGGTGCAAAGAATCTGGGTCATTCCCCAGAAGACACTTCCATCAAGGCTAGCAGCTCACGAGCCACGTCCTCGACGGAGGTGTTGACCAGGGTGAGGTCGAACTCCGATTCGGCAGCCAGCTCGACCTTGGCGGCAGTCAGCCGTCGCTCGATCACCTCGGGCGACTCGGTGCCGCGGCCGGTGAGCCGACGGACCAGCTCGTCCCAGCTGGGCGGGGCGAGAAAGACCAGTCGGGAGTCCGTCATGGACTCCTTGACCTGCCGTGCGCCCTGGAGGTCGATCTCCAGCAGGACGGGTTCACCCGCCTCCAGGCGCTCGAGCACGGCCTGCCGGGGCGTGCCGTACCGATTGCCCGCGAACTCGGCCCATTCCAGCAGCTCGCCGTTGGCGATCAGCTTGTCGAACTCCTCGTCGGTGACGAAGAAGTACTGAACGCCGTGACGCTCGCCGGGGCGCGGCTTTCGGGTGGTCGCCGACACCGAGAGCCAGACCTCGGGGTGGACCTTGCGCATATGCGCGACGACCGTGCTCTTGCCGACCCCTGAGGGACCGGAGAGCACGGTCAGCCGCGGACGTACCTCTGCTGCCATGCAGCGATTATCCAGGTTTCCGGGGGTGCCCGGAAACGTCAGGCGGCACCGCCGCCGAACTCGCGCTCCAGAGAGGCGATCTGGTTCGAGCCGAGACCTCGCACCCGGCGGCTCTCGGAGATCCCGAGCCGCTCCATGATCTGCTTGGCACGGACCTTGCCCACGCCGGGCAGGGACTCAAGAAGAGCGGAGACCTTCATCTTTCCGATGACGTCGTTCTCCTGACCCTGCTTGATGACCTCATGGAGCGAGGCGCCGGAGTGCTTGAGTCGATTTTTGACCTCGGCCCGCTCCCGGCGAGCCGCGGCGGCCTTTTCGAGCGCGGCTGCGCGCTGTTCAGGGGTAAGGGGCGGAAGAGCCACGCCTACGTCACCTCGGATGTCGAACTTGTCGGATACGGACCGGTGAGGAACCTAGTCGCCCCACACCAGGCGAGCAACGAGCAACGCAGTGCACGTTCGCTCTTCGACGGAGACTAGCGGCCATCACCGCTCCCGTCAGCGAGAACAGCGGAAAAGTCCTGGTCAGCATCGACCGACCAGGACTTTTCAGACATAACGACCAGTATTTGCGCCAAGAATTTGTCAATAGGGCCCATGCAGGGCTTTCCCGCAGGCAGCCCGATGAGGAGGCGAGGCCTGGTTAGGCCGCCGAGACCGCCGCACGGACCTCGTCCGCGAACCGCGCGGCCGACTCCCGCAGTGCCGCCGTGTCGGGACCGTGCCGCAGGACACCACGGCTCACGTTCGGAACGACATTGCCGACAGCCGTGCCGAAGACACGCGGCAGATCGGCGGGGGTGGCCCCCTGGGCGCCGATACCGGGCGCCAGCAGCGGTCCGTTGATGTCGAGATCGACGCCCGCGTCGCCGAGCGTCGCGCCGATGACCGCGCCGACCGAGCCGAGCGGCTGGGCGCCGGCGTTCTCCGCGGCCATGTGGTCGAGCATCACCTGCGCCAGGGACCGTCCGTCCGCGACCGTGGAGCGCTGGACCTCGGCCCCCTCCGGGTTGGAGGTGAGAGCGAGGACGAACACGCCGGCGCCGGACACGGCCGCCGCGTCGAGGGCGGGCCGCAGCGAGCCGAAGCCGAGATACGGGGAGACCGTCACGGCGTCCGAGAACAGCGGCGAGTCCTTGTGCAGATAGGTCTCCGCGTACGCCCCCATCGTGGAGCCGATGTCGCCGCGCTTGGCGTCCATCAGCACCAGGGCACCCGCCGCGCGTGCCTCCTCGACCGCCTTCTCCAGCACGGCGATGCCGCGCGATCCGAAGCGCTCGAAGAACGCGGACTGCGGCTTGAGAACGGCGACGCGGTCGGCCAGGGCCTCCACCGTCGTCCGGGTGAAGCGCTCCAGCCCCGCCACGTCGTCGTTGAGGCCCCAGTCGGTGAGCAGCGAGCTGTGCGGGTCGATGCCGACGCACAGCGGTCCGCGCGTGTCCATGGCCCGCAGCAGCCGGGCGCCGAAGGGTGCCGTGGTTTCCAGGGAGGTCATGCGTTCACCTTTCGGGTGGCGGCGCCGACGGCCTCGGCAAGCGTGGCGTAGGGACTGGACGCGAGGCGGGCGGCGAGTCCCTTGTGGACGGCCCGGGCGTAGAACGGTCCCTCGTACACGAAGGCGCTGTAGCCCTGGACCAGCGTGGCGCCGGCCAGGATGCGCTGCCAGGCGTCCTCGGCGTTCTCGATGCCGCCGACGCCGATCAGGGTGATCTTGTCCCCCACGCGCGCGTACAGGCGGCTCAGGACCTCCAGGGAGCGCGCCTTGACCGGGGCGCCGGACAGTCCGCCCGTCTCCTGGACGAGGGCGGGCGAGGACTTCAGGCCGAGACCGTCGCGCGCGATGGTGGTGTTGGTGGCGATGACGCCGTCCAGGCCGAGCTCGACGGCGAGGTCCGCGACGGCGTCGATGTCCTCGTCGGCCAGATCGGGGGCGATCTTGACGAGCAGCGGGACCCGGCGGCCGGTGACGGTGCGGTCGGCCGCCTCGCGCACGGCCGTCAGCAACGGCCGCAGGGACTCCGTCGCCTGGAGGTTCCGCAGGCCGGGGGTGTTCGGCGAGGAGACGTTGACGACGAGATAGTCGGCTTGGCGGGCCAGACGCTCGGTGGAGGTCACGTAGTCGCCGACGGCCTCCTCCTCGGGGACGACCTTGGTCTTGCCGATGTTGACGCCGACGACCGTCCTGAAGACCGGGCTGCGGGCGCCCAGCCGCTCGGCCACGGCGGCGGAGCCCTCGTTGTTGAAGCCCATTCGGTTGATCAGCGCACGGTCCGGTACGAGCCGGAAGAGCCGCTTCCTGGGGTTCCCGGGCTGCGGCTCGGCCGTGACCGTGCCGATCTCGATGTGGTCGAAGCCGAGCATCGACATTCCGTCGATGGCGACGGCGTTCTTGTCGAAGCCGGCGGCGAGGCCGAACGGGCCGTGCATGCGCAGCCCGAACGCCTCGGTGCGCAGCTCCTTGTGGCGGGGAGCGAGGACGGCGGCGACGAAGGTGCGCAGCACGGGCACGCGCGCGACGAGCCGGATCCAGCGGAAGGCCAGATGGTGGGCCTCCTCCGGGTCCATCCTCTTGAAGACCAGGTTGAAGAAGAACTTGTACATGGTGGTGTCCTCACGAAGAGGGGGACACCGTGTGGTGTCCCCCTCCGGGTGGCTAGTCGCGGGCCGCGGTCAGATGCCGGGCGTGTTCCTGAAGTGAACGCACGCCCACGTCACCGCGGTTGAGCGCGTCGATGCCCTGGACGGCGGCGGCGAGCGCCTGGACCGTGGTCAGGCAGGGGACGCTGCGCGCCACCGCGGCCGTACGGATGTCGTATCCGTCGAGCCGGCCGCCCGTGCCGTACGGCGTGTTGACGATGAGGTCGACCTGGCCGTCGTGGATGAGCTGGACGATGGTCTGTTCACCGTTCGGGCCCTCGCCCTCGCTGTGCTTGCGCACGATGGTGGCGTTGATGCCGTTGCGCTTGAGCACCTCGGCGGTGCCGGAGGTGGCCAGCAGCTCGAAGCCGTGGGCGACGAGCTCACGGGCCGGGAAGATCATCGAGCGCTTGTCGCGGTTGGCCACCGAGATGAACGCGCGGCCCTTGGTGGGCAGCGGTCCGTACGCACCCGCCTGCGACTTGGCGTACGCGGTGCCGAAGACGGTGTCGATGCCCATGACCTCGCCGGTGGAGCGCATCTCCGGGCCGAGGACGGTGTCGACGCCACGGCCGTGGATGTCGCGGAACCGCGACCACGGCATCACGGCCTCCTTGACGGAGATCGGCGCGTCCATCGGGAGCGTGCCGCCGTCGCCGTTCGCCGGGAGCAGCCCTTCGGCGCGCAGTTCGGCGACGGTCGCACCGAGCGAGATGCGGGCCGCGGCCTTCGCCAGCGGCACGGCGGTCGCCTTCGAGGTGAAGGGCACGGTCCGCGAGGCGCGGGGGTTGGCCTCCAGCACGTACAGAATGTCGCCGGCCAGTGCGAACTGGATGTTGATCAGTCCGCGCACGCCCACGCCGCGGGCGATCGCCTCGGTCGAGGCGCGCAGCCGCTTGATGTCGAACCCGCCGAGCGTGATCGGGGGCAGGGCGCAGGCCGAGTCGCCGGAGTGGATGCCGGCCTCCTCGATGTGCTCCATCACGCCGCCGAGGTACAGCTCGGTGCCGTCGTAGAGGGCGTCGACGTCGATCTCGATGGCGTCGTCGAGGAAACGGTCGACCAGGACCGGCCGGGTGGGGCTGATCTCGGTGGACTCGGCGATGTACGACTGCAGCCGGGACTCGTCGTAGACGATCTCCATGCCGCGGCCGCCGAGCACGTACGACGGGCGCACGAGGACGGGGTAACCGATCTCGTCGGCGATCGTCTTGGCCTCGGCGAAGGTGGTGGCGGTGCCGTGCTTGGGCGCCGGGAGACCGGCCTCCTGCAGGACCCGGCCGAAGGCGCCGCGGTCCTCCGCGGCATGGATCGCCTCCGGCGGGGTGCCGACGACGGTGACGCCGTTGTCCTTGAGCGCCTGGGCCAGGCCCAGCGGGGTCTGGCCGCCGAGCTGGACGATGACGCCCGCGATCGGGCCGGCGAGCGACTCGGCGTGCACGATCTCCAGGACGTCCTCGAGCGTGAGCGGCTCGAAGTACAGCCGGTCGGAGGTGTCGTAGTCCGTCGAGACGGTCTCGGGGTTGCAGTTGACCATCACGGTCTCGTAGCCGGCGTCGCTGAGCGCGAAGGAGGCGTGGACACAGGAGTAGTCGAACTCGATGCCCTGTCCGATGCGGTTGGGGCCCGAGCCGAGAATGATCACGGCCTGCTTCTCACGCGGCGCGACCTCGGTCTCCTCGTCGTAGGACGAGTAGAAGTACGGGGTGTTGGCGGCGAATTCGGCGGCACAGGTGTCGACCGTCTTGTAGACCGGGCGGATGCCGAGCGCGTGCCGGACCTCGCGGACCACGTCCTCGCGCAGCCCGCGGATCCCGGCGATCTGGGCGTCCGAGAAGCCGTGCCGCTTGGCATCGGCGAGCAGGTCCGGACCGAGCTTCTCGGCAGCGGCGAGCTCGTCCGCGTGCTCCTTGATCAGGAACAGCTGGTCGACGAACCACGGATCGATCTTCGTCGCCTCGAAGACCTCCTCGGGGGTGGCTCCCGCGCGGATCGCCTGCATGACGGTGTTGATCCGGCCGTCGGTCGGGCGCACCGCGTCCATCAGCAGCTCGGCCTTGTCACCGGGCTCGCCGGTGAAGGCGAACTGGCTGCCCTTCTTCTCCAGGGAGCGCAGGGCCTTCTGCAGGGCCTCGGAGAAGTTGCGGCCGATCGCCATCGCCTCGCCCACCGACTTCATGGTCGTGGTGAGCGTGGCGTCCGCGGACGGGAACTTCTCGAACGCGAAGCGCGGCACCTTGACCACGACGTAGTCGAGCGTGGGCTCGAACGACGCCGGGGTCTTCTCGGTGATGTCGTTGGGGATCTCGTCGAGGGTGTACCCGACGGCCAGCCGGGCCGCGATCTTCGCGATCGGGAAGCCGGTGGCCTTGGACGCCAGCGCAGACGAGCGGGAGACCCGGGGGTTCATCTCGATCACGATGATCCGGCCGTCGTCGGGGTTGACGGCGAACTGGATGTTGCAGCCGCCGGTGTCGACGCCGACCTCGCGGATGATCGCGATGCCGATGTCACGCAGCCGCTGGTACTCGCGGTCGGTCAGGGTCATCGCCGGGGCGACGGTGATCGAGTCACCGGTGTGCACGCCCATCGGGTCGAAGTTCTCGATGGAGCAGACGACCACGACGTTGTCGTGCTTGTCGCGCATCAGCTCCAGCTCGTACTCCTTCCAGCCGAGGATGGACTCCTCCAGGAGCACCTCGGTGGTCGGCGAGAGCGTGAGGCCCTGGCCCGCGATGCGGCGCAGCTCGCCCTCGTCGTGGGCGAAGCCGGAGCCGGCGCCGCCCATGGTGAAGGAGGGGCGGACGACGACGGGGTAGCCGCCGAGCTCGTCGACGCCCTTGAGCACGTCGTCCATGGAGTGGCAGATGACCGAGCGGGCGGACTCGCCGTGGCCGATCTTGGCACGGACGGCCTCGACGACGCCCTTGAACAGGTCGCGGTCCTCGCCCTTGTTGATCGCCTCGACGTTGGCGCCGATCAGCTCGACGCCGTACTTCTCCAGCACACCCTGCTCGTGCATGGAGATCGCGGTGTTGAGCGCGGTCTGGCCGCCGAGGGTGGGCAGCAGCGCGTCGGGGCGCTCCTTGGCGATGATCTTCTCGACGAACTCCGGGGTGATCGGCTCGACGTAGGTGGCGTCGGCGATCTCCGGGTCGGTCATGATCGTCGCCGGGTTGGAGTTCACCAGGATGACGCGCAGGCCCTCGGACTTCAGGACACGGCAGGCCTGGGTGCCGGAGTAGTCGAACTCCGCGGCCTGACCGATGACGATCGGGCCGGAGCCGATGACCAGAACGGACTGGATGTCGGAGCGCTTAGGCACGCTGGCCCTCCATCAGGGTTACGAAGCGGTCGAAGAGGTACGCGGCGTCGTGCGGGCCCGCGGCCGCCTCGGGGTGGTACTGGACGCTGAAGGCCGGTGTGTCGAGCAGCCGGAGGCCCTCCACCACGTTGTCGTTGAGGCAGACGTGGGAGACCTCGGCGCGGCCGTACGGCGTGTCGGTGACCTGGTCGAGCGGTGCGTCGACGGCGAAGCCGTGGTTGTGGGCGGTGACCTCGACCTTGCCCGTGGTGCGGTCCTGGACGGGCTGGTTGATGCCGCGGTGGCCGTACTTCAGCTTGTAGGTGCCGAAGCCGAGGGCCCGGCCGAGCAGCTGGTTGCCGAAGCAGATGCCGAAGAGCGGGGTCTTGCGCTCCAGGACCGCCTTGACCACGGTCAGGTCGGCGGTGGCGGGGTCGCCGGGGCCGTTGGAGAGGAAGACGCCGTCCGGGTTCACCGCGTAGACCTCGTCGGCGGTGGCGGTGGCGGGCAGGACATGGACCTCGATGCCCCGTTCGGCCATCCGGTGGGGGGTCATGCCCTTGATGCCGAGGTCGAGCGCGGCGACGGTGAAGCGCTTGGTGCCGATCGCGGGGACGACGTACGCCTCCTGCGTCGCGACCTCGGCGGAGAGGTCGGCGCCGTCCATCTCGGGCGCCTGCCGCACCTTGGCCAGCAGCGTGCCCTCGTCGGCGAGCGCGTTGCCGGAGAAGATGCCGACACGCATGGCGCCGCGCTCGCGCAGATGGCGGGTGAGGGCCCGGGTGTCGATGTCGCTGATGCCGACGACGCCCTGGGCGACGAGCTCGTCGTCGAGGGTGCGCCGGGAGCGCCAGTTGGAACGGAGCCGGGCGGGGTCGCGCACGACATAGCCCGCGACCCAGATCCGCTTCGACTCGTCGTCCTCGTCGTTGACGCCGGTGTTGCCCACGTGCGGCGCGGTCATCACCACGACCTGCCGGTGGTACGAGGGGTCGGTGAGCGTCTCCTGGTAACCGGTCATGCCGGTGTTGAACACCGCCTCGCCGAAGGTCTCCCCCACGGCCCCGTAGGCACGGCCGCGGAAGGTGCGGCCGTCCTCCAGGACGAGTACGGCGGGAGCTTTGGCGGCTCCCCTGGTGGAGGTGCTCATCGTGCGGTGCCTTCCGTCGGGGTGGTCAGGTTCATGGAGTTGATGGCTTCGACCCATGCGGTGTGCTCGGCCGCGTGGTCGGAGCGGAAGCCGGAGTCGATGAGCTTGCCGCCGTGCTCCCAGGTCACGATCAGCAGCCCGCCCTCGGCGAGGACCTTGCCGGCGATGCCCTTGTCCAGCCGGGCCTCGCGCAGCTGCGCCGCCGGGACGAAGAAGTCGCTCGCCCCGGGGCGTACGACATCCAGTCCCGCGTCGGTCAGGGTGACCTCGGCACGGCTGCGGGTGCCCAGACCGTGGGCGACGATGCGGTCGAGCCACTGACCGGCCGTGGTCGAGCCGTGGTACCGGCCGCTCAGGCTCAGTTTCACCTCACCCGGCGCTTCGGGCGCGGCAGACAGCTCGGGCAGGTCCGACTGCAGGCTGCCCCGCCATTTCCAGCCCTGACGCATCAGCCAGTACACGAAGGCGATGAAGAGCAGCAGGCCGACGACCCAGCCGGCACGCGCCGCCCAGTCGGTGACCTCCGCGGACTTCCGCTCGGCGGCGGTGTGGACGAAGGCGGTGTGGAGGAGAGATGTCACGCGAGCTTCCCGTCGACGACCGTTGCGCGGCCCCGCAGGAAGGTGTGGGTGACACGTCCCGGCAGCTCACGCCCCTCGTAGGGCGTGTTGCGGCTGCGGGAGGCGAAGCCGGCGGGGTTCACCGCTCCACGGTATGCCGGATCGACGAGCGTGAGGTTCGCGGGCTCACCAGCCGAGACGGGGCGGCCGTGGCCCTCCAGGCGGCCGATCTTCGCCGGACGGAAGGACATCCGGTCGGCGACGCCCGCCCAGTCCAGAAGACCGGTCTCGATCATCGTCTCCTGGACGACGGAGAGCGCCGTCTCCAGGCCCACCATTCCCATCGCGGCCGCGCCCCACTCGCAGTCCTTGTCCTCGTGCGGGTGCGGGGCGTGGTCGGTGGCGACGCAGTCGATGGTGCCGTCGGCGAGGGCCTCGCGCAGGGCCGTCACATCGGCCTCGGTGCGCAGCGGCGGGTTCACCTTGTAGACGGGGTTGTAGCTGCGCACCAGTTCGTCGGTGAGCAGCAGGTGGTGCGGGGTGACCTCGGCGGTGACGTCCCAGCCCTTGGACTTGGCCCAGCGGACGATCTCGACCGAGCCGGCGGTGGAGAGGTGGCAGATGTGCACCCGGGAGCCGACGTGGGCGGCGAGCAGGACATCGCGGGCGATGATCGACTCCTCGGCGACGGCGGGCCAGCCGCCGAGGCCGAGCTCGGCGGAGACGATGCCCTCGTTCATCTGGGCGCCCTCGGTCAGCCGCGGCTCCTGCGCGTGCTGCGCGACGACACCGTCGAAGGCCTTCACGTACTCCAGCGCGCGGCGCATGATCACCGCGTCGTCGACGCACTTGCCGTCGTCGGAGAAGACCTTCACCGCGGCGGCCGAGTCGTGCATCGCGCCGAGTTCGGCCAGCTGCTTCCCCTCCAGGCCCACGGTGACGGCGCCGACCGGCTGCACGTCGCAGTAGCCGGACTCCCGGCCGAGCCGCCAGACCTGCTCGACGACGCCGGCGGTGTCGGCGACCGGGAAGGTGTTGGCCATGGCGTGCACGGCGGTGAAGCCGCCGACGGCCGCGGCCTTGGTGCCGGTCAGGACGGTCTCGGAGTCCTCGCGGCCGGGCTCGCGCAGGTGCGTGTGCAGATCGACGAGCCCCGGCAGCAGAATCCTGCCCTCGGCCTCGATGATCTCGGCGCCCTCGGCGGAGAGGCCGGTGCCGACCGCCTCGACCGTCTCGCCGTCGATCAGGACGTCCTGCGGCTCGCCGCCCAGCACCTTCGCGCCACGGATAAGGATCTTGCTCATGATTACTTGCTCTCCTCGGTGCGGGAAGTGGGAGCGGCCGGCTCGGCGCCGCCGAGCAGCAGGTACAGCACGGCCATCCGGATCGAGACGCCGTTGGCGACCTGCTCCACGGCCGTGCAGCGGTCGGAGTCGGCGACCTCGGCGGTGATCTCCATGCCACGGTTCATCGGCCCGGGGTGCATCACGACGGAGTGCTCGGGCATCCGCGCCATGCGGTCGCCGTCCAGGCCGTAGCGGCGCGAGTACTCGCGCTCGGTGGGGAAGAAGGCGGCGTTCATCCGTTCGCGCTGCACACGCAGCATCATCACGGCATCGGACTTGCGCAGCACGTCGTCCAGGGCGTACGACACCTCGCACGGCCAGCTCTCGACGCCGATCGGCACCAGCGTCGGCGGGGCGACCAGGGTGACCTCGGCGCCCAGGGTGTGCAGCAGCAGGACGTTGGAGCGGGCCACACGGCTGTGGAGCACGTCGCCGACGATCGTGATCCGGCGTCCTTCCAGGTCGCGGCCGATTCCGGCGTCGCGTCCCACGAGACGGCGGCGCATGGTGAACGCGTCCAGCAGGGCCTGGGTGGGGTGCTCGTGGGTGCCGTCGCCGGCGTTGACGACGGAGCCGTCGATCCAGCCGGAGTTCGCCAGCCGGTAGGGGGCGCCCGAGGCGTGGTGGCGGATGACGACGGCGTCCGCGCCCATGGCCTCCAGGGTCAGCGCGGTGTCCTTGAGCGATTCGCCCTTGGAGACCGAGGAGCCCTTGGCGGAGAAGTTGATGACATCGGCGGACAGCCGCTTGGCGGCGGCCTCGAAGGAGATCCGGGTGCGGGTCGAGTCCTCGAAGAAGAGGTTCACGACGGTGCGTCCGCGAAGGGTCGGCAGCTTCTTGATCGGCCGGTCGGCGACGCGGGCCATCTCCTCGGCGGTGTCGAGGATCAGAACGGCGTCGTCACGGGTGAGGTCGGCGGCCGAGATGAGGTGATGCTTCATCTGGGTGTGCTCCGGTGTGTGGCGGTCGGTGTGCCGGGGGCTGGCCCCCGAGAAGCACGGTGGGCATGCGGGCGCGCAGGCGCGTCCGTACGACGGCGAGGCCGTACGGGACGTCGCTACTGCTCGCCGGCAGGGGCGGTCTCGCCGACACCGAGCAGCACGGTGTCGCGACCGTCCTCCTCGGCGAGCAGGACCTTGACCGTCTCCCGCAACGACGTGGGGAGGTTCTTGCCGACATAGTCGGCGCGGATGGGCAGTTCGCGGTGGCCGCGGTCGACGAGGACCGCCAGCTGCACGGCGCGCGGCCGGCCGATGTCGCCCAGCGCGTCGAGGGCTGCGCGGATGGTGCGGCCGGAGAAGAGCACGTCGTCGACGAGGACGACGAGGCGGCCGTCGACACCGTCACCGGGGATGTCGGTGCGGGCCAGCGCGCGGGCGGGCCGCAGACGCAGGTCGTCGCGGTACATGGTGATGTCGAGCGAGCCGACCGGCATCTTGCGTCCGGTGATCTCCTCGAGCTTCTCGGCGAGCCGCTGGGCGAGGAACACACCACGGGTGGGGATGCCGAGCAGAACCACGTCGTCGGCGCCCTTGGCGCGTTCGACGATCTCGTGGGCGATGCGGGTCAGAACCCGCGCGATGTCGGGCGCCTCGAGGACGGGGCGTGCCACATCGGAGCTGTTCGAGTCCATAGGAAACGGACCTCCTTCTCCGCCTCACGGGACGGACCTTAAAGGACGTCGGATTTGCGCCACCCACCGTACCAGGGGCTTGCCGGACGACTGGGCGCGCCCCTGACAACCGACCGTCCGGCCCACCCGGCTTGACGCATCCAAGTAACGCTGCGTAACCTCACAGTGAGTTACCAGCCGCGCGGCGGAGCCGCACGTTGTCCCAGCGTCCGGGGAGCTATATGTCCAGCGAATACGCAAAGCAGCTCGGGGCCAAGCTCCGCGCCATCCGCACGCAGCAGGGGCTGTCCCTCCACGGCGTGGAAGAGAAGTCCCAGGGCCGCTGGAAGGCGGTGGTGGTCGGGTCGTACGAGCGCGGCGACCGTGCCGTGACCGTGCAGCGCCTCGCCGAACTCGCGGACTTCTACGGTGTCCCGGTGCAGGAGCTTCTCCCCGGTACGACGCCGGGCGGAGCCGCCGAGCCGCCGCCGAAGCTCGTCCTGGACCTGGAGCGCCTCGCCCATGTCCCGCAGGAGAAGGCGGGCCCGCTGCAGCGTTACGCCGCCACGATCCAGTCCCAGCGCGGCGACTACAACGGCAAGGTGCTGTCGATCCGCCAGGACGACCTGCGCACGCTGGCCGTCATCTACGACCAGTCGCCGTCGGTCCTGACCGAGCAGCTGATCAGCTGGGGCGTGCTGGACGCGGACGCGCGCCGTGCGGTCACCCACGAAGAGGGCTGATCCCGCTTCAGGAGAAACGTCACATCGGAGGGCGAACCCGTCAGGTACGGGTTCGCCCTCCGATGCTTTCCGGCCATAGATCGGCGCGTTCGGTGCGTGGGCGTGTCGCTGTCCGGGGAGCGAACCGGCGTCCCGCATGACGGAACGTGTTGCCGGTGGCCGGCTCGGCCCCGGACGCGCAACGGGCCCGGGACAGAAGGCCGTTCGTCTTCTGTCCCGGGCCCGGCGCAGCCGGCCTTCGCGCGCCGCTAGTCGCGGCGCAGGCTCGGCTTGAGGTCCTTGAAGCGGCCGAGGAGGCCGTTCACGAACGACGGCGACTCGTCGGTGGAGAACTCCTTGGCGAGCTGCACCGCTTCGTCGATCACCACGGCGTCCGGGGTGTCGTCCACCCAGACCAGCTCGTACGTTCCGAGCCGGATGATGTTCCGGTCGACGACCGGCATCCGGTCGATCGTCCAGCCGACCGCGTAGGTGGCGATGAGGTCCTCGATCCGGTCCGCGTGCGCCGCGTACCCCTCGACGAGCTCCATCGTGTACTCACCGACCGGCGGCTGCCGGTCATCGGTCCGTGCGTGCCGGACCCAGTCCGCGAGGACCGTCTGCACGGACGCACCGCGCTGGTCGGCCTCGAAGAGGATCTGAAAGGCGCGCTTACGGGCCTTGTTGCGGGCAGCCACGGTTAGCTGTTCACCCGGCCGAGGTAGTCGCCGGAACGGGTGTCGACCTTGATCTTCTCACCGGTGGTGATGAAGAGCGGGACCTGGATGGTGAAGCCCGTCTCGAGGGTGGCGGGCTTGGTGCCACCGGTGGAGCGGTCGCCCTGCACACCCGGCTCGGTCTCCTGGATGACCAGCTCGACGGCGGCCGGCAGCTCCACGTAGAGCACCTCGCCCTCGTGCTGCGCCACGCTGGCCGTGAAGCCCTCGATCAGGTAGTTCGCCGAGTCGCCGACGGCCTTGCGGTCGACCATCAGCTGGTCGTAGGTCTGCATGTCCATGAAGACGAAGTACTCGCCGTCCATGTACGAGAACTGCATGTCGCGGCGGTCGACGGTGGCCGTCTCGACCTTCACGCCGGCGTTGAACGTCTTGTCGACGACCTTGCCGGAGAGCACGTTCTTGAGCTTGGTGCGCACGAAGGCCGGGCCCTTGCCGGGCTTGACGTGCTGGAACTCGACGACGGACCAGAGCTGGCCTCCGTCGAGCTTGAGCACCATGCCGTTCTTGAGGTCGTTCGTGGAAGCCACGGTTGCGGAATCTCCTGGACTGACGCTGGTGGACGACCGAGGGAACGCGCTGCCGCGAGGCTAGAGCGCGAGCAGCTCCTTGGTCGTGATGGTGAGTAGCTCGGGTCCGCCGTCCGCCTCCTGGCGCACGACGAGCGTGTCATCGATCCGGACACCGCCCCGGCCCGGGAGGTGGACCCCCGGTTCGACGGTGACCGGCACACAAGCGTCCAGTTTACCCATGGCCGCAGGGGCCAGCTGCGGGTCCTCGTCGATTTCGAGGCCCACACCGTGCCCGGTCAGCTGTGGGAGACCCTCTCCATGGCCCGCGGCGTCCAGGAGCTGGCGGGCGGCATGGTCGACATCACGGTACGCCGCACCGGGCGTGAGGGACTCCCGCGCAGCGCGCTGAGCGGCGAAGACGAGTTCGTACAGCTCGATCTGCCAGTCCGCGGGCGTTGTTCCGATCACGAACGTACGGCCGATCTCGCAGCGGTAGCCACGGTAGTTGGCACCGACGCAGACGGAGAGGAAATCACCCTCCTCGACCCGGCGATCGGTGGGACGGTGGCCCCGGAGACCGGAGTTGGGGCCGGTGGCGACCGAGGTGGCGAAGGCGGGCCCGTCGGCGCCGTGATCGACGAGCCGGCGCTCCAGCTCCAGGGCCAGATGCCGTTCGGTGCGGCCCACCAGGATCGACTCAAGCAGCTCCCCCAGGGCCTGGTCGGTGATCTCGGCCGCGATCCGCAGGCACGCGATCTCCTCCTCGTCCTTCACCACCCGCTGCTGCTCGACCGCGAGACCGAGGTCGGCGAGACCCAGATGGGGCGCGACGGAACGCAGGGCGCGATGGCGGGCGACGGTGAGGTGGTGCTCCTCGACGGCGAGCGACTCCACTCCCGCGGTGCGGGCCAGCTCGGCGGCGGCGACAGCCGGATCGCCGGCCGATGTGGGCAGGACGGTCAGCCGCAGCCGTTCGTCGGGGCGGCCGTCGGCGGGGTCGCCGGTGGGCGTACGGGGGCAGAGCAGGACGTCCTCGTCCGGGCCGAGCAGCAGGACGGCACCGGGGGGCGCCCCGCCCGCGAGATAGCGGACGTTCGCGGGGCGGGAGACCAGGGTCCCGGCGCTGCCGGTGGCCGCGCACCGGTCACGCAACCGGCTGCGGCGGGTCCCATACACCTCTGACATGCATCGAGCCTACGAGCGGCGGCGCGAGGCGGCCCGGTCAGCGCGTCCGACCGGGGGTCGGGCCCGCGGCGGGGTGTGCCGCGCTACCAGGCGGGCGGGCTGGCGATGGAGCGGGCCAGCACCTCGTCGAGAACGCGGGCCGTGGTCTCCACGTCGTACTTGGAGTTGTCGATGATCGGCAGCCCGGATCCGTACCAGCCGGCCATCCGGCCGTGGATGCTGGCGACCTCCTCGTCGGAGAGCCGGCGGTTGCCGCTGCGCTCGGCATTGCGCTCCAGCACGATCTCCAGGCCGGGGAGCAGAACGACGGGGAGCAGTCCCGGGCCGACGTGCCGCTTCCAGCCGCCGAGGCCGACGACGGGCCGGTCGGGGAAGACCGCGTCGTCGAGGATGCAGGAGATGCCGTTGGCCAGAAAATTGCGGGCGGCGAAGCCGCAGGTGCGACGGGCGAGCCGGTACTGCGCCTCGGAGCTGTCGTTCCAGCCGGTCTGGGGGTCGGCGAAGCCGGAGCACACCCATTCGCGTACGTCGTCGAGGCTGATGTGCGCGGTCGGGACACGGCGGCTGGTGGCCCAGTGCCGGGCGACGGTGGTCTTGCCCGCGCCGGCCGGGCCGATCAGCAGGACGGCGAGGGTGGCCGTGCCGGTGCCGCTGTCGGCCGGCGGCGCCGGTATCGGCACCGGGCCGCCCGGCGGCAGCTGGATGTGACCGCTGGTCTCCCGGGACGGCGGCACGGCCGAGGGGTGCCGGGGCCCCGGCCCGCTCCAGCCGGGGGCGGGCGGCCCGCCGTGCCGGGACGGTGGACCGGACGGCGGCTGCGCCTGCGGCCGGTGATCGGGGGCGGACGACGGGCCGGACGGGGGTTGTCCCTGCGGCGGGTGGTGCCCGGGAGGCGACGACGGACCGGACGGGGGCTGTCCCTGCGGCAGATGGGGCCCGGGAGCGGATGGGGTCTGCCCCTGCGACGGGTGATGCCCCGGAGCGGGCGGCGGACCGGACGGGGGCTGGTGCCCGGGAGCGGGATGTCCGGGATGCGAGTGTCCCGCGGGCGGGCCCTGCGGCGGAGGTCCGGGGTGCTGAGCGCTGTGCGTCCAGTCGCCCTGGCCGTGCGCCGGCCCGTTCCCCGGTCCCTGGGGCGGCAGCGGAGCCCCCACTGCGTGATGCATCCGGTGCCACTCCGTCTCGTGCGACTGCGCTGGTCAGGCGGCAGCTGGTGCGTGCCTTCGGATCTCTCCGGGTTCACTGATCCGGCCTGATCCGAACGCCATGTCCAGGCCGCCGGTGCTACCGAACCGTACCCCCGAGGCGAGCCGGGATGCCTTCCCAACCCCCGGCCGCCACTGGGGAAACGGCCGGGAATGGCCCGAAGTGCCCTGTTCAGGCGGTCAATTCCTCCGCCAGCGCGCGCAGGGCGAGACGGTAGGAGCCGATGCCGAAGCCGGCGATCGTGCCGCTGGCGACGGCCGCGACCACCGAGGTGTGCCGAAATGCCTCACGCGCGTACGGGTTCGAGATGTGCACCTCGATCAGCGGCGCGGTGCGCTGCGCGGCCGCGTCCCGCATCCCGTACGAGTAGTGGGTGAACGCACCGGGGTTGAGAACGACCGGAATCGAGCCGTCCGCCGCTTCGTGCAGCCAGCGGATGAGCTCCCCCTCGTCGTTCGTCTCACGGACGTCCACGTCGAAGCCGAGCTCCTTGCCGAGCTCCTGGCAGGCCTCCACCAGTCCGGCATAGGAGGTCGCGCCGTAGACGTCGGGCTCGCGGGAGCCCAGACGCCCGAGGTTGGGGCCGTTGAGGACCAGCACGGGGCGGCTCATGCGGAGTCCCCTGCCACCTCGGAGTACGCGGCCATCAGCACCGCCGGATCGGGGCCTTCGAGAACGGTCGGCTTGGCGAGACCGTCGAGGACGATGAAACGCAGCAGGTTCCCGCGGGACTTCTTGTCGACCTTCATGGTCTCCAGCAGCTTGGGCCACTGGTCCCCGCGGTAGGTCAGCGGCAGTCCGACGGACTCCAGGACGGCACGGTGCCGGTCGGCCGTCGCGTCGTCGAGCCGGCCGGCCAGCCGGCCCAGCTCGGCGGCGAAGACCATGCCGACGGAGACGGCCGCGCCGTGCCGCCACTTGTAGCGCTCGTTCTTCTCGATCGCGTGGGCCAGGGTGTGCCCGTAGTTGAGGATCTCGCGCAGACCGGACTCCTTGAGGTCGCCGGAGACGACCTCGGCCTTGACCCGGATCGAACGCTCGATCAGCTCGGCGGTGTGCGGCCCGGCGGGCGTACGCGCGCCCTCCGGATCGGCCTCGACGAGCTCGAGGATCACCGGGTCGGCGATGAAGCCCGCCTTGATGATCTCCGCCATGCCGCTGACGTAGTCGTGCACCGGCAGCGAGTCGAGCGCGGCCAGGTCGCAGAGCACTCCGGCCGGCGGGTGGAAAGCGCCGACGAGGTTCTTGCCCTCGGCGGTGTTGATACCGGTCTTGCCGCCGACCGCCGCGTCGACCATGCCGAGCACGGTCGTCGGCAGGGCGACCCAGCGCACCCCGCGCAGCCAGGTCGCGGCGACGAAGCCCGCCACATCGGTGGTGGCCCCGCCGCCGACCCCGACGATGACATCACTGCGGGTGAATCCGGTCTGGCCGAGCGCCTTCCAGCAGTACGCCGCGACCTCGACGGTCTTGGCCTCCTCCGCGTTCGGAAGCTGGATCGCGATGGCCTCGTAGCCCTGGGCCGCGAGGTCCTCGCGGATGGCCTCGCCCGTCTCGGCGAGAGCCTCGGGGTGCAGCACGGCCACCCGCTGCGCGCGGCCCAGCAGCCCGGGGAGCTCACCCAGCAGCTGCCGTCCCACCAGCACCTCGTAAGGGTCGGAGCCCTCCGTGCCGCCGACCTGGATACGGGTCACTGACTGATCGGTCATACGTCCTTCAGCTCCAAAGCGTCGAGGACCGCGCCGGCGACCTCTTCGGGGGTGCGTTCGTCGGTGGCCACGACGACCCGGGCCACCTCGGTGTACAGGTGCCGGCGCGCGTCCATGAGCTCGCGCCACTGCTTGCGCGGGTTGACGGCGAGGAGCGGCCGCGCCTGGTTGAGCCCGACGCGCCGCACCGCCTCCTCCACCTCCAGGGAGAGGTAGACGACGGGCAGCCCGGTCAGCAGGGCACGGGTGGATTCGTCGAGGATCGCGCCGCCGCCGAGGGCGAGTACGCCCGTGTGCCCGGCGACGGCGTCGCGTACGGCCGCGCGCTCCAGCTCACGGAAGTAGGGCTCGCCCTCGTCGACGAAGATGTCCGAGATCTCCCGGCCCTGGGCCGCGACGATGTCGCTGTCGGTGTCCCGGTAGGCCACACCCAGCTGCTGCGCGAGCAACTCGCCGACGGTGGACTTGCCCGAGCCCATGGGCCCGACCAGGACGATCAGTGGAGCGCTCACCGGATGTGCAGGTTCTCGAGGTACGAGCGGACGTTGCGGCTGGTCTCCGAGACGCTGTCGCCGCCGAACTTCTCCGCCACCGCGTCGGCGAGGACGAGGGCGACCATCGCCTCGGCGACGATGCCCGCCGCGGGCACCGCGCACACGTCGGAGCGCTGGTGGTGGGCGGCCGCGACCTCGCCGGTGGCGACATCCACCGTCGCCAGCGCGCGCGGCACGGTCGCGATCGGCTTCATGGCCGCGCGGACGCGCAGCAGTTCACCGGTGGACATGCCGCCCTCGGTGCCGCCGGAGCGTCCGGTCGAGCGACGGATACCGTCCTCGGTCGGCACGATCTCGTCGTGCGCCTTGGAGCCGGGCACCCGCGCCAGGTCGAAGCCGTCGCCGACCTCGACGCCCTTGATGGCCTGGATACCCATGAGCGCGGCCGCGAGCCGGGCGTCCAGCCGGCGGTCCCAGTGCACGTGCGAGCCGAGACCGACGGGAACGCCGTAGGCCAGCACCTCGACCACACCGCCGAGGGTGTCGCCGTCCTTGTGGGCCTGGTCGATCTCCGCGACCATCGCCTTCGACGCGTCGGCGTCGAGGCAGCGCACCGGGTCGGCGTCCAGTTTCTCGACATCGGCGGGCGTCGGGTACACGCCGTAGGGAGCCTTGGCCGCGGCCAGCTCGACGACGTGCGACACGATCTCGATGCCGGCCGTCTCCTTGAGGTAGGAGCGGGCGACCGCACCGAGCGCGACGCGCGCGGCGGTCTCACGGGCGCTGGCGCGCTCCAGGATCGGGCGCGCCTCGTCCAGGGCGTACTTCTGCATGCCCGCCAGGTCGGCGTGGCCGGGGCGGGGGCGCGTCAGCGGCGCGTTACGGGCGAGAGCGGCCAGCTCATCGGGGTCGACGGGGTCGGCCGCCATGACCTTTTCCCACTTCGGCCACTCGGTGTTGCCGACCATGACCGCGACGGGCGAGCCCATGGTCAGTCCGTGCCGTACGCCACCGAGGAACGTCACCTCGTCGCGCTCGAACTTCATCCGCGCTCCGCGCCCGTAGCCGAGGCGCCGCCGGGCGAGGTGGTCCGCCACCATGTCCGTGGTGACCGGCACACCGGCGGGAAGTCCCTCCAGCGTCGCCACCAGTGCGGGTCCGTGCGACTCCCCCGCCGTCAGCCAACGCAACCTGCTCAACGGTGCTCCTCCTGCTCGCGCCTGGGCCTGCGACGGCGCGACCTGGGGCAGCTCCCAGCGTGGCTGGGCAAGCGCGGCCCGGGTCCGCCTACTGACGATCCTCCCATGTCCGGAGGTGAGACCCGGGCGCCGGTCCAGCAGTCGGACGACGGGCGTCAGCGCGTGTCAGCGTCTCCGCGCTGCTGCGGCGCGTACGAACCGAGGAAGTCGGCCCCGCTCGGCTCCTGCCGCGACGGCTGCGATGCCTGAGGCTGCTGGGGCGCGTACGGGCCGAGGAAGTCGGCTCCACGGCCCCGGTCACCGTGCTGCACGACGACGGGCGGCGCGGTCCTGGCCGCTCGGCGCTGCGCGATCTTTCCCCTGATGGACGAGATCCAGCCCAGCACGATCAGCAGGACGAACAGGCAGAGGATGGGGATCTGCAGCCAGTCCGGAAGGAACTGGAGGACCCCCTCGAAGATCTCGCGCCCGATGCCCGCCTGTGGCTGACCCATCTCCATGAAACTCCCCCTCCGGTACGGAACGGAAGGATCTTAGCGGGCTTCGAGCGCCTGTTCCCCTGCGGCCCGCATGACCGCCAGCGGGGCGGGCTTCAGCCCGGTCATCTGCTCGACCTGGAGGACCGCCTGGTGGACCAGGAGGTCGAGGCCGCCGACAACGGCCCCGCCACGCGCGGACCAGGCGGCGGCGAGCGCCGTGGGCCACGGCTCGTAGAGCACGTCGAAGAGCGTGCCGGGCCGGTCGGGCACCTCGGCCGCGATGTCATCGGTCGCGCCGGCCGTCGTCGTGGCGATCACGAGCGGCGCGAGCAGCGCGTCGGACGCCTCCGCCCAGTCGGCCACATGGACCTCCACGCCGAGCCGCTCGCCCCAGCCGCGCATCTGCGCCGCCCGGCCCGCGCTCCGCACATAGGCGGTGACCGGGCCGGTGCAGACACGGGCGAGTGCGGCGAGAGCCGACGAGGCTGTCGCGCCCGCGCCCAGCACGGCCGCGGATTCGACCGTGTCGACGCCCCGCTCGCGCAGCGCCGCGATCATGCCGGGGATGTCGGTGTTGTCACCGAGGCGGCGGCCGTCCTCCGTGAGAACGACCGTGTTGACCGCCTCCACGGAGGCCGCCGTGTCGCTGATCCCGTCGAGCAGCGGGATGATCGCGCGCTTCAGCGGCATGGTGAGCGAAAGGCCTGCCCAGGAGCTGTCGAGCTGCTCGACGAACCCCGGCAGCGCTTCCTCGTCCACCTCGAACCGGTCGTAGGACCAGTGGTCCAGGCCCAGCTCCGCATAGGCCGCACGGTGCAGGACCGGGGAGAGCGAGTGGGCGATCGGCGATCCGAGGACCGCCGCGCGCCGCTTCTCAGTCCTCGCGGGCATCGAACTTTTCCTTGAGCTTCAGGAACTGGGCGTGCGTCTTGGCGAACTCGGTCTTCTCCTTGCCGTCGGTCGCCACGAAGTACAGCCAGCCGTCCTTCGTCGGATTCAGCGCCGCCGCCAGGGCGTCGTTGCCGGGGTTGCTGATCGGCCCCGGCGTCAGACCCTTCTGGGTGTACGTGTTGTACGGGTCCTTATTGCTGTTGATCTCCTTCTCGGAGATGTCGATGTTGCTCTCGCCCTTGAGGTAGTTGAAGGCCGAGTCGAACTGGAGCAGCCGGTTGGTCTCGGTGTTGGTGGGCTTGAGGCGGTTGTAGACGACCTCGGACATCTTGCGGAAGTCGTCCGGCGTCTTGCCTTCGACCTGCACCAGGCTGGCGAGCGTGAGCAGCTCCCACGGTCCCTCGAGGCCCAGGCCCTTCGCCTTGTCCTCCAGGCCGGCCTTCTCGTACTCCTGGTTGGCGCGGGCGACCATCTTCTTGAGGACGGCCTCGGGTTTGGTGCCCTTCGTGACCGAGTAGCTGGCCGGGAAGAGGAATCCTTCCAGCGGGTCCTTGACCTGGGGCCGGTTGGCCGCCCAGGACGGCAGCCCGAGGTTCTTCGCCTCTTTCTTGGCGACCGCCTTCGTGGTGCCCGCCGCGAGGTCCAGCCGCTTGTCGACCTCCGCGTAGATCAGGACATTGCGCCTGCCCTCGCCGATGATCATGTTGTTGCGGCTCTTCGGGCTGAGCATGAGTTCGACAGCGCTCTTGGCCGACATCTCCTTCTTGAGGAGATAGTTGCCGTCCTGGATCGTCTTGCCCTTGGGGTTCTTCTCCTGCGCGGAAACGAAAGCTTCCACGCTCTTGATCACGCCGTTCTTCTTGAGGATGTCGCCGATCTCGTAGCCGCCGGCACCCTTGGGGATCTCCACCTCGACGGACCCGGTACCGGCCCCCGCGAAGTCCTCCGCGGCGCCGAACTGGCCCTGCCAGAACTGGTAGCCGAAGTAGCCGACGCCGCCGAGGCCACCGGCGAGGACCAGCGAGACGACCAGGCACGCGCAGCCGTTGCGGTTCTTCTTCCTGCCCTTGCCGCGGCGCTCGTTGCCGGTGCCTCGGCGCCGCTCGCCCGGGTCGTCGTCGTATGCGCCGTCGTCGTCGCGGCTGTCGTCACCGGTGAAGAAGGGGTGGGTCTCCTCCCCCTCCTTCGCGGCCTCGGTCTCCCACTCGGTGGGCGCGGGCTCCGGCTCGGCCTGGCGGCGGCCCGGGGGCTGCGGCGGCGGGTACGCCTCGGGTGTGGCGTAGTAGTCGGCCTCCTGCTGATTGGCGTAGCCCGGGTGCTGACCGCCGTAGGTGTCGGCAGGGTCGCCGTAGGGCATCGCCGGCTGCTGGCCCGTGTCCCAGCCGCCGTACTGCTGCTGCTGCTGCGGGTACTGGCCCTGCTGCTGGTACTGACCCTGCTGGCCGTACTGCTGCTGGTACTGAGCCTGCTGCTGATACGGGTCCTGGGGGGCGTAGGGCTGCTGAGGCTGCTGCGCGTACTGGTCCTGCTGCCCGCCGTAGGGGGTCTGACCGGACGCGGCCTGCTGTCCGTCCCACCCCTGGTCGCCGTACAAAGGGTCATCGGGATGCCACGGTTCGGAGCCGGGGCCCCGGCCATAATCAGTCATCGATCCCCTTGGGCCGCGAGGCAGGTGTTGGACGCGTCCCGCCTCAATTGCTGTGCGGCAGCTGTTCGAACAACACCGCATCGCGCGGAACGTTACCGTATCGCGATCAGACAACCACTTCGACGGACTCGCCGGGGGCCGTTCCAGACGCCCGTTCGGACTCCAGAGCGTTCTGGAGGATCACCACAGCGGCAGCCTGATCGATGACAGAGCGGCCTTTTTTGGACTTCACGCCCGAAGCACGGAGTCCCTGACTGGCCGTCACTGTGGTCATCCTCTCGTCCACAAGTCGCACCGGCAGCGGCGCGACACCGCGGGCGAGCTCCTGCGCGAAGACGCGGATCTTGGCCGCGGCCGGGCCCTCGCCGCCGCTCAGCGAGCGGGGCAGGCCGACGACGACCTCGATCGGTTCGTACTCCTCGACCAGCTGGCGCAGCCGCCGGTGGGCGGCCGGGACGTCACGTCCCGGCACGGTCTCCACCGGTGTGGCGAGCACCCCGTCGGGGTCGCACGAAGCGACCCCGATCCGGGCGTCTCCGACGTCGATCGCAAGGCGGCGTCCCCTGCGCATCAGACACCGTCCTGACTGATCGGCAGCGGGCAGGAGCCTGCGCGGGCGCCGGTCACGCGACGTCGGCCACGAGACGCTCGACGGCGGCCACGGCGTCGCCGATGGCGTCGGGGTTCTGGCCACCGCCCTGGGCGACGTCCGGCTTGCCGCCACCGCCGCCACCGAGGGTCTTGGCGGCCGTACGGACCAGGTCACCGGCCTTGAGACCGCGCTCGCGGGCGGCTTCGTTGGTGGCGATGACCGTCAGCGGCTTGCCGTTCACCGTGGTGAACAGGGCGACAACGGCCGCCCGGTCACCGGAGATGCGGCTGCGGACATCGAGGACCAGCTTGCGCAGATCGTCGGCGGAGGTGCCGTCGGGCACCTGACCGGTGACCAGCGCGACACCGTGGACGTCCTTGGCACCGGCGGCGAGACCGGCGGCGGCCTGGAGGACCTTCTCGGCGCGGAACCGCTCGATCTCCTTCTCGGCGTCCTTCAGCTTGGCGAGCATGCCGGAGATCTTCTCGGGGAGCTCCTCGGAACGGCCCTTGACCAGCTCCTGCAGCTGGGCGACGACCGTGTGCTCCTTGGCCAGGAAGTTGTAGGCGTCGACGCCGACGAGGGCTTCGATACGGCGCACACCGGAGCCGATCGAGGACTCGCCGAGCAGCTTCACCAGGCCGAGCTGGGCGGTGTTGTGCACATGGGTGCCGCCGCAGAGCTCCTTGGAGAAGTCCCCGATGGTGACGACGCGGACGCGCTCGCCGTACTTCTCGCCGAACTCGGCGATGGCGCCCTGCTTCTTGGCCTCGTCGATGCTCATGACCTCGGCCTGCACGTCGAGTTCACGGGCGAGGACTTCGTTGATCTTCTGCTCGACATCGGTGAGGACCGTGCCGGGGACGGCGGCGGGCGAGCCGAAGTCGAAGCGGAAGCGGCCCGGCGAGTTCTCCGAACCGGCCTGGGCGGCGGTCGGGCCGAGGGCGTCGCGCAGCGCCTGGTGGGTGAGGTGCGTGGCGCTGTGGGCGCGGGCGATGGCCCGTCGGCGCGTGACGTCGATGGCGGCGTGGGCGGCGGCACCGACGGTGACCTCACCGACCTGGACCGAGCCCTTGTGCACGGAGACACCGGGGACCGGCTGCTGGACGTCGCGCACCTGGATGACGGCGCCGGAGTCGAGCTTGATCCGGCCCTGGTCGGCGAGCTGGCCGCCGCCCTCGGCATAGAAGGGCGTGCGGTCGAGGACGACCTCGACGTCGTCGCCCTCGGAAGCGGCGGGCGAGGGCACACCGTCGACGAGCAGGCCGACGATCGTCGACTCGGTCCCGGTCGCGGTGTAGCCGGTGAACTCGGTGGTGCCGGCGGAGTCGGCGACCTCACGGTAGGAGGACAGGTCGGCGTGGCCGGTCTTCTTGGCCCGGGCGTCGGCCTTGGCGCGGTCCCGCTGCTCCGTCATCAGACGGCGGAAACCGTCCTCGTCCACGGACAGGCCCTGCTCGGCGGCCATCTCCAGGGTGAGGTCGATCGGGAAGCCCCAGGTGTCGTGGAGCAGGAAGGCCTTGTCGCCGGAGAGAACGGCCGAACCGGCGTTCTTGGCATCGGTGACGGCTCCGTCGAGCACATTGGTGCCGGCGTTGAGCGTCTTGAGGAAGCGGGCCTCCTCGGCGAGGGCCACCGTCTCGATCCGCTTGCGGTCGGTCACCAGCTCCGGGTACTGCTCGCCCATCGTCTTGATGACCGTGTCGGCGAGCTCGGCCACGACGGGACCGGTGGCGCCGAGCAGGCGCATGTTGCGGATGGCACGGCGCATGATGCGGCGCAGGACGTATCCACGGCCCTCGTTGCCGGGGGTCACACCGTCGCCGATGAGCATCACGGACGTACGGATGTGGTCGGCGACGACGCGCAGGGAGACGTCCGACTCGTGGTCGGCGCCGTAGCGCACGCCGGTCAGCTCGGTGGCCTTGTCCATCACGACGCGCAGGGTGTCGGTCTCGTACATGTTCTGTACGCCCTGCAGGATCATCGCGAGGCGCTCGAGGCCGAGACCGGTGTCGATGTTCTTCGACGGGAGCTCGCCGAGGATCGGGAAGTTCTCCTTGCCCTCGCCGGCGCCGCGCTCGAACTGCATGAAGACCAGGTTCCAGATCTCCACGTAGCGCTCGTCGTTGACGGCCGGGCCGCCCTCTTCACCGAACTCGGGACCGCGGTCGTAGTTGATCTCGGAGCAGGGTCCGCAGGGGCCGGGGACGCCCATCGACCAGAAGTTGGGGCCCATGCCCAGGCGCTGGATGCGCTCGGCGGGCACGCCGATGACGTCGCGCCAGATCTGCTCGGCCTCGTCGTCCTCCTTGTAGACCGTGATCCACAGGCGCTCGGGGTCCAGTCCGTAGCCACCGTCCGCGACGGAGCCGGTGAGCAGCTCCCAGGCGAACTTGATGGCGCCTTCCTTGAAGTAGTCCCCGAAGGAGAAGTTGCCGCACATCTGGAAGAAGGTGCCGTGCCGGGTCGTCTTGCCGACCTCTTCGATGTCCGGCGTACGCACGCACTTCTGCACGCTGGTGACGCGCGGGGCGGGCGGCTTGACCTCGCCGAGGAAGTACGGCTTGAAGGGCACCATGCCCGCGGGGACCAGCAGCAGAGTCGGGTCGTCCGCGATGAGCGACGCCGAAGGCACGACGGCGTGCCCGCGCTCCTCGAAGAAGCTCAGCCAGCGGCGGCGAATTTCAGCCGACTCCATCAGTGGTCCTCATTCCGGTTGTTCGGGTTGCAGGGGTGCGAGGGGCTGCGGTGCTCGGACGGCTCAACGGCGGCGAGGTGCCGCCGCGGGGGCAGTTCGGGCCGGGCCGCTGCCTCGATGCCGAGCGCCTCGCCCAGTTCGGCCTCGCGCTGGACCATGCCGGCCCGCACGTCGAGCGCGAATTCCTTGAGCTTGTGGCCCGCGTCGATCGCCTTGTTCGCGGCCTGCGCGGCAAGGCTCTCGGGGGTCAGCTGCTTGATCTTGCGGTTGACCTTGGTGGTGGCCCAGACGCCGGCTGCGGCGCCCGCGGTGAACCAGAACGTACGGCGGAACATGGTGCGTCAGCCTTTCCGGTTCTTGCGTCGTGCGGGCGGGACGGTACGGCCGACGACGACGGTGCGACGGCTGGGCGCGGCCGGGGCGTCGTCGCCCTTGCGGCTCATCGCCCTGCGCACGCCGTATCCGAAGGCCGCGACCTTGACGAGCGGGCCACCGAAGGTGGAGGCGACGGTCGTGGAGAGCGCCGAGGCGTTGGAGGTGACTTCCTGGACGTCCGTGGCGATGGCGTCGACCTTGTCCAGCTGGGTCTGTGCGGAGCGGACCGCCGCCGAGGCGTCGGCCAGCAGGGGCACCGCCTGGTCGGTCACGTCCGCCACGAGACGGGTGGTCGCCTTGAGCGTCTGGGCCAACCTCACCAGCACCACGGCGAGGAAGGAGACCATGATCGCCCAGAAGACGGCCACCAGAATCCCGGCAACCTCTCCACCGGTCACGCTGCACCGCTCTCTGATCGTCGCTGGAAATTCGAGAAACCTGAAACACCCGGGAACACCTAGGAAATCGCCCTCCGACCCTATCGCGCCCGGCGTCTTGCCCCCTACCGGATTGTCGCGGGCGAACAGGGCGGTCGCCGGGCCCCCGGAGAAACGCGAGAGCCCGCCGCTCCCCCGCCGGAAAGGGCGGGGAAGCGGCGGGCCGAAGCGATCGGTACCGCGCCGCGATCAGCGGGCGTAGTACTCGACGACCAGCTGCTCGTCGCAGATGACCGGAACTTCCTTGCGCTGCGGGTCGCGGTCCAGGCGGAACGCCAGGGCCTTCAGGTTGACCTGCAGGTAGCGCGGGGTCTCACCGTCGGCGGCGAAGCCACCCTCACGAGCGACCTGGAACAGGCTCTTCTCGCGGGAGCGCTCGCGGACCATCACGACGTCGTCGGGACGGACACGGAAGGACGGCTTGTCGACCTTGCCACCGTTGACCTCGATGTGGCCGTGGACGACCATCTGGCGGGCCTGGTAGATGGTGCGGGCGATGCCCGAACGCAGGATGAGGGCGTCGAGACGGCGCTCGAGCTCGATGACCAGCGCCTCGCCGGTCTTGCCCTCGGCCTTCTTGGCGCGGTCGTAGGCACGCGCCATCTGCTTCTCGCTGATGTCGTACTGAGCGCGAAGGCGCTGCTTCTCGAGCAGACGGACCTTGTAGTCCGAGTTCTGCTTGCGACCACGGCCGTGCTCGCCCGGCGGGTAGGGGCGGGCCTCGAAGTACTTGACGGCCTTCGGCGTCAGCGCGATACCGAGCGCACGGGACTTCTTGACCTTGGGACGCGACTGGTTAGGCACGTTCTCCAGACCTCCGTTGTGGGTTAGGTTAGGCTCACCTTACTCAAGGAGATCGCATGTCTCGCCCTGGGAACACCAAAGGCATCACGGACAGCACGCAAGAAGCCGACGCTTCTTCGAGCGTCGAGTCGACGGAGGTCCGATCAGCTCATGGTCAGCCGCGTCCCAGCGGGCTTGAAATCACTCGGATGCCGTCAGCAGCCGAGCGCACACGAACTCTCGTACAGAGTACATGCTCCGCGGTACTGCTCATTCCCGGCGTGGAGGTCACCCGCCCGGAGCAGCTGACACCGCAGGCCCGGGTGGTGGGCATCGACGGCGAGGTGTTCCTGCTGTTCCCTGCGGACTCCCCGGCCGTACGGGCCGCGACCCATGCCCAGGACGACGAACTGTCCGCCGTGCTGGAGATCACGGATGTCGCACCGGTCTCCGTGCCCCATCGTATCCGCGGGCGGGCGTGGGTCTCGGGCTGGCTGACCTGCGCCCCCGGTCTGGCGGAGCAGGGCGCCATGATGCTGCGCCTGGAAGTGGGCGAACTGCACGTGGACGATCTGTGGGGCGCCGGCGGCGTCGAACCCGAGGCGTTCGCCCGGGCCACGGTCGATCCGCTCGTCGCGCACGAGGCGGAGCTGCTGCAGCATCTGCACGCCGCGCACAGCGAGCGGGTGCAGGATCTGTGCGGGCTGCTCGGCGACCGGTACGAGGGCGGGGACCGCGACGACCTGCGGGCCGTTCCGCTGGCGCTGGACCGGTTCGGGCTGCGGGTGCGGTTCGTCGGTCGGCGGAGCTTCGACGCGCGCTTCGACTTCCCCGAACCGGTGAGCGATGTCACCGAGCTCCGCAGGGCGATGCACACGCTCTTCGAGGCCGCCGCCGGCTGAGTCCCGGATCCCGGATTCGGGACTCGGCCAGGCGCGGAGCCTCAGTCGCCCGAGGAGCCTGCCGAGCCTCCGCGCAGCCGTTCGCGCACCTTCTCCACCACGTCCGCGTACCGCGCCTCGGCGCCGTAGCGCGTCGGCTCGTAGTAGCGCTTGCCGTGCACCGCGTCCGGGGCGTACTGCTGGGCCGCGATACCGCCCGGCACATCGTGCGGATACACATAGCCCTGCGCATGACCCAGCTTTGCCGCGCCCTTGTAGTGACCGTCCCGCAGATGGGCCGGGACCGCGCCGGCCAGACCGGCGCGCACGTCGGCGAGCGCGGCTCCGATCGCGATGGTCGCCGTGTTCGACTTGGGAGCGAGCGCCAGCGCGATCGTCACATGGCTGAGGGTCAGCGCAGCCTCGGGAAAGCCGATCATCGCCACGGCCTGGGCCGCGGCGACAGCGGTGGGCAGCGCCGTGGGATCGGCGAGCCCGATGTCCTCACTCGCCGCGATCATCAGCCGGCGGGCGATGAACCGCGGGTCCTCCCCCGCCTCGATCATGCGGGCCAGATAGTGCAGTGCCGCGTCGACGTCGGAGCCGCGGATCGACTTGATCAGCGCGCTCGCCACGTCATAGTGCTGATCCCCGTCACGGTCGTACTTCACGGCCGCGCGGTCGACCGTCTCCTCGACGGTCGCCAGGGAGATCTCCTGCTCACCCTTGTCGAGCGTGGCGCCGGCGGCCGCCTCCAGAGCGGTCAGGGCCCGGCGGGCGTCACCTCCCGCGATCCGCAGCAGATGCGCCTCGGAGTCGTCGGGCAGGGTGACGGCGCCGCCGAGGCCGCGCTCCTCGGTGAGCGCCCGGCGCATCAGTCCCTTGAGGTCCTCGTCGGTCAGCGACTCCAGCGTCAGCAGCAGCGAACGGGACAGCAGCGGGGAGATCACCGAGAAGTACGGGTTCTCCGTGGTGGCGGCGATCAGCGTCACCCAGCGGTTCTCCACGGCGGGCAGCAGCGAGTCCTGCTGGGCCTTGGAGAAGCGGTGGATCTCGTCGAGGAAGAGCACCGTCTCCTTGCCGAAGCCGCCGGCGGCCCGCCGGGCGCCTTCGATGACCGCCCGGACCTCCTTGACGCCCGCGGTAATCGCGGAGAGCTCGACGAAACGCTTGTTGGTCGCCTTGGAGACGACGTATGCCAGGGTCGTCTTTCCGGTGCCGGGAGGGCCCCAGAGGATCACCGATGCGGGCCCGGCGGGTCCTCCCCCGCCCTCGCCGACGAGACGGCGCAGCGGGGATCCGGGCTTGAGCAGATGCTGCTGGCCGACGACCTCGTCGAGGATGCGCGGACGCATCCGGACGGCCAGGGGACTGCTGGACGGATCCTTCTCCTGGCGTTCTTCGGCGGCTGCGGTAAAGAGGTCGGGCTCCACGCTGTGAAGCCTATGTCAGGGGTCTGACGGTGCCCCGCGGCCGGGTCAGCTGGTCCAGAAGTCCCACCAGCGGGTCAGGATCAGCATGCCGATGATGCCGATCCACAGCACCGGCGGCATCCAGTGGAACTCCAGGAGCACGCTGCGCAGTCCCGCGGGGACCTTGATGATCCGGTGCTCGATGTTGTGCAGGGTGACGTAGCAGAACATGACGATGGTGGCGACCCACGCCAACGAGCACCACAGGCACAAGGCGTTGATGCTGTACAGCGACTGGTACTGCAGCCAGGTGCAGAAGCCGACGCCGAACAGGCAGCCCGCGTTCAGACCGAGCCAGTACCACGTGCGGTAGCGCGCGCCGGCCAGCAGACCGGCACCGATCGCGATCACCATCGCGTACGCCGCGAGCCCCAGCATCGGGTTGGGGAAACCGAAGGCTGCCGCCTGCTCGCTCTTCATGATGTTGCCGCAGGAGACCACCGGATTGAGACTGCATCCGGGCGTGAAGGACGGGTCCTCGAGCAGCTTGAACTTGTCGATCGTGATCACCCACGAGGCCAGCAGCCCCGCCGCACCCGTGATCACCAGCAGCCAGGCAAAGGGACGACCGGCGCCGATGGTGCCCTTCGAGCCGTCGGTCCGCTCTCCGGAGGACACGTCGTCTACCGCTGCAGTCGTCATATCGCCGTTCCATCACTCGGTGGCCTGCTCGGGCACGGTCATTCTGCCGTACCCACACCCTTGTCCACCGTTCGATGGACATAAGGATGTACACATGGTCGTCCCGGAGAAGCGGCTGGTCGGACACGCTGGGCGGCATGACAGAACTCGCGGTCGACGTGACCGGACTTCGCAAGCGCTACGGCGATGTGACCGCTGTGGACGGCCTGGACCTGGGCATCCACCGGGGAGAGGTCTTCGGGATCCTCGGCCCCAACGGCGCCGGCAAGAGCACGACGGTGGAGATCCTGCAGGGCCATCGGCGCCGGGACGCGGGCGAGGTCACCGTCCTGGGCGAGGATCCCGCGTCCGGAAGCCGCCTGTGGCGGTCCCGAATCGGGATCGTCTGGCAGGACGAATCGGCGCCCGCGGAGTTGACGGTCCGCGAGACCGTGACCCATTTCGCCCGCTACTTCCCGAAACCGCGTGGTGCCGAAGAGGTCATCGCGCTGGTGGGTCTGGAGCAGAAGGCCGGCAGCCGGATCAAGGCACTCTCCGGCGGACAGCGACGGCGGCTCGATGTGGCGCTGGGCGTGATCGGCGGGCCCGACCTGCTGCTGCTCGACGAGCCGACGACCGGTTTCGATCCGGCCGCCCGGCGTCAGTTCTGGGATCTGATCCGGTCCCTGGCGGACGAGGGCACCACCATCGTCCTGACCACCCACTACCTGGAAGAAGCCGAGGCACTGGCCGACCGGCTCGCGGTCATCGCCACCGGCAAGGTGGTCGCGGAGGGCACCCCCGCCGCTCTGCGTGAGGACTTCGGCACGCTGGCGACGGTCAGCTGGACCGAGCCGGACGGCTCGCCCCGCAGCGAGTCGACCGCCACCCCCACCCGTACCGTCGCCGAGCTGACGCAGCGCTTCGACGGCGAGATCCCCGGCCTGATGGTCGTCCGGCCCACGCTGGAGGACGTCTATCTGCGCCTCATCGGACAGGAGACTCCGCGATGACCACTCTCGTCGACACCGAGGTCACCGTCGCCGGGCCGCAACGGCTCCCGGGCTCGGTGCGTTACATCGCCGGGGCGGTGGTCCTCTTCCTGCCGCCGGCGATGATGGTGGGCGCTGGACGTCAGCCCAGGCGCGTACGGAGCGCGTCGGTGACCTCGGACAGCGGGACCGGGGACTGGTCGCCCGACTCCATGTCCTTGAGCTGGACGACGCCCTCCGCCAGATCCCGTTCGCCCGCGACCAGTGCGTACCGGGCGCCGGAGCGGTTAGCACTCTTCATGGCGCCCTTCAGGCCGCGGCCGCCGAACGCGAAGTCCGCAGCGATGCCCTCCTTGCGCAGCTCGGTGACGACCCCGAACAGCACGCGCCGCGCCTCCTCGCCGAGTGGAACGGCGAACACACTGGTGACCGAGGGCAGTTCGAGCTCGATGCCCTCCGCCTCCAGCGCCAGGACCGTCCGGTCGACACCGAGGGCCCAGCCCACGGACGGGAGCGCCGGGCCGCCGATCATCTCGGACAGCCCGTCGTAACGGCCGCCGCCGCCCACCGCGGACTGCGAGCCGAGACCGTCGTGGACGAACTCGAAGGTGGTGCGCGTGTAGTAGTCCAGCCCGCGCACCAGCTTCTCGTCGTCCTCGAAGGCCACGCCCGCCGCGGTCAGCAGCTCGCGCACCTCCTCGTGGTACGCCTTGCACGCGTCGCACAGGTAGTCGCGCAGCTTCGGCGCGTCTCCGAGCTGCTTCTGGACATCGGCGCGCTTGTCGTCGAGGACCCGCAGGGGGTTGATCTCGGCGCGGCGACGGGTGTCCTCGTCGAGGTCGAGCTCGCGCAGGAAGGCCTGGAGCGCCTCGCGGTAGACGGGACGGCACTCCTTGTCGCCCAGCGAGTTCAGCAGGATGCGGAACTCCCGCAGTCCCAGGGTGCGGTACGCCTGGTCGGCCAGGATGATCAGCTCGGCGTCCAGTACCGGGTCCTCCGTGCCGATCGCCTCGGCGCCGACCTGGGAGAAGTGGCGGTACCGGCCGGCCTGCGGACGCTCGTAGCGGTAGTACGAGCCCGAGTACCAGAGCTTGACCGGCAGGTTTCCGGTCTTGTGCAGGTTGGCCTCCAGCGCCGCGCGCAGTACGGACGCGGTGCCCTCGGGGCGCAGCGCCAGCTTGTCGCCGCCCTTGGTCTCGAAGGCGTACATCTCCTTGGACACGATGTCGGTGGACTCACCGACACCGCGTGCGAACAGCTCGACGTTCTCGAAACCGGGGGTCTCGACATAGCCGTAGCCGGAGTTCTTCAGCGGAGTGGAGATCGCGTCGCGGACCGCCAGGAACTTCGCGGACCGCGGCGGGATGAGGTCGTACGTGCCCTTGGGGGCCTGAAAAGTGCTCACAGGAAGTCTCTCGTCACATTCCTCGTCGGGGAGCTTCGGCGCTCCCGAGGCCGGCGGGCCGGCCGGTCCGGGGGTCTTCCCCCGCGGACACGGTCCGCAGGTAGGGATTGCCGGCGCGCTCACGGCCGATGGTCGTCTGCGGACCGTGGCCGGACAGCACCACGGTCGAGTCGTCGAGGGGCAGGCACACGCGCGCCAGCGACTCGAGCATCTCGTCCATGTCGCCGCCGGGCAGGTCCGTGCGTCCGATGGAGCCGGCGAACAGCAGGTCGCCCGAGAAGAACACGGACGGTACGTCCGCGGCCTCGGGCATCCGGAAGGTCACCGACCCCTTCGTATGGCCGGGTGCGTGTGCGACGGAGAAGTCGAGCCCGGCGAGGCGCAGCTCGGCGCCGTCGGCCAGTTCCCTGACGTCGTCCGGTTCCCCCACCGTCAGCTCGCCCATGAGCGGCATCCCGATGGACCGGCCCAGCGCCTTCTCCGGGTCGCTCATCATGTAGCGGTCGGCCGGGTGGATCCAGGCGGGCACGTCATGTGCGCCGCACACCGGGACGACGGAGGCGACATGATCGATGTGGCCATGGGTGAGGACGACGGCGACGGGCTTGAGCCGATGCTTCGCGACAGCTTCGGCGACGCCCTCGGCGGCCTGGTGGCCCGGGTCGATGATCACGCACTCCTCACCGGCGGCGGGGGCGACCAGATAACAGTTGGTCCCCCAGGCCCCGGCGGGGAACCCGGCAATAAGCACGATCGTCCTCAGTGTGGTCGTGGAGAGGGTTCTTGCTGTGTCGATCTGCAGCAGTGTCGAATTGCAGCAGATCAGAGCCTACCGGCGCTCCTCCTCCCACAGCCAACCCGTATACGGTACGGGGCACACCCGACCGGTCGGCATCACCCGACGTACGACACGACGTACAACTACAAGGAGAAGACCCGGTGGTCAGCAGCGATCAGCGGCGGCGGCAGCTCGCCAGGGAGAAGTTCGAGCGCCAGCAGCAGCGTCGGGCACAGTCCCGCAAGAGGAAGCAGCGCAACACGGTCATCGCGGTGGTCCTCGCGGTGGTGCTGGCCGCGGGCGCGGCGGCCTACGCCTCGGTCGGGCTGTCCGACGGGGACACCAAGGCCGACGGGCAGACCCCGGGCGAGAGGCCGTCCCCTGGCGCCTCGGAGAAGAAGAGCGCCGAGCCCGCCATGTCGATCGACAAGGCGGCGAAGTACAAGATGGCCCTCACGACGAACCAGGGTGCCATCGCCTTCGAGATGGACGCGGCGAAGACCCCGCACACCGTGAACTCCTTCAAGTCGCTCGCGGACAAGGGCTACTTCAACGGCACGAAGTGTCACCGCCTGACCACGGAGGGCATCTTCGTGCTGCAGTGCGGCGACCCGAAGGGCGACGGGACGGGCGGTCCCGGCTACACGATCCCGGACGAGAATCTGACCGCACTGGGCAAGGCGGGCGCCGACGGCAAGGTGACCTTCCCGGCGGGCACCGTGGCGATGGCCAATACCAGCCAGCCGAACACGGGCGGCAGCCAGTTCTTCCTCGTGTACAAGGACACCAAACTGCCTCCCGCGTACACGCCGTTCGGAAGGATGGACGCCGCGAGCCTGAAGATCGTCGAGAAGGTGGGCAAGGCCGGAGTCACCGGAGGCGGCCAGGACGGCGCTCCGAAGATGGCTGTCACCATGGAGAAGGCGGCTGTCCCGAAGGCGTGAGCCGGGGAATTTCGGCCGCGCTGAGTGCGGACAGCCGGGCGGCCGGTCGCCTAGATTGGCGTTGTGCAGCGCGTGGCACTGTTCGCGCTGTGGAGGGCGGGCGAGGCCCGACCAGGAAACTGTGGACGATGCCCGGGGGGCGAACCCCTCGCGGGCATCAGGTGGAGGAGGCGCTGTGAGCAGCGACCCGTGGGGCCGTGTCGACGAGACGGGCACCGTGTACGTGCGTACAGCCGACGGCGAGAAGGTCGTCGGATCGTGGCAGGCCGGGACTCCCGAGGAGGCCCTGGCCTATTTCGAGCGCAAGTACGAGGGCTTGGTGGTCGAGATCGGCCTCCTCGAGCGGCGGGTGAAGACCACCGATCTCTCGGCCAAGGACGCCCAGACCGCCATCGACCATCTGCGCGTGCAGCTGGACGAGCATCACGCCGTGGGCGATCTGGACGCGCTGAGCAAGCGTCTCGACGCTCTCGTGGAGCTGGTCGACAAGCGCCGTGAAGAGCGCAAGGTCCAGCGCGCCAAGCAGAGCGACGAGGCCCGCCACGCCAAGGAAGCCCTGGTCACAGAGGCCGAGGAGCTGGCACAGAGCGAGCAGTGGCGGGCGGCCGGTGAGCGGCTGCGCGCGCTCGTGGACACCTGGAAGGGCCTGCCCCGGCTCGACCGGAAGTCCGACGACGAGCTGTGGCACCGCTTCTCGCACGCCCGCTCGGCGTTCTCCAAGCGCCGCAAGGCCCACTTCGCCTCGCTGGACGCCCAGCGCGAGGAAGCCCGCAAGACCAAGGAGAAGCTGGTCGCCGAGGCCGAGTCGCTCTCCGGCTCCACCGACTGGGGTGTCACGGCCGCCCGCTACCGCGAGCTGATGGCGGACTGGAAGGCCGCGGGCCGTGCCCAGCGTGAGGCGGAGGACGACCTGTGGAACCGCTTCCGCGGCGCCCAGGACATCTTCTTCGCCGCACGCAGCGGGGTCTTCGCCGAGCGGGACGCGGAGCAGGGCGAGAATCTCAAGCTCAAGGAGGAGCTCGCCGCCGAGGCGGAGAAGCTCGTCCCGGTGACGGATCTGAAGGCCGCACGCGCCGCGTTCCGGTCCCTCAACGAGCGGTGGGAGGCCATCGGCCATGTGCCGCGGGACGCCCGTCCCAAGGTCGAGGGCCGGATGCACGCCGTCGAGCGGGCGCTGCAGGAGACCGAGGAGAACGAGTGGCGCCGGACGAACCCTGAGGCGCGTGCCCGTGCCGAGGGTCTGACGGGTCAGCTGCAGGCGGCCGTGGACAAGCTGCGCGGGCAGATCGACGCCGCGCGCGCAGCGGGCAACAACGCCAAGGCCGACAAGCTGGCCAAGGAGCTCGAGGGCCGGCAGGCGCTGCTCGACCAGGCGCTGAAGGGCCTGGAGGAGTTCGGCGGCTGAGTGAGCTGTACGAAGGGCCCCGCACCTGATGGTGCGGGGCCCTTCGCGTGGGCTTCTCGGTGCGCGGCCGTCAGGGCCGGGTGGACCTCGGAGCCGGGAGGACCTCAGGGCCTGCGGGCGGAGGTCACCCGGTACACGTCGTAGACGCCCTCGACGCCCCGTACGGCCTTCAGTACATGACCGAGGTGCTTCGGGTCGCCCATCTCGAACGTGAAGCGCGAGGTGGCCACCCGGTCGCGGGAGGTCTGCACGGCCGCCGAGAGGATGTTGACGTGCTGGTCGGACAGGACACGGGTGACGTCCGAGAGCAGCCGGGACCGGTCCAGCGCCTCCACCTGGATGGCGACCAGGAAGACCGACGACTGGGTCGGCGCCCATTCGACCTCGAGGATGCGTTCCGGCTGCTGGGAGAGCGAGTCGACGTTGACGCAGTCCGCGCGGTGGACCGACACCCCGCTGCCCCGGGTGACGAAGCCGATGATCGGGTCGCCGGGCACGGGTGTGCAGCAGCGTGCGAGCTTGACCCACACGTCCTCGACGCCCTTGACGACCACACCCGGGTCGGCGCTGGAACGGCGCTTGGTGCGGCTGCGCGAGGGCAGGGTGCTCTCGGCGATGTCCTCGTTGGCCGCCTCCTCGCCGCCGAGGGCCTGCACCAGCTTCTGCACGACGCCCTGCGCGGCGACATGGCCCTCGCCGATCGCCGCGTAGAGGGACGAGATGTCGGGGTAGCGCATCTCGTGAGCGAGGGTGACGAGGGAGTCGCCGGTGAGGATGCGCTGGATGGGCAGGTTCTGCTTGCGCATGGCGCGCGCGATGGAGTCCTTGCCCTGCTCGATGGCCTCTTCGCGGCGTTCCTTGGAGAACCAGGCACGGATCTTGTTGCGCGCCCGGGGGGACTTGACGAAGCCGAGCCAGTCGCGTGACGGACCGGCGCCCTCGGCCTTGGAGGTGAAGACCTCCACCAAGTCGCCGTTGTCCAGGGTCGATTCGAGCGGAACGAGCCGGCCGTTGACGCGTGCCCCTATGGTGCGGTGGCCGACCTCGGTGTGCACCGCGTACGAGAAGTCGACCGGGGTCGCTCCCGCCGGGAGCGCTATGACATCGCCCTTCGGCGTGAAGACGAAGACCTCGTTGCGCGAGAGGTCGAAGCGCAGCGACTCCAGGAACTCCGAGGGGTCCTCGGTCTCCTTCTGCCAGTCCAGGAGCTGGCGCAGCCACGCCATGTCGTTGAGGTGGTCGTCCTTGCCGGTCTTCTTCGGCACGTCGGTGCGCACCTTGGAGGCTCCGGCGACGGCCTCCTGCTTGTACTTCCAGTGCGCGGCGATGCCGTACTCGGCACGCCGGTGCATGTCGAAGGTACGGATCTGGAGCTCGACGGGCTTGCCGTTGGGACCGATCACCGTGGTGTGCAGCGACTGGTACATGTTGAACTTCGGCATCGCGATGTAGTCCTTGAACCGGCCGGGGACCGGGTTCCATCGCGCGTGGACGGTGCCGAGCGCCGCGTAACAGTCGCGGACGGTGTCCACGAGGACACGGATGCCCACCAGGTCGTAGATCTCCGCGAAGTCACGGCCGCGGACGATCATCTTCTGGTAGACGCTGTAGTAGTGCTTGGGGCGGCCGGTGACGGTGGCCTTGATACGGGCGGCCCGCAGATCGGACTGGACCTCGTCGGTCACTATGGCCAGGTACTCGTCGCGCTTCGGTGCCCGCTCGGCGACCAGCCGCACGATTTCGTCGTACATCTTGGGGTAGAGGATCGCGAAGGCGAGGTCCTCCAGCTCCCACTTGATGGTGTTCATGCCCAGCCGGTGGGCGAGCGGCGCGTAGATCTCCAGCGTCTCGCGGGCCTTCTTCTCCTGCTTCTCCCGCTTGAGGTAGCGCATGGTGCGCATGTTGTGCAGCCGGTCGGCGAGCTTGATGACCAGGACGCGCGGGTCCTTGGCCATCGCGACGACCATCTTGCGTACGGTCTCGGCCTGCGCGGCCTCGCCGAACTTGACCTTGTCCAGCTTGGTGACGCCGTCGACGAGCAGCGCCACCTGGTCGCCGAAGTCGCGGCGCAGCGTGTCCAGGCCGTACTCGGTGTCCTCGACGGTGTCGTGCAGCAGCCCGGCCATCAGGGTCGCCGGGTCCATGCCGAGCTCGGCGAGGATCGTCGTGACGGCGAGCGGATGCGTGATGTACGGGTCGCCGCTCTTGCGCTTCTGACCTCGGTGCCAGCGCTCGGCGACCTGGTAGGCGCGCTCGATCTGGCGCAGCGTGGCGGTCTCGATCTTGGGGTCGTTGCTGCGCACTATCCGCAGCAGCGGCTCCAGGACCGGATTGTACGGGGACGAGCGCTGCACCCCGAGACGGGCGAGGCGGGCGCGCACCCGGTTCGACGAGCCCGCGCTGCGGGGCACGGCGGCCGGCGTGGGCCGGGGAGCCGGTGCCGGCGCGGGGGCCGGGGGCTTGGGGGCCGAGGCGGATGCCGCGCCGTTCGCACTTCCCTGGGCGTCCGCCGGCGGCACCGCGATCCCGCTGATCTCGGGCGCAGCCGGCTGCTCGGGCTTCTCAGCCGGCTTGGACTCGGGCGTGACAGGGGCTGCCGCGGCCTTCTCGGCCTTCTCGTGGGGCTGCGCGGCGGCGGGCTGGGCCTCGTCTGGCAAGAGCGCTCCTCGTGCGGGTCCGGATCCCCCGGTCAGGGCCGGAGAAGCCATGGTATCGAGGCCGGGCTCCTTGGTGCTCGCGAGGCCGTTCGGTCGGGGGAAACGGGAGGGGGCGTCCGGATCTGTCCGGACGCCCCCAAGCCACTGGACCGGCGATTCACCGGGAAGTGATCACGCGAGAATCAGTTCCATCGAATCAGCGACGGTCCGCCCTTGACCATCATCTGCTTCTCCGCAGCCACATTCCCCCAACGCACCTTGAAGGAGCCGCTCTTGCCACAGCGGGGGGCGGACCAGCTGTCCTTGCCCTTCGGGTTGAATCCCCGCACCTTCACACAGATGCTGCCGCCCTTGAACACCTTCCAGGAATAGACCATGTTCATGCCCGAGGCACCGAAGTGGGCGCAGCCGTCGCTTACCTTGCTCCACTTCAGCGGGACGCTCCCGGCGTTCTTCCAGCCGACGCAGGCTCCCCCGGCCCGCGCGGCAGGCGCCTGAGCGGCGGCCTCCTGGCTCGCGCTCGCCGGAGCGGCGCCCGAGGCGACGGCGACGAGCGAGATGAGCGAGACAGCCCCCGTGGCCACCTTGCGTGAAATTGTCATGCGATTCCTCCAGTTGAGATGCCGTGGTCGGCGGCATCACCAAGATCCAATCACCCGACCCAGGACGGGAACACGAATCTGAGGAACATTTGAGCTATTTATCTTGTACAGAGAGAAACGATGGGCGCCCCGGAGAGTCCCGGGGCGCCCATCGCCTGCTTCAACGGGTTGTCAGACCCGGATGAGTGCCTCCAGCGGTGCACCGCGCAGAGCGGGCTCCAGGCGGGCCCGGCCGCCGAGGAAGCCCAGTTCCATCAGGACCGCGATGCCCGCGACGTCCGCCCCGCTGCGGCGGATGAGCTCGAGCGCCGCCCCGGCGGTGCCGCCGGTGGCGAGCACATCGTCGATGACCATCACACGGTCGCCCGACCCCAGGTCCTCGGCGTGCACCTCGATCTCGGCGGTGCCGTACTCCAGCTCGTACGCCTGGGAGAGCGTCGCTCCGGGGAGCTTGCCCGCCTTGCGTACGGGGATGAAGCCCATCCCCGCCCGCACCGCGACGGGTGCGCCGAGGATGAAGCCGCGCGCCTCCAGACCGACGATCTTGGTGGCCCGGTGACGGACGCAGAGCTCCGCGAGCGCGTCGGTCAGGACCGTGAAGGCCTTCGGATCGGCGAGCAGGGGCGTGATGTCCTTGAACATCACCCCCGGCTTCGGATAGTCGGGGACATCACGGATACGGCTGAGCAGCAGCTCCTGCGGACCGACCGTCATCGGCGCCTTCCCGAGGGGCGGCCGCGGCCGCGACCCCGCGGACCCACGACGGCACCGGCCGCCGCGGGGTCACCGGACGCCTGGTCCTGCGGCCCGGTGTCGTCGGAGCCGTCCTCGGACTCGCCCTTGGCCGCGGCTGACGCGCGCTTGGCGAGCACCCGCTTCTTCAGAGCCTTCATCTGCGGCTCGCGCTCCTTGAGGTCGGCGACGAGCGGCGTGGCGATGAAGATCGAGGAGTACGCACCGGCCGCGAGACCCACGAACAGCGACAGCGAGATGTCGTTGAGCATGCCGGCACCGAGGAAGCCACCGCCGATGAAGAGCAGACCGGCGACCGGCAGCAGCGCGACGACCGTGGTGTTGATGGAACGCACCAGGGTGCTGTTGATCGAGCGGTTGGCGACCTCGCTGTACGTCCAGCGGGTCTGCTTGGTGATGTCCTTCGAGCCTTCCTTGAGGCTGTCGAAGACGACCACGGTGTCGTACAGCGAGTAACCGAGAATCGTCAGCAGACCGATCACGGTGCCCGGTGTGACCTCGAATCCGACCAGAGCGTAGATGCCCACCGTGATCGTGATGTCGTGGATCAGGGCGACGAGTGCCGCGATGGCCATGCGCCACTCGAAGGCGATCGCCAGATAGACCACCACGAGGATCATGAAGATACCGAGGCCGGTCCATGCCTTGTTGGCGATCTGCTTGCCCCAGCTCGGACCGACGAGCTCGCTGCCGATCTGGCTCTTGGGCATGTCCAGGTCGGCGGAGAGCTTGTCCGCCACCGTGCTGGCCTGCGCCGTGTCCAGGTCGCTGACCTGGATGCGCAGGGTGCCGTTGCCGAGCTTCTGGACGATGGCGTCGTGGCCGGAGGCGGCTTCCGCGTACTCCTCGGCCTTGGCGACCGAGACGCTCGTCTTCGCCGTGGTGAAGACGGCGCCGCCCTTGAACTCGATGCCCATGTTGAGACCCTGGACCGCCAGGCCGACGATGGCCGTGATGGTGATCAGGATCGAGATGCCGTACCAGATCTTCCGCTTGCCGACGAAGTCGTAGCCGACCTCGCCGCGGTAGAGCCTGGCGCCGATGCTGCCGAGACGCGACATCTCACGCCTCCTTCGGGTCGGTGGGGGCGGAGGTGCGGCGCGAGCGGCGCAGCGGCGGCTTGGCGCCGAGCCGCGTGGGGTCGAGTCCGGACCACGGGTGACCGCTCGAGAAGAATTTCGTACGGGCGAGCAGCGTCATCAGCGGCTTGGTGAAGAAGAACACCACGACCACGTCGAGCACGGTGGTCAGACCGAGCGTGAACGCGAAGCCCTGGACCTTGCCGACGGTCACGAGGAAGAGCACCGCGGCGGCGAGGAACGACACGAAGTCGGAGACCAGGATGGTGCGCCGGGCCCGTGGCCAGGCGCGCTCCACGGCCGGACGGAGCGTACGGCCTTCGCGGATCTCGTCCCGGATGCGTTCGAAGTACACGATGAACGAGTCGGCGGTGATACCGATGGCGACGATGGCGCCACAGACAGCCGGCAGGTTCAGCGCGAATCCGATGGCCGGGCCGAGCAGTGCCATCAGCGTGTACGTGAGGGCGGCCGAGACCAGCAGGCTCAGCAGCGCGATCAGGGACAGGCCGCGGTAGTAGGCGACCAGGTAGATGATGACCAGCGCGAGGCCGATGGCGCCCGCGATCAGACCGGCCTTCAGCTGCTCACCGCCGAGCGCCGCGCTCACCGTGGTGACGCTCTCCTCCTGGAAGGACAGCGGCAGCGCACCGTAGGACAGGATGTTTCCCAGGTCCTGGGCGGACTGCTGGGTGAAATCGCCGGAGATCTCCGCGTTGGCGCTCAGGGTCGTGCGCACCGACGGCGCGGAGACGACCTCGCCGTCAAGGACGATCGCGAACTGGTTCATCGGGGGCTGCTGCTGTGACAGCTTGCTGGTGATCTTCTGGAACTTCTTGGAGCCGTTGTCGGTGAACTCCATCTGGACGATCCACTGACCGGTGCGCTGGTCGATGGTGGCGTTGGCGTCGTCGACATCCTTGCCGTTGACCTCGGCCGGGCCGAGGATGTACTTCTCCCACTGATCGGCACTGTTCTTGCCGCAGGCGACGGTGGGCTGCTCGGGCTTGACGTTCTCGCCGGCCATGGCACGGGACTTCTGGTCGAGGCAGTTCAGCGACGTGAACTTCTTCTCCAGCTCAGCCGTGCCGGGAGGAGCGCTCGGCGTGGGCGGCTTGGGCTTGTCGGTCGCGGGGGCGCTCGGCGTGGGCGTCGGCGCCTTCTTCAGACCTTCGGTGACAGCGCGGCCCTGGGTCGTGGGGCTGCTGCTCGGCGATCCGGACGGAGCGGTGACCTTGTCCTTGTCGGCGTTGCCCTTGTCCTTGTCGGAGGCCGACGGGCTCGGCTTGGGCTGCGGGGCCGTCGGTCCACCGGCGGCGACAGTGAGAACGGGCCGGAAGAAGAGCTGGGCGGTGGTGCCGACCTGCTTACGGGCCTGGTCCGAGTTCGTCCCCTTGGGGATGTTGACGATGATGTTCTCGCGGCCCTGGGTCTGGACCTCGGCCTCCGAGACACCGAGACCATTCACACGACGCTCGATGATGCCGACCGCGGTGTTCATGTTGGTCTCGTTGACGGCGCTTTCCTTGCCGGGCTCAGCCTTCGCCCGCAGCGTGATCGTCGTACCGCCTGCCAGGTCGATGCCCAGGCGCGGCGTGGTGTGTCCGGACCAGAACATCCCACCGGTCAGCGCGACCATGGCGATCAGGATCAGAGCCAGGACACGTCCTGGCTTGCCCTGAGCCCCCGCGGGCCTTCGGCCCCTGTTCGGTGCTGCCACCTTCTCGTTTCTCCCTGTCCAACCGCCCCGGCGCCGGGTGTGCCCCGGGGCGGCCACGAAGTGTTGTGGGGACCTGCCCCCGCAGAAGTCAACACGACCGGGGGACCGCCTCGCACCGGGTTCGGTGCAGGAGCGGTCCCCGAGCGGAGTTACTTCTCGCCGTCGGCCTTGTCGTCCTTGGGCTCCGCGTCCGTGGCGTCGGCGTCCTTCGTGCCGGCCTCGTCCGCCTCGGGCTTCTTGCCGAGGTCGATCTTGGAGTCGTCGGCCGCGGTGTCGTCGGCGGCATCGGCGGCGGTCAGCGACGAAGCGTCGTCCGGCACGACCGGCGTGTCCGTCTTGAGGTCACCGTCGCCGTGCACGATGCGGTTGTACTCCGCGTCGTCGAGGACTGCACCGATGGAGTTTTTGGCGTACACGGCGTGGACGCCGGGAGCGACCTCAAGGAGGACGGTGTCGTCGTGCAGCTCCTTGACGGTGGCGTACATCCCCCCGATCGTCCGGACTCCGGTGCCGGGCTGCATCTGGTCGCGCATCTGCGCTGCCTGCTGCTGCTTCTTCTTGGCGGACCGGGTCATCAGGAACATGGCCCCGATGAGCACGATGAAGGGGAGGAGGGTCACGAGACTCACGGGAAGAAACTTCCTTCACACGACCGCACCGATGAGGCGGCCTTATCTACGGGGGTGGGTACGCCGACCTGGAAGGGCGGCATCGGCGGAGTCTAAGCGAGTCCGCATCATTGGAACAACGCCCAGCATCCCACCGTGGTTCCTGCCCCCGCGAGTCTCCGCGCCGTCACGTCCCGAACAGCCCCTGTTGTCCCCCTGCCCCAGGCGCCTGCTGGGGCGGCACCAGGCCGAGGTGGGCCCATGCCGCGGGGGTGGCGACCCGTCCACGCGGGGTGCGGGCCAGCAGACCCTCCCGTACGAGGAAGGGCTCGGCCACCTCCTCGACGGTCTCGCGCTCCTCCCCCACGGCCACGGCCAGCGTCGACAGGCCCACCGGACCCCCGCCGAACAGCTTGAGCAGGGCCCGCAGGACCGCGCGGTCGAGCCGGTCGAGGCCCCGGGCGTCCACCTCGTACACCTTGAGGGCGGCCGCGGCGATGTCCTTCGTGATCAGTCCGTCCGCCTTGACCTGCGCATAGTCCCGGACACGGCGCAGCAGACGGTTGGCGATACGGGGCGTCCCGCGGGAGCGGCCGGCGATCTCGGCCGCTCCGTCGGCCTCGATCTCCAGATCGAGGAGCTGGGCGGAGCGGTGGATGACGCGCTCCAGCTCGGCGGGGTCGTAGAACTCCATGTGTGCGGTGAAGCCGAAGCGGTCGCGCAGCGGGGGCGGCAGCAGTCCGGCCCGCGTGGTGGCGCCGACCAGCGTGAACGGCGGCAGCTCCAACGGGATGGCGGTGGCGCCCGGCCCCTTGCCGACGATGACGTCGACCCGGAAGTCCTCCATGGCCATGTAGAGCATTTCCTCGGCGGGACGGGACATCCGGTGGATCTCGTCGAGGAAGAGGACCTCGCCCTCCTGGAGGGAGGAGAGGATCGCCGCCAGGTCGCCCGCGTGCTGGATGGCCGGGCCGGAGGTGATGCGGATCGGGGCCTTCATCTCCGCGGCGATGATCATGGAGAGGGTGGTCTTGCCGAGTCCGGGGGCACCGGACAGCAGGACGTGATCGGCGGTGGCCCCGCGGGCGAGGGCCGCCTTCAGGACCAGGTCGAGCTGCTCGCGCACCCGCTCCTGGCCCACGAACTCGTCGAGGGACTTCGGCCGCAGCGCCGCCTCGACGGCCTGGTCCTCGCCGTCGGCGGAGGGGCCGACGAGCCGCCCGTCGGCGGCCAAGGGCGCTTCGTCGGCGGGGGCCGGGGTGCTGTCGTCCCAGTTCACTGCGGAGGTGCCTCACGAGGTCGTCGCGGCGGTGGTGCCGCGGGGTGGTCGGGGTCGTCCCTCCCGGGCCGTGCCGTGCGGCGCGGACGGGAGGGGCCGGGGGCCGGCAGGCGCGTGGACGCGCCCGCGGTCATCGCGTGCGGTTCAGCGACTGGAGGGCGGCCTTGAGGAGCTGGCCCACCACGGGCTCGCCCGCCGCGGCCTCGGCCTGCGGGGCGACCGCGGCCACCGCATCGTCGGCCTCGCGGGTGGCATACCCCAGTCCGATCAGCGCACCGTGCAGCTGGTCCCGCCAGGAGGCGGAGACCGCGGTGCCGATGCCCTGCTTGCCGATGTGCGCGCCGAGCGGCTCACCGAGGCGGTCCTTCAGCTCCAGGAGCAGCTTCTGCGCGCCCTTCTTCCCGATGCCGGGGACCGCGGTCAGTGCCTTCTCGTCCCCGGTCGCCACCGCCACCCGCAGGGCGTCCGGGCTGTGGACGGCGAGCATGGCCTGGGCGAGCCGCGGGCCGACGCCGCTGGCGGTCTGGAGCAGCTCGAAGACCTGCCGCTCGTCGTCGTCCACGAAGCCGTACAGGGTGAGCGAGTCCTCACGGACGACCAGGGAGGTGGCGAGCTTCGCCTCCTGCCCGATGCGCAGCCCCGAGAGGGTGTTCGGCGTGCACTGGACGGCCATGCCGACGCCGCCGACCTCGAGGACCGCGGTCGTGGGTGCGAGGGCGGCGACCGGGCCGCTCACAAAGGCGATCATGCGGTACGGCCTTTCGATGCGTGCAGGGCGACGGCTTGCTGGAGGCGATTCTGCGCGGGGGCACGCCAGATGTGGCAGATGGCGAGCGCGAGGGCGTCCGCCGCGTCGGCGGGCCTGGGCGGTGCGTCGAGCCGCAGGAGCCGGGTGACCATCGCACCCACCTGCGCCTTGTCGGCCCGGCCGCTGCCGGTGACGGCGGCCTTCACCTCGCTCGGGGTGTGCAGCGCGACCGGGATGCCCCGGCGTGCCGCGCAGAGCATGGCGACCGCGCTGGCCTGGGCAGTGCCCATGACCGTCCGTACGTTGTGCTGGCTGAACACCCGCTCCACGGCGACGCATTGGGGTCGGTGCTCGTCCAGCCACTGCTCGATGCCCTGCTCGATGGCGACGAGGCGGTCGCCGAGCTCGGCGTCCGCGGGGGTGCGCACGACGCCGACGCCGATCATCGTGAGCGGCCGGCCGGCTACCCCCTCGACCACTCCGACGCCGCATCGCGTGAGCCCCGGGTCCACGCCAAGTACGCGCACTCCGCCCCTCCTTCGTATATCTGTTTGTGCAGGCTATCCGCTCACACTGACATCCCGGAGAAAAGCGCGACGGGCCGGCGGGGGTGTGTCCCCATCGGCCCGTCGTACGTGGCGGATCGGCCGCCCGGCGCGGCGGATCAGGCGTCGACCTTCTCCATGACCTCGTCCGAGACATCGAAGTTGGCGAAGACGTTCTGCACGTCGTCGCTGTCCTCCAGCGCGTCGATCAGCTTGAAGATCTTGCGGGCGCCCTCTTCCTCCAGCTCGACCTGCATGGTCGGGACGAAGTTGGCGTCGGCGGAGTCGTAGTCGATGCCGGCGTCCTGGAGGGCGGTGCGGACCGCGACCAGGTCGGTGGCCTCGCTGAGCACCTCGAAGGAGTCGCCGAGGTCGTTGACCTCTTCGGCACCCGCGTCGAGCACGGCACCCAGGACGTCGTCCTCGGACAGCTCGCCCTTGGGGACGATCACGACGCCCTTGCGGTTGAAAAGGTAGGAGACGGAGCCGGGGTCGGCCATCGAGCCGCCGTTGCGCGTCATGGCGACGCGGACGTCGGATGCGGCGCGGTTGCGGTTGTCGGTGAGGCACTCGATGAGCACCGCGACGCCGTTCGGGCCGTAGCCCTCGTACATGATCGTCTCGTAGTCGGCACCGCCGGCCTCGAGGCCCGCGCCGCGCTTGACCGCGGAGTCGATGTTCTTGTTCGGCACCGAGCTCTTCTTGGCCTTCTGGATGGCGTCGAAGAGGGTCGGGTTGCCTTCGACGTCGGCACCGCCGGTCCGGGCAGCGACCTCGATGTTCTTGATCAGCTTCGCGAAGAGCTTGCCGCGCTTGGCATCGATCACGGCCTTCTTGTGCTTCGTCGTAGCCCATTTAGAGTGGCCGGACATCTGCCTGTCTCCTTCGCGTAACCCATTGCTGCTGCGTTCGCCAGAGATCCTACCGGGACCGCGTCACCACGCGGCGCGCACCATGTCCACAAACAGGCCGTGCACCCGGTGGTCTCCGGTGAGTTCGGGGTGGAAGGACGTCGCCAGGACATTGCCCTGTCGTACGGCCACGATGTGGCCGCCGTACTCGGCGAGCACCTCGACCTCGGCGCCCACCGACTCCACCCACGGGGCACGGATGAAGACACCGTCGACCGGTCCCCCGCCGATGCCGGTTAGCTCGACGGCCGCCTCGAACGACTCGTTCTGCCGGCCGAAGGCGTTGCGACGGACGATCATGTCGATGCCGCCGATCGTCTCCTGGCCGGACCTCGGGTCGAGGATCTTGTCGGCGACCATGATCAGCCCGGCACAGGTGCCGTAGACGGGCATGCCGGAACGCACGCGCTCACGCAGCGGCTCGAGCATGCCGAAGAGGACGGCCAGTTTGGACATGGTGGTGGACTCGCCGCCGGGGATGACGAGGCCGTCGACCTCGGCGAGCTCCTCGGGGCGCCTCACTTCCCTGGCCACGGCGTCGGCCGCGGCCAGGGCGACGAGGTGCTCCCGTACATCGCCCTGGAGTGCCAGGACTCCTATGACGGGAGTGGTCATTACCAGCCTCGGTTGGCGTAGCGCTCGGCCTCGGGAAGGGTGTCGCAGTTGATGCCGACCATGGCCTCGCCGAGGTTGCGGGAGGCGTCCGCGATGATCTTGGGGTCGTCGTAGAAGGTGGTGGCCTTCACGATCGCGGCGGCACGCTTGGCCGGGTCGCCCGACTTGAAGATGCCGGAGCCGACGAAGACGCCCTCGGCGCCCAGCTGACGCATCAGCGCGGCGTCCGCGGGGGTGGCGACACCGCCGGCGGAGAAGAGGACGACCGGCAGCTTGCCCAGCTCGGAGACCTCCTTGACGAGCTCGTACGGGGCGCGCAGGTCCTTGGCGGCCGCGTACAGCTCGTTGTTGTCGAAGCCGCGCAGCTTGGCGATCTCGTTCTTGATCTGGCGCAGGTGGCGGACGGCCTCGACGACGTTGCCCGTGCCGGCCTCGCCCTTGGAGCGGATCATGGCCGCGCCCTCGGCGATACGGCGCAGGGCCTCGCCCAGGTTGGTGGCGCCGCAGACGAACGGCGTGGTGAAGGCGAACTTGTCGGAGTGGTTGACCTCGTCGGCCGGGGTCAGCACCTCGGACTCGTCGATGTAGTCCACGCCCAGGGACTGCAGCACCTGGGCCTCGACGAAGTGGCCGATGCGGGACTTGGCCATGACCGGGATGGAGACGGCCTCGATGATGCCCTCGATCATGTCCGGGTCGGACATGCGCGCCACGCCGCCGTCCTTGCGGATGTCGGCGGGGACCCGCTCCAGGGCCATGACGGCGACGGCACCGGCGTCCTCGGCGATCTTCGCCTGCTCCGGGGTGACGACGTCCATGATGACGCCGCCCTTGAGCTGCTCGGCCATACCGCGCTTGACGCGAGCGGTGCCGGTCGCAGGGGAGTCGAAGGACTGCGGGGTGCTGGTGCTGGACACGGAAGGGACCTCACTCGGGGACGACGTTCGATGCTCCACGATGGAACAGCCGCCGACCAGGCCACTGCAAGGGCCAATGAACAGCCGGTGGATCGTTTTGGCGCGGACGGAACGGGGCCCGTGGGCGGGTGCGCCGGATCGGATGACGGGGAGCCCGCGTCTCGGGGCGCCCGGGCGTCGGCGCAGGCTCGTTCCCCGAGCTCAGGTGACCGGGCGGTCGGCGAGGGCCGCCGGGGGCTCGTCGTCCATCTCGAACGCCAGCGGGAACGGAGCGTTGCCCGCCAGCCGGAACCAGCGGACCTTGCGGTGGCGGCGCAGCGCCCGCGCCGCGCGCACCGCGTCGTTGTGGAACCGCCGCGCCATCGGGACCCGGCGCACGGCCTGGGCCAGTTCGAGCGTGGCGTCCTCACCGCCGGGCACCTCGCGCACGGCCTCGATCTGCGCGGTCTCGGAGAACACCGCCCGCAGGGCCGTGCTGAGCTCGCTCTCCGCGACCTCCCGGCCCTCCTCCTCCGCCTGACGCGCGGCGTGGGCCGCCTCGTACAGCACGATCGACGCGGCCGGATCGAGCACGCCGGACGTGGCCAGTTCCTGGGTGACCGATGCGCGGCGGAGCAGCTGCGCGTCCAGGGCCGCGCGGGCGGCGTCGATACGGGAGTGCAGCCGGTCGAGCCGTCCGGCGGTCCAGCTCAGATACAGGCCGATCGCGATGAGGGCGACGACGGTCCAGATGAGGGTTGCGGTCACGCGCCGAGGCTACCGCCTGCCCCGGAGGGCGCTCTGCCCCGGACCCGCGCCTCACGGCCGGCGGCCGGCCGCCACGTGCGGGCGGGTGCCTCGGGCGCGGCCTGCCGGTCCACGGGTGTCTGTCGCGACGGGAGGGCCCGGCCGGGCCGGGGGCCGCCCGGGGTGCCCGGGCCGCCCTCCGTCGCCACGTCCGTCAGTCCCGCGCCAGCCCGAAGCGGGCCCGGAAGCCCGGGCGTTCGTCCGCTGCCACCGATGCCGCGCCGTCCGTCACCGTCTCGTAGACCGAGAGGATGTCCGCGCCGACCGTCGACCAGTCGAAGCGACGGACGTGCGCACTGCCGCGTTCCCGCAGCTCCGCCCGGCGCGCGGGATCACCCAGGAGCCGGACGGCCGCCGCCGCCAGCGCGTCCGCGTCCTCGTTGGGGAACAGCTCCCCCGCCGCCCCCAGATCCAGGACCTGGGCGAAGGCGTCCAGGTCGCTCGCGAGGACCGGTGCGCCCGCGGACATGGCCTCGACGAGGATGATGCCGAAGCTCTCACCACCCGTGTTGGGCGCGACGTAGAGGTCGACGCTGCGCAGCAGCCGTGCCTTGTCCTCGTCGCTGACCATCCCGAGGAACTCGACGCGGTCCCGCATCTCCTTGGGCAGGGACGCGACCGCCTCCTCCTCGTCGCCGCGGCCGGCCACCAGCAGCCGGGTCCCGGGCCGCTCGGCGAGGATCCTGGGCAGCGCCTTCATCAGGACGGGCAGACCCTTGCGGGGCTCGTCGATGCGCCCTATGAAGCCGATCGTGCCGTCCTGCCACTCGGCCTTCGGCTCGGCCTTGTCGAAGAAGCCGACGTCGACGCCGTTCGGGATGACGACCGCGTCGCCACCGAGGTGCTCCACCAGCGTCCGGCGCGCGTACTCGCTGACCGCGATCCGCGCGCTGATCTTCTCCAGCGCGGGCTGCAGGATCGGATACGCGGCGATCATGGCCCGGGAGCGCGGGTTCGAGGTGTGGAACGTCGCCACGATCGGTCCCTGTGCCGCCCAGCAGCTCAGCAGCCCGAGCGAGGGTGAGGCCGGCTCGTGGATGTGGATGACGTCGAAGGTGCCGTCGTGCAGCCAGCGCCGTACCCGCGCCGCGGACAGGAAGCCGAAGTTCAGCCGCGCCACCGAGCCGTTGTACGGAACGGGAACCGCCCGCCCCGCGGAGACGACGTACGGCGGCAGCGGTGTCTCGTCGTCCGCCGGTGCCAGGACGGAGACCCCGTGGCCCAGGCGGATCAGATGCTCCGCCAGGTCCCGGATGTGGAACTGGACGCCGCCCGGTACGTCCCAGGAGTACGGGCAGACGATGCCGATCCTCACCTCTGCTCCTCCCGGGGCTCGAGATCGGCGAGCCAGAGCCGCTGCAGCATGTGCCAGTCCTCCGGGTGCTCGGCGATGCCCGTGGCGTAGGCGTCCGCCAGGGCCTGCGTCATGGAGGACGTCTTCTCCGCCCGGGTGCCTGTCTCCGGTACCTCGACCGGTGGATGCACCCGGCCGTACATGGCGGGCGCGTCGCCGTACCAGAGGGTGACGGGCAGCAGCAGGGCGCCGGTCTGCTGCGCGAGCAGCGCCGGTCCGGCCGGCATCCGGGCCGTCTCGCCGAAGTACTTCACCTCGACGCCGTTGGCCGACAGATCACGGTCGGCGACCAGACACACCAGGCCCCCTGCCCGCAGCCGCCGGGCCAGGGTGCCGAAGGCGGAGCCGCCCGCGTGCGGCAGCACCTCCATACCGAGGCTCTCGCGGTAGGCGACGAACCGGTCGTACAGCGATTCCGGCTTGAGCCGCTCGGCGACGGTCGTGAAGGGCACGCCCAGGATGCGGGTGGCCCACACGCCGGCGAGGTCCCAGTTCGCGAGATGCGGCAGCGCGATGATGACTCCGCGGCCGGAGGCGATGCCGTCCGCCAGGATGTGCGAGTCCTTGATCTCGACGCTGTCGCGGACGCGCTCGGCGCTCCAATTGGGCAGCCGGAAGGACTCCATCCAGTACCGCATGTACGAGCGCATACCGGCCTTCGACAGTTCGGCAAGGCGCTCGGGACCTGCGTCGGGCACGACCCTCGCGAGGTTGGCCTCCAGCCGCAAAACACTCTTGCCGCGCCGCTTCCACGCGGTGTCCGCGATGGTCCTGCCCAGCGCGGCGGCAGCCGGCTCGGGCAGCTTCTTGATTGTGCTCCAGCCCAGTCCGTACAGAGCGTCTGTCAGGCGGTCGCGCATCACGTGGCCTCCGCCTCGTTCGTCTGCGACGCGGCGGCGTCGGCCTCGGCGGACTCCCGCCGTACGGTCACGACGCGCTGTCCGAGCGTCACCAGGCTGCCGACGGCGACGATCCACAGCGCGATCGGCAGCAGGATGTCGATGCCGGGGACGCCGAATGCGTGCAGACCGGCAAGTCCCGCGGCGACCAGGGAGATCACCAGCCGCTCGGCGCGCTCGATCAGACCGTTGACGGCGACCGGCAGGCCGATCGATTCACCACGCGCCTTGGTGTACGACACGACCTGGCCGCTCGCCAGGCAGAAGATCGCCACGGCGCACAGCACATTGTCGTTGCCGCCGCCCGCGTACCAGAGGGCGAACCCGGCGAAGATCGCACTGTCGGCCACCCGGTCGAGCGTGGAGTCCAGAAACGCGCCCCAGCGGCTGGAAACCCCGGCCTGCCGCGCCATGTTGCCGTCGACCAGGTCGGAGAACACGAAGGTCGTGATGACGATCGTGCCCCAGAAGAACTCTCCTCGGGGGAAGAAGACCAGCGCTCCCGCCATCACTCCGGCCGTGCCGATGAGCGTGACCGCATCGGGGCTCACCCCCCGGCGGAGGAGAAACGCGGCGAACGGCGTGAGGACACGCGTGAAGAATGCACGCGCGTACTTGTTCAGCATGGCCTTCCCGACGGTCGGTGGGCCGCATGGCCCCATTGGCCACCGGCTGGCCCATCGTAGCCAGGACGAGAGCGCTCCACTGCCGCGCACCCGCCCCGCACGTCGGCGTACGACGTATGGACGCACCGTGACCTGAGTGGAAAGCTCGAAGGACGACTGCGGGCACCGCCGGAGCTGCCCCTGGATGCCGTCCGGAGGCCACAGTCATGGCTCCGTGCGCCCGCGGCCCTCTCCTCACCGTGCAATCGATCGGGAGGCAAGATCATGGGCGACAAGGCGAGTGCACAATCCGGAGCCGCCGGCAGGGCAACGACGGCCGACCGGCCCTCATCCGTGAGGAACGTGGTGCTGGTCGGCCACAGCGGATCGGGAAAGACGACACTGATCGAGGCCCTCGCGCTCACCGCGGGAGCCGTCAACCGGGCGGGCCGCGTCGAGGACGGCGGCACGGTCTCCGACTACGACGAGATCGAGCACCGGCAGCAACGCTCCGTACAGCTGTCGATGGTCCCCGTCGAATGGGGCGGGTACAAGATCAATCTGCTGGACACCCCCGGATACGCCGACTTCGTCGGGGAACTCAGGGCCGGTCTGCGAGCCGCGGACGCGGCCCTTTTCGTGGTCTCGGCGGCACAGGAACCCGAAGCGGTGGCGGGCGCGACGCGGCTGGTGTGGGAGGAGTGCGCGGCGGTCGGCATGCCGCGCGCGATCGTGGTCACCCATCTGGAGACCGCGCGTACGGGCTTCGAGGAACTCACCCAGGTCTGCGGGAGCATCTTCGGGGGCGACGACCCCGACGCGGTGCTGCCGCTGTACCTGCCGCAGTACGGGCCCCAGAGCCCCGACGGTCATGCCCCGGTCACCGGCCTGGTCGGGCTGCTCTCGCAGAAGATCTTCGACTACTCCTCGGGCGAGCGGAAAGAGACCCCGCCGGACCCCGAGCAGGCACCGCGGCTGCAGGAGGCCCGCAACCGGCTCATCGAGGGGATCATCTCCGAGAGCGAGGACGAGACGCTGATGGACCACTACCTCGGTGGTGGGGACATCGACATCAAGACGCTCATCGGCGATCTGGAGAAGGCCGTCGCACGCGGCATCTTCCACCCGGTCCTCGCCGCGGCCCCGGCGGCCGACGGCGCGAAGCAGGGGCTCGGCACGGTCGAGCTCCTCGAACTGGTCACCGGCGGCTTCCCGACCCCGCTCGAGCGCGAGGCCCCTGCCGTGACCACCCCGCAGGGCGCCTCCCGCCCGCAGATCAGCTGCGACCCCGACGGCCCGCTCGTGGCCGAGGTCGTCAAGACCGCGTCCGACCCCTACGTCGGCCGGCTCTCCCTCGTACGCGTCTTCTCCGGCACCCTGCGCCCCGACGAGACGGTGCACGTGTCGGGTCACGGCCTCGCCGACCGCGGGCACGAGGACCACGACGTCGACGAGCGCATCGGCGCGCTCTCCGTCCCCTTCGGCAAGCAGCAGCGGCCCCTCGGCCAGGTCTTCGCCGGCGATCTCGCGTGCGTGGCGAAGCTCGCCCGCGCGGAGACGGGCGACACGCTCTCGTGCAAGGACGATCCGCTGCTGATGGAACCGTGGACGATGCCCGACCCGCTGCTGCCGCTCGCCATCCAGGCCCACAGCAAGGCGGACGAGGACAAGCTGTCGCAGGGTCTGTCACGGCTGGTCGCCGAGGACCCCACGATGCGACTGGAGCAGAACCAGGCGACGCACCAGGTGGTGCTGTGGTGCCTGGGCGAGGCACACGCGGACGTCGCGCTGGAGCGGCTGCGCAGCCGCTACGGCGTCCAGGTCGACGTGGTGCCGCACAAGGTGTCGCTGCGGGAGACCTTCGGCGAGAAGTCGGCGGGCCGTGGCCGGCATGTGAAGCAGTCCGGCGGACACGGCCAGTACGCGATCTGTGAGATCGAGGTGGAGCCGCTGCCGCCCGGGTCGGGGATCGAGTTCGTCGACAAGGTCGTGGGCGGCGCCGTGCCCCGGCAGTTCATCCCGTCCGTGGAGAAGGGGGTGCGCGCCCAGGCGGCGCGCGGGGTGGCGGCCGGCTATCCCCTCGTCGACGTACGGATCACGCTGACCGACGGAAAGTCCCACTCGGTCGACTCCTCCGACGCGGCCTTCCAGACCGCGGGCGCGCTGGCGCTGCGCGAGGCGGCGTCCGACGTCCGCATCCACCTGCTGGAGCCGGTCTCGGAGGTGCGGGTGCTGGTGTCGGACGAGTACGTCGGCCCGGTGATGAGCGATCTGTCCGGGCGGCGCGGCCGGGTGGTCGGCACCGAGCAGTCCGCGGGCTCGCGCACGCTGGTGCGTGCAGAGGTGCCGGAGATCGAGATCGGGCGGTATGCGATCGATCTTCGCTCGATCTCGCACGGGACGGGGCAGTTCTCCCGCTCGTACGCCCGTCATGAACCGATGCCCCCACAGGTGGCCGACAGGGTCCGGGACCAGGCAGGCAACGGCTCGTAGCCGCGGGTGCCGTCCGCCGCCTGCGTCGCGGCGGACGGTATCCGATCATCCTGTGACGGATGCCGTGCGCCCCCGATACGCTGAGCTGCGCAGCTCAGCAGGTGTGCGGAGCACGGTAGTTGGGAACAGGCCGCAGTGCGGATGCAGCGCGGCGAGGGGGCGGCAGTGGCGAGCGACGTTTTCGACTTCAGTCCGGGGGCGCAGGTCCCGCTGACGGGCGCGGCCGGACAGACCGCGGCGACGCACGCACTCGCCTCGGCGGCGTACCGCGACGGCCCGGTGGCGGAGCTCCTCAAGGCCAACAGCGAGTGGCACAAGTCCGAGGTGACGCCGGCCAAGTTCTCGCTGTTCGAGCCGAATCTCGGCGAGGCGTTCTCCCGGGCGGTGCAGACGCGGATGCTGGGCGGCGCCCGCAAGGCCCTGATCCAGTCCTTCGGCACCGAACCGCAGTCCGTGGTCGAGCACTGTCTCGCGGCGAACCGCATCCGCAAGGAGCGCGACGCCAAACTCACCGGCATCACCGTCCTGTTCGGGATCCTGTTCCTGCCCGGCCTGCTGCTGTGGATGGCCGTCTTCCAGCTCCGGCGCACCATCGCCGGGGCCCAGAACAAGAGCGCGGGAGCGCTCGGCACGCTGCTGCTCGTCGCCGTCGGCGGTCTCGCCGCGCTCTTCCTGGTCATGCTTCCGTTCGGCGGTCTGCTCGCCCTGTATCTGCGGGCGATGATCGTCGCCCCCGTCGTCGGCTGGGTGCTGGCCAAGCGGATCTGCGAGTCCACGGCCAAGGACATGCGTGCCAGCTGGGACTCGCTGCTCTCCGGCGGCGGTATCGGCGCCAAGGTGCCCGAGGCCGTGCCCGGTCACCCCAACGAGACGGCCCGCGAGCAGCTCCGCCAGGGCCTGGAGAAGCTCACGGCCGAGCAGCAGTCCAACTCGGTCTTCTACGCCGGGCCCAAGGGGATACTCGGCATGGGCACCCGGTGGGGCAGCTGGCAGATGGCCGAGGAGCTCGTTTCCAAGGAGCCGGGCAAGGACATCAACCAGTTCCGCAGCTGGGACGTCATACGGGCCATCCACGACCGGATGAAGATGCTGGAACGCGGCCCGCTGAACTCGGGCGGTTTCCCCAAGCCTTCCGTCAAGCACTGGATCGTGGCCCCGGTCGGCGAGAACGCGAAGGTGGTGGCGCGGCCCGAGGGCCAGGACGTGGAGACGTTCCAGGTCAAGGGCCACGAGATCCAGCGGATCTGCAACCACCAGCAGTTCGGCGGCGGTGACCGCCACTACCTGGGTGTGCAGTTCACGCTCTGGGACGGCCAGTTGGTCATCACGATGATGATCACCGTGACCGTGCTCCACGAGACGCTGCGCATCGAGGTGACCGGACACGCGCTCGGCCCGGTGCACTCGCTGTTCACCACCAAGCCGGAGCCCAAGACCGTGACGGTGAGCAAGACGGTCCGCTTCTGGGAGACGGTCGACCGTCAGCTGCCGCTGGTCGAGCCGCGCGAGGTGGTGCGCCTCGCGGTGCGCGCGCCCTTCACCTGGTATCCGCCGGTGCTGGACTTCCTCGGCGGCAAGCTGGTGCTGCCCGAGCCGTTCGGGCTGCGGCACGCATGGGCGGAGAAGCCGTGGCGGCACCGGTTCATGGCGGACGACGCGATGCGCGCGGCCACGCCGGTGCTGCGGGTGGCGCACACCGCGGCGATCAGGGTCCTCGAGGAGAACGGCGTGGACACCGAGCGCTTCGGAAGCCGCTCCATGGTCGTCAGTTCCTTCGTCCAGGACCCGTCCCCGCGCCAGGCCGATCTGTACGACGCGTAGCGCAGCGGTTCCGGGCCCCGGACAGGGGCCCGGACCCTACGCGGGCCAGGCGTCCGCGAGCATCGCGCGGGTGTCGGCGAGCAGCTGGGGCAGCACCTTGGTGTGCCCCACGACCGGCATGAAGTTGGTGTCCCCGCCCCACCGCGGCACGACGTGCTGGTGCAGATGCGCGGCGATCCCGGCCCCGGCGACTGTCCCCTGGTTCATCCCGATGTTGAAGCCGTGGGCGCCCGAGGCTTTGCGCAGAGCCGTCATCGCCTGCTTCGTGAACGCCGCGAGCTCGGCGGTCTCGGCGTCGTCCAGCTCCGTGTAGTCCGCTACATGGCGGAACGGCACGACCATGAGGTGGCCGCCGTTGTACGGGTACAGGTTGAGCACCGCGTAGACGTACGAGCCACGCGCTATGACGAGCCCGTCCTCGTCGGACTTGGCCGGGATGGAGCAGAAGGGACAGCCGTCGTCGGCCCCGGGCCCGGTCGGCTTGTTCTCCCCCTGGATGTACGCCATCCGGTGAGGCGTCCACAGGCGCTGGAACGCGTCCTGCGTCCCCACTCCGATCTGCTGCTCCGGCTCACTGGTCATGTTGTGCAGCATATGACTTCGCCCATCCGGAGCGTGTCGCCGGGGCGGCCCTGAGCAGGGCCCCGCGATGCTGGACGGATGACGGACGAGCCCCGGCTGCGGCGCTGGCAGCAGCGTATGGAAGTCCCGCTGTTCGTTGCCTCGGGGCTGTTTCTCGTCGCCTTCGCGGTGCATGTGCTCGCCGAGAGCGTGCCCGAGCCCTGGCACGACGTGTGCCGGGCGGTGGCGTACGGCTCGTGGGCCCTGTTCGTCGTGGACTACGTGGTGCGCTGGGTGCTCAGCGGCGAGGGGCGGCGCTTCGTCCACCGTCATCCGCTGGACCTGGTCGTGGTGGTGCTGCCGCTGCTGCGGCCGTTGCGGGTGGTCAAGATCTACGAGGCGGTGCAGCGCCGGCACACGCATGCGGGGCTCGCCCTGCACGTCCGGGTGATCGCGTACGCCGGCCTCTCGGCACTGCTGCTCGGCCTCGCGGGGGCGCTCAGTGTGTACCACGACGAGCACAACGCGCCGGACGCGACGATCCGGACCTTCGGGGACGCGGTGTGGTGGACCTGCTCGACGCTGACGACGGTCGGCTACGGCGATGTCGCCCCGGTGACGCCCCGGGGCCGGCTGGTGGCCGTGGGTCTGATGGTCGGCGGGCTGGCGCTGCTCGGTGCGGTGACGGGTTCGTTCTCGTCGTGGCTGCTGCAGACGTTCACGCTGGAGGAGGAGAAGAAGCCCCCGGGGACGCCCCCGGGGGCTCTCGACGACCAGCGGCCGTAGTCGTCCCGGCCGTCAGACCTGTACGCGGTCCTCGACGGCCTGCACCAGCTTCGCCAGCGCCTCGTCGCGCGGGATGCCGTTCTCCTGCGAACCGTCGCGGTAACGGAAGGACACCGTGCCCGCGTTCATGTCGTCGTCACCGACGATGATCATGAAGGGGATCTTCTGCTTCTGCTGGTTCCTGATCTTCTTCTGCATCCGGTCCGACGAGGCGTCCACCTCGACCCGCAGGCCCCTCTTCTTCGCCTCGGCGGCGAACTCCTGCAGATACGGGACATGGGCGTCGCCGACCGGGATACCGACGGCCTGCACCGGTGCGAGCCACGCCGGGAACGCGCCCGCGTAGTGCTCGAGCAGCACCGCGAAGAACCGCTCGATGGAGCCGAACAGCGCACGGTGGATCATGACCGGACGCTGCTTGGAGCCGTCGGGGCCGGTGTACTCCAGGTTGAAGCGCTCCGGCAGGTTGAAGTCGAGCTGGATGGTCGACATCTGCCACGTCCGGCCGATGGCGTCCTTCGTCTGCACCGAGATCTTCGGGCCGTAGAACGCGGCGCCGCCCGGGTCCGGGACCAGCGGGAGGCCCTGCTTCTCGGCCACCTTGCGCAGCGTCTCGGTGGCCTCCTCCCACGCCTCGTCGGAGCCGACGGACTTCTCCGGGTCCTTGGTGGAGAGTTCGAGGTAGAAGTCGGTCAGGCCGTAGTCGCGCAGCAGGTTCAGCACGAAGGTCAGCGTCGAGTCGAGCTCGTCCGCCATCTGCTCCCTGGTGCAGTAGATGTGCGCGTCGTCCTGGGTGAAGCCGCGGGCCCGGGTGAGGCCGTGCACGACGCCCGACTTCTCGTAGCGGTACACGGTGCCGAACTCGAAGAGGCGCAGCGGCAGTTCACGGTAGGACCGGCCGCGTGCGTCGAAGATCAGGTTGTGCATGGGGCAGTTCATGGGCTTGAGGTAGTAGTCCACGCCCTCGTCGAGCTGCATGGGCGGGTACATGCCGTCGGCGTACCAGTCCAGGTGGCCCGAGGTCTCGAACAGCTTCCCCTTGGTGGCGTGCGGGGTGTAGACGAACTCGTACCCCTCCTCCTCGTGCCGCCGGCGCGAGTAGTCCTCCATGACCCGGCGGATGACACCGCCCTTGGGGTGGAAGACCGCGAGACCCGAGCCGATCTGCTCCGGTACGGAGAACAGGTCCAGCTCGCTGCCCAGCTTGCGGTGGTCGCGCTTCTCGGCCTCGGCGAGGAACTCCAGGTGCGCCTTCAGCTCCTCCTTGGAGGGCCAGGCGGTGCCGTAGATGCGCTGGAGCATCGGGTTCTTCTCGCTGCCGCGCCAGTACGCGGCGGCGTTGCGCATCAGCTTGAACGCCGGGATGTTGCGGGTGGTGGGCAGGTGCGGACCGCGGCAGAGGTCCTTCCAGCACAGGTCGCCGGTCTTGGCGTCGAGGTTGTCGTAGATGGTCAGCTCGCCGCCGCCCACCTCGACGTTCGCCCCGTCGTCGGTCGACGCGGCGCCCTTGATGCCGATGAGCTCCAGCTTGTACGGCTCGTCGGCGAGCTCCTCGCGGGCGGCCTCGTCGGTGACGACCCGGCGCGAGAAGCGCTGCCCGCGCTTCTGGATCTCCTGCATCTTCTTCTCGATGGCCTTGAGGTCATCGGGGTGGAAGGGCTTCTCGACGTCGAAGTCGTAGTAGAAGCCGTCCTTGACCGGGGGGCCGATGCCGAGCTTGGCCTCCGGGAACAGCTCCTGCACGGCCTGCGCCATGACGTGCGCGGTGGAGTGGCGCAGGATGTTCAGGCCGTCCTCGGAGGAGATCTCGACCGGCTCGACCTCCTCGCCGTCCTGGACCTCGTAGGCGAGATCCTTCAGCTCACCGGCCACCCGCGCCGCGACGACGGTGCGCTCGCCGGGGAAGAGCTCGGCTGCCGTAGTGCCCGTCGTCACCACGCGCTCTTCCCGCTCGGAATCGCGTTGGATGATCACACGGACGTCTGACACCGGTCTCTCCTGACTGAGGGGGTGCGGCAGTGGACACTGCGCGCGCCTGAATCGTACCGAGCCGAGGGGGCCGCTCGCGAAACGGATTCCCCAGCCGCGGCCCGCCCGTGTTCGCCGGACCCGCGCGTCAGTCGCCGGCGCCGCAGGCGTCCTCGAAGAAGTCGAGATTCTCCTGGAGCGACTTCATCAGCCGGTCCCGTTCCGCGTCGTCGACCTGCACGGGCGTCACATCGGTCGCGTCCGTGAGCCGCCGGAAGCCGCCCCTGCTCTCCAGACGCCCCACGACCCTGATCGGCAGCCCGACGAGATGCGCGTGCCCGGCCGTGCGGTACGCCTCCTCCTCCAGCGCGACCCTGATGTGCGGCACCTCGACCCCCGCCAGCACCCGCAGCCTCACGGTCCCGGCTCCGCGCGGCCCGGAGCGGCGCATCCGGACCACCGTGCCGGTGATCCGTACCGGCACGGACGGCTCGTCGTGCAGATAGCGCGCGCTTGCCTCGCGCAGCGCGGGCAGGTCGCCGGGCGAGAACTCCACCGGTTCGGTGCGGTGCGCACAGCCGTCGGGGACTCCGGCGGCCGGGGACCAGTCCAGGGTGATCCGCGCTCCTTCCGAGCCGCGTACGAGGGCGATGACCGCCTCGGTCAGTTCGCGGCTCACCCCCAGTTCCACGGCCTGGTCGAAGGCCTCCATCCCGCCGGTGGCCCGCTGGTAGTCGGTGGCCTCCCGGGTCGCCTGCAGGGCGTGGTGCAGCCGGACGACGACGGACCTGCCGCCGGCGACCGGCACGAACGCGGTGAGGGTGCGTCCGCCCGGCGCGGGCCCCACCAGGACGCCTTCCAGCGAGGCCTGCGCCTGCCTGCGGTGGCGGGCGCCGTGGTATCCGGCCCGGCCACGCGCCGCGAGAGCCCCCGCCATCAGCATCTGCCGGGCGGCGGCGCGCAGTTGCTCCTGCGCGGTCCACGAGGCGGCGCCCGAGGGACCCTGCGGCACATCGCGCCACCAGCGGACCTCGTCACTGGGCACGGTGAGCCCGACCAGCACCTCGCGGGCCGAGGGCGCCGCGCTGCGGGACAGCGCGACGAGCGCCTCGCCGAGCAGATCCTCGCTGTCCGGGAACGACCTGCTCTCCGGTACGAGCAGGCTGGTGCCGCCCACCGCGTGCCCGGGCGGCGTCCAGCGCGCATAGCGGCCCGCCGCTCCCCCGCGCCGCCGCCAGCCGTGGCGGTCGAGCAGCGCGCCCAGGACGACGGGGTCGACCTGGGCGGGGTCCGGTTCGCCGCCGTACCAGGTGCCCGGCGCCTCAGCCGTCGGATGGGGCCGGACACTTTCGTCGAAGGGCCGCATCAAGGTCTCCCTCCCGCCCCGACCCGCGTCATGATCTCGCAGAGCGCACGGTCGTCGAAGATCCGTGAGGTCGGGATCCGCACAGTGGTCCTGCGCCTGCCCGTCACCGGGTGGCCGGCCAGGTTGGTCCAGTAGCAGCAGTGCCTCAGATCGAGCCGGTCGTGACTCGCGCGCAGCCACTCGTCCTGGGTCCGCGGGACGAGCATCACGACGAGGATCTTGTGCACGGACACCGGGGTGCGGGCGAGCTTCACCAGGTGGTCGTTGTCCAGGGTGAAGGAGAAAGCGGGCCCCGGCGGGTGCGGCGGGATCTGGTACGTGCACTTGAGCTGCACCTTGATGGTCACCTCGTCGTCGACGGCGTGACCGGCCGAGCTGTGACTGACGTGCCAGTCGATGCCGTTGTCCGGAAACGGCTGCGAGAGCGAGCATCCGGCCGCTGCGGCGACGGCGTGCAGATAGCCCACCTGGAGTGTCTCCATGCAGGCCGTGGTGGCGAGTGCGCCGCGCAGTGGTGCGGTCAGTCGGGGCAGCAGCCCTCCCCCGACACCCTCGGCACGGGAGGTACCCCCAAATTCGGGCTGCGGGAGAGCCATTGCTCTTCGTGCCTTCCGGGCGGTACTGAATCGAAGTGCAAACAACAGGGCATCAATTCTTTTGCCCTTCACCTGTGTTGTCACCGCCCTGCGTACAGCGCAAACGGCCTGGGTATCACCGATTCGGGCGATGGGAATTCCCATCTGCCGGTCATGCGCGAGGAGTTCGGGGATGACGCACTGGTATGACGGCCCACTGGCCGCATTTGACACGGAGACAACCGGAGTCGACGTAGAAGAGGACCGCATTGTGTCGGCGGCGGTCGTGGTGCAGGACATGGCGGGCAGCCGGCCCCGCGTCACCCGCTGGCTGGTCAATCCCGGAATACCCGTGCCTCCCGCCGCGACCGAGGTGCACGGGCTGACGGACGACCATCTGCAGCGCAACGGCCGATGGCCGGCGCCGGTGATGGAGGAGATGGCCAGGCTGCTGGCCGAGCAGTGCTCCGCCTCCCGACCGCTGGTGGTGATGAACGCGCCCTTCGATCTGACGATCCTGGACCGCGAACTGCGCCGCCATCGCGCCTCGTCGCTCGCCCGGTACCTGGAGAACAAGCCGCTCTGCGTGCTGGATCCCCGGGTCCTGGACAAGCATCTGGACCGCTACCGCAAGGGCCGCCGTACGCTCACGGACCTCTGTGCGCAGTACGAGGTGGTGCTCGACGAAGCGCATGACGCGGCAGCGGACGCACTGGCGGCGCTGGAGGTCGCCCGTGCGGTGGGCCGCCGCTTCGCCGCCCGCATGGAGCGGCTGTCGGCAGCCGAGCTGCACACCCTGCAGGCGGTGTGGCACGCGGCGCAGGCACGCGGGCTGCAGGCGTGGTTCGCCCGCAGCGGTACGCCGGAGGTGGTGGACCCTGCGTGGCCGCTGCGTCCCGAACTGCCCGCCGCCGCCTGACGCGCACGCCGCCCGCAGCAGGCGTGCACAACAAAGAAGACCGGTCCGTCGGTGACGGACCGGTCTCTCCCGGTGGGCGATACTGGGTTCGAACCAGTGACCTCTTCGGTGTGAACGAAGCGCTCTCCCACTGAGCTAATCGCCCGGGAACGGACTGAACCATACAGGTCCCGGCCGTCTGCCATCAAATCCCCTTCCGCCTGCTCGCAGGCTCGAGCGGCGTACTCAGGTACGAACTGAGTACCCGCGCCCATGTCCTGGCGTGTGGCCGGGGACACACTGCGACCATGGAGAACGTTCCGCCACCAGCAGAGGAACTGGCGATCCTCGAACGCGAGCTGATCCGACTGGACGCCCGCCGGGCCCAGTTGCTGGCCCGCAGGTCCTGGCTGCTCACCATGGTCCGGCCGCCCGTCGCGGTACAGCCCCCGGCGCCCCCGTTCGGCGTGCACCCGCACACCGCACCCCGGGCCGAGACCACGCCGCCCAAGGTGCAGAACCTGCTGCTCACACTGGGCGGCGTTCTGCTGACCATTGCGGCGATCGCGTTCACCCTGGTCAGCTGGGGTCACATGGGCATCGGCGGGCGTTCCGCGGTGCTCGGCGCGGTCACGCTCGCGGCCCTCGCGGCGCCCGTGGTGCTGCTGCGCCGCCGGCTCACCTCGACCGCCGAGTCGGTCGCGGCGCTCGGTCTGGTGCTGATGGTGCTGGACGCGTACGCGCTGCACCGGGTGGCGCTGTCCGGTACCGGCGCTCTCGCGTACACCGCCGCTGCTTCGGCCGTTCTCGCGGGGTTGTGGGCCGCCTACGGTTCCGCGCTGACCGCGCTGCGGATTCCGCTGCCCGTGGCCGCGCTGACGGCTCAACTCCCGCTCTTCTTCTGGGCTCTGACGGAATCCGCGGGCTCGCCCCCGGTGGAGTGGGCGCTGCTGGCCACGGCCGCGATCGATGTGGCGGCCATGGTGTGGGCGAAGCCCGCGAGTGTGCGGGCCATCGCCCTGGCGGGCGCCGCCGTGACGGGTGCGGGCGCGCTGCTGCTCGGTGTCGAGCAGTCGCTGTCGGCCTCGGGCCCGCTCGCCGCGCTCCCGCCGGCGCTGCTGCTCACGGCCGCGGCCGGTGTCGCCCTGTTCGCGGCCCACCGTTCGACGTCGGCCGTGACCACGGTCGCCGCCTCGGTCGTGGCAGGGATATCGCTGATCGCGGGTCTGGGCGGGGTGGTCCGCGCGGCCGTTCCCGACGGCTGGCAGATCCTGGGCTATCTGCTGTGCGCGGTGGCGCTGTTGGCCGTCGTACGCACCAGCCTTCCGCGCAGGCTCCACCCGGGTCTGCTCTACGCCTCGGCCGCGATCCAGGCGCTGGCGGTGTTCTCGACCCTTCCGCTGGTGGTCCTCACCGCGACGGGCCCGCTGGAGGTTGCCGCCTCGGGCATCTGGTCGGGTGCTCCGGCGGATGCCCGGGCATCGCTGGGAACGGAACTCTCGGAGGTCGGCCTGACGGCCGCACCGGTGGTGCTGGTGGTGGTGGCCGGCGCGCTGGCCCTGTTCAGCCGCTGGTCGGGGACGTTCGCGGGCGGGGAAGCCGCAGGGCCCCCGACCGCCCACGGCCGCGCGCCCGACGCCCCTGCCGCCGCGGCCCGTCCGCATCCGATGCCCGGCTCCGCCGGGGTCACGGAGGAATCGCATGCGGGGCCGGAGGCCCAGGGCACCGGGCGGCCCACCGCCCCCTCCACCGGCGATGCCGGCCCCTGGCCCGGATGGGATCCGGCCGGCTTCCCCACTCCGGCGCGGCCGCACCACCGCCGCACGGCCCGTACCGGCGCGCTCGTCCTCGCCTGGACCGCGCTGTTCGTGGTGCCGCCCGCCTTCGCTCTGGGGTATGCCGCGGCCGTCGCGTTCCATCTCGTGCTCGCCGTCGGCGCGATCGCGCTGACCGTCCGGCGTACGTCCGCCACCGAGGCCGCCCTGGGCTGCGGCCTCGTGGGGGCCGGGAGTGTCGCCGTACTGTCGCTCGCCACCCGCCCGGCGACGTTCACGGTGCTCGGTGCGGTGGTCGCCGCGCTCGCCGTGGCCGCCGTCGTGTCGCGCGCCGGCCACGGGGTACGGGGTGTCCTCGGCTGCTCGGCGACCGTGTTCGCCACCGCGCTGTTGGGTGCGATCGCCGGAGCGGCCGAACTCGAGCCCCAGCAGGCCGCGTTGCTGATCCTCGCGGTACCCGCTGCGACGGCCGTGCTCGGTGCCCGGCTGGGCCGTCACCCCCTCGCCCTCCCCCTGGAGTGCACCGGTGCCGCGGCGGGTCTGCTCGCGGTCGTCCTGGCCGTGGAGAACCCGCCCACCCTCGCCCTGGTGCTCGCTCTCGGCGGCGTGATCGCCGCGGCGACCGCGGTGCGGGCCGAGCGCCGGACCGTGGCCGGTTACCTGGCGGCCGCGCTGTTCGTCCTGGCCACCTGGGTCCGGCTGGCCGCATCCGACGTCACGACCCCGGAGGCGTACACCCTGCCGGTCACCGTCCCCGGGCTCGCGATCGGCGTGCTGCGCCGTCGCCGGGACGCGCAGGCCTCGTCCTGGACGGCGTACGGCCCTGGCCTCGCGGCGACGTTGGTGCCGAGCCTGTTCGCGGCCTGGGGCGACGCGCACTGGCTGCGTCCGCTGCTGCTGGGCGTCACCGCGCTCGCGGTCACGCTCGCCGGGGCACGGCTGAGGCTGCAGGCGCTGCTGGTCATCGGCGGGACGGTGCTGGCGCTGGACGCGCTGCACGAACTGGCGCCGTACGTGGTGCAGGTGGTCGGCGCGCTCCCCCGCTGGCTGCCGCCCGCGCTCGCCGGTCTGCTGCTGCTGGCCGTCGGCGCGACGTACGAGCAGCGGATGCGCGACGCGCGCCGGCTGCGGGACACCCTGGGCCGGATGCGCTGAGGGCCCCAACGCCGAAGGCCCCGGAGACTCTTGGTCTCCGGGGCCTTCCGTCGGGGTGGGCGATACTGGGTTCGAACCAGTGACCTCTTCGGTGTGAACGAAGCGCTCTCCCACTGAGCTAATCGCCCCGGCGCACCGCACACATTACCCGATGTCAGCCGGTGCCCCGGACCGGTTTCCCGGTCACTCCTTGATCTTCCACGGCATCTCCATGCCGAACTTCCAGACATAGATCCCGACCAGCACCGCGATGATCACCAGACCGATCGTGGTGAGGATGATGTTCCGTCGGCGCACCTTCGGATCAAGGGCCCGCTGAGCCGCCGCGGTCACCTTGTGTTTCGTCCAGCGCAGCACGAGCTGGGCCCAGACGAACTCGGTCGCCCAGATCGCCATGCCGCCGAAGATCACCAGCCAGCCGGGTCCCGGCAGCGGCAGCATCACGATGCCGGCGCCGACCACGGCCAGGCCGACGATGAAAACGCCGACCTGCCAGCTCAGGTGCAGTGTCCTGGACCGCTTGATGAAGTGGGGCGCCCTCGAGCCCAGCGCGGGCTCCTGCGCCACCGTCACGTCCCCCGTCGCGGGAAGAGGGGCTGTCGGCGCGACAGCCTCCTTCCGCTCGTCACTCTCCGCATTCATGGACCCAAACCTACCGGATCGATTGATGTCACCGGAATGGCGGTATGACCCAAAGCGCGGCACCGCCGTACGAGCGACATGAAGGATCACAAAACGGTCAGAGGGGTTTACAACGGCACCGTAGGTGGCATGTCGATTTCGCCGACGTGCGAATCCCCGAGCGCACACTGAGCGAAAGGCCCTGGCGCTTATGAACACCACGGTCAGCTGCGAGCTGCACCTGCGCCTCGTTGTATCGAGCGAGTCTTCACTGCCTGTACCCGCGGGCCTGCGGTATGACACGGCCGATCCCTACGCCGTGCACGCCACCTTCCACACCGGAGCCGAAGAGACGGTCGAGTGGGTCTTCGCCCGCGACCTTCTCGCCGAGGGGCTGCACCGGCCCACCGGCACGGGCGACGTCAGAGTCTGGCCTTCCCGCAGTCATGGCCAGGGCGTCGTCTGCATCGCGCTGAGCTCCCCGGAGGGCGAAGCCCTACTCGAGGCCCCGGCGCGGGCCCTGGAGTCGTTCCTGAAGCGGACCGACGCAGCGGTACCACCCGGCACCGAGCATCGTCACTTCGATCTCGACACGGAGCTTTCGCACATCCTGGCCGAAAGCTGAGCCAGGCAGAGAGCTGCACGGCGCCGTCCGACTCGGGGAGACGGCGCCGCGCGGACAGCCTCATACGGCGAACACCGACGCCGTCACCGCGCATGCCTGCGTGGTGACGGCGTCGATGCGCTCCCGGCCCGAACCGCTAGAGTCAGCGCAATTCGGCGGGCACCGGCCCGCAGCAGGCCAGGGAGCGAATCGTGCTGATCCCCCACGACACCAGGATCGCCCTCGACACCGTCGTCGATCTGGTGAACACCGCACCGGAGACCGGGCAGGCCGACGGTCTCGGCGATGTCGCCGCGCTCTACGACTTCGCGCGTGAGCACGACATCAGTGGCGTGGGCGAGCTGAACCAGCGGGACCTGAAGGCGGTACAGGCCGTACGCGCCCGGTTCGCGGAGATCTTCGCGGCGACCGACCGCCGTCTCGCCGCCGACGTGGTCAACGAGCTGGTCGCGGCGGCCGGCACCACCCCTCAGCTGACCGACCACGACGGCTACGACTGGCACGTCCACTACTTCGCCCCGGGCGCCTCGATCTCCGACCATCTGGCCGCCGACTGCGGCATGGCCCTGGCGTTCATCGTCGTCGCGGGCGAACAGGAGCGGCTGCGGCGCTGCGAGGCGCCGGACTGCGGCCGGGCCTTCGTCGACCTCTCCCGCAACCGCTCGCGCCGCTACTGCGACAGCCGGACCTGCGGCAACCGTCTGCATGTCGCCGCCTACCGCGCACGCCGCAAGGAAGCCGCGGGCTGAGGCTCACCGTGCACTGATCTCCGAGGTGCTCATCGCCGCTCCTCATAAGAGGAAGAGATCATGCACGGCGGCCATGAGCAGCAGTACGCCGATCACCGCGAGGAAGATCATCAGGGGCGGCTGGGAGAGCGCGAACAGACAGCCTCGCGGCTCTTGCATCGGTGCGGGGGCCTCGCCCCGGGAGGTATCGACCATCTCGGGGTGATGATGACGCAGGGCGGGCCGACGCGATCGGGCAACACGCCCCGCGACTGGGGGAGTTCATCAATTCCGCGTGCCCGCGGGCGGCCGGGTTCAGATCCCGTGCTTCTTGAGGATCGCCTCGATGTCGCTGAAGTCGTCGTTGGCGCCCTCGGTGCGGGGCTTCTTCGCCGTCGGCTGGGCAGCGGGCCGGCTGCCCTGACCGAGGGCGGGGGCGGCCGCGGCGGGCTCGACCGCCTCGTTCCGCTGTGCCGCCCTGGCGGCCTTGCGTTCCTTGCGGGTCGTGCCCGACCGCCGCTCTACGGCACGGGTCGTCATGAAGAGCAGCCACGCGCCGCCCAGCAGCCCGAAGCCCAGCCAGGCAGTGGGACTGAAGGCGGTGTCGACGGCCCATTCGACGGCGCCGGTCAGGACGAGACCGATGGGGACCAGCGAGTAGGCGGCGATCCTCGTGGCCGTGAGGAACCGCTTGCGGTACGCCGTGATCGCGGCGATGCCCAGGCCGGCCGCGGACACCGCGGAGCAAATGGTCTCGGCAATCATCCGGTCCTCCTGGCTTCGGCGGGCATGGGCGGTTACGTCCACCTCCATCGTGCACCGAGCGACGGCATACCGGCCACGGCCGGGTGCGACCTCAGGGAGATCTCCGGGGCGTGGTCCTCCCCAGGTCCCGGTTGGGTGCGGCCCGGGCGGGCTGGAAGACTGAGGCCATGAGCGACTCCACCACAGCCCGCCCCGTCGTCCTGGACGTCTGGTGCGAGCTCCAGTGCCCCGACTGCCGCAAAGCCCTCGACGATCTACGGGCGCTGCGCGAGCGCTACGGCGACCGGCTGGAGCTGCGGCTGCGGCACTTCCCCCTGGAGAAGCACAAGCATTCCTTCGCCGCCGCCCAGGCCGCCGAGGAGGCGGCTGAGCAGGGGCAGGGCTGGCCGTATGTCGAGGCGGTGCTGGGCAGGGTCGAGGAGCTGGACCGCAAGGGCGAGGCGTTCCTGGTGGAGGCCGCGCGGGAACTGGGCCTGGACACCGAGGAGTTCGACACAGCCCTGATCGACGGCCGGCACATCCTGATCGTGGACGCCGACCAGGCGGAGGGCAAGGCCATCGGGGTGACCGGCACTCCGACGTACGTCATCGACGGCGAACGGCTCGACGGCGGCAAGAGCCAGGAGGGGCTGCGGGCCCGGATCGAGGAGATCGTGGACCGCCTGACCGCCTCCTAGCGGCTCAGAGCAGCCGCTTGACGAAGTTGATGTGGGTCGTGCGGTAGCCGAGGGACTCGTACAGGCCGCGCGCCGGGGCGTTGCCGGCGAACACATGCAGCGCGATCAGGCTCTCGCCGGACGTGTGCGCGATCCGCTCGCCGAGCAGCATCAGCGTCCGCCCGTGGCCGCGCCCGCGGTACGGCTCCGCCACCTCGACGTCGTACACGTACGCCGCGTGCTCCCCCGGCAGCAGCTCGCGTCTCGCCAGCCAGATGTGGCCGACGACGGTGTCGTCCGCGGTGAGGTTGTACAGCTGGGCGCCCTGCGTGGCACGGCCGTCCGGGAGGAGAGTGCGGTGCAGCGCCTCCGACCTGGCGACGGCCTCCTCCTGCGGGACTCCCCTGCTGATCCAGTCCTGGGCGTAGCTCACGACCGCGTGCGACCACCAGTGGTCGAACCCCGCCTCGGTCATGGGGATGCCCTCGCTGCCCGCCGGCAACGGGGGCGGAGCCGGTGGCACGTCCTTGAGCATGTTGCGGCCGCGCTCCGTGTAGCCGAGGGCCGCACCCAGCCGCAGCGCTCCGGCCTCTTCGACCGGGACGCTCGTGCGGACCTCTGTGCAGCCCCAGCCGCGCAGCACCTCCTCGCCCGCGAGCGCCGCGACGGTACCGCGTCCGCGCCGCCGGTCGGGTTCCTCGACGCGCAGGGACCGGACGTAGCCGGTCGAGGGGCCGGCGCCGGGTTCCGTGGCCAGCTCGACGACGCCGACGGGTCTGCCGTTCACACAGACGTCGTAGGTGCGCGAGGTGGCGCCGGACTCGTCGCGCTGGAGCGGCCCGGTCGGCCGCAGGGTGGTGGTCATCAGGGGTGTTCTACCTGCCGGGCGGCCGCCCGTCACGGGGTTTTACGGAGCCTTCGGATCACGATCGGCTGCCGCGCGCTCCTCGAAGATCCGCATGGCCTTCGCGGTGACGGGGCCCGGGGCGTCCGTGAGCTGCCGGCTGTCGATCCGCCGCACGGCCTGCACGTCGCGGAGGGTGGAGGTCAGGAAGATCTCGTCGGCCCGCTCCAGCACGTCGAACGGCAGGTCCGTCTCCTTGGCCCCGGCCCACTCGACGGTCAGGGCGCGGGTGATGCCCGCCAGACAGCCGGAGGCGACCGGCGGGGTGTGCAGTTCGCCGTCGATGACCACGAAGACGTTGGATCCGGTGCCCTCGCAGAGCTGTCCGACGGTGTTGGCGAAGAGCGCCTCGGTGGCGTCCTGCTCGGCGGCCCTGGCGAGCGCGACGACGTTCTCGGCGTACGAGGTCGTCTTCAGCCCGGCCAACGCGCCGCGTTCGTTGCGCGTCCAGGGGACGGTGACGACGGCCGTGGTGTCCTGCCGGCGCTTGGTCGCGCCGAGCGCGACAACGAGGGTGGGCCCTTCGGTGCCGCGGTCGGAGCCGAGCGGTGACACGCCTCCGGTGTAGGTGATCCGCAGGCGGCCGAGTTCCATCGGGTTGGCCTCCAGCACGGCGGCGCACGCGCGCCGGACCTCGTCGTGGTCCGGCTCGGGCAGTCCGAGCCCGGCGGCGGAGCGGCTCATCCGCTCGAGATGCAGGGTGAGCGCGAACGGCTGTCCGTGCACGGCCTTGACCGTTTCGAAGATGCCGTCGCCGACGGTCAGACCATGGTCGAACACGGATACCCGCGCCGCGTCGGCGTCCTGGAGTCCACCGTTCACCCAGAGCTTCATCGAACCGTCCTTCCGGTTGCCTCGTACACACCCGACGCTACCCCGAGGAGTCGCGACGCCTTGAGCTCGGTCTCGTCCCACTCGCGTTCGGGGTCGGAACCCCAGGTGATCCCCGCGCCGGTGCCGAAACGCAGTACGGGACCGGCGGGCAGGGTGCGGTCGATCCAGAACGTGCGTATGCCGACGGCGAGCTCGCCGGTGCCGCGGTCGGCATCGACCCAGCCGATGCCTCCGCAGTACGGCCCGCGCGGCGCCGTCTCCAGGGCCTTGATGATCGTCAGCGCGCTGGACTTGGGCGCCCCCGTCACCGACCCCGGCGGGAAGGTGGCCGCCAGCAGGTCCTGCCAGCCGCCCTTCGGTCCGAGTTCGCCGCGGACGGTCGAGACGAGGTGCACCAGGCCGGGGTGGGCCTCGATCGCACAGAGCGCCGGGACGGTCACCGTGCCGGTGGCGCAGACGCGCCCCAGGTCGTTGCGGACGAGGTCCACGATCATCACGTTCTCGGCGTGGTCCTTCGCCAGCAGATCGTCGGGGGTCCGGCCGGTGCCCTTGATCGGCCCGGACTCGACCACGATGCCGTTGCGCCGCAGATACAGCTCCGGCGAGGCGGTGGCGATCTCCACGCCTTCACCGGGCAGCCGAATCGTCCCTGCGTACGGGGCCGGGTTGCCACGCGCCAGCAGCGCCGTGAGGGCGTCCACGTCGGCGGCGTCCGGGTCGGGCAGCGGTGCGGACAGGATGCGGCAGAGGTTGGCCTGATAGACCTCGCCGGCCGCGATGTGCTCGCGGATGCGGCGGACTCCGGCGGTGTATCCGGCGCGGTCCAGGGACGAGGTCCAGGCGTTCCTGGCGGGTCCCCGCCACTGCCCCGGGACGGGCTCGGGCACCGGCTGCGTCCGTACGTCGCCGAAGCGCGCGCAGGTCAGACGGCCCTCGAAGTCCGCGGCGACGGCCCAGAAGCCGGCGGAGTCGAGTGCCGCGGGGTCGCTGGTGACATCCCGGAGATCCGTGGCGATAAGTCGCCCGAAGCGGGCCAAAGGAGCAAGGTCGTGCACGTCTGCGAGTCTATGACCGGCGCGGACGAGCCGCTCCGGCGTGAACACACCTCAGCACGCTGCGGAAACGCGTTTTTGTGCTGGCCCGGGAATCCGCTAGAGTTCAACACGTCGCCGGGATGCGCAAGCGGACCGGAAACGACAAGCGGACGTGGCTCAGTTGGTAGAGCATCACCTTGCCAAGGTGAGGGTCGCGAGTTCGAATCTCGTCGTCCGCTCGAAGTGGGGGATCTTCCCGACACCCCTGCACTCCGGGTGGAGTGGCCGAGAGGCGAGGCAACGGCCTGCAAAGCCGTCTACACGGGTTCAAATCCCGTCTCCACCTCCAAGGACGATTAGCTCAGCGGGAGAGCGCTTCCCTGACACGGAAGAGGTCACTGGTTCAATCCCAGTATCGTCCACTGGATCCGCAAGGATCTGCGCGCGATTAGCTCAGCGGGAGAGCGCTTCCCTGACACGGAAGAGGTCACTGGTTCAATCCCAGTATCGCGCACGCAGCACCACGCAAGATCATCCCGCGCGATTAGCTCAGCGGGAGAGCGCTTCCCTGACACGGAAGAGGTCACTGGTTCAATCCCAGTATCGCGCACCAGCCGAAGCCCCCGGCCGTTCCGACGGCCGGGGGCTTCGTCGTGCTCGGTGCTCAGCTCAGGAGGAGAAGAGCATCCGGCCGAAGCTCTTCTGCCGGTAGTGACCGCCGTGGTGGCCACCGTGGTGCGGGGCGCCCCAGGCGGGCGCGGGGGCGGACGGGTAGGCCGGCGGGACCGGCGGCGCGGGGGCAGCGGGCGGCTGCTGCTGCCACTGGGACTCGAGGCGGGTCAGGGACTCGAGCTCGCCGTAGTCGAGGAAGATCCCCCGGCAGCCGCTGCACTGTTCTATCTGGACGCCGTTGCGGTTGTACGTATGCATCGCTGCGTGGCACTTGGGACACTGCATCGTCTGCTCAGCTCCTCGCCGTTCGGTCGACGTCACCGGGATGCATGCCCGGTGACAAGGAGTTCAGCCTACGACGGAGGCTCGAACTCCAACTCGGGAGGGAGGCCCACGATTCGGGCACAGGCGTCGATCATCGCCTGATCGACCTCGTCCGTCCCGCGTTGTTCCGCGGCCGCTCTGACGAGGGAGAGGGCGGCGGTCTGGACGGTCAGCGCGCGGGCGGGTACGTCGAGCCGGGGCCAGGGGTCGCCGTCGGCAGGGACGGCAGGACCGCGGGCGCTGGTGTACGCGCCGATGAACCGCTGCCAGATCTCCGGCGGCAGCAGACCGGCGGCGTACCAGGCAGCAGGGCGGGCCAGGTCCCACGCGGGGTCGCCGAGGCCGAGGTCGTCGACGTCGATGAGCAACCAGGGGCCGGTGGGGGCGGGGTGGCGGACGAGCTGGCCCAGGTGCAGATCTCCGTGACAGAGGATGTCCTGCCGCGGTGACGGTGCCTCGTCCCGCGCCCAGTCCGGCAATCCCTGCGCTGCCCGCCGGATCACGGCCGCGGCCGGGTGGTCCGGGGCCGTCGCCTCCATGCGGTCGAGGGCACGGGCGACCTTGGCGGGGCCGCGCATGGGCGGCAGGGGGGCGGGCAGGCCGGTGAGCCCGGCCGGGTCGACGGTGTGCAGGCGTGCCAGCAGAACGGCGGCGTCTTCCCAGGGAGCAACGTCCGGGTCCGCGGGGTCCACGGGCTCGCCGTAGGGCCAGGCGGTGACGGGCCGGCCGTGCACATCGCGTACGCGCAGCGGCAGCGGTGGCAGCAGAATCCCGGCGAGTCGCGGGTGGGCGGCCACGGTGAGACGGGTGCGGTGGCCGTCCGGATCGGTGCCGGGCGCGTGGGCCTTGGCGACGGCCGCGCCGTGCCGCACGACGGAGCCGTCGTCCCGGTCCGCGAGAACGGCCTCGTCCTGTCCGCAGGCGCGACAGCTCTGCCGGGGAGCGGGAAGGTGGGCGGCGTCCCGGGCAACGCGGGCGAGATCGGGCACGAGTGGCCTCATGGGCCTCACCTTTTCACGGCCCAAACGGGCGGCTCGGAGCCAGGGGGCCGGCCCGGCCCGGGGCAGTGGCAGGGCAGCGGGCGCAGGCACGGGACCAGCGGGCGGTGCGCGTGGCGGCCGGCATCGCACACGTCGGCAACACCCGGATGCGCAAAGGCCGGTCAGCTCCCCAGCTGACCGGCCATTGCTGCCGTCCGCCGCACCCCCGTCCCCACGGGGTTTTGGCCGGATGTCCCCGACCCGGACCGCTCTTCCGGGTCCGGAGCGCCGCTCAGCGCCCCAGCATCACGCCCACGGACGACGCCTGTGTGACCACCGCTTCCCAGCCGCCGAAGGCGACCACGAGCAGGGCCGCAAGAGGAAGCACCATGATCGTCGCCACCAGCGGGTGCCGACGACCGGTCGAACGGCCGCCGAACGCGGCGGAAGCCCTGCGTCCTTGCGTGCGGATCATCGTCCGCGATGCCGTGTCGGCCATGGTCCTTCTCCTGTCGTGTCGGAGCGGCGGGTGTCTGACCTCGGGGGACGAGTGCTGCACCCGCCGCTTGACATCAACATTAGGGATTTCGCAGGTCCGGGTCGTCATGCCCGCGTATCGATTGCCGGGCCTCCCGGAGGATGAGCCGCGGCCCCCCGGCGTACTCCCCAGGGTGGAGATCGGGGTCTACGTCCTGGGGACTTCCCGGAGGGGATTCTCCGAGGAGTCCTGCCGGGGCACGGGCTGCTCCACCAGGGCCAGCACCCTGGTGGCCATGAACCGGGCCGTCCGCACCACCGCGCCGGTGCGGGTGACTTCGCTCACTTCCACCACTCCCCTGCGCACCGCTGTTTCCACCCGGCGGCCCGCCCGGCTTGCCACGACTTCGTACGTACGCGTCGTGTCTCCCGCGTCCACCACTATCTCCACACGGTCACCCTTCACTGATCCAATCCCCCTTCTGCGACGGTCCGTTGAGATCTCGCACAGGCCGAGGGCCCTGGATCCGCGGCCCCCTGACCACTCTTCAAGTCTCCCACCCGGCACTGACAATCCATCGGTCCATGAGGGCGCGGCCTATGAGCGCACCGGGGCGGGGATCCGTAAGCTGTGCCACGTCAAACGCACGACCGGGCAGCGGGGTGGGGCCTCCCCACCGTAGGTAGGGGACGGACATGGCGATGATGCGGCTCCGGCGCGAGGACCCGCGTGTCGTCGGCTCGTTCAGGCTGCACCGGCGGCTCGGCGCGGGTGGCATGGGCGTCGTGTACCTCGGGTCCGACCGCCGGGGCCAGCGGGTCGCGCTGAAGGTGATCCGCCCGGATCTGGCGGAGGATCAGGAATTCAGGTCGCGGTTCGCCCGCGAGGTGTCCGCCGCCCGGCGGATCCGCGGCGGCTGTACGGCACGTCTGGTGGCGGCCGATCTGGAGGCGGAGCGGCCGTGGTTCGCCACGCAGTACGTTCCGGGGCCCTCGCTGCACGACAAGGTCGCCGAGGGGGGTGTGCTGCGAGCCGCCGATGTGGCCGCGATCGGTGCCGCGCTGTCGGAGGGCCTGGTCGCGGTGCACGAGGCCGGTGTGGTGCACCGGGACCTCAAACCGTCGAACATCCTGCTGTCCCCCAAGGGGCCGCGCATCATCGACTTCGGCATCGCCTGGGCGACCGGCGCGAGCACCCTCACACATGTGGGCACGGCGGTCGGCTCCCCCGGGTTCCTGGCGCCCGAGCAGGTGCGGGGTGTGGCCGTCACTCCGGCCACGGACGTCTTCGCGCTGGGTGCGACGCTCGCCTACGCGGCGACGGCGGACTCCCCGTTCGGGCACGGCAGTTCCGAGGTCATGCTGTACCGGGTGGTGCACGAGGAGGCGCAGCTGCACGGTGTGCCCGACGCGCTGGCTCCGCTGCTGCTCGCCTGCCTGGCGAAGGACCCGGAGGAGCGCCCCAGCACGCTGCAGCTGTCCATGCGCCTCAAGGAGATCGCGGCCCGTGAGGCCCAAGGGCTCCCGGAGGGGAGGCCGCCGGCCCAGCGGGACCGCATCGAGGCCGACCGGCCGACCGCCCGTCATTCGGAGCGGCTGGACCGTACGGAACGGATGGAGCGACCCGAGCGTGCCGATCGGGGTGACCGGCGCACATCGGGTACGGCCGCGTCCCGCCCCGAGCCCGCACGCACCGGCGCCTCGCGCCCGCAGCCGCCGCGCAACACCGCCCGCAGGAACGGCCGCCAGGGCACCCGGCCCGGTGTGCGGACCACGTCGGCGGGGCGCCGGCCCGCCAACCCGCGGCTGCTGCGGCAGCGGATCGTGGTCTTCTTCGTGGTCACGCTGATCGTGGCGCTGGGCATCGCGGCGGCCCAGCAGCTCTGACGCGGCGCCACGGCTCAGGGGGTCGGGCTCAGGTCTCCGGCCGGCCCGTGGCCACCGCGTAGAAGGCGACCGCCGCCGCGGCACCCACGTTCAGCGAGTCCACGCCGTGTGCCATCGGGATGCGCACCCACTCGTCGGCCGCGACCAGCGCCTGTGTGGAGAGCCCGTCGCCCTCCGCTCCGAGCATCAGAGCGACCTTGCCGAGCCGGTGCGGAGCGGCCTCGTCGATCGCGGCGGCCTTCTCGTCGGGGGTGAGCGCGAGCAGCTTGAAGCCCGCCTCGCGTACGGCGTCGAGGCCCTTGGGCCAGGCGTCGAGGCGGGCGTACGGGACGGAGAAGACGGCGCCCATCGAGACCTTCACGGATCGGCGGTAGAGGGGGTCCGCGCAGTCCGGCGAGAGCAGCACCGCGTCCATGCCGAGGGCGGCCGCGCTGCGGAAGATCGCGCCGATGTTGGTGTGGTCGTTGACCGACTCCATCACCACGACCCGGCGCGCACCCTGCAGCAGTTCGTCGGCCGCCGGGAGGGGCTTGCGCTGCATGGAGGCGAGGGCGCCGCGGTGCACGTGGTAGCCGGTGACGCGCTCGGCGAGGTCGGGGCTCACGGCGTACACGGGTGCCGGGAGCTCGTCGATGACATCGCGCATGACGTCGACCCACTTGGCGGAGAGAAGCATCGACCGCATCTCGTAGCCGGCGTCCTTGGCCCGTCTGATGACCTTCTCGCCCTCGGCGATGAAGAGGCCTTCGGCGGGCTCGCGCCTGCGTCGCAGCTCGACGTCGGTCAGACCCGTGTAGTCGCGCAGTCGCGGGTCGTCGGGGTCCTCGACAATGATGAGATCGGCCACAGGGTGATACTGCCTTCTCCTGGGTGTGGTGCCAACGCCTGGGCAGAGGTGGGTTACTGGGGGTTACCCGCGCCGACGGCGACAACCTCGCCGATGACGATGACCGCCGGGGGGCGTACGTCCTCGGCGACGACCGTGTCGGCGACGGTCGCGAGCGTGGCGTCGACGCGGCGCTGTGCGGCCGTCGTGCCCTCCTGGATCAGCGCGACCGGGGTGTGCGCGCTGCGGCCGTTGGCGACCAGTGTCTGGGCGATCGCGCCGATCTTGTCGACGCCCATCAGGACGACGAGCGTGCCGCGCAGCTTGGCGAGGGACGGCCAGTCGACCAGCGAGCGGTCGTCGTCCGGTGCGACATGGCCGCTGACCACGGTGAACTCATGCGCGACGCCGCGATGTGTGACCGGGATGCCAGCGGCTCCGGGGACGCTGATGGAACTGCTGATACCGGGGACGACGACGCAGGGGACACCAGCCTCGGCAAGTGCCTGGGCCTCCTCCATGCCGCGGCCGAAGACGAACGGGTCGCCGCCCTTGAGCCGTACGACGGCCTTGCCCGCCTTGGCGTGCTCGATCAGGGCGTTGTTGATGGCCTCCTGGGCCATGAAACGGCCGTACGGGATCTTCGCGGCGTCGATCACCTCGACGTGCGGGGGCAGTTCGTCGAGCAGGTCCCGCGGGCCGAGGCGGTCGGCGATGACGACGTCCGCCTCGGCGAGGAGGCGGCGGCCGCGGACGGTGATGAGGTCCGGGTCACCGGGGCCGCCGCCGACGAGGGCGACTCCGGGAGCCCTGGTGCGGTGGTGGGGCGCGGCGATGGTGCCGTCGCGCAGTCCTTCGACGATGGCGTCACGCACGGCGGCGGAGCGGCGCGGGTCGCGGCCGGTGAGGACGGCGACGGTCACGCCCTCGGAACGTCCGGTTGCCGGGGTCCAGGCGGTGGCGGCGCTCGCGTCGTCGGAGCGGACGCACCAGGTACGGGTGCGCTCGGCCTCGGCGGACGCCTGCTCGTTGGCCTCGGTGTCGGAGGTGGCGACGAGCGCGTACCAGGCGTCGGCGAGGTCGCCGTCCGCGTACCGGCGCTGCTCCCAGCGGATCTCGCCGGCCGTGGCCATGGCTTCGACGGAAGGGGTGGCGGACGGTGACACGAGCACGATGTCCGCACCCGTGGCGATGAGCGCGGGGAGCCGGCGCTGGGCTACCTGCCCGCCGCCGACGACAACGACGCGGCGCCCGGACAGCCGGAGGCCGACGGGGTAGGCGGGGTGCTCGTGCGCGTGCGCTTGGTCGGCCATGGCGGTACGGACTCCTCGTGCGGGTGGCGCCCGGCGGCGCCGGTGGTGCTGGTGGTACCGCTGCGACGGTGAAGCGGCTGGTGGGAGGGGGTGAGCCCTTACCCGGACACCTTACGGGGCGGGGGTCGGGGTGGGTACGGGGCCGTGGCGCCCGGGTGCGGGGCGGTGGGACGCCCGGGTGCGGGCGGAGGCTGCTGCGTTGGGGCCTGTCGCCCGCCCGCAGCTTCCCGAAGCCGGTGGTCTCCCCCGGACCCCCGGCCCCGGTACGGGCTCCGGCCGCGTCCGCGATCCCCCGGGCGACGCCCGGAGGGTGTCCCCGGGCGACCGGAGAACAGGCCTCCGACTACTTCTCCGTGACGCCCGCCGAGTCGAACGTCGCCACCTCGTGCATCGCCCGGGCGGCGCTCTGGACCACCGGCAGGGCGAGCAGCGCGCCCGTGCCCTCGCCGAGACGCAGATCCAGGTCCACCAGCGGACGCAGTCCCAGCTTGTTGAGCGCGGCCACATGGCCGGGCTCCGCGCTGCGGTGGCCGGCGATGCAGGCGGCCAGTGCCTCGGGCGCGATCGCGCGGGCGACCAGGGCCGCCGCGCCCGCCGAGACACCGTCCAGCACCACAGGCGTACGCAGTGACGCACCGCCGAGGATGAAGCCGACCAGCGCCGCGTGCTCCAGGCCGCCGACGGCCGACAGGACACCGACCGGGTCCGCCGGGTCAGGCGCGTGCAGCTCCAGAGCGCGGCGGACCACATCGACCTTGCGGGCGTGCATCTCGTCGTTGATGCCGGTGCCCCGGCCGGTGATCTCGCCCGGGTCGATGCCTGTGTAGACGGAGATCAGAGCCGCCGAGACCGTCGTGTTGGCGATGCCCATCTCGCCGGTGAGGAGCCCCTTGTTGCCGGCGGCGACCAGGTCGCGGGCCGTCTCGATGCCGACCTCGATGGCCGAGAGGACGTCCTCGCGGCTCAGCGCGGGGCCGGTGGTGAAGTCGGCCGTACCGGCGCGGACCTTGCGCGGCAGCAGACCCGGCGTCGCGGGCAGATCGGACGCCACACCGACGTCGATCACGCAGACCTCGGCGCCCACCTGGTTGGCGAAGGCGTTGCACACCGCTCCCCCGCCGAGGAAGTTCGCGACCATCTGGCCGGTCACCTCCTGGGGCCAGGAGGTGACGCCCTGGGCGTGCACTCCGTGGTCACCCGCGAAGATCGCCACCGCGGCGGGCTCCGGGATAGGCGGCGGGCACATCCGGGAGAGCCCGCTCAGCTGCGCGGAGATGATCTCCAGCATGCCGAGTGCGCCGGCCGGCTTGGTCATGCGCTTCTGCCGCTCCCACGCCTCGCCGAGCGCCTTGGCGTCAAGCGGGCGGATGTTGGCGACGGTCTCCTGGAGCAGATCGTGCGGCGCCTCGCCCGGCAGCGCGCGGCGGCCGTACGTCTCCTCGTGGACGACCCAGGACAGCGGGCGGCGCTTGGACCAGCCCGCCTGCATCAGTTCGGGCTCCTGAGGGAACTCGTCGACATAGCCGACGCACAGGTACGCCACGACCTCGAGGTGCTCCGGAAGGCCCAGCGTGCGGACCATCTCGCGCTCGTCGAAGAAGCTGACCCAGCCGACGCCGAGCCCTTCGGCGCGGGCGGCGAGCCAGAGGTTCTCGACGGCGAGCGCGGAGGAGTACGGGGCCATCTGCGGCTGCGTGTGGCGGCCCAGGGTGTGCCGGCCGCCACGCGTCGGGTCGGCGGTGACGACGATGTTGACCGGGGTGTCGAGGATGGCCTCGATCTTCAGTTCCTTGAACTGCTTGGCCCGGCCCTTGGGCAGCGACTTGGCGTACGCCTCGCGCTGCCGCTGCGCCAGTTCGTGCATCGTGCGCCGCGTCTCGGCGGAACGGATGACCACGAAGTCCCAGGGCTGGGAGTGGCCCACGCTGGGCGCGGTGTGCGCGGCTTCGAGGACGCGCAGCAGCACCTCGTGCGGGATGGGGTCGGAGCGGAAGCCGTTGCGGATGTCCCGGCGCTCACGCATGACGCGCAGGACGGCCTCGCGCTCGGCGTCGTCGTAGGCGGGGGCGGGGGCGCTGCCGACGGGCGTCTGCTCGGGCTCCTCGGCCGCAGGCTCCTCGTCTGCGGCGTCCTCCCCGGCAGGCTGCGGGGCGGCGTCGGCCGGCGCCTCCGGTGCCGGCTCGGGCGCCGCTTCGCCGTCCGGCTGCACCTCGGCGACGGGCTGATCCGCCACAGGCTCGGGCTCCGCGACGTCGGCGATGGGCTGGGGCTCGGCCAGGGGCTCGGGCACCACGGGGACCTCCACGACCGGGGCCTGCTCCTGAACCGCGAACGACTCGGGCTCGCCCTCGCGCTGCGCGGGCACCACGGCCTCCGGCGCGGCCACGGCGTCCGGGGTCTCCACGACGACGGGCTCGGGCGCCGGTGTCTCCTCGACGAGTTCGGGCGGGGACACGAGCTCGGGCGCGGACTCGGCCTCGGGCGGGGACACGAGCTCGGGCGCGGACTCGACCTCGGCCACCGCCTCCGGCGCCTGCTCCTGCACCGCGTCGAGCTGCGCCGGCTCGGCGACAGGCGTCGGCTCCGGGTGCTCCGCACTGGGCAGCGAACCCTCGACCGGCACGAACTGCCCTTCGGCCGCCTGCTCCGGCAGGGGCTCCGGCGCCTCCTCCACGACAGCTGCGACAGGCGCGGCAGAAGCGTCGGGTGTGACAGCTGGGTCGGGTGTGGCCTCCGGGACGACCGTTTCTGCTGGGACGGAGGTCTGCGTGTGGGCCTGCGGCGGCTGCGGGTCCCAGGGCGCCCCGGCCTGCGGAGGGATCTCCCCCAGCTGCGGACCGGGCAGCACCGACGCCGCCTCGCTCTGCGGGATGTCGAGGTACTCAGGACCCGTCGTGGGCGGTCCGGGGTGGTTCTGCACGGTCAGGGGGTGCGGGGCCGTGCCCGCGGGCCCGCGGTCCGCGAGTGAGCGGACGACACCGCCCGACGACTCGGGCATGGGCGGTCCCATGTGCAGCGGGCGCCGGGGCGGTGGCGTCGGTGCCGCGGAGGCGGGCGGGATGCGTACGCCGTTGAGGTCGACGTGACCGGAGTTCCGGCCCCCGGCCTCGTGCGCGCCGGTTTCGTGCACACCGGTCTCCTGGGCGTTCTCGGGGTCGTACTCAGGGGTGCCGTGGGCGGGCGCGGCCTGAGCGGGCGCCCCGGCGTAGCCGTCGACGGCCTGCTGTTCCAGGCCGGCGACGGTCTCGATCGCGGAGGCCGGCCGGAAGACCTGTGCCTGCTCCGCGACGGGCTGTATGCCCGGAGCCGCGAAGTCCGGAGCGGCGGCGAAGTCGGGGCTGCCGAGATCGGTGGGAGGGGCGGCGGCGAACTCCGCGCTGCCCATGCTCGTCGGAGCGACGGCCGCATCCGGACTGCCCAGATCCGTCGGAACGGCGAACTCCGGTCCCGCGGGCGCCTGCACCGCCGCGAACTGCTGCTGAGCTGCCTGCTGCTGAACAGCGTGATGCTGCACGGCGTGGTGCTCGGCCATCTGCGCCGGAGCCACCTGGGCGGACACGGTGTACTGCTCGGCGACCTGCGGCTGCGCATGTCCCATCTCGCCCTGGTGCAGCGGCGGTGCCTGCTGAGCGGTCTGCGGGTCGCTCCACGCACCCTGCGCGCCGGGCATCAGCAGAAGGTCGTCCTCTTCGGGGCCGTTCTCGGAGGGGTCCAGGAAGGTGTACGCGCCGGGGGCCTGCATGCCCGGCTGCTCCACCACGCCTGCATTCTCCGGCAGCCCCTCGCCCGGGATCTGGCCGGTGTCAGTCATGCGTACCCCTCGCCCATCGCTTGTGTCCTTCCCCATCGCCCGGGGCGCCCCGATCACGGCACACCTGACGCCCGTCAACAACAACGAGCGGGTGGGCCGTGCGGCACGATGCCCCACGGACTCCAAGCATTCTCGCGGCCGTTCGCGGCCACGACGTGGAGATCCGTCCCCCGTCCGCTGTGGGCTGCGCCACGTTGCGCGTCCCCCGGCTCCGACGTACCACATACCGGCGCCAAAGCGGCACATGTTTCACGGATTTCCCGGACATTGACGAACGAAGCGACGAACGGCCGGGTGCGGTACGACGATCGGCCAGCCTACCCCGCGCCCGTCGGAGCCGGGATCATGGGGCGCGGTCGGGCTGCCGTCCGGAGAGCAGGAAGACGACGGAGCGTTCGCGCTCCGTCCATCCGTCGGGATCCATCTCGACACTCTGCAGAAGAGCGCACTCGACGGTGTACCCGCCGGCGGACAGTGCGGCGCCGATCGCCTCGGCCTCGTCGCGGGTGGACGCATGCGTCACGATGCGTTCGGGCCGCCGGTCGGCGCAGGCGGTGACGACGGAGGGCCCGCCGCCTCCGATCCGTACGACATCGGGTTCGGGCAGCCGCTCGAGCACCTGGGGTGCACGGCCGTTCACCACGTGCATCTGGACCCCCGCCCGGCGCGCTGCGGCGTCGGTGCGGGCGCAGGCCGTTCGGTCCGCGTCGACGGCGATCACCGCGGCGCCGAAGCGCGCAGCCTCCGCCGCGAGCGCCCCGCTGCCCGAGCCGATGTCCCAGAGGAGGTCGCCGACGCGGGGGCCGAGACGTGCCAGTTGGGCGGCGCGCAGCTGCTCCGACTCGCCTTCGCCCGGTTCGGCGCGGTCTTCGCCGGCCCCGGTGTACGCCGTGGACGGCAGGGCCCAGCCCCGTATCGCGGGCGGGTAGCCGGGCTCGCGGCCCGCGATCCAGCCGCCGCCCTTGACGGCGTGGCTCCCCGCGCCGCCTATGACGATCACGACATTGGGGTCGCGCCAGACGTGGTCGGCGGCCTTGTCGGAGGTGAGGACGGTGACCTGCTCACGGTCGGTGCCGAGTTCCTCACAGATGACGAAGGTGCGGTGGACACCTTCGAGGAGCAGGGCGAGCTCCGCGGGACCGGCGCCCGGTGAGGTGAGGACGGCGACCTTGGTGTGGGCACGGCACACATTGACCGCGCGGCGCAGCGTACGGCGGTGGGCGACGACGATCTGGGCGTCGTCCCAGGGCATACCGGCGCGGGCGAAAGCGGTGGCGACGGAGGAGACCGCGGGCACGACCTCGACCTCGAGGCCGTGCTCGGGTGCCCTCAGGGTGCGGACGACGCCGAAGAAGCCCGGGTCACCGTCGGCGAGGACCACGGCGCTGCCGCGGTGCCCGGCGATCCTGCGGGCCGCGAGATCGACGCTGCCGAGCCGTATGCGCTCGGCACCTTTCGGCACCTCGGGGAGGGCGAGATGGTGCGCCGCCCCGGCCACCAGCGTGGCGGCGGAGAGGGCGGACCTGGCCGCAGCGGTGAGGGGCGAACCGTCCCAGCCGATCACCGTGACGCGGTCGGCCATCGTCGTCAGTCTCCCTGGGGTTCGTCGCAGGTCGGGGCTGCCCACAAGAGGCGGGCAGCCCGAGGTTACCTGGGGGCGCCACCCACCGGACGGGTCCGGGGTCGGGTGGCAGCGGCCGAGGGATCAGTTCCAGTCGGTGAAGGACGCGTATCCGGACTCCGACATCTGGTCCGCGCCCTCGAGATCCTCGGGGAGCAGGCTCCAGACGATCAGATCGGTGCGGATGTCGGCCCAGCTGCCGTCGTTGGTCTGGGTGCGCGCTATCCAGGCGTTGCGCAGGACGCCCTCGCTGATGCAGCCGATCTTCTGGGCGACCTGCTGCGAGGCGGTGTTGTCGGCGGCGGTGCGCAGTTCCAGGCGCTCGAACTTCTGGTCCCGGAACAGCCACTGGGCCACGGCCAGCACGGATTCGGTGGCGTATCCCTCGCCGCGGGCCCAGGGAGCGGTCACATAGGCGACCTCGGCCGCCAGGGTGCGCCAGCTGGTGTTCTGCAGATGAATGATGCCCACGAGCCGCTGGGTGAGGAACTCGGTGACGGCCAGGGCGATCCCGCGGCCTTCGGTGCGCTCTGCAGGAGCGATCCTGCGCACCCATCGCTGTGCGTCGGCCGTGGTGTACGGGTGGGGCACGGACGTCCAGGCGGTGACCATCTCGTCGTTCATCATTTCCGTGAGCGCCGGGATGTCGGCGTCCTCGAAGGGGCGCAGCACCAACCGCTCCGTGCTGATGGACACGTCCGGGAAGGTGGTAGTCATGCGCGCTCCGTAACCAGGGGCCTGCTGAAAAGCCCAGCATGCAGCATGGGCCCTCAGAACTGCACCACAGGGTCCCGCACTTGAGCGGTGGGAGAGCAGCGGCCGGCCCCGCGCTCCGGGTGCCGGGAGCGCAGGGCCCGTGGCCTGTGCAGGGGGTCGCTAGCCGGTGACGGCCGGGACGACGGAGCCCTTGTACGTGTCGTCGATGAACTTCTTCACCTCGGGCGAGGTGAGCAGCTTCGCGAGCTTCACGACGCGCGGGTCACTCTCGTTGCCCTCCTTGACGGCGAGGAAGTTGCCGTACGGGTTGCCCTTGGCGGACTCCAGGACAAGGGAGTCGTCCTTCGGGCTGAGCTTGGCCTCGACGGCGTAGTTGCCGTTGATGACGGCGGCGTCCACATCCCCGAGGGCACGCGGCACCTGGGCGGCCTCGATCTCCTTGAACTTCAGCTGCTTCGGGTTCTCGGCGATGTCCTTGGGCGTCGCGTCGCTGCCCGCCCCGGCCTTCAGCTTGATGACACCGTTCTGCGCCAGCAGTTCGAGCGCACGCGCCTCGTTGGTGGTGTCGTTGGGCAGCGCGACGGTCGCACCGTTCTTCAGCTCGGTGACCTTCCTGACCGTCTTGGAGTAAAGGCCGAGCGGCTCCAGGTGCACCGTGGCGACCGGCACGATGTGCGTGTTGTTCTTCTGGTTGAAGTCGTCGAGGTACGGCTTGTGCTGGAAGTAGTTGGCACCCACCTCACCGCTCTCGGTGGCCGTGTTCGGCGTCACGTAGTCGGTGAACTCCTTGACCTCGAGCTCGAGGTCTTCCTTCGCGGCGAGGTTGTCCTTGACGTAGTTCAGGATCTCGGCGTGCGGTACGGAGCTCGCGGCGACGACGAGCGGGCCGTTCTCGTCGGCCGATCCGGAGTCGGAGCCGCATGCGGAGAGCCCGAGGGTGAGGGTTCCGGCGGCCAGGACGGCGGTGGTGATCTTGGCGGTGTTACGCACGAAAAGTGCCTTTCTCCATGGGTGGTACGACCCGGGTGGGGTCAGGGGGGTCAGGAGTCCGGTGGGGTCGGGAAACCTGAGGGGGTCACGCGGCCTTGGTGGGTTCCGTGGCCGGCGAGGTGGTCCTGAGGATCCGCAGGCGGGGGGCGGAGGTGCCGCGCCCGCGCTGGTGGAGGCCGCGGGCCGCGTAGTCGCCGGCGAACTGGATGACGGAGATGACGACGGCGAGAATGGCCACCGTGATCCACATCAGTTCGGTCTCGAAGCGCTGGTAGCCGTAGCGGATGGCGATGTCGCCGAGCCCGCCGGCACCGACGGTGCCGGCCATCGCCGAGTAGCCGATGAGCGCGACGATCGTGGTCGTGGCGCTGGAGATCAGCGACGGCAGCGACTCGGGCACCAGCACCTTGCGCACGACCGTCCAGGTGCTGCCGCCCATCGACTGCACGGCCTCGACGAGCCCGCCGTCGACCTCACGGACAGCGGTCTCCACGAGCCGGGCGAAGAACGGGATGGCACCGATCGCGAGCGGCACGATGGCGCCCTCGCGGCCGATGGTGGTCCCGGTGATCGCCTTGGTGAACGGCATCAGGGCGACCATGAGGATGATGAACGGCATCGACCGGGTGATGTTGACGACCTGGCCGAGCACCTTGTTCACCAGGGCGTTGCCCAGCTGGCCGCCGCGGTCGGTGAGAACGAGGAAGACACCCAGCGGCAGCCCGCCGACGACGGCGATCAGGGTGGACCAGCCGACCATGTAGAGGGTGTCCCAACAGGCCTGCTCCAGCAGGGGCTGCATCTCCGTCCAGGTCACTTGGCACCGTCCTTCACAAGCTCGGCCGTCGCGGCGCTGTCCGTGATGCTGTCGGTAGTGAGGCTGTCCGTCTCACCGGCCACGTCGATCTGCAGCCCCTTCTCGCGCAGGAAGCCGATCGGCACGACGTTCTCCTCGAAGCGTCCGGGCAGTTCGATACGCATCCGCCCCACCTGCTTGCCCGCGACGGTGTCCATCGCGGCGCCGAGGATCGAGATGTCGATGTTGTAGGTACGGGAGAGCTGGGAGATCACCGGCTGGGTGGCGGCCTCACCGTGGAAGGTGACGTCGACGACGGTGCGGTCGATGCCCGTGGCGGCGCCGCTGACCGGGAAGAGCGCTGCGGCGAGCTCGGAGCCGGGGGTGGCGAGCAGTTCGCTCACGGTGCCCGACTCGACGATCCGCCCGTCCTCCATCAGCGCCGCGGAGTCGCAGACCGTCTTGACGACGTCCATCTCGTGCGTGATGAGCAGAACGGTGAGACCCAGCTGCCGGTTGATGTCCCGCAGCAGCTGGAGGATGGAGCGGGTGGTCTCGGGGTCGAGCGCGCTGGTCGCCTCGTCGGAGAGCAGCACCTTGGGTTCACCGGCGAGTGCGCGGGCGATGCCGACGCGCTGCTTCTGTCCGCCGGAGAGCTGGCTCGGATAGGCCTTCGCCTTGTCGGCGAGGCCGACCAGGTCGAGGAGTTCGAGTGCCTTGCGGGAGCGTTCCCGGCCGGTGAGGCCGAGGATCTCCAGAGGCAGCTCGATGTTGTCCTGAACGGAGCGCGAGGACAGCAGGTTGAAGTGCTGGAAGACCATCCCGATACGGCTGCGGGCGTCGCGGAGCTGCTTGCCCGCGCGCGGTCCGCGGCCGGCCAGGGCGGTGAGGTCCTGTCCGTCGACCGTCACGGTGCCGGAGGTGGGCCGCTCGAGGAGGTTGATGCAGCGGATGAGCGAGGACTTTCCGGCGCCGCTCTGGCCGATGACGCCGTACACCTCGCCTTCCTCGACGTGGAGATCGACGCCGTCCAGGGCGGTGACCTCACGTCCTCGCGAGCCGGTGGCCCGGTAGATCTTGGTCAGGCCGGTTGTGGTGATCACTGAAAATTCCGTCACTGTCGAGTGCAGGGCAAGCGTCTTCGCCGGGCACGGGGCATTCATCTTCGGAACGCGGCACGGTTTCGCTCCGGGGCACCGGAACAGGGAAGAAGCAACACGTGCGCGGGGCAGCGGCGGTCCGTCTCTACGGACTCGGCGGCTGTGGTCTCACTTCGGGGCGCGAGGAACTGGCTGGGGCCCTCAGAAGGCGCACATTCGACACATACAACGAGCACCGGGCGTCGTGATCGCCTCGGTCGCAAGGATGCGGCTGCTCGTCGTGGTCATGTCGGCAAGTAAAGCAGACGGGCGGAGGAAGCGATCACGCCTGTCCGAATAGCGGACAAGCGTGATACGGGATACGGAGGGGCCGATTCCACCACCCCGGACCCCGGCCAACCGGCCTCGACCTGCAGGGATACACGGGCGTGGGCGTGCACGACGACATCCGTCGGCCGGGTGCGTCCCCCTCGTGTTGTGGTCAAGACCACGGAGCGCAGGTCCGCGCGCATCGGCATACGGGGCCGCGCGCATCGTTCCATTTGGCCCGTAATACTCTCGGGCCATGCTTGACGCCCTGACGGTCGCGGTCGCCGTGACCGCGCTCGCTCTCGCCGCCTGGTGCGGCTTCGCGGCCTACCGCGACCAGCCGACCAAGGACTGGCACTTCATCGGCATGGCCGTGGTGACGGTCCTGGCGCTGGCCCAACTGGTGGTGGGAATCGTGCAGCTGGCCCGCGGCGAGGAGGCGCACGAGGGCTCGGTGATCTTCATCGCCTATCTGATCGGCGCGCTCGCCGCGGTCCCCGCGGCCGCGTTCCTGTCGCTCGCCGAGCGGACCCGCTGGGGCTCGGCGACCGTCGCGGCCGCGGCGGTGGTGCTGGCCGTACTCGAAGTACGGCTCTACGACATCTGGGGAGGCTGACGATGGCCGAGCCCGTCACCGGCGAGAAGCAGCAGCGGACCAGGCTCGTCCAGGGCCCGGGCCTGCTGCTGGTGTGGCTGTACGGGGTGATGTCGGTCGGCGCGGTGTCGCGCTCCGTCTACCAGATCCTCACCGACTTCGGCAGCGCCCCGCTGGCGCATGTGCTGTCGGCCGTCGCCGCCGTGGTCTACGCGTTCATCACCTACACGCTGGTGCGCGGCGGTGAGACGGCGCGCAGGGCGGCGCTGGTGTGCTGCGCCGCCGAGCTCGCGGGCGTACTGATCGTCGGTACCTGGACGGTGCTCGATCCGTCCGCCTTCCCGGACTCCACGGTCTGGTCGGAGTTCGGCATGGGCTATGTCTTCATTCCCGTGCTGCTGCCCGTCACGGGCATGTGGTGGCTGCGCCGCTCGCGGACCCAGCCACCCGCCTGATCGCGGCAGTTCCGGCCGTCAGGCGCTGGCCACGAAGGCCTGCGCCCCGGCCTCCTTCTCCAGCGTGACGAGTGTCAGCCGCCGGCCCACCTGCTCGCTGGAGACCTGGACGTACCCGCGGCTGCGGTAGAGCCGGAGGTTGCTCTCGCTGCGGTGCCCGGTGAAGAGCTGGAAGCGCTTGGCGGCCGGCGTCGCGGCGAAGTGCCGCTCGATCGCGTCGAGAAGGCGCCCACCGAGGCCGTGGCGCTGCATGCGCGGATGCACGATCAGCTTGGCGATCCGGGCGGTGCCGGCAGCGTCCACCTTGCCTCGCACGGAGGCGACCACTTCGTCACCGAGCCTGGCGACGAGCGCGTGGCCGTCGGCGATCTCGGCGCGCAGGTCCTCGAGCGACTGGGTGAGGGGTTCGATGCCGTAGTCGCCGTAGAGCTCGGCCTCGCTCTGGTAGCACAGATACTGCAGCTTGAGGATGTGCTCCGCATCCTGCGTTCTCGCCGCTGAGATGGTCACGCTCATGCCCATGTGCGCACGCCTCCCGCTCACCTGTCCGCCGGTTGTCTACCGCTCCTTTCCCCCAGGTTCAGGAGCCGCAACCTCTGCCGTGAGCATTCTGCGCAGGCATCCCAGGCAACGGGAACGCATGGGCCCCAGACTTCCTTGTGACATTCCCAACTGTCCTGCGATTTCGCGGTAGGTGGGGTCGTTCGGCGACAACATCGCAGTCAGGAGCCTCGGGCAGTTTCCCGGTGTCCGGGCCACCGCGGCCCGCAGAGCGCGGCGCCGCTCGGCCCGGAGCGCCGCCCGTTCGGGGCCGGCCGCCGGGTCGGCCGTGGGCTCCGGACCGTACGGACGCTCCCGCGCGGCTGTCCGACGGCCGCGCCGCGCCTCGGCGCGCACCGCCGACCGGACCCAGCGCGCGGCGTCCGGTGGCGGCCCGGCACCGTCGAGGTGCTCGAACAGCCGCACCCATACGGCCTGTTCCAGATCGCCCGCGTCCATGGCCGCACCGGGTGCCTCGGCCGTGGCCTCCGCGCTCACCAACGGGCGCAGCGCGGTGACGACATGGGCCCTTTCTTCGAGAAGCGTCATGCCCGGCGTGACGTGCCGTCGCGGGGCGGTGGTTGCCTTGCGACGGCACAGTCACCCGTACGGGCGTGGGCTGCGGGGCCCTGGCGACTCAGCCGCGGAAGTCCGCGGCGGCGAGCAGCCCCGTGTCCGCATTGTCCGTGAAGATGCCGTCGATGCCCGTCTCGAAGTAGACCTTGAAGGCGCCGAAGGCGTCTCCGTAGGCGTTCGGGTCGGTGCCCCGCCGGAAGTCGGCGGGCAGGAAGGTGTTCTCGTTCCGCATCGTGTACGGGTGCAGGATCAGGCCCTTGGCATGGGCGTCGCGCACCAGCGTCGTCTGCCGGGTCAGCTTGCCGTTCGCGTCCCTCGGGATGATCAGGTCCACCCACGGGCCGATGCCCTGGGCGAACGACGCGATCCACTGGAGCCCCTCGGGCTTGACGAGGTCCGCGACCGTACGCGGGTCGCCCGCCGTCACGAAGTCCCAGGGACGGGTGTCCGCGGCGTCGAGGAGCACGACCCGCGGGGAGTCGACGAGCTTCGCCATCCGCTGCATGCTGCTCGGCTCGAAGGACTGCAGGAAGACCGGCGAGTCACGGCGGTCGCGGCCGAAGCGCCGCAGCAGCTTGGCGAGGCGCTCCTCCAGACCGAGGCCGAGGCCGCGGAAGTAGGTGGGGTGCTTGGTCTCGACGTGCAGCCAGACCGGGCGGCCACGCCGGCGGCCCTCCTTGTCGGCCCAGCGCAGCACTTCCTCGAAGGTGGGGACAGCCCAGCGGCCGTCGTAGAGGGTGTTCTCCTGACGGATGGCGGGGATGCGCTCCTTGGCACGCAGCGTCTTGAGCTCCGCCAGCGTGAAGTCCTCGGTGAACCAGCCGGTGAGGCTCACGCCGTCGACACTCTTCGTCGCCTTGCGCGAGGCGAATTCGGGATGGTTCGCGACATCCGTGGTGCCCGTGATGTCGTTCTCGTGACGGCACACGAGATGACCGTCCTTGGTGGGCACCAGGTCCTGTTCGATGACGTGGGCGCCCATGTCGAGCGCCAGCTGGTACGAACCGAGCGTGTGCTCGGGCCGGTAGCCGCTGGCACCCCGGTGCGCGATGACCGTCGGGCTGGGCAGTGACCTGTAACCGCCGGGGCCGTGGTGGCGCTCGCCTGCCGCGGCCGGCGCGGCGGTACCGCCGATGCCGAGGGCGGCGGTGCCGAGCACAGCCGCTCCGAGTACGGTCCGGCGCGCCGGACTTGTGTCCGCACCCTGTGTCATCGATGTTCCTCCGTGTGATGTCCCGCACTGTCGAACGACGCCCGATCGTAAGCATCTACGTCATCCGTAGGGCAGACCCTGGACGAACACGCCGGAAATCCACGTCAACACTGTGTATCCGCTCCGTGAACCGGATGTGCGGTCGGGCTGAGCCCCGAGTATCGTCCTCACCTGCACAGACTTGCCCGCCCCCTACCGTCCGTCCCTGAGACCGGAGGACCCGTTGTCCCGCTTGTCGCTCATCAAGGCCGTCCTCGGACCCTTTCTGCGCCTGATGTTCCGTCCAAGGGTGGAGGGCACGGAGAACATTCCGGGCACCGGTCCGGTCATCCTCGCCGGGAACCATCTGACGTTCATCGACTCGATGATCATGCCGCTGGTGTGCAGCCGTCCGGTGTACTTCATCGGCAAGGACGAGTACGTCACGGGCAAGGGCGTCAAGGGCCGGGCGATGGCCTGGTTCTTCACGGGCTGCGGCATGATCCCGGTCGACCGCGACGGCGCCAACGGCGGGGTGGCCGCGCTGATGACGGGACGCCGGGTGCTGGAGGAGGGCAGGATCTTCGGCATCTACCCGGAGGGCACCCGCTCCCCCGACGGCCGCCTGTACCGGGGCCGCACGGGCATCGCCCGCCTCACCCTGATGACCGGCGCGCCGGTGGTCCCGTTCGCGGTGATCGGCACGGACAAGCTGCAGCCGGGCGGCGCGGGCCTGCCGCGGCCGGGCCGGGTGACGATCCGCTTCGGCGAGGCGATGGAGTTCTCGCGCTACGAGGGCATGGACCGCGACCGGTATGTGCTGCGTGCGGTGACGGACTCGGTGATGACCGAGGTCATGGAGCTGTCGGGCCAGGAGTACGTGGACATGTACGCCACGAAGGCCAAGGCCGCGTAGTACGGCGGAGCCGCCGGCGTTGCCGACCGGGGACGGTCGGGCCGGCTTGTGACCGCTCGAGAACACAACGATGGGCCGGACCCCCGCGGGGTCCGGCCCATCGGCGTTGTGCGTCAGTGGTCGACGGCGCTTTCGAGGCGCTGGCCGCGCAGCAGGAACCAGGCCGCCAACGCCGTCGCGAACAGGACCGCCGAGCCCACCGCGCCCGCGACGTGGAATCCGTCGGCGAACGCGCCCTGGGCCGAGGAGAGCAGGGCCTCGCCCTGATCCCGCGGCAGTCCGCTCGCCGCCTCCGCCGCGCCGCCGAGCGAGTCGCGGGCCGCGTCCGCCGCACCGGCCGGTACGCCCTCCGGCACCGTGAAGTCCCGGTAGACGCCGGTCACGACCGTGCCCAGCAGGGCGATGCCGAGCGCCGCGCCCAGTTCGTAGGCCGTCTCGGAGACGGCCGACGCCGCGCCCGCCTGGTCCTTGGGCACGCTGGACAGGATCACGTCCGCGGTCACCGTGAACGCGAGACCCGCGCCGAGACCGCCGACGAACAGGGCGACGCCCAGCGCCGGCGCGGGTGTGTCGGCCGTCAGCAGCGTGCAGGCCGCGAGAGCGAGACCGACCGCCGCGAGCCCGGTCGACACCGCGCTGCGCACGGACGCCCTGCGCGCCAGGTACCCGGCCGTCAGACCTGCGCCCACCGCCCCGATCGCCGCGGGCAGTTCGATGAGTCCGGCCTCCAGTGGTGAGCGCCCCTGCACCAGCTGGAGGAACTGCGAGAGGAAGAAGACCAGACCGGACAGCCCGAGGATGGTCAGCAGATCCGCGAGGACCGCGCCGGAGAAGCCCCTGTGGTGGAAGAGGCGTACGTCCAGGAGCGGCGAGGGCAGCGTCAACTGCCGTCGTACGAACCAGACAAGGGCCACGATGCCGATGACCGCCGCCCCGGCCGTGTCCCCGCGGAGGCCGTGCACGGTGACCTCCTTGACCGCGTACACGACGGCGACGATGCCGACCAGCGAGAGCGCGACGCTCACCAGGTCCCAGGGACCGGGATTCGGGTTGCGCGACTCGGGGAGCAGCTTGATGCCGACGACCACGAGCACCGCCATGACCGGCAGGTTGATCAGGAAGACCGAGCCCCACCAGAAGTGCTCGAGCAGAAAGCCGCCGACGACCGGCCCGACAGCGGCGCCCGCCGATGCCGCGGCACCCCAGATGCCGACGGCGAGGCTGCGCTCCTTGGGGTCGTGGAAGATGTTGCGGATCAGCGCCAGCGTGGACGGCATCAGGGTGGCACCCGCGACACCGAGCAGCGCGCGGGCGACGATCATCATGTCGGGACTGGATGCGTAGGCGTTGAGCACCGAGACCGCACCGAACGCGACCGCGCCGGTGAGCAGCAGCTTCTTGCGGCCGATCCGGTCACCGAGGCTGCCCATGGAGACGAGCAGACCGGCGATGACGAACGAGTAGACGTCGCCGATCCACAGGAGTTGGGTGCCGGACGGCTTGAGGTCCTCGCTGAGATACGGGGTCGCGAGGCCGAGCACGGTGGCGTCGACCGCGACGAGCAGCACGGCCAGCACGAGGACCGCCAGCGCGAGCCACCGGCCCGGTGCGCGCACCGGGACCGTCTCTGTCGCTCTCTGGTCGGTACTGGTCATTTCTCCACGCTCCGTCGTGCGCCGCCGAGCAACAGCTCGGCGATCATGAATTGGAAGTCCTTGGCAGCGACCCGGCCGTCCTGAACGGCCCAGGCGCATGAGCCGATCAGCCCGTACAGCGCCTCGGTGAGCCAGGCGGGGGTGAGGTCGATCCGGAAGTCGCCCTCCTCCTGGCCGCGCCGGAAGAGCGCGGAGACGCGCGCGTCGAGCCGGGACCAGCCCTCGTTGATCTCTTCGCCCTCGAAGAGCTGGTTCTCGGTGACGAGGAACGCGAGCAGCCCGGCGCTCGGCTCGGTCGCGGCGATGAGCCGGCGCAGCGCGTCGTCCGCGGTGCCCTCGTCGAGCCGGGCACCGTCGAGGGCCGCCTCGAACTCCCTGATCCCGAGGTCCTCGAGCGCCCGCACGAGCGCCTCCCGCCCGGCGAAGTGCCGGTGCAGGGTGGCGCGTCCGATGCCGGCGGCCTTGGCGACCTCGTCCATCGTGGAGGTCGACTTGCGGGAGAGGAGGGCGGCGGCGGTGTGCAGCACCTGCTCACGATCGACTGTCATGAGACGACCGTAACCCATGTGAGACATCATTGTCTCATTCCTGGATCGGTTGCCCTTTCCCGCACGTACCGAGGCTGCACCACCGCGGCGGCCGCTCTCGTCGAGAAAGAGCCCCTGCCGCGGGCGCCCGCTGCGACTTCCCGGTCCACGGCGAACCGCTGGTCGACGAGGTGGTACAGCACGTCGTGGAGCGGCACCCCGACGGCTCACCGAAGCGCGTGGCGTACAAGGGCGACCTGGTCATCCGGGTCGACAAAATGCCCGGCGGGCCGAGGTCCGCGCTGGGTAACGTCGCACCCTCGGCCCCCGGCGCAGCCCCGGACACGCAAGGCGGATCCCATGAAGCCGTTGCTGTTGATCGATGTCGACGGACCCCTCAATCCGTACGCCGCGAAGCCACAGCGCCGCCCCGAGGGCTACACCACACACCGGATGAGACCCACCGGCTGGACGGACGGCAAGCCGCTGCGGGTCTGGCTCAATCCGGGGCACGGCGCCGAGCTGCTGGCGCTCGGCGAGCGCTACGAACTGGTGTGGGCGACCACATGGAAGGGTGAGGCGAACACCTGGATAGGCCCACAACTGGGGCTTCCGGAACTGCCGTTCATCGACTGGCCGACGATGCACGGCGCCGCGCCGCACCGTACGTACTGGAAGACGCAGTACATCCTTCAGTACGCCGCGGGCCGCCCGTTCGCGTGGATCGACGACGACATCACGCCGTTCGACCACGCATACGTGGAGCAGAACCACAACGCCGCCGCCCTCCTCCTGCGCATCGACGAGAGAGCCGGGCTGATCCGGCGCGACTTCGACGCGCTCGAGGAGTGGGCGGCGGCCCTGTAGGACGCGGTTCCGTCAGCGCTTCGCCGTCGCCCATGCGTGCTGGATCACCAGGTCCGCCTTCACCTCGGCGAGTTGGGTGGCGACCGCCGAAGGGGCCGTGCCACCGCGGCCGTTGCGGGAGGCGAGGGCGCCAGGGACGTTCAGGACCGTGCGGACCTCCGGGGTGAGATGCTCGGAGATCTTGGCGAACTGGTCGTCCGTCAGCTGGTCCAGCTCGATGCCCTGCTGCTCGCACACCTTGACGCACTCGCCCGCGACCTCGTGCGCGACACGGAACGGCACGCCCTGCTTGACCAGCCACTCCGCGATGTCCGTCGCGAGGGAGAAGCCCGCCGGGGCCAGCTCCTCCATCCGCTCGCGGTTCACCGTGAGCGTGGCCGTCATGCCGGTGAAGGCGGGGAGCAGGACCTCCAGCTGGTCGCAGGAGTCGAACACCGGCTCCTTGTCCTCCTGGAGGTCGCGGTTGTACGCGAGCGGCAGGGCTTTGAGCGTCGCCAGCAGGCCGGTGAGGTTGCCGATGAGCCGGCCGGACTTGCCGCGCGCCAGCTCCGCAATGTCCGGGTTCTTCTTCTGCGGCATGATCGACGAGCCGGTGGAGAACGCGTCGTGGAGGGTGACGAAGGAGAACTCCTTCGTGTTCCAGATGATGATCTCCTCCGCGATCCGGGAGAGGTTGACCCCGATCATCGCGGTGATGAAGGCGAACTCCGCCACGAAGTCGCGCGACGCCGTGCCGTCGATCGAGTTGCCCGCCGAGCCCTGCTCGAAGCCGAGGTCCTTCGCCACGGCTTCCGGGTCGAGCCCGAGCGAGGAGCCCGCGAGCGCCCCCGAGCCGTACGGCGAGACCGCCGTCCGCTTGTCCCACTGCCGCAGCCGCTCCGCGTCCCGGGACAGCCCCTGGACATGCGCGAGGACGTGATGGGCGAACAGGACGGGCTGGGCGTGCTGGAGGTGCGTACGGCCGGGCATGGCGACGTCCGGGTGCGCCTCGGCGAGACCCACCAGCGCGTCCTGGAGCTCGGCGACCAGTCCGCCGATGATCCGGGCGTGGTCGCGCAGGTACATCCGGAACAGCGTGGCGACCTGGTCGTTGCGGGAGCGGCCGGCCCGCAGCTTGCCGCCGAGGTCGGGGCCGAGGCGTTCGAGCAGCCCCCGCTCCAGCGCGGTGTGGACGTCCTCGTCGGCGATCGTGCCGACGAACGAACCGTCCGCGACATCCGCCTCCAGCTGGTCGAGCCCGCCCAGCATCCGGGTCAGTTCGTCCTCGGTGAGCAGCCCCGCCTTGTGGAGCACGCGCGCGTGGGCGCGCGACCCGGCGATGTCGTACGGCGCGAGCCGCCAGTCGAAGTGGACGGACGCGGACAGCTTCGCCAGCGCCTCGGCCGGACCGTCGGCGAACCGGCCGCCCCAGAGCCGGACGTCACCGTTGTTGCTGCTCACAGCTGAAGCTCCTCATGGGATGGATGTGCCACGGCCTCCCCGCCGCGGACGGATCGGGGAGGCCGCCGGTGGTACGTCAGCGAATCAGACGAGATCCCGCTTGGCGGCAATCTTCGCCGACAGACCGAAGAGCTCGATGAACCCCTGCGCCTTGGACTGGTCGAACGTGTCGCCGGAGTCGTACGTCGCCAGGTTGAAGTCGTACAGCGACTCCTCGGACCTCCGCCCGGTCACCACCGCGCGGCCGCCCTGCAGCGTCATCCGGATGTCGCCGGTGACGTGCTGATTGGCCTCGTTGATGAAACCGTCCAGGGCCCGCTTGAGCGGGGAGAACCACAGGCCGTCGTAGACCATCTCGCCCCAGCGCTGCTCGACCTGCCGCTTGTACCGCGCCAGTTCGCGCTCGACCGTGACGTTCTCCAGCTCCTGGTGGGCGGTGATCAGCGCGATCGCGCCCGGGGCCTCGTACACCTCACGGGACTTGATGCCGACCAGCCGGTCCTCGACCATGTCGATCCGGCCGATGCCCTGCGCGCCGGCCCGCTCGTTGAGCTGCTGGATCGCCTGGAGGACGGAGACGGGCTTGCCGTCGATGGCGACCGGGACGCCCTCCTTGAAGGAGATGACGACCTCGTCGGCCTCGCGCAGCACCGCCGGGTTGGAGGTGTACTCGTAGATGTCCTCGATCGGCCCGTTCCAGATGTCCTCCAGGAAGCCGGTCTCGACGGCCCGCCCGAAGACGTTCTGGTCGATGGAGTACGGCGACTTCTTGGTGGTGGCGATCGGGAGCTGCTTCTCCTCGCAGAAGGCGATCGCCTTGTCCCGGGTCATGGCGTAGTCACGCACGGGGGCGATGCACTTCAGCTCGGGCGCGAGGGCGACGATGCCGGCCTCGAACCGCACCTGGTCGTTGCCCTTGCCGGTGCAGCCGTGGGCCACGACGCCGGCGTTGTGCTTCTTCGCGGCGGCGACGAGGTGCTTGACGATCGTCGGCCGGGAAAGGGCGGAGACCAGCGGGTAGCGGTCCATGTAAAGGGCGTTGGCCTTGATCGCCGGGAGGCAGTACTCGTCGGCGAACTCGTCCTTCGCGTCGGCGACCTCGGCCTCCACAGCACCGCAGGCGAGAGCGCGCTTGCGGATGACGTCCAGGTCCTCGCCGCCCTGGCCGACGTCCACGGCAACGGCGATGACCTCGGCGCCCGTCTCCTCGGCGATCCAGCCGATGGCGACGGAGGTGTCCAGACCGCCGGAGTAGGCGAGTACGACGCGCTCGGTCACGGGTTTCTCCTTACGGTGCATTCGGTGATGGGTATAACTATGCAATCCACCGTATGTTTTGTCAACGTGCCGGGAAACTCGCTGGTCACCGGCCCCGGACTCGGGGAAACCCGGCCTGCCGGGCCCGCCACGGAGGCCGCCGGCCACTGGTCTCCTGACGTGAGACCGAGCGGTCCGGCCCACTGGGGATCGCCCGCCGCAGCCGATAATCCGGGCATGGGGAAAACGTATGAACGCATAGAAGGCCGTACTCGGCGATTCATCGAGCAGCAGCCCGTCTTCTTCACGGCCACCGCCCCGCTCGCGGGCGACGGGCACGTCAATCTCTCCCCCAAGGGCCGCAGCGGCACCCTCGTCGTCGTCGACGAGCTGACGCTCGCCTATCTGGACTTCGGCGGCAGCGGCGCCGAGACCATCGCGCATCTGCGCGAGGAGGGGAACGGGAGGATCACCCTGATGTGGTGCGCCTTCTCCGGGCCGCCCAAGGTGCTGCGGGTGCACGGCAGCGGCGAGGCCGTCTTCCGCGACGACCCGCGCTGGTCCCACTACATCGGCCACTTCGCCGACGTCGACGGTCCGAGCGCCCGCGCGATCATCGTCGTTGGCGCGCGGCGCATCAGCGACTCCTGCGGCTTCGCGGTCCCCTTCCTGGAGTACCAGGAGGAACGCACCCAGCACGCGGACCACTTCGGCCGGAGGTCGGACGAGGAGTTCGCCGCGTACTGCGAGAAGAAGGACTTCGTCGGTGTGAGTCTGGACGGGCTGCCCGCGCTCCCCCTGCCCCTTCCGGCGCGCATCGACTGACCGGACCGGCCGGCTCCGGCGAACCACGGATGCCACAAGCGCCACTCCAGTTGAACTCCAGGCTCCTCAGATCCGTATCCCCGTACGCGAAAGAGGGACAGCCGAGGAGCAATCGTGGCGATGTTGCAGAGCGGTCGGGCCGCGAGACGCCAGACCATGCGGGCTATCAGCCCGAGGCGTGACCCGGCGGTGGCGTTGTTGGCCATCGCCTGGGCAGGGGCGGTGGCCGTGCTGTCACTGTGGTGGCAGAACACCTCGGTGGTGCACATGACCACCGACGAGTGGCTGATCGGCGCCGGCCGGATCACCGGCCTGCTCGGCGGGTACATGATTGCGCTGGTCGTGCTGCTGATGGCACGCGTCCCGGCCCTGGAACGGCGGGTGGGCTCTGACCGGGTGACCCGCTGGCACGCGATGAGCGGCCGGTACGCGATCAGCCTGATCATCACGCATGTGGTCATGACCGTCTGGGGGTACTCCGTCCAGGCGGACACCGGCGTGGTGGAGCAGACCGTCACCGTCGTCGTCGACTTCCCCGAAATGATCAAGGCGACGATCGGCACCGGGATCCTGCTGCTCATCGGGTTCGTCTCCGCCGGGGCCGTGCGCCGCAAGATGGCGTACGAGACCTGGTACTACCTGCACCTCCTGACGTATGTCGCGGTGTATCTGACTTTCTGGCACCAACTGGCGACGGGCGCCGAGTTCGTGGCCGACTCGACCGTGCGCACCGTCTGGTACGTGCTCTACGGGACGGTCGGCGCCCTGCTGGTCTGGTACCGGGTCCTGGCGCCGGTACGGCTCAATCTCTGGCACCAGATGCGGGTCGAGTCGACCGTGGACGAGGCACCGGGCATGGTCTCCGTGCTGATCACCGGGCGACGGTTGCACCGGCTGGGCGCCGAGGCGGGTCAGTTCTTCCGCTGGCGGTTCCTCACCAAGGGGCTGCGCTGGAGCGCCAATCCGTACTCGCTCTCCGCTCCGCCCCGGCCGAACCTGATGCGTATCACCGTCAAGGCGGTCGGCTCGCACAGCACGGCGCTCTCCCGGCTGGAGCCGGGGACACGGGTCTGGGCGGAAGGGCCCTACGGGGCCATGACCGCCGGCCGCCGGAGCCGCAACAAGGTACTGCTGATCGCGGGCGGTGCCGGGATCACCCCGCTGCGGGCGCTGTTCGAGACGCTGCCCGGCGGACCGGGTGACCTGACACTGCTCTACCGGGCGAGCAAGCGGCAGGACCTGGCTCTCTGGAGCGAGCTGCAGCAGATCGCCGAACGCCGTGACGCACAGCTGATGTACGCGGTGAACGGCCCGGACGGGGCCCGGCCCGAGATCACCGCCGAGCGGCTGAAGGAAGTGCTGCCCGACATCGACAGCCACGACGTCTACCTCTGCGGGCCGCCCGGTCTCGCCGAGGAGTCCTTCCAGGCACTGCGCGAAGCAGGAGTGCCGTCCCGCCGGATCCACCACGAGTCGTTCGAGATGTGAGGCCGTCCTTGAAGAGGAAACATCCGCTTCGCCGGATCATGATCGGCGTCGCCGCCACCGCGTCCGGTGTCGTCCTGCTGCTCGCGCTGAAGCAGCCGGGCAACACCGTGACCGAGGCGGGGGCGCAGGCCGGCTCCCAGGTTCCGCCCGGCTCGGCGCAGGCCGGGGCCGGACAGACCGTTCTGGGCGACGCCGCCGACACGCAGTTCGGCGAGGTCCAGGTCCAGCTCACCCTCAGCGGCGGCAGAATCACCGGGGCACAGGCGGTGAAGGCGCCCAGCGCCGATGCCAACAGCCGCAAGATCGCGGCCGACGCCATCCCCAAGCTCAACCAGGCCGTGATGAAGGCCCAGAGCGCGCAGATCGACGCGGTCTCCGGCGCCAGTTACACCAGCGAGGGCTACATCAAGTCGCTGCAGAGCGCGCTCGACAAGGCGGGTACGGCGGGGGCGCCCGGCTCGGGTACGGGCTCCGGCAGCGGCGACGCAGAGGCCGGAGCTCAGCCGGGAGCCGGGGCTCAGCCGCCGGCGGGCTCGGGCACGGATCCCGGTGCGGACGCGGGTTCCGGTACGGGTGCGGACGCGGGTTCCGGTACGGGTGCGGACGCGGGTTCCGGTACGGGTGCGGGATCCGCGCCGAAGACCGTGCTCGGCGATGTGGCCGACACCCAGTACGGCCCGGTGCAGGTCAGCATCACGGTCAGCGGCGGCAGGATCACCGCGGCCGACGCCGTCAAGGCCCCGAACTCCGACGCCAACAGCCGCAAGATCGCGGCCAATGCGGTGCCCGAGCTCAACCAGGCGGCGGTCACCGCGCAGAGTGCGCAGATCGACGCGGTCTCCGGCGCCAGTTACACCAGCAAGGGCTACATCACGTCCCTGCAGAGCGCGCTCGACAAGGCGGGTCTGTGATGCCCGGCCAGGAGCGGCTGCGCCATGTCGAACACACGATGGGCACGGTGTTCTCGTTCGACATCCGTCTCGCCGCCGGAAGCGACGCACCCCGGGTACGCGCCGGGCTCGCGGCAGCCGTGGCGGGTCTGCACCGGGTGGACGAGATCTTCTCGACGTTCCGCGAGGACAGCCAGCTCAGCCGCCTCGCCCGGGGCGAACTCGCGCTCGGCGAGTGTGTCACCGAGGTCGCCGAAGTGCTGCAGCTGTGCGGGGATGCGGAGCGGGAGAGCGAGGGCTGGTTCAGCGCCCGCTACGCCGGTGTGCTGGACCCGACCGGGCTGGTCAAGGGATGGGCGGTGGAGTGCGCGGTGCGCATGCTCGCCTCGTCCGGCGCGGACTCGGTCTGTCTGAACGGAGGCGGCGACATCCAGCTGCACGGCGGTCCGTGGCGGGTGGGCGTGTCGGACCCGCTCCATCCGGGCGAGCTCGTCACGGTGATCGAGGCCGACGAAGGCCTCGCCGTCGCCACATCGGGCCCGGCCGAGCGCGGCTGCCACATCGTCGACCCGCACACCCGCAAACCGCCCGCGGACGGCCTGGCGTCGATGACCGTGGTCTGCCCGGGGCTCACCCACGCGGACGCCCGGGCAACCGCCGCGTACGCCATGGGCGACCGTGCCCGGGCGTGGCTGGAGGAGCTGCCCGGCACGGAGGCCTTCGCGGTCAATGCCGACGGCAGCACCTGGCGGACCAGTGGATTCGCCCGCCACATGGCGAAGTTGAGCGCCTGAGGCGGTCGGAGGTCCGGCCGCCTCAGCGGTCGTTCTGGGCCAGGCGCAGCAGATGATCGGCGAGCGCCTGGCCGCCGAGCGGGTCCCGGCTGATCAGCAGCAGGGTGTCGTCGCCCGCGATGGTGCCGAGGATGTCGTGCAGTTCGGCCTGGTCGATGGCCGAGGCGAGGAACTGTGCCGCGCCGGGCGGTGTGCGCAGGACGACGAGGTTCGCGGAGGCCTCGGCCGAGATCAGCAGTTCACCGGAGAGGCGGCGCATCCGCTCCTCCTTGGCCGACTCGCCGAGCGGGACGTGCGGCGTGCGGTAGCCGCCCTCGCTCGGCACCGCGTAGATCAGCTCGCCGCCGGTGTTCCGGATCTTCACCGCACCCAGCTCGTCGAGGTCCCGGCTGAGCGTCGCCTGGGTGACGCTCAGCCCGTTGTCCGCGAGGAGCTTGGCCAACTGGCTCTGCGAGCGCACCGGCTGCCGGTTGAGGATGTCCACGATCCGGCGGTGGCGCGCTGTGCGGGTCTGCGGAACGGCGGGGCCGCCCTGCTCGGTGTCCTGGCCCTCGGTCATCGTCGTCTCATTCCCCGGATCGTCCTTCCCCGCTGCTGATCTCGAGAATGCCGGGAAGCGCCTGAAGGAACGCGTCCACCTCGGCGTCACCGATGGTCAGGGCCGGCATGAGCCGTACGACATCGGGCGCAGGGGCGTTCACCAGGAAACCGGCACCCTGGGCCGCCTGCTGCACCTGTGGTGCGAGCGGTCCGGTGAGCACGATACCCAGCAACAGGCCGCTGCCACGGACATGGTCGACCAACGGGTGTCCCAGCGCCTCGATCCCGTCCCGCAGTTTCTCGCCGAGCCGCTTCACCTCGTCGAGCCGTCCGTCGGCGGCCAGGGTGTCGACGACGGCGATGCCGGCGGCGCAGGCGACCGGGTTGCCGCCGAACGTCGAACCGTGGTGACCGGGCTTCAGCAGCTCTGCCGCCTCGCCGAAGACGACGGTCGCTCCGATGGGCAGTCCGCCGCCGAGTCCCTTGGCGAGCGTGACGACATCCGGCTCGACGCCCTGGTGCGCCTGGTACTCGAACCAGGTGCCGGTCCGGCCGATGCCGGTCTGCACCTCGTCGAGCACCAGGAGGGTGCCGGTGGCACGGGTGATCTCCCGGGCGGCCTGCAGATAGCCCTTGGGCGGTACGACCACACCGTTCTCGCCCTGGATCGGCTCGACGATGACGAGCGCGGTGTCCTCGGTGACGGCCGCGCGGAGCGCTTCCGCGTCGCCGTAGGGGACGTGCGTGACATCGGACGGGAGCGGGAGGAACGGCGTCCGCTTGCCGTCCTGCCCGGTGAGGGCGAGGGCGCCCATGGTCCGGCCGTGGAAACCGCCGGTCGTGGCGACCATGTGCCGACGGCCTGTCAACCGGCCGATCTTGAAGGCGGCTTCGTTCGCCTCCGCGCCGGAGTTGGCGAAGTAGACGCGTCCCGGGCGGCCGAACAGCTGGATCAGCCGCTCGGCGAGGGCGACGGGCGGCTCGGCGACGTACAGATTGGAGACATGGCCGAGGGAGGCGATCTGGCGGGAGACGGCCTCGACGACGGCGGGGTGGGCGTGGCCCAGTGCGTTCACCGCGATGCCGCCGACGAAGTCGGTGTACTCGGTGCCGTCCTCGTCCCACACCTTGGTGCCCTCGCCGCGGACGAGGGACAGCTTCGGCGTGCCGTAGTTGTCCGTCATCACGCTCTGCCAACGCTGCGTGAGGTCCTGGTTTCCGGTCATCGTTCCCCCTGTCCGTCGGGCACGACCATCGTGCCGATGCCCTCGTCGGTGAAGATCTCCAGAAGGATCGAGTGCTGCACACGGCCGTCGATGACACGAGCGGTGTTGACCCCGTTGCGTACGGCGTGCAGACAGCCCTCCATCTTGGGGACCATGCCGCTGGAGAGGTCGGGCAGCAGCTTCTCCAGCTGGGTGGCGGTGAGTCTGCTGATCACTTCGTCGCTGTCGGGCCAGTCCTCGTACAGGCCCTCGACATCGGTGAGGACCATGAGCGTTTCGGCGCCCAGCGCAGCAGCGAGTGCCGCAGCCGCCGTATCAGCATTGACGTTGTAGACATGTCCGTCGTCCTGTGAGCGGGCGATCGAGGAGATGACCGGCACCCGGCCGTCGGCGAGCAGTGCTTCGATGGCGCCGGTGTCGATCGCGGTGATCTCGCCGACCCTGCCGATGTCGACCAGTTCGCCGTCGATCGTCGGCCGGTGCTGAGTGGCGGTGATGGTGTGCGCGTCCTCGCCGGTGAGGCCGACGGCGAGCGGGCCGTGCTGGTTGAGCAGCCCCACCAGCTCGCGCTGGACCTGGCCGGCCAGCACCATCCGTACGACGTCCATCGCCTCGGGCGTGGTGACGCGCAGGCCCGCCTTGAACTCGCTGACCAGGCCGTGCCGGTCGAGCTGGGCACTGATCTGCGGGCCGCCGCCGTGCACGACGACCGGCTTGAGGCCTGCCTGGCGCAGAAACACGACGTCCTGGGCGAAGGCGGCCTTCAGATCCTCGTCGACCATGGCGTTGCCGCCGAACTTGATGACGACGGTCTTGCCGTAGTGCCGGGTCAGCCAGGGCAGGGCCTCGATGAGGATCTCTGCCTTCGGCAGCGCGGTGTGCTTACGGGTGCTCATGAGGAGTACGCGCTGTTCTCGTGGACGTAGTCGGCGGTCAGGTCGTTGGCCCAGATGACCGCGGATTCCGAGCCGGCGGCCAGGTCGGCGGTGATCTGCACCTCGCGGTAGCGCATGTCGACCAGTTCGCGGTCCTCGCCGACTCCGCCGTTCCTGCAGACCCAGACGCCGTTGATGGCGACGTTGAGACGGTCGGGCTCGAACGCGGCCCGGGTGGTGCCGATGGCGGAGAGCACCCGGCCCCAGTTCGGGTCCTCGCCGTGGATGGCGCACTTGAGCAGGTTGTTGCGGGCGATGGACCGGCCGACCTCGACGGCGTCGTCCTCGGTGGCGGCGCCGATCACCTCGATACGGATGTCCTTGGACGCGCCCTCGGCGTCGCCGATGAGCTGGCGGGCGAGGTCGTCGCAGACGGCACGGACACCGTCGGCGAACGCGTCGTACTCCGGCGCCGTCCCGGAGGCGCCCGAGGCGAGCAGCAGCACCGTGTCGTTGGTCGACATGCAGCCGTCGGAGTCGACCCGGTCGAAGGTGACCCGGGTGGCGTCACGCAGCGCCTTGTCGAGGGCGCCGCTGTCCAGGTCGGCGTCGGTGGTGAGGACGACGAGCATGGTGGCGAGCCCGGGAGCGAGCATGCCCGCGCCCTTGGCCATGCCGCCGACGGTCCAGCCGTCGCCCTGGTGCACGGCCGTCTTGTGCACGGTGTCGGTGGTCTTGATGGCGATGGCGGCCTTCTCGCCGCCGTGTTCGCTGAGCTGGGCGGCCGCTGTGCCGATGCCGGGCAGCAGCTTGTCCATGGGGAGGAGCAGGCCGATCAGGCCGGTGGAGGCGACGGCGATCTCACCGGCGCTGTGGCCGAGGACGTCGGCGGCCTTCTCGGCGGTGGCGTGCGTGTCCTGGAAGCCCTTGGGGCCCGTACAGGCATTGGCACCACCGGAGTTGAGGACGACCGCGGTGACCTCGCCGCCCTTGAGGACCTGCTCGGACCACAGGACGGGAGCGGCCTTGACGCGGTTGGAGGTGAAGACGCCCGCGGCGGCGCGGCGGGGACCGTTGTTGACCACGAGGGCCAGGTCCGGGTTGCCGCTCTCCTTGATCCCGGCGGCGATGCCCGCCGCCGTGAATCCTTTCGCTGCCGTGACGCTCACTGCTTCTCCTTGGTCGTTTCCGAGCCCGCGCGGCTCAGCGCGTCGCTCACGGAGCCACTCCTGTCGTGGAGAGGCCGGTGTCCTCGGCAAGTCCGAGGGCGATGTTCATGCTCTGCACGGCGCCGCCCGCGGTGCCCTTGGTGAGGTTGTCGATCGCGCTGATCGCGATGACACGGCGGGCGGCCTCGTCGTACGCGACCTGGATCTGGACCGCGTTGGAGCCGTACACCGAGGCGGTGGCGGGCCACTGCCCCTCGGGCAGCAGGTGGACGAACGGCTCGTCCGCACAGGCCTTCTCGTAGGCGGCCCGTACGGTCTCCGCCGTGATCCCCGGCTTCGCTTTGGCGCTGCACGTGGCGAGGATGCCGCGGGCCATCGGCGCGAGGGTCGGCGTGAAGGAGACGGTGACCGGCTCCCCCGCCGCGGCGCTGAGGTTCTGGATCATCTCGGGCGTGTGCCGGTGGCCGCCGCCGACGCCGTACGGGCTCATGGAGCCCATCACCTCCGAGCCGAGCAGATGCGCTTTCGGCGCCTTGCCCGCGCCGGAGGTGCCGGACGCGGCGGTGATCACGGCCTCGGGCTCGACGAGTCCGGCCGCGTACGCCGGGAACAGCGCCAGCGAGACGGCAGTGGGGTAGCAGCCGGGCACGGCGATGCGCTTGGACCCCTCCAGCGCGGAGCGTGCACCCGGCAGCTCGGGGAGCCCGTAGGGCCAGGTCCCGGCGTGCGGCGAGCCGTAGAACCTCTCCCATTCGGCCGCGTCCTTCAGCCGGAAGTCGGCGCCCATGTCGACGACGAGCACCTCGTCACCGAGCTGCTCGGCGACGGCGGCGGACTGCCCGTGCGGGAGCGCCAGGAAGACCACATCGTGCCCGGCGAGCACCTCGGCGGTGGTCGGCTGCAGCACGCGCCCCACGAGCGGCAGCAGGTGCGGCTGGAGACCACCGAGGGCCTGCCCGGCGTTGGAGTTGCCGGTGAGCGTGCCGATCTCGACGCCGGGGTGGGCGATGAGCAGCCGCAGCAGCTCTCCACCTGCGTAGCCGCTCGCGCCTGCCACTGCTGCTCGTACCACCATCGGCCCTCCTCATCGATGGCATGACTATACGCACTCCTGCACTTTTATGCAATGCACGGCGGGGAGCCCAGCGCGGAGGTGTGACCGAGGATTTTAGTTTGCGGACGAGATAGTTAGTTTGCGGATCTTGATCCCATATGGCTCTTGAAGGCATCGCCGGTGAGATCTGCTCGACGTCGTCTCCGGTCGACTATCGCCGGCGCCGAGGAGCCCTGAGAGGTTGGTCGCTTGATCAGGTTGCCTGGGAGGACATCATCAAGCAGCTGACGCCGGCCCCGGCCAGCTGGCATCCACCAGCGTTCGACGATCGCAAGCGGCAAGTAGCCTCCGTCTTCGTCTGGGTTCAAGTGACCCAAGGCGAGCACGTCTTCGTCCCGAGGCCGCTTGAGGCCGCTCAGACGCCGGACGTCCAGCGCAAGTGGGGGCTCACGCGCCACACGACGTGGTGCCATCTGACCCGCCCCGACGCCGCCCCTCACTACGCCGACCTGCGCAAGGTCCTCACCGAGTACGCATGCCAGCTGGCCCGGAGCATCGATGTCGGGGAGTCGCTCCCACAACAGTGAAGCCAGCAGCCGCGGAGCGTCACGGAGCCCCCGTATGTTTCCTAAGCTCGATCGCCGGTTACCGAAAAGTCATATTCGGCGCGGTACGGCTCCGTCTTGCCAGCGGTAGAGGTCGCGCAGCAGGGAAATCTCGGCGCCGTGATGGATCAGCTCCCTGTTGACGTGCAGGACCCTGTTCTCCATGGGAAACCGCTCGGGACCCACCGTGGGCGGATTCTCCAGGTCGGCGTCCGAGAGCCCGCGGACCCCCGCGTTCCATCTCCCATACATCTCATCGAGCTGTTTCAGCGCCTCATCAGCGGTCCCCGCGTAGGCGAATTTCTCGAAGTCGACGTCCTGGCCGCCGAAGTACCATCCGACCCGATAGCCCAGGCACGAGACGATGATGTGCGCCAGCCGCCAGGCAATCGTGGTCACCGGCGCCGGCTCCGGCGCCGGGTCAGGGGACGCGGAGTCCATCGTCCATTCCCCCGAACCTGCCGACATCGGTGCGGCCGACGCGCCACGTGGGCGGATGCTCCAGCAGCCGCGCACCGGCTCCCAGAAGTACTCCTCATCGGTAAGACCCTCCAGCCGCGGCCGCAGGTTCTTGCGCCAGTACCAGTCCAACTGCTCCGCGAGCCGCTCACTTGTCATGTCCGCACACTACCCACAACGGAGACCCCGCCCGAGATCAGCATGAGTATCCCGAGCGAGCGCCATGCCAGAGCCTCCGACCTGCATGTTCGAAGATGGCGAAGCCTCAGCGAAAAGGCCACGTTCGATCGGGGCTTCGAATCGTACGTGCTGCTCTCGGAGTTGCTCATGGCAGATTTCCCCCATCAGGAACTTGATGTGCAGGATCTTGAGAGGAACGCTATCCGGGACCACTGACATCGGACCGTGGCGCCGGGTCACATCAGTGAAGCGGGGCCCGAGTTGGCGGGCTGTGCCCATCGGCGCGCAGGGCACGTTCCGTCAGATCCGACATCGCGGCGAGCGGCAGTGACGGGTTGGCGGCCGCCGCTTCCACCACCCGCCGGTCGGCGTCGGAGAGCAGTTCCACGATGACCGGCGGTGGAAGTGCCGGATGGCCGGCGGCGATGGGCCTCGCCTGCCTGTCCGACAGACAGTTGAGCAGTGCCGGGGCCGTCGCACGGCGATGCCGGGCGATGTCACGGAGGGCTTTCCGTACCGGCGGCTCGTGCCGGCTCAGGTCCTCCAGCAGCGCCTCGGGCGCGTCCGGGTTGGCCGCCACCCCGGCGACGACCCTGGCCCCGTGCCGGTCGGCCATGGCGCGCAGCTGGGCTTCGGAGAGTCCCGGGTGCGGAGCGACGGACTTGACCACCTTCGCGTCGGGATCGGCCGCCAGCGCGTCGCGAATTCCGGCCGGCAGATCGCGTCGTCGGGCCAGGAGCATCCGCACGGCCGGGTTCGGCGATTGGACCAGCTCCGCGACCTCGGCGGGAGAGGCGGCGGCGATCCGCGGCAGCAGGGTGGCACCGATCTTGGTGGCACCGGCCAGGTGGTCGAGCACGTCGAGCGGCACCCGTGGGTTGTGTGCGAGCCTGCGTTGCACGTCATGACCACGGTCTCCGGCCAGCAGCCGGATCAGGGCGTCGGCGATCGCGGGATTCTCCGCGAGGTCGGCGCGGACGCCTGGACTGCGATCCACGGCGAGCTCACGACACACCTCCGCGGGCAGGTCGGGGCGGGCGGCGAGTGCCCAGCGGAGCAGCGTCGAAGGATGGCCGGCGAAGCCGACGACGGCCTCGGTGGGTGTGGCCGGGTTCTGCAGTGCCGCCAGCTGCATGTCGTGCAGCGTGGACTCGTGGGAGCCGTCGCAGGAGGCGCCCGGCCGCAGATCGCAGTCGAGCCGCGGGCATTGCCGATCGTGCACGAACGGCGCCTCCTCGCGTTCGCAGACCAGGCACCGCTGTGCGGGAGGCAGCCCCTCGGCGGTCAGCAGCGCCGCCAGTACGGCCGGTGGAGTCGCCTCGTTGACGGCCACCGCGCGGCGGACCTCGGCATGCGGATGCCGCGCAAGCCTCGCGGCCTCTTCCGGCGTCGTCCACAACGCGAGCTCAGCAACGACGCGTACGTCCGGGTCCGCGGCGAGCGTCTCCACCACATCGGGCGGGAGGCCGGGGCAGGCAGCCAGCTTCTCCCGGTGTTCACGGTCCGGATCCACCGCGAGGCGGCGCGCCCACTCCGGCGGGCTGCCGGCCCGTGCGTGGAGCAGGGCGAGGGCGGCGTGCGGCTGTACCGCGGGATCGATGTCGGCGGCGGTCAGCCGACCTTCGTGCGCCAGCCGCACGGCGCTCTCCTCGATGCGCGAGACCAACGCAACCGCCTGCGCCCGGCTGAGGTCCGCGCGCCCTGCGAGTTCCGCGGCGATGTCGGCGTCGGCGACCGTGATCAGCCGGTCGACCAGCTCGGACGGCAGGGCCGCATTGGCGGCCAGCCCGCACAGGACATGGTTCACACCGGGCATCCTGCCCGGGACGCCACCCTCATGGCTTGTGGATTTCGACGTCAGGAAGGGCCGGCGGCACACCAGCCGTCCCTGACACGGCACTTGGCCGCACCGCCCAATGTCGCCCGGTCACATCCTGCGAGCGCCACAGTGGGCAGCCGGGCGCGGGCCCGAGCGCCGGTCTGGCTAGGGTCGGGGCGTATGACCGACCGTGTTCTGGAACTCTTGCGCACCCGCCCTGATCTGGCCGAACTGGCCGCGTTTCCCTTCAACTTCGACGTGGACCGGGCGTATCACGTCGAGGCGGTGCACCTGGCGTCCGGTGCGTCGCTGGAGCCGATCGCCGGCGACGACACCGGCGGCACGTACTTCCTGTGCGGAGGGACGGCCGTGCTCCACGCGTCCTCCGAGGGCGACGCCGTGCTGCTCGCCGACAGTGTCGGCGAGGCGGTCGAGATGCTCGTCCGGCTGCCGTGGTGGTGCGAGAACCTCTCCGCAGAACTGGACGAGGAGGAGCTGACGGCCGAGATTCGCGCGTCGGACGAGGAGGCGCGGGAGGAGTTCGCCCCCGAACTGGACGCCCAGCGAGCGGCGTTGATCAGCGGTCTGGATCTGCCGGACCGTCCGCTCGTCGAACTTTTCGCCATGGCGGAGTCGGCCGCCGGGCGCACCGAGCCGGACCATGTCCTGCTCAACTCCCTCGAGCTCTGCGCGTACCGGCTGCACGAGTCCTACCGGCAGTCCCTGCGCGAGACCGTCCTCCGCCCGGGGAGGGAGGCGCTGGAGCGGATGCGCTCCGGCGACCTCGGCGCTCGGGAGGCGGCGGCCGAGGATCCGGTGCTGCGGGCAGGGGTGCTGCGGGCGGCGCAGCACGACCGCCGGGACAGTGACCTGCCGCTGCTGCGTTTCCTCCTGGAGCGCGAGAACGCCGCGCGGGCGGAGTGGTTCGAGGAGCGGTGGCTGGCCGCGGTGCTGGTGGCGTTGCACGGGCAGGACGGGGACGTTCCGCTGCTGCGGTCGGCCACTGACGGGCAGGTCACCGACAGTGCCGGAGCCGTCGCATGGGCCCGCGCGAAAGAGGCGGAGCTGCACGGGCAGGATGCGGCTGCGGAGAGCGAGTTCACCTGGATCGAACTGGCGCACCGGCAGGGTCGTGTCGAGCACGCCCGGGTCGCGCTCATCCGCATGCTGGACGACACGGGTCCGGACGCGGACCGGCTCCGTGAGCTGAGCCGTGCGCTGGAGCGGATCGGTGACCACGCACAGGCTGCCCGCGCCCAGTTCAACCTCCTCTCGCTTCAGGACACGGCATGGGACCGGGCCTCGGAGGCGTATGTCCTCGCCCGGCTCGAGCGCCGCAAGGGCGACCTCGCGGCAGCGGGGCGGGCGCTGGAGCGGGCACGGGCGGCGGTCGGCGCCGATGGCACCGCGCCGGACCCAACGGTGTCCCGGTGGCACCGCCGGGGGCTCGGCCGGCTGATCACGGAGCAGCACTTGGAGCTGACGCTCGCCGCGGTCGAGGCGGGCGACACCGAACTCGCGCGTACGACGATGGTGCACGGCAGGCTCCTGCTGAACACCATCGGCAAGGAGTCGGCAAAGGCGCTCAGCCGGCTGTCCACGCGGGCGAAATGGGCCGTGGCCGGACTTCGCGCGCCCGGCGCCTGACACCGGCGAACCGAGCCGGGCTTCTCTGCGAGGTCACGGCGCTGGGTGGAACACTCAGGTTCAGCGAGGGAGGCTGTAACCATGCGGTCGCTCTTCCGCTCACCTCGTCTCCCAGGAGCCGACAGCCACAGGACGGTCCTCTTCACGCTGGCGCAGTGTGTGCCCTTCGCGATCGCGCTGTTCGTACTGATCGTCGAGCTCTCGCCCGCGCACATGCTGGTCACCGGCCCGGTCCTGACCGCAACGCCGGCGCTGGCCGCCTTGACGATGGGCCCGAGGGGCACCCTCTCCACGGCCGCTGTCGCTCTGGCCGTCAACATCACGACGGCCACCATCAATGACGCGTGGGGCACTCAGCAGGTGTTCGGCAACCTCCTGGGTCTGCTGCTCGTGTCCGTGGCCAGCGTCACGATGAGCAATGCGGTGCGTACACGCAGGCAGATCGAGCTCGACCAGGTCCGCAGGATCGCCGTGGCCGCGCAGGACGTCATCCTGCGGCCCGTCCCTGCGCGGCTGGGCCCGGTGCGGGCCGCCAGTCTGTGTCTCGCGGCCGGGACGGGGGCACAGGTCGGCGGCGATCTGTACGAGGCCGTGCACACGTCGTACGGCGTCCGGATGGTCGTGGGGGACGTCCGGGGCAAGGGGCTGGCTGCCGTGCGCGCGGTGGCGGTGGCGCTGGGAGCGTTCCGGGAGGCCGTGCACTACGAGGAAGACCTGGTGGAGGTCATGAATCACTGCGCGGCCGCGCTGCGACGGGAGGTCACCGTGCCGGGCGCGTACGAGCCGCATGTGGTGGTCGAGGGATTCACCACGGCCCTCCTGGCCCAGGTGCCCGAAGAGCCCGTGGTGCACCTGGTCAACCGCGGGCATCCGCCGCCGCTGCTGCTGCACCGGGGCAGGGTTCGGGCCCTCGTGCCCACCACCGCCCGGCCGCCCCTCGGCCTGGAAGACCTCGTCACCGGTCCTCCCGAGGAACACGAGAGCTATCCGTTCGCACCGGGCGACCGTCTCCTGATGTACACGGACGGGGTGATCGAAGCGCGCAGCCCTGCCAACGAGTTCTTCTCCCTGCCCGAGGCCGTGGAAGCGCTGCAGCCCCTCGCCCCGCCGGAATTCCTGGCAGAACTGCACCGGGCATTGCTTCGCCACACCGAAGGCCGGCTGACGGACGATGTGGCGATGATCCTGGTGGACCGGCTCGACGAGGAGATCGGCGTGCCGCTCAGCACAGCGGCCCCGCCTGCGGGTGGCACACCGCGGTGAGCGGCCGGGTCAGGGGGCACCCGTGCGCGTCGCGGTGACCACTACTGCGCTGTACCGCATGGTGAAGCGGCCTTGATGGCGGTGTCGGCGCACAGGCCGGTCGGCTCGCCAGGCTGAAGGACTTGCGCCCAGACCCGACCCGGCGGCCCTGCCCTGGCGAGCAGGGATCATCCCGCAGCCTGCCGGGCCACGCCAGGAAGGCTGCGCTCACCCCCGCCATACTGGACACGTACGCGCTGCGGGCGGTGACCTCACCCAGGGCACGCCGCTCGCGCGACGGCCTCCGAGGTACAGAGGCGGTGACCCGCATGTGCGCACGCGTCCGGCCCGGACAGGCGACGGGATCCTCCACGGCAGGCGGCTACGGCGAGGCCGTGTTTCCGCCCGGGCAGGCCGGTGAGGACGAGCGCATCGACCTCGGCGCGGTCACCTACGACGACATCACGATGGCCCGCCTGCGCGACCTGGGTGCCGGGCCTGGCTGGGAGTGCCTGGACGTGGGTGCCGGTACCGGCACCGTCGCGCGGCGGCTGCTGGACGAGGCCGGCGTCGCGCACGTGCTCGCCGTCGACCGCGACGTACGCTTCCTCACCGCGCACCCCCGCCCCGGACTCGACGCCGTGGAGGCGGACATCACCGCCCCGGACTTCGACCCCGGGCGATTCCGCCTCGTCCACGCCCGGTTCGTCCTGATGCATCTGCCCTCGCGGCAGGACCTCATCGCCGCGCTGGCCGAACTCCTCGCTCCCGGCGGGGTCCTGGTCCTCAGCGACGCCGTCGATCTGACCACGGCGACCGCGCCGAAGACCCCGTACACCCGGGTCATGCAGGCCATGTGGCAAGGGCTGCGGGATACCATCGGCACCGACGTCTCCCGGGTCCCGGACTACCCGCATCTGCTGCGCGCGGCGGGCCTGGCGTCCGTCGCCGCCGAGATCCACGTGCCGCCTCTCGTTCCGGGAAGCCCCATCAGCCGCTTCTGGGCCGGGACCTGGGACCGGGCGCGGGAGGCGATCGTGGCCACGGGACTGGTCGACGACGCCACGGTCGACGAGGCGCTCCGCTGTCTCGACTCCCCCGACTGTGCCGCGCTGTCGCCCGGAATGCTCACGGCCTGGGGGCGGAAGCCCGAGTGAGTCGGGGCGGGTGCCTGACGTCCTATAGGGCCGGGCCGCTTTCGGTCAGGCGCCCGCGCGTGGGCGAACGCAGTGCCGGAATGACCGTCGCGAAAAAATCCCGCTGCCGCGACATGATCTGTCGATCCGGAGGAGTGCCGTTCGTGTAAGGGGTGAGAGGCGGGCGGACGGCCGGCCGGCACACCGAGGAGAGAAACCATGAAGCAGTACCTGCTCAGCATCTACCAGCCCGTCGGTGACCCCCCGCCGCCCGAGATCCTGGAACCGATCATGCGGGACCTCGAGGCGGTGAACGCGGAGATCAGGGAGGCCGGCGCCTGGGTGTTCTCCGGTGGGCTGTACCCGCCGGACACGGCGACCGTCGTGCGGCTGCGGGACGACGAGCTGCTGATGACGGACGGCCCGTACATCGAGGGCAAGGAGCACATCGGCGGGTTCACCGTCGTCCGGGCGCCCGATCTCGATGCCGCGCTCGAGTGGGGCCGCAAGCTGGCCCGGGCGATCACCCTCCCGATCGAGGTCCGACCGCTCCAGCACGGAACCTGCTAGTGGCGTCCGGCACCCCCGGGGTGAGCACCTCGGAGATCGAGCGCGTCTTCCGCGAGGAGTACGGGCGCTCGGTCTCCGTCCTGGCCCGCGTCTTCGGCGACATCGACATCGCCGAGGAAGCGGTCCAGGACGCGTTCACCACGGCGGTGCAGCGCTGGCCGTCGACGGGGCTGCCGCCGAGCCCGGCCGGCTGGATCATCACCACCGCCCGCAACCGGGCGGTCGACCGGATCCGCCGGGAGTCCTCCCGCGCGGACCGGCACGCCCAGGCCGCAGTGCTGCACGCCCACGAGGAACCGGCGGAGGAGGGCCCTGTGCGCGACGACCGGCTGCGTCTGATCTTCACCTGCTGTCACCCCGCGCTCGCCGCGACCGCCCAGGTCGCCCTGACGCTCCGTCTGCTGGGCGGGCTGAGCACGGCCGAGATCGCCTCGGCGTTCCTCGTCTCCGAGCCGGCGATGGCCCAGCGGCTGGTCCGCGCCAAGGCCAAGATCCGCGACGCGGGCATCCCCTACCGGGTTCCGCGCGAGGCCGATCTGCCGGACCGGCTGCGGTCCGTGCTGACCGTCGTCTACCTCGTGTTCAACGAGGGCTACACGGCCAGTTCGGGCGAACACCTGGCCCGTGAGGACCTCTGCGCCGAGGCCATCCGGCTGGGCCGGCTGCTGGAGCGCCTGATGCCGGACGAGCCCGAGGTCAGGGGGCTGCTCGCGCTCATGCTGCTCATCGAGTCCCGCCGGGCCGCCCGCACCACCGCGGCCGGCGATGTGGTCCTGCTGCAGGACCAGGACCGCGAGGCCTGGGACCGCGCTCTGATCGCCGAGGGCCAGGAGCTCGTCCGGCAGTGTCTGAGGCGCGACCGGCCCGGCCCTTACCAGATACAGGCCGCGATCCAGGCGGTCCACAGCGACGCACCGGTCACAGCCGCCACCGACTGGCGGCAGATCGTGCAGCTGTACGACCAGTTGCTCGCCCTTTCCGGGAAGCCGAACCCGGTCGTCGCGCTCAACCGCGCCGTCGCGGTGGCCGAGGTCGAAGGGCCCGCCGCCGGTCTTGCGCTCATCGACGAGCTCGGTCTGGACGGCAACCGGCTGTTCCACGCGATCCGCGCCGATCTGCTGCGCCGGACGGGCCGGCCCGGCGAGGCCTCGGAGGCGTACGGGAGGGCGATCGCCCTCACCGAGAACGCCCGGGAGCGTGCACTGCTGGAGCGCAAACGCCGGACGGTGCAAGGGAGTTGAGCATCCGGGGGAATTCCCGGCCCGCCCATGAGTCCCCGCGCAACGCTCACGATCATGGTTGCAACCCTCAGCGCCACCGCCCGACGGCTCGTCGACGCCCCCGATCCGGCGGTCCTCGCCACCGTCCTGCCCGACGGCAGTCCGCAGACCTCGGTCGTCCGGGTCGCATCGTCATCCGCATCACCCCACAGCGCGTGGTGGGGACAGCCGCCTAGCCGTCGCCGGGCCCCTGCGTCCGGCCCGGTGCCTCACGCCGCTGTCTGCAGACGCAGACTCCAGCGCCCTGCCTGGCCGGCCAGCGTGACCGTCGAGAGCGGGCGGACGTCCACCATCCAGTACGACGTCGGAGGCGCCTTGAGCGCGTACACCAGCGCGGCCCGTACGACCGAGGGTTCGGCGACGGCGACGATCGTGCCGCCGTCCTCGGCCGGGCGGGTGTCCAGCCAGCTCCCTATGCGCGTGATGAACCCGAGCAGGGATTCGCCGCCGTGCGGCGCGGAACGCGCGTCGGCGAACCATCTGTCCACGGCCGCGGGGTCGGAGGCGGTCACCTCCGCAAGGGTGTAGCCGCGCCAGCGGCCCATGTCGCAGCCGCGCAGCGCGGGCTGGGCCATGGGTGCGAAACCGAGCGCCTGGGCGGTCGCCCGGCTGCGGACGGTCGGCGAGCAGTACCGCAGTTCAGCGGCGTTGAGCGGCACGAGGGAATGCGCCGCCAGCTGCACCTCGTGCCAGCCGGCCGCGTCGAGCGGCCGGTCGTCGTCGAAGCGCTCGGTGAGCAGTGTGGTGCTGCGGGCGGCAGCCACCATCGTGATCCGAACACTCATGGCGAGATGGTGAGCGGGAAAGCCCCGCAGGTCAAGGTGCAAATCGCCTGCCCTCTTCCGGGACCTCCCACCGGGCGGGTGGTCAGCCGAGCACCTCGTCGCAGGCATCTCTCAACCTCCGTACCCCTTCCGCGATCTCGGTGCCGCCGGCCACTCCCGCGAAGCTCAGCCGGACGTGACCCGCCGGGGGCTCGGCGCAGAAGTAGGGGCGGCCGGGGGCGAGGGCGACACCCGCGCGCAGTGCTGCCGAGAGCAGCGCCGCCTCGTCCGCGCCGTCGGGGAGGCGCAGCCAGTGGTGGTAGCCGCCGGACGGGATGTGCGGCAGGGACAACTCGGGCAGACGCAGCCGCAGAGCCGCCGCCATGGAGTCGCGACGCAGCTTCAACTCGGCTGCCACGGTCCGCAGATGACGGCTCCAGGCGGGGGCGCCGACCAGTTCGAGGGCGGTCTCCTGCAGGGGTCGCGACACGAAGAAGTTGTCGACGACATGGATGGCCCGCAGCCGTTCCAGGACGGGGCCGTGTGCGGCGAGCATGCCGACGCGCAGGCTGGGCGAGGACACCTTGGTCAGTGAGCTGACATGGACGACGACGCCGTCGTGGTCGTCCGCCGCGAGGGGGCTCGGCAGCGGACCGGAGTCCTCGTGGGCGAGGCGGCGGGCGAAGTCGTCCTCGACGACGAAGGCTCCGGCGGCGCGTGCGATGCGCAGGACCTCGGGACGGCGCTCCGCCGAGAGGACCGCGCCGGTCGGGTTCTGGAAGAGCGGCTGGGAGACGAAGACGCGGGCGCCGGTGGCCCGGAAGGCGGCGGCGAGCAGTTCCGTGCGCACCCCGTCGGCGTCCACGGGCACCGGGACCGGCCGCAGACCGGCGGCCCGTGCGATGGCGAGCATGCCCGGATAGGTCGGCGACTCGACTAGGACGGGCGCGCCGGGCGGGGCGAGCGCCCGCAGGGCGGTGGTCAGCGCGGACTGGCCGCCGGCCGTGATCAGTACGTCGGCGGCGCTCACCGTGCCGCCGAGGCTGCGGGCGAACCATTCGCGCAACTCGGGCAGTCCGTCGGCGGGCGGCCGGCTCCAGGCGCCGGGGCGGCGTCCCGCGCGGGCCAGCGCGGCGGCCATGGCGCGTTCGGGCTGGAGCGAGTGATGCAGATAGCCGCCGTTGAACTCGACGACGCCCGGCGGGGGCGCGGCGAGGGTGGCGAGGACCCCGGAGGCGTCGACGGTGCGGGGGACGAGTTCGGTCGCCGCGTCGGCGCTGAGGGTGACCTCCTGCCAGGAGGTGTCACCGGGCGCGGGAGCCGGGGTGCGGGGCTGGGCGCGGAACGCTCCGGCTCCGGGCCGGGTGACGACCAGCCCTTCGGCGGTCAGCTGGGCGAGCGCCCGCGAGACGGTCACCGGGGAGACCCGATAGCGCTCGACGAGAGCCCTGCTGGACGGCAGCTTTCCACCTGGAGAGTAGCGATCGAGCTCCCGCTTCAGTGCGTTCGCCAGTTCAGCCACACTGCTACGCTCTTGCATGACAGCACAGGATAGCGCTACTCACACCCCACCGATAGCGGTCAGCAGCGGGCCCCCGGTCGGCAGGGGCACGCTTCTCGCCGCGCTCGGCGTGGTCGCGTTCTCGCTCACGTTTCCGTCCACGGTCTGGGGTCTGGAGTCGTTCGGCCCCTGGTCCCTCGTCGCGGTGCGCAGCACGCTCGCCGCCGCGATCGCCGGCGGCTTCCTGCTGGCACGGCGCGTACCGCTCCCCGGGCGCCGCCACTGGGGCTCCCTCGCCGTCGTCGGCGGCGGCGTGGTCGTGGGCTTCCCGCTGCTGACCACCCTCGCGCTGCAGACCTCCACCTCCTCCCACGCGGCGGTCGTGGTGGGCCTGCTGCCGCTGACCACCGCCGCAGTCGCCGCGCTGCGCACGGGCCGCCGGCCCTCCCGTGCCTTCTGGCTGGCGGCCCTCGCCGGGGCGGCCGTGGTGATCGCGTTCACCGTGCAGCAGAGCGGTGGCGCGTTGCACACCGGCGACGTCTACCTGTTCGGCGCGCTGCTCGTCTGCGCCGCCGGGTACACCGAGGGCGGGCGCCTGGCCCAGCAGATGCCGGGCTGGCAGGTGGTCGGCTGGGCCCTGGTGCTGGTGCTGCCGCTCGCACTGGTGGGTTCGGTCGTCGCACTGTCGTACGAGCCGGTGCGGCTGACCGGCCACGGTGTGGTCGGACTGCTGTGGGTCGCGTCCGTCTCGACGTTCTTCGGTCTGTATGTCTGGTACCGCGGCATGGCCTCCATCGGTATCGCCAGGGCCAGCCAGCTCCAGCTCGCACAGCCGCTGCTCACGCTGGTCTGGTCGGTGACGCTGCTGGGCGAGCGGCTCTCTCCCGCGGCTCCGGTGGCCGCCGCCGCCGTGCTGGTGTGCATCGCGGTGACGCAGCGGGCCCGCAGCTGAGGGTGCAACCGCGGGCTGCCGCCGTAGACTCGAACCACGGTTCACCGCCTTCGAGGAGGTCACTCCCGATGCATGCGAACGTGGGCGACAAGCTGCTGGTGCACGGCAGGACAGTGGGTCAGCACGACAGGGTCGCCGAAGTCACCGAAGTACTCGGCCAGCAGGGCACTCCCCCGTACCGCGTCCGTTTCGAGGACGACGGGCACGAGGCGCTGATGTCCCCCGGCCCCGACACGGTCGTCCGGCCGCACGCTCCCGCCTGACGAGGCGGACGTTCAGCCCGGCGGCTCCACCCTGGTCGGATAGTGATCGGCCACGACCCTGGTCATCGCGCCGACCGGATCCGCTCCGACCTCCTTGGCCGAGAAGAAGCAATGGCCCCGGACCTGGGCGTACCGCCGCGCCAGCGTGAGGTGGCGGGACAGTTCGCCCGGGTCCTGCCAGGGGGCGGGCTGGGCGGGGTCGCCCGCCTTGTAGAGGGCCTCGCCGATGAAGAGCCGGACGCCCGTTCCCCGGACGACCTCGTTCCACCACGGCAGCAGCTTGGCGTAGTCCGCGGCGGCGAACCCGATGTTCCAGTACAGCTGCGGGACCACGTGGTCGATCCAGCCGCGCTTGACCCAGCCACGGGTGTCGGCGTGCAGATCGTCATAGGTCTGCACGCCCGCCCGGGTGTCCGAGCCCAGCGGGTCGGTGGCGACGTTGCGCCAGACCCCGAAGGGGCTGATGCCGAAGCGGACGCCCGCCCTGGTCTCCTTGATGCGGTCGGACATCTCGCGGACCAGCCGGTCGATGTTGTCGCGCCGCCAGGCGGCCTTGTCGGTGAAGCCCCCGCCGTACCGTGCGAACGTCGCGTCGTCGTCGAAGACCTGGCCGGCGACCGGATAGGGGTAGAAGTAGTCGTCGAAGTGGACGGCGTCGATGTCGTACCGGCGTACGGCGTCGATCATCGCGTCCTGGACGAACGCCCGGACCTCCGGGATGCCGGGGTTGTAGTACAGCTTCCCGCCGTACGGCAGCACCCAGTCGGGATGCACCCGCGCCGGATGGGTGGGGACCAGCCGGGACGTATCCGTGTGAACCGCGACACGGTACGGATTGAACCAGGCGTGCAGCTCCAGACCGCGGGCGTGGGCCTCGCGCACGGCGGTGCCGAGCGGATCCCAGCCGGGATGCCGGCCCTGCACGCCGGTGAGGTACTCCGACCACGGCTCGTACGGTGACGGCCAGAGCGCGTCCGCGGTCGGCCTGACCTGGAAGACGACCGTGTTCAGCCGGCGGGCGACGGCGGTGTCGAGGTGGGCGAGCAGTTCCGCGCGCTGCTCGGCCGGTGTGAGGCCCGGCCTGGAGGGCCAGTCGCGGTTGACGACGGTCGCCAGCCACATGCCGCGGAACTCCCGCTTGCCGAGGGGGCGGCCTCGTCCGTCACGCGCGGTGACGGCTGTGGCGTCGCCCGCCGTCGCCAGCGCGGCCAGCGCACCGGTCGCCGTCATCACGAATCCTCTTCGGTTGATACGCCCCATTTGTCGCCCCGTGTGCCCTCGATGCCGGTCGCCCTGTCCGCTGAGCATGCCCGCCCCGGACACTCGTGCACACCTGCATCCGGAGTAACGTCGGGGCGTCGAGGTGGGCGCCGGAACCATACGGGGACCCGCCGCAACGGATCAGCGAAAGGCACGAGGTGACGGACTCAATGGCCGACATTGCACGCGTCGGAGTGGTGGGCTGCGGCCAGATGGGCGCGGGCATCGCGGAGGTGTGTGCCCGTAGTGGCCTCGAGGTGAAGGTCGCCGAGACCACGGGCGAGGCCCTGGAGATCGGCCGCACCCGCCTCTACAACTCGCTCTCGAAGGCCGCCGAACGCGGCAAGATCAGCGAGGAGGAGCGCGACTCGACGCTCGACCGGCTGAGCTTCACCACCGACCTCGGGGAGTTCGCCGACCGCGATCTCGTCATCGAGGCCGTCGTGGAGAACGAGCAGGTCAAGACCGAGATCTTCCAGGTGCTCGACCAGGTGGTCACCCGCGAGGACGCCATCCTCGCGTCCAACACCTCCTCGATCCCGCTGGTGAAGCTGGCCGTCGCGACCTCGCGGCCCGACCAGGTGATCGGCATCCACTTCTTCAACCCGGCGCCTGTCCAGAAGCTCGTCGAGCTGATCCCGGCACTGACCACCTCCGAGGAGACGATCAAGCGCTCCGAGGCCGTCGTCCAGCAGGTGCTGGACAAGCACGCCATCCGCGCCCAGGACCGCTCGGGCTTCGTGGTGAACGCGTTGCTGATTCCGTATCTGCTCTCCGCGATCCGGATGTTCGAGTCGGGCATCGCGAGCCGCGAGGACATCGACAACGGCATGGAGCTCGGCTGCGCCCACCCGATGGGCCCGCTGAAGCTCTCGGACCTGATCGGCCTGGACACCGTCGCGTCGGTCGCGGACTCGATGTACGCGGAGTACAAGGAGCCGCTCTACGCCGCTCCCCCGCTGCTGCAGCGGATGGTGGACGCGGGCCGTCTCGGCCGGAAGACGGGCTCGGGCTTCTACCCGTACTCCTGACGCACGGAGTGACGCACGCGGGGTGATTCACACGGAGTGTGCGGGGCGTGCCCGCATATGCCGTGCGCACACGCTCCCGCCCTTCGGACACGGAGAGTTGACTCGGTTCCGCTCAGGCAAGGTTCGCCGTACACCTTTCTGCAGAGGAGCCGATCCGTGACAACCGACTCTGATCACTTAGTGGTGGTCGAGGAGTTCGCCGAGTTACGCCGCACCATCGATGTCGGTCTCGCCCGGATCGACGGGCATCTGGCGCTGCTCGCGCAGCGCAACGACCAGATCGACCGGGAACTGACCGATCTGGCCGCGCGCGTCGGGGCACTGGAGCACACCAGGTGGCCGCTGCCCGCCGTTGCCGCACTGACGGCGCTGGGAGCGCTGGCCGTCGCGGTCTGGCAGGCGCTGGCCCCGTAGGCCGATCGCGGTTACCGGGCGTCAGCTCAGCCGCAGATGGTGGAGCATCAGCAGCCCGGCCGCCATGTTGGCGGCCGGGACCTCACCGCGGGCGATCATGTCGGGCACCAGTTTGAGCGGAACCCACTCCCGCCGCGAGGACTCGAAGTCGTCCTCGGGGTGGCCGATGTACGTCGCCTCGTCGGACCAGTAGAGATGGTGCCGTGCGTCGGTGAGGCCGTTGGAGGGCTCCACGGTCATGAGGTGCTGGAGGGGGCCGGGGCGCCAGCCGGTCTCCTCCTCCATCTCGCGGGCGGCCGCGGCCTCGACGTCCTCGCCGTCCTCGACCACTCCCGCGGCGAGCTCCCAGCCCCAGCTGTCGGTGATGAAGCGGTGCCGCCAGAGCATCAGCACCTCGTTGGCCCTGTTGACGGCGGTCGCGACGGCAACTGCCCTCAGCCGTATGAGGAAGTGGTCCAGATGCCGTCCGTCGGGTAGGACGACGTCGGCCAGGTTGACCCTGAACCAACGGTTTGCATAGACAGTTTGTTCGCTTAAGTTCGTCCACTGCACTTTTCTGCCACCTTCCGACAAGTAGATGGCAATATCGCAGCAGGAGCCCGGTCAGAGGGGAACGCGCAGTGCCCCGTCGATGAGTTCGGCCGCCTCCTCCGCGTTCGCGCAGCCGCTCGTCACCAGATGCTCGCGCACCGCTCGCAACCGGTCCCGCAGACGCTGCGACTCCATGCCCCGGGCCCGCTCCGCCATCTCCACGGCCGTACGCGCGGCCCGGTCCACCTCGCCCTGCCGCAGCTCGATCTGGCAGAGCATGGCGAGCCGGTGCACCCGGCCGCGGTCGTGCGCGGGAGTGTCGACGGCGGTGGCCGCGTGCTCCCTGGCCGCCGGCAGATCACCGAGGCTCAACAGGGCCTCCGCCACCTGGACATTGACCAGACCGGGCTGGACGTAGCCGGTCTCGTCCGGCTCGTGGCCCGGGCGGATGTGCCCCGCCTCCAGCTCGGCGCGCCGGATGCAGCGCAGGGCGCTGGAGCCGTCGCCGAGATGGGCGTACGCCTTGGCCTGCATCGCGTACAGATCGGCGGCGAGCGCCGGGGTGATCTGCCCACCCGCGGCCCGCAGCGCCGCCTCCGCGAACGCCACCGCCTGCCGGTGCTCGGCCATGAACAGCGACTGGTTGACCAGCAGCGCGATCACATACGCGCCAAGTCCCCGGTCGCCGCTCGCCTTTGCGAGCCGAAGCGCCTGATGGAAGTAGCGCTGGGCGAGGCCGTGCGCGTCGGAGTCGTACGCGCAGATGCCGGCGACCGCGACGAGGCCGCCCGTCGCGCGGTGCAGCTGTCTGCCGAGCACGTCGCTGTAGGCGCCGCGCAGCAGGGGCGCTGTCTCGCTGTTGAGGAACCCCACGATGCGGGCGCGGGTCGCTATGCCGCCCGCCCTGCGGTACATCAGCTCGTAGTGCGCGCGGGCGGCCCGCAGCATCTTGATGTCGGCCATGCTCACGCGCGTCTGCCCGGAGCGGGAGACGTCGGCGTCCTCCGGCGGGTTCTCCCACTCCCACACGGGCATCACGGCGGGGGTTCCGGTGACCGCGGGTGCCTCGATGATGTGACGCCGTTGCTGTTCGTCGGAGCGCCACAGCGCGGTGGCCCGCTCCACGAAGCCGGAGAGCGGTGAACCGAGCGGCATGACGGCGTCCCCGTTCACTCCGAGGCCGATGTCCCCCAGCGTGATGGCCCGGTGCAGCCGGCCCGCGAGCACTTCGCAGATGAGGTCGGGAACCTGGCCGCGGGGGCGCTGGCCCTTCAACCACCGTGCCACGGCGGTGTGTTCGTAGCGGAGCGAAAGGCCCCGGGCGCGGCCCGCCTGGTTGACCCGTGCCGCCAAACCGGCGTGCGAGATGCCCGCCTCGTCGAGCAGGGCGTCGAGCAGGGTATTGGGCTGCATGAGGCCCTCCGTTGGCTCGGTGGGCACAGCCTAGTAGAGGATGATTCGCACGGGGTGTGAACGGAGTGCCCCGATCTGTGCCCCGCGCGCTCTGCCGCCGTACGGTTCGCGCCGGTTGACTGAAATGCCTCTCATGGAGGCGGCCGGGCCGCCGGCTCCCCCTCATACAGTGCGGCGGTCCTCGTTCGCGTCGTCTGCTCTGCTGATCTGCCCGACACTCCGCGGCAGAGCGGGCGGCGCCGGCCGCGCAGCCGGGCGGTGTGACCCACCCGCGCGAAGGCGGCGGGGCCGGAATCCGGCCCCGCCGCCTCTTTGTTGCGACTCCTGCGAAAGGGTCAGGCTCCGCGCAGCACCGCGCCCGTGCGCTCGGCGGCGAGCGCCACCGCACTGTCCCGCGCGGCCGTCGCCTCCTCGACCGTGAGCGTCCGGTCGGCGGCGCGGAAGCGCAGCGCGTACGCCAGGGACTTCTTGCCCTCGCCGATCTGCTCGCCGGTGAAGACGTCGAACAGCCGGATGGACTCCAGCAGTTCGCCCGCTCCTTCGGCCAGCACCTTCTCCACCTCGGCGGCCGGGACCTGCTGGTCCACGACCAGCGCGACATCCTGGGTCGCGACGGGGAAGGTGGAGATCCGCGGTGCCTGCAGCACACCGGCGGACGCCTGCTCGACGAGGTCGAGGTCGACCTCCATGGCGGACGCACGGGCGGGCAGGCCCAGCGCCTTGACGACGCGCGGGTGCAGCTCGCCGGCGTGGCCGGCGACGTACTCCTCGCCGTCGACGACGACGACCAGCTCGGCGCAGCGACCCGGGTGCCACGGGCCGTACTGCCCCTGGCGCACGGTCAGTTCGGTGCCGGCCTCGCGGGCGATGCTGCGCGCCGCTTCCACCGCGTCGGCCCAGTCGGCCGGACGGCCCTTGCCCCACCAGCCGGCCTGCTCGCGGGCGCCCGCGAGCACCACCGCGGCATGCCGCGGCTGCGCCGGCAGCACGGCGTCGAGCTCCGCGATCTCCTCGTCGGTGGGCCTGCGGTCGACGGGCAGCCGCAGCGCGACACCGGGCTCCTCACCGGCGTGGAAGACCAGGCCGGTCTCGAAGAGCGCGAGGTCGTGGCTGCCGCGGCCGTCGTTGCGGCGCAGCGCGCCGAGCAGCCCGGGCAGCAGTGTGCTGCGCAGGGCGGGCTCCTCGTCGGACAGCGGGTTGACGAGGGTCACGAGCCGGCGCTTGTGGTCGTCCGCCGGCAGGTCGAGCTGGTCGAGGACGTGCGCGCCGATGAACGGGTAGCTCAGCGCCTCGACATAGCCCGCGCCCGCGAGCGCACGGCCGACGCGGCGGTGCAGCCGCTGCCGCTCGGTGAGCCCGCGCCCGGACGGCGGCTTGGGCAGCGTGGACGGCAGATTCTCGTACCCCTCGAGCCGGATGACCTCTTCGGCGAGGTCGTTGGGCTCGGCGAGGTCGGGACGCCACGACGGGACGGTGACGACCAGCTCGTCCTGTCCGTAGACGTCGCAGCCGATCTCCTGGAGGCGGCGTACGACGGTCTCGCGCCCGTAGGCGACGCCGGCGACCCTGTCCGGGTGGTCGGCGGGCATCGTGACCGTGCGCGGTGCGGACGGGGCGATGACCTGGGTGACCCCGGCCTCGGCGGTGCCGCCGGCCAGCAGCACCAGCAGGTCGACGGTGCGCTGCGCGGCGGCGGGCCCTGCCATCGGGTCCACGCCGCGCTCGAAGCGCTTGGACGCCTCGGATGCCAGCTTGTAGCGGCGCGCGGTGCGGGCGATGGAGATCGGGTCGAAGTGCGCGGCCTCGATGACGACCTCGGTGGTGCCCTGGACCTGACCGGTCTCCGGGTCGGCCGCCGAGTCGGCGATCTCGGTGTTGGCGCCGCCCATCACGCCCGCGAGGCCGATCGGACCGCGGTTGTCCGTGATGACCAGGTCGCCGGCGTCCAGGACACGCTTCGCACCGTCGAGGGTGGTGAGCTTCTCGCCGGGCTCGGCACGACGCACGCCGATCGGCCCGTCGAGGCGCGTGCGGTCGTACGCGTGCAGCGGCTGACCGAGCTCCAGCATCACGTAGTTCGTGATGTCGACGGCGAGCGAGATCGGGCGCATGCCCGCCTTCTGGAGGCGGCGCTGGAGCCAGATCGGGGACCGCGCCTCGGGGTCGAGTCCGACGACGGTGCGCGCGGTGAAGTGGTCGCAGCCGGCCGGGTCGTCGACCTTGACCACGTAGCCGTACGAGTTCGGCCCGGGCACGTCGAGCAGCGCCGGGTCGCGCAGCGGCAGGCCGTACGCGGTGGCGGTCTCACGGGCGACGCCGCGCATCGACAGGCAGTAGCCGCGGTCGGGCGTGACGGCGATGTCGAGGACCTCGTCGAACAGCTCGAGCAGCTCGGTGGCGTCGATGCCGACCTCGTGCTCGGGCGGCAGCACGATGATGCCCTTGCTGCCGTCGTCGCCCATGTCCAGCTCGCCACTGGAGCAGATCATGCCGCGGGACATCCGGCCGTACGTCTTGCGCTCGGCGATCTGGAAGTCACCGGGCAGCACGGAGCCGGGCAGCGCCACGACCACCTTGTCTCCGACGGCGAAGTTCCGGGCGCCGCAGACGATCTCCTGCGGCTCGCCGGTTCCGTTGGCCTGGCCGACGTCGACGGTGCAGTAGCGGATCGGCTTCTTGAATTCGGTGAGCTCCTCGACGGTGAGGACCTGGCCGACCACCAGGGGGCCCTTGAGCCCGGCGCCCAGCTGCTCGACGGTCTCGACCTCGAGACCCGTCGCGACGAGCTTCGTCTGTACGTCACGGCCGGTCTCCGTCGCCGGCAGGTCGACGTACTCCCGCAGCCATGAAAGCGGGACCCGCATCAGATCTCCATCCCGAACGGCCGGGTGAACCGGACGTCACCCTCGACCATGTCTCGCATGTCTTCGACGTTGTGGCGGAACATCAGCATTCGCTCGATACCGAAGCCGAACGCGAATCCGCTGTACTTCTCGGGGTCCACACCGCAGGCGACGAGCACCTTCGGGTTGACCATTCCGCAGCCGCCGAGCTCGATCCAGCCCTCGCTGGAGCAGGTGCGGCACGGCCGGTCGGCGTTGCCGACGGACTCGCCCCGGCACACGTAGCAGAGCATGTCCATCTCGGCGGACGGCTCGGTGAACGGGAAGTAGTTCGGACGCAGCCGGGTCTTCATGTCGGCACCGAAGAGCGCCCTGACCATGTGGTCCAGGGTGCCCTTGAGGTCGGCCATGGTCAGGCCCTCGTCGACGGCGAGCAGCTCGATCTGGTGGAAGACCGGGGTGTGGGTGGCGTCCAGCTCGTCGGTGCGGAAGACACGGCCGGGGCACACCACGTAGACGGGCGGCTCACGGCGGAGCAGCGAGCGGGCCTGGACCGGCGAGGTGTGCGTACGCAGCACGACACCGGACTCGTCGCCCTCGGAGCCCTCGGGGCCCTGGACGAAGAAGGTGTCCTGCATCTGCCGCGCCGGGTGGTCGGGCGTGAAGTTCAGGGCGTCGAAGTTGAACCACTCCGCCTCGACCTCGGGGCCCTCGGCGACCTCGTACCCCATGGAGACGAACACGTCCGCGACGCGCTCCATGAGCGTGGTGAGCGGGTGGCGGGCGCCGGCCGGGACACGGTCGTGGGGCAGCGTGACGTCCACCGCCTCCTCGACCAGCACCCGGGTGTCGCGCTCGGCCTCCAGCTCGGCCTGGCGGGCGGCGAGCGCCTTGCTCACGACGCCGCGTGCCTGGCCGACGCGCTTGCCGGCCTCGGCCTTCGCCTGCGGGGGCAGGGCGCCGATCTCGCGGTTGGCGAGCGCCAGCGGCGAGGTGCCGCCGGTGTGCGCGACCTTCGCGTGGGCGAGCGCGTCGAGGTCACCGGCGGCGGCGAAGGCGGCGAGCGCCTCGTCCCGCATGCGCTCGATCTCTTCCGGTTTCAGTGCCTCGACCTCGACAGGGTCGTACGACTTGTTCGGTGCCGACATCTCTTCCCGTGCTTCCGATTGGCTGATGGCGCGGCCTTGCTCGACGGCTGAGGACGCAAAGGTGCCAAAAGCCGAGTCTAAAGGTCGCTTGGACGCTGCGAAGCCCGCGGGCGGCTCAGGCCAGATAGGCCGGGGCACCGACGGGCAGAATAAATCGGAATTCGGCGCCGCCGCCGGGTCCGCGGCCGACGCTGATCGTGCCGCCGTGCGCCTCGACGATGCCCTTGACGATGTAGAGGCCCAGGCCCGTACCGCCGCGTTTGCTCCCCCGCCAGAAGCGGGTGAAGACACGGCCCATCGACTCCTCGGGGATGCCGGGGCCTTCGTCGCTCACGGTGACGGCCGTTCCCTTCTCGTCGTCCTTCGCCGATGCCGGCGCCACCTCGATGGTGACGGTTCCCTCGCCGTGGCGCACCGCGTTTTCGAGCAGGTTGCCGAGCACCTGGTCGATCTTGTCCGGGTCGGCCCACAGGTCGGGCAGATCGCGCCGGATGCGGACGAGGAACCGGTCGGGGCGCTGGCCGCTGGCTATGTGGGCCTGGATGTGCCGTTCCACGGCGGCCGCCGCGTCGACGGGCTGGCGTCGCACCTCGAGGCGTCCCGAGTCGATACGGGAGATGTCGAGCAGCTCGGCGATGAGGCGGGTGACGCGGTTGGCGTCCGCGTCGACGGTCTCCAGCATCAGCCGCTTCTGGTCGTCGGTGAACCGTTCCCACTTGGCCAACAGGGTCGCCGTGAAGCCCTTCACGGAGGTGAGCGGGGAGCGCAGCTCGTGGGCGACTGTGGCGATCAGCTCGGCGTGGCTGCGCTCGGTGCGACGGCGGGCCTCGGTGCCGCGCAGGCTGACGACGAGGCGGCGCACCGGCCCGGTGGGGTGCTCGCGCACATAGCGTGCGGAGACGAGGACTTCCCGGCCGCCCGGCAGCAGGAGATTGCGCTCGGGCTGCCCGACGCGGGTGGCGAGTCCGCCGTACGGATCGGTCAGGGTCCACCAGCGGCGGCCCTTGAGGTCCTCCAGCGGCAGCGCACGCTCCAGGGGCAGGCCGAGGGCGTCACCCCGGGCGACGGCGGTGATCCTGACGGCCGCGGCGTTGAAGCAGATCACCCGGCCGGTCTCGTCGGCGACGACCAGCCCGTCGGGAAGATCGTCTGGGTCGATGCCCGGCGCATCGGGTCCGTCCGAACGGCACAGCAACGACCCGTGTGTCCCTGCGGGCCCGCTCGTCCCGACAGCCATCCCCGTACCCCACCTCTCCGCCGGCGCGATGGGCCCCCGAGCACGTCACCCTACTAGCTGGAAGTGACGGAGCGGAGCCCCTGAGCGAGTACTCCCACTTCAGTGAGTACTGCCCGCGCGCTGCGCCCGCGCGGAGGCATAGAGGCATACGGCTGCGGCCGTCGCAAGGTTCAGACTCTCGGCTTTCCCATGGATCGGTACCCGTACGACCGCGTCGGCGAGCGCACGGGTCTCCTCGGGCAGTCCCCAGGCCTCGTTGCCGAAGATCCAGGCGGTCGGGCCGCCCATGGTGCCCGCGTCGAGTTCGGCGTCCAGGTCGTCCTCACCCGCCCCGTCGGCCGCGAGCACGCGTACGCCGGCGTCCTTGAGCCCCTGCACGGCCTCCTCGACGGGCACACCGGTCGCGACGGGCAGATGGAAGTGCGAACCGACGGAAGCGCGTACGGACTTGGGGTTGTACAGGTCCACGGAGGCGTCCGTGAGGACGACGGCGTCGGCGCCCGCCGCGTCGGCGCAGCGCAGCACGGTGCCCGCGTTCCCGGGGTCGCGTACATGCGCGAGGACGGCGACCAGCCGCGGCCGGGCCTGCAGGATCTCCTCGAACGGCGAGTCCAGGAAGCGGCAGACCCCGACGAGGCCCTGCGGGGTGACGGTGGTCGAGATGTCGGCGATCACGGCCTCGTCGGCCAGGTGCACCCGGGCTCCGGCGTCGCGTGCGGCACCGATGATGTCGGCGTACCGCTCGGCGGCGTCGAGGGTCGTGAACAGCTCGACGAGCGTGGGCCCGCCGTCGACGCGGTGCCCTGCCGCCTCCCGCACGGCCTGCGGCCCCTCGGCGAGGAACAGTCGCTCCTTGCCGCGGAAGTTGCGCTTCGCCAGCCGCCGGGCGGCGGCGACGCGCTGTGAGCGCGGGGAGATCAACTCGGGGGCGGCGGCCATGGACTCACCTTCGGGTACGCGGATCGGCAGGTGCGAGTACGGGGGGCGTCCCCGGTGCGAGTACGGCGACGGGCCCCGGGTGCGTGCCGGGGAGCCGGACGCACTCGGACCCGCAGACCAGGGGCCTGCGGGTCCGGGTCACATCCGGTTGCAACGCGCTGGTCAGGCAGCAGCCTTGGGGGCGTTGACGTCGCTCGGAAGCGCCTTCTGGGCCACCTCGACGAGCGCGGCGAACGCGTTGGCGTCGTTGACCGCGAGCTCGGCCAGGATCTTGCGGTCCACCTCGATGTTGGCGGCCTTCAGACCCTGGATGAGGCGGTTGTACGTCATGCCGTTCTGGCGGGCAGCGGCGTTGATGCGCTGGATCCACAGCTGACGGAAGTCGCCCTTGCGCTTCTTGCGGTCGTTGTAGTTGTAGACCAGGGAGTGGGTGACCTGCTCCTTGGCCTTGCGGTACAGGCGCGAACGCTGACCGCGGTAGCCGCTGGCGGCTTCGAGGATCGCCCGGCGCTTCTTGTGGGCGTTGACTGCCCGCTTGACGCGTGCCACTTGTTAACTCCTTGTAGCGGGGCCGGGGTTCACGGTGGAACTCACCCGACCCGGAAACGATTAGGTCCCGGTCTCGGCGTCCTGTCCCCGGTCACCGGGGACGCGGACGTCACTTGCCGAGAAGCTTCTTGATCTTCTTGGCGTCGGCCGGAGCCATCTCCGCGTTGCCCGACAGGCGACGCGTCAGCGTGGACGGCTTGTGCTCGAGCAGGTGGCGCTTGCCGGCGCGCTCGCGGAGCACCTTGCCGGAGCCGGTGATCTTGAAGCGCTTCTTGGCACCGCTGTGCGTCTTGTTCTTCGGCATCGCGCCGTATCTCCTCATCAGTGGCGCTCCCCCGGTGCGGGCACCGGACTGCGGGAGCGTCAGATCTTTGGTTGCTGGATCCGGGCGGAACCCGGGGCCGCCTGGGTGGCAGCCCCTCGGGTCACGCCTCGGAGGGCGTCTCGGTGGGTGCCTCGGCTGCCTCTGCCTCGTCGGCGGGAGCCTTGCCACCACGGTCGGCCTTACGTGCGGCCTGGGCCTCACGGGCCTCGGCCATGGCCTCGGTCTTCTTCTTGTGCGGGCCAAGAACCATGATCATGTTCCGGCCGTCCTGCTTCGGGTTCGACTCGATGAATCCGAGGTCCTCGACATCGGAAGCGAGACGCTGCAGCAGGCGGAAGCCAAGCTCAGGGCGGGACTGCTCACGACCACGGAACATGATCGTGATCTTGACCTTGTCGCCCTGCTTCAGGAACCGTACGACGTGACCCTTCTTGGTGTCGTAGTCGTGCGGGTCGATCTTCGGCCGGAGCTTCATCTCCTTGATGACCGTGTGCGCCTGGTTCTTGCGCGCCTCACGGGCCTTCATGGCCGACTCGTACTTGAACTTCCCGTAGTCCATGAGCTTGCACACGGGCGGCCGGGCGGTCGCCGCGACCTCGACCAGGTCGAGGTCGTACTCCTGGGCAAGCTCGAGGGCCTTGGCAAGCGGAACAATCCCGACCTGCTCGCCGCTGGGACCGACAAGTCGCACTTCGGGAACGCGAATCCGGTCGTTGATGCGGGGCTCGGCGCTGATGGATCCTCCTCGGTAGCACCACACGACTGTCTGGCAGACAGCCGCGTAACGTCTGTTTGTGATGAGACCAACCGCACCGGAACACGAAAAATGCCCCGGACGGGACACAGGCGGCAGCTCCTCGAATACCGGAGCACCGCCGCGGCCTACCGCGGGGCGCACATCGGGCGGTTTCCATCGTCCGTACGGAACGATGGGCGCCGCCTGACCGGTGACCCGCCGTCCCGAGGGACAGCCAGGTGGGAGATCGGAGCCTCCACTTGTGGGCCGGGCACACATGTGTCCGGCCGGTCGTCACACAAGGTTAGCAGCTCTGGCCGGAAGGAGCTAACCGGTGGCCGGGAACGTGTCCGGAGCGGCGGACCAGGGGGTTTCGCAGCGTCGGGGCAGGGCGCGGCGGCGGGTGACGGTGGGCATATCGTGTGCCTCATGAGTGACGCGACCACCCCCAATGAGTCCCCCGACTTCGACGCCATGGCCCGCGACATCGCGGAGGTCCCCGCCGTCGAGGTCATCGTCACGGTCGCGGTGAACCTGATGAGCGCTGCCGCCGTGAAGCTCGGTCTGACCGATGACGGCGACGAGCACAAGGACCTGGACGAGGCGCGCAAGCTCGTGCACGCGCTCGCCGGTCTGCTGGATGCCAGCACGACCGAGATCAGCTCCTTCCACGCGGCGCCGCTGCGGGACGGGCTGAAGTCGCTGCAGCTGGCGTTCCGCGAGGCATCGCTGGTGGCCGACGAGCCGGGGCAGGGGCCGGGCGAGAAGTACACGGGTCCCGTCTACGGCTGACCCTCGCATCGCGGACGAGGCTGCCTGTACACCGGGCTATCCACGGACGAACAGGGGCTCGCCGGGAGGCGTGGCCGCGGCCGGCAACAGTGCCAGGTCGAGGCCCCGCACCAGGCGGGCCCTCAGTGCGTCATGGGCCGCCAGCGCCTCAGCCACCCGGCGCGCGGTCTCGGCCGGCACGGCGTCGGCGGCGAGCACGAGCGCGAGGGTGCCGTCGGCGCTGCCCGGGCCGAGGTGGGCGCGCAGCACCGCCGGCTCGGACGCGACCACATCACGCACCGCGCCCGTGACGGCCGGGTCGTCGAGCGGGTCGACGCTGGTGCGGCCCTCCGCGAGTGCCAGCAGCGCGCGGCCGCTCAACTGGTACGGCACCGGCCCTGCCAGGTCGAGCACCAGGGTGTCGGCCTTCTCATGGGCGGCCGCCTGGAGCGCCTGGTGCAGCGGAACGGCCACGGGCCGGGCCGCGGGGTCCCAGCGGGCGAGCGCATCGATCGAGGTGAAGGCGGGCAGCGCACGCCGGTCGCCCGCGGTCAGCGTGGGCACGGCCATGTCGCTGGTCTTCTCGCGCCGCAGACCGGTCTCGGGGTCCTCCTCGGTCTCGCCGAGCACGGCGACGACGGGGACGAGGAGCCGGGCGCCCTTCAGTGCTTCGAGCACGGGGCGCTCGGCGGCGCGGTCCTCGGCCCAGGCGGCGAGCGCCGCCTGGAGGGCCGGGTCGGCGGTGCCGTCGTCGTCGGAGAAACCGGAGTCCGGGATGTTCTTGAGCGCCACGCGTCGAGCCTAACCTCCGCGGCTGCTGCCGCTTCCCACCGGATCCCGGGGCGGGTTCTCATCGGATCCGTAGCTGGGGCACAGCTGATTGACGGGTGCCGTTCCTAGCGTCCGGCGCATGTCTCGTCGCCGCAGAGCCCGCCGTGGAACCCGTACCCGCAGACCTGCGCTTCTCCTGCCGGTGGCGGTGGCCGTCCTGGCTGCCGTCTGCGTGACCGCGGGCGCGTACGCGCTCGGGCACCCTCCGGACGCGGTGCCCTCCGCCGCCGTATCGTCGGCCTCGCCCGCTGCCTCCGCGGCGGGGACCCCCGACAACGCCGAGGCTGCCGTGAATCCCGATGCGATGCTGGCCGCCGCGGTCGAACCGGTGGTGCGTCGGTCCGGCGCCTCGCTGTCGCTCGCCGTGTTCGACACCACCAGTGGGGAGAGCGCGGTGTACGGCGACGGCCCGTACGCCACCGCCAGCATCGTCAAGGCCGACATCCTCGCGGCCCTGCTGCTCGCGGCGCAGGATGCCGGACGGTCCCTGACCGCCGAGGAGCGGACCCGTACGGACGCCATGATCCGGCTCAGCGACAACGACGCCGCCACGGCGCTGTTCACCGCGATCGGCGGGGCTGACGGGCTCGACGCGGCCAATGCCCGGCTCGGACTGAGCGAGACGTCCGGGGACGCCGCCTGGGGGCTGACCCGGACAACGGCCCGCGACCAAGTGGCACTGCTGCAGGCCCTCTTCGGCAAGGACTCGGTCCTGACCGAGGCATCGCGGAGCTACGCCGCCGGGCTGATGGAGCGCATAGCGGCCGACCAGGACTGGGGTGTGTCGGCGGCCGGCGCCGACTGGGCCCTCAAGAACGGCTGGATGCCGCGGACCGCGACCGGCCTGTGGGACGTCAACAGCATCGGCCGGGTCACGGTGGGAAGCCGTGTCGTCCTGATCGCGGTCCTCTCGGCCGGGCACACGACCAAGGACGCGGGCGTCGCGCTGGTGGAGGCGGCGGTGCTGGCGGCGGTCAGGACCGGGTGAGCCGGCCGCCGCGCCAGAGCACGACGGCCCCGGCGAGGACGAGCGCGCCGAGACCGCCCGCCAGCGGGGCGAGCCACCCGGCCGGTTCCGCGGCGGCCTTGCGCGCGTCGGGCCCCTTGCCGAAGTACTGGTTGCCGTAACCCGCCTTGGCGGCCTTGAGATCCGCGGGGCGCAGCTTCGCTGCCGCCTTGATCGCGGCCGCCGGGTCGACCGTGCCGTAGCCCTTGGCGTCGTCACGGCCGCCCTTCGGGCCGTTGCGCGCGGTGTCGGCGAGGAGCTTCTTGATCTGGGCCGGTGTCAGACCGGGGTGGGCGGCCCGTACGAGCGCGACCGCTCCCGATACGAAGGCGGCGGCCGCGCTGGTGCCCCAGCCCTGGTAGTACTTCTGGTCCGGGTCCGGGATGACGATGTCGACCCCGGGCGCGCTGACGGTGGCGTACCAGCGGCGGGTGGAGAACGCGGCGTGGGTGCCGAAGCGGTCGACAGCCGTCACCGCGATCACGCCGGGATAGGCGGCGGGGTACGAGATGTGGTCGCCCTTCTCGCCGCCGTTGCCGGCGGAGGCGACGATCACGGAACCCTTGGCGAGGGCGTACTGGACCGCCGCGTCCTCGCCGGCCTCCGCGTGCGCGGACTCGCTGTCGTCGCCGAGTGACATGTTGATCACGTCGGCGCCCTGGTCGGCCGCCCAGCGGATGCCCTGGGCGAGCGCCGTGCCACGGGACTTGCGGGCCTTCTCGCGGGCCGCGTCGGTGCCTTCGAGGATGACCCGGACGGGAAGGATCTTCGCCTCGGGCGCGATGCCCATGACGCCGTCCTCCTGGCCGGGGCCGTGGCCGTGGGCCGCGACGATGCCCGCCATGGCGGTGCCGTGGCGGGCCCAGGCCCGGTCGCCGCGCGTCGCGCCGAAGCCGATGAAGTCCTTGCCCGGCAGGACGGAGCCCGCGAGGTCGGGGTGCTCGTCGTCGACACCGGTGTCGAGCACGGCGACCGTGATTCCGGTGCCCTTGGTGGTACGCCAGGCCTCGTCGGTGTTCATCGCCTCCAGGCCCCACTGCTGGGCCCGTATGCCGTCCGCGTGCGCGGGGGTGGCAGGCAGGACCGCGAAGGCGGCCGCCGCGAGTACGGCGCCGATGCGGTGGCGACGGCGGGTTCCGATCATTCCGGCACCTCCGTGGCCGTGCTGAGGGTCCTGCGCAGTGCGCTGCCGATGCCGTCCGCGAGGCCGTTGGCCTCGTGGCCGAGTCCGGCCTGGGCGGGCGCGTTGGTCGCTCCGGCGGCCTCGGCCTCGTCGGCGGGCTGCGGGTCGTTGACCGTACGGCCGTCGGCGAAGCCGGAGACGGCGTAGACGATCACGGGAGCCTCGCTGATGACGTCGAGCGTCCAGCTGGCGCGCTGCGCGTCGCCGAAGCCGGCGGCGACCGTTCCCTTGGCGGGGAAGGCGCGGGGCATCAAGTCGGGGCGCTCGGCGAGGCCCTCGTTGTTGAGGCGGGACTTCAGGGCGTCCATCGCGTCCCCGTCGGCCTCGGTGAAGATCATCCCGACGGTGGTGACGTTGCTGGCGGTCGCATCCGTGTACGTGGCGCGCAGCACGCGTACGCAGCCGACAGCCTGCAGGGTCTTGGCCAGCAGCGGGTCGAGCGTGGTCGCGCAGTCGGCATCGGGGGCGACGGCGATCCGTGTCCACTTCCGGTCGGCACCGCCGGGGCCCGTGCCGTCCCCGTCGAGTGCGGGCGGGAAGAGGGAGTCCACGGGGGCGTTGTGCCACAGGGTGCGGGCGTCGGTGTACGCGGTACCGCCGGTGGTGTCGGCGCTCGAGTCCCCGGTGAGCCAGCTGCCGGTGGCGGCACCGCCGATGAGCCCGAGCCCCAGGACGACACAGGTGACAGCGCCGAGGGTACGGACGGGGCGGCGGGTGCGTACGGGACGCAGCCGGGTGGTCATCTCGGCGGGCGTCTCCGGCGGCACCCACACGTGCGCCGCGGGCCGTGTCGCACCGGGGCGCGGCGTGAGGTCAACCGCCCCGACACCCCTGCGCCGTGGCGAACCGGCGGGCCGCGGCGGCGCCTCGGGGAGCGGAGGCGGGTTCGCGCCCGCCCGGGGTGCGCCGATGGGGCGCAGCCGGGTGGTGGTCTCGACGGCGGGAGCCTCGGGCGGCTCCATGATCCTCGACGCGAACGCCTCGCCCGCGGCCCGGGCGGACGGCACGCCGGTAGGAGCGTCGTCGGCGGACGCGGGCGCGGCCGGATTGTGCGTCCGCAGGGGACGGTGGCCGCCTGACGTGTCGGCGGTGCGCGACGTTTCTGCGGGGCGGGCGGGCGCGGGCGCTTGCGGGGCGTCGGCACGGCGCGGCTCCGAAGCACCGGACGGCGGCCGGACATCGCGTGCGGGCGCGGAAGCCTGCCGACCGGCCGGAGCGGCAGGCCGGGGCTCGCCGAAGGCCGTGCCCGGGCGGGTTGGTCCGCGACCGGACGTCTGCGGACGCGCGTCGTGCGAGGGACGGTGACCGCGCGAGTCGCCGGCGGAACGCGACCCCTCCGCGGCACCCGCCGCACTCGGCCGGGCGGACGGCGGTGCCGCAGGTCGTGCGGGGGCGAAGGCCTGCGGGGCGCCATCACGGCGCGGCTCACCGAAGGCACCGTCCTGGCGGGCGGCACCGGGCCGACCGGACGAGGTCGGCGCCTCCGCTGCGGGGCGGTGACCGGCACGGCGCTGCGCCTCCGCGGCACCCGCGGCTGCGCGGCCATCGGACGGCGGCCGGACACCATGAGCGGGGGCGGGGGCCTGCCGACCGGTCGGCGCAGGTCGCGGCTCGCCGAACGCACCGTCCTCGCGGGCAGCACCCGACCGACCGGACGAGGTCGGCGCCTCCGCCGCCGGGCGGTGACCGGCACGGCGCTGCGCCTCCGAGTCCGACGCCTGCGGGCGAAGGCGGTCCGGGCCGGCCCCGCCGGGCCGGCTCACCGGCCGAGATTCCCGCGCTGCGGGGAAACCACCCGCGACGCCGCCGGGGCGCGGCGCCGAGGCACCCGCCCCACCGGACCGGGTGGACGGCGGTGCTTCAGGTCGTGCGGGGGCGGAAGCCTGCGGGGCGTCGGCACGGCGCGGCTCCGGCGCGGCACCCGCGGCTGCGGACGGCGGCCGGACACCGTGAGCGGCGGCGGAAGCCTGCCGACCAGTCGGTGCAACAGGTCGCGGTTCGCCGAAGGCACCGTCCTGGCGGGCGGCACCCGACCGACCGGACGAGGTCGGCGCCTCCGCCGCCGGGCGGTGACCGGCAGGGCGCTGCGCCTCTGCGGCAGCGCGGCCCGCGGACGGCGGCCGGACACCATGAGCGGGGGCGGGGGCAGAAGCCTGCCGACCGGTCGGGGCGTCAGCGCGCGAGCCGCCCGAGGCCGGGGTCGCGGGCGTCGTGCCGGGGCGTGGCGCATGCACGTCGGGGCGGTGCGACGGTGGCGTCGGGGTCCAGGACGGCGCGGGTTCCGGGCGGTGCGGGGGTTCCGGGGGGAGCAGGTTGCGGATGCCCGAGGGGCGGAGCGTCCTCGGGGGCTCCGGCGGGACCAGGGCGTCCGTGATGCGGGAGGGGGGCGGCGGGGGCGGTTCATCGGGGCCGGGAGGGCGCTGCGCCTCCGTGCTCATCCGGCCCCCCAGGTCTCGTTCACGTGCACCAACGGATCGCCTTTCGGGGCACGCCCGTTCGTCACCGCGTGTGGTCACTCTACGGGGAGTCACGCCCTCCGCGGCACCGAGTCCCCGCCTCCGAGGGGATCTGCCCAAATCGTCCCCCTACCCCGGGGTATTCCGGTCTGGCAAGCTCGGGCCATGACTCCCCGCGCCGCTGACCGCGCCCGCTACGACAGGGCCACCGCCCATCTCGACGCTCCGATCGCCGTCGTCGATCTCGAGGCCTTCGACGCCAACGCCGACGATCTCGTGCGCAGGGCGGCGGGCAAGCCCATCCGGGTGGCGAGCAAGTCCGTTCGCTGCCGGGCCCTGCTGGAGCGGGTGCTGGCCCGGGACGGGTTCGCCGGGATCATGTCGTACACGCTGGCCGAGTCGCTGTGGCTGGCGCGGGCCGGGTTCGACGACGTCCTGCTGGCCTACCCCTCCGCGGACCGCACGGGCTACGCCGAGCTCGCCGCGGACCCCAAGCTGGCGGCCGCCGTCACCGTGATGATCGACGACGCGGCTCAGCTGGAACTGATCGACCGGTCGCGCGCGGGCGGCACGGAGGAGATCCGGGTCTGTCTGGAACTGGACACCGCACTGCATCTGTTCAACGGCCGGGTACGCGTCGGGGCGCGCCGTTCGCCGCTGCGTGAGCCGGCCCAGCTGGCCGAGCTGGCCCGGTCGATCGCCCGCCGGCCGGGTTTCCGGCTGGTGGGGCTGATGGCGTACGAGGGCCACATCGCGGGCGTCGGCGACGCGATCGGCGGGCGGCCGGTGCGTTCGCGGGCGATCAGGCTCATGCAGCACGCGGCCCGCAAGGAGCTGGCCGGGCGACGGGCCGCCGTGGTGCGCGCGGTGCGGGCCGTGACCCCGGACCTGGAGTTCGTCAACGGCGGCGGCACGGGCAGCGTGCAGCACACGGCGGCCGAGGACGCGGTGACCGAGATCGCGGCGGGCTCCGGGCTGTACGTCCCGCGGCTCTTCGACAACTACACGTCGTTCACCGGCCGCCCCTCCGCACTGTTCGCCCAGCCGGTGGTGCGCCGTCCCGGCGTGGGCGTGGTGACGGTGCTCGGCGGGGGCTACCCGGCGTCCGGTGCCGCCGGAGCGGACCGGTCACCCGTCCCCTATCTCCCCGAGGGGCTGCGCTACGACCCGCAGGAGGGCGCGGGCGAGGTGCAGACCCCGCTGCTCGGTTCCCCCGCGGACGATCTGCTGATCGGCGACAAGGTGTGGTTCCGGCACGCCAAGGCCGGCGAGATGTGCGAGCGCTTCGACACCCTGCACCTGATCGAGGGCGACCGCGTGACCGGCTCCGCACCCACGTACCGGGGCGAGGGCCGCACCTTCCTCTAGGCCCTGTCCGGCTCCGGGATCCCACAGCCGCCGTGCGCACCTTCGGCGCGAGGTGCCGCGGCGTCTACCGGCTCGGTCCGATGCTGCTGCCGACGCCCCCGCTCGTCGCGTCCCCGATCGGCCGGATACTCGCCGCGATCCGGTCCATCTCGGCGAGGCCCGGAGCGTCGGGGCCGGCGTCGAACGCGAACCGGACGACGACCATGGCCTCGGTGCCGACGGTCGAGGGGAAGACCAGCGACTGGACCCAGCCGCCGGGGCCCTTGCCCGTGACGACCTTCCAGCGCACCAGATGGCCCGCGCGCCCGGCGACGGCCAGGGACTGGGACTTGACGACGGTGTGCGAGGTGATGCCGCCGTAGATGCTGTTGCCGAGGACGTCCTCGCCGTACGCCCTGTCCGCCGCTTCGACAATGTCCTGCCGGGCGAGCTGCTGGGGTGTGGTCGCCGTCGTTCCGCCGGAGGCGGTGGACGAGACACGGCCGTGGCGGCAGAGCGAGGAGCCGCCGGCCGGGCAGTCGTATGTCAGGTCGGTGACCATCGTGGCGCCCTCGTCGAGGGAGCTGTCGGACTTCTCCCAGCCTTCGGGGATGGGCATGGAGATGCCGTTGAGCTGGTCCGTGAGGACGTCGGTCCCGCTCGGGGACGGGGTGGGCTCCGGACTGGTCTCGGGGTCGGCCGGGGTCGACGCGGCGACGGTGGTGCCGGACGCCGCCCCGGGTTCGCCGCCTTCGTCGTCCTTGCCGAGCAGCACCGCTCCGGTCGCGACCGCGCCGACGAGCACCACACCGGCGGTGACGAGTGCGAGGAGCCGGCCCGGGCCCCGGGCGGGCGTGACCGGCAGCGTCGGGACGGTCGGAGGGCCGAACCCGGCGACCGGAGCCGGGGCAACCGCCTGGACCGCGCGCGTGTGCGCGGTCCAGGCGGTGCCGTCCCACCAGCGTTCGGTGCCGGGCACGGTCGGGTCCGGATACCAGCCGGGCGGTGTCGTCATGCTCATCCGCCAACCCTAGGGCGACCGCTCCCGGGCGTACTACACAGGTGTGACGTACGCGCCCGCGATTCCGCCGTCGACGAGAAAGTCCGTCGCGTTGATGAACGAGGAGTCGTCGCTGGCCAGGAAGGCCACCGCGGACGCGATCTCGTCCGCCTCGGCGAACCGCCCGGCCGGAATGTGCACCAGCCGGCGCGCGGCCCGCTCGGGGTCCTTGGCGAACAGCTCCTGCAGGAGCGGGGTGTTCACCGGCCCCGGGCACAGCGCGTTGACGCGGATCCCCTCGCGGGCGAACTGCACTCCCAGTTCGCGGGACATCGCCAGGACTCCGCCCTTGGAAGCGGTGTACGCGATCTGGGAGGTCGCCGCTCCCATGACCGCCACGAACGACGCGGTGTTGATGATGGAGCCCCGGCCCTGGCGCTGCATGTAGGGGATGGCGGCCTTGCAGCACAGGAAGACGGAGGTGAGGTTGACCTCCTGCACCCGCTTCCACGCGTCGAGGCCGGTCGTGAGAATGGAGTCGTCGTCGGGCGGCGAGATGCCGGCGTTGTTGAAGGCGATGTCGACGGAGCCGTAGGTCTCGAACGCTGTCCGGAACAGCTCGTCGACCTGCTCGGCATCCGTGACGTCCACGCGGACGAACGTGCCGCCGACTTCGTCGGCCGCGGCTTTGCCCGCGGTCTCGTCGATGTCACCGCAGACGACGTTCGCACCCTCGGACGCGAGTCGGCGTGCGGTGGCCAGGCCGATTCCGCTGCCGGCACCGGTGACGACTGCGGTACGGCCCACCAGGCGGCGGCAGACAGGGGTTTCGGTCATGGTGTTCAGGCCTCCGTGCTGATGAAGACGTTCTTGGTCTCGGTGAATGCGGTGAGCGCGTCGGGGCCGAGCTCGCGGCCGACGCCGGACTGCTTGTAGCCGCCGAACGGGGTCGAGTAGCGGACGCTGCTGTGGGAGTTGACGGAGAGATTTCCGGCGGCGACGGCACGCGAGACACGGATGGCACGGCCGACGTCACGGGTCCAGATCGAGCCGGAGAGGCCGTACTCGGTGGCGTTGGCGAGCCGGACGGCGTCGGCCTCGTCGTCGAAGGGCAGGACGACGGCGACAGGACCGAAGACCTCTTCGCAGGCGGGCGGGGCGTCGGCGTCGACGCGGGTGAGGACGGTGGGCGGGAACCAGAAGCCGGGGCCCTGCGGTGCCGTACCGCGGATGCCGGGAAGGGAGTCCGGGACGTAGGAGCGCACCCGGTCCAGCTGGGTCTGCGAGATCAGCGGACCCATCAGGGTCTTCTCGTCGGCGGGGTCGCCGACGACGACCGACTCGACGGCGGGCGCGAGGAGTTCGAGGAATCGGTCGTGAACCGAGCGCTGCACCAGGATGCGGGTACGGGCGCAGCAGTCCTGTCCGCTGTTGTCGAGGAAGGACATCGGTGTGGCGGCGACGGCGGCTTCGAGGTCGCAGTCGGCGAAGACGATGTTCGGGCTCTTGCCGCCGAGTTCGAGCGTCACGCGTTTCACCAGGGAGGCGCCGCTCGCCATGATCTGCTTGCCGACCCGGGTGGAGCCGGTGAACACGATCTTGGCCACGCCGGGATGTTCGACGAGCGCGTTGCCTGCGACGTCACCGGCGCCCGGCAGCACCTGGAAGAGATGCTGCGGCAGGCCCGCTTCGAGGGCGAGTTCGGCCAGGCGCAGCGCGGTCAGCGGTGTGGTCTCGGCCGGTTTGAGAAGGACGGCGTTGCCGGCGGCGAGGGCCGGGGCGGTGCCCCAGGCGGCGATCGGCATGGGGAAGTTCCATGGCGCGATCACCCCGACGACGCCGAGCGGTTCGAGGATGGTGATGTCGAGGCCGCCGGCGACGGGGATCTGGCGGCCGCTGAGGCGCTCCACTCCCCCGGCCGAGAAGTCGAGGAGGTCGCGGACATTGCCCGCCTCCCAGCGGGCGTTGCCGATGGTGTGGCCTGCTTCCTTCACCTCCAGCAGGGCGAGCTCTTCCAGGTGGTCGTCGACGACGGCGGCGAAGCGGCGCAGCAGCCGGGCCCGGTCGGCGGGTGCGGCCGCCGACCATCCTTGCTGGGCCTTGGCTGCCCGTGCGACAGCGGCGTCGACCTCGGCGGCACTCGTCGCCGCGACGGTCTCGACGACCTGACCCGTCGCGGGGTTGAGGACCTCGTGGTAGGCGTTCGGCAAGACGTGCCTCACAGACGTTCGAAGGAGCGGCGGAGCTCCCAGTCGGTCACCGCGGCGTCGAATGCCTCGAGCTCGACCCGCGCCATGTTGCGGTAGTGCGCGACGACTTCGTCGCCGAAGGCGGCCTTGGCGATGGGGCTGTTCTCCCAGAGCTCGGCCGCTTCGCGGAGTGTGGTGGGAACCTGCTCGTAGCCGGCGGTGTACGCGTTCCCGGTGCACTCGTCGGGAAGTTCCAGCTTCTGCTCGATCCCGTACAGGCCCGCCGCGACGAGGCCCGCGACGGCGAGGTGCGGGTTGACGTCGCCGCCTGGCAGCCGGTTCTCGAAGCGCATCGAGCGGCCGTGGCCGACGACCCGCAGGGCACAGGTGCGGTTGTCGTAGCCCCAGGCGACGGCGGTCGGCGCGAAGGAGCCGGGCTGGAACCGCTTGTAGGAGTTGATGTTCGGCGCGTACAGCAGGGAGAAGTCGCGCAGGGCGGCCAGCTGTCCCGCGAGGAAGTGCCGCATGACCGGGGACATGCCGCCGGGACCGTCACCGGCCATGACATTGCGGCCGTCCTCGTCGGCGAGGGAGAGGTGGATGTGACAGGAGTTGCCCTCGCGCTCGTTGAACTTGGCCATGAAGGTGAGCGAGACGCCTTCCTGGGAGGCGATCTCCTTCGACCCGGTCTTGTAGATCGCGTGCTGGTCGCAGGTGACGAGGGCTTCGTCGTAGCGGAAGGCGATCTCGTGCTGGCCGGGGTTGCACTCGCCCTTGGCGGATTCGACGACCAGTCCCGCCGCCGCCATCTCGTTGCGGATGCGGCGCAGCAGGGGCTCGATGCGGCCGGTGCCGAGGACGGAGTAGTCGATGTTGTACTGGTTGGCCGGCGTGAGGTCGCGGTAGTTGCGGTCCCAGGCCTCTTCGTAGCTGTCCTTGAAGACGATGAACTCGAGCTCGGTGCCCACGTTCGCGGTGAAGCCGTGCTCGGCGAGGCGCTCCAGCTGGCGGCGCAGGACCTGCCGCGGAGCGGCGACGACCGGGCCGCCGTCGTTCCAGGCGAGGTCGGCGACGAGCAGCGCGGTGCCCTCGTTCCAGGGGACGCGGCGCAGGGTGGCGAGGTCGGGGTGCATGGCGAAGTCGCCGTAGCCGCGCTCCCAGGAGGACATCTCGTATCCGTCGACGGTGTTCATCTCGGTGTCGACGGCCAGGAGATAGTTGCAGCCCTCGGTGCCGTGCTCGAGGACCTCGTCCAGGAAGAACGATGCGGCGAACCGCTTGCCCTGGAGCCTTCCCTGCATATCGGGAAAGGCCAGGACGACGGTGTCGATCTCACCGCTCGCGACGAGGGCACGGAGCTCCTCGACCCCGAGCGGGGGTTTGCGGTCTGCCACGGGATTACGCCTCCTTGGGTCAGCCGGAAGCCATAAGGTATTACTGAAGACCATTGCCTGGGAAGAGGAAACGGCGACGTGGTGAAGACAAACGATCCGGCCGACCGGCTGACACCCGTACTGCGCCCCGTACGCGCGGGCAACGGCTTCGAGGAAGCACTCGAGCAGATTCTCCAGCTGCTGCGTCTCGGACTGGTCTCCGGCGGCGAGCGGCTGCCCGCCGAGCGTGAACTGGCGGAGCGGATGGGCATCAGCCGGGTCACCCTGCGCGAGGTACTGAAGGTCCTCACCGACCAGGGTCTCGTGGAGAGCAGGCGCGGCCGCTACGGCGGAACGTTCGTGCTCAGCCGGCCCGACGCCCACGGCGAGGACGAGCTGCGCCGGCGCGTGGCGGCGGTCGACGTCGAGGACACCCTGCGCTTCCGGGAGGTGCTGGAAGTGGGGGCCGCGGGACTGTGCGCCGCGCACGGACTGGCCGGCGCGGACACGAAGCGCCTGCGTACGGCGCTGAGCGCGACCCATGACGCACCGCTCGCCGACTACCGGCGCGCGGACACCCTGCTGCACCTGACGCTGGCCGAACTGTCCGGATCACCGACGCTGACCGCGCAGTACGCCGCCGTGCGGGCCACCCTGAACGACCTGCTCGACTGCATCCCGCTGCTCGTCCGCAACCTCGAGCACTCCCAGCACCAGCACACCGCGCTGGTCGAGGCGGTGCTGGACGGGGACGCGGACGGCGCACGAGAGGTGATGCGCGAGCACTGCGAGGGCACGGCGGCGCTGCTGCGCGGCTTTCTGTCCTGACAGGACGCCCGGTGCGGTCCGCGGACCGGCTCGCGCAGTGATCCGTAACCTCCGCTTAACGCACAGGGGTTGCGCATTCCCGATCGGTGCCGCAAAGGTGTCCGCACAAACCTTTGACTGCCAGGAGCGACTCATGGCCGAAGGCACCACTCAGCGCACCATTACCCCAGCCGACGACGACTATCTGCAGCGGCGCGCCCTGCGCCGGGGCAGCGCAGGCTGGCTTCTGCTCACCGGACTCGGCGTCGCGTATGTCGTCTCCGGCGACTTCTCGGGCTGGAACATCGGCCTGTCCAAAGGCGGCTTCGGCGGGCTCGCGATCGCCACCCTGCTCATGGGCGTGATGTACGCCTGTCTCGTCTTCGCGCTCGCCGAGCTGTCGGCGATCCTGCCCACCGCCGGCGGCGGTTACGGCTTCGCCCGCCGGGCGCTCGGCACCTGGGGCGGATTCCTCACCGGTACGGCGATCCTGATCGAGTACATCCTCGCTCCCGCCGCGATATGCATCTTCATCGGCGACTATGTCGAGTCGCTCAAGCTGTTCGGCCTGGAGTCGGGGTGGCCGGTCTACCTCGCCTGCTTCGTGATCTTCATCGGCATCCACCTCTGGGGCGTCGGCGAGGCGCTGCGGTTCAGCCTCGTGGTGACCGCGATCGCGGTCGCGGCGCTGCTGATCTTCGCGGTCGGCGCGTTCACCGACTTCAGCGCCGGCGGCCTGGACGACATCCCGGTCGACAAGGACGCGTTTGGGGCGGGCTCCTGGCTGCCGTTCGGTCTGCTCGGCATCTGGGCGGCGTTCCCCTTCGGCATGTGGTTCTTCCTCGGGGTCGAGGGCGTGCCGCTGGCGGCCGAGGAGGCGAAGGACCCCGTCCGCTCGATGCCGAAGGCGCTCTCGATCTCCATGGGCATCCTGGCGCTGCTCGCGGTCCTGACCTTCTTCGCCGCGACGGGCGCCCAGGGCGCCGACGCGATCAAGGAGGCCGGAAACCCGCTGGTGGTCGCGCTGCAGAGCGACGGAGACCCCACCCCGCTGAGCCGCTTCGTCAACTACGCGGGGCTCGCGGGCCTGGTCGCGTCGTTCTTCTCGCTGATCTACGCGGGCTCCCGCCAGCTCTTCGCGCTCTCCCGGGCCGGATATCTGCCGCGCTTCCTGTCGCTGACCAGCCGCCGCAAGTCCCCGTATCTCGGTCTGCTGATCCCGGGAGCGATCGGCTTCGCCCTCGCGGCGGGCACGGGCAACGGCGCGCGGATGCTGAACATCGCGGTCTTCGGCGCGACGATCAGCTACGCCCTGATGGCGCTCTCGCACATCGTGCTGCGCCGCCGCGAACCGGAACTGCCCCGGCCGTACCGGACGCCCGGCGGCACGCTCACCTCGGCCGTCGCGTTCGTCCTGGCGCTGTCCGCGCTGGTCGCGACGTTCCTGGTGGACAAGGACGCGGCGTTCATGGCGCTGGGCGTCTACGCCGTGGCCCTCGCGTACTTCGCGTTCTACAGTCGCCATCATCTGGTGGCGAAGGCACCGGAGGAGGAGTTCGCGGCGCTTGCGGCGGCCGAAGCCGAACTCGAACGGAACTGAACGGAGTCATCGTGTCCAAGCCGCTCATCGGCGTCACCACCTACCTGAACCCCGCGAAGTGGGGGGTGTGGGAGCTGCCCGCGGCGCTCGTGCCGGCGGCGTATCCCCGCATGGTCCAGGCGTCGGGCGGCCTCGCGGCCCTGCTCCCGCCGGACGAGGACGCCTCGTCCGCGGAGGCGGCCGTGGCCCGCCTGGACGGCCTGGTGATCGCCGGAGGCGCCGATGTGGAGCCCGTACGGTACGGGGCCGAGCCGGACCCCCGTACGGGCCCGCCCGCGCGGGACCGGGACGCATGGGAGCTGGCCCTGATCCACGCGGCACTGGCGGCGGGAACACCGCTGCTGGGGGTCTGCCGGGGGATGCAGCTGCTGAACGTGGCGCTGGGCGGGACGCTGGCGCAGCACCTGGACGGGCATGTGGGAGGAGTCGGCCTGTTCGGCACGCACACGGTCACGCCCGTTCCCGGCACGCGGTTCGCGTCGATCACCCCCGAGCCGACGAAGGTCCCGACCTATCATCACCAGGCCCTGGACGTCCTGGCTCCGGCGCTGGTCCCCAGTGCGTACGCGGAGGACGGGACGGTGGAGGCCGTCGAGACGGCGGACGGATGGGTGCTGGGAGTGCAGTGGCACCCGGAGATGGGCGACGACGTGCGGGTGATGCGGGCACTGGTGGAGGCGTCGGCGGCCTGAGCCGGCCACCGGACCCCTGTCACCCCCGCGTCAGTGTCAGCAGATCGCGCGCCGGGCCGGTCGGCCGGTGCGAGGTCGGCCAGACCGCGCGCAGCGACCGGCGCAGGCTCACGCCCTCCAGCGGGATCTCCGTCAGCCGGCGCGCCGAGACCTCCTCCGTCACCGCGAGTTCGCTCAGGACCGCAGGTCCCGCGCCGCTCACCGCCGCCGCCTTCACCGCCGTCGTCGACGCCAGCTCCAGCAGGGGCTCCGCCACTCCCCCGCACTTCGCGAGTGCCGAGTCCAGCACCTGCCGGGTGCCCGAGCCCCGCTCGCGCAGGATCAGCGGTTCCGTCGCCAGTTCCCGGGCCGTGAGCGCGCGGCGACGGCGTGCCCACGGGTGACCGGGCGCCACGACCACCAGCAGACGGTCCTGGCCGATCACCGTCCCGTCCAGACCGTCCGGCACCGACAGGCCCTCGACGAAGCCGAGGTCCGCCTCACCCGCCAGGAGCTGCTGGGCCACCGTCGCCGAATTGCCGGCGAGCAGGGAGACCGCCGTTCCCGGCCGCTGCCCGCGGAGCGCGATGAGCCACCCGGGCAGCAGATACTCCGCGATGGTCATCGACGCGGCGACGCGCAGCCGCGAGTCCCGTCGCCCGCGCAGCGCCTGCGTCCCCACGTCGAACGCCTCCGCCGCCTCCACCACCCGCCGTGCCCAGTCCGTGACCAGCGCTCCCGCGTCGGTGAGCCGCGAACCCCGTGGCGACCGGTCGACCAGCGCAACCCCCAGCTGCCGCTCCATCGAGCGGATCCGGCTGCTCGCGGCGGGCTGCGTGATGCCGACCTCCCGCGCGGCCCGGCCCAGGCTGCCGTGCCGGGCGACGGCCAGCAGCAGCTCCATGGCACCCAGGTCCGGAACCCGGTGTGCCAGCGGCGCCCGGTCGCCCTGCTCGCCCGTATCGCTCTTGCTCATAAATCCAGCTTATGGGGCCATAGGAAAAGGATCCCTGGTGGGGGGCGGCATCCGGCGTGACAGTGGAGACATGGTCATCGCCGTGCACCCCCACAAACGCACCACCACCGTGGCGTCCGCCTCTCTGACGACCGTACGGCTGCCGTCCCTGCGCCACTTCGGCCCCAACTGGTACGCGACCGTCATGGGCACCGCCATCGTCGCCAACGCGGGCGTCGCGCTGCCCTACGACGTCCCGGGCCTGTGGACCGTCTGCGCCGCGATCTGGGCGCTGTCCGCCGCGATGCTGCTGCTGGTCCTGTCCGGCCGGGCCGCGCACTGGGTGCACCATCGTGACCAGGCCCGTGAGCATCTCGTCGACCCCGCGATGGCGCCCTTCTACGGCTGCCTGTCGATGGCCATGCTGGCCGTCGGCATCGGCACGATCACCGTCGGCCAGGGCGTGATCGGCGAACCGGCGGCGGTGGCGGTGGCGGCGGTGCTGTTCGTCGTCGGCACCCTCACCGGCCTCGCCGCGGCGGTCGTCGTCCCGTATCTGATGGTCGTGCGCCATCCCGTGGCCCCCGGCACCGCATCGCCTGTGTGGCTGCTGCCCGTCGTCTCCCCCATGGTCGCCGCGTCCCTCGGCCCGCTGCTGGTTCCGCACCTGCCGGCCGGGCAGTGGCGGGAGGCACTGCTGCTGGGGAGCTACGCCATGTTCGGCATCAGCCTCCTGGCCACGCTCGTGATCCTGCCGATGGTCCTGTCCCGGCTGGTGCACCACGGGCCGCTGCCGTTGGTTCTCACCCCGACGCTCTTCCTGGTCCTCGGCCCGCTCGGCCAGTCGACCACCGCCGTCAACAAGCTGGCGGAGGTGGCTCCGAGCGCGATCCAGGCACCGTACGCCTCGGGTTTCGGCACGTTCGCCGTCATCTACGGGGTCCCGGTGATGGGCTTCGCGTTGATGTGGCTGGCGCTCGCCGGTGCGATGGTGCTGCGGGCCGCGCGGCAGGGCATGCCGTTCGCGATGAGCTGGTGGGCCTTCACCTTCCCGGTCGGCACCTGCGTGACCGGCGCGGCGGGCCTCGCACACCACACGGGGCTGCAGGCTCTGGCCTGGCTGGCGGCCGGTCTGTACGTCCTGCTCGTCGCGGCGTGGGCCGTGGCCGGGGTCCGCACCCTGCGCGGTCTGCTGAGCGGTGCGCTGCTCGCGGAGCCCGTCGCCACGTGATTCCGGCGGCCTAGCGGGTGCGGCCGGCCTGCCGGACCGCCTCGCCGAGCACGGCCGGTGCCTCGGTCAACGAGGGCCCGTACCAGGTGAGATGGCGGCCGCTGACGAGCGCGGCGGGCAGCCCTTCGAACGCCTCCGGTCCGTCGTCCGCCGTGAAGCGGTACGGCTCGTCGGGCAGAACCACCAACCCGGCACCGCAGTCCCGCAGTTCGTCCAGCGCAATGCGGGGGTAGCGCTCGGCGTGGCCGCCGTAGGCATTGGCCAGCCCCAGCCTGGCCAGCAGATCACCGGCGAAGGTGTCCCGCCCGAGGACCATCCACGGCCGCCGCCAGATCGGCACGACGGCCCGGTACTCGCCCAGCGGCACGACCGCCGACCAGGCGTCAGCCGCCTCGTCGAGCCACCGCGGCCGGGGCAGCCCGCAGGCGGTCACCAGTACCCGGTAGAGCTCACGGAAGGCCTGGTCCAGATCGCGCACCTCGGTGACCAGCACCTCGATCCCCGCCGCCCGGAGCTCGGCCAGGTCCGGCTCCCGGTTCTCCTCCTCGTTCGCGATCACCAGATCGGGCCTCAGCGCGATCACGGCGGCCACGTCGGGATTCTTGGTGCCGCCGATGCGGACGACGTCGAGAGCTGCCGGGTGGGTGCACCAGTCGGTGGCGCCGACGAGCATCCCCGGTGCGCTGACGGCGACCGCCTCGGTCAGCGACGGCACCAGCGAGACGACCCGGATCACGGCTCCGGCGTCTCGATGTGCTCGGCGACCGTGACCACCACGATGCGGGTGTCGGCGTCGGCCGCGCGCCAGCGGTGGCGGACCCCGCCGGACAGAAAGAGGGTGTCGCCGCGCACCAGCCGGTAGGCGCGGCCCTCGGCCTCGACCTCCACGGCGCCGTCGGCGACGTACATCAACTCGTCGTTGCGGTGCTGGAACTCGCCGCCGGTGTCGTGCTCCCCGGTGAACTCCAGCGCTTCGAGCTGGTGCTGTCCGTGGACGAGCCGCCGGGTGCCGGGCTCGGCGGGCGCGTCGTCGGCGGCCGTGGCGCGTACGACGGCGACGGTACGTGCGGCGTCGGACGCGGCGAGCAGCCGGCCCGCGGTGGTCTCCAGGGCGTCGGCGACCCGCTGGAGCGAGCGCATGCTGGGCCGGGCCCGTTCGTTCTCGACCTGGCTGAGAAAGGGCACGGACAGACCGCTGCGGGCGGCGACCGCGGCCAGCGTCAGGTCGAGCGCCCGGCGGCGCCTGCGCACGGCGGCGCCCACCCGGAGACGTTCGGTCTCCTTCGGGTCCTTGCCGTCCTTCGCGTCCATCGCCGGGTCCCCCTTCCCTCGTTCTGTCTCACCTTACGCAGCTTCCGGCTCAGGTTTCTCCCGCATACGTGTCACGACCGGGCTCCGGCGGGGGAATGCCGGACGGGGTGGCTCCCGCCACTGGCGAGAACCACCCCGTTCCACAGAGTGACAACTACGTCGGAGCCGTGCGGTCGGCGATGCCCGCGTTTCCCGTCAACCGGGCCTTCACCGCCGCCTTCTCCGGTCCCGTTCCGCACTCCCGGATCTCGTACTCCGGACCGGCGGGGGGTTGTTCACGGCCCCGGCGTCCGGCGCGATTCCGACGATCCGCCCGGTGAACTCTCCACCACGGCCCCGGAGATCCTCGAGCGGATCGACACCCTCACCCCTTCGCGGCCTTGCCGGCCTTGGCGACCGGGGTCCACTTGTCGGCGAGACCTGGGTTCTCCTCGAGCCAGGCGCGGACGGCTTCCTGCTCCTTGCCCTTGCCTGTCTTCTGGATCGTCGCTTCGAGGTCCGTGAGCTGCTTCTCGGTCATCTTGAAGCTCTTGAGCCACTTGCCGACCTGTGCATTGTCGGCGGCGAAGCCCTTGCGTGCCAGGGTGTGCACGCCGTCGCCCTTGCCCCAGGCCGTCTGCGGGTCGCCGAGCTTCTTCAGGTCGTAGCTGCTGTAGGCCCAGTGCGGCGACCACAGCGTGGTGACGATCGGTTCCTTCTTCTCGTACGCACGCTTCAGCTCGGCCAGCATGCCGGGCGTCGACCCGTCGACGACCTTGTACTCGCCTTCCAGGCCGTACTGCTTGAGCACCTTGTCCTTGAGAAGGCCCATCATCCCGGCGCTCGGCTCGATGCCGATGATCCGGCCCTTGAACCGTGCGGACTTGCCCTGGAGATCCTCGAGCGAGTCGATCCCCTTCATGTACGAGGGGACCGAGAGCTCCAGCGAGGTGGGGCCGTACCAGGGGCCGAGGTCCTCCAGCTTGTTCTGGTACTTCTTCCAGTACTGGGCGTGGGTGACGGGCAGCCATGCGTCGGTCTGGAAGTCGATCTGACCGCCGGCGAGGCCGGTGTAGAGCGATCCGGCCTCCAACTGCTTGGTCTCGACCTCGAAGCCGCGCTGCTCCAGCAGCTCCTTCCAGAGGAAGGTGGAGGCGATGCCCTCGTCCCAGGGGATGTAGCCGATGGAGACCTTCTTGCCCTTGCCGACGTCGGAGGCGCCGGACGTGCCGGAGTCCGTGCTGCCGCCGAAGACGCCCATGCCGCCCGCGACCAGCGCGAGGATCACGGCGCCGACGACCGCGACGACGGGCTGGGGCCGGTGGTTCCAGATCTTCAGCCCGCCGGTCAGCGCCTTGGCCTGGGCCACCGCGCGGCGGCCCAGCGGGGAGACCTGGCGGCCGAGCGCGCCGGTGATCCGGTCCAGGTACATGGCGAGGATGACGATGGAGATGCCCGCCTCGAAGCCGAGACCGATGTCGACATTGCCGATGGCGCGGTAGACGGCGCCACCGAGCCCGCCGCCGCCGACCATGCCGGCGATGACGACCATGGACAGGCCCAGCATGATGACCTGGTTGATGCCGGCCATGATCGTGGGCAGGGCCAGCGGCAGCTGGACGCGCAGCAGGGTGTTGCGCGGGGTGGTGCCGAACGCCTCGGCGGCCTCGACGAGTTCCCCGTCGACCTGGCGGATGCCGAGCTCGGTCATCCGGACACCGGGCGGCAGGGCAAAGACGATGGTGGCGATGATGCCGGGGACCACGCCGACGCCGAAAAAGATGATGCCGGGGATCAGATAGACCATCGCGGGCATGGTCTGCATGAAGTCCAGGACCGGCCTGATGACGGCGCTGACCGTCCTGGATCGCGACGCCCAGATGCCGAGCGGGACGGCGATCACCAGCGTGACGATGGTCGCGACGAGCACGAGGGAGAGGGTCGACATCGCGTCGTCCCACAGCTCGATCGAGTCGATCAGCGCGAAGCCGACGAAGGCGAGCCCACCGGCGAGGAGCCCGCGCAGCCACCAGGCGAGGACGGCGAGGATGCCGGCGAAGAGCAGCGGCTCGGGCGCGGACAGCACGCCGTCGATGCCGTCGTACATGCCGGTGACGAGTGAGCTGATGGCGTCGAACAGCCAGGAGAGATGGGACTGGAGCCAGTTGACGCCGCTGTCGACCCAGTCGCCGATGTTGAGCCTAGGCACTGGCCACCGCCTTGTCGGCCGCGTCGGACGCGGCGGTCTTGGCGAGGCTCTGCGCGGGGATCGCGTCCTGCATCTGTTCGGCCGGTGTCATCGGCTCGCCGAGCACGGCGAGCAGCCGGGCGGGCGGTACGACGCCGATGAGTTCGCCCTCGTCGTCCGTGACCGCGACGGGGACGCCGCTGGTGGAGCAGGGGGTGAACAGCTCGATGATCGGGGTGTCGGCGGTGACGGTGGCGGGGGCCGCAGCGAGCACGTCGCGGGCGTTCTTCAGCTCCTTGCCGCTGTCCGTCCTGCTGCCGTAGGCCGTCTCGGGGTCGGCCATGATCGCGCCGGCGGTGAGGACCCGCGAGCGGTCGACGTCCTGGGTGAAGGAGGCGACGTAGTCGTTGGCCGGGGTCACGAGGATGTCCTCGGCGGTGCCGAGCTGGACGATCCTGCCGTCCCGCATCACGGCGATCCGGTCGCCGAGGCGCATGGCCTCGTTGAGGTCGTGGGTGATGAAGACGATGGTCTTCTTCAGCCGCTTCTGCAGTTCCAGGAGCTGGTCCTGCATGTCGCGGCGGATCAGCGGGTCGAGGGCGCTGAACGACTCGTCCATCAGCAGCAGATCGGCGTCGGTCGCCAGCGCGCGGGCGAGGCCGACGCGCTGCTGCATTCCGCCGGAGAGCTCGTCGGGCCAGGAGTTCTCCCAGCCGCCGAGGCCGGCCAGCTCGAGCGCCTCGGCGGCACGCCGGTCGCGCTCGGGGCGGGGAACGCCCTGGACCTCGAGGCCGTAGCCGGCGTTCTCGAGGACGCTGCGGTGCGGGAAGAGGGCGAAGTGCTGGAAGACCATGCTGATCTTCGTGGAGCGTACGGTGCGCAGCTCCCGCGGGCTCAGGGCGGTGAGGTCCTGGCCGTCGAAGAGAACGCGTCCGGAGGTGGGCTCGAGCAGCCCGTTCAGCATCCGCAGCAGCGTCGACTTGCCGGAGCCGGAGAGACCCATGACGACGAAGATCTGGCCCGGTTCGACGGCGAACGAGGCATCGATCACCGCTGCGGTCGTACCGCCGGCCCGGAGCTCGCCACGGTCGGTGCCGCTTTCGAGCGCGCTCACCGCTTCCTCGGGTCGTCTGCCGAACACCTTGTACAAGTTCTCGGCCTGCAGCCTGGACACATACACCTCGCGCGTTGAACCGAAAACGGTCCGCCACCCCCGGGACGGCAGACCGTGGAGCGAGACGGGTTCGGCCCGTTTGCTCCATGCAATGGTTGAAAATCGCACGGGGCCTGCTCCGGGTCCGTGCCTGCCCTGGTCTCCACGGACCAAACGGAAGAGTGGCCCAGGTCACGAGGGGCGCACGGCGCAGGATGCGGACACCGTGACAGGTGGCTGTCGGTGGGGTGCGGCATCATCGGGGTGTGACGCGACGCCTGATGCTCCTCGACACCGCTTCCCTCTACTTCCGGGCCTACTTCGGGGTCCCCGATTCGGTCCGCGCTCCGGACGGAACCCCGGTCAACGCCGTGCGAGGTCTGCTCGACTTCATCACGCGCCTGGTCCAGGACCACCACCCGGACGACCTGGTGGCCTGCTGGGACAACGACTGGCGGCCGCAGTGGCGGGTGGACCTGATCCCGTCGTACAAGGCGCACCGTGTCGCCGTCGAGACGCCGAAGGGCCCCGACGAGGAGGAGGTGCCGGACACGCTCGCTCCCCAGGTCCCGGTGATCGCCGATGTGCTCGACGCGCTCGGCATCGCCCGCGTCGGCGTCGACGGGTACGAGGCGGACGACGTCATCGGCACGCTCACCGCGCGCGCCACCGGCCCGGTCGACATCGTCACCGGCGACCGCGACCTGTTCCAGCTCGTCGACGACGCACGCGGCCGGCGGGTCCTCTATCCGCTCAAGGGCGTCGGGACGCTGCAGACCACGGACGAGGCCTGGCTGCGCGAGAAGTACGGCGTGGACGGCCCGGGGTATGTGGATCTGGCGCTGCTGCGCGGTGATCCGAGCGACGGGCTTCCGGGTGTGCCCGGGATCGGCGAGAAGACGGCGACCAAGCTGTTGGACGCGTACGGCGATCTGGCGGGGATCATGGCCGCCGTCGACGACCGGACCTCCAGGCTCACCCCCTCGCAGCGCAAGCGGCTGGACGAGGCCAGGGACTACGTGGCGGTGGCGCCGACGGTCGTGCGGGTCGCGGCGGATGTCCCGCTGCCCGGCTTCGACCCCGCGCTGCCCACCGAGCCGCGCCACCCGGAGACTCTGAACGAGCTCGCGGCGCAGTGGGGTCTCGGCGGCGCGCTGATGCGGCTGCTGTCCACTCTCCACTCCTGAGGTGTTAACTTAGGCAAGCCTAAGTATCGCGCACGAGTTCTGGGAGACCGCCGTGGCAGAACGACCGGCCCGCAAGTCGCCGAAGCCCTACGAGGCGCAGGTGCTGCGCTCCGAGCGCATCACGCCCCACATGGTGCGTGTCGTCCTCGGCGGCGAGGGGCTGGCCGGCTTCGCTCTCGACCGCTACACCGACCACTATGTGAAGCTGCAGTTCACTCCCGCGGGCGTCAGCTACCCGGAGCCGTTCGACATGGACCGGATCCGCGAGGAGTTCCCGCGCGAGCAGTGGCCCGCCAATCGCACGTACACGGTCCGCAGTTGGGACGCGGTCAGCCGTGAGCTGGCGATCGACTTCGTCGTGCACGGCGACGAGGGCCTCGCCGGCCCCTGGGCGGCCCGGGCGCAGGCCGGCGACACCCTGCGCATCCTCGGCCCCGGCGGTGGTTACGCCCCGGACCCGGCCGCGGACTGGCACCTGCTGGTGGGCGACGAGAGTGCGCTGCCCGCGATCGCCGCGACGCTGGAGCAGATGCCGAGGGGCGCCCGTGGTCATGCGTTCGTCGAGGTCGAGAGCGCCGACGAGGTGCAGAAGACCGTGACGCCGGAGGGCATGGAGATCACCTGGCTGCACCGCGCGGGCCGCCCGGTCGGCGAGGCCCTGGTGGCGGCAGTGACCGCGCTGGAGTTCCCCGAGGGCACGCTCTGCGCGTTCGTCCACGGCGAGGCCGGGTTCGTGAAGGAGCTGCGCCGTCATCTGCGGCTGGAGCGTCAGGTTCCGCGCGAACAGCTGTCGATCTCGGGGTACTGGCGACTCGGCCAGGCCGACGAGGCGTGGCGCGCGGTGAAGCGCGAGTGGAACGAGCAGGTGGAGCGCGAGCAGGAGAAGGCCGCCTGACCCTCTCCACCCGAGTCCCCGGCCGTGCTCAGCCGGGGACTTTCCCGTTCCCCGCGACCGAACCCGCCCGCCCGCCTGTGGCGTGCTCGTCCTCGGCGCTCCCTTCCTTGGTGTTCTCGTAGATCCAGACCGAGCTGTCGGCCTGGGCGAGCCGTCTCAGCGCCGCGAACAGTGCGTCGCCGAGTACGGTGCCCACGACCACGCTCTCCACCAGATCGTCCAGACCCGCCCGCCCGGCGACATAGGCGAGGTCCGCCCGGGCCACCTTCTCCGCCGCGTCGGCATAGGTGTCGAGGACCTGGGCGAAGTCCCCGTGCCCGACCCGCTCCAGCGCCGCCAGAGCCGTCGCGAGCGCCTCCGCCGCCGGACCGTCGTCGTCCACCAGCCAGCCGCGCCGGGTGATCAGCTCCTGCGCCCTGGCGCGAGCGGCGCCCCGCTCCGCCTTCACCTCGTCCTGCCCGTCGCGCGGGACGATCAGATTCGCGGCCACACCCAGCACGCTGTGCACCGACTTGCCGGAGTCGTCGACCGCCGTCAGCACATCGGCGATGGCCGCCAGCTTGAGTCCTCCCACGTCGAGCAGCACCCGGATCAGCCTGAGCCGGCGTTCGTGGGTGGCGTCGTACGACGCCTGGTTGGGGCTCGTGAGCCGGCCGGCCGGGAGCAGCCCTTCGCGGACGTAGTACTTGATCGTCGGCACCGGCACTCCGGTCCTGCGGCTCAACTCCCCTATACGCACCGCACGTTCACCCTTCCGCCCTTGCCAACGCCGAATTCCATAACGGATAGTGACACTATCAGGTACTAGCTAGCTCCACTATCCATGCCTCCCGAAGGAGTCCCCCGCATGACCGCCTTCCTCTTCCAGCTGACCTTCTTTCTGACCAGCCCGGTGTGGCTGCTGATGATCTTCGCCCCGAACCGGAGCATCACCGCCCGGATCGCCGGGTCCCCGCTCACCGTCCTCCCCGTCCTGGTCGTCTACGTGACGATGGCCGTTCCCGTGTTCCCCGAGATCTGGTCCGCCGTCAGCAGCCCCGAACTCGACGCGTTCCGGGACCTGACGGAACTGGCCAACGGCGCCGGGGCGGTGTGGGCCCAGGTCATCGCCTGGGATCTGCTGCTCGGCCAGTGGATCTTCCTCGAGGGACGGCGGCTCGGGATCAGCCCGCTGGTGATGGGTCCACTGCTGGTGTTCACCATCCTGCTGTCGCCGTTCGCGCTGATGGTCTTCCTGGTGCTGCGCGCGTACCGGACCCGCTCGGCGACCGTGGTCACGGAACCGGTGACGCACTGAGCCGGACACGGAACCGCTCGCCCGACGAGGACCTGCGGGACGGCTCTTCCGGACCACGTGCAACCATCTGGCACCCGGACCAATCCGCAGCCCAGGCAGCACCGAATGCCTGGTGGAATCTGTCCGGACGAATGTGCCCGCACAGTGGAGGAAAAGCCGCGTGAACGACGCCGTACACATCGGCGGTCCCGCCTCGGCGCGACCAGATCTGCAACAGCTGCTCGGCCTGGTGGCCCGCGGGGACCAGGAGGCCTTCTCACGGGTCTACGACGCAGCGTGCGGACCGGTGCTCGGGCTGGTCCGCGCCGTGTTGCGGGATCCGGCCCAGTCGGAGGAGGTGACCCAGGAAGTGCTGATCGAGGTGTGGCGTACGGCGGCGCGGTTCCAGCCGTCGCGCGGATCGGCGATGACCTGGATACTCACGCTCGCCCACCGGCGGGCCGTGGACCGGGTGCGATCGGCCCAGGCGGCCACCGACCGCGAGCGGCGCGCGGCGCTGCTGGACCGGACTCCCGCGTACGACGAGGTCATCGAGCAGGTCGAGGCACGCCTGGAGCGCGAGCAGGTACGCCGGTGCCTCGGTGGACTCACCGAACTCCAGCGGCAGTCGGTGACCCTCGCGTACTACCGGGGGCTGGCCTACCGCGAAGTGGCCGAACTGCTCGCCGTGCCTCTCGGCACGGTCAAGACGAGACTGCGCGACGGGCTCATCCGGCTGCGCGACTGCCTGGGGGTGAGCGCATGACCACCGCGGATCTGCACACGCTCACCGGCGCCTATGTGCTGCACGCGCTGGCGCCGGACGAGCGCGCCGAGTTCGAGCGGCACCTGGAGGACTGTCCGCCGTGCGCACAGGAGGTGCGCGAACTGGCGGCGACGGTCAGCAGGTTGGGCATGGCAGCGGCCGTGACCCCGCCGCCCGCGCTCAAGCAACAGGTGATGCGCAAGATCTCCGCCGAACGCCAGCAGCCACCGCGCCTGACCCGGCTCCACGCGGGCCGCCGCCGCGGCAGGAGGCTGTCACGGTTCGTCCTGGCCGCCTGTGTCGCCGCGGTCGCCGCATTCGGCGGGGTGTCCTTCTGGCAGCACCAGGAGGCGCAGAACGCCCGCCGGGTGGCCGAGCGCATGGAGCAGCAGACCGCCGAACTGGCCGCGGTGCTCGCGTCGTCGGACGCCAAGGTGACCAGCACGAAGCTCCAGAACGGCGGGCGCGGCACGGTGGTCGTCTCCAAGAGCAAGAACAAGGCGGCGTTCCTCGCCTCCGGCCTGCCGAAGCCGCCGGCGGGCAAGGTGTACCAGCTGTGGTTCGACGACGGCGGCACGATGCGGCCCGCCGGTCTCATGGACCCGAACGCCGTCGACAACGCCCTGCTCATGGAGGGGCCCCTGAACGCGGCGGCCGGCATGGGCGTCACCGTCGAGCCGGCGGGCGGTTCGCCGAAGCCGACCACCGTTCCCGTGGCTCTGATGCACTTCCCTGCCTGAGGAAGGACGGCGTATGAGTGTTGCGGTAGTGCTCTTCACCGCGGACCTGCGGGTGCGCGACCAGCCGGCGCTGTCCGCGGCGGTGCGGGAGGCCGACGAGGTGGTGCCCCTGTTCGTGGTCGACCGCGGGGTGCACCGGGCCGGCTTCGACGTGCCCAACCGCCGTGCCTTTCTCGCCGATTGCCTGGCCTCCTTGGACGCCGGGCTGCGCGAGCGCGGCGGGCGGCTGGTGATCCGGACCGGCGAGGTCACCGAGCAGGTCTGCCGCGTCGTCTCCGAGACCGGTGCCCGCGCGGTGCACATCGCGGCCGGTGCCAGCGGCTACGCCCGGCGCCGCGAGGCCCGGCTGCGCATGGCGCTCGGATCGCTCCGGTGTGCCCTGCAGGTCCATGAGGGTGTGATCCATGTGCTGCCCCCCGGTGAGGTGAGGCCGGAGGGCAGCAACCACTTCGCCGTGTTCGCCCCGTACTTCGACCGCTGGGCGCAGACGGCGGTGCGCGACGAGGTGGCCGCGCCACCCGTCGTGTCCGTCCCCGAGCTGGCGGGGCATCCGCTGCCCCGGCGCACCGCGGTCACCGATGCCTCGCCCCGGGTCGCCGGAGGCGGCGAGAGCGAGGGCCGGCGGCGGCTGACCGCGTGGCTCGCCGCGGACGACCCGGACATCGAACCGTACGAGGAGCGGCACGACGACCTGTCCGCGGACGCCACCTCACGGCTCTCGCCCCATCTGCACTTCGGCACGCTGTCCCCGGCCGAACTGGTGCGGCGGGCACGACACAAGGGCGGCCCGGCCGCGGACACGTTCGCCCGCCGGCTGGCCTGGCGGGACTTCCACCACCAGGTTCTCGCGGCGCGGCCGGACGCCTCGCACACCGACTACCGCAGGCGCGGCGACCACTGGCGTGGGAACGAGAAGGAGATCACCGCCTGGAAAGAGGGCAGGACGGGCTGCCCGATCGTGGACGCGGGCATGCGGCAACTGCTGCACGAGGGCTGGATGCCGCACCGGGCACGGCTGCTGACGGCGAGTTACCTCACCAAGACTCTCTACACGGACTGGCGGGTGGGGGCCCGGCACTTCCTGGACCTGCTGGTCGACGGGGACGTCGCCGCCTGCCAGCTCAACTGGCAGGCGGTGGCGGGCACCGGGACCGACACCCGGCCCAACCGGGTCCTCGATCCGCTCTCCCAGGCACGGCGGTTCGACCCCCGGGGCGACTATGTACGGCGCTGGGTCCCGGAGCTCGCGGCGCTCGAGGGGGCGGAGGTCCACCGGCCGTGGGCGCTGGACGACCTGGAGCGGGCCCGGCTCGACTACCCGGACCCCCTGGTGGATCCCGACGAGGGCCGGGCCCGGTTCGCGCGGGCCCGCGGAGCGGCCTGAGGCCCGGGCGCGCGCTTCGGGCGCGCGCCGGGTCGCTCAGGAACCCGTCTGTTCCTTGGTCAGCACCAGTTGGCGGACATCGAGGCATCCGGCGCGGAAGCCCGCCTCGAACCAGCCGAGGTAGAACCTCCACATCCTGCGGAAGGTCTCGTCGAATCCGAGCGCCTCGACGTCGGCGGAGCGCTGCTCGAATCGTTCGCGCCACAGCCGTACGGTCTCCGCGTAGTGCGGTCCGAAACCGTCCTGCTCGGCCACCCGCAGCGCGGTGCAGTCGCCGGTGATCTCCTCGAGCGCCTCCGCGGAGGGCAGCAGTTCGCCGGGGCGGACGTACTTCTGGATCCAGGCGTACATGTCCCGCGAGGCGGGCACCCGCGCATCCGTCATGGTGACGGCCTGCAGGGCGACCCGGCCGCCGGGTGCGAGCAGCCGGTCCAGGGTCATGAAGCAGTCGGGCCAGGCCTCCGGGCCGACGGCCTCGATCGTCTCGGCGCTCACGATCGCGTGGAAGCGGCCGAGGACGGTGTGGTAGTCACGCAGCAGCACGGTCACCCGGTCCTCGAGCCCGGCCCGGCGGACACGGCGCTGCGCCAGTTCCTGCTGCTCACGCGAGGAGGTGACCGTCAGGACGCGGGCCCCGCGCAGGGCGGCACGGATCGCCAACCCGCCCCCGTTGGTGCCGATTTCCAGCAGCTGCGTGCCGCCGGTGACCTTCGCCCGGTCGAGCAGCCGGTCGGTCTTGCGCTGCTGCGCGGCGGCGAGGAGCTGCTGCTCGGCGGGGAAGCCCCGGAAGACCGCCGACGAGTACGACAGGGTGTCGTCGAGGAAGAGGGCGGACAGTTCGTGCGGCAGGTCGGAGCGAGGGCTGATCTCGTCCTCCGCGTACTCCGGCTGCCGGGACCTCGGCCTCCGCCGGTGCGGCTCGGGCACGACGGCGGCGGCGTGCCCGGTGAACACGGTGAGCGCCCCGACGAGGTCATGGGCGTCCCACTCGCCCGCCAGGTAGGACTCGCCGAAGCCCGTGAGACCGTCCGCGCCGATACGGCGGAAGAAGGCCTGGGGGTCGTGGACCTCCATCAGTGGTCCGCCCAGCCCGATCGGCTCCCTGGTCCCGAGGCGTATCCGCAGCGGCAGCCGGGCGAGCGCGCGCCGTACGAGCCGCTCGGCGCGGGCGGCCCGCAACCCGGGCGCCTTGGGCAGTGTGGCCACGTCGGGCCAGCGCCGGCCGTCGACGGAAGCGGTACGCGGCAGCGCCGGGGACATCGCGGACACGATCACTTCACACCCTCCTGAGGAAGCTGACAGGGACCGGGGCTGTACGGGCGGGCCGTACAGGGACGGCCGGAGGGCACGTGGCCCGAACCGTCCGGTGCGGTCAGGCACCGGGTTCGGCCGATCTGCGGTAACCGGTTCGCTGTCATGCCCGCCCCTTCCGCGGCGGCGTGGGACACCGCCCGTCAGGGAGGGATTCGGCGCAGCCGTCGACGCGGATTGGTGGGAATTCCCGGAACCGGTACGGAACATGTGAGGGACATGCCGTGCGGCCTGTCCCTCACATCGACAGCGGCAGTGTCACCCCACCGGGATGCCGGCGGGCTCCCGGTGTCTCACCCGACCGAGCTGTACGCCACCACTCCCCGCAGCAGCGCGTCCACGGCCTTGCGCGCGTTCTTAGCGACGGTGCTGTCCTCCCGCGGCGCGGCCGCGGCGATCTGGCCCAGCACATCGATCACCTGCTTCGTCCAGCGCACGAAGTCGCCGGCGGGCATCTCCGCCTCGCGCAGCACCTCGTCCAGGCCCTTGTCCGATGCCCACTGGTACGCCGCCCAGGCGAAGCCGAGGTCGGGTTCGCGCTGTCCCACACCCTCCGCCTGGTTGATCTTGAAGTCCTCTTCCAGCGCGTCCAGCCGGCCCCAGATGTGCACCATCTCACCGAGCGCGGCCTTCGCCCTGCCCGCCGGGACCTTGGGTGCCACCGCATCGTCCGACTGACGCGCCTCGTAGACCAACGCCGAGACGCATGCCGCCAGTTCGGCCGGGCTGAGGCCCTCCCACACACGGTCGCGCAGGCATTCGCTCGCCAGCAGGTCCAACTCGCCGTAGAGACGGGCCAGGCGCCTGCCGTGCTCGGTGACCTCGTCGCCGCGCAGATAGTCCAGCTCGGTCAGCAGGGCCACGATCCGGTCGAAGGTACGGGCGATGGTGTTCGTGCGGCCCTCGATGCGGCGCTCCAACTGCCGGGTGTCGCGCTGCAGTCGGTGGAAGCGCTCGGCCCAGCGCGCATGGTCCTCGCGCTCGTCGCAGCCGTGGCACGGGTGCGCCCGCAGATCGGACCGCAGCCGGGCGATCTCGCGGTCGTCCGCGGCCGCCGCCCGCGGCTTGCGATGCCGCTCGGGTGCGATGTGCCCCGCCTTCGTCCGCAGCGCGGACGCCAGATCGCGACGCGACTGCGGCGAGCGCGGGTTGAACGACTTGGGGATCCGCATCCGGTCCAGCGCCTCCACCGGCACCGGGAAGTCGATCGAGGCGAGCCTCTTGACCTGTCGCTCGGCCGTCAGCACCAGCGGGCGTGGTCCGTCGTGCTGCTCGAACCCGCGGTGTCCGTTGGTGCGTCCCGCCGGGATGCCCGGCTCGAGCACGAGCGCCAGACCCGCGAACTTGCCCGTCGGCACATGGATCACGTCGCCGGGCTTCAGCTTCTCCAGCGAGGTCGCCGCCGCTGCACGCCGCTGGGCCGCGCCCTGCTTGGCCAGGTCCGTCTCACGGTCCTTGAGCTCGCGGCGCAGCCGCGCGTACTCCTCGAAGTCGCCCAGGTGGCAGGTCATGCCCTCCCGGTAGCCCTCGAGGCCCGCCTCGTTCTTCTGCACCTGGCGGGAGATGCCGACGACCGAACGGTCCGCCTGGAACTGCGCGAACGACGTCTCCAGCAGCTCGCGCGAGCGGTGACTGCCGAACTGCTGCACCAGATTGACCGCCATGTTGTACGACGGCCGGAAGCTGGAGCGCAGCGGATATGTCCGCGTGCCGGCGAGGCCCGCGAGCCCGACCGGGTCCATGGCCCGCTGCCACAACACGACGGCATGGCCCTCGACGTCGATGCCGCGCCGCCCCGCACGCCCCGTCAGCTGTGTGTACTCGCCGGGCGTGATGTCGGCGTGCTGCTCGCCGTTCCACTTGACGAGCTTCTCCAACACCACGGAGCGGGCAGGCATGTTGATGCCGAGCGCCAGCGTCTCGGTCGCGAACACCGCCTTCACGAGTCCGCGGACGAACAGCTCCTCGACGACCTCCTTGAAGGTCGGCAGCATGCCGGCGTGGTGCGCGGCGATGCCCCGCTCGAGGCCCTCCAGCCACTCGTAGTAGCCGAGAACATGGAGGTCCTCGGTGGGAATCGACGCGGTCCGCGACTCGACGATCTCGCGCACCCGCATCCGCGCGTCGTCGTTGTTGAGCCGCAGCCCCGCGTGCAGACACTGCTGTACGGCGGCTTCGCAGCCGGCCCGGCTGAAGATGAAGGTGATCGCGGGCAGCAGCCCTTCCGCGTCCAGCCGTTCGATGACCTCGGGACGCCCGGGTGTCCAGATCCGGCTGCGCTGGCGGCGCTCACGCTCGCGGTCGGCCTCGCGGACCATCTTGCCGCGGCGCCGGTCACGGGGGTTGTACGTGCGCTGGTTCTCGGACCGTGCCAGGCGGACCAGGTCGGGGTTGACCTCGCGCCGGCCGGTGCCGCGGCCGCCGTGGTCGGTCTCCTCCTCGAAGAGGTCGTACATCCGGCGTCCGGCCATCACGTGCTGCCACAGCGGAACGGGGCGGTGCTCGGAGACGATCACCTTGGTGTCGCCACGGACGGTGTCCAGCCAGTCACCGAACTCCTCCGCGTTGGAGACGGTCGCCGACAGTGACACCAGCGTCACCGACTCGGGGAGGTGGATGATCACTTCCTCCCACACGGCGCCGCGGAAGCGGTCGGAGAGGTAGTGCACCTCGTCCATGACCACATAGCCGAGTCCGAGCAGCGACTGCGAGCCCGCGTAGAGCATGTTGCGCAGCACCTCGGTGGTCATCACGACCACCGGCGCCTCGGAGTTGACGCTGTTGTCACCGGTCAGCAGGCCCACCTTGTCCGCGCCGTAGCGCTTGACCAGGTCGGCGTACTTCTGGTTGGAGAGGGCCTTGATGGGGGTGGTGTAGAAGCACTTACGGCCCTGCTGCAGGGCGAGATGGACGGCGAACTCGCCGACAATGGTCTTCCCGGAACCGGTGGGTGCGGCAACGAGCACGCCCCTGCCCGCTTCCAGGGCCTGACAGGCCTCGATCTGGAAGGGATCCAGACCGAATTCGTACATCTCGCGGAAGGGGGCCAGCGCAGTGGCCTCCTCAGCTGCGCGGATGCGGGCGGCGGCATAGCGCTCGGCGGGAGAGAGGTCCTCGGTCATCTTGTAGACGAGCCTACCCGTCAGGTCTGACAGTCAGCCCGATCTTTAAAGGCCCGCAGCATCCGGCGACGACAGGCGGCGATCCACGGGCGAGGGGCCGGACGGAAGGTTCCGTCCGGCCCCTCGGCCGAGGTGTCGGCCGGTGTCTCAGGTGATGTCGTCGTAGCCGTTGAGCCGGTGCGAGCGCCCGCCGTCCGCCTCGCCGGTGGCCTGCTCGGGCAGCGCGCGGCTGGCGCTCACGGACTCGATCTCGCCGACGTCCTCGGGCGTGAGGTCGAGCTCGGAGGCCTCGTCGTCGTCGAGCTCGGCATCGGGGTCCTTCCTGCGCCGCCGCCGGTCGTTGAGGATGGAGACGCCCACCGCCACGAAGTACAGGACGATGATCGGTCCCGCCAGGGCGACCATGCCCAGGGGGTCGGTCGACGGTGTGGCGATCGCGCCGAAGACGAAGATGCCCATCACGACGCCGCGCCACCAGCCGGCCATCCGGCGTCCGGTGACGACGCCCGCCACGTTCAGCATGATCAGCAGCAGCGGCAGCTCGAAGGAGAAGCCGAAGATCAGCACCATCCGGACGGAGAAGTCCAGGATCTTGTCAACCGCGAGGAAGTTCGCGGCGGTGTCCGGGGTGATGCTCAGCAGCACCTTCATGCTGACCGGCATGATCAGGAACGCCATGTAGGCACCGGCCGCGAAGAGCGGAACGGCGACCACCGCGAAGAAGTAGGTGTACTTCTTCTCGTTCCTGTGCAGACCCGGGGCCACGAAGGCCCAGAGCTGGTAGAGCCAGATCGGGCAGGAGGCGATGATGCCCGCCATCAGGACGACCTTCACGGTCGTGGTGAACGGCGACAGCAGGTCGTTGTACGCGATGGTGGCGCACTTGCCGCCGGTCTCGAGCACGCCCTTCTCACAGGTGGGCACCGGTGAGGAAAGAAGGTGCATCAGCTCTTGGCTGTAGAAGGCGGCGACGACCGAGGCGACCGTGACCCCGAGCATCGCCTTCGCGAGCCGGTTGCGCAGCTCACGCAGATGGTCCACGAGCGGCATGCGCCCCTCGGGGTCCTTCTCCTTCGGTTTGGGGCGGGCAGACTTGAGCAACCCACGTCCTCATCTCGTGCGGCAGGCCGCTGAGGAGCGGCCTTGGGTCAGCGCTGGGTGGTGTCAGTGGGCTCGTTCACGGGACGAGCGGTGGTCACATCGCCGGGCGCCGCCTTGATCGTCCGCGGAGCCTGCGCCTGGGCCGGGTCCTGCGGCGGGTCGGCCGGAGTGGCGGCCGGCTGGCCCTCGGACTTCATCGCCTTGGCTTCGCTCTTCAGGATCCGCGCCGACTTGCCCAGCGAACGGGCCATGTCCGGAAGCTTCTTGGCGCCGAAGAGCAGCAGGATGAGGAGCGCGATGATCGTGATCTCGAGGGGACCGATCTGTCGGAACATAACGGGTGTCTACCTTCTCACCGAGGCGGCATGCGGCTGAGCTTCTGATCGCGATGGACATGTGTCCGAGCCACGACTGGCTGCGATCGTAACTCTCACGGGTAAACACAGGGCAATCCCCTTGCATACGCCCGTCGCGGCCGGCGCCTCATTGCCTGTTGCCGCCACGTATCAGCGTACCGCTCGGCACACCCCGGCAGCAGAGCGCACCAGGCGCCTGATCCACAGGCGTCCGGGACTGTCCGGATCACCCCTGGTGCAGCGTCTCGCCGCTCCGCGCCAGATCCGTCGCCGCCTTCTCCAGGTTCTCTGCCGCGCGATTGATCCGCTCCGTCGTGCGGGCGACCTCGCGGCCCAGACGCTGGGCCTCGATGAAGACCCGGATGCCGAGAATGCCGAGGACGGCGATCCCGAGGAAGCCGAGGGCGATGGCGAGCATGGGCCAGAACATGGGTCGGAGCCTAGACGGTGGAGTGCAGGCGCAGTGTCCGCACTCCCCCGCCTGTCAGGAGTTCGACGATCCGCTCCCCGGCCGGCTTGCGGACGGCCGTGTCGCACTGCGGGCAGGTGAAGGAGTAGAAGGTGGTGCGGCTGCTCGCGCCGATCGCCAGCCGCAGCGAACCCGCCGCGAGCTCGAAGCGGGCGCGGCAGTCGGGGCAGGCGGCACGGAAGAGGACCGGCCCGACCGAGGCAGCGACTCCAGACATCAGAGACATATAGCGCAGATCTCCCTATTCCTGACCGTCGTACGCGGCGAGCGCCTCGCGCGCGGCCTGCTGGGCACTGTCCGCCAGGTCCTGCGGCGACACGATCCGGCCGTCCTGGCCCAGTCGCAGGGCCAGCCGGCGGAGCGAGGACGGTGACGGCGTACGCAGGGTGATGCGCAGACCACCGTCCGCAAGTTCCTCCGCGCTGTCGTGCGGGTAGTACTCCGCGACCCAGCGCCCGCCGGGCCCCACCTCGACCACCACCTCGGGATCGTCGGCGGAGGGCTGCACGAGCCCCTCCGACAGATCCCGCAGCTCGACCTCGGGCGGCGCGGCCGGAGCGTCGAGCAGTCTGATCTCGGCCACCCGGTCGAGCCGGAAGGTCCTGCGCGCCTCGGAGAGGCGGCACCAGGCCTCCATGTATGTGTGACCGACCGCGAACAGCCGGATCGGGTCGACCTCGCGCTCGGTCAGCTCGTCACGCGCGGGCGAGTAGTAGCGCAGCCACAGCCGCCGGCGCTCCGAGATCGCCCGGTCCACCTCGGCGAAGACACCGCCCTCGGACTCGAAGGTCACCGAGAGCCGGGAACTCGCTCCCGCCACCTCACCCGCGGCCGTCTCCAGCTTGGCGGTGGCCCGCAGCAGGGCCTCGCGGTCGCCCTCCCGCAACCCGGGGAGCGTCGCCACGGCCCGCGCGGCCACCAGCAGCGCGGTCGCCTCGTCGGCCGCCAGCCGCAGCGGCTCGGCGACGTCGTCGGCGTTGTGCCACCAGATCCGGTCGCCGTCGGTGTCGATGTCGAGAAGGTCGCCGCCGCGGAAGCTGGTCCCGCACATGGGCAGGACGTCGAGGTCGGAGATCAGTTCGTCCTCGGTGATGCCGAAGGCGCGGGCGACGTCCCCGACGCGCGCGCCGGGGCGCTCGCGCAGATAGGTCACCAGCGACAGCATCCGCCGGGTCTGGTCGATGGCGTTGGCGGCCATGGTCGTACGAGTCTCCCTCAGCCCTTGGCCACGGCACGCAGCCGGTCGACCACATCGGCCCGCAGATCGGCGGGTTCCAGTACGACGACGTCCGGCCCGAACTCCACGAGCCAGGCATCCAGACCGTGTCCGTACGGAATCTCCAACTCGTCCCAGCCCCCCGCGAGTTCCCGTGTCGAGGTGGCCCTGGAGCGCAGCGGATAGCCGCAGCCCGCCCGCAGTCTGATCCGGGCGGTGCGGGTGGCGGTCTCCCCCGCCCAGCTCTCCACGGTCTCGCGGACGGTGACGACGTCGGGCACGGGAGCGGTGAACGACCCGGCGCGGGAACGGACCTTGCCGGTGATCCGGGAGAGCCGGAAGACGCGCTCCGCGCCCCGGTCGCGGTCCCATCCGGCGAGATACCAGTGGCCGCGCCAGCATTCGAGCGTCCACGGCTCGACATGGCGCTGCTCGGGGCGTGCCGCGGTCGCCTTGCGGTAGTCGAAGACGACGGGCCTGCGGTCGCGGCAGGCGAGCATCAGCGGCTCGAACGCGGCCTCGTGCACAGGGATTCGGGGCTCCAGCGCGCTGTGCTGCGCCTCGTACGAGTCCTCGGCCTCGGGCATCCCCGCCGCGCGCAGCTTCTGCAGGGCACCGCTGGCCGCTCCGGCGAGGCGTGCCTGCTGCCAGACCCGGGCTGCCAGGCCGAGAGCCGCGGCCTCCTCGGCGTCGAGCGTGATGGCGGGCAGCCGGTTGCTGTCCCGTCGGGCGACATAGCCGGTCTCGCCGTCGAGGTTCTCCACCGTCTCGATCACCAGGCCGAGTTCGCGCAGATCGTCCTTGTCGCGCTCGAACATGCGGTTGAAGGAGTCGTCGGAACCCGCTTCGAGGTACGCCTCGATGGACTCGCGCAGCTCGCGCTTGCTCAGCGGGCGCCGGGTTCCGAGCAGACACAACGCCAGATTCATCAAACGCTCGGCCTTGGCAATGGCCATCGACGCCCTGCACCTCTTCTGATTGAGTCGCTTCCGCCCGACGACCGTACCGCCCCCGGGTGTCGGGGCAAAAGCCGAGGGCCCATGCCCCGCAGGGAGCATGGGCCCGAACCGGCCGGTGATGATCAGACGGCGACCAGGTCGCAGACGAAGATCAGCGTCTCGCCGGGGGCGATGACGCCGCCACCGGCGCCGCGGTCGCCGTACGCGAGGTGCGCGGGAATGGTCAGCTGGCGTCGGCCGCCGACCTTCATGCCCTGCACGCCCTGGTCCCAGCCGGAGATGACCTGGCCGACACCGAGCTGGAACTGCAGCGGGGTGCCGCGGTTCCACGAGGCGTCGAACTCCTCGCCGGTGGAGAAGGCCACGCCCACGTAGTGGACCTTGACCGTGTCGCCGGCCTTGGCAACCGGTCCGTCGCCCTCCCAGATCTCCTTGATCTCCAGGTCGGCCGGCGGCTCGCCACCCGGGAAGTCGATCTCGGGCTTCTCGATGCTCACTGAACTGCTCCTCTAAATGATGAACGGGGCAACCCGGACAGTCTTACACCTTCGTCAGAAGGTCCACCGAGAACACCAGGGTGGAGTTCTTCGGGATGCCCTGCTGTTCCTTGGCGCCGAAGGCCTGGTCCGGCGGGATGACCAGCAGCACACGGCTGCCGACCTTCTTGCCGATCAGGCCGGCCTTGAGACCCTTCAGCGTGACCTGCGCCAGCGGGAAGGTCTGTGTCTTGCCCGCGTCGTAGGTGCTGTCGAACTTCTTGCCGCCGGCCCACAGGTACGCCTCGTAGCGCACGACCACACTGTCCTTGTCGGTGAGCGCGGGGCCCGAACCCTCGAGGATGTAGTTGGAGACCAGCTTCTTCGGCGGGGCCGCATCCTTGGGGAAGGTGACCGTCGGTGCCTTGCCGTCGGTGTTGGTGCCCACCTTCGGCAGGTCGATGTTGTCCTGGGCGACCTCGGTGCCCTTGGCGGAGGCCGGGATCGAGGTGGCCTTCAGGATGTCGACGACGAAGACGAGGGTGGCGTTGGGCTTGATGTCGCCCTGGCCCTTCTCGCCGTACCCCAGCGCCGGCGGAATGCCGAGCTCGACGCGGCTGCCGACCTTCTGGCCCGCCAGGCCCTGGTCCCAGCCCTTGATGACCTGACCGGCGCCGAGCGTGAGGTCGAACGGCTGCTTGCGGTCGAAGCTGTTGTCGAACGGCTTGTCGGAGTCCCACGCCTGACCCAGGTAGTTGACCTGGATCGCGTCACCGTTCTTGATCTTCTGGCCCTTGCCCTCACTGATGACATTGACCTTCAGTTCCTTGGGCGGATCCCCCTCCCCCTTGGCCAGGGTCGGCTTCTGCCCGAACTTCTCCCCCGCGGTGATCGCGGGAAGCCCGTTCTTCATCGAGGCGGAATCGGAGCCCTTGTCCTCGCTGCCGCACGCCGCTGTCGACAACAGCAGAAGTGGGACGAGAAGCAGGCCGGCAAGTCGGCGCACGTGTTCCTCAGATCTCAGACGGCACAGTAGGTCCCCGACACTCTAGGGCGTGCCATGGGCCCCGCACGAGGAACGCACGGGGCCCGAGTCGCGATCGGCCGACTCGCGGCTACATGCCCGCGATGAGCTTTTCCACCCGGTCATCGACCGAACGGAAGGGGTCCTTGCACAGTACGGTGCGCTGCGCCTGGTCGTTCAACTTGAGGTGCACCCAGTCGACGGTGAAGTCCCGCCGCTGCTCCTGCGCCCGGCGGATGAAGTCGCCGCGCAACCGCGCCCTGGTGGTCTGCGGGGGCACCGACTTGCCCTCGAAGATCTTCAGGTCGTTGCAGATCCGGGCCGCCTGGCCCTTCCTCTCCAGGAGGTAGTACAGCCCGCGCCGGCGGTGGATGTCGTGGTACGCGAGGTCTATCTGCGCGACACGCGGGTGCGACATGGTCATGTTGTGCTTGGCGCGGTAGCGCTCGATGAGCTTGTACTTCATGACCCAGTCGATCTCGGTGCCGATGCGGTCGAGGTCCTCCGCCTCGATCGCGTCCAGCGTGCGGCCCCACAGCTCGAGGACCTGCTCGACGGTGCCGGTGCGGATGCCGCGGCGCTCGACGAAGTCCACGGCCTTCTCGTAGTACTCCCGCTGAACCTCCAGCGCGGACGCCTCGCGCCCGCTGGCCAGGCGCACCTTGCGCTGACCGGTGATGTCGTGGCTGACCTCGCGGATCGCCCGGATCGGGTTCTCCAGGGTCAGGTCGCGCATCACGGTGCCCGCCTCGATCATTCGCAGCACCAGGTCGGTCGCGCCGACCTTGAGCAGCATGGTCGTCTCGGACATGTTCGAGTCGCCGACGATGACGTGCAGGCGACGGTAGCGCTCGGCGTCGGCGTGCGGTTCGTCGCGGGTGTTGATGATCGGGCGGGAGCGGGTGGTCGCGGAGCTGACGCCCTCCCAGATGTGCTCGGCGCGCTGGCTGACGCAGTACACCGCACCACGCGGGGTCTGCAGCACCTTGCCCGCGCCGCACAGCAGCTGACGGGTGACCAGGAACGGGATGAGGATGTCCGCGAGCCGGGAGAACTCTCCATGGCGGGCGACGAGGTAATTCTCGTGGCAGCCGTAGGAGTTTCCCGCCGAGTCGGTGTTGTTCTTGAACAGATAGACGTCGCCTGCGATTCCCTCCTCGTGCAGGCGGCGTTCGGCGTCGACGAGCAGGCCTTCGAGAATGCGCTCGCCGGCCTTGTCGTGGGTGACCAGTTCGGTCACGTTGTCGCATTCCGGTGTCGCGTATTCCGGATGCGAACCCACGTCGAGGTAGAGGCGGGCGCCGTTCCGCAGGAAGACGTTACTGCTGCGGCCCCATGAGACAACACGGCGGAAGAGGTAGCGCGCCACTTCGTCAGGTGACAGTCGGCGCTGTCCCCTGAACGTGCACGTGACGCCGTACTCGTTCTCCAGCCCGAAAATGCGGCGGTCCATGTCTGAACATTACGCCTCACGGCCTGAGCTGAAACCGGGTTCGGCAGCACCGTTTCGATCATTTTCCGATGAGCGCGCGATGTCCGTCGTACGCCCGGGAACTGCGAGTACCTGCTGAGTGGTCATCAGAACCACCAGAGCGGCGATTCCTCCGGCCCCGGCGACGGCGAAACTCCAGGCGGTTCCGCCGAGCTCGACCGCCGGTCCCGCCACGGCGGTCCCCAGCGCCGCCCCGACGCCGAAGGTGGTCACGAGCCAGGAGAACGCCTCGGTGACCGTGCCTCGCGGGGCGTGCCGGTCGACCACGATGAAGGCACAGGCGATGGCGGGCGCGAGGAAGACACCGGCGAGGGCCGACAGCGCGGTCATGGCGACCACGCCGGGGGTGAGCATCAGCGGCAGGTACCCGAGGGCGAGCAGCGCGACGAGGAGGCGCAGGCGTCGCTCGGGCGCCCCGGCCCACTGGCGTGCGCCGTAGGCGGTGCCGCCGATCAGGGCGCCGAGGCCGAGGGCGGCCATCAGCCAGCCGTAGACGGACTCCTGGCCGTGGTCGTCGGCGTAGGCGACGCCGGCGACGGTGATGGACCCGAGCGCCAGGCCGACGAAGAAGAACGCCCCGAGAAGCGCGAGCAGCCCGGGTGAGCGCAGGGCGCCCAGCCAGTGGGCCTCGCGGGGTGCGGAGCGCCAGTCGCGGGAGGGCGCGGAGAGCACGACGGAGAGCGCGCCGAGCACCCCGATGAGGTTGATGACGAAGAGGGCGGCACCGGCCGACCAGAGGGCGACCAGCAGCGTGACCAGCAGCGGTCCCACCGTGAACATCACCTCCTGCGCCACCGCGTCCATGGCGTACGCCCGGTGCACCCGGTCCTCCCGGCCGAGCACACTCGGCCACAGGGCCCGCAGACCGCCTTCGAGCGGCGGGGTGAAGAGCCCGGCGACGGCGACGGCGGTGTACGCGAGGAGCAGCGAACCGATGCCGGAGACGGCCAGCAGCACCATGCCGAGCGCGGAGACGACGGCTGCGGGGAGCTGGACGCGCGGCTGTCCGTGCAGGTCGACGGCGCGGCCGAGGAGCGGCTGGCCTATCGCGGTCGCGATGCCGTACACGGCGGCCAGGCCGCCGGCGAGGCTGTAGCTGCCGCCCTCGGCCCTGGTGAACAGCACGACGGCCACGGGCGCGGTGGCGTTGGGCAGCCGCCCCACGAGGGTCCCGGTGAGCAGCCTCGCGGCGTGCGGTGCCTTGAGGATGTCTGCGTAGCCGGTGGCTCCCGCGGCCATGTTCCGCCCTCTCTCCCTCGGCGCGAACCGAAGTTTTACGTATAACGTCGTTCGTCATACGTACCATGTCGGCAGTCCGCGGGTCCACCCATCCGCACCGCGGACCTCTGTGCACCGGAGCGGACGGACGGCCCGAGGACGGCGATCGATGGCACACGGCCCCCAGGGGGACGGCTCCGCCCCTGCCGCACCGGGCGGCCCGGGAGAGACCCCGTTCGGCACGGCGCCCCGCCCCACCAGCCGGGACGTCGCCCGGGTCGCCGGTGTCTCGCAGGCCACCGTGTCCCTGGTCCTCGGGGACAAATGGCGCGGCCGGGTCTCCGAGCGCACGGCTTCCTCGGTGAGGGACGCCGCGCGCGAGCTCGGGTACCGGCCCAACCTCGCGGCGCGCAACCTGCGGCTCGGCCGGACCAGGACCGCGCTCCTCGTCGTGCCCGCCCTCACCAACGAGTTCTTCGCCCGCGTCTACACCGGCGCCGCGACCGTCGCCGCCGAACACGGATTCGGCGTGGTGCTCTACCCCTCCCCCGAGGGTGTCGGCCCCGCCAGAGACCCCTTCGCCTCCGCACGCGCGGCCCTCGACGGCGTGATCGCCTCCTCCATGGCCGCGAACGCCCTGGCCGCCTTCCGCGGCACCGACCTCCCGCTGGTGATGCTCGACAGCGACCCCGCCGACACCGGCGCCGCGGCCCATGTGAACCTCGACATCGCCGACGGCATGCGCCAGGTGACGGACCATCTGCTGACGCTCGGCCACCGCCGCTTCCTCCACCTCGCCTCGGCCGTGTCCTCGTGGACCTTCGACGTGCGGGCCGCCGCCCTGACACGGGCCCTGGACGCGGCCCCCGACGCGGCCGTGCGCAGGGTCCCGGCGCCGCTCGACGTCGACAGCGCCCGGGAGGCCGTGGAGCAGACCCTGACCGGCCCGGGCCCCCGTCCCACCGCCATCGTCTGCGACGACGACATCCTCGCCGCAGGTGCCTGCAAGGCCCTGCGGCGACTGGGTCTGCGGGTGCCCGAGGACGTGTCGGTCAGCGGCTTCGACGACCTTGCCCTCGCCACCGCCGTGGAACCGGAGCTCACCACGGTCCGCCTGCCTGCCGAACGGGTCGGGGAACGCGGCATGTCCGCCCTGCTCGACGTCCTCGCGGGCCGCCCGGCCCAGGAGGGCAGCCTCCCGGTCGAGCTGGTCGCCCGCGGCTCCACGGCGCGGACTTCCCCGGGCGGCGCGTGACACGACCGACTGCGCCCCGGACCGCACAGGCGGTCCGGGGCGCAGTCGGTCGTGAGCGCGGGCTGCGGGCTACTCCTCGCTGCCGCTCGTCTCTCCGGTCGAGCCGGTCTCTTCGGCTTCCTCGTCCGACGGTGCGTCCGTCGGCGTCGAGGCCGCGCCGTCGGCCTCCAGCAGCCTGGCGAGCTGGCGGCCGACGATCCGCTTGAACTTCCTCTGCTGCGGCCGTGTACGGTCCAGGACCGCCACCTCGAGCCGCTCCGCGGGGATCTCCCGGTCGTTGCCGTTGGTCTGGTTGGACAGGGCCTGCACGGCCAGCTTCAGCGCCTCCGCCAGCGACATCCCCTCACGGTGCCGCTGGTCGAGATAGGTGCTGATCTGCTCCGCGTTGCCACCGACCGCGACCGAGCCGTGCTCGTCCACGATCGAGCCGTCGTGGGGCAGCCGGTAGATCTGGTCACCGTCCGGCGTCGGGCCGACCTCGGCGACGACCAGCTCCACCTCGTACGGCTTCTCGGCGGCACTGGAGAAGATGGTGCCCAGCGTCTGGGCGTAGACGTTGGCCAGCCCGCGGGCCGTCACATCGTCACGGTCGTAGGTGTATCCGCGCAGGTCGGCGTAGCGCACGCCGCCGATGCGGAGGTTCTCGTACTCGTTGTACTTGCCGGCGGCCGCGAAGCCGATCCGGTCGTAGATCTCGCTGAACTTGTGCAGCGCACGGGACGGGTTCTCGCCGACGAAGACAATGCCGTCGGTGTACTGCAGCACGACAAGGCTGCGACCACGGGCGATGCCCTTGCGGGCGTACTCGGCCCGGTCGGCCATGGCCTGCTGGGGTGAGACATAGAACGGCGTCGACACCGGCTATCCGTCCCTTTCTGTCAGTGGCGTGGGAGCACCGCCTGGCGGTAGCTGGGGGGACATCAGAGCAGCGCCGCGCGCGGCCCGTCGGGCTGTTCGAGGCGGCGCGCCAGGATCGCGCGGGCGATCTCGGCCGACTCGTCGTCGGTGAGCCTGCGGAAGCCCTCGTCCGTGATGACGGTGACGATCGGGTAGATCCGCCGGGCCACATCGGGGCCGCCGGTCGCCGAGTCGTCGTCCGCCGCGTCGTACAGCGCCTGGATGACCAGGGTGGTCGCCTGCTGCTCGGTCAGGTCGTCGCGGTAGAGCTTCTTCATCGCGCCGCGGGCGAAGATGGACCCGGAGCCGGTGGCGGCGAATCCGAGTTCCTCGGAGCGGCCGCCGGTGACGTCGTACGAGAAGATCCGGCCCTTCTCGCGGTCGACATCGAATCCCGCGAACAGCGGGACGACGGCAAGGCCCTGCATGGCCATGCCGAGGTTGCTGCGGATCATGGTGGAGAGCCGGTTCGCCTTGCCCTCCAGGGAGAGTTGGGCGCCCTCGACCTTCTCGAAGTGCTCCAGCTCCAGCTGGAAGAGCTTGACCATCTCCACCGCGAGCCCTGCGGTGCCCGCGATGCCCACGGCCGAGTACTCGTCGGCCGGGAACACCTTCTCGATGTCACGCTGGGCGATCATGTTGCCCATCGTGGCCCGCCGGTCGCCGGCGAGCACCACTCCGCCGGGGAACGTCGCCGCGACGATGGTCGTGCCGTGGGGTGCCTCGATGGCGCCCTGCACGGGCGGCAGGGTGCGCATCCCGGGCAGCATCTCCGGTGAGTGCTGGCCCAGGAAGTCCATGAACGAGGACGAGCCGGGCGTCAGGAAGGCTGCCGGCAGACGCCCGGTGCTACGAGGGTTGGCTTCCACGCGTGTCCTTCCGGATTGGCGGCGGCCCGCCGTGTCGTCCGCGGGCCGATCTTCATAACTGTGCACGGACATTACCCGCGCCGTCGCCGGTCATCCGTCCCGCTGCCGCCGGCTTTCACCGGAGACAGCGGGACGGACAAGAGGCCTTACTCCCCGCCCTTTTGGACGAAGGAGCGCACGAAGTCCTCGGCGTTCTCCTCGAGGACGTCGTCGATCTCGTCCAGCACGGAGTCGACGTCGTCGGAAAGCTTCTCCTGACGCTCCTTGAGGTCCTCCGAAGCCTGTGCCTCCTGCGTCTGCTCCTCGGTCTCCTCCGTGGAACGCGTGGCCTTCTGCTGACCGCCGCCGGTGTCCTTGGTCGCCATGTCCTCACCCCGCTCGGTTTGCCCTGACGTGAGTTCGTTCGGTCAAGATCAGACCCTACAAGCCGGGTCCGACATCGGCCCCGCACTTTCTCAACGTCCGGGGACCACCTCGATGATTCCCGGACGTGGACCTTTTAGCCGCCGGACAGCACCCGGACCAGGTCTTCGGCCGTGCGGCACCGGTCCAGCAGCTCCTTGACGTGATTACGCGTTCCGCGTAGCGGTTCCAGGGTTGGCACCCGCTGCAGGGAGTCACGGCCCGGGAGGTCGAAGATGACCGAGTCCCAGGACGCCGCGGCGACGTCGTCCGCGTACTGCTCGAGGCAGCGGCCGCGGAAGTAGGCGCGGGTGTCCTCAGGAGGCTTCGTCCCGGCTCGTACGACGTCCTGCTCGTCCAGGAGGCGCTTCATCTTGCCGCGGGCCGCCAGACGGTTGTACAGGCCCTTGTCGGGCCGTACGTCGGCGTACTGGAGGTCCACCAGGTGCAGCCGGGGCGCGTCCCAGTTCAGACTGTCCCGCCTGCGGTAGCCCTCCATGAGCTCCTTCTTGGCGATCCAGTCCAGCTCGCCGGACAGGCTCATCGGATCGTTCTCGAGCCGGTTGAGCGTGTCCTCCCAGCGGATCAGGACGTCCTTGGTCTGCTCGTCCGCGTCGGCTCCGAAGCGCTCCTCGACGTACTTCCGGGCCAGCTCGAAGTACTCCATCTGGAGTTGTACGGCGGTGAGCGTCCGGCCGCTGCGCAGCGTGACCAGGCGCTTGAGGGTCGGGTCGTGGGAGACCTGGTGCAGCGTGCGCACGGGCTGCTCGACCGCCAGGTCGACAGCGATGAAGCCGTCCTCGATCATGGACAGCACCAGGGCCGTGGTGCCCAGCTTCAGATACGTCGAGATCTCCGACAGATTCGCGTCGCCGATGATCACGTGGAGCCGGCGGTACTTCTCGGCGTCCGAGTGCGGCTCGTCCCGCGTGTTGATGATGGGCCGCTTCAGCGTCGTCTCCAGGCCGACCTCGACCTCGAAATAGTCCGCCCGCTGGCTGATCTGGAAGCCGTGCTCGTGGCCGTCCTGGCCGATTCCGACCCGTCCCGCGCCGGTGACGACCTGCCGCGAGACGAAGAACGGCGTCAGATGGCGCACGATGTCCGAGAACGGGGTCTCCCGCTTCATCAGGTAGTTCTCGTGCGTCCCGTAGGAGGCGCCCTTGTTGTCGGTGTTGTTCTTGTAGAGGTGGATCGGCTGGGCACCGGGGAGCTGGGCGGCGCGCTCGGCCGCCTCGGCCATGATCCGCTCGCCGGCCTTGTCCCACAGCACGGCGTCCCGCGGATTGGTGATCTCCGGCGAGCTGTACTCGGGGTGTGCGTGGTCGACGTACAGCCGGGCACCGTTCGTGAGGATCACATTGGCCAGACCGATGTCCTCGTCGGTGAGCTGGCTGGAGTCGGCGGCCTCGCGGGCGAGGTCGAAGCCGCGGGCGTCCCGCAGCGGATTCTCCTCCTCGAAGTCCCAGCGGGCGCGCCGCGCCCTGTGCATCGCCGCCGCGTAGGCATTGACGATCTGGGACGAGGTGAGCATGGCATTGGCGTTCGGGTGGCCCGGAACGGAGATGCCGTACTCCGTCTCGATGCCCATTACTCGCCGTACGGTCATGCGGCCCTCCTTGCCCGGCGTCGCTCCCCTCCGGGAACGGCGCTCAAGTACCGCTGTTGCTCCGGTGCGTGTGCGGTGCCCGTCCCCGCACTGCGCGACTCGGCGGTAACGACGAGCCTAGAACGCCTCTGCGCTGGTGGGGAGATCAATTTCGTCATTGCTGGAGTGTGGCCGGACCTGTCGTGAAAGCGACCGGCTGCGGATGCCCGCCCCCCTGCCTTCGGCGGGGGGACCTCCAGCATCCGCAGCCGGTCTGCGTTCTACAGGTACTGGCCGGTGTTCGCCACCGTGTCGATGGAACGTCCGGTGTCTGCGCCCTGCTTTCCGGTGACAAGGGTGCGGATGAACACGATCCGCTCGCCCTTCTTTCCGGAGATCCTGGCCCAGTCGTCCGGGTTGGTGGTGTTCGGCAGGTCCTCGTTCTCCTTGAATTCGTCCACGCAGGCCTGGAGGAGGTGCGAGACCCTCAGACCCTTCTGGTTGTGGTCGAGGAAGGCCTTGATGGCCATTTTCTTGGCCCGGTCGACGATGTTCTGGATCATCGCGCCGGAGTTGAAGTCCTTGAAGTACAGGACTTCCTTGTCGCCGTTGGCGTACGTGACCTCGAGGAAGCGGTTCTCCTCGGACTCCGCGTACATCTGCTCGACGACGGACTGGATCATGGCGTGCGCAGCGGCTTCCTTGGACCCGCTGTGCTCACCGAGATCGTCCGCGTGGAGCGGCAGCGAGGCTGTCAGGTACTTGGCGAAGATGTCCTTCGCGGCCTCCGCGTCCGGACGCTCGATCTTGATCTTCACATCGAGCCGGCCGGGGCGCAGGATCGCGGGGTCGATCATGTCCTCGCGGTTGGAGGCGCCGATGACGATGACGTTCTCCAGGCCCTCCACACCGTCGATCTCGGCGAGGAGCTGCGGGACGATGGTGTTCTCCACGTCCGAGCTGACACCGGAACCACGGGTGCGGAAGAGGGACTCCATCTCGTCGAAGAAGACGATGACGGGGGTGCCCTCGCTGGCCTTTTCCCGCGCACGCTGGAAGACGAGGCGGATGTGCCGCTCGGTCTCACCGACGTACTTGTTGAGGAGCTCGGGGCCCTTGATGTTGAGGAAGTAGCTCTTCCCCGCGGGCTGACCGGTCACCTCGGCGACCTTCTTGGCAAGGGAGTTGGCGACCGCCTTGGCGATCAGCGTCTTGCCGCAGCCGGGCGGCCCGTAGAGCAGGATGCCCTTCGGCGGCCGCAGTTCGTGCTCCTTGAAGAGGTCCGGGTAGAGGTACGGGAGCTCGACCGCGTCGCGGATCATCTCGATCTGGCCGCCGAGGCCGCCGATCTTCTCGTAGTCGACGTCCGGGACCTCTTCGAGGACGAGCTCTTCGACCTCGCTCTTGGGAACCACTTCGTAGACGTAGCCCGACCGGGGCTCGAGCAGCAGGGCGTCGCCGGGGCGGATGGTGATGTCCAGCAGCGGCTCCGCGAGCCGCACCACCCGTTCCTCGTCGGTGTGCCCGATCACCAGGGCACGCTCGCCGTCCTCGAGGATCTCCTTGAGGGTGACGATGTCCCCGGCACGCTCGAACTCCATGGCCTCGACCACGTTGAGCGCTTCGTTGAGCATGACTTCCTGGCCACGCCGGAGCTCTTCGAGCTCGACGCTGGGGCTGACGTTCACCCGGAGCTTGCGGCCCCCGGTGAAGATGTCGCATGTGCCGTCCTCATTCGCCTGCAGGAAGACACCGAAGCCGGCCGGCGGCTGCGCGAGCCGGTCGACCTCTTCCTTGAGGGCCACGATCTGGTCGCGGGCCTCACGGAGTGTGTTGGCGAGCCGCTCGTTCTGTGCGGACACGCCTGCCAGGTTCGTCTGCAGTTCGACGATCCGCTCTTCGAGAATCCTCGTATGACGCGGAGAGTCGGCGAGCTTGCGGCGCAGGACGGCGATTTCCTGCTCGAGATAGGCAACCTGGCCGGCTGGGTCCTCAGACCCTCGCCCCGGCCGGATGCCGCGGTTGATGTCGTCGTCGTGGGCTGCCACGGTCCTCACCTCCTCCAAGGGGAGCTGGACGCTTCCTGACCCTACCTGGGCGGGTGGTGATTGAAACCCCTAGATCACAAAGACGGTAGGGGTGTGTCCGATCTTCACCCTTGCGCTCTTCCTCCTGCCAGGGGAATACCCACCCATCAACATCGGAAAGCGGGCGGTTGTATCGTCGAAGTGTTCAACACCCGTCAGGGCTGGCGCGACTTGCTTCACATTGCTGCGCCCGGCGAAGGAAACGGCAGGAGACATGACCGTGCAGCACGAGGCCCCGTCCGAAGGCGATGCAGACGCTCTGGAGGTCTGGATCGACCAGGACCTCTGCACCGGCGACGGGATCTGTGCGCAGTACGCCCCCGAGGTCTTCGAGCTCGACATCGACGGGCTTGCGTATGTGAAGAGCGGTGACGACGAGCTCCTGCAGAACCCGGGCGCCACAACGCCCGTACCCCTGCCGCTGCTGAAGGACGTCGTCGACTCCGCCAAGGAGTGCCCGGGCGACTGCATCCACGTGCGACGAGTTTCGGACCGGGTCGAGGTCTACGGACCGGACGCGGACTGACGGACGCGGAGTGAAGGGCCGATTACCGCCTGTTCGTCATCGGCCCCCTCCAGCGGTTCTCAGGCGCCGCCGGAATGATCCTCCGCCGTGCGGACGAACTTGCCGCCGTGCCACTGCCACTTGGCCTTCTCCTGCTCGTCCGGGCAGCAGGCGGGCACATCCGGCGACGAGTAGCCGAGCAGCGTCGCCGTGATCACTCCGTCACGCACGGCGAAGGCGCCCACGCTGAGCTTCTCCGCGGGCTCCACGAGCGTCGCGACGACCCGCACGGCGCCCGCCCTGGCCCTCGCCAGTACATAGACACCGCTCGGCGGGGTCCCGGAGCCCGCGTCGCAGCGGACCACTGCCACGGTCTCAGGGCTGCCGTCGCCGTCCAGGTCGCCCGAGGCCTTCTTGGTGACCACGGTCTTCGCCCCACCGCACTCCAGCGGAAACACGACCGCGGCCGGATCCGGCGCGGGAGCGGGGGCGGCGACGGTTCTCGACTCCGGTCCGGGGCCCGCCTGGGAGGCGGTGGCGGCCCTGGGCTGCAGCAGCCCGGCCGCGGCAACGACGGCGGCCATCGCGGTCGCGGTGGCGAGCCAGTGCACCGGGCGGGCCTGGGTGTGCGCGAGGTCCGGGACCGCGGAGGTCTGCACGCGTGAAGTCTCCTGTGACTGCGAAGCCGGCCAGGGGTCGGCGGCGGGAGGGAGGTGTGCATCGTGCCATACGTCACACTGCGGCGGAACACTGGGGTCCGACTGTGTGCGTCAAGAAACCGTGCAGTTCGGGAAACCGCAACGCGAAGACGCCGCCGCCGAGTTCCCGAATGCGATGGGGGAACTCGGCGGCGGCGTCTTCGCGTTGTGCTGGTACCGGGCCCGTCAGCCCTTGTTGGGGCCTTCGTAGTCGTCGCCGTACGCGCCCTTGGCCGGCCGGCGGCGGCGCATCGGAGGCTCCACGCCGTCGGCGAGACGGCGGGCGGTGACGAGGAAGCCGGTGTGGCCGATCATCCGGTGGTCGGGGCGGACGGCCAGGCCCTCGACGTGCCAGTTGCGGACCATCGACTCCCAGGGCTGCGGCTCGGCGAAGCAGCCGATCTCCCGGATGGACTCGACGGTGCGCGCGAGCTGGGTGGTCGTCGCGACGTAGCAGCAGAGGATGCCGCCCGGGACGAGGGCCTTGGAGACGGCCTCGAGGCACTCCCAGGGGGCCAGCATGTCCAGGATCACGCGGTCGACGTCCGCGTCGGTCAGATTGTCCTGGAGGTCGCCGACGGTGAGCTGCCAGGCGGGGTGCGGGCCGCCGAAGTAGCGCTCCACGTTCTGCTGGGCGATCTCGGCGAAGTCCTCGCGGCGCTCGTAGGAGTGCAGCATGCCGTGGTCGCCGATGGCGCGCAGCAGGAAGGCGCTGAGCGAGCCTGAGCCCACCCCCGCCTCGACGACGCGCGCGCCGGCGAAGATGTCGGCGAAGGCCAGGATCTGCCCCGCGTCCTTGGGGTAGACCACGGCGGCGCCGCGGGGCATGGACAGGACGTAGTCGGGGAGCAGGGGGCGCAGCGCCAGGTAGGCGACGTTTCCCGTGGTTCGGACAACACTGCCCTCAGGAGCGCCGATCAGCTCGTCGTGGGGGAAGGACCCTTTGTGGGTGTGAAAGTTCTTCCCGGCCTCGAGCGTGAACGTGTAGTGGCGTCCCTTGGGATCGGTGAGCTGGACCTGGTCCCCGACCTTGAAGGGCCCGCGTCGGCGGGCGGCACCGGTCGGTTCGGACATGTGACCAGAGTACCGGGGTTACGGGGCCGGCCTCGCCATGGCCTGGACGAAAGCGCGCTCCACATCCGCCGTGGACAGGACGCCGTAGATCTCGCCGGTCTCCTCGACCACCAGGTACTCGGTGGCGGGCGTCGCCCGGAGCCGGTCGAGAAGCGCCTCGCCCGCCAGTTCCGCGGGGACCCGCATGCCGTCGGTGAGGTCCTGGGCCAGGCCGCTGACCGCGACCCAGGGCCGGCGGTGCTCGGGTACGCCCACGATGGCCGCCTCGCGCACCAGGGCCGTCGGGTCGCCGTGGCCGTCCACGACCACCAGGGCGCGGGCACCGGCCTCGTTGGCCCGGCGCAGCGCCTCGGAGAGCGGGGTGTCGGACTCGACGGGGACGGCGCGCCGGGTGAGGGTACGGGCCGCCAGTTCGGGCAGGTGCTCCCGCAGCCGGGCCATGCGCAGACTGTTGCCCGCCCCGGTCCAGATGATCGCCGCGAGGATGGCGGCGAGCAGGGCGTCGGTGACGGTCTCCATGCCGCCGATGTCCTCGGTGGCATTGCCGAGGGCGCCGGTGTGGGTGAGCAGCGGCAGGCCGATGAGGACGGCGACGGCGAGCGCTCGGCCGACCCAGGCGGCCGCGATGGTGCCGGTCATGGGCTTGCCGGTGATCTTCCAGACGACGGCCCGCAGCATCCGTCCGCCGTCGAGCGGCAGGCCGGGCAGCAGGTTGAAGGCCGCGACGATCAGGTTGGAGATCATCAGCCCGGCGAGCAGCACGGCGGGGACGGTGCCGGGCTCGACGGCGTACAGGCCCAGGTAGAAGAGGCCGGCGAGGATCAGGGAGAGCAGCGGTCCGACGAAGGCCAGCACGAATTCACGGCCGGGCGTCTCGGACTCCTTCTCGATCTCCGAGACCCCTCCGAAGAACTGCAGCTGGATGCGGCGCACCGGCAGTTTGAAGCGCAGCGCGGCCACGGTGTGCGCGAGCTCGTGCACCAGGACCGAGGCGTAGAACGCGACCGCGAAGAACAGGGACACGAGGTAGCGCACGCCGCCGAGTTCGGGCAGCACACGGTCGAGCTGGCCGCCGAACACCCAGGTGATGAGGGCCGCGACGACGAACCAGCTGGGGGCGACGTACACCGGCACACCGAACGGGCGGCCCATGAGGATTCCACCGCCCGGGCCGTCGGAGCGCCGCGGCTTGCCGCCGCCGGGGTTCGCTCCTGCGCCGTCGGACCGCACCGGGGGGCGCTCGCCGCTCCTGTCGTCCTCGTTCACGGGTTCCCTTCGTCGCGTAATAGCGGGACGTCGTTCATTCGATCATGCAGTGCGCAGGGTCTGTCGTCGATGGTATTGCGCTCGCTGTCAGTGGCGGGCCTTAGGGTCTGCGTCATGAGTACAAGTCAGGAGCCACTGCCGGGTCGGCAGCCCACCTCGTTGTCGCCTTCGCGAGCGGGCGACTTCATGCAGTGTCCCCTGCTGTACCGGTTCCGCGTGATCGACAAGCTGCCGGAGAAGCCGAGCAAGGCGGCCACCCGCGGGACGCTGGTCCATGCGGTGCTGGAGCGGCTCTTCGACGCACCTGCCGGGGAGCGCACCGCTCCGCGCGCCAAGTCGCTGATCCCGGGCCAGTGGGACCGGCTCCTCGAGGACCGGCCGGAGCTGGGTGAGCTGTTCGAGGAGGACGAGGACGGCGAGCAGCTGACGCAATGGCTGGGCGAGGCCGAGGCACTGGTGGAGCGCTGGTTCGCGCTGGAGGACCCGACGCGTCTCGAGCCGGCCGAGCGGGAGATGTTCGTCGAGACCGAGCTGGAGTCGGGGCTGCGGCTGCGCGGAGTGATCGACCGGGTCGACGTGGCGCCCACCGGCGAGGTGCGGATCGTCGACTACAAGACGGGCAAGGCTCCGCGCCCGGAGTACAGCGAGGGCGCGCTGTTCCAGATGAAGTTCTACGCGCTGGTGATCTGGCGGCTGAAGCAGGTGGTGCCCCGCCGTCTCCAGCTGGTGTATCTGGGCAGCGGCGATGTGCTGACGTACGACCCGGTCCCGGCTGATCTGGAGCGGATCGAGCGCAAACTGCTGGCGCTGTGGGACGCGATCAAGCTCGCCACGGAGACGGGCGACTGGCGGCCGCGGCCGACCAAGCTGTGCGGCTGGTGCGATCACCAGGTGGTGTGTCCTGAATTCGGCGGCACTCCCCCGGTATATCCGCTGAGCGTCTCCCCGGCCGCGTCGCCCGAGGATGGTGCAGGGCAGAATGGGCCCTGACTGAAGGTGAGGAGTACCCGTGGCTATCCGCGTCCTACTGGTCGACGACCAACCGCTGCTGCGCACCGGTTTCCGGATGATCCTGGAGGCCGAGCAGGACATTGCGGTCGTGGGCGAGGCCGGGGACGGCCTCCAGGCGCTCGACCAGGTCAGGGCGCTGCAGCCCGATGTGGTGCTGATGGACATCCGGATGCCCCGGATGGACGGGGTCGAGGCGACCCGGCAGATCACGGGTCCGGGCCGGGACGGCCCGGCGAAGGTGCTGGTCCTCACCACCTTCGACCTGGACGAGTACGTGGTGGAGGCGCTGCGGGCGGGCGCCAGCGGGTTCCTGCTGAAGGACGCGCCGGCCAATGAGCTCGTGCAGGCGATCCGGGTGGTGGCGGCGGGCGAGGCGATGCTCGCGCCGAGCATCACCCGCAGGCTCCTCGACAAGTACGCGGACCATCTGCCCTCCGGCGAGGAAGCGGTCCCGGACACGCTGCACACGCTGACCGACCGTGAGGTGGAGGTGCTCAAGCTGGTCGCGAGGGGCCTGTCCAACGCGGAGATCGCGGCGGATCTGTTCGTCAGCGAGACGACCGTCAAGACGCATGTGGGCCATGTGCTGACCAAGCTGAGTCTGCGGGACCGGGTGCAGGCCGCGGTGTACGCCTACGAGAGCGGTCTGGTCCGCCCGGGAGCTCAGTAGGCAGCACGGACGGACACGGAACCATGCGAACGGCGGCGGGCATCTGCCCGCCGCCGTTCGTCTATCCGGATACCGCGGGGGTCATGATCCGCTGCCGCGCCCCAGCTCCCAGAGCTGCAGGTCGGAGCTGGAGTTGAGCAGGCGCTCCACACCGGTGACGCCGGTGCGCGAGGCGACGTACTGCTTGCCCTGCCACAGGGGCAGCACCGGGACGTCGGTGGCGACGATGTCCTGTATCTGCGTGAAGGCCTTGGAGGCGGCGGTGCGTTCGGCCTGACGGCGCGACTGCGGGATGAGCTCCCGCGCGACCGTGCTCACGTAGGGGCTGTTGAGGAAGTTGCCCTTGTCGAGGAACGGGGCGATGTAGTTGTCCGGGTCCGGGAAGTCCGGGAACCAGCCCAGGCCGTAGACGGGGTACTCACCGCGCTTCTGGGCGGGGCGGAACTTGGACCACTCGGTGCCCTGGATGGAGACCGAGAACAGCTTGCTGGAGTTCAGCTGGTCGCGCAGGACCTCGAACTCCTTGGCCGTGGCGGCGCCGTAGTGGTCGGTCGTGTAGTGGAGCTGGAGCTTCACCGGGGTGGAGATGCCGGCCTTGTCGAGGATCTTGGCGGCTTCCGTGCGGCTCGGCTCGCCGTACTTGTTGTAGAAGGAGTTGGTGTGCGCGCCGATGCTCTTCGGGATCAGCGAGTACAGCGGCTCGGCGGTGGCTCCGTAGACCTGGCCGGCGATCTGGCCACGGTCGACGAGGGCGGCCATCGCCTGGCGGACCGCCTTGTCCTTGACCGACGGGTCGTTGGTGTTGAAGGCGAGGTAACGGATCGAGAGCCCCGGCATCTCGGTGAGCTCGATGCCCTCCTTGGGGTTCTCCGTCATCTCCTTGATCTGGTCCGGGGCCATCTCGCGGGTCATGACGTCGATGTCACCGGCGTCGAGCGCCTTGCCCATGGCGCCGGAGTCCGGGAACAGCCGCAGTTCGACCTTGTCGTTGTTGAGCTTGAGGTCGCCCTGGTAGTTGCTGTTCTTGCTGAAGACGACCTTGGTGACCTTGTCGCCCTTGGTCTCGGTCTTCATGGTGTACGGGCCGGAGCCGTCGACCTCGAAGCCTTCGCGGAGCTTCTTGCCCTCGTAGTTCTTCTTGCTGACGATGCCGGCGACCGGCGTCGAGAGCTTGTAGGGGAAGGTCGCGTCGGGCGTCGCGAGGTGGAAGACGATCTCGCTGTCGCCGTTGGTCTCAATGGTGTCGATGTTGTTCAGCAGCGCGGCGGTGCCGTTGTCGGCATCGATGTCGAGAACGCGCTGGACGGAGAACTTCACGTCTTCTGCGGTGACGTCGGTGCCGTCGGCGAACTTGAGTCCGTCGCGCAGCTTGCAGCGGTAGCTCTCGCTCGCGTTGTCCGTGAAGGCGCAGGACTCGGCGGCGTCCGGGACGGGCTCGCCGCCGCCGCGCGGGGCGTGCATCAGCGTCTGGATGGTCTGGCGCAGCACGTTCCAGGCGCCGGTGTCGTACGCGTAGGCCGGGTCGAGAGGGGCAGGAGCGTCCTCGGTGGCGATGAACTGGTCCGTGGTGCCCACGACAATGGCGTCACCGCCACCGGACCCGCCGTCCGTGGCGCCGCAGGCGACGAGCACGGGCGCGAGCAGGCCGACCACGGCCGGCAGCACCAAAGTCTTGCGGTTCATCCTGGACGTTCTCCCTCATCCGGCACTGGGATACAGCGGTGTGTACGGGAGACTCTGCCGCGGCCGCCCGGTCTGGGCGGTTCGATCGGCCCGGGAAACAGGACGGTCGGCCCTGTGTTCGCGGCGGTTGTGCGACCGCCGGGCGCATCGGGTTGCGGCGAAGTTCTCGCGAAGACATTAGTCCGCAATGCCGGTGCCACTTGAACCGTGCGTCAGTTGGGCCGTATTCGCTGAGTGATCACTTATGCCGGTAGGTGCATGGTCAGGGCACGGAATTTTCCGCCCATCACTCCACCAATGCGGACACAAGGTCACGACCCAGAGGCCCCTCGGGGCCCGTCCAGCGGTTCGGAATACCCTCGTCCGTGCCACGCAGAGTGATGAAGGTCACGCCCCTGTTTTCCTCAAAGGGGGTTGGCAGAAATCTGTCAGGCGTCACGGAAAAGGCACGGATGAGTGCCCAGAGTTTCTGCCGCATTCCCCGGGTACGGACAGTGAGCGCGTCAGTTCATCGTGGTGATGAGCGTCCGCAGAAACCCGAGATCCACTTCCTCGAGCGAACGGACGACGACGCGTCCGACAGCGGGCGGAATGGGAGCCACGGACGGTACGGCGACCACCCGGCAGCCGGCCGCCTCCGCGGAGGCCACACCGGTCGCGGTGTCCTCGATGACGGCACATCTCGCGGGCTCGGCGGCGAGCCCCCGTGCGGCCAGCAGATACGGGTCGGGATGCGGCTTGGTCCGCGGCACCTCGTCGCCCGCGACCGAGAGCGCGAAGTTCCGGGGACCGAGGGAATCCAGCACCCGGTCGATGATCCGGCGATGCGAGGCGGAGACCAGCGCGGTGGGCACTCCTTGGCCGGCCAGCTCGGCGAGCAACCGCTCCGCGCCCGGCATCAGCGGCACTCCGAGGTCGATGCGCTCCTCGAAGCGGTCGTTGAGCAGCACAGTCAGCTCGGGCAGCGTGATGTCGGCGCCGGTCGCCTCGATGAGAAAGCCTGCGCTGCGCGTCATGGGGCCGCCGACCACCACGTCACGCCAGGCCTCGTCGAGCCGGTGACCGAGATCCGCGAACACCGCCACCTCGGCGTCCCACCAGAAGCCCTCGGTGTCCACGAGGGTGCCGTCCATGTCGAGGAGGACCGCCTGCAGGGCAGAGCCTTCCGCCGTACGGGTCAAGGACGCGGGGACCGTACTGGTCATCGGCACACCTCCGTGAGGGACGAGAAGGCCGGTCACCCGTCCCCGCGGCTTGCCCCGCGAGAAAAGACGACCGGCCTGCACTGGACCGACCAGTGTACGACGCCGCCGGCGAGCGCGCCTCGCGGGCGGCTTCAGCGTGCGTTGAAGTACTTCGCCTCGGGGTGGTGGATGACGATCGCGTCCGTGGACTGCTCCGGGTGCAGCTGGAACTCCTCGGAGAGCTGGACACCGATCCGCTCGGGCTCCAGCAGCTCGGCGATCTTCGCCCTGTCCTCCAGATCCGGGCACGCTCCGTAACCGAGCGAGAACCGGGCACCGCGGTACTTGAGGGCGAACATGTCCTCGACCTCGGCCGGGTCCTCGCCGGCGAAGCCGAGCTCGGAACGCACCCGCGCGTGCCAGTACTCCGCCAGCGCCTCGGCCAGCTGCACGGACAGACCGTGCAGCTCCAGATAGTCGCGGTAGGAGTCCGACTCGAACAGCTCCGCCGTCGCCTCGCCGATCTTCGAGCCGACGGTGACGACCTGGAGCCCGACGACGTCCCGCTCGCCGGACTCCTCGGGACGGAAGAAGTCCGCGAGGCACAGCCGGCGGCCACGGCGCTGGCGCGGGAAGGAGAACCGGGTGCGCTCGGAGCCGTCCTCGTTGAGCAGGATCAGGTCGTCGCCCTTGGAGACGCAGGGGAAGTATCCGTAGACCACGGCGGCTTCCAGCAGATTGCGGGTGTGCAGCTGGTCCAGCCAGCCACGCAGCCGCGGGCGGCCCTCGCTCTCCACCAGCTCCTCGTAGGAGGGGCCGTCACCGGTGCGGGCCTGCTTCAGGCCCCACTGGCCCTTGAACAGCGCACCCTCGTCCAGCCAGGAGGCGTACTCCTTCAACTGGATGCCCTTGATCACCCGCGTGCCCCAGAAGGGCGGTTCGGGGACCGGGTTGTCGACGGCGACGTCGGAGCGTGCGGCGCCTTCCTCGGGCCGCTCCTCGACGACGGCGTTCGCGGTGGCCCGTACGCGGCGCTGCTTGAGCTCGGGGAGGGTGGCACCCGGGACGCCGCGCTTGACCGCGATGAGTGCGTCCATGAGGCGCAGGCCCTCGAACGCGTCGCGCGCGTAGCGGACTTCGCCCTCGTAGATCTCGTGCAGGTCCTGCTCGACATAGGCGCGGGTGAGGGCTGCTCCGCCGAGGATGACCGGGTAGTCGGCGGCCATCTTGCGCTGGTTGAGCTCCTCCAGGTTCTCCTTCATGATCACCGTGGACTTCACCAGCAGACCGGACATGCCGATCACATCGGCCCGGTGCTCCTCGGCGGCCTCGAGGATCGCGGAGACGGGCTGCTTGATGCCCAGGTTGACCACGTTGTAGCCGTTGTTGGACAGGATGATGTCGACGAGGTTCTTGCCGATGTCATGGACGTCGCCGCGCACCGTGGCCAGCACGATGGTGCCCTTGCCCTCGGCGTCCGACTTCTCCATGTGCGGCTCGAGGTGGGCGACCGCGAGCTTCATGACCTCGGCGGACTGGAGCACGAACGGCAGCTGCATCTGACCGGAACCGAACAGCTCACCGACGACCTTCATGCCCTCCAGGAGGGTGTCGTTGACGATGTCCAGGGCGGGCCGGTCCTGAAGGGCCTCGTCCAGGTCGGCCTCCAGGCCGTTCTTCTCGCCGTCGATGATGCGGCGGCGCAGCCGCTCCTCCAGCGGCAGGGCGAGCAGTTCCTCGGCCCGGCCGGCCTTCAGCGACTTGGTGTTGACGCCTTCGAACAGCTCCATGAGCCGCTGCAGCGGGTCGTAGCCCTCCTCACGGCGGTCGTGGATGAGGTCGAGAGCCGTCTTGACCTCCTCCTCGTCGAACCGCGCGATGGGCAGGATCTTGCTGGCGTGCACGATGGCGGAGTCGAGCCCGGCCTTGACGCACTCGTCGAGGAAGACGGAGTTGAGCAGGACGCGGGCGGCGGGGTTGAGGCCGAAGGAGATGTTGGACAGACCGAGGGTGGTCTGGACGTCCGGGTGACGGCGCTTGAGTTCGCGGATGGCCTCGATCGTGGCGATGCCGTCCTTGCGGGACTCCTCCTGGCCGGTGCAGATGGTGAAGGTCAGGGTGTCGATGAGGATGTCCGACTCGTGGATGCCCCAGTTGCCGGTCAGGTCGTCGATGAGCCGCTCGGCGATCGCCACCTTGTGCTCTACGGTGCGGGCCTGGCCCTCCTCGTCGATGGTCAGCGCGATCAGGGCCGCGCCGTGCTCCTGCGCCAACCGGGTGACCTTGGCGAAGCGGGACTCGGGTCCGTCGCCGTCCTCGTAGTTGACGGAGTTGATGACGGCTCGGCCGCCGAGCTTCTCCAGTCCGGCCCGGATGACGGGGACTTCGGTGGAGTCGAGCACGATCGGCAGCGTCGAGGCGGTGGCGAAGCGCCCCGCGAGCTCGGCCATGTCGGCGACGCCGTCGCGGCCGACGTAGTCCACACAGAGGTCGAGCATGTGCGCGCCCTCACGGATCTGGTCCCGCGCGATCTCGACGCAGTCGTCCCAGCGGGCCTCCAGCATGGCCTCGCGGAACTTCTTGGACCCGTTGGCGTTCGTCCGCTCGCCGATCGCCATGTAGGCGGTGTCCTGGCGGAACGGAACCGTCTGGTAGAGCGAGGCGGCGCCCGGCTCGGGGTGCGGCACGCGCTCGGCGGGGGCGAGGTCGCGGACCCGCTCGACCAGTTGACGCAGGTGCTCCGGCGTCGTACCGCAGCAGCCGCCGACCAGGGAGAGGCCGTACTCCCGGACGAAGGTCTCCTGGGCGTCGGCGAGCTCTTCGGCCGACAGCGGGTAGTGGGCACCGTTCTTGCCGAGGACCGGAAGGCCCGCGTTCGGCATGCAGGACAGCGGGACGCGCGAGTGCCGGGCGAGGTAGCGCAGGTGCTCGCTCATCTCGGCCGGTCCGGTGGCGCAGTTCAGGCCGATCATGTCGATGCCGAGCGGCTCCAGGGCGGTGAGAGCCGCGCCGATCTCCGACCCGAGGAGCATGGTGCCGGTGGTCTCGACGGTGACGGAGCAGATCAGGGGGAGGCTGGTGCCGGTGGCCTCCAGCGCCCTGCGCGCGCCGAGGACGGCGGCCTTCGTCTGCAGCAGGTCCTGGGTCGTCTCCACCAGCAGCGCGTCGGCGCCGCCGGCGATCATGCCCTCGGCGTTCTGCTGGTAGGCGTCGCGGAGCACCGTGTACGGGGCGTGGCCGAGCGTCGGCAGCTTGGTGCCGGGGCCCATGGAGCCGAGCACCCAGCGCTGCTGTCCGGTCGATGCGGTGAACTCGTCCGCCACCTCGCGCGCGATGCGGGCGCCGGACTCGGAGAGCTCGTACACCTTCTCGGGGATGTCGTACTCCGCCAGAGCGGCGAAGTTCGCTCCGAAGGTGTTCGTCTCGACGCAGTCGACGCCGACCTCGAAGTAGGCCGAATGAACGGATCGCACGATGTCCGGTCGGGTCGCGTTGAGGATCTCGTTGCAGCCTTCGAGGTCCTGGAAGTCCTCGAGCGTCGGGTCCTGGGCCTGCAGCATCGTGCCCATCGCACCGTCGGCGACGACGACTCGCGTGGCGAGCGCCTCACGGAGGGCTTCGATACGGGTCCGGCTGTCAGCGGAAGGGGTCGGCGACGAGGCCATGAATGAGCTCCCTGAGATGCGACGGCTGTCGGCTTTGCGTCTCCCGGTGGAAGGCGCACGGAGTCAGAGTAGCCGGGCCGGGCGCTGAAGGGCGGGGGCGTCCCACGGGGCGGACGGCAAGATGTCCCCCGGCGCTTTCTGCAGTGTTTCGGCCACGAGATACTCACACAGCGGTGACCGAGGTCGGCATCGACCGATAGTGTTCAGCATTGTCGAACTGCAGTGAAGAAGGGCGCAAGCCGATGGCGAAAAACATCCAGTCCCTCGAGCGTGCGGCGGCGATGCTGCGACTGCTCGCGGGCGGGGAACGCCGGCTGGGCCTGTCGGACATCGCCTCCTCGCTGGATCTGGCCAAGGGAACCGCGCACGGCATCCTCCGCACACTCCAGGCGGAAGGCTTCGTCGAGCAGGACCCCGCGTCCGGCCGCTACCAGCTGGGGGCCGAGCTGCTCCGGCTCGGCAACAGCTATCTGGACGTCCACGAGCTCAGGGCCCGCGCCCTGGTGTGGACCGACGACCTGGCCCGTTCCAGCGGGGAGAGCGTCCATCTCGGGGTGCTGCACCAGCACGGCGTGCTGATCGTCCACCACGTCTTCCGCCCCGACGACAGCCGCCAGGTCCTGGAGATCGGGGCCATGCAGCCCTTGCACTCCACCGCCCTGGGCAAGGTTCTCTCGGCGTACGACCCGGTGGCGCACACCGAGGTCCTCGAAGTGGAGCGCAAGGCCTACACACCGCGGACCGTGACCGGTGTCGAGGATTTCGAGTCGGTGCTCGACCACACGAGGGCCCGCGGCTGGGCAGCCGACGTGGAGGAGACCTGGCTGGGAGTCGCCTCTGTCGCCGCACCCATCCACGACCGGCGCCGCATGCCGGTGGGGGCCATCGCCATCACAGGGGCCGTGGAACGGGTCTGCAAGGGCGATGAGCTGCGTTCCGAGCTGGTCGCGGCGGTGCGCGACTGCGCCCGTGCCGTTTCCCGTGACCTCGGCGCCGGGCGTTTCTGAGCGCTCAGGCGCATCATCGATAACGATCCGGTTTTCGGCCACCCAACCCTTGACGCCGTGTTAACCGGAGGAGAAAACTGCCGTTCATCGGTCGGCATTGCCGAACACCTACCGGCAATAAGCGCTAGAGTGTGGCAACGCCAGGGCCGGCAACCGCCCTCACCTGAGGGCGGCGGACCACCGGAGGGACCCGGAGGTTCGCATTTCCTGGACGAAGGACAAAGGAGTCGCGGGTGTCCAGCTCCGACATCTTCATCGGCGAGCTCATCGGTACCGCCGTTCTCATCCTGCTCGGTGGCGGCGTGGTCGCCGCCGTCGTACTCAAGCGCTCGAAGGCGCACAACGCCGGCTGGCTGGCGATCACATTCGGGTGGGGATTCGCGGTCATGACCGCGGTCTACATGACGGGCACACTGTCCGGCGCCCACCTGAACCCCGCGGTCACCGTCGGCATCGCGATCAAGGACAGTGACTGGAGCAATGTTCCGGTCTACTTCGCCGGACAGATGCTCGGCGCCATGCTCGGCGCCGTGCTCGTCTGGATCGCGTACTACGGACAGTTCCAGGCCCATCTGACGGACCAGGAGATCATCGCGCTGCCTCCCCATGAGGAAGGCATGGTCGACCAGAAGTCCGCTCCGAAGGCCGGCCCCGTGCTCGGCGTCTTCTCCACCGGGCCCGAGGTCCGTGTGGTGTGGCAGAACCTGGCGACCGAGATCATAGGCACCGTCGTGCTGGTGCTCGCGGTCCTCACGCAGGGCCTCAACGACAGCGGCAAGGGCCTCGGCGTCATCGGCGCCCTGATCACGGCCTTCGTCGTGGTCGCCATCGGCCTCTCGCTCGGTGGCCCGACCGGCTACGCCATCAACCCGGCTCGTGACCTGGGCCCGCGCATCGTGCACGCCCTCCTGCCGCTGCCCAACAAGGGCGGTTCGGACTGGGGCTACGCGTGGATTCCGGTCGTCGGCCCACTGATCGGTGGCGCCCTCGCGGCCGGCATCTACAAGCTCGCGTTCTAAGCCGTCCCTTCGACCCGCAGGAGCTCCCCGTGACCGACGCACACACCACCGGCCCGTTCATCGCGGCCATCGACCAGGGCACCACCTCCAGCCGCTGCATCGTTTTCGACACCGACGGAAGAATCGTCTCCGTCGATCAGAAGGAACACGAGCAGATCTTCCCGAAGCCGGGCTGGGTGGAGCACAACGCCGCCGAGATCTGGACCAACGTCCAGGAGGTCGTGGACGGCGCCGTCCAGAAGGCCGGCATCACCGCCGCCGACGTCAAGGCGATCGGCATCACCAACCAGCGCGAGACGACTCTGCTCTGGGACAAGAACACCGGCGAGCCGGTCCACAACGCCCTTGTCTGGCAGGACACCCGCACCGACGCGCTCTGCAGGGAGCTCGGCCGCAATGTGGGCCAGGACCGCTTCCGCCGTGAGACGGGTCTGCCGCTGGCCTCCTACTTCGCAGGACCCAAGGTCCGCTGGCTGCTGGACAACGTCGAGGGGCTGCGCGAGCGCGCCGAGCGCGGCGAGATCCTCTTCGGCACCATGGACTCCTGGGTCATCTGGAACCTCACCGGCGGCGTCGACGGCGGCGTGCACGTCACCGACGTCACCAATGCCTCGCGCACCATGCTGATGAACCTGCACACCATGGAGTGGGACGACAAGATCCTCGCCTCCATGGAGATCCCGGCGGCCGTGCTGCCCGAGATCCGGTCCTCGGCCGAGGTGTACGGCACCGCCAAGAGCGGCGCCCTCGCCGGCGTCCCGGTGGCGTCCGCGCTCGGCGACCAGCAGGCGGCCCTGTTCGGCCAGACCTGTTTCGCCGAGGGTGAGGCCAAGTCCACGTACGGCACCGGCACGTTCATGCTGATGAACACCGGCGAGACCCCTGTCAACTCCTACAACGGCCTGCTGACGACCGTCGGTTACCGCATCGGCAACCAGAAGGCGGTCTACGCGCTCGAAGGTTCCATCGCCGTCACCGGTTCGCTGGTGCAGTGGATGCGCGACCAGATGGGCCTGATCAACTCCGCGGCCGAGATCGAGACCCTCGCCCTGTCGGTCGAGGACAACGGCGGCGCCTACTTCGTGCCCGCCTTCTCGGGTCTGTTCGCCCCGTACTGGCGTCCCGACGCCCGCGGTGTGATCGCCGGCCTCACCCGCTACGTCACCAAGGCGCACATCGCCCGTGCCGTGCTTGAGGCCACCGCCTGGCAGACCCGTGAGATCAGCGACGCCATGACCAAGGACTCCGGCGTCGAGCTGACGGCCCTCAAGGTCGACGGCGGCATGACCTCCAACAACCTGCTGATGCAGACCCTCTCGGACTTCCTGGACGCACCGGTCGTGCGCCCGATGGTCGCCGAGACGACCTGCCTCGGCGCTGCGTACGCCGCCGGCCTGGCCGTCGGCTACTGGCCGGACACCGACACGCTGCGCGCCAACTGGCGCCGGGCCGCCGAGTGGACGCCCCACATGGACGCGGCCCAAAGGGACCGCGAGTACAAGAGCTGGCTCAAGGCCGTCGAGCGGACCATGGGCTGGCTCGAGGACGAGGAGTAGAAATCACATGACCACCCTGCAGAGCGTCCCCGCCCTGGGGACGCGTCCGGCCGCCGGCTCTCTTCCCGGCAGGGCCGAGACCCGGGAGCAGCTCTCCAAGGCGACATACGACCTCTTGGTGATCGGTGGAGGCATCCTGGGCATCTCCACCGCCTGGCATGCCGCCCAGTCCGGGCTGCGGGTGGCTCTGGTGGACGCCGGCGACTTCGCCGGCGCCACCTCCTCCGCCTCCTCCAAGCTGCTCCACGGCGGTCTGCGCTATCTGCAGACCGGCGCGGTGAAGCTGGTCGCGGAGAACCACTTCGAGCGCCGTGCGGTCTCCCGTCAGGTGGCCCCTCACCTGGCGAACCCGCTGACCTTCTATCTGCCGGTCTACAAGGGCGGTCCGCACGGCGCGGCGAAGCTCGGCGCGGGCGTGTTCGCGTACTCCGCGCTCTCCGCGTTCGGTGACGGCGTCGGCCATGTCATCGGCGCGACCAAGGCGGCGCGCGACGTTCCCGAGCTGCGCACCGAGAACCTGAAGGCCGTGGCCGTGTACGGCGACGACCAGATGAACGACTCCCGTATGGCGCTGATGACGGTCCGTGCGGCCGTCGCCGCCGGCGCGACCGTGCTCAACCATGCCGAGGTCACCGGGCTGCGCTTCACCCAGGGCCGGGTCACCGGTGCCGAGCTGAAGGACCGTACGGACGGCGTGGAGTTCGGCGTCGGCGCGCGCCTGGTGCTCAACGCCACCGGTCCGTGGGTGGACCACCTGCGCAGGATGGAGGACCCGAAGGCGGCTCCGTCCATCCGGCTGTCCAAGGGCGCGCACCTGGTGCTGAAGCGCACCTCGCCGTGGAAGGCGGCGCTCGCGACGCCGATCGACAAGTACCGCATCACCTTCGCCCTCCCCTGGGAGGACATGCTCCTGCTCGGCACCACCGACGAGGAGTACGAGGGCGACCCGGCGGATGTCGCGGTCAACGACAAGGACGTCACCCAGATCCTGGACGAGGCCGCGTTCTCCATTCGCGACCAGCAGCTGTCCCGCGATCTGATCACGTACTCCTTCGCCGGTCTGCGGGTGCTGCCCGGTGGTCCGGGCGACACCTCGAAGGCCAAGCGCGAGACGGTCGTGACCGAGGGACGCGCCGGCATGCTGTCGGTGGCCGGCGGCAAGTGGACGACCTTCCGTCACATCGGCCGCACGGTGATGAACAAGCTGGCCGCCCTGCCCGGGCACCCGCTGGGCGAGTACGACGACGGCCTCGTGCCGATCTCGCGGCTGCCGAAGAAGCTTCCGCTGCCGGGTATCGCGAACCCGAACGCGGTCGCGCACCGGCTGCTGGTCGACGGCGGTACGCCCGGACCGCGGATGTCCGCGGACACCGCGCGGCACCTGGCCACGCACTACGGTTCGCTCTCGTTCGACATCGCGCGGCTCGCCGACGAGGACCCGGCGCTCGCCGAGCGGATACACCCCGACGCGCCCGAGATCTGGGCGCAGGTCGTGTACGCGCGCGACCACGAGTGGGCCGAGACGGCGGACGACGTCCTGCGCCGCCGTACCACGCTGACGATCCGCGGTCTGGCGACCGACGAGATCCGCGGCAAGGTCGAGGACGTGCTGGGCAAGCGGGACTGACTTCCGGTCGGTTTCGCATCACGTGGGCGGCTCCTTGGGGGCCGCCCACGTTGTACTCTCAGACATCGGATGAATTGAGTACAAGGGGGCCGTCGTGGCAGTCACCGACGAGGCGATCGAAAAGATCAAGGGAATGATCGTCTCGGGCGCGCTGCGCCCCGGCGACCGCCTCCCCAAGGAGAGCGAACTCGCCGCCGAGCTGGGGCTGTCCCGCAATTCGCTGCGCGAGGCCGTACGCGCGCTCTCCCTGATCCGCATCCTCGACGTGCGCCAGGGCGACGGCACCTACGTGACCAGCCTGGACCCGCAGTTGCTGCTGGAGGCACTGAGCTTCGTGGTGGACTTCCACCGCGACGACACCGTGCTGGAGTTCCTCGCCGTACGCCGGATCCTGGAGCCGGCCGCCACCGCGATGGCCGCGTCGCGCATCGGCGAGAGCGAGCTGGACCGGCTGACCGCGCAGCTCGACGCGCTGGGCTCCGCACCGTCCGTCGAGGAACTGGTGGCCACCGACCTGGAGTTCCACCGGGGCATCGTGCAGTCCTCGGGCAATTCGGTGCTCTGCTCGCTGCTGGACGGGCTGTCCGGGCCGACGACCCGGGCCAGGGTGTGGCGCGGGCTGACGCAGGAGGACGCGGTCAGCCGCACGCTGCACGAGCACCGGGCGATCCTGGCGGCGCTGCGGGACCGGGACGCGGAAGCGGCGAGGTCGTGGGCGACGGTGCACATCGCGAGCGTGGAGCAGTGGCTGCGCTCGACGCTCTAGCGACCCCCCGGGGCCCGCGCCGCGATCCCCCGGACCTCGTCCGGGGGATCCACGAGCCCGGGATTCAGTCCTGCTTCTCGCCGCTCGCGAAGCGGGAGATCACCAGCGCGACGATGATGATCGCGCCGTTCAGGAACTGGTTCCACAGCGCCGGCACCCCGCCCAGCGTCATCACGTTCACGACGAGCTGGAGCGTCAGCACACCGGTCAGCGCCCCGAACAGCGTGCCGCGGCCGCCCTTCAGGCTGATCCCGCCGATCACGGCCGCGGCGAACACCTGGAAGATCCACCCGTTGCCCTGGGTGGCCGCGACGGAACCGTAGTGGCCGGTGTAGAGAATGCCCGCGAACGCGGCGAGGAGTCCGCCGATCGCGAGCACGATCCAGGTGATCCGGTCAACCCGGATTCCCGCCGCCCGCGCCGCCTCCGGGTTGCCGCCGATCGCGTACAGCGCCCGCCCGTGCCGCAGGTACGCGAGCGCCGCGCCCCCCAGGGCGAACAGCGCCAGACAGATCCACACGGCGGCGGGCGCGCCCAGCCAGTCGGTCTTGCCGAGGTAGCGGAAGGACTCCGGCACATCGGTGATCGACTTGCCCTCGGTGATCCCGATGTGGAGCCCGCGGAGCATCGTGAGCATGCCGAGGGTCGCGATGAAGCCGTTGACCCGCAGCTTCAGCATCAGGAAGCCGTTCACGGCGCCGATCGCGAGCCCCACCAGCAGACAGACCGGGATCGCCGTCCAGACGGGCAGCAGCTCCAGCCCGAGGAAGCGCCCGCCCTCGCTCGGCAGGACCAGCCACATGGCGACGACCGGCGCGATGCCGATCGTGGACTCCAGCGACAGGTCCATCCGCCCGCAGATCAGGATCAGCGCCTGTCCCAGCACCAGCAGGCTCAGTTCGGACGACTGCTGGACCACGCTGATCAGGTTGTTGGAGGTCAGGAAGACCGGCGAGACGATGAACCCGATCACCATCAGCACCAGGATCACCGGCACGAGCGAGAAGTCGCTCCACCGGATCAGCCGCAGCCGTCCGATCGGGCTGTCCGTCTTGGTCTCCTCGGCCGTGAGCGGCCGTATCGTCCCGGTCATACCTGCTCCCCCACACCTTCCATGGCGGCCACCAGTTCCCGGTCGGTCCACCCGCTTCCGTGCGTCGCGACCACCCGCCCGTGGAAGAGGACGAGCACCCGGTCGCAGACCCGCAGGTCGTCCAGCTCGTCCGAGACGATCACGGCCCCGCTGCCCTCGTCGGCGACCCGTCGTACGACGCCGAGCAGCGCGTCCTTGGACTTGACGTCCACGCCCGCGGTGGGCCGCAGGGCCACCAGCACGCTCGGCCTGCGCGCCAGCGCCCTGGCCACCACGACCTTCTGCTGATTGCCGCCGGACAGACCGGAGACGAGCTGCTCCGGTCCCTGTGTCTTGATGTCGAGCGAAGAGATCATGGACTGGGCGAATTCCCTGGTACGCGAGGGCAGCACGGTCCCCCAGGGACCGAGCTGGTCGGTGACGGTGAGGGTCGCGTTCTCGGCGACACTTCGGCCGACGACCAGCCCTTGGCGGTGGCGGTCCTCGGGGATGTAGCCGATGCCCGCGTCGAGCGCGTGCGGCACGCTGCCCGGCTTCACCTCCCGGCCGCGCACGGTGATCCGGCCGGTACCGGCCCTGCGCATACCGACCAGGATCTCGCCCAGCGCGTTGTTGCCGCTCGCCGCTGCTCCGGCGACGCCGAGCACCTCACCGGGCCTCACCTCGAGATCGAGCGGTTCGAACTCGCCCTCCAGCGCCAGCCCTTCGGTGCGCAGTACGGGTTCCGCGTCGCGCACCCGGCCCGCGGGTGCGTGCCAGTCGGACGTGCCGCTCACTGCGTCGCCGGTCATCGCGGCGACCAGGTCGTCCTTGGTGAGCTCGGCGACCGGCGCGGTGACGATGTGGCGGGCGTCCCGGTAGACCGTGACGGCGGTGCACAGTTCGTACACCTCCTGCAGATGGTGGGAGATGAACAGGAACGCCACTCCCCTGCTCTGCAGTTCGCGCAGCTTGGTGAAGAGCCGCTGGATGCCGCGGGCGTCGAGCTGCGCGGTGGGCTCGTCGAGGATGATCAGCCGTGCGCCGAAGGAGAGGGCACGGGCGATCTCCACGAACTGCCGCTGCTCGACCGCGAGATCCTTCGCGCGGACGGTGGGGTCCACGTTCACCCCGAAGCCCGCGAGCAGTTCCTCGGCACGCCGGCGCAGCTGCCGCCAGCTGATGAACCGGCTGCCGGTGTCGAACCGGTTCAGGAAGAGATTCTCGGCGACCGTCAGATCGGGCACGACCATCGACTTCTGGTAGACGCAGGCGACCTTCGACTGCCAGGCCGCCGTGTCCCCGAAGGCGGGCGCGGGCTCGCCGTCGAAGGTGACGGTGCCCGCGTCGGGCCGGTGCAGCCCGGTGAGAACGCTGACAAGGGTGGACTTGCCCGCGCCGTTGCGCCCGACGAGTGCGTGCGACTCGCCGGGCGCGACGCTGAGCCGTACCCCGTCGAGCGCGACGGTGGGTCCGAAGCGCTTGACGATGCCTTCCGCGTGTACCGCGGCTGGTGCGGGCTGGTGCATGGCTAGCTCTTCTTCTCCAGCTGGTTGGCCCACAGCTTCGGGTCGTCGACGTTCTCCTTGGTCACCAGCGGCGCGGGCAGCTGGTCCTCGAAGCCGTTCGGGATCTTGATGATGTTGGAGTCGTGGTCGGTGGGACCCGTCGTGAAGGTCTTCCCGTCCAGCGCCGCCTTCGCGTAGTACAGCGCGTACTTGGCGTACAGGTCGGCGGGCTGGGAGACGGTGGCGTCGATCTTCCCGGCCTTGATGGCGTCCAGCTCCTCCGGGATCCCGTCGTTGGAGATGATCGTGATGTGCCCCGGGGTGCCCGGGGCCTTCAGCAGCTTCTTCTGCTCCAGCAGCGCGAGCGTGGGCTGCAGGAAGACTCCGCCCGCCTGCATGTAGATGCCGTTGATGTCGGGGTGGGCGGCGAGGGTGGACTGGAGCTTGGCGGAGGCCACATCGCCCTTCCAGTCGGTGGCCAGCTCGAAGACCTTGATGCCGGGGAAGTTCTTGGTCATGCAGGACTTGAACGCCTCGGAGCGGTCGCGGCCGTTGATGGAGGACAGGTCGCCCTGGAACTCGACGACCTTGCCCTTGCCCTTCAGCTGTTCGCCCAGGTACGTGCAGGCCTTCTCCCCGTACGCGCGGTTGTCGGCCCGGACGACCATGTAGACCTGACCCTTGTCGGGCCGGGTGTCGACGCTGACGACCGGGATCTTCTTCTCCGACAGGTTCTGCAGCGACTCGGCTATCGCGCCGGTGTCCTGCGGGGCCATGACGACGGCCTTGGCGCCCTGGTCGGTGAAGGTCTGCACATGGGCGACGAGCTTGCCGATGTCGTTCTGCGAGTTGGTCAGGGACAGCGCGTCGACCTCGCCGGCCTTGACGCCCTTCTCGACGTACTGCTGGTAGGAGTTCCAGAAGTCGCTGTCGCTGCGCGGCAGATCGATGCCGACCTTGCCGCCGCCGGACCCGCTGCCCGCCTCCCGGTTGCAGCCGGCCAGGGAGGTCACGGCCAGCAGCACCGCGCAGGCCGCGGCACTTGTCGTACGCACTCTCATGGTGTCCCGTCCTTCGGTGGTGTCGGCTCAGGTGGTGCTCAGTTCACGGGGCGCAAGCGCAGGCCCTGCATACCTCCGTCGACGGCGAGTGCCGTGCCGGTGACGGCGGCGGCAGCAGGGCCGGCGAGATAGGCCACGGCGGCGGCGACCTCCTCCGCGGAGACCAGCCGTCCGGTGGGCTGGCGTGCCTCCAGTGCGGCGCGTTCGGCCGCCGGATCGTCGGCCCGGTCGAGAAGCCGGCCGATCCAGGGGGTGTCGGCGGTGCCGGGGTTCACACAGTTGACGCGGATGCCCTCGCGGACATGGTCGGCCGCCATGGCCAGCGTGAGCGAGAGGACCGCGCCCTTGCTGGCGCTGTAGAGGGCCCGCTGAGGCAGGCCCGCCGTGGCGGCGATGGAGCAGGTCTGGGTGATGGAGACACAGCCCGGCCGGCCGGCCGCCGCGGCACGCAGATGCGGCAGGGCGTGGCGGGCGACCCGCACCATGCCGAGGACGTTGATGTCGAGGACGCGCTGCCACTCGTCGTCGGAGTTGTCGGCGACCGTACCGACGGCTCCGATGCCCGCGTTGGAGACGACGGTGTGCAGGGCGCCGAACTCGGCCGCGGCCCGGTCCACGGCCGTGCGCACCGCCGCTTCGTCGGTGACGTCCGCCTTGAGCGCGAGCGCCCCGTCGGGTGCGCCCGCCGGTTCCCGGTCGAGGACGGCGACCCGCGCGCCACGGCTGAGGAGCAGCCTCGCGACGGCCGCCCCGATGCCCGATGCCCCGCCGGTCACCAGCGCGGCGAGCCCCTCGAAGTCCCTTGTGGCCGATGCGCCCGTCATGAGTTGACCTCCTCGATGGTGCGGCGGGCCTGCCAGACGGGCCCCTCCGGATAGCGGTGGGCGGCGATCGACTCGGGGAGCATGCGGGCGGAGAACCCGGGGGCGCGCGGTGCGACATAGCGTCCGGAGTCGATCACGGCCGGGTGCGTGAAGTGCTCGTGCAGGTGGTCGACGTACTCGATGACGCGGTCCTCCCAGCTGCCGGAGACGGCCACGTAGTCGAACATGGCCAGATGCTGGACGAGTTCGCACAGACCCACCCCCCCGGCGTGCGGGCAGACCGGGACGGCGTACTTGGCGGCGAGCAGCAGGATCGCGACGTTCTCGTTGACTCCGGCGACCCGGGCGGCGTCGATCTGGACGAAGTCGACGGCTCCTGCCTGCAGGAGTTGTTTGAACACGACGCGGTTGGCCACGTGTTCGCCGGTGGCGACCTTGACCGGCTGGCCGGCGCGTACGGCGGCGTGGCCGAGGATGTCGTCAGGGCTGGTGGGCTCCTCGATCCAGTGGGGCTCGTACGGTGCGAGCGCCGTCATCCAGCGCACCGCGTCCGCCACGTCCCAGCGCTGGTTGGCGTCCACGGCGATGCGCACACCGGGACCGACGGCTGCCCGGGCGAGTTTCATCCGCCGGATGTCGTCCTCGAGATCCCCGCCGACCTTGAGCTTGATCTGGCCGAACCCGTCCGCGACGGCCTCCTTGGCGAGTCTCACGAGCTTCTCGTCCGAGTAGCCGAGCCAGCCGGGCGATGTGGTGTAGGCCGGATAGCCCTTCTCCCGCAGCAGCGCGGCCCGTTCGGCGCGCCCCGGTTCGGCTGCGCGCAGCATCGCCAGCGCCTCGTCCGGGGTGAGTACATCGGTGAGGTAGCGGAAGTCGACCAGGGAGACGAGCTCTTCGGGGGTCATCGAGGCGAGGAACTCCCACACCGGAAGCCCCGCCCGGCCTGCCGCGAGATCCCAGGCGGCGTTGACGACCGCGCCGGCCGCCATGTGCATCACGCCCTTCTCGGGACCGAGCCAGCGCAGCTGGGAGTCGTGGGTGAGCGCGAGGTGCAGGGCGGCGAGGTCGGCCGCCGTACGCGGGGCGGGTCCTCCGACGACGTACGGGCGCAGGGCCTCGATGGCGGCGGCGATGACATCGTTGCCCCGGCCGATGGTGAAGCAGAAGCCGTGGCCCTCCGCCCCGTCGTTCGCGCGCATCACCACGTAGGCGGCGGAGTAGTCGGGGTCCGGATTCATGGCGTCGGAGCCGTCGAGCTGTTCCGAGGTGGGGAAGCGGATGTCATGGACCTCGAACTCGGTGACGGTCTGACTCATGCACGCACCCCCGGGGAAGAACATCGGACCTCTGTCGGTCATCCGATGTATAGCGTCGTGGCCGTGCCACCGTCCAGGGCCGGGACGAAATTTCTCGCACACAGCTCGGATGAATCAACGGCCGGACGCCCCCCGTATCGGATCCGTTCATCGGCTCGGGGAAGTTCACCCGGCCGTGCAAGGGGGCTGCGGACGACGACCCCGTAAGCCGTAAGGTTGGGGCGTACGAAAGGGAACTTCGGAAGGAGGCACTGGGTGATCGAGCTCGAGGCGGTTCCCGAGCTGATCGACCCGGTCATGGTGGCCGCGTTCGAAGGCTGGAACGACGCCGGCGACGCCGCCTCCACCGCGGTCGCGCACCTGGACCGGGAGTGGAAGGGCGAGGTGTTCGCGGCGCTCGACGCCGAGGACTACTACGACTTCCAGGTCAACCGGCCGACGGTGTGGCTGGACGGCGGAGTACGGAAGATCACCTGGCCCACCACCCGGCTCTCCGTGGTCCGCATCGGCGGCGAGAAGCCGCGCGATCTGGTACTGGTGCGCGGCATCGAGCCGTCCATGCGCTGGCGCTCGTTCTGCAACGAGATCCTGGGCTTCGCCCATGAGCTCGGTGTGGAGATGGTGGTGATCCTCGGAGCGCTGCTCGGCGACACCCCGCACACCCGGCCGGTGCCGGTCAGCGGGATCACGTCGGACCCCGACCTGGCCAGGACCATGGACCTGGAGGAGACGCGGTACGAGGGCCCGACGGGCATCGTGGGCATCCTCCAGGAGGCGTGCACGCACGCGGGTGTTCCGGCGGTGAGCCTGTGGGCCGCGGTGCCGCACTACGTGTCGCAGCCGCCCAACCCCAAGGCGACGCTGGCGCTGCTCAACCGGCTCGAGGATCTGATCGGCCTCCGTATCCCCCTGGGCGAACTCCCGGAGGACGCCCGGGCGTGGCAGCTGGGTGTCGACCAGTTGGCCGCGGAGGACAGCGAAGTGGCCGAGTACGTCCAGACGTTGGAGGAGGCGCGGGACACCGCGGAGCTCCCCGAGGCGTCGGGTGAGGCCATCGCCCGGGAGTTCGAGCGGTATCTGCGGCGGCGGGACGGCGGCCCCGGCAGCGGCCCGGGACACGCGACCGACGGCGGGGACGGCAGCTACCTTCGGGACACGTCCAGCGGGCGCACGCGTCCGCCGCTGCCTCCGCGTTCGGAGCCGGAGAAGGACACCGGATCCGAGGCCGAGCCGGAAGGCGACGACGGGGATTCCTCGGACGACTGATCGGTGAACGTGCGGAGGGGCGGCGTCCGGTGGATGCCGCCCCTCCTCATGTCTGTCCGGTCAGAGCGCCACACCGAGCAGCGCGTCGACCGCGCGCGAGACGAGACCGGGCGCGCCCTCGTCCGTACCGCCCTCGGAGCGCTGGAGCTCCGCCCAGCGGTCGACGGCGGTCAGTGCGGCAGGTGCGTCGAGATCGTTGGCGAGAGCGTCGCGGATCTCCTCGACGAGTGCGTCGGCGGACGGCCCGTCGGGGCGGGACACGGCCGCACGCCAGCGCTCCACGCGTTCGACGGCGTCCCGCAGGACCTGATCGGTCCACTCCCAGTCCGAGCGGTAGTGGTGCGAGAGCAGCGCGAGTCGTATCGCGGCCGGGTCGACTCCGTCGCGGCGCAGCTTCGAGACGAAGACCAGGTTGCCCTTGGACTTCGACATCTTCTCGCCGTCGAGCGCGACCATGCCGGCGTGGACGTACGCCTTGGCGAACGGGTGCTCGCCGGTGAGCGCCTGGGCGTGCGAGGCGCCCATCTCGTGGTGCGGGAAGGCGAGATCGGATCCGCCGCCCTGGACGTCGAAGCTCATGCCGAGGTGGTCGAGGGCGATGGCCACACATTCGATGTGCCACCCCGGCCGGCCGCGGCCGAGGCTGCCGCCGTCCCAACTCGGTTCGCCCGGACGGGCGGCCATCCACAGCATCGGGTCGAGCGGGTTCTTCTTGCCGGGCCGGTCCGGGTCTCCGCCCCGCTCGGCGGAGAGGAGCCGCATCGCCTCGGCGTCGAGATGCGAGACCCCGCCGAAGTGCGGGTCGGACTCGACCGAGAAGTAGGTGTCACCCTCGAGCTCGTACGCGGCACCGGCGTCGCGGAGCCGCTCGACGAGCGGGACGATGCCGGGTATCGCCTCGACCGCACCGATGTAGTGCTGGGGCGGCAGCATCCGCAGGGCGGTCATGTCCTCCCGGAAAAGGGCGGTCTCGCGCTCGGCGAGCTCGGTCCAGTCGTGTCCGTCGCGAAGGGCGCGCTCGAGCAGAGGGTCGTCCACGTCGGTGACGTTCTGGACGTAGTGAACCTGTCGCTTGGTGTCGAGCCACACGCGCTGCACCAGGTCGAACGCGGTGTAGGTGGCCGCGTGACCCATGTGGGTGGCGTCGTACGGAGTGATGCCGCAGACGTAGATACGGGCGACGGAACCGGGGTCGAGGGTCACAGGACCACCGGTCGCGGTGTCGTGGATCCGGAGGTCGCGGCCCTTGCCGGGCAGGGCGGGGACCTCAGAAGCGGGCCAGGCATGCATGCCTTGAGCCTAACCGGACGGCTGTTCCGGATACGAACCGGATCACGCCGTTGGCCGGTTCCCGATCTTCGCGGCCGGTCACGCCGGGGGCGGGAACTCACATCGGAGGCCAGGGGATCGCCGGCCACTCCCCCGACGGGACGGGATGCCGTGCCGCTGCCCGCAGGGACGCCACCCGCCCGGTGATCGCCTCCACCTCCGCCGCCGTCAGCAGTTGCGCCAGTCGGGTGAACAGGGGCTCTCCGTCGGCCAGCGCGGCCGCCAGTTCCGCCAGGGCCTCCAGCGCGTCAGGTGCGAGCGGGTCGCCCGCCCAACCCCATAGCAGCGTCCGCAGCTTGTCGTCCACGTTGAAGGCGACCCCGTGGTCGATCGCGTAGAGGGCGCCGTCCGCGGTCGGCAGCAGATGCCCGCCCTTGCGGTCGCCGTTGTTGATCACCGCGTCCAGCACGGCCAGCCGCCGCAGCCGTGGGTCGTCCGCGTGGACCAGCAGCGCCGTCCGCCCGCCGCCCACCTCGGCGAAGCCGACGGCCTTCCAGCCCTCACCCGGCTCCTCCTCCTCGACGAGTGCGAGCAGGGACGCCGAGGGGTCCCCCTCGATCCAGAGCTGGACCATGCCCTCGCCGTACGGCCCGTCCCGCAGGACGGTGGGCGGTACCAGGTGCCACCCCATCGCCTCGGAGACCTCGTACGCGGCCACCTCGCGCTGCGCCAGCGTCCCGTCCGGGAAGTCCCACAGGGGCCGCTCACCGGCGACCGGCTTGTACACGCAGGACAGTTGCTCGCCCTCGTACGAGACGGAGCAGAACAGCACCGCGTTGGACGCCTCGCGGACCCGGCCGCGCACCTTCAGCTCGCCCTTGGCGAGCAGATCGAGGTCGGTCACGCTCCGCGGCGGTATCCGTTCTGGCGCGGACATACGTGTCCCTCCGGGTCGAGCGGCAGACTGCACAGCGGGCACGGCGGCCGGCCGGCGTTCACCACGTCCAGCGCACGCTTGGCGAAGGCCCTGGCCTGCGCCCCGGTCAGCCGGACGCGCAGCATCGGCGGACCGTTCTCCTCGTCCTGCAGCAGCCGTTCCTCGGCCTCCGCGAGGTCCTCCTCGGAGTCGGCGTCCAGCTCCACCAGCGCCTGGGCCTCGACGATCATGCGCTGTTCCTCGCCGTCCCATGCCAGCGCCATCGTGCCGACCCGGAACTCCTCGTCCACGGGGGCGTCCAGCGGCGCGGTGTCCGCGACGTCATTGGGCGCGACGGCCGGCACCGGAGCGTTCCCCCCGGTGCGGCGCACGACCTCGTCGAGGAGTTCGTCGATGCGTTCGGCCAGCGCCGCCACCTGGGTCTTCTCCAGGGCCACGCTCGTGACCCGCCCCGAGGCTGAGGCCTGCAGGAAGAACGTACGGCGGCCAGGCAGCCCGACCGTACCGGCCACGAACCGGTCCGGCGGGTCGTAGAGGAACACCTGACGGGACACGTTCTCTCCCTCGAGAATTTCGGCGACGATTCGGCTCGACGGATGTCGAGCAGGCATACGGGTTTTCGGCCCGTCCACCCTACTGCGCTGAGCGATCACGGTGCGCCCGCGCCGCCTCCTACAACCGCCGTCCCGTCGCCCTCGTTCCCGCGCGGCACGAGGGAGCCGAAATCGCCTGTGTCACCGAGACGCAGGAGAAAAGGCCGTGTACGGGTGTAACGGATCGCAGTCACGGAACACGGTTCCACATGAATCCGCTGGAAAAGATCGAGATGCATGCCGAGCGCGTCCGCGACCAGCGCCTTGATGATGTCTCCGTGCGAGCACATCACATAGGCCGCGTCCTCGCCGTGCGTCTGCTCGATACGCGCGTTCCAGTCGCGTACGGCGTCCACGGCCCGCGCCTGCATCGCCCGCATCGACTCACCGCCGGGAAAGGCTGCTGCCGAAGGGTGCTGCTGCACGACCTCCATCAGCGGCTCCCCGGCCAGTTCCTTGAGCTTGCGGCCGGACCAGTCGCCGTAGTGGCACTCGCCGATCCGCTCGTCGGTCTGCAGCTCCAGCCCGGGCCGGGCGTCCAGCAGCGGCTGCAGCGTCTGCCGGCACCGCTCCAGGGGGCTGCTGACGACCGCGGCGAGCGGCACGCCGGCGATGCGGCCCGGGAGCCCGGCGGCCTGCGCGGCGCCGCGCTCGTCGAGATGCACACCGGGCGTCCAGCCGGCGAGCACCCCCGCGGTGTTGGCGGTGGAGCGTCCGTGGCGTACGAGGATCAGCGTGGCCATGTGCGCCAGCGTAGGCGGAGAGACCGCCAAGGGTGCGGTGGGACGACTCGCGAGGAAGAATACGCGCCGTGATCGTGGACTGTGCCATTTACCGGGACGGGCGCCGGACCGAGGGCCCGACCGACTTCTCCGACGCCCTCGACGAGGCACGCACCTCCGGCGACGCGTTTCTGTGGATCGGTGTGCACGAGCCCACGGAGAAGGAGTTCGACCTCGTCAGAAGCGAGTTCGGGCTGCACCCGCTGGCCGTGGAGGACGCGCTCAAGGCTCACCAGCGCCCCAAGCTGGAGGTCTACGACGACTCGCTGTTCGTGGTGCTCAAGCCGGTGGTGTACGAGCCCCACAGCGACACGGTCAGCACGGGCGAGCTCATGATCTTCATCGGCGACTCCTTCGTCGTGACCGTCCGGCACGGCGAGGGCGCCCCGCTCGCCGCCGTGCGACGGCGGCTGGAGGCCGACCCCGAGGTGCTCAAGCACGGCCCGACGGCGGTGCTGTACGCGATCAGCGACGAGGTGGTGGACCACTACATCGAGGTGGCGGCCGAGCTCCAGGTGGACATGGAGGAGATGGAGACCGAGGTCTTCGCGCCGGTCGGCGGGGCCTCGAAGCCCCCGCGCAGCTCGGCGTCGGACCCGCCGACCGCGGCCCGGATCTACACCTTCAAGCGCCAGGTCCTGGAGTTCCGCCGGGCCGCGGGGCCGCTGGCGGCACCGATGGCCCGGCTGGCGAGCGCGGGCGTGCCGTTCGTCGAGGAGCGGTCGCGGCCGTTCTTCCGGGACGTCAGCGACCATCTGACGCGCGCCAACGAGCAGGTGGAGGGCCTGGACCGGCTGCTGTCGGACATCCTGGCCGCCCATCTCGCGCAGACGAGCGTGCGGCAGAACGACGACATGCGGAAGATCTCGGCCTGGGCCGCCATGGCCGCGGTCCCCACGATGGTCGCGGGGGTCTACGGCATGAACTTCGAGCACATGCCGGAGCTGCGATGGGTCGGTTCGTATCCCGCGGTCGTGGCGCTGATGGCGGGGACGGTCTACGGGCTGTACCGGCTGTTCAAGCGCCGCGGATGGCTGTAGGCCGGGCCGCCGGCCGCGGGAGGTCTCAGAAGGCCGGGGCGGCGGCGGGGGGCCCGTCGAGAGCGCCCCGTCGCTCGGGCATCGAGAGGCTGACCATCCGGTGCCAGCCGCCGAAGCGCTCGTACGCGTACATCCCGCGGATGCCGGCGGACAGCAGGGCGGACTTGGCTCTCGGCCAGTGCAGCAGCCGGCCCATGTGGTCCATCACGGCGAGGCTGACCTCGCGGTAGACCTCGATCTCGGCGAGGGCGCTCTCGCGCAGGACGCGGTGGATGGTGCGGCCGTGTCCTGTGGCGGCGAGACTCAGCAACTCCTCGTGGCAGTACGCGAGATGGTTGTCCTCGTCGTTGCAGATCATCCGGATCGCCCGGCCGACCTCGGGGTGGTCGCCGAAGTACTTCACCAGCATGTCCATCTGGTCGGCGGCGCGCTGCTCGGTGACCCTGCTGTGCGAGAGGTAGACGACGATGTCCTCTTCGGTGAGCGGCTCGTCGCGGCGCAGCTTCTCGTGGGTGAGACCGATGCCCCGCTTCTCGAGGAGCATCGTGTAGTCGGTCTCGGGAGGGACGGGGACGGGCTCGAGTCCGCGCTTCTTGAGCAGGGCGTTGAAGAGCCTGCCGTGCTTGTCCTCGTCGGCGCCGTGCCGGGCGATCTTGGGGGCCAGGTGTCGCATGCTCTCGGGCACGAGGGCGGCGATACGGCCGTTCTCCCAACCGCCCTGTGCCTCACCGCTGGCCGCGATGGAGCAGAAGAACTGGAAGGAGTCGTCGTTGTCGATGATTTCCTGGAAAAGACTCCGAGCCGAGAGCATCACTGCGACCTCCTGAAAGTGTCCGCAAACAATGAGTCAAATGCGGCACGGCAGGTGAGGCAACAGCTGCGTCGGACAACTCCGCCGAATGGGGGACATGAGGGACCGGCACATGAAGGAGTAACCACGGCGCCCTGTTCGGCGTTGTGTGTACGACGGCCGTGGCGGGGAAGACCCCCGAGCCCCCACCACGGCCGCAGACTTCTTTCCGGTTCGTCCCGGGTGGCCCGAGCCCCCGCGGGCTCAGGCCAGGCCCGCGCGCTCCAGCGCCTCGGTGCCCGCGCGCAGTGCGGTGAGCCGCTCGTCGAGCGTGAAGCCGGCCGGCGCCAGCGTCAGGGTGGTGACCCCGGCCTCGTTGTACGCCTGCATACGCTCGGCGATCCGTTCCACGGAGCCCAGCAGTGCGGTGGAGTCGATCAGCTGGTGCGGGACGGCCGCCGCCGCGCCCTGCTTGTCGCCGGAGAGGTACTTGTCCTGGATCTCCGCGGCTTCCTTCTCGTAACCCATGCGCTGCGCCAGCTGGTTGTAGAAGTTCTGCTTGCGGCTGCCCATGCCGCCGACGTACAGCGCGGTGTACGGACGGAACATGTCGGCCAGACCGTTGACGTCGTCGCCGATGGCCAGCGGGACGGTCGGACAGACGTCGAAGCCCTCCATCGTCTTGCCGGCCTTCTCGCGGCCCGAGCGCAGATGGCGGATCGCAGTCTCCTCCAGGTGGTCGGCGGAGGGGAAGATCAGCAGCGCGCCGTCCGCGATCTCGCCGGTCTGCTCCAGGTTCTTGGGGCCGATCGCGGCGATGTAGAGCGGGATGTGCTCGCGCGTGGGGTGGACGGTCAGCTTGATCGGCTTGCCCGGTCCGTCGGGCAGCGGCAGCGTCCAGTGCTCGCCCTCGTACGACAGGCGCTCGCGCGTCATCGCCTTGCGGACGATCTCGACGTACTCGCGGGTGCGGGCCAGCGGCTTGTCGAACTTGACGCCGTACCAGCCCTCGGAGACCTGGGGGCCGGAGACGCCGAGGCCGAGGCGGAACCGGCCGTCGGACAGGGAGTCGAGGGTGGCCGCCGTCATCGCCGTCATGGCGGGCTGGCGGGCGGGGATCTGCATGATCGCGGAGCCGACGTCGATGCGCTCGGTCTGGGCGGCGACCCAGGTGAGGACGGTCGGGGCGTCGGACCCGTACGCCTCTGCGGCCCAGCAGACGTCGTAGCCGAGCTTGTCGGCCTCCTTGGCGACGGCGAGGTTGTCGCCGTCCATCCCCGCGCCCCAGTAGCCGAGGTTGATGCCGAGCCGCATAACCGCTCCCTCTTACTGATCAGTAACGTCCCTGTTCCGGGGACTCTAGCGCGGGTACCCCCGTTCCGTCAGGGGGAGGTTGTCCACAGGCTCTCTCAGGGTGGGCCCCTGGCCAGTAATCTCAGCGCCCATGGAGCAGAGGCATCTCGGCCGTACCGGCCTGCGCGTGTCCCGGATAGGACTCGGCACCCTCACCTGGGGCCGGGACACCGACGAGCACGACGCCGCGGACCAGTTGAAGGCGTTCTGGGAAGCGGGCGGGACGCTGGTCGACACCGCCGATGTGTACGGCGGCGGGGATGCGGAGTACCTGCTGGGACAGCTGGTCGAGCGGCTGGTGCCCCGGCGGGATCTGGTGATCGCGACGAAGGCGGGCAGCGTGCCCGATCCGGACCGCCGCTTCGACGGCTCGCGAGGGCATCTGCTCGCCGCGCTGGACGACTCGCTGCAGCGGCTCGGCACGGACTACGTCGACCTGTGGCAGGTGCACGCCTTCGATCCGCAGACGCCCTTGGACGAGACCCTCCAGGCGCTGGACCTGGCGGTGAGCAGCGGGCGGGCCCGCTATGCGGGGGTGTCGAACTTCTGCGGCTGGCAGCTGGCGAAGGCGGCCACCTGGCAGCTGGCGGCCCCGGGTGTGCGAACCCGCCTGGCGAGTACGCAGATGGAGTACTCGCTGCTGCAGCGGGGCGTGGAGCGGGAGGTGCTGCCCGCGGCGACCGACCTGGGAATGGGGCTGCTGCCGTCGTCCCCGCTCGGCCGCGGAGTGCTGACCGGCAAGTACCGCCATTCGACCCCGGCGGACTCGCGTGGTGCGTCGGAACAGCTGGCGCCGTTCGTCGAGCCGTATCTGGACGAGGCGGCCGACAGCATCGTGGACGCGGTGAACACGGCCGCGGACGGCCTCGCTGTGACGGCCCTCCAGGTGGCACTCGCCTGGGTCAGGGACCGGCCGGGAGTGGTCGCCCCGATCGTCGGCGCGCGCAACGCGCAGCAGCTCACGGCCGCATTGTCAGTGGAGACGCTTACGCTTCCTGACGAGATCTGCCAGGCGCTCGACGATGTGTCAGCGCCCGTGCACCGCTATCCCGACCAGGACTGGAGCACGCTGTGACTGGCCCTTCCCGGGGGACGAACCCCGGACCCCCGGCCGAGGAACGCCCCGACGACGGCACACAGCCCTCGCCCGCTGTCGCCTCCGAGGAGGCAGCGCGTGGTGACGCCGATGCGGCCGAGGGCGCCACGCCGGACACCACCGGTGCGCGAGTCGACGCCGCGACGGACGAACGCGGCACCGATGCCGATGCCGATGGGGCCACGGCGCCGGAATCCACCGCCCCGGATGCGGGCGCGGCCGCCACGGACGGGTCCGACCCCGACGCCGATGCGGCCGACGACACCGACACACCTGACACGGCCGCGGTCGGCGGCACCGGCGGTGCCGACTCCCCTGCACCGGGCAGCACCGGCCCGGACGGCGGCGGGGAGTTGTCCGAGGCCGAGGCCGAGCTCGCCGCGCAGCGGGAGTTGCGGGCACGGATCGAGCAGCGGAAGGCCGAGAAGGACGCGCCCATCACCAGCGGCGCCAAGCTGAGCGGGCCCGCCGCCGATCTCCTCGCGGCCGTCCGGGCCGTCGAGAGCGGCGAGAAGTCGGGAACGGCCTTCTTCGACTCTCCGCCGCCCCCGAGGCGCCCTGCTCCCACCGCGGCCGAGCCCGCCAGGCCGCGGATCACGGCGCCGGAGCCGGGCGTTCGGACCGCCGGCCCGGAGACCGTCGCCGCCGTACGGGCCGTGCTCACCGAGGGCGGAGCTCCCGAGGCGCTGACGGCCCAGGTCGCGGATGCTCTCGGGGAGCAGGCCGCCGATGTGCTGCGCGAGGACCCCTGGCAGCTGCTGACCGTCCCCGGCGTCCGGCCCGAGCAGGCCGACGGGTTCGCCCGGGCACTGCTCGGCGCCGAGTGCGGCCCGGGGGACGAGCGGCGCACGGCGGCGCTCGTCGGCTGGCAGCTCGAGCGCGCCGCCCTGCAGGGACACACCGCGCTGGAGGCCTCGTCCGTACGCGCCGCGCTGGCCGAGCGGTCGGTGCCGGACCCCGACGAAGCGCTGCAGCAGGCCATCGCCGAGGGAGTCGTCCTGGTCTTCCAGGACGGTCTCCCGGAGGAGCAGCAGGCCGAGGCCGCAGAGGGCGAGGCCGAGGCCGAGCAGCAGGCCGTACCGGTGCTGCTGGGGCTCGATCGCTATGCGCTGGCCGAGGAGAGCCTCGCGGACGGGCTGGGCCGGCTGGCCAAGACCGGCGCCGACGCCCGGTGGGAGGCGGCAGAGCCCACCGAGCTGGTGCGCGCGGTGGCGACGAGCGGCCTGGTGACGCACACGGGCGGCGAGGCCGCTCGGGCCGAACCCGCAGCGCTCGCCGAGGTGGCCGAGGCGCTCGGGCTGCGCGCGGTCGTCGCGGGCCACAGCGAGCTCGGTGGCCGCCGGGACGACCCGGCGATCACCGTCTCGGGGCTGCTGGCCGGAGCGGAGGGCCCGGGCCGGGACGGGGACGGTGCACTCGCACTGGACCTGCTCGTCGTGCTGGACGCGCAGCAGCTGGACGTGGAGACCGGCGCGATGCTGGTCGAGTCGATGCCCGACGGCAGCCGTCTGGTGCTCAGCGGCGACCCCGGGCTGCTGGCATCAGCCGGTGCGGGCCGGGTGTTCGGCGATCTGCTCGCCGCCCGGGTCTGCCCGCAGATCGCCTCGCGGACGCCGGACGCGGGGCCGATCGGCGAGTTGGTCTCCGGCATCGGGATCGGTGAACTGAACCAGGTGGCGGCCCCCGGCAAGGAGGTCGTCATCGTGCCGGTGCGCGACGCCGGCGAGGCGGTGCACCGCGCCGTGCAGCTCGTCGCCGACTCCGTCCCGCGGGCGATCGGCGTACCGCCCGAGCAGACCCAGGTGATCACGGTGGGGCACGGCGGCTCCGCGGGCACCCGCGCTCTGAACGCGGCGCTGAAGCAGCGGCTGAACCCGGGCCCCGGCCGGTTCGGCGGCTTCGACCCGGGCGACCGCGTGGCGTACGCGCCGGTGCCGGGCCGTGTCCGGCCGGGCACGGTCGTCTCGGCCGATGTCGACGGTCTGCATCTCGACTGCTCCGGCGCTCGCGTCATCGTGCCCAAGGAGCGCGTCGAGTCGGCCGTGCGCCACGGCTGGGCGATGACCGCGCACCAGTCGGCCGGGATGCGCTGGCCCGCGGTGGTCGTGGTGCTGCCCGGCGACGCTGTCGAGGGCCTGAGCCGCCCCTGGGTCTACACCGCGTTCAGCCGCGGTGAGCGCCATCTGTCCGTGGTGCACGGCGTGGACCAGGCGCTGCCGCGCGCCGTGGCGGAGATCCCGTCGCAGGAGCGCACGACGCGGCTGCGACCGCTCCTGGAGGGCCTGCTCGCCCCGACACACTGAGCAGACACGCCGAGGCCCTGCCTCCCCGACCGGTGGACCCGGGACGGGAGGGCAGGGCCTCGTGCGATGTGGGCGCCTGCCGTCAGCGCTCTCCCTCGTCGAGATCCTCCAGGTCCTCGCCGAGGTCGTCCTCGTCGAAGACCGAGCTCACGTCGAAGCGGCACACGACCCGCTCCGGGTCCGCCTGGTCGAAGGGCGTGCTCAGCCACTCCCCCGGCTCGGGCAGCTCGTCCGCCGCCGACACCCAGAGCGTGGAGTCGCCCTCCTCCAGGCCGAACTCCTTGTGCCGGGAGGCGATTTCGTCCGGCTCGTACTCCCCGAAGAGCACACCGAGCGCCGCGTGCACGCTGGTGCCGACGACCGGCGCGTTCGTGGGGCGGTCCTCGTCCGGGTCGAGGTCGGCGATGCGCTGCGACTGGGAGAGCAGCCGCTGGGGCTCCACCACCGCGTAGTCCCGGCGGATCAGCACGCTCAGCGCGTTCGGCTCGTCCGGGCCCGAGTACGGCGGCAGCGACTCGTCGGCGCCGGGAATCTCGAACGGCGTCACCTCGTCGTAGCGGTCATAGAGGCGTTCGTCGTAGGCCTCGGCTGCGGCGGCCAGATCGTTGAATGCGGCATAAACCGCCGGGTCGTCCTCGCCCGTGCGGTTCTCGACCGCCGCGAGGTGACGGTCCAGTGCGGTTTTGACCGCCTCGGCGGCGGCACGTACCTCGGCAGCGGTGGGCTGCGCAGCATCAGACATAGTGCAGACGCTATCCGTACTCAGCCTCTGCCCGCACAATAGATGCGATGCCGGAATACGAATTTGTCGACGTGTACGTGCCGCGCGGGGTCTCCCGCAAGGAAGCGGCACGTCTGCTCACCGACCATGCCGAGTACGGACACTGGGAGTTGGACCGACTGAGTCTGCACCGGGACGGCAGTCGCAGAGTGCGGCTGCGCCGGCGCATCATCCGTCAGGTGCGCGCCACCTGGTGAGAGCACGGAGCGGACCCTGCCACGGCAGGGTCCGCTCCGGTCTGTACTGATTCGTACCGATGGCTCGTACGGTGATCGGGCCGCCTACCTGGAGGTACGGGCCCGGCGGTACAGCAGCGTTCCGGCCAGCAGCATGCCCGCGCCGGCCGGGATCAGCAGGCCCGTGGCGCCTCCGCCGGTCTCGGCGAGGGCCGCCTCGTCCACGGTGGCCTGGGCCGCGGGGCCGTTCGCCTCGTGGGTGACCGGGGTCTCGGCGCCCGGCGGAACGTGACGCGGCTGCCCGGGACGCCCGGGCACCTCGGGAGTGTCAGGGGTGTCGGGGATGTCGACGCCCGTGTCGTTGCCGCAGTCGTTGCCGAAGACCGGGTTGAGGAGGCCTCCGATCGTGACGGCGTTCCCACAGGCGTTCACGGGCGCGCTGATCGGCGCGGAGACATGGTTCCCGGAGGCGACGCCCGGAGAGTTGGCCGTTCCGCCGCCCGCGTACGCGCCGTGCCCCCTTGTGGAGCCGTGGCCCTTGGCCTTGCCGTGCCCCGACTTGTTCGCGCATTCGTTGCCGAACGTCGGATTGAGCAGACCGACGGCATTCACGGAGTTCCCGCACGCGTTGACGGGAACGTCGACCGGCACCTGGACCGCGTTTCCGGACGCGACGCCCGGAGAATTCGACGCGCCTCCATTGGCCCCGGCATCCGCGTGCGCGTAACCGCCGCCGAGCGCGAGTACGCCGCCCGCGGCCGCGATGGTGATCAGGCCCTTTCGAGTGACCTGTCGCATAGGTTGATTCCCTGCTTTCCTTCAGGAATACCTCCGGGCTGTGTGCCCGGGAGCGGAAAAAGACCGACGGCCCCGTAGTGCATGGCGCGCACTGCGGGACCGCCCGGGTATCAGACCCGGGCCCTGAGGGGCCGAGTCACAACATCAGTAGTTGACGCAGGTGTTGCCGAAGGCAGGGTTCAGAAGCCCGATCACGTTGACCGTGTTGCCGCACACGTTCAGCGGAACGTGAATGGGGGCCTGGATGACGTTGCCGGACAGCACGCCGGGAGAGTGCAGAGCAGCACCCTGGGCGTCTGCGTCGGCCATGGCCATGCCCGCGCCGGCGAGCACCAGACCGCCGGTGGCAGCCGCGACAGCGACGACCTTCTTGATCATTATTCCTCCTTGTTGGCAATGCGATCCCAGCCGCGGACCGCACCACCTGTAACGAGGAGGGTTCACCGGGGCTACGAGCCCCGGGCTCCTTTCACTCTTTTCAGTCAAGTACGCACGTACTGACGATTATTCGAGTTTCGTTTCAGCAGACCTCACCCGATCCGGTTCAGCACCGGTCGATGAAACGGTCGAGCACGCGCACACCGAACTTCAGGCCGTCCACCGGAACACGCTCGTCCACCCCGTGGAACATTCCGGCGAAGTCCAGCTCCGGCGGCAGCTTGAGCGGCGCGAAGCCGAAGCAGCGGATGCCGAGATCATCGAAGGACTTGGCGTCGGTGCCGCCGGAGAGCATGTACGGAACGGCCCGGGCGATCGGATCCTCGGCCTTCAGCGCGACCTGCATCGCGTCCACCAGGTCCCCGTCGAAGTTGGTCTCCAGCGCCTTGTCGCCGTGCACGTCCTCGCGCCGGACCCGGGGGCCGAGCAGCCGGTCGATGTCCGCGAGGAACTCGTCCTCGTAGCCGGGCAGGAAACGTCCGTCGACATGGGCGGTGGCCTGGCCCGGGATGACGTTCACCTTGTACCCGGCGCCGAGCATGGTGGGGGCCGCGGAGTTGCGCAGGGTCGCGCCGATCATCTTGGCGATCCCGCCGAGCCTGGCGAGCGTCGCGTCCATGTCCTCCGGGTCGAGCGGGGTGCCGAGGGCGTCGGAGAGCTCGTCGAGGAAGGACCGCACGGTCTTGGTCATCCGCACCGGCCAGGTGTGGCGCCCGAGCCGGCCGACGGCCTCGCAGAGCTCGGTGATCGCGTTGTCCTTGTTGGTCATCGAACCGTGGCCGGCCGTGCCGTCGACGGTGAGCCGCATCCAGTGCATGCCCTTCTGCGCCGTCTCGACCAGGTAGAGCCGCAGGTTCTCGTTGACCGTGAAGGAGAAACCGCCGACCTCGCCGATGGCCTCCGTGACGCCCTCGAAGAGGCCCGGGTGCTTGTCGACCAGGAACCGGGCGCCGTAGGTGCCGCCGGCCTCCTCGTCGGCGAGGAACGCCAGCACGATGTCGCGCGGGGGCTTGCGGCCGGTGCGCAGCCTGTCCCGTACGACGGCCAGCGTCATCGCGTCCATGTCCTTCATGTCGACCGCACCGCGGCCCCAGACGCAGTCGTCCGCGATCTCGCCGGAGAAGGGGTGGTGCGTCCAGTCGTCGGCGTTCGCCGGGACGACGTCGAGGTGGCCGTGGATGAGCAGCGCGGGCCTGGACGGGTCCTCCCCCGCGATCCTGGCCACGGTGGACGCGCGCCCCTTGTGGGACTCGAGGATCCGCGGCTCGAGGCCGACCTCGGCGAGCTTCTCCGCGACGTACTCGGCCGAGGCGCGTTCTCCGGGGCCCGAGTGGTCCCCGTAGTTGCTGGTGTCGATCCGGATCAGCTCACGGCAGAGGTCGACGACCTCGTCCTCGCCCGAGACGGTACGGGCCGCATTCGACTCGCTCACGCTGATTCCTCCCACTGTCGCTGCTGGTGGTCCCTCCCATCCTCCCGCGCGCGGCGCGGGACCCCAAGGGCGACTGTCCACGATCGGGCCGTTCTCACGCGACCGGGGGCGTGATCGGGCACACCCGAATGTTTGCTATGGTTTTCCACGTCGCGACGGCCTGGGGCCGCACGGCAGACACCTTGTCCGGGTGGCGGAATGGCAGACGCGCTAGCTTGAGGTGCTAGTGCCCTTTATCGGGCGTGGGGGTTCAAGTCCCCCCTCGGACACCATCGAAGATCCCCACGGATTCGTCCGTGGGGATCTTCTTGTGCGTGCGGGGTCTCTCGGGCGCGAACAGCTGCGCATACAGTCGTGCCGGTGAGACGCAGACACAAGGCCCCGCCCTCTCCGCTCCCCCAGTGGGACGGGATCGACCCGGTGCGCCTGCGGCTGCCTCCCGATCCGGACGGCGCCTGGAAGACGCTGTACGACCATCTCGTCACGCGGTACGGCGACGCCATCGGGGCCGAGGGCATCGAGGCGATGTTCCGGGAAGGGCGCATCGTCGCGTCGGACGGGCCGGTCGCGGCCGATGAGCCGTACACCGCCGGCCGGTACCTCTGGTTCCACCGGGACTTCGCGCCCGAGGAGCGCATCCCCTTCGAGGTGGGGATCGTGCACCGGGACGAGCGGCTGGTGGTCGCCGACAAGCCGCACTTCCTCGCCACGACGCCGCGCGGCCGGCACATCACCGAGACCGCGCTCGCCCGGCTGCGGCGTGATCTCGGGCTGCCGCAGCTGCAGCCCGCGCACCGGCTGGACCGGCTGACGGCGGGGCTCGCGCTGTTCGTGGTGCGGACCGGGGACCGGGGCGCGTACCAGACGCTGTTCCGCGACCGGCGGGTGCGCAAGGAGTACGAGGCGGTGGCGGCGTACGACCCCGAGGTCGCGATGCCGGTCACCGTCCGCAGCCGGATCGTGAAGGAGCGCGGGGTGATGGCGGCCCGTGAGGAGCCGGGCGAGCCGAACAGCGAGAGCCGGATCGAGCTGCTGGAGCACCGCGCCGGGCGCGGCCGGTACCGGCTGCTGCCGGCCACCGGCCGCACCCATCAGCTGCGGGTCCACATGAACGCTCTCGGACTGCCGCTCCTGAACGACCCGTTGTATCCGGTCGTCCAGGAGCCGGGACCCGACGACTACTCCCGCCCCCTGCAACTGCTGGCGAAGGTGCTGGAGTTCACCGATCCGGTGACGGGAGAGGCGCACCGCTTCGAGAGCGGGCTGCGGCTGTCTCAGTGGCCGCGCTGAATCCACTCCTCCAGGTGGGGCGCCTCGTCGCCGATGGTGGTCGGGTCGCCGTGGCCCGTGCGCACCACGGTCTCGGGCGGCAGCGTGAGCAGCCGGTCCCGGATCGACTCGACGATCGTCGGGAAGTGCGAGAAGGACCGGCCGGTGGCGCCGGGGCCGCCCTGGAAGAGCGTGTCGCCGGTGAAGACCGTCGACAGCTCGGGGGCGTGGAGGCAGACCGCGCCCGGGGCGTGGCCGGGCGTGTGCAGGACGGTCAGCGTGATGCCGCCGACGCCGATGCGCCGGCCGTCGGCCAGCTCACCGTCGGGGGCACGGTCCGGGTGGGTCTGCTTCCACAACGGCAGGTCGTCGGGGTGCAGCAGGATGGGCGCGCCGGTGGCGGCGGCGAGCGCGGGTGCGGCGTCGATGTGGTCGTTGTGGGCGTGGGTGCAGACGATCGCGCGCAGCGTCCGGCCGGCCAGCGCGGCCTCGATGGCGAGGGCGTCGTGTGCGGCGTCGATGACGATCGCCTCCGACTCGTCGCCGACGATCCAGACGTTGTTGTCGACGTCCCAGGTGCCGCCGTCGAGCGAGAAGGTGCCCGAGGTGACGAGATGGTCGATGTGAGCGGCCATCAGAGCTGCACCACCGAACGCAGCACGTCGCCCTCGTGCATCCGGGCGAAGGCCTTTTCCACGTCGCCGAGCCCGATGGTCTCGGTGACGAACGCCCCGAGGTCGATACGGCCCTGCTGGTGGAGGTCGATGAGCATCGGGAAGTCGCGGGACGGCAGACAGTCGCCGTACCAGGAGGACTTGAGCGCTCCGCCGCGGCCGAAGACGTCGAGCAGCGGCAGTTCCAGCTTCATCTCGGGCGTGGGGACGCCGACGAGGACGACGGTGCCCGCCAGATCGCGGGCGTAGAAGGCCTGCTGGTACGTCTCGGGGCGGCCGACCGCCTCGATCACGACATCGGCGCCGAAACCGCCGGTGAGCTCGCGGATCGCCTCGACGGCGTCGGTGGAGCGGGAGTTGACGGTGTGGGTGGCGCCCATGTTCTTCGCCGTCTCCAGCTTGCGGTCGTCGATGTCGACCGCGATGATCCTCGCGGCGCCCGCGAGGCGCGCGCCGACGACCGCCGCGTCCCCGACTCCGCCGCAGCCGATGACGGCGACGGAGTCACCACGGCCCACGTTGCCGGTGTTGATCGCGGCGCCGATGCCCGCCATCACTCCGCAGCCGAGGAGGCCGGCGACGGACGCGGAGACCGCGGGGTCGACCTTGGTGCACTGGCCGGCGGCGACGAGGGTCTTCTCCGCGAAGGCCCCGATGCCGAGCGCCGGGGACAGCTCGGTGCCGTCGGTCAGCGTCATCTTCTGCTGCGCGTTGTGCGTGTCGAAGCAGTACCAGGGCCTGCCGCGCAGACAGGCGCGACATCGGCCGCACACGGCACGCCAGTTGAGGACGACGAAGTCCCCGGGCGCCACCTCGGTGACGTCCGGACCGACCGCCTCCACCACGCCCGCGGCCTCATGGCCGAGGAGGAAGGGGAATTCGTCGTTGATCCCGCCCTGCTTGTAGTGCAGATCGGTGTGGCAGACCCCGCAGGCCTGCACCTGCACCACGGCCTCGCCCGGCCCGGGATCGGGGACGATGATCGTCTCCACCCGCACCGGTTCGTTCCTTCCGGGGGCCACCACACCTTGCACCTGCTGCGACATCGAGAAACCTGCCCTTCTTCACGCGTCGGTCGACACCACTATGGACCGTTCGACGGCGCGGGGCAGTCCCCTCAGGCGTCCTGGCGCTCCGCCGCGAGAGCGTTCACCCGGCCGCGGACGACGAACCAGCCGCCGACGAGCGCTGCGGCGATCAGCGGCAGGAACATCACCGTCGTACGGCCGACGCCGCCGCCCCACCACATCAGCACGACCACGCCGGCCAGGAAGAGCAGCGTGACGATCTGGGTGTACGGAGCCCAGGGCAGCCGGTACGAGGGCCGGGTGACCCGGCCGTCCTGCGCCCGGTGCCAGAACAGCAGCGAGCAGAGCATGATCATGCCCCAGGTGCCGAGGATGCCGATCGAGGCGAAGTTCAGGACGATCTCGAAAGCCTCGCCGGGCATCTTGTAGTTGAGGGCGACGCCGAGCACGCCGAAGCCCGCGGTCAGCAGGATGCCGCCGTAGGGCACCTGGCCCTTGTTCATCCGGCCGGTGAACTTCGGCGCGGAGCCGGACAGCGCCATGGAGCGCAGGATGCGTCCGGTGGAGTACAGACCGGAGTTGAGGCTGGAGAGGGCCGCGGTGAGCACGACGAGGTTCATCACGCCGGCCGCTCCCGGGACCCCGAGCTTGTCCATCACGGTGACGAACGGGCTCTGGTCCCCCGAGTACGCGGTGTACGGGAGGAGCAGTGCGAGGAGCACGACCGAGCCCACGTAGAACAGACCGACGCGCCACATGATGGAGTTGATGGCTTTCGGCATGATCTTCTCGGGGCTCTGGGTCTCGCCGGCGGCGACGCCGCAGAGCTCGACGGAGGCGTACGCGAACACGACGCCCTGGATGACCAGCAGCATCGGCAGCATGCCGACGGGGAAGATGCCGCCGTTGTCGGAGATGGTGGAGAAGCCCGGTGTGTGGCCGTCGACCGGGTGCTGGGTGACGACCAGGTAGATGCCGACGAGCATGAACGCGACCAGCGCGGCCACCTTGATGATCGCGAACCAGAACTCCATCTCGCCGAAGTACTTCACCGAGATGAGGTTGGCGGTGAGGACGACCGCGAGGGCGATCAGCGCGAGGATCCACTGCGGGATGTCGCTGAACATGGCCCAGAAGTGGGCGTAGGTGGCGGCCGCGGTGATGTCGGCGATCGCGGTGGTCGACCAGTTGAGGAAGTAGAGCCAGCCGGCCGCGAAGGCGCCCTTCTCACCCATGAACTCACGGGCGTAGGAGACGAAGGCGCCGGAGGAGGGACGGTAGAGGACGAGCTCACCGAGCGCGCGGACGACGAAGAAGGCGAAGACGCCGCAGACCGCGTAGGCGACGGCCAGCGAGGGGCCCGCGCCGGCCATTCTGCCGCCCGCGCCGAGGAACAGGCCGGTGCCGATCGCTCCACCGATCGCGATCATGTTGATGTGGCGGGACTTGAGGTCCTTGCTGTAACCGGCGTCGCCGGCGTCCACGTGGGGGGAGCGTGTCGCCGGTGCCGTGGCATCGAGCGTTTCGGCCGCGGTGATGCGGTCACTCATGGAGGGATTTCGCCTTCGTGAGGGGAAGGGGTGCGGTCCCGGCCGTGGCCGGTGGGGGGTGTCACCCGGGCATGAGCCCGACGGCACATCCTCACGGCAACCCTGCGATTTTGGCAGTGGCCAACGTCACGAGGCGCTATATCTGAGGTTTTTTTAAGGTTACGCACCCGTAAACCATGGTCATCGTGACCCGACGTATTCCGGGAGATCACACAGGGGTCCTGCGCGGCGAACCGTCACACACCGCGCCGACGCGTCAGGGCGCGAGCACGTCCAACTCGGCGAGCGCGCCGACCGCGATCTGCCGGGTGACCTCCTCGGCCCGTGCGGCATCACCCTCGCGGACGGCCTCGGCGACCTGGACATGCAGCGTCACGGCGGCCGGATCGGGGTCGTCGAACATCACCTGGTGGTGCGTACGTCCGGCGAGGACCTCGGCCACCACGTCCCCGAGGCGCGCGAACATCTCGTTGCCCGACGCGTTGAGCACGATGCGGTGGAAGGCGATGTCGTGCCGGAGATAGCCCTCGAGCTGATGTCCGCGCGAGGTGGCCACCATGCCGAGCGCGCACTCGGTGAGTTCGGCGCACTGTTCGGGAGTGGCGTTGCGGGCGGCGAGGCCCGCGGCGACCGGCTCGACGGCGGAGCGGAGCACGGTCAGGGACCGGAGCTGGCGCGGGCGGTCGGAGCCGGCCAGGCGCCAGCGGATGACCCTCGGGTCGTAGACGTTCCACTCCTCGGTGGGCCGTACCGTCACGCCGACCCGTCGGCGGGACTCGACCAGATGCATCGACTCGAGGACCCGGACGACCTCGCGGACGACGGTGCGCGAGACATCGAAGCGCTGGGCGACCTCGGCGGTGCGCAGAACGCTGCCCTGCGGGTATTCGCCCGCCGTGATGGCGAGCCCCAGGGCGTCCAGCACATGTGTATGGAGGCCCTGGCCCGCGGTGGTCATGGGCCAAGCGTACGGGGCGGGGTTCACGAACAAAAAGTATGACGTTTATGTCTCGACCTCTTGAATACGTCATACCTAATAGGTTTCAGTAGCGCGACCGACCGATGTCGACGAAGACAGCGAGGCAGTGATGAGCACCCCCCATGTCGTGGTGGTGATGGGAGTGGCAGGGACCGGCAAGACCACCATCGGTCCCCTGCTCGCCGACGCTCTGGGCGTTCCCTACGCCGAGGGCGACGACTTCCACCCCCCGGCCAACATCGCCAAGATGTCGGCCGGAACACCGCTGGACGACAACGACCGCCGGCCCTGGCTCGATGCGATCGGCCGGTGGGCGCACGGCCGGGCGGGCCTCGGCGGAGTGGTGTCCAGCTCCGCGCTCAAGCGCGCCTATCGGGACAGGCTGCGAGCGGCCGCCCCGGACGCCGTCTTCCTCCACCTCACGGGCGACCGCGAGCTGATCGAGCAGCGGATGACCGAGCGCAAGGGGCACTTCATGCCCACGAAGCTGCTCGATTCGCAGTTCGCCGCGCTGCAGCCGCTGCAGGCCGACGAGGCGGGCGTCGCCGTCGATGTGTCCGGCTCCCCGCAGGAGATCACCGACCGGGCCGTCGCCGCGCTGCGCCGGCTCGACGCACCGCCCGCATAGCCCCACCCGCTCAGCCCTTCCCCGCAGCAACGCCCCCGTCCCCTCAGTAAGGAACCACCGTGACCAGTCTCAGTGTCGAGACGCTGGCAGCGGACGCCGTCGAACCGATCACCTCGGCAGGCAACGCCCAGCTCGGCATAGCCGTCCTCGCGGGCATCGCCGTCATCGTCCTGCTCATCACCCAGTTCAAACTGCACGCGTTCCTGGCGCTGACCATCGGGTCGCTGGCGCTCGGTGCGATCGCGGGAGCGCCGCTCGACAAGGTCATCCTGTCCTTCACCGCGGGCCTCGGCTCCACCGTCGCCGGGGTGGGCGTGCTCATCGCCCTCGGTGCGATCCTCGGCAAACTGCTCGCCGACTCCGGTGGCGCGGACCAGATCGTCGACACGATCCTGGCCAAGGCCAAGGGGCGCGCGATGCCCTGGGCGATGGTCCTGATCGCGTCGGTGATCGGGCTGCCGCTCTTCTTCGAGGTCGGCATCGTGCTGCTGATCCCGGTGGTGCTGCTGGTCGCGAAGCGCGGCAACTACTCCCTCATGCGGATCGGCATCCCCGCCCTCGCAGGACTCTCGGTGATGCACGGGCTCATTCCGCCGCACCCCGGGCCGCTGGTGGCGATCGACGCCATCGGCGCCAACCTCGGTGTCACGCTCGCCCTCGGCATCGTCGTCGCCATCCCCACGGTGATCATCGCGGGTCCGGTCTTCTCCAAGTACGCGGCCCGCTGGGTGGACATCCCGGCGCCCGAGCGCATGATCCCGCAGCGACCCTCCGAGGACCTGGAGCGGCGTCCCGGCTTCGGCGCCACCGTGGCGACCGTGCTGCTGCCCGTCGTCCTGATGCTGGTCAAGGCGCTGGTGGAGATCGTCGTCGACGACCCGGAGAACGGTGTCCAGCGGGTCACCGACGTCATCGGCTCCCCGCTGATCGCGCTGCTCGCCGCCGTGCTCGTCGGGATCTTCACGCTGGGCCGCGCGGCCGGTTTCACCAAGGAGCGGATCTCCTCGACCGTCGAGAAGTCCTTCGCGCCCATCGCCGGCATCCTGCTGATCGTCGGCGCGGGCGGCGGCTTCAAGCAGACGCTGATCGACATCGGTGTGGGCCAGATGATCCTCGACTTCTCCGAGGACTGGTCGATCCCGGCGCTGCTGCTGGGCTGGCTGATCGCTGTCGCGATCCGGCTGGCGACGGGCTCGGCGACGGTGGCGACGATCTCCGCCGCCGGTCTGGTCGCTCCGCTCGCCGCCGGCATGTCCACCACCGAGTCGGCCCTGCTGGTGCTGGCGATCGGCGCCGGTTCGCTCTTCTTCAGCCATGTCAACGACGCCGGGTTCTGGCTGGTGAAGGAGTACTTCGGGATGACCGTCGGCCAGACGATCAAGACCTGGTCGGTGATGGAGACCATCATCTCGGTGGTCGGCATCGGCTTTGTGCTGCTGTTGTCACTCGTCCTCTAGCGTCTGCCGGACGCCGGGGTCACTCGTCCTTCAGCCACAGCGGGTGTTCGCGCTTGGCCCACTGGCGCTCGACCGACCCGGTGCGCATGCCTCGGCGTGCCTCCGGGTCGCCGAGCGCCATGCCGATGTGCCCGGCGAGCAGCACGCCGATGGCCAGTGACAGCCAGTCGTGCACGAAGGTGGCGTTCGTCCGCCACACGATCGGCACGAGGTGCGTGAACCACATCAGCAGACCGGTGCCGATCATCACCAGCACCGCACCGGCGGTCCAGGCCGCGTAGACCTTCTGCCCCGCGTTGAACTTGCCCGCCGGCCGCGACTCGGGACGCCTGTCGCGGCGCCGGACCGCGCGCAGCCAGGTGCGGTCGTGCGGCCCGAAGCGGTTGAGCCGTCGCAGGTCCTTGCGGAAGGCCGGGGAGGCGAGGCCGAGCAGGAACGGCGCGGGCAGCAGGATCCCCGACCACTCGTGGAGGGTGACGACGAGATAGCGGCGGCCGACGAGTTCGGCGATCTGGGGTACGTACAGGGCTGCCGCCGTCGCCACGCACAGCAGCATCAGACCTGCTGTCGTCCGGTGCACCCATCGCTCGGCGCGGCTGAACCTCCGTACGCGCGAAGGCCCTTCAGACGGTGGGGGCGTCGCTGCGGCCGTTGGACCGGCCGACCCAGGCGTCGACGTCATATCCCCGCTCCTCCCAGTAGCCGGGCCGGACGTCGGAGGTGACGGTGATCCCGGAGAGCCATTTCGCCGACTTGTAGAAGTACATCGGTGCCACGTACAGCCGTACCGGGCCGCCGTGGGAGTGGCCGAGCGGCTTGTCCTGCATCCTCAGGGCCACCAGTACGTCGTCCCGGCGGGCCTGTTGCAGGGTCAGACTCTCGCTGTACGTGCCGTCGAAGCAGGTGAAGCGGATCGCCTTGGCTCCGGGGCGCACCCCGGCGGCGTCCAGCAGCGACGAGAGCCTGACGCCGGCGAACGGCGTGCTGGGAACCCGCCAGCCGGTGACGCACTGGACGTCGCGCACGACCCGGGTCTGCGGCAGCTCGCGCAGCGCGTCGAGCGTGTACGCCGCCGGGCGGTCGACCAGGCCGTCGACGGTCAGGCGGTAGTTCTTCTCGTTCTTGTGCGGTACGGAGGAGGCGACCGAGTAGTACCGGAAGCCGCCGCCGTTGGGCAGCAGCCCGGTCAGGCCGGTCGGGTCGCTGTCGGCGGCCGAACCGAGGAACGACTCGAGACCGCGCTGCAGATACGGCGCGGCCACCAGGCCGCCCGCGCCGAGGCCGAGCACGGAGAGCACCAGACGGCGCCCGACCGGCGTGCCCTCCGTGTCGGAGTGGTGTGCGTTCACGCTTCGATTCGAACACCCTGGGCTCCCAGAAGCCAGGAAATGCCGCCTCACGTCAGACTTCCGTCACACTCCGCCCCCGGGCCCGACGCCCTGTGACCCGCTGCCAGACTGGGGCCATGGAGAACCGCGAACCGCTGAAGCCGTTTCTGCTCGCCTTCCCGGGCCCGCTCCGCGACCGGTTGGTGGCCGCCGTGCTGTCGGGCGAGAAGGTCTCGACGACCGGGCTCCTCGCGGAGTACGAGGCGGAGAAGGAGGAACTGCCGCCGGTCGGCGAGCGGTCGGCTCTGATCGACTCGGCCGGCCGCGAGGTCGCGGTCGTCGAGCTGACCGAGGTACGGGTGCTCCCGCTCGGCGAGGTCGATCTCCGGCATGCGCTGGACGAGGGCGAGGGCCATACGTCGGTCGCCGAGTGGCGCGAGGCGCATGAACGGTTCTGGCACGACGAGGAGATGCGCGAAGCGCTCGGCGACCCGGGCTTCACCGTCAAGGACGACACCCTGGTCGTCGCCGAGCGCTTCCGTGTGGTGGAGCGGTTCGACGGGTGACCGCGGCGGCTAGCCGACCGCCTTGGCCGCGGCCCGGCCCGCCGCCCGGCCCGAGAAGATGCAGCCGCCGAGGAAGGTGCCCTCCAGGGAGCGGTAGCCGTGTACCCCTCCGCCGCCGAAACCGGCCGCCTCACCCGCCGCGTACATCCCGGCCAGCGGCTCGCCGTCCTCGGTGAGCACCCGGGAGGAGAGGTCCGTCTCCAGGCCGCCGAGCGACTTGCGGGTGAGGATGTTCAGCCGTACGGCGATGAGCGGGCCGGCCTTCGGGTCGAGGATGCGGTGCGGGGCCGCCGTGCGGATCAGCTTGTCGCCGAGGTACTTGCGCGCACCGCGGATGGCCGTGACCTGAAGGTCCTTGGTGAACGGGTTGGTGATCTCACGGTCCCGGGCCGTGATCTCGCGCCGCAGCTCCGCCTCGTCGATCAGCGGCTCCTTGGTCAGCGCGTTCATGCCGCGCACCAGCGCGGAGAGGTCGTTCTCGACGACGAAGTCGACGCCGTTGTCCATGAACGCCTTCACCGGCCCGGGCACCGCGGCGCGGGCCCGGCCGATCACATCGCGGACCGACTTCCCCGTCAGGTCGGGATTCTGCTCGGAGCCCGAGAGTGCGAACTCCTTGCCGATGATCCTCTGGTCGAGCACGAACCAGGTGTGGTCGTGACCGGACCGCGCGATGTGCTCGAGCGTGCCGAGGGTGTCGAACCCGGGGAAGAGCGGTACCGGCAGCCGCTTGCCGCGCGCGTCGAGCCAGAGCGACGAGGGGCCGGGCAGGATACGGATGCCGTGTCGGGCCCAGATCGGGTTCCAGTTCTCGATGCCCTCGGTGTAGTGCCACATGCGGTCGCGGTTGATGTGGCTGGCACCCGCGCGCTCGGCGATACCGAGCATCAGTCCGTCGACATGCGCGGGGACGCCGGAGAGCATCTTCTCGGGCGGGGTGCCCAGCCGCTCCGGCCACTGGGCGCGTACCAGGTCGTGGTTGCCGCCGATGCCGCCCGAGGTGACGATGACCGCCTGCGCACGGAACTCGAAGGCGCCGGCGACCTCGCGGCTGCTCGCGGCGCCGCGTTCGGCGCCGGACGGCTCCAGCACCTCGCCGCTGACCGTGTCGAGCGTGCCCGCGCTGCTGCTCAGACCGGTGACGCGGTGACGGAACCTCAGCTGGACGAGGCCCCGGGCGACGCCCTCCCGGACCCGCCGCTCGAAGGGGGCGACGATGCCGGGGCCGGTGCCCCAGGTGATGTGGAAGCGGGGAACGGAGTTGCCGTGCCCGGTGGCGTCGTAGCCGCCGCGCTCGGCCCAGCCGACGACGGGGAAGAACCGCACGCCCTGGGCGTGCAGCCAGGGCCGCTTCTCGCCGGCCGCGAAGTCGACGTACGCCTCGGCCCACTTGCGCGGCCAGCGGTCCTCCTCGCGGTCGAATCCCGCCGTGCCGAACCAGTCCTGGAGGGCCAGGTCGTGGCCGTCCTTGATCCGCATCCGGCGCTGCTCGGGCGAGTCGACGAAGAACAGCCCGCCGAAGGACCAGTGCGCCTGGCCGCCGATCGACTGCTCCGGCTCCTGGTCGAGCAGGATGACCGTGCGCCCGGCGTCGACGAGTTCAGCGGTGGCCACCAGGCCCGCGAGCCCTGCCCCGATCACGATCACATCAGCGTCGTACGCCATGGGTTCCATCCTTGTCCGGCGGGGTCGGGGCGAGTGCGGTGGTCCGATCTTCGGTACGGGCCAGTAACTAGTCAACAGTTCCGGCTGACCTGCCGGAATCATCGGGCGCATGTCCTCCGGCGGCCGGTGATTGGATGGGCCCATGACTGCCGCTGACGAAATCCTGGACATCGTCGACGACAACGACGAGGTGATCGGGCGGGCCCCGCGCGGTGAGGCCTACGCGCGCGGACTGCGCCACCGCTGCGCGTTCGTTCTGGCCAGGGATGCCGAGGGCCGGATCTTCGTCCATCGCCGGACCGCGACCAAGCTGGTCTTCCCCTCGCGGTACGACATGTTCGTGGGCGGGGTCGTCGGTACCGGCGAGTCGTACGACGACGCGGCGCTGCGCGAGGCGGAGGAGGAACTCGGCGTCAGTGGACTCCCCCGGCCGGTGCCGCTGTTCAAGTTCCTCTACGAGGACGGCGATCGCTCGTGGTGGTCGTCCGTCTACGGGGTCCGCTGCGAACTGCCGGTGCACCCGCAGGCGGAGGAGGTCGCCTGGCACACCTTCCTGCCGCCGGCGGAGCTGGAGCAGAAGCTCGGCGAGTGGGAGTGGGTGCCGGACGGACTCGCGGCGTGGCGGCGGCTGCGGGAGTCGGGTCTGCGGCTGCCGTGACCGGGCGGCGGCATCGCGGGCGGTGGCCGTCTGCGCAGGTAGGGTGCGATGCGTGAGCGACCTTGTGCGGAGCATGCGGCTGTGGTTCGCACCCCAGCAGGTGCGAGAAGAGGGCGAGACGCCGGACTACCGGTTCTCGCTCGCCAATGAACGCACCTTCCTCGCCTGGCTCCGTACGGCTCTGGCGCTCATCGGCGGCGGGTTCGCCGTCGACCAGTTCCTGCCCGACCTCCGCTGGGGCGTACGGGTCGCCATGGCGCTCGGTCTGCTCGCGGCCGGGGTGCTGTGTGCGCTGCGGGCCGTCAACCACTGGGTGCGGTGCGAGCGGGCGATGCGACGGGGTGAGGATCTGCCCGTGTCGCGCTTTCCGACGGTGCTCAGCCTGGTGATCGCGGTCGTCGCCGTGGTCATGGTGGTCGTGGTGGTCTTCGGCTGGGAGGGCGGCCGTTGACCGGCGTACCGGAGCGCGACCCGGGGCTGCAGCCGGAACGGACCCGGCTGGCGTGGCGCAGGACCACTCTGTCGTTCACGGTGGCGGCGGTGCTCGCGGCGAGGCAGGTGGCGGGCGGTGAGCTGAGCGCGGCAGGGCTCGTGGCGACGGCACTCAGCGCCCTGGTGTGGCTGGTCTTCCTGCGCGTGGCCCATCAGCGGGTGGGCCTGCTGGGCGCGGGGCCCCGGCCGACAGTGCTGTCGGCGCGGGGCGCTCTGGCGGCCACGGCCTGCACGGTGGGCCTCGCTGCGTTCGCGGTGGCGACGGTGATCTGACGCCGGCCGGCCCGGACCGCTCGGGGCGAGGGGTATTCGCCGGCCGGCGCGGCCACGCCGCCCGGATGGGCGTCAGTTGTCCCAGTCGACCGTGACGACGATCTTGCCCCGCGTCCTGCCCTCCGCGTTCAGAATGTGCGCGTCGGCGGCCTGTTCCAGGGGGAACGCCTTGTCGACGTGGACCGTGACCACTCCCTGGTCCGCGAGCTCGCCCAGCGCGGCGAGGTCCGCCGCGTCCGGACGCACCCAGCAGTAGTGGCCGCCGAGGCCGACGACCTCGCCGTCCGCGATGGAGGCGAGACGGCCCTCGGGCGCGAGGACCTGGACCGAGGCCTTCAGCGCGTCGCCGCCGATCGTGTCGAAGACCGCCTCGACGCCGTCGGGCGCCAGTTGCCGCACCCGCTCGGCCAGGCCCTCCCCGTAGGTCACCGGCTCCGCGCCGAGCTCGCGCAGATGGTCGTGGTTGCGTTCGCTCGCCGTGCCGATGACCCTCGCGCCCGCGTGCTTCGCCAGCTGTACGGCGATGGACCCGACCCCGCCGGCCGCCGCGTGGACGAGAATCGTGTCGCTCCCGGTCACCTTGAGCGCCTTGTGCAGCACCTGATAGGCGGTGAGTCCGGCCAGGGGCAGCCCGGCGGCCTCCTCGAAGCTCAGCCGCAGCGGTTTGCGGGCGAGGGTGCGGACCGGGGCGGCGACGTACTCCGCGAAGGTGCCGCGGGAGAGAACGTCCTCGCGCACGTACCCCATCACCTCGTCGCCGACGGCGAACTCCGTGACGGCGATGCCGGGTTGGACGACGACGCCGGACACGTCCCAGCCCGGGATCACGGGGAACACGGCGTCGAACAGGCCGTCGATGTACCCCTCGCGGGCCTTCCAGTCGACGGGGTTGACGGCCGCGGCGCGCACCTTCACCAGAACGGAGTCGGGGCCGACCTTGGGCTCGGGCCGCTCGCCGTACTCGAGGACTTCGGGGCCGCCGTAGCGGCTGTAGCTGATCGCCTTCATGATCCGACCCTCCGGTTTCGCCGTCGCTCACGCAAGCCGAATCGCGGCGCGGCCGTGAGAACCGGCCAGAGCGGCCGATGCCTACTAGCCTGACTGCGACAGAACGCCACTAACCACACAAAAGGTAAGTGCCATGACCGTTCTCCATCACGAACATTCCGCCCATGAGCACGTACACGGTCCGGCCTGCGGCCACACCGCGGTCCCGCACGGCGACCACGTCGACTACGCGCACGACGGGCATCTCCACCGCGAGCACTCCGGACACTGGGACGAGTGCGAGCCCGGCGAGCACATCTCGCACAGCGGTCACGCCCATGATCACGGCCCGGGCTGCGGACACCCGGCCGTGGAGCACGGGGACCACGTCGACTACATGCACGACGGCCACCGGCACGCCCAGCACGACGGGCACTGGGACGACCACTAGAGCGTTCTGCCGTCGCACCCCCGGGCCGTCTCGGCCCGGGGGTTCTCTGTTGTCCGGCGACGGACCCGGGACTGTGATCCAGGACCGGCTTCGTACCGCGGACTGGACGACATACCGACTGGTCGGTCATCATGACTGCGGCCACTATTCCGCCCCGGAGGTTCCCACGATGAGCTCAGTCCCCCCTCACCCGCAGCCTCCGGCGCGAGAGGTGCCACCAGGCCTCGACCCCGAGAAGCTGCGCGACTGCCTCGACCGCGAGCGGCCGGGTCTGGTGAGCGGACCGCTCAGCGGCCGGCTGATCCAGGGCGGCCGCTCCAACCTCACGTACGCCGTCACCGACGGAGCCACCCGGTGGGTCGTCCGCCGCCCGCCGCTCGGGCACGTCCTCGCGACGGCTCACGACATGAAGCGTGAGCACCGCGTGATCAGCGCGCTGCACGGCACCGCGGTGCCGGTGCCCGCGCCGGTGCTGCTGTGCGAGGACGAGTCGGTGATCGGATCGCCGTTCTACGTCATGGAGTTCGTGGACGGCACCCCGTACCGCACGGCCGACCAGCTCGTCCCGCTCGGCCCCGAGCGCACCCGCGGCGCTGTGCTCTCCCTGGTCGACACCCTCGTCGACCTGCACGCGGTCGACCCCGAGACCGTCGGCCTCGGCGACTTCGGCCGGCCCGAGGGCTTTCTCGACCGGCAGCTGCGTCGCTGGGGCAAGCAGCTGGACGCCTCACGCAACCGTGAGCTGCCGGGCATCGACGAGCTGCACGCATCGCTCGGGCGGGAGCTGCCCGCCTCCGCCGCACCGACCGTGATCCACGGCGACTACCGCCTCGACAACGTCCTCATCGGTGAGGACGACGCGATCAAGGCGGTCCTCGACTGGGAGATGTCCACGCTCGGCGACCCGCTGACCGACCTCGGTCTGCTGGCGATGTACAGCCAGCCGCTGGACCTGCCCGGTTCCCCCATCAGCACCACCGCGACGGCCCCCGGCCACCCGGAGGCGGCCGAGCTGATCGAGCGGTACGCCGAGCGCTCCGGCCGGGACACCTCCGCCATCTCCTGGTACACGGCGTTCGCCTGGTTCAAGCTCGCCGTGATCCTCGAGGGCATCCACTACCGCTACACCCTCGGCCAGACCGTCGGCGCCGGTTTCGACCGCATCGGCGATCTCGTCCCCCTCTTCATCGAGCACGGCCTCACCACCCTCCAGGAAGGCTGAGTACCTCATGGACTTCGCATTCGACGCCCGTACCGAAGAGCTGCAGGCCAAGCTGCACGCCTTCATGGACGAGCATGTCTACCCGGCCGAGAAGACCGAGCACGAGCAGCGTGCGCAGCTGGCCTCGCCGTGGGACACACCCGCGATCATCGAGGAGCTCAAGGCCGAGGCCCGCAAGCAGGGGCTGTGGAACCTCTTCCTCCCGGACGCCGAGCACGGCGCGGGTCTGACGAACCTTCAGTACGCACCGCTCGCCGAGATCACCGGTCGCAGTCCGCATCTCGCCCCCACCGCGCTGAACTGCGCGGCCCCGGACACCGGGAACATGGAGGTGCTGACGCAGTTCGCCACCGACGAGCAGAAGAAGCAGTGGCTGGAGCCGTTGCTGGCGGGTGAGATCCGCTCGGCGTTCGCCATGACCGAGCCCGAGGTCGCCTCGTCCGACGCCACGAACATCCAGACGCGGATCAAGCGCGACGGCGACGACTACGTGATCAACGGCCGCAAGTGGTACATCTCCGGTGCGATGAACCCGAACTGTCAGATCTTCATCGTCATGGGCAAGACCGACCCGGACGGCGACGACATCCGCCGCCAGCAGTCGATGATTCTCGTGCCCCGCGACACCCCGGGTGTCGAAGTGCGCCGCGCCATGCAGGTGTACGGATACGAGGACCATTCCCACGGCGGCCACGCGGAGGTCGTCTTCGACGACGTCCGCGTCCCGGCGTCGAACCTGATCGGCGAGGAGGGCGGCGGTTTCGCCATCGCCCAGGCCCGCCTGGGCCCCGGCCGTATCCACCACTGCATGCGCCTGATCGGCATGGCCGAGCGCGCGATCGAGCTGATGTGCAGGCGTGCCGTGTCCCGTGAGGCCTTCGGCAAGGCGATCGCCCAGCAGGGCGTGGTGCAGAACTGGATCGCGGACGCCCGGGTCACGGTCGAGCAGCTGCGGCTGCTGGTGCTGAAGACCGCCTGGCTGATGGACACGGTCGGCAATCGCGGGGCGCACACCGAGATCCAGGCGATCAAGATCGCCACACCGCGGGCGGTCGTGGGCATCCTCGACAAGGCGGTGCAGGTGCACGGCGCGGGCGGTGTGAGCCAGGACTTCCCGCTGGCCGAACTGTGGGCGGGTGCACGGACGCTGATGCTGGCGGACGGCCCGGACGAGGTGCACCAGCGGTCACTGGCGCGACGCGAGCTGAAGAAGTATCTGTAACGTCACCGAACGCCGGAGGGGCCGCATCGGATGCGGCCCCTCCGGCGTTTCAGGGTCTTTCCCGGAACAACGAGGAACGAGAACTGACGGGACCTAGGGGCGCAGGGCGCGCAGCAGCATGTCGGCCAGGTGGTCCGCGACCTGTTGCCGGGTCAGGGGGCCGTCGGGGCGGTACCACGTCGACAGGTGGTGCACCGAGCCGAAGTGGTAGTCGACCACCAGATCGGCGGGGGTCGCCGAGGTGAACACCCCGCTCTGCTGCCCTTCCTCGATCAGCGCGCGGAACCGCTCGTGGTAGCGGCGGCGCTCCGCCCTCACCTGCTTGAGCTTCTCGGGGCTGAGGTGATGCATCGAGCGGAAGAAGATGGCCGCGTCGTCGAGGTTGTCGATGGTCGTGACGACCACGTCGGCCGCCGCTCCCCGCAGCCGCTTCTCCACGGGCTCGTCCGCGTCCGCGTACGCGTCGAGCCGCTCCTGCTGCGTGCGCAGCATGCGGGCGTAGATCTCCTGGAGCAGGTCTTCCTTGGAGCCGAAGTAGTGGTACAGCGCTCCCTTGGTGACCCCGGCCGCCTCGACGATCTCCTGCACCGAGGTGCGGTCGTATCCCTGCTCGGCGAAGAGCCGGGTGGCGGCAGCCAGAAGCCGCTGCGGTACGGGGGTGTCGTCCCCGTCCGTCGTCCTGGCCATTGCCGCACCCGCCTCTCACTTGATACCGAAAAGTAACTTTACTTCGGGAAACGCAGCTCCCGCCGGAGGATCTTCCCACTTGTCGTCTTCGGGAGCTCCGCCAGGATCTCGACTTCCCGCGGATATTTGTAAGCGGCGAGCCGCTCGGCACAGTAGGAGGAGATCTCCGACGGCTCCACGGTTGCGCCCGGACGCAGGCTGACGTAAGCCTTCACCGATTCTCCCCGGTACGCGTCGGGGATTCCGACGACCGCCGCCTCGCGCACCGCCGGGTGGGTGTAGAGGACGTCCTCGACCTCACGCGGCCAGACCTTGAAGCCGGACGCGTTGATCATGTCCTTCTTGCGGTCGACGACATAGAGCCAGCCGGCCTCGTCCATGAAACCGATGTCACCGGAGCGCAGTTCGCCGTCGGGGAAGGCCTGGGTGGTGGCATCGGGGAGCCGCCAGTAGCCGGGCACGACCTGGGGGCCGCTGATCGCGATCTCGCCCTGCTCGCCCAACGGCACCTCCTCGCCCTTCTCGTCGAGGATGCGCACGAGCGTGTCCGGGCCGGGCAGGCCCACCGACAGGGTGCCGGACGCGGGGTCGACCGGGGCCTCCCGCTCCGGGGGCACGGATGCGCAGGGCGCGGTGCACTCGGTGAGGCCGTAGCCGTTGCGGATGTACGGGCCGAAGCCTGCGCGGAACTTCTCGACCAGCGCGGGTGGCAGCGGGGCTCCGCCCGAGGAGATCACCTCGAACGACGCGAAGTGCTCACGGGTGACCGAGGGGTGCGCGGCGAGGGCCATGAAGGCGGTGGACGGGCCGACCGTGTACGCGGGCCGGTACTCGGCGAACGCGTCGAGGACGACGCCCGGTTCGAAGCGGTAGGCGAGCACCAGGGTGCCCGCGTTGGCGATGCAGGCGGCCAGTTCGCAGACCATGCCGGTGATGTGGAACAAGGGCGCGAGGGCGAAGTAGCAGGCACCCTCGGGCACGGGGTGGCCGGTGCGCTGGCGCTCGGCGTTGTAGGTGATGCCCCGGTGGAGGTTCATGGCGCCCTTGGGGGTGCCGCTGGTGCCGGAGGTGTAGCTGATCAACGCCGTGTCGTCGGGGGCGAGTTCACGGCCGGCCGGCGCCGGGAGCCCCTGTCCGGCCACGGTCAGCAGGTCGTCGGTGTCGTCGGGCTGCGTCTGCCGCTCGAAGCCGAGGACACGCGCGTCATTGCGGGTCTGCAGGTCCAACTCGCATGCGGTGAGCGCGATGTGCACGGACGCGGCGGCGGCGCAGTCGCGCAGGTACGACTCCCAGGCGCGGTCCGAACAGATCAGTGCGGTGACCCCGGCGTCCTCCAGGGCATGGCCGACCTCGGCCGACTTGTACATCGGGTTGAGCGGTACGACGGTGGCGCCGGCCTTCCAGGCGCCGAGCAGTCCGATCACGAACTGCGGGCTGTTCTGCAGCATGATCGCGACACGGTCGCCACGCTCGACACCGCGGGCGGCGAGGTGACCGGCCACCGAGTCGGAGAGCTCGTCGGTCTCGCGGTAGCTGAGCCGTCCGTCGAAGTAGGCGAGGGCGGTGTGCTCGGGTGCCCGCTCGACGGCGGCGCGGAAGGAGTGCACCACGCTCGCCGGCGGGGTGATCTCGGCCCGCTGGGCATCGGTGAGCTGTCCGAGCCACGGCTTGGCCGCGTAGATCGAGCTCATGCGCCCGCCCCTTCCCACTTCTGCTGGAGATGGTTCATCCCGGCCAGCCAGCGCTCGGGGGTGCCGGCGCGGGCCTGGTAGAACCCGGAGACCTCGGGGTGCGGCAGGATCAGGAAGCGGTCCGCCTCGATGCCGTCGAACAGCGCGTCGGCGACGTCCTCGGGCTCGATGGCGGTGGGCGCGAGCACCAGTTCCCCCGCCGATCCGGCCGAGGTGAGCATGTCCGTGCGCACTCCCTGCGGGCAGATGGCGTGGACCTTCACACCGCGGTGGCGGTAGGTGAGGGAGAGCCACTCGGCGAAGGCGTACGCGCCGTGCTTGGAGACGCTGTACGGGGCGGCGCCGACCATGGTGAGCAGGCCCGCGGCGGAGACGGTGGAGACGAAGCGTCCGCTGCCGCGCTCCAGCCAGTCGGGCAGCAGGGTGCGGGCCGCGCGGACGTGCGCCATGACATTGACGTCCCAGGCGGCTGCCCAGACCTCTTCGTCGGCGAACGCGTCGCCGGGCGAGGCGAGTCCGGCGTTGGCGCAGTAGACGTCCACGGTGCCGTCCAGCGCGTCGCGGGCGGCCTCGACGATCTCGGAGGCGTCGCCGGGCACGGCGGTCGCGCCGATCTCGTCGGCGACCGCCTTGGCGCGGACCGGGTCGATGTCGTTGATCACGACGCGTGCGCCCTCGGCCGCGAAACGGCGGGCCAGTGCGGCGCCTATGCCTCCGCCCGCACCCGTGACCACCACTCCAGCGCCCTGCACCGTACTCATCACATTCCGCCTTCCCGCGTCGGCTCCTCACGGCAGACTAACCAGTCGGTATGTTCAGCGAAAGAGGCAGTGGGCGCCAGAAAGCGGACGGAGGGCGCGCTGCCGGGGTCGTTCCCCGCTCTCCTCGGTCGCGCTAGCGTGCGTGGCCATGACAGACAGCCATCTCGGAGGTAGCCCGATGAGCCTGTCCAGACGGGGACTGCTGGCCGCAACCGGCGCGGCGGGTGCGCTGGCCGCGACCGGATCCACCGCGACCACCGCAAGCGCGGCACCCACGGCCGGATCCGGCCGCGGCCGGGTCCGCACCGGCTTCGACCGGCTCGCCGCCGACGGCTACGCGCTGCTGTCCGGGCAGCGCGTGGGCGTGGTCACCAATCCGACCGGGATCACTCCGGACGTCCGGCACATCGTGGATGTGATGCACGCGGACGACCGGGTGGACCTGGCCGCCGTCTTCGGCCCCGAGCACGGCTTCCGGGGGACGGCGCAGGCAGGCGGTTCGGAGGGACGCTACGACGACCCGGCGACCGGGCTCCCGGTCTACGACACGTACCTCAAGAGCGGACAGGCGCTGGCCGACATCTTCACCACCTCGGGCGTGGAGACGATCGTCTTCGACATCCAGGACGCGGGCGCCCGTTTCTACACGTACATCTGGACGCTCTTCGACTGCATGCAGTCCGCCGCGCTCGCCGGCAAGCGGTTCGTCGTCCTGGACCGGCCGAACCCGGTGACCGGACGGGCCGCGCTCGGGCCCGTGCTCGACAAGGCCTTCGCGACGTTCGTGGGCCGCGAGCCCATCTCGCAGGCGCACGGCATGAGCGTGGCGGAACTGGCGCGGCTGTTCAACGGCGAGTTCCTGACGAAGCCGGTGGAGCTTGAAACCGTACGGATGTCGGGGTGGCGACGCGGCGACTTCTTCGACGAGACGGGTCTGCCGTGGGTGCCCCCCAGCCCCAACATGCCGACGCCGGAGACCGCCCTCGTGTACGCGGGCACCTGCCTCTTCGAGGGCACGAATCTGTCGGAAGGGCGCGGTACGACCCGTCCGTTCGAACTCCTGGGCGCCGAGGGCATCGACGCGAGGTGGTCCGAGGCGGCGAACGGCCTGCACCTGCCGGGCGTGCGCTTCCGCGAGGCGTACTTCGCGCCGACCTTCTCCAAGTTCCAGGGGAAGACGATCGGCGGGGTCCAGCTCCATGTCCACGACCGGGAGTCCTACGACCCGGTGCGCACCGGCATCGGCCTGCTGGTGACGGCCAAGCGCACCTGGAGCGGCTTCGCCTGGCGTCCGGACAACTGGATCGACAAGCTCACGGGCTCGGCCAGGGTGCGCACGATGATCGACGCGGGCGCGGGGACGGACGAGGTCGTCGGAGCGTGGCGCGGCGAACTCGCCGCCTTCCGAGCCGTACGCAGGAAGTATCTGCGCTACTGAGCGGGGGCGTGCCCCACCTCGAACAGGGGGGCGCGCAGGTTGGTCCGGTGCGGTGGCACGGCGACAGGCTTGATCCATGTACTCCCTGACACGACACCGGTTACAGCAGGTCCTGTTGCTCGTGCTGGCTCTCGGCTCGCTCGTCGTGGCCGGCCCGGCACGGGCTCAGCCCTCCCACCCCGCACCGGCCGGCGAGGATCCGGCACGGGCGCTGGCCCGCGCTGCCGAGCCGCTGTCCGGTCTGCGCCCGCTGGAGCGCATGATCGGTCCGGCGAAGATCGTCGGCATGGGTGAGGCGACCCACAACTCCCGTGAGTTCTTCACGACGAAGCACCGGGTCTTCCGTGACCTGGTGGAGCGCAAGGGCTTCACGACGTACGCCCTGGAGGCCCCGTGGAGCAGCGGGCTGCGCCTCAACGACTACGTGGTCCACGGCAAGGGCGACCCCCGGCGGATCATGCGGGAGGAGTTCCAGAACTCCTACCTCCTGTGGAACACCCGCGAGTACCTGGATCTGATCCGCTGGATGCGGCAGCACAACGTCCGCCATCCGCACCACCCGGTCCGGTTCATGGGCAACGACACCGCCTACGCGGGTCCTGCTCTCTTCGACAGCGTCACGAGCTATGTCGGAAAGCGGTATCCGGCCCTGCTGCCAAAGATCAGCAGGCTCTACCGGGCGTCGCGGCCGACGGCATCCGTCGACGGGACGATGAAGGCATATCTGCTCAAGCCCATGGGCGAACGGCTCGCGATGGCCGCCGACGTGCGGCGGGCACTCACGCTGCTGGAGCGGCAGAAGCCCGGCCCCGACCGGGACCGGCACGCATGGATGCTCCAGCACGCACGGGCGATCGCGCAGACCGGCCGGCAGTACTCCTTCGACTTCTCCGACGACAAGCAGCTCGGGCAGGCCATGCTCTACCGCGACCGGACCATGGCGGAGAACACCGTGTGGTGGCAGCGGCAGACGGGGCAGAAGGTGCTGCTCTCCGCGCACAACGGTCACATCGGTTACGAGACGAGCAACCCCGCGCAGTACCCGAAGCTGCAGGGCGCGTTCATCCGGGACATGGTCGGCAGGTCCTATGTGAGCGTCGGGTTCACCTTCGGCGGCGGCTCGTTCAACGCCCTCGACACGACCGATCCCGCCGAGCCGCTGCGCACCTTCTCGGTGGAACCGCTGGGTGCGGGCAGCAACGAGGAGGTTCTTCAGCGGGTTTCCGGCCGGGACTACTACCTCGACATGCGGGACGCTCCCGCCGCCGCGAGGAAATGGCTGAGTACCACCCGTCCGACGCGCAACATCGGCAATGCCTGGCCGGCCGATCCCGAGCAGGTGCGGCTCGTCACCTCGTACGACGTGCTGATCCATCTGCACCGCGTCACCGCGTCCGACCGCCTCTGAGGCGGCGGCTCCCGGGCGGCCGACCGCGTTTCAGGTGCGGTCGGCCGCGTCCCGGGTATGGCCGTCCCTCTCCGTGAGCAGCATCCTTCTGGCAGAAGCGGATTTAACGGGGAGGGGCAGTCATGCCGGAAATGAGTGTGAGGCCGTATCAGGACATCACGTTCGACAAGGACGGCGATGTCGACCACGCGCAACGTGACCGGCTGACGAGGATGGACGCAACCGACCTGGTGATGTTCGCGCATGGCTGGAACAACACCCCGTCGGTGGCGACCGGACTCTGCTCCGCCTTCTTCGCACCCTTCCCCGGGATCGCGGCACCGCAGGCGCGGCTCGGCTTCGCCGGTGTCGTCTGGCCGTCGATCAGGTTCACGGACGAGCCGATACCCGACTTCCGTCCCTCCACGGTCTCCGGGGTGCCGGACGGGCAGATCACAGCGGTACTGGACGAAGCGACGAGAGCCGCCCTGATCGATCTCTTCCCCGGACACGAGGGAACGGTGGCGCGGCTGGCGCAGCTCCTGGACGAGCAGCCCGAGTCGGAGGCCGCGTTCGCCGAATTCGGCAGGCTGGCACGGCAGTTGGCCGACGCCCCGGTCGGCGGGCTGGAACTCGGCTTCACCGACGATCTGCCGAAGGACGAACAGGGACCGCCGGCCGTGCTGTACGAGGACGCCCTCGCGTTGTGCCGGAAGTTCACACTGGCCCTGGAGGAGACGGAGATGGTGGCCGACAAGGAGGCCCAGGCCGCGACCTTCTCCGTCGGCGGCGGCCTGAAGAAGGTGTGGAAGGGCGCGAAGGAACTGCTGCGCCAGACCACGTACTACGCCATGAAGCGCCGGGCGGGCACGGTCGGCGAGCTGGGGCTCGGCCCGCTGCTCGGCCAGCTCGCACGCACCTCGCCCGGTCTGCGGGTGCATCTCGTCGGGCACAGCCAGGGAGCGCGGCTGGTGGCCTTCGCACTGCGCGGGCTGCCGGACGGCGTGCACAACGTGAAGTCGGTGACGCTCCTTCAGGGAGCGTTCTCCCACTACGCGTTCGCGCCGAGCCTGCCGCACGCGCCGCAGAACTCAGGGGCGTTGCGCTCAGCGGAGGAGCGGGTCGACGGTCCGGTGGTGGCCTGCTACTCGCGGCACGACAGCGCCCTGGGGGTGATCTACCCGCTGGCGTCGAGTCTCGCGGGGGACGACTCCCACGCGGCCGGCCTCGACAGGCGCTGGTGGGCGATCGGGCACGACGGCATCCAGGCCGTGCGGCCGTCGGTCCGGCTCACCCTGGAGGAGGCGCTGGCACAGGGAGTTCCCTCGTCGGGGTGCGTCAGCGTGGACACAGCGTCCGTGGTGCGGCGCGGCGGACCGCCCTCGGGTGCGCACAGCGACATCTGCCACCACGAGCTGGCGAGGGTGGTGCTGGCTGCGGGCCGCATCGGGCGCTGACGGCGACCTGCGGGTTCAGTGCGCCGCGGCCTCGTTGTGCACCAGCAGGATGAAGCAGCGGGCGAACGCGAGATGCTCGCCCCGGGGGAACGGCAGCCGCCCCACCGCGTCGGACGCGGCCTCGTGGCGCACGCCGTTCACCCGGACCTCCGCGGTCACGCTCTCCCGGTCGCCGCCGAGCAGGATCTTGAGCCCGACGAGATGATCCCGTGGATAGTCGCCCGCCAGGACGGGGGCGAGGTGCGGGGCCAGCGGATGGGCCGCTATCCAGTTGGCCACGGCCGAGGTGTCGCCTCCCGACTGGCCCCAGCCGGCGATCCCGCTGTGGATGCTGTGCCATCCGGGGAAGCCGTCCGGCGCGCCGGCGGGTTGATGATCGGCGTACTGCCCCTTCTGGTCGAGCAGTTCGTGCAGGGCGGCGGCGGTCGTGGAGACCCAGGTGTCGGCCGCCTGGCCGACCGCGTCCTCGACCGATGCGCCGTAACCGGTCACACAGTCCGGGACGGTCGTGTCGCCGGGGCGCTGGTCGCTGAGGACGAAGTCGATGTCGAGGTGGCGTGCGAGGCCGGTGTGATCGGCTCCGAGCTGCACGGCGAGGGTGCCGGGGCCCTTGAGTCTGCCGGGCTCGACGGTCCACTCGCGGCCGAAGGCGGACGTCAGACGCTCACCGATCACCGCCAGGACCCGCTCGTCGGACAGCCGCTGCTCATTGAAGATCGAGTTCTCCCCCACCATGGCCGGAATCGTAGAGGAGATTGCGCTGATGGCCCCCATCGGATTTTCGATGGAGCCGGATCGGGCACTCGTACGTCCATTCCTCAACGCCGATGTACCAGCGACGGAGGTGGCAGTGCGATGGCCGGTTTCCGGAGTCTTGCGAGACAGGTGCGCGACGCGCGGTGTGATCTGGCGCTACGGCGCTATTCACTGCGCAAGTGCCTTGAGCGATTTGCCCCTTATGGGCACCGGGCAACCTGGGATCACCTGTGCGCACGGCACAGTATCGAGCCCGAGGACCGGGCGCCCGATCCGGCGCGGCTGGTGGCCGCGCTCGAAGAACTGGAACAGGCGAGGGCCGTATGGCTCGCGTACGAGGAAAGTTTCGCGGACCGCAGGAAGCGCGAGAAGCACGAGGGACTGCGGCGCCCGGCGGCCATCGACGACTGGCACCGGCGGACCTGGGGCGGGAACGGGGTCGCGCGGTGCGACACCCCGGCCGCCCATCCCTCGGCACCGCTCGACGAGGTGCTGCGCCGGCTGATCTCGGCGCTGCAGGACGAGCCGGGAACGGTCTGCCCCGTCTGTGACGCGACACAGATCGTGTGGCGCCAGGACCTCGACAACGAGCCATGGACCGGGCCGGTGTGCGCGGGCTGCGGCATCGTGGTGCCACAGCCGGTGCTGACCTCGGACGCCGTGGCGGCGGCGAAGAGGGCGGGCCGCCAGGAACTGGCATCGGTGGCCTGAGCCACGCGCACCCCGTGCCCGGCACCAGGCTCCGGCTCCCGCCGCCCGGCTCCCGGCTCCCGGCTCCCGGCTCCCGGCTCCCGCGCAGGGTGCCCCGCCGGGCTGCTGCAGGAACGGGTGCCGTGTCCCGTGCCGGGCTGACGCTGCCGGGCGTGCGCCTGCCGTCGTCCGTTGTCAGTGGCGGCTGGCAGCATCATGGGCATGATCCAGGTGTGCTTGAACGGGGCCCGTTCGGCCGCTGACAGCCGTGCCGTGCCGCTGACTCCGGCCGCGATGGCCGAGTCCGCGGCGCGAGCCGTCGCGGCCGGAGCCGTCGATGTGCATGTGCATCCCAAGACGCCGTGCGGCGCCGACACCCTGTCCCCGCGGGTCGTGGCGGAGGTGCTCACGGCGATACGGGCCGCGGTGGACGTACCGGTCGGCGTGACAACGGGAGCGTGGGCGGAGCCGGATCCCGCGCACCGCGTGCGGCGGATCCGCGACTGGACGGTGCTGCCCGACCACGCCTCGGTGAACTGGCACGAGGAGGGCGCGGAGGCGGTCGCCGCCGCGCTGCTCGAGCGCGGCGTGGGCGTGGAGGCAGGCATCTGGTCCGGCACCAAGGGGGCCCGGCTGTTCCGCCGGTCTGCGTTCGGACCGCGGGTGTTGCGCGTGCTCGCCGAGGTGACGGACACCGACGCCTCGTCCGCCGAGGCGACGGCCCTGGCACTGCTGGACGAGCTCGGCACCGCCCACGGCAGACCCGTGCTGCTGCACGGCGAGGACGGCGGCGCCTGGCCGGTGCTGCGGCTCGCGGGCCGGCTGGGCCTGGACACCCGCGTCGGCCTGGAGGACGTGATGGCCCTGCCGGACGGCAGCGCAGCCTCTTCCAACGCTCAACTGGTCTCGTGCGCACGCGATGTGTGCTCGGCGCAGGCGGGCGACCGTAGCAGACGGAAAACCACTGGCCCCACGGAATTGCTCTCCGGAGAGTGGAGGGCGATGAAACGCGACCGAGGAGCCTGACATGTCGACGCTGCGCGTCACCGCCGAACTGCTGACGATCCATGAGCATCCGAATGCCGACGCACTCGAACTGGCCCAGGTGGGTCTGTATCGGGCCGTTGTGGCCAAGGGTGCGTTCCGCAGTGGTGACTTCGCCGTCTACATCCCCGAACAGGCGCTGCTGTCTGACGCGTTGATCGAGGAGTTGGGACTGACCGGCCGGCTCGCCGGATCCGCGGCGAACCGGGTCAAGGCGGTGCGGCTGCGCGGCGAGCTGTCGCAGGGCATCGTGTGCCGGCCGCGGGTTCTGGCCGACGTCGACCTGGAGCGGGCGGCGACCGACGGCACGGACTTCGCCGAGCTGCTGTCGGTCACCAAGTGGTCGCCGCCGATCCCGCCGACCATGGACGGCGAGGTGGAGCGGGCACCCGATCTGCTCCCCTGGGTCGACATCGAGAACATCCAGCGGTATCCGGACATCTTCGCGCCCGGTGAGCCGGTGGTGCTGACCGAGAAGCTGCACGGCTCGGCCTGCCTGCTGACGTACAGCGCCGAGGACGCCGGGGTGCACGTCTCGTCGAAGGGTTTCGGCTCCAAGGGCCTGGCGCTGAAGGAGGATCCGCGCAATCTGTACTGGCGCGCGGTGCTCGGACAGGGCGTCCCGGCGGTCGCGGCCCGCGTCGCCGAGAAGCTGGGTGCGATCCGCGTCGGCTTCTTCGGCGAGGTGTACGGCGCGGGCGTGCAGGACCTGGGCTACGGGGCCGACGCCCGCTCCCAGGAGCTCGGTTACGCCGTCTTCGACGTGTCGGCCGAGATCGGCGGACAGGTCCGCTGGCTGGACCCCGCCGAGGTGCTCGGCGGTGAACTGCCGCTCGTACCACGCCTGTACGAGGGCCCGTACGACATCGCCAAGGTGCTCGAGACGGCGGTGGGCAGGGAGACCGTGTCCGGGCGTGAGCTGCATCTGCGCGAGGGCGTCGTGATCCGGCCCGTCACCGAGCGCTACAGCCCCGTGGTGGGCGGCCGGGCGATCGCGAAGGCGGTGAGCCCGGCGTATCTGACCCGCAAGGGCGGCACGGAGTACGAGTGAGGACACCCGCCCCGGTGGCGGGATGGTGTGCAGGCGGGCCCGACACGGGGGTGCGGGCCCGCCTGCACGTGTGCCCGGGTCCGGCACGGATCAGGCCGGGTCCTTCGCGCCGCGCCCTTCCGGCAGCAGGCGCGAACCGGTCATCCGCTCACCGAAGATGTCGTCCGGGTTGGACAGGACGCAGGTCTCGAGCGAGAGACAGCCGCAGCCGATGCAGTCGGTGAGGTGATCGCGCAACCGCCCCAGCTGTTTGATGCGCTCATCCAGCTCGCTGCGCCAGGCCCGGGACAGCCGCGCCCAGTCCTCCCGGTCGGGTGTGCGCTCCTCGGGCAGTTCGGCGAGGGCGTCCCTGATCGTGGCGAGCGGAATGCCGACGCGCTGCGCGGCCCGTACGAACGCGACCCGGCGCAGCGCGTCCCGACTGTAGCGCCGCTGGTTCCCGGTGGTCCGGCGGCTGCGAATGAGGCCTTTGGACTCGTAGAAGTGCAGGGCGGACACGGCCACACCACTGCGCGCGGACAGTTGGCCGACCGTGAGCTCGTGAATCTTCTCGGGAATCTGTGGCACTCCTCGAAGGCTACCCGGCGTGCGTTGACAGGAGAGCACCCCGCCGACCATGCTGAGCAAGCGCTTAGACAACAGCATCCATGCGTGAGAGGCAGGGACCAGGGACATGGCTGAGCCGAGGATCTTCACCTCCCCCGAGGAGCTGCGCGCCGGTGTCGGCGAGCAGCTGGGGCACAGCGACTGGCTGGAGGTCGACCAGAAGCGGATCGACCTCTTCGCCGACGCGACCGGCGACCACCAGTGGATCCACGTGGACCCCGAGCGCGCGGCGAGCGGCCCGTTCGGCACGACGATCGCGCACGGCTACCTCACGCTGTCGCTGCTGCCTGCGCTGGTTCCGCAGGTGCTGCGCGTCGAGAACATGAAGATGGGCATCAACTACGGGGCCAACAAGGTCCGTTTCCCCGCCCCGGTGCCGGTGGGCTCGCGACTGCGCGCCACTGCTGTGCTGCAGAGCGTGGAGGAGGCGGGCGGTGGCGTCCAGGTGACGGCGCTCGTCACGGTCGAGCGCGAGGGCGGCGACAAGCCGGTGTGCGTGGCCGAGTCGGTGTCCCGCTACTTCTTCTGATCCGCGCCGGTCACCCGGACCCGCGGCGCCTCCGGGCGCCGCGGGACACGGCTACGGCCGCGCGGAGACCATCCGCAGCACGAGGTCGGCGTAGAGCGCGCCGACCTCTTCGGGCGTCCTGCGTCCCTGCGTGTTGAACCACCGCGCCACGTCGATGCAGAGCGAGAGCACGGCCACGGTGGTCCCGGGCACGTCCGGGACGTCGAACTCCCCGGTCGCCACACCCTCGCTCAGGATGTCCCGCACGACCGCGTCACTGCGGCGGCGGAGCTCGATGATCTCGGCGCGGTGCTCCTCGGCCAGCGCGTCGAGCTCGTACTGCACGACACGCGCCGTGTCGTGGCGCCCGGCGTGCCAGCGTACGAAGGAGCTCACGGCCTCGGCGAGCCGCTCACTGGGGGTGTCGCCGCGCTCGGACGCCGCCGACAGGACTTCCAGCGCCCGGTCGTGGCCGATACGGCTGATCCGGTGAAGCAGCTCTTCCTTGGTCTTGTAGTGGATGTAGAGCGCGGCAGGGCTCATCCCGGCACGTCCGGCGATGTCCCGCGTGGTCGTGGCGTGGTAGCCGCGCTCGGCGAACGCCTCGACGGCGGCGACCAGCAGCTTTCTCGCGGCATCGGGCGCGACCTCGCTCCACGGCATGTCCTCGCCGGTCGTGTCCTCCGCCGTACTCATCGCTCGCCCCTTCCGCTCAGCAGCGGGAACACCATACCCCGAGGGTGAGCAAGCGCTTAGACCTTCGCCGCTTCCGGAGCCTCACAGCTTCTGGAACGGGTCGTGCTCGGCGAGCAGCTTCTCCAGCCGGGCCTGGTCCACGCGGCTGACGATCTGCCCCGCCTCCTGGCGGTCCCTGACGACCTTCGCCAGGGTGAAGGCGGAGGTCGTGAGGTAGAGGACGGCGATGGCCAGGAACGCGCGCACCCAGCGGTCGGCGTCCATGGTGTAGATGCCGATGGCGACGGCGCTGAGCGCGATGGCGAAGGAGGCGACGGCCTGCCCGTAGTACGCGGCGGTGCTCTGCTGCTTGACCTGTGTCTCACTCATGGGCCACAGCATCGCGGCCGGCGACCGGGGCCACATGGGCGCAGCTACTCAGAGGCGTACTCAACCCGCCCCCGGCCGGGGGCGGTTCAGAACGCGGAGACCCCGGTGAGGGCACGGCCGATGATGAGCTTCTGGATCTGACTGGTGCCCTCGTAGAGCGTCATCACCCGGGCGTCGCGGACCAGCTTGCCGACCGGGTACTCGTCGATGTAGCCGTAACCGCCGTACACCTGCAGGGCGTTGTTGGATGCCCGTACGGCGGCCTCGGAGGCGAAGAGCTTGGCCTGGGACGCGGCGGTCGCGAAATCCCGGCCGCGGTCGACGAGGTCGGCGACGCGCCAGGTCAGCATGCGTGCCGCTTCCACGTCGACGGCGATGTCGCTGATGAGCTCCTGGACCAGCTGGTAGGAGGCGATGGGTTTGCCGAACTGCTCGCGCTCGCCGGCGTATCCGACGGCCGCGTCCAGCGCCGCCTGGGCGATACCGACGCAGCCCGCCGCGACCGACATCCGCCCCTTGGCGAGGGCGGACATGGCGATGGAGAAGCCCTTGCCCTCGGGGCCGAGCAGAGCGTCCGCGGGCACCCGGACGTCCTCGAGCACCAGTTCCGCGGTCGCCTGTCCGCGCAGGCCGAGCTTGCCGTGGACCGTGCGCCGGGTCAGTCCCGGGGTGTCGGTGGGAACCAGGAAGGCGGAGATGCCCTGGTGGCCGGGGGTGCTGTTGGTCCGGGCGAAGAGGAGAACCACGTCGGCCCAGGTGCCGTTGGTGATGAACATCTTGGAGCCGTTGACGACGTAGTCGCCGCCGTCGCGCACGGCGCGGGTCGTGAGATTCCCGGCGTCGGAGCCGGTGCCGGGCTCGGTGAGCCCGAAGCAGCCGAGCGCGTCGCCCGAGGTGAGCCGGGGCAGCCAGGCACGCTTCTGCTCCTCGTCGCCCCAGGCCGCGATCGTCTTGGCGACCAGCCCGAGTGAGACGGAGACGATCCCGCGCACCGACGAGTCCCCGCGCCCGAGCTCCTCGGTGACCAGGCAGTACGCGAGATGGTCACCGCCCGAGCCGCCGTACTCCTCGTCGACCGTCAGCCCGAGGAAGCCGAGCGCGCCGAGCTTCTTCACGATCGACCGGTCGACGCTCTCGGCGCGGTCCCACAGGGCGACATGCGGGGTGATCTCGCGGGCCACGAAGTCCTCGGCCAGCCGACGTACCGCTGCCTGCTCCTCGCTGAGCTCCAGGTCCATGCGCCACACCCCACTTTTAACTACCACTGCTAGTTTCTTGTTGGCAGGCCCTACTATGTGCCGCATGGCCCGACCGCGCAAGCCCCTCCTCAGCAGAGATCGCATCGTCGAGACGGCGAGCGCGCTCGTGGACGCGGAAGGCCTGGAAGCGGTCTCCACCCGGCGGCTCGCGGCCGAACTCGGCGTCAGCGGCCCGTCCCTCTACAACCACTTCCGCAACAAGGACGAGATCCTCGAAGCGGTGGCCGACGCGGCGAGTGCCCAGGTCGATCTGTCGATGTTCGACGAGGGCGACGGCCGCGACTGGCCGACGGCGCTGCACGACTGGGCCGTCTCCTACCGCGCGGCCCTGAGGGCCCACCCCAACATCGTCCCGGTCCTCGCCCGCGGCCCCGGCCGCCGACCGGCCGGCCTCAAGGTCGCCGACGCCGTCTTCGGCGCGATGGTCCGCGCAGGGTGGCCCCCGGCCCAGGCGACGTACATCGGCGCGCTGATGCGGTACTTCGTCACCGGCTCGGCCCTGGGCTCGTTCGCCCGCGGCTTCGTCGACGACGAGACGGCCTACGACCCGGCCGACTACCCGCACCTCGGCCAGGCCCATCTGCTGGCGGACCGGCAGCAGAAGGTGGACGAGGGGGCCTTCGAAACGGGACTGAAGGCGCTGCTCGACGGCCTGGCGATCCAGTACGAGGCGGGGTCGGACGCCCGGGCGAAGAGCCACTCGTAGCAAACGGCGCCGGCTTCGAGGACGACCACCGCCGGCCGATGCGCCGCCGGAAGCAGGACCGGCAGAACGGTTCGGCCGGGGCCGAACCATGACGGGCGCATCCTGGGAGGCATGACCTCCTCCCGTGACCTCGCCGCGTTCGCCGCGCTGCTCGCCGACGAGACCCGGGCCGGGTTCTGTCTCGCCCTGCTCGACGGGCGGGCCTGGACCGCCGGGGAGCTCGCCCGGCATGCCGGGGTGGCCCCTTCGACGGCGAGCGAGCACCTCGGCAAGCTGATCGCGGGCGGAGTTCTCGGCGAGAAACGGCAGGGGCGGCACCGGTATGTGCGGCTGGCCGACGACCGGGTGGCACATCTCGTGGAGGAGCTGACCGCGTACGCGGCTCCCGGGGCCGCTCCCGCGCCGCGGAACCTGCGCGAGTCCACCGCAGCGCACGCCATGGCCCGCGGGCGCACCTGCTACGACCACCTCGCGGGGCGTCTGGGCATCACCATCACCCAGGCCCTGACCTCACGGGGGCTGCTGACGCAGGACACCGGTTTCGCCCTCACGGAGCGCGGCGCACGATGGTTCGGCGATGTGGGCATCGATCTCTCGGCCAGGGGCCGCCGTCCGCTGGTACGGGGCTGCCTCGACTGGACCGAGCGCAGGCCGCACCTGGCGGGCGTCGCGGGAGCACGGCTGTGCGGCCATGCCCTGGGCGCCGGATGGTGTGTACGGATCGGGTCGGAGCGCGCGGTGAAGGTGACCGCGGACGGCGAGCGGGCGCTGTACACGCTCCTCGGGATCGAGCCGGGGATACTGCGGTGAAGGCCGAAGGGTCCGGGACGTACGGTCGCCCCATGACGAACCCGACCCACCGCACGCAGTGGCCCGCCCTGGCCGCAGCAGGCGTCACCGTCGTCCTGTGGGCGTCCGCCTTCGTGTCGATCCGCAGTGCGGGAGACGCCTACTCCCCCGGCGCGCTCGCCCTCGGCAGGCTGCTCGCCGGATCCCTCGCGCTGGGCTGCGTACTGCTCCTGCGGCGGGAAGGGCTGCCGCCGCGGGCGGCCTGGCCGGGGATCGCCGTGTCCGGTCTGCTGTGGTTCGGCCTCTACATGGTGGCGCTCAACTGGGGTGAGCAGCAGGTCGACGCGGGCACCGCCGCGATGGTGGTGAACATCGGCCCGATCCTCATCGCGCTGCTCGGCGCGCGACTCCTCGGTGAGTCGCTGCCGCCGCGGCTGCTGGCCGGGATGGCCGTGTCGTTCGCGGGAGCGGTGACCGTGGGGCTCTCGATGTCCGGCGAGGGCAGCGCCTCCACGCTCGGGGTGCTGCTGTGCCTGCTGGCGGCGGTCGCGTACGCCGCGGGCGTGGTGGGCCAGAAGCCTGCCCTGGCGCACGCGAGCGCTCTGCAGGTGACGACGTTCGGCTGCCTGGTCGGGGCGGTGGTCTGCCTGCCGTTCACCGGGCAGCTGATCGACCAGGCCGCCCGGGCCCCGGCCTCGGCCACGCTGAACATGGTCTACCTGGGCGTCTTCCCGACGGCCCTGGCCTTCACGACCTGGGCGTACGCCCTGGCCCGTACGACCGCCGGCCGGATGGGCGCGACGACGTACGCCGTACCGGCGCTGGTGGTGCTGATGTCGTGGCTGGCACTGGACGAGGTCCCGGCGCTGCTGACCATGGCGGGCGGCGCGCTGTGCCTGGCGGGGGTCGCGGTGTCCCGTTCGCGGGGCCGGGCACCGGCCCTCGAGGACACCACACCCACCGGGCCGCGTGCCTGAGGGTCCCGTACAACCGGTCACCGCCCCCGCTCGTCTGTTTCCCATGTGCTGACCCGAACCCTCGAACACCGCCACGCAGACTTCGCCACCGCGGCCGTCCTTGCGCTCCTCGACCTGCTGCTCGTCGCCGGGCAACTGGTCCTGGGGATGGACGGGATCTTCACCGCCGACTGGATGGGCTATCCCGGGCCCATGCATCCGGAAGGCGCCGGCTACCAGGCCGGAGTCGTTCAGTTCACGGGCTGGGCGTGCGCGGTGACCGTCGGTCTGGCCGTGCTCTGCCGCGGATGGGCGACCGCCGCGACCCAGCTGGTTCTTCTGGGCGGCGGGGCGCTGTTTCTCGGCTCGTTGCCCACGTACTGGAGCAGTTGACCGGGGCGGATCCCGGCCGCGGACGGCGGCCGGGACCCGGGTGGCATCACTCGGCGTGCGCCTCGGCCGGGACCGGCGAAGGCGCCGCCGGCGCCTTCGCCGCCCGCGAGGCCAGAATCCTGATGGAGATCAGCGCGATCACGGCGAGGCCGATGATGTAGCCGGACACCGCCATCGACGTGCCGGTCGCCTCCAGCAGCAGGACCATCACGAACGGCGCGAGGCCGCCGCCGAGCACCGCCGCGATCTGGTAGCCGAGGGAGGCACCCGTGTAGCGCATCTCGGCGGTGAACAGCTCGGCGAACAGCGCCGCCTGCGGCCCGTACATGATGCTGAGGAAACAGCTGGTGACGAAGGTGCCGACGCCGAGCCAGAGCAGTGACTTGGTGTCGATCAGCAGGAACATCGGGATCGCCCAGACCAGCAGACCGACCGCGCCCGCGGCGTAGATCCGCAGCCGTCCGATGCGGTCGGAGAGCGCCGCGGCCGCGGGGATGAGCACCAGCTGGGTGAGGCTGACGCACAGCGAGACCAACAGGACCGCGCTGCGCTTCATGTCGAGCTCACGGGTCGCGTAGTCGAGCACGCCGGTGATGATGATGTAGAACGTCGCGGTGTTGACCGCGAAGGAACCTCCGGCCAGGAAGACCGTGCCCAAGTGGTTGCGCAGGATGGTGCGCAGCGGTGAGCGGGTCTCGCCCTTCTCCTTCGCGGCGAGCGCCTTCTCCGCCTCGCGGAACTCCGGCGTCTCCTCGACCCGGGTGTGGATGAACCAGGCGAGTCCGAGGACCAGGAAGCCGACGAAGAACGGGACGCGCCAGCCCCAGGCGGCGAACGTCGAGTCGCTGGTGACGGCTCCGGCGACGAGGAAGACGGTGTTGGCCGTCACCACGCCGATGGGGACGCCGAGCTGCACGAGGCTTCCGTAGAGCCCGCGCTTGCCCTCGGGGGCGTACTCGGTGGCCATCAGCATCGCGCCGCCCCACTGGGCGCCGACGGCGACGCCCTGGGCGACCCGCAGCAGGACGAGAAGGATCGGCGCGGCGATACCGATCGTCTCGTACGTCGGGAGGAGACCGATGCCCGCGGTGGCGAGGCCCATCAGGGTCAGCGCGAGGACCAGCATCGGCTTGCGGCCCCGCTTGTCGCCGAGCTGGCCGGCGATGATCCCGCCGACGGGCCGGGCGAGGAAGCCGACGGCGAAGGTCGCGAAGGCGGCGAGCACGCCCGCGGATGAGCTGCCGGAGGGGAAGTAGAGATCGCCGAGCACGAGGGCGGCGGCGATGCCGAAGACGAAGTAGTCGTACCACTCGACGGCGGAGGCGAGCGCCGCGGCGGTGGCGACTCGGCGCCGACGCGGATCGGCGGTGCCGGTCGCCCCTGTGGCGCCGACGGGGGGAGAAGGGGGTGCGGTGTCCATGGTGCACACTCCGTGGTGCGGGGACGGGGAGTGCGGGGAACGTACCGACCGGTGGGTATGGCGTCAACGGGGTAAGCGGAGGGAATTTCTCCGACTCCGGGCGCGCCCGGGCAGGCCGGACAGCCCGGTGGGCACAGGCCCTCCGAGCTGTGCTTTTCCTTTCCCGCTCAGCTCATGGGAACAGGATCAGCGCCCGGCCTCCTCTGCCCGACCGCATGTTGTCGAACGCCGACGCGATGTCCTCCAGGCCGATCCGGTCCGTCACCAGCGAGGCCAGGTCGAGACGGCCCGCCCGGACGTGCTCGGCGAGGACCGGCAGATCGCGTGCCGGGTCGCTGTTGCCGTAGACACAGCCCGACAGCGTCCGGCCCCAGTGGAAGATCTCGAGCGCGTTGAAGGTCACCTGCTGGTCCTTGCCGCCGATGCCGACGACCGTCGTGCGGCCGCCGCGGCGGGTGGACTCCCAGGCCGTACGGATGGTGACCGCACGGCCCACGCATTCGATGGCGACGTCCACGCCCTGGCCGCCGGTGAGCCGCCGGATCTCCTTGGCTGTGGTGTCGGAGGCGAGCACGAACTCGGTGGCGCCGGCCGCCCGTGCGAGCGGCTCCTTGTCGGGCGAGACGTCGACCGCGACGATCGTCGAGGCGCCGGCGATACGGGCCGACTGGAGCGTCGCGAGACCGACCCCTCCGACACCGAAGACCGCCACGGACTCCCCCGCACGCACCCGCGCGGAGTGGTGCACGGCGCCGTAGCCCGTGAGGACCGCGCAGCCCAGCAGGGCCGCTTCGGCGAGCGGGATGCCCTCGGGGGCGGGGATGACACAGTTCGCGGCGACGACGGTCTCCTCCGCGAAGGCGGCGACGTTCAGGCCGGGGTGCAGTTCGGTCCCGTCGGCGGTGTGCGCGTGGATGTTCGCCGCCCCGGCGAGGGCGTCGGAGCACAACCACACCTCGCCGATCCCGCAGTGGTGGCATTTTCCGCAGGACGGCGCCCAGTTGAGGACGACACCGTCGCCGGGGGCGACATGGGTGACGCCCTCGCCGACGGAGAGGACCGTGCCCGCTCCCTCGTGGCCGAGCACGGCAGGCACCGGCAACCGCATCGTGCCGTCGGACAGGGACAGGTCGGAGTGGCAGACCCCGGCGGCGGCGAGGCGGATCCTGACCCGGCCGGGGCCGGGCTCGGGCAGTTCGATGTCGGTGATCTCCAGCGAAGAACCGACGGCGGGCAGTACGGCGGCGCGGACCACGGTGAGTTCTCCGTCTCAGAACTGAAGGGACTTGGTCTGCAGGTACTCCGACAGACCGTGCGGGCCGAGTTCGCGGCCGACGCCGGACTGCTTGTACCCGCCGAAGGGGGCCAGCGGATTGAACCGGCCGCCGTTGATGTCGACCTGTCCGGTGTCCATCCGGCGGGCGAAGGCGACGGCCCCGGCGTCGTCCGCGGCCCACACCGCTCCCCCGAGGCCGTAGACGGTCCCGTTGGCGATGCGCAGGGCGTCGTCCTCGTCCTCGTACCGGAGCAGGACGACGACCGGCCCGAAGATCTCCTCCTGGGCGATCGTCATCCCGGGGAGGACGTCGGCGAACACGGTGGGGCTGACGTAGTACCCCTTGTCCTGCGGCGCCTCCGGTCCGCCGGCGACGAGCCGGGCGCCTTCCGCGACGCCCTTCTCGATGTACCCGCGGACGCGCTGCTGCTGCTTGGCGCTGACCAGCGGGCCGACGCGCTCGCCGGGCACGTACTTGGCGACCGCGGTGGACGCGAGGGCGACGGCCTCGTCGTACTGGTCCGTGTGGATCAGCATCCGGGTCCAGGCGCTGCACGTCTGGCCGGAGTTGGACATGACGTTGGCGATGCCGACGTTGACCGCCTTGGCGAGGTCCGCCCCCGGCAGGATGACGTTCGCGGACTTGCCGCCGAGCTCCAGGGCGACCCGCTTCACGGCGGCCCCGGCGGTCGCGCCGATCTGCCGGCCGACCACGGTGGAGCCGGTGAAGGAGACGAGATCGACGCCTTCGTGCGCGGCGAGTGCCTGGCCGGCCACGGTGCCGATGCCGGTCACCAGGTTGAAGACTCCGGCGGGCAGTCCGGCCTCGTGCACGGCCTCGGCGAAGAGCTGGGCCGTCAGCGGAGTGTCCTCGGCGGGCTTGAGGACGACCGCGCAGCCCGCGGCAAGGGCAGGCGCCACCTTGGCCACGATCTGATGGAGCGGGTAGTTCCAGGGCGTGATGGCGCCGACCACACCGACGGGCTCCATCAGCACCGTGGAGTTGCCGATCCTCTCCTCGAAGGCGTACGCGCCGGCCAGCTCGGCGAATGAGCCCGCGACCGCGATGGGCAGACCCGCGTGGACGGCCTGCGAGAGAGCGAGCGGCGAACCGAGCTCGGCGGTGACGGTCTCGGCGATCTCGTCCTGGCGGGCGGCGAGGGCGTCGCGCAGCGCCGTGAGCCGGGCGGCACGCTCGGCGGGCGGCGTCGCCGCCCAGCCGGGGAACGCCTCGCGGGCGGCCCGTACCGCGGCGTCGACGTCCTCGGCCGTACCGGCGGGGACATGGCCGATGACCTGCTCGTCCGCGGGGTTCACCACCGGGATGGTGTCCCGTCCGGCGGCGGGCCGCCACTGTCCGTCGATGTACATCCCGTCGTGGGCCTTCATCGCACTCCTCCGGAAGTTACGGCTGTCGTGCGACCCAAACTAGCGGTGTTAGTTTTTCGGCGCCAGAGGCCGCCGTGACGATCGGGCCACACAGACCCGGCGGCGCGGCGGTCAGGCGTCCAGGCCGAGCAGGTCCGCGGGGGCGGGGCAGATCCGGTTCCCCTGGTGGTCGAAGACGTACAGATGCGCGAGGTCCACGAGCAGCGGCACCTGCGCGCCGGTCCTCAGCCGCACATCGGGTCCGGTGCGTACGACGAGGTCGCTCGCCGCCACGGACGGGCGCTCCGGGGCGAGCGGGGGCTCCGGGTCGTCGAGCGCGACCACGGGGCCCGACACGGTGGCGACCGCGCGCTCCCTGATCCGCGTCAGCACACTCGGGCCGGTCCTGCTTCTGCGCCGGCGCACGGAGGTCTTCGGCCGGGGCGACTCCAGATCCGCGACCACGGCCGGCTGCGATCCGGTGTTGAAGTGCACCAGCGCCTCGTGCCCCTGGTACTCCATGTGCTCGACGATTCCGGTCAGCGCGACCTCTCCGGGGCGCGCCTGGCTGGGCGGCGCGATCCTGGTCGACTCGGACCGCAGCCCGACGATGACCTGACGGCCCTGCTGGATCCGGAGCAACTGGTGGTCGACGCTGAGGGGTTCGGGCAGCGGCAGCCGCTGCTTGCCGAGGTTGAGCGACATGCGCCCGTCGAGCGGCGCGTACACGACGGCCTGCAGCAGGTTGATGCGGGGCGTGCCGATGAATGCGGCGACGAAGACATTGCTGGGCATGGCGTACGTCTCGCGCGGGGTGCTCACCTGCTGGAGCACGCCGCCGCGCATCACCGCGACCCGGTCGCCCAGCGACATCGCCTCGGCCTGGTCGTGCGTGACGTACACGGTGGTGACGCCCAACTCCCGGGTCAGCTGGGCTATTTCGGCCCGCAGATGGTTGCGCAGCTTCGCGTCGAGGTTGGACAGCGGCTCGTCCATCAGGAAGACGGACGGACGGCGGGTGATGGCCCGCCCCATGGCGACGCGCTGACGCTCGCCGCCGGAGAGCTGGCTGGGGTAGCGGTCCAGGACGTCCTCGATGCCGAGCATCCGGGCCGTGGCCTCGACGCGGGGAGCGCGGTCCAGGCGCGGGTTCTCCAGCCGCAGCGGGAAGCCGATGTTCTCGCGGTTGGTCATGCTCGGGTACAGCGCGAAGTTCTGGAACACCATCGCCATTTCCCGGTCGCGGGGCGGGACGTGGTTGGACAGCTCGCCGTCGAGGAGCAGGTCGCCCTCGGTGATCTCCTCGAGGCCGGCGATCATGCGCAGGACGGTCGACTTGCCGCAGCCGGACGGTCCGAGCAAAACAACGAACTCGCCCGGCTCGATGTCGAGGGAGAGCCGGTCGACGGCGCGGTTGCCCCGGCCGTACCGCTTGCTGACGTTGTGCAGGGAGATGGCGCGAGTCATGTGGTTCCGCCCGGGGAAGAGGAGGAGCGGTAGCGACGCCTGAAACTAGCCGACTACTCCCGGTCGCGGAATGATTCGGGCGAATGTTGAGCCTGCACTTTTTGTACGGCACCGGGCCGCTCGGGCGCTTTCCGCGGGGCGTCCCGTACGTCGCCGGCCGCCGTCGGCCCCTGGCTGCGCACGCCCAACCCGGCTGCCACCAGCAGAAGTACGCCGAGCATCACGAACGGCGATGCAGGTCCGGCGACTCCCGCAACCAGTCCGGCGGACGCGGGCGCCGCGACCTGGCCGAGACGGTTTCCGGTCAGCCGCAGGGCCAGCGCGGTTGACCGCGCCTCTGCCGGGGCAGCCTGTACGACCGTTGTCATCGACAGCGGCTGCCCCACCCCGAGGCAGAAGCCGAGCGCGGTGAGCATCGCCGCCAGCGCCCAGACCGGCACCGGCAGGGCGGTACCGCCGCACAGCAGCGCGCCGAGCAGGCAGGTCACGGCCATCAGCGTCGTACGGCCGAACGCCCGGATCATCGGGGTCATGACCAGACGGCAGGCGATGGTGGCGGCCGCGCGCAGACTCAGCAGCAGACCGACGGTCGCGGGTGCGATACCGCGGTGCTCGCCGATCACCGGGAGATAGGCGGTGAGGATGTCCGTCGCGGAGAGCACGGCGAGGCTGATGAAGATCCCGGCCGGCACCCCGCGGCTGCGCAGGATGCGGTGGACGGGGACCTTCGTCCGGGGGCCGCGTGCCTCCGGCCGGTCCCCCCGGTGCTCGATGCGCCAGAGCGAAGCGAGGGAGACGGCGGCGACGGCGGCGGAGACCACGAGGGCGAGGGCGCTCGTACGGGCCATGTCCTCGCCGATGACCGCACCCGCGGCGACGGGTCCGACGAGCTGGCCGAACGAGGCGCCGATGGTGAAGTGACCGAAGTTGCGGTCCTGTTCGTCCGGCGCGGACTGCCGGGCGACGATCGACTGGGCGCCGATGACGAAGCAGAGATGGCCGAGCCCCATCACCCCGCTCCAGGAGGCCATCGCGGTGAGCGAGCCCGCCGTACCGCTGAGGGCGCACCCGCCGGATATCAGGAGGACACCGATGGGCAGCAGGGGAGCACACCGCCCGTTGTCCGTCCTGCGCCCCAGCGGTACGGCGGCGAACAGGGGAAGAAGCGCGTACACACCCGCGATCACACCGATCGCGCGCTCGTCCGCGCCCAGGGACAGCGCCCGGTAGGACACGGCCGGCCGCGCCATCGACACCGCCGCCTGCGCGAAGCCGAAGGCGATGACGAGACGCAGCAGCCAGGTCCTGGAGGCGGGCACCGTCAGATGATCCCGAACAGGATTCCGGCGCCGAGCACCACCAGGCAGGTGAGCGCGGCCCACTTGACCGTGAACCTGGTGTGGTCGCCGAACTCGACCTTGGCCATGCCGACGAGGACGTAGACCGCGGGGACGAGCGGGCTCGACATGTGCAGGGGCTGACCGACGAGCGAGGCGCGGGCGATCTCCAGGTTGGACACACCGTGGGCGGAGCCCGCCTCGGCGAGGACCGGCAGGACGCCGAAGTAGAAGCCGTCGTTCGACATGAAGTAGGTGAGCGGCAGGCTCAGTACGCCGGTGACGAGGCCCATGTGCGGGCCCATGCCCTCCGGGATGGCACCGACGAGCCAGTCCGCCATGTGCTTGACCATGCCGGTGCCGGTGAGGACGCCCGTGAAGACGGCGGCGGCGAAGACCATCCCGGTGACATTGAGGACGTTCTCCGAGTGCGCGGCGATACGGGCCTTCTGGGCTGCCATCTTCGGGAAGTTGACGGTCAGGGCGAGAGCCGCGCCGATGAGGAAGAGCACCGGGATCGGCAGCCACTCCATGATCATGGCCGTGAGGAGGGCGACGGTGAGGCCGGCGTTGAACCAGTAGAGCTTGGGGCGCAGGGTCTCACGGTGGGGGTCGAGCCCCTTGAAACCGTCGTCCGCGGTGTTGTCGTCGGTCTCGCCGGCGGCGGGGGCGGGCGCGTCACCGGCGCCGCCGGCCGGGCTCCTGCCGTCGCCGCCACCGGTCTTCACCAGCACCGTCTCGGTCTCCGGCTCCAGGACCTCGTCCAGCGTCAGGTAGCCCAGACGCTTGCGCTCGCGGCGGCCCAGGACGTACGCGAGGACGAAGACGAAGAGCAGTCCCACGGCGAGCGCGGGGATCATCGGGACGAAGATGTCGGCCGCGTCGACCTTCAGGGCGGTCGCGGCGCGGGCGGTGGGGCCGCCCCAGGGCAGCGTGTTCATCACGCCGTTCGCGGTGGCGGCGACACCCGTCATCACGACCAGGCTCATCTTGAGGCGCTTGTAGAGGGGATACATCGCCGAGACCGTGATCATGAAGGTGGTCGAGCCGTCGCCGTCGAGCGAGACGATCGCCGCGAGGACGGCCGTACCGACCACGATGCGCATCGGGTCTGCCTTGCAGAACCGCAGGATCGCGCGGACGACCGGGTCGAAGAGACCGACGTCGATCATCACGCCGAAGTAGACGATCGCGAACATCAGCATCGCCGCGGTCGGTGCGAGTTGGCCGACGCCGTCGAGGACGTAGTCCCCGAGGTGTGCGCCCTTCCCCACGAGCACACAGAAGAGTGCGGGGATGAGGACCAGCGACGCGATCGGCGACATCTTCTTCATCATGATCAGGACCAGGAAGGTCGCGATCATGCCGAAGCCGAGGATTGTCAGCATGGGGGACACCTAACGTTCATCCTTGAACTCCCACCGGAGCGGCGGTCCGGATGACGTTAGGTGTCGTCAAATGGCGTTAACAAGATGTTGACGTGTGAGCAATACGAGCAAAACCCCAGGTCATCGAGTTGGTGACAGTTCGACGGGGAATCCGTTGAGCACAGCGGTGCCGGACAGCGGGTCGAGCCGCGAGCCGTCGAGCAGCTGGTTCACGTTGACCCCGGGGCGTGCGGCCGCCACCGACATACGGGTGCCGGGCCGGCTGTGTCCCCAGCCGTGCGGAAGGCTCACCACACCGGTGCGCACCGCGTCGGTGATCTCCACGGGAGCCTCGACCTCTCCGCCGTCCGCGGTGATACGGGCCTGGGCGCCGTCCTCGAGGCCGAGCCGGGCCGCGTCCTCGGGGTGGATCTGCAGGGTGCAGCGGTTGGAACCGCCGTTGAGACCGGGCACGTTGTGCAGCCAGCTGTTGTTGGAGCGCAGATGGCGGCGTCCGACCAGGACGAGGGAGTCGGGCCGTTCGTCCAGGGCTCGCCGCAGCCTGGGCAGATCGGCGGCGACCGGCTCGGGCATCAGCTCGATGCGGCAGCTGCGGGTCCTGAGGACCTGCGGGACACGCGGCTGGAGCGGGCCGAGGTCGACGCCGTGCGGGTTCTCGAGAAGCTTGTCGAGGGTCAGGTCGTACGGGCCGGTGCGCAGCATCATGTCGAGCCGCCGCTCCGGGCCGCTGCGGCCGGTGAGCTGCGCGGTCAGCTCCTTGACGTCCTGGCCGTACACGGGTGAGTGCGGCTCGGCGACGGCCTTGGTGAGCGCCCTTTCGATGACCAGGTCGTCGACGGCGTCGGGGGCCGCGCCGTGCATCCCGGCGACGGCGAGGACCAGGCGGGCGTGGATCTCGCTCTCGTCCATGCGGCCGTCCTCCAGAGGAACCGCCGCGGGGGTGTAGCGCGCCTGGTTGTGCACGGCGAAGGAGTTGAACGCGAAGTCGAAGTGGGAGCTCTGGGACGGGGGCGGCGGGGGCAGCACGACGTCGGCGTGCAGGGATGTCTCGTTGAGGTACGGGTCGATGCTGACCATGAAGTCGAGGCTCGCCAGCGCGCCGTCGAGGCGGTCGCCGTCGGGCGCGGAGAGCACCGGGTTGGCGGCGATGGAGATCAGCGCGCGGATCCGGCCGTCGCCGGGGGTGTCGATCTCCTCGGCGAGCACGGTCATGGGCAGTTCGCTCTTGACCTCGGCGAGGCCGCTGACCCTGCTGGTCCAGCGGCCGAGGGAGAAGCCTTTGCCGGGGGCCGCGGGACGGGGCGCGGGCGCGGTGGCCGAGAGCGGGAAGAGCGCTCCGCCGGGGCGGTCGAGGTTGCCGGTGAGCACATTGAGCACGTCCACGAGCCAGTTGGCGAGCGTGCCGTGCTCGACGGTGCAGCTGCCGATACGGCCGTAGACGGCGGCGGTCGGTGCGGAGGCCAGTTCGCGCGCGATCGTACGGATCTCCTCGGCGTCCATGTCGCAGGCGGCGGCGACGGCCTCGGGGGTGAACTCCCTGACCGCTTCCTCGACGTCGTGCACGCCTTCGACATGGTCGGCGAGGCGCCCCAGGTCGGTCAGCTTCTCCTCGAACAGGACGTGCGTGAGGGCGGCGAGCAGCAGGGCGTCGGTGCCGGGCCTGATGGGAACGTGCCGGTCGGCGAGCCGTGCGGTGCGGGTACGGCGCGGGTCCACGACGGTCAGCGTGCCGCCGCGCTTGCGCAGCGCCTTGAGCTTGCCGGGGAAGTCGGCCGCGGTGCACAGGCTTCCGTTGGACTCCAGCGGATTGGCGCCGAGGAGCAGCAGATGGTCGGTGCGGTCCAGGTCCGGTACGGGAATGGCGACGGGGTCCCCGAAGAGCAGCCCGCTGGAGACGTGCTTGGGCATCTGGTCCAGGGTGCTGGCGGTGAAGAGGTTGCGGCTGCGCAGCAGGGAGAGCAGCACGGGCGGGTAGAGGGCGCCGGCCATGGTGTGGACGTTCGGGTTGCCGAGGACGACGCCCACGGCGTTCGGTCCGTGCTCCTCGATCAGTGGCCGGACCCGGGCCGCGATCAGGTCGAAGGCCTCGGTCCACGTGGCCTCGCGCAGTTCGCCGTCCGTGCGGACGAGCGGGGTGCGCAGCCGGTCGGGGTCGGCGTCGAGCTCACCGAAGGACGCCCCCTTGGGACAGATGAAGCCCTGGCTGAAGACGTCGTCGCGGTCACCGCGTACCCCGGTGACCTTGGTCCCCTCGATGGTGAGGGTGAGCCCGCAGGTGGCCTCGCAGAGCGGGCAGATCCGCAGCGCGGTGCGTGTCGCTCCGGATGGCGCGGTGCCGGCTCCGTCCATCGGTGCGTTACGGGCGGCAGCTGTGCGGGACATGGGCCCTCCCCGGGGCGACGGCGTTGACGCGCGGTTCACCTTGAGCATACCGACCGGTATGCACGGGCGGGAAGGTCTGGAGCGGGTCGTCGGGAATCTCGCACGCCGTGACCCTGACCCCGCCCCGATGCCGTTGACGGAAGGGTTCCGCAATCCTACGGTTGTCCATAGGATTCCTTTCAGCACCGGGAGCGGACGATGAGCGGCATCGAGCAGGCGCGGAAGACGGCCGAGACACTGGGGTACTCCCCCGGCTTCGGAAACGAACACAGCTCGGAGGCCGTCCCCGGCGCCCTGCCGCTCGGGCGCAACTCACCACAGCGCGCGCCTCTCGGGCTGTACGCGGAGCAGCTGAGCGGCTCCGCCTTCACCGAGCCGCGCGCCCACAACCGGCGTTCGTGGCTGTACCGCATCCGCCCCTCGGCGGCGCACCCGCCGTTCACCCGCGTCGACAACGGCGGCGTACGCAGCGCCCCGTTCACCGAGACCGTGCCCGACCCCAACCGGCTGCGCTGGAATCCGCTCCCCGAGCCCGCGCCCGGCACCGACTGGCTGGCCGGTCTGTGGACGCTCGGCGGCAACGGCGACGTGGCCCAGCGCACCGGTATGGCCGTGCACCTCTACCACGCCAACGCGTCCATGACCGACCGGGTGTTCAGCGACTCCGACGGCGAGCTGCTGATCGTCCCCGAGCAGGGCGGGCTGCTGCTCGTCACCGAGCTGGGCATGCTCGCGGTCCGTCCCGGTGAGATCGCGCTGATCCCGCGCGGCGTCCGCTTCCGCGTCGAACTGCTCGACACCGCGCCGGACGGCGGGCAGAGTCCGAGCGCGCGCGGCTATGTCTGCGAGAACTACGGACAGCCCTTCCAGCTGCCGGACCTCGGCCCGATCGGGGCGAACGGCCTGGCCAACGCCCGTGACTTCCTCGCGCCCGTGGCCGCCTACGAGGACGTGGAGCGCCCGGTGGAGGTCGTGAACAAGTTCTGCGGCAACCTCTGGGCCGCGACCTACGACCACTCGCCGCTCGATGTCGTCGCCTGGCACGGCAACCATCTGCCGTACGTCTACGACCTGCGCCGCTTCAATGTCATCGGCACCATCAGCTACGACCACCCGGACCCGTCGATCTTCACGGTGCTCACCTCCCCCTCCGACACCCCGGGCCTCGCGGGCGTCGACTTCGTGGTGTTCGCACCGCGCTGGCTCGTCGGCGAGAACACCTTCCGGCCGCCCTACTTCCACCGCAATGTGATGAGCGAGTACATGGGCCTGATCGAGGGCGCCTACGACGCCAAGGCCGAAGGCTTCGTGCCCGGCGGAGGTTCGCTGCACAACATGATGTCGGCGCACGGACCCGACCGTGAGACGTTCGACAGGGCGAGCGCCGCCGAGCTGAAGCCGCAGAAGATCGACGACGGGCTGGCGTTCATGTTCGAGACGCGCTGGCCGGTGACCGCGACCGGGCAGGCGGCCCAAGCCGACCACCTGCAGAAGGGCTACGACAACGTGTGGCAGGGTCTGGAGCGCCACTTCAGGCCGTAGTACCCCAGATGCCGTGTTCGGAGATGCCGTGACCTCCTTCGCCCCCGACTCGCTGGTTCTGAACCGCAAACTCCCGCTGTGGTACCAGGTCTCGCAGTCGTTGCGCGCCTCGATACTCGGCCGGACGCCCGAGGAGTCCCTGCGGCTGCCCACCGAGGAGCAGCTGGCCGCGCACTACGGCGTGAGCGTGCTCACCATGCGCCAGGCTCTCAAGGAGCTGGAGGAGGAGGGCCTGATCAGCCGGCACCGGCGGCGCGGGACCTTCATCGAACCGGGGGCGCGGCGGAGCGCGCCGAGGCGGCTGCTGGGCTCGATCGACGCGATCGTGGCCCAGCAGTCGGGCGAGCGGACGACGATCCTCGGGCACGGCCCGGAGCCGGTGCCGGGCGAACTGGCCGAACACTTCCCCGACCTGGTCGAGGTGGTGACGTACCGGCGGCTGCGCTGCGACGGCGAGAGCGGCGAGCCGACCAACTGGGCCGAGAACGCCGTCCGTCCGGACATCGCGGCGAAGCTGGACCTCGCGGACCTGGAGCGCTGGCCGATGACCAAGGTCCTGCGGGACGCGGTGGGCGTACGGATCAGCAGGATCACGGACACGGTGGAGGCCCGGCTGGCGGACCCGCGCACGGCGGAGCTGCTGGAGGTGCCGCTGCTGAGCCCGATCCTGCACTACACGGGAGTGACGTACGACGGGGACGGCCGGGTGGCCGACGTCGCGCGGATCCGCTACCGCGGCGACCGCTTCTCCTTCTCGGTCACGGTCGACGCGGAGTGACTCCGCCTGCCCGGCAGGGCCGCACCGGGACGCCCTAACATTCCCCGGTACGAGCTCGTGGCGAGGGGAAGGATGTCCGGATGCCGATGCTCGACGAGCTCATGCCCTGGGGCGTGCGGCCTCTGCGGCCGGGACGCTCCTGGGTGACGGCGCCGGATCCGCGGTCGCTCACGGCCCGCTGGGACGCCGTGGTGCGGGCCGAAGGCGCCGAGCAGGACGCGCTGTTCGAGTGCACCCGGGCCCGTACGCCGCGCACCGCCGTCGGCCAGCTGCCCGGCCGACCGAGCGGTACAGCCAGGTTCGTCCGAGAGGACGGGCGCTGCCCGGAGCCGGTGCGCATCTCGCACGGGGCCTTCGACGAGCAGTGGCTGATCCCCGACCACCGGCTGATCGACGTCGCCCGCCCGGAGCTGTGGAGGGTCGCCGACGAGCGCCAGGTGTTCGTCGTCGAGCAGGGCCGGGCGACGGACCCGTCGGGGCCCGCCGTACTGGTCTCCGCACTGCTGCCGGACGGGTACTCCCCCGCCGGACGCCCGGGCCGCATCCGCCCGCTGTACCGGCGCCCCGGCGGCGCCGAACCCAATCTCGCGCCCGGGCTGCTGGCCGCGCTCGGGAGCCGCTACGGACGTACGGTCACGCCCGACGAGGCGCTCGGGTGGATCGTCGCGGCAGCCCGGCACTCGCCCGCGGGGTGCGAGGTCCCGCTGCCGGCCGACCCCCATGTCTGGCTCTCCGGTGCGGAGTTGGGCAACCGCATCGTGGAGGTCCAGCTGCGTGGCGCCCGTGGCGGGGATCGGCCGCGGCTGCCGGGCGGGCGCCGTCCCTATGTACGCGCCGCCGTGCCCGCGCGCCCCGATGCGATCGGGTACGACGCCGACGAGGAGACGCTGAACCTCGGCGATGGCCGCATCTCCCCCGTACCGGCGGCGGCATGGGACTTCCGGACAGCCGGCACCCGGGTCCTGGAGCTCTGGTTCGAACGCCGCACCGCGCCGGCCGAACCGGGCACCCTGGCGGCGATCCGGCCGGCGGACTGGCCGCAGGCGTGGACATCGGAACTCCTCGAACTGATCACCGTCCTGGCACTGCTCGGCGAACTGGCCGAACAGCAGGCCGAGTTGAAGGTGGGGGCGGAGATCACGGAACTGACCGGCGTGCTCCCGCCACCGGACGCCGCCCGGCGCCCGGCTTCGGTGCTCGACCACCACGAGGAAGGACCGGACGGCCAGTTCGCCCTGCTGTGACCGCGGTACCCCCACGTCACAACGGCCACCTGCGTCCCCTCCACCGCAGCGAGCCCCATAGGGTGCCTTGCATGTGGTCAGGACAGCAGCAGCCGGGGGACGGCCAGAACCCGCACGCGGGGCAGACGAATCCGTATCAGCAGAGCGGCCCGTACGGGCCGCCGCAGCAGGCGCCGTGGGCAGGTGCCCCGACGATGCCGGCCGGTGCTCCCCAGCCTCCTCCCGGTGGCCGGAACAGGACCACCGTCATCGCCCTCGCCGCCGCCCTGGCGGTGGTCGTCGCCGCCGGGGTGACCGGTTACCTGGTCCTGGGCGGCAACGACGAGAAGACCGCGGACCCGGGGCCGACGAAATCCGCGTCGACCAGCCCCTCCGGCGACAACCCGCGTGCCCCCGGGGACGGAAAGGGTCTCCAGCCGGTCGTCGCCGGCTGGAAGGTCGTGGCGAACCCCAAGCGCCGCATCGCCTTCGACGTCCCCGCACAGTGGGGCCTGAAGGGGCCGGGCTGGGTCACCTACGTCGCCGACGACCGGGATCCGGAGGAGAAGCCCCTCATCGGGATGTCGGGCCCGGCGGTGCTCAAGGACAAGTGGTGCCAGTCCGACGCCGACAAGGACGGCTCCCCCGAGGACACGGCGCTCGCCACCGCGGGCACCAGAGGTGACAGCGGCGCCAAGACCCTCGACGACGCGGCACGCAGCAGTGTTTCCCTGTGGCTCTACGGCTCGTACACCCAGCCCGACAAGAAGAGCATCAAACCCGCCGTGGTGCAGCCGTACACCACGGCCTCCGGCATCAAGGGAAGTCTGGCGACGGGCTTCTCCGCGGGCGCGCCGAAGAAGGGCAAGTGCGCCACAGACGGCAAGGTCACCACCTTCGCCTTCAAGGATCCCGGCGGCGACTTCGTCTCCTGGACCTTCGTGGGCGCGAAGGGCGTGCGGGACGAGGTGCCGGAGGCGACGGTGCGGCAGATCCTGAGCACGGTCCGCCTGACCTCGTAGGGCCCGGGCGGGTCCGAGATGACAGAAGCCCTGTTGACGCGATAGGTACGGCTGTCATGAGCACTCAGCCACTGCCGCTCGACGGCGTCACCGTCGTCGCCGTCGAGCAGGCCGTATCGGCCCCTTTCGCCACTCGACAGCTCGCCGATCTCGGCGCCCGTGTGATCAAGGTCGAGCGGCCGGACGGCGGCGACTTCGCACGCAACTACGACACCGCCGCGCAGGGCCTCGCCTCGCACTTCGTGTGGTGCAACCGGGGCAAGGAGTCGATCGCCGTCGATCTGAAGGACCCGCGCGGCCTGGAGATCGTGCGCCGGCTGGTCGCGGACGCCGATGTGTTCGTGCAGAACCTCGCCCAGGGAGCGGCGGCCCGTCTCGGTCTGGACGCGGCGACGCTGTGTGCCGCACACCCGCGGCTGGTGGCCGTGGACATCTCCGGGTACGGCCCCGAGGGTCCCTACGCCCACAAGCGGGCGTACGACATGCTCGTGCAGTGCGAGGCGGGACTGGTGTCCGTCACCGGTACCCCGGATCAGCCGGTGAAGGCCGGTATCCCCGCGGCCGACATCGCCGCCGCGATGTACGCCTTCTCCGGCGTGCTGGCGGCGCTGCTGCGGCGGGGCACCACGGGCCGCGGCGGGCCGGTGGAGATCTCGATGCTCGATTCGCTGGCCGAGTGGATGGGCCATCCCCTGCACTACGGGATGCACGGGGGTGAACCACCCGCGCGCACGGGCCTCGCGCACGCCGTCATCGCGCCGTACGACGCCTACCCGACCGCCGACGGCGGGCAGGTCCTGTTGTCGGTGCAGAACGACCGGGAGTGGCTGCGGCTGGCCGAACAGGTGCTGGAGCAGCCCGCGCTCGGGAGCGATCCGCTCTTCGCCACGAACACCGCCCGTACGGCGAACCGGGCGCAGACCGACGCCGCCGTGGGCGCCGCGCTGGTGAGGCTGGGTACACAGGAGGCCGTCGACCGGCTGGAGGCGGCAGGGATCGCCTGCGCGCGGCTCAACAGCGTGACGGATGTGGCGGCGCATCCGCAGCTCGCGGCGAGGGACCGGTGGCGGGAGGCCGGTTCGCCGGTGGGGCCGCTGCGGGCACTGATGCCTCCGATCACCCTGCCGGGGGGACCTGAGGCGCGGATGGGAGCGGTCCCCGCGCTGGGCGAGCACACCGACGCGCTGCTGAAGGCCCTGGGAATGACGGACGAGGTGACAGCAGCGCTGCGCCGGGACGGTGTGGTCGCCTGAGCGCGGGGCGCGAAGGCCGAGGTGTCCGGGCCGCCGCGTCAGCGACGGCTGCCGAACAGCGAGCGACGCAGCCTCCGAAGGGGCGCGAAGAGCGAGACACGCGCGCTCTTGCTCTTTCGGTCGTGCGCAACACGCGAGGTGAGCTCGCGCATCAGCGACGTCGCCTCGAGCGCTTCGCCGTGCGGGACGGCAGGGCCGCCCAGCACGGAAAGGTGCCGGTCAAGACGCGTGCTGGTCGCGTTGCTCCCACACGTGATCGCAGGCACTCGCGGCCTGCTGCGCACTGTTATCTGATCCATGTCACTCCCCACCCGTAAGACGTACCCGGCCCGGGCAGGTTAACCCTATCGTCCCGACGGGACACCCGTGTATCCCGGGCGCACGATTCACCTCCCCTGTACGCGAGTTGACATCCGCAGCACGAATCCATCGGATTCCAGGGCGAGTTGGACAGTTTTGCATCTCGACCAATCCATCCGTCGCGCAGCCCCGAATGGCACGCGCAAGGCAACCGAAACTCGTTGCTCAGAACGGACGGACACGATGACCGCTACCAACAACAGCGGGCGGGGTCCCGGAATCCTCCGGGGGCGCAAGGGCCTCGCCGCGCTCACCAGCGGTGCGCTGGCAGCCGGGGCTCTTGCCGCCGGCGGCGTGGCCGCACTCACCCCGGAGGCGGCCACCGCCTCCAGCCACCGGGAGGCCCCGCTGATCTCGGGCCAGCCCCAGTTCGACAACACGGATGTGTACGCCTTCGTCAGCCCTGACAAGCCGGACACGACGACGGTGGTCGCCAACTTCCTGCCGTTCTCGGAGCCGGGGGGCGGCCCGAACTTCTACCGGTTCGCCAGCGACGCCCAGTACGACGTCCACATCGACAGCGACGGCGACGCCCAGGGCGATCTGCTCTACCGCTGGACGTTCAAGGACCACCTGAAGAACGACAAGACGTTCCTGTACAACACCGGTCCCGTCACCAGCCTCGACGACCCGGACCTCAACTTCACACAGACGTACGACATCGACCTGATCCGGCTGAAGGATCAGCACGAGCAGTCCACCACGAAGATCGCCGACGATGTGCCGGTCGCACCGTCGAACGTGGGCAAGGCGTCGATGCCCGACTACGCCACGCTGCGCAAGCAGGCGGTGCACCCGCTGCCGAGCGGGATCACGACGTTCGCCGGCCAGGCCGACGACCCCTTCTTCGCGGACCTGCGGGTCTTCGACCTGCTGTACGGCGGTGACCTCTCCGAGGTAGGCAACGACACGCTCAAGGGCTACAACGTCAACTCCCTCGCGCTGCAGGTGCCGAGCCACTACATCCAGCAGTCGAAGCACCAGCCGATCGTCGGCATCTGGTCCACGACCCAGCGCAAGACCGCGAGCGGTGAGTTCGCCCAGGTGTCCCGGCTCGGGATGCCGCTGGTCAACGAGGTCGTCCTGCCGCAGAAGGACAAGGACAAGTTCAACGCGTCCGCGCCGTGGAACGACGGCGACTTCGCGGCGTCCGTGACCAACCCGGAGCTGCCCAAGCTGATCGAGGGCATCTACAAGATCAAGGCACCCGCCGAGCCGCGCGACGACCTCGTGTCGGTGTTCCTGACCGGTGTGAAGGACCTCAACCAGCCGCCGAAGGTGAAGGCCTCGGAGCAGTTGCGCCTGAACACGTCCGTCAAGCCGACGGCCGAGCCGAAGAGGCTGGGCGTACTCGACGGTGACAACGCCGGCTTCCCCAACGGCCGCAGGCTCGGCGACGACGTGCTGGACATCGCGCTCCAGGTCGTCGAGGGCGAACTGACCGGTGCGAAGAACGACCTGGGCGACGCGGTGGACGCCAACGACCAGAAGTTCGAGCACAGCTTCCCGTACGTGGCGTTGCCGACCGCCGGCTCCCGCGGCCCGACCGCCAAGGAGGGCGCGACCGCTCGCAACGCGCTGAACGGCGGAGCCGGCCTGTCGGGCTCCGACGGTGACAACCAGACCCTGCTGATCGCGTCCGCCGGCGGCGCCGCGGCCGGAGTGGTGCTGATCGCCACCGGTCTGACGTGGTGGCGCAAGCGTCGGCGCACCACCGCCGGTTTCTACTAGGCCGGATGTCCGGAGACGAGGGGCGGGGCACCGCGCCCCGCCCTCGTCCCGCCCACTCCTGCCACCTCTGCCCTTTCCTCACTTCCCCTCGCTTTCCCCAGCTTTCCCCGCTTCCCCGCTTTCCCGCTTTCCCCGACCACCGATCAGGCCCGCTCCGGGCCGGCCCCGAGAGGACCGCGAAGATGTCTGAGCAGACCAGCGAAGCCCCCCACGCACCTCGGGGCGGCCTCCGACGGCGGATCGCCGTCGGGCTGGGAGCCGTCGGGGCCGCGCTGGCGATCAGCGCCGGTGCCGTCGTCATGGGCGGCGGCGGATCGCCGCCGGATCCCGTGGGCAGTGTCGCCGCGCCCGGTTCGGGCGTGCGGGCACTGGAGACACATCTGAAAAGCCAGCCCAAGGACAGCCGGGGCTGGGCGGCGCTCGGCTCCGCGTACGTCGAGCAGTCGCGGACCTCCGGCGAGCCCGGCGGCTATCCGCGCGCGGCCGACGCCTTCCGGCGGTCGCTGAAGCTGCGGTCCGACGGGAACGACGGCGCACTGTCCGGCCGCGCCGCGCTCGCGGCCGCCCGGCACGACTTCCCCGCCGCGCTGCGGGACGCCGAGAAGGCCCTCACGGTCAATCCGTACAGCGAGCAGGGGCTGTCGATACGCATCGACGCCCTCGTCGAACTCGGCCGCTACGACCAGGCGTTGAAAGCGGCCAAGGAGGCCGACCTGAAGCGCCCCGGCGTCCCCGTCTTCACCCGGCTCGCGTACGTCTTCGAACTGCGCGGCGACACCAAGGGTGCCGAACGGGTGCTGACGCTGGCCATGAACTCGTCGAGCGCACCCGGGGACGTCGCCTATGTGGCCACCGCCCTCGGCCAGCTCGCCTGGTCCCAAGGGCGGTACGACGCGGCCCTGAAGCACTGCGCGACCGCCCTGCGCGCCGAACCGCGGAACATCGCGGCCCAGGAGTGCCAGGCGCGCACGCACGCGGCACAGGGCAAGCCGGCGGAGGCGATCCGCACGTACGAGGCGATCGTGGCCCGCTACCCCCTGCCGGCCCAGCTGGTCGCGTTGGGCGAGCTGTACGCGGCGACGGGGAAGCGTACGCAGGCCGCCCGGCAGTTCTCGCTGATCGGCACCTGGACGTCACTGGCGCGCGCGGGCGGTGTGAACCCGGATCTGGACACCGCGCTCGCCGCCGCCGACCACGGCGACCGGGCCACCGCCCTGACGGCCGCACGCGCCGAGTGGCAGCGGCGGCAGACCGTGCACACGGCCGACGCACTCGGCTGGGCGCTGTTCCGCAACGGCAAGGCGAAGGAGGCCCTGCCGTACGCCCGCAAGGCCACGGCGACCGGCTACCGCAACGCCGTCCTCCTCTTCCATCGCGGCATGATCGAGCAGGCGGCGGGCGAGAAGGAGCCCGCGCGCCGCTCGCTCACCCAGGCCCTGAAGCTCAACCCCGCCTTCTCGCCGCTCGGTCCGGCCGAGGCCCGCCGCACGCTGCAACGCGTCGCACAGGAGGGGGCATGAGCAAGGTGAGCACCGCACGCACCACGAGGAAGCGCATCGCGGTCGTCTGCGCGCTGGTGGCCGGCCTGTTCCTCGCCCTGGCGGGCACGGCGGCCGCCCACCCCCTCGGGAACTTCACCGTCAACCGGTACGACGGACTCGTCGTCGCCCGGGGCGAACTGCGCGTCGACCACGTCGAGGACCTGGCCGAGATCCCCACGGCCCAGATCGACCCGGCCACCCGCACGCCGGCGAACCTCCCGTCGTGGGCCCGCGCACGGTGCGCGACCGCGGCAGCCGAAGGGCGCCTGGAGATGGACGGCCGCGCCGTGGCGCTCAAGCCCGGAGCGAGCCGCGCCGAAGTGCGCCCCGGGCAGGCCGGCCTGCCGACCCTGCGGGTGGAGTGCCGGCTCACGGCCGCGCTGCCCGACGGCGAGGCGTCCCTCGTCTTCCGGGCGCCGGGCGGCGACGCCGGACCCGGCTGGCGGGAGATCACGGTCCGCGGCGACCGGATGACCCTCTCCGGGTCCGATCTGCCGCAGAAGTCGGTGTCCCAGCGGCTGAGCAGCTATCCGGAGGACCGGCTGGCCTCTCCCCCGGACCGTACGAAGGCCGAGGTGACCGTGGTTCCGGGCGGACCGGCACTGGTCGCCGACGGGGACGAGAACGGCGCGGGCACCGTGTCCGTGCTGCCGCGTGGCGCGGACCGCTGGACGCAGGCCCTGACCGGGCTGGTCGAACGCCGGGAACTCACCCTCCCGTTCGCCGCGCTCGCCCTGGCGACCGCACTCGCACTGGGCGCGATGCACGCCCTCGCGCCCGGTCACGGCAAGACGCTGATGGCCGCGGCCGCGGCAGCGGGCGGCCGCAATTCGGTACGGGACGTGCTGACGCTCGGAGCGTCGGTGACCGTCACCCACACGCTCGGGGTGTTCGCGCTGGGGGCGCTGGTGGCGGCCGGTTCGGCGGCGGCACCCTCAGTCGTGGCGTGGCTCGGGGTGGCGAGCGGTGCGCTGGTCGCGATGGCCGGAGCCGCGCTGGTCCGCAGGGCTTGGCGACGCCGTGGCCAGCCGCATCATCACCATCACCACGGGCACGGTCACGGCCATGCGCACGGTCATGACCACACGCACGATCACGGTGCCGCGCACGATCGGAGTCACACCCACGGCGAGGGGCACAGCCACACGGATCACGGCCACAAGGGTCACGACCACACCCACGGTCACTCCCACCACAGCCATGGCCACGACCGCCGCGGTCTGCGCGGCACTCTCCTCCTCGGGTTCGCCGGGGGCATGGTCCCCAGCCCCTCCGCCGTCGTCGTCCTGGTCGGCGCCGCCGCGCTCGGCCAGGCATGGTTCGGCTTCCTTCTCGTCATCGCGTACGGCGCCGGGCTGGCGTTGACCCTCGCGGCCGCGGGCTTCCTGGTCGTACGGGTCGGCGCGGGCGCTGCGAAGCGACTGGCGGACCGCAAGCGCCCTGGTGGCAGGCTCGTCGCCGTCATGCACCGGGCGGCTCCGCTGGGCACCGCGTGCGTGGTGTTCGTCCTGGGGTGCGGATTGGTGTTCAGGGGGGCCGCAGCAGCCTGGAGTTGAGCTAGCTTGGAGTGGTTTCCACCGAGATGCCGTGCTGCTACGGATGGGGGCTCGTGTGCCAGAGAATCAACTGATCGCCGGGCGTTACCGACTGCTGAGCCCCCTGGGCGAAGGCGGAATGGGTGTGGTGTGGCGCGCCCGCGACGAGGTACTGGCCCGCGAGGTCGCGGTCAAGGAGGTGCGCGCGCCCGCCGGGCTCGGCACCGCCGACGAGCGCCGGCTCTACCAGCGTCTTGAGCGGGAGGCCTGGGCCGCGGGCCGGATCTCGCACCGCAATGTGGTCACCGTCTTCGACGTGGCCACCGAGGACGGCCGGCCGTGGATCGTGATGGAACTGATCCGCGGGCTCGCCCTGTCCGACATGCTGGAGGCGGAGGGCCCGCTCGCGCCTCGGCGCGCCGCGCACATCGGGGCGGAGATCCTGGCCGCCCTGCGCGCCGCGCACGAGGCGGGCGTACTGCACCGCGATGTGAAGCCGGGCAACGTCTTGATCTCCAACGACGGCCGCGTGGTGCTGTCCGACTTCGGCATCGCCACCGTCGAGGGCACGTCCAACCTCACGATGACCGGCGAGCTGATCGGCTCGCCCGAATTCCTCGCCCCCGAGCGGGCGCTGGGGCGCACGCCGGGGCCCGAGTCGGACCTGTGGTCCCTCGGCGTTCTGCTGTACGCGGCGGTCGAGGGCAGTTCCCCGTTCCGCCAGAACACCCCGCTCAGCACTCTGCGGGCCGTGGTGGACGAGGAATTGCCGCCGCCCCGCAGAGCCGGTGAGCTGGCTCCGGTGATCGCCGGGCTGCTGCGCAAGGACCCGGCCGACCGCCTCCCCGCGCAGGAGGCCGAACGCATGCTGCGGGTGGTGGGAGCCGGCGGGACGGCGCGTACCTCCGTACCGGCGACCCCTGGTGCGTACAGCCCGACCGTGGCGACCACGTCGCCGGACACTCCGCCGGGCCCCACCCCGCCGGTGCCGCTGCCCATGCCCGGGCCCGGGCCCGGGACCACCACGACCACGGGTGCACCGCAGCAGGGGTATCCCCGGCGGGCGCGGGTGGTGCTCGCGGCCGGAGTCGCGGTGCTGCTCCTGGCCGGCGGCGGGCTGGCCTGGGCGCTGGCCGACAGCGGCAAGGACTCCGGCGGCAAGGGAGGTGACTCGGCCGCCCCCGCGGCCGGGACCACGAGCGCCGGATCGCCGAGCGGGGCCACCGCTCCGGGTGCCGGCAGCGGCGGAAACGGCAACGGCGGAAACGACGGGGGTACGAACGGCGGGAGCGGCGGGGGCAACGGCGCGTCGACGGCCGATCATCCGCAGACCGTCAAGGTCTGGGTCCGGACGGTGCACGGCAGCTACTCCGGCAGCTGCCCGCCGCCCGAGGCGGAGGCCCCGGCCTTCCGGGCGACGATCACAGTCGGCCGCGTCCCGGCCTCCGTCGACTACCGCTGGGCGACCGAGAGCGGTGAGAGCTCCGGATCCGGCTGGAGGACGCTGCGGTTCGGCCCGGGGGACGGAAAGCAGCAGCAGGTCAACCACGTCGAGCTGACGTACAAGGAGGGCGGCACTCACCACGACCGGATCCGGGTGGAGATCCGGAGTCCGGTCGAGGTGAACTCCGACTGGGTCGACTTCTCGGTCACCTGCAAGGAGCAGGAGACCCCGTCGGACGAGGGCTCCTACGACTCGGAGACCGGAAACGGTGGCGGCGCGGACGCCGGTGAGGCGGACACGGGGAACGGCGCGAGCGCCGCCGGACGGGCCGCGGTCAGGCGCGTGCGCTGAACGCGGGCAGATAGCCGCCGGACTGGCCGGAGGCGGTGGGGTGGTACGACTCGCTGATGTTGAGCCAGTTCACGCTGTGCAGCCACGCCGAGCCGGAGCAGATCTCGTGTCCGGTGAAGGCGGGGACGACGTCGGCGAAGGCGTAGCCGTGGTCGGCCGCACGCTTCGCGATGGCGGCGTTGAGGTAGTCGGCGGCCGAGTTGATCGCCGACCGTTCCTTCTCGTTGAGTCCGGCGATACAGCTGCCGCCGAGCTTGTAGAAGCGGGGATAGCCCACGACGACGACCCGCGCGGCCGGGGCCTTGGACCTGATGGCGTCGTACACGCTGTCGAGCTTGCCGGGCAGGGTCGTGTCCACGTACGCGCGGGCCTGGTTGATGCGGTTGACGCAGGTGGACTCGGACTGCAGGACGCAGGTGGTCATCACGTCCGCGAAGCCGGCGTCGTTGCCGCCGATGGTGAGGGAGACGAGGTCGGTGGCTGAGCCGAGGGGACCGAGCTGACCGGAGAGAACATCACCCGTACGAGCGCCCGAGCAAGCGGTGAACGCGAACGACGCGGGTGAATGCGCGGCCGCCCAGAGCTTGGGGTAGGCGCGGGTGCTGCGCTTGCAGTTGCCGCTCGCACTGTCGTAGCTGCCGGCTCCGAGACCGGAGGAGTAGGAGTCGCCCAGGGCCACGTAGTCGAGGGCGAGGGCACTGTCGGTGGCCTGCGCCTGGCCCGCTCCGGTGAGAGCGAGGACGGCGCCGAGGAGGAGTGAGGATGAGAATGCCGCGATTCGGGACAGTTTCATGGAACCTCCCTTTAGCAGGATCTCTGCCTCAACTTTCGTAGCAGGGTGCATACTTCACTGGAAGTGTCCATGCCAAGATTGTCGATGGTCCGCTTGCCGTCACCTCGCCGCCCGAGCAGCATGGACAACCGGCATCCGACGCCTTGGGGGGCAAAGTCGGCCATGGGTGCACCGCGCGACAAGCCGTCATCAATCGGGACGGATCTGCTGTCGGCGCTCGCGGGTGCGGCCTGCGCCGTCTCGGCGGTCGGCGTCGCGCCGGCGCTCGCCGATGCCCATTCCCCGCTGCGCGCACCGTTCGTGCTCTTCTTCCTCTTCACCGGGCCGGTCAGCGGCGCGTTCGCCGCGCTGCCCGGACTCGCCCCCTCCGCCCGCGCGGCAACCGCGACCGCCGGGGGCATCGCCCTCGTCCCGCTCGTCGCCTGGCTCGTTTCGTCGCTGCATGTTCTGACGGTCGACGGGGGCGTCATCGCCGTGGCGGCGACGACCTGCCTTCTGCACCTCCGGGCGGCCGCCGGCCGGATACGGAATACGGAACCCGCCCATCCGAGTGATCAATTGAAGAAAGCGATCAAGAGAATCCGATCAGGACGTCCCTCACTTGCCATCCGAATCAGTACTAAAAAAGTAAAAAGGTGAGACCACGTTCCAGGTCTTGCCATACAGTCCTAATCATCAATACCGTCGTACATCCACCCGCAACGGTCCATCATGCAAGCGGCTCAAGGGGAGGGCTCAAGCGTCGCGATGGGTCCGGAGCGGGGCGCGGTAGGGGGGTGCCGTGCTCGGTATTCGTGCTCTTGCCGAGCCGTATTGCCGCGCGGCCAATTACCGCAACTCGCCCAACCAGTACGGAGGGTTATTCCGCCATGGGCGGGTGAGACGTAACCCCCCTTTCGAACCGGACACTCATCCGGACCGCCCGGGGGCGGGCGGTCCACCGGTGGAGAGGGAAAACTGCATCATGAGCTCAGTCCTGCACCCGGCCGCTCCGGGGCAAGATCCGTCGGTGGACGCGGCAGGCCGAATATCGGCCGCGTACCGACCGATCTCTTCTCATCTCGCGATCACTCCGCCCGTCAGCGTCGTGATCCCCGCCATGAATGAGGCAGAGAATCTGCCGTACGTCTTCAAGACCCTTCCGGGCTGGATTCACGAAGTCGTACTGGTGGACGGGAATTCCAGCGACAACACCGTCGAGGTCGCGCGAGAACTGTGGCCCGACGTCAAGGTGGTCGAGCAGGCCGGCAAGGGCAAAGGGGATGCCCTGATCAGCGGATTCGCCGCCTGCTCCGGAGACATCATCGTGATGATCGACGCCGACGGTTCGGCCGACGGACACGAAATCGTCTCCTATGTGTCCGCCCTCGTCTCGGGCGCGGATTTCGCCAAGGGTTCCCGTTTCGCCAACGGCGGCGGGACCGACGACATGACGCCGATACGCAAGCTGGGCAACCGGCTCCTGTGCGCCGCCGTCAACGCCAAGTTCGGGGCCAGATACACCGACCTCTGCTACGGCTACAACGCCTTCTGGAAACACTGCCTCGACCGGATCGACCTGGACTGCACCGGGTTCGAGATCGAGACCCTGATGAACATCCGGGTCGTCAAGGCCGGGCTGCGGGTGCAGGAGGTGCCCAGCCACGAGTACCTGCGCATCCACGGTGTCAGCAACCTCAGGGCGGTACGGGACGGCATCCGCGTCCTCAAGGTGATCCTCAAGGAGAAAGGCGTACGCCGGGCACAGCGCCGCCACCACGGCGACACGCTGGACGTCAAGCTCGCCCGGGGAGAGTCGTCTTGAGCGACCGCCGTTTCTCGGTGGTGATCTGCGTCTACACCGAGGACCGCTGGGACGACATCCTGGCGGCCGTCGACTCGGTGCGGAAGCAGTCGCTGCCGGCTCTCGAGACGCTGCTCGTGGTGGACCACAATCCGGCGCTGCTCGACCGGCTCCACGACGAGTTCGAGGAGTACGGCGCGCTCGGCGGATCCGCTGCGGAAGGTGAGGAGGTGCGGGTGCTCGCGAATGCGGGCCCCCGCGGCCTCTCCGCCGGCCGCAACACGGGCATCGCCGTGGCCCGCGGCGAATTCGTCGCCTTCCTCGACGACGACGCCGTGGCCGAGCGCGACTGGCTCCGGTACTTCGCCGAGGGGTACGACGACCCGCAGGTGACGGCCGTCGGCGGACGCACCATGGCCGCCTGGGCATCGGGGCGAAGGCCGGACTGGTTCCCGGAGGAGTTCGACTGGGTCGTCGGCTGCACGTACCGGGGGCTGCCGCCCGGCAGGGTGCGGGTCCGCAACGTGCTCGGCGGCAACGCCTCGTTCCGGCGCAGTGCGTTCGACGCCTCGGGCGGCTTCGCCACCGGCATCGGGCGCGACGGCGACAAACGGCCACTGGGCTGCGAGGAGACCGAGCTGTGCATCCGGCTCTCCGCGGCACTGCCCGATGCCGTGCTGCTGATCGACGACCGCGCGGTGATCCATCACAAGGTCCCTGCCGTCCGGGAGCGGTTCGCGTACTTCCGCACCCGCTCCTACGCCGAGGGTCTGTCCAAGGCGCTGGTGGCCCGCAGTGTCGGTGCCGGCAAGGGCCTGGAGTCCGAACGCCGCTACACCACACGGGTGCTGCCCGCCGGGGTGGCGCGCGGCCTGCGAGACGCCCTGCTCGGCCGCAGCGGCGGGGCGGGCCGGGCGGTCGCGATCGTCACCGGCGTCGCGGCGGCCGCCGGCGGCTACGCGGTGGGCAGCGCGCGGGCCCGCCGCGGTGGGGCGACCTTCACGTCCGGGCCGATCGAACCCGTCCCGGCGGCAGGAGGTGACAGCCGTTGACCGGGCCTGTGCCGATCCTGATGTACCACGCCGTCGCCCACCGGCCGGCGCCGCGGACCCTCGGGCTGTCGGTCTCCCCCGACGCCTTCGCCGAACAGATGACGCTGCTCGGCGAGCGCGGGTTCACACCGATGACGACCGCCGAACTGGGGGACGCCTGGCGGTCGGGCGGCAGCCGGCCGCTGCCGCCGCGGCCGGTGCTGATCACCTTCGACGACGGCTACGAGGGCGTGCACCGGCACGCCCTTCCCGTGCTGGCCGGGCACGGTTTCGCGTCGACACTGTTCGTCTCGACCGGCTGGCTGCGCGGGGACCACGACGAGGGCGGCGCGCTCGACACCATGCTCGACTGGGACCAGGTACGTGAACTGGCCGCCGCGGGCACGGAGATCGGCGGCCACACGCACAGCCATCCCCAGATGGACCAGCTCGACGACGAACGACTGCGGCAGGAGACGGTCCGCTGCCGCGACATCGTCGCCGGCGAACTGGGCACGCCGCCGGTCTCCTTCGCCTACCCCTACGGCTACTCCAGCCGCCGGGTGCGGCAGGCCGTCCGGGAGGCGGGGTTCGCCCAGTCGCTCGCGGTGGGCAACGCCCTTGCCCGGCGGGACCAGAGCCCGTACGCCCTGGAGCGGGTGACCGTACGGCGCTCCACCGGCATCGAGGAGTTCGCGCACCTGATCGAAGGGAGGCGCATCGCCCGGTACTTCGCCGGCGACCGTGCGCTCACCAAGGGGTACGCCGTGGTGCGCAGGACACGCCGGGCTCTGGCGCTGCTCCGTCGTGGCAGCGTATGAGGCCAGGCACTGCCCGGGGCACGCCGCCGCTCAAAACACCGTGCGCTGCGGGAGCCCGTGACGGATCATGGGCCCCATGTCCGTACAGCCTCATGACGCACTGCCGATCCGGCTCAACGTCGACGACAGCGATTCACCGTCGGACGTCGTCGACGCGCTGTTCCTCGGCCGTTTCGCGACGGGCGAGCAGCCGCACTCCCACAGCTCCACCATCGACCGCGTCAAGTCCGGAGCCACTCTGCTGCCGCCGTCGGCGACCGTGCTGCGTTCGGCGCGCGACGACGACCGCAGCGCCGTGCTCGCCGAGGGCGAGGGCTGGACCCTGCTCGTATCCCGCTGGAACCGCGGCGCCGATGTCACGGTGACGGCGGTCAGCTCCGAGCTGGCGGAGAAGGTCCTCAAGCAGACGACGGACGGCGCGGAGGACGAACCGGAGCCGCAGCCGGAGAACGTGAGCATGGGGTTCTGGTACGTCTCCCCGCGCCGCGGCCCGCACCGTACGACCCGCCAGATCGCGGCCGGCACCTGGGACGAGGTGCGGGCCAACTACACGGCGCCGGTGGCCGATGCGATGGACCGGCTGATGAAGGTCACTCCCGACGACATCTCGGGCCGGCTGCTTCTGCTGCACGGCCCGCCGGGCACGGGCAAGACCTCGGCGCTGCGCACGCTCGCCCGCTCCTGGCGCGACTGGTGCCAGGTCGACTGCGTGCTCGACCCGGAGCGGCTCTTCAACGACGTCGGCTATCTGATGGACATCGCGATCGGCGAGGACGACGGCACGGCCAAGGGCCGCTGGCGGCTGCTCCTGCTGGAGGACTGCGACGAGCTGATCCGCGGCGAGGCCAAGCACACGGCGGGCCAGGCGCTGTCCCGCCTGCTCAACCTCACGGACGGCCTGCTGGGCCAGGGCCGCAACGTCCTGGTGGGCGTGACGACCAACGAGGACCTGGAACGACTGCACCCCGCGGTGGTCCGCCCGGGCCGCTGCCTGGCCCGTATCGAGGTCGGAGCGCTGACCCGCAAGGAGTCGGTGACCTGGCTGGGCACGGAGGAGGGCGTGGGCCGCGACGGCGCGACGCTGGCCGAGCTGTACGCCCTGCGCCGCGGCAACACCCCGGCGTCGGTCCCGTCGCAGCAGGCGGGGGCGGACGCCGGGCTGTATCTGTGAGGTGAGGGCGGGCCCGCCCCCGATCACCTTCGCCTTGTCGACGGCATCCTCACCCGGATCGCCGGACGCCGCGCACGGGCTGCGGGGTCAGCGGCGCGCAGCGACAACGCAATACGCGGACGCGGGGCCGTATCTGCGGGGCGAGGGGCGCGGGGGTCAGCGGCCGTACGAGGCGCGCAGTGCGTCCGTCACCGCGGACAGCGCGTCCGCCCGGCTGAGGCCCAGGCGGTGCGCCTCCTCCGCGTACTGCGCGGCGGCGGCCGCCGCATGGCGCTCCGCCGCGTCGCCCGCCGCCGCGATCAGCGTCCCGTTGCGTCCGCGGGTCTCGATGACGCCGTCGGCCTCCAGCGCCCGGTACGCCTTCGCCACCGTGTTGGCGGCGAGCCCGAGCTGCTCGGCCAGACCCCGCACCGTGGGCAGCCGGTAGCCGACCGGCAGCCGTCCGGACCGGGCCTGCGCGGAGATCTGGGCGCGCAGCTGCTCGTACGGGGCGGTCGCGGATTCCGCGTCGACAGAGATCTTCAGGGTCACCCTTCGATTCTCCCCCACCGCCTCGAAATGCGGAGGCGCCCGGGCCGGGCGCGCGCGTAGCGTGCGATCCCATGACTGTGATCGTCCGTGATTTCCGCCGCGAGGACGCGCCTGCCGTGTGCCGGGTACTGCGCGCCGTTCTCCCGCACGAGGTGACCACCCCGGAGTCCGTCGTCTTCGACGTGGAGAACGCCAACCCTGCCAGGAAGTACCGTCTGCTGGTCGCCGAGAGCGACGGTGACATCGTCGGCACGGCCGCCGCGGCCGTCGTCCACGACGCGATGGAGCCCGGCGTCGCCTCCGTCACCCCGCACGTCCGGCCCGAGCACCGCGGGCAGGGTGCCGGCGGGCAGCTGCTGCGTACCGCGGAGGAGCATCTGGCGGCACAAGGCGCGACCACCGTGTACGCCTGGGCGGCGGACGAGCCCGCGTCACGGGCCTTCGCCGGCAACCGCGGCTACCGGCCGACGCGTACGGCCCACTTCCAGTGGCTCGACCTCGCGAACGGCACTCTGCCCGCGCTGCCCCCGCTGCCGGCCGGTGTGGAGCTGCGGACCGTCGCGGACTTCGGGGCCGATCCGCGCCCGATGTTCCTCGCGGACGCGGAAGCCACGTCGGACGAGCCGGGTGACGTCGGGGTCGACCTCGACGACTACGAGGACTGGCTGAACCACACCTGGAACCACCCGCTGCTCGACCGCGGGCTCAGCACCGTGGTGATGGTGGACGGCAGGGTCGCGGCCTTCACCGCGGCCCAGTCGGACGGTGGCTCCCGCTACATGTCGGGCATGACCGGCACTCTGCGCGCCCACCGCGGCCGGGGTTACGCGAAGCTCGCCAAGGCCGACTCGCTGCACAGGGCCCGCGCAGCGGGTTTCAGCGCGGCGTTCACCAGCAACGACGCCGACAACGGACCGATGCTGGCTGTCAACACATGGTTCGGCTACGAGATCTGCTCCACGGAGGTACGTCATGTCCGCTCTCTCGGTTGAGGTACGGCTGGTCAAGGCCGGTGCGACCAAGATCCGGTATCCGGCGGTCCCGGTGGCCGACGACGGCGTGCACGCGGTGGTCCGGGCGCCGTGGGCGGGTGGCGTACGGGACTTCGGCTTCGTGCGCTTCGAGCCGGGCGATGTGTTCACCGAGCACTACTGGCGCGATCGCTGGTACGCCGTGAAGGAGGTCCGCGCCGCCGGGGGTTCGGTCAAGGGCTGGTACTGCGATGTGGCCAGGCCCGCGCGTCTCACCGGCGGCGAGTTGAGCGTCGAGGACCTGGACCTCGACCTGTGGGTGTCGGCCGACGGGTCCTCCGTGATCCGTCTCGACGAGGACGAGTTCGCCGAGAGCGGCCTCGCCGAACGCGACCCGGATGCCGCGGACCGGGCCGTGAAGGCGCTGGACGAACTGGAACTCCTCGCCCGGCAAGGCCGTTTCGGTGAGCTGCTCGCTCATCCGGGCGGTGCGGGGTCCGGTCCCGGTCAGTGGCCGGAGGCCGGGTCGAGCGGCTTGCGGTAGTGGAGACGGTCGAAGGGGCCGTCCACGCGCCGCTCCATCAGTTCGTATCCGTAGCGCGCGTACAGGTTCTGGTTCTCCCACATCAGCGCGTTGGTGTAGAGCCGGATCTCGTGCAGACCCAGCTCCAGGGCGTAGGTCTCGGCGAAGGTCAGCAGCGCGCGGCCGAGGCCCTTGCCGTGCGCGTCGGGGTGGACCGCGACCGACTCCAGGAACAGATGGTCCTCGTGCGGGACCAGCACGATGAGACCTCGCACCGGGTCACCGGTCACGAACACCTTCCCGGCCGCCACATCGGCCGCGTGGTCCGCCCTCATGGGGGCGGGCACGACGCCGATCCGTTCGATGTAGTGGTGATAGGCCGCGTCGGTCACGGCCTTCACCACGGTCACGTCCCCGGCGGCGGCCGGGCGGATGTTCTCCGTCATGCCGCCACGTCACCCCGGCGGCGCACGATCACCTTCCGCAGCAGCGGCCAGGCCAGCAGGACCACGATCACGGCGTACACGGTAACGGAGAACGGCGTGTTCACCAGGCCGGTGACACTGCCGTCGCTGATCTGGAGCGCACGGCGCAACTGCTGTTCGGCGGCCGGCCCGAGGATCACACCGATCACCGCCGGCAGCACCGGAAGCCCGTAGCGCCGCATCCCGAAGCCGATCAGACCGATGATCAGCAGGATGACCAGGTCGAGTGCCTCGCCGCCGACCGCGTACGCGCCGACCCCGGCGAAGAACAGGATCCCCGCGTACAGATACGGGCGCGGGATGCGCAGCAGCTTCGCCCAGACGGGGGCCAGCGGCAGATTCAGCGCGAGGAGCAGGATCATGCCCACGAAGAGCGAGGCGATCAGGCCCCAGACCAGGTCCGGCTCGCGTTCGAAGAGCAGCGGCCCGGGCTGGATTCCGTACTGCTGGAAGGCCGCCAGCATCACGGCCGCGACGGCGGTGGTCGGCAGGCCGAGCGTCAGCATCGAGACCAGCGTGCCGGCCGCGGAGGCCGAAGCCGCGGACTCCGGTCCCGCCACGCCCTCGATCGCTCCCTTGCCGAACTCCTCCTTGTGCCGGGAGAGCCGCTTCTCGGTGACGTACGACAGGAAGGTCGGGATCTCCGCGCCACCTGCCGGGATCGCGCCGAACGGGAAACCGATGACGGGTCCGCGCAGCCAGGACTTCCAGGTGCGCCTCACATCGGACCGGGCCAGCCAGGGACGGCCGACCGGGATCGCGTCTCCCGCGGTCCGGCGCAGATGGGCCGCGACCCACAGCGCCTCGCCGATCGCGAAGAGCCCGACGGCGACGATGACGACGTCGATGCCGTCGGCGAGCTGCAGCGAGCCGAAGGTGAGCCGCTGCTGACCGGTCATCTGGTCCAGGCCGACCAGGCCCAGGGTGAGGCCGATCAGGAGGGACGCGAGACCGCGGATGCGGGAGGAGCCGAGCACCGAGGTGACCGCGATGAACGCCAGCACCATGATCGCGAAGTAGTCCGGGGCGCCGATGTCGACCGCGAGTTCGGCGACGGTCGGGGCGAGGACCACCAGCAGGATGGTGCCGATCATGCCGCCCGCGAAGTGTCCACCGGCCGCGGCGGCCAGCGCCTGTGCGCCGCGGCCCGCCTTGGCCATGGGATTGCCTTCGATCGCGGCGACGACGGCTGCGCTCTCGCCCGGGGTGTTGAGCAGGATCGAGGTGGTCGAGCCGCCGAACATCGCGCCGTAGTAGATGCCGGCGAACATGATGAACGCGCCCGTCGGTTCCAGTCCGTACGTCACCGGCAGCAGGAGCGCCACGGCCATCGCGGGGCCGATGCCGGGCAGGACACCGATCGCGGTGCCGAGCAGCACACCGATCGCGGCCCAGAGCAGATTGACCGGGGTCAGCGCGGTGCCGAAGCCGTCGAGCAGCGAGTTGAGGGAGTCCATCGGCTAGAGCACCTCCATCAGGGGGCCGCCCGGGAGGGGAACGCCGAGCAGGTTGTTGAAGACGAAGTAGGTGACGAGGGAGAGGACCGCGGCGATCAGCGGGTCACGGTCCGGGTGCCGGCTGCCGAGGGCGTAGGAAGCGCCCCAGAACAGCAGCGCACCGGCGACGGGGAAGCCGAGCGGGCCGATGAGCACCGCGAAGGCCAGGAAGACCCCGGCGAGGAGCACAACGGTGCGCCAGTCGCCGGGCTCGCTCAGATCGATGTCCTCGCCGCTCTCGGACTCACCGCGGCCGCCGCGCAGCACGTCGACGGCGAGCAGCACGGCGACGAGCAGCAGGCCGATGCCGACGACGACCGGGACGGTCCTGGGGCCGACCGGGCCGCGCTGGGCAATGTCGACGTCCATGGTCAGCGCGTCGGTCAGGACGAGCACGCCGATGGCGAACAGCAGGAGGCCGACGCCGAGTTCGGAGTGGTCGCGCAGCCAGGAGCCGCGGGCCTTCGACGTCCGGGCGGTCTCGGTCGTGGTCACAGTCCCAGCTCCTTCAGCACGGAGTCCACGCTCTTGTCCTGGGCGTCGAGGAAGGCGCCGAACTTCTCGCCGGTGAGGAAGGCGTCGTCCCAGCCGTTCTTCTTCATCGACTCCCGCCACTGCTTCGAGTCGTGCAGCTTCGTGATCAGGCCGACGAGCTTGTCGCGTTCGGCATCGGAGAGGCCGGGCGGGGCGACGATGCCGCGCCAGTTGGTGAACTCGGTGTCCAGACCGGCCTCGCGCAGAGTGGGGGCATTCAGCCCGGGGACCCGCTTCGGCCCGGTGACGGCGAGCAGCCGCAACTCCCCCGCCTCGATCTGGTCGAGGTACTCGCCGAGGCCCGAGACACCGAAGGCGACCTTGTTGCCGAGGATGGAGGCAAGCAGTTCGCCTCCGCCGTCGAAAGGGACATAGTTGACGGTCTTGGGCGCGATCCCGGCGGCCTGGGCCATCAGCATGGGGGCGAGATGGTCCGGCCCGCCGGGCGACGAACCACCGCCGACCGGCAGCTTGCCCGGGTTCTTCTTCCAGGCTTCGAGCAGATCGCCGATGGTCTTGTACGGCGAGTCCTTGGCGACCACGACAATGTCCGTCTCCTGGGTGAGACGGGCTATCGGGGTCGTGTCGGCGAGGGTCTTCGGCGTCTTGTTGGTGTGGACGGCTCCGACGACGCCGAGGCCCATGGACATGGCGAGCCTGCCGTTGCCGTGCTCGCCCACGAGCCGGGTCAGCCCGACGGTGCCGCCCGCGCCGGGCAGATTGAACACTTCGATGTTGTGCGTGAGTTCGGCGTCCTCGGCGTTCTTGGCCGCCGTACGGGCGGTGATGTCGTAGCCGCCGCCCGGCGTGTTGGGAACCATCAACCGCAGCCCGGGGATCTGGGTGCCGGAGTCGGAGCCTTTGCCCGCCGAGAGCAGCGGCGGTCCCACGAGCACCAGCAACGCTGCCCCGAACAGGGCGAGGGGTGTGCGCACGTGCACGGGAGCCGCCTCTCGGTCGGGATGTGAAGTGGCCCACATGTTGCCGGTGCGTTAAGAAGCTGTCTCTCTTCCGGAATCAACGGACGTTGTGGTCGTTGTGGTCGCGGCCTACCGTGTGCCCGGTGGACGTGCTGGTGGTGGACGACGACTTCATGGTCGCCAAGCTGCACAGCCGCTATGTGTCCTCGACGGAGGGGTTCCGCGTCGTCGGGGTGGCGCACAGCGGCGCCGAGGCGCTGCGCGCGGCCGAGCGCCTGCGGCCCGACCTGGTACTCCTCGACATCTATCTGCCGGACATGGACGGACTGGCCGTGCTGCGTGAGCTGCGGGCGGCCGAGCAGCGGGACGAGTCGCGGGGCAAGGTGGACGCGCTGTTCATCACGGCGGCGCGGGACGCCGGCCTGGTGCGGGCGGCGCTCCGCGCGGGGGCGCTGCACTATCTGATCAAGCCGTTCAACCAGGCGGCTCTGCAGGAGCAGCTGCGGCATGTGGCGTCACTGCGGTCCCGCTTCGACCGGCTCGGCGAGGCACGCCAGGAGGACGTCGACCAGATCTTCGGCGCCCGGCCGCCCGGCTCCCGCGAACTGCCCAAGGGCCTGGCCCCGCACACCGCCGAGCTGGTGGAGCGCATACTGCGGGAGCACCCGGGCGACCTGTCGGCGTCCGAGTGCGCGGAGGCGGGCTCGTTGTCCCGGGTGAGTGCGCGCAGATACCTCGAGTACTTCGCCGAGACGGGCCGCGCCGAGGTCACCCTCCGGTACGGCGGCACGGGCCGCCCGGAGCGGCGCTACCGCCTGGTCGGCGGGGGCTGAGGGGCCGCCCGCCGGGCTTGGCCCGGGAGCCCGGGTCGCGGGGCCGGGGCCCGGGGAGCCGGTCGGTCAGAACCCGCCGAGGTCCGAGCTGAGCCAGTGCTGCGGCCGCATATGGATCACGACCTGCTCGCCGTGGTCGTTCCAGGCCATCTCGACGTACGCGTCGACCTTTTCCGCCGGCAGATAGCGTGCCGCCAGCTCGTGCAGCAGCTCGCGGGTGGCGGGAACGGTCTCACGGACGGGCCCCTCGACGGACACGTACCGCACCGTCGGCTCCACCCGGTCCACCATCAGGGAGAACCGGCCGGCCCGCGCGACGGCCCGCCCCTTGCGGGAATCCTTGCCGGTCATGATCCAGATGTCCCCGCCGGGCGCGTACTGGTACCAGATCGGCACGGTGACCGGTGCCCGCTCCTCGTCGCCCGCGTCCACCGCGAAGGCGGCGACATGGGGTTCGGAGAGAAACTGCTCACGCTCTTCACGGGTCAAGGCCACGGATGACTCCTTCGCTCGATGTCCGTTTCCCCCGTTTCCCCCGCCGAGCCTAGGCCGCGGGCCAGGTTCGGGACGGCACTCGCGCGGGGTGTCGGGGTGCGCGAGGATCGAGGGTGTGAACCGTCCGGCCGTCCCGCTCGCCCGGCACCTGCTGCGGGTGCGCGACCTGATCGACCGCTCGTACGCCGAGCAGCTGGACATCCCGGCGCTGGCGCGCAGCGCCTCGGTCTCGCAGGCCTACTTCAGCCGCAGCTTCAAGGCCGCCTTCGGTCAGACACCGCACCAGTACCTGATGAGCCGCCGGATGGAACGGGCCAAGGCGCTGCTGCGGGCGGGGCAGCGGTCGGTCACGGAGGTGTGCATGGATGTCGGCTTCACCAGCCTGGGCTCGTTCAGCACGCAGTTCCGCAGGTACGTCGGCGAGAGCCCGAGCGCCTACCGCGACCGGGACGGACACACCGAGCTCGACCGGCTGCCGCACTGCTATGTCCGTATGTGGACCCGGCCGACGCGGTGAGCGGCCCGTCGGGCGGCCTTGCGAAGTGGGCAGTTTTCGAGAAGCCCGGGCCGTTCCGCCGTTCCTACGGTGGTGGAAACGGCCCGCCGCAGGGTCTCGGCACCAGGAGGAGAGCTCTCATGGACACGGTGGTCTCGAAAGACGGCACCACGATCGCGTTCGACCGCGTCGGCTCCGGCGCCCCGCTCGTTCTCGTCGCCGGAGCCGGCTGCGACCGGGCGATCAGCACCCCGATCGCCCAGGCGCTGGCACCCCACTTCACGGTTCTCAACCACGACCGGCGCGGCCGGGGCGACAGCGGGGACACGCTCCCGTTCGCCGTGGCTCGCGAGCTGGAGGACATCGAGGCGCTGATCGCCGATGCCGGCGGATCGGCGGCGCTGCTGGGGTTCTCGTCCGGAGCGGCACTGGCCGCCGAGGCCGCGGTGAGCGGGCTGCCGGTCAGCGGATTGATCATGTGGGAGCCGCCGTTCCGGCTGGACGCCGAGGGGCCCCGGGAGGCACGGGCGTACGCTGCCCGGCTCGACGAGCTCCTCGCGGCGGGCCGCCGCGGCGACGCCGTCGCCCACTTCATGACCCGGGTGGGGCTGCCCCCCGAGATGATCGCCGGCATGCGGCAGAGCCCGTACTGGGAGGTGGGTGAGCGCATGGCCCCCACGCTCGCCTACGACGCGGCCGTACTCGGCGACTGCACTATCCCGGCCGCGCGGTACGCCACGATCACCGCACCCACGCTGGTGCTCGCCGGCGGCGCGAGCCCCGAGTGGATGCGCACGGCGGCGCAGAAGACGGCCGAAACCATTCCGGGCGCCCGGTTCGCGGTCCTCGACGGTCAGGACCACGATGTCCGGCCGGAGGCCCTCGTGCCCGCGGCGGTCGGCTTCCTGACCGCCTGAACGGGCGGACCCGCGACGAGAGGAGCAGCCTGATGATCACGGGTATGGCGCTGGTGTGCGTGAACGTCCTGGACCTGGACGAGGCGTACGACTTCTATGTCCACAAGCTCGGCCTCGAAGTCGGCTTCGACAAGGTGCTGGACGGCTTCCGCTGGCTCACGGTCCACGCCAGGGAGCAGCCGGAGGTCCCGATCATGCTGGTCGTCCCGGAACCCCCGGTGGTCGAGGGAAGGGTGGCCGCGCAGATCAAGTCCCTGATCGCGACGGGGTACATGGGCCCGGGTGCGCTGCGCACCGACGACTGCCGCAGGACGTACCGCGAACTCAAGGCGAAGGGCGTGGAGTTCATCGAGGAGCCCGAGGAGCGCTTCTACGGCATCGACGCGGCCTTCCGCGATCCGTTCGGCAACCACTGGCGGCTGACGCAGCCGAAGGACGTGACGCCGTCGTGAGACCCGAGGGCCCCGCGAACCGGATTGCGGTTCGCGGGGCCCCGGAAGTACCTGTTCCCGGATCAGAGGTTTTCCCTCTTCCAGACGTTGACATTGCTCTTGGACGGCACGATGACGTTCTTACCCGAGTAGACCGTCTTCCACTTGCACTGGCCGGTGTTGAAAGTCTTCTTGGCCACGGAGAAGGACTTCGACGCATGGAACATGCGAATTCGCTGGGTCTTCCCCTTGGCAATGTCCAGCCGGTAGGTCCAGGTGGTGTCCTTGGTCCACGCCTTGGCGTAGGACCCCTCGATCTTGATGTTGGCCTCGGCGATGATCGCGCCGATGTCCCCACCGATCCCCGCGGAGCCCGTCCATGTGGACGTCGCAGCCTTGGACTTCGAGTACGAGATGGAGCCCGGCCCCTTGATGAAGTCACTCATCACGTTGGTGGGCCGGTAGGCCACCTTCACGTTCGAGATCTTGAAGATCGGCTTTTCGGGCGCACAGGCAGCAAAGCTCGGCTGCGCCGTGGCAACAATTCCCCCCGAAACGAGTGCGAGTACAACCGCGCCATGGGCGAGGTTTCTCATGGATCCCCGATTTCTCCGGCAGAGCACGCCGGATGAACACTGTGCACGACTGGTGCCGTGCGGTCGAGATGATTCTGTCGGTGAACTCACCGGCGCGGGAGGGGACTTGAGGAACTTCTGAGGTGTACGGGTCAACCCCCGTGAGGAGTCGGCTCCGCCCGTGAGGTCAGCTCCGGGCGAACGCCTCCTGCGTCACGTCCCGCTCGAAGCTCGCGCCGTGGATGCCGTACGTCGCGATGCCCGTGAGCTTGATCAGGACGCAGAAGCGGTCGACCGAGGCGAGGGTGCCGGCCACTTCGCGGTGGTTCCGCTTGAGGAAGTGAATCGCGGCCTGATTCGCCAAGGAGCTCTGGCCGCAGACCAGGAGGACTGGCCGGGTTGCTTCCGGAGGTGTGAACTTTGCGACCAGCGCATACTCCACATTGCCCTTTTCGAAGAGGTAGCGCTGACCACCGACGACGAAGGCCGCCGAGTCGCGCTCCGTACTGAACGGGCGAATGGCGACGCCAGGCAAGTGGGCCGCCAAGTGACCGCCGGTACGGATGTTGGCGTCACCGAGCGGGCCGCCTATGCAGTACTCTGTCCGGTCGTCGTTGCTGCCGCGGAAGTCACCGCTGGACTCCGTGACGATGTCGCATCCGAGCTGGCTCGCCAGAGTCGCCACCTCGATCATGGCCCGGACTTCCCTGTGGGTCGCAAGGCCCCGCGTGTTGTGTTTGTTGCCCATGATGATCAGGCAGGTCTCTCCTGGCACCATGCCGAAGAATTCTGCCTTCCGTCTCAGCAGGTGGGTGCGTTTGCCCCGCTCCCAAAGCCAGACGGACGCCCCACCGATGAGACTGGTCACCAGACCGACCAGCACGTTGACGACTACTGCGTAGATCGCCGGCCCCCTCGCCGTGTCAGCTCGTACGGCGGCGCCCCCGGCCCGCCGGTCTTCCAGCACGAGCCCTGACCCCGACAGGTGGCCTAGCTGTGCGCGAATCACCTTAGCCCGCAGCGCAGTTCACCGACCACGCTGCTCCACAGTCCGTGGGGGCCGCACAGAACGTGACAGTCAGAAGTTGCCGTTGGTGATCATGTCGCCGTCGGAGCCGTACACGGTCACGAGACCGTTCTCTGAGTCCTTCCAGTCGGCGAACGCCGATGCGATCAGCTTGGCACTGTTCTGGTTCTCGCTCATGAACCCGCCGGTGAAGTCGGTGTACACGTCGGCCGAGTCGAGGATGTCGTTCTGCTTGTCCGCGCCCTGGACCTTGGTGACGTGCTGGACGGCAGCCTTCTCGGTGGGGGTTCCGTTCTTGGTGACGAACGCCTTGAACTCCTCGGCAGACGTCCGCTTCTTCGCGGGTGCGTCCTTCTTCTTTTCCTCAGACTTCTGGGTGGGCTTGTCAGCCGACTTGGCGTTCGTGTCCTGCTCGGCTGCGGTCCTGTCGGCCGAATTCCCCGCGTCGGCCTTGTCACCGCCTCCTCCGACAATGCCACCGAGGACGATGAGGAGGACGAACACGCCACCGATGACCATGCCAACGATCGCCCCCGTTGACAGGCCCTTCTTCGGCGGAGGTGGTGGCTGGTAGGGCGCCGGGCCCTGCGGATATCCGGGGGCTCCCTGGTAGGGCTGGTTCGGGTTGTGTGGGTACTGCTGACTCACGGGCATACCTCTCGAGGTAACGGGTGCGCGGTGACTGGGACTAGCCGAGGGAGCCGGCGAAGCTGCCCGCCCGGGCCTCAGCGGCAGGAAGCTGGATCTTGCCGCGGTGGGAGATCTCGACCTGGTAGAAATCGTGGCCGCCGGGCACAGCCTCGACGGCAACCTGATAGGTGCAGGTGCCGGCCGCCTTGTCGTGCGTGGAGATGTACAGGGCGCTCGATCCGATGACGGCACCGGCCGCGTCGTACACGGTCACCGACGTCCCCATGCCGATGTCGTCGAATCCTCGGGATCCTTTGCAACCGGTGGTGCCGTCACTGACCACGCCGTCGCTGAGGACGAACGTCCCCGTCAGATCAAACGGTGTGCTGCCGACGGGAGTCATCGAGGGCCCAGCCGAAGCCTGGGCCGTCTTCATCTCTTCACCGCCGTCCCTGGTGCTGGTGGCCCACCAGACAGCGCCGACAATCGCGGCGCCGGCGGCGAAGCCGGTCAGGGCGACGGTGATGGTCTGCCCCCAACCGGAGCGGGCCGGGGCGACCGGCGGCCTCTCGGGTGGCGGTGGGTGGATCTGGCTCACAATGTCCCCTCAAAGCGGTTCTCCAGAGGTTTTGTGGGGGGTGAGGAATCCATCGGTAAAGATGGGTACTGCGTTGGGTTTTCAACTACATGCGCAGGGTGCACCCGCCTCGAACCTCATGGGCAACCTGGGGAGTTGCGACTGCGCCCCAACCGAAGGCCAGGGCAGAGAGCGCCGGGCGGGCCCGGGGAGCCACCCGAGGCGACACGGTCGGTTCCCCCGCACGACTTCGGACAGCGAGGCGCCCAGCCCTTGGTCGGCCGAATGCGCTCCGCCAGGTTTCCTCAGCCCCTCCTTACCGCCTCCTTAAAGCGAGCATAAGGATCCCCATCACACCCTCCCAGCAGGCGATTTCCGCGCCGCGACGGGCTAGCTTGCTGATCGCCGGGGCTGGTTCGGACAGCCGGCAGCGCAGGCGAACGGGGGGCGTGGCCGCCTGTTCGGACCCGCCCTGGGATCCCCCCATGTGCCCGTCTTGAGGAGAACGTCATCATGACCGCTCGCCGTTTGGTCACCACGGTCGCCGCCCTTGGTATCGCGCCCCTCGCGATCGCCGGGCTTTCCGCCGCGCCGGCCGTCGCCCACGGCTCGTTGACCGACCCGGTCAGCCGGGTCTCCGCGTGTTTCGCCGAGGGGCCCGAGAGCCCTGACTCTGCGGCGTGCAAGGCAGCGGTCGCGGCCAGCGGTACACAGGCCTTCTACGACTGGAACGAAGTCAACATCGCCAACGCGGCGGGCAATCACCAGCAGTTGATCCCGGACGGCAAGCTGTGCAGCGCCGGCCGCGACAAGTACAAGGGGCTCGACCTGCCCCGCGGCGACTGGCCGTCCACCAAGCTCGCGGCCGGCAACCACACGTTCCACTACAAGGCGACCGCTCCCCACAAGGGTTCCTTCGAGCTGTACCTCACCAAGGACGGCTACGACCCGACGAAGCCGCTGAAGTGGTCGGACCTGGAGGCCAAGCCGTTCGCGAAGGTCACCGACCCGAAGCTGGTGAACGGTGAGTACGTCTTCGACGGCGCCGTCCCGGGCAAGACGGGCCGCCACCTCGTCTATTCCATCTGGCAGCGCTCGGACTCCCCCGAGGCCTTCTACACCTGCTCCGACGTGGTGTTCGGCGAGGACAACGGCGGAGCGGGCGGCGCCCCGGCCGCCTCCGCACCCTCCGAGGCGGAGATAGCGGACGGTGCCGACAAGTCGACCGTCGACCACAACGGGCACGGCGGCGACGGCCACGACGCCACCACGAAGGACGCGGCCGGCACCGAGGCCGACACCAAGTCGGCGGACCGGAGTGCGGAGAAGCCCGCGGAGCAGGCGGGCGACAACGCGCCGAAGCCGAACGGCGGAGCCGAGCCGGGCAGTGAGAACCTCGCCGAGACCGGCGGCGACAGCACCACCCCGTACATCGCGGTCGGCGGCGCCGCCGCTCTCGCGCTCGGTGCGGCTGCGATGTTCGCCACGGCGCGGCGCAAGGCGGCGGTCGGCAGCCGTCACGGCCACTGACCTCTCCGCAAAACCTGCGCGTCCGTCCCCGGCCGGTGCCGGGGACGGACGCGCGGGCCGTTGAGGGTGCCGTCAGCTGAAGACGGACCCGCAGTTCGTGCGGCCTGCCTTCGCCGGATCAAGGGCGTTGGCCACCTCGTGGAACGCGATGCGGTCGAGCAGCCCTATCGCGAGATGCTCCGACAGGTCGACCAGGCACAGGTCCTGGAGCAGGACGTTCTTGACGTTCGGTCCGTCCAGGAACTGTGTGCGGTAGGGCGTGACCACCTGGTCGTAGCGGGTGGCGATGACGGTGTAGCGCACGCCGGGCACGGTGTCTCCGCCCGCGTTGAGTTTGGCGAGGAAGGCGGAGCCGGCCACCTGGTCGGCGAGCCCCGGGGTGGCGGAGCTGAGCAGATCCTCGGCTCCCGGGAAGTACGGCAGCAGCTTCGCGAGACCGCCCAACGTGGTGCCGTGATTGTCGGGCGCGAGTCCGACAAGGGCGTTGACCTTGTCGGCACCGCCGAGGAACTTGAGGTAGTAGCGGGGCATCATGCCGCCCTGCGAGTGGCCGACGATGTCCGTCTTCGGCGCACCGGTCGCGGCGAGCACCTTGTCGACATAGGCATCGAGTTGCTCGGCGGACTTCTCAATGGGGCCGAGACCGTGGAAGAAGGGCACTCCGGGGAGTTGCCCGTAGTCGAGCGAGAAGACGCAGTAGCCACGGCTGACCAGGTACGGAGCGAGTCCGAGCCAGTTGTCGACCGAGTTCCCGAAGGTTCCGTGGACGAGGACGACGGGGCGGGGATGGGCGTCGGAGGGTTGACAGGACCAGTCGTTCCAACCGCTGTGGGACACCGAGGCGGCAGTGGCCGAATCGGCATGGGCGGCGGCTGCGGGAGTCAGGCTGACGGCGGCGGCCAGCAGCAGGGCGGCTATGGGTCGAAGTGCACGTTTCCAGGGCAGCATCGGGCAGTCTCCTTGCGGCTCAAGGGAGTAGCGATGGCTGGAATTGCGGTGCCCACATGGTTATTTGTGGTGCCCACGTCAAAAGTACGCACGAGTAACCAGAACTGGGAAGTTACGCGTCGGTAAAAACTGAATCCGTGTCAATAAGCGATCTCGCAGGAACACCTGAGCCCTGAGCCGGTCCTCCCCGGTCGCCCGGCACCGCGAAATGGCCCTTGTCCCGTGGGACAAGGGCCATTTCGCGGTGCCGGGCGACAGGTCAGCCCATGGTGCGCAGCAGCTCCTCGAGGCGGTCGTACGTCTCGACGACGCCCTGCTCCATGCCCATGGACATGGCTCCGGCAAGGGCCTCGGCGTTCGGCCAGAGCGAAGTGCTGGTCAACGTGGTCCTGCCGTCCTTCTCCTCGAACGCGAGCGTCGTCAGCACCGGCTCCACGCCGGGCATCTGCTCGAACATCTCGGTGTACACAATCCGCTCCGGCGGCACGATCTCCTTGTACACGCCGGAGAAGACGACATCCTGGCCATTGTCGTCCCGCTGCCCCCAGCGCCAGGCGCCGCCCGGGCGGAGGTCGATGTCGCAGACCGTCGTGGTCAGCGAGCGCAGCCCGTACCACTTCCGCACATGCTCGGGCTTGGTCCAGGCCTCGAAGACGAGCTCGCGCGGCGCGTCGAAGACCCGGGTGATGACGAGCTCACGATCGTTCGGGGTCGTCAGCGTGGTCGGGTTCTCATTTGCTTTCGCGGTCATGGTTCTGCTGCCTTTCCTGGAGTTCGATCAGATACTCGTCGAGCCGGCCGAAGCTCTCCTCCCAGAAGCGGCGGTAGCCCTCCAGCCAGTCGGCTACGGGCTTGAGCGGGCCGGCCTGCAGTTGACAAGGCCGATACTGGGCGTCTCGCCCCCGGGAAATCAGTCCGGCGCGCTCGAGCACCTTCAGATGCTTGGAGATCGCCTGCAGGCTGATCGAGAACGGCTCCGCCAGCTCGTTCACCGTCGCCGGGCCGTCCGCGAGCCGCGCCAGGATGGCCCGGCGTGTGGGGTCGGCGAGGGCGTTGAAAGTGATGCTGAGCGAATCGTCTGCCATCTCGTAATCAACCATCCAGTTGTTTAACCACTAGGTTGAGTGTGCAGCTCGGAAGGGTGGATGTCAAGAGGAACCCCTGTCCCCACCAGAGCGCCGAGTCGCTACGCCGCGAGCGATCCGGGCACCACGGCCCGTGATCCGAAGCGCGCGCGGGCCCGGTCCGCCACCGCCTCGATCCTGCGTGCCCGCTCGTCGGCGGGGTCGAACGACAGCTGCTGGGCGGCCTGTTCGGCGGGCTTCAGTCCCTCGGCGCGCAGCGCGATGCCCCGCACCCGGGCCCGCTGCAGACCGAGCGACTCATGAACGCGGTAGGCGATCTCGGTGAGCGACGCGGAGTGGGCGGTCGGCTCGGGCAGGGTGCGCGTGCGGCTGGTCGTGGAGCGGTCGGCGTACCGCACGGTGAGCGTCAGGGAGCGGCACACCTGGCCTTCGCCGCGCATCCGCGCGCCCAGCTCCTCGGCGGCCGAGATCAGCGCTTTGCGATGGCACACGGGATCCAGCTCGTCGCGGGAGAAGGCCCGCTCGGCGGCGACCGACCGGGACACGGCGTTCGGGACGACCGCCGCACGGTCGATGCCGCGTGCCCGCTCCCACAGCTCGCGCCCGGCCCGCGCGCCGACGATCCGCTGGACGACGGCGAGCGGCGCACCGGCGACCCGGTCGACGGAGTCGAGTCCGTACGCGCACAGGGTGCGGGCGGTCGAGGGCCCGACTCCCTCCAGCGCGACGACCGGTTTCCCGTCCAGGAAGTTCGCCGCTCCCTCCTCCGTGACCACCAGGGTCGCCCCCGGACCGGCATACCGGGCCGCCATCCTGGCCAGCATCGGGTTCGGGCCGGCCCCGATCACGCAGTCCACCCCGCAGTGGGCGAGCGCCCGTACCCGCAGCAGCGAGGCGAGCTGGGCCGCGTCCCGTTCGAAGTACCGTTCGGCGCCCCGGACATCGATGAGCGCGGCGTCGGGCGGCAGCGCCTGGACGACGGGGCTGATCCCCTCGGCGAGCCGGAGCAGCGCGGGCAGTACCGTCTCGACCCCGCCGGTCTCCTGCGCCGGCGCGGCCCGGAAGCGTACGCAGAGGATCATCCGGCGCTCCCCGGGCTCTGGTGCCACAACTTCCGTCCGGTGGCGCCCTGTTGTTCGCCCGGCGGCTGGAGGTCCGCCCACGGGTTGAGCTCGTAGCCCGTGGACAGCCTGATCCGCCGGCCGTTGTCGACCCGGCTCCCCTCCGTACCCTCTGTGCCCTCCGCGCCCTCCGCCGCCTCCGCGGGCGCTGCGAGCCGTGCCGCGACCGCGTCGAGTCCGCCCGCACGCCGCAGTTCCACCAGTTCGGCGAGGTTCCAGGCCGCGGCCCCGACGACACTGAGGCTGCGCGGGCCGCGCCGCTGCACCACTCCGCGCACCAGCAGCAGCCAGGAGTGGAAGACGGTGTACGCGCACGCGGCGTGGCTGTCGTCGAAGAAGGCGAGATCGACCAGACCGGTGCCGTCGTCGAGCGTGGTGAAGATGACCCGCCGCCCGGACCGGATCGGAGGCGTCTGGGTGGCCGCCTTCGCGCCCGCGACCAGCACCGTCTCCCCGTGTTTCGCCGAGCGCAGCTGCCGGGCCGAGACCGCTCCCAGCTCCTTCAGGAAGGACTGATGATCCGTCATCAGATGGCGGGAGGCGTCCATGCCGAGGACACCCAGCTCGGCGCTGAGGCGTTCCGCGTCCCCCAGGTCGGGCAGCCCGACCGGAGCGGTCTTCTGCCCTCCGCCGAGGGGGAGCTGACCGCCGTGCGGCCGGCCGCGCTGTCCGCGGTGGAGCTCGGCGAGATGCAGCAGCAGATCGCGCCGGTTCGCGCCGAAGGCGTCCAGCGCGCCGACCTGTGCGAGCCGTTCGGCAACGGGACGTCCGGGCCGGGCCCGCTGCCAGAAGTCCAGCAGCGAGGAGTACGGCCGGCCGGCCTCGATACGCTCCGCCTCGGCCTCACTGATGCCGTGGACGTCCGAGAGCGCGAGCCGCAGGCCCCAGATCTCCCGGCCGTCATCAGACACCAGTTCGATTCGGTGAGCGACCGCCGACCGGTTCACATCCAGCGGCAGCACCGGCACCCCGCGCCGCCGCGCGTCCGCCAGCAGCAGCCGCTTGGGATACATCCCGGGGTCATGGGTGAGCAGCCCGGCGAAGAAGGCCGCCGGATGGTGCGCCTTGAGCCATGCCGACTGATACGTCGGCACGGCGAAGGCCACCGCATGCGCTTTGCAGAAGCCGTACGAGCCGAAGGCCTCGATGATCTCCCAGGCGCGGGCGATCACTTCGGCGGCGTACCCCGCGGCCTCGGCCTGCCGGGCGAACCAGACCTTGATCGTGCTCTGTGACTCGGGGTGGGACAGCCCGCGCCGCACCCGGTCCGCCTCGTCCCGGCCGCAGCCGGTCATGATGTCCAGCATCTCGATGATCTGCTCATGGAAGACGACCACTCCGTAGGTCTCCTTCAGCGGCCTCTCCAGGTCCGGGTGCGGATAGCGGGCAGGTGCCCGGCCGTGCCGGGCCTCGATGAACGGCCGCACCATGTCGGCCGCGACCGGCCCGGGCCGGAAGAGCGAGATGTCGACGACGAGATCGTGGAAGTCCGAGGGCTGCAACCGGCCGACCAGATCGCGCTGGCCGGGCGACTCGATCTGGAAACACCCCAGCGTCTCGGCCGACTTGATGAGCCCGTACGTGGCCGGGTCGTCCGGCGGCACGGCGTCGAGGTCGACCTCCTCCCCCGTCGCCCGGCGCAGCTCGGCCACCGCGTGCGCCATCGCCGACTGCATCCGCACACCCAGGACGTCGAGCTTGAGCAGTCCGAGGTCCTCCACGTCGTCCTTGTCGAACTGCGCCATGGGCAGGCTCTCGCCGCTGGTCGGCACCACCGGCGTACGTGTCAGGAGCGAGGCGTCCGAGAGCAGTACGCCGCAGGGGTGCATGGCGATCCCGCGCGGCAGCGCGTCCAGCGCCTCGACCAGCTCCCACAGCCGCCCGTACTTCTTCTTCTCCGCCGCCAGGGACCGCAGTTCTGGCAGCTCCTCCATGGCGGCGCGGGCGTCGCGCGCGCGGATGTGCGGAAAGGACTTGGCGATCCTGTCGATCTCGGCCGGGTCCATGGAGAGCGCGGCGCCCACGTCCCGTACGGCGTGGCGGACCCGGTAGGTCTCGGGCATGGCGACGGTCGCGACCCGCTCCTCGCCGAAGCGGTCGATGATCGCGCGGTAGACCTCGATCCGGCGGGCGGACTCCACATCGATGTCGATGTCGGGCAGCGCGTGCCGCCGAGTGGACAGGAAGCGCTCCATCAGCAGGCCCTGTTCGACGGGGTCGGCGTGCGCGATGCCGAGGAGATGGTTCACGAGCGAGCCGGCTCCCGAGCCGCGCGCCGCGACCCGGATCCCCATCCTCTTCACGTCCTCGACGACTTGGGCGACCGTCAGGAAGTACGAGGCATTGCCGTGGTGCGCGATGATGTCCAGCTCGTGGTGCATGCGCTCCCAGTAGTCCCGGCGGCCGTCGTAGCCGCGCAGGACCATGCCGGCGGCGGCGCGGGAGGCCAGCACCCGTTGCGGGGTGCGCAGCCCTGCGCCGACCAGATGCGGCTCGGGGAAGTGCACGGCCCCCATCCCCAGATCGTCCTCGGGGTCGACCAGACAGGCGGCGGCGGCCTCCTCGGTCATGGCGAGCAGCCGGTGCGCGGTGTCCCGGCGGAAGCCCGCCGCCTCGGCGACCTGCTCGGCGGTACGGATCATCGCGGCCGGGTCCTTGAGCCAGCGCTCCCCGCTGTCGAGGCCCTTGCGCGGGTCGATCGGCACCAGCCGGCGGGCCGCGTCGAGGACGTCGGCGACCGGACCCTGACCCGGGTCGGCGTAGCGGACGGCATTGGTGAGCACGGCCCGTACTCCTTGTTCGGCGGCGAAGCCGAGGGTGCGGGCCGCGTGCCGCAGCGAGCCGGGGCCGGTGCCTGTGAGGCCGTGGTGCACGACTTCGAGGCGCACCTCATTGCCGAAACGTTCCTGCCATGGCGCCAGAAGCTTCGCCGCACGGTCGGGCCGGCCCGCCGCCAGCGCCCGGCCGATCTCGGACGCGGGCCCGAGCAGCACGGTCAGGTCCTCGCCGTGGTTGTCGGCCCAGGGCAGCAGCGGAACACCGTCGTCCGCCGCATGGGCGGCGGTCACCAGTCGGCACAGCTCGGCCCACCCCCGGCGCGACCTGGCCAGAAAGACGGTCCGGGGCGCCGACTCGTCCAGGAACGCGCCGCCGCGCACCGGTGTGCGCCGCCGCTCGGTGGGCCCTTCCCGCCGGGCCCGCTCCCCCACCGCGAGATCCACCCCGAACAGCGGCCGGACCCCCGCCTTCTCGCAGGCCTTGATGAAGCGGACCGAACCCGCGACGGTGTCGCGGTCGGCCAGCGCGAGAGCATCCATGCCCCGCTCGGCGGCGCATTCCGCAAGCCGCTCCGGGTGGGAAGCCCCGTACCGCAGGGAGAACCCGGAAACGGTGTGCAGATGCGTGAACCCGGGCACCCGCACCTCCTGGATCAGACCGTCTCACCTCCCCCGCCTCCACCATAGACCAAGTTTCGAACGTACGTGCGATACGAATCGCATCAGCCATTCGGACCCGTCCCGCCTGCGGGAACACCGGGCGACACCGAGCGTGGGGCCATGAAGCGGACATCGGACGGCCCTCGCGGAGGCTTCCTCGGCGAGTTCAAGGACGCGGTGAGCCTGCGGGCCGCGCTCCTGGTCACCGGGGTGCTGGCGCTTCAGCTCGCCTTCATCACGTCGTACATCGGCGCCTTCCACGACCCGAAGCCGCACAGGATTCCGCTGGCCGTCACCGCGCCCACGACACAGGTCACCGATGAAGTCGTGTACCGGCTCTCCAGACTGTCCGGCGAACCGCTCGACCCGCGCGCCGCCAAGGACGAGGCGACCGCGGTCGAACAGATCAGGAACCGGGACGTCGACGGCGCCCTCATCACCGGCCGGCGGGGCAACGCCGACAGGCTGCTGGTCGCGAGTGCCGCGGGAGCCTCGCTCTCGCAGGCGCTCACCGAGGTCGTCACCCGGGCCGGGACGGCGCAGCGGCGCACCGTGGAGGTGGTCGACGTGGTCCCGGGGACCGAGGACGACGCCCGCGGGCTCTCCGCGTTCTATCTGGTCATCGGGTGGTGCGTGGGCGGCTATCTGTGCGCGGCGATCCTCGCGGTCAGCGCGGGCGCAAAGCCCGCCAACGGGGCCCGCGCGACGATGCGGCTGGGTGCGCTGCTGGTGTACTCGATCGCGGCGGGCCTGCTCGGCTCGGTGATCGCGGGCCCGATTCTGAACGCCCTGCCCGGCAGCCTGGCCGCCCTGTGGGGCCTCGGCACCCTGGTGGTCTTCACGGTCGGGGCGATCACCCTCGCCTTCCAGGGGCTCGTGGGGATCGTCGGCATCGGACTGGCGATCCTGCTGGTGGTCGTGCTCGGCAATCCGAGCGCGGGCGGCGCCTATCCGTATCCGCTGCTGCCGCCGTTCTGGCGGGCGATCGGGCCGGTGCTGCCGCCGGGCGCCGGCACTTTCGCGGCCCGCTCGATCGCGTACTTCAAGGGCAACGGCGCGGGGGCCCCCATGCTGGTGCTCGCCGGGTGGGCGGTGGCGGGAGCGGCGATCACGGCGGCCTGTGCGGTACTGCGCGGACGCGAGACCGACGCCGCCGTACCCCCCACCACATCCGGCCCGGCCCCGTCCGGCCCCACCACCACCGGCTGAGGACGTGCCCATGCCCGGACGACCCGGTTCACGGTACGACGACATTCAGCGAGGGCAGCGGATCCGCAGCGCACGCCGCGCCACCCGCGGGCCCGCCGGGGCGGGCGCCGAAACGGGAGTGTCCCCCCTGCTGCGGACCCTGGCCGCCTACAGCTGGCGGCTCCTGGTGGTGGGTGTCCTCGTCTACGCCGTCTTCTCGGTCCTGGGGCGCTTCCACGAGATCGCCGTGGCCGTCTTCCTCGGTCTGGTCATCACCGCGATGCTCCGGCCGGTCGCCGATCTGCTGGCCCGCCGGATGCCGAGGGCGCTCGCCGTCGCCGTGGCGCTGATCGGCAGCATCGCGGTCCTCCTCGGCGTCCTGGCGTTCGTCGGGGAGACGGTGGCCGGCGAGCGGACGCTGCTGCAAAGGGAGTTCGGTGCGGGGATCGGCAGGATCGAGCACTGGCTCGAGCAGCCTCCGTTCCGGCTGAACCCCGAGGCGCTCACCGATCTCCAGTCCCGGATCGGGAAGTTCCTCTCCGCCCACCGGTCCACGCTGATCAGCACCGCCCTCAGCGGCGCGGGTCGGTTGGTGGAGGTGCTGACGGTGCTGGCGCTCGCCCTGTTCTCCTCGGTCTTCTTCCTGTACTCGGGCGACCGGCAGTGGGACTGGTTCTGCGGGCAGCTGCCGGTGTCGGTGCGGGACCGGGTGGTCCTGGCCGGCCGCGCGGGCTGGCGGACGTTCACCGGATACACCCACGGCATCGTGCTGGTGGCCGCCACCAATGCCGTACTGGTCGGGGTGGCCCTCTTCGCCCTGGGCGTGCCACTGGCCGTGCCACTGGCGCTGCTCGAGTTCTTTGCCGCGTTCGTCCCGCTGATCGGCTCGCCCATCGCGCTGGCCGTCGCCGCGGTGGTGGCGCTGGCGACCCAGGGGCCCCTGATCGCCGCCATCGTGGTCGCGCTGATCGTGATCATCGGTCAGATCGAGGGCCATCTGCTGCATCCGGTGGTGATGAGCTGGGCCGTGCAGCTGCACCCGGTGGTGGTTGCGCTCACGGTCATCGGCGGGGCCATCGCGGCGGGAGTGCTGGGCGCGGTGGTGGCCGTACCGCTGGTGTCCGTGCTGTGGTCGATCCGGCAGGCCCTGCGCCGGTCGCCCGAAGAGAACCTTCCCGACAGGAAGAGCAAGAAGGACAAGAAGCCCAAGAGGAACAACGCGCCCAGGACGGACACATGAGCAAGGCCCGGGTCACCCGTGACGGGCGACCCGGGCCGCGTGGCTCGTGCCTCGGCGGAGTGCCTCAGCCGATCTCGGCGCCGAAGGCCTGGAGCGCCTCGGGCACCGGCTGGAAGAAGGTTTCGCCACCCGACGAGCAGTCGCCGCTGCCGCCGGAGGTGAGACCGATGGCGGTGTCGCCCGCGAAGAGCGAGCCGCCGCTGTCGCCCGGCTCCGCGCAGACCGTGGTCTGGATGAGGCCGTTGACGATGTCGCCGTTGCCGTAGTTCACGGTGGCGTCGAGCCCGGTGACCTCACCGTCGTGCACCTGCGTGGTGGAACCGCTGCGCTGCACCTGCATACCGACGGTGGCCTCGCCCGCCTTGGTGATCGCCTGCGAGCTGCCGTTGTAGAGGTTCACCTCGCTCGGGTGCTCGGTGCTGCCGCTGTACTTGACGAGCGCGAAGTCGTTGTCGGGGAACTGCGAGTCGACCATCTCGCCGATCGGCGCGCCGCCCGCGGAGTCCGACCACTCGCTGCCGGCCTGGCCGCAGTGTCCGGCGGTGATGAAGTGCGGCTCGCCGTCCTTGACGACGTTGAAGCCGAGCGAGCAGCGTCCGCCGCCCGAGTGGATGGCGTCACCGCCCGAGATGAACGGCTTGAACTCCCCGGCGGACTTCTTCAGCTCCGCCTTGCCGCCCAGACCCTTCACGACCTGGTTGAGCTTGGTCCACGCGTCGCCCTTGACCGTACGGTCGGCGGTGACGACGACCTTGTTGGTGACCGGGTTGACCGCCCAGGACGTGCCCGGAATGGTCGCCTTGGTGGTAAGTGTCTGCCGGGCGGTCTTCAGCTCGGCGAGCGTGTTCTCCACGACCCTGGCCTTGCCGCCCGCCTCGCGCACGGCCTTGGCGGCCGCATCGTCGATGACGTTCACGACGAGGGCCTTGGCGTCGGCGTCGTAGTACGTACCGGCCGCGTCGCCGCCCAGCTTCGCGCTCAGCGTGGTGGCGAGGTTTCCGGCCGCGGTGGACGACAGCGTCTTTGCGGTGAACTGCTCAGTGTCGTCACTGGCGTTCGCACTCTGGAAGGTGAGGCCCGCAGCAACGAGTGCGACGACGGCGCCGCCCGCGATCGTCGCTTTTCTCCTGGGTATGCGTCGGTGCTTCAACATCAACCTCCTGTGGGGGCCGTGTCCGGGCATGTGGGGTGTCGGGACACGGAGGATGGGCCGCCCACTATTCCGATACCAATCGGTAGCACACAAGGTCGACTTCAGGACGGGCACACGACAACGCGGAGGCGTTCACAGCGTCTTCACAGCAAAGGCTCAGCCTGGTCATTCCATTCTGCGAACACCCGGTGCATCACCCCATGGGCGGTGGGTGAGGACTAGTCCTGTCCTGTTTTCGCCCCTCCGGCTCGGGGAACGACCGGGCGCTCGGGCCAGAGACCCCCGCCCGGCCGCCCTGATGGGTAATCATCGGACTGGTGGGGAATGCCATGGCTCGTCATGCTTGTACAGGGCACATACGGCGAAGGGGGCGCGGGTGCGACGTCGGGTGCGCGCGGCGGACGGGCGGCATCTGGTGGTGGAGCGGCTGGGGGACCCGCGGGGCAAACCCGTCTTTCTGCTGCACGGCACACCCGGCAGCCGGCTGGGCCCTGCCCCGCGCGGCATGGTGCTCTACCAGCGACGCACCCAGCTGATCGCATACGACCGTCCCGGTTACGGCGGTTCGGACCGGCTCGCCGGGCGCACGGTCGCCGATGTGGCCCAGGACGTACAGGCGATCGCCGACGAGCTCGGTCTGGAACAGTTCGCCGTCGCGGGCCGCTCGGGCGGCGCCCCGCACGCGCTGGCCTGCGCCGCGCTGATGCCCGAGCGGGTCACCCGGACCGCCGCGCTGGTGACGCTCGCGCCCCGGGACGCGGTCGGGCTCGACTGGTTCGAGGGCATGGCCGCGTCCAATGTCATGGAGTTCACCAGCGCGTCGGACGACCCCGCCGGACTCACCGAGCGGTTCATCATGCGCTCGGCGGAGATCCGGAAGGACCCGATACGGCTCCTCGACGATCTGCGCCGGGAGCTCACCGACTCCGACCGGATGGTCGTGGCGGACGCGGGCGTCAGATCCATGCTGCTGCGCAACTACCAGGAGGCGCTGCGCACCTCGGCGTACGGCTGGATCGACGACGCCCTGGCCTTCTGCAGTCCCTGGGGGTTCGATCCGGCCGACATCAAGGGACCAGTGATGCTCTGGCACGGTGAGAAGGACGTCTTCTCACCGGTGGGCCACTCGCGCTGGCTCGCGGAGCGCATCCCGGGCGCGACGGCCGTTCTCGAACCGACCGCCGCGCACTTCGACGCGCTCCACGCGCTGCCCCGGATCCTCACCTGGCTGCTGGACGGCTGAGCCGCGAGCACCGGCAGGACACCGAGGTCCTGCCGGTGCTCGCGGCCGGGTTCACACCGCGAGCGGCTCCAGGTCGCGGTGCACCCTGCGCTCGTCCCGCGCGATCCTCGTCAGCGCGTGGTCGTCGCCGACGAGCCTCACCAGCTCCTCCACCGTCTCCGCCCGTCGCTGCGCCGCCTCGTCCTTGCGTCCCAGCATCCCGAGCGTGACCGCCAGGTTGGACGCCACACCGAGTACCTCGGGGTGGTGCGGGCCCAGCACCTCGCGCAGCCGGGCCACGGTCCGCTGCTCGATCTCCAGTGCCTCCTCCAGACTGCCGAGGTCCGCCAGCGCGTTGGCGAGGTTGATCGTGCTGTACAGGGCGTGCGGATGCCGGTCGCCGAGCACCTCGCGCATCGTCCTGACCACCTTGACCAGCAGTTGCTCGGCCGACTCCGGGTCGCCGCAGCCCCACTGGAAGATGCCCAGGTTGTTGATGGCCGCCAGGGTGTACGGATGCCGCTCCCCCGGTGCCTTCCGGTACTGGTCGACGACCTCCTGCGCCAGGTCACGCGCCGCCACCGGCTCCCCGGCCGCGAACAGGTCGGCCGCCAGATTCAGATCGCAGGCCAGCGAGTCCGGATTGGCCGATGTGTACCGGGCGCGATAGCGGTTGCGGGTGGCCGTGGTCAGCCGCCGCGCGTCCTCCAGCCTGCCGGCCCTGCGCAGGGACACGGCAAGGCTCTTGGCCGCCGCCAGCGTGCCCGGGAAGGTCCGCCCGAGCTGCGTCTTGTACAGCTCGTAGGTCCGGCTGAGCACGGTGACCGAGTCCTCGTACCGGCCGATCTCCCGAAGGTCGCGGGCCAGGTTCATGGCGGAGGACAGGGTGTACGGATGCTCCGGGCCGAGCACCTCGGTGCGCCGGTCGAAGACCTCCTGGTCGATCTCCCGGGCGCGCGCGTACTGGCCGACCATGCGCAGGTTCAGCGCGAGGTTGTTGGCGGCCGCGAGGGTGCGCGGATGGGACTCGTGGAAGATCTGGCTGAAGCCCTCGTGCGCCTCGGTCGCCAGCTCCATCGCCCTGCCGTAGTCGCCAAGCGTACCGAGGTCCATCGCGAGACCGCTGGTGGTCATGTAGGTGTGCGGGTGCGAGGCTCCCAGCACGTTCTGCTGGCGCTCCAGGGTCACCTCGTCCAGCTCCTTGGCCTCCACATAGCGGCCCTGCGAGCGGTAGATGTTGGAGAGGTGGAAGCGGAGGTAGAGGTACTGGAGATCGTCGTTGCCCAGCATCTCGCGCCAGGACTCGCGCACATCGTCGGCGAGCGTCGCGGCGGTGTTCCAGTCGCCGCGCTTCCACAGATAGCGGACGCGGTCGATGACCAGCCGACGGGTCTCCGGCTCCTTGCAGTACCGGGCCTCCGACGGGCCGAGGTGCGGCCAGATGGTGGCGAACCGCGCCCAGGTCTCGGGGTTGTCGATCGGCTCGTCGTCGTCGGGCCGCGCACCGGCGAGCACCCGGTGGACGGCGTGCCGGGCGTCCCTCTGCTCCTCCTCCGTCAGCTGCGACCGGATGACGGCCTGCACCAGCCGGTGCACCTGGATGCTGTTGGAGACCTGGTCGACCTTGGCCAGCGCGAACCGGCCGATCTCCCGGATGACCCGGCCGAGCACGAGCTTCTCCTGCAGCGAGGCGTCGTACGGCTTGAGCGCGTCGATCATCTCCTTGCTGTAGAGGAGGTTGGCGGAGATCGGCTCGGGCGCGAAGAAGGCGCAGAGCTGGAGGAGGCGCACCGCGGCCGGTGAACGCTCCTTGAGCTGTTCGATGGAGACGTTCCACGTCGCGGCGACCGGTTCGGGGTAGCCGGCGGGCTGGTTGAGCGCGAGTACGCTCGCCGCCTGCTCCCTGAGCTGTTCGAGATAGGCGGCGACCGGGGTCGCGGTCTCGGCGATCCATGCCGCGGCCTGCTCTACGGCGAGCGGCAGGTCACCGACGGCCGTGGCGACCTGGTCGGCGTCCTCGATGCTCAGTCCGCGGGCGCGCCGCTGGAGGTGTTCGATGGACTCCTCGCGCAGGAACACGTCGACGGGCAGTGCGTCCCCGTACTGCGACCAGGTCTGGTTCCTGGAGGTGACCAGGATGTGCCCGGGTCCCTGCGGCGGGAAGAACCGCTTGAGCTGCTCGGGGTCGTCGGCGTTGTCGAACACGAGCAGCCAGCGGGAGCTGGGCTTTCCGCGCCGCAGCAGGTCGATGGCCTCCTGCGAGGCGGCCGACATGTCCTCGCCGACCTGCGCTCCCAGGCGTACGGCCAGTTCGGCGAGGCCCGCGATCACATCGTCGGGCTGTTCGGCCGATATCCACCACACCAGGTCGTAGTCGGCCATGAAGCGGTGGACGTATTCGAGGGCCACCTGCGTCTTGCCGACACCGCCGAGTCCGTAGAGCGTCTGCGGCTGCGGCAGTACCGCCGCCACCGTCATGCCGCCGCCGAGCTGGTCGCGCATCCGCTCCAGCACGACGGAGCGTCCGGTGAAGCCGGGGTTGCGCGGCGGGGCGTTCCAGATGTTCGGCACCGTGCCGGGGAAGCGCGGTCCCGGCGACCCGCTCTCGGGCAACTGGACGACGGGACGGTCGAGTGCGCGCAACAGCGCGGTGGTGGCGCCGACTTCGTCGAGCCGGAAGAGGTCCACCGGGTTGCGGTCGATGTAGGAGGTGGTGAGCCGGACGTCGCCGACCCGGACGGGCAGCAGATGGTGCCGGCCGATTCCGGGCTCCCGGGACGCGGCCCGCTGCCAGACCTCCACCGCCCGGGCGGACTTGAGGTACGCGCTGGACAGCAGCACCACGGTGCGGGCCGCGTTCTCGGCGTCGGCCACGTCGTCGGACGCCGGGTCGCGTTCGGCCGAGACATCGCGCGGCACGACCCGGAACCCGGCCCGGGTCAGGACGGCCTCGACCCAGTCGGCCCACATGCGGTTCTCGGCCACGTAGCTGAGGAAGAGGTCGGCGGGCAGGGCGGGCCGGCGCCGGGTGAAGGCGTCCCTGATCCGGAGCCTGGCCTCCTCGCCGACGGCCGGCATCGAGGTGATCTGCCCTTCGGTGACGACGGCGGTGAGCCGCTCGAAGGCGGAGAGCAGTGAGTTGGTGAGCCCCGCCTCGTCGCCGAAGGTGGCGAGCGTCTCCTCGTAGGCGTAGTAGGGCCGGTAGGGGATCTCCACCGCGCCCCAGTAGGCGGTGAGTTCGTCGCCGGCCAGACCGGTGGGGAAGCGGTCGAACTTCAGCCGGGCGAGCGCGCGTCCGGCGTCCGCCTTCTCCTTCTCGCCCTCGTCGATCCGCATCGGCACCGGGTAGATCTTGATGCCCCGGCCGCCGTAGCGCTCGTCGATCTGCCGGGCCACGGAGGCCGCGCCGTCGATGGACTGGTCGCTGAGAGTGAAGCAGTCCACGAGCACATCGGGCAGATGGACGGTGCAGATGTCGGCGATGTCGCTGAGGCCGGTACGGCTGTCGATGAGGACGTAGTCGTAGTTGGCCTTCATGTCCTCGCGCAGCGCGTCGAAGAAGAGGCCACCGCCGAGCCGGTCGTAGAAGTTGTCCCAGTCGAAGGTGGAGACCGTCGCGGAGTACTCGCGGTTCTGCTTGCCCGCGGAGACGAAGTCCAGCGTGCCGCCGTCGGGGAATTCCCAGCCGAGGTTCTCCGGAGTGAGCGACACCGCGTGCGGCTGGATGCGCGCATGGTCCACGTGCCAGTCGTCCCGCCGTCCGGCTTCGGGCGTGATCGCTGCCCAGGCGTACTCGGTGATCAGATCGATGACACCGGTCGTGGCGCCGAGGGTGGAGGGGTCGAGGAAGGGATGGAAGAAGCGGTGCAGGCCGGGGGCCTCCAGGTCCCAGTCGACCGCGAGGACCCGTTTGCCGTTCGCGGCGAGGATCCAGGCCGTGTTGGCCAGGGCCATGGTGCGGCCCGTACCTCCCTTGTACGAGTAGAAGGTGACGATGCGCCCGTCACGACTGGCTGTCATCCGTGTCCTCCGCATCGGGAACGATTCCACGCGTGTCCGGGGCGTAGTGGGTGGTGCCGTACTCGGCCATCGGGCCCCGCAGGCGGGGGCGTTCGGTCCGCCCCGCACCCGGCGGTGGCGCGGGTGGGTAGACGGTGGCGTGCCGCAGATACTCCTGGGCCGCCGATTCGACGACCTGGGGAAGTATCTGACCGAAGGCCTCCATGCTGAACACCCCTCTGGCGGCCGCCCGGCAGGCGGCGCGGCCCTGCTGCATCTGGTGCGGCATCGTGCGCTCCAGCTTCTCGACCAACTGGGCTTCGGACATCCGGCTCTGGGGGTCGTCGCGATTCCACGGGACGACGACGCTCACCCACGGGCGCGGCTCGGCGTCGAAGGCGGCCAGCCGCCGGCACCGCTCGTCGTCCTCCAGGGCCCAGCGGTCGACGAGCAGTATCTCGGGCCGGGTGGGCGGCTGGTTGATGTCGGGCGGTGTCTCGTGGTCGAAGGAGGAGACCGTGGCCTGATAGTTGAGCGAGCGCACCAGGTCCTGGGCCACGAACGCCAACGGCCGTGCCGAGTCGGGGTGGTAGGGGTTCCAGTCCTGCGACTGTTTGCCGTAGTAGTCGGGGGCGCGGCCCTCGGGCAGGTCGTGCTGGGTGGGTGCGGCGACCGTCAGATGCATCGGGCGGGGTCCGCCGGTCGGCTTGCCGAAGGCGCTGGGGGCGTGCCGGTAGTCGACCGGGCTGCCGGAACTGACGCGCGTAGTGTCGGCGACACTGACGATGCGTTTGGCCAGTTCGTATACGGCGGCCTCGTACTCCTCGGCGAATATTCGCAGTTTGATCAGGCCGTAGAGCCCGTCCGTGACGTAGCGGTCGCCGAAGGCGCGGTGGTTGAACTGCAACCGCTCGGCGGGGCCCGGCAGTTGCTCCGGCGGCATCGGCACCCACAGGGCGGGCACGATCGCCTCGGCGGGGCGGTTGCTCTTCGCCTGGTGGTAGATGGCGCGCTGCGCGAAGGCGTACCACTCCTTGCCGCACATCTCGCTGGCGAAGTACCGCGGGGAGAACAGCGGGACGAACACCCGGCAGGTGGCGAGTACCTCACCCAGCCGCTCGGACCAGCCCTCCCCGGAGCGGATCTCGCGGTCCATGAAGCCGGCGGGGGCGCCGGCCGGCAGATCGGTCATGGCCATCACATGGCCGTAGAGATCGCGGAAGAGCCGCTCGACCCACATGTCCGGGTCCGGGCCCCCTGCCCCGTACCGCGGCGTGTGCGCGTAACTCAAAAAGAAGTACGGCCGATGATCCGCCGCCCGTTGCCCTGAATCCGACACACGACCCCCGTCCTGTGTGAACGCTCGCCATCGCACCCGGCATCGGGAGAGATGCGAGCGAATTAATCATTCCGGAGCCCGACACACTCCATCCCCCAGACGTTCAGCAATCAACACCGCTTTTCGGTCATCCAGCGAACGGCGTGTTCGACGGCGTCCCTGATCGAGAACAACCGGGCGGTTCCCCCGCCGACATGTCCTTTCTGTTCCATACCCCAGGAGAAGTCGGCGCCGATCGCCCCGAAATCACTGTCGTCCAGTTCGACGTCCTCGTACTCCGTCCATTTCTTACCCCCGTCAGAACTCAGCACCACACAACGGTAGGTGCGCAGGGGCGATTCGGTGCGGTATTCGGCGAGATGGAAGGCCGTGCACACATCGAAATCCACATTGATCATCAGAACGCGGGCGTCCGCCCGGTACAGCGCTCCGAGAGGGGAGTCCTCCCCCAGGTGGGACGTGAGCGAATGCCGGGCGAGCAATTCCCCCGCACGCCGCCCCAGCGCCGCGAACGAGGTCTGCGGATGGGCGCTGCGCACGGCCCCTTCGGCGGTTCGCACGGACTCGGCCAACCGGCCCATCCCCTGGCTGGGCGTGGTGGCCGCGTCGAAGCCCGGCATGTCCGCCCGGAAGGCTGCCGACTGCTCGGGTGTCATGTCGCGCACATGCGCGCGATACGCGGACGACGTATCGGAGTTCTCCTCGGTGAAGGCGGGCACCACCAGCGTGCCGTCCTCGCCGAGCACGTCCAGCAGGGCGTCCCGCAGGGTCCCCGCGTCCAGGCCGGTGCCACGCAGCGAGGCGTGCACCAGCAGCGTCAGGCCCTCGCGTACGCCCAGCTCACGCAGGGTTCGTACCAGTGCCGCGCGCCCCTGGAGGTCAGCCACGGCCGGCTTCCTTCCGCAGTCGGTCCAGCAGCCCCCGACCGCTCACCGTCAGCTCCGCCACCCCCTCCAGGGTGCTCAGCGCGCGCATGGCCTGATCTGATCCTTGGGGGTCGAACGCGGCGAGGCCCACCCGCTCGTATACACCTGCGAGCAGCTCGGACACCGGGACATTCCGGTCCGTCCAGGGTGCCGGGTGGTGCCACCAGCCGTCCTGGGCGTAGAGGTCGGTGACCTCCAGCAGAGCCTGCAGTTTCGTCCTTCTGAAGCCGCGCAGCAGTCGGACGGCCAACTCCCCGGCCGTGCCGGGCAGCGCGATGCCCACCGCTCCGAAACCGTGTACGTCGCGGGCCGGCTCGCCGGCCACCAGGGGGGTCACGGTGGTCAGGCAGTCCGCGAGGCCGGCGGCCTGCTCGGGCGCCGCGGTGCTCAGCAGTTCCCAGGCCTGCGCCAACCGCTCGTCCCAGAGCGCCACGTCGTCGGCGCCGAGCCGCCCGGTCGCGGGAGTTCCGAAGCAGTCCCGGTACGGATCGAGGTCGTCCAGCCGCAGCAGGGGCACGCCGTCGCCGCCGATGGTGCGGACGGGCCGCCAGTCGTCGCTCGCCTCGTCGATGCGTACGAGCCGGGGGTCCCGGCCGTCCGTCGTGAGCAGGAAGCCCTGCGGGTCGGCGGTCACTTCCGCCTCGCCGGTGCCCGTGAGCCGCAGCTCACCGATCGTCGGCAGCCGCAGGACGCCGTCCTCGTACGGCACCCGGACCGGGGTGGGCGCGCCGCCCCGGATGAGCGCGGCCGCCAGATACGACGGCAGCCGCAGCGCGAGGGCGAGAGCCCGCGGCCGTTCCTCGCGCAGCGCGGCCAGCGTGTCCTGCAGCCAGGTGCGGGTGTACGGATGGCCGCAGACCTCGTCGAGCAGATCGCCCTGTTCGTCCAGCCCGCAGGTCAACTCCCAGGCTCTGTCCCAGGCCTCGCCTCCCCGGCCCGCCAGCTCCTGGTGGAGTTCGGCGAGGAGGGTGCGGGTGACGTCCTGGTGCTCGGCCATGAGCGCGCCCGGCTCGGTCACCGCGGCCGGGACGGCCTCGGCTGCCGTGCGCTGCTCGATGCCGCGGATCAGGGCTTCGAGGTCGGTGCAGTACACGGAGGTGTTGTCGAAGTCGTTCCGCGAGCTGTAGCGGTGGGTGTAGAGGCCGCCGCCGCAGGAACGCACGACCGGGCACTGCCGGCAGGTCTCGCTCACTCCGGCGAGTTCCAGCTGGCGCGCCCGGACGCCGGGGTGGGCCGCGACCTGGTCGAAGGAGTGGGTGAAGACGTCGAATCCGGTGGCTGCGGCGCCCTCGTAGGCGCTCTTCAGCGAGTCGACCTGTTCCAGGGTGCCGTCGGTCTCCACGACGACGAGGTCGGTGGGGGCGAGGCCCAGGGACTCGGTGAGGCTGGGGCCGCCGGCGAGGGTGGAGAGCACGGACTCGAAGAGCCGTACCGGGATCTGCCGGCCCTGTCCGTCCCAGCGGTCGAAGACGGCCAGCAGCCAGTCGGCGTACGCGGTGGGTGAGCCGTCGGGACGGGCGGGCGGGGCGTCCCAGGTGGCGTGCGGCAGCAGGAAGTCGATGCGCGGGGGCTCGAGCCCGGCGAGCGCGTCGTACACGGCGACCGGGTCGTTGGCCACGTCGATGGTGCACAGGAGGCCGAGATACAGGTGGCGGTGGCGCTCGTCGCGGAGCTGGTCGACGGCCCTGAGGACCAGGGGATGACTGGTGCGTCCGTCGGCGAACCGGCGGTGGCGGTCGTTCGCGGCGCGGTCGCCGTCCAGGGAGATCCCGACCTTGACGTCGAAGGCGTCGAAGAGGTCGAGGTAGGAGCGGCTCAGCTGTAGGCCGTTGGTGTGGATCCGCAGGTCGAGTTCCGCGACTCCGTCGAGGGCTTCGGTGAGCTCCTCGCAGATGCGCCGCAGTCGGGCGGGTCCCGCCAGTAGAGGCTCCCCTCCGTGCAGGATCACTGACACGGAGGGCAGGGCATGGGTCTTGGCATGCTCGGCCAGTCGCAGAGCTGTCCAGGAAATCGCTTCGTCAGAGATCGCCTTCGGGCGGGTACGCCAGCTCTGATCAGCGTGTTCGTAGATATAGCAATGGTCACAGGCAAGATCGCATCTGCTGTGGACCTTTAAAACGATCTCGCGGAAGGGGACCAGGGGTCCAGTCATTCCGCCAGTCTAGAGCGCCGAGTTGAAGGACGAGATACGCACCGTACGGCCCGCGGCTGCCGGGAGGACCCTGGCCAGCTTCTTGGCGGCGTCGCCGTCCCGCACATCGATCTGTGCCAACGGAACGCGATTCTTCTTCGCAGCCGCGAAGGAGGTAGAGGTCTGAAACGTCATGAGGGGCCGTCCTTGATGTTGTTGTACAGCGCAGAACCCATGCACCATTGCAGTGCCGGCGGCACGACTTTACTCTCATGGCCACCCGCAGCAACTCAGCACATGGACATGGAACAGAAGAGTTGCATCACATTCTCGCAGCAGACTAGGGAACGAGCGATTCCGTCTAACGAGTGAAGGTAAAACTGCAGACAGGGGGGCACATGACGGGGATTCCCAGGCCACTGCACACGACGGTGTTCCGTCACACTGATCTGCCGGTCCTCTTCCATCACGCGGATGCCATTGCCATCTCGCGCCAGCGCGAGGCCGTCGGCTCCACCCGCCGCCAGCTGCTGCTTCTGGTCGTGGGCGCCGCCATGGCCGCGCTTCCGTCGTCATGGAGGCTCGGCGACTCGTTACAACTCCCCAGCGCGCTCAGTGCGTTGGCGTACATCGGGGTGCTCGCGCTGGGGTATCGCTCCACCCGGCGCAGAGCAAAGTCGCATTGGCAACTGAACCGCTCCGCAGCCGAGTTCATCAAGTCGATGTGCTGGCGGTACTCCGTCCACGGGGCGCCGTTCGAGTCGCACTCCACCGACGCGGACGAGCTGTTCACCGTACGACTGGAGGAAGGGTTACGGGAACTGGCCAAAGTGGGCTGGAAGGATCCGCGGACCGGCGGGACCGGCGTGGCGGCAGACGACCTGATCACCCCGGGTATGCGGCAGTTGCGCGCCAGGCCGTACACCGTGCGCAAGGAGACCTACATCAGGGACCGCCTGATCGAACAGCGCAACTGGTACCACCGCAGCGCGTTGATCTCCCGCCGTGCCACCCGGCTCTGGTCGGCCTCGATCGGTCTGCTGACCCTGCTGGCACTGTTCTTCGCTCTGCTGCACACCTTCTCACTCGCCGACTCGGTCGATCCGGCAGGCCTGTTGTCGGCTGCCGCCGCGGCCTGTCTGGCGTGGAGCGAGATCCGCCGCCACCAGCCCCTCATCGCCGCCCACTCGTTGGTCGAGGAGGACCTGGCCGCGATGCACACGGCGATGGAGACGACGGTCACGGACGCCCAGTGGCCCTCGGCGGTCTACGAGACGGAGCGCATCGTGTCACCCCAGCACACGGACTGGCTGGTGCGGCACCGCAGTTGAGCAGCCGTCGGGCAGGGCGTCAGCTGCGTCGCAGGCCCTCGCGCCAGATGACCGTCACGGGTTTGCCGAGGTCGCGGGCGTAGTGGACGATGTCGGCCGTGCCGCCGAGGCCGCGGGCGGGACAGCCGTCCCAGACGGCGAGGAGACGGTCGCAGTTGTCGGCGATATAGGCGCCCGCGGCGTAGTAGGCCTCGTCCGTGGAGTGCGGGAAGGCGAGCTGGATCTCCCGGGTGGCGCGGCCCCGCAGCTGCCGGAAGCGGGCCAGCTCGCCGGGCGCGGCGAAGCCGTCCTCGTAGTCGCCGCTGGGGATGACGACCGTCAGCTCGGCGCCACAGGCGAGTGCCATGTCGGCGAAGAGCTGGTCGGCGCCGACGGCGAGGCTGGACAGCGCCTCCATCGAGCCGTCATGGCCGCAGAGTGCCGCATGCATATGGGCGCGGACGTGGTCGTAGGCCTCGGGAGGAATGTCTCGGTGGCCGGTCACTCCGATGCGTTTCACTGCCACGCGACCCCCGTCTCCTGCGCACCCGACCGCGCTGACATCGTCTCAGACGACGGCGCGACGTCGAGCCCCCGTCCTTCATACGGACGAGGGCTCGACTGCTGCCGGTTGACTGCTGGTACGTCAGTACACGCTGACACCGTAGGCGCTGAGCGCCTCGGTGACCGGCTGGAAGAACGTCGTGCCGCCGGAGGAGCAGTTGCCGCTGCCGCCGGACGTCAGGCCGATGGCCCGGCTGCCGGAGTAGAGCGGGCCGCCGCTGTCGCCGGGCTCGGCGCAGACGTTGGTGCGGATCATGCCGTAGACGATGTCCCCGCCGCCGTAGTTCACCGTGGCGTTGAGGCCGGTGACGGTGCCGCTGTGGGTGCCCGTGGTGGAACCGCGGCGGGTGACCGACATACCGACGGTGGCGTTGGCCGCGCTGGTGATGTCGACGCTGCCGACGGTGCCCGGATGGGACAGGGAGGTGTTGGAGTAGCGGACCAGACCGTAGTCGTTGCCGGGGAAGCTGGATCCGGCCGTGGGTCCGATGGTGGTGGTGCGTGCGGAGTTGGTGTACCAGGTACCCGCGCCGTCGGTGCAGTGACCGGCGGTCACGAAGTAGTAGGTACTGCCGCTGCGGACGTTGAAGCCCGCGGAGCAGCGCCAGCTGGTGGCGTAGATGGCGTCGCCGCCGGCGAGCAGCTTGGAGAAGACACCGGGGGTGCGCTCGATGCGCAGCGCACCGGCGTCGGATCCCGCGGCCTTCTTGATCTTGGCTATCTCGGCCTGCGAGACGGTGCTGTCGGCCGTGACGACCACGGACTTGGTCGCCGGGTCGATGTTCCAGGCGGTTCCTGCGACATCTGCGTCGAGTACGGCATCGCTTGCGGCAGCGAGCCGTTCGGCGCTGAACGTCCGGGTCTGGTCGGCATTGGCCGCGGGGACGGCCAGTGCTGCGGCGGCGATCAGACCGGTGGAGACGGCGAGCAGGCGGGTGCGTCTCGCCTTGGCACTGCGGGGGATGGTGCGCTTGATCCTCACTTGTCGTTCCTCCCGAGGGGAATCGGGGGCCCGTTGTGGGGTTCCGGGCCCGTGAGGCGCAGTCATGGAACACGGTCCGATTTCCGGACAAGCCGTGCTCCTGACAAGCGCTGTTCGGGAGTATTCGGGCCATCAACTGACCGCGCAAGGGCGCCTTTCGGCCGCGGAGGCAGACACGACGCGGTGCCCCGGGGCTTGTTGACCGCCGGGGCTGCAGCGTGCACGTCCGGCCGGTAGGACGGGTCAGCGTGCCGTGAGGTTCCGCTCGCCCGCCGCGATCTCGACGTCGAGCGTGTTGCCCGGCGGCGGGAAGGGGCAGATGAAGTGGTCCGCGAAGGCGCACGGAGGCAGCAGGGACCGATGGAGATCGACGGTCACCGTGCCGTCCGGCGCGGGGGGCGACGGCCGCAGAAAGCGGAAAGGGTAGCTGCTGTTCCCGCTGGTGGCATCGGCGAACACGGCCCACAGGGAGCCGTCCTGTTCCGCGGCCACCTGCAGGGTGCGCTCCTCACCGCCGAGCTCGAACGTGATCTCACCACCGAGGCCGAGACCTCGCACGCGTCCGTCGGCGTTCGCCACCCGCACGGTGCGGCTCTCGGGGTGGGCACGGAAGCGTCCGGGCCGGGCCGGCGATGGTCGTACGGGGTCACCTCGATGCCCTGGAAGGCCCGGCGCGCCGCCACCTCCGGGTCGAAGACCCGTACCGCCCACGGCCCTTCGCGGCGGAGCACGACGAGCCGGCGGCCCGCATCCGCTACGCGTGATTCGGGGATCGGTCCGTGGTGGGCCGTGAGGCGGACGGTGCCGGTGAGGGGCTTGCCGTCGACGGTGATGCCGTCAGCGGCCCCGGCGGTGAGCACCACATCGTCACCGTCGGGGACCCAGATGCCGGGGACGGCCGGAATTCGACCTTCCGGGTAGTCGTCGAGCCAGTGGGTGCCGGTGAGCGAGAGCGGTCCGTACGGGCCGGCGATCGTTGCGATGCGCCGTTCGTTCCAGTTCTGCCAGTTCTGCCGCTCGTGCCGGTCCTGACCTGCTTGGTGTGCCTCCGTGCTCATGCCGTCAACCCTTCCACACCGGTTCGGCGAGCCCGAGACGCGAGCGCAGGGTGGATCCCGCGTACTCGGTGCGGAAGACGCCGCGCTCCTGGAGCAGCGGCACCACCTGGCCGACGAAGTCGTCGAGATCGCCCGGGGCGGACCGCGGGACGAGGAGGAAGCCGTCGGCGGCTTCGTTCGACACGAACTCGTCCATGGACGCGGCGACGTCCTGCGCGGTCCCGGCGAAGTACTGCCCACGGGTGGGCCGGTGGCTCCCGGGGGCCTCCGCCTCGCCCAGGACGACGGTGACCGCCGACAGGACGAGGAGGTCGTCGGCTTCCCTGCCGTACGCGGCGAGCCGGCCCTTGGTGTCGGCGTAGAAGTCACGCGCTGCCTCAGGTGTGCGGTGCTCCGTGAGGATCACGTCGGCCGCGGAGGCAGCCGACTCCCGGGCCGCTTCGTCGTCGCCGGAGTGGAGGACGACGGGGTGGCCCTGCGGCGAGCGGGGCACGGTGAACTCGCCGTTGACGGTGAAGTGCCGGCCGCTGTGGGAGAGGGGCCGGGGCGTGCCGTCCGGTGTCCACGAGTCCCACAGCTCGCGGGCCGTCGCAACGAACTCGGCAGCGCGGGTGCGGCGGTCGTCCCGGTCGAGGAGGCCGCCGCGTCCGGAGCCCACTCCGGCGAGCGCGTCGGGCCGGGTCACCGCGTTCCATGCGGCCCGCCCGTCGCTGAGGTGGTCCAGGGAGGCGAGCCTGCGGGCAAGATCGCAGGGCTCGTTGGCGGTGGTGTCGGCGGTGGCGGCGAGTCCGATGCGGTCGGTGCGGGCGGCGAGCGCGCTCAGCACGGTGATCGGCTCGGGCCGGCCGTTGTCCGTGTAGGGTCCGTGCCCTTCGTCGAGCAGGAGGAAGTCGAGCAGACCGCGTTCGGCGGTGCGGGCAACGCGTTCGAAGGCGGTGAAGTCGCTTGCGCCGCCGGCGCGGGCATCGGCGGTGCGGGCATCCGGGAACCGGACAGCGATACGTATCTGCTTGCGCCCGGCGCTCATGAGGATTCCCCGGCGAGGGCGTAGCGGTGGGCCGCCGGCCTGGCGAGGCCCAGGTGTTCGCGCAGGGTGCCGCCGGGGTGAAACGTACGGAACAGGCTCCGGTGCTGGAGCAGCACCACGGTTCCGTTGACGATGCGTTCCAGGTCGCGGTGGGGTGCGATGGGCGCGAGGTGGAAGCCGTCCACGGCCCCGCTGCGGTGCCAGCGGGTGATCAGCTCGGCGAGGTCGACCGGACCGCCGCTGTAGTACGAGCCCTTGGCCGCGAGCCGCGGACCGGTGTCCAGACCCGGCGCCGACTCGCCCTCGCCGAGGTCGACGACGAGCGAGAGCAGGACGCGGAGCGCGCCGGGGTCCCGGCCGTGGGCCCGCGCCTCGCGGGTGGATGCCGCTGCGTATCGCCTCGGCCTTCTCGGGCGAGGTGGCGCGTACGAGGACGACGTCGGCGTACCGGGCCGCGGTACGGAGCCCGGCCTCCGCGGTGAGGTCGACGACGGTGACGGGACGCCCCTGCGGCGGCCTCGGGGCCCGGCTCTCCCACAGCCCGCCGGCGAGCTCGGCGGTGTCGCCCGCCAGGCGCCACAGTTCGGCGCTCGGGGCTGCGGGCCGTCCGCCGAAGAGGCCGGCCTCGGCCTCGGTGGCCGAGACACCGACCGACCAGCCGGCCCTGCCGCGGCTGATCCAGTCGAGGGTCGCCACAGCGGCGGACACCTGGAACGGCTCGGTGTGCGTGGTGGTCACGGTCGGCACCAGTCCGATCCGTTCGGTACGGGGCGCGACCCGGGACATCACGGCGAGCGCGTCGAGTCCGGGACGGGCGAAGGAGTCGCCGAGGGTGACGAAATCGAGGGCACCCTGCTCGGCGAGCCGGGCGAGGCCGACATAGTGCTCGGCGTCGTAGCGTGCCGGGCCGTCGAGAGCGACGGCCAGATGCAGAGGGCGGGTGGCGGACTGGGCCATGCGAAGGCTCCGTGGATGCTGGGATCGAACACGGGAAGACCTTCACCGGAAACACAACGGGACCGAGCCCCTCAGCACGATCCGCTCCGAGGCTACGACCTCGACACGGCCCGCTGTCAACCCTGTCCATACTGTGGGCGGTTGCCCCAGGGCAGGTTGACGTGAAAACGGACACCTGTTCCACTTGGGCCATGCATGCGAAGCCGCGGCTGGTCACACGCTCCCACATCGACTTCGGTCGAGTGTGGTCCTCGTCCTGTTGAGCTGACCTCGCCGCTGCCCCGGGGCGTGCCTCGGGCGCCCGCATCTTCTGCCTTCACCGCACAGCAACGCGCACGCCTCCCCTCGTCACACCCCCACGGCCGGACGCCGGTCGACTGACGCTCCCTCAGGAGTCACAGGAGCCGCAGGAGTCGCCAAGGTCTCAGCAGTCACAACCACAGCAGTCGCAGCAGTCCGGGCAGTCGCAGTCACGGCAGCAGCCCTCCCTCTTCTTGCGGGACCAGGGACCCTCGTACTCCTTGGCACAGCAGATCTGGCAGGTGCAGAAGAGACCGGTGAAGACCGCGCAGCCGGCGATCAGCCCGCGCCGCTTGGGCCTGGGCGGTTCGCCGCCGAACCGGCCCGGCATGCCCCCGGGTCCGCCGGGCCCGCCCGGGTTGCCGCCGCCGTAGGGGTTCCCTCCGCCATGGGGATTGCCGCCGTACGCGCTGTACCCCCCGCCCTGGTACGGGTTCTGCGGAGTGCCGTGCCCTTGGTGGGAGCAGGTGGTCGTGCCGAAGGTGCGATTGACGGCCGTGCGCAGCTCATGGGCGAGCAGGACGTGCACCAGCCGGTCGTCCGTGAAGCGGGCGTCGGCCAGCGCGAGCCGTACACCGTGCACCGCGTCGTCCGCGAGCCTGCGGGCCTCGCCGATCGAGGTGCCCGTCGCGGTGAGCGGGTTCCAGGCACCCGACGCGGCGTCAGCTTCTTTGTCCTCCACGGCATCCAGCAGATGCGCGAGCCGCCCGAAGAGCCGTCCGGCCTCGGCGAGCGGCGCCACGTTCTCCGGCCGTCCGGCGAGAAGAGCGGTGTGCGCGAAGGCAGCCGCGGTGGCCGTCTCGGTCGGTTCGGTGACGGTGAGCAGCGAGGTACCGCGGCCGGCGAGCGCCTCGATCCCGGTCTGCCGGTCGACCGCGTCGACGAGCACCGCCGTGTCGAAGCCGAGCTCGGCGCCGGTGCGGGCCCCCGCACGGTCCCAGCCCAGGGCGACCCGGCGCGCGGCGGCGGCCACCGGTTTGCGCCCCAACATCCCGTCCCGGTCGGCGACGTGGTCCCGTACCTTCGCCGAGGCGAGCACCAGGGACACGGCGGCCGCGAGGCGCGCTCCCTCGCCCTGCGCCACGGACGCGGTGCGCATGGCGCGCAGCGGGCACGGGCCGGCGGTACGCCTGCCCGCGGGGGTGCGTTCGGCCTGAGCCTCCGTCAGAACCGAGACGATCAGGCCGTCGTAGTTGGTGACGACCCTGGCGAACTGGCCGTGGTCGGCGCGAAGTGCCAGGCAGAGCCCGCACAGATGGGCCATCCACTCGGCCTTGAGCCCTTCGCCGAGACGGTGACTGCATGGCCTGACGATTCCGAACACGACGATCCCCCGAGAGCCGTACGACAGTGCGGGACGCATCGTATCGAGTGATCCGTTCACCCGTACGTCCCCGACGTCACCCGTCTGGCCCGACTTTCATATTTTGGGCTGATCACCCCCCTTACACAGGAAGAACCTTGACGAATCGCCACATCTTCTGCACCAGTACCGTCACGAATCCCGCGCGCGGCGACTATCCACTTGGCGCGCGATCCGCATTATGGACGACCATAGGGACAGGAAAGAAGAACGACCGCGGTGAGCGGACTGCAGTGGAAGGAGGCGTCCATGGGATCTGTGCGCAAGGCGAGCGCCTGGCTGGGACTCGTCGAGGACAGCGACGAGCGTTACTACGACGACGAGTACGCCGAGGGTGCCGAGTCGGGTGACGCCTGGGTCACCGACCCGCGGGTGCGCGTTGCCTCCGAGTCCGCCCAGGAAGTGGGACGCCGGATCGCCACGGTCTCGCCCTCCAGCTTCCGGGACGCCCGCGGTATCGGTGAGCTGTTCCGGGACGGCGTCCCGGTCATCGTGAACCTCACGTCCATGGAGCCCTCCGACGCCAAGCGCGTGGTGGACTTCGCCGCCGGGCTGACCTTCGGGCTGCGCGGCTCCATCGACCGCGTCGCCACCCGGGTCTTCCTGCTGAGCCCTCCGGACACGCAGGTCGTCAGCGGGGAAGCCCCGGGCCGTTCGCAGGACGGATTCTTCAACCAGAGCTGAGCGAGGCGTTCGCCGGCAGGCAGGCCCGACACGACCTCAGGGTCACCGGAAGGCGTCCAGGCCGGTGAGCGCCTTGCCCAGCACGAGCTGATGCATCTCGACGGTGCCCTCGTAGGTGAGCACCGACTCGAGGTTCGTCGCATGACGCATCACGGGGTACTCCAGCGAGATTCCGTTCGCACCGAGGATGGTGCGCGCGGTGCGGCAGATCTCGATCGCCTCGCGCACATTGTTGAGCTTGCCGAAACTGACCTGCTCCGGGCGGAGCCTGCCGGCGTCCATGCGCACGCCGAGGTGATGGGCGAGCAGGATGCCCTTGTGCAGTTCCAGGGCCATGTCCGCGAGCTTGGCCTGCGTGAGCTGGAAGCCGCCGATGGGCCGGCCGAACTGCTCGCGCGTACGGGCGTACTCCAGCGCCGACTCGAAGCTGGCGCGCGCGGCGCCCATGGAGCCCCAGACGATGCCGTAGCGCGCGTGGTTGAGGCAGCTCAGCGGGCCCTTCAGTCCGGTGACGTCCGGCAGCACCGCGTCGGCGGGGAGGCGGACCTCGTCCAGGACCAGCTCGCTGGTGACGCTGGCGCGCAGTGACCACTTGTGCTTGATCTCGGGCGCCGAGAAGCCGGGGCTGTCCGTCGGCACGGCGAAGCCGCGGATCCCGTCGTCCGTCTGTGCCCAGACGACGGCGACACCGGCCACCGAACCATTGGTGATCCACATCTTGCGGCCCGTCAGCACCCAGTCCGGACCGTCGCGCTTGGCGTAGGTGCGCATGCCGGCCGGGTCGGAGCCGTGGTCGGGCTCGGTGAGGCCGAAGCAGCCGATGATCTCGCCCGCGGCCATGCCCGGAAGCCAGCGCTGCTTCTGCTCCTCGGAGCCGAAGCGGTGGATCGCGTACATGGCGAGCGAGCCCTGCACGGAGACGAGGGAGCGGATGCCGGAGTCGGCGGCCTCGAGTTCGAGACAGGCCAGCCCGTACTGGACGGCGGTGGCGCCCGCGCAGCCGTAGCCCTTCAGGGACATGCCGAGCGCGCCGATCGAGCCGAGTTCACGTGCCAGTTCCCGGATGTCGGGCAGCTCGCCGCGCTCGTACCAGTCGGCGATGTGCGGCAGCACCCGGTCGGCGGCCCAGGTGCGCACGGTGTCGCGGACCGCGAGGTCCTCGGGGTCGAGCAGATCGTCGATGCCGAGGGGGTCACCGGCGTCGAATCGCACGGGCTTCGAGGGTGCAGACATGGCGTGGCCTCCGGCAGCGCTCACAGCGGAACACGAAAACTAGCAGTGTTAGTTACGGGCTCGCCCGACGTTACGACTCAGTGTGCCGTCCGTCCAGACCCGGTCGCCTCGACCGGCTCACGGCTCGCCGGGATCGACACCTCCGGCCGCCTGGGCCGCGGGCACTGCTCCGCCGCCGTCGAACAGTCCATGATCCGCGGCAGCTTCAGTGCCGCGACCGCGCCGAGCAGCAGCAGACCCGCGCTGACCAGCAGCGTGACATGGAGGCCGTTGACGAAGGAGTGCCGCGCGGCTGTCCGCAGCACCTCCCCGGCAGGCCCGCCGAGGCGGTCGGACACCTGGTACGCCTCGCCCAGCGAATGGGACGCCGCCGAGCTCGCGGACTGCGGCACGCCGGGAAGGGAGGCCAGGGCGGGCGCGTACGCGGCGTTCATGACGCTGCCGAGCAGGGCGATCCCCATGCCCGCGCCCAGCTGGTACGAGGTCTCGCCGATCGCGGCCGCCCCGCCCGCGTGTTCCTGCGGGGCTTCGCTGAGCATCGACTCGTACGCCCCGAAGAGCGTGGTCTGCAGGCCGAAGCCGAGCAGGACGAAAGCGGCGGTGAGCAGCCAGGGCCGGTCGTGCTGCCCCATCGCGACCAGCAGCAGGACGGCGGCGGCGGTCAGCACGAAGCCGCAGGCGACCATCCGGCGCGGACCGACGCGGCGCAGGGTGTGCGACCCGGTGGCGCCCGCCGCCATCGCGGCGAAGGTGAGCGGGAGCAGGCGCAGACCGGTTTCCAGCGGGCTCAGCCCGAGGATCAGCTGGAGGTACTGGACGGCGATGAGCTCCAGGCCGACGAGCGCCAGCATGGCGAGCACGATGCAGCCGACCGAGGTGGAGAAGGTCGCCCGGGCGAACATCCGGATGTCTATGAGCGGGTGCGCACGGCGCTTCTGGCGCCGGACGAACAGCGCCAGCAGCACACCGCCCACCAGCAGCGGGCCGACCGTCCTCGCGTCGAGCAGGCCGTGGCCCACGCCGAGACGCTTCACCCCGAGGACCACGCCGAGCACACCCGCGGCGGCCATCAGCGCGCCGAGGACGTCCCAGGGCCCGTCGGAGCTGCCGCGCGACTCCGGCAGCAGCCAGCGGCCGGCCGGCACTATCAGCGCCATCAGCGGGATGTTGATCAGGAAGACCGAGCCCCACCAGAAGTGCTCGACGAGGAAGCCTCCGAGGACCGGGCCGGTGGCGGCACCGACCGCGGCGACCGCGGTCCATATGCCGATGGCCATCGCCCGCTCGCGGCGGTCGGGGAAGACGGCACGGAGGATCGAGAGCGTCGCGGGCATGATCATCGCGCCACCGACGCCGAGCAGGGCGCGCGCGGCGATCAGCACGTCCGGTGTGCCGGCGAAGGCGGCGACCGCGGAGGCGGCGCCGAAGATTCCGTAGCCGATCATCAGCACGCGGCGGCGGCCGACGCGGTCACCGAGCGTGCCGAACAGGATCAGCAGCGCGGCGCAGATCAGGGGGTAGGCGTCGACGATCCAGAGCAGTTCGACGCCGCTCGGGCGAAGATCCTCGGTCACCGCGGGCACCGCGACATGCAGCACGGTCGCGTCGAGCGCGACGAGCAGCAGGCTGACACAGAGGACGACGAGGACGACCCAGCGGTTGGCGCCGCCGGCGGCGGCACGCAGGCGTGCCACGGCCGTGGTCGTCCCGGACATGTACCTACCTCCCAGTGAGTTCCTCGCGCTCGGCGGGCCAGCCGGGGACGGGGTGGTCCCTCAGGGCGGTCCGGCATCGACGGGCGAGTGAGCCGTCAGCGTACGCGAGTTCAGGCCGTCGGCGTGTGGTTCATCTCCCACCTTCTGGCCGCGGGCGTGTGGCGTGCGCCACGCCGGGCACGCCCTGTCACCGCCGGTCGCGGACGCTCCCGGACCCGGAAGAAAATACATACACGGAGGTCATGAACTACAATTTGCGCTGCAGAAAGGGTCCTCGCGAGCCGCGCAGGATCAATAGGCTGTGTGACCTCCAGGATTTCCGAATTGGCCCGGAATAAATGCCGAGTCTGAGACATACTCCACATCACATCGTCATCACGAAGACGCTGGATCGGCCTAGCCGCACACTCACTCGCTGTAACGTCGATTGGGTGCGTACCGACATCTTTGCCCGTCTGGACCGAGAGCCGGAACCGCCGAAGATAGAGATCCCGCGGATGAGCCGCATCCGTCTCGCCCTCTTCGGCGGGACGTCTGCGTTCTATCTCGCCATCGTCGTCGCCGTACTGGCGTCGACCTGGCTGGTGATCATCGACTGGAAGGTCATGCTGTTCCGGCCCTACCAGCAGTGGCCGGAGCTGCACGCCTTTCTCGACTACTTCGTGGTCCTCGGCCAGCGTGGCCCCACCGCCGTGATGGTCGCCGCATGGCTGGGCTGGCGCTCCTGGCGTCAGCACACCCTGCGGCCCCTTCTGGTGCTCGGCGTATCCCTGTTGCTGCTCAATGCGACGGTGGGTGCCGTCAAGATCGGTCTCGGCCGTCTCGGCCCCCACTACGCGACGGAGATCGGATCGGCCGAGCTCTTCGCCGGCGGCGATATATTTCCCTCCGGTCACACCGCGAACGCCGTTGTGACCTGGGGAATCCTGGCCTATCTGGCCACGACTCCGCTGGCCAGGCGCTATCTGTCGGCCCTGTCCGCCACCGTCTCGCTCGGTGTCGGTCTCACCACCGTGTACCTCGGTACGCACTGGCTGAGCGATGTGGTGCTCGGCTGGGCGGCCGGGCTGCTGATCCTGCTCGCGCTCCCGTGGTGCGAGCCGCTGATCGGACGCTCGGAGGCCTGGATCTTCGAACTACGCGAGCAGTGGCGCGCGCGCCGTCGGCTCGCTCCCTCGCTGCCGGTCGCAGCCGGCGGCCCGAGGCCCGGGATGGTCCCGCCGATGGGCGGGCCCCAGGAAGAGGGCTCGGCCCGTGAGCCGGTGGCAGCCGTGGGCGGCCTGTCCGGCACCGGCGCCCCCGGCAGACCGAGCACGCAGCTCACGCAGCAGAGGCCGCACCCGGTGCGGTCCGAGCGGACGCCGCTCTCGCCCTCGGGCAGCCGCCGTCCGCCCACGTCCAGGCCCGTCACGGGCGGCTGATCCGGCACAGGACAGCTGCCCCGCGCACGGCGAAGGCCCCGACCGGATTCCGGTCGGGGCCTTCTTCACGGGCCTACGGCGACGAGCAGCGGCTCAGGCGCTGCTCAGCCCGGCCAGCAACGGATGACGGTGCCGCCGTCCACCTCGAAGTTCAGCCTGCCCTGCAGGTACTCCATGGTGACGATCGAGCCCGGCGGCAGGGCTCTGACGGTGGTCCAGCCGCGCTCGCGGGCTTGCTGCTCGGCGCTCTCCTCGGAGAGCCCGAGATACGACTCGGGAGCGTCGTCCGGCTGTGCGGATGGGCTCGGTATCGGTGCCATGTACTCCACCGTAGGCGGCAGCGGACGGTGACGGAAGCGCAGCCCCTATCAGGCTTCACGGGCCCCGGGTGCCTCGGCTGTCACGCTTCTGTCACAGGACAACGACACGCGTTCAGGTCAAAGTCTGTCACCCGAACGAGCAGTTCAACACTGCGCCCGTGGTAATTCAGAACAGCATGCTGATCATGCTAAATTCCCGCGTGGAATTGTCCGGGGCGAGCGCCGGAGGGTGAATTGACGGACAGTGAAGAATTCACCGCTTCCTTACGCACCCTGTCGCCTTCCCCGTTGGCGCGAGCATCATGTCCCCCGTCCGGCGAAGTAACCAGGCCCGAGCCGCAGACAGCGAGGGGGCAGTGATGGGGACCGGGACGGAGACCGCCGGGGCCACGGCCGGACGGGTGGAGACGGGTCACCCGGGCAGGGTCGTCGTGGACTGGCTGACCACCACCGATCACAAGAAGATCGGGCACCTCTACCTCGTCACCTCGTTCGTGTTCTTCATGATCGCGGGGCTGATGGCGATGCTGATGCGCGCCGAGCTGGCCAGGCCCGGGCTGCAGCTGATGAGCAACAACCAGTTCAACCAGGCGTTCACCCTGCACGGCACGATCATGCTGCTGCTCTTCGCGACGCCGACCTTCGCGGGCTTCGCCAACGAGATCATGCCGCTGCAGATCGGATCGCCGGACGTGGCCTTCCCGCGGCTGAACATGCTCTCGTACTGGCTGTTCCTCTTCGGCGGACTGATCGTGCTCGGTTCGATGCTCACGCCGACAGGCCCCGCGAACTTCGGGTGGTTCGCCTACGCGCCGCTCAACTCGCTGGAGCGCACCCCGGGCATCGGCGCCGACATGTGGATCATGGGTCTCGCCCTGGCGGGTTTCGGCACGATCCTCGGCGCGGTCAACTTCATCACCACCATCGTCGGGATGCGGGCGCCCGGCATGACGATGTTCCGGCTGCCGGTCTTCACCTGGAACGTGCTGTTCACGTCGATCCTGGTGCTGTTCGCGTTCCCGGTGCTGGCAGCGGCGCTGCTGGTGCTGGAGTCGGACCGGCGGTTCGGCTCGATGGTGTTCCAGCCGGAGTCGGGCGGGGCGCTGCTGTGGCAGCACCTGTTCTGGTTCTTCGGCCACCCCGAGGTCTACATCATCGCGTTGCCGTTCTTCGGCATCGTCACCGAGATCCTTCCGGTCTTCTCACGCAAGCCGATCTTCGGTTACCTCACGCTGGTGGGCGCCACGATGGCGATCACCGCGCTCTCGGTGGTGGTGTGGGCGCACCACATGTTCGCGACCGGAGCGGTGCTGCTGCCGTTCTTCTCGTTCATGTCGTTCCTGATCGCGGTCCCGACCGGGGTGAAGTTCTTCAACTGGTCCGGGACGATGCTCAAGGGCTCGCTGTCCTTCGAGACGCCGATGCTGTGGGCGGTCGGCTTCCTGGTGTCGTTCCTGTTCGGCGGTCTGACCGGCGTCATCCTGGCCTCGCCGCCGATGGACTTCCATGTCACCGACTCCTACTTCGTGGTGGCCCACTTCCACTACGTCGTCTTCGGCACCGTGGTCTTCGCGATGTTCGCCGGCTTCCACTTCTGGTGGCCCAAGTTCACGGGCAAGATGCTCGACGAGCGGCTCGGCAAGATGCACTTCTGGACGCTGTTCATCGGCTTCCACACGACGTTCCTGGTGCAGCACTGGCTGGGCGCGGAGGGCATGCCGCGGCGGTACGCGGACTATCTCGCGGCCGACGGCTTCACGGCGCTCAACACCCTCTCGACCATCGGTGCCTTCCTGCTCGGCATGTCGACGCTGCCGTTCCTCTACAACGTCTGGAAGACCGCCAAGTACGGGAAGAAGGTCGGGGTGGACGACCCCTGGGGGTTCGGCAGGTCGCTGGAGTGGGCCACGTCGTGTCCGCCGCCCCGCCACAACTTCGTGGCCCTCCCCCGCATCCGCTCCGAGTCACCCGCCTTCGATCTGCACCACCCCGCGTACGCGGCCGCGCGCCAGGCGGTTCCGGACTCTCCGCACGACCAGGTCAGCGAGCGGAGTCCAGAGCCGGAGAACGGTCCAGAGCGCGGGAAAGCCGGTCCCGGACCGTCCTGATGCGGTCCGTCAGCCCGGGCGGCTCCACCACCTCGAAGTCGACGCCCATGAGCATCACATGGATCACCATCACATCGAGGCTGGCCGCACCCGTGCGCAGCAGGCAGCTCCCGTCGTCGATCGCCTCGATCACACCGTCGGAAGGCCCGATGATCTGCGCCGCCGCCTCGGCGGAGGTCCGCAGCCGGAAGGTCGCCTGCGCGGCATAGCCGCGGGTCGAGACGCCTCGGGAGACGTACGCGGCGAGGTCCTCGGCCGGCGGGGTGCGCGGGGTGAAGCGCGGGCCGTGCGGCGGCTTCGGGGTGATGCGGTCCGCCCGGAACGTACGCCAGTCCCCGCGGTCCAGGTCCCAGGCGACCAGATACCAGCGGCGCTCCGTGCACACCAGGCGGTGCGGCTCGACGGTCCGGCGGGTGGAGGAGCCCTCGTGGTCGCGGTAGGCGAAGCGCAGTCGCTCGCTGTCCCGGCAGGCGTTGGCGAGTTCGGTGAGAACGGAGGCGTCGACCTGGGAGCTCGGCGCGCGCAGCATGGGCACGGTGAAGGCGTTGAGCGCACCGACCCGGCGGCGGAGCCGGTCCGGCAGCACCTGCTCCAGCTTCGCCAGGGCGCGTACGGAGGTCTCGCCGATGCCCTCGATGCCGTTGCCGGCGGCGGTGCGCAGCCCCACGGCGACGGCGACCGCCTCTTCGTCGTCGAGCAGCAGCGGCGGCAGCTCGGCGCCCGCGCCGAGCTGGTATCCGCCGCCCGTGCCCGGGCTCGCGTTGACGGGATAGCCGAGCTCGCGCAGCCGGTCGACGTCGCGCCGCACGGTCCGGGGTGTGACGCCCAGCCGGTCCGCCAGATCGGCGCCGGACCATTCGCGGTGCGCCTGCAGCAGCGAGAGCAGGCGGAGCAGTCGTGCCGAGGTCTCCAACATGGTTGCGAGTCTGCCAGCCCTTGAGGACAGCAACTGTCCTCAAGGGTTCTTCAGGAGGCTGCCGTGAGGCGGATGCAGAGGTCGTTGTCGCCTGTGTAGTACGGAGCGGCGACCTGGGAGGTGGCCGTGGCCTGCGCCGGGTAGACGAAGATGCTCTTCTTGTCCCACACGTCGTCGAGGATGCGGGAGATCCGCGTCGCGGCGGCGTCCGCGGCCGGGCGCAGCCACAGGTCCCACCACCGGTCCGCGCCGCCGGACGCCTCGGCGATCGGCGCGTACGGGAGAGTGAAGACGAAGGCGCCGTCCGCGCCTGTCACCGGCACGGTGTGCACGGCGTCCCCGGAGCGGAGCCTGGCCTCGGCCACGGCACCTTCGCCGAGCCGCGTCCCGTACAGCCTGCCCTCCACCGTCATCGCGCCCTGCTCGGGCGCGATGCCGATCTCGCCGGCCTCGGCGTGCGGCGAGCGGACCCAGCAGCGCAGGGCGAGGCGGCCGTCCGCCGTCGGGTAGGGGATGCGTACGCGCACCGGACCGGAGTCGGGCACCTGGTCGAGGAGCGTGCGCACATCACGGATACCGGGCTCGATGGCGTCGCCGCTCTCGGTGCACGCGTCCCAGCGGCCCTCGGCGAGCTCGGTCCCCCTGGGCAGGTCCGCGCGCGAACGCCCGTCGTCCGAAGCGGTCAACGGCAGGCGCACCTCGTCCGCCGTGTCCTCGCCGCGCCGCCTCAGCACCAGTTCGGTGGCCGGCGCGCCGGACGCGGCCAGGGTGAAGGTGATGTCTCCGGCCGCGTCCACGACGCAGTCGGCCCGCGGTGCGCGGTGTCCGGTGGCCTCTGCCGACTCGGCGGACTCCGTGGGCGAGCTGGTGGACACGGTCATGAGGTCTTCTTCTCTTTCCGGATCACATCGGCGGCCCGATGGCGCAGGGAGTACGCGAGGTCGTAGAGCGCGCCCCGGCCGCGGTACATCGCTTCGCGCAGGGCGACGGCCGGTCCGCCTCGGTCGCGGCGGCCGAGGAGCTCGGTGAACAGCGCCTCGTGGCGCTCCGCGATCCGCGCGGGGTCGAAGCGGGCGGACGCGGTGAGCGCCGCCTCCCCGGTACGCATCCTCAACTCGTCGTCGACGACGAGTCCGAGCAGTGCGTCCGCGATCGCGTCGACATCGCCGACCGGCACCAGGCGCCCGTCGACACCGTCCTCGATGATCTCCCGGGGGCCGTGCGGGCAGTCGGTGGCGACGACGGGAACCCCGCAGCGCATCGCCTCGACGATCGTCATGCCGAAGGCTTCGCGGCTGGAGGTGACGGCGGCGATCGAGCCCTTGACCCACTCGGGCTCCAGCGGGTTGGCCGGTCCCATCAGGAAGACGTGATTGTGCAGTCCGCGTTCCTCGATGAGGGCGCGCAGGGCGTTTCTCTCGTTGCCCGTGGCGTCCCCGGTGCCGTAGATCCGCAGTCTCCAGTCGGAGCGGACGGCAACCACCTTGGAGAACGCCTTGACCAGCAGGTCGTAGCGCTTGACCTTGGTGAGCCGGCCGGCTGCGACGATCCACTTGCTGGATCCGTCCGCGGGCGCGACGGGAGGCACGGGCACGCTGTTGGGCACCGACTCGATGCGCACACCGGGCAGTCCGAGCCGCGAGCGGTAGGCCTCGGCGTCCGCCTCGGTGACCGTGGTGACGGCATGGAGCAACGGGTAGCGGTGCCCGATCTCGCGGCGCAGCCGGTACCCGTGGCTGTCGAGCGTGAGGTGCTCCTGCGCGACACGTACCGGGCCGCGGGGCGTCTGCCGGGCGATGTGCACATTGAGACCGGGCCGGGTGCCGACGACGACATCGGTCTCAAGTGCCCGCAGATGTGCGGCGATCCGGGCGTCGGAGAGACGGCTGTACTGCTTGTACCGCAGGTCGCCGCGCGGGAAGACCTTCGCGGGGCGCCGGTGGTCGGGGTGGTTGCCGTCGAAGTCCGGGCTGTGCTGGCGCAGGTCGACCAGGTGCTTCATGGTCACACCTGCCGGTGCGCCCATGAGCGGTTCGTCATGGTGCCGGAAGACGGAGACGATCTCGACGTCGTGCCGGTCGACGAGTGTCCGGGCCAGATTGAACGTCGTACGGATCGTCCCGCCGATGCCGTACGCGTTGTGCAGCAGAAATGAAATACGCATGCGCCGTAGCGCCCCCCGTGCTGTTGTGCGGTCGCCGTTGACTCTACCCGCGCGATCAGGGCCGGTACGGCAGCTGACGGACGGTGAAACAGTTTCGCGACATGTCGCCCTGGGTGACCCAGCCGTGGCCGTCCTGCCAGCGGGCCACGGAGAGACAGGTTCGGCGTGACTCGGGCGGCTCGGCGAGGTGTTCGTAGCGGACGGGGAGCAGCAGGCCGCGCGCGGCGTACGGCTCCGGCCGGTTGACGAACCGTTCGACGCACGCCCGGGTGAGGTGGGCCCCGCAGGACTTCGCCGCGTCGGTGAACCACATGGCCGCTGCCCACCCCTCCAGCTGCCACTGGGAGAGCTGACGGTCCTTCATCGCCTCGCGGAACTCGCGTACGGCGGGGTGGGCCGCGTCCTCGTAGCTGCGGCTGGAGCCGGTGACCCACAGCGAATTGCGGCACGCCGGCGCGTTCTTGATGTCCTCGGGCACGGTCGACGTCCAGTTCTGGACGTTGGTGACCTTGGCGGTGACGCGTACGCCGGCGGCGTCCATCGCCTCGCACAGCTGCGCGTTGCCGTGGCTGTCCAGCGCGTCGAAGACGAGGTCGGCGCCCTGGTCCTTCAGATCGGCGGCGACGGCACGGAAGTTGGGCAGCGCGAAATCGACCTGCTCGGGAACGACGCGGTAGCCCTCGGCCTTCAGTCCCTGGGTGACCAGCCGGGCGTACGCGGCGGACGAGGCCTGGTTGTAGGAGACGACGGCCGCGGTACGGGCGCCCTGGGTCGCCTTGAAGTAGCGGTAGACCTCGGTGCCGCCGTACAGCGTGCCGTTCCAGCCGGGCGCCTTGCCGGTGCGCGGGGCGAGGCTTCCGTAGATCCCGTACAGATGCGGATAGGTGTCGTACGCGGGGCCGATCGGCTGGCCTCCGAAGTCGGGGACGCCGGCCTTGGCCACCTGCGGCGCGCCCGCGTAGTCGAGCGCGGTGGTGGCGACGAGGGCGAAGACCTTCCGTTCGTCGACGAGTCTGTGCACGCACTCGTTGTTGCCCACGCCGCTGCCGCCGTCGTCGCAGCTGATGACCTCGACCCGGCGGCCGTTGATGCCGCCCGCGGCGTTGAGGGCGTCGAAGTAGGCTCGTGCGCCCTCTCCGGGGCCGGTCAGGGCCGCGCCGCCGACCGGGCTGGTCGCGCTCGCGATGATGCCGACACGGATCGGTGCGGCGGCATTGCTGCGTACGGGTGACGGGGAGCTCTCGAAGGCGCTCTCGGGCAGCCGGCTGCCACAGGCGGCGTTCCCGGTCAGGAGTGCCGCGAGCAGCAGAGCTTCAGCAGCCCGGCGCGGCCGCATTGCCGCTGATCTTCACCAGGGCGCACAGCGTCTTCACCGACACCTTCCAGGCGCCGTCCTGCTCGACGGCGGTGCCCTTCGCGCCGGGCAGGGCGGGGGTGCCGCCGACCAGCAGGTCGTAGGTGACGGTGGCTCCGGTGGCCGACGTGAACTGCACGTCGGTGACCTTGGCCGAGGTCTGTGCGGCGTTCTTGTCGTTGGCGAACGCGGTCAGCAGCGGACGCAGTTCGTCGCCGTTCTCCAGGACCGCGACCTTGGCGTCGGTCGTCGCCTTCGGGTCGAAGAACGTCGTCCACGCCTTCTCGATCTCGGCCGTCGCGGCGGCCGGGTCCTGCGGCCCGTCGCCCGCCTGCGCACTGCCGGTGGGCTCCGTCGTTTCCGGAGCCGATGCCGTCGGGGTGGGCGTGGAGTCCGAGCCGCCGGAGTCGCTGTCGGAGCATCCCGCGGCGGCGGGGACGAGTACCAGGACCGCGACTGCTGCCCATGCCGCGGGTCCCGCATGCCTGACACGGACCATCTGGCTCACCACCGGTTGTCGGCTTCCAGCGTCTGACGGTTCAGGGCATAGTGCAAGGAATCGGCGTACATCACCAGAGCCGGAGGGCCTCCGATGCCGACATCCCGACTGCTGTGGTGGGGCGGCCTCGCGAGCGTGGCCTGCGGGGCGGTCCTGTGCGTCATCGGCTGGTACGGAGTCTCCGGCGAACGCCTCTTCGAACGGCAGATCCCCTATCTGGCTTCCTGCACGGTGCCGGGTGCGGCGCTCCTGGTGGCCGGGGCGGTACTCGTCGCGTCGGCGGGGCGCGGGGAACCTGCCGTGGACGGGCGGGACGAGCCGGATGAGCTGCCGGTGGCGGGCGATGTGCCGCCGTGGGACGCGCCGTCGTCCGACGGGCCGCCGCTGTGCGTGCCCGGCGGGACGCTGGCGCACCGGCCCGACTGCCCGCTGGTCGCGGGCAAACCGGAGGCCGAGCCGGTCGGGGACCGGCAACTGGGCCCGTGCCCCGTCTGCGAGCCCGGGATCTGACCGGTGAGCTCACTGACGTACGACCTCACCCTCGCGGGGCTCGCGGTCGGCAGTGCGGCCGCGCTCACCGGGATCGGTCTGATCGTCACCTACCGGGCGACGGGGGTGCTCAACCTCGCCCAGGGGGCGATCGCGATGGTGTGCGCGTATGTGCTGCGTCAGGCGGTGGTGGAGTGGGGGTGGCCGCTGGTGCCGGCCGCGGCGCTGACCCTGCTGGTCGTCGCGCCCGGGATCGGGCTGGTCCTCGACCGGTTCGTGTTCCGGCCGATCGCCACCTCTGCGGTCTCGGGCGGTTCGGGGGCCGATCCGGCGCGGTCCCTGGTCGCGTCGATCGGCGTGTTCGTCCTGCTCGTCGGCGGTGCGGCGCTGCTGTGGGGCAGCGGGTCACGGGCCGACGCGCCGAAGCTGCTCCCGGACGATCCCTGGGCACAGCTGTCGGCCGTACTGGTGCTGGGCGTCCTCGTCACCGCGGTCACCCGGTGGACCCCGTTCGGCCGCGAGCTGCGCGCGGTCGTGGACAACCGGACGCTCGCAGCGCTGGGCGGTATCGACGCGGACCGGGTGTCGGCGGTGGGCTGGGCGTTCGGCTCGTTCACGGCCGGTCTGACCGGTGTGCTGCTGGCGCCCTACCTACGCCTCGATCCGTACGGTCTGCCGCTGCTGGTCGTCGAGGTGATCGCGGTCGCGGTGATCGCGCGGATGCGGAGCCTGACGGTCGCGGTGGCCGCGGCGCTGGCGATCGGGGTCGCGCAGGCACAGCTCACCCGGCTGCATCCGTCGGGGTGGGAGGAGCCGCTGCTCCAGGCGGTGGGTGCGAACCTGTTCGTGGTGGCGCTGCTGGTCGCGGCGCTGGTGCTGCCGGGGGTGGGCGCCGGGTGGCGGGGCACGCCGGTCCGCGCGGGCGTGGCCGCGGTACGGGTACCGGCGGGACTGTGGGTGGTCGCGGGAGTCCTGTTCCTGCTGCCGCTGGGGTTCGCGGGCACGGACCTGCACACCGCGGTCCAGGTGCCCGCCCTGGCGGTCGTCCTGCTGTCACTGGTGGTCGTGACGGGCCGCGGCGGCCAGATCTCGCTGGGCCAGGCGGCGTACGCGGGCCTGGGCGCACTGTTCACGGCGCTGCTGGCGGCGGGCCGGTTCCCCGGGCTGCCGGAGCTGCCGGAGCTCGCAGCACTGGTCGTCGCGGTGCTCCTCGTCGCGCCGCTCGGGCTGCTCACCGGGTGGCCGGCGATCCGCCGCCACGGCTTGGCGCTCGCGCTCGCGACGCTGGCAGTGGGAGTGGGCGTGAGCCGCTTCGTCTTCGCGCAGCCGTACGCAACGGCAGGGCTGACGATGTCGCGGCCCGCGGGTCTCACCTCCGACCGGGCGTTCTACATCGTCGAACTGACCGTGCTGGCAGGCGCGTTGCTCGCCGTCGCGGCACTGCGCCGGGGGCGCGCGGGCCGCGCGCTCGCGGCGCTGCGCGACCACGAACCGGGCGCGTCGGCGGCGGGCGTCCCCGTCCCCGCGCTCAAACTCCTCGCCTTCGTCACGGGCGCGGCACTCGCGGCCCTGGGCGGCGGCCTGCTCGCCATGGGCCTGCGCGCCTTCGACGCGGAGGCGTACGACCCGGTCCGCGGCCTGCTCTGGTTCGCTGCGGTGGTGGTCCTGGGAGCGGACAACCTCCTGGGTCCGCTGGTGGCGGCAGCTCTGCTGGTGGGCCTGGACGCTGGCGCGCGAGGAGGCGTGGCGGCGGCGCTGATCGGCATTCTGGCCATCCTGATCGGCCGCGTCCCGGATCTCCCGGACCGGCTGCTGCGTGGCCTGAGCGGGGTGCGTCTCCGGCCGGGAGGGGTGGGGCGGCGGCCGGCCGCCGCCTCCGCGCGCGGGCCGGGCGCATCCGGCCGCCCGGCCGCCCGCGCCTCCACCCCACCCCGCCGGGCGACCGTCGGGCCCGAGCTCCCCGAGGCGCCGCCCTCGACGTCGGGACGTCTCGCCGGGCCCGGCGAGGCCGGAGGCGTCCTGGGCGGGCGCGGCGACGGCAGGCATCCTGGCGCGGCCCCGGTCGCCCGAGGCGGCAGGCCGCAGCCGCAGGACGTGCCCCGCGCGACGGGTGAAGCCGTCTCCGGGGCCCACCTCGGCGATGCGGAGAGGGCCGACCACGCCGGGCCGGCGGCCGAAGTCCGAGCCACGTCCGGCATGCGCTCCGGCGAAGCGGGCGACCTGCCGCCCGGCACGGCGGAGCACCGGGACGATTCCCCGGGAACCACAGCCCCGCAGCACCGCCCGCCGGAACACCGGGACGACTCCCCCGAAGCCACAACCCCACAACCCCACCCGGCGGCCCGCTCAGCCCCCCGCTCCCCGGCCGCGCCCCTCTCCGCGCACCGCATCCGGCTCTCCTACCGGGAGTTCATCGCTCTCGACGAGGTCGATCTCGTCGTGCACCGGGGGTGCGTCACCGCTCTCGTCGGGGCCAACGGGGCCGGCAAGAGTTCTCTCTTCCACTGTCTGTGCGGCACGCTCCGGCCCGATTCCGGGCGCATCCGGCTCGGCGGGGCCGACATCACCCACAAGGCCGCTCACACCCGGACCCGGCTCGGGATCGCGCGGACCTTCCAGCAACTGGCCGTCTTCCCGTCGCTCACCGTCGAGGAGAACGTCCGCATCGGTGCCGAACAGGGGCACCGGCGGGATCCGGGCGCCGTCGAGGCCGCGCTGCGGCTGCTCGGGCTCGACGGGGGCGTCCGGGATCTGCCCGCCGCCGGGCTGGCCACCGGGGTGCTGCGCAGGGTCGAGTTGGGGCGCGCACTCGCCGGGCGGCCGCACACGCTGCTGTGCGACGAGCCCGCCGCCGGGCTCGATGCCGTCGAGGCCGAGGCGCTCGCGCGGATTCTCGGGGCGCTCGCCGCGGACGGGATGGCCGTGCTCGTCGTCGAGCACGACCTCGATCTCGTCGCGCGGATCGCGGACACCGTGCATGTCATGGAGGCGGGGCGGATCGTGCGATGACCCTGGCCATGGAACTGCGCGACGCGCGGGTGCGGTACGGGCCCCTGGAGGCCCTGCACGGCGTACGGATTCCCGTTCCCGAGGGCACCGTCACCGTCCTGCTCGGACGCAACGGCTCCGGCCGCACCACCGCGCTGCGCGCCCTCGCGGGCACCGTGCCCCTCACGTCCGGCCGTGTGCTGTGGCGCGGCGCCGACGTGACGGGTGTCCACGCGCACGAACGGGCCCGCCGCGGGCTGTGTTTCGTACCGGACCTGCGGGCCGTGTACGACACCCTCACCGTCGCCGAGAACCTGGAACTCGCCTCCCGGGCCGGCGACTTCGGACTCGCCCTCGAGGGCTATCCCGCCCTCCGCCCGCTGCTCGCCCGCCGCGCGGGCACCCTGTCCGGCGGTGAGCAGCGCATGCTCGCGGTCTCCCGCGCCCTGTTGGCGCCCGCCCGGGTCGTCCTCGTAGACGAGCCCGCCATCGGTATGTCGCCGTCCGTCGCGGCGCGTACGTACGAACTGCTCCGCTCGCTCGCCGCCGCGGTCGTCGTCGCCGAGCAGCGGCTGCCGCCCGGGCTGGCCGGGAGTCCGGGACCCGTGGTCGTCCATGAACTGCGCCGCGGCTCCGTCGTGTTCAGCGGGGAGCCCGCCGAGCTCAGGAGGGGAGGGCCAGCATCATCCCCGTCTGCAGCCGGTCCGGGGAGCTCCCGATGACGTCCTTGTTGGCCGCGTACAGCGCGGCCCAGCCGCCCGCGACGTCGAACCGCGCGGCGATCGCCGAGAGTGTGTCGCCCGGCTGGACCGTGTGGACACGGCCCTTGAGCCCGTACCGCTTCGAGCAGACGGGCCAGGCTCCCCACCCCTGGACCCGCAGGACCGCCTCGGCGACCTTGATCTGCTGCGCGCGGGTCGCGAGGTCGGCGCGCGGGGCGTACGAGAGGCCCCCGAAGTCCTCCCAGGTCGGCTGCGCGAACTGCAGCCCGCCGTAGTGGCCGTTGCCGGTGTTGCTCTGCCAGTTCCCGCCGCTCTCGCACTCGGCGACACAGTTCCAGGGCCACCCGGTGGCGGCACAGGCGTACGAGTCCGGGGAGGAGGCGGTGACCCAGGAAGAGGGGGCGGAGTGGACGGTTGGCGCGGAGGTCGGCGAGGGCGCGGCCTGGGCGCTCCCCTGGGGTACGAGGGCCAGCAGTACGGCCGCGACGGCAGTGGTCAACGCGCTGATTCTCGGCATCGGGTCACGCTAGGCAGCGCACTCCCGCGACGCCCGGAGCCGCGCGTGGACGCCGCCACAGCCCACCCGGTCGGACCCGGCTGACCGGTGCGCGGCGCTCTGTGAGCGAAATCCACCCGGTTCGATTCGGTTCCCTCCGTTGCGTGACCCCGGCCGCAGATCACCCGTTGAGCTCTTTATGAGCCGGGAACCGCCCGGCGCACGTGATCAAGTCCGAGGAGCCACCCGTGCCGCGCATGCTCGACGTCAGCGAGGACGTACGCGCCGAGATCGGCGACGAAGAAGCCGACCGGCTGCTCGCCGGCGAGAACGCCCCGGGCAGCTACGACTGCACCTCCTGCCGCACCCCGGGCGACTCCGAGCAGGAGCGCACCAGCACCGTCCTGTTCGTCGGCGACGAGACAGCCGTTCTCGCCTTCGCCCACGCCACCTGCATCCCTTCGCAGGTCGTCCAGGTCGCCGAGGACCAGTTGCAGGGCGCCGTCCGTTCCATCACCGGCGAGGAGGCCACGCAAGGGGCCCCGGGGCAGCAGGCCGTGCTGGGCATCACCAGCGGTCTGCTGCTCATCGAGGGCGAACTGCACCCCGCCCTGGTCGTCGAGCCGACCGCGCCGATCGCGCGCCCCGGCACCACCGGCAACGGCGGCGACGACTTCCTGCCCCTGCTCATCGAGCAGGGCTTCGTGCCGATCTCCGACGTCAACCAGCGGCCGTCGGTGCTGCCCGGCTGGTCGGTGCTGGTCGCGATGGGCCAGCTGCACGCGGTGCTCCAGCCGGGCACCGGCGGCGGCAGCCCGGTCGCCTGGTGGCAGGCGCACCAGCCCCTGCAGGTCACCGACGGCTGGCGGGCCGCCGCCAACAAGTCGCACACCGTGCTGGTGTTCGCCGCCCCGGTCGGCTCGATCGGTCAGCAGCCGCGCGAGGACCTGCTGCGTGAGGCGCTGGAGAAGGCCGCCGCGGGCGGGCGCCTGGTGGCCGCCGCGATGCCGCTCGCCGGCACCTGATCGCGGGCGGGCGGGCCGGACGCGTGACGGCCGGGGGTGTGGGTCGTTGCAGGTACGTGCACTCATACGACCCACCCCGACCGCCCTACCGGAGCCAGATCCCCGCCATGCGCCCCGCGCACGAGGCATCGTCCGGCCCCTCCCCCACGCCCATCTACGACGCGCTGTACTCCGAGTACCGCAGGGCGTTCCGGGCACTGCCCGGTGACCGGTCCGGTGAGGAGGATCTCGACTTCCAGGGCTTCGGGACGGGGCTGGGCAGCAGCCGCGGCTTCGGCACGGGCGGGCATCTGACGTACCCGGGGAACGGCTGGCAGCCGTACCAGAGCCCACGGACGCAGGGCGGCAGGCACCAGCCGGCAGCGCTGCCCCCGGCCCCCCGACGCAGCAGCTGAGGCGGTACGTACGACGAAGGGCGCTGCCCGGGACCTCACCGGTCCCGGGGCAGCGCCCTTCTCATGCCGTCACTTCTTGCGGCCGCGCTTCTCCCGCACCCGCACCGAGATGTGGATCGGGGTGCCCTCGAAGCCGAACTCCTCGCGCAGACGGCGCTCCACGAAGCGGCGGTAGCCGTGCTCCAGGAAGCCGGAGGCGAACAGGACGAAGCGCGGCGGCTTGGTGCCCGCCTGCGTACCGAACAGGATGCGCGGCTGCTTGCCGCCGCGGATCGGGTGCGGGTGGGAGGCGACAATCTCGCCGAGGAAGGCGTTGAGCCGTCCCGTCGGGACGCGCGTCTCCCAGCCGGCCAGCGCGGTCTCGATCGCCGGGACCAGCTTCTCCATGTGCCGGCCCGTACGGGCGGACACGTTGACCCGAGGGGCCCAGGCGATCTGGGCCAGCTCGGTCTCGATCTCGCGCTCCAGGTAGTAGCGGCGCTCCTCGTCGAGGGTGTCCCACTTGTTGAAGGCGACGACGATGGCGCGGCCCGCCTCGACCGCCATCGTGATGATCCGCTGGTCCTGGACGCTGATCGACTCGGAGGAGTCGATCAGGATCACCGCGACCTCCGCCTTCTCGACGGCGGCCGCGGTGCGCAGGGAGGCGTAGTAGTCCGCACCCTCCTGGAGGTGGACGCGGCGGCGGATGCCTGCCGTGTCGACGAACTTCCAGGTGACACCGCCGAGTTCGATCAGCTCGTCGACCGGGTCACGGGTGGTGCCCGCGATCTCGTTGACGACGACGCGGTCCTCGTTCGCCACCTTGTTCAGCAGGGAGGACTTGCCGACGTTCGGGCGGCCGATCAGCGCGATGCGGCGGGGGCCGCCGACGGCGGTGCCGAAGGTCTGCGCCGGGGCATCGGGCAGGGCCTCGAGGACGGCGTCGAGCATGTCGCCCGTACCGCGGCCGTGCAGCGAGGAGACGGGGTGCGGCTGGCCGAGGCCGAGCGACCACAGGGCCGTGGCGTCCGCCTCGCCGCTGGGGCCGTCGACCTTGTTGGCGCACAGGACGACGGGCTTGCCGGCCCGGCGCAGCAGCTTGACGACGGCCTCGTCGGTGTCGGTCGCGCCCACCGTGGAGTCCACGACGAAGACGACCGCGTCGGCGGCCTCGATGGCGTACTCGGCCTGGGCGGCGACGGAGGCGTCGATGCCGAGGACGTCCTGCTCCCAGCCGCCGGTGTCGACGAGCTTGAAGCGGCGGCCCGCCCACTCGGCCTCGTACGTGACGCGGTCGCGGGTGACGCCGGGCTTGTCCTCGACGACGGCCTCTCGGCGGCCGATGATGCGGTTCACCAGGGTCGACTTGCCGACATTGGGGCGGCCGACGACGGCGAGGACGGGCAGCGGGCCGTGCCCGGCCTCCTCGATCGCGCCTTCGACGTCCTCGACGTCGAAGCCCTCTACCGCGGCGAGCTCCATGAACTCCGCGTACTCGGCATCGCCGAGCGCTCCGTGGTCGTGCTGGTCGTTCATGAAGTCCGTTCCTCGTTCATCGATGGATCGCGCGATCCACTACTCAAGTCTGGCCTAGCGCCCGGTGAGACGCCTGGCGTTTCCCAGGTGGGCGGTCAGCCGCTCCTGGATCCGTACGGTCGCCTCGTCCAGCGACTTCCGCGTCACACGACCGCGCACGGCCCTGCCGTCGGAGCGCGGCGACGCATCGCCCGCTTCGAAGGCCTCTCCGAAGACGACGTCCACCCGGCTGCGCAACGGAGGCAGCCCCCGTATCAACCGTCCGCCGCGCTCGCTGCTTCCCAGCACCGCGACCGGGACGATCGGGGCGCCGGAACGCACGGCGAAGTAGGCGAGACCGGCGCGCAGCGAGGCGAAGTCTCCCTCGCCGCGGCTGCCCTCGGGAAAGATGCCGAGGACTCCGCCGTTCTCCAGCACGCCGAGCGCGTTGGAGATGGCGGTGCGGTCGGCGGTCGTACGGTCCACCTTCAGCTGACCGATTCCCAGCAGGAACGGGTCGAGGGGGCCGACGAACGCCTCCTTCTTGATCAGGAAGTGCACGGGCCGGGGCGCGGTGCCCATCAGCATCGGCCCGTCGATGTTGTGCGCGTGGTTCACAGCCAGGATCGCAGGCCCGGAGGCGGGGACGCGCCAGGCGCCCAGCACCCGCGGCTTCCACAGCCCGTACATCAGCCCGATCCCGATGCGGCGCCCGACCGCGGCCCCTCTCTCGGACGGCAGGGTCACTTCGCGGCCCGCCGCTCCTCGACCAGGGTGACGACGCACTCGATGACCTGCTGGAGGGTCAGGTCGGTGGTGTCCACCTCGACGGCGTCGTCGGCCTTGGCGAGCGGGGAGGTCTTGCGGCTGGAGTCGGCCGCGTCCCGCTTGACCAGGGCCTCCTGGGTGGCCGCAAGGTCGGTGTTCTTCAGCTCACCGCTGCGGCGGGCCGCACGGGCCTCGGGCGAAGCGGTGAGGAAGATCTTCAGGTCGGCGTCGGGCAGCACGGTGGTACCGATGTCCCGGCCCTCGACGACGATGCCGGTCACGGCGGCGGCGGCGATGGACCGCTGCAGCTCGGTGATCCGGGTGCGCACCTCGGGGACCGCGCTGACCGCGCTGACCTTGGAGCTGACCTCCTGGGTGCGGATGGGGGCCGAGGCGTCCACGCCGTCGACGGTGATCGTCGGGTCTGCCGGATCCGTGCCGGAGACGATGACGGGCTTGCCCGCCGCGGTGGCGATCGCCGCGGAGTCGGACACGTCGACACCGTTGGTGATCATCCACCAGGTGATCGCCCGGTACTGGGCACCGGTGTCCAGGTAGCTGAGCTCCAGAGCGGAGGCCACGGCCTTGGACGTGCTCGACTTGCCCGTGCCGGCGGGGCCGTCGATGGCGACGATCACGGATTCCACGGTGTCGGACACCTTTCCTGGTCTGCGGGAGAGGGCCGGCGGAAATGCCGAGGGGCCCCGGTCAAGGTTACCGATTGCCGGGGCACCTCTTGACACACGGATGGCGGCACCCGGCGAAGCGGGGTCCGGCCGCCGTCTACTGGCGGATCGACCAGCCCCGTTCCCGCAGCGCCGCGGAGAGCACGGGGGCCGCCGCCGGGACCACCATCAGCTGCACATGGCCGGCCTGCTGGCCCGTGGCGTGCTCGATGCGGACGTCCTCGACGTTCACGCCCGCGCGGCCCGCGTCGGCGAAGATGCGCGCCAGCTCGCCCGGCTCGTCGCTGATCAGTACGGCGACGACCTCGTACGCCGTCGGTGCGGCGCCGTGCTTGCCCGGGACCCGGGCGCGGCCCGCGTTGCCGCGCAGCAGCACGTCCTCGATGCCCTCGACGCCGCTCTGCCGCTTCGACTCGTCGGCGGACTGCAGGGCCCGCAGCGCCTGGACCGTCTCGTCGAGGTCGGCGGCGACTCCGGCGAGGACATCGGCGACCGGCCCCGGATTGGCGGACAGGATCTCGACCCACATCCGGGGGTCGGACGCCGCGATCCGGGTGACGTCGCGGATGCCCTGGCCGCACAGGCGCACCGCCGTCTCGTCGGCCTCCTGCAGGCGTGCGGCGACCATCGAGGAGATCAGCTGGGGGGTGTGCGAGACGAGGGCGACGGCCCGGTCGTGCGCGTCGGCGTCCATCACGACCGGGACGGCACGGCAGAGCGCGACCAGTTCGAGGGCGAGGTTGAGAACCTCGGTGTCGGTGTCCCGGGTGGGGGTGAGCACCCACGGGCGTCCCTCGAAGAGGTCGGCGGTCGCGGCCAGCGGCCCCGAGCGCTCCTTGCCCGACATCGGGTGCGAACCGATGTAGGAGGTCAGATCGCAACCGAGTACCTCCAGCTCCCGCCGTGGTCCGCCCTTGACGCTGGCCACGTCGAGGTAGCCGCGGGCCGTCCCGGCGCGCATCGCGTCGGCGAGCGCGGCGGCGACGTGCGCGGGCGGCACGGCGACGATCGCGAGGTCGACCGGGCCCTCGGGCGCCTCGTCCGTGCCGGCGCCGAGCGCCGCCGCCGTACGCGAGCTCTCCGGGTCGTGGTCGACGAGATGGACGGCGATGCCGCGGCTGACGAGGGCGAGGGCGGCCGATGTGCCGATGAGGCCGGTTCCGATGACGACTGCGGTTCTCACTGGGCGATGTCCTTGCGCAGAGCGGCGGCGGCTCCGAGGTACACATGCACGATCTCGGAGCGGTCGAGATGGGACTCGACATGGGCGAGTATCCGTACGACGCGGGGCATCGCGCCCACCACGTCCAGCTCCTGGGCGCAGATCAGCGGTACGTCGACGATGCCGAGCTTGCGCGCGGCCGCCGCCGGGAAGTCGCTGTGGAGATCGGGGGTCGCGGTGAACCAGACGCTGATCAGGTCGTCGGAGACGAGTCCATTGCGCTCCAGCACGGCGGTGAGCAGCCGGCTGACCTGCTCGTCCATGTGTCCGGCCTCGTCCCGTTCCAGCTGGACGGCTCCACGGACCGCTCGTACCGCCACGTCGTGCTCCTTAGCTGTGCGGGTGCTTCTTTCAGCGTAGTCACGTGTACGGAGGCGTCGCCGCGGCGACCGTCCTCCGAGACGCGATGCCCGCGCGAAAGCCCGAACCGGTGGACGCCGGGCCCCGGGTGCAGTTGCATGGTTGTCTGCGTGCGCACGGCCGGCCCGCACACTCCGCTCCGAGGCACGCCCCATCGAGGGGGAGGCCCTGCATGAAGCGTTCAGGTCCTTTGCTCACGCTGCTGGCCGGGCTGCTGCTGGCACTGTTCATGCTGTCCCTGAACGCCACGACAGGGACGCGCGCCCCGGCGTCGTACGGCGAGAGCCCCCAGCCCCGGACACCGGTCCCTTCCGTACCGCCGGCGAACTCCTCACCGACGCCGAGCAAGGCGCCGACGCCGTCGCCTTCCCCTTCCCCCGGCGCCTCGGCGCAGCAGAGCACGGAGTACGCGGGCCGCACGGACGACGGCGCGGCCGCGGTCTCGGTGTCCGTACGGGACGACAAGGCGATCGCGTACTTCTGCGACGGCCGCAGCCGCGAGTCCTGGCTGAAGGGGATTGTCGCCGACGACGGCAGCATGAAGCTCTCCGGCAGCGACGGCGCCGAACTGGTGGCCGCTCTGCGGAACGGCGAGATCGTCGGGACGGTCGACGACGGGAAGCGGACCTGGCGTTTCACGGTCCGCAGGGTGGTCGAACCGTCCGGCCTCTACCGGGCCACCGCCGAGGTGCGCGGTGCGAAGATCGACGGCGGCTGGATCATCCTGCAGGACGGCACCCAGGTGGGCATCGTCACCCGCGACGGCAAGCCGGCCGCCGCACCCCGGATCGACCCCGCGTCCGGCGCCGTCACGGTGGACGGCACGCGGCTCAACGCCCGCCCCGTCGTCCCCTGAGGTGTGTCATGAGCTTCGGTCCGCCCATCGATCCCAACGCCGCCACCGCCTCCTACCCCGTGCCGCCGGGCGGCCATCGTGCCGGGCCGGGGGCGACGCGCTACCTCGTGCCCGCGCTGGTGGCCGCGGCGGTCGCGGTGGGCCTCGGGGTGTACGGACACGTGCACGATCCGGCGGGCACCGCGTTCAATCTCGCCGGCTTCAGCAGCACGTCGGCCGTCAAGTCCTGGCTGGCCTCGGCGGCCTTCGCCCTCGCCCTCGTCCAGATCCTCTCAGCGGCCGGGATGTACGGGCGGCTGCCGGGCGTGCGGCCCACCGACTGGATGCCCGCGCTGCACCGCTGGTCGGGGCGGGCCGCGTTCCTGGTGGCCGTGCCGGTGGCCGTCCACTGCCTGTACGCGTTGGGCTATCAGACGTACGACACGCGCGTGTTGTGGCACTCGCTGGTGGGGTGCTTCTTCTTCGGGGCCTTCAGCGCCAAGATGCTCCTGCTGCGAGCGGAACGGCTGCCCGGATGGCTGCTGCCCGTCGTCGGCGGGGTCGCCTTCACGGCGCTCACGGTGATCTGGCTGACGTCGGCGCTGTGGTTCTTCCGCACGTTCGGGGTCACTACCTGAGGAGACTGGCCATGGACGCGCAGCGACGCACGGTTCTGGCGGCGGGTGCGGCAGGCGCCGCGGCGCTGGTGGTGGGATGCAGCGAGTACGGCGACGAAGGCGGGGCGAGCGCCTCCGAGCAGCAGACGTCCCCCGCGGACGGCACCACCGAGCCCGGGACGACGGGCTCCGGTACCGGGGAGCCGCCGGCGGGCGAGGAGCTGGCGAAGACGGCGGACATCCCGGTCGGCGGCGGGAAGGTGTTCGCCGACAAGAAGGTCGTGGTCACCCAGCCGACGTCGGGTCAGTTCAAGGCCTTCTCGGCCATCTGCACGCATCAGGGCTGCACGGTGAACAAGGTCGCGGACGGCACCATCGACTGCCCGTGTCACGGCAGCAGGTTCAGCGTCGAGGACGCGGCGGTGGAGAAGGGCCCGGCCACCCGGCCGCTGCCGCCGAAGCAGATCACCGTCTCCGGGGACACGATTCTGCTCACGTAGCCTGTCGCGCATGACCCCGGAAGAGCTGGTGCGCGACCACACGATCTACCGCTGCGTCATGGGGTCGCGCGCTTTCGGTCTGGCCACGGAGGGCAGCGACACCGACCGGCGCGGCATCTTCCTCGCGCCCACGCCGCTCTACTGGCGCTTCGACAAGCCCCCCACCCATATCGAGGGCCCCGCCGACGAGCAGTTCTCCTGGGAGCTGGAGCGCTTCTGCGAACTGGCCCTCCGGGCGAATCCCAACATCCTGGAGTGTCTGCACTCCCCGCACATCGAGCACATCGACGACACCGGCCGTGAACTGCTCGCCCTGCGCGACGCGTTCCTGTCCCGCGCGTTGCACCAGACCTTCGTGCGCTACGCGCTGGGCCAGCACAAGAAGCTCGCGGCGGACGTGCGGACACACGGCGCTCCGCGCTGGAAGCACGCGATGCATCTGCTGCGCCTGCTCACCAGCTGCCGCGATCTGCTGCGCACGGGCGAGCTCGTCCTCGACGTGGGTGAGGACCGCGAGCGGCTGCTGGCGGTCAAGCGCGGCGAAGTGACCTGGCACGACGTCGAGTCCTGGATGACCCGCACCGCCGGCGAGGCCGACGCGGCCGCGGCCCGCACCCCGCTGCCGGACGAGCCGGACCGTGCGCGCGTGGAGGATTTCCTCGTCCGCGTACGCCGGTCCTCAGCTCTCCAGCCGTACGCGGACCACGAAGGCACCGAGGGCCTTGTGGGCGGTGGGCTCGTCGGGCAGCAGTGAGGCCTGCTGCGCCTCCTCGAGGACGCCGTGCAGCGCCTCGACACCTGCCCGTGCCACCGCCGCGTCGACGCCGGATGCCGGACCGTGCTCGGCGTCCGCCTTGGCCGCGATCAGCTCGGGCAGGTACGGCGGGGCATCCACCTCGCCCAGCAGGGTGGGCAGATGGGCCTGCACCTCGCCGCTGCGCATCAGATGGATGCCCGTGAGCAGCGCGCGGAAGGTGTACAGCAACGGCTTGAGTTCACCGGTCTTCTCGTACAGGCGCCACTGCGTCCCCGCGAAGCCGCGGTAGTGGTGGGCGTGGTGGCGGGTGAGCACACCGGGCGCGAGTGCGGCCAGTTCGGCGTGCGCCGGTGTGGAGTGCACCACGAGCGGGGACAGCAGCTGCTCCAGCACGTAGCCGTTGCGGCGCAGCATCAGGCGCGCGAACTTGCGCAGATCGTGGGTGACGAGATCCATCTCGGTGCCGTCCCGGTCCCACATCCGCGACCTGGTCTCCTCCGGCTCGTGCAGCCCGACGAGTTCCGCCACCGGCAGCAGATGGACGCCGCGCAGGTCGACGTCCGAGTCCCGGGACGGAAAGCCGTACAGATGTGCCCCGGAGACGGTGGCGAAGAGCAGCGCGTCGGGTTGTTCGGCGACGACGGGGCCGAGGTCCATGGCCAGCGGATCGGTCATGGGTCAAGCGTCCCAGAGCGCCGCGAGCGACATCAGATCGCTCCGGTACTCGATGCGCTCGGACCACTCCTTGGGCCATGCTGCGGCGCCCAGGTGCGCCCCGGCGAACGCTCCGGTGAGGCAGGCGACGGAGTCCGAGTCGCCGCTGGTGCAGGCCGCCCGGCGCAGGGCGGTGACCGGCTCGTCGGGGAAGAGGAGGAAGCACAGCAGGGAGGTGGCGAGGGCCTCCTCGGCGATCCAGCCGCCTCCGGTGGCCAGGCACGGGTCGGTCTCCGGGTTGGCCGTGCGCAGGGCCTCGGCGACCCCTTCCAGGGCCTGGAGGCACTCGTCCCAGCCGCGGGCGATGAAGGCCTGGGGCGTCGGGTCGTGGGAGTAGGTCCAGAGGTTGCCGAGCCAGCGCTCGTAGTAGCGGTTGCGGCTCTCGTACGCGTACGAACGCAGCTGGCCCACCAGCCCCATCGGCTCGGCGCCCTGCGCCAGCAGATACACGGCGCGTGCCGTCAGGTCGCTGGCCGCGAGCGCGGTGGGATGACCGTGGGTGAGCGCGGACTGCAACTGTGCGGCGCCCGCCCGCTGTTCCTCGCTCAGGCCGGGCACCAGACCGACAGGCGCGACCCGCATGTTGGCGCCGCAGCCCTTGGAGCCGATCTGGCTGGCCTCCTGCCAGGGGCGGTCGCTGTCGAGCTTCTGGCAGGCGACCAGGCAGGTGCGGCCGGGGGCCCGGTTGTTCTGCGGGGAGTGGTACCAGTCGACGAACTCCTCGCGCACCGGCCGGGTGAGCCGGGAGGCGACGAGCAGCCCGCGGTCCATCGCGGTGCGTATGCCCCGCGCCAGGGCGATCGTCATCTGGGTGTCGTCGGTGACGATCGCCGGCGTCGGCAGCTCCATCTGCCGCCACGGGCCGCACTTGGCGAGGATCTCCGGCACGGTGCTGAACTCGGTGGGGAAGCCCAGCGCGTCCCCGATGGCCAGTCCGATCAGGGAGCCGGTCGCCGCTTGTTTGGTGGTGGTCCTCGTGGTCCTCATGGCGGTCATGCGTGCCGTCCTTCCGGTCGCAGGAGTGGCGGGTGCAGCGCCGATGCGGCGCCCGCCCGGTAGAGCGCGGCCGGTTTCCCGCGGCCGCCGGTACGGCGCGGCGGACCCTCGACGGCCTCGACGAAGCCGGGTGTGGTGAGGACTTTCCGCCGGAAGTTGGGCCGGTCCAGTTCGACTCCCCAGACCGTCTCGTACACCTGCTGCAGCTCGCCGAGGGTGAACTCGGGCGGGCAGAAGCTGGTGGCCAGGCAGGTGTACTCGAGCTTGGCGCCGACCCGGTCGTAGGCGTCGGCGAGGATCTCGTCGTGGTCGAACGCGAGCCCCGATGCCGATGCGAGCGTCACCCACTGGGCGTGGGCCGCGTCCCCTCCGCCGCGTGGTTCGGGCAGGTCCGGCAGGAGGGCGGTGTAGGCGACGGACACGACACGCATCCGCGGGTCACGGTCCGGCTCGCTGTAGGTGCGCAGCTGTTCCAGATGCAGATGCTCCACGGTCCGCTGCGACAGACCGGTCTCCTCGGCCAGTTCGCGGCGGGCGGCGAGCCCGGCGGACTCCCGGGGCCGTACGAAGCCTCCGGGCAGCGCCCAGGCGCCCCGGTACGGCTCCTCGCCGCGCTGGACGAGCAGGACGTGCAACTGCCCGTCGCGGACCGTGAAGACGGCGAGGTCGACGGTCACGGCGAAGGGCGGGAAGGCCCCCGGGTCGTAGTCCTGCACGGAGTCCGCCATCAGCGACGCTCCGGCATGGGGTCGGCGAGGTCCCAGCCCTCGCCGAGCAGGGCGTCCACGGCGGCGACGGCGGTGGCGAGCCGCTGCTCGTGGGAGCCGGTGAGGCGGACGGTACGGCGTCCCGTGCGCTCCAGTTCGTCCGCGAACCGGCCGGTCATCCACGGCCGCAGATGTTCCCCGTCGCGCAGTCCGTCGTCCTCGAAGGCGACTCCCTCGTGGTCGGTGAGCAGCCACAGATGCTGCCTGCCGCGTGCGGCGATCCGCGCCACCTGCTCGTTCGGTCCGCCCAGGTACCGCTCGTGCCAGACGGTCGTGGCGAAGGCGTCGGTGTCGCAGAACAACACGGGCGAGCCGGCCCTGGCGGCCTCCTCCTCCAGCTCTGTCTGCCGCCCGGCGATGACGGGGAACTCGTCGGACGCGAAGGTGACGTCGCTCCAGTCGGCCGCGGGACGCTCGGCGCGCAGCCGCGCCAGCTTCTGCTCGCTGAACTCCCGCCCGTACTCCGGCACATACCGGGTCCTGGCCCAGATCCCGCCGCGCCGCCGGTAGTGGGTGGTCAGCGCACGCGCCATCGTGGTGGTGCCCGTCGACTCGGCGCCGAGGACGACGACGCGGCGGGCGAGCGCCGCGCGCACGGGCGGCCGCAGGAAGTCCCAGGAGCCGACGGGATCCTTGCGCACGGCCGTGCCGGAGACGGGGAAGAGGGTGCGGTCGGGGTCGACGCACACCGCGTCCGCCCCGAACCGCCGGCCCAGCTCCTCGCCGTACGTCTCCGAGGTGAAGACGACGTCGACCGGCTCGGGTACGGCGGCGCGGAAGACGGCCATGTGCGCCTCCCACACGTCCGGGTCGTTGATGTCCACCGGGATGTCGTCGACAGTGCCCACGACCCGTACGCCCGGGTGCACTTCACGCATCCACGCCACGCGATCCGCGAGCGGGACCGACTCCACGGATGCCGCGCAGACGAGGACCGTCAGCAGCTCGCAGCGTTCGGCCGCCGTGGTCACGAGGTGGTGGTGCCCGGCGTGCGGCGGGTAGAACTTGCCCAGGACCAGGCCGTGCCGGTAGGCGCTCATACGGTCGCCTCCACGGGCTCCCTGCGCGACGTCGCGAGGTCGCGCAACCAGTTGCGCAGCCCGATCACGCAGAGCGTCATGAAGCCGACGTAAAGCACGGACGTCAGGTAGAGATCCTTGTACGCGTAGAGCGGGATGTAGACGACGTCGGCCGCGATCCACAGCCACCAGGACTCGACGCGCTTGCGGCACTGCCCGTACGTCGCCATCAGGGACAGGGCGGTGGTGAGGGCGTCCCAGAAGGGGACGGTCGAGTCGGTGCTGCGGTCCAGGAGAAGCGTCAGCCCTGCGGTCCCCACCACCCCCGCCGCGAGGAGCCACGTCCACTCGGTGCGACTCGTGCGCCGCACCGGGAGTTCGCCGGAACCTGGTCCACCCCCGTGGGTCCAGGTCCACCAGCCGTACACAGCGAGGGTGATGAAGACGATCTGGAGGCCGGCGTCGGCGTACAGGCCGGCCTGTGCGAAGAGCAGGATGAAGAACAGGTTGTTCGCGATGCCGATGGGCCAGTTGGCGATGTGCTGGCGGGCGACGAGCCAGACGCAGAGCGCACCACTGCCGAAGCCGAGGACCTCGGTCCAGCTCACCGGGGTGTCGAGAAGGGTGAACAGCGGCTGCTGCAGGGGTTCGAGAATGCTCGCGAGACTCACGCCCGCCTCCTTAATGGTCAGTATGACTATAAAGGTGGGGAGGCCGGTCCCACAAGACACGAGAAGCCCGTGGCACCAAGTGCCACGGGCTTCTCAGGTGTTGGTCCGCCTACAGGCCGACTTCCTTCATCAGCATGCCGACTTCGGTGTTGGTCAGACGGCGCAGCCAGCCGGACTTCTGGTCGCCGAGGCCGATCGGCCCGAAGGCCGTCCGTACGAGCCGTTCGACCGGGAAGCCCGCCTCGGCCAGCATCCGGCGGACGATGTGCTTGCGGCCCTCGTGGAGGGTCACCTCGACCAGGTAGTTCTTGCCGGTGTTCTCCACGACCCGGAAGTGGTCGGCGCGGGCGTACCCGTCCTCCAGCTGGATCCCGTCCTTGAGCCGCTTGCCCAGCTCGCGCGGGAGCGGGCCCTGGATGGCGGCGAGGTAGGTCTTCTTCACGCCGTACTTGGGGTGGGTGAGACGGTGGGCCAGCTCGCCGTGGTTGGTGAGCAGGATGATGCCCTCGGTCTCGGTGTCGAGCCGGCCGACATGGAACAGGCGCGTCTCGCGGTTGGTGACGTAGTCGCCGAGGCACTGGCGGCCGTCGGGGTCCTCCATCGTGGAGACGACGCCGGCCGGCTTGTTCAGCGCGAAGAAGAGGTGCGACTGGGTGGCGACGGTCAGGCCGTCGACCTTGATCTCGTCGCTCTCGGGGCGCACCCGGACGCCCTGCTCGATGACGATCTCGCCGTTGACCTCGACACGGCCGGCGTCGATCAGCTCCTCGCAGGCGCGGCGCGAGCCCATGCCGGCCCTGGCCAGCACCTTCTGCAGACGCTCGCCCTCCTGCTCGGCGCCGGGGAAGGTCTTGGGCGTCTTCACCTCGGGCTTGTTCGCGTACCGCTCGCGGTTGCGCTCCTCGGTCCGTGCGTCGTACTCACGCGAACGCGAGGGGGTGCTGCGGCCCCCGGCGCGCTGAGGGGACTGCCGGGGGCCGCCCTTGGCGCCGCCGCGTGCCGCTGTGCCACGGCCCTTCTTCGGCGCTTCGGATGAACCACCCACGTCGTAGCGGCGCTCCTCGGGACGGGGCTTGCCCGCGCGCTTCTGCTTGTCGTCACGGCTCTTCCCGGCACCCCGGTAGTTGCCGCGCCCGCTGCTGTCCTTGCCGCTGCTTCGCATTAAAATTCCGTCGTCTTGTCGTCTGCGTCCTCGGTATCCGGGGCATCCGGATCGAACGACGGCACCCCTTCTTGGGTCTCGGCCTCGATCGCCTCGGCCTCGGGGAGGAAGGGCGCGAGCTCCGGGAGCTCGTCCAGGCCGCGCAGGCCCATCCGCTCCAGAAAGTAGTTCGTCGTCCTGTACAGGATCGCACCTGTTTCGGGTTCCGCGCCCGCCTCCTCGACCAGACCGCGCTGGAGGAGGGTCCGCATGACGCCGTCGCAGTTGACTCCGCGCACCGCCGAGACCCGCGAACGGCTGACCGGCTGGCGGTACGCGACGACCGCGAGGGTCTCCAGAGCGGCCTGGGTGAGCCGGGCGTGCTGGCCGTCGAGGACGAAGCGCTCGACGGCGTCGGCGTGCTCGGCGCGCGAGTAGAAACGCCAGCCGCCGGCCACGAGGCGCAGCTCGAAGCCGCGGCCCTGGACGGTGTACTCGTCCGCCAGCTCCCGCAGGGCGTCCGCCACGGCCCGCCGTGGCTGCTCCAGGACCTTGGCGAGGTGCTCCTCGGTGGCGGGCTCGTCCACGACCATCAGGACGGCCTCGAGGGCGGGCTTGAGATCGCTCACGCCTTCTCCTCCGTGATCTCGGGGGGTCGGTCGAACTCGTCGGTGACGGTGGCGTCCGCGTCGCCGCCCGTCCACTGGACCAGCAGCTCTCCGAGAGCGTCCTCCTGGGCCAGGGAGACGGCCTTGTCGCGGTAGAGCTCGAGAAGGGCGAGGAAGCGCGCGACGACGGTGAGGGTGTCCTCGGCGTCGTCCGCGAGCTCCCGGAAGGTGATCTGTCCGCGCTCGCGCAGCATGGCCACGACGATCTCGCCCTGCTCCCGGACACTCACCAGAGGGGCGTGGATGTGATCCACGTACACCTGCGGCTTGGGCTTGGGCTGCATGGCCTTCACGGCCAGCCGGGCGAAGCCGTCGGGGCCGATGCTGATCACGACGTCGGGCAGCAGTTCGGCGTGGTGGTCCTCGAGCCCGACGGTGCGGGGGTACCGCCGCGCCTCGGCGTCCAGCCGTGCGCTGAAGATCTCGGCGATCTGCTTGTACGCGCGGTACTGCAGCAGCCGCGCGAAGAGCAGGTCCCGCGCCTCGAGCAGCGCGAGGTCGGCCTCGTCCTCCACCTCGGCGGAGGGCAGCAGCCGGGCCGCCTTGAGGTCGAGCAGGGTCGCGGCGACGACGAGGAACTCGGTGGTCTGGTCGAGGTCCCAGTCGTTGCCCATGCCGCGGATGTGCGCCATGAACTCGTCGGTGACCTTGGAGAGGGCGACCTCGGTGACGTCGAGCTTGTGCTTGGAGATGAGCTGCAGAAGCAGGTCGAAGGGCCCTTCGAAGTTCACCAGCCGTACGGTGAACCGCCCGTCACCTGCGGCATCCTCTTCGGCCGCGGAACCGGCTCCGTCGCCGCCGGACGACCGCTCAGGGGCTGGGTCCGGTGCGTCCGGTGCGTCCGGTGCGTCCGGTCCCGGCACGTCCGGCGCCCCCGGTGCGTCGGGCAGGTCCGGCGCCTCCGACACGGCCGGCGTTTCCGGTGCCGGCTGGTCCGGCGCCTCCGACACGTCCCGTGGCTCCGGCACGTACGGCGTCTCCGGCGCCTCCGGCGCCGGTGACCCCGTGCCGCCCTGCCCCTCCTCCGCCTGCGCGACGGGCTCCGGCGCACGGCCGTCGTCCAGGCGGTCGGGGGCCGGGGAGGCGCCCGGGGAGGACGTGCCGGCCGGGGGCGCGGGGGGCTCGGCCTCGTCGCGGGGCGACGGGACGGGTGGGGTCGAGGGCTCCGCCCCCGGTTCGGGGACGGGCGGAGTGGGCGGGGAAGCCCCCGGCCGCGGCGCGCCCGGGCCTCCGCCCAGGGGGCGGCGCGGGACGCGGGTGGAGTCAGCGGGCGGGGGCATCGTGGTCCAGGGGGCGGGAGAAGCAGGGGCAGCGCGCAGGCTACCGTCAGCGCCCGCGCAGACGTCGTACGAGGATGCTCGCGTCGCCGCGCTGCTCGAGATCCGCCAGCACCACCGCGACCGCCTCGCGGACGATCCGCCCGCGGTCGACGGCCAGACCGTGCTCCCCGCGCAGCACCAGCCGCGCGTGTTCGAGGTCCATCAGCTCCTCGGCCGAGACATAGACCGTGATCTTCTCGTCGTGGCGCTCACGGCCGCTCGGCCGCCGGTTCGCACCACGCCCCCGCGCCTTTCGCGCCTGCGCCGGAGGACCCGCGGCGTCCTGGGAGCGCCCCTTGGCGCCCTCCTCCGCCCCTCTGGACCGTCCTTCGTCACCCGCGTCGGACTCGGCCGCCGAATGCTCCTCGGAGGCGGCAGGGGACGCCCCAGGCGTCTCCACCGGGTCGCTCTCCCCCGCCGGCGCCGGTACTCGAGGCTCACCGTTCGCCTGCCGGCGCGCGGACGCGCCGGAAGAACCCTGCAGCGCCATGCCCCCGGTCGTACGGAACAGTTCGTCGGCCCCGGGCAGACTCACTCGGCGTGACACCGGGCGAGCACCTCCCTGGCGAGCTGGCGATAAGCGGCGGCACCGACGGAGTTGGACGCGTAGGTGGTGATGGGCTCGCCGGCGACCGTGGTCTCCGGGAAGCGCACGGTGCGCCCGATGACCGTGTGGTAGACGTGATCGTCGAAGGCCTCGACCACCCGCGCCAGCACCTCACGGCTGTGCACCGTGCGGGAGTCGTACATCGTGGCGAGGATGCCGTCGAGCTCCAGGTCGGGGTTGAGCCGCTCCTGGACCTTCTCGATCGTCTCGGTCAGCAGGGCGACTCCGCGCAGCGCGAAGAACTCGCACTCGAGGGGCACGATCACCTTGTGCGCGGCGGTCAGTGCGTTGACCGTGAGCAGGCCGAGCGAGGGCTGACAGTCGATCACGATGTAGTCGTAGTCCGACATCAGCGGCTTCAGCGCACGCTGCAGCGTGGACTCGCGCGCGACCTCGCTCACCAACTGCACTTCCGCGGCCGAGAGATCGATGTTGCTCGGCAGCAGGTCCATGTTGGGCACGGCGGTCTTCAGCAGAACCTCGTCCGCCGCCATGCCCCGCTCCATGAGCAGGTTGTAGACGGTGAGGTCGAGCTCCATCGGGTTGACACCGAGGCCGACCGACAGGGCTCCCTGCGGGTCGAAGTCGACGAGCAGCACACGCCGTCCGTACTCCGCGAGCGCGGCGCCCAGGTTGATGGTCGACGTCGTCTTGCCGACGCCGCCCTTCTGGTTGCACATCGCGATGATCTTCGCGGGGCCGTGATCGGTCAGCGGGCCCGGGATCGGGAAGTACGGAAGTGGCCGCCCGGTGGGGCCGATCCGCTCGCGGCGCTGACGCGCGGCGTCGGGGGCGAGGGTGGCCGCGTACTCGGGATCGGGCTCGTACTCGGCGTCGGGGTCGTAGAAGTGCCCTTCGGGGACTTCCTCGTAGGCGGCGAAGTGGGTGGACTCTCGGCCACTCTCGTTGCCGGCCGTGGCGTTCACGTGTAGGCCGTCCATCATCTTCATCGTGTGGGCTGTCGTCATGTGCGTGGTGTCCTGGTGTGTCGCGGACGTGCGGACAGCGACGGAGCCGACAGCTTCGAGCCCGGCCGACGGGCTCTGGCCCCGCACAGACGTTCCTGCTTGACCACCCCCGGGAGTAAATGTCGACTCATTCACAAGTCGTCTTACCTCCTTGGACGTGACCAGGAAACTTATCGATAGGTCAGCGTGGCATCATGCCGACGGTTGGCGACTCTATGGCGTGTCACCGCTCCGCAGCAACACAATCAACCGGACCCGGCCCGATGTGTCGACAAGAGAACACTCTTCTGTCAAGGGTGCTCAGACCTCGGGAGAGGGTGCGGCCGTCTGATTCCGAGGGTGCGCGAATCGGTTAAAGGGTTACGTTCGACGCGAGTTGAGCGAGCGCCGCAAAGGCCTCGGACATGCGTCCGGCCGGACCTCGCGCAGCAAGATCCGGCCGGGGGCGCAATGTTGACGACCCGCGTTGACCGTCAGCCGAGAAGCGTGGCCAGTTCGACGCTCTGCAGACCGTGGGCCTCGGCGACCTCACGGTAAACGACCTGGCCATCATGGGTGTTGAGACCCAGAGCGAGTGCCGGGTCACGACGCAGCGCCTCGACCCAGCCGCGGTTGGCGAGCTCGACGATGTACGGCAGCGTCGCGTTGGTGAGGGCGTACGTCGAGGTGTTCGGCACGGCGCCGGGCATGTTGGCGACGCAGTAGAAGACCGAATTGTGGACCGGGAAGGTCGGCTCGGCGTGCGTCGTCGGGTGCGAGTCCTCGAAGCAGCCACCCTGGTCGATTGCAATGTCGACAAGGACACTCCCGGGCTTCATCTTGGCGACGAGCTCGTTGGTGACCAGCTTCGGCGCCTTCGCGCCGGGGATGAGAACGGCGCCGATGACGAGGTCGGCCTCGGTGACGGCCTTCTCCAGCTCGAAGGCGTTGGAGACGATCGTCTGGACCTTGGTGCCGAAGACCCGGTCGGCCTCGCGCAGCTTGTTGATGTCGCGGTCCAGCAGCGTGACGTGGAAGCCCATGCCGACGGCGATCTGGGTGGCGCTCCAGCCGGACACACCGCCGCCGATGACGACGGCCCGGCCGGCCTGGGTGCCCGGGACGCCGCCCGGCAGAACACCACGGCCGCCGACGGACCGCATCAGGTGGTACGCGCCGACCTGCGGGGCCAGCCGGCCCGCGACCTCGGACATCGGCGCCAGCAGCGGCAGCGCGCGGCTCGGGGTCTCCACCGTCTCGTACGCGATGGCGGTGGTGCCGGACTCCAGCAGGGCGTCCGTGCACTCGCGGGAGGCGGCTAGGTGCAGGTAGGTGAAGAGCGTCTGGTCCTTGCGGAGGCGGTGGTACTCCTCCGCGATGGGCTCCTTGACCTTCAGCAGCAGGTCGGCGATGGCCCAGACCTCATCGGCGGTGGCCAGGATCTGGGCACCTGCGGCGATGTACTCGCCGTTCGTGATCGAGGAGCCGACGCCGGCGTCGTGCTCGATGAAGACCTGGTGGCCGTGGCGCACCAGCTCATGCACGCCGGCGGGGGTGATCGCCACCCGGAACTCGTTGTTCTTGACCTCGCGGGGGATGCCGACCTTCACGTCGATCACGGTCCTTGGCTCAGGGGATACAGGGGCAATGCCATACATACCCGGATACGCCGGGCGCATCCGTAGGACACCACGGAATCACGTGGCGGAGCCAGTCTAATGAAGGATTTCTCGCTGTCTAGCCTTACAAAGCATTAATCCTCAGCCGAAGCACTACGGATTTCGCAGGCTGAGCCCTGCTCATCCAGCAGTCTTTGTGCGGTCGCACGGTGCACTCGGGCAGCCGTCGGGTCGCCCAGCCGGTCGAGGGTGTCGGCCAGCCTGAGCTGCAGCGCTGCCTGAAGCCGGTCGTCCTCCGCCAGCCGCGCCCACTCCACCGCCTGGCGGCAGGTGTGCAGCGATTCCTCGGGCCGTCCCGCGTACTCCTGGACACGTGCCGCTTCGCTCAAAGCCCGTGCCTGCGACGGCAGATCGCCCACCTTCCGGTACCCGGACACCGACGCGCGCCAGCTGCGCAGCGCCTCGCCGTAACGGCCCGCATAGGTGTGCACCGCGCCGAGGCGGCCGTACAGCCGTGCCTCGTCCGCACGCTCGCCCCGCGCCTGGCGCTGGACCAGCGCTCTTCCGTACCAGTCGGCGGCCCGCTGCCAGTCCCCCAGCTCCTGGTACGCCCCGCCTACGGATTCCATCGCGCGGCCGATCGCATACGCGTCGTTCGCCGTCCGTCCGGCGTCCAGCGCGGCCCGGTAGCGGCCGAGCGCCTCCTCGATGCGCCCCGTCCGGCTGTCCAGATCGCCGAGATTCAGCAGCGCCGCGGCCTCCTCGCGGTGCAGCCCGCGGCGCTCGGCGACGCCGAGCACAAGCTGGTGCAGCCCGTAGAGCTCGGGTGCCGCGGCCTCGGTGCCCCGGTGCGCGGCCAGCGCCCGGACCAGCGCGGCGACCAGCCGGCGGGCCAGCGTGTCCAGGTCGCCGTCCTCGACGGCGAGACGGGCGGACGCCATCAGTACGGGCTGCCGGACGCGCAGCCAGGTCCCGGCGGCCTCGGCATCGGGGAATCTCAGTGCCCGGGGCAGCCCGGCCAGCATCTTGTGCGCCGGCGAACCCTCCGGCTCGGTGACCGCCCGGCACGCCTGCAGCTGCCGTACGGTCCGCTCCAGCATCCGGGCCCGGGCGAGCTGCACCTCGGCCGGCCGGTCGCAGGTCTCGCTGAGAGTCCGCAGCATCGGGATGAGCGAGCCGGGCACCTGGTACCGGGACCCGTCCACGCGCACGAGACCGAGGGCCGCGACATCGTCCAGCACGGCCTGGGCGTCCGCGACGGAGCAGCCGCCCAGCGCGGAGGCGGTGTGCACATCGGCGACACCGGCGGGCGCCAGGGCCAGCAGCCGCAGCATCCGGGCGCTGGTCTGTGTGAGGGATTCGTACGCGAGCCGGAAGGCACGGGCCAGCGGCCTCGCGCCCTGGGGCTGCTCGCCGTCGTCGGGCAGGGCGCTCAGCTGCCGGGTGGCGTCGGCGACGGACATCTTGGGCCTGGCCGCCAGCCAGCCGCCGACCAGGACGAGAGCCGCGGGCAGTCCCCCGCACTCCTCCGCCACGGTCTCCGCAGCCTGTGGATCCACGGTGATCCGCACGGATCCGGTGAAGCTGCCGAGCAGTTCGATGGCCGCTTTTGCGTCCATGCCGCCGACCGTGCACGGCCGTACGTCGGGGATGCCGGTCAGCGGACCCCCGGCGACGGCCACGACCAGGGTGTCGGGATTGTCGGGCAGCAGTGCGTCGACCTGTTCGGCGTCGTGGGCGTCGTCGAGCAGGAGGACCATGCGGCGGTCGGCGAGCTCGTCGCGCACCATGCCGGACAGTTCGTCCTCGTCCGCGCCGGGCGGCGATGCGACGCCGAGGGTGTCCAGCAGATCGCGTGCGGTCTCCTCGGTCGGGACGCGCCGTCCGCCCGGTTCGGTCAGCCGGGCGCGCAGCACCCCGTCGGGGTACTCGGCGTCGAGGCCGCCGATGAACTGCTCGGCAAGCGCGGTACGCCCCGAACCGGGCCTTCCAGCGATCAGCAGGACCCGTGCGCGGGGGGCCTTGCGGCCCGCGATGGTGTCCAGACCCGCCCGTTCGATGTCGGCCTGAAGGGACTTCAACTCCCTTTGGCGTCCGAAGAACTGGTCTCGGGTCGCACCGGCCCGGCCGTCCACGTCCACCGCCTGATCCGTCACGGGCCACGCTCCCGTCCAGTCCGCGCACCAGCAGAGCCCGCAGGGACTCCGCACGGGCATTCCGAGCGTAGTTCACTCTCTGCAACGAACCGGGCGGAGCGTGCCCGACGGATCGCCCGATCGGATCAATCGGACTGTCGGATCTTCGGACTGACTGATGGTCAGGCGTCGAAGGGGCGGGCCGGCCAGGGCGCCTCGGCCGGGCGCAGCGCGTCGAGGCCGTCGCCGTCGCGAGCGGCGGTCAGCGACAGGACGCCCACGACAAGACAGTTGTTGTGCAGTTCGCCGGCGAGGACCCCGCGGACGAGATCCCGCACGGGCACCCGGGCGAGTTCCATGTCGGCCTCTTCGTCCTCGACCTCGAAACGATCACCCTCGGCGTCCGAGAGATCGCGCGCGAGGAAGATCCGTACGGCCTCGTCGCAGCCGCCTGGCGTGGTGTACACATCGGCCAGCACCCGCCAGTCCCCGGCCTTGACGTGTGCCTCCTCGTACAGCTCGCGCTGTGCGGCGTGCAGCGGGTTCTCACCGGGCACGTCCAGCAGACCCGCCGGGATCTCCCAGAGCTTGTGGCGCACCGGGTGCCGGTACTGACGCAGTACGACCACGCGGTCCTCCGGGTCGAGCGCGAGGACCGCGACGGAGCCCGGGTGGACCTGGTAGTCGCGGCGCGCGACCGTGCCGTCCGGCATGACCACGTCGTCCGTGCGGACACTGGTCTTCTTGCCCTGGAACGGAGTGGCGGTCGCGGCGACCTGCCACTCCTCGGGGGTGTCCTTGATGGCCATCTGCGTCGTCCTCCCGCTGTGCCGTGCCGGGGGACGTGACACGCGCGGCTCCGCCGCACGGCCCTGCGCCCCCATGGAACCGGGGTACACACCCGTGCTGGATGCGCACCCCGGCCAACCGTAGCGCCTGAGGGCTACTCGCCCGTCGTGCTCACACTCTGCTGCTGACGCTCGACGGCCGCCTTCACCAGGCCCGCGAACAGCGGGTGCGGGCGGGTCGGACGGGAGCGGAGCTCCGGGTGGGACTGGGTCGCCACCAGGTAGGGGTGCACCTCGCGCGGGTACTCGACGTACTCGACGAGCTTGTTGTCCGGGCTGGTGCCGGAGAAGAGGATGCCGGCCTTCTTCTCCAGCTCGGCGCGGTAGGCGTTGTTCACCTCGTAGCGGTGACGGTGACGCTCCTCCACGTACGGCTCGTCGTCGTAGACCTCGCGCACGATCGAGCCCTCGGCGAGCTTCGCCGGGTACAGACCGAGGCGCATCGTTCCGCCAAGGTCGCCCGCGCCCTCCACGTACGCCAGCTGCTCCTCCATGGTGGAGATCACCGGGTGGGCGGTGGCCGCGTCGAACTCGGTGGAGTTCGCCTCGGGGATCTCGGCGATGTTCCGGGCTGCATCGATCACGATGCACTGCAGCCCCAGGCACAGGCCGAGCAGCGGGACGCGGTTCTCCCGGGCGTACCGGATGGCGCCGACCTTGCCGTCGACACCGCGCTCGCCGAAGCCGCCGGGGATGACGATCGCGTCGACGTCGGCGAGCTGCTTGGCGGCGCCGGCCGGTGTCTTGCAGTCGTCGGAGGCGACCCACTTGACCGTGACCCGGGCCTTGTTGGCGAAGCCGCCGGCCCGCATGGCCTCGGTCACGGACAGATAGGCGTCGGGCAGGTCGATGTACTTGCCGACCAGCGCGACCGCGACCTCGTGGTCGGGGTTGTGGACGCGGTCCAGCAGGTCGTCCCACGTGGTCCAGTCGACGTCGCGGAACGGGAGGTCGAGCTTGCGTACGACGTAGGCGTCCAGGCCCTCGGTGTGCAGCACCTTGGGGATGTCGTAGATCGACTTGGCGTCGATGGCGGCGACCACGGCCGCCTCGTCGACGTCGCACATCAGCGAGATCTTGCGCTTGATCGCGGTGGGGACGTCGCGGTCGGCGCGGAGCACGATCGCGTCCGGCTGAATACCGATGCTCCGCAGGGCGGCCACCGAGTGCTGGGTCGGCTTCGTCTTCAGCTCACCGGACGGGCCGATGTAGGGCAGCAGGGAGATGTGCACCACGAAGACGTTGTCCCGGCCGACCTCGTGGCGGACCTGGCGGACGGTCTCCAGGAACGGCAGCGACTCGATGTCGCCGACCGTGCCGCCGACCTCGGTGATGACGACATCGACGTCGTCGGTCGCCATCCGGCGGATGCGGTGCTTGATCTCGTTGGTGATGTGCGGGATCACCTGGACCGTGTCGCCGAGGTATTCGCCGCGCCGCTCCCTGGCGATGACCTGCGAGTACACCTGGCCTGTAGTGACGTTGGCGGAGCCGTCCAAGTCAACGTCGAGGAAGCGCTCGTAGTGTCCGATGTCCAGGTCGGTCTCAGCGCCGTCGTTGGTGACGAACACCTCACCGTGCTGGAAGGGGTTCATCGTGCCCGGGTCGACGTTCAGGTACGGGTCGAGCTTCTGCATGGTGACCCGCAGGCCACGTGCCTTGAGCAGCGCGCCCAGGCTGGAAGCCGTCAGGCCCTTGCCGAGGGAGGAGGCGACACCCCCGGTGACGAAGATGTGCTTGGTCGTCACGGATGTCGAGGATCGAGTCGGCATCGCCAAGAGGGGGCTCCCGTGGTCGCGAGGTGAGATGCATGCAGGCGGTTCCACCCGAGACGCTCGGGGGGTGCCTTCAGCTGCGGTTTCGGGGCCCCTGTTCGACACAGGACGGCCACCGGTCCACGGGGTACCAGGGTATCAGCGCCGGGGGGAGGCTGCTTCCGGCCACGCGCCGTCACACGGGCATCACGCTCCACAACAACTCACCCTTGGCCCACCCGTTCGGCGGAGCTGGGTTGCCGAGACCATCGCGCAGATGACTAGGGTGCGTCGTATCCTGCTCGGACACTCGCTGCCGAGCCAGGCCGGTAACGGCAACATCCCCGCCCGTCAACCCGGAACACCGCGCTCGTCAACGACCCTTGACCGCAGTAAGCGCCCCGCGGGGCGAAGTGGCCGTTCGACTGGAGATACACGTGGCCGGGCGCATCGAGGATTACGCACTCATCGGAGACATGCAGACTGCCGCGCTGGTCTGCAGAGACGGCACAGCGGACTGGCTGTGCCTGCCCCGCTTCGACTCGCATGCCATTTTTGCCGGCCTGCTCGGCACCGAGGAGCACGGCTTCTGGAGACTGGGGCCGGCTCACGCGGCGCACGCCGAGCCGCCGACGGCGGACCGGCGCCGCTACCGCGGTGACTCGCTGATCCTCGAATCGGAGTGGGACACACCGCGCGGAACGGTCCGTGTGACGGATTTCATGCCGCCCCGTGACGGTGCTCCTCAGCTGATCCGGATCGTCGAGGGTGTCAGCGGCCGGGTGCCGATGCGCTCCGCCCTGCGGATGCGTTTCAGTTACGGGCGCGTCGTGCCGTGGGTGCACAAGGTCGACAGCCGTACGGTCGCCGTCGCCGGGCCCGACTCGGTGTGGCTGGACTGCCCGACCGAGACGTACGGCAAGAACCTCACGACGTACTCCGACTTCACGGTCTCCCCCGGCGAGCGGATCGCCTTCACGATCAGCTGGCAGCCCTCGCACCACCAGCCCCCCGCCCTGCCCGATCCGGAGGGATCGCTGGAGGCGACGGAGGACTTCTGGCGGGAGTGGGTCGAGCACTGTACGTACCACGGCCCCTACCGGGAGGCCGTCGTCCGCTCCCTGATCACGCTGAAGGCACTGACGTACGCGCCGACCGGCGGCATCGTGGCCGCGCCCACGACCTCGCTGCCCGAGGAGATCGGCGGCGTACGGAACTGGGACTACCGCTACACCTGGCTGCGCGACGCCGCGATCACCCTCTCCTCCCTGCTGCGCACCGGCTACCGCGAGGAGGCCCGCGCCTGGCGCGAATGGCTGCTGCGCGCGGTCGCCGGCGACCCGGAGAACCTGCAGATCATGTACGGGATCGCGGGCGAGCGGGAGCTGGGCGAGGCCGAGCTGGACTGGCTGCCGGGCTACGAGAACTCCGGCCCTGTCCGGGTCGGGAACGGCGCCGCCCATCAACTCCAGCTCGACGTCTACGGCGAGGTCACCGAGGCACTGCACCTGGCCCATATGACCGGCCTCGCACGCAACGACTACGCCTCGCTGCTGCAGCTCAAGCTGATCCGCTACCTCGAGAAGCACTGGGATCAGCCGGACGAGGGCATCTGGGAGGTGCGCGGCCCGCGCCGCCACTTCGTGCACTCCAAGGTGATGGCCTGGGTCGCCGTCGACCGGACGATCAAGCTGATCGAGTCCGGTGACGCCGACGGTCCGCTGGACCGCTGGCGGGATCTGCGCGACGACATCCACCGCGATGTCTGCGAGAAGGGGTACGACAAGGACCGCAACACCTTCACGCAGTCGTACGGGTCCAAGGAGCTGGACGCCTCGCTGCTGCTCATTCCGCAGATGGGCTTTCTGCCGCCGGACGACAAGCGGGTCATCGGCACGATCGAGGCGATCCAGCGCGAGCTGTCGACGGAGGACGGTTTCGTCCTGCGCTACCCGACCGCGGGCGAGGACGCCGGTGTCGACGGCCTGGCGGGCGACGAGGGAGCGTTCCTCGCGTGCTCGTTCTGGCTCGCGGACGATCTGGCGATGATCGGCCGGGTCGACGAGGCGCGCAAGCTCTTCGAGAAGCTGCTGGCCCTGCGCAATGATCTGGGGCTGCTGGCCGAGGAGTGGGACTCCAAGCTGCAGCGGCAGGTGGGCAACTTCCCGCAGGCCTTCAGCCACGTTCCGCTCATCGACACGGCACTGCGGCTGACGGCGTCCGGGGCGTACGGGGGCTAGCGACAGGCGCGACAGTGATCGGCGGAGCCCTTCGACTGACCAGGCTCCGCCGATCAGGATTACGATGGGAAAGATCCTGTCGCGCCCTCGGAAGGGGGCCCTTATGGCGTCCCGAAGCATGGCGGAGGCGGCACTGAGCAGCCTCCGGGAACAACTCACCGGGGATGCGATCGCCCCGGGGGATCCCGCGTACGACGAGGCCCGTGCCGTCTTCAACGGCATGATCGACCGGCGTCCCGCGATCATCGCACAGTGCGAGACGGGCGCCGATGTCGCCCGGGCCGTCCGCTTCGGCCGCGAGCACGATCTGGAGATCGCGGTACGCGGCGGCGGGCACAGCGTCGCGGGCATGGCGGTCAACGACGGCGGACTGGTCATCGACCTCCGCCGTATGCACACCGTGATCGTCGACCCGAGCGCCCGCACCGCCCGTATCGGCGGCGGCGCGACCATCAGTCATCTCGACCGGGCGACCCAGCCCCACTCGCTCGCGACCACCGGCGGCCGGGCCTCCACCACCGGCGTCGGCGGTTTCACGCTCGGTGGCGGTTCGGGCTGGCTGGAGCGGAAGTTCGGCCTCGCCTGCGACAACCTGGTGGCCGTCGAACTCGTGACGGCGGACGGCAGCACCGTGCACGCGGGACCGGACGAGAACCCCGAACTGTTCTGGGCACTGCACGGCGGCGGCGGCAACTTCGGGGTGGCGACCGCCATCACGCTGAAGCTCCATCCGCTGCCCGCGATGTCCATGGTCCTGCTGCTGTTCAAGCCCGAGGACGGCGTCGAAGTGGCGCACGCCTACCGGGACTTCATGGCTTCCGCACCCGACGAGGTCGGCGGCGGAATGCTGTACCTGACGGGACCGCCCGAACCGTTCGTACCCGAGCATCTGGTGGGCCGGCTGACCTGCGCCGTACTGGTCACCTACGCGGGACCCGAGGCCGAGGCCCGCGACGTGGCCGAACCGCTGCTGTCCATCGCGCACGAGGCGGAGGTCGTCGCCGAACTGCCGTACGCGGACCTGCAGTGCATGCTCGACGACCCGGCCGGGATGCGGAACTACTGGTCCGCGGAGTATCTGAACGGCTTCCCGGACGAGGCCGTGGACGTCTTCACCGCCCGGGCCCGTTCCATGCCCGTGCCCACGAGCACCCAGCACATCATGTTCCCGATGGGCGGCGCGATGGCCGAGGGCACCAACCACTATCCGGTGCCGTGGCGCACGGCCCCATGGGCGGTGCACCCCTTCGCCATCTGGGAGAAGCCGGAGGACGACGCACGGGCCCGGCAGTGGGTCCGTGACACACGCGCCGACATGATGCCCTGGTCGATCGGCGCGGTCTATCTGAACTTCATCGGCTTCGAGGGCGAGGAGCGGGTCGTCGCGTCCTTCGGCGCGGACAACTACCGCCGCCTCGCCGCTGTGAAGGCCGAGTACGACCCCGACAACGTGTTCCGCCTCAACCACAACATCCGGCCCGCGGCCCCTGTCGCCGCCTGAGCGCTCGCGGTCCGGCCGGACCCGGGTGATGTGCGGGAACGCTCCCGCCGGGTAGCGTCCGAATCCCGTACGGCCCGAAGGAAGCGCGAGGCAACAGTTGGTGGACACGCAAGGCGAGCCCCAGGGCGGTATCACCGTGCGCAGGGCGCTGGAGCTGCCCGGGCTGCGCGCCGGGCTCCCGGAGGTCGTCGCCGGTGCCGAGCGGCTGCAGCGCACGGTGCGCTGGGTGCACGCGGGCGAGGTGCCCAACATCGCGTCGCTGCTGAAGGGCGGCGAGCTGCTGCTCACCACCGGCCTGGGCCTGGGCACCCGGCCCGCCGAGCAGCGGGCGTTCGTACGGCAGCTCGCGGACCGCGGGATCGCCGCGCTGGTGGTGGAGCTGGGGCCGCGCTTCAGCCGGCTGCCCGCGGCGATCGTGGACACGGCCCGGGCCGCGGGCCTGCCGCTGGTGCAGCTGCACCGCGAAGTCCCGTTCGTCTCGGTGACGGAGGAGGTCCACACCGAGATCGTCAACGGGCACTACGCGCTGCTGCGGCGCGCCGAGGAGGTGCACCGGCGGTGCACGGAGGTACTGCTCGGCGGGGGCGGTGTGCCGCAAGTGCTGCGTATCCTCGCCGACTTCACGGCGAACCCGGTCTTCCTGGAGACGGCCGACGGACAGCTGCTGTACGCGGCGGACTCCGAGTCGGGTCAGGCGGGCGCCGATCCGCTCCAGGTGTGGGAAGGGCTGCGCGGACAGCCCGCCGTGCGGGAGTCGCCGCCGGCCGGCACGGTCCTGGTGGATGTGCCCGGAGGCGGGCAGGGCGCTGCCTCGGTCCGGGCCCGCCTGGTGGTGCCCGCGCTCGGTTCCCCGCTGTTCACGGTCCATCGGATGGCGACGGAACGCGCCGCGGGCCTGCTGGCCGTCGTCCTGATGCAGGCCCGCCAGGACGACGAGCTCGCGGCGCGCGGACGGGGCGACTTCCTGACGGATCTGGCAGAGGGGCGGATCACCGCCGAGGACGCGCCGGCGCAGGCGAGGGTGCTCGGCTTCAAGCCGGGCGACGGGCCGCTGCTGCCGGTGGTCATGCGGCTGGCCGCCGAGCTGTCCCCGTCGGGGAACTGGGCGCTGCTGGCCCGGGCCGTGCTGGAGGAGCTGTCCACGCTGGGCGTGCCCGTACTGCTGGGCGTACGGCCGGTGGAGGGCCGGGTGCCGCTGCTGCTGGGGCTGCGTTCCGAGTCGGAGCGCACAGCGGTCGCCGACCGGGCGGCCGCGGCGCTGCGGGCGGGCGTGGAACGGGCCGGGCTGGAGCGCGCGGGAGCGCATCCGCCGGTCGTGGTGGTGGGCATGGCGGGCGGCTGGGCTGCGGCGTCGGCCGGTCTGCGGCACGCGGCGGAGACGGCGACGGCCGCGCAGGGCCTGTCGGACCGCCCCTGGTACGACGCGCGCCGGCTCGACACGGACCTGCTGCTGTGGCGGCTGCGGGACCATCCGGACCTTGCGGCGTTCGTGCAGCGCGCGATCGGCCCGCTGCGCGACCACGACGCGACGTCCCGCCCGCCGCTGCTGCCCACCCTGGAGACCTATCTGGCCCACGCGGGCCGCAAGGCGGAGACGGCCCGTGAACTCCATCTGAACCGGCAGACGCTGTACAACCGGCTGGCCAGGATCTCCGAGCTGCTGGGCACCGACCTGGACGACCCGCAGACCGTCCTGGCGCTGAGCCTGGCGCTGCGGGCACGACGGCACGTGCCGTGAGGGCCCCTCAGAGCCGGCCGGCCACCAGCTCGTCGTACACGCTGAGCATCTGCGCGATCGTCTCGTCCTCCGTCGGCCACGTCGCGGCCTGCACGCGGCCTGCCGCCGCGAGTCGCTCGCGCCGCTCCGCGTCGGTGAGCAGCCCGGCGACGACGTCCGCCAGCGCGTTGCCGTCCCCGTAGGGCACCAGTTCCGCCGCGTCGCCCACGAGTTCCGGCACCCCACCGACCGCCGTCGCGACCAGCGGGACGCCCACGCGCAGGGCCTCCTGGGCGAGCAGCGAGCGGGCCTCCCAGCGGCTGGGGAGCACCGCCACGTCCGCGGCGGCGAGGAGTTCGGCGATGTCGTCGCGGCGGCCCGTCAGCCGTACCGGAAGGTTCTCGGTCTCGATACGCCGCTGCAGCGCCGCCCGTTCGCTGCCCTCCCCCGCGATGACGACCAGCGGTACGGGGTCCATGTCCCGCCATCGCCGGGCCGCGTCGAGCAGCGTGCCGTAGCCCCGGTGCGGCGCCAGGCTGCCGACGGCCATCACCAACGGCCGGTCCACCGCGCCGAGTTCGGCCTTCGCCTTGCCCTCGCTGCCGGGGCGTGTCCGCGGGGCGGGGACGGCGAGCGGAGCGAGGCGGGCGTCGCGGGCGCCGCGCTTGCGGGCCCGGTCGACCAGTTCGGAACAGGTGCCCAGCATCACCGTGGCCGCGCGGGCCGCCCGTCGCTCGAGCAGCCGCACCACGGGTCCGCGGGCGCCGTCGTCGTGCGAGCGCGTGTGCCAGGTGACGACGAGCGGCACCCGCAGCCCGCCGAGCGCCAGCGCGGTCCGTACCGCGGCGTGCAGTCCGTGGGCGTGCACCACGTCGGCCCCGGCGCAGGCGGCGCGCAGGGCCCCGAGCGTCGCGGGGTCGCTCCGTCGCGGCACGGGCGCGACGTGGGCGCCGGTGCCCGGGAAGTCGTAGAGATGGCCCAGTTCGGCGGGCGCGCACACCGTCACCCGTACGCCCAGGGCCACCAGCCCCGCGGCCAGCGACCGGACGTGCGCGCTGCTGCCCGCGCTGCCGCCGCCCAGTACCTGGACCGTACGCAGCTGTGTCACGCGCCAAGGATGCCAGCCCGTACGCACGTTCCGGCACCGTCCGGATGTCGTGCCCGTGTCCGGGCAGGACACCGGCGCCCGGGATCACCCACATAGGTGATTTCGGCCGCCCGCCGCCCGGCCGGGCCGAGGTACCGAGCCGCTCAGCCGTCCGCCCGGGCGGTCGCCAGCAGTTCCTCGGCGTGTGCCCGTGCGGTCTCGGAGTCCTCCTGGCCCGCGAGCATCCGGGACAGCTCCCGGACGCGGTCCTCGCCCTCCAGGACGGTGACACCGCTGCGCGTCACCGATCCGTCGTTCGTCTTCTCGACGAGCAGCTGGCGGTCGGCGAACGCGGCCACCTGCGGCAGATGCGTCACCACGACCACCTGCGCCGTCTTCGCGAGCTTCGCCAGTCGCCTGCCGATCTCGACCGCCGCCTTGCCGCCGACGCCCGCGTCGACCTCGTCGAAGAGATACGTCGGCACCGGGTCGGTCCCCGCGAAGACCACCTCGACCGCGAGCATCACACGCGAGAGCTCACCGCCGGACGCCCCCTTGGCGATCGGCCTGGGCGGCGCGCCCGGGTGCGGGGCCAGCAGCAGCTCGACCTCGTCGACGCCGTACGGCCCGTACGCGACGTTCCGGCCGCCGACCTCGACGCCGTCGGCTTCCTCGGTCTGCCGGATCTCGAACGACACCCGGGCGTGAGGCATCGCGAGCGACGACAGCTCCTCGGTGACGGCTTCGGCGAACCGCGCCGCCGCTTCGGTACGGGCGTCGGTCAATGCCTGGGCGAGGCCGGACAGTTCGCCGCGCAGCGCGTCCCGCTCGGTCTCCAGCTCGCCGATCCGGTCGTCGTCGCCCTCCAGCTCGGTGAGCCGGCCCGCGCCTTCCTCGGCCCATGCCAGCACGACCTGGATGTTCTCGCCGTACTTGCGTGTCAGGCCCGTCAGAGCGGCCCGTCGCTCCTCCACCGCGGCCAGCCGCAGCGGATCGGCGTCCAGGTTGTCCGCGTACCCGGCGAGCTCTCCCGCCACGTCGCCGAGCAGGATGGAGATCTCCCCCATCCGGTCGGCGAGCGCGGCGAGCGCCGGATCGTGCGACCGTACGGCGTCCAGGGCACGGCCCGCGCCGGCGACGAGCGTCGTGGCGTCCACGCCCTCCGGGTCCTCGGGGTTGCCCGCGAGCGCGGTGTGCGCGACGGACGCGGCCGAGGCGAGGGCTTCCGCGTGGCCCAGCCGCTCGGCCTCCGCGGCGAGTTCCACGTCCTCGTCGGCCCGCGGCTCGACGCCGGCGATCTCGTTCAGTCCGAAGCGCAGCAGGTCGGCTTCCTGTGCGCGCTCGCGGGCGCGCGTGGTGAGCTCGTCGAGTTCGGCGGTGACGGCGCGCAGCCTGCGGTAGGCGGCCGCGTACTTGGCGTGCGGCCCGGTGACCGCACCGCCCGCGTACCGGTCGAGCGCCTCGCGCTGCCGGGCGGGGCGCAACAGTCCCTGCTGGTCGGTCTGCCCGTGCACGGCGACCAGCTCGTCGGCCAGCTCGGCCAGCACGCCCACCGGCACGGAACGCCCGCCGATGTGGGCGCGCGAGCGCCCCTCGGCCGACACGGTCCGGCTGATCAGCAGGGTGCCGTCCTCCAGCTCGGCCCCGGCCTCCTCGGCCCGTACGGCAGCGGGGGCTCCGGCGGACACGCCGATACGCCCCTCCACCACCGCCGACTTGGCACCGATCCGCACCAGGGCCGGATCCGCGCGGCCGCCGAGCAGCAGCCCGAGGCTGGTGACGACCATGGTTTTGCCCGCGCCGGTCTCGCCGGTCACCGCGGTGAAACCGGGTGAAAGCTCCACCACAGCGTCGTCGATGACTCCGAGCGACCGTATCCGCATCTCCTCCAACACGGACCCGACCATACGAGGTTTCCCCCGCCCGATGCGACGTCGGCCTGCCTCCCGGCACGGAATGAGAGAAAACCGGTGCCGAACAGCCGCGCAGGGCGTCACCCCTCGGTGCGGCACGCGTCCGGGCAACGGCGTGCTGCGGGCACCCGACGGGAGCCCGGCCCACGACGGGAGTGGGGCTTCGTCGCCCAGGCCTGCGTCGTGGCGCGCCACGCTGATCAGGTGGCGCCCGGGCCGGAGGCGCTCACGCCGAACCCGACCGGCGCACAGGAGATGTGCCTGTTCCATCTGCCCGCGTTCCGCCGGCTCCGGGCGGGCCGGGCCGTACCCGGCTCACGGTCACGGCCCACGCGACCGCGCCTGCCCGCCCGTATCCGCCGGCGCGGACGCGCCGCTAGTGCGGTGCCCCCCGCCAGCCGGAGACGGGCAGCGCGAACTTGGCCACGAGACGATCGGTGAACGACGCGTGGTGCAGCCGTGCGAGCCGTACCGGAACGGCGCCGCGCCGCACCACCACCCGTGCGCCGGACGGCAGTTCGACGGTCCTGCGCCCGTCGCACCACAGCACCCCGTGCTGGGAGTCCGGCTGCACCTCGACCGCCAGGGTCGACGCCGGTGATGTCACCAGCGGCTTGGCGAACAGGGCGTGCGCGCTGATCGGCACCATGAGCAGCGCCTCGACCTCGGGCCAGACCACCGGCCCGCCGGCCGAGAAGGCGTACGCCGTCGAGCCCGTCGGTGTCGCACAGACGATGCCGTCGCAGCCGAAGCCGGTCACGGGGCGGCCGTCGACCTCGAGGACGACCTCCAGCATCCGCTCCGCCGAGACCTTCTGCACCGCCGCCTCGTTCAGCGCCCAGTCCCGGTACACGATGTCGCCGTTGCTGTGCACGACGACGTCGAGCGTCATGCGCTCCTCGACCTCGTAGGCACGGGAGACCACCCGGTCGACGACGCGGTCGAGGTCGTCGCGTTCCGCCTCCGCGAGAAAACCAACCCGCCCGAGGTTGACGCCGAGCATCGGCACGCCGGACGCACGGGCGAACTCGGCGCCGCGCAGCAGCGTCCCGTCGCCGCCGAGGACGATCAGCAGCTCGCAGCCGTCGAGGACCTTGGGGGTCGCTTCGCCGACCGTCTCGACGGAAGCGGGCAGCGGCAGGTCGTGCGCCTCGGCCGCCAGCACGCGTACGCCGATGCCGTTGCGCAGCAGCCCTTGGACGACGAGCTCGGCACTGCGGATCGCTGCCGGCCGGCCGGTGTGCGCCAGCAGGAACACGGTGCGTGTAGCCGCCGATGATGAAGTTGTGGTCAACGAGGTCCCTCCGCCACTGCACGGTCGACGTCAGACGGATCGAGCTCGGGCGCCCCGGCCCGCAGCCACAGGAAGTATTCGACATTACCGGAGGGTCCCGGCAGCGGACTGGCGGTCACGCCCCGCACGCCGAATCCGAGCTCTGCCGCCCGGCGTGCCACGGCCCGTACGGCCTCGGCGCGCAGCTCGGGGCTGCGCACCACTCCGCCGCTGCCCAGCCGCTCCTTGCCCACCTCGAACTGCGGTTTGACCATCAGCACGAGGTCGGCGTCGGGCGCGGTGCAACGCACCAGCGCGGGCAGCACGAGCCCGAGCGGGATGAAGGAGAGATCCCCCACCACCAGGTCCACCGGCACTCCGTCGATCGTGTCCAACGTCATTTCTCGCACGTTGGTACGGTCTTTGACCTTCACGCGTTCATCACTTTGGAGAGACCACGCGAGTTGTCCGTACCCGACGTCGACCGCGACCACTTCACGGGCACCGGCGCGCAGCAGTACGTCGGTGAAACCGCCGGTCGACGCCCCGGCGTCCAGCGCCCGCCGCCCTTCGACCTGCAGCCCCTGCGGCACGAAGGCGGCGAGCGCGCCCGCGAGTTTGTGCCCGCCGCGTGAGACGTAGTCGGGGTCCGCGTCATCGGACGAGACCACGACGGCGGCGCTCGTCTCGACCTGGGTGGCGGGCTTGGTCGCGACATTGCCGCCGACGGTCACCCGCCCCGCGGCGATCAGCTGGCTCGCGTGCTCGCGGGAGCGCGCGAGGCTGCGGCGTACCAGCTCGGCGTCGAGTCGGCGTCGGGCCACTCCTGCCACGTTCGGTTCAGCTCCTGTAGTTGTACGGGGGTGACGTCGGGGGTGCCTGAGGTGCGGGCACCGGGCGTGCGTCGAGCGCGGTCAGCGCGTCGCGCAGTCCCCGGTGTACATCCTCGTACACCTCGAGGTGTCCGTCCGCCGGGAGGTGGTCGGCATCGCCCAGCCGCTCCAGTCGCGCGTCCACCTCGGCGTTGCCGGTGGGTCCGCGGTGCACGCCCAGCGGGGCGGGCGCGGCCGGTTCGTGCGCCTGGTGCGCGGCGTTTTCCTGTGCCTGCGGCGCCTGCTGGGGCGGGACGGTCCCCAGCCCCTCCCCCGGCCCGGCGGCCCGGGGCTCCGGGGACTCCTGGATCTCCCGCGCCCGCGGGCCCGGCATCGAGTCGCTCATGCCCAGACGCTACCGCGAAGCCCTGCGGTACGGTCGATCACGATGGCGACGACGGAGGAGTGCCGCAGCGCACTCAAGAAGCTTTCGGACAACCTCGCGCAGGCGGACGGCGATGTGCGCAGTGCGGCCGCGCTCAACCGTTCCCTCAGCTGCCACATCAAGGACCTTGACGTCACCTTCACGGGCCGTCTCCAGGACGGCCGGATCGAGGTGGCCGACACCCTGGAGGGCCCGCCGCGCGAGAAGGCGGAAATCCGTCTCGCGATGACCGGCGACGACCTGGTGGCGATGGTGAACGGCGAGCTGAACTTCGCGAAGGCCTGGGCCTCGGGCCGGGTCAGGCTCGAGGCCGGATTCCGCGATCTGCTGCGCCTCAGGACCTTGCTGTAGCCGTTTCGGCCCTGGCGGCGCGCCGGCGCGCCGTGGGCACCACCAGCGGCGTCCCCGACTCCGGGTCGTCGATGACCTGACTGCGTACGCCGAAGACCTGCTCGACCAGGTCGGCGTTGACGACTTCGGCGGGTCCGCCCTGGGCGACGACCTTGCCCTCGCGCAGGGCGATGAGATGGGTGGCGTACCGGGCGGCCTGGTTGAGGTCGTGCAGAACGGCGACCAGCGTGCGTCCCTGTTCCTCGTGCAGCTGCGCGCACAGGTCGAGCACTTCGAGCTGGTGCTGGATGTCGAGGAAGGTCGTGGGCTCGTCGAGCAGCAGCAGCGGGGTCTGCTGGGCCAGCGCCATGGCGATCCACACACGCTGGCGCTGCCCGCCGGAGAGTTCGTCGACATAGCGCTCCGCCAGCTCGCCGACACCGGTCGCGTCCATCGACTCCTGGACCACGCGCTCGTCCTCCGGCGACCACTGGCGCAGCAGCCCCTGGTGCGGATAGCGGCCGCGGGCGACGAGGTCGGCGACCGTGATCCCGTCGGGCGCGATCGACGACTGCGGCAGCAGACCGAGCGTCCGGGCGACCTTCTTGGCCGGCAGGGAGTGGATGGCCTGCCCGTCGAGGAGGACGCGGCCCCGGGAGGGCTTGAGCATCCGCGACAGGGCGCGCAGCAGGGTCGACTTGCCGCAGGCGTTGGGGCCGACGATCACCGTGAAGGAGTTGTCGGGGATCTCCACCGACAGGTCCTCGGCGATGACGCGCTGGTCGTAGCCGAGGGTGACCGATTCCGCGGTGAGGCGCTGCATGGTGGTCGTACTCCTGGATTCGGGGTGTGCGCGGTTCATATGCGTCCCGCCTTGCGTTCGGTGACCAGCAGCCACAGCAGATAGCAGCCGCCGAGCACGCCGGTCACCACACCGACCGGCAGTTGGCGGTCGCCGAACGCCGTGGAGGCGATCCAGTCGGCGATCAGCAGCAGCGCGGCGCCCATGGCGGCGGACGCGGCGAGGTTGGGGCCCGGGGACCGGGTGAGCCGGCGGGCCAGCTGGGGAGCGCTGAGGGCGACGAAGGCGATCGGTCCGGCGGCAGAGGTCGCGACCGCCATCAGCAGGACGCCGGAGCCCATGAGCACCAGACGGGTGCGCTCGACCGGCGCGCCCAGGGCGTACGCGGCGTCGTCGCCCATCTCCAGCATCCGCAGGGGACGGCCGTACAGCAGCACCAGCGGCGCCAGGACGGCGAACACCACCAGCAGCGGCTTGACCTGGGCCCAGTCGCGGCCCTCTAGCGAACCGGTCATCCACAGGGTGGCCCGGGTGGCGTCGACGAGACTGGCCTTGGTGACGAGGTAGTGGTTGACGGCGGTGAGCATGGCCGCGATGCCGACGCCGACGAGGACCAGGCGGTAGCCGTGGACCCCGCGCCGCCAGGCCAGCAGATAGACCGCGACACCGGTCAGCAGACCGCCGACGACCGCGCCCACTGCGACCTCGGCGGGCTCGCCGTGGAAGAGCACGATCACCGAGAGGGCACCGACGGTCGCACCCTGCCCGAAGCCGATGACGTCCGGGCTGCCGAGCGGGTTGCGGGAGATCGTCTGGAAGATCGCGCCGCTGAGAGCGAGCGAGGCGCCGACGAGGAGCCCGACCAGGACCCGGGGCAGCCGCAGGTCCCGGACGATGAACTCCTGCGCCGTGCTGCCGTTCCCGAGCAGCGTGGCGACCACGTCGCCGGGTGCGATCGGGAAGTCGCCACTGCCGATGAGGACGACTCCGGCAGCGACGGTCACGGCGGTGAGCAGAAGGAAGACTGCTGCCGCCCTGGGATCGATCCGGACGGAGAGCCCGCCGGGGGTGCGTATCGCCTTGACGTGCTTCACAGCTGGGCCATCCTCTTGCGGCGTACGAGGTGGATGAAGACGGGCCCGCCGATCAGGGCGGTGACGATGCCGACCTGCAGCTCGGCGGGTCGGGTGACGACCCGGCCGACGACGTCGGCGCCCAGCAGGAGGACGGGCGCGAGGACCGTGGCGTACGTCAGGACCCACCGCATGTCCGGTCCGGTGATGGAGCGCACGAGGTGCGGGATCATCAGCCCGATGAAGACGATCGGCCCGCAGGCCGCGGTCGCCGCACCGCACAGCAGGGTGACGGCGAGCATCGACAGTGCGCGGGTGCGGTTGAGGTGCGCGCCGAGCGAGCGGGCGGTGTCGTCGCCCATCTCCATGGCGTTGAGCGGCCGGGCCAGGAGCAGGGCGAGGAGCACGCCGACGGCGATGAACGGTGCGACCTTGCCGACGGTCGCCATGTCGGCCGATGCCAGCGAGCCCACCGTCCAGAACCGCAGACGCTCCAGCGCGGCCGCGTCCAGCAGCTGTACGGCGTTGATGTAGCCGTAGAGCGCGGCGGTGGCGGCGGTGCCGGCAAGCGCGAGCCGTACGGGCGTTGCGCCGCGGCTGCCGCCGAGGATGTAGACGAGTACGGAGACGAATCCCGCGCCCAGGAACGCGAACCACACATAGCCGGTCAGTGACGTGACGCCGAGGAAGCTGATGGCGGAGACGACGGCGGCGGACGCACCCGCGTTCACACCGAGCAGTCCGGGCTCCGCGAGCGGGTTGCGCGTCAGCGCCTGCATCACCGCTCCGGCGAGCCCGAGGGCGGCACCGACGATCAGGCCGAGCAGGGTGCGCGGCACCCGGACATCGTGGACGATCACGTCATTTCCGGTACCTGCGTTGTGGAACAGACCGTGCCACACGTCGGAGAGCGGCATCGCCTTGGCACCGACGGCGATGCTCGCGACACACACCAGCAGCAGGACGCCGATGGACACGAGCAAGCCGGCGGCACGCAGGACATGGCGCTTGCGGATCACGGAGGCGGCTATCGGCTCCGCGCTCTGTTCGGGGGGACTCTCGACCAACACGCGAGTTAGGTTAACCTAACTCGCGTGCTGCTCGACGAGCCCGCCCACCGGCCATCTCGGCTCGCGGCAGCCCAGTGGCTCACAACCCCAGCCGGGACAGCGCCTTCCCCGCGTCCAGCGCGCAGCTGCCGTCCCCGGCCTGCGTCCAGGCGGCCGCGCACAACGCCCGCAGTCCGTCCATCGGCTCACCGGCCCCGTCGAGCGCCAGCTCCCCGTCGCCCGCGGAGGCGGTCCAACCGCCGCAGCCGAACCCGCCCTCGGCTTCGGACACTTCAGGCTGCCCGGTGAGCAATCCCCGCAGATCGGCGTCGACATACGTCGGCCGGTGCTGGGGAGGCGCGGCCAGCAGCTGCGCACCGTCGGTCACCCCGGTCAGTACGAGGAGCGAGTCGACCCCGCCGTTGAAGGCACCCTCGATGTCCGTGTCCAGCCGGTCCCCCACGACCAGCGGCTTCTCCGCCCCGGTCCGCAGGATGGTCTCCTTGTGCATGGGGGGCAGCGGCTTCCCCGCCACCTGCGGCTCGGCCCCCGTCGCTATCCGTACGACCTCCACGGCCGCGCCGTTGCCCGGCGCGATCCCGCGGGCACTCGGAATCGTCAGGTCGGTGTTGGACGCGAACCACGGCACGCCCCGCGCGATCGCGTAGCAAGCCTCCGCGAAGCGGCCCCATGCCAGATCGGGCCCGCCGTACCCCTGCACCACCGCCGCAGGGTCGTCCTCCGCCGACTCCACCGGTTCCAGACCCCGCTCGCGCAGCGCCACCCGCAGCCCCTCGCCGCCGATCACCAGCACCCGGGACCCGGCCGGCACCTGCTCGGAGATCAACCGGGCGACCGCCTGGGCCGAGTTGATGACATCGTCGGCATCGGTCGGCACACCGAGCTCGGTGATGTGGGCGGCCACCGACTCCGGCGGCCGCAGAGCGTTGTTCGTCACATACGCGAGATGCATACCGCCGTCCCTCGCGGTCAGCAGCGAGTCCACCGCGTACGTGATCGCCTCGCCTCCCGCGTACACCACACCGTCCAGGTCCAGCAGCGCCGTGTCGTAGGCCTCGCTCAGCGCCGTCGCACTTCCGCTCGGCCGGGTCCTGCTGGGCTGCGTCATTCGTCTCCGCTCCTCGGTCGGTGTCACTCCCCCGATCATCGCGCATCGTGGGACCCACATACGATGCACAGATGAACAGCGACGGTCCCGCGGCCAACGACGGTCTGCACCTGATCCCCTTCCGGGGACTTCGGTACGTCCCCGAACGGGTCGGCTCGCTCGCCGCCGTGACCTCGCCGCCGTACGACGTCGTCGTCCGGCCCGACGGACTCCACCACCTCGAGTCGGCCGACCCGTACAACATCGTCCGGCTGATCCTGCCGCAGGCGGACACCGCCGGCGAGCGCCACCGGCAGGCCGCGGAGACACTCTCCCGCTGGCTCGCCGAAGGCGTACTGGCGCCGGACCCCGAGCCCGCGCTCTATGTGTACGAGCAGCGCCAGGGCGACATCCTGCAGCGCGGGGTCATCGGCGCGCTGGAGCTGTCCGAACCGTCCGAGGGCATCGTCCTGCCGCACGAGGACGTGATGCCGGACATCGTGGCCGACCGGGCGGCCCTGATGCGCACCACCGAGGCCAATCTGGAGCCGCTGCTCCTGACCTATCGGAGCATGGGCAACGAGACGGGGGCAACGGCCGTTGTCGAACGGGCCGTTCTGCGCTCACCGCTGCTGTCCACCACCACCGAGGACGGCTTCAGCCACCGGCTGTGGTCCGTCACCGACCCCGGCGACCTCGCCGAGATCCGCGCCGACCTGGCCGACCGTCAGGCCCTCATCGCGGACGGCCATCACCGCTGGGCGACGTATCTGAAGGTGCGGTCCGAGCATCAGCCCGCCGGCCCGTGGAGCTACGGCCTCGTTCTGCTCATCGACACGGCCCGCTACCCCCTGCGCGTACGCGCCATCCACCGGCTGCTGCACCGCCTCCCGGTCGCCGACGCCCTCGCCGCCCTGGACGGCTCGTTCCGTGTCCGGCACCTCGAAGTCCCGCTCCCCGAGGCGCTGGAGGCGCTGGGCGAGGCGGCTGCCGAGAGCAACGCCTTCCTGCTGGCAGGCAACGGGTCGTTCCACCTGATCGACCGCCCCGACCCGGAACTGCTGTCCCGTACCGTGCGCGCCGACCGTCCCGAGGCCTGGCGGACGCTGGACGCGACGGTCCTCCATTCCTCGCTGCTGGACAACATCTGGCGTATCCCGGACACCCCGGAGCACATCGCCTACATCCATGACACCGAGGCGGCCGTCACCCAGGCCGAACGCAACAACAGCACCGCGGTGTTGATGCATCCGGTGCGTGAGGACGTCGTACGGGACCTCGCGCGCGAAGGTGTCACGATGCCGCGCAAGTCCACGTCGTTCGGGCCGAAGCCCGCGACGGGCCTGGTCCTGCGGAGCCTTGCGCTGGAGTGACGCGCGTATACCGACAGACCGCGGACATGCGAAAGGGCGGCACCCCGTGCGGGGTGCCGCCCTTGTCGTGTGCCTACTCGCCCTTGTCGGGGTCGCCGGCCTCGTCGTCGTCGGCCACCGCGTCGCGGGGCTCGGCGTCCGTGGCGTCAGCGCCTGCCTCGTCCGTGTCGTCCTCGTGGCCGGCGTCGACGAACTCGACACCGTCCAGCTCGGCCAGCCGGTCGGAGGCGTCCGTCGCCCCGTCCTTGTCGGCCTCGAGCGCCTTGGCGAACCACTCGCGCGCCTCGTCCTCGCGTCCGGCCGACAGCAGCGCGTCGGCGTACGCGTACCGCAGCCTCGCGGTCCACGGCTGTACGGAGTTGGAGGCGAGCTCCGGGCTCTGCAGCGTCACGATGGCGGCATCGATCTGTCCCATGTCCCGGCGCGCACCGGCCGCGACCAGCCGCATCTCGACCTGTCCGGCCTTGTCGAGCTTCTGCACCTCGGGCTCTCCGGCCATGGCCATCGCCCGCTCGGGCCGCCCGAGACCCCGCTCGCAGTCGGCCATGACGGGCCACAGCTCGACGCTGCCCGTCATCCGCCGGGCCGCACGGAACTCGGCCAGTGCCTCGGCGTACTTCTGCGTCGCGTACGCGGCGAAGCCCGCGGCCTCACGAACCGCGGCCACCCTCGAAGCCAGCCGCAGCGCGATCTTGGAGTAGGCGTAGGCCTGCTCGGGGTCCTCGTCGATCAGCCTGGCGACCATGACGAGGTTCTTCGCGACGTCCTCGGCGAGACCCTTCGGCAGGCTCTGGAGTTCCTGCCGCACGTCCTTGTCGATCTCGTCGCCGGTGACGTCCTCGGGGATCGGCAGCCGCTTGATCGGCTCACGGTCGCTGCGGTCGCGGTCACGGTCGTCACGCCGGCCGCCGTAGCCACCGCGGTCGTCGCGGCGGGGGCCACGGTCGTTGTCCCGGCGTCCGTATCCACCGCCGGAGGGGCGCCCGCCGCGGTCACGGTCGTCACGACGGGGACCGCGATCACGGTCGTCACGACGCCCGTAGCCGCCACCACTGCTGGTGGGCCGGTCGCCACGGTCACGGTCGTCACGGCGGCCGTAGCCGCCGCCACCGCCGGTGGGACGCCCACCGCGGTCGTCACGGGAACCGCGGTATCCACCACGGTCATCGTCCCGACGCGGAGCCGGACGCTCATCACGCCGATCGTTACGGTCGTCCCGACGGAACGGGGGACGCTCGTCACGACGATCGCTGCGGTCGTCACGACGGAAGCCGCCGGAGCGGTCATCGCGGCGATCGTCACGGTCGTCCCTGCGGAACGGCGGACGGTCGCCGGAACGGTCGTCACGGCGGCCGTAGCCACCGCCACTGGAGGTGGGGCGGCCACCACGGTCGTCACGCGAACCGCGGTACCCACCACGGTCATCATCCCGACGCGGAGCCGGACGCTCATCACGCCGATCGTTACGGTCGTCCCGACGGAACGGGGGACGGTCACCGGAACGGTCGTCACGACGGAAGCCGCCGCCACCGCCGGTGGGACGCCCACCACGGTCGTCACGCGAACCGCGGTACCCACCACGGTCATCATCCCGACGCGGAGCCGGACGCTCATCACGCCGATCGTTACGGTCGTCCCGACGGAACGGGGGACGGTCACCGGAACGGTCGTCACGACGGAAGCCGCCGGAACGGTCATCGCGACGATCGTCACGACGCGGCCCGCGATCCCGGTCACGATCCCGGTCGTCACGGCGGCCGAAGCCGCCGCCACCGCCGGTCGGACGGCCACCACGGTCGTCACGCGAACCGCGGTACCCACCACGGTCATCATCCCGACGCGGAGCCGGACGGTCGCCGGAACGATCGTCACGACGGAAGCCGCCCGGACGGTCATCACGGCGAGGAGCCCCGCCACCGCTGGTGGGACGGGAGCCGTAGCCACCGCCGCCACCGCGCTGGCCGCCACGGTCACGGTCGTCGCGCCGAGGCGCGCCGGAACCGCCCCGGTCGTTGTCACGACGGGGCCCGCGGTCCCGGTCATCGCGACCACCGCGGAATCCGCCCCGGTCACCACCGTCCCTACGACGCGGCTCGCGCTCCGGACGGTCGTCGGGAGAGTTGGTGGACATCGACGTGACTCCTGTCTTCAGCTACTGCTGTCATTCTCGCGCAGCCGGCGTGCGGACGCGCTTCGGCAAATAAATCAAAAACAAAAAGGACCCGTGGTCCAGCGTGAACGCTGGACCACGGGTCCTGAAAGATTGTTCGGCGGCGTCCTACTCTCCCACAGGGTCCCCCCTGCAGTACCATCGGCGCTGAAAGGCTTAGCTTCCGGGTTCGGAATGTAACCGGGCGTTTCCCTAACGCAATGACCACCGAAACCCTATCGGGTTCAAGCGAACAAGCACACTCTTCAATTAAGTAAAAGTGGAACTGTTTCACCGGTGCGACTGTTCGCAACCCGGGAACAACACAGTGGACGCGAGCAACTGAGGACAAGCCCTCGGCCTATTAGTACCGGTCAACTCCACACCTTGCGGTGCTTCCATATCCGGCCTATCAACCCAGTCGTCTACTGGGAGCCTTACCCTCTCAAGGAGGTGGGAGTCCTCATCTCGAAGCAGGCTTCCCGCTTAGATGCTTTCAGCGGTTATCCTTTCCGAACGTAGCCAACCAGCCATGCCCTTGGCAGGACAACTGGCACACCAGAGGTTCGTCCGTCCCGGTCCTCTCGTACTAGGGACAGCCCTTCTCAAGACTCCTACGCGCACAGCGGATAGGGACCGAACTGTCTCACGACGTTCTAAACCCAGCTCGCGTACCGCTTTAATGGGCGAACAGCCCAACCCTTGGGACCGACTCCAGCCCCAGGATGCGACGAGCCGACATCGAGGTGCCAAACCATCCCGTCGATATGGACTCTTGGGGAAGATCAGCCTGTTATCCCCGGGGTACCTTTTATCCGTTGAGCGACGGCGCTTCCACAAGCCACCGCCGGATCACTAGTCCCGACTTTCGTCCCTGCTCGACCCGTCGGTCTCACAGTCAAGCTCCCTTGTGCACTTACACTCAACACCTGATTGCCAACCAGGCTGAGGGAACCTTTGGGCGCCTCCGTTACTCTTTAGGAGGCAACCGCCCCAGTTAAACTACCCATCAGACACTGTCCCTGATCCGGATCACGGACCCAGGTTAGACATCCAGCACGACCAGAGTGGTATTTCAACGGCGACTCCACAACCACTGGCGTGGCTGCTTCAAAGTCTCCCACCTATCCTACACAAGCCGAACCGAACACCAATATCAAACTGTAGTAAAGGTCCCGGGGTCTTTCCGTCCTGCTGCGCGAAACGAGCATCTTTACTCGTAGTGCAATTTCACCGGGCCTATGGTTGAGACAGTCGAGAAGTCGTTACGCCATTCGTGCAGGTCGGAACTTACCCGACAAGGAATTTCGCTACCTTAGGATGGTTATAGTTACCACCGCCGTTTACTGGCGCTTAAGTTCTCAGCTTCGCCGACCCGAAGGTCGACTAACCGGTCCCCTTAACGTTCCAGCACCGGGCAGGCGTCAGTCCGTATACATCGCCTTACGGCTTCGCACGGACCTGTGTTTTTAGTAAACAGTCGCTTCTCGCTGGTCTCTGCGGCCACCCCCAGCTCACGGAGTAAATCCGATCACCAGTGATGGCCCCCCTTCTCCCGAAGTTACGGGGGCATTTTGCCGAGTTCCTTAACCATAGTTCACCCGAACGCCTCGGTATTCTCTACCTGACCACCTGAGTCGGTTTAGGGTACGGGCCGCCATGAAACTCGCTAGAGGCTTTTCTCGACAGCATAGGATCATCCACTTCACCACAATCGGCTCGGCATCAGGTCTCAGCCTTGATGTGTGACGGATTTGCCTATCACACGGCCTACACCCTTACCCCGGGACAACCACCGCCCGGGCTGGACTACCTTCCTGCGTCACCCCATCGCTTACCTACTACAAGTCTGGTCCGTCGGCTCCACCACTCCCCCTCACTCCGAAGAGATCAGGGGCGGCTTCACGGACTTAGCATCGCCTGATTCAGTATTGGGCGTTTCAAAGCGGGTACCGGAATATCAACCGGTTGTCCATCGACTACGCCTGTCGGCCTCGCCTTAGGTCCCGACTTACCCTGGGCAGATCAGCTTGACCCAGGAACCCTTAGTCAATCGGCGCACACGTTTCTCACGTGTGTATCGCTACTCATGCCTGCATTCTCACTCGTGAACCGTCCACAACTCGCTTCCGCGGCTGCTTCACCCGGCACACGACGCTCCCCTACCCATCCGCACTCCCGTTGGGGATATGTGTACGAATGACACGACTTCGGCGGTACGCTTGAGCCCCGCTACATTGTCGGCGCGGAATCACTTGACCAGTGAGCTATTACGCACTCTTTCAAGGGTGGCTGCTTCTAAGCCAACCTCCTGGTTGTCTCTGCGACTCCACATCCTTTCCCACTTAGCGTACGCTTAGGGGCCTTAGTCGATGCTCTGGGCTGTTTCCCTCTCGACCATGGAGCTTATCCCCCACAGTCTCACTGCCGCGCTCTCACTTACCGGCATTCGGAGTTTGGCTAAGGTCAGTAACCCGGTAGGGCCCATCGCCTATCCAGTGCTCTACCTCCGGCAAGAAACACACGACGCTGCACCTAAATGCATTTCGGGGAGAACCAGCTATCACGGAGTTTGATTGGCCTTTCACCCCTAACCACAGGTCATCCCCCAGGTTTTCAACCCTGGTGGGTTCGGTCCTCCACGACCTCTTACAGCCGCTTCAACCTGCCCATGGCTAGATCACTCCGCTTCGGGTCTTGAGCGCGCTACTATATCGCCCTATTCGGACTCGCTTTCGCTACGGCTTCCCCACACGGGTTAACCTCGCAACACACCGCAAACTCGCAGGCTCATTCTTCAAAAGGCACGCAGTCACGACTGACAGCACAAGTGCTGCCAGCGACGCTCCCACGGCTTGTAGGCACACGGTTTCAGGTACTATTTCACTCCGCTCCCGCGGTACTTTTCACCATTCCCTCACGGTACTATCCGCTATCGGTCACCAGGGAATATTTAGGCTTAACGGGTGGTCCCGCCAGATTCACACGGGATTTCTCGGGCCCCGTGCTACTTGGGTGTCTCTCAAACGAGCCGCTGATGTTTCAGCTACGGGGGTCTTACCCTCTACGCCGGACCTTTCGCATGTCCTTCGCCTACATCAACGGTTTCTGACTCGTCTCATGGCCGGCAGACCATGAAAGAGAGATCCCACAACCCCGCATGCGCAACCCCTGCCGGGTATCACACGCATACGGTTTGGCCTCATCCGGTTTCGCTCGCCACTACTCCCGGAATCACGGTTGTTTTCTCTTCCTGAGGGTACTGAGATGTTTCACTTCCCCTCGTTCCCTCCACACTGCCTATGTGTTCAGCAGCGGGTGACAGCCCATGACGACTGCCGGGTTTCCCCATTCGGAAACCCCCGGATCAAAGCCTGGTTGACGGCTCCCCGGGGACTATCGTGGCCTCCCACGTCCTTCATCGGTTCCTGGTGCCAAGGCATCCACCGTGCGCCCTTAAAAACTTGGCCACAGATGCTCGCGTCCACTGTGCAGTTCTCAAGCAACGACCAGCCACCCACCACCCCGCCACAAAGGGCGAGTTCACTGGGGCCGGCATCGCGAAGGACGAGCAGCGCTCGTACCCTCAGATACCCAACAACGTGCCCGGCACGATCAACCCGGCCTCACGTTCCACGCCCCGAAGAGCAGTACTGGTGAAGCCAGTTCAACCGTGCCGAATAATCAACGTTCCACCCATGAGCAACCAGCATCGGACATTCGCCGATGTACTGGCCTCTGGACCGGCAGAGCCGGTCAAGAAGTGCTCCTTAGAAAGGAGGTGATCCAGCCGCACCTTCCGGTACGGCTACCTTGTTACGACTTCGTCCCAATCGCCAGTCCCACCTTCGACAGCTCCCTCCCACAAGGGGTTGGGCCACCGGCTTCGGGTGTTACCGACTTTCGTGACGTGACGGGCGGTGTGTACAAGGCCCGGGAACGTATTCACCGCAGCAATGCTGATCTGCGATTACTAGCAACTCCGACTTCATGGGGTCGAGTTGCAGACCCCAATCCGAACTGAGACCGGCTTTTTGAGATTCGCTCCGCCTTGCGGCATCGCAGCTCTTTGTACCGGCCATTGTAGCACGTGTGCAGCCCAAGACATAAGGGGCATGATGATTTGACGTCGTCCCCACCTTCCTCCGAGTTGACCCCGGCAGTCTCCTGTGAGTCCCCATCACCCCGAAAGGCATGCTGGCAACACAGAACAAGGGTTGCGCTCGTTGCGGGACTTAACCCAACATCTCACGACACGAGCTGACGACAACCATGCACCACCTGTATACCGACCACAAGGGGGGCACCATCTCTGATGCTTTCCGGTATATGTCAAGCCTTGGTAAGGTTCTTCGCGTTGCGTCGAATTAAGCCACATGCTCCGCTGCTTGTGCGGGCCCCCGTCAATTCCTTTGAGTTTTAGCCTTGCGGCCGTACTCCCCAGGCGGGGAACTTAATGCGTTAGCTGCGGCACCGACGACGTGGAATGTCGCCAACACCTAGTTCCCAACGTTTACGGCGTGGACTACCAGGGTATCTAATCCTGTTCGCTCCCCACGCTTTCGCTCCTCAGCGTCAGTAATGGCCCAGAGATCCGCCTTCGCCACCGGTGTTCCTCCTGATATCTGCGCATTTCACCGCTACACCAGGAATTCCGATCTCCCCTACCACACTCTAGCCTGCCCGTATCGAATGCAGACCCGGGGTTAAGCCCCGGGCTTTCACATCCGACGTGACAAGCCGCCTACGAGCTCTTTACGCCCAATAATTCCGGACAACGCTTGCGCCCTACGTATTACCGCGGCTGCTGGCACGTAGTTAGCCGGCGCTTCTTCTGCAGGTACCGTCACTTTCGCTTCTTCCCTGCTGAAAGAGGTTTACAACCCGAAGGCCGTCATCCCTCACGCGGCGTCGCTGCATCAGGCTTTCGCCCATTGTGCAATATTCCCCACTGCTGCCTCCCGTAGGAGTCTGGGCCGTGTCTCAGTCCCAGTGTGGCCGGTCGCCCTCTCAGGCCGGCTACCCGTCGTCGCCTTGGTAGGCCATCACCCCACCAACAAGCTGATAGGCCGCGGGCTCATCCTTCACCGCCGGAGCTTTCAACCCCGTCCCATGCAGGACAGAGTGTTATCCGGTATTAGACCCCGTTTCCAGGGCTTGTCCCAGAGTGAAGGGCAGATTGCCCACGTGTTACTCACCCGTTCGCCACTAATCCACCCCGAAAGGCTTCATCGTTCGACTTGCATGTGTTAAGCACGCCGCCAGCGTTCGTCCTGAGCCAGGATCAAACTCTCCGTGAATGTTTACCCGTAATCGGGTGCACACACACGAGAGCGGAACAACCAGCCGGAATAAGGCCGGTCGTTCACAGCGTCCTCGCTGTGTAAATTGCCTACCCACCCCGAAGGGCCGGCAGGACTTTCAAAGGAACCTCAACCCATCAAAGATGGGCCGGGGTATCAACATATCTGGCGTTGATTTTTGGCACGCTGTTGAGTTCTCAAGGAACGGACGCTTCCTTTGTACTCACCCTCGCAGGCTTTCCTCCGGGCTTCCCTTCGGTCTTGCGTTTCCAACCTTACCAGACTCTTTTTCCGTTCCGTTTCCGGAGTGGAATTCGATTCCAGTGGCCGTTGGAATAGCCATTTGCCTTTCGGCGTGTTCACCACGTTAACCGATTCCCATGGCAACTCATAATCGAGTCGTCCGAACCGGATTTCGGCATGCCGAAATCACACCCGGTTGGGGTTGATCGTCAGTAGTGGATGGCCACTTCGGGTTGCTGAACAGCAGGGCCCGTTTCAAGCGGCTCGGGCCACGTTAGGCGTCCGGCAAGGCCGAGTCAAGTTGCCCTACGGCGTGGCACATGGGCCCGGTACGGGCTCACCGTGGGGTCTCCGTCGATCCAGAAGCGCCAGGGGTGATGGGCACCGTCGCCTCCGACGCCCGTGCGGGGACCACTGCGTACCTGGTCAGGGCGCGGGGCTCCACCGGGCAGGGCCGGCAGAAGGGCCAACGGCGCTGCCACGTCGTGGCAGAGGTCCTCGCCGTTCAGGGTCCGGTCGACGTCGAGGGCGGTGGCCAGGCGGGCAGGCCCTTTGGCCAGTTCTCTGTCATGACGGGCCGAGATTCGACGTTTGCGGGCGAGCTCAGCGCCCACTAGTACGTCACCGGCCCGCAGCAGGATCCCGCTGGCCTTGCCCTCCGGACCGCAGACCACGTTCAGGCAGTGCCACATGCCGTACGTGAAGTAGACGTACGCATGACCCGGCGGACCGAACATCACGTCATTGCGCGCGGTACGACCGCGGTAGGCGTGGGATCCCGGGTCGATCTCCCCCGCGTACGCCTCGACTTCGGTGATGCGCAGCTCGATGGCGCCGTCTGCGGAGTGGCGTGCAAGGGTGCAGCCGAGGAGTTCGGGTGCGACCTCCAGTACAGGGCGGTCGAAGAACTCCCGGGGCAACGGCGTACGGTCGGGGCTCTCGATCATGGCGTCCGAGGGTACCGGGGAACCGGCCACGGTCGTCGCGCGTATCTAGGGGTCAGGACCTAGAGGACCTAGAAGGAGTGACATGGGCTTCAAGAAGCTGCTCGCGAGCATGGGCGCCGGCGGCGCCTCCGTGGAGACGGTGCTCACCGAGGCGAACGTCGTGCCCGGCGGTGTCGTGCAGGGTGAGGTGCGGATCCAGGGCGGCTCGGTGGACCAGCAGATCGAAGGGCTGTCCGTCGGTCTGCAGGCACGCGTCGAGGTCGAGGGCGGTGACCAGGAAGTCAAGCAGGACATCGAGTTCACCAAGCAGCGTCTCGGTGGCGCCTTCGAGGTGAAGGCCGGGGCGGTGCACGTGGTGCCGTTCGGGCTGGAGATCCCGTGGGAGACCCCGGTGACGAGCATTGCCGGGCAGCAGCTGCGCGGCATGAACATCGGTGTGACGACGGAGCTGGAGATCGCGCGAGCCGTGGACTCGGGCGACCTGGACCCGATCAACGTGCACCCGCTGCCCGCGCAGCAGGCGATCCTGGACGCGTTCATCCAGCTCGGTTTCCGGTTCAAGAGCGCGGACATGGAGCGTGGGCACATCCGGGGGACGCGCCAGCGGCTGCCGTTCTACCAGGAGATCGAGTTCTTCCCGCCGCAGCAGTATCGCGGGCTGAACCAGGTCGAGTTGACCTTTGTCTCCGACGACCGCGAGATGGACGTCGTCCTGGAGATGGACAAGAAGCCTGGTCTGTTCAGTGAGAGCAGCGACTCGTTCCGGGCGTTCAAGGTGGGCCACCACGACTTCCAGTCGACCGACTGGAGCGCCTACCTCAACCAATGGCTCGCCGATGTCGGCGGCAAGCGGAACTGGCTCTAGGCTCGGTTTCGGCAGAGCAGTAGTCAGCAGGACAGCCGCATCGGAGGTTCAGACGTGACCGAGCTCAAGGGAGCACCTCTTCCGCACGACTTCCACCCGCAGGTGCCGTCGTTCACCGTGGTGAGCGACGACATCGAGCCGGGATCGGTGCTGAAGGATGCCCAGGTCTACGCGGCGGGCAACACCTCGCCGCAGCTGCGGTGGGACGGGTTCCCGGCGGAGACCAAGAGCTTTGCCGTGACGTGCTTCGACCCGGACGCGCCCACGGGCAGCGGGTTCTGGCACTGGGTGCTCTTCGACATCCCGGCGTCGGTCACGGAGCTGCCGGCGGGTGCGGGCAGCGGGAAGTTCGACGGTCTGCCGGACGGTGCTGTCCACGCCCGTAACGACTACGGGTCGCGAGACTTCGGCGGCGCCGCTCCCCCGGCCGGTGAGAACCACCGCTATGTCTTCACGGTGTACGCCGTGGACAGCGAGAAGCTCGGCCCGGACGCCGAGGCCTCGCCCGCGGTCGTGGGCTTCAATCTGCGGTTCCACACGGTCGGCCGTGCCCAGTTGATCAGTGAGTACGAGGGTCCCTCGGAGCACTGACCGTTCGTTTGTTGTTTGCCCTGCCCTGGTCTTGGAGAGATCAGGGCAGGGCATCTTTTATTGCGTTGTCCATCTCGGCGCGCCCGGCCAGAGTTGATCCCAGCCCAGAGCCCGCCGACAAGGGCCGGGCCGGCGAACGGGAGGTGGGCGAGATGCGGGACACGCTGGTGCTGAATGCGAGCTTCGAGCCGCTGTCGACGGTGACACTCAACCGCGCGGTGGTTCTGGTTCTGCAGGACAAGGCAGTCGTCGAGCAGGCCCACCCCGCGCTGCGTGTGCGCGCGGCCGCGGTCGAGCTTCCGGTGCCCCGGGTGATCAGGCTCTGCAGATACGTACGGGTGCCGTTCCGAAGACAGGCGCCGTGGTCGAGACGGGGTGTGCTGATACGGGACCAGCACCGGTGCGCGTACTGCGGCAGGCGGGCCACGACCGTGGACCATGTCGTGCCGCGTTCGCGCGGAGGCGCGGACAGCTGGCTGAACACGGTTGCCTCGTGCTCCGAGGACAATCACCGCAAAGCTGACCGGACGCCGGAGCAGGCGGGCATGCCGCTGCTGCACCAGCCGTTCGTACCGTCTCCGGCGGACGCGATGCTGCTGGGCCTGAGGGCCGGTGAGCGTTCGGAGCTGCCGGACTGGCTGGCGGCCCAGCCCGCAGCCTGAGACGCATCGTGCGAGCCCGTCCCCGGGTGCCGGGGGCGGGCTCTGTCATGTCGGACGAGGCCGGGTTCAGCGGAGCAGCAGCTGGACGATGGCCGCGGTACCGACGACCACGATGAACGCCCGCAGCGCGGCCGGGGGCAGTCGGCGGCCGATCTTGGCTCCGATCTGGCCGCCGATGGCCGAGCCGACGGCGATCAGCAGTACCGCTGACCAGTCGAAGTGGGCGACGAAGAGGAAGAAGATCGCCGCGATGCTGTTGACGACGGCGGCGAGAACGTTCTTGACGGCGTTGAGGCGCTGCAGGCTGTCGTCGAGCAGCATGCCCATGAGGGAGAGGTAGATGATCCCCTGGGCGGCGGTGAAGTAGCCGCCGTAGACGCTGGCGAGCAGCAGGCCGACGAGCAGCAGCGGGCCGCCGTCGGGGTGGGCGCTGGTGCCGTTGGCCTCGCGGTGGCGCTGAACGGCCTTGGCGATCCAGGGCTGGAGCACGACGAGGACGAGGGCCAGTCCCACCAGGACCGGCACGATCGTCTCGAAGGCCCGTGGCGGCAGCATCAGCAGCAGGACCGCTCCGCTGATGCCGCCGATCGCCGCGACGACGCTGAGGCGCAGGATGCGTCTGCGCTGGCCGGTGAGTTCTTCCCGGTAGCCGATGGCCCCGCTGACCGAGCCGGGGATCAGGCCGAGGGCGTTCGAGACGGTGGCGGTCACCGGGGGCAGGCCGGTGGCGAGGAGCACCGGGAAGGTGATCAGCGTGCCGGAGCCGACGATGGTGTTGATCGTGCCGGCGCCGATGCCCGCGGCGAAGACGGCGAGCATCTCCCAGATGGTCACGCTGTACCCCTCGATGATCGGTGCCGGATGCACCGATCATGCCCGATGGCGTCGGTGCGTCAGTCGACCGGGGGCTGCTCGCGCCGTTCCGTGGCGCCGGTGTTGAAGCCGGGGCCTCCGCCGCTGCCGAGGTTGCCGAAGGCTCCCGAGAGGCCCTTGAGTGCGTCGCCGATCTCACTGGGCACGATCCAGAGCTTGTTGGCGTCGCCTTCGGCGATCTTCGGGAGCATCTGGAGGTACTGGTACGAGAGCAGCTTCTGGTCCGGGTCTCCGGCGTGGATGGACTCGAAGACCGTGCGGATGGCCTGGGCCTCGCCCTCGGCACGGAGGGCGGCGGCCTTCGCCTCACCTTCGGCGCGGAGGATCGCGGACTGCTTCTCGCCCTCGGCGGTGAGGATCTGCGACTGGCGGATGCCTTCTGCGGTCAGGATGGCCGCGCGCTTGTCACGGTCGGCGCGCATCTGCTTCTCCATCGAGTCCTGGATGGAGGTGGGCGGCTCGATGGCCTTGAGCTCGACGCGGTTGACGCGAATGCCCCACTTGCCGGTCGCCTCGTCGAGGACGCCGCGCAGAGCCGCGTTGATCTCCTCGCGGGAGGTCAGGGTCCGCTCCAGGTCCATGCCGCCGATGATGTTGCGCAGGGTGGTGACGGTGAGCTGCTCGATGGCCTGGATGTAGCTGGCGACCTCGTAGGTCGCGGCCCGGGCGTCGGTCACCTGGTAGTAGATGACGGTGTCGATATTGACCACCAGGTTGTCCTGGGTGATCACCGGCTGGGGCGGGAAGGGGACGACCTGTTCACGGAGGTCGATGCGGTTGCGGATCGAGTCGATGAACGGGACGACGATGTTGAGGCCCGCGTTGAGGGTCCGGGTGTAGCGGCCGAAGCGCTCGACGATGGCGGCGCTGGCCTGTGGGATGACCTGGATCGTCTTGATCAGTGCGATGAAGACCAGCACCACCAGAATGATCAGGACGATGATGATCGGTTGCATCGCTTTCCCCGTGCCCTTCGCTGCCGGATGAGTCTGATGATCGAGTTTCGCAGAACACGCGTTGGTGTGGGGCGAGTTCGGCTTCGTTGTCTACTTCATGACGGCATCGCGGTTCATGACGGTGTCTCACATCACGACTGCGGTGGCTCCGTCGATCTCGACGACGTCGACCTGCCGGCCGGCCTCGAAGGTCATGTCGGTGTCCAGCGCACGGGCCGACCAGATCTCCCCGGCGAGCTTGATGCGGCCGCCGTTGCCGTCCACCCGCTCCAGCACCACGGCCTGACGGCCTTTCAGGGCATCGATTCCGCTGGCGAATTGGGGGCTCTGCGATCTGTGCCGGGTCGCGATGGGCCGTACGACCGCGATGAGCGCCACGGAGACCACGGCGAACACCAGCACCTGGGCGACCGTTCCGCCGCCGAGCGCCGCGACGACGGCCGCGGCCACCGCGCCGGCGGAGAACATCCCGAACTCGGGCATCGCCGTGAGGACCAGCGGAATGCCCAGTCCGACGGCGCCGATCAGCCACCACACCCATGCGTCGATTTCCACATGGTCATGGTAGGTCCGCCGGTCGCGGTCGGGACAGGGGGCGAGGGCGGCAGGAAAAGCGGAGCGCGGAGCGCCGTCGGGGCGCGTATCAGCCGAGCGGGAGGCCCTGCGCGGTCCAGCGCTCGCCGCCGTTGCGCTCGACGACCAGCGGGAGGCCGAAGCAGAGCGAGAGGTTGCGGGAGGTGAGCTCGGTCTCCATGGGTCCGGCTGCCAGCACCTTGCCCTGACGGATCATCAGGACGTGGGTGAAGCCCGGCGCGATCTCCTCGACATGGTGGGTGACCATGATCATGGAGGGGGCGTACGGGTCGCGGGCGAGGCGTCCGAGGCGGCGCACCAGGTCCTCACGGCCGCCGAGGTCGAGTCCGGCGGCGGGCTCGTCGAGGAGCAGCAGTTCGGGGTCGGTCATCATCGCGCGGGCGATCATGGTGCGCTTGCGCTCGCCCTCGGAGAGCGTGCCGAACTTGCGCTCCAGGTACTCGGTCATGCCGAGCCGGTCGAGGAACGCGCGGGCGCGCTCCTCGTCGACGGCGTCGTAGTCCTCGTTCCAGGTGGCGGTCATGCCGTACGCGGCGGTGAGGACGGTCTGGAGCACGGTCTGGCGCTTGGGGAGCTTCTCGGCCATGGCGATGCCGGCCATGCCGATGCGGGGGCGGAGCTCGAAGACGTCCACGTTGCCGAGGCGCTCGTCGAGGATTCTGACCGTGCCGGTGGTCGGGAACAGGTAGCTCGATGCAATGTTCAGGAGGGTCGTCTTGCCGGCGCCGTTGGGGCCGAGGATGACCCAGCGCTCCCCTTCTTTGACCGACCAGGAGACGTCGTCCACCAGAGCGCGTCCGTCGCGGACCACGGATACGTCCACCAGCTCCAGTACATCGCTCATGAGCGCGTTGTCTCCCCATGCAATCGTCTTGAGGTGTTGGGAGGCATTTGTGCACCTGTGGGCACAGCTCCCAGGGAAAACCTACGCCACCGGGCGAGTGGCCCCGCCCCCCGGGCCGGACCCTAGGCTTGGTCCATGCTTTCGGAACCACGCTCAGGACGGCTGGCCGCATGGGGAAACGCCCTGCTGGCCGGACTTGTATCACCGGACGACGCGGCTCTCGCGATTGTCGGCGACGACGCGGTGCACCGCGTGGAGGGGCTGCCGGGTGAGTCCGGCCAGGTCGGCCTCACGCTGGCGCTGGGGCGGCTGCGCGCACTCGGGGTGACCGGATACCGGGTCGCGCTGCCCGCGCCGGGGCACCCGCTGGGGCTCTGCGGGCCGCCGGAGTTCAACGAGCGTGCGCTCGACGCGGAGGAGGCCGTCGTCGGGTTCGGAGCGGCGTACGGGCTGGTGCCGGAGGTGTACGAGGCGGGTCCCGCGGGCGACCTGCACGTGGAGGTCGTCTGGCACTGCCTGCAGGTGCGGGAGGCGCCGCCCGCGGACGTGCCGTCGCTCGGTGAGGCGGAGCGGGAGCTGGCCGAGGCGCTGCGGGATGCGACGGAGGTGCTGTCGCGGCTCGATGTGGCGGCGTCGGGGCCCGTGGCGGAGGCGGCGATCGATGCGTACCGGGCGCGTACCGAGCGGGGCCGCGAGGCGCTGGCTCCGGGCTATCCGCCGCGTGCGGTACGGGTGTTGGAGCTGGCCCAGCGCGTCGGGCTGCTGATCTCGGTGGCGTACGAGAACGGCCACGGCGGTGCGGTCAGCGCATCCGAGATGGCGGCGCGGGGCGAGGCGCTGCGGCCGGTGGAGCGGGTGGCGAGGCGGGCGCAGGTGGCCGCGTACAACGCGTATGTGGAGGAGCGGGAACGCGGGGCGCGGTAGGGCGAGCCGGTGCGCGGGGCCCGTGCGTCGAGGGTCCTGCCGGGGCTCCGCGCTGCGTACGCCGGCGGGCCGGACGGGCCCGGGCACGCGTCGAGCGCCGAGGGGCACATGCCCGTCGGCGCTCGACGCGCTCAGGGGGTGTCAGCCGTTGATGCCGACGTTGCCGAACGCCGGGTTCAGCAGGCCGACCACGTTCACCGAGTTGCCCACGACGTTCACCGGGACGTGGACCGGGGCCTGGATCAGGTTGCCCGAGGCGACGCCCGGGGAGCCCACCGCTGCGCCTTCCGCGTGCGCACCGTCGGTGGCGGAGGCGACACCCGCGCCTCCGGCGACGATGCCGCCGACGATCGCGGCGAGTACGGCGGCCCTCTTCAGGTTCTTCACTTCGAAATCCTCCTGGACGTCCGCTGCGGCCGGCCGCCGCAGCACGCCATGGAGAACGCCGCACGGACGATCAGGATGCGCCGTACGGGTGACATACACCCGACAGTATGAATCTCTGACCGGAGCGTGACGGTCCGGTCGGACGGGCGGTCAGCCCGTCAGGCCGTGCCGTACGGCCCACAGCGCCGCCTGTGTGCGGTCGGCGAGGTCGAGTTTCATCAGGATGTTCGAGACGTGCGTCTTGACGGTCTTCTCGGACAGGACGAGCGCCCGGGCGATCTCGCGGTTGGACCGGCCGTCGGCGATCAGTGCCAGGACCTCGCGCTCCCGCTCGGTGAGCGTGCCGCCGCGTCCCGTGCCGTTGCCGGGGGCGTCCTGCGACAGGAGCGCACCCGCGACCTCCGGCTGGAGCAGCACATGGCCCGCGTGGACGGAGCGGATGGCGCCGGCCAGCGCCTCCGGGTCGACGTCCTTGTACACATAGCCCGAGGCGCCGGCGCGCAGGGCGGGAACCACCGTGCGCTGCTCGGTGAAGCTGGTGACGATGAGCACCTTGGCGGGGTTGGCGGCCTCGCGGAGTTTGCGCAGCGCCTCGATGCCGTCCATGCCGGGCATCTTCACGTCCATCAGGACGACGTCCGGCTTCAGCTCCTCGGCGCGGGCGACGCCCTCGGCGCCGTCCCCCGCCTCCCCCACCACCTCTATGTCGTCCTGGATCTCGAGGAAGGTGCGCAGGCCCCGCCGGACCACCTGGTGGTCGTCGACCAGCAGGACCCGAATCGTCTTGTCACCCACCGGGGACCTCCATCTCGATCGTGGTGCCCTTGCCGGGCGCGGACTGCACGGTCAGGTGTCCGCCGACGCCCGCCGCCCGGTCCCGCATCGAGACGAGTCCCAGGTGGCGGCCCGCCCTGCGGACCGCGCGCGGCTCGAATCCCGTGCCGTTGTCGGTGACGCTGAGGACCGCCCCCTGGCCCCGGCGGGCCAGGACCACATCGACACGATCGCCCCCCGAGTGCCTCAGCGCATTGTGGAGGGCCTCCTGGGCGACGCGCAGCAGGGCCTCCTCCTGGGCGGCCGGCAGTGCCCGCAGGCCGCAGGTGTCGAAGGTGACCTTGGCGGAGTGCGCACGGTCGAGTACCTGGATCTGGGTACGGAGGGTGTTGGCGAGGCCGTCCTCGTCGAGGGCCGCGGGACGCAACTCCACGACAGCGGCGCGCAGTTCGTCCGCGGCCTCGGCCGCGAGCTCGGCGACCTGCTGCAGCTCGCCCTTGGCACGGCCGGGGTCGCGGTCCACCAGGGCCGCCGCGGCCTGCGCGGTGAGCCGCAGCGAGAAGAGCTTCTGACTGACCGCGTCGTGCAGTTCATGGGCGAGGCGCGAGCGCTCCTCGACGATGGTGAGCTCCCGGCTCCGTTCGTAGAGGCGGGCGTTGGTCAGGGCTATCGCGGCGTGCTGGGCGAGGATCGACAGCAGCTCCTCGTCCTCCTCGGTGAAGCCGCAGCCGCCCTCGGGCTTCGGGCACCGCTTGTTGGCGAGGAAGAGCGCGCCGATCGTCTCGTCGCCGTCCTTGATGGGCAGGCCGAGGAAGTCGGACATGTCCGGGTGGGTGGAGGGCCAGCCCTCGAAGCGGGGGTCCTTGCGGACATCCGCGAGCCGCTCGGTCCTGGCCTCCTGGAGCATCGAGGCGAGGATGCCGTGCTGCCGGGGCAGCGGGCCGATCGCCTTCCACTGTTCGTCGCTCACTCCGTCGACCACGAACTGGGCGAACCCGCCGTGGTCGTCCGGGACGCCCAGCGCCGCGTACTCCGCGTCCAGCAGCTCCCGTGCCGAGGCGACGATCGTCTTCAGCACGTCGCGGACCTCGAGATGCCGGCTCATCGCGAGGAGCGCGGTGCTCACGGCCGCCAGGCCGGAGCTGGGTCGATGGCTCATGCGACTCACCGTACCGGCGGGGTGTGACCGTCCGTATCGGCCCGCGGACGCAGCCGCTCGGGTCGCAGGGCCTAGGTCGAAGTGCCTCCCGGGTGGGGCCCCGGGCACGAGGCGGCGGAGGGGGTGGCGTTCCTACGTTGGGGTCGACGACACGGACAAGGGGATGGACGCCATGCCGGTAGCAGTGATCACAGGTGCATCGAAGGGGCTGGGGCAGGCCCTCGCGGCGGCTCTCGCCGAGCGGGGCTGGGACCTGGTGCTGGGCGCCAGGACCGAGGACGTACTGAGGGAGAGCGCACGCACCGTGGGCGCGCACGGGAGCCGGGTGGTGCCGGTGGCCGGGGACGTCACCGATCCCGGGCACCGCGCGGAGCTGCTGACGGCGGCTCGCGGGCTCGGCGGTCTCGATCTGCTGGTGAGCAATGCGAGCGCGCTGGGCGCCGAGCCGCTGGTGAGGCTGGACGCGCTGCCGCTGGAGGGTCTGCGGGTGGCGCTGGAGACCAATGTGGTGGCCGCGCTGGGGCTCGTACAGGAGGCGCTGCCGCTGTTGCGGGCGTCGGGCGCCGGTGCGGTGATCGCGGTCAGCTCGGACGCGGCGGCCGAGGCGTACGAGACATGGGGCGGCTACGGGGCGTCGAAGGCGGCGCTGGACCATCTCGTCGCCGTGCTCGGGGTCGAGGAGCCGGGCCTGCGGGTGTGGGCGGTGGACCCGGGCGACATGCAGACGGATCTGTATGCGGCCGCCGTCCCGGACGACGACGATCCGCGCCCGTCGCCGGAGTCGGTGGCCCCGGGCTTTCTGCGGCTGCTGGACGAGCGGCCGGTGAGCGGCCGGTACGGGGCTCCGGCGCTGCTGGGGTCGGCGTGAGCCGGAGCCGCGGGACCAGGACGGCCTGCGGGACGAGGACCACCGACGGGACGAGGGCCGAGGGAAGGTCGCAGGAGGGGATGGCCGTGCTGGATGCGCTGTGGGTGCCCGAGGAACTGTCGGCGCGGGTGCCGGCCGAGGTGCGCGGTTCGGGGCGGGACGACGTGCGGCTGATGGTCTCGCGCGGGACCGAGGTGAGCCACCACACGTTCCGCGACCTGCCGGGGCAGCTGCGGGCCGGTGACGTCCTGGTGGTCAACACCTCGGCCACCCTGCCGGCCGCCGTGACCGGGCGCCTCGGCGGCGACGCGGTCGTCGCGCACTTCTCGACGCGGGGTGACGACGGGCGGTGGGCCGTGGAGCTGCGCCGCCCGGACGGCGCGGGCAGCACTCTCCCGCGCGCGGGCGGGCCCGCGGGTGTGACGGTGAGGCTGCCGGGCGGCGGCCGCCTGGTGCTGGAGGAGCCGCTGGCCGCGGGAGCGGACCGCCTGTGGTGGGCATCGGTGTCGGTGGCCGTGCCGGGGCTGCTGCAGCGCTACGGGCGGCCCATCCGCTACGGGTACACGGCACAGGACCAGCCCCTGGCCGCGTACCAGTCGGTGTTCGCCCTGCCGTCCGCCGACGGCTCGGGTTCGGCGGAGATGCCGAGTGCGTCCCGCCCCTTCACCGCGTCGCTGGTGGCCGAGCTGGTGAGCAGGGGGGTGCAGTTCGCACCGCTGACGCTGCACACGGGGGTGGCGTCGGCCGAGGCGCACGAGCCGCCCTATCCGGAGCGGTTCGGGGTGCCCGCCGCGACGGCGTGGCTGGTGAACGCGGCACGGGCCGGAGGGGGCCGGATCGTGGCGGTCGGCACGACGGCCGTACGGGCGCTGGAGTCCGCGGCGGGCGTGGACGGGGTGGTGCGGGCGGCGTCGGGGTGGACCGATCTGGTGGTGACGCCCGAGCGCGGGGTGCGGGCGGTGGACGGACTGCTGACCGGGCTGCACGAGCCCCGGGCCTCGCATCTGCTGATGCTGGAGGCGATCGCCGGACGGGAGGCGCTGGGCCTGGCGTACACGGAGGCGCTCCACCGGCACTACCTGTGGCACGAGTTCGGCGATGTCCACCTCGTACTGCCCGGAAAAGCACTCACTCTTTGAATTGCTGACGCAACGCGGAGTGAAACGGTTTGCCTCCCGATGTGAGCCCGCACATAGGACCCAGGTCACTTACGAACTTCACTAGTAGGGAAATAAAGGGCATGTCAACGCGGCATGAGTAGGCCTATGGGCGATTTGCCCAATACGTGATCCACTATCGCGGATCGTACGTCACACCTTTGCCACGGCATTTTGCTGCCGCTAAGAATTGCAGCCGTCGCCCGCCGTAGGAGCGCAGCGCCGCTCCGGCCTGATGCGACTTCCGCTATTCGAACGAGGTATGACTGTATGTCCGCGTCCAGCACCCGCCTGACCAAGACCCACAAGGTCTCGATCGCCGGTATCGCCGCCGCCGGCGTCGCAGCCCTCACGTTCTCCCTCGTGCCGGGCAACGCGTCCGCCGAGACCGAGAACATCGACACCGTCGCCCAGGCCACCTCCGCCAAGGCGGATGCCGCCAAGGCCAAGGCCGCCGCCGCTGCGAAGGCCAAGGCGCAGGCCAAGGCCCTCGCCGACGCCAAGGCGAAGAACGCTGCCAAGGCCAAGGCCGACGCCGCGGCCAAGAAGGCCGCAGCCGAGGCCGCCGCGAAGAAGAAGGCTGCCGCCAAGGTCGCCGCCGACAAGCGCGCCAAGGCGCAGGCCGCAAGCCGTGCTGCCGCTCGCAAGCCCGTCTACGCCAACAACCTGGACGGCTGGATCCGCGAGTCGCTGAGCATCATGAAGAAGCACGGCATTCCGGGCACCTACAACGGGCTGCACAAGAACATCATCCGCGAGTCCGGTGGCAACCCGAACGCCATCAACAATTGGGACATCAACGCGATCAACGGCGTCCCCTCGATCGGCCTGCTGCAGGTCATCAAGCCGACGTTCGACGCTTACCACGTCGCCGGCACCAAGCACAGCCAGTACGACCCGGTCGCCAACCTCGTCGCCGCGGCCAACTACGCCGCCGACCGCTACGGCTCGATCGACAACGTCAACAGCGCCTACTGAGGCTGACGACACCAACGCCGAAGGGCGGCACCCCGCACGGGGTGCCGCCCTTCGGCGTACTGCCGACGGTGCTACTTGCGCATGACCTCGGGCTCGTGGCGGCGCAGGAAGCGCGCGACGAGGAAGCCGCAGAAGGCGCCGAGGGCGAGCAGGGCGGCCATGTCCATGCCCCAGGCCCCGGCCTCGTGGTCCCACAGCGGGTCCGTGCTGGTCGGGTCGTCCGGGTTCGGGCTGATCTTGTTGAAGTCCAGCGTCGCACCGGAGGCGGCGACCGCCCAGCGCGACGGCATCAGATACGAGAACTCGTTGACGCCGATCGTGCCGTGCAGGATGAACAGGCAGCCGGTGAAGACGACCTGGATGATGGCGAACATCACCAGCAGCGGCATGGTCTTCTCCGCCGTCTTCACCAGTGCCGAGATGATCAGGCCGAACATCATCGAGGTGAAGCCGAGCGCCATGATCGGCACCGACAGCTCGAGCATCACCGCGCCGCCCATGACCAGGCCCTCGGAGGGCAGCTCACGGGTGGAGAAGCCGATGGCGCCGACCAGGCCGCCCTGCAGCACGGTGATCATGCCCAGGACGATCACCTTGGACATCAGATACGCGGAACGTGACAGGCCCGTCGCGCGCTCGCGCTCGTAGATCACCCGTTCCTTGATCAGCTCACGGACGGAGTTGGCCGCGCCCGCGAAGCACGCGCCGACCGCGAGGATGAGCAGCACCGTGGTGGCCGTGCCGTTCGGGATGATCCGGCCGGTCTGCGCGTTCACGTTCGGCAGGAGGCCCTTGTCCGGGTCGATGAGCAGGCTCACCGCGCCGAGGACCGCCGGCAGGATCAGCATCAGCGCCATGAAGCCCTTGTCGGACGCGATGACCGACACATAGCGGCGGACCAGCGTGACCAGCTGGGAACCCCAGCTCTGCGGCTTCGGCGGCTTGCTCTGCTGCGTCACCAGGTTCACCGGCTGCGCGGCGACGGCGTCGATGTCCGCCGCGTACATCTGGTAGTGCTGCGAACCGCGCCAGCGGCCCGCCCAGTCGTAGTCGCGGTAGTTCTCGAACGCCGAGAAGACATCCGCCCAGGTGCTGTACCCGAAGAAGTTGAGCGCTTCCTCCGGCGGGCCGAAGTACGCCACCGAACCGCCGGGGGCCATCACGAGCAGCTTGTCGCACAGCTGGAGCTCGGCCACGGAGTGCGTGACCACCAGCACGGTGCGACCGTCGTCGGCGAGGCCGCGCAGCAGCTGCATGACGTCGCGGTCCATGCCCGGGTCGAGACCGGAGGTCGGCTCGTCCAGGAAGATCAGCGACGGCTTGGTGAGCAGCTCCAGGGCGACCGAGACGCGCTTGCGCTGGCCGCCGGAGAGCGAGGTGATCTTCTTCTCTTTGTGGATGTCGAGCTTGAGCTCGCCCAGCACCTCGTCGATACGGGCCTCACGCTCGGCCTCGGCGGTGTCACCGGGGAAGCGCAGCTTGGCCGCGTACTTGAGTGCCTTCCGGACGGTGAGCTCCTTGTGCAGGATGTCGTCCTGCGGGACCAGACCGATGCGCTGGCGCAGCTCGGCGAACTGCTTGTAGAGGCTCCGGTTGTCGTAGAGCACATCGCCCTGGTTGGCGGGCCGGTAGCCGGTGAGCGCCTTGAGCAGGGTCGACTTGCCGGAGCCCGAGGGGCCGATGACGCCGATGAGCGACTTCTCCGGCACACCGAAGGAGACGTCCCGCAGGATCTGCTTGCCGCCGTCGACCGTCACCGTGAGGTGGCGGGCGGAGAAGGAGACCTCACCGGTGTCGACGAACTCCTCGAGCTGGCCGCCGACGATGCGGAAGGTCGAGTGACCGACACCCACGATGTCGTTGGAGCCGATGAGGGCCGTGCCGGACTTGGCGATCGGCTGGCCGTTGACGTAGGTGCCGTTGTGGGAACCGAGGTCACGGATCTCGAAACGGCCGTCCGGGGTTGCGCTGAACTCGGCGTGGTGGCGCGAGACCTGGAGGTCGGAGACCACCAGCTCGTTCTCCAGCGCACGGCCGATGCGCATCACACGTCCGAGCGCGACCTGGTGGAACGTGGTCGGGCTGCGGTCGCCGTACACCGGTGGCGCCCCCGCCGCGCCGCCGGAACCGCCCGGACCGGGCTGATGCGGGACCTGTGCCTGCTGCGGATCCGGCCAGTTCGGCTGGGCCGGAGCCTGCTGCCACTGCTGCTGGGCCGGCGCCTGATGCGGCGGCGGTGCCTGCTGCGCGACCGCCTGCTGCTGCGGCGCCCCCTGCGCGCTGTACGCACCGGCGGCCGCGCCGGTCAGATTCAGCCGCGGCCCGTCGGTGGCGTTGCCCAGGTGCACGGCCGAGCCGGGGCCGATCTCCATCTGATGGATCCGCTGGCCCTGTACGTATGTGCCGTTGGTGCTGCCATGGTCTTCGATGACCCAACTGCGGCCGCCCCAGCTGATGCTGGCGTGCCGCCACGAGACCCTGGCGTCGTCGATCACCAGGTCGCCCTGCGGATCACGTCCCAGGGTGTATGACCTGGACGCATCGAGGGTCCAGGTCCTTCCGTTCAATTCCAGTACGAGTTCCGGCACTCCATGCCCCACTAGTTGTCCCCCGGGTTACCCCCATCACTGGGAGTCTAGGGATGGTGAACATCGTGGGGAACTATTTCAGGCGCGGTCCCGTATCCGAAAGTCGGGCCTTGTGAAGACCGTGTCCGGTTGACCGTTGACGGAGGAGAAACACCCCCGGAGAGTGGTATGCACCCATCAGTCCGCACGGATCATGCTGGACCGGGGGCAACTGGGTCAAAACCCAGCAGGGATCGGGGGGTGGTCCGTTTGGACTCGACCGTGACCGTCGACGACGACAGGGTGCCCTGGGTCGATGTGGTGCTCGCGTCGGTCGCCACCGTGAGCTGGGCTCTGGTGGGCATGGCCGGTGCGGCGGCGCTCGGACTGCATCTGCTGGGTGCGGATTCGACGGCGTCGCTCGGTCCGATGACGGCGGCCGTGGTGGTGCTCGCGGTGAACGGATCGGTGACGCCGAGCGGCGATGTGTCCGCGTTCGGGCTCGACGGGGCACAGGCCGAGACGGCCGTCGACTTCACGCCACTCGGGGTGGGTCTGGTCGGTGCGCTGTTCCTGGTGTACTTCTTCCTGCGTTCGCTGCGGCGGGCCGGCCCGTACATCCCGGGGAGCGAACTCGCGGCGCGGGCAGGCGGCGTGGTCACCCTGTTCGTCGCGACGATCGGCGGTCTCGCGTGGGCCGGTCATGATGTCGTCACCCTCGACGGAGCCGAACTGGGCCTCGACCCGGGCAGGATCCCGGGAGCGGGCGGGGACGGCGGTCTCGAGGTGCCGGGCCTCGGCGACATCGGCGGTCTGCTGCCGGACCGGCTCGGCGACCTGGTCGACGCGAAGGCGTCCGTGGGTTTCCGTGTGAACGCGGCGGACTCGCTGGCCGGGGCGCTGTTCTGGGTGCTCGGGGTGCTGGTGATCGCGCTGCTCGCCGGGCGCCGGGCTCCGCTGCCGCCCGGGGCCCTGTGGGAGACGTTGCGCCGGCACGTCCGGCCCGCCGCGTCCGCGATCGTCGCGGTCATGCTGGTCGCGGTGCTCGCGGGATACGCGGCGGCCGGGTACGCGGCGATCGGCGACGACCATCCGAGGAGGATCGCGGGTGCGGCGCTGCTCGGTGCGCCGAACGGGGTGTGGCTGGGAGTTCCGCTGGGACTGTTCGTGCCGTGGGACGGCCGGGCCACGGGTGAACTGGCGAAGGTGCTGCCCGATCCGCTGGACGAGTTCCTGCGGGTCGCGGCGGACGAGCCGGCGACCGTGGGGAGACTGGCCGAACTGGACGGACGGGCGTGGCTGCTGGCCGTGGCGACGGGCGTGATGATGCTGTACGCCGGGGTACTGGCGGCCTCCCGCACGCCGGTCGGACGCCGGGGCGTGATCGGTTTCGCGGGCCGCTGCGCCCTGCGGCTCGGGGTGGTGACCGCGCTGACGCTGCCGCTGCTGGTGTGGCTGACGGGCGTCTCGGCGGGCGCTTCGATGTCGGTGCTCGGCATCGACACGGTCGGCGCGGGCATCGAACTGCACGGCCGGGCCGGGCCGGCGCTGCTGCTGGGCGCCGGCTGGGGAGCAGCGGCCGGGGCCGTCGGCGCCCTGCTGGTCCACCTGACCCCGGGAGGCCGTCGCGCGGAGGCGGAGGCCGCGCTCGCGGAGACGATGGAGCGACCGGGGCCGTACCGCCCGGAGCCGCCGTACCGGCCGCCGAACCCCGACACGAACCCGTATCTGCGCCTGCCCCCGGAGGTCCACGGGGCGCAGACGGTGGCGGGCCCGATGCCCCCCGGGCCGCCGCCCCGGCGCGAGGGGCCGGCGGAGCCCGAGGACGGGCCCCCGCCTCCGGGAACGCCGAGGACACGGCGGTAGCCGCACTCGACGGCTCCGGCTGTCCGCTCCTCGGGACACCGGGTCTCGGCGCTGCGTCCGCCCGATACGGTGGGAGGCACCATGAGCGCTTCGCAGACCTCCGACGCACGCACCCTTCTCGTCAAGATCTTCGGGAAGGACCGTCCCGGGATCACCGCCGGGCTCTTCGACACCCTCGCCGCCTGGTCCGTCGACGTCGTCGACATCGAGCAGGTCGTCTCCCGGGGCCGTCTCGTCCTGTGCGCCCTGGTGACCGCGCCCACCGAGGGCGGCACCACCGAGGGCGATCTCCGTGCCACCGTCCACAGCTGGGCCGAGTCGCTGAAGCTGGAGGCCGAGATCATCTCGGGCACCGGCGACAACCGCCCGCGTGGCAGCGGCCGTTCCCATGTGACCGTGCTCGGGCACCCGCTGACCGCCGAGTCGACGGCCGCCATAGCGGCCAGGATCGCGTCCACCGGCGGGAACATCGACCGTATCTTCCGGCTCGCCAAGTACCCGGTGACCGCTGTGGAGTTCGCCGTGTCCGGTACGGAGACCGAGGTGCTGCGCACCGCGCTGGCGACCGAGGCGGCGGAGATCGGCGTGGATGTGGCCGTGGTGTCGGCGGGTCTGCACCGCCGCGCCCAGCGCCTGGTCGTGATGGACGTGGACTCGACGCTCATCCAGGACGAGGTCATCGAGCTGTTCGCGGCGCACGCGGGCTGCGAGGACAAGGTTGCCGAGGTCACGGCCGCGGCGATGCGCGGGGAGCTGGACTTCGAGCAGTCGCTGCACGCACGGGTGGCGCTGCTGACGGGGCTCGACGCGTCGGTCGTGGACAAGGTGCGTGCCGAGGTCCGGATGACGCCGGGTGCGCGGACCCTGATCCGTACGCTGAAGCGGCTCGGCTTCCAAGTGGGTGTGGTGTCGGGCGGATTCACGCAGGTCACCGACGACCTCAAGGAGCGGCTCGGGCTGGACTTCGCCTCGGCGAACACCCTGGAGGTCGTCGACGGCAAGCTCACCGGCCGGGTCGTGGGCGAGATCGTCGACCGGGCGGGCAAGGCGCGGCTGCTGCGCAGGTTCGCGTCGGAGGCCGGCGTACCGCTGGCGCAGACGGTGGCGATCGGCGACGGCGCCAACGATCTGGACATGCTCAACGCGGCGGGGCTCGGGGTCGCCTTCAACGCCAAGCCCGTCGTCCGCAAGGCGGCGCACACCGCGGTCAATGTGCCGTTCCTGGACACGGTCCTGTATCTGCTGGGCATCACACGGGAAGAGGTCGAGGCGGCCGACGACCCGGATGCCGAACACTGACCGCGCGCGGACGGGCCCCGGCGCGCCGAAGTGTGCGCCGGGGCCCGTCTGCGTGCCTGATGTCTGCGGTTACGCGTGCGGTGCCCAGTACTCGAGCAGGGTTCCGACGCCGTGCTCCACGGACTTCCACGAGCCGGTGAAGCCGACGACGGCGAACGAGGAGGTCGGGAACCCGCTCTGCGTCATCCGGGCGAGCGCGTCCGACTCGGCCTTGCCGGCCAGGGCGTCGGCGAGCGCGTGCATCCCGGGGTTGTGGCCGATGACGAGCAGGTCGTTGACCTCGTCGGGCGTCTCGTTCAGCAGCGCGAGGAGCTCACCGAGCGAGGCGTCGTAGAGCCGCTCCTCGTACACCGTCTTGGGGCGGTGCGGCAGCTCGTGCACCGCGAGCTTCCACGTCTCGCGGGTTCTGGCCGAGGTCGAGCAGACGGCCAGATCGAAGGTGATTCCGGTTTCGGCGAGCCTGCGGCCTGCCACCGGGGCATCCTTCCGGCCGCGCTCGGCGAGCGGGCGCTCATGGTCGGACACCTGCGGCCAGTCGGCCTTCGCATGCCGGAGGAGAACGATCCTGCGGGATTCGGGGGGTCCGGGGGGTGTCCCTCCGGACGACGTGGCGACGCTCATGCAACCCAGCTTCGCATGAAATGCGCCAGCGGGCGCAGGGTGTTGACGTGCTGCCTCACGACGGGTGAATCCGTCGGCAGGACATCGCGGGGGTCAGCGGGAGAGGGTGTGCTGAATGTGCTCGAGAATCCTGGCGACACCCGGATCGCCCTCCGCGGCCTGCGCCTGAGCGGGGTCGGCGATCAGCAGGAGCAGCACGGCGAAGGCGAGCATCGGCAGCGCGAGGGCCCACCAGGGCAGCCGGATGTCGACGCTGCCCTTGGCACGGGACGGGGTCTGCAGATGGGCCGACATGGCCGCCTCCGTAGGTCTGAGGTCGATTGCTTCAAACCTACGGATCATGGGCGCACGGGCCCATCCGGTGACCCACCCACTTGACCCTGACCCTGGCCCCCTAAGGGATGGTGGTGCCAGCACCACCATCGCCGGCTCGGGGCCAACGTCCGCGTCAGGGTGCGGCGATGGAGGCGATGATGCCGATCACCACGGTGACGGCGATCATCACGCCGAAGATGAGGAGGAGCTTCTTCTGGCCGTTCGGGGGGTTCGGGTCGAGCACAGGCATGAGGTCAGTCTCCCACCCGTGCCTCGTCCTCGATCGTCCGGTCCCGGCCGGCCAGCACACCCACCGCGATCTGCGGCACGATCAGCCCTGCCATCAGCGCGATCGGCAGCCCCCAGCCGCCGCTGTGCTGGTAGAGGACGCCGACCAGCAGCGGCCCGGGGATGGAGATCAGATAGCCGGTCGACTGGGCGAAGGCCGAGAGCCTGACGACTCCGGCGCCGGTACGCGACCGCATGCCGATCATGGTGAGGGCGAGCGGGAAGGCGCAGTTCGAGATGCCCAGCAGCAGCGCCCAGGCCCAGGCTCCGGCGGCGGGGGCGAAGAACAGGCCCGCATAGCCGGTCAGCCCGCACAGGCCGAGGGCGACGACGATCGGGCCCTGGTTCCTCATCCGGGAGGCGAGCCGCGGGATGACGAAGGCCAGCGGCACACCCATCACCATGGTCACGGCGAGCAGGACTCCCGCGGTCCCCGGCGGGACTCCGGCGTCGCGGAAGATCTGCGGCATCCAGCCCATGGTGATGTACGCGCCGGTGGCCTGGAGGCCGAAGAAGCAGGCCAGGGCCCAGGCTGTGGGGCTGCGGGTGATGCGCGGCGGCGGGACGTCCCGCCGGGTCCTGGCCGAGGCGTCGGCGCGCTCGTGCCGGGCGGCGGCGCTGCGGTCGCGGATCAGTCCGGCCCAGGGCAGTACGGCGAGGACGGCGAGAAGTGCCCAGACGGCGAGACCCGTGCGCCAACTGCCGCCCAGCGCATCGGTCATGGGCACGGTCGCGGCGGCGGCGACGGCGGTGCCGAGGGCGAGGGCCATCGAGTAGAGCCCGGTCATGGAGCCGACCCGGTCCGGGAAGTACCGCTTGACGATCACCGGCATCAGGACGTTGCTGACGGCGATGCCCATCAGGGCGAGCGCGCTGGCGGCGAGGAACCCGGGAGTGCCGCCGGCGAAGGGCCGTATCAGCAGTCCGGCGGCGATGGCGGCCATGCCCGCGAAGACGACGGCGCCGGACCCGAACCGGCGCGCGAGGCGCGGTGCGGTGATTCCGAAGACGGCGAAGCACAGCGGCGGTACGGAGGTGAGGACGCCGGCGACACTGCCGCTCATGTGCAGTCCCTCGCGGGCCTCCTCGAAGAGGGCGCCGAGGCTGGTGATCGCGGGGCGGAGATTGACCGCCGCGAGGACGATGCCGGCCAGGACGAGCCGGGTGAACCAGACCCCGGTCCGTGGAGCGGGTTGTTCCACGGGGGTACGGTCCGTGGCGGCGGGGTCGGCGGTCCGGGTCTCGTCCAGCATGAGGCCATCATAGAATCATGGGATGATTGGTTGTCCAATCCCGGACAACCAGTCCGAGCAAGGAGCACGATGTCACTGACGTCGCCCCGGCGTTCGGGGCTCACCGACCAGGTGATCGCGCAGTTGCGGAACCAGATCACCTCGGGCGAGTGGCCGGTCGGTTCACGGATCCCCACCGAACCGGAACTCGTCGAGCAACTCGGTGTCGCCCGCAACACCGTCCGCGAAGCGGTCCGCGCGCTCGCGCACAACGGGCTGCTGGACATCCGGCAGGGCTCGGGCACCTACGTCCTGGCGACGAGTGAGCTGGCGGGGGTGATGCACCGCCGGTTCGCCGATGCCGACCCCGGCCACATCGCCGAGGTGCGCTCCACGCTGGAGTCGTCGGCCGCCAGGCTGGCCGCCGCGCGTCGTACGGCACGGGATCTGAAGCAGCTGGACACCCTGCTCGCCCGCCGCGAGGAGGCCTGGGCGACGGGTGACGCGGAACAGTTCGTCGCCTCCGACGTGACGTTCCACCTCGCGGTGGTCGCCGCCTCGCACAACGAGGTGCTCAGCGAGCTGTACGCGGACCTCGGCGATCTGCTGCGGGACTGGCTGCGCGACGACGTCGGCCAGGAGCTGCGCCCGGAGAACCACATGGACCACGGGCGGCTCGTCGAGGCGATCCGCGCGGGCGACGGTGACACGGCCGCGTCCGAGGCGGCGTCCTATCCGTTCATGTGCCTCAGGCGCCCGCCGGCGGCTGGTGGCTGACCCAGGCCGAGCGGACCTCTTTCCAGCACCGGTCGGTGAGCTCCACGTATCCGGCCGGGCCGATCGCCTTGGGCACCCCGTCCGCGTCGATGTCCCACCAGCGCTCGCACTCGACGTGCAGCCGGACCGTGTCGGTCGCGGGGTACGGGTTGTGACAGAAGGCGGTGGCCCGGGAGCCTTCGACGACGGTGCGGCAGTCGGCCGCGTAGACAGGGTCGGCCGGTTCGGGCTTCGGCTCGCGGACGTGCGGCTGGGAGACGGCGTCGGGGGTCGCCCAGAAGAGGATCGTCACCGCGGCCAGTACGGGCGCGGAGCGCCAAGTCGTACGCACAAGCAGGACCTCCTCGGCCGTACTGCGGCGCGAAAGCCGCGGCTGCACCACAAGGGGGATTGCTCCTCCACCCTCCCCGTGAAGCTGCGCCGCCGCTCGCACTCGGGGGCCGAACGGGCGAATCCTCCGGCCGAAACCTGTGGAGGTGCACCAACACATCGCCGGGCAGGCTGCAACAGCAGCCTGCCCGGCGATCGAGGACCGAAGGAGCGTCTAGGCGCCCATCATGTGCACGCCGCCGTCGACGTGGACGATCTCGCCCGTGGTCTTCGGGAAGAAGTCCGAGAGCAGCGCGACGACGCCGAGACCCGCCGGCTCCGGGTCGGCCATGTCCCACTGCAGCGGGGAACGGTGGTTCCACACGTCCGCCAGCTCCGCGAATCCCGGGATGGACTTGGCGGCCATCGAGGCGAGCGGTCCGGCCGAGATCAGGTTGCAGCGGACGTTCTGCTTGCCCAGGTCACGGGCCAGGTAGCGGCTGGTGGCCTCCAGAGCGGCCTTCGCCGGGCCCATCCAGTCGTACTGCGGCCAGGCGAACTGCGCGTCGAAGGTCAGGCCGACCACCGAGCCGCCCTCCTGCATCAGCGGCAGGCAGGCCATCGTGAGCGACTTCAGCGAGAACGCCGAGACGTGCATCGCCGTGGAGACCGACTCGAAAGGCGTGTTGAGGAAGTTGCCGCCGAGCGCGTCCTGCGGCGCGAAGCCGATCGAGTGGACGACTCCGTCCAGACCGCCGAGCTCCTCGCGCACGACGTCCTCGACCCGGGCCAGGTGCTCGTCGTTGGTGACGTCCAGCTCGATGACCTTGGCGGGCTTGGGAAGCTTCCTGGCGATGCGCTCGGTGAGGGTGGGCCGCGGGAAGGCGGTGAGAATGACGTCCGCACCCTGTTCCTGAGCCACCTTGGCGGTGTGGAAGGCGATGGAGGACTCCATCAGCACACCGGTGATCAGAATGCGCTTGCCGGCGAGGATTCCACTCATGTGATCAGTGACCCATGCCCAATCCGCCGTCAACGGGGATGACGGCTCCAGTGATGTACGAGGCGTCGTCGGAGGCGAGGAAGCGCACAGTGGCGGCGATCTCCTCCGGCTGCGCGTAACGGCCGAGCGGCACCTGGGAGACGATGCCCGTGCGCTGCTCGTCGGTGAGCGCCTTGGTCATGTCGGTGTCGACGAAGCCGGGCGCGACGACGTTGAACGTGATGTTCCGCGAGCCGAGCTCGCGGGCGAGGGAGCGGGCGAAGCCGACGAGGCCGGCCTTCGAGGCGGCGTAGTTCGCCTGCCCCGCCGAACCCAGCAGGCCGACGACGGACGAGATCAGCACGACGCGGCCCTTCTTGGCGCGCAGCATGCCGCGGTTGGCACGCTTGACGACCCGGAAGGTGCCGGTGAGGTTGGTGTCGAGGACGGAGATGAAGTCCTCCTCGGACATCCGCATCAGCAACTGGTCCTTGGTGACGCCGGCGTTGGCCACCAGCACCTCGACCGGACCGTGCTTCTCCTCGATCTCCTTGTAGGCCTGCTCCACCTGCTCGGTGTCGGTGATGTCGCACTTGACGGCCAGGCAGCCCAGTTCCGTGAGGGCGGCCGGCGGCTCACCCGAGCGGTACGTGATGGCGACCTTGTCGCCGGCGTCGGCGAAAGCACGGGCGATGGCGAGGCCGATGCCCCGGTTTCCTCCGGTGACGAGAACCGAGCGGCTCAACGGATCACCCTTTCGATAGCGGTCTGGAGCACCTGCAGGGCAGGCGACTACTCCGAAAACCTATCGGTCCGGCCCACCGGACGGAGAATCGGTCCCCGACAGCGCCCTCCACCCGTCACTGTCGGGTCTCTACAGTCCAGGAGCATCAGGGCGTTGAGACGTGATTCACTGCCGCAGACGCATACCAGGGCAGAGCCACAGTGAAGGGGAGGGCCGCCCGTGCCCCACGACATCGACCAGACGTTCACCGCGCTGCCGCTGCGGGCGCTCGCCGACGCGGCGCTCGCCCGGGCCCGAGCGCTCGGCGCCGACCACGCGGACTTCCGTTTCGAGCGGGTGCGCAGCGCGGCCTGGCGGCTGCGCGACGCCAAGCCCGCCGGCTCGTCCGACACCACGGACCTCGGATACGCGGTGCGGGTGGTGCACGGGGGCGCATGGGGATTCGCGTCCGGGGTCGACATGACCATGGACGCGGCGGCCAGGGTCGCCGGCCAGGCCGTCGCGATGGCGAAGCTGTCGGCCAAGGTGATCGCGGCTGCCGGGTCCGACGAGCGGGTGGAGCTCGCGGACGAGCCGGTGCACGCCGAGAAGACCTGGGTCTCCTCGTACGAGATCAACCCGTTCGAGGTGCCCGACGAGGACAAGACGGCGCTGCTCGCCGAATGGAGCGGGCGGATGCTGCGCGCGGACGGGGTCGCGCATGTGGACGCCTCGCTGCTCACCGTCCACGAGAACAAGTTCTACGCGGACACCGCCGGCACCGTGACCACGCAGCAGCGGGTCCGTCTGCACCCGCAGCTCACCGCGGTGGCCGTGGACGAGACGACCGGCGAGTTCGACTCGATGCGCACCATCGCGCCGCCCGTCGGCCGCGGCTGGGAGTATCTGACCGGCACGGGCTGGGACTGGGACTCCGAGCTGGAGCAGATCCCGGTGCTGCTGGCCGAGAAGATGCGGGCGCCGAGCGTCGAGGCCGGACGGTACGACCTGGTGGTGGACCCGTCGAACCTGTGGCTCACCATCCACGAGTCGATCGGCCACGCCACCGAGCTGGACCGGGCGCTGGGGTACGAGGCGGCGTACGCGGGCACCTCCTTCGCCACCTTCGACCAGCTGGGCAAGCTGGCGTACGGCTCGTCGATCATGAACGTCACCGGCGACCGCACGGCCGAACACGGGCTCGCCACCATCGGGTACGACGACGAGGGTGTCGAGGGGCAGAGCTGGGACCTGGTCAAGGACGGCACGCTGGTGGGCTACCAGCTGGACCGCCGCATCGCGAAGCTGACGGGTCTGGGGCGGTCCAACGGCTGTGCGTACGCGGACTCCCCCGGCCATGTGCCGGTGCAGCGGATGGCGAATGTGTCCCTGCGGCCGGATCCGGGCGGGCTGTCCACGGACGATCTGATCGGCGGCGTGGAGCGGGGCATCTACGTGGTCGGCGACCGCTCGTGGTCGATCGACATGCAGCGCTACAACTTCCAGTTCACCGGGCAGCGGTTCTTCCGGATCGAGAACGGCAGGCTGGCGGGGCAGCTGCGGGATGTCGCCTACCAGGCGACGACGACGGACTTCTGGGGCTCGATGGAGCAGGTCGGCGGCCCGCAGACCTATGTCCTGGGCGGCGCGTTCAACTGCGGAAAGGCCCAGCCGGGCCAGGTCGCGGCGGTCTCGCACGGCTGCCCGTCCGCACTGTTCCGCGGCGTGAACATCCTGAACACCACGCAGGAGGCCGGTCGATGAGCGCGCGCCACGCGATCCGCCGGGGGTCCGGGGGTCGCTCCCCGGTCCAGCACAGTCTCAACACCACGCAGGAGGCCGGACGTTGATGTCTTCGAGTCGCACCAGCAAGCCGCACGAGATCGTCGAGCGCGCTCTCGAACTGTCGACCGCCGACGGCTGCGTCGTCATCGCCGACGAGCACTCCTCCGCCAATCTCCGCTGGGCCGGCAACGCGCTGACCACCAACGGTGTCACCCGCGGCCGGACCGTCACGGTCATCGCCACCGTCGACGGAGCCGAGGGCACCGCATCCGGTGTGGTGTCCCGGTCCGCGGTCACCGCCGCCGACCTCGAGCCGCTGGTACGGGCCGCCGAGGAGGCCGCCCGTAAGTCCGGCCCCGCCGAGGACGCCCAGCCCCTGGTCACCGGCGTCGAGGCGTCCCCCGACTTCACCGACGCGCCCGTCGAGACGACATCCGCCGTCTTCGCGGACTTCGCTCCCGCGCTGGGCGAGGCCTTCGCCCGTGCCCGGGCCGGCGAGCGCGAGCTGTACGGCTTCGCCAACCACGAGCTGACCTCCACCTATCTCGGCACGTCCACGGGCCTGCGGCTGCGGCACGACCAGCCCAACGGGACGCTGGAGCTGAACGCCAAGTCGCCGGACCGCTCCCGGTCCGCGTGGGCGGGGCGTTCCACGCGGGACTTCAAGGACGTCGACCCGGCGGCGCTGGACGCGGAGCTGGCGCAGCGGCTCGGCTGGGCCGAGCGCCGGATCGATCTGCCCGCCGGCCGGTACGAGACGCTGCTGCCGCCCACCGCGGTGGCGGACCTGCTGATCTACCAGCTGTGGTCGTCGGCGGCCCGGGACGCGGCCGAGGGCCGTACGGTCTTCTCCAAGCCCGGCGGCGGCACCCGTGTCGGCGAGACCCTCTCCGCGCTGCCGCTGACGCTGCGCAGCGATCCGAACGAACCGGGTCTGGAGTCCGCGCCGTTCGTGATCGCGCACTCGTCCGGCGACGATGCGTCGGTCTTCGACAACGGACTGCCGCTGTCGGCGACGGAGTGGGTGCGGTCCGGAAAGCTGGAGCACCTGGTGACCACCCGGCACAGCGCCGGGCTGACGGGGCTGCCGGTGGCTCCCGGCGCGGGCAATCTGATCCTGGACGGTGGCGGCGAGGCCTCGCTGGACGCGATGGTCGCGGCGACGGGCAGCAGCGGGCCCGGCCTGCTGCTCACCTGCCTCTGGTACATCCGCGAGGTCGACCCGGCGACGCTGCTGCTCACGGGCCTGACACGGGACGGCGTGTATCTCGTGGAGAACGGCGAGGTGGTCGGCGCGGTGAACAACTTCCGGTTCAACGAGTCGCCCGTCGATCTGCTGTCGCGGGCCACCGAGGCGGGCCGGACCGAGAAGACGCTGCCGCGTGAGTGGGGCGACTGGTTCACCAGGGCCGCGATGCCCGCGCTGCGGGTGCCCGATTTCAATATGAGTTCGGTCAGCCAGGGCGTATAACCTCGGAGGCGTCTGTAGGGACAGACACACTCACCGAAGGAGACGCGAGAGAAGTGACGGACATCGTCGACGAGCTGCAGTGGCGCGGGCTGATCGCCCTCTCCACTGACGAGGACGCATTGCGCAAGGCGTTCGCGGACGGTCCCGTCACGTTCTATTGCGGCTTCGACCCGACCGCGCCCAGCCTGCATCTGGGGAACCTGGTCCAGATCCTCACCATGCGCCGGATCCAGCTGGCGGGTAACCGCCCGCTGGGTCTGGTCGGCGGGGCGACGGGCCTGATCGGGGACCCCAAGCCGAACTCCGAGCGCACGCTGAACGCGCCGGAGGTCGTCGCGAGCTGGGTGGACCGGCTGCGGGCGCAGATCGAGCGCTACCTGGACTTCGACGGCCCGCACGCAGCGACCATGGTCAACAACCTGGACTGGACGTCGGGCCTGTCGGCGATCGACTTCCTGCGGGACGTCGGCAAGTACTTCCGGGTCAACAAGATGATCGCGAAGGAGGCGGTCGCCCGGCGGCTGAACTCGGACGCGGGCATCAGTTACACCGAGTTCAGCTACCAGATCCTGCAGGGCATGGACTTCCTGGAGCTGAACCGGCGGTACGGCTGCACGCTGCAGACCGGCGGCAGCGACCAGTGGGGCAACCTCACCGCGGGTACGGACCTGATCCACCGGGTCGAGCCGGACGCCGTGGTGCACGCCCTGGCCACGCCGCTGATCACCAAGGCCGACGGCACCAAGTTCGGCAAGACGGAGTCCGGCACGGTCTGGCTGGACGCCGAGCGGACCACGCCGTACGCCTTCTACCAGTTCTGGCTGAACGCGGACGACCGTGATGTCTCCAAGTTCCTGCGCATCTTCAGCTTCCGGTCCCGCGAGGAGATCGAGGAGCTGGAGAAGCTGACCGAGGAGCGTCCGCAGGCGCGTGCGGCCCAGCGGGCGCTGGCCGAGGAGCTGACGACCCTGGTGCACGGAGCCGATCAGTGCGCGGCCGTCGTCGACGCGTCGAAGGCGCTGTTCGGGCAGGGAGAGCTGACCGGACTGGACGAGCCGACCCTGCGGGCGGCGCTCTCCGAGCTGCCGCACGCGCGGGTGGATGCGCTGGCCCCGGTCGTCGACCTGTTCGCCGAGGTGGGTCTCGTGGCCAGCAAGTCGGCAGCGCGCCGCACGGTGAAGGAGGGCGGGGCGTACGTGAACAACATCAAGATCACGGCGGAGGACGCGGTCCCGGCCGAGGGCGATCTGCTGCACGGCCGCTGGCTGGTCCTGCGTCGCGGCAAGAAGAACCTTGCCGCGGTCGAGGTCGCGCCGGCCGGCTGACCTGCTGCAGCCCGCAGTCGCCGGGGCGGGCTGTACAGCCCGCCCCGGCGACTGCGTGCGGGGGTCAGGCCCGCTCCTGTTTCTTGCCGCGCATGGACGTGTAGGCCATGTCGCCGACGAAGACGATCACGATGGCCGCGCCCAGCTGGAGCGCGTGCCGGCCCCAGTCGATGCCGGGCGTCTCGTCGATGCCGAAGGCACGCGCGAGCGCGTTGCCGACGAGTGCGCCGAGGATGCCGAAGATGGTGGTCAGCCAGAGGGGACTGTGCTGCTTGCCGGGGATGATCGCCTTCGCGATCAGGCCCAGCACGAAACCCACGATGATCGCCCACAACCAGCCCATGACTGCCTCCTCATAGGGCTCTGCCGAGCAGGTACGCCGCCAGTTTCGGCCGTTGCGCCCCTCGGCGCATGTCGGGCGGCGCCATACGTGCTGGGGCCCGGTCCGCGCGGGCGCCCGGTGCTCCACCCGCTCTCGTGGGCCGCGAAGCGGCGGCGTACCGTGGAAGACGTCCGGACCGGGAGCGTCCGACAGGGAACATCGGGTGGTGCGACGTGTTGCGGAAGCAGACGAACACAGAGGTCTTCCGGATCACGGGAGCCCGGCAGGGGCTGGACGCCGATGTGCGCGCAAGGCAGCGACGCTATGTGATCTCCATGTCCGTGCGGACCGTGTCCGTGATCCTCGCCGCGACGCTGTGGAACGTGGAGCGGCATGTGGCGATCGTGGCGCTGGTGCTCGGCGTGATCCTCCCCTACATCGCCGTCGTGATCGCCAACGCGGGCCGCGAGAACGCGCCTTCGCTGCCCTCGACGTTCGTGCCCACACCGTCGCGGCCCATGATCACGTCCGCCTCCACGGAGACGCGAGCGGAGTCCGAGACGGGTGCCGGACCCTTCGAGAAGCAGCCTCCGGAGCGGGAACAGACCTGAATTCGAAGGGCTCACCAAGCTCAGGAAAAGCTCAGATCAATCATGAAGTTCCGGTGCACCACACCCCGTTACCCGTGACATACTTCGTACGCGCTCCGCATCCCCCGTCGGAGCGACGGACCGACGCCGGGCAGCTCCCCCCGTGGCTGCTCGGCGTCGCCTTGTCGGGGACAATGATCCGGTGAGTGACGAGACCCCGATCTGTTCCGCCAAGGGCTGCCGTGCGGCAGCGGTGTGGGTGCTGGCGTGGAACAACCCGAAGCTGCACACACCGGAGCGCCGCAAGACCTGGCTCGCCTGCGACGAGCACCGTGAGCATCTGTCCAGCTTCCTTGGCCTGCGCGGCTTTCTGAAGGATGTCGTGACGCTCCAGGAGTGGGAGCGGCGGCCGGAAACCGACGGCGAACGCTGAGGCTCAGCCGCCGATCGCGGACATCGGGCGGTCGGGCTGCAGGAAGGACGGGTCGTCAAGACCCGAGCCGGCCTTCTTGCCCCACATCGCCAGCCGCCAGATGCGGGCGATCTCCTCGTCGGGGGCGTCCGAGCGCAGCGCGGCGCGCAGATCCGTCTCCTCGCGGGCGAACAGACACGTACGCACCTGGCCGTCGGCCGTGAGGCGCGTGCGGTCGCAGGCGCTGCAGAAGGGGCGGGTGACGGACGCGATCACGCCGACGCGGTGCGGGCCGCCGTCCACGATCCAGCGCTCCGCGGGGGCGGAGCCGCGCTCGTCGTCGCTTTCGTCGGTGAGGGTGAAGCGGGTGCGCAGGGAGGTGAGGATGTCGCCCGCGGTGATCATGCCGTCGCGCTTCCAGCCGTGCTGGGCGTCGAGCGGCATCTGCTCGATGAAGCGCAGCTCGTAGTCGTGCTCCACGGCCCAGGCGAGGAGCTCGGGGGCCTCGTCGTCATTGAGGCCGGGCATCAGAACCGTGTTGACCTTGACCGGGGTCAGGCCCGCGTCGCGGGCGGCTTCGAGGCCCGCGAGCACGTCGTGGTGCCGGTCGCGGCGGGTCAGCGTCTTGAAGACATCGGGCCGCAGCGTGTCCAGCGAGACATTGACACGGTCGAGGCCCGCCGCCTTGAGCGCGGACGCGGTGCGCTTGAGTCCGATGCCGTTGGTGGTCAGCGACATCCTGGGGCGGGGTTCGAGGGCGGCGCAGCGCTCGACCAGGCCGACCAGGCCGGGGCGCAGCAGCGGCTCGCCTCCGGTGAAGCGGACCTCGGTGATGCCGAGGGTGGTCACGGCGATACGGATCAACCGGACAATCTCGTCGTCGCTGAGCAGATCAGGCTTCGCGAGCCATTGCAGGCCCTCTTCGGGCATACAGTACGTACACCGCAGATTGCATCGGTCGGTGAGCGAAACACGCAGGTCAGTGGCCACACGGCCATAGGTGTCGATGAGCATTCCGAGCCCCCCTCCCGACGGTGGCGGATCTGGCTGGATCCCTGGTGCGGATCTCTGCTGTCGAGCCTACGTCAGGGTTCGGACATCGTGGGGGCCCGATTGTGACGAGGTGCGACGCGGCCGCGTCGTAGGACTCTACGACGCGGCCGCGCTCAGGACTCGTACGGATCCCCGATCAGTGGGCTGCGGTGCCGGTGAGGGACTTGACCTCCAGCTCCGCGTACTTGCCCTTGTCGGGCTCCTCCTTGGAGAACAGGGTGCCGAGCCAGCCGAGCAGGAAGCCCAGCGGGATGGAGACGAGGCCGGGGTTCTCCAGGGGGAACCAGTAGAAGTCCACGTCCTTGAACATCGACGTGGGCTTTCCGGAGACGACCGGCGAGAAGAGCACCAGGACCACCGAGGCGGTCAGACCGCCGTAGATGGACCACAGGGCGCCCTGGGTGGTGAATTTCTTCCAGAACAGGCTGTAGAGGATCGTCGGCAGGTTCGCCGACGCGGCGACCGCGAAGGCGAGGGCGACGAGCCCGGCGACGTTGAGGTCGCGGGCGAGCGCGCCGAGGGCGATGGACACGACGCCGATGGCAACGGTCGCCCAGCGGGCCGCGCGCACCTCCTCCTTCTCGGTGGCCTGCCCCTTGCGGATGACATTGGCGTAGATGTCATGGGCGAAGGACGAGGACGAGGCGAGGGTGAGGCCCGCGACCACCGCGAGGATGGTGGCGAAGGCCACCGCGGAGATCACCGCGAGCAGGATCGCGCCGCCGGCGGAATCGACGCCGCCGACGTGCAGGGCGAGCAGTGGCGCCGCCGTGTTGCCGGCCTTGTTGGACGCGATGATCTCTTCCGGACCGACGAGAGCCGCCGCGCCGAACCCGAGCGCGATGGTCATCAGGTAGAAGCCGCCGATGATGCCGATGGCCCAGTTGACGGACTTACGGGCGGCCTTGGCGCTGGGCACCGTGTAGAAGCGGATGAGGATGTGCGGCAGTCCCGCGGTGCCGAGGACGAGCGCGATGCCGAGGGAGATGAAGTCCAGCTTGGACGTCTCGGTGGCGCCGTACTTGAGTCCGGGCTCCAGGAACGAGGCACCCTTGCCGCTCTTCTCCGCCGCGGTTCCGAGCAGGTCGGAGATGTTGAAGTTGAACTTCAGCAGCACCAGGAAGGTGATGAGCAGGGTTCCCGCGATCAGCAGGACCGCCTTGACCATCTGCACCCAGGTGGTGCCCTTCATTCCGCCGATGGTGACGTACACGATCATCAGGAGGCCGACGAGGCCGACGATCGCGATCTTGCCGCCGTCGCTGGTGATGCCGAGGAGCAGCGACACCAGCACACCGGCGCCCGCCATCTGCGCGAGCAGGTAGAAGATCGAGACGACGATGGTCGATGTGCCCGCGGCGGTACGCACCGGACGCTGACGCATCCGGTAGGCGAGGACGTCACCCATCGTGTAGCGGCCGGAGTTGCGCAGCGGCTCCGCGACCAGCAGCAGGGCGACGAGCCAGGCCACCAGGAAGCCGATGGAGTACAGGAAGCCGTCGTAGCCGAAGAGGGCGATGGCGCCGGCGATGCCGAGGAACGAGGCGGCCGACATGTAGTCGCCGGAGATCGCCAGACCGTTCTGAAAGCCGGTGAACTGGCGGCCGCCGGCGTAGAAGTCGGCGGCGCTCTTGGTCTGACGGCCCGCCCAGACGGTGATGATCAGGGTGGCCACGACAAAGAGAGCGAACAGCGTGATGATCAGCGGCCGGTGTTCGGTGGTCGCGTTCTCCGCGGCCAGCTGGAGGGTGTTGCTCATACGTCGGCCTCCATACGGGACTTGATCGCCTCACCCTTGGGGTCGAGCTTCGCCGCGGCGAACCGCGAGTAGAACCAGGCGATGAGGAAGGTGGTGGCGAACTGGGCGAGACCGAAGACCAGGGCGACGTTGATGTTGCCGAAGAGCTTCGTGCCCATGAAGCCGCCCGCGTAGTTGGAGAGCAGCACGTACAGCAGGTACCAGGCGATGAAGGCGACGGTCAGGGGAAAGGCGAAGGAGCGGTACGTGCGGCGCAGTTCGCCGAACTCCGGACTCTCCTGCACCTCGACGAACTGCTCCGTCGTGGGCTGAACGGGGCTGGTGTCCTTACCGCCCGGGGGCGGCGGTGCATCGGTGGCCACGGAATCTCCTCGCGACGCAGGTGCGGTGGGCAGGGGTGATGACATGGGGGAACCTCACTGTCGGGGGTGGATTGCTCTTGCTCCACCCCCTGACAACGGCACGGAGAAGTCGCCGAGGCGGTTCAACATCGGTCTTTTTCTCACCGATTTCTTCTCGAACGCATTGATGGGGCCCAAGATCGGCGATAGCTTCACTCGTCATGTACCCGCCCATACGCACCCGGTGTCTGGGCGGTTGTCACGGATGATGTGGAGAACCCATGGCTCATCTGGGATCCAGACGGCGGCGCGCCATTGCCCTGCCCGCAGGTCTGGCGCTCACGGCCTCGCTCGGCTTCCTTCCGGTGGGAGCCGCCTCGGCAGCTCCCGTGGACGACGTGCCCGCGGCAGTGGCGACCGACGGTCCGAAGCTGTCGTACGTGGTGAACGTCAAGGGCGGTCACGGCACCGCCAAGACGGTGAAGAAGGCGATAGCCAAGGCCGGCGGCTCGGTGGTGATCTCCTACGACCAGATAGGTGTCATCGTCGTCCACTCGCAGAACCCGGACTTCGCCAAGACGATCCGTAAGGTCAGGGGGGTCGAGTCGGCGGGAGCCACGCGTACGGCGCCGCTCGCCGCCGCGGGTGACACGGCCATCGAGTCGGAGCGTCCGCTCACCGCCGCCGAGGCCCGGACCGCGGCGGCCAAGGCCGGTTCGGACCAGGACCCGCTCGAGCCCCTGCAGTGGGACCTCCCCGCCATCAAGGCGGACCAGGCCCACAAGAAGACGCTCGGCAGCAAGAAGGTCACCGTCGCCGTCATCGACACGGGCGTCGACGACACGCACCCCGACCTTGCGCCCAACTTCGACACGCGCGCCTCGGCGAACTGCGTCACGGGCAAGCCGGACACCACGGCCGGTTCCTGGCGGCCCGCCGCGGACGAGAGCGACCACGGCACGCACGTCGCGGGCACCATAGCCGCGGCCAAGAACGGCATCGGTGTCACGGGTGTCGCCCCCGGCGTCAAGGTCGCGGGCATCAAGGTGGCCACCACGGCCGGCTTCTTCTACACCGAAGCGGTCGTCTGCGGCTTCGTGTGGGCCGCGGAGCACGGCGTGGATGTCACCAACAACAGCTACTACACGGACCCGTGGCTGTTCAACTGCAAGAACGACGCCGACCAGAAGGCTCTGATCGACGCGCACGCCCGGGCCATCAAGTACGCCGAGCGCAAGGGCGTGGTGAACGTCGCCGCTGCCGGCAACTCCCGGATGGACCTCGCGAGCGACGCGATCACGGACACCACGAGCCCGAACGACACGACCCCGGTCGAGCGGGTCATCAACCCGAGCGAGTGCCTGGACATCCCCACCCAGATCCCCGGTGTGGTCACGGTCTCCGCGCTCGGTGCGAAGAACCTCAAGTCCTCGTACTCCAACTACGGCCTGGACGTGATCGACATCTCCGCCCCAGGCGGTGACTCGACGGTCTTCCAGAAGCCGGACGCGCCCGCCGTCGACGGCCGCATCCTGTCGACGCTGCCGAACGGCGGCTACGGCTACAAGGCCGGCACCTCGATGGCGTCCCCGCACGTCGCGGGCGTCGTCGCGCTCATCAAGTCGAAGCACCCGCACGCTTCGGCGGCGACGATCAAGGCGCTGCTGTTCGCGCAGGCGGACGACACCGCGTGCACCAACCCGTACGACATCGACGGCAACGGCACCGTCGACGCGGTGTGCGAGGGCGGCAAGCGCGACAACAGCTTCTACGGAACGGGCGTCGCGGACGCCCTGGACGCTGTGCGCCGGTAACCACGAGCACACGCAGTCGGAGCAACGCCGAGGGGCCGGACACCGCGTCCGGCCCCTCGGTCGTGTGCCGGCCCTCAGGGCGTGATGAGGACCTTCAGGGCGGTGCGCTCGTCCATCGCCCGGTATCCGTCCGGGACGCCGTCGAGGCCGACCGTCCGGTCGAAGACCGGGGACGGGTCGATCGTGCCGTCCAGGACGTCGGGCAGCAGCTCGGGGATGTAGGCGCGGACGGGTGCGACCCCGCCGCGCAGGGATATGTTGCGGTCGAACATCGCGCTCAGGTCCAGGCCGGTGCCGCTGCCGTGCGGCACGCCGACGTAGCCGATCGCACCGCCGTCACGGGCGATCCCGACGGCCGTGCGCATCGACTGCTCGGTGCCCACCGCCTCGATCACGGCGTGCGCGCCCTGCCCGCCGGTCAGTTCACGGACGGCCGCGACCGCCGCATCCCCGCGCTCGGCGACGACATCGGTCGCACCGAAGGTCCGGGCGATGCCGGTGCGCGCCTCGTGGCGGCCGAGCGCGATGATCCGCTCGGCCCCCAGCCGCTTGGCGGCCAGCACACCGCAGAGCCCGACCGCGCCGTCGCCGACGACCGCGACGGTGGAGCCCTTGGTCACGCCCGCGCCGAGGGCGGCGTGGTGGCCGGTGCCCAGCACGTCGGACAGGGCGAGGAGGGCGGTCAGCAGGTGGTCGTCGGACGCGGCCTCGGCCGGGAGCTTGACGAGGGTGCCGTCGGCGAACGGGACGCGTACGGCCTCGCCCTGGCCGCCGTCGGACTTCGCTCCGTCGGCGCCGACGGAGCCCCAGAATCCGCCCTGGGGGCAGGAGGTCTGCAGCCCGGTGGAGCAGTACTCGCACGTGCCGTCCGACCAGACGAACGGCGCGACGGCCAGATCACCGGGCTCGAACCCGACGACATCGGCGCCCGCCGCCTCGACCACGCCGAGGAACTCGTGCCCGATGCGCTGTCCCGGCCGGCGGGCCGACTCGCCGCGGTAGGCCCACAGGTCACTGCCGCAGATGCAGGCACGCAGGACGCGCAGCACCACATCGGTGGGCTGCTGGACCGTCGGGTCGGACACCTCCTCCACGCGGATGTCGTGCGGGGCGTGGATGACGGTGGCGCGCATGCGGCTGGTCCCTGGTGCTGAGAGAGAGTCCGTGGTCGGACATGTGTACGGCCCTCACGGTACGCCCGCAGGTACGGTCCGAGAACGCCGGCCGACGGAAGCGCGTCAGGCGACCCGCTCCGGGGCGGGTGCCTCCGCCGTCACCCCGGCCCCGGACGGCTGCCAGCCGGGGCCGCGGAACATCCGCCCGGCCCGCTCCCGCCAGGTGGCCGCCGCCCGTAGGTCGCGGGCGATGGCCGCGTACTCATGGGTGGCCACCCGCAGCGGGTTGTAGGTCTCGATGTTCTTGGTCAGCCCGAAGACGGGCCGCTCGGTCTCCGGCGCGAAGGAGCCGAAGAGCCGGTCCCACACGATGAGGATGCCGCCGAAGTTGCGGTCCAGGTAGCCGCCCTGGGAGGCGTGGTGCACCCGGTGGTGCGAGGGCGTGTTCAGGACGTACTCGAAGGGCCGCGGCAGCTTGTCGATCCGCTCCGTGTGGATCCAGAACTGGTAGACGAGGCTGGCGGACGAGCAGAAGGCGAGCGCGGCCGGATGCACCCCGCAGGCGACGAGCGGGAGGTAGAACGGCCAGACGGTCAGGCTGGTCCAGGGCTGGCGCAGCGCCGTGGAGAGGTTGAACTTCCGGCTGGAGTGGTGGACCACGTGGCAGGCCCACAGGATGCGGACCACATGGTGCCCGCGGTGGTTCCAGTAGTAGAAGAAGTCCTGGGCGAGCAGCATCAGCGGCACGGTCCACCACAGGACGGGGACGCGGGCCGGGGTGAGTTCGTACACCGCGGTGTAGATCGCCAGGATCGGGATCTTCCACACGAAGTCGAACGCGAGGCTGCCGAGCCCCATCCCCAGACTGGTCGCGGCGTCCCTGGACTCGTATCCGGCGGCGTCCTCGTCGGGGTGGAGGCGGTAGCTGACCATCTCCAGGACGGTGAGCAGCACGAAGGCAGGTATCGACCACAGCACGACATCGGGCAGGTGCGGCATGCGTGCACGGTAGAGGCGCGGCGAGGGGCACGGCTAGATGGTGTTACCGACAAGTATGCGAGACGGACTGTCAGCGACCTTTGGTGTATCCCGCCAAGCGGCCGGGTGCCGGACCGCCCGTCAGACCCCTGCAGCGCCCAGCAGCGACCCGGCGCCGTACGTCACCGCCATCGCCACCGCTCCCCCGCCGACGTTCCGCAGCACCGCCGGACCGGCGGGGGCGTCTCCGAGCCGGGCGCTCCACCAGCCGGTGACGCTGAGGGCCGCGAGGACGCAGAGCACGGTCACGAGCAGCCGGGCCGACGACGGCGGGAGCACGATCGCCAGCAGGGGCAGCAGCGCACCGGCCGTGAAGGCGAGGAAGCTGGCGCCCGCCGCGTGCCAGGGGTCGGCCAGGTCGTCCGGGTCGATGCCGAGCTCCACGCGCGCGTGCGCGCGCAGCGCGTCGCGTTCGGTGAGCTGGACCGCCGCCTCGCGTGCCACGTCCCGGGTCAGGCCGCGGTCCGCCAGCAGCTCGGTGAGCTCTTGGAGTTCCGCCTCGGGCTGTTCGCTCAGCTCACGCTTCTCCGTCGCCAGCGCGGCCTCCTCGGAGTCGCGCTGGGTGGACACGGAGACGTACTCGCCGGCCGCCATGGACAGGGAGCCGGCGAGCAGTCCGGCCAGACCCGCGGTCAGCAGGGCCGCGCGCTCGCCGGTGGCCCCGGCGACACCGACGACGAGGCCCGCGGTGGAGACGATGCCGTCGTTGGCGCCGAGGACCGCGGCCCGCAGCCAGTTCAGGCGGGAACCGAGCGCTCCGTGGTGGGGCTCGTCGTGGGACGGGACGTCCCCGGCAGGGGTCGCTTCACTCACCCCGGGAGGGTCTCACCGGCGGTCTCACCACACGCGCACCGACCCGCCCCGGGCGAACGCGGGGCTGGTCGCCGCCGCCGGGACCTCGGTGAGCGGCCGGGCGATCTCGTCGACCGTCGGACCGGTCCTGGCGGCGATCGGGTCGAGGAAGCCGAGGTCGAAGCCGTAGACCCGGGCGGCGTTGCCTCCCGCCATGGCCGTGACCTCCTCGCGCGTCAGGCCCGCGTAGGCGATGCGGAGGCCTTCGCGGGAGTACGGGGTGGTGCCTTCGTCATGCGGGTAGTCACAGCCCCACATGATCTTGTCGAGGCCGATCCGGTCCCGCAGCGGCACCTCGTGCGGGCGCATGAAGCTCGCACCGACGAAGCAGTTGTCCCGCCAGACCTCGCTCGGCCCCTTGCCCATCGCCGCCGCGAGCCCGGCACCGAATCTGGACTCGGCCGTCACCGCCCGCGTCGCGGCCGCGACCAGCCGCCCGTGGTAGTAGTCCAGCATGTCGAGCACGCCCGGGATCCACCCGGAGCCCTGCTCGGTGAGCACCAGCGTCAGGTCCGGGTGGCGGCGGAACGCCCCGCCGAAGATCAGGTGCCACAGCGCCCGGTGCGAGAACCAGGTGGTCTCCACCATGAACACCGCCCGGGCCGCGGGCTCTTCGCCGAGCGGCGGGGACGCCGAGCCGCCGTGGTGGTTGACGGGGACGCCCAGCTCGGCGCAGACGGCCCAGAGGGGGTCGTACGTCTCCGAGTACAGCTCGGGCAGTCCCGAACCCGGTGGCGTGCCGGGCAGCAGGATCCCGCCGGTGAGGCCGGCCGCCCGGGACCTGCGGATCTCCCGCACCGCCTCGTCGACATCGTTGAGCAGGATCTGCGCGACGCCCGCCCGGCGTCCGGGAGCCGCCGCGCAGAAGTCGGCGAGCCAGCGGTTGTGGGCGCGCAGCCCGGCCCAGCGCTGCTCGTACTCCTCACGGGACGGCGCCGGGGCCATCAGCGAGGCGCTGGGAAAGAACGGCGGGATGGTGTTCGGATAGACGACCTCGGCGACGATGCCGTCCGCCTCCAGCTCGGCGAGCCGGCGTTCGGAGTTCCAGTTGCGGTCGGCCGTGTCGGCGAGAAGGTCCTCGTACGGATTGACGTACGTGGCGGCCCAGGCGTCGAAGTCGTCGTGGTACCGCTTCTCCAAGTAGGGCCGGTAGTCGAGGAGATCGGCTCCCGCGTGGCAGTCGGCGGAGATGACGGTGTAGCGGTCCGCGGACATCACGACACCCCCAGGACCGGGAAGTCGTGGTCGGTCAGCCAGTGCCGGCCGACCTCGCGCGACCTCGCCCAGGACGCCTCGACGGCCGCCTGGTCGTCGCTCTGGCCGAGGTCCGCCGGGGTGGGGCCGATCCGGCGGGCGAGCGGCTGAAGCCGCGCCACGTCGAAGCCGAAGACCTCCGCCGCGGCAAGTCCCAGCATCCGGCGGGTCTCCGTGACGGGGATGTCGTGGAAGGTGTCCCGGAGCCACTGGCCGGTCCTGGGCCAGGTGCCCTCGGGGTGCGGGAAGTCGCTGCCCCACAGAATGTTGTCGACGCCGATCTCGTACCGCTGGGCGAGCTCGCGCCGCTTGGTGTTGGTGGCGCAGACGAACACCTGCCGGTCGAGGTACTCGCTCGGCGGCCGCCTCAGCTCGGAGAACGGCGACAGCTTCTTGCCGCCGTGCGCGCCGAGATAGAGCCGGTCCATGAACCAGAGCAGATTCGGCAGCCACCAGCAGCCCGACTCGGCCACCCCGAACCTCAGCCCCGGGTGGCGTTCGAAGACCCCGGACCAGAGCAGGAACCACAGCGGCCGGGCGGGCCACCAGGTGACCTCGGAGACATAGATGCCCAGGTGGTCGCCGTACTCGTGGCGCGGGGCGGCGCCGGAGTGGGTGACCACGGGCATGCCGGTCTCGGCCGCGGCCGCCCACACCGGGTCGTAGCACCGGTCGTGGTAGGGCGCCTTGTCCACCCACATCGAGGGGATCATCAGGGCGCCGAGCCCGGACTCCTTGGCCCGGTGGATCTCGGCGACGACCCGGTCCACCTCGGCGGTGACGGGCAACAGGGCGACCCCGCAGTGCCGTTCGGGATGCTCGCCGACGAACTCGGCGAGCCACCGGTTGTGCGCCTGGGCACCGGCCATGCCCAGGGCGGGGTCCTGGTCGCCGGAGAGCCCGAGTCCCACGCCGAAGGGCGCGGCGGTGCGGCTGTCGACGGCGTCGGCGTCCGGGAAGACGACCTCGGCCGCGACCCCGTCGCCGTCGAGCTCCTTGCACCGCCGGGCCGGGTCCCAGCCGCCCTTCAGCCCCTCCTCGTTGTCGCTGAACCACTTGTCGGCGAAGGCCTCGTTGCGGACGCCGAGCCGCGTCATCTCCTCGCGGCGGCGGCCCTGGCCCGCGACGAACTCGTCGAACGCACGGTGGAACCGGGCGTCCAGATAGGGCCGGTACTCCTCGGTCGGCAGCCCGGCGTGGCAGTCGGAGGAGATGATCAGGTACGGGTCGTCAGGTTCCGTCATGACACGTCCTCAGCTCATCGGTCCAGGATGAAGGTCTCGAGATACGAGGGGGCGGCGCGGTCGAGCATCGACTGCGCCCGGGCGCGGATCTGCCGGTCGCTGTGCTCGCTCGGCGGCAGCATCCAGAACCGGTCCGCGCGGATCCCGTCCACGACGAGTTCCGCGACCTCCTCGACCGGTGTGAAGGCCACCTCGTGCCCGGTCTCCCGCATCGCCGTCTCCCATTGCCCGAGGCTGCGGTACGGCGTCCTGCGGGGCCGCCGCTTCGCGTAGCGCGCGGGCCTGTTGCGGTGCGACTCCCACAGACCGGTGCGCAGCATGTGCGGGCCGGGGAAGAGGACGGATGCGCCGACCCGGGCGTGCTCCGTCTTGAGGTGGGCGTACAGCGACTCGGTCATCGTCACGACGGCCGCCTTGGTGACGGCGTACACGGACGCGGTGGGCAGCGGGGCGATCCCGCCGTCGCCCGAGGAGGTGTTGACGACATGGCCGGGCTCACCGCTCGCGATCATGCGGGGTACGAAGGCCTGGATGCCGTGGAAGACGCCCCACACATTGACCGCGAACGCCCACTGCCAGTCGTTCGGCTCGTGCTCCCACATCCGGCCCTCGGCGCCCGATCCGACGCCCGCGTTGTTGCACACCACATGGACAGCCCCGAAGGCGTCGTACGCGGCGTCCGCCAGGGCGAAAACGGCGTCACGGTCGCCGACGTCCACGACGTGGGCAAACAACTCGGCACCATCCGCGGCGAGTTCGTCCGCTGCCTTGCGCAGCGCGCTCTCCTCCACGTCCGCGAGGACGACCTTCAGCCCCTCGGCCGCGAACCGGCGCGCCATGGCGAGGCCGATTCCGCTCGCGGCACCGGTGACGACGGCCACCTGCCCCTCGGTGAGCCGCATCAGACACTCCCCCGCGGCGGGCCGTCGAGGATCTGCTGCGGATCGTCGTAGCGCTGGTGGATGTACGGCAGGAGCGCCTGCGCGCTCACCCGCTCGGCGACGGTGCCCTTCTGGTCGGTGGTCTTCTCGCCGATCGTCAGCTCGACGACGCGGCGTACGGGGAGGTCGGCGACGGGGTCGTACATCGACTCGCGCAGGACCACGTCGCCGGTGAGCTTCTCCAGCCTGCGGACCTTCTCGTTACGGACGCAGTGGACGAGTACGGGATCGGTGTCGAACCCCGAACCGTCCACGGCGGGCAGGAACTTGAAGTAGAAGTCGAGCTTCGCGGCCGGTTCCGGCAGCGGGAGCGGCCCGTCCACCGCGCCGCGCACCTCGACGAACGCGATGCCGTGCCGGGCGAGCGCGGCCCGTACGACCAGGCCGTCCCGCTCGACGGTCACCTCGCCCAGCTTCTTCGGCTCACCGAACACCTCACGCCCGCCGGTCAGAGCACGTTCATGGGTCATCGGCATGACCAGCGGATACCAGCCCTCGCGCCCGTCGTGCCGGGCCGCCACCGCAACGGAGCCCGCGCCAAGGGGGTAGCCGGGCAGTTCGACCCGGCTGATCGCGGCCCTCACGAGCGGCCGTTCGGTGGGTTTGAGCGGCGGCGGCAGGACGGCCGCCACCGCGTCCGGGTCGCTCTCCCACACCGCCACGACTCCGGTCGACCAGATGTCGGGGAGCCTGGCCCCGGCTGCGCGGGCCGCTGCGATCTCGGCCTCCGAGCGCGCGCCGTACCGTACGCGTGCCATGTCGTACCGCCCTTCTGGGGTGTGCCTTTCCGGGGGTCTGTAACACAGTTACACCGTGGCCGATGAAGGGTAAAGAGCCGTGCACGGACGAGAATCGGCCGTGCCGGTACGAGATTGGGGGGCTCATGACGCGTAACGCCCTGACCCGCGACGAGGTACTCGACGCGGCCGAGGCCCTCGTCCGCCGGGACGGCTCCGAAGCCCTCACGATGCGCAAGCTCGCCGCCGGACTCGGCACGGCCGTCACCTCGATCTACTGGCACGTGGGCAACCGCGAGTCCCTGCTGGACGCGCTCGTCGAGCGGACGGTGCGCGAGATGGGCGCGATCCGTCCGGCGGGCCGCACACCGGCCCAGCGCATCGTCTCCGTCGCCCGCAGGCTCCACCGCGAACTGCGCGAACGCCCCCATCTGATCGCGATGGTGCACGAACGGGGGCTCACGGACCGGATGTTCCTGCCCGCCCAGCAGGCGCTCGTCCATGAGGTGCACGCCGCGGGCCTGCGCGGGGCGCGCGCTGCCGAGGCGGTGCGCTCCGTCCAGTACCTGGTCGTCGGCTTCGTCCTCGTCGAACGCAACCGCGACCGCTCCCCGGTCCAGTCCCCCGCACGGGGTGAACTGTGGGACACCCGGACGTCGGAACACGACCCGGCCCTGGCCCGGGCCCTGGCCCGCCCTGCGGATCCGGAGAAGCTGTTCGGCACATCGGTGCGGGCACTGGTGGGGGCCCTGCTGGAGTCGTCCGCGGACACCGACGAGGGCGGGGCGGCCCCACCGGGCCCGTAGCGCGGGGACCACGCCGCCTGCAGCCGGAGGGTGTTGACGCACCGACGGGGAACGGGTGCGGGCAGGTCCGGAGTTGTCAGTGACGGCCCGTATTCTCTGTGACCATGCTCGACGACAGGACGACAGCTGCAACAACGTGGCCGGCCGCGTATCCCCAGGGGTACGCGGTCGTCGACGTGGAGACCACCGGCCTCGCCCGCGACGACCGGATAATCTCCGCTGCCGTGTACCGCCTCGACGCCCAGGGCGACGTCGAGGACCACTGGTACACCCTGGTCAACCCGGAGCGCGATCCGGGACCGGTGTGGATCCACGGTCTGACGAGTGACGCGCTCGAAGGGGCCCCGCTGTTCGGGGAGATCGCCGCCGATTTCTCCGAACGGCTCGCCGGCCGGGTGCTCGTCGCGCACAACGCCGTCTTCGACTGGTCGATGATCGCCCGCGAGTACGCCCGCGCACGGGAGACGGCGCCCACCCGTCAGCGGCTGTGCACCATCGCGCTGGCCAAGGAGCTCGCGCTGCCGCTGCCCAACCACAAGCTGGAGTCGCTCGCCGCGCACTACGGGGTCGTGCAGCAGCGGGCACACCACGCGCTCGACGACGCGCGGGTGCTGGCCGAGGCGTTCCGGCCGAGTCTGCACACGGCTGCCCGTGACGGCGTACGGCTGCCACTGCTCGAGTGCCGTCCGCTCACCGAGTGGTCGGACTCCCCCGTCACCCCGCGCATCGGCTACCAGGCGTCTTACGGCGGCTCCTCGTACGGCCGCGGCAGCTGGCGGCCCTCGCGCAAACGGCCGGCCTGCCCCTACCCCAACCCCGGGCGGTACGAAGCGGACAAGCCGCTGCGGCAGGGCATGCGGGTGGCGTTCTCCGGCGACACCTCCGTCGAGCGCGAGCTGCTCGAGGACCGGGCGATCGAGGCGGGCCTGCATGTCGCCACCAGCTTGTCGAGGCTCACCAGCCTGCTGGTGACCAACGACCCGGAGGCGGCGACCTCGAAGACCCTCAAGGCACAGGCGTACGGCACACCGGTGGTCGACGAGGCGGCGTTCACCCAGCTGCTGCGGGACGTGGCCCCTGCAGACGGGTGACGACCGGGCGTGCCGCCCGCGATTCACGGACCGGGCTCCCGCACCCTGTGGCGCATGGCACGTTGCGAGGTATGCGGAAACGACTACGGCATGTCCTTCGAGGTGCACGCGCAGGGCGCGGTGCACGTCTTCGACTGCTTCTCCTGCGCCATTCACCGCATGGCGCCCATCTGTGAACACTGCCGGGTCCAGATCATCGGCCAGGGTGTCGAGGTCGAGGGCCACTGGTACTGCGGCGGGCACTGCGCCCGTGCGGAAGGCCAGGTGGGCATCATCGACAAAGTGTGAGACACGGCATGATCCGGCCCGACCGGCCGGACCCGGCCCGGACGGGACCCACCGTCCGGGCCCGCTGCCGCAGCAGGTACGGTCGAAGCCGTGTACCGCTTCCTGTTGACCCGGCAGTGGGTGATTCTCACCCTCATCGCCCTCGTACTCATCCCCACGATGATCGAGCTGGGTTTCTGGCAGCTGCACCGCCATCAGAGCCGGGTCGCGCAGAACGGGCTGATCGCCCGCAACCTGGAGGCGAAGCCGGTCCCCATGACCGAGCTCACCTCTCCCGGGCACACCGTCCCGCGCGCCGACTACTGGCGCCGGGTCACCGCCACCGGCAGGTACGACACCGCGCACGAGGTCGTCGTGCGCCGCCGCACCAACGCCGACGACCGCGTCGGCTTCCATGTGCTGACCCCCCTGGTCCTGTCCGACGGCCGGGCCGTCCTCGTCAACCGCGGCTGGATCCCGGCCGCCGCCGACCAGAAGGCGTTCCCCTCCGTGCCGCCGGCTCCCCGGGGAGCCGTCACGGTCACCGGACGCCTCAAGGCGGACGAGACGACTCGGGACAGCGGCATCAAGGACCTCGCCGGGCTGCCGCCGCGGCAGATCATGCTGATCAACAGCGCCCAGCAGGCGAAGGCGCTCGGCCGCACCGTGCTCGGCGGCTATCTCGAGCAGTCGGAGCCCCGGCCCGCCGCGAGCAGCCCCGAGCTGATCGCGGAGCCCGACCACGCGTCGATCGGCGCGCACATGGCGTACGCCGTCCAGTGGTGGCTGTTCGCCTCGGGTGTGCCGGTCGGCTGGGTGATTCTCGTACGCCGGGAGAGGCGCGAGCGGCAGGCCGCGGCGGCACCGGGTGCACAGGACCCGGCCCCCGCGAACGTCTGACGCCCCCTCGGGTCCGCCGAACACGGCTGCTTAACCGCAGCGTGCGGCGGGAACACGCCAGAGCGTGACACTACGCATCGAGGACTACGCACTCATCGGCGATCTGCAGACGGCTGCACTGGTCGGCACGGACGGTTCCATCGACTGGCTGTGCCTGCCCCGCTTCGACTCGGCGGCCTGTTTCGCCGCGATCCTCGGCGACAAGAACAACGGACACTGGCGGATCGCGCCCGAGGGTGCGGGCGTGTGCACCAGCCGCCGCTACGTCGGCGAGTCGCTCGTCCTGGAGTCGGTCTGGGAGACGCGGACCGGCACCGTCAAGATCACCGACTTCATGCCGCAGCGCGACGCGACCCCTGATGTCATGCGCATCGTCGAGTGTGTCAGCGGCTCGGTCGAGATGAACTCCACCCTGCGGCTGCGCTTCGACTACGGGTCGGTGGTGCCCTGGGTGCGCCGGGCGGACGGGCACCGGGTGGCCGTCGCCGGGCCGGACTCCGTATGGCTGCGCAGCGAGCCCGAGGTCAAGACATGGGGTCAGCAGTTCAGCACCGTCTCGTCGTTCGTGGTCGGCGAGGGCGAGAAGGTGGCGTTCGTCCTCACCTGGCACCCCTCGCACCAGCCGCGGCCGGACCTGGTCGATCCGTTCGACGCGCTGGAGCACAGCCTGCAGGACTGGGCGGACTGGTCGAGCCGGTGCCGCGCGGGGGGCCCGTACCGCGATGCCGTCATCCGCTCCCTCATCACCCTCAAGGCACTGACGTACGCCCCGACAGGCGGCATCGTCGCGGCCCCCACCACATCGCTCCCGGAGGAACTCGGCGGCGTCCGGAACTGGGACTACCGGTTCTGCTGGCTGCGCGACTCGACGCTGACGCTGGGCGCCCTGCTGGAGGCGGGCTATCAGGAGGAGGCCGGGGCGTGGCGCGACTGGCTGCTGCGCGCGGTGGCCGGGGACCCCTCCGATCTGCAGATCATGTACGGACTCGCCGGGGAGCGCCGGCTGCCGGAGACGGAGCTGCCGTGGCTGGCCGGATACGCGGGCTCCCGTCCCGTACGCACCGGCAACGCCGCCGTGGACCAGCTGCAGCTCGACGTCTACGGTGAGGTCATCGACTCCCTCTACCTGGCACGCGAGACCGGCCTGTCGTCGGAGGAGCACGCCTGGAATCTGCAGCTGAGCCTGCTCGGCTTCCTGGAGTCGAAGTGGCGCGAGCCGGACGAGGGGCTGTGGGAAGTACGCGGCCCGCGCCGCCACTTCGTGCACTCCAAGGTGATGGCGTGGGTGGCGGCGGACCGTGCCGCACGCACGCTGGAGGCGAGTCCCGAGCTGCGCGGGGACGCCGCCCGGTGGCGCACGATGCGCGACGAGGTGCACCGGGAGGTGTGCGAAAAGGGATACGACCCGGAGCGCAACACCTTCACGCAGTTCTACGGCTCCACCGAGCTCGACGCCGCGACGCTGCTGATCCCGCGCGTGGGCTTTCTGCCGCCCGACGATCCGCGGGTGGTCGGCACGGTGGACGCGGTGCGGGACGAGCTCGGCACGCCGGGCGGGCTGGTGCGCCGCTACAGCACGGAGGGCAAGAACGTCGACGGACTGCCCGGGGACGAGGGGGCCTTCCTGGCCTGCTCGTTCTGGCTGGCGGACGCGCTGCGGATGACCGGGCGGGTGAAGGAGGCACGAGACCTGTTCGAGCGGCTGCTCACCATGTCCAACGACGTCGGACTGCTGTCGGAGGAGTACGACACGGTGGCGGAACGGCAGCTGGGGAACTTCCCGCAGGCCTTCAGCCATATCGCCCTGGTGACCACGGCCCTCGCGCTCTCCCGCGAGGAGAATGCAGGATAGACTCATGGATCTTGGACTGAAGGACCGCGTGTACATCGTCACGGGTGCGTCGCGGGGACTGGGGAACGCGTCGGCCCGTGCGCTGGTCGCCGACGGCGCGAAGGTCGTCATCACCGGGCGGGACGAGAAGACCGTGGCCGACGCCGCGGCGGAGCTCGGGCCGGACGCCGTCGGGGTCTCGGTGGACAACGCCGATCCGTCGGGGCCCGAGCGGCTGGTCGCCGCGGCCCGGGCACACTTCGGACGGCTCGACGGTGTGCTGATCAGCGTGGGCGGTCCGCCGCCCGGGTTCGTGGCGGACACCACGGACGAGCAGTGGCAGACCTCGTTCGACTCCGTGTTCCTGGGTGCGGTGCGGCTGGCCCGCGCCGCGGCCGCGGCGCTGGGCGAAGGGGGCGTCATCGGCTTCGTCCTGTCCGGCTCGGTCCACGAGCCGATCGCCGGCCTGACGATCTCGAACGGACTGAGGCCCGGGCTCGCAGGCTTCGCCAAGTCGCTGGCGGACGAGCTGGGGCCGCAGGGCATCAGGGTCGTGGGGGTGCTGCCGGCCCGCATCGACACCGACCGGGTGCGCGAGCTGGACGCGCTGTCGGGCGACGCGGACGCGGCGCGAGCGGCGAACGAGTCGCGCATTCCGCTGCGGCGGTACGGGACGCCGGAGGAGTTCGGGCGGGCGGCGGCGTTCCTGCTGTCGCCGGCGGCGTCGTATCTGACGGGAGTCATGCTGCCGGTGGACGGCGGCGCGCGGCACGGTTTCTAGCGGCGACCGGGGCGGGGCGGGGCCGTCAGGTCCTCGCCCCGGACCTCATGCCACCCGGCGGGCCGTGTGCTTGGCCGCCCGGAGGTGCGCCTCCACCGGCAGAACCTCCAGTCCCGCCGAGTCCCGCGCATGCCCCACCGCCTCGGACGCCAGATGCGTCAGCGTCTCGGACGGCGACACATGGGGCTCGAGCAGCATGCGCACCCGGGCCTCCGGGGCTCTGCGGCTGCCCGTCAGGGTGATGTGGGCGCGGGCGACACCGTCCAGGGACTCGGCCTCGCTCTCCAGCACGCCCTCCAGCGCCCGGCCCCGCAGCAGCGCCCCCTCGCCGTCGCCGCTGTCGACGAGGACCTCCGCCAGCCGGGCACGCCGCAGTTGGGCGATGAAGACCCAGAGCGCCAGCACGACCAGCACGGCGAGGACCGCGATGACGACCGGCCACCACCAGCTCTCCTCCCGCCAGCGCTGCCGGTCCGCGGTGCTCAGCAGCACGTCGTCGGGTCCGTCCCAGGGCCACCAGGAGGGCACCGGGAGACCCGTGCCCGCCGCGAGCACCCCACCGCCCAGGCACACCAGCACCAGTCCGGCGAGGCCGAGCAGTACGCGATTGACGACCCGGAGCATCGTGTCTCACCCCTTCTTCGGCGGCCGGCCGACGTGCACATGCAGCGACGGCGGCTTCGCGAGGCCCAGTTCGGCGATGCCCGCGCCGAGCGTCTCGTCCAGGTCGCCGCGTACGTCGTCGAGCTCCCGGAAGTGGGAGCGCGCCCGCACCGACACCTTCGAGCGCCCCATCCGCACCCGCACGGACTGCACTCCGGACACCTCCATGGCCCGGTCGCGCAGCACCATCGCCGCCGCCTCCCGGTCGATCCCCGCCCTTACGGACGGGACATCGCGCCGCATCGGCAGCAGCCACCGCAGGCCGGGCGTCGCCGCGATGACGATCAGACAGATACCGAGGACCACCGCGACCGCGGCGACGACCAGCACCCACACGTTGTCGGTCTGCCAGCTCGCCAGGTGCTGGGCCGTGGCCCGGCGCCACTGCATGGCCGGCCGGTGCGCCCGTACGGCGACGACGTCGTAGAGCAGAATTCCGGCCCCGCCGACCACCACCAGCGCCAGCACCGCCGCCGGGATGCGTCGCACGGACCAGAAGCGGCCCGCCCTGGGGGCCTCGCCCTGCTCCTGCGGCGGGACCGGGCGGTACGCGGCGGACGACGCGGACTGGTCGAGGTCGAGCACGGGTGCCGAGGGCGGTACGGGCTCACTCATCTGATCCTCCCCTGTCCCGCGGCGCGCGAGTGCGCCGAGTACAGGTGCTCGACGAGCACCGCGACCTCGGGCACGTCCATCCCCGCCAACGTCTTTACCCGCTCGACCACCCGGTGACGCACCGCCCTGCACTGCGCGCCGATGTCGGAGGGGTAGTCGAGCTCGAGGCTCACCCGTACCCGGGCATGGTCATGGTGCACGGTGACCGCCGCATGGGGCCCGGAGCCGCCCTGCGGGATGCCGGGGAGCGCTTCCCTCGCCGCCTGAGCGGCGATCTTCGCCACCACCCGGTCGGCGATGGTGGTGGCCCCACGGTCGCCGGCTGCCACACGTTCCACCGGCACAGCGGTCACCGCCGGTCGCCGCGCTCGCGACTGCGGAAGAAGTCACCGGGCTCGAGGTCGCCCTCCAGGAAACGGCCCACCACGAAGCCGACCGCTCCCAACGCGGCGACCAGCAGGAACGCTCCGAATCCGCCGAAGTATCCGGCGAAGGCGAGCGCCATGCCGGCGATCAGGCCGACCACAGCCATGCTCATCGTGGGCTCCTCTACTGGAGACGCTGGTCGGATTCGTCTTCTTCTTCCTCAGGCAGCTTCACATCGCTGACCGCGATGTTGACCTCGACGACCTCGAGGCCCGTCATGCGTTCAACCGCCGAGACGACGTTCTCGCGGACCGCGCGGGCCACGTCGGCGATGGAGACCCCGTAGTCGACGACGATCTCGAGGTCGAGGGCGGTCTGCACCTCGCCGACCTCGACCTTCACTCCCCGGCTGGCGGTCGAGCGGCTGCCTCCCGGTACCCGGTCGCGTACCGCGCCGAACGTACGGGACATCCCGCTGCCCATCGCATGGACGCCCACCACATCGCGGGCTGCGAGGCCGGCGATCTTCTCGACGACGCCGTCGGCGATGGTCGTCCGGCCGCGGGAGGCGGGGTCCCCGGATCCGCGCTTCTTCGTGCTCCTGGGCTCGTCGCCCGAGCCGGGCAGGTCTCTGCCAGCGGACTCGGGCCGGTTCCTCGGCTCGGTGTCGGTCATCGCCGTGCATCCTTCCGGGAGAGTGGTTAGGACTCCACTTGCCCAGATTAAGTGCGGTTGCCCCGACTTGCGCCGGGGATGCGGCAGGCTGGGGAGCATGACCACTGCTGATGCGGTACGGCAACGACTCGGCCTGGGCAGACTGGTTCCGCTGGGCCAGGCCGCCGACGGGGCATGGCTCTCCGAGCGTGCCGCTGAGGCCGTGCTGCGACCCGCGGCGGCGGGGGTCGCGGGCGTCGTGCCGGGCCGCCTGCGGCTGGCGCTCGCGCACCCGGAAGCTGCCGCAGCCCGGGTGATTCCCCCTCCCCCGGGCGCGCTGCCGCCGGGACCGCTGCGTCTCGAGGCGGACTTCGAGGCGGTGAACTGCCCGTCGCTGCCCGGTCTCGCGGCCCAGCTGCGGACCGTGCTGTTCGCGGTCGCGGTGGACGTGCTGGACCTGGTGGTCACGGACGTGGATCTGCGGGTGACGGGCCTGCTGGACACGGCTCCGGAATCCACGGCGCCCACTCCCCCACTCGGGGTACGCCCCGCGGAACCGAATGGCCCCGCGGCCCTGGCCGCGTACACGACCCCGGGCGTCGCGTGTCTGACGGCGACGCTGGGTGCACCCGTGCACTCGGCGGCGGATCACGTCCGCGTGGAGCTGGCGACCGAGGCGGACCACCGCCCGCTGACCGTGGTCCGGGCCGTCCGCGACGCGGTCTCGACGACGCTGGCGGACGGTCGTCCGGTATCGGTCCTGATCACGGCGCTGTCGGGGTAAGCCGTGGCGGGGGCCGAGGCCCCGAGGGAGCGCGGACGGCCGCCCTGCGGGGCCTCACGCAGGGTCAGTCGCCGATGCCCGCAAGGTCGCGGAGGCGACGGGCCTGGGCGGCGCGTTCGGCGGTGCGCTGGTCCTCGTACGAGCGGCCCGGGACGCCCTGCAGCAGGGCCTTCGTCTCGATCACCGCGTCGCGCGGGGCGGCGAGCAGCGCCGACGCGAGGTCGCGTACCGCGCCGTCGAGTTCGCCGGCGGGCACCACGAGGTTGGCCAGCCCGGTGCGCTCGGCCTCCTCGGCATGCACGAAGCGGCCCGTCGCGCAGATCTCGAGCGCGCGGGCATATCCCACGAGCGACACCAGCGGGTGCGTGCCCGTGAGGTCGGGGACGAGACCGAGGCTGGTCTCGCGCATGGCGAACTGCACGTCCTGCGCGACGACCCGCAGGTCGCACGCGAGGGCGAGCTGGAAGCCGGCGCCGATCGCGTGGCCCTGCACGGCCGCGATCGTGACGATGTCGCTGCGGCGCCACCAGGTGAATGCCTCCTGGTACTCGGCGATCACAGCGTCGAGCTCCGCGTCGGAACCCCGTGCCAGATCGATGAAGGACGGCTCACCCTCGAAACCCTCGGGCGTGAACGCCTGACGGTCGAGCCCGGCGGAGAAGGACTTGCCCTCGCCGCGCAGCACCACGACCCGCACATTGCCCGGCAGTGACCGACCCGCCTGCGCCAACGCCCGCCACAGAGCGGGAGATTGGGCGTTGCGCTTGTCCGGATTGGCCAAGGTCACCGTGGCAACCGCGTCCTCGACGGTGAGCCGTACGCCGTCCTTGTCGAGCACAGAGTCGAGCGAAGTCATGGGGCGCCTCCGGTTCAGGTGCAGTCAGTCGGAACCTAATCTAAGCGACTGCACAGTAACCACCCGGCCGGACGTGTGACCGACCGGGTGGCCACCCTTGAGAACCGGTGGACCGAAGGAGCCCAGACCGTCAGGCCGACGTGGCCTTCTTGCCTCGAGTAGCTCCGCCGCGTCCCCGCAGCGTGACTCCGGACTCGCTGAGCATCCGGTGGACGAAGCCATAGGAGCGGCCGGTCTCTTCGGCCAGCGCCCGGATGCTCGCACCGGAGTCGTACTTCTTCTTCAGGTCTGCCGCGAGCTTGTCGCGCGCGGCGCCGGTAACCCGGCTGCCCTTCTTCAGAGTCTCGGCCACCCGTGCCTCCTCATGGGAAGTGCGCTCTGGACTTCTCATGATCACCCCTTGAGGGCTTCCTGGCCACCCATTCGGCAAGGTCTCTGCGACGAGCTTTGTGGCACATCGGGCCGCAGACACGACCGGAATCAATGATTCCGTGTATTCGTAGTCGCACGTCAGCGCGACCTCGTCGGAGAAGCACCAGGTCAAAGGGGGTACGCCGGACACGCACGCAAGGTGGACACGGACGACGGCGCTCCGCAGGTCGCCACGCCGCAGTACGAGACGCACTCACTCAGATGATGGATCACGCGTAGGCCGAATGATCCATACGGAGTGGATCAGTGCTCCGCCGGGCTCCCGGAGCCGGGACCCCGGCCCGCAGCCGCGGGTCAGGCGAGCGCGACCAGGTCCGCGTAGTCCGCGCCCCACAGGTCTTCGACGCCGTCCGGCAGCAGGATGATCCGCTCCGGCTCGAGCGCCTCGACCGCTCCCTCGTCGTGCGTGACGAGGATGACGGCGCCCTTGTAGGTGCGCAGCGCGCCGAGGATCTCCTCGCGGCTGGCGGGGTCGAGGTTGTTGGTGGGCTCGTCGAGCAGCAGGACGTTCGCCGACGAGACGACCAGGGTGGCCAGCGCGAGACGGGTCTTCTCACCACCGGAGAGGACCCCGGCCGGCTTGTCGACGTCGTCGCCCGAGAAGAGGAACGAGCCCAGCGTCTTGCGGACCTCGACCAGATCGAGGTCGGGCGCCGACGAGCGCATGTTCTCCAGGACCGAGCGCTCCGGGTCGAGGGTCTCGTGCTCCTGGGCGTAGTAGCCGAGCTTGAGACCGTGGCCCGGGGTGACCTGGCCGGTGTCCGGTGTCTCCACGCCCGCGAGCAGGCGCAGCAGCGTCGTCTTGCCCGCGCCGTTGAGGCCGAGGATGACGACCCGGGAGCCCTTGTCGATGGCGAGATCCACGTCGGTGAAGATTTCGAGCGACCCGTACGACTTGGACAGGCCCTCCGCGGTCAGCGGGGTCTTGCCGCAGGGCGCGGGCTCCGGGAAGCGCAGCTTGGCGACCTTGTCGGAGACGCGTACCGCCTCGAGACCGGAGAGCAGCCGCTCGGCGCGCTTGGCCATGTTCTGCGCGGCGACGGTCTTGGTGGCCTTGGCGCGCATCTTGTCGGCCTGCGAGTTGAGGGCCGCGGCCTTCTTCTCGGCGTTCTGGCGCTCGCGCTTGCGGCGCTTCTCGTCCGCCTCGCGCTGCTGCTGGTACAGCTTCCAGCCCATGTTGTAGATGTCTATGTGCGAGCGGTTGGCGTCCAGGTAGAACACCTTGTTGACGACGGTCTCGACGAGGTCGACATCGTGGGAGATCACGATGAAGCCGCCGCGGTAGGACTTGAGATAGTCGCGCAGCCAGACGATGGAGTCGGCGTCGAGGTGGTTCGTCGGCTCGTCGAGGAGCAGGGTGTCGGCGTCCGAGAAGAGGATGCGCGCGAGCTCGACCCGGCGGCGCTGACCACCGGAGAGCGTATGCAGCGGCTGGCCGAGCACCCGGTCGGGCAGGCCGAGCGCGGCGGCGATGGTGGCGGCCTCGGCCTCGGCGGCGTATCCGCCCTTGGTGAGGAACTCCGTCTCCAGGCGCTCGTACTTCTTCATCGCCTTCTCGCGGGTGGCGCCCTGGCCGTTCGCCATCCGGTCCTCGTTCTCGCGCATCTTCTTCAGCACGGAGTCGAGGTCGCGGGCCGAGAGGATGCGGTCGCGGGCGAGGGTGTCGAGGTCGCCGGTGCGCGGGTCCTGCGGGAGGTAGCCGACCTCACCGGAGCGCGTGATGGTGCCGGCGGCGGGGATGCCTTCACCCGCGAGGCACTTGGTGAGGGTGGTCTTGCCCGCGCCGTTGCGGCCGACGAGGCCGATGCGGTCGCCTTTGGCGATACGGAAGGACGCGGATTCGATGAGGATGCGGGCGCCGGCGCGCAGCTCGATGCCGGTAGCGGTGATCACGGACAGACTCCAGGGCGGTATGGGCGGCGGAAGGGACGGTCGCGGAAGCTTCGACGCCGTCTAATGCGCAAGGAGAATGGCCATACGGGCCAGTCTAGCCGTGCGGCGCAAGTGGTTTTGCCGTCCGAGGCGGGCTCGGGGCCCCCTTCGTGAGGCCTGCGTCACGCCCGCGAGGGGCGCGGTCCCGCCGACCCGACAAAAGGGGCGACAGGTACCGGGGTGCTCGATACTCGGCGCTGGGGGCGTGACGCCGAGGGTGGTGAGCGATGCAGTTCGACGACGACGCCGATCTGGACACGTCCGAGGTCCGGGACGTGCGCGGCAGCCGCATCCCGGGCGGCAGGGCCACGGTCGGCGGAGGAATCGCCGGAGTCATCGCACTGATCCTTGGACTGCTCCTCGGTGTCGGGCCCGAACAGCTCGGTCTCTCGTCGGGCGACACCGACCCGGCGGCGACCGCCTCGACGCAGGCGGAGGTCGACCAGGCGTGCCGGCGGGGATCGGACGCCAACACCCGGGAGGACTGCCGGATCGTCGCGGTGGTCAACAGCGTGCAGGACTACTGGCGGGCCGAATTCGCCCGGCGGCAGGGGCGTTACACCGACGCCCGGACCGTGATGTTCACCGGCCGGGTGGGCACGGCGTGCGGAGCGGCCACCTCGGCCGTGGGGCCGTTCTACTGCCCCGGCGACCGGCAGGTCTATCTGGACCTCGACTTCTTCGACGATCTGCGGTCCAGGTTCGGGGCCACCGGCGGACCGTTCGCGCAGGCGTACGTGGTGGCGCACGAGTACGGCCACCATGTGCAGAACCTGATGGGCACGCTGCAGCGGGCACAGGACGGCGGGACGGGCGCGAACAGCAACGCGGTGCGGGTCGAACTGCAGGCGGACTGCTACGCCGGGGTCTGGGCGCACCACGCCACCACCACACCCGACGACAGGACCGGCAGGCCGCTGCTGACCAGCCTCACGGACGCCGACATCAGGGACGGTCTGGACGCGGCGGCCGCGGTCGGCGACGACCGGATCCAGGAGCGGTTCCAGGGCCGGGTGACCCCGGAGACCTGGACGCACGGCTCGTCGGCGGAGCGCCGGCAGTGGTTCGACACCGGCTATCGCACCGGCGACATGGCCCGCTGCAACACCTTCGCCTGACCGGGCGTTGTCAGTGGCCGGTGCCAGACTGAGACCGGGATCACATTTCCGACCGCCGAGCATGAAGGAGTGATCGAGATGGCGCAGTCGCCGGGCATCTGTCCGACCCTGGTCTACGCGGATGCCAAAGCCGCGATCAAGCAGCTGACCCAGGCCTTCGGTTTCACCGAGCACGCGGTGTACGAGGACGAGGACGGCGGGGTCGTGCACGCCGAGCTGATCCACGGCAACGGCATGGTGATGCTGGGCAGCAAGGGCACCGGCGGGGAGTTCGACAAGCTGATGGCCGACGCGGGACCGGCGGGCATCTTCGTTCATGTCGACGATGTCGACGCCCACCACAGCAAGGCCGTCGAGCACGGCGTGGACGTGGTCATGCCGCCGACGGACCAGGACTACGGGGCGCGGGACTACGTGGCGCGCGACATCGAGGGCAATGTCTGGAGCTTCGGCACCTACGCGCCGGGGTCCGCGTAGCCGGAGGGGTGACTGTTCCCCTCCGGCGGCCCGGGCCGGGACTAAGCGCCGCCGGTGTGGACCTGGAACGCCGCCCGGCGCACGGCCTTGGCGAGAGCCGGGTCGGGATGCGCTGCGGCCAGCGCGACCAGGACCTGGACGGTGCGGGGATGCCCGCCGGCCCGGACCTCGTCGAGAAGTGCCGGGACCGTGCCCTGCACCGCGGAATCGAGGTGGCGCAGCAGCAGCTGGGGCTCGCCGTGGTCGGCGACGGCCGCCGCGGTGTCCACCCAGAGCCAGGTCGCTTCCGCGCGGGTGAGGACATCGGCGGCGTCCTCGGCGTCCATGCCCTCGTGCTCGGCGAGCCAGAGCAGCGCGTAGGGGCGCAGCGAGGGTTCCTCGGCGGCGGTGCGCACCTCGGTCTCGGCCGGGGCGCCGACGACGCGCAGTGCCTCGAAGGCGAGTCCGCGCAGCAGGGCGTCCTCGCCGCGGGCGACTCCGAGGAGCTCGGCCACGGCGCTGGAGACCGTGCGGGCGGCGAGCCAGGCGCGGTACTCGGCGCGGGCGGGACCGGGAGTGAGGCGGGCACAGCCGCGGAGCATGTCCTCGGCGGACTGCTCGATGTTGCCCGCCGGGCTCTGCGCGGCGACGCAGATCTGCTCGAGCTTGACCCAGACCGCCCAGTTGCCCAGCGGTGTGAGCGTCGCGGACCGGCCCTTGTCCAGGGTCAGGGCGCCGACGGCCGTCAGGCCCTCCAGAGCCCAGTGGAGCAGGGGGGAGACATGGGTGTCCTGGCCGCCCGGGGGGTCGGATGCCGTCGTGCCGGACACCCCGGTCGCCGGCACCGGCTGGTCCGGCGGGCCGTACGGAATCTCGCAGCGCTCCTCGCGCAGTTCCGCGACACGCTGTTCCAGGAGGTCGAGCAGCGCGGAGACGAGGACGGGGCCCGCCGAGAGCTGGAGGAGGGAGAGCAGCTGGGGCACGGCCTCCACCACTTCGGCGACCGCCGTGGGCGCGACGTCCGCGGGGGCGGGGTGCACCAGCGACCAGGCGTCGAAGAGGGCGACCCAGCCGCGCAGCACGGCCATGTCGTCGCGGTCCCAGGCGCGCAGCCGCCAGCCGGGGCGCGCGGTGTCGCCGTGCAGCTCGACGAGGCCCGCCAGTCTGGCCCGGTCCCACCCGGAGCGCACCTGGTCCGGAGTCAACTCGAGTGCGGCGGCAGCCCGTTCCCGTGCCCGGTCGGCGAGCGGCGCTGTGCTCGGATCCCGCTCCACGGCTGCCCAGCGGGCGATCCGTACGGCGTCGGCCAGGACCTCCCGTGCCTGGCGGGCGAGTTCCGCGGGCGGCGGAGTGCCCTCGGGCGGCCTGGGTGCCGGCCGGGTACGCCGGGTCGTCACGGCCCGTCGGGCGGCGGCCAGCGACTGCGGGCGGACAAGACGGAGTCTGGAGTTGCGCGCCAATTGCTCATCAGGCTTTCGGGACGTCACAGGGAGCAGTCTTCCCGTTGACGGCCCGAAAGCCCAAACGGAACCTGCCGGGCCGTTGTTCGGCGGGCCCGTCGGGGCCCGCGGGCGGGGCTGTGCCGGGGCTTACATCAAGGGGGTCAGGAAGCGCCGGAGTGCCTCTTCGTAGCGGGTGGGATCGGCGTTCCACATGGCGGCGTGCGGTGCCTCGTGCACGGTGTGGAGGCTGATCAGTTCGGGTCGGCGGGCGGCGAGATCGCGGGAGGGCCCCCAGGGGGCGAGGGTGTCCTCCGGGCCGTGGAAGATCAGCGTCGGCACGCGCAGGGCCTGCGCGTCGGCCGCGGTGCGCAGCCGGTCGCCGCGCAGGCCGGTCCTGCCCTGGGCGGCTCTCACCGCGAGGGGCAGCAGGACGGCGGGAGTGCGGCGGGCCGCGGCCAGACCCCGCAGGGTGGCCTCCCAGTCGAGGACCGGGGAGTCGAGGACGAGTCCGCTGACCCGGTCGCGCAGTGCGGAGTTGGCGGCGGCATGCAGGGCCATGGAGGCGCCGGTTGACCAGCCGTGCAGCACGATGTGTTCGGCACCGTGGCGTACGGCGAAGCGGATGGCGGCGTCCAGGTCGCGCCACTCGGAGTCGCCGAGGTGCCCGAGCCCGTCGGGCGGCCTGGGGGCGTCCGGGTCGCCGCGGTAGCCGAGCCCGAGGACGGGGCACCGCTGCCCGTGCAGGAACGGCAGCAGGTTCATGGGGTGTTCGCGCGTCGTGCCGAGGCCGTGCACGGTGATCACCCAGGTCTCACGGGCGCCGGGCACGAACCAGGCGGGCAGCGGCCCGAGTTCACCGGGGATGCTGACGTCCGTGTGGTCGATGCCGAGCGCCTCGGACGGGCTGCCGGTGTGCAGCTGAGGGGTGAGCCGTACCCGCGTCCCGGGCTTCAGGGTGCCCTCGACGACCCGCTCCAGCCGGCGCACGAGGGTGTCGGCCGCGTGCGGGACGTCGTCGAGGATCGGGCCGACGACGGCGTGGACGCCCGGGCCGACGAGTCCGTACCGGCCGGGGCGGCGCGAGACGAGACCGCGGGTCAGCGTCACCTGGCCGGCGGCCGTGGCGTGCACGGTCAGCCGTGGGTCGCCGGGCAGTGGTCGCCCGGGCGGCGCCTTGAGCGCGGCGTCGCTCGCGTAGCGGCCGGCCGCGATCGCGGCCGCACCGACACCTATCAGAGTGGTGACGGCTGCTGCCGTCGCTGTAGCCGGGCGCACCGTTCCAGTGTCGGTACGGGAGCGGCGCGCTGCCAGTGGGCGACGGCCGCCGGTGTCAGCGGGGCTGCCCGTAGCCGCGCAGCTTCTCCGCGACCTCGGCCAGCTGCGGGCCGGTGAGCAGGCTGGGAGTGTGCCCGGGCACGGACGAGGCGGTCAGCCACAGGCGGCACATCCACTCCAGCTGGGCGGTGCGGTCGTACGCCTGGTCGAGGGTGTCGCCGTAGGCGACGGTCCCGTGGTTCTGCAGCAGGCAGGCGGTGCGGTCCCGCAGGGCGGCGGTCATGTTCTCGGCCAGGGCGTTCGTGCCGTACAGGGCGTACGGGGCGACCCGGACGGGCCCGCCGAGCGCCGCGGTCATGTAGTGCACCGTGGGCAGCTCGGGGACGAGGGTGGAGACGGCGGTGGCGTGCACGGCGTGGGTGTGGACCACGGCGCCCGCGTCGGTACGGCGGTAGATCTCCAGGTGCAGGGGCAGCTCGCTGGTGGGTGTGAGGTCTCCCGCGACCCGGCGGCCGTCGAGATCGACGGCCACGGGCGCCTCGCCTCCGAGCCGGTCGTAGGGCACGCCGGTGGGAGTGACCAGGACGAGCGGTCCGACCCGTACCGAGACATTGCCCGATGTGCCCACCACCAGGCCTTCCGCCGCCGTCCTGCGGGCCGTGGCCACAAGGTCCTGCCACGCCGTTTCGATCGCGTCCTGCCGCACCTGATCGGTCATACGCGGATCCTGTCAGGCGGGGGCGGAAGGCCGAACGCAGCCATGGTGACGCAGATCACCTCAGGGGCCTCTCGAGCCGCGGTGAGGCCCAGTGACGCCCCTGTCGGAAAGCGGAGTGACAGACCCTCACTTGGAGACACCACAAAGCCCGTCCCAGTTCATCTTCCGTTCACTCGGGTTACCTACGTTCCGATGGCCACTGACGTCCAAAGATTGCCTGGGTAAATGGAACACATCACGCTGCTGCTCGCGATCGTGATCGCGACGGCTCTCGTGTTCGATTTCACGAACGGTTTCCACGACACAGCCAACGCGATGGCAACGACCATCTCGACCGGCGCCCTGAAGCCCAAGATCGCGGTGGCCATGTCCGCCGCGCTCAACCTCGTCGGCGCGTTCCTGTCAGTGGAGGTCGCCAAGACGATCTCCAGCGGCATCGTGACCGAATCCGGCATCACCCCCGAAGTGATCTTCGCGGCGCTCGTCGGCGCCATCCTCTGGAATCTGCTCACCTGGCTGATCGGTCTGCCGTCCAGCTCCTCGCACGCCCTCATGGGCGGACTGATCGGCGCGACCGTCGCCTCGGTCGGCATCAGCGGCGTCAACGGCGGCACCGTCGTCACGAAGGTGCTCATCCCCGCGATCGCGGCTCCCCTCGTGGCCGGCATCGCCGCGTTCCTCGCCTCCCGGCTGACGTACCGGATCGGCAGGAACACGGACCCGAAGGCCAGCGCCAAGGGCTACCGGGCCGGCCAGATCGCCTCGGCGGGCCTGGTCTCCCTGGCCCACGGCACCAACGACGCCCAGAAGACGATGGGCATCATCACCCTCGCGCTCGTCGCCGGTGGCGCTCTCGCCCCCGGCTCGAACCCTCCGATGTGGGTCATCCTCTCCGCCGGTCTCGCGATCGCGCTCGGCACCTACCTCGGCGGCTGGCGCATCATCCGCACCATGGGCAAGGGCCTCACCGACCTCCAGCCGCAGCAGGGCTTCGCCGCCCAGACCAGCGCGGCCAGCGTCATCCTGGCCTCCTCCAACCTCGGCTTCTCGCTGTCGACCACCCACTCCTGCTCCGGCGCGGTGATGGGTGCGGGCCTCGGCCGCAAGGGCGGCGTGGTCCGCTGGTCCACCGCCACCCGGATGTTCATCGCCTGGGGCCTGACCCTGCCGGCAGCCGGTCTGGTCGCCGCGGGCTCGGAGTTCGTGACCCGGCAGGGCGACTGGGGCGTGGCGGTCGTCGTCGCGTTCCTCATCGGCGCGTGCGCCGCGATCTGGCTGATCTCGCGCCGCCAGGTCATCGACCACACCAACGTCAACGACGAGACGATGGAGGCCGAGCCCGCGGGCGTCGTGACCGCCGCCATCGCCGCCGTCACGCCGCCCCCGGTCGGCACCCCCGCGCCGGAGTTCCAGGCAACCATCCCGGCACCCGCCCCCGAATCCGAGCCGGCGCGCACGGCCGCGGTGTAAGGACACAGACAGCATGAACATCGACTGGGCAGCTCTCGGCTCCGTCTTCGGCGTGAGCCTCGTCGCCACCGTGGCCCTCGTGGGCCTGTTCACCCTCGGCGTGGTGGGCCTCAGCAAGCAGGAATCGGCGGCCGGCCAGTCGGGCTCGGCGGCTCTCGCCCGTACCGGCGCGTACGCGTGCTTCGCGCTCTGCGCGGCGGCGGTGGCGTACGGGATCTTCCTGATCGTCACCTGACACCCCACCGTCATCACCCGTCACCGGCCGGGCCGGGCACCCCTTTGGGGTGTCCGGCCCGGCTTTCGGATGTGGGGCTCAGCACACTGTCCCGTCGCAGGTCAAAGGCAAGTTGACGGCTGTTCGCGCAGCGTGGTGGACTGCCGGGGCCAGCTACGGCGGCAGCAGAGGAAGTCGGTGCGAATCCGGCGCGGTCCCGCCACTGTCACCGGGGAGAACATCCCCGGAAGCCAGGAACTCTCACCGCCGTTCACGTCGAACCAGGGCGCGGACACCCTGAGTGAGGACACGTCGTCATGCCCGGCTTCGGTTCGGTTCCTGCTCTGAGTACGGCTGCCATTCCCCGGTTCCTCCGAGGCGAGACCTCGGCCTGAACCCATGCGTGCCGACCGAGTGTTCGTGTACGGCGCCACCGCCGGCCTGGCCGGTGACCTGCTGCTCGGCGATCCCCGCCGAGGACATCCGGTCGCCGCGTTCGGGCGGGCCGCGGGCGCTGTCGAGCGTTTTCTGTGGCGTGACCACCGTGGCTGGGGCGCGCTGCACACCGCCGTGTGCGCCGGAGGCGCCGCCGCCGGGGCCGCACTCGTCGCACGCGGGGCGCGGCGCAGTTCCGCAGCGTCCGTCGCACTGACCGCGGCCGCCACCTGGGCCGTCGTCGGCGGCACTTCACTGGGGCGCGAGGCCCGGGCGATCGGCGGGGCGCTGGCCGCCGGGGACGCCGAGGCCGCCCGTGAGCGGCTGCCGCATCTGTGCGGGCGGGACCCGCATTCCCTGGACGAGCAGCAATTGGCGCGCGCCGTGGTCGAGTCCGTCGCCGAGAACACCTCCGACGCCGTGGTCGGCGCGCTGGTGTGGGGAGCGCTCGGAGGCGTGCCCGGGCTGGTGGTCTTCCGCGCCGTCAACACCCTGGACGCGATGGTCGGGCACAAGTCGCCGCGGTACCGCCGGTTCGGCTGGGCCTCCGCGCGCCTCGACGACCTCGCCGGATGGCCCGGCGCCCGGCTGACGGCCTCCCTCGCCGTGCTCGCGGGCGGCGACCCGCGGAGCGCCGTACGCGCCTGGCGGGCCGACGCGAAGAAGCATCCCAGCCCCAACGCCGGTCCGGTCGAGGCCTCGTTCGCGGGAGCGCTCGGCGTACGGCTGGGGGGAACGCTGTCCTACGGCGGGCGCATCGAGCACCGGCCGGTGCTCAACGAAGGCGGCCGCGCGGTCGGGACCGCCGACATCGAGCGGGCGGTACGCCTCTCCCGCCGGGTCGGCGCGCTCGCGCTGGTGACGTGTGCGGCCGCACGGCTCACCTTCGGAAGGACACGGACATGACCGGTCGCAGCCGCACGGGCGGCGGGCTCCTCGTCGCGGGCACCACGTCGGATGCGGGCAAGAGCGTCGTCACCGCCGGCATCTGCCGGTGGCTGGTGCGCCAGGGAGTGAAGGTCGCCCCCTTCAAGGGGCAGAACATGTCGCTCAATTCGTTCGTGACACGTGAAGGTGCCGAGATCGGCCGCGCGCAGGCCATGCAGGCCCAGGCCGCGCGCGTCGAGCCGACGGCGCTGATGAACCCGGTACTGCTCAAGCCCGGCAGCGACCGCAGCAGCCAGGTCGTCCTGATGGGCCGGCCGGTGGGCGAGCTGAGTGCACGCGGGTTCTTCGGGGGATCCGACGGGACGTCCCCCGGGAAGACGCTGCAGGGCGGCAGACAAGAGGCCCTCCTCGGCACCGTCGTGGAGTGCCTGGAGGAACTGCGGGGCACGTATGAAGCCGTGATCTGCGAGGGGGCGGGCAGTCCGGCCGAGATCAACCTGCGGCGTACGGACATCGTGAACATGGGCATCGCGCGGGCCGCGCGGCTCCCGGTGCTCGTGGTCGGGGACATCGACCGCGGCGGCGTCTTCGCCTCCTTCTTCGGGACGACGGCGCTGCTGAGCGCGGCCGACCAGGAGCTGGTCGCAGGGTATCTGGTCAACAAGTTCCGCGGCGACGTGTCGCTCCTCGAACCGGGGCTCGACATGCTCCAGGGGCTCACCGGGCGGCGGACGTACGGGGTTCTGCCGTACGCGCACGGGCTCGGGATCGACGAGGAGGACGGGCTGCGCGTCTCGTTGCGCGGTGCCGTACGGGAGTCGGTCGTGGCCCCGCCCGTCGGTGAGGACGTGCTGCGGGTCGCTGTCTGCGCCGTACCCCTGATGTCCAACTTCACGGACGTGGACGCGCTGGCCGCCGAACCGGGCGTCGTCGTGCGGTTCGTGGACCGTGCCGAGGAACTCGTCGACGCCGACCTGGTGATCGTGCCCGGTACCCGGGGCACGGTCAGGGCCCTGGACTGGCTCGGACAGCGGGGGCTGGCCGACGCGCTGCTGCGGCGGGCCGCCGAAGGCCGCCCGGTGCTGGGCATCTGCGGTGGCTATCAGATGCTCGCCGAGCACATCGAGGACGAGGTCGAGTCGCGGGCGGGAGCCGTGGACGGGCTCGGGCTGCTGCCCGTACGCGTCCGGTTCGCGGCCGGCAAGACGCTGGCCCGCCCGGCCGGCCGGGCCCTCGGCGAGCCGGTCGAGGGATACGAGATCCACCACGGTGTCGCCGAGGTCCTCGGCGGCGAACCCATCATGTCCGACGAGCAAGGGCAGGGCCTCGACGGCTGCCGCGTCGGCGCCGTCTGGGGCACCCACTGGCACGGCTCGCTGGAGAGCGACGGCTTCCGCCGCGCCTTCCTGCGCGAGGTCGCGCGGACGGCGGGCCGTCGCTTCGTCCCGGCGCCCGACACCAGCTTCGGCATGCTGCGCGAGGAGCAGCTGGACCGCCTCGGCGACCTCATCGAAGAACACACGGACACCCAGGCGCTGCTCCGTCTCATCGAGTCGGGCGCGCCCTCCGGACTTCCCTTCATCGCACCTGGAGCCCCATGAGCACCGAGAGCACCGTCTTGTTGCTGTCCACCGCGGACACGGATCTACTGGCGGCCCGGGCCTCCGGCGCGCCGTACCGGATCGGCAATCCGACCCGTGTCGACGTGACCGAGGAGCTGCCGGCCCTGCTGGACGGCGCGGCCGTCGCGGTCGTACGGCTGCTGGGCGGCAGACGCGCCTGGGAGGACGGGCTGGCCGCGCTCAAGGCGTCGGGCGTGCCGACCGTGCTGCTGGGCGGCGAATCCGTGCCCGACGCGGAGCTGATGGCCGAGTCGACCGTCCACGCGGGTTCTGTCGCGGAGGCGCTGCGCTATCTCGTCGAGGGCGGCCCGGACAACCTCGTCGAACTGGCCCGGTTCCTGACCGAGGACGTGCTGCCGGCCGGCCGGGGCCGCTCCGGAGACGCGCAGAGCAGGCACAGTGCCGAGCCGCAGAAGATGCCCGAGTGGGGCGTCCACGGCTCGCGCGCCCACCAGGAGGGCAGGCCGACGGTCGGCGTGCTCTTCTACCGTGCGCACGAGCTGTCCGGGAACACCGCGTTCATCGACACCCTCTGCGACCGGATCGAGGAGCGGGGCGCCAACGCCCTTCCCGTGTACTGCGGTTCGCTGCGCGGCGCCGACCCCGAGCTGTACGAACTGCTCGGCCGGGCCGACACGCTGATCGCCACCGTGCTCGCGGCCGGCGGCACCCGCGCCAGTGACGCGAGCGCCGGCGGGGACGACGAGGCGTGGGACATCGGGGCGCTCGCCGATCTCGACGTACCGGTCCTGCAGGGGCTGTGTCTGACCTCGTCGCGGGCCGCGTGGCTGGAGTCGGACGCGGCGCTGTCCCCGATGGACGCGGCGATGCAGGTGGCGATCCCCGAGTTCGACGGCCGGATCATCACCGTCCCGTTCTCCTTCAAGGAGCAGGGCCCCGACGACGTACCCGTCTATGTCGCCGATCCCGAACGGGCCGCGCGCGTCGCCGGGATCGCCGTGCGCCACGCACGCCTGCGGCACAAGCCGAACGCCGAGAAGAAGCTCGCGATCGTCTTCACCGCCTATCCGACGAAGCACTCCCGCGTCGGCAACGCCGTCGGACTCGACACACCCGCCTCCGCGGTACGGGTCCTGGACGCCCTGCGGGACGCCGGATACGCCGTCGACGGCCACCCCGACAACGGCGACGAGCTGATCCACCGGCTCATCAACGCCGGTGGGCACGACGTGGAATGGCTGACCGAGGAGCAGCTGGCCGCCGCCCCCGCGCGGGTGCCGCTCGCCGACTACCGCGCCTGGTTCGACAAGCTGGAGCCGGGGCTGCGCGACGGGATGCTGCAGCACTGGGGCGAACCGCCGGGCTCCCTCTACGTCGACGGCGACGAGATCGTCCTCGCCTCCCTGCAGTTCGGGAACGTCGTGGTGATGATCCAGCCGCCCCGCGGCTTCGGCGAGAATCCGATCGCGATCTACCACGACCCCGACATGCCGCCCTCGCACCACTACATGGCGGCCTACCGGTGGCTGGAGGAGTCGTTCGGCGCCGACGCGGTCGTCCACATGGGCAAGCACGGCACGATGGAGTGGCTGCCGGGCAAGGGACTCGGGCTCTCCGCGGGCTGCGGCCCGGACGCCGTCCTGGGTGAACTGCCGCTCGTCTACCCGTTCATCGTCAACGACCCCGGTGAGGGCACGCAGGCCAAACGGCGCGGCCACGCCACCGTCGTGGACCATCTGGTGCCGCCCATGGCGCGCGCCGACACCTACGGCGACCTGGCCAAGCTGGAGCAGCTGCTCGACGAGTACGCGCTGGTCAGCGATCTCGACCCGACGAAGGCACCAGCGGTACGCGCGCAGATCTGGACGCTGGTGAAGGCCGCCGAGCTGCATCACGACCTGCATGTCGACGAGCAGCCGGACGACGGCGACTTCGACGAGTTCGTCATGCACATCGACGGCTACCTGTGCGAGATCAAGGACGTCCAGATCCGGGACGGGCTGCACATCCTGGGCGGCGGTCCGACCGGTGAACCGCGGGTCAATCTCGTCCTGGCCGTGCTGCGCGCCTCCCAGGTGTGGGGCGGCACGGCAGGCGCGCTGCCCGGTCTGCGGGCGGCGCTCGCCGAGCACTTCGGGCTGGTCGAGAAGGAGCTGCTGGGCGAGCCGGGTGCCGCGGTGAAGGTGCCGGTGGAGCTCACCGAGCTGGTGGACGGACCGGCGCGGACCGGCGCGGACGCGATCGATCTGCTGGAGCAGCTGTGCCGACGGCTCGCGGAAGGCATGGAGGAGCGCGGCTGGCAGCTGACGGCCGTCGTCCCGCTCGTCCGGGAGGTGCTGCGCACCGAACTGGCCGACGCCGTGGCCGTGCTGGGCTTCGCCTGCGAGGAGGTCGTGCCGCGGCTGGCCCGTACGACGGACGAGATCGACCACATCCTGCGGGCGCTGAACGGCGGTTACGTCCCGGCGGGCCCCTCGGGCTCCCCCACCCGCGGCCTGGTCAATGTGCTGCCGACGGGCCGGAACTTCTACTCCGTCGACCCCAAGGCCATCCCGTCGCGGCTGTCCTGGGAGGTCGGCCAGTCGCTCGCGGACTCGCTGGTGGCGCGGTATCTGGCGGACACGGGCGCCTATCCGAAGTCGGTCGGCCTGACGGTCTGGGGCACGTCCGCGATGCGCACCCAGGGCGACGACATCGCCGAGATCCTGGCGCTGCTGGGCTGCCGGCCGGTGTGGGACGACGCCTCCCGCCGGGTGACCGGCTTCGAGGTGGTGCCCGCGGACGAGCTGGGACGGCCGCGCATCGATGTGACCGTGCGCATCTCCGGGTTCTTCCGGGACGCGTTCCCGCATGTGGTGGGCCTGCTGGACGACGCCGTACGGACGGTGGCGGAGCTGGACGAGCCCGCGGACGCCAACTACGTGCGGGCCCACGCGGACGAGGACACCGCCGAGCACGGTGACCGCAGGCGCGCCACGGCCCGGATCTTCGGGTCCAAGCCGGGCGCGTACGGCGCCGGTCTGCTGCCGCTGATCGACGCCCGCAACTGGAGTTCGGACGCAGACCTGGCCGAGGTGTACGCGGTGTGGGGCGGCTACGCGTACGGACGCGGCCTGGACGGACGGGCGGCGCGCGGGGACATGGAGACCGCGTTCCGGCGGATCGCGATCGCCGCGAAGAACGTCGACACGAGGGAGCACGATCTCGTCGACGCGGACGACTACTTCCAGTACCACGGCGGCATGGTGGCGATGGTCCGCCATCTCACGGGTGAGTCCCCCGAGGCGTACGTCGGCGACTCGGCCACGCCGGACCAGGTGAAGACCCGCACGCTGGGCGAGGAGACGCACCGGGTCTTCCGGGCGCGGGTGGTGAACCCGCGCTGGATGGCGGCGATGCGGAGGCACGGCTACAAGGGCGCGTTCGAGATGGCCGCGACCGTGGACTACCTGTTCGGGTACGACGCGACGGCCGGGGTGGTGGACGACTGGATGTACGAGAAGTTGTCCGCGGAGTACGTGTTCGACCCGGAGAACCGGGAGTTCATGCAGAAGTCCAACCCGTGGGCGCTGCGCGGCATCACGGAGCGGCTGCTGGAGGCGGCGGACCGCGGGCTGTGGGCCGAACCCGACGCACAGACCCTGGAGCAGCTGCGTGCCACGTATCTGCAGCTCGAGGGTGACTTGGAGGGAGACGAGTGAGCACCCCCTACCCGTTCACCGCGATCGTCGGGCAGGACGATCTGCGGCTCGCCCTGTTGTTGAACGCCGTCTCGTCGCGGGTCGGCGGGGTGCTGGTGCGCGGCGAGAAGGGCACCGCCAAGTCCACCGCCGTACGCGCCCTTTCCGCGCTGATCCCCGAGGTCGCCGTCGTCTCCGGCTGCCGGTTCTCCTGCGACCCGGCCTCCCCCGACCCCGCCTGCCCGGACGGTCCGCACGAGTCCGGGGGCGCCGGTGCCCGGCCCGCCCGGATGGTGGAGCTCCCGGTCGGCGCCTCCGAGGACCGGCTCGTCGGGGCGCTGGACATCGAGCGGGCGCTGGCGGAAGGCGTGAAGGCATTCGAGCCGGGCCTGCTCGCCGACGCGCACCGAGGAATTCTGTACGTCGACGAAGTGAACCTGCTGCACGACCACTTGGTCGACCTGCTGCTCGACGCGGCTGCCATGGGCGCCTCGTACGTGGAGCGTGAGGGCGTCTCGGTCCGGCACGCGGCGCGTTTCCTGCTGGTCGGGACCATGAACCCGGAGGAGGGCGAGCTGCGCCCGCAGCTGCTGGACCGCTTCGGGCTCACCGTCGAGGTCGCGGCCTCGCGGGAGCCGGACCAGCGGGTCGAGGTGGTGCGGCGCAGGCTCGCCTACGACGACGATCCGGAGGGCTTCGCGGCCCGCTGGGCCGACGAGGAATCCGCTCTGCGGGCCCGGATCGTGGCCGCGCGGGCGCTGCTGCCCGAGGTCCGCCTCGGGGAGGGCTCGCTCCGGCAGATCGCCGCGACGTGCGCGGCGTTCGAGGTGGACGGCATGCGCGCGGACATCGTGATGGCACGTACGGCAACGGCGCTCGCCGCATGGGCCGGGCGCACCGACGTCATCGCGGAGGATGTGCGGCAGGCGGCTCTGCTGGCGCTCCCTCACCGGCGCAGGCGCAATCCCTTCGACGCTCCGGGACTGGACGAGGACAAACTCGACGACACGCTCGAGGAGTTCGGGGACGAGAGCGAGCCGGACGACGATCCCGACCCGGACGGGCCCGGTGGTGGCGGGCAGCCCCCGCAGACAGGCCCCGACGACCCGTCGCCGGTCGACGCGCCGTCCGAGGGCGAGACGCCCGCACGCGAGCAGGAGGCCGAGGGCGGACAGCCGCGGCCTGCCGGCCCAGGCGAGCAGCAGCCCGTACGGGCGGCGGAGCCGTTCCGTACGAAGGCGCTGAGCGTGCCCGGGATCGGCGAGGGCGCGGCGGGCCGCAGGTCGCGTGCGCGGACCGAACACGGGCGGACGACGGGCGCGCGCCGTCCGCGCGGGGCGCTGACCAAGCTGCATCTGGCGGCGACCGTGCAGGCCGCGGCCCCGCATCAGCGGGCCCGCGGGCGCAGCGGGCGCGGTCTGGTGGTGCGCCGCGACGACCTGCGACAGGCGAGCCGCGAGGGGCGTGAGGGCAACCTGGTGCTGTTCGTGGTGGACGCCTCGGGGTCGATGGCGGCACGGCAGCGGATGAGCGCCGTGAAGGGCGCGGTGCTGTCGCTGCTGCTCGACGCGTACCAGCGACGGGACAAGGTCGGCCTGGTGACGTTCCGCGGCAAGGACGCGGAGGTGGCGCTGCCGCCGACGTCGTCGGTGGAGGCGGCCGCCGCCCGGCTCGATCTGCTGCCGACGGGCGGGCGTACGCCGCTGTCCGCGGGCCTGCTGAAGGCGCACAACGTCCTGCGGGTGGAGCGTATGCGCGATCCGTCGCGCCGGCCGCTGCTGGTCGTCGTGACCGACGGCCGGGCGACGGGCGGGGTCGATCCGGTGGCGCTCGCCGCGCGGGCCGCGCGGCTGCACGCCGCGGAGGGCACGGCGGCGATCGTCGTGGACTGCGAGTCCGGTCCCGTACGGCTCGGGCTCGCGGGTTCGCTCGCCGGGGACCTCGGCGGCACCGTCATCACGCTCGACGAGCTGCGCGCCGACGCGATCGCCGGGCTCGTCAAGGATGTTCAGGGTGCCAGGAGGGCCGCGTAATGCCGCAGGGACAGCCGTCCGTCGTACCGGACGACGGGCTCACCACCCGCCAGCGCCGCAACCGTCCCCTCGTCGTCGTCCACACGGGCATCGGCAAGGGCAAGTCGACGGCCGCGTTCGGGCTCGCACTGCGGGCGTGGAACCAGGGGTGGCCGATCGGGGTGTTCCAGTTCGTCAAGTCGGCGAAGTGGAAGGTCGGCGAGGAGAACGCGCTGAAGGTGCTCGGGGCGTCCGGTGAGGGCGGCCGGGTCGACTGGCACAAGATGGGCGAGGGCTGGTCGTGGGTGCAGCGCGACAAGCAGCTCAACAACGAGGAGGCGGCCCGCGAGGGCTGGGAGCAGGTCAAGCGCGACCTGGCGGCCGAGACCTACCGGCTGTACGTCCTCGACGAGTTCGCCTACCCCCTGCACTGGGGCTGGGTGGGCACCGACGAGGTGATCTCGGTGCTGCGGGACCGTCCCGGCAACCAGCATGTGGTCGTCACCGGCCGCAACGCCCCGGCCGAGCTCGTGGACTTCGCCGACCTGGTGACCGAGATGACGAAGGTCAAGCACCCGATGGACGCCGGTCAGAAGGGGCAACGGGGCATCGAGTGGTAGCACGTCTCGTCATCGCCGCGCCGTCGTCGGGCAGCGGCAAGACCACCGTCGCGACGGGCCTGATGGCGGCCTTCGCCGCGGCGGGCCTCGCCGTGTCCCCGCACAAGGTGGGCCCCGACTACATCGACCCGGGCTACCACGCGCTGGCGACGGGGCGGGCGGGCCGCAACCTGGACGCGTACCTGTGCGGTACGGAGCTCGTCGCGCCGCTGTTCGCGCACGGCGCGGCAGGGGCCGACGTGGCCGTGGTCGAGGGCGTGATGGGGCTCTACGACGGCGCCGCGGGGGCCGGCGAACTGGCCTCCACCGCGCAGACGGCCAAGCTGCTGCGTGCGCCGGTGGTGCTGGTGGTGGACGCCTCGTCGCAGTCGCGGTCGGTGGCCGCCCTGGTGCACGGGTTCGTGAGCTGGGACCCGGAGGTGCGGATCGGGGGCGTGATCCTCAACAAGGTCGGTTCGGACCGGCACGAGGCGCTGCTGCGGGAGGCCGTGGAGGAAGTGGGGGTGCCGGTGCTGGGTGTCCTGCGTCGCTCCGCGCCGGTCGAGACACCGTCGCGGCACCTGGGTCTGGTGCCGGTCGCCGAGCGGCGGGGGGACGCGGTGGCGGCGGTGGCCGCGATGGGTGAGCTGGTACGGCGCGGCTGCGACCTGGCCGCGCTGCTCGCTCTGGCACGCGGTGCGTCGGACCTCGGGGGTGAGCCGTGGACCGCGTACGGCCTCCGGCCGTGTCCTCAATCGCCGGACGGGCTGGATTCACCAGCCCCGCCGGCGATTGAGACGCGGGGGTCCGGGGGCGGAGCCCTCGGTTACGGGAAAGGGCGGGCAGGGGAGCAGTCCCGCCGCAGGCGGCCCGTGGTCGCCGTCGCGGGCGGTCCCGCCTTCACTTTCTCGTACGCCGAGCACACCGAACTCCTCACCGCCGCCGGCGCCGACGTCGTCACCTTCGACCCGCTGCGGGACGGGCAACTCCCCGACGGGACCGACGGGCTCGTCATCGGCGGCGGTTTCCCCGAGGTCTACGCGCCCGAGCTCAGCGCCAACGAGCCGCTGCGCAAGGCGGTCGGCGACCTGGCACGCTCCGGCGCGCCCGTCGCCGCGGAGTGTGCCGGGCTGCTGTATCTGGCCCGTTCCCTGGACGGCCGGGAGATGTGCGGCGTGCTGGACGCGGAGGCCCGGATGGGCGAGCGGCTGACGCTCGGGTACCGGGACGCCGTCGCGGTGACCGACAGCTGTCTGGCGGCCACCGGGACACGGCTGCGCGGTCACGAGTTCCACCGCACCGCGGTCGAACCCGGCGCCGGTCCCGCGCCCGCATGGGGCATGCACCGGCCGGAGCGCCGGGTCGAAGGTTTTGTCCAGCAGGGCGTGCACGCGAGCTATCTGCATACGCACTGGGCCGCCGAGCCCGGGATCGCCCGTCGATTTGTCGAGAGGTGCACACGATGAGCAGGCTGATCGGGGTCGGAGTCGGGCCCGGTGACCCGGAGTTGGTGACCGTGAAGGGCGTGCGCGCGCTGCGGGAGGCCGATGTCGTCGTCGTGCCCGTGATGGAGACCGGTGAACGCGGCCGGGCCGAGGCGACCGTGCTGCACTACGTGGACGCGGAGAAGGTGGTGCGGGTCGTCTTCGCGCTGAACGAGCGCAGCGACCATGCCCGCCGTGAGGCTGCCTGGGACGCCGCGGGGGCCCGTGTCGCCGCGCTGCTGGAGGGCGGGAAGAGCGTCGCGTTCGCGACGATCGGCGACCCCAACGTGTACTCGACGTTCACGTATCTCGCGCACACCATCGGCGATCTGGTCCCGGGCACCGCTGTGGAGACCGTTCCCGGCATCACCGCGATGCAGGATCTGGCCGCCCGCAGCGGGGCGGTGCTCACCGAGGGCACCGAGCCGCTGACGCTGGTACCGGTGACGGCGGGAGCGGCCGTGCTCAAGGAAGCGCTGGAGGGGCCGGGGACGGTCGTGGCGTACAAGTTCGGGCGGCTCGCCGGGGAAGTGGCGACCGCTCTGCGGGAGACCGGCCGTACCGAGGGCGCGGTGTGGGGATCGGCGCTCGGGCTGCCGGAGGAGTCGATCCGGCAGGCCGCGGAGCTGGCGGACGGGCCGCTGCCGTATCTGTCCACGCTCATCGCGCCCGCGCCGCGCGGCGGCGGCAGAGGCGGCAAACTGTGAGCCCGTCACTCGGCGATGCCCACGACCAGCCAGATGAAGCCCACGCCCGCCGCCGTGCACAACAGGGTGGAACGGGCGGCGTGTTCGTGGTGCGCCTCGGGCAGGATCTCGGCGGCCGCCAGGTAGAGCAGCGCTCCGCCGAAGAAGCCGAGATAGCTGCCGAGAAGTTCCACCGGAAGCGTGAACAGCACGGTCGACGCCGCGCCCACGACCGGGGCGAGCGCGTCGGCGACGAGCATGGCCACCGCCTTGGCGCGGGTGTTCCCGTACAGGCTGGTGATCGTGTACGTGTTGAAGCCGTCGGCGAAGTCGTGGGCGATGACGGCGACCGCCACGGCCGCACCCATGCCGTGGCCGACCTGGAACGCCGCGCCGATCGCGATGCCGTCCATCAGGCTGTGGCCGACCATGGCGGCCGCCGCCGTGAGACCCACCTGCGGAACGCGCTCGTCCTCGCCCGCGCCGTGCGCCGCCCGGCGTACCGCCAGCAGCCGTTCCAGCAGGTGCGCGGTGAGAAAGCCGCCGACGAACAGCAGCAGCGCCTGCGGCACCCCGAACACCGGTTCGCCCGCGGCGTCCAGGGCCTCCGGCAGCAGGTCGAGGCCGACCACGCCGAGCATCAGACCGCCGGCCAGGCCCAGGACGAGGTGGCGGCGGTCGGTGACGCGTTGCGCCGTCCAGCCGCCGACCAGCGTCATGAGGAACGCGCCGAGCGCGACGAACACCGCCATGCGCCCTTGCTAGCGGATCAACTCCCCACTGCGCACATCCCGCTGTGAGACCCGCCCGATTCACCCGATTGACCCGAGAGGACCCCCGCTCATGGCCGATGACGCCGTCCACGGCAAGGTGACCTTCGTCGGTGCCGGCCCCGGTGCCGCCGATCTGCTGACGTTCCGCGCCGCCCGTGCCATCGCCGATGCCGACATCGTCATCTGGGCCGCGAGCCTGGTGCAGGCCGATGTGCTCGACCACGCGCGCGAGGGCGCCGAGATCCTCGACTCGGCCGCGATGTCCCTGGAGGACGTCGTGGCCGTGTACGAACGGGCTCTCGCCGATGGCCTGAAGGTGGCACGTGTCCACTCCGGCGACCCCGCTCTGTGGGGCGGCACGCAGGAGCAGCTCGACCGGTGCGTGGAGCTCGGTCTCGAGGTGGAGATCGTGCCCGGTGTGTCGTCGTTCTCGGCTGTCGCGGCGATCGCCCAGCGCGAGCTGACCATCCCGGAGGTCGCGCAGTCCGTGATCCTCACGCGTCTCGGCGGCGGCAAGACGCCGATGCCGCCCGGCGAGGAGGTACGCGAGTTCGCCCGGCACGGCACGACGATGGCGCTGTTCCTGTCGGCTGCCCGGTCGGGCCAGCTGACGCAGGAGCTGCTGGAGGGCGGCTACCCGACGAGCACACCGGTGGTCATCGCGTACCAGGCGACCTGGCCGGAGGAGCTGATCCTGCGCTGCACGATCGGGACGCTGGAGGAGACGGTCAAGGAGCACAAGCTCTGGAAGCACACGCTGTTCCTGGTCGGTCCCGCGCTGTCGGCCACGGGAACGCGGTCGCATCTGTACCACCCGGGCCACTTCCACGGCTTCCGCAAGGCCGATCCGGCCGCGCGCAAGGCGCTGCGGTCCCAGGGCGCGACCCCATGATCACCGTCATCGGCACCGGGACGGGCGCGCCGCTGTCCGCGCGGGACGCGGAAGCTCTCGGTGCGGCGACCCTGGTGGCCGGCGCCCGGCGGCATCTGGACGCGGCCGAAGTGCCCGCCGCCGCCGAGCGGTTGGTGCTGGGGCCGCTGGCGCCGGCGCTCGACGCCATCGGCAGAGCCCGCAGCGGTGAGGACGCGCGTGTGGTGGTCCTCGCGTCCGGGGACCCCGGGTTCTTCGGCATCGTCCGGGTGCTGGCCGAGCGTTTCGGGGCGGACGCCCTGGACGTACGGCCCGGTGCCGCGTCGGTGGCGGTCGCCTTCGCGCGGGTCGGGCTGCCCTGGGACGACGCGGTCGTGGTCAGCGCACACGGCCGGGATCTGCGCACCGCGGTGAACGTGTGCCGGGCGCACCCCAAGACGGCCGTGCTGACCGGTCCCGGAGCGGGCCCCGCGGAGCTCGGCGCCGAGCTGGCGTACCGGTCCGCCGACCGGATGCTGGTGGTGGCCTCCGCCATCGGTGACCCGGTGAACGAACGGGTGGAGAAGCTGACGCCGGCGCAGGCGGCGGAGCGCACCTGGGACGCGGTGAGCGTGGTGCTCTGCCTGGACGAGACCCGGGCGCTGGCCGCCGAGCAGCGCACGGTCGCGGGGCGGGCGCTCGGGCCGACCCGGTGGGCACTGGAGGAGAGTGCGTTCCGGCACCGCGATTCGATGATCACCAAGTTCGAGGTCCGGGCCCTGGCACTGTCCAGGCTCGGGCCGCGCACCGGGGACCTGGTGTGGGACATCGGCGCGGGCTCGGGCTCGGTGTCCGTGGAGTGCGCCCGCTTCGGCGCCGCGGTGGTCGCGGTGGAGAAGACTGCGGACGGCATCGAGCGGATCCGGGCGAACGCGGCCGCGCACGGCGTGGACGTACACACCGTCCACGGGTCCGCGCCCACGGTGCTGTCGAACCTGTCGGACCCGGACGCGGTGTTCGTCGGCGGCGGGGGCGCCGACCTGCCCATCATCGTCACGGCGTGCGCGCGGCGCGCCCGGCGCACGGTGGTCGTGGCCCTCGCGGCGCTCGACCGGGTGCCCGCGGTACGAGCCGCGCTCGCCGCGACGGGTTACGCAACGGACGGGGTTCTGCTGAACTCGGCACGGCTGGCACCGCTGCCCGGGGACGTGACGCGGCTGGCAGCCGCGAACCCGGTCTTCCTGCTGTGGGGCGACCGCCCCGCGCAGTCCTTGAGCGAAGGAGCAGTTCAGTGATCGGCCTGATCTCCGCGACGGCGGCGGGCGCCGCCGCCAGCGACCGGCTCGCCGCGGCCTGGCCCGGCCGCACCCGGGTGTACGAAGGCCCGGTGCGCGACGCCGTGGAGCGCGCGTTCGCGGAGTGCGGGCAGCTGGTGTGCTTCCTCGCCACGGGCGCGGTGGTACGTCTGGTCGCCCCGCTGCTGGCCGACAAGGCGGCGGACCCCGGCGTGGTGTGCGTGGACGAGGCGCAGCGCTGGGCGGTGTCGCTGCTGGGCGGCCACGGCGGCGGCGCGAACGTGCTGGCGGAGCAGGTCGCGGACGTTCTCGGCTGCGAGCCGGTGGTGACGACCGCGACGGACGCGACGGACATTCCCGGTCTGGACACGCTGGGCCTGCCGGTGGAGGGCGCGGTGGCCGCCGTGTCCCGGGCGATCCTCGACGGCGAGCCGGTGGCGCTGGCGTCGGACGCGGTGTGGCCGCTGCCGGCCCTGCCGCCGAATGTGACCGCCGGGCCGCCGGACGGGGAGCACGCCGCCCTGCTGGTGACCGACCGGGCGCTCCGGCCGGGCCCGCGGGAAGCCGTGCTGCGGCCCGCCTCACTGGTGGTCGGCGTCGGAGCGTCCAGCGGCGCTCCCGTCGACGAGGTCGCCGGGCTGATCGAGGAGACGCTGCGCGAAGCCGGCCTCTCGGCGCTGAGCATCGGCGAGTTGGCGACGGTCGACGCGAAGGCGGAGGAGCCGGGGATCGTCGGGGCCGCCGAGCGGTTCGGCGTGCCGCTGGTGACGTACGCGGCCGAACACCTGGCCGACATCGACGTGCCGAACCCGTCCGACGCTCCGCTCGCCGCCGTGGGCACGCCGTCGGTCGCGGAGGCGTCCGCGCTCGCGGGCGGCGGCCAACTGCTCGTCCCCAAACGGAAGTCCAGCCCCGAGGGGCGGGCTGCGATGGCGACCTGTGCGGTGGTGCGCAGGCGTCCGCGCGGCCGTCTCGCGGTCGTCGGTCTGGGGCCGGGCGCCCGCGACCTGCTCACCCCCCGCGCGGCCCACGAGCTGCGACGGGCCTCGGTGCTGGTGGGGCTCGACCAGTACGTCGACCAGATCCGCGATCTGCTCAGGCCCGGCACCCGGATTCTCGAGTCCGGGCTCGGGGCGGAGGAGGAGCGGGCGCGTACGGCCGTCGCCGAAGCGCACTCCGGCCATGCCGTCGCCCTGATCGGCTCCGGGGACGCGGGGGTGTACGCCATGGCCTCCCCCGCGCTCGCCGAGGCGTCCGACGACATCGACGTGGTCGGGGTGCCCGGGGTGACGGCCGCCCTGGCCGCGGCCTCGATCCTGGGCGCGCCCCTGGGCCACGACCATGTCTCGATCAGCCTCTCCGACCTGCACACGCCGTGGGAGGTCATCGAGCGCCGGGTGCGGGCGGCCGCCGAGGCGGACATCATCGTGACCTTCTACAACCCCCGTAGCCGGGGCCGCGACTGGCAGCTGCCCAAGGCGCTGGCGGTGCTCGGTGAGCACCGGACGCCGGACACGCCGGTGGGGATCGTGCGCAACGCTTCCCGGCCGGACGAATCCAGCCGTATGACGACGCTGGCCGGAGTGGATCCGACGGCGGTGGACATGATGACGGTCGTGACGGTCGGCAACACGGCCACCCGGGACATCGCGGGCCGCATGGTGACCCCTCGTGGCTACCGGTGGCAGTCATGACCCTGCGCGCCCCTCGTTCCGCATGCACCCCCTGTTCCGTATGCACCACGCCGTACCCCGGAGCCGCCCTGTGAACCGCGTCGTGCACCCCATCGAGCAGGAGTCCTTCCGGCGGCTGCGCGCACGGCTGGACACCAGCGGTCTGCCGGCGCTGACCCGGGCCGTCGTCGAGCGGGTCGTCCACTCGGCCGCCGATCTCGACTACGCCGCCGAACTCGTCTGCGACGAGGGCACGCTCACCGCCGCGCACGCCGCACTGCACGCGGGGGCACCGGTGGTTGTCGACGTCGAGATGGTCGCCGCCGGGATCACCCGCCGTGAGACGGTCTGCCGGCTCAGGGACGCCACGCCGGGGCCGGGGCTCACCCGGTCCGCCCACGCGATCCGCCTCGCGTACGAACAGGTGGGCCCCGGCGCCGTCTGGGTGATCGGCTGTGCGCCCACCGCGCTCGAGGAACTGCTGCTCCTCGACGCCGAACCCGCGCTCGTCATCGGTCTGCCCGTCGGCTTCGTCGGGGCCGTCGAGTCCAAGGCCGCCCTGCGCGAGAGCGGCCTGCCGGCCGTGAGCAATGTGTCCGAGAAAGGCGGCAGCGCGGTCGCCGCGGCCGCACTGAACGCTCTGCTGTACCACCCCCACACCGAGGAGAACGCGTGACCACCCCGCCCGCACTGCTGATCGCCGGCCACGGCACCCGTGACGAAGCGGGGGCCGAGGCTTTCCGTGACTTCGTACGGGAGCTGGGGCGGCGACACCCCGAACTCCCCGTCGCCGGCGGCTTCATCGAGCTGTCGCCGCCGCCCCTCGGCGAAGCCGTCACCGAGCTCGTGGAGCGGGGCGTGAAACGCTTCGCCGCGGTGCCGCTGATGCTGGTGTCCGCCGGGCACGCGAAGGGCGACATCCCGGCGGCACTCACCCGCGAGAAGGAGCGGCACCCGGGGATCTCGTACACCTACGGGCGTCCGCTGGGACCGCATCCGGCGCTGCTGCGGGTGCTCGAGCGGCGGCTCGATGAAGCGCTGGCGCTGGGGGAGACGTCCGGTACGCCCGGCGACCGCGCCGATGTGACCGTGCTGCTGGTCGGCCGGGGTTCGACCGATCCGGACGCCAACGCGGAGGTGCTGAAGGCGGCACGGCTGCTGTGGGAGGGGCGCGGCTGTGCCGGTGTGGAGACGGCGTTCGTGTCGCTCGCCGCACCCGATGTCCCGAGCGGCCTCGACCGCTGTGTGAAGCTGGGCGCGCGCCGCATCGTGGTGCTGCCGTACTTCCTGTTCACGGGCATCCTGCCGGACCGGGTGCGCTCCCAGACACAGGGCTGGGCGGCGGCCCATCCCGACGTGGAGGTGGTCTCGGCCGATGTCATCGGGCCCACCGACGAACTGCTGGACCTGGTGATGGAGCGCTACCGGGAGGCCGTCGCCGGTGACATCCGGATGAACTGCGACTCCTGCGTGTACCGCATCGCGCTGCCGGGTTTCGAGGACAAGGTCGGCCTGCCGCAGCAGCCCCACTTCCATCCGGACGACGACGGTCACGAGCACGGGCCAGGACACGGCCATCACCACCACGGCAGCCATGCACACGCACACTGACGCACACGACCTGCGGCACCACGGTGACGCGGAGGTGCGGGACGCGGCAACGGGTCTGACCGATCTCGCGGTCAATGTGCGCACGGGTACGCCCCCGGAGTGGCTGCGGGAGCACATCGCCGGCTCGCTGGCGGGCCTTGCGGCCTACCCGGACGGGCGGTCCGCCCGCGCCGCGGTGGCCGCCCGGCACGGCCTGCCGGTGGAACGGGTGCTGCTGACGGCGGGGGCGGCGGAGGCGTTCGTCCTGATCGCCCGTGCCCTGACGGCACGTCACCCTCTGGTGGTGCACCCGCAGTTCACCGAGCCGGAGGCGGCGCTGCGGGACGCGGGCCACACGGTGGCACGCCTGCTGCTGCGCGAGGACAGCGGCTTCCGGCTCGATCCGGCCGCCGTTCCCGATGCGGCGGACCTGGTGATGATCGGCAACCCGACGAACCCCACGTCGGTCCTGCATCCCAGCGCCGACATCGCCCGGCTGGCGCGCCCGGGGCGGCTGTTGGTGGTGGACGAGGCGTTCATGGACGCGGTGCCGGACGAGCGCGAGTCGCTGGCGGGCCGTACGGACGTCCCGGGTCTGGTGGTGCTGCGCAGCCTCACCAAGACGTGGGGGCTCGCGGGTCTGCGGATCGGCTATGTGCTGGCCGAACCGGAGACGATCGCGGCGCTGGAGCGGGCGCAGCCGCTGTGGCCGGTGTCGACGCCGGCACTGGCCGCCGCGGAGGCGTGCATGGGCCCGGCGGCGCTGAAGGAGGCCGCGCAGGCGGCCGAGCTGGTCGCGGTGGACCGTGCCCATCTGCTGGCGGGGCTCACGGAGTTCGACGAGATCCGGGTGGTGGAGGCGGCCGAGGCCCCCTTCGTGCTCATCCATGTCCGGCACGGCGCGGAGGTGCGCGAGCGTCTGCGCGGGCTGGGCTTCGCGGCCCGCCGGGGCGACACGTTCCCCGGCCTCGGACCGGGCTGGCTGCGCCTCGCGGTGCGCGACCGGGCAACGACCAACCGCTTCCTGCAGGCGCTGGACCAGGCACTGACGATGGTCGGCGACTAGGCCCACGACGGGGACCCGCCCCCGGACCGGGCCGGGCCCGGGGCCGCGCACGGACCGGGCCGGGCCCGGGGCCGCGCACGGACCGGGCGGACCGGCCCGGAAACGACAAAGCAGCGCCCACCGCGGGCGGTCGAGGCCCGGACCCCCGCCGTGGGCACGCGAGCCGCGGAGCCAACCACCCCGCACACCCCCCGGGCGGGCAGGCCCGGCCACCCACCCCGCCCCCACCGCGGCGGCGAGCCGCGGGCGGCTCAGTCGCGGCTGCGGCCGCGTGCCAGGACCACCGCGCCGCCGCCCAGCGCCAGAAGGATCGCCGAGCCGCCGGCGAGATAGACCGTCGTCGCGCCGCCGCCGGTCGCCGCCAGGTTCTCCTCGGGACGCCTGCCGGACTGCGCCTGGATGTCCCGGCTCGGCTGCTCGGACGGCTCCTGCGTCCGCGGCGCGGCGGGCGACTCGCAGGTGGCCTCGACGAGGGTGACCTCACCGGTCACTTCGGCGACGTTCAGCTTGAGCGGGTTCACCGAGACCTTCAGCCGGAGCGCGGTGGCCGCTGCCGTACGGGACGTGGTCCGCGCCGTGGACGTATCGAGAGTCACCTCGCCGACGCCCGGCACCTCGACCCGGGTCGGGCCGCCCGCGGAGAGCGTGACCTTCTTGCCCAGCACCTTCACCGGACCGCTCAGATTCGACGATGCGACCGGCTTGCGGCCCGCCTCGCACACGGCTTTCGACGTGACCTGCTCGACCTCGATCAGCGAGAGCATCGGAAGGCCGGGAACCCGCACCCTGGCGCGGGCGAGGTCGGCGTGCCCCTCGGCCTTGCCGCTGTCGGCGGTGGCCTTCGCGGTGGCGACGTCCGCGCGCAGCACCTGCAGGGGCCTGCCCCGCTCCACCCCGTCCAACTCCACGGTCAGCGCGGTCTTCCGGGCGTCCGCGGGCGCCTGCACCTCGTTGAGCGAGGTGCGCAGCGGGACGTCGACGGACTTGTCGAGCAGGGACACGTCGAGCGCGGTCCGGAGCACGACCGCACCGGCCCGCCCTTCGCCCGTGTCCCCGGTGGCCTGCGCAGGAGCCGCGAGGGCCGCGACCAGCAACGGGCTCGCGGTCAGGACGGCGGCCGTGGCGGCAGCGGCGCGGCGTGCGGGCATGCGGAAGGCGTTGCTGTTCAAGGTGGTGGAACCCCCACTGAGACACGGTGTCGCGCGCCGGCCACGGGGACACGTGGACGGCAGCGACCGAGACACCGGGATTCTTTACGCACTGAGAGTGAACTGACAGACACCTGGGGTGAGTTCACTCCAAAGTGGGGTTTCCGCGCCTGTATTCGATTCATGAGGTACACACGTGCCCCTCCGGCCCGCGTGTCACCGGGCCGAAGGGGTGCGCCGGTCGCTCCCGGGGTGGCGTGGGTGAAGTGCTTCAACGAGCCCCGGGTACCGCTGGTCACGCTCGGTCAACACGAGGCCGTCCCGGAACGTCAGCCGACGACCCGGCCGTTCAGCACCACCCGCTGCGGCGCCGCGAGGACCCGGACGTCCGCCCGCGGATCCGTGCCGTACACGACGAAGTCCGCCGGAGCGCCTTCCTTGAGCGCCGGGCGGCCGAGCCAGGCGCGTGCGCCCCACGTGGTGGCCGACAGCGCCTCGACCGGCGGGATGCCGGCCTTCACCAGTTCACCGACCTCCGCCGCGACCAGGCCGTGCGCGAGCGACCCGCCCGCGTCCGTGCCGACGAAGACGGGGATGCCGGCGTCGTAGGCCGAGCGCACCGTGTCGTAGCGGCGCTCGTGCAGCCGCCGCATATGGGCGGACCAGGCGGGGAACCGGGCCTCGCCGCCGTCGGCGAGCGAAGGGAACGTGGCGATGTTGACCAGTGTCGGGACGATCGCGACCCCGCGCTCGGCGAACAGCGGGATGGTCTCGTCGGTGAGGCCCGTGGCGTGCTCGACGCAGTCGATCCCCGCCTCGACGAGGTCCCGCAGCGAGTCCTCGGCGAAGCAGTGCGCGGTCACGCGCGCTCCCAGCCGGTGCGCCTCGGCGATGGCCGCCTCGACGGCCCCGCGCGGCCAGCAGGCCGTCAGATCGCCGGCCTCCCGGTCGATCCAGTCGCCGACGAGCTTGACCCACCCGTCACTGCGCCTGGCCTCGGCGGCGACGTACGCGACGAGGTCGTCGGGCTCGATCTCATGGGCGAAGTTGCGGATGTACCGGCGCGTGCGCGCGATGTGCCGGCCCGCCCGGATGATCTTCGGGAGGTCCTCCCGGTCGTCGATCCACCGGGTGTCGGCGGGAGATCCGGCGTCGCGGATGAGCAGGGTGCCCGCGTCCCGGTCGGTGAGCGCCTGCTTCTCGCTCGTCGCGTCGTCGACCGCGCCGTGGTGGTCGAGCCCGACGTGGCAGTGCGCGTCGACCAGCCCCGGCAGCACCCAGCCCTCGACGGTCCGCGCATCGGCGCCCGCGGCGCCGGCCGGCCGGGTGTAGGTGAGGCGACCGCCGACGACCCACAGCTCGTCCCGTACGTCCTCGGGGCCGACGAGCACCCGCCCCTTCACATGCAGCACCACGTGATCGCTCATGTCAGCACTGTACGAGGGCGTCGGTACCCTCGATCGAGAGGCTCAGGAACACCGAGAAGAAGGCACCACCGTGACACATGCGCTGCTCGACCTCGCCCCGATGACCGCCGGACAGTTCGCCGGTATCGAACGGCGGGTGGCCGCCCTGCTCGGCACCGGGCAGGACGTGGTGATCATGCAGGGCGAGGCGCTCCTCCCGCTGGAGGGCTGCATCCGCGGTGGGGCGCGGCCCGGTTCGACCGCGCTGAACGTGGTGACGGGCCCGTACGGGCAGACGTTCGGCAACTGGCTGCGGGACTGCGACGCGCACGTCGTCGACCTGGAGGTGCCGTTCCACACCGCGGTGACGGCGGACCAGGTGGCCGAGGCCCTGGCGGCCCGTCCGGAGATCGACTTCGTCTCGCTGGTCCACGCGGAGGCCGCGACGGGCAACACCAATCCGGTCGCGGAGATCGGTGAGGTCGTACGGGCCCACGGTGCGCTGTTCATGCTGGACGCCGTGGCCTCGGTGGCCGCCGAGCCCCTGCTGCCGGACGCCTGGGGCGTGGATCTGTGCGTGATCGGCGCACAGAAGGCGATGGGCGGTCCGGCAGGGGTGTCCGCGGTGTCGGTCAGCGAGCGTGCCTGGGAGCGGTTCTCGGCCAATCCTGCCGCGCCCCGGCGTTCGTATCTTTCCCTGCTGGACTGGAAGGAGCGCTGGATCGACGGCGGCCGCAGGGCGCTGCCGCACGCCCCGGCCCAGCTGGAGATGCTGGCGCTGGATGCGTGCCTGGAGCGCATCGAGGCGACGGGGCTCGATGCGGTGATGGACCGCCATGCGGCGGCCGCCGCGGCCACGCGCTCGGGTGTGACGGCGCTGGGCGGGGGGCTGGAGCCGTACGTCCACCGGGCGAAGGACGCCGCCCCGGTGGCCACGACGGTGCGCACTCCGGCCGGAGTCGACGCCTCCCGGCTGGTGGCGCGGGCCCTCGCCGTCGATCCGTCGGTGCCGCTGATCGCCGGGGGCGGCGCGCTGGCCAAGGAGATGATCCGGATCAACCACTACGGCCCCGACGCCACGCCCGCGGTGGTGCGGTCCTCGCTCGCGGCCCTCGGCGAGGCGCTCGGCGCACAGGACATCACGGAGAGTGCCCGGAACTCCGCGGACCGTCGATAAAGCCGGACCGTCAATACGGAAACTTGAACGGGGCACTATTCGAGAATATGGGAATTGGGTTTACTGATGCCGTGTTCCCCATTCTCCTGCCCCCGATCCAGGGTCCTAAACCCTGTAGTTCCGGCGGGGCACGAGCCGCATAATTCGGGCGGGTACCGGATTCGTTACGCACGTGTGACCGACTCCACAGCGGGTCTTTTTCGTGGCTTATTTCCGGGGCAAACCGCCCGAATACTCCCTCGCCGCACCCTCAGTCTCGCGCTCGCGCGATAACACACATCACGGCTCTGCCCAACCCCTGCCCGCAATGCATTTTCCGAATTTGCTCGGTAAATTGTTTCCACATGACCGCCGCACAAGAAGACCTTGTACGAGCCACGACCCCGAGCGAATTCACGGAGATAGACACCCCACGAGTGGAGGACGGAGCCGCGATCTGGCGCATTGCCCGCGACTCCGAGGTTCTCGACCTCAACTCCTCGTACAGCTACCTGCTGTGGTGTCGGGACTTTGCCGCCACTTCGCTGGTGGCGCGTGACGCGGGCGGAGAGCCGATCGCCTTCGTCACCGGCTACGCCCGGCCCGACCGGCCCGAGACGCTTGTCGTCTGGCAGGTGGCCGTGGACCAGGCCCACCGCGGACAGGGACTCGCGGGTGTGCTGCTGGACGCGCTGACCGCCAAGGTCACCGGCGACCGCGGCATTCAGGAGATGGAGACGACCATCACCCCGGACAACACCGCGTCCGACCGGCTGTTCACCGCCTACGCGAAGCGCCACGACGCTCGGCTCGAGCGCGAAGTCCTCTTCGACGGCGGGCTGTTCCCCGAGGGAACACACCAGCCGGAAGTCCTGTACCGCATCGGCCCCATCTCCGCCTGACCCCCCACCTCTGGAGACTGCTGTGACCATCACCCCGCCCGCCCTGAGTGTCTTCGAGACCCTGGAGTCGGAGGTGCGCAGCTACTGCCGCGGCTGGCCCGCAGTGTTCGACCGTGCGCAGGGCAGCTACCTCCACGACGAAGACGGCCACACTTACCTGGACTTCTTCGCCGGAGCCGGATCGCTCAACTACGGACACAACAACCCGGTACTGAAACGCGCGCTCATCGACTACATCGAGCGCGACGGCATCACCCACGGCCTGGACATGGCCACCACGGCCAAGCGCGCCTTCCTGGAGACGTTCCAGAACGTCGTCCTGCGGCCGCGCGACCTGCCGTACAAGGTCATGTTCCCCGGCCCGACCGGCACCAACGCCGTCGAGGCGGCGCTGAAGCTGGCCCGTAAGGTCAAGGGCCGCGAGTCCGTCGTCTCGTTCACCAACGCCTTCCACGGCATGTCGCTGGGCTCGCTCGCCGTCACCGGCAACGCGTTCAAGCGGGCCGGCGCCGGCATCCCGCTGGTGCACGGCACGCCGATGCCGTTCGACAACTACTTCGACGGCCAGGTCCCCGACTTCCTGTGGTTCGAGCGGCTGCTCGAGGACCAGGGCTCCGGCCTCAACAAGCCGGCCGCCGTGATCGTCGAGACCGTGCAGGGCGAGGGCGGCATCAACGTCGCCCGCGCCGAGTGGCTGCGCGCGCTCCAGGACCTGTGCCACCGCCAGGACATGCTGCTGATCGTCGACGACATCCAGATGGGCTGCGGCCGCACCGGCGGCTTCTTCTCCTTCGAGGAGGCCGGCATCACGCCGGACATCGTCACGCTGTCGAAGTCCATCAGCGGCTACGGCATGCCCATGTCCCTCTGCCTGTTCAAGCCGGAGCTGGACGTCTGGGAGCCCGGCGAGCACAACGGCACGTTCCGCGGCAACAACCCGGCGTTCGTCACCGCCGCCGCCGCGCTGGACACCTACTGGGCCGACGGCCAGATGGAGAAGCAGACCCTGGCCCGCGGCGAGCAGGTCGAGCAGGCGCTGCTGTCCATACTCGCCGAGAGCTCCGACGCCGGTCTCAGCTTCCGCGGACGCGGACTGGTGTGGGGCCTGGAGTTCGAGGACAAGCCGCGCGCCTCGGCCGTCTGCGCCCGCGCCTTCGAGCTGGGTCTGCTGCTGGAGACCTCCGGCCCGGAGAGCGAGGTGGTGAAGCTGCTGCCCGCGCTCACCATCACGCCCGACGAGCTCGACGAGGGCCTGCGCATCCTGGCCCGCGCGGTCCGCGAGACCGCCTGACACCCGTACCTGAAGGAAAGGCAACAACTCACGTGCTAGTCCGATCGTTCAAGGACATCGAGAACACCGAGCGCCATGTCCGGTCCGCTTCCGGCACCTGGGAGAGCAAGCGCATCGTGCTTGCCAAGGAGAAGGTCGGCTTCTCGCTGCACGAGACCGTGCTGTACGCGGGTACGGAGACCTCGATGTGGTACGCGAACCACATCGAGGCCGTGCTCTGCGTGGAGGGCGAGGCCGAACTCACCGACGACGAGACCGGCGAGACCCACTGGATCGAACCCGGCACGATGTACCTGCTGGACGGGCATGAGCGCCACACGCTCCGCCCCAAGACGGACTTCCGCTGTGTCTGCGTCTTCAACCCGCCCGTCACCGGACGGGAGGACCACGACGAGAACGGCGTCTATCCGCTGCTCACCGAGGAGGGCTGAATCATGACAACCGCCGCCGTACGCACCGATCTCTATCCGACCCGTGGCGTCGGTGAGGTGGTCACCCCCCGCCAGGACCCGGTCGTCTGGTCGGCGCCGGGTGCGCCGGGTCCGGTCGTCCCGTCCGACCTGATGGGCTTCGAGCGGGACGGGTTCCTGACCGTCGAGGACCTGATCTCGGACGACGAGGTCGCGCTCTACCGGGCCGAGCTGGACCGCCTGATCGCCGACCCCGGCGTCCGTGCCGACGAGCGCTCGATCATCGAGCCGAAGTCGCAGGACGTGCGCTCGGTGTTCGAGGTGCACAAGTTGAGCGAGATCTTCGCCTCGCTGGTGCGTGACGAGCGTGTGGTGGGGCGGGCCCGCCAGATCCTGGGCTCGGACGTGTACGTCCACCAGTCGCGGATCAATGTGAAGCCGGGCTTCGGTGCCTCGGGCTTCTACTGGCACTCGGACTTCGAGACCTGGCACGCCGAGGACGGACTGCCGAACATGCGCACCGTCTCGGTCTCGATCGCGCTGACCGAGAACCGTGACACCAACGGCGGCCTGATGATCATGCCCGGCTCGCACAAGTCGTTCCTGGGCTGCGCGGGCGAGACGCCGAAGGACAACTACAAGAAGTCGCTGCAGATGCAGGACGCAGGCACGCCGTCGGACGCCGCGCTGACCCGGATGGCGGACCGCCACGGCATCCGGCTGTTCACCGGCCGGGCCGGGTCGGCGACCTGGTTCGACTGCAACTGCATGCACGGTTCGGGGGACAACATCACCCCGTACCCGCGCAGCAACGTCTTCATCGTGTTCAACAGCGTGGAGAACGCGGCGGTCACCCCGTTCGCCGCGCCCGTACCGCGGCCGGACTTCATCGGGGCACGGGACTTCACCCCCGTGCGCTGACCGCTCCTGTACGACTGGCCCGGCACCCCTCTCCCTGAGGGGTGCCGGGCCAGTCGTACAACTGCCGTGCGGCCAACTGCCTTACAGCGCCGGGTAGTCGGTGTAGCCCTTGTCGTCGCCGCCGAAGAACGTGGCGGTGTCGGGGGTGTTGTACGGGCCCGCCGTCCCCAGCCGGGCCGGCAGGTCGGGGTTGGCGAGGAACAGCGCGCCGAAGGCGAGGATGTCGGCGATACCGTCCTCGACGAGTGCGAGGGCGTTGTGGTCGGTCGGGCCCTCGGTCACCGGGTTGAGGACGAAGGTGCCGCTGAACCGCTTGCGCAGTGCGAGGGTCACGTCGCGGGCGCCCGCGTTCGCCTCGGTGATGTGCAGATAGCCGAGGCCCAGCGGCTCCAGCTCCTCGACCAGCGCCGGGTAGACGGCTTCCGTGTCGGTCTCGGCGATGTCGTTGTACACATTGCCGGGCGACAGCCGCAGACCGGTCCGCTCGGCGCCGATCGCCTCGACCACGGCCTTGGTCACCTCGACGGCGAAGCGGATGCGGTTCTCGACGGAGCCGCCCCACTCGTCGGTGCGCCGGTTGGTGTTGGGCGCGAGGAACTGGTGGATGAGGTAGCCGTTGGCACCGTGCAGTTCCACCCCGTCGAAGCCGGCCTCGATGGCATTGCGCGCCGCGGCGGCGAAGTCCTCGATGACGGCCGCGATCTCATCGGTGGTCAGCTCCCGCGGGGCGAGGAAGTCCTTGGGCCCCTCGTGGGTGAAGAGCTGACCGGCGGCGGCCACGGCGGACGGGGCCACGCTGACCAGGGCGTCCGGGAACAGCACGGGGTGTCCGATGCGACCGGCGTGCATGATCTGGGCGAAGATCTTCCCGCCGTTCGCGTGCACGGCGTCGGTGACCCTGCGCCAGGCGGCCACCTGCTCGTCGCTGTGCAGCCCCGGGGTGTCCGGGTAGCCCTGGCCGATCACGGACGGCTGGATGCCCTCGGTGATGATCAGCCCCGCCGAGGCGCGCTGTGCGTAGTACTCGACGGTGGAGTCGGTGACCGTGAGTCCCTCGCCGAACGCCCTGCTGCGGGTCATCGGCGCCATGGCGATCCGGTTGCCGAGCTGGATGCCGGACAGGTCGATCGGGTCGAAAGCGGTGGTCATGGAAGCCCCCAAAGGCATTATGTGGTCGGCCAACTAATTGCGCCCGGGTCACTGTAACCCATTACTTGGCCGACCAAGGTAAAATCTTCGGGGACACTGTCAGCGAGCAGCCGTTCTCCCGAGGAGGCCCGATGAAGACCGAGACCGCGGCCGACCCTGCGTGTACCGGGTCGCTGCCCGCCTCCGCACTCGGCGGGCCCGTCAGCCATGCCGTCTCCCGGGTCGCCCGGCTGCACCGGATGGCAGCGGGCAAGCTGCTCAAGGGCGCCGGCCTCTACCCGGGCCAGGAGTTCGTGATGATGCATCTGTGGGACGCGGGCCCGGTGCGCCAGTCGGAGCTGATCAAGGCCGTGGACCTCGACCCGTCGACCGTGACGAAGATGCTGCAGCGCCTGGAGCAGGCAGGTCACGTACGCCGCCGCCCCGACCCGGCCGACGGCCGCGCCGTCCTCGTCGAGGCGACCGAGGACAGCTGCGCACTGCACTCCGCGGTGCAGCAGGCCTGGACGAATCTCGAGGAGCACACACTCGCCGGGCTCGGCCCGGACGAGCGGACCGAGCTGATCCGGCTGCTGGCTAAAGTCGAGGAGAACCTCTGCATCCAGACGGCGGACTGCCCCGGCCCGTGAACCGGGCTCCGGAGTCGGGGTTCGCGCCCTAGTGGGCGAGACGGTCGAGCACCCGCTCCACGTCCGCGGCCGAGTTGTAGAGATGGAAGGCGGCCCGGAGATTCCCGGCCCGCGCGGAGAGAATCACCCCCGCGCGTACGAGCTCGGGGACGCGGTCGCCCAGCCCCGGCACGGCGACAATGGCCGATTCGCCCGGCAGCGGCTCGTGCCCCAGCTCCACGAGCCCTTCCCTGAACTGCCGCGCCAGCGCGGTGTCATGGGCGTGCACGGCGGCGATCCCGATATCCTCCAGCAGCGCGAGCGACTGCTCGGCCGCGTGGTACGAGGGGAAGGCCGGCGCCTCGTCGTAGCGGCGCGCGGAGCGGGCGAACTCCTCGATCGGACCGTACAGCGAGTCCTCGTCCGCGGCGGCGAACGGGCCCGCATGGATCGGCGCCACCGACTCCTGGGCCTCCTCGGTCACCGTGAGGAACGAGACCCCGCGCGGGCAGAGCAGGAACTTGAAACCGCCGGTGACGGTGTAGTCCCAGTCGCCGGCGTCGAGCGGCAGCCAGCCCGCGGACTGGCTGGCGTCGACGAGCGTCCGGGCACCGTGGGCGGCAGCCGCGGCCCGTACCGCCGGCAGATCGGCGATCCGGCCGTCGGACGACTGCACCGACGAGAGCGCCACGAGCGCCGTACCGGGGCGGACCGCGTCCGCGAGCCCGGCCAGCGGGGCGTAGCGCAGCTTGAGATCGCCGCGCACCACGAACGGGGTGATGACCGAGGCGTACTCCCCCTCGGGGAAGAGGATCTCCGCGCCGGGCGGCAGGGAGTTGGCGATGAGACCGACGTGCACGGCGACCGAACCGCCGACGGCGACGCGGTCCTCGCCCACGCCGGTCAGCCGGGCGAAGGACTGCCGTGCCGCGTTCACCCGCGCGTGGTCACCGGCACCGCCCGGCCGCCCCGCCGCCAGTTCGTCGAGCAGTGTTCTCACCGCGGTGACGGCACGTCGGGGCAGCAGTGCGCTGCTGCAGGTGTTCAGATACGTCGTCTCCGGCGCGAACTCGGCACCGCCCAAAGTCTCCATGTGATCACCCTGCGGTGCCGTCAACCGCTGGTCAATCGCGAATTGTTGAGCGGTACCGCTCAGCAGTGCTCAGGAATGGCCGCCCGCCTGCGGGACCTCGCAGGAACCGTCGGTGTCGCAGACGGCCGCGTCCGCACCGATCGGTGTGATCACCCGGCCCTGCCAGGCCTGCTCCAGCGCCTGGGTGAACAGCTCGGCAGGCTGCCCGCCGGAAACGCCGTACCGGCGGTCGAGCACGAAGAACGGCACCCCGGTCGCGCCCAGCTCGGCGGCCTCGCGCTCGTCGGCCCGTACCTCGTCGGCATACGCGTCCTCGTCCGCGAGTACGGCGCGGGCCTCGTCGCCGTCCAGCCCGGCCTCGACGGCCAGCCGTACGAGGACCTCGGGGTCGAAGACGGACCGCTCCTCGGCGAAGTTGGCGCGGTAGGCGAGGTCCAGCAGCTCCTCCTGGCGGCCGTGGGCCCTGGCCAGGTGCAGCAGCCGGTGGATGTCGAAGGTGTTCCCGTGGTCGCGGCCCTCGGTGCGGTAGCCGAGCCCCTCGGAGCGCGCGTTGGAGGCGACATGCTCCTCCATGGCCCGCGCCTCCTCGAGGGTGCGCCCGTACTTCTTCGCGAGCATCGGGATCACCGGTCCGGTGTCGCCCTTGGCCCGGTTCGGGTCGAGCTCGAAGGACCGGTGCACGATCTCCACCTGATCGCGGTGGGCGAAGCCCGCGAGCCCCTTCTCGAAGCGTGCCTTCCCGATGTAGCACCAGGGGCAGGCGATATCGCTCCAGATCTCGACGCGCATGCTGTGTCTCTCCAGGTTCCCGTACGGTGCGGAGGCCTCCTCCGCAGGAAGCAGAACGTCCCCGGCGTGCGGCTCATTCCGCGCCGGAGGCGAGTGTGAGCCGCAGCACGAGGTGATCGCCCGAGCGCGGCCGGTCCGGGTCGGGGACCCAGCCCCGGGCGCCGTGGAAGAGCCGCGCGCGCCGGTTGTGCTCGAAGACCTCCAGGCGGGCCGAGGCCACCCGGTCCCGGCTCCACCGCTCCACGCAGGCGGTGTGCAGCGCGGTCCCGATGCCGTCACGCCAGCGGTCGGGGGCGACATGGAGCTGGGTGAGCGTCATGACCCCCTCGACCTCACGGAAGGCGGCCACACCGGCGATCACGCCGTCCTGCTCCGCGCACAGCACCGCCCCGCGCCCGATGGCCGCGGCCCAGCCCGCACGGGTCCGGGCATGCTCCGCGGGGCTGTCGAACGCCTCATCGGGGATGTGCCCGCGGTAGTACGAGGCGCGTGCCTCGGCGTGCAGGGCGGCGATGGCATCGAGGTCGGCGGCGACGGCTGTTCTGATCATGGGAAGAGGGACGCGCGGCGAACAGCGCGCGGTTGCGGGCGTCCTGCGGACCTGGTCAGGAACCGTCGCGCAGGCCGTCCGGCCAGCCCTCGCGGTACTCGATCTCGTCGAACGTCACCACGCACCCCTCGCCCACCGGCGACTGGGCGAGGAAGCCGACGAGCGCGGCCCCCGCCAGTTCCTCGTTCCCGAGCGTGAAGATCCGGACGAAGGTCCAGCGCTTGCCGTCGGTCGAGGCGTGGAAGGCGAACGCCTTCCCGGTGCGGCTGATCCGCAGCCAGGCGCTGTCGCCGTCCACCTCGAAGGAGTTGGCGTCGTCGGAGTAGCCGCGGGTGACGACCGTGCAGACGGTGGGCCTGTCCGGGGAGCGTTCGAGGCAGAGCTTGGCCCATTCGCGCTCGCCGACGTGCAGATGGAGCGCGCCGGCGTCGAAGGCCGCGGCGAAGCCGACGGTGACACGGGCGATGAGCTGGAAGTCCCCCTCCGGCGCGCCGAGCAGGCGTGGCGCGTCGGAGGCGGGGTCCAGGGACTCGCCCGCGGGCGGTACGAAGAGGTCCTGCCGGGCTCCCGCCCAGCCGGTCAGCACGCCCTTCTCGTACGACCAGCCGGCATCGGGGCCGTACGGGCGCAGCGGGAAGGGGAGTTCGGGCAGCTCGATGCGGTCGGTCACGCGCTCAGCTTGCTGGAGCCCGGAGCCGTCCGTCCACCCGACGGGGCAGACCGAGCGGGTTGTCGTCGCGCAGCTCGGGCGGAAGCAGAGCCTCCGGAGTGGTCTGGTAGGTGACGGGCCGCAGCCAGCGCTCGATGGCGGTGGCTCCGACCGAGGTGGAGGTGGACGTGGTCGCCGGGTAGGGCCCGCCGTGGTGCTGGGCGGGGGCGACGGCGACGCCGGTCGGCCAGCCGTCGACGAGCACCCGGCCCGCGAGGGGGGTGAGTTCGGCGAGGAGTTCGGTCCCCCGGCCCTCCCCACCGGCCTCGTCGGCGGACAGGTGCAGGGTGGCGGTGAGATTGCCGGGCAGCCGGCTCAGCACGGCGGTGATCTCGGCGTCGGACTCGTAGCGCGCGACGACCGTGACCGGCCCGAAGCACTCCTCCAGGAGCAGATCGTGCGGCCCGTCGGCGGTCAGCAATCGCGCCGGTACGGACAGGAAGCCGGCACTCACGGTGTGGTCGCCGCCTGCTCCGGGCGTGATGGGGGCCTCGACGAACGGCAGCTCGGCCCGTTCGCGTACGCCCTCGACGAAGGCGCCGCGCATCCGGTGGTCGAGCATCGGTCCCGGCTCGGTCTCGCTGACGGCCGCGGTCAGCGACTTCAGCAGCCGGTCACCCGCGTCACCGGCGGGGGCCAGTACGAAGCCGGGCTTGGTGCAGAACTGCCCCTCGCCGAGGGTCATCGACCCCGCGAGCCCGGCGCCGATCTGCTCGGCGCGCTCGGCCGCTGCCGCCTCGGTGACGACGACCGGGTTGAGGGAGCCGAGCTCGCCGTGGAAGGGGATCGGGGCGGGACGGGCGGCCGCCGCGTCGAACAGGGCACGTCCGCCGCGTACGGAACCGGTGAACCCGGCCGCCGCGATCAGCGGGTGCCGGACGAGCTCGACACCGGCGTCGAAGCCGTGCACGAGGATCACGACGTCCTCGGGCAGGCCGACCTGGTGGGCGGCCCGGCGCAGCACCGAGGCGCACAGTTCGGAGGTGGCCGGGTGGTCGGGGTGCGCCTTGACGACGACCGGGCAGCCCGCCGCGAGTGCACTGGCGGTGTCGCCGCCGGGCACGGAGAAGGCGAGGGGGAAGTTGCTCGCGGCATAGACGGCGACGACACCCAGGGGGATCTTGTAACGGCGCAGATCCGGCCACGGCGGGGTGCGGCTCGCGTCCGCGTGATCGATGTGGATGTCAAGGTAGGCGCCCTCGTCGACGACCTCGGCGAAAGCCCGCAACTGCGCGGTGGTGCGCGCGAGTTCACCGGTGAGGCGGGTGGGGCCGAGCGCTGTCTCGGCGTCGGCGGCCTCGATGACGTGCTCGCGGGCCTCGTCGAGCAGGTCGGCGGCGGTGCGCAGCAGGCGTGCGCGTACACTCCGGTCGGCGAGGGCGGGCCGGGCGGCATGCGCGGCGCGGACCGCCTGGTCGATCTCCTCGACCGTGGACTCCACGGCAACCTGCTCCCGCGGGTTCCCGGTTCGGGGGTCGACACTCCAGACTGGTGCTGCTGCCACCGTGGCTTCCTTCCCGGTTCTTCTTGCCACCGATCAGGCAATGTTCGGTATTCTGAACAAAGTTCCTGATGGTGAATGTGTGGGGACTCTATTTCCGGGCGTTCTGCGCGGTCAAGAAGGAGCGAGAGCAATGTCGACGGCCGATTCCGGTGGGGCCCAGGTCAAGTCCGCGGTGCGGACGGTGGAACTGCTCGAGTACTTCGCAGGGCGCCCCGGCATGCACTCCCTCGCCGCGGTCCAGGAGGCCGTCGGCTACCCCAAGTCCAGCCTCTACATGCTGCTGCGCACCCTGGTCGAGCTGGGCTGGGTGGAGACGGACGCCACGGGCACGCGGTACGGCATCGGCGTACGGGCCCTGCTCGTCGGCACCTCCTACATCGACGGCGACGAGGTCGTGGCCGCCGCCCGGCCCACCCTGGACCGGCTCTCCGACGACACCACCGAGACCATCCACCTCGCCCGCCTCGACGGCACCAATGTCGTCTATCTGGCCACCCGGCAGTCGCAGCACTATCTGCGCCCGTTCACCCGCGTCGGCCGCCGGCTGCCGGCCCACTCGACCTCGCTGGGCAAGGCGCTGCTCGCCACCCACAGCGACGAGCAGGTGCGCAAGATGCTCCCCGAGACCCTGTCGTCGCTGACCGAGCACACGCTGACGGACCGCGAGAAGCTCATCGAGGAACTGCATCTCATCCGCGAGCAGGGCTATGCCGTGGACCGCGAGGAGAACACGCTGGGGCTGCGCTGCTTCGGCATCGCCATCCCCTACCGCACCCCCGCGCGCGACGCCATCAGCTGCTCGGTCCCGGTGGCCAGGCTCACCCCCGCGCACGAACAGATGATCAAGGACGCTCTCTTCGACGCCCGGGACCGGCTCACGCTCGCCACCCGCCGGCTCTGACGGCCGGGCACGACCCGGGCCGAGGCACGTTCCGCGCACCCGCCGGGCCGACGCGCCCTCCACCGTGCGGCGGAGGCGGATCGTCACCGCGCACGACGTGCCGCGGGGCGCAGACCGGGAGCGTGGAGGGCATGACCCGGACATCGCTCGCTCCCCGCGCCTCCCTCCCCGCACCCGCCACGGGCATCCGTACCCTGCTGCGGGCCGTCGCCGTCGCCGCCTGCGTCCCGTATCTGTCACTCAAGATCGCCTGGGTCGCCGGCAGCACGATCGGCATTCCCGACGGCAGCGTGCTGCTGGACCACCGGGTGACGATGGCCGTCGCCAACAGCGTCTCCGTCCTGATGGACTCGGTCGTCATCGTCCTCGCGCTGCTGCTCACCCAGGAGTGGGGCAAGCGGGTCAGGGGCCCGCTGCTGACGGTCCCGGTCTGGGTGGCGACCGGACTGCTGTCCCCGATCATGGTCGGCTTCCCCCTGCAGCTGATCACCTCGGGCTTCGGCGGTGCGGCGTCCGCGGACGCACCGAAGGAGGCCTTTCTCGACGCATGGGTCTTCGGCGTCGTCTACGGCGGCTTCATCCTGCAGGGCCTGGCACTCGGCGCGCTGTTCCTGCTCTACGCCCGCGACCGCTGGGCACGGGTGTGGCAGGGCCGGGTACGGGAGCTGCCCGCTCCCGGGGCCCTGGCGCGCTCCGCCGCCGTCGCCGGCTCGCTGGCAGCGGTGCTGCCGGCCGTCATGCACCTGCTGTGGCTGTGCGGTTCGACGCTCGCGCTGTCCCCCGGCCGCATCGACGACCGCGGCACCGATTTCCATCTGCTGGAGGGCGTGCGGCTCCTGTTCGTGGTGGCCGCCGTCGCGGGTGCCCTCGTCCTCGCCTTCCGGCGCCCGCGCGGGCTGTCGGTGCGCGCTCCCCTCGCGGTCGCCTGGACCGGATCGGGGGCGCTGGGTTGCTGGGGCGGCTGGCTGTTCGCCGTGGCGCTGCTGCCGCAGGACGACGCGACAGAGCGGGCGACCGGCCTGCTGACTCTGACCTACGCTGTGGAAATGATCGCAGGCATCCTCCTCATCAGCGGTGTTGCCTCTCTGCTGCGGCGCCGCGCCGCGTGAAAGCCCGGTTCGGAGCAGGAGTCCGTGCCCTCTTCGGGGCGCAGGCCAGGCTGCGCTGGCTCCATCTGATCCTGGGCGGCGCCCTGTTCATGCCGTACTGGCTGGTGGGCACGGTCGTGGTCGGCCCGATCGTCGGCTCGGACAACGTGTTCTCCGGTTCACTGGCCCATCAGTTCGGGGCGTACGCGGTCGGCCTGCCGATCGCGGCGGCAACCGCGCTCTTCCCGGTGGCCCGGCCGCTGTCGGTCGCGGCGGCGCGGGCCCTGACCGGCGTGCCGGCCGGACTGCTGGCGGACGGGCCCGCCCGCACCCGGGCGGCGCGGCTGCGGACAGCCGCCTGGTTCACCCTGCACACCGGGCTCGGTGCCCTCGTCAGCGGGGCGACGCTGGCCCTGCCGCCGTTCGCGGTGACGGTGATCCTGATGCCGCTGTCCGGTTCGGTGCGGGAGTGGGCCCGCGCGCCCCAGTACCCGGCCTGGCAGCTGGCGCTGTTCCCGTTCGCGGGGATCGCCATGCTGGTAGCGCTCGCGGGCTGCGCGGCGGCCGCGGGGGCGCTGCTCGCCCGGCAGGCGCCCGCACTGCTCGGGCCGACACCGGCGGACCGGCTGGCCGCCGCGGAACGGCGGGCCACCGAGCTCGCCGAGCGCAACCGCCTCGCGCGCGAACTGCACGACTCGGTCGGCCATGCGCTGAGCGCGGTGACACTGCAGGCGGGGGCGGCCCGCAAGGTACTCGACACGGATGTGGAGTTCGTGCGGGAGGCGCTGGCCGCGATCGAGGAGACGACCCGCCGCACCGTGGGTGAACTCGACTCCGTCCTCGGTCTGTTGCGCAAGGGCGAACAGGCCGAGGACGGACTCGACGACGGCGCCTTCACCGGCCCCGCTCTCGACGGCCTGGACGGACTGCTCGCCCGCAGCGGTGTCCGGGTGTCGCTCACCACCCAGGGCGACCCGGCCGGCGTCCCTCCGTTCGTCTCCCGTGAGGCGTACCGCATCGTCCAGGAGGGCCTGAGCAACGCCCTGCGCCATGCCGGGGCGTCCCCGGTGTCCCTGTGGATCGCCGTGCGCGGCGAGGAGTTGGAGATCACGATGGAGAATCCGCTGCCCGACCGGGCACCCGCGGTCCGTCCGGGAGGCGGCCGTGGAGTGCGCGGCATCGCCGAGCGGGCGGCGCTGCTGGGCGGCGAGGCCGAGGCCGGACCGAGGGACACGGTGTGGCGGCTGCACGCCCGGCTGCCGCTGGGAGGCCGGCGGTGAGCGCGGTCCGGGTCGTCCTCGCCGACGACGAACGCATGGTCCGTACGGCACTGCGCGTCATCCTCGACGCCGAGCCCGATCTGGAGGTGATCGGCGAGGCGTCGACCGGCGCGGAGGCGGTGTCCGTGGTGCGTGAGCTGCGGCCCGACGTGGTGCTGATGGATGTGCGGATGCCGGAGATCGACGGCATCCGGGCCACCGAGCAGATCCTCGGCACGGTGGCGGAGCCGCCGCGGATCGTGGTGGTGACGACCTTCGAGAACGACTCGTACGTGTACGACGCGCTGCGCGCGGGCGCCTCGGGCTTTCTGCTCAAGCGGGCCGCGGCGGAGGATCTCGTGCAGGCGGTGCGGCTGGTCGCCCGCAGCGACTCGCTGCTCTTCCCGTCCGCCGTGCGCTCGCTGGCAGCCGAGTACGGCTCGCGCCGGCCCGCCGCTCCCCCGCCGTGGGCGGCGCGGCTGACCGAGCGGGAGGCGGAGGTGCTGCGGCTGATGGCGACGGGCCTGACGAACGCGGAGATCGCCCGCCGGATGGGTGTGGGGCCGGCCACGACGAAGACGCATGTGGCGGCCGTGCTCGCGAAGACGGGCGCCCGCGACCGTACACAGGCGGTGATCGCGGCGTACGAGACGGGCTTCATCTCGCCCCGCTGAGCGGCCCCGGCCGCACCGTCCGCGAGATGAAGAGTTCCTGAGAAAGGACCCGCCAGGGGAACGGCACGCCTCCTCCCGCTCGTCCCTTTTACGGGATGAACAAGACGATCAGGAACGCCGCAGTCTTCAGTCTGCTCCTGGTGCTCGCGCTGCTGGTGCGGGCCACCTGGGTGCAGGCGTACGAGACCAAGGCTCTCGCGGACAACGACCACAACCGACGGAAGATCATCGCGCAGTACGCGCAGCCGCTCGGCGACATCGTGGTGGCCGGCTCGCCGGTCACCGGCTCGAAGCGGACGACCGGCAGCGACCTCGCCCACAAGCGGACCTACACCGACGGCTCGCTCTACTCGGCCGTCACCGGCTACAGCTCGCAGGCGTACGGCGCGACCCAGCTCGAGGGCATCTACAGCAAGGTCCTCGACGGCACCGACACCCGGTTGAAGAACCCGGTCGACGCGCTCACCGGCAAGCAGCAGGCCCCGGGCGATGTGCTGACCACGATCGACCCGGCGGTGCAGAAGGCCGGATACGAGGCGCTCGGCGACACCAAGGGCGCGGCCGTCGCGATCGACCCGAAGACCGGCAGGATCCTCGGCATGGTGAGTACGCCCTCGTACGACCCCTCGCAGATCGCCGGGACCTCGGACGCCGCCGCCTGGAAGAAGCTGCTCGCGGACCCGGACAAGCCGCTGGTCAACCGGGCACTGCGGCAGCCGCTGCCGCCGGGCTCCACGTTCAAGCTGGTCGTCGCCGCCGCGGCGCTGGAGGACGGGCTGTACGACTCGGTGGACGACAGGACCAAGAGCCCCGACCCGTACACGCTCCCCGGCACGAAGACCGTCCTGAAGAACGAGAACGCCTCGGCGCCCTGCGAGAACGCCACCATCCGCACGGCGCTGCAGTACTCGTGCAACAACGTCTTCGCCAAGATGGCCGTGGACCTGGGCGACGACAAGGTCCGGGAGACGGCGGAGAAGTTCGGCTTCAACGACAAGGAACTGGACGTGCCCGTGCGGGCCTACGCCAGCGTGTACCCGAGCGACATGGACAAGCCGCAGACGGCGCTGTCGGGCATCGGCCAGTTCGATGTGACCGCGACCCCGCTGCAGATGGCCATGGTCTCGGCGGCGATCGCCAACGACGGCGTCATGGAGTCGCCGCACGTCGTCTCCAAGGCCGTCGACTCCGACGGCAACACCCTCGACTCGCCCGAGGACGGCGGCTCCCAGCGGATCGTCTCGGAGTCGGTCGCCGAGCAGCTGCGCAGCGCGATGGTCACCGTCGTGGACGAGGGCACCGGCTCGAACGCGCAGATCGACGGGGCCGAGGTGGGAGGCAAGACGGGCACGGCGCAGCACGGCGAGAACAACAGCAAGACGCCGTACGCCTGGTTCACGTCCTACGCCAAGGACTCGGACAGCGGCAAGGAGATCGCGGTCGCCGTGCTGATCGAGGACTCGGACGCGGCCCGCTCCGAGGTCAGCGGCAACGGCCTGGCCGCGCCCATCGCCAAGAAGATGATGGCCGCGGCCCTGAAGTAGGCCGCTAGTGCACGCCGAGGAGCTGTTCGACCGGGTCGATGGCGAAGTAGACCGCGAACAGCGCCGCGGTGCCCCACAGCAGCCAGTGCACTTCGCGCGCCTTGCCGAGAACGGCCTTGATGACGACGTAGGCGATGAAGCCCGCGCCGATGCCGTTGGTGATGGAGTACGTGAACGGCATGACGGCGATGGTCAGGAACGCCGGGATGGCGATCTCGTACGACTCCCAGTCGATGTGCCGCACCTGCGCCATCAGCAGGAAGCCGACGGCGACGAGCGCGGGCGCCGCCGCCTGGGCGGGGACGACCGTCATCAGCGGGGTGAGGAAGAGCGCCAGGGCGAAGAGCGCGCCGGTGACGACGGACGCGAGGCCGGTGCGGGCGCCCTCACCGACGCCGGCGGCCGATTCGATGTACGAGGTGTTGGATGAGGCGGAGGCCGTGCCGCCGGCCACGGCGGCGGCGCCGTCGATCAGCAGGACCCGGCCGAGGTTCGGGACCTTGCCGTCCTTGTCGAGGAGCCCCGCCTCGCTGGTGATGCCGACGACCGTGCCCATGGTGTCGAAGAAGTCGCTCAGGATCAGCGTGAAGACCAGCAGCACCAGCGTGACGACGCCGATCTGCTCGAACGCGCCGAAGAGGCTGAAGGAGCCGACGAGCCCGAAGTCGGGGGCGGCGACGATGTCTTCGGGCACGGACGGTGCCGTGAGACCCCATGCGAGCGGGTCGACGGTGGCCAGTTCGTTGACGACGATCGCGACGACGGTGGTCACGACGATGGATATGAGGATCGCGCCCTTCACCTTGCGGGCCATCAGCGCCATGGTGAGCAGCACGCCGAGACAGAAGACGAGGACCGGCCAGCCGGAGAGGTGCCCGCTCGCGCCGAGTTGCACCGGCACGCTGCCCTCGTCGCCGGGGATGCGGGTGACGAAGCCGGCGTCGATGAAGCCGATGAAGGCGATGAACAGGCCGATACCGACGCTGATCGCCTGCTTCAGCGAGGACGGTATGGCGTGCATGACGGCCTCGCGGAGCCCGGTGACGACCAGGACGCAGATGAGGATGCCTTCGAGCACCACCAGCCCCATCGCGTCGGGCCAGCTCATCAGCGGCGCGATCTGGAAGGCGATCACGGCGTTGAGGCCGAGACCGGCGGCGATGGCGAGCGGGAGGTTGCCGCCCAGACCCATGATCGCGGTCATGACGGCAGCCACCAGCGCGGTGGCGGTGGCGAGTTCCGGCCCGGACAGCTGGTCGCCGAACTTGTCCTCGGCACTGCCGAGGATGATCGGGTTGAGCACCAGAATGTAGGCCATCGTGAAGAACGTGGCGAAGCCGCCGCGGATCTCCCGCGCGAAGGTCGAACCTCGTGCGCTGATCCGGAAGTACTGGTCGACCTGTGCGGACATGGCTCTCCTCGCGGGGTGATCCGGCCGGTGGACAGCAGGATTGTTCACCCCGTGGCCAGGGATTCGGGTCACGCGCGTGTTACGTCACAACATCCGCGCAAACGCCTGGTCGACGCCGGTGCCGGTGCCTTGTGCCGAGCCCTTGTGGGGCAGCGGCTCAACCCGCGTACGGATCGGGGTTGTTGCCGGGCCTGGCGAGGAAGGCGAAGTCGCAGCCGGTGTCCGCCTGGGTGATCTGTTCGCCGTACAGGGCGCCGTAGCCCCTCTCGTACCGCTCGGGCGGGGGTGTCCAGGCCGCGCGGCGGCGCCGGAGTTCCTCGTCGGGGATCTCCAGCCGCAGCGTGCGGGCGGGGACGTCCAGGGTGACGAGGTCGCCGCTGCGGACGAGGGCCAGCGGGCCGCCGATGTGCGACTCGGGGGCGATGTGCAGGACGCAGGTGCCGTAACTGGTGCCGCTCATCCGGGCGTCGGAGATCCGGACCATGTCCCGCACCCCCTGCTTCAGCAGATGATCGGGCAGCGGCAGCATGCCGTACTCGGGCATGCCGGGGCCGCCCCGGGGACCGGCGCCCTGGAGCACCAGGACGTGGTCGGCGGTGATGCCGAGCCCGGGGTCGTCGATGGTCCGCTGCATCGTGCGGTAGTCGGGGAAGACCACGGCGGGGCCGGTGTGCCGCAGCAGACGCGGCTCCGCGGCGATGTGCTTGATGACGGCGCCGTCGGGGCAGAGGTTGCCCCGCAGCACCGCGACACCGCCCTCCTCGGCGAGCGGGTTGTCCCGCGGCCGGATGACGTCGGGGTTGTGGACGAGGGCGTCGGCGAGCTGCTCGCGCAGGGTGCTGTGGGCCACGGTGGGCCGGTCCAGGTGCAGGACGTCGGTGAGGCGCGTCAGAAAACCGGGGAGCCCGCCGGCGAAGTGGAAGTCCTCCATCAGATACCGGCCGCCCGGGCGCAGATCGGCCAGCACCGGCACGGTACGGGCGATGCGGTCGAAGTCGTCGAGGGTGAGGCGCACTCCGGAGCGTCCTGCCATGGCGATCAGATGGATCACGGCGTTGGTGGAGCCGCCGAGCGCGAGGACGGTGGCGACGGCGTCCTGGTATGCCTCGGGGGTGAGGACGGCCGACAGCTTCAGGTCCCGGTGCACCAGGTCGACGACCAGGCGGCCGGACGCGGCGGCCATCCGCTCGTGTCCTGAGTCGACGGCCGGTACGGAGGAAGCCCCGGGGACGGTGACACCGAGGGCCTCGGCCGCGGCGGTCAGCGTGGAGGCCGTGCCCATGGTCATACAGGTGCCGGGCGAGCGGGCCAGACCGGACTCCAGCTCGGCGAGTTCGGCGTCACCGATCAGACCGGCCCGCCGGTCGTCCCAGTACTTCCACATGTCCGTGCCGGAGCCGAGCACTTCGTTGCGCCAGTGGCCCGGCAGCATCGGGCCCGCCGGTACGAAAACGGCGGGCAGATCGGCGCTCGCCGCCCCCATCAGCAGGGCGGGCGTGGACTTGTCGCAGCCTCCCATCAGCACCGCGCCGTCCACCGGGTAGGAGCGCAGGAGCTCCTCCGTCTCCATGGCCAGGAGGTTGCGGTAGAGCATCGGGGTCGGCTTCTGGAAGGTCTCGGAGAGGGTGGACACCGGGAATTCGAGCGGGAATCCCCCGGCCTGCCAGACGCCGCGCTTGACCGCCTGGGCCCGGTCGCGGAGATGGACGTGGCAGGGGTTGATGTCGGACCAGGTGTTGAGAATCGCGATCACGGGCTTGCCGAGGTGCTCCTCGGGGAGGTAGCCGAGCTGCCGGGTGCGGGCACGGTGGCTGAACGAGCGCAGCCCTTCGGTGCCGTACCACTGGTGGCTGCGGAGTTCCTCGGGGCGCCGGGAGGTCACGCGTCCCATCCCCGGACGAGGGCCGCGACCTCGGGGCGCCGCTCCTCGGACAGGATGCGGCTGGGCGGACGCACGTCGCGACGGCACAGGCCGAGCGAGGCGAGCGCCTCCTTGACCACGCCGACGTTGTCGGCGGAGCCGCGGGCGGCGCGCAGTTCCTCGAAGGGCCTGATCCGCTCCCAGACGTCCATCGCGTCGGCGTACCGGCCCTCGCGCAGGGCGTCCCGCAGGGCGAGCGAGACGGCCGGGGCGACATTCACCAGTCCGGAGGTGAAGCCGGTGGCGCCGCCCGCCCAGTAGGAGGGCGCGTAGAGCTCGGCGAGGCCCGCGACCCAGACGAAGCGGTCGAGGCCCGCGTCGCGCGCGAAGGCGGCGAAGGCGGCCGCGTCATGGACGGCGTACTTCACACCGATGACGTTGGGGCTCAGCCGGCCCAGTTCGGCGAGCGCGACGCCGTTCAACTGCGGGTTGCGGATGTACGCCACGACCCCGAGCTCCGGTACGGCGTCGGCGATCGCGCGGTGGTAGTCGATCCAGCCGTCCTGCGAGACATAGGGGTGGACCGGCTGGTGCACCATCACCAACCGGGCTCCGGCGTCGGCCGCGTGGCGTGCGGCGGCGACCGCGGTGGGCACCTCGTGGCCCACCCCGGCGACGACGGTGGCCGCGCCTGCCGACTCGTCGACGGTCACGTCGACGGCCCGGCGGCGTTCGTCAGGGGTGAGGGCGTAGAACTCGCCCGTGTTGCCGTTCGGGGTGAGCGTGCTGACACCGCTGTCGATCAGCCGCCGGAGCAGGGCGCGTTGGGCCTTCTCGTCGACCGTGCCGTCGTCGGCGAACGGGGTCACGGGAATCGCGACGACGTCGGCGAGCGCGGCGCGCAGGGCGGTGAGCCGTTCCTCGTTCATGACAGGTCCTCCTCGGATGCGGCCCGGGCGGAAGTGGCGGGCTCGGGTGCGGCCGGCTCGGGGAAGGCCCGCCGCACGAAGCCGGCGATGTGCTCGTGCAGCGCGCGGGCCGCACCGTCCGCGTCACCGGCGAGCGCGAGCCGAAGGACCTCCCGGTGCTCTGCGGCCTCCCGCTCCCAGGACGGGTCGGCGGCCCAGGCGACGGCCGACACAAGCGCCGCCTGGTCGCGCACGTCGTCGAGCATCCGGGCGAGCAGCGGATTGCCGCACGGCACGTACAGGGCGCGGTGGAACTCGCGGTTGGCGAGAGCGCGTTCGGACCGGTCGGCGGCTTCGTCGGCCCTGGCCAGCGCGTCCCCGGCGGCCTCCAGACCGGCCGCGCGCTCGACGCTGCGGCGCAGCGCCTCGGGTTCGAGCAGCAGCCGTACGTCGTAGACCTCGCGGGCCATCGCCGCGTCGACGGTGCGCACGGTCACGCCCTTGTACTGGCTCATCACCACGAGCCCGGTACCGGCAAGGGTCTTCAGTGCCTCGCGCACGGGTGTCTTGGACACCCCGAACTGCGCGGCCAGTTCGGACTCGACCAACGCCTGTCCCGGGCGCAGCAGACCGCTGAGTATCGCGTGCTTGATCGCGTCGAGCACGTACTGGGTGCGGGAGGGGATCGGGGCCGGGGCGAAGGTCATCGACGGGGGCTCACGTTCTGCAGTCCAGGCGGCTCATATATGAGATACGACGTATGACGCCTGGCAGCCTCGCGCTCCACCCGGTCCCCCGTCAAGGGGTGCGTAGGTCACCTGCCCGATCCGGCACGGCGTCCTCAGCGGGCACGCTGGCCTGCGCAGGGTCCGGGAGAGGCGGGTGGGGTGTGGGCTGGGCGGCGGGCGCGGTGCTGCGGGACCGCAATGCGGGCCTTTCTGTCGGGGACGGTGGTGTCGGGATTCGGCACGTCGGCGATGTGGCTGACCGCGGGTGTCTGGGTCAAGTCGCTGACCGGATCGGACAGTCTGGCGGCGCTCACCGCGTTCGCGATGTGGGCGCCGGTGCTGACGGGGCCGCTGCTGGGGACGGTCGCCGACCGGATGCGCCGCAGACCGCTGCTGATCGGGACGAACCTCGTGATGTCCGTGGCGCTGCTGCCGCTGCTGGCGGTGGACTCGGCGGAGCGGGTGTGGATCCTGTTCGCGGTGCTCGGCGTCTACGGGGTGAGCACGGTGATCCATGACGCGGCCGAGGCGGCACTGGTGGTGGCAGCCGTGGACGGCCGGCTGCTCGGTGACTTCAACGGGCTGCGCATGACGGCGAACGAGGGCATGAAGCTGATCGCACCGCTCGCGGGTGCGGGCCTGTTCGCCCGGTTCGGCGGCGCGTCGGTGGCCCTGCTGGACGCCGCGTCGTTCGCACTGGCCGCCGGGATCTTCGCGCTGCTGCGGGTACGGGAACCCCGGCCTGCCGGTGACCGCGGCTCCGGCACCGCGGAGGCGCCCGTCGGCTGTGGGACTCACCGGTGCTGCGCCCGCTGGTCCTGGGCGGCGGGGCGGCCATGCTGGTGGCGGGGCTGAACGGTGCGCTGATCTTCGCCGTGGTGGACGGGGTACTCGGCCACTCCCCCGCGTTCGTAGGCGTGTTGTACGCGGTGCAGGGCCTCGGCTCGGTGGTGGCCGGACTGCTGGCCGGGCCGCTGCTGCGGAGGATGCCGGAGCGGAGGTTCGCCGCGGCGGGCATCGCGCTGTTCGCCGTGGCGGTCGCGGCTGCGTTGCCTGCCGTACGACGCGGTGGCGCCGGCGTGCAGCGCGGCGGTGGGCCTGGGTCAGCCGTGCCCGCTGATCGCCGCGATGACGGGGGTGCAGCGGGAGGTGCCGTCCGCGGTGCTGGGCCGCACCGCGGCTACGGCGAACACGCTGCTGTTCGTGCCCAATGCGGTGGCGCTGGGAGTGGGCGCGGGCCTGGCAGCGGTGGCGGACGTCCGGATCCTGCTGCCGGTGCTGGGGATTGCGGGCTTCGCGGTCGCCCTCCTCCTGGGCCTCGGCCCGGGGTCACGGAGACTGGACGTCCCGACGACGGCCGGGCATTCCGGCCCGTCCGGCAACTAGGGACACGGCCGCAGACACCCGAGCCGGACATTCCAGCCCGTCCGGCGATGGAGGACAGAGCCGCAGGCCGTGCAGGGCCGACGCAACCGTCAGCCCTCGTCGTTGCACCGCCCCGCCTCGAACGCCGGCGGAGCTCACCCCCGTCGGGACAGCGCGTACCGGACCAACGCCAGGTCCGCGTCCGAGGCGAGGCCCCCGTGGTACAGGCGCAGCTCCGTCGCGCCCGCGTCCCTGGCCCTCGCCGCGTCGTCCGCCAGCGTCGACGGGCTGCCTCCCATCCCCCCGACCACCGTCAGGTTCGCCGCCAGCACCGCGTCCGGCGCGCCCCGGTCCGCGAACGGCTTCAGCAGCTGCGGGCCTCCCGTGCACGGCACCACCACTCCGTCCGCGACGGACAGGATGTGCGCCGGGTCGACGCCCACGTTCGCCCCGCAGTGGTACGCGACCGGATCCGCGTGCAGCAGCACCTGGAAGCCGTCCACGACGGCCGCCGCTCGCACCGCGGCGACCGCGTCCTCCTGAAGCGTCCGTGCGACCCGCGTCCTGAAGTCCAGTGTCACCGCGGTGAGTTCGGAGCCCAGCAGCTTCTCGATCCCCACGCCGGACGGCGTCTCCCCCGCCCATACGGGAGCCAGCGCACCGCGTACCGCGACGGCCAGCGCCTCCGGCTCCACTCCCTGCTGCCCGTAGCCCTCGCCGCAGGAGGCGCAGAAGCAGAGCGACATCAGATACTGCGCCGCCTCCCCGAGGCCCACGCCCGCGATCTTGTCGTGGGCGTGCAGATGGGCGAGGCCGTACCAGCCGCAGGACTCCAGCTCCGTACCGCGCGCGCCGGGCCGGGTCGCCGCCTCGGCCGCGAGACCGACGAGCAGTTCGCGGACGCGTGGCTGGGCGATACAGGGCGCCCACGGGTAGCGGTCGCCGTACGCGTTGACGACCGACGTCTCCGGATGCTCTGCTCCGAGGCGGGAATTGTGGGCGAGCACCACCCAGGTGTGGACCTCGAGCCCGGCGTCGGTGAGGGCGGTCGCCGCCTCCCCGTATGCGTCGCAGGAGGCCCATGCCCCCGCGGCGTACGGCCGCAGCTTCCGCCCCGACCAGCGGTCCTCGTCCATCTCGTAGAGCACCGCGGCGTGTTCGGCGGTGACGATCCGGTGCCGCGGGTGGCGGGGAGTCAGGGCGCGGGTGGAGTGGTAGGCGGCAGCGAGGGTGACCTGCCGGACGCCGAGTCCGGCGATGCGGGCGGCGGCGTCCGCATCTCCCACGACGTCCCAGGGGTAGAGGAAGGCGGAGGTCTTCACGGTCCCTCCTCCAGCACGGCGCGGCCGTGTTCGACGAGCGCGGCGAGGGCCTTGACGTGGACCTCCGCGGGTTCGCTCAGCGGCGGGCGCACCTCGCCGACGTCGAGTCCTTCGAGCCGTACGCCGGCCTTGACGAGCGAGACGGCGTACCCGCGGCCGAGGTTGCGCAGTTCGACGAGCGGCACGAAGAAGGCGTCGAGCAGCCGGCCGGCGGTCTTGTCGTCGCCGGTGGCCAGCGCGCGGTGGAAGGCGATGGCGATGTCGGGGGCGAAGGCGAAGACCGCGGAGGAGTAGAGCGTGATGCCGATGCCGCGGTAGGCGAGGCCGGTGAGTTCGGCGGTGGGCAGCCCGTTGAAGTAGAGGAAGTCCTGGCCGGGTGCGTCACGGCGGACCGCGCTGATGATGCGCTGCATCAGATCGAGGTCGCCGTAGCCGTCCTTGAGGCCGATGATGCCGTCGACACCGGCGAGGGAGACGACGGTCTCGGGGGTGAAGACGGCGTTGTCGCGCTGGTAGACGATGACATCGAGCGAGGTCGCCGCCGCCAGCTCGGTGTAGTGGCGCTGCAGTCCGGCCTGGTCGGCGACGACGAGATAGGGCGGCATGGCGAGCAGCCCGTCGGCGCCGGCCTCCTCGGCGATCCGCGCGTACTGGACGGCGAGGGCGGTGCCGTATCCGGCGCCCGCGACGACGGGTACCTCGCCCGCGGTCTCCGCCACCGCGGCGGCGACGCACCGGCCGAACTCGTCGGGGGTCAGCGCGTGGAACTCACCCGTCCCGCAGCACGCGAACACCGCGGCGGCCCCGGCGTCGACGCCGTTGCGCACATGGGCCCGGAAGGCGTCGAGGTCGACGGTGCCGTCCGGCCCGTACGCGGTGACGGGGAAGAACAGAGGTCCTTGGACCCGGGTGAGCCGGGCGGCGAGCGGGGCTGTGGTCACGGGCGCTCCCTGGGCCGTGCACCGAGCCTCCGCGACTCGTGCACAATTCTGATCGACGTCCATATTTCTGAACGCCGTCACGCTAGGGCAGCCACCTGGGGCGGGTCAAGACGGAAAACCGCAACTCAGAGGCGGAGCCGAACCCTCCGGGCCACACTTGACGGTGCCCGGACCACTCCCTAGCGTGTCCATGCATGTGAATGCTGTCTACGGACCTGAGCATTTCAAGGAGACCCATCCATGCCCGCTCCCCGCACCGTCCTGCTCACCGGCGCAGCAGGCGGCCTCGGCACGCTCATGCGGGGGCTGCTGCCCGCGTACGGATACGAGCTCAGGCTCTTCGACGCCACTCCGATCGAGGGCGAACCGGAGGCGATCACCGCCGACCTCGCCGACAAGCGCGCCCTCCGCGAGGCGGTACGCGACGTCGACGCGATCATCCATCTGGCGGGCATCTCACTGGAAGCCCCGTTCGAGAAGATCCTGCGCGCGAACATCGAGGGGACGTACAACCTCTACGAGGCGGCCCGCGAGGAGCGCGTCGGACGCGTCGTCTTCGCGTCGAGCAACCACGCGGTCGGCTTCACCCCGCGCCCGCAGGGCGAGGCCCCCCTCCCGCAGTCCGAGCTGATCCCCATCGACACGCCCCGCCGCCCCGACACGTACTACGGCCTGTCGAAGTGCTTCGGCGAGGACCTGGCCCAGCTCTACTGGGACCAGCACGGCCTCGAGACCGTCTCGGTGCGCATCGGCTCCTGCTTCATGGAGCCGACGTCCGTACGGATGCTCTCGGTCTGGATGAGCCCCGGCGACGGCGCCCGGCTCTTCCACGCGGCGCTGACCGCCGAGAACGTCGGCCACAGCGTCGTCTACGGCTCCTCCGCCAACACCCGGCTGTGGTGGGACCTCACGACCGCCCGCGCCCTCGGGTACGACCCCCAGGACGACTCGGAGCAGTACGCGGAGAAGCTCGTCGCCGAGCAGGGGGAACTCGATCCGGACAACCCCGACCACGCCTGCCTGGGCGGCCACTTCGTCACCGACCCGCCGCGGTGGCCGTACTGAGCGGCCCGCGGCAGCCCGGCCTGCCGGGAACAGCACGGTGTCACCGCACCGGGCCCTGCCGCGGCGGAAATTCAGGTGCCTCGCGGGTCGGGCGGGGTCAGGATGTGCCCATGGCCAGACCCTTCGGATTCAGCTATGCCCAGCGCGGCGACGCCAGCGTCGTGATCACCCATCGCGGCCGTGCCGCCGGGACGCTGCGCGGTTCCCGCGCGGAGAAGTTCCTGGCCGAGGTGGAGTCGGGCGACGCCCAGCTGGTCATGGCCCGCTGGACCGGCGCCTACAGATTCGGCAACGAGCGGATGGCCAGAAACCACCCCCGCAACCGCTGAACGACAGGCAGGAAGATCGCCGAAAAGAGTAAGGGAACGGTAAAGCGCCCTCGCTCGTTACCCCTGGCATGACAGCTATGACCCCCGGCTCGAACATCCCTCTCTCCGTCGCGCGCGTGGCGGTGGACGTCGCCGCCCCGGTGCGGCTCGACGTATCGGGCCTGCTGCTCACCGCCGACGGCAAGGTGCGCTCCGACGACGACTTCATCTTCTACAACCAGCCGGCCGGACCCGGCGTCAGCTACCGCTCCGGCGGCGGCACAGCCCCGGACGCGATCGTGGTGGACACGACCGCGGTCCCGCCCGGCATCGAGAAGATCGTCGTGACGGCGAGCCCCGACGCCGCGGGACAGACCTTCCAGGGCATCGAACCGACGGCCACCATTCGCAACGCCGATGACGGCACCGCGCTGGCCGCCTTCACCCCGCCGCAGCTCGGCGCGGAGACGGCGCTGGTCGTCGTCGAGATCTATCTGCGCAACGGCGCCTGGAAGGCCCGTGCGGTCGGCCAGGGCTATGCGAACGGACTGGCGGGCATCGCCACCGACTTCGGTGTATCGGTCGACGAGGAGCCCGCCGCGGCGCCCGCACCGGCCCCTCAGGCTCCTGCCGCACCGCCCGCTCCGGCGCCGGTCGCGCCCGATCCGCGGGTGGCGGCGGCTCCGCCGGCGCCGTCCGCTCCCCCGGCGGCCCCCGCCCCGGGAGCCGGGAAGATCAATCTCGACAAGGGCCGGGTCAGTCTGCAGAAGAACCAGACGGTCTCGCTGGTCAAGGGCGGCCGTCCGCTGCTCAGCCAGGTCAAGATGGGCCTCGGCTGGGAGCCCGCGTTCCGCGGCAAGGACATCGACCTGGACGCCTCGGTCATCGCGTACGGTCCGAACCGCAACCATCTGGACAGCTGCTACTTCGGCAAGCTGACCATCCTGAACGGCGCGATCAAGCACTCGGGCGACAATCTGACCGGTGAGGGCGCGGGGGACGACGAGGTGATCGTCGTGGATCTCGGGAGGCTTCCGGCGGACGCGACCGGTCTGGTCTTCACGGTCAATTCGTTCTCGGGGCAGAAGTTCACCGAGGTCGCCAAGGCCTACTGCAGGCTGATCGACGCGGGCTCGGGCGAGGAGCTGGTCCGCTTCGACCTCACCGGTGCGGAGCCGCAGACGGGCGTGATGATGGCCAAGCTGATCAGGCAGTTCTCCGGCGAGTGGGAGATGACTGCCATCGGTGACTTCGTGAAGTCGCGCACCGTGCGCGGCATGGTGAAGCCCGCCGCGCAGGTGTTGTGACCCATGCTGCCCGGCCCGCCGTCAGTGGTACGGCAGGCCGGGCAGCCGGGTCCTCAGAGCTTGTCCAGCTTGGCGTAGGGGCTGGCGATTCTGCCCCGGCGGCCGGAGAAATCCACGAGGACAGCGGCGTTGTCGCCCTCTACGGCGATGACGCGGCCGAGGCCGAACTGGTCGTGCGAAACCCGGTCGCCCACCTCATAGATCTCGATCGGTGGGGCAGCCTGGTTGTTCTTGTTGAAGGGACTGGAGGGCAGGTGGCGCCGGGATCCGGCTGACTTGGTCATTACCGTGAGTATGGCCCCTCCGGCCGTCTCAGAACAGCGCGGAGTAGGCATTGAGCGCCGGCTGCCCTCCGAGATGGGCGTAGAGCACGGTCCTGCCGGGCTCGATCTCCCCGCGTGTGACCAGGTCGATCAGGCCCGCCATCGACTTTCCCTCGTACACAGGATCGGTGACCATTCCCTCGGTACGGGCCGCGAGTCGCATCGCCTCAAGGGTCGACTCATCCGGTATGCCGTACGTTCCCGCGTGATACCGCTCGTCGAGTTCGATGTCCTGATCCCGTACCTCGCGCTCCACCCCGATGAGCGCGGCGGTGTTCCGTGCGATGCGGCCGATCTGCTCCCGGGTGCGCTCCGGTGCCGCGGACGCGTCGATGCCGATGATCCGACGGGGCCGCCCGCCCGCCTCCTCCAGCGCCGCGAAGCCCGCGATCATCCCGGCCTGCGTGCTGCCGGTCACCGAGCAGACGACGACGGTGTCGTAGAAGACCCCGAGGGCCCGCTCCTGCTCGGCCACCTCGTACGCCCAGCGGGCGAAGCCGACTCCGCCCAGCGGATGGTCGGACGCTCCGGCCGGGATGGCGTACGGACGGCCACCGCCCTCCTCGACCTCCCGCAGGGCCTGCTCCCAGCTCTCCTTGACGCCGATCCCGAACCCGGCGCGCACCAGCCGGACATCGGCGCCCGCGAGCCTGCTGATCAGAATGTTGCCGACCTTGTCGTAGACCGCGTCCGGCCAGTCCACCCAGCTCTCCTGCACCAGCACACACCCGAGCCCGGCGCGGGCAGCGACGGCCGCGACCTGGCGGGTGTGATTCGACTGGACTCCGCCGATGGACACGAGGGTGTCGCATCCCCGGGCGAGGGCGTCGGCGACCAGGTACTCCAGCTTGCGCGTCTTGTTGCCGCCGAAGGCGATGGGCGAGTTGCAGTCCTCGCGCTTGGCCCACAGCGCGGCGCCGCCGAGATGCCGGCCGAGCCGTTCGAGCGGGTGCACCGGGGAGGGCCCGAACAGCAACGGGTAACGCTCGTACGAGGCGATCGACATGCTGGGCTCCCTGGGGTCAGACGGAACGGGACCTTTCGCCCGGGCCGGGCGCCTCCACCGAGGCGGGCTCCTCCACCGGGTCCGCGAGCGCTTCGAGTGCCTGCCAGATCCGCGCGGTGACGCGGGCCGCCTCGTCGCCGTCGCCGGCCTCACAGGCCGCGATCAGGCGCTCGTGCAGGGCGGCGGACTCCTGTGCGCTCGAGGCGGCGAACCGCTGCCACTCCAGCCGCCGGATCAGCGGCGTGTGACGGGCGATCGTCGCCGCGACGGCGCGGTTGCCGCAGACCCGTACGAGGACGTCGTGCAGGGCGTCGTCCGCGTCCAGGGCTTCACCCACCGCCCCGGTGCGGGTGGCCCGCTCGAAGCGGCTGTTGGCCTCGCGCATCGCGGAGAGGTCGGCGGGCGTGAGGGCAGGCACGGCGATCCGCGCGGCCAGTTCGTGCATCGCCCGCACCACGACCGCGGCTTCCCGCACGGCCCGTGGTTCGAGCCGGGTCACCCGCGTATAGCTCTGCGGCTTGGTCTCGACGAGGCCCTCGTCGGCGAGCCGGGCGAGCGCGCCCCGCACAGGGGCGCGGGACAGGCCCAGCTGCTCGGCGAGGTCCACGTCCCGCACCGGCGCCCCCGGCGGCAGCTCACCGCGCACGATGGCATCACGGATGGCCGCGTACGCGGTGTCCCGCAGCAAGGTCCGCCCCACCGGGCGCAGTGCTCCCATGAACTGAAATGTTAGATGTCAATTCACGGGAGCACCAGGCTCACGACCAGGGCCAGTCCGCGCTGCGGCCGCGCTCCAGCAGCGGCACCATGCGGAAGGCCGCGTCGCTCAGGCCTCCGAAGGTGTGCCGGCCGGGCTTGCCGGACGGCGCGTGACCTGCCCGGTAGCCGGCGAGATTCCAGGTGTAGACGGGGACGTGCGCCGGAATCTGCTCGGTCGGGTCTCCGTGGTGGCTGTACGCCGCCTGCTCGTCGGTGACAATCAGCACCCGGTCGTGCCCGCGATAGTGCGCCCGTACCGCCGCGGTCGTGTCGGTGCCTCCGAGGTCGCCGAAGCGGCCCAGGACCTTCAGCACCGACTCGCCCCTGCCGTACCGCACACGCGCGCTGCTCGTACCGAACTGCACCAGATCCGCGTCGGCCGCCCGCATCGCGACGGCCGCACCGAACACGGCTGCCGCATCCGCCCTGTTGAGCTCCGAGCGCTCCGACAGCCGCGCCCACATCGAGCCCGAGCGGTCGACCAGGACCAGCGTCCGGCCCGACAGCGCGGGCACGTTGGCCAGCGAGTGGCCGAGGGCCTTCTCCAGCGCGTACGACCAGCGCAGCGACGGGGCGTGCTGGTACGCGGCGAGGTAGCGGAACGGGAACTGCCGCGAGCGCGCGACGGCCTCGGGCGTCGAGATCTCGGCAGCGACCCGCGCCGCGACCTCGTCCGAGACCCCGGCCTCGTCGAAGTTGCGCAGATTGCGGATCAGCGCCATCGGTCCCATGGACGGAATGACGGCCTCCCACGCCGCCGCGTCCATCGGACCCTGCAGCCAGCCGGCGAGGGCCTCCCAGGTCATGCCCGCCTCGGCGAGGCGTGCCGCGCCGTCGGGCGCGGTGATCACCGCGCGCCGCTCGGCGACGGGGACGCCCATCAGCGCGTGGTGGGCGACGAGCGTGCGGTTCGACACGGGCGGCTCGGCGGTGTCCGGGTTGTGCCGGCGGTCGAGCGCGTACCCGAACAGGTCGCCCTGCCACGGCTTCGCCGGGTCGGGCGACGCATGCACCAGGTTGAGGATGTCTCCGAAGCGGTAGCCCTTGCTCGCGGTGTCGTACTTCAGCAGCGACGTGCCGTTCCACATACGGGCGACGGCGTCGGCGATGCCGCGCTTGACGGGCTTGGGCACGTTGCGGCCGTACTGCGAGGTCCAGTAGCCGAGCAGCTCACCGGGCTCGTCGGGACGGCGCAGCACGGAGTCGACGACGGTGCGGTTGGCGGGTCCCCCGGTGGCGCCGGCGTCCAGGCGCGCCTTGACGTACTCGGCCGCGCCGACGATCGAGGCGGTCCGCATGTTGCCCTCGCCCCGCAGCCAGCCGAGCAGTCCCGCGGTCCACTCCGGGTCCTGGACGGCGAGCGCCCGTACGAGCCGCTGGAAGCGGTCGTCGCGGTCGGCGCCGGACTCGTAGAAGGTCTGCTGCGCAACGAAATTGGCGACGGCCAGCAGAAAGAGCTCGGACCGTGCGTCGCGCTCGGCGCCCTTTCCGCCCTCGTGGGTGCGGAGAGTACGGCCGGTCGAGCGGACGGGCGAGGTGATGAGCGACCTGACGCCGCGCGCGTTGAATCGTGCCATGTGAATTCCCCCGAATTCGAAGGGGGAGGAACGGCAAAGGGGTGCCCGAGTTCAGGAGTCGGTGACGGACTTGTGCCGGGCGTGATTCCGGATTTCACCACCAGCCGTGGCCGGGCGGGATTCGAACCCGCAGCCTCCCGGTCCGAGAAGTAGCCGTCGCCTGCGCACCGGGCACCCCGCATGCCGAGCCTCCCGAGATCAAGAATGGCGGCGGCGTGATTTCAGGAAAGGAAGTAGCCGCAGCCTGCGCACCGGGAGGTGCATGAAATTCTGTGTCCAGAGATCGAAGTCGGCGGAACCGACAAGGTGCTCTGCCACTGAGCTACACCGGCCCCCAAGCCGGTGACGGGAATCGAACCCGCGACCTCCCCATGAAGAGTGGAAGTAGGTCCTGCCTTCGCACCTGGACAAGGATCACTTTAGGAGCCCGAAGTCCGAGCGCGCCAAGGGTTTTTGCCGCGGCGCCCCGGCCGCGTATAACGGCATGCGGAACATCCGCCGACGCCGGAGGGCCCTCACCGTCCATGAACATCCCCGCAACCGGCCGCCGCGTTCTGGTGAGCGGCGCCTCCCGCGGTCTCGGCCGCGCCGTGGCTCAGGCCTTCGCCGCGAACGGCGACCGGGTCGCCGTCCACTTCGGATCACGTGAGGAGGAAGCGCGCCTGACGCTGGATTCGCTCGCCGGCACGGGACATGTGCTCGCCGGCGGCGACCTGTCGGACCCGACGGGCGCAGCCTCGGTCGCCGGACGGGCGGCCGGCGGGCTCGGCGGCATCGATGTGCTCGTCAACAACGCGGCCGTCAATGTGCCTCATCCGCTCGCCGACACCTCGTACGAGCGGTGGACCGAGCTCTGGCAGCAGCATGTGGCGGTCAACCTCATGGCGACGGCGCAGCTGTCCCATCTGGCGGCCCGGGGGATGATCGAGGCGGGCACGGGCGGACGGATCGTCAACATCGGTTCGCGCGGAGCGTTCCGGGGGGAGCCGGACCATCCCGCGTACGGGGCGACGAAGGCGGCTGTTCACGCGCTCGGCCAGTCGCTGGCGGTGTCCCTTGCCCCGTACGGCATCGGTGTGGCGTCCGTCGCCCCGGGCTTCTTCGAGACCGAGCGGGTGGCGGCCCGGCTGAGCGGACCGGAGGGCGAGGCGATCCGCGCCCAGAGCCCGTTCGGCCGGGTGGCATCGGCGGAGGAGATCGCGGCGGCGGTGCTGTGGCTGGCGTCCCCGGCGGCCGAGTGGGCCTCGGGCACGGTCCTGGACCTCAACGGCGCCTCGTATCTGCGCACCTGACGGGATCATGCGGCGCAGACGCCTCGTCCCGGAGGCGCCTGATCGCGTCCACCGTGCGTCCGAGCAGCCGCCGGGCCTCAGCCCCCCGACTTGGAGCGGGCCTTGAACGCCGCCTTGCGGGCGTCCTTCGCCACCTTCTTGTCCGGGTGCAGGCGGCCCATCGCCTCCAGCACGTCGGCCGTCGCCGGGTGGTCGACCCGCCAGGCCATGTCGAAGAACCCGCTGTGCTGGCCGGCGAGCCCCTCCACCAGGCCCTGGAGCTCGTCCAGTTCGCCCTCGGCGTCGAGCTGTGCCGCGATGGTGTCCACGGCCAGCCAGAAGACCATCGGCTCCGGCGGCGCGGGCACGTCCGCCGCGCCGCGCTCGGCCAGCCAGACCCGCGCGAGGCCGCCCAGTTCGGCATCGTCCAGGACCGCGCGGACCTCCGGCTCGGCCTGCGGGCCGACGAGGGCCAGCGCCTGCTGGCAGTGCAGACGGCGCAGCGGCGCACCCCGGTCCTTGCCCCGGGCCGCGACCAGCAGTTCGTGCGCGGCGGGGGCGGCCTCACGCCGGTCCAGCCACTGTTCGGTCTCCGCACGCGTGGCCTGCTCCGGGTAGTGCGCGAGTCCGTCGAGCAGCACGTCGGCACCCTTGTCGGCCAGGTCGCCGACGGCGGGCGCGGGGACACCGGCCTCCAGCATCCGCGCCCTGATGCCGTACAGGCCGAGCGGTGTCAGCTTGACCAGGCCGTAGCGCGAGACGTCCTCGTCCTCCGGCGGGGCGGGCTCCGTGCCGTCGTCTGAGACATCCGCCATCAGTTCCTCGTCGACCGGCCGGTACTCCACCAGGCCGATCGGCTCCAGCAGCCGGAACTGGTCGTCGAGGCGCATCATCGCCACCGAGACCTGCTCCAGCACGTCGTCGGTGGGCTCGCCCATGTCGTCGGGGACGATCACCGAGGCCGCGAGCGCCGGCAGCGGTACGGGGTCCTCGCCCGCGCCGCCGGCCGCGACGGTGAGCAGATAGAGGTTACCGAGCACTCCGTCGAGGAAGTCGGCCTCCACGTCCGGGTCCCATTCGAGCGACTCGAGGTCGATCACGCCGTCCTCGCCGATCGCCTCGGACAGATCGTCCAGCAGCGGTGCGATAGCGTCGGCGTGGACCGTCTCCAGCGCCTCCAGCCAGATCGCCAGGATGTCCTGCGGTCCGCCGGAGGTGATGAGGGCGAGGTTCTCGCCCGCGGTCGCCGTGCCGTACTCGGCGTCGGTCGCTTCCTCGCCGGGCTCCTCGACCTCCACCAGCCCGGTGTCGACCGCGGTGCGCCATGCCTCGCTCGCGTATGCGGCCCCGTCGTCGTCCGCTGCCAGGCCCAGCACCTCGGCCGCGGCGGGGAGTTGCTCGTCGATCAGCTCACCGCCCGCCCCTACGCGGGTGTCCGGTCCCGCCCAGCGGGCGAGCCGTACGGCCCTGGTCAGCAGCGGTGCGGCGAGCGCGTCCCGCGCCAGCTCCGCTTCCGAGTGCAGCCGTACCGGCGGCATGGTGGGGCGGTCCTCGGGCATCTGGTGGTACTCCTCGGGGCGTACGGGGCCGGGCGGCCCCCAGCGTAGACGTATTTCACCGGGTTTCGGCGCGCCCAAGCAGTTCGCGCACAGGTCCGGCGCGTTGGGCACCGTCCGGCGCTCGGAGGTTCACCATCCGGACGGCAGCCGTCCACCTGACGACTCTTGACAAGTAGGCCGCTCTGCCAAGAGATTGACGCGCGTAGAACCGAATTTCGGTCAAGAGCCACCCCCTCAACCCTCGATTCCGGAGTCCTGATGCCTTCCTCCGTCGTTCCGAGAACGGCCGCCGTCGCGTCCGTCGTCGTCTCCGCGCTGGCCGCCGGCCTGCTCGCCGGCTCCTCCGCCGCCTCCGCGGCCGAGATCCGGATCCATGACATCCAGGGCACGACCCGGATATCCCCGCTCGTCGGACAGCAGGTCACCGAGGTTCCCGGCATCGTCACGGGAGTACGCACCTACGGCTCCTCGCGCGGCTTCTGGTTCCAGGACCCGAACGCCGACAGGAACCCGGCCACCAGCGAGGGCATCTTCGTCTTCACCGGCGCCACGCCGACCGTGAAGGCGGGGGACTCGGTGCTGGTCTCCGGCACCGTCGGCGAGTTCGTCCCCGGCGGCACCTCGTCCGGCAACCAGTCGCTGACCCAGATCTCGAAGCCGGCCATCACGGTCGTCTCTTCCGGCAACGAGCTTCCCGCGCCCGCCACCATCTCCGCCTGGTCCGTCCCGTCGGCGTACACGCCGGCCGGGGACGCGGCGAACGCCGGCAGCATCAACGGCCTGCCGCTGAAGCCCCGTTCCTACGCCCTCGACTACTACGAGTCGCTGGAGGGGAGCAACGTCCGCGTCGGCACCTCGCGCGTCGTGGGCGCGACGGACCCGTACTCCGAGCTGTGGGTGACGGTCAAGCCGTTCGAGAACCGCAGCGAGCGGGGCGGCAGCCTGTACGGCTCGTACTCCTCGCAGAACACCGGACGGCTGCAGATCCAGTCGCTGATCCCGCTCGCCGAGCAGCCGTTCCCGAAGGCGAACGTGGGCGACGCGCTCGTCGGGCGGACCGAAGGACCCCTGGACTTCAACCAGTTCGGCGGCTACACGGTCACCGCGCGCACCCTCGGCAAGGTCGTCGACCGGGGCCTGGAGCGCGAGAAGACCCGTCCGCAGCGTCGCGGCGAGCTCGCGGTGGCCACGTACAACGTGGAGAACCTCGACCCGTCCGACCCGCAGGAGAAGTTCGACGCGCTGGCGAAGGCCGTCGTCGACAACCTGTCCTCGCCCGACATCCTCGCCCTGGAGGAGATCCAGGACAACAACGGCGCGAAGAACGACGGCACGGTCGCCGCCGATGAGACGGCCAAGAAGTTCACGGACGCGATCGTCGCGGCGGGTGGCCCGGCGTACGAGTGGCGCAGTGTGGACCCGGAGAACAACAAGGACGGCGGCGAGCCCGGCGGCAACATCCGCCAGGTGTTCCTCTTCAACCCCGAGCGCGTCTCCTTCACCGACCGCGCGGGCGGCAACGCCACGACCGCGACGGGTGTCGTCCGGGAGCGCGGGCACGCCGCCCTGACACTCTCCCCCGGCCGGATCGCCCCGGCGGACGCCGCCTGGGAGAGCAGCCGCAAGCCGCTGGCGGGCGAGTTCACCTTCCGCGGCCGCACCGTCTTCGTGATCGCCAACCACTTCGGGTCGAAGGGCGGCGACGAGTCGCTGGTCTCGCACCACCAGCCGCCGAACCGGTCCTCCGAGGCCAAGCGGCTGCAGCAGGCGCAGGCCGTGAACGCCTTCGTCAAGGACGTCCTCAAGGCCGACCGCAAGGCCGACGTGCTGGTGCTGGGCGACATCAACGACTTCGAGTTCTCGGCGACGACGAAGGCGCTGACCGACGGCGGCGCGCTCTACCCGGCCGTCAAGTCGTTGCCCCGTGCGGAGCGTTACTCCTACGTCTTCCAGGGCAACAGCCAGGTGCTCGACCAGATCCTGACGAGTCCGTCGATCAAGGACTTCACGTACGACAGCGTCCACATCAACGCGGAGTTCGCCGAGCAGAACAGCGACCACGACCCGCAGGTGCTGCGCTTCCGCCCGTAGCGGGCGTGCCGGGTGCGGGGCCGGGTCAGACCGACCGGTCCCGCGCCCGGGCAGGGGAACAGACCTCGCCCGACGTGCGGATGTCCAGCTGTACCTCGTAGGACTGCTTCACGGTCGATGCAAGCAGAATTAACTGGAGCTACAGGCTCGTGGCGTCCAGACTTGGCCCATGTCCCCTTCGCACCCTTTCGGCCGCGCTCTGTGCGCGATGGTCACCCCCTTCACCGACGACAGCTCCCTCGATCCCGACGGCGCGCAGAAGCTCGCGGCGCGGCTGGTCCGGGAGGGCTGCGACGGCCTGGTGCTCTCCGGCACCTCGGGCGAGTCCCCCACCACCACCGACACGGAGAAGGCCGAGCTGGTACGGGCCGTGCGCGAGGCGGTCGGTGAGGGTGTACCGATCGTTGCGGGCGTCGGCAGCGCGGACACCCGGCACACGATCGCCCTGGCGCGTGCCGCCGAGGCCGCGGGTGCGGACGGACTTCTGGTGGTGACGCCGTACTACAGCCGCCCGCCGCAGGCCGCCGTCGAGGCGCACTTCCGCACGGTCGCCGACGCGGTCGGCGTCCCGCTGATGCTGTACGACATTCCCGGCCGCACCGGTACCCGCATCGAGGTGGAGACGATGCTGTGGCTTGCGGACCATCCGCGCATTGTGGCCGTCAAGGACTGCGCCTACGACCTGCTCGGCTCGACGAAGGTGATCGCCCGGACCTCGCTGGCGTACTACTCCGGCTGCGAGGAGTTGAACCTGCCCCTGTACGCGGTCGGGGGTGCGGGCTTCGTCAGCACGGTGGCCAATGTGGTCCCGGGGGCGATGCGCGCGGTGCTCGACGCCTTCGACAAGGGCGACACGGCCGAGGCCGCCCGGCTGAACCGGCTCACGCTGCCGCTCACCGAGCTGATGATGGCGGCCGGTCTGCCGGGCACCGTCACCGCGAAGGCGCTCCTGGACGCGGGCCCGGTCCGGGAACCGCTGCAGCCCGCCGGCCGCGAGGCGACCGACGGGCTACGCGCTGCTCATGCGGAGCTGCTGGCGAACCTGCTCTAGTTGTGGCTGTGCAGGACGTCGTTGAGGCCGCCCCAGACCGCGTTGTTCGGGCGGGCCTCGACGGCTCCGGTCACCGAGTTGCGGCGGAAGAGGATGTTGGAGGCGCCGGACAGCTCACGGGCCTTGACGATCTGGCCGTCGGGCATGGTCACGCGGGTGCCCGCGGTGACATACAGACCGGCCTCGACCACGCACTCGTCACCGAGGGCGATGCCGACGCCCGCCTCGGCGCCGACGAGGCAGCGCTCGCCGATCGCGATGATGACGTTGCCGCCGCCGGAGAGCGTGCCCATGGTGGAAGCGCCGCCGCCGATGTCGGAGCCGTTGCCGACGACGACACCCGCGGAGATCCGGCCCTCGACCATGGAGGTGCCGAGGGTGCCCGCGTTGAAGTTGACGAAGCCCTCGTGCATCACGGTGGTGCCCTCGGCGAGGTGCGCGCCGAGGCGGACCCGGTCGGCGTCGGCGATGCGTACGCCCTTGGGGGCGACGTAGTCCGTCATCCGGGGGAACTTGTCGACGCTCGTCACCTGCAGATGCAGGCCTTCGGCGCGGGCGTTGAGCCGGACCTTCTCGAGGTCATCGACGGCGACCGGGCCGAGGGAGGTCCAGGCGACGTTGGCGAGCAGCCCGAAGACGCCGTCCAGGCTCTGGCCGTGCGGCTCGACCAGCCGGTGGCTGAGCAGGTGGAGGCGCAGGTAGGCGTCGTGGGCGTCGAGCGGCTTCTCGCCGAGCGAGGAGATGACCGTACGGACGGCGACGACCTCGACACCGCGGCGGGCGTCGGGGCGGATCGCCTTGGCGGCGCCTTCACCGAGCAGCTCGACGGCTCGCTCGGGGCTGAGCCGCTCGGTGCCGGCGGGGCCGGGCTCGGCGACGAGCTCGGGGGCGGGGAACCAGGTGTCGAGGACGGTGCCGTCGGCCGCGATGGTGGCGAGCCCGGCGGCGACGGCGCCGGTGGTGCGAGAAGCAGTCGTGTCGGTCATGAGGAGAACCTAACCGGCGGGGCGGCCGAGGGTCGAACCGGTCTCACGTCCCGGTCGCGGGCGCCCCGCCGGACCCGTCTGCCGGGCCGATCAGGCGGGAGAGCATCTCCCGCGCGTACTCGGCGTCGTAGGGCGTGTCCGTCAGCAGCACCTGCAGGCAGATCCCGTCCATCAGCGCCGCCAGCGCCCGCGCCGTGACCGGGTCCGTCCGCCGGGACAGCACCTCCGCGATGCCCTCGGGACATTCCGCGGCGACCGGCCGCAGCGCGGGCCGTCGCAGGGCTGCCAGATAGAGCTCGTACTCCAGCTCCACCCCGGTCCGTTCGCCCGAGAGCCACTCCCCCATCAGCCGGGCGAGCTCCCGCGCGACGTCCGCGTCCGGGTCCGCGAGCGCGCCGCTGTCCCGCACCGCTGCCGCGAAACCCTCGTTCGCCTCGCGCAGCGCCGCCACCAACAGCTCGTCGAGGGAGGAGAAGTGATACGTCGTCGAACCGAGCGGAACGTCCGCCTCCGCCGCGACGGTGCGATGACTCAGCCCTGCGATGCCCTTGCGGCCGACGACCCGGATCGCCGCGTCGATGATGCGCTGCCGCCGCTCGGGGTCGTAGCGCCGGACCATCAGTGGGCTCCGCCCAGGTTCAGCACCAGCACTCCGGCGATCACCAGCACGATGCCGCCGATCTTGACCATGCTGGTCGACTCGCCGAGGAAGATCATGCCGATGGCGGCGACCGCCGCGGTGCCCACGCCCGCCCAGATCGCGTACGCGGTGCCCACGGACATCGTCTTGAGCGTCTGCGCCAGCAGCGAGAAGGCCAGCAGATAGCCCACGACGGTGATCAGCGACGGCCACAGGCGGGTGAAGCCGTCGCTGTACTTCATGGCCGTCGTGCCGGCCACTTCTGCCGCGATGGCCGCGGCGAGCAGTCCGTATTCCATGTGTACGAGTGTACACAACGATGCGTACGGCCGTACACAACGACGCGCGGCTTCTGGAGGGGCCCTGACAAGCTGCGTCGGCCCTACCGCTACGGTGTGCCGTCGGCCAGGCACGGGCGATCAAGGCAACACACCAACGGGAGACACGTCAGTGGCATACGGAAACACGCCTCCGGGCTGGGGCGGCTGGGCACCCCCGCCTCCGCCCAGGCCCGGCGTCATACCCCTCGGCCCGCTCGGCCTCGGCGACCTCCTCGGTGGAGCCTTCAACACGCTGGGCCGGTACTGGAAGCAGCTGTTCGGCATAGCCCTCACCGTGTACGCGGCGGCGATCCTCGCGGTCGTGGCAGCACTCGGCATCGCGTACGCCCTGGTCAGCGACGACCTCGAGCGTGTCTACGACACCAACGCCCCGTCCCCCGGCTGGGACGAACTCCGGCCCCTGCTGCTCGCCTTCGCCGTCGTGTGGAGCACCGCCGCGCTGGTGATGCTGCTCGCGAGCGCGATGGTCTACGCCGCCTGCCCCGCGGTGCTCCAGGACGCCGTTCTCGGCCGGCCCACCACGTTCGGCACGGTCTGGCGCAGGGCATGGGCGCGGGTCCCGGCCGTGATCGGCACGCTGTTCCTCACCGCGCTGCTCTTCCTGATCCCGTTCGCGCTGTTCGTGGCCGCCTTCGTCGGCCTGATGTTCACGCTCCTCTCGCAGGACAGCGCGTCGATGATCCTGCCCCCGCTGGCCTTCATCGGTGCGCTTGTCACCGCACCCGTCGGGATCTGGCTCTGGGTGAAGTTCAGCCTGGCCCCCGCGGCCGCGGTCTTCGAGGGTCAGGGCGTGATCGAGGCGATGCGGCGGTCGTCCCGTCTGGTGCGCGGCGACTGGTGGCGGATCTTCGGTGTCACCGTGCTCGCAGGGATGATCGCCGCAGCCGCGAGCTACTTCATCCAGCTGCCGGTCAGCTTCATCGGGATGCTCCCCGGCACCCTCGGCACCGACGAACTGGGCCCCGACCCGTCCGCCCCGCAGGTCCTGGTCACGCTGGGCAGCCTGGCCCTGGTGGGGATGGCGGCGCAGCTGATAGGCCAGATCTTTGTGACGACCTTCCCGCAGCTGGTCACCGGCCTGCTCTATGTGGACCGCCGCATCCGCACGGAGAATCTGGCTCCCGTACTGGCCGAGGCCGCCGCCGCGGACAGAAGCTAGTCGAGCAGCGTCTTCTTGGGCCGCAGCACACAGAACTCGTTGCCCTCGGGGTCGGCGAGCACCACCCAGGTGGCGTCGGGCCCCTGTCCCACGTCGGCCCGACGGGCTCCGAGGGCGATGATTCGCTCGACCTCGGCGGCCTGGTCATCGGGGCTGAGGTCGATGTGCAGCCTGTTGCCGAGCGTCTTGGGCTCCTTCACCGGCACGAAGCAGATGCCCGGCAGGGTGTTCTCGTCGGCCCCGATGGTGCTCTCGTCCTCGTCCTCGTAGACGACTTTCCAGTCGAGGACCCGGCACCAGAAGCGGGCGAGGGACGGGACGTCGCGGGCGGCGACGACCAGTGTGTACAGAGAAACGGCCATGCCCCCCAGTGTGCCGGGGGGCATGGCCGTTCGCCGGATCGCGAGCGTTCGGAGTGCTCAGACGTTGAAGCCGAGCGCGCGCAGCTGCTCGCGCCCGTCGTCCGTGATCTTGTCCGGACCCCACGGCGGCATCCAGACCCAGTTGATCTTCAGCTCGCTGGCGAGGCCGTCGGTCGCGGCCTTGGCCTGGTCCTCGATCACATCGGTCAGCGGGCAGGCCGCAGACGTCAGCGTCATGTCCAGGGTCACCACGTTCGAGTCGTCGATGTGGATGCCGTAGATCAGACCGAGGTTGACCACGTCGATGCCCAGCTCGGGGTCGACGACGTCGTACAGCGCCTCGCGGATCTCTTCCTCGGAGGCCGGCTTCAGTGCGGCCCCTGTGTTCTCGGTCATGCCGTTGTCCTCTCGGGGCCCAGCGCCTGGGCGGTCGCGTCCTTCCACGCCATCCAGCTCAGCAGAGCACACTTCACCCGGGCGGGGTACTTGGAGACGCCGGCGAACGCGACGGCGTCCTCCAGCACCTCCTCCATCGCGTCGTCCGGCTCGAGCTGGCCCTTGGACTGCATCAGCTCCAGGAACGTCGCCTGGATCTTCTGCGCGTCCGCCAGCTCCTTGCCGACCAGCAGCTCGTTGAGCACGGAGGCGGAGGCCTGGCTGATCGAGCAGCCCTGGCCCTCGTACGAGACGTCCTCGATCCGTGAACCGTCGTACTTGACGCGCAGCGTGATCTCGTCACCGCACGTCGGATTGACGTGGTGCACCTCGGCGTCGCCGTCCCGCAGACCGCGCCCGTGAGGGTGCTTGTAGTGGTCCAGGATGACTTCCTGGTACATCGAATCCAGCTTCACGCGTCAGTCCCTCATCCGAAGAAGTTACGGACGTGCTCCAGGCCGTCGATCAAGGCATCGACCTCGGCCGGCGTGGAGTACAGATAGAACGACGCCCGCGTGGTCGCAGGAATTCCGTACCGGAGGCAGACCGGCCGCGCACAGTGGTGCCCGACCCGGACGGCGATACCCAGTTCGTCGAGGACCTGGCCGACGTCGTGCGGGTGGATGTCCCCCAGGGTGAAGGAGATCGCGGCACCGCGCTCCTCGGCCGTGACGGGTCCGATGATCCGCAGGCCGGGGACCTCGAGCAGCCGCTTCACCGCGTACTCGGTGATGGCGTGCTCATGGGCCGCGACCTTGTCCATGCCGATGGCGCTCAGGTAGTCCACCGCGGCGCCGAGACCGACGGCCTGGGCGATCGGGGGCGTACCGGCCTCGAACTTGTGCGGCGCCGGCGCATACGTCGACGAGTGCATCGACACGGTCTCGATCATCTCGCCGCCACCGAGGAACGGCGGCAGGTCCTCGAGCAGTTCCTGCCGGCCCCACAGCACACCGATGCCGGTCGGACCGCACATCTTGTGACCGGTGAAGGCCACGAAGTCCGCGCCGAGCGCCTGCACGTCGACCGGCATGTGCGGCACGGCCTGCGAGGCGTCGATCAGCACCAGCGCGCCGACCTCCTGCGCGCGGCGGACGATCGCGTCGACCGGGTTGACCGTGCCCATGATGTTGGAGACCAGCACAAAGGAGACGATCTTCGTCTTCTCGGTGATGACCTCGTTGATGTCGGACAGGTCGAGACGGCCGTCGTCGGTCAGGCCGAACCACCGCAGCTTCGCCCCGGTGCGCTGAGCGAGCAGCTGCCACGGAACGATGTTGGAGTGGTGCTCCATCTCCGTGATGACTATCTCGGTCTCGTGGTCCACCCGGTAGGGCTCATCGGCCCAACCGAGCATGTTGGCCACGAGGTTGAGCGACTCGGAGGCGTTCTTGGTGAAGATCACCTCGTCGCGGCTGGGCGCGTTGATGAAACCGGCGACCTTGTCGCGGGCGCCCTCGTAGAGCGCCGTGGCTTCCTCTGCGAGCACATGGACACCACGGTGGACGTTGGCGTTGTGCTGCTCGTAGTACTCGCTCAGCGTGTCGATCACCTGGCGCGGCGTCTGGGACGTCGCCGCGTTGTCCAGGTAGACGAGCTTCTTGCCGTCGTGGATCTCGCGATCCAGGATGGGGAAGTCCTTGCGGATCGCCTCGGTGTCGAGGAGGCCGGAGAGCCCCTGATGGGCCACTGTCACGCGGATACGCCACCCTTCGTGTATGCCTCGTAGCCCTCGGACTCCAGCTTGTCGGCGAGCTCGGCGCCGCCGGACTCGGCGATCCGTCCGTTGGCGAAGACGTGGACGAAGTCGGGCTTGATGTAGCGCAGGATGCGCGTGTAGTGGGTGATCAGCAGCGTGCCGACCTCGCCCGTCTCGCGGACGCGGTTGACGCCCTCGGAGACCGTGCGCAGCGCGTCGACGTCCAGACCGGAGTCCGTCTCGTCGAGGATCGCGATCTTCGGCTTGAGGAGCTCCAGCTGCAGGATCTCGTGGCGCTTCTTCTCACCGCCGGAGAAGCCCTCGTTCACGTTGCGCTCGGCGAAGGCAGGGTCCATCTGGAGCTGTTCCATCGCGGTCTTGACCTCCTTCACCCAGGTACGCAGCTTGGGGGCCTCGCCGCGGATCGCGGTGGCGGAGGTGCGCAGGAAGTTGGAGACCGAGACGCCGGGGACCTCGACCGGGTACTGCATGGCCAGGAACATGCCGGCGCGGGCGCGCTCGTCGACGGACATCTCCAGGACGTCCTCGCCGTCCAGGGTCACGGTGCCACTGGTGATCGTGTACTTGGGGTGGCCCGCGATGGAGTACGCGAGGGTCGACTTGCCGGAGCCGTTGGGGCCCATGATGGCGTGGGTCTCGCCCTGCTTCACGGTCAGGTCGACGCCCTTGAGGATCTCCCGGGGGCCGTTCTCGGCCTCGACGGAAACGTGCAGGTCGCGGATTTCAAGCGTTGCCATGGGTGACTCAGGACTCCTGGGTGACGGAGACGAGCACATCGTCCCCTTCGATCTTGACGGGGTATACGGGGACGGGGCGCGTCGCGGGCAGTCCGGACGGCTTGCCGGTGCGGAGGTCGAAGCTCGAGCCGTGCAGCCAGCACTCGATCTGACAGTCCTCCACCTCGCCCTCGGACAGCGAGACGTTCGCGTGCGAACAGATGTCGTTGATCGCGAACACCTCGCCCTCGGTGCGGACGAGCGAGACGGGCGTGCCGTCGAGTTCCACCCGCTTCGGGGTGTCCTCCTCCAGCTCGCTCAGCACACAGGCCTTGACGAAGGACATCAGACGGATGCCTCCAGCTCCGCGTCGATCTTGGCGAGCAGCCGCTCCTCCACGTCCGGGAGGCCGATCTGCTGCACGAGTTCGGCGAAGAAGCCGCGCACGACCAGGCGCCGGGCCTCGTCGGCCGGGATGCCGCGGGCCTGCAGATAGAAGAGCTGCTCGTCGTCGAAGCGGCCGGTGGCGGAGGCGTGGCCGGCGCCGACGATCTCGCCGGTCTCGATCTCCAGGTTGGGCACGGAGTCGACCCGCGCGCCGTCCGTGAGGACGAGGTTGCGGTTCATCTCGTAGGTGTCGGTGCCCTCGGCCGAAGCCTGGATGAGCACGTCACCGATCCACACCGCGTGGGCGTCCTGGCCCTGGAGCGCGCCCTTGTAGACCGCGTTGGACTTGCAGTGCGGGGCGTTGTGGTCGACCAGGAGGCGGTGCTCCTGGTGCTGGCCCTTGTCGGTGAAGTACAGACCGAAGAGCTCGGCCTCACCGCCGGTGCCGGCGTAGGCGACCCGCGGGTGCAGCCGTACGAGGTCGCCGCCGAAGGTGATGATCACGGACTTGAAGGAGGCGTCCCGGCCGATCAGCGCGTTGTGCTGGGCGACGTGGACGGCCTTGTCGTCCCAGTCCTGCACGGAGACGACGGTGAGCTTCGCGCCGTCGCCGAGCACAAAGTCGACGTTGGCGGCGAGCACCGTGTCACCGGTGTGGTCGATGACCACGACGGCCTCGGCGAACGCGCCGAGCTCGACGATCTGGTGGCCGTAGGCGACGCCGCCCTCACCGTGCACGGCGATGCGGACCGGCTCGGTGAGCACGGTCTCCTTGGGCACGGTGACGACCGAGGCCTGCTCGAAGGAGGAGTACGCCTGCGCGGCGACGCGGTCCACCGGGGTGCCCGCCCTGCCGATCCGCGCGTCGTCGCGGCCGACGGTCTCGACGACGACGCCGGCCGGCGCCTCGACGGCGACCTTCACGCCCGTGCCCGTGGCGACGGCGGTGCCGTCGTGCAGACCGGCGAGCCGCTCCAGCGGAGTGAAGCGCCACTCCTCCTCACGGCCGTGCGGGACCGGGAAATCGGCCACGTCGAACGACGGGGGCGCACTCATGCGCGTGGCGACGGTCGACTCGGCGGCCACCGCGATCGAGCCGGCAGTGGTGGACCCCGCCGGGATGTTCTGAGCCTCAGCCATGGCTGTCGTCGTGCTCTCTCTCTGCCTCTGCGTAAGAAATCAGTCGCTGCCGGGGGTGCGGTCGGGCCTACTAGCCGACCGAACCCTCCATCTGCAGTTCGATCAGCCGGTTGAGCTCCAGCGCGTACTCCATGGGGAGCTCCTTGGCGATCGGCTCGACGAAGCCGCGCACGATCATCGCCATCGCCTCGAACTCCGTCATGCCACGGCTCATCAGGTAGAAGAGCTGGTCCTCGGAGACCTTGGAGACGGTCGCCTCGTGGCCCATGGACACGTCGTCCTCGCGGACGTCCACATACGGGTAGGTGTCCGAGCGGGAGATCGTGTCGACCAGCAGAGCGTCACAGAGAACGTTGGACTTCGCGCCCGGCGCGCCCTCACCGATCTCGATCAGACCCCGGTAGGAGGTACGGCCGCCGCCTCGCGCCACCGACTTGGAGACGATGTTGGACGAGGTGTTCGGGGCCATGTGGACCATCTTGGCGCCGGCGTCCTGGTGCTGGCCCTCGCCCGCGAAGGCGATGGACAGGGTCTCGCCCTTGGCGTGCTCGCCCATCAGGTAGACGGCCGGGTACTTCATGGTGACCTTGGAGCCGATGTTGCCGTCGACCCATTCCATGGTCGCGCCCTCGTAGGCCACGGCGCGCTTGGTGACCAGGTTGTAGACGTTGTTCGACCAGTTCTGGATCGTCGTGTAGCGGCAGCGGCCGCCCTTCTTGACGATGATCTCGACGACGGCGCTGTGCAGCGAGTCGGAGGAGTAGATCGGGGCGGTGCAGCCCTCGACGTAGTGGACGTAGGCGTCCTCGTCGACGATGATCAGCGTCCGCTCGAACTGGCCCATGTTCTCCGTGTTGATACGGAAGTAGGCCTGCAGCGGGATGTCGACGTGGACACCCTTCGGCACGTAGATGAACGAGCCGCCGGACCACACCGCGGAGTTCAGCGAGGCGAACTTGTTGTCGCCGACCGGGATGATCGTGCCGAAGTACTCCTGGAAGAGCTCCGGGTGCTCCTTCAGCGCGGTGTCCGTGTCGAGGAAGATGACGCCCTGCTCCTCCAGGTCCTCACGGATCTGGTGGTAGACGACCTCGGACTCGTACTGCGCGGCGACACCGGCGACGAGGCGCTGCTTCTCCGCCTCGGGGATGCCGAGCTTGTCGTACGTGTTCTTGATGTCCTCCGGCAGTTCCTCCCACGAAGCAGCCTGCTTCTCGGTGGAGCGCACGAAGTACTTGATGTTGTCGAAGTCAATGCCCGACAGGTCCGAGCCCCAGCTCGGCATGGGCTTCTTGTCGAACAGCCGCAGCCCCTTGAGGCGCAGCTTCAGCATCCACTCCGGCTCGTTCTTCTTCTCCGAGATGTCGCGGACGACGGCTTCGGAAAGGCCGCGCTTGGCCGCGGCACCCGCCGCGTCGGAGTCGGCCCAGCCGAATTCGTACGTACCCAGGCCCTCGAGTTCGGGGTGGGCAGTCTCCGTGGGGAGAGTCATGCGGGGTTCCTCCCGGCCGTGCTTGCAGATGCTGATGATGTCGTGGTCTGTGGGGTGCTGCGCGGAATGAACGTCGTGCACACCCCGTCGCCGTGGGCGATGGTGGCGAGCCGCTGCACATGCGTCCCGAGCAGGCGGGAGAAGGTCTCCGTCTCCGCCTCGCACAGCTGCGGGTACTGCTCGGCGACGTGGGCCACCGGGCAGTGGTGCTGGCAGAGCTGCTCGCCCGCTTGGGGACTGGGGGCGCTACGAGCCGTAGCAGCGTACCCGTCGGCGCTCAGGGCCTTGGCCAGGGCTTGGGTGCGCTCCGCGGGGGGCGCGGCCTCGACGGCCTTGCGGTAGGCCACCGCCTGGGACTCGATACGGGCCCGGGCGAACGCGGCGACGGCCGCCTCTCCCCCGGCGTTCTTCTCGATCCACCGGAGGGCGTCGACGGCCAGCGAGTCGTAGGACTGGTCGAAGGCGTCCCGGCCGCAGTCGGTCAGGGCGAACACCTTGGCGGGCCTGCCGCGGGTGCGCGCTCCGTAGATCCGCTGCTCGCGGGGCTCGACGACGTTCTCGGCGACGAGCGTGTCGAGGTGGCGCCGCACGGCTGCCTGGGTGAGTCCCAGACGGGCCGCAAGGTCTGCCACGGTGGACGGGCCGTGGTCCAGGACGGACCGCGCGACCCGGTTGCGGGTGGAGTGATCGGAGCGCAACCCGGCCGCGAGTTCCTCATGAGGAGCCTCGCCGACGTTTTTCACAACACCATTGTTGCGTAATTCCTCTGACCGTGACAACCGCCGCATGATCCACGAGATGGTGCGCTTCATCACTTAGGGTTACCTAAGGGGAGAGTCCGCCCGATGGTCACCAGGGCGGCTCTGAGCTGGGGTTTCTTCCGGATTCGCAGTGCCTCGACCGGGTCTGGGCACGGCTGGCCATGGGCGCGGGGCGCCTCCCGGAATTCGCCACGAAACACGGACCCAGGGGGGCCATTGGTGGCAGGCAGGCCGTTTTCGGCGGACCACGGCCCCGGCCCCCGGGCAGCCCGGACGCCCGCCTAGACTTCCGCCATGCGAAGCGAGTCCGTCGTCCAGATCCGGGGCCTGGTCAAGCGGTACGGATCCAAGACGGCCGTGGACGGCCTCGATCTCGAGGTCCCCCAGGGCTTGGTGACCGCTGTCCTCGGCCCCAACGGTGCCGGCAAGACCACCACGATCGAGACCTGCGAGGGCTACCGCCGCGCGGACGCCGGGACCGTACGCGTCCTCGGCCTCGACCCCGTCGCCGACGCCGCCGCACTGCGCCCCCGGATCGGGGTGATGCTGCAGTCGGGCGGGGTGTACTCCGGCGCCCGGGCCGACGAGATGCTGCGCCACACGGCCAAGCTGCACGCCCACCCGCTCGACGTGGACGCGCTGACCGAGCGCCTGGGCCTCGGCAGCTGTGGCCGTACGACCTACCGGCGGCTCTCGGGCGGGCAGCAGCAGCGGCTCGCGCTTGCCATGGCCGTCGTCGGCCGTCCCGAACTGCTCTTCCTCGACGAACCCACCTCCGGCCTGGACCCGCAGGCCCGCCGATCGACCTGGGACCTCGTCCGCGAGCTCCGCGCGGACGGCGTCTCCACCGTCCTGACCACGCACTTCATGGACGAGGCCGAGGAACTCGCGGACGACGTCGCGATCGTCGACGCCGGAAGGGTCATAGCCCAGGGCAGCCCGGAACAGCTGTGCAGGGGCGGCGCCGAGAACACCCTGCGCTTCACCGGGCGCCCCGGCCTGGACGTCGGCTCCCTGCTGAAGGCGCTGCCGGACGGCACCGAGGCGGTCGAGCTGACCCCGGGCGCCTACCGCATCACCGGCCAGGTCGACCCGCAGCTGCTGGCGACCGTCACCTCCTGGTGTGCCCAGCACGGCGTCATGCCGGACGGCATCTCGGTCGAGCGCCACACCCTCGAGGACGTCTTCCTGGAACTCACCGGCAAGGAGCTGCGCTGATGAGCGCCGGTACGTACACACCGAGGCCGGGTTCCGCGCCGCTGACCCGCATGATCGGGGCGCAGACCGCGTTCGAGACGAAGATGCTGCTGCGCAACGGTGAGCAGCTGCTGCTCACCGTGGTGATCCCTTCGCTGCTGCTGGTCCTGTTCTCCACCGTCGACATCGTCGACACCGGCAGCGGCAAGGCCGTCGACTTCCTGGCGCCCGGCGTGCTCGCCCTGGCCGTGATGTCCACCGCCTTCACCGGCCAGGCCATCGCCACGGGTTTCGAGCGGCGGTACGGCGTCCTCAAGCGGCTCGGCGCCTCGCCGCTGCCCCGCTGGGCCCTGATGTGCGCGAAGACGCTCTCCGTCCTGGTCACCGAGGTCCTCCAGGTGATGCTGCTGACGCTGATCGCCTTCGGTCTCGGCTGGTCCCCGCACGGCGACCCGCTGTCCGTGCTCCTCCTGCTCGTGCTCGGCACCGCGGCCTTCTCCGGGCTCGGGCTGCTGATGGCCGGGACCCTGCCGGCCGAGGCGACCCTGGCCGCCGCGAATCTGGTCTTCCTGCTGCTTCTGGTGGGCGGCGGAGTGATCGTGCCGCTGGACAGGTTCCCCGACGGAGTCGAGTCGGTGCTCTCGCTGCTGCCGATCTCCGCGCTCTCGGACGGCCTGCGCGACGTGCTCCAGCACGGTGCGTCCGTACCGTGGGGCGATCTCGGCGTGCTCGCGGTGTGGGCGGTCCTCGGACTCGGCGCGGCCGCCCGCTTCTTCCGCTGGGAGTGACCGGCGTGTTCCCCTGGTCCGGCGTCTTCCCCAGGTACTGACTCTCGCGCCAGTATGGCTGCAAGATCAGCGCGTGGGAGGCCTCGATGGAGCGGACTGCCGCACTCCGGCTCGACGCGGAGTGGACGAAGGTCAGGTCCGGCAGGGCCGGCGTCTCGCCGGGCGAGCGGGAGCGCATGCTGATCGATCTGATCGCCGCCCTCACCCCGCACGCCGCGCAGGACCTCGCGCTCACCGCCCGGCTGAGCCTGCGGTACGGCGATCTGGCCCGCCATCACTTCGACACCGGCCGCCGTGCGGACGCGCTCATCGCCGTCCATGAGGCGGTGCGCCGCTGCGCGGAACCGGCGCGGCACACCCCGGAGCACGCCCGCTGGTACGCCAAGGCCCTGATAAGCCAGGCCGTCTACCTCGCCGAGCCGCTCAGCGACGAACTGGGGCTGCCCCGCTACGCCTTCCAGCCGGGCGGCGACCGGCCGGCCCACGACGCCCGCGCGGACGGTCTCGCCGCGCTCGCGGCCACCCATCGCGCCATCGACGTCTGGGAAGGGCTCGACCTGTCGGACCCGCTCAACCGGGAGGGCCTCGCCCAGGCGCATGCCTTCCTCGGGGACCGGCTGGACGAGCTCGGCGATCCGGTGGAGGCGGCGGCCTGGGCCGTCCGGGCCGAACGCGGGTTCCACGAGCTCTGGTCGGACACGCAGGCTCGCGAGACGCTGCACGCGGCGACCCTGGAGCACCTCGGGGACCAGCTGGAACGCAGGCTGCGGCGCTGCCCGTTCAAGGACGGGCTGACGAGGCTGCGGGCCCAGGAGCTCCTTCCGGAACGGCTGCTGCCGCTCGCGGTGGTGGCCGCGCGCATCGAGGGCGTGGAGGCGGACGCCATCGCCGAGGGGCTCGCGCTGGACGCCACCGAGGTGCGGCGGATCCTGCGCGCCCGTTCCTGGCGCGCGGTGTGGCGCTTCGACACCCGGGCCGCGGAGGGAACGCCGTGGGTCCCGATGGATTTTCCGTGGCGCGGCATGGACGCCGTGACCGACCGCAGCGCGGCGGAGGTCGCGGCGGAGCTGACCGACGCGCTGCTCCACTCCCCCGACCCGCCACCGTCGCCGGTGCACTGGCGGATCGCCGTGTGGTGGGAGGAGGAGGACCACCTCGACGGCGCACGGTTCCGGCGGACGCACGAGCCGGGTGACCCGCGTGACGACGACACCGTCGGTGCTGCCCGGCCCGAATCGGTCGCCGGGGCCGAACCCGACCCCTCGTGAAAACATGCACAAAGGCCCCGCCTACGATAGGGCGCGTGCAAACCCCCCTCGCCTACATCGCCCAGCGCTGGACGCCCACCCCGAAAATGCTCCGGCGCGCCGCACTCTCCGCCGTCGTGATGAGCGTCGTCATCATCGTCACGGGTGGCGCCGTCCGGCTGACCGGCTCCGGTCTCGGCTGCGACACCTGGCCCAAGTGCACGGACAACAGCCTGATCGCCACGCCCGAGCAGGGCCTCCACGGCGCGATCGAGTTCGGCAACCGCATGCTGACGTACGTCCTGTCGGCCGCGGTCGGCTGGGCGATCATCGCCGCGCGCTCGACCAAGCCGCTGCGGCGCGCGCTGACCCGGCTCGGCTGGGCCCAGTTCTGGATCGTGGCGAGCAACGCCGTTCTCGGTGGCATCACCGTGTGGGCGGGTCTCAACCCGTGGACCGTCGCGGGGCACTTCCTCGCCGCCAATGCCCTGCTCACGGTCGCTGTGATCACCTGGCACCGGGCCGGCGAGGGCGACGGCACCCCGCGTCCGCGCGTCCCGCGCCCGGTCCGCAAGCTGTCCTGGGCGATCGTCGTCACCTCCGTGGTCCTGATCACGCTGGGCACATCGGTGACCGGTTCGGGCAAGCACGCCGGCGACAGCAGTGAAGTACCGCGCATGCCGTGGGACTGGACGGACGCCGCACACGTCCACGCGATCGCGGCCTGGGTGGTCTGCGCCCTGGCGCTGGCGATGTGGCTGGTGCTGCGGGTCGTCGACGCGCCGGACGACACCCGGGCGCGCGCCCGCGATCTCCTGCTGGTGCTCCTCGCCCAGGGTGGGATCGGCTACGTCCAGTACTTCACGCACGTCCCCGAGGTACTGGTGGCGGCCCACATGCTCGGCTCCGCACTGATGTGGATCGCCGTGGTGCGGCTGGCGCTGAGCCTGCGCGAACGTCCGCGGGAGAGCGCCGGGATCCCGGCGCAGAGCGACGACACGGCCCTGTCCAGCGTCTGACGCCCGCCCCGGGTCTCAGTCCACGCCCGCCAGGCCGTACACCCGGCGGGCGTTGCCCGCCGCGATCATCGTGGCGACCCGTTCCGCGTCCGGCTGTGCCCAGGCCCCGTCCTCGACCCAGCCGCCCAGCACCCGCGCGAGCGCCTCGCGGAAGATCCGGGCACCCACCACATGCAGCTCCGGCAGCCCGCGCGCGCCGCTGGAGAACAGCAGCTTGCCGAACGGCGCCAGTTCCAGGATCTCCGCCAGGACGGCAGCCGCCCGCGCCCCGGTGTGGACGAGCGCCGGGCCCAGGTCGGCGTAGACGTGCGGGAAGACGCTCGCCAGATGCGCCGCGTGGCGGTGGTACGGATAGCCGTGCAGCAGCACCAGATCGGTACCGAGACCGGCGGTGGCCGCGGCGAAGCCAGCCAGCAGCATCGGGTCCTCGACCCCCACATGGAGTTGGAGCGGCAGCCCGGACGCGACAGCGACCCACAGCAGGTGCCGTACGAGGACGGGGTCGGTGAGCTCGCCGCCGACCTGACGTCCGGCCAGCCAGCGCCCGGCCGCGCCGCGTACCTCCCCGGGGCCCGGCGGCTCGGGTGCGAGGGCGAGCCCGTGGCAGACCGCGGCGACGGAGGTGAAGGCGACGGCGGAGCCCGCGGCCCCGTGCACGGCCTCGGCGAGGTTCGCGAGAAAGCTCTCCGCGGTGCCCGAGGTGTCGGCGACCTGTGCGGCGAGGAGTTCGAGCCGTACGATCTCGCGCGCCTCGGCCGCGCCCGCGGCGGCGATCTCGGGCGGTCCGGTGAGGTCCTCCGGCAGCCCGGTGTCCACCAGATAGGTGGAGATGCCGCTCCCCCGCAACAGCCGTCTGCCCGCCTCCAGCACTCCGAGCTCACGGCGTCGGGCCAGATAGCGGGCAGGCGGGCAGTGCGGTTCGAGTCCCAACAGGGGCGGGCACCAACGCCGTACGGCGAAACCCGTCTGGGTGTCGAAGAACGTCGTGCCCGGCGCGGGCGGCCCCGGGGTGCGGCCCAGATGCGCCTCGAAGGTGCCGAGGCCGAGCTCCGTGCGGAGCACTCCGTGGCAGTACTGGTCCACGAGGGTCGGGGTGTCGATCATCCGGGCTCCCGGTCGTGGACTGTGTTTCCACACTCCTAACGGGTGACACCCCGGCGAGGTGTTGCTCAGCCGTTGGACGGGCCGCCGACCTGGATGCCTGCCATGCGGGTCCACTCGTACGGACCCGTGCGGACCTTCGCGGCGAAGTCACCGTCGAACGACTCATGGAGGGTGATGCCGGCCTTCTCGGCGGCGGCGGCCGCGATCTCGTGAGTCGGTGCCACGAGGTCGCCCCATGCGCCGTCCTCGCCGACGAGCACGATCCGGGTACCCATCTGACCGAGGTATGCGAGCTGTCCCTCGGCGCCGCCGTGCGCCTTGGCGAAGGAGCCGATCTGCTTGGCGATCCGGGCGGTCCTGCGCTCTGCGTGGCGGTCTGCCTGCTTGGTCTCTGCCATGCCGCGATGCTACTCGCGGGTAGAGGGTCTGGCGACGGCGGGTGACGTGGCGTGGGCCACTAGGACCGGGCTAGCGCAGGAAGGGGTCCACCGCGACCGCCACGAAGAGCAGCGACACATAGGTGATCGACCAGTGGAAGAGCCGCATCTCCTTCAGCTTGCCGCCGGTCGCCTCGGCCTTGGCACGGGACGCGAGCGCATGCGCCTCCCACAGCCACCAGCCGCCGGTCACCAGCGCCACCGTCGTGTAGAACCAGCCGGTGTACCCGAGGGGCGTCAGCAACAGCGACACCGCGACCATCACCCAGCTGTAGACGACGATCTGGCGGGCCACCGCCTTGTTGCCGGCGACGACGGGGAGCATCGGCACGCCCACGCGCGCGTAGTCCTCCTTCACCTTCATCGACAGCGGCCAGTAGTGCGGCGGCGTCCAGAAGAAGATGACGAGGAAGAGGATGACCGCGGCCCACGACATCGAGTCGGTGACGGCGGACCAGCCGATCAGGACCGGCATGCAGCCCGCGATGCCGCCCCAGACGATGTTCTGCGAGGTGCGCCGCTTCAGGATCATCGTGTAGACGACGACGTAGAAGAGGAGCGCGCCGAGCGAGAGCGCCGCGGACAGCCAGTTGACGAGCAGTCCGAACCAGAGCGTGGAGACGACGGCGAGCGTGATGCCGAAGACGAGGCCCTCGCGCGGGGACACGATGCCGGTGACCAGCGGTCGCTGCGACGTACGGTCCATCAGGGCGTCGATGTCGCGGTCGATGTACATGTTCAGCGCGTTGGCGCCGCCCGCGGAGAGGTAGCCGCCGATACAGGTGGCGAGCACCAGCCACAGATCGGGGACGTCCTGGGCGGCGAGGAACATCACCGGAACGGTGGTGATCAGCAGCAGCTCGATGATCCGCGGCTTGGTCAGCGCCACAAAAGCCTTGACGCGGGCCCCGAACGGCCGGTCGCCGGAGCTCGTCCCGAGCTCTCCCACAGACTGCGGGCCATGGGAGATGCCCCCATCCGCTGGACGGGATTCGACGGCCGTCACGTACACCCCTGACAGAGACTCCCAGCAAGCTCCGGGCAACGTGAAGGCCCGGTAAAGACTTGCGCGTACCACGCCACTCTAGACGTTGCCCATACCTCGTCCCGCACGGGGGTGGGATCGTGTTGAGCAGCTCCCGCGGCCTGTGCGTATCTCTCGTCGAAGCTCGTCGAGCATGCCGTCGGGAGGCGAAGTCGACCCGCTGGCTGCACCCTGACTGTGTCCGATATTTGAAAGGTGTGCACTCGAAAAAGTGCGCGTTGTTCCGGGGGTAGGCTCGACAACGCCCGGTGCTTCCGTCGTCACCGGGATACGACATGTGGAGAGGAGCCCTGACTCAGGGTGAGCACCAAGCCGACCACCACAGACCTCGAGTGGACCGATCTGGATCAGCGGGCCGTCGATACCGTCCGCGTCCTGGCCATGGATTCCGTACAGAAGGTCGGCAACGGCCACCCCGGTACGGCCATGAGCCTCGCGCCCGCCGCGTACGTCCTGTTCCAGAAGCTGATGCGCCACGATCCGGCCGACGCGGACTGGACCGGTCGCGACCGGTTCGTCCTCTCCGCGGGCCACTCGTCGCTGACGCTCTACATCCAGCTCTACCTGGCCGGGTACGGCCTGGAGCTCGATGATCTGGAGGCCTTCAGGACCTGGGGCTCCAAGACCCCCGGCCACCCGGAGTACGGGCACACCACCGGCGTCGAGACGACGACCGGGCCGCTCGGCCAGGGTGTCGCCAACGCGGTGGGCATGGCCATGGCCTCCCGCTACGAGCGCGGTCTGTTCGACCCCGACGCCGCGCCGGGCACCTCGCCGTTCGACCACACCATCTGGGCCGTAGCCGGTGACGGCTGCCTCCAGGAGGGCATCTCTTCGGAGGCGTCCTCGCTGGCCGGGCACCAGAAGCTGGGCAACCTGGTGCTGCTGTGGGACGACAACCACATCTCCATCGAGGGTGACACCGAGACGGCTGTCTCCGAGGACACCCTCAAGAGGTACGAGGCGTACGGCTGGCACGTCCAGCGCGTGGAGCAGCTGCCGAGCGGCGACCTCGACCCGGTGGGCCTGTTCAACGCCCTGAAGGCGGCGCAGGCGGAGACCGAGCGCCCGTCCTTCATCGCGGCCCGCTCGATCATCGCCTGGCCGGCTCCGCACGCGCAGAACACCGAGGCCGCACACGGCTCGGCGCTCGGCGAGGACGAGGTCGCGGCCACCAAGCGCGTCCTGGGCTTCGACCCGGAGAAGAGCTTCGACGTCTCCGCCGAGGTCATCGGCCACACCCGCAAGGCGCTCGACCGCGGCCGTGAGGCCCGTGGCGAGTGGGAGAAGACCTTCGCCGCGTGGCGCACCGCCAACCCGGAGCGCGCCGCGGAGTTCGACCGGATCCGTGCGGGCGAGCTGCCGGCCGGCTGGGAGGAGAAGCTCCCCGACTTCGAGACGGGCAAGGGCATCGCCACCCGCGCCGCGTCGGGCAAGGTTCTGCAGGCGCTGGGCGCGGTCATCCCCGAGCTGTGGGGCGGCTCCGCCGACCTGGCCGGCTCGAACAACACGACGATCGACAAGACGTCGTCGTTCCTGCCCGCGGGCAACCCGCTGCCGGAGGCCGACCCGTACGGCCGCACGATCCACTTCGGTATCCGCGAGCACGCCATGGCCGCGTCGATGAACGGCATCGCGCTGCACGGCAACACCCGCATCTACGGCGGCACCTTCCTGGTGTTCTCCGACTACATGCGCAACGCGGTGCGGCTCTCGGCCCTGATGCACCTGCCGGTGACGTACGTCTGGACGCACGACTCGATCGGTCTCGGCGAGGACGGTCCGACCCACCAGCCGGTGGAGCACCTCGCCTCGCTGCGCGCCATCCCCGGTCTGAACATCGTCCGCCCGGCCGACGCCAACGAGACGGCGATCGCCTGGCGCGAGATCCTGCGCCGCTACACCAAGAAGTTCGGTGTGGGCGCGCCGCACGGCCTGGCGCTGACCCGTCAGGGTGTGCCGACGTACGAGCGCAACGAGGACGCCGCGCGCGGCGGCTACGTGTTGTTCGAGGCCGAGGGCGGCGCTCCCGAGGTGGTGCTGATCGGCACCGGCTCCGAGGTCCATGTGGCCGTCGAGGCGCGCGAGCAGCTGCAGGCCGCCGACGTGCCGACCCGGGTGGTCTCCATGCCGTCGGTCGAGTGGTTCGACGAGCAGGACCAGGGGTACCGGGAGTCCGTGCTGCCGCCCTCGGTGAAGGCGCGGGTGGCGGTCGAGGCCGGGATCGGCCTCACCTGGCACCGCTTCGTCGGCGATGCCGGCCGCATCGTTTCGCTGGAGCACTTCGGAGCTTCGGCCGACGGCAAGGTTCTCTTCCGCGAGTTCGGCTTCACTGCCGAAGCGGTGGCCGCGGCCGCGCGGGAATCTCTCGAAGCCGCCGCACGCTGACGCCTGTATACGACAAGTAGGAGATGCAACTCTCATGACAGACGCACTCAAGCGCCTCTCCGACGAAGGCGTCGCGATCTGGCTCGACGACCTGTCGCGCAAGCGGATCACGTCCGGCAACCTGGCCGAACTGATCGACCAGCAGCACGTCGTGGGCGTCACCACCAATCCGTCGATCTTCCAGAAGGCCATCTCGTCCGGCGACGGCTACGAGCAGCAGCTGACCGACCTCGCCGCCCGCAGGGTGACCGTCGAGGAAGCGCTGCGCATGATCACGACGGCGGACGTCCGTGACGCCGCCGACATCCTGCGCCCGGTCTTCGACGCCACGCAGGGCCAGGACGGCCGGGTCTCCATCGAGGTCGACCCGCGCCTGGCGCACAACACCAGGGCCACCGTCGCCGAGGCCAAGCAGCTCGCCTGGCTGGTGGACCGCCCGAACACGCTCATCAAGATCCCGGCCACCGAGGCGGGTCTGCCGGCGATCACCGAGACCATCGGTCTCGGGATCAGCGTCAACGTCACGCTGATCTTCTCGCTGGAGCGCTACCGCGCGGTCATGGACGCCTACCTCGCCGGTCTGGAGAAGGCCAAGGAGCGCGGGCTCGACCTCTCCAAGATCCACTCGGTGGCGTCGTTCTTCGTGTCCCGCGTGGACACCGAGATCGACAAGCGCCTCGACGCACTGGGCACCCCGGAGGCCAAGGAGGCGCGCGGCAAGGCCGCCGTCGCCAACGCCCGTCTCGCCTACGAGGCGTTCGAGGAGGTCTTCTCCTCCGAGCGCTGGGCACCGCTGGACAAGGCGCAGGCCAACAAGCAGCGTCCGCTGTGGGCCTCGACCGGCGTCAAGGACAAGGCGTACAAGGACACGATGTACGTGGACGACCTGGTCGCGCCGGGCACGGTGAACACCATGCCGGAGGCCACCCTGGACGCCACCGCGGACCACGGCGGGATCACCGGTGACACGGTGCGCGGCCGGTACGACCAGGCGCGCGCCGACATCGCGGCCGTCGAGAAGCTCGGCATCTCCTACGACGATGTCGTACAGCTGCTCGAGGACGAGGGCGTCGAGAAGTTCGAGGCGTCCTGGAACGACCTGCTCAAGTCGACCGAGGCCGAGCTCAAGCGCCTCGCTCCTTCGGAGGGCTGACCACCTTGACCGGTATTGGCGAAGCCAATCCGCTTCGTGACGCCGCAGACCGACGGCTCCCGCGCATCGCGGGGCCGTCGGGCCTGGTCATCTTTGGCGTCACGGGCGATTTGTCCCGTAAAAAGCTGATGCCCGCCGTCTACGACCTGGCCAATCGCGGACTGCTCCCGCCGGGCTTCGCCCTGATCGGGTTCGCCCGCCGCGAGTGGCAGGACGAAGACTTCGCGCAGGAGGTCCACGACGCCGTCAAGGCGCACTCCCGCACCCCCTTCCGCGAGGAGGTCTGGCAGCAGCTCATCCAGGGGATGCGCTTCGTCCAGGGCGACTTCGACGACGACAACGCGTTCGAGACCCTGAAGAAGACCATCGCCGAGCTCGACCAGGCGCAGGGCACCGGAGGCAACTTCGCCTTCTATCTGTCCGTCCCGCCGAAGTTCTTCCCGAAGGTCGTCCAGCAGCTCAAGAAGCACGGGCTCGCCGACCAGAAGGAAGGCTCCTGGCGCCGGGCGGTCATCGAGAAGCCGTTCGGTCACGACCTGGTCTCCGCCAAGGAGCTCAACCAGGTGGTGCACGAGGTCTTCCCGTCCAACGAGGTCTTCCGCATCGACCACTACCTCGGCAAGGAGACGGTCCAGAACATCCTGGCGCTGCGATTCGCCAACACGCTCTTCGAGCCGGTCTGGAACCGGTCGTACGTCGACCATGTCCAGATCACCATGGCCGAGGACATCGGCATCGGCGGCCGCGCCGGCTACTACGACGGCATCGGCGCGGCCCGTGACGTCATCCAGAACCACCTGCTCCAACTGCTCGCGCTGACCGCCATGGAGGAGCCCGCCTCCTTCGACGCGGACGCGCTCGCGGCGGAGAAGACCAAGGTCCTCGGCGCGGTGAAGCTGCCGAAGGATCTCGGCAAGGACACGGTGCGCGGGCAGTACTCCGCCGGGTGGCAGGGCGGCGAGAAGGCCGTCGGCTACCTCCAGGAGGACGGTATCGACGCCAAGTCGAAGACCGACACCTTCGCGGCCATAAAGCTCGAGATCGACAACCGCCGCTGGGCGGGTGTGCCGTTCTACCTGCGTACGGGAAAGCGGCTCGGCCGCCGCGTCACCGAGATCGCCATCGTCTTCCAGCGCGCCCCGCACTCCCCCTTCGACCACACGGCGACGGAGGAGCTGGGTCAGAACGCCCTGGTCATCCGCGTCCAGCCGGACGAAGGCGTGACACTGCGGTTCGGCTCGAAGGTGCCCGGCACCTCGATGGAGGTCCGCGACGTCTCGATGGACTTCGCGTACGGCGAGTCCTTCACGGAGTCCAGCCCCGAGGCGTACGAGCGGCTCCTCCTCGATGTGCTGCTCGGCGACTCCAACCTCTTCCCGAGGGTCGAGGAGGTCGAGCGGTCCTGGGAGATCCTCGACCCGATCGAGGAGTACTGGGACAAGCACGGCAAGCCTGCTCAGTACCCGGCCGGGACCTGGGGCCCGGTCGAGGCGGACGAAATGCTCGCACGAGACGGACGGAGCTGGCGTCGGCCATGAAGATCGATCTGACGGACACCACGTCGAGCAAGATCAACAAGGCGCTGGTGAAAGGACGCAGGGCGATCGGCACACCGGCCGTCGGCATGGTCCTCACCCTTGTCATCGTCACCGACGAGGAGAACGCCTACGACGCGCTGAAGGCGGCCAGCGAGGCGTCGCGCGAGCACCCTTCGCGCACCCTTGTCGTCATCAAGCGGGTCTCGCGCTCGCCGCGCGACCGGGCGAAGGCGCGGCTGGACGCCGAGGTGCGGGTGGGCGCGGACGCGGGCACCGGCGAGACGGTCGTCCTGCGGCTGTACGGCGAGGTCATCAACCACGCCCAGTCGGTGGTCCTGCCGCTGCTGCTGCCCGACGCGCCGGTGGTCGTCTGGTGGCCGGTCGGCGCGCCGCTCGACCCGGCCAACGACCCGCTGGGCGCGCTCGCCCAGCGCCGGGTCACGGACACCTACGCGGCCGAGCAGCCGGTGCACGAACTCGCCGCGCGCGCCGAGGCGTACGCCCCCGGCGACACCGATCTCGCCTGGACGCGGATCACGCCGTGGCGCTCGATGCTGGCCGCCGCCCTGGACCAGGTGATCTGCGAGGTCTCGGCGGTCGAGGTGGAGGGCGAGGAGTTCAACCCGAGCTGCGAACTGCTCGCGATGTGGCTCGCGGACCGGCTGAAGGTGCCGGTGAAGCGTTCCCTGTCCACCGGGCCCGGTCTGACCGCGGTCCGGATGGAGACCAACTGCGGCCCGATCGTGCTGGACCGGGCGGACGGCTCGCTGGCGACGCTGTCCATCGAGGGACAGCCGGATCGTGCGGTCGCGCTGAAGCGTCGGGAGACCGCCGAACTGATCGCGGAGGAGCTGCGCCGGCTCGACCCGGACGACACCTACGCCTCGGCGCTGCGGTACGGCGTGGACCGGCTGGAAGGCGGAGCCGGGGACAGCACCGAGCAGCCCAAGACCGAGACGAAGGCCGCTCCGGCGAAGAAGGCCCCGGCCAAGAAGGCGGCAGCGAAGTGAGTGCGCCGCAGTTCGTCGTCCACCGCGACAAGGAGCTGATGGCGCAGGCCGCGGCGGCCCGGCTGATCACGAAGATCGTGGACGCCCAGTCCGCGCGCGGCTCCGCGTCGGTCGTGCTGACGGGCGGCCGCAACGGCAATGGCCTGCTGACCGCCCTCGGGGCCTCCCCGGCCCGGGACGCGGTCGACTGGGGCCGCCTCGACCTGTGGTGGGGCGACGAGCGGTTCCTGCCGGACGGCGACCCGGAGCGCAATGTCACGCAGGCGTACGAGGCCCTGCTGGGCAGCGTCCCGGTGGACCCGGCGCGGGTGTACGCGATGGCGCCGTCGGACGGTGCGTACGGCAACGACGTGGAGGCCGCGGCCGCCGCGTACGCGACCCGGCTCGCCGCCGCGGCGGGCCCCGAGGACCACGGTCCGGTACCGCGGTTCGATGTGCTGATGCTGGGCGTCGGGCCCGACACGCATGTCGCCTCTCTGTTCCCGGAGATGCCCGCGGTGCGGGAGACGGAGCGGACGGTGGTGGGCGTGCACGGCGCGCCGAAGCCGCCGCCGACGCGTATCTCGCTGACGCTCCCGGCGATCCGGGCTGCGCGTGAGGTGTGGCTGCTCGCCGCGGGCGAGGACAAGGCCAAGGCGGCGGCGATGGCGCTGTCGGGCGCGGGCGAGGTCCAGGCCCCGGCGGCGGGCGCGTACGGCCGCAGCCGGACGCTGTGGCTGCTGGACGCGGCAGCCGCGTCGGAGCTGCCACGGGCCCTGTATCCCCCGGCGTCACCCTGACGTCTGCGCGTTCCGCTCTCCCCGGACATTGCTCGGGGAGAGCGGGGCGTTGGCACGGCTCAGGGGCCGGGTCACCTGCGGCAGACCGCCAGGCGGCGGGGCCCGGCGTGTTACGCCGACCAGGCGCCCTGCCGCATCCGGCGGACCAAGGGCGTGAGCCGAGCGGAAGCTGCTCCAGGTCTTCCTGCGCAACCCCTCGAACGCCGAGGCCACCGCGGCCCGTCTCGAAGTCGCGGCCACGCGACGAATGGTCACTCCGAGCGGTGCGCCACGCGACGAATGGTCATCCCGAGGGTGTGCTACGCGACGGATGGTCACCCACCCGGGCCCGCTCACCCACGGGCCGGTGGCTCGTCGGCGCGGTACCCATGCGACGGCACGGCAGCCACCCGACCACGTTCACCTGCGGGCCCGTGGCCCGTGGCCCGTGGCCCATCAGCGCGATACTCCCCGCGACGCGAGGTCACCCACCCGACCGCCTTCACCCGCCGGTCGGCGGCCCCTCGGTGCGGTTCGCGACCCGGCGGACGAACTTCAGGCCCGACCAGTCGTCGCCGAGCGCCGCCACCTTCACATCCACGATCCCGAGCGGGAGGAACAACTCCCGCAGGTCGTTCTCGGTGATGTCGCTGACATGGCCCGCGGCCTTGCGGGGCCAGGCGATCCACAGCATCGCGCGGTCTCCGAGGTTCTCCACGAGCCGGGGCGCGTCGGCCGACAGATCGTCGTGCGTGCGGTAGAAGACCAGCGTCACGTCGCAGTCGCGCGAACCCTTGTCGGTCAGAGTGACGCGCTCGGGCAGACCGGGAAGGGTCCAGCCTTTCGGGCAGTGTCCGATCGCGACCCGATGCCCGGCCTTGACGCCGATCTTCCGCGCGAGCGGTGTGCCCGAGTATCCGGAAGCCGTCATAGGGGGATTGTCGCGCCGCCGTCCGACCCACCGCATCCGGTCGTGGTGTCGTCCCGTACGAGGAACGGCTCCAGCAGCCCCGGCACGGCGTCCGACGCAAAGGCGAGCCCTTCGCTCGTGCCGGCGTCGTACACCGAGTACGCCCCTGCTCCGGCCGCCGTCGTCGCGGTCAGGGTCAGCACCCCGGCCCGGCGCTGGAAGACCGACTGCTTGACGGCCCAGCCGATGACTCCGCCGCGCTGCAGCGCGACCGTCGCACGGCGGACGGTGCCCGAGCGGGCGACGAGGTAGCCGCCGCTGATGCCGTGCCCCAGGCTGCGGTAGGCGTCCAGGGCCAGGGCGACCGCGGCGGGCAGTGCGACGAGCGCGCAGGCCGCCGCGATGTGGAGCAGCACAGAGGTCAGCCAGGTCCCGAGGGCGACGAGGACCGCGAGCGGGACGATCGCCGTCGTCAGCGCCCAGCGCAGCCTGCGGGTGCGGGCCGCCCGCGGGTGCGGGGTCAGGGGCGCGTCCGTCGGGGTCCGCGGCTCGCGCAGCACCTGACCGGCCACGCCGTCCGCGATGGCGCGCGGCGCGGGCGGCAGCAGCACCTTCAGGTCGGCGTGCTTGTCCTGGTCGTCGTCGGCGATGCCGGTGGCGATCGCGTCCACTCGTGCCGCGCCCAACAGCCGGACACCGAGCGGCTCCACGAGCTCCACTCCGCGCAGGCGGCGCTCCTCCAGAGAGATCGACCGCGCGGTGAACAGCCCGCGCCGCACCCGCAGGGTGCCGCCGCTCTCGCGCTCCAGGCGGTGGTTCCACCACATCTCGACCCAGAGCCCGAGTGAGCCGATGCCTCCCGCGGCCAGGGCCGCCAGCACGAGCACCGTGATCATCATGACGACGGAGGTGTGCTCGAAGCGCTCGCCGACCCAGTCGATGACCTTGCCCTGCGCCCCGAACCACTCGCTGACCTGCATCACACCGCCGACCGCCGCGCCGCCGAGCAAGGGGGCCACGAACGAGACCGGCGCATAGCGGATCCAGGACAGATCGACGCTCGCGAGTTCACCCTCGCGGTAGGCACCGGGCGCGTCGGCGGGCGGGCGGGCGAGCAGTTCCCGGCGCAGCCGCTCACCCTCCGCCTTGGCGACCGGGTTGAGCTCCAGGGTGGACTCGCCGCTGCCGCTGTGCTCGCCGGTGCCTATCCGCACCTTCACCAGATCGAGCACCCGGAGCAGGGGGTTGGCGGTCAGATCGACGCTGCGGATCCGGTCGCGGGCGAGCGAGCGCCGTTGGACCAGCAGTACCCCGGTGTGGAGTTCGGCGCGCTCGGTGCCTATGCGATAGCGGGTCTTGCGCCAGCGCAGATACTCGGCACCCGCCCCGGCCAGGACGAGCAGGACCGCACCGAGCAGCAGCAGCGCGACGCCGACGCCGCTGCGGGCCTCGCCGCGCAGCCAGGCCCCGCCCGAGAGCCCGAGCAGCACGGGCAGGCAGATGCCGCCCGCGACACCGGACATGACGGCCGCCCGGACGAGCAGCGCCCGCTTGTCCAGCTGTTGCCACTCCCCGCCGGGCTGCACGGCCGGGGCGTCCGTCTCCACTGCGGGGACGGCCTCCCCCGGGGCCGGTTCCTCCGCTGTGCTCATGTCGCGTCCCCGGGCGTCGCCTGGGTGATGTGCGTGAGCCGTTCCGCGAGCTCGGCCGCGAGTTCGTGGTCGAGCCCTTCGATCTTGATCGCGCCTTTGGACGAGGCCGTGGTGACGACGACGGTGGCCAGCCGGAACGCCCGCTCCAGCGGCCCCCGCAGCGTGTCCACCGTCTGGATCCGCGACATCGGCGCGATCCGCCACTCCTGCCAGAACGCGCCGCTGCGCACATAGACGGCCTCGTCCGTGACCTCCCAGCGGTGCACCCGGAACCACCAGGCCGGGAAGAGGACGGCGCACGCGAGCCCCAGCACGGCCAGCACTGCGGCGATGGTCAGCAGCCACGTCCGGGCCGGCCCGATCAGCGCGCCGAGCACGGCGAGCACCACGACGGGGACGCCGGCCAGCAGCAGCCACTGCATCCGCCACCAGCTGACGGCCCGCTCATTGAGCGTGTTGTTCGGCGGCCTCAGCCGAACCGTCCCCTCCCCCACCGTCATCGGCTCAACGACCGCGCAGCGAGCGGTACTTGGCCGCCAGCGCGGCGGTCGAGGCGTCCAGTTGCTCGCCGCTCGCCCCGTCGGTCAGGATCGGTTCGATCTTCTTGGCGAGGACCTTGCCGAGCTCGACGCCCCACTGGTCGAAGGAGTCGATGTTCCAGATCGCGCCCTGGACGAACACCTTGTGCTCGTACAGCGCGATCAACTGGCCCAGCACGGAGGGCGTGAGCTCGTCGGCGAGGATCGTCGTCGTCGGGTGGTTGCCCTGGAACGTCTTGTGCGGGACCAGTTCCTCGGGCACGCCCTCGGCCCGCACCTCGTCCGGCGTCTTGCCGAACGCGAGTGCCTGCGTCTGGGCGAAGAAGTTGGCCATCAGCAGGTCGTGCTGGGCGACCAGCCCGGGCAGCAGGTCCTCGACCGGCTTGGCGAAGCCGATGAAGTCGGCGGGGATGAGCTTGGTGCCCTGGTGGAGCAACTGGTAGTACGCGTGCTGCCCGTTGGTGCCGGGGGTGCCCCACACCACGGGCCCCGTCTGCCAGTCCACCGGGTTGCCGTCGCGGTCCACGGACTTGCCGTTGGACTCCATGTCCAACTGCTGGAGGTAGGCGGTGAACCGGCTCAGATAGTGGGAGTACGGCAGCACCGCGTGCGACTGGGCGTCGAAGAACGCGCCGTACCAGACACCCAGCAGGCCGAGCAGCAGCGGCGCGTTGGCCTCTGCCGGGGCGGTACGGAAGTGCTCGTCGATCAGGTGGAATCCGTCGAGCATCTCGCGGAAGCGGTCCGGACCGATCGCGATCATCAGCGACAGGCCGATGGCGGAGTCGTAGGAGTACCGCCCGCCGACCCAGTCCCAGAACTCGAACATGTTGGCCGTGTCGATACCGAAGTCGCCGACCTTCTCGGCGTTGGTCGACAGGGCCACGAAGTGCTTGGCGACGGCTTCCTGACCGGCCTTCAGCCCGGTCAGCAGCCAGTCGCGCGCAGAGGTGGCGTTGGTGATGGTCTCGATGGTGGTGAAGGTCTTGGACGCGATGATGAACAGCGTCTCGGCCGGGTCCAGGTCACGGACGGCCTCGTGCAGGTCGGCACCGTCGACGTTGGAGACGAAGTGGAACGTCAGATCCCGCGCGGTGAAGGAGCGGAGCGCCTCGTACGCCATGGCCGGGCCCAGATCCGAGCCGCCGATGCCGATGTTCACCACATTCTTGATGCGCTTGCCGGTGTGGCCGGTCCACGCGCCGGAGCGGACCCTGTCCGAGAAGGCGGCCATCTTGTCGAGCACCGCGTGCACCGCCGGCACCACGTTCTCGCCGTCGACCTCGACGACGGCGTCCCGCGGGGCCCGCAGGGCCGTGTGGAGAACGGCGCGGTCCTCGGTGATGTTGATCTTCTCACCGCGGAACATCGCGTCCCGCAGGCCCGCCACGTCGGAGGCCACCGCGAGCTCGCGCAGCAGCGTCAGCGTCTCCTCGGTCACCAATTGCTTGGAGTAGTCGAGGTGGAGGTTGCCGACCTGCAGGGTGCAGCCGGTGCCCCGGGACGGGTCGGCCGCGAACAGTTCCCGCAGATGCGTCTGCCCGAACTGCTCGCGGTGCTTGCCGAGAGCGGCCCATTCGGGCGTCTGGTTGAGCCTGGTGCGGCTTGCGTTCATCTCGGACATCAGCCCACTTCTTCTCGTACCTGTCTGCATGCCCCGCTGCCCTCCCAACCTAGTTGATCAGACCGGTCAGCGAGGCGACAGCAGGCACGAACAGCGCTGCCGCGAGAAGCGCCGGTGCGTTCCCTCCCCAGGCGGCCGCGGCTGCGCCTCCGGCGAGCGCGCCGAGCGGTGCCCCGGCGATCCCGAGGGTGCGACAGGCGGAGCTGATGCGGCCGAGCATCTCCGCCGGGCTGCGCTCCTGCATCAGCGTCGCCTGGTTGACGTTCCACACCATGCCCATGACGCCGAAGAGCGCCAGCGCGACGACGGTGACCCACAGCTCCCGCACGGATCCCATGGCCGCCAGAGAGACGGCCTGCACCGCTCCGGCGGTGACCACACTGCGTATGCGCCCGATCCGCTCGGCGAGCCGGCGGGCCAGCAGTCCGCCGGCCACGCTGCCCGCCCCGATGGCGGTCAGCACCGCGGCGTACCCGCCGCTCCCCCCGTGCAGCCAGGTGGTCACATGGACGACGAGGGTGGCGATCAGCGCGCCCATGCCGATGTTGCACAGCGTGGTGGCGATGCAGAGCCCGCGCAGCGCCCGGTCGTCCCACAGGCGGCGCAGCCCCTCCGCCATGTCGCTTCTCAGGGTGGATCCGGCCGGCCTGGGGGCGCGTTCCGGCGGGGTGACGCGCAGGGAGGCGATCAGCGCGGCTGCCACGAGGTACGAGGCGGCGTCCGCGGCGTAGGGAACTGCCGCGCCGGCGACCAGAAGCAGCGGTACGACGGGCGCGGCCAGAAAGGCGCCGACGATCTGCTGTGCGGTCATCAGCCGGGCATTGGCGCTGGCCAGCGCCCCTCGAGGCACGAGCGTGGGCAGCAGAGCGGTGGCCGCGTTGTCGAAGAGTGTCTGGAAGGTGGTGAGCGCGAAGGCCAGGGCCAGCAGCAGGGTGATCGATCCCCGGTCCAGCCAGACCGCGACGGCGAAGGCGGCCATCAGCAGCCCGCGCACCAGGTCCACGGCCCACATGGCCCGCCGTTGGTCGACCCGGTCGGCGACCGCGCCGCCGAGCAGTCCGAACAGCAGCCAGGGCAGATAGCCGCACGCCGTGACCGAGGCGATCAGCAGGGGGTCGTCGGTCAGTGAGGCGGCGAGCAGCGGCATGGCGGCCAGCCGCAGCGAGTCGCCGAACTTCGATACGACGGCGGCCGTCCACAGCCGCCCGAATCCCCCGCGCCACGTGGCCGCCTGCGTCGGCACCGCATCGGTCGCCGTCACGATCCCCCCTCCGGTCCGTTGATCCAGAACCGTAGGGGGTGGCACTGACAGTCGGGCGAACACCGGCGGGCAGCGGGGGAAAACAGACCGGCCGGGCACCCTCAGGTGTCCGGCCGGCCGTAAGTCCTAGATCTCGCCGCGCAGTTTGGCAAGCGCTTCGGCGAGGATCGCCTCGCCGTCCGCGTCGCTGCGCCGCTCCCGTACATACGCGAGGTGCGTCTTGTACGGCTCGGTGCGCGGCGGGTCCGGCGGGTTGTCCCGGTCCTGTCCGGCGGGGAACCCGCAGCGCGGGCAGTCCCACGTATCAGGGACCTGTGCGTCACTGGCGAAGCTCGGCTGCGTCTCGTGCCCGTTGGAGCACCAGAAGGAGATGCGCAGGCGCGGCGCGGACTCGCCCCGCTCGGCCTCGCCCATCGGCCCCGCTCCGACCCGGCTTCCCCGGATCGCGTTGCCACTTGCCACGGTCGTAACTCCCTGCGTGATGGTGCTGCACAGCGTCTCACAGCGGCTGCGCCGCGGTGCCCCAGTCTACGTAAGGCCCAACGCTCGTCCAGTGATTGGAGTTACACCCCACCCCGGGACGCGGAAGGCTTGGGTCAGCTGTCCAGCTTCATCAGCAGACCAAGTACGACAATGCACGCGAACCACAGCAGACCGACCACTACGGTGATGCGGTCGAGGTTGCGCTCGGCGACCGAGGAGCCACCGACGGACGACTGCATACCGCCGCCGAACATGTCGGAGAGGCCGCCGCCCTTTCCCTTGTGCATCAGCACGAGCAGCATCAGCAGCAGGCTGAAAGCGATCAGGGCGATCGAGAACCCCATAACCACGGCTGGACCCTACTTCCTGGCAATTCTCTCGGACTTCTACGGACGAGCGGGGGCCCGGGCTCCAAAAAGCCTCAGGCCCCCGCAAGGGTACGACGGATCCGCGCTACCGCATACTCACTGGTCGCGGAACCGGACGATCTTGACGAACTCGTCGGCGTCCAGCGCCGCGCCGCCCACCAGTGCTCCGTCCACGTCGGGCTGCGCCATGATCGCGGCGACATTCCCGGACTTCACGGAACCGCCGTACTGGATGCGGACCTGGTCGGCCAGCTCCTGGGAGTACAGCTCGGCGAGACGGCCGCGGATCGCTCCGCAGACCTCCTGCGCGTCTTCGGGGGTGGCGACCTCGCCGGTGCCGATGGCCCACACCGGCTCGTACGCGATCACGACCGACTCGGCCTGCTCGGCCGGGATGTCCTTCAGGGCGCCGTCGAGCTGGGCCAGGGTGTGCGGGACCTGCCGGCCCGCCTTGCGGACGTCCAGACCTTCGCCGACACAGAGGATCGGCGTCAGACCGTGCCTGAAAGCGGCCTTGACCTTGGCGTTGCAGATCTCGTCCGTCTCGGCGTGGAACTGCCGGCGCTCGGAGTGACCCACGGCGACGTAGGTGCACTTCAGCTTGGCCAGCATCAGGCCCGAGATCTCTCCGGTGTAGGCACCAGAGTCGTGCGCGGAGACGTCCTGGGCGCCGTACTTGATCTTCAGCTTGTCGCCGTCGATCAGGGTCTGCACCGACCGCAGATCGGTGAAGGGCGGCAGAACCGCGACCTCGACCGCGTCGTAGTCCTTGTCGGAGAGGGCGAAGGCGAGCTTCTGGACGTGGGCGATGGCCTCGAGGTGGTTGAGGTTCATCTTCCAGTTGCCCGCCATCAGCGGGGTACGGGTGCTCATGGGAAGGTCAGTCCTCCAGTGCGGCAAGGCCGGGAAGCGTCTTGCCCTCGAGGTACTCGAGGCTGGCGCCGCCACCGGTCGAAATGTGGCCGAATGCCTTCTCGTCGAAGCCCAGGATCCGTACGGCGGCGGCGGAGTCCCCGCCGCCCACCACCGAGAAGGCCGGGGAGTCGACGAGCGCCTGGGCAACGGCCTTGGTGCCCTCGGCGAAGTCGGGGTGCTCGAAGACGCCCATCGGGCCGTTCCAGAAGACGGTGGCCGCGTCGGCGAGCTTCGATGCGTAGAGCTTGCGGGTCTCGGGACCGATGTCCAAACCCTCCTGGTCGGCCGGGATCGCGTCCGCGGCGACGATGGTGGGGTTGGCCGGGGCCTTGGTCCTGAGGTCCGGGAACTCCGGCGAGACCAGGACGTCGACGGGGAGCACGAACTCCACGCCCTTGGCCTTCGCCCGCTCCAGGTACTCCTGCACCGCGGGGACCTGGTCCTCCTGGAGCAGCGAGATGCCGACCTCGTGGCCCTGGGCCTTGAGGAAGGTGTACGCCATGCCGCCGCCGATCAGGATGCGGTCGGCCTTCTCCAGCAGGTGGTCGATCACGCCGAGCTTGTCGGAGACCTTGGCGCCGCCGAGGACGACGACGTACGGGCGCTTGACGTCCTCGGTGAGCTTCTTGAGGACGCCGACCTCGGTGGCGATGAGGTAGCCGGCGACGTGCGGCAGGCGGGCCGGCAGGTCGTACACCGATGCGTGCTTGCGGTGCACGGCGCCGAAGCCGTCGCCGACGTAGAGATCGGCGAGGGCGGCGAGGCGGTCGGCGAAGGCGCCGCGCTCGGCGTCGTCCTTGCTGGTCTCTCCGGCGTTGAAGCGGAGGTTCTCGATCACCGCGACCTGGCCGTCGGCGAGGCCGGCGACGACCGCCTGGGCGGACTCGCCCACGGTGTCGGTCGCGAACGCGACATCGGCGCCGAGCAGTTCGCCGAGCCGGGCGGCCGCGGGGGCCAGCGAGAAGGCCGGGTCGGGAGCGCCCTTGGGGCGGCCCAGGTGCGAGGCGACGATGACGCGGGCGCCCGCCTCGGCGAGCTTCGCGACGGTCGGCTGGACGGCCCGGATGCGGCCGTCGTCGGTGATGGCGGTGCCGTCGAGCGGCACATTGAGGTCGGCGCGGACGAATACCCGCTTGCCGGCGACCCCGTCGGCGAGAAGTTGATCGATCGTCTTCATGGAAATGCGGCTCCTGGGAGGACTGGGACGTGCGACAGGGCTCGAACCGCGCTGCGCTGCGCTGCCCGAGCCCTGTTGCTCACATCGTGGTGCTCTCGTTGCAGATCGGAGTGATCAGAGCTGGCCGCCGACGAAGACCGTGAGGTCCACGAGACGGTTGGAGTAGCCCCACTCGTTGTCGTACCAGCCGAGAATCTTCACCGACTTGCCCTCCTGGACCATGGTCAGGGAGGAGTCGAAGGTGCAGGACGCCGCGTCGCCGACGATGTCGGAGGAGACGATCGGGTCCTCGGTGTAGAAGAGGACACCCTTCAGGTCGCCGTCGTCGGCAGCCTTCTTGAACGCGGCGTTGACCTCGTCCTTGGTGACCTCGCGCTGCACCTCGACGACCAGGTCGGTGGCCGAGCCGGTCGGGACCGGCACGCGCATGGCGATGCCGTCCAGCTTGCCCTTGAGCTGCGGGAGGACCAGGGCGGTGGCCTTGGCGGCACCGGTGGTGGTCGGGATGATGTTCTCCGCGGCGGCGCGGGCGCGGCGCAGGTCGGAGTGCGGGAAGTCCAGGATCCGCTGGTCGTTCGTGTACGCGTGGACCGTGGTCATCAGGCCCTTGACGATGCCGAAGTTCTCGTCGAGAACCTTGGCCATCGGCGCCACACAGTTGGTGGTGCAGGAGGCATTGGAGATGACGTGGTGGTTGGCCGCGTCGTACTTGTCCTGGTTGACGCCCATCACGATGGTGATGTCCTCGTCCTTGGCCGGAGCCGAGATGAGGACCTTCTTGGCGCCGCCCGCGATGTGCTTCTCGGCGTCGGCCTTCTTGGTGAAGATGCCGGTCGACTCGATGACGATGTCGACGCCCAGCTCACCCCACGGAATGTCGGCGGGGTTGCGCTCGGAGAGCACCTTGATCGTGTGGCCGTCGACCGTGATGGTGTCGGCGGTGTGCGTCACCTCGGCCTTGAGACGGCCCAGGATCGTGTCGTACTTCAGCAGATGTGCCGTGGTCGCAGTGTCACCCAGGTCGTTGACAGCCACGATCTCGATGTCCGCACCCTGCTCCAGCAGCGCGCGGAAGTAGTTACGACCGATGCGGCCAAAGCCGTTGATGCCTACGCGGATCGTCACGAAACCGATCTCCTCGTTGGTACGCCGGGTTTCGACGCCGGCGAGCTGTATGGGATGTCCCCGACCGCCTATGACCCTACCTCCCTGAACGCCGTGCGGTGACATCGAGAGGCCCCCTACGCGCCAACGGCGACCCGTACCCCTCAGTAGGGTTCACGGGCCGCCGAAGGCGGTGCCGGGGGCAGGGATCCGGCTACGGAATGTCAGTGCCCGAGTGCGCTGAGCGCCTGGCCGATGATCCGCTTCCGGTCGGCCGCCGCGGGCACGTGCTCGAGGCCGAAACCGATGAGCACGGTGTCCCGTGTGGTGACCGCGCTCGCGGACGGGAACAGGTCCTGGCTGCGCGCCCAGTTGCCGCGCGGCGCCGGGCTGCCGGTCGGTGGCCCGGCCGCGGTCCAGGGGCCGAGCGAGGTCTCGAAGCCCTCGGCCCCCTGTTCGGCACCGCCGGTGACCAGCGTCGTGTCGTCCAGGAAGACGCCGCGTCCGCCGTCACCGGGGTCGGTGATGTAGGAGACGGAGAGCTCGATCTGCTTGCCCGCGTAGGCGCTCAGATCGAACGACGCCGCCCGCCAGCCGTCGGACGCGCCGGTGAACGCGTTCCAGCTGCCGCTGGTGCCGGTCGCCGTGCAGCCGGCCGACCCGACGGTGAGGTAGTGCCGCAGGAACGGGTGCTGGTTGACGTAGAACCCTTGGTCGCACTGGGTCGGGACGGTGGTTCCGGTGCCTCCGTTGACGTCGGGCAGCGTGGTCCAGTCGTCCTGGCCGACCGTGTGGACCTCGACCACCGCGTTGTCGTAGCCCGGCTCGGTGTTGAAGCTGATCCGGGTGTTCAGCGCCGGCTTGTCGGCCGCGGTGGTGGCCGTCAGGTCGAGGGTGCGCGACAGCCGCATCCAGGAGGCGTTGCTGTGGGCGGCCGCCGCGTACCACTCACCCGCGTACGGCGAGAACGGCATCCTCACGCCCGGGTAGTCGCCCGCAGCCGCACTGCGGAACTGCGGGAACTGCGCGGGCGGCAGGGTGTCGGAGGTGATGGTGTACGCGCCCGCCGCGTCGAGCGGATTACCCGGCGCGCCCGCGAGCGCGCCGCCCGCACCGGCCAGGCGTCCCGTGCCGAGGAAGGCCCCGGCCCCGGCGAGCGACGCCCGGCCCGACGCTCCCAGGTAGTACTGGGCGAAGTCGTCGCTCAGGGCTCCGCCGAGGTCGGCGTTGCCGCCGGCCCGCTCGCCGGTGAGGACGACCTCGCCGCCCTCGTTGACGAAGGCGCGTACCGCCTGGGTGGTGGCCCAGGAGGGGGCCGCCGCGCCGGTGTACCAGAGCGCCGTGTCGAAGTGGCTGAGCACACCGAGCCGGTGCGGGGTGCCCTGGGTGGCGACGTCCCAGACAGCACCGCGCCGGCGGTTGTCGGCGAGCGCCTTGGTGTACGCGGCGGTGTTGCGGGCCGCCGTGGTGCCGCCCTCCTCGGCGATCACCAGGGTGTCGGCGCGCGGCCGTTCGGCGATCGTGTACGTGAAGTGCTCGCTGGAGGTGGGCTTCCCGGCCCTGGTCTCCCCGGTGAACCAGACCTCGACCCTGTCGCCGACGTCGCCGTCCTGCACCTCGGCGCGGTACTCGTCGAAGCGGATGTTGTCCTCGCCGCCGTAGGTCTCGCCGCCCTTCCAGCGCTTGAGCGCCTGGTCGTGCACGCGGCCGCCGTTGACGCGGTACCTGAGCTCCTTGTCGCGCACCGATGTGCGGGCGACCACGGAGACTTCCTGGTCGCCGCCGCGCGCGTAGGAGACGGTGAAGGGGTCGGGCGTGAAGTCCGCCGCCTTCAGCCCCAGCGAGGACGACGGCTGGTCGGGATGCAGGCTGGTCTCGGCGACGGAGAGCGCGAACGGGACGTTCTTGGCGAACTCCTGCTGGATCAGCTTCTCGTCGTCGGGGAAGGTGAAGACGGACGCGCAGTCGGCCGCGTTCCAGGGGTCGTTCGGATCGATCCTGGAGGCAGTGGCGCAGGTCGACATCTCCGGGGTGTACATCATCATCCCGTTGACGTTGGCCGCGTGGCCGTCGGCCTCACCGTTGGTGGTGTAGAGCTCCGACGAGACCTGGGGGCGGTAGCCGGGCACCGCGGAATGGTCGGGCGTACCGGCGAGAGAGCGGTACATGACGTCGTCCGGGGTCGGCGTGGCGACCTGCCAGCCCACTCCGTACAGCAGCAGTTCGGCCGCGGAGTGGTAGTTGATGCCGTAGGCGAAGCCGATGCGCTTCTGGAACGCGTCGATGGCCCTGGTCTCCGGCTCGGAGGCCGGGCCGGTGCCGCGGAAGGTCTCGTCGAACGGGTCGGGGGACGAACCCTCGTTGTCGTAGCCCCACTTGTAGGCGAAGTTGCGGTTGAGGTCGACGCCGTCGCCCGGCCCGATGTTCCCGTCACCGTTGTTGTCGCGCATGTTCTTGCGCCACTGGCGGGCTCCGGTGCCGGTGAAGGTGTAGTCGTAGCCGTCCGGGTTGGCGGAGAGGACGAACCACAGCTCGGAGCTGTTCACGATCCTGGTGACCTGCGGGTCCTTGCCGTAGTTGGCGAGGTAGTGGTGCATCAGCCGCCGGGTCATCTCCGGGGTGATCCACTCGCGGGCGTGCTGGTTGGACATGTAGAGCGTCGCGGGCTTGGAGCCGTCCTTGGAGGTGGCGGCGCCCTTGCTCAGCTTGAGGGCGAGGATGTCCTGGCCCTTGACCGTCTTGCCGATGCTGATGACCTTGGTGAGGCCGGGGTTGGCCTGTGCGGTCGCGAGGATCTCTCGCCGCAGGCCGTCCTCGCCGCTGTACGGGCGGAAGACGCCGTCGCCTGCGGCTGCGGTCCGATTGCGCGCCGCCGTGGAGACGGTGTGCTCGGTGATGCCGATGCCCTGCTCGCGCAGTTCGCCGGCCTGTTGTTCCGTCAGATGGAGCTCGACGGTGGCGGTGCCCTGGGCGGGCACGCGTTCGCTCAGTTCGTGCCCGTCGGCGCCCGCCGCGAGGACCAGCGGCACCTGTGCCTTGCTGACCTTCGCGTGCCAGACGGACAGTCCGTCGCCGTTCCCGCCTCCGGGTTCGGCATGGGCGATCGGTGCGGCCGCCAGTGTGGCGGTCAGCAGTGAAGCCGCGGCGAGGATCGATCTCGCTCTGCGTCTCATAAGCCCCCCTTGCTGGTTTGTGCCAGGAAAGTGAACAGACGCCAGACTCATCACGCCCCATGGCCATGTCAAGACAGCCACACGCGGCATATGGGGGAACAGGACCCACGGGCGAACAACAGACCGCTGCCGGTGCCCCCTCGAGGGACACCGGCAGCGGTGGGAAAGCGATCGGACGGTGTTTCAGGCGGACGGTGCGTCAGCCCACGAGGCCGTCGGCCATCTCCTCGCTGAGGTTGGACTCCGTGCCCGGGATACCGAGGTCCTGGGCCCGCTTGTCGGCCATCGCCAGCAGCCGGCGGATACGGCCCGCGACCGCGTCCTTCGTCAGCGGCGGATCGGCGAGCGCGCCCAGCTCCTCGAGCGACGCCTGCTTGTGGTCCATCCGCAGCCGTCCGGCTGCGGCGAGGTGCTCGGGCACCTCCTCGCCCAGGATCTCCAGCGCACGCTGGACCCGGGCACCGGCGGCGACGGCGGCCCGCGCCGAACGGCGGAGGTTGGCGTCGTCGAAGTTGGCCAGGCGGTTGGCGGTGGCGCGGACCTCGCGGCGCATCCGCCGCTCCTCCCAGGCGAGCACCGACTCGTGCGCCCCCAGCCGCGTCAACAGCGCGCCGATCGCGTCACCGTCACGGACGACGACGCGGTCCACTCCGCGCACCTCGCGCGCCTTCGCGGCGATGGAGAGCCGGCGTGCCGCGCCGACCATGGCGAGGGCGGCCTCGGGTCCCGGGCAGGTGACCTCCAGCGAGGAGGACCTGCCCGGCTCCGTCAGCGAGCCATGGGCCAGGAACGCCCCGCGCCAGGCGGCCTCCGCGTCACAGGTGGCACCGGAGACGACCTGCGGCGGCAGGCCGCGGATCGGTCGCCCGCGCCCGTCGACGAGTCCCGTCTGGCGGGCCAGCTGGTCACCGCCCGCCACCACCCGTACGACGTAGCGCGAGCCGCGCCGCAGCCCGCCGGGCGCCATGACCATCAGCTCGGAGCTGTGGCCGAAGATCTCCAGGATGTCCCGCTTGAGCCGCCGCGCGGCGATGCCGGTGTCCAGCTCCGCCTCGATCACGATGCGGCCGCTCACCAGGTGCAGCCCGCCCGCGAACCGCAGGATCGCCGAGACCTCCGCCTTTCTGCAGCAGGTCCGGGTGACGGGAAGCCGGGAGATCTCGTCCTTCACCGCTGCCGTCATCGCCATGGGCCGATCCTTCCATGCATCCGAAAAATACGGTCGTACGCAGCGGCCAACAGCTCCGGGTCGTGCTTCGGAACACCGTCGGGCGAAGCCACGGGGGCCAGCTCGACCGCGGCGCCCAGGCGCTTGGCTGCGTCGGCGAGGGACTCACGATCGGGCACGGCGGCCTCGTCGGCCAGCACCACGTCCAGGGCGAGTTTAGGCGCGTGTCGTCCCAAAACCTCCAAATGACGCTGCGGTGAGAAGCCTTCTGTTTCTCCGGGTTGCGGCGCGAGGTTCAGCGAGAGGACGCGGCGGGCCTTCGTCTCGACCAGGGCATCCAGCAGCTCGGGCACCAGCAGATGCGGAATCACCGAGGAGAACCAGGATCCGGGACCCAGAACCACCCAGTCGGCGTCCATCACGGCGGCGACGGCCTCCGGCACGGCGGGCGGGTCGTGCGGGACGAGGTGCACGGACTGCACCTCACCGGGGGTCAGCGCGACGGTCGCCTGGCCGCGTACGGTGTCCACCGCGTCCGGGCGCGCCGGATCGTGGCCCCGTACGAGAGCCTGCAGCTCCAGCGGGACGGCGGACATCGGCAGCACCCTGCCGTGGGCGCCGAGCAGCTTGCCGACCAGGTCCAGCGCCTCGACCGGGTCGCCGAGCTGCTCCCAGAGAGCCACCATCAGCAGATTGCCGACCGCGTGATCATGCAGATCGCCGTGGGACTGGAAGCGGTGCTGGATCACCCGGGCCCAGGTCTGGCCCCACTCGTCGTCACCGCACAGCGCGGCCAGCGCCTTGCGCAGATCGCCGGGCGGCAGCACGCCGAGCTCCTCGCGGAGCCGGCCGCTGGAGCCCCCGTCGTCGGCAACGGTGACGACCGCGGTGAGGTCCCCGGTGATACGGCGCAGCGCCGTCAGCGACGCGGACAGGCCCATGCCGCCGCCGAGCGCGACGACCTTGGGCTGCGCGCCGCGCTTCCGTCCCGAGAGCGTGTGCGCGGTCCTGCGCAGCCGCCGCAGACGGACAGAGGTTCCGGTCACTCGCGCCCCATGTCACGGTGGACGACGACGGTCTCGATGCCCGCGGAGGAGAGCCGGGCGGCGAGCTTCTCGGACGTGGCCACGGAGCGGTGCTTGCCGCCGGTGCAGCCGACGGCGATGGTCACGTACCGCTTGCCCTCGCGGCGGTAGCCGGCGGCGATCAGCTGGAGCAGCTCCGTGTAGTGGTCGAGGAACTCCTTGGCGCCGGGCTGGTTGAAGACGTAGTTCGACACCTCCTCGTTCAGTCCGGTGAACGGGCGCAGCTCCGGGACCCAGTGCGGGTTCGGCAGGAAGCGCATGTCGACGACGAGATCCGCGTCGACGGGCAGCCCGTACTTGAAGCCGAACGACATGACGGTCGCCCGCAGCTCCGGCTCCTCGTCGCCGGCGAACTGGGCGTCCATCTTGGCGCGCAGCTCGTGCACGTTCAGGCTGGAGGTGTCGATCACCAGGTCGGCGTCCCCGCGCAGCTCGCGGAGCAGGTCACGCTCGGCGGCGATGCCGTCGACGATCCGGCCGTCCCCCTGCAGCGGGTGCGGCCTGCGCACCGACTCGAAGCGGCGGACCAGGGCCTCGTCGGAGGACTCGAGGAAGACGATCCGCCTGGTGACCTGCTTGGAGTCCAGGTCGGCGAGGGACTCGCGGAGGTTGTCGAAGAACCGCCGGCCGCGTACGTCGACGACGACGGCGATCCGGGCGACATTGCCCTGCGAGCGGGCGCCGAGCTCCACCATGGTGGGGATCAGCGCGGGCGGGAGGTTGTCGACGACGAACCAGCCGAGGTCCTCCAGACACTTGGCGGCCGTGCTGCGCCCGGCGCCGGACATACCGGAGATGATGACCAGCTCGGGGATGGCCGCCTCCGCGGCTCCGCCGGGCTCGATCGTGGTGCCCGTACTCACGTCTGCTGCTCCGTCTCCATCGTGCTCTGTCATGTCGTGCTGCCCCCGTCGCTCTCTTCAAGGATCTCTCCGGTCGCCGTATTCACGGCAGGAACGGCCGGAGCCGCCTCGGCGAGGGCCACGGCCACGGACTCCGCCGTCTTGCGGCCCATGCCGGGCACCTCGCAGATCTGATCGATTGTCGCCTGCCGCAGCCGCTTGACCGACCCGAAGTGCTTGATCAGGGCCCTCTTGCGGGTCTCGCCGAGGCCGGGGACCGCGTCGAGCGGGCTGGTCCTGATGCGCTTGGTCCGCTTCGAGCGCTGGTAGCGGATCGCGAAGTCGTGCGCCGTGTCCCGCACCCGCTGCAGGAGGTAGAGGCCCTCGCTGGAGCGCGGCAGGACCACCGGGTCGTCCTCACCCGGCAGCCAGACCTCTTCCAGCCGCTTGGCCAGGCCGCAGACGGCGACGTCGTCGATGCCGAGCTCGTCGAGCGCGCGCCGGGCGGCGGCCACCTGCGGCTGTCCGCCGTCGACGACGACGAGCTGGGGCGGGTAGGCGAAGCGCTTGGGCCTGCCGTCGTCCTCGGGGGCGTCCTCGCCGATCCACTCGCCGGTCTTGTCCTTCTCGGCGAGATAGCGGCGGAAACGGCGGCCGATCACCTCGTGCATCGAGCGGACGTCGTCCTGGCCCTCGAAGGTCTTGATCTGGAAGCGCCGGTACTCGCTCTTGCGCGCCAGGCCGTCCTCGAAGACCACCATCGAGGCGACGACGTCCTCGCCCTGGAGGTGGGAGATGTCGAAGCACTCGATCCGCAGCGGAGCCGAGTCCAGGCCGAGGGCCTCGGCGATCTCCTCCAGCGCCCGGGAGCGGGTCGTGAGATCGCTGGCGCGCTTGGTCTTGTGCAGCGCGAGCGCCTGCTGGGCGTTGCGCTGGACGGTCTCCATCAGGTCCTTCTTGTCACCGCGCTGAGGGATGCGCAGCGAGACGTTGGCCCCGCGGCGGACGGCGAGCCACTGGCTGACCGCGGCCGTGTCCTCGGGCAGTGCCGGGACGAGGACCTCCTTGGGGACGGCGTCGCCGCGCTCCTCGCCGTACAGCTGCTGCAGCGCGTGCTCGACGAGGCCGGCGGTGTCCACGGCCTCGACCTTGTCGGTGACCCAGCCGCGCTGTCCGCGCACCCGGCCGCCGCGGACGTGGAAGATCTGGACGGCGGCCTCCAGCTCGTCCTCCGCGACGGCGATCAGATCGGCGTCGGTGGCATCCGCGAGCACGACGGCGTTCTTCTCCAGGGCACGCTTGAGCGCACCTATGTCGTCCCGCAGCCGGGCCGCCCGCTCGTACTCCATCTCGTCGGCCGCCGCCGTCATCTGCTTCTCCAGACGGCGGATGTACGTGCCGGTGCGGCCGGCCATGAAGTCGCAGAACTCCTCGGCCAGTTCGCGGTGCTCCTCGGGGGTGACCCGGCCCACGCAGGGTGCCGAGCACTTGCCGATGTAGCCGAGGAGGCAGGGACGGCCCTTCTGCGCGTGGTTCTTGAAGACCCCGGCGGAGCAGGTGCGTACGGGGAAGACACGGAGCATCAGATCGACGGTCTCGCGGATCGCCCAGGCGTGGCCGTACGGACCGAAGTAGCGCACGCCCTTGCGCTTGGCGCCGCGCATCACCTGGACGCGCGGGAACTCCTCGTTGAGCGTCACGGCGAGATACGGATAGCTCTTGTCGTCGCGGTACTTGACGTTGAACCGCGGGTCGTACTCCTTGATCCAGGAGTACTCCAGCTGCAGCGCCTCAACCTCGGTGGAGACCACGGTCCACTCGACGGAGGCCGCTGTCGTGACCATCGTCGCCGTCCGCGGGTGCAGATTCGCCACGTCCTGGAAGTAACTCGAGAGGCGCTGGCGCAGGCTCTTGGCCTTCCCGACGTAGATCACCCGGCGGTGCTCGTCGCGGAACCTGTAGACCCCCGGAGAGTCGGGGATCTCTCCCGGCGCGGGCCGGTAGCTGGAGGGGTCTGCCATGGCGTCCACCCTACTGTCGGGCGGTGACACTCCGTCCATGGTCCACTGCATGGCCCGGGCGCCCGCGGCCGTCGTACGGCTGCGGGCGCCCGGTGGTCGGGGCGGCTCGGGACGGAGTCCTCAGGGCCGGCGGCGCAGGCGTACGGCGGTCACCGCGCACAGGGCGACGGCGACGCCCGCGCCCGCACCGGCGACCACCCACGCGACGGTGACCGCCGCGTTGTCCCCGCGGCTGTCCCCGGGGGCGGTGTCGCCGCCGGTTCTCCCCTGCCGCACGTACGTGAGCCTGTCGGCACGGGCGGTGGGGAGGTGAACGGTCAGCGTGGTGCCGGCCACGCCGCCCGTGCACACGACGTCCCCCACGGCGGGGCGCAGCCGGCTGCCCCTGCCGGTGTAGCGGGCGTCGGTCCGCCGTTCCCGGAAGACCGTGCCGCCGGGGAGGCAGGCACCTGACTGTGGGGTGGCGGCCGGCCGGGACGCCGCCGCACGGGCCGAGGGGGGCTCGCCGCCGTCGGCGGTCGCCGAGCCGATGGCGCCGAGCGAGAGGCAGGCCGTGAGGCCCGCGGCGAGGGAGGCTGCCGGGATCCGCATCGCGCTCACGCCCCGATCCGATAGAGCGAGTGGGTCCAGAAGAAGGAGCCGTTGTCGTCGTGCCGGGCGTGCGAGGCCCCGTTGCAGCGGTCGTCGGAGCGGTCGCAGGAGAACGTCCGGTCGCTGTTCGAGCATCAATCCTTGTCGAGAGCAGGTCAACACGCTTCAATGCGGGGGACACGGGACTGTGAATGCCACAGCCGGGATGTGAACATCTCCTCCCGCTCCATCTGGACAGCCTTCGCCGGCCGCCCACACCGCCCCGCTCCCGTCGTGAACGTTCACTGGCGGACCTTGCGGCTCGCCGCAACCGCTGCCCGAAGCCGCTGGAGGGTTCCCATGGGTCACACCGAGGCCGATCTGGCACAGGTGCTGCACACCGGGCCGTTCCATCTGGCGCTGCGCGCGGCTCTCGCCGTACGCGGACTGCCGCTCCAGCGCGTCCAGCACCATCTCGCGCACCGCGGTGTCAAGGTCGGCGTCACCAGCCTCAGTTACTGGCAGCAGGGTGCGCGCCGACCGCAGCGCCCGGAGTCGCTGCGGGCCGTGCGGGCGCTGGAGGAGGTGCTGGAGCTGCCCGGCAACTCCCTGACGCGGCTGCTCGACACCGGCGAGGGCGGCGCACGCGACGCCGAGCGTCCGGCGGGCCGCTCCTTCCGTTCCCTGGTCGAGGCCTCCGGCGCCGTGGAGAAACTGCTCGCCGATCTGGAGTCGCCGACGGACGGCGGACTGCACACGGTCGGGCACCACGAACGGGTACGGATCGGCGCGGGGCGCGAACTGCTGGGGCGCGACTCGCAGCAAGTCGTACGCGCCCACCGCGACGGCATCGACCGCTACCTGGCCATCCACCGCGGGGACCCGGGTTGCGACCCGTCGCAGGTACGGGTCAGCGCGCTGGAGAACTGCCGTACGGGCCGGGTGAGATGGCATCGCGAGACCGGGATCATCGTCGCGGAGCTGCTCTTCGACGCGCGGTTGCGCGCCGGTGAGACGTACTTCTTCGGCTACGGCTTCGAGGACGGCACCGGCGGCCCGAGCAGCGAGTACGTCCGCGGCTTCACCTTCGCGGGCGGGCAGTACGTCCTGCAGGTGCGGTTCGACGAGGGAGCGCTGCCGGTGCGGTGCCGGCGGTTCGCGCAGGCGACGACGGGCGCGCCGCGCGGGGCCCGGACCGACCTGACGCTGAGCGGACGGCACCGTACGGTCCATCTCGTCGAGCAGGGGGTACGGCCCGGGATCCTCGGGATCGACTGGGCCTGGGACTGATCGCTGTGGCTAGGCGCCGGGGCCGGCGACGAGCCTGCCGCCCTTCGCCTGGATCGGGACCTCCGGGAGCGGCACGGTCGCCGGCCCCTCCAGCGCCTTGCCGGTGGTGACGTCGAAGCGGCTGCCGTGGCACGGGCAGTTGCCCACGGTGCCTTCGAGCTTGTCGAGCACGCAGCCCGCGTGGGTGCACTGCGCACTGAACGCCTTGTACCGGCCTTCGGCGGGGCAGCTCACCACCAGGCGCTGCTCGCGGTAGAGCCTGGCGCCGCCGACCGGGACGGCGTCGGCCGCGCCGAGCTCGACCGGTTCGGTCGGTGTGGGGTTCTCCGCGTGCCCGAGCTTCGACTCGGTGGAGCAGGCGGCGACCCCGAGGCCCGCGGCCCCGGCGAGGGCAGCGCCTTTCAGCACAGTGCGGCGGGCGGCTGAGGGGTGGCCGGACATGGAGAACTCCACAGGTCAGAGCATGGGCCGCGGAAGGTGCGACAGACCCGACAATACCGGCGGTGATCCGTGGCCCGGCGGGCGGGATGCCTCCCCGTGTCCGGCGGTAATGCGTTACGTTGCGGCCGTGATCGTCGTCGCCGGAGAATCCCTGATCGACCTGGTCCCCCAGGGGGACGGCGAGCCCCTGCCGATGCTGCTGCCGCGCCTCGGCGGCGGGCCGTACAACACCGCGGTCGCGCTGGGGCGGCTGGGCGCGGAGGCCGCCTTCTGCTCCCGGATGTCGACGGACGGTTTCGGGGAGGCGCTGCTCGCCGGACTGCGCACGGCCGGGGTCGACGTCTCGCTCGTCGCGCGTGGTCCCGAGCCCACGACGCTGGCGGTCGCCTCCATCGGCGCGGACGGTTCCGCCGGATACGGCTTCTATGCGCAGGGCAGCGCCGACCGGCTCTTCGAGGCGCCGACGCGGCTGCCGGACGAGGCGCGGGCCGTGGCGTTCGGCACCTGTTCGCTGATGCTGGAGCCGGGCGCCAGCGCGTACGAGCAACTGCTGCGGCGGGAGGCGGAGCGCGGACTCCTCACGCTGCTCGACCCCAACATCCGGCCGGGCCTGATCCCGGACGCGGACGCCTACCGGGAACGGTTCGCCGGCTGGCTGCCGCATGTCTCGCTGCTGAAGCTCTCGGAGGACGACGCGCGGTGGCTGGGCGGTGTGCCGGAGGGCCCGGCGGTGGTGGTGCTGACGCGGGGTGCCGAGGGACTGACGGTACGGACGCGGGGCGGGACGGAGGTCTCCGTCCCGGCGACGCCGGTGCGGGTCGCGGACACGATCGGCGCGGGTGACACGGTGAACGCGGCGCTGCTGCACGGCCTTGCGGTCCGGGGCGCGCTCTCGCCGGACACCCTGGAGGGGCTGGGCGCGGACGGCTGGCGCGAGGTGCTGGCCTTTGCCTCGCGGGCTGCTGCGGTGACCTGCTCACGCACGGGCGCGGAGCCGCCGTACGTATGGGAGCTGAGCGGGTAGTCGGCTGCCGAGTGCGGCCCGGAGCCGGAGGGGCGGTCGCCCCTCCGGCTCCGGATCGGCCTTGCGGGCCGGGTGGCTCGCGGCGGCCCGTCAGGCCTTGCGGGGCCGGGCCACGGTCTTCTTGGCCGCCGTCTTCTTCGCGGCCGTCTTCTTCACAGCGGTGGCGTTGGCGGTGCTGTTCACCGTCGCCTTCTTGGCTGCCGGCTTCTTGGCCGCCGACCGGGCACGCGGCACCACCGCGTCGCTGATCCGCTCCGCGTCCAGGATCTCCCGCAGGAACTTGCCCGTGTGGCTGGTCGAGACCCCGGCGACCTGCTCGGGCGTGCCCTCGGCGATGACCAGGCCACCACCGCTGCCGCCCTCCGGACCCATGTCGACGACCCAGTCCGCGGTCTTGATCACATCGAGGTTGTGCTCGATGACGATGACCGTGTTGCCCTTGTCGACCAGCCCGGACAGCACCTTGATCAGCTTGCTGATGTCCTCGAAGTGCAGACCGGTCGTCGGCTCGTCCAGGACGTACACCGTGCTGCCGGTGGAACGCTTCTGGAGCTCGGACGCCAGCTTCACGCGCTGGGCCTCGCCGCCGGAGAGCGTCGGCGCGGACTGGCCGAGGCGCACATAGCCGAGGCCGACCTCGTTGAGCGTCCTCAGATGACGGGAGATCGTCGGGACGGCCTCGAAGAAGTCCAGTGCCTCCTCGATCGGCATGTCCAGCACCTCGGCGATGGACTTGCCCTTGTAGTGGACTTCCAGGGTCTCCCGGTTGTACCGCGCTCCGTGGCAGACCTCGCACGGGACATAGACGTCCGGGAGGAAGTTCATCTCGATCTTGATGGTGCCGTCGCCCGAGCAGTTCTCGCAGCGGCCGCCCTTGACGTTGAAGGAGAACCGGCCGGGGAGGTAGCCCCGGACCTTGGCCTCCATGGTCTCGGCGAAGAGCCTGCGGACATGGTCGAAGACACCGGTGTACGTGGCCGGGTTGGACCGGGGCGTACGGCCGATGGGCGACTGGTCGACGTGCACGACCTTGTCGACGAGGTCGTCCCCGTCGACGCGGGTGTGGCGTCCCGGCACCGACTTGGCGCCGTTCAGCTCGCGCGCCAGGTGGGTGTAGAGGATGTCGTTGACCAGGGTCGACTTGCCGGAACCGGAGACTCCGGTGACGGCGCTGAGGACGCCGAGGGGGAAGGAGACGTCGATGTCGCGCAGGTTGTTCTCACGGGCGCCGTGGACCGTCAGCTGACGTCCCGGGTCGACCGGCCGGCGGATGTCCGGTGTCGGGATGGACCGCTTCCCGGTGAGGTACTGCCCGGTGATCGACGCCTTGTTGGCGAGCAGCTCCTTCAGCGAGCCGGAGTGCACGACCTTGCCGCCGTGCTCGCCCGCGCCGGGGCCGATGTCGACGACCCAGTCGGCCACCTTGATGGTGTCCTCGTCGTGTTCGACGACGATGAGGGTGTTGCCCATGTCCCGCAGCCGGACGAGGGTCTCGATGAGGCGGTGGTTGTCCCGCTGGTGCAGGCCGATGGACGGCTCGTCCAGGACGTACAGCACGCCCACCAGACCGGAACCGATCTGGGTGGCGAGCCGGATGCGCTGGGCCTCGCCGCCGGACAGGGTGCCGGCCGCGCGGTTCAGCGAGAGGTAGTCCAGGCCGACGTCCACCAGGAACTTCAGCCGTTCGTTGACCTCCTTGAGCACGCGCTCGGCGATCTTCTTGTCCCGGGCGTTCAGCGTGAGCCGGCCGAGGAAGTCCGCGCACTCGCTGATCGACATCGCGGAGACCTCGGCGATGGACTTCTCCATCACCGTGACCGCGAGCACGATCGGCTTCAGCCGGGTGCCCTCACAGGTCGGGCAGGGCACCTCGCGCATGTAGCCTTCGAAGCGCTCCCTGCTGGAGTCGCTCTCGGCCTCCTGGTGGCGCCGCTTGACGAACTGCACGGCCCCCTCGAAGGCGGGCGTGGTGTACGCGCGCTCCCGGCCGTACCGGTTGCGGTAGCGGACCTCGACCTGGGTCTTGTGGCCGAAGAGCAGAGCCTTCCTGGCGCGCTGCGGCAGCCCGGCCCAGGGCATGTCGGTGGAGAAGCCGAGGGCCTGTGAGAGCCCGCCGATGAGCCGGCCGAAGTACTCCTTGGTGTGGCCGTGCGACCAGGGGTGGATCGCGCCGTCGTCGAGGGACTTCTCCTCGTCCGGGACGATCAGCTCGGGGTCCACCTCCATGCGGGTGCCGATGCCGGTGCAGTCGGGGCAGGCGCCGAAGGGGGAGTTGAAGGAGAAGGAGCGGGGCTCGAGCTCCTCGAAGGACAGGTCGTCGTAGGGGCAGTACAGATGCTCCGAGTACATCCGCTCGCGCTCGGGGTCGTCCTCGGGGAGGTCGACGAAGTCGAGCACGACCATGCCGCCGGAGAGGCCGAGTGCGGTCTCGACCGAGTCGGTCAGCCGCCGCTTGGCGCCGTCCTTCACCGTCAGGCGGTCGACGACCACCTCGATGGTGTGCTTCTCCTGCTTCTTGAGCGTGGGCGGCTCGGACAGCTGGATCGTCTGCCCGTCGACCCTGGCCCGGCTGTATCCCTTGGTCTGGAGATCGGAGAAGAGATCGACGAACTCCCCCTTGCGCTCGCGCACCAGCGGCGAGAGCACCTGGAAGCGGCTGCCCTCGGGCAGCTCGAGCACCCGGTCCACGATGGCCTGCGGCGACTGGCGGGTGATGGGGCGGCCGCACTCGGGGCAGTGGGGCTTGCCGATCCGGGCGAACAGCAGGCGGAGGTAGTCGTAGACCTCGGTGATGGTGCCGACCGTCGAGCGCGGGTTGCGCGAGGTCGACTTCTGGTCGATGGAGACGGCCGGGGAGAGACCCTCGATGAAGTCGACATCCGGCTTGTCCATCTGCCCGAGGAACTGCCGGGCGTAGGACGAGAGGGATTCGACGTACCGGCGCTGGCCCTCGGCGAAGATCGTGTCGAAGGCGAGCGAGGACTTGCCCGACCCGGAGAGCCCCGTGAACACGATCAGTGAGTCACGCGGGAGGTCGAGCGAGACGTTCTTGAGATTGTGCTCGCGAGCGCCACGAACGATGAGACGGTCGGCCACGCCGGGTCCGCACCTTTCTTGAGAGAAGCGGGGGCATCGGCCCCCGTCCCAGACTGTTCCAGCCTAAGGGGGCGCCCAGATCGATGAATGCCTGACAACCAAGGATGCCTCGCCCCAGGCTATAGCACGCGCATTCGATTTACGGCGGTCCACTGCCACCTTCACCCGATCGTGTGGCAGGGCTATCGTCGGCCCCATGATCGATCCCTTGCGCGACCTGGCCTCTGTACGCGAAGCCACCGAACGGCTGCTCACCGCAGCCGAAGCCATGGAAGCCGCCGATGCCACCGGACCGACCCGGCTGCCGGGCTGGAGCCGGGGCCATCTGCTGGCCCACATCTCCCGCAACGCCGACGCGCTCGTGAATGTTCTCGAGGGCCGCCCGATGTACGCGAGCGGCGAAGCGCGCGAGGCCGACATCGAGCGGGACGCGCCGCGGCCGCTGGACGTCCAGCTCGCCGATGTACGGGACAGCGCCGCACGCTTCCAGGCCGTGGGTGCGCTCCCCGCCGACTGGAAACGCACGGTCGAGCTGCGCAACGGCGTCACCGACGCCGCCGCCCGCGTCCCCTTCCGCCGGCTCGTCGAGGTCGAGCTGCACCATGTCGACCTCGGCATCGGCTACGAGCTGGAGGACCTGCCGGAGGACTTCACCGCACGGGAGATCGACTTCCTGGCGCAGCGCTTCTCCGGCCGCCCGGACGTCCCGCCGACCCGGATCGTCGCGGCCGGCGGCTCAGGCGCCGAGTGGCACACGGGCAGCACCGAGGGCGCTCCGGTGACGGTGACCGGTTCCGCGCCGTCCCTGGTGGGCTGGCTCGCGGGCCGTCGCGACGGGGCGGACCTGGACACCGCGGGAGCCCTGCTGCCCGTACTGCCCCCGCTATAGGCTGACCTCCATGACGTACAGCGGAGTGGTGAAGGTCGGCGGCCCTGCGGACGTTCACGAACTGACCGACCTGATGATCACCAAGGTCGCGGTCGGCCCGATGGACAACAACTCCTACCTTCTGCGCTGCCGCGCCACGGACGAGCAACTGCTCATCGACGCGGCCAACGAGCCGGGGACCCTGCTCGGCATGATCGGCGACGACTCGATCGCGTCGGTCGTCACCACACACCGCCACGGCGATCACTGGCAGGCGCTCGCCGACGTGGTGCGGGCCTCCGGCGCCCGGACCTACGCCGGACGGCACGACGCCGAGGGCATCCCCGTCCCGACGGATGTCCTCGTGGACGACGGCGATGTCATCCGCGTCGGCCGGGTCGAGCTGACCGCGCGCCACCTGGTGGGCCACACCCCGGGCTCGATCGCCCTGGTCTACGACGACCCGCACGGCCACCCGCACGTGTTCACGGGCGACTGCCTCTTCCCGGGCGGTCCTGGCCGGACAACACAGCCGGAGGAGTTCAACGCCCTGATGGACGGCCTGGAGGCAAAACTGTTCGGCGCCCTGCCCGACGAGACGTGGGTCTACCCCGGCCACGGTAACGACACCTCCCTCGGCACGGAGCGGCCCCACCTCGCGGAGTGGCGAGCACGAGGCTGGTAACCGTTCTCATAACTCCTGACGAAATGACGAAATGGTCTTCAAAAGGATTGGATCACTCCGGGGGCGTTGATCCGCGGGTGCGGGGTGGCTCGGCCGAAGCCGCCGCACCGATGTGTGGCGCCCTGGACAGAGCGGCCGAGCGCGTCGCGATCAGTACGTAGGTCGCGGCGCGCGCTTGGTCATGCCCCCCCCGCGCGCTTGGCCGTGATGCTGTGCCGTGCCAGGCGAAACCCGCTGAAACCGGTTGCGCGCGTGAGGGGTTTTCAGGCGGTGAAGCGATTGCCCCGGCGTGCCACGAGCGCGGCTTCGGTGCTGGGGTAGGCGGGGAGCAAAGTGTCCATCCCGGTGACGTTGAGCAGGCGGCCCAGCCGTTCGGGAATGGCCGCCAGGGTCAGGGAGCCGTCGGCGTCCTTGGCGCAGCGCCAGATACCGATGAGGGTTCCCAGCCCAGAGGAGTCGCAGAAGGTGACGCCCGCGAGGTCGGCGACCAGGTCGGGATGTCCGGCCGCGATGAGGTCCAGGGCGCGGGACCGTACGGTGGGTGCGGTGGTGATGTCGAATTCGCCGGACAGTTCGATCACCGCCAGGGCGCCGTCGGTGTACGGGACGTCGATGTGGGATACGTCGGTCATGGGCGTCGGTTCTCCTGCCCGACGGCGACGTCGGCGGTCGGGGCGGCGGCGCTGTGAGCGGTGGTGATGATGCCTGTGGGAACGGCATCGGGGGTGGGAACGGACAGGGCCAGGAGGGCCACGTCGTCGCGTTCGGTGTCAGGGAGTGTGTTCAGCAGTGCGACGGTGTCGTCGATCAGGACGCCGGCGCTCAACGGTCCCGGCCGGCGGGCCAGGAAGTCGGTCAGGCCGGTATCGGCGAGCATGTGGCCATCGGAGGTTCGGGCCTCGGTCAGCCCGTCGGTGTACAACAGCAGTCCCTCGCCGGGTGCCAGGTGCAGGGTGCGTGAGGCGAAGACGGCTTCGGCGAACGCGCCGACCAGCATGCCGCCCTTGGCGCGGGCCGCTTCGACCCGCACCCCGCCGCCCTCGGTGGGGCGCAAGTGGTAGGCGGGCGGGTGACCGCCGGTGGCCAGCGTGACCGTGAAACCGCCGTCCCCGGCGGGGTCCAGCAGGCCGAAGACGGCGGTGCAGAAGCGGGTGCCAACCGCCGCGTCCAGCAGCAGCGCCGTGTTCAGTGCCTTCAGCGCGGCTGTGGGATCCGCGTCGACGAGGGCTGCAGCTCGCAGTGTGTAGCGGGTCAGTGAGGTGACCGAGGCGGCTTCAGCGCCCTTCCCGCACACATCGCCCAGGAAGAAAGCCCACCGGCCCCCGCCGACGGGGAAGACGTCGTAGAAGTCGCCGCCCACCTCCTGCGGGGAGGCGGTCTTGTAATGGCAGGCCAGCTCCAGCCCCGGTACCGCGGGCAGTGCGGGAGGCACCAGGGTGCGCTGCAGGGTCGAGGCGAACGCGGCAATGGCCGCTCTGTCCCGCTCCGCACGCTGCCTGGCCTCTTCCTCCGCCTGGCGTTTGTCCTGCTCGACCTTGCGGCGCTCCTGCTCGACGCGCACCACGTGCAACGCCGAGAGCCTCAACTCCAGTTGGTCACACACCACGGCGGCCAGGTCCCCGAGGGCGGAGGCATCGACCTCACTCATCTCGCGGGGGCGGGTGTCGAGGATGTTGACCGTGCCCAGCCGGTACCCGTCAGCGGTGATGATGGGAGCGGCGGCGTAGAACCGCACCCCCATCGGGCCGGCGACCAGCGGATTGGAGCAGGCGACCGGATCCAGCAACGTGTCAGGGATGACGGTGGTGTCATCGGTCAGCACCGCCGACGCGCACAATCCCGGATCACGTCCGATCTCGGTGACGCCTTCCAGGCCGTGGGTGGCCTTGAACCAGATCCGGTCCTCGTCCACGATCGTCACCGTGGCCACCGGCACCTCGAACAGCCGCGCGGCCAGCGCCGCGACTCGGTCGTATGCGCCGTCCGGTGGGGTGTCGAGGATGTCGTAACGGCGCACCGCCGCCATCCGCGCCGCCTCGATCGATGGGACCAAGGGTTCGTTCGGTGCTATCGCAGGCGGGCTCGCTGGTTCCGGCATGTTCCTCGTCTCGCTCATCCCCCCAAGAAGGCGCCGACCGGACAGCCGGCACCCCGGCACTCTACCGAACGCCCCGGCGCCGCCCGATTCCCCGGCGGCGTGGGCAACACCCACAAGGACCCGGCGGCCTTCGCCAGTCTGCTCGACGGCGTGGAGACGAAGCTGTTCGGCCAACTCCCGGACGAGACATGGGTCTACCCGGGCCACGGCAAGGACACCTCACTGGGCGCGGAGCGCCCGCACCTGCCGGAGTGGCGTGCCCGCGGCTGGTGACCGCGGCCCGGGGCCGCCCCGCGTGGTCCCGGGGCAAGCGAAATCCGGTGTCCCGGGACGCGGGGCACGGCTACCCTCCCGATCATGACGGAGCCCCTCCACCCTCCCAAGCCCCGGCCCGGGGACCGGGTCGCCGTGCTCTCCCCCTCCAGCGGGCTGCCCGGGCTGCTGCCGCTGCCGTTCGAGCTGGGACTGGCACGGCTGCGGGAGGACTTCGGGCTCGTACCGGTCGAGTACCCGACCACACGGAAGATGGGCTCGACACCGCGGGAACGGGCGGCCGACATCCATGCCGCCTTCGCCGACCCCGCCAACAAGGCCGTCATCACGAGCATCGGCGGCGACGACCAGATCACCGTGCTGCCCCTGCTCGACCGGGAGTTGATCCGGGCGAACCCGAAGCCGTTCTTCGGCTTCAGCGACAACACCGCACTGCACTGCTTCCTGTGGAACACCGGCATCGTCAGCTACCACGGCGCCAGCGTGATGTGCGAGTTCGGCCGCCCGGGGGCCATGGCCCCGCTGACGGACGAGTCGTTGCGGGCCGCGTTGTTCACCTCGGGTCCCTATGAACTGCGTCCGGCCGAGCGGTTCCGCGTCATCGACCGCGACTGGGCGGACCGGGCGACTTTCGAAGCCGAACCGGAGACCGAACCGGGCACCGGCTGGATCTGGCACCGGGCCGACCACATCGTCCAGGGGCGCTCGTGGGGCGGCAATCTCGAAGTGCTGTCCTGGCTGCTGATGGCGGACCGCGAGATCAGCTCCGACCTCGGCGCCTACGACGGCTGTGTGCTGCTGCTGGAGACCTCCGAGGAACTCCCGTCGGCCGAAGAGGTGTTCCGGATTCTGCGCAACATGGGTGAACGCGGGCTGCTGCGGCGTTTCCCCGCGCTGCTGATGGCCCGCCCCAAGACCTGGTCCTTCGACCGGCAGGGCGACGCCGAGGCCCGGGCCCGGTACGCGGACGGTCAACGGGCGGCGGTGCTGCGCGCGCTCACGGACTACGCCCCCGACACGATGGCGGTCTTCGACGTCGACTTCGGGCACACCGATCCGCAGCTGGTCGTCCCCTACGGCGGGACGGTGCGAGTGGACGGGCCCCGGCGGCGGATCACGGTGACGTACTGATCCGCACGGCGGAGCCGGGCAGCGACCGTGCCACAACGCGGCGGGGCGCGGACGGCAGTTGCCGTCCGCGCCCCGCCCTTGTCTCGTGCGTCGGTCGTGCGAGGCGTCAGGCCTCGACCGAGTCCTTCTCGGTGTCCTCGGACGCCTTCGGCTCCTCGGCCGCTTCCCGTTCGGCCTGCCTCTTGGAGGCGATGAGGCTGGTGATCGTGGTGACGATCAGCACGCCGCAGATGACCGCCAGCGAGACCGGTATCGAGATCTCGGGGACATGCACTCCGGTCTCGTGGAGTGCGTGCAGCACCAGCTTGACGCCGATGAAGCCCAGGATCACCGACAGGCCGTAGCTGAGGTGGACCAGCTTGCGCAGCAGTCCGCCGATGAGGAAGTACAGCTGACGCAGACCCATCAGGGCGAAGGCGTTGGCCGTGAAGACGATGTACGGGTCCTGGGTGAGGCCGAAGATCGCAGGGATCGAGTCCAGCGCGAACAGCACATCGGTGGTGCCGATGGCGAGCATGACCACCATCAGCGGGGTCATGACGCGCTTGCCGTTGTTGCGGATGAAGAGCTTCGTGCCGTGGTACTTGTCGGCGACGCCGAACTTCTTCTCGACCGACTTCAGCAGCCGGTTCTCCTCGAACTCCTCTTCCTCCCCGCCGGAACGCGCTTCCTGCACGAGCTTCCAGGCGGTGTAGATGAGGAACGCGCCGAAGATGAAGAAGACCCACGAGAAGCTGGCGATGATCGCCGCACCCGCGGCGATGAAGACCGCACGCAGCACGAGGGCTATCAGCACGCCGAAGAGCAGCACCCGTTGCTGCAGATGGGAGGGGACCGAGAACTTCGCCATGATCAGGACGAAGACGAAGAGATTGTCGACACTGAGCGACTTCTCGGTGATGAAGCCCGCGAAGAACTCTCCGGACGCCTGGCTCTCGCCGAACACCAGCAGGCCGAGGCCGAAGAGCGCGGCCAGGACGATCCAGACGACCGTCCAGATTCCGGCTTCCTTGATCGACACATCATGAGGCTTGCGCCCGATGAAGAAGTCGACGGCTATCAGGGCTGACAGACCAAGAATGGTCAGCAGCCACATGGTCATTGAAACGTCCACTGCGCCTCCGGCGTCGTACGGCAACTGAACAGCGTTGTCGCTGCCGGAGGTCTCTTCCACCATGAGCGGTTCCTGCCGCCATGGCCGGCGCCCCGGGACCGATGTCGGTCCGTATTGACGGGTACGCCGCGTTCGGGAGTACTCCCCTCCGATAAAGGAAGGGTACAGGCATCGCCAAGGAAAGGTAAAGGGCTTGGTAAAGGACGCTCAAAAGACCAGTTCAGCGGCCCCATGCCCGACGGGCGGCGGCCACCTGATCCAGCACCTGACGCAGCACCGCGCTGCCCGGCGGCACCGCGAGCGGCTGGTACGTCCAGGCGTGCCTGACCCATGGATCGGCCAGGTGGTCGTCCGGGACCGGCGTGATGCGCAGCAGTGAGCGCCACAGCGGATCGAGAACCGGTCCGTACGCGCTGGCGTCCTCGCGGTCCGCGACCATCATCAGATGCACGCCGACCGCCGGGCCCTCGTCGGCGAGATAGCGGAGCTGGGTGACGGCCCGGTCGTCGAAGCCGTGCGGGAAGTCGTTGACGATCAGCAGTTGTTCCGCGGTGTCCAGGTCGGGCGGAAGCGCGTCGGCCGCTCCCCCGCGCACCGCCATGCTCACCAGGTCGACCCGCTGGGTGAGCTTGGCGAGGGTGTCGCTGACGCCCTGCGCGCCCCGTGCCGGCGGCGCGGCCAGCACACCGGAGTCGACCAGCGGTGCGAGCGAGGCAGCCGCCGTGCCCGCCGGGTCGATGGCGTGGACCGTGAACTCACCCGCCGGATAGACGGCGAGCAGCCGGGCCGCGTGGGTGACCGCGCAGTCCATCGCGAGCTTCTTCAACTGGCCCTCGTCCAGCATCATCGCGGCCTCGGAACCGGTACGGCCGCTGTCCACCCACAGCCCGCGCTCCAGCGGCAGCCGGATCAGGAACGGGATGAGCAGCTCCGGGGTCTCGGGCAGCTGGAGATCGCCGAGGCGGAGCGCCATCGGGATCTCCATGGGCACCCGGTAGGCGTGCCAGGCGGGGTTGTCCCAGCGGGCGAAGGCAGGCGGCAGCGCGGGCTCGACGACATCGGACTCGGCGGCCAGTTGGGTCACGTCACGGTCGAGCGCCTGGCGTGCCTGCGTGGTCAGCTGCTCGCACTTGTCACGGGCGGCCGTCCTGGCCGCGTTCCCGGTCCCGCCGATGCGGCTGCGCGGGTCGGACAGCGCCTGGTCGATCTCCTGGTCCATGCGGGACTCGGCGAACTCGACGGCACTGCGGTAGGCAGCGACGGTTCGGGCCAGATCCTCGAACATCCCCCAGATCTGGTTGTAGAGGCGCTCCTCCATGGACCAGCCGGTGGCGTCGCCCGCGACCGGGCGCGCGAACTGTCCCGGCTCCGCCGCCGGCGCGGCCGGGGGCGGTGGCGGCGGCGCGGAGCGGCGGCGCGGGTGTGCGTAGTCGATGGGTCCGCCCGATCCCGGCGGCGCGTCGGGGGTGGTGGGCGGCTGGGCGACGGAGGAACCTGTTGCGGCACCGGACTGCGCACCCGCGGCCGGGTCCTGGCCCGGTGGCTGGGACCGGGGCGCGGCGGGCCGGACGTGGGCGCCGTCGGCACCCCTGCTGTTCAGCTGGGCGGGCTCGGTGCGGGGGGTACGCGGCACGGCCGTCCGCTGGATCTCCGCGGCCTTCTCGTGGGCGTTCACCAGCCCTTGGTCGCCGAGCAGCTGGGCGAGGCCGCCCGCGTATCCCTGGCCCATGGCCCGTACCTTCCAGGCCCCCTGGCGGCGGTACAGCTCGACGGCGACGAGCGCGGTCTCAGTGTCCAGGCCGGTGATGGTGAAGCTCGCCACCTCGGTGCCGTCGTCGCCGACGACGACGAGGAAGGGGGCGGCGGTGGCGCCGAACTGGGCCGGGCCGCCGGTGCCTTCGGGGAGCGCGAGCAGCACGTTCACCTGGTGCACGGCAGCGGGCACCGCGCTCAGGTCGACGGCGAAGCGGGGAGCTTCGGTGGCCTGCCGGGGGACCTCGATGCCGGGGACAACAGGCGCACCGGGATGGGCGATCCACTCCTCGTGCACGGCCCCCCGCTCGTCGGAGCAGCTGCCGCAGGCCACGACCGGATGACCTGCCGACACCCGTATCTCCAGGCGGGTGGTGGGCAGTGGGTGGTTCTGCCCCCGGACCAGCTCGGCCGTCATCGCCTTGTCCCCTCGTGCTGTGCTCGATGCTGAGCGGTGGTGGTAGCGGTGCAGCTCCCGGCGGCCTGTTGCCTCCGGGAGCTGCGTGTTCGTCCGTGCGAGCCCGACGTGCCTGCGCTGGTGCCGGCCGCCGGGCGCGGCCGTGCCTACAGGTGCGGCAGGATCGACGGCATCAGGTCCTGGAAGGTGCGGCCGTTGGCGGGGTTGCCGAGGGCCGTCATCTGCCAGCCGGCGCCGGCGCGGTGGACCTTCGCCATGATCTGCGCGGTGTACTGGCCACCGCCGTCGAGCGTGTACCGGGCGAGCTCCTGTCCGTTCGTCTCGTCGACGATGCGGCAGAAGGCGTTCTGCACCTCCTGGAACGTCTGGCCGGTGAAGGAGTTCACCGTGAAGACGATCTGGTCGATGTGGACCGGTACCCGCTGCAGGTCGACGAGGATCGCCTCGTCGTCGCCGCCCGAACCGGCGCCGCCGACCAGGTTGTCACCGGTGTGCTTCACCGATCCGTCGTCGCTGACGAGGTGGCGGAAGAACACCACGTCCACCGGCTGCTTGTCGGCGAACAGCACCGCCGACGCGTCCAGGTCGATCTCCCTGGTGCGCGAGCCGAACAGACCGCGGCGAGCCGCTGCCTGCCAGCCGAGCCCCATTCGCACAGCCGTGAGGGTGCCCCCGTCGCTCTTCTGCAGGCTGATCGCCTGCCCCTTGGTCATGTTGACCGTCACGCGCTGTCCCCTTCTCCCTGTTATGCCACCGCCCATATGTGCGGCTGACCAGCACCCTACGCAGTTGCGTCAACGATGCAGCACCTTTGGCGGGTTTTTGTGTCGGTCTTGCAACACAGCAGGTGCGCGGCCTCAGGCGAGGCCCGCTTCCTTCATCTGGCGCAGTTCCTTTTTCAGTTCGCCCACCTCGTCGCGCAGCCGGGCGGCGATCTCGAACTGCAGGTCGGCGGCGGCGGCCCGCATCCGGTCGGTCATCTCCTCGATGATCCCCGTCAGTTCGGCAACGGGACGGTCGGTGAGCACCTCGCCCTTCCTGCCGGCCTTGCCCGCCCTGCCACCGAGTGCGGGCACCGGGGCCTTGGCGCCCTTCCCCGGCTTCTCGGCCTTCGCCTGCCGGTAGCCCGTGCCGAGCAGCTCCTCGGTGTCGATCTCCTCGCGCGCGATGGTGGCGACGATGTCGTTGATCTTCTTGCGGAGCGGCTGCGGGTCGATGCCCCGCTCGGTGTTGTACGCGATCTGCTTCTCGCGGCGGCGGTTGGTCTCCTCGATGGCCTTCTCCATCGCCGGAGTGATCTTGTCCGCGTACATATGAACCTGTCCGGAGACATTGCGCGCCGCGCGGCCGATGGTCTGGATCAGCGAGGTGCCGGAGCGCAGGAAACCCTCCTTGTCGGCGTCGAGGATCGCCACCAGGGACACCTCGGGAAGGTCCAGGCCCTCGCGCAGGAGGTTGATGCCGACCAGGACGTCGTACTCGCCGGCCCGCAGCTCGCGCAGGAGCTCGACCCGGCGCAGGGTGTCGACGTCGCTGTGCAGATAGCGGACCTGGATGCCCAGTTCGAGGAAGTAGTCGGTGAGGTCCTCGGACATCTTCTTGGTCAGCGTGGTGACCAGGACCCTTTCGTCCTTCTCGGTGCGCAGCCGGATCTCGTGCACCAGGTCGTCGATCTGGCCCTCGGTCGGCTTGACGACGACTTCCGGGTCGACGAGGCCGGTGGGTCGGATGATCTGCTCCACGAAGCCGTCGCCGCGGGAGAGTTCGTACGCCCCGGGGGTCGCCGACAGATAGACGGTCTGGCCGATGCGCTCCTTGAACTCCTCCCATTTCAGCGGCCGGTTGTCGAGCGCGGAGGGCAGCCGGAAGCCGTGGTCGACGAGGGTCCGCTTGCGGGACGCGTCGCCCTCGTACATGGCGCCGATCTGCGGAACGGTGACATGCGACTCGTCGATGACGAGGAGGAAGTCCTCGGGGAAGTAGTCGAGGAGGGTGTTGGGCGGGGAGCCGGGGTCGCGGTCGTCGAAGTGCATCGAGTAGTTCTCGATGCCGGAGCAGGAGCCGATCTGGCGCATCATCTCGATGTCGTACGTCGTGCGCATGCGCAGCCGCTGGGACTCCAGGAGCTTGCCCTGCTTGTCGAGCTCGGCGAGGCGCTGCTCCAGCTCGGCCTCGATGCCGACGACCGCCTTCTCCATGCGCTCGGGGCCCGCCACGTAGTGACTGGCGGGGAAGACGTACAGCGACTGGTCCTCGCTGAGGATCTCGCCCGTGAGCGGATGGAGTGTGGACAGTGCCTCGATCTCGTCGCCGAACATCTCGATGCGGACGGCGAGCTCCTCGTAGACCGGGAAGATCTCGATGGTGTCGCCGCGGACGCGGAAGGTGCCGCGGGCGAACGCCACGTCGTTGCGCGTGTACTGGATGTCGACAAATCGGCGCAGCAGCTGATCGCGGTCGATCTCGTCACCGACCTTGAGCTGCACCATCCGGTCGACGTACTCCTGCGGCGTACCGAGGCCGTAGATGCAGGAAACGGAGGCGACCACGATCACGTCGCGCCGGGTGAGGAGCGAATTCGTGGCGGAGTGGCGCAGCCGCTCGACCTCCTCGTTGATCGAGGAGTCCTTCTCGATGTAGGTGTCCGACTGGGGGACGTACGCCTCGGGCTGGTAGTAGTCGTAGTACGAGACGAAGTACTCGACCGCGTTGTTCGGCAGGAGCTCGCGGAACTCGTTCGCCAGCTGGGCGGCCAGCGTCTTGTTCGGCGCCATCACCAGGGTGGGGCGCTGCAGCTTCTCGATCATCCAGGCGGTGGTCGCCGACTTACCGGTGCCGGTGGCGCCGAGCAGGACGACGTCCTTCTCACCCGCACGGACCCGGCGCTCCAGGTCGGCGATGGCCGTGGGCTGGTCGCCGCTGGGCTGGTAGGGACTGACGACCTCGAAGGGCGCCACCGTACGTTCGATCTTGGAAACTGGCCGCATGGATCCACCGTACGACCCACCACTGACAATCCGGGTGCCGATCGCGGGCCGGGGCGGGCGGCCCGGCGGTCACCGGCCTTCGGTGCGCGGTGGCTCCTGCCGCGAGGAGCGGTCGGCGGCCCAGGCGGGCGCCCGGCGGCCCTGCGGGCTGCCGGTGCGCTGGGCGGGCACCCCGGGTCGCAGGGCCGCCCCCCTGCCGGGCCCCTCACGGTCCGGCTCCCCCATCACCAGTAGCGGGTCGAACATCACCACGACCCCGGCGAGCAGCAGAAAGATCACGGGGCCGACGAGCAGGGGCGCGAGCAGCGCGGCGGGCTCCTCGCCGCTGCCGGCGGAGCCGGCCGCACCGTGCAGATGCACGCTGACGGCGGCCATACCGGTGTAGTGCATGCCGGTCACCGCGACGCCCATCACGAGGCTCGCGCCGACGCTGGCCAGGAAGCCGTGCACGGACACGGCGGCCCACAGGGCGGTGGTGGCGGCGACGACGGCGATCACGACGGAGAGGACGACGGTCGTGGTGTCGTACTCGAAGCGGCCCTGGAACCGCATCCCCGCCATGCCCAGGTAGTGCATGGACGCCACTCCCAGGCCGGTGATCGTGCCGCCCGTGACGAGCGCCATGGGGGTGGCGCCGCGGTATCCGACGAGAAAGATCCCGACACCGGTCATCACGATGGCGATGCCCAGACTGGCGAAGGTGACAGGGCGGTCGTAGCTGATCGGGGCCGGCTCGACGGTGAAGCCCATCATGGCGATGAAGTGCATGGTCCAGATGCCCGAGCCGATGGCGATCGCGCCGAGGGCGAGCCAGCCGGCCCTGAACGAGCGCCGGCTGCGGACGGATCTGGTCGTGCAGCGCAGGCCCAGAGCACCGCCGAGACACGCCATCACATAGGCGGCCACGGGGGTGACGAGTCCGTAGCCGAAGCCGTCCACCGTTGCCTGCATGCCCGTACACCCTTCGCTCCTGATGATCCCGCCGCGGCCCCTGACGGAACGTCCGGTCAGGTGGCGAGGGTATGGCTCCCGCTCCGGTAAGCAAATGTCTGAGCGGGGATTTGTCGACACGTTTACCGAGGCCGGGAGCGTTCTGAGCCGGTCCGTTCACTTTCTGGCCATCCTTCACCTGTCCCGCGTTGAACGCCGGATGTCACTCTCGGCCCGTCCGTGACACGACGTCGTGAGGAGTCAAGGTGTACACACGCCCCGTCACAGCAACCGCGGCCTCCGTTCTGGCGGTCGCAGCGAGCCTGCTGTCCGGTCCCGTTGCCGAGGCCGCCCCGAGCGGCACCAGGTCTGCCGTCCGGCACACCGCGCCCGCCGTGATCGCGCACCGAGGCGCCTCCGCCTACGCCCCGGAGAACACGCTCGCGGCGGTGGATCTCGCCGCCGACCTGGGCATCGAGTGGGTCGAGAACGACGTCCAGCGCACCAAGGACGGCGAGCTCGTCGTCGTCCACGACGACTCGCTCGCCCGCACCACCGACGTCGAGCAGCGCTTCCCCGCGCGGGCGCCGTGGAAGGTCGAGGACTTCACGGCCGCCGAGATCGCGACCCTGGACGCGGGCAGCTGGTTCGGCGCGAAATGGGCGGGCGCCCGGGTGCCGACGCTCACGCAGTATCTGAACCGGGTCGACGACAACGGCCAGAAGCTGCTGCTCGAGATCAAGAACCCTCAGCTCTACCCGGGCATCGAGAAGGACACCCTGCGCGTGCTGCGCCGGCAGGGCTGGCTCGACCGCGGGCATGTGCGGCACCGGCTGGTCGTCCAGAGCTTCGGGGCGGACAGCGTGCGGGCCGTGCACCGACAGCGCCCGGACGTCACGACCGGGTTCCTCGGTGCGCCGCCGGTCGCCGACCTTCCGTCGTACGCGGCATTCACCGACCAGATCAACCCGACGCACACCACGCTCACGGCCGACTACGTGGCCGCCGTGCACCGGCTCAGGGGCCCGCACGGCAAGCGGCTGGGGGTCAGCACCTGGACCGTGAACGACGCGGCCGGCGCCGTGCGGGTGGACGGGTTCGGCGTGGACGGCATCATCACCAACAACCCGGACGTCGTCCGGGACGCGGTGGGCTGAAGCGCCCCTGACCAGGCCGAACGGACACGGGCCGGGCATTGTCAGTGCCCGGTCGTACGGTGGTCGGCATGAAGACCTTCGAGTGGACCGTCGTGGGCACGGACATCGGACCCCTGTTGCTGGCCGCGACCGAACAGGGCCTGGCCAGTGTGGTCTTCCATGCCGATGCCGGTATACGCGACGAGGCTCTGCGCCGGCTGGCCGGCCGGCTCGGCGCCGAGCCGGTGGAGCGGGCGACTGGCCTGCTGGCCGAGCCCGTACGCCAGCTGGAGGCGTATTTCGCGGGCGCCCTGCGGGAGTTCGCGCTGCCGCTCGACTGGTCCCTGTCGGGCGGGTTCAACCGGGAGGTGCTGCGCGAGCTCGCCGCAGGCGTGCCGTACGGCGCGGTCGTGGGGTACGGAGACCTAGCGTCCCGTGTCGGCCAGCCCGGCGCGGCGCAGGCTGTGGGCGCGGCGATGGGCTCCAATCCGCTGCCGGTGGTGGTGCCCTGCCACCGTGTGGTGGAGACGGACGGCAAGCTGGGCGGCTTCGGGGGCGGCCTGGAGACGAAGCGGCAGCTGCTGGCCCTGGAGGGAGTGCTTCCGGAGCCGCTGTTCTGAGCCGGGCGCGATCCCCTGTGCCTCGACGGCACATCGACCGGGCCCGGGAAGCGTTCGGGCGATGTATCGCACTGCAGTACGAGATGTCACACTGCGTCGGTGATGACGTCGATCGACAAGGCTCCCCCCGTCGTGCCGGGCTCCGAGGCAGAGCTCGCGGTGGTCCGGCGGCGGATCACCGCGGTGCTCGTCGCCAGTCAGATCCTGGGCGGTCTCGGCGTCGCCACCGGTATCGCACTGGCCGCGGTGCTGGCGCAGCAGGTGAGCGGGACCGAGGCGTTGTCGGGGCTCGCGCCGACCGCGACCGTGGCCGGGACGGCGATCATGTCCGTTCCGCTGGCCGCGCTGATGACGGCGCGAGGCCGGCGGCCCGGGCTGGTGCTCGCCTATCTGATCGGGGCGTTGGGCGCGGGTGTCGTCGTGCTCGGTGCCGTCGTCGACAACTTCCCGCTGCTGCTGCTCGGCATGGCCGGCTTCGGTGCCTCGTCGTCGGCCAATCTGCAGGCGCGGTTCGCCGCCGCCGACCTGGCCGAGCCCGAGCGGCGTGGGCGGGCAATCTCCAACGTGGTGTGGGCGACCACGATCGGAGCGGTGCTCGGGCCCAACATCGCCGCGCCCGCGGGCCGCAGCGTCTCCGGGCTCGGCATACCGGCGGCGGCCGGGCCGTTCGTCTGGGCGGCCGGGGTGTTCCTCGTCTCGGCGGCGCTGGTCCTCGTGCTGCTGCGTCCCGATCCGCTGCTCACCGCCCGGGCGCTGTCGCCCGCCGACCGCTCCCCCGAGGCGCGTTCACTGCGGGCCGGGCTGCGGGCCGTGCGGGAGTCGCCCATGGCCCGGCTCGCGCTGGTGACCGTCGCCGTGTCGCACACCGCGATGGTGTCGATCATGTCGATGACACCGGTCGCGCTGAGCCACCACGGCGCGGACATCCAGCTGATCGGTCTCGTCATCAGCGGCCATATCGCCGGCATGTACGCGTTCTCGCCGGTGATGGGACGCCTGGCGGACCGTATCGGCAGGCTCGCGGTGATCGGGCTCGCCGCCGGGCTGCTCTGCGCGGCCGCAGTGCTCGCCGGCACGGCCGGCGCGAGCCACGGGCAGACAGCCGCCGGGCTCTTCCTGCTCGGTCTCGGCTGGTCGGCGGGCGTGGTCTCGGGCTCCGCCCTGCTCACCGACTCCGTGCCGCAGCCCGCCCGCGCCGCCGCGCAGGGCCTGTCCGATCTGGCGATGAGCACCACAGCGGGCATCGGCGGCGCGGCCGCCGGACTGATCGTCGCGCAGGCGAGCTACGGCTGGCTGAACGTCGTCGGGGCCCTTCTGCTGCTGCCGATGGCGGCGCTGGCGATCCGCAGAGCGGTCAACTGACGGACGCGGAGCGGGAAGGGGCGGCCACGTAAGCAGCCGGCCGCCCCGGAACCGCCGGCCCTGATGCGTCGGCGGCAGTGGCGGGCGACGAGCCGCCGCGCACCCGCAGCCGCGGCGCGCCCGTGCCGTCCGCCGGGACCGTCCAGATGTCGCCGCCGCGGCCGTACGCCAGCGTCCGGTCGTCCAGCCAGACAGCCTGGTCGTCCACGCTGTGCCGTTCCACGAGCTGATGTTCGCGCAGGGTGCGCAGATCGAGTACGTACAGCCGCCAGGGCGCACTCGGGTCGCCGGACACCTTCTTCTTGAACGCGATACGCGTGTTGTCGGGCGACAGCGACGGACATTCCACGTTGGTCCGCAGCGCCCGCGCCGACCACTTCCTCATGTCGCCCTCGACGAGGTGCGTACGGCCGCCGGTCGCGACGGTCGCGTAGAAGCGGTTGTCGTCACGGGCGAAGCTCACGCCCCAGTAGTTGACGTCCGGCGCGTGATGACGCCGGCCGTCGATCAGAAGCGGGATCTGCTCCATGTTCTTGACGAGATAGCCGGTGCGCAGATCGAGGATGGCGGTGCGGGTGGAGAAGGCGGAGGTGGCGTAGGAGTCGCCGGTGGCGAACGTCGTCCACGACAGCATCCGCCCGGAGGAGGACACTCTCGCCCGGTTCGGGATGCCGGCGACCGCGATGCGCCGGACCTCGCGGAGCCGGCGGTCGAGCACGACGGCGTACGCGCGCGGTGGCACGCCCGCCCGGCGCCGCAGACACAGCGCGGTCCCCCGGGCGGCGTGGAAACGGTCGCAGACGGGTCCTCCCGTGACGCGCGTCCCGCCGGCGGCCGACTCACGGGCGATGCGTCCGGATGCGGTGTCGCGGAAGTGGAGCGCGCCCGGCGCGAGGGCGAATCCGCTGTCGGCAGAGGTCTGTTGCACCTCGCGCGAGGCCCGCAGGGTGTAGCCGACGGCTCCCCCGGCGAGGAGAAGGAAGGCGAGCAGGACGACGGCGGCCCGGCCGCGGGCGGTCAACGGTTTCAGGTCGGCCTCCGGCTTCCTGTCCACTCCCGGCTTCATGTCCACTCCCGGTTTCCTGTCCACGTCCGGTCTACTGTCCACGTCCGGTTTCATGTCGCCTGCCTTTCGGGGGACTTGCCACGCAGTGGGGGCCTGACTCGGAGCAGGGGCGTCGCGACCGCGAGCGCCACGAGCAGCACACCCGCTGCCCCGCACAGCGCCGGGGCCGGACCCCAGAACGTCCAGGCGGCACCGAAGCCCGCTGCACCCACCAGACGGGCCAGCGCCTGCGCGGTCTGCAGCACGGCCAGTCCCCCCGCCCTGCCGTCCTCCGGAAGCAGGGGCCCGGCGAGCGCCATGAGCACCCCGTCCGTGGCCGCGTAGAAGACACCGAGCAGCGTCAGCACCAGGGCGACCAGCGCCGCGTCACCCATCGGAGCGAGCAGCAGCACGTACACGAGCAGAAGGGCCATGTGCCCGTACAGGAAGGGCAGTCCACGGCCGAAGCGGTCGGCGACCCGGCCCGCCGGGACCGCGAGGAGCAGATAGCCCGCGGCCGCCCCCAGCGGCAGCAGCGGGAACCAGCTTGTCGCCAGGTCCAGTCGGCGCTGCACCAGCAGATAGACGAAGCCGTCGCCGATGGTGGCGGCGCCGAGCAGTGCGGCCGCGTACACGATCCGACGGAACGCGGTGTCCCGCAGCGCTCCGAACGCCCTTCGCCTGCGCGGAGCGGGAGCCTCGGCGTGGGCGCGCCCGGGGACAAACACCACCAGCAGCACCACGCCCAGCAGACCGGTGCAGAAGCTGACCACAAAGACGGCGTCGTAGGCGTCGGCCGTCGCCCACAGCAACGCGAAGGCGGCGAGCGGCCCGAGCAGCGCGCCCGTGGTGTCCATAGCGCGGTGCACGCCGAAGGACCGGCCGAGAGTCTCGGGCGGACCGCTGAGCGAGATCAGCGCGTCGCGCGGTGCGGTCCTGATCCCCTTGCCGATGCGGTCGGTCGCCAGCGCGGCCGTGATCCCGGCTGTGGCGCTGCCCGCGAGCAGCAGCCCCAGCCGCGAGCAGGCGGAGAGCGCGTAGCCGAGGCCTGCGACCCGCTTGTGGCGTCCGCCGCGGTCGGCCGCGTGGCCGCCGAGCAGCCGCACGAGGGCCGTCGCTCCGTTGAACATGCCGTCCAGAAAGCCGAATTGGAGGGGTGAGAGGCCGAGCCCCAGGACGAGGTAGAGCGGCAGCACGGCGGTGACCATCTCGGAGGAGATGTCGGTGACGAGGCTGACCGCGCCCAGTGCGATGACGGTGCCGGGGACGCGTCGCCCCTCCCCCGCGGGGAGGGGCGACGCGTCCCGGCGGCCTGTGGTCGCCAGATACATCAGTGGCAGCGGCGATCGGGGACGGAGTCCTTGACCTGACCGTCCGCGCCGACGTACTGCCAGCTGTAGCCGGTGTCCGTGAAGTCCAGCTTCAGTACGCCGTACGGGCCGCTGATCCGCTTCTGGCTGTTGGGCTGGACCTCCTCGATCGGGTACGGCTCGGCGCCGCCCATGCCGCCGATGATCTCGACGATGCCGTCGGCGGTGGCCTTGCCGTCCGGATTCTGCGGGGCGAACCGCTCGTAGTGGTGGTCGTGTCCGTTGAGCACGAGGTCTGCCCCGGCTCCGTGGAGAAGCTTCCAGACCGGCTTGCTCACGGGGTCGTTGCCGTGTCCGCCGGAGCTGAAGAGCGGGTGGTGCCAGTACGCGGCGACACAGCCCCTGGTGTTGCGCGCGAGGTCCGCCTTGAGCCACTCGATCTGCGCGCTCCGGTCGAAGGAGTTGGAGTCGAGCGCGATGAAGTGCCAGTTGCCCTCGTCGTAACTGTAGTAGGACGTGCCCTGCGGGTACGCGATCGAGCTGAAGTACGCCTTGTAGCCCGCGAGGGCGCCTGCCGGGTCGTACGTCTCATGGTTGCCGGGCACGGGCCTGGTCTTCGCCTTGAAGGCGCCCCAGGTCTTGTCGTAGTACGCGCGGAAGTCCGAGATCCGGGCGTCGTCGTACTGGTTGTCCCCCATGGTCAGATAGAACTTCGGGTTGATCTTCCGGGCCTGTGCCGCGGTCTTCGGATGCGCGCACGAACCCGACGAGGCGGTGCACTGCGCGGCGATGTCACCTGCGGCGACGACGGTGAACGCACCGGTCGGCGGCGGACCGCCGTCCAGCGTTCCGTACACCTCCACCTCGTGGAGCGAGTAGCCGTAGGAGGTGCCGCGCGCCGTGCCGTACACGCGCAGATGGCGGCCCTTGCCGGTGAGTCCGGTGAAGTCGTCGGTGCCGCCGTTCCCCGCCGTCTCGCCGGCGAGCCGGGTCCATGTCGAGCCGTCGGCGGAGATCTCGACGCGGTACGCCGTGGCGTACGCGGCTTCCCAGTCGAGCGCGACCCGGGAGACGGTTGCGGTGCCGCCGAGGTCGACCTGGATCCACTGCGGGTCCGTGCCCTCGGCGGACGCCCAGCGGGTTGCGGGGTCTCCGTCGAAGGCGTTCTGCGCTCGGAGTGAGGCGCTCTCGACGGACGATGCGGTGGCGGGCTTCCCGCGTGAGACGACGGGGTCCGCGGTGCTCCCGGTGACGTCGGCGTCGGCGCGGCCGGTCTGGGCCACGAGTACGCCACCGAGCAGCAGCAGGACGGCGACGAGGGCGAGGATCAGGGTGCGGCGTGGTGGGGTGGAGGTGAGCAGGTGCATACCTGGACTCCCTGAACGGGGACGGCGAGAGCTGGACTCCGTGCGAACCGCCGCGCCCGGGGCAGGGCGCAGCGCACGGCGGCCGGGTCAGAGCTCTCGCTGAGCGCGTCACGCCACCCCGAGGGGCGCCGCCGCGCCAAGCCGCTGCGGGCAGCGTGGCAATCGGCCATGCCCCTGTCAATAGTCGACAGGAAACTTTCCTTACAGTGCACTCCCGCCGCCGGTACCGGTCAGGGGTTTGGACGTGGCGTCCGTGTGCCAGGGATGGGACATGCAGCTCACCGAGATGACCGAGGAAGTACAGGAAGCGCTCGCAGCGCATCGGCCGGTCGTGGCCCTGGAGTCGACGATCATCGCGCACGGGCTGCCTCGTCCGCGCAATCTGGCCGTCGCGGAGGAGCTGGAGGAGCTCGTACGGTCCCAGGGCGCCGTCCCCGCCACGATCGCGGTCCTGGACGGGCGTGTCCATGTCGGCCTGGACAAGCGCCTGTTGGAGCGGATCGCCGGGGACGACGACGTGCGCAAGCTCGGCCACCGCGATCTCGCGCCCGCGCTCGCCACGGGAGCGAGCGGGGCGACGACGGTTTCGGCGACCGCGTTCCTGGCGGCGCGGGCCGGGATCCGGGTGTTCGCGACCGGCGGGCTCGGCGGGGTGCACCGTGAATGGACGCACTCGCAGGACGAGTCGGCCGATCTGCGGGTGCTCGCGGAGACGGGCATCACCGTGGTGTGCGCGGGTGTGAAGTCGGTGCTGGACGTGCCCGCGACGCTGCAGCGGCTGGAGACGCTGGGCGTGGGCATCCTCGGATACGGGACGGATCGTTTCCCCGGCTTCTATCTGACGTCCTCCGGGGAGCCGGTCGACTGGACCGCCCACTCCCCCGAGGAGGTGGCCGCGGTCATGGCGGCCAAGGACGCGCTCGGCGGACGGCAGTCGGCGCTGATCGTCGCCAACCCGGTCGCGGAGGCGGAGCAGCTGGATCCGGCGCTGCACGACCGGGTGCTGCGCGAGGCGCTGGACGAGTGCACGGAGCGCGGCATCGAGGGACAGGCCGTCACGCCGTTCCTGCTCGAGTTCCTGATGCGGCGGACCGACGGGGCGTCGCTGGAGGCCAATGTGGCGGCGGTACGCGGAAACGTGCGGCTCGCGGCACGGATCGCGACGGCTCTGTGACCGCGGAGATCCCGCCCGCCGGGGCGCTGCTGGTCATCGGGGACGTGGTGACCGACGTCGTGGCCCGCCACGCGACGCCCCTGGCACACGGGACCGACACGGCCGCCCGCATCCGCATCCTGCCGGGCGGCGCGGGGGCCAACGTGGCGTGCTGGGCGGCGCGTCGGGGCTGTGCGGACGTACGGCTGCTCGGGCGGGTGGGGCGGGAGGACGCCGACTGGCACGAAGAGCGGCTGCGCGCCGCGGGAGTGCGTCCACTGCTCGTTCACGACGACGGCGCGCCGACTGCCACGGTCATCGCCCTGGTCGACACGACGGCGGAGCGGACGTTCCTCACGGACAGCGGCGCGGTCCTGCGCATCTCGCCCGCCGACTGGTCGCCGTCGCTGCTGGACGGCGTGGCCCATCTGCATGTCTCCGGCTATCTGTTCTTCGCCGAGGTGAGCCGCCGGCTCGCCCTGCTCGCCGTGGAGTCGGCGCGTGCGCGGGGAGTTTCGGTCAGCGTGGACCCGGCGTCGGCGGGATTCATCAAGGAGGTGGGCGTGACAGGGCTGCTGTCGGCGCTCGAAGGCGTGGACGTCCTCGTCCCGAACGCGGACGAGGCCAGGCTGCTCACCGGTCTGGCCGACCCGGTGGAGGCGGCGGCGCTGCTGAGCCGCGCCGTCCCGCTGACGGTGGTCACGCTGGGCGCGGAGGGTGCGCTGGTGGCCGAGTCCGGAACCGTCACGGCCCACGTGCCCGCGCCCGCTGCCCGGGCGGTGGACTCGACGGGTGCGGGGGACGCCTTCACCGGTGCGTTCCTGGCATCGCGGCTGGCGGGGGCGGACACCGCGACAGCGGCTGCCGAGGGCTGCCGGGCCGGCGCGGAGGCAGTGACGGTGGTGGGCGGCCGGCCCGCTCAGCCGATCCCGCCCCAGGCGGGATGACGCGGATCGTCGACGCGTACGACCACATCGGCGGCATCCGCGGGCCCCACCTCGTCCTCGTACCGCACAAACGCGGGCAGGGTCCAGTGCTCGCTCTCCGGGGTACGCCGCCGCAGGGCCGCGGGCGACAGCTGCAGATGGACGGTGAGGTCGAACGGGAACCAGTGCCCGAGGAGGAACGGCCCGTGCAGCACCAGCACGCCCGACCGCGGGAGTTCCACGCGCGGGCTGCGGGTCGCCCGGTCGGCGACGGGGTCCCACAGATCGGGCAGCACGAGGCCGCTGCCGCCGGCCTCCAGCGGCCCGAAGACCTCCCGCCACAGCGCGCCGGTGTCGAACCAGCCGCTGTAGTACGTGTCGGGGTCCTCGCGCCCGTACTCGAACCGCAGCGACGCCGGCCGCAGAAATCCGCCGGTCCCCACGACGAGCACGGCCCGCCCCCTCAGCCGCAGCGCTTCCGCCAGCCGCTCGGCGAACTCCCCGCCGGGGGCGGCGGGAGCCCCGTCCACGCCGATCCGCAGCCAGGGGCTGCCGTCCGCGGGCTCGGTCTCCACGACAGCGCCGACGACGGCGTCGGTCAGCCGCTCCCAGGTGATCGCTTCACGTCGCACAGGCCCATCATGGGCCGAGGGCCACGGCAACGACGAAGCGGGGCGCGGCGGGAAGCGGGCATGGAGCGGGCCCGGAGGCGTAGCCGGCCCCCGGGCCCTGATGATGCCGCCCATGTGGCACGCCGGCACACTTGAGGGCCCGAGTCAGTCGTGATGTCGTCGCGTCCTGCCTTTGGACCACCGCACATCGAGCTGTGCGGGCCGGACTTGAACCGGCATTTCGACGTCCGGGGCTCGGGCCCGGTCGATCCGGCGATCGGCGGCGAATGCTGAATCTGGAGCAATAGTCTGAGATTGACGGCGGTCTGCCTCTGCCGGCTTGGGCTACCGCGGCCCGTGTCCGGACACGGATGCCCGGAGAATGCCGCGGGGAGGATTCGAACCTCCACTGGAACCGCCTCGTCACGACAAGCCTCAGTTTCAGCTTGCGCTCCTCGCGCACCCCGCCCGCTCAGAGGCGGACGGGGAGTTGTGGACGCTACCCGAACAGGTAGCCGAACACCGCATCACCCACTCGCTGGTCGGTGACATCGGCGCCGTTGGCCTCTTCGCGGGCGAACTTCACGGCGTGCTGCAGCTTTTCCACCCGCTCCAGCAGTTCGTTAACGCGGCGGGCCGGCAGCGCACCGGAGAACTTGACGGTCGTCCAGTAGCCGACCGGGATGTCCTCGTAGTAGACCTCGACCTGCGCCGGGTGCTTCTCGGTCGCCTCCGCCTTCACATGGTTGCGGGGGACCTTCTTCGTACGCAGCGTGCGCACGGGCTCCGTCCTCCAGTCGTCCGTCGACGGGTCCTGCGTCCACGACTCCGAGGCGTCCAGCACGGGCAGCTTGCGCACGAAAGTGTTGATGTCCGTGAGCTGCTTCTCCAAGAACAGCAGGTACGACACGGGTACTTCGCTCACCAGCACGCGCCCGTCCACCGTCACATCGGCGCGCGCCGCGCAGTTCGCCCAGTCCTTGGTGGCGGTCACGTCGAACAGCCGGGTCAGCGTCCTCGCGGTCTCCCGCAGCACGTCCTCGGTCTTCACCTGCACCCGCGTGGACTCGGGCGGCAACTGCTCGCCCTCTTCGTCCTTGGGCTGGTACGTCCGCGAGATACCGGCGAGCAGAGCGGGCTTCTGCAGGCCGTGGTGGGCCGTGGTCAGGTCCTGGTGCGCCTTGGACTTGACGCCCTTCTCCACTGCGATGATCTGATTGAGTTTCGCCACATCGATCAAGCTACCAAGTGCGTCGGACGAGCTCGAACCATTATTCGCGGCCGGCCGTCCAGGGCTTCCGGGGAACGTACACCTCATGGAGACAGCCGTCATCGCGGTCATCGGCACGCTGCTCGGCTCGATGGTCACGCACGTTCTGCAGCGGCGAACTGCCGAGCGGAGTGCGGAGCTGACGCGGGCCGAACAGCTGCGCCAGGAACGGATCTCCGCGTACAGCGCGTTCGCCGGGGCGCTCGTCGACTACCGGCGCGGTCAGAACGACCGCTGGATCCGTGCGCAGCAGGCACCGGGCAGCGTCGGCGCGGAGGAGTCCCGCATCGACTCCTACCGGCTGCGCTCCGGCGCCCATCAGGCGCTGATCCGCGTCCAGTTGGTCTGTGCCGACGCGCAGGCCCTGACGCTCGCCGCATCCGCATTCGAGGTGACGAACTACATGCACGAGGCGTCGGACGAGGCCGACCGGGCGCAGCGTTCGGAACAGGCGCGCGAGATGCTGTCGGAGTTCATCGGCGCGGCGGCGCCGGGCGTCAGGTGAGCACGCGTATTGGGCGGCCCGCGAGATGGGCCTCGATGTTCTCGACGGCCTGCTGGAAGTAGCCCTCGTAGTTGCGCCGGGTGACATAGCCGAGGTGCGGCAGGCCGAGGAAGTTCGGCGCGGTCCGCAGCGGATGGCCGGTGGGCAGCGGCTCGGTCTCGTAGACGTCCGAGCCCGCTCCCGCGATCCATCCTTCGTGCAACGCGCGCACGAGCGCGGCCTGGTCGACGATCGCCGCGCGCGAGGTGTTGACGAGGAGCGAGGTGGGCCGCATCCGCCGGAGCTCGCCCGCCCCGATCAGCCCGCGGGTACGGTCGCTGAGCTGCACGTGTACGGAGACGATGTCACCGGCTTCGAGGAGCTCGCCGAGCGATGCCGCGCACAGGACACTGTGTTCGGCGGCTCGTTCGGCGGTGAGGTTCTGGCTCCATGCCAGCACCTCCATGCCGAAAGCCTGTCCCACCCGGGCTACTTTCGCGCCGATTTTACCGAGGCCGACGAGGGCGAGCCGGCGGCCGTGCAGATCGGCGCCGACGGTCGACTGCCAGGGACCGCCCTGCGCGAAGGCCGAGCCCTCCTGGACGACATGGCGGGCGAGTCCGAGGATCAGTGCCCAGGTCAGCTCGGCGGGCGGCTCGGAGTTGCTGGCGGTGCCGCAGACGGTGACGCCGTGCCGGGCGGCGGCTTCGAGGTCGATGGAGGCGTTGTGCATGCCGGAGGTGATCAACAGCTCGAGTCGCGGCAGGCGGGCGAGGAGTGACGCCGTGAACGGGGTCCGCTCGCGCATCGCGACGAGGATCGCGCAGTCGCCGACGGCTGCGGCCACCTCGTCCTCCGAGGTGAAGTGGGCGCGCAGCGAGCGGACTTCGACGTCGCCCGCGACGACGGACCAGTCGGCCATGGTCGGTGCGACGCCCTGGTAGTCGTCGAGTACGGCACAGTGCAGCGGCATGGGAGCGGAGCGTACCCGCTGGGTACGCTCCGGACATGGACCTGGTGGTGATCGAACCACTGAAGGAACTGCACTGCGCGGAGTGCCGTCGGAACCCGCTTCCGCTGCATGTGCTGGAGTTCGGCGCACCCTCTGCCTGGACTGTGCCGACCTCGCGCATCTTGTGCTGCTGCCGCGCGGATCCGCGGCGCTCACCCGTCGTGGCTGCGAGGCGAGTTCTCTGTACGCGGTCGTGGTGCGCTTCAACCGCCGCCGCAGGCTTTACGAACGTCAGGGGCTGCTCGTCGAGGAGGCTGCGCTGGCCCGCGCCGAGGCCGCATGTCTGGCGGACGCGGACGCGCGGGCCCGCCGGCGGGAGCGGGACGCGCTCCGCCGCGCTGCCCAGGACGTGCGATTGACGGACGAGTTCGCCGCGGAGATCCGGCGGCTCTTCCCCGGCTGGCCGCCCGAGCGCGCGCAGGACATCGCCCTGCACGCGTCGCAGCGGGGCAGCGGCCGGGTGGGCCGCACCGCGGCGGGCCGCTCCCTGGAGTCGGGAGCGGTGACGGCCGCGGTGCGGGCGTCCGTACGCCATCTCGACAGCGAATACGACGCGCTGCTGATGGCAGGGGTCGCCCGGCACGAAGCGCGGGCCCGCGTCTCACGGGTGATCGAGACGGTGCTGGCGTCGTGGCGGGGGATCTAGGCAAGGCCGATGGGCTCCGGGCCCGGGTGCTTCGCAAAGGACCTGGGCGTCGAGGCGGTGTTCATGCCCGATGACGCGTTCAGACTCCGGCGCGACGGGACCGGCGGTAGAGCACGACACCACCGAGGAGCAGCGCGGCGCTCGCGGGCGCGGCGTAGCCGATCGCTCCGCTGCCGGTGTGGGCGAGCTGCACGCCCGAGTCGGTCTCCTCCTCCGCCGGGGTCACGGAACGCGTCGTCGGCTTGTGCGGGGTCACCGACTTCGGCGGGGTGACGGGCCCCGGCTCGGACGGGGGCTCCGCATGGCCGTTGGACGAGGAGTTGCCCAGGGAGGGGTTGCCGATTCCGACGACGTTCACCGAGTTGCCGGTGACGTTGGCCGGGAGGTCGACCGGAAGCTGCAGGCCGTTGCCCGAGAGGACCCCGGGGGAACCCTCGGCACCGCCCTCGGCGGAGGCGCCGCCGCCGGTGTTGGCACCGCCCTTCGCGTGGTCGCCGTGCGAGCCGCCACCCTTCCCGTGGTCGCCGTGCGAGCCGCCCCTGCCGTGGTCGCTGTGCGAGCCGCCCTTCGAGGTGTTCTCACAGCTGTTGCCGGCGGCCGGGTTGAGCAGCCCCACGACGTTGACCGTGTTGCCGCACGCGTTGACCGGGATGTGCACCGGGAGCTGCACCGCGTTGCCGGACAGCACTCCGGGGGAATGCTCCGCGCCGCCGTCCGCGACCGAGTCGGCTTGCGCGTACCCGGCCATGGCGAGCGCGCCACCCGTGAGCATCACGGTGGCCAGACCCCTTCGGTGAAGCTGCCTCATGGTTTCCTGCCTTACGGAGAACGTTCACGGGCACTCGCCCGCAACGGCTACAACGACGCCTCGGGCCCGCACGACCCATGCCGCCGCCGCATTTCACCCCATCGAGTGCCTTTCGAACGAACCCTGGATCTACCCCTCGTAGTCCTGGATCCGCCGTCCCTTGCGGCGTTCTGTCAGCGCGGGCAGCTCCGCGCCCAGCTCGGCGACGATTTCCGGCACGTCGAGGGTGAGCAGCCTGCGGTCCCGCATCAGGACCCGGCCGTCGACGACGGTCGTGGTGACGTCCGCGGAGCGGGCACTGTGGACGAGGGTCGCGGCGATGTCGTGCAGCGGCTGGGTGTGCGGGCCGGTGAGATCCACCAGGATCAGGTCGGCCCGCCTGCCCGGCGCGAGGGCACCGATCTCGTCGCCGAGTCCGACGGCCCGGGCGCTCTGGGTGGTGGCGTGGTCGAGAGCCTGCCGGGACGTGAGCCATGCCGGGTCGTTCTCGGCGGACTTCTGGACGAGCGCGGTGAGGGTCATGCTCTCCCACACATCGAGGGTGTTGTTCGACGCGGCCCCGTCGGTGGCCAGACCGACGGGAATCCCGGCCGCGGCGAGGCCACGGACCGGCGTGGTGTCCCAGGCGAACTTGAGGTAGCCCCGGGGTGCGCTCGCGACGCCGATCCGCCCGGTGCAGCCGCGCAGTACGGTCAGGTCCTTCTCGGTGATGCCTGTCGCGTGCGCGATCAGCACATCCACGTCGAGCAGTCCGGCGCGCCGCAGCACCTCGATGGGCGTACGCCCGTACCGCTCCAGGCTGTTGTCGGTCTGGGCCCGGTTCTCGGCCGCATGGATGTGCACGGGCAGCCCGTGCTCGCGCGCGAGCCCGGCAGTCGCCTCCAGGTCGCCGTCCTCGACCGTGTACGGCGCGTGCGGGGCGAGCGAGGTGGTGATCCGTCCCCCGGCCGCGCCGCGCATCCGCAGGGCGAACTCCAGTGAGCGCTCCCGCCCTTCGGCGCCCTGGCTGGAGAAGAACGCCCAGCCGAGGTTGGCCCGCAGCCCGCTGTCGATCACGGCGGCGGCCACCCGGTCCATCGAGAAGTAGTGGTCGGCAAAGGTGGTCACCCCGCCCCGGATCATCTCCGCGCACGCGAGCCTGGCCCCGAGTTCGACGACCCGGTCGGTGAGGTTGGACTCGATCGGCCAGATCCAGTCGTTGAACCACTCCTCCACGGCCATGTCCTCGGCGACACCGCGCAGCGCGACCATGGGTGAGTGGGTGTGGCAGTTGACCAGCCCGGGCATGGCCAGCTGCCCCCGGCCGTCGATCCGCTCCCCCGCCTCGACCGAGGCGGCGTCTTGCGCGGAGGTGACGGCGTCGATCAGACCGTCCCGCACCACGACGGCGGCATCGCGGACGAAGTCGATCTCCCCGCCGTCGCCGTGCACCAGGGCGGTGCACCGGTCGATGACGAGATCGGCGGGCCGGCCTGCGTCCGCTGCAACCATCGGGGCCTCCATCTGCTGTTCACGGGCTGGTTCTCCGACGTCACCAGTCTGTCTGTTCGTGCCGCCGTGAGGAGCTCGTGCGGGTGGTATCCGGCCGAAGTCGGCGTCCCGCGCGATGGGTCGGCCGGCGCACTGCCACGGTGGACCGCCGACCGTCCGACGAAGGGATCCCACCCGTGCCCGTCCTGAACCGGCGCATCCTGCCGGCCGTCGCCGGTGCCACCGTCGCCATGCTGACCGTGGCCGCACCCTCCCCCTCGGCCGCACGCGACGCGGAGCGGCCGGCCGCGGCGCGGGGGAGCGCCTTCATCGAGACCCGCCTCTTCTTCGGCACGGACCGGCCCGACGGCGGGCCTGATGTCACCGACGCCCAGTTCATGGCGTTCGTCGACAGGACCGTCACGCCCGGCTTCCCGGACGGACTGACCGTCCAGGACGGCCGCGGGCAGTGGCGGGACGTCAACGGCACCATCGAGAAGGAGCGTTCGTACGAGCTGATCCTGCTGTATCCGGCGTCGGAGGCCCGCAGGCGCGGGCCGCTGATCGAGCGCATTCGCGAGGCGTACCGGAAGGCGTACGGACAGGAGTCCGTGGCCCGGCTGGACGAATCGACGCTCGGACGGGTCCCCGGTTCAGTAGCGCACGGGAAGGCTGAGCAGCCCTCGGGCGCGCATCGAGGGACGCCATCGCAGCTCGCCCGGCGGGACGTCGAGGGTGAGCCCGGGCAGCCGCTCCAGCAGCGCGGCGAGGGCGATCTCGGTCTCCATCCGGGCCAGCGGTGCGCCCAGGCAGTAGTGGATGCCGTGGCCGAGCGCGAGGTGGCCGGTGGCGTCGCGGCCGATGTCGAGACGATCGGGGTCGGGGAAGCGGCCGGGATCGCGGTGGGCGGATGCGAGCGAGAGCAGGACGGTCTCGCCCGCGGGGACCGTGACGCCCCCGATGGTGATGTCCTCGGTGGGGAAGCGGCGGATCGCCAGCGGTGCGGGGCCGTCGAACCGGGCCAGCTCCTCCACGGCGCCGCCCAGCCGGCCGGGATCGGCGCGCAGCGCGACCAGTTGGTCGGGATGGCTGAGCAGAGCCAGGGTGGCGTTGCCGATGAGATGGACGGTGTTCTCGTATCCGGCGAACAGGATGAGGAACGCCAGGGACATGAGCTCGTCCTCGCTCAGCCGGTCTCCCTCGTCGCGTACCGCGATCAGGGCGGACAGCAGGTCGTCGGCCGGCTCGGCGCGCTTGCCGGCGATGAGCTGGGTGAGGAACGCCAGCATGCCGCCGACCGCTTCCTTCGCCCGTGACGGCTCGGCAGGGTCCGGTGCGAGCAGGGCGTCGGTCCACTCCCGGAAATCGTGCCGGTCCTCCGGGGCCACGCCGAGCACGTCGCAGATGACGATGATCGGCAGCGGCGCGGCGTACGAGGCGATCAGATCGGCGCTGTCCTGCGCGGCGATGGCGTCCAGCAGCTGATCGGCAGATTTCCGGATCGGACCACGCAGCTGCCCGATGCGACGCGGGGTGAACGCCTGGGACACCAGACGCCGGATGCGGGTGTGGTCCGGCGGGTCCATGTTGAGCAGGTTCGCGTCGAGCGCCGACGGCAGCGCGAGCCCCCGGTAGCCGCCGGGTGCAGCATTGCGTTTGTCCAGGGAGAGCCGGGGATCGGCAAGTGCCTGGCGTACGTCGTCGTAGCGGGTGACCAGCCAGGCCGGCAGCCCGTCCGTCCCGGCGATGCGGTGTACGGGCCCGGCCTCGCGCAGCCGCGCGTACACGGCATAGGGGTCGGCCATCAGCTCGCTCAGGGGATCTCGGAGTGCCATCTCCCCAGCCTAGACAAGCGACTTGGAGTGCTCCGCAGCGGGAAAGTCTCCTCCATGACGGAACGCCCGCTGCTCCTCCTCGACGTCGACGGACCACTCAACCCCTATCGCGCGCGACTGCCCCATGTGCGCGGCTACACGACGCACCGCCTGCACCCGTCGAACTGGCTGTCCCGCCAGACTCCCGGCTCCCGCAGCCACCGCCGCGGACTGCGGGTCTTTCTCAATGCGTCCCACGGTGCCCGGCTGACGGGTCTGCCCTTCGAACTGGCCTGGGCGACCACCTGGATGCACGAGGCCAACACCATGATCGCTCCGGGTGCCGGACTGCCCGCCCACCTGCCGGTGATCGAGTGGCCCGAACTCTTCGCCGAGGATCCGGACGGCCTGTACTGGAAGACGAGGCCCGCTGCTGGAGTGGGCGGCGGGGCGCCCGTTCGCCTGGGTCGACGACATGATCACGGACCTGGACACGGCGTATGTCGCGGAGCATCACGACGCGCCCGCGCTGCTGCTGCGCAGTTATCCGCGGCACGGGTTGCGGAACGAGGACTTCGCGCGGCTGCGGGCGTGGGCGGAGGCGCTCTGACCGCAGGCGCCACCGAGACGCAGGTCTCCGCGGGGCGACGCGGTCGGCCGCGCGGCTCAGCCGCCGCGGGCGTCGCCGCCGAAGTGGACGCTGCCGATCGTGCCCGTCTGAATGACCGGGCCGTGCTGGGTGCCGCCGCTGACCGTGTTGTGGACAGCGCCGGGTGAGGCGGGTGCTGTCTCCGGGGCCAACTCTTCGAGCAGGGCGCGCAGTTCGGCGGCGGCCTGCGGATCTGCCTGCAGCGTGCGCCGCATCCGGGAACGCCATTCCGCCTGGATGTCGGCGGCGGTCTCCTCGTCCTGGGTCTGCCGGGCGCCCACGAGGTCCGCACGCGATTCGTCCAGCTCGGCCGCCACGGCGTCGGGGGCCGCGGAGCCCCGGGCGAAGAAGGCCACCACGCGGTCCCGGGCAGACGCCCAGCTGTCCGTGACCATCTGCTGGACGAGTGCGGTCGCTCCTGCCGTTGCCAGCGCCACCAACTCGGCTTCCACCAGGCCCCCTTCGGCCGTCTGCGGATCCTGGGCGAAAAGCGTAGCCGGTCATCTGCCGAGCAGGGCGGTGAGCGCGCCGACCGGGTCGGCGTCGGGGGTGCCGCGGGGCCACCAGTCCTCCCGGTCCGCGTCCGACTCGTACCCGTACCAGAGGCCGTCGCGGCCGAAGCGGAGCTGGAGCGAGCTGGTGGACAGATGGTTGCGCCAGGGCCGGAAGTGCGGGAAGTCGGCGGCCGCGAGGGCGGGGCGGGCGCGGTCGAAGGGGCCGGCGGGCGGGTCCCAGGGCTCTTCCAGCACGTCGAGGGCCGCCCGGCCGCCCTGTCGCCAGGCGGCCACGGCCCGGGCCAGATCGGTGGGGGTGCGGTCGGTGGCGGCGGACAGATCCCGGTACAGCGCACGGGTGGACGCGGTGAGACCGGAGCCGGGGTGCGCGGCGGCGAGGCGGACCGCGTCCTGCCAGGTCGTGAGCGCCGCGACGGGGTCCGTACCGGTGGCGAGGAGTGCGTGGGCTCGGGCCGCGGCCTCGGTGGCGAGCAGGTCCAGCGAGAGGGGGTCCGGCGCGCCCGGCAGGTGCGGGTAGGACGGGGGCCGGCCCGGGTGGGCGGGCATCGGGAACGGCGGCGGGAGGACCGGGAGCGACCGGGGGGCGAGCACCTGGTACGCGGGGACGGTCGGCAGCGGCGCTGCGACGGCGGCCGTGGTCCGCTCGGCCGCCGAGCGGGTGGCGTTGCGGTGGGAGAGCGCGGCGAGGATCTCCCGTTCGCCCATGCCGCGCATCAGGAACAGGACGAACGGGTCCTCGTCCAGCAGACGCGCGGTCTGGTAGCACAGCGCGGCCGCGTGCTTGCAGGGGTAACCGTCGTCCGGGCAGGAGCAGTCGGGGATCAGATCGCCCGCTGCCGGCAGCAGATCCGCCGCATCCGCGAGAGCGTGCGGCACATCCTTGTCGAGGAGCGCGGCGATGTGGTCGGGGCGGGCCGCCGCCGCGGCGAGGAAGTCGTCCCAGTCGTCGTCGGTGAGGGTGCGCAGCCGGATCTCGGTGCGGTACGGGCGCGGTCTGCTGCCGTGGACGTATGCCATGACCCTGCCGGGCGTGACCGTGATGGCGTCGACATGACCGCGGCTCGCGTACGACCGGCCTCTGACGAGCCGGGCCGGATCGAGGGCGGTGTCCTCCAGCGCGTCCACCCACGCGTTTCCCCACCAGCTGGACGCGAACTCCTCACCCGCCAGGGGCTCCAGAGCGGGAAACGTACGCCGGCGGTCGTCGTGCCGGGCGGGGGCAGGGCGGCGGCGCGGGGTCATGAGGGCCTCCGCAGGGAGACGAGATCGGCCAGCTCGCGGTCGGTCAGCTCGGTCAGGGCCGCCTCGCCGGAGCCGAGGACGGCATCCGCCAGTGCCCGCTTGGCGGCGAGCATGTCGGCGATCCGGTCCTCCACGGTGCCCTCCGCGATCAGCCGGTGGACCTGCACCGGCTGGGTCTGGCCGATGCGGTAGGCGCGGTCCGTGGCCTGTTCCTCGACGGCCGGGTTCCACCAGCGGTCGAAGTGGACGACATGGCCCGCGCGGGTCAGATTGAGCCCGGTGCCGGCCGCCTTGAGGGACAGGATGAACACGGGGGTGCCGCCGGACTGGAAGCGGTCCACCATGCGCTCGCGTTCCGCGACCGGCGTTCCGCCGTGGAGGAGCTGGGACGGGATCGCCCGCGAGGCGAGGTGCTCGGAGAGCAGCCGGGCCATGGCGACGTACTGGGTGAAGATGAGCACCGAGCCGTCCTCGGCGAGGATCGTCTCCAGCAGTTCGTCGAGGAGGGCGAGCTTGCCGGAGCGCCCCGCCAGCCGGACACCGCTGCCCTTGGCGCGGGTCGCCCCGGTGGTGCCGCGCTCCTTGGGCTGCCGTGGAGCGTGCTCCTTCAGGAACTGCGCCGGGTGGTTGCAGATCTGCTTGAGGTCGGTCAGCAGCTTCATCACCAGGCCGCGGCGCGCGATGCCCTCCGCCGCCTCGATGGCCGCCATCGTCTCCCGCACGACCGCTTCGTACAGCGAGGCCTGCTCGCGGGTGAGCGCCACGGGGTGATCGGACTCCGTCTTGGGCGGCAGCTCGGGCACGATGCCGGGGTCGGACTTCTTGCGGCGCAGCAGGAAGGGACGGACCAGTCGGGAGAGCCGCTCGACGGCCTCGTCGTCCTCGCCGTTCTCCACGAGGCGGGCGTGGCGGGAGCGGAAGGCCTTCAGCGGCCCGAGCAGCCCCGGTGTCGTCCAGTCCAGGAGCGCCCACAGCTCGGAGAGGTTGTTCTCCACGGGCGTGCCGGTGAGCGCGACCCTTGCGGGTGCCGCGATGGTGCGCAGTGCCTTCGCGGTGGCGGAGAACGGGTTCTTGACGTGCTGTGCCTCGTCGGCGACGACCATCCCCCAGGTGTGCCCGGCCAGTTGCTCGGCGCTGGTGCGCATGGTGCCGTACGTGGTGAGCACGAAGCCGCCGTCGGACTCCGGCAGGGTCCGGTCCGCGCCGTGGAAGCGCCGGACCGGCACACCGGGAGCGAACCGGGTGATCTCCCGCTGCCAGTTGCCGAGGAGCGAGGCCGGGCAGACCACCAGCGTCGGGGCGGACCGGTCCCGGCGCAGGTGGAGGGCGATCACCGTGACCGTCTTGCCGAGGCCCATGTCGTCGGCGAGGCAGCCGCCGAGACCGAGGGAGGTCATCAGGTCCAGCCAGGCCAGGCCGCGCAGTTGGTAGTCGCGCAGGATCGCGGTGAGCCCTTCGGGCGCGGGCACCGGGGCGGCGCCGGTGATGAGCCGGTCACGCAGGGCCGCGAGCGCACCCGTGGGCACCGCCTCCACCGTCTCCCCGTCGATCTCCGCGGTGCCGCTCAGCGCGACCGCCAGCGCGTCGACCGGCTGGAGCAGCCCCAACTCGCGCTTGCGCGCCTTGCGGACGAGGTCGGGGTCGACCACCACGAACTGGTCGCGCAGCCGCACGATGGGGCGGTGCGACTCCGCGAGGGCGTCCATCTCCCGCTCGGTCAGCGGATCGCCGTCGAGCGCCAACTGCCAGTTGAACTTGAGCAGTTCCTCGCTGTCGAAGAACGGCGTGCCGTCCGTCGCCGAGCCGGGCGCGGGCCGGACGACCGCGGCGGCCGAGAGCGTACGGGCGAGCTCCCTGGGCCAGTGGACGGCCACCCCCGCGGCGGCGAGCCGGGCCGCTCCCGGTCCCAGCAGCTCGTACAGCTCGTCCTCGCTGAGCGGCAGCACGTCGGGCACGTCCCGCTCGAGCAGGCCCGCGAGCGGCGGCCAGACCCGGGCCGCGCGACGCAGGGCCAGCACCGCGTCGATCCGGGCACGCGGCCCGAACTGCTCGTCGCCGTCGCCCGCCCACAGCCGGGCCGCGTCGATGACGAGGGTCGGATCGGCGAGGCTGTGCACCTGGACGAGGGCCGCGCCCGCGCTGCGCTCGGCTCCCGCCTGTTCGTCGTCGGCGGCGATGTCGAAGAGCTCGAACGCCGACAGGTCCAGGCGCAGCGAGACCCGTACCCCGGCGTCCATGCCCGCGGCGGCCTCCGCGGCCCACTCGCGCGCGCCGGGCAGATGCTGGGCGCCCTCGGCGGCGAACGGCGCACCCGCGGCATACGCGGCGGCAGGTGTACGGGGAAGGGTGTCGGCCACCGCGTCGAAGAAGGCCCGCACCAGGGTTTCCTGGTCCGGCAGTCGCAGGGGCGCCTGGTCGGGAGTCGGCGCGGGGGTGGCATGGGCCTCGTACGGCATGGCGGCGGCGATCGCCCGGAGCTGGGCGATGTCGTCCGCGTCCAGCGGACCCGCACGCCAGGCGTCGTGGTCGGCGGCGGTGAGCCCGGGGAGCAGCCGGCCGCGCGCCACGAGATGGAGCGCGTGCAGCGCGGCAGCTCCCCAGCAGGCCGTGGCGGGGTGGGCGGCCATATGGTGACGGGCCCGCACCAGGAGCGGCAGGGCCTCGACAACGGGCAGCAGCACGGCGGGAACCGTGACGGAGCGGGGGCCTGCCTCCGCGTCGGGCGCTTCCCGGACGACGGTGATCTCGTCGGTCGCGTCCCGCAGCCGGTCGCCTTCCGGGTCCCAGAAGGCGACCCGGCCCTCGCGGGGCAGCGCGGCGGGGAGGAAGACGGCCGCGCAGTTGTGCAGCGCGGGCGGCCTCTCGGACGTCATCGGGTCACCTCCCACCCGTCGGTCGTGCACCGGAGTATTGGATCTCCGACCTTACGGGTGGGCTCTGACAATGGCCGCGACGGCGGCCGCAGACCGGCGGACGCGGTCCTCAGGCCGCCGGCGGCAGGTGATGTGCCTCCGGTGACGGGTCCGACGGCGCCGCCGGTCCTGACGGCTCCGGTTCCGCGACAGGCTCCGGTTCCGCGACGGGCTCCGGTTCCACGATCGGGGCGTCCGCAACCGGCTTCGTCTGCTCGATCGACTTCGTCTGCTCGATCGGCTTCGGCGCCGACGTCTCCGACGGCCCTTCAGCGGCCGGCTGGGCGGGCTGGGCGGGCTGCTGGGCCCGTTCGAGGAAACGCAGCAGCTCGACCGGGAACGGAAGCACCAGCGTCGAGTTCTTCTCGGCCGCGACCGCCACCACGGTCTGCAGCAGCCGCAGTTGCAGCGCGGCGGGCTGCTTGGACATCTCGCCCGCCGCCTCGGCCAGCTTCTTCGACGCCTGCAGCTCGGCGTCCGCGTTGATCACCCTCGCCCGACGCTCCCGGTCCGCCTCCGCCTGGCGTGCCATCGACCGCTTCATGGCCTCGGGCAGGGACACGTCCTTGATCTCCACCCGGTCGATCTGGACGCCCCATCCCATGGCCGGGCTGTCGATCATCAGCTCCAGACCCTGGTTGAGCTTCTCGCGGTTGGACAGCAGATCGTCCAGGTCGCTCTTGCCGATGATCGAACGCAACGATGTCTGCGCCATCTGCGACACCGCGAACCGGTAGTCCTCGACCTGCACCACCGCGTCCGCCGGATCCACGACCTTGAAGTAGATCACCGCGTCCACGCGGACCGTGACGTTGTCCCGGGTGATGCCGTCCTGTGCGGGGACGGGGAGCGTCACGATCTGCATGTTCACCTTGCGTATCCGGTCGATCGCCGGAACGATCATGGTGAAGCCGGGGCCCCGGATACTTTCACGGAGCCGGCCGAGGCGGAACACCACACCTCGCTCGTACTGCTTCACCACCCTGGCCGCCGCCATGGTGTACACGGCCGCTCCGGACGCGGCCGCCACCGCCGCGATCACCAGCTCCTCGACCATCAGGGCACCCCCTACCGTCCGAGCCGGATGTCTCCTTACCACGGTATGCCCGGTACGCCCCCCGGTCGAGCGCCCGGCGGGCGGTCATGCGGAAAGGCCGCACCCGTGAGAGGTGCGGCCTTCCCCGAAGCCGGTCAGAGGCGCTTGCGGACCAGGGCGACGAGATCTGCCGTGTGGTTGCGGCGCACCCAGGCGATCCCGGCGAAGAGCAGGAACAGGATGACCGGGGTGATCGCGTACTGACCGTCGAACACGGTCAGCTGCGTGACGAACGCGCCGATCATCAGGCCCATGAACGCCAGCGCCGAGACACCGGACAGGATCGGGATCACCAGGGCGATCGCTCCGGCCAGCTCCAGGCCGCCCGTCAGATACATGAACCAGTCGCCGAAGCCGATCTTGTCGAAGGACTCCGCGGCGGAGGAGTGACCGACGAGCTTGGGGCCCGCGCTCGGGACGGCCATGAAGACCGCGAGCACGATCTGCAGCGTGCGGGTGGCGATGCTCGCGCGGCGGCTCAGGCGCGTTCGGGTCGCGGTGGCGGCAGTGGTGTTCGTGGCGGTGACGGCGGTCGTCGCGGACATGTTGGGCTCCTCCGGTAAGCGTTCCGTAGCGCATTCGGGAGGTAGACCCGGGAAGGGCCGGGGACTCATCGCTCCCCGGCCCTTCTTTTCGGATTTCTTCAACCGTGTGCCCCTGGGCGGGACTTGAGGAGTCAGTTGTGGGGGTATCTGTCGCGCGGGTGCACCGGCTCGCCGTGGCCCACCGCGGCATGCTCGATCTGCATGCTGAGATCGTCGGCCACTTCGGTGATGACACCCCGCCCCTCGGTCCGCACCACCCAGGAGGCGGGGAGCCCGACGTCGCCGTGTCGGGTACCGAGCAGATTGCCGCAGATCGCGCCGGTGGAGTCGCTGTCGCCCGAGTGGTTGACGGAGAGCGTCAGTGCGGCGGCGACGTCGTCCGCACGGGCCAGAGCGCAGTAGACGGCGATGGCGAGCGCCTCCTCGGCGACCCAGCCCGCACCGAGCGACTCGACCTTCTCGGCGGTCGGCTTCCCGCCGACGGCCGCCAGGTCGAGCGCCGCCCGCAGAGCCCTGTACGTCTCCTCATGGTTGCGGTAGCCGCGCAGCAGCTCCATGGCCCGCAGCGCCGCCCCCTCGACCGAGTCGCCCTCCATCAGGTGCGTGATGACCGCGGCGAACGCACCGGCCGCGTAGTAGCCGGTCGGATGGCCGTGGGTGATCTGTGCGCAGTGCGCGGCGAGTTCGAACGCCTGCCGGGGCTCCGCACCCAGCAGTCCGAACGGCGCCGACCGCATCACGGTGCCGCACCCCTTGGACCCGGCGTTCACCGGGCCCGAGTCCCCCAGCACGCGGGTGGAGTCCGGGATGCAGTCCTGCGCGAGGCCGGTCAGGCAGGCGTTGCCCGGTGCCCGGCGGGCGTACAGGAACGGCTGCTGCCTCAGCCATCCCGTCCGTGCCATGTCGTTCTCCGCAGGGGCGGGTGGCGCGGAATGGTTCTGGGTGTCCAGCCAGCGCCGGTACGCGTTGCGCACGCAGGCCGTCTCGGCGCCGCCGATGCCCTTGCCCACGGCCCGGGCCCGGGCGCGGATGAGCCCTTCGGCGGTGAACAGCGTCATCTGGGTGTCGTCGGTGATCCGGCCGGTCACACCGTCGCCGTCGGGCACGTATCCCGTGACGCCGTTGGCGCCGTGCTCCCTGCGGATCCCGTCCAGGGGGAGGAACTCCACCGGGTTGCCGAGGACGTCCCCGACGGCACCGCCCATCAGGCATCCGCGTACCCGGGCCCGGCGGACGGCCGTACCCTCCCACGACTGCTCGTCCACTGCTCGGCTCCCTCGACATCGGCTGCGGCCACGGCGACCGCACACGGGTGCATCCTGGAGGAGGAGACGCGATTGCCATGCGCACTGGGAGTGAACCGACAACCGCACGCAGTGCCCTGCGGATGCGGTTCTGGCTGAGTCTATGGGGCCTGATCTGGGCGGCGGGCGGCACCGCGGCCTTCATCCTCGCGGAGCGCCCCGGCTGGGCCGCGGCGTGCGCGGCCCTGCTGCTCATCGTCGCGGTCGATCTCTTCCTGGTCGTCCGCCACATCCACCAGGGCCCGCACTATCAGCCCGGGCGCAACATTCCGCCGTACGAACCGGTCCACGACGACGGCAGACCGCCCACGAGGCGGCAGGACCGGTAGACGACAGCCTCAGGCCTCGGAGTCGGAGTCGAAGCGGGCCGCCTTCAGGTACTCCGGATTCGGGTCCAGGGCCGCCGCCAGGCGGAAGTGGCGCTTGGCCTGCTCGGGGCGGCCGGAGCGCTCGTAGGTGCGGGCGAGGGCGAAGTGGGCGAACGCGTTGTCCGGCTCGCGCTCCAGGACCAGCTCGAACTCGAGTTCCGCCGGGCGCAGTTGAGCAGCGGCGAAGAAAGCGCGGGCCCGCAGCAGGCGCGCGGCCGTGTTCTCGGGGTGGGCTGCGATCACCGAGTCCAGCAGCTTCACGGCGCCACGCGGATCCTTCGCCGCGAGCAACTGCTCAGCCGCCCGGTAGTCGATGACGTGCGTCTCCGGGTTGCTTTTTGGCACGATCGCATCCTTCCCATCGCTCCAGGGTTCCAACACAGCGGCGGGTACCGGTATTCCGGTCGGCTGCGGGCACGGAGTGCCGCGCGTCGGCTGCCTAGCGCGGGCCGGGCTCCCCCGCGGCGCGCCGGGTGAGCTCCGCCCACACCTTCCGCACCTGCGGTTCCAGCTGCTCCAGCGGGCCGTCGTTGTCGATGACCAGATCGGCGATGGCACGCCGCTGTTCGCGCGTGGCCTGCGCGGCCATCCGCGCCCGGGCCTCGGATTCCGCCATACCGCGCCGTGTGACCAGCCGCTCCAGCTGCGTCTCGGGCGACGCGTCCACGACGATCACCAGGTCGTACAGCGGGGCGAGGGTGTTCTCGGTGAGCAGCGGTACGTCGTGGATCACGACGGCGTCCTGCCCGGCCGCCTTCTCCAGCTCCTGCGAGCGGGCTCCGACCAGCGGATGCACGATCGCGTTGAGCGTGGCCAGCCGGTCGGCGTCGGCGAAGACGATGGAGCCGAGCTTCTGCCGGTCCAGAGTGCCCTCCGGCGTGAGGATCTCCGGACCGAAGGCCTCCACGACGGCCGCCAGCCCGGGTGTGCCGGGCTCGACGGCCTCGCGGGCGATCTTGTCGGCGTCGATCAGCACCGCCCCGTACGACGCGAGCAGACGGGAGACTTCGCTCTTGCCGGCACCGATTCCGCCGGTCAGGCCCACCTTCAGCATGTGCCGCAGCTTAGACGGTACGGAACCCGGGTCACCCGGGTCCCCCGATGCCTAGGAGTCGCCCTCCCGCTCGGCGAGGAAGCGCTCGAACTCGAGGCCGATCTCGTCCGCCGACGGCAGGTCCGCCGGTTCGGCGACGAGGCTGCCGCGGGTCTCCGCGCCCGCCACCGCGTCGTACTGGTGCTCAAGTCCCTGGACCAGGGCGACCAGTTCCTCGTCGCCCTCGCCGATCTGGCGCTCGATCTCGTTCTGTGTGCGGTGGGCCTCGGTGCGCAGGGCGTGGGCAATGCCCGGCAGGACGAGGCCGGTCGCGGCGGTGATCGCCTCCAGGGCGGTCAGCGCGGCGTCGGGGTAGGAGGAGCGCGCCACGTAGTGCGGGACGTGCGCGGCGACGCCGAGGACGTCGTGGCCCGATCCCATCAGCCGGTACTCGACCAGAGCCTCCGCGCTGCCCGGGACCTGCGCCTCGTCGAAGGGGCTGCGGTGTCCCGGCATGAGGTCGGTGCGGTTGCCGTGCGGGGTGAGGCCGACCGGGCGGGTGTGCGGGACGCCCATCGGGATGCCGTGGAAGTTGACCGCCAGGCGCACTCCGAGGCGCTCGACGATCTGTCCGACGGCTGCCGCGAACCGCTCCCACTCGACGTCCGGCTCGGGGCCCGACAGCAGCAGGAAGGGCGCGCCGGTGGCGTCCTGCACGAGGCGCACTTCGATGCCGGGTGTCTCGTACGCCGTCCAGCGGTCGCGGCGGAAGGTCAGCAGCGGGCGCCGGGCCCGGTAGTCCACGAGGCGGTCGTGGTCGAAGCGGGCGACCACCTGGTGCGGCAGCGTCTCCAGCACGTTCTCGACGATCTGGTCGCCGGCCTCACCCGCGTCGATGTACCCGTCGAAGTGGTACAGCATGACCAGGCCGGCGGACTCCTGCGCGAGCGCCATGTCGACGACGGCGAGGCCCTTCGGCTCCCATTCGTACAAATCCTGCGGTGCAGCCACGATTACCGCTCCTCCTCGTGTTCGTAGGGAAGAACACGTGGTGACGCACCGGCATTCCCTCCGTACGCAACGAACACCGCAGGAGGAACACCGCAGAGCAGCGGCTCACTTCGGGCACGGCAACGGTCCGGCACGCAGCAAGGCCCGCTCCCCGAAGGGAGCGGGCCTTGCTGTCAGCTGTCGGTCAGCCGGTCAGAGCGTCAGCTCTGGCCGCCGGCCAGCTTCTCGCGCAGGGCGGCAAGCGCCTCGTCCGACGCCAGGGCGCCGGAGTTGTCGTCCGACTCCGAGGAGTACGAACCGCCACCGGTGCCACCGGCGGGCGCAGCGGCCGGAGCGGCGGTGCCACCCTCGGCAGCGGCGGCCTCGTCGGCCTCGCGGGACTTGATGACCTGGGCCTGGTGCTGCTCGAAGCGGGTCTGCGCCTCGGCGTACTGGCCCTCCCACGCCTCGCGCTGGGTCTCGAAGCCCTCGAGCCAGTCGTTGGTCTCGGGGTCGAAGCCCTCGGGGTAGATGTAGTTGCCCTGGTCGTCGTAGGACGCGGCCATGCCGTACAGGGTCGGGTCGAACTCGACCGAGGCCGGGTCGGCACCGAAGGACTCGTTGGCCTGCTTCAGCGAGAGGCTGATGCGACGGCGCTCGAGGTCGATGTCGATGACCTTGACGAAGATCTCGTCGTTGACCTGGACGACCTGCTCCGGGATCTCCACGTGGCGCTCGGCCAGCTCGGAGATGTGGACCAGACCCTCGATGCCCTCGTCGACGCGCACGAACGCGCCGAAGGGAACGAGCTTGGTGACCTTACCGGGAACAACCTGCCCGATCTGGTGCGTGCGGGCGAACTGCTGCCACGGGTCTTCCTGCGTCGCCTTGAGCGACAGGGAGACGCGCTCGCGGTCCATGTCGACGTCGAGAACCTCGACGGTGACTTCCTGGCCGACCTCGACAACCTCGGAGGGGTGGTCGATGTGCTTCCAGGAGAGCTCGGAGACGTGAACCAGACCGTCGACGCCACCCAGGTCCACGAAGGCACCGAAGTTGACGATCGAGGAGACGACGCCGGAACGGACCTGACCCTTCTGGAGGGTCGTGAGGAAGGTCTGGCGAACCTCGGACTGCGTCTGCTCCAGCCAGGCACGGCGGGACAGGACCACGTTGTTGCGGTTCTTGTCCAGCTCGATGATCTTGGCCTCGAGCTCCTTGCCCACGTAGGGCTGGAGGTCGCGAACACGGCGCATCTCGACCAGGGAGGCCGGGAGGAAGCCGCGGAGGCCGATGTCGAGGATGAGACCACCCTTGACGACCTCGATGACGGTACCGGTGACGATGCCGTCCTCTTCCTTGATCTTCTCGATGGTGCCCCACGCCCGCTCGTACTGGGCGCGCTTCTTCGAGAGGATCAGGCGGCCTTCCTTGTCCTCCTTCTGGAGAACAAGGGCCTCGATCTCGTCGCCGACCTTGACGACCTCGTTGGGGTCGACGTCGTGCTTGATCGAAAGCTCGCGGCTCGGGATGACACCTTCGGTCTTGTAACCGATGTCGAGCAGGACCTCGTCCCGGTCGACCTTCACGATGACGCCGTCGACGATGTCGCCGTCGTTGAAGTACTTGATCGTTTCGTCGATCGCGGCGAGGAAGGCTTCCTCGTTACCGATGTCGTTGACCGCTACCTGCGGGGTGGTTGCGGTGGTCTCGGTGCTGCTCGTCATGTGGGAAAAGGCTCCGGTGCGGACATTGAAGTCGTAGGTACTGCTACGCCGAGAACCCGTATCGCAGCTGCAGAAGCCGGACAGCCTAGGAAGCGCCGACCCGGTGGGTGCTCCGGAGAACACGCCTCGGGGGCGCCTCGTGAACCGAGGGGACATACATACAGATGCGAGCGCGACCTGCTCCGTCTGAGGCGCGCAGGCCCGCAGCGCAACTTGTAGCATACGGGCGCAGCCGGAGGCGGTCAATGCGCGAAGGCGCACACCCGGGGCGGATCGTCCCATACCCGGCACAACTAATGTTCGCCGAGGCCACAGTGGCCCCCATGTGGCGCACCTCGCGACGCGCTGTACGCAAACTACAACGACGGTGAAAATGATCCAAGCCTCCGAAGACGCAGAAGCCGCCAAAGACACAGCGGACGCCAGAGACGCAGCAGTCCCGGAGCCGGAAGCCACCCGCCGCAGCACCGGGGACGCGGAGAGCAGTCGGGCCAGTCGCGGCTGGTGGGACCGCAACGCCGACGATTACCAGAGCGAGCACGGCGCGTTCCTCGGCGACGACCGCTTCGTCTGGGGACCCGAGGGACTCGACGAGGCGCAGGCGGCACTGCTCGGCCCGGCGGGGTCCCTGGCGGGGCTGGACATTCTCGAGATCGGCGCGGGCGCGGCGCAGTGCTCCCGCTGGCTGGCCGCACAGGGCGCGCGCCCGGTGGCGCTCGATCTCTCGCACCGCCAGCTCCAGCACGCGCTGCGGATCGGCGACGGCGTCCCGCTCGTCGAGGCGGACGCGACGGCGCTGCCCTTCCGGGACGGCTCGTTCGATCTGGCCTGCTCGGCCTACGGGGCGGTGCCCTTCGTCGCCGACCCGGTGAAGGTGTTCACCGAGGTACGCCGGGTGCTGCGGCCGGGCGGGCGCTGGGTCTTCTCCGTCACGCACCCCATGCGCTGGGCGTTCCCCGACGAGCCGGGTCCCGAGGGGCTGACTGTCGCCGCCTCCTACTTCGACCGCACTCCTTATGTCGAGCAGGACGAGCAGGGGCGCGCGGTGTACGTGGAACACCACCGCACGGTCGGCGACCGCGTGCGGGACGTGGTGGCGGGCGGCTTCCGGCTGGTGGATCTGGTCGAGCCGGAGTGGCCGGCGTGGAACAGCCAGGAGTGGGGCGGCTGGTCCCCGCTGCGCGGCAACCTGATCCCGGGCACGGCGATCTTCGTCTGTGAGCGGGCGTGATCCGCAGGGCGGAGCTCGACCGGCTGCCGGTGCGCTCGGCGCTGCCCGCACTCGAGGCCGCTCTCGCAGGGCACGGCTGCGCGGTGCTGTGCGCACCGCCGGGCACCGGCAAGACCACGCTCGTGCCGCTCGTGCTGGCCGAACGCGGGATGCGCGTGGTGGTCGCCGAGCCGCGGCGGATCGCGGCCCGAGCGGCGGCGCGGCGTATGGCGTGGCTGCTGGGCGAGCGGGTGGGGCACACGGTCGGCTTCACGGTCCGCGGTGAGCGCGCGGTGTCCGCCCGGACGGTGGTCGAGGTGGTCACCACCGGTGTTCTGCTGCAGCGCCTGCAGCGTGACCAGGAGCTGGCCGGGGTGGACGCGGTGATGCTCGACGAGTGCCACGAGCGACATCTCGACGCGGACACCGTGGCCGCCTTTCTGCTGGACGTGCGGGCGACGCTGCGGCCCGAGCTGAAGCTGGTGGCCGCCTCGGCGACCACCGACGCGGAGGGCTGGGCCCGGCTGCTCGGCGATGCTCCCGTGGTGGCGGCGGAGGGCGCGTCGCACCCCGTGGACGTGGTGTGGGCGCCGCCCGCCCGGCCGGTGCGTCCGCCGCACGGCATGCGGGTCGACCCCGCGCTGCTGACCCATGCGGCCTCCGTGATCCGCAGGGCGCTCGTCGAGCAGACGGGAGACGTGCTGTGTTTTCTCCCCGGGGTCGGCGAGATCAGCCGGGTCGCTGGACAACTGAGGGACGTGAACGCGGAGGTGCTCCAGGTCCACGGACGCGCTCCCGCCGCGGTGCAGGACGCGGTGCTCGCGGGTTCGACGGGCGTACGCAGGGTGGTGCTGGCCACGTCCGTGGCCGAATCGAGCCTGACCGTGCCGGGCGTACGGGTCGTCGTGGACGCGGGCCTGGCGCGCGAGCCGCGCATGGATCACGCGCGGGGCCTGAGCGCGCTCACCACGGTCCGGGTCTCGCAGGCCGCCGCGCGCCAGCGGGCGGGCCGCGCGGGCCGTGAGGCGCGGGGCACGGTGTACCGCTGCTGGTCCGAGGCGGAGGACGGCCGGCTGGTGCGGTTCCCCTCCCCCGAGATCAAGGTCGCGGATCTGACCGCGTTCGCGCTGCAGGCCGCCTGCTGGGGCGAGCCGTCGGCGTCCGGTCTCGCGCTGCTGGACCCGCCGCCGTCGGGCGCGCTCGCGGCGGCGCGGTCGGTGCTCACCGCGATCGGCGCGGTGGACGGCGACGGCCGGGCGACCGGCCGCGGTGTGCGCATGGCCCGGCTCGGACTGCATCCGCGCCTGGCCCGGGCCCTGCTCGACGCGGCGCCGCAGGTGGGGACCCGCCGTGCGGCGGAGGTGGTGGCGCTGCTCAGCGAGGAACCGCCGAGGGACTACGGGGACGACCTGGCGGCGGCCTGGCGCACGGCGCGCCGGGGCGGCGACGGATACGCGGAACGCTGGCGTCAGGAGGCCCGGCGGCTGGTGTCCGCGGTCGACGGTGCTCCGTCGACGGCTGCGCCCGTCTCCGGGTCCGCTGCGGACAGGGTCACGGACACGGCCGCCGGCGCCCCGACGGAGGCGCGGGGCACCGCACGGGCCGGTGCCGGTGCCGGTGCGGCCGACGGGGTTCGCGCCGGCGGGGACGACGCCGTCGCCGGGCTCGTCGCCGCGCTGGCGTTTCCGGAGCGGGTGGCCAGGGCCCGGGGCGAAGGGGCGTTCCTGATGGCGTCCGGCACCGGGGGCGAGCTGGTCGGCGGGTCGCGGTTGCGCAGCGCGCCCTGGCTCGCCGTCGCTGTCGCGGACCGGCCCGCGCACGCCGCCTCCGCGCGGGTGCGGCTCGCCGCCGTCATCGACGAGGACACCGCGCGCACGGCCGCTGCGCATCTGCTCGTCACGGGCGAGGAGGTCCACTGGGAGGACGGCGACGTCGTCGCCCGCAGGGTGGAGCGGCTCGGGGCCGTCGAGCTCTCGGTGCGCGCACTGAAGAGTCCCGACCCCGCTTCCGTACGCGAAGCGCTGTTGGAGGGGCTGCGCCGCGAAGGGTTCGGGCTGCTGCGCTGGAGCCGCGACGCGGAGGGGCTGCGGGCCCGGCTGGCCTTCCTGCACCGCGCGCTGGGCGAACCGTGGCCCGATGTGTCCGACGCGGCGTTGCTGGACCGTGCCGCCGAGTGGCTGGAACCGGAGCTGTCGCGCGCCCGGCGGCGGGCCGACCTGGGACGGATCCCCGCGGGCCAGGCGCTGGGGCGGCTGCTGCCGTGGGCGAGCGGCGACGCGGCCCGGCTGGACGAACTGGCGCCGGAGCGCATCGAGGTGCCGAGCGGTTCCCGCATCCGCGTCGAGTACGGCGGGGAGCAGCCCGTCCTCGCGGTGAAGCTGCAGGAGCTGTTCGGGCTGCGCGAGACACCCACGGTGGCCGGCGTGCCGGTGCTGGTGCATCTGCTCTCGCCCGCGGGCCGCCCGGCTGCCGTCACCGCCGATCTGGCGTCGTTCTGGAAAGGCGGCTACCGCTCCGTGCGGGCGGAGTTGCGCGGCCGTTACCCCAAGCACCCCTGGCCGGAGGACCCGTCGACGGCGGAGCCGACGCGTCACACGAAGGCCCGGCAGGGCCGGGAAACCGGCGGCTGAAAGCCGCTCACGCGCCCACGGGCTCCGGTTCCCGCTGCGGGGACGGCTCCGACGGCCGGCGGCTGCGGGCCTCCAGAACCAGCGCGAGCGCCAGGAGCCCGGTGCCCAGCGTGAGGAAGCCCCAGGGCAGGTACGACGTCATCAGCAGCACCAGCGTCCGCTGGGAGGAGACCAGGGCCACGGTGTGGTCGACGTAGTCGGGGCGCATCTTCACATGGCCCGCGAACGCGGTGACCTTGTCCCGGCCGCCGAGCAGGGTGCCGCCGCGCAGCTCCTCCTGGTGGATCTCCTCGCCGTTGACGGGGGCTCCGGTGACGGGGTCGACCCAGAACATGCGCAGGGTGGTGTACCAGCGGGTGGTTCCGGTCTGCTTCTCCAGCGTGGTCGCGTCCACGCCGGGGATGGGCATCTTCTTCGGGTAGGGCACCTTGGTCCACGGAATGGTCTGCTCGAAGTAGTAGACGTCCATCCCGCGGAACGTCCGTGTCCCCTGGTAGTGGATGGGCGCGGAGGTGCGGGTCTGCGCGTCGAAGTACTCGTAGTCCCGCTTCTCGGTGAGGAACGGCCACTTGAACTCGATGCCCTCGCGCCGGACCGCGTCGCCGTCGACCGTCTCGCCGGTGGCGTGGACGGGCGCCTGGCTGTGCGCGTCGAAGATGTAGCGCTCGGGGATGCGGGAGACCATTTTCCCGTCGGGGCCCTGGACGTAGGAGAGCGAGTCCCAGACGACGACATCACGGCCGGCGCTGCGCTCGATCTTCTCGGACTCCTCCACATTGCCCTTGAGCGTCTGCACGATGGTGACCTTCTCGACCTGCCGGGCCTTCAGCGTGCCGTAGTCGAGCAGAGTCGCGGGCTTCGCCTCGAGGACCATCTCCTGGTACTGGCTGGGCGGGATCTTCACCAGCCGCGGAAAGGCGTACCAGCGCAGCAGCGGTGAGAGCGCGGCGAAGAAGACGGCGATTGCGACCAGGACGAGGCTCGCGCGGCGGCGCACGGTCCGGCCCTTACTTCTTGGGGCCGGGGACGGTGGTCAGCAGCGGCTTCGGCGAGGTCTCGCCGGGGGGTGCTCCGAGTGACGTGACGGTCAGGACGAGGGTGAGGGCAGCGGCCAGCCCGATGGCGGCGGCGACGAGTGCGCGCATGCTCGGCCTCCCGGGGGCACGGATCCACTGGGATCTGATACGGCGTCAGGGCGGGCACCGTAGCAATCGAGCCGCGAGATGAGAACACGTAGCACCGCCCCTTCGCCGAGCGGTGACGAAGAGGCGGTGCCGTCGGGGCCGTGCCGCGGGTCAGGCGGACGGAGAAGCGGTGGGCGCGGGCGACTCGGACGGTGCTTCCGGCGCCACCACCTTGAGCTCGATGGTCACGCTCGCGCCTCCGGCGGTCGTGAGCCGGAGCAGGAAGGTGCCGGTCTGGTCGTCCGCGAAGATCTTCGGGAGCTTCAGCACTCCGTCGGCGCCGGTCGTGAGGTCCGCGAGGGTACGCACGGCCTTGCCGTCGGCGTCCTTGAAGAAGGGGCCCTTGTCGTTCGCGGCCGGGTCCTCGGCGCTCTTGATCATCGTGGCGGAGACGGCGACGCCGGGGGCGACGGCACCCCCCAGGGTGGCCTTGACCTCGACGGTCTCCGCGAACTCGGCGCCCGGCGCTGCTGTCAGGGCCGTCTCGCCGGTGCGGGCGATCGCGTCGGCCACCCGGGGGGTGACCGTCGCGGAGAAGCCGACGGGCTTGATGACGCGGTCCACGACCGTGGCCCGCACCGTGAACGCACCGGTCTTCTCACCTGCCTTGATGGCGGGCGAGGCGACGGTGCCGTCCGCGGCGGTGGCGAGGACGACACTCGTCCTGCCGCCGGTGAAGCGGGCCTCGGTGGTGCCGATGATCTCGAAGCGCACGGACTGCTTGGCGACCCCGCGGCCCGCGGCGTTCCTCACCCGGACGGTGGGCCTGTCGGCGAAGTCCCGTCCGGCCATGGCGGTCAGCTCACCGGAGCCCACGCGCTCGACGCTCGTGGCGGGCGCCGGGGTGGTGGGCGGCGTCGTGGGCGGGGTGGTGGGCTTGGTGGGCGTCGTGGGCTTCGAACCGCCCGGCTTGGGCGTGGTCGGCTTGGGCGTGGTGGCCGGGGGGCTCGACGGTGTGGGCGCCGGCAGGGTGTTGCCGGTCCCGGAGTCCGGCCCGTCCGTGTCGGGCAGCACACCGGCGCCGTCGGGTACCTCGTGCGTGCCGCGCTGGTAGTACTCGAACCAGGACAGCACCGTGTTCAGGTACTCCTGGGAGTGGTTGTAGCCGAGGATCGCGCGGTCGAGGTCCGACTTGACCGCCAGGTCCCGGCCGTTGGCGCAGAGGTAACGGCCCGCCGCGAGCGCGGCGTCGTAGATGTTGTTGGGGTCCTTGCGTCCGTCGCCGTTCCCGTCCTGGCCCCACGTGGCCCAGGTGGAGGGGATGAACTGCATGGGGCCGACGGCACGGTCGTGCGTGGAGTCGCCGTCGTAGGCACCGTTGTCGGTGTCCGATATGTTCGCGAAGCCGACGCCGTTGAGGACCGGGCCGAGGATCGGGGAGAAGGTCGTACCGGCGGCGTCGACCTTGCCGCCGCGTGCCTGTCCGGACTCCACCTTGCCGATGGCGGCGAGCAGTTGCCACGGCACGTGGCAGCCGGGAGCGGAGCCGGCGATGGTCTGCTCGGCCTTCTTGTAGGCGGCGAGCACGGTGGCCGGAATGCCCGATTCGGACGGTCCGGTCACCGGCAGATCGACGGAGGTGCCGGGCTTGTTCGGGGTGTCCAGCGGCGGGAGGTCCGTGTAGTACGGGGAGTTGCCGGTGACCGGCGTGCCCGCCGGCGGGGTGGCGTCGGACGCACCCTGGCTCTCACCCGTGGTGGCATGCGTGACCCCGGGCGCCTGCGATGCGGAGAGCGCGGCCACGGCGGCCGCGGCCACTGTGGCGGTGGTTGCTCCCCTGCGCAGCCGACGGCCGAATTGCGCTGCCATGCGTCTGTCCCCTCCCCGAAGGCGATGCCCGCGCTCCCCAGCGCGACGACTCAGGCGACCCTACGGCAACGACGAGTGCTGGGACACCGGGCTCTGACCGGTTTTCACCAGTTCGCCACCTCCCGTTGTCAGGAAGGGGAACCACCGGCACCGGTGAGCCCATCACCGATACTGATGCTCATTGATCGACAACGGTTCCAGGGGGCACCACGTATGCCGTTCACGCTGAGCCACGCCGCGGCGGTGCTGCCGGGCATCCGCCGCAACGGGGTCGCGCGCGGGCCGCTGCTCGCCTCGGCCCTCGTGGCAGGTTCACTGGCGCCCGATATGACGTACTTCGCGGCCACGGCGGTGCCGGGGGCCATGGAGTTCGGGCAGTTCACCCATGCGCCGGCCGGGGTGCTGAGCGTCGACGCGGCCGTCGCCGCGGCACTGGTGGCGGTGTGGCTGATGGTGCGCGACCCCCTGCTCGCGCTGCTGCCGGCCGCCTGGCAGGGGCGTGTTGCCGCGTGCGTACGGGGCGAAGGCCGGGGCGGCAGGCGGGGGTTGGTCTTCGGGCTGCGGTTCTACGCCTCGGCCGTGCTGGGCGCGACGACGCATGTCGTGTGGGACGCGTTCACCCACCACGACCGGTGGGGGACGCGGCTGTTGCCGGTGCTCAACGAGAAGGCGGCGGGCCTCTGGGGCTTCCAGTACGCGCAGTACGGCACGTCCGCCCTCGCGCTGGTGGCGCTCGGCCGGTTCCTGGTGTCGGCGCTGAGGCGGCAGCCCGCCGTGGCCGCGCCGGACTCCGTGCCGGTGCTCGACAGCCGGGGCCGCCGGCTCGCCCTCGCGCTGCTGAGCGGGTGTGTCCTGCTCGGGATGGTCCAGCGGTGTGCGCGCTGGTACGCCTACTACGGGCACCTCAGCACGCCCCTCGACATCATCCCGACCGCCTGCTTCGGAGCCGGTGCCGGTCTCTCCGTCGGGCTGGTCGTGTACGGCGCGGGGATGCGGCTGCGCGCCCGGGCGCTGGAGCGGGCATGAACGAGCCCCCGCACTCCTGACGCTCCACGGCGCCGGGGTGCGGGGGCTCGGCACGCTCAGTGCGCGGCGGACTCCCAGTCCGCGCCGACGCCGACCGAGACGTCCAGCGGTGCGCGCAGCGACACCGCGCCCGCCATCTCCCGGCGCACGACCGTCTCCACCTGCTCGCGCTCCCCCGGGGAGATCTCCAGCACGATTTCGTCGTGGACCTGGAGCAGCAGCCGCGAGGACAGCTTCGCCTCGCGCAGCGCCCGGTCGACGTTGAGCATGGCCACCTTGACGATGTCCGCGGCGGTGCCCTGGATCGGTGCGTTCAGCGCCATCCGCTCGGCCGCCTCACGGCGCTGCCGGTTGTCGCTGTTCAGATCGGGGAGGTAGCGGCGGCGGCCGAGCATCGTCGCCGTGTAGCCCGTGGCCCGTGCCTCGTCGACGGCTCGGCGCAGATAGTCGCGTACGCCGCCGAACCGCTCGAAGTAGGTGTCCATCAGGGCGCGCGCCTCGCCCGCCTCGATGTTCAGCTGCTGCGAGAGGCCGAACGCCGAGAGCCCGTACGCCAGGCCGTACGACATGGCCTTGATCTTGCGGCGCATCTCGGCGTCGACGGCGGACCGCTCGACGCCGAACACCTGGGAGGCGACCGTGTTGTGCAGGTCCTCGCCCGAGGTGAACGCCTCGATCAGGCCCTCGTCCTCCGACAGGTGGGCCATGACCCGCAGCTCGATCTGGCTGTAGTCGGCCGTCATCAGCGATTCGAAGCCCTCGCCGACGACGAAGCCGCGGCGGATGGCACGGCCCTCGTCCGTGCGCACCGGCACGTTCTGCAGATTCGGGTCGGTGGAGGACAGCCGGCCGGTGGCAGCGACCGTCTGGCTGAAGGTGGTGTGGATCCGGCCGTCGGCCGCGATCGTCTTGATCAGGCCCTCGACCGTGGAGCGCAGCCGGGCCTGCTCGCGGTGGCGCAGCATGATGACCGGCAGCTCGTGCTCGGTCTGGGCGGCCAGCCACGCCAGCGCGTCGGCGTCGGTCGTGTAACCGGTCTTGGTCTTCTTCGTCTTGGGGAGGTTCAGCTCGCCGAAGAAGACTTCCTGCAGCTGCTTGGGCGAGCCGAGGTTGAACTCGTGGCCCACCGCGGCGTGCGCCTCCTTCACCGCCTGCTGCACGGCGCCCGCGAACTGCACCTCCATCGCCTCCAGATGGGCGCGGTCGGCCGCGATGCCGTTGCGCTCCATCCGGGCCAGCAGCAGGGAGGTGGGCAGTTCGACGTCGTGGAGCAGCTCGGCGGCGCCGACCTCCTTCAGCTTCTCGCCGAACGCGTCGCCGAGATCGAGGACCGCCCGGGCCTGCGCCATCAAGGCATCGGCCTCGGCCTGCTCCTCCTCGGTGCCGAACGCCAGCTGCCCGTCCTCGGACGCGGAGGCCAGCTCGCGGTGAAGATATTCGACGGACAGTGCGTCCAGCGCGAAGGACCGGCGGCCCGGCTTGACCAGGTAGGCGGCGAGCGCGGTGTCCATGGTGATGCCCGCGATGTCCCAGCCGTGCTCCGGGAAGACCCGCAGGGCGTCCTTGGCGTTGTGCAGGACCTTCGGCCGGGCCGGGTCGGCGAGCCAGGCGGCGAACGCCTGCTCGTCGCTCTCGTCCAGCTGGGTCGTGTCGAACCAGGCGGCCGCACCCCCGGCCGCCGCCAGCGCGACCTCGCTGACATTGCCGACGCCCAGCGCCCAGGCGTCGACCGTGGCGACACCGAGAGGCTGCGCGCCGTGCTCCTGGAGCCAGCCGGTCAGCTCGCCCGCGCCCAGCACGGTGCCGTCCAGCTCGACACCGGCGTCCGGGACCGGGGCTTCGTCCTCCTCCGCGCCCGGGTCGACGGCGAGCAGCCGCTCCCGCAGGCTCGGATTACGGATCTCCAGCACTTCCAGGAAGCCCTTCAGCGCCGTCCTGTCGTACGGAGCGCGTGCCAGCTCGGTGACGCCCTTGGGCAGTTCGACGTCGCGGACGAGCTCGGTGAGATGGCGGTTGAGTTTGACGGACTCCAGATGATCGCGCAGCGCCTGGCCGACCTTGCCCTTGACCTCGTCCACGTGCTCGACGAGGTCGGCGAACGAGCCGTACTGACTGATCCACTTGGTGGCCGTCTTCTCACCGACGCCGGGGATGCCCGGGAGATTGTCGGACGGGTCACCGCGCAGCGCCGCGAAGTCCGGGTACTGCTGCGGGGTCAGGCCGTACTTCTCCTCGACCTTGGCCGGGGTGAAGCGCGTCAGCTCCGAGACACCCTTGGTCGGGTACAGCACGGTCGTGTGGTCACTGACGAGCTGGAACGAGTCCCGGTCGCCGGTGACGATGAGCACCTCGAAACCGGCCGCCTCGGCCTGGGTGGCGAGAGTGGCGATGACGTCGTCGGCCTCGAAGCCGTCCACCGCGAACCGCACGGCGTTCATGGTGTCGAGCAGCTCGCCGATCAGCTCGACCTGGCCCTTGAACTCGTCCGGGGTCTTGGAGCGGTTCGCCTTGTACTCCGGGAAGTCCTGGGAGCGCCAGGTCTTGCGGGACACGTCGAAGGCCACCGCGAAGTGCGTAGGTGCCTCATCACGCAGCGTGTTCGCCAGCATCGACGCGAAGCCGTAGATGGCGTTGGTCGTCTGGCCGCTCGCTGTTGTGAAATTCTCCGCCGGCAGCGCGAAGAACGCCCGGTACGCCAGGGAGTGCCCGTCCATGAGGAGCAGGCGCGGACGGTTGTCGTCTGGGGTCTTCTTCGATGCTGTCTCAGCCACGGTGACGATCCTGCCACGGACCACTGACATTGCCGCCCACGCCCACCGGGGCAGCACCGCTGTCGGAGTGCCGTGACAGGATCGGATGTGTACGACACACGAACCGCGCTCAAAGGGGAGCACGATGGCCAGCAAGCCGCCCGCAGGTGATCCGGTCCAGGACGCTCCGCAGGTCGAAGCCCCCCAGCACGCCGCCGCGGGCTTCGCCGCCATCGGCCACACGCTGAAGGCGGCCCAGCAGCAGATGGGTGTGCGGCGTACCGCGCAGACGCTGCTCAAGGTCAACCAGAAGGACGGCTTCGACTGCCCGGGCTGCGCCTGGCCCGAGGGCGACAAGCGCCACACGGCGGAGTTCTGCGAGAACGGCGCGAAGGCCGTCGCCGAGGAGGCGACGCTGCGCCGGGTCACGCCCGACTTCTTCGCCGCGCATCCGCTGACCGAGCTCGCCTCGCGCAGCGGGTACTGGCTGGGACAGCAGGGCCGGATCACCCAGCCCATGTATCTGTCGGAAGGCGCCGACCGGTACGAGGCGGTGACCTGGGAGCGGGCCTTCGAGATCATCGCCGAGGAGCTGAAGGCCCTCTCCTCCCCCGACGAGGCGCTCTTCTACACCTCGGGCCGCACCAGCAACGAAGCGGCGTTCCTGCTGCAGCTGTTCGCCCGGGAGTTCGGCACGAACAATCTCCCCGACTGCTCGAACATGTGTCACGAGTCGTCGGGCTCGGCGCTCACCGAGACCATCGGCATCGGCAAGGGCAGCGTCTCGCTGGAGGACCTGCACCGGGCCGACCTGATCATCGTGGCCGGGCAGAATCCGGGCACCAACCACCCCCGGATGCTCTCCGCCCTGGAGAAGGCCAAGTCCGCGGGCGCAAAGATCATGTCGGTCAATCCGCTGCCGGAAGCCGGTCTCCAGCGGTTCAAGAACCCGCAGACCCCGCGCGGCATGGTCAAGGGCGTCGCGCTCGACGATCTGTTCCTGCAGATCCGCATCGGCGGGGACCAGGCCCTGTTCCGGCTGCTGAACAAACTGGTCGTGGAGACGGAAGGCGCAGTCGACACCGACTTCGTCGCCGAACACACCCATGGATACGAGGAGTTCGCCGCAGCGGCCCGCGCCGCCGACTGGGACGAGACCCTCGCGGCCACGGGGCTGGACCGGGGCGACATCGAGCGGGCGCTGGAGATGGTGCTCGCGTCGGAGCGGACCATCGTGTGCTGGGCGATGGGCCTCACCCAGCACAAGCACTCCGTGGTGACCATCCGCGAGGTGGTCAACTTCCTGCTGCTGCGCGGCAGCATCGGCCGCCCGGGCGCCGGTGTCTGCCCGGTGCGCGGCCATTCGAACGTGCAGGGTGACCGCACGATGGGCATCTTCGAGCGGCCATCGGCTGCCTTCCTGGACGCCCTGGAGCGGGAGTTCGGCTTCGCACCGCCGCGTCATCACGGCTTCGACGTCGTCCGTTCCATCCAGGCCCTGCGGGACGGCGAGGCGAAGGTCTTCTTCGCCATGGGCGGGAACTTCGTCGGCGCCACACCCGACACGGAGGTCACCGAGGCGGCGATGCGGCAGGCGCGCCTGACCGTCCATGTGTCGACCAAGCCGAACCGCTCACACGCGGTCACGGGCGCGCGTGCGCTGATCCTGCCGACGCTCGGGCGCACCGACAAGGACATCCAGGCCGGAGGCCGCCAGGTCGTGACGGTCGAGGACTCGATGGGCATGGTGCACGCCTCGCGCGGCAACCTCACCCCGGCGAGCCCGCATCTGCTGTCCGAGCCGGCGATCGTGGCCCGCCTCGCGCGCGCGGTGCTCGGCCCGGCGTCGAGGACGCCGTGGGAGGAGTTCGAGAAGGACTACGCGACGATCCGCGACCGCATCGCGCGTGTGGTGCCCGGCTTCGAGGACTTCAACGCGAAGATCGCCCGGCCCGGTGGCTTCACCCTGCCGCACGGACCGCGCGACGAGCGGCGTTTCCCGACGGCCACCGGAAAGGCCAATTTCACGGCGGCACCCGTCGAGTACCCGAAGGTGCCCGAGGGCCGGCTGCTGCTGCAGACGCTGCGTTCGCACGATCAGTACAACACCACGATCTACGGCCTCGACGACCGCTACCGCGGCATCAAGGGCGGCCGCCGGGTCGTCCTGGTCAACCCCGACGACGCACGGGAGCTGGGCCTGGACGACGGTGCGTACACCGATCTGGTCAGCGAGTGGAAGGACGGCGTGGAGCGCCGGGCCCCGGGCTTCCGCGTCGTCCACTACCCCACGGCCCGGGGCTGCGCCGCTGCGTACTACCCGGAGACCAATGTGCTGGTGCCGCTGGACTCGACGGCCGACACCAGCAACACCCCGGCGAGCAAATCCGTGGTGGTGCGGTTCGAGCGCGCATAGCGCGCTCGGCGTCGCCGGCGTGCGAACGGGGACGCGGGGAATGGGACCACCCGGCTAAGCGTTCGCTCAGGCATCTGATAAGTAAGACGGTGCACACAGCACGAGACGTACTGAGATCGGAGCCGGGCCCATGGGCGAGCAGAAAACCGTGAACTTCCCGCAAGAGGTCATCGACGAATACGCCGCGCTCGGCGTCGACCTGCCCGCCCTCTTCTCGGCGGGATCCCTGGGCGACCGCATGGGTGTGGAGATCGTCGAGGCCTCCGCGGAGCGCGTCGTCGGCACCATGCCCGTCGAGGGCAACACCCAGCCCTACGGTCTGCTCCACGGCGGCGCCTCCGCCGTGCTGGCCGAGACGCTCGGTTCGGTCGGCTCGATGCTGCACGGCGGGACCGGCAAGATCGCGGTCGGCGTGGATCTGAACTGCACACACCACCGGGGCGTGCGCTCCGGCCAGGTCACCGGGGTCGCCACCCCCGTCCACCGCGGCCGCTCCACGGCCACGTACGAGATCGTGATCACCGACGAGCAGGACAAGCGGGTCTGCACGGCCCGGCTGACCTGCCTGCTGCGCGACGCCGGCGGCCCCACCGGCTGACCCTGCCCGCGACGCTGCCCGCCGGGACGTACGGCGGGCAGCACCCCGCAGCACGACCGCCCCGGGACCGAACCGTCTCTGTTGAGTTACCGATCGTGACGGTCTAGCGTTTCGGCATGGGGACCCCGCGGCACGCCTCAGTCGTCTGTGCCATGTGCGCACTGCTGGTCACGATCGCCGCCGCGGGCTGCACCCGGAGCCCTTACGTCGAGCGTCCCGCAGCCTCAACGCCCGCGCCGCGCCTGTCCTCACCCGCCGATGTCTGCACAAGCCTCGTCTCCTACTGGGCAAAGGAGACCCTCAAGGGCGGCAAATGGGCGGGAATCGACTGGGAGCAGAAGGGCCTGTCCAATGAGCAGTACGTGATCCACGAGGAGCTCGTCGCCGCCGGACGGGCCGAGGAGAAGCGTCAAGGCCGGGGTGCCGCACTGGCGTTGATCGACCGGCAGGCCCGGCAGAAGTGCACCGCCCGGAACGGCGCAACCGGGAGCTCCGAGAACTGGCGCCCCCCGACGTGAGCGGCGGTACCGGTGCGGCCGGACCGGCCGACGACCGCACAGAGGCCGAAACGGTCGAAATCACCGGCGATGCCAACCCCGTCCGTCCGGAACCGCGTTGGCGACGCCCTGTGCTCACGCCGCCGCCGCGAACCGCCCCGATCATCGGCGCGCTACGGGCCTTCCCGGAGCACCCGGCAGCCGGGACGAAACCCGCTCCCGGTCGCGGCACGTGCATCGTCTACGACGGGGCCGATGCGCCAACCGGACGTCCGCACGCGGTCCTTCAGCAAGCGTCTGACCATGACAGTCGTACATGGATCACCGATTATCGTGCAGAAGATCCGTCAGTCGTACGCCTCGATGCCCGCCACGCTCCGACCGGCCGCGCCCTTCGCCGCAGGGCCCGGAATGACCCGAACGATCACGCTCCGGGACGTGGCGCGAAGCCGCTCCGGAGCCCCCGCGACAGGGAGACGCCCTCCATCGATGTCACGCTGCGTAACAGTGGCGAGGTGAAGAAACCCGGCCGGGTGCTCAGCCGGACCCACGCGGACGATCTCTCGCGGGCGCTGCGGCCGATCCGCCCGCCACCAGGACCAAGATCACCTCAAGGGCCTTAGCGGAACTGCACGTTCTCACGATGTGGTCGCGAAGCACTGGTGAAACGTCCGCCCGATCTGTCCACACTCCCCCACCAAGCCTTGGCCTCGGCATAACAAGAGCGTCACATCCTGACTTCCCGACTGCTAGACCCCGCGGACTCCGCTTAGAGTCACCGCCAGTCACCGCGCCGCCGGGCGCATCATCTGCACGGCCGTGAACCCCCCAGTACGGCCCGGCGACCAGACGGCACCTCAGGGGAGGGGCCGCGCTTGGGAAAGGACTTATCGTGCGCAACCGTTCCTTGCTCATTCTCACCACCGTGGTCACCACGGGAGCACTCACTCTCACCGCCTGCGGCTCGCGCGACGAAGGCAAGGGCAACGACAGTGGGGGCAAGACCACCGTGGTCATCGGTGTGGACGCCCCGCTGACGGGCTCGCTGTCCGCTCTGGGCCAGGGAATCAAGAACTCCGTGGACCTCGCGGCCAAGACCGCGAACAAGAACAACGAGGTCCCGGGCGTTGAATTCAAGGTCGAATCCTACGACGACCAGGCAGTTCCTGCCTCTGGTCAGGCAAACGCCACCAAGCTCGTAGGTAACAAGGACGTTCTCGGTGTCGTCGGCCCGCTGAACTCCGGCGTTGCGCAGTCGATGCAGGGCGTGTTCAACTCCGCGCACCTCGCACAGGTCTCTCCCGCCAACACCAACCCGTCGCTCTCCCAGGGCGACGACTGGGGCAAGGGCGAGAAGAAGCGTCCGTTCGAGTCGTACTTCCGTACCGCCACCACGGACGTCGTCCAGGGCAAGTTCGCCGCCCAGTACCTCTACAACGACGCCAAGAAGAAGAAGGTCTACGTCGTCGACGACAAGCAGACCTACGGCGCCGGCCTCGCCGCGATCTTCTCGGCGGAGTTCAAGCGCCTCGGCGGCACCATCGCCGGCACCGACCACGTCACGGTGAAGGAGACCGACTTCTCCAGCACCGCCGACAAGGTCAAGGCCTCCGGCGCGGACTCGGTCTACTTCGGTGGCCAGTACCCCGAGGGCGGTCTCCTCTCCGACCAGATCAAGAAGGCCGGAGCCAAGATCCCGACCATGGGTGGCGACGGAATCTACGACCCGGCGTTCATCAAGGCCTCCGGCGTCGCGAACGACGGCGACCTGGCGACCTCGGTCGGCTACCCGGTCGAGAAGCTCCCGACCGCCAAGAAGTTCATCGCCGACTACCAGGCCGGCGGCTACAAGGACCCGTACGCGGCCTACGGCGGCTACTCCTACGACGCCGGCTGGGCGATCGTCCAGGCCGTCAAGGCCGTCGTCGCCGCCAACGACGGCAAGGTCCCGAGCGACGCCCGCCAGAAGGTCATCGACGCCCTGGCCAAGGTCTCCTTCGACGGTGTGACCGGCAAGGTCGCCTTCGACGAGTTCGGCGACACCACGAACAAGCAGCTCACCGTCTACGCCGTCAAGGGCGGCAACTGGGCGGACGTCAAGAGCGCCACGTTCGAGGACTGAACAACCGCATTGCCCCGCACCACATGAACCAGGCCGCGCGAGGGCGCAACAGCGCCCTCGCGCGGTGTCATATCCGACACGCTCATCGGAGGCCCTGCGGTGAACGAACTGCCGCAACAGCTGGCCAACGGCCTTGCCCTCGGTGCTCTCTATGGCCTCATCGCCATCGGGTACACCATGGTCTACGGCATCGTCCAGCTCATCAACTTCGCCCACGGCGAGATCTTCATGATCGGGGGCTTCGGCGCCCTCACCACCTATCTGATGCTCCCCAGCGGGACGTCACTACTGGTGGCTGTCCCCCTCATGATCATCGGCGGCGCTATAGCCTCCGTCGCCGTTGCCACCGCCGCGGAACGCTTCGCCTACCGGCCGCTGCGAGGCGCCCCCAGGCTTGCCCCGCTGATCACCGCGATCGGCCTGTCCATCGCCCTGCAGCAACTCGTCTGGGGCTTCTACCCCGACGCCAAGAAGGCCCGGAGCTTCCCGGAGTTCACCGGTGAGTCCTTCCACATCCTGGACAACCTGACGATTCAGCGCGCCGACGCATTCGTCCTCGTCCTCGCCCCGCTGTGCATGCTCGCCCTCGGCGTCTTCGTCTCCAAGAGCCGCAGCGGCCGCGCCATGCAGGCCACCGCGCAGGACCCGGACACCGCGAAGCTGATGGGCATCAACACCGACCGCATCATCGTGATGGCCTTCGCCATCGGCGCCGCGTTCGCCGCGGTCGCCGCGGTCGCCTACGGCCTGGACAAGGGCCAGATCAACTTCGAAATGGGCTTCATCCTCGGACTCAAGGCGTTCACCGCCGCGGTCCTCGGAGGCATCGGCAACATCTACGGGGCCATGGTCGGCGGTGTCGTCCTGGGCCTGGCCGAGTCGCTGTCGATCGCCTACATCGAAGAGATCCCCGGCATGCAGCAGCTCGGCGGTGGCGCCTGGTCCAACGTCTGGGCATTCGTACTCCTCATCGTCGTGCTACTCGTCAGGCCACAAGGTCTGCTGGGCGAGCGCGTCGCGGATCGGGCGTGAGAGCGATGACCACCGACACCACCAAGACGGCCGACGTCACCCCGCCGGCGCCCGGCGCCCCCTCCCGCGTCACCGCCCTGCGCTGGCTCACGCTGGCCGGCGGCGTCGCCACCGTCATCAGCACCTTCCTGTCCTGGACCTACACCTCCGAGTTCCCCGGTGACCTCACCGTCTACGGATACCCGGGCGGCCTGCAGGTCCTGACCCTCGTGGCAGGCCTGATCATCGTCCTGTTCGCGCTGGCCTCCCTCGGCATCAAGGGCCTGGGCTGGCTCGCGCCCACCGGAACGACCAAGGCACTGCAACTGCTCGCCCTGGGCGCCTTCGGCACCACCTGGTTCACGGTCATCGCCATCGCCGTCGAACTCGGCGGCGTGATCAACCTGGAGCCCGGCGGCTACATCGCGGCCGTCGCCTCCGTGATCCCCGTCGTCGCAGCCTTCAAGCTCCCCGACGACACCCGCAAGGCCAACCGGCCCAAGGAACTCCCCTCCTGGGCCGAGATCCTCATCATCGTCGCGGCGTTCGCCGTCGGCATGTACGTGGTCACCTACGGCATCGACACCGAGTACGCCGAACTGTTCACCGGCTACCTCATCGCCGTCGGCTTCGGCATCGCCGGACTCTCCAAGGCCGGGCTCGTCGCACGGCTGTCCGGACTCACCGCCAAGTACCGCCAGGTGACGATGCTCGCGGCACTCGTCGCCGCCGCGATGTTCCCGTTCACCCAGAACACCGACACGTACACGCTCATCGCGGTCAACATCCTCATCTTCGCGACCGTCGCCCTGGGCCTGAACATCGTCGTCGGCCTCGCAGGCCTCCTCGACCTCGGATACGTCGCCTTCCTCGGCGTCGGCGCCTACACCGCCGCCCTCGTCTCCGGATCGACCGCCTCCGCGTTCGACGTGCAGTTCCCCTTCTGGGCCGCCGTCCTCACCGGCGCGGCCGTCTCACTGATCTTCGGTGTCGTCATCGGCGCCCCGACCCTGCGGCTGCGCGGCGACTACCTCGCCATCGTGACGCTCGGCTTCGGTGAGATCTTCCGCATCGCCATGGGCAACCTCGACGGTGTCTCCGGACCGGACATCACCAACGGTCCCAACGGCATCCCGAACATCCCGGACCTGGTCTTCTTCGGGTTCAACTTCGGCGAGGCGCACACCGTCTTCGGCATCGAGCTCGGCAGCTACGCCAACTACTACCTGCTGATGCTCCTCGTCATGGTCCTGGTCATCCTGGTCTTCAGCCGCGCGGGCAGCTCCCGCATCGGCCGGGCCTGGGTCGCCATCCGCGAGGACGAGACCGCGGCCACCGCCATGGGCATCAACGGCTTCCGGGTCAAGCTCATCGCCTTCGCACTCGGCGCCACCCTCGCCGGACTCGCCGGCACCGTGCAGGCACACGTCCAGCACACCGTCGTCCCCGAGATGTACCAGTTCGCCGGACCGGTCCCGCCCAACTCCGCCTTCCTCCTGGCGGCCGTCATCCTCGGCGGCATGGGCACCATCAGCGGACCCCTCCTCGGCGCCACACTGCTCTACATGATCCCGGCGAAGCTGCAGTTCCTCCAGGACTACCAGCTCCTCGGCTTCGGCATCGCCCTGATCCTGCTCATGCGATTCCGTCCCGAAGGCCTCATCGCCAACCGCCGCGCCCAGCTCGAGTACCACGAGACCGATCAACTCGACGTACCGGAAGAGGGCCTGCCCGACTCCGGCGTCGGCATCGCCAAGGCTGGGGCGTGAACGACATGACGACCACCACCACGACCAAGACCGCCGAGACCGTGCTCGAAGCCAAGGGCGTCACCATGCGCTTCGGCGGCCTCACCGCCGTCCGCTCGGTCGACCTCACGGTGCGCGCAGGCGAGATCGTCGGTCTCATCGGCCCCAACGGTGCCGGCAAGACCACCTTCTTCAACTGCCTCACCGGTCTCTACATCCCCACCGAGGGCAAGGTCACCTACAAGGGCACGGTGCTGCCGCCCAAGCCGCACCTCGTGACCAAGGCAGGCGTCGCCCGGACGTTCCAGAACATCCGGCTCTTCGCCAACATGACCGTCCTGGAGAACGTCCTCGTCGGACGCCACACCAGGACCAAGGAAGGCCTCTGGTCCGCCCTCCTGCGCGGCCCCGGCTTCAAGAGGGCCGAAGCCGCATCCCACGAGCGCGCCATGGAACTCCTGGAGTTCATCGGCCTCGAGCACAAGGCCGACCACCTCGCCCGCAACCTCCCCTACGGCGAGCAGCGCAAGCTCGAAATCGCCCGCGCCCTCGCCAGCGACCCCGGCCTGCTGCTCCTCGACGAGCCCACAGCCGGCATGAACCCGCAGGAGACCCGGGCGGCCGAAGAACTCATCTTCGCCATCCGGGACATGGGCATCGCCGTCCTCGTCATCGAGCACGACATGCGCTTCATCTTCAACCTGTGCGACCGCGTCGCCTGCCTCGTCCAGGGCGAGAAGCTCGTCGAAGGCACGCCGGCCGTCGTCCAGGGCGACGAGCGCGTCGTCGCCGCCTACCTCGGCACCCCCTTCGAGGGCGACCCGGGTGCGGCGGAGGCGGCCGAGGTCGAAGCGGCCGAAGCGCAGAGCACCACCAGCACCACAGGCCCGGAAGGGGAAACCCAGTGACCGCACTGCTCGAGGTCGAGGACCTCAGGGTCGCCTACGGCAAGATCGAGGCCGTCAAGGGCATCAGCTTCAGCGTCGAGGCCGGCCAGGTCGTGACCCTGATCGGCACCAACGGCGCAGGCAAGACCACGACCCTGCGCACGCTGTCCGGGCTCCTCAAGCCCGCCGGCGGCCGGATCGTCTTCGACGGGAAGCCCCTCACGGGCGTCCCCGCCCACAAGATCGTGGCGCTGGGACTGGCCCACTCCCCCGAAGGCCGGCACATCTTCCCGCGCCTGACGATCGCCGAGAACCTCAAGCTCGGGGCGTTCCTGCGCACCGACAAGGCCGGCATCGAGAAGGACGTCCAGCACGCCTACGACCTGTTCCCGATCCTGGGAGAGCGCAGGAAGCAGGCCGCCGGAACCCTCTCGGGCGGTGAACAGCAGATGCTCGCCATGGGCCGCGCACTGATGTCGCAGCCCAAGCTGCTGATGCTCGACGAGCCCTCCATGGGCCTCTCCCCGATCATGATGCAGAAGATCATGGAGACGATCGCCGAACTGAAGTCGCGGGGCACCACCATCCTCCTGGTGGAGCAGAACGCCAGCGCGGCGCTCTCGCTCGCCGACCATGGTCATGTGATGGAGGTCGGCGAGATCAAGCTCACCGGCACCGGACAGGACCTGCTCCACGACGAGAACGTCCGCAAGACGTACCTCGGCGAGGACTGAACACGGCGCACAGCGGAAGGGCCCGCACCCCGATCGGGGTGCGGGCCCTTCCGCTTGTCCACCGCGGGCGCTACTGGTCCTTCGCGGCCTTCTTCTCCTCGGCGTCCTCGATGACCGCCTCGGCGACCTGCTGCATCGACAGCCGGCGGTCCATCGACGTCTTCTGGATCCAGCGGAACGCGGCCGGCTCGGAGAGCCCGTACTGCGTCTGCAGAATGCTCTTCGCCCGGTCGACGAGCTTGCGGGTCTCCAGCCGCAGCGAGAGGTCGGCGACCTCCTTCTCCAGCGCCTTCAGCTCCGTGAACCGGGAGACCGCCATCTCGATGGCGGGCACCACGTCACTCTTGCTGAACGGCTTCACCAGATACGCCATCGCACCGGCGTCCCGCGCCCGCTCGACGAGGTCGCGCTGCGAGAAGGCGGTCAGCATCAGGACGGGCGCGATGGACTCCTCGGCGATCTTCTCGGCGGCGGAGATCCCGTCCAGGACGGGCATCTTCACATCGAGGATGACCAGGTCGGGCCGGTGCTCACGGGCGAGCTCTACGGCACGCTGACCGTCTCCGGCCTCACCGACGACCGCGTAGCCCTCCTCCTCCAGCATCTCCTTGAGGTCGAGCCGGATGAGGGCCTCGTCCTCCGCGATCACGACGCGGGTCGTCAGCGGAGGAATGTGCGACGTGTCGCCATCGGCGACGGGCTGGGGCGAGTCGGGGGCGGTCACGGGACTCCTCATTACGGGGCAGGTAGAGCTCCTATGAGCCTACCTAGCTGAAGCGTTCGCCGGTCACCGGGTACACTCCGACAAGCAAAACCGGCCGGGTTGGTGGAACGGTATACACGGAGGTCTCAAACACCTCTGCCCGAAAGGGCTTGCGGGTTCGAGTCCCGCACCCGGTACTCCTGAGCGGACCCTCACGTTCTCGTGAACCTGAGCGATTGTCACTCGCTGTGAGGCAGTTTGACGCAGCGTTGTCGCATGATCTTTCATGGCTCAGAGGTGCGTCAGAACGCCCTCGCTCTCCTCCGGTCCGGCGCCAGGAACGCGGACGTGGCGCGCCGGCTGGACGTGCCCCTCGGCACCGTCTCGTACTGGCTGCACATGGACCGCGCTCGGCGCGGCGAGTGCCCGGGCTCGCACAACCCCGACTGCCCCCGGTGCGACGGACGCGCCCTGGACGAGGGCGCCTACTCGTATCTCCTCGGGCTCTATCTCGGTGACGGCCACATAAGCCACTACTCGGGGCATCGGGTCCCGAACCTCATGATCACGTGTGGAGACGCATGGCCCGGCATCATGGACGACGCCGAGCGTGCGATGCGCACGGTGTTCCCCGGGAACAAGGTGTGCCGTGTCCGCAGGACGGGTTGCCACAACGTCAAGGTCTACTCGAAGCACCTCGAGTGCCTCTTCCCGCAGCACGGGCCCGGCAAGAAGCACGAGCGCGCCATCGTCCTCGAAGCCTGGCAGCAGCGGATCGTGGACACGTATCCGTGGGAGTTCATTCGCGGCCTGATCCACTCCGACGGCTGCCGGAACATCAACTGGACCACACGCCTCGTCGGTGGCGAGGTCAAGCGATACGAGTACCCCCGGTACTGGTTCACCAATGTCTCCGACGACATCAGGCAGCTCTACACCGACACCCTCGACAAGCTGGGCGTGGAGTGGAAGCACTGCACCCGGGCCGGGAGGCTCTACAACATCTCCGTCGCCAAGCGCGCCTCCGTCGCCCTCATGGACGCCCACGTCGGGCCGAAGTACTGAGGTGCGTGCGCACTTCGGCCCGTTGTCGTCACTTCGGGCTGTCGTCCTCGCCGATGTGGTGGACGCGGACCAGGTTCGTGGAGCCCGGGACGCCCGGTGGGGAGCCCGCCGTGATCACGACGATGTCGCCCTTTTTGCATCGGCCGATCTTCAGCAGTTCCTCGTCGACCTGGGCCACCATCGCGTCCGTGGACTCGACGTGCGGTCCGAGGAAGGTCTCCACTCCCCAGGTGAGGTTCAGCCGGGAGCGGGTGGCCTGGTCGGGGGTGAAGGCCAGGAGCGGGATCGGGGAGCGGTAGCGGGAGAGGCGGCGGACGGTGTCGCCGGACTGGGTGAAGGCGACCAGGAACTTGGCGCCGAGGAAGTCACCCATTTCGGCGGCTGCCCGGGCGACCGCGCCGCCCTGGGTGCGGGGCTTGTTGCGTTCGGTCAGGGGCGGGAGGCCTTTGGCGAGTACGTCTTCCTCGGCCGCTTCGACGATGCGGCTCATCGTCCTCACGGTCTCGACGGGGTATTTGCCGACGCTGGTCTCGCCCGACAGCATCACGGCGTCGGTGCCGTCGATGACGGCGTTGGCGACGTCGGAGGCCTCGGCGCGTGTGGGGCGGGAGTTGTCGATCATCGAGTCGAGCATCTGGGTGGCGACGATGACCGGTTTGGCGTTGCGCTTGGCGAGTTTGATCGCGCGCTTCTGGACGATCGGTACCTGTTCGAGGGGCATCTCGACGCCCAGGTCGCCGCGGGCGACCATGATCCCGTCGAACGCGGCCACGATGTCGTCGATGTTCTCGACGGCCTGCGGCTTCTCGATCTTGGCGATGACCGGGAGCCGGCGGCCTTCCTCGTCCATGATGCGGTGGACGTCGGCGATGTCGCGGCCGCTGCGGACGAAGGAGAGGGCGATGATGTCCGCGCCGGTGCGCAGGGCCCAGCGGAGGTCTTCGACGTCCTTGTCGGAGAGGGCGGGGACGGAGACGGCGACGCCGGGGAGGTTGAGTCCCTTGTTGTCGGAGATCATGCCGCCTTCGATGACGGTGGTCTTCACCCGGGGACCGTCGACGGCGATCACTTCGAGGGCTACTTTGCCGTCGTCGACGAGGATGCGCTCACCCGTGGTGACATCGGCGGCGAGTCCGTCGTAGGTCGTGCCGCACATGTGGCGGTCGCCCTGCATCTCTTCGACGGTGATGGTGAATTCGTCTCCGCGTTCAAGGAGTACGGGGCCTTCACGGAAGCGTCCGAGTCGAATCTTCGGGCCTTGAAGGTCGGCGAGGACTCCGACGCTGCGGCCGGTCTCGTCGGAGGCTTTGCGGACGCGCTGGTAGCGCTCCTCGTGGTCGGCATAGCTGCCGTGGCTGAGGTTGAAGCGGGCTACGTCCATTCCGGCCTCGACCAGTGCCTTGATCTGGTCGTACGAGTCGGTGGCGGGGCCCAGAGTGCAGACGATTTTTGCTCGGCGCATGGTTCGAGCCTATGGCTTACCGGCCGGTAGAGAATTGGCCTCGCATGTCTGCTCAACAACCTTTGAGTGAAAGCTTATTGACAAGTGTTGAATTGTGCGCGGGGGCGCTCCGATGAGCAATTGCGCGCATCGGAGCGCGGGGCCGTCACAGCTGGGGCGGCGTCATCGTGAAGCGGGCGTTGACCTGGGCGTAGACCGTCTGGCGCTGGGGTTCGAGGTCGAGTGCGGGGGCCATTTCGGCGGTGTCGGTTCCGCCGTATGCCGCCATGCGCATTCCGCCGGGCGCCGGTGGCACTCCGTAACCGGCGTTCTCCGCGCCGAGGTCCGCGAGCTCGACGAGGGCGGCGAGCCGGGCGCCGAGGGCCTCGGCGTATTCGCGGGCGCGCTGGACGGCTTCGAGTACCGCCTGTCGGCGGGCTTCGCCGTGGGCGGGTGAGTCGGGGCGCAGGGCCCACCAGGGGCCGTCGACGCGGGTGAGGTCGAGGTCGGCGAGCCGGGTGGTGAGTTCGCCGAGGGCGGTGAAGTCGGAGAGTTCGGCGGTGATGTGGACGCGGCCGTGGTAGGCGCGGATGCGTTCGGCGCGGCCGTGCCGGGTGAGTTCGGGGGTGATGGAGAAGGCCCCGGTCTCCAGTTTCTCGACGGCTTCGCCGTAGGACTTGATCAGTTCGAGGACGGCGGTGTTGCGGTGGGTGAGGTCGTCGAGTGCGGTGCGCCGGTCGGTGCCGCGGGCGCTGACCGATACGCCGATCCGTGCGATCTCCGGGTCGAACTCCAGCCGGGCCTCGCCGCGGACGGCGACCCGTGGTGTTTCGGGGGTGCCGTAGGGCGCGGGGGTGGGGGGTGCGTCGGTGGTCACGGGAGGCTCCCTCGTGCTGTGTGGTCGTGCCGGCGGATGTGCTGCCACTCTCGCACTTCGTCCGGGACGAGCGGTGGTCACCAGATAGAGACCCGCGGGGGGTGTTGCCGGGTGGGGTCCCTGGGCCAGAATCTACGCGCGTTGTGCATGCGAACCGAGTAGACGAGGGATACGAAATGCCGCTGAACCGTAGGACGTTCCTGGAGCGCTCGGCCGCCGCCGGGGCCGGAGTGGCCATGGCCGGCAGCGCCGCCGCGCCCGCCGTGGCAGATGAGCGCGGCCATGGGCGTCCGCCGAAGCGGTACTCGTTCACCGTGATGGGCACGACGGACCTGCACGGCAATGTTTTCAACTGGGACTACTTCACGGACAAGGAGTTCGACGACAAGGCGCACAACGATGTGGGCCTGGCGAAGATCTCGACACTGGTGAACCGGATCCGCAAGGAGAAGGGCCGGCGCAACACGCTGCTCATCGACGCCGGTGACACCATCCAGGGCACCCAGCTGTCGTACTACTACGCCAAGGTCGACCCGATCACCGCCAAGCGGGGGCCGGTGCACCCCATGGCGCAGGCCATGAACGCGATCGGCTACGACGCCGCCGCGCTGGGCAATCACGAGTTCAACTACGGCATTCCGGTGCTGCGGAAGTTCGAGGAGCAGTGCCGCTTCCCGCTGCTGGGCGCCAATGCGCTGGACGCGAAGACGCTGCGCCCGGCGTTCGCCCCGTACAGCATGCACCGGCTGCGAACGCCCTGCGGCCGTGATGTGAAGGTCGCGGTTCTCGGTCTCACGAACCCGGGCATCGCGATCTGGGACAAGGCGAACGTGCAGGGCAAGATGGTCTTCCCGGGCCTGGAGGAGCAGGCGGCGAAGTGGGTGCCGAAGCTGCGGTCGATGGGTGCGGACGTTGTGATCGTCTCCGCGCACTCGGGGTCCAGCGGTACGTCCTCCTACGGTGACCAGCTGCCGTACATCGAGAATGCTGCCGGGCTGGTCGCGGAGCAGGTTCCGGGTATCGACGCGATCCTGGTGGGCCACGCGCACACGGAGATCGCGGAGTACTTCGTCACCAACAAGGAGACCGGCAAGCAGGTCGTGCTGTCCGAGCCGCTGAAGTGGGGCCAGCGGCTGACGCTCTTCGACTTCGAGCTGGTGTGGGGCAAGGGCCGCTGGACGGTGGAGAAGGTGGGCGCGCAGGTGCTCAACTCCAACACGGTCGAGGAGGACCCGAGGATCGCCGGGCTGCTGGGTGACGAGCACAAGAAGGTCGTCGCGTACGTCAACCAGGTCATCGGCACCTCCACCGCGGCGATGTCCACGACGGACGCGCCGTGGAAGGACGAGCCGATCATCGATCTGATCAACCATGTTCAGGCGGAGACGGTGAAGACGGCGCTGGCGGGCACGGCGCACGCGGCGTTGCCGGTGCTGTCGCAGGCGTCGTGTTTCTCCCGGACGGCCGCGATCCCGGCGGGGGATGTGACGATCAGGGACGCGGCGGGGCTCTACCCGTTCGAGAACACGCTGGAGGCGCGGCTGCTGACCGGCGCGCAGCTGAAGGAGTATCTGGAGTTCTCGGCGCGGTACTACGTGCAGACGCCGGCGGGCGGTCCGGTGGACACGTCGAAGCTGACCAATGCCGACAACACGCCGGACTACAACTATGACGCGATCTCGGGTCTGACGTACGAGATCGACATAGCGAAGCCGGCCGGTTCGCGGATCGCGAAGCTGTCGTTCGACGGCAAGCCGATCGATCCGGCCGCGCAGTTCGTGCTGGCGGTGAACAACTACCGGGCGAGCGGCGGCGGCAACTTCCCGCATGTCGCGAAGGCCCAGCAGTTGTGGGCGAATTCGGAGGAGATCCGGAACACCATCATCGGCTGGGTGACGGCGAAGGGCACGGTCGATCCGGCGCAGTTCGCTTCGGTGGGCTGGAAGCTGACGCGTGAGGGCACGCCGGTCTTCTAGGCGGCGTCTGGTCGGCGGGGCGTTCAGATTCCCTGGGCGAGGGGGGTCAGTTCCATCGCCTGTGCGGGGATTCTGGGCGCCTCGTGTCGTTGCAGTCCGAAGCTGGTGAACGCGGTGCGGTGGGGCATCGGGTAGGGCTCCTTGCCGGTCAGGGTGTTGAGGATGCTCGCGCTGCGCCAGGCGGCGAGCCCGAGGTCGGGTGCGCCGATGCCGTGGGTGTGCTGCTCGGCGTTCTGGACGTAGACCGTGCCGGTGATCGTGTCGTCGAGGGCGAGCCGGAAGGTCTCGTCGACGCAGGGGCGTCCGGATGCGTCGCGGCGCAGGTGGGGGTCGAGTCCGGCGATCATGCTGTCGACGGGGCGTTCGCGGTAGCCGGTGGCGAGGACGACGGCGTCGGTGGTGAGCCGGGAGCGGGTGCCCTGCTGGACGTGCTCCAGGTGGAGTTCGACCTTGGTGGTGGCGACCCGGCCTGCTGTCCGGACGGTGACGCCGGGGGTGAGGACGGTGTCGGGCCAGCCGCCGTGCAGGGTGCGGCGGTAGAGCTCTTCGTGGATGGCCGCGATGGTGGCGTGGTCGATGCCTTTGTTGAGCTGCCACTGCCGCGGGACGAGCTGGTCGCGGGTCTGTTCGGGCAGGGCGTGGAAGTAGCGGGTGTAGTCGGGGGTGAAGTGCTCCAGGCCGAGCTTGGAGTACTCCATCGGCGCGAACGTTTCCGTGCGGGCCAGCCAGTGGAGTTTCTCGGCTCCGGCGGGGCGCTCCCGCAGCAGGTCGAGGAAGACCTCGGCGCCGGACTGGCCGGAGCCGACGACGGTGATGTGTTCGGCGGAGAGCAGTCGCTCGCGGTGGTCGAGGTAGTCGGCCGAGTGGATGACGGGGACGGTCGGGGCGTCGGCGAGCGGTCTCAGCGGTTCGGGGAGGTACGGCTCGGTGCCGACGCCGAGGACGAGGTGCCGGGCGTAGGTGCGGCCCAGGGCCTCGACCTCGCCGTCGGTGTCGAGCTGGGTGAAGTCGACCTCGAACAGGGCGCGTTCGGGGTTCCAGCGGACGGCGTCGACCTGGTGTCCGAAGTGCAGCCCGGGGAGATTGCCGCTGACCCAGCGGCAGTAGGCGTCGTACTCGGCGCGGTGGAGGTGGAACTTCTCGGCGAAGTAGAACGGGAAGAGCCGGTCGCGGGAGCGCAGGTAGTTCAGGAAGCTCCAGGGGCTCGCCGGGTCGGCCAGGGTCACCAGGTCGGCGAGGAACGGGACTTGGAGGGTGGTGCCTTCGATCAGCAGTCCGGGGTGCCAGCTGAAGGACTGCTGTTGTTCGTAGAAGGCGGTGTGCAGTCCGCCGTGGACGCCGTCGGCGAGGGCTGCGAGGGAGAGGTTGGACGGGCCGATGCCGATGCCCACGAGGTCGTGGGGCTGGTCCGGGTCGGCTGCGGGTGTTCCGGTCATCGGGGGGTTCTGCCTTCCACGAGTTCGATCAGTCTTGTCAGGTCGCCTGGGGTGGCGTGGGGGTTGAGCAGGGTGGCTTTGAGCCAGAGGCGGCCGTCGGCGCGGGCGCGGCCGAGTACGGCGAGGCCGTCGGTGAGCAGGGTCCGGCGGATGGCGGCGGTCTGCTCGTCGGTGGCGGCGAGTGGCCTGAACAGCACGGTGGACAGGGCGGGTTGCTCGAAGAGCTGGAGCCGTGGGTGGTTGTCGACGAGGCCGGCGAGCAGCCGGGCGGCGGCGCATGTGCGGTCGACGAGGTCGCCGAGTCCGTCGCGGCCGAGGGCTCTGAGTGTGACGGCGATCTTCAGGGCGTCGGGTCTGCGGGTCGTACCGAGTGAGCGGCCGAGCAGGTCGGGTATTCCGGCTTCGGTGTCGTCGTCGGCGTTGAGGTATTCGGCGCGGACGGCGAGCGGGGCGAGGCGGGTGCGGTCAAAGACCGCGAAGAGTCCCGCGGCGACGGGCTGCCAGCCGAGTTTGTGCAGGTCGAGGGTGACGGAAGCGGCGCGTTCCAGGCCGGCGAGTCGGCCGCGGTGTGTGGTGCTGAACAGCAGCGGTCCGCCGTATGCGGCGTCGATGTGCAGTTCGGCGCCGTGGCGTTGGCACAGGTCGGCGATGGCGGGAAGCGGATCGATTCGCCCGGTGTCGGTGGTGCCCGCGGTGGCGACGACGAGGCACGGCCGGGGCAGTTCGGTGAGGGCGGTGTCGAGTGCGGCCGGGTCGAGGACGCCGGCCGGGGTGGGCAGGACGACCGGGTCGGGCAGTCCGAGGAGCCAGGCGGCGCGGTGCACGGAGTGGTGGGCCGTGGCGCCGCAGATCACGCGGACCGCGCCGTGGTGTTCGCGGGCGAGGAGCAGGCCGAGCCGGTTGGATTCGGTGCCGCCGGTGGTGACGAGGGCGTCGGGCGTGGGGGCGTTCGGGTACACCTCGGCGGCGAGCGCGCGGGCGACGGCGGCTTCCAGCTCGGACGCGGCGGGGGCCTGGTCCCAGGAGTCCAGGGACGGGTTGAGTGCGGAGGCCGCGAGGTCGGCGGCGACGGCGAGCGCGAGCGGTGGGGTGTGCAGATGGGCGGCGCACAGGGGGTCGGCGGGGTCGGCGGCTCCGTGGGCGAGGGTCCGTACGAGGCTGCGGAGGGCGTTTTCGGCGCCGGTGCCGTGTTCGGGGAGTACGGCGTCGACGGCCGCACGTGTCCGTGCGGCAACGATCTGCGGGCCGCCGGCGGGGAGGGGGCCGTGGCGGTCCGTGGCGCCGTCGCGGAGGGCGTCGAGGACCACCGTGAGGAGGGGCCGCAGGGCGTCGGGCCCTGCGGTGCCTCCCGCGAGGGGCGGCGGCGTGGTCATGCGGGGTCCTTCGGGCGGCGGACGTGGAGCGGGCTCGCGTCTCCGCGAGGCTCAACGATCCTGGAGCCGAAGGGGTATTGGGCGCGGCGGTGCCGCTGCGCCGGAGCTGTGCCGCTGCGGGGGCCCGGTGATCTTCCTGCCCTCCTCCGACGGCCGTGTCGACCCTGTCGGCCGCGGGAGGCCCTCCCGACCCGGAAGGGGGGCACGCCCGGGCTCCGTACGCCCCGAGGGTCCTCGATCGCCGGAGACGCTGCGCAGCAGCCCTGCCGGCGATCGAGGAGTCCCCCCGAATCGAGGGGTCAGGCGCCTTGGACCTTCAACGCGCGGCGCAGGTCGTCCAGTTGGTCGACCAGCTTGCGGTGCAGTGCCGGGATCATGTCGGCGTCGCTCAGACAGCCTTCGCCCAGGGCCAGCGCCTCAGCGTCCACCGCGTGCTGCGGGAACGCGTACCGGCCGGCCGCGTCCGCGATGGCCGGGCCGCGGCGGGCGGCCAGCTCCACCGCGTCGACGTAGTAGCGCGGCACGTACTGGCGTACCAGGTCGGCCTGTTCGGGCTGCCAGAAGCCCTGGGCGGTTGCGGTGAACAGGTAGTTGGACAGCGTGTCGGAGGTGAACATCCGCTCCCAGGCCGCTTCCTTCGCCTCCGGTGTGGGCAGTGCGGCGCGGCAGCGGGCGGCGCCTTCCTGGCCCGTGGCGCTGGGGTCGCGCTCCAGTTCGGCCGCGATCGCGCTCTCGTCCGTCTCACCGAGGACGGCCAGGCGGTAGAGGATGCGCCAGCGCAGCTCCGGGTCGAGCTCGGGTCCGCCGGGCACGCTGCCGTCGGCGAGCCATTCCTGGATCGTCTCCGGCTGTGCGGTCGCGTCGATGAAGTGTCGTACGGCGGTCAGGCGCAGTCCGCTGTCGCTGCCGTCCTCCGTGCGGCGCAGCAGGTCGCGGCAGATGTTCCTGAGCGTGCTGAGGGCGGCGGGCCGCTCGTCGGCCGGCAGGTAGCGGTCGGCGATCTGGGTGGCGGCGAAGGCGAGGACGCCCTGCACGACGGCGAGGTCCGATTCGCGCGGGAGGTGGGCGCGCGCGGCGTCCAGATACGCGGAGGGGGCCAGTTCGCCGTCGCGGACCATGTCGCGCGCCGCGTTCCAGACGACGGTGCGGGTCAGCGGGTCGGGGACCCGGGACAGGGAGGTGACGGCGGTGTCCCAGGAGGTGGCGTCCAGGCGCACCTTGGCGTAGCTGGCGTCGCCGTCGTTGAGGACGACGAGGGCGGGGCGGCGGCCGGTGCGGGGGTCGCTGTCGCCGTTCGGGATGTCCAGTTCGAAGCGGCTGCGCAGGACGAGGCGGTCGTCCACCGGGTCGGCGTCGTAGGCGCCCACCGCGATGCGGTGCGGGCGGCTGCCGTCCTGGGTGACGGTGAGCGACCAGGTGCCGTTCGTCTCGGTGACCGTCGGGGTGAGGGTGTCGACGCCGGTGGTGCGCAGCCAGGACTCGGCCCAGGCGTGCACATCGCGGTCGGTGGCCTGGGCGAGGGAGTCGATGAAGTCGGCGAGGGTGGCGTTGCCGAACTTGTGCCGGGCGAAGTGGGTGTTGATCCCGGCGAGGAAGTCCTTCTCTCCCATCCAGGTGACGAGCTGGCGCAGGGCGGAGGCGCCCTTGGCGTAGGAGATGCCGTCGAAGTTGAGCATCGCGGACGCGGTGTCGGGTACGGCGTCCGGGTCGGGGGCCACGGGGTGGGTGGAGGGGCGCTGGTCGGCGTCGTAGCCCCAGGTCTTGCGGCCGATGCCGAAGTCGACCCAGGTGTCGGTGAAGCGGGTGGCCTCGGTCAGGGTCTGGTAGCCCATGTACTCGGCGAAGGACTCGTTGAGCCAGATGTCGTCCCACCACTTGAGGGTGACCAGGTCGCCGAACCACATGTGGGCCATTTCGTGGGCGACGACCATGGCGCGGGTCTGCCGCTCGGTGTCGGTGACGGCGGAGCGGTAGACGAATTCGTCGCGGAAGGTGACCAGGCCGGGGTTCTCCATGGCACCGGCGTTGAACTCGGGCACGAAGGCCTGGTCGTAGGAGTCGAAGGGGTACGGCTCGTCGAACTTCTCGTGGTACCGGTCGTAGCACTGGCGGGTGATCTCGAAGAGCTCGTCGGCGTCGGCGTCCAGGTGGGGGGCGAGCGAGCGGCGGCAGTGGAGGCCGAAGGGCAGCCCGGCGTGCTCGGTCCGAACCGAGTGCAGGGGGCCTGCGACGACGGCGACGAAGTAGGTCGCGAGCGGCGGGGTGGGCGCGCAGGTCCAGGTGCCGTCGCCGTTGTCGGTGGCGATGCTGTTGCCGAGGACGGTCCAGCCTTCGGGGGCGGTGACGGAGACCTCGAAGACGGCCTTGAGGTCGGGCTGGTCGAAGGCGCCGAAGACGCGCTGGACGTCTTCCATGAACAACTGCGTGTAGGTGTAGGTCTCGCCGTCGGTGGGGTCGGTGAAGCGGTGCATGCCTTCCCCGGTGCGGGAGTAGCGCATGTCCGCCTCGATGCGCAGCTCGTGCTCGCCCGCGGTGAGTCCGGTGAGCGGCAGCCGGTTCTCCACCAGTGCTTCGGGGTCCAGCGGCTGTCCGTCCAGCGTGACCGAGCGCAGCACGGCCGGCTTGACGTCGACGAACGTGTCCCCGTCCGCCCGCGCGGTGAAGTGGATCACTGTGCGGGAGTCGAAGGTTTCCTCGCCCTGGGTCAGATCGAGGTTGATCGTGTACCGGTGTACGTCGAGGAGCTGGGCACGGGTCTGCGCTTCGTCGCGCGTCAGTACGGACATGGGGCCATGCTGCCTGATGGCTGCCGCCGCGCACACGGGGTATCGGTTGCGCTGTGAGCGCACGCACGGGGCGTGCGCCCGCCGCCGGTCATTCGTCGTGCGGGGCCGGGGGGTTGGCGGCGATCGTCTCGTGGTGGCGGATCACCTCGGCGATGATGAAGGTGAGCAGTTTCTCCGCGAAGGCCGGGTCGAGCTTTGCGCTCTCGGCGAGCTGGCGCAGCCGCTCGATCTGGCGGGCTTCGCGGTCCGGGTCGGCGGGCGGCAGGTGGTGCTGGGCCTTGAGGCGGCCGACCTGCTGGGTGCATTTGAAGCGTTCGGCGAGCATGTGGACGACGGCCGCGTCGATGTTGTCGATGCTTTCGCGCAGTCGGTTCAGTTCGGCGCGTACGTGTCCGTCGATGTCCCTGGTGGTCATGACCAGCGAGCTTACGACCTTCACGGGCCGATCGTCGGCGGGTGTCCGGGGGTCGGGACGCGGTCGTTCCGGTCGTCGGGAACGAAGCGGGCCTGCTGCTCGCGGAAGCGGACGGGAGCCGTTCCGACACGGCGGGTGAACAGCCGGGAGAAGTACGCCGGGTCCTCGTAGCCGACGCGGCGGGCGACGGCGGCGACGGGGAGGTCGGTCGTGGCGAGGAGTTCCTTGGCGCGGCCGAGCCGGATGCGCAGCAGGTACTCCTTGGGGCTGCAGCCCGCGGCCCGGCGTACGGCGGTGCGCAGTTCGGCGGGTGTCATGCCGTGGTGTGCGGCGTGTTCGGCGATCGACAGGGGCTGGAAGGCGTCGCGGGCGAGCGCGCCGAGTACGGGGTCGCTGTCGGCGTCGGTGCCGGCGCGGGCGCGGCGCAGGGCGACGAGCAGTTCGTGGACGGCGGCGCCGGTCTCCACTTCGAGCAGGGGGTTGCCGCGGCGTGCGGCTCTGGCGATGCGGCCGACGGCGGCGCGAGGGGCGGTGGCATCGGCGAGCGGGACGACGGGCCGGTCGGGTTCGATGTAGCCGAGTTCGGTGTAGGTGGCGGTGGCGGGTCCGGTGAAGTCGACGAAGCTCTCGTCCCAGCCGCCCGCCGGGTCGGGGCCGTAGTGGTGCGGTACGCCGGGGGTGATCCAGATCAGTGCGGGCGCGGTGACGGTGGTGTTCCGGCCGTCGGGGTCGCGGAACCAGCCGCTGCCCGCGTTGATCACGACGGCGACGTGGTGGTCGAGGGTGCGGGGGCCGACGACGGGCAGGCGGCCGTGCTGGAGTCCGACGCCGAGACAGACCAGGCCGAGGCGGTGATGGACGGGTGCGGGGGTGAAATAGCGCATCCACGTGTGGTACATCCGCCTCGGTCCCTTCCGCGGGTGCCCTCCGCTGCCGTTTGCGTCCAACCAGCGCCGATCTTTGTCCATGGACCTGTCTGCCGCCAGAGGGTCAGTGTTGATCGCGGACCGGCGTTCGGTGGAAGGGGTGGGGCATGGCGGTGTTCACGGTCGGTGAGCGGGACTTTCTGCTGGACGGGCGGCCGGTGCGGCTGCTGTCGGGGGCGCTGCACTACTTCCGGGCGCACGAGGCGCAGTGGGGCCACCGGCTGGCGATGCTGCGGGCGATGGGCCTCAACTGTGTGGAGACGTATGTCCCCTGGAATCTGCACGAGCCGGCGCCGGGCCGGTACGCCGACGCGGACGCGCTGGGCCGCTTCCTGGACGCGGCGCACGCGGCGGGTCTGTGGGCGATCGTGCGGCCGGGTCCGTACATCTGCGCCGAGTGGGAGAACGGCGGGCTGCCTTCCTGGCTGACGGGGCCGCTCGGGCGGCGGGTGCGTACGGGCGATGCCCGGTATCTGGGTCATGTGGAGCGCTGGTTCGGCCGGCTGCTGCCGCAGGTCGCGGCGCGACAGTCGGACCGCGGCGGCCCGGTGATCATGGTGCAGGCGGAGAACGAGTACGGGAGTTACGGCACGGACCAGGGCTATCTGCGACGGCTGGTGGAGATCGTCCGGGGCTGCGGGGTGACGGTGCCGCTGGTCACCTCCGACGGGCCGGAGGACCATCTGCTCACGGGTGGCTCGGTGCCGGGTCTGGTCGCGACCGTGAACTTCGGGTCGGGGGCGCGGGAGGCCTTCGCGACGCTGCGCCGCCACCGTCCGAGCGGTCCGCTGATGTGCATGGAGTTCTGGTGCGGCTGGTTCGACCACTGGGGCGAGGAGCATTCCGTACGCGATCCGCAGGACGCGGCGGCGACCCTGCGGGAGATCCTCGACGCCGGTGCGTCGGTGAATGTGTACATGGCCCACGGCGGCACCAGCTTCGCGGGCTGGGCGGGCGCGAACCGTGCGGGCGCCCTCCAGGATCTGCAGCTGGAGCCGACCGTCACCTCCTACGACTACGACGCCCCGATCGACGAGGCGGGCCGGCCCACGGACAAGTTCTGGCGGTTCCGCGAGGTGCTGGCCGGGCATCGCGAAGGGCCGTTGCCGGACGTGCCGCCCGCGCCGCCCGCGCTGGGCGCGCCGGTGCGGGCGGAACTGGGCGAACGGGCGCCGCTCGACAGCGTCCTGGAGGTGCTCGGCGACGAGGAGGTGGCCGGTCCCGTTCCGCCTGCCTTCGAGGAACTGGGCGTGGAGCGGGGTCTGGTCCGCTACGCGGTGCGGGTGCCCGGCCCGCGCGGGCCGTATCCGTTGAGCGTGGCCGGTCTGCGCGACCGTGCGGTGGTGTACGTCGACGGGGTGCGGGCGGGTGTGCTGAGCGGCGAGTACGAGGCGCTGGAGGAGCCGGTGGCCGGGCCCGCCGACGTGGAGCTGTGGGTGGAGTCGCTGGGGCGGGTCAACTACGGGCCGCGGACGGGCGAGGCGAAGGGCATCACCGGCGGGGTGCTGCACGAGCGCCAGTATCTGCACGGCGTACGGGCCCGGGCGCTGCGGCTGGAGGCCTTCGAGGCGGCGGCGGTCGGGAAGGTGCCGTTCCGGCCTCTCGGACCGGGCTCGGGTGACGCACGGGAGGGTTCGCCGGGGCTGTACCGCGGGGTGGCCGATGTGCCCTCCCCCGGGGACGCCCGGCTCGAACTGCCGGGCTGGGCCCGGGGGTTCGTCTGGGTGAACGGGTTCTGCCTCGGCCGCTACTGGTCGGCCGGACCGCAGCGCTCGCTGTTCGTCCCCGGGCCGGTGCTGCGCGAGGGGGCGAACGAGGTGTGGGTGCTGGAGCTGGAGGAAGCCGGCGAGGCGGCCTGCGTGTTCAGGCCTGTGTGATCCGGCCGAGGACGTCGGTGTAGAGGGACCGTTTGTCGGGGCGGGCATGGTCGGCGGCGTGCCGCAGCGCGGGGACCGCCGGGGCGCCGAGGGTGACCAGTCCTTCGGCGGCCGCCCTGCGGACGACGGGATGGGCGTGGTCGAGCATGCCCACCACTGCGGGGACGGCGGGCTGCCAGGCCGCGTGGCACAGGGTGCGGATCGCCATGCGCCGTACATCCGGCTGGGGGTCCTCCAGCAGGATCGACACATGGTGCAGATGGGTCTGCCGGTCCAGCATCGCCCGCGAGGTCCGGTGGGCGTGCAGCCTGACCTTGGGGCGGGGGTGCTTCAGCAGGTCGGCGATCACCGCCCGCAGTTGGGGGTCCTGGGCCGCCGCGGGGCCGGAGTGCTCCTGCGCCAGGAGTGTGAGCGCCCGGCGTATCTGCTCCGGTGTGCCGGTGCGTGCGAGGTCCAGCAGGTCCTGCCGTGCGGGACGGCGGGGGCCGCTGTCCCGGCCGCGCGCTGTGGCAGGTGCACGGAGTCCCACGGCGGCGAAGGCGTCCTGGGGTGTGGTGCCGGGGCTGCGCAGCGGACCGTCGACGAGTCGGATCGCGTCGGCGAGGTCGTCACGTCCTTCGGCGCGCAGCCGCGCAAGGACGCGCGTCAGGGCGGGGGTGCGCAGCAGCGGCAGGCCGGCGAGCAGATCGACGAAGCCGTGGGCACCGGCTTCCAGCCGGGTGCCGAGGCACTGCGCCAGCGTGTCGGCGGGGGCTCTGCGCACGGCGCGTGCGGCGAGCGTACGGAGCTCGGGCGGGCCGTTCTCCCACAGGTCGAGCAACAGCGGGAGCAGTGGCGTCAGTTCGTGGGGCGCCAGCTCCAGTGCCGTGCGCAGCAGCCGTTCGGGCATGACGTCCTCGGCCCGCAGCTCCGCCTCGTCGAGCAGCAGCAGTGCCGGGGCCGGGCCGGCGCCCGGCGGCAGCGTGACGCGGCCGCGGAGATACGCGCGCAACACGGCCCGGCGGACGCCGGGTTCGGGCCATGCGGTCAGTTCCCGTGCGGCGGTGTCGCGACGGTCGGCCGCGGACGCGTCGAGCATCGTCAGCAGGCGCTCCAGCAGCGCGGTGGACCGTGGCTGGTCCAGGTCGTCGTTCCGCACGGTGCGCGGTGCCGGCTCCTGCGCCCCGAAGGTCTCGCCGATGGACCAGGGCGGTGTGCCGAGGGGCTGGAGTTCCGTCATCAGGTCGAGCAGGGCGTCCCGCGTCCCGGGTGCCGCCGTCGGGTACACATCGGCCAGCGCGGCAAGGCACGCGCCGGAGTCCGTGGCGCCGTCGCACAGTCCGCGCAGTTCGACCGGGCCGGCAGGCGCGCGTACGGCGGCTTCCAGCGCGGTGCGCCAGGCATCGTCCCCGGGCGGAGCCGGGGACCGGGGCAGCCCGAACGCGTCGCGCAGGACCGCCGTTTCGGCTTGCCAGGGGTCGGCCCCGAGCCGGGCGGCAGCGAGGTCGCGCTCCAGGTCGGCGCGGACGAGAACGGCGTCGCACCGCCTCAGCAGAGGCATGGTGGGCAGGGGTGTGTCCGAGGGTGACAGGGTGCGGACGGCGTCGGCGACCGCGAGCCTCTGGGCCGGGTGCAGGACGGGTGCGACGGCTTCGAGCACCGTCAGGAGCGCGTGCCGGTCGTCCCCGGCCCGGGTGGGACCGCGGAGCGCGTCGAGCAGTGGGCCGGTGGACCGGGCGAACACGGCTGCTTCCGCGTCGGTCCACGGCGCCGGGCACAGCCGGAGGACGAGGTTCAGCACCTTGTTCCGGGCAAAGGGTGCCGTGGCGGCGAGACGCAGCCAGTCGGCCAGCATCGGCCTCAGCTCACGCAGCCGTTCGGGGTGCGGTGGTTCGTCCCTGGCGGCGATGGCGAGCGCGACCGACGGATTCCAGCCGTCGGTGAGCAGGGACGTGATCTCGGGGTCCAGGGCCTTGTCGTCCGGTGCCCGCCCCGGCGTCGGTACGGCGATGCCGTGCTCGGCGGCCCGCCCCGCCAGGTCGTCGGCGCTTCCTTCAGCAAGGGCGAGCCGGCCGGTGACCGCCAGGGTCAGCAGGGTCGTTGCCACCGGGGACGCCTGGTCGTCCAGTGCCAGGACCGAGCGCGCGGACAGGGCGCGGTCGAGGCCGGCCAGCAGGAGTTCCCGGGACCTGGCGTCGTCGGCCTGTTCGGCGGCGGCCAGCACGGTCGTCGCGTACGCGTCGCCGAGGACGGCGCGGAGTGCCTCGATCAGCGTGGTGCGCAGCCCCGGGTTGTCGTGCCGTCCCAGCCATGCGAGGAGATTCGGTACGGCGGCGGGTGCGCCCGCGCGGACCAGGACCGAGGCGGCGGTCTTCTTGATGTTCGTGTTCGGGTGGTCGAGGCACCGGGCGACGGCGCCCGCGGCCCACCGCGCCCGTGCATGGCCGAGGGCCGACAGCGCCTGCCGCACGGTCTGGACGTCCTGGGCCGCGGTCAGTGCGATCAGGGTTGCCGACAGCGCCTCCGCGTCGTCTCCCCCGGCGTCCCGGGCCAGCAGCGCGATCACCTGCTTGCGTACGTGCCGGTCGCGGTGGCGCAGCAGGCGGTGCACCCGGGCGCGGGTGCCGGAACAGGGAGCCCGCAGCAGCAGTTCGAGCAGGATCGCCCGCTCTGCCGCGGACAGTTGGGGGTGCTCCAGCAGCTCCAGCGCCATGGTCGCGACGAGCGCGTGGCCGGCTTCCTGCGCGTTCGCCGCGTCGAGCAGGCACGGCGGCCGGATCCTTCCGCGCCCGTACAGCCTGCGGCCCAGGGCGTGCACCGCCTCAAGGACTTCCTCGGGGACGGTGGGTTCGGCGGCGGGCCGTCCGTCGGGCCGTGCGGCGACCGCGTCCGGCTCACCGGAGACGGCCAGTTCGCCGACGATGCGCAGCAGCAGGCCCTTGATGACCGGCAGCGTGCCCGCGCTGCCGTTCGCCGCCAGCCGGCACAGGGCCTGAACGGGTTCGTCCGGGTCGACGTGGGAGCCGAGCAGGGCCAGTTCCCGCTCGTCCGGGCCGCCGAGGTCGGACGCGACACGGGCGGGCAGATCGCCGGGGTCGAGCCGTGCGAGGAGTGCGTGCCGGTGCGCCGGATCACGGATCAGATGCCACAGCACTTCCAGGGCCCGGTGGCGTACGGCGCGCAGGTGCGGCGCGACGGTGCCCGCGGCCTCCTCGACGGCCGGGCCGAGGCCCAACTCTGCCGCCAGTCCGAGCCCTTCGGCGAGTGCCGTCACCGTCCGGGCCCCGCCGATGGCCGCGAGCGTCTCCAGGGCGGCTGCGGGCTGCGTCACCAGGAACGGGAGGACGGCTTCCTCGGCGGCCTCGTGGCGCAGCGTCCGGATGGCGTCGAGCAGGGGCAACGGCGTGGGTGCCCGGGGCAGCAGCCGGGTGACGGCGTCGCCGATCGGCAGCTCGTCGACGCCTTGTCCGGCGAGGGCGACGAGCAGGGTGATGCGCCGCTGCAGATCCGGGTCGTCGGCCGGCGGGTCGGTCAGTACCCGGAACATCGCCTGGCGGCAGGTGTAGAGGACTGTCGCGATGTCCTGTGCCGGGATCGAGTGATCGGCGAGCGCGAGGGCGATGACGGCGGGGACGTCGGCGTCGTCGGGGAAGTGTCCACGCCGGTGCAGGCCGCGCAGGCAGGTCACGGCCGGACCGGCGAACAGCAGCGGGTCCTCGGAGGCCGTCGCCGTCAGGTCGCCGATGTCCGCGCGTTGCGCCGTCTCCCCCAGCAGTTCCATGGCGCGCCGGCGAAGGCGGGGCGGCAGCTGCGGCTCCGCGACGACGTGGCGCAGGACGTCGTTGTGCCCGTGCTGAGCGGCGGTGGTGAGTGCGGCGTCGGCCACGCGCGGCCGAGCCGCCGCCGATGCCGGAGTGAGAAACGGCAGAAGCCTGGGAGCGGTGAGAACGGAGTCCTGCCGTGCGGGCACCGCCCAGGGTTCGGCGAGCCCGTCCAGCGCGGCGGCCACGACCTCCGCGCTGTCGGCGCCGAGCAGGGTGATCAGCTCGGCCCGGACCAGTGAGGGTGCCAGCAGTCCGGCACCGAGCCCCTCCCGGGCCAGCCGCAGCGCCTCGCTCCGGACGACCGGATCGCCGTCGGCCACCAGCTCGGTGACGACCTGTCCGGGCCGGGACGCCTCGGTGATGCTCATCTCCCGTACGGCCTGGTACAGCAGTTCTCCGTGCGGCTCGTGCCGGAGCACGCCCGGTTCATGGAGCAGTTCGGCCCGCAGCCACGCGGTCCGCACCCGTGCCGGAAGACGGGCCGCACGCCAGTCGGGCCGGGCCTCGCCGGGGCGGAACCCCAGCTGCCGGTGGAGTTCCGCGTGGACGAGGGCGGCTTCGGGCGGCGCGGCGACGCACGCGGGCAGCAGCCGGGCGAGTTCGGCTCTTTCCCGGACGCCGGCGGGCGGTGCCGTGGTGACGCGTTCGGCGAGCAGCACCAGTCCCAGGTGTCGCAGCCGGGGGTCCTGGTGTCCGATGAGTGCGGCGAGTTCGCCGGGCGGGCAGGCGACGGGATCGACGAGACGGGACAGCCGGCCGACGTCCGCCCGGCGCAGTGCGTGGCGGAAGGTTTCGTCGGGCGGCGTGGTCACCGTCGGATCCTAGGTGCGCTCGTCACGGATCAACCAGTGGGTTTCGCGTGCGCGGACGGGATTTCGCGCACCTCGAAGGTGTCGAGAACGAACTCCGCCGTGCCGTCGTCACCGACCTTCCGCAGGCCCACCCAGGTCTCTCCTGCGGCGGGGGCGGTGAAGTCGTGGGTGTGCGTCGCCGGTGAGGTCGCCACGGGCAGCCCGACTCGGTCGAGCTCCCGGCCGTCCACACCGGTGACCCACGCGTACTGGCCCGCCTTCTCGTTCTCGTAGCGGAACGAGACCCGATAGCGCCTGCCCGGCAGGAAACGGACGGTGTGCTGCACGGTGCGGTGGACGAGGCCGCTGTTCTCCCCTCGGGACTTGAGGGACTCCGTCCCGTCGATGACGTCGTCGACCGCCTTGCCGTTCCATCCCCGCTGGGTGAAGGGCGCGTGCCGCTGCGCGATGTGCGTCCGCGGGTCGGTGACACCGCCCGCGTCGCCCTTCACGAACACGCCCCACCCCTGCGGGACGTTCTGGAAGTCCTCGTACGCCACGGTGCCCGGCTTGACGGTCGGTTTCGCGGCGACGACACGGACGTTGTCGAAGCGGACCCGTGCGCTTCCTTCGGCGGCCCGCAGGGTGAGGGTGACCGGCCCGCCGCCGTCCGGCACGGTGAAGGGGGTGAACATGCGCTGGAAGCGGGTGCCGTGCTTGCGGTCCGCCGCGACGAAGTTGCCCGCGGTCGAGATGTCGGTCCAGTTCACCGCGGTGACTCCGTCGGCGGTGCGGACCTCCAGGCTCGCCCGGCGCCGCTCGCCCGCCGTCCCGCCGACCTCGACCTGCACCGAGGCGGTGTACGTCCCGGGTGCGAGGCGGGTGAGCCGCTGCCCGGCCGAGCCCGCGGCTCCCGGCCCGATCACCAGTTCGTGGTCGCCGAGCAGGCTGCGCACGACGGAGACGGGCCCGTCGGCCGTCCAGCCGTCGAGGGAACCGGAGTGGAAGCCGGGGTCGTGCAGCGGGGTCGCCTCGCCCCAGCGCGGGTCGCCGGAGGCCGGTACCCGGGTGCGGTGGACGACGTACGGCTGTCCCGCCTCCGCGTCGATGCCGATACGGCCGGAGCGTACGGGCAGTTCGGCTGCGTGCACGCGGCCCTGGTCGGTGAGCCGGTGGAGCGAGACGTGCGAGGCGCCCGCCCAGCCGCGCGGCAGGCGCCAGCTGCTGGTGCCGCCGTGCGGGTTGTAGTGGTAGAGCTTCGCGGGGTCGGTCGCCCTGCGCGGCTCCCAGGGCAGCAGATAGGTGCCGTCGTCGTAGACCAGCCGGCCGTCGGTGACGATCCGTCGGGTGCCGCCCTCGTCGGAGACCGTGCTCGGGCCGAAGAAGGTGATCTCGTGGTCGGTCCAGCGCTTGATCGGGTGGGCCTGCAGGTATTTCGCGGGCAGCGACTCGGTCCAGATCAGCTCGTAGAAGGCGTTCCAGTCGGTCTTGCCCACCCAGCCCTCGAAGTTGCCGGTCCGCGGGATGCCGAGCAGCGTGGGCCACTTGTCGGCGAAGACGTCCTTCTGGTGGTTGCGGATGAAGCGGATCAGACGGGAGTTGACGCCGCGTGAGGTGTCGGGGCCGTAGTCGGTCTCGGTGGCCCAGTGCGACCACAGTGCCGAACGTTCGAGGCCGTGGCCCCATTCGGTGGTGACCAGCCAGCCCTGTTCGCGCAAGGCGCGCTGCAGCCTGTCCGATGTCCAGCCCGACTCCCGGAAGACGTCGATGTACAGCGTGGTGAGCGCCGGGTCGGTCTCGGCGCGCAGCGCGGCGAAGCGCCGGACGATGTCACCGGAGAGCAGGTCGCGCCGCTGGTCGATGCGGTAGGACTGGTCGAGCCAGTCCCACTGCTCGTCCGTCTTGTCGACGAGGGTTTCGGAGAAGGCGTGGGCGACCGGGTAGGACTCGGTGGCGTTGACGTGCACACCGAAGTCGCTGCCCCATTTCCGGCCCTCCCGTACGAGGGTGTTGAGGTCGGCGAGCCCGCCGGCCCGCTTGTTGTGGTTGCCGGCGTAGTCGGGGTGGGCGGAGTCGTGTCCTTCGGACTGGTAGCCCTTGAGGAGCGTGTACTGGCGCAGCCCGTCCGTCGCCAGCGAGATCCGCTTGACGTGGTCGAGGGTGGCGAGGAACGGGTTGGTCGCCTGCGAGGCGAAGTTGAAGGGTATGTGCGGGACGACCCGAAGGTGCTGTTCGTCCGCGCCGAGCGGGTCGACCATGATGTCGCGGAAGGCGATGGCCGCGTCCTGCCAGTCGACGACCCCGTCGCCGTTGCGGTCGCGGGTGACCACGACCGTGGCGTACGGCAGGGGCTCGACCTCCTCGACGGGGGCGCCGGCCGCACGGTGTGTCCACTGGCCGGGGGTGAGCTGCGCCCTGACCCGGCCGCCCTCGGCAGTCGTCTGCCGCCAGAGCCTGCCGTTGTCCCAGGTGGCCCCCGGCGTGCCGGCCGGCTTGTCGTAGACGGTGTTCGTCTCGATCGCGCCGCCGAGCCGGTCGTGCGCGACCACGGCGTACGCGCAGCCCGTCGGCGCGGCTTCCGCGGGAGTGTCAGGGGCGAGGGTGATCAGCGTGTCGCCGCTGCCCGCCTTGTCCAGCTGGATGCGGGCCGCGAGCAGCGTCGCCCCCGGCTGGTCGCTGCGCACGGACAGCAGGGCGAGCCCGGGGATCTCCAGTGTGCCCACGCGCAGGGCGGTGGTGTCGGCGATACGCGTCACCCGCCAGTGGACCTGCCGGCCCTCCACCCGGATCTCGACGTCCATCTCGGTGGGGCCGAAGGCGAGGGTGTAAGCGATCCGGTCACGCCGGGCCCGCGCGGCGACCCGGGGGGTACGGGCCACGGAGTCGATCAGCACGGAGGTGACCGGGTTCTCCTGGCCGTACAGCACCGCTCCGGTGCCCCGGTCGGTGTACGACACGATGCGCGGAAAGCCGGTGTCGACGCGGACGTCGAGGTCGTGCGAGCGCAGAACGGCCTCGGTGGCGGGTGCGTTCGCAGCGGCGAGTGCGGCTTCCGGTGCGCCGACAGCCGCCGCGGCACCGGCCAGGGCGGTGGCGGCGACGACAGTTCTGCGGCTCGGCCCGCGGTCGGGTGCGTACACGCTCGTTCCTCCTCGTGACGGTGATCCGTGCACGTCAATGTGCGCCGGGAGGGAGGAACGCGCCCATGGACAAAGGAGGGGCAGGTGTTGGACTAAAGCGTCCGGCACCTGCCCCTGCTTCATGGCGATGTCAGGCCCTCGCGGGCCCCGCCGGACCCGCGAGGGTCCTCTCAGCTGCTACAGCTTGGCCGCCGCGGACTTGATGGCGGCCGCGAAGGTGGACACCTCGGTGTAGACACCGGGGAAGTTGGGCCGTGCGCAGCCCTCGCCCCAGCTGACGATGCCGACCTGGATCCAGGCGTTGTTGTTGTCCTTGCGGAACATCGGGCCGCCGGAGTCGCCCTGGCAGGTGTCGACGCCGCCCTGCGGGAGGCCGGCGCAGATCTCTTCACCGGCGACGAGGCCGGGGTACGCCTGCTTGCAGGTCGCGTCGGAGACGAACGGCACCTGCGCCTTGAGCAGGTAGCGCTGCTGGCCGCCGCCCTCACGGGCCGCGCCCCAGCCGGCGACCGTGAAGGTGCCGTTGTTGTACGCCGTCGTGTCGGCGATCTTCAGAGTGGGGAGGTTGATCGGCTTGGCGAGCTTGATCAGGGCCCAGTCCTTGCCCGTGCCGTTGTAGCCGGGGGCCTGGAGCACCTTGGTCGACTTGACCTTGATGGCGCTGCTGCTCTGCAGGTCCACGACTCCGGCCGTGGCCGTGATGCTGGTGTTGTTGCCGGAGCCGCTCACACAGTGGGCGGCGGTGAGGACGATCTGCTGGGTGTAGAGCGCACCGCCACAGCCCATGGAGAGCCGGACCATGAAGGGGAACTCGCCCTGGGCGGCGCGGGTGCCGCCGACGACGGGCGGCGTGGCGGCCGAGGCCGAGGTGGGCTGGAGACTGACCGCGGCGAGGATGACGGCGCCGGCCGCGGCGCATCTCTTGACTGCGCTGAGAAGCTGCTTCAACGGACTGCCTTTCGTGGGGGGTTCAGACTTACGCCTGGACCGGATCCAGACAGCGGACTCCGTAGCTGACATGGGCCCGACAAGGCGTGATCCGGATTATGGGGAGTGTGCCAGGTGCACCACAAGGAGCAGTTTTCAGCCACGCCACCAGCACGGATTCACCGCCCGTTCCCCGTAGAGTTGTGTGCGGCCGACCGTCGTACAGGGGGGTACGGGACGTGGTGGTGAAGGACAGCGAGGTCATCCACGGCTATCCGCACCTCGACACCGTGCGGGCGGCGATCACCGCGCTGTACCGACGGCTCTCACCCGAGGCTCTTCTCACCTACGCACCGAGCGTCCTGCCGGCGGATGTCGCCTTCGCGGACCAGGACGACCTCCATCTGGGCGCCCAGCGTGTCGCGCGCGCCCTGGTGCACCACCTGCGGCTGCCCGAAGCGCGGATGATCGTCAGCTTCCGGGAGATGACCCACGCGGCGAGTGTCGAACTGACGGCCGGACCCGAGTACTTCATCGAACTGAATGACCGATTCCGCACACATCGGCGAGACATCGGCGCGGCCCTGGCCCACGAGATCATGCACGTCCTGCTGCACCGGCTCGGGCTCTCCTTCCCCGGCACCCGGGAGAACGAGATCCTCACCGACACCGCGACCACCTATCTCGGCGCGGGCTGGCTGCTGCTCGACGCGTTCCGGGAGGACAGCCTCACCAGCCAGAAACTGGGCTATCTGACGCCCGAGGAGTTCGGCTATGTCCTCGCCAAGCGCTCGCTGGCCTTCGACGAGGACCCGGCGCCGTGGTTCACCAGCCCGCAGGGCTACACGGCCTACACCAAGGGCCGGGCGATGGCGCTGCGCGACGCGCAGCAGCCGCCGCTGACCACCGCGGGCTGGACGGGCCGCCACCGCTACGCCAAGGACCGGCGCCACGCCCGGGAGAAGACACCCGCCACGGAGGGCGCCCCGACCGCGTACGCCTTCGAGCACACGGCGGACGGGTTGCGGGTCTCCTTCGCCTGCCCCACCTGCCACCAGCGCATCCGCGTCCCCGTGCGCGGGCGGGTGCGCGCCCGGTGCGGGCTGTGCCGGACCATTCTCGAATGCGACACCTGACGGCTCTTCCGTAGGCTCGAACCATGAGCAACGAGCCGGTACCAGACGTTCAGGAGCTGTTCTCGGCGGTGATCGGCGGCGAGGAGGACACCGTCGTACGGCTGCTGAGGGCCGGCATCCCGGCCGATGCGACCGACGAGGACGGGCAGACCCCGCTCTACCAGGCGGCGGTGTGCGACCAGGCGGGCGTCGTGCGCCTCCTGCTGGCCACGGGCGCCGCTCCCGAGCGCCTGAGCGGATCCGAGGGCGGCGACCTGCCGTTGTGCGGAGCCGCCGTCGGCGGTCACACGGACGTGGTGAGGGCCCTGCTCGCCGCCGGCGCCCACCCGGACACGCCCGAGGCGTTCGGCTTCACGGCCATGACATGGGCCGTGCAGCAGGGACATGCCGCGACCGTCGAAGCCCTGCTCGAACACGGCGCCGACCCCGACCGCCCCGGCCCGGGCGGCGAGGTCCCGCTGGTGGCGGCCGCCCGCCGCGGCTCCCCCGCCGCCGTGCGCGCGCTGCTGCGGCACGGCGCGAGCGCGCGCCGGGAGGCGCTGGAGGAAGCCCGCTCGTGGCTCACCCGCGATGTCGAGCAGGAGCTGCGTGACGGGCTGTTGGAGGCGTACGGACACGACGTCGAGACCGTGTCCCGCCGTGTCGAGGAGGACGGCGGGGTGACGGTCGTGGTCGAGATGCTGCGGGACGGCAGGCCGACCGCCGGCAACGAACGGCAGACCGGCCATGCGGCCATCGCGACGCTGCTCGAGGGCGAGCTGGGAATCCAGACGCCGTACGCCGAGCTGGCCCGGCGGGCGATGCGCTGCGGCGACCGCGACCAGGACGACTGGGTCGAGGCGGTGCTGGCGCTGTGGAGGCGCGGCGACGAGGAGACGTTCCAGGCGGCCGCCGCATGGTGTGCGAGCGACGATCCGATGCGGCAGGCCTTTGCGGCGGACGTGCTGGCGCAGCTGGGGTTCGCGGCATCCCGGCCCGCGCCTGCCGGACCGTTCGCCGCCCGGGCACTGCCTCTGCTGCGCGAACTGGCGCGGGAGGCCCGGGACACCGAGCTGATCCGCGCGACCCTGCTCGGGCTCGGCCACCACGGGGATCCGGCCGCGTTGCCGGAGATCCTGCACCACGCCGGGCACCCGGACAGCCGGGTGCGCCACGAGGTGGCCCTCGCACTCTTCGGACTGGTCCCGGACGACCACCGGGAGGGCATCGAGGCCCTGATCGGACTCGCCCGCGACGTCGACGACCGGGTCAGGGACTGGGCGACGGCGGGGCTGGCCCACCTCGGCACCGACACACCCCACATCCGAGAGGCGCTCGCGGCCCGTCTCGAGGACTCCGACGCGGACACGGCGGCGGAGGCGGCCCTGGGCCTGGCGAGGCGTCAGGACCCGCGTGCCGTACCGGTACTGGCGCGGATACTGGCCGACGAGTCCCCGGACGGGTACGCCCACGAGAGGGCGACGGAGGCCGTGCCCCTCATCCGGGACAGGCGGGCCAGGCGCCGTCTCGAGGGAACGGTGCCGCGGGTCCGGTGACCTCCGCCCCGTCGCACACACAGGTGCTCGGTCACGGGGCGGAGGCCGGCGGTCAGCAGCGGTGGTCGACGAGGTCGAACGTGGCGTAGTGGTCGGCGGTGTAGTAGTCCTCCTGCGCCTCCTCGCCCGTGACGATGCGCCGGGCGCCGCGGTGGGAGGAGCCCGGCGTCTTGACGGTGTACTCGTGGTAGTAGCCGGTCGAGTGGTCGGGCAGGACGCCTTCCCGGTTCTGGAAGACGGTGCCGTCCTGCGGGTAGGGGAAGGGCCCGCCGGCGTCGATGAGTTCCAGGGTGTCGTGGGCCTGTGAGGGGAGGTCGGAGTAGCAGATCTCACCGACCGCGGTGACGGCTGTGGGGGCGGGTGGTGTGGCCGTGGCCTGCCCACCGAGGAGGAGGGTCGAGGCGATGGCGGCGGCTGCGCCGAGTGCGGCGATTCGTGGGGGGATTCGCATGACGGCATCATGACGCGCGTAGACATGCACGCGTCAAGTCCAAGTGGTCGGTGTTTTCCGTGAATTAACCTGGGTGGATTTCTGGAGCCGGGGGCCCTGGGGCAGGCGGCGGTGGTGCTGCGCACGACGGCGCACTCGGCGTCGAGGCTCGCGACAGGCCGCCGGACGGTCACCCCACGCCGTAGACGGGCTGCGGCGTCTCGGCGTCCGCCAGCAGCTTCCGTGCCGTCTCCCCCGCCTCGGCCGGCGTCCACCGTCCGCCCTTGTCGGCCGCCGGGCCGGGCCGCCAGCCCTCCATGACGGTGATCCTTCCCGCCTCGGCCTCGAAGACCCTCCCGGTCACTGCCGCACTGGCCGCCGAGCCGAGCCAGACGACGAGCGGCGAGACGTCCTCGGGCAGGGCGGCCAGCCCGGTGAACGTCCTCTCGGTCATCCGGGTACGGGCGGCGGGCGCGACGGCGTTGACCTGGACGCCGTAGCGGGCCAGTTCGGCCGCCGCGACCAGGGTCAGGCCGATGATCCCGGCCTTGGCGGCCGCATAGTTGGCCTGCCCCACGCTGCCCAGCAGTCCGGCTCCGGAGGTGGTGTTGACGACCCGCGCGGCGACCGGGCGCCCGTTCTTGGATTCGCCGCGCCAGTGTGCGGCGGCGTGCTTCAGCGGCAGGAAGTGCCCTTTGACGTGCACGCGCATGACGGCGTCCCAGTCGTCCTCGTCGAGGTTGACGAGCATGCGGTCGCGCACGAAGCCGGCGTTGTTGACCAGGGTGTCCAGCCGCCCGTAGGTCTCCAGCGCGGCGGCGACGAGCGAGGCGGCGCCGTCGCCGGTCGCGATGTCGCCGCCGTGTGCGACGGCCTCGCCACCGGCGGCCCGGATCTCGTCGACGACATCCTGAGCGGGACTCGCCGAAGCGCCCTGCCCGTCCGGACCGGCACCCAGATCATTGACGACGACCCTCGCCCCCTCGGCGGCAAAGGCCAACGCATGAGCCCGCCCGAGCCCCCGCCCGGCACCGGTGACGACGACCACGCGGTCCTCGCAGATTCCCGTCATCTCATGTCTCCTTGGGGGGTGTCGCGGCGTCGGCCGCTGCGGGGTGGGCGGGGGCGGTGTCGACGGCTGGTGCGTCGACCGGCACGGTGTCGCTCTTCGCGTCGGCCGCAGACCCGCCGACCGGCGCAGCGCTGCCCGCTGACACGTCCACCGGCACAGGGTCACCTTTCGCGGCGTCCGCCACGGACGCGCCGACCGGCACAGCACTGAGCGGCGGAGCGCTGCCCAACTGCGCGTCGGCCGTTGTGGACTCAACCGCCGCCGCGCTGCCCGCCGACGCGACCACCCGCACAGGGCCACCTTTCGCGGCATCGGCCGCCGACGCGTCCACCCCCATCACGTCCCCCCTCGCACCATCACCCCCCGCCGCATTGACCGTTGCGGCGTCGAGGAAAGCCGGGCGTTCTCCTCCGCCGTGCAGCAGCAGGGACGCGCCGCTGATGTAGGCGGCGCGGCCGGATGCGAGGAAGACCGCCGCGTCACCGGCCTCCGCCGGGTCGGCGAGGCGGCCGAGGGGGACCGTGCGGCCGACCGCAGCGATCCCCTCTGCGTCGCCGTAGTGCAGCGCGGACAGTTCGGTGCGGACCATGCCGAGGACGAGGGTGTTCACCCGCACCTCGGGCGCCCATTCGACGGCCATGGACCGGGCCAGGCTCTCCAGGCCCGCCTTGGCGGCGCCGTAGGCCGCCGAGCCGGGCGACGCGCGCCCACCGCTGACGCTGCCGATCATCACGATCGATCCGCGGGCGGTCCGCAGGTGTTCGTACGCGGCGAGCGATGCGGTCAGCGGCGCGGTGAGGTTGAGCTCGATCACGCGGGCATGGCGTGCCGGTTCCACGTCGGCGAGCAGGCGGTAGGGCGTGCCCCCGGCGTTGTTGACGAGGGTGTCCAGCCGGCCGTGCCGGGCCACGACGCCGCCGAAGAACGCATCGACGGCGGCGGGATCACGCAGGTCGACCGGTTCGAACTCGACCCCGTCCAGCGGTGCTTCGGGCGGCCTGCGGGCGCAGACGACCACCCGGGCACCCGCTCGCAGGAAGGCCCGTGCGATGCCCGCGCCGACGCCCCGCGTGCCGCCGGTGACGACGGCGACCCTCCCGTCCAGCTCCATCCGCTGCTACCTTCCTCACCTAACAAACGTTTGGTGGAAAGGTAGCTGATCCTCTCATGGGTGTCTCCACCGCAAGCCCCGAGAAAGGCATCTCCCGTGTCACTGCCGACTTCCCACCCGTCAACGCCCTTCCCGTGCAGGGCTGGTACGACCTCGCCGCCGCGGTCCGCGCGGCCGGCCAAGACCCCGAGGTCCGCTGCGTCGTCCTGAGCGCCACGGGCCGCGGCTTCAACGCGGGCGTCGACATCAAGGAGATGCAGCGCGATGCTGGCCACGACGCCCTGATCGGCGCCAACCGCGGCTGCTACGAGGCCTTCGCCGCCGTGTACGACTGCGAGGTGCCGGTCGTCGCCGCCGTTCAGGGTCACTGTCTGGGCGGAGGTATCGGCCTCGTCGGCAACGCCGACGCCATCGTCGCCTCAGACGACGCCACCTTCGGGCTGCCCGAACTGGACCGGGGCGCGCTCGGCGCGGCCACCCATCTGTCGCGGCTCGTCCCCCAGCATCTGATGCGCGCTCTCTACTACACCTCACGAACCGCGACCGCTGCCGAGCTGCACCATCACGGCTCCGTCTGGAAGGTCGTCCCGCGCGAGGAACTGAAGTCCGCCGCACTGGAGTTGGCGCGGGAGATCGCGCGGAAGGACGGCACGCTGATCCGGCTGGCCAAGGCCGCCATCAACGGCATCGACCCCGTCGACGTACGCCGCAGCTACCGGTTCGAGCAGGGCTTCACCTTCGAGGCGGGCCTCAGCGGAGTCGCCGACCGTGTCCGCGACACCTTCGGGAAGGAACCGCAGCCGTGACCGACAAGACCATGACGCCCGAGGACGTGGCGGGACAACTGCGCAGCGGGATGACGATCGGCATCGGCGGCTGGGGTTCGCGGCGCAAGCCGATGGCGCTGGTGCGGGCACTGCTCCGGTCCGGGATCACCGATCTCACCGTGGTCTCCTACGGCGGTCCCGACGTCGGCCTGCTCGCCGCCGCCGGGCGGATCCGCCGGCTCGTCACCGCTTTCGTCACCCTCGACTCGATCCCCCTTGAACCGCACTACCGCGCCGCCCGCCAGCGCGGTGACTTCGCGCTCACCGAGATCGACGAGGCGATGTTCATGTGGGGGCTGCACGCGGCGGCCAACCGGCTGCCGTTCCTGCCGGTGCGGGCGGGCATCGGCTCGGACGTGATGCGGGTCAATCCCGAGCTGCGGACGGTCACTTCGCCGTACGAGGACGGCGAGGAGTTCGTGGCCGTACCGGCGTTGCGCTTGGACGCGGCGCTGGTGCACATGAACCGTGCCGACCGGCTCGGCAACGGCCAGTACCTGGGCCCAGACCCGTACTTCGACGATCTGTTCTGCGAGGCCGCCGACACCGCCTATGTCTCCTGCGAGCAGCTGGTGGAGACCGCCGAGCTCACCAAGGACGCCGTGCCGCAGACGCTGCTGATCGGCCGCCACTCGGTCACCGGTGTGACGGAGACCCCGAACGGCGCGCACTTCACGTCATGTGCCCCCGACTACGGGCGGGACGAGGCCTTCCAGAAGATGTACGCGGCCACGGCCTGGGAAGAGTTCGCCGGACGGTTCCTGACGGGTACGTCCGAGCACGACTATCAACTGGCCGTGCAGGCCTGGCACAAGGAGCAGCAGTGACCACCACCGCAAGCGCCCGCAGTGCCGTCTCGCGTGCCGAGTACTGCGTCATCGCCTGCGCCGAGGCCTGGCGCGGCAACGGCGAGGTACTGGCCGGCCCGATGGGGCTGATCCCGTCCTTCGGGGCGCGCCTCGCCCGGCGCACCTTCTCGCCCGACCTCCTCCTCACGGACGGCGAGGCGATGCTCGTCGGAGCCGACGGGTCGGTGGAGGGCTGGCTGCCGTACCGCCGTCATCTCGCGATGGTCACCGGCGGCAGACGCCACGTGATGATGGGCGCGAGTCAGATCGACCGCTTCGGCAACCAGAACATCTCCTGCATCGGCGACTGGGAGCGGCCGTCCCGACAGCTCCTCGGGGTGCGCGGCGCGCCCGTCAACACGCTCAACAACCCGGTCAGTTACTGGGTGCCCCGGCACTCGAAGCGGGTCTTCGTCCCGAAGGTCGACATGGTGTGCGGGGTGGGCCACGACAACGCCGCCGCGGCCGGCCCGAGCGCGACACGCTTCCACCGGATCCCGCGCGTCGTGTCCGATCTCGGCGTGTTCGACTTCGAGACGCCCGACCGGTCGATGCGGCTCGCGTCCCTGCATCCCGGGGTGACGGTCGAGGAGGTGCGGGAGGCGACCGGCTTCGCACCGGTGATCGCCGATGACGTCCCGTACACACGCGAGCCCGGCGCGGACGAACTCCGGCTGATCCGTGAGGAGATCGACCCGAAGGGGCTGCGGAACCGCGAGGTCGCAAGCTGATGGAGACCGCGCTGACCAGGCTCACCGGTGTCCGCCACCCCGTCGTCCAGACCGGGATGGGATGGGTCGCCGGGCCCCGGCTCGTCTCGGCGTCCGCGAACGCGGGCGCGCTCGGCATCCTCGCGTCGGCGACGATGACCGTGGAGGAGCTGCGCCGGGCGGTCCGCGAGGTCAACTCCCGTACGGACGCGCCCTTCGGGGTCAATCTGCGCGCCGACGCCGGTGACGCGCGCGAGCGGGTACGGATCATCGTCGAGGAGGGGGTCCGTGTCGCCTCCTTCGCGCTCGCCCCGTCCCGCGGGCTGATCGCCGTGCTGAAGGACGCGGGTGTGATCGTGATCCCGTCCGTCGGGGCCCGCCGCCATGCGGAGAAGGTGGCGTCGTGGGGTGCGGACGCGGTGATCGTGCAGGGCGGCGAGGGCGGGGGTCACACCGGCGAGGTCGCGACGAGCGTGCTGCTGCCGCAGGTGGTCGACGCCGTGGACATCCCGGTGGTCGCGGCCGGTGGCTTCCACGACGGACGCGGGCTGGTGGCGGCGCTCGCGTACGGGGCCGCGGGCGTCGCGATGGGGACCCGCTTCCTGCTCACGTCGGACTCGACGGTCCCGGCCGCGGTGAAAGCGGAGTACCTGGCGGCGTCGGTGAGGGACGTGACGGTGACGACGGCGGTGGACGGGCTGCCGCACCGGATGCTGCGTACGGAGCTCGTCGAGGCGCTGGAGCGGTCGGGACGTGCGCGAACGCTGGCCCGGGCGGTGCGCAGGGCGGCCGGATTCAGGAAGCTCTCGGGCCTGTCGTGGCGGCAGATGATCCGCGACGGGATGGCCATGAGACACGGCAGGGACCTGACCTGGAGCCAGGTCCTGCTGGCCGCGAACACCCCGATGCTGCTGCGGGCGTCCATGGTCGAGGGCCGCACGGACCTGGGTGTGATGGCGTCGGGGCAGGTCGCGGGGGTGATCGAGGACCTGCCGAGCTGCGACGAGCTGATCAGGCGCGTGATGGCCGAGGCGGATCAGGTGCTGAAACGACTGGAGGGGCTCACCAGGAGCCCCTCCGCCGGCTGAGGGGGCCGAAAGCCCCCGGCCCGACTGTTACGCCGCGGTCCGGCGTCCGCCCTGTCCACCGCGCGCCGGACGGCCGGACTGGCCGCCGCTCTGGCCGCCCTGTCCACCGCGCCTGCCACGGCTCCGACCGGCACTGCCGCTGCCCTGCGCACCACGGCCGGCGCCCTGCGCGGGCCCCTGGGCCCGGCGACGCTGCGGCCGCTGCTGGGGAACTGCCTGCTGCGGCACTTCGATCGTCACCGCGACACCCGACGGCTCGCGCGCGCCGGTGATGCGGCTGAGCTCCTCGTCGCTGGACTTGATCCGGGCGGTGCGCGGGCTGATACCGGCGTCCGACATCAGCCGCGTCATCTCCCGGCGCTGCTCCGGCAGAACGAGCGTGACGACGCTGCCCGACTCCCCCGCGCGGGCGGTACGGCCGCCGCGGTGCAGGTAGTCCTTGTGGTCGACGGGCGGGTCGACGTTCACCACCAGTTCGAGGTCGTCGACGTGGATGCCGCGGGCGGCCACGTTCGTCGCGACCAGCGCGGTGACCTGCCCGGTCTTGAACTGGTCCAGCGTCCGGTTGCGCTGCGGCTGCGAACGGCCGCCGTGCAGCGCCGCCGCCCGTACGCCGCTGGCCAGCAGCCGCTTGGCGAAGCGGTCCGCGGCACGCTTGGTGTCCACGAAGAGGATCACCCGTCCGTCGCGGGCGGCGATCCGGGTGGCGACGGCCTTCTTGTCGGTCTCGTCCGCGACGTGCAGCACATGGTGCTCCATCGTCGTGACCGCACCCACGGACGCGTCGACCGAGTGCACCACCGGATCGGTGAGGTACATCCGCACGAGCTTGTCTATGTTCTTGTCCAGCGTCGCCGAGAACAGCATCCGCTGGCCGTTCGGCTCGACCTGCTTGAGCAGCGCCGTGACCTGGGGCATGAAGCCCATGTCGGCCATCTGGTCCGCCTCGTCGAGGACGGTGATCGTCACCCGGTCGAGGGCACAGTCGCCGCGCTCGATCAGGTCCTTCAGCCGGCCCGGGGTGGCCACGAGCACCTCGGCGCCGCGGCGCAGCGTGCCCGCCTGCTTGCCGATCGACATGCCGCCGACGACCGTGGCGACCCGCAGCTGCACGGAGGTCGCGTACGGAGTGAGGGCGTCGGTGACCTGCTGGGCGAGCTCGCGCGTCGGTACGAGCACGAGCGCGAGCGGGGCGCGCGGTTCGGCGCGGCGGCCCGCGGTGCGGGCGAGCAGCGCGAGCCCGAAGGCGAGGGTCTTGCCCGAGCCGGTGCGCCCGCGGCCGAGGATGTCGCGGCCGGCGAGCGAGTTCGGCAGGGTCGCGGCCTGGATCGGGAAGGGCTCGGTCAGCCCCTGGGCCGCGAGGGTCTTGAGCAGTGCGCCCGGCATGTCCAGCTCGTCGAACGCCTCGACGGCGGGCAGCGCGGGGACGACGGTCTCCGGCAGCGCGAATTCCTGCGGGGGCGCCGCTTTTCGAACGGGCGCCGATTTCTTGCGCGGGCCATTGCCCGACATTCGTTGTGCGGGTTTTCCGGCGCCGTTTCCACGCGAATCGGCAGCCCGCTTCCGGGCCGGTCGCGCCGGGCGCCCCTGACCTGCCGGGCGGTCCTGACGGGCCGGTCGTTCTGAGCTAGTCATGCGGTACTTGCCTTTCCGGGCGTGGGGAGGGCACACACAAGCCGGGGCCCGCACCCAACAGGTGCGGGCCCCGGCAGTGAGTCACGTGCCGACGGTTCAGGCCGGGACGATGTTCTCCGCCTGCGGGCCCTTCTGGCCCTGCGTGACGTCGAAGGAGACCTTCTGGCCCTCCTGGAGCTCACGGAAGCCCGAGGTGGCAATGTTCGAGTAGTGGGCGAAGACGTCGGCGCCGCCGCCGTCCTGCTCGATGAAGCCGAAGCCCTTTTCAGCGTTGAACCACTTCACGGTTCCAGTAGCCATGTTCATTCTCCTAAATGAGAGGCAATCCGGAAATTCACACTGCGTGAACTTCCCGTCGCCGCATTGAGTCCCATACCGGAGAAGCCGGAAACGTAATGTGCGCCTGTCGGAAGCATCCCGTCAGGCGCACACGAAGTTCATGGGTACCAAAACTGCAACGTACTAACCGTAGCACGATCGTTCCTGAATGTGTGCGATCACAGCCTCTCGATGATCGTGACGTTGGCCTGTCCGCCGCCCTCGCACATGGTCTGCAGGCCGTACCGGCCGCCCGTGCGCTCCAGTTCGTGGAGCAGTGTCGTCATCAGTCTCACGCCGGTCGCGCCGAGCGGATGGCCGAGGGCTATCGCCCCTCCGTTGACGTTCACCCTCGCGGGGTCGGCGCCCGTTTCCTTCAGCCATGCGAGCACCACCGGCGCGAACGCCTCGTTGATCTCGACGAGGTCCATGTCGTCGATCGTCATGCCGCTCTTCTTCAGGGCGTACGCGGTGGCCGGGATGGGGGCCGACAGCATGCGGATCGGGTCCTCGCCGCGTACCGAGAGATGGTGGATGCGGGCGCGCGGGGTCAGCCCGTGCTCGTGTACGGCGCGGTCGCTCGCGATGAGCATCGCCGCGGCGCCGTCGGAGACCTGCGAGGAGCAGGCGGCGGTGATGGTGCCGCCGGCGACCACCGGTTCGAGGGCCGCCATCTTCTCCGCGGTCGTGTCGCGGCGAGGGCCCTCGTCGGCGCAGACGTCGCCGTACGCCACGGTCTCGCGCCCGAAGCGGCCCTCGTCGATGGCGCGGATCGCCCGCCGGTGCGAACGGAGGGCGAACTCCTCCTGGTCACGGCGGGTGATCCCCCACTTCTTCGCGATCAGCTCGGCGCCGTGGAACTGGTTGACCGGCTGGTCTCCGTAGCGCGCCCGCCAGCCCTCGCTGCCCGCGAACGGCCCCTCGGTCAGTCCCAGCGGATCCGCCGCCTGCCGGGACGCGTACGCGATCGGGATCATCGACATGTTCTGGGTGCCGCCCGCGACCACCAGGTCCTGGGTGCCGGAGAGGACCGCCTGGGCCGCGAAGTGGACCGCTTGCTGGGAGGAGCCGCACTGGCGGTCGACCGTGACACCCGGCACCTCTTCCGGCAGCCCCGCCGCCAGCCACGCGGTGCGTGCGATGTCGCCGGCCTGCGGGCCGACCGTGTCCAGACAGCCGAGGACGACGTCCTCGACCGCGGCAGGATCGATGCCGGAGCGGGCGACGAGAGCGGTGAGGACGTGGGCGCCCAGGTCGGCGGGGTGGACACCCGCGAGACCTCCACGGCGCCGTCCCACCGGGGTCCGTACCGCTTCGACGATGTATGCCTCGCCCATGACAACTCCTCGGTCGGTTACTGACGTACGGCGATTCCGTCCAGCACCATCGACAGGTACTGGCGGGCGATCTCCTCGGGGCTGTGCACTCCGCCCGGCCGGTACCAGGACGCCGCGACCCACACGGTGTCGCGCACGAACCGGTAGGTCAGCCGGACGTCCAGGTCGGCGCGGAAGACCCGGTCCGCGACACCGCGCTCCAGTGTCCCGAGCCAGGCCTTCTCGAACTTCTGCTGCGAGTCGGTGAGGTAGTGGAAGCGGGGCTGGGCCGCCAGCTGCCGGGACTCCTTCTGGTAGATCGCGACGGCATCGCGGTGCCGGTCGATCTCCCGGAACGACTCGGTGACAAGGGCCTCGATGGTCTCCCGGGGGCCGAGCCCGGCGGCGAGCACGGTGTCGTAGCCGTGCCACAGCTCGTCCAGGAAGGTGGAGAGGATCTCGTCGAGCATCGATTCCTTGGAATCGAAGTGGTAGTAGAGGCTGCCGGCGAGCATCCCGGCCTCGTCCGCGATCCTGCGGACGGTCGTGGCGTTGTATCCGTGCGTGGCGAACACCTCCGCGGCGAGGCCGAGGAGTTCGCGCCTGCGCTCGGGCGATGCGGTCACCTGGTTCTTCTTCTTGGTCGGCACACGGTCATTCTCCGGCTGGTTCGCGGAATTCCGGTCCTCAGGGGTGCTGGCTGCTGACGGAGACCACCTCACCGGTGAGGTACGAGGAGTAGCCGCTGGCCAGGAAGACGATGGTGTTCGCGATCTCCCACGGCTCGGCGTACCGGCCGAAGGCCTCCCGCGCGGTCAGTTCCTCCAGCAGTTCGGCGGAGGTGACCTTCACCAGGTGGGGGTGCATGGCGAGGCTCGGGGCGACGGCGTTGACGCGTACGCCGTACTCGGCGGCCTCGACGGCCGCGCAGCGGGTGAGGGCCATGACACCGGCCTTGGCCGCCGCATAGTGGGCCTGGCCGGCCTGGGCGCGCCAGCCGACCACGGACGCGTTGTTGACGATCACCCCGCCGTGGCCGCTCGCCCGGAAGGCCCGCAGGGCAGCGCGCGTGCAGCGGAACGTGCCGTTGAGGGTGACGTCGAGGACCGTGCCCCACTGGTCGTCGGTCATGTCGACGAGGGCCGCGGTGCCGCCGAGCCCGGCGTTGTTCACGACGATGTCGGGGCCGCCGTGCTCGTCGGCCGCGCGGTCGATCAGCGCCTGGACCTGCGCCTCGTCGGTGACGTCACAGAGGTGGGAGGCGACGGCCGCTGGGCCGAACTCGGCGGCGAGCGTGGTCTCCGTCTCCTTGAGGCGGCGGGTGTGGGTGTCGCTGACCAGGACGCGCGCGCCCTCCTCCAGGAATCTGCGCGCGGTCGCTCCGCCGATCCCGGCGCCCGCGGCCGCGGTGATCACGGCGGTACGGCCCTTCAGCAGACCGTGGCCCGGTACGTACTGCGCCCTGTTGTCCGTCACACGGGCACGTTAACCTACCAAACACTTGTTAGGGAAGGACGGGCGTATGGACCTGCACCACTCCCCCGGGGAAGAGGCCTTCCGGGCCGAGGCGCGCGACTGGCTCGCCGCGCATGTGCCACGCCGCCCGCTGCCCTCCCTCGAGACGCGCGAGGGCTTCGCGGCCCATCGCGCCTGGGAGGCGGAGCTGTCCGCGGACCGCTGGTCGGTCGTCTCCTGGCCGCGCGAGTACGGCGGCCGGGGCGTCGGCCTCTTCCACTGGCTGGTCTTCGAGGAGGAGTACTGGGCGGCGGGCGCGCCCGGCCGGGTCTCTCAGAACGGGATCAGCCTCCTCGCGCCCACACTGATCGACCACGGCACGCAGGAGCAGCGGGCCAGGGTGCTGCCCCCGATGGCGAGCGGCGAGGTCGTCTGGGCACAGGCCTGGTCGGAGCCCGAGGCCGGCTCCGACCTGGCGTCGCTCCGGTCCCGCGCGGTCCGCACGACCGGGGGCTGGCTGCTCAACGGGCAGAAGACCTGGTCCTCGCGGGCGGCGTTCGCGGACCGCGCGTTCGGTATCTTCCGCAGCGATCCGCAGGCGCCGAAGCCGCACCAGGGGCTGACGTATCTGATGTTCGACCTCGCGGCACCGGGGGTGACAATCCGTCCGATCGGCCGTCTCGACGGGAAGCCCGCCTTCGCCGAACTCTTCCTCGACGACGTCTTCGTGCCCGACGAGGATGTGATCGGCGAGCCGGGCCAGGGCTGGGGGATCGCGATGTCCACGACGGGCAACGAGCGGGGCCTGACGCTGCGTTCGCCGGGCCGCTTCCTCGCCTCGGCGGACCGCCTCGTACGGCAGTGGCGTGCGACGGCCGATCCCTCGGACACGGCGCTGCGGGACCGGGTCGCGGACGCGGTGATCGGGGCGCGGGCGTACGAGCTGTTCACCTGGGCGGGAGCGTCGCACGTCGTGGCGGGCGGGAGCCTCGGCCCGAAGTCCAGTCTGAACAAGGTCTTCTGGTCGCGGTACGACATCGCGCTGCACGAGACGGCGCTCGATCTGCTGGGCGCGGCCGGCGAGTTGGGCGAATCGGACTGGGCCGAGGGGTACGTCTTCTCGCTCGCCGGCCCGATCTACGCCGGTACGAACGAGATCCAGCGGGACATCATCGCCGAGCGGCTGCTCGGCCTTCCGAAGGGCCGCCGCTGATGCGTTTTCTGCCGACCACGGAGCAGGAGGCGTTCGTCCGCTCGCTGGACGCGATGCTGTCGGCGGCGGATGTCCCGTCGGCGGCCCGGGCCTGGGCGGCGGCCGACCACGCGCCGGGCCGTGAGATCCTCGCGCGCCTCGCGACGGCGGGGGTGTTCGCGCTCGCCGCCCCGGAGGCGTACGAAGGAGTGGGCCCGTTGCCGGTCGAAATGGCCCTGGTCTTTGTGGAGATGGGCCGTCACGCGGTGCCGGGTCCCGTGGTGGAGACCGCCGCCGCGGCGGCTCTGCTGACACGCCTGGCGGAACTCGGGGACATCGCCCCGGCGAAGCGGCTGCTCCCGGGCCTGGTGACGGGTGGTTCGACGGCCACCCTGGCACTGGGGATCCAGGGCCCGTACACGCTGGACACGGACGCGGCGACGGTGACACTGGTGGTGCGGGGAGGAGGTCCGGCGCCGACAGCCGACGTGGAGTCGGACGCGGTGCCCGGGTGGGCGACGCCCGGCATGCAGCACGCTGGCCCCGGGTGGGCCACGTCCCACCGCCAGACGGAGGCCGACCCCGAACCGGCCACGCACCACGCCGACGCCGACCCAGGGCGGGCCACGCCCCGCACCCAGGACGCTGCCCCCGGACGGGCCACATCCCACCGGCAGGCGGAGGCCGAACCCGGGCGGGCCGGGTCCCGAGCGCGGGATACCGCCCCCGGACCCGCCACGCCCGACAGGCTGGCGGAAGAACTCTCCGCGCAGCTGGTCGTCGCCGCCGGGCACGGCCCCGTGCGGGTGTCCGCCGACCCCGTGCGGCGGCTCGCGGTGCCCGACGCGGGGGGCGAGGTCATCGCCGAAGGGCCGCACGTCGCCACCGCCGCCGCGCACGCGGCGGGCATCGCCCGGCTGGTCACCGCCGCGCAGGCTCTCGGCGTGGGGCTCGCGCTGCTCGAACGGACCGTGGCCCACGTCAAGCAGCGCACCCAGTTCGGCGTCCCGGTCGGGTCGTTCCAGGCCGTCCGGCACCGGCTGGCCGACACCCTCATCGGGCTGGAGTTCGCCCGGCCGCTGCTCCACGGGGCGGCTGTCACCCTGGCGCCCGCGGACATCGCGGCAGCGAAGGTCGCCGCGGGTGAGGCCGCGTACGCGGCGGCCAGGACCGCGCTGCAACTGCACGGCGCCGTCGGGTACACCGACGAGCTGGACCTCGCCCTGTGGCTGCGCAAGGCACGGCCCCTCAGAGACGCCTGGGGGACGCCGTCCCGGTGCCGCGCGACCGTGGCGTTCAGCGCCGCCGGCGGGTGACGACGGCGAAACCGGGACGCCAGCTGCGTACGACCAGTTCGTCGCCCTCGACGCTGGTCCGCACCACCTCGGTGAGCTCGGCCCGGAAGAGGTGGAACGGCTCCGGCGGCTCGACGTCGGCGACATAGCCGGCGATCTCCTGCGGGTCGGTCACCTCCACCGCACGCCCGGACACGCGGACGTCCCCGCCGTCCATGGAGTCGTCGGCGCCGGGGTTCGCATGGAGGGCGAACCGCGGATCGCGGCGCAGGTCCTGCGCCTTGCGGGAGTCGGGCATCGTCCCGAGCCACAGCTCCCCGGCGCGGAAGCGCACTTCGAGACCGGTCAGCCGGGGAGAACCGTCCTTGCGCAGGGTGGCGGGGACATGAGGCCGGTACTTCTCGAAACGGCTCTGCACGGTTCGGGCGAAGGCGGGCTCCGCCGCCTGGAGAGCGGCCCATGTGGTCGACGTCACGTCTCCAGGGAACCGCAGATACCGGACATCTTCTGTCGGGATCTCCCGCAGGTTCGCGGTCTCGACCCTTTGGGCCCAGGGTCAGTCCCGCAGGGTGACGACCGCCGCGTGCCCCTCTGTGCGCAGGGTGACGGGCGACGCGTCGCCCGTCACAGCGTCGGGCCCCACGGCATCGAGCACCACGGCGTCGAACCGCCCGAGCGTCACGTCCTTCAGGACCGTGGTGCCCTCCAGCGCGACGATCAGGACGGTCGATCCGGACTCCACCACCACCGGCTGGACTCCGCGCACCACGGAGACACGAGCGGCCGTACGGTCACGTCGGTGCATGACGTTGAAGTTGACGACGGGCCCGGCCAGGAGCCGCCCGTCGGTCTCGACGTCGCCGGGGAAGGCGTGGGGCCGGAAGCGCTCCTCCGCGCGCAGGCGTTGTCCGTCCACGGTGAGCTCCATGCCCGCACCGTCGGCGACGGTCAGGACGCGCTCGACCCCGGGGAACGCGGAGAACGGGCCGTCGGCTGTGACGTCCGCGAGACTGATCCGCCAGTCGAAGTCGTCCGTCCCCGCGCCGTCGGGCGAGACGGCGATCTCCCGGGTCGTGCCGCCGCCGTTCCTCCACGGCACCGCCTCGCGGTCGGCGGCCCTCAGCACCCTGAGGGTCACCGCACGACGCCCTGGGCGCGCGCGGCGGCCAGCCACTGCGGAAACTCGGCGATCAGGCGGTCGTACAGCTCGGAGTCCGGGACCTGCCGCGGATCGGGACCGGCATGGAAGAACCCGGCGTTGTCGACGATCCGCTTGGCGGGCACGGCGAGTTCGTCGAGTTTGTGCAGGAAGTCGAACTGCGTGCTGCGCTTGTTGCCGAAGCCTATGAACTGCCAGAACAGCGGCAGCTTCGCCGCCTTGCACAGATAGCGCTCGGCAGCATGTTTGCTGATGGGGCCGCCGTCCGTCTGGAAGACGACGAACGCGGGCGCGGTCGAGCCGCTGTCGAGATAGTGGTCGATGACGGCGTCCATCGCCAGGTGGTAGCTGGTCTTGCCCATGTGTCCGAGGCCCGCGACGATCCGGTCGATCCGGCCGTGATGGTTCTCCAGGCCGATGTCGGTGACCGCGTCGATGTCGGTGGAGAAGAAGACGACGGGTACGGACCCGTCGTCGTCGAGGTTGGCGGCCAGCCCCAGCACCCGGTCGGCGAGCGCCTGCACGCTGCCGTCCTTGTAGTAGTCCTTCATCGAACCGGAGTAGTCGAGCACCAGATAGACGGCGGCACGCTCCCCGCTGACCCGGTGCTTCTCCAGGGAGATCCCGGCGCTCTTGTAGAGACTGACCAGCGCGGGCGCGGTCTCCTCGATCCTACGGAGACTGATGGCCGCCATCGGGGCTCCAATCGGTCGGTACGGACGGGCCCGTTGAGGCTACGACACCCTTTCCGAACTGCGGGAGCCGCACGCACCGCGGCGCCCGCCCATGGTCCGGTCGGGGACAGGGCAGGCGCCACGATCAGTTCCGTACGCCGTTGTACGGGACGTCTGTGGTGACCGTACTGGCCGGGGTCAGGCCATCAGCGCGCGGTCGGTGGGCTTGACCGGGGCCGGCAGGGCGCTCGATCCGGTCAGGTAGCGGTCCACTCCGCGGGCCGCCGAGCGGCCTTCGGCGATGGCCCACACGATGAGCGACTGGCCGCGGCCGGCGTCGCCCGCGACGTACACGCCGTCGACGTTCGTCGCGTAGTCCGCGTCGCGCGCGACGTTGCCGCGCTCGTCGAGCTCCACGCCGAACTGCTCGACGAGGCCGTTGGACCGGTCGGTGCCGGTGAAGCCCATCGCCAGCGTGACCAGCTGCGCGGGGATCTTCCGCTCCGTGCCCGGCTTCTGCTCCGGCCGGCCGTCCTTGAACTCCACCTCGGCGAGGTGCAGGAACTGGACGTTGCCGTCCTCGTCTCCCTCGAAGTGGGTGGTGGAGACGGAGTAGACCCGCTCGCCGCCCTCCTCGTGCGCGGAGGTGACCTTGTAGAGCATCGGGAACGTCGGCCAGGGCTGGTTGGCATTCCGCTCGTCGCCCGGCCGGGGCATGATCTCCAGCTGGGTGACCGAGGCCGCGCCCTGGCGGTGGGCGGTGCCCACGCAGTCCGCGCCGGTGTCGCCGCCGCCGATGACGACGACGTGCTTGCCCTCGGCGGTGATCGGGGTGACCGTCAGGTCACCCTCCTGCACCTTGTTGGCGAGCGGCAGGTACTCCATGGCGAAGTGGATGCCGTTCAGCTCACGGCCCGGGACGGGCAGGTCGCGCGAGACGGTCGCACCCGCGGCGATGACCACGGCGTCGTAGCGGCGGCGCAGCTTGGCCGCGTCGATGTCACGGCCGATCTCCACCTCGGTACGGAACTTGGTGCCCTCCGCGCGCATCTGCTCGATGCGGCGGTTGATGTGCACCTTCTCCATCTTGAACTCGGGGATGCCGTACCGAAGGAGTCCGCCGATGCGGTCCGCGCGCTCGTAGACGGCGACTGTGTGGCCGGCCCGGGTCAGCTGCTGGGCGGCGGCGAGACCCGCCGGGCCCGAGCCGATGACCGCGACGGTCTTGCCCGACAGGCGCTCCGGCGGCTGCGGAGTGACGTCGCCGGAGTCCCACGCCTTGTCGATGATGGAGACTTCGACGTTCTTGATGGTGACGGCCGGCTGGTTGATGCCGAGGACACACGCCGACTCGCAGGGCGCGGGGCACAGCCGCCCGGTGAACTCCGGGAAGTTGTTGGTCGCGTGCAGCCGCTCGGAAGCGGCGGACCAGTCCTCGCGGTAGGCGTAGTCGTTCCACTCGGGGATCAGGTTCCCGAGCGGACAGCCGTTGTGACAGAACGGGATTCCGCAGTCCATGCAGCGGCCGGCCTGCTTGCTGATGATCGGCAGCAGGGAGCCGGGAACGTAGACCTCGTTCCAGTCCTTGACGCGCTCGTCCACGGGGCGGGTCTGCGCGACCTCGCGACCGGTGGACAGGAAGCCCTTGGGGTCAGCCATTGATCGCCGCCTCCATCATCTTCTCGGTGGTCTCCTGCTCGGAGAGACCGGCCAGCTCAGCGGCGTCCTTGGCGGCGAGCACTGCCTTGTACGTGGTCGGGATGATCTTGGTGAAGCGGTCCACGTTCACGGACCAGTCGTCGAGGAGCGTCTGCGCGACGGTGGAACCCGTCTCCTCCTGGTGGCGGCGCACGACGTCGTGCAGCCACTCCTTGTCGGTCTCCGACAGCGGCTCGATCGCCCCGATGTTGCCCGGGTTGACGTTGTCGCGGTCGAGGTCGACGACGTAGGCGACACCGCCGGACATGCCGGCCGCGAAGTTGCGCCCGGTCTCGCCGAGCACCACCGCGTGGCCACCGGTCATGTACTCGCAGCCGTGGTCGCCCACGCCCTCCGAGACCACCGTGGCACCGGAGTTGCGGACGCAGAACCGCTCGCCCGTACGGCCGCGGAGGAACAGCTCGCCGCCGGTCGCACCGTACGCGATGGTGTTGCCCGCGATGGTCGAGTACTCGGCCAGGTGGTCGGCGCCGCGGTCGGGGCGGACGACCACGCGGCCGCCGGAGAGGCCCTTGCCGACGTAGTCGTTGGCGTCGCCCTCCAGCCGGAGCGTGATGCCGCGCGGCACGAACGCACCGAAGGACTGGCCGGCCGAGCCGGTGAACGTGATGTCGATGGTGTCGTCGGGCAGCCCCGCACCGCCGAACTTCCGCGTCACCTCGTGACCGAGCATGGTGCCCACGGTCCGGTTGATGTTGCGGATGGCGACCTGGGCGCGGACCGGCTGTGCGGCCTCGGCCGAGTCGGCGTTCAGCGCATCGGCCGCGAGCTTGATCAGCTCGTTGTCGAGGGCCTTCTCCAGACCGTGGTCCTGGGCGATGACCGCGTGGCGCACCGCGCCGTCCGGCAGCTCGGGGACGTGGAACAGCGGAGCAAGGTCGAGGCCCTGCGCCTTCCAGTGGTCCACGGCCCGCTCGGTGTCCAGGAGTTCGGCGTGGCCGACGGCCTCCTCGACGGAGCGGAAGCCCAGCTCGGCAAGGATCTCGCGCACTTCCTCGGCGATGAACCGGAAGTAGTTGACGATGTACTCGGCCTTGCCGGAGAAGCGCTCGCGCAGCACCGGGTTCTGCGTGGCGATGCCGACCGGGCAGGTGTCCAGGTGGCAGACGCGCATCATGATGCAGCCCGAGACGACGAGCGGCGCGGTCGCGAAACCGAACTCCTCGGCGCCGAGCAGCGCGGCGATGACGACGTCCCGGCCGGTCTTGAGCTGACCGTCGGTCTGCACGACGATCCGGTCGCGCAGGCCGTTGAGCAGCAGCGTCTGCTGGGTCTCGGCGAGGCCGAGCTCCCAGGGGCCGCCCGCGTGCTTCAGCGACGTGAGCGGGGACGCGCCGGTGCCGCCGTCGTGGCCGGAGATGAGGACGACGTCCGCGTGCGCCTTGGAGACACCCGCGGCGACGGTGCCGACACCGACCTCGGAGACCAGCTTGACGTGAATCCGCGCCTGCGGGTTCGCGTTCTTCAGGTCGTGGATCAGCTGCGCCAGGTCCTCGATCGAGTAGATGTCGTGGTGCGGCGGCGGAGAGATCAGACCCACACCGGGAGTGCTGTGCCGGGTCTTGGCGACCCAGGGGTAGACCTTGTGGCCGGGCAGCTGGCCGCCCTCGCCGGGCTTGGCACCCTGCGCCATCTTGATCTGGATGTCGTCCGCGTTGACCAGGTACTCGCTGGTGACTCCGAAGCGGCCGGATGCGACCTGCTTGATGGAGGACCGGCGCTCGGGGTCGTACAGACGGTCCGGGTCCTCGCCGCCCTCGCCGGTGTTGGACTTGCCGCCCAGCTCGTTCATGGCGATGGCGAGCGTCTCGTGCGCCTCCTTGGAGATGGAGCCGTACGACATGGCGCCGGTGGAGAAGCGCTTCACGATCTCGCTGACGGGCTCGACCTCGTCGATCGGGATCGCCTCGCGGCCGGACGTGAAGCCGAAGAGGCCGCGCAGCGTCATCAGCCGCTCGGACTGCTCGTTCACCCGGTCCGTGTACTTCTTGAAGATGTCGTAGCGCTTGTTGCGCGTGGCGTGCTGCAGCCGGAAGACCGTCTCCGGGTCGAAGAGGTGCGGCTCGCCCTCGCGGCGCCACTGGTACTCACCGCCTATGTCCAGCGCGCGGTGCGTGGCGGCGATACCGGAGGCCGGGTACGCCTTGGCGTGCCGGGCGGCGACCTCCTTGGCGACGATGTCCAGCCCCGCGCCACCGATCTTGGTGGCGGTGCCGTTGAAGTACTTCTCGACGAAGGCGTCGTCCAGGCCGACGGCCTCGAAGACCTGCGCGCCGCGGTAGGAGGCGACGGTCGAGATGCCCATCTTGGACATGACCTTCAGAACGCCCTTGCCGAGGGCGTAGATCAGGTTGCGGATGGCCTGCTCGGGCTCCATGCCGTCGATGAAGGTGCCGGCGCGGACCAGGTCCTCGACCGACTCCATCGCCAGGTACGGGTTGACCGCGGCCGCGCCGTAGCCGATCAGCAGGGCGACATGGTGCACCTCGCGGACGTCACCGGCCTCGACCAGCAGGCCCACCTGGGTGCGCTGCTTGGTGCGGATGAGGTGGTGGTGCACGGCTGAGGTGAGCAGCAGCGACGGGATCGGTGCGTGCTCGGCGTCCGAGTGCCGGTCGGAGAGGACGATGACCCGCGCGCCGTCCTCTATGGCAGCGTCGACCTCGGCGCAGATCTCCTCGATGCGGGCGGCGAGCGACTCACCGCCGCCGCTGACGCGGTAGAGACCGGCGAGGGTGGCGGCCTTCATGCCGGGCAGGTCGCCGTCGGCGTTGATGTGGATGAGCTTGGCGAGCTCGTCGTTGTCGATGACCGGGAACGGCAGGGTGACGCTGCGACAGGACGCGGCGGTCGGCTCCAGCAGGTTGCCCTGGGGGCCGAGCGAGGAGTGCAGCGAGGTGACGAGCTCCTCGCGGATGGCGTCCAGCGGCGGGTTGGTGACCTGCGCGAACAGCTGGGTGAAGTAGTCGAAGAGCAGCCGCGGGCGGGCGGAGAGCGCCGCGATCGGCGAGTCCGTGCCCATGGAGCCGATCGGCTCGGCGCCTGCGCGGGCCATCGGGGCGAGCAGGACGCGCAGCTCCTCCTCGGTGTACCCGAAGGTCTGCTGGCGGCGGGTGACCGAGGCGTGCGTGTGCACGATGTGCTCACGCTCGGGCAGGTCCTCGAACTCCATGATCCCGGTCTCGAGCCATTCCTGGTACGGCTCTTCGGCGGCGAGCGAGGACTTGATCTCATCGTCCTCGATGATGCGGTGCTCGGCGGTGTCGACGAGGAACATCCGGCCCGGCTGGAGGCGGCCCTTGCGGACGACCTTCGCGGGGTCGATGTCGAGCACGCCGACCTCGGATGAGAGGACGACAAGGCCCTCGTCGGTGACCCAGTAGCGGCCGGGGCGCAGACCGTTGCGGTCGAGGACCGCGCCGACCTGGGTGCCGTCGGTGAAGGTGACGCAGGCCGGGCCGTCCCAGGGCTCCATCATCGTGGAGTGGTACTGGTAGAACGCGCGCCGGGCCGGGTCCATGGACGCGTGGTTCTCCCACGCCTCCGGGACCATCATCAGCACGGAGTGCGGCAGCGAGCGGCCGCCGAGGTGGAGCAGCTCCAGGACCTCGTCGAAGGAGGCGGAGTCGGAGGCGTCCGGTGTGCAGACCGGGAAGATCCGGTCGAGCTTCTCCGCACCGAAGAGGTCGGAGGCGAGCTGCGACTCACGGGCGCGCATCCAGTTGCGGTTGCCCTTGACCGTGTTGATCTCGCCGTTGTGCGCGACGAAGCGGTACGGGTGGGCCAGCGGCCAGCTCGGGAAGGTGTTCGTCGAGAACCGCGAGTGGACGAGCGCGACGGCGGTGGCGCAGCGCCGGTCGGACAGGTCCGGGAAGAAGGGCTCCAGCTGGCCGGTGGTCAGCATGCCCTTGTAGACGATCGTGCGGGCGGAGAGCGAGGGGAAGTACACCCCGGCCTCACGCTCGGCACGCTTGCGCACCAGGAAGGCCTTGCGGTCCAGCGCGATGCCGGTGCTCGTGCCGTCGGCCACGAAGAGCTGGCGGAAGGCGGGCATGGTGGCGCGGGCGCCGTTGCCGAGCAGGTCGGGGGTGACCGGGACCTCGCGCCAGCCGAGGACCTCGAGGCCCTCTTCGGCGGCGATCGTCTCGATGCGTGAGACGGCGGCATCGGTCTCGTCCTGGGCGTCCGCCGGGAGGAACGCGATGCCGACGGCGTACGAACCGGCCTCGGGGAGCTCGAAGCCGCTGACCTCGCGCAGGAACGCGTCGGGAACCTGGAGCAGGATGCCGGCACCGTCGCCCGAGTCGGGCTCGGAGCCGGTGGCACCGCGGTGCTCGAGATTGCGCAGTACGGTCAGCGCCTGCTCCACCAGCTCATGGCTGGCCACACCGGTGAGGGTGGCCACGAACCCGACACCGCAGGCGTCGTGTTCGTTACGGGGGTCGTACATCCCCTGGGGGGCGGGGCGACCGTCCATGGGCGACCAGGCGTCGGAACGCATCGGCTCTCCCGTCGTCGTCGTGGCTGAAAGGCATCTCCCGGACCTGGCCGGGAGAGCGACTGCCGAGGGACGACGTTGGCCCTCCGCGAAATTTCGTGCAGGTTACATGATGGAGTGATTCTCGAAAAGTGGATAACTCATTCCAACATGCGGACACCGCTGTGGCGGTCGGGGTGGGTCGCCATCGGACAGATCGGTGTCCGGAGGACCATCGCAGGAGCGAGCCTCATTGCCCGCAGCGCTTCCGGCTCATGCCCCGTGGCAATGGACTCGAAACCGCCGAGTTACGGCTACTTATGTAACTCGTTGCATAGTGTCTCACCAGAAGCGGCGTCCGCCGAGGGGATGTACGTCACAGCCTGCGGGAATGCGGGCCGCGCGGACACCGCGGGAACGCGGAAGCACCGGTCCCCGGAGGAGGCCGGTGCTTCAGGGGCTGCTGGGCCTCAGATCACAGCGCCGAAAATCGACCCCAGACCGAAGGTGACCGCTGCCGCCGCCCCGCCGAGGGCCAGCTGACGCAGACCGCTGAACCACCAGCTGCGAGCGGTGACGCGGGCGACGAGCGCGCCGCACGCGAAGAGCCCGACCAGCGCGAGCAGGACGGCCGGCCACAGGGCGCTCGCGCCGAGGAGGTACGGCAGCACGGGCAGCAGGGCACCCAGCGCGAACGCCGCGAACGACGAGACCGCGGCGACGGTCGGCGACGGCAGGTCGTCGGGGTCTATGCCGAGCTCCTCGCGGGCATGGATCTCCAGCGCCTGCTCGGGGTCCTTCGACAGCTGCATCGCGACCTGACGGGCCAGCGCGGGCTCGACGCCACGAGCCACGTACAGGGCGGCCAGCTCTTCCATCTCGTCGACCGGGTGCCTGCTCAACTCCCGGCGTTCCACGTCCAGTTCCGCCTGGACGAGCTCGCGCTGGGAGGCGACGGAGGTGTACTCGCCCGCCGCCATGGAGAACGCGCCCGCGGCCAGTCCGGCGAGGCCGGTGATGACGAGGGTCTGCTGCGAGACCGATCCGCCCGCGACACCGGTCATCAGAGCCAGGTTGGAGACCAGTCCGTCCATCGCGCCGAAGACCGCCGGACGCAGCCAGCCGCCGTTGACGTCACGGTGGGTGTGGTTGTCGCGGTGCGCCTCGTGAAGCGTCGCCTCGGTTTCGATGATGGACACGTCTCTCCCCATTTCCGGTAGCGGAGACGGCGTTCCGCTCCCCCTTGCCACTCCTCGAAAATACGCACTGCGTAAGGGGCGCGCCAGCAAGGCAGGCCGTACTTACCTGGGGGTCGGAGGGGGCGGCCAGGGGTGTGCTCGGGTGCGGTTCGGGTGACAGAAACGTTTCTCAGACTCGTACCGGGCCGGGCGTGGCACAGATGCATGAACAGCCTCGTGCGCGCGGAAGGGGCCTGCCCCGTGGAGTTGATTGCATGCGATCCCGCTGATCCCTCCGAGCGCGCGCCCGGTACGGCTCCCGCGCCGCCCGCCGTCCCGGCAGCGCTGTTACGGGAACGGGCCTGCGGGGCACTGCTCGGCCTGGCGGTGGGCGACGCGCTGGGCGCGCCCGCCGAGAATCTGCGCCCCTCGGAGATCCGCCGGCGGTGGGGACGCATCGAGGGCTTCGTGAACGACGACCCGGCGGGCACGGACGACACGGAGTACGCGATCTTCTCGGGGCTGCTGCTGGCCCGGCACGGTTCCGCGCTGACCGTCGCGCATGTGGAGGCCGCGTGGCACCACTGGATCGCGGACCTGGACGAAGGCCCGTTCCGCGGGGCGGGGTTCAGCGAACGCGGCACCCTGGAGAATCTGCGGCGCGGACTGACCGCACCCATCTCGGCGCAGCACCGGCACGCCTGGAGCGACGGTCTCGCGATGCGGGCGGCGCCCTTCGGCGTCTTCGCGGCGGGCCGGCCGGCGGAGGCGGCCCGGCTGGTCGCGATCGACGGCTCGGTCAGCCATGACGGCGAGGGCATCTACGGCGGCCAGGCGGTGGCGGCGGGCGTGGCCGCGGCGATGACGGGCGCGGGCCCGGCCGGGGTGATCGGCGCGGCCCTCTCGGTGATCCCGATGGACTCCTGGACGGCCCGCTCGCTGCGCCGCGCGGTGGTCACGGCGCAGCGCACCCTGGCGGATCCCCTCGCGATGGAACGGGCGGTCCGCTCGGCGGTGGTGATCGGCGGCTACCCGTGGACGGACCTGGCCCCGGAGGCGGTGGGCCTGGCGTTCGGCGCGTTCGCGGTGGCGCGGGGCGACTTCCGTACGTCGGTCCTGACGGCGGTGAACATGGGCCGCGACGCGGACACCACGGCGGCGGTGGCGGGCGCGCTCGCGGGAGCGGTCTCCGGCGCGTCGGCGATCCCGACGGCCTGGTCCTCGGCCATCGGCCCGGTCCGCGGCAGCTGCCTCCCGTCGATGCGGGGCCACCACATCCTGGACATCGCCGACCTGCTCACCCCGGACGACGACGCCCAGGGGCCGCGATGACCTGGCACGGTAGGGACCGCTCTGCACACGGCGCTCAGGAGAAGCGGCCGGGGCCCGCCGGGACCGATGGGCGGGGTGCCGCGGACGGCGCTGGCGTACGGGCCCCGGACGACGCGGCGGGCGTTCCGCCGGAGGGGCCCGGCGCCCGGACGCCGACGGGCGGCACGCACACGGCGACCGCGTCGGCGGGAGTCGCCCCCGACGGTTGGACAGGCCCCCCGCACGGGACCGAAGCACCGCGCGCCGGACGGTCGGCGGATGCGGGCCGTGGCGGAGAGCCCGCGGACCTGCCGGTGCGGCTGGCCGGGGCGGTCGAGGCGCCAGGAGAGGCACCGCCGGCCGGACAGCCGACCGGCGTAAGCCCCGGCGGGGAGCCTGCCGACCTGCGGGTGCAGCTGACCGGGGCGGTCGAGGCACCGGGAGGCGGCGATACGGCGAGCCATGCCGGGCGCGCTGCCGAAACGGACGTGGGCCGCGGCGGAGATCCCGCCGACGTGCAGGTGTGGCCGGCCGGGACGGTCGAGGCGCCAGGAGAGGCACCGTCCGCCGGACAGCCGACCGACCTGCGGCTGCGGCCGGCCGGGACGGTCGAGGCACCGCCCGCCGAACGGCCAGCGGACGTGGGCCGCGGCGGAGAGCCCGTCGACCTGCTGGTGCAGCCGGCCGCAGCCGCCACGGCCCCCGCACGCCCCCATGCGGCACCGCCTCCCACGCGCGCTGCCGCGCTCGGCGGGGCCGCCCCTCGTGAGGGGCCGGGTGTCGTGCGGCCCATCGAAGGGCTGCTCCTCGGGCTCGCCGCCGGGGATGCCGCCGGGTGGCCCGCCGCACGGCATCGCGCCGCGCGGATGCCCGAGTGGACCCGGCGGCTCACCCGTGAGCTCGACACCTTCGCCGAGCAGAACTCGACCACCACCCTTCCCGTGCCCATCGCCCTCAACCAGCCCCCCGAACCCCTCCGCCTCGGGCCGTCCGACGACGCCGAGTGGGCGGCCTTCGCCGCCGAGACCGTGCTCATCGCCGCGGGGCACCTGTTCGCCGGGCTCGCCCCCGGGCGCCGTATGCGCGCTGCCGTCGACCTGGCCTGGAACTCGCTCGCCAGCGAGGTCGCCGCGGCCGCCGACCGCGCCCCCGAGGTCGAGTCCGCCGTACTCCCTCTGCGCGCCCGGATCTCCGTACGCGCGGGCCTCGGCAATCTCGCCACCGGACTGCGCCCGCCCGCGACCGGCCATGACAACCCGCACTACTTCGACGATGCCGCCTGCGTACGCGCCGTCGTTCTCGCCGTCGTCCACCCGGGTGATCCCGCGTCCGCCGCGGCACTCGCCGAGTTCGACGCCCGCTACACCCAGGACGGCGACGGGGTGCACGGCGCCCGTGCCATGGCCGCGGCCGTCGCCGCGGCCCTCGGGGGCGCAGGTGTGGACGACGCCGTGGACGCCGCGCTCGCCGAGCTGCCCGACGTCACCGAGATCGGCCGCAACGCCCGGCACGCGGTGAAGCTCGCCCGCCACGCGTGCAGCGCCTTCGAGCTCGTCCCGCTGCTGGAGCATCAGATCGTCGATCATGTGTACAGCTACGGCATCGCCGCGGCCGAGACGGTGCCCGTCGCTCTCGCCCTGGCGACGGCGGCCCGCGGCCGGGTCGCCGAGGCCGTACCGGCGGCGGCCTGTCTGTCCCGGGTCGCCGACTCCGCGCCCGCCCTGGCCGGCGCCCTGACCGGTGCACTCGGCGGTGGCGACTCCGTACCCCTCACCTGGCGCGACGCCTGCCGCACGCTCCCGGGCTGCGCGCTCCCCCGCCTCGCGGACACCGATCTCGTCGAACTCGCCGGGCTGCTGGCAGACACGGAACTGACCGCCCCGGGTGGACAATTCCGACATGACGACCACACCTGAGACGCCCCCCCTCGAGGACCGGATCGCCGGCAGCCTGATCGGCGCGGCCGTCGGCGACGCGCTCGGCGGCCCGGTGGAGGGCTACACACCCGAGCAGATCGCCGAGCGGCACGGCGGCCGCGTCCACGGCATCGTCGGCCCCTGGAACGGCGACCACTGGCGCACCGCACGCCCCATCGCGCCGTACCACAAGGGCGACGGGCACGTCACCGACGACACCCTCATGACGCACGCCCTGATCAGGGTGTACGCCACGGTCCGCGACCACCTCGACGCCTACGCCGTCGCCGACCAACTGGTGCCCGACCTGATGTCGAACCCGCGCTGGATCCCGGAGCTGGAGGCGGAGGCGCTGCCGCTCCAGCGGATCTTCCTCGCCGAGAAGTGGCTGGTGGCCCGGCTTCACTACGGGCACAACGACCCCCGTGAGGCGGGCAGCGGCAACATCGTGAACTGCGGCGCCGCGATGTACATGGCGCCGGTGGGCCTGGTCAACGCGGCGCACCCGGCCGCCGCCTACGCCGAGGCGCTCGACATCGCGGGCGCGCACCAGTCGTCGTACGGGCGCGAGGCTGCGGGCGTGTTCGCGGCGGCGGTCGCGGCGGCGTGCGTTCCCGGGGCGACGCCCACATCGGTCGTGGATGCGGCGCTCGCCCTGGCCAAGGACGGCACGTGTGCCGCGATCGAAGCGGTGACCGAAGTCGCCGCGCGCCACACGCACTTCGAGTCCGCGCTGGAACCGCTGCGCGCAGCCGTCGCGCCCTTCGACACGGTCGGCCCGGACTACCGCGCCCCGGGGCTGGGCGCGCGCCGCCCCTCCCGGCTGCACTCCATCGAGGAGCTGCCCATCGCGCTGGGCATGCTGGTCGTGGGCGGTGGGGACTACTGCCGTACGGTGCTGGGCTCGGTCAACTACGGCCGCGACTGCGACTCGATCGCGACGATGTCGGGCGCGATCGCGGGGGCGCTGGCCGGGGAGACCGCGGTTCCGCGGGACTGGGCGAAGACCGTTGCCGAGGCCAGCCGCCTCGATCTGCACAGCCCCGCGCGGGAGCTGACCGCAGTCGCCCGCGAGGTCTTCGCACGGGACCGGGAGCGCCGCCGCGCCCACGAGTCGGCGTTCGCCGCCCTGACGGACGCGCGATGACGCTGCGCGTCACGTGGGTGCAGCCGGAGGATCTGCTCGGCCACGAGCTGCGGCAGGCCGCGGAGGACGGCCGCGACGCGTCGGCGATCGCGGCCGCCTGGCACCAGGCGGGCGGCGCCCCGGCGCCCGCCACGGCCGGCGCCTCTCCGGCCCCGCCGCCCCCCGGACTGCGCGCCCTGGCGACCCGTCTCCTCGACGAACTGGCCGCGCTCACCTCCCCGTTGGCCTCGCAGGAGCCCACGGACCTCCCGGCCGTCCGGGCGGCCTGCCCGGACTGGCCGGAGGCGGTGGGGCGTGGAGCCCCGGGCCCGCCGGGTGAACCAGGAAGCCCAGCCCGTCGGCGGGAGCCGGGAGACCCGCGCGAACCGACGCGCGGCCCGGGGTCCGGCACCGCGCCGCCCCACCCCGCGCCGGAGCACCGGCTGCACGCACCCACCCGCCCGGCGGCCGGCACCCCGCCGCCCGGCACCGCGCCGGAGCACCGGCTGGACGCATCCACCCGCCCGGCGGCCGGCACCCCGCCGCCCGGCACCGCGCCGCCCGGCCCCGCACTGGAGCACCGGCTGCACGCATCCTGGGTGGGGCGCGCCGTGGGGTGCCTGCTCGGGAAGCCCGTCGAGAAGCTGCCCCTGTCCGCCATCCGGGACATCGGCCGCGCCACCGGCAACTGGCCCCTGAACACCTGGTTCACCGCCAAGGGGCTCCCCGCCGGACTGGCCCGGGCGCATCCGTGGAACCGTCGATCCGCGGCCACGTCCCTCGCCGAGAACATCGACGGCATGCCCGAGGACGACGACCTCAACTACCCGTTGCTGAACCTGCTCCTCCTCCAGCGGTACGGGCGGGGCTTCACCACCGCCGACGTCGGCCGGCTCTGGCTCGACGAGCTCCCCGCCGGCCGTACGTTCACCGCCGAGCGGGTCGCCTACCGCAATCTCCTCTCCGGCGTGGAGCCTCCGCACACGGCCGTCCACCACAACCCCTTCCGGGAGTGGATCGGCGCCGCCATCCGCGCCGACATGCACGGTTGGACGCATCCCGGCGACCCGGCGGCCGCCGCCGGGCAGGCGCACCGGGACGCCGTGCTCACGCACACCGCGAACGGCGTCCACGGCGCGATGTTCGTCGCCGCCACCGTCGCGGCCGCCGCGGGCGGCGACTGCGATGTGCACGGCGCGCTCGCCGTCGGCCTCGGCATCGTCCCGCCCGCCTCCCGGATCGCGCACGCGATCCGCACCGGTATCGACACGGCCCGCGCCGAACCCGACTTCGACACCGTCGTGGACCGGCTCCACACCGCCTACGGCCACTATCACTGGGTACACGTCGTCCCCAACGCCGCCCTTCTCGCCGCAGCCCTCACCCACGCCGACGGCGACTTCACCGCCTCCGTCTGCCGCGCCGTCTCAGGAGGATGGGACACGGACTCCAACGGCGCCACCGCCGGATCGGTCGCCGGTCTCCTCGCCGGCCGGCCGGACGCACTCCCCGACCGCTGGACCGCCCCGCTCAAGAACCGGCTCGCCACCTCCGTCGCCGACTTCGACGGCACCGGCTTCGACACCCTCGCCCACCTCACGTATCAGGAGGCACTACGCCCATGACCGGCATCGCGGTGCTCGGCAGCACCAACATGGACCTTGTCGCGTACGTCGCCCACGCACCGAAACGCGGAGAGACCGTCACCGGACGGGAGTTCCGTACGATCCCCGGTGGCAAGGGCGCCAACCAGGCCGTCGCCGCCGCCCGTGCCGGCGGAGATGTCTCGATGATCGGCGCGGTCGGCTCGGACGACTTCGGCGCACGGCTGCGCCAGACGCTGGTCTCCTCCGGCGTCGACACCGACCTGCTGCGCACGGCCGAAGGGCCGTCCGGCACCGCCCATATCGTCGTCGACGACGAGGGTGGCAACGCCATCGTCGTCATTCCCGGCGCGAACGGCACCGTCACCTCCCTCGTCCCCGGCGACGAGGCGCTCATCGCCACCGCCGACGCCCTGCTCCTCCAGCTCGAACTCCCCCTCAGCGCCGTGCTGGAGGGCGCCGAGGCCGCACGCCGGCACGGCGTACGGACCGTGCTCACCCCCGCCCCCGCCCAGCCGCTGCCCCCCGAACTGCTCGCCGCCACCGATCTGCTGGTCCCCAACGAACACGAGGCAGCCGCCCTCACCGGCGTCGCCGACCCGCGCGCCGCGGCACAGGCGCTGCTCCGTCAGGTCCCCGAAGTCGTGATCACTCTCGGCGCGGCGGGCAGCCTGCACGCGAGCCGGGACTCCGCGCCGCTCACCGTTCCCGCCACGGGCGTCACCGCCGTGGACACCACCGCGGCCGGCGACACCTTCGTCGGTGCCCTGGCCGTCGCACTGGGCGAGGGAAGACCCGTCGGGCAGGCCCTCCGCTGGGCGTCCGCGGCCGCCGCGCTGTGCGTCCAACGGCCGGGCGCCTCCACCTCGATGCCGTTCCGCTCCGAGATCGACGACGCCTCATGACCCGGACCCCGACGACCACGCCCCTGCAGGGACTTCGCGTCCTCGACCTGGCGACCCTCTTCGCGGGCCCTCTCGCCGCGACCATGCTCGGCGACTTCGGCGCCGAGGTCATCAAGGTCGAGCACCCGACCCGCCCCGACCCGTCCCGGGGCCACGGCGCCACCAAGGACGGCATCGGCCTGTGGTGGAAGCTGCTCGGCCGCAACAAGCGCACCATGACCCTCGATCTGTCCACCCCCGGCGGCCGCGAGACCCTGTTGCGCCTGGCCGCCACCGCGGACGTGGTCATCGAGAACTTCCGCCCGGGCACCCTGGAGAAGTGGCGTCTGGGCTGGGACGAGCTGAGCGCCGCCAACCCGCGGCTCGTGCTCACCCGCGTCACCGGGTTCGGCCAGTTCGGCCCGTACTCCCACCGCCCCGGCTTCGGCACGCTGGCCGAGGCGATGAGCGGGTTCGCCGCGATCACCGGTGAACCCGACGGCCCGCCGACGCTGCCGCCGTTCGGTCTGGCCGACTCGATCGCGGCGCTCGCCACCTCCTACGCCGTGATGACCGCGCTCGCCGCCCGTACGGCAACCGGGCGCGGCCAGGTGGTCGACATGGCGATCATCGAGCCGATCCTGACCGTGCTCGGCCCGCAGCCGCTCTGGTACGACCAACTCGGCTACGTCCAGCCCCGCATGGGCAACCGTTCCCGCAACAACGCGCCGCGCAACACCTATCGCACGGCCGACGGGCACTGGCTGGCCGTGTCCACCTCCGCCCAGTCCATCGCCGAACGCGTCATGCATCTGGTGGGCCGCCCCGACCTGATCGACGAGCCGTGGTTCACCACCGGAAGCGGACGAGCGGAGCACTCGGACGTACTCGACGGGGCAGTCGGCAGCTGGATCGCCGAGCGCACCCGTATGGAGGCCATGGCCGCGTTCGAAAAGGCCGAGGCGGCGATCGCACCCGTCTACGACATCCGGGACGTCATGGAGGACCCGCAGTACCAGGCGCTGGACAGCATCACCGAGGTCCCCGACCCGGAGCTCGGCCCCCTGCGTATGCAGAACGTCCTCTTCCGGCTCTCCGAGACGCCCGGCTCCATCCGCTGGGCCGGCCGCCCGCACGGCGCCGACACCGACGAAGTACTCACCGAACTCGGCCTGACACCGGCCGATATCACCGAACTCCGCACCCAGGGCGCGCTGTGACCACTCCCCTGACGTATCTGTACGCCCCCGGCGACCGCCCCGAGGTCGTCCAGAAGGCCATCGCCTCCCGCGCCGACGTCGTGATCGTCGACCTCGAGGACGCGGTGTCCCCCGACCGCAAGAAGTACGCCCTGGCCTCCACGGCCGAACTCCTCACGTCCGCCCAGCCACTTCCGGTCCATGTGCGGATCAACTCCCCCCGGTCCCCCCACGAGATCGAGACCCTGACCGGACTCCCCGGCCTGTGTGCCCTGCGTATCCCCAAGGTCGCACACGGCACCGACATCCGCCGGATCGCGGCCCGCGCCCCCGGCGTTCCCCTCTACCCGCTGCTGGAATCGGCGCTCGGGATCGAGCACGCCTACGACATCGCGACCGCGCATCCCGCCGTCCACGGCATCTCGCTCGGCGAGGCCGATCTGCGGGCCGATCTCGGTGTGGGGGACGGCTCCCCGCTGGACTGGCCGCGCACCCGCGTCGTCATCGCCGCCCGCGCGGGCGGGCTCCCGCCCCCGCCCCAGTCGGTGTACCCCGACATCCGGGACCTGGACGGCCTCTACGCCTCCTGCACGCACGGCCGCGCGCTGGGCTTCCTGGGCCGGGCGGCCATCCACCCGCGCCAGCTTCCCGTCATCGAACGGGCCTTCCGCCCCACGCGCGAGGAGATCGAGGCGGCGGAGGAGATCGTCGAGGCGGCGGCCGGCGACGAGGGCGCGCTGGCCATGCCGGACGGCCGCTTCGTCGACGCCGCGATCGTGGCCGCGGCCCGCCGCACCCTGTCCCTGGCCGAGCGGAAGAACGGGTGAACGGACGAGGCCGCCGGGACCCTGTCGGTCCCGGCGGCCTCGTCTCGTCCGGCTCGCGCGGTCAGGCCTTCTTGGCCGACTCCGCGTCCACGTCGGTCACGGCGTCCCGGTCGGCGACCGCGGCCTCGGAGCTCTCGGCCGCGCCGGAGCCCTTCGCGTCCTCGGCCTCGCCGTCCGTCGTCGTGTCGCCGTCCGCCTTCGGCTTCGTCCGGTCCGGCTCGACGATCTCCTCGCGACCCGGCCGCACCCGCGACGAGATCACGATGTAGATCACGGCCAGCACGAAGACCACGATCGCGGTCCACACGTTCAGCCGCAGGCCCAGCACGTGGTGCGCCTCGTCGACGCGCATGTACTCGATCCAGCCGCGGCCCGCGCAGTACGCCGCGACGTACAGCGCGAACGCCCGGCCGTGGCCCAGCCTGAACCGCCGGTCGGCCCAGACGACCAGCAGCGCGACGCCGACGCACCACAGGGACTCGTACAGGAAGGTGGGGTGGTACAGGCCGGCCTCGCGGTTGGTGCCCTCGGTGATCTTGAGGGCCCACGGCAGATCGGTCGGCTTGCCGTAGAGCTCCTGGTTGAACCAGTTGCCCCAGCGGCCGATGGCCTGGGCGATGGCGATGCCCGGTGCGAGGGCGTCGGCCCAGGCGGGCAGCGGGATCCCGCGGCGGCGGCAGCCGATCCAGGCGCCGACGGCGCCGAGCGCGATCGCGCCCCAGATACCGAGGCCGCCCTCCCAGATCTTGAAGGCGTCGACCCAGTTCTCACCGTCGCTGAAGTACAGCTGGTAGTCGGTGACCACGTGGTAGAGCCGTCCGCCGACAAGGCCGAAGGGCACCGCCCAGACGGCGATGTCGGCCACGGTGCCGGCTTTGCCGCCTCGGGCGATCCAGCGCTTGTTGCCGTACCAGACGGCGACGAAGACGCCGATGATGATGCAGAAGGCATAGCCGCGCAGCGGGAGCGGTCCGAGATGGATCACTCCGGTCGACGGGCTGGGAATGTAAGCAAGGTCCATGGCAGGTCCGACGCTACCCTGCCGGGTGGGAGCCACGGCAACCCACCCGGCAACGTCTGGATAACGAGCCCCCGGCCGGACCGGCCCGCCGGGGCCGGCCGCCGACAGCCGTCAGGACGACGAGCCGGCCGCCGGCGTGGACCGCTCGGCACCCGGCTTCTTGCCCTTGTTGGCCTCCGCGACCCACTTCTTCAGGTTGGCCGGGCTGATCTGCTCGCTGCCCTTCGTCGGGAAGACCGACTCCCCGTTCAGCAGCACTGTGGGCGTGCCGCGGAAGCCGCCGTTCGTGAAGGCGGTGTTCGACTTGGCGACCCAGCTGTCGTGCTTGCCGTCCTCCACACAGCTGCGGAAGGCGGGGGTGTCCAGACCGTCGACCTTGCCCGCGAACTCGATCAGCTTTGCGTTGTCCCCGAAGGCGTCGTCCGGCTCCGGCGGCTGATTCTGGTAGAGCACGTCGTGGTACGGAACGAACTTGCCGGCGTCCTGGGCGCAGGCGACGGCGTTGGCCGCACGCAGGGAGCCGCTGCCGCCCATGTTCCCGTCGATGATCGTGGCGAGGTGGTACTCGACCTTGATCTGGCCGCTCTGCTCCAGCTCATGGATCGTGTCCCGGAACATGTTCTCGAACTGGGCGCAGACCGGGCAGCGGAAGTCCTCCCAGATCGTGAGCGTCGAGGGGGCGTCGTTCGCGCCCACCGGGATCGCCAGCTGATCCTTGCCCTGCACCCCGGCGGGGGCCAGGAGCGGGCCCGCGTCGGTGCCGCTGTCCTTCTTCCCGTCCGTATTGGCCGCGATCACACCGACAACCGCGGCCAGGCCGAGCACGGCCACCACCGCCGCGGAGACGATCAGCACCCGCCGGCGCCTCTCACGCGCCTTGTGCTGCTCGCGTTCCTGCTGGAGCCGCTCGCGCGCGGTCCTCTTCCGGTCCTGGTTCTTCTCGCTCACATCCCGCAAACGAACCGGGGAGGCACGTGAGCGCCTCCCCGGTCCAGATCCACCCGTACGAGCGATTTCGTACGAGCGGGGTGTCCTACTGGCCTCGGCGCACTCCCTTGGCGAGCTCGCCGGCCAGCTCCCGAACGGCCGCGAGGCCGGCGGACTCGTCGGGCGCGTCCAGCATCCGCTTCACGAACGCGGAGCCGACGATCACGCCGTCGGCGAACCCGGCGACCTCGGCGGCCTGCTCGGCGTCGGAGACGCCGAGGCCCACGCAGACCGGCAGACCGGTGGTGGCGCGGGTGCGCCGCACCAGGTCCTGGGCCTGCGCGCCCACCGATGCACGGGTGCCGGTGACACCCATCAGGGACGCCGCGTACACAAAACCGGAACCGGCCTCGGTGATCCGGGCGATCCGGGCGTCCTTGCTGCTCGGAGCGACGACGAAGACCGTGGCGAGGCCGTGCTTCTCGGCGTGCTCGCGCCACGGGCCGGCCTCCTCGACCGGCAGGTCGGGCAGGATGCAGCCGGCGCCGCCGGCCTCGGCCAGCTCGGAGGTGAAGCGCTCGACGCCGTACCGGTCGATCGGGTTCCAGTACGTCATCACGAGCACCGGCTTGCCGGTGGCGGCGTGCGCCTCACGGACGGTGCGCATGACATCGGCGATCTTCACGCCACCGCGCAGGGCGATGTCGTCGGCGGTCTGGATGACCGGCCCGTCGAGGACGGGGTCGCTGTGCGGCAGCCCCACCTCGACGACGTCCGCGCCGCCGTCCAGTACGGCCTTGACGGCCTCGATGCCGCCGTCGACCGTCGGGAAGCCGGCCGGCAGATACGCGACGAGCGCGGCGCGGTTCTCGTTGCGGGCCTGCGCCAGGGTGTCGCTCAACAGCTGGATGTTGCCGCTCACTTCGCGTCCCCCTTGATCTCGCCTTCGCCGTTCTCGGCGGCTTCGTCGGCCGCGACGACGGCGTCGGCCTCGCGATCGTAGAGCCCGAAGTAGCGGGCGGCGGTGTCCATGTCCTTGTCGCCGCGGCCGGACAGGTTGACGACGATCAGGCCGTCCTTGCCCAGCTCCCGGCCGAGGTCGAGCGCGCCGGCCAGCGCATGCGCGGACTCGATCGCCGGAATGATGCCCTCGGTACGCGACAGCAGCCGCAGCGCCTGCATCGCGGCGTCGTCGGTGACCGCCCGGTACTCCCCGCGGCCGCTGTCCTTGAGGTACGAGTGCTCGGGGCCGATGCCCGGATAGTCGAGGCCCGCCGAGATCGAGTACGGCTCGGTGATCTGGCCCTCCTCGTCCTGGAGCACATAGCTGCGGGAGCCGTGCAGGATGCCGGGCTCGCCGGCGGTCAGGGTGGCCGCGTGTTCACCGGACTCGATGCCGTGGCCTGCGGGCTCGCAGCCCACGAGCCGTACGCCGGTGTCCGGGATGAAGGCGTGGAACAGCCCGATCGCGTTGGACCCGCCGCCGACGCAGGCGACGGCAGCGTCGGGCAGGCGGCCCGCCCGCTCGAGGATCTGGCGCCTGGCCTCGACGCCGATGACGCGGTGGAAGTCGCGCACCATGGCCGGGAACGGGTGCGGTCCGGCGACGGTGCCGAAGAGGTAGTGGGTGTGGTCGACATTGGCGACCCAGTCGCGGAACGCCTCGTTGATGGCGTCCTTCAGGGTCCTGCTGCCGGACTTCACCGGAATGACCTCGGCGCCGAGCATCCGCATCCGGGCGACGTTGAGCGCCTGGCGCTCGGTGTCGATCTCGCCCATGTAGACAGTGCACTCCAGGCCGAACAGGGCGCAGGCGGTCGCCGTCGCTACACCGTGCTGGCCGGCGCCGGTCTCGGCGATGACGCGCGTCTTGCCCATGCGCTTGGTGAGCAGCGCCTGGCCGAGCACGTTGTTGATCTTGTGAGAGCCGGTGTGGTTCAGGTCCTCCCGCTTGAGGAAGACGCGCGCGCCGCCCGCGTGCTCGGCGAACCGGGGCACCTCGGTGAGCGCGCTGGGGCGGCCGGTGTAGTTGACCATGAGGTCGTTGAGCTCGGCCACGAAGACGGGGTCGGATTTGGCCTTGTCGTACTCGACGGCGACCTCGTCGACGGCGGCGACGAGTGCCTCGGGGATGAACTTGCCACCGAAGGCGCCGAAGTAGCCCTCGGGGCTCGGGACTTGACCCTCGGGGTCCGGGATGAAGAAGTCGCTCGACATGCGACATGCTCCTTGTCGGGGCGTTTGCCCCAGAAGTCTGGTGTGCAAGGGACACGGTATGCGCGGGCGCGGACTCCGGGCGGGACATGTTCCCCGCGCCGGGCCGGAACATCCAGGCACCTCGTCGCGCACAACCGCCCTCGCCGGCGCGTTCGGCGCGCGCCGGGCCGGGGGCCGGAGCCCCTGGTTACGGGATGTGACGGGGTGGGGGAAGCGTCCGGAGGCCGACTAGCGGCAGTCGCACGCGCCGGCCGCGGGCCATCGCATCCCGTTGACCTGGCCCGGTTCCGAGCCGATCACGTACCGCACGCGGCGCCCGTGGACCCGGCGCGCGGGTGCGCGGCAGCCGCGGGGCTTGCAGCCCCGGGCGAGGCTCGCGTACGGATCGCGGGCAGCGGCGAGTGCCGCGCCCCGTGGAGCAGTACCGCCGGTGCACACGGCCACTTCCGCCGCCGGGCGCGCAGGCGTCCGGCGGGGCGGGGTGACGATGCGGGCGGCGGTCATGGTGGGTCAGCCCCGCCCGTGCCGCAGGGCCGGGTGGGCGCCGGCGGCGACCAGGTCGGCGACGGCGGACTTGGGGTCGCGGCCGGTGACCAGCGACTCGCCGACCAGCACCGCGTCGGCGCCGGCGTTGGCGTAGGCGATCAGGTCGTGCGGGCCGCGCACACCGGACTCGGCGACCGTGACGATGTGGGCCGGGATCTCGGGGGCGAGCCGCTCGAACGTGCCGCGGTCGACCTTGAGCGTCTTCAGATCGCGGGCGTTTACGCCGATGATCTTCGCGCCGGCTTCCACCGCACGCTCGACCTCGTCCTCGTCGTGCACCTCGACCAGCGGGGTGAGCCCGATCGACTCGGCCCGCTCGATCAGCGAGACCAGGGCCTCCTGCTCCAGCGCGGCGACGATCAGCAGGATCACATCGGCTCCGTACGCACGGGCCTCCCACAGCTGGTACGCCGTGACGATGAAGTCCTTGCGCAGCACGGGGACGTCGACCCGGGCCCGTACGGCCTCGAGGTCGGCGAGCGAACCGCCGAAGCGGCGCTCCTCGGTCAGTACGGAGATGACGGCCGCGCCGCCCGCCTCGTAGTCCGCGGCGAGCGCGGCCGGGTCGGCGATCGCGGCGAGCGCGCCCTTGGAGGGGCTGGAGCGCTTGACCTCGCAGATCACCTGGACGCCTTCGCCGCGCAGTGCGGCGGCGGCGTCTTTGGCCGCAGGAGCGTTTGCGGCGCGCTCCTTGAGCTCGTCGAGGCTCACGCGCGCCTGCCGCTCTGCGAGGTCCGCGCGTACGCCTTCGATGATCTCGTCGAGCACACTCACGCGAGCGGCCCCCTTCCGGGACGGTGATGGTTCAGGATCAGCCATGTCGATGGTATCCGCAGGACGGCCCCCGCCTCACATCCGGTCGGCGCCCGTCCCACTACCTGGGACTTCGGGCGACTCACGGTCACCGGCCCGCGGGCCTCAGGGGGCCAGCGCAGAGCCGAACGGCAGGTTCCGGATGAGGGTGAAGATCAGCAGAGCGGGGCCGAGGGACCACCACCACACCGGTGTCAGGGCGATCCGCATCGGCGCTCCCCGTACGGCGCGAATCAGCCACACCACCATCACGACGGCGAACACTCCGTAGCCGATGACGGCCATGGCGTTGGCACCGAACGCGGCGGCCAGATCACCGTGGGCGACGGCGTGCGCGCTGCGCAGTCCGCCGCAGCCCGGGCAGTAGATCCCGGTGAGCTGCAGCAGCGGGCAGACCGGGTAGTGGCCGGGCTCGTTGGGGTCGACGGCACCGACGTACACGAAGGCCGCGGCGACCCCGGCGAGGGCGCCCAGCGGTGCTGCGAGCCGCCGCGCGAGCGGGGCGGGCCCGGGGGCACGTGCGGGTGGGGCGGATGACGGCATGGCGTCCATCCCGTGATTCTCTCCGTCGGCACACAGAGGCGCAGCCCGGCGGGACCGGTCTGCGCCTTGTGTCGTGGGGCCGGGTGGCGTCAGGCGGACGTCTGCGCCGAGACGGGCTGTCCCGTGGCCTGACCGGAGACTCCGGTGCTCGCCTGGTCCTCGGCCCCCTGCGGCAGTCCGAGACCCGCGGCGCTCATCGCGGCACCGACGATGCCGCCGAGGCACACGATGCCGATGCCGGCCCAGAAGCCGAGCGGGTTGGCCGCGACCATGAAGACGCCTGCGACGCAGAAGCCGATGAAGGTGATGGTGACACCGGTCCAGGCGGCCGGGGTGTGTCCGTGGGCGCTGCCCGCCATGAGTTGCTCCTCGTTGCTGATGCTCTGGGGTGAACTGTTGCTCGGTGGTGAGCCGGACGCTCACCGCTCATTGTCCCGTACGCCGTGGCGCGCGGTGAGCCAGGGGTGTCATGCCTGACTGGTCGGGTCCTCGCCGCGGTCCAGCGCCTTCCACACGTCCTCGGGCCGGTCGGGATCGACAACGGGTGCCTTGCGGGGCCGGGGTGTTCCGTCGCGCTCGTAACGGCCCGACATGGCTGGCCACTGCTTGCCGTACCGGAGCGCGAGCAGGCCGGCGAGCAGGATCAGGAGACTGCCCGCCACAGTCACATAGGGCCAGGCCGTGTGGGTGAGCGCGTCGACCGTGGAAGCGGCGTCGCCGGTGGTCTTCGCCGCCTTCTCGTCCAGGGCCGTGCTGTCGGAGGCCCCTAGGAACGCGGCGAGAGCCGCGCCCGCGCCGCTCAGGGAGAGCAGCCCGGCGACCAGGAACCGGCCGGCTCGGCGTACCGCGAAGACGGCGACGAGCGCGGCCAGGCCGACGATGGCGAGGGCGGTGGGCACACCGGTGACGTCGCTGCCTTTGGCGTCCAGCGGCAGGCTGCCGCCGCCGACCGCGGCCGTGCCCTCGGCCCAGATGCGGCCGGAGGCGAGCAGGACGACGGTCGCGCCGACGGCGCCGAGCAACAGTGCCGCGGCGAGGCTGCGGCGGCTGCTGTTCGCGGCTGCGCCGGACGCGGACTCGGCGCGGGGCTGGGGTACGGGTACAGCACTCACACGCCCCACTATCCCTTATGGCCGCGCGTGCCCGTTCAGCCGGTTGGCCGTATGGACCGCCCGGAGCACCGCGGCCGCCTTGTTGCGGCACTCGGTGTCCTCGGCGACGGGGTCGGAATCTGCCACGACACCCGCTCCGGCCTGCACGAACGCCGTGCCGTCCCGCAGCAGGGCGGTGCGGATGGCGATCGCGGTGTCCGAGTCGCCCGCGAAGTCGAGATAACCGACACAGCCGCCGTACAGGCCGCGGCGGGAGGGTTCGAGCTCGTCGATGATCTGCATCGCGCGGGGCTTGGGCGCTCCCGAGAGGGTGCCGGCGGGGAAGCAGGCGGTCAGTACGTCGAAGGCGGTACGCCCCTCGGCCACCCGGCCGGTCACGGTCGAGACGATGTGCATGACGTGGGAGTACCGCTCGACCGACATGAAGTCGACGACCTCGACGCTGCCCGGCTCGCAGACCCGGCCCAGGTCGTTGCGGCCGAGGTCGACGAGCATGAGGTGCTCGGCGCGCTCCTTGGGGTCGGCCATCAGCTCCTCGGCGAGCGCCTGGTCCTCCTGCGGTGTGGCGCCGCGGGGCCGGGTGCCGGCGATCGGGTGGACCATGGCGTGCCCGTCCTCGACCTTGACGAGCGCCTCGGGGCTCGAGCCGACGACGTCGAAGCCGTCGAAGCGGAACAGGTACATGTACGGGCTGGGGTTGGTCGCCCGCAGGACCCGGTAGACGTCCAACGCACTGGCGTGGCAAGGGGTTTCGAAGCGCTGGGAGGGCACGACCTGGAAGGCCTCACCGGCCCGGATGCGCTCCTTGATGTCCTCGACGGCGGCCTGGTAGTCCTCGCCGCCCCACTCCACGGTGAACGGGGGCAGCTCGGAGGGCGGCAGCGCGGCCGGGGCGGAGGCGAGGGGGCGCGTGAGGTCGCTCTCCATCGCGTCGAGCCGGGCCACGGCGTCCGCGTACGCCTCGTCGACACCGGTGTCGAGGTCGTTGTGGTTGATGGCGTTGGCGATCAGCAGAACGGTGCCGTCCCAGTGGTCGAGCACCGCGAGGTCCGAGGTGAGCAGCATGGTCAGCTCGGGGAGGCGCAGGTCGTCGCGTTCGCCCGGGCCGATCTTCTCCAGCCTGCGGACGATGTCGTATCCGAGGTAGCCGACCATGCCGCCGGTGAAGGGCGGCATCACCGAGGCGAGGTCGCTGTCGCCGGGCGTAGGGGGAGTGTGCAGGGCCTCGACGGTGGCGCGGAGGGCGGCGAGCGGGTCGCCGTCGGTGGGGACGCCGACGGGCGGGGTGCCGAGCCAGTGCGTCCGGCCGTCGCGCTCGGTCAGTGTGGCGGCGCTGCGGACGCCCACGAAGGAGTAGCGGGACCAGGAGCGGCCGTTCTCCGCGGATTCGAGCAGGAATGTTCCGGGACGCTCGGCGGCGAGCTTGCGGTACAGCCCGACCGGAGTGTCCCCGTCCGCGAGGAGCCTGCGGCTGACGGGGATGACACGGCGGTCGCCGGCCAGCTTGCGGAAAGTGTCCAGATCCATGGCGGCCGAGCCTACTGGTCCAGCGGGAGGACATCGGCGTCGAAACAGGTCCGGTCGCCGGTGTGGCACGCGGCGCCGACCTGGTCGACCTTGACGAGGACCGTGTCGGCGTCACAGTCCAGGGCCACGGACTTCACGTGCTGAACATGGCCGGATGTGTCGCCCTTGACCCAGTACTCCTGGCGGCTGCGCGACCAGTAGGTGCAGCGGCCGGTGGTGAGGGTGCGGTGCAGGGCCTCGTCGTCCATCCAGCCGAGCATCAGCACCTCGCCGGTGTCGTACTGCTGGGCGATGGCCGGAAAGAGTCCGTCGGCGTTGCGCCGGAGGCGGGCGGCGACGGCGGGATCGAGCGGGCTTGCGGGGACACTGCTGGTCATACGCCCATTGTGCCGTGCCCGCGAGGTGCGACGGACGGTGCGTCCACTGGGCGGACCGCGGTCTGCCGCCGTAGGCTGGCGGCCATGTCGACCCATGCGAAGCGTGAACGACTTCTGCTGGCCGATCTGTTGGAGACGGTCGGCCCCGATGCCCCGACGCTGTGCGACGGCTGGACGGCCAAGGATCTCGCGGCCCATGTGGTGGTGCGGGAGCGCCGGGCGGACGCGGCGGGCGGAATACTGATCGGCGCGCTCAAGAACCGGCTCGAACGGGTGCAGGCCGAGTTCGCGGCGAAGCCGTACGAGGAGCTGATCCGGCTCATCCGCACGGGCCCGCCGCGGATGTCTCCGTACGGCATCAAGCAGCTGGACGAGGCGGCGAACACGGTCGAGTTCTTCGTGCACGCCGAGGACGTCCGCAGGGCACAGCCGGACTGGATGCCGCGCCCGCTGGACAAGGTCTTCGAGGACGCGCTGTGGTCGCGTCTGGAGAAGGCAGCCAGGCTGCTCGGCCGGAAGGCGCCGGTGGGCCTGGTGCTGCGCCGCCCGGACGGCCGGACGGCGGTCATGCACCGCGGCACTCCGGTGGTGACGGTCACCGGCGAGCCGGGCGAGCTGACGGTCTTCGCGTTCGGCCGCCAGGACACGGCGCAGGTGGACCTGGAGGGCGACAAGGAGGCGATCGCCCGGCTGCGCGAGATGGGTCAACTGGGCATGTAGCCCGGCTCAGCGCACGATTTCGGAGCGTCGCACGGCGGGGGGGTGAGCAGCCCGACGGCCGCGCCGGGGAGGCCGGCCAGGGGCCGCTCCCCGGGCGCCGGCCCGTCCGTCTCCTGACGGCGACGTACCGGGACTCCGTGCGGGGGCTTCGTCCCCGGTCTCAGCGCACCGGCCGGCCGGAGCGGCGCAGGGTCTCCTTGACCTCGGAGATCCGCAGATCGCCGAAGTGGAACACCGACGCCGCCAGAACCGCGTCGGCGCCCGCCTCGATGGCCGGGGGGAAGTGCTCCAGGCGGCCCGCGCCGCCGCTCGCGATCACGGGGACGGTGACATGCCGCCGGACCGCCCTGATCATCTCGGTGTCGTAGCCGTCCTTGGTGCCGTCCGCGTCCATCGAGTTCAACAGGATCTCGCCGGCGCCCAGTTCGGCGGCCCGGTGTGCCCATTCGACGGCGTCGAGGCCGGTGCCCTTGCGGCCGCCGTGGGTCGTGACCTCGAAGGACCCGTCCGGGGCCCTGCGGGCGTCCACCGACAGCACGAGGACCTGACGGCCGAAGCGCTCGGCGATCTCGCGGATCAGGTCGGGGCGGGCGATGGCGGCGGTGTTGACACCGACCTTGTCGGCGCCCGCCCGCAACAGCTTGTCGACATCGTCCGCCGAGCGGACACCGCCGCCGACCGTGAGCGGGATGAACACCTGCTCGGCGGTGCGGCGCACCACGTCGTAGGTGGTCTCGCGGTTGCCCGACGAGGCGGTGATGTCGAGGAAGGTGAGCTCGTCGGCGCCCTCGGCGTCGTACAGCTTGGCCATCTCGACGGGGTCGCCCGCGTCGCGCAGGTTCTGGAAGTTGACGCCCTTGACGACCCGGCCGTTGTCGACGTCCAGGCAGGGGATGACGCGCACGGAGAGGGTCACTCGGCACCTCCCCGGTACGCCTCGACCTCGACCTCGACGACCAGGCTCGGCTCGATGAAACCGGAGACGATGAGCATCGACGTCGCCGGGCGGACCTCGCCGAACAGTTCCTTGTGGGCTCGGCCGACGTCCTCGACGTCGCGGGCGTGCGTGATGTACATCCGCGTGCGGACCACGTCCTGGCGGCCCAGGCCGAGCTCCTTCAGCGCGTCCAGGGCGACACCGAACGCGGTCATCGCCTGCTCGTAGGGCGCACCGGCGGCGATCTGCCCGCCGACGACCGAGGTGCAGCCGGAGACCAGGACCAGGCCGTTCGGCAGCTCGACCGCGCGGGAGTAGCCGAAGTTCTCCTCCCAGGGGCCGTCGGAGCCGACGCGGCGTACGGAGTCGGTCATGCGGACACCGCCGCGAGAGCCGCTTCGAGGGTGAACGCCTCGGCGTACAGCGCCTTGCCGACGATCGCTCCCTCGACGCCCTCGGGCACGAGCGAGGCGATGGCCCGCAGGTCGTCGAGGGAGGAGACGCCGCCGGAGGCGACGACCGGCTTGTCGGTGGCGGCGCAGACGTTCTTCAGCAGCTCCAGGTTGGGGCCCTGGAGGGTGCCGTCCTTGGCGATGTCGGTGACGACGTAGCGCGCGCAGCCCTCGGAGTCGAGGCGGGCGAGCGTCTCGTAGAGGTCGCCTCCGTCACGGGTCCAGCCGCGGCCGCGCAGTGTCGTGCCGCGTACGTCCAGGCCGACCGCGATCTTGTCGCCGTGCTCGGCGATGACCTTGGCGACCCACTCGGGGGTCTCCAGCGCGGCGGTGCCCAGGTTGACCCGGGTGCAGCCGGTGGCCAGGGCGGCCGCCAGCGAGGCGTCGTCGCGGATGCCGCCGGACAGCTCGACCTTGATGTCCATGGCGTCGGCCACCTCGGCGATCAGCGCCCGGTTGTCGCCCGTGCCGAACGCGGCGTCCAGGTCGACCAGATGCAGCCATTCGGCGCCCGCGCGCTGCCAGGTGAGGGCCGCCTCCAGGGGCGAGCCGTAGGACGTCTCGGAGCCGGACTCGCCGTGCACCAGACGGACGGCCTGGCCGTCGCGGACGTCGACTGCGGGAAGGAGTTCAAGCTTCGGCATTACAGCGTCTCGATCCAGTTGGTCAGCAGCTGGGCGCCGGCGTCGCCGGACTTCTCGGGGTGGAACTGTGTGGCCCACAGTGCGCCGTTCTCCACGGCGGCCACGAAGCGCTCGCCGTGGGTGGCCCAGGTGACCTGGGGCGCGCGGATGGCGGGGTTGGTCACTTCGAGGTCCCACTCGTGGACCGCGTAGGAGTGCACGAAGTAGAACCGCTCGTCGGGATCGACACCGGCGAAGAGCCTGCTGTCGGCGGGCGCGTCGACGGTGTTCCAGCCCATGTGCGGGACGACGGGGGCCGTCAGCGGGCCGACGGTGCCGGGCCACTCGTCGAGGCCCTCGCTCTCCACGCCGTGCTCGATGCCGCGTGCGAAGAGGATCTGCATCCCGACGCAGATGCCCATGACCGGACGGCCGCCGGAGAGGCGGCGGCCGACGATCCAGTCGCCACGTGCCCCCTTCAGTCCGTCCATGCAGGCGGAGAAGGCGCCGACACCGGGCACGAGGAGCCCGTCGGCGTTCATGGCGGCGTCGTAGTCGCGGGTGATCTCGACATCGGCGCCGACCCGGGCCAGTGCCCGTTCCGCGGAGCGGACATTGCCGAATCCGTAGTCGAAGACGACGACTTTCTTCTGCGCGCTCATTCCCAGATCCCCTGAATCCGCAGAACGCCGGCGACCAGGCACATCACGGAAGCGATGCCGAGAAGCACGACCGGGCCCTTGGGCATGCCCTGCTTGATGAAGGAGTAGACACCGCCGGCGAGGAACAGCCCGACGACGATGAGGATGGTGGAGAGGCCGGTCACGGTTAGAGGGCGCCCTTCGTGGAGGGGAGGATGCCGACCGCACGCGGGTCACGCTCGGAGGCGTAACGCAGGGCGCGGGCCAGCGCCTTGAACTGGCACTCCACGATGTGGTGGGCGTTGCGGCCGTACGGGACGTGCACGTGCAGCGCGATCTGGGCCTGGGCGACGAAGGACTCCAGGATGTGCCGGGTCATCGTCGTGTCGTAGCTGCCGATCATCGGCGCCATGTTCTCGGGCTCGGTGTGCACGAGGTACGGGCGGCCGGAGAGGTCCACGGTGACCTGGGCGAGGGACTCGTCCAGGGGCACGGTGCAGTTGCCGAAGCGGTAGATGCCGACCTTGTCGCCGAGCGCCTGCTTGAACGCGGCCCCGAGCGCGAGCGCGGTGTCCTCGATGGTGTGGTGCGAGTCGATGTGCAGGTCGCCCTCGGTCTTCACCGTGAGGTCGAACAGGCCGTGGCGGCCGAGCTGGTCGAGCATGTGGTCGTAGAAGCCGACTCCCGTCGCCACATCGACCTTCCCGTGGCCGTCGAGGTCGATCTCGACGACGACGGACGTTTCCTTGGTGGTGCGTTCCACTCTTCCGACACGACCCTCGTGGCTCATGCGTCGTACTCCTTCTTCAGCTCACGAACCGCGTCGAGGAACGCGTCGTTCTCGGTCGGGGTGCCGGCGGTGGCGCGCAGCCACCCGGGCACTCCGTTGTCACGGACCAGGACACCCCGGTCGAGGATCTTCTGCCATGCCTCGTGGCTGTCGGCGAAACGGCCGAACTGGACGAAGTTGGCGTCCGAATCGGTGACCTCCCAGCCGATCGCCCGCAGCTCGGTGACCAGCCGGTCGCGTTCCCGCTTCAGCTGCTCGACGTATCCGAGCAGCGTATCGGTGTGTTCGAGCGCGGCGAGCGCGGTGGCCTGGGTGACGGCGGACAGGTGGTACGGCAGCCGCACCAGCTGGACGGCGTCGACCACCGCGGGGTGCGCGGCGAGGTAGCCGAGGCGCAGACCGGCCGCGCCGAACGCCTTGGACATGGTGCGCGAGACGACCAGATGCGGCCGGCCCTCGATCAGCGGCAGCAGCGACTCGCGGTGGCTGAACTCGACATACGCCTCGTCGACGACCACCAGCGACGGCTTCGCCGCCTGGGCCGCCTCGTACAGCGCGAGCACCGTCTCGGCCTCGACCGCCGTGCCCGTCGGGTTGTTGGGCGAGGTGATGAAGACGACGTCCGGCGCGTTCTCGGCGATGGACTGGCGGGCCGCCGCGAGGTCGATGGTGAAGTCGTCGTTGCGCGGACCGGAGATCCAGCCGGTGCCGGTGCCGCGGGCGATGAGCGCGTGCATCGAGTACGAGGGCTCGAAACCGATCGCGGTACGGCCCGGGCCGCCGAAGGTCTGCAGCAGCTGCTGGATGACCTCGTTGGACCCGTTGGCCGCCCAGACGTTCTCGATGCCGACGTGGTGCCCGCCGGTCCGGGTCAGATAGGCGGCCAGTTCGGTGCGCAGCTCGACCGCGTCCCGGTCCGGGTAGCGGTTGAGCCCGCGCGCGGCCTCGGCGACCCGCTCGGCGATCCGTGCGACGAGCGGCTCGGGCAGCGGGTAGGGGTTCTCGTTGGTGTTCAGCTGTACGGGTACGTCCAACTGGGGCGCTCCGTACGGGGACTTGCCGCGCAGTTCGTCGCGTACGGGCAGGTCGTCGATGCCCGTCATCCCTTCGGCACCTTCCAGTCGAACCGGGCCTTCATGGCTGCGCCGTGGGCCGGCAGGTCCTCGGCCTCGGCGAGCGTGACGACGTGGTGGGTCACCTCGGCGAGGGCGTCGCGGGTGTAGTCCACGATGTGGATGCCGCGCAGGAAGGACTGGACGGACAGCCCCGAGGAGTGGCAGGCGCAGCCACCGGTGGGCAGGACGTGGTTGGAGCCCGCGCAGTAGTCACCGAGCGAGACCGGGGCCCAGGGGCCGACGAAGACGGCGCCGGCGTTGCGCACGCGGGCGGCGACCGCGGCCGCGTCAGTGGTCTGGACCTCCAGGTGCTCGGCGCCGTAGGCGTTGACGACCCGAAGAGCTTCCTCGACGCCGTCGACCAGGACGATCGCCGACTGCTTGCCACCGAGAGCGGGCACGATGCGGTCCACGATGTGCTTGGTGGCCGCGACCTGCGGCTCCAGCTGCTTCTCGACGGCGTCGGCCAGCTCGACGGAGTCGGTGACCAGCACGGCAGCGGCCATCGGGTCGTGCTCGGCCTGGCTGATCAGGTCGGCGGCGACGTGCACCGGGTCGGCGCTGTCGTCGGCGAGGATGGCGATCTCGGTGGGACCGGCCTCGGTGTCGATGCCGATCCGTCCGGTGAAGTACCGCTTGGCGGCGGCCACCCAGATGTTGCCGGGGCCGGTGACCATGTTGGCGGGCGCGCAGCCGTCGCGGTCGCCGTCCGATTCCGTGCCGTACGCGAACATCGCGACGGCCTGGGCGCCGCCGGCCGCGTACACCTCGTCGATGCCGAGCAGCGCGCACGCGGCCAGGATCGTGGGGTGCGGAAGCCCGCCGAACTCCGCCTGCGGCGGTGAGGCCAGCGCGATCGACTCGACGCCCGCCTCCTGCGCCGGCACGACATTCATGATCACGGAGGAGGGGTAGACGGAACGGCCGCCCGGTGCGTACAGCCCGACGCGCTCGACCGGCACCCATTTCTCGGTGACGGTGCCGCCGGGGACCACCTGGGTGGTGTGCTGGGCGCGGCGCTGGGCGCGGTGCACGATCCTGGCGCGCCGGATGGACTCCTCCAGGGCGGCCCGGACCTCGGGGTCGAGCTGCCGGAGGGCCTCGGTGATCGCGGCCTTGGGCACACGCACCCGCTCCAGGACGACTCCGTCGAACCTCTCCGCGTACTCGATCAGCGCCGCCGTGCCCCGATGATGCACGTCCTCGCAGATCGGCCGCACCTTCTCCAGGGCGGCTTCCACGTCGAACTCGGCACGGGGCAGCAGGTCACGCAGAGCGGCACCCTCGGGGAGGGCGTCGCCGCGCAGATCGATTCGAGAGATCACGCAACCAATTCTCTCAGACCTGGTCCGACCGCCGGTCGCCCGTATCAATCACTGATACGTCCGCCCGTCACTCTCTCCCCGAGGCGCAAAAGCGCTCCCCCCAGTTCTCTCCAGTTGACCATGACCACTAGCGTTCAGTTGGTTACTCAGCGGGAAGAACAACTGTACGAGCCAAGGAAGCGGAGGAGCGGCAGTGACCGAGCCGCTGGACGACGGACCTCCGGACGGGCTGAGCCCGACCGAGGAACGCATGTGGAACGCCTTCCGTAACGGAAGCACGTACGACCTGAGTGATCCCAATCCCCTGCTGAACGATCCTTTCTCCCCTCGCCCCTGGGGCCCCGACCGCAGTGTGCGCGCCTCCATCGTGGCCCGGCTGCTGCTCAGCGGTCCGACCGCGCAGCCCGGCCGGGTGGCGGCGCTGAAGCTGCGCGGGGTCCAGATCACGGGCACGCTCAAACTCGCGGGCGGCAGCATCTCCCCGTATGTGGAGCTGAACGGCTGCCGTTTCGAGAACGAGCTGCTCATGCCCGAGGCGCACTTCACCACCGTGCGCATGGTCGGCTGCGCCATCCCGCGGATCGAGGCGGCCCGGCTGCGCACGGAGGGCGATCTGCATCTGCCGCGCTGCCGCGTGGAGCACGGCATCCGGCTCACCGACGCCCAGATCGGCACCGATCTGCTGATCAACCAGATTCATGTCAGACCCGACCGCAGGGGCCGGGCGATCACGGCGGACGGCATGTCGGTCGCGCAGGACTTACAGGCCGAACTGATCGAGACCTACGGCGAGTTCAGCCTGCGCGGCGCGAAGGTCGGGGTCTCGCTCAGTCTGCGCGGCAGCCGGCTGCGGGCCGCTGCCGAGCGCCGGGCGCTCAACGCCCCGCAACTCAGCGTGGAGCGGACGCTCTATCTCACGGGCGCGTGGGTGAGCGAGGCCACGGGCAACCAGGGCGCCACTCCCCCTTTCGGCACCGCCCGCAACGGCACCTCGGCGCGCGGCACCCGGCTGCAGCCCTTCGAGTGCCGGGGCGGCGTGCGCCTGGACGACGGCCGGTTCGGCGACGCGGTCGACCTGCATCACGCGCGGTTCGTGCTGAACGCACGCGAAGAGCTCTCGCTGCGCCGGATCGTCACCCCTGAGCTGCGGTTCAACGCGGAGCGCCCCGAAGAGGGCCGGGTCGTGCTGAACGGCGCGAAGGTGGTGACCCTGATCGATCTGGCGGCCAGCTGGCCGGGGCCCGGCGGGCTCGCGATGGGCGGCTTCGTGTACGAGAACCTCGTGCCGTACGAGGAGTTCCCGCTCAGCCGCCGGCTGGAGTGGGTCTCGTCGGCGACCCCGGAGTACTCCCCGGAGCCGTACGAACGCCTCGCGACGGTCCTGCGCAACAGCGGCGAGGACGCGGACGCCCGGGAGGTGCTGCTCGCCAAGCAGCGTCGCCGCCGCGAGACACTGCCGCTGGCCGCGAAGCTCTGGGGCTACCTCCAGGACTGGACGGTGGCGTACGGCTACCGGCCGGGCCGGGCGGCCCTGTGGATGGCGGTGCTGTGGGCCGCGGGCACGGTCGCCTTCTCGCAGGTCGAACCGGCGCCGATCAAGGGCGAGGAGCATCCCGACTGGAACGCCGCGCTGTACGCGCTGGATCTGCTGGTGCCCGTGATCAATCTCGGCCAGGACGGCTACTGGCGCCTCGACGGACGCTGGCAGTGGGCCGCGGCGGCACTGGTGCTTCTGGGGTGGATTCTGGCGACGACGGTGGCCGCGGGTGCGTCCCGTCTGCTGCGGCGCGGTTGAGGCACTTTCTTTACGTCCTCTTGGCTTTCGTCAGGACAACCATTTGGTCCCTACCAAAGCTTCACAGCTACCCACTGGCGCCGCTTTCACCTGCGTCTTTCAATGGTCCGCACCATGTCATTTCTCCGAGCTCTGATGCGCACCGCGAGGATGATCCGCCACACGCCGCGACTCGCCGACGGCATGCCACCCGACGAGGCGGTTCTGCTCGACGCGCCGGACGAGCGGCTCAGCCCTGCCCTGGTGTCGGCGGCGCTCGGGGACTGGGAACCGGCCGCCAAACTGCTGGCGACCACACGCGAATCGGCCGAATGGGAGAACCGCGACCGGTACGTCCTGCGACTCGCCGCCTTCGCGCTGAACCGCGACGAGTGGCTGACGTCCTGGTTCGCCGCCGCGCCCCGCGACCCGGACGCCCTGGTCCTCAAGGCGGAGGTCGCGGTCCGCAGGGCCTGGGAGTCGCCTGCGCGCGCGGAGCGGCTGCGCGAGGTCGGCCCGCTGATCGACGCGGCGGCCGAGGCCGAGCCGAAGGACCCCGTGCCGTGGCGTATCGCGCTGGACCACGCGCGCGGCACCCATGTCACGCACACGGCCTTCGAGTCGCTGTGGGAGCAGGCCGTACGTCGTGCGTCGCACCACTACGGGTGCCATGTCGCGGCCCTGCAGTATCTGTCCGCCCAGTGGTACGGCTCGCACCGCGAGTGCTTCGACTTCGCCGAGAAGGCGGCGGCGGACGCGCTGCCCGGTTCCCTGGTGCAGGCTCTGCCGGTGCGGGCGGCGTTCGCGCAGCTGCTGAGCGGCGACACCAACTCCGTTCAGGACGACCGGATCGACGCGGCGGCCGACATGGCGATCCGGCTCTCGGCGGACTACGGGGCCGGTGACCCCTGGCCCGCCGAGGTGCGCAATCTGACCGTGTACGTGCTGCTCGGGCGAGGGCGGTGGGAGGCGGCCCTGGAACAGTTCAGACTGATTGGGCCATACGCCACATCCTTCCCATGGACCTACTTCTCGGATGATCCGCTCAGCCAGTTCCTCGATGCGCGGGACGGTGTGCGGCTGCAGCTCGCATCGATGAGGCCTCTCCGGACAAGGGCAGGACGGAGCGGGTCCGCGGACCATTACGCTTGACCGTTGTGACCACCGCACGTCTCCCCCTCTTCCCGCTCAACTCCGTGCTGTTCCCGGGCCTCGTCCTGCCCTTGAACGTGTTCGAGGAGCGGTATCGCGCCATGATGCGCGAACTGCTGAAGACGGACGAGTCCGAACCGCGCCGCTTCGCCGTGGTCGCCATCCGCGACGGGGGCGAGGTCGCGCCGACCCGCCCCGGTATGCCGGACCAGACCGCGCTCCAGGAGCGCGGGCCGGCGGCGGGCTTCGGCGAGGACCCGATCCGGGCCTTCCACTCCGTGGGCTGCATCGCCGACGCGGCGACGATCCGCGAGCGCGACGACGGCAGTTTCGAGGTGCTCGCCACCGGCACGACCCGCATCCGGCTGATCTCCGTGGACGCGAGCGGTCCCTTTCTGACCGCCGAGGTCGAGGAGATCCCGGAGGAGACCGGCGAGGGCGCGGGCACGCTGGCCGAAGGCGTGCTGCGGGCCTTCCGCAGCTACCAGAAGCGGCTGGCGGGGGCCCGGGAGCGCTCACTGTCGACGGGCGCGGACCTGCCGGACGAGCCGTCGGTGGTGTCGTATCTCGTCGCCGCGGCGGCCGTCCTCGACACTCCTGCGAAGCAGCGGCTGCTGGAGGCGGGAGACACGGCGGCCAGGCTGCGCGAGGAGCTGAAGCTGCTGCGCGCCGAGACCGCGGTGATCCGGCACCTTCCGTCGCTGCCCGCGGTCGATCTGACGCGGTCGCCGACAAGCCCCAACTGAACAGGAGCGCCCTGCCATGGGGAAGAAGCCCAGGAAGCCGGGCGGTACGCCCGCGACGGTCGCGCTGACCGCGGCGGGCACGGAGTTCACCGTGCACGCGTACGAGCATGATCCGGCGTCGGCCTCCTACGGCGAGGAGGCGGCCGAGGCGCTGGGCGTCTCCCCCGACCGGGTGTTCAAGACCCTCGTCGCGGACGTCGACGGCGAACTGACGGTCGCGGTGGTTCCCGTGGCGGGCAAGCTGGACCTCAAGGCACTGGCCGCGGCGGTGGGCGGCAAGCGCGCGACGATGGCCGACCCGGCGGCTGCGGAACGCACCACGGGCTACGTCCGGGGCGGCATCTCCCCCCTGGGCCAGCGCAAGCGCCTCCGCACGGTCCTGGACACGTCGGCCTCCGAGCACCGCACGATCTGCGTCTCGGCGGGCCGTCGCGGCCTGGAGATCGAGCTCGCCCCGTCGGACCTGACGACCCTGACGTCCGCGGTGCCGGCGGCGATCAGCCGCGCGTCCGGAGCGTAAGGCCACCGCGCGACGGGCGTCGCAGATCCGGGCGCAGCCGGGTCCGGGACACGGGGTGTTTCCCAACGTCCGGAGCATGAGACCACCGCGCGCGGAGGGACGCAGGTCCGGGCGGACCCGGGCCGGGACGGGGGCCTCCCAACGTCCGGAGCATCAGGCCACCCGCCCGACGGGCGGCACAGGCCCGGGCAGAGCCGGGCCTGGAACGTGAGGCCACCGCGCCACGGGCGGCACAGGTCCGTCCGAAGCCGGCCCCGGGACACGGGGTGTTTCCCAACGTCCGGAGCATGAGACCACCGCGCGCGGAGGGACGCAGGTCCGGGCGGACCCGGGCCGGGACGGGGGCCTCCCAACGTCCGGAGCATCAGGCCACCGCTGACGGGCGACACCGGTCCGGGCAGAGCCGGACCCGGGACACGGGGTAGCTCCCCACGGTCACCGGGCCGCAGAGGGCGGACCGGGGCGGGAATGCCCCGCCGCGTCAGGTCTTGTCGGGGCCCTGCCCCCACGGCGCCGGTGGCCATTCCGGCTCCGGGTCGCGCGGCCCGAACAGGGCCGTCAGCGCCAGGTGGACGACCATCGCCGCCACCGGCCACGCCAGCAGCGCGCCCTTCGCCTTCAGCTCCAGCGGCGCGTCGAACACCACGCCCTCGCCCACCGCACGGGCATGCGCGACCACGTCGTCCGTGGGGCCGAACCACTCACCGATCCCCCACGCCACCAGCGACCCCAGCAGCCCGCCGAGCGCGAGCCCGACCACGATCGGGATGCCGCCGCGGCGCCTGGCCAGGAACACCGCCGCCGCGCTCACCGCGCCGAAGGCCAGGGCGATCAGGGCAAACGTTCCGTCTGCGCCGACCGCCTCCTCGCCCTCGGTGTCCTTGAGGAAGACGGCCTTGCCGTCGGAGACCAGCGGCACGCGCGGTGCCAGCCACAGCCACAAGAGCCCCAGCGCCACGCCGGCCACCGCCACGGCGACCACCACGACGACGCTGTCCCGCAGATCCGTCTTCATGTCCGGGTCATCCCCCTCGCCGGGGTGCAGCGCGTCATCCGCGTACTCCGGGTTGGCGGGTACGGGACCCGTCGACGGCGCCTGCCACGGGTCGTCCGGGGAAGGCTGATGAGGCGGTGTCAGCGGTGCAGTCACCCCGCCATCGTGCCAAACGTGTTCGCGCGGCGCCTCACCGGACCGCCGCCCGACGGTACGCCCAGGTCGCGACCGTCAGCGACACGACACCCACCACCGCGCAGACGACCAGGTCGAGAGCGACCACCGCCCAGTCGGGCGAGGCGTCGAACGTCGCGGCCAGTGCCTCGACGCCGTACGTCGACGGCAGCAGATCACGCGCGTAGGCGATCGGCCCCGGCAGCCGGTCCGCCGGCAGCACACCCAGCAGCAGTGCCGCCGACATGCCCAACTGTCCGAGCAGGGTGGCCAGTTCCTGGCGCGGCGCGAGCAGCCCCAGCGCCGCGCCGAGACCGGCGAGCGCGGCCCCGCTGAGCGGGACGACGGCCACGAGAATCCACAGATGCGTCATGGGCAGCTGGAAGAGCACGCTGCCGGTGACGGCGGTGACGACCGTGCCGGGCACGGTGAAGGAGGCGTACGCTCCGGCAGCCCCGAGCACCACGGCGGCCGGCGGTACCGGGAGCGTGGCGTAGTGGTCGAGGCCGCCGCTCGCCCGCAGCTGCCCGAAGTACTGGGCGAGCAGATTCAGCGCGACGAAGGCGACCACCAGCACCGAGGACCCGGCGACCACGGCCCGCGCCTCGGCGCCGCCGTCCACCACCCCGCGCATGAGGACCATGATCCCGACGGACTGGAAGGTCGCCACGAACAGCAGCGGTATCCGGGCGACCCGCGCCCGTGACAGCTGCGCGCTGTACACGGCGCCGAGCGCCGGCAGCAGCCGGGCCCGGGGCGCAAGCGGCGCGGCAGCCGTGGCCGCCGCGTCGGCGACCCTCAGCTGCCCTCCGGTCCGTTCGGACAACGCCTCCACGGGAACGATGCTCACGCCTTGACCAGCCCCTTCGTCGCGTTCCCCCCGAGCGCCAGATACACGTCCTCCAGGCTCGGTGTCGTCAGCGTGAAGTCGTCGAGGGCCGCGAACGCGGCGCCGCCCGTCACCGCCGCGACCGCCGCTCGCGCCTCGTCCGGCGCCAGCCTGAGCACCCACCGGCGCCCGGCCTCCTGCGCGGAGGGGCGCAGCGCGGCGACCTCCGGCACGTCCAGCGGTGCCCGCTCGCGCCACACCAGTTCGACCCGGACCTCACCGGCGACCCGTTCCTTCAGCCCGGCCGGGGTATCGCAGGCGATCACCCGGCCCCGCTCCAGTACGGCGACCCGGTCGAGGACGGTCTCCGCCTCGATCACGTTATGGGTTACGAGTACGACGGTCGCCCCGTTCACCGCCCGGCGGCGGTCGACCGCCGCCCACACCGCGCGCCGCGCGACGGGGTCCATGCCGGTCGTCGGCTCGTCCAGGACGAGCAGCGGGCGCTCCCCGACGAGCGTGGCCGCGAAGCAGGCGAGCCGCCGCTGGCCGCCGGAGAGTTTCTTCAGCGGACGGCCGGCGAGGCCGGTCAGTCCGAGCTCCTCCAGGACGGTGTCCCGCTCGGCCCGTGCGTCGCGCGTGGTCAGTCCGCGCAGCCGTCCGGTCGTCTCGGCGGCGAGGCCGACGGTCAGCTCGTCGAGGGCGGTGGACTCCTGCCCGAGGTAGCCGATGAGCCGCGCGGCGCGTTCGGGATGGCGTACGAGATCGTGTCCGAGCACCTCGACGGTGCCGGAGTCGGGCCGCATCAGACCGGTCAGCTGGCGTACGAGCGTGGACTTGCCGGCGCCGTTGGGGCCGAGCAGACCGAAGATCTCACCGGCGCGGACGTCGAGACTGATCCCGTCGGTGGCCCTTACCTCGGGCGTTGCCGGGGTTCCGCGCCGGGCGCGCGCGGCGGGGTACGTCTTCACCAGTTGCCGCACCACACACACCGTACTCACGAGGTACGAGACTACGGGGTCGCCCGCACTACTCCCCGGCCGGGGCGTGTTCCGCGGCCGCCCGGACATCGATCTCGCGCCAGAATCCCGCGCGGATCGCATAGCGGTCGTGCTCGTCGATCTGGTCGTCCTTGTGTGCCAGCAGACCGAAACGTGCTGCGTAGCGCAGCAGTTCGCCGTCGATGCGATGCGGGATGCGCGGGTACATCGTGGACAGCGTCTGCACATGTCCGGTCTCCGGAAGCCGTGCCATCCAGCGACGGGCAAAGACCTGACCGACCTCGAACGGGTCACCGCCGACCGTCGTGATGTCCTCCTCACGGTCGGCCCAGCGCTGCTCGGCGCTGGTGAGCTGGGCGAGTGTCGGCAGCGACGCGGTCTCGGGCGGCTCGCCCACCGGGCCGCCGCCGGCCCGCTCGACCCAGCCCCGGTCGGAGGACCAGCGCAGGGTGGCGTTCGGCGGGTGTTGCGGCGGGTGCGGACCGGGGGCGCGCAGGCTCGCCAGGTCCTTGGGGGTGGGGACGCCCTTGGATGTGGAGGGGGCGGGGACCGGTTCGGCGCCGTTGTCGGAGCGTGTGGGCGCTGTCCCGTTGCGTACGGCCTCGGCCGCCCGCTCCTGGGAGGCGGCGAGCGCGGACTCGGGCAGCGGAGCCGAGAGGATCGCCGCGATCTCGGGGCGGGGTGCGGGAGGGGGCGCGCAGATGCCGGTGAGTTCCTTGGCCCGTACGGCGGTGGTGATCCAGGCCCGGTCGAGCACGCGCCGCTCGTCGGCCTCCGCGACCAGGTCCTCGGACTGGTTGTAGTCGCCGTCCGCGGCCTGCACCGCCCAGAGGTGGACGGCGACGCCGTGTTCCTTGGCCGACATCAGTCCGGGCAGCAGATCCCCGTCCCCGGTCACGAGCACCACGTCCGAGCAGGCGCGATTTCTGGCCAGTTCGGTGAGCTCCGCGTGCATGGCCGCGTCCACGCCCTTCTGGGCCCACCGGCCGTCGCTGCGGGTCAGCGCGCCGAGCCGGACGGTGACACGCGGCATGACGCGCAGCCGTCGGTGCTCGGGCTGGGGGACGCGGTCGGGGGCGCCGTCGAACCAGTAGATGCGCAGCAGCGGGCGTTCCGTATCGGCTTCGGCGAGCTCGCGCAGACCCTGGATGAGGGCGGCATGGTCGACGGTGATGCGGGAACGCGCCGGTTCCCCGGCCAGCAGGCTCGCGGCGGCGCCCAGCAGGTATCCGGCGTCCACCAGAACAACGCAGCGGTCCACGCGTTCCACCCTCTTTCGGGAACTTCGGGATCGGGGAATGGTTCGGACCGGGGGGAGATTCCGGTCCGGGGATTGTTCCGGGTTTCCTTCGAGTCTGCCCGACCACGTGAGGGTTAACGTCCGGAACTCGATCATCGGCGTGGCGGATCCCCCGAAAGGGCCCTTGACAAGGGCACCTTACCCACCGCAATGATCCAAAATGCGGCGTATTGTCCTTTATGTGAGTCTGGTCGCGGCCCTGGCCCCTAGATCCAGATGGAGGCACACCATGGCCAAGAACAAGAACCGCAAGGGCAGCCAACAGGAGCGCTCGCAGGCGGAGCGCGGCAGTGAACAGGCCAAGACCACCGCCTACGAATCGCAGGCGCAGCCGCAGTCACAGGCCCAGGGAAGCCCGGCGGATGTCGCCCGTAAACATCAGCGTCGCTTCGGCCACAACTGACCGAGCCGCACGCAGCGGAAGGGGCACGCCCATGACGGGCGTGCCCCTTCCGTATGCGGTCACGTGGCGGCGGGGATCCGGCCGCCGTGGAGAAGGTCAGCCGGCCAGGCAGGAGGGGCCGAGCAGCACCTTCAGATCGCCGAACAGCGCCGGATCCGGCTGGACGCGGTGCCGGTCGAGCCGGAGCACCGTCGTCTTGCGGGGCCCCTGCAGCTTGATCCGCACCTCGGTGTTGCCCTTGTGGTGGCTGAGGATCTCGCCGAGCCTGCTGACCATCGGCGGAGTGACCTTCACCGTGGGGATGGTGACGACCACCGGGGCGTTGGTGCCCGCGGACGAGAGGTCGGGGACCATCAGCTCCATGGCGACGAGCCGCGGAATGTCCTCGCGCTTGTCGAGCCGCCCCTTGACGAACACGACCGTGTCTTCGACGAGCTGCGTGGACACCAGCTGATACGTCGCGGGGAAGAACATGCACTCGATGGAGCCGGCCAGGTCCTCGACCGTGGCGATCGCCCAGGCATTGCCCTGCTTGGTCATCTTGCGCTGCAGGCCCGAGATGATGCCGCCGATGGTGACCACCGCGCCGTCGGAGTGCTCGCCGCCGGTGAGCTGGGAGATCGCGGCGTCGGTCTTGTCGCTGAGGACGTGCTCGATGCCGAAGAGCGGATGGTCGGAGACGTAGAGGCCGAGCATCTCGCGCTCCTGGGCGAGCAGATAGGACTTGTCCCACTCGATGTCGGAGAACTCGACATCGAGCCCGAAGCCCGGCTCGTCGGACGCGCCGTCGGCGGAGTCGCCCATGCCGCCGAAGAGGTCGAACTGCCCCTCGGCCTCCTTGCGCTTGACCGCCACCACGTTGTCGATCATCGGCTCGTGGTGGGCGACCAGGCCCTTGCGGGTGTGGCCCATCTCGTCGAAGGCGCCGGCCTTGATCAGCGACTCGACCGTGCGCTTGTTGCAGACGACGGCCTCGACCTTGTCGAGGAAGTCGGGGAAGGAGGTGTACTTCCCCTTGGCCTTGCGGGACCGGATGATCGACTCGACGACGTTCGTCCCGACGTTGCGGACGGCGGAGAGGCCGAAGAGGATCACCTCGTCGCCCTGGGCGGCGAAGTTCGACTGGGACTCGTTCACATTGGGCGGCAGCACCTTGATGCCCATGCGGCGGCACTCGTTCAGATAGACGGCGGACTTGTCCTTGTCGTCCTTGACCGAGGTGAGGAGCGCCGCCATGTACTCGGCGGGGTAGTTCGCCTTGAGATACGCGGTCCAGTAGGTGACCAGGCCGTACGCCGAGGAGTGCGCCTTGTTGAACGCGTATCCGGCGAAGGGGACCAGCACGTCCCACAGCGCCTGGATGGCCTCGTCCGAGTACTTGTTCTTCCGCGCGCCCTCCTGGAACAGGACGAAGTTCTTCGCCAGCTCCTCGGGCTTCTTCTTGCCCATCACGCGGCGCAGGATGTCGGCCTCGCCGAGCGAGTAACCCGCGATGATCTGGGCGGCCTTCTGCACCTGCTCCTGGTAGACGATCAGGCCGTAGGTGACGCCGAGAACCTCCTTGAGAGGCTCCTCCAGCTCCGGGTGGATCGGCGTGATCTCCTGCTGGCCGTTCTTGCGGAGGGCGTAGTTCGTATGGGAGTTCATTCCCATCGGGCCCGGCCGGTAGAGGGCCGAGACGGCGGAGATGTCCTCGAAGTTGTCGGGCTTCATCAGCCGCAGCAGCGAGCGCATCGGACCGCCGTCGAACTGGAAGACACCGAGCGTGTCACCGCGGCAGAGCAGTTCGTATGTCTTGGGGTCGTCCAGCGCCACCGAGAGCAGCTCGAGATCGATGCCCTTGTTGGACTTCACCATCTTGACGGCGTCGTCCATGATCGTGAGGTTCCGCAGGCCCAGGAAGTCCATCTTCAGCAGGCCGAGCGACTCGCACTGCGGGTAGTCCCACTGTGTGATGGTGACGCCGTCGGTGTGCCGCACCCAGATCGGGGCGTGGTCGACGATGGGCTCGCTGGACATGATCACGCCGGCGGCGTGCACACCCATCTGCCGGACCAGGCCCTCGACGCCCTTGGCGGTGTCGATGACCTTCTTCACGTCCGGCTCGTTCTCGTACATCCCGCGGATCTCGCCGGCCTCGCTGTAGCGCGGGTGCGAGGGGTCCGTGATGCCGCTGAGGTCGATGCCCTTGCCGAGGACGTCGGCGGGCATGGCCTTGGTCAGCCGGTCGCCCATGGCGTACGGATAGCCGAGGACGCGCGCCGAGTCCTTGATCGCGTTCTTCGCCTTGATCTTTCCGTAGGTGCCGATCATGGCGACCTTGTCGGCGCCGTACTTCTCGGTGACGTACCGGATCACCTCGACGCGCCTGCGCTCGTCGAAGTCGATGTCGACATCGGGCATGGAGACACGCTCGGGGTTGAGGAACCGCTCGAAGATCAGCCCGTGCTCGATCGGGTCGAGGTCGGTGATGCCCATCGCGTACGCCACGATCGAGCCGGCCGCGGACCCTCGGCCGGGGCCCACCGCGATGCCGTTGTTCTTGGCCCACATGATGAAGTCGGCGACCACGAGGAAGTACCCCGGGAACCCCATCTGGATGATGACGTCCATCTCGTACTCGGCCTGCTTCTGGCGGTCCTCGGGGACGCCGCCCGGGTAGCGGCGGTTCATGCCGACCCGGACCTCCTCCTGGAACCAGGTGATCTCGGTGTAGCCCTCGGGGATGTCGAACTTCGGCATGAGGTTCTTCGCCTCGAACATGCCGGTGGTGTCGATCTGCTGGGCCACCAGGAGGGTGTTGGCGCACCCCTCCTGCCAGGCGTCCGAGGAGTCCACCGCGTACATCTCTTCGGTGGACTTCAGGTAGTAACCGGTGCCGTCGAAGCGGAAGCGGTCCGGGTCCGAGAGGTTCTTGCCGGTCTGGATGCACAGCAGCGCGTCGTGCGCCCCGGCCTCGTGGGAGTACGTGTAGTGCGAGTCGTTCGTCACGAGCGGCGGGATGCCGAGCTTCTTGCCGATCTCCAGGAGTCCGTCACGGACCCGGCGCTCGATCTCGATGCCGTGGTCCATCAGCTCCAGGAAATAGCGGTCCTTGCCGAAGATGTCCTGGTACTCGGCGGCCGCCTTCAGGGCCTCGTCGACCTGTCCGAGACGCAGCCGGGTCTGCAGCTCGCCGGAAGGGCAGCCGGTGGAGGCGATGAGCCCTTCGGACCACTGGGCGATGGTCTCCTTGTCCATACGCGGCCACTTCTGCAGCCAGCCCTCGGCGTAGGCGTCGGAGGAGAGCTTGAAGAGGTTGTGCAGTCCGGTCTGGTTCGCCGCCCAGATGGTCTTGTGGGTGTAGCCACCGGAACCGGAGACGTCGTCGCGCTTCTGGTGCGGCTGGCCCCACTGGATCTTCCGCTTGTTCCGGCGGGACTCGGGGGCCACGTAGGCCTCGATGCCGATGATCGGGGTGACCTCGGCCTTCTTCGCCGAGTGGAAGAAGTCGTACGCCCCGTGGAGGTTTCCGTGGTCCGTCATCGCGATGTGCGACATGCCCATCTCGTTGCACGCGTCGAACATGTCCTTCAGCCGCGCGGCACCGTCCAGCAGCGAGTACTGAGTGTGCACATGCAGGTGCGTGAACGGCGGCTTGGTCACGGTGGAGGCCTCCAGGGAACGGCACGAACGGACTGGGCGGACAGCGTGGAAGTCTACGACCCTCCACTGACAACCGGCGGGCACTCCCGAGTACCGTCGAGCGTTGGAACGCCGGAAGCACCTGCCCTATTTGCCATGCACCAGGAGGCACTCAGCGATGTCGGATTCGCACCACGCCGAGGTCACGGCCGAACAGCGCGGCGAGCAGATTCTCGCCGTATTCGGGACCGCCTTCGGCGAGCTCCTGGCCGCCGACCCGGCCGCCTTCCGGGTCAAGTTCCGGAAGATGGCGGCTTCGGCCTTCGCCTTCTACCGGGGCACCGCCTGCCTGTTCTACAGCGACCTGGACCGGGAGAACGGCACGGGCGGGCCGGTCCAGAGCGGCCCGTACCTGGACGAGCGCACCGGCCGGGTGTGGATCCACGGCGACCTGCACGCCGAGAACTTCGGCACGTACATGGACGCCAACGGGCGGCTGATCTTCAACGTCAACGACTTCGACGAGGCCTACGTCGGCCCGTTCACCTGGGACCTGAAGCGGCTGGCGGCCTCCCTGGCGCTCATCGGCTACACGAAGGCGCTCAGCGACGAACAGATCAGCGAGCTGGTGCGGATATACGCCGCCGCCTACCGTGAGCGGATCCACGCCCTGGCGACCGGCGCCAAGAACGACGAGGTGCCGCCGTTCACGCTGGACACCGCCGAGGGCCCGCTGCTGGGCGCGCTGCGCGCCGCCCGCTCGCTCACCCGCTTCTCGCTGCTGGACTCGATGACCGAGATCCGCGACTACGAGCGCCGCTTCGCCTCCGGCGGCGGTTCGATCGAGCTCGATGCGGCGACCCGCTACAAGGTGCTCGCCGCCTTCGACGGCTATCTGGAGACGCTGCCCGAGTCCAGCCTCACCCGGCCCGACTCGTACCGCGTGAAGGACGTGGTCGGCAGGCGCGGCATCGGCATCGGGTCCGCCGGTCTGCCGTCGTACAACATCCTGCTGGAGGGCAACAGCGACGCCCTCGAGAACGACGTCGTGATCTACATGAAGCAGGCGCAGACGCCCGCGGTGTCCCGGCACATCGACGACCCGACCGTGCGGGAGTACTTCCAGCACGAGGGCCATCGCACGGTGATCTCGCAGCGGGCCCTGCAGGACCACGCGGACCCGTGGCTCGGCTGGACGGAGCTGGACGGCGCCGGTCAGCTGGTCGCCGAGATCTCCCCGTACGCGGTGGACCTGGACTGGTCGGACATCGACGACCCGGCGGAGATCGCGGCGGTCGTCGCGGACCTCGGCCGGGCGACGGCCACGATGCACGGCGCCGCGGACGACGAGTCCGGCCATTCGCTGGTGCCGTTCTCCACCGAGCGGGCCATCGACGCGGCGATCGCGGCGGACGAGGACGGCTTCGCGGAGCTGCTGGTGGACTTCGCACACAGCTACGGCACGCGGGCACGCCGGGACCACCAGATCTTCGTTGACCTGTTCCGCAACGGCCGGATCCCGGGCCTGTAGGGCAGGCCGGCTCCCTTCCTGGGCGACCGGATCCTTTAAGGTCTCTCTCAGGGAGCCGTGGGACACTCCCGGGTGATGAACGTGTCGGAGATGCAGCTCAGGGCGCTGCGGGCAGCGATCTTCACGGCTGTGGTCGTGACGCTGTCCGCCGCCTCCCATGTGCTGCTCTCCCGGGTTCCGCTGCCCTGGCCCATGCTCGCCGGGCTGTCGGCGGGTGTCTTCGCCGTGGCCTACGCCCTGTCGGGCCGCGAGCGGAGTTACTGGCGGATAGCGGGGCTGCTGGTCCCGCTCGAACTGGCCGCGGACACCGTGTTCACCACCGGCCAGGACCTCTGTTACGGCCCGGGCGGCGGGCCCGTCGCCGGTTCGCTGCGCACCGTCGGTCTGGACGTGCTGTGCGGCGGCGGTGTGGGGACCCGGCTGCCCGGAGTGGCCGGCGCCGACTACGACGCGGGCGCGCTGCTGCACTCCCCCGCCCCTGCCCTGCCCTGGCTGCTGCTCGCCGCCCATGTCTCGGTCGGGCTGCTCGCCGCGGCCTGGCTGCGGCGCGGCGAGTCGGCGCTGGCCGGTCTGCTGCGGGCGGTGGGCGCCTTCACCTTCCGGCCGCTCCTGCTGGCCGTCGTCGCGGCGGGCCCGGCCGCGGGGCACGGAAGCCGCCGCCGTGCGGCGAGCCCGGCACCGGCCGAGGCCGCCGCCTCCCGCACCCGTCTGCTCGTGCACTCCGTCGGACGGCGGGGACCGCCGCGCTCGGCCGCAGTCTTCGCCTGAGCCCGCAGTCCTTTTCTTCTTTCCTCGGAAGCTTCCGAGGAACATTCACGGAGTGAAACAGCATGAGTGCACGTAACAGCCAGGCCAACAAGGCAGCGGCCCGCGAGCGGCTGCGCCAGGAGCGCGAGCGCCAGGCCAAGAAGGACAAGACCCGCCGCCAGCTCGTCGTCATCGGTTCGACGATCGTGGTCCTCGCGATCGCCGGCGGCGCGGGATACGCCATCATGCAGGCCAACAAGCCCGGCCACTGGGAGTCGGTGAAGGACGAGAAGAACATCACGGCCCCCAAGAACACCGAGGGCGAGAACGGCACGACCGTCGTCATCGGCAAGCCGGCCGCGAAGAAGACACTGGAGCTGTACGAGGACTCCCGCTGCCCGGTGTGCGCGAGCTTCGAGCAGGCGGTCGGCGAGACGGTCAACAAGGACGTCGACGCCGGCAAGTACAAGCTGAAGTACATCGGCGCCACCTTCATCGACAACGCCGACCAGGGCGAGGGCTCCAAGAACGCGCTCAGCGCGCTCGGCGCGGCGCTCGACGTCAGCCCCGAGGCTTTCTCCGCGTACAAGGCGGCGCTCTACTCGGCGAAGTTCCACCCCGAGGAGACCCAGGACAAGTTCGCCAAGGACTCGTACCTGCTCGAGGTCGCGGACACGGTCCCGGCGCTGAAGAGCAACGCCGCCTTCAAGAAGAACGTCGAGGACGGGACGTTCGACGCCTGGGCGATGAAGATGTCGGCGACGTTCGACAAGAGCGGGGCCGGCGGCACCCCGACGCTGAAGATGGACGGCAAGAAGGTCACCGCGGAGGGCAGCGACAACCCGCCGATGACGGTGGAGCAGTACACCGCGGCGATCGACAAGGCGCTCAAGGGCTGATCCGCGAAGTATGCCCGGACCGTCCTGAGGGCCGTCCCGGCCGCTCCCGAACGGCCGTGGGGGAACGCGCCGGTTGACCGCCGCCGATGGGCGGGCGAACTTTGTCCGTTCGCTCGCCCATTCGGTATACCGGTCAGTAGTCTGATCGGCCGTGACCAGTCGAAACCTCGCAACTCCCAGTCGCCGCACGGTCGTCAAGGCCGCTGCCGCCACTGCTGTCGTCGCCGCGCCCGCCATCGCGGTCGCCACGTCCGCCGCCGCGGCCACCGCCGCACAGGCCCCCGCCTTCCTGCACGGTCTCGCATCCGGAGACCCGTTGCCCGACGGTGTACTGCTGTGGACCCGCGTCACCCCCACACCCGAGTCCCTGCCGGGCTCCGGCAAGGGCCCCGACACCCCGGTGAGTTGGGAGGTCGCGGAGGACAAGGACTTCGGCCGGGTCGTCGCCCGCGGCGCCACGACGGCGCGCGCCGGGTCCGACCACACGGTCAAGGTCGACGTCCGGGGGCTCCGCCCGGAGACCGTCTACCACTTCCGCTTCAGCGCGGGCGGAAGCGTCTCGGCCGTGGGCCGCACCCGCACCGCCCCGGCCACCGATGCCGCCACCCCCGGTGTGCGCTTCGGTGTGGTCTCCTGCGCCAACTGGGAGTCCGGCTACTTCTCCGCGTACCGGCATCTGGCCGCCCGCACCGACCTGGACGCGATCCTCCATCTCGGCGACTACATCTACGAGTACGCGACCGGCGGCTACCCCGACCCCGAGTACGTCGTCCGGCAGCACTCGCCGAAGAACGAGATCGTCACCCTCGCCGACTACCGGGTGCGCCACGCCACGTACAAGACGGACCCCGACCTCCAGGCGCTGCACGCCGCGCACCCCGTCGTCGCGATCTGGGACGACCACGAGATCGCCAACGACGCCTGGTCCGGCGGCGCCGAGAACCACACGCCCGGCACCGAGGGCGACTTCGCCGCCCGCGCCGCGGCGGCCCGGCAGGCGTACTTCGAATGGATGCCCGTGCGCGCCTCGACCGAGGGCACGGTCTACCGCCGGCTGCGCTTCGGCAAGCTCGCGGATCTGCATCTGCTGGATCTGCGCTCCTTCCGCTCGCAGCAGGCGAAGGTCGGCAACGGCAGTGTGGACGACCCGGAACGTACGATCACCGGCCGTGCGCAGCTGGACTGGCTCAAGGCGGGTCTGGCCGGGTCGGACGCGTCCTGGAAGCTGGTCGGCACCTCGGTGATGATCTCGCCGGTCGCCTTCGGCGCGCTGCCGGCCCATCTCCTGGAACCGATAGCGGAGTTGCTGGGCCTGCCCAAGGAGGGTCTGGCGGTCAACGTCGACCAGTGGGACGGCTACACCGACGACCGCAAGGAGCTGCTGAACCACCTCACACAGCGCGGCATCAAGAACACGGTCTTCCTCACCGGCGACATCCACATGGCGTGGGCCAACGACGTACCGGTCAAGGCGGCGACCTACCCGCTGTCGCCGTCCGCGGCCACCGAGTTCGTGGTGACCTCGGTGACCTCGGACAACCTGGACGACATCCTCCATGTCGCGCCCGGCACGGTCTCGCTGGTGGCCCAAGCGGCGGTCAAGGCCGCCAACCGCCATGTGAAGTGGCTGGACATGGACAGTCACGGCTACGGCGTTCTCGATGTCACCGCCGAGCGCTCGCAGATGGACTACTACGTCCTGTCCGACAAGTCCGCGCCCGGGGCGACCGCCAAGTGGGCCCGCTCGTACCGCACGCTCAATGGTACGCAGAAGGTGGAGCGGGTGAACCAGCCGGTGCGCTGAGGGCCGTTCTCAGCCCTGTTCCGCCGCGGGTGGCGTGAGGCTCTCCAGGAAGCCGAGCGCCACCCGCCAGGTCTGCTCGGCCGCCTCCGCGTCGTGGTCGGGCAGGTCCGGGTCGGTGTAGAGGTGCCCGGCGCCCGGGTAGCGGTAGACCTCGACATCGGCGCCCGCGCGGCCCATCAGCAGATACCAGGCGGTCAGCCAGTCGTGCGGCTCGGACGGATCGGGGTCGGCGACATGCAGCTGCACGGGGAGTTCGTCGACCGCCGCGCCCTCCGCGATGTCACCGGTGCCGTGCAACAGCAGCAGACCGCGGGCCTTCTCGTCGGCGAGCGTCAGTGTCTGGGCGATGGACGCACCCAGCGAGAAGCCCGCGTACACCAGGCCCCGGTCGGCGTGCGGGGCAGCCGCCGCGATCGCCCGCTTGAGCAGCTCTTCGGTGCCGACCTCGTCCCTGTACGCCCGTGCCTCCTCGACTGTGGCGAATGTCCTGCCGTCGAAAAGATCGGGCGTCCACACCTCGTGACCTGCGGCGCGCAGCCGATCGGCGGCCTGGCGGACGGCCGGCCGCTGACCAAAGGTCGAATGGAAAAGCATGATGTCCATGCCGCCAGGTTACGTTCGAAGGCATGGAGAACGTGCTGCGCCCATTGATCGTCATTGGCGGCTCGGTCGTCCTCACGCTGATCGTGGGTTGGCTGGTCGACCTGCTGCTGCGCCGAGAGGACTCCCGGCACACCGAGACCCCGTTGTGGGGCCTGCTGCGCCGTTGCCGCCTGCCGTTGCAGGTCGTGATGTGCACCGCACTGCTTCGCGCGACCTATCGACAAGCGGACATTCGGAGCATCAAGGAACATCAGGCCGGTATCGGACAGTTGCTGACGCTGGTCCTGATCGGCGCCTCGTCCTGGCTGGTCGTGCGGATCGCGACGGCCATCGTGGAGTCCACCTACACCCGTTACGCCGCGGCCACCCGCGACCCCGCCCGGGTCCGCAGGGTGCGGACACAGGTGACGCTGATCCAGCGGGTCGTCATCGCCGTCGTCGGTGTGGTGGCGGTCGCGGCGATGCTGCTGACCTTCCCCGCCATGCGCGCGGTGGGGACCTCGATGCTGGCGTCGGCCGGTGTGCTGGGCATCGTCGCCGGTGTCGCCGCCCAGTCGACCCTGGGCAACCTGTTCGCCGGACTCCAGATCGCCTTCGGCGACATGGTGCGCATCGGTGACACCGTGGTGGTCGACGGCGAGTGGGGCACGATCGAGGAGATCACGCTCACCTTCCTCGCCGTACGGACCTGGGACGAGCGCCGGATCACCATGCCCGTCTCGTACTTCACGAGCAAGCCGTTCGAGAACTGGTCGCGCGGCGGCGTGCAGATGACCGGGACCGTCTTCTTCCATCTGGACCACTCCACGCCGATCCCGGAGATGCGCGACAAGCTCCACGACGTCGTGCGCGAGTGCCCGGCGTGGGACGGCCGCGACTGGTCGCTCGCCGTCACGGACACCACCCCGTCGACCATCCAGGTCCGGGCGGTCGTCACCGCGAAGGACGCGGACGACATCTGGACGGTGCGGTGCGCGGTGCGCGAGCAGCTCATCGCCTGGCTGAGCGACCGGCATCCGTACGCGCTGCCGCGGATCGCCACGGCCCACGCCGTGGAGCGGGAGGTCAAGCCGGACGAGCTGACCCGCAACCAGATCGCCCCCGAGGACGGCACCGCGCGCACCGGCCGCGGCTGACACCCGGGCAGCCGGACGTGGCGGGGCCCTGCGACGGCCTCAGTGGCCGCGCTCGGCACCACCGTTGACCTGGAGGACCTGGGCGGTGATGTGGCCGGCTGCCGACGAGGCGAGGAAGCGCAGGGTCTGCGCGACATCGCCGGGGTGGGCGATCCGGCCGGTCGCCGTCTCCTCGACCAGCGTGCGCAGCCGCTCCTCGGGGAAGCCGCCCTCGCCGAAGAACGCGGTCTCCTCGACGAGCCCCGGCGCGACCACGTTGACGGTGATGCCGCGCGGCCCGAGTTCGCGGGCGAGCCGGAAGGCGTACGGATGGAGTGCGGCCTTGGAGGCGGCGTACGGGGGCAGCCCCGAGCCGCGGTAGGCGGCGATGGAGCTGAGGAAGAGCACCCGGCCGCCGGGGGTGGCCAGATGGTCCCGCAGCGCCTCGGTGAGCAGCGCCGCAGTGAGGGTGTTGAGCCGGAAGTTCACGGTCCAGTCGCGGGCGACGGCCTCCAGCGGGTCCTCGTGGCTGTCGCGCTGTTCCAGGTTGCCGTTGCCGCCCGCGCTGTGGACGAGGACGTCGACGGTGCCGTACTCCCGTTCGGCGAACGCGGCGGCGCGGCGGGCACCGGCCGGCTCGGAGAGGTCGGCCGCGCAGTAGCGGGCACCGGGAATCCGTTCCGCGGCCCGCGCGAGCACCTCCACGCGCCGCCCGACCAGCACCACCTGGTCCCCCTCGCCGGCGAAGACCTCCGCCGCCGCGAGTCCGATTCCGGTCCCCCCGCCACTGATCACCACGGTGCGTGCCATGCCCGGATCCTACGAGCCGGCGGCGCTCAGCGGAGGCTGCGTACATCCAGGTGGCGCAGCACCCGGTCGACGATCTCGGGGTCGGCGCCGGGCTCGCTGCGGGCCGACAGCACCTCGTGGCGGGCGGCCGACAGCATCTCCCGCTGGATGCGGTGCATGGTCTTGAGCCGCTGGATCCGCTTGGAGTACCACTCGCGCCGTTCGTCGTCGACGATGTCCGGACTGATCCTCGCCCCGATCTCGTACGCCCCGCGCAGCAGCCGCTCGCTGACCTCCTCGGGCAGGTCCTCGCCGTCCTCGATCTCCCGCAGTCTGCGCTTGGCCGCCTTGGCCGCGCGGACGGCGAGGTCGTGCTCCAGCTCCCGCTCGACACCGGTGTCGGCCCGCACGCCCAGCTTTCTGACCAGCCAGGGCAGGGTCAGGCCCTGCAGCACAAGAGTGGACATGATCACCGAGAAGGCGATGAAGACGATCTCGTCGCGGGCCGGGAAGGCCCCGCCGCTGTCCGTCTTCAGCGGAATGGCGAGCGCCAGCGCGACCGAGGCCACACCGCGCATCCCCGCCCACCACATGACGACGGTCTCGCGCCAGCCGACGGGGATCTCCTCGTCGATGTCCCGCATGTCGTGGAGTCTTTTGGCGAGCCAGGTGGCGGGCAGCAGCCACAGCAGCCTCACGATCACGACGACGGCACTCACAGCGGCGCCCCAGCCCACCATCTGCAGCTCGCGTCCGCCGGCGGTGCCGAACACGTTGTGCAGTTCGAGGCCGATCAGGCCGAAGGCGATTCCGGTGACCAGCGTGTCGACGATCTCCCAGAAGGTGTTCCCGGCCAGCCGTCCCAGCACGTCGTCCGCGTCGGCGCCGTGCTCGGCGAGGAAGAGCGCGGTGGTCAGGACGGCGAGGACTCCGGAGCCGTGCAGCTCCTCCGCCAGGACGTAGCTGACGAACGGCACCAGCAGCGACAGACCGACCTGGAGTGTGGCATCGCCCAGCAGGCTCATGAGCTTGTTGGTGATCCAGCCGAGCGCGAGGCCGACGGCGACGGCGACCACCGCGGACAGCACGAGCTCTCCCCCGGCGCCCGGCCACGAGAACGTTCCGGTGACGGCCGCCGCGATCGCCACGTGGTAGAGCACGATCGCCGTGACGTCGTTGAAAAGCCCTTCGCCCTCCAGGATCGAGACCAGCCGGCGCGGCAGCCCGAGACGTCCGGCCACCGCGGTGGCGGCGACCGGATCGGGCGGGGCGACGAGCGCGCCGAGCGCGAGGGCGGCGGCGATCGGCAGCCCGGGCACGATCGCGTTGGCGACGACGGCCACCGCGGCCATCGTCACGAAGACCAGGGCCACCGCGAGCAGCAGGATCGGCCGGACGTTGGCCGTGAACTGGCGCCAGGAGGTGCGCTGCACGCTGGCGTACAGCAGCGGCGGCAGCACCAGCGGCAGAATGAAGTCGGGCGGAATCTCGACATTCGGGACAAATGGCACGAAGGCCAGGCCGATGCCCGCCAGGGTCATCAGCACGGGCGCCGGAAGATCGAGCTTCTCCCCCAGCGGTACGGTCACCACCGCTCCGAGCAACAACCCGAGCACCAGCGCCAATTGGTCCACGGTGTGCCCTCCGCCGGGGTCGAGGCAATGATCAAGGCCTCAAGCGTGCCACGCGTGAGGCCTCATCCGTCTCAGCGCCCTTGTGGCTCCGAGCTACAGCTTCCGCCGCATCGCCAGGTGCCCGATCCCCGCGTCGAGGAACTCCTCGCCGTACGCCTCGTACCCCAGCCGCTCGTAGAACCCGAGCGCGTGCGTCTGCGCGTGCAGGTCCACGGCTGTGAGGCCGAGCGCGCGCGCCGCGTCCTCGATGGCGCGCACCAGCGCCACACCGACACCGAGCCCCCGGGCGCGCTCGTGCACCGCGAGCCGCCCCAGCGAACCCACCGTGGCATCGCCACCGGTCTTGTCGAGGGCGGCCGGCCCGTGCAGCAGCCGTCCGGTCCCGAGCGGTGTGCCGTCACGGGTGACCGCGAGGACGTGCACGGTGCCGGCGCCGGCCTCGTCGAAGCTGTCGTACTCGATCTCCGCGGGCACCCGCTGCTCGACGACGAAGACCTCCTTGCGGACCGCGAAGCACGCCTCACGGTCGGCGGGTCCTTCGGCGACCCGCACCAGGTAGCCGGTCACTCGCTCTCCGCCGCGATCCTGTCGAGGGCCTGCTGCAGGTCGTCCGGGTAGGTGCTCGCGTACTCCACCCACTGGCCGTCGGACGGGTGCTCGAAGCCGAGGCGCACCGCGTGCAGCCACTGCCGGGTCAGCCCGAGGCGCTTGGCCATCGTCGGGTCCGCGCCGTACGTCAGGTCGCCGACGCACGGGTGGCGGTGGGCCGCCATGTGCACCCGGATCTGGTGCGTACGGCCGGTCTCCAGCTTGATGTCCAGCAGCGAGGCCGCCCGGTATGCCTCCATCAGGTCGTAGTGCGTCACCGACGGCTTGCCCTCGGCGGTCACCGCCCACTTGTAGTCGTGGTTGGGGTGCCGGCCGATGGGAGCGTCGATGGTGCCGCTCATCGGGTCGGGGTGCCCCTGCACCAGGGCGTGGTAGCGCTTGTCGACCGTACGGTCCCGGAACTGCTGCTTCAGCAGGGTGTACGCCCGCTCCGATTTGGCGACGACCATCAGCCCGGAGGTGCCGACGTCGAGCCGGTGCACGATGCCCTGGCGCTCGGAGGCACCCGAGGTCGAGATCCGGTACCCGGCAGCGGCGAGACCGCCGATCACGGTCGTCCCGGTCCAGCCCGGGCTCGGGTGGGCGGCCACACCCACCGGCTTCACGATCACGACGATGTCGTCGTCGTCGTGCACGATCTCCATGCCCTCGACCGGCTCGGCCACGATCTGCACCGGCGCGGGAGCCTGCGGCATCTCCACCTCGAGCCACGCCCCGCCGTGCACCCGCTCGGACTTACCCACCACCGAGCCGTCGACCTGCACCTTCCCGGCCGCCGCGAGTTCGGCCGCCTTCGTGCGGGAGAACCCGAACATCCGGGAGATGACGGCGTCGACGCGCTCGCCCTCAAGGCCATCGGGTACGGGCAGGGTGCGGGTTTCGGGAAGCGTACTCACCCGTCGAGTATGCCTTGTCAGTCCTTGTGGACGGTCCCGTCGGGGTCCAGCCCCCGGAAGGACAGGATCACGATGAGGAAGCCGCCGCAGACGATCGCGGAATCGGCGAGGTTGAAGACGGCGAAGTGCGCGGGCGCGATGAAGTCCACGACCGCGCCCTTGAAGACGCCGGGGGAACGGAAGATCCGGTCGGTGAGGTTACCGAGCGCACCACCGAGCAGCAGGCCGAGGGCGATGGCCCAGGGCAGGCTGTAGAGCTTGCGCGCCAGCCGGGCGATCACGATGATCACCGCGGCGGCGATGACGGTGAAGATCACGGTGAAGGCCTCGCCGATGCCGAAGGCCGCGCCGGCGTTGCGCACCGCCTCGAACCTCAGCAGATCGCCGATGATCTCGATCGGCTCGTGGTGCTCGAGCCGGGCCACCACGATCATCTTGCTGACGAGGTCGATCAGGTACGCCACGACGGCCACACCGAACAGCACGGCGATCCTGCGCCGGCGCTTGGGCGGCACGTCGGGCGCCGCAGCCTCGCCGTCCCCAGCCGAATCCGGCGTACCGATGATGCGCTCCGCCTCTGCCACGTGAGTCCCTCAACCTAGGTGCCTGACTGAGCACGAGGGTACGGCACACATCTGCGGCGCTCAGACCCGCCGTTCCTGCTTCTGCTTGCACTCCACGCACAGTGTGGCGCGCGGGAACGCCTGCATCCGCGCCTTCCCGATGGGGTTGCCGCAGATCTCGCACAGCCCGTATGTACCTGCCTCCAGCCGCAGCAGCGCGCGCTCGGTCTGCTCCAGCATTTCCCGGGCGTTGGCGGCGAGCGCCAGCTCGTGCTCGCGCGTGATGTTCTTGCTCCCGGTGTCCGCGTCGTCGTCGCCCGCGCCGTCCCCGGAATCCCGCATCAGGCCGGCCAGCGCGGCCTCGGACGTGGTGAGCTCGGCATTCAGTCGGACCACCTCGCCCTCGAGCTCGGTGCGGGCCTCGGCGACCTCTTCGGGGGTCCATGGATCCTCGCCCGGCCGTACGGCGAGCTCTCCGGGCGCTGCGGCCGGCCGGTCCGTGGGCACCGCTGTAGCGCTGCTGCCGGCTGACACCGCGGTCTTCTTCGCTCCCACAGTCCTGGCTCCTGTCTGCTGTGCGGCCGGTACGGCCTTTTTCGTGGCCTTCTTGGCCACGGCCTTCCTCGCAGAGGCCCGCTTCACCGGAGACGCCTTCGCCTCCGGCCCGGCAGCCGTCTCCTCCACGGCTTTCGCCGCGGTTGTCTCCCTGCTCACTGCGTCCTTGCCGGAGGTCTTTCCGACCGCCGGCCCGGTGACCGGTGTGCTCTTGCGGGGGCTGCCCTTCTTGAGAGCCCTCTTCTTGGCAGCGGGCCTCTCGGCGGCCGATGTCTTGCCGGCAGGCGCCTTGGGCGCCGTGCTCGTGGCGGGCGCCTTCTTGGCCGCCGCTTTCTTCACGGTCGCCTTTTTCACAGTCGCCTTCTTGGGGGTCGCCTTCTTCGGGGCCGATCGCTTGGCGGCCGACGTTCCCGTCGCCGCCGCTTCGGCCGTTGCCGTGGCCTTCTTCGCGCTCGCCTTCCTGGGGGCCGTCGTCTTCGAGGCGGTCGACTTCACAGCTGCCTTTTTGGCGGCCGACCTCTTCGACGCCGTCTCCTTCGCGGCAGCCTTCCGGGGCGCGGCACTCCCGGACGACGCGGTCCCGGCCGGGGCCCGCCCGCTCTCCGGATTCGTCGAGGCCATCGCGCTCCCCTCGGCGTCCGCTGTCCCGCTCGCCGGCGTCCTCCTCGCAGGGGACGCGGCGCGGTGGGTTGCGGCGCTCTTCTTGCCTCCCGCGCCCTTGGCCGCCGCCTTGGACGCGGTGGATCTCGCGGACGCCGGATTCCTCTCGGCAGTCTTCCTCGCCACCATGGCCGCGGCCCCTTCACATATTGTGATCTTGCACGCGAATCGTGCTGGGACGATAAATCGACCCCAGCGCCGCGGCAAACGGGGCACGCCGCCGCTCGGGCCCGCCCCGGCCTGCGGTGAGACGAACCTGCATCCGTTGTGCCCAACTCCCCGCGGGGTAATCCGCTCCCCGGAACCCGCCCGGGACCGGCCGGCCCCCGTCTGGCCATTCGGGTCACGTACGCGGCCCGCCGGGCACCCCCCGAAACCGGTCGTGCCGCCCCTGTGAAGGCCCGTACACTGGGCGGAGCGAAAGGCTTGGATGGGGACGAGTAGCGTCGTACGCAGCCAGGAGCGACCCGGGGACGGTGCGAGCCCGGGGGCGAGCGCGGCGTGAAGCATCACCCCGGAGCCGCCGGAAGAAAGCCGTGAGGCGAGTAGACCCGGCATCGCGACCCCAATGAGGGGGCGGCGCTTCCCGCGCCGCCAAGGAGGGTGGTACCGCGGGAGCCCAGGCTCTCGTCCCTCCGACGGAAGAGAAACTGTCCGCCGGAGGAGTTCGTAGATGGCACCCCCGCAGTACCGCCAGGTACCCGCCCAGGTCGACCTGCCCGCCCTCGAGCACGCCGTGCTCGACTTCTGGCGCGAGAGCAAGATCTTCGCCAAGAGCCTCGAGCAGTCCGAGGGACGCCCGGAGTGGGTGTTCTACGAGGGCCCGCCGACCGCCAACGGCATGCCCGGTGCCCACCACATCGAGGCCCGCGTCTTCAAGGACGTCTTCCCGCGCTTCCGCACCATGCGCGGCTACCACGTGGGCCGCAAGGCCGGCTGGGACTGCCACGGGCTGCCGGTCGAGCTCGCCGTCGAGAAGGAGCTCGGCTTCTCCGGCAAGAAGGACATCGAGGCGTACGGCATCGCGGAGTTCAACGCCCGGTGCCGCGAGTCGGTGACCCGGCACACGGACGCCTTCGCGGAGCTCACCAACCGCATGGGCTACTGGGTCGACCTGGACGACGCGTACCGCACGATGGACCCCTCGTACATCGAGTCGGTCTGGTGGTCGCTGAAGGAGATCTTCAACAAGGGTCTGCTGGTCCAGGACCACCGCGTCGCCCCGTGGTGCCCGCGCTGCGGCACCGGCCTGTCCGACCACGAGCTGGCCCAGGGCTACGAGACGGTCGTGGACCCCTCGGTCTTCGTCCGCTTCCCGCTGACGAGCGGCCCGCTGGCGGGCGAGGCGTCCTTGCTGGTGTGGACGACCACGCCGTGGACGCTGGTGTCCAACACAGCCGTCGCCGCCCACCCCGACGTGAGGTACGTCGTGGCCACCGACGGCGAGGAGAAGCTCGTCGTCGCCGAGCCGCTGCTCGATAAGGCGCTCGGCGAAGGCTGGGAGACCACCGGCCCGTCGTTCACGGGTGCGGAGATGGAGCGCTGGACGTACGACCGTCCCTTCGCGCTCGTCGAGTTCCCGAGCGAGGCGCATTTCGTCGTCAACGCCGAGTACGTCACCACCGAGGACGGCACGGGTCTGGTCCACCAGTCCCCCGCGTTCGGTGAGGACGACCTCAAGGTCTGTCGTGCGTACGGTCTGCCGGTGGTGAACCCGGTCCGCCCCGACGGCACCTTCGAGGAGGACGTCCCGCTCATCGGCGGCGTCTTCTTCAAGAAGGCCGACGAGGCGCTGACGAAGGACCTGGACGAGCGCAACCTGCTCTTCCGGCACGTCCCGTACGAGCACAGCTATCCGCACTGCTGGCGCTGCCACACCGCGCTGCTCTACTACGCGCAGCCGTCCTGGTACATCCGCACCACCGCCATCAAGGACCGGCTGCTCGAGGAGAACGAGAGGACCAACTGGTTCCCGGACTCGGTCAAGCAGGGCCGCTTCGGCGACTGGCTGAACAACAACGTCGACTGGGCGCTGTCCCGCAACCGCTACTGGGGCACACCTCTGCCGATCTGGCGCTGCGACGACAACCACCTCACGGTCGTCGGCTCGCGCGCCGAGTTGTCCGAGCTGACCGGCACCGACCAGTCGGTGCTGGACCCGCACCGCCCGTTCATCGACGAGGTCACCTTCGCCTGCCCGCAGTGCTCCGCCACCGCGACGCGCGTGCCGGAGGTCATCGACGCCTGGTACGACTCGGGATCGATGCCGTTCGCGCAGTGGGGCTACCCGTACAAGAACAAGGAGATCTTCGAGAAGCGCTACCCGGCCCAGTTCATCTCGGAGGCCATCGACCAGACGCGTGGGTGGTTCTACACGCTGATGGCGGTCGGCACGCTGGTCTTCGACAAGTCGTCCTATGAGAACGTCGTCTGCCTCGGCCACATCCTCGCCGAGGACGGCCGCAAGATGTCCAAGCACCTGGGGAACATCCTTCAGCCGATCCCGCTCATGGATCAGCACGGCGCGGACGCGGTGCGCTGGTTCATGGCGGCCGGCGGCTCGCCGTGGGCGGCGCGCAGGGTGGGCCACGGCACGATCCAGGAGGTCGTGCGCAAGACGCTCCTGACGTACTGGAACACGGTGGCCTTCCAGGCGCTGTACGCGCGGACGTCCGACTGGGCGCCCTCCGCGGCCGATCCGGCCCCGGCGGAGCGCACGGTCCTGGACCGCTGGCTGCTGAGCGAGCTCAACGCGCTGGTGGACCAGACGACCCAGGCGATGGAGGCGTACGACACCCAGCGCGCCGGCAAGCTGCTGTCCGCGTTCGTCGACGACCTCTCCAACTGGTACGTCCGCCGCTCGCGCCGTCGCTTCTGGCAGGGCGACAAGGCGGCCCTGCGTACGCTCCACGACGTCGTGGAGACCGTCACCCGGCTGATGGCCCCGCTGACCCCCTTCATCACGGAGCGGGTCTGGCAGGACCTCGTGGTTCCCGTCACGGTGGACGCCCCGGAGTCGGTGCACCTCTCCAGCTGGCCGGCGGCCGACCTGGACGCGATCGACCCCGAGCTCTCCCGGCAGATGGCGCTGGTGCGCCGGCTGGTCGAGCTGGGCCGCGCGACGCGTGCGGAGTCGGGCGTCAAGACACGCCAGCCGCTGTCGCGTGCGCTGGTCGCGGCGACCGGCTTCGAGTCGCTCTCGCCCGAGCTGCGCGCGCAGATCACGGAGGAGCTGAACGTCTCCTCGCTGGCGTCCCTGTCGGAGGTCGGCGGCTCGCTGGTGGACACCACGGCGAAGGCGAACTTCCGGGCGCTGGGCAAGCGGTTCGGCAAGGGCGTGCAGGACGTCGCCAAGGCGGTCGCCGCGGCGGACGCGGCGGCGCTGTCCCTGGCGCTCCGCTCGGGCGAGGCGACGCTGGACGTCAACGGCGAGACGATCACCCTCTCCCCGGAGGAGGTCATCATCACGGAGACCCCGCGGGAGGGGTGGTCGGTGGCCTCCGACTCGGGCGCGACGGTCGCGCTCGACCTGGAGATCACGCCGGAGCTGCGGCTCGCGGGACTGGCCCGTGACGCGATCCGCCTGATCCAGGAGGCGCGCAAGAACAGCGGCCTGGACGTGGCGGACCGGATCGCGGTCCGCTGGGCGTCCACGTCCCCGGCCACGGTCGAGGCCCTGACGGAGCACGCGGAGCTGGTCGCGGAGGAGGTCCTGGCGACGGACTTCGCCTCGGCCGACGCGGACGCCTCGTACGGCGCCCCGTTCGAGGACGAGGGCCTGTCCCTGACGTTCCGACTGCGCAAGGCCTGACACCCTCAGAAGGGGCCCGGGACACCCGTCCCGGGCCCCTTCTGCGTCCCCTGCCCCCTGGTGCGGGGACGGCGCCGGCCCCGCACGGCCTCCGGCCATGTCACCGAGCGCCGGACGCGGCGGGGGCGGTAGCCCCGGAGGCCCGGGACGCTCGTCCGCGACCCCTTTGCGTCCCCTGCCGTGGCCAGGGCGCCTACGGCCATGTCCATCGGGAGCCGGACGTGCTGCGCGTGGGTCCGGGGCGGGTCCTGGGCCCGGGACGAGCGTCCCCAGGCCCCCTGTGCGTCCCCGCACGGCCTCCGGCCATGTCGCCGATCACGGACGGACTGCGCGCCGGGTCCGGGGCGGCAGTCCCTGGGGCCAGGACGCTCGCCCCAGGCACTCTTCGCGTCCTCTGCCCAGTGGCGGGGGCGGGCGCCGGCACCGCACGGCCTCCGGCCACGTCGCCGGATCGCCGGCCGGGGCCGCGCGAGGTCCGGCGCGGGCAGCACCTGGGGCCCGGGACGCTCGTCCAGACGCCCCCGGTCCGCCCACGGCAAACGCCGGGCCGGGCTCCGCGCGGGGTCCCGGGCGGCAACCCCGGAGGGACCCACCCCGCCCACGGCAAAAGGGCCGGGCCCCGGGGAAACCCCGGGGCCCGGCCCTCAGCCTGCCGACGGCTACGCGCGCTTCGCGCGACCGCCCGTCAGTTGTCGTCCTCGTCGATCAGAAAGCCCCGCATCGGCGACGGCGCCTGCTGCATCGGCTGTGGCGCCTGCGGCCGCACCGGTGCCATCGGCTGGGTCATCGCCGGGGACATCTGCTGCTGGCCGCCGTACGAGGGCTGGCCGCCCATCGACGGGTTGCCACCCATCGACTGGCCCATGGACGGGTTGCCACCCATGGTGTGACCCATCGCACCCGCGCCGGCCGAAGCCATCGACGGGGACGGCGGCAGCGACGCGGTCGCCGGGGTACGCGGCGGGGCCAGCGAGTCGTCGGCCTGGGTCTCCAGCTGGCGCAGCTGGCTCTCCAGGTAGGACTTCAGCCGGGTCCGGTACTCACGCTCGAAGCCTCGCAGGTCCTCGACCTTGCGCTCCAGCGTGGCGCGGGCCGACTCCAGCGAGCCCATCGCGACGCGGTGCTTCTCCTGCGCGTCCCGCTCCAGCGCGTCGGCCTTGGCGCGGGCGTCCCGCTCCAGGCCCTCGGCGCGCGAACGAGCCTCGCCGACGATCTTGTTGGCCTCGGAGCGGGCCTCCGCGATCGCCTGGTCGGCGGTCTGCTGCGCCAGCGAGAGCACGCGCGCGGCGCTGTCGCCGCCGGGGCCCTGCTGCTGCATCTGCGGAGCGTGGCCCATGGGGCCGCCCATCGGGCCGCCCATGGGGCCACCCTGCATCGGGCCGGGGCCGTGCGGGCCCTGCGGACCGCCGTGGCTGGGACCGGCCGGCAGCTGAGGAGCACCACCGGGCAGCTGGGGCGGACCCATCTGCGGGGGCTGCTGCTGGACCGGCGGTCCGGATATGGCGGCGGGCACCGGCGCACCCGGTCCTCGGCCGTCCTGCGGCTCCGGCGGCTTGCGCATGCCCTGCTGCTGCTGGTTCTGCGCTGCCGCACGGGTCGCCGCGGCCAGCTTGGCGCGCAGGTCCTCGTTCTCGCGGAGCAGGCGGGTCAGCTCGGACTCGACCTCGTCGAGGAAGGCATCGACCTCGTCCTCGTCATAGCCTTCTCGGAGGCGGACCGTCGTGAACTGCTTGTTCCGCACGTCCTCGGGGGTCAGCGGCATCTCTTCTTCACCTCTACGTAGTCGTCGGCAGTCGGCAAGACCGTATCGCTCACATCAGTTCCCCACGCGGCTCACGATGGAGATCAGGATGTAGACGATGATCATCAGAACGAAGAAGGACAGGTCGAGTGCCACGCCCCCGAGACGCAGCGGCGGAATGAACCGCCGCAGAAGCTTGAGCGGTGGATCGGTGACAGTGTAGGTGGCCTCCAGAACGACCACCATCGCCTTGCCGGGTTGCCATGAACGGGCGAACTGGAAGACGTAGTCCATGACCAGCCGGAAAATCAGCACGACGAGGAAGCACATCAGGACGATGTAGACCACCTGCAGTGCGACGCCCATCCCGCGTTTCCCTCTCCCCTGGCTTGCTGTGTCCGGCCTCGCGGCCGGGTCGTTCCCGTTGTCGTGTTTCTCAGCTCTGGTTGAAGAACCCGCCCTCTGCGATGCGGGCCTTGTCCTCCGCCGTGACATCGACGTTAGCAGGCGACAACAGGAACACCTTCTGCGTCACTCGCTCAATGCTGCCATGCAGACCGAAGACGAGTCCCGCGGCAAAGTCGACAAGTCGCTTCGCATCGGTGTCGTCCATCTCGGTCAGGTTCATGATCACCGGGGTGCCCTCGCGGAAGTGTTCCCCGATGGTACGGGCCTCGTTGTAGGTCCTCGGGTGCAGAGTTGTGATGCGGTACGGCTCCCGCTCGGACACGACCTTGGGCATGATCACCGGTGCGTTCTTCTCCAGGTTCGGGCGTTCAGGTGTGATGGATGCCACGGGGGCGATACGTGCCGGACGTCCACTTTCAGCGGCAAGCGAAGCGGGTCGGTGCACCGGTTCGCGTTGTGCGGGGGGCTGGACCGCCCGCACCGGTTCCTCCCGCTCCACCTGGTGCGAGGGTTGGTGCCGCCGGTGCTCGGGCTCGGGCTCGGGTTCGAAGTCGTCATCGGGATCAAAACCCCGGCCGTCGTACCCATCGTCCTCCACGAGGCCGAGGTAGACCGCCATCTTGCGCATCGCGCCGGCCATTCTCTGAGTCCTCCGCTCTGTGGTGGATCGGCATTCGTCACCAAGTGCCAGCGATCCACTAGGCCTGTCCGTTTTTCTCCGGAAATGACCATATTTTCTACTGTGGTCCGACTTGCTTCGCGACGTTACCCGAGCCGGGGTCGGTCTCCGAGTACCGCAGTGCCGACGCGTACATGTGTCGCTCCGGCCGCCACCGCCTCTTCGAGGTCCGCACTCATCCCAGCCGACACCATCGTCGCAGCCGGATGCCCGGCGCGCAGGCCGGATGACAATTCCATCAGCCGCTCGAACGCCGCCTGTTGCCGTCCCGCGTACGGTCCGGCGAGCGGCGCGACGGTCATCAGTCCGCCGAGCCGCAAACCTGGTGCACCGTCCACCGCGGCGGCCAACTCCCCGACCCCGTCCGGTGCCACCCCTCCGCGCTCGCCGCGCGCGCCCGTGTCGGCGTCGAGCGCGACCTGGATCAGGCAGCCGATCTCCCGCTCGGCCCGGACCGCCGCGGCCGAGAGAGCGCCGACGAGCTTGATCCGGTCGACCGATTGCACGAAGTCGGCATAACTCGCCACAGAACGGACCTTGTTGGTCTGCAACTGTCCGACGAAGTGCCAACGGAGGTCCAGATCCGAGCAGGCAGCGGCCTTGGGGGCCGCGTCCTGGTCACGGTTCTCCGCCACGTGCCGCACGCCCAGTTCATGGAGAAGCCGTACATCCGAGGCCGGGTAGGTCTTGGTGACCACGATGAGCGTCACCTCCTCGCGCTTGCGGCCCGCGGCCGCGCAGGCAGAGGAGATACGTTCCTCCACTGCTGTCAGATTCGCGGCGAGTTCGGTTCTGCGGTCGGTCATGCTGCATCTCCTGCCGGGGCGCCGGCCTCGTCACCGGAAGCCGTCCGGGAAGGCGCGGCCAGCCAGACATATCCCGCGAGCCGCCCGGTGGTGCGGTCACGTCGGTACGAGTAGTGGTCCCGCGATTCCAGTGTGCAGAACGCGGAGGCCTGCGCGTCGCGTACCCCGAGCGCGTCGAGCTGGGCGTGCACCCCGGCGGTGACGTCGACGGCCGGGGTTCCCCAGCTCGTACGTGACCAGGCGGCCGGTTCGGCCGCGGCCACCTCCGACCGCATCTGTTCGGGAACCTCGTAGCAGCGCCCGCAGATCGCCGGTCCGGTACGCGCGATGATCCGCTCCGGCTCCGCGCCCAGCGACCTCATCGCCTCGACGGTCGCCGGCACGATGCCCGCGATCATCCCGGGGCGGCCCGCGTGTGCCGCGCCCACCACACCCGCGACCGGGTCGGCGAGCAGCACCGGGGTGCAGTCGGCGGTCAGTACGGCGAGGGCGAGCCCGCGCCGCGCGGTGACCACGCCGTCCACCGGTGGGACCGGCCTGTCGCCCCAGGCCTCGTCGACGACCGCGACGTCCTTGCCGTGGACCTGGTTCATCCATACGACCCGGTCCGGGTCGAGACCCAGCTCCCTGGCCGCGACCGCCCGGTTGGTCAGGACGGCAGCCGGGTCGTCGCCGACCGCGCCGCCCAGGTTCAGCTCCTCGTACGGAACGGCGCTCACCCCGCCCCACCTGTCGGTGAAGGCGAAGTGCGCGCCGCTCTCGTGTATCGCGTCGTGCCGCACGGTCACTTCAAGAAGTCCGGAACATCCAGCTCTTCGGCCTGGGTGTCCGGGTACGGACGGGCCGGCGGGACCTGCGGGGAGGACGGCGAGGCCAGGTCGCTCGCCACCGGAGCCGGCTCGGCCGGGGCCGACGGCTCCTCACGGATCGGGACGCTGCCCAGTCCGCCGGACGACCGCGAGGTCTCCGTGCCGCGCGGCGGCGTGGCCGGCGCCTCCTCGCGCTTGCCCGTCGAGCCGAGGACGGTCTCCCGGCGGGTCGGCGGCTGACCGCCGTCGAATCCGGCCGCGATGACCGTGACCCGCACCTCGTCGCCGAGGGCGTCGTCGATGACCGCGCCGAAGATGATGTTGGCCTCGGGGTGGGCGGCCTCGCTGACCAGCTGCGCCGCCTCGTTGATCTCGAAGAGGCCCAGGTCCGAGCCGCCGGAGATGGAGAGCAGCACGCCGCGGGCGCCGTCGATGGACGCCTCGAGCAGCGGCGAGGAGATCGCCATTTCGGCGGCGGCCACCGCGCGGTCGTCGCCGCGGGCCGAGCCGATGCCCATGAGCGCCGATCCCGCCTCGGACATCACGGACTTCACGTCGGCGAAGTCGAGGTTGATCAGGCCCGGGGTGGTGATGAGGTCGGTGATGCCCTGAACACCCGAAAGCAGCACCTGGTCCGCGGACTTGAACGCGTCCAGGACGCTGACCTGGCGGTCCGAGATGGACAGCAGCCGGTCGTTGGGGATGACGATGAGGGTGTCGACCTCTTCGCGGAGCTCGGCGATGCCGTCCTCCGCCTGGTTCGCGCGGCGCCGGCCCTCGAAGGTGAACGGGCGGGTGACCACACCGATCGTGAGGGCGCCGAGCGTGCGCGCGATGTTGGCGACGACAGGTGCGCCGCCGGTGCCGGTGCCGCCGCCTTCTCCGGCGGTGACGAAGACCATGTCGGCCCCCTTGAGGACCTCCTCGATCTCCTCACGGTGGTCCTCTGCCGCCTTGCGACCGACTGCCGGATTCGCTCCGGCGCCGAGGCCCCGCGTGAGTTCACGGCCGACGTCGAGCTTGACGTCGGCGTCGCTCATCAACAGCGCCTGAGCGTCGGTGTTGATCGCGATGAACTCGACGCCCTTGAGACCGACCTCGATCATTCGGTTGATGGCATTGACACCACCGCCGCCGACACCGATGACCTTGATGACTGCGAGGTAGTTCTGCGGTGCTGCCACGTCGAAGGCCTCTCGCCTCGAGTTACGTGTCGCCACTGCGCGATACTCGCGCCGCGACGACGGATGCCGATGGGACGGTCCGAAACGCCGACCCAAACCCTAACGTTGAAGTTTAGGGTTACCAGTGTGTCTGTTCGCTGGACTCTTCCGAACAGGACACTAAGTCGACAAGTGGCGCCCGTTCAATGAACACGCCGAACCTCCCGTTTTTCTTTTCACCCTATGTGATCAGCCATTGCGATGACCAACCAGGGTGCTGGCCAGCGCATTTGTGCGTCAACTCCCTGATGCGGCAGGGGCGGTGGGCGCGCTCACATCGAAGTGCCGGGCCCCCGGAGCGGCTTTCATGAGTGCGGTGAGTGCTCGCGCCTTCTCCTCGCCGCGCTCGGAGCTGCCCCAGACGACCGTGCGGTCCCGGCTCAACTCCAGGGCGATGTAGTCGTATGAGCGCACTACGACGGTCCGGGTGTCCGCGGCGACTTTTCCGGGCACATCGCTCCTGACCCGTACCGCCTCCGCGATCAGCCGACCGGTTCCGAATCGGCGCAGACTCGACGACTGCTCGGGCGACAATTCCAGCAAGGGTACGGCCTTGGGGGCCTTCGCGACCGTCGCGAACCGCTCGCCCTTGCCGTCCACTTCGACGAACTTGGCGCCCTGCGCGATGAGCAGTGCGGGCTTTCGTTCGGTCACGCCGACAGAGATCGAGTGCGGCCACGACCGGGACACGTCCACCGAGTCGATACGGGGCAGCTTCTTCCGCAGCCGGGCCTCAATGGCGTCCGTGTCGACGGAAATCAGCGGCGATCCCATCGGGACCGCGGCCGCCGCGATCACATCGTCCGCTGAAAGGACTTCTGTACCGGTGGCCGTCACCTTCTCCACCCGCAGCAGGTCGGATCCGTACAGCGCCCAGGTCCCTCCACCGCCGAACAGGACGGCGACGACGGCGATCAGCAGGGCACGGCGGCCGGCCACACCCAGTCGCCGGCGGCGGGGGCCGCCCGGGGGCGGACCGGACGTCCGCCCCTTCACGCTCCAGGGCTTGCGTGCACCGCGCTCCGCGGTGGTGGGTCCGGCCACGCTCCCGGTCTCCTTCCGGCTGGGGCCCGGGGGTTGCCCCGGGGCGGCGCAGCCTCACGCCTTCCGGCGTGCCGCAATCGCCTCGTACACCATGCCGACGAGCAGCTCGTCGGCGTCACGCCGGCCGAACTCGGCGGCTGCACGCGACATCTCGTACAGCCGGTGCGGATCGGCCAGCACCGGAAGGACGTTGCCCTGGACCCACTCGGGGGTCAGGTCGGCGTCGTCGACCAGCAGGCCGCCGCCGGACTTCACCACGGGCTGAGCGTTCAGCCGCTGTTCGCCGTTGCCGATCGGCAGCGGTACGTAGGCGGCGGGGAGTCCCACGGCGGAGAGTTCGGCGACGGTCATCGCGCCCGCGCGGCAGAGCATCATGTCGGCCGCGGCGTACGCGAGGTCCATCCGGTCCACGTACGGTACCGGGATGTAGGGCGGCATTCCGGGCATGTTGTCCACGCGCGGCAGTTCGTTCTTCGGGCCAACCGCGTGCAGGATCTGGATGCCGGAGCGCTGCAGCACCGGCGCGATCTGCTGCACGACCTCGTTGAGGCGGCGGGCGCCCTGCGAGCCGCCGGAGACCAGCAGAGTCGGCAGGTTGGGGTCGAGACCGAAGGCGGCGCGCGCCTCCGGGCGCACCCGGGCGCGGTCGAGAGTGGCGATGGAGTGGCGCAGCGGGATGCCGATGTAGCGCGCTCCACGGAGCTTGCTGTCGGGCGTGGCGACGGCCACGCCCGCGGCGTAGCGGGAGCCGATCTTGTTGGCCAGACCCGGACGGGCGTTTGCCTCGTGGACGACGATCGGCACACCGAGCCGCTTGGCGGCCAGATAGCCGGGCAGCGCCACATAGCCGCCGAAGCCGACCACGCAGTCCGCCTTGGTGCGCTCCAGGACCTGCTCGGCGGCCTTGATGGTGCCGCGCAGCCGCCCGGGGACGGTGATCAGTTCCGCGGTGGGCTTGCGTGGCAGCGGTACGGCGGGGATGAGCGCCAGCTCATAGCCGCGTTCGGGCACGAGCCGGGTCTCGAGTCCGCGCTCCGTGCCGAGGGCCGTGATACCCACGGTCGGGTCCTGCCTCCGCAGGGCGTCCGCGAGGGCGAGCGCGGGCTCGATGTGGCCGGCGGTCCCCCCACCAGCGAGTACGACATGCACCGAAATTCACCGCTCTCCGGACGGACGCTTCTTCATGCGCCGCCTCATCGTCTTCCATCTCACCCCTGGCCGCCGCATGGCCAGAGCCGCCTTCGCGGCGGGGTCCTCCCGCGCGAAGGCGATCAGCAGCCCGACAGCGAACATGGACGGCAGCAGGGCCGACCCCCCGTAGGAGAACAGCGGGAGCGGGACACCGGCGATCGGCAGCAGACCGAGCACCGCACCGATGTTGACCACGGCCTGCGCCGTGATCCAGGTGGTCACACCTCCCGCCGCGTACCTCACGAAGGGGTCCTCCGTGCGTCCGGCCACGCGGATACCCGCATAGCCTAGAGCCGCGAACAGGGCGAGCACCGACAGCGTCCCTGCCAGACCCAGTTCCTCACCGGCGATGGCGAAGATGAAGTCCGTGTGGGGTTCGGGGAGTTGCCCCCATTTCTCCACACTCGCACCCAGGCCTGATCCGAACCATCCACCGGAGGCAAGAGCATAGATCCCGTGCACGGCCTGCCAGCACTCGCCTTGGGGTCCGAGGTCGATCGCGCCGATGCAGGAGAGGCGGTCCATCCGGTTCTCGTTGGTCCTGATCAGCAGCAGACCGACGAAGCCGGCGATGCCGAGTACCCCGGCGAAGAGCCGGGTGGGCGCCCCGGCCAGCCACAACAGGCCGAAGAGGATGGCAGTGAGAATGATCGCTGTGCCCATGTCGCCGCCGAGCATGATCAGGCCGAGCAGCATGAACGCGACCGGGACGAGCGGCACCAGCAGATGCTTCCACTGGCTCAGCAGTCGCTTGTCCTGCTTGCGGGCGAGCAGATCGGCGCCCCACAGGATCAGCGCCAGCTTGCCGAACTCACTGGGCTGCAGCTGGAACGGGCCACCGAGGGAGATCCAGTTCTGGTTGCCGTTGACCGCATGCCCTATCCCCGGGATCTGGACGAGCACCATCAGGAAGGCGGTGCCCACGAGCAGGGGGTAGGCCAGCGCCCGGTGCAGTTTCGACGGCATCCGGGAGGCGATCAGCAGCAGGCAGGTGCCGATGACGGCGGCGAAGAACTGCTTGCGGAAGAAGTACGAGGCCGGGAGTGAGAGCTCCAGCGCCTTGATCATGGAGGCCGAGTACACCATCACCAGGCCGAGCACCGTGATCAGCAGACTGCTGCCGAGGATCAGGTAGTACGCGGTCAGCGGCCGGTCCCAGGCCTTGCGTGCCCGCTCGTACGTCCGCCGCGGGCCGTTGCCGCGCGGCGGGCGGGGCGTGCCGGGGCCGGAGCGCCGCACGGAAGCGGACCGGCCCGGCGGGGCGGTCCCGCTGCGCAGGGCGAGGCCCGGCATGCCCGCGAGGGCCGGACGCGGCGCGAGGGCGCTGCTCAGGGCCGCGACGCGGGCGGTGAGCGCCCGGGTCACGGATACGGCACGGCGCCCCGGGCCGCGGCGGCGGATGGGGCGGGCCGCGCTCCGCGCGGCGGGGGCGGTCTCGTCGGCCGGCATGCTCGCTGTCCCCTCCAGTCGGGCCTGACGCGCTGCCGGAAGCTGCTGTGGCCCAGGGTTGTCCCCGGGCCACGGCACGGCGCGGAGGTCGGGCCGGTCAGGCGCGCTCGGCGGCAAGTGCGCGGACCGCGTCCGCGAACGCCTCGCCTCGCTTGTTGTAGTTGGCGAACATGTCCATCGAGGCACAGGCCGGGGCCAGGAGAACCGTGTCCCCCGGCCGGGCGAGCCGAGCCGCCTCGCGGACCGCCGCCAGCATCGCCCCAGTGTCTGTCCGGTCGAGGTCGGCGACAGGGACCTCGGGGGCGTGTCGCGCGAGGGCTTCCCGGATCAGGGCCCGGTCCGCTCCGACGAGAACGACTCCGCGCAGTCGCTTTGCCGACTTCTCGACGATCTCGTCGAAGGTCGCGCCCTTGGCCAGGCCGCCCGCGATCCACACGATCGGGTCGTAGGAGGCCAGGGACGCTTCCGCGGCATGGGTGTTGGTGGCCTTGGAGTCGTCGATGTACGCGACACCGGCGACGTCGTCGACCTTCTCGATGCGGTGCGGGTCGGGGCGGAAGGCGCGCAGTCCGTCGCGTACCGCGGCCGGGGGGACGCCGTACGCGCGGGCCAGGGCCGCGGCCGCAAGGGCGTTGGCGATGTTGTGCGGCGCCGGCGGGTCGATGTCACCGACCTCGGCGAGCTCCTGGGCCTGCTTCTGCCGGTTGTCGACGAAGGCGCGGTCGACCAGGATCCCGTCGACGACGCCGAGTTGGGAGGGGCCGGGTGTGCCGAGGGTGAAGCCGATCGCGCGGCAGCCCTCCTCGACGTCGGCCTCGCGCACCAGGTCCTCCGTCGCCTTGTCGGCGAGGTTGTAGACGCAGGCGACAGTGTTGCCCTCGTAGATCCGGCCCTTGTCGGCGGCGTACGCCTCCATGGAGCCGTGCCAGTCGATGTGGTCCGGCGCCAGGTTGAGCACGGCGGCCGAGTGGGCGCGCAGCGAGGGCGCCCAGTGCAGCTGGTAGCTGGAGAGTTCGACGGCGAGCACGTCGTACGGCTCGTCGCCGGTGACGACATCGATGATCGGCGTGCCGATGTTGCCGATCGCGGCGGTACGCAGCCCCGCGGCCGACAGGATCGACGCGAGCATCCGCGTCGTGGTGGTCTTGCCGTTGGTGCCGGTGATGGCGAGCCAGGGGGCCGCGGCGGGCCCGCGCAGCCGCCAGGCGATCTCGACGTCGCCGACGACATCCACACCGGCCGCCGCGGCGGCGGCGAACAGCGGGCTGGTCGGCTTCCAGCCGGGCGAGGTGACCACCAGGTCCGTGCCCTCGGGCAGGGTCTCCGCGTCGCCGAGGCGCACCGCGACGCCCAGTTCGGCGAGTTCGGCGGCGCGTGTGCGGTGGGCGTCGCTGTCGCCGCCGTCGACGACGGTGATCTCGGCGCCGATGCCGGCCAGGGCGCGGGCGGCGCTGATGCCGCTCACGCCGAGCCCGGCGACGGTGATCCTCCGGCCCTGCCAGTCGTTCACTTGTCGGCCGCCCAGCCCGCGTAGAACAGCCCCAGGCCGACAATCACACACATGCCCTGGATGATCCAGAACCGGACCACCACAAGGACTTCGGACCACCCCTTGAGTTCGAAGTGGTGTTGCAGCGGGGCCATCCGGAAGACGCGCTTGCCGGTCATCTTGAAGGAGCCCACCTGGATGACCACGGACATGGTGATCAGGACGAACAGACCGCCGAGGAGAGCGAGCAGCAGCTCCGTGCGGGAGCAGATCGCCAGACCCGCGAGAGCGCCGCCGAGCGCGAGCGAACCGGTGTCGCCCATGAAGATCTTGGCGGGAGAGGTGTTCCACCACAGGAAGCCGAAGCAGGAGCCCATCAGCGCGGAGGCGACGACGGCGAGGTCGAGTGGATCGCGTACCTCGAAGCAGGCGTCCGGATTGGTCAGCGTCGCCGCGTTGGCGCAGGACTCCTGGAACTGCCAGAGCCCGATGAAGGTGTACGCGCCGAAGACCATCACCGACGCGCCGGTGGCCAGGCCGTCCAGACCGTCCGTCAGGTTCACGCCGTTCGACATCGCGAGAATCATGAACAGCGCCCAGACGACGAACAGCACCGGGCCGATCGACCAGCCGAAGTCGGTGATGAACGACAGCTTGGTGGAGGCCGGGGTCTGGTTGCTGATGTCGGCGAACTGCAGTGACAGCACGGCGAAGGCGATGCCGACGATCAGCTGGCCGGCCATCTTGGCCTTGGCCCGCAGACCGAGCGAACGCTGTTTGACGATCTTGATGTAGTCGTCGAGGAAGCCGACCAGGCCCATCCCCGCCGTCAGGAAGAGCACCAGGACGCCCGAGAACGTCGGGTCCTCACTGGTGATCACCTTCGCCAGGGCGTAGGCGATCACGGTGGCCAGGATGAAGGCGATGCCACCCATGGTGGGTGTGCCCTTCTTCCCGGCGTGGCCACGAGGGCCGTCGTCGCGGATGAACTGGCCGTAGCCCTTGCGGGCGAGCAGCTTGATCAGCAGCGGGGTTCCGACCAGGGTCAGGAAGAGACCGATGGCTCCCGCGAAGAGGATCTGCCTCATCGGCCGGCGACCTTTCCTTCCGAGGACGCTGTCGGGTCCTCGAGCAGTGCCTGGGCGACCCGCTCGAGCCCGACCGACCTGGAAGCCTTCACCAGCACGACGTCTCCCGGACGCAGTTCACTGCGCAACAGGTCGACCGCCGCCTGCGCGTCGGACACGTGCACCGACTCCTCACCCCACGAACCCTCGTTATATGCGCCCAGTTGAAGCCAGGACGCTTCCCTGCCCCCGACTGCGACAAGCTTGCTGACGTTGAGCCGGACGGCGAGCCGTCCGACCGCGTCGTGCTCGGCGAGCGCTTCGTCGCCCAGCTCGGCCATCTGACCGAGCACCGCCCACGTCCTTCCCCCCTGCACCTGTGCTGCTCCGCCCATCGCGGCCAGCGCGCGCAGCGCCGCCCGCATGGACTCGGGGTTCGCGTTGTAGGCGTCATTGACGATCGTCACGCCGTCCGGACGCTCGGTGACCTCCATACGCCAGCGGGAGAGGCTGCCGGCCTCGGAGAGCGCCAGCGCGATCTCGTCGACGGGCATGCCCAGCTCATGGGCGACGGCGGCCGCGGCGAGCGCGTTCGACACGTGGTGCTCACCGTACAGCCGCATGGTCACGTCGCTGCACCCGGTGGGGGTTTGGAGCGTGAAGGCGGGCTGCCCTTGCGGGGTGAGCCGGACATTCTCGGCACGGATGTCGGCGCTTTCGGCCTCACCGAAGAAGACCACGCGGGCTTTGGTGCGGGGTGCCATCGCCCGGACGAGCGGGTCGTCCGCGTTCAGTACGGCGATGCCGCCGGCTGCCGCGTCCGGCAGGTTCTCGATGATCTCGCCCTTGGCCTGTGCGATCTGCTCGCGGCCGCCGAACTCACCGATGTGGGCGGTGCCGACGTTCAGCACGAGTCCGACCCTGGGCGGCACCAGGCCGGTCAGATAGCGGATGTCGCCGATGTAGCGGGCGCCCATCTCCAGAACGAGGTGCTGGGTGCTCTCGTCGGCCCGCAGCGCGGTCAGCGGCAGGCCGATCTCGTTGTTCAGATTGCCCGCCGGGTAGACCGTCGGGCCCTTGCGCGCCAGGAGTTGGGCGATCAGGTCCTTGGTGCTGGTCTTGCCGGCCGAGCCGGTCAGCGCGACGGTCGCGGTGCCGAGGCTCTCCACGACATGGCGGGCGAGGGCGCCGAGCGCGGCGGTGACGTCGGGGACGACGATCGCCGGTACGCCGACGGGCCGGGTGGCCAGCACGGCGGCCGCACCCGCGGCGACGGCGCGCTCGGCGTAGTCGTGGCCGTCGACGCGCTCACCGGCGAAGGCGGCGAAGAGGGCGCCGGTCTCGACCGCGCGGGAGTCGATCACGACCGGACCGGTGATCCGCACGGCCGGATCCGGTATGTCGCTGGACTGCCCGCCGACGATTTCGGCGATCTCGGCGAGGGAGAGGGCGATCACGTGGTCATCCCCCGGTGTTCTCGTGAAGGGTGGCCCGGATGGCTTCGCGGAGGACTTCGCGGTCGTCGAAGGTGCGGACGACCCCGGCGATGTCCTGGCCCTGCTCGTGGCCCTTGCCCGCGATCAGCACGGTGTCGCCGGGCTCGGCGCGGGAGACGGCCATCGCGATGGCCGCGGCCCGGTCGGCCTCGATCAGCACGTCGCCCCGTTCGTGGATCGGTACCTCCGCGGCGCCGGCGAGCATGGCCGCCAGAATCGCGAGGGGGTCCTCGGAGCGCGGGTTGTCGGAGGTCAGTACGGCGGTGTCGGCGAGCCGGGCCGCCGCGGCCCCCATCGGGCCACGCTTGGTCATGTCCCGGTCGCCGCCGCAGCCGAGCACGATGTGCACCTTGCCCTCGGTGACCTTGCGCAGGGAGCGCAGCACCGACTCGACGGCGTCCGTCTTGTGCGCGTAGTCGACGACGGCGAGATACGGCTGGCCCTCGTCCACCCGCTCCAGGCGGCCCGGTACGCCCGGGACGGCGGCGATGCCGTCGGCCGCGGTCTGCGGGTCGATCCCGGCCACGGCGAGGGTGACGACGGCGGCCAGGGTGTTCGCGACGTTGAACGGACCGGGCAGCGGGGCCTCGGCGCTGACCCGCTCACCGCGCGGGCCGATGACTGTGAACGTGGAGCCGACCGCGGTGATCTCGACGTCCGCGGCCCGCCAGTCGGCGTCCGGGTGGCCCTCGGCGGAGAAGGTGGTGACCGGTACGGACGCCTCCTTGATCAGCCTGCGGCCGTACTCGTCGTCGAAGTTGACGACCGCGGCCTTGCTGCGCCGGGGCGTGAACAGCTGCGCCTTCGCCTGGAAGTAGTCCTCCATGTCGGAGTGGAATTCCATGTGCTCGGGGCTGAGGTTGTTGAACACGGCGACGTCGAAGACGCAGCCGTCGACCCGGCCGAGCACGAGGGCGTGGCTGGAGACCTCCATGGCGACCGCCTCGACGCCGCGCTCGCGCATGACGGCGAACAGTGCCTGGAGGTCGGTGGCTTCGGGAGTGGTCCGCTCGGACTTGATGCGCTCGTCGCCGATGCGCATCTCGACGGTGCCGATCAGGCCGGTGCTGCGGCCGGCGGCGCGCAGACCGCCCTCGACGAGATACGCCGAGGTCGTCTTGCCGGACGTGCCGGTGATGCCGATCTGGAGCAGACCGTCACCGGGGTGTCCGTAGATCTCGGTGGCGAGCTCGCCCATCCGGCCGCGGGGCTTGTCGGTGACGAGGACCGGCAGGCCGGTCCCGGCCGCGCGCTCGGCGCCTGCCGGGTCGGTGAGGATCGCGGCCGCGCCCAGGTCCGCCGCCTGGGCGGCGAAGTCGGCGCCGTGGAAGCGGGCGCCGGGCAGGGCGGCGTACACATCACCGGGGCGTACGGCACGCGAGTCGTGTGTGATGCCGGTGACCTCGCCGGAGCCCGGGCTCTTCACCCCCAGCCGGGCGGCCAGCTCCCCGAGGGGTGTCGGGTGGGGCCTGTCCGGACGGGGCGCTCCCGGCTGTTTCACGGCGGCGTCCTGCTGGGTGTTTCGGGACTGATCAGCGTGTGGCACGGCGGTGAGCGTACCGGGCGCACCCTCCCCGGGGCGAAATGAGGGGGTGCCGTGCGCAGCTCCGTCGGGCTTTCCGGAACCGGAGCTGCCGGAGTCGGAGGTGATCGTTCTCACTGGTGGTTCCTCCGGTCATTCGCCTGGCTGGAAGGAGACGGGCAGCCGGGCTGGTTCGTTGCCGGTCGGTGCCACCCGGAGGGTCTTCAGCGCGAACGCCATGACCTTCTGGTAGATCGGGCCGCAGATCTGGCCGCCGAAGTAGCTGCCCTTGGTGGGGTTCTGGATGGCGCAGTAGACGGTGATCCTCGGCTTGTCGGCCGGAGCGAAACCGGCGAAGGACGCGGTGTAGCCGCGGTAGCGGCCGAGCTCGGGGTCGACGCGGTTGGCCGTGCCGGTCTTGCCGGCGACGCGGTAGCCGGGGATGCGGGCCTTGGTGCCGGTGCCCTCCTCGTTGCCGACGACCGACTCCAGCATCGTGGCGAGCGTCTTGGCGGTCTTCTCGCTGACGACGCGGGTCTTCCTGGGCGCCGGGGCCGGGGTGAAGCGTCCGTCGGGGCCCTTGGCACCGCGTACGAGGGTGGGCTCCACCCGTACGCCGCCGTTGGCGATCGTCGAGTAGACGGAGGCCGCCTGCATGGCGTTGAGCGACAGGCCCTGGCCGAAGGGGATCGTGTACTGCTGCGAGGTGGACCACTTCTTCGGAGGAGCCAGGATGCCCGACGTCTCGCCCGGGTAGTCCAGGCCGCTCGGGCTGCCCAGCCCGAACCTCCGCAGGTAGGAGTGGAGGACGGCGTTGGACGCCGACTGCGTCCTGCCGAGCTGGCCGGTGGCGAGGATCGTGCCGATGTTGCTGGACTTGGCGAGCACGCCGTTGAGCGTGAGGTACCAGGTCGGGTGGTCGATGTCGTCCTTGAACAGCCGGTCGCCGCGGTGCAGCCGGTTGGGCACGACGACGTGGGTGCCGGGCGAGGCGACCTTCTCCTCCAGGACGGCGGCCATGGACATCACCTTGGCCGTGGAGCCCGGCTCGAACGCGTCCTGGAGTGCCGCGTTGCCCATGGCGGCCGAGTTGGCCTGGGAGAGGTCGTTGGGGTCGAAGCCGGGGGCGTTCGCCATGGCGAGGACCTCGCCGGTCTGGGTGTCCTGCACTATCACGTAGCCGCGGTCCGCCCCGGACTTGGTCACCTGCTCGCTGATCGAGCGCTGGGCCATCCACTGGATGTCACGGTCGATGGTCAGCTCGATGTCGGAGCCGGGTACGGCCGGGGTCTCACGGGTGCCGCCCGCCGTGGGGACGCGCCGGCCGCCGGACTGGGCGTAGGTGATCTTGCCGTCCTCGCCGGCGAGGGCGGTGTCGAGCATGGACTCGATGCCGCCGCCTCCGTGGCCCTCCGCGTTGACATAGCCCAGTATCCCGGCGGCGAGGTCACCGTTGGGGTAGACGCGTTTGCTGCTCGGCTCCTGGAAGACGCCGCCGAGCACGTTGGCGCCGGGGCCGCCCTTGGCCTTGTCGGCCCTGGCCTTCGCGGCGAAGACGCTCTTGAGGTCCTTGATCTGGTTCCAGACCTGGGGGGTCTGTCGACGGGCCAGCACGGTGTAGCGGGACTTGGGCTTCTTCAGCTGCTCGGCGAGTACGGAGGCGTCCTTGCCGAGGATCGGGGCGAGCAGCCCGGCGGCCTGCTCCGGCGCGTCCGGCGCCTTGCTCTCCACGGGCGTGAACATCTTCGGGTCGGCCGTGATGTCGTACGCGTCGACGCTGGTGGCGAGGGAGACTCCGGCCCGGTCGGTGATCTCTCCGCGCTCCGCGGCGATCACATGGCTGAGGTAGCGATTCTTCTCCGCCTTGGCCGCATACGCGCTCGCGTCGACCGCCTGCACCTGGAGAAGGCGTACGACGAAGGCCAGCATCACGAGCGTCAGGCCGAGGCTGACCAGGCGCAGCCGCGGGCGGGGGTTGCCGAGGCGGATGGCGCGCGGCGCGGGCCGTGGCCGACGGACCGGGGGGCGTACGGACGGCCGCCGGGCGGGCCCTGGCACCCGGCGGCGCGGTGGTTGCTGAGGAGGCACTGCGTCACCTGCCGGGGGGCGTGGGGGTCGGCTTCGCGGGCGCGGTGCCGGCGGGCGCCGGGACCGGGTCGGACACGGACTGCGGCGCATGTACGGGCGCGGAGGAGGAAGCGGCGGGCGGTGACGAGGGCGCCGGAGGCGGGGCCGCCGGGACGTCCATGGGGGACGGACCGGGCGAGGGCGGCGCGGTGGCCCTGCCGGGCACTCCGCGGACCGTGCCGTCCGGGTCGATGAAGGCCGGGTTGCCGCCGGGCACCATGCCGAGGCCGCGGGCCCGCTGCTCCAGCGCGTCGGGCGCCGAGTAGCTGTCGACGTCCCGCTGCAGCGCCTGCTGCTCCTCGGTGAGCTCGGTGGTCTTCCGCTTGAGCTCGCTCAGCTCGAACGAGCCCTGGTTGAGCGCGGAGTTCAGCAGCAGCAGTGTGATCAGCCCACCGCCGAGGAGGACGACGACCAGCAGGACGAAGGGGGCACGGGCGGCGGTGCTCGGCCCCGCCGGCATCAGCCGGGCCAGTCGCGCGGCGCGCCCCTTCAGCTGCCTGGCCGCCTCGGTCACCGCATCCTCCCGATCGCTTCCCGACCCGTCCGTCCTTCCGGCCCGGCCTCCAAGGCATTCGTCGGCCGGCCGTTCCCGTGCGCGTCGCTCACCGCGCGTCCTCCCGAATGCGCTGTGCTCCCCTCAGACGCGCGGGCGCCGCACGGCGGTTCTCGGCGATCTCTTCCTCGGTCGGGAGCTCCGCGCCGCGGGTCAGCAGCTTCAGCCGCGGCTGGTACTCCTCGGGGACGACGGGCAGCCCCGCCGGGGCGGTGTTGGCCGCACCGGCCGCGAGGACCTGCTTGACCAGCCGGTCCTCGAGCGAGTGGTACGACAGGACGGCGATACGGCCGCCGACGGCGAGCGTGCCGACCGCAGCCGGGATCGCCTGCTCCAGCACGCTGAGCTCGCCGTTCACCTCGATGCGCAGGGCCTGGAAGGTGCGCTTGGCCGGGTTGCCGCCGGTGCGCTTGGCCGCCTGCGGCAGTGCGTCGCGGATGAGCTCGACGAGCCGGGCGCTGTTGCTGAAGGGCTCCTTCTCGCGCTCCCGCACGACGGCCGAGACGATCCGCTTGGCTTGCTTCTCCTCGCCGTACGCCCGCAGGATCCGCACCAGCTCGCCGGCCGGGTAGGTGTTGAGCACCTCGGCGGCGCTCATGCCGGTCGTCTGGTCCATGCGCATGTCGAGGGGGGCGTCCTGGGCGTACGCGAATCCACGGCCGGCCTCGTCGAGCTGCATGGAGGAGACACCGAGGTCGAAGAGGATGCCCTGTACGCGCGGGATGCCGAGCCGCTCCAGCACCTCGGGGAGCTCGTCGTAGACGGCGTGGACCAGGGTGGCGCGTTCCCCGAAGGAGGCGAGCCGCTCACCGGAGAGCCGCAGGGCCTCCTTGTCCCGGTCGAGCGCGACGAGCCGCGCCTCGGGGAATCGGGTGAGCAGCGCCTCGCTGTGTCCGCCGAGGCCGAGGGTGCAGTCGACGACGACCGATCCGGGCCGCTCCAGGGCGGGAGCCAACAGGTCCAGGCACCGCTGGAGCATCACCGGGACGTGTCGGGTATTGCTCAAGGCGCCCTCTCACTGGTCCCGCGCGGGGGTCGACCGGCCGGCGAGCGCGAGGAGGCCGAGCCGTACGCAACGCCGCACGCGCGGGGGGAATCTTGGAAATGTGCAGGATGTGACGGTGAACTGCGCGTCACTTTAGTCCACAGGCCCCTTGGGTCAATCAACCGGCCGGCGCGTGGCGCGGGGGTGTGACGAGGGGTCGCGAATGCCTGCAATTCACCCGGACGGGCGCTTGGGCATCCCCCCTGTGGGTTAGCTCACAACAAGCCTTGTTGATGTTCTTTGTCCCCTCTCACAGAAGGCTTCGAGCGCCTGTGCGCATTAACGTCGTCACCATGACGACTTCTGCGCACCACTCCGCCGGCGCTGCGCGTACGGGTGGCACGGTCACCGATCGTCTCGTCGAGGCGAACCAGCGCTATGCCGCGGACTTCCAGGATCCCGGGATGGACGCCCGCCCCGTGCTGCGGGTAGCGGTCGTGGCCTGCATGGACGCCCGGCTCGACCTCCACGACGCGCTCGGCCTCGAGCTGGGCGACTGCCACACCATCCGCAACGCGGGCGGCGTGGTCACGGACGACGTCATCCGTTCCCTCACCATCAGCCAGCGGGCGCTCGGCACCCGCAGCGTCATACTGATCCACCACACCGGCTGCGGTCTGGAGTCACTGACGGAGGACTTCCGGCACGAGCTGGAGGACGAGGTGGGACAGCGGCCGCCGTGGGCGGTGGAGGCGTTCCGCGACGTCGACCAGGATGTGCGCCAGTCCATGCAGCGGGTGCGCACCTCGCCGTTCCTCGTCCACACCGACGATGTCCGCGGTTTCGTCTTCGACGTGCAGCAGGGCTTGTTGAGGGAGATCGATCCCCGAGTGTGACGGGTCGAACACCCGGAGATAACAGAGCAGACCCGGCAAATCCCACCCAGTTATCCACAGGCGAGTGACACGACGCGGCAACGGCAACAAGAATGCGTGTGTGACACCCTTCCGGAAGCTCCGGAGACCGGTGTTCGTGTTTTGGGTGGGCCGGGCCGTCTCCATGTCCTCGGCCCGTAGAACGGGCCGAGGAGGGCCGGGTGACGACCTATGACGATCGAGCGAGCCTCACAGATCTGACCACCACAGCGGATCGCGTCCGCAGGTCGGTGGAGGGTGTGATCGAGGGCAAGCCTGAGGTCGTACGGCTTTCGCTGACCGTGCTGCTCGCCGAGGGACATCTCCTCATCGAGGACGTGCCGGGCGTGGGCAAGACGATGCTGGCCAAGGCGCTGGCGAGATCCATCGACTGTTCGGTCCGGCGTATCCAGTTCACGCCTGACCTGCTGCCGTCCGACATCACCGGTGTGTCGATCTTCGACCAGCAGCAGCGTGACTTCGAGTTCAAGCCGGGCGCGATCTTCGCGCAGATCGTGATCGGCGACGAGATCAACCGTGCGTCGCCCAAGACGCAGTCGGCGCTGCTGGAGTCGATGGAGGAGCGCCAGGTCACCATCGACGGCAACACCTACGAACTGCCCAGCCCCTTCATGGTGGTGGCCACCCAGAACCCGGTGGAGATGGAGGGCACGTACCCGCTGCCCGAGGCGCAGCGCGACCGCTTCATGGCCCGGGTCTCCATCGGCTATCCGAACGCGGAGGCCGAGCTGCAGATGCTCGACGTGCACGGCGGTGTCTCGCCGCTGGACGATCTGCAGCCGGTGGCCCACGCCCACGACATCGTGAAGCTGATCGACGCCGTGCGCTCCGTCCATGTCGCCGACTCCGTCCGACGGTACGCCGTGGAGCTGGTCGCCGCGACGCGCAACCACCCGGATCTGCGCCTCGGTGCCTCGCCGCGCGCCACGCTGCATCTGCTGCGTGCCGCCAAGGCGACGGCCGCGCTCAGCGGCCGTGACTACGCCCTGCCGGACGACGTCCAGTCGCTCGTGGTGCAGGTGCTGGCGCACCGGCTGCTGCCCACCGCGCAGGCCCAGTTGAACCGGCGCACGGCGGAGCAGGTCGTGCTGGAGATCCTGCAGCGCACCCCGGTGCCCACGGCCGACGGCACGGAGACTTCGTACATGGCGGGCGGCCGTCCCGTTCAGCCGCCGCTCTACGGCCAGCAGCCCGGCGTACGGCGGCTGTGATGTCGGCCGGGGGCCCCACAGCCGCCGAGGGCAAGGAAGCGGGCGGAGTGCGGGCGGCCCTGGGCGGGCTGACCACACGCGGCCGCTCGTTCCTCGCCGCCGGAGTGGCCGCGGCGATATGCGCCTATGTGCTGGGGCAGGACGATCTGCTGCGCGTCGGTCTGCTGCTCGCGGTGCTGCCGCTGGTATGTGTGGCCGTGCTCTACCGCACCCGCTACCGGGTCGCGGGCAGCAGGCGGCTCTCCCCGTCCCGGGTGCCCGCAGGGTCCGAGGCGCGGGTGCATCTGCGCATGGACAACGTCTCGCGGCTGCCCACCGGGCTGCTGATGCTCCAGGACCATGTGCCGTACGTGCTGGGGCCGAGGCCCCGGTTCGTGCTGGACCGTGTGGAGGCCGGCGGGCGACGTGAGGTGTCCTACCGGGTCCGGTCGGACCTGCGTGGCCGCTACCCGCTCGGGCCGCTGCAGCTGCGGCTGAGCGACCCGTTCGGCATGTGCGAACTGACCCGCTCCTTCAGCGCGTTCGACACGCTCACCGTCATTCCCCGGACCGAGTCGCTGCCGCCGGTGCGGCTGGCGGGCGAGGCCTCGGGGTACGGCGACGGGCGGCAGCGCTCCCTCGCGCTCGCCGGGGACGACGACATCATTCCGCGCGCCTACCGCTACGGCGACGATCTGCGCCGGGTGCACTGGCGGTCCACCGCCCGCTACGGCGAGCTGATGGTGCGCCGCGAGGAGCAGCCGCAGCGGTCCCGTTGCACGGTGCTGCTCGACACCCGGCGGATCGCCTATCAGGGCTCGGGTCCCGACTCGGCCTTCGAGTGGGCCGTCTCGGGCGCCGCGTCCTCGCTGGTGCACATGCTGGAACGGGGCTTCGCCGTACGGCTGTTGACGGACACGGGGAACTCGGTGCCCGGCGAGGGTGCCGACGGTTTCGCCGGTCAGACACAGGAGTCCGCCGACTCCGCCGGACTGATGATGGACACGCTCGCGGTCGTCGACCACTCCGACGGCGCGGGGCTCTCGCGCTCGTACGACACTCTGCGCGGAGGGAACGAAGGGCTGCTGGTCGCGTTCTTCGGCGATCTCGACGAGGAGCAGGCTGCGCTCGCGGCACGTATGCGCCATCGCAGCGGCTCCGCCGTCGCCTTCGTCCTGGACAGCGGGACCTGGGTGACGAACGGCGCGGTGGCCGGGGCGGTCGACGACCGGCTGCGGCAGCTGCGCGAGGCGGGATGGACCGCGCTCCCTGTGCAGCCCGGGGTCCCGCTCGCCGATCTGTGGCAGCAGGCGGGCCGGCAGCGCAGCGAGACCGGTACGACGAACGGTTTCTCAGGGGGTTGGTCATGAGCGGTCGCGGACGGCTGGCTCTGTGCGCCTTCGCCGCCACGCTGGCGGCGGCGGGCGCGATGCTGCCGCTGATCGACACGGCCGGCTGGATCGTGCAGGCGGCGTTCCTGCTGGCGATCCAGAGCGGTGTGGGCGCGCTGGCCCGGCGTGTGCCGCTGGCCAGACCGCTCACGGTCGGGGTGCAGGCGCTCGTCGGGCTGCTGCTGCTCACCGTGGTGTTCGCCCGCGAGCAGGCGCTGATCGGTGTACTGCCGGGCCCTGAGGCGTTCGAGCAGTTCGGTCAGCTGCTGACCGCCGGCGGCGAGGACGTCGGGCGGTACGCGATCCCCGCGCCCCCCACGGACGGCATCCGGCTGATGGTCATCGGCGGGCTGCTGGTGATCGGTCTGGCGGTGGACGCCCTCGCGGTGACGTTCCGCAGCGCGGCACCGGCCGGACTGCCGCTCCTCGCGCTCTACTCGGTGGCCGCGGGGCTGGCCGGAGGTGGCGCGAGCTGGCTCTGGTTCCTGCTCGCCGCCTCCGGATATCTGCTGCTTCTGCTGGCCGAGGGCCGGGACCGGCTCTCCCAGTGGGGCCGGGTCTTCGGCGGGGCCGCGCCCACACAGGCGCGCCCGGCCACGGGTTTCGAATCGGCGGGCGGCCATGCGCTGGCTCCGGTCCGCACCGGGCGGCGCATCGGTGCGCTGGCCCTCGGGGTGGCGCTGGTGGTCCCCGCGGCGCTCCCCGCGCTGGACGGCGGTCTGCTGGACGGCACGGGCAGCGGGACCGGTGCAGGGCCGGGCGGAGGCACCATCTCGGCGGTGAATCCGCTGGTCTCGCTGCAGGACAGCCTGAACCAGCCCGACAACCGCGAGGTGATCCGCTACCGCACGAACGCGACGGACACCAAGGATCTCTATCTGCGGATAGTCGCCCTGGACCAGTTCGACGGCACGGCGTGGAAGACGTCGGAGCGCAAGGTCAGGGGCGTACCGGACCGGTTGCCGCAGCCCGAGGGGCTCGGCTCGAAGGTGGCCACCACCGAGATCAAGACGAACATCTCGTCGGCCGGCTCCTACCGGCAGAGCTGGCTGCCGCTCCCCTACCCGGCGACCCGGGTGCAGATCGACGGCCGCTGGCGCTTCGAGCCCGAGGGCCGGACCCTGGTGGGCGACCGCGGCCAGAACACGCGCGGCGCCCAGTACTCGGTGAACAGCCTGCTCGTGAAGCCGACGGCCGACCAGCTCGCGAGCGCGCCGGTCGCGCCCGCCGGTCTGCTGCGCGAGTACACGAAGGTGCCCGAGGTGCTCCCCGAGGGGGTCAAGGACACCGCCGAGAAGGTCACCGCGGGCGCCACGAACGACTACGAGCGGGCGGTGAAGCTGCAGGACTGGTTCGCCGTCGACGGCGGCTTCACCTACGACACCAATGTGCAGTCCGGCACGGGGGTCACCGCCATATCCCGCTTCCTGCAGCGCAAAGAGGGATTCTGCATCCACTTCTCGTTCTCGATGGCCGCGATGGCCAGGACGCTGGGCATTCCCGCACGGGTCGCGGTCGGCTTCACGCCGGGCTCCCCGCGCTCCGACGGCACCATGTCGGTCGGTCTGACCGATGCCCACGCCTGGCCCGAGCTGTACTTCGAGGGGGTGGGCTGGACGCGGTTCGAGCCGACCCCGAGCCGGGGCACCGCCCCGGACTACACGCAGAGCGAGGCCCCGTCCGGCGGCCCGAGCAGCCCGGCGCAGCCCGAGCCGTCCGCCTCGACGGCGCCCAGCGCGGCGCCTTCGGTCTCCGACACCTGCCCGCCGCAGGCGCGCAAGCTCGGTGAGTGCGGTGCGGCCGCGCCGCAGGACCTGACCCCGCCCGGCGACAGCGGGTTCCCGCTGGGAACCGTCCTGGGGGTGGGTCTGGCCGTGCTGGTCGGGGTGGGTGTGCCGTTGCTGCCGATGCTGTGGCGGCTGAGAGTCACCGCGCGCCGTACCGGCTCCGGCGGGCGTACACCGGCGGACGCCCGGGCCCGGACGCTGGCCGCGTGGCTCGAGGTCATCGACACGGCGTGGGACCACGGCATCCTGCCGGACGACTCCCAGACCCCGCGCAAGGCCGCTGCCCGCATCGTCAGGCTGGGAGGCCTGGAGGGTGAGGCCGCGGACTCGGTGCACCGGGTGGCCAGTGCGGTCGAGCAGGTGCTCTACGCCCCCGATCCCCAGCCGGGCACGGGACTGGCCGACGACGTCGAGCGGATCCGCGCCGGTCTGCGGGCGGGTGCGAGCCGTGCGACGCAGCTGCGCGCTCTGCTGGCGCCCCGCTCGACCGTCCGGGTGGTCTGGGCGCTCTCGGCATGGTGGACGTCGGTCACGGACCGGTGGTCCTGGCGCAGCTGGGTCCCGCAGGGGTGGACGGGCTTCCTGCACCGTCTGTCCCGGCAGCGGGGCTGAGACACAGCGATACGGGTGAGGGGCCGACGCTTCGGGCGTCGGCCCCTCACCCGTATCTGCGGGCGGATGCGATCGGCGAGCCGGTGAATGCGGCCTTCAGGAAGACTGGGCGGCTGCAGGAGGAGCAGGCGGACCGCCACCGGGTCGTGGCTGCGGTCACGGCGCCGACGGCCCTCAGCCGCGGTTCGTCGCCCGGCAGGGCAGGGCGGCCACCCGGAGGGCGAGCCGCCGCGGCCGGCGAACGGCTCAGTGACCCTGTTCGTCGCGGCGGCGCTGCCACCGCTGCTCGATCCGGTCCATCATCGACTTGCGCTGACGAGGCTGACGACGCGTACCCGTGGTCGCGTCGCCCAGAGTCTGTTGCTCACCCGGCTTGGGCGCTTTGCGCCATCCGGTGACCGCCAGGACCGCACAGCCGAGCATGACGAGGAATCCCACCACGCTGATCCAGATCTGCTGCGCGACCATTCCGGCCATGAGGAGCGCGATACCCACGAGGAAGCCGGCGACCGCTTGGTAGACCCGTCGACGGGTGTACGTACGCAGCCCGCTTCCCTCAAGCGCTGTAGCGAACTTGGGATCTTCGGCGTACAGCGCTCGCTCCATCTGCTCGAGCATTCGCTGCTCGTGCTCCGAGAGCGGCACGGAGTCCTCCTAGTCGTCGGCCGCGGGGGGCGACCGGTATGCGGCCCTTTCAGGATAGGCAGGGAATCGCCCCCGTGAAACCCGGCCTGTTGCCTATTGCCAGTCAGGACCGCCATGCGGCTCGGCTGCTGAAGCGTTGATTCCCCAACGGCCGATCCGTCATGCCGGATGGTGTCCCCCGATCATACGGGGCCCGCGCCACGATCGGGGGGTCTGTGGCGTACTCCATGTGCGGCTGCGCCGCTGATCAGCCCCGCTTCTCGCCCAGTACGTGCAGCTGGGTGGCCACCGAGTGGAAGGCGGGCAGCTCGGCCGCGGCCGACTCCAGCTTGAGCAGGGCCTCCAGAGCGCCCGGCTCGGTGTCCACCAGGGCACCGGGGACGAGGTCCGCGAAGACCCTGATGCCGTGCACGGAGCCGACCTCCACACCCGCGTCCCCGGCGAGCCCCGTGAGCTGCTCGGCGGTGAAGCGCCGCGGCATAGGGTCGCCGTCGCCCCACCGGCCCGCGGGGTCGCTCAGCGCCTGACGGGCCTCGGTGAAGTGCCCCGCGAGCGCCCGCGCGAGGACGGCTCCGCCGAGCCCGGCGGCGAGCAGGCTGAGGGCACCGGCGGGACGCAGCGCGTCCACCGCGTTGCGCACGCCCTCGGCCGGGTCCTCGACATGCTCCAGGACCCCGTGGCACAGGACGGCGTCGAACCCGCCGCGCTCCACGACGTCGAACAGGCCGTGGACGTCGCCCTGGACGCCCCGGATCCGGTCGGCCACGCCTGCCTCGGCGGCACGTCGCTCCAGCGCGAACAGCGCGTTGGGGCTGGGGTCGACGACGGTGACGCGGTGCCCGAGCTGGGCGACGGGCACCGCGAAGGAGCCGCTGCCGCCGCCGGTGTCCAGGACGTCCAGGGTGTCCGACCCGGTCGCCTTCACCCGGCGGTCCAGGGCGTCCTTGACGACCTCCCAGACCACGGAGGTGCGCAGGGCGGAGCGGGGCAGGCGCGGTGGGGTCTCCCCACCGGGGGACGGGTCCGGCACGGCAGTTGACTCCTCGGGCGGTGCCGCCCCGGGCCGCTGGGCGCGAACGGGGCGGGCGGTGAGCGATGACCACGGTCGATGGACTGTCGACATCACCCACCCTATTGCCTTCGCCCGGCCTCCCAGCGCTGTGTCTCACCCTGCGGCATCACCTGTCTCCGGTGGCTCCGGACGGGGCTGTGGCAGCACCGGCTGGAGCACCAGCATCCGCTCGACCAGGCGGAGAAACATGCCCGCGTCGCGCAGCAGATCGTCCGCGTCGCGGGTGCTTGCCGCGCCCTGGATGCCGGCCTCCGCGCGCGCCCGGCGGCGGGCACCGGAGGCGAACAGGGCGCTCCACTCGGTCAGTTCGGGCGCGATTTCGGGGAGCACTTCCCAAGCGCTCCGTATGCGTCGTCGTCGGGGTTCGCTGGTCTCGGGCCTGCCCCGGGCGGCGAGCACCGCGGCGGCTGTGCGCAGGGCGGCCAGATGCGCCGTGGAGTACCGCTCGTTCGGTGTTTCGAGAGTGGCTGCCTCGTCCAGTCCCGTGCGGGCCTGGGCGAGCAGGTCGAGGGCGGCGGGGGGCGCGGTGGCCCGTCGCAGGACGGGGTGCACGTCGCTCGCCGGTCCGGTCAGTGAGGGGGCAGGGCCGGTGGCGCGGCGCCGGTGTGCGGCTGCTGCGTAGGAGCTGGCCATGACGAACCTCCTGTCGTCTGTGACGGCTCTGTGGCCGTATGTGTCCATCGTGGGGGCCACCACTGACAGTCGGCTGTGACCTGCCCCTTTGCTTCGAGCATGGGTTCGGTAGTAGTTTTTGCACTGACTGGTCAGTTCAAAAACTCGGGGAGGGTTCGTGGACAGTCCGCACGGAGCGGCCGTCACCGCCCAGGACTTCGGGCTCAAGGGCCCGCGCGGCTGGGCCTTCCGCTCGGTGAGCGTGGAGGCGGAGCCCGGCTCGCTCATCGCCGTCGAAGGCCCTTCCGGCTCCGGCCGCACCTGTCTTCTGCTCGCGCTCACCGGGCGTATGCGCCCGGCCGAGGGCCGCGCGGAGGTCGCCGGGCTGCCGCTGCCGCGCAAGATGGCCGCCGTCCGCAGACTCAGTGCACTCGGCCCCGTCGCCGGGGTCAGCGAACTCGACCCGGCGCTGACCGTCGTCGAGCATGTGCGCGAACGTGCCCTGCTGCAGCGGCGTTTCGACGCCTCGCTCAAGGCGCTGCTGCGGCCGCACGCCGAACGGGCCGCGGAGGCCCGGGCCAGTATCGACGCGGCGCTGGAGGCCGCCGGTCTCGACCTGGCCTCGCTGCCCAAGGGGGAGCGCACCGCCGTACGCGATCTCGAGCGACTGGAGGGCCTGCGCCTGTCCGTGGCGCTTGCGCTCATCGGCCGGCCCAGGCTGCTCGCCGTCGACGACGCCGACCTGAAGCTCTCGGACACCGACCGGGAGGAGGCCTGGAAGCTGCTGCGCTCCGTCGCGGAGTCGGGCACGACCGTGCTCGCCGTGTGCAGCCAGGCCCCGGACGGCACGACCGTCATCCGCACCGGCGACCCGACCACGGCGGAGCCCGCCGCCCCTGCGGAGACCACCGACGAGGACGCGCGCGGCCCCAGCGCGACCGGCGAGAACGTGCCCGGGACCGACGCGGCCCGCGAGACCGACGACGCCGAGGACCCGGCCGACGTGACCGGCTCCGCCCAGACCACCACCCACGAGGGAACGACCGAGGAGGGGACGGCCGATGCGCTCGCCGAAACTGGCCGCGCTTGAGCTGAAGCGGTTCGGCAGGGGGAAACTGCCGCGCGCCGCGCTGGTTGCCGTGGTGCTTCTGCCGCTGCTGTACGGCGCGCTGTACCTGTGGTCCTTCTGGGACCCGTACGGACAGCTCAACCGCATCCCCGTCGCGCTCGTCAACGACGACAGCGGCGCCACGGCCGACGGCAAGAAGATCGCGGCCGGCGACGAGATCACCAAGGGCCTTCTCGACAGCAAGGTCTTCGAATGGCACGAGGTGAGCGCCGCCGAGGCGCGCTCCGGTGTCGAGGACGGCGAGTACTACCTCTCGCTGACCATGCCGAAGGACTTCAGCAGGCGCATCGCGTCCAGTTCGGGCGACTCCCCCGAGACCGGCGCCCTTCAGGTGCGTACGAACGACGCCAACAACTACATCGTCGGGCAGATCTCGCGGACGGTGTTCGCCGAGGTGCGCACCGCCGCGTCGACCAAGTCCTCCCGCTCGTTCCTGGACCGGATCTTCATCTCCTTCTCCGGCATTCATGACGCCACCGAGAAGGCCGCGAAGGGTGCCGACCAGCTCAAGGGCGGTATCGGAAAGGCGAAGAAGGGTTCCAAGGACCTCGCGGACGGCCTGAAGGACGCCAAGGACGGCAGCGGCCGGCTCGCCGGAGGGGTCGCCAAGCTCAACAAGGGCGCGAAGGATCTGGAGTCCGGCTCACGCCAGGTGGCGGGCGGCACCCAGCAGCTCGCCGACAAGGTCAACGGCATCGCCGCCGACGTCCGTCCCTACCTGAAGGACAACGGCAAGTCGATCGGCGACAGCGCCCGGCTGGTCGCCGACTCCTCGCAGGCGATACGGCACAACCTCGACATCCTCGTGAAGACGGCCCCGGCCTCCGCGGCACTCGCCCACAAGTCCGCCGACGAACTGGCCGCGATCCACAAGAGCCGCTGCGAGGACGTCCTGTTGCCGGACGCCACCGTCTGCCCCGCCCTCAAGCGCGCCAAGGTCACGGCGGCCGATGTCGCCAAGGTCGCCGACGACGTCAACGTGCTGGTGAAGAACAACAAGGGTGATCTGAAGCAGCTCGACGGCCATCTCGCGGACCTGCAGAAGAAGGCGAACGACCTCGCCAAGCGTTCACCGCACCTCGACGAGGACCTCGAGTCGGCGGTCGGCAAGGTCAACGAACTCAACTCGGGTGCCAACAAGGTCGCTCAGGGCGCGAAGAAGCTGCACACCGGTCTGCGCACCGCCAAGACGGGCTCCTCCGAACTCGACACCGGCGTGGGCAGGCTGAAGAAGGGCGCGGGTGACCTCGACGGCGGGATGTTCAAGCTGGCCGACGGCTCGACCGAGCTGGCGGGCGGACTGAACGACGGCGTCAGCAAGATCCCGGACTACGACAAGAAGGACCGGGACCGCCGTACGGACGTCATGGCCGACCCGGTCAGGCTGGCGAGCCAGTCGCTCCACAAGGCACCCAACTACGGCACCGGTTTCGCCCCGTACTTCATCCCGCTCTCCCTCTGGGTGGGCGCGATGGTGGCGTACATGATCATCGCCCCGATGAACCGGCGGGCCCTCGCCGCCGGCGCCTCCGCCGTACGGATCGCGGTGGCGGGCTGGCTGCCGGTGGTGGCCATCGGGCTGGTCCAGGTCGGTGCCCTGATGGCGGTACTGCACTGGACGGTCGGCCTGCAGATGGCCCACCCGGCAGCGACGATCGGCTTCCTCTCCCTGGTCATCCTCTGCTTCGCGGCGATCATCCAGTGGCTGAACGCCCGCTTCGGAGCCGCCGGCCGGATTCTGGTGCTCGCGCTGCTGATGCTGCAGCTGACGTCCGCGGGCGGCACCTACCCCGTGCAGACCAGCCCGGCGTTCTTCAACGCGATCCATCCCTTCCTGCCGATGAGCTACGTCGTCGACGCTCTGCGCAGGCTCATCACGGGCGGCGGGCTGGGCCCGGTGTGGCTGGCAAGTGTCGTGATGATCGCCTTCGCCGCGGGTGCCCTCGCGCTCACCGCGGTCTCGGCGCGACGCAAGCAGGTGTGGACACTGGACCGGCTGCACCCCGAGCTGAGCCTCTGAGAGGGCGGCGGACCTGTGAGAATCGACGTCATGGACACCAGCAGCACCAGACGCCGGGCGACCCGGGCGAAGCTCTACGAGGCCGCGGTGACGCTCATCGCCGAACAGGGATTCTCGGCCACGACCGTGGACGAGATCGCCGAGCGCGCCGGGGTGGCCAAGGGCACGGTCTACTACAACTTCAAGAGCAAGACCGAGCTCTTCGAGGAGCTGCTCCGGTTCGGCGTCGGCCTGCTCACCTCGTCGCTGCAGACCGCGGCCGACGAGACGGCGGAACGGGGCGGCACCAAGGTCGAGGCGCTGGACGCGATGATCCGGGCCGGCCTGGTCTTCATCGACCGCTATCCGGCCTTCACCCAGCTGTACGTCGCCGAGCTGTGGCGGACCAACCGGGCCTGGCAGTCGACGCTCCTGGTCGTACGCCAGCAGGCGGTGGCCGTGGTCGAGACGGTGCTGCGGGAAGCCGTCGAGAACGGCGAGCTCAGCGAGGAGATCGACATCCCGCTCACCGCGGCCGCGCTGGTCGGGATGGTGCTGGTCGCCGCGCTGGACTGGCAGGCGTTCCAGCCGGAGCGGTCGCTGGACGATGTGCACGCGGCGCTCTCACGGCTGCTGCACGGCCGGGTCAGCGGCCGCTGACGGACTGCCGGGTCGAGGTGGCCGCCGGAACCCCGGACCACCGGGGAACTGAAACGCGCCGGCCCGGTGAGACTCGCTCTCGCGAGCCTTGCCGGACCGGCGCGTTCCCCCCGTACCCCGTTCCCCGTTTCCCCCGTACCCCGTTCCCCCGCTTCCCCCGTGGTGCCGGAGTCCCCCGGTCAGTGGGTCCTCCGTCCTGCACCCCCGCCCCGTCAGGGGAGCCGCGCCCGTTCCGCCGCCCCGTGTCGGCGGTACCGGCGCCGCGCCCCCTCCGTGGCCTCCACTCTTCCTTCTGCGCAGGTCGCGCCCCATCCGCGCCCGTACTCAACTCACCGGCTAGGTACGCATACTCAGCCGTGCGTGCTCATCCCCACCCACGCGGCCCGGCGGCTGGTTACGATCGCGTCCGTGTCCGTACTCCCTCTCGTCTTCACCAGCGGCTGGGCCAGCGGGATCAACGCGTATGCGGTGGTCCTGCTTCTCGGTGTCTTCGGCGCCACCGGGGTCACCGACGAGGTCCCCGAGTCCCTCCAGCGCACCGATGTCCTGATCGTCGCCGCGGTGCTGTTCCTGTGCGAGGCGGTGGCGGACAAGATCCCGTACGTCGACTCGATATGGGACTCGGTGCACACCGTGATCCGTCCGGTGGCCGCGGCGGTCGTGGCGGCGCTGCTGGCCGGGGAGAGCGGCTCGCTGCCGGAGATCGCCGCCGCTGCCGTCGGCGGGTCGACCGCGCTGGTGAGTCATCTCGTCAAGGCCGGCAGCCGGATGGCGATCAACACCTCGCCCGAGCCGTTCAGTAATGTCGCGGTGAGCATCGCGGAGGATCTGGGCGTCGCCGGGATCATCACCTTCGCGCTCTTCCATCCGCTCGCGGCCGCGATCATCGCGGCGACGCTGCTCGTGCTGGGCATCGTCACCGTGCTGTTCCTCGCCTCGCGGATCCGCCGGTTCATGCGGCGCAGGGCGCAGCGCCGCGGGGAGAAACGGATCGGCGTGACAGAGCTCGGCGGACCACCGGTCTGAGTGTCGGAGGCGGCCGATAAGGTCGCTGACATGGCACGGATTGCGGTGATCGGCGCCGGGCTGGGCGCCATGGCGGCTGCTGCCCGGCTGGCCGTGGCAGGCCACCGGGTGACGGTGTACGAGCGGTCGGCGACGTACGGCGGCGCGACGGGCACCTTCGAGCGCGACGGCTTCGTCTTCGACACCGGGCCCGGCCTGCTGCATCTGCCCGCCGTCTGGCGGGACTTGTTCGTGAAGACCGGCAAGGAACCGCTGGAGCGGTGCGTGGGGCTCGTCCAGGTCGACCCCGCGAGCCGGCATCTGTTCGCCGACGGCACCGCGGTGTCCCTGCCGAACGCCTCACGCGCCGGGATCGTCTCGGCGCTGGAGACGGCGCTGGGCGAGGGGACCGGCGAGCGCTGGGGCGCCTTCCTGGGGCGCGCCCGGGACGCCTGGGACCGATCCCGCCGGCCCTTGCTCGAAGAGCCGCTCCGGGACGACTGGCAGACGCTGGGCCGCGACCCGTACCCCGCGCTGCGGCAGCGCCGGCTGCTGCGCACGCGCCAGGCATCGACAGTCGCCGATGTCGGTGTCCTCGAGCTCGCCGATCCACGGCTGGCCGCGCTGTTCGAGGGCTGCGCCCTGGCGTACGGCCTCGACCCGCGGCACGCGCCGGCCGGCGCTGCCCTGCTGCCGTACATGGAGCAGACGTTCGGCAGCTGGCACGTCGAGGGAGGGCTGCGGGAGCTGGCCCGCGCGGTGTACGAGCGGTGCCTGGCCCGGAAGGTGGAGTTCGTCTTCGGGGCGGAGGTGACCGCGGTCGTCGAGAAGGACGGCCGGGCCGCGGGCGTGCGGTTCGCCGACGGCTCGGCAGCCGAGGCCGACCATGTGGTCGCGGGCGCCGGGGTGGCCGCCCTGCTCGGCGAGGACCTGTGGCGGGACGGTGACGTCCGGCCTCAAGGAGGCGTGGGCGGCGGACAGTTGCCGGGCAGGTTCACCCTGCTGCTGGCGCTGCGCGGGGCGCGGCCCGAGGAGGCCGTCCACCGGAGCGTGGTGCACTCCCTGGACACCGGTGCGGAGGCGGCCGCCGTGTTCGGCGGGCGCCCGGCGGAGCGGCCCACCGTGACCGTGCTGCGGCCGGACGATCCGCGCACCCGCCCGGACGCGGAGCACGAGGCGGTCACCGTGACCGCGACGGTCGCGGGCCATGGCGCCGTCGACTGGACCGACAAGGCACTGCGCGAGCGGTACGCGGAGGTGCTGCTCGACGCGGCGGGCGCAGTCGTCGGGGACATCCGCGCACGACTGATGTGGCAGGAGATAATGACCCCGGCCGAGACGGGTCCGCTGCCGGCACCCTCGCTGGCGGGTGCCGGTGGCCGGTATCTGCATCCGGCGAACCGCACCCGGCTGCCGGGCCTCCACCTGGTGGGCGGCCGCGCGCACCCGGGCGGCGGACCGGCACACTCCGGGATGTCGGGGGCGCTGGTGGCCGGACTGATCGTGGAGGGCGCGGACTTCCGCGGCTCCCAGTGACGGGCACCTTCTCGCGGAGCGCCGGAGCCTGCGCGACGGATCAGTAGCGGTACTGCTGCTCGTTGTACTCGTCGTAGCCGTACGGCGGCGACTGCCCCTGCGCGGCCTGCTCGTCGTCGCGCTGCTGCGGCACCCACACCCCGCCCGCCGGGGTGTCGCTGTACGAGGGCTGCGTGTAGTACGGGTCGGCGGAGTACTGCTGCTGGTTGCCGAAGCTGTCGTAGTTCTCGAAGGTTTCGGCGGGCTGGTAGGTGCTGTACTGCTGGCCGCCCACATACGGGTCGGAGTAGGCCGCGTACTGCTGCTGCCCCGTGCCGTAGTCGTACTGCCCCGCGACGCTGTCCTGCCCGGCGAAACTGTCCTGACCCGCGAAGCTGTCCTGACCCGCGGTCTGCTGGCCGGTGCCGTAGTAGGGGTCGTATGTGCTGCTGTCGTACTGCCCGTAGCTCTGGGCGCCCTGGTCCTGCTGCATCGCGGCATAGGCCGCGTCGCTGTACACGCCGTACTGCCCGGTGTCGTCGGGCAGCGGCTGCGGCTCGTAGACCGGCTCCGGGTCCAGGTCGGGGGCCGGGGTGGCCGGCTCGTAGGCCAGGCCGGTCACCTCGAGGGTGGGTTCGCGCTCGCCCTGCTGGCCACCTGACTTGCGTCGACGGCTGGCACCGGGACGGCCGCCGAGCGCCCAGCCGGTGGAGAAGCCACGGCGGAAGGAGAGCGTCACATAGGTCTGGCCGACGGCGAAGGCGATCGCACCGACCGCGATGACCAGGACGGAGGGCAGGAGCACACCGAAGACCACGCCCAGGAAGCCACCGAAGGCGAGCAGCCGCCAGCGCAGCCGCGCCTTGTACTGCAGCAGCACCTCACCGAGCAGCCACAGCGCGACGATGCCGAACGCGATGTAGAGGACCGTCCAGCCCATGCCCGCCCCTCTCCTGCGGCCGCCGCCCAGGTCGGGTACGGCCGGTCAGGACTGCTCGTGCAGTCCGAGATTCTCGTAGATCTCGAGCGTCGCCGTGGAGTTGTTGAGGGTGATGAAGTGCAATCCGGGGACACCCTCGGAGAGCAGCCCCGCGCAGAACTCCGTTGCGAACTCGATTCCAATGGAGCGTACAGCGGCCGGATCGTCCTTGACTGCGAGGATCCTCTCTTTCACGTCCTCCGGGAACGCGGCGTTACTGAGCTGGGCAAACCGCTCGAGCTGCTTGACGCTGGTGACGGGCATGATCTCCGGGATGATCGGGGTCTCGCAGCCCGCTGTGTCGACCCGGTCACGCAGCCGCAGATAGTCTTCCGGCTGGAAGAACATCTGGGTGATCGCGTAGTCGGCGCCGGCCCGGCACTTGTCGACGAAGTGACGGATGTCCGTGTCCCAGTCGTCGGAGCGCGGATGCATCTCGGGGAAGGCCGCGACGCCCACGCAGAAATCGCCCGACTCCTTGATGAGCTGCACCAGTTCGGCCGCGTACTGCACGCCTTCCGGGTGCTTGACCCACTCGGCCATGGGGTCACCGGGCGGGTCACCTCTCACGGCGAGGATGTTGCGGATACCGGCGTCGGCGTACTGGCCGACCATGTTGCGCAGCTCGGCGATGGAGTGATTCACCGCGGTGAGGTGCGCGACGGGGGTGAGTGTGGTGTCGGCGGCGATCTGCTCGGTGGCCTTGACGGTGCCTGCCCGGGTGGAGCCGCCGGCCCCGTAGGTCACGGAGACAAAGCTCGGGGCGACCGCTTCGACCCGGCGCAGCGCGTTCCAGAGGTTGCGCTCACCCTTTTCCGTCTTGGGCGCCCAGAACTCGAACGAGTACGACGTTTTACCGGTCGCGAGCATCTCGCGCACCGTCCGTGCGTGGTCCGTCCTGGTCGATGCAGTTCCGAGGGCCATACCCGCAGGTTATCCAGGGCTCGGGGGTGACCCAACAGTCGTCCACCAATCGGACACCCTCTGTTCGCTGTCGGCCTACTCTCCGCGCTCGCCCACCCGCTTGGCGAGCTGGGCGGCCGCCTCGGCCGGGTCGTCCGCCGCGGTGATCGCCCGGACGACGACGATCCGGCGGGCGCCGGCGGCGAGCACCTGGTCGAGATTGCCCTCGTCGATCCCGCCGATCGCGAACCACGGCCGGTCGGTGCCCAGGGCCGCGGTGAAGCGCACCAGGTCGAGGCCGGGTGCGTGCCGTCCGGGCTTGGTGGGGGTCGGCCAGCAGGGGCCGGTGCAGAAGTAGTCCACGCCGGGCTCGGCCGCCGCGGCGGCGGCTTCGGCCTCGGAGTGTGTGGAGCGCCCGACGAGGATGTCGTCGCCGAGGATGGCGCGGGCCGCGGGGACGGGCAGATCGCCCTGTCCGAGGTGCAGTACGTCGGAGCCGATGACGTGGGCGATGTCGGCGCGGTCGTTCACCGCGAGGAGCTTGCCGTGCCGCCGGCAGGCGTCGGCGAAGACCTGGAGGTGCTCCAGCTCCTCCGCCGCTTCCATGCCCTTGTCGCGCAGCTGCACGATGTCGACCCCGGAGGCGAGGACCGCGTCCAGGAACTCGGCGAGGTCGCCCTGCTGCTTGCGGGCGTCCGTGCACAGGTAGAGCCGGGCGTCGGACAGCGACGTGCGAGCCGTGGGCATGGCGGTTCCCCCCGTGGTGGGTCGGCGATGTGCGGACGAGGCCACTGCGGCCCGGTCCGCACATCGCTTGGTGGTGTCTTCAGGACGTCAGACGGCGAGCGCCTGGGCCCGGCGCTTCACCTCCGTGCCGCGATTCTCGCTGAGCGCCTGCGCGGGGGTGCCGGGCAGGGTCGGGTCGGGGGTGAAGAGCCACTCCAGCATCTCTTCGTCGGTGAAGCCGTCGTCCTTCAGGAGCGTCAGGGTGCCGGAGAGGCCCTTGACGACCTTCCCGCCGCCGATGAAGGCAGCGGGAACCTGGAGCACCCTGTTCTCACCTCGGCGCACCGCGATCAGCTGGCCCTCCTTGACCAGCTGCCGGACGCGCGTCACCTCGACATCGAGCATTTCCGCGATGTCGGGGAGGGTGAGCCAGGCGGGGACGAGAGCATCGATCTTTGCGTCAATCTCGGTCACGGGACAAGCCTGCCATCTGGGACTGACAGTGGGTAGCCGGGTCCCGCCCACCGGTGTGCCGAGCCGGCACGGTCCGCAGGGAAAGGGCAGGTCGAAGCCCCTTGCCCGGCAGTCGTCCGGATCAGACGGACGCAGCCTTCAGAGGGACCGAGGGGTCGCCCGCGCGCGCCGGATCCAGCCGGGTGCCCGCCAGGACGAGCCTGCGGCCCTGTGCCAGGTCCCGTGGCCGGTCCACCGCGAGCAGGGCCACCAGTGCGCCTTCGCGCAGCCAGAGCACCGACCAGGCCGCGTCCGCCGGATCGCCTCGCCACACCAGAGTGTCGGCGACCCCGTGGTGGCCCGCGTACTGCACGAACCTCCCGAACTGCTCGGACCAGAAGTACGGCACGGGGTCGTAGACCTGGGGAGGAGTCCCCGGCCCGGAGGCAATCACATTGGCGGCGACCGTGCGCGGGCCCTGCAGGGCGTTGTCCCAATGGTGCACGAGCAGCCGCTGCCCGTAGCGGCCCGACGGGAACGACGCGCAGTCCCCGACGGCGTAGACGTCGGGCAGCGAGGTGCGCAGGTATGCGTCGGCGGTGATCGCGCCGTCGGGTCCGAGCCCGATGCCGGATCCGGCGAGCCAGCCGGTGGCGGGCCGCGCGCCGATACCGACGACCACCGCTCCGGCGGGGAGCCTGCGGACTCCGCCGGCCGCTTCGTCGATCACGACCGCGCCGGGTTCGATGTCCGTCACGCGCGCACCGGTGACCAGTGCGACGCCGCACTCCGCGTACCAGGCGGTCATCGGGCCCGTGACCTCGGCGGGCAGGGCGCCCGCGAGCGGGCGGTCGGCGGCCTCGACGACGGTGACGGCACAGCCCGCCGCGCGGGCGGCCGTGGCGAACTCGGCGCCGATCCAGCCCGCACCGACGACCACGATGTCGTGCTGTCTGCCGAGGACGGGACGCAGCCGCGCGGCGTCGTCGAGGGTCCGCAGCAGATGGACGCCGGGGACGGCCCCGGCGCCGGGCAGGGTGATCGGCTCGGCGCCGCTGGCGATGACGAGGACGTCGTACGGGACGGGTCCCGCCTCGGTTTCCAGTTCACGGTCCGCGGAGCGCAGGCCGGTCACTTCGCAGCCGAGCCGCAACCGGATGTCGAGCGCCTCGAAGTCGACGTCGAAGGCCGAGCCCTCGGCCTTGCCCAGGAGGACCGCCTTGGAAAGCGGCGGCCTGTCGTACGGCTGGTGGGGTTCGGCGCCAATGAGGGTGACGGGACCGGTGAATCCCTGTTCGCGCAGGGCGACGGCGGTCTGCACCCCGGCCATGCCCGCCCCGACGACGGCCACGCGCCGCTGCTGCTGTGTCTGCTGCTCGCTCACCCGTCAACCTTACGCACCTGACGGACCGTCAGGGAATCGGCTGTTCGACGACGCTCGTCCCGCTGCCCTCCCGCGACTCCCACTCCCAGCTCTCCTCCAGCCGCAGCCTGCCGTCCGGCAGCTCCCCCACGGTCGAGACACAGTGCCCCGACGCGGTGCTGCCGTCCCGCGTCAGCTGCACGTAACGGAAGTCGAGCCGGTCTCCCTCCCGGGTGCCCACGAGATGGCCGCGGACCACGTCGCCGCCCTCGTACTCGGCCCAGATGTGCCCGTCCTGCTCGTGGTACGCAAAGCGGGTACGGGTGCCGACCTGGCCGGGAGACTGGTCCGCGACCGGCACCAGGACGAGTCCGTCGAGCGACCTTGCCACGGGAAACACCTTCCGTACCGCAGTCCTTGGGAGCCTGCCGCTCCCCTACTGCGCGTTGGGGCCTGGGGATAGGGTGGCCACCGTAAGGCACTCGCGGGAGCCCGGACGCACCGGGCTGAGAGGGAGGCTGGACGGCCTCCGACCGTACGAACCTGATCCGGGTCATGCCGGCGAAGGGAGGGGCTGGACGCCCATGTCGCGAACTTCCGGAACGCGTACGTCAGACGTTCTCGTCATCGGGGGCGGAATCATCGGTCTGGTGACGGCCTGGCGCACCGCGCAGCGCGGGCTGCGGGTCGCCGTCGCCGATCCCGAACCGGGCGGCGGTGCGGCGCAGGTCGCCGCGGGCATGCTCGCCGCCGTCACCGAGCTGCACTACGGCGAGCAGACACTGCTCGCCCTCAACGTGGAATCCGCCCGGCGCTACCCGGCGTTCGTCGCCGAGCTGGAGGAGGCGAGCGGACAGACCGTCGGCTATCGCGCCTGCGGCACGCTCGCCGTCGCGCTGGACGCCGACGACCGCGCCCATCTGCGCGAACTGCACGCCCTGCAGCGACGGTCCGGCCTGGAGTCGGAGTGGCTGACGGGACGCGAGTGCCGCCGTCTGGAGCCGATGCTCGCGCCGGGGGTGCGCGGGGGCCTGCGGGTGGACGGCGACCACCAGGTGGACCCGCGCAGGCTCGCGGCCGCGCTCGTCACGGCCTGCGAACGGGCCGGGGTGGTCTTCCACCACAGCTGGGTGGAGGAGCTGACGGTCGCGGGTGACCGGGCCGTGGGCGCCGTTGTCTCCCGGGGACCGGCCGGTTCCGAGGAGCTCGCTGCGGATCAGGTGGTCCTCGCGGGCGGCAGCCTCAGCGGCCGGCTCGGCGGCGTCCCGGCGGACGTACTGCCTCCGGTGCGGCCGGTGAAGGGCCAGGTGCTGAGACTGACCGTGCCCCCCGCGTACGCCCCGTTCCTGTCCCGGACCGTGCGGGCCGTGGTCCGCGGCAGCGATGTCTATCTGGTGCCGCGCGAGAACGGCGAGCTGGTCGTCGGCGCCACCAGCGAGGAGCTCGGCTGGGACACCACGGTCACGGCGGGGGGCGTCTACGAGCTGCTGCGCGACGCCCATGAGCTGGTGCCGGGCATCACGGAGCTGCCGCTCACCGAGACCCGGGCGGGACTGCGCCCCTGCTCCCCCGACAACGCCCCACTGCTCGGGGCGACCTCCCTGCCGGGGCTGCATCTGGCCACCGGACACCATCGCAACGGGGTGCTGCTCACGCCCGTCACCGGCGACGCGATGGCCGCCGCTCTCGCCACCGGCGTCCTGCCGGACGAGGCGAGCCCCTTCACCCCCCGCCGGTTCTCCGCCGTCTCCCAGGAGCAGCCCGCATGAACGTCTCCGTCAACGGCGAGCCCCGCCGGCTCGCCACCGGAACGACTCTGGACGCCCTCGTCGCGGACCTGACCGCGGCCCCGTCCGGAGTCGCCGCCGCCGTCAACGAGGCGGTCGTCCCGCGCAGCCGGTGGAACCGGACCCTGCTCGACGACGGCGACCGCGTCGAAGTCCTCACCGCCGTGCAGGGAGGCTGATCCGCCATGTCCGACGACCGTCTCACCATCGGGGACACCACCTTCCACTCCCGGCTGATCATGGGCACGGGCGGTGCGCCGAGCCTCGATGTCCTGGAGCGCTCACTCATCGCGTCCGGCACCGAGCTGACCACCGTCGCGATGCGCCGCCTCGACCCGAACGTGCAGGGCTCGGTGCTCTCCGTCCTGGACCGGCTCGGCATCCGCGTCCTGCCCAACACGGCGGGCTGTTTCACGGCCGGTGAGGCCGTCCTGACCGCACGCCTGGCGCGCGAGGCGCTCGGCACCGACTGGGTCAAGCTCGAGGTCGTCGCGGACGAGAGGACCTTGCTGCCGGACCCGATCGAGCTGCTGGACGCGGCCGAGACGCTGGTCGACGACGGATTCACGGTCCTGCCGTACACCAACGACGATCCGGTGCTCGCCCGCAAGCTGGAGGACGTGGGCTGCGCGGCGATCATGCCGCTGGGCTCGCCCATCGGCTCCGGCCTCGGCATCCGCAACCCGCACAACTTCCAGCTGATCGTCGAGCACGCGTGCGTGCCGGTCGTCCTGGACGCGGGCGCGGGCACAGCGTCCGACGCCGCGCTCGCCATGGAGCTCGGGTGTGCGGCGGTGATGCTGGCCTCGGCCGTCACCCGCGCCCAGGAGCCGGTGCTGATGGCGGAGGCGATGCGGCACGCGGTCGAGGCGGGGCGTCTGGCCCACCGGGCCGGCCGTATTCCGCGCCGCCACTTCGCCGAGGCGTCCTCGCCCCACGAGGGCCGTGCCCGCCTCGACCCCGAACGCCCGGCGTTCTGAGCCGTACGCTCCGCGAAGGGGGAGCCCCGTGCCCGTCACGGGAAGGGACGGGAGCTGTCACAGTCCGGCTGCAGTAGCACCCCGGTGCCCACCCGAGGTATCAGCGGTGTCCGTGGTGGCTCGTAGACTCTCCCGCGTGGATACGACCCTCAAGGACCCTCTCGTCGGCCAGGTGCTCGACGGCCGCTACCGCGTCGACGCGCGCGTCGCCGTCGGCGGCATGGCGACGGTCTACCGGGCCGTCGACACCAGACTCGACCGGGAGCTCGCCCTCAAGGTGATGCATCCGGCCCTCGCGACGGACGCCTCTTTCGTGGAGCGCTTCATCCGCGAGGCCAAGTCCGTGGCGCGCCTGTCGCACCCCAATGTGGTGGCCGTCTTCGACCAGGGCGCCGAGGGCGCCTACGTCTATCTCGCCATGGAGTACGTCGCCGGCTGCACCCTGCGTGATGTGCTGCGCGAGCGCGGTGCGCTCCGGCCGCGGGCCGCGCTCGACATCCTGGAGCCCGTACTGGCGGCGCTCGGCGCCGCGCACCGGGCCGGCTTCGTCCACCGCGACATGAAGCCGGAGAACGTGCTGATAGGGGACGACGGCCGGGTCAAGGTCGCCGACTTCGGACTGGTGCGTGCGGTCGGCTCTGTCACGAACACCACGGGGTCCGTGCTGGGCACCGTCTCCTACCTCGCCCCCGAGCAGATCGAGTACGGCACGGCCGACACCCGCGCCGATGTGTATGCGAGCGGGGTCGTGCTCTACGAAATGCTGACCGGCGGCAAGCCGCACGCAGGCGACACCCCGGCCCAGGTGCTCTTCCAGCACCTGAACGAGGACATCCCGGCCCCGTCCGCGCTCGTCCCGGGTCTCGCGGTCGAGCTCGACGAGCTGGTCGCGAGCGCCACCGCCCGCAATCCCGAGGTACGCCCCTACGACGCGGTGGCGCTGCTGGCACAGGTCCGCGAGGCGCGCGCCTCGCTGGGCGCCGAGCAGCTGGATCTGGTGCCGCCGCAGGCGCGGGACCAGGAGCCGCGGGACGCGGCGGAGACGGGCGCAGGCGGCGACGAGTCCCGGACGGACGTCCTGCCGCGGGTGCGGCCGGTCGACGAGCCGGAGACAAGGCACACGACCCGGCTGGCGATGCCGCCCGGCCCGCCGCCGGACGACGCCCCCGCGTCGCGCCGCCGCCGCGGCGTGCCGAGGCGCGGCATCGTCGCGATGCTGGCCGCTGTGCTGCTGGTGCTCGGCGTGGGCTCGGGCGTCTGGTACATCAACTCCGGGCAGTTCACCCGGGTCCCCGCCCTCATCGGCAAGACCGAGAAGGACGCCCGGCAGGAGCTGAAGGACGCCGGGCTCGACGTGAAGAAGATCCGGACGGACTTCAGCGAGAGCGTCAAGCGCGGTTCGGTCATCAACAGCGACCCCGCGGGCAATGAGCGGATCCGGGGCAACGGCTCGGTGACGCTGATCATCTCGCGCGGTCCGGAGATCGTCCGGGTCCCCGACGTCAAGGGCGATCCGCTCGCCGCCGCCGAGCGCACGCTGCGGAAGATCGGGCTCGAACCCGGTGTGATCACCCGGGCCTTCAGCGAGGAGGTCCCGCAGGGTTCGGTCATCAGCACCGATCCGGACACCGGCGCCCGGCGCAGCCCGGACTCCGCGGTCGCGCTCGTCGTCAGCCGGGGCGCTCCCGTCAAGGTCCCGGGTGTGATCGGCGATGCGGTGGAGGACGCGACCAGCGAGCTCGAGGACGCGGGCTTCAAGGTCAAGATCGCGTCCGGGCGGATCAACTCACCGGAGGACGCGGGCACGATCGCCAAGCAGTCGGCGAACGAGGACGCGGAGCTGGCCACCGGTGACACGATCACGCTGACGGTCTCCAAGGGCCCGCGCATGATCGACGTTCCCGATGTCGTCGGCAAGAACGTCGATGAGGCGACCAGCGAGCTGGAGGGCGCCGGCTTCGAGGTGGACGTCGAGAAGGGCTTCCCGTTCCTCAGCGACACCGTCGAGAGCCAGGAGCCCGCGGCCGACGGCCAGGCACCCGAGGGCAGCACCATCAAGATCAAGACCAAGGGACTGTAGAACAGCATGCGCAATCCCGTCGGCGGCCATGTTCCCGTGGCCGGCGGCCTCGCCAAGGTGGGCCTCGGATACGCACGTGAGCTGGCCGCGGAGACCGTCCAGGTGTTCGTGGCCAATCCGCGCGGCTGGGCGACGCCCCCGGGAAACCCGGCGCAGGACGAACTGTTCCGCTCCGAGTGCGCCGCCGAGGGGGTACCGGCGTACGTCCATGCCCCGTACCTGATCAACTTCGGCTCGCACACCGAGGCGACGGCCGATCGGTCCGTGGATTCGCTGCGGCACTCACTGCGCAGGGCCCGGGAGATCGGCGCGCTGGGCGTGGTCGTGCACACCGGCTCGGCGACGGGCGGGCGGTCGCGTGAGGTGGCGCTGGCGCAGGTGCGGGAGCGGATGCTGCCGCTGCTGGACGAGCTGACACACGACGACGACCCGTTCCTGCTGCTGGAGTCCACGGCCGGCCAGGGCTTCTCGCTCTGCTCCAGGACCTGGGACTTCGGCCCGTACTTCGAGGCGCTGGACGCCCATCCGAAGCTGGGCGTCTGCCTCGACACCTGCCACCTGTTCGCCGCCGGTCACGATCTGGCGGCTCCGGGCGGTATGGCGCAGGCGCTGGATCTGCTCGTGGAGACGGTCGGCGAGGGGCGGCTCAGGCTGATCCACGCCAATGACTCCAAGGACGTGGCCGGTGCCCACAAGGACCGCCACGAGAACATCGGGTCCGGGCACATCGGCGAGGAGCCCTTCCGGGAGCTGATGCGTCACCCGGCGACCGAGGGCGTACCGCTGATCATCGAGACTCCCGGCGGCAAGGACGGACACGCGGCGGATGTCGCCCTGCTGAAGAGACTTCGCGACTGACCACCGACAGCAGGAATACCCCTAGGGGGTATGTGGTTCCTTATGGTCGGCAGGACATCGCTACCTGAGGTTGGGGCTTCTCATGCGGCACGAGCACGACACCCGGCACCCGGATCACGAGCACCACCGGCACACCACCGCACACGGCGGCAGCGTCAGCTGGTCCATGGCCGCGCAGGCCACACTGCACTGCCTGACCGGCTGCGCCATCGGCGAGGTGCTCGGCATGGTCATCGGCACCGCGTTGGGCTGGGGAAACGCACCGACACTGATCCTGGCGATCGCCCTCGCCTTCGTCTTCGGCTACTCGTTCACCCTGTACGGGGTCCGGAAGACCGGCGTGGACCTGCGGACGGCCGTCCGGGTCGCCCTGGCCGCGGACACCCTCTCCATCGCCGTGATGGAGCTCGTCGACAACGGCGTGATCGCCTTCTGGCCGGGCGCCATGGACGCCGGGGTCGGGGACGCCATGTTCTGGTGGGTCCTGGCCATCGCCCTCGCCGCCGCGTTCGTCGTCACGACACCCGTCAACCGGTGGATGATCGGCCGCGGCAAGGGCCACGCCGTGGTGCACCGGTACCACTGAGCCGGGCTCCTACAGCTCCGGCCCGTCACCCGGCTCCTCCTGGTAGGAGTACCGCTGCTCCCGCCAGGGGTCGCCGAGGTTGTGATAGCCCCGCTCCTCCCAGAACCCGCGGCGGTCGTCGGTCATGTACTCCACGCCCCGGACCCATTTGGGCCCCTTCCAGGCGTACAGGTGGGGTACGACCAACCGCAGCGGGAAGCCGTGCTCGGCGGTGAGCAGCTCACCGTCCTTGTGCGTGGCGAAAATCGTGCGCTCGGCCGTGAAGTCGGAGATCCGGACGTTGGCGCTGTAGCCGTACTCGGCCCAGATCATGACGTGGGTGACGTTCGCAGCGGGCGGCGCGAGGTCCACGAGCGTACGGGCGGGCACTCCGCCCCATTCGGCGCCCAGCATGCTGAACTTCGTCACGCAGTGGAGGTCGGCCACGACTGTCGAGAAGGGCAGCGCCGAGAACTCCTCGTGGTTCCAGCAGCGCTTCTCGCCATCGGCCGTGGCGCCGAAAACCCTGAACTCCCAGCGGTCCGGCTTGAACTTGGGTACGGGTCCGTAGTGAGTGACCGGCCAGCCCCGCTGCAGTCGCTGTCCCGGCGGAAGCTCGGACTCCTCTGGTGCGCGGTATTCCCGGCTTTCCGGCTGACCCATGTCCTCAATGGTGACAGACCGCAAGGGGTGGTCCTGACCAGGTCTGGCCCGATTCGGGCAACTCCTACTAAGGAGGCACTTACTGGACGACCTCTGATCACGGTGCGAGGATGCGCGCACTTGCCCCGACGTACCACGCGCGGAAGGAGCCTCTGCGATGCAGGGCGACCCCGAGGTCATCGAGTTCCTCAATGAGCAGCTGACCGCCGAATTGACCGCGATCAATCAGTACTTCCTGCACGCGAAGATGCAGGAGAACTTCGGCTGGACGAAGCTCGCCAAGTACACCCGGTCGGAGTCGTTCGACGAGATGAAGCACGCGGAGGTACTGACCGACCGGATTCTGTTCCTGGACGGCCTCCCGAACTACCAGCGCCTGTTCCATGTGCGGATCGGGCAGACGGTCACGGAGATGTTCCAGGCGGACCGCCAGGTCGAGGTGGAGGCGATCGACCGGCTGCGGCGCGGTATCGACGTCATGCGCGCCAAGGGGGATGTGACCTCGGCGAACATCTTCGAGTCGATCCTCGCCGACGAGGAACACCACATCGACTATCTCGACACCCAGCTGGAGCTGATCGAGAAGCTCGGTGAGCCGCTGTACATCGCACAGCTGATCGAGCAGCCGGACAGCTGACGCTCAGGGTGGGCTGGAACCGCGGTGGGGCCGGACCGAGGGTCAGGCGGCCTCGTCCAGGCTCCTGAGCTCGGCGGTGAGGGCAGGCCGGCCCTGCTCCAGCAGCTCGCGCCGCGGGCAGGTGCCCCGGCCGAGGATCCCCTGGATCGTGCGTACGCAGGAACCGCAGTCCGTGCCGGCCTTGGAGGCGGAGGCGATCTGCCGGGGCGTGCAGGCGCCGGCGTCCGCATGCTCCTTGACCTGCTTCTCCGTAATGCCGAAGCACGAGCAGACGTACACGCGGTTCACCTCCCGACGGGGATCGATGCGGCCCTTCCCGATTCCTCGGTGAGGCTAACCTAACCTTACCCGTCGTGGCTAGCGCCGAAAAGCAGTGTGGGGCGCGGATCACATCGATCCGCGCCCCACATCCGTTTTCCGAATCGCTGGTCAGATCACTGGTCGCGGTACATCTCGGCGACCAGGAAGGCCAGATCCAGGGACTGGCTTCGGTTCAGCCGCGGGTCGCAGGCCGTCTCGTAGCGCTGGTGCAGATCGTCGACGAAAATCTCGTCGCCGCCGCCCACGCACTCGGTGACATCGTCACCGGTGAGCTCGACATGGATGCCGCCCGGGTGGGTGCCCAGCGCCTTGTGGACCTCGAAGAAGCCCTTGACCTCGTCGAGGACGTCGTCGAAGCGACGGGTCTTGTGGCCGGAGGCCGCCTCGAAGGTGTTGCCGTGCATCGGGTCGGTCACCCAGGCAACCGTGGCGCCGGACGCCGTGACCTTCTCGACCAGCTCGGGCAGCCGGTCGCGGACCTTCTCGGCGCCCATGCGGACGACGAAGGTCAGCCGGCCGGACTCGCGCTCCGGGTCGAGCTTGTCGATGTACTGCAGCGCCTCGTCGACCGTGGTGGTCGGGCCGAGCTTGATGCCGATCGGGTTGCGGATGCGCGACGCGAACTCGATGTGCGCGCCGTCCAGCTGGCGGGTGCGCTCGCCGATCCAGACCATGTGGCCCGAGACGTCGTACAGATCGCCCGTACGCGAGTCCACCCGGGTCAGGGCCGACTCGTAGTCGAGCAGCAGCGCCTCGTGCGAGGCGAAGAACTCGACCGTCCGGAACTCCGCCGGGTCGGTGCCGCAGGCCTTCATGAAGTTCAGCGCGTTGTCGATCTCGCGGGCCAGCTGCTCGTAGCGCTGGCCGGACGGGGACGACTTCACGAAGTCCTGGTTCCAGGCGTGCACCTGGCGCAGGTCGGCGTAACCACCGGTGGTGAAGGCACGGACCAGGTTCAGCGTCGAGGCGGACGCGTGGTACATCCGCTTGAGCCGCTCCGGGTCCGGGATGCGGGCCTTCTCGGTGAAGTCGAAGCCGTTGACGGAGTCACCCCGGTAGGTGGGGAGCGTCAGGCCGTCGCGGGTCTCGGTCGGCTTGGAGCGCGGCTTGGAGTACTGGCCGGCGATACGGCCGACCTTCACCACGGGCACGGATGCCGCGTAGGTCAGTACCGCACCCATCTGGAGCAGCGTCTTCAGCTTGTTCCGGATGTGGTCGGCCGACACGGCGTCGAAGGCCTCGGCGCAGTCGCCGCCCTGCAGCAGGAACGCCTCGCCCCTGGCGACAGCTCCCATCCGGGCGCGCAGCTGGTCGCACTCGCCCGCGAAGACGAGCGGCGGATACGATTCGAGGTCCGCGATCACATCGCGCAGAGCCTCGGCATCGGGGTACTCGGGCTGCTGCGCCGCGGGAAGGTCTCGCCAGGTGTTGCCACCGGCGGTGGAGGTCTTAGCGTTCACGGTCACAATGCCCACATTACGGGGTTGCCGGGAACGCCCATCGGTCCGCCCATCAAATGAGACGTGACGTCCATCATTCCGTCGTGGGGTAGGGTTCCGGACATGTTCGCGCACTCGATCCAGAACTGGTGGTGGACCGCACATCCGGCGGCCCACTGACTGATCGCGCACGAGCAGGAATCGCGAAGGCCGCCCGAGGGGCGGCCTTCTGTCATTCCGGGGATTCCGGGTCGAAGAAGACCAGAGGCCGTTCCTCCCACCCGGAAGGAACACCCGATGCACCGGATGCCCATGGACGCCGTGGCCCGACTGCTGGACGACGACTGCCCTCCCTTCGCCCTGCTGCGCAGGCGGACCCCGGGCCGTGATCACGACACCGTCGAGGTCCTGCTCGGCCGGGTCCACGAGGCCGGATCGCTCGCCGAGATCCCCGTCGCGGACCGCCCCGCCCTGGCCCTGGTCCCGTTCCGCCAGATCAGGGAGCGCGGCTTCGACGTACGCGACGACGGCACACCGCTGAGCGTGCTGGTCGCGGACGAGTCGTACGAACTGCCGCTCGCCGAGGCCCTGGACAGACTTCCCTCGCACGACGTACGGGTCGAGGGCGAGGGCTTCGACGTCGGTGACGCGGAGTACGCGGACATCGTCCGCCGGGTCGTCGAGGACGAGATCGGCCGGGGCGAGGGCGCGAACTTCGTCATCCGCCGCACCTACACAGGCCGCATCCCCGGTTTCGGCCGGGCCGACGCCCTCGCCCTGTTCCGCCGGCTGCTGGCCGGCGAACGCGGGGCGTACTGGACCTTCGTCGTGCACACCGGTGACCGGATTCTGGTCGGCGCCAGCCCCGAGGTGCATGTGCGGATGAGCGGCGGCACCGTCGTGATGAATCCCATCAGCGGCACGTTCCGCTATCCGCCCGAAGGCCCGACGCCCGAGGCGCTGCTGCGTTTCCTCGCCGATCGCAAGGAGCGCGAGGAGCTGTCCATGGTGGTGGACGAGGAGCTGAAGATGATGTGCACGGTCGGCGACATGGGCGGAGTCGTCGTCGGGCCGCGGCTCAAGGAGATGGCCCATCTCGCGCACACCGAGTACGAGTTGCGCGGCCGTTCGACGCTCGACGTGCGGGAGGTGCTGCGGGAGACGATGTTCGCGGCGACGGTCACGGGGTCCCCGGTGCAGAATGCCTGCCGGGTCATCGAGCGCCATGAGGTGGGCGGGCGCGGCTACTACGCGGGCGCGCTCGCGCTCATCGGCACCGACTCGGGCGGCGCGCAGACCCTCGACTCCCCCATCCTGATCCGTACGGCCGACATCGACGCCGACGGGACGCTGCGGGTACCGGTCGGCGCGACGCTGGTGCGGCACTCGGACCCGGCGGGCGAGGTCGCCGAGACGCACGCCAAGGCGGCCGGTGTGCTGGCCGCGCTGGGGGTTCGCCCCGGACGGCCGAAGGAGCACGCCGAGCGCCCCCGGCTCGCCGACGACCCCCGGGTGCGGGCGGCGCTGGACAGCCGCCGGGCGGACCTGGCGCCGTTCTGGCTGCGGATGCAGGAGCGCGGCGCCGAGCTGACCGGCCACGCGCTGGTGGTCGACGGCGAGGACACCTTCACCGCGATGCTGGCGCATCTGCTGCGGTCGACCGGTCTGGAGGTGACGGTCCTGCGCTACGACGAGCCGGGGCTGCGGGAGGCTGCGGCGGCGCACCCGGGCCCGGTGGTGCTGGGGCCGGGTCCCGGGAATCCGGCGGACGCGGCCGATCCGAAGATGCGCTTCCTGCGGTCGCTGGCGGCGGATCTGCTGCGCGACCACCGGCACGGGCTGCTCGGCGTCTGCCTCGGGCACGAGCTGATGGCGGCGGAGCTGGGCCTGGAGATCGTGCGGAAGGACGCGCCGTACCAGGGGGCGCAGGAGCGGATCGACCTCTTCGGGCGGCAGGAGACGGTGGGGTTCTACAACAGCTTCACGGCACGGTGCGGGGACGCGGCGGCCGAGGAGCTGGCGGCGCACGGTGTCGAGGTCGCCCGCGATGCCCTCTCGGCGGAGGTGCACGCCATGCGTGGGCCGGGCTTTGCGGGGATCCAGTTCCACCCGGAGTCGGTGCTGACGATGCGGGGGCCGGAGGTCATCCACGACCTGCTCACCGCTGCCACGCGCGCGGGGCGGAGGTAGGAGGTCGCCTCCTTCGGTGACCGGGCCCGCCCCGGACCCCGCGCCTCGATCGCCGGCGGGCTCGAACGTCCGCCGGCGATCGAGGACACGGCTCGTCTCAGCCGAAGAAGACCCCGACCTCCTCGTACAGCTTCGGGTCGACGGTCTTGAGCTTCGCCGTCGCCTCGGCGATCGGCACCCGCACGATGTCCGTGCCCTGCAGCGCGACCATCTTGCCGAAGTCGCCGTCCCGCACGGCGTCGATGGCGTGGAGGCCGAAGCGGGTGGCGAGCCAGCGGTCGAAGGCGCTCGGGGTGCCGCCGCGCTGGACATGGCCGAGGACGGTCGTGCGGGCCTCCTTGCCGGTGCGCCTCTCGATCTCCTTGGCCAGCCATTCGCCCACGCCGGAGAGCCGTACATGTCCGAAGGAGTCGAGCGAGCCGTCCTTGAGCACCGCGTCGCCGTCCTTGGGCATGGCGCCCTCGGCGACCACGACGATCGGGGCGTAACTGGCCTTGAAACGCGAGGTGACCCAGTCGCAGACCTGGCCGACGTCGAAGCGCTGCTCGGGGATGAGGATCACGTTGGCGCCCCCGGCCAGGCCCGAGTGCAGGGCGATCCAGCCCGCGTGCCGCCCCATCACCTCCACGACCAGGACACGCATGTGCGACTCGGCGGTGGTGTGGAGCCGGTCGATCGCCTCGGTGGCGATACCGACGGCCGTGTCGAAGCCGAAGGTGTAGTCGGTGGCGGACAGATCGTTGTCGATGGTCTTGGGAACGCCGACGCACTTGATGCCGTACTCGTCATGGAGCCGGGCGGCCACTCCGAGGGTGTCCTCCCCGCCGATCGCGATCAATGCGTCGACCTCGCCCTTGGCCAGGTTCTCCTTGATGCGGCGGATTCCGTCCTCGGCCTTGAGGGGGTTGGTGCGCGAAGAGCCGAGAATGGTGCCGCCGCGGGGCAGGATGCCGCGGACGGCCGGGATGTCGAGCGTGACCGTGTCGCCCTCGAGAGGGCCGCGCCAGCCGTCGCGGTAGCCGACGAACTCGTACGCGTACTCCTGGACGCCCTTGCGGACGACGCCACGGATGACCGCATTGAGGCCGGGGCAGTCGCCGCCCCCGGTCAGTACTCCGACGCGCATGGAAACTTCCCTTCGCCTGGTGAGCCCTATGACCGTCACGCTAATGGTGATCCAGGTCACTTCGGGATGGCAGGGAAGGTCAATTCGTGTACGGCAGGCGGTTTTTGAGCCGCGGCCCGTACCGGGATTCACTCGTACGAGCGGGGTGAACCGGGCGCCGCCCGGATGCCCCGGGCGCGGTCCGGGGTGTCTCAGACGTCGTCGAGGCCGCGCTCGATCGCGTAACGCACCAGCTCCACGCGGTTGTGCAACTGGAGCTTGCCCAGTGTGTTCTGCACATGGTTCTGCACGGTGCGGTGCGAGATGACCAGCCGTTCGGCGATCTGCTTGTACGACAGGCCCTTGGCGACCAGCCGCAGCACCTCGGTCTCGCGGTCGGTCAGCTGCGGGGCCTTCGACTCGTCGCCGCCGGATGCGGGGGCCGGCTCGGAGGCGAGCCTGCGGTACTCGCCGAGCACCAGTCCGGCGAGGCCGGGGGTGAACACCGGGTCGCCGACTGCCGTACGGCGCACGGCGTCGGTGAGCTCCTCCGTACTGGCGGACTTGAGCAGATAGCCGGTGGCGCCGGACTTGACCGCCTCCAGCACGTCCGCGTGCTCACCGCTCGCCGACAGGACCAGGACCCGCAGTCCGGAGCCCGCGCCGACGAGCTCCTTGCACACCTGGACGCCGGGCATCCCGGGGAGATTGAGATCGAGCACGAGGACGTCGGGCGTGACCGCCTTCGCGCGGCGCACCGCCTGCTCGCCGTCGCCCGCGGTGGCCACCACGTCGAAGCCCGCGGCGGTCAGGTCGCGGGCCACCGCGTCCCGCCACATCGGGTGGTCGTCGACCACCATCACCTTGATCGTCTGCTGGTCCGTCATGAGCCTGCCTTCCCCCGTGGAACCGTCAATTCGACTTCTGTGCCCTGGCCCGGCACCGAGATGACCTCGGCGGTGCCGCCCAGATCCCGCAGCCGCCCGCGGATGGACAACGCGACACCGAGCCGTCCCTCGCCCTCCGCCTGGGCGAGGCGGCCTTCGGGGACGCCCGGGCCGTCGTCCCGGACCGTCACGACCACCTCGTCCGGCCAGTCCTCGACCAGGATCCAGGCCTGTGCGTCGTCACCCGCGTGCTGCCGGACATTGTCCAGGGCGGCGCTGACAGCGGCGGCGAGTTCGGATGCTGCGGCGGCCGGGAGCAGCACGGGAGCACCGGGCTCCGAGAACGTCACCTTCGACCCGGCGTGCCGGGCGAGCAGCGACCGCAGGTCGTACTCCTGCGTGCCGCCCTCCTGCTCGTCGTCCTCGACGGTCCGCACCACGGCGCCCAGCGACACGTCCTCGGAGGCACGCGTGGTCGGCACCAGGCCGCTGGAGACCAGGGTGCGCAGGGCGACCTCCTGCTCCCCCGCCATCCGTCCGAGCTCCGCTGCCTCGCCGCCGAGCGCGCTGCCGCGGCGCTGCACCATGGCCAGCACCTGGAGCACGCTGTCGTGGATGTCGCGGGCGAGGCGCTCCCGTTCGCGGGTCGCGGCCTCGATCTCCAGGGCGCGGGCGAGGGTGCGCTCGGACGCGCGGGCGACCTCGACGACGTACCCGATGGCGATGGACGCCACCCAGACCAGCAGGACGTTGTGGAAGGTGTCCCGGCTGGGCTCCCCGCGTTCGACGATGTTGGCGACCGCGACGAACGAGGACGCGACACCGGCCCAGCGCCAGCCGCCCTTGATGGCGAACGCGAGCACCGAACCGGCGGTCCATATCGACGGCAGCGTGGGCCCGTCGACCTGCTGCGCCTGGGCGTCGGCGAGCGGGGTCAGCAGGATGCCGGTGAGCGCGAGGGTGAGATCGGCGACCAGGAACGGCTTGGTGCAGCGGGCCGCGTTGGAGACCTGCGGCAGCGTGGCGAGCGTCCACACGGACATCACCGCGAGGAACGCGGCCGCCACCCAGGGGCGCTCGAACTTGCCGTCGGAGAAGACGAAGAGGAGCACCGCGTAGATCATCGTCAGTACGCGGTAGCCGGCGAGCGCACGCCACAGCGGCAGCTCGACCGACATACGAACGACCCGTTCGCGCTTGACCATTCATCCCACCCCAGTACGCGGACGACGCGGCTACGCGGCCGGCCGGTCCGTCGCGCCGGGCGAGCCCGACTTCTCTGCCTTCGCGGCCGCCTTGGCCGCCTTCTCGGCCGCCGCCTTCTCGTCCGCGATGCGGCGCTTGGCCGCGGTCGCGTAGATGTCGACGTACTCCTGGCCCGACAGCTTCATGATCTCGTACATGACCTCGTCGGTCACCGACCGCAGGATGAAGCGGTCGCCCTCCATGCCCCGGTAGCGGGTGAAGTCGAGCGGCTCACCGATCCTGATCCCCGGGCGCATCAGCTTGGGCACGACCTTGCCCGGCGGCTGGATCTTCTCCGTGTCGATCATGGCGACCGGGATGACGGGAGCGCCGGTGGCGAGCGCCACCCGCGCGAGGCCGCCCGGCTTGCCTCGGTAGAGACGGCCGTCCGGCGAGCGGGTGCCCTCCGGGTAGATGCCGAACAGATTGCCCGACTCGAGGACCGCGATACCGGCCTTGACGGCTGCCTCACCGGCACCGCGGGCGCCCGAGCGGTCCACCGGGAGCTGACCGACGCCTTTGAAGAAGGCGGCGGTGAGCCTGCCCTTCACCCCGGGGGACGTGAAGTACTCCGCCTTGGCGATGAAGGTGACCTTGCGGTCCAGCACCGCCGGAAGGAAGAAGGAGTCCGAGAAGGACAGATGGTTGCTCGCGAGGATCGCGGGCCCCTCGGCGGGAATGTTCTCGAGCCCTTCCACCCAGGGCCTGAAGGCAAGCTTCAGCGAGCCTCCGATGGAGAACTTCATGGCGCCGTAGATCAACTCGAATTCCTCCTGTTGCTGTCGAACAGACCTTAACCCGAGGTGTGGTCCGTATCCCTGCGCCGGCGGGCCTGCGGACCTGGTCGGTGTCAGTCCGGTCGCGTACGGTGAGGTACACCCTTCGAGCTTCATGCACAGAACAGGAGACCCCGGTGCCGGTCCTTCCCGGAGCCGAGCCCTACCGCCATGAAGGCGGAGAGGTCGGCGTTCTTCTCTGTCACGGATTCACCGGCTCCCCGCAGTCGTTGCGCCCCTGGGCGGAGTATCTGGCCGGGCGCGGGCTGACCGTGTCCCTGCCGCTGCTCCCCGGGCACGGCACACGCTGGCAGGACATGCAGCTCACCGGCTGGCAGGACTGGTACGCAGAGGTGGACCGCGAGCTGGGGGACCTCATCGGCCGGTGCGAGAAGGTCTTCGTCTTCGGGCTCTCCATGGGCGGGGCACTGGCGCTGCGGCTCGCCGCCAAGCACGGTGACGCGGTCAGCGGCGTCGTCGTGGTCAACCCGGGGAACAAGGTGCACGGCCTGGCGGCACATGCCCTCCCCCTCGTGCGCCACCTCGTCCCCACGACCAAGGGGCTGGTGAACGACATTGCCAAAGAAGGCATGGACGAGGTCGGTTACGACCGGGTCCCGCTGCACGCGGCGCACTCCCTGCGCGTCTTCTTCCGGCTGGTCGACGGCGAGCTGCCGCAGGTGACGCAGCCGCTGGTGCTGCTGCACAGCCCGCAGGACCATGTGGTGCCGCCCGTCGACTCGGCCAGGATCCTCAGCCGTGTCTCCTCGACGGACGTCCGGGAGATCCTGCTGGAACAGAGCTACCACGTGGCGACGTTGGACCACGATGCGGAGCGGATTTTCGACGAGAGCTACTCGTTCATCGGCAGGCTCGCTCCGAGTGTCGGAAAGAAGGGGAGCACCACCGGTGGCTGAGCAGCACGACGCGGACCGGGAGCCGCAGCCCATCGACGAAGCGGCGGCCTGGGCTGCCATCGTCGCGGGGTACGGCGAGGAGCCGGTGGATCCGCCGGGCGCCAAGCCGTTCAAGTCCGTCGAGGATCTCTCCCTGCTCGAGAGCGAAGTGAACGAGTCTCCGCAGGGCACCGCGGGTGCGCGGGAGTCGGACCCCGAGCCGGACGACGACGCGGACACCGACAGGCCCGTGCTGGGCAGCTCGGTCACCTTCGCACCCGGCGTCGGCGGCCCCCGGGACTACCGGCCGGCCGAGCCCAAGGACGACGACCTCGACGAGAGCGACGAGGGGCACTTCGTCCCGCCGGAGCCGCCGCCGCTGCCGGAGGCGGACGTCACGGCCAAGTTCGCCTGGCTCGCGGTGGTCGGCGGCCCGGTGCTGATGCTCCTCGCGGTGCTGCTGCAGTGGGAGATGACCTGGTGGCTGACGACGCTGTGCGTCGGCGGCTTCCTGGGCGGCTTCGCCACCCTGGTGGCCCGGATGGCCCACGGCGACGACGAGGACGAGGACGACCCGGGCCGCGGCGCGGTGGTCTGAGCCGGCCCGCGGGCACGGCCTCAGACAGCGGCGGGGATGCGCAGGGCGGCCAGTACGGGAAGGTGGTCCGTGGCCGCGTTCAGGTCTGCCGTGGTGATGCCCGGAAGCTCCAGCGGGACCCCGCAGCCCAGTACCTCCACGCCCTTGCCGGCGAGGATCGCGTCGATCCGCTGATGCGGGTTCCCCGGGGTCGAGGTGTACTCGCCGCCCCAGGGGGCGACCGCCCAGCAGTCCTGGAGCTCGGCCGCCAGACGCCGGAAGCTGCGTCCGGTCGGCCGCTCGTTGAGGTCCCCGGCGGCGATCGTGTACGGCACGTCCATCGCCTCGAGCGACTCCAGCAGCTTCCCCGCCTGCTCGTGACGCTCGTCCTTCTGCAGGCTCAGATGGCAGCTGAGCAGCCCGATCCTGGCGCCCCCGATCCGTACCACCGCCGTCGCGAAGCCGCGCCGGTGCAGGCCGGGCGTCAGCGGCAGCAGCACATCCTCCGTACGCTCCACGGTCGCGCGCAGGGAGCAGAGCAGGAGCGGACCCGCGGCGGTGGCACCTCCGCTGAGCATCACGAGATCGGTCCGTGCCGCGAGCCGCGCGGCGTGCTTGCGCCAGCGGAAGAACCGCGGGGCCTCCTGAACGAAGACGATGTCCGGCTCGCACGCCCGGATCACCCGGACCAGTGCGTCCTCGTCATCGCGCAGGGAGCGGATGTTGTAGCTGAGCGCCCTGATCACGACCGAACCGTCCGGTTCGGTGCGGGAGTTGGGCAGTGCGGTGATCGCCATGGGCAGCAAGATACGCCGGTACGACCCGTTTCCGGGGCTCCGCCCCGCACACGGACGGGGGCGGGGCCGCCATGCTCGGCCCCGCCCCCGTCCGAAGAGGTCGCTCAGCCCTGACGGGCCAGGTCCGCCGCGCCCACCAGACCGGCCCTGCCGCCCAGTTGGGCGGCGAGAACCTGCGCATGCGGCCGCCACTGCCCGCCGATGAGCCAGCGCCGGAACGACTTGCGGATCGGGTCGAGCACCAGCTCGCCCTCGTCCGAGACGCCACCGCCGACGATGAACGCCGACGGGTCGAACAGCGACGCCAGGTCCGCCAGACCGGCGCCGGCCCAGCGCGCCAGCTCACGGAACGAGTCGATCGCGACCGGGTCGCCTTGCCGGGCGGCACCGCTGATGTGCTTGCCCTCGATGCCCTCGATGGTGCCGTCGCCGAGGGACAGCAGGATCTGGGCGTTCTCCGGGGTGGCGTTGGCGCGCTGCTTGGCGTACCGGACGAGCGCACGGCCGGAGGCGTACTGCTCCCAGCAGCCCTGGCTGCCGCAGCCGCAGAGCAGACCGTCCGGGACCACCCGGATGTGACCGAACTCGGCGGCCACGCCGAACCGTCCGCGGCGCAGCTTGTTGCCGATGATGATGCCGCCGCCGAGACCGGTGCCGAGCGTGATGCAGATGACGTCCTCATGGCCCTGGCCTGCGCCGAAGCGGTACTCGCCCCAGGCCGCGGCGTTCGCGTCGTTCTCGACGACCACGGGCATGCCGACGCGCTGCTCGACCTTGTCCTTCAGCGGCTCGTGTCGCCATTGGATGTTCGGCGCGAACAGGACCGTGGCGCGCTTGTCGTCGACGTAACCGGCCGCCCCGATGCCGACGGCCTCGATGTCGTGGCCCTCGCCGGCACCGGCGACGGCAGAGCAGATCGCGTCGACGATGCCTTCGGAGGTCGACGGGGTGGGCACCTTGTGCGTCTCGAGAATGGTGCCCTCTTCGTCGACCACGCCCGCCGCGATCTTGGTGCCGCCGATGTCGACGCCGATGGTGAGTCCCATGTGTCCCTCAGTTTTCGGTCGAGCCCCGCTACGGCCAACCGTACCCGAGGGCGGGCACCCTCCTCGTCAGTCCAGGTCGATGTGCTCGCTCGCTCCGGGCCCTTCGTCACGCGGGTCCTCGGCGTCCTTCGGGGTGCTCGGCTGCTGGGTCCAGCGTCGCTCATGCCCCTCGACTGCGGATCGATAGGCGGCGAGCAGCTCACCGCCCGCGGCGGCGAGATGGTCGAAGATCTCGGGATTGCGCTCGATGACCGGCTCGACGGCGGCCTTCGCCTGGCTCACCAGCTGCTGGACGGCGCCCTGCGCGGCCATGCCGGGCATCGAGGTCTGGAACGTGGAGACCTTGTCGGCGACGGCGTCGAGCAGCCGTCGCAGCTCGTCGGCCGCGGAGCCGGTCTGCGCGCCGTACTGGGCGCGGCGGCGGGCCTTCTCGGCCGCGAGGTCCTCTGCGCACGCGTCCGCCCACGCGTCGTCGTCGACGGCGGGACGCTCGGTGGCATCACTCATGACGTTCTCCAGGACTGCAGGACGCTGGGACGGGAACTACAACCGGCTGACCGGGATGTGGTCTCCCGTACACCCGACGTTACCCGAACGGGGGTGAACCGTTAGCGGCCGTGCGGCCACAGATCGGGGTCCGGCGTGAACCGGATCCTCAGTGCACCGTCCTCGAGGGCCGCGCCGGAGACCGTGCAGCGGCGGAACACGGACGGCAGGGGAACGATCCTGCGGAACGGGCCCACGGAGAGCAGCAGTTCGTCGCCGCGCCGGACCAGGGAGACGTCGCCCTTGGCGGCGCCGGGCAGACCGAGCTCCCAGACGAGGATGCCGTCCTCGTCGCGGCGGTCCTCGATCCGCTGCCGGGCGTCGTCCGGGGGTGCCGGCCGGGATCCGTCCACCCCACCGGTGCCGCCGAGGTCCAGCAGCGCGAGGTCGTCGAGGCCGCGCGGGTCCCGGCCCGTGTGCGGGACCTCGCGGAGCACGGCGGCGGGCGCCCACTCCTCGGACCATTCGTGCAGGCACTTCTCCTGCTGCGCCGCGAGGCCGGCGAGCCAGGTGTCGGCGGAATGCCGGGGCAGAACGCGGTTGGCCACGAGCATCTCGGCGCGCAGCCCGTGCAGCGCGAGGCCGGTCCTGGCGGTGCGCAGGGCGTCGGCGGCAGCGGGCCCGGGCTCTGCGACGATCCGCAGGGTGGTGTTGCGGGACTCGATCACGCTCTGCACGGCGGCCAGCTCGAGGTCCCAGCGGGCGGCCGTCTCGTACAGCCACTGGGCCGGCATGGGCACGCCGGCGAGCTGGGCGAGCATCGGGCGCAGCGCCCGGGCGGCCTGTCGTTCCGGCGGGAGCAGTCGGCGCAGATAGCGGCGCAACTGCTCGGGGAGCGCGAGCAGCGTGATCGCCTCGCGCACCGGCGGCAGGTCGACGACGGTCATGTCCCAGTCACCGGCCGCGGAGGAGACCAGTGCCCGCAGGAGGGCGAACTGTTCGCTGCCGGGGAGTTCGGTCAGCTCCTCGTCCTCCAGCCGCGCCGCGCCCAGCAGGTCGAACGCGGCCGCGCTGCGCCGCTGGAGCGAGAGGAACTCGGCCCGGAAGTCGGCGCCGGTGTCGATCCGGGCCGCCCACAGCCCGTCCGTGATCTCGTCGGGCGCGTCCGGTCGCCCGACGACGGGGGCACCGAACACCTCGCCCGGATCGGTGGACAGGAAGAGCACCCGTCGGCCCTGCCCGGCCGCCGCGAGCGCGGTCGCCGCGGCGACGGTCGTACGGCCCGCGCCGCCGAGCCCGGTGACGAGGACCTGGCGCATCAGGCCTTCGGTCCGCTCTCGACGCGCTTCTTCAGACCGGCGAGCGCGCGGTCGATGATGACCTTCTCGGCCTTGCGCTTGATCATGCCGAGCATCGGGATCTTGACGTCGACGGTCAGCTGGTAGGTGACCTGCGTACGGTCGCCGCCGCCGACCGGGGCGAGCGTGTACGAGCCGTCGATGGCGCGCAGCATCTGGGACTTGACCAGCGTCCAGCTGACCTCGTTCTCACCGTTCCAGGTGTACGCGAGCGTGTGGTCGTCCTTGATCGCGCCGGCGTCCAGCACCAGACGGACCTGCTCGGCGCGGCCTTTGGCGTCGGTGGCGAGCACCTCGGCCTCCTTCACCTCGCCGGTCCACTCCGGGTAGCGGGCGAAGTCGGAGATCACGCCCATCACATCGGCCGGCGCCGCCTCGATCGTGATGCTCGAGCTGGTGTGTTCCGCCATCGCTGCGGCTCCTCACAGTGCGGTACGAACCGGGGGTGGTGTGGTGTGCAGGCTATCGCGCTCCGGGAGGTCACCACTCCAGGCCCCAGGGGCGGCCGGTGGAGGCGAAGTGCCCGACGTTCACGCACTCCGTCGCGCCGACGCGCATCCGGCGCACGAGCGGCTGATGCACATGGCCGAAGAGCGAGTAACGGGGCTTGGTGCGGTGGATCGCGTCGAGCAGCGCGCGGCTGCCGCGCTCGAACCGCCGGGCGACGGTGTCATAGGTCAGCTCGGGCACTTCGGGCGGAATGTGCGAACACAGGACGTCGACCTCCCCGAGGGCCTCGACCTTCGCCGCGTACTCCTCGTCGGAGATCTCGTAGGGCGTGCGCATGGGGGTGCGCAGTCCGCCGCCGACGAAGCCGAAGACGCGGCCGCCGATCTCGACCCGCTCGCCGTCCAGGACGGTGGTGCCCGGCCGGGCATGCTCCGGCCACAGGGTCGGCATGTCGACATTGCCGTAGGTGGCGTACGTCGGAGTGGGGAAGGCGGCGAACAGCTCGGCGTACTGACGTCGTACCGCCGCTTCGATCGCCGTCTCGCGGTCCGTCTCGAACTCGGCCCAGAGCCGGCGGCCGAACTCGCGGGCCTCCTCGAAGCGGCGTTCCGTGCGCAGCTCCACGATCCGGTGGGCGTTCTCGACGCCGAAGAGGTCGGGGAAGATGCCGCGCGAGTGGTCGGCGTAGTCGAGGAAGAGAACGAGGTCACCGAGGCAGATCAGGGCGTCGGCGCCGTCTCCGGCCGTCGCGAGCGCCTCGGCGTTGCCGTGCACATCGCTGACCACGTTGACTCGGACGCGTCGGGTGCCTCGCATGGCGATCACCCTAGAACTCGGCCGCCGCGCGTGGGTAGAGGGGGTGGGACCAGCCGTTCTTCCGGGCCCTTTCCGGGGTGGACTACGCTGCGCAATGCACTGCCGTACACGTGTGACGCAGGGAACATCTGGCCTGAACCCCCTATCCGGAACCGAGTACTGGTGGGTAACGTCCGGGCAGTCCAGTCGTGCTCAGCCCCACATGAGCACCTGCCCGATCTTGGACCGCAGCCGGTGCGTCACACAGAGCCGTGGCACCGGCGCCCGATGAGGAGCAGCAGTCTTGCGCGAGTTCAGCCTTCCGGCCCTGTACGAGGTCCCTTCGGACGGCAACCTGACGGATCTGATCCGCCGCAATGCCGCACAGCATCCCGATGTCGCGGTCATGGGCAGAAAGGTGGCGGGAGCCTGGGCCGACGTCACCGCCACCCAGTTCCTCGCCGAGGTGCGGGCCGCCGCCAAGGGCCTGATCGCCGCGGGCCTCCAGCCCGGCGACCGGGTCGCCCTGATGTCACGCACCCGCTACGAGTGGGTGCAGCTCGACTTCGCCATCTGGAGCGCGGGCGGCGTCACCGTCCCCGTGTACGAGACGAGCTCCGCCGAGCAGGTCCAGTGGATCCTCGGTGACTCGGGCGCCGTCGCGGTGATCGTCGAGAGCGCGGCGCATGTCGCGGCCGTGGAGTCCGTACGGGACCGGCTGCCGGGCGTGCGCAACATCTGGCAGATCGACAACGGCGGGGTCGAGGAGCTGATCGCCGCGGGCGGCGGCGTCTCGGACGAGGCGGTCGACGAGCGCAGTGCGAGCTCCAAGGCCGACGACCCGGCGACGATCGTCTACACCTCGGGCACCACGGGCCGCCCCAAGGGCTGTGTGCTCACGCACCGCAGCTTCTTCGCGGAGTGCGGCAACCTGGTCGAGCGCCTGAAGCCGCTGTTCCGTACGGGCGAGAGCTCGGTACTGCTGTTCCTCCCCGCGGCGCACGTCTTCGGCCGCATGGTGGAGCTGGCGGCCGTCATGGCGCCCATCAAGCTCGGCTGCGTACCGGACATCAAGAACCTCACCGACGAGCTGGCCTCCTTCAAGCCGACGCTGATCCTCGGTGTGCCGCGCGTCTTCGAGAAGGTCTACAACTCGGCCCGCGCGAAGGCCCAGGCCGACGGCAAGGGCAAGATCTTCGACAAGGCCGCCCACACGGCGATCGCGTACAGCAGGGCGCTGGCCACCCCCGAGGGCCCGTCCATCGGCCTCAGGTTCAAGCACAAGGTCTTCGACCGGCTCGTCTTCAGCAAGCTGCGTGCGGTGCTGGGCGGGCGCGGCGAGTACGCCGTCTCCGGCGGAGCCCCGCTGGGCGAGCGGCTCGGCCACTTCTTCCGCGGCATCGGCTTCACGGTGCTGGAGGGCTACGGCCTCACCGAGTCCTGTGCGGCGACCGCGTTCAACCCGTGGGACCGGCAGAAGATCGGCACGGTCGGCCAGCCGCTGCCGGGGTCCGTGGTGCGGATCGCGGACGACGGCGAGGTGCTGCTGCACGGCGAGCATCTGTTCCGGGGTTACTGGAACAACGAGTCGGCGACCGCCGAGGCGCTGGCCGACGGCTGGTTCCACACCGGCGACATCGGCACCCTCGACGAGGACGGCTACCTCGCGATCACGGGCCGCAAGAAGGAGATCCTGGTGACCGCGGGCGGCAAGAACGTCGCTCCCGCGGTGATCGAGGACCGCATCCGGGCGCATGCCCTGGTCGCGGAGTGCATGGTGGTCGGCGACGGACGGCCCTTCGTGGGCGCGCTCGTCACCATCGACGAGGAGTTCCTCGGCCGTTGGGCTGCCGACCACGGCAAGCCGGCCGGCGCGACGGCGGCCTCGCTCCGCGACGACGCGGACCTGCTCGCCGAGGTCCAGCAGGCGGTGGACGACGGCAACGCGGCGGTCTCCAAGGCGGAGTCGGTGCGTAAGTTCCGCATCCTGAACGCGCAGTTCACGGAGGAGGCGGGCCACATCACGCCGTCGCTGAAGCTGAAGCGGAACGTGGTGGCGAAGGACTTCGCGGACGAGATCGAAGCGATCTACCGGGGCTAGGTTCTCCGGCTCCGGGCCCCGGCGCCTCGGTCTCTCGGCAGGCTGGATTCTCCGGCCCGCCCGGCGAGTTCAGGACACGGCAGCAGTCGTACGGGGTCCGGGGCATACCGGCGTCGGGACGCAGTCCCCCAGCGGGCGAGCAGGGGCCACGGCCCCGCGCCTGAGCGGGTACCCGCCGGGGACCGGCACCCTCAGAGCAGCGCCCGCAGCCTCTCCGCCAGCAGGTCCCAGCGCCACCGGTCCTCGACCCAGGCCCGCCCTCGCTCCCCCATCCGCCGTCGCAGCTCCGGGTCCTCCAGCAGGGCCACGATGCGCTCCGCGGCCTCCCCCGCGGAGCCGCCTCGCACGACCCATCCGGTCTCCCCGTCGAGGACCGCGTCCGGCGCGCCGCCCGAGTCGCCCGCGACCACCGGAAGCCCCGTGGCCGACGCCTCCAGGTACACGATGCCGAGGCCCTCGACATCCAGCCCGCCCCGGCGCGTCCGGCACGGCATGGCGAACACGTCACCGGCGCCGTAGTGCGCGGGCAGCTCCGACCAGGGCACGGCTCCCGTGAACCGCACCGAGTCCGCGACCCCGGTCCCGGCCGCCAGCGCCCGCAGGTCCTTCTCGTACGGACCGCCGCCGACGATCAGCAGCACCGCATCCGGCACCTTCGCCAGGATCTCGGGCATCGCGAGGATCAGGGTGTCCTGGCCCTTGCGCGGCACCAGGCGCGACACACACACCACCACCGGCCGGTCTGCGAGGCCGAGTCGCTCACGCACCGCGTCGCCGCCCGAGCCAGGGTGGAACGTCTTCTCGTCGACGCCCGGCGGCAGTTGGACCATGCGGCCCGCCGCGTCGGGAGTCAGTGCGGCGGCGATGCGCGAGCGGGTGTACTCGCCGAGATAGGTGATCGTGTCCGTGCCCTCGCCGATGCGCCGCAGCAGTTGCCGCGACGCGGGGAGCTGCGCCCAGCCGGCCTCGTGTCCGTGCGACGTCGCGACCAGCCGCCGTGCGCCCGCCTTGCGCAGCGCGGGACCGATCAGCCCGAGCGGTGCCGCCGCGCCGAACCACACGGACTCGCAGCCGTGTTCGCGCAGCAGCTCGGTGGCGCGCCGGGTGACCCGCGGGGTCGGCAGCAGCATCGTCGTACGGTCGCGTACGACGGTGAACGGCTGCTCGGCGTCGAACGCGGCGGTCGCCTCGGCGCCTTCGCGCCCGCGCTTCCAGGTGGAGGCGTAGACGACAAGCTGTTCCGGGTCCAGCCGCAGCGCCATGTTGTGCAGGAACGCCTGGATGCCGCCGGGCCGGGGCGGAAAGTCGTTGGTCACGATCAAGGTCTTGTGCATCGTCCGCCGACAGTACCGAACGGCCCTGCCTCATCGCTGAGCCACCGTCCTCCCCTGCATCATGGGCACCGCGCAATTCCGTACCAACAAGGATGAGGTACCCATGACGGACAGACGCCGAGGCATGTGGACCGCCCTGGCGATGTGGGCGCTCACCAGGACCGCGCTGCTGCTGTGCGTCTTCAAGGTCGTCACGGTTCCGGGCCCCGACGTGACCACCGACGTCTCCGCGATCTACCGCGGCTGGTTCGAGATCCTGAAGACCGGCACGTTCCCGCTCGACGACGTCACCTGGCAGTACCCGCCGGCCGCCGCGCTCGCGATCCTCTCCCCCGCCGTGCTGCCGTTCCTCGGCTACGCCTCCGCGTTCTTCGTCCTCGCCGCGGTCTGCGACGCCCTGACCGCGGGCCTGCTGCTGTACGCGGGCCACCGGCCCGGCAGGTCCCCGCGCGGCGCCTGGGTGTGGATCGGGGGCGTCGCGCTGCTCGGCCCGACCGCGTACGCGCGCTACGACCTGATGGTCACCGCCCTCGCCGTCGCCGCGCTGCTGGCCGGGGCCCGGAGGCCGCGCGCTCTCGGCGCGCTCGCGGGCCTCGGCGCGATGGTCAAGGTCTGGCCGGTGCTGCTGCTCGCGGGGCTGCCGCGCGGCCGTGCGACCCGCCGCTCCTGGGCGGCGGCCGCTCTCACGGCGGCCGGCCTGGCCGTGCTGTTCCTTGCGACGATGCCGGGTGCGTTCGCCTTTCTCACCTTCCAGCGCGACCGCGGCACCGAGGTCGAGTCGCTGGGCGGGCTGGTCTTCCATGTCGCACGGCACTTCGGCTGGAACGGCGAGGTGCTGCTGAACTACGGGTCCATCGAATTCCTCGGGCCGTACGTCCCGCTCGTCTCCCGGCTCGCGCTCGGCCTCTCCGTGCTTGCTCTGGGCTGGCTGGTGCTGTGGCGGGTGCGGGCGCGGGAGTTCGGGCCGGGCACACCGCGCGAGGCGGCGTTCGCGGGGGTGCTGCTCTTCACCACCACGAGCCGGGTCATCAGCCCTCAGTACATGATCTGGCTGGTCGGACTCGCGGCCGTCTGTCTGGTCGTCCGGACGAGCCCGATGGCCCTGCCCGCGTGGCTGGTGCTGGCCGCTTCGGGGATGACGCTGCTGGAGTTCCCCCTCGGGTTCTCGCACGTGGTCGCGAGCGACGCCCTGGGGGTGCTGCTGCTGGCCGTGCGCAACGGGCTGCTGGTCGCCGCGACGGTCCTGGCCTGTCTGCGGCTGTGGCGGTCCACGGTCCCGGGGCGCGGCGGCCGTGGCCGGCCGTCATCGGAGCCCGCCCGGGACAAGGAGCTGCTCACCTCCTGAGCCGCTGCCTTCCCGACGAGGTCAGCCGCCCAGCCGCTCGCGCAGATACGCGCGCCACCGCAGCGAGAACTCCTCCGGTGTTGTCCCGAGGACATCGGACATCGCCTTCTCGACGGCCGCATCCCGGTGCTCTCCCTGCCCGACGGCCCGGTAGAACGCCGTCAGCTTCGCCTCGCCCCACTCCTCGGCGATCAGCTCACAGGCCAGCCAGCCGCCCTCGTAGGCACGCGCCAGCGCGTCCGCGTTCCCGCCGAAGGAGAAGTCCTTGTCGGCCGGCAGAGCGGCCGGGATGTCGCCGCTCCGGACCGCCCGCTGCAGCTCGGGCGCGGTCTGTCCGTCGGTACGGGAGGTCCCGCGGTACGCGACCCAGTCGGCGAGGCCCTCCGAGAGCCACATCGGCGTCGCCCCGGAGGTGTGGGCGCGGGTCGCGACATGCGTGGTCTCGTGGGCGAGGACGACGTCCTGCCCGTAGGCGCCGAGCACGCCGTACGCCTCGGGGTTGACGATCACCCGGTCCGCGGGCGCGGTCCCGGCCGAGCCCGTCTCGCCCGTGGTCACGGCCGCGATGCCGCGGTACCCGGCCGCCGGTGCGCCCAGCAGGGCACCCATGGCGTCGACCGACGCGGGGACGAGCACGACGACGCGCCCGGTCCAGGGGGACGGCCAGGCGTCCGACACGGCCGGTACGGCACGGTCGGCGGCCGCCGCGATCGCCCGCAGCCGGGCGGAGTCCTTGTCGACGGCGAGCACCAGGGACCGCTGTCCGCGGACGACGTGCACATCGCCCTGCTGCCAGAGCTGCTGGGCGCTGCCCTCGGCCGCACGGTCGGCCGTCACGTACCAGCGGCCGTCCCGCTGCCCGAACTCCAGCGTGCGGGAGGCGGAGACGGGGGCCGTGTCGTATCCGGCGATGCGATAGCGCAGCTGGGCGTCGGCGACGGCCCTGGTGCCCTGTCGCTTCACATCCCCGAGCCGGTACTCCCAGGTGCCGATCGGCACGTCCGCGAGGTTGCGGAACTGCCGGAGCTCGTCGGCCCGCAGCGCGCCCGCGGCGGGGTCGACGGCCGCCAGATAGGCGTTCTCGTCGTGGTCCAGGACGGCGGCGGCCCGCGCGTCCAGCGTGCGCTGGATGCCCTTCACGGTGCTGTCGGACGCGTCGGGCGCTCCGCAGCCGGAGGTCAGCAGGGCGGCAGCGAGGCCGAGCCCCACCGCCGTCCGAATCGCCCGGCGCCCTGCGCGCCTGTGACCTGCCACGCCTCAGATCGTACGGAACGCGGCGTTCGGGCGGGTACGGCGCGTGCTCCGGATCAGACCCGGGTGACCGAGGAGACGGGCATCATGTGGACCGGGTCGTAGCGCACCGGGGCGCCGGGGTAGGGCGCGTGCACCACCTGGCCGTTGCCCATGTACATCGCGATGTGGCTGGCGTCGCTGCGGTAGGCCACCAGGTCGCCGGGGCGCGCCTCGGAGAGGGACACCTGCCGGCCCGCGTACCGCTGGGCCTGCGAGGTGCGGGGCAGGGAGACCCCGGCCTGGGCGTACGACCACTGGGTGAGGCCCGAACAGTCGAAGCCCGAGGGGCCGTTGGCGCCCCACACGTACGGGCGGCCGACAGCGCCTCGGGCGGCCATGACCGCGGTGGCGGCCCGCGCGGAGGCGGGTGCGGCGCCGGACAGATCGGGCAGGTCGTCGCGTCCCGAGCGGGAGGCCCGGTCGAACGCGGCGCGGTCGTCGGACGGCAGGGCGTTCAGCAGCCGCCGGGCCTCGCCGAGCTTCCGCTCGACGGTGCGCTTGTGCCGGGCGACGGCGGCGCGGCTGCGTTCCAGCTCGGCCAGGTCGCGGGAGGCCTCAGCGCGTTGCTGGCCGAGCTTGCGCTGGGCCTGCCCGAGATCGTGCAGGGCGGTGGCCTGGCGCTCGCTGATGCGGTCCAGCGTCGCGGCCTTCTCCAGATAGCTGTCCGGGTCCTCGGACAGCAGCAGCGCGAGTGCGGGGTCCATGCCACCGGAGCGGTACTGGGCGCCCGCGACCGAACCGAGCGCTCCACGCATCCGGTTGATGCGCTCCTGGCCACGGGCCACGCTGTCCTGTGTCTGCGCCACCTGCTCGCGCAGGCGATCGGCCTTCTCGTCGGCCTGGTTGAACTGCTCGGTGGCCTTCTCGGCCTCCGCGAACAACCGGTCCACCGTGGCTCGTGACGCCTGAGGCCCGTCGTGCGGGTCGGCGTTCGCCGCCCCTGCCCCGAGCGCGGCGGCGGCCGTTGCCGCCGCGGCGGACAGGACGGTGACGCGGGCGCTGTGAGTGAGACCGGGCTGTGAAGACCGTCTGTGGGACGCCACTTGCCGCGCTCCCTTCCGCTGGACGAGGTGCACGAGGGAATGGTGCGCGGCAGACAGTAGCCGGGCGGACACACAGCGGCCAAAGACCGCGCCGTGCACACAAAGTGACGCCCCACCGGAGACCACAGGTCACCGGCGGGGCGCGGCGTCAGCGAGGGGCGTGGGAAATCGCCCGATTGGGCGTCAGATGCGCACGCCGAACTGGAAGGGCATGTTGTTGATGGACTCGTAGCGCACGTTGGCGCCGGTCCGCGGGGCGTGCAGCACCTGGCCGTTGCCGGCGTAGAAGCCGACGTGGTGCTGGTCGCCGTAGAAGATCACCAGGTCGCCCTGCTTGAGGTCACCCTGCGAGTAGATGCGGGTGCCGGCGTTCGCCTGCGACTGCGAGGTACGCGGGATGGAGACACCGGCCTGGGCGAACGCCCAGGAGGTCAGCCCGGAGCAGTCGAACGAGTTGGGGCCGGTGGCGCCGTACACGTAGGGCGAACCGATCTTGCTCTGCGCGGCGGAGAACGCGGCGGACGCGCGCTGCGATGCGGGCACCGCCGGGCCGAGGTCGACGCGGGAGCTGGCGCGGTTGGCGCGGGACTCGTCGGCGGCGAGGGAGGCACGCTCCTGCGCGGTCAGCGAGTTCAGCAGCTTCTGGGCGGAGGCCAGCTTGGACTGGACCTCCTTCTTCTTCGTGCCGAGCTGCTTGCGTGTGTCGGCCAGGTCGCCGAGCTTGTCCTGGGCCTCCTTGCGCTGCTGCGCGAGCGTGCGCTGCTTGGCCTGGATCTCGGTGAGCGCCTCGGTCTGCTTGGCGCCGAGCTGGTCGAGCGCGGAGGCCTTGTCGAGGTAGGTGTCCGGGTCGGAGGAGAGGAAGAGTTGCACGGACGGGTCGATGCCGCCGGAGCGGTACTGGGCACTGGCCACCGAACCGAGGTTGTCGCGCAGGGTGTTGAGCTCGTCCTGGCCGCGGGCGACCGTGTCCTGAATGGCGTCGACCTGCTTCTGGAGCTTGCCCTGCTCCTCCTTGGCTCCGTTGTACTTCTCGGTGGCCTTCTCGGCCTCCTCGTAGAGCTTGTCGACCTTCTCCTTGACCTCGCTCTTGCTCGGCTTCGGATCGGCCTGAGCGGCCTGGGAGGTCAGGGCGACGGCCGCGGCTGCGGTCGCGGTGAGCACGGTCACACGGGTGCGGCTCGGCTGCTTGGGACGACGGTGGGACGCCACGCGGGCGAGCTCCTTCTTCCTCGAGCCGCCTACCGGGCAGTGGGGGGTTGAATCCCCGGCTCTGCACACACTCAGCTCCCCCGGGACAATGGCTGAAGTGCGCAGATTCGGCGGTTCCTTCGCTGTTCACCCCGGATGGGCGATCAACCGCGCGAAGGTTCGAGGCCTGACCTTAGTGACCTTCTTGTGATCACTTCAAATCCTCATGAGAAAAATGTTTGGCCCGGACGGCATTCTTTACTCGCATCACACGCGTAGTGATGGTCACTTGACGCAACGTTCCGCAACAGAGGGAACGAATTCGGGCATTGGGTACGTCAGTTGCTCAGACGCGCGAAAGCCGCTTCAGCAACAAGACGGACGCGACCGGCCTGGCCCCCGCCTTCGCCACTCCGTCGGCGACCTCACGGTCGGTGGAGACCACCACCACCGGCCGGCCGGGCGGCTCCGCACGCACGAGCTGGCGGATCAGCTCGTCGGCCGTCACACCCGGCTTGGAGAACAGCACCCGTACGCCGCGCGGCGGCGCCAGCAGCACCGGGGCCGCCAGTTCGGCCCCGTCGAAGACACAGGTGATCTCGGCCCCGGTCTGCGCCGCGAGCACCGACAGACCGCCCAGCAGCCGCAGCCGCTGCTTCTCCAACGGCATCGTCGGATAGCCGGTCTTGGTGACGTTGTAGCCGTCGACGACCAGATGGGCCTGCGGCAGCGCCAGCAGCTGGTCGAGCAGCGCGGGATCGGTCTCGGACAGCGCACGGGCCGCGATGTCCTTGGGGGACATCTGCCCGGGCTCGACCGCGTCGACCGTGTCCGCCGGATGCACGGAGGCAGGAGGCAGCGCCAGTTCGCGGCGCAGCCCCTGCGCCGCGTCCAGCACGGTGTCCAGCAGCAGCCGCAGCCGCATGTCCTCGATGGAGCGCCCCTCACGAGCGGCCCGGCGGCCCGCCTCCACGGCGGCCTCCGCCTCCCCCAGGCGGGCCTTGAGGCGCCTGCTCTCGCTCTCCGCGGCGGAGACCTGGGCGGCGCTCTCGGACCTGATGGCCTCGGTCTCGCCGGTCGCCCGGCGGAGCGCCGCCTCGCCGCGCTTCACATCGCTCTGCGCGCTGCGCAGTTTGCGGCGGAGCGATTCGGCCTCCTTGCGGGCCGCCTCCAGCTCCGTACGCAGTCGTTCGGTCTCGCTCTTGGTGTGACCGCGGGCCTCGACGAGCTCCTCGCGCAGCCGTTCCAGCTCCCGCCGGCCGGCCTCGTCGGCGCGCTCGGCGTCGGCGCGCTGCGCCTCCTCACCGGCGGCGGCGACAAGTTTCACCCATCCGGTGGGCCGCAGAACGTAGGCGGCGGCCGCCACATCGAGTGGATCGGCCGCCGCGGGCGGCGATCCCGCCGCCAGCGCCTCGCACAGTTCGGGCTGCGACTGGTTCAGCCGATCGGCGATGCGCTGACGGAACACGGGGTCGCTCTCCAGAGCGGCGGCCATGGCGTTGCCCGCGAACTTGGCGCGACGGGAGGGGGTGAATCGGGCGTACTGTCGCAACTGGGCGGGCAGTTCCGCGACGGTCAGCCCGCCGAAGGCGTCCGAGATCAGCGCCACGACCCGGCGCCGTACGCCTTCCGGCAACGGCCGGTCGAGCGCCTCTGGGGCGTCACCGGCCGCACCGGCCGGCTCGGCGCCGCTGTCAGGCTGCTCCACGATCCGTCACCCCACTACCCGTTCGGGCCACTCCCTCAGGAGGCGGCGCCCGGCCTGTCCACCAGCTCGATCTGATCCACCGCGTTGCACCACCGGCACCGCACGGACTCGATGGTCTCACTGACCACGTCGCGCTCCTCGACCGTCGGCTCGCCCGCCAGGTCCAGATGGACGTACTCGACGACCTTCGACGAGCGCGTGACATCGAAGCGGGTGAGGTTGCCGCAGAGCGTGCAGCGCCAGCGGGTCCGGTCCGTCGGCGGGGGAACGGTCGTCATCGTGTGCGGGCCCTTTCTCCAGGGATTCGTCGTACGGGTGCGGGTCCCGCGGTGCGCCGTCGAACTGCGGATGTACTCCCTGTAACCCTACGGCCTCGCGGGTATCCCGTGGCACGGCGAGGCACTCTGTACCGTTCGGGCCCGCTACGACATGCTCTGCCCATGATCGGTTGGCGGGGTGCGGTGCGAGGTGCCGCGACAGGGCCCAGGGTGACGTACGGAGCGATGGCCGTCTGCTGCGCGGTCTTCCTCATCGGCCCGATGTCCGGACTGAACGCGTCGTACGGCACCGGTGATGCCTGGCTGGCGGCGCAGAGCGCGTACTTCGAACGCTGGGGTGTGATCCCCGCACAGCTGGTCGGGGGCGATGCCGGGACCCTGGTCACGCCCCTCACCGCACTCTTCGTCCACGGCAACTGGCTGCATCTCCTCGGCAACATGCTCTTCCTCTATGTCTTCGGTGCGATGGCCGAGGAACGTATGGGGCCACTGGAGTTCGCTCTCTTCTATCTCGGCACCGGCTACCTCGCGCTGCTCGCCTACGCGGCGGTCAACGCCGGCTCCGAGCAGACCCTGGTGGGAGCGTCCGGGGCGATCTCGGGGGTGCTCGGGGCCTTCCTCTTCCTCTTCCCGAAGGCCCGGGTCACCAGTCTCTTCCCGTTCCTTCTCTTTCTGCCGCTGCGCTTTCCCGCGTGGATCGTGCTCGTCTTCTGGTTCGTCCTGCAGTGGCTGGCCGCCTCCGGCGCGGGCAGCGGAGGGCCGGGGGTCGCGTATCTGGCGCATCTGGTGGGCTTCGGGATCGGCTTCCTCTACGCCTGGGGACGGTTCCGGCGTCCGGCTAGAGTGAAGGTCCAAGCAGCGGCCACCGAGGGAGAAAGCCAGCCGTGATCACCGCGATCGTGCTCATCAAGACCAGCGTGGACCGCATCCCCGAGATCGCCGAGTCGATCGCCGCGCTGGACAGCGTCAGCGAAGTCTTCTCCGTCACGGGCACCTACGACCTCATCGCCATGGTGCGGGTGGCGAAGCACGACGACCTGGCCGATGTGATCCCGGGCAGCATCAGCAAGATCCCCGGCGTCGAGGGCACGGACACGCATGTGGCGTTCCGTACGTACTCGCAGCACGACCTCGAGGCGGCGTTCGCGATCGGCCTCGATTCGTAGAGCCCGGTCGAACCATGAAGAAGCCCGCGCCGACGGCGCGGGCTTCTTCATGCGCTGTGTCTCAGACCGCCGGGACGCAGCGGCCGTCCTCCGTGCGGTACTGCCACTGGGCGCCCTCGCGCACCAGCTCCTTGACCGCTCCGACGAAGCGCTCCACATGCTCGTCCGGGGTGCCTGCACCGAAACTCACCCGGATCGCGTTGAGCGACCGCTCGCCCGGCTCGGCCTCGGGGGCACCGCACTCGCCCGGGTCCTGCGGTTCGCTGCCCAGCAGGGTGCGCACCAGCGGGTGCGCGCAGAACAGGCCGTCCCGGACGCCGATGCCGTACTCGGCCGACAGCGCCGCGGCGAAGTGCGAGCTGTTCCAGCCCTCGACCACGAAGGAGATGACGCCCACGCGGGGTGCCTCGTCCCCGAACAGCGAGAGCACCTTGACCTGCGGCACCTCCGCCAGACCCTCGCGCACCTTCGTGACCAGGTGCTGCTCACGGGCGACCAGGTTGTCGAAGCCCGCCTCGGTCAGCGCCTTGCAGGCGGAGGCGATCGAGTACACGCCGATGACGTTGGGCGAGCCCGCCTCGTGGCGCGCGGCCGTCGTGTGCCACTCGACGTCCACTCCGCCGTCGGTGCGACGCGCGACCTTGCGCGAGGCGCCGCCACCGGCGAGGTACGGCTCGGCGTCCTGCAGCCAGTCCGCCCGTCCGGCGAGCACGCCGGAGCCGAACGGCGCGTACAGCTTGTGCCCGGAGAAGGCGACCCAGTCGACGTCGAGGTCCCGCACCGAGACCGGGTGGTGCGGGGCGAGCTGCGCGGCGTCGAGGACGATCCGTGCGCCGTGGGCGTGGGCGGCCGCGGCCAGTTCCTTCACCGGCCACAGCTCACCGGTCACATTGGACGCGCCGGTCACACAGACCAGGGCGGGGCCCCGGGGGTCGCGGTCGGCGAGGGCCTTCTCCAGCGTCCCCACGGCCTCGGCGGGGGTGCGCGGGGCGTTGAGGTACGTCACCCGGGTGTCTCCCCAGGGCAGCAGCGAGGCGTGGTGCTCGGTCTCGAAGACGAAGACCTGGCAGTCGGCGGGGACCGCGGAGGCCAGCAGGTTGAGGGAGTCCGTGGTGGAGCGGGTGAAGACGACCTGGTCGCCGTCGCGGCAGTCGAGGAACTCGGCGACGGTGACCCTGCTGTTCTCGAACAGGTCGGTGGACAGCTGCGAGAGGTACCCGGCGCCGCGGTGGACGCTGCCGTAGTAGGGGGCGTAGGCGGCGACATCGTCCCAGACGCGCTGCAGGGCCGGCGCGCTGGCCGCGTAGTCGAGCGCGGCGTAGGTGACCTCACCGCCGGTGACCAGCGGGACGGTCACATCGCGGCCGAGTACCGGCAGCGGCTCGGCACAGCAGGGGTCGGTCCCGGCGAGGGCGGAGGAGTCGGTGGCGGCGGCAGGGGTGATGGTGGCAGCGGCGTTCGGGCGTGCGGACATGGCGATATCTCCCGGCAGAAAGGCGAATCGGCTTCAGAACCCGGCGGAGCGGGACAGCCTCGACACACGGCGGTCGCCGCGCGGAGGGGGTGAAGAAGGGGCTGTACGCCCTATCGCATTCGCTTGCTCACGAGACTGCTCCCTTGAGGACCAGGACCCCAGGGTGTGCAGGGGTCCGCGCTTGCCACAGACCTCGCTGCCTGCGGCCTGGTCTTCACCCGGGGCACCCCGCCACGGACGGAGGGTTGCCGGACAGCGGGCCGGGGCCGTAATCGCTGTCACTCATGACCTTGGGAAGCATCCTGCCATACGTCCGGGACGGCGCAAGGGCGCGGTCCACGATGCGGACCGCGCCCCTGTGTCGTCCTACGCGTTGCTGGCCGCCACCCAGCGGTCCAGCGCGGCCTTCGCGGCGCCGGAGTCGATCGCCTTGGCCGCTTGTGCGATCCCGGCCGCCAGCTGTTCGTTCAGCGTGCCGTCCGTCGGCTCCAGGGCCACCAGCGCGGCCGCCGCGTTCAGCAGGACCGCGTCCCTGACCGGCCCCGTCTCGCCGGTCAGCAGCCGCCGCGCGACATCCGCGTTGTACGAGGCGTCCGCTCCGCGCAGGGCCTCCACCGGCACCAGGTCGATCCCGACGTCCCGCGGGTCGAAGGCCTCCTCGCGCACCGAACCGTCCCGTACGACCCACACCCTGGACGTCGATGTCGTGGTCAGCTCGTCCAGGCCGTCGTCACCGCGGAAGACCAGAGCCGAGGAGCCGCGCTCGGCCAGCACCCCGGCCATGATCGGCGCCATCCGGGCGTCCGCGACTCCGGTGGCCTGCGCCTTCACCTGGGCCGGATTGGTGAGCGGGCCGAGGAAGTTGAACGTGGTGCGGATGCCCAACTCCTTGCGGGCGGCCGCCACATGCCGCAGCGCGGGGTGGAACTTCACCGCGAAACAGAAGGTGATGCCGGCCTCTTCCGCGACCTCGGCGACCCGCTGCGGGGTGAGTTCGAGATTGACGCCCAGCTTCTCCAGGACGTCCGAGGCACCGCTCTGGGACGAGGCCGCGCGGTTGCCGTGTTTGACGACCTTCGCTCCCGTGCCGGCGACGACGATCGCCGACATCGTGGAGATGTTCACCGTCTTGGCGCCGTCGCCGCCCGTACCGACGATGTCGACACCGGCCCCGGGCACCGAGATCAGCTTCGCGTGCGCGTACATGGTCCGCACGAGGCCGGTGATCTCCTCGACCGTCTCGCCCTTGGCACGCAGGGCGACGGCGAAGCCCGCGATCTGGGCGTTCGTCGCCTCACCGCTGAGGATGCGGTCCATCGCCCAGGACGTGGCGTCGGCGCTCTGGTCACGGTTGTCGAGCAGAGCGTTCAGGACGCGGGGCCAGGAGAGGTCCGCCACGCTGTCGCCGCCGACCGGGGTCACAACGTCCATGGTCCACTCCTGGGTCCACTGCCGAATAGGGATACGCCCACCCTATCCAGCCCCGGGGACGGCGAAGAGCCCCGTCCGACGAATGGACGGGGCTCCTGCCGTGGCGGAACGTGGTGAGCGTTCTGGCGATCAGTGGTGGCCGTGGCCGCTCGTGATCTCCGTGTACTCCTCACCGGTGGGCTTGGGGATCTGGTTCCCCTCGCCGTAGTAGCTCTTGCTGAGCTTGGCCCTGAGCTTCTGGGCCCGGGTGACCTTGCGCTCGACACCGTTCTCGTCGACCGTCGGGCCGATCTCGACGGGCTCGTACTGCTCGTGCGCGGTGAGCGTGTGCAGGTGCCCCTGGTTGAGCGGCTCGTGCACCTCGATGAACTCACCGTGCGGCAGGCGCTTGATGATGCCGGACTCGCGTCCGTGCAGCACCTTCTCCTTGTCGCGGCGCTGCAGACCCATGCAGATCCGCTTGGTGACGACGAAGGCGATGACCGGTCCGGCGAAGAAGAAGATCCGGACGAACCAGGTGATCGAGTTGATCGACAGATGGAAGTGGGTGGCCCAGATGTCGTTGCCGCCACCGATCAGCAGCACGAAGTACCAGGTCAGCCATGCCACACCGAACGCGGTCCGGGTGGGGGCGTTGCGCGGGCGGTCCAGGATGTGGTGCTCGCGCTTGTCCCCGGTGACCCAGGACTCGATGAACGGGTAGACGGCGATGGCCACCAGCACCAGCGGGAAGATCACCAGCGGGATGAACACACCCAGGACGAGCGTGTGACCCCAGGCGTTGATCTCCCAGCCGGGCATCACTCGGATCAGGCCTTCGGAGAAGCCCATGTACCAGTCGGGCTGGGCTCCGGTGGAGACCTGGTCCGGCCGGTAGGGACCGAGCGCCCAGATCGGGTTGATCGAGGCCACCGCGGACATCACCGAGATGACACCGAAGACCAGGAAGAAGAAGCCTCCGGCCTTGGCCATGTAGACCGGCAGCAGCGGCATGCCCACGACGTTCTTGTTCGTCCGGCCGGGGCCCGCGAACTGCGTGTGCTTGTGGTAGAAGACCAGGATCAGGTGGCCCACCAGCAGGCCCATCATGATGCCCGGAAGCAACAGGATGTGGACCGAATAGAACCGGGCCACGAAGTCGCCGCCGGGGAACTCGCCGCCGAACAGGAACATCGACAGATACGTGCCGACGACCGGTACGGACAGGACCGCGCCCTGCATGAAGCGCACGCCGGTGCCTGACAACAGGTCGTCCGGGAGCGAGTAACCGGTGAAGCCGGTGAACATGCCGAGGACGAACAGCAGGAAGCCGAACAGCCAGTTGACCTCACGCGGCTTGCGGAACGCGCCCGTGAAGAAGACGCGCATCATGTGGACGAGCATGCCGGCGAGGAACACCAGCGCGGCCCAGTGGTGGATCTGCCGGATGAGCAGACCACCGCGGACGTCGAAGCTGATGTCCAGCGTGGAGGCGTACGCCTCCGACATGCGCACGCCCTGCATCGGGACGTAACTGCCGTGGTACTCCACCTCGTTCATCGACGGGTGGAAGAACAGCGTCAGATACACACCCGTGAGGATGATGATGATGAAGCTGTAGAGGCAGATCTCACCCAGCATGAAGGACCAGTGGTCCGGGAAGATCTTGCGCATGTTGGTCTTGGCCAGGGAGTAGATCCCCAGTCGGCCGTCGGTCCAGTCGGCGACCCGCTCTCCGGCGGGTGCCTTGCGCTTGTTGTCTGTCGTAGTACTCATCCGCGCTCCCAGAAGGCAGGACCGACAGGCTCTTCGAAGTCGCCGAGCGCCTCGAGGTTGCCTTCGGCGTTCACGCCGATCCGCAGCTGCGGGAGCGCGTGACCGGCGGGGCCGAAGATGACACGGGCACCGTCGGACAGGTCGAAGGTGGATTGGTGGCACGGGCAGAGCACGTGGTGCGTCTGCTGCTCGTACAGGCTGATCGGGCAGCCGACGTGCGTGCAGATCTTGGAGAACGCCACGATGCCCTCGTGCGACCACTCGAGCTCACGCTTGTCCTTGATGTCGTCCGGCTGAATCCGGACGATCATCAGGGCAGCCTTGGCGATCTGCAGCTGGAAGTCGTGCGCGTCCTCTTCGAGACCCTCCGGCATGGCGAAGGTCAGCGAACCGACGGCGACGTCCTCGGGGCGCAGCGGCTCCATGGTGTTCATGTTGATGAGCTGCTTGCCCTTGGCCCACATGGTGGTGAGCAGCTTCTTCTCGGGCAGCGGACCCAGGTCGCGCAGCAGCACCACACCGGAGAGCGGCACCAGCGCCAGCGCACCGAACATCGTGGTGCGGATCAGCTTGCGCCGTCCGATCGCGGACTCCTGGGCGCCGGCCGCGAAGTCGGCCAGAACCTTGGCCTTGACCTCGGGCTCGGCCGCGATCGGGTGCCGGTCGTCGGCGATCTCCACGTCCGACATCAGGGTGCGGGCCCAGTGGACCGCGCCCGCGCCGATGGCGAAGAGGGCGACACCGAGCGTCATGCCGAGCGAGAAGTTCAGCGCGCTGACATTCCCGAACGGCCAGATGTAGACGATCTTGTCGACCGGGAAGATCACGTACGAGGCGATGAAGCCCACCGTGGCCAGCATCGACAGCAGGAACATGAAGGCGACCGCACGCTCGGACCGCCGGGCGGCCCGCTCGTCGATGTCCTGGATGCGCGGCTTGTGGACCGGCAGTCCCGGGTCGTGGAACGGGTCCTCGTCCGCGCGCTTGGCGACGGCGGTTGCCTCGTGCCCTGCCGCGCCGTGCGCGGTGCCCTGCTCTGCAGGCAGGTTCTCTTCTGGAATCTCTTGGCTACTCATGACTTCTTGGCCTTAGCGGTGTGGGCCGCGACCCAGATGGCAACTGCGATCAACGCGCCCAGGCCGAAGACCCAGCCGAACAGTCCCTCGCTGACGGGGCCGAGGCCGCCCAGGTTGAGGCCGCCGGGGCTCTCGGACTCCTCGCCGTTCACGCTGTTGATGTACGCGATGATGTCCTGCTTCTGCTGCTCGGGCATCGTCGTGTCGGGGAAGGAGGGCATGTTCTGCGGGCCGGTCTGCATGGCCTCGTAGACGTGCTTCGGGCTCACGCCTTCCAGACTGGGGGCGTACTTGCCCTCGGTCAGCGCACCGCCCTCACCCGTGAAGTTGTGGCACTGGGCGCAGTTGGTGCGGAACAGGTCGCCACCCTTGGCGATGTCGGCACCCTCGGGGCTGTACTGCTTCTCGGTCGGCGTGATCGGACCGGCGCCGAGCGAGGCGACGTACGCCGCCAGCTGGTCGATCTCCGCCTGCGAGTAGATGACCTTCTTCTTCGGCACCTGGGCGCCGGGCTGCTGGGCCGGCATGCGGCCGGTGCCGACCTGGAAGTCGACGGCGGCGGAGCCGACGCCCACGAGGGACGGGCCGTCGGTGGTTCCCTGACCGCCGGTTCCGTGGCAGCTGGCGCAGCCGACGGTGTAGAGCTTCTTGCCCTCCTCGATGGCGAGGGACTGGGCGGTTTCATCGGCCTGCGCCTTGTCCGCGGGCGCGAACGCGGCGTACAGCCCCCCAGTGGCCGCCAGCGCGAGGAGTAGGACGACGACCGCCGCCAGCGGATGGCGTCGTCGTGCGGAGAGCTTTTTCACGGATTACCCCGGTGTCAGGATCTTCTGCGTCGGTGCTTCTGGACTGTGTCTGCTTCGGGCACCAGGTGCCCGCGCCGTTTACTTGATCATGTAGATCGTGGCGAAGAGGCCGATCCAGACGACATCGACGAAGTGCCAGTAGTAGGACACGACGATGGCGGCGGTTGCCTGCTCGTGGGTGAACCTCCTGGCTGCGTACGTTCTGCCGAGAACCAACAGGAAGGCGATGAGTCCGCCCGTCACATGCAGGCCGTGGAAGCCGGTGGTCAGGTAGAAGACCGAGCCGTACGGGTCGGAGGACAGCGAGAGGCCGTCCTTCTTGACCAGCTCGGTGTACTCGAACACCTGGCCGCCGATGAAGATGGCACCCATCACGAAGGTGATGATGAACCAGGTGCGGAGCTTCTTCACGTCACCGCGCTCGGCGGCGAAGACGCCGAGCTGGCAGGTGAGGGAGGAGAGCACCAGGATCGTCGTGTTGGTCGCCGAGAACGGGAAGTTCAAGGCCGAGGCCTTTTCCGTCCAGAACTCGGAGCCAGTCACCGAACGCAGGGTGAAGTACATCGCGAAGAGGGCCGCGAAGAACATCAGCTCGGAACTCAGCCAGATGATGGTTCCGACGCTGGTGAGGTTCGGCCGATTGACCGACGGGTGCGCGTGCCCGGTTTCTACTGTCGTTGCTGTCGCCACGACCGACATTATGTCGGTCGCTTATCCCGCCCTCACCCCGGGGGGTGCCGTTCGGTGTGTCAGTGGTCCCTGTCCAGCCCGAACGGCCCATCGAAGCGGTGTCCGAACCGCTGTTGACAGGCAGTCGGACCGAGTACCATCCGGCGCATCGGTTCCTGATCACCATGCCGCCGACGTACTCGGAGGAACAATGCAGCCGACCGCCACCGTGCTGGTCTACAGCGACGACGCCAACACCCGCGAGCAGGTGCGGCTGGCCGCCGGTCGCAGGCCCGCGGCCGACGTTCCCCCGGTCGAGTTCGTCGAGTGCGCCACGCTGCCCGCCGTGCTCAAGCACCTGGACGAGGGCGGCATCGACGTCTGCGTACTGGACGGCGAGACGGTTCCCGCGGGCGGGATGGGCGTGTGCCGGCAGATCAAGGACGAGATCTACCACTGCCCGCCCGTGCTGCTGCTGATCGGCCGCCCGCAGGACGCCTGGCTGGCCACCTGGAGCCGTGCGGAGGCCGCGGTGACCCTCCCGGTCGAGCCGGTCGAGTTCGCGGCCGCACTGGCCTCTCTGCTGCGCGGCAGGCTGGCCGTGGAGGCCTGAGGCGCCTGCCGCCCACCCGGTCACACCTGGGGGCGCAGCCGTGCCACGTCGGTGGGGTTGGTGCGGGCCCCGGCGTCGGCCACCAGGGCGCTGCCGGTGCGCCATCTGTCCCAGTCGAGGTTCCAGTCCCCGAAGCCGTTGCCGAAGGGGTCCATCTCGTCTCCGGCGCTGTTCACGACCTTGACGATGTCGCCCTCACGGACGGTCTCGAAGAACCACTGGGCGTTGCTGGTGGACATCCCCGTGCAGCCGTGGCTGACGTTCGCGTACCCCTGTGAACCCACGGACCAGGGCGCGGCGTGCACGTACTCACCGCTCCAGGTGACGCGTGTCGCGTAGTAGACGGGCAGGTCGTACGACTCCGAACTGCCCTCGGCGATGCCGATGCTGGTGCCGCGCATCCGGACGAAGTACTCCTTGGCGAGCACGACCTTGACGCCGTTGCGGGTGGAGAAGCCGGGTTTGCCCGTGGTCACCGGGATGGTGTTGATCACTTCTCCGTTGCGCAGCACCGTCATCTGGTGGGACGCCGCGTCGGTTATCGCCTCGAGCCGGTCCCCGATGGTGAGGTTCAGGGCCTTCGAGGCTCCGCCGTAGAGCTGGTTGGAGACCTTGACGCCCTTGAGGTTGCTGACGGCGCTGACGGTCGCGCCGGTGGGCCAGTACTCCTTGGGGCGGAAGTGCAGCTTCTTGTCGTCGACCCAGTGCCAGCCGCCCTCCACGGCGGGCTGGGACCGGACGTGCAGCGCACGTTCGACGACTTGCCTGGCCTTCTTGTCCTTGACGGGCATGCTCAGCTCGGCCGTGATCGGCTGGCCGACGCCGTACTTGCCGGCCTTGGGGCCGAACGCGACGGTCAGCAGCCGCTTGGCCGGTGCGGTCTCGAACGTGAGCGTACGGCTGCCCGGGGCGCCGTCGGAGTCCTCCGTGGAGACCTCGACGGTGTACTTCACACCGGCGGCCAGGGGGGCCGTGGAGCGCCAGCGGGAGCCGTCCGCGGACAGTTCGCCCGCGAGGAAGTGACCTGAACCGTCGGTGACGGTCACGTCGGTTATCCGGCCGTCGCCGCCCTTGGCCGTGACTTCCAGGGGCTTGTCGGGATCGACCTTCCCACTGCCCTTGGGCGTGTTGAAGGCGATCTGCTTCTTCGCGTCGAACGGCCTGGCGGAGAGCGGATGGTTGTCGGAATCGCCGCACGCGGTCGCGACCGCCCCGAGGGAGACGACCAGCAAGGTGCAGCTCAGAGCGGTTCGAAACCGCGGCGTCTGGCTCATAAGCACACGTTAGGAAGATCACCTGGTAACGGCGCGCCGAGAGCATGCAAATGGACGGGCCCGGGTCCCCCTCAGGAGTGAAGGAGATCCGGGCCCGCCCGTGTGATGCTGACGCGGTGTTACTGGTTCTGGTTCTCACCGCGGTAGTACTCGAACACCCAGCCGAAGAGTCCGACCAGGATCAGCGGCGCCGAGAAGTACAGCAGCCACCAGCCGATCGCGATGGACAGGAAGGCGAGCGCGCCACCGACGGCCAGCGAGAGCGGCTGCCAGCTGTGCGGGGAGAAGAACCCCACCTCGCCGGCCTCGTCCGCGACGTCGGCCTCCTTGTTGTCCTGAGCCATGGCGTCCACCCGCCGGGCCGTGAAGGCCAGGTAGTAGCCGATCATGATGCTCAGGCCGAACGCCAGGAAGAGCGCCGTCGTACCGGCCGGCTCCTTCGACCACACGCCGTACAGAATGGCCACGGCGAGGATGAAGACGCTCAGCCACAGGAACATCTTGCCCTGGACCCTCACTTGCCGACCTCCTTGCCGCCGAACAGCTTGGTGTCCTTCTGACCGGCGTTCTCGAGCGTCTCGAGAGCAGCGATCTCAGGGTGGTGCAGATCGAACGCCGGGGATTCGGAACGGATCCGCGGAAGGGTGAGGAAGTTGTGCCGGGGCGGCGGGCAGGACGTAGCCCATTCGAGCGAGCGCCCGTAGCCCCACGGGTCGTCGACCTCGATCTTCTTGCCGTACTTGGCCGTCTTCCACACGTTGTAGAGGAACGGCAGCACGGACAGGCCGAGGACGAACGAGCTGATGGTGGAGAAGGTGTTCAGCCAGGTGAAGCCGTCGGCGGCGAGGTAGTCCGCGTAACGACGCGGCATGCCCTCGGCACCCAGCCAGTGCTGCACCAGGAACGTCCCGTGGAAGCCGATGAACAGCGTCCAGAAGGTCATCTTGCCGAGCCGCTCGTCCAGCATCTTGCCCGTGAACTTCGGCCACCAGAAGTGGAAGCCGGCGAACATCGCGAAGACCACGGTGCCGAAGACGACGTAGTGGAAGTGCGCGACGACGAAGTACGAGTCGGAGACGTGGAAGTCCATCGGCGGCGAGGCCAGGATGACGCCGGTCAGACCACCGAAGGTGAAGGTGACCAGGAAGCCGATCGTCCAGAGCATCGGTGTCTCGAAGGACAGTGAGCCCTTCCACATGGTGCCGATCCAGTTGAAGAACTTCACACCGGTCGGTACCGCGATCAGGAAGGTCATGAACGAGAAGAACGGCAACAGCACGCCGCCTGTGACGTACATGTGGTGCGCCCACACCGTCACCGACAGACCGGCGATCGCGATGGTCGCGCCGACCAGGCCGATGTAGCCGAACATCGGCTTGCGGCTGAAGACCGGAATGATCTCCGAGACGATGCCGAAGAACGGCAAGGCGATGATGTACACCTCTGGATGGCCGAAGAACCAGAAGAGGTGTTGCCAGAGCAACGCTCCGCCGTTCGCGGAGTCGAAGACATGGGCGCCGAACTTGCGGTCCGCCTCCAGGGCGAAGAGCGCGGCGGCGAGCACCGGGAAGGCGAGCAGGACCAGCACACCGGTCAGCAGCACGTTCCAGGTGAAGATCGGCATCCGGAACATCGTCATGCCGGGCGCGCGCATGCAGATGATCGTCGTGATGAAGTTGACCGAGCCGAGGATCGTGCCGAAGCCGGAGAAGGCCAGACCCATGATCCACATATCGGCGCCGACACCGGGCGACCGGACGGCGTCCGACAGCGGGGAGTAGGCGAACCAGCCGAAGTCGGCCGCGCCGTTCGGCGTGATGAAGCCGGCCACCGCGATGATCGAGCCGAAGAGGTACAGCCAGTACGCGAACATGTTCAGCCGCGGGAACGCCACATCGGGCGCGCCGATCTGCAGCGGCATGATCCAGTTCGCGAATCCGGCGAACAGCGGCGTCGCGAACATCAGCAGCATGATCGTGCCGTGCATCGTGAACGCCTGGTTGAACTGCTCGTTCGACATGATCTGCGTACCCGGACGGGCGAGCTCGGCGCGCATGAAGAGCGCCAGCACACCGCCGATGCAGAAGAACACGAACGACGTGACCAGGTACATCGTGCCGATGGTCTTGTGGTCAGTGGTCGTCATCCACTTGACCATCACATTGCCCGGCTGCTTGCGCCGTACCGGCAGCTCGTTCTCGTACGAGTCGTCAGCCGCGGCGGCACCCTGGGGTTCGTTGAGGATGCTCACAGTTGGTTCTTCTCCGCATTCCTGGCCGGGTCCGTCTGCTCAATGCCCGACGGGATGTAGCCGGTCTGCCCCTTCTCGGCCAGCTCCTTCAGGTGCTGCTGGTAACGCTCCGGGGAGACCACCTTGACGTTGAAGAGCATCCGGGAGTGGTCGACGCCGCAGAGCTCCGCGCACTTGCCCCGGAAGGTGCCCTCCCGATTCGGAGTCACCTCGAAGGAGTTGGTGTGACCCGGGATGACGTCCTGCTTCATCAGGAAGGGGATCACCCAGAAGGAGTGGATCACGTCACGGGAGGTCAGGACGAACCGGACCTTCTCCCCCTTGGGCAGCCACAGGGTCGGGCCCGGCATGCCGGTCTGGGGGTTCCGCGTCCCGGGGATACCGGCGTCGTAGACACCGCCCGCGTCGGCCGGGAAGTCATCGCGGAACTTGTCCGGGATGGCCGCCAGTTCCTTGCTGGTCTTCGCGTCGCCGGTGGAGCCCTCGACGTTCTCGATGTAGTTGAAGCCCCAGCTCCACTGGTAGCCGACCACGTTGACCGTGTGCGTCGGCTTGTCCGCGAGGGAGAGCAGCTTGGACTCGTCACGCGCGGTGAAGTAGAAGAGCACCGAAACGATGATGAGCGGGACCACGGTGTACAGCGCCTCGATGGGCATGTTGTACCGGGTCTGCGGAGGTACCTCCACCTTGGTGCGGCTGCGCCGGTGGAAGATGATGCTCCACACGATCAGACCCCACACCAGGACGCCCGTGGCGAGCGCTGCCGCCCACGAGCCCTGCCAGAGGGAGAGGATGCGAGGCGCCTCCTCAGTGACCGGTGTGGGCATACCAAGGCGGGGGAAATCCTTGTATGTGCAACCGGTGGCGGTCGCCAGGATCAGGCCCGCAGTCAGCACCTGCGGCAGCTTCCGCCGCATCGGGCGCCGCGACGTGGGGGTACCACCCGCGCCTTGGCTGCGGGGGAGGTCGGAGCCGTTGGGACTCACGTAGCGCCTTCCCGAGAGTCTCGGCCCGCGCGGCCGGCTGCGGCCGCTGGTCGGTCGCCGGCCCTGACGCGGGCAGGGGTTTGGATGTTTATGCGGACCAAACCCTACTGGACGCTATTTGGGGTCGCGCGGGGAGGGTGCCCAACGCGCCGTCCGACACCCCGAAGGGGTGGACTGCCTGCACGATCAAGGGGGAATGTCCGCCTCCGGTGGCCATCTGACGCCCGTTCCGGGCACGGGGGTTAGCGTGGCCGGGTGCCCTACTTCGACGTGGCTTCCTCTGCTCCGCTGCACCCCGTCGCCCGGCAGGCCCTGCAGGCCTCGCTGGACGAGGGGTGGGCCGACCCCGCCCGGCTCTACCGCGAGGGGCGGCGCGCACGCCTGCTGTTGGACGCCGCACGGGAGGCCGCGGCGGAGGCCGTGGGGTGCCGCCCCGACGAGCTGGTGTTCACTCCTTCGGGGACACGCGCGGTTCACCTCGGGATCTCCGGCGCGCTCGCGGGCCGTCGGCGTGTCGGGCGGCATGTGGCGGTGTCCGCCGTGGAGCACTCGTCCGTTCTGCACGCGGCGGGCGACGGGACCACCGAGGTACCGGTGGACCGTTCGGGGCGGGTGAGCGCCGCGGGCTTCACGCAGGCGCTGCGCGAGGACACCGCGCTGGCGTGCCTGCAGTCGGCCAACCACGAGGTGGGCACGGAGCAGCCGGTGGCCGAGGTCGCCGCGGTCTGCCGGGCCGCGGGGGTGCCGCTGCTGGTGGACGCCGCGCAGTCGCTCGGCTGGGGGCCGGTCGGCGGTGACTGGTCACTGCTCACGGCAAGTGCGCACAAATGGGGCGGCCCCTCGGGGGTGGGGCTGCTCGCCGTGCGCAAGGGCGTCCGCTTCGCCCCTCAAGAACCCGCCGACGAGCGGGAGTCGGGCCGGTCGGCCGGGTTCGAGAACATTCCCGCGATCGTGGCGGCGGCGGCTTCCCTGAGGGCGGTGCGTGCCGAGGCCGCCGACGAGGCCGTACGGCTGCGGGCGCTGGTGGAGCACATCCGCGCGCGGGTCCCGGAACTGGTCCCCGATGTGGAGGTGGTGGGCGACCCGGTGCGACGGCTCCCCCACCTCGTCACCTTCTCCTGTCTCTATGTCGACGGAGAGACCTTGCTGCACGAGCTGGACCGGGAGGGCTTCTCGGTCTCCTCCGGATCCTCGTGCACCTCCAGCACGCTGACGCCGAGCCATGTGCTGCGGGCGATGGGGGTGCTGAGCGAGGGCAATGTGCGGGTGTCGCTGCCGCTGGGCACATCCGGCACGGACGTCGACCGTTTTCTGGAGGTGCTGCCGGGAGTGGTCTCGGCGGTACGTGAGCGGCTCGGCGCGCCGTCCACCGCGGGCGGCACGGTCCAGGGCCCGTCCCTGGTGGTGGACGCCCTCGGCAAGCGGTGTCCGATCCCGGTGATCGAGCTGGCGAAGGTGATCGGCGATGTGCCGGTCGGCGGCACGGTGACGGTGCTGTCGGACGACGAGGCCGCGCGGCTGGACATCCCGGCGTGGTGCGAGATGCGGGACCAGGAGTACGTCGGCGAGGAGCCGGCCGAGCGGGGCACGGCGTACGTGGTGCGGCGGCTGGTCTAGCGGCCGGGCCGGGTGCGGGATCCTGCCGGACCCCGCACCCTCCTGCGTCAGGGGATCAGCTGAGGAACTGCCGGACCTCCGCGGCCGCGTCGTGGCCGTACGCCTTGGTGAAGCGGTCCATGAAGTGCGCACGCCGCAGCGTGTACTCCTGGGTGCCCAGCGTCTCGATCACCAGCGTCGCCAGCATGCAGCCGACCTGCGCCGCGCGCTCATGGCCCACGCCCCACGACAGACCGGACAGGAAGCCCGCGCGGAACGCGTCGCCGACGCCCGTCGGGTCGACCTTGGCCTCCTCCTCGGCGCAGCCGACCTCGATCGGGTCCCCGCCTGCGGACTCGATGCGCACTCCGCGCGAGCCGAGGGTGGTGACCCGGTGGCCGACCCGGCCGAGGATCTCCTCGTCGGTCCAGCCGGTCTTGGACTCGATGAGGCCCTTCTCGTACTCGTTGGAGAAGAGGTACGCCGCGCCGTCCAGCAGTATCCGGATCTCGTCGCCGTTCATCCGGGCGATCTGCTGCGAGAAGTCGGCCGCGAACGGGATCTTGCGCGAGCGGCACTCCTCGGTGTGCCGCAGCATCGCCTCGGGGTCGTCGGCGCCGATCAGGACGAGGTCCAGGCCGCCGACCCGGTCCGCCACGCTCTTCAGCTCGATCTGCCGGGCCTCGCTCATCGCGCCCGTGTAGAAGGAGCCGATCTGGTTGTGGTCGGCGTCCGTCGTGCAGACGAAGCGGGCGGTGTGCAGGACCTCGGAGATCCTTACGGACCCGGTGTCCACGCCGTGGCGGTCGAGCCAGGCACGGTAGTCGTCGAAGTCGGAGCCGGCGGCGCCGACCAGGATCGGGCCGGTGCCCAGCTGGCCCATCCCGAAGCAGATGTTGGCGCCGACACCGCCCCTGCGCACATCGAGGTTGTCGACCAGGAAGGAGAGGGAGACCGTGTGCAGCTGGTCCGCGACGAGCTGATCCGCGAAGCGGCCGGGAAAGGTCATGAGGTGGTCGGTGGCGATGGAGCCGGTGACTGCGATTCGCACGGCGAAGACGCTCCTGTGGCGGGGTGGCGTTGACGCTTCACGCTACCGGTTGAGGGGCCGGGTCTGTAGACCGGAAACTACCCGATAGTAGGGCTTTTTTCCCGGACCACCCCCTGCGTACGGTGCGGATATGACGAAGCCCATCGCTCCGCCCGCATCCCGTGAGTACGACTCCACCCTGGCCGAGCTGCGCGGGGACTGCGCACGGATGGCTCCGCACTGGGTCGTGCCCGCTGTCGCGGCGCCGGCACGCGTGTCGCCGTCCCGCATCCATGGTGTCGTCGTTCCGGCCTCCTCGGCCCGGCTTGTCGACGCGATGTCCGAATACGGAGACTGACCCCCCGGGCCTCCGGCCCTGGCTCCACGGGCGCGTCCGGCATCCGGAGGGCGCGTCCGGGGAACCGTGCGCGCCCTCGCTCCGTCTCATTCGTGCCCCGGTACAACGGGGACACACGACAAGGAGCGATGCGGTGAGCAGCACGGAGAACACGCACGACAGCGCACGCCGCCGGCGTCCCCCGCTGGTCGTCGCCTCGGTGGCGGCCGCGGTGCTGATCGCGGGTGGCGGCGGCGCATACTTCGCGACGGCCGGCTTCGGCGGCGACGGTGCGGACGCCAACGGCGGCGCGCCGGGCGGCGACGCGAAACCACCGCTGCTGTCGCTGGACACCGCCGGTGATCCCGGCCCCGGGATCGCGCCGGGCGAGCCGGACCCGTCGGGCGGGACCGTCTACCGGGCGGCGAGCAAGCTGCCGGACGGCCCTGACGAGGCAGCCGTCCACCGGACGAAGGGCACGGTCACCGCGGACGAGGTGACCCGGCTGGCCAAGGCGCTCGGGATCCCCGGGACGCCGCGGCTCGTGGGACCGGCGTGGAAGATCAGCGCCGACAGGGACGGCTCGGGCCCGATGCTTCAGGTCAACAAGCAGGCCCCGGGTACCTGGACGTTCGCCCGGTTCGGCGCGGGGCCTCGGGGCGACAACTGCCTGAAGGGCAAGGCCTGTCCGGCCGGCGGCTCGGACACTCCCCAGTCGGGTCCCGCCTCCCCCGGGAAGCCGGTGACCGAGGAGGCCGCGAAGAAGGCCGCCGCTCCCGTGCTCAAGGCCCTCGGCCAGAGCGACGCCGACCTCGACGCCCGCCAGTTGATGGGCGCGGTCCGGGTCGTCAATGCCGACCCGAAGGTCGACGGCCTGCCGACGTACGGCTGGTCGACCGGGGTGCAGGTCGGCGCGGACGGCCAGGTCGTCGGCGGCAGCGGGCAGTTGAAGAAGCCCGTGAAGGGCGACGAGTACCCGGTGCTCTCCGCCGACGAGGCGCTGAAGCAGCTGAACAAGGACGCCCGAGGCGGCACCGTCGGCATCGGGGGCTGCGCGACGCCGGTGCCCGAGGGCGAGCAGAAGCCGACCGCACCGTGCGAGCCGAAGAAGCCGAAGGCACAGCCGGCGAAGCCCGCGCAGCTGACGATCGGCAAGGCGGTGTTCGGACTGGCCGCGCAGTACGTCGACGGTCAGCAGGCGCTCGTGCCGTCGTGGCTGTTCAAGGTGGAGCCGAAGGGTGCCGCGCAGCCGTTCACCATCGCCCAGCCCGCGGTCGAGCCGGCATATCTGAAGCCGGCCGCTCCTCCCTCGGTGGGCGTCAGGCCGCCCTCGCACGACGTCGGGCCGGCGAAGCCGCCCAAGACCCCGGCACCGCCCGCGGAGGGGCGTGTGCAGGCGTACAGCGTGGACGGGCGGACCCTGACGGTCACCTTCTGGGGCGGCGTGTGCAGTGACTACACGGCGACCGCGGCCGAGAGCGGCGACACGGTGAAGGTGCGGATCACCGAGAAGGCGGACCCGAACAGGGTGTGCATCGCCATCGCCAAGGAGCTCACGGAGAAGGTCACGCTGGACAAGCCGCTGGGCGACCGGAAGGTCGTGGACGCGCAGTCCGGCAAGGCGGTGCCGCTCAAGGCCCGCTGAGCGGAAACAGCCGGCCAGCGGACATGACGAAGGCGGCGGCCCCCCCGAGGGGGGCCGCCGCCTTTCCGTCCGTCCGACGGGCGGGCTCAGCTGAAGGAGTCGCCGCAGGCGCAGGACCCGGTGGCGTTCGGGTTGTCGATCGTGAAGCCCTGCTTCTCGATCGTGTCGACGAAGTCGATCGAGGCGCCGCCCAGGTAAGGGGCGCTCATACGGTCGGTGACGACCTTGACGCCGCCGAAGTCCTTGACGACATCGCCGTCGAGCGAACGCTCGTCGAAGAACAGCTGGTAACGCAGGCCGGAGCAGCCGCCGGGCTGAACGGCGACGCGCAGCGCGAGGTCTTCCCGGCCTTCCTGGTCCAGCAGGGCCTTGACCTTGGCCGCGGCGGCGTCGGACAGGAGGATGCCGTCGCTCACGGTGGTGGTCTCGTCCGATACGGACATCTGCTTCTCTCCCGGGTTGTACGGAGACTGCTTGCCGACGATTGCAACCGGCATGGCCGCGGATTCATTCCGGACCGAGGGCGTGTTTCCCTTTCATGCTCGCACACCCGCTCGTCGGCAGGCACGAGCCGCGGAACGGGGGGTGCGTCACATCGACGCTATCGACGTCGTCAAAGTGACGTGAAGCAGTTATGATAGATAGCGTCAAATAGACGAAAAGGTCTCCCGGTGCAAGCCCCGGCTCGACTGGAGCGGCTATCGCCGCGCTCATCGCTAGAGAAGAAAGGGTGCGTGACGTGACCACCGCCCAAGCCCGTACGGAGCTCGACGTCCAGCCGACGCCGCTCGCCCTGCTGTTGCTCGGCCGTGAGGCCGACCCCAGGAGCGAGCGCGGTGTGGAGTGCCCCGGCGACCTGCCGTCGCCGTCCGACCCGGACCTGGTGGAGCGCGCACGCGCCGCCAAGGAGAAGCTCGGCGACAAGGTCTTCGTCCTGGGGCACCACTACCAGCGTGACGAGGTCATCCAGTTCGCCGACGTCACGGGCGACAGCTTCAAGCTGGCCAAGGACGCCGCCGCACGGCCGGAGGCGGAGTACATCGTCTTCTGCGGTGTGCACTTCATGGCCGAGTCCGCGGACATCCTGACCTCCGACGACCAGATGGTCGTCCTGCCCGACCTGGCCGCCGGCTGTTCGATGGCCGACATGGCCACCGCCGAGCAGGTCGCGGAGTGCTGGGACGTGCTGACCGAGGCAGGCATCGCCGAGCAGGTCGTGCCCGTCTCGTACATGAACTCCTCCGCGGACATCAAGGCGTTCACGGGCAAGCACGGCGGCACCATCTGCACCTCGTCGAACGCCAAGCGGGCGCTGGACTGGGCTTTCGAGCAGGGCGAGAAGGTGCTCTTCCTGCCGGACCAGCACCTGGGCCGCAACACCGCCGTACGGGACATGGGCATGTCGCTCGACGACTGCGTGCTCTACAACCCGCACAAGCCGAACGGCGGGCTCACCGCCGAGGAGCTGCGGAACGCCAGGATGATTCTGTGGCGCGGGCACTGCTCGGTGCACGGACGCTTCTCGCTGGACTCGGTCGAGGACGTCCGGGTGCGGATACCGGGCGTGAACGTCCTCGTCCACCCCGAGTGCAAGCACGAGGTCGTGTCGGCGGCGGACTACGTCGGCTCGACGGAATACATCATCAAGACGCTGGAGGCGGCCCCGGCCGGCTCCAAGTGGGCCATCGGCACCGAGCTCAACCTGGTTCGCCGGGTCGCGAACGCCCACCCCGACAAGGAGGTCGTCTTCCTCGACAAGACGGTCTGCTTCTGCTCGACGATGAACCGCATCGATCTCCCTCACCTGGTGTGGGCGCTGGAGTCGCTGGCCGAGGGCAACCTGGTCAACCGGATCCAGGTCGACAAGGAGACAGAAAGCTTCGCCAAGCTGGCACTGGAGCGGATGCTGGCGCTGCCGTAGCCGCGGCCCGATGTCTCAGGACCGGCAGATCAGCTCGACCAGCTCCACCGGCCGGCTGAGCGCCACGAGATGGCCGCCGGGCAGATCCTCCACGGGGACGCCCGGCAGCCGCTCACCCGCGACCCGCCACTGGAACGCGATCGGAAAGAACCGGTCGTCCCGTCCCTGCAGCAGGCGGGTGGGCACGTCCGGCCAGGCCTGAAGGGGCCACGGGTCGGTGAACAGCGCCTCGGACGGGCCGGACGCCTCGGCGGACATCGCCTCGTCCGTGTCGTCCTGCGGCACGTCGTGGAAGAAGTCGGTGAGCAGGTCGAACCCGGCGTCGGGATCGCGGCCCTCCTCGGCCGCGAAGGCCTTGCTCGCCTGCTCCCGGCCGGTGTCGTCCCACCACTGCCCCGCGGTCTCGCCGGGGGCCGGGATCATCGCGTTGACCAGGATCAACTGCTCGACGGGGATCCGTTCGCAGACCAGCGGCGCGATGAAGCCGGCCAGCGACTGGGCCACGAGGACGAGGCCGCCCTCGGCCGCCCGCCTGTCGCCGATCGCGGCGAGCACCGCGTCGGCGTGCTCGGCGAGGCGCGCGGCGTTGTCGCTGGGCAGATCGACGGCGATCACGTCGTGGCCCCTTTCGCGCAGCCTCGGTACGACCTTGTGCCAGTACCAGGCGCGCCCGTCGGCGCCGGGGATGAGCACGTACGTCGTCATACGAGGCTCCTTCCGAGGACGGCGAACCCGGGGAGCCCGTCGTGGTGTCTGTATACCCTGACCCGCATGGCCACATTGTTTCTCTCCCCGCTGCGGTTCTCCCGTCAGGAGATCGCCGAGGTGGTGGGCCTGTACGAGAGCAATCCGGAGTACTGGCGGGCCGCCGGCGAGTACTCCCCCGGGAACATCCGCGCCGGCCGGGTCGAGGCCGACCTGCGCAAGGAGGCCGCGGCCGAGGGCGCCGAGGTGCTGCTCGCCCGGGACCCGCAGGGCCGGCTGAACGGAATTCTCTGTCTGCTCGACCGCCATCCGGTGGACGACCTGCCCTGGATCGGCCTGCTGATGGTCCACGGGGACCTGCACCGTACGGGCATCGGACGGGTGCTGGCCGACATGACCGAACAGCGCTACCGCAACGAGGGCCGGGAGGGCGTCCGGCTCGCGGTGCTGGAGAGCCACCCGCCCGCGCTGCGGTTCTGGATCTCGCAGGGGTGGCGTGAGCTCGACCGCCGCAAGGACACCGAGCACGGCCGGCCCTGCATCGTCCTCCACAAGCGGCTGGACTGAGCCTCCCTCCGCCGGGGATCCCGGCCGGAAAGGCGTCCGGCCCGGCTCCCCGCAGGGAGCCGGGCCGGACGACCGGGCCAGGTGTTACGCGTTGGCCGGGGCGGGCTCGTCGGCGGCATCGGTGGCCGGGGAGGAGTCCCCGGCCGACTTCTTCAGCCGCTTCGCCGCCTTCTTCTTCGCACGGCGTTCCTTGCGCAGCTCCACCATCGCGTACAGCGTCGGCACCAGCAGGAGCGTCAGCAGCGTCGAGGTGATCAGACCGCCGATCACCACCACCGCGAGCGGCTTGGCGATGAATCCGCCCTCGCCGGTGACCCCCAGGGCCATCGGGAGCAGCGCGAAGATCGTCGCCAGCGCGGTCATCAGGATCGGGCGCAGCCGGTGGCGGCCGCCCTCGACGACCGCTTCCACCACGCCCAGGCCCTGGGCCCGGTACTGGTTGATCAGGTCGATCAGCACGATCGCGTTGGTGACCACGATGCCGATCAGCATCAGCATGCCGATCATCGCCGGGACACCCATCGGCGTACCCGTCACGATCAGCAGACCGATCGCGCCGGTGGCCGCGAACGGGATGGACACCAGCAGGATCAGCGGCTGGATCAGCGACTTGAAGGTCGCGACCAGCAGCATGAAGACGATCGCGATCGCCGCGAGCATCGCCAGGCCCAGCGAGGCGAAGGCCTCGTCCTGGTCCTCCGAGACGCCGCCGATGGAGGCCGTGGCGCCCTCCGGCAGGTCGAGCGACTTCAGTTCGGACTGCAGCGCGGAGCTGACCGCGCCCGTGTTGTCACCCGTCGGCTTCGCGGTGATCGTCGCCGCCCGCGAGCCGTCGATACGGGTCATCGAGACGGGACCCGGCGTGAGCCGTACATCCGCGATCTCCCCCAGCCTGACCGGCCCGAGAGGCAGGTTCTTCAGCTCCGCCAGCGTGGTGGCCGGCTTGGCCGAGGTGATCACCACATCGCGCTCGGTGTCGTCGAGGATCGCCTTGCCGGAGACCGTTCCGCGCACCGCCTGGCCGACGGCCAGACCCAGCGTGGTGTCGTTGAACCCGGCGTCGGCGGCCTTGGCGTTGGCCTTGACCGTGATCCGCGGAATGCTCTGCGCCAGGTCGCTCTGGACGTCGGTGACGTCGTCGAGACCGGCGACCTTCTTGCGCACCGCCTCGGACGCCTTCTTCAGCGTGCCGGCGTCCGCCGCCTTCACCACGACGCTCAGGTCCTGGCTGCCGAAGCCGTCGCCCGCGGCGATGGTCGTGTCGCCGATGCCGTCGAGCCCGGCGAGCTCCTCGTCGATGCGGTCCCGCGTCTTCTCGTACGACGCCGCGTCCTTCAGGGTCAGCTGGTACGAGGCCTGGTTGGCGCCCGTGCCGCCGCCGAACGCCGCCATGAAGCCGGAGGAGCCGACGGTGACCTGGTAGTCCTTGATCTCGTCGATGCCGTCGAGGACCTTCTCGACCTTCTTCGCCGAGGCGTCGGCCGCGGCCAGGCTGGTGCCCGGAGGCAGCTCCTGCTTGACGGACATGACCTCCTGCTCGCCCTGGTCGAAGAAGTTCGTCTTCAGCAGACCGGCCATGCCGAAGGTGCCGAAGAGCACGACCACGGCGAGCACGATGCTGGTGATGCGGCGACGGGTCGCGAAGCGCAGCACCGGGACGTACAGCCGCTGCAGCGGGCTGCGCGCCTCCTTCTCCTCCGCCACCCGGCGTGCCTCGTCCGGGTCCATGCCCCGCACGGCCTTCGGCGCGCGCAGGAACCAGAACGAGAGCACCGGCACGACGGTGAGCGAGACCAGCAGCGAGGCGAGCAGCGCCGCGGTGATGGTCAGCGAGAACGAGCCGAACAGCTCGCCCACCATGCCGCCGACCAGACCGATGGGCAGGAAGACGGCGACGGTGGTGAGCGTGGAGGAGGTGACCGCTCCGGCGACCTCCTTGACCGCGGTGACGATCGCGGTCTGCCGCTCCTCGCCGTACCCGAGGTGCCGCTTGATGTTCTCCAGGACCACGATCGAGTCGTCGACGACACGGCCGATGGCGATGGTCAGCGCGCCCAGGGTGAGCATGTTGAGCGACAGGTCGCGGGTCCACAGCACGATCAGCGCGAGGACGACCGACAGCGGGATGGAGACCGCGGTGACCAGGGTCGAGCGCAGCGAGGCCAGGAAGACCAGGATCACGATCACGGCGAAGAGCAGGCCGAGCGCGCCCTCGGTGGTCAGGCCGGAGATGGCCTTGGAGACGGCGGGGCCCTGGTCGGAGACGACCGTGAGCTCCGCTCCCGCGCCGAGGTCCTTGCGCAGATCCGGCAGCTTGTCCCGGACCGCGTCCGAGATGGCGACGGCACTGCCGTCGTTGTCCATGGTCGCGAGGACCGCGAGGCTCGGCTTGCCGTTGGTGCGGGTCAGCGAGACGGCCGTCGACGGGGTCTGCTCGACCGTGGCGACGTCGCCGAGGCGTACGGGCTTGCCCTTCCCGGGCGCCGCCGGGGCGATCCGCAGTTCCTCGATCTGCCGCAGCGTGGTGAAGCCGCCGCCGACCTGGACCGTACGGCTCTTGCCCGCCTCGTCGAACGAGCCGGCCGGCAGGGTCGCGCCGCCCGCCTTGAGCGCCTCGGAGAGCGCCAACGTGTCCAGGCCCGCCGCCGCGAGCTTCTTGTTGTCGGGCGTGACGGAGACCTGGAGGTCCTGGACGCCGTCGATCGAGACCTGACCGACGCCGTCGATGTCCTCGAGCGCCGGGACGACCGTGCGCTCCAGCTGGTCCGCCAGTGCCTGCTGGTCCTTCTGGGAGGTGACCGCGAGCACCACGGTGGGGATGTCGTCCGTGGAACCGGCGACCACCTGCGGGTCGACATCCTCGGGGAGCTGGGTACGGGCCCGGTTCACCGCCTGCTGGACATCGGCGACGAGCTGCTTGGTGCCGTCCCCGTACTCGAAGCTGGCCATGATCACGGCGTTGCCCTCGCTCGCCGTGGAGGTGATCCCCTTGATGCCGTCGACGGCCTTCAGGGAGCTCTCGAGCGGTTCGACGACCTGCTTCTCGACCACCTCGGGCGACGCGCCCTGGTACGGGGCGAGCACGGACACCATGGGAAGCTCGATGGAGGGCAGCAGCTGCTGCTTGAGCTGCGGGATGGCGATCGCCCCGAAGACGATCGCGACGATCGACACCAGACCTGTCAGGGCCCGTTGCGACAGGCTGAATCTGGACAGCCAGGACATGAGGTCTCTCTTCTGTGGCTTGCTCGGCAGGAAGGCGTCGGAGGGCACAGCCGACTGCCCGCTTATACGATCAGCCACGCGAGAGGGGTCACCCCTCGCCCCCAGGTCCCGTTCTTATGCCGCGCATACCGCAGCTGGAGTACACGGACGATCCGCGTCACTCCACCCTTGGACGTACCAGGCCCGACTCGTACGCGATGACGACCAGCTGGGCGCGGTCACGGGCGCCCAGTTTGGCCATCGCCCGGTTCACATGCGTCTTGACGGTGAGCGGGCTGACGACGAGGCGTTCGGCGATCTCGTCGTTGGAGTGGCCGCCGGCGACCAGGCCGAGGACCTCGCGCTCGCGGCCGGTGAGCGCATCCAGCCGTTCGGAGTACGCCTCGGCGTCCGGGTCGTCGTCCGAAGCACCGCCCTGGGCGAGGAACTTGGCGATGAGCCCCTTGGTCGCGACGGGCGAGAGCAGAGCCTCACCGGCCGCGGCGATACGGATGGCGTTGAGCAGCTCGTCCGGTTCGGCGCCCTTGCCGAGGAAGCCGGAGGCTCCGGCCCGCAGCGACTGCACGACGTACTCGTCCACTTCGAACGTCGTCAGCATCACGACCCGCACCTGCGACAGTTCCGGGTCCGCGCTGATCATGCGGGTGGCGGCGAGCCCGTCCGTGCCCGGCATCCGGATGTCCATCAGGACGACGTCGGCCTTCTCCGAGCGGGCGAGCGCGACCGCTTCGGCGCCGTCGGCCGCCTCACCGACGACGGACATGTCGGGCTCCGAGTCCACCAGGACCCTGAACGCGCTGCGCAGCAGCGTCTGGTCGTCGGCGAGCAGCACCCTGATCGTCATGTGTCCTCCCCCGTACCGGCCTTGAGGGGAAGTATCGCCTGGACACGGAAGCCGCCGCCGTAGCGGGGGCCCGCGCTCAGCGTGCCGCGGAGGGCGGTGACCCGCTCGCGCATGCCGAGCAGGCCGTGGCCGCCGCCGTCCTTCGGACCGTCCGCCTCCGTGCCGTTGTCGAGCACCGTGACCTCCAGGGTCGGCCCGACATGGATCACGCTCACCTCGGCCTTGGCGTCGGGGCCCGCGTGCTTCTGCACATTGGTCAGCGCCTCCTGAATGATCCGGTACGCCGCGAGGTCGACGGCCGCGGGAGGCCGCAGCCCGTCGTCGGCACGGGCCACTTCGACGGGCAGCCCCGCCTGCCGGAAGGTGGTGACCAGCTCGTCGAGGACATCGAGGCCGGGGGCGGGCTCGGTCGGTGCCTCCGGGTCGCCGGACTGGCGCAGCAGCCCGACGGTCGCGCGCAGTTCGTTGAGGGCGGAGCGGCTGGCCTCCCGTACATGCGCGAGGGCTTCCTTGGCCTGGTCGGGACGCCTGTCCATGACATGGGCGGCGACGCCCGCCTGCACATTGACCAGCGCGATGTGGTGGGCGACCACGTCGTGCAGATCGCGGGCGATCCGCAGCCGCTCCTCGGCGACCCGGCGGCGGGCCTCCTCGTCGCGGGTCTGCTCGGCGCGCTCGGCCCGCTCCCGTATCGCGTCGACAAAGGCGCGGCGGCTGCGTACGGCGTCGCCCGCCGCTGCCGCCATTCCGGTCCAGGCGAAGATGCCGAGGTTCTCCTGCGTGTACCAGGGCGTCGAGCCGAAGAGCATCGCGGCGCCGGTCAGCACCGTCATGGTGAGCAGACCGACCCGCCAGGTGGTGGGCCGGTCGGTGCGCGAGGCGACGGTGTAGAGGGCGATCACGGCGCTCATCACGACCGGCGCCGCCGGGTCGCCGAGCACCAGCTCGACGACGGAGAGCGCACCGGTCAGGAGCAGCACCGCCATGGGGTTGCGTCGGCGGAAGACGAGCGCGGCGGCGACCAGGACCATCAGGACGACGCTGCGCGGCTCCGGGGTGCGGGCACCGAACTCCGGACCGTGCGGCCCGTTCGGGTCCGCGAACGACCCGGCGACCATGCACACCAGTACGGCAGCGGCCAGCGCACCGTCGAACGCCAGGGGGTGCGCGCGCAGCCAGCGCTGGGTGCGGGCGAACCCGGTGGCGAGTGAGGTCACGTCGGGCAACGTTACGGCGTGCCGGGGCGGCGGCGTACCCGGGGAACACAGCGACGCCCCGCTCCGGTGAGACCGGGCGGGGCGCCGCTGTGTGTTGGAGTGCGGACGTCAGCCGGGGATCAGGCCGTCGTCGCCGAGCATCTCCCGTACGTCCTCGAGCGTCGCGTCCGGGGCGGGGAGGATGAGCTCCGACGGTTCCAGGGAGTCGTCCGGCAACGGTTCACCGAGCTCGCGGATCTTCTCCAGGAGCGCGTGGAACGTCCTGCGGAAGCCGGGCCCGTCACCGCTCTCCATCTCGGCGAGCAGTTCGTTGTCGAGCTTGTTGAGCTCGGTGAGGTGGCTGTCGGCCACTCTCACCTGGCCCTCCCCCATGATCCGCACGATCATGACGAATCCCTACTGCTTGTCACTGCTTGTCGAATTTCGGGCTGCTCTGCTGCGGAGCGGCGTCCTGCTTGCCCTCTCCGCCTTCGATCGCCTGCTGCGAGGACGAGCCGCCGGCGAGCTCGGCCTTCATCCGCTGCAGCTCCAGCTCTACATCTGTACCACCGGAGATCCGGTCCAGCTCGGCGGCGATGTCGTCCTTCGCCATCCCGGACGGGTCGTCGAGCGCGCCGGAGGCGAGCAGCTCGTCGATCGCGCCGGCCCGGGCCTGCAGCTGGGCGGTCTTGTCCTCGGCCCGCTGGATCGCCTGGCCGACGTCGCCCATCTCCTCGGAGATGCCGGAGAAGGCCTCGCCGATCCGGGTCTGGGCCTGAGCGGCGGTGTAGGTGGCCTTGATGGTCTCCTTCTTCGTGCGGAAGGCGTCGACCTTGGCCTGCAGGCGCTGCGCGGCGAGGGTGAGCTTCTCCTCCTCGCCCTGCAGCGTCTGGTGCTGCGTCTCCAGGTCGGTGACCTGCTGCTGGAGCGCGGCGCGGCGGGACAGTGCCTCGCGCGCCAGGTCCTCACGGCCGAGCGCCAGCGCCTTGCGGCCCTGGTCCTCCAGCTTGGTCGACTGCCCCTGCAGCTGGTTCAGCTGCAGTTCGAGGCGCTTGCGGGAGGTCGCGACGTCGGCAACACCGCGGCGGACCTTCTGCAGCAGCTCGAGCTGCTTCTGGTACGAGTAATCGAGGGTCTCGCGCGGATCCTCGGCCCTGTCGAGGGCCTTGTTTGCCTTCGCGCGGAAGATCATCCCCATACGCTTCATGACACCGCTCATGGGCTTCGCGCGCCCCCTTCTGACGGACTACAGCTCCAGCACTCCAACAGAACCCACAGTACGGGCCCTGCATCCATTACCGCACTGTTCGGACGCGGATGCGCTCATCCCCAAGGACGACTGCTCGCGGCTCCGATCAGGCCCAAGGAGTAGGTGGCCGTCAGGGAAACCAGGGACAACGCCCGCTCTGTCCGGCTTGCGACCGGGTTCTACCCTCACAGACGCCCGGTGTTGCGGGATCGTTCCCGACCGGCGTTGGGAAGCCGCTCCGCACCCCGTACCCTTGGTCTTTGTGTTCCGTAGCCGTGCCAAGGAAGAGAAGGCCCCCACCGACAAGGTGACGGCGGACCTCTCCAAGCAGCCCCGTGATCCCGAGGCCCCGAAGGGCCGCCCCACGCCCAAGCGCAGTGAGGCCCAGACCCAGCGGCGCCGTGCCTCGAGCACGACGCTCGACCGCAAGGAGGCCGCGAAGCGCCAGCGGGAGGCCCGCCGCACCGATCTGGCCAAGCAGCGTCAGGCCCTCGCCAGCGGTGACGAGCGGTATCTGCCGGTTCGCGACAAGGGACCGGTGCGCCGGTTCGTGCGCGACTTCGTGGACTCCCGCTTCTGTGTGGCGGAGTTCTTCCTGCCGCTCGCCGTCGTCATCCTGGTGCTCAGCATGGTCCGCGTGGGCCAGCTGCAGAACATCGCGCTGCTGCTCTGGCTGGGCGTCATCGTGATGATCATCGTCGACTCGATCGGCCTGGTCATCCGGCTGCGCAAGCAGCTGCGGGAGCGCTTCCCCGACGAGCCGAAGCGCGGCGCCGTGGCCTACGGCCTGATGCGTACGCTCCAGATGCGCCGGCTGAGGCTGCCCAAGCCCCAGGTCAAGCGTGGAGAGCGGCCCTGAGCACAGTCGGTTTCGAGGGAGGGGCGGCCGCCTGGCTGAAAGGCCTCGGCGGACTGCGGAACATCGTCCGGCAGGAGCTCGTCGCGCGTCAGCTCGACGAGCAGATAGCGGGCCGTTTCCCGGTGGGGCAGCGGCTGCGGATTCTCGACGTCGGCATGGGCCAGGGCACCCAGGCGCTGCGCCTGGCGCGGGCCGGGCACTCGGTGACCGGCCTGGAGTCCGACCCCGAGATGGTGGGGGCGGCGCGGGAGTCGCTGGCGACCGAACCCGAGGGCATCCGTGAGCGGTTCCGGCTGATCGAGGGCGACGGCCGGGACACCGGGGTGCACTTCCTGCCCGGTGCTTTCGACGTGGTGCTGTGCCACGGCGTGCTCATGTACCTGGAGGAGCCCGACGCGATGCTCGCGGGGCTGGCCCGGGTGCTGGCGCCCGGCGGGCTGTTGTCGCTCGTCGTGCGCAACGCCGATGCGCTGGCGATGCGCCCGGGGCTCGCGGGTGACTGGCCGGGCACCCTGGCCGCCTTCGGCTCGGACGCGTACACCAACCGGCTCGGCCTGCCGGGACGTGCGGACCGGCTGGAGGCCCTGAGCTCGACCCTCGCCGGGATCGCGGCGCCGCTGCACGCCTGGTACGGGGTGCGGGTGTTCACCGACGGCGTGGGCAACGACGCGGAGCTGCCCGGCGACGAGGAGCTGGAACAACTGCTGACCGCCGAGGACCGGGCGGGGCGGACGGAGCCGTACAAGCGGGTCGCCGCGCTGCTGCATCTGTGCGGCGTACGCGGCTGATCCGCCGGCGGCGCGTCAGCGCGTGTCAGGTCCGGCCGGTGAGTCAGGTGCGGCGGGGGTTTTCGCGTCCCTGGTGAAGTGACGACCGCAGAAACCACCGAAAGAGTGGCCGGGAAGCCGGCCGAGAAGCGCGACGACCGCTCCACCGGCAAGAGCGACGACAAGCCGTCCGTGAAGCTGCCCGCCCGGGAGACGTGGCGGGCGCTGTACTCCCATTTCCGCCCGCACCGCTGGACGGTCGCCCTCGGCGCCTCGTTCACCCTGATCGGCGCGGTCACCGGGCTGGCCCAGCCGCTCGCCGCCAAGGCCCTGGTGGACCGGCTCGGCGACGACGAGTCGATCACCGCGATTCTCGTTCTGCTCACCGGCCTGGTGGTCGTCGGCACCGCGATCGAGGCGGTCGGCGCGTACATCCTGGAACGCACCGCCGAGTCCGTGGTGCTGGCCGCCCGGCGCACGCTGATCGGCCGGCTGCTCCGGCTGCGGCTGCCGGAGGTGGAGCGCACCCAGCCGGGCGATCTGATGTCCCGGGTCACCTCCGACACCACGCTGCTGCGCGCGGTGACCACCCAGTCGATCGTCTCGGCGGCGACCGGAGGGCTCGCCTTCATCGCCACGATCGTGATGATGGGCCTGATGGACGCGGTGCTGCTCGGCGTGACGCTGGGCGTGATCGTGCTGATCGGCGGCTGCGTGGCGCTGGTGATGCCGCAGATCGCGAAGGCGACGAAGCGTTCGCAGGAGGCGGTCGGCGAGATCTCCACGGTGCTGGAGCGGGCCTTCGGAGCGTTCCGCACGGTCAAGGCGTCGGGCGCCGAGGAGCGTGAGACGGAGGTCGTGGCGAAGGCGGCACGCGAGGCATGGCGGCACGGCATCCGGTCCGCGAAGTGGCAGTCCGTGGCCTGGTCGTCGGTGGGGCTCGCGGTGCAGGTGTCGTTCCTCGCGGTGCTCGGCATCGGCGGGGCGCGGGTCGCCTCGGGGGCGATCTCCGTCTCGACGCTGGTGGCGTTCCTGCTGTTCCTGTTCTACCTGATCGACCCGGTGTCCCGGCTGGTGGAGGCTGCCTCGCAGTACCAGGTGGGGTCGGCGGCGATCGCGCGGATCGTGGAGGCGGAGCGGCTGGAGACGGAGGAGTTCGAGGGCACCGGGGAGATCGCGGCGGGTCCCGCGTCGGTGGCTTTCGAGGACGTCACCTTCCGCTACCGGGACGATCTCCCTCCGGTCCACCAGGGCGTCTCCTTCTCGGTGCCGGGCGCCGGGATGACCGCGTTCGTCGGCCCGTCGGGCGCGGGCAAGACAACCGTCTTCGGACTGATCGAGCGGTTCTACGAGGCGACCGGCGGCAGCGTCCGCGTCGACGGCAAGGACGTCCGTGACTGGCCGCTGACCGATCTGCGGGCCTCGATCGGTTACGTCGAGCAGGACGCCCCGGTGCTCGCGGGGACGCTGCGCGAGAACCTGGTCTTCGCCGCGCCCGACGCGACCGACGAGCAGATACGGGACGTGCTCGTACGGGCCCGGCTGGACACGCTCGTGGACCGGCTGCCGGACGGGCTCGAGACGGTGGTCGGGCACCGCGGGTCCAAACTGTCCGGCGGTGAGCGGCAGCGGGTGGCCATTGCGCGGGCGCTGCTGCGGCGGCCCCGGCTGCTTCTGCTGGACGAGGCGACCTCGCAGCTGGACGCGGTCAACGAGATGGCGCTGCGGGACGTGGTGACGGAGGTGTCCCGGGAGGTGACGGTCCTGGTGGTGGCGCACCGGCTGTCCACGGTGACGCTGGCGGACCGGATCGTGGTGATGGACGCGGGGAGGGTACGGGCGGTGGGCACTCACGCGGAGCTGGTGGCGGGCGATCCGCTGTACGGGGAGCTGGCGGCGACGCAGTTCCTGGCGTCGGCTCCGGGGTCCCCCTGATCGGCGGCGCACAGCGAGCCGCCGCATGGGGACGAAAGGGATACTCCAGATATGCCCTCCTCCGCTCACCGCCCCGGCCGGATACGCCCGTTGATCCTCTCGTTCACCGCAGCGGTGTGTGTGGCGGCGTCGGCCGCCGGCTGCTCCGGCGCCCCGTCCTCGCAGCCGGAGATCTCGACCCGGGCGGTGGCACCCAGGGCGACCGCCGACCTCCAGAGCGACTACCAGCGGGTGATCAGGGAGGTGCTGCCGTCGGTCGTGCAGATCGAGGCGGCGAACGGCCTGGGCTCGGGGATCGTCTACGACACCAAGGGCCATGTCGTCACCAACGCCCATGTGGTGGGCGCCGGGAAGACCTTCCGGGTCACCGTGGCGACCGGCGAGCTGGCACTGACGGCGAAGCTGGTCTCCTCCTACCCGGAGCAGGACCTGGCGGTCATCAAGCTGGACAGGGTCCCGGCGGGCCTGAAGGCGGCGCGTCTCGGCGACGCGTCCAAGGTCGAGGTCGGACAGATCGTGCTCGCGATGGGCTCGCCGCTCGGCCTGTCGAGCAGCGTCACGCAGGGCATCGTCTCGGCGGTCGGCCGTACGGTCAGCGCGAGCGGAGCGGGCGGGGGCACGGGCGCGACGATCGGCAACATGGTGCAGACGTCGGCGGCCGTCAATCCGGGCAACAGCGGCGGTGCGCTGGTCAATCTGGACGGTGAGGTCATCGGCATCCCGACGGCGGCGGCCGCCGACCCGGGGATGAGCGAGGGCGCGGCGCCGGGCATCGGCTTCGCGATCCCGGTCTCGACGGTGCGGACCGTCGCGGACCAGATCGTCAGGACCGGGAAGGTGACGGACTCGGGCCGGGCCGCGCTGGACATCACGGCGCGCACGGTCCTCGACGACAACTACCAGCCGTCCGGGGTGGCGGTGGCCGAGGTGACGAAGGGCGGCGCGGCCGAGAAGGCGGGGCTGCGCTCCGGGGACATCATCACCAAGGTGGGGTCGACGGAGGTCACGACGATCACCTCGCTGGCGGAGGCACTGGCCGGGGACAGCCCGGGCGGGAAGAGAGTGGTCGGCTACCTGCGGGACGGCGAGGCCAGGACGGCGCAGGTCACTCTCGGGGAGATCTAGCTTCGGGGCGAGCGTGCCCGCACGCGGTCCGCACCCGTACGCAGAAGGGCGCCCTCCCGCCGAGACGGGAAGACGCCCCGGGGCGCTAGGCGGTCACTCCGTCGCGTGCAGGCTCATCGGGCCGTAGATCTTGGTGCTGTCCTCCGAGAGGATCACCTGGTCGGCGCCGCCTTCCAGGAGATCCTTCCAGTACTCACCGATCCAGGACTCGGCGTCCCCCTGCGTCGTGAACTCCTCCGGCTGCACCGCCGGCTGAACCTCCGTTCCGTCGGACTTCTCGAACCGCCACGTCCACGCCATGTCCGCCTCCCAGGGTCCATCCATGATCTCTGTCCTGCCCGCAGCGTAGCCGGGCGCGCACGCCCCGCGGTGACGCGGGAGGATCGTGACGTGGAACTGACTCTGCTCGGCACCGGCGCGCCCGCCGGACTCCCCCGGCCCGACTGCCCCTGCGCCTCCTGCGCCACCGCCCGGGGCGCCCGCGCACGGGCGGCGACCGCGCTGCTCGTGGACGGGGCACTGCTGCTCGACCTCACCCCCGGCGCCGCGCTCGCCGCCGCGCGGGCCGGCCATTCACTGGTCGGCGTGCGGCAGGTGCTGCTCACGCATCCGCACGACGGGCCGGCGGTCGATCTGCCGGCCGGGCTGCCCGCGGCGGGGCGGGTGCCGGACGGCCGGGAGCTGACGCTGATCAGCGGGCACCGGGTGCGGGCCGTGGCGATGGACCATCCCGGGACGGGGTACGAGGTGACCTCACCCGAGGGTGAACGCCTGCTGTACCTGCCGCCCGGCGGCGGTCCCGCCGGACTGGCGGAGGGGCTCGCCGCGTACGCCATGATCGTCGCCGATGTCGTCGGACGGCCCGATGCCATCGCCCGGCTGCGCGCGTCCGGTGCGATCGGCGCGACGACGGACGTGATCGCCGTCCACCTCGACCACGACGTCCCCGGCGGCCCCGAGCTGGACCGACGGCTCGCCGCGGCGGGCGCGCGGGCGGTGCCCGACGGGACGACGCTGATCGTCGGCGAGTACCACGCCGTCCCCGACATCCCCCGCCGCACACTCGTCACCGGCGGCGCACGCTCCGGCAAGTCGGTGGAGGCCGAGCGCAGACTGGAGAGCTTCCCGGACGTCGTGTACGTGGCGACCGGCGGACGGCGGGAGGGAGATGCCGAGTGGGCGTCCCGGGTGGCCCAGCACCGCGAGCGCCGCCCGGGGTCGTGGCGCACCACCGAGACCTGCGACCTGGTGCCGCTGCTCACCGAGGACGGTCCGCCGCTGCTGATCGACTGCCTCTCGCTCTGGCTGACCGATGCGATGGACCAGGTCGGCGCCTGGGACGACGACAAGTGGCGGGCGGACGGGGAGCGCGCGCTGCGGGCGCGGGTCGCCGAACTGGTCGCCGCCGTACGGGAGACGCCCCGCACGGTCGTCGTGGTGACGAACGAGGTCGGCTCCGGCGTCGTCCCCGCCACCGCGTCCGGCCGGCGCTTCCGCGACGAACTGGGCCGTCTCAACGCCGCCTTCGCCGTCGAGTGCGAGCATGTGCTGCTCGTCGTCGCCGGTCAGGCGGTTGTTCTGCGCGGCTGACCCGGCGCCCACGGCCAGCGTCAGGACGGGAATGCGGTGACGGTACTGTTCGGCGAATGAGCAGGCTGAATCTCGATGACTTCTCCGACCTGATCGAGCGCCCGGACGGCGGCATGCGCCGAGATGCCGAGGAACGCAGGGACCGGCTCAGTGTCCCGCCCGGTGCGCTCGGCCGTCTCGACGAGCTGGGCGACTGGCTCTCGGCCGCGCAGGCCTCCGTACCGGTCAAGGCCGTCGAGCAGCCGCGTGTGGTGCTGTTCGCGGCCGACCACGGGGTCGCCGAACTGGGCGTGTCCGGACGGGAGTCGGGCACCGCGCACCAGCTGGTGCGCGCCGTGCTGGACGGCGGGAGTCCGGTCGCCGTTCTCGCCCGCCGGGCGGGTGTGCCGGTGCGGATCGTCGACGCCGGTCTGGACTGCGACCCGGGCCTGCTGCCGGAGGACGTCGTACGCCACCGGGTCCGGCGCGGCAGCGGCCGGATCGACGTCGAGGACGCGCTGACGCTCGACGAGGCCGAGCAGGCCGTACGTCTGGGCATGGCGATCGCCGACGAGGAGGCCGACTCCGGCACCGACCTGGTCGTGCTCGGGGATCTGAGCGTCGGCGGGACCACACCGGCCGCGACGCTGATCGCGGCGCTCTGCGGTACGGACGCCTCCGTGGTGACCGGACGCGGCGGCGCGGGCATCGACGATCTGGCATGGATGCGCAAGTGCGCGGCGGTCCGCGACGCGCTGCGGCGTGCTCGGCCGGTCCTCGGTGACCAGCTGGAGCTGCTGGCGGCCGTGGGCGGCGCGGACCTGGCCGCGACGACCGGGTTCCTGCTGCAGAGCGCGGTGCGCCGGATGCCGGTGATCCTCGACGGGGTGGTCTCGGCGGCGTGTGCGCTGGTGGGACAGCGTGCGGCCTTCCGCGCCCCGGACTGGTGGCTCGCCGGCCAGCTGAGCGGCGAACCGGCGCAGAGCAAGGCGCTGGACCGCATGGCTCTCAACCCGTTGCTCGATCAGGGCGTCACTGTAGGAGAAGGAACCGGGGCATTGCTCGCACTCCCCCTCGTCCAGGCGGCTGCCGCTCTCGCGGCCGAACTGCCGGAGCGCGCGGAGCCGGTGGCGAGCGACACGGACTGACGACGGGGTACGGCCGCCACCGACCGGGCGGCTGTAGCCTCGCCCAGCATGACGCGTGATGCCCCATATCGCCGCGTTTGATGGGAGAGGTCCGTTTGTCCAGCGAAGAGGCGAGCCGCAGCGCGCGCCGGGGCGCCGTCCGTTCACGGCACAGCGCGGCGTTCGCCGTCTGGTATCTGCGGGCGGTGGCGTTCGTCAACTTCCTCAGCGCCGTGTGGGTCTCACTCGGGCAGGACCTGCGCCGTCACAACATCGACGACTACTTCACCCCCTATCTGCTGACCGCGGGCTTCGCCTCGGGCGCCCTCACGCTGTTCCTGGCGGTCACCATGCGCCGCCGCAAGCGGGCCGCGTGGATCCTCAACCTGGTTCTGTCAGGGCTCTTCCTCCTGCTCTTCGCCCTCGCGCTCGCGGTCGAGAGCGGTATCCGGGCCCATGCGCAGAACTGGATCTCCCTCGTCCTCACCGGTGCGTTCGTACTCGCCCTGCTGCTCGGACGCCGCGAGTTCTACGCCCGGGGCGACCGGTCCAACCCCCGTCTCGCCGCGGCCGTCGCGACCGGCGGACTGCTGATCACCTCGCTGGCCGCGGCCCTGCTCGTCACGGTCACCAACACCGTCGGCGGCGGCTCCACCTTCCTGGAGCGCTGGCGCTACGGCGTGATGCGGCTGGTCTCGCTGGCCGCCGACGACTCCCGCTTCCCGTCCATCGCCACGCCGGGCTGGGTCAACGTCACCATCAACGTGCTGTCCACGCTGCTGCTGCTCACCGTGCTGTACGCAGCCTTCCGCTCCCGCCGTGCCGTCGACCCGCTGACCGAGGACGACGAGGAGCGGCTGCGCGCCCTGCTGGAACGTCACGGCGACCGCGACTCGCTCGGCTACTTCGCGCTGCGCCGCGAGAAGAGCGTCGTCTGGTCCCCGACCGGGAAGGCCGCCGTCGCCTACCGCGTCGTGGGCGGCGTCTCGCTCGCGTCCGGCGACCCGCTCGGCGACCCCGAGGCCTGGCCCGGTGCGATCGAGCCGTGGCTCGCCCAGGCGCGTGAGCACGGCTGGATCCCGGCGGTCATGGGCGCGAGCGAGGAGGCCGGGACGATCTACGCACGGCACGGCCTGGACGCCCTGGAACTGGGCGACGAGGCGATCGTCGAGACCGCCGACTTCACCCTGGACGGCCGCGCGATGCGGACCGTGCGCCAGGCCTTCAACCGCGTCGGACGGGCCGGGTACACGGTGCGCATCCGCCGCCACGAGGAGATCCCTCCCGCCGAGATGGACGTCCTCCTCGAACGGGCCGACGACTGGCGGGACGGGGCGACCGAACGGGGCTTCTCGATGGCGCTCGGCCGGCTGGGCGACCCGGGCGACGGACGCTGCGTCATGCTCGAATGCACCGACGGCCAGGGCGAGTTGCGCGCGGTGCTGAGTTTCGCCCCCTGGGGCCCCAAGGGCCTCTCGCTGGATCTGATGCGGCGTGACCGGGACTCCGAGAACGGCCTGATGGAGTTCATGGTCATCGAGCTCCTGCAGCGCGCCGGCGACATCGGCATCACGCAGGTGTCGCTGAACTTCGCGATGTTCCGCTCCGTCTTCGAACGCGGCTCGAAGCTCGGCGCGGGTCCGGTGCTGCGGCTGTGGCGCTCGCTGCTCAGTTTCTTCTCCCGCTGGTGGCAGATCGAGTCGCTCTACCGGGCCAACGCCAAGTACCGCCCCATCTGGGAGCCCCGCTTCCTGCTCTTCGAGAAGAGCGCCGACCTGCTGCGCATCGGCATCGCGGCGGGCCGTGCCGAAGGCTTCCTCGAGGCGCCCGGGCTGCCCAGGTGGATGCACCGCAGACACCTGGAGACCAGGCGTTGAATGCGGTGAGGGCGTTCGCGCGCCGCGAGTGGGGGCCCCTCCTCGCGACCCTGCGGTACGCACTCGTCAACGAGAAGTGGCGCGCCGTCCCGATGACCCTCGGCGCGGTCTGTCTCACCGCGGCCATACAGGTGGTGCAGAACCAGTCATGGGGTCACGGCTTCGTCCGCTCCATCGGTTTCGTCCGGGCCGAGGACCCGCTGTGGGCCGCGCTGCTGCGCACTCCCCTGTCGCTGTTCGTTCCGGCGCTCGACCTCCCGGTGTGGGGCGCGCTGGCACAGGTCCTGCTGGTGTTCGGCATCGCGGAGATCTGTCTGGGCCGGTGGCGGACGCTGGTGATCGCGTACGTCTCCACGCTGGCCGGGACGATGTACGCCAGGATCGGCATCGCCCTCGGCCCGGACGCGGTCCTCGGACTGCCCGCGTCGGATGCGCAGGTGGTGGACACCGGCCCGTCGGCGGCGGTCGTCGGCCTCGCGGTGTTCGTCTGCTGGCGCTTCCGGGCCTGGTTCACCGCGGCGCTGGTCATCGCGGCGATGATCGTCGAGGTGCTGGTCAAGAACAATCTGGCGGGCAGGGAGCATCTGGCGGCGATCACCGCCGTACTGGTGGTGATCGGGTTCTCGTGGCTGCGCCGGCGCAGGCGTCAGCGCTCGCTCACGGCAGGACGGTCGGGAGCGCCGCCGATGAGGTCCTGAAACTTGCGGCGCGGGCGGTCCCAGCGGCGGTCGTGGTGGAACGAGCGCAGTGTGGCCTTGGCGCGGGCCTTGGGCCGCTTGCGGTAGAAGCGGCGCGCCCACGGCGAGTTCGGTCGGGCGAGACGGATCGCGCCGAAGAGAGCCACGAACGGCACCAGGACGCTGATGATCGCCATCCGTGCCTTGCCCTTGAAGAGCGTGATGAGCACGAGCAGGAGGTTGATGACCATCGTCGTGACCAGAGAGAGGCGGTTCTGGCGTTCGTCGGCGCTGACGTCGTTGACGCCGAGCGGCGAGAATCCGCCGAGGACCAGCATGGCCAGGGCCGCCACCATGACGACGACCTCCACGCTCTGGCGTCCCTGCTCCGACCAGTAGACGTCGTCGAGATGCAGGATCAGCGCGAACTCGTCCAGCACGAGTCCCGCCCCCACGCCGAAGACGATCGCCCAGATGTAGGCGCCCGCCCCGTGCCGGCTGGTGCCGACGGCCCCGAAACCGCCGACGACCATCAGGACGACGCCCGGGACCACATGGTGGATGTGCATGCCGCCGGGTCTGATGTTCCGGAACGGCCCCTTGCCCGCCCTGATCATCCGGGTGACCACCCGGGTGATCAGAAAGGTGAGGACGAAAGCAGCCAGCGCGAGCAGCATGGGGAGTTTCCCCGGCTCGACGATGTTGCGGTAGAACCAGTGACCCATGCCACGCGCTCCCGATTCGTGCGATATGCGCAATTTACCGTCAGTCGGGCCGGGCTACCCTTCGCCGGTGACTGATCTGGCCGGCCCGCGCTTCGCTTTCGGCACCCTGACCGTGCTCCCCGTCCGCGTCACGCGCTGGGACCGTGCCGCGGCCCGCGCGGGCATGCTCTGGGCTCCGGCGGCAGGGCTGGTCGTGGGACTGTGCGCGGCGGGAGTCGGCGGACTGTCGGTCCTGGCCGGCTCCGGGCCGTTGCTCGCCGCCGTCGCCACGGTCGCCGTCCCGGCGGTCCTCACCCGGGGCCTCCATCTGGACGGTCTCGCCGACACCGCCGACGGCCTCGGCAGCGCCAAGCCCGCCGAGGACGCGCTGCGGATCATGAAGCAGTCGGACATCGGGCCGTTCGGCGTCATCACCCTGCTGTTCGTACTGCTCGGGCAGGTCGCCGCGGTGTCCGCGCTGTACGGCGAGGGCTGGGCGTACGGCGCGGTCGGCGCGGCGGTGTCGGCGGTGACGGCCCGTCTCTCCCTCACCCTCGCCTCCCGCGCGGGCGTCCCTGCGGCCCGCCCGGAGGGACTGGGCGCGGCGGTCGCGGGCGTGGTTCCGGTCCGCAGGGGGCTGGCCGTCGCGGCACTGGTCGTCGCGGCGTGCGCGGGCGCGGGTGCCCTCTTCGGCGTGGCCGGCGCGGTGCACCACGCGCTGGCGGCCGTCGCGGGGCTCGCCGTGGCGGAGCTGCTGCTGCGGCACGGCGTGCGCCGGTTCGGCGGGGTGACGGGCGATGTGTTCGGCGCGCTCGCGGAGACGGCGGCGACGGTGGCCCTGGTCGGGCTGGTCCTCGGCTGAGGGCCTGCTCGGCGCGAGAGCACCTCTGCTAGCAGGCCTGGCGCCAGACTCCCAGCTCGTACTTCTTCAGCATCGAGCTGAGCCGCAGTCTCCGTGCGTCGGGGCAGAACGCGCGGGTCTTCAGCTCGTACTCGGCATGGAAGACCGCCTTGCCCGCCTTGACGAACGGTGTCAGCAGCTCGCACTCGTCGTGCTCGGCGCACTGCTCGTTGACCGCGAAGTCGAAGTCCCCCACCAGCTGGGGGATCTGGCCGAGGTCGTTCTTGAGCCCGACAGCCAGTCCGCGGTCATGGGCCAGACGGGCGATGAGCCGGTTGTAGCGGAGCTGATCGGCCGGGGTGAGGGGGAAGCCGGTGCGGTTGGCGTACGCGTCCATGTTGTCGGGCTCGACCGCGTCGAAGCCCTTCTCCCTGCACATGTCCATGCGCCTGGCCATCAGCGGTCCGAGGACGTCCGTGCGCCGGACGTCGAGCCAGCGCTCACCGTCCCAGCCGTTGCCGCGGCCGAGAACCGCTTTCGGGAACGCACCGGCGTCGGGGCGGAAGTCCTCCCATGCGCCGGTGGACAGATAGCAGATCACCTTGCGGCCCCGGCGGTGCAGATCGGCGACCGCGGACTTCGGGTGGTCGAAGCCGTCGATGTCGTACACGGGCACGTCCACCGTCGGGTCCAGCCTGCCGCTGAGCTGCCACTGCCAGGGAGTGCCGGGCGCTGGTTGCCAGCGCCCCGCGGACGGCCGGTCGTCCGGCTCCGGCGCGTCCGGCCGGGTCGTGCAGCCCGCCACGAGGACGAGCAGCAGCGCGAGCAGCAGGGGAGCGCGTCTCACCGGGACGGCTCCAGGGCGTACGGGAGGGTGCCCCAGGGGTGGGCGCCCGTGCCGGGGACCAGGCAGTGCACGGGCACTTCGGCGCTCGCCCCGGGCGGTGCGCCGTACACCAGATGGCAGAACAGCTCCGGCGCAAGGTCCTCGGTCCACGGCGGGACGGTGAGTTCGCGGTAGGTGTCCCACGAGCCCTCGAAGGTGACCAGCAGATCGGCGAGCGGGGCGTACGACGGGTCGGGGTGGACGCCGTGGTTGAGGACGAGCGTGGCCGCGCCGGCCGCGCGGGCGGCGACCGCGAGCCGGCGGTAGTGGGGCAGCGCACCGGCGTCGGCGGACACCTGGTCGAGGAAAGCGCCGTCCGTGCCGTACCAGTCGCGGTGGCGCAGCAGATCGCGCACGACATCGGCGTGCGGGCGGCGGGCGTAGTCGGTGTCGGCGTACCCGAGGACCCGGACTCCGGCGTCCCGCAGCCGGGCCGCGGCGGCGGCGAACACCGGGTCGGGGGCCGTGCCGGGGCCGTCGGCGGGGTTGAGCACCACGCCGTACAGCCGGGGCGCGGCGGTGACGAGGGCGTCCCAGGCGTCCGGCTGTTCGGCGGGATGCTCGTAGTACGGGACCAGCAGGGTCTTCACGCGACTCATTCCTATACGCGGTGGGCGGTCGCCCGGCCCAGCAGAGCACAGACGAACCCGGTGAGCAGCGCGGCCGCGCCCGCCGCGACGCCGAGGCCGACGGGTCGAGGGCTGCCGATGCCGAGGAGCAGGGCCGCGGTCTGGACGGCCGCGGCCGCGCAGCAGATGACGGCCGCGCCGACGACGGCCCCGAAGGACTGCAGCAGCAGCCCCGTCCACAGGGCAGTGCCGATGAACAGCAGGGTGCTGAGCCGGATCCCGGACAGCGCGGGGGCGTCGGGCCACAGCAGGGTCCCGGCGAGGGCGAGGACGAGCAGCACCGCGAGATATCCGGCGAGGCACTCGGCGAGCACGGCGGCGGCGCGACGCCAGAAGGCGTGCGATGTGGTGCTCGCGCGCAGCCCGTTGAGGGTCGCACCGCGGAACCGGTGCAGCAGCCATTCGGCGGGCCCCATGCTGAGGGTCAGCGCGACGGCGGACGGCGCGGACACGACGGCGCCGGGCCCGTCGGCGAGCACGTCGCCGAGAGCGGTGTACAGCACCAGCACCCCGGTCCCGAGCCCGAAGAGCCCGTACGGCACGGACGCGCCGATCCGCGGCCCGAGGCGCTGCTTCTGCCGCTGAGGGCTCCGCCGCACACGGTCGGGCAGCGCGTCCCGGGCGCCCGGAAGAACGACGACCCCATCGTGCACGGTGTTCTCGCCACGGCCGTCCACGGGCGCGGGCCTTCGCGACCCACGGGCCCGTCCGAAGGCGCTGGCCCCCACACGGCGCAACGCCGGGAGGGTACGGGCGTCACCCGGGCCGGCCGCGCTGTGGAGCACCCGCGCCGACAGAAGCACCGACGCCGTCAGCGAGCACAGCAGCAGGGTCGTACGGAGCGGCACGGGGAGGTCCGCGCGCATGGCGCAGACGGCTCCTGCCGTCATCGGGAGCAGCGCGTACAGCAGGGCGCGTTCACGGCCGAGGACCAGCAGGACCGTCGCCGCCGACAGATACAGCGCCTGGGCCGCGGCGAACACCGCCGCCTGCCAGGCACCCGGGGACGCCGCCGCCACGGCCGCGCCCAGCAGGGCGCCCGCCGGGGCCCCGATCAGCAGGGAGCGGGCCGCCGCGGCGCGGTCGCCGAGACCGAGCCAGGAGTACGCACGGTGCGAGAGCGCCTGGTTCCAGACCCAGCCGGTCAGCGCGCCCGCCAGCAGCGACGCCAGGCTCGCTCCGTGGAGCAGCGGCGCGCCCAGGACGTACGCGAGTCCCGGCAGCGCGAAGACCAGTCCGCGCAGCAGACAGGCGAGCAGGCCCACGTGCCACGGGTTCGCCGGTGGGTTCGGCAGGTCGGGAAAGCTGCGCGGGACGCGGTCGTAGAGCTCCTCCGCGAGGGTGAAGGAGTCCTCACGGCCGTAGGTGAGCCGGATGTGATCGTCCGTCATGCCGTCCGATTCGAGCAGCGCGGCTATCTCGTCGGGATGGACGGCCGCGGCGGCCAGCTCCTCCAGCCGGTCCGCCAGTTCGTCGAGGGGATCGGCAGCGCGGCCGGCCGCAGGGTCACCGGTCCGGCGCGGCGGCAGCACCAGGTGGAGCGTGTCGCTGCTCTGTCCCGGTCCCTGCCACAGCGGCCCGCTCATCCGACGGCCCGCACGGGCGTCGCCCACAGGCCGCTGTCCGACTCGTCGGACCGGCCCGCCAGTTCGAGATAGATGCGGCGGAACCCGTCGACCGAGCGCCGCAGCGTGAACCGGTCGATGACCCGCTGCCGGGCCAGCGCTCCGAGCCGGGTGCGCCGCTGTGTGTCCCGCAGCAGGCCCAGCGTCGCGTCCGCCATCACCGCGGGCTCCCGCGGCGGCACGACAAGTCCCGTGTCACCGACGGCCTCCCGGACACCGCCCACATCGGTGGACACCGTGGCCCGTCCGCAGGACATGGCCTCGATGAGGGAGAAGGGGAACCCTTCGCTGATGCTGGAGAGCAGGACCACGCTGCCGGCCGCGTACGCGCGGGCCACATCGCTGACCCGCCCCTCCCAGGAGATGCCGTCCACGACCCCCAGTTCGGCCGCGAGCTTCTCCAGCCGGGTGCGGTACGCCTCGCCCCCGGCGGGAACTCCGCCGAACAACCGGAGCCGTACCTCGGGCAGTTCGGCCCGCACCATGGCGTACGCCCGGATCAGGGTCTCCAGGTCCTTGATCGGGTCGATCCGCCCGGCCCAGGAGATCGTCGGCACGTCGGGCTCGGGTCCGGCCTGTGGGAAGGCGTGCGGGTCGACGCCGTTGTAGACGGTGCGGATACGGTCCGCGGGGGCGCCGCCCCGCTCCTCCCACCGCCGGTTGTACTGGTTGCACGGGGTGATCAGGTCGGCCCGGCGGTAGCCGAGCGTGTTGAGCTCCCGGTAGAAGCCCAGCATCAGCGCCTTCACGGGAGCGCGTTGGGCCTGGACGCGATAGCCGAGATAGCGCTCGCGCAGGTAGATGCCGTGCTCGGTGAGCAGAAACGGTACGCCTTCGTGCCGCTGAGCGGCCAGCGCGGGCAGGGTGGCGAGCCCCGCGCTGACCGCGTGCGCGACGGAGTCGTCGGGTATCCGCGCCGCCAGCGGCCGCAGCGCGTGCTCCAGCAGATCGGTGGCGGTGAGCGCGTCGTGCACGGTCGGCCGGGACCCGGACATCTCCAGATGCGGCATGGTCCAGATCCACATCAGCGAACGGATCACGGACTCCGACCGCAGCGCCGACGACAGCCGCCCGGAGCGTGCCCAGTCGGTCAGCAGGTCGAGGCTCGCGCCGAAGTCGCAGCCCGCCGAGGGGTCGAGCACCGACAGCAGGAACTGTTCGTGGACGTCGGTGAACCGGCGCCGCTCCCGCCCGAAGAGCCGGCGTCCGCCCGGCACCGGCCCCCACAGAGGGAAGGCCGTGTGCCGGTAGACGTTGGCGGGCAGCTCCCAGGTGACCGGCTCACGGCCGGTGCCGGTGAGGGCGACCACCTGGAAGTCGACCTCGGGCATGCCGCGTACGAGCTGGTCGCACCAGGTGGACACACCCCCGTGGACATGCGGATAAGTGCCTTCGGTCAGCATGGTGACATGTCGGCCGGAGCTCGGCATGTGTGTGTTCCCCCCAGTGCAGCGATGTGCGCCACAGCAGTGATGTACGGCCGCCGGTCGGACGGTCGTCGGGCGGTCGGCGGTCAGGCGGTCAGGCGGTCGGCAACTTCAGCGTGACCGCCGACTGCAGCGGCTCGGGCGAGGTCCAGGCGGAGCGGGCCCCCGCGTATGCCGCGCCGAACGCCCCTGTTCCCAGCAGAAGTTGCTTGCGCGTCCCGTCCGGCGCGGTGATCGGCGCCGTCACCCCCGAAGGCGCCTTGACGGTCACGGTTTCGCCGATGCGGTAGGCCGTCACCTTGCCCCCTGCCAGCGCCTTGGTCCACGCGCCCCGGCGCTGGAACTCGAGCCCGGCCTCCCGCTGGCGCGGATTGACGATCGGGGCGTTGTCCGCGAACAGCGCGCGGTAGTCCGCGAGCACCTTGTCCAGGACCGGGTAGAGGATGCGCTCCTCGGCCAGGTTCGACTGGTGGACGTAGTGCGGGCGCGGGTCGTTGGCGACGACATGGCCGAGGGCGATGCGCGCCTCCTGCGGAACGATGTACGCCGCGTAGCCGGTGGCGGCGTCCAGCGGCTCGGCGAGGCAGGTGGAGGACGGGTTGCTCTCGCAGACGCCACTGCCCCCGTCCGACTGCGCGGTGTAGATCCAGTTGTACTCGTCGGCCATCTCGGCGGCGGTGCCGACGTTGTAGTACACGTTCATCGGGTACCGCGGCAGGGTGAGCGCCGAGCCGACCGCGCGCTGCGCGGGTTCGCGGGAGCTGTCGCTGCCGACCCACTTCACTCCGTTGTCCGCGAGCGCGCCGGCGAGGTTCGGGTTGTCCTGGGGCTGCTGCGGCAGGGTCTTCAGACCGGAGTGCTCACCGGTGACGAGCTCGGTCCTGTCGTACGAGATGCCCTTGCTCGTGGCCCAGTTGTTGTTGTCGCGGATCTGCTTCGCGATGTCGGCGCGGCTCATCCAGCGGGTGTTGCCGGCCGCGTCCTTGGAGCACTGCCAGGGCACCACCGAGACGTCCTGCACACAGCCGAGGAACGGGTGGGTGTAGGTGTGGTTGACCCAGCGGTACTTGGCCCGGTCGGCCAGCAGCTGGGCGGTGAGCGCGTCGGTGCCGCCGTTCTCGGCCTTCCACTCCTCGCCGGCGCCCGCGTTGTAGACCATGTCGAGGGTGAAGCCGCTGGACAGCTGCCACTGCGCGGCGTACTGCGCGTCGGCCGCGGTCATCCGGATGTCCGGGGTCTGCTCGCCCTCGCCGGTGCAGTCGATGTCGCCGGGCGTGCAGTTGCGTTCGGTGTCCCAGCGGGCGTCCGGCGCGAAGACGTCGTCGACGTGGACGGTGAAGTAACTGCGGCTCTGCCCGAGGTGGATGCCCTGGGTGAGCCACTCGACCATCCCGCGGGCCAGCACCCGGTACTGCTTCTGGTGGCGGTTGTAGGCGAAGGTGACCACCAGCTCGCGCCGCCCGTCGTGGGCGTACTCGCCGAGCAGGCTCCCGCGGGCTCCGCTGTCGCCGACGGCGGTGTCGAGGTAGCTGGTGTAACCCTCGCGGGGTTTGCCGGCCGCGCCGTAACTCTCGGACACCAGTGGGGAGTTGTCCTCGAACCGGAGCGGTCCGTCGAGGTACCCGAAGGGACCGGTCGAGCGGCCGGCCGCGGTGACCGAGGTCTGCACACCGTCGAGGACGCCGACCCAGCCGCCGTTGTCGGTGTACTCGAGGCCGACGCCGGGGTGGGCCCAGGTGTAGGCGTCGATCTGGCGGATGCCGAAGGTCGTCTCGTACGCGAAGAGCGCGGCGTTCTCGGCGGCTCCGGCGGTGGTGGCCGCGCCGAACGGGTCCTCGTCGGGGACGACGACGCCCTGGAACTTGGCCCGCGGGCGGCCGCTCACGGTGTCGCCGAGGAACGCGGCGTTGACGGTGGGGCGGTTCGGGTCGTCGAGCCGCAGCGTGCGGTACGGCACGCCGGTCTCTTTGAGCTCGGAGACGATGGCCTCGACGGCGCCGCCCCCGTCGTCCACGACGAGCACCGTCAGATCGATCCGTGGCACCGGCGCCGCCACGGCCCCGCCCGCCGGAAGTGCCGTCGCCAGCAGTCCGGCGGTCAGCAGCGTGGCCGCGGCTCTGCCCGCACGCAGTCCGGAACGAGACATGTTTCTCCCCCTTGCACAGCCTCTCCGCATCCTGATTGCGTGGAGGACCTGTGAAGATGATGCAAAAGAGCTCCTCGCTCCCTTGCCTGAATCCAGTGAGTGTGACCGAGGTCTCGAAGCCTGTGGGCCAAACGTGAAACAAGCGCCACGGACGAGTGAACTACCGCCGCCGTGAACGAGACATGTGACCGCGCGTAGGCTCTTGTCGGGCTGGATGTCGACCCGTCCTCCCCTACGGCCGCTACGGGCTACCGAACTCAACGGAAGCGAGAATTCACCACCGTGACTGCTCTCACTCTCAGCACTGCCGGCGCTGCGACGCTGCGCGCCGACGCTCTCGTCGTGGGTGTCGCGAAGGGCGCCAAGGGCCCGGTGGTCGCGCCGGGCGCCGAGGCCGTGGACAAGGCGTTCGACGGGAAGCTCGCCACCGTCCTGGAGACCCTCGGCGCCACGGGTGCCGAGGGCGAAGTGACCAAGCTCCCCGCACCGTCCGGCCTCAAGACCCCGGTGGTCCTCGCGGTCGGCCTCGGTTCCGTACCGGAGAAGGACGGGACGTACTCCGCCGAGTCGCTCCGCCGCGCGGCGGGCACCGCCGCCCGTGCGCTGTCCGGCTCCAAGAAGGCCGCCTTCGCCCTGCCGGTCGAGGCGTCCGAGGACGCCGAGGCCGTCGCCGAGGGCGCGCTCCTCGGTGCGTACGCCTTCACCGCCTACCAGGGGCAGGACAAGGACCCGAAGGACGCGAAGCAGCCGCTCGCCGAGGTCACCCTGCTCGGCACCAAGCCGCGCGACAAGGCGTACAAGGCCGCGGCCGAGCGTGCCGTCGCGCTCACCGAGGAGATCAACCGCGCCCGCGACCTGATCAACACCCCGCCGAACGACCTCACCCCCGAGGCCTTCGCCGCCGTGGCCAGCGCCGCCGGCAAGGAGAACGGCGTGAAGGTTCAGGTCCTCGACGAGAAGGCCCTGGTCAAGGGCGGCTTCGGCGGCATCCTCGGCGTCGGCCAGGGCTCGCAGAACCCGCCCCGCCTGGTGAAGCTCTCCTACACCCACTCCAAGGCGGCCAAGACGCTCGCCCTGGTCGGCAAGGGCATCACCTACGACTCCGGCGGCATCTCGCTCAAGCCGGCCGGCCACAACGAGACGATGAAGTGCGACATGAGCGGTGCCGCCGCGGTGTTCGCCGCCGTCGTCGCGGCCGCCCGCCTGAACCTGCCGGTCAACATCACCGGCTGGCTGGCGCTCGCCGAGAACATGCCGTCCGGTTCGGCCACCCGCCCCGGTGACGTGCTGCGCATGTACAGCGGCAAGACGGTCGAGGTGCTCAACACCGACGCCGAGGGCCGTCTCGTCCTCGCGGACGCGCTGTGGAAGGCCTCCGAGGAGAAGCCGGACGCCATCGTCGACGTCGCGACCCTGACCGGCGCGATGGTGCTCGCCCTCGGCAACCGCACCTTCGGCATCATGGCCAACGACGACGCCTTCCGTACCGCCATCCACGAGATCGCCGAGGAGGTCGGCGAGCAGTCCTGGCCGATGCCGCTCCCCGCCGAGCTGCGCAAGGGCATGGACTCGCCGACCGCCGACATCGCCAACATGGGCGAGCGGATGGGCGGCGGCCTGGTCGCCGGTCTGTTCCTGAAGGAGTTCATCGGCGAGGGCATCACCTGGGCCCACATCGACATCGCGGGCCCGGCCTTCCACGAGAGCGCCCCCTTCGGGTACACCCCCAAGGGCGGCACCGGCTCCTCGGTCCGCACCCTGGTGAAGCTGGCCGAGCGGATCGCCGCCGGCGATCTCGGCTGACGAAGCCTGACGCGACGACCGCCGGTGGGGCTTTCGCACCCCACCGGCGGCCGGGACTCCGGGGCACGACCGGGGAACCCACGGTAAGCAGGCCCCGGGTCCCACCTTCCGGCAACAAGTGCGAAGATGGGTTCTCGGCAGGACAGGGCCCCCACCACAGGGCCGAAGAAACAGCGGCCGCACACCAGCCGACCGGCCGGTCGTCCCCGGGAAGGGGAGATCCGGCGACCGGCGCACATGCATGGAGGACGTGACGTGGCGAACGACGCCAGCACCGTTTTCGACCTAGTGATCCTCGGCGGTGGTAGCGGCGGTTACGCTGCGGCGCTGCGCGGAGCTCAGCTGGGCCTGGACGTCGCCCTGATCGAGAAGGGCAAGGTCGGCGGTACCTGCCTGCACAACGGATGCATCCCCACGAAGGCACTGCTGCACGCCGGTGAGATCGCCGACCAGGCTCGCGAGAGCGAGCAGTTCGGTGTCAAGGCCACCTTCGAGGGCATCGACATCGAGGCCGTCCACAAGTACAAGGACGAGGTGGTCACCGGCCTGTACAAGGGTCTCCAGGGTCTGATCGCCTCTCGCAAGGTCACCTACATCGAGGGTGAGGGCAAGCTGTCCTCCCCCACCTCCGTCGACGTCAACGGCCAGCGTGTCCAGGGCCGCCACGTCCTCCTCGCCACCGGCTCCGTGCCGAAGTCGCTGCCGGGCCTGGAGATCGACGGCAACCGCGTCATCTCCTCCGACCACGCGCTGGTCCTGGACCGCGTCCCGCAGTCCGCGATCGTGCTGGGCGGCGGCGTCATCGGCGTCGAGTTCGCCTCCGCGTGGAAGTCCTTCGGCGCGGACGTCACCGTGATCGAGGGCCTCAAGCACCTCGTGCCGGTCGAGGACGAGAACAGCTCCAAGCTTCTTGAGCGCGCGTTCCGCAAGCGCGGCATCAAGTTCAACCTGGGCACCTTCTTCGACAAGGTCGAGTACACCCAGGACGGCGTCCGCGTCACGCTCGCGGACGGCAAGACCTTCGAGGCCGAGGTGCTGCTGGTCGCGGTCGGCCGCGGCCCGGTCTCCGCCGGTCTCGGGTACGAGGAGCAGGGCGTCGCGATGGACCGCGGCTTCGTCCTCGTCGACGAGTACATGCAGACGAACGTTCCGACGATCTCCGCCGTCGGCGACCTGGTCCCCACGCTCCAGCTCGCGCACGTCGGCTTCGCCGAGGGCATCCTGGTGGCAGAGCGGCTGGCCGGTCTGAAGACCGTTCCGATCGACTACGACGGTGTGCCCCGGGTGACGTACTGCCACCCCGAGGTCGCGTCCGTCGGCATCACCGAGGCCAAGGCCAAGGAGATCTACGGTGCGGACAAGGTCGTCGCCCTGAAGTACAACCTCGCGGGCAACGGCAAGAGCAAGATCCTCAAGACCGCGGGCGAGATCAAGCTCGTCCAGGTCAAGGACGGTGCCGTGGTCGGCGTCCACATGGTCGGTGACCGTATGGGCGAGCAGGTGGGCGAGGCACAGCTGATCTACAACTGGGAGGCACTGCCGGCCGAGGTCGCGCAGCTCGTCCATGCGCACCCGACGCAGAACGAGGCACTCGGCGAGGCCCACCTGGCACTCGCGGGCAAGCCTCTGCACTCCCATGACTGAGCAGTCTGTGCTGTCCGTGCGGTCTCCGGACCTCGGGCGCGACGACCACTTCCGCACTTTCGTTAGGAGCAACTGAAACCATGTCGGTTTCCGTAACCCTTCCGGCGCTCGGTGAGAGCGTCACCGAGGGCACCGTCACCCGCTGGCTGAAGGCCGAGGGCGAGCGAGTCGAGGCCGACGAGCCGCTGCTCGAGGTGTCGACCGACAAGGTCGACACCGAGATCCCCGCCCCCGCGTCCGGCGTCCTGGCCTCCATCAAGGTCGCCGAGGACGAGACCGTCGAGGTCGGCGCCGAGCTCGCCGTCATCGACGACGGCTCCGGTGCGGGCGCCGAGGCGCCTGCCGCCGAGGAGAAGCAGGCCGAGGCCCCGGCGCCCGAGCCGGAGCAGCCCGCGAAGGCCGCCCCGTCCCCCGAGGCCGCCGCACCCGCCCCTGCCCCGACGGCCGAGGCCGCCTCCGGCGGCGGCTCCGCCGAGGGCACCGACGTGGTTCTCCCGGCGCTCGGTGAGAGCGTCACCGAGGGCACCGTCACCCGCTGGCTGAAGGAGGTCGGCGAGTCCGTCGAGGCCGACGAGCCGCTGCTCGAGGTCTCCACGGACAAGGTCGACACCGAGATCCCCGCCCCGGCCTCCGGTGTGCTGCTGGAGATCGTGGTCGGTGAGGACGAGACCGCCGAGGTCGGCGCCAAGCTGGCCGTCATCGGTGCCGCCGGTGCCGCCCCGGCCCAGGCCGCCGCTCCGGCGCAGCCCGCGCCGGCCCAGGAGGCCCCGAAGCAGGAGGCCCCGAAGCAGGAGGCCCCGAAGCAGGAGGCTCCGAAGCAGGAGGCTCCGGAGCCCGCACCGGCTCCGGCTCCCGCTCCGGCCCAGGCGGCTCCCGCCGCCCCGGCCGCGCCCGCTCCGGTCACCCCGGCTCCCGCGGCTCCGGCCGCCCCCGCCGCCGCTGACGCGAGCGACGCCTACGTGACCCCGCTGGTCCGTAAGCTCGCCGCCGAGCACGGCGTGGACCTGTCCGCGGTCAAGGGCTCCGGCGTCGGCGGCCGTATCCGCAAGCAGGACGTCGTCGCCGCCGCGGAGGCCGCCAAGGCCGCCGCTCCCGCCCAGGCCGCCGCACCCGCGGCCGCGTCGAAGGCCCCGGCCCTCGAGGCGTCCCCGCTGCGCGGTCAGACCGTCAAGATGACCCGCATGCGCAAGGTCATCGGCGACAACATGATGAAGGCGCTGCACGGCCAGGCCCAGCTGACCTCGGTGGTCGAGGTCGACATCACCAAGCTGATGAAGCTGCGCGCCCAGGCCAAGGACAGCTTCGCCGCCCGTGAGGGCGTCAAGCTCTCCCCGATGCCGTTCTTCGTGAAGGCCGCAGCCCAGGCGCTGAAGGCCCACCCGGTCATCAACGCCCGGATCAACGAGGACGAGGGCACCATCACCTACTTCGACTCGGAGAACGTCGGCATCGCCGTCGACTCCGAGAAGGGCCTGATGACCCCGGTCATCAAGGGTGCGGGTGACCTCAACCTGGCCGGCATCGCCAAGCGGACCGCGGAGCTCGCGGGTGCCGTGCGCGCCAACAAGATCACGCCGGACGACCTGGCGGGCGCGACCTTCACCATCAGCAACACCGGTTCGCGCGGTGCGCTGTTCGACACGATCATCGTGCCGCCGAACCAGGTCGCCATCCTGGGCATCGGCGCCACCGTCAAGCGCCCGGTGGTCATCAACCACCCGGACCTCGGCGAGACGATCGCGATCCGCGACATGACGTACGTCGCGCTCTCCTACGACCACCGTCTGGTGGACGGCGCGGACGCCGCCCGCTACCTGACCGCGGTCAAGGCGATCCTGGAGGCCGGCGAGTTCGAGGTCGAGCTCGGCCTCTGAGCAGTCAGCAGTGCGCACGGTGCCCCGCCCGGATCCGTTCCGGGCGGGGCACCGTCGCGTCGTGGCCCGGGACGTGAGCGACGGCGTCGCCGACGGAGACCGAATGGGCCCGGCCGGAAGACGACCGGCCGGGCTCCGTGGCCTGTGCTGTACGCGACAATCTGTCCAGCCGTGCAGTTCAGAGGCTTCCCTCCGGTAACCTCGGGCCCGGCCACCCGTGAGGAGTTTCCATGACGCCGCCCGTCGTCCACTCGCTCCGCGATCAGATCCGCGAGCACATCGTGGAGGGGATCGTGAGCGGCCGCTGGAAGCCGGGTGAGCGGATCGTCGAGCGCCGTATCGCGACCGAACTCGAGGTCTCCCAGACGCCGGTGCGCGAGGCGCTGCGCGAGCTGGAGAGCCTGCGTCTGATCGAGTCCGCGCCCAACAAGGGCGTACGGGTGCGGAATCTGACGGCCGCGGACCTGGAGGAGAGCTACCCCGTCCGCGCGGGCCTGGAGCAGATCGCCGCGGAGCTGGCCGCCGAACGGCTGGCCGCCGACTGCTCTGCCCTCGAACCCCATGTGGCCGGGCTGTACGAGGCGGACCGGAGGGGCGACTCCGCGGCCCAGGTGCGGCACACGGTGGCCTTTCACCGCGAGCTGGTGCGTGCGGCCGGCAACAGCGTTCTGCTGCACACCTGGGAGGGCCTCGGCATCGAGGTGTTCACGGCCCTGTCCATCCGCTGGCTCGGCACGGTGCAGAAGTCGTACGCGGAGGAGCACCAGGACCTGGTGGAGGCGTTCCGCCGCCGGGACCCGCAGATCGGTGCGCTGGTGAAGGCCCATGTCCTGGGCTGCGCCCCGCGCGCGTAGCCGGGTGCCCGCCGGGCTCCCGGCCACGCACGGACCCGGCGTCAGCCGAGGTGGAGGTCCTTCTCCCGCAGCGCCTCCAGGACCGGTGCGTACATACGGGACTTGATCGTGCCGACGGTGGGCCCGGCCTTGGCCGCCTGCGCCGCGGCGAGTTCGATCGCGGCCGTCCGCACGGCGTTCTCGTCGGCGACGCGGTCCACGATCCCCGCGGCCAGGGCGTCGTGGCCGCCGTAACGCCGGGCCGTGACCATCGACTCGTGTGCCGTCTGCGGGGTGAGCCGGGCCTGGATCAGCGCCGACATGCCGCGCGAGAAGGGGATGTTGATCTCGGCCTCGGGCAGGCTCCAGTAGCCGCGGTCCCCGCGCATCACGCGGAAGTCGTGGGTCAGGGAGAACATCGCGCCGGCCGCGAAGGTGTGCCCCTGGAGCGCGGCCACGGTGACCAGCGGCAGGGTCAGCACCCGCGCGAGCAGTTCCTGGACGCCGGAGACGTACTCGGGCGCCTGGTCGGAGTGGGCGAACAGCCAGTCCAGGTCCAGGCCGTTGGAGTAGAACTTGCCGGTCGCGGCGGTCACCAGGGCACGTGGTCCCTCCGCCTGCTCGACCTCGTCCAGCAGGGCGTTGACCGACGCGAGCCAGTCGGGGTGGAAGCGGTTCTCGGTGTCTCCGATGTCGAGGACGAAGACAGCGTCCTGGCGGTCGATGACGGCTCCTTCACAGCAGGAATACGCAGGGATACGCAGGAACAGGGTTCGCCGGAAAACGGGGGCACTTGGGGAGGTCAGGGCTGTGGTGCGTGACCGGCGTCGGACCGGTCGTGGAGCACCTGGCTCAGCAGTTCGTGGATCTCGGCGGCGGCGGCGTCGAGCGGCGCCATGCTCTTCTCGGCCCGGCACATGATCACCGCGCCCTCGACCGCGGCGATGATGAACGCGGCCAGCCGCTCGCCCCGTTCGGCGGTCAGCCCGTTCCGGACGAACAGGCCGGTGAGCGCCGCCCGCCAGCGGGCGAAGTACCCGGCCGCGGAGCGGGCGAGCTGCGGGGCGTCGTCGTTGGTCTCGACGGCGACGGCCACCAGGGAGCAGCCGGCCCGGAACCCGCTGTCGAGGAGCCGTTCGCGCCACAGCGCGAAGAACGCGTCGACAGCCTCCAGCGGGCGGTCGTCCTCGGCTGCGGCCTCGACGAGTCCGGAGATGACGTCACCGACGCTCGCCACCGCTTCGTCGATGAGCTGGGTGCGCCCGCCGGGGAAGTGGTGGTAGACGGAGCCGCGGGGGGCGCCGCTGTGGGCGAGCACTCTGTCGATGGTGGTCGCTCCGGCTCCGTACTCCCGCAGCAGCGCGACCGCGCTGGAGATCATCCGCTCGCGGCTGTTGCTCTTGCGCGGGCTCATGCCGCCTCTCCGATCTACCGGCCAGTAACTATGCCGAATGGCAGAGTACATAGCTCCACCAGGGCCGTCCAGACCTGGCACACCCTCGCCGGCCTGCCCGATAAGGACCGATTCTGCGCGGCACCCCGTGCCCGATTCCGCGGCACCGGATGCCAATTTCGCCGGGTTCAGAAGTTTTTCGCCCCCAAGCTTTGATCGATCATCGATCAGAGACTTACAGTCGACCTCGGGTTCACCAACCCTTCGCCCTGTCCTGCCAGACAACGGCACCCCTTCTTTCTCCACCCCCCTCCTGTCCGGAAGGCGGCGATCATGACCGACCCCGAAGGCAAGCTTCCGAGCGAGCTCGACCAGCTCCCGGACCGCGACGCCGAGGAAACTGCCGAGTGGGCGGCGTCCCTCGACGCCGTCTCCGAGCACGCCGGCCCGCACAGGGCCGCGTACCTGATGCGCCGCACCCTCCAGCACGCCGAGCGGGCCGGAGTCCCCGTGCCCCGGCTGCTGGAGACGGACTACGTCAACACCATCCCGACCGCCGCCGAGCCCGCCCTCGACGGCGACGAGGCGATGGAAGCCCGGATCACCGCGTGGAACCGCTGGAACGCGGCGGCCATGGTGACCCGCGGCAGCAAGCACGGCGTGGGCGGCCACATCGCCACCTTCGCCTCCGCTGCCTGGCTCTACGAGACCGGCTTCAACCACTTCTTCCGCGGCAAGGAGGGCGACGGCAGCGGCGACCAGCTCTACATCCAGGGCCACGCCTCCCCCGGCATCTACGCCCGCGCCTTCCTCGACGGCCGCCTCACCGAGGCGCACCTCGACAACTTCCGCCAGGAGGCCGGCGGCAACGGCCTCCCCTCGTACCCGCACCCGCGGCGGCTGCCCTGGCTGTGGGAGTTCCCGACCGTCTCCATGGGCCTCGGCCCGCTCTCGGCGATCTACCAGGCGCGCTTCAACCGCTACCTCGCCGGCCGCGGCATCAAGGACACGTCCGGCTCGCACGTCTGGGCGTTCCTCGGCGACGGCGAGATGGACGAGCCCGAGTCGACGGCGGCACTCGCCCTCGCGTCCCGCGAGCGGCTCGACAACCTGACCTTCGTCATCAACTGCAATCTGCAGCGCCTCGACGGCCCGGTCCGCGCCAATTTCAAGATCGTGCAGGAGCTGGAGGCCCAGTTCCGCGGCGCCGGCTGGAATGTCGTCAAGTCTCTGTGGGGATCGGCCTGGGACGAGCTGTTCCAGCTCGACACCACGGGCGCTCTGGTCCGCCGCCTCCGCGAGGTCCCGGACGCGCAGTTCCAGACGTACGCCACCCGCGATGTCGCCTATATCCGCGAGCACTTCTTCGGTGCCGAGCCCTCGCTCGTCGAGCTGGCGAAGCTGCTGACCGACGCGAAGATCGCCGAGTGTTTCCACACGTCCCGCGGCGGCCACGAGGCCCGCAAGGTCTACGCGGCCTACCGTGCGGCGCTCGCGCACAAGGGCGCGCCGACCGTGATCCTCGCGCAGACGGTGAAGGGCTACACGCTCGGCAAGGGCTTCGAGTCCAAGAACGCCAACCACCAGATGAAGAAGCTGACGGTCGACGAGTTCAAGGGCATGCGCGACCTGCTCGGGCTCCCGATCGCGGACAGCGCGTTCGACGACGGCGTGGTGCCGTACGGCCACCCCGGCGCCGACTCCCCCGAGGTCCGCTACCTCCAGGAGCGCCGCGCCGCGCTCGGCGGCCCCGCCCCGGCCCGCCGGATGCATGCCTCCGCCCCGCTGCCCCAGCCGGAGGAGCGCGCGTTCAAGGCGCTGTACAAGGGCTCCGGCAAGCAGGAGATGGCCACCACCATGGCGTTCGTGCGCCTGGTCAAGGATCTGATGCGGGACAAGGAGACCGGCAGGCGCTGGGTGCCGATCGTCCCCGACGAGGCCCGCACCTTCGGTATGGAGTCGCTGTTCCCCTCGGCCGGCATCTACTCGCCGCTGGGCCAGACGTACGAGCCGGTCGACCGCGACCAGTTGATGTACTACAAGGAGGCCAAGGACGGCCAGATCCTCAACGAGGGGATCACCGAGGCCGGCGCCATGGCCGACTTCATCGCCGCCGCCACGTCGTACGCGACGCACGGCGAGACGATGATCCCGTTCTACATCTTCTACTCGATGTTCGGCTGGCAGCGCACGGGCGACCAGATGTGGCAGCTCGCCGACCAGCTCGGCAAGGGCTTCATCGTCGGCGCGACCGCCGGGCGCACGACCCTGACCGGCGAGGGTCTGCAGCACGCCGACGGCCACTCGCACCTGATCGCTGCCACGAACCCGGCGTCGCTCAACTACGACCCGGCGTTCGCCTACGAGATCGCGGTGATCGTCAAGGACGGTCTGCGCCGGATGTACGGGGACAACCCCGAGGACGTCTTCTACTACCTGACGGTCTACAACGAGCCCAAGGTGCAGCCCGCGATGCCGGAGGGCGTCGAGGACGGCATCGTGCGCGGCCTCTACCGCTTCAACGAGGGCGTGCCCGCGTCCGCCGATGCGCCGCGGCTCCAGCTGCTGGCCTCGGGCACGGCGATCCACTGGGCGCTCGCCGCGCAGGAACTGCTCGCCGCCGACTGGGGGGTGACCGCCGACGTGTGGTCCGCGACCTCCTGGGGCGAGCTGCGACGGGACGCGTTGGAGGCCGACGAGGCCCTGCTCCGCGGCGAGCAGCGCACCCCGTACGTCACCCAGGCGCTGGAGGGCGCCCCGGGCCCGGTGCTCGCGGTCTCCGACTGGATGCGCCAGGTGCCGGACCAGATCAGCCAGTGGGTCGAGCAGGACTGGTCCTCGCTCGGCACGGACGGCTTCGGTCTGTCGGACACGCGTGACGCGGCCCGCCGCCACTTCGGCGTCGACGCCCAGTCGATCACGGTGGCGGCCCTGGCCCAGCTCGCGAAGCGCGGCGAGGTCCCGGCCTCGGCCGTGAAGGAGGCGCGCGAGCGCTACGGCCTCTGAGCTGCCGACGAGGGCCCCGGAGGCTGCTGCCTCCGGGGCCCTCGTGCGTGATGCTTGACCCTGACACCGTGTGAAGCCGTGCACTGGGAGACGTCATGTTCACCATCGGAGACTTCGCCAGGCACGGCCGTGTGTCCGCCCGCATGCTGCGTCACTACGACGCGATCGGGCTGCTGCGACCGGACCGTACCGACCCTTTCACCGGCTACCGCTACTACTCCGCCGCCCAGCTCGCCCGGCTCAACCGTGTCATCGCCCTGAAGGATCTCGGCTTCACGCTCCAGCAGGTGCAGCAGATCCTCGAGGAGAAGGTGGGCACGGAGGAGCTGCGCGGGATGCTCGTCCTGCGGCAGGCGGAACTGGAGGAGGCGATGGCGGCGTCCGCCGCCCGGCTGGCGCAGGTCGAGGCGAGGCTCCGGTCGATCGAGAGCGAGGGGCGCATGCCCACCGACGACGTCATCGTGAAGAGCATCCCTGCCGTGCGGGTGGCCCGGCTCACCGCCACCGCCACCGGCTACGGACCCGAGCACATCGGACCGGTCCTCGGTCCCCTGTACGACGAGCTGTTCCGGCGCCTGGAGTCGGCCGGTGTGACGCCGACCGGACCCGGAGTCGCCCACTACGAGGACGCACCGGAGGGCGACGGGGCCATCCTGGTCCACGCCGGTGTGACCGTCTCGGACGGCCCCCGCCCGGGCCTGGACTTCGAGATCGTCGACCTCCCGGCCGTCGGACGGGCGGCGACGATCGTGCACCGCGGCCCGATGCACGCGGTCGTCCCGACGGCCCAGACCCTGGCCCGCTGGATCGACGAGGGCGGCCACCGCTCGACCGGGTATGCCCGCGAGGTCACCCTGGAGTGCCCGGCGGACCGGGAGAAGTGGGTGACCGAACTCCAGGAGCCGCTCGCCCGAGCTGCGCGATGATGGGGGAATGCGCGCTGCCCGGCTGATCAAGATGGTGCTGCTTCTGCAGGCGAGGCCCTCCATGACCGGGGCCGAGCTGGCCCGGGAGCTGGAGGTGTCCGAGCGCACCGTCACCCGCGACGCCCTCGCGCTGTCGGAGGCGGGGGTGCCCGTCTACGCGGACCGGGGGCGAAGCGGCGGCTACCGTCTGGTCGGCGGCTACCGCACCCGTCTCACCGGCCTCGGCCGCAGCGAGGCCGAGGCGCTGTTCCTCTCCGGACTGCCGGGCGCGTTGCGGGAGATGGGGCTGGAGGACGCGGCGTCCGCGGCGCGGCTGAAGGTCTCGGCCGCGCTGCTGCCCTCGCTGAGCGACGCGTCCGAGAGTGCGGCGCAGCGCTTCCATCTCGACGCCCCGGGCTGGTATCAGGAGCACCTGACGCCCGAGCTGCTTCCCGCGATCGCCGAGGCGGTGTGGGAGGACCGGCGCATCCGGGCGAAGTACCGCCGCCGGGACGCCGAGGTGGAACGGGAGTTGGAGCCGTACGGCCTCGTGCTGAAGGCGGGCGTCTGGTACCTGTGCGCCCGTGCGGACGGCACGTTCCGGGTGTACCGGATCGACCGCTTCTCGTCGGTGGCGGCGGACGGGGAGTACTTCGAGCGCGAAGAGTTCGACCTCCCCGGCTTCTGGGCGGAGCGCGCTGCCGAGTTCGCGCGCTCCCTGCTCCGTGCGCAGGTGGTGATCCGGGTCAGCGAGGAGGGTGCCCGCCGGCTGCCGTACGCGACCGACCGCGTCGCGGCGAACGAGGCTCTGGCCTCGGCCGGACCGCCGGACGAGGACGGCTGGGTGACGCTCACCCTGCCCGTCGAGTCCGGCCGGGTCGCGTTCGGCCAGCTGTTCGCGCTGGGTCCGCATGCCGAGGTACTGGAGCCGGCGGAGCTGCGCGCGGAGTTCGCCGAGGCGGCCGAGCGGACGGCGCGGCTCTACCGGTAGTTCTCCGTCGACGGCTGCCCGCCGGCCTTCTCCGCCAGCATGAAGCCCCACACATCGGGCTTGCTGCCGTCCGCGTCCGTGACCCCGTACTCCTTGGCCAGCCGGCCGCTGTCCAGCGACATGCCGTTCCACCGTGCCCGCTCCGGGTCCGCGGCGAGTGCCGCGACGCCCCGGCCGATGTAGAGCGGGGACTCGGACAGTGCCCAGTGCTGTTGCTTGGGGATGCCGTCGCGCCAGTTCTCCTCGGTGAGGCCGAAGATGTCGAGCATCTCCTCGGAGCGGATGAAGCCCGGGGTGACCGCCACGGCTGTGCAGCCGACGTTCTTCAGCTCCTCGCCCAGGATGAAGGCCATCCGGATCGGGCCGTTCTTGGCGAGGTCGTAGTAGAAGTTCTCGCGGTAGTCCTTGTTGGTCTCGGCGGTGCCGTCGGTGACCTCGATGACCAGGCCGCCGGCTTCGCGCACCAGCAGGGGCAGCGCGATGCTGCTGGTGATGATGTGACTGCGTACGCCCAGGTCCAGCATCCGCAGCCCGCGCTCCAGGTCGACGTCCCACATCTTCGTGTCGAAGTCGAGCAGCTGGTTGCCGCCCCAGATGTCGTTGACCAGGATGTCGAGCCGTCCGTGGTCGCGGTCGACCCGCTCGACCAGCGCCCGTACCCGGTCCGCCTCGAGGTGGTCGGTCGGTACGGCGATCCCGGTGCCGCCCGCGGCGTCGACCAGCTCCGCCGTCTCCTCGATGGTCTCGGACGCCCGGCCCATCTCGCTGACCTGCGCGCGGGTGGTCCGGCCGGTGACGTACACCGTCGCTCCGGCCGCTCCGAGCTGCACGGCGATGGCGCGTCCCGCGCCCCGGGTGGCGCCCGCGACCAGTGCGACTTTCCCTGCCAATGTCCTGTCTGTCGTCATACGCCGACCGTCGCACGGATACCCGACATCCTCTGTCTGCCATTCGAAAGAGGTCGAAACACTCAGCATTTCGGTGGCTCCGCGTGCGCAGCCCCCCGTCAACCACGATGCTGGACCCGTGATGGACGAGACGGAGTTCTGGGAGATCGTCGACAGCACCCGCGAAGCCGCCGAGGGTGACCCCGAGGACCATGCCGATCTGCTGGTCGAGCGGCTGCTGCAGCTCGACCCCGACTCCGTGCTGGACTTCGCCCGGCACTTCGAGGCCCGCTACAACCGCGCGTACACCTGGGACCTGTGGGGCGCGGCGGCCGTGCTCCTGGCCGGCGCCAGCGACGACGCGTTCGACTACTTCCGCTGCTGGCTGATCGGTCAGGGCCGGGAGGTGTTCGAGGGCGCGCTGCACGAACCGGACGCGCTCGCCGAACTGATCGAGGAGTTCGACGAGGACATCGACGGCGACGGGGAGGAGCTGGGTTACGCGGCGGACGAGGCGTACGAGCAGCTCACCGGCGTGGTCGCGCCCGACCTGGGGATCGCCCCGCAGAGCGCCGAGCCGACGGGCACGCCCTTCGACTTCGACGACGACGCGGCGCTGTCCCAGCGCTTCCCGCGGCTGTGGGAGCGCTTCGGCAGCATGTGAACCAACGGTTCCGTGCCGCTCAGAGGGCGCGGCCCATCAGGACGTCGTCGACGTACCGTCCCTCCAGCCAGAACTCCCCCGGCAGCACGCCCTCGACGGCGAATCCCTCCGACTCGTACAGCGCGCGGGCCGGTCCGTTGTGGCCGAGCACGCGCAGGGTGACGCGTACGGCGCCCTGCCGCCGGGCCTCGGCGCACGCCGACCGCAGCAGCGCCCGGCCGATCCCCCGGCCGCGCGCCCCGGCCGCCACCGCGAGCCCCTGTATCTGCCGCACATGCCGGTTGCAGGCGAGCGGTGTGGGCGGGACGAGCCGGATGTAGCCGAGCAGCGAGCCGTCGGTGTCCTCGGCGACGAGGAAGTCGTCGGGCCGGTGGTTGGCGTCGAAGAACGGGTCGTACGGCGGCATCGGTCGCGGCTGTACGGCGTGCAGGGTCGACCAGGTCTCACGGTCGAGCCGGCCCAGTGCCGGCTCGTCGGTACGCAGTGCTGGGCGTATGGGCGACTCGGGCATGGGGGCCACTGTGTCACGCGGGGTCGCACGGGCAGGATGGGGCCATGCAGAGATCACGGATCGCCGTCACCGGCTCGACCGGACTCATCGGCGCGGCACTTGTGCGCTCGCTGCGCGCGGACGGCCACGAGGTGGTGCGCCTGGTGCGGCGTCCCTCGCAGGCCGGGGACGAGGTGGAGTGGGACCCCCGGCGGCAGTATGTCGACACGGCGGGCCTCGTGGGCTGCGATGCCGTCGTGCATCTCGCCGGTGCCGGTGTCGGTGACCGCCGCTGGACCGAGGCGTACCGCCGGGAGATCAGGGACAGCCGGGTGCTGGGCACGGCCGCGATCGCCGAGGCGGTCGCCTCGCTGGACGTGCCGCCGCGGGTGCTGGTCAGCGGCAGCGCGGTCGGCTACTACGGCGACACGGCGGACCGCGTCGTGGATGAGAGCGCACCGGCGGGGGACGGTTTTCTGCCGAAAGTGTGCGTGGAGTGGGAGGAGGCCGCGGCCCCGGCCGAGGAGGCGGGCGTGCGGACGGCCTTCTCCAGGACCGGTCTTGTGGTCTCCCGCAAGGGAGGGGCGTGGGGGCGGATGTTCCCGCTGTTCAAGGCGGGGCTCGGGGGGCGGCTGGGCGACGGCCGGCAGTACTGGAGCTTCATCTCCCTGCACGACGAGATCGCGGCGCTGCGCCACATCCTGGACACGGAGTCCCTGTCGGGGCCGGTGAACCTCACGGCCCCGCACCCGGCCACCAACCGCGAGGTCACCGAGGCGATGGGCCGGGCGCTGCACCGGCCCACGCTGTTTCCGGTGCCCTCGCCGGCGCTGCGAATCGCGCTGGGCGGCATGGCGAGCGATGTGCTGACCAGTCAGCGGGCGCTGCCGACGCGGCTGCTGGAGTCGGGGTTCACCTTCGCATTCCCCCGGATCGACGACGCGATCGGGGCGGTTCTGGCCTAGGCACGGCCCTGTGGGCGACGGGTCCGGGGCGGCGCGTTCGACGGTGTGCGCCCCCGCGCTGCGGTGCCCCGCCGCATGCGCGAGTCGCGGTTCGGCCACGGCCTTCTACTCTCGTCCGAACTCGGGTATTCCGGGGGCCTGTTGGGGGCATGACCCCACCCACCAGCCGCGCCGACCTCGGGGAGGGGCACGTGCTCATCAGCACCGCTCACCATGCGGACGTCATCATTGTCGGAGCCGGTACAGCCGGACTCTCGGCGGCTCACCGGCTCATCGACGCGGGCATCAGCGTCAGTGTGCTGGAGGCCGCGCCTCAGGTGGGCGGCCGGATGGCCACCCAGCAGATGGACGGCTTCCGGCTCGACCGCATCGGCCAGTTGCTCAACACCTCGTATCCCGAACTGCACCGCACGACGGGACTCGGGAACATGGTTCTGCGCCCGTTCGCACCGGGTGTGCTCGTGCACAGCGGGGGGCGGCTCCAGCGGACCGGGGAGACGGTCCGCCGGACCCGGGAGCCAGGGAGCGCGCGGCGAGGGGCGCTTACCGTGGCGCGCGCTCTCGCGAGCGCCCCCCGGCCGCTGGACGAGGCCCGGCTGAGCGCGTCCCTCGCCCGGCTCGCGGCCACCTCCGCGGACCGCCTGACGGCCCGTCCGGAGCGAACCACCGCTGACTCGCTCGCCGCGCGCGGACTGCCTTCGCGTACGGTCGACGGCTTTCTGCGCCCACTGCTCTCCGCGCTGCTCTGCGACCCGGCCCTCACGACGTCCAGCCGGTGCGCCGACCTTGCTCTGAGGGGCTTCGCGCGGGGCCGGATGTGCGTACCGGAGGGCGGCGCCGCGAGCCTGCCCGCGCGGCTGGCCGCCACGCTGCCGACGGGCACGGTGCTCACGGGGGTACGGGTCAAGGACGCGTCCATCAACCGGGTGAGCACCGAGGAGTACGGCGAACTGACCTGCCGCGCCCTGGTGCTGGCGACGGGCGCGCGACAGGCGGCCGAGCTGCTGCCGGGGCTGCGGGTGCCGCCGTTCCACCCGGTGACGGTGCTGCACCACAGCGCTCCGCAGGCTCCGCCGACCGGGGCGGCACTGGTGCTCGACGCGGACCGCGACGGGCCCGTCTCCCACACGGCGGTGATGAGCGAGGTCGACCCGTCGCGGGCGCCGCGGGGGCGGGTGCTGATCTCGTCGACGGTGCTGGGGGCACCGCCGGCGTATCTCGACCGGGGGGTGCGGGCACATCTCGCGCGGCTGTACGGGGTGCCGACGTCCGACTGGGAACTGCTCTCGGTCCACCACGACCCGGAGGCGGTCCCGGCGATGCCGCCGCCGCACGACGTGCGCCGGCCGGTGCGGCTGCTGTCGGGCCTGTACGTGTGCGGCGACCACCGCGACACGAGCACGGTCCAGGGCGCCCTCTACTCGGGCCGCCGGGCCGCGGCCGCAATCCTGAGGGACCTCGGCGTGCGCGAGGCCGAGCCGCGGGGGGTCCGCTCGGCGGCCTGAGACACGAGCTGGGGCCCGCGCCTCCCTCGCCGACGGGGCCGGATCGCCCGCCCCGTCGGCGACGGGCCCCGGGCAAGCTCAGCCCGTCCGGCGATGGAGGACAGACCCGACGCCACGGGAGCCCGGGCGCACTCGGCCCCGGCTGCCGATCGAGGGCGGACCCGCACCTGTGCGCCCCTGCACGCACAGCCCGTCCGCGACGGAGGACCGGCCCGCGCCGCCGAGGCCCGGGCAAAATCAGCCCGTCCGGCGATTGAGGACAGACCCGCACCACGGGCCCGGGCAAACCGCCCCGCCGGCGATCGCCCCGAGGGTCAGCCCAGCGTCGATACCCGGTCCCGGTACGTCCGGACCGCCGCCGCGTCCCGGTACGGCTCCAGGCGGCGCTCGAACTCCCGCACGTACTCCACGGCCCTCGCCGACCTCATCTCCGACGCCTGAAGCGCCGCCTCCGCCCCCAGCGCGCACGCCTGGTCCAGCTCGCCCAGCGCGAGCCGGGAGGAGGCCAGGACCACCCGGCAGAACAGCCGGCTCCGCGCATAGCCCGGGGAACGCAGCTGCAGCGAGCGCTCCGCGTGCTGCACCGCCGACCGGTACTGCTGCAGATCCCGGTGGCAGTGCCCGAAGTCGTCCGCGAGCTGCGCCTCGTCGAAGAAGCGCGCCCAGTGCGGCGCCTCGTCCCCCGGCCGCGCGGTCTCCAGCGCCCGCTCCGCCCGCACCAGCGCCGCCGCACAGGCCCGCGCCTCCCCCAGGACCCCGTGCCCGCGCGCCTCGACGGAGTGCAGCAGCGCCTGCACCACGGGCGGCGCCGCCGCGCCGACGCCCTGCTGCGCGACCCGGGTGAGCTGCACCGCCTCGCGCCCGTGGCCGAGGTAGACGGCCTGACGGCTCATGGTGACCAGCACATACGAGCCGTACGCCCGGTCCCCGGCCGCCTGCGCCAGCCGCAGCGCCTGGACGAAGTAGCGCTGGGCCAGTCCGTGCGCCGCGATGTCGTACGAGGTCCATCCGGCCAGCCGGGTCAGATCGGCGACCGCGGCGAACAGTCTCCGCCCGGTGTTCTCGCCGTACGCCCCGCGCAGCATCGGCTCGGCCTCGTGCTCGAGGTAGCGGACCAGCGCCTGCCGGGCGTGCCCGCCCCCGTAGGCGTGGTCGAGGGTGCGGAACAGTTCCCCGATCGCCCGCAGCGCCGCGATGTCCCCGCCGGAGACCCGCTGCCCCGGCCCGCGGTCGGTGGTGCCGCGCTGCCGGGGCACCCCGCTGCCGCCCTGGTGGGGAACCCGCGCGGCGGCCCATTGCGCCGCGTCGCGGCCCACCCGCTCGTCGGCCCGTCCGATCAGCCAGTCCCGGCTCGGCACCACGAGCCCGGCCGGGGTGAAGGCGATCTTCCGTAATTCCGCATGGCTGCCGGAGTCCTTGCGCCACAGCCCGCCGACGATGTCGACGGCCTCCTCGGGCGTGGCCGCGAATTCCAGGCCCGCGTAGACCGGCGCGCAGGCGTCCAGACCGAGGTCCTGGGCGGCGAGCCGACGCCCGAGCCGCCGGGTGAAGACCTCGGCGATCAGCGCGGGAGTCGTACCCCGTGGCTGTTGACCGCGCAGCCAGCGGGTCACGGACGTCTTGTCGTAGCGCAGGTCCAGGCCGTGCTCGAGACCCAGCTGGTCCACGCGGCGGGCCAGGCCCGCATTGGAGAATCCGGCTTCTGCGATGAGCGCGGCGAGCTGGCGGTTGGGCGTGCGCTGCGAGGGTCGTTCCGTCATCAGCTGTGCGGTCTCCTGCCTTCGGGGCCGGTCACCAGCCCTCATGGAACGGCGTGAATTTAGCGGCAGCCAACGCCCGGACTGCGTCCTTCGCCCCACATTCATCCGATCGTGTGAGGATTGGAGACGGCGCTGACGGGACGCGTTCTTTCCCCTCGCCCCCCGGTCGCGGGAGGTACCCCCGGGCCGCTTCCGGACGGCCCGCCGTACAGTGGCTGGGGCGTGATGAGTGCAGGGTGAAGGTTCTAGGGAGGCACTGCCGTGAGTGAGCTGCGGTTCGTCCGGCTGGGGTTCGGCGAGGAAGCCGTCGAGTACCAGGAGGCATGGCAGAAGCAGCGCGAGGTCCACGCCGCCCGCTTCGAGGACCGGATTCCCGACACCTGCCTGCTGCTGGAGCACCCGCCCGTGTACACGGCGGGACGGCGCACCGAGGACAGCGAGCGCCCCCTGGACGGCACTCCCGTCATCGATGTCGACCGCGGCGGCAAGATCACCTGGCACGGCCCGGGCCAGCTCGTGGGCTACCCGATCCTGAAGCTGCCGCGCCCGGTGGACGTCATCGCGCATGTGCGCAGGCTCGAGGACGCACTGATCCTGACCTGCGCGGACTTCGGCGTGGAGACCAGCCGTGTCGAGGGACGCAGCGGTGTGTGGGTACTGGGCGACCCGGTCGACCAGCGGCCGTCGCTCGGCGGCCTGTCGCTCGACTTCGATCCCCGGCTGCAGGACGACGAGTTCGATCCGCGGATGAACGGGCCGGAGTACGCTCCTTCCAACGCGGGCCAGCGACGCGAGGACCGCAAGCTCGCCGCGATCGGCATCCGTATCGCCAAGGGCGTCTCGATGCACGGCTTCGCGCTCAATGTGAATCCGGACAACACCTGGTTCGACCGGATCGTGCCGTGCGGCATCCGCGACGCCGGTGTGGCATCCCTGGCCGGAGAGCTCGGCCGTGATGTCACGATCGACGAGGTGCTGCCCGTCCTGGAGAAGCACCTGAGTGAGGTGCTGGAGAACGCGGAGCCGCGGCCGAGGGCCGTCGAAGCCGCCGTATAGGGAATGCGCCCCTGGGTCCGCGGGTTGGCCGGACGTAGGGCCGAACAATTGATGGGCGTACCCTGGTGTGCGCCGCAGAATCGAATGCCGCGCGATCGCAGAAAGGGGCGCCGACGTGTCCGCTGTCGCACCCGACGGACGCAAGATGCTGCGCCTGGAGGTCCGGAACAGCCAGACCCCCATCGAGCGCAAGCCCGAGTGGATCAAGACCCGGGCGAAGATGGGCCCCGAGTACACGCAGATGCAGAAACTCGTGAAGAGCGAGGGACTGCACACCGTGTGCCAGGAGGCGGGCTGCCCCAACATCTACGAATGCTGGGAGGACCGCGAGGCGACCTTCCTCATCGGCGGCGACCAGTGCACCCGGCGCTGCGACTTCTGCCAGATCGACACGGGCAAGCCGCAGGCCCTCGACCGTGACGAGCCGCGCCGCGTGGGCGAGTCGGTCGTCACGATGGACCTGAACTACGCCACCATCACCGGCGTCGCCCGCGACGACCTGGAGGACGGCGGCGCCTGGCTGTACGCGGAGACCGTGCGCCAGATCCACACGATGACGGCGGAGCGCGAGGGCGGCCACACCAAGGTCGAGCTGCTCATCCCCGACTTCAACGCGGTGCCCGAGCAGCTGGCCGAGGTCTTCTCCTCGCGGCCGGAGGTGCTCGCGCACAACGTCGAGACCGTGCCCCGGATCTTCAAGCGGATCCGCCCCGGCTTCCGCTACGAGCGTTCGCTCGAGGTCATCACGCGCGCCCGCGAGGACGGCCTGGTCACCAAGTCCAACCTGATCCTCGGCATGGGCGAGACCCGCGAGGAGGTCAGCGAGGCGCTGCGTCATCTGCACGAAGCGGGCTGCGAGCTGATCACGATCACGCAGTACCTCCGCCCTTCCGTGCGTCACCACCCCGTCGAGCGCTGGGTGAAGCCGCACGAGTTCGTGGAGCTGAAGGAGGAGGCCGAGGAGATCGGCTTCTCCGGCGTCATGTCGGGCCCGCTGGTGCGGTCCTCCTACCGCGCGGGCCGGCTGTTCCAGCAGGCGATGGAGCGGCGCGGTGCGGTCGCCGCCGCGCAGACGGCCTGATCCCCCGGAGCATGTGAATTCAGGCACAAGCAACTACCGCGAGGTAATGGCGCGTTCGATGCGGTCCGTACTCTTCCCGCAGGTCCGGGAGGCGGTGCGGGCCGCATCGCCATTCCTGTGCCCGACAAAAAGGTTTCACCGGTGTTTGACCCCTCAGTCATGCGCTGGTAACACCAATCAGTGACAGTGGCTTTACGCACAGCACGCAGCGCTCCCCCCGACAGCTCCCCGCACCGGTCGGGAGAAGCGCCCGCGGTACCCGCATCCGTCACCCGACCCCGAGGGGGCACCACCACCATGCAGGCCGTGCCGGTACGTCCCGTACGCGCAACCGCCATCCCGTCCGTCACAGACGCCCTGCGCGCCATGGAGGCTCTTCTCCTGGCCGGCGGGCAGCGCACCGCCCGCCGCAACGCGTGGACATCGGTGCTCGAGGACCGTCGCCGGGCCAAGGACCGAGTCGAGGCGCAGCACGTACTGGAGGCCGTGGCGGGGCGCACTTCCTAGGCCACGTAAACTTCCAGTCATGGCGAGGAAGGCAAACTCAGACAGCAGTGATGCTGCTGCGAACCCCGGGCGACTGAAGCAGATCGCCCTGACGTACAAGATGACCAGGAAGGCCGACCCGAAGGTCGGTCTTGTCGTCGCGGCTGTGGGAATCGTCACCTTCGGTGTCTTCCTCGCGATCGGCTTCCTGATCGACCACCCCATCTATCTCGGGATCCTGGGCTTCCTGCTCGCCTTCCTCGCGATGGCGATCATCTTCGGACGCCGTGCCGAGAAGGCGGCCTTCGGTCAGATGGAAGGCCAGCCGGGCGCGGCTGCCGCAGTCCTGCAGAACGTGGGCCGCGGCTGGACGACGACGCCCGCGGTCGCGATGAACCGCAGCCAGGACGTGGTGCACCGGTCGGTCGGCAAGGCCGGCATCGTCCTGGTGGCCGAGGGCAACCCGAACCGGCTGAAGTCGCTGCTGGCGGCCGAGAAGAAGCGCATGGCGCGCATCGTGATGGACGTGCCGGTGCACGACATCGTGGTGGGCGACGGCGAGGGCCAGGTGCCGCTGAAGAAGGTGCGCACCACCATGCTCAAGCTCCCCCGCGTCCTGACCGGCCCGCAGGTCACCGCGACCAACGACCGGCTGCGGGCGCTGGGCGACCTGATGAGCAACATGCCGCTTCCGAAGGGTCCGATGCCGAAGGGCATGCGGATGCCGCGCGGCGGCAAGATGCGCTGACGTTCCGCTCTTCAGGAGTACGCGGAAGGGGCGCCCCGGTAGACCGGGGCGCCCCTTCCGCGTACTCCTTGCTCTCCGGTGCTAGATCCGCACCTGTACGGCGCGGGAGAGGCGGTCGTGCAGCCCGCGGCCGTCGCGGTCCCAGATGAGGGCCGGGATCGCGAGACAGAGCAGCACGGTCCGCACGACGACCCGGCCGACGCCGAGCCGGCCGCCGTTCTCGGAGACGACGCGGAGCCCGAGCAGCCGCTTGCCGGGAGTGAAGCCGACGGTACCCACGGTCAGCACGCCCAGGATCAGGAAAATACCCAGCGCCCAGTTGCCGGCGGCCTGCCGGTCACCCTGCGCGAAGAGTCCGTATGCGATCAGGAGGCACAGCCCCCAGTCGACGAAGAGGGCACCGAAACGCCGCCCGAGGGGGGCGATGGAACCCGGCCCCGACTCCGGCAGACCCAGCCGCTCGCCCCGGTGACCGAAGTCGGCACCCATGTCCTCGGCCGCCGCGCGCGGTCCCGACAGCCACGATCCGATTGCTTGCCTGTTGTCCACCCGACTACGGTACTGCGCCCGCATTCACCCCCTTCCGCCCGGGGGCGGAACCCGGCCCGGACACGTTCCGTGCGCGGTTCTCACGCGCGGCACACGCGCCGCCCGGTTAACTTGTGCGAAACAAATGGGTCATGCTGGAGAAATCCTGTCTGCCTATGGTCGGGTCCAGCGTGTGCCACCGCACTGGCCGCACCACCGAGCTGCAACCCCGCCCATCCCGGGTCGGGAGTAGGAGGAGTTGGATGTTCCAGAACGCCGACGACGCGAAGAAGTTCATCGCCGACGAAGACGTCAAGTTCATCGATGTCCGGTTCTGCGACCTGCCGGGCGTGATGCAGCACTTCACGATCCCCGCGGCGGCGTTCGACCCGACGGAGGAGCTCGCCTTCGACGGCTCGTCGATCCGCGGCTTCCAGGCCATCCACGAGTCCGACATGGCGCTCCGTGCCGACCTGTCGACCGCGCGGGTGGACCCGTTCCGCCGCGACAAGACGGTCAACATCAACTTCTTCATCCACGACCCGATCACGGGCGAGCAGTACAGCCGTGACCCGCGGAACATCGCGAAGAAGGCCGAGGCGTACCTCGCCTCCACCGGCATCGCCGACACGGCGTACTTCGGCCCCGAGGCCGAGTTCTACGTCTTCGACAACGTGCGCTTCCAGACCTCGGCGAACGAGTCCTTCTACCACATCGACTCCGAGGCGGGTGCCTGGAACACCGGCTCCGTCGAGAACAACCGTGGCTACAAGGTCCGCTACAAGGGCGGCTACTTCCCGGCCCCGCCGGTCGACCACTTCGCCGACCTGCGTGCCGAGATCTCCCTGGAGCTGGACAAGAACGGCCTCCAGGTCGAGCGCCAGCACCACGAGGTCGGCACCGCCGGCCAGGCCGAGATCAACTACAAGTTCAACACGCTGCTCGCCGCGGCCGACGACCTGATGCTCTTCAAGTACATCGTGAAGAACGTCGCCTGGCGCAACGGCAAGACCGCGACCTTCATGCCGAAGCCGATCTTCGGCGACAACGGCTCGGGCATGCACGTCCACCAGTCGCTGTGGCAGGGCGGCGTCCCGCTGTTCTACGACGAGCAGGGCTACGCGGGCCTCTCGGACACCGCGCGCTACTACATCGGCGGCATCCTCAAGCACGCCCCGTCGCTGCTCGCCTTCACCAACCCGACGGTGAACTCCTACCACCGCCTGGTCCCGGGCTTCGAGGCGCCGGTCAACCTGGTCTACTCGCAGCGCAACCGCTCGGCCGCGATGCGTATCCCGATCACGGGCTCGAACCCGAAGGCCAAGCGCGTCGAGTTCCGCGCCCCGGACCCGTCCTCGAACCCGTACCTGGCGTTCTCGGCCCTGCTGCTCGCGGGCCTGGACGGCGTCAAGAACAAGATCGAGCCGGCCGAGCCTATCGACAAGGACCTCTACGAGCTGGCTCCCGAGGAGCACGCGGGCGTCCCCCAGGTCCCGACCTCCCTCCCGGCCGTCCTCGAGGCGCTCGAGGCGGACAACGAGTACCTGCAGGCCGGCGGGGTCTTCACGTCCGACCTGATCGAGACGTGGATCGACTACAAGCGGACGAACGAGATCGCCCCGATCCAGCTGCGCCCGCACCCGCACGAGTTCGAGCTGTACTTCGACATCTAGGAAGACCCCAGGTCAGAGCGGGTTTCCGCTCGCCTGGGCCGTCTTGACCGAGAACGGCGAGGGCCGCCACCCCCAAGGGGTGGCGGCCCTTTCCGTTCAGCTCTCGGTGGTCTCCGGGGCCAGCAGCTCCCGCAGTTCCGACACCGCCGCCCGCAACTCCGTTGCGAACGTGCGCATCTGGGAGGAGACCGACTCCGGGGTGCTCAGATAGAGATTGAAGCGGTCCGGGAGCAGGACGTAGGCCACGCCGATGCAGCGGCTGCTCGTCGAGCCGAAGCCGAAGTACTGGATGTTCGCCGAGGGCGCCGAGCTGGTGCTCAGGTAGTCGTCGCGCATCGTCAGCCAGCCCGGCGTGCGGTACAGCGACGGCTGCTCGGTGACGCCCAGTTCGTCGCCCCGGCGGCGCTGGATCAGTTCCAGTTCCCACAGGTGCTGCTCGGGGACCTGGCCCGCCTGGCACTCCTTGGCGCGGGCCACGTGCTGGGTGGCCGCCGCGCGGAAGGCGGTGCGGCGGGCGGCGGTGTCCGCCGACGCGTCCTCCATCGCGGAGACGAACGCGGCCATCTCCGGGGTGACGACGCGCATCGCCTCGGTGCGGCCGTAGCGGTACTGCCGGGTCGCGATCGACTCGTACGTCGCGCCCAGGTGGCCCTTCGCACGCTGATGGGCGAGCTGGTAGGCGACCTGGACGAAGGCGTCCGGCGAGACGCCCAGCGCCTTGGCCGCGCTGCTGCCGAAGTCGGGGAACGAGACGATCGTGGTCGCCGTGGCGTCCCCGTACGCGGCGAACGCGTCGGCGGCGGTGCGTACCCGGGCGCGCAGCGTGTCGTCCAGCTCGAAGGCGAGCGGTTCCAGGGCGGGCAGGCCATGGGAGCGGGCTCCGGACTGCGCGGAGTGTTCGTCGGCCGGGGTGCTCAGCAGGGCGTCGACGAAGCTGAGGATGGTGGTGCCGTCCAGCTCGCAGTGCTCCACGTTGATACCGGCCCGCCCGTCGGCGAACACGATCAGGGACACCGCCTTGTCGAACCAGCGGTTGCCCCGGTCGCCGTACAGCAGCTCGTCGCAGGCCTTCTGGGTGTCCGCGGGGGCGAAGTCCTCGAGACAGAGGCAGAACAGTGCGGTCTCGACGTCGTCCAGGGTCTGCGCGTTGCGGGGGTGGCAGGCGAGCAGGGAGTCGCGGGTGGCCGCCCACTCGGCACGGGCCATGGTGGTGAGGTGCCCCACCGAGGTGTCGGCGGCGGGCGGTTGTTCACCGGCCTTCATGACCGCGCGCAGGCCGGCCTCGAGGTCGTCGAGACTGTGCGGCACCCCGTCGGCGCCGATCACATCCAGCCGGAACATGGCGCCCCGGAAGAACACCACGATGTGCCGGGCGTCGGACGGGACGGGCCAGTCCTCGGTGTTGGGGGCGCGGACGGTGTCCAGCTGGGCGCCGGGGATGCGCGTGGCGGAGAACAGGAAGGCGTTCTGCACCATCGACTGGGGCACGCCGCGCTGTGCAACCGGCTCGATCAGGCCCTCGTCGAGGGCGCGCTTGTAGTTGACGGCTCCGGCGACGAGGCCGGCCGCGCGTTCCACCTGTGGCCGGCCGGTGTCCCGGAACAGGAAGAAGAAGTTGGCGTTGAGCGCGATCCGGTCGCGACGGCCCAGGTAGCGGTAGGGCCAGAAGGTGTCGAGCCAGCTGTGCACGCCTTCGGTGGCGTCGTACTCCTCCAGTGCGGCGTGCAGCCGGCGGCCGGGGCCGTCGGGGCGGAGAAAGGCGGCCACCTCCGCCTCGGTGGCCGCCAGTTCCTCGGCGGTCACCAGGGGTGCGCACCAGGCGAGGAACCTCTCGCAGCTCGCCTCGAGGGTGGGCAGCGGCACCCGCGGCAGTCCGCCCTCCTGGGCGAACGTCGCATTGGCTGCTGCTTCCTGACTGATCTTCACTTCTGTTCTCGATTCAGATCGTGGGGGCCGGTGATGTGTCCTGCGGCCGGGACAGATAGAGCTGTGCGTAGAGCCAGCCTTCCGCCTCCAGGCCCTGCGCATCCACCCCGGCGGCGGACATGCTCTCCAGTACGAGCGCCTGTTCCTCGGGCGAGGCGAACCGGCGTTGTTTGAACACCTCGTCCACCCGGACGGTCCGGTAGCCCAGCCCGGCCAGCGCGCGCTCGACGCCGTCGAACGGGAACATCCGCAGCACGAAGTGCGCCATCCAGGGCTTGCGTGCGCCCGCCGACCCGAGGACGCGCAGCAGGGTGCGCTCGGTGACGTAGCCGAGGCAGCCTGTCGAGATCACCAGGTCCGTCCCGGCGAACCGGGCGCGCTGGGCGGATGTCGGCTCGTTCCGCTCCAGGTCGGCGTGTACGGCGTCGTCGAGGAACCCGGCCTCGAGCGCATAGCCGATCGCGCTGTCGGAGGTGTCGAGGCCGACGACGCGTACGCCGCCCGCGGGCGCGCGCGAAAGGGACAGTTCGCGGTCGCGGGCCAGCAGCTCGGCGCGGGTCAGGGTGTCCGCGTCGGCGACGGGCCCGTCCTCGTCGCCGCAGTAGCGGGCGTACAGCTCGTCCATGCTGGCGTCGTACTTCAGCAGGGCCGCGTTGATCCCGTACGAACAGCCGATGTCCAGCACCTGCGGCCGGGTGACCTGCCGGACCTCGCGGTACTCCTTGATGATCTTGGAGAAGTAGGGCTTGGCCTGCTGCGGTACGCAGTAGCCGAGCGGGCGCAGCACGTTGAAGTACGCGCGTGGATCGGGCTGCGTGTAGATGTGGTCGAGCGTGACTTTTCCGGTGGCGTCGAAACGCACTGGGTTTTCTCCTCCGTGGCTCGCAGAGTGGGACACACCCGCGGCGAGCGGCTCGCCGCCGGCCGGATCTCAGGACTCAGTCGAGCAGCAGGTCGCCCCGGACGGCCCGGCCCTCGGCCGCGAGGTGCTCGGGCAGGACGCGGCCGAAGAGCTGGCGGGTCCGGGCCACGCTCCCGATGACGCCGGGGCGCTCGCTGTAGGCGAAGATCGCGGAGTGCCGGGCGGCCTCGCCGCGTACGGGGCTCACCCGGTGCAGCGAGTAGCGGCCCTTGAAGAGCTGCAGGTCGCCGGGCTGGAGCGGGAGGCGGCGGACCAGGTGTTCGCCCTTGCCGTCCAGCACGTGCCGCACGTCGTCGAAGTTCTCGGCCTCCGCGGACCTGATGTTGGGGCAGTACTCGAACTCCCCGCCGGCCTGGGCCTCGCGCGTCAGCATGCTGACGGTGAACTCGTTGGTGTCGAAGTGCCAGGGGTGCTCCATGCCCGGCTCGACGACGTTGAGAACGAGCCCGGAGAGGGGGTCGGCGAGTTCGTACAGCTCGGGCAGCCCGAAACAGCGGGCCACGAACTGCTGGAACGCCGTGTGGGAGTAGAGCCGGCTGATGAGGGAGCCGGCGGGGATGCGGTCGCGGGCGACGAAGGCGTTGCCGCGCTGGAAGGTCCTGCGGCCGGGGTGGTCGTCGGGCAGCTCCGAGTCCACGGCGATGTTGTAGACGTTGACCGTCTCGACATCGAAGTGCGCGCGGGGCGCGATGTCCGAGCACTCCTCGCGCAGGACGTCGCGGAGCGAGGGACGGATGAAGTCGGTGAGCACGGTGCAGCCGGTGGCCGACAGTTCTTGCCGGGCGCGGGAGACCACGGCCCGGCTCTCCGGGCTCCCGGGTTCGGTCAGGGGATAGCGAGCCGTGTCGACCACCTGGTCGAACGTCATGGCTTCCAAGGTGCTCAATGCGATCCTCTCCACATGCGGGCAGACCGTGGAACAGGGGGGCGGACCGTCTCGGCCGGATGCCCCCTTCGGCGTTTCGTCACGCTCGATCACTCCCCCAACTGAACCGGGGAATAACAGAGTTGAAGCTCCCACAGCCCCGCGACGTTGTCTGTGACACGTCACACTGTGACGAGGCGGATGCGGACCGCCGCCGGTGGGCATCTCTCTTCGCAACCGTCGTCGCCCCGAAGTGAGATGACCTTCGAGCGGGACGCTCTATGGTGGTCGGCATGTCTGCGCCCGAGCTGATCCGTATCGTCTCCCGATCCTCACCAATGGCCCTCGCACAGGTCGAACGCGTCCGCGCCGAGCTGACGCTGCTGCACCCCGGGATCCGTACGGAGGTCGTCGCCGTCACCACGTCCGGCGACCGGTGGATGGGGGACCTGGCGAAGCTGGGCGGGAAGGGCGCGTTCACCAAGGAGGTGGACGCGGCGCTGCTCGCGGGCGAGGCTGATCTGGCGGTGCACTGCGTCAAGGACGTGCCCGCGGACCGGCCCCTGCCGGCCGGGACGACGTTCGCCGCGTTCCTGAAGCGGGACGACATCCGCGACGCGCTGATCCACCCCAAGGGGCTGACGCTGGACGAGCTGCCGGCCGGGACGCGTATCGGCACCTCCTCGGTGCGCAGGATCGCGCAGCTCGCCGCGTCGCACCCGGAGCTGGAGTGCGTGCCGATGCGCGGCAACGCGAACCGGCGCCTGGAGAAGCTGGCGGCCGGGGACGCGGACGCACTGCTGCTGGCGGTGTCCGGCCTGGAGCGCATCGGCCGTACGGATGTGATCAGCGAGATCCTGTCGGTCGAGACGATGTGCCCGCCGATCGGCGCGGGGATCCTGGCGCTGCAGTGCCGCGAGGACGACACGGCGACGATCGACGCGGTGAGCGGCCTGGGCGACCCGTCGGCGTTCCGCGAGGCGACGGCGGAGCGGATGTTCCTGCACGTGCTGCAGGGCCACTGCAACTCGCCGATCGCGGGCTACGCGACGGTCGAGGGCACCGGCGAACTGTCCCTGCGGGCCAAGGTCTTCACCCCGGACGGCAAGCGGGTCCTGAACGCCCACGAGTGGGCGGGCCCGCTGGACCCGGCGACGCTGGGCACATCGGTGGCGGTGACGCTGCTGCGCCAGGGAGCACGCGAGCTGATCGACGGCATCGCGCACTGAGCCTGCGGCGGGGCGGTTCCTGCGCACCGGCGCGCCCGGAAGCCGCTTCCTGGCGCCCATGGGTCCCCGTACGATTTCGTCGTATGGGGATCACTGTGCAGGCACTGACGTACTACCCGGTCAAGGGCTGCGCCGGGACGGCGGTCGCGGTCGCGCGGGTTGGGGAGACCGGGCTGGAGCACGATCGGACGTTCATGGTCGTCGACGCCGCCGACGGCACCTTCCGCAGTCAGCGGACGCTGCCCGGCATGGCCGCGGTGCGGCCGGAGGTTGTCGACGGGGGTGCCGCGCTGCGGCTCTCCGGGGGTGGTGTCGGGACGCTGCTGCTCGACGTCGACCCCGAGGGCGCGCCGCTGCCGGTGAGCCTGTTCGGGAAGGACATCGGGGAGTGCGCCGATCAGGGGGACGCCGCGGCCGAGTGGTTCTCCGATGCTCTGGGGGCGAAGTCACGGCTCGTGCGCGTGCCGTCGGGATTCGACCGGGACGGGTGGGGCGAGACGCCCGGCAAGGTGGCCTTCGCCGACGCACACGCCGTGCTGGTCACCTCGCAGGCGTCACTGGACGGGCTGAACGCGCGGATCGAGGCCCGCGGCGCGGCGCCGGTCCCGATGGACCGCTTCCGGCCGAACGTCGTGCTCGCCGGCTGCCCCGGGCCGCACGCCGAGGACGGCCTGCGGCGGCTGGAGATCGGCACCGCCGCGCTCGCCTACTCGACACGGGCGACGAGGTGCAGCGTCCCGATGGTGGACCAGGTCACCGGGCTGCGGGCCGGCCCGGAGCCGATCCGTACGCTCGCCGCGTACCGGCGGGAGCCCGCGTACGAGAACAAGGTCAGCTTCGGGATGAAGGCGGCGGTCGTACGGCACGGGACGCTCTCCGTGGGCGACGAGGTGCAGCCCACCAGGCCGCCCCGCCGGGCGGCCTGAGCCGGCCGGCCGGAGGCCACGGGCGTCAGCAGCGCGGGACCGGCTTGCTGTAGGTGGTGTTGCTGGCGTTGGACACGTAGAAGTCGGAGACGTAGCGCGTGTTCTCCGTGCGGTTCCAGACCGTGGTCGTGCCGACCTTGGAGCCGGCCCGCTGGCAGTACACCCAGGCCAGTGACCCGTTGGCCACGACCGCGCCGGCAGCGTACGAGACCCCGGGGCCGGTGCGTTCGTGGACGCCGGTCGTCGTCTGGTACGGGTACAGGCAGCGCGGCAGCGGGGCGCTCCAACTGGTGCCGGACGGGGTGCTCACATACCGGTCGCTGACGTAGGTGCCGTCGGAGAGCTTGTCCCACACGGTCGTCCCGCCGACCACCGGTCCGGGCGTCTGGCAGACCACCTTGAGCGCGGCGCCGGGCGCGTGGGACCTGGCGACCGGGTAGGTCGTCGAGGGGCCGGTGCGGGCGTTGAGCGGGGTGGTGCTCGTCACCGTGTACGGGTGGGCCAGGGTCGCGACCGGCGCGTCGAGCCGGTCGGAGTCGATGTTGATGGTGACCCCGCCGTGCGTCTCGGTGTGGTCGCCCTGGAACTGCTTGGCCCGCTGGTGCAGTTGCCACCTGACGTCGGGGACGTCGGCCCAGCCCGTGAGCGACTGGTTGCCGTCCCAGCGGGCGATCCACAGCGCGTCGGGCCGGGCGTAGGCGGTGCTGGTGTAGACGTCGGTGAGCTGCTTGGCACCGAGGTTGAGGTTCATGTACACGCCCGAGACATAGCCGAGGCGGTGCATTTCCTTGGTCCAGCCGGAGACGAACGCCAGGACGCCGTTGCGGCAGCTCGCGTCGGTCTGCGTGTAGGCCTCGATGTCGTTGTAGACGGCGCTGCCGGACAGCATGCCGAGCGCCTTCGCCTTGGCGACGGCATCGGCGGCGGCCGCGGTGCCCTGTCCCCTGGCGGTCGCGACGGCACGACTGATCTTGGCGTCGGTCGGCTTGCCTCCGCACGGCGGCTGCAGGCCCTTGTAGATGGGCAGCAGACGCCACTTGAGGGCGCCGACGGACGCGACCCAGGAGGGGGTCAGCTGAGGCTGGGCACAGGTGCGAGTGATGCCGCCGATGTAGACGCCCACGGCACGGTACGGGGAGGCGTTCCACGCCTGGATCGACGTCAGCGGCGGTGCGGTGCAGGTGTCGAAGGCGAGGCCCGAGTAGCGCGTCGCGCTCGCGTCCGTGGCGTAGGCGACCGGCGTGGCCGGTTCGGCAGCGGCGGGCGGGGCGAAGACGAGCGCGGTGCCGGTGCCCAGCGCGGCGGCGGTCGCGAGGACGAGGAAGCGGCGGACGCCGTGAAGTCTGCGGCGGACGAGGCGGATACGGGAGGTACCGGAGGTCCCGGTACGGAGGGCGGGAGTACGACGGGTGCGGGACGAGTGCGGCATGGCGGCCCCCTGAGCGGCTCGAACCGAGTGCGTTCAGCATGCTCCCGGTGGGCGTCGATCGTGCCGCTGCCGACGCGTGTTGTTGCCGTACCCGTACAAATCGCCCTCGTGCGTGGCCGGAACGCACCTCGCCGCCGTCGCGGGTGCGACGGCGGCGAGGCTCTGGGTGTCTGCCGGCTCAGCGGCCGTAGCGGATCAGCGCACGCACCATGCGGCACGTCGTGTCCGACGGCGGGTGCACCCCGATCTGCTCCGCCGTCGCGCGTATCCTCCCGTTGTCCGCGGTCGCCGGGTGGTAGATGCCCGTGTCGAGCAGGGCGATCGCGAGCCGCATGGCCTTCAGCCTGCGGTTGTGCGTGACGTACCACTCGCGCGGCTGTCCGGCCGGGAGCGGCTTCTTCCGCATCGGCGGGACGTACGCGGCGTGCGTCGTGTGCTGGGTGTGGGCGGGCTTCCTCATGAGTCTGGCTACGGCCATCGGCAACCTCCTGGCGCGGTGGCGGGACCATCCCGAACTGGTGTCCATTCTACTGACCGCCACTGACAATCGCCCCTGGCCAGGCGGTGTTTGAGGGGCGCCTGAGCGGTACCGTGGCGGCATGGAGATCTGGATCAATCCCGCCTGTTCCAAATGCCGCAGCGCGGTGAACCTGCTCGACGAGGAAGGTGCCTCGTACACCGTCCGGCGCTATCTGGAGGACGTGCCGACCGTCGACGAGATCCGCGCGGTCCTCGCTCGTCTCGGCCTGGAGCCGTGGGACATCACCCGCACCCAGGAGGCCGACGCGAAGGAGCTCGGGCTCAAGGAGTGGGCGCGGGAGGAGTGTTCGCGTGACCGGTGGATCGAGGCGCTGGCGCAGCACCCGAAGCTGATCCAGCGCCCGATCATCACGGCCGACGACGGGACGGCCGTGGTGGGCCGTACGGACGATGCGGTACGGGACGCGATCGGCCGCGCTTGAGGGGGACCGGGAGTCCCGGGCGGCCGCTGACGACGTGCCCCCGGGGCCCTCGCCCGGCCGGAACCGGAACGCCCCGGCACGGGCCGGAATGCGCCCCCACCTGCTCAACCTTAAGAAAAGTTAAGGAAGTTAAGGGTGGGGTTCTTGAGTAGCAGCCGAGGGCTACTCGTACGTAACGGCACACGGATCCCGACCCGACAGGAGTCCCAGGTGTCGCGCAAGAAGACCCTCAGCGGTAAGAAGAAGATCGCACTGCTCGTCGGCGCAGCCACCGTCATCGGCGGTGGGGCGTTCGCCATGACCGGCACGAGCCAGGCGTCGGTCGCCTGCGACGGGCTCGTCACGGCCCTGCAGAACAACGAGAAGTTCATCGCCGACCAGCGCGCCAACCCCGACGCCCAGTCCGAGGCGCGCATCGCCAACCGGCAGGCCGTGATCGAGGAGATCAAACGGAAGCAGGCCGCCTCGGGTTGCGAAGTCGGCGGTGGGGGCGGTGAGGCGGCTCAGCCGCCCGCCGAGGAGCAGCCGCCCGCGGGCGAGGCCGGCGGTGACCAGGCCGGCGGCGAGGAGCAGGGCGCGGGCCAGGACCAGGGTGCGGGTCAGGAGGCCGGTGGCGGCGAGCAGGGCGCGGGTGAGGACCAGGGTGCGGGCCAGGAGGCCGGCGGCGGTGACGCCGGAGCCACGGGCGAGGTCGTCTGCGCCGGTTCGACCGTGACCCTGTCCGGCGAGGGCGGCGCACCCGCCGCCTCCAGCAACCAGTTCCCGGTCGGCACCACGCTCAAGGTGACGAACCTCGACAACAACAAGTCGACGACGGTCAAGGTCGCCTCGACCTCCGGCAGCTGTGCCCTGCTCAACAACGCCGCCTTCGAGCAGGTGCGTGAGCCCGGCAAGTTCCTCATCCGCAAGGCGCGGATCGAGAAGGTCGGCTGACCCCGGGCTCCGAGAGCTGAGCCGGGCCGGGGCGGCGCCGTTCGCCTTCCTCCGGAGTTCCGTTCCGCACCCTTCCCGGGAGCAGCGCGCACGTGCGGAACGGAACCCAGGGGGAGATGCGGCACCGTCCTGGCCGGCACTGTCCCGGCAGCTCACCGAGGCCGTTCTGCGGTCTCCCCCGGATCGAGCCGCGGCTCCCCTCCCGTCAGGTCCCTCGCGGGAGCCGCGGCTCTCGTCCGTTCCGGCGCTCAGCCCGCCGGCAGCTGCGCCTCCGCCTCCGCGAGGATCTCCGTGAGCCGCAGCCCGAACGGCACACCGCAGCTGTGCGGGCGTCCCGTCCGCACCGACTCCAGCAGCGCGTCCACCGCCGCGTCGAACGAGCCGACCGCGTCGCCCCACGCCGGCAGCGCGACCGTCCCCGTCTCGCCCACGAGCTCGATGCTCACGCCCGCCGCCTTCACCGGGGCGCTCAGCCCCAGCGTCGCCGTACTGGACGCACCCGACGCATGCCGCAGCACCAGATGCACGGTGTCCTCGGGCCCACGCGCGGCGGTCACCCCGGTCACCTCACCGAGCACCGGGATCAGCACGGACAGCACATGCGGTCCGACGTCCCACAGCCCGCCCTTCTCCCGCCGCCACGGCGAGGCGGCGTACGGGCTCTCCCCACCCGGCGCGTACAGCGAGCCGAGCCACTGTGCGCGGGCCGTGAACCAGCCGCCCGCCGCCGTCTGTTCGGCGATCCAGGCCGCGGTGTCCGCGGCGAACCGCAGCGTGCAGAACACCACCGACGCCACGCCCGCCCGCTCCACGGCCTCGGCCGCCGCCCGGGCCGCCGCCACGGACGTCGCAACCGGCTTGTCCAGCAGCAGATGACACCCGGCCTCGGCCGCCCGGGCGGCAAGAGGCGCCTGGATGTCCGGCGGCAGCGCGAAGGCCGCGGCGTCACAGGAGTCGAGCAGTCCGGCCACGCCGGCGTCGCCGGACCACGCGGCGATGCCGTACTCCTTCGCGATCACATCGGCGGCCTCGGGCCGCCTCGCCCACACACCGGCGAACTCGACACCGGGATGTGCGGCGAGTGCGGGAGCCTGGGTGCGCAGCGCCCAGGGCCCGGCGCCGAAGAGTCCGATACGCAGCTGCTTCGCGGAATTCGTCATGCCGCCCAGTGTGCCCGCCGCGGAAAATTCCCGGGGAGGGCGAGGGGGACGGTGCTACGTTCTCCGGGCCGGCCGCGGGACTCCGGTGCGACTTCCGAGACTTGCTTCTGACGCAGTGATTTCGCCGTTCGCGCCCTCATTCCCCGGCCGGCTTCATCGTGGGTGCCGGGTACGGGGGAGATCATGGGGGACACCGCCGAGACGTATGCCGACCTGATCGCGGCAGAGGACGTACTCCTCTTCGTGAACGCCGCGATCACGGCCACCGGGCAGCGGGAGTTCCGCTCCGGGGCGTACGAACAGCAGCTCTCGCTGGCCTTTCTGCACGAGTACGTACGCGTCAATTACCGCGGTGTGTACGCGGCTGCGCTCGCCCTCGACATCAACGACCACAACGCCGCCCGGATCATCGAGCAGCTGCTGCGCACGGCGGGTGACGCCGACGGACCGCAGAAGCGCTCCGAGGGCCGGCTGATCGCGGCGCGGCTCTGCGTGCTGCCGCCGCAGCGTGTCTACCGGCTGTTCCGCGCACTGCGCACCGCCAAGGTCAACAACCGCCGCACCCGGGCGATCCAGCGCGACTGGCTGCGGGCCCGCCCCGATCTCGGCCATGACGCGGTGAAGTACCGCAGCGCTCTGAGGACGGCTGTCCGGCACGCCCATCTCCGGTTCGGCGCAGGGACGTTCGGCACGGAGTACGGCGACTTCCTGTTCCGGCCGGGCGGGCGGGCGACGTACACGGACGCCTTCCTGGAGGCGTACCGCCGTGCCCACTTCGAGCAGGAGGCGATCTACGAGCTGCCGTTCACCGTCGCCGAAGGTTTCGCCGCCAAGCACGGGCTGCCGCGCGGGGTGTTCCTGGAGCGGATCGCGCCGCGGATGACCCGGCTGGAGCGGCTGCGGACGCAGGACGCCGGAACGAAGACCGATCTGGCGGTCATGCCGCTCACCCGGCTCGCCCTGTACGTCCTCTCGCTCCCGCGCGACGAGCGCGCGGCCCGCCGGGCGGAACTGACGGGCGCACTGCGGGCTGCCGCGCTGCGGGTGGCGGGCCCGCACGCCGGGACCTGGGGCCGGGTCGCCGCCGTGCTGGACGACAGCTACTCGTCCTACGGCTCCGGTGTGAAGCGCCGGCGGCCGCTCGCGATCGCGCTGGGCGCGCACTTCCTGCTGGAGGCGCTGGCCGGTTCGTACCGCGCGCACTGGACGTCCGGCGCGACGGATCCGCTGCTCGTACGCCCCTGGGGACCGAGTCCGCTGGGCACCCGGGTGCTCGACGCCCTGGAGCACTCCCCCGAGCGGCTGGTGATCGTCTCGGACGGCTGGGACAACGCGCCGCCGGGGCTGGCCGGTGAAGTGCTGCGGGTGTGGCGGACCCGGCTCGACCCGGACCGGTGCACGCGTGTCGTGCATGTGAACCCTGTATACGACGCGGACGGCTTCGACGTCCGGCGGCTCGCGCCGGGAGTGCCGACGGCCGGTATCCGCGACGCGGAGGATCTGGCCGCGCTGGTGGAGATCGCGCAGTTCGCCGAAGGGCGCACCGGACTCGGTGAGCTGCAGGCGTATCTGGACCGCCGCACCGAGCACTTTCTGGACCGGCACCGACCGGACCGCCACCGGGAGGGGGCACGATGAACCGGCTGGACATGACCGCGCTCGCGACGAGGCCCGCGCAGGTGTGGGGCGGCATCCGGCTGGTGCCGCTGGTGCGCGAGACGCCGGTGGAGGGGCTGCGGCTGCGACACGAGATCTACGGAGCCGGGTACGGCGAGGTCGATCTCGGGCAGCGGGAGCGCTACCTCTCGTACATCCCGCACGGCTTCGTCGCCGACTGGTATGGCGACGGCGGCCCGTCCGCCGCGTACGGCACACAGCTCGGCGACGGCTGCCCCGCCTGTGTTCCCGTGCGCCGCCACCACCACCTGGCCAAGCGCCGCTCGGAGAAGGGTGTTCCGCAGAAGCGGCTGCGTTTCCTGCCCCTGCATCTCGCGCTGGACGGCTATCTGTCGCTGCACTTCGGCGGCCCGTCCGTCGTCTGGGACGAGTGGTCCCGGCAGGCGGTGCGCCAGGGGCTGTCGCCGCGTGCCGAGGCGGCGTACGCGGGGTGGCAGGTGCGGGGCCTGGGCGAGGCGCTGCGGATCTTCGAGATCCATCCGGACCAGTGCGGTGTGCTGGTGTACGCCGCGGACTCGCTCGCTGCGGCGTTCGCCGTTCCCCACCCCGCGGACTACCGTGCCCTGCACCCGTCGCTGATCGAGGACCTGTACGGCGAGCTGGTCCACCAGTACGCCTTCTTCGGCGGTCCGGTGCCCGCGTTCGAGGCGCGGATCCGCAGCGACAGCGGCGGCCTGAGGACGCTGGCGGACCTGCGGGCCGCGGCCCGTGCCGTGGAGCGCGACTGGGCGGAGAGCCACGACAGCCTGATGGCGAACCGGCTGCTGGACCCGTCGTATGCCTTCGAGCGGGTCTACTCCATGGACTCGTTCACGCTGTGGCGTTTCCTGCCGCCCTTCCGGCGCGGCGAGGAGCAGCACATCGGCGAGGTCATCACCGACCACAAGGGCCGGGTCGCCTATCTGAAGACGTTCCGCCTGTCCGAGGCGCAGGTCCGCCGCGGTCATCTGCTGAACCGGCTGCACGAGAACGACTGGCATCTGGACCGTACGGCCGAGGCGCTCGGCACCCCGCGGGCGGATCTCGTCCGCAGGATCCGCGACGCGGGCTTCGCGTCCCTGCTCAAGCACGGGGTCGAGCGGGTGGCCAGGAGCTAAAATCCGGGCACCACGGGGGGCGGCGCGGCCGGGCGGCGCCCGCGGCAGGTGAGCGGCAGGAGCGGCCCGCATGACGCGCGTGTTCATAGCTTCGTCGACGGAGGGCCGGCCGTTCGCGCAGGCGGTGGCGGCCGTGCTGGCGCGGCAGGGGGTGGAGCCGCTGCTGTGGTGGAGCCAGCAGTGTTTTCCGCCCGGGATGACCCTGCTCGACTCGCTGCTGCGGCTGCTCAACGAGGCGGACGGCGCGCTGATCATCGCCACGCCGGACGATCGGACCACCCGGCGCGGGGCGACGAGCTACGCCCCCGCGAGCAACGTCCTGCTGGAGTACGGGCTGTTCACCGGGCGGCTGGGGCAGGCACGGGTGGCGATCGTGACAGTGGGGGATCCCGATCTGCCCTCCGACCTCGGCGGAGTCGTCCATCTGCGGCTGGGCTCGCCGGCCGCGCACCAGGACCCCTCGGTGTACGAGTCGGTGGAGATCGAGCCGAGGATCGTGCCGTGGCTGCGCACCCTGGACGCGGTGAGCAGCAACGGGGCGCGGATCGCGAGTCTGCTCAGCCGCCTCGCCCCGCAGGCCAAACCGCGGGACCGGGTGAGGCTCAAGGCACGGGTGCTGTGCGACCAGCTCGACTCGCGGGCCTTCCCCAAACTGCCCGAGCCGCAGGTCCTCGACATCCTGCGGCGCTACGCCCTCTCGTACCGGCGCGAAGAGCGGGTCGGGCACACGGTGAAGACGCCGGTCGCGGGCTATCTCGACCTGACACGCGTCGCTCCGGAATCCCTCGACCAGCGGGTTCTGGCGGGCCACCTGGCCTACCATGTGGCCGAACTGGTCAGCCGAAAGGTAATGCGACCGACACTGCTTGCCGTTTCGAAGGTGGCGGCCACCGGTATTTTGAGCGCGGCGGCCGACTTGCTACCCTTCCCTGCCGTCTACGTAAGTCCTTATGGCCCTAACCGTGACAACCCCGTCGAGGGTTTTTACGAGAAGGGCGATCGCGCTGTCCTGTTGCACGATGTGGCACTGAGTGGACATCATCTGGTCGATTGCATGACCGCCCTCCGGTCCGCAGGCATCAATGCCCGACACATTGTTGCGCTCGCCGAACACGACGGTCAGAACGAGGCGCTCGATTCATTGCTCGAAGAAAACGGGATCATGATGCACACCGCCGTGAAGTTCACCCCAGGCACCGGACGCCACCCGCAGGCGGTGGAGACGATCCAGCCCCTCGGCATCACCAGCGCGCCGGACGAGGAGACCACCTCGCAGTGCCTGTTGTGCGATGTGCTTCACGACGCCGAAACCACGCCCTTCCGCGGCCTGTTCGACCGTGAGGAGTTGCCCCGTGAGCTGCTGGCGGAGGCCGACGGCTTCGTGGTCGTCGCCGATGTCGCCCCGCTGACCCGGGGGCATGTGCTCATCGTCCCGGACGAGCACGCCCTGTCGATGTCCGCCCTGCCCGCCGCGTCGCTGGAGACTCTGGAAATGCTGCGCAGGCAGGTCACCTCGGTCATTCGCGAGGGGTACGCGTCGGAAGTCGTCGCATTCGAGCATGGAATGTGCGACCCGAATCTGAGCTCCGCCTGCGGGATCGACCATGCGCATCTGCATGTCCTGCCGCTGGACCGGCCCGTCACCGAAGGCCTCCGGGAGCGCTTCGCCTGCCGGGAAATCGGATCCCTGTCCGAGCTGCCGCAGGCGAACGCCGCGCGACAGGAATACCTTCTGCTGATCGACCAGGAGGGCACGCACCATTTCGCCGCGACCCATGTGTCGACGAGTCAGTACTTCCGCAAGATGATCGCCGATATGACCGGTGAGCTGTTGTGGAAATGGAGCGACAAAGTGCTGCTGGGTGACCGCGCGGAGACCCGCAGCAGGATTGTGGAGCTGCACCGCGTCTTCGGCACCGTGCGCTGAGCGGGCCTCAGCGCCGCCGGACCGGACCACCGGCACGGCGTAACACGGGGTTCACAGTCGGGCAACGGACGGGAAATCGCGTGTTGCCAAGCTGCGCCGCATACCGCTGCACCCGCAAAGGATGAGGGCCCGTGACGTTCAAGGCTGAGTACATCTGGATCGACGGCACCGAGCCGACCGCCAAGCTCCGCTCGAAGACGAAGATACTGACCGAGGGCTCCGAGCTGCCGATCTGGGGCTTCGACGGGTCCAGCACCAACCAGGCCGAGGGGCACGCATCCGACTGTGTGCTGAAGCCGGTGTTCTCCTGTCCCGACCCCATCCGCGGCGGTGACGACCTGCTGGTGCTGTGCGAGGTCCTCAACACGGACATGACCCCGCACCCCTCCAACACCCGGGCGCAGCTGGCTGAGGTGGCCGGGCGGTTCACCGCGCAGGAGCCGATCTTCGGCATCGAGCAGGAGTACACCTTCTTCAAGGGCAGCCGCCCGCTCGGCTTCCCGGAGGGCGGCTTCCCGGCCGCGCAGGGCGGCTACTACTGCGGTGTCGGCGCCGACGAGATCTTCGGCCGTGACGTCGTCGAGGCGCACCTGGAGAACTGCCTGAAGGCGGGCCTCGGCATCTCCGGCATCAACGCCGAGGTCATGCCGGGTCAGTGGGAGTTCCAGGTCGGCCCGCTGGCGCCGCTGGAGGTCTCCGACCAGCTGTGGATCGCGCGCTGGCTGCTCTACCGCACCGCCGAGGACTTCGAGGTCTCCGCGACCCTCGACCCCAAGCCGGTGAAGGGCGACTGGAACGGCGCGGGCGCGCACACCAACTTCTCGACCAAGGCGATGCGCGAGGGCTACGAGGCCATCATCACCGCCAGCGAGTCGCTGGGCGAGGGCTCCAAGCCGCTCGACCACGTCAAGAACTACGGCGCGGGCATCGACGACCGTCTCACGGGTCTGCACGAGACGGCCCCGTGGAACGAGTACAGCTACGGCGTCTCCGACCGCGGTGCCTCGGTCCGCATCCCGTGGCAGGTCGAGCAGGACGGCAAGGGCTACATCGAGGACCGCCGTCCGAACGCGAACGTCGACCCGTACGTGGTGACCCGTCTGCTGGTGGACACCTGCTGCACGGCGCTGGAGAAGGCCGGCCAGGTCTGATCCCGACTCTCCCCGAGAGGGCGCCCGCCGATCCGGCGGGCGCCCTCTTCGTTTGTCAGTGGAGCGTGCCAGGGTTGATCCATGCGGAGCGACGAGACCCTCGCCATCAAGGTCGAGACGGAGAACTCGCAGACGCACACCCGGATTTCGGTGGAGCGGCCGGCCGAGTCTTCTTCCACCGGCAGAGCACGGAACACGCGGCCCGGGGAGGGGGCGTCATGCTGTACTACGGCGGGTTCGACGGCTCCCCCGACACGACGACGGCGATCGGGCACGAGGTCGTGGCCGGGCTCGCGGCGGCGGGCCTGTCCGCGGAGTGGAACGGCGATCCGGGGCAGGGCATCACGGTCACGCCGCTGGACTGGCGCAAGCGGCTCGTCGGCTGACGGAAGGGCCGACGCGGGTCAAGATCCAGGCGGTTTGCGGCTTTCGGGTGCGGATTCCGTTGCCGATGGGCGTACGTGTGACGAGATGCCTGTCTCGACCTGTGAGAGTGCCCCTCCTTCGCACGCCGTTCATCTGATTCAATGTCCCCATGGCCAGCTTTGAGAACCCCGCGACAGGTCGCTTCGACCTCGAGCCGTTCTGGCCTTCCCGGCAGCACCACGACTTCGACCGGGTGTGTTGCCGCGCGGTGAACGCGCAGGCCCTCTAAAGCCGTCAAGGCCTTCGGCCCGCGCGCAGACGTACGTCCCGTCCTCTCGACTCGACGACGACTTCCTCCGCGCGAAAGAGCTGACCTCTCATGGCGAACTCCCGTTCCTTCTCCGCTGTCTCCACGGCCCCGGCTCTCGGTCCGGCGCTCCCTCATCCCTCGCGCCACCGGCTGCGCGCCGTCGACCGCGACGAGGTCGTGCCGGTCGGCAGCCTGGTCGACGTGGCGGATCTCCTGCCGCCGGGTGCCACCTGGCTGCCCGCGCCGCAGCACAATGTGGCCGGTCTGCCCGGCCGGCCGCCGATGATCGGCTACCTCGTCCTCGTACCGGCCGATCAGCACGCCCCGGCCCTCGTCCCGCAGTCCGCGCCCCTCACGGCACAGGTCACCGAGCAGTCCGGTGGGCCGGTGCGCATCGATGCCGAGGAGCGCACCGCGCATGTCGACGGGCGGACGCTGGATCTGACGTACCTCGAATTCGAGCTGCTGGCACATCTGGTGGAGCATCCGCACCGGGTGCACACCCGCGACCAGCTGGTGACCACCGTGTGGGGCTACGGACATGTCGGCGACGGCCGGACCGTGGACGTCCATGTGGCACGGCTCCGCCGCAAGCTGGGTGCCGAGCACCGCCACTCGATCCGGACCGTGCGGCGGGTCGGCTACAAGTACGCTCCCTGACCGTTCGGACCCGGGCCCGGTTGCGCATCCGTGCGGAACCGGGCCCTCGTCGTGTCCGGCGGACGCCGCTAGGCGCGCGCCCTCGCCTTCGAGACCGTCCCGATCGCGGTGTCGACGACCAGGAACGCCACCAGGCTGATGCCCAGCAGCGGTATGAACCAGCCGACGGCCGCCGTCGCCGCGGCCAGTGGCAGCAGCGCGGTCACCGGCACCTTGCGCCACGTGCCGCGCGGCATCGGCCGGCCGCCGCTCAGCTTCCGTTCCTTGGTGGGCCGGCGCAGCCACCACATCCGGTAACCCCACACGATCAGCAGGATGAGGGCGAGCGCGAGCGCGGCGAGCGCCAGCTGGTTGGCGAGCCCCAGGAACAGGCCCATGTGCGCGTCGATGCCGAAGCGGGTCAGCTTGGCGAGCAAGGGATGGTCGGCGAAGCGGAGTTCGTCGATGACCTCACCGTTCGCCGGGTCGACGGCGACCGAGTCCAGATGGACCGGGAACGACGTGTCGGTCTCCTTGATCACATAGCCGTTGCCCTCGGTGGGGAGGGTGATGGCGAGCCGGCCGTCGATACCGGCGGCGTGTGCCGACTCGACCGCCTTGTCGAGGCCCACGTCCGCACCCTGGTGGGCGCCGTTCGCGGAGCCGCCGTGGCCCTTGTGCCCGCCGCCCCCGCCGGAACCGCCGCCGAGGGTCGCGGAGACGGCGGGCGTGGCGCCGCCGAGCTGGTCCTGGACCGCGCCGATGTTCTCGCCCGCGTACCGCGACCAGGTCAGTCCGGTGGCGGAGAGCAGCACGAGCCCGATCACGGCCCACAGACCGACGGTGCCGTGCCAGGACAGGGTCCTGCGGCGGCCCTTGGCGCCGCGTTCGGGGACGAACAGGTCGCGCTTTGCGGTGCGCCTGCGGCCGAACCACAGCAGCAGCCCGCCGAGCGCGACGACCCACAGCCAGCTGGCGGCCAGTTCACTGTAGTTGCGGCCGAAATCGCCGAGGTGGAGATCCCGGTGCAGGCCGTCGATCCAGCTGCGCAGCGGGAGGGCGCCCGAACTGCCGTAGGAGGTCAGCTCGCCGCGTACGTCGGCGGTGTACGGGTCGACGAAGACGGCGAGGGACTTGCCTTCCTCGACTCCGGGCGCGTCCATCAGCACCCGGGTGGTCGCGCCGTCCTCGGTGCTCGGCCACACGGCGGTCACCGTGCCGTCGGGGCGGGCCTCGCGGGCGGCGCTCAGCTGGTCGTCGAGCGGGAGGACCCGGTCGCCGACCGGGACTTCGAGCTGATGACTGTAGACGATCTTCTCGGCCTGGATGGAGAGGGCGTAGAGGAGTCCGCTGGCCGCGGCGGCGAGCAGCAGCGGGGCGATCAGCAGACCGGCGTAGAAGTGGAGGCGGAGCACGAGGGGCCGCAGGGCGCTCCAGGTGGAGCCCGTCGCGGTCGCCTGCTCGGTTTCGGTGGTGCCCTGGGTGGGGGCGTCAATGGCCATGGTCATCCTGGGGAGTTGGTGTCGACGTGGGGATCCGGCCCCAGGTCAGACAGCTGCTCCGGGGGCCGTGGTGCGGGGTGCGGCGAACGCGGGCGGCCCACGGCGCACCAGGGTGTGGCCGAGGAGGACCGAGCGGCGGCGCCGGGCGGCGGGGGTACGGCGCACGGGGGGCCGCACAGGTTCGGGGAGGGCGGTGACGGCGAGCAGCAGTCGCAGCGGGGTGAAGGCGAGCGCGGTGACGGCGGCGGCCAGCCGGAAGAAGGCGGCCTCTCCGCGGGCCAGCCAGAGTGCGCAGAGAGCGGCGGCGAGGAGGTGGGCGGCGAGCATGCCGGCGGTGGAGTGCCCGAGCAGGCCGGTTGCCGTGCTGTCGGCGGCGGTCGCTCCGACGGTCAGGGTGTCGAAGGCCGTGCTGTCGGCGGACATTGCGTCGCCGGGCAGGGATCCCGCCAGGCCGTCGTGGTGGGTGTGCGGTGACGACGAAGCGGCGGTGCCGTGCGGCCGGGCACCGGCGAAGAGCAGATGCAGGGCGCCCTGTGCCGCGATCAGGCCCGTGCCGATGAGGAACCCACCGCGCCGCCGGGCGCCCGCGAGCCAGGCGGCACCCGCGGTGGCGGCGAACGCGGGCAGCAGCACCGCGACGGGCAGATCATGCCCGGATATGAACGAATGCCCCATCGCGGCCAAGGCGATGCAGACCGCCGCGAAAAGTGCGGCCCGCAGTACGCGCATCGGCGATCGGGCATCTGTCATGGTCCGCACATGCTGCCATCCCCTGCGGCCGGATGCGGAACGGGTGGTCGGTTTTCTTTCCCGACCCCGTTCCTGACCACGCCTCCCGAGTGCGTTTCCGGCGTCCGTTCCGGAATTCTCTCCTGACAGCAGAATTCCTGTTCCGCACGGGCCCGCGGGAGGCAGAGTCGGGATCATGAAGCTTCTGGTACTCGGAGGTACAGAGTTCGTCGGCCGCGCCGTCGTCGAGGCGGCCCTGGCCCGGGGTTGGCAGGTGGCCGTCTTCCACCGCGGGCGGCACCCGGCACCGGACGGTGTCACGGAGTTGCTCGGCGACCGCACCGCGGCCGACGGTCTCGCGGCGCTCGCCGACGGCACCTGGGACGTGGTCGTCGACACCTGGTCGGCCGCGCCGTCGGTGGTACGGGACTCCGCCCGGCTGCTCGCGGACCGCGTTGATCGCTATGTCTATGTGTCGAGCTGCTCGGTGTACGCGTTTCCGCCGTCCCCGCCCGGATTCGACGAGAGTGCCGCGCTGGTCGACGGTTCGCCGGACGCGGGCGACGTCCCGTACCCCCATGCCAAGCGGGGCGGTGAACTGGCCGTCCTCGACGCGTTCGACGAGGACCGCGCGCTGTTCGTGCGGGCGGGCCTGATCATCGGGCCCCGGGAGAACATCGGCCGCCTGCCGTGGTGGCTGCTGCGGACCGCGCGCGGCGGACCGGTCCTCGCGCCCGCGCCGCGCGACACCCCGCTGCAGTACATCGACGTACGCGATCTCGCCGAGTGGACCGTCACGGCGGCGGAGGCGGGCCGGTCGGGGCCGTACAACCTGGTGAGCGCGCCGGGGCACACGACGGTGGAGGAACTGCTGGAGGCCTGCGTAGGGGTCACGGGTGCGGCGGCCGAGCTGCGCTGGACACCCGCGGCAACGATCCTGGCGGCGGGCATCGAGCCCTGGTCCGACCTGCCGATCTGGGTCCCGCCGGCCGAGCAGCCCGAGATCTACCGGTCCGTACACCAGGTCGGCGTCGCCAAGGCCCTCGCCGCGGGCCTGCGTTGCCGGCCGGCCGCGGAGACCGTGGCCGACACCTGGGCGTGGCTCCGGTCGGTCGGCGGGGTCGCGCCCCAGCGCCCGGACCGCCCCGCCGTGGGCCTGTCCCCGGAGGTCGAGGCAAAGGTACTGGGCGACTGACGCCCGCACGCTAGCGCCGGACCCGCTGCAGTTGCAGGGGTCCGGCGCTCGCGGCTGCACCCGGAGGGTCAGCGGCCCGCACTCGCCGGCACCGCGTGGCGGCCGGGCGCCGGCACATCGGGCTCGCCGTGCTCGAGGCCCGGGAGCCACCGCAGTCCCCTCGGCGTACGCCAGTTGCGCTCCCCCAGCACCGCCATCACCGACGGCAGCAGCACCATCCGGACGATGGTCGCGTCCAGCAGCACCGCCACCGCGAGGCCCACGCCCATCTGCTGCATGTCCTGCATGGACAGCGTGCCGAAGACCGCGAACACCGCGACCATGATCGCCGCCGCGCCCGTCACCGCGCCTGCGGTGCGGCGGATGCCCTCGCGGATCGCGGTGCGGGTGTCCGCGCCCCGGTCCCGCGCCTCGCGGATCCGTGACACCACGAACACGTGGTAGTCCATCGACAGCCCGAAAAGCACCACCAGGACGAACAGCGGCATCCAGCTCTCGATCGCTCCCACGGCCTCCGTGCCGAGCGCGGAGGCACCCCAGCCGTGCTGGAAGACGGCGACCATGACGCCGTACGCGGCCGCCACGGAGAGCAGGTTGAGCAGGATCGAGGTGACGGCGATGACGTAGGACCGGAAGCAGAAGAGCATGAGCAGGAAGGTGACGGCCGTGATGAAGGCGAACACCGGCACGATGCCGCGCTTGAGCTGATCGTTGAAGTCGACGGACTCGGCCAGCTCACCGCCGACGTACACCTGCGCGCCGGTGTCGTCGAACGCGGCGGGCACCTTGGTGTCCCGCAGCGCGGCGAGCGCGTCCTTGGAGCGCTTGTCGCTGCCGCTGCCCGGCAGTCGGACCTCGATCTCGGCGACGTTCTGCGCCTTGTGCACGGTGACGTCGTCGAACGCGGCGAGCGCACCGCGCATCCGCTCGGAGGTGATGTCGTCGGCCTTCACGACGACCCGCGCCGGCTCGGGTCCGCCCGGGAACGTCTCGGTGATCTTCTTGTACGCGACCGACAGCGGGGCGTCCGAGCCGAACTGCTTGTCCAGGCCCAGCTGTTCGGTCTTCATGCCGACGGCGGGGGCCGCCAGGACCAGCAGGACGGCGACCGCGCCGAAGGCGAACAGCTTCGGCCGGGCGAGTACGGGCCGCAGCACCGCGCCGGCGACGGCGCCGCTCTCGTGCACGCCCTTCTTGCGGCGGCGGTTCAGGAACGGTACGCGTCCGGCGTCGATCCGGTCGCCCAGCCAGGCCAGCAGCGCGGGCAGTACGGTCACCGAGCCCAGCATCGCGATGAAGACGACGATGATCGTGGCCAGCGCGAAGCCCTTGAAGAGCATCAGCCCGGACAGGAACATCCCGGCCATCGCCAGCATCACGGTCACACCGGAGACGAGGACGGCGCGCCCGCTGGTGGCGGCGGCGATCCTCAGCGCGGTGTCGGCGTCGTGGCCCGCGGCCCGCTCGTCCCGCTCGCGGCGCAGGTAGAACAGGCAGTAGTCGACGCCGACGGCGAGCCCCATCAGGAACATCACGGAGTACGTCGTCTGGAAGAGATGCAGCTGGTGGCTGGCGAGCGAGAGCAGGCCGAAGGCCGCCATGCACGCGGTGAGCGCGAGTGCGACCGGCAGCAGCGCGGCGGCGACCGCGCCGAAGGCCACGAGCAGAATGCCCAGCGCGAGCGGCACAGCGGTGAACTCGGCCTGCCGGAAGTCCTCGGAGAGCAGATCGCCGAGCCACTTCTCCGCACTGGCCTGCCCGAACTGGTGGACCTCGACGCCGTCGTGGGCCCGGCCCGCCTTCTGCACGGCGTCGAGCACCGGCTGCACCCGGTCGGCGGCCGTCTTGGGGTCGCCCTTGATCTCGAAGCGGATCAGCGCTTCCCGGCCGTTCCCGGAGGCGAGTGGAGGCTCGATCTTCCGGGCCTCGCCCGTCCTGCCGATCGCCCCGGCCACATCGCGTGCCGCGGCCTTCCAGCCGCCCGCGGTCCTGCTGCTGACCATGACCAGTTCACCGGCCGGCCGCTCCAGCTCCGCGTCGTCGAGGATCTTCTGAGCCCGCGCGGAGTCGCCCGCGCCCTGCTCCGACTCGGACATCTCCACCAGGCCCGATGCCCCGCCGAGAGCCGTGGCCAGGACCACGAAGAGCAGCCATCCGATGATCGCCGTTTTGCGGTGGTGTGCGCTCCACACACCGATACGTGCCGCGAGGTTTCGCCTCATGGCCTGAGCCCCCAAGGTAGATGCCGAATCAGGACGGGTACGACGCTAGAAATCCGGCACCCGTCGCCCCAGCCGCCGAGGCCCCCTCTTCCCGAGGCCCAGGGCGAGAGTCCGGGGTGTCGTCAGGTACACCCCCGGCCCGGTGCCCTCCACCAGTGCGGACGTCCGCCGGCAGCCGCCACACTGGTGAGCGAACCGATGACGAGGGGGAACACCGATGATCACCAAGGCACGCGCCGCGGCAGTGGCCGGAGTTCAGGGGCTGGCACTGTCACTGATGGCCTGGATCGGCTCGGTCGCCCTGTTCACGCTGACGACGACGTCGATCGCTCTCATCCCCATCGGGGTGGGCGTGTTCACCACTCCCCCGCTGCTGCTCCTGGTGCGGGCCCATGTGAACCAGCGGCGGCTGCTGGCGGCGACGTGGTCCGATGTCCGCATACCGGGCCGCTACCGGCCCTTCCCCGCGGACATGCGCACAGGCATCACAGGACTGGTCGAGCGCTGCACGCTGATGCTGAAGGACCCGGCGACCTGGCGCGACATGCGGTGGATGCTGGTCGACATGACGGCCGCCGGGATCGTGGCGGTTCTCGCGCCGGGACTGATCCTGGAGGGGATCTTCGGCTTCCTGCTCCTCCTCGGCCTGTGGAAGCCGATCGTGGACGGGGGCGGCACGTACTGGTACTCGTTCGTGCCCGTCGACAGCACGTTCACGGCCATGCTCGCCGCGCTGCTCGGCACGGTCTGGATCAGTGTCGCGCTGCTCGCCAACCCCGCCCTGGTGCGCGCCCACTTCCGTATCGCGGGTGCCGTGCTCTCCCCCGGCCGAGGGGAGTTGGAGCAGCGCATCGACCGGCTCACCGAGACCCGGCACGAGGCGGTGGACTCCTCGGCGGCCGAACTGCGCCGTATCGAGCGGGATCTGCACGACGGCGCGCAGGCGCGCCTGGTGGCGATGGGAATGAACCTCGGCACGATCGAGGCGCTGATCGAGAAGGACCCTGCGCAGGCGAAGGAACTCATCGCCAAGGCGCGCGAGTCGTCGGCCGAGGCACTGACGGAGCTGCGGGACCTGGTGCGCGGCATCCACCCGCCGGTGCTGGCCGAACGGGGCCTGTGCGACGCGGTGAAGGCGCTGGCGCTGCGCCTGCCGGTCGCGACCGAGGTGGACGTGGACCTCCCCGGCCGGGCGGACGCGCCGGTCGAGTCGGCGGCGTACTTCGCGGTGAGCGAGGCCCTCACGAACGCCGTCAAGCACGCGGACGCGGACCGGATCTGGGTCGACATCGACTCCGTGGACAACGCCCTGCGCATCTCCGTCACGGACAACGGCAAGGGCGGCGCCGTGATCGGGTCCGGATCGGGCCTGAGCGGTGTCGAACGCCGGCTCGGTACATTCGACGGCGTCCTGGCCGTCAGCAGTCCCGCGGGCGGTCCCACCATGGTCACCATGGAGATCCCTTGCGAGTTGTTCTAGCCGAAGACCTGTTCCTGCTGCGCGACGGCCTGGTGCGCATGCTCGAGGCGTACGACTTCGAGATCCTGGCCGCGGTGGAGAGCGGGCCCGAACTGTCCACGGCACTCGCGGAGCTGGAGCCGGACGTCGCTGTCGTCGACGTCCGGCTTCCGCCGTCCCACACGGACGAGGGGCTGCAGTGCGCGCTGGCGGCCCGGCGGGCGCGGCCGGGGCTGCCGGTGCTCGTCCTGTCGCAGCACGTGGAGCAGTTGTACGCGCGCGAGCTGCTGGCCGACGGGAACGGCGGGATCGGCTATCTCCTCAAGGACCGGGTCTTCGACGCCGACCAGTTCATCGACGCGGTGCGGCGGGTGGCGGCGGGCGGCACGGCGATGGACCCGCAGGTGATCTCGCAGCTGCTGTCCCGCCGGGCGCAGGACAAGCCGATGGGCGGGCTGACACCGCGCGAGCGGGAGGTCATCGAGCTGATGGCACAGGGCCGTTCCAACGCGGCGATCGCGGGCCAGCTGGTGGTCACCGAGCGGGCGGTGGCGAAGCACACGTCGAACATCTTCGCCAAGCTCGGGCTGCCGGTGTCGGACGACGACAACCGCCGGGTACTGGCGGTGCTGGCCTATCTCGACCGGGGCTGACGGCTTCCGTTCGGTATGCCTGATTTGACGGTGGAGCTTTCTACGAATTCGCAAGTCCCTTGAACACCCCATGAGCCCCACCCGTATGGAACGGTGCGCTTCTCCCTCTGCCGGGACCCCCCTAACCCCACCCGGCAACGAAGCAGAGGAGTTCCATGGGACGCAATACGAGAAAACGCTCAACGCTGGCGAACCGGGCGATCGTCGCTTCGGCCGCTCTGATCCTGGGCGGGGGTGGGCTAGTAGCGGTCAACTTCTACGCATCCGCGCATGAAGGCTGGTCATCCGGTCCGCGAACGCAGCGGGCCGAGAATGCTGGACAAGCGTCCACCATCGACTGCCCAGAGGTCGCCAATGAACTTCCCCGTGATGTGCCGAGGCAGGCCCGTGGAGAAGTGGACCGCGAACTGGCGGCGATAGACAGCCAGATCACCGATGCCTACAAGAAGTTCGCTGATCAGAAGGAACAGATACAGCGCGATCCGCAGCTTGCGGAGAACGCGATTCTCAATCCGCTGAAGAGCAAGCGCCAGGCGAGCATCGACCGGATCTCGAACGCCATCGGCCGTAACGGCCAGAAGCCGCAGGGCATGGACGACCTCGCGCCCTGTGAGCTGGCCGGTGACGACAACAACGGTGGCGACGGCCAGGATCAGGGTGACAACCAAGGTCAGGACGGCGGCCAGGACGGCGGTCAGGACCAGGGTGACAACCAGGGTCAGGACGGCGGTCAGGACCAGGGTGGTGACAACCAGGGTCAGGACGGCGGCCAGGACGGCGGCAACCAGGACAACGGCGGCCAGGCGGGCAACGGCCCGCAGGACGACGACTTTGTCGACATCCAGTCCATCCAGCCGAACGTTCAGAATCCGCAGCAGAACGGAGATGCCTCCGAGGGCACCTTCAGCACCGACTGCGGAGTGAACGAGAACGGCAAGTTCAACCCGGACAATGTCATCGTCGCTCCCGGTGTGGCCAATGGCGCGCACCATATGCACGACTACGTCGGCAACCAGGCCAATGACGCTTTCGCGAGTGATGACGATCTCGCCAACGGCGACACCACCTGCCAGAACCAGGGCGACAAGTCGACCTACTACTGGCCCGTTCTGCGCCTGCAGAACGGCCAGGACGAGAACGACGCCCAGGCTGACGGCGGCGGCAACGACCAGAATGTCGGTGAGATCCAGCAGCCTTCCGAGGTCACTCTGGACTTCGTCGGCAGCCCGGTCAGCAAGGTGACCGCCATGCCGCGATTCCTTCGCATCATCACCGGTGACGCCAAGGCATTCACCAACGGTGACGCGAACGCGAATGCGTCCTGGAGCTGCACGGGATTCGAGGACCGTCAGCTGACGGACAAGTACCCGATCTGCCCCGAGGGCAGCCAGGTCGTGCGCTCGTTCAAGTTCCAGAGCTGCTGGGACGGCCAGAACATCGACAGTGCCAACCACCGCACCCACGTCGCGTTTGCGGACGAGAACGGTCAGTGCGGTGACGGCTTCCAGGCGATTCCCCAGCTGGTCCAGCGGATCGTCTACGACGTGCCTCCGGGCCCGGGCTTTGCGGTCGACTCCTTCCCCGAGCAGCTGCACAAGCCCATCACGGACCATGGCGACTTCATCAATGTCTTCGACGAGAACGTCATGAACGAGGTGGTGGACTGCATCAACAGCGGCCAGAAGTGCCAGTGACCCGGTTGGGTTGACCCACTGGACCGGTGACGAATCGGCCCCCCGCCACGGGGGGCCTTTTCGCGTCCCCGGCCCCTGTCACCGGCCCCCCCGTGGCGGCGCCCCGGCGGATCAGCCGCTGTGGTGCCCGGTGTGACCGGTGTGGCCCTCGCTGCTCCCGTGGCCGGTGCTTCCCTCGTCGCCACCCGATCCGTGCTGGGTGCCGGCCTCCACCGAGCCGCCGAGCCGGCCGCGCAGCGTCGTGACGACCTTCTCGTCACCGACGGCGACCCACTTGCGGCCCACGAGGTACGAGCCGCCGTAGTCCTTGGCCTCGTTGATCCACTCGCGCTGGCCGCGGTCGGTGGCGAAGGTGGCGAGCACGTACTTGCCGTCGCCGGTGGTGCAGTTCGCCTGCCGCAGCTCTTTCGCGTTCGTCTGGATGTTCGGCTTGCACTCCGCTTTGGCGGCGATCTGTTCGAGCGTTCCGGTCGCCGTTTTCGGCACCTTCTCGTCGCCACGCCCGTCGCCGTCGCCGGAGGAACCGCAGGCCGCGGCCAGGGTCAGTGCCATAACTGCCAGTGCTGCGCGTGCTGTACGCCGCGCGCCTGTTTTCGTACTCGTCCGCATTCGGCCATCGTGCCCTGCCGCCGCCCTTTCGTGGAGTCGAACGACGGGTAACCTGCGCCACGCATTCACCGCCTGTGACGTGGACGACACGGAGGAGCGCTGATGTACGAGCTGTCGAGACGTGCGGTGCTGGGCACCGCGGGCGCCGTCGGTGCGGGTGCGGCCCTCGCCGGACATGCCCCTGCCGCCGCCGCGCCCCCCGAGCCCGCGCGCGGGGCCCCGCCGTTCGCGACGGAACCGGTGGATGCCGCCCTCCGGCGGCTGCTGCCCCGGCACGCCGGCCAGTTCCGGCTGCGTGCGCTCGACGGCGCCGAACGCTTCCGTGTGAGCGGCTCCGCCGGCCGGATCGAGGTCGCCGGCACCTCCGGAGCCGTCCTGCTCACCGGGGTGCACTGGTATCTGAAGTACGTCTGCCGGGCCCACATCTCCTGGTCGGGCAGCGTGCTCGAACTGCCCCGCCGGTTACCCGCCCCGCAGCGGACGCTGGAGCGGTCGGCGACCGTACCGCACCGGTTCGCGTACAACGACACGCATGACGGCTACACCGCCCCGTACGCCGACTGGGCCCGCTGGGAGCGCCTGCTGGACGTCCTCGCGCTGCACGGCTGCAACGAGGTCCTGGTCACCCCCGGCCAGGAGGCCGTCTACCACCGCCTCCTGAGGGACTTCGGCTACTCCGACACCGAGGCCCGCACCTGGCTGCCCGCGCCCTCGCACCAGCCGTGGTGGCTGCTGCAGAACATGAGCGGGTACGGCGGCCCGATGTCGCCCGCGCTCATCGACAGGCGCGCCGGCCTCGGCCGCCGGATCGCGGACCGGATGCGGGAGCTCGGGATGCATCCGGTGCTCCCGGGGTACTTCGGCACGGTCCCGGACGGTTTCGCCGCCCGCAACCCCGGCGCCCGGGTCGTCCCGCAGGGCACCTGGAACGGGCTGCGCCGCCCCGACTGGCTCGACCCCCGCACCCGGAGCTTCACCGACGTCGCCGCTGCCTTCTACCGGCACCAGCAAGAACTGTTCGGCGACGTCGGCCACTTCAAGATGGACCTGCTGCACGAGGGCGGCACGGCCGGAGACGTCCCCGTGCCGGACGCCGCCCGCGCGGTCGAGAAGTCCCTGCAGACCGCACGGCCCGGCGCGACCTGGGTGATCCTCGGCTGGCAGTCCAACCCGCGCCCGGCGCTGCTGGACGCCATCGACACCAGCCGGGTGCTGATCGTCGACGGGCTCTCCGACCTGGACACCGTCACCGACCGGGAGAAGGAGTGGGGCGGGGCGCCGTACACCTTCGGCACCATCCCCAACTTCGGCGGCCGTACGACCGTCGGCGCCAACACCGACCGCTGGACCGAGAAGTTCACCGCCTGGCGCGACAAGCCGGGCAGCGCGCTCGCCGGCACCGCGTACATGCCGGAGGCCGCCGAGCGTGATCCGGCGGCGCTGGAACTGTTCAGCGAGCTGGCCTGGCGCGAGGAGAAGATCGACCGGGACGCGTGGTTCGCGCAGTACGCCGAGATCCGCTACGGCGGCGAGGACCGGTCGGCGCGCACCGCCTTCGCGCATCTCGCCACGACCGCGTACCGGCTGACCAGCACCGACGGCCGTCCCCACGACTCGCTGTTCAGCCGCCGCCCGAGCCTCACCTCGTCCATCGGCACGGCCTTCGACCCCGCGGGCTTCGACCGGGCGTTCGCGGCGCTGCTGGGCGTACGGCCGTCGCTGCGCGACTCGGACGCGTACCGCCACGACCTGACCGATCTGGCCCGCCAGGCTCTGGCCAACCGCTCCCGCACCCTTCAGCTGCCGCTGCGCGCCGCATATCTCCACCAGGACGTCGCCACGTTCCGCGCCCTTTCCGCCCTCTGGCTGAAGCTGATGCGGCTGAGCGACACGATGGCCGGCTGCCATCGCGCCTTTCTGCTCGGGCCGTGGCTCGAGGACGCCAAACGGCTGGCCACCAGCACGGACGAGGCCGTGGAGCTGGAGCGCACGGCCCGCGCGCTGATCACCACCTGGGCGGACCGCGCCGCCGCGGACCAGCTCAGCAACTACGCCAACCGCGACTGGCACGGACTGATCAACGAGGTGCATCTGCCGCAGTGGGAGGCGTATCTGGACGAGCTGGCGACCGCGCTGGCGGAGGGACGCGCGCCGAGGGCCTTCGACTGGTATCCGGCCGAGGAGGCGTGGACCAGGGACCGCACCGCCCATCCGGTGCGGCCGACCGGCGACGCCCACCGCACCGCACGCCGGGTCCACGACATCCTCGCCACCGCCCCCTACCAGGGGTTCACGGAGGTGTCGGTGGACCCGCCGGCCTTCACGCCCGGCAGCGAGGGCACGGTCACGGCGGCCTTCCGCAACGTCAACGGCCTGCGGTCCACCGGCCGCGTCGACTTCGGGCTGACCGGGCAGGACGCCGAACCGCAGGGTCCCACCTGGGTCGTGCGGGTGCCGGCGGGGGGCACCGGGTCGGTCGCCTGGCGGGTGACGGCACCGCCCGAACCGCTCACCGAGCCGCTGCGTCCGCTGCCGTACGAACTGCGCACGCAGTACGGGCCGCGGGGCGCGGAGCGTGTGTCGGTCACGCAGAAGGGCCTCCTGCACGTGGCCGCGCCGCTCGATCCCGCATGGCGCACCTTCACCAGCAACGCGGCGGTCTTCGGGCAGCTCGGTGACCGCATCGACGTCAACGGCGCGGGCATCGACCTGTGGCGTGGCACCGCACAGTTCGGCACCGCCTACCGGGAGGCCGCGCTGACACCGGGACGGAGTGTGCTGCTGCGCGTGGACGCCCAGGACAACACCGGCGCCTGGGCGCGGGCCGGCATCATCGTCCGCAACAGCCTGGCCACCCCTGGTGCGCCCGGCTTCGTCAATCTGGCGGTCACCCCCTCGCGCGGCGTCGCGCTGTCGTACGACACGAACGGCGACGGCACGCTGGACACCTACAAGCAGGTCACGGGCGTGAAGGCGCCGGTTCTGCTGCGGCTGACCCGTAACGCGGGAACGTCGTTCACCGGGGCCTGCTCCACCGACGGCGGCACGACCTGGCGCACGGTCGCCACGGTGTCCGTACGCGGGGCCGCCGCCGTGCAGGACGTGGGCCTGTTCATGACGGCCATAAACGGTGGCAGCGGGGCGCGCGGCACCGTGCGGTTCAGCGGATGGGCGCTCGGCTGAACCGGTCGGCGGGCAGCGGCGGTGACCATAGGACGATTCGCTCGTTCTGCTGAACGTGCGCCCACAGGATGTCGTCTCCCCGCCCGCCCCGCCGGCTTCCGTTCCGGCCCCGGGGCCCGTCCATCTCGAGCAGGCCGAGGCGGCGCTGGTCGAGCACTATCCGCGGCTGGTGCGGATCGCGTATCTCGTCCTGCCGCCGTCCCTCGGCCGCAACCGCCGTGTGCTGACGGCGCACGCGCTCGCGCAGCGCTCGCTGCCGCGCGGCCGGACCGCCCCCGCGGGGAACGCGGGCGCGGTGTCCGGTACGGCTCCGGGCGATGCCGGACCGGGCTATGTGTATGTGCGGGGGCGGGTGCTGCGCCAGGCGCTGGACGCCGGGCTGCCGTTGAAGCGGTTCGCCCGGCCGAAGCGGGCGCAGTTGCCACCGCTGCTGCCGCACGTGTGGGGGCTGCGGGTCTTCCCGCGTTCCGGCGGCGCCGATGAACTCGCCCTGGACCAGAGCCTTTCCTCGCTGTCGGGGCCCGCTCGCGCGGCGTACGTCCTGCGCGGTCTGGAGGAGCTGCCCGACGCCGACGTGCTGCGGGTGCTGTCGGAGGCGGGGGTGGACGACCCGCACATGGCGCTCGTCGAGGCCGAGGGCGTGGTCGGTGACACGGCACTGCTCGGCTCCCCCGAGTTCGACCCCTGTTCCCTGCAGGCGCGGCCCACCGATCTGATGCGCCGCCGCCAGCACTTCAGGGCGGCGGTCGTGGCGGCGGTCGCGCTGGCGGTGTGCGGCGCGCTCCTCGGGCTGCCCGGCGAGGGCTGGGGTCCGGACGGGGCGGCGGCACCGGCCTACGCCCGCAACCCCGCGGCCGAGTCGGCGCTGGATCCGGCCCGGCTCGTGCGGGTCTCCCCCACGGTGTGGCAGCTGTCCTCCCGTACGGACTTCTCGGTCTGGCCCGCCCGCGGCGCCCTCACCGGCGACCGTGCCCTGCTGCGACGGGCGCTCGCGGTCTGGGCGCGTCCGGGCAGCGGCGTCCAGGTCTCGGCGACCCCCGCCACTCCGCCCGGGCCGCCGATGGGTCCGCCGCAACTGCTGTACGCGGGTGAGGTCGACCAGGCTCGGGTGGTGCTGCTGCACGACGGCCTGCGGGCCGTGCGCTACGCCGAGCCGAAGAGCGGCACCGGCGGTGTGGCGCTCGACTTCGCCCGTACGGACGGGGCGGACTCCACGTCGGCGGGTGCGCTGGTGGCCGGCCGCACCGACGGCAACGTGCGCTATCTGACGGCTCCCTGGGTGCGCGGGACGTCCGTACGGGACCTGCTGGCCCCCGCCAGCGGGCCCCGGCCGCTGCGGCGTACCGCCGACGGGCTCACCGCCCCGCTGCCGAGTCCGGCCATGGCACGGGACTGTCGGGACTGGGACGTGCTGGAGCTGCGGGACGGCACGGCGGGACGGCTGCTGGCCGATCTCGGTGAACTGACGCCCGCCCGGCTGACATACGGCGCCCCCTCCGCCCCGAAGGATGTCGCGGGGAAGGCGGAGCGCGCGGCATGGGCGCGTACGGCCTGTCTGCTGCCCGGGGTGCGCACGCACGGCGTCCGCAGCGTCAACCTGTGGCCGTACGCCCAGCAGCAGCTGCCCGAGTCGAACGGCACGGCGGCCTGGTTGTGCACGCGGGCGGAGACCTGGCGGGGGCGGGGCAGCCGGGTGATGGCACAGTTCCACGCGCCCGGAACGCCGCCCGGCGCACCCGGCGCCATCGCGGCGCGGGCGGAGGACTCACCGGCCTGCGGGGTACGGGATCCGAAGGTGCTGGCGGGTGTGCTGTGGAAGTCACGGGCGGGCAAGTGGTACGTCCTGGCGGCGGGCAGCGGGCAGTTCGCGTCACTCGCCACATCGGGCGGGGTGGACGGCACCTCCGTCGGCCGGCTGCTGACGGTGCCGGCGAAGAAGGGCGCGCGGGCGGAGCTCAACGGCCGCCTGGCGAACGGGAGCCGGGTGGGCGCGCTGCACTGAGCGGGCCCGGGCGCCGGACCTGCGGAACGGACACACGTCCGGTAGTCGGTAGGGTATTCGCATGACGACCGGGGTACGCCGCAGGATGGGCGTCGAGGAGCGCAGACAGCAGCTGATCGGCGTGGCGCTGGAGCTCTTCAGCGCCCGCTCCCCCGACGAGGTGTCGATCGACGAGATCGCCGCGGCCGCGGGAATCTCCCGGCCGCTCGTCTACCACTACTTCCCGGGCAAGCAGAGTCTGTACGAGGCCGCGCTGCGCCGGGCCGCGGACGAGCTGGCAGGACGCTTCGTCGAACCGCACGAAGGGCCGCTGAGCGAGCGGCTTTTGCGGGTGATGCGCCGGTACTTCGACTTCGTCGACGAGCACGGCCCCGGCTTCTCCGCCCTGATGCGCGGCGGCCCGGCCGCCGGCTCCACCGATGCGAACGCGATGATCGACGGGGTCCGGCAGGCCGCGTACGAGCAGATCCTGGACCACCTCGGCATCGTGACGCCGTCGGCGCGCCTGGCCCTGGTGATCCGCTCCTGGGTGTCGCTCGCCGAATCGACCGCGCTGATCTGGCTGGACGGCCGCAGGATCCCGCGCTCCGAGCTGGAGTTGCAGCTGGTGCACGACTTCGCGGCACTGTGCGCGGTGAGCGCCGCGTACGACGAGGAGATGGCGGCCGTTCTGACCGCCGTACTCGCGGGCGAGCCGGCCGACGGGTCGTTCGGTGATCTCGTCGGCCGGCTCGTGGCGTTCGGTCCCGCGGTGCTGCCCGGGGTGCCCGCTCAGCGCTTGCGGTAGGACGGCTCCAGGTCGCGCACTTCGGCGGAGACGACCGGTGCGACCCCGCCGACGGGCTCGACATGGGCCGAGACGAGAGCGAGTACCGCCTCGGACAGCAGCGCCTTGAGCTCCGGCGTGCGGCCCGGCAGCAGGGCGATGCCGATGTGCACGACGGCGTCGTCCGCCGACCCTCCGGCCACCACGGTCTCGTCGACCCGGCGGAACCGTGTCTTGCACGCGCCGAGTTGGGTGTCGATGGTCTTCACGATCAGCGGGTGCAGGGCGTGCGCGAAGCCCTGGCGGTCGAAGCGCGAGGTGAGGTTCTCGGAGTAGTCGACGGTGATCTGGGGCATCGTGGCTCCCTGTCCGACGGACGGCGACGGTGGTCTCCTCCATGATCCCCCAGTGGCGCGTCCGGTCCGGGCCGGGGTCCCGGCCCGGACCGGACGCGCCTTCCGTCAGCGCCGGGTGAAGACGGCGACCGTCCGCGCGGGCACCGAGAACGTGCCCGAACTCCCTTCGTACGTGGAGCCCCTGGTGACCCGGTCCGCACCGGCCGCCTGCACGGGGTGCAGGGTGTAAGCGGTCCCGGCCAGGGCGCCGATCCGCTGGGTCTGCTTCTCCGGTGTCGCGTTGAGGACGACGACCAGGTCTCCGGTCTTCATGGTGATGACGCCCGGTGTCTCGTCCTTGCCGGACAGCGGGAAGGACACGGCCGCCTGGACCTGGTCGGCCGAGCCGAGGCTGAACGCCTTCTCGCCGGTACGGATGGCGAGCAGATCCCGGTAGGCGGCGCTCGCGGCGTTGATCTCGGGGCAGGCGACCGTGAGCGAGGGGGCGGTCAGCAGCGGCTTTCCGTACGACCACTTGGGCTTGTTGTCCGCCGCGGGCGGCAGTCCCCGGCCGAAGCCGTTGCCGTCCCGGCAGTCCCAGTGGATCGCGTTGAACCAGTCACCACTGTCGTACGAGTTGCGGTCCAGCGACTTGGAGCGCAGCAGGTCCGTACCGGCCTGGGAGAGCGCCGGGCCCTGGGAGAGCGCGGCGGTCGCCATCGCCAGCACCTGCATACGTGCCCGGTCGTCCGGCGATGTGCCCTTCGGCAGCTTGAAGGCGAGGGCGTCGTAGAGCGACTCGTTGTCGTGCGCGTCCGCGTAGGCGAGGGCGTCACCGGGCGCGGCCGCGTATCCGGCGGGTGCGCCGTTGTAGTCGACCTCCGAGCCCTTGACCGTACGGCCGCTGCTGTCGGTGAAGGCGAACGCGGCGAGGTTGCCGGTGAGCCCGACCTTGATCAGGTCCTGGTAGTGCAGCAGGCGGGCCTTCTGCTGGGCCGGGGTGCCGTTCGCCGACGAGGTGTTGGGGTCGGTGAACAGCCCGGAGGCGAAGCCCTGGACGCCGGGGTCCTCGTCGAAGGGCCCGCCGCCGCGCACCGCGTCACGCGCGCGGTCGGAGAAGGTCGCGATGCCGGTGCCGGCCATGTTCTTCTGGGTCGCCTGGACGAACCGGGCGTCGTCGGCGATCTCGCCGAAGTTCCAGCCCTCGCCGTACAGGACGATCTTCTTCCCGTCCACGCCGTCCCTGGCGACGGTGAGGGCGTCGAGCGCCTTGCGGACGGCCAGGATGTTGGCCTTCGGGTGGTGGCCCATGAGGTCGAAGCGGAAGCCGTCGACCTTGTACTCCTTCGCCCAGGTGACGATCGAGTCCACGACCAGTTTGCCCATCATGGCGTTCTCGGGCGCGGTGTTGGCGCAGCAGGTGGAGGTGGCGACGGTGCCGTCGTCGAGCAGCCGCTGGTAGTAGCCGGGCACGATCTTGTCGAGTACGGACTTGTCCGCCTGGCCGCCGGCCACGGTGTGGTTGTAGACGACGTCCATGACGGTGCGCAGCCCGTTGCCGTTGAGGGCCTGCACCATCTGCCGGAACTCGACCGTGCGCCGGGTCCCTTCGGGGTCGGAGGCGTACGAGCCCTCCGGGACGGTGTAGTGCAGCGGGTCGTAGCCCCAGTTGTACGCGTCCTTCGCGGCGGCTTCGGCGACGCAGGCCTGTTGCTCGTCCGAGTCGGGTGCGTACACCTTCAGGTCGCACGCGGGCTGCGACTGGTCGGACCTGCGCTCGGGAATGGTGCCGATGTCGAAGGCGGGCAGGAGATGCACGTACGACGTGCCGCTCGCGGCGAGTGACTTCAGATGCTTCGTCCCGGCCGAGTCGCGGTCGGTGAAGGCGAGGTACCCGCCCGGGTGCTGCGCGGTGCGGTCCGCGACGGAGAAGTCGCGGACGTGCAGTTCCTGGATCTGCGCGTCGCGCAGGGGTACGGCGGCGGGCTTCTTCAGGGAACTCCAGCCGCGCGGGGCGAGCCGGGGGTCCTTGAGGTCGACGACCAGGCTCCGGGCGGAGTTGGTGGTCAGGGCGGTGGAGTAGGGGTCGGTGACCTTGTTGGTGACCAATTTTCCGACGCTGGGCGCCCAGACGGTGACGGCGTAGCGGTACGGCTTGCCCGCCCACGACTTGTTGCCGGTGACCGACCAGACGCCCGACGCGTCGTCCCGTCGCATCGCGACGCTCTTGCCGTCGAGTTCGAGGGAGACGGAGCGCGCGGTCGGCGCCCACAGGGACAGGGTCGGGCTGCCGCGGTGGAAGACCGGCCCGAGGGCGGCCCTGGTGGCGGCGGCCGCGTACAGGTCGTCGAGGACCCCGGCCGTCTGCACACCGGTGGCGGCCAGCAGGGCACCGTTCGCGGCCCGCTGGGTGGCGACGATCTGGCCGCGCAGTGATGCGCGCACCCGGTCCCGGTCGCGCGGGTCGACGGTGAACGCCGGGAACTCCTTGAGGTGCGGGTACCGGGCCTTCTGTGCGTCGGTCAGCGCGGCGGGGGCGAGCCGGAGCCAGCGGCCCTCGTCGCTCAGGGCGCCGTCCTCGACCGAGATGCCGCCGTTCCCGGCGTACACCAGCTGCTGGCTGGTGGCCTCGGTGGCCTTCACCTTCCAGACGACGGTGTTCCGGTCGATCCACTGGGCCTCGGCCTTGCCGAGGTCGAGCGAGGGCGCGCCGCCGATCTGCGGGAGCAGGTACTTCGGCTGTCCGGCGAGCAGCCACACCTCGTTGCCGTGGGTGGCGAGGTCGAGCGACTGGTCGGTGGGCAGGTCCTTCTGGTCGCCCTTGTGCAGGATGTAGCTGAGTGAGGTCGCGCCCGCGGCGAGCGGCACCTCGAAGGTCACTCCGTACGCGTCGGTGCGCACGGGCTGGAGCGGCTTGGACCAGTCGGTGGGGTTCGCGGCGCCGGTCCAGGTGTGCAGACCCCAGCCGTCGTGGTCGCCGTCGGGGCGCTGGTAGTGCAGCACCGCCTTCGCCTTGTCCTGCGGCGGATAGGCACCGTCGGGTGCCGTGTCCGCCTGGGCGTCCTTGCCCTGCGCGATCCACACCTCGCCGGTGCGGGCCAGGTCGACGGTGCGCTGCGGACCGTCGGCGGTGCCGTTCTTCTCGACGGTGTACGGCACGGTGGCCGCGCCCTCGGCGAGCTTGATCCAGGCGAACGCGCCGTAGGCGTCGCGGCCGGTGAACGACGCGGTGGTGGAGCCCGACTTCAGCTGCCAGCCGTCGTAGTCGCCGTCGGGCCGCTGGTAGTGGACGACGGCGTGGTCGCGGTCCACGGCCCCGGGCTTCTCGGGCGGCGGCGCCTGTCCCGCGGTCGTCGAGGCGAGCGCGCTCGCGGTGCGGCCCGCGGAGTCCACCACAACCGCCTTGTACCGCAGAGGTGTTCCGGCCTTGGCGTCGATGTGCTGGGTGACCTTGTACGGGGCGTGGTCGGCGCTGCCGAGGGTGCGCCACTTCCCGTTGCCGCTCTGGGCGGCGAAGACGACCCGGTTGAGCTGTCCGCCGTCCACGTCGGCGGCGAGCTCGACGGTGCCGTGGGCTCCTGCGGCCGGGGCCTTCAGGCTGATCGTGGGCTTGGCGGCCGGCTGGGGCAGCGGCCCGGTCGCCTGCAGCACCAGGGCGGAGAGAGCGGGGACGGTGACGGTGATCTTCCCGTCGACGGCGTGGACGGCCTGGGAACCGCCGTGGACCGTGCGGAAGCCGGCCGCGCCGACCGGGAAGGTCACGGTCTTCGGGGTGTCGGCGTTGTTGGCGGCGACGACGTACTCGACACGGGCCTTGGCGTCCGTACGGGAGACGGCGTACACGGAACCCTGGGCGTACCGCTGCTGCTGGACTCCGTCCCGCAGCGCGGGATGGGTCCTGGTGAGCTTCGACAGTGCGGCGATCGACCGGTAGAGGGGGTGTGCCGTGTCGTACGCGTCGGACGCGTGGGTGCGGTCGGTGCCGATCTGGTCGTCGTCCAGGTAGTCCGTGGTCTTGGAGGCGAACAGGGTCTGGCGGGCGTCCTTGTCGCCGCCTGCGCCGGTGAAGCCCTGCTCGTCGCCGTAGTAGACGACCGGGTTGCCGCGGTTCAGGAACATCAGCTCGTTGGCGAGCCGGGCCCGCTTCAGCAGCTCGGCGTCGTCGGCCTTCGGGTTGTCCTGTTCCAGGAAGGTGCCGATGCGGCCCATGTCGTGGTTGCCGAGGAAGGTCACCTGCTCATAGGCGTTGGCCTTGTCGCTGGTGTAGCGGTAGTCCGCGGCGAACGTGTTCGCGAGCCGGTCGGCGGAGGCTCCCTGGGAGGCGTAGGCGCGGGCCGCGTCCTGGAAGGGGAAGTCGAGGGTGGCGTCGAGCCGGCCGCGGGTGACGTACGGCGCGGTGATCGCCGGGTCCGCGGCGAAGACCTCGCCGAACATGAAGAAGTCGTCGCGGCCCTGCTTCGCCGCGTACGCGTCGAGCGCGGTGGCCCACTGGGTCCAGAAGTCCATGTCGACGTGCTTGACGGTGTCGATGCGGAAACCGTCGATGTCGAAGTCGCGGACCCACTTCTGGTAGATCCGCTCCATGCCCGTGACGACCTCGGGCCGCTCGGTCCACAGGTCGTCGAGGCCGGAGAAGTCGCCGTACTCGGAGCTCTCCCCGGCGAAGGTGGAGTCGCCGCGGTTGTGGTACATCGTGGGGTCGTTGAGCCAGCTCGGCACCTTGGTTCCGGTGTTCTTCGGGGTGTACGGGAACGCGTCCTCGTCCACCGCGGGGATGCCGGCGCGGTCGTCGAAGGGACGGCCGCTGCGGTCGAGGTAGGGGTGGGCGCCCTTGGGCCGGTAGCCGTACTTCTTCTCGGCGTAGTCGACGGTGTCGGCGGTGTGGTTGGTGATGACGTCGAAGAAGACCTTCATGCCCTTGCCGTGGGCCTTGTCGATGAGGGTCTCGAGGTCCTGGTTGGTGCCGAAGTGGGGGTCGACCTGGGTGAAGTCGGTGATCCAGTACCCGTGGTACCCGGCGGACGCTCCCCCAGAGCCGTCGGCCTGGGAGGTACCCCCATTGCCGGTGCCCTGGACGGGCCGGTTCTTGAAGATGGGGGCGAGCCAGATGGCGGTGGTGCCGAGGCCCTTGATGTAGTCGAGCTTGCGGGTGAGGCCCTTGAGGTCGCCGCCCTGGTAGAAGCCCTTGTCGGCGGGGTCGTACCCGGTCCTGAGCCGGTCGCCGTCGAGTCCGCCGCGGTCGTTGGCGGTGTCGCCGTTGGCGAAGCGGTCGGGGAGGACGAAGTAGAACTGCTCGCGGGTGAGGTCGTGGCGGGCCTGTGCCCGGGCGAGTGTCCTGTCCGAGGGGGGTGCGGGCGCCTTGTCCGGCGGGGCGGCCGCGAGGGCGGCGGACCCGCCGGGTATGACCGCGGCGAAGAGGGCGAACGCGACGGCGAGTGCGGTGCCGCGCGGGGTGGTGGTGGTCACCGGGGTGGGTCTCCTTGGATGAGGGTGGTGTCGGGGGCTCCGCCCCGTACGCGCTTCGCGTGTCCTCGGTCTCCGCCGGACGTCGTCCGCCGGAGACCGAGGCGCGGGGTCCGGGGTGGAGCCCCGGCAGGGGACTAGCCGCAGCTGCGGGCTCCCGCGTGCAGCGCCACCGCCGTGTTCGGACCGAGCGTCGCCGTGAACTGGCCCGTGGAACCGACCGTCACGGACCGGCCCGACTGCACGTCGCAGTAGCCGCCGGCGGGCAGCGACGTCTGGAAGGTCCTCGTGAGGGACGACGACTCGTGGTTGATGGCGACATACGCCTTCGTGCCGCGCCCGAAGGCGATCTGGTCGCCCCCGTTGTCCCACCAGTTCACGACGCCCTGCCCACGCGCCGTGCTGCGGAACGCGACCATGGACTTGATCTCCGGCCATGCGTGCTGGCACTTCCAGCCGTCCTGCCAGCACGCGTTCACCGTCCCGCCGTTCGGCGGGCCCGCGTCCCGGTCCGACCACTCGTAGCCGGAGTGGACATCCGGGGAGCCGTAGGGCCAGGCCAGCATGAAGACGTTGGCCAGCGTGTAGGTGGCGCCGTCCTTGTAGCTGAGGGTGTCGCCGCCGCGTTCGGTGTCGTGGTTGTCGACGAAGACCGCCGACTTCCCCGACTCCATGTAGCCCCAGCCCTCGCCGTAGTTCTTCAGATAGGCGAGGTTCTCGTTGTTGAAGACCCGCTTGAGGTCCCGGGCGTAGCGGAACTCCTGGACGTCGCCGGTGCCGAGGTACTCGCTCGGCGAGACGGCCTCGCCCGCGCCGTGGATGGCTTCCTGCTTCCAGTACACGGACGGATTGCTCAGCCGGGACTTGATGTTGGCGAGGTCCGCCGCCGGCATGTGCTTGGCCGCGTCGATGCGGAAGCCGTCGACGCCGAGCGACAGCAGGTCGTTGAGGTAGGCGGCGATCCGGCCGCGTACGTAGTCCTCGCCGGTGTCCAGGTCCGCGAGGCCGACGAGCTCGCAGTTCTGGACGTTGCCCCGGTCCTGGTAGTTGCTGGTGTTCACCCGGCAGTCGTCCATGTCGGCGCCTGACCAGATCCCGGGGTAGGTGTACTTCGTGTACGACGAGCCCCCGGTGCCCACCCCGTCCGCCGAGGCCATGTGGTTGATCACCGAGTCGACGACGACCTTGACCCCCGCGGCGTGGCAGGCGTTCACCATCGCGGCGAAGGACGAGCGGTCGCCGAGCCGCCCGGCGATCTTGTAGCTCACGGGCTGGTACGAGGTCCACCACTGGGGACCCTGGACGTGCTCCTGGGGCGGGGAGACCTGGACATAGCCGTATCCGGCGGGGCCCAGGGCGCCGGTGCACGCCGTGGCGACCGATGCGTACTTCCACTCGAAAAGGACAGCCGTGACGTCCTTGTCCCCCGGCGGTGCCGCCTGCGCGGTGCCCGCCGGTGCAACCACACTCACCGCCGCGCACGCCACCAGGGCGAGCGCTGCGGCCAGAGGTCTGCCGGCCATTTTTCCTCCTGCATGGGGGGAGGTGCGGGTGACGGAGAAGCCTTGTCCGGCAACGCGCCGTGCCCGTAAGGCCTATGAGGGTTCTTGCTGCAAGGCAGCAGAAAGTTATTGCGGTCGCGACCGTACGATTCCGCCGGTCCGCGGTCAACCCTTTGGACACACCGGTGTTGCACCGCGGAAATGTTGCCGTTTCCCAACTGCAAGGTCTTTCGCAAGACTTGCAGCGGTGTTAGTTTTCAGCCATGACTCCGGGCCGGTCGGCCGGGGGGCCGGCAGCCCGGACCCCACGCGCCCGTCCGGCCGGTCCGGTCACCCGCCGGCTCCGGAGCACCGCTCGCGCCCGGCGCGGAGCACTCCCAAGGCCTGTTGTCGGCATCAGGCCCTAGCGGCGTGCCTGCGCGGTGCTGCCGCGGACCACGAGTTCGGGCTGGAACACATACTCCGTGCTCTGCACGGGACTTCCCTGCAGCTCCTCGAGGAGCGCGCCGACCGCCGCGGACGCCATTGCCTTCACCGGCTGGCGGACCGTCGTCAGCGGCGGATCGGTGAACGCCACCAGACGGGAGTCGTCGAATCCGACCACCGAGAGGTCGTACGGCACGTCCAGTCCGCGTTCCCGTGCGGCCCGGACCACGCCGAGGGCCATCATGTCGCTGCCGCAGACGATGGCGGTGCAGTCCTTGTCCAGCAGTGCGCCGGCCGCGGCGTGGCCGCCCTCGACGCTGAACAGGGAGCGCTGCACGAGCTGTTCGGCCGCCGCTTCGGTGTAGCCGAGGATGGAGACGAGGGCGGCGAGGAAGCCCTCGGTCTTGCGCTGCGCCGGCACATAGCGGACGGGGCCGATCGCGAGACCGATCCGCTCGTGCCCCAGCTCGGCGAGATGGGTCACGGCCATCCGCATCGCCGTCCGGTCGTCGCAGGAGACGCACGGCGCGCTGACGCGCTCACTGTGGCCGTTGATGAGGACGAACGGGACTCCACGGGCCACGAGTTCGGCATAGCGCGAGTGATCGGCCGAGGTGTCGGAGTGCTGTCCGGACAGGAACACAATGCCGTTGACGCCGCTCTCCTGGAGCTGCTCGACCAGTTCGTCCTCCGTCGCACCGCCCGGCAGCTGTGTACAGAGCACCGGTGTGTAGCCGTGGCCGGCCAGCACCTGCTCCAGCGCCTGGGCGAAGGCGGGGAAGATCGGGTTGGTGAGCTCGGGGGTGAGCAGGCCGACGAGGCCCGCGCTGCGCTGCCGCAGCCGTACGGGCCTCTCGTATCCGAGCACGTCCAGCGCCGCGAGCACCCGCTGACGGGTACCGCTCGCCACGCCCGGCTTGCCGTTCATGACCCGGCTGGCGGTCGCCTCGCTGACCGAGGCCTGGGCCGCGATGTCCGCGAGCCGCGGGGCGGCGACGCCGGTCCGGACGGCGCCGCCCCGCGACGGAGGAATCGTCACACCGCCCACCAGACGGTCGTGTCCGCGGGCAGTACGGCCTCGCCGTCGGCCGCGGCGACGGCGACGCTGGCCAGCACGACGCGGCCGGGTGCGGGTATCCGCACGGCCGCGCCGGTCGTGTTGACGGTGCAGACGAAGCCGCCCTCCCGGCGGAAGGCGAGCACCCCCTCGGGGGCGTCCAGCCACTCGACCGCGTCGCCCGCGCCCAGCGCCGGGTTCTCGCGCCGTGCCGCCAGAGCGCTGCGGTACAGCTCCAGGGTCGAGTCGGGGTCCGCGGTCTGCGCCTCGACGCTCAGGGCGGCCCAGGTGTCCGGCTGGGGCAGCCAGCTGCCGCCCGCACCGAAGCCGTACGAGGAGCCCTCGGTGGTCCACGGGATCGGCACCCGGCAGCCGTCGCGGAAGCCGTCCTGGCCCTCGGTGCGGCCGAACGCCGGGTCCTGGCGGACCGCGTCGGGCAGATCGGTGACGTCGGGCAGACCGAGTTCCTCGCCCTGGTAGAGATACGCGGAGCCGGGCAGCGCGAGCATCAGCAACGTGGCCGCGCGGGCGCGTCGCAGCCCGAGCTCGCGGTCGCCGGCCTCACGGATCTGGGTGCCGGCGGGCGGGCCGGCGAAACGGGTGGCGTGGCGGGTCACGTCGTGGTTGGAGAGCACCCAGGTGGCCGGGGCACCGACGGGCCGCATGGCGTCCAGCGACTCGTCGATGACGCCGCGCAGCTCGGCCGCGTCCCAATGGGTGCCCAGGTACTGGAAGTTGAACGCCTGGTGCAGCTCGTCGGGGCGTACGTAGTTGGCGGTCCGCTGGACGGTCGGGGTCCAGGCCTCGGCCACGGCGATGCGGTCGCCGGGGTACTCGTCGAGGATCGTGCGCCAGGTGCGGTAGATCTCGTGGACGCCGTCCTGGTCGAAGAAGGGCATGACGTCAATGCCCAGCAGCTTCAGCTGGTCGCTGCCGCCGAGGTCGGGCAGGCCCTCCGCCTTGACCAGGCCGTGGGCGACGTCGATACGGAAGCCGTCGACGCCCATGTCGAGCCAGAAGCGCAGGATCGAGCGGAACTCGTCGGCGACGGCCGGGTGCTCCCAGTTGAAGTCCGGCTGCTCCGGGGCGAACAGGTGGAGATACCAGTCGCCGGGCGTCCCGTCGGGGTTCTCGGTACGGGTCCAGGCGGGGCCGCCGAAAATGGACTCCCAGTCGTTGGGCGGGAGTTCGCCGCTCGCGCCCTTGCCGGGACGGAAGTGGTAGCGGTCGCGCAGCGCGGACCCGGGGCCCTCCTGCAGCGCGCGCCTGAACCACTCGTGGGCGTCCGAGGAGTGGTTGGGCACCAGGTCGACGATGATGCGCAGCCCCAGTTCGTGCGCGTCCCGGATCAGCGCGTCGGCGTCCAGGAGCGTGCCGAACATGGGGTCGATGGCCCGGTAGTCGGCGACGTCGTAACCGGCGTCGGCCTGCGGGGAGGCGTAGAAGGGGCTCAGCCACACCGCGTCGACGCCGAGGTCCCTGAGGTACAAGAGACGGCTGCGGATGCCCGGAAGGTCGCCCATGCCGTCGCCGTTCCCGTCGGCGAAGCTGCGGGGGTACACCTGGTAGATGACGGCGTCTCTCCACCAGTCCGCGGACGGCGCGGTCAGGTCGGCGGACTGGTGGGCGTCAGCCAGGTACTGGGTCATTCTCGATCCCTCTGAGGCTCGGGGCAGCGATGTGGGGGCGAAACGTCAGGCAGCGGGGGCACCCGGCCGGTCAGGCAGCCGGGCGCCCCGGTTCGTGGGGGGTCAGGACTTGGCGGCGCCGGCGGTGAGACCGGTGACCAGGTGCCGCTGGACCAGATAGAAGAACAGTGAGGCCGGGATGGCGATGAGCACGGACGTCGCGGCCATCAGGTCCCACTGGGTGTCGTGCTCGCTGATGAAGGTGGTCAGGCCGATGGCGAGGGTGTACTTCTCGTCGCTGAGCATGAAGACCGACGCGTAGGCGACCTCGGCCCAGGCGGTGAGGAACGTGTAGAACGCCGCCACTGCCAGGCCCGGCCGGGCGAGCGGCAGGATCAGCCGGTAGAAGGTGCCGAACGGGGTGAGCCCGTCGATCCGGCCGGCCTCGTCGATCTCGGCGGGGATGGTGTCGAAGTATCCCTTGAGCAGCCAGGCGCAGTACGGGATCGCCGTGGTGCAGTAGACGAGGATCAGGGCCCAGTAGGTGTCCAGCAGGCCCATGTTCGCCAGGATGTTGTAGAGCGGCACCATCAGGATGGCGACCGGGAACATCTGGGTGACCAGGAAGGTCCACATCAGCTGCCGGTGGCCGGGGAAACGCATCCGGGAGACCGCGTAGCCGGAGCTGGCGGCGATGAAGACGCCGAGCAGACAGGTACCGAGCGCGACGATCAACGAGTTGACGAACCACTGGAGGAACGACGTGTCGTTCAGGACCGTCGTGTAGTTCTCGAAGCTGATCTTGCCGGCGATGTCGCCGGGGTGCAGGAAGTCGGTCTTGTCGGGACCGAGGGAGATCCAGGCGATCCAGCCGATCGGGAACGCGGCGATGAAGCTCGCGAAGATCAGCGCGCTGTGGATCAGCACGGACACGGAGCGGGGGCGCTCGCCGCGCTTCAGCGGCCGTTTGTCCGCGGCGCGCCGGCGGGGCGGGACGGCGGCGGTGGATTCGGCGGCCGGTCCCGCGGCCGGGAGATCTGCTGTGGTGCTCATGGGGGTCGCTCCCCTCTCTTTCGTCATGACTGCTGCTGATGACCCGGTGGTCCTGTGCGGACCGTCAGACGGCCTTCTCGTTGCGGGCCAGCCAGCGCCGGTAGAAGGAGGCGAAGACGATGAGCATCGACAGGATGATGACGCCGTAGGCGGCGGAGCCCGCGTAGTCGCGCGGGTCCTGTCCGAAGCCGAGCCGGTACGCCCAGGTGACGAGGATCTGCGCCTCGGTGCCCGAGGTGTTGCCGAACAGCAGGAAGATGACGACGAACTGGTTGAAGGTCCAGATGACGCCGAGCAGCACGACCGTGCTGCTGACCGAGCGCAGGCCCGGGAGCGTCACGAAGCGGAAGCGCTGCCAGGGGGTGGCACCGTCCACCTCGGCGGCCTCGTAGAGCTCGGGCGGGATCGACTGCAGTCCGCCGAGCAGCGAGACCATCATGAAGGGGACGCCGACCCAGGTGTTGACCATGATGGCGGCGGTCTTCTGCCAGAAGGGCTCGCTGAGCCAGGCCGGGGTGGGCAGATGGGCCCATTCCAGCACCATGTTGAGGACGCCGCCGTCGTCGGCGAGGATCAGCCGCCAGGCGAAGACGGTGACGAAGGTGGGCACGGCCCACGGCAGGATCAGCACCATCCGGTAGAAGGTGCGGCCGCGGAGCTTGCGGTTCAGCATCAGGGCGAGCCCCATGCCGATGCCGTAGTGCAGGGCCACACAGACCACGGTCCAGATGATGGTCCAGGTGAAGTGGGGCCAGAACTGGTGGTCGCCGCCGGAGAGGATCTCCGTGTAGTTGTCGAGACCCACCCACGAGAAGCTGTCGGGGATCTTGTTGACGCCGATGGTCCGGCCGACGTTCTGACTGTTGGCGTCGGTCAGCGACAGATAGATGCCGCGGGCCAGGGGGTAGAGCACCAGGACGCCGATGACCGCGACCACGGGGGCCACCATGGCCCAGGCGTACCAATTGCGGTTGTACGACTGCCTGATACGGCTCATCGGCCCGGGACGCTGCCCAGCGCCACGCCGGGTCTTATCGCTTCCGCCCTCGACGGCGACGGTCATCTTCGACACCTTTACGACAGATTCTCAGCAGGGTGTACGGCGTGGTGGCACGGCCGGGGATCGCCGGCCGTACCACCGCGGGCGGCCGTCCGGCCCACCCCGTCAGGGGCGGGCCGGACGGTCGGCGGCCGCCTTAGGAGAAGTCCTTGAGCAGCTTCTTGTAGGACTCGGCGGTGGTGTCGAGGCCCTTCTGGGTGCTCACCTTGCCCTGCAGGATCGCGGTGAGGTTGGTGCCCAGATCCGCGAAGAGCGAGCTGTACTCGGGCAGTTCGGGACGCGGCCGGGCGGAGGCGGCGAGGATCGCCTGGAACTCGGGGATGCCCGGGGTGGCCTTGACCTCGGCGGTGTAGGCGGAGGTACGGGTCGGCAGCGTGCCGTTCTTCAGCGCGATCTTGGCCTGGGTCTCGCCCGAGGTCATGAACCCGACGAACTTCTGGGCCGCGGCCTGGTGCGCCTTGTCGGAGCCGGCGTACACGGAGAGGTTGTGGCCGCCGGTCGGGGCGCCCGCCTTGCCGGTGGCGCCGGCCGGGACTCCGGAGATGCCCAGGTTCGCCTTGTCCTTGAAGGCGGCGCCCTTGTAGATGTTCGTCAGCTCCCAGGGACCCTGGAGGATCATGGCGACCTTGCCGGTGTTGAACGCGTCCATCATGTGGGCGTACGCGTCGGCGGTCACATCGAGCTTGGAGACACCCGGCGACTTGAGCAGAGCCTTGCTCGCGTCCACGGCCTTGACGGCCTCGGGCGAGTTGACCGTGATCTTCTTGCCGGCGGCGTCGACCATGTCGGTGCCCTCGCCGAAGAGGAACGGCAGCTCGAAGTAGGCGTCGGAGCGGAGCGTGAAGCCGTCGACACCGGCCTTGTCCTTGACCGCCTTGGCGACGGCCTTCACCTCGTCCCAGGTGGCCGGGGCCTTGTCGTAGCCGGCCTTCTTCAGGATTTCCTTGTTCCACATCAGGCCGAGGGAGTCGGTGACGAAGGGGGCACCGTAGGTCTTGCCCTCGTACTGGGCCTGCTTGAGGAGCGAGGGCGTGATGTCCGCGGTGTTCTTCAGCGCGTCCGTGTCGTCGAGCGGCGCGAGGAACTGCGACTTGGCCCAGGAGGCGGTCCAGCCGACCTCGGCGCGGATGATGTCGGGCGCGCCCTTGCTGCCGGCCGCGGTCTGGAACTTGTTCTGCGCCTGGTCGAACGGGACGTTGACGTACTTGACCTTGATGTCCTTGTTCGCCTTCTCGAACTCGGCGATCATCGCCTTGTACGCCGGCGCCTCGTTCGTCGCGTTGGACGTGTCCCACCAGGTCAGGGTGACCGGGCCGCCGGCCGAGTCGCCGCTGTCGTCCCCGCCGCACGCCGTCGCTGCCAGTGCCAGTGCCGCTACCAGCGCGGTGGCCGCTATGCCACGCCGCATGTGAACTCCTTCAGAGATGCCCGAGATGGCGGAGGCCCGAGGCCCCCCGCCGACCGCTCCCTCGCGGCGCCGGGTTCGGCAGGAACGTAACAAGGATGAAAGAGAGCGGAAAGACCTTGCGGCAATTTTCTGCAAGGGCGGAGGATCGTTACATCCGCGTGTCCGGAGAGTTGCCGTTGCATCGCTTGACGAGGGCTCCTGCCATCGCCTCAGCGCGCCCCCGCACCACTTCCGCAATCACTTTCGCAAGATCTTGCAGAGCTGTTACTTTGGAGAGTGGAACCCGTCACCATGCGGCCACACCCACGTTGACCTCGTTGGTTGTACGTCCCACCGCCTCCGAACCGTACGAGAGGGAATCCTCCATGACCCACGAACTCGCCTCCGCCGTCGGACTCCCCGCCCCGGCGGCAGCCGAGAGGCAGAGCCCTGCAAGCTCTTCCAGCAGGAGCGGCGACTGGTGGCGCGATGCCGTCATCTATCAGGTCTACGTGCGCTCCTTCGCCGACAGCGACGGTGACGGCATCGGCGATCTGCGCGGAGCGACCCGGCGCCTGCCCTACCTGGCGGAGCTGGGCATCGACGCCGTATGGCTCACCCCCTTCTACGCCTCCCCCCAGGCCGACGGCGGCTACGACGTCGCCGACTACCGGGCCGTCGACCCGCTCTTCGGGGATCTCGCCGACGCCGACGACCTGGTGCGCACCGCCCATGAGCTGGGACTGAGGGTGATCGTGGACGTCGTCCCGAACCACACCTCGGACCAGCACCCGTGGTTCCGGGCCGCACTCGCGGACCACGACAGGGGGGCGGCCCGCGAGCGGTACCACTTCCGGCCCGGCAGGGGCGCGGACGGCGCGCTGCCGCCCAACGACTGGGAGTCGGTCTTCGGCGGTCCCGCCTGGACCCGCACCCCGGACGGCGCCTGGTACCTGCACCTCTTCGCCCCTGAGCAGCCCGATCTGAACTGGGACAACCCGGAGGTGCACGAGGAGTTCGACTCGGTCCTGCGCTTCTGGCTGGACCTGGGCGTGGACGGTTTCCGCATCGACGTCGCGCACGGCATGGTCAAGGCCGCCGGACTGCCCGATATCGGCCACAAGGAACAGGCCAGGCTGATCGGTTCCCAGACACTGCCGTTCTTCGACCAGGACGGGGTGCACGAGATCCACCGCTCCTGGCGCAGGCTCCTCGACTCCTACCCGGGCGAGCGGATCGGCGTCGCCGAGGCCTGGGCGCCCGGCGCGGACCGGCTCGCGCTGTACGTACGCCCCGACGAGCAGCACCAGGCCTTCAACTTCCAGTTCCTCCGGTGTCCGTGGGATCCGGCGGCGATGCGCAGCGTGATCGACGAGTCGCTGGCCGCCACCGCCTCGGTGGGGGCGCCCACGACCTGGGTCCTGTCCAACCACGACGTGGTCCGCCACACCACCCGCTACGGCGGCGGCGCACAGGGGCTGCGCCGGGCCCGTGCGGCCGCGCTGCTGATGCTCGCGCTGCCCGGGTCGACCTACGTCTACCAGGGCGAGGAGCTGGGCCTGCCCGAGGTCACGGACCTGCCGAGCGAGGTGCGCCAGGACCCCGCCTTCTTCCGTGCGGCGGGCCAGGACGGCTTCCGCGACGGCTGCCGGGTGCCGATCCCGTGGACCCCCGACGGCCCGTCGTACGGCTTCGGCGACGGCGGCAGCTGGCTTCCGCAGCCGGCCGGCTGGGGCGAGCTGTCGGTGGCGGCGCAGACCGGCGACCCGCAGTCGACACTCGAGCTCTACCGCTCGGCCATCGCCCTTCGCCGGCACGTGCCGGACGGCCCCATGCAGTGGCTGCCGGGTCCCGACGGGCTGCTCGCGCTGACCCGGCAGGGCCTCGTCTGCACCCTCAACACCACCTCGGCGGTGATCGAACTGCCCACGCCGGGACGGCTGCTGCTCTCCTCCGACGCCATGGACCAGCCGGGCGCCACCGCCCGTATTCCGGCTGATTCCTGTGCGTGGTGGGCAATCTGACGTGCGCCCGGTACAGTCCAATCCTGTGACCGCACGGCTTGCCGACATCGCAGCCCAGGCGGGGGTCAGCGAAGCCACAGTCAGCCGCGTGCTCAACGGCAAGCCCGGTGTGGCCGCAGCCACCCGCGAATCCGTACTCGCCGCGCTCGACGTCCTCGGATACGAACGCCCGGTGCGCCTGCGGCAGCGCAGCGCCGGCCTGGTCGGTCTGATAACCCCCGAGCTCGACAACCCCATCTTCCCGGCACTCGCCCAGGTCATCGGCCAGGCGCTGACCCGCCAGGGCTACACCCCGGTCCTCGCCACCCAGACCCCCGGCGGCTCCACCGAGGACGAGCTGACCGAGATGCTGGTGGACCGCGGGGTCTCCGGCATCATCTTCGTCTCGGGCCTGCACGCGGACACCACCGCCGACATGCAGCGTTACGACCAGCTGCGCGGACAGGGTGTCCCCTATGTCCTTCTGGGCGGATTCTCGCCCAAGGTCAAAGCCCCCTTCGTCTCGCCCGACGACCGGGCCGCGATGCAGCTGGCCGTCACCCATCTCGCCTCGCTCGGTCACACCCGGATCGGCCTCGCGGTCGGCCCCAAGCGCTTCGTCCCCGTACTGCGGAAGATCGAGGGCTTCCAGCAGGCCATGGAGACCCAACTGGGGCTCGCGCCCGAGGAGTCGGAAGAGCTCATCCAGCACTCCCTCTACTCCCTGGAGGGCGGCCAGGCCGCCGCCGGCGCCCTGATCGGGGTCGGCTGCTCCGCCGTGGTGTGCGCGAGCGACATGATGGCGCTCGGCGCGATCCGGGCGGCCCGCGGGCTGGGACTCGAAGTGCCGCGCGATGTGTCGGTGGTGGGTTTCGACGACTCCCCGCTCATAGCGTTCACGGATCCTCCGCTGACCACCATCCGGCAGCCCGTGCAGGCGATGGGACAGGCGGCGGTCCGGACCCTGCTGGAGGAGATCGGGGGCACCCCTGCGCCGCACAGCGAGTTCATTTTCATGCCCGAACTGGTCGTTCGCGGTTCAACGGCATCGGGACCCGGAGTCAATGGCCGGGGCTGAGTCCTCCCTGAGTCGGAGCGGGTGCGAGCCCAACCAGACCGAGGGATGATCGGTCGGTGGGCGTGTATCTGGCAGACTCTCGTCCCATGGGTGAAACGACCGTGAAGACTCTGGAAGGCCGGACGGCCACCCCGTCACCCATGGTGGACGAGGCCGCCGATAAGCCACATACCTGGCAAACCCGACTGGAAAGTCTACGGTCGCCCCGCCGCCCGCGGATCTGGTTCGAAGTCCTGCTCATCGCGGTGAGTTACTGGACGTACTCGCTGATCCGCAACGCCGTGCCGGAGCAGAAGACACAGGCGCTGCACAACGCGGACTGGATCTGGGACGTCGAGCGGACGCTCGGCATAGCGGTGGAGCAGTCGGTCAACCATGCCGTGAATTCGGTGACATGGCTGATCGTGTCGATGAACTACTACTACGCCACGCTGCACTTCATCGTGACGATCGGTGTTCTGGTGTGGCTCTACCGGTGGCATCCGGGCCGCTACTCGGCGGCCCGCCTCGCGCTGTTCTCCACCACCGGTGTGGCACTCGTCGGTTACTACCTGTATCCGCTCGCTCCGCCTCGGTTGATGAACGGACAGAACTTCATCGACACGGTGCTGGTCCACCACACCTGGGGCTCGATGGCCTCCGGGAACCTGAAGAACATGTCCAACCAGTACGCGGCGATGCCGTCGATGCACATCGGCTGGTCGCTCTGGTGCGGGCTCATCATCTTCGCGGTCGCCTCCGCGCCCTGGGCCCGGATCCTGGGTCTGCTGTACCCGACGGCGACGCTCGTCGTGATCGTGGCGACGGCGAACCACTTCTGGCTGGACGCGGTCGGCGGCATGGCCTGCCTGGCGTTCGGCTTCGGCCTCTCGTACCTCTGGTACCAGGCCCTCCCCCATCAGCTCCCGCGGCTCCCGGAGGGCCGGAGCCTGCTCCCTGCCGGGGCGTAGCGGCTGCTCGCGGGCACCCCTGCGCTACGCCCCGTAGAACAGCACCTCCACCACCGCGCGGGCCCTTCTGGTGATCCGGCGGTAGTCGTCCAGCATGTCCCCGACGTGGCCCGGGCCGTAGCCCAGGTATCTGCCCACCGCGGCCAGTTCCCGGCCGTCCGAGGGGAAGGTGTCGCCCGCCCGGCCGCGTACCAGCATCACCGCGTTGCGCACCCGCGCCGCCAGCACCCATGCCTCGTCGAGGATCTGCGCATCCTCCGTGTCGATCAGGCGCGCCGCGTGCGCGGCGGCCAGCGCCTCGCGGGTGCGGGTGGTCCGCAGGCCGGGCTCGGCCCAGCCGTGGCGCATCTGGAGAAGCTGCACGGTCCACTCGACGTCGCTCAGTCCGCCGCGCCCGAGCTTGGTGTGGAGGGTCGGGTCCGACCCGCGCGGCACCCGTTCCGACTCCATTCGCGCCTTCAGCCGGCGGATCTCGCGCACCGCGTCCTCGCCGATGCCCTCCGCCGGATAGCGCAGGGGGTCGACCAGCTCGATGAACCGCGCGCCGAGCTCCGGGTCGCCTGCCATCGGCGCGGCCCGCAGCAGCGCCTGGCTCTCCCACACCAGGGACCAGCGGCGGTAGTACGCCTCGTACGAGCCGAGCGTCCGGACCATCGGTCCGCTCTTGCCCTCCGGCCTCAGATCCGCGTCGATCAGCAGCGGCGGGTCGGCCGTGGGCAGTTGGAGCAGCCTGCGCATCTCGGTGACCACGGTGTTCGCGGCCCGCGCCGCCTCCTGCTCGTCCACGCCCTCGCGCGGTTCATGGACGAACAGGACATCCGCGTCGGAGCCGTAGCTCAGCTCGTGCCCGCCGAAGCGGCCCATCCCGATGACCGAGAAGCGCGTCGGGAGCCGGTCGCCCCACTGCTCGCGCACGGCTGCCCTGAGCGCCCCCGCGATCGTCGCCGCGTTCAGATCGGTGACCGCGCCCCCGATCAGGTCGGCCAGCGCACCGGTGTCCGCCTCGGCAGGGCTCTCCTCGGTGCCGTACGAGCCGATGATGTCGGCCGCCGTGGTCCGGAAGAGCTCCCGGCGGCGTACGCCACGGGCCGCGGCGACGGCGCCCTCCGCGGTGTCCGCGCGCCCGACGGCGGCGAGTACCTCCTGCTCCAGATGGTCCCGGCCGCGCGGCTTCAGCCCCTCGGGGTCGCCGAGGATGGCCACCGCCTCCGGTGCCCGCAGCAGCAGATCGGGCGCGAGACGGCCCGCCGACAGGACCCGCGCCAGGTTCTCCGCGGCCGCGCCCTCGTCCCGCAGCAGCCGCAGGTACCAGGGGGTCTTGCCGAGAGCGTCGGACACCTTGCGGAAGCCGAGCAGCCCGGCGTCGGGGTCGGCCGAGTCGGCGAACCAGCCGAGCAGCACCGGCAGCAGCGTCCGCTGGATCGCCGCCTTGCGGGTCACCCCGGAGGCGAGCGCCTCCAGATGCCGCAGCGCGGCGGCCGGGTCGGCGTATCCGAGCGCCTCCAGCCGCTCTCCCGCGGCCTTCGGGCTGAGCCGGCTCTCACCGGGCGTGAGCTGGGCGACCGCGTCCAGCAGCGGCCGGTAGAAGAGCTTCTCGTGCAGCCGGCGCACCACGGACGCGTGCCGCCGCCACTCCTTGTTGAGCTCGGCGACCGGGTCCGTCCGCAGCCCCAGCGACCGCCCCAGGCGGCGCAGATCGGCCTCCTGGTCGGGCACGAGATGCGTACGCCGCAGCCGGTACAGCTGGATGCGGTGCTCCATGGCCCGCAGAAAGCGGTACGCCTCGTCCAGCTGGGCCGCGTCCACCCGGCCCACATAGCCGCCGGCGGCCAGCGCATGCAGGGCCCCCAGCGTGCTGCCGCTGTGCAGGGTCGCGTCGCCCCGCCCATGGACCAGCTGCAGCAGCTGGACGGCGAACTCGACGTCCCGCAGACCGCCGGGCCCGAGCTTGAGCTCGCGGTCCACCTCGGCGGCCGGGATGTTGTCGACGACCCGGCGGCGCATCTTCTGCACGTCGGGGACGAAGTTCTCGCGCTCGGCGGCCTGCCACACCAGCGGGGACACCGCCTCGATGTACTCCTCGCCCAGCGCGGGGTCCCCCGCGACCGCCCGGGCCTTCAGCAGGGCCTGGAACTCCCAGGTCTTGGCCCAGCGCTGGTAGTACGCGAGATGGCTGGACAAAGTGCGCACCAGCGGCCCGTTGCGGCCCTCCGGCCGCAGATTGGCGTCGACCGGCCAGATCGTGCCCTCGACGTTGGTCTCCGAGCAGATCCGCATCAGGTGGGAGGCCAGCCGGGTCGCGGCCTGCATCGCCTTGCTCTCGTCCGCGCCGTCGGCAGGCTCACCGACGAAGATCACGTCCACGTCGGAGACGTAGTTGAGCTCGTGGCCTCCGCACTTGCCCATCGCGATGACGGCGAGGCGGCACAGGGCCGCGTCGGCGGGGGCGGCGGTGCGGGCGATGGCGAGGGCGGCCCGCAGGGTCGCGGTCGCCAGGTCGGCGAGCTCGGCGGCCGCCTGCGCGACGTCGGTCGTGCCGCACACGTCCCGGGCCGCGATGGAGAGCAGGCACCGCCGGTAGGCGACCCGCAGCGTCACCGGGTCGGTCGCGTCGGCGAGGCCGTGTTCGAACTCGGCCACACCGGGGTGCAGGTCCGTCGACTCGTAGGTGACGAGGGCCTGCCAGTCGTCCGGGTGCCGGGCCAGATGGTCGCCGAGCGCCTCGGACGCGCCCAGCACCCCGAGCAGCCGGTCACGCAGGGGCTTGGCGCTGACGAGGGTGTCGAGGAGAACGCGGCGGTCCGACGGCTCCTGCGCCTCCGCCAGGCGTACGAGGCCGCGCAGCGCCAGATCGGGGTCGGCGACGGCGCCGAGCGCTTCGAGGAGCACCGAGTCGCTGCGCACGGACGCCATGGCGGGGGCCTCGAGAAACCGCTCGGCGGCGCCGGGATCGGTGAAGCCGTGCCGGAGCAGACGGGTGAAGGTACTGCTTCTGCGCCCCGGCACCGTCATCCTGGTGTCTCCTGTCGTGCGTACGAGCTGTCGGGCTTCCGCTGCCGCTTCCGATCAAGGTCCGGCTCGAGCCTAGCCGCCCGGAGCCGAAGGGACCCCGGGCGGCCACCGATGAGTGCGGGTGGGCGGCACGGTCACCATGTGGGGCCATTCGGATGGCCCGACCCTCCCGAAAGGTCCGACCCATGTCCGACACCACTCCCCTGACCGAACTGGACGCCCGCTACAGCGAGGAGAAGGCCACGGCCTCGGACTGGGCCGAGGCCGTCGACCATCTGCAGACCGCCGAGATCTTCTGGCTGTCGACCGTACGTCCCGACGGCCGGCCGCATGTCACCCCGCTGATCGCGGTGTGGCAGGACGGCGGACTGCACTTCTGCACCGGCCCGGACGAGCGCAAGGCCAAGAACCTCCGGGAGAACCCGGAAGTGGTGCTCACGACCGGCGCCAACGCCCTGAACGAGGGCTACGACCTGGTGGTCGAGGGCCGGGCGGCAGGAGTCACCGACGAGATGCACCTGCGTGCGCTGGCCCGTGCGTATGTCGAGAAGTACGGTGCGGACTGGACCTTCGATGTCCGCGACGGCGCGTTCGTGGGCGACGGCGGACCGGCCCTGGTATTCCGGGTGGAGCCGCGTACCGCTTTCGGTTTCGCCAAGAGCCCCTACAGCCAGACCCGCTGGCAGTTCTCCCAGTGAGCCGGCTGCCGCAGTGAAGGGAAGATCGTCGATGGAGTACACACTCGAAGTCGTCACCCTGCCGGTCTCGGACCTCGACCGTGCGAAGAGGTTCTACGAGGAGGGCTGCGGCTTCAAGGTCGACCTGGACCAGGAGGTCGCACCCGGCATCCGCATCATCCAGATCACCCCGCCGGGCTCCCGCTGTTCGATCTCCATGGGCAGCGGGATGCCGGGAACCCCCGGCCAGCCTCCGATGGACCCGGGCTCGCTCCAGGGCCTCCAGCTGTGCGTCACGGACATCTATCAGGCCCACGCGGAACTGTCCGACCGTGGCGTGGAGGTCAGCAACGTCCAGCACGTCGGCGCGCGCGGCTCCTGGGAGGAGGGCGCGGGCGACACCTGGAACGCCTTCCTGTTCTTCAAGGACCCCGACGGCAACGGCTGGGTGGTCCAGCAGGCGCCGGCGCCGCTGTCGGAACGCTGAGGGGCGCCGGGGTCCCGTACGCCGCCGGGCGCTGACGCGGGCGGCGGCACGGAACGGCCCGGGCCGCGGGGGGCTCCCTCGGCCCGGGCCGGACAGATCACCGTTGCCGGGCTGTCAGGTCTGCGGCGGCCGGCCCTGGTCGCCGGACCCGAACTGGTCCTTCATCTTGTCCTGGCCGGTGTCGACCTGGCCGCTGTACTTGCCCTGGGTCTTGTCGTCGACCATGTCTCCGCCCTTGTCGACGCCCTTGCCGGCCTGGTCCTCGTGGCCCTTGAGCATTTGCTTGAGCTTGTCCATCACGGACATGGGGTCATCCCTTTCGCCGCATTGCCCCCGCACTTCCAGGGTCACCGCAGCCCGCCGTGTTCGCATCCCGGCGGCTCGTCGCGCCCGCAGGAATGCCGACGGATCAAGATCCACGAAATCCCTTGTCCCGCCCACCGGCACATGCTGGACTGGCCCGTGTTCTGTCGACGCGGGGCCGGTGACGCGCCGGGCGCCCGACGGGTGACGCCCACGGCCGCTGAGGCAGAGACGGCTCCGGGCCGGTGGCGTGCTGCCACCGGCCCGGAGCCGTTGTCATGCCAGGGGTCACCCTGACCTGCGCCTACAGCACCGGCAGGTTCTTCCGCAGCTCGAAGGCCGTGACCTCGCTGCGGTACTCCTCCCACTCCTGCTTCTTGTTGCGCAGGAAGAAGTCGAAGACATGCTCGCCCAGCGTCTCCGCCACCAGCTCGCTGCGTTCCATCAGCGCGATCGCCTCGCCCAGGTTCTGCGGGAGCGGCTCGATGCCCATGGCGCGGCGCTCGGCGTCCGAGAGCGCCCAGACGTCGTCGTCCGCGCCGGCCGGGAGTTCGTAGCCCTCCTCGATGCCCTTGAGGCCCGCCGCCAGCAGCACCGCGTACGTCAGGTACGGGTTCGCGCCGGAGTCGATGGAGCGGACCTCGACGCGGGCGGAGCCCGTCTTGCCCGGCTTGTACATCGGGACGCGGATCAGCGCCGAGCGGTTGTTGTGGCCCCAGCAGATGTACGAGGGGGCCTCGCCGCCCGCTCCCGCGCTGCGGGTCGAGCCGCCCCAGATGCGCTTGTAGGAGTTGACCCACTGGTTGGTGACCGCGGAGATCTCGGCGGCGTGGTGGAGCAGGCCCGCGATGAAGGACCGGCCGACCTTGGAGAGCTGGTACTCCGCGCCCGACTCGTAGAAGGCGTTCCGGTCGCCCTCGAAGAGGGAGAGGTGGGTGTGCATGCCGGAGCCCGGGAACTCGCTGAACGGCTTCGGCATGAAGGTCGCCTGCACGCCCTGCTCCAGCGCAACCTGCTTCATGACCAGGCGGAACGTCATGATGTTGTCGGCCGTCGAGAGCGCGTCCGCGTACCGCAGGTCGATCTCCTGCTGGCCCGGCGCACCCTCGTGGTGGCTGAACTCCACCGAGATGCCCATGGATTCGAGCATCGTGATCGCCTGCCGGCGGAAGTCCATGCCGACGTTCTGCGGGGTGTGGTCGAAGTACCCGGAGTTGTCCGCGGGCGACGGCCGCGAGCCGTCCAGCGGCTTGTCCTTCAGCAGGAAGAACTCGATCTCCGGGTGCGTGTAGAAGGTGAAGCCCAGGTCCGAGGTCCTCGCGAGGATGCGCTTGAGCACGAAGCGCGGGTCGGCGAAGGACGGCGAGCCGTCGGGCATCAGGATGTCGCAGAACATCCGCGCCGTGCCGGGCGCCTCGGCGCGCCAGGGCAGGATCTGGAAGGTGCTCGGGTCGGGCTTGGCGATCATGTCGGACTCGTAGACCCGGGCGAAGCCCTCGATCGCGGAGCCGTCGAAGCCGATGCCTTCGTCGAAGGCCTGCTCCAGCTCGGCGGGGGCCACCGCGACCGACTTCAGGAAGCCGAGAACGTCGGTGAACCACAGGCGCACGAAGCGGATGTCGCGCTCCTCGAGCGTCCGAAGCACGAATTCCTGCTGCTTATCCATTTCCACCCAATCCTTGCTGGTCAAGCCGCCTGCTACCGCGAGCATCCCACCCATGGGTTTCGGGCAGGTTGCGAACCCGGGCTGAGGCCCATTGTGGGACAGGGGCCACAGCAAGACGACCCCGAGTGTTCCCCGACCCCCGGCGGACTGCATCCGCACCCGCATCACACCCCCTCGTCGGGGGTGAGGAGCCGGAAGGGCTCACGCTACGATCTGCGGCCATGGGGGGTTCGCGGCTCGACCACATCGCGCGCACCACGCGCCCCGTCGCCCTGCTGAGTGCCGTGGCGACGCTCCTCGGCGCGCTCTTCATCTGCCAGGGCCCGCCCGCCGACCACCACACGGCGGTGCCGGAGGCCGCAGGTGCGGTGTACTCCTGCCCGCTGGACGACGGCGCGTGCGGTCTGCTGCCCACGGTCAGCCCCGCGGTGCTCACCGCTCCGCCGATGGACCCGCCGCTCGACACGGGGCAGCAACTGCCGCGTGCGGACCGGCCGTCCGGTCCCGGCGCCTCCGCCTATGCCCGTGCGCTCCCCCGCGCCCCGGGCCTGCACGTCCTTCAGGTGCTGCGGACCTAGGCCCCGAGGTCACGCATCCCCACAACCCCCCTTGATCGCTTCATGGACGAAGGACGACACATCATGGCTTCCCGCACCAACGACCGCCGGGCCCGAATAGAGCAGATGCGCCGCGCGGAGCAGGCGCGTGAGCGCCGCAGCCGCATCATCACGATCGCTGTCGCCGGCGTCGTCGTGGCAGGTCTCGTCGGCTTCGGTGTCTTCGTGCTCAACAAGGAGTCGGACAAGAACGAGCAGCAGGCCGCCGACGCGAAGGCCCCGGTCACCGGCGAGAAGTCCTGGGACGCGAAGAAGCTGGGCCGCAAGCATGTCGAGAAGGCCGTCGGCTATCCGATGAAGCCGCCGGTCGGCGGTGACCACAGCCAGGTCTGGATGAACTGCAACGGCGACGTCTACACGGAGCCGGTCGCCAACGAGAACGCCGTGCACTCGCTCGAGCACGGCGCGGTGTGGGTGACGTACAACGACAAGGCCCCGGCCGCCGACGTGAGCAAGCTCGCCGAAAAGGTGAAGAAGACGCCGTACTCGCTGATGAGCCCGGTCAAGGAGCAGGCCGGGGCGATCACGCTCAGCGCATGGGGCAAGCAGGTGACCGTGGACGGCGCGAGCGACGCGCGGGTGGACCAGTTCTTCACCAAGTACGTCCAGGGCCCGCAGACCCCTGAGCCCGGGGCCGCCTGCACCAACGGACTGGGTGGCAAGTGATCCGTATGACCCGTACGCACTGGGCGGCCATCACGGCGGTCGTCCTGGCGCTGCTGTTCGCGGGGGCCGCCACGGTGGCCTCCGCGGGGGGCGGCAAAAGCTCCGGACCCGCGACGCCGACGGCCGAGTCGGCGGACGCGGGCTTCGCACGCGACATGGCGGTCCACCACCAGCAGGCGGTGGAGATGTCGTTCGTCGTGCGGGACCGCACCAAGGACGACGAGGTGCGCAGGCTGGCGTACGACATCGCCAATACGCAGGCCAACCAGCGCGGCATGATGCTCGGCTGGCTGGATCTGTGGGGCCTGCCGAAGCTGGCGGCGGACCGTGAGCCGATGGCGTGGATGGATCAGGACGCCGAGGGCGGCCACGGGGGCCACGGCGGGGCCGGGCACTCCGGTCACCGGGCGGCGGACGGTTCGCTGATGCCGGGCATGGCCACGAAGGCGGACCTGGCCCGGCTGAACAAGGCCAGTGGCAGGCAGGCGGAGATCGAGTATCTCCGGCTGATGATCGAGCACCACAACGGCGGGATCACCATGGCCAGGGGCTGCGTACGGCAGTGCACGGTCGGCCCGGAGCGGGGGCTCGCCGAGGGCATGGTCGCCGCCCAGCAGTCGGAGGTCGAGCTGATGGTGGACCTGCTGCGCAAGCGGGGCGCGGAGCCGTCGGCCTGAGGATCCCTGCGGGGGTCAGTGCCCGTCCGTCCCGGAGAGCCGCCAGGTGATCCGGGGCGGACGGACCGCGGCACACAGCGGCATCCCGTGGACGTCGGTCAGCCCGAGCTCGGCCTCGGCGGTGCCGCCGGACGCCGCGGCATCCGGCAGGTCCGCGAGGAAGAGCTTGGCCCGGCGGAACATCGCGAACCGTCCGCCGGGCGGCAGCTCGCCCCACGTCAGATACACGAAGCGTTCGCCGCGGCGGCCCTGGACGTACGGGCCGCGGAAGTCGGCCGTCCCGTCGGCGGCGGTGACGGTCTCGACCGGGATCTCGAACACCGCCCTGTCCGCGTCGGCGGGCACCAGCTGCTCCGGCTCTCTGCCGCGCTGGGTGCCGATATGGATGTCGCGGTACTCGCCGCAGGTGCTGCCGGGCAGTTCGCCGCCCAGGATCCGCAAAGTCAGTTGTGCCATGTCACCGGCCCCTTTTCACCCGTTCGGCCTACAGCGGTCGCGTACGCCGAACGGGTCCATGACGATGAGTTCGCCCGGCCGTCAGGCACTCGTCGGACACCAGGAGGAGCGAACGCCATGACCACCGCCAAGGACATCATGCACACCGGCGCCCAGTGGATCCCCGAGCACGAGACGCTCGACCGGGCCGCACAGATGATGCGCGACCTGAACGTGGGCGCGCTGCCCATCGCGGACTCCGAGGAACGCCTCTGCGGCATCCTCACCGACCGCGACATCGTGATCGGCTGCGTGGCGATGGGCCACGACCCCGCACAGAAGACGGCCGGCGAGATGGCGAAGGGCACCCCGCGCTGGATCGACGCCGGCTCGGACGTGCAGGACGTCCTGCAGGAGATGCAGGGCCACCAGATCCGCCGGCTGCCGGTGATCGAGAACAAGCGCCTGATCGGCATGATCAGCGAGGCGGACCTGGCGCAGCACCTGACGGACGAACAGCTCGCGTCGTGGGTGGAACGGGTCTACGCAAGGAGCTGACGCCCGCCTCCTGAACCCCCCGGAGGACATCGCGTCAGAAAGACGATTACACTGGGCCGCGTGCCTCAACTACGCCTCGCTCTGAATCAGATCGACTCGACCGTCGGCGATCTCGCCGGCAACGCCGAGGCGATCGTGCACTGGACCCGGCACTCCGCCGAGCAGGGGGCGCATCTCGTCGCGTTCCCCGAGATGGTGCTGACCGGCTACCCCGTGGAGGATCTGGCCCTGCGGTCGTCCTTCGTGGAAGCGTCCCGGGCGGCCCTGCGGGCGCTTGCCGCGCGGCTGGACGACGAAGGGTTCGGCGAGCTGCCGGTCGTCGTCGGCTATCTCGACCGCTCGGAGCGCGCCCAGCCCAAGTACGGTCAGCCGGCCGGCGCGCCGCAGAACGCCGCCGCGGTGCTGCACCGCGGTGAGGTGGTGCTGACGTTCGCCAAGCACCACCTGCCCAACTACGGCGTCTTCGACGAGTTCCGCTACTTCGTGCCCGGCGACACCATGCCGGTGATCCGCGTGCACGGTATCGACGTCGCGCTCGCGATCTGCGAGGACCTCTGGCAGGACGGCGGCCGGGTGCCCGCCACCCGTTCCGCCGGTGCCGGGCTGCTGATCTCCGTCAACGCCTCGCCGTTCGAGCAGAACAAGGACGACACCCGCCTCGAGCTGGTGCGCAAGCGCGCCCAGGAGGCCGGGTGCACCACCGCGTATCTCGCCATGATCGGCGGACAGGACGAGCTGGTCTTCGACGGCGACTCGATCGTGGTCGACCCGACGGGTGAAGTCGTGGCGCGGGCACCGCAGTTCGCCGAGGGCTGCGTGGTGCTGGACCTGGAGCTGCCCGCCGCGGGCAAGGTTCCGTCCGGCATCGTCGACGACGGCCTGCGGATCGACCATGTCGTGCTCTCCGAGGAGCCGCTGCCCGCGTACGAGGCGGAGCTGGCCGGCGGCTACGCCGAGCGCCTCGACGACGACGAGGAGATCTACTCGGCGCTGGTCGTGGGCCTGCGCGCGTACGCCGCCAAGAACGGCTTCCGTTCGGTGCTGGTCGGACTGTCCGGCGGCATCGACTCCGCGCTGGTCGGCGCGATCGCCTGTGACGCCCTGGGCGCGCAGAACGTGTACGGCATCTCGATGCCGTCGAAGTACTCCTCGGACCACTCCAAGGGCGACGCGGCCGAGCTGGCCCGCCGTACCGGGCTCAACTTCCGCACCGTACCGATCGAGCCGATGTTCGACGCGTACATGGGATCGCTGGGCCTCACCGGTCTCGCCGAGGAGAACCTGCAGTCACGGCTGCGCGGCACGATGCTGATGGCGCTCTCCAACCAGGAGGGCCACATCGTGCTCGCGCCGGGCAACAAGTCCGAGCTGGCGGTGGGCTATTCGACGCTGTACGGCGACTCCGTCGGCGCGTACGGGCCGATCAAGGACGTCTACAAGACGACGGTCTTCCGGCTCGCGAAGTGGCGCAACCGTGCCGCCGAGGCGCGTGGCCAGACCCCGCCGATCCCGGAGGCCTCGATCACCAAGCCGCCGAGCGCGGAGCTGCGCCCCGGCCAGGTCGACACCGACTCGCTGCCGGACTACGACGTGCTGGACCGCATCCTCGCGATGTACGTCGACCGCGACCAGGGCAAGGACGCCATCGTCGCGGCCGGCTACGACGAGGAACTGGTCGCCAGGACGCTGCGGATGGTGGACACGGCGGAGTACAAGCGGCGCCAGTACCCGCCGGGCACCAAGATCTCGGCGAAGGGCTTCGGCAAGGACCGGCGGCTGCCGATCACGAACCGCTGGCGCGAGACGACGGGCTGAGCTGTTCCGACGGAGGGGGACTTCCCGCGGCGATGACGCGGGAGGTCCCCTTCGTCGTACGGTCCAGGAGTCCCGCGGTCGCCGCGATCGCCAGACCGGCCACGGCGAGCACCGCGCCGACCAGGGTCGGGGAGGTCCAGCCCCAGCCCGCGGCGATGGCCGCGCCGCCCAGCCAGGCGCCGCCGGCGTTGGCGAGGTTGAACGCGGAGTGGTTCGATGCGGACGCCAGCGTCGGGGCGTCCTTGGCCTTGTTCATCACCAGGATCTGCAGCGGAGTGGTCGTCATGAAGCCGACGGCGCCGAGGACCACGACCGTCACCAGGGCCGCCGCCTGGTGGTGCACCGTGAAGCGGAAGGCGACCAGGACGAGGGCGAGCGCGGCGAGCGATCCGTACAGCGTGGGCCGCAGGGCCCGGTCCGTGAGCGGTCCCGCCGCCAGCGCGCCCAGGGTCATGCCGATCCCGAACAGCGCGAGGACCAGGGTGACCGAGGACTCGCCGAAGCCCATGACCTCGGTGGTCATGGAGGCCAGGTACGAGTAGACGGCGAAGACGCCCGCGAAGCCGAAGACGGCCGTGAGCAGCCCGAGCAGCACCTGGCGGTTGCCGAGGGCGCGCACCTCGCGGCCGAGGCTCTGGTGGGCGTCGACGGGCAGCTGCGGGATCAGCCGGGCGAGCGCGGCCATGGCGACCAGGCCGATCGCCGCGACGACCAGGAAGGTGGCGCGCCAGCCGAGGTGCTGGCCGAGGAGTGTGGCGGCGGGTACGCCGACGATGTTGGCGACGGTGAGGCCGAGGAACATCGTGGCCACGGCTCGCGCCTGCCGGCCGTCGGCGACCAGCCGTGCGGCGACGACCGCGCCCACGCCGAAGAACGCGCCGTGCGGCAGCCCGGCGAGCACCCGGCCCGCGACCAGCCAGCCGAAGCCGGGAGCCAGCGCGGAGGCGAGGTTGCCGACGGTGAACAGGGCCATCAGCAGCAGGAGCATCCGCTTGCGCGGGATGCGGGAGCCGAGGGCGGTGAGCAGGGGCGCGCCCAGGACGACGCCGATCGCGTACGCGGAGACCAGGTAGCCCGCGGTGGGGACGGAGGTGCCGAGGTCGTCGGCGACGTTGGGCAGCAGGCCCATCATCACGAATTCGGTGGTGCCGATGCCGAAGGCGGAGACGGCGAGCGCGAGCAGCGCCAGGGGCATGAGAGACCTTTCCACGGGTTAGTTCTCCAGCGGAACAAAAGCTCTCACCCTGATTGTTCCCGCAGATGAACGCGGGGTTGCGTTTGTGGCGCACGCCACGGACATCGGGAAGGCGGCGCCTGGGCGCCGGGACCCTCGGTCAGAGCTTGACCCGCGCCGCGATCGGCAGGTGGTCGCTGTCCGTCCGCGGCAGCGTCCAGGACGATACCGGCTCGATCCCCTTCACCATGATCTGGTCGATCCGCGCCATCGGGAACGACGCGGGCCAGCTGAAGCCGAAGCCGTCACCGGCCGCTCCCTGGGTGGACCGCATCTGGGAGGTGACCGCGTTCAGCGAGCGGTCGTTCATCGTCCCGTTGAGGTCGCCGAGAAGCACCACCTTGCGGACCGGTTCGCGGGCGATCGCCACACCGAGCGCGTCGGCGCTGTTGTCGCGCTGGTTGGCGGTGAAGCCGGCGTTCATCTTGACGCGCACGGAGGGCATATGGGCGACGTACACCGCGACGGCACCCTCGGGCGTCTGCAGGGTGGAGCGCATCGCGCGCGTCCAGCCCATGCGGATGTCGACCGAGGAGGTGTCGGACATCGGGTACTTGCTCCACAGCCCGACCGTGCCCTGCACCGAGTGGTACTTGTACGTCTCCCGCAGCGCCTCCTCGTAGGTGGAGACCTGCCCCAGCGGAAGCTCCTGGAGCGCCAGGACATCCGCCCCCGAAGCGGCGACCTCGCGGGCGGTCCCCTGCGGGTCGGGGTTCTCGGCGTTGACGTTGTGCGTGGCGACCGTCAGATCGCCGCCGCCACCGCCCGACTTGCCGGTGAGCAGTCCGCCGAAGAGGTTGAGCCACACAATCGTCGGCAGCAGCAGGGCGATCAGCGCGGTGGCCGAACGCCGCCACACCGCGGCCACCAGGATCACCGGCACGAACACGCCCAGCCACGGCAGGAATGTCTCCGAGAGGCTGCCCAAGTTGCCGATCCTGTTGGGCATCTGGGCGTGCAGAATCATCAGCAGAGCGATCAGCACGGCGCACGACGCGAGGACGAGGCCCCGCCGCCAGATGCCCCGGTCACCGCGCCATCTGTCCAGCAGGCGCCGGACCCGGGAGGAGGTGAGCCGGTCCCCCGGGCCGCCGTTCCCGGTCTCCGTCTTGTACGCCTGCGCCATGGAGCTGTCCTCACTGCCTTGCCGTCACACACCAGCCTCGGCTCGACACTAGGCGATGACGGTACTTTTCCTGCCGCCCGGGAGCGGCCGTTCTGTCTCGGAGACGACAGGACCGCTGACGGGGTTCCTGGTATCGGGCCAGGTGGGGACGCTGTGACAGAACACGCACACTTCGGACGGCGTCTCCAAGCGGCGTGTCAGCACGGCGTTTCGGTGCCGCGTCCCGCGTCTCGGTGCGGCGGGCGTACGCCCTCGAGCACCGCGTCGACTATCCGTTCCGCGCTGCCCTCGCCCGGTGCTCCGTCCGGCCGCAGCACGGTCCGTACGAGCATGGGGCCCACGAACAGGTCGCCCAGCAGCTCGAGGTCGAGGTCCGCGCGGATCTCTCCGTTCTCGATGCCGCGGCGCAGGACGGCTTCCATGAGTTCACGGCGGGGGGCGACTGCGGTGCGGTGGTACAGCTCCCACAATTGGGGATAATTCTGCATCTGCGCGAAGACGTTGTGCAGGAGCGTGGAGGACCGCTTGGCGAGACCGCGTCGGCGCATTATCTCGACGAGCGCGACCAGGTCGTCCCGCACGGAGGTACCGGGCAGGGGCGGAGCGACCGGTTCCATGGACCGTACGACGTCGAGAAGGAGGGCTTCCTTGCCTTCCCAGCGGCGGTAGATGGTGGCCTTGCCGACCCCGGCGGTGCGGGCGATGCGCTCGATGGACAGCTCGGATATGGGGACGCCTTCTTCGAGGAGCCGCACGACGGCTTCGACGATGGACCGCTCGGCCGCCTCGCTGCGGGGCCGCCCTCGCCTTGGGGTCTTGCGCTGCTCCGCCTGCTGCCGCACCATCTGCTGCTCCCTCAGGGGCACGTTCGCTCCCTCCCTCACCATGTCCGGCTCCCTCCGTGTCCCGCCCTCGCCTGTCCTTCCGATTCTCCCTGCCCCCGCGCGAAGCCCGGGTCGGCTCCGGGCGGAGGGTTCGCGCACACCGGGCGCTCAGTCGCGCGCCGCCGTCTCCGGGACGCGTTCGGGGTCCTGACGCTCCGGTCCCGCGCCCGGTCGGCCGGGCAGGAACGCCCCGACCACCACGGCACCGACGACGGCGATGGCCGCCGAGCAGAGTGACGTCAGATGCATGGCGTCGAGGAAGGCCTCGTTCGCCGGGCCGATCAGTGCCTTGCCCGCCGGGCCGAGCCTCTCCGCCGCGGCGAGGGTGGCCTCGATGGACTCGCCCGCGGCATACCGCGCCCCGGCGGGCAGCGCGCCGAGGTGCTCCTCGATCCCGCTGCGGTAGTGCGTGGCCAGCAGCGAGCCGAGTACGGCCACCCCGAGCGCGCCGCCGATCTGGCGGAAGGTGTTGTTGACGGCGCTGCCCGAGCCGGCCTTCTCCCGCGGCAGCAGCTGCACCACCAGGTAGGTCACCGGCGTGGAGACGTGTGCCATGCCCACGCCCTGGGCGAGGAAGGCGATCTCGATCACCCATACCGGGGTCGAGGTGTCGAACAGCGCGAACGCCCCGAACCCCGCCGCGATCAGCAGCATGCCCGCCGCACAGGTGACCCGGGTGCCGAACCGGGCCACGGCCAGCCGGGCCCGCGGCGCGAAGACCATCTGCGCCGCGGCCATCGGCAGGATCAGCAGCCCGGCCCGCAGTGCGCTGTAGCCGCGCACGCTCTGCAGATAGAACGCGGAGAAGAAGGTCAGGCCCATGAGGGCGAAGAAGACGAGCGCGACCGCGGCGACGGCCGCGGAGAAGGCGGGCTTCTTGAAGTACCCCATGTCGAGGGCGGGATGCCTGCTGCGCTTCTCGTGGAGGACGAAGCAGACGAGCACGGCGAGCCCCAGGACCACCGCGCCCACCACGGACCGGGCCGTGAAGTCGCCCAGCTCGCCGCCGTGGATGATCCCGTACACCAGCAGCAGCAGGCCGACGATCGACAGCACGACGCCGAGGGGGTCGAGCCCGCCGGGGTTCGGGTCCTTGGAGTCCGGCACCAGAAGTGCGACGCAGACCAGGGCGATGATGACGACGGGCACGTTGATCAGGAAGATCGAGCCCCACCAGAAGTGGTCGAGGAGCAGTCCGCCGGTGACCGGGCCGACGGCGATCGCAACGCCGACGCTGCCCGCCCAGATCCCCATGGCCTTGGGTTGCTCGTCACGCTCGAAGACGTGCACCAGCACGGCGAGCGTGGCAGGCATCACAAAGGCGGCGCCGAAGCCCATCAGCGCCCGGTAGGCGACGAGCTCGGCAGGTGAGCCGGACAGCGCGGCGAGTCCCGAGCCGAAGCCGAAGAGGAAGGTACCGAAGAGCAGGACCTTCTTGCGGCCGATACGGTCGCCCACCAGGCCGGCGGTGAACAGCATCCCGGCGAGGACGAGCGTGTAGGAGTTCATCGCCCATTCGAGCTCGCTCTGGGTGGCACCGAGGCCGTGCGGCGGTGGGCTGGCGATCGTTTTGACCGCCACATTCAGGATGGAGTTGTCCAGCACGACGATGATCAGGCTGAACATCAGGACCGTGAGGATCGCCCACCTGCGGCGGTGCACGGCTTCGGGAATCCGCGGCGGGGCGGGTCTGCCGGACGGGGTCGTCATGGGGGCAGCGTAACGCAATTTCGATACGACACCGTCTCGTATCGAAAACCAGGAGAACGTGACGGATCCCCTTCCGCGCGGGCGGCACGAGGTGCCACCATGGAGGCGGTCCGGGGACGCCGTCAGGGCGCCTCGAGATGACGAAGGAGCCGTTAGCCATGACGCTTCAGGCTGCCCAGAAGACCACCGACAGCAGCAAAGCGCTGTACGGCGGCAAGGGCACTCGCCGCATCACGGTCCACGACATCGCAGCCGCCAAGGAGCGCGGCGAGAAGTGGCCGATGCTCACCGCATACGACGCGATGACCGCGTCCGTCTTCGACGAGGCCGGCATCCCGGTCATGCTCGTCGGTGACTCCATGGGCAACACGCATCTCGGGTACGACACCACCGTGCCGGTCACCATGGACGAGATGACCCTGCTCAGCGCAGCCGTCGTACGGGGCACCAGCCGCGCGCTCGTCGTCGGCGACCTCCCCTTCGGCTCGTACCAGGAGGGCCCGGTCCAGGCCCTGCGGAACGCCACCCGGCTGGTCAAGGAGGCCGGTGTCGGCGCCGTCAAACTGGAAGGCGGCGAGCGCTCGCTCCCCCAGACCGAGATGATCGTCCAGGCGGGCATCCCGGTGATGTCCCACCTGGGCCTGACCCCCCAGTCCGTGAACACCATGGGCTACCGCGTGCAGGGCCGCAGCGACGAGGCGGCGCACAAGCTGGTCCGCGACGCCAAGGCCGCGCAGGACGCGGGCGCGTTCGCCGTCGTCCTCGAGCTCGTCCCGGCCGAGCTGGCCGCCGAGGTCACCCGCTCCCTGCACATCCCCACCATCGGCATCGGCGCCGGTCCCGACACCGACGCCCAGGTCCTCGTCTGGACCGACATGGTGGGCCTCACCGGCGGCAAGGTGCCGCGCTTCACCAAGCAGTACGCGAACCTGCGCCAGACGCTCGGGGACGCGGCGAAGGCGTTCGCCGACGATGTCGTGGGCGGCGCGTTCCCGCAGGAAGAGCACACCTTCCACTAGCCACTCCCGGCACAGACGACAGCCCGCCGATCTTCCCCCGTCGGCGGGCTGTCGGTGTCCACGGGGCCCGGGGGGCACCCCCGGCGTAGCCTTGAAGTGGACTCGGGGCCCGCGCGTTCCCCCCGCCGGGAGGCGGATGACCATGACCGGCATCGTGCACAAGAGCTTCGACTCCGCGGACGAGACCCGCCCCTTCGAGGACGGCAAGGGAAAGCTCCAACTGGTCACCACGGCCCACGGACCCGTCGGCCGGGCCGTGTTCGAACCGGGCTGGCAGTGGACCAAGCATGTGGCGCCCCTCGCCGGCACCAAGAGCTGCGAGGCCGCCCACGCCGGCTATGTGGTCAGCGGCCGGATGAAGATCGTCATGGACGACGGCGAGACGGATGAGGCGGGATCCGGCGAGTTCTTCGCCGTCGAACCCGGCCACGACGCATGGGTGCTCGGCGACGAGCCCTGTGTCGTGATCGACTGGGTCGGCTTCGGGGAGTACGCCAAGCCTGCCTGACCTGCACATCCGCCGATGTCGGCGGGGCGTGAGCGGTCTGTCGGTGACCTGTCGGCGGCTTGTCGGCGGGAGCCCTCATCGTTGACCCATGACGCGAATCGACAAGAACCCCGACGGCGGCAGGAGCCACGCCGTCGAGGTACGGGGGCTGGTCAAGCACTACGGCGAGACCAAGGCACTGGACGGCGTGGACCTGGACGTCCGCGAGGGCACCGTGCTCGGTGTGCTCGGGCCCAACGGCGCCGGCAAGACCACGCTCGTACGCTGCCTCTCCACCCTGGTGGCTCCGGACGCCGGCACCGCCTTCGTCGCCGGTTACGACGTGGTGAAGCAGCCGCGACAACTGCGCCGCACCATCGGACTCACCGGGCAGTACGCATCGGTCGACGAGAAGCTCTCCGGCTGGGAGAACCTCTACATGATCGGGCGCCTGCTCGATCTGCCGCGCAAGGCCGCCCGCCTCCGCGCCGACGAGATGCTGGAACGCTTCTCGCTCACCGACGCCGCCAAGCGGCCCGCGATGCAGTACTCCGGTGGAATGCGGCGCCGTCTCGACCTGGCCGCCTCGATGATCGGGCAGCCGGCCGTGCTCTACCTGGACGAGCCGACGACGGGCCTGGACCCGAGGACCCGCAACGAGGTCTGGGACGAGGTCCAGCGGATGGTCGCCGAGGGTGCGACGGTCCTGCTCACCACCCAGTACATGGAAGAGGCCGAACAACTGGCGGACGAGCTCACCGTCATCGACCGCGGGCGGGTCATCGCGAGCGGCCGGGTGGACGAGCTCAAGGCGAAGGTCGGCGGCCGCACCCTGCAGATCCGGCCCAGCGACCCTGCCCAACTGCCCGCGATGGCACGGACGCTGGCCGACGCCGGGCTCGACGGAGTCGCCGGCGCGACGGCCGTCCCCGACGAGGGCGTGCTCTACGTACCGATCCTCAGCGACGAGCAACTGACCGCCGTCATCGGGCTGATGGGCTCACGGGGCTTCGGCATCGCGCACATCGGCACGCATCTGCCCAGTCTGGACGAGGTGTTCCTGGCCATCACCGGCGAGAAGACGTCGGTGTCCGACTCGCCCCCCGAGGAGGTCGCCGCATGAGTTCGGCCACCGTCACCAAGGCACCCACGCCCGCCCCGCCCCGGAACATGCCCGTCGGTGAGGGCCGGATCGGGCTGCGCGGCAATCTGCGGCACATCGGCGCACTGGTGCGCCGCAACGCCCTGCAGATCAAGCAGGACCCGGAGTCGATGTTCGACGCCGTGCTCATGCCGGTCATCTTCACGCTGCTGTTCGTGTACGTCTTCGGCGGCGCGATCTCCGGCAAGGGCAACCAGGACGCGTACGTCAACTACGTGATCCCCGGCCTGATGGCGATGATGGGCATGAACATCGCCATGGCCGTGGGCACCGGGGTCAACGACGACTTCAAGAAGGGTGTGATGGACCGCTTCCGGTCCATGCCCATCGCCCGGTCATCGGTGCTCATCGCGAAGATCGTCGTCGAGGTCGGCCGGATGACGGTCGCCACCACCATCCTGCTCGGCATGGGCTTCGCGCTCGGCCTCGAGATCAAGACCTCCGTCCTGCACCTCCTGGCCGCCGTCGGGCTGTCCATGGTCTTCGGCGCCTCGCTGATGTGGATCTTCATCCTGCTCGGTCTCACCATGAAGACGGCCCAGGCCGTCCAGGGAGTGGCCATGCTCGTACTGATGCCGCTGCAGTTCGGCTCCTCGATCTTCGCCCCGCCGACGACGATGCCCGGCTGGCTGGAGAGCTTCACCGACTACAACCCGCTGTCCAACCTCGCGGACGCGGCACGGGCCCTGATCAACGGCGGGCCGGTCGCCCACTCCGTGTGGATGACGCTCGGCTGGGCGGCGGCGATCACCGCGGTGACGGCACCGCTCGCGGTCGCCAAGTTCCGCAGGAAGACCTGACCTCACAGGCCCGCGCGGGGATCAGAGGAGGGCGACGGCATCGTCGAGGGTGAGGCCGTCGCCCTCGGCGTACGCCGCCTCGTACGCGTCGTCGCCGAGGATCGCGCGCACGGCCGCCTCGCTCGCGGCCCGCGTCTCGCACTCCCAGGAGGAGGGGAAGTGATCGTCCGGCAGCTGGGCGTCGGCCACCCCGAGCGCGCGGGCCGCGTCCGCCGCCCGCTCCGGCCGGCCCTGTGCCAGCGCGCTCGCGCCCGTCACCAGGTGCAGCGCGACGATCTGCGGCGCAACCATCATGCTCAGCGGGTCCCGTGCCTTGGGCATCGCCACCCGGATGCCCTCCAGAGACCTCTCGTACAGTCCGTCCTCGAGGTCCAGCCAGGCCAGGAAGCCGATGATCATGCCCTCGAAGATGGCGAACGTGCCGCTGCGGAACTGCTCGAGGAGCGGCTCGATCTCGGCCCGCGCCTCGGCGGAGCGGTCGGTGCGTCCGAGCCAGAGCCCGAGATGGAGGCGGGCCATGGCCGTCGCCTCGCCCTCGCCCTCGTTCGCGGCGAGGACCTCACGCAGCAGCGCCTCGGCGCGATCGCCTTCGCCGAGCTCCATCAGCACGCCGGCGAGACGGGAGCGCAGCACGGCGACCTGGACCTGGGCGCCGATGTGCTGCGCGTACTCGACGGCCGCGGTGAAGTCCTTCGCCGCCGGAGCGAAGCGGCCGCGCCGCTCGTGCGCCTCGCCGCGGGCCGCCAGCGCCTCGGCCGCGCCCCAGGCGTCACCGAGCCGGATGAAGATCTCCAGTGCCTCCTCGGCGTCACGGGACGCGTCACCGGCCCAACTGGTCCGGTTGGCGAGGATGTTGGCCCGGTGCTGGAGGGCGCCCGCCAGCTCCCACTCGTATCCGTACGCGCGGCAGGTCCGCACGGTCCGCTCCAGCAGGTCCTTGAGCCCGTCGACGTCGCCGGTCATCACCACGGCGAAGAACCACAGCGAGGCGGGCGGGCGGCAGGCCTGCGGCAGGTCCGGGCTGTAGACCGTGGTGACACTGCGCAGCCACTCCCGGCTCTCCGGGGTGCTCCAGTCGTCCAGCTGACGGTTCATGAACACCATGCGGATGAGCGCGGCGCACCGCCTCGCCTCCTGCAGCAGCTCGGGCGACATGGGCGGCGGGGCGTCCGTGAACCGTTCGAAGACCGGCGGGGCGGGGCTGACCGGCGGCAGGAACGGGTCGGGGCCGAGCGCGCCGGCCGCGGACGCCCAGTGCCGGGCCTCGGTGCGCAGGTCCCGCATCTGCCAGTACCAGGACAGCGAGAGGACCATGTGCAGGGCCTCCTGCTCGTCGTGGGCGGCGACGGCGCGGCGCAGTGCGGTACGGAGGTTCTCGTACTCGAGCTGCAGCAGATCGATGGCGGCGCGCTGGCCGTGGCCGCGCAGAAGGGGGTCCGTGACACGGGCCAGCTCCCGGTAGTGCACCAGGTGCCGGCGCTCCGCCGTCGGGCGCTCGGCTGCCTCGTCGAGGCGCTCTGCGGCGTACTCGCCGACGGTCTCGAGGAGCCGGTAGCGCATCTGACCGTCCGGTGCGGGGGCGGCGACGACCAGCGACTTGTCGATGAGGGAGCCGAGGCTGTCGGCGACGTCGTGGCCGGCTCCGTCGCCTTCGCCCTCGGCGCAGACCGTCTCCGCGGCGGCGAGGTCGCAGCCGCCGGCGAAGACGGACAGCCGCCGCAGAACGGCCCGTTCGGGTTCGTCGAGGAGATCCCAGGACCAGTCGACGACGGCACGCAGGGTCTGCTGACGGGGCAGTACGGTGCGGCTGCCGCTGGTGAGCAGACGAAAGCGGTCGTCGAGGCGGTCGGCGATCTGGCGCGGGGTGAGCATCCGCAGGCGGGCCGCGGCCAGCTCGATGGCGAGGGGAAGCCCGTCGAGGCGGCGGCAGATCTCGGTGGCCGCGGCCTCGTCGTCCTCGATCCGGAAGCCGGGCCGGGCGGCGGCGCCCCGGTCGGCGAAGAGCTGCAGCGCCATGGGGTCGGGCAGCGGGTCGACCGGGCGCACCAACTCGCCCGGTACACCGAGCGGTTCACGGCTCGTCGCGAGCACGGTCAGCCCGGGGCAGGTCTCCAGCAGCCTCTCGGCGAGGACGGCGGCGGCCTCGATCACATGCTCGCAGTTGTCGAGGAGCAGGAGCATCCGGCGACGGGAGCAGTGCTCGGCGAGCCGTACGAGAGGGTCGTCGCTGTGCCGCTCGGCGGCCCGCAGCTCCTCGGCACCGGCGCCGCGCAGCACGGTCTCGCGGGCACCGAGGGCGGTGAGTACGGCGTCGGGCACGTCCTCGGGGTCGTCGACGGGGGCGAGTTCGGCCATCCAGAGTCCGTCGGGGTACCGCGCGTGCGCCCCCGCCGCGGCACGCTCGGCCGCCTCCTGCGACAACCGCGTCTTGCCGGCGCCACCGGGGCCGAGGAGGGTGACGAGCCGGGCACGTCGGAGGTCGTCGTGGATGACCCCGATGTCGCTGTCACGCCCGACGAACGAGGTGAGCCGCGCCCGCAGATTCCCTCGGGCGGGGGCGGCTTCGTTCCTGGAGCCCGGGCCCATGTCGCCTGCGGGGGCGGCCTCTTCGCCGCGCCTCGTCGGGAGGCGCTCGGGGTTGCCGCGATCGCCCGCCGGGCCCGGCTCTTCGCCGCTCCGCGGCGGGAGGTGCTCGGGGTTGCCCCGGTCGCCCGCCTCCGGGTCCGACTCTCCGCCGCTCCGCGGCAGCAGGTTCTCGGGCCCCTGGCCCAAGTCCCGTGCGGGCACGCCCAATTCGCCGCCGCTCCGCAGCGAGAGATGCTCGGGCCCCACGCCCAAGTCCCGTGCAGGCACGTCCGACTCTCCGCCGCTCCGCGGCAGCAGGTTCTCGGGCCCCCGGCCCAAGTCCCCTGCAGGCACGACCGATTCTTCGCCGCTCCGCGGCAGACGCTGCTCGGGGCCCCGGCCGCCGTCGAGGCGGTTCGGGTGCGCGGGTCTCTCCGGGGTCAGGAGTTCCGCGTGGAGGGCGCGGAGTTCCGGGCCCGGGGTCGTGCCCAGGTGCGTGGACAGGGTGCGGCGGATCGATTCGTACGCCGCGAGCGCCTCCGCCGGGCGGCCCGTCGCGCGCAGCGCGCGCAGGCGCAGGGCCTGGAGCGACTCGTCGATCGGGTGGGACTCGCAGAGCGCGGCCAGTTCGGGGAGAGCCTCTTCCGCACGGCCCAGGGACAGCGCCGCCCCGAGGCGGGCCCGGCGGGCGTCCAGGCGGCGGGCCTCCCAGCGGGCCGCCTGCGCCGTGCGGTCGGGGAGATCCGCCAGGGCCGGGCCCTGCCACAGCGCGAGCGCGTCGTCCAGGAGGGCCGCGGCCTTCACCGCGTCGCCCAGTTCCAGCGCCCGTGTCCCCTCACCCGCCAGCCGGTGGAACCGGTGCAGGTCCACGTCGTCGCTCTCGACGCACAGCCGGTAGCCGCCGCCTTCCGGTGAGGACACCGCGTCCCGTCCGAGCGCCCGCCGCAGCCGCCCCACGAGCGCCTGCACCGCGCCGGCCGCGTCGGAGGGCGGCTCTCCGTTCCACACCTCGTCGACGAGGATGCCGACCGGGACCGTACGCCCGGGCCGCAGCGCCAGCACGGTCAGCAGTGCGCGCAGCCGCGCGCCGCCGAGCGCAACGGGCGTCCCGTCGTCGTGCCATGCCTGAGTGGTGCCGAGTACCCGATAGCGCACCCGCCCATTGTCCCTGGTGCGCCTGCGGACGCGTGCAGCAGGAACCGGTGGGGAGCGGTGGGACGTTCCCCCGGTGTCACCGGTACGGTCGACCGCACGTCCCCGCACCCTTCAGGAGCCGCACCCATGACCACCGCCACCTCCCGCCACAGCGGCCGGGGCATCAGCCCGGTCTTCCTCGGGATCGTCGCCGTGATGGCGGTGACCGGCTGGGCGGTGTGGTCGGACTTCTCGTCGAGCGCCGGCCTCGCCGTGTTCCTGTTCGTCACCTCGGCCTGGATCGTCTCGCTCTGTCTGCACGAGTACGCGCACGCGCGTACGGCGCTCCACAGCGGCGACATCTCGATCGGCACGAAGGGGTATCTGACGCTCAACCCCCTCGCCTACACGCACGCCCTGCTGAGCATCGTGCTCCCGGTGCTGTTCGTGATCATGGGAGGTATCGGTCTGCCGGGCGGCGCGGTCTTCATCGAGCGGAACCGGATTCACGGGCGCTGGAAGCACAGCCTCATCTCGGCGGCGGGCCCGCTGACGAACGTGCTGTTCGCCGTCGTGTGCACGGCGCCGTTCTGGCTGGGGGCGCTGGACGGCGTCCCGATGGTGTTCCGGTACGCGCTGGCGTTCCTCGCGCTGCTCCAGGTCACCGCCGCGATCCTGAACTTTCTGCCGGTGCCGGGCCTCGACGGTTACGGCGTGATCGAGCCGTGGCTGTCGTACAGGATCCGCCGGCAGGTCGAGCCGTACGCGCCGTTCGGGCTGATCGCCGTCTTCGGTCTGCTGTTCATCCCCGAGGTCAACGGCGCGTTCTTCGACGCGGTCGACGCGATCCTGCGGGGGCTCGGCGTGCAGTCGCCGGACCCGGACTGCGGTCTGGAGTACTACCGCTTCTGGCAGGGGGAGAACGAGTTCTGCGCCTCGTTCGTCAACCGGTGACCGACCGGTCCGCGGCGCGCTCCACTTTCGTCTTGCGCAGGTAGTACCAGGCCATGTTGGACGTCAGCCCGGCGATCAGCACCCAGAGGATCCCCAGCCAGCTGCCCTGGGCGAAGGAGACCACGGCGGCGGCGACGGCGAGCGCGCAGAAGACGAGGGCAAGGAGAGCGAGGCGGGGCATGGGGTACGGCTCCTGTCGGGATGCGGTGCTACCCGACCAGTGTCCCCCATGCCCTGCCCCGGGCTACACGTCGGTGACGCGCAGCCCGGCGTGTGCCTTGTAGCGGCGGTTCACCGAGATCAGGTTGGCGACGAGCGACTCCACCTGGTGGGCGTTGCGCAGCCGGCCGGCGAAGACTCCGCGCATCCCGGGGATGCGGGCGGCGAGCGCCTGCACGAGGTCGGTGTCGGCGCGCGACTCGCCGAGCACCATCACATCGGTGTCGATCTCCTCGATCTCCGCGTCCTGCAGCAGTACGGCCGACAGGTGGTGGAAGGCGGCGGTGACCCGCGAGTCCGGCAGCAGGGCCGCCGCCTGCTCGGCGGCGCTGCCCTCCTCCGGCTTGAGCGCGTACGCGCCCTTCTTGTCGAAGCCGAGCGGGTTGACGCAGTCGACGACGAGCTTGCCCGCGAGCTCCTTCTGCAGGGTCTCGAGGGTCTTGGCGTGCCCGTCCCACGGCACGGCCACGATCACCACGTCGCTGCGCCGCGCGCACTCGGCGTTGTCCGCACCCTCGATACCGAGGCCCAGTTCGGCGGCGGCGGTCTCGGCCCGCTCCACGGCCCGGGACCCGATGATCACCTTCTGCCCGGCCCTGGCGAGCCGGTACGCGAGCCCGCGCCCCTGGTCGCCGGTGCCACCGAGCACTCCGACGACCAGGCCGGACACGTCGGGGAGGTCCCAGGGATCCTTGGCCGCGGGCTTCGGCGCGGCGCCCGCGCTGTCGTTTGAAGTCATGCCGCCGACCTTACTTCCTGGTATCGGGCACCCGAACGGGTGAGCCGCGGCCGACCGGGCCCGCTGGTGGGTGTGCGCGGTGCAGGATGCTCGGCCATGGATGCCGTACGCGTCGCGCTGCTGCGCGAAGTCCTGGCGGGTACCGAGTGGCCGGCGTCGGCCAGGCGGTTCGCGGGCACGCTGCGATCGTCCGTGGTGCCGCACGGCGGCGGGCTGCTGCTGGTCGGGACCGGGGCGTACGAGCCGTGGCATCTGGCGGCGCATCTGGTGGACGAGGCGGCCTGGTCGGGGCAGCCGGAGCTGGCGCCGACGCTGGTACGCCATCGGGTGCGGCCCGGTGATCCGCCGCAGCTGGCGGTGGGGCTCGGCCGCCTGGAGGCGGCCGGCCGGGGCGAGACGCTGCTCGTGGTCGCGCCCGGGCAGCCGGAGGCCGGGCTGCTGGAGCGGGTGCACGACGCCCGCCGGGCGGGCGCGACGGTGCTGGCGCTGGACGGCGGCGACCCGGAGGTGCACGGGCTCGCGCACGAGGCGCTGACGGTGGCGGCCGAGCGGGACGAGGTGGACCTGGACACCGTGCAGCATCTGGTGAGCGCGGCGGCGGGTGAGACCGGTGTGCCGACGGCCCGGGGACGGCGGCGTCTGCGGGACCGGCTCGCGCGGCTGGCGGACCAGCTGACGTCACCGCCGCCCGCGCGCTGGTAGGCCGCGGCGCGAAATTCGGTTGCCCGGGGCGAACGGCGGCCCGGAGCATGGCCTCCTGTGACCTCCAAGCTCTCCGCGATCCTGCCCGATCTCTCGCCGTGGCGTTCCTCTCCCGACTTCCGGCTGCTGTGGGTCCAGGGGCTCGTCACCTACTTCGGCAGCTTCATGGCGATGATCGCGCTGCCGCTGCAGATCAAGGATCTGACCGGCTCGCCGTTCGCGGTGGGGGTGATGGGCGCGGTGGAGCTGGTGCCGCTGGTCGTCTTCGGTCTGTACGGAGGGGCGCTGGCGGACGCCGTCGACCGGCGCAAGCTGATCCTGGGCACGGAGGCGGGCCTCGGGCTGCTGGCGGTGATCCTGCTGGTGAACGCGCTGTTGCCGGAGCCGCTGCTGTGGCCGCTGTACGTGGTCGCCGCGGGCGTCTCCGCGCTGGCGGGTCTGCAACGCCCGGCGCTGGACTCGCTGATGGCCCGCATCGTCCCGCACGACCAGCTGACGGCGGCCGCCGCGCTGAACGCCCTGCGCTGGCAGCTGGGCGCGATCGCGGGCCCGGCCCTGGCGGGCGTGGTCGTGGCGTACGCCGGTCATGCCCCGGCGTACGGGATCACGATCGCCGGGTTCAGCGCGTCCGTCGTGCTGTGTCTGCGCCTGTCCCCGGCGCCGGCCGCGCATGACGCGGAGAAGCCGTCGCTGCGGGGCATCGCGGAGGGGGCGCGCTATGCGTGGTCGCGTCCGGTGCTGCTGGGTACGTACGCGATCGACCTGGCGGCGATGCTGCTGGCCTTCCCGAACACGATCTTCCCGTTCCTGGCGGACGATCTGGACGCGGAGTGGTCACTGGGGCTGATGTACGCGGCCGGGTCGGTCGGCTCGGTGCTGCTGAGCCTGACGAGCGGGTGGACGTCACGGGTGCGGCGGCACGGGCTGTTCGTGGTGTTCGGCGCGGCGGGCTGGGGGCTGGCGGTCGCGGCGGCCGGCTGGTTCTCGAACGTGTGGCTGGTGCTGCTGTGCCTGGCGTTCGCGGGCGCGGGCGACATGCTGAGCGGTCTGGGCCGCTCGACGATCTGGAACCAGACGATCCCGGAGGAGCTGCGGGGCCGGCTGGCGGGCATCGAGGTGCTGTCGTACAGCGTGGGCCCGCAGCTGGGCCAGGTGCGCGCGGGCGCCATGGCCGGCTGGACCGGGACGCGCCCGGCGATCTGGAGCGGGGGGTTGCTGTGCGTGGCCTCGGTGGGGCTCCTGGCCACCGCGCTGCCGAAACTGATCACGTACGACGCGGAGACGGACGAGGACGCGGTGCGCAGGCGGGCGCAGAAGGAGGCGGCGGGCACGGCCGGCGCCGCCGAGGGCACGGCCACGCCGCAGGGGGTGGCGGGAGGGTGAGGCGCGGGGCCGCAGGGCCTGTCCCCTGCGACGGGCCCGCGCCTCGCGCTAACCCGCCTCGCCGCGCGGCGGCCCCGCGTCGTGCCACTTGGGGTCGTTCTCCCACTCCAGGTTCCGCTCCTGCGCCGTCTCCATCGCATGCGTCGCCTCTTCGCGCGACCCGTACGGACCGAAGCGGTTCTTCGCCGGGCACTCCGGGCCCTCCTCGACCTTCTTGTGCTCCAGGCAGTAGTACCACTCGCCCGGCTTTCCGGCCGCGCGCTTCTTGAACAGGGCCATCGTCGGCTCCTTCCTCTGAACGCCATGCTGCCCCACAGCACGGCACCTACGCCCGGGGAAGCGCGGTGGCCCCCCGGTTAGACTCGCGGCATGTCTGGCCAGTCGCTGCTCGTACCAGGCGAGCTCTCCCCCACCCGACCCGTCCCCGGCTCCATCGCGCGCCCCGAGTACGTCGGGAAGCCTGCTCCGACCCCGTACACCGGGCCCGAGGTCCAGGACTCCGACACGATCGAGCGGATGCGCATCGCGGGCCGTATCGCCGCTCAGGCGATGGAGGAGGCCGCCAAGCACATCTCCCCCGGTGTGACCACGGACGAACTCGACCGGGTCGCACACGAGTTCATGTGCGACCACGGTGCCTACCCCTCCACGCTCGGCTACCGCGGTTTCCCCAAGTCGCTGTGCTCCTCGGTCAACGAGGTCATCTGCCACGGGATCCCGGACTCCACCGTGCTGCGCGACGGTGACATCGTGAACCTCGATGTCACGGCGTACATCAACGGTGTGCACGGCGACAACAACGCCACCTATCTGTGCGGCGACGTCGACGAGGAGTCGCGGCTGCTCGTGGAGCGGACCCGGGAGTCGCTCAACCGGGCGATCAAGGCCGTCCGGCCGGGCCGCCAGGTCAATGTCATCGGCCGCGTCATCGAGTCGTACGCCAAGCGCTTCGGCTACGGCGTGGTCCGCGACTTCACCGGACACGGGATCAACTCGTCGTTCCACTCCGGGCTGATCGTCCCGCACTACGACGCCCCGCACGCGACGACCGTGATGCAGCCGGGCATGACGTTCACCATCGAGCCGATGCTGACGCTGGGGACGTACGAGTACGACATGTGGGACGACGGCTGGACCGTGGTGACCAAGGACCGCAAGCGGACGGCACAGTTCGAGCACACGCTGGTGGTGACGGAGACCGGCGCGGACCTTCTCACCCTGCCCTGACGTCGGACGGGCCGGGCTTTACCGACAGGGCGTCGGGAACCAGTTGACTTAGGTAAGCCTAAGTAGGAGGATTCTTCCAGGTTCCCGTCCCCTCGGTCCCCCGGAGGTCCGCCTTGGACACGCCCTTCTCGACGCTCATCCGCGTCGCCTCGCACGAGCAGCACACCGAGGCGGAAACCTCACCCTTCATGAGCGACCTGCTCGGCGGTCTGCTCGGTGTCGAGGCGTTCGCGCGCTACACCGAGCAGCTGTGGTTCGTGTACCGGGCCCTGGAGGACGCCGCGGACGCATTGCGCGAGGACCCTGTCGCCGGCCCCTTCATACGTCCCGAGCTGATGCGCACCGCCGCGCTGGAGCGCGATCTGGCGCATCTGCGGGGTGCCGACTGGCGGGAGAACACCGCGGCGCTGCCCGCGACCGCGGCGTACGCCGCCCGGGTCGAGGAGTGCGCCCGCACCTGGCCCGCGGGCTACATCGCGCACCACTACACCCGCTACCTCGGCGACCTCTCCGGCGGCCAGATCATCCGGGACCGGGCGGAGAAGACCTGGGGCTTCGCGCGCAAGAGCGACGGGGTGCGTTTCTACGTGTTCGAGCAGATCCCCAACCCGGCCGCGTTCAAGCGCGAGTACCGCGCCCTGCTGGACGGGGTGCGCGCCGACGACCTGGAGAAGCACCGGATCGTCGACGAGTGCAGGCGGGCCTTCGACTTCAACGGGGCCGTCTTCCGCGAACTCGGGGCGGAGTTCCCGCTCAGCGCATGAGCGGGGCGGGTACGGGCGCCGCCAGGCGTACCCGCCCGCCGATCTCGATCGTGCCGTCGGGGCCGGGTGCCGTCAGAATCTGTGACCCCCGGCCCTGCGTGATGTTCAGGGCCCGTCCCAGGCGGTCGGTGAGCAGCAGGGCCGCGGCTCCCGTCGCCTCGTCCTCCACGATCCCGTCGTCGCGGCGCGGGAAGGCACGCGCCCGGACACGGCCGGCCGCCTCGTCCTCCCAGGCCCAGGCGTAGAGCCGGCCCTCGCCGGGAGGCGGCGCGGGCAGCGCGTCCACGTCGGCCGGTGAGGCGTACTGCTCGAGAAGCCGCGGCGGCGCCCACTCGGCGCGCGCGGTGATCCAGGTGAACTCCCCGTCGTCGCGGGCCCACACCTCGCCCGCGGGCGGGTTGACCGCCTCCAGGTCGAGCAGCCACGCGGCTCCGACGAGCGGATGACCGGCGAACGGGAGCCGCAGGCCCGGTGTGTAGATGTCCACCACGCCGCGCTCGGGATCGTCGACGAACACGGTCTCGCTGAAGCCGAGTTCGGCCGCGAGGGCCTGCCGGGAGTCCTGGTCGGGGAAGGCTCGGGGGTCGCGCACGACACCGAGGGCGTTGCCGTGGGAGCCGTCGGCCCCGCAGAAGACCTGCAGCACGTCCAGCACACCCGGCCCACCGCGCACACCGGCCACGTCGAGTTCATTCACTCCGGCATTCAAGCATCCCGGCACGCGGCAGCCGCACCGACGCCGAAAGCCGGTGCGGCCGTTGCCGTGGGAGACCCTGGCTCAGGACTGTGCGGACTCCCTCCGGCGGACGGCGAGGACCACGGCGGCACCGGCCGCCGCGGCGACGGCGGAAGCGCCTGCCAGGGCCGCCGTCGGGATCCCGGAGCCGGTGGAGGCCAGCGCACCCGTGCCGCCGACGGAGCCGCCCACCGTGCCGCCCCCGGTCGAGCCGGCGGCGGAACCAACGGTGGTGCCCCCGGTCGAGCCGCTCGTGCCGCCCGTCCCGCCGGGCAGCTGCGCGTCCTCGTCGAGCGAGACCGCGACATCCAGGCTGTCGAGTTCCTCGCTGAACCCGAGCCGGAAGTCCCCCAGCCGCGCCAACCCCGGGCCCGGCCGCCCCGAACACCGTGGCAGACTTCGACCGACCGCGTTAGACAGCGAACAAGAGGAAGGTGCCCTGTGCGCACAACTCGCCTTACCGGTGCAGTGATTGCCGTACTCGCCCTCGCCCTGACCGCCACCGGCTGCGGCGGCGACACGGCTCCCGCGGCGACCGGAAAGCCGGCGGCCGCGGCGCACGACCGGGTCGAGCCGCTGCCCGCCGCACCCGCCCAGAAGCTGCCCGCCACGGTGGCGTCGGCGGACGGGAAGAAGGTCACGGTCACGTCGACCGCGCGGATCGTGCCGCTGACGGGCGGTTTGAACGAGATCGTGTTCACGCTCGGACTGGGCAGGCAGGTGGTGGCGCGCGACAACACCCCGCCCTTCGAGCAGGCGAAGGACCTTCCGGTCGTGACGCGGGCGCACGCCGTCTCGGCGGAGAGCGTGCTGTCCCTCAAGCCGACGCTCGTCCTCGCCGACACCCTCACCGGACCCGCGGAGGCCATCGACCAGATACGCGCCGCCGGCATCCCGGTCGTCCTCGTCGCGCCGGTCAAGACCCTGGCCGATGTGGAGCCGCGTATCGACGCCGTCGCGGCGGCACTGGGGGCCGCCGCGGCGGGCGACGAGCTGAACGAACGCACCCGCACCCGGATCGCGGCCGTCCGCAAGGGCATTCCCGCACCGGGGGGCGGCAAGAAGCCGCGCGTCGCGTTCCTGTACCTGCAGGGATCGGCCTCCGTCTATCTGATCGGCGGCAGCGAGTCGGGAGCGCCGTCCCTGCTGGAGGCGGCGGGCGCGGTGGACGCGGGCAAGGCGTCCGGCCTGACGAAGGACTTCACCCCGATCACCAGTGAGGCGCTCGCCAAGGCGGCGCCCGACGCGCTGCTGGTGATGACCGACGGGCTGAAGTCGGTCGGCGGCGTGGACGGGCTGCTCAAGGTCCCGGGCGTGGCCCAGACCCCGGCCGGAATGGACCGCAGGGTCGTCTCGGTCGACGACGGGATCATCCTCAACTACGGCCCCCGCACGGACCAGGTGCTCAGGACCATCGTCGACCAGCTCTACGCGAACGGAAGCTGACCGTGTCGTCGACCTCCGCCGACAAGGCGCGGGCGGTGCCCGGCACGCACCCGCCCGCCGGGCCGGTGTCCGAGGACGTGCCCGCGCCGGAGCGGCCCGCCGGTACCGGGGCGTCAGCCTCCGCCACGGCCCGCCGCCGCGCGTACGCCCTCACCGGCTCGCTCGTCGCCCTGCTGTTCCTGCTCTCACTGATCTCGGCGGGACTCGGTGCGTACGACATCCCCCTCGGTGATGTCGTCGCCTCCCTGCTGCACCGCACGGGTCTGGGCGGACACGCCCTCGACCGGGTCGGCGAGAGCGTCCTGTGGAACGTGCGGCTGCCGCGCGTGGTGCTCGCCCTGCTCGTCGGGGCCTGCCTCGGCTGCGCCGGCGCCCTGATGCAGGGCGTGTTCGGCAATCCGCTCGCCGAGCCCGGCATCATCGGGATCTCCTCCGGAGCGGCCGTCGGCGCCGTCGGCGCGATCGCCCTCGGCCTGACGTTCTTCGGCAACTGGACGGTGACCGTCTGCGCGTTCGTCGCCGGATGCATCACGGTCCTCATGGTGTACACGCTGTCCCGCCAGGACGGCAGGACCGAGGTCGTGACCCTCATCCTCACCGGCATCGCGGTCAACGCCTTCGCGGGCGCGCTGATCGGCGTCTTCATCTTCTTCGCCGACAACGCCCAGATCACCCAGATCACCTTCTGGCAGCTCGGCTCGCTCTCGCAGGCGACCTGGCCCAAGGTGCTGGCGGTGCTGCCGCCGGCCGTCATGGGGCTGGCCCTCGCCCCCCTCTACGCGCGGAAGCTGGACCTCCTCGCCCTCGGCGAACGGCCCGCCCGGCACCTCGGTGTGGACGTCGAACGGCTGCGTCTCGTCCTGGTGATGGTCGTGGCGCTGCTGACGGCAGCGGCGGTCGCCGTGGCCGGGGTCATCACCTTCGTCGGGCTGCTCGTGCCCCATCTGCTGCGCATGGCGCACGGCCCCGGTCACCGCTTCCTCGTCCCGGGCAGCGCGCTCGGCGGTGCGCTGATGCTCGTCGCGGGCGACCTCGCGGCCAGGACCGTCGCCGAGCCCGCGGAACTGCCGCTCGGCGTTCTCACCGCGCTCTTCGGCAGCCCGTTCTTCTTCTTCCTGCTGCGCAGGACCCGTCGCAAGCAGGGAGGCTGGGCATGAAGACCGTCACGCGGCTGTTCGCAGGGCGGGGGCGCGAGCTGCCCGCCCCCGCCGCACCCGGCACTCCGCTCGCCGAGTCGGTGGGGCTCCACGTACGGCTGGGGCAGCGCGAGGTGCTCGCCGGTGTCGACCTCGTCGCCCGGGCCGGTGAGGTGGTGGCGCTCGTCGGACCCAACGGCGCGGGGAAGTCGACACTGCTCGCCGCACTCGCCGGTGATCTCCCGCTCCACCGGGGCGAGTTGCGAATCGCCCAGCGTCCCGCCGCCGACTGGTCGGCGCCCGAACTGGCCCTGCGGCGTGCCGTGCTGCCGCAGGCCGCGGCCCTCTCGTTCCCCTTCCTCGTGGAGGACGTCGTGCGGATGGGGCGCGCGCCCTGGGCCGGGACGCCGCGCGAGGACGAGGACGAGAGCGCCGTGGCCCGGGCCATGGCCGTCACCGAGGTGACCGGCTTCGCCGGCCGGTCCTTCTCCGCGCTCTCCGGTGGCGAGCGCGCCCGCGTCGCCCTCGCCCGCGTCCTGGCCCAGCGCACCGCCCTGCTGCTCCTGGACGAGCCGACCGCGGCGCTCGACCTGCGCCATCAGGAACTGGTGCTCCGCGTCTGCCGCGAGCGGGCGTCCGCCGGGGACGCGGTCGTGGTGGTCCTGCACGACCTCGGCCTCGCCGCCGCGTACGCGGACCGGGTGGCCGTGCTCCACGAGGGGCAGGTGGCGGCGGAGGGAGCGCCCGCCGAGGTCTTCGAGGACGGGCTGCTCAGCCGGGTCTACCGGCAGCCGGTGGAGGTGTTCCCGCATCCGCGCTCCGGTGCGCCCGTCGTCCTTCCGAAACGGCTCGGCTTTACCACCACTTGACCTGGTCATGGGTTAGCCGAGGGGGCCTTGTGATCCGTCTGTTTCCGGCCACGAACAGTGAGTCGCAAATCACTGGACGGGCGGGCAGCGGTCAGGTAAGCCTCGGTTAAGTTAGGTCCGCCTCACCCACCCCCGCCCGTCCTTCGACCGGGCCACCTGCTTCGTGGAGTCCGCATGCGAGTCCGTCTCTCCGTCGTCACAGCCACCGCTGCCGCCGCAGCCCTGGCCGCTGTTTCGGGCTGCGCCGAGAAGGCCGACACCAAGGGCGGGGACGGTGCCGTTCAGGTCACCGCGAAGGACGACGCCTGCGCGGTGTCGAAGAAGGAGTTCCCGGCCGGGCACATACAGCTCGACATCGAGAACAAGGGCTCCAAGGTCACCGAGGTCTACATCCTCTTCCCCGACGACCGGATCGTCACCGAGCGCGAGAACATCGGCCCCGGCACCAAGGCCAGTCTCACCGCCGAAGTGAAGGCCGGCTCGTACGAGATCGCCTGCAAGCCCGGCATGAAGGGCGACGGCATCCGCCAGCAGGTCACCGTCACCGGCGGGAAGGTTGCCAAGCGCAGCCCGGAGATGGACGCCGCGGTCGCCGCCTACCGCCAGTACGCGCAGACGCAGGCCGACGAGACGCTGCCCAGGACCAAGGTGTTCACGGACGCCGTCAAGGCCGGTGACATCGAGGCCGCGAAGAAGGCGTACGCCGACTCCCGCATCGGCTGGGAGCGCACCGAGCCCGTCGCCGAGTCCTTCGGCGACATCGACCCGAAGGTCGACCTCCGCGAGGACGGCCTGGAGAAGGGCCAGAAGTGGACCGGCTGGCACCGCCTGGAGAAGGCGCTGTGGCAGGACAAGAAGCTCGGCCCCGAGGAGAAGGCGCTCGCCGACACCCTCATCAAGCGACCTCACCGTCTGGCAGAAGAAGGTCGGCACGGCCGAGATCTCGCCGACCTCCATGGCCAACGGCGCCAAGGAGCTCCTCGACGAGGTCGCCTCCGGCAAGGTCACGGGTGAGGAGGAGCGCTACAGCCACACCGACCTGGTCGACTTCAAGGCGAACGTCGAGGGTGCGCAGAAGTCGTACGAGCTGCTCAAGCCGGTCGCGTCGAAGAACGACCCCGAGCTGGTGGCCGAGCTGGACAAGCAGTTCGCCGCGCTGAACACGCTGCTCGACAAGTACCGCACCGACAAGACCTCGTACGTCTTCACGTCGTACGACAAGGTCGGCAAGGAGCAGCGCAAGGAGCTCAGCGACGGCGTCAACGCGCTCGCCGAGCCGCTGTCGAAGCTCTCCGGCGCCGTCGTCAAGTAGGGGGCCCACAGATGTCCAGTACCGAAGAGAACTCTGAACAGCCCGCCGAGGAGACGGTTCAAGCGGTGGCCGAGCCGGAACAGCAGGGCGGCCGCCCGCCGTCCCGCCGTGCCCTGCTCGGCTGGGGCGGCGCGGGCATCGCCATCGGCGCCGCGGCGGCGGGCGGCACGGCCGCCGCGCTGAGCGGCGGGGACCGGCCGGTGCCCGCCGCGGCGGCGGGCTCCGCGGTCCCCTTCCACGGCGCGCACCAGGCGGGCATCGCCACCGCCGTGCAGGACCGGCTGCACTTCGCGTCGTTCGACGTGAAGACCAAGGACCGCGCCGAGCTGGTCCAGCTGCTCAAGGACTGGACGCGGGCGGCCGAGCGGATGACGGCCGGCCAGGCCGTCGGCGAAGGCGCGTACGGCGGTCTCGCCGAGGCTCCCCCGGACGACACCGGCGAGGCACTCGGACTCAAGCCGTCCCGGCTGACGCTGACCGTGGGCTTCGGCCCGGAACTGTTCGCCAAGGGCCGGTTCGGCCTCGAGGGAAAGCGGCCGGCGGGTCTCGTGGAGCTGCCCAAGTTCCCCGGCGACAATCTCGACCCGGCGCGCAGCGGCGGCGATCTGTGCGTCCAGGCCTGTGCCGACGACCCGCAGGTCGCGGTGCACGCGATCCGCAACCTCGCCCGTATCGGCTTCGGCCGGGTCGCGGTGCGCTGGTCGCAGCTGGGCTTCGGCAAGACCTCCTCGACGACTCCCGACGCGCAGACCCCGCGCAACCTGTTCGGCTTCAAGGACGGCACGCGGAACATCGCGGGCACGGACGCGGCGGCCCTGGGCAGGCATGTGTGGGTGTCCTCGAAGGACGGGCCGGAATGGCTGGCCGGAGGCTCGTATCTCGTCGCCCGCCGGATCCGGATGAACATCGAGACCTGGGACCGCACTCCGCTCGGCGAGCAGGAGGACATCTTCGGCCGCGACAAGGGCGAGGGTGCCCCGGTCGGCAAGGCCGAGGAGCGCGACGAGCCGTTCCTGCCGGCGATGCTGCCGACCTCGCACGTGCGGCTCGCGCACCCGGACACCAACGGAGGGGCACGGCTGCTGCGCCGCGGCTACTCCTTCACCGACGGCACCGACGGCCTCGGGCGGCTCGAGGCGGGCCTGTTCTTCCTCGCGTACCAGCGCGACGTCGACAAGGGCTTCGTGCCCGTGCAGCGCAGCCTCGCGGCGAACGACGATCTCAACGAGTACATCCAGCACGTGGGTTCGGCGCTGTTCGCCGTCCCGCCGGGCGTCCGCGACAAGGACGACTGGTGGGGGCGGGCGCTGTTCTCCTGATCGGAAGGGACCCGGCGTGTTCAGCAACTATCTGATCGGCCTCCGCGAGGGCCTGGAAGCCAGCCTCGTCGTCTGCATCCTCATCGCCTATCTGGTCAAAACGGGCCGGCGCGACGCGCTGCGCCCGATCTGGATCGGTATCGGCGTCGCTGTCGCGATTTCGCTCGCCTTCGGGTTCGCGCTCGAATACGGCTCGCAGGAGCTGACGTTCGAGGCGCAGGAGCTGCTCGGGGGTTCCCTGTCGATCCTCGCGGTCGGCCTGGTCACCTGGATGGTCTTCTGGATGCGGCGCACCGCGCGGCACCTGAAGGCCGAGCTGCACGGCAAGCTGGACGCCGCGCTGCAGATGGGCACCGGCGCGCTGGTCGCCACGGCGTTCCTGGCGGTGGGCCGCGAGGGTCTGGAGACGGCGCTGTTCGTGTGGGCGTCGGTGCGGGCGGCCACCGACGACAGCGGCACGCAGGCCCCGTTGCTCGGTGTGCTGCTCGGTATCGCCACCGCGGTCCTGCTGGGCTGGCTGTTCTACCGGGGCGCGCTGCGGATCAACCTGGCGAAGTTCTTCACCTGGACGGGCGGCATGCTCGTGGTCGTGGCCGCGGGCGTCCTGGCGTACGGCGTCCATGACCTGCAGGAAGCGCGGTTCGTCGGCGGTCTGGCGAACAAGGCGTTCGACATCAGCGCGACGATTCCGCCGGACAGCTGGTACGGGACGCTGCTGAAGGGCGTGTTCAACTTCCAGCCGGATCCGACCGTCGCCCAGGTCGTTGTGTGGGCCCTGTATCTGATCCCGACACTCGGGCTCTTCCTCGCCCCGGTAGGGTTCGGACGGTCAGTGGGCGTCAAGGAGCAGAAGGCAGCCGATGAGAAGGCCGATTCGGGTGAGGGGTCCGCGCCGCGCGGTGACGGGCCTCGTGACGATGACGACGCTGGCGCTGACGGCGAGCGGGTGCGTGACGGTGCACGGGGAGCTGGAGGTCGTCCCGGCGGCGACGAAGGCTGAAGCCGCCCAGACGCTCAAGGAGTTCACCGCCGCGTACAACGCCGCCGACAAGGCGTACGACCCGGCTCTCGACGCGGGCCGGGTCACCGGTGCGCTCGGTGCGATCAACCAGGCCGGGCTCAAGGCGCGGAGCGTCAACTACCCGGACGGCAATCCGCAGCATGCGCCGCTGGAGCTCACCGACGCGAAGTTCACCATCCCGAAGAAGGCCGGCTGGCCGCGGTTCTTCCTGGCCGATGTGGACTCCAACCGGGACCGCGACCAGGGTCCGCAGGACAACCGCTGGGTGCTGGTCTTCGTCCGCAGCGGCCCGGCGGAGGTGTGGAAGGCGGCGTACCTGACGATCCTCACGCCGAACCGCATCCCGGCGCTGAAGACGGACGGGGACGGCTTCGCCGAGCCGGTGACCCCGGACAGCGACGCCCTGGCGGTCGCGCCGCGTGATCTGAGCGAGGAGTACGCCTCGTACATGCAGAGCGGGAAGCCGGAGCACTTCAAGGACGGCCCGCACACGTCGGAGTGGCGCGACGAGCGCAAGAAGGAGTCGGTCCGGCCGGGGCTGTCGACGCAGTACATCGACCAGTCGCTGGACAGTGACGCATACGCGCCGCTGGGCCTGGCCACCGCCGACGGCGGTGCGCTGGTCTTCTTCACGGTGCGCAACTTCGAGCGGCAGACCGCGGCCAAGGGCGTACGGCTGAAGATCCACCCCGATGTGAAGGCTCTGCTGACCGGCGATGTGACGTCCACGGTCACCAAGGAGCGGGTCTCCAGCCAGGCCGTGCAGGTGCCCGCGAGCGGTGTCGGGAAGGTCGATGTCCTGGGCAGGCTGACGGGCCTGACGTCCGCCAAGGGGTCCTAGCAGTACGCCGGACGGGCACGGGCCCTGCCCGTGCCCGACAGTCAGCGGCCGAGCGGCCAGGCGGGCTCGTGGTGGTCGACCGACTCGTTCTCGCCGGCGTACTTCGCGCAGGCGTCGGTGAGCGTCTCCAGCAGTGTCAGCGGGTCCGGCAGCGGGTGTTCGAGCCCGCGCACCCAGTCCACCGCGAGGTCACCCGGCAGCCGTGCCGGGGGTACGAGCACATAGCTGCCGCGGCAGTGCCAGCGCAGCCCGGGGTGCTCGTCCATGGTCTCGGGGTGGCAGTCCAGCTCGCAGGGCCACCATTCGTCCTCGTCCTCGGGGGTGCCGCGGGTGGCGGTGAAGAACAGCATCCGCCCCTCTTCGGCGGTGCCGCCGGACTCGGCGACGGGCCCGACCTCGATGCCCTGTTCCAGCAGTCGCTCCAGGGCGCCCCGGCCCGCTTCGAGCGGCACGTCGAGGACGTCGTGGACCATGCCGGTCGCGGTGATGAAGTTCGCCTGCGGCTGGCCCTCGGCCCAGCGCCCGATCTGTGCCCGGTCGGTCGTCGACTGCGTCTGCCACGCGAAGGAGACGGGGTGCCGGCCGGGCGTCGGACAGCCGATGCGCTCGCAGGAGCACCGGTAGGCCACGGGGTGGGCGGCGGGGGCCAGGGGCAGCCCCGCGGCGGCGGCGGCGAGCAGCAGGGCTTCGCGGCGGGAGTCCTCGGATTCGGTTTCGCGGGGGCGTCGGCGCAGCCACTGGGGCAGCCGGCTCTCGCGGGGAAGCCTGTTCTCCGTGCCGCGGTAGCGGCCTTTACCGTCGCCCATCTATCCCCTCACACCTCGTGCTCGTCCTCGGCGGACCCTGCCATCGTCCCACCATCCTGCTCCTCGGACGGCCACACTCCCCAACCGGGGGTCCCGGAGGGCGTCAGGAGCGGGGGGCGAGGCCGTACAGGGCGTACTCCACGACGGTGTCGGCGTAGTCGTGGGTGAGCGGGAGAGTGCGCAGCAGCCAGCGGTGCGCGAGGGGGCCGACGAACAGTTCCAGTGCGATGCGCGGGTCGATGCCGTCCTTGACCTGGCCCGCTTCCGCGCCGGACCGCAGCCGCTTCACATAGAGCTGCAGCTGGGGATCGAGAAGCTTCTCGACGAACTGGGCGCCGAGCGCGGCGTCGATCACACCTTCGGCGGCGAGCGCGCGGGCGGGGCCGTCATAGACGGGGCTGTTCATCTCGTCGACGGTGGCGCGGAGCACGAGCTTGAGGTCGGCTTCCAGGTCGCCGGTGTCGGGGATCTCGGTCTCGCCGCCCGCGGCCCGGTCGGCGAGGTCGAGGAAGGCTTCGAGCAGGACGGCGGCCTTGGACGGCCACCAGCGGTAGATCGTCTGCTTGCCGACGCCGGCGCGGGCGGCGATGCCCTCGATGGTGGTGCGGGTGTAGCCGGTCTCGGCGACGAGGGCGAGGGCGGCGTCGTAGATGGCACGGCGGGAGCGCTCGCTGCGGCGGCTGGAGTCGGGCGCCTTGGTGTCGGTCATGGCCGTAATCTACCAACGCGAGAGCCGAGACGTATCGTCTCGAAATGCTGGTTCCCTCATGGCTCCGTGGCATACGCGAACCGGCCCGTCCCGTACGAAACGATGAACCACACGCCGATTTGCTGCGGACCGGCCGGATTGGCCGCACCATGGCTGGACGCAGACCGCGTGCCCACCAGTCGTATGTGAGGAGCCCTCATTGCGCTCATCGCTCCGTGACGCCTCGCCGCGCCGCTATCTGATGTGCCCACCCGTGCACTTCAAGGTGACGTACTCCATCAACCCATGGATGGATCCGGCGAAGCCCGTCGACCTGCCGCTGGCCCTGACCCAGTGGGAGGACCTGCGCGACCGTTATCGCGCGCTCGGCCACACCGTCGAACTGCTGGAACCGCAGCCCGACCTGCCCGACATGGTCTTCGCCGCCAACGGCGCGACCGTCATCGACGACCGGGTGCTGGGCGCCCGGTTCGCCCATCCGGAGCGGGAGGCCGAGGCGGCTGTCCACGTCGCCTGGTTCCGCGCGGCCGGCTTCACCGAGATCCATGAGCCGCTGCACATCAACGAGGGCGAGGGCGACTTCGCCGTCACCTCTTCGTACGTACTGGCAGGGCGCGGCTTCCGCTCCAGCCCGCTCTCGCACGACGAGGCGCAGGAGTTCTTCGGCCGTCCCGTGATCGGGCTCGAACTGGTCGATCCGCGCTACTACCACCTGGACACCGCGCTGTCCGTCCTGGACGACGCGGCGGACGAGATCATGTACTACCCGGGCGCGTTCTCACCCGGCAGTCGGAAGGTCCTGGCCCGGCTGTTCCCCGACGCGCTGATCGCCGAGGAACCGGACGCGGCGGCCCTGGGGCTGAACGCGGTGAGCGACGGCCGCCATGTGCTGCTGCCGCAGGCGGCGGTGGGGCTGTTCGATCCGCTGCGGGACCGCGGGTTCGAACCGATCGGAATGGACCTCGGTGAGCTGCTGAAGGGCGGCGGCAGCGTCAAGTGCTGTACGCAGGAGCTGCGTTCCTGATCAGTCGGCGTGGGGCGGCCAGGCGTCGCCCCACGCCACATCCCGTGCCGACCGGTACAGCCCGCCGTGGCGCTTGGTGACCGTTTCGCGGGTGAGCCCGTCGTCTGCCGTGCAGAGGTCGATGAGGACCAGACCCTTGCGGATCTGCGGCTTGCGCACCACGCGGGAGGGGGCAGGGCGGACCGGGAACCGGGTGGCCGCCACATAGCTGAACTTCTCGTCCTCGTACGGCAGTGAGCCGCCCTTCACCTGCCGGTGCAGCGACGAGCGGCTGACCCGGGCCGCGAAGTGGCACCAGTCCTCGCCCGGGACGATCGGGCAGGCCGCGCTGTGCGGGCAGGGCGCGGCGACGGTCAGGCCCGCCTCGATCAGCCGGTCACGTGCCTCGATGATCCGGTCGTAGCCGTCCGGGGTGCCGGGTTCGACGATCACGACCGTCTGCGCCGTGCGCGCGGCCTCGGCGACCACGGCGGCCCGGCCCTTCTCGGTGAGCTCCTTCAGCACGTACGAGACCGTGACGAGATCACTGCGCTCGAGCCGGAGCTCCGCGCTGATCCGCGAGCGTTGCCACTGTGCGGCCCGCAGCGTCGGCGCCCCCGAAGCGGCGGCCAGTTCACGGCCCAGCGCCAGGGCGGGTTCCGCCCAGTCCAGCACGGTCGTGCGCGGGGCCTCGTCCTCCCAGGCCTCCGCCACCGCCCAGCTCGCCGCGCCCGTGCCGCCGCCGATGTCGGTGTGCGTCGCCGGGACCCACTCGGGCGCCGCGTCCCGCAGCGCCGCGAGCGCGGCCCGCACCGCCTCGAAGGTCGCGGGCATCCGGTACGCGGCGTACGCGGCGACGTCGGAGCGGTCGCGCAGCACCGGGGCGCCGGTCGGGGTGGTACCGCGGTAGCTGGCGATCAGCCGCTCGACGGCCTGCGCGGCCTGCTTGGGCGGCAGCCCGTCCAGCAGCCCGGCGAGTGCGCTGCGCAGGGTTTCCGCGGTGGGGAGGGTGGCGTTCACCGGGCGATTCTAGACGCGCCGGGGGAGCCCGGCCGGGCCGCGTACGGGCCCGGCGCTCAGGCCGTCGCTCCGGCCTGTCGCTGCCACGGCCGGCACATCCCCAGGAAGCAGCCCACCGCGCCCAGCGCGCACGTCAGTTGGACCACGGCCATCGGCACGGCCGTCGCCTCGCCCGCGACGCCGACGAGCGGTGAGGCGACGGCCCCGAGCAGGAACGCGGACGTGCCGAGCAGCGCAGAGGCGGAGCCGGCCGCGTGCGGCGTACGCATCAGGGCCAGCGCGTTGGTGTTGGGCATCGCCAGGCCCATCGCGGACATCAGCACGAACAGCCCGGCCGCCACGGCGAACAGGCTCGCCTTCCCGAAGACGCCCGTGGTCATCAGCAGCAGAGCGGTCGCGGCGAGCACGATCACGGACAGGCCGAACGCGAGCGCCTTGTCCAGGCTGATCCGGCCCACCAGCACCTTGCCGTTGATCTGTCCGACCGCGATGAGGCCGACGGAGTTGATGCCGAAGAGCAGGCTGAAGGTCTGCGGGGACGCTCCGTAGATCTCCTGCACGACGAACGGCGAGGCGGACACATAGGAGAAGAGCGTGGCGAAGGACAGCCCGCCGGTGAGCATGTAGCCGGCGAACACCCGGTCGGCGAGCAGGGAGCGCACGGTCCGCAGCGTTTCGCCGAGGCCGCCGCTGTGCCGCCGCTCCGGGGGCAGAGTCTCGGGCAGCCAGCGGAGTGCGACGAACGTGATCAGGATGCCGACGGCGGTGAGGACGGCGAAGATGCCTCGCCAGTCGGTGAAGCGCATCACCTGCCCGCCGATGAGCGGGGCGATGATCGGGGCGACGCCGGATATCAGCATCAGCGTGGAGAAGAACCGGGCCATGTCGACGCCGTCGTACAGATCGCGGACCACGGCCCGCGCGATGACGATGCCCGCGGCACCCGCGAGACCCTGCAGCAGCCGGAAGGCGATGAGGAGTTCGGCCGTGGGGGCGAACGCGCAGATCGCGGTGGCCACGACGTACACGATCATGCCGATCAGCAGCGGGCGCCGGCGCCCCCACCGGTCGCTCATCGGGCCGACGACGAGCTGCCCGAACGCCATGCCTCCGATGCAGGCCGTGAGGGTGAGCTGGATCGTGGCAGCGGGTGCGCCGAGTGACTCGGTGACGGCGGGCAGCGCCGGGAGGTACATGTCCATGGAGAGCGGCGGCAGGGCGGTGAGGCCGCCGAGGACCAGGGTGACGAGGAAGCCGGCCCGGCGCGCGGCGACCACCGCCGCCGCGCCCACGGGACCGGCCGTCTCGACGGGAGCGCCGACGGGAACAGGGACGTTCGCCGGGTCGGCGGCCGTTATGTGTGCTTCTGTACGTCCCTGGCCGCTTTCCGGCTTCCCCATCGTGTCTCCATGTCGTTGAATCCCACCCCATGTTCTCAGCTCGGCCGTCGTGGTCGAGACCCTTTTCGGGCGGGGTGGGACAACGCCGCGCAGATCACACGGGCTTCAGTCCCGGGTCGCCCGCCTCGGTGACGAAGGACGCGGCCGTGGTCAGCGGCGCCCCCGGGGTGGTGACGGCGGCGACGGTCTTGAAGTCCGCGCGCGCCTGCCGCTCGCCGAGGGTGACGGTCACGTAGCCGCGGCGGCCGTTGTAGAACTTCAGGTGCGGATTGGCCTGGGTGAGGTCGTTCCAGTTGCCGGGCCTCTCGGCGCCGTCCTTGCCGCTGCTGACGGAGGTGGCGACGATCTCGGTGCCGAGCGTGCGGGAGGCGGGGTCGGCCCAGTCCTTCTTCAGGTCGAGCCCGTAGCCGACGTGCACATCGCCGGTGAGGACCATCAGGTTCTCGATGCCGGCCGCCTCCGCCCCGGCCAGGACGCGCTGCCGGGACGCGGGGTAGCCGTCCCAGGCGTCCATGCTCAGCTTGTACGCGGCACCCGGAACGTTGCGCCGCTGGGAGAAGACGACCTGCTGCGGCAGCACGTTCCAGGTGGCGCGGGAACTCTTCCAGCCGTCGAGCAGCCAGCGTTCCTGCGCCGCGCCGGTGAGGGTGCGCGAGGGGTCCTCGGACTCCGGGCCCGGGACCCGCCAGCCGTCGCCGTACGCCTGGTCGGAGCGGTACTGGCGGGTGTCGAGAATGTCGAACTGCGCGAGCCGCCCGAAGTGCAGCCGGCGGTAGAGCTGCATGTCGGGACCCTGGGGGCGCTGCGGGTTCCGCAGCGGCTGGTTCTCCCAGTAGGCGCGGTAGGCGGCGGCCCGGCGCAGCAGGAACTCCTCCGGCGGGACATCGTTCTCGGGGGTCTCGTCGGCGTAGTTGTTCTCGGTCTCGTGGTCGTCCCAGGTGAGCAGGAAGGGGTGCGCCGCGTGCGCGGCCCGCAGGTCGGGGTCGCTCTTGTACAGGCCGTAGCGCAGCCGGTAGTCCTCGAGCGTGACGGTCTCGCGGTTGAAGTGGTCGGGCAGCCGGCGGTCGGTGTGGTTGCGGGCACCGCCGACGGCGTTCACGGCGTACTCGTAGAGGTAGTCGCCGAGATGGAAGACGGCGTCGAGCTCCTCGTCGGCGAGGTGCCGGTACGCGGTGAAGTAGCCGTCGTGGTAGGCCTGGCAGGAGACCGCGGCGAACTTCAGTTCCGCGACGCGGGCGGTGCGGGCGGGGGCGGTGCGGGTGCGGCCCGTCGGGCTGATCCAGCTGCCGGTGCGGAACCGGTAGTGGTACGGCCGGTCGTGGTCGAGGCCGTTGACCTCGGCATGGACGCTGTGGTGGAACTCGGGGTGGGCGGTGACCGATCCGCGCCGGGCGATGCGGGTGAAGCGGGAGTCGTGGGCGACTTCCCAGCGCACCGGGAACCTGCCGCGGGGCAGTCCGCTGTCGGGCTCGAACGGCCGGGGCGCGAGGCGCGTCCACAGCAGGACGGAACCGGGCTGCGGGTCCCCGGATGCCACGCCCAGGGTGAAGGGGTCCTCGGTGATCTTCCCGGCGTCCAGTTCGGCCGCGTGCGCCGTGCCGGGCAGATTCACGGAGAACGCGAGTGCGGCGGCGGCTCCGGTGACGGTCAGAAACCTCCGGCGGCCGATGTGCCGGGCAGCGGCTCGGAGCTCGGGTGCGTGCGGTGCGGGTCTCATGTGGCCCTCCCCTGGCGGCGGTTGTCCTTCCGCATTGGAGTAGGGGCCGACGACCCTCTGTTGTCGAGTACACAACATCCGCATGTCGGTCGGATGAGTTCCCCGTACAGGCACGCGGCTACGCTGCCCGTCCATGAACGCTGTGACGAGGACTGCGGTGGTGACAGGGGCCGGTTCGGGCATCGGGCGGGGCGTCGCCCTGGCGCTGGCGGGCGCCGGCTGGTCGGTCGCGGCCGCGGGCCGGAGGGCCGGGCCGCTGGAGGAGACGGCGTCACTGGGGGGCGGGAATGTCCTGTGTGTCCCCACGGATGTGACGTCACCGGACGATGTCGGCAGGCTCTTTGCCACGGTTCGAGAGCATTTCGGCCGTGTCGACCTGCTGTTCAACAACGCGGGAGTCTCCGGCCCCCGCGGAGTCCGTTTCGAGGACCTCTCCTACGAGGACTGGAGCACGGTGGTGGACGTCAATCTGAGCGGGGCGTTTCTGTGTGCACAGGCCGCGTTCCGCACGATGAAGGACCAGTCACCCCAAGGCGGGCGGATCATCAACAATGGCTCGATCTCGGCCCACGTACCCCGCCCGCACTCGGCTCCGTACACGGCGACGAAGCACGCGATGACCGGGCTGACGAAGTCGCTGTCCCTGGACGGCCGGGCGTACTCCATCGCGTGCGGCCAGATCGACATCGGCAACGCGGCGACCGAGATGACGCAGCGCATGCAGACAGGGATCCTGCAGGCGAACGGCGATGTGGTCGTGGAGCCGGTGATGGACGCGGCGGACGTGGCGCGGACGGTGCTGCACATGGCGGAGCTGCCGCTCGCGGCGAACGTGCAGTTCGCGACGGTGATGGCGACCGCCATGCCCTACATCGGGCGGGGCTGAGCGCCGAGGCCCGGCCGCACCCCCGTCCGAAGCGTCAGACGGCGGCGAGCAGCGCGTCGATCTCCGCCAACTGCCCCGGCCGCAGCGGACCGTGGTGCAGCGCCCCCGCGTTCTCCTCCGCCTGGGCGACGGTGCGGAACCCGGGGATCGGCACGGTCCGCGGGCTGCGCGCCCACAGCCAGCCCAGAGCGCCCTGCGCGAGCGTACGGCCGCCGGAGGTGAGGATCTCGCGCACGGCGTCGACGCGCGCGGTCCACCGGGGCACCGGCTCGCCGCCCTCGCCGAACCAGCCCAGCCAGGACGGCGGTGTCGCCCTGATGTCCCCGGCCGCGGCGCGGCTTTCGGCACCGTACTTCCCGGTGAGCAGGCCCATCGCGAGCGGACTGCGGTTGATGCTCGCGAGCCCGCGCTCCTCGCAGAACGCGAGCATCTCCGGGGCGTCCTGCAGCACATTGCACGCGTGCTGCACGGCGGCGCAGTGCGCACCCTCGGCGAAGACGGCGGCCCGCTCGGGGTCGTCGGTGCTCCAGGCGTACCCGCGGATCAGCCCCTCCCCCACCAACTCCTCGCAGAAGTCCCGCAGTTCGGCCGCCAGGTCGAGCGGGGCGTCGGAGAGGTGCAGCTGGTAGAGGTCGATGCGGTCGGTGCCGAGCCGGGCCAGCGATCCGGTGAGCGCCCGGCGCACATACGCGGGACGGGGGTCGGCCCCGGTCAGGGTGCGGGTGTCCGCGTCGAAGACGTTGCCCCACTTGGTGGCGATCACCACCTCGTCGCGCCGTCCCGCCAGCGCCCGGCCCAGCACCCGTTCGCTGTGCCCCGCGCCGTAGGTGTCGGCCGTGTCGAAGAAGGTCACGCCCAGGTCGAGCGCGCGACGGACCGCGGCGACGGACTCCTCGTCGTCGACCGCGCCCCAGCCGAGCGGATTGCCGTCGCCGTCCTGCCATTCACCGCCGATCGCCCAGCACCCGAACCCGAGGGCGCTCACCTCGATCGGGTCGCCGCGTCCCAGTGTCCTGCCGGCCGTCCTGCGCGTACTCCTGCTGCTGTCCATGCTTCAGGACGCTACGAGTTGGAGTGCACACCAGGGCAAGGGCCGCGACACCGGCGGTGAGCAGGAACCCGGTGCGCAGACCGTGGAGTTCGGCGTACGACCCGATCAGCGCGGGTCCGGCGATCGTGCCGAGCCCGAGGAAGAGGACGGTGACGCTCAACCCGGCGGACGGGCGCTCGGGGAAGACGCGGTAGCTCCACACCGCGAGCAGCCCGGAGCCGGTCATGAAACTCGGGCCGTAGACCAGCGCGGAGGCGGCGATGGCGGGCAGCGATCCGGGCGCGAGCCCGAGGAGCGCCACCGAGGCGGCGAGCCCGCAGAACAGCGCCGTGTGCACCCGGCGCAGGCCGAACCTTGCGATGGCGTGACCGGCGAGCGCGCCGACGGTTCCGGCCAGGCCCATCAGCGACCAGAACAGGGGCCCGGTGGTGGAGCCGCTGCCCGCCGCCTCGGTGACCGCGTCGACGGCGAAGGACCAGTAGACCGAGCCGACGACGCCGTAGAGGACGGCGGTGAGGAGCAGCGGCACCGCGGCGCGGCGGTAGCCGACCCGGCCCGGTGTCCGTACCGCCCTGCCCGGACCGCCGGGCAGGACACGGGCGTTGCCGATGCTCGCCGCCAGCGCCGCGAGGGCGAAGACGAGCCAGGCGTACCGCCAGCCCGTGCCGCGCGCGAGCAGCGCGAGCGGGCCGGCGACGACCACGGCGAACGCGGTGCCGCTCGCGATCGTGCCCATGACCCGCTCACGGCGCCCGGCGGGCACCGTCCGGTCGACGGCGTCGGAGTACGGGGCCCAGGCCCAGCCCGAGCTCGTACCCGCGAGGACCAGCCCGGCGGTCAGCATGCCCGGGCCCTGCGCGAGCGCGACGAGCCCCATGCCGACCGCCGCCGACAGACCGCCGGCCACGACCAGGGGCCTCGGCCCCAAGCGGGCGACGAGGGCACCGACCAGCAGCAGCGAGACGAGATAGCCGGCGTAGGTGGCGCTGCCGACCATCCCGACGGCGGAGACCGAGAGACCGAACTCGGCGCGCAGCTCGGGCAGGAAGAGCCCGTATCCGTAGCGGGCGAATCCGAAGGTCACGCCGATCGCCGAGGCGCCCGCGAGGGCCAGTCTGCCGCTGGCCGTGAGTGAGTACCGTCCTGCGTTCATTGCCATGCGTCCACGGTCCGGCCTGCGGTTTCCTCGCACCATTGGCGGAAACGTCAGGCTGCACTAGATTTACGCCATGACCATTCGTGTGGTGGTGACCCTGCTGGAGGAGACCTCACTCTTCGAGGTGGCCGTGCCCTGCGCGGTTTTCGGGGGCGAGGGGTACGAGCTGACGCTCTGCGCGACCGCACCGGGCGGCGACCAGCGCGCGCCCGGCGGGCTGCGGCTGGCGGCCGAGCGCGGGCTCGACGCACTGCGGGACGCGGATCTCGTCGTGGTCCCGGCCTGCATGATGAACGGCTACGAGCCGCCGGCCGCGCTCCTCGATGCCCTGCGCGAGGCGCACGGCCGGGGCGCGCGGATCGCCTCGCTCTGCTCGGGCGCCTTCATCCTGGCGGAGACGGGCCTGCTGGACGGCCGCCCGGCGGCGACGCACTGGATGTACGCGGACGAGCTGCGGCGCCGACATCCGTACGTACGCGTCGACGACCGTTCCCTGTACGTCGACGACGGCTCGATCCTCACCAGCGCGGGCACGGCCGCCGCGATCGATCTGTGCCTGCACATCGTGCGCTGCGACTACGGCACGGCGGCGGCGGCCGAGATCGGCCGCCGGATGGTGGTGGCTCCGCACCGCGAGGGCGACCAGAGCCAGTACGTACCGCCGCGTGCCCCGGCCCCGCCGCGGACCGAGGGCCTGGCGCCGGTCCTGGACTGGGCGCTGGCGAGGCTCCACCGGCCGCTCACCATCGGCGAGTTGGCCTCACGCGCGGGCATGAGCACACGCACGTTCGGCCGTCATTTCGCGCAGGAGGTGGGAGCGACCCCGCTGAAGTGGCTCAACCGGCAGCGGCTGGCCCGGGCGCGCGAACTGCTGGAGACGACGGACCTCCCGGTGGACACGGTGGCGGAACGCAGCGGCCTGGGCAGCCCGGACAGCCTGCGCCAGCACTTCCACCGTTCGCTGGGCACGACACCGGCGGCGTACCGCCGGACGTTCCGCGTCGCTGCGAGCGTCACCGGCGCCGCGCGGGCCTGACGCCTGCCCGCCCGGCGAGCGGCTCACCTCACGCCTGGCCCGTCTCGAATCGGCCGATCCTGCCGTCCTGGACCCGGAACCTCCAGGTCGTGCGCATCTCCCCCCATGTGTCGTTCCGGTAGCGCGCGACCAGGGCGAGGCCGTCAGCCGACTGGGACTCCACCTCCAGGTGGCCGCGCGAGTCGAAGACCTCCCGGCCGGTCCATTCCTCGAGGTCACGGTCGGTGCCGTCGTCCGCCATCGTCGCGCCGGGCGCGAGGGCGGCTCGGAACTTCTCACGGTCACCGGAGTTGAGCGCGCCGACGAAGGCACGTACGGCGGGGTCGGTGAGCCGGTCCAGGGAGAGGGTCACGGGGGTCTCCTTCGGGTGCGGACGAGCGCGCCCGGCGCGGTTGCCACCAGGAACAGTCCCTTCCATGCCTACACCGCCCGGCCGGCTCCCACCCGTCGGCCTGGTCCACCCGCGCGACTCCTCGCCGGGCCCGTCTCGTGGGAGGCTTGTGCCATGGATCACACCCTGGACGCCACGCTCGACCCCATCTGGGACACGGTCAGCCGGGAGGCCGCGGCTTCCACGGCAGCGCCTCCACGGTCCCGAGCGGCCAGCGGTGGTCCCGCTTTCTGACCGGGTCGTACGCCTCGGCCTCGCTCGCCTCGCGTTCCCGCCACAGTGTCTGCTCGTGGTGCAGCGCGGACCGGGACAGCCGGCCGAGCGAGGAGTGGCATGCCCCGATGACCTCCGCCAGGACCAGCGCGGCCTCCGCGTCGCTGCCCGGGTCGCCGGGGTGCTCGTGGGGCACTCCGTACCAGGTGGTGACCTTCTCCAGCGCGCGGCCACCGCTGCGGTAGCGGTCGACGTGACGGTCCAGCACCAGCGGATCGCAGACCGGGAACAGCCCGGCGGGTCCGCGGGCGGACAGCGGTTCCAGCCCGTGGCGCAGGAGTTCGGACTCGACGAAGGTCAGCACGTACGGGGCGTGCCAGACCACCAGCAGTTCCTTGGCCGCCAGGTGCTCGGCCACGACCGTCGCCAGCTCCTCCAACGCCCGTTCGGCCGGGGCGCCTTCGGCTCGTGCACGGTCCAGGGTGATGCCGTGCGTCGTCCGCGGATCGACGGAGAGCCCCGGCCCGGGGTCGATCAGCCAGTCCCGGCTCTGCCCGTCGGAGCCGCGTACGGCCGCTGCGAGGATCCGGTCCACTCCGGTGCGCGGCCCGGTCGCGGCGATGTCCAGGGACAGCAGGCGTCGCCGGTGCCAGCCCGGGTGGTCGCCCCGGGGCGGCGGCCCCGGTTCGCGGGCGTGCTCGGGGTGGTAGACCTCCCAGCCGTGCGTGCCGGGCAGCAGGACTCCGCTGCCCGCGGGGACGTTCTCGTCGCACACCACGCACGGACTCGCGTAGAGATTCGTCCGGACCGCGTCCACAGGGCCGCCCTCGCTCGTCGGTCTGTCCCGTCATGTCAGCTTATGGCGGATGGACCGGCGCCGAATCCGGCCGATCCCGCATTCGTGTCGGCCCCTTGAGTTTCAGCTGCCGATCGTCGGCGACCCGAGTAGGGACCGAGAAAAGAATGCGAACGCGAACGAAGGAGGCGTACTCCGTGTACGAGGACTGGCGTCAGGACGCCGCATGTCTCGACGAGGACCCCGATCTGTTCTTCCCGATCGGCAACACCGGCCCGGCGCTTCTCCAGGTCGCCGAGGCCAAGACCGTCTGCCGCCGGTGCCCGGTCCAGGAACGCTGCCTGGAATGGGCCCTGGAGAACGGTCAGGACACCGGTGTGTGGGGTGGTCTCGGCGAGGACGAACGGCGAGCGCTCAAGCGCCGGAGGGCCCGGCAGCGGTCCCAGTCACGGATCGGCGGGTGACGGAGGGCCGTCAGGAGGAGGCCGCCCCGGAGGAGCGGCAGACGAGTCGGGCTGTACGCCGGGTTCTGTGCCCCGGGACCTCGCGGTCGTCGGGGCGACGGCCATCCATCTAGGACCGGCGTTGCCACCGGCCTCCTGCGGTCTACCCGCGGACTCGGGCGGGCAGCCCTCGAACGTCCGCGCAGAACCGCCTTTCGGCGGCTCCTCTTGACCTTGCTCCAGGTGGGGTTTACCTAGCCGCCTGAGTCACCTCAGGCGCTGGTGGTCTCTTACACCACCGTTTCACCCTTACCGGGGACCGAAATCCCCGGCGGTCTGTTTTCTGTGGCACTGTCCCGCGGGTCACCCCGGGTGGCCGTTAGCCACCACCTTGCCCTGTGGAGCCCGGACGTTCCTCGGGGAGATCCGTAAGGACCTCCACGCGACCGTCCGCCCGGCTCGTCTGCCGTGGCGACCATGCTACCTGCCGATTCGCGGGAACCGGCCGACTCCGGGCCGGAGGCGGAGCGAACGCTTGACCCTGCCGCAGCGTCAACGTTTCTACTGGTGCCATGAGGATCGGAGAGATCGCCGCACTCGTCGGCGTCACCCCCCGCACCGTCCGTCACTACCACCAGCTCGGGCTGCTCCCCGAGCCCGAGCGCCGGGCCAACGGCTACCGCGACTACGGGCTGCGGCAGGCCGTCGTTCTCGCACGGATCCGGCGGCTCACCGAGCTCGGGCTCGGGCTGGCCGAGGTGCGGGACGTGCTCGCCGACGACGCGGGGCGCGAGCTGGCCGAGGTCCTGGAGGAGCTCGACGCCGATCTGGAGCGGCAGCAGACGGCCATCGGCGAGCGGCGGGCACGGCTCGCCGTCCTGATGCAGCAGGCGGGCGACGGGACCCTGCCCGCCGAGGGGCCGGTGTCGGACGAACTGGCCGGTCTGCTCGGGTCGTTCGCGCCGGGCGACTCGCCGATGGCGGCCAAGGACCGCGAGCATCTGACGCTGCTGGACTCCCTGGTCGAGCCGGAGCAGCGCGAGCGGATGTACGCGGCACTGCGTCCGCTCGCCGAGGACCCACGGTTCGCCGGGCGCGTCCAGGAGCTGTACGGGCGGCTCGACGAGCTGGCCGAGGCGCAGGACGACGATCCGCGGATCGGGCCGCTCGCCGACGACCTCGCGGCGAGCGTCCCCGACACCCTGGTCGAGCTGCTGGGCGACGGGCTGCAGGAGACGGACCATGCCTTCGGCGAGGCGTTCCTCGCCGACTTCACGCCCGCCCAGTCCGCTGTCGTACGGCGCATGGTGGCGGCGCTCTCGGCCCGTGCGCGGGGGCTGCGATGAAGGCCGCCCGGTTCGCCCTGTGGGGCGTACTGCCCGCCGAGATCGGTATGGTGGTCCTCCTGGTGGCGGGCGTGCGGGTCCCGCCGGTGGTCCTCGCCGCCGCCGAGGCCCTCGTCCTCGCGGTCCTCGTGCTCGAACTGGCCGCGCTGGGCCGCCTGTACGCGGCGGCCCGCCGGACCGGCGCCCCGCCCCGTGCCGCGCTCACCACGGCCGTACGCGGTCTCGTGCCGACCGCGCTCGGCCGGCTCGTCGTGCACGAGTTCCGTGCGATGCACAGTCTCGGACTGTGGGTACTGCGCCGTCGCCACGGCGTTCCGGCAGGCGCTCACCCCGCGGCGTACACCGGGCCGCAGACCGCCCTGATGTGGGGAATGATCTTCGTGTCGGTCGTGGAGACCGTCGCACTGGCCGCGGTGATCCCCTGGCCGCTCGTCCACGCGGTCACGCTCGTCATCGACGTGTACGGGGTGCTGCTGCTGGTCGCGATGCATGCGGCCTGTGTGACACGGCCGCATGTCGTGGGCCCGGACGGTTCGCTGCGGATCCGCTACGGCGCCCTGTTCGACCTGCGGATACCTGCGGACCGGATCGCCCGTGCCCGCGTCGAACGACGTTACCCGGACGGCCGGTTGATCACCGTTCGCGACGACGGGTCCCTGGAGGTCGTCGTCGCCGGACAGACGACCGTGTCGATCGAGCTGACCGGACCTGTCGGCTTCGTACGCCCGTTGGGCCGCCGGGGCACCGCCGCGCACACGGTCCGCTTCCACGCCGACGACCCCGCGGCGCTGGTCGCCGCGCTGAGATCGGAAGGGCGTGCCCCGGCCCCGCGCTCTACGCCGGCGTGAACTCCGTCGCCGCCCGGCCCGGGTCCGCCTGCGTGAGCCGGACCTGGAGCCGTTCGCCCAGCGGGAGTTCGGCGTCTCCGCCGGCAATACGGGCCACCACCGCCGGGTCCTCCAGATGGACCGTGCCGACCGTCGGTTCGTTCTCCTTCACATCGACCACCACCGCGTCGAAGAGCTCGCCGATCCGGTCGCGCAGCAGCGTCGCCTCGGCCAGGTCCACGCACGCGCGCTCCACCGCGTTGGCGCGCCGGGACCCCTCGGCCATCTCCTCGGGCAGCGTCTCCAGCGCCGACACCGCCCACGCGGGCGGCTCCCGGCCCGCCACCGCCGCCACGCACAGCTCGCCCGTGAAACGGTCCACCAGCCTGCGCAGCGGTGCGGTGCAGTGCGTGTACGCGGCGGCGACGGCCGCGTGGACCGAGGGCGAGGGGATCTCGCCGCCCGTGAACGCCGTGTACCCGGCGCCCCGCAGCAGCGAGGTGCAGTCCTGGAGGAACGCGGCGTGGCGGGGGTTGTGCGGGTCGAGGGACCGTACGAGCTCCGCGTACGAGACGTGGTGCGGCCACTCGATGTGCAGCGCCTGCGCCGAGCGGTGCAGGCGGGCCACCGCGCCGTCCGGGGCGATGGGCAGGGTGCGCAGGATGCCGGTGCCGGAGGCCGTCATCACATCCGCCGCGGCCATGCCGGTGAGCAGGGAGATCTGGGCGTTCCAGCCGTCGGCGGGCAGCGGGGCGCGGTATTCGAGGACGTACATCCCCTCGCGTTCGACGATCTCCTGCTCGGGGAGGTCGAGGGAGATCCCACCGCGTTCGGCCTCCAAGGCGTCGCGCCGGGTGCCGATCTCCTTCAGCAGGGCGAGCGGTTCCTCGGCCGTGCCCGCGTCGATCTGCCGCTGCACGCCCTCGTAGTCGAGCCTGGCCCGGCTGCGGACGAACGCGCGGCGTACGTCGGTGGCGACCGTGCGCCCTTCGCCGTCGAGGTCGATCCGCCACAGCAGCGCGGGCGCCGTCTGGTCCGGCAGCAGGCTCGCCACGCCCTCGGACAGGCCCGGCGGGTGGAGCGGGATCCTGCCGTCGGGGAAGTACAGGGTCTGCACCCGGCGGTGGGCCTCGATGTCCAGCGCGCCGCCCGGCGTGACGAAGGCGGCGACATCGGCGATCGCGTAGTGCACCCGGAAGCCGCCGCCGTCGCGACGGGTGAGGTGCATCGCCTGGTCGAGATCGGCCGAGCCCGGCGGATCGATGGTGAAGAAGGGGATGTCGGTGGCGTCGTGATCCGGCAGGCGCGGGGCACGGGCGGCGCTCTCCGCCTCGGCGAGTACGGCGGCGGGAAACTCCCCGGGCACATCGAGCGTCGTGCGCAGCTCACGCAGCACGGGGAGCAGTGCGGCCTCGGCTGTGCCGGTCATGTGCATCAGACGGCGGGGCATGGACCGAGCGTATGGCGCGGTGGGGGCCGCGGCACTTTGTAGGCTGGCGCGGGGATCGCGCCCTCGGGACGCCCCCTGCCCCGTACGTACGAAGGAGACTTGCTGTGCTCGTGCTGTTGCCGCCGTCGGAGGGCAAGGCCGCTGCCGGCCGCGGTGCTCCCCTGAAGCCCGAGTCGCTGTCGCTGCCGGGGCTCGCCGATGCGCGGGCCGCGGTGCTGGACGAGCTGGTCGAGCTGTGCGCCGCCGACGAGGACAAGGCCCGGGAAGTCCTCGGGCTGAGCGAGGGGCTGCGCGGCGAGATCGCGAAGAACGTCGAGCTGAGGACCGCGGGCGCCCGGCCGGCCGGGGAGCTCTACACGGGTGTGCTGTACGACGCGCTGGGGCTCGCGACCCTGGAGGCGGACGCCCGGCGCCGGGCGCGCGCGTCGCTGCTGGTGTTCTCGGGGCTGTGGGGCGCGGTGCGGGTGGGCGACCGGATTCCGCCGTACCGCTGCTCGATGGGGGTGAAGCTGCCGGGGCTCGGCGCGCTGGGGGCGCACTGGCGCGGCCCGATGGAGTCCGCGCTGCCCGAGGCTGCGGGCAAGGGGCTCGTACTGGACCTGCGTTCCTCCGCGTACGCGGCGGCCTGGAAGCCGAAGGGCGAGGTGGCGGGGCGTACGGCGACGGTGCGGGTGCTGCACGCGCAGACCGACCCGGTGACCGGGGCCGAGAAGCGGTCGGTGGTCAGCCACTTCAACAAGGCCACGAAGGGCCGGCTGGTACGGGACCTGCTGGTCTCGGGCCTGAAGCCGGCCGGGCCCGCGGAGCTGGTGGAGGCGCTGCGGGAACTGGGATACGTGGTGGAGGCGCAGGCCCCGGCGCGGTCCGGGCGGCCTTGGGCGCTGGACGTGGTGGTCACCCGGATCCACTGATTGCATCCTGCGCAACGCTCGTTGCGTAGCGTGTGACGGCCGGGCAGGATGAGCGCCATGACCTCCGTCCTGGACCTCGCGCCCGTCGTTCCTGTGGTCGTTGTCGACGATGTCGCCGACGCCGTACCGCTCGCGCGGGCGCTGGTGGCGGGCGGGCTGCCCGCGATCGAGGTGACCCTGCGCACGGCCGCCGCGCTGGACGCGATCCGTGCGATCTCCGACGAGGTTCCGGACGCGGTCGTCGGCGCCGGGACACTGCTCTCCCCCGACGACGTGACAGCGACGGTGGCGGCGGGTGCCCGGTTCCTGGTGAGCCCGGGCTGGACGGACCGGCTGCTGGAGGCGATGCGGCAGTCGGGCGAGCCGTTCCTGCCGGGTGTCTCGACGGCCTCGGAGGTCCTGGCGCTGCTGGAGCGCGGGGTGAGCGAGATGAAGTTCTTCCCGGCGGAGGCGGCGGGCGGCAGGGCCTACCTCACGTCCCTGGCCGGCCCGCTCCCGCAGGCGCGTTTCTGCCCCACCGGCGGGATCACCCCCGCTTCCGCGCCGTCCTATCTGGCCCTGCCGAACGTGGGCTGCGTCGGCGGCACCTGGATGCTCCCGCCCGACGCGCTCGCGTCGAAGGACTGGGCCCGGGTGGAGGCTCTGTCCGCGGAGGCGGCGGCACTCCGGAGCTGACGGCGGCCGGAGCTGACGGCTGCCGGGGTCGACGGCGGCCAGGGTCGCCTGCCTCAGCCGAAGGCCAGGTCCACGTGGTCCGCGACGGGGCGGTAACCGAGGCGCCGGTAAAGGGCGTTGCTGGTCGGGTTGGCCAGATCGGTGAAGAGCAGGACCTGTTCGGCGCCCGAGTCCAGCGCGGATCTGCTGACGGCCGCGGTGACCGCTCCGGCGTATCCCCGGCCGCGGAACGCCTCCGGTGTGTAGACGGGCGAGACCCGGGACTGGCCGGCGAGCAGCGGTGAGCGGGACGCCATGGAGACGGGCCGGCCGTCGGCCTCCCAGAAGCAGAGGCAGCCGTCGGCGATGCGGCGGCGGACGTTCTCGGTGCGGTCGGCGTCGGCGTCGTCGCCGATGTCGGCGGCGAAACCCTTCATCCAGGCGGCGGCGAGCGGCACATCGTCCGCGGTGGCCTGCCGGGCACGACCGGGTGGCGCGGGCACGGGCGGGGTCAGCACCCCGAGCCGGAACAGCCGCAGCCGGGCGGTGACCGACCAGCCGCCGGGCCCGGCCCACGCGTCGGCGAACGCCCGGGCGCCGCCGTCCGCCCCCTTGACCCCGGTGACCGGCACCCCGCCGTCCGCGTCCCGCAGCGCACGGGCCAGAGCCCGGGCGTGGTGCGGGGCGACGTTCCCGAACAGCGGGGGGTGGGGCGGTGTCTGCAGGAACGCCGCCTCCACGGGGGCGGCCGCGTGCGCACGCCACCAGCCGTAGCGGGGCGACCCGTCCCCGTACACCGTCGGTCCGTGCCGCCGGACCGCCTCGCTGACAGTGAGGACAGCGGTGTTGGCGGCCGGGTCGGCCGCGAGGTGGCTGTCCGCCGCGCGGCGGAACTCCTCGACGTCGTGGGTCAGATGCCAGGTCATGGCAGATGGTCCTACGGGTCGAGGCGTGGGCGCACCCGGATTACCACCGGGCCGGCGGCGCGCCTCCCCCGGCCCGGCAGCGTGGCTCAGCGCAGGTGCGACGTCTCGTTGAGCAGGCGCACGGATGCGTTGCCGTCCGCGTAGTACGCCACCGCCGACAGCGATGCCGCCGAGAGTTCCATGCGGAACAGGGACTCCGGCGGGGCGCCCAGGGCCAGGCGGACCAGCGTCTTGATCGGGGTGACGTGGGTGACCACCAGGACCGTACGGCCCGCCGAGTGCTTCAGGATCCGGTCCCGGGCGGCGGCAACGCGGCGCGCGACCGTGGCGAAGCTTTCGCCGCCGCCTGTGGGGGCCGCCTTCGGGGAGGCGAGCCACTCCGTCAGATCGTCGCCGTAGCGCGCCTGGACCTCGGCGAACGTCAGGCCCTCCCAGGAGCCGAAGTCCGTCTCGCGCAGGTCGTCCTCGACACGGACGTCGAGGTTCAGCCGGGCGGCGACCGCCTCCGCCGTGGCGCGGCAGCGCTTCAGCGGGGAGCTGACGATGTCCTGGATCGTGCCGCGTGCGGCGAGCATGACCGCGGCCCCCTCGGCCTGGCGCTGCCCGACAGCGGACAGCTCGTGGTCCCCGCTCCCGGAGAAACGCTTCTCCGGGGTGAGCGCGGTCTCCCCGTGGCGCAGCAGCACAAAGGTCGTCGGCGTCCCCATCCCGGCGCCCCAGCCGGGCGAGTTGTCCTCCTCGTCGGCGGCCGCCGTGCGGGCCCCGGTGTCCGCGCCGGCCGTCCCGGCACCGGCACCCGAGAGCGCCGCGCGCGCCCTCGCCGCGCCTGCCGTCGCGTCACCGACCACCCGCGCCGCCTCCGCGTCACGCGCGCCCAGCTCCGCGGTGGAGCGGGACGGCTCCCACTGCAGGCCCTTCTTGCCCGCGTCCATCGCCTCGTTCGCGAGCCGGTCCGCGTGCTTGTTCTTCTCGCGCGGGATCCACTCGTACGTCACCTGCGAGGCAGGGAAGACCCGCGCGGCCTCGGCCGCCAGCGGCTTCATGTCCGGGTGCTTGATCTTCCAGCGGCCGGACATCTGCTCCACGACCAGCTTGGAGTCCATCCGGACATGGACGACCGCGTCCGGGTCGATCGCGTGCGCCGTCTTCAGACCGGCCACCAGGCCCTTGTACTCGGCGACGTTGTTCGTCGCGACGCCGATGTACTCGGCCGCTTCCGCGACCGTCTCACCGGTGGCCCTGTCGATCACCACGGCGCCGTAGCCGGCAGGCCCGGGGTTGCCCCGGGAACCGCCGTCCGCCTCGACGACGAACTCCGGCATTACAGGCCCGACTCGGACGTGCGGACCAGGATGCGGCGGCAGTTCTCGCAGCGCAGCACCGTGTCGGGGGAGGCGGCGCGCACCTCGTTGACCTCGGTGATGTTCAGCTCGAGCTGGCAGCCCTCACAGCGGCGCTGGAACAGGCGCGCCGCGCCCACCCCGCCCTGCTGGACACGCAGCTTCTCGTACAGCTTGAGCAGGTCGGCCGGGACGGAGCCCGCGACGACCTCGCGCTCCTTGGTCAGCGACGCGGCCTCGTCGTCCAGTTCCTGCACGGCGGTGTCGCGGCGCGCCGTCGCGTCGTCGGTCTTGGCCTGGACGGAGGAGACGCGCTCGGTCAGCTCGGTGACACGCTCCTGGGCGGACTCGCGGCGCTCCATCACCTCCAGGACCACGTCCTCCAGGTCGCCCTGGCGCTTGGCCAGCGAGACGATCTCGCGCTGCAGGTTCTCCAGGTCCTTGGGCGAGGTGACAGCGCCGGAGTCCAGGCGCTGCTGGTCGCGAACGGCACGCTGACGGACCTGGTCGACGTCCTGCTCCGCCTTGGTCTGCTCGCGGGCGGTGTCGCTCTCCTCGGTCTGCGCGGCGACCAGCAGGTCGCGCAGCTGTGTGAGGTCCTTGGTGAGCGACTCGATCTCGGCGTGCTCGGGCAGCGACCTGCGCTTGTGGGCGACCTGCGACAGGCGCATGTCGAGGGCCTGGACGTCGAGGAGTCGGATCTGGTCGGCGGGCGCGGCGTTCAGTTGGGGGCTCCAGGAGAAGAGAAGTCGGAAGGGGTGCCCGTGGCGCTCTCTGTCAGGGCGGCGGGGACGAGGTGGGCGGACCAGGGGTCGGTGACCGTGGGCGAGACATGGACCCGCAGGTCCCAGCCGTGCCGGTCGGAGATCTCGTCGAGCTGTGCGGCGGCCTGCTCGCACCAGGGCCACTCGGTGGCCCAGTGCGCGGCGTCCACCAGCCCGAGCGGTGAGTGCTGGGTGGCCTCGGACACCGGGTGGTGACGGAGGTCGGCGGTGAGGAAGGCGTCCACGCCCGCGGCACGTACGGCGTCGAAGAGGCTGTCTCCGGAGCCGCCGCTCACCGCGACCGTACGGACGACGGCGTCCGGGTCGCCCGCGAGGCGGATGCCCTGTGCGGTGCCCGGCAGTCGCTCGGCCGCGCGCTCGGCGAACTCGCCGAGCGTCTGGGGGTGGTCGAGTTCGCAGATCCGCCCGAGGCCGCGGCGGCCCGAGGCGTCGGTGGGGTCGGGCACGAGCGGTCGTACGACACGGAGGTCGAGCGCGCCCGCGAGGGCATCGGAGACGCCGGGGTCGGCGGTGTCCGCGTTGGTGTGCGCGACATGCAGGGCGATGTCGTTCTTGATCAGGGTGTGCACGACGCGGCCCTTGAAATGACCGGCCGCGACCGTCGTCGTCCCCCGCAGATAGAGCGGGTGGTGCGTGACGATCAGCTGGGCGCCGAGCCCGATCGCCTCGTCGGCGATCTCCTGCACGGGGTCCACGGCGAACAGCACACGGCCGATCTCCGCGTCGGGATCGCCGCAGACCGTGCCGACCGCGTCCCACTGCTCGGCCCGCTCGGGGGGCCAGAGGGCGTCGAGGGCGGCGATGACTTCAGACAGACGGGGCACGCCAACAGGTTACCCGCGCTTCGTCCCCCGTCGGCCTGGCCCTTCGCCGAGCGGCCGCCCGCACCTCGCCGGCCCGTCGATCGCCGGCCGACTCCCCCACTCGCCACCCTCCCGAGCACACCCGTCTCCTCCGCCTCAGGCGAATCCCCGCACGGCCACCCGTATGTGTGAAGACACGGTTCTGCCGTTGTTCGGCAGGGAGTACGAACCTAGCTTCGTGGCCGGAGGTGACGAGCCGATGACAGTCTGTGCCATCGAGACCGCCGCGGAGGACGGAGCGGTGGGGAGTGCAGGGATGACGGTCTCTGCCGACGGCGCCTACGCGGCCCGGCTTGCGGGGACCGGGGACGCCCTGTTTCCCGAGCGGTGGACGCTCGACGGGTTCGAGCCCTACGCGGTGCCGCTGCCGCTGGACCAGCCCGAGGAGCGCGACTCGCAGCTGTTGCCGCTGACGGACGGGCGCGTGCTCATCCGGCGGCGGGTGGCGGAGCGGCACGCCTTCTCGCTGCTCTATCCGACCGGGCCGGGGACGGGCGAGCTCCAGCTCGGCGCGGTCGAGACGGACGAGCTGACACTCCTCCCGCCGCCACCGGAGGGCACCCGCGCCTACGCGCTCGCCCCCGGCGACCGCTCGACGGCCGTCTGGCTGGTGGTGGGCGGGGCCTTCGGTCCGGAGCGGGTCGCCGATGTACCGGGGCGCTGCTCCGGCGGGGCGTGGCTGGACGGTACGGGGCGCATGCTGGCCCTGGACCAGCAGCAGGACGGCGGTGCGGTCAAGGCGGTCGCCGTGGACCTCGAGCGCGGTGGCGAGGTGACGCCGCTGCTGCAGATCACGGAGAACAGCAACGACCGGCTGCTGCTGGCGGACCCCGACAGCGGCCTGCTGCTGATCCGCTCGGACGCGGCGGGCCACGACCGACTGGGATGGGGCGTCCTCGGAAGCATGCGGCCGGTGCGCTTTCCGGAGTGCCTGCGGCTCGCCGACTGCGCGGTGACGCCGTTCGCGGTGCAGCCGGGGCAGGTGCTGACGCCGGAGAGCTGTGCGGTGGCGCTCAGGGTCGACGGCCCGGCCGGGAGCCTGCTCGGCATCTGGCGTCCCATGGGCCGTCGGCTGCATCAACTTCAGGCTCCACAAGGGTGGTTGGCAGGGGCCGGCACATGGAGCCGGGAGGGTGTGCTGCAACTGCCGTACACCACCGGCGAAGTGGCGTGCGGAGTGGCACGTGTCGACGCCTCCGCCGTGTTCGTACGCGAGCCGGTCACACAACCGGCACAAGTGGAATCCGCAGGTGGGGAACCGTGCGACCGGCCCGGAACTCCTTTTGTGTGCAAGCCGGTGCCGTTGCAGCAGGCGCCTCTCACCGGCCGCGGTACCCCTGGTTGAACTCTGCGGCCGGTGTGGCACCAACACACCGGGCGCACACGTACGCAGCGATCACGACGGGGTGAAGTTCCCACATGTCCGAAGCCCGAACCGACACGATCCAGCAGCGTCCGCAGGAGGCGGATGCGGGCGGAACGGAAGCCGGCGGAGCAGGTAAGCACCGAGGAGGCGCGGCGAGCTCGGAGGAGTTCGCGGCACCGGCGCACGGCAGGCACCGCCGCCCCGGGTCGGACGGCGACTCCGCCTGACCGTCTTTGGCCCGGCGCCCCTGTGCGCCGACGGGACGGCACTGCTCGGCCCGTCGGCGCCCGGGGACTACCGGCGCTCCCGCTTGAGGCCCAGCACCTCGGCCGCCGCGAACGTCTCGCCCCGCGGACGGTCCGCGTAGTGCGGGGTCAGCACCGCGTCCAGCTCGTCGAAGCTGAAGGCCTCCTTCGCGGTGTCGAACTTGGCGGTGACCTTGGGGCGTTCCACGATCGCCACCATCCCGCCGTGGACCACGAACAGCTGTCCGTTGACATGGCCGGCCGCCGGGGAGGCGAGATAGCCGACCAGCGGTGACACATGTTCGGGCGCCAACGGGTCGAGCGCGCCGTCCAGCGGCTCCTCGAAGCCCGCGAAGACGTCCTCGGTCATCCGGGTCCTGGCCCGGGGACAGATCACATTGGCCGTGACGCCGTACTTGGCGAGTGCCAGCGCCGCCGATGTCGTCAGGCCCACGATGCCGCCCTTGGCCGCCGCGTAGTTGGGCTGGCCTGCGGAGCCCGCGAGGAACGCCTCCGACGAGGTGTTGACGATCCGGCCGTACACGGGCGCCCCGGAGGACTTGGAGCGCCCGCGCCAGTGGACCGAGGCGAAGTGGATCGTGTTGAAGTGGCCCTTGAGGTGGACGCGGATCACCGAGTCCCACTCGCTCTCGGTCATCGAGAAGATCATCCGGTCCCGCAGGATGCCCGCGTTGTTGACCAGGATGTCGAGCTTTCCGTGGCTCGCGACGGCCAGTTCGACCAGCTCGCGGGCGCAGTCGAAGTCGGAGACGTCGCCGTGGTGGGCGGTGGCCGAGCCCCCCGCCGCGCGGATCTCCTCGGCGACCTCCTCCGCGGGGGTCGCCGAGGCCTCGCCCGAGCCGTCCCGCCCCGGCCGTCCGTAGTCGTTGACGACGACGCTCGCGCCGAGGCGGGCCAGTTCGAGCGCTTCGGCGCGCCCGAGGCCGCGGGCCGCCCCGGTGACGATCGCGGACAGGCCCTCTAGTGGCAGAGACATCCGGTTCCCTTTCAGGTCCACGAGGCCGGCAGCGGCTTCCGGCGGCCGGCGGTCAGATCTCGATACAGGTGCGCAGCGCCTCACCCGTACGCATCTGGGCCAGCGCTTCGTTGATCTCCGCGAGCGGCACCCGGTGAGTGATGAGCCCTTCGAGGTCGATACGGCCCGCACGCCACAGCGCGATGGCTCGTTCGTACGAGGTGAGCACGTCACCGCCGCCGTACATGGACGGCAGGATCCGCTTCTCGTCGAAGAACAGCTCGAACATGTTGAGCTGCAGGAAGTCGTCCATCGCGCCCGCGCCGACGATGCAGAGCGTGCCGCCGCGCCGGGTCGTCTCGTACGCGGTGCGGGCGGTGGCGGACTTGCCGACGACCTCGAAGACGTAGTCGAAGCCCTCGCCCGCGGTGATCCGCTGCTTGGCGTCGCCGAGGTCTCCCGGCGCGACGGCCTCGGTCGCGCCGAATCTGAGCGCCGCCTCGCGCCTGCCGGCGACGGGGTCGACGGCGACGACCTGGGCGGCGCCCTTGAGCCGTGCGCCCTGGATCGCGGAGATGCCGACGCCGCCGCAGCCGATGACGGCGACCGACGAACCGGCCGCCACGTCGGCGGTGTTGATGGCGGCACCCAGGCCGGTGGTCACTCCGCAGCCGATCAGCGCGGCGATGTCGAACGGTACGTCGTCGGGTATCGGCACCGCGCATCCGGCGTCGACCACGACCTCCTCGGCGAAGGTGCCGGTGCCGGCGAAGCCGAACACATCGCCGCCCGGGCGCTTGAAGTTGGGTGTGCCCGCGTTCATGAAGCCCGCCAGGCACAGCTGGGTCTGACCGCGCTTGCAGGACGGACAGACCCCGCACGCGGGCAGCCAGCACAGCAGTACCCGGTCGCCCTGCTTGACGCCGGTGACTCCGTCGCCGACGTCGATGATCTCGCCGGCGCCTTCGTGACCGGGCACGAACGGCGCGGGCTGAGGCAGCACGCCGTTCATCGCGGACACGTCGGAGTGGCACAGCCCGGTGGCCCGGACGCGGATCCTGACCTTGCCGGGCCCGAAGCCCACGGCCTCGACGTCGTCGAGTACCTCGAGCTTGTCCTGCCCTGTCTCGTGCAGTACGGCTGCGCGCACGGTGCGGCTCCTCTCGTACGGGTCGTGCCTGGTCAGTCGTGCTCGACGACGGTGTCGGCGAGTACGGGCGCGTCGTCCCTCTCGACGGCCGTGACCGACACCCGGACGCGGGCTGCGTCCTCGACGCAGTGCCACATCCTGATGCGCAGGGTCTCCCCGGGGAAGACCACCCCGGCGAAGCGTGTGGAGTACGAGCCGACCCGGGTGACGTCCCCGTCGAGCAGGGTGTCGACGACGGCCTTGAGGGTCATGCCGTACGAGCAGAGCCCGTGCAGGATGGGCCGGTCGAAACCGGCACGGGCGGCGAACGAGGGGTCGGCGTGCAGCGGGTTGAGGTCGCCCGACAGCCGGTAGAGCAGGGCCTGGTCCTCGCGGATGTGCTTCTCGACGGTCTTGTCCGGCTCCCGGGCGGGGAGTTCGGTGCGGACGGAGGGGCCGCGGTCACCGCCGAAGCCGCCCTCGCCGCGTACGAAGATCTGCGAGTCGTTCGTCCACAGCGGGCCGTCGTCGTCGGCCGCCTCGGTGCGCAGGACGAGGACGGCCGCCTTGCCCTTGTCGTACACGGCGGCCACCTTCGAGGTGGACACGGCGGTGCCGTGGACGGGGATCGGCCGGTGCAGCCTGACGCTCTGCCCGCCGTGCAGGACGGAGGCGAGGTCGATGTCGAGGCCGGGTCCCCGGAGTCCGCCGACGAAGCTCTGGCCCGCGCCCGCCACGGTGGCGAAGCTCGGCAGGACGTGCAGCCTCGATTCAAGGGTGTAGCGCAGCTCGTCGGGGTCGGTGGCGGGGATTCCGGCGCCGAGTCCGAGGTGGTAGAGCTGGACGTCCTTGCGGTCCCAGCTGATCTCGGCGCTGCGGGGCTCCGCGGCGACGGCACGGGCTGGATCGATGGGCATGAGCCTGTGACTCCTTGAGGAGAGGAAGACCTCGGCACGGCCGTCCGCACCGTCGGCCGCACCGAGGTCGTACGGGACCGGCCCGGCGCCTGTTCTAGAACGCGTTCTAGGGGTCGGTGGCCCCTATGTATAACGCAGCCCCCAGCACTTGTGAAGACCGCTGACGCCACGTCAGAAGCAGATTTGACGAACAGTCAGGAACGCTTTCGGGAGCCCGCCCGCCCAGTACATCTGTCACTGCCGAGTCCGTACATGCGCATCTGCCGGGCCCCGCCCTCCGCTCCGTAGCGTCGTCGGTATGACGCAGACAGCAGAGCCCGGACCCGCGGTGAGCTTCGCCGGGGCGGTGAAATCCTTCGGCACCGTACGGGCCGTCGACGGTATGGATCTGTCCATCCGCCGCGGCGAGACCCTCGCACTGCTCGGCCGCAACGGTGCGGGAAAGTCCACCGCCATCAGCCTGATGCTCGGCCTGAACGAACCCGACGCCGGCCGGGTGCAGGTCTTCGGCCGCACCCCGGCGCAGGCCGTCGCCGCCGGCCGCGTGGGCGCGATGCTCCAGGACGGCCGGCCCGTCCCCCGCGTGACCGTGCGCGAACTGGTCACCTTCGTCGCCCGCACCTACCCCCGGCCGCTGCCGGTCGCCGAGGCGCTGGAGCTCGCCGGGCTCACCGAACTCGCGGACCGCCGCGCCGACCGGCTCTCCGGCGGCCAGGTCCAGCGGGTGCGCTTCGCCGTCGCCCTGGCGGGCAACCCGGAGCTGATCATCCTCGACGAGCCCACCGCGGCCCTGGACGTCGAGGCACGGCACGCCTTCTGGGCGTCCATGCGCGGCTACGCCTCCCGCGGCAACACCGTCCTGTACTCCACCCACTACCTGGAGGAGGCCGACGACAACTCCGACCGGATCGTCGTCATCGACCGCGGCCGGATCGTCGCCGACGGCAGCGCCGCCGAGCTCAAGCGCTCGGCCGGCTCCCTGGTCTCCTTCGACCTGGCCGGCCAGGACACCTCGGGCCTCACCGGCCTGCCCGGTGTCGTGTCGGTGGAGATCCGCGGGGAGCGGGCCCGGCTGCGTACGGACGACTCGGACGCCACCGTCGTGGCGCTCGCCCGCCTGGACGCGATCCGGGGTCTGCAGGTCTCGCCCGTCTCGCTCGACGACACCTTCCTCGGCCTGACCTCCGCCCCCGCCCACGCCTCCCCCCGACTGGAGCCGGTCCGATGACGCTCGACTACGTGAAACTGGAAGTCCGCCGCGCGTTGCGCGACACCGGCTTCGTCGTCTTCGGCATCGGGATGCCGGTGCTGATGTATCTCCTGTTCACCAACATCGGCGGCGGAGGCGAGGACGCCGACGAGTGGAAGACCCTGTCGATGGTCGGCATGGCGGCGTACGGGGCGCTCGGCGCGGCCCTGTCCACCGGTACCGGCGTCGCCGAGGACAAGTCCACCGGCTGGCTGCGGCAGCTGCGGATCACGCCGATGACCCCGCGGCAGGTGGTGACCGGGCGCGCCCTGACCGGCTCGGTCGTGGTCCTGCCCGCGATCGTCGCGGTGCTCGTGGCGGGCGGGCTGGTCAACGGCGTACGGCTGGCGGCCTGGCAGTGGGTGGCCCTCGCGGCGCTGCTCTGGCTCGGTGCGCTGCCCTTCACCCTGCTCGGCATCGGCAACGGCTACCGGCTGACCGCCCAGACGACGGGCGTGGTGAACGCGGCGTGCAGCGTGGGGCTGGCGGTCGTCGGCGGGCTGTGGTTCCCCGCGGATCTGTTCCCCGGCTGGCTGCGGGCCCTGTCCTCCTACAGCCCCACCCATCTCTTCGCCGACCTCGGCCGCTCCGTGACCGACGGCGGCTCGCCCGCCGCGACGACGGTGTCCGTCCTCGCACTGTGGGCCCTGTTGTTCGGTTCCTACGCCGTGGTCTCGTACCGTCGGTCGGCGAGGACAACGTGACGGGAGCGACGATGTCCGGGAACAAGCAGAGCTGGAAGGCCGTCCGGTCGGCCCGCGGAGCGATGTGCCGGGGCAGGGGGGACGCGCGCCGTGTCCCCGACGGGATCGGCCCGCCCAACGGGTTCGCGATGCTGCCGTGGCTGCTGCTGGGCATGGGCGCGATCTCCAACATCGTGCAGGGCAGAACACCGAACCCGTGGATCGGCGGCATCGGGCTGCTGGTCTTCAACTCGATCTACATCGCGCTGGTCTTCCGTGCCTTCGACAAGCGGCGGCGGGAGTGCGCCTCCACCCGCTGGCTGCTCGTGGCCCTCGCCGCGGTCACCTTCGGACTCGCGGGCGGCTACGGCGGCGACTGGCTGCTCTTCTTCCCGCTGCTCGGTCTCGCCACGGGCGCGGTGATGCGGGGACCGCAGGTCGGCAAGGTGGTCCTCGCGCTGACTCTCGCCGCCGGGCTGGTCGCCGGGCTGCGCGACGGCTGGGGCGCGATCAGCGTCGCGTACGGCACGTTCATCTCCGGCATGGTGACGGCGGCGATCCTGGCACTGTCCGAGACGGTGCGCGAACTGCGCGAGACACGGCAGGAACTGGCCCGCAGCGCCGTCGAGAAGGAGCGGCTGCGCTTCTCCCGCGATCTGCACGACCTGCTCGGGCACACGCTCTCCGTCATCGTGGTGAAGTCGGAGGCGGCGCGGCGCCTGGGCCCGCGGGACCTGGACGCGGCACTGGCGCAGATCTCCGACATCGAGTCGGTGGGCCGCCAGGCGCTCACCGAGATCCGCGAGGCCGTGACCGGCTACCGCGAGGGCACCCTGGCAGGCGAGCTCGACCGTGGCCGCTCCGCCCTCACCGCCGCCGGCATCGAGCCGGCCGTACGCCAGTCGGGCCCGCCTCTGGAGCCGCAGACGGCGGCGCTGCTGGGCTGGGTCGTCCGGGAGGCGGTGACCAACGCGGTACGCCACAGCGGCGCGACGCACTGCGAGATCGTCGTGGACGGCACGGCGGAACGGGTCCGGCTGACCGTCACCGACGACGGCACAGGAGCACCCTCGGACGCGCTGGAGGACACGGACGGCACCGGTCTGCGGGGACTTGCCGAACGCCTCGCGGCGGCGGGCGGCACGCTCGAAGCGGGTCCGGTCGCCACGGGCTTCCGGGTGCGCGCCGAACTCCCGGTGGATGTGGACGTCGTGTGATCCGTGTGGAGGGGCCGCAGCACCGGGGCTGTTCGCGTCGACCGGACATACGATGACGCCGTGGAAGAAATGCCCCGGAACCATCGCCCCTCCCGATCGACCCGTGTGCTGCTCGCCGAGGACCAGGGCATGATGCGCGGCGCGCTCGCGCTGCTGCTCGGTCTCGAACCCGACATCGAGGTCGTCGCCCAGGTGGGCCGGGGTGACGAGATCGTCCGGGCGGCGCAGGAGTGCCGTCCCGATGTGGCCCTGCTGGACATCGAGTTGCCCGGCCGCAGCGGCCTGGACGCGGCCGCCGAGCTGCGGGACGAGGTGCCCGACTGCCGGGTGCTGATCCTGACGACGTTCGGCCGGCCCGGATACCTGCGGCGGGCGATGGAGGCCGGTGCGGCGGGATTCCTCGTCAAGGACGGGCCCGTCGAGGAGTTGGCGGCCGCGATCCGCAAGGTGCTGACCGGCGAGACCGTCGTCGATCCGGCGCTCGCCGCGGCGGCGCTGAGCGCGGGCCCGAGCCCGCTGACCGCGCGGGAACGCGATGTGCTCAACGCGTCCGTGGACGGGGCGACCGTGTCCGACATCGCGGGCACCCTGCATCTGTCGGAGTCGACCGTACGGAACTACCTCTCGTCCGCGATCGGCAAGACGGGCACCCGCAATCGCATGGAGGCGGTGCGGGCGGCGCGGCAGCAGGGCTGGCTCTGAGGCCGGCAGCCCCTCAGGGCTCCACCCGGCGCGGCAGCCACACCAGCATCAGGGCCGCGGCGACCAGCAGGATTCCCGCACCGGTGCGGAACGCGAGCGCGTATCCGGCGGCGAGTTCGGCGGGCGAGGTTCCGCCCGCCGTGCGTGCCGCGGCGACCGTCGACAGCACGGCGAGGCCCAGTGCGCCGCCCATGGTGCGCGAGGTGTTGATCAGACCCGAGACCAGGCCCGCCTCGCCCGGCCCCGCACCGGCGGTGGCGAGCGAGGCGAGCGGGGTCGCGGCGAGACCGATGCCGGTCATCATCAGGATGCCGGGGCCGAGGATCGACGTCAGGTAGGTGCCGTCGGCGGTCATCGTGGACTGCCAGCCGAAGCCGGTCGCGGCGACGAGCGCCCCGATCAGGGCGACGTTGGTGGCGCCCGCCTTCGGCATGAGGCGCGGCGCGAGCTTGGAGCCGACGATCACGCTGAGCGAGCTGGGTATCAGCGCGGCGCCCGCCTGCAACGGCGGGTATCCCAGGACGTTCTGCGCGTACACGGTCATGAAGAACCATGTCGCGAAGGACGCCGAACCGCACACCGCCATGGTCACGTTGGCCGCCGACACCGCCCGCGAGCGGAACACCCTCAGGGGCATCAGCGGCGCCTTGGCGCGTGCCTCGACGGCAACGAACAGCCCGAGCACGGCGAGGCCGCCGAGCAGCGGCAGCAGCGTGGCGAGCGCGGTCCAGCCCGACTGTTCCGTCTGCACGATGCCGTACGCCACCGAGGCCAGGCCCGCGGTCACCAGCACCGCACCCGGCAGATCGAGGCGGCGGCCCGCCGCGTCCCGGCTCTCGGTCAGCCAGATCGCCGCGCCCAGTATCACCAGCGCACCGACCGGCACATTGATCAGCAGCACCCAGCGCCAGGACAGCAGATCGGTGAGGACTCCGCCGACCAGCCCGCCGGCCGCGCCGCCCGCCGCGCCGACCGCCGTCCAGGTGCCGATCGCCCGGGTGCGCGCGGGTCCCGGCGGCACGGCGGCGGTCACGATGGTCAGGGTCGCGGGGGCGAGCACGGCCGCGCCGAGCCCCTGAACGGCCCGCCCGGCGAGGAGCTGCCAGCCCTCCTGCGCGAGCCCGCCGGCCACGGACGCGGCGGTGAACACGGCGAGCCCGACGAGGAAGGTCCGTTTGCGGCCGAAGATGTCCGCGGCCCGCCCGCCGAGCAGCATGAAGCCGGCGAAGGCGATGGAGTACGCGTTCAGCACCCACTGCAGCCCACTGGTGGAGAGCCCGAGGTCCGCGCGCATCGACGGGAGCGCGACATTGACGACGGAGACGTCGAGCACGACGAGGAACTGGCCCGCGCACGCCGCGAGAACCACCGCCCAGGTGCGGGCGGACCGGCCAACGGGTGCCGCGACAAGAGGACCTTGGGTGTCGGAGGGTGCTTGGGCCATGCCCGTCATGGTCGCAGGCCCTCTGCGGCCCGTACATCCGGATATCGGCGGAGACGGCAGGGGACCCGCAGACCTACGACTTCCGCAGCAGCGTGACCACCGCCGCCCCGCCGAGGCCGATGTTGTGCGCGAGCCCCACCCGCGCGCCCGCCACCTGACGCTCCCCCGCCTCGCCGCGCAGCTGCCAGGTGAGCTCGGCCGCCTGTGCCAGCCCGGTCGCCCCCAGCGGATGGCCCTTGGAGATCAGCCCGCCGGACGGGTTGACCACCCACTGGCCGCCGTAGGTGGTGGCGCCGCTCTCCGCGAGTTTTCCGGACGCGCCGTCCGCGCACATCCCGAGCGCCTCGTAGGTGAGCAGTTCGTTGACGGAGAAGCAGTCGTGCAGCTCGATGACGTCGACGTCCTCGATCCCGAGCCCGGAGTTCTCGTACACCCGGCGTGCCGCCGCGCGGGACATCGGCTGCCCGACGACGTCGATGCAGGAGCCGGAGGCGAAGGACTCGGCGGTGTCGGTGGTCATGGCCTGGGCCGCGATCTCCACGGCCCGGTCGTGCAGCCCGTGCCGGACGACGAAACGCTCGGAGACGACGACCGCGGCGGCCGCGCCGTCGGAGGTGGGCGAGCACTGGAGTTTGGTCAGCGGACGGTGGACGGTCCTCGCGCCGAGGATGTCGTCGACGGACCAGACGTCCTGGAACTGGGCGTTGGGGTTGTGCGCGGAGTGCCGGTGGTTCTTGGCGGCCACGGCGGCGAGCTGCCGCGCGGTCGTACCGTGGCGGTCCATGTGCTCGCGGGCGGCGTTGCCGAAGATCTGCGCGGTGGGCGGGGTCATCTCGAAGCCGTGACCGACGGCCATGATCCCGTAGTGCCGCGCCACGGGTGAGCTCGCGAAGTCGCCGCCGTCCGCTCCCCCGCCGAGGGCGCCCTTCTTCATCTTCTCGAAGCCCAGGGCGAGTACGCAGTCGCTGATGCCGCCCTCGACGAACTGCCGCGCCATCATCAGCGCTGTCGAGCCGGTGGCGCAGTTGTTGTTGACGTTGTAGACGGGGACGCCGGTGAGGCCGAGTTCGTACGCGGCCCGCTGGGCGGCGGTGGACGCCTGGAAGCAGTGGCCGACGGGGACCTGCTCGACGTCCTCGTAGGTGATCCCCGCGTCGGCGAGCGCCTTGGTGCCCGCTTCCTTCGCCATGTCCCAGTACTGCCAGTCCCGTGTCTCGGGCTTCTCGAATTTCGTCAAGCCGACGCCCACGATGTAGCTCTTCACAGCGTGCTCCTTCAGTCCCGGGGAAGGCCGAGGATGCGCTCGGCGACGACATTGAGCTGGACCTGGGTGGTGCCACCGGCGATGGTCAGACAGCGCGACATCAGCAGTCCGTGCACGGCACGTTCGCCCGCGCCCTCCCGCACCGCGCCTTCGGGGCCGAGGAGTTCGAGGGCGAGGTCGGCGATGTTCTGCTGGTGCAGGGTCTGCACGAGTTTGCGCACGGAGGCACCCGCGCCGGGTTCCAGTCCGGAGACCTGCCGCAGGGTGGTGCGCAGGGATATGCAGCCGAGCGCGTGGGCCTCGGCCGTCAGGGAGCCGATCCGCGCCCGGTGGGCGTCGTCCAGGCGGGGCGCCTGTGCGAGCAGCGCCTCCAGGCCGGTGTCGAAGGTGAGCTGGTCGGCCATGTGGACGCGTTCGTTGCCCAGGGTGTTGCGGGCGACCCGCCAGCCGTCGTTCACCTCGCCGACGACGGCGTCGTCGGGCAGCAGCGCGCCGTCGAAGTACACCGCGTTGAAGAGGGATTCGCCGGTGATCTCCTTCAGCGGGCGGATGTCGATGCCGTCCGTCGCCTTCATGTCCACGAGGAAGTAGGTGAGCCCCCGGTGCTTGGGGGCGTCGGGGTCGGTGCGGGCCAGCAGGATGCCGAAGTCGGCCGACCGGGCGGAGCTCGTCCACACCTTCTGGCCGCTGATCCGCCAGCCGCCCTCGGTCCTCTCCGCCTTGGTGCGCAGGGAGGCGAGGTCGGAGCCCGCGCCGGGTTCGGAGAACAGCTGGCACCAGAGCAGGTCGCCGCGCAGGGTGGGCGGCAGGAAGCGCTTCTTCTGCTCGTCGGTGCCGTACGCGAGGAGGGAGGGCACGACCCAGGTGGCGATGCCCAGGTCGCTCACGTTCGCCCCGACGGCCCTCAACTCCTCCTGGACGACGAGCTGCTGGACGGGACCGGCACCGAGTCCGTACGGCGGGGGCAGGTGAGGCGCGGCATGGCCGGTGGGTGCGAGGACGCGCCGGGCGGCGCGGGGATCGAGACCGCGGGCGCGGGCGACGGCCTCTCGCACCTGCTCGCGGTGCGTCCCGGCCTCGGCGGGCAGTTCGGTGCGCAACTCACGCCGAGCCCCGCCGGCCGCGAGCCGCACGGCCCGCAGCCGATGGCTGTCTCCCGGTCCGAGCAACTGCCGCGCCACGAGGGCCCGGCGCAGATACAGGTGCGCGTCGTGCTCCCAGGTGAAGCCGATGCCGCCGAGCACCTGGATGCAGTCCTTGGCACAGGAGTACGCGGCATCGAGCGCGGTCCCGGCGGCGAGGGCGGCGACCAGACCGCGTACACCGGCGCTCTCGTCCACCGCGCGAGCCGCGTCCCACGCCAGCACCCGGGCCTGTTCGACGCGGACCAGCATGTCGGCGCACAGGTGCTTGATCCCCTGGAACCGCCCGATGGGCCGCCCGAACTGCTCGCGCACCTTCGCGTACTCGGCAGCCGTGTGCAGTGCCCAGGCGGCGGTGCCGCATGCCTCGGCGGCGAACAGCACGCACGCGAGGTCCCGCACGAGCGCGGCATCCACCTCCAGCAGCCGGTCCCGGGGCACCGTCGCCCCGCGCGCGGTGACCTCGGCGGTGGGCCGGGTCGGGTCGGCGCTCTCGTGCACCCGGACGGTGAGCGCCGCGGCGTCCACCGCGAGCAGGCCGGCGGGGGTTTCGAGTACGAGCAGGTCGGCCTGTCCGGCGCCGAGTACGGGCGGGGCTGTGCCGTCGAGCCGGTAGCCGTCCGGGGTCGCGGTGGCGGAGAGGGTCCCGCACCCGAGGGCCACGGCCCCGATGCGCGTGCCGTCCGCGAGGGCGCCCGCCAGATCGGGCCTGTCCGCGCGGGCCAGCACGGCGGAGGCGAACACGTGGGGCAGATACGGCCCCGGCAGCGCGGCCCGGCCCGTCTCCTCCAGGGCGACGGCGAGGTCGAGCACCGTCCCGCCCCCGCCACCGAGCGCGGCGGGGAGATGGAGGCCGAGGAGGCCCTGCCCGGCCGCACCGTCCCAGTACGCGGGACGCCCCACCCCGCCGCCGGGGGCGTCGAGCAGCTTCCGCACGTCCTCGGGCGGCACGGCGCGGGCCAGCCAGCCGCGCACCGACTCGGCCAAGGCACGGTGCTCCTGCGTGATTCCGATGCCCATGCGGGCAGACTAGAACACGTTCCAATCTGACGGAAGGTCAGATGCCAGGTTCCTGGAGCCCGTCCGTCCGGACGCCCGTTGTCTTGTCTCACTGAACCCTGCGAAGCCCGGACAAAGGTCGCGAGGGATCTGCGAGGTCCCCCGTTACCTTGCGAGCGGACTTGGCGTTGGGCCATCCGTGGAAGCTGGGTTACGCGTGCCGGCCGGCGGCGCACCGAGCTGTGGGACGAAGCCCCGGACGGCCCGAAATGGCGTCAGGACATCGCTCACCGCGACAGCCTCGAGCCTCCGATCCCGCCACAAGTGGAAGCACTCTTCGAGATCTAGTTCGTAACCCGCGGTCACGGACCACAGAGCTGGAGCCGCAACCGCTCAAGCTGCGCAGAGCCACCGCGAAACGCTCTCCTGCCACAGCCACCGGGAGAGACGCCGGTATCGAGGGCGCGAAAAGACCACCCCGGCCCCGCTGGAGCGGATTGACCTGGACAAGAGCGCCGAGCAACAGAACCTCCCGCGCGCACACCGGAGCCGGTCGCGCGATGGGAGACGGACAGCGCGATCACCGGGCTGCCCCTGCCGCAGGAAGCAGAAGGTCAGTACCTCCAACGCTTGACAGGCAGCAAGGCCTCACAATGGGCGCGGTCAACGCGTGACCACGCCCTGCGGGCACCAACTCAGCCATCGGCCCCCGACTGTCCGTAGTCCGCCCGGAAGCCGCCGAGCCGGTCCGCCACCAGCGCGAGCCATGCGCCCGGTGTGTATGGCATCGGCGGATCAACCTCCATCCCCAGCCCACCTACGGCCAAGGCGTAATCGGCCTCCTCGAGGCGCAGGGCGAGCAGTTCGTGCACTTCGCCGACGAGGCGCGCCACGAGGGTGCGGTCCGTCGCCGTGTCGTAGTCCTGGACGGCCGCGTCGTGGTGGGCGAACTCGTCCGGCATGTCCTGCGAGAACCAGCCGCCCAGGAACTGGGCCAGTTCGGGAAAGCGGGCATGCCACTCCCAGTGCGTTTCGGGCGCTGCCGACGGGGGCGGGACCTCGCCTTCCTCGATGCTGCGCTTGATGTGGTCGGCGAGTACCAGGAGCCAGTCCTGGATCTCGGACCCGGGACGGCCGACGTCCGGGACCGGGTAGAACTCGCCGAGCCGCAGCCGCAACCGGCCGGGGGGATTGCGCGCGTAGTCGCGGATCTGCTGCTCCGCGACGGACAGGGCCCAGGGACGCGAGTGCCAGGTGTGGCGCAGATACGCCTGAAGGGCGCGGCTCGGCCTCTCAGGGTCATCATCGGCCGGCTCGCCGACGTACGCGTTGATCACTTGATCCAACGCGCCGTAGCGGCGGTCGAATTCGAGCGGCTTCATGGACACGGCGTTCGGCCTCTACAGGTAGATCGGGAAGGTGGCGTGCACAACGAACCCGTGCGGGCTCGTCGGCTCGCGCTTGAGCACCACCCGCGCGGCCCGCACGTCAACAGGCTCCCGCCCGGCGAGCGCCATGGCCTGCAGCAGTACCCGACCGACCGGCTCGGAACGGGACGGCCAGGCGGCCTCGATGGCGAGGCGGGGCCGGGTGCCCTGCGCCAGCCAGCGGTGGATGGCCTGTTCGTTGGCGGTGACGACCTGCTGGGTGGCCCATTGGGCGGTTTCCCGGTCGGGGTAGGTGGCGGATCGGGTGAGCACGGCGTCCTCGGTTCGATGGGCGGTTCAGGTGGCGTCGAACGACCAGACGAGGCCGACCTCGGTATCAGAGACGGCGATCAGGCCGGCATCCCAGTCGTACCGGCTGAACGGATTGGTTGACCTGACGGGCTGAGCGTAGAAGTCCGGACTCTCGCCCTTCCACCCAATGTTCGAATAGAACCGGCTCTCGGCCGGGAATCGCGACAGAACGACATGAGCCCGGCGCTCCATCTCGGGTCTGCGTCGGTCGAACTCCCACTCTCGCGAGACGTCCAACCAATTGGTCGCCAGCGTGACCAGCAGCGTTTCGACAGAACTCCGCGGGAGCTCGGTCACCCGCCGCCGACACGACTCCACCTCCTCCGCTGTTGCCGGAGGCGGCGCGAAGGGAAACCCCGGGTCGTCCAGGCGCTCCTCCTCGTCCCTGTCCGGGTCGAGCGACTGCCATCCCCGGGGGTCCCGCGCCTCGCCGCGCATGATCGACGCGACGTCATACCACCACTCGTGGTGCTCGCGCCGCGTGACGGCGACAAACGTATAGCGATAAAACAGCTCCAGCGCATCCGCCCAAGCCTCTGCATCGATATCTCTCATCATCGCTCCACTATTTTGGCATCGACGTCACGACAACGAAAGGCGGGTTGAGGTTCGGGTCGTACTTGAGCCGCGTCGCCACCCCGTGCGCATCCTTGACTGGAGCTGCCTGATTGTTGACCACGTCCGAGACCCGCCCCGTTACGGCCTGTCCGGCTATCGGACCTTGGCTCGGCACCGAACTGACGTCGAACACTTGCGATGGCTTGGCGGGCGGCGGATTCTTCAACCAGTCCTGAATTTCTGTGGTGTTGGAACGGATGCAGTACTGCGTGTATCTCTGCGCCGACTCCAGGTCCGGGAAGCTCGACGCCGCAGGAATGCTGGGCTTGCCCGCCCCGTTGGCTTGGTCCTCCAGGCGCTGGAGCAACTGAGTGTCTGTCTTGCCCACATGCTTGTCGATGGTGTGGCCGCCGCTGAGCTCTTCGTTCGTCGCCAGGTCCAGGGAGTACACATAGGGAACCTGACTCTCGTCACGCTGCCAACTATGTTCCTTCTTGAACTCGTTGAGTGACCTGGCGCCGAAGGCCTGGGCCCGTGCTTGCTCCGCCTGGAACGTCGGTGCGCTGCGCAGGGCCACATCCAGCTCCGGCTTGAGCTTGTTCAGCTTCGTGGCGGCTTCGTTGAACTCGCGATGGTAATTCTCGACTTCCGCGTTCATTCCGGTCTTGTCCATGTGGGACCGGAAGGTGGTGACGATCTCAATGAACGCCATGGTCGCCGCGAGCCTGGTCAGCTCCCACAGGTCGAGGCCGGTCGTCAGATCTTTGAACGTCGCCTCCCCTGCCTCCTTGCCGTACTTCGTCGTCATCCCGCGCGTCTTGTCAACGACCTCAGCCAGATGGTCCAGGATCTCCTGAACTGCGTCCGCAGTCTTCTGAAGCACTTCGATGATGGGCCGCCGCCCAGCGGGGGCAGTTCCGCGGCTGGTCTTCCAGCTGCGTCCCTGCGGCGCCCGTAATCCGTCCTCGTCGCGGGTGCGCCCCCATTCAGTGGTGCCCCAGATCGTCTGACAGAACGCCCTCATCGCCCCCTGCCACTCACTGTTTCCCTGCGGATCCGTGAGATAGGCGATGGAATCGGTCAACTCGTCGGCAGATTTCTTCGCGTCCTTGGCGACGGCCCGCCATGCCACAGCCATCCCCCGCAGGTCCTCCGCTTTGGCGCCAGGAGTGATCTCGTGGACCTTACCGAGACGAAGTCCGTGCTCGACCGCCGGCCTGATGACGCCGGCCAGGAAGTCCGGGAACTCACCCATGACACCCGAGATCGCCCACGAGTCGGCGTCCTCGCCGGTGCCCGTCCACTTGATGTCATTGACAGGCCCGTAGGGCGGGATCTTGTTGATGACGACGGGCTCCGGCTTCCTCACCGGCTGCTGGCCCTTCCGGCCACGTGCGTCCCAGTCCGCCTGGCCGTAGTTGTTCGCGGTGACGGTCAGCCCGACAGCGGCTCCACCGATGCTCACCACTCCCTTTCCCCAGGCCTCCAGGAACTTCTCCACCACCTGCTTATAGGCGTCGGCGAACGAGTCCGCGCCGCTGCCGGTACCGGCCGACTGGGTGTACTTGTTCAGCGCGTCGACCAGCGTCACCCCTCGCCCGTCGTGCGCGTACTGGCCGTCCCGCACCAGGTCGGAGGCGTGGTAGACGTGCGTGGGCTTGATGTCGAAGGCCCCGTTCTGCGACGGTGACGGCGGCGGCGGACCTGCCATCAGGCCGCCCCCCAGCCGCGCAGCACAGCCTGGTGCGCTGCCGCGTAATTGATGTGGCCATTGACCACAACCTCTTGGAGCCAGGCCTGCGCCGCCTCCAGATCCTGCGCGGACAGATCCCACTTGTCGAGCTCGTCGACAAAGGCCTGTCGCGCCTCGCCTTCCCAGGTCAGAACGACCTTTTCCACCCGCGGATACAGCAGGTCCAGCTTCTCGTTCAGCTGTTTGAGTATGTCCCCGAGATCGGCGGAAAGATTCCGCAAGGTGGCGAAATCGACGGCTATGTGGTCGTCATCCGACGGCATGTGTCCCCCTCATGTCACAAGTCGCTGATACGGCTCTGCGGTTTCGGCGGAGCTGGCACCGCGGCGTCCGGGTTCGGTGTGGAGAGGGCATTCGCCTCGGCGGCCACATCGACCGAGCTCTGGATCCGCCGGAAGCGCTCCATGGTGTCCAACTCCTGTTCCGTGAAGCCGTCCCGGCTCAGACGAACTGCCTGTTCGAGCACCTTCATGACCTCACGGATGCGTACGGCATCCTCCGCAGCGCCCCGGTGGAGGGCCCTGTAGGCCTTGGCTGCGGGACCGCGCCAGCCTGACTCGATGACGTCGACGATCTCGTCCATGCGCTTGACCTGCTTGTTCAGGTAGTGCTGCATGTCGTCGAGGTCATTGGCGAGGTCCGTCAATCTGTCATTGGTCACCCGGAGACTAGGTACGTCCATCGGCTCCCCCATCCTCCTGCACGTCAACACCCATAACCCACAAGCCACTTCAGCGATCGTAACGTCGAGCATTCATGAGCTTTCGTCGGTTTCTTGGCGAGGGTCCTGGGTGGTGCGGCCTCTCCGGAGCCGGGGCAGGCCGACGGCCCGACTGTCGCGCCGCATGGGCGCCGGGTTCCACTCTCCGGCGTGGTGGTGCGGTTTGTTGGACGGTTGAAGTGGCTGCTCAGCTGGGGTGTGGCAGGCTCTGCAGCTGGTCGATTGCCGGAGGATGACGCTCGGCGACCGGCCGCCTTTTGTGATGGTCGCGAAGCGTGCGAGGCGGTTGCCGTCGATGTCGGTGAAGCCCAACTGGGCGGCGGGGTGCGGGCGTTCCTTGCGGACGCTCAGCCTCATGCCCGTGGGCCAGGTGGTCACGTCGGGCATGTCGGTGATCTCCACGATCCGGGCGCCGGGCCGCTCCGTGCCACCCGCATCGTAGGCCGGCGTCCACGCCTTCTTCGGGATCTTCAGGACGGCCTGGTGGCGTCGGTGATGGCCTTTCCGACGGAATGCGACAGCCACCGGCCCCGCTTGAAGAGCCAGTTGAGGAAGGCAGGGGTGCCGCCAGCGGAGTCGGTATGGAGCTCTGCGCTGAAAGCGACAAGAACGGCACTCGGCGGGCAAGCATCACACTGCTGCGAGGCGTGCTTCTGCCGCAGGCTCCCGGAGAACAGCTCAGCCTCGCCTGAACACCTCGCGCGAGGGCCGTCTCGCATCGCTTCGGAGTCCGACGAGCCGCCGAAGGGGCCTTGGAGTAAAGGATGGGCCGTGGGCTACGCGTAGGCCTTCCGGTTCGTCACTGAGATCGGTTCCGAGATAGGCCTTCGACACACAGGCTCGCAGCCGTTTCCCTCGATGCCGAATAGCACCCGCCTCACCCCTTGAGGCGAGTGTTCGCACGGGCGAATTCTTACAGGAGCAGTCCGAGTGCTTTCCGCACTCGGGCTGCTCTGTCCCTGTTTCCTGGGCGGCATGCATGCCAACCGTCGGCCTGGCCCGTCGGCCGGAGGACGGGCAGACAGCGCCGTGATTGCATCGGGCGGCTCTTGCGCCCAGCCCGGTAGCTCCCACCTGTGGGACCTACCGGGCGGTACGGCACCATGGAGGACCCGGACACCCGTACGACCAGGAGGAACCATGGCCGCCGCGCCCAAGCCGGAGACCCTTGCCGCCTTCGAGGCCGCCAAGGGCTTCATGCCGGCGACCGAGGGCCTCGCCCTGTACGCGGCCGCGGCCGAGGCCGCCGCGCTAGGGCTGCCGCTGCTCGAGGTGGGCACCTACTGCGGGCGTTCCACCGTCCTGCTCGCGGCCGCCGCCCGTGAGGCGGGCACGACCGCGATCACGGTCGACCACCACCGGGGCAGCGAGGAGCAGCAGCCGGGCTGGGAGTACCACGACCCGTCCGTGGTCGACCCGGAGCTCGGCCGGATGGACACGCTGCCCACGTTCCGCCGCACCCTGCACCGGGCCGGTCTTGAGGACCACGTCGTCGCGATCGTCGGCCGCTCCCCCCAGGTGGCCTCGTTCTGGGGCACCCCGCTCGGCCTGGTCTTCATCGACGGCGGCCACACCGACGAGCACGCGAACGCCGACTACGAGGGCTGGGCGCCGCATGTGGCCGACGGCGGGCTGCTCGTGATCCACGACGTCTTCCCCGACCCGGCCGACGGCGGCCAGGCCCCGTACCGCGTGTATCTGCGGGCACTCGCGTCCGGCGCGTTCACGGAGGTCTCGGTGACGCACTCGCTGCGCGTGCTGCGGCGTACCGGGCCGGGGAGCTGACCGGCCCGGCTAGCATCGCGAACGTGTCGTACGACGAGAACCAGCCCCCCGACCGCCCCCGCCGCGGTCGAAGCAACATCACCATCGCGGTCGCCGCACTGGTGCCGACAGCACTGGCGGGATGGCTGGTCTGGCTGGCGATGAGCGGCCCGGACGAGAACGAGCCGCCGAAGATGCTGCCGCTACCGAGCAAGCAGACCACCGCCGGCGAAGACCCCGCACCGTCCGCCTCGCCGGCGCCCGGCGGCTCGGCCGCCTCCCCGAAGCCGAAGCCGTCGCAGCCGTCGAAGGGCGGCGGGACCGGTCCGCTCGCCGGCAAGGTCGTCGTGATCGACCCCGGGCACAACTCCGGCAACTTCCGGCACGCGTCGGAGATCAACAAGCTGGTGGACATCGGAACCAATCGCAAGGAATGCGACACAACGGGTACGTCGACCAATGACGGTTACACCGAAGCCGCATTCACCCGTGATGTTTCACAACGTCTTCGCACTCTGCTGAAGAAGCAGGGCGCAACGGTCGAATTCACCCATGACAACGACCGGACATTCGGCCCCTGCGTCGACGAGCGGGCCCGGATCGGCAACAAGGCGAAGGCGGATGCCGTCGTCTCCATCCACGCCGACGGATCGGCCCGGGGCAACCGCGGCTTCCATGTGATCCTCCCCGCCCAGGTCACGGCCGGTGGGGCGGACACCACGGCGATCGTCGGCCCCTCGCGCGACCTCGGGGAGCGCGTCGCGGGGAAGTTCGTGCGCGCGACCGGAAGCGCGCCCTCCAACTATGTCGGCGGGGGTACCGGGTTGGACGTGCGCAAGGATCTCGGCGGTCTCAATCTGTCCAGCGTGCCCAAAGTGTTCATCGAATGCGGCAATATGCGTGACCCGCAGGACGCCGCCCTTCTGACAAGCTCCAACTGGCGCCAGAAGGCCGCTCAGGGAATCGCGGACGGCATCGGCAGCTACCTCCTGAGGTAACTCCCGATACCGGGCAGACGACCGGATCGGGCAGACGATAGATTCACCTTTACGATGGGGAGCCACCCCCGAGCTCCATGCCGTGCACACCGCCGAACCGGCGGCAGCGACGACCGCCCCGATGAGACGACCGAAGAAGGACTTTTCACGTGAACATCCGCTCCCTCACTCGAGGCGACGGCGTGGTGATCGGAGCAGCGGTGTTGCTGTTCATCGCCTCGTTCCTCGACACGTTCGACTGCTCCGGCAGCAACTGTGACGACGTGCCGACCGCCTGGGACAACGGGTCCCTGCTCCTGGGTGTCTACCTGGCCGGCATCATCGCGGCGGTTCTGATCACCCTGTCGCACACGCTGCCCCAGCCGCCGAAGGTCATCGGCCTCGACCTCGGCCAGCTCGGCGTGGCCCTGGCGATCTTCACCGCCTGGTCCGCACTCGGCGCGATCTTCGACCCGGCGGGCTCGCTGGACGTCGGCGACAGCGTCGACGCGGGTGTCGGCCTGATCCTCGGCTTCATCGCCGCCCTGGCTCTGGCCGCCGGCGCCGTGTGCTCCCTGCTCGTCCCGGCGTTCCGGGCCCCGCTCCTCGGTGCCCCCCGCCCCGCTGCCGCCCCCTACGGCGCCCAGCCGGCCGGTGGCTACGGCTACCCGGGTGCCCAGCAGCAGCCCTACGGTGCGCAGCCGGGTCAGCCCCAGCCGTACGGCGCCCAGCCGCAGCCCGGTCCGGCCGCGCCGCAGGCTCCCCAGGCGCCGAGCGCGCCCGGTGGGCAGGCGGACTTCACGCCGTTCTGGTTCGCCGTGCCGGTGGCCCGTCCGCTGTTCGGTGAGGACGGTTCGCCGACTCCGATCGCCGAGCTCGCGCCCGGCACCTGGTACCTCGCGGTCGAGCAGCGTGGCCCCGGCCTGATCGCCCAGACGCAGGACGGCCGCCGCGGCGTGCTGCAGGACACCTCGGGCATCCAGCGCGGCTGACCCGCGCCGCTCGTCACGGCCCCTCGCCCTTCCCGGGCGGGGGGCCGTTGTCGTACTCTGGCGCACACTCTCTGACGAACCGTCAGAAAGCTGTCGGACAAGGCTCTGGAAGGCGGTCGGCATGCGCCTGGGACTCGCGCTCGGCTACTGGGGCCGCGGCCCCTCCCCCGGTCATCTCGAACTCGCCCAGGAGGCCGAGCGGCTGGGCTACGACTCGGTGTGGACGTCGGAGGCCTGGGGCTCGGACGCGTTCACCCCGCTCACCTGGATCGCCGCGCACACCTCCCGTATCCGGCTCGGTACGGCCGTGGCGCAGATGGCCGCCCGTACGCCGACGGCCACCGCGATGCACGCGCTGACCCTCGACCATCTCTCGGGCGGCCGGATGATGCTCGGTCTCGGGCTGTCCGGCCCACAGGTCGTGGAGGGGTGGTACGGCCGCCCGTTCCCGAGCAGCCCGCTCACCGCGACCCGCGAGTACGTCGAGGTGATCCGCCAAGTGCTCAGGCGTGAGGGCCCCGTCGAACTGGCCGGGAGGTTCCACTCCCATCCGTACCGCGGCGACGACGCGACCGGCCTCGGCAAACCGCTCAAGCCGATCACGCACCCGTTGCGCTCCTCGCTGCCGCTGCTGCTCGGCGCGGAGGGTCCCAAGAACATCGCCCAGACGACGCGTATCGCCGACGGCTGGCTGCCGCTGTACTGGTCGCCGCTGCGCACCGACGTGTACAAGGCCTCGCTCGCCGACGTGCCCGCCGATTTCATGATCGCCCCTCTGACGCGCGCGATGGTCTGCGACGACATCGCCGAAGGGCTGCTGCCCGTCAAGGCGATGCTCGGCTTCTACATCGGCGGCATGGGCCACGCGGCCCGCAACTTCCACGCCGACCTGATGGCGCGCATGGGCTACGAGTCCGAGGCCCGGCAGATCCAGCGGCTGTTCGCCGAGGGCCGGCGCGAGGAAGCGGTACTCGCGGTGCCCGACGCGTTCGCCGACGAGATCTCACTGGTGGGGCCGAGGGAACGGATCGCCGAGCGGCTGGAGTTGTGGCGTGCGGGACCGGTCACCGACCTGCTGGTGACCTCACCGGACGTGCGTACGCTGCGTGCTCTGGCGGACCTGATGACGTAGATCCGCCATTTCATGGGTTTCACGCGCGCACAAGCGGCAATCCGAGGGCTATGAGTCCTCGTCATCGCACCGGAACGAACCAGGCCGGGACGGTCATCGCGATCGTCGCGGATGTCATGGCCTTCATCCTGGGCCTGTGGATCCTGATGTACCTGCTGGACGCCAACCGCGCCAACGACCTGGTCAACTTCGTCCAGGACGTGGCCCACTGGCTGGCCGGCTGGTCCTACGACCTCTTCACCTTCGACGAGGCATGGGCCCGCGTCGTGGCCGGGTACGGCCTCGCGGCGGTCGTGTACCTCTTCGTGGGCCACGCCGTGGCCGGGAGGCTGCGCCGGCACTAGACCCGTGTGCCGCGGGACCCGCACCTGTCGGACGCCGGCCGGTGCGGGTCCTGTCGGCGCCGTCCGCCGACGCCTGACGGGCCGGATCTGCTCAGCAGCAGTCGGGAGCCAGACCTCTCGGCAGACGCTCCCCGCCGAACACCGCGGTGGTCGCCTCGTCCCCCCCGAGCGCGGCCACCGCCAGGAGCAGGGAGCCGGCCGTCCAGGTGGTGAGCTCCTCCGGCCAGACGGCCGGGCTGCCCTCGAAGACGTACCCCGTCCAGTACATACCGCCCTCGGCCCGCAGATGCTGCACCGACTGCAGTATCTCCAGCGCCCGGTCGGACTCCCCCATCACCCACAGCGCCAGGGCGAGTTCACAGCTCTCGCCACCGGTCACCCAGGGGTTGGGCAGCACACAGCGCACGCCGAGTCCGGGCACCACGAACTCGTCCCAGCGCTCCTCGATACGGGACGTGGCCTCCGGGCCCGTCAGCGCGCCGCCGAGCACCGGGTAGTACCAGTCCATCGAGTAGTGGCTCTTGTCGAGGAAACGCTCGGGGTGCCGGCGGATCGCGTGCGCCAGGGCGCCCGCCGCCAGCTCCCAGTCGGGCTGCGGCTCTTCGCGCTCCTCGGCGATCGCCAGCGCGCAGCGCAGCGCGTGGTGGACCGACGAACTCCCGGTCAGCAGCGCGTCGTCGACGGGGGCGCCACCGTCCTCGGGGGACTCGCGCTTCCAGCCGATCTGCCCGCCGGGCTGCTGGAGCCGCAGCACGAACTCGACCGCCGCGTAGACGGCCGGCCACATCCGGTCCAGGAACATCTCGTCGCCGGTCGCCAGGAAGTGGTGCCAGACGCCGACGGCGATGTAGGCGCAGAAGTTGGTCTCCCGGCCGCGGTCGGTCGGCCGGGCGGCGTCCCCGTCGTGGTACGCGGCGTACCAGGACCCGTCCTCGTTCTGGTGCCGCAGCAGCCACTCGTACGCCCGGGACGCGGCCTCGTGCTCGCCCGCGGCGTCCAGCGCCATGGCGGCCTCGGTGTGGTCCCACGGGTCCAGATGGTGCCCGCGGAACCAGGGGATCGCGCCGTCCGTGCGCTGCACCGCCACTATCCCGGCGACGGTCTCGGCGGCCTGCTCGGCGGTCAGCACTCCGGGCAGGACGAGGTGTTCGGTCCTGGGGGAAGTGGTCACGCCTCGACCTTCGGAAGGTGCGGCTTGGTCGCGTACGCCACGAAACTCTTGCCGATCAGCGGGTTGAGCGCCCGCTCGGCGATGCGGGTGGCCAGCGGCTTCTTCATGATGTCCCAGACCAGCAGCTGGTGGTACGCCTTCACCGGCAGCGCCTTGTCGTTGTCCACGCCGAAGGCGCACTTGAGCCACCAGTAGGGGCTGTGCAGCGCGTGGGCGTGATGGGTGCCGTACGGCTCGAGCCCGGCTTCCTCGATCCTGCCGATGAGCTCGTCCGCCTTGTAGATGCGGATGTGGCCGCCCTCGACCTCGTGGTACGCATCGCTGAGCGCCCAGCAGATCTTCTCCGGGCCGTACCGCGGCACCGTGATCGCGATCCGGCCGCCGGGCCTGAGCACCCGCACCATCTCGGCGAGCACGCCCTTGTCGTCGGGGATGTGCTCCATCACCTCGGAGATGATCACGACGTCGAACGACTCGTCGGGGAAGGGGAGGTTGAGCGCGTCGCCCTCCATCGCGGTGGCGGTCGCCCCCTCGGGGGCCTCACCGGCCTCCTTCATGGCGGCGAACCACTTGGCGACCTCGCGGATCTCGTCGCCGTTCTGGTCGAGTGCCACGACCTGCGCGCCGCGCCGGTAGCACTCGAAGGCATGACGTCCGGCGCCGCACCCGAGGTCCAGGACCCGATCGCCTGCGGCGAGCGGGAAGCGGGAGAAGTCGACGGTCAGCATGTGTGGTTGCTCCCCACCACTGGGGCCGCGGAACGGCCCGGATCCTTGGCCGCGGAACGGCCCAGTCGCTGCGCCGTGCCCCGGCGCAAAGAGTTGTGGGAGGCCATCGCCTCGCGATAGAGCTCCGCGGTGCCCTGCGCGGCCCGTGCCCACGTGAACCGCTCCAGCACCCGCTGCCGTCCCGCGGCGCCGAGCCGCAGGCGCAGCTCCGCGTCGCCCAGCAGCCGGCCGAGCGCGGCCGCCAGCGCACCGGCGTCGCCCGGCGGCACCGCCAGGCAGGTCTCGCCGTCGGTGCCGGCGACCTCGGGGATCGCACCGCCCGTGGTGGCGACCAGCGGGGTGCCCGTGGCCATGGCCTCGGCGGCGGGCAGCGAGAAGCCCTCGTAGAGCGACGGCACACACGCGACCTGGGCGCTGCGGACGAGGTCGACGAGCTCGGCGTCGGAGATGCCCTTGACGAACTCGATCGCGTCGGTGAGGCCGTACCGCTCGATGAGCTGGGCGACGGGCCCGTCCTCGGCGCGCTTGCCGACGACGACGAGATGCGCGTCGGGGTTCTCGGTGCGCAGCTTGGCCAGCGCCTCGACCAGGTGGACGAGGCCCTTGAGGGGGACGTCGGCGCTGGAGGTGGTGACGATGCGCCCGGGGACCTCGACGATCGCGGGATCCGGCGAGAAGAGATCGGTGTCGGCGCCGATGTGGACGACCTGGATGCGGTCCCGGGGCACGCCGAGGTGGTCGACGATCTCCTGCTGCGAGGTGCCGGAGACAGTGAGCACGGACGGCAGCCTGCGCGCGACGCGCTTCTGCATGCGGGTGAAGCCGTACCAGCGGCGGACGGAGGCCTTGCGGCGCCACCCGTCGGCGGCGTCCAGTTCGAGCTGCCGGTCCACGGTGATCGGGTGGTGGATCGTGGTGACCAGCGGTGCGCCGAGGTCGCCGAGGAGCCCGTAGCCGAGCGTCTGGTTGTCATGGACGACGTCGAACTGCCCACGCCGGGCCCGCAGATGGCGTCGGGCGCGCAGCGAGAACGTCAGCGGCTCGGGGAAGCCCCCGGTCCACATCGTGGCGACCTCGAGGGCGTCGATCCAGTCGCGGTACTCGTCGCGCCCGGGCGTACGGAACGGGTCCGGGCTGCGGTACAGATCGAGGCTGGGCAGCTCGGTGAGCGGCACGCCGTCGTCGAGCACGGGGAAGGGCTGGGCGCCGATGACCTCGACGCTGTGCCCGAGGCGGGCGAGCTCGCGCGAGAGGTGGCGTACGTAGACGCCCTGGCCGCCGCAGAACGGGTTGCCCTTGTAGGTGAGGAGCGCGATGCGCAGCGGCCTGTCACCGCCGTCGGACGACCCTGTACGAGGGCCGGCCTCGATGGCCTCAGCGGTCACTCACGGCCCCCTTCTCAACACGTTTCGCCGGAGCGTAACCGCTGGCGCTAATCTAGAACAAGTTTCAGACTTGATCGTTCAAGGAGCTTCGAATCTACCGGCTGGTAGTGCCGCCGTAAGGGCCGGATCAGGTGATTCGCGCCACGACGGACCCGCTGCCATGCTGTGCGGTCCGGACTCGTGCATGGAACGGGACATATGACAGCCGAAGCCAAGCCGGCGGTGCCCGCGTCGCCGCCCCTGACGGAACGCCAGGAGGCGCGCCGCCGTCGCATCCTGCACGCCAGCGCCCAGCTCGCCAGCCGGGGCGGCTTCGACGCGGTGCAGATGCGCGAGGTCGCCGAGGCGGCGGGCGTGGCACTCGGCACGCTGTACCGCTACTTCCCCTCCAAGATCCATCTGCTGGTCGCCACGATGCAGGACCAGCTCCAGCACCTCCACACGACTCTGCGGAAACGTCCCCCCGCCGGTGAGAATTCGGCGGAGCGGGTCGCCGAGACCCTGATGCGGGCCTTCCGCGCGCTCCAGCGCGAGCCGCACCTCGCGGACGCGATGGTGCGGGCGCTGACCTTCGCGGACCGCAGCGTGAGCCCCGAGGTGGACACGGTCTCGCGCCAGACGACCGCGATCATCCTGGACGCGATGGGCCTGGAGAACCCGACCCCGCAGCAGCTCTCAGCGGTCCGCGTGATCGAGCACACCTGGCACTCGGCCCTGATCACCTGGCTCTCGGGCCGCGCGTCGATCGCCCAGGTCAAGATCGACATCGAGACGGTGTGCCGGCTGATCGACGTGACGGCGGAGCCGCGGCGCGAGAAGGGCTGACGGGCGGCGGGCGTCCGGCTAGTCCTCCGGTGGGAAGACCGCCTCGCCGCTGTCCAGCAGTGCGATGGTGATCGCCTCCACCGGACAGCTCTCCGCCGCTGCCAGGACCTGCTCGTTCGCGTCCGTGTCGGCGTCCCGTGGGTGGGACTGGCGCGCCGAGTCCAGGCGGAAGCCGTCCGGCGCGTTGCCGATGCACATGCCCGAGCCGATGCAGACGTTCCGGTCGACCTCGACGTGCCAGCGGTCGCCCATCAGTTGCCTCCGTGGCCGGCCGGCAGGTGGATCATCTTGTGCTCCAGGTACTCGCTGAGACCCTCGGGGCCGAACTCCCGTCCCAGGCCGGAGTTCTTGTAACCGCCGAAGGGGCCGAGCATGTCGAGGCTGAACGTGTTGACGTTGTACGTGCCCGTCCGCACCCGGCGTGCGAAATCGATGCCGCGCTCCACGTCGGAGGTCCACACGCTGCCGCTCAGCCCGTAGTCGGAGTCGTTCGCGATCTTCGCCGCCTCGGACTCGTCCCCGTACGGCAGCAGGCAGATCACCGGACCGAAGATCTCCTCGCGGGCGACGCGCATGGCGTTGTCGACGCCGCCGAAGAGGGTCGGCTCGACGTACCAGCCCCGCTCCTGGGAGGCCGGACGGCCGCCGCCCGTGAGGATCTTGGCGCCCTCCTCCTGGCCGATGCGGATGTAGTCCAGGGAGCGCTGCTGCTGACGCGCGGCGACGAGCGGGCCGACCTGGGTGGCCGGGTCCAGCGGGTCACCGACGACGAGCGCGGAGGCCGCCGCCGCGAGCGCGTCGGCGATCTCGTCGTAGCGGCTGCGCGGCGCGAGGATGCGAGTCTGGGCCACACATGCCTGGCCGTTGTTCATCCAGGCCGCGGGCACGATCCCGGCGACCGCGGCGTCGAGATCGGCGTCGGGGAGGATCACGGCGGCCGATTTGCCGCCGAGTTCCAGGGTGACGCGGGTGAGGTTGCGCGCGGCGACCTCCATGACCCGCTTGCCCGCGGCGACCGACCCGGTGAACGAGACCTTGTCGACGCCGGGGTGCCCCACCAGGTACTCACTGACCTCGCGGTCGGCGGGCAGGATCGACAGCACGCCTTCCGGAAGGCCCGCCTCCTGGGCCATCTCGGCCAGGATGTAGGAGTCGAGGGGCGACTCCGGCGACGGCTTGAGCACCACGGTGCAGCCGGCCAGCAGCGCCGGGCCGAGCTTGGCGGCGGCGGTGAACTGCGGGACGTTCCACGGAACGACGGCCGCGACGACGCCGACGGGCTCCCGGGTCACGAGGATCGGCCCGAGTACGCCGGCGCGGGTCTCCTCGTACACGAAGTCCCGCGCGACCGTGATCGCCGCGTCCCAGACCATCATCGCGCCGAGCGCCTGCGCGAGGACGCTCCAGGAGTACGGGGAGCCGTTCTGTGAGCTGATGGAGCGGGCGATCTCCTCGTGGCGTACGGCGATGGCGTCCTTGATCCTGCCGACCACGGCTATGCGTTCCTCCAGCGTGGTCCGCGGCCAGGGCCCCTCGTCGAAGGCCTTGCGTGCGGCGGCCACCGCCCGGTCGACATCGGCGCGCGAGGCGTGCGGGACCCGGCCGATGACCTGCTCGGTGTGGGGCGATACGACCTCGATCGTCCCGGCGCCGAGAGGGTCGGTCAACTCCCCGCCGATGAACAGCTTTCGGTGTTCCACAAGCTCGGTCATGGCTGCTGCCTCCTGCGCCCGGGGAAGTATCTGACACTGTTTCAGAACTGATACCAGTTCCAGTTAAAGGAGTCCACGGCAGGGACGGAAGTGCCCCCGACCAGTGGTTTCCCATGCGGAAGCAGGGCAGCATGCGCGCCGGCGGGGCGAGCACCGGCACGGCGCCCGTCAGTCACCGGCCATGACGACCCCCCGGACCTCCGCGCCCCCGCGGCAGGTCGCTGACCGGCCGGTCCAAGTCACCGTGAACAACGGTCGACTTGGGCGACTATTGGAACCAGTTCTAGTTATAGTGGGCCAGGGCTCGCCGCCGAAGAGAGAGTGAGGCCGCCATGACGCAGGTGACCGACCACCGCGGCGGCGTCTGGTCCATCGAGGTGCCCATTCCGGACAACCCCCTCGGGCACACCCTCGTCCATCTCCTCGACACCGGCCGCGGGCCCGTGCTCATCGACACCGGGTGGGACGACCCCGCCTCCTGGGACGCCCTCGTCGCGGGTCTCGCCCAGGTCGACGTCGCCGTGAACGACCTCCACGGCGTCGTCATCACGCATCACCACCCCGACCACCACGGGCTCTCCGGACAGGTCCGGGAGGCATCCGGGGCCTGGATCGCGATGCACGCGGCCGACGCCACCGTCGTACGCCGCACCCGGGAGACCGAACCCGCCCGCTGGCTCGACTACCTGGCCGACAAGCTCGAACGCGCCGGTGCGCCCGAGGCCCACACCGAACCGCTGCGGGCCGCCCGCACCTCCGGGCGCATGCGTACGCTGCCCGGGCTGCGCGCCGCCCTGCCCGACCGGGAGATCGTGCCGGGCGAACTGCTCGACCTCGCGGGCCGCCGGCTGCGCGCGATCTGGACGCCCGGGCACACTCCGGGGCACGTCTGCCTGCACCTGGACGAGGAGCACCCGGCCCGGCTGCCCGGCAACGGCCGGCTGTTCTCCGGCGACCATCTGCTGCCCGGGATCACCCCGCACATCGGCCTGTACGAGGACCCGGACGACGCGACCGTCACCGACCCCCTCGGCGACTACCTCGACTCGCTGGAGCGCATCGGCCGCCTCGGGCCCGCCGAGGTGCTGCCCGCGCACCAGTACGCCTTCCCCGGCGCCGCCTCCCGCGTACAGGAACTGCTCGACCACCACGAGGAGCGGCTGCGCGGGCTGCTCGGCCTGCTGGCCGAGCCGCTCACACCGTGGCAGATCGCCGAGCGGATGGAGTGGAACCGGCCCTGGGAGCAGATCCCGTACGGCTCCCGGAACATCGCGGTCTCGGAGGCCGAGGCGCACGTCCGGCGACTGGTGAAGCTGGGGCGGGCGGAGGCGCTGACGGGCACGCCCACCGCGTACGTGGCGGTCTGAACAACGGAGTCGCCCGTCGGCCCAGGCAGTCCCGTACCGACAGAACACACCATCACGGCACCGCCGGGCCGGCCGACGGATTTCCCGGCGTCGGCGGCGGGGGGACGTGCCCTGCGGTACGCGGTGACCGGCCGGTACAGTGAGCAGGTCGTCATCACACCCGTACGGGGGGAAGCCGGTGCAAATCCGGCACTGACCCGCAACCGTGAGCCGCCCTCGCAGGCGGTGAGTCGGACTGCCCCGTACGCGGCCGTGACCGGCTCCTGCCCCGGCACCCGCCGGTGGCCGGCACCGTCGAGGAATACGGAGCCGGAGCCCTGGTGCGAGTGCGTACCTGTGCCCGGCTCTCCCGCAGGAGAGGCCCCGCCCGCCATGACCACCGTTCGCCGCAGCGCAGCAGCGCTCGCCGCATCCGCCGTTCTCGGCACGGCCATCGCCATGGCCGCCGCCCCGGCCGCGATCGCTGCGCCCACCCCCAAGCCGACACCGTCGACCGTGCTGCCGTCCGGGCTGTACGGCACCGGCGACCCGGCCTACGACGGCGTCTGGCGGCAGTCGCTGGCGCTGCTCGCGCAGGACACGGTGGGCGTGAAGCCCGCGGCGAAGGCCGTCGACTGGCTGACCGGCCAGCAGTGCGACAGCGGTGCCTTCCCGTCGTACCGCGCCGACGCCACCAAGCCGTGCGACGCCAAACTGCCGCTGGACTCCAACGCCACCGCCGCCGCCGTGCAGGCGCTGGCCGCGCTCGGCGGGCAGGACGCCACCGTGAAGAAGTCCGTCGCCTGGCTCAAGTCCGTGCAGAACACGGACGGCGGCTGGGGCTACAACCCGGGCGGCGCGAGTGACGCCAACTCCACGTCCGTCGTGATCGGCGCGCTCGCCGCCACGGGCGAGAAGCCGGCCGCGGTGAAGTCCAAGGGCGGCAAGACGCCGTACGACGGGCTGCTGACGTTCGCCAAGCCGTGCAGTGGCAAGGACGGCGGCGCGTTCGTCTTCCAGCCCAAGCAGCCCGGCATCGTCGCGGACTCCACCGCGGCGGGCGTGCTCGGGTCGCTCGGCAAGGGGATGGCTGTCGAGGGACCGAAGCCGGCGGGGAAGCCGGCGGCGTGCGCGACGGGTACGACACCGGAGCAGGCCGCGCAGAACGGCGCCGCGTACCTGGTGGGCACGCTCGCGAAGACCGGGCACCTCGACGCCCCGCCGATGCCCGGCGCGGAGAACCCCGCGCCGCTGCCGGACTTCGGCAACACGGCGGACGCCGTGACGGCGCTGGCGGCGGCGGGACACAGTGACCAGGCCGCGGCCTCGGTGACGTGGCTGGAGAAGAACTCGGCGGCCTGGGCGAAGCAGTCGGGACCGGCGGCGTACGCGCAGCTGATCCTCGCGGCGCACGCCTCCGGCGGCGACCCCCGTTCCTTCGGCGGGGCGGACCTGGTGCAGCAGCTGAACGCCACGGGCCCGGCGCCCGCCTCCACGTCGTCCGACAAGGCTTCCGCCGACGAGCAGTCCACGTCCGACGACTCGGACTCCGGGCTGGGCATGTGGTGGATCATCGGCGTGTTCTTCGTGGCCAGCATCGGCGTGGGCATCCTCGTCAGCGGCCGCCGCAGGAAGCAGTGATGCGAGCCCGGCTACTGGCGCTGGTCCTCGCGCTCGGCACCGCGTTGACGGTGCTGGGCGCGGGGCCCGCTCAGGCGGCGGGCTACCGCTACTGGTCGTTCTGGCAGGGCAGCGGAAGCACTTGGGCGTACGCCACCGAGGGCCCGGCGACCGCGCGTCCGGCGGACGGTGCGGTGAACGGCTTCCGCTTCTCGGTGAGCGAGGACAGCTCGGACTCGGCGCGTCCGCGGCGGGCGCCGGACTTCGCCGCGATCTGTGACGGTACGGCCCCGAAGACGGGCACGAAGCGGATCGCGCTGGTCATCGACCCGGGCAGGCCCGAGGACGCACCCCGCGGCGAGACACCGCCCGCGATGCGGGTGGCCTGCGCGCAGGTGCGACCGGACGCGACGACGGCGGAGGCGCTGGCGGCGGTGGCGAAGCCACTTCGGTACAACAGCGAGGCGCTGCTGTGCGGGATCTCGGGCTACCCGAAGTCGGGCTGCGGCGACCAGGTCTCGGCGCAGAAGCCGACCGCGTCCGCGCCCGCGTCCGATACCGAGGACCCGAAGGGCGGTCCGTCGCTGGGCCTGGTGGCCGGCCTTGCGGCGGTGCTGCTGCTGGCCGCGGCGGCGCTCTGGCAATCCCGCCGCCGCCGATGAACACGCCCCCCGACCCGGACCGCCCGGGCCCCACACGGGAAGCCGCCCCGGCGGACCCCACCCAGCCCGCCGGCGGGACCGCCACGTCGGGCGGGCCGTCCGCCCGCAAGGCCGCGGAGCCCAACTCAGCGGCCGCCCCTGAGGGCCAGGGCAGGCCAAAGCCCGCCGACGAGCGCCTCCACGCCTCGCCCGCGGCCCAGTCCGTGGGCGGGGACAACTCGGCAAGCGCGCGCACCGCCGCGTCCGGCGGGCAGGGCAACCCGCTGCCCGACGACAGCACGACGTCCGACGGCGCGGACAATCGCCCGGACACGCTGCACGCACGCAAGTCCACGGACCGAGCCGACCGCAGCACCACAGACCCGGGCGGGCCCACCGCCCGCAAGGCCGCGGAGCCCAGCCGGCCGACAGCCGCCGGGCGCAACTCCGCGCGGGGTGGTCGCATGGCACCCGTCGTCCCCGCCCGCGGCGGGGGCGGGGACGCACGCGGGCGGTGGGGACGGCTGCGGGCGCCCGAGGCCAGTCGGAGCAACTCGCTGCATGCCGGGGCCTGGTGGCTGTGGGCCCTCGGGCTGGCCACCGCCGCTTCGCGGACCACCAATCCGCTCCTCCTCGGGCTTCTCGTCGGTGTGGCGGGGTATGTCGTCGCCGCGCGGCGCACCGATGCTCCCTGGGCGCGGTCCTATGGCGCTTTCGTCAAGCTCGGGCTCGTCGTCATCGGCATCCGCGTGCTGTTCTCCGTGGTGCTCGGCTCGCCGATTCCCGGGACGCACATCCTGTTCACCCTTCCCGAGGTTCCGCTCCCCGACTGGGCCCGCGGAATCCGGATCGGCGGGCGGGTCTCCGTCGAGCAGGTCGTCTTCGCGGTGTACGACGGGGCGAAGCTCGCCACGCTCCTCATCTGCGTCGGTGCCGCGAACGCGCTCGCCAATCCCGCCCGTCTCCTCAAGTCCCTTCCGGGCGCGCTGTACGAGGCCGGTGTCGCCGTGGTCGTCGCCATGACGTTCGCGCCGAACATGGTCTCCGACGTCGTCCGCCTGCGCACCGCCCGCCGGCTGCGCGGCCGTCCCACCGGCGGGATCCGGGCGATCGCGCAGATCGGACTGCCCGTCCTGGAAGGCGCGTTGGAGCGCTCGGTCGCCGTGGCCGCGTCGATGGACGCGCGCGGATACGGGCGTACCGCCCAGGTCCCGCCTGCCGTCCGTCGTACCACCACCGTCCTCACTCTGGGCGGGCTCCTCGGCGTCTGCGCCGGTTCGTACGGGCTGCTGGCCTCGGAAGGCGCCGCGTACGGGCTGCCGGTCCTGCTCGGCGGGCTCGCCGCCGCGACGGCCGGGCTGTGGCTCGGCGGCCGCCGTTCCGTGCGCACCCGTTACCGCCCCGACCGCTTCGGCCCCCGCTCCTGGCTGGTGGCCGGTTCCGGTATCGCGGTCGCCGCGGTGCTGATCCGGGCGGGTACCTACGATCCGGAGGCGCTGCGCCCCGGGGTCGTACCGCTGACCGCGCCGACCCTGCCGCTGTGGCCCGCGGCGGGCATCCTGATCGGCCTGCTGCCGGCGTTCGTCGCGCCCGCGCCCGCTGCCCGCACCGTGCCCGAAGCTCCCAAGGAGTCGAGACCGTGATCCGCTTCGACAACGTGTCGGTGACCTACGCCGCCGCGGAGACGCCCGCCATCAGCGGGGTCGATCTCACGGTGCCCGAGGGCGAGTTGGTCCTGCTCGTCGGCCCGTCGGGTGTCGGCAAGTCGACACTGCTGGGTGCGGTGTCGGGTCTGGTGCCGCACTTCACGGGCGGCACGCTGCGGGGCCGCGTCACCGTCGGGGGCCGGGACACCCGTCTGCACAAGCCGCGTGAACTCGCCGATCTGGTCGGCACGGTGGGCCAGGACCCGCTCGCCCACTTCGTGACCGACACGGTCGAGGACGAGCTGGCGTACGGCATGGAGTCGCTGGGGCTCGCGCCCGACGTGATGCGCCGGCGGGTCGAGGAGACGCTGGACATGCTCGGGCTGGCGGAGCTGCGGGACCGGCCGATCGCCACGCTGTCGGGCGGGCAGCAGCAGCGGGTCGCGATCGGCTCGGTGCTGACCACGCACCCCAAGGTGCTGGTGCTCGACGAGCCGACGTCGGCGCTGGACCCGGCCGCGGCGGAGGAAGTACTGGCCGTGCTGCAGCGGTTGGTGCACGACCTGGGGACGACGGTGCTGATGGCGGAGCACCGGCTGGAGCGGGTGGTGCAGTACGCGGACCGGGTCGTTCTGCTGGCCGGGCCCGGCAGGCCCGCGGTGGTGGGTGAGCCGGCCGGGGTGATGGCCGTCTCGCCCGTGTATCCGCCGGTGGTGGGGCTGGGGCGGCTCGCCGGGTGGGAGCCGCTGCCGTTGTCGGTGCGGGACGCCCGCCGGCGGGCGGGTGCGTTGCGGGAGCGGCTGGAGGGTTCGTTCCCCGCCCCGCCGCCGGCGACCGGGGGCGGGCCCGGGCGGCCCCCGCTCGCGGACGTCAGCCGCCTCACCGTGCGGCGCGGGCGGGTCGAGGCCCTGCGGGGTGTCGGCCTCTCCGTCGACCCCGGCGAGACCGTCGCGCTCATGGGGCGGAACGGCGCCGGCAAGTCGACGCTCCTCGCCGCGCTCGTCGGCATGATCGAACCCACGTCCGGCAGCGTGCTCGTCGGTGGGTTCACACCCCACCGCACCCACCCGCGCGAGATGATCCGGCAGGTCGGGCTCGTACCGCAGGAGCCGCGGGACCTGCTGTACGCGGACACCGTGGCCGCCGAGTGCGCGGCCGCGGACTCCGACGCGGGCGCCGAGCCCGGAACCTGCCGGGCGCTGGTGACCGAACTGCTCCCCGGCGTACCGGACGCGACCCACCCGCGGGATCTGTCCGAGGGGCAGCGGCTCGCTCTCGCGCTGGCCATCGTGCTCACCGGGCGGCCGCCGTTGCTGCTGCTGGACGAGCCGACCCGCGGCCTGGACTACGCGGCGAAGGCCCGGCTCGTCGGTGTGCTCAAGGCGCTCGCCGCCGAGGGCCACGCGATCGTGCTGGCCACGCACGACGTGGAACTGGCCGCCGAACTGGCGCACCGGGTGGTGATCCTGGCCGACGGCGAGGTCGTCGCGGACGGGCCGACCCCGGAGGTCGTCGTCTCGTCGCCCTCGTTCGCGCCACAGGTCGCCAAGATCCTGGCCCCGCAGCCGTGGCTGACCGTCAACCAGGTCGCGGAGGCGCTGTGAGCCCGTCCGCCCGCCCGTTGCGGCTCGGCCCGCGTTCGATCACGGCACTCGCCCTCGTCAGCGCGATCGGCGTCGTCGCGTTCGGCTGGCCGCTGCTCGCCGACGCCGACTCCGGGCTCGCGCACTCCGCGGACGCGCCGTGGCTGTTCGCCGCGCTGCTGCCGCTGCTCGTGGCCGTCGTGGTCGCGACCATCGCCGACACGGGGATGGACGCCAAGGCGGTGGCGATGCTGGGGGTGCTCGCCGCGGTCGGGGCGGCGTTGCGTCCGCTCGGCGCGGGCACGGCGGGCCTCGAGCCCATGTTCTTCCTGATGGTGATCAGCGGCCGGGTGCTCGGCCCCGGGTTCGGCTTCGTCCTGGGTTCGGTGACGATGTTCGCGTCCGCGCTGCTCACCGGCGGGGTGGGGCCGTGGATGCCGTTCCAGATGCTGTCGATGGGCTGGTTCACGATGGGCGCCGGGCTGCTGCCGGGCGCGGATCGGCTGCGCGGGCGGGCCGAGGTGCTGATGCTGGGCGTGTACGGGGCGCTGGCGGCATTCGCGTACGGCACGGTCATGAATCTGCAGGGCTGGACATACATCGGCGGGCTGTCGTCGGGGGTCTCCTTCCACCCCGGGGACCCGGTCCACGACAACCTGGTCCGGTTCCTCGCGTACTGCGCGGCGACGTCGGTCGGCTGGGATCTGGGGCGGGCGAGTCTGACGCTCGTCCTGACGCTGACGGTCGGCTCGACCGTGCTCAAGGCACTGCGGCGGGCGACCCGGCGGGCCGCTTTCGACGCACAGGTCGCGTTCGAGACCGCGGGCCGGGTGCCGCCCGGCTGAGCCGCGCGACGGCGGCTCCGGGCCGGGCGGCCCGCCCGGGGTCCGCTACAGCCGCTGGATGATCGTCGCGGTCGCGAGCGCCCCGCCCGCGCACATGGTGATCAGCGCGAATTCGCGGTCCCTGCGCTCCAGTTCGTGCAGCGCCGTGGTGATCAGCCGCGCCCCTGTCGCACCCACGGGATGCCCGAGCGCGATGCCGCCGCCGTTGACGTTGACCTTCTCCAGGTCCTGTTCGAAGACCTGCGCCCAGCTCAGCACGACGGACGCGAACGCCTCGTTGATCTCGACCAGGTCGATGTCGCGCAGGGACATTCCCGCCTTGCCGAGCACCGCGCGCGTCGCGTCGATCGGGCCGTCGAGGTGGAAGTGCGGGTCCGAGCCGACGAGGGCCTGGGCGACGATCCGGGCCCGCGGCTTCAGTTTGAGCGCGCGCGCCATCCGTTTCGAGGCCCACATGACGGCCGCCGAACCGTCCGATATCTGCGAGGAGTTGCCCGCGGTGTGCACGGCCGTGGGCATGACGGGCTTCAACTTGGCGAGCGCCTCCATGCTGGTGTCGCGCAGTCCTTCGTCACGGTCGACGAGCCGCCACATGCCCTGCCCCGCGGCCTGCTCCTCCTCGGTGGTGGGCACCTGTACGGCGAACGTCTCACGCTTGAAGCGTTCCTCCGCCCAGGCGACGGCCGCGCGTTCCTGCGACAGCAGCCCGAGCGAGTCGACGCGTTCCCGGGTCAGGCCGCGGTGGCGCGCGATGCGCTCGGCCGCCTCGAACTGGTTGGGCAGATCGACGTTCCACTCGTCGGGGAACGGCTTGCCCGGACCGTGCTTGGACCCGCTGCCCAGCGGCACCCGCGACATCGCCTCGACGCCGCAGCTGATGCCGATGTCGATGACACCGGCCGCGATCATGTTGGCGACCATGTGGCTCGCCTGCTGGGAGGATCCGCACTGGCAGTCGACGGTGGTCGCCGCCGTCTCGTACGGCAGGCCCATCGCCAGCCAGGCGTTGCGGGCGGGGTTCATGGACTGCTCGCCGGCGTGGGTGACCGTGCCGCCGACGATCTGCTCGACGCAGTCGGGCTGGATACCGGTGCGGCCGAGGAGTTCACGGTAGGTCTCGCCCAGCAGGTAGGCGGGGTGCAGATTGGCGAGCGCGCCTCCGCGCTTGCCGATGGGAGTGCGTACGGCTTCGACGATGACGGGTTCCGCGGCCATGAGCTCGTCCTCTCCTCCACGTGCGCGGGGCGTCCCGGCGCCCGCGCGAGAACTAGTACGCGTTCTAGTTCCCTGAAGAGTCTCATGAGTGCTACCCCCGGTACGCAAGGGTCTTGCACGCCCCTGCTGCGGACATGGCGCGCAACAGTTACCGCCATGACTCTTGCCACTTGTAGAACTCGTTACTAGCTTTCGGTCAATTCTGATGGGTCGTCAGAGAAAGGGTGTCCGCCACGACACCGCCGCCTCCCCCGCCGGACCTGGAGCCGACCGTGAAGCTGCCGAAGGACTGTCCGCATCTGCCCGCAGGGTTCGACTTCACCGACCCCGATCTGCTCCAAGCCCGCGTCCCGCACCCGGAATTCGCCCGGATGCGGCAGACCGCGCCGGTCTGGTGGTGTGCGCAGCCGGCGGGCATCTCCGGCTTCCAGGACGAGGGTTACTGGGCGGTCACCCGGCACGCGGACGTGAAGCACGTCTCCACCCACCCCGAGCTGTTCTCGTCCAACACCAACACCGCGGTCATCCGCTTCAACGAGTCGATCAGCCGGGACCAGATCGAGGTCCAGAAGCTCATCATGCTCAACATGGACCCGCCGGAGCACACCCGTATCCGGCAGATCGTCCAGCGTGGCTTCACCCCTCGCGCCGTACGCTCCCTGGAGGACGCGCTGCGCGACCGCGCCCGCTCCATCGTGGAGACCGCGCTGGCGGGCGCGCAGGACGACGGCAGCTTCGACTTCGTCACCAACATCGCGGTGGAACTCCCGCTCCAGGCGATCGCCGAGCTCATCGGCGTACCCCAGGAGGACCGTGCCAAGATCTTCGACTGGTCCAACAAGATGGCCGCGTACGACGATCCGGAGTACGCGATCACGGAGGAGATCGGCGCCGAGGCCGCGCTGGAGATCGTCTCGTACGCGATGACCCTCGCCGCCGACCGCAAGCAGTGTCCGGCGAAGGACATCGTCAGCACCCTGGTCGCGGCGGAGGACCAGGGCAACCTCTCCAACGACGAGTTCGGCTTCTTCGTCATCCTGCTGGCAGTGGCCGGAAACGAGACCACACGCAATGCCATCAGTCACGGCATGCACGCCTTCCTCACCCACCCCGAGGAGTGGGAGCTGTACAAGCGCGAGCGCCCGGAGACGGCGGCCGAGGAGATCGTGCGCTGGGCGACCCCGGTGGTCTCCTTCCAACGCACCGCGACACAGGACGTCACGCTCGGCGGCCAACAGATCAAGAAGGGCGACCGCGTCGGGCTGTTCTACTCGTCCGCCAACAACGATCCCGACGTCTTCGAGGCTCCGGAGAAGTTCGACATCACCCGCGACCCGAACCCGCACCTCGGCTTCGGCGGCGGCGGCCCGCACTTCTGTCTCGGCAAGTCACTGGCCGTGATGGAGATCAACCTGATCTTCAACGCGATAGCGGATGTTCTGCCCGATCTGCGGCTGACCGGCGATCCCCGGCGGCTGCGGTCGGCCTGGCTGAACGGCATCAAGGAGCTGCGGGTCAGCCACCGCTGACTGCTACGCAGCGTCCTCGGGAGAACACGTCCGGCCTCCGAGTGGCGGGATCACGCCCGCGGGTGGATGCTGGCTGGACGCGACGATCCACCCCGGGGAGTACGGGGACGACCCGCACTCCCCGGGGTACACGCGCGCTACTTCGGGGTGGCCGGGACCGCCGTGTTCTCGGCGCTCGCGGGCTGCTCCGCGGGGGTTTTCCCGGCGTTCTCCGTGGACTCGCGCGGCTCTCCGGGCTTCCCCGGCTTTTCCCTGTTCTCCCTCGCCGAAGCGGCCGCGACGGCCGGGAGCAGAGCGCGGCGGCCCGAGAGCACGTACGTCAGGCCGAAGCCCGCGCCCACGACCGCAGCGCCGCCCACCGCGTCCAGTACCCAGTGGTTGGCCGTGGCGACGATCGCGCAGACCGTGAACAGCGGGTGCAGCAGGCCCAGCAGCTTCATCCACAGTTTCGGCGCGAGCAGGACGACGACCAGACCGCACCAGAGCGACCAGCCGAAGTGCAGCGACGGCATGGCCGCGTACTGGTTGGTGACCGCGGTCATCGCCCCGTAGTCGGGGTTGGCGAGGTCCTGCGGGCCGTGCACCGTGTCGATGAAGCCCATGCCGGGCATCAGCCGCGGCGGGGCCAGCGGGTAGAGCCAGAAGCCGAGCAGGGCGAGCAGGGTGGCGAAGGCCAGCGAGGAGCGCGCCCAGCGGTAGTCGCTCGGGCGGCGGACGTAGAGGATGCCGAGGATGCTCAGCGGCACGACGAAGTGGAAGGACGAGTAGTAGTAGTTGAAGAACTCCTCGGCCCAGCTCACCTTCACCGTCGCGTGGTTGATCCAGTGCTCCACGTCGATGTGCAGCGCCCGCTCGATGGCGACGATCTGACTGCCGTGTTCCTGTGCCGCGTCGACACTGCCGGTCGCGGCGGCGCGGATGTGCGAGTAGAACGAGTAGCCGACCCGGATGACCAGCAGTTCGAGCAGCAGGTTCGGACGGCTGAGCACGCGCCGCCAGAACGGCAGCAGCGGGACGAAGCTCCAGCGGGCCGGGAGCGGTGTGGCGTAGGCCGTGGGCACCGGACGGCGGAAGTACGGCGAGGTGCGCTCCAGGAACGGCACGACGCAGGCGGCGGCGAGCGCCGCGATCAGTACGGCGTTCTCCCGCAGCGGCTGCATGGCGGCCATGTTCGGCAGCAGCATCTTCCCGGGCAGCGTCATCGCCAGAACGACCAGGACGGGCCAGAGCATGCGGTCGGAGGCGCGCCTGCCGACCCGGCCGACGAGCGCGAGCAGCACCCACAGCAGCTGGTGCTGCCAGGCGGTGGGCGAGACGGCGACGGCGACGCATCCGGTGATCGCGACGGCGAGGAGGAGCTGGCCGTCCTGGGCGTGACGGACGGCGCGGCGCAGACCGAACCAGACGACGGCGGCGGCCAGCACGGCGTAGACGGCGATCTCGAGGGGGCCTTCGAGGCCGAAGCGGAGAAGCGCCCCGTGCAGCGACTGGTTGGCGAGGCCGTCGGGGCGGGCGCCGAGACCGGCGCCGGCCACATGGTGGACCCAGTACGTCCAGGAGTCGTTCGGCATGGCGGCCCAGGCGAGCGCCGAACAGGCGGCGAAGGTCCCGGCCGAGGTGACGGCGGCGCGTCTGCGTCCGGTGAACCACAGCAGGGGCGCGAGGAGCAGGACCGTGGGCTGGAGCGCCGCGCCGATGCCGATCAGCAGCCCGGACGCTCTCTCGCCCCGGGCAACGAAACAGCCGACGAGGACGAGCAGCACCGGGATGATGCTGGTCTGGCCCAGGTAGAAGCTGTTGCGCACCGGCAGCGACAGCATCAGCAGGCTGATGGCGATCGGCGCGGCCAGCAGGCCGCTGCGGCGTGAAACGGGGCCCGGCAGGGCGCGGGCGACGACGAGGCCGATGCCCACGACCAGCAGCAGCGTGCCGAACGTCCAGGCGACGCCGAGGCTCTGCTCGGCAGAGCGGGTCAGGGGTTTGAGCACCAGGCCGGCGAACGGGGTGCCGGTGAACCTGTCGGTGTCGTACAGCGAACCCTTCACATGCAGGACGCCGTTCTCACCGATCCAGGTCTCGAGATCGATCAGCCGTTCGCCGGGTGGCTGGCGGAGTACCGCCGCCGTCTGCCGGATGGCGAGGACCGCGGCCACGAGCCACAGGGCGATCCTTGCCGCGCCTGTCCTCGAGTCCGTCGTCGCAGTACCGTGCACGCTGTGCTCCGCGTTCGCCACGTCGCGCCGCGCCTCCCCACGTTCTGTGTTTCCGATTCGTTGAGCCTCGCACTGCCCCATGAAGGAGACTCAGGCAACCCCCTCTTTGCCTGAGTGTCGCTCCGTTTTGACCGATTATCTCGCCGAGCGGCCACGGAACCGGATAGTCCGACGCTGTCGTCACAGGAGGCATGCGGGGGAACATACAAGAACACCAGGGCCTGTACCTGCGTGTTCGGACGCGGAGCACGACGGCGGTCGCGGCGCGGAGCGGGCTGCGGCAGCGGGTCGTCCTGGTGGTGCTGGCGCTGATCGCGCTGCAGCTCGGGTCGCTGATCCGCCCGGCGTACGCCTGCGGCTGCGGCGCGATGGTCCCGGACCGGGGCACGCGGATGGCGGTCGACCGGGAGACGTCGGTGGTCGGCTGGGACGGGCGTACGGAGCGGATCCTGATGCGCTTCACCGTCGACGGGGACGCCCCCAAGGCCGCCTGGATCATGCCGGTGCCCGGCCGTGCCACGGTACGGCTCGGTGACGGGGCGCTCTTCGACGAGTTGGAGACGGCGACCGCTCCCGAGCACAGGAAGCGGTACCACTTCTGGCCCCGCGACGGCGACTGGCCGTTCTCCGTCGGTTCCAGCGGCGACGCGGCCGGGGCCCCGGCGCCGGGCGCGGGCGCGCCCGGGGTGGGTGTCGTCGGCCGGGAGAGGCTCGGCGCCTTCGATGTCGCCCGGCTGACGGCGACCGATCCTCATGCGCTGCGAAGCTGGCTGGAAACGAACGGGTTCGAGCTGCCTTCCGGCCTGGAGGCCGAACTGCGTCCCTACGTCGGGCAGAAGTGGGAGTACGTGGCGGTGCGGCTGGCGCCCGATGCCGAGGGCGCGGTGCTGCGCGGCACGCTCGACCCGCTGGAACTGCGGTTCGCCAGCGACCGGCTGATCTATCCCATGCGGCTGTCGCGGCTGGCGAAGACGCCGCAGGCACTCGGCCTGTACGTGCTGGCAGCGCACCGGATGGAGCCGCAGAGCCGGATCGGCGGGGACCGGCCGGTGGTGACGTTCGCCGGGAAGGTCGACCCGAGCGCGCAGCTGGATGCGTTCACCGGCGGCGACGAGCGATTCCTGACCGCGCTGGAGCAGGCCTTCCCGCAGCCGGAGCGGATCGATGCCGATCATGTGCTGCGCAGGACGCCGCAGGACACCCCCTACCGGCGGGTGGTGTACGAGAACGCGCTGTTGACCGTGGGCGGAGTCCCCGCGTGGCTGCTGACGTTCGGGGGCGGGCTCGCCCTGGTGCCGGGGGCCGTCCTGTGGCGGGTACGGAGGTACCGGCGCAGGCCCGTGATCCCGCCGCCTCCGGTGCACGCTCCCCCGCCGATGTCCTGAGACGCACCTAGATTGAAGGCATGACACAGGATCAGTGGAACGCGGTCGACCGCTATGTGACCGAACTCCTCGCGCCCGACGACGAAGTCCTCTCCGCGGCTCTCGCGTCGAGCGAGGCAGCCGGGCTCCCCGCCATCGCCGTGGCCGGCAACCAGGGCAAACTGCTGTACCTGCTGGCGCAGATGCAGGGAGCGCGCACGGTGCTGGAGATCGGCACCCTGGGCGGCTACAGCACGATCTGGCTGGCCAGGGCGCTGCCGCAGGAGGGCAGGCTGATCTCCCTGGAGTACAGCCCGGACCATGCGGAAGTGGCCCGGGCGAACATCGCGCGGGCGGGCCTGGAGAAGATCGCCGAGGTGCGCACGGGCGCTGCTCTGGAGACGCTGCCGAAGCTGGCGGCGGAACCGGGCGCGGGCCCGTTCGACCTGGTCTTCATCGACGCGGACAAGCAGAACAACCCGCAGTACGTGGAGTGGGCGCTCAAGATGTCCCGCCCCGGCAGCGTGATCATCGTCGACAACGCCGTACGGGGCGGGCGGGTGCTGGACGAGGACAGCTCCGACCCCGCGATCGTCGGCACCCGGCGGATGTACGAGCTGGTGGCACAGGAGCCGCGGCTGGACGCGACCGCGATCCAGACGGTGGGCACGAAGGGCTACGACGGGTTCCTGATCGCACGGGTCGTCTCCTGAGCGGCCGGCGCTCCTGAACGGCTCACCGGTGCCGTAACCGCACGAAGGGGCGGGCAGCGCCCGAGCGGCCGCCCTGGGGGATGTGGACGGCATGCCCTGCGCTGCCCGCCCCTTCGTGAGACCCGGCTCGGGGACGGGGGAGGCCCCGAGCCGGGAGTCTGCGGGTCAGCGGGGACCGCTGCCGCCGCTCGCGGCGTCCGAGACGGCCTGCTCGTCGATGCGCCGCTTGGCGTCCTTCCAGGAGATGGGCAGCTGCTCCACCGGGATCTCCCAGAACGTGAACGTGGACTTGCTCATGACGGAGCGCTGCCCGGTCATGATGCTCTTGTGGGGTTCGGTCCTCGCGTAGGTGTAGAGCGCTTCCTTGTCCTCCCAGGCGGAGAGGGTGAAGAAGACCCCCTTGAACAGCTGGGCCTCCAGAGACGCTCCGAGCGCTCCCGGCGCCTTCCGTACCTGACCCCAGGCGGAGAGCGACTTCAGGAAGAAACGCGGCACGTCCTTGGCGGACCTCACCTCGAAGCGGGAGGCCATGACGAAGGCGCTGGTGTTGGGCCGGGCCGGGTTGGGCGTGGCCCAGGGAAGTGTGGGCACGGTATCCTCGCATCACAGTTGGTGAGTGGCGGTATCCATATTAGACAGTAGAGCTGCCCAATTGCCAGTGGGAAGCGGGATCAGGGTGAGAATTTCCGAGTTGAGCCGTCGCAGCGGAGTGTCCACCGCGACGATCAAGTACTACCTGCGCGAGGGTCTGCTGCCCCCGGGACGCGCCACCGCCGCGACTCAGGCCGAGTACGGCGAGGCACATGTGCGCCGCCTCCGGCTGATCCGCGCCCTCATCGGCGTGCGGGGGCTGACGGTCAACGCCGCCAAGGACGTGCTCGACGCCATCTCCGAAGACGAGACCGACACCCACGAGCTGCTGGGACTCGTCTTCGGCGTCTGGCCGGCGGGAGCCGCGAAGGGCGAGGGCGCCAAGGACCGCGGCAGGAAACAGGGCCCGAAGGACGACCGTTCCGAGGAGCCGGAGGAGCCCCAGGAGGACGACTCCGCCGTCGACGCGCTCGTGGCCGAGATGGGCTGGAAGGTCACCGAGCACAACCCCGCGCGCGGGGTCATCACCCAGACGCTGCGGACGCTGCGTTCGCTCGGCATGGACTACGACTGGCACGATCTCCTCCCCTACGCCGAACTCGCCGAGAAGACCGCCGTACTGGATCTCGACCAGCTCCAGGGCCCCGACGATCCGCTCGAGAAGGCCGAACGGGCCGTGCTGCTGACCTTCCTGCTGGAACCGGCGCTGCTGGCACTGCGCCGGCTCGCCCAGGAAGCGGAGTCCACTGTCAGACACCGCGGCTGATCCCGTCGGCCGACGGCCATCCGATCACGCGGCGACGACGCGTTCATGAGTGATCGGTACTCACGTCTACCGTGAACTCCCCCATCGTGCACTGTCCGGTGACGGGCCGTCGGAAAGGCGAAGTGAGTAGGCGCGACTCAGGCCCGCCCGGCCGTACGAGTGGTCTCCTCGTGTGCTGAATGCACCACGGTGAATACCGTGGACCGCGCACGGGGAGGCAAGAGCATGCAGTTCAGAATTCTGGGCTCGCCCGAGTTGTACGACGAGAAGCATTGTCGGCGGGTACCGCTGACCAGTCCCAAGCAGAGAATTCTGCTCGGCGCACTGCTCACCCGCGCGAATACTCCCGTTCCGAGGGAACGCCTCGTACGGGAACTCTGGGGCGCACTGCCGCCGAAAAAGGCGCGCAACACGCTCAACGCCCATGTGTCCGGGCTGCGCAAGGCGCTGTCGGAAGCGGAACCGGAACGAGCCGCCGCGCCGCGTCTTGTCGCCCGCGCCGCCGGGTATCTGCTGGAGGCCCGGGCGACGGAGACGGACAGCGGCCAGTTCTGCCTCGCCGTGGCCCGGGCCCAGCGCACGGCCGGCGACGATCCCCGGGGTGTGTACGAGTCCCTGCGCGGCGCTCTCGGGCTGTGGCGGGGCACCGCACTGGAGGGCGGCGCCCACGGCCCGATGTGCGCCTCCCTCGTCGCCCGTCTGGAGGAGGAGCGGCAGCAGGCGCTGGAGATCCTCTTCGACTGCGCCCTGCGCACCGGACAGCACCGGCGCATCGTCCCGGAACTCGAGGAGGTCACCGCCGCCCATCCGCTGCGCGAACGCTTCCACGACCAGCTGATGCTGGCGCTGTGCCGCTCGGGCCGGGGCGGCGAGGCGATCGGCGTGTACACCAGGGCGCGGCACCGGCTCACCGCCGAGCACGGCCACACTCCGCTGCTGTCCGCCCGGCTGGAGCAGATCAGTGTGCAGGCCCCGACGCTGTTCGGGCCGGAGCCCGAGATGTCCGAGACCTGGGAGCGGCCGGTTGTCCGAGCCCGGCGGGAAGCCGCGCCGCCTGCCCGCAGCCGGGAGTTCGGACGACTGCGGCTCGAGGTGAAGCGGAACGAGCCGGCCGACCCCGAGCCGCGCTCCGTGATGGGCTATCTGACCGAACTCCTCAGCGGCCAGGCGCTGTACACCGGCGGCGTATGAAGAAATCGTACGAAGTGCGCGCGCACAAAAGCGCCCCCGCGTAGGTCAGGATACGCGGGGGCGCTTTTTGTGTCCGGCTCAGAGTTCGCTGATGAGCTGGGCAGCGATCTCCATTCCGGAGGAATAGCCCGCTTCGTGCGAGCCGATCTGGTCCACGCCGTGGCGCTTGGCGTGGAAGTAGGAACCGCAGAGCTTCACGCGTGTTCCCTCATTGACGTCGTAGATGTCCTTCTGCATCTCGCGGACCTCGACGTCGATGATCGGGTGCGTGTAGGGGAATTCGGCGATGACGGTCTCCGGGTCGACCTCGCCCGGGTAGTCGAGGGTGACGAAGTAGTCCTTCTCGGCGGTGAATCCGTGCAGCTTGTTCATGTAGTAGGCGACATAGGTGCGCGGCTTTCCGTCGACCTCGACCTTGCCGTAGTTCCACGCCTCCCAGCGGTCACGGTCGGCCGGCACCACCGAGGGGTCGGTGTGCAGGATGACCGTCGAACCGTTGTAGGCGACCTTGGAGAGCACCTCGGTCTGCCGCTCGGAGGGGTTGTCGAGCAGGGCGAGCGCCTCGTCGGCGTGCGCGCCGACGACGACGTAGTCGAAGCGCTCACTGCCCTGGGCGGTGGTGACCACGACGCCGTCGTCCTCCTGGTGGAGCGAGGTGACCGGCTCGCCGGTGCGGATCTCGGGGCCGATGGCGGCGATCGCCTTGCGTACGTAGGAGATCGAACCGCCGCCCACCGTCCGCCAGTCCACGTGCTGGCCGCCGAGGCCGCCCTCGTCGTGGCCCATGAAGAACGCGATGGCGGTGCTGGCGGGCATCTCCCAGATCAGCTCGGCGGGGATCGACCAGACCGCCGAGCAGAGCAGGATCACATAGGAGTGGCGGAAGGCCTGGCTGTAGCCGCCGCGGTCGAGGTACTCGCCGAGCGGGATGTCGGCCTTCTTGCGGACGAAGTCCCTGCGGCCCTCGGTGTGGAAGCGCCGCGCCTCGTGCCAGATGGTCAGGAACTCCTCGGAGTAGCGCGCCGACACCTCCTCCTCGCTCAGGCCGAGTTCCTTGGTGCCGTACTCCAGACCGGAGTCCAGGTCGAAGAAGTTGAAGGCACCCCGGTGCTCGACGGCATCCACGCCCAGCTCGTCGAAGAACTCGCAGAGGTTGGTGTAGGCGGGCCGGTTGAAGACGACGAACGCGGTGTCGATGCCGAGCGTCTTCCCGTTCTCCTCGACCTCGACGGTGTTGGCGTGACCGCCGATGCGGTCCTCGCGCTCGAAGATGGTGATCCGGGCTCGGTCCCGCAGGTGATAGGCGGCGGAGAGGCCGGCGACACCGGCTCCGACGATGGCGACACGCGGACTGGTGGGCTGCGACATGGGGTTGTCCTTCAGGGTCGGTCTCATACGTACGAGATGTCGGAGAGCGAGAGGTCGGAGAGGTCGGTACGGCGCAGGGCTCCCGGCCGCCCGTCCTCGGTGGCGACGGCCACGACATGCCGGGGGCCGGGGTAGAGCAGGTCGAACCACCAGCGGGCGTCGGCGCCGGCCGGCTGCTGCGGGTCGTGCACGGCGATCCGGCCGGCGGAGCGGGGGCCGAAGGAGAAGCCGCCGAGGCTGCGGGCCAGCCCGGTGCCGAGAGCCTTGAGATAGGCCTCCTTCAGCACCCACAGCTCACCGGCGAGCGCCGCGCGGACGCCGGGGGCCGACGCGGCGAGCTCCGCGCGTTCCGCCGGCGCGAGCCGGCGGCCCAGTTGGGGGACGAGTTCCGCCGGGGAGGGGGTGGGGCCGACGTCCACGCCGCAGCCGCGTCCGCGGGTGACGACGCAGGCGATGAGGCCCTCGGTGTGCGAGAGGTTGAAGCGCACACCCTCCGTGTCGGGTTCCGGCTCGGGCCGTCCGTGCTCGCCCACCCGGAAACGCCACCGGTCCGGCGGTCGTCCGGTACGGGCGCTGAGCGCGTAGCGGCACAGCAGCCGCGCACCGAGATACCGCCGTCGCGCGCCTTCGGTGAGCCGCCGGTCGAGCCCGGCCCGTTCCGCGTCCGTCAGCAGCCGCGTACCGCCGAGCGCGGCGGCGAAGTCGTCCACCGCCTGCTCGGGCAGCAGCCACAGGAACGTCGGGTCGGGATGCATCGGCGGCGCTCCTCGGCGATCAGAGACGGGCGGCGGAGAGATCACCGGCGCGCTTGGCGAGCTGGAACTGCCAGTGCGAGAACAGCCGGTCCTCCCGGTGGAGCCGGCGCAGCACCTCCATCACCTCGTCGACGACGGACTGGTCCGTGATCGATTCGTGCGGGTACAGGTGCCGGCGCAGCCGTTCCAGCTGGAGCAGCAGCAGCGCACCGCTCGGCAGCGGGTGGTCCAGCGCGTCGTGCGAGTGGACGTAGGTGAGGACGCATGCGGCGGTGGCGTGCAGCAGGCAGTACTCCTTGGACAGTTCGAACAGCTCCGCCGACTGTCCGTACGCCCGTCCCAGGTCGGCCTTGAGCGCGGTCGCGCTGTCGGCCAGCGGGCCCGCCCGGTCGAGCAGTTCCTCGGCCACGTCCGCCGCGCGCTCCAGGCGGTCCCGCTCGGTGCCCTCGGCCTTCTCCGCCAGAGCCCGCAGCCGGCGCAGACCGTCGGGCGCGGCCAGCACGGCGTCGTCCATGCCGCGGCTGAACAGCTCCTGCTTCCACGGCTCGTACACCGGCAGTTCGCGGTTCAGGCCGAAGAGGGTCTCGGCGCGCACCGCCGCGGCGTTGCGGATCTCGGGTGAGGCCTCGCGGGCCGTGGTCAGCAGTCCGTCCAGCTGCTGGCCCAGGTTGCGGAGGTTCACCACGGTGTTCCCGTCGGCGATGTTGGCGACCAGCAGATCGCGCAACATCTTCTGGTACGGGCCGTAGTGCGGGTGGTCGCGCAGGAAGAAGCGGGCTCCGAGGACCGTGTTGAGCTGGGACATGGTTCTCTCCAGCAGCGTCGGCACCAGGTACTTGACGGCCGACGACCACACGCTGAGCTGCTCCGGCGCGGCCTGGAGGCAGCGCACCGCGCCCAGACTCATCGCGTCGGCGATCATCAGGTCCGCGAACGCCTCGGTCAGCTGACGGCGGCTGTAGGGGACGTCGCTGACCGTGCCGCCGAAGATGACCCGGCCCTCGGTGAAGTCCAGGGTCAGCCGCAGACCGGTGTCGACGGCCGACAGCGGGAGGCTGCCGATCACGCTGCGCGCCACCTGGGTGGCCTTGAGGGCGATCTCCAGGCCCTGGCCCTCGTTCCCGACCAGTGCGGAGTCGGGGACGAAGGCCCGCTGGAGGCGCAGCCCGCTGAGGTCGAGCGCGCGCAGACCGTGCAGCTTCTCGACTGGCAGTTCCTCGGCGGTGTCCGGGGCGAGCTCCCACTTGTCGACGATGAAGATGGAGTACGCCGCAGGGCCGTTGCGCTTGCCGGTACGGGCGTACACGATCATCGTGTCGGCGACGGTGGCGTTGCCGATCAGCCACTTCTCGCCGGTGAGTTCCCAGCCGCCGGCGACCTTCTCGGCGAACATCTCGTTGGCGATCAGATCACTGCCGTGTTCGCGCTCCGACAGCCCCCAGGACAGGCCGCCGCCCCGCTTCATCCGCTCGATCGCCGTGCGCTTCTGCTCCTCGGTGCCCGCGATCCACAGCGGCATGAAGCTGAGGTTGGTGATCACCAGGGAGGTGGCGGTGGAGGCGTCGCGGCGGGCCACGAGACGCATCAGGTTGAACCCGGTCTCCACGTTTCCGGCGCGGCCGCCCTGCTGAGCGGGCAGCGAGTACTCGTGGACGCTCCAGCGGCGCAGCTGGCTGACGAAGCCGTGGGGGTACTCCTCATGCTCGTCGTGGTCCATCACGCGGCGGAAGGACATCCGGCTGCCGTCGTCGAACGGGTCGCCGAGGTACTCCTCCAGCTCGGCGGCCAGCGCGGTGAGATCGGCCTTGGACATGAAGTCTCCTATCGGGTTGGCGCCAGCCGCACGGGCAGGGCGGAGAACAGCTGATGGGTCTCCCGCAGCGCTGCCACGGCGTCGAGCGCCGGCGTCAGGACGGCCCCGTGGCTGCGGGGGTCGACGCCGTCGGCGCGGGCGAGCAGGTAGCCGAGCGTGGCGCCCAGCCAGCCGGGGGAGCCCGGCTCCGTTCCGTACAGCGACCGGTACCGGTTCGCGTGCCACAGGTGGACGCAGGACGCGGCGGCGTGCAGCCAGGCGTACCGCTCGGCGGTGTCCACCAGCGCGTTCGGGTCGGCGCCCCGCTTCTGCGCCGCGCGGATCAGCTCCCCGAGCCCTGTCACGGCACGCGCCAGCTGCCGCAGCAGAGCGGCGATCTGTTCGTCGTCCAGTGACTCGGCGACGGCCGCGGCCACGTCCGGGAGTCCGGCGAGCACCGGGTCGACGCCCCGCGCGAACATGTCCAGCCGGGCCGGTTCGTACGCCGGCAGCGGGGCGTCGAGTGCGTACACCGCCTCCAGCGCCGCCGGGTCGGTGTCTCCCCCGCCGCCGGTCAGGGTCGGCAACTGGCCTGCGTAGGAACGCAGGTTGGAGAGTGTGCTGGCGTCGATCACCCGCACGACGGCCGAGTCCCGCTGGAGCTTCTGGAACAGTCCGGCGCCCCGTTCGCCCTCGCGCAGCACCGAGCGGGTGGCGAGCACCGTGCCGCAGCGGCGGATCAGCTCGTCCGACGCCTCCGCCACCACATGCTTGGCCGCGAGCGCCCAGACGCTGAACGCCTCCGGCACCACGTGGACACCACGGGCGGCGGTGAGCGCCACCACGTCCGCCGCCAGCAGCGCCGCGGCGGCGACCGCCAGCTCGCGCCGGGGGTGGGCCTGTTCGGTGAGGACCGTACGGCCGACCTTGCGGGTGGTCGCGAAGTCCAGCGCGAGGCGTACGGCGCTGTCGGCGATGCCGAGGCTGCCGGCCATGCTCATCAGCCGTACGGCCTGCTGGGCCTTGACCGCCGCCTCCAGGCCCTCGCCCTCCTTGCCGACGAGGGCGTCGTCGGTGACCCGCAGACCGGTGAAGCGCATCCGGGCGAGGTCGATGCCGCGCATGCCGCTGGTGCGGACGGCGGGGGTGCGCGTCAGCTCGTCGGCGGGTACGTCCGCCAGGTCGAGCAGCACCGCGGAGAAGGCCGCGGGTCCCCGGCCGCCGGTGCGGGCGATCACATAGACCGCCTCGCAGCGCATGCCCAGGCCGACCATCCACTTCTCGCCGTCCAGCCTGCCACCGGACAGACGGACTTCGTTGGCGAGCAGATCGCTGCCGTGCTCGGCCTCGGTGAGCGCGAACGCGACCGCGCCGCCGCGGCACAGGATCTCCGCCGCCCGCCGCTGCTGCTCCGGGGTGCCGTGCAGCTGGAGACAGGTCGCGGCGATGATGCTGAACATCGTGCCGGGCATGATGTTCACGTCCCGGCGGGCGGCCGAGCGGACCAGGGTGAGGCTGCGGTCGAAGGACTCGAACGTTCCGCCCCACTCCTTGGGCAGATAGTTCAGGTGGAACCCCGCCCCGACCAGGGCCTCGCACAGCTCGGCCGGGAACGCGTCGCGCTCGTCGCGCTCGACGGCGGCCGCGAAGCCGTACGGGTTGGCGTCGTCGCCGGGGTCGCCGAGCAGCTTCTCCAGCTGCTCGGGCGTGAGCAGGCTCATCGCATGCCCGCCGGGGAGCCGTGCGCCGGGGTCTCCAGCGGAACCGGGCGGTAGTCGCCGGCCGTCGAGGGAATGTGCACACCGGAGCTGCGCAGCTGCGCGACCCGGGTGTGGAAGGCGGCGCCGAGCATCAGATGGTGCGCCACGTCGGCGACCCGCCGGTTGCCCGGCGTCTTCAGGTAGCTGCCGGTCACCCAGTCGTTGAAGCTGCCCATCGCCGGGCCGCACCAGATCTGGTAGTCCATGGCCCGGTCCTTGTCGCCGGTGACGGCCCAGCGCGAGGACATGCCGAGGTACCAGCGGAAGACGAGAGCCATCCGCCGCTTGGGGTTGCCGGCCGCGCGGGCCAGCTGCTCCGGGTCGCGCCGTTCGAAGTAGCCGACGCACTCCTGCCAGACGTCCTCCAGGGGGCGCCGGAAGACCTGCTGCTCCAGCTTGGCGCGGTCGGGGGCCGGGATCGACTCCAGTCCGTCGCAGGCCTGGTAGAGCTGGTACAGCTTCTTGGCCCGCATCGGGAAGAGGGTGCCCTTCTTCAGGACCTGCAGGTCCACCCCCATCTCGAACATGTCGGCCGCCGGGGCCATTTCGCAGTCGGCGATACCGGCCTCGGCGAGCATCGCCTTGGACACGGTCGACGCGCCGGACTCCAGACACGACTGGTTCACCGAGCCGGTCACCACATAGGCGGCTCCCATCGCGAAGGCGGCGGCCACCGCCACCGGGGTGCCGAGCCCGCCGCCCGCCCCGACACGGATCGGTACGGCGTACCGGTGCTCGCGCTGGACGGTGTCGCGCAGCCGCAGGATCGTCGGCAGCAGCGCGGGCAGCGGACGCCGGTCGGTGTGGCCGCCGGAGTCCGCCTCGACGGTGATGTCGTCGGCGAGCGGCACATGGTGGGCGAGGGCGGCCTGGTCGTGGCTGATCAGGCCCTGTTCGAGCAGCGCGCTGACCAGCGTGGCCGGGGCGGGCCGCATGAAACGCTCGGCGGTCTCGGACCGGGAGATCTTCGCGATCAGCCGGTTCGTGGCGACCACCGTGCCGTCCGCTTGGCGGCGGAGACCGGCCAGGCGGTAGCGCACCACGTGCGGTGTGAGATCCATGTACGCGGACGCCTCCACGCAGTGCACCCCGTGCCGCAGGAACAGCTCGACGGCCTCCCGTTCGAGCCGGTCCTCGCTGGGGCTGTGGATCAGGTTGACCGCGTACGGCAGTCCGGGGATCTCGGCGGCGAACCGGCCGAGCGCCTTCTCGATCGTGGCGGGCAGCAGTCCGGCCGCGCCGTAGGAGGCGAGAAAGCCCTCCTTGGCCAGGGCGATGACCATCTCGGCCGAGGCGATGCCGCCGGCCATGGCACCGGCCATGTACGGCTGACGTACGCCGTGGGCGGCGAGGAAGGCGGCCGACCCCAGCCGCTGCGGGGGCAGCGGCTGGGCGGCGGCGAGCAGCGGAAGTCCGGCCGCGGCACTGCCGCCGGCGGTCACGGTGCCGCCGGTGACGGCGCCGATCCCCTCCGGGGTGACGACGATGAAGCAGGGCTGGTCGAGATCGGCCAGCGCGTTGTAGATCCCGGCCGGGTCGGTGCTGGGGTACCGCTCACCGGTCCACCGGAGAGGGGTGTCGCGAATATCCATGGGGAAACGAAGCTCCTTGGGCTGGGGGGTGTCCTGCGAGGGCACCCCCGTGCGCGGGTGGGCCGTCAGGCCCCGACGGGACGGACCTCGATGGCCACGTCGGTGAGTTCGTAGATGCGCAGGCCCGGCTTCGACAGGTCCGCGTCGGCGATGACCAGCAGTCGGTCCGCCTCGCGCCGGATCTCCTTGATGTGCACGTCGAAGGTGAGCTCACGGTCGTGCCGCAGGATCTGACCGCGGTACTTCCAGGCCGTCTCCACGTCGGTGGCCATCGCGAACCGGGGCTGCTCCATGCCGTCGGCCAGGTTCTGCTCCAGCACGTACAGGCGCATCGCCTGCAGGATCGCCTCGACGCCGAGCGAACCGGGCATCACCGGGTCGCGGTGGAAGTGGCAGTCGAAGTACCACTCGTCGGGGCGGATGGCGCGGTAGCCGTGCAGATAGCCCTGGCCGTGCCGGCCGCCGTCCTCGACGAGGTCGACCCGGTCCACGAGCGCGAACTGGCCGCCCGGCAGATGCAGATGGCCGCCGGCCGGGTCGCTGAACGCGGGGGCGTTCTCGGGGAGTTCGATGCGGCGCACCCGGGACGGGTCGACGTTCTCGGTCTCGATCCAGGGGTCGACCCACTGGCCGTTGTCGAGACCGACCTGGTTGGCGAGTGCCGCGTCGCTGAAGTAGCCGAAGAGCGACTCGCCGACGTAGAACACCTCGCCGTCGGCGGAGAGTTCGTACGAGAAGTTCTGCAGGACCGCGCCCGTCACGGCGCTGGTCATCAGCAGCTTGGAGTGGTGCCGGATGGTCTTGCCCCGCAGGTCGACGTCCTTGACGAGGGTCGCCCTGCCGTCGAGGTTGCGGATCGCGTACTGCTCCTCGGGGCGTTCGAGGGTGGCGCCGAGGTAGTAGCCGAGGAAGATCGCGGCCTGGAGCGAGGTCTCCATGTAGACCGCGTTGGGCATGTGCGGGTAGGAGTTCTGCTCGTAGTACCAGGCGTCCGCCGGGGAGTCGTACTCGGTGACCATCTCCGAGCCGGGGCTGCGCAGGTCGCCGCGGGTGCCCTTGAGGGACATCACGCGGTCGACGAACTGGAAGTCGCCGTTGGGGATGTAGGGGGCGCGGCTGTCGCGGTAGACCTCGAACTCCGGTCCCATGGCGATGTCGAGGTGGCCCTTGGCGGCGTGCGCCAGGTGCATCTCGTTGATCATCGCGGGCTCGCCGTCCTTGTTGCGGCGGCCGAGGAACTGGGGCACGCCGCCGGCCTCGGGTCGGTAGGGCGTCCCGTTCTTCTCGCGGACCTGCAGACCGAGGCCCTTCATACGGATGACCGGCTTGTCGCCCAGGTAGATCAGCACGTCCGCGATGACCGTGGCGCGCGGCAGGAGCGTGAGCTCCATGACCTCGACCTCGTAGCGGATCTCCTCGTGCGCCTGGGTGATCTGGCCGCGGACCTGGACCTCGATCGGCACGTCGGTCACGCACTGGAAGCGCGCGTCCGGCAGCGTCAGGTGCATGCCCTGGTGCATGAGGTAGATCTGCAGCAACTGCACCGCGCCCTCGGCGACGAGCGAACCCGCCAGGACGTGGTCGTCCGGGAAGTGGCAGGTGAAGTACCAGGCGTCCGGGGTGAGGCGCTTGGTCGCGCTGAGCGTACCCAGTCCGCGCGGGCCGCCCTTGCGGTCGATGGTGACCTCGTCGACCATCCGCAGCTTGGCGTCGGGCAGCCGGATCGCCGGGTTGATGCCCGGGTCCTGGGCGTGGTCGGCTCCGAAGACGTCACCGACACGGCCCTGGGCGAGCAGCTCCAGGTCCTCGGGGGCCAGGTGGTTCTTCTCGGTGTACGCGAGCGGCTTGAAGTACCCCTTGGGCAGGGCGGCCCGCGCGGCCTTCTCCTTCTCGGTCATGACCACGCCGAGCGGTGTCTCCAGCTCCTGCTTGCTGAAGAACCCGGCGCAGGCGTCGTGGAGTTCGAGGATCAGCTCGCCGTCGGCGTAGCACTTGTAGCTGAAGAAGAAGAGCGTGGTGTCGCCCTGGTGGACGAAGCGGTCGATGGAGATGTCGTAGCGCAGGGTCTGGCCGACCTGGGGCAGATTGCCGCGGAAGATCAGGGTGCTGTCGAGCAGCCGGTAGACGCGCTCGCCCTTGTTGCGGAAGTCGATGCCGAGGTAGCTGACCAGCAGCAGGTCGCACTGCCCCGCCTCGACGGTCACGGCCGGCGGGACGCCGCCGTCCACGGCGTACCAGGCGTCCTCCGGGACGTCGTACTCGGTGGTGATGGTGGCGGGCTTGAACTCGCCTGTGGTGCCGCTGAGTTCGGTCACGCGGGTGACGAAGTGGTACGGCGGCGCGGGGAGCCGGACGCGCTTGGCGTAGCCGTCGATGACTCCGAACTCGGGCCCGAAGACCTTCGCGACGGAGCCGACGGCGAACTCCAGGAGGTCGGCCTCGTCGAAGATGACGCCTTCCTTGACCTCGCGGGCGGGTGCGGCCTCCTCGGGCTCGGGCGCCGGTGCCGGCAGCGCGGGGCGGGCGGGCTGTTCGGCGACGGCCGGCTGCGGAGCCGCCGTCAGAGGGGCGGGCGGCTGCGGGGCGGGCGGCTGTCCGGCGGGTGTCCCGTCGAGCAGCGCCTCCACACGGGAGAGCGTGGCTCCCTGCAGGATGCCCTGGGTCTCCATCACCACCGAGTGGGTGGCGAGCATCTGCTTGCGGATCTCACGGACCAGGTCGGCGGCGGGAGTTGCCGAGTCGGTCGCGGCGGTGGCGGTGGTGGGTCCGGCAGGCGCGACCATGGGTGCGACGGCGGGTGCGACGGCCACGACGGGCGCCGCCTCGGGCGTGGACCCGGTGGGCGGAGGCGCCCACGGGAGGAAGGAGATCGGGGTGCCGTCGAAGGCGATGACCTCCGCGTCAGCGAGAGTCGGATCGGCAGGCATGACGGATTCCTCCGGCGGTACGTGGCCGGCGGGGCCGGCGGTTGTGGATGTTCCGACGTAGGGGCCGGCGCCCCCAGGGGCGGGCGCGCCCGCGATGGACGCGGAGCCGGTGGGGTTGCCCGGGGCGGCCGGGCCCGAGTGCGCCGCCGACGGGGTGCCCGTGGGCGCACCGCCGGTTGCCGCGGCGGAACCTGCGTGACCCGCCACGCCCGCACCACCGCCCGAGGCCGGACCGCCCACAGCGGTTGAGGAGGCGGCACCTGCCGCGCTCGCGGCGGCCGGCAACGGCCCTTGGGCCGCCAGGCCCCCGGACCGGGGCGCGCCCGCCGGGGTCGCGCCGTTCGCCGAAGCACTCGCGGACGATGCCCCGGCGGCTGCGACCCCCGCCATGGGCGTCCGCGCAGCCGCCGCGGCAGCCATGCCGGCGGCCGCGCCCGCACGGAACGCGCCGGCGGCGCTCGCGGTGGACGCACCGGCTGCCTGCACGGCGTGCGGGGTCGCCGCTGACGTACCCGCGTGAGCCGCCATACCGGCGGCCGCACCCGCCAGGGACGCGCCGTCGGGCGAGGCACCCGTATGCGCCGCGGCCGCCGCAAGGCCGCGGGCCACCCTGGTCGGGACCGGGTCGCCGCCGCCCACGCGGAAGCGGGAGGCGCGCGGCGCCGGCTCGGACGCGGGGCCGAGCAGCGGGGTCAGGTCCACGGGGAGACCGTGGGTGATCAGGCGGGCCACCAGCTGGGCCACCGACTTCGTGGCCGGGACTCCGCGGCGGTCCACGGACACCGCGACATGCGCCGCGTCGCCGAGTGTGTCGCGGATCCAGCGCGAGCACGTCGCGCTGGGGCCGACCTCGATGAAGTAGCGGAACCCCCGGTCGTGCGCGTCGCGCACCAGCCGTGCGAAGTCGATCGTGGAGCGCAGGGTCCACGCGATACGCCGGGCGATCTCACCCCGGTCCAGCACGGGCAGGGCCTCGTAGTCGTAGGCGCTGTAGAGCTCCAGATCGCCGAACGAGTCCGTGGGGTAGTCGTTCAGGCCAGCGAGGCCCTCCAGTTCGGCGTCCACCACCGGGCAGTGCATGACCACGTTGACGGGCGACCGGGCCGCGGGGCAGCCGAGTTCCTTGATGAGGGCGCGGCACTGGGCCGGGTCGCCGGCGACGACCAGCTCGCCCGGGGTGTTGATGTGGGTGAGGTGGACCCGCTGGTACCGGGGCAGCACCTCCCGTACGGACTCCGCGTCGGTGAGCAGCACATGGCTGGCCCACAGCGACTCGTCGGGTGCGCCGGCCGGCGGGTTCCACAGCTCGCGCACCGTGCGCCGCGGACCGACGAGCCGGTCCTGGAAGATCGGCGTGTTGCTGATCAGATCGTCGCGGCGGCCGCTGCGCTGCCAGCCGCCGGTGGCGAACAGCATGCTCGACTCGCCGAGGCTGTAGCCGAACGCGCCGTGCGCCGTGACACCGAGCAGCTCACGGACCAGATCCGTGTGCAGGATGGCGAAGTTGGTGCCGGTGGCGAGCATGAAGGGGACGTCGTCGCCCAGTCCGGCCTCGAGGGCCATCAGCTCGCGCCGGCCGGGGGTCACCAGCCCGCGCGGGTACAGCGAGGTGGCGCGCAGCTGCCGTTCGGGCTCGTCGGCCTGGCTCTCGAACCGGTCCAGCAGGCCGGGGAAGGCCCGGAAGAAGTCCTGCCCGAGTCCCGGGTAGGAGTTGAACGCGCCGGGGTAGACCAGCGCGACCTTGCCGTCCGGGCCGATGGGCCTCGCGGTGAAGCAGCTGCCCGCCGGGGTCGCCCACTCGCCGCCCTTGGCGTACACGCCGGGCAGATCCCGTGCTGCGAGCCCCAGTTGGGCCCGCAGCTCTCCGCGGTCACGGCCGACGAACACCGCGCGCAGCTTCCTGCCCGGCAGTTCCCGGGCCGCCTCGCGGGCGAGGGCGTACGGGTGGGCGACGGCCAGCAGCTCCAGGTGGTGCTCGATCGTGGCGTGCAGTGCGTCGAAGGAGTCGGCGGACAGCGGCAGTACGACGGGTCCGCCGGCGCGCTGCCAGTCGCTCGGGGTGACCGAACCGCGGGTCGCGTCGGCGGAGAGGACGAGGTGACCGTGTGCACCGGACGCGCCGATGAAGCTGACGGCCGCGTACCGGCGCGCGCCCTTGGTCCTGCGCATCCAGGGACGCGAGGCGTCCGGAACGTACAGCGACGACGCGGCGAAGGAGTCGGCCAGTTCGCCCGCGGGGCGGGTCCAGCCGCTGGTGCCGGGCAGATAGCCGTGGTGCAGGCAGAGCACGGACCGGATGAGCCCGGCCATGGTGGCGGCGCAGCCGGCGTCGCCGATCTGGGCCTTGACGCTGCCGAGGGCGACGCTGCCGCCGGCGGCGGGGTACACCTGGGCCAGGGCGGCGATCTCGGCGCCGTCCTGGAGTGCGGTGCCGCCGGCGTGGGCCTCGACGTAGCCGATGTCGCCGGCGCTCACACCGGCGGTGGTGAGCGCTTCTTCGGCCGCTGCGGCGAGGGTCGCGGCGTCCGCCTCGGGCACCGCGCCGTCCACGGGCGCGGCGTGCCGGATGGCGACCGAGTCCAGGCGGGCGTACACCTGCCGGCCGGACTCGCCGGGCCGGGTGACGACCATCGCCCCGGCGCCCTCGCCGATGCGGCGGCCGCGGCTGCCCTCGCCGAAGGTGAGTCCGGCCTCGGCGACGACGTCGGGGCGCAGCAGCAGGTTCTCGGCCGAGCCGGCCAGGTCGACGGCGCCGACCAGCACCGCCTCGATGCTGGGGTCGAGCAGCAGCAGCCGCGCGACCTCCAGGGCCTCGGCGGTGCCGGAGCCGTCGGACGAGACGGTGAAGGAGGGACCGGTCAGGTTCCACAGCGACGAGATGCGGCTGGCCATCACATTGCCGATGAAGCTGAGGACCTCGTTGGCGACGATCGGGTCGACGACCGCGTCGCGGCCGACGGCCGTCAGGGCGGCCAGCTGCTCCTCGTCGACCGTGACTCCGGCCCGGGTGAACTCCTCGCGTACGAACGCGCCGAGGGTGCGGCGGGTGAGCCGCAGATGGGTCATGGGCTCGATCTCCATGCCCACGACCACCGCGATCCGGCGCGGGTCGGGCGCGCTCTGTCCGCGGGGCACGACACGGCTGAAGCCGGCGTCCCGCAGGGCCTCGTCGGCCACCTTGGTCGCCAGCGCGTGCTGCAGGTTGTACGTCCGCAGGTCGGCGGGCGGGATCTTGAGGTCCATCGGGTCGATGCCGAGGCCGTCGACGAACGCGCCGTGCGGCAGGGCGTCGGGCGAGACGCCGGTGCCGTGTTCCAGCGAGCCGCCGCGGGTCTGGTCGAGTCCGCGCCAGCGGCGCTCCGGCAGCGGGCCGAGGGCGTCGCTGCCGCTGTGGACCGCGCGCTCGAAGGCGTCGAGGGAGTCGAACGAGCCGAAGTGGGCGCCGAGGCCCACGACATCGAGGGCGGGCACGGCGGCGTTCGCGGCCGCAGCCGCGTCGGTGGTCTCGGCGGACGGCTCGGACAGCACCACATGCGCGTTGGTGCCGCCGAAGCCGAAGGCTGAGACCGCCGCGCGCCGTGCGTGCTCGCCCCGCGGCCAGTCCCGGCCCGCGCGGACCAGGGTCGTGTCGCCGACCTTGCCGTCCTTGGAGGTGACCGGCCGGTCGACGCCGATGGTCGGTGGGATGTGGCCGTTGCCCATGGCCAGGACGACCTTGAGCATGCTGCTGAGTCCGGCCACGGTGAGCAGGTGGCCGATGTTGCCCTTCACCGAGCCGATGAGCGGCACCCTGCCCGCGCCGCCGAAGAACTCGGCGACGGACTCGGCCTCGGTGGCGTCGCCGATGGGGGTGCCGGTGGCGTGGCACTCCAGGTAGTCGACGGTGGCCGGGTCGACGCCGGCCTGCTCGTACGCCAGCTCGTACGACTGGAGCTGGCCGCCGCCCTGCGGGACCAGCAGATGGCGTCCGCTGCCGTCGTTGGTCAGCCCGATGCCGTCGACGACGGCGTGGATGCGGTCACCGTCGCGCACCGCGTCCGCCAGCCGCTTGACGGCGACCATGCCCGCGCCCTGGCCGGTGAGGATGCCGCCGGACCGGTCGTCGAAGGGCTGGCTGAACCCGTCGCGGGGGTAGGCCTGCAGATCGGAGAACGACAGGTGGATCAGGGTGGGGTCGGGAGCGCAGACGCCGCCGGCCAGCACCAGATCGGCCTGGCCGGCGGCGAGGTGGTCGCAGGCCAGCTTGAGTGCGTACAGCGCGGAGGAGCAGGCGGCGTCGAGCGCGTAGCGCGGTCCGCCGAGTCCGAGCGCGCTCGCGGCGACCGATGCGGGTGAGCCGCTGACCCGCAGGTCCTCGGCGTTGAGGGCGGCCGGGTCGATGCGCCGGTCCTGCTCGGCGAGTGCGCCGAGCGGCGGGTGCCCGGCGCGCCGCAGTCCTTCGAGTACCGCTTCCTGCACCAGGGGAACGCTGACCTCGGCGGATGTCGGCGTGGGGAACGAGTAGTTGCCGAGGACCAGGCCGGTGCGGGCCAGGATCTCGGGGCGTTCGTCGATGCCGCTGTCGCGCAGCGCTTCCCTCGCCACGTGCAGGGACCAGTGGAAGATGCGGTCGAGCCCGGCGAGGTGGCCGGGGTCGAGGAGGTAGCCGGACGGGTCGAAGTCGAAGTCGGTGATGAAACCGCCCCGCGTGCAGTAGATGCCGTGCTGCGGGTCGGTGTCCCTGGTGTCGAGGGCGGGGCCGAAGACCTGCTCGCCCCCTTCCCGGCGGCTGTCCGCCCCGGTACGGAGGTTCTGCCAGAACTCGGCAGGTGTCTCCGCCCCTGGGAACAGGCAGGAGAGGCCAACGATGGCGTACTTGCTCATGAGAGCTTTCGGGTCCCTTCTGAGGGGCGGGGCCGGCCCGGACGGCGGGGTTGTCCGCCGTCCGGGCCGACCCGATCGCTTGCGTCGGGTACGAAGCGGAATCAGCCGCTGATGAACTTGGCCGCCAACTGCGGGGCCGAGACCACGGATACGCCGTCGAAGCGGGTGAGGACCCGTCCGTCGGGAGCGCATGCGGTGACGGTGAGCGAGGCACCGGAGCCGGAGCCGCCCGCAGGGGCGGGCTCGACCACGATGAGGAACGGCTCGCCGTCGGGCAGCGGGTGGTGCAGGTCGGCGCGGCCGACCGAGAGGGGCAGCCCAGCGGTGCCACGGAACAGCCGCACCCACACGAGGCCCGCCTGGAGCAGCAGGTCCGCCGTACCGGGCGCGAAGCGGGAGCCTGCGAACGCGCCGCCGGCCGGGCGGTGTTCGGGCAGCTCGCACTCCAGGACCAGCCGCGACTCGTTCTCCTCGGCCAGCACCCGTCGCACTCCGCGCAGGGACGGGCCGTGGAAGAGCGTGCCGTCGCTGTAGAGCTCGGCGGCGTCGCGGCCGGTGCCGAGCGCCGGCAGTCCGCCGACGGTGGCCGGGGCGAGCGTGGCCTGCGGGGCGACGACGGCCGCGTAGTGCGGCCGGGCGACGCCTTCCGCGTCGAGCGCGCGGATCGCCGCCTTGACGGTGTCCCCGTCCGGGGTCATCGCCAGGCTGATGCGCTCGGGCTGGTTGCCGTCGAAGACGATGCCCTTGTGGACCGAGAAGTCGCGGACCTGGCGCACCTCGGTGCCGCCGGCGCGTTCCACGGCGCCGATGGCCCAGCCGAGCGCGACGACCGCGGGCAGCACCGGGGAGTCGCCGATCACATGGTCGGCCAGGATCGGCTCGCCCTCCAGGGCGGCCAGCGGGCGTTCGACGGTGACGGTGTCGGTGGTGGCGGTCCGCTCCGGCTCGGACAGCGGCGTCGTCGGGCCGAGCACGGTGACCACGTCACCGGCACGGTCCGGGCCGAACTGCTCGGTGAACATCCGGGCTCCGGTGTCCACCGGGATCAGGGTGATACCGCGCTCCTGGAAGACGGCCTTGACCTCCGGGGAGACCATGCCGCTGTCCCAGGCGCCCCAGTTGAGGGAGGTGACGCGGGCGGCCGGGTGCCGCTGCTTGAAGGACGAGGCCCAGGCGTTGAGGACCTCGTTGGCCATCGCGTAGTCCGACTGGCCGCGGTTGCCGAAGAATCCGGCGACCGAGGAGAACAGAACGACGTGGCGCAGGGACGCGGCGGGCAGGGCGGCGGTCACCGCGCGCAGCCCGGCGAGCTTGGGGGCGAAGACCCGCTCGATCTCGGAGGCCTTCTTGTTGGCGATGAGCTGGTCGGCCAGTACGCCGGCGCCGTGCACCAGACCCGAGATGCGGTCCTTGTGCGGGGCGAGCGCGGCGGCGGTGGCTGCCGGATCGGTGATGTCGACGGCCAGGTACTCGGCCGTGCTGCCCGCGGCTCGTACGTCCTCGAGCGTCCTGCGGATCTCCCGGGCGCCGACGACGCCGCGGTAGAGCTGCTCGACGCGCTTGGGGGTCGGCTTCTCGCCCGCGGACTTCAGCCGGGCGGCGGCAGCGGCCTTGAGCGCCGCCTCCTCGACGCCCTGCGCCCAGGCGGGCTCGTCCTCCAGCGGGGTGCGGCCGATGAGCAGCAGCCCGGGCCGGTGGCGCCTGGCCAGTTCGGTGACGCAGGCCGCGGTGATGCCGCGGGCGCCGCCGGTGACGACGAGCAGGTCGTCGGAGGTGAGCGCCGGAGCGGTCTCCGCGTCGGACGCGGTCAGCGGCTGCTCGGCGAGGGTCAGTCCGACGCGGCGGGTTCCGTCGAGTCCGACCTGCACGATGTCGGTGACGGCGTCCTGCACCTCGTCGAGGAGCAGCGCGGCTCCGGCCTCCGGGTCGAGGGCGGGGGCGAGGTCGACGGCGCGGCAGAACAGCGTCGGGGCCTCGACCGCAAGGGTCTTGACGAGTCCGGCGGAGCCGCCTGCGGGGGCCAGCTCCTCTGCCACTCCCCCGAGGCCGAAGGCGCCGTCGAGCCGGGTGACGGTCACGAACGCGGCCCGGCCGTTGCCGGCCGCGGTGGTCAGCGGCTCGACCGCGTGCTTGGCGACGAGCAGGGTGTGCGCGAGGCGCCGTACGCCGTCGGACCAGTCGGTGGCGTGCGCGGCGGACAGGTCGAGGACCAGGCTGATGCGGTCGGCGAGGATGATCTCCATCCGCTCGGCCAGTTCGGTCACGCCCCAGCCCGACAGGGCGTGGTCCTTGACGCCGCTGATGCGCTCGGCGACGCCCGGCAGACGCAGCACGTGCACATGGCGGCCGGAGGCGATGAGCCGGTTGACGAGCGCGGGGGCGAGGTCGGCGCCGTCGTCGACGACGAGCGCGCCCGAGCCTTCGGCATAGGCGCCGACGAGCTGGTCGGGGGTGGCGAGGTCGACGAGAGCGGCCTGGGCGCGGCCGATGCCGCCGCCCTTCTTCGCGGGAGCGGCCGCGGGCTCGGTGGCGGCGCCCGTCCGGGGTGCGGGGGCCTGCGCTTCCGCGCCGCCGGTCATGAACTCGACGATGTGGCGCAGCGTACGGAGCTCGGCGAGCTGCTCGGGGCCGGCGGCGATGCTCTCACCGAACCGCTCCTGCAGCACACCCATGATCTCGACACGCTTGATCGAGTCGATCCCCAGATCAGCCTCGATGTCCATGTCCAACTCGAGCATGTCCGCCGGGTAACCGGTCTTCTGACCGACCACCTCCAGCAGCACGTTCTGCACGGTCACCGCATCGGGACCGGCTGCGGCCTGCGGGACGGCCGGGGTGGCCGGCGCCGCGTCGGCCGTCATGAACTCGACGATGTGGCGCAGTGTACGGAGCTCGGCGAGCTGCTCGGGGCCGGCGGCGATGCTCTCACCGAACCGCTCCTGCAGCACACCCATGATCTCGACACGCTTGATCGAGTCGATCCCCAGATCAGCCTCGATGTCCATGTCCAACTCGAGCATGTCCGCCGGATAGCCCGTCTTCTGACCGACCACCTCCAGCAGCACGTTCTGCACGGTCACCGCATCGGGACCGGCTGCGGCCTGCGGGACGGCCGGGGTGGCCGGCGCCGCGTCGGCCGTCATGAACTCGACGATGTGGCGCAGTGTACGGAGCTCGGCGAGCTGCTCGGGGCCGGCGGCGATGCTCTCACCGAACCGCTCCTGCAGCACACCCATGATCTCGACACGCTTGATCGAGTCGATCCCCAGATCAGCCTCGATGTCCATGTCCAACTCGAGCATGTCCGCCGGATAGCCCGTCTTCTGACCGACCACCTCCAGCAGAGCCGACTCGACCGTCGCCGCGTCCAGACCCGCCGAAGCCTGCGCCACCGGGACCACAGCAGCAGGCGCCGACACCGCATTCGCCGACATGAACTCCACGATGTGCCGCAGCGTACGAAGCTCCGCCAACTGCTCAGGACCAGCCGAGACACCACCTCGAACCGCTCCTGCAGCACACCCATGATCTCGACACGTTTGATCGAGTCGATCCCCAGATCAGCCTCGATGTCCATGTCCAACTCGAGCATGTCCGCGGGGTAGCCGGTCTTCTGGGCGACCACGTCGAGCAGGGCCGCTTCCACTCCGGCGGCGTCCAGGCCGGTGGGCTCGGCGACAACCGCCGGTGCAGCGACGGGAGTCGAGGGCGCCGGGGCGGGGGCGTCGATGGCCGGGGCCGTGGTCACCGGGGCGGCGGTCAGCGCCTGCGGCGCGGGGGCCTGGGCCGGGGCGGCAACGAGCGCGGCCGGGACCGGGGCGGGAGCCACCGGCTGCGGGGCCGTCGCCAGGGCGGCCGGCGCGGTCTGCGTGACGGGAGCGCGGCGGGCCGGCGCGGGAGCGCTGCCCAGTTCGAGGCCTGCCAGATCGCGCAGGATCTCGTTGGCCCGCAGGTGGCTGCGGCCGATGTCCAGGCCGTGCTCCTTGACGGCGTTCACCCCGGCCAGCACCTGGCCGAGCTGCCCCTGCTCGGCGGCACGCTCCAGCACACCGGTGAGGCGCTCGGCGCTCTGCAGCTGGCCGTTGAGGTAGTCGTCGTGCAGGGCGAGATGGTCGGCCACAAGATCGGCCAGGCGGTCACTGTCCACGTGGGCTGTCTCCATGACGGTGGGTGCAGGGGCGGGAGCGGCAGCCGGCACCGCCTGGGCCGCCACGGGTGCCGGCAGCACCGCCGTGGCGGTCCCGGCCCGGGCCGGTGCGGCGGACGCGGCGGCCGGGGCCGGCGAGGGAGCCGGGGCGGGAGCGGGCGACGGGGACTGGACCGTCACCGGGGCCGGGGGTTTCACGGCCACCGGTGACGGGGTCGGTGCGGCAGCAGGCGCGGGCACCGCGGGCGTGGCCGGAACGGCGATGCGGTAGCCGTTGTCGATCGCGTCGCGGTAGGCCGCCTTGCGCTCGGGCGAGACGTAGTTGATGCCGTTGAGCAGGATCGACATGCCCTTGGTGGGCTCGTTCGCGAGGGGTTCGGCGACATAGCGGTCGGTGGTGGCCAGCGGGAGTCCGAGTACGGCGAGCTGCGCGACGGCCTGCTTGAGCGCGACGTCGGCGTCGCGTCCGGGGCCGGCGTCGAGGTTGACCACCGTGTGCTCGCGGTCGCCGAGGATGCGGCGGACCAGCTGGGTGAGGACACTCTTGGGGCCGAACTCCACGAAGACCCGGAAGCCGGCCTCGTACATCTCCTCCACCCGTGCGGCGAAGTCGACGGGGTTGATCAGCTGCTCGGCGAGCACGGTGCGGTTGGCGGCGACGTCGTCGCCGTAGACCGCGCCGCGGGTGTTGGCGAAGACGGTTCCGTTCGGCCGGCCGACCTCGACGCGCTCGACGTCGCCGCGGAAGGCGTCGACGGCGTGGCCGACGAACGGGGTGTGGAAGGCGGCGGAGACCGGCAGCCGGCCGGCCCGCAGACCGGCTTCCTTCGCCGCCGCGACCAGGCGCTCCACCTCGTCGGTGGCACCGCCGACCACGATCTGGTCGGCCGCGTTGCGGTTGCAGACCACCACGCCGAGGCGGTCGGCGAGCAGTTCGGCGACCCGCTCCTCGGGGGCGGAGACCGCGGCCATCGCACCGGCGTCGAACCCGGCCTCCGGCGGCGGGGCCATCGCCTTGCCGCGGGCGCGGGCGAGGGTGTGGAAGGCGTCGTCGTCGAGGGCACCCGAGGCCCACAGGGCGGTGAGTTCGCCGAAGCTGTGGCCGAGGAACCCTTCGGCGGTGAAGCCGAGTTCGGACAGGTAGCGGTACTGGCCGGCCGACAGCGCGCCGATCGCGGGCTGTGCGTACGCGGTGGCCCGCAGTGCGGTCTCCTGCGCAGTGTGTACGTCGTCGCCGAACAGCGGCGGCGGGAACGCGACCCGGGACAGCGGTGCCCTGCCCTCGAAGTGCAGATTGGCACGGTCGAAGGCGGCACGCAGCGGCGGCAGCGCCATGACGGCGCTCTGTCCGAGGTTGACGTACTGGCTGCCCTGACCGGCGAACAACGCGCCGACCTTGCCGGGCTTCGCGGCGCTGCGGCGGTAGTGGACGCCCTTGGGGTGCGACCAGGCGTCCGCGTCGGGCCGGGCGCGCAGTTCGCCGAGGGCCAGTTCGCGCAGCGTGGTCAGCTCGTTCTCGCTGCGGGCGACGAGCGCGACGCGGGCGTGGCCCTCGGGGGCCGGGCCGCCGGTCGCGGCCGTGCCGGCGGCGAGCAGTTCGGTGAGGGCGGCGGTGTCGGCCGCGTGCCACAGGTGCACCGTGGCGACCGGATGGGTCACGCGCACGTCGTCGCCGGCGCCGTGCTCCTCCAGCACCATGTGGAAGTTGGTGCCGCCGAAGCCGAACGAGGAGATCGCGGCGCGGCGCTTGGGCCGCTCGGGGTCGCGGATCCAGGGACGCGCCTCGGTGTTGACGTAGAACGGCCCGTTGGCGAAGTCGATGGCGGGGTTCGGCTCGTCGACGTTGATGCTGGGCGGCAGGATCTTGTGGTGCAGGGAGAGCGCCAGCTTGATCAGGCCGGCCGCGCCTGCGGCGGCCTTGGTGTGCCCGATCTGGGACTTGACGCTGCCGACCGCCGCGTACTGCCGGCTGTCGTTGCCGTCGGAGACCACCGCGGACAGCGCGCTCAGTTCGGTGGCGTCGCCGACAGCGGTGCCGGTGCCGTGTGCCTCGAAGAGCTCGATACTCGACGGCGCGCAGTCGGCGTCCTCGTACGCGCGGCGCAGGGCGACCATCTGGCCCTCCTTGCGCGGGGCGTAGATGGACTTGAACCGGCCGTCGCTGGAAGTGCCCATGCCGCGCAGGACCGCGTAGATCTGGTTGCCGTCGCGCTCGGCGTCGGCGAGGCGGCGCAGGGCGAGCATGCCGATGCCCTCGCCGATGAGGGTGCCGTCGGCGTCCTTGTCGAACGGGCGGATGCGCCCGGACTTGGACAGCGCGGGCGTCTTGCTGAAGCACAGGTACATGAAGATGGTGTTCTCGGCGTCGCAGCCGCCGACCAGCATCGTGTCGGAGCGGCCTTCGAGCAGCTCGCTCACGGCGGTGCGGACCGCGCCCAGGGAGCTGGCGCAGGCGGCGTCGATCGTCATGTTGATGCCGCCGAGGTCGAGCCGGTTGGCGACCCGGCCGGCGACGACGTTGCCGAGCATGCCGGGGAAGGAGTTCTCCTCCCACGGGGCGTACGCGAGACGGAACTTGGCGACGATCTCCTCGGCGTCCTTGTCGGAGAGCCCGCAGCTGCGGACGACCTCCTTGAGGACCGGGCTCTGCAGTCGCGCGGTCAGCGGCTGGGTGAGCTGGTTGGCGCCGGTGATGCCGAGGACCACTCCGGTGCGCGAGGCGTCGTACCAGGGCTTGTCCGCCCCGGCGTCCTTCAGCAGGTCCCGGGCGACCACCAGGCTGAGCAGCTGGAGGACGTCGGTGACCTCGAGGGTGTTCGGAGGGAGGCCGAACTCCAGCGGGTTGAAGGGGACGTCGGGGATGAAGCCGCCGCGCTTGGAGTACGTCTTGTCGGGCACCGAAGGGTCGGGGTCGTAGTGCTCGTCGACGTCCCAGTGCCCTGCGGGCACGTCGTCGATGCAGTCGGCGGCCGAGACGACGTTCGCCCAGAAGTCCCGCAGATTGCTGGACTTGGGGTAGAGCGCGGAGAGGCCGACGATGGCGATGGGGTCCCGGGCGAGCCGACGGTCGAGGTCGGATTCCTGCGAAGAGTTCACGGCAAGTCTCTCTGGATCTGGGCGAACAGGGACTTCGGTCTCGGCGCCCCGGCACTCGGGCCGGTGGGCCGGAGGCGGTCGGCGCGCCGCCCTGGGGCGGTGGACCGGATCGGCGACGGTCGCGGCCGGCGTCGTACCGGGGTCGCCTGGTGCGGGATGTACGGCAAGGCCGTCGGAGGCGGAGTTCCGTCCGGCCGGGCCGTCCGCGGGCCTCCTCCGGCCTTGCCGGGCACCTGCGGTACGGGCCGGGGAGGCGGCTTCGCTGCCCGGCGCGTCGTGGCGTCAGGCCACGGCGGTGCGCTTCTCGCTCTCCTCGGCGATGTGTGCGGCGAGGGCCTCGATGGTGGGGTGGTACCACAGAGCCGTCGTTCCGAGCTCGAAGCCCAGCCAGTTCTCCATCTCACCGGCGATGATCAGCGCCTGGGTGCTGTCGAGGTCGAGCTCGTCGAAGTACTGGTCGGGCGGAACCTCTGTCGGCGCAACGCCCAGGCGCTGAGCGATCTCGTCGATCAGCCATTTCTGGGCTTCTTCGGCCGTCACGTTCGCCATTTCCCATCCTCTCCAAACGGCTTATTGCATGCCTTCGGGGAAAGGTTGGCTTTTCCCCGGAGGGCGCCTCATAGGTGAAGGCGCTCAAGAATCATCAGCATTGGCCGGACCGGCCGCTAATCGGGACTTGCCCGCGATCCGTGACCCTAGGTCGGCGCCTCTTCCGGGGCAACCGAGCTTCCCTCGGGAAAGGCCGATGTGCGCTTCCGCAATCGGCCTGTCAATCTGCGTGGCGTTCAATTCCCGTGCTGAGCTGCGATGATTCCCTCTGCGAGGACGGGGTGGGACTTCCTGTCAGCCTGGCGTAAGGCTGTCAGCGTTCATGTCAGCCGGCGTCGGCGGCTGTCGGCTCCATTGTGCGTACGGTCGGGTTCCGGCGCCCTGCGGACCCGCAGCGGGTAGAGGTTGTCGGCCTCGCTCCGCGCGAGTTCGGCGACGAGCGCACCGATGGGAACGTGCGGAGTCGCGGCGAGCCGGGCTACGGCCATCCGCAGCTCGAGCGGATATTGCCCGCAGGCCGCGGCCAGTTCCGCCACGGCCTCGGGCTCCGCCTTCGTACGCTCGGGGCCGAGATAGGTCTCGATCAGGTCGTACGCCTCCGCGGAGGTCAGCACGTCGAGGGCCATCGTCATGGCGCCCTCGCGTGTCACCAGGTCCATGAGGGGCGATCTGCTGGTCACGAGCACGAGGTTGCCCGGTGTGCCCGGCAGCAGCGCGCGCACCTGTGCCGCGTCCGCCGCGTCGTCCAGCACCACCAGGAAACGGCGGCCGGCCAGCAGACTGCGGAACAGCGCGGAGGCCTCCTCCTGCGCTTCCGGTATCCACTCGTCCGGAACACCGAGGGAGCGCAGGAAGCGGTTGAGCACGGTACGGGGGTGCACGGCACGGTCCGAGGGCACGGCACTGCCCTGCAGGTCGGCGTAGAGCTGCCCGTCGGGGAACTCCTCGCACTGCTGGTGCGCCCAGCGGACGGCCAGCGCGGTCTTCCCTATCTCGGACGGCCCGTGGACGGCCGCGATACTGACCGCCGCATAGCCCTTGCGCTGCTGTGCCAGGAGGTGGTCCAGCGCCGTCAGTTGCTGCTGTCGTCCGATGAAGGGGGCGATCACCGGGGGAAGCTGCGCGGGCGGTGCCAGGCTCCGGGGGCGGGAGGACGAGGTCTCGGACATGCGCGGCGGCGACGGGCCGTCCCAGGGCTGGGCGGCGGGGCCGTACTCCTCCGGGGACATGGTGGCCGCCGACCGGGTGCTCGCCGCGTCGGCGCGGCCCTCGGGGCCGTCGTGCATGAGGATGCTGTTGCGCGCCTGCCAGATCTCCTCGCTCGGCTCCACGCCGAGCTCCTTCTTCAGCCGCATCCGCAGATCGGTGAAGAGCCGCAGGGCAGCGGCCCTGCGGCCGGAGCCGGCGAGCGCCAGCATGATCCGTGCCTGGAGCGATTCGTGCAGCGGCTCTTCGTACGAGGCGACCCGCAGGTATTCGACGGCGAAGGCGGAGCGGTTCAGCCGCAGGGCGAGGTCGGCGAACTCGATGGCCACGTCGATGTGCCGCTGCGCCACGGACACCACGGCGGGGTGGTGCCACAGCTGCGGCAGGTCCTGCAGGAGCCGGCCCTGCCAGCAGCGCAGCGCCTGTTTGTAGAGGTCCAGCGCTGCCGGCGGGTCGGTCAGGGCCGTCCGGGCCGCACGGGCGGCGCGCTCCTCGAAGTCGGAGAGGTCCAGGCGCACTCCGCTGCTGTTGAAGACATAACCGCCGCGTACGGTGCTGATTCTCCGGGTGGTCGTGCCGTGGCCCGGCCCCGGCTCGATGATGCGGCGCAGGCGTGCCACGTAGGTGTGGACCAACTGCGGGTAGGCGGGCGGCGCTTCGCCGTTCCACAGGACGTCCGCGATCTCCTCGTGGCTGACCGTCTGGTCCGGCTGCACGGCGAGAAGGCCGAGCAGTGCGCGCTGCTTGAGCGGCATGGAGACGGGGTCGTCCGCGCTGAGGACGGTGAGCGGTCCGAGCAGTCGTATCTCCTGGGGGAATGCGGAAGGTTCGGGCTCGGTGACGGCAGCCGGTTCGCCGGCCGGGGCCGCGGTCTCGTATCCGACGACCTCGGCCATACGGGCCAGCGTCTCGTGACGCGGATTTTTCACATGTCCGCGTTCAATATGCCGAACAGTCCGAACACTGATGGCTGCCCTTCGGGCAACCTCGTCCTGGGTTAATCCTGCCTTGATGCGTGCGGCCCGCAGTCCGGAGCCCCGTACAATTCTCAACCATCCCCCGCCCTTCAAGCGCACATGACAACGTCGGCACCAATAGCACTGACTTGCTTTCCGCTCGGCAATCACTCTATTGCGAACAATGAGCGGAGGCGATCATTCCGATTAGGAATTTGTCAAGTGTGGTCAATGCGGCGTGCCGTGTTCCGATTCCCGGGCCCGCGGTGTTCGACCGCGGACCCGGAAAACCGGTCCTCACACGGCTCGCAGCGAACCTTCCGCCACCGTCTCCCGGCCTTCGGCGTCGGGCGTGCCGCCTGCGCCCTCTCCGTCCTGATGCTCCGGCGACCTGCGCACCAGGAGCAGAACGAGCACACCGGCCAGTACGGCGGCGACACCGCTCACCAGGAAGACCTGGTCGAGGCCCGCCGCGTACGCGTTCTCGACCGCCTTGCCGGCCGCGGCCTGTGCCTGGGCCGGGAGTTGGGCGACCACGGCATCCGACTGACCGCCGGTGACCAGTTCGGCCGCCGCGTCGGAGTCCGTGAACGCGCCGTTGCCGGACAGTTCGCGTCCGATCACGCCCGAGAGGATGGCGCCCACCACCGGGATGCCGACGGCGAACCCCAGCTGACGGAAGGTGTTCGCCGCGCCACCTGCCATGCCCGCACGGCTCGCCGGGGCCGCGGCCAGTGCGGCCGACGCGAGGATCGGCGAGGCGATGCCGACGCCGATACCGGTCAGCAGCATTCCGGGCAGCAGCGCGGTCCAGCCCGAGCTGCCGGTGAGCAGCATTTCCAGCAGCGTGCCCGCGCCGATCAGCAGCAGGCCCGCGCCGATGGGCCACTGCGGGGCGACGTTCGCGAGGAACCGGCCCGCAAGTCCCGCCGCCACGAAGGACATTCCACTGAGGGGCATCAGGATCAGACCGGCCTTGACCGGGCTGAGGTCGAGCACGGACTGCGCCCACACCGAGACGAACACCAGATTGGCGAAGGCCGCGGCACTGAAGACCACCGCGCCGGCCATCAGACCGCCGAACGACGGGGTGCGCAGCAGCTTCAGATCGAGCATCGGGTCCCGTCGGCCGCGCTCCACCAGGACGAAGGCGATCAGCGCGACCACCGTGCCGCCGAACAGCGCGAGCGTGGTGTCGGCGCCCCAGCCGTCCTCCCCCGCCCGGATCAGGGCGAAGATCAGCAGCGTCGCGGCCAGGGTGAAGCCGATCGTTCCCGGTACGTCGACACGGCGGTCGGTACGGGTCGACGAGCCGGTCAGGAACTTGTGGCCCACGAACAGCGCGACGGCCGCGACCGGCAGGTTGACCAGGAAGATCCACCGCCAGTTCAGATGCTCGGTGAGCAGGCCGCCCAGGATCGGTCCCGCCGCGGCCGCGGCGCCGTTGACCGCGCCCCACAGGCCGAACGCGATGCCGCGGTCACGACCGCGGTAATTGCTCGCCAGCAGTGCGGTGTTGGTGGCGAACATCGCCGCCGCACCGAGTCCCTGCACACCACGGGCGCCGATCAGCATGCCGCTGCTGTCCGCCATGCCGCAGGCGAGCGAGGCGAGGGCGAAGACGGCGAGGCCCACGAGGTAGACACGGCGGGTGCCGGTCAGGTCGGAGAGCGAACCGATCGCCATCAGCAGGGCGGCAAGCACCAGGACATAGATGTCGACCACCCACTGCAGGGCGGAGAACGACGCGTCGAGCGAGTCGGTCATCTGGGGCAGCGCCACGCTGACGATGGTCACATCGATCAACAGCATGAAGGTGCCTAAGCAAACCGCCAGCAGCGGCATCCATTTGCGCATGGCGCGAGCCTCTCAGGGAGGGTGTCGAAAAGGGGACATATGAGCCGGTCGACGCGTCGGGTCGGCCCGACGGGCCGACTGTGCGGGGCAGCCTCGACCAGCACCGGACGCGGCGGCGTCGGCGGCGGGGGAGGCCTGTTCGGGCAGCTCTTAGACAGTGACTAATAGGTTACCCTGACTCTATGCCCTGCGGGTCGCCGGGCGTCAAGTCGCTCCGGCCACTTCCCCTCAGCGTTAGGTTTCTCGTCATGTCTGAGTCAGCGCCGCGCCGTCGTTCCCGTGCCTCGGCGGGCCTGCCGCCGATCACGGCCGACAAGATCATCGATGCCGCCCTCGAACTGACCGCGGAACGCGGGCTGGACGGCTGGTCGATCCGGCAGATCGCCACGAAGCTGGACGTCTGGCCCGGTGTGGTCGCGCACCATGTGGGTGACCGGGAAGCGGTGGTCATGGCGGTCACCGACCGGGTGATCGGCCGTATCCCGGTGCCGGACGCGGGGGTTCCGTGGCGCGACTGGTTCCGCGCGCTGACCTTCGAGGGCCGCGATGTGCTCAAGGCGTACCCGGGCGTGGCCCGCCGCCTGGTCGTGGTCGGACCGAACGTCCCGTCGGCGCTGCCGACGATCGACCGGGGCATCAAAGTGCTGCTCGGGGCGGGGTTCGGTGACCATGCGACGGAGATCTACCGCTACCTGCTGAACAGCGCGTTCATGCTGGTGGCGGTGGAGGACGACCGCGACAGCTTCTTCCCCGCGGCGCGGGCGGAGATGGGCCGCGCGCTGGCCGCGTTCGCAGCGGACGACTCCAGGCCGGGCCTTGCGGCGGCCGGCGCCCAGGCGGTGGCGCGGGGCGAGGACCAGGCGGACCAGGACCTGGGTTTCTTCCGCCTCACAGTGGAACGCTCCCTGGACGGCGCAGAGGCCCTGCTCAAGGGCTGACCGGGCACGCCAATTCCAGCCGTGAGGCGCGGAGTCCGGGGGCGGGCCACTCCAGCCCCGCCGACCATTGAGGCGCGGGGCCCGGGGCAGAGCCACCCAATCCAGCCCCGCCGGCGATTGAGGCGCGGGGTCCGGGGCGGAGCCCCGGGGGTTCGCCGGGGCGCGTCGACCGGACCCGCCGCCCACGGGCCCACCCCTCCGACCCCGCAAAACCCCAAGACGCGCCAAGCCGGCGGGACCGGCCCCCCGCCGAAGCGTGAGAGTCCGGCCCCGCCGGCAAGGGCGCGCGCGGGGTGCGGGGCGCAGCCCCGCGGTCAGGCCGAGGCGCGGGACTCCGAGACCGACGTCAGGACTCCCGACAGGAACACCGCGATCTCGCCCACCGTCGGGTGGTTCCACAGCAGCGTCGCCGGCAGCGCCACACCCAGGTCGCGTTCCAGCGCCACCCGGACCGCCGCCGCCAGCAGCGAGTCGACGCCCGCCTCCGTCAGCGGGCGGTGCACGCCCACCGCTGCCGGCTGGACACCCAGCACCGCGGCCACCCGGCGGCGTACGTCCTCCAGCAGGTACGCCGACAGTTCGTCACCCGTCAGGCCCACCCAGTCCGGCACCTCCGCGGGCTGCGAGTCGTCGTCGCGGGCCAGTTCGGCCAGCAGCGCGGGCCGCGGGCCGGTGTGTCCGCGCAGCAGGCTGATCACCGCGACCAGCGCGCCCGCCGGACCCGCCACCGTCTGGTCGAAGGCCCGCAGCGCCTGCTCCGGAGCGATGTCCGCCGTGCCGCGCGCGGCCAGTTCGACATCCGTCGCGTCCGCCGCCGTCGCCATCCCCATTCCGCGCCAGCTCGTCCAGGCGACGGACACCGAGTCCCTGTCGCCGCCAGAACGCCGGTGCGCGGCAAGCGCGTCGAGATACGCGTTCGCCGCGGCGTACGCACCCTGTCCCGGCAGACCGAGCAGCGGCCCGGCCGAGGAGAAGAGGACGAAGAAGTCCGTCGACCCCGGCGGGAACAGCTCGTGCAGAACGAGCGCGCCGTCGACCTTGGGCCGCATGACCTCCCGCAGCTGCCCCGGCTCCAGCCGGTGCATCAGCGCACTGTGCACCGTGCCCGCCGCGTGCACGACGCCTCGCACCGGCGGCAGTTGCAGCCCGTCCAGCGCGGCCCGGGTCGCGTCCACGTCGGTGATGTCGACCGAGAGGGTGCTCACGGTGACACCCGCGGCCTCCAGCCGGCGCAGCGCCGCGACCCGCCGGTCGTCGTCGGACCACTCGGCGCGCGGCGGCATCGCCGTACGGCCGAGCAGCACGATCCGGCGCGCACCGCGCTGGGCGAGGTGTTCGGCCAGTTCGAGGCCGAGTACACCCAGGCCGCCGGTGATCAGATACGTACCGTCGGCGCGGCAGCTGAACGGCTCTCCGTCGGCCGCCGGCTCGGCGGGCACCAGCCGCGGCACGTGCACCGCCCCGTCCACGACGGACAGCACCGGCTCGGCGGGCCGCAGATGCAGCAGGTTCAGCAGCAGCGTCGCGGCCGCCTCGTCGACCGGACCGGCCGGCAGATCCACGACTCCGCCCCAGAACTCGGGGTGTTCGCTCGCCGCGACCCGGCCCATCCCCCACAGCGGGGACCCGGCCAGGCCGGCGACCGACGCGGCGTCGCGTACGCCACCGGTGAGGCACCACAGCAGCGGCTTGCGGCCCGGCAGCGCGGCGATCTCGCCGGCCAGCCGGGCGAACCCGGCCGCGGCATCGGCGGGTTCGGCGGTGGCGGGGGCGTAGAGCACATGGTCCGCCTCGGCGACCGCGGTCGCGTCGACGCTCACGGTCGCACCGTGCGCGGCGCACGCGGGGACCAGGGAGCGGGCGAGATCGGTCGGCCCGAGTACGAGCACGGTGCGGCCGGGCAGCGTGGCGTGCGAGCCGGTGTCCACCGGGAACTCCTGCCACTCCAGCTCGAACCGGCCGCTGGTGCTCTGCTCCTCGCCGGACAGATCACCGTCGAGTTCGCCGTAGTGCAGCCCGCGCAGGGTGAGTACGGATTCGGCCCCCGTCACGTCGTCGGCCGCGCCGCGGATGTCGACGTGCACGGTCGTCGGACGCTCCGGGTCGAGCCGTACGGCGATCGTCGCGAGCCGCGGCGGCGGTCCCGTGCGGGTCACCTGGTCGATGTGCGCCGGCATACGCAGCACGCCGGGACCGGGGAAGATGACCGACGCCATGGACAGCGCGGCATCCAGGACGGCCGCCCAGCTGCGGTCGAGATCAGCGCTCGCGACAGCTGTCAACGTGCCTTCGCCCCGGCGCAGTTCCTCGATCCGCCACGGGTAGCCCATGTCGGCGACGCCGAGTTCGGCGAGCCGCTCGATGACATGGCCGGGGTCGAGCAGTTCCCCGGCGTCCCCGGGGGCGGCCACCGGTTCGACGGGCTCTCCCCCGCCGACGGCGGCCAGGGTGTGGGTGGACCAGGCGGTGTCGGGTGCGCCGAGCCTGCGGGAGACCAGCCGCAGACCGGTGTCGTCGCGGACGATCTGCACCTCCCGGGTCTCCTCCTGCGGCACGACCACCGGCTGACGCAGCCGCAGGCCGGTGAGGACGTCGGTGCGGCCCGCGGTGAGGAAGGTGTTCACCAGCACGGCGGCCGGGACGATCTCGGTGCCGAGGACGGGGTGCCGGCGCGGATAGGGGCGGGTGCGCAGATCGAGCGTGGTGTGCCAGACCCGCAGCCGCGAGGCGTGCACGGCGGTCTCGGTGCCCAGCAGGGTGTCGACGGGCGACTCGGGCAGACCCCGGCCGTCGACCCAGTGGCGTTCGTGCTGCCAGGCCGTCGTGGGCAGGTCGACGCGGCTTCCCGCGGGCTGCAGGACGGACCAGTCGACGGGGACGTTGGCGCAGTGCAGCCGGGCGAGCGAGGTGAGCAGGGTGGTGCGTTCCGGCTTGTTGCGGCGCAGGCTGGGGGTGACCAGTACGCCGGGGACGTCGGCGGTGGTCTCGGCGACGGAGTGGCTGACGACGGGGTGCGCGGAGACCTCGAGGAAGACGCGGTGGCCGTCCTCGACGGCGGCCTTGACCGCGTCGACGAACCGTACGGGATTGCGGAGGTTGGCCGCCCAGTAGGTCGCGTCCTGCCTGCGGGTGGAGCGCGGGTCGTCGAGTGCGGTGAGGTAGAGCGGCACGTTCGCCGTCCCCGCCTCGATGTCGGCGACGGCGATGGCCAGATCGGTACTGATCTCGTCCATGTGTGCGCTGTGGAACGCGACGTCGGAGTCGACCCTGCGTATGGTCCAGCCCCGGTCGGCCCACAGTTCGGCGGCTTCGTCGACGGCCGTGATGTCACCGGCGACGACGGTGGACGAGGGGGCTGCGGCAATGGCGGCGCACAGGGTGTCGGTCGCGCCGATCACGGACCGCACCTCGTCGAACGGCCGGTCCACCATGATCATGGCGCCGTTGCCCGCGACCTTGCGCAGCAGTGCGGAGCGGCGGCACACCAGCCGGGCGCCGTCGGACTCGGACAGCACACCGGCCACCACGGCCGCCGCGATCTCGCCCACGGAGTGGCCGATGATCGCGCCCGGGGTGACGCCGTACCGCCGCCAGACCTCGGCGAGGCCGATCTGCATGGCGAACAGCATCGACTGGATGACGTCGACGGAGCCGAGCTCGCCGCTGGTGAGCACCTCGCGCGGGGTGACGCCCAGTTCCTCGGCGTAGAGGGGTCCGAGCCGGTCGATGGCGGCGGCGAACACGGGCTCCTCGTCGAGGAGTTCGCGTCCCATGCCGGACCACTGGGCGCCGTGTCCGGAGAACACCCAGACGGGGTTGCGTGCCGGGCCGGACGTCTCGCCGGTGACGACGGCGGGGTGGGTCCCGCCGTCGGCCAGCGCGGTGAGGGCGTCGGTGAGCTCGCCCTGGTCCGCGGCGACGACCACTCCCCGCGCGGCAAGGTGCGCCCGGCGGTGCGCGAGGGTGTGCCCGATGTCGGGGAGCTCATGGGCTCCGATGCTCCCGGCGAGCCGCGCGGCCTGCGCGGCGAGCCCGGGCTCGTTGCCGGAGGAGAGGGGGTAGAGCGCGGTGCGGGGCCGGCCGGCCGCTGCCGGGGCGACGACGTCGTCGACGGTGTCCGCCGGCGCCTCCTCCAGGACCGCGTGGGCGATCGTGCCGCCGTAGCCGTAGCTCGCCACTCCTGCCAGCCGGGGGCGGTCCGAATCCGGCCAGGGGGTGGGCTCGGTGACCAGGCTGAGGCCCGACTCGGACCAGGGGATGTCCCGGCGGGGGCCTGCGACCGTCAGGGTCGGGGGGATCACGCCGTGCTGCATGGCGAGCGCGGTCTTGATGAGACCCGCGACGCCCGCCGCGGCCTCGCAGTGGCCGATGTTCGTCTTCACCGAGCCGATCAGGCACGGGCGTTGCCCCTCCGCGCGGGCGCCGACGACCTCGGCGAGCGCGGCGGCCTCGATGGGGTCGCCGACCTTCGTGCCGGTGCCGTGCGCCTCGACGTAGTCGACGTCGGACGGCGCGACGCCGGCCGCCGCGTACGCCCTGCGCAGCAGATGCGCCTGTGCGGACGCGCTGGGGGCCATGATCCCGTCCGTGCGGCCGTCCTGGTGCACGGCCGAACCCCGCACCAGCGCGATCACGCGGTCGCCGTCGCGCCGGGCGTCGGCGAGGCGCTTGAGCACGACGATGCCGCAGCCTTCACCGCGCCCGTAGCCGTCGGCGGCCTCGTCGAAGGCCTTGGAGCGGCCGTCCGGGGAGATGGCACCGGCCAGGTCGAGCACGGTGGTCAGGCCGGGGCCCGCCATCAGCATCACACCGCCGGCGAGAGCCACCGGCACCTCACCGCTCAGCAGGCTGGCACACGCCTGGTGCAGTGCCACCAGCGACGAGGAGCAGGCCGTGTCCACCGCGAGGCTCGGGCCGCGCAGGTCGAGGGTGTACGAGATGCGGTTGGGCACTCCGCACAGCGAGGATCCGATGCCGGTCCATGCCTCGACGCCCGGCAGGTCCTCCAGGAGGCGGCGGCCGTAGTCGTCCGTGCCGACGCCGATGAAGACACCGGTGTCGCTGCCGGCCAGGCCGGACGCGGGGATGCCGGCATGCTCGAGGGCCTCCCAGGCCACTTCGAGGGCCATGCGCTGCTGCGGGTCGAGCTGGCGGGCCTCGGTGGCGGAGATGCCGAAGAACGCCGCGTCGAATCCGCTGATGTCGTCGAGGAACGCGCCGTTGGTGGTCACCCGCGACAGCACCGCCGCGTTCTCGCGCGACTGGGCGCGCTGCGGCGCCCAGCGGCCGTCGGGTATCGGGCCGGACGCGTCGACCGCGCCCGTCAGCAACTCCCACAACGCCTGCGGCGAATCGGCGCCGCCGGGGAAGCGGCAGCCGATGCCCACGATGGCGATCCGGTCGTCGGGATTCTTCGGCAGGGGGGACAACTCACTCACCATGGGTCACCGCTTACGGGTCGGGCGTCGTCCGCTGCGGACGACGAGGGGACGAGAAGAGACAGGCCCCAAGGGCATGGGCAGGCCGTCGGATACGTGCGAAGGGCGGCGGCTCATGCGTACATGACCGCCTTGCCCCAGTCCTCGCCCTCACCGAACAGATAGCGGGCCTTGAGGATGTCGCGCTGGGCGGTGAGCGCTTCGACGGGCACCAGCGTGCCGAGCGGGAGCCCGGTGATCCGGTGCGGTACGCCGAGTTCGCGGTCGATCAGCTCGGTCAGCTCCTTGACCGCGCGGTCGCGGGTCGCGTCCGGCGCCTCGAACTCCACCCGCAGGACGTCCGGGTGCGCCATGGCGCGCCAGAACATCACGTCGTATTCCAGCGGCAGGCTGAACACCAGTTCTTCCAGGCGCTGTTGGGTGACCGTGGCGGATCCGACGGTGTATCCCGTTCCGGAGCGGCCGAGTACGCGGACGGTGGGCAGCAGCCAGCCGCAGGTGCAGTTGTCGTGGGCCACCTCGACGTCGTCGGCGAGGTTGTAGCGCAGCAGCGGCATGGCCTCGCGGTAGAGCGGGGTCACCACCAGCTGGCCGCGGCCGGAGTCGGAGAGCTCACCGGTCTCCGCGTTCCACACCTCGAAGATGGCGCGGTCGGCCCACAGATGCAGGGAGCCGTCGGGGCACTGGCCGGCAATGGTCCCGGTCTCGGTGGAGCCGTACTCCTCGACGATCGGGATGCCGCCCCAGATCTCGCCGATGCGACGGCGGCGCACCTCGGTCAGCGGCTCCGCCGCGGTGAACATCGCCCGCAGTGAGGGGAAGTCCCGGTCCGGGCGGAGTCCCGCGGCCTTGGCGGCGGCGGCGAGCATCATGATCTCGGTCGGGTTGCACCAGGTCAGCGAGACGTCCAGCGCGCGCATCACCCGCACCATCCGCGGCAGCGGGGTGGCGAGCGAACGGGCGTCGCCCGGCACGATGGTGGCGCCGCGCAGCCGGCCGGCGGCCTGCGCGAGATGCGCGGTGATCACCAGTCCGTACGGGGTGCGCACCAGGAAGGTGTCCGACGGATGGATGCCCACCCACTTGCGGGCGTACCGCTCGGCGAGGTCGGTCCAGTCGTCGTCGGTGTAGTACGAGGCGGTCGGGTCACCGGCCGTGCCGCTGGACTCGTGGTAGGTGGCCAGCTTCTCCCGGTCCACGGCGAGCAGGCCGAACGGGTACTGGTCCCGCAGATCCTGCTTGGTGGTCAGCTCGATGCCGGCGAAGTCCTCCGCACCCGACGGCACGGCGCGGCCCCGGTGGCGGGCCGCGTAGAAGGGCGAGCGCATCGCCTGCGCGAGCACCCTCGGCAGCTCCGCCCGCTGCAGCCGGGCGAGTTCGGCAGGACTTGACCAGTCGCCCGGTTCCGGACGCGACCTCGACATCGGATCTCCCTTGTCTGTGCCCAGAGCCGCGGGCTGAGGCACGCGGCGGCTACGCGCCCAGCACAGCACCGCGTCACTCGGACAGGCCCGAGTAGTCGCTACTCAACTCCGGCACCGGCACAGGGCCGTTCACCGGACATCCGTGCTGCTCAGCGCCGCGCAAGATAGACACTGTCTAAGAAGGGGTGGTTGAGTACCGGCCACTCATGAGGGCCGACTACCCAGCTGTTGTGCTTGCCGCCAAGGCACGCACCCCACGAAGGAGTCGGCGCGATGAGGACCGAGAACCTGTTTCTCGCCGGGATCGGCAGCCATCTGCCGCCCCTCCACCCGGCCGAGCGCGCGGTCGAGGAAGGTCTGTACGACGAGGCGGCCCGGCAGGCGTCGGGCATGCGTTCCGCGGCCGTCAGCGAGTCGACACCCGCACCGGACATGGCCATCGACGCCGCCCGTGCCGCACTGTCCGGCTCCGGCCACAGCGCGGACGACATCGGCATCCTGCTGCACAGCTACACCCACCACCAGGGCCCCGACGGCTGGTCCGCAGTGCACTACATCCTGAACAACACCGTCGACCGCCCGGTCCCGGCGGTGGAGATCAAGCAGGGCTGCCTCGGCATGCTCGCCTCGGCGGAGGTCGCGGCCAACCGGCTGATCGCCAACCCGACGCACGACGCCGCACTGATCACCACCGGCGACAACTACTCCACACCCGGCGTGGAACGCTGGCGGGCCTCGGGCCTGTTCGTGCTCGCGGACGCCGGTTCGGCAGTGGTCCTCTCCCGGCGCGGCGGCTTCGCCGAGATGCTCGCGGTCGGCTCGCTGTCCGACTCCTCGATGGAGATCCTGCATCGCGCCGGCGAGGAGATGTTCCCGCCGGGAGTGACGCGCGGCCGCGGTCTGAACTTCGCGGAGCGCGCCGAGAAGGTCCGTGAGCAGTGGGCCGCGGGCCAGGCCCCGCCGATCAAGAACTTCGGCGACCGGGTCGCCGAGATCGCCGAACGCACCCTCAAGGAAGCGGGCCTGACCCTCGACCAGGTCGCCCGGGTCTGCCATGTCGGCTTCGGCCGGCCCGCGCTGGAGGCGATGTTCCTGCTGCCGCTGGATGTCCCGGAGGACAAGGACGTCTGGAACCACGTCAACACCATCGGCCACACCGGCGCCGCCGACCTGTTCCTCGGTCTCGAGCACATCTGGCGCACCGGCCAGGTGGGCCCCGGGGACCACGTACTGCTGATCGGCGCGAGCACCGGCATGGAGGCGGGCGCCGCCGTCGTACGCATCACCGAATCCGCAGCCGAATACAAGTAGGAGCCACCGATGCTTGCCGGATGCACGCCCTGGCCGTCCGATGTCGCCGCCCGCTACCGCGAGCAGGGCATCTGGCGCGGCGAGACGCTCGGCACGATGCTGCGCGACGCCGCGCGGCGGTACGGCTCCGCCACCGCTCTGGTGCACGGCGGCCGGCGGATCAGCTATGTCGAACTCGACCGGTGGGCCGACCGGTTGGCGGCCGGTTTCCTGGAACACGGGGTGTGCGCCGGCGACCGGATCGTGGTGCAGCTGCCGAACGTGCCGGAGTTCGTGGCGATCTCGTTCGCCCTGATGCGCATCGGCGCGAAGCTCGTCTTCTCGCTGCCCGCGCACCGCGCAACCGAGATCAGCCATCTCGTGGAACTGAGCGGCGCCACGGGCTACGTACTGCCGGAGACGCACCGCGGGTTCGACCACCGCGAGCTGGCCCGTCAGGTCCGGGCCGAGAACGGGAATCTGCGCACGCTGTTCGTGCTCGGCGCGAAGGCCGAGGGCTTCGTCTCGGTGTCCGAGCTGGAACTCGCCACCACGGACGCACCGCAGCTGCCCGAACCGGACGCGAGCGATGTGGCGTTCTTCCTGCTCTCGGGCGGGACGACGGCGCTGCCGAAGCTGATCCCGCGCACCCACGACGACTACGTCTACCAGTCGAGGCGCGCCGCCGAGGTGTGCGAACTGACGGCCACCGACACCTATCTCGCGGTGCTGCCGATCGAGTTCAACTTCGCCTACGGGTGCCCGGGCGTGATCGGCACGCTGCAGACCGGCGGCACCGCCGTGCTCGCCGACACCCCCAACCCGCTGGACTGCTTCCCGCTGATCGAGCAGCACGGGGTCACCGTCACCTCGATGGTGCCCTCGATCATGCAGCTGTGGCTGGAGGCGGCCGAGTGGAGCGAGGACGATCTGAGCAGTCTGCGGCTGGTGCAGGTCGGCGGCGCGCGCATGCTGCGCGAGTTCACCGAGCGCATCGGCCCCACGCTGGGCTGCTCCCTGCAGCAGGTGTTCGGCATGGCCGAGGGTCTGCTCACGTTCAGCCGGCCGGACGATCCGGCCGAGTCGGTGCTGACGACGCAGGGCAAGCCGATCTCGGAGGCCGACGAGCTGCGCATCGTCGACGAGAACGGCGAGGACCTGCCCGCCGGCGGTATCGGCGAGCTGATCACCCGGGGCCCGTACACACTGCGCGGCTATTACGGAGTCCCCGAGTACAACAGGCGCGCGTTCACCGAGGACGGCTACTACCGCACCGGTGACCTCGCCCGGCTCACCGAGGACGGTGACCTGGTGATCGAGGGCCGCATCAAGGAAATGATCATCCGGGGCGGCGACAAGATCTCCGCAGGCGAGGTCGAGGACCATCTCCTCGCGCTCGAGACCGTCACGGCGGCCGCGGTGATCGGCGTACCCGACGAGTTCCTCGGCGAGCGGATCTGCGCCTACATCGTCGTGGACGGCCCGCAGTGGTCGCTGGCCGACCTCAAACAGGCCGTGCACGCCCGCGGGGTGGCGGACTACAAGCTGCCCGACGCCGTGCGCCATGTGACCGAACTCCCGCTGACCCCGCTGGGCAAAGTCGACAAGAAGGCGCTGGCCGCAACAGCCGCGTCCGAGCAGGAAGGCTGACGTGGACATCACTTCGACCCCGACCGATCTCGAACTGCGGGAGATCGTCGCACCGTTGCTGGGCATCGAACCGGACGCGATCGAACCGGACGCCAATCTCGTGGTGCTCGGGCTGAGTTCGCTGGAGATCATGCGGCTGGTCAGCCGCTGGCGCAAGAACCGGATCCCCGTCGAGTTCGACGCCCTGGTGGCCGCGCCCACGCTGAACGGCTGGCTGGCGCACTTCTCCGCCGTGGCCCGGCCCGTCGCGACCGAACCCGGGGTGGCGTGATGAGTGCCCTGCTGATCACCGGAGGCACCGTCTACACGGCGGACGCCGAGGAGAGCGTGCACGCGGGCGGCTCGGTGCTGATCGTGGACGAGAAGATCGCCGCGGTGGGCCCCGCCGCCGGGGTCGAGCAGGCGGTCGCCGCGCTCGACCCCGCGCAGAAGGCAGCGCTGAAGCGGCTCGACGCCCGCCGGATGATGGTGCTGCCCGGGTTCGTCAACGCGCACTGGCACGAGATGTTCGCCATGCGCTTCCCGATGCGCGGTGCGCTGCGGCCGGTCTCCGACCGCGACGACCAGGTCGCGTTCATGGGCGGCGGTGGTGACATGCACCAGATATCCGCCACGTTCGACCGCTTCGACGACCTCATCGACGGCATGACACCCGACGAGGCCCAGGCCATCGCCGAGTACTCGATGTGGACGCAGCTGCGCGGCGGTGTCACCACCCTCGGCGACATGGGCTCGCTCAACCGCCCGCACTCGATGGTCGCCGCGGCCCAGCGCCTGGGCATCCGCTTCTCCGCCAGCACCTGGGCGAGCGACGCGATCTGCCCGCCGGACCAGGACCGTTTCGTACGCACCCGGGACGCCGACACGATCCTCGCGGACTTCGAGTCCCTGTTGCGGCTCACCGAACAGGACACCTCGGGCCGCATCAGGTGCCGGCCGAGCATCGCGTACGTCACCAACATGACCGACGAGCTGGCGCGCGGCATGGCCGAGCTCGTCGCCCGCAGCGACCTCGGCTTCGCCACCCATGTCGGGGCGCTGCGCAACGAGGTCGAGCTGATGCGCACGTACTACGGCGAGACGGGTGTACGCCGGCTGGCCGAACTCGGCCTGGTCGACGAGCGGTTGATGGCCGGCCACTGTGCCTTCCTCGACGAGCAGGAGCAGAAGCTGCTGCTCGCGGGCCGCGCCCACGTCAGCCACTCCCCCGGCAAGTACGGCCCCTCCGGTGAGTCTTCGCTGACCGAGACGGGAGTGGTTCCCGCGCTGCGCCGGCAGGGTCTGGACGTCTCGCTGTCGACGGACGGCTCGTCCATGCCGAGTGCCGGGATCGCCGAGACGATGCGCGCGGCCTGGCAGATGTACAACGAGATGAGCGCCGACCAGACCGAGGTGCTGCCCAGCGACGCGCTGGCGATGGGCACCCGGATCGCGGCGAAGGGGCTGCGCTGGGACGACGCCGTGGGCAGCCTGGAGACCGGCAAGCAGGCCGACCTGGTGCTCGTCCGCGCGGACGACTGGCGGTATCTGCTCAACCCCCGGCCGCTGGAGAGCTTCCTGTGGCTGTCCGGTTCGGCCGATGTGGACACCGTGATCGTGGGCGGCCGCACGCTGCTGTCCGGCGGCCGGGGTGTCGAGGTCGACGAGGCGGGCCTGCAGGAGCGCTATCTGACCGCACTGGGTGCGTTCACCACGCGCGTTCTGCGGATGCCCGACGAGGTGGTCGGGCGTGTGCTCGGCCAGTGGGCCCGATGACCGGGCAGTTGTCCGGGGTCGCCGTGGTGACGGGGGCCGCCGGCGGCATCGGTGCCGAGGTCGTACGCGCTCTGGTGACGGCCGATCTGCCGGTCGCGCTGCTCGACCGTGACGTACCGGCGCTGTGGGAGCTGGCCGACGAGCTCGGCTCGGCCGGCGGCCGGGTGCTCGCGGTCGCCACGGACGTGACCGAGAGCGCGGACGTGGACACCGCGGTCGCGAAGGTGGAGATCGAACTCGGTCCGATCGAGTACCTCGTCAACGCCGCCGGGGTGCTGCGCAGCGGTCCGGCGGCCGAGCTCAGCGACGAGGAGTGGGACACCACGTTCGCGGTCAACGCGGGCGGGGTGTTCCACACCAGCCGGGCGGTGGCCCGGCGGATGGTGCCGCGCCGCAGCGGGGCGATCGTGACGGTCGCCTCCAACGCGGCGGCCACACCCCGGATGTCGATGTCCGCCTATGCGGCCTCCAAGGCGGCCTCGGCGATGTTCACCAAGTGCCTCGGCCTGGAGCTGGCCGGACACGGCATCCGGTGCAACGTCGTCGCGCCCGGTTCCACCAGGACCCCGATGCTGACCGCGCTCCAGGGCGACGCCGCCGAACGCGCCTCGATCGAGGGGGTGCCCGACGCCTACCGGATCGGCATCCCGCTGCGCCGTATCGCCGAGCCGTCCCACATCGCCGACGCGGTGCTGTTCCTGCTCTCGGAGCGCGCGGCCCACATCACCATGCACGACCTGACCGTGGACGGCGGCGCCGCGCTCGGTGCCTGACCGACCGTGCCCGACCGACCCCGTGAGAAGAGGACACCGACAGTGGCGATTGCGCCGATCGACTCCTATCCCATGCCGCGGTCCGCCGACCTGCCCGCCAACACCGCGGCCTGGACCGTCGACACCCGCCGGGCCGTGCTGCTGGTGCACGACATGCAGCACTACTTCCTCGCCCCGTTCGCCGAGGACGCCCAGCCGCGGACCGACCTGCTCGCCCATGTCACCGCACTGCGCACCCGCTGTGCCGAGCTCGGGGTGCCGGTCCTCTACACGGCGCAGCCGGGCGGCATGTCCCCCGAGGAGCGGGGCCTGCTGCAGGACTTCTGGGGTCCGGGCATGTCGGCCGCGCCCGAGGACCGGGGCGTTCCCGACGCCATCGCGCCCGGCGAGCACGACACCGTGCTCACCAAGTGGCGGGCCAGCGCGTTCCACCGCACCGAACTGCTCGAACTGATCTCCGCGCAGGGACGTGACCAGCTGATCATCTGCGGCGTCTACGCCCATGTGGGCATCCTGCTCACCGCCTGCGACGCGTTCGCGCACAACATCCAGCCCTTCGTGGTGGCCGACGCGATCGCCGACTTCACACCCGAGTTCCACCGGATGGCGCTGGAGTACGCGGCGACCCGGTGCGCCATGACCCTGCCGACCGCGACGGTGCTCGAGGCGCTCGCGACGGCGTCCCCCGTGTCCGTAGGAGATGCCTGATGACCTCCCTCGACGAACTGGCGGAGGGCGGCCGTCCTTTCGCGGTGCTGCACCGCCCGGAGAGCGACCGGCCGCACACGGTCGACCTGCTGCTCGGCGAGTTCACCCAGGTCGCCACCGTCGCCGGCCTGCCGGTCCCCGACGACGGCGAACCCGACACCCACGAGACCCTCGTCCTGCTGCCGTACCGGGTGATCGGCGAACGCGGCTACGACCACCACGACGACGGCGAACCGCTGCTGGCGATGCCCGTCCGCGAACAGTCCCGGCTGCCCGTCGACGAGGTGCTCGAGCAGGTGCTCGCCTGGCCGATCGAGGTGGCCGACGGCTCCTTCGACCTCGACGACGAGGCATACGGCGAGCTGGTGCGCCGGGTGCTCGCCGAGGAGATCGGCCTCGGCGCCGGCGCCAACTTCGTCCTCAAGCGCACCTATCTCACCGAGATCCCGAACTGGTCGGTGCGCACCGCGCTGGCGTTCTGGGGCCGGCTGCTGCGCGGCGAGCCGGGGGCGTACTGGACCTTCCTCGTGCACACCGGAGACCGCACCTTCATCGGTGCGAGCCCCGAACGCCATGTCAGCCTCGACGACGGCCTGGCCGTGATGAACCCGATCAGCGGCACCTACCGCTATCCCGCGGACGGCGCCAGCACGGCCGGGCTGCTGGAGTTCCTCGCCGACAGCAAGGAGACCAACGAGCTGTACATGGTGCTGGACGAGGAACTGAAGATGATGAGCCGGGTCTGCGACGACGTGCGGGTCGTCGGGCCACAGCTCAAGGAGATGGCGCACCTCGCCCACACCGAGTACCGCATCGTCGGGCGCGGCACCCGGGACGTACGGGAGATCCTGCACGAGACGCTGCTCGCGCCCACGGTCACCGGCAGCCCGGTGCAGAGCGCCTGCCAGGTGATCGCCAAGTTCGAGCAGTCGGGCCGGGGTTACTACTCCGGTGTCGCCGCGCTCATCGGCCGCGACGCGTCGGGCGGCCGGCGGATGGACTCCGCCATCATGATCCGTACGGCCGACGTCGACGCGGCCGGCCGGATGCGGATCGGCGTCGGTGCGACGCTGGTGCGCGACTCCGAACCGGCGAAGGAGGCGGCGGAGACCGCCGCGAAGGCGGCCGGGCTGCTCGACGCGCTGCACCGGGTCGCGCGACGTCGCCGCCCGGCCGGCCACAACGACCATCCGCAGATCAGGGCGGCGCTCGCCGAACGCAACCGGCCGCTGGCCGACTTCTGGCTCGGCTCCGGGGTGACACGGCCACGGACCCGCGGCCGGCTGCTGATCGTCGACGCGGAGGACACGTTCACCGCGATGGGCGCGCTGCAGCTGCGGTCGCTCGGATTCGACGTCACCGTCCGCCGGTTCGACGAACCCCACCACCTGCTCGGCCACGACCTCGTGATGCTCGGCCCGGGGCCGGGCGATCCGCGCGAGGAGAACCACCGCAAGATCGCGTATCTGCGGGCGGTGACCGGCAGTCTGCTCAATCTGCGGGTGCCGTTCGTGTCGGTGTGCCTGAGCCACCAGGTCCTCAGCGGACTGCTCGGACTGCCGCTGCGCAGGCTCGACTTCCCCAACCAGGGCGTCCGGCGCACGGTCGACCTGTTCGGCACAGCCGAACAGGTCTACTTCTACAACACGTTCGCCGCGCACAGCGACAGCGATCTGCTGGAGAGCCCGCTGGTCGCCGACTACATCGACGTCGCCCGCGACCCGGCCACCGGCGAGGTGCACGGCCTGCGCGGCCCCGGCTTCGCCTCGGTGCAGTTCCACCCCGAATCCGTGATGACCCGTCACGGCACGGAAATCCTGGACAACCTGGTCACCGGTGCGCTCGCTCCGGTGCCTCACAGAGTGGAGCTCACGGCGTGACCCCCATGGCCGGTGTCCCTTCCGTGCGGGCCGAGCAGAGCCGGCATTCGCTGCCGGCCCGGCAGCAGCCGCAGTGGCCTGACCCTTCCGCTCTCGCCTCCGCGGTCGAGACCCTCGGCGGAAGTCTGCCCCTCGTACTCCCCCGCGAGTGCGACCTCCTCAAGCGGCGCATGGCGGCGGTCGCCCGCGGTGAGGCGTTCCTCGTCCAGGGCGGCGACTGCGCCGAGTCCCTCGACGCGGTGAACGCCGCGTCGATCGACCGAAGCGTCGGCACGCTCCAGCAGCTGGCCACCGTGCTCGGCTACGCGATGTCGCTGCCGGTGGTCACGGTCGGACGCATGGCGGGGCAGTACGCCAAGCCGCGCTCGGCCACGACCGAGACACGCGACGGCGTCGAACTGCCGGTGTACCGCGGCGACGCGGTCAACGGCTTCGCCTTCACCGCCGCCGACCGCACCCCCGATCCGCACCGGCTGGTCCGCGTCCACGACGCGTCCGCCGCCACCCTCAACCTCGTCCGGGCCTTCGCCACGAGTGAGCAGGCAAGCGCCCGCCATGCGCTGGAAGGCGTACGGCGGTTCGTCGCCGAATCGCCCGACCGCGCGCGCTACGAGGCCCTCGCGGCGGCAATGGTGAGCGCCGGCGGGTTCACCGGCACCGACGGCTGGCACACACCGGACGAGCTGTTCGTGTCGCACGAAGGCCTGCTCCTCGACTACGAGACCACCCTGACCAGGACGGACGCGCACACCGGGTCCCCGTATGCCGCCTCGGGCCATCTGCTGTGGATCGGGGAGCGCACCCGGCAGCTCGACGGCGCCCATGTCGCGTACTTCTCCGGCATCGCCAATCCGGTCGCGGTGAAGATCGGCCCGGGCATCGGCTCGGACGAACTGCTGCGGCTCATCGAGAAACTGGACCCCGAGCGGGAGCCCGGCCGGCTCACCCTGATCGTGCGGATGGGCGCCGGCCGGATCCGCGACGTACTGCCCGGCCTGATGGAGAAGGTGACGGCCGAAGGCATCTGCGTCGGCTGGATCTCCGACCCCATGCACGGCAACACGATCAGCGCGCCGTGCGGCCGCAAGACCCGCAGGTTCGACGACATCCTCGATGAACTGTCCGGATTCTTCGAGGTGGTCGGCGGGCTGGGCGGGCATCCCGGTGGCGTCCACCTGGAGCTGACCGGCGACGACGTCACCGAGTGCGTCGGCGGCGGAACGGGGCTCACCTTCGACGATCTGCCCGGGCGCTACCGGTCCGTGTGCGACCCCCGGCTGAACCGCGAGCAGTCGCTCGACCTCGCCTTCCGGCTCGCGGAACTCGTCACCACCGGCCCCGCTGCCCCGGTCTTCGGCGGAGCGTCCGGAGAGCGGCATGGCTGAGGGCATCGGCGCGGTTGCCGAACGGGCCATCGGCACCGACTCGACCGATCTGTGGCTGCTGCCCGAGCACGCCGTCGCCTCCTTCGCCGACGAACTCGGTGGCACCCGGCTCCTCACCTGGGACGAACGGGCCCGGATGGAACGGCTGTTGACGCCCCCGGCCCGGCGGCGGTTCCTCGCCAGGCGCCTGCTGTGCCGGTACGCGCTCAGCGACCGCACCGGCCGGCCGCTGGACCGGTGGCGCTTCACGGCAGGCCGCTACGGGCGGCCCGAGCCCGAACCGGACGACGACGGCCTGCGGTTCAGCCTCTCGCACACCGAGGGACTGATCGTCTGCGCCGTCACCCAGGGGCGGCTGTGCGGTGTCGACGTGGAACGCGTCGCCGCCTCCGCCGAGTCGGCGCACTACCTGAGCCGATTCTTCGCCGGCGACGAACTGCTCGAGCTCGCCGCACTCGAACCGGCCGACCTGGTCGCCCGGGTCGGCGAGCTCTGGGTGCTCAAGGAGGCCTATCTCAAGGGGCTCGGCACGGGCCTGCACCGGAGCCTCGCCGGCTTCTCCTTCGCCCCACGCGCTGCGGAAGGCAGCGGACACATCGCCCTGCACGACACCGAGCAGCCGGAGCGGAACGGCAACTGGTCCTTCGAGCTGCTCCGCCCTGGCTCCGAGCACATTCTGGCCCTCGCCGTCGAGGGTGCCTGTCCCGGACCACTGCACCAGACCTTCCTGCCCGGCCGCTCCGGCCCCTGATCACCGACGAATGGGAAGTTCGATGAACCGAGAACTGGACATGACCGTTGCTCTCTTCCCCGGGCAGGGCGCCTACCGCCCGGGAACCCTCAAAGGCCTCTGGGAACACGGTGACGACACCGTGCGCAACACCTTCGAAGAGGTCGACGCGGTCGCCAAGGAGAAGCTCGGCCGCGGGGTGTCGTCCACCGTCTTCCAGCCCTCGCCGCCCAGCCCCGCCACCTTGCTGGAGACCGCCCCGGACATCCTGCAGCTGGCGGTCTTCACCACCGCCGTCGCCACCCACCGGCTCCTCGCGGAGCGCGGCGGCCGGGCCTCGGTCCACGTCGGCCACAGCCTTGGCGAACTCGCGGCCCTCACCTGCGCGGGCGCCTACGAACTGGCGGACGCCGCCGCGGTGCTGTGCGAGCGGATCTCGGTTCTGCGTGACCACGACCACAGCGGCGGCGGGATGCTCGCCCTCGGGTGCGGGCGCCAGCGTGCGGAGCAGATCGTCACGCTGATCGGACAGCCCGAGTTCGTACTCGCCGTCGACAACAGTGCGAACCAGGCCGTTGTCTCCGGGCCCGCCGACGCGGTCGGCACGGCCGCCGCCATCGCGGCCCGGCTCGGCATCGCGGCGACACAGCTGCGGTCCCCGCACCCCTTCCACAACCCGCTTCTGGGCGAGGCGCGCCGGCAGCTCACCGGCCGTATCGCCGCCTTCCCCCGTCACCCGCTCACCGTCCCGGTGTACTCGCCGATCCTCGGCCGGTTCTACCGCGACAGTGACGACCTCGCCGAGCTGCTGGCGCTGCACCTGGTGACGCCGGTCGAATTCGGAGCGTCGGTCTCCGCCCTGTTCGCCGCCGGCGCGCGGGTGTTCGTCGAGACGGGCGCCGGGCGGGTGCTGACCGCGCTGGTCGAGCAGAGCGTGCCGGGCGCGCATGTGGTGGCGCCGCTGGCCGGGCGCGACGACGAGGCGGGTCTCGCGACGGCGGCCGACGCGCTGCGGCCGCAGCTGGGCCGTGCGCCGGCGACCAGCGAGTCCGCGGTCCCGGCGACGCCGGTCGCGGTGCCGGTCGCGGAGAAGGCGACCGTGAGCCGGGACGAACTGTCCGCCCAGGTGAGGGCGTTGTACGCGGAGGCCATGGAGTACCCGGAGGAGGTCTTCACCGACGACGTGCTTCTGGAGGCCGATCTCGGCGTCGACTCGGTCAAGCAGACCGAGCTGCTCAGCAGGCTCGGCGACCGCTTCGGCCTCGGTGTCCCGCCCGCCGGACTGCGGGTCGCCGACTACGACACCTTCGGCAAGGTGGTCGACTTCGTGGCCGCGGGTTCGGGCGCCCTCACGGGAAGCACCGCGGGCCGATGACCCACGACCATCCCACCCCCGGCGGGGAGTTCGCCGGGCGGATCGCACTGGTCACCGGCGGCGCGGGAAGCGTCGGCCGGGTGATCGTCGAGCGTCTCGCCGAGCGCGGCGCGACGGTCCTGCTCAACTGCTTCCACTCGTACGACTCCGCCAAGGAGCAGGCCCGCGCGCTGGTCGGCCGGGGCCTGGACGTCCGGGTCGTACGGGCCTCGGTGGCCCGCCCGGCGCAGGTCGAGCGGATGTTCGCGGAGATCGGCGAGGAGCACGCCCGGCTCGACATCCTGGTCAACAACGCGGCGGCGGGCTCCTTCGTCCCGTTCGAGGAGATCACCGAGGAGCTGCTCGACCGTACGTACACCACCAATGTCAAGGGCCCGCTGTGGTGCACCCGTTACGCCCGCCCGCTGCTCGCGAAGGCGGCCGGGGGCGGCTCGGTGGTCAATGTCTCGTCGCTCGGCGCGGTCACCACGCCCGCGAACTATCTGCCGGTCGGCGTCTCCAAGGCGGCGCTGGAGGCCCTGACCCGCTATCTGGCGGCGGAGCTCGCCGACGACGGCATCCGCGTGAACGCCGCGTCGTGCGGCCTGATCGACAACCCGGTCGGCCAGATGTTCCCGGACTTCGCGTCGGTGAGCGCGAACACGGTGGCGGCAACACCCCTGTCCCGTCTGGGCCGCCCGGAGGACCTGGCGGAGGTGGTGCTGTTCCTCGGTTCGCAGCGTTCGTCCTGGATCACGGGCCAGACGCTCCTGGCGGACGGCGGCCTGACACTCCTGCGTTCGGCGATGTCCCCACGACGGGACGCACCGGAGCCCGCACGGTCCGGAACCCCGGTCCCCACGGCCGCCGCCACGACTCCCGCCGGCGCGCAGCACGCGATGCCCCGGTCGGCGGCCGGCCAGGTGTCCGCACCTGTCGAGCCCTCCACGGCCACGCGGCCGGGAACCGGCCATGCGCCCGGAGACCGGTACGCGGCGAAGCCGCAGGCCGCCCTGTCCGCTGGAGGCGGATCCACGCCCGCACACGCCGACACCCCACGAGCCTTCGCGCCCGCAGCCCCGCCCGAATCCGGCCCGACGGCCGGAGACGGGTTCGCGGCGGAGCCCGCGGACGTACGGCCCGAGCCGCGGATGGCCGCCAAGGTCCCGGTCGAGCCCGCCAGCGGGCACCTCCTCGTGGAGGGCGACGAGTTCGAGCCCGCCGTGGAGACCGCCGTCTCCGCCGACGTCCTGCTGACGCAGGCACCGGCCCCTGCCACCGCACCCGCACCCGCCCTCACGGAGGCGGCCCCGCAGCCGGGCGCAGCTCCCGGCGCACCGCGCGACGCCGCCCCCGTCGACGACCCCATCGCCGTCGTCGGAATGGGCATGGCCGTACCCGGGGCGTCCTCGCCCGAGGAGTTCTGGCGGCTTCTCATCGACGGGGCCGAGCTGTTCGTCGACGCGCCCGCGGACCGGTGGGACATCGCCCGGTTCCACGACGCCGACCGGGGCGCCCCCGACAAGACGTACCAGCGGCGCTCCGGCTTCATCACCGGCTTCCGGCCGCACGAGCAGTTGCGGGCCGAGGGGAAGACCCGGCTCGACCACACCGCGCTCTGGCTGCGGCACAGCCTTCACCAGGCGCTCGACGGTGTGCGGCGGCTTCCCGAGGACCGCTTCTCCTTCTGCGTCGGGTACACGCCGGACGGAAGCCAGCACCTCGAAGAGGCCTTCGTCCTGCGGTCCGCGCTGGACACGCTCGCCGAGGACGGTGACGAGGACGGGCCGATCGGCGACGCGCTGCGGCGGCGGTTCAGCCGGGGCGACGACCCCTCGGCCTCGTATCTCCCCCACCGCATCGGCCAGGACGCGATGGACGGCATCCTGCCGGCCGGCACCCGGCTGCACATGGTGGACACCGCGTGCTCCTCGTCGCTGTACGCGATGGACCTCGGCGTGCGCGATCTGCTCTCCGGGCAGAGCGACATCGCCGTCTGCGGCGGCTCGTTCGCGCTGGCACCCAGCGGCTCGATCCTGTTCGCCAAACTCAACGGGCTCTCCGTGGGCGGAGCCGTACGCGCCCTGGACGCCGGTGCCGACGGCGCGCTGTTCTCCGACGGCGCCGGGCTCGTGGTGCTGAAGAGGCTCTCCCGCGCCCGCGCGGACGGCGACCGGGTTCTCGGGATCGTCTCGGCGATCGGTCTGTCGGCCGACGGCCGTGGCAAGGCGATCTACGCCCCGGCCCGGGCCGGCCAGGAGCTCGCCGTCGAGCGCGCCTTCGACCGCAGCGGGCTCGGCCCGGACGACATCGACTGGATCGTCGCCCACGCCACGGGCACCCCGGCGGGCGACGAGGCGGAGTTCACCAGCCTCGCCCAGCGTTACACCGGCGACCGTACGACCCTGGTGACATCCAACAAGTCCCTGGTGGGGCACTGCGGTTGGGCCGCCGGCGTCGTCTCCGTGATCCATACGCTGCTGGCCCTGCGGCACGGCACGATCCCCGCGCAGTACCGCTTCGAACGGCTGCCGGACGCCCTCGCCGGGCAGTCCGACGGGCTCAGGGTCCCGCAGAGCCCGGTCGACTGGCCCACCCGCGCCGAACGCCCCCGCCGCGCCGCGGTGTCCGGCTTCGGTTTCGGCGGCACCAACGCGCACATGATCATCTCGGAGGACCACCGGGGAGCGCGCTCCGGCCGGCCTGCCGCGCTGCCCGCGCCGCTCGGCGAGGACCTGGTGCTGGTCGGCTGGTCGTCACAGCTGCCGGGCAGCCCGGACGCGGACGAGGTCACGGCCTGGGCGGCCGGCGGTACGGCCGGGGGCTTCGAGCCGTCGTTCGGACCGGCGTACCCCGTACCGCCGTTCCAGGAGCTGCGCATGCCCCCGCCCACCGCGCGGACGACGGACCGCACCCAGCTGATGATGGTCCGCTGCATGCAGCGCCTCGACGAGCGGGTGCGGGAGTTGTGCCTGAGCCGCCACAAGACCACCGGCGTCGTGGTGGGGCACACCGGTGCGACCCGTAACGCACTGCTGTACAAGACCCGCGCCTACCTCGACGAGATCGGCCACGCCGTGGCCGGCGCGGACGAGGAGGAGACGACGGCGAAGTTCCTGCGGCGCCTGGAGGAACGGGCCACCGGCCTGATCGCGGCGCCGACCGAGGACTCGTTCCCGGGCGAGATGCCCAACGTCATCGCCGCACGGCTGTCCAACTACTTCGACCTGCGCGGCCTCAACATCACGGTCGACGCGGGCGAGGCATCGCTGCTGGAGGCGTTCGACGTGGCCGGCTCGTACCTGGACTTCCAGGAGATCGACGTCGCGCTGGTGGCCGGGGTCAACGGCACGGCGCTGCCCGGCTGGAACGACACCGCGGGCCGGCAGGCCGCCGAGGGTGCCTTCCTGTTCGTGGTGACCCGCAGGTCACTCGCCGAAGAGGCCGGCCTGCCCGTGCTGGCCGTCATGGAAAGGAGCGTGGCCGCGTGAGCGCCCCGCGCCAGGGTCCGACCACCCTGCTGGGCGCCGAGGGCGCCCGGGAACTGATCGGCTTCCTCACCGCGCCCTCGGGTTCGGCGAGCGGCACGGCGGTGATCGAGCGTGCCGTCCAGGCGGGCGGCCCGGTCCACCGGCTGCGCCTGCGCCACCCGGACGCACAGCCGCCCGTAACACCGGCGTCCGCACCACCGGCGTCCGAACCGCATCTGCTCGACCGGCACGTGCTGCGGCTCGCTCCCGCCCCCCGGCCGGCCGCGACCGGCGGGCCCGTCCCGCCGCTCTTCCCTCCGGCAACCGCGGTCCTGGCGGCTCGTCCGACGGCACTCGGCAGGGAACTGCCCGCCGACAGCGCCCTGTTCACACCGGACGAGCCCGCGGAGGACATCGTCCGCCGGGTACGGCCGCGGCATGTGCGGGTGCTGGTCGATCTGTCGTCGGAGGATCCGCTCCCCGGACCCTCCGAGCGTCTGCTGCTGCTGCACGACGCCCTCTTCCGTACGGCGAAGGCCTGCGCCGAACTGCCCGAGCGTCCCGAGTCGTTCGCCGTCGTCGTCCTGGGCGGCATCGACCGGGCGCGGGTGCCGCACCCGTGCAGCGGTCTGTTCACCGGCTTCGCCAAGAGCCTGGCGCTCGAATGGCCCGCGTCCTCCGTGGTGGCGATCGTCCACGAGGCGGCCGATCTGGCGTCCGCCGAGACGGATGCCGCCGTGGAGACGCTGGCCGAACAGCTGCTGCCGGTCGTGTCGTTCGCGGGCGGCACCCGGCTGCTGTGGCAGGCGGCCCCGGACCCGGGAACGGCCCGGGCCGGGACCGCGTGCGGATACACCGTCGTCGCGGCCGGCGGCGGGCGCGGCATCGGTGCCGAGCTGCTCAGGGCGCTGGCCCTGCGCGATCGCCCCCGGCTCCATGTCATCGGGTCCACCCGGCTCGACGGGGTGACGGTGGCCGATGCGGAACTGACCCGCAAGGACTTCATCCGGACGCGCACGACCGGCCCCGACCGGCTGACCGTGCGGGAGGCGACGGCCGCCTTCGACCGGCTGGCCGCCGCTGTCGAGGTGAAGGCCAACGTCGAGGCGCTGGAGAAGATCTGCGGGGCCGGCAGGGTCACGTACCACGCCTGCGACCTCCGCGACAGGACGGCGGTCGAGGCGGTGGTCGGCGCGATCACGGCGGACTCCGGACCGGTCGACCTGCTGCTCGACATCGCGGGCACCAACCGTGCCGCGTCCGTGGACCAGAAGAGCCTCGAGGACTTCCGGGCCGTCCGCGATCTGAAGGTGCGCACCTACGCCAACCTCAAGGCGGCCTTCGGCGGTGAACAGCCGCGCCGCTGGTGCAACTTCGGCTCGTTCGTCGGGTTCACCGGCCAGACCGGCGAGACCGACTACGGCGCGGCGAACGACTACTTCAACACCGCGGCCCTGCACAGCGCCTCTCTCGGCGTACGGGAGTTCACCATCGGCTGGACGCTGTGGCGGGACGTGGGCCTCGGTTCGACCCCGATCATGCGGACGTTCCTCGCCAAGAGCGCACAGTTCACCGCCATGCCCACGGCGGAGGGGATCGACCACTTCCTGCACGAGCTCGACCAGGCGGAACAGAGCCCGGTCACCGTGCTGTTCGGGGATCCGGAGCGTGCCGCCATCGAGGCGGCCGTGCCCGGCTACCTGGACTTCTGCCGTGCCCCGGCGGTCGCGGCGCCCTCCGCGGCCCCCGCGCTGCCGGACTTCTTCGTCGACGACATCGTGGACCGGGCTCCCGGCCGGCTCACCGTGGTCCGCACCTTCAGCCAGGAGCGCGACGCCTATCTGCACGACCATGTGGTCAACGGCTTTCCGACGCTGCCCGGCACGTTCGTGCCCGAGCTCGCCGCGCAGGCCGCGATGCACCTCGTGCCCGGCCGGGTCCCGGCCGTCCTCGAGAACATCCGGCTCGACTCGTTCCTGCGCGTGTACAGGCCGGGCCGGGACGAGACCAAGCGCATCACGGCCCGCCTCGTCCACGACGGTCCGCGGGAGTCCGTCGTCGACATCGAGGTGACGGGCGACGTGCTCGCGCCGAACGGCCGGCTGCTCGTCAAGGACCGCCGGCACTTCTCCGCCCGGGTCCGGCTGCGGGACGAGCCGGTCGCGTCACCCCGCTGGGAGCACTGGGACGACCAGGGCGCCGAACCCATGCCCGATCCGTACCATGTGCCCAACCCGGCCGTGCTGCTCAGCGGCGTCTTCGTCTCCACGAGCGGCACCCGTACGCACCCGAGCGGCAGGCGCGCCCGCTACGCACCCGACAGGCCGGGTATCGAGCGCTGGTTCTCCTCGCTCGTCGTGCCCTCCGTGCTGCTGGACGGCCTGGCACGGGTCTCGGTCCTGGACCGCAGCGACGGCGACTGGACCCCGCTCGCCGTGCCGCGCACCATCCGCCGTATCGACCTGTACGGCGGCCACACCGACGCGACGCTCGCCGCCGCCGGCACGGAGGTCGAGCTCTACTCGCTGCCCTCGCGGCTCGACCTGGAGAGCGAGGAGGACAACCGGGCGCTGGCGGTCACCGCCGACGGGGACGTCGTCCTGCAGATCAAGGACATGACGGGTGTCGTACTCGGCCATGTGAACCGCACGACCGGCGAGTACCGCGAGCGCCGGCGCCCTGCCGAGGAGGCAACGACATGACCGAGGCACCCGACCGGCAGATTCCCGGAGCCGTCTGCCCGGTGACCGGCGCCCGGGCGAAGGAACCCGAGGGGCCGTCACGCTTCCCGCTGTCCTCGCCCGTGATCTCCACCGTGGCGTACGCGTCCGATCCGCCGGGCTACTCGCTGCGCGCCCAGGCGGAACACGGCACCGTGGTGAAGCTGCCGATCCTGCCGCACAATCCGACGGTCCAGCTGTCCGCACCCGATGCCATCCGGCGGGTGCTCCAGGGCAACGCCGACAACTACGCGCGCGGCGCGTACTACGAGGCGTTCGAGCTGTTCATGGGGCGCGGGCTGCTCACCCTGGACGACGGCGACTGGCGCGGCCACCGCAAGGTCGTCAACCCCGCCTTCACACCGAACGCGATCGCCGCGCGCGCGGCGGAGAGCGACGCCGCCGTCGCCGATCTGCTCGACCGCTGGTCCGAACACGCCCGCACAGGGCGCCCGTTCGACCTGTTCGGCGAGGCCATGCGGCTGACCTGCCGGGTGATGGGTCTGGCGCTGGTGGGCAAGGATCTCTCGCAGGACGACGGGGAGTTCGCCGAGGCCGTGTCCGTCGCCCTGGAGGCGATCTTCAAGAACGTCGGCTCGCTGGACAAGGCGATCCCGTCGTTCGTCCCGACCCCGTACCGCCGCCGGGTCGCCAGGGCACGACGCACCCTGGAGCGGGTCGTGGCGGAGGCCGCCCGGGACGTCGACCTCGGCATGGGTGGCGAAGTGGCCACCCTCATCCGGGAGTCGGACCTTCCCGAGGACGCACTGTGGGCCGACCTGGTCACCCTCTTCCTCGCCGGTGTCGAGACGACCGCGCTCGCGCTGTCCTGGACGCTGTACGAGGTCGCCCGCGACCCGGTGGTCCGGGGCGGGCTGGAGGAGGAGACGGACCAGGTGCTGGGCGGACGTATGCCCACGGTCAAGGACCTCGGTGAACTGCCGTACGCAGGCATGGTCGTGGACGAGGGGCTGCGGATGCATCCGCCGGTGTGGCAGTTCACCCGTGAGGCGATCGAGGACGACGTGCTCGCCGACCACCACATCCCGGCGGGCACTCCGTTGCTGGTCTCCGTCTACGGGTCGCACTACAACCCGGAGCAGTGGCAGGACCCTCAGCGGTTCGACCCGGAGCGGTTCCGGCCCGGGGCCACGCCGAGCCAGGACCGTTCGGCCTATCTGCCGTTCGGCGGCGGTCGCCGCCAGTGCATCGGCAAGAAGATGGGCCTCGGGCTGCTGCAGCAGACGGTCGCGGCGGTGTCCGGCCGCTTCCGGCTCACGCTCACCCGCGACGCGGCGCGCCAGGGCGCGTTCATCACGCTGTTCCCCAAGGGCGGCATCCAGGTGAAGGCCGAGGAGCGGCACCGATGACGACCACCGCAGAAACAGCAGGCGGCGCCTGGCCGGCGATCCGCCCGCACCTCTCCTCGTTCGACCCCGACGCCTTTGTGCGTCCGGTCGACCGGTTCCTCTGGGAGCCGGTCCACGCCCCGCACACCGGCCCGGTGCCGGACCGGCCGCTCGCCGGCCGCAGGCTGCTGCTCGTCGGCGAGTCGGCGGACCTGGTCGCGGCCGTCGCCGCCGAGCTCGGTGAGCGCGGTGCCGTGGTCGTACGCTCCGATCCGGACACGCCGCTGCGCGCGGACGGCTGGGACGGCATCGTCGACCTCAATGTCATGGGCGAGACGTACGAACTGGGCGACAAGGGCTGGCAGCCGGCGCTCACCCGCACCACCGAGGCGATCCGCGCCGCCTATCGGCGCTGGGCCGACGAGCCGCGCTTCGGCCGCCATGTGTATCTCGCCCTCACGAGGCTCGACGGGCTGTCCGGCCACGGCGACGCTCCGGTGCAGCAGCCGCTGGGCGGTATCTGGGCCGGTCTCGCCAAATGCCTGCCGCGTGAACTGCCTGCCGCGGGCGTCGTCGTGGTGGACCTGGACCGGTCCGACGCGACGGCGGTCGCGGACGCGGTGGAGCGCGAGTACGTACGACCCGATCAGTTCGAGGTGGGCTACCGGGACGGCCGGCGTCATGTGCTGGCCGGCCGGCCCGCGCCTATGTGCCCGCCCGCCTCCGACCCGCCGGGACCCGACGACACCGTGCTGATCACCGGTGGTGCGCGGGGTGTCGGCTTCGCGGCGGCGCGGGCGTTCGCCGAGGCGTTCGGCTGCCGCGTCGTCGTCACCGGCCGGGGTGAGCGGCCGGAGCCGGATGAGGTGAACGCGCTGGACGACGAGGAGTTCGCCGTCTGGCGCCGTCGCCGGCTCTCCGGTGCGCGCACGGCGCAGGACCTCGCCGGGGCGCGCCGGGAGATCCGTCGTGCGGACGAGAACCGTACGGTCCACCGGAATCTCGCCGGGGCCGCGGCGGACGGTCTGCGCATCGAATATCTGCGCTGCGACTGCACGGATGCCGCACAGGTCGAGGCCGCATTCGCAGCGCTCGGCGACGGACCGCAGTTCGTCGTCCACAACGCCGGGATCGACGACCCGGCGCGCTTCGACCGCAAGTCCGCCGAGGGCGTGGTGCGGACGGTCGACGTCAAGGTGACCGGCTTCGCGAACCTGGTCGCCGCGGTCCTCGCCCACCCCGAACGGCGCGCCCGGCTGAGGCTGTTGAGCAACGTCGGCTCCCTCGCGGGCCGGATGGGCGGGATGGTCGGCCAGATCGACTACGCGGCGGGCAACGAAGCGCTCGCCCGGCTCGGGTTCTGGGCCCGCGACAACCTCGGGCTGCCCGTGCAGACACTGTGCTGGCCGACCTGGGAACGGCTCGGGGTCATTGCCAACTACTCGGCCGCCGTCCGCTACGTCTCCACGCTCGATCCGACGGAGGGCGCCCGCCGCTGGGTCGAGGAGCTCGCGTCGGGACACACCGACGAGGCCGTGTTCCTCGGCAGGATCGGTGCCGTCCTGGCACCGGGACAGCTGCGCGGTTTCGGCATGCTGACGGGCCATCCGGACCTGCCGCGGCTGCACGCGCTCGACCATCACCTGGGCGCTGTGGAGGAGTACGAGATCTTCCGGTCCCTGCGCACCTCCCTGCAACTGGACGCGCACCGGCATCCGTGCCTGTCGGAGGTGCGCGTCGACGGGGCCGCGGCCGTCCCGGTGAGCGTGTTCCTGGAGCACGCGGTGGCCGCCGGCGACTGGGTGGTCCCGGAGGGCTGGCCGCTGCTGCATCTGCGGGAGCTGCGCGATCTGCGCGTACGTCTGGACGGGCTGCGGTTCGCGGATGGCCGGCTCACGCTGCGCCGGGAGGCACGCGGTGGCCACCGGGACGGCGAGTGGTGCGTCGACGTCACCGTGGACGGCATCGGCGGCGTGACGCTCGTCTACGGCCCCGAACCGTCCGGGCGGCTGCCGGTACCGGTGGAGGGGGCGGCCGACGGGATGGCGGACGAGACCGGCCGGCTGAGCTGGGCCGGGGTCGTGTTCCCGGAGCCGGTGGCTGCAGACGGCGGGCGGTTGGCCCTGGCGCCGGTGCCGCCCGCCGATCTGTGGACCGTGCCGTTCCCGCCGGGCCATACGGTCGCGCCCGCGGCGGTCGAGGCGATCGTCCGGGTGGCGGACCGGCGCACGGCCCGGACCTCTGCCGGCACCCTGACCGTCGGACGGCTGGTGCTCAGCCCCGGCACCCAGCACGTCGACGAGCTACGGGCCGGGGCCACGGGCTGGACCGGAATGCGTGACGGTGTCGGCGTCCTGCTCGCGGAGGGCGTCGCCATCTCGGACTGACCGAGAGGACCACGGAAGCGCGGCGGGGCCGCGACCGGGCCGGTGCGACGACCGGCTCAGTCGCGGCCCCATCCCGCGACGACGGCGCGCAGCGTGGCTTCGTAGGCGTCCTTGATGTCGAGTCCCGGCGGCTCGTTCCCGGACAGCTCCAGGGACACCAGTCCGTGGGCGGCGCCCCAGCAGGAGAGCGCGATGACATCCGGGGAGGCGTCCTTGAAACGGCCGGCCGCCTGGCCCCTGAGGACCGCGTCCACGAGGGGCTGGATGGTGGAGCCGACCTCGTCGCGGCGCTCGGGTGTCGGTTCGTAGTCGACGGTGCGGTCGGCGAACATGATCGCGTAGAGATGCGGGTTCGCGAGTGCGTACTCGCGATAGGCCATACCGAGCCGGATGACGTCGGCGCCGGGATCGTCGGTCGAATCGACCGTGCCCAGACGGGCGACGAACAGCCTGACCGCCTCGCGGTACAGGCTGTCGAGCAGCCCGGCCTTGTTTCCGAACAGCGAATAGACCGCTGTGGTCGACGTCTTCACATCGGCTGCGAGCCGACGCAGGCTCAGGGCCGCCGTGCCGCTTTCGAAGACCGTTGCGGCAGCGCGGTTGATGAGCCTGAGACGGAGTGCTTCGTCATGAGTCTTGAGCCGGGCCATTCACCGAATGTACCGCAACAGTGTTTTTGAAGCGCGCCGAGACCGCGGCGCCTGACACCACGCTGACACCGCCAAGAAAAATTATCCACTGTCTAAGAGCTTCGTTTCCGCAGGTCAGAGACAGTGCCCCGACCGCCGCGACTCCCTCCCACCCCGGCAAGGGGATTGATAACGCCGTTACCGTTGCCGTAGCTTCAGCAGCATGGCAAGCCGAACGGGCGAAACGAGCTAGGGAGTTGCGATGTTCGAGGGGTTGGGGCGGTTCATCCACAGGGGGCGCAAGCCCCTACTGATCCTCACGTTGGTGTTCGCCGTGCTGTCCGGGGTCTACGGCTTCGGCGTCTTCGGCGACATGAAGCCCGGCGGCTTCGAGGACCCGGGGTCCGAGAGCCGTAAAGCGGCCCTTCTGGCGGAGAAGGCGTTCCCGCAGCGCGCTCCCGACGCGGTGGTGGTCTACCGCAGCGACGACAAGACCGTCGACGACCCGGAGTTCCAGAAGGCGGTCGTCGGCAGGATCGCGTCGCTGCCGCGGGACGTGGTCACCGGATCCGCGCACTTCTGGATGACGAAGATGCCCGCGCAGGTGAGCCGGGACCGGCACGCGACCTACGTCGCGATGAACCTGCACGGCAGTGACGACAACACCAAGGAAGAGTCCTACAAGAAGGTCAAGGACAAGCTGGACGTCGCCGGCTTCGACACCATGCGCGGCGGCCCCGTCCCCACCGGCCACCAGGCCGGCGAGGAGATCGGCAAGGATCTCGGCGCCGCCGAGGGCTTCTCCTTCCCCATCCTGTTCCTGCTGCTCGTGGTCGTCTTCGGCGGACTCGCGGCGGCCAGCCTGCCGCTGCTCGTCGGCGGCCTGTCCATCCTCGGCTCCATGGCGGTCCTGCGGGTCATCGCCCAGTTCACCGATGTCTCGGTGTTCGCGATGAGCCTGGTGACCGTTCTCGGCCTGGCGGTGGCCATCGACTACGGCCTGCTGATCGTGAGCCGCTACCGCGAGGAGCTGGAGGCCGGGCGGAGCGGTTCGGACGCCCTCGCGCGGACGGTCGCCACCGCCGGACGGACCGTCGTGGTCTCCGGCATCACCGTCGCCGTCGCCCTGTTCGGCATGACCTTCTTCCCCTTCGCCTTCCTCAAGTCCATGGCGTACGGCGGTGTCGCCGCGGTCGTCCTGTCCGTCTTCTTCTCGATCATCGCGCTGCCGGCGGCCCTGGCCGTGATGGGCCCGAAGGTCAACTCCCTGTCGCTGCGCCGCAGGAAGAAGGGCGCCGCGGCGCCGAAGGCGTCCGACGAAGGCGCCTGGTTCAGGCTGGCCCACGGTCTGATGCGCCGCCCGGTGGCCGTCGCGGTGGTCACGCTGGGCGTGCTGCTTGCTCTGGCCGTTCCGTTCATGCGGATCGAGTTCGGCGCCAACGACGCACGACAGCTGCCCAACAGCGCCGAGGGCCGCCAGGTCCACAACATCATGGAGAAGGACTTCGAGGGCGACGGCGTCAAGTCCATCGACTCGCTGCTGACGCTCGCGGGCAGCGCCCAGTCCAAGGAGCAGGGCGCCGCACTGCAGAAGTACGCGGACCAGCTCGGCAAGGTGAAGGGCGCGAAGGGCGCCCAGATCACCGGCGTCGAGGGCACCACGGCACGGGTCTCGGTCACGTTCGACGGAGTGGCCGTCTCCACCGAGAGCCGCGACCTGGTGAACAAGCTCCGTGACGTACCGGCTCCGCCGGGCGCCACCGCACACTTCGGCGGTGAGACGGCGGTGTTCGACGACACGCTCGACGCGCTCGCCGAAACCCTGCCGTGGATGCTCCTCTACATCGCCGTCGCGACCTACATCCTGCTGTTCCTGGCCTTCGGCTCGGTGCTGCTGCCGCTGAAGGCGATCGCGATGAACCTGCTGTCCCTGTCGGCGACCTTCGGCATCCTGGTCTGGATCTTCCAGGACGGACATCTGTCGGATCTGATCGGCTTCGACCCCACGGGCAACATCGAGCCCAACATGCCGATCATGCTGTTCGCGCTGATCTTCGGCCTCTCCATGGACTACGAGGTGTTCCTCGTCTCCCGGATCCGGGAGCAGTACGACCACCTCGGCGACCCGACCGCCGCGGTCGCGACCGGTCTGCAGAGCATCGGCAAGCTGATCGCCAGCGCGGCGCTGCTGATGTGCGTGCCGCTCGCGGCGATGGCGACCAGCGGCGTGCTCACCATGACGCTGTTCGGTGTGGGCATGGTGATCGCGATCCTGCTGGACGTGGCGGTGGTCCGCATCCTGCTGGTGCCGGCGGTGATGAAGCTGATGGGCCGCGCCAGTTGGTGGGCTCCCGGCCCGCTGGCGAAGGTGTACGCCCGCTACGGCATCAAGGAGGGCGACGCCGCTCTGGAGGGCGACCGCACCGAGGAGCGAGTCCCCGTCGCGGGCTGACCAGCTCGACCCCTCGTCCGGGTGAAGTGCCGCAGTCGGCGGCGGCACTTCACCCGGCAATCCCGCCGCCCACCTCCGTCTCCGGAGGAAACGCGGCGACTTGTCGACACAGACGGCTGCATCGCTTGACGCATCGAGTTGTGCGTCGGGTACAGTCGTACCAGCTATTAGACACCGTCTAACAGAGCCTCACGGAGGACCGGATGGCCGCGGAAAAGGCCGCACTTGGCGAAATCCTTCGCCCGATCCAGGGGAGGCTGCGGCTGGCCGTCGCCGCCCAGGCCGTCTCGGCGATCGCCGGCGTCGTGCCTTTCATCGCCATCGCCGAGCTCGGCCGCGTCCTGCTGGACGACGGGCCGGACCGCTCGGGCCGGGCATGGACTATCACCGCGATCGGCGCCGGCGCACTGCTGGTCCGGCTCGTCTTCCTGCTCGCGTCGGGCGCGATCACCCACTTCGCGGACAACGAACTGCAGCTCCACATCCGCCGCGGTCTGGTCGACCGGCTCGCCCGGGTGCCGCTGGGCTGGTTCTCCGAGCGCAATTCCGGCACGGTGAAAAAGGCCGTGCAGGACGACGTGGACGCGATGCACCACATGATCGCCCACTCGGTCCTGGAGATGACCTCGGCGACCGTCGTCCCGCTGACCTCGGTGGCGTATCTCTTCTGGGTCGACTGGCAGATGACCCTGGTGACCATCGCACCGCTCGTCGTCGGGCTCGGCCTCTACAGCGTCACGATGGCCGGCATGGCCAAGAACCTGCCCGAGTACGACCGGGCGATGGGCCAGATCAACGGCAGCGCGGTCGAGTTCGTCCAGGGCATCTCCGTCGTCAAGACCTTCGGCCAGACCCACCGGGCGCACCAGAAGTTCCGGGACGCGGCCGACGACTTCGCCGCCTTCTTCCTCTCCTGGGTCCGCTCCACGCTCAACTCCAAGGCTGCCGCCGAGATCGTCCTGTCGCCGGTCGCGGTCCTGATCGCGGTCATCACCGGCGGCGCGGTGTTCGTGACGAACGGCTGGCTCTCCGGGGTGGACCTGCTGCCGTTCGCCCTGCTCGGCATCGGCCTCACCGCTCCCGTACTCGCCCTGTTCTACGCGAGCTACGAGATGCGCTTCGCCAAGGCCGCGGCCGAACGCGTCAGTGAGGTGCTGAACGCCGAGGAGCTTCCCGTCGCCGAGTCCCCGCGCACCCCGGCCGGCAGCCATGTCACCTACCAGGACGTGCACTTCAGCTACGACGGCAAGAAGGACGCCGTCGCCGGTATCGATCTGGAGCTGGCGCCCGGCACGGTGACCGCGCTGGTCGGCCCCTCGGGCTCAGGCAAGAGCACCCTGGCCACCCTGCTCCCCCGGTTCGGCGATGTGACCGTCGGCTCCATCAGCATCGGAGGCGTCGACATCCGGGAGATGGCGCTCGACGACCTGTACCGCCGCGTCGCGTTCGTCTTCCAGGACGTCCGGCTCGCGCAGGACACCGTCGCCGCCAACATCCGGATGGCCAGGCCCGGCGCCTCCGCGGCCGAGGTGGAGGCCGCGGCCCGCGCCGCATGCGTCCACGACGAGATCGAGGCACTCCCCCGCGGCTACGACTCCGTGGTCGGCGAGGACGCACGCTTCTCCGGCGGCCAGGCGCAGCGCGTCTCGATCGCCCGCGCGCTGCTGGCGGACACCCCGGTGATCGTGCTCGACGAGGCCGCCGCCTACGCCGATCCGCAGTCCGAGGCAGCCGTACAGGACGCCCTGTCCGAGCTGACCCGCGGCAAGATCGTGCTGATGATCGCCCATCGTCTGTCGACGGTGGTGGACGCGGACCAGATCGTCGTCCTCGAGGACGGCCGGATCGTCGAGCGGGGCACGCACCCCGAACTCGTCGCCCGGGACGGCCGGTACGCCCGCATGTGGCGCTCCCATGAACGAACTGCCGCCTGGCAGCCCCACCGGCCCACCGCGGCCACGACCGTCAGCGCCGTTCCGGCGGGAGGAAACCGATGATCCGCCAACTGCTCCATGTCGTGGGGCCCGAGCAGAACCGGCCCGTCCGCAGGATGATCACCGCGCTGGTGGTCTGCGCGGTCCTGCAGGGCGTCGCGTTCGCCCTGCTCGTCCCGCTCCTCGAAGCGCTCCTCGGGAACGACCCCGACTCCGTGTGGCCGTGGCTGTGGACGCTCCTCGGAGTCTCCCTGCTGTACTGCGTCGCCTACTACGACTCGCTGCGCACCGGTTTCACCGCGGGCGCCACCCTCTCCAGGACGCTGCACAACCGGATCGGCGACCAGGTGGCGTCGCTGCCGCTGGGCTGGTTCGCGCCCGAACGGGTCGGGCAGCTCGGTCAGCTCGCCACCAAGAGCGTCATGGACGTCATGGGTGTGCCGGCGCATCTGCTGCGGCCGCTCGTGACGAGCTTCGTCACCCCGGCCACCGTCGTGGTGCTGATGTACGCCTTCGACTGGCGGCTCGCGCTCGCCGCGACGCTCACCGTCCCGCTCATCGTCGGCGTCTACCGCTGGAGCGCAGGACTGAGCCGCAAGGCCGACGAGGCTCGCACCGACGCCCATGCCGTCACCGGTGGCCGTGTCGTCGAGTTCGCCCAACTGCAGCCGGTGCTCCGGGTGTTCGGCCGTGACGGCGCGAGCGCCGGTACCCGCGGTCTCGACGCCGCGCTGCACACGCAGTACGAGGCGTCCCGCCGGGTGCTCGTCACCGGCGTACCGGGGCTGATCAGCTTCGCCCTGGTCGTCCAGGCCGCGTTCACCGTGGTCCTGGTGACCGGCACGTATCTGGCGCTCGACGGTGGTCTCGAGGTGGCCAAGCTGCTGGCGATCCTCGTGCTGGCGGCACGGTTCACCGAACCGATCGCGGAGACGGCGGTGCTCGGTTCGACGCTGCGCACCGCGCGCTCCGCGCTGGACCGCGTCGCCGAACTGCTGGCGGAGCCGGTCCTGATGCGGCCGGACGAGCCGCGTCTGCCGGCGGGCAACAGCGTCGAGTTCGAGAACGTCGACTTCGGCTACGACGGCAAGCGCGTCCTGAGCGGGGTGTCGCTGACCCTCGCGGAGGGCACGATGACCGCGCTCGTCGGCCCGTCCGGATCCGGCAAGACCACGGTCAGCAAGCTGATTCCGCGGTTCTGGGACGTGGACTCCGGTGTGGTGCGGGTGGGCGGCGTCGATGTCCGGGACATCGACCCCGAGGTACTGATGTCCAAGATCTCCGTGGTCTTCCAGGACGTCTACCTCTTCGAGGGCACGATCATGGAGAACATCCGGGTCGGCCGCTCCGGGGCGAGCGACGCCGAGATCCGCGAAGTCGCCCGGCTGGCCCGGGTGGAGGAGATCGTGGAGCGGCTGCCCGACGGCTGGGACACCAAGGTCGGCGAGGGCGGCGCGATGCTCTCGGGCGGTGAGCGCCAGCGGGTGTCCATCGCCCGCGCCATTCTCAAGGGCGCCCCGATCGTGCTGCTCGACGAGGCGACCGCGTCGCTCGACCCCGAGAACGAGCAGGCGGTGCAGGAGGCCCTGAGCCATCTCACCGCCGGCCGCACCCTGCTGATCATCGCGCACCGGCTGCAGACCGTGGCCGCCGCCGATCAGATCCTGCTGCTGGACGAGGGCCGCATCGCCGAGCGCGGCACGCACGCCGAACTCGCGGCGTCCGATGGCCTGTACGCGGCCTTCTGGGCGCAGCGGAACCGGGCCGGCAACTGGCGGCTGGCCCGGCAGCTCTCCTGACGACGGGTCCTTTCGGCCACCTCCCGAGAACCACTCGCCCCCGGATGCCCCCGCACCGGGGGCGAGTGCTGTGCGCGGAAGGTTCGCCGGAACTGTCCTCCTCACCCGATGTGTAACGCATCCCACATACCCCGCGCAGACCGGAATGGCCCGTACCAAGGGCCCCCGACCGGCAGTTCGAGCCCCCGGAAGTCAGAATTGCCGGTCGATGTTGCCGCTTCTTCTGTCGGGCACGCCCCGAATACCTGGGCCATCAGGCGGTTTAAACGTTCGCGGCTCCGTCAGATTCATTCCAGCCGGGCTTCCAACATGCCGGTCTATACTTGCAACTGTCCTGTTGGCCCTCAGGTTCGAGCGACGTGAAATCAGCGTCAGATTTTCGCCCGACCGGGATCAGACCGTTTCCGCCAAGCGTGTTTCCTTCTGGTTACAGGCTGTTCCACCAGCCGACACTTCGAGTCACCTGAAGGTCACGGGACATTCATCGAAGGGTGCTGCCATTCTTCCTGCGGGGGCTTGAGAACAGATGTCGTCAGATGTTGTTTATCATTGGCCGATAACTGCACGAGAAGCTGAACTGCACGCTGTCGAGAACTCCCTTGGGCACAGCAGCGGCGCGATTCTCGTCGGTGGCCCGGGCGTGGGCAAAAGCCTCCTGCTGTCCACCGCGCTGGAGCGTGCGGCCGACGAGGGACGCACGATCCTGTCGGTCGGAGGCGCCAGCTGGAACAGCGGTGCACGCGCAAAGGGATACGCCTCGCTCGCCGAGTGTCTGGAGTCGGTGGAGCCGTCGACTCTGGGCGGCTCGGCCTCCGACCGGCCCGTCGTCGGTATCGACGACGCCCACCTGGTCGACGACGCGTCGGGCCAGCGCCTCCACCGGCTGGTCGCGGCCGGACGGCTCAGTGTGCTGGCCACCAGCCGCAAGGACGCGCCGGCCCCGGCAGGTATCGACAAACTCTGGGTGGACCGGCTCATCGACCATGTCGAGGTGCTGCCGTTCGACAGCGCCGCCCTCGGCGACGTGCTGCGGGTCCGGCTCGGCGGCCACACCGACGCCTCCACGCTGGAGCGCCTGTGGGCCGCCACCCACGGCAACGCGCTGATGCTCCGGGAGCTCATCGACCACGCCCTCGAAGACGAGTCGCTGCACTGTGTCGACGGCACCTGGGTGTGGGAGGGCCTGACCGAGCGGCCGGGACGGCGGCTGACCGAGGTGATAAGACTCGGGCTGCGCGACCTCGGCCACGACGAGCTCGAACTGGTCAACATGCTCGCGGTCGCCGAACCGTTGGAGATCGACATCGCCGCCGCGGCAGGGCTCGCGCACGCGGCGGAGTCACTCGACCTGCGCGGCATCGTCACCGTCGAACGCTCCGGACACCGGGTGGAACTGCGTCTCGCCGTGCCGCTCAGCCGGGTCGTCGTCGCCTCGCGGATGTCCGACCTCACCGCCCACCGGCTGCGCCGTCAGGTCGCCGACGCCGTGGAGCGCACGGGCGCACGCCGGCCCGAGGACATCCTGCGCGTCGTCTCCCTGCGTATCGAGGCAGGACTCGTCCCGGAGCGGGAGCAGCTGCTCACCGCGGCACGCACCGCGATCCGCCGACGCGACTTCGCGCTCGCCGAACGGCTGTGCATGCTGGCGCTGAAGGACTCCCCGTCGCAGGACACCTCGCCGTACGGTCCTGTGCCGGACTCCGCGGAGTACGGCACGGTCCTGTGCCGGGTCGTGACGTACGCGGCTCAGCGCTCGGACAGCCCCGGGGACTGCATCAGGGCCGCCCTGCTGCTGGGCCGGGTCCTCATCGGGAAGGGCTGCCACGAGGAGGCGGAGGCCGTACTCGCCACCGCGCTCGACTCCGGAGTGGAGGTGCCGCAGCCGGAGTTCATCACCGCCGTGCACAACCGGGTGATCAATCTGGCCTGGCGGCTGCGTCGGGTCGCGGACGCCGGGGAAGTGCTGGACGCGGCCGTCACCGCCGTCGGGCCGGAGCACGCCGGTGTGCTGCACGGCAGCCGCGCCATGATCGCCGTGATGTCCGACCATCTCCAGGACGCCGTCGACATCGGTGAAACGGTCCTGCGCACCGAACCCGGACCGGCCGTCACACAGGCGCTGGTGCCCGTGGTGGCCTTCGCCAGAACCGAACTGGGCGACCCCACAGGCGCCATGGAACTGCTCAACCGCTACCGGGACGTCTCCTACGACTGGGACACCGACGTGCTGGTCCTCCTGGACGCCCTGGCCGCGCGCTGCTCGTGCCTGGCGGGCAACCTCCGGGACGCGGCGGACACGCTGGACACCCCGCGCCGGTACGACTCCACGGACCGCTGGCCCGTCCTGCTGCAGACCGTCGTCGCCCGCTCCCGGCTGCTGCGGCTGCTCGGGGAGCCCGAGCGAGCCGTCGCGCTGCTGCGGCAGGCCATCGCCGTCGAGACGGGCCACGAGTGGCCCGCCACGCGCGCGTGGCCGCTGGCCCAGCTGGCCGGTGCGCTCGCCGAGGCGGGGCAGCACGACGAGGCGCTGCGCACGCTCGTCGAGGCCCGTTCGGTGCAGGGTGACGCAGTCTCGCACCCGATCGCCGACGACGAGATCGCCTACGACAGGGCACTGGTCCTCGCCCACACCGGGGACCGTTCCGGTGCCGTCTCCGGCGCTCTCGAGCTGGCCGGACGCGCCTCGGCCGGGGGCCGCAACGTCACCGCGGTGATGGCGCTGCACCTGGCCGCGCGGATCAAGGAGAACGGCTCGTACCGTTTCCGGGCGCAGGCCCAGCAGCTCGCCGCCCAGTGCGACGCCGGCGTGGTGCAGGTGATGGCCGAACACATCCAGGCCCTCGCCGACGCCGACGGCAACGCGCTCACCAAGGTCTCGCGCCAGTTCCGCGACATGGATGCGCTGCCGCTCGCGGCGGAGGCGGCGGCGCAGGCCGCCCGCGCCCACCGGGCGGCGGGCCAGCGCCGCAAGGGCAGGGAGGCGTGGGCGGCCTGCCAGGAACTGCTGCGCGGCTGCGCGGGCGCCCTGCCGCCGTGGATGGTGAGCGAGAACCGCAGGGAGAACGAGTTCGCCCCGCTGACGCCCCGCGAGCGGGAGGTGGCGGCGCTCGCCGCGACCGGGATGTCGAACCGCGACATCGCCCACCGGCTGGTGGTGTCCGTCCGCACCGTGGAGAACCACCTGCACCGGATCTACCACAAGCTCGGGATCACCGCCCGGAACGCTCTGCGCCGCGGTCTGGAGCAGGCGGCCGCGCAGTCCGACGGCGTCCGTATGGTGCCGATGCAGCGGCACCGGTCGCACGACGCGGAGCGAACTCCCGCGTCCGACGCGGATCACGGTCGACGCACTCGCAAATCCGGTGGACTGAGGTTCGCCAACCACCCGGCGTCCTGACCCCCCGAACGACGGTGTCCCGCGAGCATCTTCTGCTCGCGGGACACCGTCGTTCGGGGGGCTTCAGCGTTTCACGCGAGGGGGTCCGGGAGGATGTCGTGGCGGACGAAGTACGCGACGTAGGAGGCGAAGACCTTCTCGTCGATGTCCGGGCAGTCGACGCCGGAACCGCTCAGGAATTCACGGGTCTCCCCGTCCGAGAATTCCGCGATCTCCACCTTCTCCAGATCCACGATCATACGCATCAGCGGGAACATCGAGTTGTGCACGTCAGCCGAAATGGCCTTCATCCACTTGATGATGCTGACTTCCTTCAGCTCGTATCCCGAGCTGCGCACCAGATTGAGGATTTCGTTGGAGTCCAGCGAGCCCGGGCTCACCTCGTGGAAAATTCCACCGGTGGACCTGGGGTCCCGGGAGATGGTGACCATCGCGGAACTGACATAGTCCACCGGCACCATGTTCATGTCGAGGCGGAACTTCCGTGGATAGAGCCCCGCCTGGATCGACCCCTTGATGAAGCGCCAGACGAAGTCGTTCTTCTGGCACGCACCGGTGTTGGTGTCGCCCCACACCTGGCCGGGCCGGTGGATCGTCAGGGGCACTCCCCTGCGGCCCGCCTCCAGCACCAGCTGTTCGGCAACCCACTTGCTCTTGGTGTAGCCGAGGGAGAGCGTCTCCGGCGGCCCCGTCCGGTCCCGTTCCGAGCGCGCTCCCAGCGCCGCCTTGGGCTCGAAGACACCGGTGGTGGACACATGGTGCAGCGTGGCCTCGGCCGCGCAGGCCAGCCGGAGGATGCCGTGGGTGGCGTCGACCGTCGACTTGCGCAGCCACTTGTAGAGCGTGAGGAAGTTGACCTTGGCGGCGGAGTGGTAGATCGCTCCGATGCGCGCGGCCAGTTCGGCGTACTCCTTCTCCGGCACACCGAGCAGGGGCCGCGTCACGTCTCCGGTCACGACCCGGACGCGGCCGAGGTCGAGGTCGTCGAGCAGTTCGTATGTGCCGAGCGTGGCCTTCAGGCGCTCCAGGCCGGCCTCGGCGTCGGCCGCGCGCACCAGACAGTGCACGGTCAGGCCGCGGTCCAGCAGTTCCTTCAGCAGGAACGCCCCGAGGAACCCGGTCGCGCCGGTGAGGAACACCTCGGAGATCGTGCTCGGGTCCTTCGCCGCGAAGCCGGTGATGTCGTCGGCCAGCACGATATCTTCGGCGAACTCGTCGGTGACTCCTGAATGCGTGAGCGAAGTCATCAGCTTTCTTCGTTCCTTCCCCGGGACCTGGTCTCCGGTTCGGTGCCGCGGCTACGCGCCGGCGGCGGCCTGGGCTATCGCACCGCTGAGCAGGGACAGCGCCTCTTTGACGTCCTCGTCGGTCGCGACGATCGGGGGCAGCAGCCGCACGGTCGTGGGGCGACTGATGCACGGGGATACGACCAGTCCGGCCTGCGCAAGGCCGGCCAGGACATTGCCGGAGATCTCGGCCGTGGTGAAGTCGATGCCCCACAGCAGACCGCGGCCGCGTGTCTCGACCACCACGTCGCTGTGCTGGTCCTGGATCTCCGCGAGCCCCACGGCCATGGCCGCGGCGATGCGCTCGCCGTCCTCGGCGTGCTGCTCGATGGTGGCCAGCGCCGTGGGGATCACGCCGGTGCCCAGCGGATGGCCGCTGAACGTGGCGGTGTGCCGCATCGGGTCGGACAGCAGCGGCCCGAAGAGCCGGTCGTTGCCGACCGCGGCCGACACCGGCACGATGCCGCCGCCGAGCGGCTTGCCCAGCAGGACGGCGTCCACCGGAAGACCGGCCTCCAGCGCGACCGAACGGGCGCCGCAGCGACGCAGGCCCACCTGGATCTCGTCCGAGATGACGAACGCGCCGTGCTCCTGCGCGTCGCGGCACCAGCGCGCCAGGACGTCCTCGTCCAGCAGCCGCACACCGTTCTCGGCCTGCACCGGCTCGAACACCACGGCCGCGACGTCCTGTTCGGCGATGACGCGTGCCACCGCCTCCGGGTCGTCCGGGTCGACGTGCACCACGCCCTGGAGCAGCGGCTCCAGGCCCGCGCGGAACCGTTCGTTGTGCGTGAGCGCGAGTGCGCCGAGGGTCTTGCCGTGGAAGGCGCCGTCGACGGCGATGACCGTCGTACGGCCGGTGGCCGTACGGGCCAGCTTCAACGACACCTCGACGGCGTCGGCGCCGCCGCAGCCGAAGTAGACCCGGTTGAGGGCCCCTCCGAAGTAGTCGGTCAGCGCCTCGGCGGCCAGCGGGGAGACCGGGCTCTGGACGGTCCTGGTCGAGGCGGGCATGACGTCCAGCTGGGAGCGGACCGCGTCGACGACCGCAGGATTGCGGTGGCCGAGCAGGGCGACGGCGTACGAGCCGAAGTCCAGCACGGACCGGCCGTCCGAGAGCGTCACCCGGCAGCCGTCGGACGAGGCCTCGACCGCGCCCTGCCCGCTGAACTTGCCGGCCACCGAAAGAGCGGGAGAGAAATGGCGCTTGACCCGCCGGAAAGTTTCCTTGGCATCAACAGGGCGAAGGTCACTCATGATATCGGGTCCCCTAGCTGCTCTGGCCGACAATTCCCTGCTGGTAGCCCTCAAGCGCCTTGGCCACAGCGGGATGAATCATTTCGGCAACCATCGGAAGACCGATGTCGAATTCCACGTTCAGTTCGAGTCCGACACCTTCGGCGTCCTCGACGACCTGCCAGTAGCCCGTGTACTCGGCGAGGTCGCCGTCGGTCTGGCGGAACTCCACCCGACGCCGTTCGGCGTCGATGACGTCCTCCTGGTCCCACTCCATCTCGGAGCCCTTGAGCTCGACCACCCAGCTGCTGGACCGGCGTCCGCCGTCCTCGCCGGTGACCTCCACCTCGTTGACGCCCTCCATGTACGAAGGGAACGCCTCGATGTCCAGAAGCACTTTCCACAACTGGTCGGGTGTTCCTGCGCCCCGGTGGGTCGTGTGCAGTACGGCCACGGAAATCTCCTCTCAGAATGATGAATTCCGCTCATCGGCAATTCGCAGTGTAGATTGCACGGCCATGCGTCCAGGCAGCCGAATGGGCACATCTGACACGCAATTGACAGGCTGACAGGTCACTGTTCCGAACTTGACAAAAGGACAGCGGGTACAGGTCTCACCGGTTGTTCATGCGGACCTGTTGTTCATGCGGAATCCCTGCGATGTCCCGCCGAGCTCCGCTCGACCATCGCCATGAGCCGGTCCAGTTCCGTGCGGAGCGAGTCCTGTTCCGACGTCAGCTGGTCCACCCGCCGCCGCAGCCGCAGCAGTTCCAGGTCGCTCGCGGTCTCGCGGTAGTGGTCGCCCTCGTGGTGGCTGTCGGCCGCCGGGTGATCGACGACGGCGTGCCCGTGCCACCGGTGCCCGGCCTCGTGGATCTGCCGGACGGAAGCGGGCCGCAGGGGCAGCGAGCCGGTCGCGGTCTCCGGTGCGCGGCGCATTCGTACGGTGTCGCGCACCGCCCGCGCCTCGCCCTGCCGGCCGCAGCGCTGGAGCGAGAGGACCAACTGGTCCCGGAACCGCTCACGCAGCGGATGCGCGACGACCAACTCCTCGAGCCGGCCGACCACCTGACGGTGCTGGCCCACCCTGATCGAGGCGTCGCAGAGGTCTTCGAGAGCGAGCAGCCGCTCCTCCTCCAGACGGGCCGCGACACCCGCGCACAGCGGACCGTGCGACCCGCCGTCCAGGGCCGGACCGCGCCACAGCTTCAGCGCCTTGCGCAGCAGGGCAGCGGCGGCGTGCGGATCGGACTCCAGCTGCCGCTGTGCCCGGGAGGCCTGCAGCCGGAACTGCACACTGTCGAGTTCGTCGGGCCGCGCCTGCAGCAGGTATCCGGAGCCGCGCGCGACCAGCCGCGGCGTGTTCGCCCGGGCGGGCTCCACCTCGATCAGCTGCTGGCGCAGCCGGGAGACGTGCGCCTGCAGGGCGTTGATGGCCTTGTCGGGGGCGTTGCGTCCCCACAGCTCGTTGATCAGCGCGTCCGTGGGCACGGGAGATCCCAGGCGGACCAGCAACACCCCGAGGAGCACGCGCTGCTTGGGACTGTTGAGCTGGACGCTCCGCTGCCTGACGTCGTCATAGATCTCAGGGGCTCCCAGTACACGGAACTGCATCACAACCTCCACCGGTCGTCGCGGCCTGCGCTGCGCGGCAGTGTCGAGGTCACCACGGGCGGGGGTGCCCGTACATGAGTACTCAGGTACTCAAACCGCTCCCCTCGCCCCGCCGGTCCCGGCCTCCGGGCCGGCGTCTCCCCACGTCTGCCGCGGACTGCAGGCAGCCGAAAGGTGAGTGGCGGCAGCCGGGTGGAGTAGCCCGTTACTCAGGCCCGCGCGTGGGGAGCCGTGCTGGGCTGAGGCCCAGCACCGACGACAGGCGGGAGTGAGTGGCATGACTGGGTGGGACGCGGACGCGGCGGTCGTGGGCCTCGGGGCTTGGGGCGCCACGGCTCTGTGGCAACTGGCGGCCAGAGGCGTCGATGTCATGGGGTTCGACCGGTTCACCCCGGGCCACACGCTCGGCTCCTCGCACGGCGGCTCCGGAATGTTCCGGATCACCGGCTCGGAGCACCCCGGCCTCGTGGCGCTCGGCCGGCGCTCGCGCGAGCTGTGGGCGGAGCTCGAAGACGCCGCGCAGGAGCAGCTGTTCGTGCCGGGCGGCGGTCTGCTGGTCGGTCCGGAGGACGGGCGGATCGCGGGAGGTGCCCTGCGCAGGGCCCGCGAGCACGGCATCGGGGTCCGCACCTTCACGGCCCGCGCCCTGCGGTTCCAGTACCCGCGGCACACCGGCGTGCCCGATCACCACATCGGCGTCTGGGAGCCGTCCGCGGGGCTGTTGCGGCCGGAGCGCGCCGTCCGCGGCGCGGTCGCCCTCGCCCGGCAGGCGGGTGCCCGGGTCTTCGCCGACACCCGTGTCACGTCGCTCGAACCGGTCGCCGGCGGAGTCCTGCTGCACACGGCCCAGCGGACCGTGCGGGTACGGCATGTCGTCGTGACGGCCGGTGCCTGGCTGTCCTCTCTCGTACCGGGTCTGCCGCTGGAGAGCGTCCGTACGCCGATCACCTGGTTCCGCCCGATCGAACCCGACGGCAGTTTCACGCTGGAGGAGTTCCCTGTCTTCGTGCGGGAGCTCGACGACAGCCGGGTGCTGCGCGGCAACGGGACGGAGGGCGGTCATGACATCCGGCTCGTCCTGGAGGACACCGGGGTGACGGCCAAGCCGGTCGATCCCGACGAGATCGACCGGGCCGTGGCGTACGACGACTGGGCGGACGTGGCCCGGGTGCTGCCGGCCAAGCTCCCGGGGCTCCGGCGGCTGCCCGCCCGGGTCTCGGTGTCCCTGACGGCCCGTACCCCCGACAGGCTGTTCGTGCTCGGCCGGCCCGGGAACGATCCGCGGGTCGTCGTCGCGGGCGGCGACAACACCCGGGGGCTGCCGTTCGCGACGGGCATCGGCGAGGCCCTGGCCGATCTCGTGCAGGGGGTCAGCACCCGCGTACCGGTGGACTTCCTCACGCCGGACCGCCTGCGCTGACCGGCTGCCACGGAGGTACGGTCGAGATCTCGAAGTCTCTGTGCGGAGGATGTACCTGTGGCCAGCGTCGTGAAGATCAATGTTCTGACCGTTCCCGCCGAGCAGCGCGAGGTGCTGGAGAAGCGCTTCGCGTCCCGTGCCGGTTCCGTGGAGGGCGCCGACGGCTTCGAGTGGTTCGAGCTGCTGCGCCCGCTGGAGGGGACCGACCAGTACCTCGTGTACACCCGCTGGCGCAGCGAGGCCGACTTCCAGGCGTGGATGGAGGGTTCGATGCGCGCCTCCCACGGTGCCCCGGCGGCCCACGGCGGAGAGGGCGGCGAGCGCCCCAGGCCCGCGGCGACCGGCTCCACGCTGTGGTCGTTCGAGGTGGTCCAGTCGGCCGCCCCCAAGGAGTAGCGCTCCGCCTCCGGCCGCCGGAATTCGTTGGCCAACGCCTTCACGCCTCGGGTACAGAGGACCCCATGACGTCCTGGACCCTGGCCCCCGAGGCCTTCGACTCGCCCGACGCGTCCGGCCTGCGCCGTGACTACTACGCCGATGTCGCGAGCAGTTACTGGAAGCGGCCGGCGACCGGGGCGGAGATCGACGAGGGGCTGGCCGACGAGGACGACCTCGTACGGCTCACCCCGCCCACCGGCCGGTTCGTCGTCGGCCGGTTCGGCGGCAGGCCCGCGGCGTGCGGCGGGGTGCTGGTCCTGGACGGCGGGCGGGCCGAGCTCACCCGCGTCTATCTGCGCCCCGCCTTCCGGGGCACAGGCGGCGCGGGGCTGCTCATGGAGCAGCTGGAGCACGAGGCCAGCGCGCTGGGTGCCGAGCGGATGGTGCTCAACACCCGCCTCGATCTGATGGCCGCGCGCTCGCTGTACGTCCGGCACGGGTACACGGAGATCCCGGCGTACTGCACGGGCCCGTACATGGACATCTGGTACGGCAAGGAGCTGCCGTAGCCGTTCAGGCCGTGTGATCCCCCTTGGGGGGAGGGCTGTAGGGGCGCTCGCTGTCGGAGCCGCACAGCTCCGCGTTCAGCTCCTCGACCAGCTGCATCAGATCGGTCGGCCGGTCCGGGCCCCACCAGTCGCCGAGCAGCTCGTACAGCGACTCCTCGCGGGCCTCGGCGAGCCGTACCGCCACCGCCAGGCCCTCTTCGGTGAGCAGCAGTTGCAGTCCCTCGCGGTAGGCGAAGTGGCGGCCCTCCAGCTGCCGGGCGGCCTCGGTGATGATCCGCAGCGGCACGGGTGTGGTGTCGGCGAGCATGGCCGGTTCCACCATGCCGTTGCGGCGGATGCGCAGCAGCAGCCAGCTCGCCGCGGGCAGCAGGTCGAGGCCCGCCTTCGCCGTGATCTTCTCGTAGATCTGCCGTCGGCCCTCGCGCGAGCCGAGCACCGACAGCGCGCGGGCCACCTCGTCGTGGGAGGAGCGCGCCACCGGGTTCGTCGCGAGGGTCTGGGTGGTGTCGGGCGCGGTGACCGAGCCGCGCAGCGGGTCCTCCCTGAGGAACCAGGCGACGACGAAGGCGACGAGGACCACGGGGACGGCGTAGAGGAACACGTCCGTGATGGCCGACGAGTACGCGTGCAGCACGGACGGCCGCAGTGCGGGCGGCAGTTCGGCGATCGCTCGCGGGTCGCCCGCCAGCTCCCCCGCTCCGGCGCCGGGCGGCACCGACTGCCCGGCGAGCGCGTCGGCGAGCTTGTCCTCGAGCCGCCCGGTGAAGATCGTGCCGAACACGGCGACGCCGAACGCCGCGCCGATGGAGCGGAAGAACGTCGCTCCGGAGGTGGCGACGCCCAGGTTCTCGTAGCTCACCGAATTCTGTACGACCAGCACGAGCACCTGCATCACCAGTCCGAGACCGGCGCCGAAGACGAAGAAGTACGCGCTCATCTCCCAGGTGGAGCTGGTCTCCTCGAGCTGGTGGAGCAGTACCAGTCCGATCGCGGTGACGCCTGTGCCGGCGATCGGGAAGACCTTCCAGCGGCCCGTACGGCTGACGATCTGACCGGACAGGGTGGACGTGAGCAGCATGCCGATGACCATCGGCAGCAGGTGCACGCCCGACAGCGTCGGGCTGACGCCCTGGACGATCTGCAGGAACGTCGGCAGATAGGTCATGGCTCCGAACATCGCGAAGCCCACGACGAAGCTGATGAAGGCGACGAGGGTGAAGGTACGGATGCGGAAGAGCTGCAGCGGGAGCACCGGTTCGGCCGCACGCTGTTCGACGCGCACGAAGGCCACCAGCAGCAGCGCGCCCAGCACCGCGAGCCCGATGATCTGAGCGGAGCCCCAAGCCCAGGTGGAGCCGCCGAGCGAGGCGACGAGGACCAGGCAGGTGGCGACGGCCGCGATGAGGAAGGTGCCCAGGTAGTCGATCGTGTGCCGGGTCGGGCGGACGGGGATGTGCAGGACGGCGGCGATGACGAGCAGCGCCACGATGCCGACGGGGAGATTGATGTAGAACACCCAGCGCCAGGTGAGGTGTTCGGTGAAGAAGCCGCCGAGCAGCGGTCCGAGGACGCTGGTGGCTCCGAAGACCCCGCCGAACAGGCCCTGGTACCTGCCGCGTTCGCGTGGCGAGACGAGGTCGCCGACGATCGCCATCGACAGCACCATCAGCCCGCCGCCGCCGAGGCCCTGGAGCGCGCGGAACCCGATGAGCTGCGGCATGTTCTGGGCGATGCCGCACAGCGCGGAGCCGATGAGGAAGATGACGATCGCGCTCTGGAAGAGCTTCTTGCGGCCGTACTGGTCGCCGAGTTTGCCCCACAGGGGGGTGGCCGCGGTGGCGGCCAGCATGTACGCGGTGACCACCCACGACAGATGGTTCAGGCCGCCCAGTTCGCTGACGATGGTCGGCAGGGCGGTGGAGACGATGGTCTGGTCGAGTGCCGCGAGCAGCATGCCGAGCAGCAGGGCACCGATGGCCACCATGACGCCGCGCCGGCTCTGTCCCTCCCCCGGGGCCGGGCTCACGGCCGGGGTGCCCACTTCCTGCGCCATGCCGGGTCTCCTCGGTTCCTCGCCGGTCCGCCCGTTTCACTCTCCTCCCCATCCTGGAGGTTGCGACCGCTTGCGGCCCGTCGAGTGAGGCGGGGGTGGCGTTCCCGCGTCTTGTTTTGTATCGTGAAGGAACAAAGTGGCTCCGCCCGTACTCCCTGACCGGCGGGCGGGGCCGCTTGATCTCTTCTCCCGCTCTCTGGAGTACGCCGATGCCGGCAAGCACCCCGACCGCCCTGACCGCCCGCGCCCTCCTCCTCGACATGGACGGCACCCTCGTCAACTCCGACGCGGTGGTGGAGCGCGTCTGGCGCCGGTGGGCGATCGGACACGGGCTCGACCCGGACGAGACGCTCAAGGTCGTCCACGGCCGTCAGGGGTACGCCACCATGGCGGCGCTCCTGCCGGACCGGCCGATGGAGCAGAACCACGCGGACAACCGGGTGATGCTCGCGCTGGAGACGGCCGACATGGAGGGCGTGGTCCCGGTCGCCGGGGCGCCGGCGCTCCTCGCCGCCATAGCCGGGCTGCCGCACGCGCTGGTGACGTCGGCGGACGAGGCCCTCGCCCGGGCGCGCATGACGGCGGCGGACCTGCCGATGCCGCCCGTGCGGGTCACGGCGGAGTGCGTGGGAGCGAGCAAGCCGGATCCCGAGGGGTTCCTCAAGGGGGCGGCGGAGCTGGGCTTCGCGCCCGAGGACTGCGTGTCCTTCGAGGACTCCGAAGCGGGCATCCGGGCGGCACGGGCGGCGGGCACACGCGTCGTGGGCGTGGGCCCGCGCGCCAGGTCCCTCTCCCCGGACCTCCACGTGGATGACCTGCGATCCCTGCGGGTGGCGTCCACGGACGGCCTGATCCGGCTGACCGTCACCGGGCCCGCCGGCGACTGAGAAGCGGCGCCCCGGGGGCGCCGCCCCCGGGCACCCCTAGCCGGCCACCGCCTCGTACAGGCTGAAGCCCGCCAGCGCGAGCATGAGCCCCGCCGCCACCTTCGTGATCAGCCGCAACGGCACGTACCGCATCAGCGTCCGGCCGCCCACGATCCCGAGCCCCGCGACCGCCCACAGCGCCAGTACCGCACCCACGCCCACCGAGACCGGGCTGTCGTACCGCGCGGCGAGGTTCGCGGTCATGATCTGGGTCAGGTCGCCGAACTCCGCGACCAGGATGAGCATGAACCCCGCCCCGGAGACCTTCCAGAAGGACTGGTCGGCCGGGGCCTTGATGTTCTCCTCGTCCTCGTCGTCCTTCCTGAAGAGCAGGACCAGCGCACCCGCCAGGAACAGCACGCCGACCACGCCCTGCACCACCCGCTGCGGCAGCAGGTTGAGGACACTGCCGGCGGCGATGGCGAGGGCGACATGGACGGCGAAGGCGGCGGCGACGCCGGCGAAGACGTACGAGGCGCGGTAACGGGTGCCGAGCATCAGACCGGCGAGCGCGGTCTTGTCGGGCAGTTCGGCGAGAAAGACGACACCGAAGGTGATGGCCAGGACGGTGAAGCTGATCACGGGTGGAAACCTCGATCGGTCGGGCTGCCCGCACCGAGAGAACTGGAACCCGTGAAAAGGGGTCGCTTCGGCACGGCAGCGTCAACAGGACACTGCGGCCGAAGGTCTCGCTGGCAGCCCCCGGTACGATCCGGGCGATCCGCCTCCGGGCGCCGGCCGGGCACGAGGCCCAGCAGTATGTCGACGGTCCGGCGAAGAGCTACTCCCCTTCTGCTCCGTCCAGGGTACGTCACCCCGGAGCGCCCTCCTGATCCCGGTACAGCCGCCCCCGCGCGACCAGTTCCAGCACCAGCGACACGGCGACCGCCTGCACCGCCATCAGCGCGACCAGCACGAACAGCTGCACCGCACCCGCCTGCCACGGCGACGCCCCGCCCAGCAGCATGCCGACGAACGCGCCCGGCAGAGTGACGAGACCCACGGTCCTGGTCTGGTCGAGCCCCGGCAGCAGCGCGTCGGCCGCCGCACCGCGGGCCACCTCGAGCCTGGCCTCGCGGTCCAGCAGCCCGATCGCCATTCCGGCCTCCACCTCGCCCCGCCGCAGCGTCAGCTCGTCCAGCGCCCGCCGGCCGCTCAGCACCGTCGCGGTGAGCGCCCCGCCGGTGAGGATCCCCGTCACCGGGATGAGCGCGATGCCCTTCAGCGGCACGAGGCCCGTCAGCAGCAGCGCCGCGACGACGGGGAAGACACCCACGCCGATCGGCAGCGCGGCCCACCACCAGGTCCTGTTGCGGGTGATGCGCCGCCCCGCGGTGCGTACGGCGACGGCGTACATCAACAGGACGAACGCCAGCAGCAGGGGCAGATACCGGACCACCCAGCCGATGAGCAGGGAAACGGCGGCGAGTTGCACCGCTGCCCGCACTCCCGCGACGGCGATCTCCCTGGCCCGCCCGAGCCGGGCGAGGGCCGCGACCGTCGCCGCCAGGGCGAGCAGTACGGCCAGAACCGCACCGAATGTGACATTGACCGGCAGCAGCACGCGGCAACACTACGCCGCCGGGCGGGATGTGCCAGGACGTCAGAACTCTTGATGTGACGTGCACATGTCGCCACTCTGTTACCTGGCTCCCACTCCCCGGAAACCCTGGGCAGCCAGCATGGCCACGCCCCATGGCCAAGTTCCCCCCACGACAGAGGAGTTCGCATGCCCGGTGTCTACGCGCGTCATGCCCGCCGAATAGCCGTCCTCACCGCCACCTCCGCCCTCGCCGTCACCGGCCTGCTGGCCACATCGCCCACGGCCCAGGCCTCCCCGCCCACCCCGATCAGCGCCGCCACCGCCCGCACCTACCTCGGCCAGCTCACGGTGCAGGCCGAGGGCTCGTCGTCCGGCTACAGCCGCGACCTGTTCCCGCACTGGATCACCCAGTCGGGCGCCTGCAACACCCGCGAGACCGTCCTCAAGCGCGACGGCAAGAACGTCGTCACGAACTCCAGCTGCGCCGCCACCAGCGGCACCTGGTACTCCGAGTACGACGGCGCCACCTGGTCCGCCGCCGCCGACGTCGACATCGACCACATCATTCCGCTCGCCGAGGCCTGGCGCTCCGGAGCGAACAGCTGGACCACGTCCCGCCGGCAGTCCTTCGCCAACGACCTCACCCGTCCCCAGCTGATCGCCGTCACCGACAACGTCAACCAGTCCAAGGGCGACCAGGACCCGGCCGAGTGGCTGCCCTCCCGCACCGCGTACCGCTGCACCTATGCCCGCATGTGGGTCCAGGTGAAGCAGTACTACGGCATGACCGTGGACTCGGCCGAGAAGAGCGCGCTCCAGGGAATCCTGAACGGCTGCTGACCTGCGGCCGGCCCGGATCGGAGCCGATCCGCGCCCAAAGCTGTCCCTACCCTCCGTCGTTCCGTACCGTACGGGGCGACGGAGGAGGACAGACATGCCGGCGCTGCGCCTGGGACCATTGCTGCGGTACGTCGACTGGCAGGGCGGTGGCACGGCGACCGTCTGGGTCGAGGCCGAACGGCCGTGCACCGCGGAGGTCCGCTGCGCGGACGGTGCCGGCGGCTCCGCGCCGACCTTTCTCGTCTCCGGCCACCACTACGCCCTGGTCCCGGTGACCGGTCTGACCCCGGGCACGAGTACGCCCTACGAGGTGCTGCTCGACGGCGACCGGGTCTGGCCCCTGGAGGACTCGGCCTTCCCGCCGAGCACGATCTCCACCCCCGAGGCGGGCTCCGACACCGCCACCGTCTCCTTCGGCTCCTGCCGCTGGGCGGTCCCGGCAGCCGGCGGCCGGGACCCGATCGGTCCCGATGCCCTCGACGCCCTGGCCGCCCGTCTCGCCGGTGACCCGTCCGCCGCCCGCCCCGACGTCCTGCTGCTGCTGGGGGACCAGGTCTACGCGGACGAGACCTCGCAGCCGACCAGGGAGTGGATCGCCGGGCGACGCGACATCGACGAGCCGCCCGGGGCGGAGGTGGCGGACTACGAGGAGTACACGCACCTGTACGACGAGTCCTGGAGCGACCCCGAGGTGCGCTGGCTCCTGTCCACCGTCCCCAGCTGCATGATCTTCGACGACCACGATCTGATCGACGACTGGAACACCAGCGCCTCCTGGGTCGCCGACATGCGGGCCACCCCCTGGTGGCAGAAGCGGGTGACCAGCGGCCTGATGTCGTACTGGGTCTACCAGCACCTCGGCAACCTCACGCCCGCCGAGCTGGAGATGGACAAGACGTACGCAGCCGTACGGTCCGCGCCCGACGGCACCGAGACGCTGCGCGCCTTCGCCACGAAGGCGGACGCCGATCCGGCTTCCGTGCGGTGGAGTTACCGCCGGGACTTCGGCCGGACCCGGCTGGTGATGATCGACAGCCGCGCCGCCCGGGTCCTGGAGGAGCAGCGGCGGGCCATGCTCGACCGGGAGGAGGCCGACTGGGTGCGCGAACAGGCGCTGGACGGCAAGGGCTCCTACGACCATCTCCTCGTCGGCACCTCTCTGCCCTGGCTGCTGCCGCCGCTGATCCACGACGCCGAGAGCTGGAACGCGGCGCTGTGCCGGGGTGAACGGGGCGAGCGCTGGGCGCGGTTCGGAGAGAAGGTGCGCCGCGGGGCGGACCTGGAACACTGGGCGGCCTTCCCCGAGTCCTTCGACGAGCTGGTCGCCCTGTTCGCCGAGACGGGTACCGGCGAGGGCGCACCCGCGACGGTGTGCGTGCTCTCGGGCGACGTTCACCATGCGTACGTCGCCGAGCCCGACTGGCGCGGCAAGCCCGGCCCGGACGCCCATGTGGTGCAGCTGACCTGTTCGCCCGTGCACAACTCCGTTCCCCGGTCGATGCGGTTCGGCTTCCGCTTCGGCTGGAGCAGGCTGGGCCGGCGGCTGGGGCATCTCCTCGCGCGCCACGGACGTACGGGCAGACCGTCCGTGCACTGGGACCGCACCGGCGGCCCGTGGTTCGGGAACCAGCTGATGACGCTCGACCTGCGCGGACGCGCGGCCCATCTGCGCCTGGAACAGGCCCGGTTGACGAAGCGGGACACGAACGCGCGACTGGTGGCCGTGGACGAGCGGGAGCTGACCGGCGGTATGAGATTCCGATGAGAAACAACATTCGGCTGAATGTTGAACTTGCAAGCATCTATTAGGTTCGCCTAACTTGATGGTTCCGGAATCACCCCGTCCCCCACCTCGCTGGAGTCCCCATGGCCAACACCCAGTTGACCTCGAAGCTGCATCAGTCCCAGCCGTACGTCCTCGGACTCTTCCGCATCGTCACCGGCCTGCTCTTCGCCAGCCACGGCGCGAACTCGCTCTTCGGCGCTCTCGGCGGCAAGACGGTCGCGGCCGGCACCTGGCCGAACTGGTACGCGGCGGTCATAGAACTCGTCGGTGGCACGCTCGTGCTCCTGGGCGTCGGCACCCGGGTCGCCGCGTTCGTCTGCTCCGGCGCGATGGCCTATGCCTACTTCACCGTCCACCAGCCGGAGGGCCTCTTCCCCCTGCAGAACAGCGGCGGCGAGCCCGCGCTGTTCTGCTGGGCCTTCCTGCTGCTGGTCTTCAGCGGACCCGGCGCGCTGGCCCTGGACACGCTGTTCGCGTCGCGCGGTGAGGCACGCGCGACGGACGAGAAGCGCGGAACGGCTGTCGCGGCCTGAACGCCTGACTCCACGCCCCGGCGCCCGGATCCTGCGCGGATTCGGGCGCCTCGTCGTGCCCGGACACGGACGGAGAAATTCCCCTTCCGGGCAGACGTGATGATCACAACATCGGTGACCCCCGGGCGATCTCGGGACGAATGCCAGGCGTACGCTGTACAGCTGTTACTGCCGCCCCTGCCGCTCCCCTGCGACGTCGCGGCGTTGTTCACGAACCGGGGAGTAAAAGGTGCTCGAGAGCATGGGGTCGCTGACCGGCAGCCCTTGGATCTATGCCGTGGTGGCCCTGTCCGTTCTTCTCGACGTCTTCCTGCCCGTGCTCCCGAGCGGCGTCCTGGTGATCACGGCGGCCACCGCGGCCGCGGCCGGTTCCACCACGGCCACCTCCGTCGCCAGCGCGGCCGGACAGGTCCCGCGCGAAGTGCCCTCGCTGCTCGTCCTGGTCCTGTGCGCGGCCACCGCCTCGGTGCTCGGCGACCTCGTCGCCTTCCGTCTGGCCTGGCGCGGCGGCGACCGCTTCGACCGCGCGATCGCAAGGTCCCGCAGGCTCACCTCCGCGCAGGCCCGTCTGGGCACGGCGCTGAGCCGCGGTGGCGGCGCGCTCGTCGTGATCGCTCGCTTCGCCCCGGCCGGCCGCTCGGTCGTCTCGCTGGGGGCGGGCGCGGCGCACCGCGAGGTGAAGGAGTTCCTGCCGTGGTCGGCACTCGCGGGCGTGGCCTGGGCGGTCTACGCCGTGGGCCTCGGCTACTTCGGCGGCCACTGGCTGGGCGCGAGCTGGGTCGGCGCGGCCGTCTCCGTACTGGCGCTGTTCGGCGGGGGCGCGCTGGCGGCCTACGTCATGCGGCGTCCGTCGCAGCCTGCGGCTGAGACCGCTTAGCGCCTCCACGGATCTCGAGACCGTCGAGCAGTGCGCGGGTCGCCTCGGCGATCTCGTCGACGGCCTGCTCGAACACTTCCCGGTTGTGCGCGGCGGGCGCCCGGAACCCGGACACCTTGCGCACGTACTGCAGGGCAGCGGCACGGATGTCGTCCTCGGTGGCCTCTTCCGGCAGGACGGGTGGACGGAGAGTCTTGATGCTGCGGCACATGCCATCCAGTGTGCCGCGCGGGTCCGACACCGGCCAGTGTCCGCCCTACGCCTCGAATCGCCGGACGTACCGTCGCTGCCACGGCGTCTCGACGGCGTGCGGGTCGTAGTTCTCCCGTACGTACGCCGTGGCCCGGTCCGCGGGCACTCCGTCGAGAACGGAGAGGCAGGCCAGCGCCGTACCGGTGCGCCCCCGGCCGCCCCCGCAGGCGATCTCCACCCGCTCGTCCGCGGCCCGCTTCCACGCCTCGGCGAAGACCTGCCGGGCGACCGCCCGGTCGCTCGGCAGCCGGAAGTCCGGCCACTTCAACCACCGTGCGTCCCAGGCGACTTCGGCCGGCTCTCTGCCGAGCAGGTAGATCCCGAAGTCCGGCACCGCTCCCTCCGGCAGGGGCTTGCGCAGTCCGCGTCCCCGGACGAGCCGCCCCGAGGGAAGGCGCAGCACTCCGGGCCCTGTGGTGTTCCATGTCTCCGGCACAGGCCCAAAATACGTTCTCCGGGCGCCCGCGTACGGGCTGTGGCCGACTTCGCTCAGAACGCGACGGAGTCCGCGCCACGGATCTCCGCGCCCATGTTCCGCTCCATCATCTTCAGAGCCGCTTCGGCCAGGTCGCGGTGGATGTGGGCGACGGCGTCGTCCGGCACGGTCACGTGCAGATGCCGGATGTGGGCATCCAGCGCCGAGTACAGCACGCACTGCTCCGTGACCTGCCCGCACAGCACGATGTCCCGCGCGTTCAGCTGCGACAGCAGATAGGCCAGCGGGGTCTCGTAGAAGATCGAATGGCGCGCCTTGACGACGAACAGCGAATCGCCCCTGGGCCGCAGCGGTTCGACCAGGTCGGCGCGGGGGCCCGCGAGCGCGGTGTCCACGAGTTCGCCGTGGTGCGAACGCCACTCGCCGAAGTTGTCGTTGACGTAGACGACCGGGACGTCGTGCTTCCGGGCCCGCTCGATCAGCCGGACGATCGCGGGGACGGCCTTCTCGACAGAGGGAAGGAGGAGCTCCGCATCGGGGTGCTCGTAGGTGTTGATCATGTCGATCACGACGAGGGCACGGTTGCTCACAGCGTTCATGGTTCCACTCCCGCGGCGATCACGCAGAGGCAGTCAGCCGGCCGGTTCCCCGCGGGTGCGCCGGCGGTGGCTGGTGTCGCACCAGGGGTAGAGGCGGCTGCGGCGGCAGGTGCACAGTGCGACACGGAAACGGTCCGACCGGACCGTCCGGCCGTCCTCGAGGACCACCTCGACGGGGCCCTCGACGAGGATCGGCCCTTCCCGCTGCAGCGTGACGCGACGGGGTTCGCCGGACGCCGTGCCGTCGTGCCGCCCGTCGGATGTGTCAGATGCGTGCTGCACGGATGACCACCAGCTCTTCCTTGTCGGCTTCCGCTTCCAGCAGGCCCTGGGAGCACAGCCAGGAGCGCCGGGCACGAAGGACCGGCCCGAGGACGACCCAGCGGCGATCCGTGACCGTGGCCTCCAGCCCGGCCGCGCGCAGCCTCCGCAGTGTCTCCTCCTCCCCGCTGAGCGCCGAGTGCACGATCAGCAGCACACCGCCGGGGCGCAGCAACGGCGGGGCCTCGTGGCAGATGCGGTCCAGCAGCAGCCGCCCGTCACAGCCGGCGTCCCAGGCCCGGGCCACTCCCCGCCGGGGCGGCATCGGATCAGGGGTGGGGACGTACGGCGGATTGCTCAGGATCATGTCGAAGCGCCGCCCGGCGACAGGGGCGAGGAGATTGCCGCGCAGCACACGCACCGGAAGGCGGGCCAGGCGGGCGTTGACCTTGGCCGTCAGAACGGCCCGCCGGGAGACGTCCACCGCGGTCACCCGGCAGCCGCGCTGCGCGGCGACCAGGGCGAGGGCGCCGCTTCCGGTACCGACGTCGAGGACGTCCGCGTGCCGGGGCGGTGACTCGAGGCGCAGCGCGTCGGCCAGCAGGGCGGTGTCGTCTTGCGGGGCGTACACGCCCGGCGGAGCTATGAAGGTCACATTCGCCGAGTACCCGGATTTGTCCTGATGATCAGATACTCGGCAGGGAATCTCCCCGGTGATCGAGTCCTCCGCGGGTACGAGGGGGACATGGCCATTGACCAGCGGGGACCCGTACTGCCCCAGGAACGCGGAGAGCTTTCGGCAGCCGTCATCGACTACGTGGCAGGCAGGCCGGGACGGCTCCCGGACGTGCCCGAGGGTGCCGAGCCGTACGGAGACGATCTCCAGCTCGCCCTGTACGTCTGCTACGAGCTGCACTACCGCGGCTGGGCGGGCTCGGACCCCTCCCTCGAATGGGATCCGGCGCTGCTGGACGTACGGCGCCGCCTGGAGGACAGGTTCCTGGCCGCCCTGCGCGCCGACGCGCCCCGGCACACCGCGCTGGACGACGCCCTGGCCGAGCTGCTGGAGGAACCTGTCGACGGCACCGGGGTCTCGTACTTCCTGCGCGACGAGGGAGAGCTGTGGCAGCTGCGCGAGTACGCCGCCCAGCGGTCGCTCTACCACCTCAAGGAAGCCGATCCCCATGCGTGGGTGCTGCCGCGACTGTGGGGGCGGGCGAAGGCGGGCATGGCGGCGGTGGAGTACGACGAGTTCGGCGCCGGCAGGCCGGAGCGGGTGCACGCACAGCTCTTCGCCGACCTCATGACCGACCTGAAGCTCGACACCGCCTACGGGTACCACCTGGACGCGGCCCCGGCCCAGGCGCTGGCGATCGTGAACATGATGTCCCTGTTCGGCCTGCACCGGGCCCTGCGCGGCTGCCTGGTGGGTCACTTCGCATCCGTCGAGATCACGTCCTCCCCCGGCTCCCGCCGGCTGGCACAGGCCATGGAACGCACCGGGGCGGGGCCGGCGGCCGAGCACTTCTACCGTGAGCACGTGGAGGCCGACGCCGTGCACGAACAGGTCGTCCGGCACGACGTCATCGCCGGCCTGCTCGACGAGGAACCCCAGTTGGAGGCCGACATCACGTTCGGCATCGACGCGACGGACCACCTCGAGGGACGCCTCGCCGAACACCTCCTCGGTGCGTGGCGCGCGGGACGCTCATCGCTGCGGCCGACAGGATGACGCGGGCCGCAACCGGTGCTCCGGCTCGACTGTGATCCACGAGTCACGTGAGTGATCGGCACCCGGCCGACGAGGAGTTCGGCGCCACGCAAGCGGCTCGGTCATCCCCCGGCAGCGCGCTCACCCGGCAGGGTCACCCAGCAGCAAGGTCATCCGGCACCAAGGTCATCCGGCGACGAGCGAGTCGTCCTCCGGCCGAGCACCGGGCAGCTGATGCCGAGCGACGATCAGCGCCGCGTCCACATCCCGCGTCCCGGTGGACACGCACAGCGTGTACGCCAGGTCGTCCATCCGCCGCCGAACCTCGGGGCTGCCGTTCTCGGCATGCAGGATCTGCAGCGTCTCGTACTGCTCGATGAGATTGCGCAGCACTGCCGGGTGAGCCATCAACACCGCAGGTCTCCTTCCACACCAACACCCCTGTGTCCCCCGATGCTGACCCGAGTACCCGGCACCTGCATCTCCATGCACCACACACCTAAAATTGCCGCACGCTGCGGGCCGCTGCCCGGACCGTGTCACCGACCGGGGGTGTGCTCCGGGTGCGCCGTCGCCCGCTCGGCCCCCACCCGGGCCGGTCGATCCGGCGATCCGGCGATCCGGCGATCCGGCGGGGGAACGCTCTCTAGGCCAGGGCGCCGAGGGCGACTTCGGCGGCCCGCGCGATGAGGGCGTCGTCGCTCTCGGCTCCCCGGGTATCGCGGCGGGAGAGGACGGCGATGGCGATCGGAGCGGCGCCCGGGGGCCACACGACGGCGATGTCGTTGCGGGTGCCGTAGCCGCCGGTGCCGGTCTTGTCGCCGACCTGCCAGCCGGCCGGGGCACCGGCGCGGATGAGTTTGTCGCCGGTGGTGTTGCGCTTCAGCCAGTCGGTCAGCAGAGCTCGCTTGTCGGCGGTGAGGGTGTTGCCGAGGACGTACGTGCGCAGGTCCGTGGCCAGGGCGCGGGGTGTGCTGGTGTCGCGGGGGTCACCGGGCGCGGCTTCGCTGAGGTCGACTTCGTAGCGGTCGCATCGGGTGACGCGGTCGCCGAGCCCGGTCAGCGCGGTCTGCAGCCCTCGGGGGCCGCCGAGTTCGTGGAAGAGAAGGTTGGCCGCGGCGTTGTCGCTGTAACGGACGGCGGCGTCGCACAGTTCACGCAGGGTCAGTCCGGTGCTGACGTGTTGCCGGGTGACCGGCGAGTGACCGACGAGATCGTCCGGGCGGTACAGCACACGGCGGTCGAGCTGCTTGAGGGAGTTCTCCTTCAGCACGGCGGCGGCGAGCAGAGCCTTGCAGGTGGAGGCGTAGGCGAAGCGTTCGTCGGGCCGGTGGCTGACGAACCGGCCGCTTCCGGTGTCGACCGCGTACACGCCCAGCCGTGCGTCGAACTTCCGCTCCAGTTCACCGAATTGGCGCTCGGTGTGACGCCCGGCCGAGGCCGACGGGGAGGCCGGTGGCGCCGTGTCGGGGGCGGCCGTTCGGCACCCGGCCAGCGGGACGGCCGCGAGTCCGGTCAGCGCGGTGAGAGCGGCACGGCGGGAGATGTTGCGGGCAAGAGGCATGCACCGAGGAGAGCAGGACGCTCTCCATTACGTCCAAGACCGGTATCAGTCATGGATTGAATGCCCTTGGATATCATCGCTGGTTGTGGACCTCATACGCCATCTGCAGTGCTTTGTGGCTGTTGCAGAAGAGTTGCATTTCGGGCGCGCCGCACAGCGCCTCGGCATGGCCCAACCGCCCCTGTCGCAGCGCATCCAGCGACTGGAACGGGAGCTGGGGGTGCGGCTGTTCGAGCGCAGCACCCGCCAGGTGACGATCACCCGGGGCGGAACCCTGCTGCTGGACGAGGCCCGTCGGCTGCTGGCCTGTTCCGAGGCCCTGAAGGCCACGGCCCGCCGTGTCCAGGACGGCCACAGCGGACTGCTGCGCGCCGCCCTGCCACCCGACGTCACCGGCGAGACGGTGGCCGCGATCCTGGCCGGCTTCAAGGAGCGCCGGAGTGCGGTGGAGCTGGAGCTGCACGAGCTGTCGACGGCCGAGCAGCTGGCCCGGCTCGCCTCGCACGACCTGGACGTCGGCCTCATCCACCATCCCTGCGACGTCTCCGGGTTGGAGCTCGGCCCGGTGCTGCGTCACGACCTGGGCGTCCTGCTCCCCCATGACGCTCCCGCCGCCCCGCTCGAGACGGTCCCGCTCACCGCACTCGCCGGATACGACCTGATCCTCTTTCCCCGCGCCCTCGCCCCGGCCGTGTACGACGATCTGCTGACCACCTGCGCCCGCCACGGCTACACGCCCACGGCCGTCCGGCACGGCCAGGGCCCGAGCTTCACCCATGGCCTGCTCCTGTCCCGCCGTGCGGTCGCCTTCGGTCCGCGCGGCGCCCGCCCCGCCGCGGACCCCGACCTCGTCTGGCGCCCGCTGACCGGCGCCCCGTTGGCCTGGCGCCACTCCGCGGCCTGGCTGCGGGGGCGGGGTGACGCCACGGTCCACGCCTTCGCCGATACCGTCACCGAAGCTCTGGGCCGCACCACGGCGGCCGCGCCCGACCTGCCCTCCCACCCCCTGCACCTGCGCCCGGCGGCCGAGTACTGGATATGACCGAGACCACGCCCCCTCATCCCGCCCGCGGCCGCATCCGCGCCGCCTTCGCCGAAGCCGGCGTCACCGGCTGGCTGCACGCCGTCGACATCGACTCCGGAGCCCAGATCGATGCCGGCGCCGACCAACCCGTCGTCACCGCAAGCGTCCACAAGCTCTGCCTGCTCGTCGCCCTCCACCAGCAGGCCGAGGCCGGCCGGCTGGACCTCGCCGAACAGGTCGTCTGCCCGCCGCAGGACCGCACCCCGGGCCCCACCGGGCTGGCCGCCATGCTCGACGAGGTCCGCCTCTCCCTGCGGGACGCCGCCTACCTGATGGTGGCCGTCAGCGACAACACCGCCGCCGACCTCCTGCTGGACCGCGTCGGCCTGGACGCGGTCAACGCCACCACCCGGCGCCTGGGCCTCACCCGTACCCACGCCGCCCAGACCTTCCGCGCGTTCCTCGCCACCATCAAGGAGGACGCCGGCCCCACGGGTCCGCGTGCCCTGGCCGACCCCCGGGTCATCGCCCGCCTCCGCGCCCTGGACCCCGCCCGCACCAACCGCAGCACTCCCCGCGACATGACCCGCCTGCTCGGTGTGCTCTGGCGCGACGAGGCCGGCACGGCCGAACACTGCGCCGCGATGCGCCGCTTGCTCGGTCTGCAGGTCTGGCCCCACCGCCTCGCCTCGGGCTTCCCGTTCGACGATGTCCATGTCGCCGGCAAGACCGGCAGCGCTCCCACCCTGCGCAACGAGGTCGGTGTCGTCGAGTACCCCGACCACGGCCGCTACGCGGTCGCCGTGTTCACCCGCGCCGCCGGCCCGGCGGCCACCCTCCCTGCGGCCGACGCCGTCATCGGCACAGCCGCCCGTATCGCCGTCGACGCCCTGCGCAGCACGCCGCGCCCCGGCGGCGCGGCGTAGGGGCATCACCGGGCAGTTCGGCGGCTCTTCGCATCCCGCGGTCCATCAGACTGCGAGGGGCACCTGCTCGCCCTCCACAGGGTTCCCGTAGTGGGCCCAGATCTGGTTCAACTCGTGCTGGTAGTAGAGCGAGTGCAGGCCGGCAACGATCATGAGTACCAGCCCGATCCACGGGTTGCAGGTCGGTTGCATCCCGGCCGACCTCTGCATCTCGGCTATGCGCCCACCCGTGTTGAAGACCGACACGAAGGGCGGAATGATCACCAGCCAGCCGACGAGGACGGCCAGCAGGGCATTCGTCGGATTGACCTCGATGCGCTGATCGAAGTCACGGGCCTCGCGGTTCACCTTGTAGTACCAGACGAAGTGGTAGACACCCAGCGTGATCAGCGGCCAGATCAGCCAAACGAGAAAGATGTTCCGGGGCTTGCCGGCACGACCGGACACGGCGCACCTCCTATCCCTCTGTCCATCCAGTCCATCACGTCCAGCGGGATCACGCGCGCTGTGCGTGACGGCTGCAGAGGCACCGTTTCTGGCGACCGCGCCGGGGACGACGGCAGGCGACGGCCCCATGAGGGCCTGCCGCACGGATCACCTACCAGGCGTCACGTCGCAGGCGAGTCCGCTGGCGGATGCCGCCGAAGCGCCCATCTCGATCTTCATCACACCCCATTCAGAGGGGTTGCCCAGCTCTGCGGGCGGCTTCGTGCATTCACCGCGGACATGGGTGGTGACCTGACCGACCTCGGTGCCATCCGCGGTGACGACAGTGCCGTCCGCGGTGGACCACGTACGGGATCTTGAGACCACGAGCAGCCCATGGCAGGCTCACGCCGCATGATCGATGCATTCGCGAAAGACAACCTGCACGGAAGACTGCGGCGGGACCGCAGGGCGCTGCTCTGGAAACTCGACGGCCTGTCCGAATACGACGCCCGCCGGCCTTTGACAGCGACCGGGACCAACCTTCTCGGCCTGGTCAAACACGTGGCCACCGTCGAGACCAGGTACTTCGGCGAGGTCTTCGACCGCCCTTCCCGGGAACCGCTGTCCCGGTGCAGGACCACGACGGCAGCGATCAGTGGGCGACCGAGGACGAGACCCGCGATCAGATCATCGGGTTCTACCGGCGCACGTGGGAACACGCGGACGCGACGATCAACGGACTTCCCCTCGACGCCCCCCGCCACGTGCCGTGGTGGCCGGAGCCTTATCCCAACACGAACCTGTTCGCCATCATGGTCCATGTCCTCGGCGAGTCCAAGGTCGTGCCGCCGGGCCGCTCCCACCGGTCACGCTTGGTTTGGGTGACGACGAAGACCGGGTTGTGGAAGGGCAGCTCCTCCGGCCATGACTGCTCGCCGAGGTCGAACATGCGCTTGCCCATGACGCTCGCGCCGGTGCGCTCGAACGTCTCCCGCGCGACGTCGTTGTCGCGGCCCTCCTCGCCGCCCTCGCCCAGCTTCAGGTTCTCCCGGATGAACCGCAGCGGGAACAGCCACTGCTGCAGCTCCGCCCACTGCGCCATCCAGCGCTGAACGTCCGGGTCGTCCCGCTTCTCGGGCGCGAAGAAGTCGTCAACGGGCACGGACTCGGGCGCGATGAAGCCGTCAAGCGACATCGTCACGCTGACGAACCCTCCCCGCCATCAGCCCTATGCCCCCTTCCGCGCGAGGCCGGTGACGTAGGCCGCCAGGCTGCTCAGGGTCTGCCGGCCGCCCTCGATCGCGTGGTACTTCTCGACCGCCTCGTCGCGCAGTTCCTTGCTGGGGAACACCGTGCGCATCACCATCCGGGTCGCCGCGCCGTCCGGCGTGAAGGTCAGGACCGACTCGAAGGCGTTCGGGTCGTCGCGGGCCTCACCGTGCAGCAGCGCGATCCGCTCCGGCGGGGCGATCCGCAGCCAGCGGATCCACTCGGAGTAGTCGGTCCCGTCCGGCCCGTGCAGCACGAAGTCCCACTCCCCTCCCTCGCGGAACTCGAAGGACCGAGTGGTGGTGGTGAACCCCTCCGGGCCAGGCTCGCCCCATGGTGGCTGCCCAATGCCGTGGAGCCGACCGACCCCAGCCACAGCGGGCTACCGGCCACCGCATCAGGTGTGCTCGCTCCAGCCGCACGGCCGACGGAGCCGGGGCTTCATCACCTCGGGGTCGACGAGTGCGGCCGGGCCGGTGGTACTCACGGGACGGGGCTCCGTCTCGGTCCTGGCCGACGCAGCAGCCCCCGGTTGCTCTGGACTTCTGCTGTCCGCCGACGTTGACGTCAGCCATGGATGTCAGCAGGGCCCTCGAAACGAACTGCATGCATCGAAGATGACCCTGCCTGAAGCCCCCCGCACCTTCGGGAGGGCTCCTGGCATGTTTCGCGCTACTCGCAGGCGGCGCCGTCACCGCCGCGGTCCAGGTGGCCGCCGCAGCCCGGATCCCCCGTGCGGATCGGAGCGGCCCCAGCGGCGCGCACCTCGGCGCAACTCGGGTAGTAAGCCGACCGCGCAACCCACCACCGTCGTCGCGGCCACCCGCAGCAGGGTCACCGTGACGCGTACCGTCTTCGCCTTCGTCACGGTCGGCGCAGGTTCCGGCTCGGCCGTCACCGCCTCCGTGGCAGCCGGCGCCGGAGTGGCGGTGACCGTCGCGGTCACGGTTGCAGCAGGTACTGCCTTTCCGGCCCGGCCTACCCGCCAACCTTCGATGGCACGCCCTCAAGGTTCGGTGGAACAGAACACCTTGGGTCAGTGGATCGCGTGAACGGGACGACCGGGCATGCCGATGTCAGGGGCCAAGCCGAGCATTGAGCATCGGTCACGATCAGCACTGAAGGCGATGGACAACCGAGGTGCCAGACTGGGCAGTTTCATGCTGGCGAAACACCTTGAAGCAAGCGACAAGAAGTGCAGAAATGTCCGGACGATGGCATATAGGCCGCACTTCGCCGCTGTACTGCAACGACTTCGAAGGGCTCTTGTTGTTCTCGCGGTCAACGGAGCAAGAGGGCCGCCGATGACGCGGCAAGGTCGCGCCTAGCCTACGAGCTCATGAGCTGCAGAGGTCGCCAGGAGTGTCAGGCGGCGCCACTGACGCCTGGGACAACGTAGCGCCTGTACAGAGGAGAGATCTCCGCCTGGGGGTCGCTTTTCACACCCATTTCGCCCTTGAGTACGGGTGCGACCCTGTCGGCGATGAATCGGGTGAAGTGGCCCTCCGACTCCCAGATGTCGAGCGCGTGGAAGCCGTCGTCGGCGAACCATGCGGCGTGCAGCACCAACCCGTCTGGAGCAGCCTCTTCCCAACGCACCTTGTTGCGTGCCGCGTCGTACAGCTCGGCTGTGAGCTCGGGCCAAACGAGTGTCATCACGACGGCCATGGAGGCTCCTCTCGATCGCCTTGGCGTGGCGCGGTTTGCGCAGCTCCGCACGACGACGCTACGTGCGTCAGGTCGGTCGGACACTTCGGGATCGGCCATTCGTGGAGCCGACCGCCCCAGCCCCCCGAGGCACAAACGCCCGACCGGCCACGGGCAGAGCGACGCCGCCCGTCGGCCGACAAATCTACGGGTCAGAGGAAGAACCGGCGCCACCCAGGCGTTGGGTCTGAGCGTCGTAGTCCTTCAGGACTTCCCGAAGGTGTTGAAGTGCCTCCTCTGGGATGTCCGGGGGAGCGGACTCGGTCACGTACCGTGCCGCCGCCACCAGTGCGGCTATCTCGTAGGCGTGCGACGTGACGCGCAGCACGCCGGGCCGGGCCCACTCGAGCTGCATCATCCGGCCTGCGACTGGATGTACGCCTTGACCTGCTCCAGCTCCTTGGCGAAGTCGTCGTAGTCCTCGCGGATGCCGTTGATGTACGCGCTCCAGCCCAGACTGGTCTTGGCGTAGTGGACGGCCTCCTGGATCTCTTCGTCCGTGGCTCCGAAGAGCTTCGCGGCCTCGGTGTGGAAGAGCGTGCAGTACTGGCACTTCGTCTCGGAGTGCAGGCCCACACCAATGAGTTCCTTGTACTTGTTCGGGATGAGCGTTTCGCCGAGCTCGAGCTTCTTGAAGATCGCCCACTCGTGTTCCAGCAGGTCATCCGGTATGCGGGAGAAGAAATGCGGAACGATTCCCAGCGTTTCCTTGATCTCCGCCTCGATCTCGCCGCGGTTTCGGTCGGCCATCCTGACCACCGCCTCTCAGTCAACCGAGTATGTGATGTATGGCCAATTTTAGGCCGAAAGGATCACATCGCGACCCGTGGGCAGGCTTCCCCTGCAACCCGTGTTGCTCCCGCAACGGCTCCACGGCGCAGCTCCCAACCCCCAAATCCGGCAAGCGCTCCAGCCGGGGCCTGTCGACAAGCCACGCGGTCGGTGGAGTCTTAATGACCGAGTCAAGGGGAGCTGCGGGCGGCCCCGACGCTGTCAGAGGTCTTCGCTGGCGGCCTCGAGGCCTTCCATGACCTGGTTGTGGAACTCGAGCTCGGCCTGGCGGCAGGGGGCGGCGAAGAACCGCGTCCAGCCTCGGCAACTCCGCAGTTCAAGAGGCCCCTGGTGACGAGCACGGCATCGACCCCGTGGCAGTTGTGGTCCTTGAGCCACTGCTGCAGCGTGTCGGTGTCGTGCGTTGCTTCCCAGACGGATCGGGCTGATTCGATCGTGGCTGCGATGCGGGCTGATCGTTCTGGTCCGATGCTCACTGGCCTTGCCTCCTGGGTCGACCGCAGCTTACTGAGGCCCTTGTCAGGCCCGGCGGACGGATGGTGGCTGCGTGGAGAAGAGCCTTCCGTCCCGGAGCAGGGCCCAGAGAACGTTGACGCGTCGGCGCGCGAGGGCGATGACGGCTTGGACGTGTTTGCAGCCTTCGCCTCGCTTCTTCAAGTAGTAGTCCCGGTTGGGGCCTTCGCGGATAATGCTGGTCTGGGCGGACAGGTAGAAGACCCGGCGCAGGCGTCGGCTGTAGCGCTTGGGGCGGTGGAGGTTGCCGCTTCGTCGACCGGAGTCCCTGGGAACGGGCACGAGGCCGGCCGCGGAGGCGAGGTGACCGGCGTCGGGGTAAGCGGCCAGGTCGCCCGCGGCGACGATGAACTCCGCTCCCAGAATGGGGCCCATGCCCGGCAGGGACTCAATGATGTTGGCCTGTGGATGGGTGCGGAAGGTCTGGCGGATCTGCTGGTCGATGTGCTTGAGCCGGTCGTCCAGGGCCAGTACCTGAGCGGCGATGTCCGCGACGATGGCGGCGGCGACATCCTGGCCCGGCAACGTGGCGTGCTGAGCCTTCGCGGCTTGCAGTGCGGTGGCGGCTACCGAATCGGGGTTGCGCACGTTCCGGCCTGCCAGCCAGGTGGCAAGGCGGGCCCGACCGCGGCGGCGTATGGCTACCGTGGGCCCCGATCTTCGAGGCTCGCCCCATGGTGGCTGCCTAAAGCAGCGGAGCCGACCGCCCAGCCCCCGCCGGCCTTTCTCTGACGGTTGGCGTTCGCGCCCGGTGCGCCGCCGCCCGGCTGGGGGCAGCCGGGCGAAGACAGTGGCAGCCCCCGGGCCGGGGGCTGCGGCGCGCGCCGCGCTTGCGCGGCGCCTTGAACCCGTAGAGAAGGTTTCTACTCACTCCTTGTCGCTGGAACAGCCCTGACCCAGTTGATATTCGGCGCCACTTGCCCGACGTACCGTGCGAGCCCCAGCGGAGCTACCTGCTTCGCCCCCTGCGAACGTCACCTGCACTCCCTTCGCAGAGCCGGCCGCTCGGCGGATCGCCGGACGGCCGGCAGACCATCGCCCCGTTACTTCTTCTTGCCACCGTTGGGACTGTCGCTGCACCCGGCGTGGCACTGGGAACACTCACCCATCTTGGCCGTCTCGGGCCACAGATCGAGGTCGATCGTGAACCCCGACTGAGTCATGGCAGCGAGCGTGCGCTCACGGGCCGCCTCGGGACTGGACGCCGACTCCTCACCTTCCGGGGTGGGGACGTGGTGAACGAACCGGCCGCCGACCCGCTCGCGGAACTGGGCGTAGTCGACGGTGTGCAGGATCCAGGTGTGCCAGCCGATGTCCACCAGCTTGCTCGGCGACAGCTCGACTCCCGGGCGCCGGCTGCTGGTGGCGAGGAAGGCGGCCGTCTGGGCGACGATGCGACGGGCCGTGCCGCGATGGTTTCCGAGGACGGCCGCGGCGGCCACGACGTCGAAGCATCCGCGAACATCGCCCCGGCGGTCACGCCGCACACGGAGCCGCAAGGCGCGCATCGCAACTACAGCGGCGTGTGGCTCAGCCGGTACGAGTACTTCAGCTCCGGCCACGACTCGGCGCTCATCGGTCAGCACTATGTCGTCGTACTGCAGCATGGCAACCGGCTCACCGTGCGCAGCTTGCCGGGGTCGTCCGACAGTCCGTTGACTATGGACCTGGAGATCGACGGTCACGTTGCCACGGGAACCTGGACTGAGCAGACCGCGACCGACGGCTACTACCGCGGTGCCCGCTACCACGGTGCGATCCAGCTGCTCGTCGAGCCGACAGGCCGTCGCATGACGGGCAAGTGGGTCGGCTTCGGCAAGGAGTTCGACGTCAACACCGGCCCCTGGGAGCTCGTGTTCCAGGACGCTTCGACGAACAAGGCGACACTCGCCGCATTCAACAAGCGGCCCACAGCCTGACCGGGGCTGATGGAAGTGCCCGCCCCCGGCTCGCCCCGCCGGACAGACTGATGGGCCGAGCTGTGGCATCGCACCGGCCGGCCCGCTGATGTCAGCCCTTGATGTCATGTGGCATCCAGGTGGCACGGCGAAGGCCCCGACCATGATCGGTCGAGGCCTTTGCACTGGTGGGCGCGGACGGTTTCGAACCGCCGACATCTGCTTTGTAAGAGCAGCGCTCTACCCCTGAGCTACGCACCCGTGGATGAGAGAACAGGGTACATGGCGGACCCGGCCGCCCCGCAAACCCGTTGTCCGGCGCGCGTACTGGGGTTAGCCCCACCCCACACACGGTGGGCGACCGGATCGTGGCCCCGCCCCCGGCGCTCATACCGTGAGGGCATCGGCGCCGCCGGCGCAGGACCGTCTCAGGGGGAATGATCATCATGGCCGCATCCACCGGTACTCGCGTCACCGGCCCACGGCGCATGGCACGGGCTCTCGGGGTCGGCGGTGGGGTGGGGGTGCTGGTTCTTGTGCTGGGCGGGTGCGGGAGCGCCGATGTGGATGACGCTCCTGTGGAGAAGAAGGCGTTCCCCCTGTCCAAGAAGACCCTCACCATCGACAACGACGACTCCGCCGTCGAGCTCGTCGCCGCCGATGTGAAGGACGTCGAGGTGACGCGGCGGGTCGACGGGTGGGTGTTCATGGGCAGCGGGCCCGAGGCGACCTGGAAGATGAAGGACGGGAAGCTCACCCTGCGCATGAAGTGCAGCGCCGTCGCGAGTGACTGCGAGGCCCGGCACACCGTGAAGGTGCCGCGGGACGTGACCGTGACCGTGGAGAACGACAACGGGGCCGTCACCGCCACCGGCCTCCGTACGCCGCTGAAGGTCCGTTCCGACAACGGGAAGATCGACGTGCGGAACTCCAGCGGGGCGCTGGACCTCGGGAGCGACAACGGGAAGGTCGTCACGCAGCGTGTCACCGCGAAGTCCGTCAGGGCGCATTCCGGGAACGGCAAGGTCGAGATCGGGCTCGGGGCCGTGCCCGACAAGGTCGACGCCGGCAGTGACAACGGGCAGATCCTCATCGAGCTGCCGGGCGCCGGGGCTCCGTACGCCGTCACCGCCAAGAGCGACAACGGCAAGGTCGACGTCGACGTGCCCACCGACAAGAGCAGTTCGCATGTGGTGACCGCGGAGAGCGACAACGGGAAAGTGACGGTGCGAAGCGCGAACTAACCGGCCCGTGTGTTCGTCGTTACCTGGTGGGAGAATGAACCGGGTACGGGGACACGGCACGGGAGAGGGATGTGACGGCGACACACGCGCAGCCGCACGCAAGAGCGAAAGCGAGTGCCGTCCGGGATGTCCTCGCCCTGATGCTGCTTCCGGTGCCGTTGGTCGTGGCGGCGCTGCCTGCCTCGTTCGCCGGTGGCGGTACGCGGCGCTGGTTCGGCGGGCGCGGCGAGAGCCAGCGGGCCGACGCGCAGGCCGCGAAGGACGCCGCCGCTGCCGCCTTCTACGAGCTGGACACCGCCCAGCGTGATCTGCGGATCTCGATCGAGACGATCACGGCCGTGGACAGTACGCCGGGCGCCCGCCGGACCGTGGAGGACTTCGCGGCACTCGGGCGGCGTATCGACGAGGTGAGCCAGCTCTACATCACCGCCGTCGACGCGCATGATCTGGACCGGGACGATCTGGAGCCGTCCGTCGCCGCTCAGGCGCGCGGTGAGCTGAACCGGGCGAAGGACGAGCTCGTACGGGTCAAGGCGGACCTGGACCGGTTCGCCGCCGGGCTCGGGCCGCTCCTCGACAAGGCGGAGACGCAGCTCGCCCGCCTCGCACCGGCCGTGGAGCGTGCGCGACAAGCGCTCCTTTCTGCGAGCAATGCTCTCGATTCGGTGCGCAGCTCCGGTATGCGGGCGGACGATCTCGCCGCCCGCCTCGCCGCGCTCGCCCCCGAGCTCACCCTCCTCAACCAGGGCGCCGGACGCCACGGTGTCCCCGAGACCCTTCAGCGGGCGGACAAGGTCCTGCGGGACGCCGAAGCCGTACGGGCCGAGGCCGAGCGGCTTCCCGAGCGCGCCGCCGAGATCGACAAGCGCCTGGTGTCCCTGCGTACGCGCGCACAGGCGCTCACCAACCGTGCCGGGACCGTGGAGCCGGTCCTCAGCGAGCTGCGGCGCCGTTTCTCCGCTGCCTGCTGGCAGGATCTGCAGCCCGTGCCCGACCAGGCCGGGAAGAGCGTCCACCAGGCCGAGGAGAAGCTCCGCGAAGCGGCCAAAGCCCGCGACGAGCAGCGCTGGCCGGATGCGACGGCCCTGCTCAGCACCGTACGGGCGCTGCTGAACAGCACCGACGAGGCGGTCTCCGCGGCCGGCGACCGGCTGCAGCGGCTCAACGCCGTCGCCAAGGACCCGCAGCAGGAGATCGACCGCACCCGTTTCGCCGTACGGGACGCCCAGCGGCTGGCCATGGCCGGGCGCAACACCCCCGACCCGCGCCATGCCCGGCCGCTGGACGACGCGGTCGCCCGGCTGGAGAGGGCCCGCGAAGGGCTCGAGGGCCGCCACCCCGACTACTGGCACTTCCTGATGGAGACCGAGGCCGTACGCCGCACGGCTGCGCAGGTGGTCGAGCAGATCAGGGAGGACCGGGGCGCCGCGCACGGCGGCTGACCTCGCGCCCCCGCGGCCGGCCGGGACGGCCCCGCCGTCCATCGGGACGATTTGAACAGCCCCGGCCGCAGGCGGATGCTGGGAGCACGAGGTACGTCCCCAAGGAGGCCGGCATGGCCGCTCACGTACTGCATGGCAAGAGCCGGAAAGCCGGCGAAACCCGTCAGTTCAGGCTCGACGAACATCTCCCCGTCGACCACAGCCTCAGCCGCGTCTATCGCATCGGCGCCGGGCTGATGGGCCTGGTGCTCGTGGCTTTCGGCATCCTCGGCCTGATCGACAGGATCGGCTTCTTCGACAGAGGGGGCGACGAGGTAGCAGGCCTGAGTACGAACGGCGCGCTGAGCGTGCTCTCCATCTGTGTGGGCGTGCTCCTCTTCGTCGGGATGATCATCGGCGGCAACTTCGCCTCGACGCTGAACATGGTGCTCGGCGTCCTGTTCATCGCCAGCGGCTTCGTCAATCTGGCGCTGCTGGACACCGACTTCAACCCGCTCGCCTTCGAGATCCAGAACGTGCTGTTCAGCTTTGTGGTGGGTCTGATGCTGATGTCCTTCGGGATGTACGGGAGGGTCAGTTCGACGCTGCCGCACAACAACCCGTACTGGCAGGCCCGCCATCCCGACCAGGCCGCGCAGGAAGCCCGCGCGGCTCGCCGGGCGCAGGGCCGGACGCTGAACAAGCCCGGCCAGGAACGGCAGGAACTGGCGGACTCCACCGCCACTCCGCAGAAGCCCGCCTCACAGCCGGGCGGGGACCCCGACGCCTGACGGGCGGAGGGCCCACCCCGTAACCTGAGCCCATGCCCCGTTACGAATACCGCTGCCGCAGCTGCGGCGACACCTTCGAGGTCAACCGCCCGATGGCCCAGTCCGCCGACCCGGCGAGCTGCCCGGCCGGCCACGAGGACACCGTCAAGCTGCTGTCGGCCGTCGCCGTCGGCGGTACGAAGTCCGCCCCCGCGCCGAGTGGTGGCGGAGGCGGCTGCTGCGGTGGCGGCTGCTGCGGCTGACGCGCCCGCGGACCGCCTCCGCGAGCGGGGGCGTACGCACCGGCACGCCTCCGCGAGCCGGGGCGTACCCGGCGGAGATCCCCGCTCCGAGGATCCCGTCCGGCCTGCCCCGCTCGACGCGGCTCGCGGCCGGCCCCGCCGCGAGCGGGGCGTACACACCGGCCGCCTCCGCGACCCGGGCCTACCCGGCGTTGATCCGCGCTCCGAGGATCCCGTCCGGCCTGCCCCGCTCGACGCTGCACGCCGCCGGCCCCGCCGCGAGCGGGGCCCAGGCACCGGAGGCCACCGCGCGCGCCGCTCGACGCGGCACAGGCGTGACCACGGGAGACCCGCACGGCGGAAACGGCTGCGAACCGCCGCTCACGCCGGCGGCAGGCTCGCCACCGGGCCGAGGCCGCCGAGGAACCGGCGCAGGATCTCCTCGCCCGCCGCCACGCCCGTCTCGTCCAGCACCTCGACGTTCGCCGCGCTCCATCCGCTGTCGGCGAGCTCTCCGTGGCCCGGGCGCCAGCCGCGGTCCGCGGCGAGCAGCAGGTCCGCGTCGAGGAGCGAGTCCCCGGCCGCGAGGATCCGGTCGGAGCCGGTGCGGCGGGCGATCTCGCGGACCGCGGCGCTCTTGGTGAGCGGCTGCGGTACGGCGTAGATCTTGCGGCCCTGCAGGGAGACGGCCCAGCCGCGGGGCGCCGCCCACTCGGCGAGCTCCTTGACCCAGCCGTCGGGAAGCCGGCTGCGCTCGACGACCAGGTAGGCGAAGAGGTCCTCGGCGACGCGCTCCTTGAGCAGCCAGGCGGGGTCCGCCGCGGCGACGAGATGGGCGCGCACCTCGCCGAGCGAGGCGCATTCGTCGGCGAGACGGGCGGCGACCTGCCGCTGCCAGCCGGGGTCGGACACGCCGTCGACGAGGAGGTGCCCGCCGTTGGCGCAGATCGCGAACTGCGGTGCCGGGCCCGGGAGATGAATGCGTCCGTACTGCTCACGGGTCCGGGTCGTGGTCGGCACGAAGAGGCTCTGGGCCGCGAGTTCGGGCAGCAGGTCGGCGGCGGTCTCCGTGATGTACGAGAGCGGCTTGCTGTCGTACACCTCCACGCAGAGCAGCCGTGGTGCGTCGGCGTCGGCCATCGCGAGCTGCAGGGCCGCGGCGGAGTAGATGAGGGTGCGGTCGAGATCGCTGGCGACGAGGGTGTGCGTTCGGGTGCTCACGCGTTCACCGCCCTGCCGTCGGCGCCGGTCGCGCCGCGCGTGTACTGGGGGTGGATCAACCCGACGCAGGTGTACGGGAGTCCGTCGACCTCCTCGACGGGAACGCCCCGCTGCTCGGCCAGCAGGCGTACATGGTCGAGGTCGGCGCCCGCGCCGCGCTTGGCGAGGATCTTCCACGGGACGCGGCGCAGCAGCACGCGCGTCGCCTCGCCCACACCGGGCTTGACCAGGTTCACGTCGTGGATGCCGTACTCCTCGCTGATCCGCTCGACGGCGGCCCAGCCCTCCCAGGTGGGCGCGCGGTCCGCGGACAGCAGCTCCTTGACCTCGGCGTCGACGGCGGGTGCGACCTCGTCGAAGCGGGCGGCGACGGTGTCCAGGAAGTGGTTGGAGACATCGGCGCCGGCCAGCTCGCGGTAGAACTTCGCGCCGTGGAAGTCGTCCGGGCCGACCAGGTCGGCACGCAGCACGGTGCGCGATATCAGGCCGGAGACCGTGGAGTTGAGGCAGGCGGAGGGTATGAGGAAGTCCTCGCGGGTGCCGTAGGTGCGGACGCAGCCGCCGGGGTCGGCGAGGACCGCGATCTCCGGGTCGAAGCCGTCGAACTCCTTGAGGGCTTCGGCCAGTTCGCGGGTGATGGCGCCCTTGCCGGTCCAGCCGTCGACGAAGACGACGTCGGCGGGGTCGTGGTGCCGGGCGAGCCAGCGCAGGGCGTTGGCGTCGATGCCGCGGCCGCGGACGATGGACACGGCGTAGTGCGGCAGGTCGAGTCCGTGCCGGTGCTGGGCCCAGCGGCGCATCAGTACGCCGACGGGGGTGCCGGCCCGGGCCAGCGACACGAGCACCGGCCGGCCGGACCGCTCGGCGAGCACGGTCTCGGTGACGGTGCCGACGGCGCGCGCGATCCGGGCCGCCGAGCCGTCCAGCGCGCTCTTGAACAGCTGCTGGTACTCGGGGCTCGGCTGGTACTCCACCGGCAGCGACTCCGCGTAGTGCGCTCCGCCGCTCTGGATGGCCTCCTCGCGCTCCTCCGTCGGGGCCTCCAGCTCGGTGTCGGACAGGTCCTGCAGCAGCCAGCCGACCTCGTCGGGGGCGTAGGAGGAGAACGCGGGTCCGCGCAGGGGCTCGGGCAGCATGGAGGCCCTTTCAGGTCCTTCGGTCACATGGCTTTCGGGCACATGCGGTTCGGGCACACGGCTGGGGACGACGGCGAGCACGACGTGCGGGGTGTGTGCGGCCAGCTTCGCCAACAGGCCGTCGCGGGCGTGCAGTTCGGGGGTGTCGGCGACCGAGTCGACGACGACGACCACGGCGTCGAAGCCGGCTCCCGCGACGTTGTAGGCGTACCGCTCGCCGGGGCCGTCGGCCGGGTCGTCGTGGGCCGGGAAGACGAGCCGGGTGCGTATGGCGTAGCCGGGGTCGTCGACGGCGAGGACGGGCGAGCGGGTGGTGGTGGAGTACCGCACGTCGGCGTCGGTCAGCTCCTCCAGGGCGGTGCCGAGCCGCAGGGGCGCATACATCAGCTCTTCGAAGCCGAGGACGAGCACGCTGCGCGGTTCCGGGCCGAGGGTGTCGGCGATGCGCGCGGCCATGGCGGGCAGCGCGGCCTCCAGCCGCTCGCGGTGCCGGGGTGTGAACCCGTGCCGGCCGCCGTCGGGGACTCCCGCGGGCCAGACGAGTTCGACGCGGTCGGCGGTGCGCGCGCGGGTGTCGGCCGTGGGTACAGCGGCGTCAGGGGTGAGTCCGGTGGAATCGGCGACCGCCGTCCCGGCCGCGGCAGCCGCGCCCGTCTCGTGCTCCGCGACGAGCGCCTGGCCCTTCTCCAGGACACCGTCGGGCAGCCGGACCGTCCCCGACGCCAGGGACACCAGGTCGACCCGGGCGCCGATCTCCCGCGCGAAGCCGTCCAGCCGAGCCCTGTCGTCCGGCGCCCGCATGTCGACGAGCGCGACGATCACATACCGCTCACGCGGATAGCGTTCGTGCAGGTCACGAATGGTGTTCAGCACGGTGTTGCCGGTGGAGAACTCGTCGTCGACGAGGATCAGCGGGCCGTCGCCCGCCAGCAGCGCCGGGTCCTCGGGCAGCAGCAGATGCGAGGTGGCGTGCGAGTGGGCCTCCTCGAAGCCGCCCGCGCGGGCCACGCCCTCGACCGGGCGGCGCGTGGAGTGCAGATACGGCGCGAGGGCCACGCCGTCCGCGACGGCGTGGCCGAGGCCGGTGGCCGTCTCCGCGTAGCCGAGGACGACCGCGCGCGCCGCTTCGTCGTCACCCAGCAGCTTGCGCACCTGTTCACCGAGGTCGTGTCCCGCGCCGTACACGACGGCCGGCGACTGCGGTACGTGCTTGCCCAGCACGTTCGACACGAGCAGGTGCGCGCGCTTGGGGTTGCGGCGCAGGGCAAGACCCAGCAGGGCGGGCAGCTGCTCGTCGCCTTCGAGTGCGACGCCCAGCCGCTGCGCGACCCACGTTCCCGACCACTTCACGTCGACTGTCTCTCTCCTCGTCCGTTCGTCCTCAGCCGGAGAGCCCGGCCGTGAGCAGCTCCACGAAGCCGACTTCTTCCCTGGCCACGCCGAAGACCTCGGCGCGCAGCAGGGTGCGCTCGGCCCACGCGCGGTGCGGCTTCACTTCGTTCATCTTGTTCGTGTAGGCGGAGCGCATGACTCCGCCGCCGCCCCGCTCGGGACGGAGGATGTCCTGTGCGTCGCTGAACTCTTCGTGACTGACGACGGACAGAGCGTGCACGGGCAGGACGTGCGAGGGGTGGATGCAGGTCTTGCCCTGCAGGCCGTTGGCCCGGTCCAGCTCGATCTCGCGCAGCAGCCCGTCCAGGTCGTGCTCGATGAGCGCGGTGCGCAGCTCTTCGGCCCGGCCCTGCATGAAGGGGCTGCGGCGCAGCTGGGGCTTGAACATGCGCTCCTGGAGGCGGAAGTACTCCCACACCGGGCCGGTGACCGTGTAGCCGGTGCCGTCGGCCCTGCCCAGCACGTTCACCACGTCGGCGATGACGCCGGCGACGATCCTCACGTCGTACGCAGTCATGTCGGGCGCGCGGCGCAGCCCGTAGGCCGAGCAGAAGTCCGTGACGCCGAGCCGCAGGGCGAGGACGCGCTCGCGGTACTTGTCGAGGGTGCGGGCGATGGCGGCCAGCGTCTCGGTGCGCGTTTCGAGGTGGAGAAGCTCCGGGGATTCCAGGACGGGCATCGCGAAAAGTCGCTGTCCGCTCGCCGCCTCGGCGTCGGTGAGCGCCTCCAGGAAGGGCACGCCGCGCTCATCGGTGAATTTGGGAAGTACGAATCCGGACAGATGCCGGGCGGAGGGACCGAGACGGTGCACCAGGTCCGGGATCTGGGCGGGTTCGCGGACCCGGATGAACAGCAGAGGCAGCTCCACGCCCCGCGCGTCGAGTTCGGCGAACTGTCGGACCAGGTTCTCCTCGGCCGCCGCGACATCGGCGTCGGCGATGGAATCCTCCAGGCAGAGGACCATGGAGACGACTCCGCGGCCGACCTGCTTGAGCACGTCGTCGGCGAGCTTGGGGCGGGTGGCCGGGCTGTAGAGCGTGGCACCGAGCGCGGTCGCGAGCGTACGGGCGGAGGAGTCCGCGGTGAAGTCACACGGCTCCTGGTGGAACAGACTTTCGCGGACGCCAGGCAGAAGGTGCCCGAAATGACGCATATATTTCCCCCGTACTGCTTTGGCGGCCCGACGTGCATGGCCGGTAATAGTACGTACGACTGAGTGTCAAGAGTTCCCCAAGTCCATGAACTCCAGGTAACCCGCTTGCACCATGCCCATGTCCCCAGGCGGAGGACAAGGGCCCCGCGTTGTCCGGGCGGCCCCCGGGAAGGCAGGATGACGGGCATGACGCACGCGATGCTGAAGGGCTCGAACGTCCCTCTGGATGCCACGGCGGTACGGGCCGTGCTGCGCTGGACGCCGGGCGCCGGCGTCCCCGACGTGGACGCCTCGGCCCTGCTGCTCGGCCCTGACGCCCGTGTGCGCTCCGACGAGGACTTCGTCTTCTACAACCAGCCGCGCCATCCCTCGGGCCTGGTGCGGCGGCTGCCGAAGAAGCGCATCGCCGAGCATTTGACCGACACCGTCGAGGCGGATCTCTCCGCGCTGGACGCCTCGGTCGACCAGGTGGTTCTCGCCGCCTCCTCGGACGGCGACTCCTTCCAGCATGTACGCGATCTGCGGATACTGCTCTACGACGCGTCCCGGGCCGACAGCGAGCCGCTGGCGGTGTTCGATGTGAAGCCGGAGACCGGCGAGGAGACCGCGATCATCTGCGGTGAGCTGTACCGGCGCGGGGACCGCTGGAAGTTCCGCGCGGTGGGGCAGGGCTATCCGACCGGGCTGGTCGGGCTGGCCACGGACTTCGGCATCTCGGTGGACGAGGCCGAGGCGGCCGCGGAGCCCTCGGCCCACCCCGAGCCGCCCGCGCACCCGCCGCAGCCCGCCTACGGCGATCCGCAGTCCGCGCTCACCCAGCCCGCGTACGGGTATCCGCAGCCCGCCACGGGGCCGGCATACGGCTATCCGCAGCCCTCGCCCGCCGCGGCCTTCGCCCCGGATCCGAACTTCCGGCTGCCGCCGATGGGCCCCCAGTTCGTCCGCCCCTGAGCCCACGAGAGGCCGCACGCGCGGACTACACCCGGTTCTTGTATCCGCGGCCCCACTGCAGACCCCAGCCGTACAGCCGGTCCAGCTCCGCCTGGAAGCCGTACACGAACTTCACCTCGCGGCGCACGACCAGCTCGCCCTTGATGTTCTCCATGGCGAAAATGGCGCAGGAGCGCGCCTGCGGGGCCCGTTCGTCGAGCTCTATCTCGACCCGTGGGCCGTTGCTCGGGTAGAGCGTCACATGCGCGTGCGTGCGGTCGAAGGCCGGCGTCTGGTCGTAGATGTACGCGAAGAAGAGCAGCCTCTTGATCGACTCGCGGTGGTCGAGGTTCACGTAGAGCGTCTCGCCCGAGGGTGAGCCGAACCGGTCGTCGCCGCTGAGCTTCACATAGGGCGGACCGTTCAGGGAGCCGAAGAAGCTGCCGAGCGGCTGCACGACGCCCTTGGTGCCGTCGACCAGCTCGTAGAGGCAGCCCAGATCCAGGTCGACATTGACCACACCCTGGGTGTGCGCCTGGACCACATCGGGCTGGAAGAGCTTGAAGGGGTGCCGCAGCAGCCGGCCGCTCTGCCGGGACCTGCCCTCGATGTCGGAAGTGCGCATCCGCCAGGAGAGGTTGACGCGCAGATTGCCGGTGGCCGCGCCCTGCTTGGTCAGCGAGACCGTCGGACGCCGCTTGGTCAGCTCGATCGAGTTGCTCGCGGCGCTGCCCGAATCGAACTGCGTCGCCGCCCGCCCTCGCCACAGGCCGTCCCAGAAGGCCATGCCCCACCCCCACGTACATCGATGAACCCCGCGAACCCCACGGGGCGGCGCCGAGGCCCGTGCCTCGGAGCCGCCCCGCTCAGAGCGTTCCTCAATCCCCTCGGGGTCACACCTTCGCGGGCTCCGTCTCTTCGCCTTCCAGGGCCGCGAGTGCCTTGTTGCGGCGCACCGAGGACCAGAAGGACCAGGCGATCAGGACGACGCCGACCAGGCCGGTGATGATCTCGCTGATCTGGTACTGGATGGTGACCAGCAGGATCACGGCGAGGGCGCCGATCGCGTAGTGCGCGCCGTGCTCCAGGTAGACGTAGTCGTCCAGGGTGCCCTGGCGGACCAGGTAGACCGTGAGCGAACGGACGTACATCGCACCGATGCCGAGGCCGAGGGCCATGAGCACGATGTCGTTGGTGATGGCGAAGGCGCCGATGACGCCGTCGAAGGAGAACGACGCGTCCAGGACCTCGAGGTAGAGGAACATGAAGAACGCGGCCTTGCCCGCCATCACGACCGCCGAGACCGGCTTGCCGGACTTCTTCGCCTCTTCCTCGGCCTCGTGTTCGCGCTCCTCTTCCTCCTCGAGCCTGTTCTCGAAGAAGCCGGAGAGACCGCCCACGACCAGATACGTGATCAGACCGGCGACACCGGAGAGCAGCACGGTCGCCGCCTTGTCGGCGTGCCCGGCGTGCTGATGGGCGTGGGTGGCGAAGGTCATCGCCGTGACGAGCAGGACGATCAGCGCGACGCAGACCGACAGCATGTCGATCTTGCCGAGCTTGGCGAGGGGCCGCTCCAGCCAGGCCAGCCACTTGATGTCACGGTCCTCGAAGATGAAGTCGAGGAAGATCATCAGCAGGAACATGCCGCCGAAGGACGCGATCGACGGGTGGGCGTCGGTGACCAACTGCTCATAGCGCTCGGCGTCGTTGAACGCCAGGTCGACGGCCTCGATCGGGCCGATCTTGGCGCTGATGGCGACGATGACGACAGGGAAGACCAGTCGCATGCCGAACACGGCGATGATCACGCCGATCGTGAGGAAGATCTTCTGCCAGAAGGCACTCATCTTCTTCAGGATTCCGGCGTTGACCACCGCGTTGTCGAAGGACAGCGAGATCTCGAGGACGGACAGGATCGCTACGACGCCGAACCCGGTCCACCCGCCGTAGAGCACCGCTGCGACCAGGCCGAGCGCGGTGACCGCGAACGACCAGCCGAAGGTTTTCAGAACCACTGGTACCCAATCGTGTTAGTACGGGTGCCCCCGCACCAAGTCCGGGTTTCCCCACTTCGTGCGCGGCTTTACGAAACGTTGACCCCGAAGTCTAGAGCGATGCCCCGCAGACCCGACGCGTACCCCTGGCCTACGGCCCGGAACTTCCACTCGCCGCCGTACCGGTACAGCTCGCCGAAGATCATCGCCGTCTCGGTGGAGGCGTCCTCGCTGAGGTCGTAGCGGGCGAGCTCCTGGCCGTCGGCCTGGTTGACCACGCGGATGAAGGCATTGCTGACCTGGCCGAACGTCTGGCCCCGGTTGTCGGCCTCATGGATGGAGACCGGAAAGATGATCTTGTCCACGTTGGCCGGCACCCGGGAGAGGTCGACGAGCAGCGACTCGTCGTCGCCCTCGCCCTCACCCGTGAGATTGTCACCGGTGTGCTCCACGGAGCCGTCGGGGCTCGTGAGGTTGTTGTAGAAGATGAAGTACTCGTCGCCCAGAACACGTCCGCCGTTGCAGAGCAGCGCGCTCGCATCGAGGTCGAAGTCGGCTCCCGTGGTGGAGCGCGCGTCCCAACCGAGCCCTACCAGCACCTGAGTGAGGTTCGGTGCGGCCTTGGAGAGGGAGACATTGCCTCCCTTTGCGAGCGTGACGCCCATGATCTTGGTCCTCCCCAGCAGACGATGTGGTTGCACAGGCACGTCCGGCGCCGCACCAGGCAGTGCGGCGCCGGACGGAAGGCGGCCTCTCAGACGTTGACGCCGAAGTCCTGCGCGATGCCGCGCAGGCCGGAGGCGTAACCCTGGCCGATGGCACGGAACTTCCACTCCGCACCGTTGCGGTAGAGCTCGCCGAAGACCATCGCGGTCTCCGTCGAGGCGTCCTCGCTGAGGTCGTAGCGGGCGAGCTCGGTGTTGTCCGCCTGATTGACGACGCGGATGAACGCGTTGCGCACCTGGCCGAAGGACTGCTGGCGGCTCTCGGCCTCGTAGATGGAGACCGGGAAGACGATCTTGTCGACTTCGGCGGGAACACCCGCGAGGTTGACCTTGATCTGCTCGTCGTCGCCCTCGCCCTCACCGGTGAGGTTGTCACCGGTGTGCTCGACGGAGCCGTCGGGGCTCTTGAGGTTGTTGAAGAAGACGAAGTTCGAGTCGTTGGCGACCTTGCCCTCGGTGTTGGTCAGCAGGGCGCTGGCGTCGAGGTCGAAGTCACCACCGGTGGTGGTACGAGCGTCCCAGCCCAGACCGACGATGACCGCGGTCAGGTTGGGCGCGGCCTTGGTCAGCGAGACGTTGCCGCCCTTGCTGAGGCTGACTCCCACGAGTCCTCCATTGGTGTGTGAGGGGCAGCGCCCCCGTTGTGCGTTCGTATCGGATCAACGAGTGGATCCTAGTGACCGGTTCCCGTGCAAAACAGACTTTGGCGCGGGAGGTCGGCCCCGATGCATCAGAGCGTTTCCAGCACCTTGACGTACTCCTTGAGGTCACGGGCGTCCGGCAGGGCGTTGACGACGGTCCAGCGGACCACGCCCTCCTTGTCGATGATGAAGGTGCCGCGCACGGCACAGCCCTTGTCCTCGTCGAAGACGCCGTACGCGCGGGAGGTCTCGCCGTGCGGCCAGAAGTCCGAGAGCAGCGGGTACTCGAGGCCCTCCTGGTCGGCATAGACGCGCAGGGTGTGGATCGAGTCGTTGGAGACGGCGAGCAGCTGGGTGTCGTCGTTGACGAACGTCGGCAGCTCGTCGCGCAGCGCGCAGAGCTCGCCGGTGCACACGCCGGTGAAGGCGAACGGATAGAAGAGGAGCACCACGTTCTTGGCGCGGCCGGGACCTCGGGAACCGCAGAAGTCGGAGAGCCGCACGGTGCGCCCGTGGTTGTCCTTCAGCTCGAAGTCCGGGGCCTGGGTGCCGACCTCGATCGCCATGTCGTGTGGATCCCTTCGCTGAGCCCGTTCGGGTGACGGGTCCACCCTACGCACCACACAGAAGGCCCCCTCCGACGTGGGTCGGAGGGGGCCGGGGGCCTGCTGTCGCGGCTCAGCGCTTGGACTTGGCCGACTTGGGCGTCACCAGCCTGCTGCCGGTCCAGTCCTTGCCGGCACTGATGCTCTTGGTCTGGGAGAGACCCGCGGTCTGGGCGGCCTCATTGATGTCGCTGGGCTCGACGTAGCCGTCACGGCCGGTCTTGGGAGTCATCAGCCAGACGGCGCCGCCGTCGTCGATGAGACCGATGGCGTCCACCAATGCGTCCGTCAGATCGCCGTCCTCGTCGCGGAACCAGAGCAGAACGACATCGGCGACGTCGTCGTACTCCTCGTCCACGAGTTCCTGGCCGATCACGGACTCAATGGCTTCACGGAGTTCCAGCTCGACGTCGTCGTCGTAACCGATCTCCTGGACCACCTGTCCGGGCTCGAACCCCAGCCTTGTGGCCGGGCTGGTCCGCTCCTCCGCGTGGTCCGCGGTCGCGCTCACGGCTTGCCTCCTGATCATGTTCGGAAAATGCTGCAGCCGCGCGCGTACGCGTGGCGTTGGCCGTAGTCCACACGGGCGGGGCGGATCGCGCAAGTACCCGGCCGTGCAGACCGCCGAAACAGTGACGTTTGCGCCCGTCCCGACGCAACTCCGGACACCGTCCACCAGTCGCGCCGACGGATGCCACACCATTCCGCCGCGTTTGCCACTTTACGTCCACTCGGCCCTTGCATCGGAACCGAACAGCGGAACGAAACGGGCTGTCGCCTTGGGCGTAAGGTTGCGATTTGACGGGACTGGTACCGGAACAGCACCGGACCGCCGCCGGCCGGCAAGCGGGCCGGTGAACGTGCCCCGGTCAGGATGTCAGCGAGATCCGTGGTTACCCCTCGGTAGAGATGACGTTTTCCTCCTCGCGGTACACGATGGAGGCGCTGCGGCACCGCACAGTTGCAGACCCCGTAGAGGCAGAACTCACCGAACAGTGAAGGAATAGCGTGGCTTCCGGATCAGATCGCAACCCGATCATCATTGGCGGCCTTCCCAGCCAGGTCCCGGACTTCGATCCTGAAGAGACCCAGGAGTGGCTGGACTCTCTCGACGCCGCCGTCGACGAGCGGGGCCGGGAGCGGGCCCGCTATCTGATGCTCCGCCTCATCGAGCGGGCCCGCGAGAAGCGCGTGGCCGTGCCCGAGATGCGCAGCACGGACTACGTCAACACGATCGCGACCAAGGACGAGCCGTTCTTCCCCGGCAACGAGGAGATCGAGCGCAAGGTCCTGAACGCGACCCGCTGGAACGCCGCGGTGATGGTCTCCCGCGCCCAGCGCCCGGGCATCGGGGTCGGCGGCCACATCGCCACGTTCGCCTCCTCCGCCTCCCTCTACGACGTGGGCTTCAACCACTTCTTCCGGGGCAAGGACGACGGCAAGGGCGGAGACCAGATCTTCTTCCAGGGCCACGCCTCCCCCGGCATCTACGCCCGTGCCTTCATGCTCGACCGCCTCAGCGAGACGCAGCTCGACGGCTTCCGCCAGGAGAAGTCCAAGGCCCCCAACGGCCTGTCCAGCTACCCGCACCCGCGGTCCATGCCGGACTTCTGGGAGTTCCCGACCGTCTCGATGGGCCTCGGCCCCCTCGGCGCGATCTACCAGGCGCGGATGAACCGCTACATGGAGGCGCGCGGCATCGCCGACACCTCCGACTCGCATGTCTGGGCGTTCCTCGGCGACGGCGAGATGGACGAGCCGGAATCGCTCGGGCAGCTGTCCATCGCCGCTCGTGAGGGCCTCGACAACCTGACCTTCGTCGTCAACTGCAACCTGCAGCGGCTCGACGGCCCGGTGCGCGGCAACGGCAAGATCATCCAGGAGCTGGAGTCGCAGTTCCGCGGCGCCGGCTGGAACGTGATCAAGCTGATCTGGGACCGCTCCTGGGACCCGCTGCTCGCCCAGGACCGCGACGGCCTGCTGGTCAACAAGATGAACACCACGCCGGACGGGCAGTTCCAGACGTACGCGACCGAGACCGGCGGGTACATCCGCGATCACTTCTTCGGCGACGACCAGCGGCTGCGCAAGATGGTCGAGCACATGACCGACGACCAGATCCTGCACCTGGGCCGCGGCGGTCACGACCACCGCAAGGTCTACGCCGCGTACACGGCGGCCAAGGCGCACAAGGGCCAGCCGACCGTGATCCTCGCGCAGACGATCAAGGGCTGGACGCTGGGGCCGAACTTCGAGGGCCGCAACGCGACGCACCAGATGAAGAAGCTGACGGTCGACGACCTCAAGCGCTTCCGCGACCGGCTGCACCTGCCGATCACCGACAAGCAGCTGGAGAGCGGCCCGCCGCCGTACTACCACCCGGGCCGCGAGTCCGAGGAGATCCAGTACATGCACGACCACCGCAAGGCCTGCGGTGGTTATGTCCCGACCCGTGTCGTGCGGTCGAAGCCGCTGGAGCTGCCGGACGACAAGACGTACGCGGCTGTGAAGAAGGGCTCCGGCCAGCAGTCGATCGCCACCACCATGGCGTTCGTCCGACTGCTGAAGGACCTCATGCGGGACAAGGAGATCGGCAAGCGGTTCGTGCTGATCGCGCCCGACGAGTACCGCACCTTCGGCATGGACTCGTTCTTCCCGAGCGCGAAGATCTACAACCCGCTCGGCCAGCAGTACGAGGCCGTGGACCGTGAGCTGCTGCTCGCGTACAAGGAGTCGCCGACCGGTCAGATGCTGCACGACGGCATCTCCGAGGCGGGCTGCACGGCATCGCTGATCGCGGCCGGCTCGGCGTACGCCACACACGGCGAACCGCTGATCCCGGTGTACGTCTTCTACTCGATGTTCGGCTTCCAGCGCACCGGTGACCAGTTCTGGCAGATGGCCGACCAGCTCTCGCGCGGCTTCGTGCTCGGCGCCACCGCGGGCCGTACGACGCTGACCGGCGAGGGCCTGCAGCACGCGGACGGTCACTCCCAGCTGCTCGCCTCGACGAACCCGGGCTGTGTCGCCTACGACCCGGCCTTCGGCTTCGAGATCGCGCACATCGTCAGGGACGGTCTGCGGCGGATGTACGGCTCCGACGCCGAGCACCCGCACGGCGAGGACGTCTTCTACTACCTGACCGTCTACAACGAGCCGATCCAGCACCCGGCCGAGCCGGGGGACGTTGACGTCGAGGGCATCCTCAAGGGCATCCACCGCTACCGGGCGGCCGAGCAGGGCCAGATCCCGGCGCAGATCATGGCGTCCGGTGTCGCGGTGCCGTGGGCGGTCGAGGCGCAGCGGATCCTCGCGGAGGACTGGAACGTCAAGGCCGATGTCTGGTCGGCGACCTCCTGGAACGAGCTGCGCCGTGAGGCCGTCGACGTGGAGCAGCACAACCTGCTGCACCCGGAGGAGGAGCAGCGCGTCCCGTACGTCACGCAGAAGCTGCAGAGCGCCGAGGGCCCGTTCGTGGCCGTATCGGACTGGATGCGCTCGGTGCCGGACCAGATCTCGCGCTGGGTGCCGGGCACGTACAACTCGCTGGGTGCGGACGGCTTCGGATTCGCGGACACGCGCGGTGCGGCCCGCCGCTTCTTCCACATCGACGCGCAGTCGATCGTGCTGGCGGTGCTCACCGAGCTCGCGCGGGACGGAAAGGTCGACCGCTCGCTGCTGAAGCAGGCCGTGGACCGCTACCAGCTGCTGGACGTGACGGCGGCCGACCCGGGCCCCGCGGGCGGCGACGCGTAGCAAGAGCCGGACAAGGGCGGTGGGACCCGCGGGGTTCCACCGCCCTTCGACGTGCCTACGATGCCGGTCATGAAGCAGCGAACAGCACAGGTCCGGTGGGAAGAGCGCATGCAGACGCCGCTGCTGGCGCTGGCCGTGGCGTTCGCCGTCGCGTACGCGGTGCCGATCGTGGCGCCCGGCGCGGACGACCGGGTCCACACCCTGTGCACGGTCACCGAATGGGTGGTGTGGGGCGCGTTCGCCGTCGACTACGTCGTCCGGCTGGTGCTGGCCCCGGCCAAGTGGCTCTTCATCCGCAGCCATCCGCTGGACCTGCTCGCGGTGCTCCTTCCGCTGCTGCGTCCGCTGCGGCTGCTGCGGCTGGTCTCCACGCTGCTGCTGGTGGGCCGGCGGGCCAGGATGGCACCGCAGATCACGCTCACGACGTATGTGGCGGGTGCGGTGGTGGGGCTGATGATGTTCGGCTCACTCGCGGTTCTCCATGTGGAGCGGAACGCGCCCGGCGGGAACATCAAGACGCTGGGCGACGCGGTGTGGTGGTCCTTCACGACCATGACGACGGTCGGCTACGGGGACCATGCGCCGACGACCGGCCTCGGCCGCCTGCTCGCGGTCGGGCTGATGGTCTCGGGCATCGCCCTGCTCGGTGTGGTGACCGCCAATATCGCGGCCTGGTTCATCTCCCGCTTCGAGCGGGACGACGCCGAGGAGCGCCGCCAGACGGCGCTGCTGGAGGCGCTGACCACCGAGGTGCGGGAACTGCGCGGGCAGATCGCCGCGCTGTCGGGTGCGGCCGTGCCGGGCGCGGCTCTGCCGGGTGGCGGCGCCTCGGGATCAGGGGCGCCCGGGGCAGCCGGAACCGGGGCGGGCTCGGTGCCCGCCCCGGCCGGTCCGTCCGACGAGCCTGTGGTGCAAGGCTGACGATCACCACATCCCGCTGCCGGGAACCGCGGCTCCCAGCAGCCAGATGATGGCCAGGACGGTGTCGATGGCGCCGAGAACGAGGGCGATCAGCGCGGGGACCGGCTGGGCGCCGTTCCAGCGGCGCCCCATGGCCAGCCAGCCGCAGACGACCGCGACCGGGCCGAGGATGATCCCCAGCACGAAGAAACCCGCGATCGCACAGATCAGCCCGATGATTCCCAGTGCCGCGCGGTCCGGCCCGCTCCGAGACCACGTCCGGCCGCGTGAGCGAGGGTGCCTGCGCGAGGTGTGTCCGAAGCCCGCCATCATCACTCCTCCGAGGTTGCCGAATCGGGGCTACGAAGCCCCGGGTACCCCCGTTCAGCTCTCCCAGACCTTGAACGCCCGTACCCGGTACGGCGACTGCGGCACCCAGGTGCCCGAACCCGGATACGTCTCGAACTCCCCGGTCTCGGCGCACTCCGCGGACTGATAGGTCGTCACGGGCCTCCCGGTGCGGTTGACCAGCGACTCTGCGGCGGTTCCCGGGGGCAGCGGCACACAGCTGTCGATGTCGAGGCGGGAGAGCTCATGGGTCTGGCGGGCGCCCTTGAAATCGGGCCCGGCCCAGAGGCACAACTGCCCGGCGCCGCAACCGGCGAGCCGGGGCGGGTCGGCGGCCGTGGCGGTGCCCGGCACGAGCAGGGTGCCGAGCAGGGCGGCCGCGGTGAGAACCGTCTTCGTACGCATGTCGATGAACCCCCGTGTCGTCACTGACCACTTGACGCAAGTGATCACTTGACCGGGAGCCTGGAGCACACCGATGCGGCCGGGGAAGGGGGATCGGCCGGCACCATCCGGATAGGTGACAGCCCCGCCGGGGGTGCCCGGCGGGGCTGTGGAACACGCGAGGTTGACGAGCGGGCGGGGCGTCCGGAGGCGGCCCGCGCCGGCTCAGATGTGGGCCGCGCCCGCCCCCGCCTCGGCATTGGCTCCGCGCTTGGTCAGCAGGGCGACGAACACCGCCACCGCAGCCACACCCGCGGCGACCAGGCAGGCCAGACTCATGCCGGACATGAACGTGTCGTGGGCGACGTCCACGATCTTCGCGGAGACGGCGGGCGGCGCCGTGGGGTCGACCGGAGCGACGCCCACCTGGACGGCCTCGGACACCTGGTCCAGCTGGGTCGGGGAGAGCGGCGGGAGCTGGGCGTCGGCCCAGTTGCCGGCGAGGTCGCTGTCGACCTTGGAGGCCATGACCGCGCCGAGCACCGCCGTACCGAGGCTGCCGCCGATCTGCATGGCGGCCTGCTGCAGACCGCCGGCCACACCGGAGAGCTCCATCGGGGCGTTGCCGACGATGACCTCGGTGGCGCCGACCATGACCGGTGCGAGGCCGAGGCCGAGCAGGGCGAACCAGACGGACATCGGCAGGCTGCCGGTGTCGGTCTCCAGCGTCGACATGCCGAACATGGCGACCGCCGTGAGCACCATGCCGACCGCCAGCGGGATACGCGGGCCGGTCTTGGTGATCATCGCGCCGGCGAGCGGCGAGCCGACGATCATCATGCCGGTGAGCGGCAGCAGATGGAGGCCGCTGTCGACCGGGCTCATGCCGTGCACGTTCTGCAGATAGAAGGTGACGAAGAACAGGCCGCCCATGAAGGCGATGGCCATCAGCACCATCAGGACCGTGCCGGCCGCCAGCGGCACCGAGCGGAACAGCTTCAGCGGGATGAGCGGCTCGGCGACGCGGTTCTCCCAGTAGGCGAAGAACGCGAAGCAGACGACCGAGACGGCGATGAAGCCCCAGGTCCTGCCGTCGCCCCAGCCCCAGGCAGGGGCCTTGATGAGCGCCCAGACCAGGCAGAACATGGCCGCCGACAGCAGCAGGATGCCGAGGATGTCGAAGGACTTCGGGGCGTTCTCCGCGCGGTGGTCCTTGAGGATCAGCGCACCGAGCACGACGGCGACGACGCCCACCGGGACGTTGATGAAGAACACCGACTGCCAGCTGATGTGCTCGACCAGCAGACCGCCGAGGATGGGGCCGCCCGCGGTGGAGGCGCCGATGACCATGCCCCAGATGCCGATCGCCATGTTCAGCTTCTCGGCGGGGAACGTGGCGCGCAGCAGACCGAGCGCGGCGGGCATCAGCAGCGCGCCGAACAGTCCCTGCAGCACACGGAAGGTGACCACCAGGGCGATGCTGTCCGAGAGGCCGATGGCTCCGGAGGCGGCGGCGAATCCGACGACGCCGATGAGGAAGGTCTGCCGGTGGCCGAAGCGGTCACCGAGCTTGCCCGCGGTGATCAGGGTGACCGCGAGGGCGAGGAAGTAGGCGTTGGTGATCCACTGGACGTCGGCGAAGGTGGCGCCGAGGTCCTTCGCGATGGCGGGGTTGGCGATCGCGACGATGGTGCCGTCCAGCGCGACCATCATGACGCCGATGGCGACGGCGAAGAGCGTCAGCCAGGGGTGCCCGCGCAACCCTTTGACCGGGGCCTTTATGGAGTCCTGCGGGTCCTTCGGCAGTTTGTCGACGGTGGTCTGACTAGTCATGCGAGGAGGCTAATGTCAGTCGCTGACAGTTGACAAACCCAATTCCCCAGTCGGTAGCTGTCATCTCGCTCACAGGTACGCTGAGCTGGTCGGAAGTGGCGGAAAGAGGATCATGAAGTGACGGCCGAGCCGACCGGACTGCGGGAACGAAAGAAGCAGCTCACCCGTGACGCGCTGGTGCGCGCCGCGCTGGAGCTGTTCGTCACCAAGGGGTACGAGCAGACGACCGTCGACGAGATCACGGACGAGGTCGACGTCTCCCAGCGCACCTTCTTCCGGTACTTCGCCAACAAGGAAGAGGTCGCCTTCGCCGTCCAGGAGGTCGCCGAGGCCCACTTCCTGGTGGCGCTCAGCCAACGGCCGCCGCAGGAGGGGCCGTTCGAAGCGATGCGCAACGCGGTTCTCGACGGCTGGGACACCATCGGTGAGGCGATCTCGGAGATCGTCCCGATCGAACTGCACATGCGCAGCTATCTGATGATCGAGTCGACGCCCGCCCTGCTCGCCGTACATCTGCGCCGCTCCACGGAGATGGAGGAGAGGATCGCGCAACTGATCGCCGAGCGCGAGGGCGTGGATCTCGACACCGACCCGCGCCCGCGTGTCGCGGTCGCCGCGCTCAGCGGCGTGATGCGGGTGACGGGACGGCTGTGGGGTCAGGGCGACGACTGGAGCCCCGAGGCGATCCGCAGCCTGACGGCTCGCTACCTGGAGCACCTGCGGCCCGCGCTGGCGGAGAACTGGCAGGCCCGGGAGCCGGCGACCGAACCGGAAACCGATGAGGAGAACCGCGCCTAGCGGTCCGCGCGGAGCGGAACATACCGTCACCGAACGGTGCCTCATCGCGCCGGAGTGCACGCCCCCGCGTGGGACAGATCACTTCCTTCCCCATTTTTACTCCTTGAACACGTGATCTGTCTCACGGTCTTCGCGAGCCACCCCTCACGTCTCCTAGGGTGTCCCGCAGTGACTTCCTTCGACTCCTCCCCCACGCTCCTCACCTGGCGTGCCTTCCTCGCTCTCGCGGTCGTGTTCGTGATGCTGGCGACGAGCGGCTGGACGGCCGTACGGCATCAGGGCGGACCTCGCGACGTCGTCGCGGCCGAACTGGCCGACTGGCGCACCGCGCGCATAGGCGACCGTGCGCTTCCCGACACCGAGGCGCCGCCGCACCGGCTCACCGCGTTCTTCGCCTCGCTCGGCAGTGACCAGCGCGCCCGGCTCGCCGCCAAGTACCCGCGCGTGGTCGGCAATCTCAACGGCGCCCCCGTCGCTCTGCGTTACCGCGCCAACCGCCTCGCGCTCGGCCGCTCGCTCCAGCAGGAGCGCACGCGCCTGGCCACCGCCGACCTCACCGCGGACGGCCGCCACCAGGCCACCCGCCGGATGAACCGGTACGCGGCGCTGATGGAACCCGACCGGCAGATCCTGGCGTTCGACCCGTCCGGCTCCGGCAGGGTCGCCGAGGTGTACGGCGACCTCACCCGCGCCGAGCGGATCTCGATCGTCGTCCCCGGGGTGGACACGAACCTGCTGACGTTCCAGCGGACGGCCCGCAAGTACACCGCGCCCGTGGGCATGGCCAAGTCCCTGTACGCCGCCGAGCGGGCGGCGTCCCCGCGTGCGCGTACCGCCGTCATCGCCTGGGCCGACTACACCGCGCCCGTCGGCGTCGGCATGGACTCGGCCATCGGACGGCTCGCGGAGAGCGGCGCGGTACGGCTGAACGCGCTGACCGACGTGCTGCCCGGCCACTCCGAGGTCGCCCTGTTCTGCCACAGCTACGGCTCCGTGGTCTGCGGCGTCGCCGCCCGCCGGCTGCCCGACCGGGTGACCGACATCGCGGTGGCCGGCAGCCCCGGCATGCGCGCCGAGAACGCGGCCGACCTGCACACCCGCGCCCGGGTGTGGGCGATGCGCGACAGCGACGACTGGATCCAGGACGTGCCGCATCTGGCGGTCGGCGGGCTGGGACACGGCGAGGACCCGGTGGCACCGGAGTTCGGCGCGCGCGTCATGTCGGCGGCGGATGCTGTCGGCCACACCGGCTATTTCGAGCCGGGTACGGAGAGCATCAGCAACTTCGCCGAGATCGGCGTCGGCTCGTACGACGGCGTCACGTGTGCGGGCGCCGATGACACATGCCGCAGTGGTATTTACGGTGAAGAAGAAGCCTGACGCGCGTAGAAGTTCGTGGACCGGGGTCGGCACCGAGGGAAGACGCGCAGGCCCCCGCCGCCTACGATGAGGCGCATGGGTGATGTGCTGGCCGGAAATCAAGCCACGTGGGAGTTCGAGTCCGACTCCGTGATCATCCGCTTTGAACGGGGACACCGCGCGCCCAAGCTGTTCCAGGCGCTCCGCGAACGCCGTATCCCCCACGAGGCGTTGGCATCGGTGACACTTTCCCCGGGCAAGCGGGGGACGGTGGTGCTGCACGCTGCGCCGAGACCCGGTGCCGATCCTCTGATGGAGGCCGCGGCGGGGCAGTTGAAGGAAGGGCGCGATCCCTACCGGCTGGTGCTCGGTGCCGACCGGGAGACACTCGCCGAGTACTACGCCGACGAACTGCGCGCACTGCTGCCCGCGGACGCGGACCGGCCCGCCGAACGGTATGCCGTGGCCGCGCCCACCGCGCCCCTGAACTTCAAGGCGTACGACGGCAAAGCGTCCTTCGACGGCTCGCACGTCGATTTCCGCTGGTCATGGGCTGGTGCGTCGTCCGCGAAGTGGAAGGCCGGCGACCAGAGTTTCGCGGTGTCCGAGCTGAGCGGTGTCGAATGGCGCTCGCCGGAGGGGCTCGACGGCTATCTGCGCCTGGTGCGGCGCGAGGCCCAGCCCGGCGACGAAACGTCCCGCCCCGCCCTGGACCAGGACCCGGCCGCGGTGATGTTCGGTCTGAACAAGGGCCAGGTGCACGAGTCGCTGCCGTTCGCGGCCGCGGTTCTCGAATCCGTACAGAGCTCCGGCGGCGCGCCCGCGATGGTGATGCAGTCCTGCCGTCGCGATCCGGCGGACATCGCGGAGCGCATACGGCATCTCGGGGAACTGCACCAGGCGGGACTGGTGACGGACGAGGAGTTCTGCTCGAAGAAGGCGCAGCTGCTCGCGGAGCTGTGAGAGTCCCGGGCCGCCCGGCTGTGTCATACCGGGGTATGACACAGCCGGCGGACCCGGAGTATGACGCCGCAGGTCGGCCCGTCTGCCTACGCTGATCGGGCCATGTCGAAAACACCCCAGTCCCCGCCCCCCTCGCGACGGACCCGCACACTGCTCGCCGTGAAGGGCCGTCTGCGGCTGCTCGCGGCCGATCTCGGCACACCGTCGCAGTCCACTGCCCCCATCCTGGGCTCGGCCCCGCAGCGGTGGCTGCGGTGGCTGCCGTATGTGGTGATGTTCGCGGCCGTCGTGACGCTGCTGCCGGTCACCGTCAGCGTGCTGACCCAGGACTACCGGCTGTCCGGCGCGGTCTCCGGCGCCCTGGCCACCGCCCAGACAGCGCCGCTGCTGCTGGCCGTGACCCGGCCGCTGCAGGCCTGGTGGATCGTGTTCGCGGCCGATGTGCTCGGGGGTTTCGCGCTGATGGGCGCGGCCGGGACGGTCGACCGGAGCTGGCCGTGGACCCCGATGGTCGTCGTCGGCTATCTCCTGCTGATGGTCTGCCTCGGACTGCGTGAACCTCGCCGTACGCTGCTGGCCGTCTGGCTGACGACCGGCGCGGTGGGGCTGCTGTTCGAACTGATCTCGCAGGAACGCAGCGACGGCATCCAGATGCTGTTGTTCGTGCTGTCCGGTGTGGTGCTGGTCGTCGCGGGCGCGTTGCGGGAACGCCGCGACGCACAGCAGCGACTCGTGGTGCAGGAGACCATCAGCGAGGCGGAGCGGGCTCAGCGCACCCTGCTGGAGGAGCGGACCCGCATCGCGAGGGAACTGCACGACGTCGTCGCCCACCACATGTCGGTGATCACCGTGCAGGCCGACTCGGCTCCGTACCGGATCGAGGGCCTGCCGGACGCGGCACACGAGGAGTTCGCGGCGATCGCGGCCGGCGCCCGCGAGTCGCTGACGGAGATGCGCCGACTGCTCACGGTGCTGCGCAGCGACGGCACGGACGGCGAACTCGCTCCGCAGCCCGGTCTCTCGCGCATCCAGCAGCTGGTGGAGGCGACGGTACGGGCGGGGGTGCCGGCCGAACTGAGGCTGGGGGTCGAGCCCGACGGCGTGCCGCCGGCGGTGGATCTGTCGGCCTACCGCATCGCGCAGGAAGCGCTGGCGAACGTGGTGCGCCACGCGCCGGGAGCGCCGACGCGGGTCTCGGTGACGTCCGACGGCACGGATCTGACCGTGCTGGTCGTCAACGGCCCGGCGGCAGCGCGCACTTCGCCGCTGGAGACGACGGGGACCGGGCACGGGCTGGTCGGCATGCGGGAACGCGTACGGTTGACCGGCGGCACGCTGGACACGGGCCCGCTGCCGGACGGCGGCTTCCGGGTGGCCGCCCGTATGCCGCTCGCCACTCCCCCTACCTCGGAGAACCCGTCGTGACCATCCGCGTGATCATTGTCGACGACCAGGCCATGGTGCGGGCGGGGTTCGCGGCGCTGCTGTCGGCGCAGGCGGACATCGACGTCGTGGGTGAGGCGCCCGACGGACGGACGGGCGTGGAGGTCGCGCGTTCGGCGCATCCGGACGTGGTGCTGATGGATGTGCGGATGCCGGAGATGGACGGGCTGGCGGCGGCACGGGAGATCCTCCGGCCGCCCACCGGGGTGGTGCGGATCCCCAAGGTGCTGATGCTGACGACCTTCGACGTGGACGACTACGTGTACGAGGCGCTGCGGGCGGGCGCTTCCGGCTTTCTGCTGAAGGACGCGCCCCCGGCGGATCTGATCGCGGCGGTACGGGTGGTGGCCGCGGGCGAGGCCCTGCTCGCGCCGTCGGTGACGCGCCGCCTCATCGCGGACTTCGCCGCCCAGCGCCCTGCGCCCCGCAAGGACCCGTCCCTGCGGCTGAACGGGCTGACGCCGCGCGAGACCGAGGTACTGGAACTGATCGCGCGGGGCCTGTCGAACCAGGAGATCGCCGGCCATCTGGTGCTTGCGGAACAGACGGTGAAGACGCACATCGGCCGGGTGCTGTCGAAACTGGACCTCCGCGACAGGGCGCAGGCAGTGATCTTCGCGTACGAATCGGGCCTGGTCCGCCCCGGGACGGCCGGCTCCTGAGCCTGCGGGTGCGCCTGCGGCTGTTTCAAGCGACCGGTCTCCGCCCGCTCATACCCCGGTAGCACCTGCGACCTGGCTCCCCGGTGTGACGACCACTCACCCACCCTCTTCCTACCTTCCCACCGTCACGCAGACGGACGAAGAAGAGGAAGGGCGGGAGCATGCGCCGCTACAAACGAACCCTGGTGGCCGCCGCGTTCGCGACCACGGTGGTCGCCGGAACCGCGGGATGGGCCTCGGGGAACGCACAGCAGCCCGTCACCGGCCCGCCCCCCGGTACCGCCTCATGGAACGCCGACCGGTCCCTGGGCCGGCGGCTGCCCGACCCCGCGGACACCACTCCCGCCCGCGTCGCCGGCTTCTTCGCCACGTTGGGCCCGGCGGAACAGCGGGCGCTCGTACGCCGTCATCCCCTCGTCGTCGGCAATCTCGACGGCGTGCCCGTCACCCTGCGGTACGAGGCCAACTCCCGTGCCCTGCGCGGCACTCCCCTCGCCCGGCTCGCCGGGCCGGGGCATCGGATCCTCGCGTTCGACCCGCGCGGCCGGGGTCAGATCGCCGAGGTCCACGGCGATCTCGAGCACGCCCGCCATGTCTCCGTGATCGTGCCGGGTTCGGACATCGACGCCGGGACCTTCGACCGTGCGAACGACCCGTACGGCACACCCACCGGCATGGCGAAGTCCCTGCGCGCCGCGACCGGCAGGGACACGGCGGTCATCGCGTGGACCGGCTACACCACTCCGGTCGGTGTCGGACTGGACGCCGCCACCGGCGACCTGGCCGAAGCCGGAGCGGTACGCCTGGCCCGGTTCACCGAGGGACTCGATGCCGTCGGCGCACCGCGGCCGAGCCTGTTCTGCCACAGCTACGGCTCCGTCGTCTGCGGCCTCGCCGCCCGAGAGCTGCGCGCCGCCGACATCGTCGTCCTCGGCTCCCCCGGCATGCGGGCCGACTCCGTCCGCGATCTGCGCACCGACGCCCGTCTCTGGGCGGCCAAGGACGCTTCGGACTGGATCTCCAAGGTGCCGCACGTGGAGCTCCTCGGGCTCGGCCACGGCAACGACCCGGCCTCACCCGCCTTCGGCGCACGCCGTGTGCCCGCCGAGCGGGCCGAGGGACACACCGGCTACTTCGCCCCCGGCACCGACTCTCTCCAGGGCTTCGCCGCGATCGCGGAGGGCCGGATCGCGAAGGATCAGACCGCCACGGCCCGGGGAGGCGCCCGATGAAACTCGTCGACAGGATCGAGTCCCGGACGCCCGCGCACCGCGACCGCGCCGTCGACGGGCTGCGTGCCGTCGCCCTGCTCGCCGTGCCCACCGGCCACTGGCTGCTCGGCGGCTTCACCCTCGACGCGGACGGGGCGCTGCACAACGCCAGCCCGCTCGCCGCCTTCGGCTTCTTCGCGCCCGTGAGCTGGGTGCTGCAGATGCTCGGCATCTTCTTCCTGGTCGGCGGCTACGCCTCCGTGCTCTCGTACCGCCGCCGCGAGGACTCCACCGCCCAGTGGCTGAAGCAGCGCGTCACCCGACTCGGCCGGCCCGTCCTCGGGGTCACCGCCGTGTGGGCCGTGCTGATCCCCGTGCTGTACGCGCTGGGCGTGCCCGGCGACACCCTGCGCACCGGCGCCACCCTGGTGGTCCAACCCCTGTGGTTCGTCGGCGTGTACACCGTGGTGACCGCGCTGACGCCGTACTGCGTACGCGTGGCACGCCGGCTCGGCGCCTGGGCGGCGGCGCCCCTGCTCGGAAGCGTCGCCGTGGTGGATCTCCTGCGGTACGGGCCCTGCGCCGACGCGATGCCGTCCTGGCTGGGCGTACTGAACATCCTCCCGGGCTGGCTGTTCGCCTACCAGCTCGGCGTCAGCTGGGGCGAGGGACGGATCACCCGGCGACACGCCCGGATGCTGCTCGTCGGCGGTGCGGCCCTCTTCGCCGCACTGCTGCTCGTCTTCGGCTACCCGGCGTCGATGGTCGGCGTCCCCGGCGAGACACGGACCAACTCCCATCCCCCGTCGCTGCTGGTCCTCGCCCTCGCCGCCGCGCAGAGCGGCGCGGCGATCCTGCTGCGCGACCGCATCGGGGGACTCCTCGCCCGGCCCGCTCTCTGGGCTCCGGTCGTGGTCGTCAACCTTTCCGCGATGACCATTCTGTGCTGGCACCAGACGGCCATGCTGGCGGCGGCCGTCCCGGGGGCGTACCTCGGTGCGGTGCCGGGGCTGACCACCGCCCCCGACTCGTTCGGCTGGATCCTGGCCCGGCTGGCGTGGATGCCGCTGTTCGCGGGGCTGTTGATCCTGATCGGACGGTACGCGCGCGGATTCGAGGCGCCGTGGACGAAGACGACGGGAGCCCGCCGCGCGGCAGCGGGGCTGCTCGCGGCGGGCTTCGCCGTCTTCGCGCTCGGTCTCGCGTAGGCCGGGACGGCGCGGGCTCTCGCGCTCAGACCTCCCGGGCCGCCGAGGTCGAGGACATGTCCGGGTAGCGGTCGCCGGCCACCTGACCGGCGATCGGCTCCAGCAGGGCCAACTCGTCGGCGGTGAGGGTCAGTTCCGTCGCCGCCAGGTTCTCGCGGAGCCGTCCGGCCTTGCGGGTGCCGGGGATGGGGACCACGGCGAGCGAGTGCACATCCGACTGCTGGTGCACCCAGGCCAGCGCCACCTGTCCGGGCGTCGCGTCGTGCGCCTCGGCGATCTTCCGCACCGGCTCCAGGAGGGCCGCGTTGTTCCGGGCGTTGTCGCCGGTGAACCGCGGCTGGTGGTTGCGGAAGTCTTCCGGGGACAGGTCCTTGGCGGCGTCCGCGAACGCGCCGGTGAGGAAGCCCCGGCCGAGCGGGGAGTACGGCACGAGGGCGACGCCCAGTTCGGCCGCCGCGCCCACCGCGCTGCGCTCCACGTCCCTGCTGAACAGCGACCACTCCGACTGGAGTGCGGCGATCGGGTGCACGGCGTGCGCCTCGCGCAGCTCGGGCCCGGTGACCTCGCTCAGGCCCAGGTGCTTGACCTTGCCCTCCTTGACCAGTTCGGCCATGGCGCCGACGGACTCGGCGAGCGGCACCGCGGGGTCGCGCCGGTGCATGTAGTAGAGGTCGATCACGTCGGTCTTCAGCCGCGAGAGGCTCGCGTCGACGGCCTGGCGGATGTACGCCGGGTCGTTGCGGATGCCGCGGTGGTGCGGGTCGTCGGTCCGCTCGATGGAGAACTTGGTGGCCAGGGATATCTCGTCGCGGTGGGCGTTGAAGAACGGCGCGAGGAACGTCTCGTTGGCGCCCCGCCCGTACACGTCCGCCGTGTCGAAGAGCGTGACCCCGGCCTCCAGTGCCGCCTCCAGGGTCTCGCGCGCGCTCGTCTCGTCGGTCTCTCCGTAGAACTCGCTCATGCCCATGCAGCCCAGGCCCTGCACGCCGACCAGCGGGCCGGCCGTTCCGAGGCGCACCTGTGCGATCTTGCTGTTGCTGCTCATCAGGGGTGGACCCTCTCCGACGCCCGGTGGGCGCCCGCGTAAAACTCGATCTTGTGGTCCAGCACGGCCAGGGTGTCGTTCAGTTCCGCGATCCGCGCGAGCACGTCGCGCCGGGTCTGCTCGAGGAGCTCCTGCCGTGCTTCGAAGGTGTGCTCGCCCTCCCGCACCATCTCGGCGTAGCGGACCATGTCCGCGACGGGCATCCCCGTCAGCCGGAGCTTGCCGACGAAGGCGAGCCAGTCGAGGTCTCGGTTGGTGAAACGCCGCTGCCCGGTGTGCGACCTGTCGACATGCGGCATCAGCCCGATCCGCTCGTACCAGCGCAGGGTGTGCGCGGTGAGTCCGGTGAAGGCGGCGACCTCGCTGATCGTGTAGCGGTCCTGCCCCTCGGGGCGTGGATGCGCACGGGGAGCCGACTTGCAGAGATCCACTCGTACCGGCGTGCTCTCGATCAGCGTCATGCCCTCAACGCTAAAACCTTGGAGTGCACTCGAAGCAAGCAGAATCGGGTGGCAGTTTTACCCGGGCCCTGATTAGCCTCCCGGTCATGAGCCTCGCACGCCGCGCCACGCCCGCAGACGCCGAAGAGCTGGTACGCCTCCGCAAGGTCATGCACGACTCGTACCGGGGGCCCGATCCCGACGTCAGCTGGCAGCCCCCGGCCGTCGAGGTGCTCCGCGAGAAGCTGGCCGACCCGGCCGGTGATCTGACCGCGTTCGTCGTCGAGCGGCCGGGAGGGCTCGCGGCCTGCGCGGTCGGCACCATCGAGTACCGGCTCGGCGGGCCCGGCAATCCGCACGGCATCAGCGGCTATGTCTTCTCCGTCGCCACGGACCCGGACATGCGCCGGCGCGGATACTCCCGCGCCTGCATGGAGGGCCTGCTGGGCTGGTTCCGGGAGCGCGGCGTCCCCAAGATCGACCTGCGCGCCTCCCAGGACGGGGCGCCGCTGTACGCCTCGCTCGGCTTCGTCCGCACCCCCGATCCGGCGATGAGGCTCACGCTCTAGGCTCGTACACATGCAGATGCACAGCCTGACGACGATCGACACCTGGCCCGTACCGACCGCGGCGGCCGCCGTCGTACGAGCGGACGGGACCGTCGCCGGCTCGCACGGCCCGGTGTCGCAGCGCTTCCCGCTCGCCTCCGTCACCAAGCCGCTGGCCGCGTACGCGGTGCTCGTGGCGTACGAGGAGGGCGCGGTCGAGCTGGACGAACCGGCAGGCCCGGAGGGCTCGACCGTCCGTCATCTGCTCGCCCACACCTCGGGTCTCGCCTTCGACGAGCACCGCACGACGGCAGCGCCGGGGACGCGCCGGATCTACTCCAACGCGGGCTTCGAGCAGCTGGCGGACCATGTCGCCAAGGCCACGGACATCCCGTTCGCGGAGTATCTGCGGCAGGCGGTGCTGGAGCCCCTCGGGATGACGGCGACGTCGCTGGACGGTTCTCCCGCGAAGGACGGCGTCTCGACGGTCGAGGACCTTGTCCGTTTCGCCGCCGAGGTCCAGGCGCCCCGGCTGCTGGACCCGCGCACCGTCCTGGAGGCCATGACCGTGGTCCACCCGGGCCTGTCGGGCATCCTGCCGGGCTACGGCAGCCAGAAGCCGAACGACTGGGGCCTGGGCTTCGAGATCCGCGACGGCAAGTCCCCGCACTGGACGGGCGGTTCGTCCTCGCCGCGCACGTTCGGCCACTTCGGCCAGTCGGGCACGTTCCTGTGGATCGACCCGGACGCGCAGGCGGCGTGCGTGGTGCTCACGGACCGGGCGTTCGGCCCGTGGGCCGTCGAGGCCTGGCCGCCGTTCACGGACGGGGTCCTGGCGGAGTTGCGCGGCTGAGCCTTCCCGGCCGGTCATCCGGCGACTTGGACAGGCACTCGAACCACACGGTCTTGCCCCGGCCGCCGGAATGCGGCTCGACGCCCCACCGGTCGGTGACCGCTTCGACGAGGAGTAACCCTCGCCCGCCGTCGGACAGTTCGTCGCGTGCCGCCGGCTCGGGCAGCTTCGGACAGTCGTCGGCCACCTCCACGCGCACGCCGTCGGCCCGGAGAAGGATGCAGGTGCGGCAGCGGCGCCCGGGCACATGCCGTACGACGTTCGCGATCAGCTCGGTGAGCGCCAGCTCGGCCGCGTCGGCGACGTCGAGCAGGCCGGAGCCCTCGAGGTAGAGCCGCAGGATGCGGCGCAGGTGCCGGGCCGAATGGTCGCCCACGGCGTAGTCGGCGCGGTACCGGGCGGCAACATCCGTCGCCTGCGGATCAGTTGCGTGATTCATGTCACCAGCGTGCGACGTGACGGTTACGCTCGGCTACGAACCGAAACGAACGCCGCGAGGCGTTGCAGGCCGGAGGTGCCCCCGTGGCCAACATCCAGTCACTCGACCCCAGCGCATCCCCGCTCGACTACTACGGCTGGGAGCTCCGCCGCCAGCGGGAGGCCAACGGGCTCAGACAGGGCCAGTTGGGCGAGATCATCTTCTGCACGGGCTCACTCATCGGCCAGATCGAGACCACGAAGAAGGTCCCCACCCGCGACTTCTCCGAGCGGGTGGACGCGGCTCTCGGCACGGACGGGGTGTTCTCGCGCCTGGTGGGCCTGGTCCTGCGCAGCCAGCTGCCCAACTGGTTCCAGCCGTACGCGGAGATGGAGGCGAAGGCGGCGTACATCTCCACGTATCAGGCGCAGTTGGTGTACGGGCTGCTGCAGACGGAGGAGTACGCGCGGGCGGTGCTCGCGACCGGTATGCCGGACGACCTCGACGGGCTGGTCGCGGCCCGCGTGGAACGCCAGCGCATCCTGGAGCGGGAGCAACCGCCGCTGGCCTGGGCGATCCTCGACGAGGCGGTGCTGCACCGGCCGATCGGCGGGCACGAGGTGATGCGGAGGCAACTCGGCCGCTTGTTGGAGTTCACCGGGCACCGCTGGATGCGCGTCCAGGTGCTGCCCAATTCCGCCGGTGAACACGCCAGCCTGGCAGGGTCGTTCAATCTGCTGCGCTTCGACGACGACCCGGACATCGTCTACACGGAGGACGTCGTCTCCGGCCATATGACGGCCAACCCCGAGACTGTCAGGGAAGCCTCCCGCCGTTACGCTCACTGCCAGGCCGCCGCCCTCTCCGTGGAGGGCTCGGCGGCGCTGATCACGCGCGTGATGGAGGAGCGTTATGGAGACCGGTCCGGACCTGAGCAACGCGCGGTGGCGTAAGTCGTCGTACAGCGGCAACACCGGCGGCGACTGCGTCGAGTGCACCGTGACCGGCACCGCGACATGGCGCAAGTCGTCGTACAGCGGCAGCACCGGCGGCGAGTGCGTCGAGGTCGCCGACAATTGCCCCACCCCCGCCGTCCCCGTCCGTGACAGCAAGAACCCGGCCGGCCCCGTCCTGCTCGTCGGCGCGGACGCCTGGCAGTCGTTCGTCAGCAGCCTCTGACCGTCCCGTAGCATCCCCGGATGCGAGACATCGAGGCCCTGATCCCGCAGGCCAGAAGCGAAGACGCCGCCGCCCTGCGCGAGTTCGACGCGGACGCGCTCGCCCGGTTTGTGGCCGACCGGGCTCACCCCTGGTGGCGTCGCAGGCCGTGCGCGCTGGCGCTGTCCGGGCGGGTGCCCGAGGCGCGTGTGTCCGAGCTGCTCGCGCGGGTCCGTGACTCCGGTGATGTGAGCGAGGTACGCCGCGCGCTGCTGGACGTGCTCGCGGACCGGGACGAACTCCTGCCCTGGCTGCGGCACGAGGACCGCCGGACGGAGCAGTCGTTCGGCATGCCCGAGGCGTTCCTCCAGGCGCGGGGCAGGCTCGGCGACCGTACGGCGGCGCGGGACCTGGCGACGCTCGCGGACGATCCGTGGCCGCGGAACCAGGCGCTCGGCGAGGCCGGGCTCGACGCGCTGGCCGCCCGGTACGGGCTCGACGCGGTCCTGGACGAACTCGGTGACGCACGGCCCGAGGACCGGGCCTTCCGGATCCGTATGCGGCCCGCGCCGACGAGGACGTGACCGACGCGCTCGCGGACCCCGACCGGAAGGTCGCGCACCTCGCCCAGTCGCTCGCCGACGACCCGGACCGGCTGCGCCACTACCTCGACGAGGCCCCGACGACCGAGGCGAAGCTGTGGGCCGCGTACGCGCTGTACCGCCTCACGGAGGACGCCGCCGAAACCCGGGTGATCTACGACGCGCTCGGGCGTCCCCGGGTCGAAGTCCCGGGTCTGGACGAGGAACTGCGCTTCGCGATCGTGCACGAGTACGCGCCCGGCTGCCGGCGGCAGAGCGACCCGCGCTGGCGCGTCGAGGTGCTGTGCACCGAGCCTCCGCCCCGCCCCGACGTGGACGAACAGCTCCGCCGCGCAACGGCCGCGCTCACCGCGGCGAACCTCGCACCCGGCAAGCCGGTGGACTGCGGCGAGCACCACCAGCAGGGCGGCGGCACGTACCACGTGATCGCGTACGGCGGCGGGAAGCAGCTCTGCGTCAGTACCCTCGGGCGGTTCGCGGCCGGGGACGACACCGACCCCGCCGCCCGCCGGGCCCTCGAATCGGCCGGATTCCGCTGGATCGACGACACCACGGGCGCCGTCCGGGTCACCGACCTGTGTGTCTACTACTTCGGCAACCGCGCCCCGCTGGATGTCGGCACCCTGCTGTTCCACTGGCAGGACTAGGCGCGCAGCTCAGCCGAGTTCCCAGACCAGGACCTCCGCCGCCCGCGTCCCCACCCTCAGTTCCAGGCCCTCGGCTTCCGTGACCCGCGCCGAGTCGCCGGGGCCCAACTCCACTTCCCCCAGGTGCACTTCGCCGCGCACCACGTGTATGTACACCGCCGCCGCGTCCGGGATCGCCGTGCGGGCGGCGGGAGGCAGGCGGCGGACGTGGAGCATCGCTGCCGCCTCCGGGAGGGCGTACGGGGTCGAGTCGGCGATGCCGTGCACGATCTCGTACAGCGGCTCGCCGCCCGGGGACAGCGGGGCGAGCCACATCTGGACGAAGACCAGCGGCACGTGGCCGTCGTTGCGCTCCACATGGCGGACCCCGCCGGCCGAGCTGAGCCGCTGGACGTCCCCGGGGCGTACGACGGTCGCGCGGCCCGTCGAGTCGCGGTGGGTGAGCTCGCCCTCGACGACCCAGGTGACGATCTCGGTGTGACTGTGCGGATGCTCGTCGAAGCCGGCGCCGGGGGCGAGCCGCTCCTCGTTGCAGGCGAGGATCGCGCCGAAGCGGAGGTTGTCGGGGTCGTAGTGGCGCCCGAAGGAGAAGGCGTGCAGGGACTCGATGCCCGCTCCGGGTTCGCCGCCGCGGTAGCGGTCGGCGGAGCGCCGTACGTCAATCACGGATCCACCGTAGCCCCGCGGCCGGGCCCGCCGACGCAGGACGGAGAACCCCGCCACTTAGCGAAGGCGTCCTGATAAGGCACTCTTGTCCCCGTGCCCGAACATGCAGCGAACGCCCCCCACCCGCATACCGCGACCCTCCGCCGCCTGGAGCAGTCGTCCGGCAGGCTCGCCGCGAACGCCATTGCCCGCATGGACGAGACGCTGCCCTGGTACCGGGCGATGCCACCCGAGAACCGGTCGTGGATCGGTCTCGTCGCACAGGCGGGTATCGCGGCGTTCACCGAGTGGTTCCGGCATCCGGAGACCCCTCAGGCGATCTCGACCGACGTCTTCGGCACGGCTCCCCGGGAACTGACCCGGGCGATCACCCTGCGCCAGACCGTCGAGATGGTGCGGACCACGATCGAGGTCATGGAGACGGCGATCGAGGAGGTCGCCGCCCCGGGCGACGAGTCGGTGCTGCGCGAGGCGCTGCTCGTCTACGCCCGGGAGATCGCTTTCGCGACCGCCCAGGTGTACGCGCAGGCCGCCGAGGCCCGAGGCGCCTGGGACGCGCGCCTGGAGTCCCTCGTCGTCAACGCAGTCCTGTCCGGCGAGGCCGACGAGGGCGCCGTCTCCCGCGCCGCGGCTCTCGGCTGGAATTCGCCGGAGCACGTCTGCGTCATCCTGGGCACCGCGCCCGACGGCGACAGTGAGCTGACCGTGGAGGCGATCCGGCGCGCCGCCCGGCACGCCAAGCTCCAGGTCCTCACCGGAGTGCTCGGCGACCGGCTCGTCGTCATCGCGGGCGGCAGCGACAATCCGCTGCAGGTCGCCAAGGCTCTGATCGGACCGTATGCGGCCGGAAATGTGGTCGCCGGGCCCATCGTCCCCGACCTGCTGGCCGCCACCAGGTCCGCACAGGCCGCTGCCGCGGGGCTCAAGGCGTGTTCCGCCTGGCAGGACGCCCCGCGTCCCGTTCTCGCGGACGATCTGCTGCCGGAGCGCGCGATCGCCGCCGACCCTGCCGCGCGCGAGCAGTTGGTGGAGGAGATCTACAGACCGCTGGAAGAAGCGGGGTCGGCGCTTCTGGAAACCTTGAGCGTCTATCTGGAGCAGGCGAGTAGCCTCGAAGGTGCCGCTCGAATGCTGTTCGTCCACCCCAACACCGTGCGCTACCGGCTGCGACGTGTGACTGACGTCACCGGCTGGTCGCCGTCCGATGTACGGTCCGCGTTCACTCTGCGGATCGCGCTCATCCTCGGGCGTCTGGCCGCCATCGATTCGCAGTCCTAGACTTTTGTCGGACACCAACAATTCCCCTGACGGTTCTTCGTCCCTGTCCCCACGGGCGGCCGGAGCCGCATACAAGAGAGAGTGTGAGGGTGCTCGTACTCGTCGCTCCCGGCCAAGGCGCTCAGACGCCCGGCTTCCTGACTCCCTGGCTCGACCTCCCCGGCGCCGCCGACCGCATCGCGGGCTGGTCGGCCGCCATCGGACTCGATCTCGCCCACTACGGCACGAAGGCCGACGCGGACGAGATCCGCGACACCGCCGTCGCGCAGCCGCTGCTGGTCGCCGCCGGTCTGCTGTCCGCGTCCGCGCTCGGTGACATCACGCCGGACGCCGTCGCGGGCCACAGCGTCGGTGAGATCACCGCCGCCGCGTTCGCGGGCGTCCTCGACGAGACGGCCGCGCTCGGTTTCGTACGGACCCGGGGTCTGGCCATGGCCGAGGCCGCCGCGGTCACCGAGACCGGCATGTCGGCCGTGCTCGGTGGCGACCACGACCAGGTCGTGGCGCACCTCGAAAGCCTGGGACTCACCCCGGCGAATGTGAACGGCGCGGGTCAGATCGTCGCCGCCGGCACCGCCGGGCAGCTCGCCGCGCTCGCCGAGAACAAGCCGGAGAAGGCCCGGGTCATCGCGCTGAAGGTGGCCGGAGCGTTCCACACGCACCACATGGCGCCCGCGGTCGCGACGCTCGAAGGAGCCGCGGCGAACCTCGAGGTTTCCGACCCCCGGCTGCCGTATGTCTCGAACCGGGACGGCGCGGTCGTCGCCAAGGGCGACGAGGTCATCGCGCGGCTGGTCGGCCAGGTGGCCAACCCCGTCCGCTGGGACCTGTGCATGGAGACGTTCAAGGAGCGCGGCGTGACCGCCCTGATCGAGGTGTGCCCCGGCGGCACGCTCACCGGTCTGGCCAAGCGCGCGCTGCCGGGCGTGCAGACGCTCGCCCTCAAGACCCCCGACGATCTCGACGCGGCCCGCACGCTTGTCGCCGAGCATTCAGCAGCCTGACAAGGAGCCGCAGAGCATGTCGAAGATCAAGCCCAGCAAGGGCGCCCCGTACGCACGGATCATGGGTGTCGGCGGCTTCCGCCCCGCCCGTGTCGTGCCCAACGAGGTGATCCTCGAGAAGATCGACTCCTCGGACGAGTGGATCCGCTCCCGCTCCGGCATCTCGACCCGGCACTGGGCCTCCCCCGAGGAGACCGTCAGCGCGATGTCCGTCGAGGCCTCCGGCAAGGCGATCGCCGACGCGGGGATCACGCCGCAGCAGATCGGTGGCGTGATCGTCTCCACGGTGTCGCACTTCCGGCAGACCCCGGCCGTGGCCACGGAGATCGCCGACAAGATCGGTGCCGGGAAGCCGGCCGCGTTCGACATCTCCGCCGGCTGCGCGGGCTTCGGCTACGGCCTGACCCTGGCCAAGGGCATGATCGTCGAGGGCTCGGCCGAGTACGTCCTCGTCATCGGCGTCGAGCGGCTCAGCGACCTGACCGACCTGGAGGACCGCGCGACGGCCTTCCTGTTCGGCGACGGCGCGGGCGCGGTCGTCGTCGGCCCGTCCGACGAGCCGCACATCGGCCCCACCGTCTGGGGTTCGGAGGGCGACAAGTCCGAGACCATCAAGCAGACCGTGCCGTGGAACGAGTACCACGTCGGTGATGTCTCGAAGCTTCCGCTCAACGAACAGGGCGAGATCAAGTTTCCCGCCATCACCCAGGAGGGTCAGGCGGTCTTCCGCTGGGCCGTGTTCGAGATGGCGAAGGTCGCCCAGCAGGCGCTGGACGCGGCCGGGATCAGCGCGGACGACCTGGACGTCTTCATCCCGCACCAGGCCAACATGCGGATCATCGACTCGATGGTGAAGACCCTCAAGCTGCCGGAGCACGTCACGGTCGCCCGTGACGTGGAGACCACCGGCAACACCTCGGCCGCCTCGATCCCGCTCGCCATGGAGCGGCTTCTGGCGACCGGGCAGGCCAAGAGCGGCGACACGGCGCTCGTCATCGGCTTCGGGGCGGGTCTCGTCTACGCAGCCACTGTCGTTACCCTCCCCTAGGCAACCGGATCTTCCGGGCATCGCCCAGATCAACCCTCTGATTCAACACCGAAGGAGCGCCACATGGCCGCCACTCAGGAAGAGATCGTTTCCGGTCTCGCGGAGATCGTGAACGAGATCGCCGGTATCCCGGTCGAGGACGTCCAGCTGGACAAGTCCTTCACCGACGACCTGGACGTCGACTCGCTGTCCATGGTCGAGGTCGTCGTCGCCGCCGAAGAGCGCTTCGACGTCAAGATCCCGGACGACGACGTCAAGAACCTCAAGACCGTCGGCGACGCCGCGGACTACATCGCCAAGCACCAGGCCTGAGCCTGAGACGCGCTTGTCGCCACCTGGCGGTGGCGCCGTGATCATTCAGCACCCCCTACACGTGGAGAAAGAATTCCTGTGAGCTCGACCAATCGCACCGTGGTCGTCACCGGTATCGGCGCAACCACACCGTTGGGTGGCGACAGCGCATCGACCTGGGAGGGTCTGCTCGCCGGACGCTCCGGGGTCAAGCCCCTCGAAGGCGAACGCTTCGCCGAACTCCCGGTCCGGATCGCCGCCCCCGCGGCGGTCGACCCGAGCGAGGTCCTGCCGCGTCCGCTCGCCCGCAAGCTGGACCGCTCGGCGCAGTTCGCGCTGATCGCGGCCCGTGAGGCCTGGGCGGACGCCGGCTACACCGCACCCGCGGGCGAGGACGAGAAGATCGCCCCGGCCCGCCTCGGCGCGGTGATCGCCTCCGGCATCGGTGGCGTAACGACTCTGCTGGACCAGTACGACGTGCTCAAGGAGAAGGGCGTACGCCGCGTCTCCCCGCACACCGTGCCCATGCTCATGCCGAACGGGCCCTCCGCCAACGTCGGCCTGGAGGTGAACGCCCAGGCGGGCGTGCACACTCCGGTGTCCGCCTGCGCGTCCGGCGCCGAGGCGATCGGCTACGCGGTGGAGATGATCCGCACCGGCCGTGCCGACGTCGTCGTCGCCGGCGGTACGGAGGCGGCCATCCACCCGCTCCCCATCGCCGCGTTCGCCAACATGATGGCGATGTCCAAGAACAACGACGAGCCCGAGAAGGCGTCCCGTCCCTACGACACGGGCCGTGACGGCTTCGTCCTCGGCGAGGGCGCGGGTGTCGTCATCCTGGAGTCCGCGGAGCACGCGGCGAAGCGCGGCGCGAAAGTCTACTGCGAGGTGCTGGGCCAGGGTCTGTCCGCGGACAGCCACCACATCGCGCAGCCGGAGCCGACGGGCCGCGGCATCGCCGCGGCGATGCGCAACCTGCTGGAGACGACGGACCTCAAGCCCGAGGAGGTCGTTCACCTGAACGCGCACGCGACGTCGACCCCGCAGGGTGACGTGGCCGAAGTGAAGGCGCTGCGGGCAGTGCTGGGCGACGACCTCGACCATGTGGCGGTGTCCGCCACGAAGTCGATGACCGGTCACCTGCTCGGCGGCGCGGGCGGCATCGAGACGGTCGCGACGGTACTGGCGCTGTACACGCGCACGGCGCCGCCGACGATCAATGTCGACGACCTGGACGAGGCTGTGGACGCAGACATCGTGCGCGGCGAGCCGAGGTCGCTGCCGGACGGCACGATCGCGGCGATCAACAACTCGTTCGGCTTCGGCGGCCACAACGTGGTCCTGGCGTTCCGCACGGTCTGACCGTCCGGGGCTCCCGCCCCCGACCCCCTGCACATCAGAACGCCGGCGGGGCTGCACACGCAGCCCCGCCGGCGTTCTGCTTCTCCGCAAGCACTACACCACCTGGTGCAGCCACCTCACCGGCGCGCCCTCGCCCGCGTAGCGGAAGGGTTCCAACTCGTCGTCCCACGGCTTGCCCAGCAGCTTCGCGATCTCCGCCTCGAGCTCCGTCTCCCCCTGTGCCGACCGTGCCAGCGCCGCCCGCAGACGGTCCTCGGGGATCATGATGTCGCCGTGCATGCCGGTCACGGCGTGGAAGATGCCGAGGTCCGGCGTGGCGCTGTAGCGCTCACCCTCCGCCGTCGCGCACGGCTCCGCCGTCACCTCGAAGCGCAGCAGATGCCAGCCGCGCAGCGCGGACGCCAGCTTGGACGCCGTGCCCACCTGCCCCTGCCAGGAGAACTCGGCTCTCCAGGTGCCGGGCGACGCGGGCTGCCGGATCCAGTCGAGCTGGACCCGCACGCCGAGTACACCCGCGACGGCCCATTCGACGTGGGGGCAGAGCGCGCGCGGTGCGGAGTGAACGTACAGAACGCCACGTGTCGTCACCCGGACCTCCAGTGTGGGACGAGGATCGCCATTCCCAGCAGCCCCAGTAAACATCATCGGGAGTTAAACTCCACAAAACGGACAGTATGTGACGTGATGTAATTTACCGGAGCCGACGGGCGCGATGCCTCTGGGTCGACGGGGAAAAGCTACCGTGAGTAGGTGTCCGCAGGGTGACGTAATGTCGGTCCTGGGGGCCGTCCGTACCAAGCTTTCACTCGCGAGGACCCCCGACACGGGTGATACGGAGGGGAAACCGGGGATGCGCGAGACCACTCGAAGGCACCGCGTGCGCGTCGGCGCCGTGGCCCTGACAGCCGTCACGCTCCTCACGGCCGGTGCGCTGACGGGATGTGACTCCGCGTCGGGTCCACAGGCGAACGGCTCGCAGGCCCGCCGCAGCCCCTCGCCCACCCCCCTGTGGGACCGCAGCCCCGACAGCCTCGCCGCCGTGGGCGACTCCATCACCCGCGGCTTCGACGCCTGTGTGGTGCTCTCCGACTGCCCCGAGGTGTCCTGGGCGACCGGCACGGACGCCCGGGTGAACAGCCTGGCGCTGCGGCTGATGGGTGCTCCCGCGATCGCCGAGCGCGCCTGGAACTACGCGCGTTCCGGCGCCGAGGTCGACGATCTGCCGGCGCAGATGGCGCAGGCGGCGGCCAAGAAGCCCGACCTGGTGACGGTGATGGTCGGCTCGAACGACGCCTGCGCGGACAGGACCGACCTGATGACGCCGGTCGAGGACTTCCGTGCCTCGTTCACCGCGTCACTGCGCCAGTTGCGGCGTGCGTCGCCCAAGTCCCAGGTGTACGTCTCCAGCGTGCCGGACCTGAAGCGGCTCTGGTCCACCGGCCGCGGCAATCCGCTGGGGCGGCAGATCTGGAAGCTGGGCATCTGCGCCTCGATGCTGGGCGACGCGGACGATGTGAGCGTCAAGGCCCAGCAGCGGCGCACACAGGTGCAGGACCGGGTCGTGGCGTACAACGAGGTACTGAAGGACGTGTGCACGAAGGACGCGCGCTGCCGCTACGACGGCGGGGCGGTCTTCGACTACCGGTTCAGCGGCGACCAGTTGAGCCGCTGGGACTGGTTCCATCCGAGCCGCAACGGACAGGAGCGGCTCGCGGAGATCGCGTACCGCAACATCACCGCGGCCGAGCCCCCGGCGTGACCGCCTTTCCGACGGCCGGCCAGTCATGGGCTTCCTGAGGCTTTTCTCCGGAAAGTGCGGGTAGCCAGGGCACCGGCTCCTGTGGTGATACTTCCGCCACCCCCCGACGGAAGGATTCCCGTGTCCCGGATATCTGCGCGCATGACCGTGGTCGGCGTTGCCGCCCTCGCCCTGGCTCTGGCGGGACCGCCGCTCGCGGTCGCCGGTCCGGCCCCGATGGCACCGGTGACCGTGGAGGAGGCGCGGCTGGACAAGGCCGTGCCCCAGGAGATCCTGCGGCGCAGCGGATTCGGCACGGTGGCGGCCCGGTTCGCGAACGGGCTGTCCGGCGCACGGTCGTACCGGCAGGCCGAGAAGGCCGTCGCCCGGCACGGTGCGGCGCTCTGGGACCGGGCGGTGGACCGGGCGCAGGGGCGCGGGCCCGCGCAGGAGGCGGACCTGAGCCGGGACGACGACCGTCCGCTGTACTGGGCGCGCCTGGGGATGACGCGCGAACTGCGGCAGTGGCAGCCGGACTTCGGCCTGAGCGACGCACAGCGCGCCGGTCTGCTGGACCGCCTCGAACGCTCCTCGCGCGGCCAGGACTCGATGAACCTCCCGGCGGGCAAGGGCTTCCAGCGCATCGTGATGACGGGCTTCGATCCGTTCACGCTGGACCGCGACATCCGTATCAGCAACCCGTCGGGGGCGACGGCGCTGGCGCTGGACGGCACCTGGATCCGTACGGCGAAGGGGCCGGCCCGTATCGAGACGGCCGTCTTCCCGGTGCGCTGGCAGGACTTCGCGGACGGCACGGTCGAGCGGACCCTGCGGAGCAAGCTGCCGCAGGCGGACGTGTTCACGACGGTGAGCCAGGGCCGGGTCGGCCGTATCGACATCGAGCGCACGAACGGGGCATGGCGGGGCGGGTTCGGGGACAACGAGAACATCTCGCGCACCGAGACGGTGCCGGTGAGCGATCCGGCGACGCAGCCGCAGTGGACGACCACGACCCTGCCGTACGCGACGATCACGGCCGCTGTCACCGGCCGCTTCCCCGTCTACGACAACACGTCGGTCACGGAGATCCCGGCGGGCTCGACGACCCCGGTCGTCCGTCCGAACGGACCGACGCCGGGTTCCACGGCGCGGGCCGGCGGTGGCGGCGACTACCTCTCGAACGAGATCGCCTACCGTGCGACGCTGCTGCGGGACAGGCTGGGCCTGACGATCCCCGGCGGCCATGTCCACACGCCGGTCCTGCAGTTCGGCGACGGCAACACGACGGAGGTGACCGACCCGGTGTTCGTGCGGAACCGGCTGGACATCATCGCGCAGGTCAGGGAGATCATCCGGGTGGCGGCGGAATCGTCGGGCTGAGCAGCCGCAGGAGCGCGATGATGGGCGCATGAGGATTGCCGCCGCACAGTTCACGTCCCTGCCGGGTGACATCGGGGCCAATGGCCGGGCCGTGCGCGGTCTCGTCGAGGCGGCGGCCGGGCAGGGCGCCCGGCTCGTCGTCTTCGCCGAGCTGGCGGTGACGGGATACGAGCCGGAGCTCATCGCCAAGGATCCGGCGCTGACGCTCACGGAGGACGACGTACGGCTCGAGCCGGTGCGCGAGGCCTGCCGTGCGGCCTCCGTCGCGGCCGTGGTCAACGGCCCGGTCCGGACGGCCCACGGCAGGCCCACGATCACCTCGCTCGTCATCGGCCCGGACGGCGGCCTGCTCACCCGCTACGACAAACAGCGGGTGCACAGCAGCGAGAGCGACGTCTTCGACGCGGGCCACGCGGACGGCCGGTTCACCCTCGACGGCGTGGGCTTCGCGACGGCCGTCTGCTACGACAACCGCTTCCCCGAGCTCGCCGAACGGGCCCGGAAGGACGGCTGCCGTGTGTATGTGGCGAGTTCGGCGCTGGAGGTGGGCAACGACTCGTTCGAGACGGTCTATCCGGTGCGGGCGCGGGACAACGGTCTGTCCGTGGTGCTCGCCAATGCGGTGGGCTTCTGCGGCGTGGGCGAGTGCCGGGGCGACAGCGCCGTCTGGGGCCCGGACGGCGTCCGCCTGGCCACCGCCGGCGCGACGGCCCCCGGACTCGCGGTCGCGGACGTGCCCGCCTAGGGCCTGATCCGCACGACGGGCCCTAGTCCTTGCGGAAGCTGTACGGGGCCGGGGCCGGGGTCTGTGCCGCGGTGTCGGACTCCCCCGCCATGTCCCGCACCATCAGCGTCGCGCCGGCCACCGCGCCCGGCATCAGGAACACCGCGACGAACGGCACGATGAAGGCGAGCGCCAGCGGAACCCCGAAGCCGAGGATCATCATCCGGCGGCCCCGCAGCATCACCAGGCGCTCCTTCAGCTCGACGCCGCGCCGCTGGAGGGCGACCGCGGTGAGCTCCTCGGCGAGGAAGAAGCCGGTGACGCCGAACCCTATGGCGGGGACGACGGTCTGGCCGACGACCGGCAGGAAACCGGCCGCGAACAGCAGCAGGCCGTACAGCACCACCCGCGCCAGCACTCGCAGCGAGTCCCGCGCGGAGATCCACAGCTCCCGCCAGAGCGGCAGTCCGGACCGGGGGACGTGACCGCCCTCGCTGCGGTCCACCTGCTCGGAGAGCGACTCGTAGAAGGGCTGCCCGATCAGCAGGGTCACGGCGGTGAACGTGATGACCGCGAGGAACAGCACGAGGACGAAGACCAGGGCGGTCAGAAAGCCGCGGAGGAGGCCCACCCACGGCGAGGACCAGTCGTCGGCGAACGGGGTCGCCCAGCCGACCAGGTCGTCGGCGCCGTAGGCGAGGCCGACGAGGGTGCCCGTGTAGAGCACCAGGGTCACCAGACCGGGCAGCAGTCCGAAGCCGAACCAGCGGCCGTGTCCGCCGACCCAGCGCTGGCCCTTCATCAAATAGCCGAAGCCCACCCCGAAATCGCGCATGCGATCACCCTATCGGTGGCCGAGAACCTGTTGCCCCGGCGGCTACGACACGGTAGACCCTCCGTTCATGGCACTCTTCAGACCGTTTTTGATCACAACCGGTTCCGCTCTCGCGGCCGGAACGTTACTGCTTGGCACGCTCCCCGCCGTGGCCGCGCCCGGCGCAGACGACCCGCGGCCGCACCCCGTACGCGAAGGGAGCGGCCCGGACACCGGGCGGGACGCCACGCCGGTCGGAGCCGGTGCGCTGCGGGCCCTGGAGAGCGCGACACCGGGACTGCGGAAGGACGGCGGCTACCCCCGGCGCACCGTCCTCGACACTCCGCCCGTCAACCCGGCCGACAAGTCGATCAAGCTGGGCCTCGCCCCGTACCACTCGCTCGCGCCCCGGCTGAACGCCCTGCAGAAGCTGGGCAACCGGGTCAGCGTGGAGGTCGCGGGCCGGTCCGCGGGCGGGCACGAGCTCTATCTCGTGACCGTCACCGCACCCGAGAGTGCCGGGCAGGCCCGGACGCAGGAGCGGATGCGCGAGCGCATCGAGAACGCCCCGGCTGCCGCCGCCCGCGACCGGCAGACCAAGGCGTCCTACAAGACGCCGCTGTTCATCAACAACAACATCCACGGCAATGAGTGGGAGGGCACGGACGCGGCCCTGAAGCTCATCGAGGAGCTGGCGAAGGCCAAGGACGCAAAGACGGCCGGCCTGCTCGCCAGGAACCGGGTCTATCTCAATGTGACGGCGAACCCCGACGGCCGTATCGCCGGCACCCGGGCCAACGCCAACGGCTTCGACCTGAACCGGGACTTCATCACCGCCTCCCAGCCCGAGGTACGGGCCATGCGGCAGATCGCCATCGACAAGCAGCCGGCCCTGATGCTCGATCTGCACGGCTACGTCAACGGCACGCTGATCGAGCCGACGACCCCGCCGCACGGCGAGAACTACGAGTACGACCTGTTCCTCAAGAACGCCTACGCCAACGCCCTCGGCATGGAGAAGGCGGTGAACGGCCTCGGCTACACCCCGGCGAAGGACGGTGTGCAGCCCGCCGTGATCCCCTTCCGGGACGAGAAGGAGGGCTGGGACGACTGGCCGCCCATCTTCACCCCGCAGTACATGCCGTTCCAGGGCGCGGTCGCCTCGCACACCATCGAGTTCCCGATGGCGGTCAACAACGAGGAGTACGACAGCCTGCCGGTCGCCGAGCTGCGCCGCCGGGCCGGGATCAACACGGCGATCGCGGGCGCGGCGATGCGGGCGACGCTGGAGTACACGGACACGCACCGCGCCTCCGTGATCGCCGACCAGATCGAGACGTTCCGGCGGGGCGCCGCCGGCGAGGCCCAGCGTCCGGTGTCGGCCGAGACGGTGCCCGGGGTTCCCGGCATCGGGCCGGAGGACGTCTACACGACGACGTTCCCGCGGGCGTACGTGATCCCGGCGGGCCGGTCCCAGCGGTCCGCCGTCGCGGCGGGACGGCTGGTCGACCACCTGGTGGCCAACGACGTCCGGGTGGAGCGGGCGATCCGGCCCTTCCGCCTGGCGGGCCGCAGCTACCCGGCCGGGTCGTACGTCGTCGACATGCGGCAGTCGAAGCGCGGCTTGGCCAATGTGATCCTGGCCGAGGGCCGGGACATCAGCGCCGACGTCTCCACGATGTACGACATCTCGGGCTGGAGCCTGGGGCTGCTGTGGGGCGCGACGGTGGAGAAGGCCGCGCGCGGAGAACTGCACGTGGTGGGGCGGCCGGTCCATGCGGCGGCGCCGACCGGGTATGTCGCGCCGCGCGGTGACCTGCGGCTGCGGCTGGACGACCCGAAGGAGCTCGCGGCCGTGAACTCCCTGCTGGCGCAGGGAGTCCGGGTGCGGAGGACCGCCGAAGGGTCCGCGATCGTGCCGGGGTCGGCCCGCAGGGCGGCGGCCGTGCTCGCCGACCGGTTCGGTGTCGCGTTCCGCGCGACGAACGAGCACGGAGTCGCGCCGCTGCAGCGCACCCGGGTCGCCGCGGCGGTGACGGCGGGCGAGCAGTTCGCGCTGCGCGAGATGGGCTTCGATGTGGTGCCGGTGTCGACGGCGGTGCTGAACGCCGGCTTCGACTGGTCCCGCGCCGATGTCCTGTACGTGTCGACCGGGCTCGACCACAGCAAGCTGACACCGGCCGCCCGTGCCGCGTTCGCGGCGAGCGGGGTCGGCGTCGTCGGCCTCGGCTCGGCAGGCGCGGCCTTCAACAACGCGGCAGGGCTGATCAAGGCCACGGCGGTCGCGGGCAACGGCGACGCCAACGGCGTGGTCCGGGTGGTCAACAAGGGCGGCGCGATCACCGGCGGCGCACCGGCGCACACCTTCGTCTACTCGCCCGTCTGGTTCACCGGCCTGGGCGCCGGGGTGCGGGCGGACCAGTCGTACGGGCCGGGCAACCCGCTGGTCAGCGGCCACTGGCGGACGACCGATGACGGCACCGGCGGCCCGCGGGACGCGGCGGGCAAGGCGTCGGTCGTCAGCGGTGCGACGGCGAAGGGCTCCCCGGTGGCGCTGTTCGGCACGGAGCCGCTGTTCCGCGACCATCCGAAGGGTGTCTTCGCACAGGTCGGACGCGCGCTGCTGACGCGCTGAGACAGGAACGGCCGAGGGCCGCACCCCGTCGGGGTGCGGCCCTCGGCCACGTACGGCGGCGCGGCCTCAGACGGCGAGGTCGACCGTGATGTTGCCCCGGGTCGCCTTGGAGTACGGGCAGACCTGGTGAGCCTTCTCGAGGAGGTCCCTGGCGGTGTCGGCGTCCACGTTCGGGATGTTCGCGGAGATCTTGACGATGATGCCGAAGCCGTCGTCGTTCTTGCCGATCCCGACCTCCGCGGTGACCGTGGAGCCCGATATGTCGGCCTTCTCCTGCCGGGCGACGACACCCAGGGCGCCCTGGAAGCAGGCGCTGTACCCGGCGGCGAAGAGCTGCTCCGGGTTGGTGCCGGCCCCGGAACCACCCATCTCCTTCGGCGGGTTGACGACCAGACCGAGGGTGCCGTCGTCGGTGGAGACGCGGCCGTCACGGCCGTTCTCCGCGGTGGCGACGGCGGTGTAGAGGACGTCGGACTGCTGGATGGACATGAAGAGATTTCCTTCTGTGGTTCGCCGCGGCTCGCGCCCACGACCGCGACGGCTCACCCAGGAGACTAGCCGTTGAGCGAAACGATCATCTTTCCGGTGTTCTCACCGCGGAGCAGACCGACGAACGCCTCGTAGCCGTTCTCGATGCCCTCGACCGTCGTCTCGTTGTACTTGAGGCCACCGGAGGCGATCCAGCCGGCGACGTCCTTGACGAACTGCGGCTGGAGCGCCGCGTGGTCGCCCACGAGCACACCCTGCAGGCGCAGCCGCTTGCCGATGACCATGGCCAGGTTGCGCGGGGCCGGGGTCGGCTCGGTGCTGTTGTACTGGGCGATCATGCCGCAGATGGTGGCGCGGCCGTGCACGTTGAGCGAGGAGATCGCGGCCTCGAGGTGGTCGCCGCCGACGTTGTCGAAGTAGACGTCGATGCCGTCGGGGGCCGCCTCCTTCAGCTGCTCCGCGACGGGGCCGTTCTTGTAGTTGAAGGCGGCGTCGAAGCCGTACTCCTCGACGAGGAGCTTGACCTTCTCGTCCGAGCCGGCCGAGCCGATGACGCGCGAGGCGCCCTTGAGCCGGGCCATCTGGCCGACCTGGCTGCCGACGGCACCTGCCGCGCCGGAGACGAAGACCGCGTCGCCCTCCTTGAAGGAGGCGACCTCGAAGAGTCCGGCGTAGGCGGTCAGGCCGGTCATGCCCAGGACGCCGAGGTAGGCGGAGAGCGGGGCGAGCGAGGCGTCGACCTTGGTGGCGTGCTTGGCGGGGACGTCCGCGTACTCGCGCCAGCCGAGGCCGTGCAGGACGTGGTCGCCGACGGCGAAGCCCTCTGCGGCGGAGGCGACGACCTCACCGACGGCGCCGCCGTCCATGGGGTGGTCGAGCTTGAAGGGCGGCACGTACGACTTCACGTCGTTCATGCGGCCGCGCATGTACGGGTCGACCGAGAAGTGCAGATTGCGGACGAGGATGCGCCCCTCGCCCGGCTCCGACACCGGGACCTCGCGCAGAGCGAAGTCCTCCGCCTTGGGCCAGCCGTGCGGGCGGGCGACGAGGTGCCATTCACGGCTGGTTGCGGGAAGTGCCGACATGCTGCGTTCCTCCTAGAAAAAGCTTCACTACCTGAAACAACCATGCCCCTCGATATTTCATGTTGTCAAGTAAACGGGTACGCTGGTGCCCATGGCCACTCCACGCACCGATCCTCTGACCGTCGAAGTCGTCGACCTCATCGGCTCCGTCGTGGCCCGGTACTACACGGAGTACGAGCAGGCCGCGGCCGGGCACTCGCTCACCGGCGCGCAGGCGCGGGTGCTCGGGCTGCTCACGCTGGAGCCCATGCCGATGCGGCGCATCGCCCAGAAGCTCCGGTGCGAGCCGTCGAACATCACGGGCATCGTCGACCGGCTGGAGGTCCGCGGCCTGGTCGAGCGGCGCCCCGATCCGAACGACCGCAGGGTCAAGCTCGCCGCCCCCACCGATGAAGGCCTGAGCACCGCACGCCGGCTCCGGGAGTCACTGGACTTCGCGCGCGAGCCGCTGGCGCAGCTGACGGACGAGGAGCGGACCGTCCTGCGCGATCTGCTCAGGCGGATGCTGGGCGAATAGCCGACGGCCCGGTCGGCCGAGGAGACAGCGAACGTCGAGGAGCACCTCGGCGACTGCGCCCCCGGCGCGGAAGAGGGCCTCCGGTTCGCTCGCCCCCGGGCCCGCTCAGAGGCACCACCACAGGAAACGGTCGCACGTCTCCGGGGGGCTGGGGGTGGGTGAAGGGGCGGGTTGCGCGGGCGGCTGCTGGCTGCCCGGGCCGCCCGGCTCGTTCGGCGGCTCGGACGCCGAAGGGTCCGCCGGGCCGGACGGCTCGTCCGCCGAGGACGAGGCGGTGGGCGAACCACCTCCGGATCCTGGCCCCGCGCCGGTCGCGGTCGAGCCGCCACCGGCCTCCGCCTTGCCGGGACGCGTGCCTGTGACCGTGGGCCGGGCGGCACTCGACGTGGCGACGATCGGCTTCTCCGTCACCCCTTCCGGGCGCTCGGGCGTCTCGGACTCCGTGGGCTCCGGGACGGGCAACGTCTCGACGGCGTCCTCCTCCTTCACGGAGGTGGCGGCGCCGTCGTCGCCCGGGTTCTCGAAGGCGAGCTCCGCGAGGCTCAATGCCCCCGCCGCGAGAACCAGACCGACGGTGCCGATGAGCACCTTGCGGCCACGCTTCTTACGGGCCCGGCGCCCGGCCGGTCGGGGGCGCGGAGGGGTCTGGCGGCGCGAACGCCGATGACCCGCGGGGGCGGACACCTCGTCCAGCTCGAGGACGTGGTCCGGCGCGGGCACGCTGGGGCTGTGATGCCGGAGCTCCTCGACGGGCGTGCCGCAGCCTGCACAGGCCAGAGCGCCGTTGAGATGCCGTCGACACTGGTGGCAGTAATCCATGGCGCCCGCAGGCTATGCGGCACGGATGGGCCAGAGGTGGGTGTACGTGTGAGGATCCTGTGTGGAATCTTCACTTCCGCGGCGGGTCGGCTCGTCCGGGTTGACGGCACGTCCGCCCGCGGCGGCGGGCAGGATGTCGGGCATGACCCGTGCCGCACCCTTCGGTCCCCTCGACTTCCAACTGGTCCTGCTGCGCCGGATGGCAGACCATCAACCCGGCCTCGTCGAGGCTGCCCGGCTCCAACTGGGGGCGTCCGTCGCGCAGATGCGTGAGGCGAACCGCCGCTGGCAGGCGATGGTCCGCGCGCCCCGCGGCCGGGGCGCCCTCGCCCGGTACCGCTCGGTGCTGGGCGAGCCGGAGCGCTCGGAACGCCGCCGGATCGGCGACCTGGAGTGCGACGCGCTCCTGTGGCCGGTGCCGCTCTGGCCGGATCTGCGCTTCGAGGTCATGGCGGCGGCAGGCGGGGCGGTCTGGAACGAGTGGCTGGTACGCGCTCCGGGGACGGCGGGCCCCGAGTTGCGCACGGCGGAGGATCTGACGCCGTGGTCGTGCACGGTGGACGAGGCGGCCCGCGCGTTCCCGCCGGCCCGCCCGATGGAGGGCTCGGCCCCGACGCGCTGGCAGCTGCAGCTGACGCTCCCGGGTGGCGAGCAGGTCGTGGCGGAGTTCTGCTGGGGGCTGCTGCAGCGGCTGTTGTAGCCGAAACCGGTTGCGGCGAGGTCACCCCTGGGCCAGGCTGAGATTCCGGCAGGGCGGCGCGTCCGGCGAGGCGGGTCCGGACAGGGTCCACCCCCCGAACGGAGCAACTGATCTGGCGGATCGTCAGTTTCGTACCCCCGACCGGACCACCCAGCGCGCGCACCCCCCGAAGCGATCGCACGATGCCAACACGTATCGCACTCGGGAGGATCTGCCGTGACCGTCAGTCTTGAGCAGTTGCGCCGTTGCCATGTCGCCGTCGACATGGGGGCCGCGCGGACCAGGGTCTTCGTGAAGGCCGCCGGGCTCGTCGTCGACGAGCCGAGTGTCGCCGCCGTGAACACCCGCACCGGCGCGCTGATCGCCGTCGGCGCGCTGGCCGAGAAGATGACGGGCCGTACGCCCGACTACATCCGCGTCGTCCGCCCCGTCTCCGGCGGCACCGTCAACGACATCGAGATGGCCCAGCGGATGCTCCGCCACCTCCTCGGCGAGAAGCTCCGCCGCCAGCTGCGCCGCAAACCGCGGCTGCGCGCCGCCGTGTGCACCCCGCACGACAGCGACCCGCTCGCCCAGCGGGCGGCGGTGGAGACCATGGTCGGTCTCGGGGCCCGCCGGGTGGAGCTCGTCGACACCCTGATCGCCGCGGCCGTCGGCTGCGGACTGCCCGTGGAGCAGCCGACCGCGACCATGATCATGGTGTGCGGCGCGGCCACCACGCAGATCGCGGTGCTCTCGCTCGGCTCGATCGTCACCGCCGTACGGATCCCCATCGGCGGCAACGCCATCGACTACGCCGTCATCCAGCACCTGCGCCACCAGCACGAGCTGATGCTGCCGAGCCAGTCGGTGCGCCCGCTGCAACTCGCCCTGCACGGCAACGGACTCACCGCGCACGGCCCCAAGTCGACGGAGATCCACGGCCGCGACGTGGCCACCGGTCTCGCCCGCTCGGTGCGGGTCGACACCGCCGCCGTACGGGATGCCATCCACACGCCCCTGACCTCGGTACTCGACGGCATCGGCAAGGTCCTGCGCGAGTGCCCGCCGGACCTCGTCGCCGATCTCGCGGACCGCGGCATCATGATGGTCGGCGGCAGCGCCCTCCTCCCGGGCCTCGACCAGATGCTGCGCGACGCCACGGGCATGCCGGTCCAGATCGCCGAACGCCCCGACATCTGCGCCATCCTGGGCCTCGGCGCGATGCTGGACGGCAAGGTCCAGCCGCTGGTGCTCAACCCCCTGGTGGAGGCTGAGGCGAGCTGACCGCGGGCCCGTCCACTGGCGGACGGCGTCCCGCCCGGGCCCTGAGCCCGCCGGCACCCTCCGGTCACGATCGCCCGGAGGGTGCCGAGCGGAACAGGGCTCATGGGTGGGCGCGCCGCCGAGCGACAGGTGCCGCGCGCCGTGGACCGAGCCCGTGACCACCTCGTCGGCGCCCCTTCGCGGCACGCACATGCGAGCGCTGGACCGGGCGACGACGGCCTCGGACGCGGCAAGCGGCGGAACCGGGCTCATCGGCGCCCGGAGGGCAGAACCCGCAGCCCGCCCCCGACCCGGTCCGGGGCATCCGGCCAGGGGCGGGGACACACACCATCGGCAGGGGGCGCGGCACGCAACGGCGGGTGGCGCGGCACGGGCAGACGGGCCTGCACAGGCGTCAGGCGCTGCGGTCAGGGCACCGTGCGTCACCTCGTCGGGGAGCGCGTCGCCGCTCGCAGCGCGATGCGGGTGCTGGACTGTGCCACGCCCGCCTCGCGTTTGAGGGTGCGCAGCAGCGTGTCCAGTTCCGCCGGGTCCGCCGCCCTCGCCCGGACGAGGTAGTCGTGGGCGCCCGTGACATGGACGACCTCGGTGATGCCGGGCAGCTTGAGCACGACCCGTTCGAACTCCTCGTTCGTCGTGTCGAGGCGCAGCGTGACGTCGATGAAGACGACCAGGCCCGCGCGGCTGTCCGCGGCCGGGTCGACGACGGTCGTGAAGCCGACGATGACCCCGTCGCGGAGCATCCGGCGCACCCGGTCGGCGGTGGCGTTGGCGCTCAGACCCACCCGGACGCCGAGATCGCGGTACGAGATCCGCGCATCCTCCCGCAGTACACCGAGGATTTCGCTGTCGAGGCTGTCCATACCGCGATTGTCGCAGCCCGGGCCGTAATCCGGCCGCGTGAGCGGCGGCCGGGCACCGACAGTGTGGTCCATGAGCGAGATCTGGACGACGGCAACGGCCGGCGCAGCTGCCGGCCTGGGTGTGGCGATGCCTGTGGGGGCGATGGGCGTGCTGCTCGTCCAGCAGGCCATGCGCGACCGCCGCGCCTCGATCGCGGCGGCCGCGGCGGTGGCGGTCGTCGACATGGCGTACGCGGCGGTCGCGACGGCACTCGGCCCGCTGGTCGCCTCGGCACTGTCCGGCGTCGAGGCCTGGGCCCGGCTGGTGTCGGCGACGGTCCTCGGGGTGATCGCGGTGCGTGGACTGCTCGCCTCGCGGCACCCTGCCGCCGCGGCGCCCGCCGCCGAGGAGGGGTCCACCGCCCCCGTACGGGTCTTCGCCCGCTTCGCGGCGCTGACTCTCATCAACCCGACCACCGCCCTGTACTTCGCGGCCCTCACCACCGCGCAGGGCGCGGAACTCAGCAGCGGCACCGCCGGAGGGGTCTTCGTCGCCGCCGTGTTCGCCGCGTCGCTGGCCTGGCAGCAGCTGCTGGTCGGGGTGAGCGGTTTCGCGGGCGCGCGGATCTCGGACCCGGCCCGGGCATGGACGTTCCGGATCGGGTACGGGCTGGTGGCGGTGTACGCGGTCAAGGTGGCGCTGCCGCTTCCGGCGCTGTGAGCCGCTTCCGGCGCTGTGATCCGTACCGGACGCGGCCCCGGTGCCCCTCGAGCGGATACGGACGGGTGGAGGCGAGAATGGGTGCCGGAGCAGTACGCGGCACCACACGGAGGACGACGAGTGACTGAGCTCTTCCCGCCCCTGACCGCCGGCTCGGACCGGCCCGCCCTGCGCTTCGGCGAACGCGGCCTGACGTACGGGGAACTGGCCGGCGCGGCGGGCTCGCTGGCCGGCCGGCTCGCCGGGGCCACGCGTGTCGCGCTGTGGGCAACGCCCACGCTGGAGACCGCGGTCGGCGTGGTGGCCGCCCTGCTGGCGGGGGTACCCGCCGTGCCGCTCAACCCGAAGACGGGCAGGGGCGAGCTGGCGCACATCGTCACGGACAGCGCGCCGGTCGCGGTGCTGGCCGGACCGGGGGACGAACTGCCGGACGGGCTCGGACAGTTGGAGCGGATCGACATTCCCGTGACCGGCTCCGCCGGTTCGCTGCCGGACGAGCCGGGCCCGCTCGACCCGGCCCTGATCGTCTACACCTCGGGCACGACGGGCCCGCCGAAGGGCGCGGTGCTGCCGCGGCGTGCGATCGCCACGACCCTGGACGCGCTGGAGGACGCCTGGCAGTGGACCGACCGCGATGTACTGGTGCACGGGCTGCCGCTGTTCCATGTGCACGGGCTGATCCTCGGCATCCTCGGACCGCTGCGCCGTGGCGGCCAGGTGCGGCATCTGGGACGGTTCTCGCCGGAGGGCGTGACCCGCGAACTCGCGGACGGCGCCACGATGCTCTTCGGCGTACCGACGATGTACCACCGGCTGGCCGAATCACTCGCCGACGACCGGGAGTTGGCGAAGGCACTGGCGGGTGCGCGGCTGCTCGTGTCGGGCTCGGCGGCACTGCCCCTGCACAACCACGAAAGGATCACGGCGGCGACCGGCCGCCCGGTGATCGAGCGGTACGGCATGACCGAGACGCTGATGCTGTGCTCCCAGAGGGCAGGCCCCGGAACCCCCGAGGGCACCATCGGGGACGGGGAGCCGCGGCCCGGGTCGGTCGGGCTGCCGCTGCCGGGCGTCGAGCTGCGGCTGGTCGAGGAGGACGGCTCCGAGATCACGGCATACGACGGCGAGAGCATCGGCGAGATCCAGGTGCAGGGTCCGAACCTGTTCACCGGGTATCTGAACCGGCCGGACGCGACGGCCGCGGCTTTCGACGGCGACTGGTTCCGCACGGGCGACATGGCGGTCCGCGACCCGGACGGCTCGGTGCGGATCGTCGGCCGCAGGGCGACCGACCTGATCAAGAGCGGCGGCTACAAGATCGGCGCCGGTGAGATCGAGAACGCGCTGCTGGAGCACCCGGGCGTCCGCGAGGCCGCGGTGACGGGCGAGGCGGACGCGGACCTGGGCGAGCGGGTGGTCGCGTGGATCGTGCCGGTGGATGTGCAGGCGCCGCCGTCGGAGGGCGAGTTGGCGGACCATGTGGCCGCTCACCTCGCTCCCCACAAGCGTCCCCGCACGGTCCGTTTCCTCGACGCGCTGCCGCGCAACGACATGGGCAAGATCATGAAGCGGGCGCTGCATGGCTGACCGGCTGACCGCGCGCGAGGCGATCGCGCTGATCTGCGACGACTTCGCGGAGGCGGAGCCCGTCGAGCGGCCGGGTGCGCCCGACGGCCCGATCGGCTGGGAGGGGTACGGGGCCCAGCGCGCCGCGGCGGCGGAGCGTACGGGCTCGACGGAGTCCGTCGTGTACGGCACGGCCACGCTCGGCGGCCGCGGGTGCGTGGTGATCTCCTTCGAATTCGGCTTCCTGGGCGGCTCGTTGAGCTCCCGTGCCGGTGACCGCCTGGAGGCGGCGTACGGCGCGGCCCACGATCTCGGGCGCCCGCTGGTGTCGCTGATCGCGACGGGCGGCAGCCGTATGCAGGAGGGCATGATCGCGCTCACCCAGCTCCAGCGGGTGGCGGCGGCGTCGACACGCCTGCGCGCGGCGGGCGTCCCGCAGATCGCGGTCCTGCGCGACCCGACGACGGGCGGCGGCTGGGCGACGCTCGGCGCGGGAGCGGACGTGATCCTGGCGCTCCCGGCGTCCCAGGTCGCCTTCGCGGGCTCCCGTGTCCGCCCTCCCGAGGCGGACCCCACCGCGTATACCGCGGAATCCCAGCTGAGCTGGGGCCACATCGACGAGATCGTCCCCCTGGGGGAGCTGCGGGAGGCGGTGTCCTTCTGGGCGGAGGCGCTGGCGGGTGGGGGTGACGGTGCCGCCCCTCCCCCGTGCGCACTGGGCCACGGCTCCCTCCCGGCCACCGGCTGGGACGCCGTGCGGCAGGCGCGGGATGTGAGTCGCGCGCGGGCCGAGGCGTATCTGGATGCCTGCTTCGGGCGGCGCAGGGCGCTGAGCGGTGACCGCTGCGGCGGGGTCGACCCCGGCGTGCTCTGCGGGGTCGGGATGCGCGACGGGCAGCCCGTCGTCTTCGTCGCCCAGCGCGGCACCGCCACCCTTCCCGCCGGCTACCGGACCGCCGCCCGCGTCGTACGGCTCGCGGACCGGCTCGGGATTCCGGTCCTCACCCTCATCGACACCCCGGGGGCCGCGAACGACGCCGCCGCCGAGCGCGCGGGCGCGGGTGCCGCCATCGCCGAGCTGTTCGGCGTGGTCGCCGCGGCGCGGACCCCGATCACCAGCCTGCTCATCGGCGAAGGCGGGTCCGGCGGGGCACTCGCCCTGGCCGCGCCCGGCAACACCTGGGCCACGCCGGACAGTTACTTCTCCGTCATCGCGCCGGAGCTCGCCGCTGCGATCCTCAAGCGCGGCAGCGAGGAAGTCCCCCGGACCGCCGACCAGTTGAGGCTGCGGCCGCAGGACCTGGTGGAGCTGGGTGTCGTCCGCGGGATCGTCGGGCCGGACGACCCGCAGCGCCGGGACCCGGAACACCCGACCGCGTAGCACCCGGACCCCCGCAGGCCCCGCGCCGCCGGGTCCCAGCGGGCCGCGGAGGCCGGGCTCCGGGAAGGGGGCGAGGACCGGCACGGACGCCGTCCGGATGGTCGGCCGCTTCGTCGCGCGGAGGCCCCGGGGGGCGAATAGCGTGAGGAAAAGGCACTCCCCCGACCCGGAGGCTGGGACCCATGGCCGTACGACCGGAAGGCACGCCCTGCTGGGCGGACGTGACGTTCCCCGACGTGGAGGCCGCGAAGCACTTCTACGGCGAGCTGCTCGGCTGGACGTACGACGAGGGCTCGGCCGAGTTCGGGAACTACACACAGGCGTACTCGGACGGGAAGGCGGTGGCGGCGGTCGTCCCCCGGATCCCGGGCGTGGACAGCACAGCCGCCTGGAACCTCTACTTCGCCACCGCGGACGCGTCCGCCACCACCGCGCGGATCCGGGAGAACGGCGGGACGCCGGCGATGGACCCGGTCCGGGTCGGCGATTTCGGCACCATGGTGACGGCGCAGGACCCCAGCGGGGTGTACTTCAGCGCCTGGCAGGCGGGCAGTCACGAGGGCTTCGAGAAGACCGGCGAGCCCGGCGCGTACGCCTGGGTCGACATCCACACCCGCGAGGCGCGCAAGGCGGACTCGTTCTTCCCCTCCGTGTTCCCTTTCCAGGTCCAGCGGATGGACACGGACGAGGTCGACTTCCATCTGTGGAGCGTCGGCGGCGAGCCGGTGGCCGGTCGGCTGAAGACGAACGGCGAGGTGCCCGCGGGCCTGCCGCCGTTCGCCAACGTCTACTTCGCCGTACGGGACTGCGACGCGGCGGTGCACACCGTCACCGAGCTCGGCGGCCTGCTGCTGGGCGAGCCGATGGACAGCCCCTTCGGCCGCTCGGCGACGGTCGCGGACCAGCAGGGCGCGGTGTTCTCGGTCATCGACCTGGAGAACACGAAGGGTGAGATGCCCTCGTTCTCCTGAGGCGTGCCGTATTGGATGCACGAGGTGAGGCCCCGCCCCCGAGACGGCGCCTCACCTCGTGCATTCCCCCGGTACCTTCGGCGGTCACCACTCTGCACGGCCGGGGGCGTCCTGCTCGTCATCCGTCGGCAGGAGTGGCCTCCTCCGCACGGAGGAGCTTGACCGGACGGAGAATGCCTCCCCGCACCTTTTCCACGGCGGTGGCGAGTGCCTCCGCTTCGGCGGGGAGCAGCCGGAAGGCGGGCCGAATCGGGGAATCCACCTCCCCCGGGTCCTCCGTACCGCCCCCGGCACCGACCCGCCGCAGATCCGACCGGGGCTCCTCCCGGAACCCCTCCGGCTCATGGTCCGACGACTGTGGCGCCGTGCCGTTCTCCTCCGGCGAGCGGGACCCGCCGACCGCCGGAGGGACGTTCACCTCTTTGGTGTCGGGCCCGCCCCCGTCGGCACTGGGCCGGACTCGGGGCGCACCCGCGGCAACGTTGTCAGTGGCCCACTGCTGTGCCACCGATCCGTCGCGGACCTTGACCACCACCGCCGCGCCGATGTCGTCGGAGGTCGGGGTCACGGCCAGCTTCTCGTTCCAGCGCGGGATCACATGGCCCTGGATGGTCAGGTCGTACCGCACGTCCGTCGCGTTCGAGGCCGATGCCTCCGTGCAGGCGCCGAGGACGAGTACGCCGTCGAGCTCGTGCGAGTTCAGGCACAGTTCGAGGGCGGCGCCGCTGCGGAGCAGCCCGTCGTCCTCGTAGGTCCACTGCTGGGTGACGGAGTCGTTGCAGGCGGCCATCGCGGCCTCGGCTCCGAACTGCGCGCGGCGGTCCCGGATGTCGAGGCAGAGACCGGCGTCGGCATGGCGCAGCCGGGTGCTGATGGGGCCGGTCGGATGGGCGGCCGATGTGGTCGACGGCTGCGGATCGGTGCCGGACGGGCTCTGGCTGCCGGGCACGGGGGCGGCGGAGACGGTGCCGCTGGGGACGCCGGGGTTGGCGGTGTCGCCTTCGTCGCCCCACAGTGCGCTCACGGCGGTCGCGACGAGGAGCAGTCCGGTGACGACGCCGAGACCGGTGACGACGGCACCGCGACTGCGCGTCGGCAGCGTGATCCGATGCCCCCGGAAGGTGAGCGCGGGCAGGGCACGCGTACGTCCGCGCCGCGAGTGCCGGCCGGCGCTCCGTACGGCGCTGCCGACGGCGGCCCTGGCCTGGAACCGGGCGTTGTTGCGCGCGGGCCGGGAGTCCAGATAGGGCTGGGCGGCCCAGCCGAGCAGTCCTTCGGCGAGCAGAAGCGCGAGCCGGCCGCCGCCGTGGTCGAGCTGCTCGGCAGCGAATCGGCAGAGCTTGCACTTCGCGAGATGCGCCTGGATGTCGGGTATCAGCGTGCCCCCGCGGCGCATGGATACATCGAGCAGCCGGTTGTAGTGGCGGCATTCCTTGTCCTGCGCGAGTTCGAGATGGGACCGCAGGATGCCGATGCGGAAGATTTCACGTGCCTGTTCGAGCTGGGCCGCCGCGGCACGCGGGTCCATCGCCAGCAAACCGGCCGGTACGGATATGCCCTCGGCCTCCACCTCGGCATGCCACAACAGGCATTGGTCCGCCCCGGGCATTGACTGGAACGACCGCGCGACGTGGGCCCGATTCTCGGCAAGAGTGAACATGTCGACAGGGACACTGCGGCCGGTCTCGGGATTCTGGAGGTCGGGCAGAGCGGTGACGCGCGGGTCTGCCGCCCAGGCCTTGGCCGTCTGCCGGGCCGTCAGCAGCAGAAGGGGGCGGAGCGCCGCGGTCGTACGGGCGTGCCGGAGATTCTCCAGCACCTTGTCGAAGGCCGCAGTGGCCAGCATGGATGCGGCTTTCGCCGAAGGGGTGCCTATCGACGCGTAGTCGAATACCGGCTGCCAGTGCCTCGCCAGCAGCACTGCCACCGGACGGGTTCCGTCCGCACCCTCACCGGTTCGCAACGCGGCGGCGAGCCCTTGGTCCGAACTCTCGGGATCGAGGCCGGTCGGGGCAGGAGGTACAGGACCCTGAGTGCGGGGCTTGTGCATGAGATGTCTTTCCATTCAGGGCAATGCAGTGGGGGGTTGAGCAATGCCGCCCTCGCCCGCCTCGGCGGGCGGAGGATTTCGATCATTGAAGGGGAAACTTGTGTCTGCTTGGTCTATACCGCAGTCAATTCGAACGGTTGAGCAAAACCACTTGCCCGTACGTGAGGAAGCTCACCTTGGCACAACCCGCAGGTGCTGAACAAGAGTTCCCGAACGGCGACCATTCCGGGCCGGTCGGCAAATGAAAAGAACTGCTCCTGTCTTGCGCGGAGTTGACTGATTCCTCCGGCGACAGCGGTGCACGAGGGACCTCGTTCGAGCACCGAGTTGTCGAACCCGGACCGGGGACCGAGTTCGCGCCAACTCCCCTGGTACTACTGGCCGTTCGGCCGACGCACCGACTTTCCTGCGTGCTTCGCCGGACGGGGTGATCCCGGCCCCGGCTCCGGCACCTGGGAAGACCTGACGGGAATGCGCAAACGGCTGCCGATCGCGGTGATTTCCCGGACTGTGCCCTGCCGGACGTTCCGCGGTGATCCGCCCGGCTTCTCCCGGGGGCACGGAACGGCCTCGGAACGATGATCGCGAGCGCGGTGTCAGTCGCCGTGGACGATGCCCCGGGCTGTTCCGGGCGGGGCTAGGTCCACGGCAGCCGGGACCTGTGGCCCCAGTACTCCTCCGGCGCCTCGGCGAGATCGGCGAGCCCGGCCGGCGGGCCGGGTTCGAGGGACACGGTCGTGGCGAGGAGGTTGGCCGTGAGCTGGCCCGTGGTCGCCGCGCCCGACAGGACGATGTCCGCCCAGGGCTGCTGCAGGACGGCGGCCAGGGCGACGGCGTCCCAGGAGGCGTGGGTGGCAGCCGTCGTCGCTTCGAGGACGGGGTGGGGACGCGCGAGGCGGCCGTTGGCGAGCGCCTCCTTGACGATGACTGTGCAGCCCGCGTCATGCGCCTCGGCCAGGGCCGGTCCGGCCGAGGGCTCGAGCATGTTCCACGTGGCCTGCACGCTGCGGAAAAGGGGCGCGCCGTCGACGGTGACGCCCAGCGCCGCCCGGATGGCATCCGCCTGCCCGGGGCCGCTGGTGGAGAGGCCCACGGTGACGCCCTGGGCGGCGAGGGCGGCCAGTCGGTGGTGCAGGGCGGTGTCCGTCAGGACCGTGCTGTCGGGAGTGACCGAGTGGACCTGGTAGAGGTCGAGCCGGTCACCCAGCAGAGCCCGCGTCTCGGCGAGCTGACGGTCGTAGACGTGGGTGCTGTGGTCCTTGACCTCATGGGTTTCGGCCTGGATGTGCCAGTCCGCGGTGTAGGTGTAGCCCCACTTGCTGCCCACGCGCAGGTCGTGGAGGTCGCCGCGGCTGTCGAGCCACTCGGCGAGGAATTCTTCGGCGCGGCCGTACGAGCGGGCCGCGTCGAAGTAGCGGACGCCGCGGGCGTAGGCGAGATCCAGCAGCTCGTGTGCGCGCCGGCGCATCGCGGCGACGGTGCGTTCGGCCGGCAGGTCGTGGTCGCGTCCGAGGGTGATGTAGCCGGGCCGGCCGACCGCGGCCAGGCCCAGTCCCATCCGGGTGATCGGCGCGGGGGGATCTGCGGGGTCCATGACCATGTTCGCGCGGCTCCTCCGGTGCGGCGACGGGCGCGTCAGGAGGCACGGCCCCCAAGCGGGAGGCGACGGGCACGACCTTCGGCTCGGTGTCGGACAGAGCCTCGCACATGCGTCACGGCAGACGGCACGGCCGGCGGATACGGGGCCGGCCGCCGGTTCCGGTGACCGTGCCCCGCCCCCGGGGTGCCCGTCGGCGCCCGCAGCGGGAGAGTGAAGGCATGCAGGAACCTGCCGTCGGCACGCCTGTCGCCGCGATGACCGGGCCCCAGGCGGTGGACCCGGCGCTGGCACAGGTCGTACGGGAGGCACGCGCCTCCGTGGGGATGGTGTATCTCCTGCCGCCTGGTGAGCGGGCGCTGCGGCTCGCCGTGGTGTCCGGGGTTTCCCGGCGGATCGCCGCGCCGTGGACGCGCGTGACCCTGGACGACCCGATCCCCGTCGCCGACGCCGTGCGTGAGCAGCGTCTGGTGTGGCTCGGCAGCCAGGAGGAGGTGGCCAGCCGCTATCCGCGGCTCGGTCTGGTCCTGCCGTACGACTTCGTCCTGGCCGCCGCTCCTGTCACCACCCGCACCACCCAGTGGGGCGGGATCGTCCTGCTCTGGCCCGGCTGGCATCCGCCGCAGCTGACGACGGAGGAGCGGGACGCGGTCCGTACCTGCTGCCGGGGCCTGTGCCGGATCCTGGAGCAGGCCACCGCCGAGGGGCGGCCGGTCGTGGCCGAGGCACGGCCGCGGGTGCTGATCCAGCCCGGTGGCCGTGTTCCCGGACCGGCCGAGGCCAGAGCGGCCATGCAGTACATCGACCGGCTGCCCGAGGGGTGCTGCGCGCTGGACCTGGAGGGCCGCATCACCTTCGTCACCGCCACGGCCGCCCGTCTCCTCGGAGTCGAGGCCTCCGCTCTGCTGGGCACGCTGCCCTGGGAGGCACTGCCGTGGCTGGACGATCCCCTCTTCGAGGACCGCTACCGGGACGCGGCGGTGAGCCGCCGGCCCACGTCCTTCACCGCCCTGCGCCCACCGGACCGCTGGCTGACCTTCCGGCTGTGGCCGGACGGCTCGGGCATCAGCGTCCGGATCACCCCGGCCGACACGGACGACGCCCCGCAGACGCGAGCGGCGCAGCGACCTCCTCCGCCCTCCGCGCCGAGCCGGGCGACGACGCTCTACCACCTGATGCATCTGGCGGCCACGCTCACCGAGGCCGTGGAGGTGCAGGATGTGGTCGCCCAGGCGGCCGACCAGCTCGTGCCCGCGTTCGGCGCACAGGCCCTGGCCCTGATGGCCGCGGAGGAGGGACGGCTGCGCATCCTCGGCTACCGCGGATACGGGGCCGAGCTCATGGCCCGCCTGGACGGCATACCGCTGTCGTCCGACGCCCCTGCCGTGCACGTCCTGAGAACCGGCGTCCCCGCCTTCTTCGCCGACTTCGAGGCACTGAAGCACACCCATCCCCCCGCCGTGCACCTGGACGACATGGCCGCCTGGGCCTTTCTGCCCCTCGTCGCCTCCGGCCGGACCGTCGGCTCGATGGTGCTCGCGTACGACCACCCCCATGCCTTCGCACCGCAGGACCGCGCGATCCTCATCTCGCTCGCCGGTCTGGTCGCCCAGGCCTTCGACCGGGCCCGTCTCTACGACGCCGAACACCAGCTGGCCCAGAGCCTGCAGGCCGCTCTGCTTCCGCACGCCCTGCCGTCCGTCCCCGGGCTCGAGGTGGCCGCCCGCTATCTGCCGGCCGCCCGGCACATGGCCATCGGCGGCGACTTCTACGACCTCATCCGCATCGACGACCACACCGTGGCCGCGGCCATCGGTGATGTGCAGGGCCACAATGTGAACGCCGCCGCCCTGATGGGGCAGGTCCGCACCGCGGTCCACGCAAGCACCGGCGCACAGCCGGGCGAGGTTCTCGCCCGCACCAACCGCCTGCTGAACGACCTCAACCCCGGCCTGTTCACCAGCTGCCTCTACGTCCACCTCGACCTGGCCCACCAGACGGCCCATCTGGCCACCGCCGGCCATCCGGCACCGCTGCTGCGCCACCCGGACGGGCGCACCCACCCCCTGGACCTGCCGCCGGGCCTGCTGCTCGGCATCGACCCCGACGCCGAATACCTGACCACGCAGATCCCCCTGTCACCCGGCGCCGTGCTCGCCCTGTACACGGACGGCCTCGTGGAGACCCCGGGCATCGACCTGGACGACTCCACCGCGGCACTTGCGGCGCAACTGGCCCGCGCCGGCGGCCAGTCGATGGAGTCGCTCGCCGACATCCTGGTCCACCACGCCCAGCAGTCGGCACCGCGCAACGACGACATGGCGCTGCTGCTCATCAGCCCACGGGAGACGGGCCGTTAGCCGCCGAGCCGGGCGGTCCGGGGAGATGCGGGGAAGATGGGCGCCTGCGGCAGTTCGCGGCCGCCGCTGCCCGACGCGTGCACGAAGGGGTGACGCAGGCGCCTCGCCGACACGGCGAAGAGGCCGGTCAGAGCGATTCTGCGCGCGTAGTGCGGAGTGGGGCGGGTGGGACTCGAACCCACGGCCGACGGATTATGAGTCCGCTGCTCTAACCGGCTGAGCTACCGCCCCTAACGGCGCGTCGCGCACAAATGTGCGCGCCGTCTGCCGCAGCATAGCCGCTCATACGATCTCCTGCCTCGGGTGGTCGGCAACGCACAGTCATGAGGACTGCGATGCCCCCTGCCCGGTTCCAGAAGCGAGTCGGAACATACGAAAAAGGACCCTCAAGGGGTCCCTTCCGCTTGTTGCTCCCCCGACTGGACTCGAACCAGTAACCCTCCGGTTAACAGCCGAATGCTCTGCCAATTGAGCTACAGGGGATCGCGCTCCCCCGACTGGACTCGAACCAGTAACCTGCCGGTTAACAGCCGGCTGCTCTGCCAATTGAGCTACAGGGGATTGCTGCGTTTGCACCGAACGTACCTACCCGGGGCGTCCCGGAGGGCGTGTGCTCGCTGCGACACATACATTAGCGCAAGCAGGGGGGTGCTCCGCCAATCGGTATGGCCGGGGTGATCACAGGCCTGGCCGGGTAGGCGGGCAGCACCGACATAAGGGAAGGGCGGCAGCCATGCGGTACAAGCTCACGTTCGTCGTCGGACTGGCCCTCGGCTATGTGATCGGCACAAGGGCCGGGCGCGAACGCTACGAACAGCTCAAGAAGTCCGCGCGCCAGATCTCCCAGAACCCGGCCGTGCGCAACGCCGCGGAGTCCGCCGCGCACAACGGCCGCGACGTGGCCGGCAAGGCCTTCCATGCCGTGAGCGACAAGGTCGGGGACAGGATGCCCGACTCGGTCGCGGAGCGCGTCCGGTCCCTGCGGGAACGGAGCTCCGGCGGCGAGGACGACTGGGGAACCACCAACACGTGACGCCGATGCTCCGCATGTGCGGCAGAATCTTGCCCCATGGGGATAGTCGCCGGCCTGGACAGTTCGTCAGCATTCACCCGCATCGTCGTCTGTGACGCAGACACGGGTGCCGTGCTGCGGCAGGGCTATGCCCCGCACCCGGTGGAACCCAAGGCCACCGAGATCGATCCGCAGGCCTGGCTGCTCTCGCTCGGCGAGGCCGCGGCCGGGGGGCTGCTGGAAGGCGTGCAGGCCATCGGCGTCTCCGCGCAGCAGCACGGACTCGTCCCGCTGGACCAGCAGGGCGGGCTCGTCCGTCCGGCCCTGCTCGGCAACGACAAGCGGGCCCAGGTCGCGGCGGCCGATCTCATCGACGCACTGGGCGGGCGACAGGCGTGGGCCGAGGCCGTCGGCTCGGTGCCGCAGGCCGCGCACCCGGTGGCGAAGCTGCGCTGGATGGCCCGCTCGGAGCCCGATGCGGCGCAGCGCGTCGCGGGCGTGATGCAGCCCCACGACTGGCTGGTGTGGCAGCTGCTCGGCCGGCCCGCCCGCCGGACCACGGACCGCGGTGGCGCCTCCGGAACCGGGTACTGGTCGGCGAACACCGGTTCCTACCGGGCCGATCTGGTGGAACTGGCCCTCGGCCACCACTGTGCCCTGCCCGAGGTGCTCGGCCCCTCCGAGGCCGCGGGGATGACACCCGAGGGGCTGCTGATCTCCGCCGGTACCGGCGAGACGATGGCGGCGGCGTTCGGGCTCGGCGTCGGCATCGGTGACGCGGTGGTCTCGCTGGGGGCCTCCGGCTCCGTGATGGCGGTGCACCACGAGGCGCTGGCCGATCCGAGCGGGATGATCACCTCGTACGCGGACGCCACCGGGATGCATCTGCCGGTGGTGCACACGCTCAATGCCGTACGGGTGCTGCGGGGCACCGCCGAGATGCTGGGGCTCTCCGATCTCGAGGAGCTCTCCGCACTGGCCATGAAGTCCACGCCCGGTTCGTCTGGACTGGTCCTGCTGCCGTATCTGGAGGGCGAACGCACTCCGCAACTGCCGCACACCGCCGGGACGCTGACCGGTCTGCGCCGTGAGTCGATGAAGCCGGAGCACCTGGCCCGCGCCGCCTTCGAGGGCATGCTCTGCTCGCTCGCCGACGCCATGGACGTGGTGCGCGCACGCGGGGTCGAGGTGCGGCGGGTGTTTCTGCTGGGCGCGACCGCCGGGCTGCCCGCGGTGCAGGCCGCGGCCCCCGGGATCTTCGGGGCACAGGTGGTCGTGCCGCAGCCCGCCGACTACGCGGCGCTCGGTGCCGCCCGGCAGGCCGCCTGGGCACTGGGGGTCTCGCAGGGCCTGCTGTCGCCGGCGTCTCCGCCGGTCTGGCAGGACGCCGCGGTAGAGCTGTTCGAGCCGGGACAGGAGCTGCCGGTGGGTCAGGCGGTGCGCCAGCAGTACATGGCGACCCGGGATCAGTTGCACCCCGGGGCCTTCTCGCAGACGCCGTGACCGTGCCCCGCCGTCGTGATCGGCTTTCTTGACCCCGCTTTGAAACAAACCTTTGGGGTTCGAGACTCCCGGTGTCGCAAGATGGGGTGACCCCCGATCTTGCCGAGCCCGAGAGACAGCGCGTGCTGATACGACTGCTGCGGACCCATCTGAGTCCGTACAAGAGACCCATCGCCCTGCTGGTGGTGCTGCAGCTGCTGCAGACCAGTGCCACCCTCTATCTGCCGACCCTCAATGCCGACATCATCGACAACGGTGTCGTGAAGGGGGACACGGGCTACATCCTGCGGCTCGGCGCGCTGATGATCGGTGTCAGCCTGGTGCAGGTCGTCTGCAACCTCGGAGCCGTCTACTTCGGCGCGCGGACGGCGTCCGCCCTGGGCCGCGATGTGCGCGCGGCCGTGTTCGACCGGGTGCAGAGCTTCTCGGCGCGGGAGGTCGGGCACTTCGGGGCGCCGTCGCTGATCACGCGCACGACCAACGACGTCCAGCAGGTGCAGATGCTGGTCCTGATGGCGTTCACGCTGATGGTGTCGGCACCGATCATGTGCGTCGGCGGCATCATCATGGCGCTCGGCCAGGACGTGCAGCTGTCGGCGGTGCTGCTGGCCGTCGTGCCGGTGCTCGGCATCGCGGTGTCGCTGATCGTGCGGAAGATGCGGCCGCTGTTCCGGACCATGCAGGAGCGGCTGGACACGGTGAACCGGGTGCTGCGGGAGCAGATCACCGGCAACCGCGTCATCCGTGCCTTCGTACGGGACGACTACGAGAAGAACCGGTTCCGCGGGGCGAACACCGAGCTGACCGATGTGTCGCTGTCCACCGGCAGGCTGATGGCGCTGATGTTCCCGACCGTGCTCACCGTCGTGAACATCTCGTCCATCGCCGTCGTCTGGTTCGGCGCACACCGGGTCGACAGCGGCGCGATCCAGATCGGCGCGCTGACCGCGTTCCTCGCCTATCTGATGCAGATCGTCATGGCCGTGATGATGGCCACCTTCATGTTCATGATGGTGCCGCGGGCCGAGGTCTGTGCCGAGCGGATCGAGGAGGTCCTGGCGACCGCGTCCAGCGTGGTGCCGCCGCTGCAGCCCGTACGGGAGCTGCGCCGGCACGGATACCTGGAGATGCGGGACGTTGAGTTCCGCTATCCGGGAGCCGAGGAACCGGTGCTGCGCCATGTCGCTCTGGTGGCGCGGCCGGGTGAGACGACCGCCATCATCGGGTCCACCGGCAGCGGGAAGTCGACACTGCTCGGTCTGGTGCCGCGGCTGATCGACACGACGGACGGCGAGGTGCTCGTCGACGGGGTGGACGTCCGTGACCTCGACCCGGCGCTGATGGCGAAGACCGTGGGGCTGGTGCCCCAGAAGCCGTTCCTCTTCTCCGGCACGGTGGCGTCCAACCTCCGTTACGGAAATCCCGGCGCGAGCGACGAAGAGCTGTGGCAGGCGCTCGAAGTGGCGCAGGCCGCCGACTTCGTCCGCGAACTGGAGAGCGGGCTCGACGCCCCGATCTCGCAGGGCGGCACCAACGTCTCCGGCGGGCAGCGGCAGCGTCTGGCGATCGCCCGGACGCTGGTGCAGCGGCCGGAGATCTTTCTGTTCGACGACTCGTTCTCGGCGCTGGACTACGCGACGGACGCGGCGTTGCGGGCCGCGCTGGCCCGCGAGACCGCCGAGGCGACGGTGGTGATCGTCGCCCAGCGGGTGTCCACCATCCGTGAGGCGGACCGGATCGTGGTCCTGGACGAGGGGCAGGTCGTGGGGACGGGAAGCCACCACGAACTGATGGAGAGCAACGAGACCTACCGAGAGATCGTGCTCTCGCAGCTGACGGAGGCTGAGGCCGCATGAGCGGGCCGGGTGGACGCATGATGATGGGCCCGGCCGAGCGGTCCATGGACTTCAAGGGGTCGGGCAAACGGCTGCTGAAGCGGCTCTCGCCGGACCGCACGGCGCTGTGGCTGATGCTCACGGCCGGCGTGCTGAGCGTCGCGTTCTCGGTGGTCGGGCCGATGGTGCTGGGCCGGGCGACCGACCTCGTCTTCGCCGGTGTCGTGGGCCGGAACATGCCGGACGGGACCAGCAAGGACCAGACGCTCGACGGCCTGCGCGAGCGGGACGAGAACGGCCTGGCCGACATGCTGTCCGGGGTGGACTTCACGCCCGGCGACGGCATCGACTTCACCGCCGTCGGGAATGTGCTGCTGGTGGCGCTGGCGCTGTACGTGGCCTCGGGGCTGCTGGCGCTGGTCTCCACCCGGCTGTCGATCCGGGTGATCAACGGGACCGTGTACCGGATGCGCGAGGACGTGCAGGCGAAGCTGTCGCGGCTGCCGCTGTCGTACTTCGACAAGGCCAAGCGCGGCGAGGTTCTCAGCCGGGCGACGAACGACATCGACAACATCTCGCAGACGCTGCAGCAGACGATGGGCCAGCTGATCAACTCGCTGCTGACCATCGTGGGCGTACTGGCGATGATGTTCTGGATCTCGCCGCTGCTGGCGCTGGTCGCGCTGGTCACCGTGCCGGTCTCGGTGGTCGTGGCGACCAAGGTCGGCAAGCGGTCCCAGCCGCACTTCGTGCAGCAGTGGAAGTCCACCGGCAAGCTCAACGCCCATGTCGAGGAGATGTACACCGGCCATGCGCTGGTGAAGGTCTTCGGGCGGCAGGACGAGTCCGCGCAGGACTTCGCCGAACAGAACGAGGCACTGTACGAGGCCGGGTTCAAGGCCCAGTTCAACAGCGGTGTGATGCAGCCGCTGATGTTCTTCGTCTCCAACCTCAACTATGTGCTTGTCGCGGTCGTCGGCGGGCTGCGGGTCGCGACCGGTTCGCTGTCGATCGGCGATGTGCAGGCCTTCATCCAGTACTCCCGGCAGTTCTCGATGCCGCTCACGCAGGTCGCGTCCATGGCGAACCTGGTGCAGTCGGGCGTCGCCTCGGCCGAGCGGGTCTTCGAACTGCTGGACGCCGAGGAGCAGGAGGCCGACGCCCCGTCCGGCGGGCGTCCCGAGCAGGTGCGCGGACAGGTCGCGCTGGAGAAGGTCTCCTTCCGCTACGACCCGGACAAGCCGCTCATCGACGGTCTGTCGCTGAACGTGGAGCCCGGACAGACGGTCGCGATCGTCGGCCCGACCGGTGCGGGCAAGACCACCCTGGTCAATCTGCTGATGCGCTTCTACGAGGTGACCGGCGGGCGGATCAGTCTCGACGGCATCGACATAGCGACGATGTCGCGCGAGGAACTGCGGTCGGGCATCGGCATGGTGCTCCAGGACACCTGGCTGTTCGGCGGTTCGATCGCCGACAACATCGCGTACGGCGCCTCCCGCGAGGTCACCCGCGAGGAGGTCGAGGAGGCGGCCCGCGCCGCGCACGCCGACCGCTTCGTACGGACGCTGCCCGACGGCTACGACACGGTGCTCACCGACGACGGCGCCGACGGCGCGGGCGTGAGCGCAGGCGAGAAGCAGCTGATCACCATTGCGCGGGCGTTCCTGTCCGACCCGGTGATCCTGGTGCTGGACGAGGCGACCAGTTCGGTCGACACCCGTACCGAGGTGCTGATCCAGAAGGCGATGGCGCGGCTCGCCCACGGGCGTACGAGCTTTGTGATCGCCCACCGGCTCTCCACCATCCGGGACGCGGACGTCATTCTGGTGATGGAGAACGGCGCGATCGTCGAACAGGGCACGCACGACGGGCTGTTGGCGGCCGGGGGTGCGTACGCACGGCTGTACTCGGCGCAGTTCGCACAGGCCGTTGTGGAAGTCGACTGAGAGGGCTGAAGGAACTGATGCCCGTGGACCGGGCCGGGGGCATCAGTCCAGGTAGCCGCGGAGCTGGTCGGCGAAGGCGTGGTCGCGCAGCTTGTTGAGGGTCTTGGACTCGATCTGGCGGATGCGTTCGCGTGTCACGCCGAAGATCCGTCCGATCTCCTCCAGGGTGCGCGGCCGGCCGTCGACCAGGCCGTACCGCAGCTGGACGACCTTGCGTTCGCGCTCGCCGAGGGTGGAGAGCACCGCCTCCAGGTGCTCGCGCAACAGCAGGAACGCCGCGGACTCCACCGGGGACGCGGCGTCGCCGTCCTCGATCAGGTCCCCGAGGGCGACGTCGTCCTCCTCCCCCACCGGCGCGTGCAGCGAGACGGGCTCCTGGGCGAGCCGCAGCACCTCGCTGACCCGCTCGGGCGCCAGGTCCAGCTGGTCCGCGACCTCGTCGGCGGTGGGTTCGTAGCCCCGCTCCTGGAGCATCCGGCGCTGGACCCGCACCACGCGGTTGATCAGTTCGACGACATGGACGGGGACGCGGATGGTGCGCGCCTGGTCCGCCAGCGCCCGGGACATGGCCTGGCGGATCCACCAGGTCGCGTACGTCGAGAACTTGTAGCCGCGGGCGTAGTCGAACTTCTCCACCGCCCTGATCAGGCCCAGGTTTCCCTCCTGGACGAGGTCGAGCATGGTCAGTCCGCGGCCGACGTAGCGCTTGGCGACCGAGACCACGAGCCGCAGATTCGCCTCGATCAGCCGGCGCTTGGCCATCCGGCCCATCACGACCAGCTTGTCGAGGTCGACGGCGAGCTGGGAGTCGTCGATGTCGGGGGTGTTGGCGAGGCGCTCCTCGGCGAACAGTCCGGCCTCGACCCGGCGCGCGAGCTCCACCTCCTCGACGGCCGTGAGCAGCGGAATGCGGCCGATCTCCCGCAGGTACTGGCGGAACAGGTCGGACGAGGGCCCGCCGCTGTCGATGCGCGCGGCGGGTGTGCGTTCCGGTGGGTCTGGTACTTCCACTGCGTCCTCGACGACGGTCTCCGGGACCGCTTCGGGAAGCGTCTCGGGATGGTGTGGGGGCGGGCTCTGCGCGGGGACCGCCGCGACAGCGCCTGTCTCGGTCAGGGTCTGGGTCTGCACGGGGGCGACCTCCAGGGTGATCGCTGCCGGGTCGGGGGCGTGCGGCAGCGGGACGTGGGCGGCCGGGCCGCTTTCCGTCCCGTACACGATGAGCGGATCCGCGGGGGTGAGGGGGCCACGTGGGGTGGACCGGCCGCGCTCCGAGGACTCAGGCACCGCCACCAGTGTGGGGTACGACACACAGCTGCCACGAGGGGCGTGCGAGTACTTTTTGAGTCCCGTGCGTGACCGGTCGGTTACTTATGCGGCTCTACAGGGCGTCGGAGCCCTGGTTGCGCAGGGAACGGGCGTACTGCTGGAGGACCCACAATTCGTTCTGCACGGCCGTGTGTTGCTCGGGGTCGGCCTGCGGGCCGAGGCGCGCCAGAGTGCCCTGGACCTCGCTGATGCGGCGGTCGACGGCGCGCAACCGGACCTGGACGAGCTGGAATCCCGCGTACGTCTCGTCGACGGTCTTCGCGTGCACGGCCTCGACGGCGAGCTCGGTGACCAGAGCGCGCACGGTGTCGTTCGGGGCGGCGTCACGGACCCGGGCGATGTACCCGGAGCTGTCCTGGGTGCCCTGCTCGGCGCCGCCCGCCTCGGCGATGGTCTGCCGGACCGCGGCGTACGGAGGGGCGGTGAACTCGTCGATCCCGTACGCGTCGAAGGCCGGGGAGACCAGCTCCGGGTGCTGGAGGGCGAGCTTGAGCAGTTCGCGCTCGGTGCGGTGGGCGGGGCTGCGGAGATTCAGTGCGGGGCCGGACGGCATCGCGGGGGCCTGGTCCTGCTGAGGCTGCCGCGGTGAGGGACGCGACGGCGCCGGCCCGCGGCCGCCCCGGTCGCGGGCCCAGCGGGCGAGCTGCGCGACCCGCTTGACGACGAACTGGGTGTCGAGGATGCCGACGATGCCGGCGAGCTGCACGGCCGACTCGTGCTGGATGGCGACGTTCTTGATGCCCGCGACGATGGGCGCCGCCTCGTCGAGCGCCGCGGCCCGGCCGGCAGGCGTCTCGAGGTTGTGGCGCAACACGACCTGGCGGATGGCGAATTCGAAGAGCGGGGTGCGGGTCTCGACGAGCTTCTGCACGGCTTCGTCGCCCTGGGCCAGGCGCAGCTCGCAGGGGTCCATGCCGCCCGGGGTGATCGCGATCGACGTCTCGGCGGCGAACTTCTGGTCGTCCTCGAAGGCGCGCAGCGCGGCCTTCTGGCCGGCCGCGTCCCCGTCGAAGGTGAAGATCACCTCGGCGGTGGCGTTGTCCATCAGCAGCCGGCGCAGGATCTTGATGTGGTCGCCGCCGAACGCCGTGCCGCAGGTCGCGATCGCGGTCGTCACGCCCGCCAGATGGCAGGCCATCACATCGGTGTAGCCCTCGACGACCACGGCCCGGCAGGCCTTGGCGATGTCCTTCTTCGCCAGGTCGATGCCGTACAGCACCTGGGACTTCTTGTAGATGCCGGTCTCGGGGGTGTTGAGGTACTTCGGACCGTTGTCGCTCTCGTACAGCTTGCGCGCGCCGAAACCGACGACGTCGCCGGAGATGTCGCGGATGGGCCACATCAGCCGGCCGCGGAAGCGGTCGATGGGACCGCGGCGGCCGTCCTGGGAGATGCCGGAGAGGATGAGCTCCTTGTCGCTGAACCCCTTGCCGCGCAGATAGCGGGTGAGATGGTCCCAGCCCTGCGGGCTGTAGCCGACGCCGAAGTGCTGTGCCGCCGCCTGGTCGAAGCCGCGCTCCGCGAGGAACGCGCGGCCCGTCTCCGCCTCCGGGCTCGTCTCCAGCTGCTCGATGTAGAACCGGGCCGCGACCTTGTGCGCCTCCACCAGGCGGATGCGCTCGCCCCGCTGATGCTGGGGGTTGTACCCGCCCTCCTCGTAGCGCAGGGTGATGCCCGCCGTGGCGGCGAGCCGCTCGACCGTCTCCGAGAAGGTGAGATGGTCGATCTTCATCACGAAGGCGATCGTGTCGCCGCCTTCCTGGCAGCCGAAGCAGTGGAAGAGACCCTTGCTCGGACTGACCTGGAAGGAAGGCGACTTCTCGTCGTGGAAGGGACAGAGTCCCTTCAGATTTCCGCCGCCGGCATTGCGCAGCTGGAGGTATTCGGACACGACGGCGTCGATCGGGACGGCGTCCCGCACCGCCTTCACGTCGTCGTCGTTGATCCTGCCTGCCACGCGTGAAGTCTACGGTGGCGCGGTGACACTCCGGTCTGCCGGCGGCGGCTCCCGTCAGCCCGTGAGGGATGTCAGCGGTACGGACGGGTTGCCGAGCGCCTCGGTGTCCACGGGCGCACCGGTACGGATCAGCTCCTGGATCGGGGCGGTGACGTCCCACACATTGACGTTCATCCCGGCGAGCACCCGCCGCTCCTTGAGCCAGAAGGCGATGAACTGCCGCTTGCCGACGTCCCCGCGCAGCACCACCTGGTCGTACGAACCGGGCGGTGCCCAGCCCGAGTACTCCAGGCCCAGGTCGTACTGGTCGGAGAAGAAGTACGGGACGCGGTCGTACGAGACGTGCCGGCCGAGCATGGAGCGGGCGGCTGCCGGGCCGCCGTTCAGCGCGTTCGCCCAGTGCTCGACGCGCAGCCGTGCGTCGAGCAGCGGATGGTGCGCGGCGGCCACGTCGCCGGCGGCGTAGATGTCGGGATCGGAGGTCCGCAGGGCCGCGTCCACCGCGATGCCGCCGCCGTGCGCACGGTCGGCAAGCGCGAGGCCGGCGGCTTCGGCGAGTGCGGTGCGCGGGGCGGCGCCGATGGCGGCGAGGACGTCATGCGCGGGGTGTTCCTCGCCGTCGTCCGTACGGGCCGCGAGGACCATGCCGTCCTGGCCGGTGATCTCGGTCAGCTGGGCGCCGAAGTGGAAGCGGACGCCGTGCTCCCGGTGGAGTTCGGTGAACATCTGGCCGAGCTCGGGGCCGAGGACGTGGTGCAGCGGGGTGGGCGCCGGTTCGACGACGGTGACCTCGGCGCCGTAGCCGCGGGCCGCGGCGGCGACCTCCAGGCCGATCCAGCCGCCGCCCGCGATGACCAGGTGGCCGTTGTCCCGGCCGAGGGACTGCAGCACCCGGCGCAGCCGGTCGGCGTGGGCGAGGCGCCGCAGGTGGTGGACGCCGGCGAGGTCCGTGCCGGGGATGTCGAGCCGCCGGGGCTCGGCGCCGGTGGCGAGCAGCAGCTTGTCGTAGTGCAGGACCGTGCCGTCGCCCAGCCGTACGGACCTGCCCTCGCGGTCGACGGCGACGACGGTCTGGCCGAGATGCAGCTCCACATCGGCCTGCGCGTACCAGCCGGGCTCGTGCACGAAGACGCTGTCGCGTTCCTCCTTGCCGGAGAGATAGCCCTTGGAGAGGGGCGGGCGTTCATAGGGGTGGTCGCGTTCGTCACCGATGAGGATCACCCGTCCGGTGAATCCCTCGGCGCGGAGGGTCTCGGCGGCCTTGGCCCCGGCCAGACCGCCGCCGACGATGACGAATGTCCGATGTGCGTCGACCACTTGATGCCTCCTCTTTGCTTCAGCGCTGCGAAGCCTTCAGCGAGCGTCCCGCACGGAGCGTGATGGCGAAAGAGGGAGTGACCTCTGGGCGTGTCATCCCGGACGCCCCGTGCGGGCGGGTTTGTGGTGCTCAGCGGCGGGCCGTGAGCTGGGCGTGCAGGGTACGGGCGGACGCGTCGGTGAGCGATGCGAGCTGATCGACGATCACCCGGCCGCGTGCGCGGTCGTCGCCGGCCGCGTCGAACAGAGCGCGGAACTGCGGGTCGAGGCTGTCGGGCGCGCGGGCGGTGAGCGCCTCCGCCAGCTCCGCGAGCACGATGCGCTGGTCCGCGCGCAGCGCCTCCTGCTCGGCGCGCTGCATCACATAGCGGTCGGCCACCGCCTTGAGGACGGCGCATTCGTTGCGTGTCCCGCGGGGGACGACCAGTTCGGCGGCGTACCGGGTGAGCCGTCCGGTGCCGTACGCCTGCCGGGTCGCTCCCTCGGCCGCGAGACAGAACCGGCCGATGAGCTGGCTGGTGGCGTCCTTCAGGCGGGCCTGTGCCGTGGCCGAGCCGTCGTAGTGGTGCGGCCACCACTCCTGGTCGACGAGGCGGTCCAGCGCGTCGGCGAGCTCCTGGGGGTCGGTGTCCGCCGGTACGTAGCGGCCGATCGCGACCTGCCAGATGTCGTCGCGCTCCGGGTCGGCGAGGAGGAGGTTGGGGTCGAGGTGCCCGGCGTGCAGTCCGTCCTCGAAGTCGTGGACGGAGTAGGCGACATCGTCTGCCCAGTCCATGACCTGCGCCTCGAAGCACTTGCGGTGCTCGGGCGCCCCTTGGCGCACCCAGTCGAAGACGGGCAGGTCGTCCTCGTACACGCCGAATTTGGCCGAGTCCGGGTCGGTGGGGTGGCCGCCGCGCGCCCAGGGGTACTTGGTGGCGGCGTCGAGGGTGGCCCGGGTGAGGTTCAGGCCGACGCTGATGGGCTCGCCGTCCGTGCCGCGGATGAACCGCTTGGGTTCGATACGGGTCAGCAGGCGCAGCGACTGGGCGTTGCCCTCGAAGCCGCCGCAGTCCTTGGCGAAGTCGTTCAGTGCCTGCTCGCCGTTGTGCCCGAACGGCGGGTGGCCCATGTCGTGGGCGAGGCAGGCGGCCTCGACGAGGTCGGGGTCGCAGCCGAGCGCCGCGCCCAGTTCGCGTCCCACCTGGGCGCACTCCAGGGAGTGGGTGAGGCGGGTGCGGGGGCTGGCGTCCCAGGCCTGGTTGCGGGTGCCCGGGGTGACGACCTGCGTCTTGCCGGCGAGACGGCGCAGCGCGGAGGAGTGCAGCACGCGTGCGCGGTCGCGCTGGAAGGCCGTACGGCCCGGGCGCTTGTCGGGCTCCGGCGCCCAGCGTTCGGCCGCCGCCTCGTCGTACGTGTCGTCGTGGAGGCCGTGGGTGTCGTACCTGTCGGGCCCGGGCGGGGTGGTGCTGGTGGTGCCTGCCATGCACCGAAGGTAACCGGATCGTGCGACGGGCGGGCGACCCGGTGGGCTACGCGGTGGCGAGTTCGCGTCGCTGCGGGACGTACGGCATGGTCAGGGCGTTGTCGTAGCGCTGCAGCAGCAGCCTGGCCATGGCCGGGTGGGCGCCGAGCGGGGCGGCGGCGATCCAGGGCGACGCGGCGGCGCTGCGGGTGGCGAACAGGCCCGGGGCCGCGAAGTAGGAGGCGACGGCGACGCGGTGGCGGCCGCGCGCGGTGAGGGCGCGGATCGCCGCGGGGACGGTGGGCGAGGCGGCGGAGGCATACGCGGGGATCACGGGCACGCCGCCGAGCCGCTCGCTGAGCAGGTCCGCCGTCCGGCGGGCGTCGGCGGCCGATTCGAGGTCGCGCGAACCTGCGGCGGCGAGGACGACTCCGGTGCTGCGGCTCGTGCCGTCGCCGGGCCTCCAACCGGCCTCGTCCAGACGCGAGCAGAGCGTCTCCACGAGCAGGGGGTGCGGGCCGAGCGGGGCGGCGATACGGATGTCGGCGCCGGGTACGGCGGCTGCGGCCTCGGGCAGGTCGTGCTTGATGTGATATCCGCGGCCGAGCAGCAGCGGTACGAGCACGGCCCGGGCGGGTCCGGTGTGCGTCTCGGGGGCGAGCGCGGCGAGCGTGTCGCCGAGCAGCGGTTCGTTCAGCTCGATGTGGCCGAGGCGGACGTCGAGTCCGGGACGCAGTTCGCGGACGCGCTCGAGGAGCGCGGTGACGGTCTGCAGGGCGCGCGGGTCGCGGCTGCCGTGGGCGACGGCGACGAGGGTGGGCCGTTCGTTCATGGGCATACGCCTGCGGGTTCCGTTCAGTCGGACATGGCTGAGTCGGGTGCCCAGCTCGTCGGTGATCCGCGAGAGCAGCTGAGCGGTGGTGTCGAGGGGCAGTGACTGGCGAAGATCTGCCGGCTCCGTCATGGACAGATCCTGACGGACGCAGATTGCGGGGCCGTTGCGTGGCGGTGACGGGTGTTTTCCACGGGCTCACGCAGGGGCCCCTCTCGGTGTCAGGCCCGGTCCCGGAGCCGGCGACTTCGGCCGGCGGACGAACCGAACGGATGCTTTGCACGTCTGACCCGGTGTGAAGGGATCAAGGCTCAGACCCCGGTTGCCCCGGACGCGCCGCGCCCAGCGACGGCTCGTGCAGGCGGCGATGCTCGGCTGCGTGCTCGCTCTGGCACCCGCGACGTGGATGCATGCCGTCGCCGACAGCCGGGTGCGGACCGTGGCCGACGTGCCCGCGCAGGACGTGGCCGTCGTCTTCGGCGCCGGACTGTGGAAGGGCCGTCCCACGCCGTACCTCGCGCACCGGCTGGACACCGCCGCCGAGCTGTACCGCGAGGGGAAGGTCAGGGTCGTCCTGGTCACCGGGGACAACAGCCGGGTCGAGTACGACGAGCCCGACGCGATGCGCACGTATCTGACCGCGCGGGGCGTGCCGGACGGGCGGATCGTCAGTGACTACGCGGGGTTCGACACCTGGGACTCCTGCGTGCGCGCCAAGAAGATCTTCGGTGTCGACCGGGCGGTCCTGGTGACGCAGGGCTTCCACATCCGGCGGGCGGTGGCGCTGTGCCGCTCGGCGGGCGTCGAGTCGTACGGCGTCGGGGTCGCCGAGCCGCATGACGTGACGTGGTTCTACGGCGGGGCTCGGGAGATGCTCGCGGCGGGCAAGGCCGCGGTGGACGCCGCGGTCGAGCCGGATCCGCGGTTCCTGGGGGCCGAGGAGAAGGGCGTGCACGAGGCGCTGGCCTCGGCCGGCAGGTGACCTCGGCCGACACGCGGCGGCGCGCTCGCTTCACCCTGCCTCGCGCGCGACAGTGAGGCACATGGAAAACGACGTAGCGACCCTGCTCGGTCGGCACACCGAGGCGCTGTCGCTCTTCTCCGACCGGGTGCACGCCGTACAGAAGGAACAGTGGGACGACCCGACGCCGTGCACCGACTGGTCCGTGCGTGATCTTGTGAACCATCTGACCGCCGAGCAGCTCTGGGTGCCCGATCTGGTGACCGACGGAGCGGGCATCGAGGACGTGGGCGACGCCTACGGCGGTGATGTGCTCGGCGCCCATCCCCGGCGGAGCTGGGACGCGGCGGCGCGCGGCGCCCGGGAGGCGTTCGCGGAGCCCGGCGCGCTGGAGCGCACGGTGCGGCTCTCGTACGGCGAGACCCCGGCGGTCGCCTACTGCGGACAGATGATCACGGACCTCGTGGTCCACGCCTGGGACCTGTCCCGGGCGATCGGCGCACCCGAGCAGCTACCGGACGCGTTGGTGGCCTTCGCTCTGGAGGAGGTCACTCCGTATGCGGCGGAGCTGGCGGACACCGGGCTGTTCGCCCCGCCGATCGAGCCGCCGCCCGGCGACAGCCACCAGGCGAGGCTGCTGGCGCTGCTGGGCCGCCGGGCCTGAGGACTCCACGGCCCCGGGCCCGCCGGACGGGCGATGACGCAGGTCACAGCCGCCTCACGGTGCGAGGGCGGGGGCGCGGAGGGTCGCGTACCCCGACCGTAATCCGGGGCGCCCGCCCGCGTAACACGGACGACGCACGCTGGCGGCATGCCCGACGTCACTGTCCCCGCCGCCCTCACCGCGACGCACTGTCCGTACTGCGCGCTGCAGTGCGGCATGAATCTGGGCGGTCCGCTGCCCGGCGACGATCTGGTGCAGATCGTGGAGCGGCCGGACTTCCCGGTGAACCGGGGTGCGCTGTGCGGCAAGGGCCGTACCGCGCCGGCGGTGCTCTCCTCCCGGGTGCGTCTGACCGAGCCCCTCGTCCGGTCCCAGGCCACGGGCAGGCTCGAAGCGGCGACCTGGGAGGAGGCGCTGGAGAAGGTCGCGGCGGGGCTGCTGCGGACCCGCGCGGCGCACGGGCGGGACGCGGTCGGCGTCTTCGGCGGCGGCGGGCTGACCAACGAGAAGGCGTACACGCTGGGGAAGTTCGCCCGGGTGGTGCTGGGCACCTCGCAGATCGACTACAACGGCCGGTTCTGCATGTCGTCGGCCGCGGCCGCGCACCAACGGGCGTTCGGTCTCGACCGCGGGCTGCCGTTCCCGCTGGAGGACATCCCCCGCACCGGCTGCGTGATCCTCGTCGGCTCCAATCTCGCCGAGACGATGCCCCCTGCGCTGCGCTATCTGACCGAACTGCGGGAGAACGGCGGCACGTTGATCGTCATCGACCCGCGCCGCACCCGCACGGCCGAACAGGCCGATCTGCATCTCGCGCCCCGCCCGGGCACGGACCTGGCGCTCGCGCTCGGGCTGCTGCATCTGGTGGTGGCCGAGGGCCGTACGGACGAGGAGTTCATCCGGGACCGTACGACCGGCTGGGAGAACGCCAGGTCAGCGGCGATGGCGCACTGGCCGGAGCTGGTGGAGCGGATCACCGGCGTGAGCGTGCCCCGGCTCCGGGCCGCGGTCGCGATGTTCTGCGACGCCGAGTCGTCGATGGTGCTCACCGCACGGGGGCCGGAGCAGCAGTCCAAGGGCACCGACACCGTGAGCGCCTGGATCAATCTGTGCCTGGCCACCGGACGGGCCGGACGCCCGCTGTCCGGCTACGGCTGTCTGACCGGTCAGGGCAACGGCCAGGGCGGGCGCGAGCACGGCCAGAAGGCCGACCAGCTGCCCGGCTACCGCAAGCTGGACGACCCGGCGGCGCGGGCCCATGTCGCCGAGGTGTGGGGCGTGGACCCGGACTCGCTGCCGGGGCCGGGCCGCAGCGCGTACGAACTGCTCGACACGCTCGGCAAGGATGTGCGCTCGCTGCTGGTGATGGGCTCCAACCCGGTGGTGTCCGCGCCGCGGGCCGCGCATGTCGAGGAGCGGCTGCGGTCGCTGGACTTCCTCGCGGTCGCGGACGTGGTGCTGTCGGAGACGGCCGCGCTCGCGGACGTGGTCCTGCCGGTGACGCAGTGGGCGGAGGAGACGGGGACGACGACGAACCTGGAGGGCAGGGTGCTGCTGCGCCGCCGTGCGGTCGACGCGCCGCCGGGCGTACGCAGCGATCTGCAGGTGCTCGGCGGGCTGGCCGCGCTGCTGGGCCACGAGAAGGGTTTCTCCGCGGACGCGGAGGAGGTCTTCGAGGAGCTGCGCCGTGCCTCGGCGGGCGGGCCCGCCGACTATTCGGGCATCACCTATCGCCGGATCGCGGACGAGGACGGGGTGTTCTGGCCCTGCCCGGAGACCGAGTCGGGCGACCACCCCGGTACGCCGAGGCTGTTCCACGACCGGTTCGCGACGCCCGACGGGCGGGCCCGCTTCGTGCCGGTCGTGCACCGGGCGGCTGCGGAGGAGACGGACGCCGAGTACCCGGTGCTGCTGACGACCGGCCGGGTCGTCTCGCAGTACCAGTCCGGGGCCCAGACCCGGCGCGTCGACGAGCTGAACGCCGCCGCTCCCGGGCCCTTCATCGAGCTGCATCCGCTGCTCGCCGAGCGTCTGGGCGCGGCCGAGGGCGATCCGCTGGCCGTCGTCTCGCGGCGCGGGCGGGCGGTCGGGCCGGCCCGCATCACCACCGGCATCCGGGCGGACACGGTGTTCATGCCGTTCCACTGGCCGGGCGAGGGCCGGGTCAACACGGTGACGAACCCGGCGCTCGACCCCACGTCGCGGATGCCGGAGTTCAAGGTGTGCGCGGTGCGGATCGAGCGGGTCGCCTAAGGGCCTGTCGTTCGGATCAGCCGACCGACCGGGCGTTCCAGTCACCGCCGGGGATGGCGTCGCCGTGCGCCCGCAGGCGTCCGGCGACGGCCGGGGCCGCGACGTACACCCAGGCCCTGACCGGTGTGCCGCCCGGCAGCAGTACGTCCCGCTCCACCCGCTCGTACACGTTCCGCGGGTGGCCGGGCACGGTGTACTCCTCCAGCCGGTCGAGCACGGCGAGCAGTTCGCCGTACTCCCCCGGCGCCGCGGTCAGCACGTCGCCCGCGACCGAGCTGTCCGCGGGTCCCGGCTGTTCGACGGCGTACGGGTAGCCCGGGCCGTCGTAGAGCACCGCTCCCGGCAGCCTGGCCGGCTGCTCCGCGGCGGTGCGGCCGTGCAGGAACAGGTCGTGGTTGTACTCGCCCGGCCGCAGGGTGCCGTAGACGAAGAAGGGGAGTTCCGGGCCGTTCACGGGGCCGTGGTCTCCGCCGCGATCCACGCCAGGTAGTTCGCGCTGCCGTCGATCACCGGGGTCGCGATGATCTCCGGGGTCTCGTAGTCGTGCGCCTCGGTGAGATGGGCCTCCAGCTCGAGGTAGCGGTCCTCGGTGGTCTTGAAGAGGACCTGCCACTCCTGCGCGGACTCGATCGCGTCCTGCCAGCGGTAGACGGAGGTCACGGGCGCGGAGATCTGCGCGCAGGCGGCGAGTCTCGCCTCCACCGCGCCGCGTGCCAGCGCCTCCGCCTTGGCGGCGCTGTCGGTGGTGGTCAGGACGGTCAGTGCCAGGGCCACGGGCCGGGCTCCCTTCGTATCGGCCGGTCAGGACACGGTACGCATGGTGCCGCCCGCGTGGCGGACCGGAGCATCCGGCCCGCCGGGCCGGGACTCAACTCGCGTACGGGTGCCCCTCCTTGGCCGTCCGCAGGGCGCGGCCCCACCAGGCCAGCTGGTCCAGCATCGCCTTGGCGGCGGCATCGGGGAGCGCGGGGTCGCGGTGGCGGCCCTCGTCGTCGAAGTGGCCGTGGGCGTTGTGGAAGGAGACCGTGTCGCGGACGGTGACCGCGTGCATCTCGGCGAAGACCTGCCGCAGCTGCTCGACGGCGCGGAGCCCTCCCGACATGCCTCCGTACGAGACGAAGCCGACGGCCTTGGCCTGCCACTCGGTGAAGTGCCAGTCGATGAGGCTCTTGAGGGAGGCGGGGAAGGAGTGGTTGTACTCGGGGGTGAGGACGACGAAGGCGTCGGCGGCGCTCAGCGTGGGCGACACCTTGGCGAGCTCGTCTCGGACGGCCGGGGAGGGACGGGCGGCCGGCGCGGTGGGGAGATCGACCTCGGCCAGGTCGACGAAGTCGACGTCGTAGTCCTCGCGCTGCCGCGCATGGGCGAGGAACCAGTCGGCGATGACGGGTCCGAACCGGCCCTGGCGGTTGCTGGCGAGGATCACGGCCAGCTTGAGGGGAGCGGTGGGCAAGGGGGATGTCCGCGGGATCTCCCGCGTGATGAGGTCCATGAGGAAGAGCCTCTTACCTCAAGCTTGGTTGAGGTCAAGCGCGAATGGCAGGGCACTCGCGGGCCATCGCCGTCACCCGATCGGCGCGCCCGCCACCTGATCAACCGTCACCCGCTCTGACCTGCGGCGACACTGACCGTCCAGCGCGACACGCCGGTTGGACCCCAGAAATCTGATGAGCCATCAGCAGGCGTGCAGGGCGGGCGGCGCCTTTCCTCGGACATGAGGCCACTGCCGCAGCACCGCGTTTCCCCGGAGGACGACCATGCGCACCACCGCCCGCCTGCTGACCAGCGCCGCGCTGGCAGCCGCCACCATAGGCATCGGTGCACCCGCAGCGAGCGCCTGGGGCGTGGAGTCGTCGCTGGAGGTGTACCCGGCGATCGCCGCGCCGGGGGCCACGGTCACGGTGAGCACCACCGCCTGCGGCCGGAACGGCCACGGCGTCGGTGACGCCACCTCGCTCGGGGCGGGGGCGTTCCCCCTGTACCCCCGGTCGTTCAAGGACTCCGTGGTCGGGGAGTTCACGATCCCCGGGCACACCCGGCAGGGGACGTACGCCATCGCCGTGGACTGCAGGAACGGCAGGACGGCCAGGGGCGATGTGACGGTCCTCGGGCAGCACCACGGGCCCCGCGGCCATGTACGAACCGGTGTCGGCGGCAGCGTCGGCCCCGACACCACCCAGATCGCGGCGGGTGTGGCCGTACTGGCCGCGGCCGCCGTCGGCGGGACGCTGCTCCTGCGCCGCCGGGCGAGCGGCGCGCAGGACGGCTGAGGGGACGGTCCCGACCGCCCCCGTCCCGCCATGTCCCCGTTCCCGGCGGACCCCAGGTCCGCCGGGAGCGGGGCACATCCCTCCGGAGGACCCGATGAGCACCAACGGCAAGGGCTGGGGCATAGCCGTCGCCGTCTGCGCCGGGCTGTGGCTGGTGCACGACGGCAGCCAGGACGTGACACCGCCCGTTCCGTCCGCCGCCCAGGCGTTCGCGGCCGGACCCCGCGCCCACACCGACGCGGCCGCCGCCCCGCTCCCTCCGTCCACGCCGTTGCGGCTGCGCATCCCCGACGTCAAGGTCGACGCTCCGTTGATGCGGCTGGGGCTCGGCAAGGACGGCAGCCTGGAAGTGCCGCCGGCCGGGGAGCGCAACCTCGCCGGCTGGTACGGCAACGGCACGACCCCGGGCGCGAAGGGCACGGCCGTCGTGGCCGGCCATGTCGACAACGCCCAGGGCCCGGCCGTCTTCTACGCCCTCGGCGCGCTCAAGAAGGGCCACCGGATCGAGGTGACGCGCCAGGACGGCCGTACCGCCGTGTTCACCATCGACGCGATCGAGGTGTACGACGCGGACGCCTTCCCGGACGAGAAGGTCTACGGCGCCAGGGACCGCGCCGAGCTCCGGGTGATCACCTGCGGTGGCGGCTTCAGCAAGAAGGGCGGCTACCGGGGCAATGTGGTGGCCTACGCGCACCTCATCGGCGTACGGGCGGCCCCGGGGGCTCAGACCGTCGCCCGTCCCGCCTGAGGACGGCGCGTCCCTATGACGACGGTGGCATACAGCTCCTCGGAGGCCGCCACGCGCGGCAGCAGCCCGTCGCGCCCCACGATCGCGACCGCCTCCCGCGCCTGCCGCTCGCTCGTCTCGAACAGCAGCGAGCCGCCCGGCGCCAGCCAGTCCGCGGCCACGGCGGTCACCCGGCGCAGCACGTCGAGCCCGTCGGCGCCACCGTCGAGCGCGACGCGCGCCTCGTGCACCCGGGCCTCCGCCGGGAGCAGGTCGATCTCCTCGGTGGGCACATAGGGGACGTTGGACAGCAGCACGTCGACCCGGCCGCGCAGGGTGCGGGGCAGCGGCTCGTACAGATCGCCCTCGTACGCCGTGCCTCCCGCCGCACGGACATTGCGGCGGGCGCAGCGCACCGCGGCGGGGTCGATGTCGGCCGCGTGCAGCTCGGCCTGCCCGAGGTCGGCGACGAGCGCCGCACCGAGGGCGCCGGAGCCGCAACACAGGTCCACGACGACGGCTCCCGGCCGGGCGAGAGCGGCGGCCTGCTCGACGAGGAACTCCGTACGGCGGCGGGGTACGAAGACCCCGGGATCGACATCGACGCGCAGACCGCGGAAGCCGGCCCAGCCGAGCACGTGCTCCAGGGGCATTCCGCCGGTCCGCCGCTCGACCATGGCGGCGAGGTCGTCGGGGGTGCGGGCGGTTGCGACGATCAGTTCCGCCTCGTCCTCGGCGAAGACACAGCCGGCGGCGCGGAGCCTGGTGACGATGGCGGACGGGGACAGAGGTGACGGTGAAACCGACATGAGAGCCTTCCGGATACCGAAGGGCGCTCTCAGGTCACCTGAGCCGGATCGACCGGAGGACCTGGGACGAGAGCACCCCGCCTGATGCAGCGGTAATGGGTCTCACCTCCTCGGCCGGTCCACGGGTGTGGAGACGGCAACAGTACCCGACCTGCGCTCTTGGGTCGCGTCCGCGCGGCGCGGCCCTCACAGGGCGGTACCGGCCGTGCTGAGGGCAGCGTTCCCCCCGGGAAACAGACGAGGACCTGCCGGGTAACACCGGCACCGCAGGCTCGGGGCATGGCTTCAGAGACAGTGGTGATCGGCGGTGGGACGGCGGGCGTGCGGCTGGCACGGCAGCTCGCCGCGGCCGGTGTGCCCGTCACCGTGCTCGGCGAGGAGACGCACGCCCCGTACAACCGGGTGCTGCTCGCCGAAGTGCTCGCCGGCCGGTACGCACCCGAAGTGATCACCCTGCCCGACGTGCCCGTGCGGCGCGGCGTGCGGGCGGTCTCCATCGACCGGGAGCGGCGTCTGGTGCACTGCGCGGACGGCACCGAAGTGCCCTACGGCACGCTGGTGCTCGCCACGGGCTCGAACCCGGTGCTGCCGCCGCTGCGCGGACTCGTCGGTCAACTCCCCGACGGGGTCCACCCCTTCCGCACGCTCGACGACTGCGCGGCCCTGTCCGCCGTGGTCCGTCCGGGCCTTCCCGCGGTCGTCGTCGGCGGCGGGCTGCTCGGTGTCTCCGCGGCCCGCGCGCTCGCCCAGCGCGGCGCCCGGGTGGTGCTGGCCCAGCAGGGCGAGCACCTCATGGAGCGCCAACTGGACGTTTCCGCTTCGCAGTTGTTGCGCACCCACCTCGAAGAGCTGGGCGTGGAGGTGCACACGGAGTGCCGCGTGAGGGGACTGCGCGGTACGGCCGTCGAGCTCGCCGACGGGTTCGTGCTCGACGCCGAGCTGGTCGTGCTCGCCTGTGGGGTACGGCCCCGCACCGGGCTGGCGATCGACGCCGGTCTGGAGGTCCGCAAGGGCATCGTCGTCGACGACGAGCTGCGTACCTCGGACCCGCACATCCACGCCATCGGCGACTGCGCCGAGCACGACGGCCGCGTCTACGGTCTCGCGGGCCCCGCGCTCGACCAGGCCGACGTCCTCGCGTCTGTACTCACCGCGAAGCCCGCCCGCTACACCGGCACCCGTGCCCTGACCCGCCTCACGCTGGCCGGCCAGGGCCCCTTCGACCTCGCCGCGTTCGGTGAGACCACGCCGCTGCCGGGGGACGACGTCGTCCGGCTCGCCGACGCCACCCGGGGCGCGTACCGCAAGGTCGTCGTCCGCGGGGACCGGCTCGTCGGCGGGATCCTGCTCGGCGATCTCGGCACCGTCGGCGAACTGGCCCGTACCTGGGAGGGCGACGAGCCGCTCCCCTCCACCCCGCTGTTGCACCTGCTTGGAGGCTCCTGAGATGTCCACCCCCACGATCGTGGTCGTCGGCCACGGGATGGTCGGCCAGCGATTCCTCGAGGCCCTCGCGGAGCGCGGAGTCACGGAAAGGGCGCGCATCGTCGTGCTGTGCGAGGAACCGCGGCCCGCGTACGACCGGGTCCAGCTGACCTCGTACTTCTCCGGCCGCACTCCGGACGATCTGTCGCTCGTCGAGGGCGACTTCATGCAGCGGCACGGCATCGAGCTGCACCTCGACGACCCGGCCGAGACCGTCGACACGACGGCGCGCACGGTCACCTCGCGCGCCGGGCGGACCTTCACCTACGACTCGCTCGTCCTCGCCACCGGCTCGTACCCCTTCGTGCCGCCGGTTCCGAACAAGGACGCCGAGGGCTGCTTCGTCTACCGCACGATCGAGGACCTCCTGGCGATCGAGGAGTACGCCAAGACGGCGACCACCGGCGCGGTCGTCGGCGGCGGACTGCTCGGCCTGGAGGCGGCCGGCGCACTCAAGGGCCTCGGACTGCGGACGCACGTCGTGGAGTTCGCGCCCCGGCTGATGCCGGTGCAGGTGGACGACGGCGGCGGCGCGGCCCTGCTGCGCACCATCGAGGGCATGGGGCTCAGTGTCCACACGGGCACCGGGACGCAGGAGATCACGGTCGACGAGGCCGGGATCGTCAACGGCATGGCCCTGTCGGACGGTTCGGTCCTGGAGACCGACCTCGTCGTCTTCTCGGCGGGCGTACGGCCGCGGGACCAGCTCGCCCGCGACGCCGGCCTCGCGGTCGGCGAGCGCGGCGGCATCGTGGTCGACGGGCAGTGCCGTACGTCCGACCCCGCGGTGTACGCGATCGGCGAGTGCGCCCTCGCGTCGGACGGCAGGGTGTACGGCCTCGTCGCGCCCGGCTACGAGATGGCGGAGACGGCGGCCGCGGCGTTGGAGGGCGAGGTCAAGGAGTTCACCGGTGCCGACATGTCGACCAAGCTCAAGCTCCTCGGAGTGGACGTGGCGTCCTTCGGCGACGCACACGGCACGGCCGAGGGATGCCTGGACGTCGTGTACTCCGACTCCCGCTCCGGGGTCTACAAGAAGCTGGTCATCGGCGCCGGCGGCGAACTGCTCGGCGGTGTACTGGTCGGCGACGCCGAGCAGTACGGGCTGCTGCGCCCGCTGACCGGCAGTGTGCCGCCGGTCTCCCCGGAGCAGCTGGTGCTTCCCGCCGGAGCGGGCGCGCCGGTCACGCTCGGCCCGTCCGCGCTCCCCGACGACGCGGTCATCTGTTCCTGCCACAACGTCACCAAGGGCGAGATCTGCGCCTGCTCCTCGCTTCCCGAGGTCAAGAAGTGCACCAAGGCCGGTACCGGCTGCGGCAGTTGCGTCAAGGTCATAGGGCAGCTGCTGCCGCAGTCCGGGGACCAGGGTCTGTGCGGCTGCTTCGGCTACACCCGCAGCGAGCTGTACGAGATCGTCCGCACGATGCGGTTCACCTCGTACGCCGAACTGCTCGACTCGCACGGCCGTGAGGAGGCGCGCGGCACCGACGGCTGCGAGGTCTGCAAGCCCACCGTCGGGTCGATCCTCGCCTCGCTGGACGGCGGCTACATCCTCGACGGCGAGCAGTCGGCGCTGCAGGACACCAACGACCACTTCCTGGCCAACCTGCAGCGCAACGGCTCGTACTCGATCGTGCCGCGCATCCCGGGCGGGGAGATCACACCGGAGAAGCTGATCGTGATCGGCGAGGTGGCACGGGACTTCGGCCTCTACACGAAGATCACCGGCGGTCAGCGCATCGACCTCTTCGGCGCCCGGGTGGACCAGCTCCCCAGCATCTGGACCCGGCTGGTGGACGCGGGCTTCGAGTCGGGACACGCGTACGGAAAGGCCCTGCGCACGGTCAAGTCCTGCGTGGGACAGACCTGGTGCCGCTACGGCGTGCAGGACTCGGTCCGCATGGCGATCGACCTGGAGCTGCGCTATCGGGGCCTGCGCTCGCCGCACAAACTCAAGTCGGCGGTATCGGGCTGCGCCCGGGAGTGCGCGGAGGCACAGTCCAAGGACTTCGGCGTGATCGCCACGGCGAGCGGCTGGAACCTGTACGTCGGCGGGAACGGCGGCGCGACCCCGCGCCACGCGGACCTGCTCGCCCAGGACCTCTCGGACGCCGAACTGGTGCGGCTGATCGACCGGTTCCTGATGTTCTACATCCGCACCGCCGACCGGCTGGAGCGCACCTCCACCTGGCTGGAGCGGCTCGAAGGCGGGCTGGAGCACCTGCGGGACGTCGTCGTGCACGACTCGCTCGGCCTCTGCGACGAGCTGGAGGCCCTGATGGCCCAGCACGTGGACGGCTACCGCGACGAGTGGGCCGAGACCCTGAACGACCCGGACCGGCTGCGCCGCTTCGTCTCCTTCGTGAACGCGCCGGAGACACCCGACCCGACGGTGCAGTTCGTCCCCGAGCGCGGGCAGATCAAGCCCAATCTCACCATTCTCACCCTGGAAGGAGCAGGCTCCCGATGACACTCGAACTCCGCCTGGAAGACGACTGGTTCACCGTCTGCGAGGCCTCCCGGCTGACCCCGGGCCGCGGGATGGCGGCGCTGCTGCCGGACGGCCGACAGGTGGCGCTGTTCGTGGACCGCTCGGGACGGGCGTACGCGATCGACAACCGGGATCCGTTCGCCGGGGCGCAGGTCCTCTCCCGCGGCCTGCTGGGCTCGGCGTCGGGAGCCCCGTTCGTCGCCTCCCCGCTGCTCAAGCAGCGCTTCGACCTGGCGACCGGCCGCTGCCTGGACGACGACTCGGTGTCGGTGACCGCCTACGAGGCGCGGCTGCGCTGACCCATGACTCCGCTCACGCGTCGTCGGGCTACTGCCCTGGCCCCCTTCGGCGCGTGGGCGGCACCATGTCCGCCTCGGCCCGGCACGGCTGACATGCGCTGACGCCGAGGCGGCCGCCGGGGCCGAAGTCCCCGCCGGCGGTGGCTCCGTGGCCCGGGGATCAATACGCTGACCGCCCGGACTTCTTCCTCACCGAGGGGCGCAGCGATGGCGGGCTGGAGCACCAGCGACATACCGGATCAGCACGGGCGTACGGCCGTCGTCACGGGGGCCAACAGCGGTCTCGGCCTCGTGACGGCGCAGGAGCTGGCCCGCAGGGGCGCGCGGGTGATTCTGGCGTGCCGCAGCGAGGCCCGCGGCGGCGAGGCGCTGGACCGCATCCGGTCCCGGGTGCCGGACGCGGACGTGGAGTTCGGGCGGCTGGATCTGGCGGACCTCGCCTCCGTACGGGAGTTCGCGGCCTCGTATCCGTACGACCGGCTCGATCTGCTGATCAACAACGCCGGTGTGATGGCGCTGCCGAAGTCCACGACGGCCGACGGCTTCGAGACGCAGTTCGGCGTGAACCACCTCGGCCATTTCGCACTGACCGGGCTGCTGCTGCCGAAGCTCCTGGACACTCCGGGCGCCCGCGTGGTGAGCCTGTCGAGCTTCATGCACGCCATGGCGAGCATCGATGTCGGCGATCTCAACAGCGAGCGCCGCTACAGCCCGTGGACCGCGTACTCCCGCTCGAAGACGGCGAATCTGCTGTTCATACACGAGCTGGCGCGCCGCCTGCGGGACTCGGGCTCCGACATCGTCGCGGCCGCCGCCCACCCCGGCTACTCCGACACCAATCTGCAGGCCGCGGGCGCCCGCATGGCGGGCCAGAAGGCGAAGGAGCGGTTCATGAACGTCGGCAACCGGCTCTTCGCCCAGTCCGCCGCGTCGGGAGCACTGCCGACGCTGTACGCGGCCACCGCGCCGGGAGTGCTGCCGGACTCCTTCACCGGCCCCCGGATCCTCGGCTGGCGCGGCGGGCCCGCCCCGTCGTGGCGGCTCACGTGGTCGATGGACGATGTGGCCGGCGAACGGCTGTGGGTGGCGTCCGAGCAGCTCACGGGAGTGACGTACGCAGGGCTGAAGTAGGGGCGCGAGATCCGCCGGTGCGCTCCCCGGCCGTTCCCGCTCCCCCGGACCGCCCGTACTCGACAGGTGCATGCCACCTCCCGTTGTCGTAGCGTCAATGCGGCAGTTCTAGGTTCCATCAGCGCGCGACCCCGCCGCGCCGACCGGCGCCGCGGGCGGTCACCAGCCACCTGGAGCGATACGTGGAACGTCGCAGCTTCCTGCGCGGAGCGGTCATCGGCACCTCGGCAGCGGCACTCGGCGGCACTCTCTGGCGCGGGGCGGCCATCGCCGACCCCGCACAGCCCGGCCCCGGCCCCTACGGCGCACTCGGGCCGGCCGACGCCAACGGCATCCTCCTGCCGAGCGGGTTCACCAGCAGGGTCATCGCCCGCTCCGGCCAACAGGTCGCCTCCACCTCCTACACCTGGCACAGCGCACCGGACGGCGGCGCGTGCTTCGCCGACGGCACCGGCTGGATCTATGTCTCCAACTCGGAGATCAATCCGTCGGGCGGCGCGGGCGCGGTGAAGTTCTCCGCCACCGGCGCGATCACCGGCGCGTACCGCATCCTGTCGAACACCCGCCAGAACTGCGCGGGTGGCAGAACCCCGTGGAACACCTGGCTCTCCTGCGAGGAGGTCAGCCTCGGGTACGTCTACGAGACGGATCCGTGGGGCGTGAACGCCGCGGTGCGGCGGGACGCGATGGGCCGCTTCAAGCACGAGGCGGCAGCGGCCGACCCCATGCGCAAGGCGGTCTATCTGACCGAGGACGAGACGAACGGCTGTCTCTACCGCTTCGTCCCCACCACCTGGGGCAGCCTCTCCGCCGGAAAGCTCCAGGTGCTGAAGGCGGGCACCGCCACCTCGGGCAGCTTCACATGGGCCGATGTGCCCGATCCGGACGGCTCGCCCACCGCCACCCGCAGCCAGGTCTCCGGCTCGAAGAAGTTCAACGGCGGTGAGGGCTGCTACTACGCCGACGACAAGGTGTGGTTCACCACGAAGGGCGACAATCGCGTCTGGCAGCTGAACCTGGCGAACAGCACCTACGAACTGGCCTACGACGACTCCCTGGTGAGCGGCGGCGCGCCGCTGACCGGCGTCGACAACGTCACGGGTACCGCCTCCGGCGATCTGTTCGTGGCGGAGGACGGCGGCAACATGGAGATCTGTGTGATCACTCCGGACGATGTCGTCGCACCGTTCCTGCGGATCAACGGCCAGTCGTCGTCGGAGATCACCGGGCCGGCGTTCTCGCCGGACGGGACGCGGCTGTACTTCTCCAGCCAGCGCGGAACGAGCGGTTCGTCGTCGGGCGGCATCACCTACGAGGTGACGGGGCCCTTCCGCTCCTGAACTCGCGGGCTCTAGCCCGCGGCCTCTGCCGGTGCGCCGCCCCGCAGCAGGGCGGCGCCCAGCGGGGTGAGGGTGTGCAGCACGGCGTTGCCGTGCCGGAGGGTCAGGACCAGGCCCGCGTCCCGCAGGACCGCGGCGTGCTGGCTGGCGGAGGCGAGCGACACGCCTGCTCTGCGGGCGAGTTCGCTCGTCGTACAGCCGTAGCGGATGGCCTGCAGGACGGCCGAGCGGGTGTGGCCGACGAGCCGGCCCAGCGAAGGGCCGCCCACCTCGGAGAAGGCCGGCGCTGCGGTGTGCGCGGCGGCGTAGACGAGGACCGGCGGGAGCGACGGGTCACGGTAGACGACCGGTGTGCCGCGGCAGAAGAACGACGGCTGGAGCAGCAGTCCCCGTCCGTCCAGGTGCAGTTCGCGGTCGAAGGGATAGTCGGCCTCGAGAACCGGGGGGCGCCAGCGCAGTACCGGCGGCAGGGAGTCGAGCAGTTCGGCCGCGCCGCCGTCGAGCAGCGCGCGCCCGCGGACGGCACGGTCCGCCTCGACCCTCGCCTGTATCTGGGGCCAGTAGGGCTCTATGGCGGCGCGGTGGTAGCTCCGGAGCACGGAGACGAGCCGGGAGAGCGGCTCGGGGCGCCCCTCGGCGAGGGCGGCGAGGCGGCCCGTCAATTCGGGCACGGGGGTGCGTCCGGCGGCCACGACGTTCAGTTCCGTATACAATCGCGCGGGCTGTGTGGCCCGTATCGCCTCCAGCCCGGAGTCCAGTCCGCAACCGCCTTCCGGCGGCGTCAGAAAGTCCGGGAAATAGCCGCGCGTGGGCACCAGAGCCGCCAGCAGGCTTGTTTCACCATTCAACCGGGCCCGCGTTTCAGAACGCCATTCACCGAACATCAGCGCACGTCGCCGCTCCCTCAATCGGTGAAAGCTGAGAATCGTTTCCCACAAAACATCCGGCCGGGTCGCCATCCGCACTCTGGCGAGGTCGTCCCCGGTGAAATGGATACGCAGCACTGAACCCCCACATGTTGCACCCGCAATCGCCCCCACCACTGAGTATGCATGCCATCACAGCCGGTTACCACGGTGTTTCAGCCACAGTTGAAATGCCTCGCCGGAGTCGGGTGCGAACCGAAAGGCTGTACGGCGTCGGACAGGAACCATCTGTCACCGATGGACGCAGCGGAGACCGTGGGGGGCTTTGCGCGTCCGGCGGCGGGCGACAGAAGGTGCGGCTCCCTGTCCGGCGTGGGTAATGGGGCGTGGTCGGCGGGTGGGGATCCGCGGGCCGCGCCCCGCCCGTTCTTTGCTGAACGAATGGCGGGAATTCGCTTGCCGCCAATGACCGCATTCCACAGAGACTTTGTGAAAGTGGTGAGAGAAGTCGACGCGGCGGGCGGCAGCCCCGGAAGTGACCCAGAACACAGCAGAAGGGGCGGGCGCCCCGCACAAGGCGCCCGCCCCTTCGCGGTGTTCCGGAATCGTCACCGGGTCGGTGAGGGTAGGTTCCGCTCTCCCGCGGGACGCACCGGGCGGCCCGCGGAAGTCCGGTGACGGCTCCGGCGTCCTATCGGCTGTCGCTGCCCTTCGAGACGGCCGCCGCACGGCCGGCCTCCAGGCGCGCCACCGGGATGCGGAACGGCGAGCAGGACACGTAGTCGAGACCCACCTCGTGGAAGAAGTGCACCGACTCGGGGTCACCGCCGTGCTCACCGCACACGCCGAGCTTCAGCCCCGGCCGGGTGGCCCGGCCGGCCTCGACGGCGTTGCGTACGAGCGAGCCGACGCCGTCCTTGTCGATGGTCTCGAACGGCGACACCCCGAAGATGCCCTTCTCCAGGTACGCCGTGAAGAACGAGGCCTCCACGTCGTCGCGGGAGAAGCCCCACACCGTCTGGGTGAGGTCGTTGGTGCCGAAGCTGAAGAACTCGGCCGCCTCGGCGATCTGAGCGGCGGTCAGCGCGGCACGCGGCAGCTCGATCATGGTGCCGATGGTCAGCCTGAGGTCGGTGCCGGTGGCGGCCTGCACCTCGGCGATGACCTGGTCGGCCTCCTCGCGGACGATCTCCAGCTCCTGGACCGTGCCCACCAGCGGAATCATGATCTCCGGACGCGGATCGCCCTTGGCGTTCTTCCGCTCGGCCGCGGCCTCGGCGATCGCCCGTACCTGCATGGCGAACAGACCGGGGATGACCAGACCGAGGCGCACGCCGCGCAGGCCCAGCATCGGGTTCTGCTCGTGCAGTTTGTGCACGGCCTGGAGCAGGCGCAGGTCGTTCTCGTTGTGGTCCTTGCGGGCCTCGGCGAGGGCGACACGCACCGACAGCTCGGTGATGTCCGGGAGGAACTCGTGCAGCGGCGGGTCGAGCAGCCGGACGGTGACGGGCAGCCCGTCCATCGCCTCGAACAGCTCGATGAAGTCCTTCTTCTGCAGCGGCAGGAGCGCGCCCAGCGCCTCCTCGCGCTCGTCGTCGGTGTCGGCGAGGATCAGCTTCTCGACCATCTCGCGGCGCTCACCGAGGAACATGTGCTCGGTGCGGCACAGGCCGATGCCCTGCGCGCCGAACCGCCGTGCGCGCAGCGCGTCCTCGGCGTTGTCGGCGTTGGCCCGCACGCGCAGCCGGCGCACCCGGTCCGCGTACGCCATGACGCGGTGCACGGCGGCGACCAGTTCGTCGGCGTCGTCGGCGCCCGCGTGCATACGGCCCTCGAAGTACTCCACGACCGGGGACGGCACGACCGGAACCTCACCGGCGTACACCTTGCCGTTGGAGCCGTCGATGGAGACGACGTCGCCCTCCTCGATGACCGTTCCGTTCACGGTCATCCGGCGGCGCTTGGTGTCGACCTCGAGGTCCTCGGCGCCGCACACACAGGTCTTGCCCATGCCCCGGGCGACGACGGCCGCGTGCGAGGTCTTGCCGCCGCGGGAGGTCAGGATGCCCTCGGCCGCGATCATGCCGTCGAGGTCGTCGGGGTTGGTCTCACGGCGGATGAGAATGACCTTCTCGCCGGAGCGCGACCACTTGACCGCGGTGTAGGAGTCGAAGACGGCCTTGCCGACCGCCGCGCCCGGGGAGGCGGCGATGCCGCGGCCGAGCAGCTCGGGCCCCTCCCCGCCGCGCGCTCCTTCGTCTGCGAAGCGCGGGAACATCAGCTGGGCGAGCTGCGCGCCGTTGACGCGCTGCAGCGCCTCGGCCTCGTCGATCAGGCCCTGGTCCACGAGCTGGGTGGCGATGCGGAACGCGGCACCGGCGGTGCGCTTGCCGACGCGGGTCTGCAGCATCCACAGCTGGCCGCGCTCGATGGTGAACTCGATGTCGCACAGGTCCTTGTAGTGCGTCTCGAGGGTCTCCATGATCTGCATCAGCTGGTCGTACGACTTCTTGTCGATCTGCTCCAGCTCGGCGAGCGGCACCGTGTTGCGGATACCCGCCACGACGTCCTCGCCCTGCGCGTTCTGCAAGTAGTCGCCGTAGACGCCCTGGTGGCCGGAGGCGGGGTCACGGGTGAACGCGACGCCGGTGCCGGAGTCCGGGCCGAGGTTGCCGAAGACCATGGAGCAGATGTTGACGGCCGTGCCGAGGTCGCCGGGGATGCGCTCCTGGCGGCGGTAGAGCTTGGCGCGGTCGGTGTTCCACGAGTCGAAGACCGCGTGGATGGCGAGGTCCATCTGCTCGCGCGGGTCCTGCGGGAAGTCGCGCCCGGCCTTGGTCTTGACGATCTTCTTGAACTGCTTGACCAGCTTCTTCAGATCCGCGGCGTCGAGGTCCGTGTCGACCGTGACCTTCTTGGCGGTCTTGGCGTCGTCGAGGGCCTCCTCGAAGAGCTCGCCGTCGACACCGAGCACCGTCTTGCCGAACATCTGGATGAGGCGACGGTAGGAGTCCCAAGCGAAGCGCTCGTCGCCGGACTGCTGGACCAGGCCCTCGACCGACGTGTCGGAGAGGCCGATGTTCAGGACGGTGTCCATCATGCCGGGCATGGAGAACTTCGCGCCCGAACGCACGGACACCAGAAGCGGGTTGTCGGCCTGGCCGAGCTTCTTGCCCATCTTCTGCTCGAGGGCGTCGAGGTGCGCACTCACCTCGTCACGCAGTGCCGCCGGCTCCACGCCACTGTCGAGGTAGACCTTGCAGGCCTCGGTGGTGATCGTGAACCCGGGAGGGACCGGCAGACCGAGATTGGTCATCTCGGCGAGGTTGGCACCCTTGCCACCCAGGAGGTCCTTCAGGTCCCTGTTGCCCTCGGTGAAGTCGTAAACGAACTTCGCTACGTGGGGATCTTTGTTTTCCGACACGGGTCTCGACTCCTCGAGGACGCGGTGGCTGCCCTGACGGCGAGGAACATACCCAGATCGAAGGCGTCTGGGTACGTCCACTCGGCGGTCATACGGCCGTAACCACTCGTCCGCCAGCAGATCGAAAGTCGTCAACGGGCAGCTGAGCCGAGACCTTGCATTCAAGACCTGAACTCATGGACACACAGGGCGACACCTCACCCTTCGAGCACTACCCAGGGCGACGATTTGATCGATCAACTGAAGGTCAAAGCGGTGGCACTGGGTGCCACCCCTCCGAGAGATGCAGTCGGCCTCAAACCGCTCATCTGAGCGTACCCCCTATCAGGGGTGGCGAGAATCACGCGCCAGATGAGCGCCCTGTCCCAGAATCCGGACCCCGTGTCACCCGCCGAAACACACCGGCCGGAGGTCTGCCGCACCCGCTCCGAGTGGGCCCGGCCTGCGGTCCGCGCCGGCCGATGGCACTGAGGGCCACGCGCTCGGCCCGCATCAGATGAGCGCAGACCCACGGCGGAGGGGTGCTCAGCCGCCGGAGGTGTCCAGCTCCGCCTCGGCCCCGACGCCCGCGCAGTCGTACGGGTCCTTCAGCCAGCCGTCGGGCAGAACGACCCGGTTGTTGCCCGAGGTACGGCCGCGCGGCCCGTCCGCGCCCACCGGCCACGGCTGATCCAGGTCCAGCTCGCCCAGCTGCGCGTCCAGTTCCGCCAGCGACGAGGTGATCGCCAGCTTCTTGCGCATCTCCGAGCCGACCGCGAAGCCCTTGAGGTACCAGGCCACGTGCTTGCGGAAGTCGATGACCCCGCGCGTCTCGTCGCCGATCCACTCCCCCAGCAGCTGCGCGTGCCGGCGCATCACGACGGCGACCTCGCGCAGCGTCGGTGCGGCATACGCGCCCCCGCCCTCGAACGCCGTGACCAGATCACCGAACAGCCACGGCCGGCCGAGGCAGCCGCGGCCCACGACGACGCCGTCGCAGCCCGTCTCGCGCACCATCCGCAGGGCGTCGTCCGCCGACCAGATGTCGCCGTTGCCGAGCACCGGGATCTCCGGGACGCGCTCCTTCAGACGGGCGATGGCCTCCCAGTCCGCCGTACCGCCGTAGTGCTGCGCCGCGGTGCGCCCGTGCAGCGCGATCGCCGTCACGCCCTCCTCGACCGCGATCCGGCCCGCGTCGAGGTAGGTGAGGTGATCGTCGTCGATGCCCTTGCGCATCTTCATGGTCACCGGCAGGTCCCCCGCACCCGTGACCGCCTCGTGCAGGATCGCGCGCAGAAGCGGCCGCTTGTACGGCAGTGCCGAGCCGCCGCCCTTGCGGGTCACCTTCGGCACCGGGCAGCCGAAGTTCAGATCGATGTGGTCGGCCAGGTCCTCGTCCACGATCATGCGGACGGCCTTGCCGACGGTGACCGGGTCCACTCCGTACAGCTGGATCGAGCGCGGTGTCTCGGTCGCGTCGAAGTGGATCAGCTGCATGGTCTTCTCGTTGCGCTCCACGAGCGCCCGCGTGGTGATCATCTCACTCACGAAGAGCCCCTTGCCGCCGGAAGCCGTGGCCTCCGGGGGGCGGCTCCCGAACCCCTGAGTGCCTTCCGCGAACTCGCGGCACAGGGTGCGGAACGGCGCGTTGGTGATGCCGGCCATGGGGGCGAGCACGACCGGCGGCTGCACGGTGTGCGGGCCGATCGAGAGCGCGGAGAAGGACGGGGCGAGCGTGGTCATTCGCCCATTGTCGCGCACCCCGGGACTCGTTAGTTAACCGTACTATCGACGTATGCCCGAGCTCACATCCCGGCGGCGACTGCTCGTCCTGGCGATCTGCTGCATGAGCCTGCTGATCGTCAGCCTCGACAACACGATCCTCAACGTGGCGCTGCCCTCCATGCGCAAGGAGTTCGGCGCCTCCGTCGCGGGGATGCAGTGGACGATCGACGCCTACACGCTGGTACTCGCCTCCCTGCTGATGCTCGCCGGCTCCACCGCGGACCGGATCGGCCGCCGCCGCGTCTTCAAGACCGGGCTGGTGCTCTTCACGCTCGGCTCGCTGCTGTGCTCCCTCGCCCCGAACCTCGAAGCACTCGTCGCGTTCCGCATGGTCCAGGCCGTCGGCGGCTCCATGCTCAACCCGGTCGCCATGTCGATCATCACCAACACCTTCACCGACTCCCGCGAGCGTGCCCGCGCCATCGGGGTGTGGGGCGGTGTCGTCGGCATCTCCATGGCGGCGGGCCCGATCGTCGGCGGACTGCTCGTGGACACGGTCGGCTGGCGCTCGATCTTCTGGGTCAACCTGCCCGTCGGTCTCATCGCCCTGCTGCTGACCTGGCGGTACGTACCGGAGTCCCGCGCCCCGAAGCCCCGGCGTCCCGACCCTGTCGGCCAGCTGCTGGTGATCACGTTCCTCGGCTCGCTGACGTACGCGATCATCGAGACGGACCTCGCCGTCGGTCTGGTCGCCGCCGTCGCGCTCGCCGGAGTACTGCTCTACGAGCCGAGGCGGCGCGAGCCCCTCATCGATCTGCGCTTCTTCCGCAGCGCGCCGTTCAGCGGGGCCACGGTCATCGCGGTGTGCGCCTTCGCCTCGCTGGCCGGGTTCCTGTTCATCAACACCCTCTATCTGCAGGACGTCCGCGGCTTCTCGGCGCTGCACGCCGGTCTCTACATGCTGCCGATGGCCGGGCTGACCTTTGTGTGCGCCCCGCTGTCGGGACGGCTGGTGGGCAGCCGGGGTCCACGGCTGCCGCTGCTGATCGCGGGAGTCACGATGGGCGCGAGCGGGGTGCTGTTCGCGGCCTTCGAGGCGGAGACCTCGCAGGTGCTGCTCTTCACCGGCTACGTCCTGTTCGGCCTCGGCTTCGGCATGGTGAACGCGCCGATCACCAACACCGCGGTGTCCGGCATGCCACGCGCCCAGGCCGGGGTGGCCTCGGCCGTCGCGTCCACCAGCCGTCAGATCGGACAGACGCTCGGCGTCGCGGTGATCGGAGCGGTACTGGCGGCGGGGGTCTCGGCCGGTTCGTACGCGGACGACTTCGTCAGCGCGAGCAGACCGGCCTGGTGGATCATCGCCGCCTGCGGCCTGTGCGTCCTGCTGGTCGGCGCGCTGACAACCGGCCCCTGGGCCCGCGCCACGGCCACGCGCACGGCGGAGCGCCTCGGCGAACCGGCGGAGAAGCGGTCACCGACGACGGCGGACGCGGAGGGGTGAGGGTTGCCGGGGCCGGGGTGCGGGTCCCCCACCGGCCCCGGGCCCGGCGGGCCGCCCGCCCGGCTCGGCCCCGCGGGAGGACGCGCGTCGACCGACGCGCAGGCCCTGCACGCGTCGCGAGACCGGCACAGGCCCCGACCACGCCCGAGTGCCCTCGACGGCGGTCACGCCGGCCGAACGGGGCGGGCCTGCCTCCCAGGCCGTGCGTGCGCGCCCCACGACCGGTCACCTGAGACGGGCGGATCGTCACACATCGAGGCAGACGCCAGGCGTCGGCCGCCGCCGGAATGGGCGGGCCTGCCGCCCAGGCCATGCGTGCGCGCCTCGCGCCATCGCAGCCTGAGACGGGCGGACCGTCACGGGAGAAGGGCAGGGCGCCTGGCATCGGCCGGACCGCGACCGGCCAGGTGGGCCATCGCACCCCGAGACGGCGGACCGTCACGGGACGAGGCAGACGCCAGCCGTCGGCCGGGCCGGGCAATGGTCGCGGGCATGGGGCGCCGGGCCGCAGGCGAGCGACCTCGGCCGTGGTTGGGCCGTGGCAGCCGGGTTGGGCTCACAGCCCGCTCACAGATCCCGTGGGGCGTGGCTCACCTTCGCCCGAGGCGGTGGTGTGGGCGGCAGTCCATGGGCAAGGATTCGAGAGATGAGTCCGACGCGAACATGCCAGATGTGTGGGACCGAGCTGCCCGGTGCGGGCCAGGCGCAGGGAGGGCGGCCCCCGCGGTACTGCTCCGGCGCTTGTCGCCAGCGTGCCTTCCGGCAGCGTTCGGCGCGGCAGCAGCGGGGGCCGGTGCTGCCCTTCCAGGGGCGCGAACTGCCCCGCGCGCTGGACTCCTTCGTCGGCCGGCGGCGCGAACTGGCGCAGTTGCGCACCCTGGTGAAGTCCGCGCGGCTGGTGACCCTCACCGGGCCGGGCGGCGTCGGCAAGACCCGTCTCGCCCTGGAGTTCGCGGCCGGCATGCCAACGGCGCAACTGGTCGAGCTGGACTCGCTGCACGACGGCGACCGGCTGCCGCAGACGGTCGCCGCCGCACTCGGCATCGGCGAGCGCTCCGGCCGTACCGGTGCCGACGCCGTCGCGCACGCCCTGCGCGACCGCTCCCTGCTGCTGGTCCTGGACAACTGTGAGCACCTGGCCGAAGCCTGCGCCCGGCTGGCCGCCACCCTGCTGGGCCGGTGCCCCCGGCTGCGTGTCCTCGCCACCAGCCGCGAAGTGCTGCGGGTTCCCGGCGAAGTCGTCCTGCGCGTCGGCGAGCTGTCGCTGTCACCGGCCGCCGACGAGGACGATCCCGCGGCCGCTCTGCAGGCCGACGCCGTACGGCTCTTCGTGGAGCGCGCGGCGAGCTGCGCCCCCGGATTCGCCCTCGGGCCCGGCAACGCCCGTACCGTGGCCGAGATCTGCCGCCGTCTCGACGGCATGCCGCTCGCCATCGAGCTTGCCGCGCGCCGGGCGGGAGCCCTTCCGCTGGGCGACATCCTGGCCGGCCTGGACGATCAGCTCGCCCTGCTCACCGACGGCAGCCGAACCGGTCCCGAACGCCACCGCGAGCTGGCCGCCGCGATCGACTGGAGCCATCGATTACTGACCCCGGAGGAGCAGACGCTCTTCCGCCGGCTCTCCGTCCTGGTCGGCGGTTTCGACGCCTCGGGAGCGGCCGCCGTCCACGGCGAGGCGCGCCCGGGGCAGGTGCTGCGCGCGCTGTGCGCGCTGGAGGCCAAGTCCCTGATCGTCCGGCTGCCGGGACCGGAGACCGAAGGCCGGGCGAGGTTCCGGCAGTTGAGCGCCATCCGCGCCTACGCACTGGACCGGCTCACCCGTTCCGGTGAGCGGGCCGCCACCTGGCAGCGGGCCCTCGACTGGCTGACCGCCCTGACGCAGCCCGCCGACGGCCTGGTGTTCGCCGACCAGACCGGCCCTCCGCCGGCGGAGCAGGAGAACCTCGCGGCCGTGCTCGCCCACACCGCCGCGCAGGGCGGCCCGCCGCCGCCCGGCCCTGCGCTCGCCCTGGCACGCGTGCGCTACCGGCAGGAGCAACTGACGTCCGCCCGCGCCTTGTTGACCGAGCTGCTGGAACACGACGACCGTTCCCGGCACAGCGGAGCGGCCCTGGCGCTGGCCGCCCGCGCGGCCTGCCAGCAGGACGACCAGGACGCGGCGCTGCGCTTCGCCGGACGGGCGGTGGCCGACGCGCGCCGACGCGGACACCCCGCCGCGCTCGCCAACGCCCTGGACGCGCGGGCCGCCGCCAGACTGTGCGGCGGCGACACCTTCGGCGCGGTCGCCGACTTCGCGGAGTGTCTGGACGTCGTCACCACGCTCGGGAGCCCCCGTGACGCGGCCTGGTGCCGGCATCATCTGGCCTGGGCGCTGCTGCACACCGGCGAGCTGGCCGACGCCGATGCGCTGATGTCGTCCTGCCTGCCGGTCCTGAGGGGCAGCTCCCCCTGGTGCCAGTCGGTCGCCGCACTGCACACGGCCGGTGCCGTACGGCTCGCACTGGGCGATCTCGACACGGCCGAGGCCCTGTTCGCCGAAGGGCTCACGACCGTGTCCGGGGAGAGCTTCCACGCGCTGTATCCGCTCGAAGGGCTGGCCATGGCCGCGGCGGAACGCGGCGACATGAAACGGTCGGCGCGGCTGTTCGCGGCGGCCGCCCAGGCCCGCCGCCGGATGGACACCGAGCCGGAGGCCGCCTGGCGGCGGCAGGCCGAGGAGGCAGCGGCGCGCGCGGAGGCCGCGCTGACCCCGGCGGCACGAGCGACGGCGGTGGCCGGTGGACGGCGGCTGCGCTGGGAGCGGTTGATCGCCTACGCCCTGCGCGGCAGCGAGGAGGGTCCGGCGGCCGGTGCGCGGTCGCCGCTGACGGAACGGGAGTCGGCCGTGGCGGCGCTGGTGGCCGAAGGGCTGACCAATCGCGAGATCGCCGCCCGTCTCACGCTGTCGGCCAGCACGGTCTCCACACACCTGGACAACGTCCGGGACAAGCTCGGCATGCGTTCCCGTACGCAGATCGCCCTGTGGGTGGCCGACAAGGACCGGCGCGGGGCCCCCGCGACGGGAGCGCCCGGTGACCCCGCTCCCTGGCCGTCCGCCACGGACGCCAGACGGCCCTGGCGCTGACGCCCACGCCAACAATGCCGCAGCGCAGGTTTCGTAACGCCGCCGATCCGCCGGTCATCCGATCGATCCGCCCTTCGGCCCCAGCGGCCAAGCTGAGCCGGAACAGGGCATTCCAAGGACCCGTCGGCGTGGATCCGGGTCTTCCCCCCACGGAATGCCCTGCCCAGCGAGTCGAATCCGGCAAGGAGACCCGATGCGGCACGACCACGATGCGGACGGCGAACACACCAGCTCCCGGCGGGCGTTCATCAGAACGGGTTCGGTGGGCGTGACCGCCGCCGCCCTCGCGGTGACGGGCGCCGCCCCGGCGGCCCCCGCGACCCCGCGCACCGCGGTGGACGCCGCACGGGCAGCGGGACGCCCGCTCGCCGTCACCCCCGCCTGCGACGGCCACGAGACGCCCGCGGCGATGGAGGGCCCGCTGTTCAAGCCGCAGTCCCCCGAACGCGGCGATCTCGTCACCCCGGCCATCCGCGGCGTACGGCTGGACCTCACCGGCGTCGTCTACGACACCGCCTGCAAGCCCCTGCCGGGCACACTGCTCGAGTTCTGGCAGTGCGACCAGAACGGCGACTACGACACCACGGGCTTCTCCCTGCGCGGGCATCAGTACACCGACGGCAGGGGCGCGTTCCGGCTGCGCACCATCATCCCCCGTGACTACTGGGGACGTTGGGGCCGACGGGCGCCCCATATCCACACCCAGGTCCAGGCCCCCGGCGGGCCCGTGCTGATCACCCAGCTCTACTTCCCGGACGACACCCAGGCGTACGGCAGGGACTTCGCCGCGCTCAACGCCTCCGACGGGATCATCAACCGGGCCTGCACGATCACGCTCTCGGGTCCGCAGAACGGCGCCTACACCGGCGCGTTCGACTTCGTCATCAAGACCACTGCCGCGCAGTGACCGGCCACCGACACCCGAGGAATTCCGTGATGCAGACGAACCCGTCGTCCCGGCGCCCCCGCGTCGGCAGGTCACCCGTGCTGGCGATGCTGGCCGCCGGCGCCATCGCGACCGGCGGCCTGGTCGCCGCCGGCAACGGCTGGGCAGATCCCGCGCCGGCCCCCGTCGGATCGGACGTCTCCGCCGCCCAGCCCCATGCCAAAGGGCCGTGGCAGCCGAGCCCGGTCCCGGTGACGAAAGGCGACCTCACCGCCGTGGCGGCGCTCAGCGACAAACAGGCGTGGGCCGTCGGCTACCGGCTGAAGAGCGACACGCAGGTCGAGGCGATCGCCCTGCGCTGGAACGGCACGTCCTGGACACAGGAGTCGACGCTCCCGAACGGCACCTTCCCCCAGGCGCTCGCCGTCCGGTCGGCCGGCGACATCTGGGCGGTCGGCGCGACGGTGGCCCACTGGAACGGCACCTCCTGGACCACGAGCGCCCTGGAGCGCGACCCGGCCGGCCGGGTGCTTCCCGACGCGGTCGCGACCACCGCCGACGGGAAGGCGTGGACGGTGGGCCGGGCGGTGCCCCAGTCCATCAAGAGTGCGGTGCCCGCCATCCAGTCGTGGGACGGCTCGGCCTGGCACCGGCAGAAGCTTCCCGACACCGGCACGGGCGAACTCACCGGCCTCACCGCGCTCGCGCCGGACGACATCTGGGCGGCGGGAACCAGCTTCGGCACCGACACCACCGACCAGAGCGCCCTGCTGCTGCACTGGGACGGCACCTCGTGGACGCGGGTCGCCGCGCCCGCGGGCGGTGAGGACCGGTGGATCGGCGCCGTCACCGCGTCGGCCTCGGACGACGTGTGGGCCGTGGGCGGCAGGATCTCCAGCGACGGCGAACACCCCTACGCCGCGCACTGGGACGGCAAACGGTGGACCGACGTTCCCACGCCCGACGTCCCGGACGGGCGGCTCCGGGCCGTCGGACGGGCGGGCGACGGCACGCTGTGGGCCGTGGGCGGCAAGGGCGCCGTCTCCGTGGCCCTTCGCTACGACGCGAGCCGGCAGCGCTGGGAGCGGGCCGCCGATCCCGCCGTGGTGGTGCGGGGCTTCACCACGATCCCGCGGAGTGCCGGACTGTGGACCGTGGGCATCGCCCAACAGGGCGATCTCGTCCCGGCGGTGACCCGTCTGACGGGCTGACCGCCCGAGCACATACGGGCCCGGACCCCATGCGGTGGTCCGGGCACGTCACCGTCGCAGGACCCGCCCCGGTACCCGTGGCCTCGGACGATCGCGTCAGACCCCGGCGGACGCCAGGACCTGGAGTTTCTCCAGCCGTTCACGTGTAGCGGCGTCCACCGGCACGTAACTCACCAGGCGCGGACCGGCCGACGGGCCCAGCCAGAGGTTGTGGTGCTCCAGGTGCAGCAGACCGACCTGGGCGTTGCGGATGTACTTCGTCTTGCCGCCCTGACCCACCACTTCGTGGCGCGCCCACGCCTCGCGGAACTCCTGCGAGGACTCCAGCCGTCCCAGCAGCGCCTTCCATGCGGGCTCGGCCAGGTGCTCCGCCATCGACGCGCGGAACTTCGCCGCCATCATCCGGTTCGAGGCTTCCAGGTCGACGACCGCCGCCCGCCACTCGTCGTGGGAGAAGGCGAGCACCATGCAGTTGCGGTCCCCCGGGGGCAAGGCGTCGAGATCACAGAGCAGCCGGCCGTAGGTGCGGTTGTACGCGAGGATGTCGTACCGGCTGTTCTGCACGCACGCCGGAATCGGCTCCAGTTGCTCCAGCATCTGCCGCAGCGCCGGGGTGACCGTCGGGCACGGTGTGCCGGGCGCCGGGTCCGCGGCGCCCGCCAGGGCGAACAGATGGCTGCGCTCGCTGGGGTCCAGCAGCAGGGCACGCGCGATGGCGTCCAGGACCTGCGGCGACACATGGATGTCCCGGGCCTGCTCCAGCCACGTGTACCAGGTGACGCCGACGGCGGAGAGCTGGGCGACCTCCTCGCGGCGCAGCCCGGGGGTGCGCCTGCGGGGGCCGCGGGGCAGGCCGAGCTGCTCGGGGGTGATGCGCTCGCGGCGACTGCGCAGAAACCCCGCCAGCTCATGTCTGCGGATGTCGGTCTCCTGCGCCATCGTCGTCACACTCCCAGGGTGCCGAACGTTTCAACCCCTTGCCAGGTACTGCTTGTACCAGGATAAGGACACTCTGGTACCAGGCTACGGAAGGCGCGATCGTCGAGGACGTGAGTGAGACCCGTGTTCTTTCCGCCGCCCCTGTCCCCGTCCGCGCCGCCGAGCCCGCCGGGCCGCAGCTCGGCCCGCTGGGCCTGTTCACCGTGCTGCTCGGCGCGGCACTTCCGCTGATCGACTTCTTCATCGTCAATGTCGCCCTGCCGACCATCGAGCAGGATCTCGCCGCGGGCCCCGCGATGCTGGAGCTGGTGGTCGCCGGCTACGGACTCGCGTACGCGGTGCTGCTGGTGCTCGGCGGCCGGCTCGGCGACATGTACGGCCGCCGCCGGCTCTTCCTCGTCGGCATGGCCGGCTTCGGACTGACCTCCCTGGCCTGCGGTCTCGCACCGGACGCCTGGACGCTGGTGGGGGCGCGGGTCGCGCAGGGCGCCGCGGCCGCGCTGATGCTCCCGCAGGTGCTGGCCACCATCCAGGCGGCGACGGCCGGTCCCCGCCGGGCCAGGGCGATGGGTCTGTACGGGGCGACCGCCGGTCTCTCGATGGTCGCCGGGCAGATTCTCGGCGGCGTCCTGGTCGCCGCCGACATCGCGGGCACCGGCTGGCGGGCGATCTTCCTGGTGAACGTCCCGGTGGCGCTGATCGGCCTGGTGCTGGCCGTGCGCTCGGTCCCGAGGACACGTGCGGCGAACCCGGCCCCCGTCGATGTGCCCGGAACGCTGCTGCTGACCCTGGCCCTGCTGACGCTGCTGGCGCCGCTGACAGAGGGGCGGGCCGCGGGCTGGCCGCTGTGGACCTGGGTGGCGCTCGGGGTGTTCCCGCTCGCGGCCGTGGCCTTCTACCGGGTGGAGCGCCGGGCCGACCGTCAGGGCCGTACGCCGCTGGTGCCGCCGAGCCTGTTCGCACTGCTCTCCCTGCGGCGCGGGCTCGCGCTGGTGCTGCCGTTCTCGATCGGCTTCGGCGGCTTCATGTTCGTGATCGCGGTGGCCTTGCAGCAGGGGCTCGGCATGGGCGCCGTCGCCGCCGGGCTGGCGCTCGTGCCGATGGCGGTGACCTTCTTCGGAGCGTCCCTGATGGGGCCGAGGCTGATCGTGCGGTACGGGACGCGGATCGTGCCGGTCGGCGGGGTGCTCCAGGGCCTGGGCGTCGCGGTGCTGGCGTTCACGGTGTGGCGCGGCTGGCCGGACCTGGGCTTTGCGGAGCTGCTGCCGGGTGTGGCGCTCGCCGGTCTCGGGCAGGGGCTGCAACTGCCGGTGATCTTCCGCATCGTGCTCTCCGACATCCCGGCGGAGCGGGCCGGAGTGGGCAGCGGGGTGATGGTGACAACACAGCAGTCCGCGCTGGCCCTGGGCGTGGCCACGCTCGGCTCGCTGTTCCTGTCGCTGGCCGCGTCGGCGGGGATGCAACAGGCCCTCACGGTCACGCTGTTGGTGCAGCTCGCGATGGTCGCTCTGACGACGCTGCTGAGCCTGCGGCTGCCGCGCACGGTGAACTGAGCGAAGAGCGGCACCGCACATGCCCGTGGGCCCGGACCGCTTCGTGCGGTCCGGGCCCACGGTCCGTGATCAGCTCTGCTCCTCCTGCGGCGCCTCGCCGCCCTGGGCGCGCTCGCGCATCTTGCGCACCAGCTCGGCCTTCTGCTCGGCCGCCGTCTTGCGGTCGGCGTTGCGGGCGGGGCCGTTGCCCTGCTGGTCGGCGCGGGACAGCTTCTTTCGCTGTCCGCCGACGCCGAGGAGGTTGTTCTTGCTCTTGGCCATGGGGTTCTCCCATTCATGGTGAGAAGTGACTCGGGGAATGTCGACGGGGGGCGGGAGTGGCCCGCCGCCCTCTCACTCGTAGATCTGGAAGAACGAAGACATACGGTGACGGTACCGCGCCCCGGGCGGACCGGTCACCAGATTTTTTCGGCGGGGCTCAGGCCGCGTCCTGCCAGGTCACGCGGGACGGGAGCCGACCGACGGGTCGACGGTCGCCTGGTGCGCTTCGGCGAGGTGCTCCTCGGCCTTGAGCCAGGGCAGGAACTGCGCTGCCTTGCGCCAGCCGCAGGTGTCACACGTCAGCATGCGCTGGATGCCCGATTTCGCTACCTGCACGACGTGTTCGCGGCCGTGCTGGTCCCATCTGCTGACCTTGCTGGTGGTCGTGGACGGCATGGTTTCTTCTCCCGGTGACGATTGCGCCCCAGTGTGCAGCAAGGACAACATCAACAGGGGCCCCTTCCCCCTCTGTTGCCCCGTAGGTCGGCAAGCAGGCGTGCGCCCTGCACCGAAAGGACAGCGAGAGGGCCGGCCGGGCCATGGCCCGGCCGGCCCTCTCACGATCGCGGCTGTCAGCAGCCGAGCAGACGGCTGCCCAGGTAGCCCTGGATCTGGTCCAGCGAGACACGCTCCTGCGTCATGGTGTCGCGCTCGCGCACCGTCACGGCGTTGTCGTCGAGGGTGTCGAAGTCGACGGTCACGCAGAACGGGGTGCCGATCTCGTCCTGACGGCGGTAGCGGCGGCCGATGGCGCCCGCGTCGTCGAAGTCGATGTTCCAGTTCTGCCGCAGGTCCGCGGCGAGCCCCTTGGCCTTCGGGGACAGCTGCGGGTTGCGGGAGAGCGGCAGGACGGCGACCTTGACCGGCGCGAGGCGCGGGTCGAGGCGCATCACGGCGCGCTTCTCCATGACGCCCTTGGCGTTGGGGGCCTCGTCCTCGTTGTACGCGTCGAGGAGGAAGGCGAGCATGGCGCGGCCGACACCGGCCGCGGGCTCGATGACGTACGGCGTCCAGCGCTCGCCGGCCTCCTGGTCGAAGTACGACAGGTCGTGGCCGGACGCCTTGGAGTGCGCGGAGAGGTCGAAGTCGGTGCGGTTGGCCACACCTTCGAGCTCGCCCCACTCGTTGCCGCCGAACTGGAAGCGGTACTCGATGTCGGCGGTGCGCTTGGAGTAGTGGGAGAGCTTCTCCTGCGGGTGCTCGAACCAGCGCATGTTCTCCTCACGGAGACCCAGGCCCGTGTACCAGTTCCAGCGCTGCTCCATCCAGTATTCCTGCCACTGCTCGTCCTCGCCGGGCTTGACGAAGAACTCCATCTCCATCTGCTCGAACTCGCGGGTGCGGAAGATGAAGTTGCCGGGCGTGATCTCGTTGCGGAACGACTTGCCCATCTGGGCGATGCCGAACGGCGGCTTCTTGCGCGAAGTCTGCTGCACCTGGCCGAAGTTGGTGAAGATGCCCTGCGCGGTCTCGGGGCGCAGGTAGGCGACGGAGCCGGAGTCCTGCGTGGGGCCGAGGTGCGTGGAGAGCAGGCCGGAGAACTGCTTGGGGTCCGTGAAGGTGCCCTTGTTGCCGCAGTTGGGGCAGTTGAGGTCGGCCAGGCCGTTCTCGGGGGCCTTGCCGTTGTGCTTCTCCTCGTACGCCTCGATGAGGTGGTCGGCGCGGTACCGCTTGTGACAGGAGGTGCACTCGGTGAGCGGGTCGGTGAAGGTGGCGACGTGGCCGGAGGCCTCCCAGACCTCGCTGGCGAGGATCACCGACGAGTCGATACCCACGACGTCCTCGCGCGAGGTGACCATGTAGCGCCACCACTGGCGCTTGAGGTTCTCCTTCAGCTCGACGCCCAGCGGCCCGTAGTCCCAGGCGGCTTTCTGGCCGCCGTAGATCTCGCTGCACGGATAGACGAAGCCACGGCGCTTGCTGAGGCTGACGATGGTGTCGATCTTGTCGGCGGCCACGGTGCTCTCTTCATTAACGACGACACGAAACGCGGAATGCTTCAGGTTACCGGCGGCCGCACCCCTCGGATCAAATCGGTTGGGCGCCGGGGCGGCTCGGAGGCTTTGTTGACAATCGTTTCCATGTTTGTTGAAAATGACTGTCATGAACGTACGCCGCCTCATACCCGTCACCGCTGCCGCCGGAGCGGTCGCCGTCACCCTCACGACCGTCTCCGCCTGCTCCGCCACGAGCACGGCCGACGGCAGGAGCGGTGGCCGGCTGAAGGTGGTGGCGTCGTTCTACCCCATGCAGTATCTCGCCGAGCAGATAGGCGGCGACCATGTCACCGTCTCCACACTCACCCGGCCCGGCGTCGAGCCGCACGACCTGGAGCTGCGACCCCGGCAGACCGCCGAGCTGAACGAGGCCGGATACATCCTCTATCTCAAGGGCGTCCAGCCCGCCGTCGACAAGGCCATCGCCCAGTCCGAGGCGAAGACCAAGGTCGACGCCGGCACCCTCACCGAGCTCGAGCACCACGGCGCCAAGGGCGGCCACAGCCACGAGGGCGAGGAGCCCGGTCACGAGCACGGCCACGGCGACGAGGGCGAGGCGGGCGCCGACCCGCACATCTGGCTCGATCCCGTGAAGTACGCGGAGGTCGCCAAGGGCGTCGGCGCCTCCCTGGAGAAGGCCGACCCGGACCACGCAGCGGAGTACCGGAAGAACACCACCGCGCTGGTCACCAAGCTGGACGGCCTGAACACGTCGTACCAGCAGGGCCTGAGGAACACCTCCACCAAGACCTTCATCACCACCCACTCCGCCTTCGGCTACCTCGCCGAGCGGTACGGACTGGACCAGGAGGGCATCGCGGGCATCGACCCCGAGGCCGAGCCGAGCCCCGCCCGCGTCAAGGAGCTCCAGGCCCTCGCGAAGAAGGAGAAGGTCACCACCGTCTTCTTCGAGACGCTCGCGAGCGACAAGACCGCCAGGACACTCGCCGGGGACGCCGGACTGAAGACGGACGTCCTCGATCCGCTCGAAGGCATCACGGAGAAGTCCGAGGGCCGTGACTACATCGAGGTCATGCGGTCCAACCTGGCCGCACTGCAAAACGCTCTGGGGGCGAAGTGACATCCGAACCCGCAACGGAGGCATCGGTGACCGAGCCCGTCATATCCGTCCGTGCCGCCCATGCCTCGCTCGGCTCGCGCCCCGTGCTGCGGGGCATCGATCTCACCGTGCGGCGCGGTGAGGTCGTCGCGCTGCTCGGCGCGAACGGCTCCGGCAAGTCGACAGCCGTCCGCTCCGTCATCGGCCAGGTGCCGCTCACGAGCGGCGACATCACCCTGTTCGGCACCCAGCTGCGCCGGTTCCGCCAGTGGGCGCGCATCGGGTACGTCCCGCAGCGCACCACGGCGGCGAGCGGAGTGCCCGCAACCGTCCGCGAGGTCGTCTCCTCCGGCCGCCTCTCGCGTACGCGGCTGGGGCGGCTCTCGAAGGCCGACCGGGCGGCCGTCGACCGCGCCATCGGTCTCGTCGGGCTCGCCGACCGCGCCAAGGACTCCGTCGGTGCGCTCTCCGGGGGCCAGCACCAGCGGGTGCTGATCGCCCGGGCGCTCGCGTCCGACCCGGAGCTGCTGATCATGGACGAGCCGATGGCGGGTGTCGACCTCGCCAGCCAGGAGATCCTCGCCGGGACGCTGCGCGAGCAGGTCGCCGCCGGGACGACGGTGCTGCTCGTCCTCCACGAGCTCGGCGCCCTGGAGCCGCTGATCGACCGCGCGGTGGTGCTGCGCGACGGCTGTGTGGTCCACGACGGGCCGCCGCCGGAGGCCGTCGGGCAGCACGCGCTGCCGGGCCACGACCACGTACATCCGCACGCGGCGGACGAGCCGCTCCGCACAGGACTGCTGACCTGATCATGGAAATCCTCGAGACCGCCTTCATGCAGCGGGCACTGCTCGCCGCCGCGCTGGTCGGCGTCATCGCGCCCGCCGTCGGCGTCTACCTGGTGCAGCGCCGCCAGGCGCTGATGGGCGACGGCATCGGCCATGTCGCGATGACCGGCGTCGGCCTGGGCTTCCTGCTCTCCACCAACCCGGTGTGGATGGCGACCCTCGTCTCCGTCGTCGGCGCGATCACGATGGAGCTGATCCGGGCGTACGGACGCACCCGTGGCGACATCGCGCTGGCGATGCTCTTCTACGGCGGCATGGCGGGCGGTGTGCTGCTGATCAACCTCTCCGACACCGGATCCACGGCCAATCTGAGTTCGTTCCTCTTCGGCTCGCTGTCCACCGTCTCGGACGCGGACCTCACGGCGATCTCGCTGCTGGCGGCGTTCGTGATGCTCGTCTCTCTCGGGCTGCGCCGGCAACTGTTCGCGGTCAGCCAGGACGAGGAGTTCGCCCGGGTCACCGGGCTGCCGGTGCGGGCGCTGAATCTGCTGATCGCGGTGACCGCGGCCGTGACCGTGTCGGTCGCCATGCGGGTCGTGGGGCTGCTGCTGGTCAGCGCGCTGATGGTGGTGCCGGTGGCGGCCGCGCAGCAGATCTCGCGGTCCTTCCGGGCGACGTTCGCGCTGGCGGTGGCGATCGGGGTCACGGTCGCACTGGCCGGAACCACCACGTCCTACTACCAGGATGTGCCGCCGGGCGCGACGATCGTCCTGCTCGCCATCGCGGTCTTCGTGACGCTGACCGTACTGGCGGCACCCCTGGCGCGGCGGCGTTCCCGCGCGGTCGCGGAAGCCGCGGAGGGATGCACCGCGGACGTGCCCGCCGGCCGGCGGCCGGGTGACGACGTCAGGGTCTGACCGAGGGCCTGGCAGAATTGGCCCGACGGCATAGTGCGGGCGAAGCGAGGAGGCACCTGTGGTGACGGCGCCAACCGGCGGGAACACCGCCCCAGTGCGAGGCCGGTCGACCCGGCAGCGTGCCGCGGTGGCGGCGGCGCTCGACGAGGTGGACGAGTTCCGCAGTGCGCAGGATCTGCACGACATGCTCAAGCACCGCGGTGACTCGGTCGGCCTGACGACGGTCTACCGCACGCTCCAGTCGCTCGCGGACGCGGGCGAGGTGGACGTGCTGCGCACGAGCGACGGCGAGTCGGTCTACCGCCGCTGCTCGACGGACGACCATCACCACCACCTGGTGTGCCGCGTGTGCGGCAAGGCGGTGGAGGTCGAGGGCCCGGCGGTGGAGCAGTGGGCGGAGACGGTCGCGGCGCAGCACGGGTACGTGAACGTGGCGCACACGGTGGAGATCTTCGGAACCTGCGCGGAGTGCGCGAGCTCCGCTGCGGAGGCCTGACCCGACGACGGCGCGCCCCGGGCCGGGGCGCGCCTTTCCTCTAGCGGTCGTAGCAGTCGTACGTGCCGTCGTCGTTGCGGGCGACGCTGTTGCTGTCGCCGCAGTGCAGGGCCGGTGCGAGCGTGTTCAGACGCCACACCAGCGACACGGCCAGACACACGGTGGCGAGCACGGCGAGACGGGAGCGGCGGCCGGCGGACACCATGGCCGCCGCCGTCGCCACCGCCGCTGCGCGCAGGAAGAAATACGCGATCCCGGCGCGGTTCTCACGGAGCCCTGCGAGCGTCTCCATCTCGAACGTGAACACAAAGCTCAGGTATGTGGCGAGCGCCGCGACCGCGAAGAGCGCGACGCTGCCACATCCCCGGCCCGTCACGCAGTGGTGCCCTCGGGACGGCCGCGCATCGCTTCCAGCTCCTCGTTCGGGATCGCCCCGCCGAAGCGGCGGTCGCGCTGGGCGAATTCAAGACATGCGCGCCAGAGGTCACGGCGGTCGAAATCGGGCCACAGTACGTCCTGGAAAACCATCTCGGCGTAACTGCTCTGCCAGATCAGGTAGTTGGACGTACGCTGCTCGCCGCTCGGGCGCAGGAACAGGTCGACGTCCGGCATGTCCGGGTAGTACAGGTATTTCTGGAACGTCTTCTCGTTGACCTTCGACGGGTCCAGCCTGCCCGCCGCCACGTCCCGCGCGATGGCTTGCGCAGCGTCCGCGACCTCGGCCCGCCCGCCGTAATTGACGCAGAAGTACAGCGTCATCGCGTCGTTGTCCTTGGTCTGCTCCTGGGCGACCTGGAGCTCCTGGACGACCGACTTCCACATCTTGGGCATCCGGCCGACCCAGCGGATGCGGATGCCGAGTTCGTCCATCTCGTCGCGGCGGCGGCGGATGACGTCGCGGTTGAAGTTCATCAGGAAGCGGACCTCGTCGGGCGAGCGCTTCCAGTTCTCGGTGGAGAAGGCGTACAGCGAGAGGTTCTTGACACCCATCTCGATGCAGCCCTTGAGGACGTCCAGAACAACACCCTCGCCGACCTTGTGGCCCTCGGTGCGCGGCAAGCCGCGCTCCTTGGCCCAGCGGCCGTTGCCGTCCATGACGCAGGCCACATGGTTCGGTACGAGCTCACCGGGGATCTTCGGCGGGCGGGCGCCGGAGGGGTGCGGCTCGGGAACCTTGTACTCGCGGCGGGACCTGCCCAGGATTCCGCGTCGTGCCATGCGGCTCACATCTCCTATTTCTTCTACTTCTCTACGTACCGCAGGGAGCGCAGGCCGCGCTCCAAGTGCCAGTGCAGATAGGCGGACACGAGTCCGCTGCCCTCCCTGACGTGACGCGCCTCGCACGCGTCCGCCGTGGCCCAGTCACCGGTCAGCAGTGCGCTGAGCAGACCGATGGCCTCCGCAGAGGGTACGACGCTGCCGGGCACCCGGCACTCGCCGCATATGACGCCGCCCGCGGCGACGGAGAAGAAGCGGTTGGGTCCCTGGAGACCGCACTTGGCGCAGTCGTCGAAGCTGGGCGCGTAGCCGTTGACGGCGAGGGAGCGCAGCAGGAACGCGTCGAGCACCAGATTCGGAGCGTGCTCGCCGCGGGCGAGGGTGCGCAGCCCTCCGACCAGGAGGAGGTACTGCTGGACGGCGGGCTCGCCCTCGTGGTCGGTGAACCGCTCGGCGGTCTCGAGCATGGCGGTGCCGGCGGTGTACCGGGCGTAGTCGGAGACGATGCCGCCGCCGTAGGGGGCGATGGTCTCGCTCTGGGTGCACAGCGGGAGCCCGCGCCCGACGAGCTCGCTGCCACGGGCGAAGAACTGCACGTCGACATGCGAGAAGGGCTCGAGCCGCGCCCCGAACTTGGACTTGGTCCGCCTGACCCCCCGCGCGACGGCCCGCACCCGCCCGTGCCCGCGCGTCAACAACGTGATGATGCGATCGGCCTCGCCCAGCTTCTGGGTACGGAGGACGACGCCGTCGTCACGGAACAGGCTCATGGAGTCATTGTCCCGTACGGCGGTCGGATTGCGGCGGGCAGGGGCGAGGCGGCCCGGCACCCTGCATACAGGGCCATGCACCCTGAATGGCCGTAAAGTGGACATAAAGAGGCTCTGCGTGCGGAGTCCCCCATCCCGCAGGAAGGGCTGCGCCATGCAACTTGCTTACGACTACCCACTGCTGGGCGCCATGTGGACCACTCTGTGGCTGTTCCTGTGGATTCTGTGGTTCTTCCTGCTCTTCAGGGTCATCATCGACATCTTCCGCGACGACACCCTGAGCGGCTGGGCGAAGACCGGATGGCTCGTCTTCGTCATCGTCCTGCCCTTCCTGGGCGTCTTCGTCTACGTCGTCGCTCGCGGCAGGGACATGGGCAAGCGCGACCAGAAGCAGGCCCACGCGCAGCAGCAGGCCGTCGACGACTACATCCGCAAGACCGCCGACGGCGGGCAGCCCAGCGCCGTGGACCAGCTCGCGAAGCTGTCGGAGATCCGTTCCCGCGGCGACATCTCGGAGTCCGAGTTCAACCGCGCCAAGGAGAAGATCCTCCAGTAGTCCTCCAGCAGGCCGGAGCTCCGGGCGCTCAGTCCTCGATGCGCTCCTCCAGATGAACCGTCACCGAGTCCCCGGCCTCCTTGCCGATCGCCTTGCGCACATCGGCCTTCACCGGCAGCTTGTGCCGGCCGTCGCCGAGCGCCATGAAGGAGCTGCGGAACGGGTGCCCGTCGATCGTGCCGCGGACCTTCACCAGGCCACGGGTTCTGAAGTACTCGACCGAGTCGGGCCACACGAGAAAGGTCCAGCCGCCCTTGGCGGGACTTCGCTGCAGCGTGGCGGTGAACCGCTTGTCCATGGTCCTGTCCATCGTGGTGCCCTCCGTGAAACGCCGACGTCTGAACTGTTGACGCCCGGAGCGGGCAGAACTCATCGCGCCCGAGCGCACTCATTTCCGGCGTGAGTGCGCACCCCGGGGCCCCGTCATCCCCTTGTCCTTGTTGATGGCCCGCGCGAGCACGACCCCCACGAGGATCAGCCCGACACCGAACCAGGCCGCCGCGGCGTCGAAGATCAGGACGACCACGCCCACCGGGATGAGCAGTCCGGCCAGCGGGGTCAGCAGATGGCGGACCGGCGGCGAGCTGACGCCCGTGCTGTGACGGCTCCGTACGACCCGCGGGTACCACTCGGTGAAGCTCATCGCCGCGACGATCGCGGCGATCTGGATGATCCAGCCCGTCCACAGGTTGTTCGGGTTGTGCAGCACGAGGTCGCCGAAGCCGCCCGCGATCGCCGCGATGAGGAAGGCGAGGCCCCAGGCACCGGTGATGACCTGGTTGGCACGCAGGAACTGCGGCGAGTTCCAGTGCTCTCTGCCGACGCTTTCCCGTGCGTACTGCATGGTGAACGGCATGCCCACCGCCAGGGAGCCGAAGGCGATGACGACCAGCGCGAGGTTGGAGAGCTCGCCCGCATACGTCTCCAGCCAGTGGAGGGTGTCCGGCGACGCCGCGATGCCGATGCCGGCCAGCAGGGCGAAGAAGACGATGTCCGTGATCTCCAGCAGTTTGACCGCGCTGCCGCGGTGCACCACCCGCCCGAGGACGAAGATCAGCACAGCCAGTCCGAGGGCGACACCCACAGCGAACTCGTACCGGCCCGGGCCGACCAGCACCGAGAAGATGATCCACGGGGACATCCCGACGAACGGGCTCTCGAGCATGCCGCCGAGCCGGCCACCGGATGCCATGCCTGCGGCAGCGTTCATGGCGTGCCCCTTCGCCGGGCGGATGCGTCTGGTTCCAGAGTGACGCGGCAACCCGGTCGATGCGATGCAAGCGCGTCCGGTTAGGGTGTCCTAACCGAACCGCTCAGGAGTCGGGTCATAGATCAGGCTTATGAGCTCATAGGTATGTGGCGGGTACCGCGGCAACGGCGCCGTTGCCAGTGTGACGAGTGCGATGTCTCCGCCCGCCCCCGTGGACCACGCTCGAAGGGAACCTCCATGCCCCGCCCCCTGCGGATCGCGATCGTCGGTGCCGGCCCCGCCGGGATCTACGCCGCCGACGCCCTGCTGAAGTCCGAGGCCGCAGCCGAGCCCGGCGTCTCCATCGACCTCTTCGAGCGGATGCCGGCGCCCTTCGGACTGATCCGCTACGGCGTCGCGCCCGACCACCCGCGGATCAAGGGCATCATCACCGCCCTGCACCAGGTCCTCGACAAGCCGCAGATCCGTCTCTTCGGCAATGTCGACTACGGCACCGACATCCACCTCGACGATCTGCGCAGCTTCTACGACGCGGTGATCTTCTCCACGGGCGCGACGGCCGACCGGGCGCTCGACATACCCGGGATCGAGCTCGACGGCTCGTACGGCGCCGCGGACTTCGTGTCCTGGTACGACGGGCACCCGGACGTCCCGCGCACCTGGCCGCTGGAGGCCGAGAAGGTCGCCGTGCTCGGCGTCGGCAATGTCGCGCTCGATGTGGCGCGCATCCTCGCGAAGACGGCCGACGAACTGCTGCCGACCGAGATCCCGCCGAACGTGCACGACGGCCTCAAGGCGAACAAGGCCCTCGAAGTGCACGTCTTCGGCCGCCGCGGGCCCGCGCAGGCGAAGTTCAGCCCGATGGAGCTGCGGGAGCTGGACCACTCCCCGAACATCGAGGTCATCGTCGACCCCGAGGACATCGACTACGACGAGGGCTCCATCGCCACCCGCCGCTCCAACAAGCAGGCGGACATGGTCGCCAAGACCCTGGAGAACTGGGCGATCCGCGACGTCGGCAACCGGCCGCACAAGCTGTTCCTGCACTTCTTCGAGTCGCCCACCGAGATCCTCGGCGAGGACGGCACGGTCGTGGGCCTGCGCACGGAGCGCACCGCGCTGGACGGCACCGGGAACGTGAAGGGCACGGGCGAGTTCCACGACTGGGACGTGACCGCGGTCTACCGCGCGGTGGGCTACCTCTCGGACGAGCTGCCCAAGCTCCCCTGGGACGTCGAGTCGGGCACGGTCCCGGACGAGGGCGGCCGCGTGATGGAGGCAGGCGAGCACCAGCAGTCGACCTATGTGACGGGCTGGATCAGGCGCGGCCCGGTCGGTCTCATCGGCCACACCAAGGGTGACGCCAACGAGACGGTGGCGAACCTGCTGGACGACCACGCGAACGGCCGGCTGCAGACGCCCGTCGCCCCGGAGCCCGAGGCGGTGGAGAGCTTCCTCGCGGACCGCAGCGTCCGGTACACGACGTGGGACGGCTGGTACCGCCTGGACGCGGCGGAGAAGGCGCTGGGCGAGCCGCAGGACCGCGCACGCGTGAAGATCGTGGAGCGCGAGGACATGCTCAGGGCGAGCGGCGCGTAAGCAGCGGCTTCAGCCGGAGCAGCCCGGGACCACCAGCCCCGACTCGTAGGCGATGATGACGAGTTGGGCGCGGTCCCGGGCGGCGAGCTTGCCCATGATCCGGCTGACGTGTGTCTTCGCGGTGAGCGGGGACAGCCCCAGCGCCTCGGCGATCTCGGTGTTGTTCAGACCGCGGGCCACGAGCGCGAGCACCCCCCGTTCACGGTCCGTCAGATCCTCGGGGCCACCGGTCACCGGCGTCTGCGGAACGCTCAGCACCCGGGCGATCAGCCGGGACGTCGGGCCCGGGGAGAGCAGCGACTCCCCCGCCGCGACCGTCCTGATCGCGGCGAGCAGTTCGGCCGGTTTCGTGTCCTTCACCAGAAAGCCGGACGCCCCCGCGCGCAGTGTCTCGACGATGTGCTCGTCGGTGTCGTACGTGGTGAGGATGAGGACCCTGACGCCCGCGAGGTCGTCGTCCGCGGCGATGAGCCGGGTGGCCTCGATGCCGTCGAGTTCGGGCATGCGGATGTCCATGACGACGACATCCGCGCGTTCGCTGCGGGCCATGTCGACGGCTTCCGCACCGTTGCGGGCCTGACCGACGACCTCCATGTCGCGCGCGGACTCGACGAGCATCGCGAACGAGGCGCGCACCAGGGCCTGGTCGTCGGCGAGCAGTACCCGGATCACGCTCATGCAGGGGCCTCCGTCTGCTGCAGCGGCAGTACCGCCGTCACTTCGAACCCGCCCCCGTCACATGGTCCGGCCGTCAGGCTGCCGCCGACGCTGCGGGCGCGCTCACGCATGCCGATGATGCCGTACCCGGAGCCCTCGGCGGGGCCGGACGCGGCGCCCGCGCCGTCGTCGGTGACCGTGATGTGCAGCGTGGGGCCGTGGCGCTCGGCGGTGACCGTGATGCGTGCGTCCGGTCCGCCGTGGCGTACGGCGTTGGTGAGCGACTCCTGCACGATCCGGTACGCGGCGGCCTCGACGGCCGGCGGCAGCGGTCCCTCGCCGGTGCGCAGGATCAGCTCCGCCTTCGCGGCGCGTACGAGGTCGGGGACTGCCGCGAGGTCCGGCAGCGGGCCGTCGTCGTCCGGCCCGTCGGCCCGGAGCACGTCGAGAGTGGTGCGCAGTTCGCCGCGGGCGGTGCGGCAGGTCTCGGATATGCCGTCGAGTGCCGTGGCGATCGCGGTCCGGTCGAGGCGTTCCGGGTCCACGGTCAGGACGTGGGAGGCGACGGAGGTCTGCACCCCGATGAGGGTGATGGAGTGCGCGAGGAGGTCGTGCAGATCGCGGGCGATCCGCAGCCGTTCCTCGGTGACACGGCGGGCGGCCTCGTCCTCGCGGGTGCGTTCGGCGCGTTCGGCGCGCTCGACCATCGAGGCGATGTACCGGCGGTAGATGCGTACGTCCACGCCGAAGACGAGGACGGCGAAGATCCAGCCGGAGGTGCGCAGGGCTTCCAGGCCCTCGTGGGTTCCGACGTTGAACATCACCGTGACCGTGAGGCTGATGACCCCGCAGCCCGTGAGGAAGGTGTGCAGCGGCCGGGCGGTGGTGGCCACGGTGTAGAGGGCGACCATGGACGCCGGGATCGGCGCGGCGTGCGTGTTGTCGAGCAGGTGGTACGTCGCCACGCACGCCAGCACGGCGCCGAGGACGAGGCCCGGGCGGGCGCGGCGCCGGACGAGCGGAACGACGCTGCCGGCCAGCAGAATCCAGCCCAGGGTGTCCGGTGCGCGTCCGTCGTCGATGAACAGGGCGAGCAGCAGGGAGGCCACGCCGACGGCCGCCGCGATGAGGGCGTCGTTGCGCGTCCGGTTCGGGACCGTGAGCGGGTCCCGGCTCACCGCGTTCAGCACGCGTTCCCCGAGCCGGGGACGAGGCCGGGGGCGGGGTGGTCCGATGGCGGGTTGCGGGTGCACGGTCTCATCCTGGGGGGTTCGGGTCCGCGGCGGACACGGAAGGGGCCGGGCCGGTACGACGACGGCCCGGCCCACCGGTGTCAGGCGCGGCCGGCCGGTTCGCGGGCGTCGTCGGGCACCGCGGCCGGGACGGCGGGGGTGAGGGACAGCGGCCCGGGCCACCACACCGCGCGCTTCAGCAGCACACTCGCGCTGGTGACCAGATACGTACGGACGACGAAGGTGTCCAACAGGACGCCGACGGCGATCACGAAACCGAGCTCCACCAGCGGCACCATCGGCATGCTGGTCAGCACCGCGAACGTCGCCGCCAGGACCACTCCGGCCGATGCGATCACACCGCCCGTCGTCCGCAGCGCGGTCAGTGCGGCCGCCGTCGGCTCCGCCCCCGCCAGCGACTCCTCGCGCATCCGGTGCATCAGGAAGATCCCGTAGTCCACGCCGAGCGCGACCAGGAAGACGAACGACAGCAGGGCCAGGCCCGGGTCCGTGCCGTCGAGGCCGAGGGCTCCGAAGACCAGCCCGCCGATGCCGAGCGCCGCGCCCCACACGGCGACCACCGCCGCGACGAGCAGCAGCGGCGCGACGAGGCTGCGCAGCAGGACGACCAGGATGAGCAGGACGAAGACGAGGACCAGCGGGACGACGATGGCGCGGTCCCGGGCGTTGGTGTCCTCCAGGTCGAGCTGCTGGGCGCTGGGCCCGCCCACGTAGGAGCCGTCCAGTCCGCTGCGCAGCTCCTTGATCGTCGCCGTCTCCCCCGCCGACTGGGGTGCGCCCTTGGCCACGACGGAGAGCTCGGTCCAGCCGCCGCCGCTGCGGCCGCGGTCGACGCGCAGCACACCGTCGGTGCCACGGGCCTTCGCCAGCGCCTCGTCGGCGCGGTCCGTCGGGGCGATCACGACGATGGGCTGGGTGCCGGTCTCCGGATAGGCGTCGGCGAGTGTCCCCATCGCGGTGACCGACTCCGGCTTGCTGGTGAAGGTGTCCTCCTGCTTGAGGTCGCCGGGCAGGTTGAACGCGCCGAGCGACAGCGCCCCCAGCACCACCGCACCGCTCACCAGCACGGCGACGGGCCGCCGCCCCGCCGAGCTGCCCATGGCGGCGAACAGCGACCGGCGGGCCCTGGGCTCGCTTCCGTACGCCGGGATCAGCGGCCAGAAGACCCGCCGCCCCAGCAGCACCAGGATCGCGGGCAGCAGCGTGGTCATGGCGAGCAGCGCGCACAGCACACCGACCGCGGCGGTGGGGCCCATGCCCCGGCTGCTGTTGAGGTCGGCGACGAGCAGGCAGAGCATGCCGGCGGCCACGGTCCCCGACGAGGCGATGATCGCGGGGCCGCAGCCGCGCAGCGCTGCGGCCATGGCGTCGTACGGCCGCAGGGTGCGGCGCAGTTCCTCGCGGTAGCGGGCCACGATCAGCAGTGCGTAGTCCGTGCCCGCGCCGAAGACGAGGATGGTCATCACGCCCGAACTCTGGCCGGAGACGGTGACGTCGAAGCCCTGGTTGAGGCCGTAGGTCACCGCCATGGACAGCGCGTCCGCGACGCCGGCGACGACCAGCGGCACCAGCCACAGCAGCGGGCTGCGGTAGATCAGGATCAGCAGGATCGCGACGACCGCGACGGTGGTGTAGAGCAGCGGCCCGGAAAGGGAGTTGTACACCTCGGCCCCGTCGGTGGCGAACGCGCCGGGACCCCCGACCTCGGCGCTCAGCCCGTCGCCGCCCCTGACGGTGTCGCGTACGTCGTTGACGAATGTGTCCCTGGCCTTCTCGTCCTGTCCCGGCTTCGTGCTGGAGACCGGGTACATGAGGGTCGTGCCGTCCCGCGAAGGAACCGCCCGGGGTTCGGCGGTGAGCGGGTGCCCGGCGGCCACGGAGCTCACCTGGCGGGCGGCCGAGGCACGGTCGGCGGCCGTCAGCCCGCCGTCGCGGTGGTACACGAGAACGAGATCGGTGGACTCACCGCCGGGCAGCTCGTCCTGGATCTTCGCGACCTGGGTCGAGTCGGCGCTGCCGGGCAGATAGTCGACCGCTTGGTCGCGTTGTACATCCCCGAGCCTGCCGGCGAACGTCCCCGCGACGACGAGCACGACGATCCACAGCCCGAGCACCGCCCAGGGCAGGGCGCGTCGGCGCCGGGGCGGCGATGCGGGCGGCGCGGGCTCGGAGGTCGTCACGGGACCCATGGGTTGCTCCCCTTCGTCACGGGTGTCCGGTGGTGATCGGACCACCAGACTCCCGCGGGGGAGCGCCGCTTCCATCGCGCGTGGGGGTGAGATGCGGGGTACTGCAAGGGTTGGCGGCGAACGCCCTCTACTCCCCCGGGAGTAGGCGGAGGAGTAGCCGCTCGCGCGGGCCGCGCGAGCGCTAGAAGGGGGTGCGGGCGGTGGCCAGCAGTCGCGCCGTGTCGTCCGCGCACAGCTGCAGCGCGGTGCCCACCGTCGTCAGCACCTCGCGCTCGGCCGGGCTGTAGGGCCCGTCCGCGAGGGCGATACGCGCGCCCTGGAGCAGGATCGACTCGCGGCCGGCGGCGGCCAGGTGCGGGGCCAGCGGTTCGAGCGCCTCGTGGAGCTCGATGGCGAGCGCCGCTCCGTAGGGTCCGGCGTCGGTGACGAAGCGGCCGGTGTCGGCGGCGAGTGCCTCGATCAGGCCGGTGAGCTGGTCCTCGGTGCAGTCGTCCAGTCCGGCCGCGCGGACCGTGGCGACGGCGGTCTCGCGCACCGGGCGGGAGTCGGTGCCGCCGGACGCGAGGACGGCGAGCGCGACGGTGTGGACGGCGTCGCGGAGCATCGCGGAGAAGCGAGCGGTGGTGGGGTGGTCGAGGGCGTCCATGCCGAAGTGAACGTGACAGGCGGTGCATTCGACCACGGGACCGGCCGCTCCGCGCGACAGCAGCGGTACGCCGAGGAGCGTGAACCGGCGACGGCCGGTCCGGCGCCGGTAGTTGCGGTCACCGCCGCAGTCGGGACAGAAGAACTCGCCGTCCCCCACGGTGTTCCAAGAGGTGTGAATGCCGCAGACCAGCACCTTTCGGCCGAATACTCCCCGGTCTGCCCGCACCTCGCACCTCCATGACTCCCCCGTTGCCTCCGGGCACGGGTGGGGGTCCTCCCGGCGGCGCCGGGAGGAGTGCCCCACGGCAACGTCGCCGTGTTGACGTGATGTTAACCACACCGATGATGTGGCGTCAGCACCCGGGGCGCCAGTAGGCCAGGACATGGCCGATTCCTCGCCCCGTACGGGAGCGCGGAACGGCGCGGGCGAACAGCACCGCGCCCCCGGCCGTTCCCTGTGAAAGAACGGCCGGGGGCGCGGTGAAAAAGTGAACCCGCTCAGCGTGCCGCGCGGTTGACGGCGGAGACGACGGCCTTCAGCGAGGCCCGGGTGGTGTTGGCGTCGATACCGATGCCCCACAGCACCTTGCCGTCGATCGCGCACTCGATGTACGAGGCTGCCTGCGCGGACGCGCCCTCGCTCATCGTGTGCTCGGTGTAGTCCAGCAGGCGGGCGTCCACGCCCACCGCGCCCAGCGCCTCGAAGAAGGCGGAGATCGGACCGTTCCCGGAGCCCGTCAGCACGGTCTCGACGCCGTCCACGACCGCCTCGACGGTCAGGGTGTCGACGCCGTCGGTGTCGGTGGTGGTCTGGCCGGAACGCAGCTGGACACGGCCCCAGCGGGCGGTGGCGTCGTCCGCGTTGGGCAGGTACTCGTCCTGGAAGACGGTCCAGATGTCCTTGGGCGTGACCTCGCCGCCCTCGGTGTCCGTCTTCGCTTGGATGATCTTCGAGAATTCGATCTGCATCCGGCGCGGCAGGTCCAGCTTGTGGTCGTTCTTCAGGACATAGGCGATTCCACCCTTGCCCGACTGCGAGTTGACCCGGATGACCGCCTCGTAGGAGCGGCCGACGTCCTTCGGGTCGATCGGCAGATACGGAACGGCCCACTCGATCTCGTCGACGGTCCGGCCCTGCGCGGCAGCGTCGGCCTCCAGCGCGTCGAAGCCCTTCTTGATGGCGTCCTGATGGGAGCCGGAGAAGGCCGTGTAGACCAGGTCGCCCGCGTACGGGTGGCGCGGGTGGATCTCCATCTGGTTGCAGTACTCGCTGGTGCGGCGGATCTCGTCGATCTGGGAGAAGTCGATCTGCGGGTCGACGCCCTGGGAGAACAGGTTCATGCCCAGGGTCACCAGGTCGACGTTGCCGGTGCGCTCGCCCTGGCCGAACAGGCAGCCCTCGATACGGTCGGCGCCCGCCATGATGGCCAGTTCGGCGGCGGCCACGGCGGTGCCGCGGTCGTTGTGCGGGTGCACGGACAGACAGACGTGCTCACGCCGGGTCAGGTTGCGCGACATCCACTCGAAGCGGTCGGCGTGCGTGGAGGGGGTCGAACGCTCCACCGTGGCAGGCAGGTTGAGGATGATCTCGCGGCCGGCCTCCGGCTGCCACACGTCGCAGACGGCCTCACAGACCTCCAGCGCGAAGTCCAGCTCGGTGTCGGTGAAGATCTCGGGGCTGTACTGGTAGCCGAAGGTCGTCTCGGGGCCCAGGATCTTCTCGGCGTACTCCATCACCAGCCGGGTGCCGTCCACCGCGATCTGCTTGATGTCGTCCTTGGAGCCACGGAAGACGACCCGGCGGAAGGTGGGCGCGGTCGCGTTGTACAGATGCACGGTGGCGCGGTGGGCGCCCTTCACGGACTCCACGGTGCGCTCGATCAGGTCCTCGCGGGCCTGGGTCAGGACGGAGATCGTCACGTCCTCGGGAATCGCGCCCTCTTCGATGATGGAGCGCACGAACGCGAAGTCGGTGTCGCCGGACGAGGGGAAGCCGACCTCGATCTCCTTGTAGCCCATGCGTACGAGCAGGTCGAACATCTCCCGCTTGCGGGCGGGCGACATCGGGTCGATCAGGGCTTGGTTGCCGTCCCGCAGGTCGGTCGACAGCCAGCGCGGCGCCTTGGTGATCCGGCTGTCCGGCCAGGTGCGGTCGGCGATGTCCACGGCCTCGTACGGGCGGTACTTGTGGATCGGCATCCCGGACGGCTTCTGGGTGTGGGTCGCGTTGGTGACGGGCGTGGGGCGACCGACAGAAGTGTCAGACATTTGCGTAGGGCTCCTCGGGGGTCCAGATTCAGGACGGCCGACGGGTCGAAGCAGCACCAGATCCCGCGGGGAGGGAGTCGGCCTACGACTACAGGCCCTCGCCGCGGCAGCTAAGAAGAAGCAGCCCGAAACGCATGATGGCAGCCTAGCCGAGCGGGGCAGGGACGGCGGTTCCGTTCCACTATGCGGGACGACTCGTCGGTAACGGCCAAACAGTGATCCATCACTCCATTTCACTAATCATGGTGGCAACCAGTGACAACGCCATGACTCGGTGCCACATTGCCTGCCATGGCAGACATCCATCCCGTCTTCTGCACCATCGTGCCGCCGCACGTCCTCGACCGGCTCGCCCGCTCCGAGGACCCCGCGCTCGCCGGGCCCGCCCGCCGCACCCTCGAGGCGGACGCCGCAGCGCGCACCCGCCGCCGGCTGACGACCGTCATCGGCGCACCCACCGCCGCGCCGCCGGCCGGGGCGGCGCCCGACCGGCCGCAGCGCACGATCCACGACTGCCGCCACGGCACCGAGCTGCCGGGCGCGAAGGTACGCGCCGAGGGTGAGGACCCCGGCCGGGACGCGACCGTCAACCGCGTGTACGCGGGCCTCGGCGCGACGTTCGAGCTGCTGCTGTCGTCGTACGGCCGCAGTTCGCTCGACGGCGAGGGCCTTCCGCTGGTCGCGAGCGTCCACTACGACGAGAAGTACGGCAACGCCTTCTGGAACGGCGAGCAGATGGTGTTCGGCGACGGGGACGGCGAGATCTTCCTCGACTTCTCCATCCCGGTCGATGTGATCGCGCACGAACTGGCGCACGGCCTGACCCAGTACACGGCCAATCTCAGCTACTTCGGCCAGCCGGGCGCGCTGAACGAGTCCATGTCGGACGTGATCGGCTCGCTGGTCAAGCAGTACACGCTCGACCAGACCGCCGACCAGGCGGACTGGCTGATCGGTGCGGGGCTCCTCGCCCCGCGGGTGACGGGTGTGGCGCTGCGCTCCATGAAGGAGCCGGGCAGCGCGTACGACGACGACGTGCTCGGCAAGGACCCGCAGCCGGGGACGATGGAGGACTACGTACGCACCGGCCGCGACAACGGCGGTGTGCACATCAACTCCGGCATCCCGAACCACGCGTTCTACCTGCTGGCCACCCAGCTCGGCGGCAAGGCGTGGGAACGGGCCGGGCAGATCTGGTTCGACACCCTGACCGGCGGCGAGCTGGCCGTGGACGCGGACTTCGCGTCCTTCGCCCGGCTGACGGTCGCTGCCGCGCGCAGCCGCTTCGGCGACGGTGAGGAGCTGGAGGCGGTACTGAAGGCCTGGTCACAGGTGGGCGTGCCGACCGGCTGACCCGCTGCCCGGGGCGGGCAGGGCCGTCACCCTGTTCCGCCCCGGGCCGATCCGTACGAGAAGGGACCCATGCGTATCCGGGTACAGCGCACGGGCGGGTTCGCCGGCATCGAGCGGTCCGCCGAGGTGGAGACCACGGGCCGGGCCGACGCGGCCACCTGGCACGCCCTGGCCGAGCGGGCCGTCGCCGACGCCCCGAGCACACCGCCCGCCGGGGTCCCCGACGGATTCGGCTACCGGATCACGGTCGACGGGCGCACGGTCCACTGCGCCGATCCGCGGCTCTCCGACGCGCAGCGCAAGCTGATCTCGCTGGTCCTCCAGGAAGGTGCCTGAGCGGCGTCAGAAGCCGAGCTTGCGCAGCTGCTTCGGGTCCCGCTGCCAGTCCTTGGCGACCTTGACATGCAGGTCGAGAAAGACGGGTGTGCCGAGCAGAGCCTCGATGTGCTTGCGCGACTTCGTGCCGACTTCCTTCAGCCGCTTGCCCTTCGGGCCGATGATGATGCCCTTCTGGCTCGGGCGCTCGATGTAGACGTTCGCGTGGATGTCCAGCAGCGGCTTGTCCGCCGGGCGGTCCTCGCGCGGCAGCATCTCCTCGACCACCACGGCGATCGAGTGCGGCAGCTCGTCGCGTACGCCTTCCAGCGCGGCCTCGCGGATCAGCTCCGCGACCATGACCTGCTCGGGCTCGTCGGTGAGGTCGCCCTCCGGGTAGAGCGGCGGGCTCTCCGGGAGCAGCGGGACCAGCAGATCGGCCACCAGCTGGACCTGCTGGCCGCCGACCGCCGAGACCGGGACGATCTCGGCCCACTCCATGCCCAGCTCCTTGCCGAGCTGGTCGATCGCGATCAGTTGCTCGGCCAGTGCCTTGGAGTCGACCAGGTCGGTCTTGGTGACGATCGCGACCTTGGGGGTCTTCTTGATCCCCGCGAGCTCCTTGGCGATGTAGCGGTCGCCGGGGCCGAGCTTCTGGTCGGCGGGCAGACAGAAGCCGATCACGTCGACCTCGGCCCAGGTGGTGCGCACCACGTCGTTGAGCCGCTCGCCGAGCAGGGTGCGCGGCTTGTGCAGGCCAGGGGTGTCGACCAGGATCAGCTGCGCCTCGGGCCGGTGCACGATGCCTCGCACCGTGTGCCGGGTCGTCTGCGGCCGGTTGGAGGTGATCGCCACCTTCTGGCCGACGAGAGCGTTCGTGAGGGTGGACTTGCCCGCGTTGGGACGGCCGACGAAGCAGGCGAAGCCGGCCCGGTGGGGGGCCTCGGAAGACTGGGTAGGAACGCTCATGGCGCCCATTGTCCCCGATGTCAGAGGCCCCTGGGCACGCGCGCCCCGCTCTGCCGCACTCTGGCCCACACACCCGCACCCGCGAGACCGCCGGCGAGCACCAGTGCGGCGAGCCACGGGAGCGCGAGGAAGGACACCTCGGCCGACTCCTTCGCGTCCCGCGCGGAGGCGGTGAGCCGCACATGGCCCCACTCCAGCCGGGGTGCGTCCGACCAGCGTTCGGTGAGCCGGATCCGCTGGCGCGGCAGCAGCTCGGAGGGGATGTTCTTCAGGTTCCGTTGCAGCAGATCGCGCCCGAAGAGGCCCTCGGCCTTGAGGGCGACCGCGGGGTTGAGGGTGACGTTGCCGCGGTTGTACAGCTCGTACGAGATCAGCGCGCTGCTCTCGCCGGTGCCGGGCACCAGCGGCTGGTCGTGGGTGAACTCGATGTTCTCGACGGAGAGCGCGGGCACGGTGGGGCCGTTCACCCGCAGATACACACGGGCGCCGACGGCCTGCCGGACACCGACGGCCACCTGCCCGGTGGAGGGGCTGATCCGTTCGTCGAGGGCGACCAGGGCGCCGGGGTGATCGCCCGGTTCGGCCGCCTCGGGGACGGTGACGGTGTAGGGCACGGTGACCGAGCCGTGCGCCGGGACGGTGACACGGTCCCGTGCGGGCCGCGCCCAGGCGCCGATCCCGTGCTGCTTCTCGTTCGGGGCGCGGACGGCGAAACCGCCGTCCCGTGCGGTGTTGTACGCGTCGGCCGCGTACAGCCGGAAGGTCAGCGGTCCCGCGGTCTTGTTGGAGACGGTGACCTGATCGGTGAGGGTGCTGCCGGGGTCGGCCGAGAGATAGAAGTACGGCCGCCTGCCCAGCTCCGAAGACGCGGGATAGACGGACCAGTTGCCGTTGTCCGCGGCACGGGCGGCCGGTACGGCGCCGAACAGCAGCGCGAGCAGGACCGGCAGGACGGCGTACGGCTTGCGCATGATGCGGGGCTCCTGGAGAAGTGGCGGGCCGGCCGGGTGCGCGCCCGGCCCGCCGGCTGTCAGGTGAGCGTGAGCGTCAGTACGCCGGAGTACGCGCCGGGTGCGGTGAACGCCGGGATGTTCAGCGAGACCTTGGCGTCCACGGTGAACTCACCGCCGGTGACCGCCGCGTTGGGGGTCGAGGCGAGCGTCGCGCCGGAGGTGCCGACCGCCCCCGGCGATCCGGCGGCGCAGGTGCTCGGGCTGCCCTGCTTGGTGGTGCAGGCCGGGGTCCAGTGGAGCAGGCCGGCGTCGATGGTGCCGCCGGGGCCCTTGAAGTCGGTGACCTTGCCGGTCAGGGACCAGCCCGCGGGTCCGCCGCGGAAGTCCTTGACCGTCACCGTTCTCAGGTCGCCGGCCGCGGCGCCGCCCGATCCGAAGTCGACCGCCGAGAGGTCGACGGTGTCCCCGGCCTGGGACATGGACAGGGTGCCCGCCGCCACGGAGGCGTTGAGCTTCTGGCTGTTCTCGGGCAGGGGGGTGTCGTCGATGACGGTGTAGGCCGTCGGGCCGGCGCCCTTGTCCGGGTTCCACGCGGCGCCCTCGTAGGCGACGATGCCGGTGGTCGCCGGATCGCTGACCGCGAGGACGGCGGTGAGGTTGCCGGAGGCGTCGGAGGTGACCGTCGTCCGGTCATCGGTCTCGGCCGCTCCGGCCCGTCCGACGACCGTGATGCCGGTGAGCGGGGTGAACTCGGCCCCCGTGACGGTGACCTCGTCCCCGGGCTTCCCGGAGGCCGTGGCCAAGGTGATGGTGCGCTCGTTGGCGCCCGGCTGGTCCGTCGCGACGACCGTCTCGGAGACGGGCGCGGGCGGGTTCGTGACGGTGCAGGGCGTGTCCAGCTCCATGATGTAGCTGGTGTGGATGTTGTAGTCGCCGGGCGAGAGGCTGATCGACCCGGGCGCGGTGACCGTGAAGGTGCCGGTCATCGAGAACGGCGGGAAGGGCGCCTTGCCGGGGACGGGCGGGTTCTTCTTCGGGCCGGTGACCGTGATGCTGCCGGTCTGGGCGCCGCCGAGGGTGACCTTGCCGGTGGGCGTCATGATGTCGGCGGGCAGGGCCAGGTCGACCGGGTTGCCGGCGGCGGGCTTGGTGACCGTGTAGGTGACGGTGACCGTGTCGCCGACCTTGGGCGCGGTCTTGTCGACGGTGATCTCCGCCGATGTGGTGCCGTCGATGGGCGGGATGCCGGAGATGGGCGGCGGTACGCAGTGGGTCGCGAAGTCCACCGGCGCGGAGGCCGCGGCTTTCGCGTGGGCGGGCGCGGCGAGCGAGGCCGCGCCCCCGACCAGGACCAGGACCCCCAGAACGGCGGTCCACCGACGCCTCGTGACGGCGGACCGGCGGGGTCTTCGGGTGGCTGACAGCATGAACTGCCCCCTTCTGGCTCATGGGTGCGGACGCGGCGGCTCTTCCGCGGCGGCAGGGGCCATTGAGGGGCGGGGCCGATGAGAAGTCAATGGAATCCGGACGCATCGTCTGATGACCCATCAGATACTGTCAAGATCCCGGTCCCCGCAGGCAGTTCGGGGCCTGCGGAGGCTCAAGAACGCGAACCGGCGCCACCGTTTCCGGAGGCGCCGGGTCGTACGCGGCAGGGCGCGAGGGCGGCAGGCCGGCCCACGGCGAGCGTTGCGGGGCGGCAGCTCAGCCCGCGGTGACGCTCGCCTTGAGGCCGCCGTCGGGGCCTGCCAGCAGGACCGGCGTCGCGGGACCGCCCAGGTCCCGCACGGCCGCGCGGTCCTCGTCGGATGCCGCGTCCGCCTCGGAGACGACCGCCGCGGCCTCCAGCGACGTCGCGCCGCTGGCCACCGCCATCGCGACCGCGGTCTGCAACGCGCTCAGCTTCAGCGAGTCCAGCGCCACGGTGCCCGCGACATACGTACGTCCGGTCTCGTCCCGTACCGCCGCGCCCTCCGGGACCCCGCTGCGGGCGCGGGCGCTGCGCGCCAGCGTGATGATCTTGCGGTCCTCGGGGTCGAGGTCGGTGCCCTGAGGTTCGGTGCTCTGCGTCATGCCGCGAGCATAGATCGGCGCGAATGCCACGGCGGCGGGACCCCGGCTCGGGCCCCGCCGCCGTTCCGTCGGTGTACGTCAGCCCTGGACGCCCTTGACGAACTTGGCGCCCGCCCGCTCGACCAGGTCGCCGAAGGCCGCGCCGGCCTTCGCGTCACCGGGCACGTAGGCGATCCGGGAGGCACCGGTGCCCTGCTGCATCAGCAGCATGTGCGAGGTGATGCCCTCGCCGAAGCCCGGGATCTCCATGGTCATCTTGAAGGTGTGCGACGACTCGCCGGCCTTCGGCCCTGACAGCTTCTCGACCTTGATCGGAACACCGTCCGCTCCGGTCGTCCTGAAGCTCGCGCAGTTGTCCACCGCGGGACCGAACGCCTTCACGAAGTCCGTGGCGCCCGTGCCGGGGAAGGTGAGGATCTGCTGGCTCAGGATGCTGAAGCCCTTGGCGTCGGTGAAGTCCTGCCCCTTGCCCATGGTGGCGCCCGCCACCTTGTCGGCCATCAGATCGGCGATCGGCTGGCACTCGGGCTTGTCCGCCTTGGGTGCCTCGCTCGCGTCCGGGACGTTCTTGTCGGCCTTCCAGCCGGTGGGCAGATCCTTGGCCTCCAGTGTGGCGGCCTGCATCTGAGCTGTGGTCAGCGCGGTCCCCGAGCCCCCGGGCTTGTCCGTGCCGTCCTTCTTCCCGCCCTCCTGCCCGGCCGACGCGGCCGGCTTCCCGTCGTCGGACGAACTACAGGCGGCGGCCGTGAGACAGAGTGCGGAAACCGTCAGAACGACGGCCGCACTGCGGCCGAAACGCATACGCATGATGTGGTGACTCCCCTGAAACGCATGATGCTGACGGGGAGGTTCCCCCCCTCCCCTGTAACGGGCGAAGACTACACATCATGCGAGGTCAGCCCGCGATGGGGTACATCGGGCCGCGTCGGCCCTCCGGTCCCGCGAGCCACGCGAGTCTGCGCTCCGTGTCCGTCTCGGGCTGCGGGGTGTGGAGCACGACGACCAGATCCGGCCGGGCCGGAATGCGCAGCTGGGTCGACTCCACGAACAGCGGGCCCACCAGGGGGTGCTCCATCTCCTTGCGGACCTGCCCGCCGGGTGCGATGTCCCGCCGCTCCCAGAGCTCGGTGAACTCCTCGCTGGCGGCCCTGGCCTCCTCGACCACCGCCCGGAAGCCCTCGTCGTCGGGACTCTCGGAGCAGGCCGCACGGAACTGTGCGACGACACCCGGCGCGTTCTCCCGCCAACTCTTCGAGCGGGAGCGGTAGATGGGGTCGGTGAAGAAGGCGATCAGACAGTTCTGGACGAGGCCGGGGCGCATGCCGAGCACCATGCCCGCCGCGTCGTTGTACAGGACCGTGTTCCAGTAGCGGTCCATGATGTGCGCGGGGAACGGCATCCACGCGTCGATCAGCCGCCGCAGCCCGGCGCACATGTCCGCGTCGTCCGGATGCACCTCGGGCGCGGGCGGGTTGAGACCCGCGAGCACATACAGATGCCGCCGCTCGGCGCTGCTCAGCCTGAGCACCCGCCCGACCGAGTCGAGTACCTGCGGCGAGACCGTGATGTCCCGGCCCTGCTCCAGCCACTGGTACCAGGAGACACCGACCCCCGCGAGGACCGCGACCTCCTCGCGGCGCAGACCGGGCGTACGACGCCGGGCACCCCCGTCCGGCAGTCCCGCCTCCGCCGGGCTGACCCTGGCGCGTCTGCTCATCAGGAACTCGCGCAGCTCACCGAGGCGGTGCGCCTTCATCACATCCTGTCGGGCCGACGTGGCCACGTACTCCCCCTGTCGTCTGCCTGGTGGTGCAGCCAACAGGATAAGTTCCCGCTCCCCACCGCTGTTCCCGGCGCCGGAGGGTGTTGAGCCATGGCTATCGACAGCTCCTCCTCCCCGATCGGCACCGCGGTCGCGGTGCCACCGCGACTGGACGGCCGCGCCCGGCTGATCCTCTTCGTCCTGTGCGCCGCGCAGTTCATGGTCGCGCTCGACTTCTCCGTACTGAACGTGGCACTGCCCGAGCTCGGCAGGGACCTCGGGCTCAGCCGGTCGGCGCTGCAATGGGCCGTCACGGCGTTCGCTCTGCCGTCCGGCGGCTTTCTGCTGCTGTTCGGCCGGATCGCCGATCTGTACGGTCGCCGCAGGCTGTTCCTGACCGGGCTCGCGCTCTTCGGAGCGGCGTCGGTGCTGGCGGCGCTCGCCTGGGACCCCGCGTCGTTCCTGACCGGGCGGGCCCTGCAGGGCCTCGGTGCCGCGGTCGTCGTGCCGACGGGAATGTCCCTGCTGACCACCACCTTTCCCGAAGGCCCGCAGCGTGACCGGGCGTTGGGCATCAGCGGCACACTGCTGTCGCTCGGCTTCACCGTCGGCATGCTGCTCGGCGGCGTCATGACGGACACCCTGGGCTGGCGCTCCACGATGGGTCTGCTCGCGCTGTTCACCCTGATCGTGCTGTCGCTGTCGCCGGGGCTGCTGCCCGAGTCCCGGACGCCGGAGCGGCCGCGGCTGGACGTGCCCGGTGCGATCACCGTCACGGGCGGTCTGCTCGCGGTGATCTACGCCCTGACCACGGCGGCCAAGCGCGGGTTCGGCGGCGCGGACGTTCTCGTCGCCCTGGTGGCGGGCGTCGCGCTGCTGGTCGTGTTCGGCGTCGTCGAGTCCCGCAGCGCGGCGCCACTGGTCTCGCTGCCGATGCTCAGGCGGCGGACGGTGGCGTGGGGGAATCTGGGCGGCCTGGTCACGTTCTCGATGATGAGCACGGTCGTCTTCGTCCTGACGCTGTATCTGCAGGAGGTGCTGGGGCTCTCCGCGTTCCGTACGGGCCTGGTCTTCGGCGTCCAGGGAGCCTTCTCGGCGCTCGCGGGTGCCTTCGCCTCGCGGGTCATCGGCCGGCTGGGCGCGCGTCGGGTGCTGGTCCTGTCGCTGCTCGGCCAGGGTGTGTTCGGCGCCGTGCTGCTGGCGCTCGGCCGCGAGTCGGGCGCACTGCTCGCGACGGTGGCGGTGTCGCTGGCGAGCATGTGCCACCTGGGCGCGATCGTCTCGTACGGCCTGACGGTGACGTCGGGGGTGCCGGACGAGGAGCAGGGCCTGGCGACGGGCCTGGTGACGACGACCCAGCAGGTGGGGCTCACGGTGGGCATCCCCCTGCTGGGGGTGCTGGCGACGACGGGGACCTCGCTGTTCGAGGGTGTCCGGCTGGTGCTGGCGGTCGACGCGGGGGTGGTGCTGATCGCGGCGGGGCTGGTGGCGGTGGGTCTGCGACGGCGCAGCACCTCCTGACCGCTCCGGTCACCCCCGGTCGAGTCGCAGGCGCTCCGCCTTCGGGAGGCCCGCCACCACCAGGTCGTACGAGTCCTCGATCAGCTCGCGGACCAGCCGGTCCGGCAGCCCGGGCACGGTCACCGTGTTCCAGTGGCGCTTGTTCATGTGCCAGCCCGGCACGATCCCCGGGTGCTCCGCCCGCAGCTGGACCGCGAGATCCGGCTCGCACTTGAGGTTCACCGTCAACGGCTCCCCCTCCAGCGCACTGAGCGCGAACAGTTTGCCCGCCACCTTGAAGACCGATGTCTCGGGCCCGAACGGAAAGGTCTCGCTCGCGTCGTTGAACTCCAGGCAGAACGCCCTCAGTTCCTCCGCCTTCATGCCACGCTCTCTCCCTCGGGCCTCGCCCGCACCGGCTCCGCCAACACCGTGACGATCTTGTTCCGACGGCCGGCCGGGGACTCGGCCGTCAGCCGCAGTGCCCGGCCGTCCGGGAGGTCGACCATCGCGGTCGCGCCCGCGATCGGGACCCTGCCGAGCGCCTTCGCCAGCAGTCCGCCGACCGTCTCCACATCCTCGTCGTCGAGCTCGTCGAGACCGTACAGCTCGCCCAGGTCTCCGATGTCGAGCCGCGCCGTGACCCGGAAACGGTCCTCGCCCAGCTCTTCGATCGGCGGCAGTTCGCGGTCGTACTCGTCGGTGATCTCACCGACGATCTCCTCGAGGATGTCCTCGATCGTGACGATGCCGGCCGTGCCGCCGTACTCGTCGATGACGACGGCGACGTGGTTGCGCTTCTGCTGCATCTCGCGCAGCAGATCCCCGGCGTTCTTCGTGTCGGGCACGAAGACGGCCGGCCGCATCGCCGTGGAGACCAGATCGGCCTCGGCGTCGCGGTTGATGTGCGTCTTGCGCACCAGGTCCTTGAGGTACACGACACCGACGATGTCGTCCTCGTTCTCCCCGGTCACGGGGATGCGCGAGAAGCCGGAGCGCAGCGCCAGGGTCAGCGCCTGCCGGACCGTCTTGTAGCGCTCGATGGAGACCAGGTCCGTACGCGGCACCATCACCTCGCGCACGAGGGTGTCGCCGAGCTCGAAGACGGAGTGCACCATCCGGCGCTCGTCGTCCTCGATCAGGGACTCCTGCTCGGCGAGGTCGACCATCGCCCGCAGCTCGGCCTCGCTCGCGAACGGGCCCTTGCGGAAACCCTTGCCGGGCGTGAGCGCGTTGCCGATCAGGATCAGCAGCTGCGGCACCGGCCCCATGATCCTGGCCAGCGGCAGCAGGACGTACGCCGCGGCCGTGGCCGTGTTCAGCGGGTGCTGGCGGCCGATGGTGCGCGGCGAGACGCCCACGGCGACGTACGAGACGAGCACCATCACGCCCATCGCGACGGCCAGCGCCTCCCAGGTCTCGGAGAACTCCTGCAGACAGGCGTATGTGACGAGGACACCCGCCGCCATCTCGCAGGCCACCCGCACCAGCAGGGCGACATTGAGGTAGCGCGTGGGGTCGGCCGCGACCTGCTCCAGCTTGGCGGAGCCGCGCCGGCCGGAGCGTGCGGCCTCGGCGGCGCGGAAGCTGGAGGTACGGGCGATGCCCGCCTCCGCGCACGCCGCGAGCCACGCGACGACGACGAGCAGAACGGCTCCGAAGATCAATGGGCCGCTCATGAGACGGTCGGCGCCGGGGACGGACCGGTGAGGCCCTTCTCCGCCCGCCAGCCGTCGATGATCGCCGCCTGGAGGCCGAACATCTCGGCCTTCTCGTCCGGCTCCTCGTGGTCGTACCCCAGGAGGTGGAGCAGTCCGTGGACGGTCAGGAGCTGGAGCTCCTCGTCCATGGAGTGCTGCGTCGGGGCCTCCTCGCCCTGCCTCTTGGCGACCTCGGGACAGAGCACGATGTCACCGAGGAGCCCCTGCGGGGGCTCCTCGTCGTCCTTGACCGGCGGACGCAGCTCGTCCATGGGGAAGGACATGACATCGGTCGGGCCCGGCAGATCCATCCACTGGACGTGCAGCTGCTCCATGGCCGCGGCGTCCACGACGATCACCGAGAGCTCGGAGAGCGGATGGATGCGCATCCGGGCGAGGGCATAACGGGCCACGTCGAGGACCGCCTGCTCGTCGACCTCGGTGCCGGATTCGTTGTTGACGTCGATCGACATGGTGCGCTGTGACTACTTCCCGTTGTCGTACTTCTCGTACGCGTCGACGATACGGCCGACGAGCTTGTGCCGTACGACATCCTGGGACGTCAGACGGGAGAAGTGGACGTCCTCGACACCCTCCAGGATGTCCTGCACCTGGCGGAGACCGCTCTTGGTCCCGTTCGGCAGGTCGACCTGGGTGACATCACCGGTGATGACGATCTTCGAATCGAAGCCGAGCCTGGTCAGGAACATCTTCATCTGCTCGGCGCTCGTGTTCTGCGCCTCGTCGAGGATGATGAACGCGTCGTTGAGGGTCCGGCCACGCATGTACGCCAGCGGCGCGACCTCGATGGTTCCCGCGGCCATCAGCCGGGGGATGGAGTCGGGGTCGAGCATGTCGTGCAGCGCGTCGTACAGCGGACGCAGATACGGGTCGATCTTCTCGTAGAGCGTGCCGGGCAGGAAGCCGAGCCGCTCCCCCGCCTCGACGGCGGGCCGGGTCAGGATGATCCGGTTGACCTGCTTGGACTGCAGGGCCTGGACCGCCTTGGCCATGGCGAGATACGTCTTGCCCGTACCGGCGGGGCCGATGCCGAACACGATCGTGTGCTTGTCGATGGCGTCGACGTAGCGCTTCTGGTTGAGCGTCTTGGGGCGGATGGTCCGGCCACGGCTGGAGAGGATGTTCTGCGTCAGCACCTCGGCCGGGGTCTCGGTCCCGTCGCTCTTGCCGTTCTCGCCCGCCCTGAGCATGGCGATCGAGCGTTCCACAGCGTCCTCCGTCATCGGCTGCCCGGTGCGGAGCACGAGCATCATCTCGTCGAACAGGCGCTGGATCAGTGCGACTTCCGTCGCGTCTCCGATCGCGCTGACCTGATTGCCCCGGACATGGATGTCGGCCGCCGGGAAGGCCTTCTCGATCACGCGCAGCAGGACATCACCCGAGCCCAGGACCGTCACCATGGGGTGCTTGGCGGGGACGGTGAAGTGGGCTCGTGCCTGCCCCGGCGCCAAGGGTTCCCCCGCGCCTCCGGGGCGTAGGGGTCGGGCGTGGGCGTTCGGTGTCTGAGTCATGGGCCGGCTCTGTGGCCTGCACATACCTCCCGTTGCAGGGTTCTCGCTGCTCGACAACCTCTGGAACACCAAGCGTACGACGCGCCACTGACAAGGCCGAGGGCTTTTTCCGCGGGGGTCCTGTGTGTGCGGGGCCGGGCGCCGGGTTCGCGCGTACGGCAGACCTCAGGCCGGGCTGCGGAAGCCGATGGTCGGCACCGCCCTGCGCAGCGGCCAGGGCCTGGCCGGAGCGGGCAGCAGGGTCTCCAGGAAGGCGTACCGGTGCAGGGCCTCCGGGTCCTGGTCGGTGAGTCCCTGGATCTGCTGCCACCAGGCCGCGATCTCGGACCAGCCGGGAGCGGAGAGCGACCCGCCGAACTCCTGGACCGACAGGGCGGCCGTCAGTCCGGCGAGGGCGAGACGGTCGGCGAGCGGCCAGCCCGCGAGGGTCCCGGTGACGAATCCGGCCACGAACACGTCTCCCGCGCCGGTGGGGTCCAGGGCCTCGACGTCGATGGCCGGGACCTGGGCACTCTCGCCGGTCGCGCCGTCCACCGCGTACGCGCCCTCCGCACCGAGCGTGACGACCGCGAGCCGGACGCGTTCGCTGAGGGCGCGGGCCGCGGCGCGCGGGCAGTCGGTGCGGGTGTAGCGCATCGCCTCCTCCGCGTTGGGCAGGAACGCCTCGCAGTGCTCCAGGTCCGCGAGGTCGGCGGGGTCCCAGCGGCCCGTCTCGTCCCAGCCGACGTCGGCGAAGACCCGGGTGCCGGTGCGGGCGGCCTGGGCGACCCACTCGTCACCGCCGGGCGTCAGGGAGGCGACGGCGGCGCGGGCGGGCGGCGGGCAGTCGGGGGCCGACTCGGGCTGCGGGGCCTCGTGGCCGTGGGAGACCATCGTGCGTTCGCCCTCGTACGCCATGGAGACCGTGACGGACGAGTGCCAGCCGGGGACGGTGCGTGACAGCGAGAGGTCGATGCCCTCGCCCTGTTCGAGCGCGTCCCAGCAGTACTCGCCGTAGTGGTCGTCCCCGAAGGCCGCGGCGAGGGAGGTGCGCAGTCCGAGGCGGGCGAGGGCTGTGGCCATGTTGGCGACGCCGCCGGGGCTGGAACCCATGCCGCGGGCCCAGGACTCGGTGCCCCGGACGGGGGCGGAGTCGAGCCCGGTGAAGATGATGTCGAGGAAGACGGGCCCGGTGAGATACACGTCGCAGGGCGGATCGTCCGGGGTCCTGAGGGCCGCGAGGGGGTCCAGGCAGGTGGCTCCGCCGCCGCCCTGCTCTCCGTGTCGAGTGATCACCGTGCCGCTCCCGTACGTGGTGCAGATCCAGCCAGTCTGCCTGATGGAGCTGCTGCACCATTGTCCTCCGGGCGGGCCGCACATGGCGTGTCCGGCCCCGGACGGTCGGCGGAGGCACGGTGACCGGGGCCGGTGCTACCAGCGGGGCACGCGCGGCGCGGTCCACCCCGGCTCGGCCACCCGCATCGCCGCCGCGTCGTCGCGGTCGCGCATCGTGCCGTCGTCGTCCAGCCAGCGCCGGTGGAGGAACGCGAGCCGGTCCCGGTCGAGTTCGACGCCCAGCCCGGGAGCGTCGCCGACGGCGAGGCGGCCGTCCTTGAACGTGAAGCGTTCGGTGACGACGTCCTCGGTCTGCCACGGGTAGTGGCTGTCGCAGGCGTAGTCGAGGTTGGGCACGACGGCGGCCACATGCGTCATCGCGGCGAGGCTGATGCCCAGGTGGGTGTTGGAGTGCATGGACAGGCCGACGCCGAACGTGCGGCAGATCGCGGCCAGTTCCCGGGTGTTGCGCAGCCCGCCCCAGTAGTGGTGGTCGGACAGGACGACCTGCACGGCCCCGCGCGCGAAGGCTTCGGGGATCTCGGCGAAGGTCGTCACGCACATGTTGGTGGCGAGCGGCACCTCGGTCCCGGCGGCGACCTGGGCCATCCGGTCGGTCGTGGCCGCCGGGTCCTCCAGATACTCCAGGACGTCGCCGAGCTCCCGCGCGACGCGCAGCGATGTCTCCACCGACCAGGCCCCGTTGGGGTCGAGCCGCAGCGGCCGGCCGGGGAACGCCCGGGACAGGGCCCGTACGGCGGCGATCTCCTCATCGGGCTCGAAGACACCGCCCTTGAGCTTGAAGGAGCCGAAGCCGTGGTCTCGGACGAAGCGCCGGGCCTGCGCCACGATGCCCGCGGGGTCGACGGCCGCGCCCCAGTCGTCGGACTCGCCCGCCCCGCCGGGGTGTTCGGCCCAGCGGTAGAACAGGTAGGCGCTGTAGTCGACGGCGTCGCGGACCTTGCCGCCGAGCAGGGCGTGCACGGGCAGACCGAGGGACTTGCCGAGGGCGTCGAGGAGGGCGACCTCGAAGCCGGAGACGACCGAGAGCCGCAGTTTGCCGGCGGTCTGCACCCCGCGCAGCCCTCCGGCGTCGACCGCGTCGGCTGCGGTGGCCTCGGGCGAGTCGCCGCAGACCAGGTCGGCGAGCCGGTGCAGCCCGTTCACATCGCTGACCGGGCGGCCGGGGAGCGTCGCGGCCAACGGGGCGGCCAGATCGAGGTACTTGGTGTCACCGTAGGTCTCGCCGACGCCGGTGACGCCGTCCGCGGTGACCACCTCGACGATCAGACGCGGGGTGTAGGGCTGGTGCACGCCCTGGGTGTTGAGGAGCGGCGGGTCGGCGACGAGGATCGGGGTGAGGCGTACCTCGGTGATCGTCAGGTCCTGGGTCATGCCGTGGCTCCTGCCAGGTCGAGTCCGTCCGCGAGCAGCGCTTCGAGGTCCGCGAGATCGGCGGGGCTGGGTTCGGTCAGCGGTGCGCGCACGGGGCCCACGGGCGCCCCGCGCAGCCGTGCCGCTGCCTTGACCAGCGACACGGCGTATCCGGGCACACGGTCGCGCAGTTCGACGAACGGTACGTAGAAGCCGCGCAGCAGCCGTTCGACGGCCGGGGTGTCCCCGTCGCGCAGTGCGGCGAAGAAGGCGTCGGCGATCTCGGGAGCGAAGGCGTGCACGGCCGACGAGTACGCGCTCACGCCGATGGAGGCGTACTGCCGCGCCTGGATCTCGGCGGTGGCCGCGCCGTTGAAGAACAAGAAGTCCGCCGGTGCGGCGAGCCGCTGGCGCTGCACCAGGTCGAGGTCGCCGTGACCGTCCTTGAGCCCGATGACGCCCGGGATTCCCGCGATGCGGCGCACGGATTCCGCGCTGTAGGCGACCTGACCGCGCTGGTAGGCGACGAGCGGCAGCCGGGTGCCCCCGGCGATGCGGCGCAGCTGCTCGACGAGGCCCTCCTGCGGGCCGCGCACCAGATAGTGCGGCAGTACCAACGCGGCGTCCGCGCCCGCCTCTTCGGCGATCCGCGCGAAGCGCAGGGCCTGTGCCCAGCCGTAGCCGATGCCGGCGACGACAGGCAGCCGCCCGGCGGCGACCTCGACGGCGGCCGTGACGACGTGCCGGTACTCGTCCTCGGCCAGCGAGAAGAACTCCCCCGTGCCGCAGGCGGGGAAGAGGGCTCCGGGTGCGGTGGCCGTCTGCGCCGCGAGGTGGTCGCGGTAGCCGTCGAGGTCGAGTCCGGCGTCGGCGCGGAAGCTGGTGAGCGGGAAGGACAGGACTCCGCCTGCCATGCCTTCCCGCAGGCGGGCGGCGACGGCTGCGCCGTCCCTTCCGCGTAGGTCCGCACCCTGACCCATGTCGTCTCCCTATGTAGATGATGTACATGGATGAGAATGGAGATTAGATAGGCGAACAGACGGCGTCAATGGGGCGGGCCGCGCCGACTACCATCGGCGCATGTCGGAGTCCGAATCCGAGGGACCGGCGGCCGAGCGGGAGCCGGGGCCCCGGGGCGGCGGTGTGCGCCAGGTGAAGTCGGCGGCCCGCGCGGTGGAGCTGCTGGAAGTGCTCGCGGCCCGGGGCGACCGCCCGGCGCGACTGCGGGAGCTCGCCGCGGAACTGGGCGTACCGCGCAGCAGCATGTACGCCCTGCTGCAGACGCTCATCGACCGCGGCTGGGTCCGTACCGACGCGACCGGCTCGCTGTACGGCATCGGCATCCACGCGCTGCTCACCGGCACCAGCTACCTCGACAGCGATCCCCGGGTGAGGGCCGTACGCCCGTATCTGGACGAGGCGTCCGACGCCCTGGGCGAGACCATCCACCTCGGCCGGCTGGACGGCGGGGACGTCGTCTATCTGGCGACGCGCGAGTCGCACGAGTATCTGCGCACGTTCAGCAGGGTGGGCCGCAGGCTGCCCGCGCATGTGGGCGCGCTGGGCAAGGCGCTGCTCGCCGAACGGCCCGACACCGGACTCCCGCTTCCCGACGGCGGGTTGGAGCAGCTCACACCGCACACCCACACCGACCGCGCATCCCTGCTGGCGGACCTCGCCGCCGTGCGCGAGCGCGGGTGGTCGGTCGACCGGGAGGAGGGCGTCCTCGGCATCACGGGGTTCGGCTTCGCCCTGCGCTACGACACGCCCGCGACCGACGCGATCAGCTGCTCGGTGCCGGTGGCCCGGCTCACGGAGGAGCACGAGCGGCAGATCGTGACGGTGATGAAAGCGGTACGGGCGAAGATCGAGGCATCGGCGCCGGCACCGATGCCGGGCTCCCCCGACTGGCGCGCCTGAGCCGGGCCGGTCAGCCGGTCAGCGCCCGAAGTCGTACGCGTCCACCTCGGCGATCAGCCGCGCCCTGCGCGCCTCGTCGTCCTCCAGGAACGACGCCGTGAACGAGTTGCGGGCCAGCTCGCGCTGCCGCTCCTCGCCGATGCCCAGCGCCTTGTGCACCGCGTCGAAGGCGTCCCCCACATAGCCGCCGAAGTACGCGGGGTCGTCGGAGTTGACCGTGCACAGCAGCCCGGCGTCCATCATCCGCGCCAGCGGGTGGTCCTCCAGGGTGTCGACCGCCCGCAGCCGGACGTTCGACAGCGGGCACAGCGTCAGCGGTACACGCTCCCGTACGAGCCGGTCGACCAGCTCCGGGTCCTCCATGCAGCGCAGCCCGTGGTCGATGCGCTCCACACCGAGCACGTCCAGGGCCTCGCGGATGTACGCGGGCGGGCCCTCCTCGCCCGCGTGCGCCACCCTGCGCAGCCCGAGCGCGGAGGCCGCCTCGTACACCTCACGGAACTTCGACGGCGGGTTGCCGGCCTCCGCCGAGTCCAGCCCGACCGCCGTGATCCGGTGCAGATACGGCTTCGCGGCCTCCAGTGTCTCCAGCGCGGACGCGGCGGACTCGTCCCTGAGGAAGCACATGATCAGGCGGGTCGACACACCGTGCCGTTCCTCGCTCGCGTCCAGCGCGCGGGCGAGACCCTCGATCACCGCGGAGAGCGGCACACCCCGAGAGGTGTGCGCCTGCGGGTCGAAGAAGATCTCCGCGTGGCGCACGCCCTGGGCTGCGGCGCGTGCCAGATAGGCGTCGGCGAGTTCGGCGAAGTCGTTCTCGGTGTGCAGCACGGCCATCAGGCCGTAGTACAGGTTGAGGAAGGTCTGCAGATCGTCGAAGCGGTAGGCGTGGCGCAGCTCTTCGGTGTCCTGGAAGGGCAGGTCCACGCCGTTGCGCGCGGCGAGCTCGAAGGCGAGCTCGGGCTCCAGGGTGCCTTCGATGTGCAGGTGCAGTTCGGCCTTGGGGAGGGGCACGGATCTCGTCTCGCTCATGGACGTCGTTTGGGTACGGGGACGCGCAGAAGATCCGTGGCGACGGTCAGCTCCGCGTCGAAACCGGCGGCACGAGCCTGCCGTTCGAACTCCTCGGCATCGGTGTACCGCTGGGAGAAGTGGGTCAGAACGAGGTGCCGCACCCCCGCGTCGCGCGCCACGCGTGCCGCCTGTCCGGCGGTCAGGTGCCCGTGGTCCACGGCCAGTCGCTCGTCCTCGTCGAGAAAGGTCGACTCGATGACGAGCATGTCGCAGCCCTCCGCGAGGGCGTACACGCCGTCGCAGAGGCGGGTGTCCATCACGAAGGCGAAACGCTGGCCCGGACGTGTCTCGCTGACGTCCTCGAGCCGTACACCGCCCAGCTCGCCCTCACGCTGCAGCCGGCCGACGTCGGGCCCTTTGATGCCGCGTTCGGCGAGCGCCTCGGGCAGCATCCGCACCCCGTCGGGCTCGACGAGCCGGTAGCCGTACGACTCGACGGGGTGCGACAGCCGGCGCGCCTCGAGGGTGTACGAGGCGGTCTCGGCGAGCACCCCGTCGGCCGTGACGGGCTCCTCCGCCAGGGACGCGGTCTCCCGGTACGCCGTCGCGTACCGCAGCCGCTCGAAGAACCGCTGTCCACTGGCCGGATAGTGCGCGGACACCTCGTGCGGGACCCGGTCGAGGTTGATCCGCTGGATCACTCCCGCGAGCCCGAGGGAGTGGTCCCCGTGGAAATGGGTGACACAGATCCGGTTGATGTCGTGCGCGGCGACCCCGGCACGGAGCATCTGGCGCTGGGTGCCCTCGCCGGGGTCGAAGAGTATGCCCTCGGCGTCCCAGCGCAGGAGGTAACCGTTGTGGTTGCGGTGCCGGGTGGGTACCTGGCTGGCGGTGCCGAGCACCACGAGTTCTCTGACGGACAAGGTGTGCTGCCTGCTATCCGGGAGGCCACTCGAGGCCGCGGCCGCCGAGGAGGTGGGCGTGCGTGTGGAAGACGGTCTGCCCCGCGCCTGCCCCGGTGTTGAAGACGATCCGGTAGCCGGAGTCCACGATCTTCTCCTGCGCGGCGACCTCCGCGGCCTCCCGCAGCAGCTCGGCGGCGAGCTCGGGCGCGCCGCCGGCGAGCGCGGCAGCGTCGGCGTAGTGCGCCTTCGGGATGAGCAGAACGTGGGTGGGGGCCTGGGGATTGATGTCGCGGAAGGCGACGACGTGGTCCGTCTCCCGCACGACGGTGGCGGGCACCTCCCCCGCGACGATCTTGCAGAACAGGCAGTCAGCCTGCGGTTCTCCCGCCATGCCGGGTCCTCCTCGCGTCTGTGGGGCGTACGCGCGCCATGCTATCCACCCGGTGGGCCGGGCCCCCGGCGCACCGGGCGACAGCACCCGGGAAGGGGCCCGGCGGACCCGGGCTACTCCAGCGCCGGAGGTGTCTTCGCCGGATTCTCCGTGAGGACCGCCAGGGCCATCCGGATCGCCTCGTCCAGCTGCGGGTCGCGGCCCGCCCCGTGGTCCTGCGGCGTCGTCACCACCTCCACGTCCGGGTCCACGCCGTGGTTCTCCACTCCCCAGCCGTAACCCTCCAGCCAGAACGCGTACTTGGGCTGGGTGACCAGCGTGCCGTCCACCAGCGAGTAGCGGCTGTCGATGCCGATCACCCCGCCCCACGTCCGCGTGCCCACGACCGGGCCGATGCCGAGCGCCTTGATCGCCGCATTGACGATGTCGCCGTCCGAGCCGGAGAACTCGTTCGCCACCGCCACCACCGGACCCCGCGGCGCGTCCATCGGATAGCTGAAGGGCTGCATGCCACGCGGCAGGTCCCAGCCCACGATGCGCCGGGCGAGCTTCTCGACGACCAGCTGGGACGTGTGACCGCCGCGGTTCTCGCGGACGTCCACGACCAGGCCCTCGCGCGCCACCTCGACCCGCAGGTCGCGGTGGATCTGGGCCCAGCCCGGCGCCTGCATGTCGGGGACGTGCAGATAGCCGAGCCTGCCCCCGGACCTCTCGTGGACGTACGCGCGCCGGTCCGCGACCCACGCGTGGTACCGCAGCGGTTCCTCGTCCGCCAGCGGCACCACGACCGCATGCCGCTGGTCGCCGCCGCCTGCGGGCGAGACGGTGAGCTCGACCGGCTTGCCCGCCGAGCCGACGAGCAGCGGCCCCGGCCCTCTGACCGGGTCCACCGGCCGGCCGTCGACCGCGAGGATCGCGTCACCGGCACGCACCGCGGCCCCGGGCGCCGCGAGCGGCGAGTGCGCGTCCGGGTCGGACGTCTCGGACGGCAGGATGCGGTCGATGCGCCAGACGCCGTCCGCCGCCCGGGAGATGTCCGCGCCCAGCAGCCCCTGCCGGGTCGAGCGGCTTCCGCGGCCCCCGCCCGGGACGACGTACGCGTGCGAGGTGCCGAGCTCGCCGTGCACCTCCCACAGCACGTCCATCAGATCGTCGTGGGTGGCGACGCGGGACAGGAGCGGCCGGTAGCGGTCGAGTACGCCCTGCCAGTCGACGCCCCCGAGGTCCTGGCGCCAGAAGTTGTCCCGCATCAGCCGTCCGGCCTCGTCGTACATCTGCCGCCACTCGGCCGCCGGGTCGAGTGTGCGGCGCACCCGCGAGAGGTCGACGGAGATGTTGGTGTCGCTGTCGTCGTCTCGCGACGCCCGCCGGTCGCCGGGCACGACTTTCAGCTTGCCGCCGGTGGACAGCAGCACGCGCTTGCCGTCACCGCTCACCGCGAACCCGTCCGCGTCGTCCGCGAGTTCCTCGACGTGCTGCTGCACGAAGTCGTAGCGCTCCAGGGCGCTCTTGGGCCCGGGATCGTCGGGGGTGGCGCGTGTCGCGCCGAGCACGCCGCGCAGCGGGTGGCGCAGCCACAGGAGCCCGTCCTTCGCGGCGCGCAGCGTCGAGTAGCGGGCCGCCTCGACGGGGAAGGGCACGATCCGGTCGGCGAGCCCTTCGCGATCGATACGGGTGACAGGCGCGCCGTCGTCGTCCTCGTCGCCGTGGCAGTCCCTGTCGGCGTCGAAGGACCGCCCGTGGCGCTGCGGTCCGAACGGCGACGGCGTGGTCGCCGCCAGCGTGATCAGATGCGGGCGGCACCCGCCGACGAACGCGAGGTCGAAGACATGGGTGTCGTAGACGGGATCGAAGGCCCGCTCCGACAGGAACGCCAGATGCCGGCCGTCGAGCGTGAACGCGGGCTGGTAGTCGTGGAACCGCAGCGGAGTCGCCTCGACGACCGACAGGTCGCCGGTGTTCGCGAGCTTGAGATGGCGCAGCGGGGAGGGCCCCGCGTGGGACCAGGCGAGCCAGCCGGAGTCCGGCGAGAAGGCGAGCCCGGTGGCCTCGCCGTGCTCGCTGCGGTCGACCTCGCGCACCTCGCCCGACTCGCGTTCGACGAGCAGGACGCGCCCGTCGTGCGAGGCCACGGCGGCCCGGCTGCCGTCGGGCGCGACGGCGAGGCTCAGAACGCGGCCGAGCTGCCCCGCCGCCAGCCTGCGCGGTGTGGCCGCGGGCGCGAGGCCGGTCGCCGGCGCGAACTCGAGCGCGTCCTCGCCCTCCGCGTCGGTCACCCAGACGACATGCTCCTCGCCGTCCACGCGGAAGGTCCGCGGCGACCTGGCCCGTACGCCGGGCTCCTCGGCGAGCGCCCGCGCGGGCCCTTCCCGATGGGTGACCCAGTGGATGCCGCCGCGGATCTCCACCGCGCTGCCGCGTCCGGTGTGGTCGGGTGCGGCGGAGCCGACGTGGTGGGCGCCCCGCACGGGGCGGGGCCGCAGGTCGGTGCGCTGGCCGCCGAGCCGGACGTCCAGGCGGCGGGGCCCGGCTCCCTCCAGGTCGTCCAGGAGCCACAGTTCACCCGAGCTCGCGTACACGACACGGGTGCCGTCGGTCGCCGCGTGCCGGGCGTAGAACCCGTCGACGGGGGTGTGGCGTCGCAGCTGGGAGCCGTCGGGCAGCGACGAGTACACGGCGCCGACGCCTTCGTGGTCGGAGAGGAAGGCGACGCGGCCACTCACCCACAGCGGGCACTCGATGTTCCCGTCGATGTCCTCGTGGAGGCGTGCGAACGTCCCGTCGCCCGCCCGGTCGATCCACAACTTGCCCGCTGTACCGCCCCGGTAGCGCTTCCAGGCCGCCGCCTCGCGCCCCATCGTGGCGGAGAGCAGCAGCACGCCGCTGCCGTACGCCACACCGCCGACCGGCCCGTACGGCAGGACGTCCGCGGGCCCGCCGTCGAGCGGCACCGCCCGGGCCCAGGTGCGGCGGATCGAGGCCTGGCCGTGGGTGCTGATCGCAAGGATCTTGCCGTCCGGGGTCCAGCCGCGCACGGACGTCTTGATGCTTCCCCAGTAGGTCAGCCGGTCCGTGGGCCCGCCGTCGACGGGCGCGAGATGCACCTCGGGCGCTCCGTCGCGGTACGAGGTCCAGGCTATGTGTCTGCCGTCGGGTGAGATACGGGGATGGTCGACGGGCATGTTGTCGGCGCTGACGCGCCAGGCCCGTCCTCCGTCGAGCGGGGCGACCCAGACGTCGTCCTCCGCGGTGAAGGCGATCAACTCGCCGTGGACATGCGGATACCGAAGGTAGGCAGGCTGCGTCACACCGTCACCCTAGGCAGCTCACCGGCCCCCGGTCACGGCTTTACGTGGTCACTTCCCCGGCGGGTCGGCCGTCACCGTGACGGTGACGGTGACGGTGGGCCGGGGGTCGTCACCCGGCGGGGTGGGTCGGGGCTTACTGCTGGGCGTGGCACCGCAGTTGCCGAGAACGGTGGCCTCGAAGACGACCTTGCCGTTCACCCGGGCCTTGAGGTCACCCCGTACGCAACGGCCCGAACGCTCCTCCGTCACCTTGCCCTTGAGGGTGATCTTCGCCCCGGAGTCGGTCTCGCCCTGGCAGTCCACGGTGGCCGAGCCCGGGCCGGCGGGCGACGGCGTGGTCTTCTTCCCGTCGTCGACGGTGGCCCTGCAGCTGAGCCAGCGCACATCGAAGCCGAGGCGCTCCAGTGTGCTGGTGCCCGTACGGTCGGTGGTGACCGCGACGGCGGCGGAACTGAGGCCCCCGGCCGCCGGATCACAGGCCGTCAGGCCGGCAACTGCCGCTCCCGCGAAGCCGATCGCGGCGAGCGCGCGAGCCGGTCCGGCGCCTCGCCGTGTGATGCCCCGCAGTGTGATGCCCCGCATGAACGGCAGCGTGGCACTCGTTCGCGCGGAGCAACAGAGGGAGTTGCGGACAGACTACGACCAACGGCCCGTGCGCCCCAGCAGCAGTGCCACCGCCGCGGTGCCCGCGGTCGAGGTGCGCAGCACGCTGCGACCGAGCCGGTAGGGCTTCGCCCCGGCCTCGGCGAACGCCGCCAGTTCCTCCAAGGACACCCCGCCCTCCGGCCCCACGACCAGCACGATCGACCCCTCGGCCGGCAGTTCGGCGGTGGCCAGCGGCTCCGCGCCTTCCTCGTGCAGCACGGCGGCGAAGTCGGCTTTGGCCAGAAGTGCCGCAACCTGCTTGGTCGTTGCCGCGTCCGCGACCTCGGGGAAGCGGAGCCGGCGCGACTGCTTGCCCGCCTCACGGGCCGTGGCACGCCACTTGGCGAGCGACTTGGCGCCCCGCTCGCCCCGCCACTGGGTGATGCAGCGCGAAGCCGCCCACGGCACGACCTCGTCGACGCCGGTCTCCGTCATGGTCTCGACGGCGAGTTCACCGCGGTCGCCCTTGGGCAGAGCCTGCACGACGGTGACACGGGGCGCGGGCTCGGGCTCCACCGGAACCTCCCGCACCTCCACGACCAGCCGGTCCTTGCCCTCGGTCCGTACAACAGCACCGGCCGCGCCGCTCCCGAGCCCGTCGGTGAGCACGATGTCCTCACCCGCCTGGAGGCGGCGTACGGAGACGGCATGCCGCCCCTCGGGACCGTCCAGCGTGAGCAGGGAGCCGGGCGCAGCCCCGGCCAGCGACTCGACCAGGAACACCGGCGCGGTCATCAGGAGCCTCCCAGGGCGAGCGCGGCCCGCGCCGAGTCCAGCTCGGCGGCCAGTACCTCGACGAGCCGCGCCGCGGGCAGTTCGCGTGCCAGCCGGTGCCCCTGACCGGCCCACAGCGCCATGCCCTGCGCGTCGCCCGTCTTCGCGGCCGCCTTGCGCAGCCCGCTCGTCAGATGGTGCACCTGCGGATACGCGGCCGGTGCGTACGGCCCGTGCTCGCGCATGAAGCGGTTGACGAGCCCGCGGGCGGGCCGCCCGGAGAAAGCGCGGGTGAGTTCGGTGCGGACGAACAGCGGATTGGTCATCGCCTGCTTGTGGAGGCTGTTCGCCCCGGACTCGGGACAGACGAGGAACGCGGTGCCGAGCTGCGCCGCCGTCGCTCCGGCCGCCAGGGCGGCGGCGATCTGGCCGCCGCGCATCAGTCCGCCCGCGGCGATGACCGGCAGCGCAACGGTCTCGCGGACCAGGGCGATCAGCGTGAGCAGCCCGATGCCGGTACCGTCCGCGGCGGGGTCGTCCCGGTGTGTGCCCTGGTGCCCGCCGGCCTCGATGCCCTGCACGCACAGCGCGTCCGCGCCGGCCGACTCCGCGGCCTGCGCCTCCTCAGGCGTGGTGACGGTGACGACGGTGAACGTCCCTGCCTTGGCGAACGACTTGAGCACGGCGGGCCGGGGACAGCCGAAGGTGAAGGAAACGACCGGGACCGGGTCGTCGAGCAGGATGGCGACCTTGGCCTCGTAGCCGTCGTCGCGCCCGGAGTCGGGGTCGCCGAGCGGCGTCTCGTACCAGGCGGCCTCACCGGCGAGCTGATGCCGGTAGACCTCCACCGCGGCCGGGTCGGCGGTCTGGGGCTGGGGCATGAACAGATTGACGCCGAAGGGCCGTCCGGTGAGCCCCCGGATCTGTTTGACCTCCTCGTACAGGCCGTCCACCGTCTTGTACCCGGCGGCCAGGAAACCGAGGCCGCCGGCCTCGGACACGGCAGCGGCCAGCCGGGGGCACGACCCGCCGCCCGCCATGGGGGCCTGCACGATCGGAAACCGGCAGAGATCGCTCAGTGCGGAGGACATGCAGGCATCGTGCCACGTCACTCCCGCACCACCGAATCGAAGTCGGCGCACCGCCGGAGCGGCGTCCGCGCACCGTCCGAGCGGCCCCGGAGACCGGGGCCGCGGCACGTGCTACCGCCCGTTGAAGGCGTCCTTCAGACGCGAGAACAGCCCCTGCTGGCCCGGCTGGAACTGGCCGGTCGGCCGCTCCTCGCCGCGCAGCTTCGCGAGTTCCCGCATCAGCCTTTCCTGCTCCACGTCCATCTTGGTCGGCGTCATCACCTCGACGTGGACGATCAGGTCGCCACGGCCGCCGCCCCGCAGGTGCGTGATACCGCGCCCGTGCAGCGGGATCGACTGTCCGGACTGTGTGCCAGGGCGGATGTCGACCTCCTCCATGCCGTCGAGCGTCTCCAGCGGCACCTTCGTGCCGAGCGCGCCCGCCGTCATGGGGATCGTGACCGTGCAGTGCAGATCGTCGCCGCGCCGCTGGAAGACGGCGTGGTTCAGCTCATGGATCTCGACGTACAGGTCACCGGCCGGGCCGCCGCCGGGGCCGACCTCGCCCTCCCCCGCGAGCTGGATCCGGGTTCCGTTGTCGACGCCCGCCGGGATCTTCACCGTCAGCGTCCGGCGCGAACGAATGCGGCCGTCACCGGCGCACTCCGGGCAGGGTGTCGGGACGACAGTCCCGAAGCCCTGGCACTGCGGACACGGCCGGGAGGTCATGACCTGGCCCAGGAACGAGCGGGTGACCTGCGAGACCTCGCCGCGGCCGCGGCACATGTCGCACGTCTGCGCCGAGGTGCCGGGCGCCGCGCCCTCACCGGAGCAGGTCGTACAGACGACGGCCGTGTCGACCTGGATGTCCTTCGTGGTGCCGAAGGCGGCCTCGTTGAGGTCGATCTCCAAACGGATCATCGCGTCCTGGCCGCGTCGCGTGCGCGACCTCGGACCACGCTGCGACGCCGTCCCGAAGAACGCGTCCATGATGTCCGAGAAGTTCCCGAAGCCGCCCGCGCCGAAGCCGCCGGCGCCACCGCCGGCCTGCGACAGCGGGTCGCCCCCGAGGTCGTAGACCTGCTTCTTCTGCGGGTCCGACAGCACCTCGTACGCGGCGTTGATCTCCTTGAAGCGCTCTTGCGTCTTCGGGTCCGGATTCACATCCGGGTGGAGCTCACGCGCAAGACGGCGGAAGGCCTTCTTGATCTCGTCCTGGGATGCGTCGCGGCGTACGCCGAGTACGGCGTAGTAGTCCGTGGCCACTTACGACTCCGCCAGGATCTGTCCGACGTAACGTGCCACTGCGCGTACCGCTCCCATCGTTCCGGGGTAGTCCATGCGGGTCGGTCCGACCACGCCGAGTTTTGCCACTGCCTCGTCGCCCGAACCGTAGCCGACCGAGACGACGGACGTGGAGTTGAGTCCTTCGTGGGCGTTCTCATGACCGATGCGGACGGTCATGCCCATACCACCCGACTCCTCGGCCTCGCCGAGCAGCTTGAGCAGCACCACATGCTCCTCGAGCGCCTCCAGCACCGGCCGGATAGTCAGGGGGAAGTCGTGTCCGAAGCGGGTCAGATTGGCGGTTCCGCCGATCATCAGCCGCTCCTCGGTCTCCTCGACCAGGGTCTCGAGGAGAGTGGAGAGCACCGCGGACACCGTGCCGCGGTCCTCCGGGTCGAAGGATTCGGGCAGATCCTGCACCAGCTGCGGCACATCCGCGAAACGGCGCGAGACGACCCGGCTGTTGAGCCGGGCCCGCAGATCCGCCAGCGAGCTCTCGCCGAACGGCGCCGGGCAGTCGACCATGCGCTGCTCGACCCGTCCGGTGTCCGTGATCAGCACGAGCATCAGCCGGGCCGGCGACAGGGAGAGCAGCTCCACGTGCCGGACCGTGGAACGGGTCAGCGACGGGTACTGGACGACCGCGACCTGCCGGGTCAGCTGCGCCAGCAGCCGGACCGTACGCCCCACGACGTCGTCGAGGTCGACGGCTCCGTCCAGGAAGTTCTGAATCGCGCGGCGCTCCGGCGACGACAGCGGCTTCACGCCTGCCAGCCGGTCGACGAAGAGCCGGTAGCCCTTGTCGGTCGGGATACGGCCCGCGCTGGTGTGGGGCTGGGCGATGAAGCCCTCGTCCTCCAGCACTGCCATGTCGTTGCGGACGGTGGCAGGCGAGACGCCCAGATTGTGACGCTCCGTGAGCGCCTTGGAACCCACAGGTTCCTCGGTGCCGACGTAGTCCTGGACGATGGCGCGCAGCACCTCGAGTCTGCGTTCGCTGAGCACCGCGCACACCTCCAGCTGTGATCCCTCGGTGACCGCCTGGCACTCAAGATGTCCGAGTGCCAGCCATTTCCCGTGCCAGTGTACGGCCGTGAGGTACGGCCCTAGCAAGGGCAGCCGACCACGCTACCTCGCGCTTGTGCTGGTCGTTGCCAGTAGCGTCGCGGTATGGACATCAGTTGGGAAGACTTCGGCTGGGAGCGGTTGGCCGACGGGGTCGGGCGCCGGCGGCTGCCGGTCTGGGACGCGACCACCGGGTTGGTCGCGGGAGCCGACCGTGTCCTGCTGTTCGACACAGGGGCCACGCTCCGTGAGGGCGCCGAGCTCCGCGCCCAGGCGCAGGCACTCCTGGGCGGCCGGCGGGTGACGCATATCGCACTCAGCCATCCGCACTTCGACCATGTCCTGGGCACCGCGGCGTTCTCGGGGGTGGAGGTGTACGGGGCGGTCGGCCTGGACGCGCTGATGCGGCGCGAGCGTGACGACATCCGCAACTCGGCCGTACGGCAGGGCGTCGCCCACGACGAGGCGGCGGAGGCGGCCGATCTGCTGGTGGCGCCGCACCATCCGGTGTGCGGGGAGTGGACGCTGGAACTGGGCGGCCGCCAGGTGCTGCTGGCCAATGTCGGCCCCGGTCACTCGGGCCACGACCTGGCGCTGCTGGTGCCGGCCGACGGGGGCGGTCCGGAGGTGGTCTTCTGCGGCGACCTGGTCGAGGAGTCGGGCGAACCCCAGGCCGGCAGCGACGCGATCACCTCGCGCTGGCCCGCGGCCCTGGACCGGCTGCTCTCGCTCGGCGGCGAGGACGCGGTGTACGTGCCCGGGCACGGCGCCGTGGTGGACGCCGCGTTCGTACGTGCCCAACGCGACACGCTGGCGGAGCGGTTCGGGGTGTCGTAGCGTCAGCCGAATGCGCAGCTACAGCCCCGATCTGACACCTCCGTGGAAGCGCTCGGGCCCCGCCCCCGAGGTTCCGGCCGACCCCGATCTGGTCGTGGAGGAGGTCACCACCGGCTTCTGCGGGGCGGTGATCCGCTGCGAGGCGGGGACCGTAACGCTCGAGGACCGCTTCGGCAAGCACCGGGTCTTCCCGATGGCCCCGCGGGGCTTCCTGCTGGAGGGGAAGGTGGTGACGCTGGTGCGCCCCTCGGCGCCCGGGGCGACCGCTCCGGCCCGCACGGCGTCGGGCTCGCTGGCGGTCCCCGGCGCCCGCGCCCGTGTCGCCCGGGCGGGCCGCATCTACGTCGAGGGCCGGCACGACGCGGAACTCGTCGAACGGGTCTGGGGCGACGATCTGCGCATCGAGGGCGTGGTGGTGGAGTACCTGGAGGGCATCGACGACCTCCCCGCGATCGTCGCGGAGTTCGCGCCGGGCCCGGACGCATGCCTGGGCGTGCTGGTGGACCATCTGGTCCCGGGTTCCAAGGAGTCCCGCATCGCCGCGTCCGTGACCGACCCGCATGTGCTGGTGGTGGGCCATCCGTACATCGACGTGTGGGAGGCGGTGAAGCCGTCCTCCGTGGGCATCCCGGCCTGGCCGACGGTCCCCCGCGGCGAGGACTGGAAGACGGGCGTCTGCCGCGCCCTGGGCTGGCGGGAGAACACGGGCGCGGCCTGGCAGCACATCCTCTCGAAGGTCCACTCCTACCGGGACCTGCAGCCGGAGCTGCTGGGGCGGGTGGAGGAACTGATCGACTTCGTGACGGCGCCGTAGCCGGTCATGCCGGACCGGGACCCGGAGGAAGGGGCCGGGGCCCCGGCGCGGCCTCAGTCCACCAGGTCCCGCACCACCGCGTCCGCCAGCAGCCTCCCCCGCAGGGTCAGGACCGCGTGGCCCGCCTCGTACGCGTCCGGGGCGAGCAGGCCGTCGGACAGGGCCCGCTCGGACGCGGCCAGGCCCGCCTCCCGCAGCAGGGACAGCGGTACGCCCTCCTTGAGCCGCAGCTCCAGCAGGATGCGCTCCACCCTGCGGTCCTCCGCGGAGAGCAGTTCACGGCCCGCGCCCGGTGAGCGGCCCTCTGCGAGCGCCGCCGCGTACGCGCCCGGATGCTTCACGTTCCACCAGCGCACCCCGCCCACATGGCTGTGCGCGCCCGGGCCCGCGCCCCACCAGTCGGCGCCGCGCCAGTACAGCTCGTTGTGCAGACAGCGGCCCGCCTCGGACGTGGCCCAGTTCGACACCTCGTACCAGTCGAAGCCCGCGCCGGCCAGCACGGAGTCCGCGATCAGATAGCGGTCCGCGTGGACGTCGTCGTCGGTCATGGGGACCTCGCCGCGCCGGATCCGGCGGGCCAGCTGCGTCCCCTCCTCGACGATCAGCGCGTACGCCGACACATGGTCGGGCCCGGCGCCCACCGCCGCGTCGAGCGACGCGCGCCAGTCGTCGTCGCTCTCCCCCGGTGTGCCGTAGATCAGGTCGAGGTTCACATGCTCGAAGCCCGCCGCCCGCGCCTCCGCGACGCACGCCTCCGGGCGCCCGGGGGTGTGGGTGCGGTCCAGCACCTTCAGGACGTGCTGCCGTGCGCTCTGCATGCCGAACGAGATCCGGTTGAAGCCCCCCGCCCGCAGCTGCGCCAGATACGCCGGGTCCACCGACTCCGGGTTCGCCTCGGTGGTGATCTCCGCGTCGTCCGCGAGCCCGAATTCCTGTCGTACGGCGTCCAGCATCGACACGAGGTCGCCCGCGTCCAGCAGCGTCGGCGTACCTCCGCCGACGAACACCGTCCGCACCGGACGGGGATCGTCGCCCAGCACCTTGCGGGCCAGGCGCACCTCGTCCGCGAGGGTCGCGGCGTAGTTGTCGCGGGAGGCCAGCACTCCGCCCGAGCCGCGCAGCTCGGTCGCCGTGTAGGTGTTGAAGTCGCAGTAGCCGCAGCGCGTCGCGCAGTACGGCACATGCAGGTAGAAGGCGAGCGGCCGGCCGGCCGCGTCCTCGAGGGCGGACGCCGGGAGCGACCCGTCCTCGGGCACGGGTTCACCGTCGGGCAGTACGGAAGGCATGCCCCCATTGTCCGTCACCGCGGCAGGAGGTCCGACCGGGGTGACGGGCCATGCGGGCACGGCCGCTCACTGCGCCTGCAGCACCAGCAGCGCCAGATCGTCCGCCGGCGGGGTGTCCGCGAACTCGTGCACCGCCTGCCTGATCCGCTCCGCGACGCCCTGGGCACCGAGCCCCGCGCACCCCGCGAGGACCCGGGACAGCCCGTCGTCGTCGTCGAACATCCGTGGTCCGCAGCGCCGCTCGGTGATCCCGTCCGTGACGCAGAGCAGGGTGTCGCCGGGCTCCAGGTCGAAGGTCTGGCTCTCGTACGCGACGCCCTCCACGACCCCGAGCAGCAGCTGCGGCTCGGCCGCCGTGCGCACCTGCCCGTCGGGCCGCAGCAGCAGCGGCAGCGGATGACCGGCGCTCGCCAGCGTGCACCGCACGCCGTCACCCCGGGGCAACGGCACCAGCTCCCCGTACAGCAGGGACAGGAAGCGGGCCTGCTGCCCCTCGGGCACCCCCTGGCCGCCCGCCACGAGCAGCGCGGCCGCTTCCGCGGCCTCGGTCGCGTCGTCGAGCAGCAGCCCGTTCAGCCGGTCGAGTACCTCGCCGACCTGGTAACCCTCGCGGGCGAGCAGCCGCAGCCAGGGACGGGCGAGACCGGTGACGACGGCGGCCTCGGGGCCGCTGCCCTGTACGTCGCCGAGCATGAAGGACCAGCGGGCGCCGGACCCGGCCGGGAAGATGTCGTAGAAGTCGCCGCCCGCGACGCCGTCGTCGCTCGGCTCGTACACCAGGAAGCGGTCGACGCCGGGGATCTGTCCGACCTTGCGGGGCTGCAGTCCGCGCTGCAGGACCTTGCTGATCGTCGCCTGCCGGGTGTACTGCCGGGCGGCGCTGACCGCGAGCGCCACCCGGCGCGCGAAGTCCTCGGTGAGCGTGGTCACTTCGTCGGGGAACCGGGTCAGGCCCTGCCGGGCGATCAGCAGGGTGCCGAGGCCGCGTCCGCCGGCGACGAGCCGGTAGGCGGTGGTCGTGCCCTCGTCGGCGTCCGGACCGCCACCGGGCCACGGGACGGGCACGGGCCTGCTGCTCGTGCCCTCCGGCAGGGCGGGCGGCTCCTTGCTCAGCGTCTCGCGCAGCTGCTCGATCCGGGATTCGTCGCCGTGCCAGACCCTGGCGAGGCGCTGCACGGCGGGCGCCGCGGGTCCCTCACCGCCGGCGGTGGGACGGCCGGGTTCGCCGTCCAGCCAGATCGCGCACCAGTCGGCGAGCCGGGGCACCAGCAGCTGTGCGGCGAGAGCGGCGACCATGTCCTCGTCGAGCTGCCCGGCGAGCAGGTCGGACGCCTCGGCGAGGAAGGAAAGCGCGCCGCGGCCGGCCAGGCCGTGGTCGGCACGGTCGTCCCGGCCGGCGCCGCGCGGCGCGGGGACCGGGATCTCGGCCGCGCGCGGTCCGCGCTGCAGCGCCGGTTCCGTGTCGGACGGGGGTAAGGCGTCCCAGCCGTCGACCGGCAGCCGGGCCCAGACGGTCTTGAGGGCGGAGCTGTAGGTGATGCCCCAGCGCTCGGCGAGCGCGCCGATGAGGGACAGTCCGCGGCCGTACTCGGCGGTGCCCGCACGGTCCGGCTCGCCGTGCGGTTCGCTGCGCACGGTTCTCGCAGGGTGGTGGTCGGAGACCTCGATCACCAGGGCCGCGGCCTCGTCCTCGGTGAACTGCTCCAGTCGGCACAGGAGTTCCACGCTGGTGCCGGCATGCACGACGGCATTGGTGACCAGTTCGTTGACGACGAGCACGGCATCGTCCGCGAGCCGGTCGTTGCTGTGCTGTCCGGGCGGGCAGCCGCCCTTCCCGCCCCGGCAGAAGGTGCAGGCGGCGAGGGAGCCGACGTCGGTCCAGTCGGCGAGGGTGGCCCGCAGGAATCCGCGTGCGGCGGCCGGCGCGTGGGAGTTGCCGGGCAGACTCGTGCGCGAAACCGACCGCCCGCCGTCCGGCAGGACGTACACCGGAGTTGGACGGTGGACAGTATCGCGCTGCATTGGTAGTGCCCCCACAGTGCGGCTCCCGATCGGTTCTGGCATTGCGCCGCTTTTGACACCGACAGAGTGACAGACTGAGCCTGCCCATAAGCGCCGAGTCACCGAAGTGGGCGGATATGAACAGAGATCCCGCGTTACCGCCCGCACGGACAGCCGCCCCGCCGGAGTCCCCACCGTCGGACGGTGCCTGGATCCGGGTGTCCGAGCTGCGCCCGCTGCTGGCCGCGATGACGGCGCTGCGCGACGGCGACTTCCGGGTACGGGTGGCGGAGACGCACGAGGGCATGCCCGCGGAGCTGGCGGCGATGCTCAACCAGATCGCCGTGCGCAATCAGCACTTCGCCGACGAACTGACCCGCGTACGCAGGGAGGTCGTGCGGCACGGACGGCTCGACGACCGGCTGTCGGCAAGCCCCGGCCAGGGTGCCTGGACCTCCGGGGTGACCGCGACGAACGCCCTGCTGGACGCCCTGGTGCTGCCTGCCGCGAACGCCACGCGCGTGCTGGATGCGGTGGCGGGCGGCGATCTGACCCAGCGGGTCGATCTGCACGACGGCAACCGCCAGTTGCGCGGCGATCTGCGCCTGCTGGGCCGCGCGGTCAACAAGATGGTCGACCAGCTGTCGCTCTTCACCGGTGAGGTGACCCGGGTGGCGCGGGAGGTCGGTACCGAGGGCCGGCTCGGCGGCCGGGCGAAGGTGCAGGCGCTGTCGGGGAGCTGGCGGGACGTCACGGAGGCGGTCAACACCATGGCGTCCCGGCTGACCGCCCAGGTGCGCGACATCGCCGCGGTGACGACGGCCGTGGCACGCGGCGACCTGACGCGCACGGTCACGGTCGAGGCGACGGGTGAGCTGCTGGAGCTGAAGCTCACCGTGAACACCATGGTCGATCAGCTCTCGGCCTTCGCCGACGAAGTGACCCGGGTGGCCCGCGAGGTGGGCACGGAGGGCCAGTTGGGCGGGCGGGCGCAGGTACGGGGCGTCTCCGGGGTCTGGAAGGACCTCACGGACAACGTCAACTTCATGGCGTCCAACCTCACCAGCCAGGTCCGCAACATCGCCCAGGTCACCACCGCCGTCGCCAACGGCGATCTCTCCCAGAAGATCACCGTGGACGCACAGGGCGAGATCCTGGAGCTCAAGTCGACCATCAACACCATGGTCGACCAGCTCTCGGCCTTCGCCGACGAGGTCACCCGCGTCGCCCGCGAGGTCGGCACCGAAGGAAACCTCGGCGGCCGCGCCCAGGTCCGCGGCGTCTCCGGCGTCTGGAAGGACCTCACCGAGAACGTCAACTTCATGGCGGACAACCTCACCAGCCAGGTCCGGAACATCGCGCTCGTCTCGACGGCCGTGGCGCAGGGCGACCTGGGCAAGAAGATCACGGTCGAGGCGAAGGGCGAGATCCTGGAGCTGAAGACCACCATCAACACCATGGTCGACCAGCTCTCGGCCTTCGCCGACGAGGTCACCCGCGTCGCCCGCGAGGTCGGCACCGAAGGAAACCTCGGCGGCCAGGCCCAGGTCCGCGGCGTCTCCGGCGTCTGGAAGGACCTCACGGACAACGTCAACTTCATGGCGTCCAACCTCACCAGCCAGGTCCGCAACATCGCCCAGGTCACCACCGCCGTCGCCAACGGCGACCTGTCGAAGAAGATCACGGTGGATGCCCGCGGCGAGATCCTGGAGCTGAAGGACACCGTGAACACCATGGTGGACCAGCTGCGCGCGTTCGCCGACGAGGTGACCCGGGTGGCCCGCGAGGTGGGCACGGACGGGCGGCTCGGCGGCCGCGCCCAGGTGCTCGGCGTCACCGGCCTGTGGAAGGACCTCACGGACAACGTCAACTACATGGCCGACAACCTCACCAGCCAGGTGCGGAACATCGCGCAGGTGGCGACGGCCGTGGCGCAGGGCGATCTGTCGAAGAAGATCGACGTGGACGCGCGCGGCGAGATCCTGGAGCTGAAGACCACCATCAACACCATGGTGGACACGCTCTCCTCGTTCTCCTCCGAGGTGACCCGCGTTGCCCGCGAGGTGGGCTCGGAGGGCCAACTGGGCGGCCAGGCACGCGTCGAGGGCGTGTACGGCACCTGGAAGCGGCTCACGACCAATGTGAACGAGCTGGCGCTCAACCTCACCACCCAGGTCCGCGCGATCGCCGAGGTGGCGTCCGCGGTCGCCCAGGGCGACATGTCCCGCTCCATCACCGTGGAGACCCGCGGTGAGGTCTCCGAGCTGAAGGACAACATCAATCTGATGGTGTCCAACCTCCGCGAGACCACCCGTGCCAAGGACTGGCTGGAGTCCAATCTGGCCCGCCTCGCCGCTCTGATGCAGGGCCACCGCGATCTGATGGAGGTCGCCGACCTGATCCTGCGCGAGCTCACCCCGCTGGTGAACGCGCAGTACGGTGCGTTCTTCCTGGCCGACCCGGACGCCGGCGGCGATCCGTCCCGTACGACGTCCACGACCAAGGGACTGGCCTTCATCGCCGGGTACGGCTCCGCCCAGTCGGCCACCATCGACACCACGGGCATGCCGGGACACGGCCTCGTACGGCAGGCGGCACTGGAGAAGAAGCGCATCCTGCTGGAGGAGGCGCCGCCGGACTACATCAAGATCAACTCGGGTCTGGGCGAGGCGTCCCCCGCCAGTGTCGTCATCATCCCGATCCTCTTCGAGGACAAGCTGCTCGGTGTGATCGAGCTGGCGTCGTTCTCCCGCTTCTCCGACGTCCACCTGGCCTTCTTCGACCAGTTCGTGAACACCATCGGCGTCGCGATCAGCACGATCATCGCCAACTCCCGCACGGAGTCACTGCTCGGCGAGTCCCAGCGGCTCGCCGTCCAGCTCCAGGAGCGCTCCGACGAGCTCCAGCGCCGGCAGGCCGAACTGCAGCGCTCCAACGCCGAACTGGAGGAGAAGGCCGCCCTGCTGGCCACCTCGTCGCAGTACAAGTCCGAGTTCCTGGCGAACATGTCGCACGAGCTGCGGACCCCGCTGAACTCGCTGCTCATCCTCGCCCGGCTGCTCTCCGACAACCCGGACGGCCATCTGTCCGAGCAGGAGGTGCAGTTCGCGGCCACGATCCACCGATCGGGCTCCGATCTGCTGCAGTTGATCAACGACATCCTCGACCTGTCCAAGATCGAGGCCGGCCGGATGGACGTACGGCCGAAGAAGCTGCCGCTGATCAAGCTGCTCGACTATGTGCACGCCACCTTCCGCCCGATCACCCTCGACCGGGGACTGGCCTTCGAACTCGCCGTCGGCGAGGACGTGCCGCGGGAGATGTACTCCGATGAGCAGCGGCTCCAGCAGATCCTGCGCAACCTGCTGTCCAACGCCATCAAGTTCACCTCCAACGGCCGGGTCGAACTGCGCGTTACCCGGATCAAGGATCCGGACGACGCCCTGGTCAAGGGGGTCGACGACCTCATCGCGTTCGCCGTCACCGACACCGGTATCGGCATCGCGCGGGAGAAACTCCCGGTGATCTTCGAGGCGTTCCAGCAGGCCGACGGCACCACCAACCGCAAGTACGGCGGCACCGGACTCGGTCTCTCGATCAGCCGTGAGATCGCGGGCCTGCTCGGCGGCCGGATCATCGCGGAGAGCGAACCGGGACAGGGGTCCACGTTCACTCTCTACGTCCCGGTCCACTACCCCGGTCATGTCTCCGGCGAGAGCGACGGCCCGCTCGACACCCTCGAGGTGCGCGCGGTTTCCCTGATCCCGCACGAGCACCGGAACGCGGAACCGCTGCCCCGCCGGCAGCAGGACGACGGCTGGCCGACGACGACCCGGCTGGAGGAGTGGAAGGCGGGCCGGGCGGGCGGGATTCTCGCGGGCCGCCGCGTCCTCATCGTCGACGACGACATCCGCAACGTCTTCGCTCTCACCCATGTACTGGGGCGCGTGGGCATGCCCGTGCTGTACGCGGAGAACGGCCGGGAAGGCATCGAGACGCTGGAGCGCAATCCCGACGTCGAACTGGTCCTGATGGACATCATGATGCCGGAGATGGACGGCTACGAGACGATCGAGGCCATCCGGCGCAGCCCGCTGTGGACCGAACTGCCGATCGTGGCGCTGACCGCGAAGGCGATGCCCGGGGACCGCGAGAAGTCCATCGCGCAGGGCGCGAACGAATACGTACCGAAGCCTGTCGACGTGGACAGGCTGCTGACCGTGGTGTGTGCCCTCCTCGATCCGGAGGGCGAGCCGGGCGTGCCGGAACCATCGGCCGACGGGATTCCCGCAGTGCCGGCGCAGCAGAACGGAGAAGGGGAGTCTGCTGCACCGCCGAGATGACATGAGGCAGAGAACGATGAGCTCAGAGGCACCCGCCGACCACGCGAGCATCCTGCTGGTGGACGACATGGAGGACAACCTCGTCGCCCTCGAGGCAGTCCTCGGGGCCCTGAACGAACCGATGGTGAGAGCGCGTTCCGGCGAGGAGGCGATGAAGGCACTCCTGCGGCAGCAGTTCGCGGTGGTGCTGCTGGACGTCCGGATGCCGGGGATGGACGGCTTCGAGACGGCCACCAACATCAAGCGTCTCGACCAGACGAAGGACGTCCCCATCATCTTTCTGACCGGGACGGAGGCCGACAACGGCTATGCCTTCCGCGGCTATGCGACGGGGGCGGCGGACTTCATGACCAAGCCGTTCGACCCCTGGGTGCTGCGGGCGAAGGTGAGCGTGTTCCTCGATCTGCACCGCAAGAACCGCCAGCTGGCACGCATGCTGGCGCGCGAACAGGAGCAGCTGGGGCAGATGGCGGACCGGCTGACCGAGATAGAGGCGGAGCTGGCCCGCTGCGGTCCGAGCGGTGTGCCGGAGGTGCGGGGGCAGCTGACGCGGATCGAGGAGGGCATCAGGGACCTGCGCCGCAGTCGGAGCCACTAGCCGCGGACCGCAGCACGGGCGTGGGCGGAGCCGTTGAGGCTCCGCCCACGCCCGTGTCCCTACGGCAGCCGCTACTTCTCGCGCGACCCCTCGTACATGTCCTCGATCAGGTCCCGGTACTCGCGCTCGACGACCGGCCGCTTCAGCTTGAGGCTGGGCGTCAGCTCGCCGTGCTCGATGTCCAGGTCGCGTGGGAGCAGCCGGAACTTCTTGATCGTCTGCCAGCGCTGCAGGCCCTCGTTGAGCCGCTGCACATAGCCGTCGATCAGCTGCTGGACCTGCTGGGTGGCCACCACCTCGGCGTACGGCTTGCCGCCGAGGCCGTTCTCCTCGGCCCAGCCGAGGATGGTGGGCTCATCGAGCGCGATGAGAGCGGTGCAGAAGTTACGGTCCGCACCGTGCACCAGGATGTTGGAGACGAACGGGCAGACGGCCTTGAACTGGCCCTCCACCTCGGCCGGCGCGATGTACTTTCCGCCGGACGTCTTGATCAGGTCCTTCTTGCGGTCCGTGATCCGCAGATAGCCGTCGGCGGAGAGCTCGCCGATGTCACCGGTGTGGAGCCAGCCGTCGGACTCCAGGACTTCCTGAGTCTTCTCGGGCAGCCGGTGGTAGCCCTCCATGATGCCCGGGCCGCGCAGCAGGATCTCGCCGTCGTCGGCGATGCGGACCTCGGTGCCGGGCAGCGGCTTGCCGACGGTGCCCGTGCGGTAGGCCTCGCCGGGATTGACGAAGGAGGCGGCGCTGGACTCGGTGAGGCCGTAGCCCTCGAGGATGTGGATCCCGGCGCCGGCGAAGAAGTAGCCGATGTCGGGGGCGAGGGCGGCGGAGCCGGAGACAGCGGCGCGCAGCCGTCCGCCGAAGGCCTCACGCAGCTTGGAGTAGACGAGCGTGTCGGCGACCTTGTGCTTGGCGCCGAGACCGAAGGGCACGGACGCCGAGCCCGTACGGCGGAAGTTGTCCTGCGAGACCTTCGCGTACTCGCGGGAGACGCCCGCGGCCCACTGGAAGATCTTGTACTTCGCGCCGCCGCCGGCGCGTGCCTTGGCCGCGACGCCGTTGTAGACCTTCTCGAAGATGCGCGGCACGGCCGCCATGTAGGTCGGCTGGACCACCGGAAGGTTCTCGATGATCTTGTCGACCCGGCCGTCGACGGCGGTGACATGTCCGACCTCGATCTGGCCGGAGGTGAGCACCTTGCCGAAGACATGCGCGAGCGGCAACCAGAGGTACTGCACATCCTCCGGGCCGATCAGGCCGGTCGCCGCCATGGCCTTGGCCAGGTAGGCCCAGTTGTCGTGCGGCAGCCGCACGCCCTTGGGGCGGCCGGTGGTGCCGGACGTGTAGATGAGGGTCGCCAGCTGGTCGGGGTTGATCGCGGCGACCCGCTCCTTGACCGCCTCGGGGTGCTTCTCGAGGTACTGCGCGCCGCGCGCCTCGAGGTCGGCGAGCGAAACCACCCAGCCTTCGGGCTCGCCCGCGCCCGGCTCGACGCCCGTGGTGTCGATGACGACGACATGACGGAGGTCGGGCAGCTCGGCCCGGCGCTCACGCGCCTTGGCCAGCTGGGCTGCGTCTTCCGCAATCAGCACCCTGCTGCCGGAGTCGGAGAGGATGTACGCCGATTCCTCGGCGTTCGTGGACGGGTAGACCGTGGTGGTCGCTCCGCCCGCGCACATCACTCCCAGGTCGGCCAGAATCCACTCCACCCGGGTGGACGACGCGAGCGCCACCCGGTCCTCGGCCTGGACGCCGAGTTCGACGAGACCGGCCGCGATCGCGTAGACCCGCTCGGCGGCCTGGCCCCAGGTAAGCGACTTCCAGTCGTCGGGCCCCTGACCGGCGGCGGAAGGCACCGGATAACGGTACGCCTCTGCGTCCGGCGTGGCCTCCACGCGCTCGGTGAACAGGTGCGCCACGGAGGGCGGTCGGTTCTCGATCAAGGTCTGTGTGTCGCTCACGACATCCTCCGGGCCTGCGGCAGCACTGCAACACTGGCTGGTTTGTAACTGGCGAGTAACCATCGAGCCGTGATCAGAGTAGAGCGCACTTTGCCGACGCGTAAGAGGCTACGGGCTGCCGCTTCATAACGAAGCGAACGTTGGACCGCCGCTCCAATCCGATGATCGGTGTAACGGGCAGCTATGACGGGATGCGTCCGAAGACATACGGATAACGCCCGCCCGGAATCCGGGCGGGCGTCGGCTCCCTGAGCGGCGGGGCCTGGGAGCGCTACTTCTTCTTGGCTCCGTCGTCACTGGACAGCACAGCGATGAAGGCCTCCTGCGGCACCTCCACGCTGCCGACCATCTTCATCCGCTTCTTGCCTTCCTTCTGCTTCTCCAGCAGCTTCCGCTTACGGGAGATGTCTCCGCCGTAGCACTTGGCGAGCACGTCCTTGCGGATGGCGCGGATGGTCTCGCGGGCGATGACCCGGGAGCCGATCGCCGCCTGGATGGGCACCTCGAAGGCCTGCCGCGGGATGAGCTCCCGGAGCTTGGCGACGAGCCGCACCCCGTACGCGTACGCCGCGTCCTTGTGCGTGATGGCGGAGAAGGCGTCCACCTTGTCGCCGTGCAGCAGGATGTCCACCTTGACCAGGCTGGAGGCCTGCTCGCCGGTGGGCTCGTAGTCGAGGGAGGCGTAACCACGCGTCTTGGACTTCAGCTGGTCGAAGAAGTCGAAGACGATCTCGGCGAGAGGCAGCGTGTAGCGGATCTCGACCCGGTCCTCGGAGAGGTAGTCCATGCCGAGCAGCGTGCCGCGACGGGTCTGGCAGAGCTCCATGATCGAGCCGATGAACTCGCTGGGCGCGAGGATCGTGGCCCGGACGACCGGCTCGTGCACCTCGGCGATCTTGCCCTCGGGGAACTCGCTCGGGTTGGTGACGGTGTGCTCCACCCCGTCCTCCATGACCACCCGGTAGACCACGTTCGGCGCGGTGGCGATCAGGTCGAGCCCGAACTCCCGCTCCAGCCGCTCCCGGATCACGTCCAGGTGCAGCAGACCGAGGAAGCCGACACGGAAGCCGAAGCCGAGGGCCGCGGAGGTCTCCGGCTCGTAGACCAGGGCGGCGTCGTTGAGCTGCAGCTTGTCGAGAGCGTCACGCAGCTCGGGATAGTCCGAGCCGTCCAGCGGATACAGGCCGGAGAACACCATCGGTTTGGGGTCCTTGTAGCCGCCCAGCGCCTCGGTGGCCCCCTTGCTCAGGGAGGTGATCGTGTCACCGACCTTGGACTGACGGACGTCCTTCACGCCGGTGATGATGTAGCCCACCTCGCCGACGCCGATGCCGTCGGCGGGGGTCATCTCCGGGGAGGAGACGCCGATCTCCAGCAGCTCGTGGGCGGCGCCGGTGGACATCATCCGGATGCGCTCACGCTTGTTGAGCTGGCCGTCGACGACTCGTACGTACGTCACGACACCGCGGTAGGAGTCGTACACCGAGTCGAAGATCATCGCTCGCGCGGGCGCGTCGGCGACACCGACCGGGGCCGGTACGTCACGGACCACCCGGTCCAGCAGGGCCTCCACACCGAGACCGGTCTTCGCCGAGACCTTCAGCACGTCCTCGGGCTGGCAGCCGATGAGGTTCGCGAGCTCCTCGGAGAACTTCTCCGGCTGGGCGGCCGGCAGGTCGATCTTGTTCAGGACGGGGACGATCGTGAGGTCGTTCTCCATCGCCAGATACAGGTTGGCGAGGGTCTGCGCCTCGATGCCCTGGGCGGCGTCCACCAGCAGGAGGGTGCCCTCGCACGCTGCGAGGGAGCGGGACACCTCATAGGTGAAGTCCACGTGACCGGGGGTGTCGATCATGTTGAGGATGTGGGTGGTGCCCTGGTCGACGCCCTCGGAGGGCGCCCAGGGCAGCCGGACCGCCTGGGACTTGATCGTGATGCCGCGCTCGCGCTCGATGTCCATGCGGTCGAGATACTGAGCACGCATCTGCCGCTGGTCGACCACCCCGGTCAGCTGGAGCATCCGGTCGGCAAGGGTCGACTTGCCGTGGTCGATGTGCGCGATGATGCAGAAATTGCGGATCAGCGCCGGGTCGGTACGGCTCGGCTCGGGCACGTTGGTAGGAGTCGCGGGCACGCAGGGTCCTGATTCTTGAGACGCGGGGCGTCTCGTCTCGGGCGATGTCGGATCGATACGTAGCCTCTATCGTCCCATGGGAAGGGGACTGCGCCCGGTTTGGGCCGCCCGGACGGCGGCTGGTAGCCTGGGCAGCTGTGTCTCGTGCCCTCTCTGTACGAGACGCTCATCGAAGATCAACCGAATCTGAAAAGGCTTTTCGTGGCGAACATCAAGTCCCAGATCAAGCGGAACAAGACGAACGAGAAGGCGCGACTGCGCAACAAGGCCGTCAAGTCCTCGCTCAAGACCGCGATCCGCAAGGCCCGTGAGGCCGCCGCCGCCGGTGACGTCGAGAAGGCCTCCGTGGCCGCTCGTGACGCTTCCCGCGCGCTCGACAAGGCTGTCTCGAAGGGTGTCATCCACAAGAACGCCGCCGCCAACAAGAAGTCGGCGCTGGCTTCCAAGGTTGCCTCCCTGCAGGGCTGAGCACTCTTGATTTGAACGCCGGAAGGACCTGAGCGGGCCCTCTCTCTCCGCTCCCGACCGGCACCCCGACTCGCACGCGGCCTGCGTTCGCCACGCGGGTGCGAGTCTCAAGCAAGGCCTTTCGAAGGCCCCGGATTTTCCCGTCCTTCCCCAGGACGGAAGACCCGGGGCCTTTGGCATGTCCGCCCAGCCCGCCGACGGCATGAGGGGGCGGTCGGGCTTTCGGTGTGGCGCCGGGCGGCTCGGGGCCGGGGCCCTCCGGCGCTTGAGGAGCGGGGTCCGGGACGGGCGCCCCTTGAGGGGCGGGGACGGGGACGGGGTCGGGCGGCGCCGCAGCTCGTCGAGGGGCTCGGGGCGGGGCGGCGAACCGGGCATCCGGCCGACGCCGCCGATCTCCACCCCGGGACTTTCGACGGGCTCGGGCCGAACATGCACCCAGCCCGGGGGCCCGGGCTCGGGACCAGCTCCGGGGCCGGGCAAAGCCCGCTCGGACTCCGGGGCCGGGCAAAGCCGCACCGCGGGCCCCGGGGGCCGGGCGGAGCCGCAGCTCGGGCTCGGGTCCCTGGGGCTGGAGCCCCAAGGGTGGGAAGGCGCGCAGGGCCAGCTAGCGGCGCGACCTCGCCGCGCGGGCGATCGTCACGACCGCCCTCTCCAGCGCGTACTCCGGATCGTCGCCGCCACCCTTGACCCCCGCATCCGCCTCCGCGACGGCGCGCAGCGCCACCGCCACCCCGTCCGGGGTCCAGCCCCGCATCTGCTGACGGACGCGGTCGATCTTCCACGGCGGCATGCCCAGCTCACGGGCGAGGTCCGCCGGCCGTCCGCCGCGAGCGGAGGACAGCTTGCCGATGGCCCGCACGCCCTGCGCCAGCGCGCTGGTGATCAGCACGGGCGCGACGCCGGTGGACAACGACCACCGCAGCGCCTCGAGCGCGTCGGCCGCCCGCCCCTCCACCGCACGGTCGGCAACCGTGAAGCTGGAGGCCTCCGCGCGACCGGTGTAGTACCGCCCGACGACCGCCTCGTCGATCGTGCCCTCGACGTCCGCGGCGAGCTGGGAGACGGCGCTCGCCAGCTCCCGCAGATCGCTGCCGATGGAGTCGACGAGCGCCTGGCACGCCTCGGGCGTCGCCGACCTGCCGAGCGCCCGGAACTCGGACCGTACGAACGTCAGCCGCTCGCCCGGCTTCGTGGTCTTGGGGCAGGCGACCTCACGGGCACCGGCCTTGCGGGCGGCGTCCAGCAGACCCTTGCCCTTCGCCCCGCCGGGGTGGAGCAGGACCAGCGTGATCTCCTCGGCCGGAGCGTCGAGGTACGCCTTGATGTCCTTGATCGTGTCGGCGGACAGATCCTGGGCATTGCGCACGACGACGACCTTGCGCTCGGCGAAGAGCGACGGGCTCGTCAGCTCGGCGAGGGTGCCGGGCTGGAGCTGGTCGGCGGTGAGATCGCGAACGTCCGTGTCGGCGTCGGCGGCCCGGGCGGCCGCCACCACCTGCTGCACCGCGCGGTCGAGGAGCAGGTCCTCCTGGCCCACCGCGAGCGTGACGGGGGCGAGCGGATCGTCGGTCGTGTTCTTCCTGGTGGCCATCGCGGTCCAGCATCCCACGGGCCACTGACACTCCGTCCCGTACCGGAGAATGGTCCGGTGAGTGATGGACGACATGTACTGGTGCTGCCCGACCGCGATGCCGCGGAGGAGGTGGCACAGGAGCTGGCCGGCCGCTTCGGGGTGGCCCAGGAGCCGCAGCTCGTACGGGACGCGCTGGCCGGCGAGGACGACGCCGAGGACGCCCAGTGGCTGGTGGTGGTCGAGGACCCCGCTGCCCGCCTCGACCCCACGGTGCTCGACGAGTTCGCCGCGGAGTACGAGGGGTGGCTGGAGGCTCCCTAGGGGGTGTCGGGACGGGTGTCCACGGGCCGCGGGTCCGGCGGCAGCCGGTCGAGCTCGAGACCGAAGTGCTCGCGGTAGGCCGCCAGCACCGCCGCGTCGTCGGCCAACGGCCGCTCTTGGCGATCGCCGTGCACGGTGGTGACCAGCTTGCGCCCACTGAGAGTGATCCGGCCCTCAGCGGTGAGCCGGGAGCAGACGACGGACCTGGTGAAGTGCGACTGGGGTGAGGTGTTGTGCCACCAGGCGCCGGCCCGGAAGTCGTCGAGGTCGTGCGGCCGTGTCTCCAGACGGAACTGCGGCCTGCCGTCCCGGTGGACGACAACGTCGCCGTGGTCGGTCTCGACGATCCGGAACGTGCCTGCCGGGTCGCTCTGATCCCCTCGCTCGTCGAACACGAGCGGATGGTGCGCATGGTCGCCGAACCCGACGTCCGCCAGCATGCGGGGGCCGCCGTCGGAGGGCTCGACCAGCAGCGCGAGATGGTCGTAGGGAATGCCCAGCCGGCCTCCGTCGCCGTAGACCCGGCCCTGGAGCAGGCCGACGGAGAACCCGACGTCGCGCAGCAGCGCGGCGAACGCGCCGTTGAGCTCGTAACAGAAGCCTCCGCGCCGGGCGTCCACGACCTTGGCGAGCAGTGCCTTCTCCTCCAGCACGATGTCCTCGCCGAACGCGATGCTGAGGTTCTCGAAGGGCACCGATCGGAGGTGGTGAAGTTGTAGGTCACGCAGGGCGGCTGCGTCAGCGCGCTGCGGGCGGTCGGCGCCGATACGGCGCAGGTAGGCATCCACGGATCAAGTGTCACCCGCTCACCGGTGCCGCACCATCGGCTGCTGGTCCTGGGCAGGAAGACCGAGGCCCGCAACCGAGAGGCTGACCCGATGCGGCGCCGCGGGCCGCGCTGCCCCCGTTTCCCGGGGCGGAGACGGAGTACGGTGCGGCGTCGGCCGCGGAGGCCGGCCCGCAGGTTTCGCCCTGCTCCGGTCACGGCGACCGGCCCGTCCGTGTCGGTACGCATCACCACCGCTCCCCCGGACCGCAGCGCGCCCACCGTGCGGGGCGACGGATGGCCGTAGGTGTTGTCCCGGCCGACGGAGATGAGCGCCAGCCTCGGGCGGAGGGCGTGCAGCAGTGCGGGATGCTGGTGCGCGGAACCGTGGTGGGCGACCTTCAGCACATCGACCTTCGGCAGCGCCGGGAAGGCCCGCAAAAGCCCTCGCTGGGCGGGTGGTTCGAGGTCGCCGAGCAGCAGCAGACTCGGGCCGTCCTCGACGCGCACGAACAGCGTGACGCTCGCGTCGTTCGGCCCCTCCGGCACGAACCCCGATGCCGCGCCGGAGAAGAGGCCGTCGGCGGGCCAGAGAACCTGCCAGGCAAGCTTCCCGATCCTCCGCCGCTCCCCCGGTTCCGCACGCACCAGCGGCACTCTCGCCTCCGCCAGGGTCCTGCGCACGAAAGCGCTCTGCTCCGGCGGATCGTCGAGCGTTGTCGTCTGCACTGCGCCGACCGCCCTGCCCCGCAACACTCCGGGCAGCCCGCGCACATGGTCGGCATGGAAGTGCGTAAGAACAAGCAACGGGACTCTGGTGACCCGCAGTTCACGCAGACAGCGGTCCACCGGTTCCGGTTCGGGCCCGGCGTCCACCACGACGGCCGCCCCGTCCCCCGCAGCCAGTACCGTCGCGTCCCCCTGCCCGACGTCGCACATCGCGAACGCCCAGCCGGGCGGCGGCCAGCCGGTGAGAATCCTGGTCAGCGGAACGGGACGCACCACCGCCAGCACCAGCAGCAGCGCGCACACGGCGACGGCCCACGGATGCCGCGACAGCGTCCGCGCCAGCAGCAGCACCAGGGCGGTGGCGGCGGCAAGGAGCAACCCGCCGCGCCAGCCTCCCGGCCAGGCCGTCTGTGCTCCCGGCAACGACGCTCCGGTGCGGGCGACGGACGCGATCCACCCGGCCGGCCAGCCGGCGACCTGGGCCAGCAGCTCGGCGAACGGCATCGCCACGGTGGCGGCGGCGAGGGTGGCGAAGCCGAGGACGGTGGCGGGGGCGACCGCGAGCTCGGAGATCAGATTGCACGGGATCGCCACCAGGCTCACTCTGGCCGCGAAGACGGCCACGACGGGAGCGCAGACGGCCTGCGCCGCGGCCGATGCTGCCAGCGCCTCGGCGAGCCTGGGCGGTACGCCTCTGCGCTGCAGCGCCTCGCTCCAGCCCGAAGCCACCAAGAGGAGCGCGCCGGTGGCCAGTACGGAGAGCAGGAAGCCGTAACTCCGCGCGAGCCACGGATCGTACAGCACCAGCAGCAGCACCGCGGCCGCGAGTGCGGGGACGAGCGACCGGCGCCGTCCGGTGCCGATGGCGAGCAGGGTGACTGCGCCGCAGGCCGCTGCCCGCAACACGCTCGGGTCCGGTCTGCACACGACGACGAAGGCGAGGGTCATTGCCCCGCCGAGGACCGCGGTCCCCCGGAGCGTGATGCCCAACCGTGGGGCCAGGCCGCCGCGTTCGGCCAGCAGGGCCCGGCCCGGTGGCCCGATGAGCAGGATGAGGACGACAGTGAGGTTGCTTCCGGAGACGGCCAGCAGATGCGTGAGATCGGTCGCTTCGAAGGCATCCTGCAGGTCCGGTTCGATGCGTGAGGTGTCGCCGACGACCAGCCCGGGGAGCAGCGCACGGGCATCCGGCGCGAGCCCGTCCGTCGCCTCGCGCAGCCCGGCCCGGAGGTCACCGGCAACGCGCTGCAGGGTGGTCGGACGGGTGATGACCTCCGGTGGACCGGTGCTGTCCGCCTTCAGCACGGCAGCGAACCGGTCGCCGGGGTTCAACGGTGGCTCGAGCCGTCCTGTCAGCCGCAGCCCGGTCGTCGGCAACAGCCCCAGCCATTGCGCAACAACACTCTTGGGTGCGTCCGCCCGCACGATCACCAGGACCGGCGTGCGGGTCGCGGTGACCGTCCCGCCGGGCGCGGTCACCCGAGTGGCTTCCGCGTCCAGCATGAGGGAGCGGCCGGCCATCGGCTCGCCGGGGACCCTGGGCCGGGTGAGCCGTGGATCGGAGCTGACCTTCAACTCAACGGCGGCATGGGCGTATTGGCCAGCCAGGTCGGGGAGCGGCCCTCGCCGCAGGTCTGCGCTGTGCAGTCCGGCCGATGCGGCTCCAGCGGCCGCGCACAGCAGCATCGTCGCCAGGGCGGTGGCATTGAGCTGCCGGCGCCCCACGAGCAGCAACAGCCCCGCCGTCAGGACGGCGAGCGTCACGCCGATCGCCGTCCACCAACCCCCTGCGCCCACCGCGACAGCGGACGCCGCCCAGGCGGCCAGGGCCGGGGGCACGAGCCGCAGATCGGCAGGGCCTTCCTGCCGCGGATCGGCGGCTCCCAGCCGGTGACCGGACGCGGCGTGCACCGCCTGGCGCGTCATGGCTGTACGAGGGCCTGGAGGTCGGCGAACCGGCGAGCGCCGATGCCGTTGACCTCGCGGAGTTCGTCGACGGACCGGAAGCCGCCGTGCTGGGTGCGGTAGTCGACGATGTGCTGGGCGAGCACAGGGCCCACACCGGGCAGGGTGTCGAGCTGCTCCACCGTGGCCGTGTTGAGGCTCACCGGGCCCGCGGCCTGCGCCCCGCCCGTACCGGATCCACCGGAGCCGGGAGCCCCGCCCGTGGCGGGCGGTCCAGGAGCCGCGGGCACACCGACCGCCACCTGCTCGCCGTCGATGAGCAGCCGCGCACGGTTGAGGCCGGTGAGATCGGTGCCCGGCTTGACGCCTCCTGCCGCCTCCAGCGCGTCGGCCACCCGTGAACCGACGGGGAGTTGGAGGACGCCCGGCCGTCGCACCTTGCCGCTGACGTCGATGACGATCCGCGCGGCCGGTGCCCTCCCGGACGGTGCGGGAGGGCCCGGCGCGGGTCGCGGCTTCGCGACTGCGCCCTGTTCGACCAGCTGCGGGGCGCTGACGGTCTGGGGCCGCCCCGTCCAGAAATGCTGAGCGGCGAGGACCGCGGCTGCGACGAGAACGACGGCCAGCGCGGCGAGAGTCCTGACCTCGAGCCCACACCTGAGCTGCACCCACAGCGGTAACCGCTCACGTACGGCAAGCCCGACCCGCCGGTGAACGCCCGGCCCCGGGCCGACGTCCGCGTCTCCGCCACCGGCCGCCACCATGCCCGGACGAGCCCTCGGCCCCGAACCGGCGCCCGAGTGCACGTCCGAGCTCCCGCCACCCGCCGCAGCGATGTCCGTACGGCTCCCCGCCCCCGAACCGACCCCCGGTCCGAAGCCTGCCGATACGCGCGCACCGGAGCCCGAGCGCACCTCCGAGCTCCCGCCGGGCCGGTGATCCAGTAGCGGCCCTGATAGGCGCTGGGGCGCCGCAGCGATGTCCGGGCGAGAACCCCGCCCGGCCCGCGGACCCGAACCGGTACCGGGACCGGCGCCCGGCACCACGTCGGCAGGCGCACCCGCACCCGCACCCGGCCTCGCGGCCGCCGCTCCGTCGAACAGGGCGTCCGCCCTGCGCCGCACCGCCTCAGGCGCGGCGCCGGTGTCCCGTCTGCCCCGCCTGCGGACCGTGGGCGCGGGGCGCCGGCCCGAGGGAGGTCGACCCACCCCTCCACCGCGACCACGCCCCGTCCGGGCGCGGCCGTCCGAAGCCGGGACGCGGCCCGGCCCACTCGTTGCGAATCCACTCGTGGTGAAACGTGATCGAAGAGCCATGGCACGAGACGGTAGGCACATCTGCGCGAACCCGCCGAGCAGCCCCGATTTCCGTGGACAACCGCCCTGTTGTGGATAACTCGGTCACCCGGATCGGGGTCCCGTGGCACGTCACCGAGGCGAGATCACAACCGCCAGCAGCCCCGGACCCGTGTGCGCCCCGATCACCGCGCCCACTTCGCTGACATGCAGATCGACCAGCCCGTGCACCCGGTCCCGCAGCCGGTCCGCGAGCGCTGCCGCCCGTTCCGGCGCGGCCAGATGGTGCACCGCGATGTCCACCGGGCTCGCGCCAGCTCGTTCGGCGACGATCTCCTCCAGCCGGGCGATCGCCTTCGACGCGGTGCGCACCTTCTCCAGCATTTCGATCCGGCCGCCGTCCAGCTGCAGCAGCGGCTTCACCGCGAGCGCGGACCCCAGCAGCGCCTGCGCCGCCCCGATCCGGCCGCCACGCCGCAGGTAGTCCAGGGTGTCGACGTAGAAGAAGGCTGACGTGCCCGCTGCCCGCTTCTCGGCAGCGGCCACAGCGTCGTCCAGCGTCCCGCCGCTCTCGGCGGCCTCCGCGGCCGCGAGCGCGCAGAATCCGAGGGCCATGGCGACCATCCCGGTGTCGACCACCCGCACCGGCACCGGAGCGTCCTTGGCGGCCAGTACAGCGGCGTCGTAGGTCCCGGAGAACTCCGACGACAGATGCAGTGAGACGATCCCGGTGGCGCCGGCCTCCGCCCTTGCGCGGTAGGTCTCGGCGAACATCTCGGGGCTGGGCCGGGAGGTGGTCACCGGGCGTCGCTTCTGCAACGCCAGCGCGAGCGAGCGGGCCGAGATCTCTGTGCCCTCTTCGAGCGCTTGATCGCCGAGTACGACGGTCAGCGGCACCGCCACGATGCCGTGGCGCTCCATCGCCGGGCGCGGCAAGTAGGCCGTTGAATCGGTGACGATCGCGACATGGCGGGACATGAGCGGGAGGTTACCCGCCGTCGACGCGAGACGGCAGCCCGACCCCTCGTCGGCACCCGCGTCGCGGCCTGCGCCGGTCGCCCCGGCCACTCCCCCGCCGTCCCCCACGCCCGTCCCGCCAGGTCTCAACGCCCGTGACCCTCAGGTCAGTTGGTCGTCTCCGGGCGGGCCGTCTTCTGCCAGGGGTAGGTGGGCTCACGCCGCGGGTCGCGCGCCGTGATCGCCTGCGGCTGCGGTTGCGGTGACGCCTGGTTCCCGGACGCCCCGGCGGCCCCCGCTGCCTCGTCCACCCGGTCCTCGGTCCCCGCCTCCGGCCAGGTCTGCTCCGGGACGGCCCTGTCAGCCGTGTCCGGCCAGGCGGCATCCCGAGCGTCCTGGGACTGTCCGGCAGCCGCGACGGAATCGTCCTCCGTCGTCCAGTGCCGCATCGCCCCCGCCTCCATGTCGATCTGGGTGCTCAGCGCGTCCAGATCGTCCTCGGCGAACTTCCGCGCCCGGTCCCTCGCCGCCCACCGCAGCGATTCCGCCGAGTGCACGATGCGCTCCATGCGCTCGCGCAGGCCCGGCAGCAACGAGGCGACCGTCGCCCGGTCGGGCTCGCGCTCCAGCCGCCTGAGCTCGTCGTCCAGCTCACGGCCGTGCACGCTCAGCCGCTTGAACAGGGAGAGGGACTCGGACAGCGAGGCGTCCTCGGCCGCGCCCGCGTCCAGCGCGTCCTGTGTCGCCCTCATCGAGGTCCGCAGGGTCAGCCGCAGCTGCGCCAGCTCGCCGACGACACCGCCCTGCCCGTAGCTCTTGGCCCGCAGGGTCGTCTCCTCGACCGTGCGCCGCGCCTGCGTGACCGTGCGCTCCACACCGCGCTTGGCGGCACCGACGACCTTCACCGTCACAAACACCCCCAACGCCACAAAGGCGACGAAAAGCAGCGCCAGAATGAGAATCGCGGCTTCCATGAGCGCCCCTTCGGCGTTGGATGTGGTTCTTCCACCGTAAACGGAACGGGCAGGCCGAGGGTTCCTCAGGAACCCCCAACCTGCCCGTAAGGGAAACCCCGCACCGGGCCCCGTACACCTGCTGCGCAGGTGTTACGCAGGCACGATGTTGACCAGCTTGGGCGCCCGCACGATCACCTTGCGGATCCCGCCGTCGCCCAGCGCCGTGACCACGGCCGCGTCACCCAGGGCCAGCTTCTCCAGTTCCTCGTCCGAGATCGACGGGGAGACCACCAGCCGCGCCTTCACCTTGCCCTTGATCTGCACCACGCAGGTCACGGACTCGTCCACGACGTACGCCGGGTCCGCGACCGGGAAGTCCTGGTGCACGACCGAGTCGCTGTGGCCCAGCTTGCGCCACAGTTCCTCCGCGATGTGCGGCGCCAGCGGGGCGATCAGCAGCACCAGCCGCTCGGCAACGCTGCGCGGCAGCGGGCCGCCCCTCTTGGTCAGGTGGTTGTTCAGCTCGGTGATCTTGGCGATGGCGGTGTTGAACCGCAGCGCCGCCATGTCCTGTCCGGCACCGTCGATCGCCTTGTGCAGCGCACGCAGCGTGACCTCGTCGGCCTCGGTGTCGACGACGGTGACCTGGCCGGTCGCCTCGTCCACGACATTGCGCCACAGCCGCTGCAGCAGCCGGTACTGGCCGACGACCGCACGGGTGTCCCACGGGCGCGAGACGTCCAGGGGGCCCATCGCCATCTCGTACAGACGCAGCGTGTCCGCTCCGTACTCGGCGCAGATCTCGTCCGGAGTGACGGCGTTCTTCAGGGACTTGCCCATCTTGCCCAGCTCGCGCTTGACCGGCTCGCCCTCGAAGAAGAACGCGCCGTCCCTCTCCTCGACCTCGGCGGCGGGTACCGGGAAGCCGCGGCTGTCCCGGTAGACGTACGCCTGGATCATGCCCTGGTTGAACAGCTTGTGGAACGGCTCCACGGACGAGACGTAGCCCAGGTCGAACAGCACCTTGGACCAGAAGCGTGCGTACAGCAGGTGCAGTACGGCGTGCTCGGCGCCGCCCACGTACAGGTCGACACCGCCGTGCGGCATGCCCTCGCGCGGCCCCATCCAGTACTGCTCGATGGCCGGGTCGACCGGCTTCTCGCTGTTGTGCGGGTCCAGATAGCGCAGCTCGTACCAGCACGAACCCGCCCAGTTGGGCATGGTGTTGGTCTCGCGGCGGTACCGGCGGGGGCCGTCGCCCAGGTCCAGGGTGACGTTCACCCACTCCTCGTTGCGCGACAGAGGCGTTTCGGGCCGGGAGTCGGCGTCGTCGGGATCGAAGGTGCGCGGCGAGTAGTCGTCGACCTCCGGCAGCTGCAGCGGCAGCATCGACTCCGGCAGCGCGTGCGCGACGCCGTCCTCGTCGTAGACGATCGGGAAGGGCTCGCCCCAGTAGCGCTGCCGGCTGAACAGCCAGTCGCGCAGCCGGAAGTTGATCGTCCCCTCGCCGATACCGCGGCCGGCCAGCCATTCGGTGATCTTGGCCTTGGCCTCGGCGACGTCCAGACCGTTCAGCGAGATCTCGTCGTTCGCCGAGTTGATCGCCGGTCCCTGGCCGCCGAAGGCCTCGCCCTCCCAGCCCTCCGGGGGCTGCACGGTGCGGATGATGGGCAGCTCGAAGGCCTCGGCGAACTCCCAGTCCCGCTCGTCCTGCCCGGGGACGGCCATGATCGCGCCGGTGCCGTAGCCCATCAGCACATAATCGGCGACGAAGACGGGGATAGGAGTGCCGGTGACCGGGTTCAGGGCGTGAGCACCGGTGAAGACACCGGTCTTGTCCTTGTGCTCGGTCTGCCGCTCGACCTCGCTCTTCGTCTGGGCCTGCTTGCGGTACGCGGCCACGGCCTCGGCCGGGGTCGCGGCGCCTCCGGTCCACGCGTCCTTGGTGCCCACGGGCCACTGGGCAGGCAGGATCGCGTCGATCAGACCGTGCTCGGGGGCCAGCACCATGTAGGTCGCGCCGAACAGGGTGTCGGGGCGGGTGGTGAAGACGGTGATCGGCGCATCGGCGTGACCGTCGACCGGGAAGTCGACGCGGGCGCCCTCGCTGCGGCCGATCCAGTTGCGCTGCTGCAGCTTGATGGCCTCGGGCCAGTCCAGCGCGTCCAGGTCGTCCAGCAGCCGGTCGGCATAGGCGGTGATGCGCATGTTCCACTGGCGCAGCTTGGCCTTGAAGACCGGGAAGTTGCCCCGCTCGGACCGGCCGTCGGCGGTGACCTCTTCGTTCGCCAGGACGGTGCCCAGTCCGGGGCTCCAGTTGACGGGGGCGTCGGACGCGTACGCCAGGCGGTACTCGCCCAGCGCGTCGGCGCGTTCCAGGGGGCTCAGCTCACTCCACGCGCGACCTCCGGGCACCGACCGCTCGCCGCTCTCGAACTGCGCCACCAGCTCCGCGATCGGACGGGCCTTCTTCAACTCCTGGTCGTACCAGGAGTTGAAGATCTGCAGGAAGATCCACTGGGTCCACTTGTAGTAGTCCGGGTCGATCGTCGCGACGGACCGGCGCTTGTCGTGGCCCAGACCCAGCCGGCGCAGCTGGACCTTCATGTTGTCCATGGCGGCCTCGGTCGAGACCCGGGGGTGCGTGCCGGTGGCGACGGCGTGCTGCTCGGCGGGCAGGCCGAAGGCGTCGAAGCCCAGCGTGTGCAGGACGTTGTGCCCGCTCATGCGCTGGTGGCGGGCGTACACATCGGTGGCGATGTAGCCCAGCGGGTGCCCGACGTGCAGCCCCGAACCCGAGGGGTACGGGAACATGTCCATGATGAACTTCTTGGGCCGGGCCACCACGGCGGGATCGCCGGCCAGGTCACCGGTGGGATTGGGCGCCTCGTAGGTGCCCTCGGCGTCCCAGAAGTCCTGCCAGCGTGCCTCGATGTCGGCAGCCATCGCAGCCGTGTAGCGGTGCGGCGCGGCCACCTCGGCAGCAGAATTCGTCTCGCTCATGATCCTTAAAGCTCCATCGATCGTCTCTGCCAGCGGTTCGGAAAGCCCACAAACAAAAAGACCCCTCGCACAGGAGGGGACGCCGCGCCGATTCCGACGGGACCTTTTCATCCGTCGGGACTGATCAGCGCGGCTCGCTAAGCAGAAGGCGTACGGCACGCATGGCGTCAGGGTACCGCACGGAGCGTTCCCGGCGCCCGGCACCGGCACCGGTTGGACCTGTGGCACCGATCTCGCGGAAACCTAGAGACAATCGGGGCCGGGCTGCGTATGTATCCGTATGGGGATACACATGCCGTCCTCGAGATCCAGAAACGAGGGGCGGACAGATGTCACGACAGACGCCGGCACACGCCTCGACAGCCGTCGCACCACCCGTGAGGGGTCCAAGTTACCCCGCGTATCGGACCTATCCAGGGCAACCCCAGAGTCAGTTGTCTGTGGTTCCGCTCTCTAAACGCCAAAACGTCGTACCGCTCGGTATGGGTCGACCTAGCATGCGTCAACGGGACCGCATTTCCCGCACATTCGGAGTCGCCCCATGAACCCTCGTCGCAACAACCGAACGGCAGCTCAACCGAGTACCGGGCTCAGCCGCCCGGTGCAGGGTGGTCTGACGGTCGGTGTGCTCGTGCTCATACCCCTGATAGCCGTCCTCGGGAGCGACAGCTTTCGCGCCACGCTCGACTTCACCACCGGTGTCCTGTCCCTGGTGTCGCTGACCGCGTCCATAGCGTGGGGTCTGATCGCCACGGACCGGCTGCTGCTGTCGCCGCGCCACCGGCTGCTCGCGCAGGCCATCCACCGCGCCACCGCGACCGCTTCACTCGGCTTCCTGCTGCTGCACGGCACCGTGAAGGTGTCGCTGGGACACGTGGAGCTGATCGGTGCCCTCATCCCGTTCGGGCTGGGCGTCACGGGCACGGACGGTCTGATCGGCATGGGCTCGCTGGCCGGGTTGCTGATGGTGGTCGCGGGCACGACCGGGGCACTGCGCAGTGCGCTCGCGGGCAACATCAAGGTCGCGGGCCGCTGGCGCCCGCTGCACATGCTGGCCTACCCGGCCTGGTGCTTCGCCCTGATGCACGGCCTGTACACCGGCCGCCCGGCGGCGACCTGGGTGATGACGATGTACTGCCTGGCGCTGATGGGCGTCGCCGGTGCGGTGGCCGTGCGGATGCTGCCGCGCCCGACACAGCGCCATATCGCCAACAAGATCCTGAGCCTGACCGGCCGCTCCGCCGATGACGGCATCGGCGAGCAGTCGCTGCGCGACCTGAGCTCCTCCCCACTGCCCGGTGCGACGGGTGTGACCGCGCCGATCGGCCTCGACCGGATGAACGGCATCCCCTCCCAGCGGCCGCCCGAGCGGGATTTCCAGTCCCCGTCGGCCCTCGGCCAGACACGCCGCCAGCCCCGGCTCGAAGCGCCCTCCCCGCAGCTGTACGAGGCTCCGCCGCCGCCCGACGCCGAGCCGGTCATCAGGAGCGGTGGCGTGGGAGCGGGTGCCGGTGCGGGCACCGGCATCTCGGCCGCCTACCGCGCGGTGTCCCTGGCCGGCGACCCGAACGCCCCGCTGGCGGAGCGCATTCCGATGACGGAGGAGATTCCCGTCGTCTCGGACGACGGCCCCGCCCCGGGCGCCTGGCCGACCCCCTCTCCCCCGCGGCCCGCGCAGGCCTTCCCGGCCGAGCCGGTGCCGCCCGCCCCTCCGTCGTACGATTCCCCCGCGTACGGCGCACCCGCCCCCGGAACCGCGTACGACACCGGGTCCTTCCCCACTCCGTCCTACGACACGGGTTCGGTCCCCACGCCCTCCTACGACACCGGCTCGTTCACGGCCCCGGCGTACGACACGGGGACGTTCCCCACCCCGTCGTACGACACCGCCCCCTCGTACGACACCGGGTCGTTCACCGCTCCGTCCTACGACACCGGGTCCTTCACCGCTCCGTCCTACGACACCGGGTCCTTCACCGCTCCGTCGTACGAGACTCCCCTGTACGACCCGCCATCGACCTCGCCCTACGAAGCAACTCCCTCCCCGTACGAGACCGGTAATCCCGCCGCGTACGACGAAACCCAAGCGATGCCCGGACCGCTCTTTCCGCCTCAAGCCGGAGAGCCCTGGAACGCGCCCGCAGGAGACCGACCTTGAACGCCCCCCTCCCCGATGTCCCCGAGGTCCGAGTCGTCGGCCTTCCCCAGCTGACCCAGGGGTTCGACCTCGTCGAGCGCCTGGATCTCCAGATGCACCTCAAGGTGCACGGACCGCTGGAACCGATGACCGGCGAGCGGCTCGCCCAGCTCGCCGAGGACATAACCCTGCGCGGCCGAGGCGGCGCCGGTTTCCCCTTCGGCCAGAAGCTGCGCGCCGTGGCCAAGTCGGCCATCCGGCGCGGGGTGCGGCCCGTCGTCGTGGTGAACGGCAGTGAGGGCGAGCCCGCCTGCCGCAAGGACACCGTTCTGCTCAACCGCGCTCCCCATCTGATCCTGGACGGCGCACTGCTGGCGGCCGAGGCGCTCGGCGCGCGCACCCTGGTCGTCGCGGTCACGCGCAACTCCACGGAGATGTCCATGCGGGCCGCACTGGCCGAGCGCGGGCTGTCCGACCGGCGCGGGCAGCAGCTGCGCGCGCGGATCGTCCGTACGCCCGAGCGCATGGTCTCCGGTGAGGCGTCTTCGGTCATCCGCGCGGTCAACGGCGGTCCGGCTCTGCCGCCCGGCCGCCGCGAAAGGGCGTCCGACACGGGCGTCGGCGGCGCGCCGACACTGCTGTCCAATGCGGAGACGTTCGCACAGCTCGCCATCGGCGCCCGCATCGGTGCCCGGCGCTACGGCAACACCGGGGTGGGGTCCGAGCCGGGCACGGTCATGCTGACGATCTCCGGCGCGGTCGCGCGCCCCATGGTCGTCGAGGTCCCCACGGGTGTGCCGCTGCGGTACGTACTGCAACTGGCGGGCGCCCCTCCGCTCCCCCAGGGCGTGCTCACCGGTGGCTACCACGGCAACTGGATCGACTCGGTGGCCGTCCACGAGTCGGTCGTCTCGCGTGAGTCGCTGGCAGCGGTGGGTGGCTCGCTCGGCGCGGGCGCGATCCTGCCGATCGGTCCCGAGACATGTCCGCTGGGCGAGGCACTGCGGGTGGCGAACTGGCTCGCTGCCGAGACGGCCGGTCAGTGCGGGCCGTGCAAGCTCGGCCTGCCCGCCGCGGCCGGCGGTCTGGCGGACGTCATGAACGGCGGCGGCCCGGCGGCCCTGGAGGCGCTGCGCGAGGTGACGCAGGCCGTGAAGGGCCGCGGCGCGTGCAAGCACCCCGACGGCTCGGCGCGCTTCTTCGCCTCGACCCTGTCGGCGTTCACGGACGACCTTGCGGCGCATGTGCTGCACGGCGGCTGCGGCCGGGAGACGACAGGCGTGCTGCCGCTTCCGATGCCCGGGTACGAGGAGGCCGAAGAGTCGATCCCGAGCGGCGAGAAGGTCTTCATCGACTGGACGCTGTGCCAGGGCCACGGTCTCTGCGCGGACATCATCCCGGAGCTGATCCGGCTCAACCCCGACGGCTACCCGTCGGTGGCCGACGCGGTCGTGCCGATGCACATGCGGGGGCGGGCACAGCGGGCCGTACGGCGGTGCCCGGCTCTGGCGATGCGTATCGAGCAGACCGGGGCTCCGTCGCCCAAGCCTCCCCGTCCCGAGCTGCCGGCCTCCAACCGCAAGGCGCTGGGCAGCGGCCGCGGTTGACGGTCCCGCACCTGTGAGGGCGGGCCACCCCGGTGGGGTGGCCCGCCCTTTTCCGGCGCCGTCCGGTGCGGAACAGCAGAAATCCCGCCGGTCGTCTCGACCCGGCGGGATTTCTGAGTGATCTCTGTGGAGCTAAGGAGAATTGAACTCCTGACCTCCTGCATGCCATGCAGGCGCTCTACCAACTGAGCTATAGCCCCTTGCGAAGAGTCGCCTTGATCGAAGGTTTCCCTCGCGGCGACGTCGACAACATTAACGCCCTCCACGGCGCTTCACCAAATCGTTTCCGTTCTGCACGGAGAAGGCCGAAACATCCCCTTTTGCCGATCGCGACACGGAGGCTGCGGCCCGTCGCCGCAGGGGGCGCTCGTCCGGCTTCCCGGACACCCCCGGCCAGGGGGCGTGACGGGCCCTGGGAGTCGCTGCCATGCCCAGGTGCGGGTCGATGGATGCCGTGGGCGCCGGACGGCCTGAGAAGCGCGCCTGCGCGGTCCCGGTCTGCGGCTGCGCCGCTCCCTCCGAGGCAGGATCGCCCCGGAACGGCGGCCGGTGCCCTGGTTGTTGACGGCCGCGACGATCAGGCCGTGGCGAACGAGTAGAAACGCTTCAGCGTGCAGTGCTCGTCCAGAAGGCGGCCATAGATCGGCTCGCCCTCCAGCTCCCGATAGGTCTCGATCGGGTCGCCCTTTATGATCAGCGCCCGCGCGCACTCCTCGCACCAGTACTGGTACTCGGGATTGACCGGATCCATGTCCCGGACGATGGGCGTACCACTGCCGCACCAGTCGCATTTACGCCTGTGTGCACCCATCACTCAGCTCCAGCTGTGGCCGCAGGACGTGCACACGTAAGAAACTCCGCCATTGTCGCCGAGGACCTGGGCAACATGCGCCGATCCGCAGGACGGGCAGTTGAGGAGAGCACGGGCCTCCGCCGGTGCAAGCAGACCATCGGCCTCCTCGCTCCTGCTGGCGGACATCGTGCTCTCCTTCCCGTCCTGGCCGGTGTCCCTCCGGCCGTCCGATTCTGCCACGGCCGCGCAAGCGGGTCAGCGGCGTTTGCGTACGAGACCGGCCACAGCTCCCAAGATCGATGCGGCTGCCAGCGCGAGCGCGCACGCCCACACGGCGTCGGCGGACCCCTCCGCCCCGTGTACTGTCTGCCGATTCAGGAACAGTGTGCCGAAAAGGGCGATGCCGAGCACCTGTCCGAGCTGTGTGACAGTGACCAGCAAGCCACTGGCGTCGGCCGCTCTCGGGTGTCGGCGTCACCTGGTACACCTGGCTCGAGCAGGGCCGTCCGATCAACGCCTCCGCCCAGGTCCTGCACGCCGTCGCGCGCACGCTCCGCCTCGACCAGCCCGAGCGCGAGCATCTCTACCACCTGGCCGAGGTGCCGTACGCGGAGGAGGCCCAGGCGTCCGCGGAGAGCGTCTCTCCTGAGATCCAGGGGCATCATCGACGCCCTTGACCCGCACCCTGCCGCCGTCGACAACGCCCGGTACGACGTGCTGGCGACCAATCCCGCCTACCGCGAGCTGTTCGCCATGGACCCGGCCAGGACCGCCCTGCGCAATGTGCTGTGGACACTCTTCGTCCTTCCCGAGCCCGACTGTCCCGTGGTCTTCCGCGAAGCGGAGCTGCCGCTGATGGGTACTTCGCCGAGCTGTGGGAGAGCGGCGATGTCATGCCGCCCGGGCCGCGGGTGAAGACCTTCCGGCCACAAGGCCGTGGGCGAGGTGCGGATGACGTCCGTGTCGCTGTCGATCAACGGCATGCCCGAGTGCCGGATCGTCGCCTACACCCCGGACGACGAGGAGAGCCGGCGGCGCGTCGAATGCCTGCGGTCGCTCCAGAGGCGGGAAACGCGAAATCCCGCCCTCTGAGAGGACGGGATCCGGATGGAGAAACCGATTGTGGAGCTAAGGAGAATTGAACTCCTGACCTCCTGCATGCCATGCAGGCGCTCTACCAACTGAGCTATAGCCCCGCGTGTTCTTCGCGCTCGGCGCTGCGAACAAGAAGAACTTTAGCCTGCGACCTGCCGGAAAGTGAAATCCGGGGTCCGGGCCGCAAGGGGCCCGGACCGGGCCGGATCGGTCGTCCCGGCCGAAGGTCCGCGGAGCCGCCTCAGTCGTCGTCGCCGAAGACCGGTTCCGGCAGGGTGCCCGCATTGTGCTCCAGCAGCCGCCAGCCGCGCGCGCCCTCACCGAGCACCGACCAGCAGCAGTTGGAGAGTCCGCCGAGGCTCTCCCAGTGCTGCGCCTCCAGGCCCAGCAGCCGGCCGATGGTGGTCCGGATGGTGCCACCGTGGCTGACCACGACCAGCGTGCCGTTCTCGGGAAGCTTCTCGGCGTGACGAAGCACGACGGGAGCCGCCCGGTCGGCGACCTCGGACTCCAGCTCGCCACCGCCGCGACGCACGGGCTCACCGCGCTTCCACGCCGTGTACTGCTCGCCGTGCTGCGCGAGGATCTCGTCATGGGTGAGCCCCTGCCAGACCCCCGCGTACGTCTCACGCAGCGCGGCGTCGTACGAGACGTCGAGGCCCGTGAGCGCGGCCAGCTCGCCGGCCGTGGCGGCGGCCCGCTGAAGATCGGATGCCACGATCACATCCGGCTTCAGGGAGGCCAGCAGCCGGGCCGCCCGGCGCGCCTGCGCGACGCCGGTCTCGGTCAGGGCGATGTCCGTGGAGCCCTGGAATCGGCGCTCCAGGTTCCACGAGGTCTGACCGTGCCGCCACAGGACGACGCGGCGTCCCGTGGCGCGCTTCGGAAGGTTGGTGCCGCTCAGCTCAGCTCACCGTCCGCGTCGCCCGTGAGCCGGGCGTGCTCGTCGGCCTTGCCCCGGGTCTTCACCGCGTCCTCCGGAAGCGGGAGCTCGGGGCAGTCCTTCCACAGCCGCTCCAGGGCGTAGAAGACACGCTCCTCGCTGTGCTGGACGTGCACGACGATGTCGACGTAGTCGAGCAGGATCCAGCGGGCGTCGCGGTCCCCCTCGCGGCGGACCGGCTTGGCGCCGAGCTCCTTGTTCAGCCGCTCCTCGATCTCGTCGACGATCGACTTGACCTGGCGGTCGTTCGGGGCGGAGGCGAGCAGGAAGGCGTCGGTGATCGACAGCACGTCGCTGACGTCGTAGGCGATGATGTCGTGCGCGAGTCGGTCGGCCGCCGCCTGGGCGGCGGCGGTGACGAGCTCGATGGAGCGGTCCGTGGCGGTCACAAGCAGGCTTTCGTCGGCGGTCGGGTAACCCCACCAGGGTCTCACGGACCACCGACAGCCCACGCCGTGATGATCCGGTCGTGATCATCACGGCGTCGTCATGCCTGCGTCATCCGGTCTTGAAGTCCTGGCCGAGGACGACCGTGACATCGGCGTTCGGAGCGGCCGCGCCCTTCTTCACCGCACTGTCCGGCAGGCCGAGCGTCTTGGCGACCTCGACGGCCTGGGCCTTCCCGGCCGCGTCCCCGTAGGTGACCTTCGAGGTGGCGGCACTGTCCGCCTTGCCGCCGTCGATGACCGAGTAGCCGCCGTTGACCAGGGAGATCCGGGCCGTCTCCGTGGCTGACGTCTTGCCTGTGGCGTTCCTGATGCCCACGCGGACGGCAGCGTCCTTGTCCGGCGCCGTGACCGAGCCGCCCAGGATGTCCTTGACGACGCTGCTGGAGGCCTGCTCGGTGAGGGTGCCGTCCTGCTGCACGGGCAGCAGGGCCGTCGTGTAGTCGCCGCCCTTGGCGTGTGCCGCGAGCCCGGCCAGGGAGGCTCCCAGGTCCTTCTCGGTCAGCGAGGGGTCGAGGATCTGCGCCAGCGTCTCGACGGTGACGGTCGCCGACCGGGGGTCGTCGGGGAACTTCTTCAGGACGGCCTGCATCACCTGGCCGAAGCGCTGCAACTGCTTGGCCTCGGCCTCGCCCGGCCCGAGGTGGGTGGCGTAGGCGACGGCCGCCCGCCCGTTGAGGGTCTGGTTCTCGCCCTTCTTCACCAGCGGCGCCTCGCCCTTCTTGGCGCCGGGTACCGCGGTGTCGGTGGTGAGGTCGATGGTGCCGACCAGCTCGACCAGGTTCTCGAGGTACGGGGTGTCGAGCCGCCAGGTGCCGCTGATCCTGGCGCCGAAGAGGGTTCCGACCGCCTCACGGGTGCCCGTCGAACCGTCGTCCTCCACGGACTTGCCGAGTGTGGTGGCGGTTCCGTCGTCGTTCGCCACGGAGAGGGAGTTGGGGAGCAGGACGGTGGTGCCCTGCTTGGTAGTGACGTTGTCGACGAGAAGGACCGTCGAGGTGCCCTTCTTCTTGGTGTTGTGCAGATGCACGACGATCACGTCGCGCTTCTGCGGTCCGGCGGCCGTGTTGCCCGTCGCCTCCGCGTCCGAGATGCCCGGCAGCTTGCCCGCGTACCAGAGGTAGCCGACGCCGCCCACGAGAGCGAGCGCCAGGACGACGACAAGCGCGACGACCCGGTGGCGGCCGCGGCGCTTCGCCTCCTCGCGCCGCTCGGAGCGGCTCTCGGTGAACTTCAGCCAGTCGATGACGTCTTCGGAGTCCTCGTCGGGCTCCTCGATGAAGGAGAACTGCTCGGTGCGGTAGTCCCGTTCGTCGTCGGACCGGCGCTGTCCGGGCACGCCGCGCTCCGGCTCGCGCTGGGGCTCGGGTGTCTGCACGGGAGGCTCGGAGACCGGCTGCTGCGGGATGTTCCACTGCTGCGTGGTGTCCACGGCGGCCTGACGGCCGGTGTCGTAGCCGTATCCGTAGCCGTCGTCGTAGCCGTACCCCTGGCCGGGCTGGGTCTGCTGGGGCTGTTGAGGCTGGGCGTACGGGTCGTACTGCTGGGGCTGGGCGTACGGGTCGTAGCCGTAGCCCTGCTCGGTGCCCTGCTGTTGTTGCTGTTGCTGTTGCTGTTGCTGTTGCTGTTGCTGTTGCTGAGGGTGCTGCGGCTGCTGCTGCGCATAGGGGTCGTACTGCTGGGGCTGCTGATAGACCGGCTGCCCGTACTCGTCGTAGCCGATGATCTGCGGCTGGTAGTACGGGTCGTACGGATTCTGCTGGTCGTTCACCGGTGCCCCTCTCCGTGGCTCACTCGCCGCGGTACAACTGGCGCTTGTCGATGTAGCGCACGACACCGTCCGGCACCAGATACCAGACCGGGTCGCCCTTCGCGACTCTCGCCCGGCAGTCGGTCGAGGAGATCGCCAGCGCCGGAACCTCCACCAGGGAGACCCCGCCCTCGGGCAGCCCGTCGTCGGTCAGATCGTGACCCGGCCGGGTCACCCCGATGAAATGGGCGAGCGAGAACAGCTCGGAGGCGTCCCGCCAGCCGAGGATCTGGGAGAGTGCGTCGGCCCCGGTGATGAAGAACAGGTCCGCGCCCTCGTTGAGGGACGCCAGATCCCGCAGCGTGTCGATCGTGTACGTCGGACCGGGCCGGTCGATGTCGATACGGCTCACCGAGAACTGCGGGTTGGACGCCGTCGCGATGACCGTCATCAGGTAGCGGTCCTCGGGCGGCGACACGGCCTTGTGACTCTTCTGCCACGGCTGACCGGTGGGCACGAAGATCACCTCGTCGAGGTGGAACAGGGTGGCCACCTCACTGGCGGCCACCAGGTGCCCGTGATGGATCGGGTCGAAGGTCCCGCCCATGACGCCGAGCCGACGCCTGCCGGACCCGGAACCCGCGGGTCCGGACCCCATGGACGCTGACACTTCCTGCTCTCCCATGCGTGCAGAGCCTACTGGCACCCTCGGCCGGCGCAGGCTCAGCGGTCGCGGTTGAAGCGGGTGGTGATCCACAGCAGCAGAAGCAGCGCGACGAAGGCGCCGCCACCGGTGATGTACGGGCTGAGGCTCTCGTGGTTGCCACCGTGCTCGGCGCCTTCGGCGAGAGTGACCAGGTTGGCGGCGGTGCTGGCGAGGCTCATCTTCAGCTGGACCTTATCGATCGGGGAGTCGGAACTCGGGGTTCGGACATCGGCGTGGAACGTCGGGAAACGGAGCGAAGAGACTTCGGGCACATCGTAAGCGGGCGGCCCGGGCACGCTCACGCCGACTCAGTCGTTGTCGTGGTCACCGGCGCCGTTTCCGCGGTCGCCGGTCCACTGTTTCCCGAAGTTGTCAACGTTTCCCGAAGTTGTCCACAGCCCCCGACGCACCTCAACCCCAGCACCTAGTCTGGGGTCTGTCAGGGGGACGGGCCGATCACTCGAATCACGCACCATCAGGTCAGACATGGGGGCTTGAATGACCGACAGCAGTCACGAGAACGTGCCGAGCAGGCAGCGCAAGCGCTTCCCGGGCATCTCCTCACGAGCGTACGAACATCCCGCTGACCGCTCCGCGCTGGTCGCCCTGCGCAAGCTCAGCGGGTTCGACACCGTCTTCAAGGCACTGAGCGCTCTGCTGCCGGAGCGCAGCCTGCGGCTCCTGTTCCTCTCCGACTCGGTGCGGGTGAGCGATGCACAGTTCGCGCATCTGCACACCATGCTGCGGGACGCCTGCTACATCCTGGACCTGGAGAAGGTCCCGGCGATGTACGTCACGCAGGACCCGCGTCCCAATGCCATGTGCATCGGCCTGGACGAGCCGATCATCGTGGTGACCACCGGTCTGGTGGAGCTGCTGGACGAGGAGGAGATGCGGGCGGTCGTCGGCCATGAGGTGGGCCATGCCCTCTCCGGCCACTCCGTGTACCGCACGATCCTGCTCTTCCTCACCGGCCTGGCGCTGAAGGTCGCCTGGATCCCCCTCGGCAATGTGGCGATCATGGCGATCGTCACCGCGCTGCGTGAGTGGTTCCGCAAGTCGGAGCTGTCCGCCGACCGCGCGGGGCTCCTGGTCGGACAGGACCTGCAGGCCTCGATGCGCGGCCTGATGAAGATCGCCGGTGGCAACCATCTGCACGAGATGAACGTCGACGCGTTCCTCAAGCAGGCCGAGGAGTACGAAGAGGGCGGCGATCTGCGCGACTCCGTGCTGAAGATCCTCAATGTGCTGCCCCGCTCCCACCCCTTCACCACGGTCCGTGCGGCCGAGCTGAAGAAGTGGGCCGAGAGCCGCGACCACCAGCGGATCATGGACGGTCACTACCCGCGGCGTTCCGAGGACAAGGACACCTCCGTCACCGACTCCTTCCGTGAGTCCGCGTCGCACTACGCCGACACGGTGCGCACCAGCAAGGATCCGCTGATGAAGCTGGTCGGTGACATAGCCGGCGGCGCTGGGGACCTGGGCGGGAAGCTTCGCGACAAGTTCACGGGCGCGGGCAGCGGTGACAGCTCGACCGCGAACGGGAGCAACGGCGCCACCAACGGCCCCGCGACCGAGAGCTAGGGCCGGAGCCGGGGTCGGGGCCGAGCCGGGGCGTCAGGGCTTCGGCTGGGCGCCGGATGACAGCGTGCCGCAGAGCGAGGCCGTGGGCTCGCCCGTGGAGTACGGATCCGTGCCCGCGGGGACGCCCCCGGTCGCCCGCTGGCCGGCGAGCAGCGGCCGCAGCGTGCCGGACGCGTCGTCCGAGCAGGCCTGCGGTCCGGCCTGGACATAGCTGACCAGAAGCTCCGCGCGGTGTCGGCGCAGGTCCTCCCGGTCGAAGCGGAAGTGCAGCTCGCGGCGGACGGTGAACAGCGAGGCCTCGCCGGCCGCGGAGCCGCCCGCCACGACCGGACGCAGCGCGTAGGCGAAGCTGTGGTCCGACGTCACCTCGAGGGCGTCGGGCCCCGCCTCGGCGAAGCGCAGGGTGCCCCGGACACGTGCCTGGGGGTCGGCGAGCGCCACCTTCGCCGGGTCGAAGCGCACCAGCCATCCGGTGGCTGCGTGGTGGCCGTCGGCGACCGGGGTGGCCATGCTGCGGTCGAACTGTTCCAGCTGGTCCGGGTCGAGCAGCATCCGCACCGGCCGCACGGCGCCGCCGGTCAGGACCTCGGGGTCGAGCGAGGACTCCACGAGGTAGTCCTTCGCGATGGACAGCGCGGTCGTCACCTGGCTCTCCGAGAAATTCTTGGTGCTCCGGGCGCCGGGGGAAGTGATCCCGGAGGCGCCGATGCGGAACTGCGCGGCGGGGCTGTGGGCGTAGAGGTCGGCTGCCGTCCCGCCGGGGACGGGGCCCTGCGGCGCGAGCGGAATCACCGTGATGCGCAGCGAGTCCGGCTTCTTGAAGGCCGGCGACGGATAGGGGTTGCGTACCCCCAGATAGATCGCGGTGCCGAAGGCGAGGGCCACCAGGAGGACGAGCACGAGGAACTGCCGGGAGCCGGTCCGCAGGTTCCAGGTGGGCAGACTGCGTACGGCGCGTGCGTGATCGCCCATCCGTTCCTGCGCGGAGAATTCCTGAAGCCGCGCAGCTCGTACAAACGATTCGTCGAAGACGACGGATCGGTACTCGTCCTCACCACCGCCGGGGAGTCCCTCGGGTGTCCCCTCAGGCGGGTCTCCGCGCCCAGCCATACTTTCAGGGTAGGTCTGACGGGGCTTCGGTAAACGCGCTGGTACCCGACAAAGTCCGTCGAGTTCCCCCTCGCGGGGTGCTCTCCGGATGAGCAGGCTGTGATCAACGCCTGGTCAGCGGCCGGCCGGGACGGTCAGCGGGTGCGCGGATCGGCCGAGACGGCCGGCGCCGAGTACTCCGCGGAGGCGGACGGGCCGCCGACGCGCTCGCGGACGGAGCCGGTCGGTGTGGTGTCGACCTCCGTCGTGGCCGGCGGAGGCACCTGGTCCTGGCGGTTGCCCGCGGCGCCCCGGTAGACGGCGGTGAAGGCGAGGGCGACCATCCCTATGCCCATCAGCAGGGCGAGGATCCAGGCCACCGGGCGGTGCCAGCGGGCGCTGCCGCGGTAGGGGCGCAGCGCCCCGCCGTGCCTGCCGTAAGGGCCGGAGAGTTCGTCGAGGTCCGATTCCTCGCCGTCGTCGCCGTGGAGGCGCTCACGGCCGTACAGACCGTATGCGTCGTCGTAGAACTCGTCGTCGTGGACGCCCATGCCCGATCCCGCGCGGGCGGCCTCGGCCTCGGCGCGGGCCTGGGCGGCGGCGAGCAGCCGCTCGACGGCGGTCGGTTCATGGATCTCGGCGGCCCTGACGAAGTCCTCGTCGAACACCACGGTGGCGAAGTCCTCGTCCGCGCCTCCGCGGTCGTCGTCAGGCTCCCAGCCGTCCGGGAACGGCTTGCCCCCCACGTCGTCCGGCACGCAATCAGAGTAGACCTGGCCGCTGGGTTTGGGCAGACGGAAGAGGAACTCCGCACGGCCGGGTGACCCACGGTGTGACGCGGGGTGGACGCCCGGGCGACTACCGTGTGTGACCGTCGCCGGTGACGATGTACTTGGTCGAGGTCAGCTCCGGAAGTCCCATCGGGCCGCGGGCGTGCAGCTTCTGCGTGGAGATGCCGATCTCCGCGCCGAAGCCGAACTGACCACCGTCCGTGAAACGGGTGGACGCGTTCACCGCGACCGTCGTCGAGTCCACCAACTGGGTGAACCGGCGGGCCGCTGCCTGCGAGGTGGTGACGATCGCCTCGGTGTGCCCGGAGGACCACAGCCGGATGTGCCCCACGGCGGCGTCCAGCGAGTCCACGACGGCGGCGGCGATGTCGTAGGAGAGGTACTCCGTCTCCCAGTCCTCCGTCGTGGCCGCCACGACCTTGGCCTTGCTGTCGTCGGCGTACCCCAGCACCCGCTCGTCGCCGTGCACGGTCACTCCCGCGTCGGCCAGGGCGTCCAGGGCGCGCGGCAGGAAGGCGGCCGCGATGTCCTGGTGGACGAGGAGCGTCTCGGCGGCGTTGCAGACGCTCGGCCGCTGCGCCTTGGAGTTGATCAGGATGTCGACGGCCATGTCGAGATCGGTCTCGGCGTCCACGTACACATGGCAGTTGCCCGTCCCCGTCTCGATGACCGGGACGGTGGACTGCTCGACGACCGTACGGATCAGATCGGCGCCGCCGCGCGGGATGAGCACGTCGACCAGGCCGCGGGCCCGCATCAACTCCTGTACGGAGTCACGCGATTCACCCGGCACGAGCTGGACGGCATCGGCGGGCAGGCCCGAACCGCCGACCGCGTCCCGCAGCACGCGCACCAGCGCGGTGTTGGAGGAATAGGCCGAGGAAGAACCGCGCAGCAGCACGGCGTTGCCCGACTTGAGGCAGAGGGCTGCGGCGTCCACCGTGACGTTCGGCCGGGCTTCGTAGATGATCCCGACGACACCGAGGGGGACGCGCACCTGGCGCAGGTCGATGCCGTTGGGCAGGGTCGAGCCGCGCACCACCTCGCCGACCGGGTCGGGCAGCGCCGCGACGTCGCGTACATCGGCGGCGATGGCGCGCACCCGCTCGGGGGTGAGCGTGAGGCGGTCGACGATCGACTCGCTGGTGCCGGCCGCGCGGGCCCGGGCGACGTCCTCGGCGTTGGCCTCGATGATCTCGTTCGTACGGACCTCGAGCGCGTCCGCGATCGCCAGCAGCGCGTCGTCCTTGGCCGACCGCGGCAGCGGCGCGAGGTCGGCGGCAGCGGCGCGGGCCCGGTAGGCGGCCCGCGCGACCGGGGTGAGGTTGTCGTACGGCGAAAGCGGCGAGGACGTCGTCATACCCGCAGGGTAGTGCGCCCGCCGTGGCTGTCCGGTACGTATTCCGCAGTGCGAGACGAATCGTCCGTAAGGGGATCCCCACCACGCCGGGCTGCGGCTCCGCCGGGCTCAGAAGGGATGGACCCCCACCCGGGCGGCCGCCGGCGGACCGTAGCCCTCCGCGAGCCGCTGGTGGTACGTCTGGCGGTCGATGACCTCCAGCCCCACGATCTCCCACGGCGGCAGCCTGGCGCTCGACCGGTGCTCGCCCCACAGCCGGAGGGCCACCGCGGCGGCGTCGTGCAGGTCCCGCGCCTCTTCCCAGTAGCGGATCTCCGCGTGGTCGTGGGCGTAGCGGCTGGTCAGCAGGAACGGATGGTCGTGCGCGAGCTGCTCGAGGCCGCGTCTGACCTCCTGCAGCGGGGCCTCGGCGCCGGAGACGCTGAGGGTGATGTGCCACAGCTTCGACTGCTCACGGTCCTGGCCCTGCGCATCCGTCTCCGCCGGCAGACCGTCGGTCCGCTCCCGGCCCTCCTCGGCATCGTCGAAGCCGGCACCTTCGCCCGGAGCCTCCCCCGGGAGGCGCCCCCAGACGCTGGTCAGGTGCCGTTCCTCGCCCGCGGCCCTTCGGGCGTGGGGGATGCCCCCGGTCCCTCGGGGCACATCCCCCGGGCGCGCTCGTCTCACCGGCGGCCTCCTGTTGCCTGCGTTGTCCTGCTGTACCCCGCCAATCCCTCGCAACAAAGTTGACCAGTCCTGGGCGGGACGTGGGGCCCTTTTCGTGAAGGTCTCTGCCGGGAGGCTGGACTTTCAGCCGATTCAGGGGTGCATGACGACGAGATCGTCTCTGTGTACGACCTCCTTCTCGTACTCCGGACCCAGTTCCTGGGCGAGCTCCCGGGTGGACCGGCCGAGGAGTTGCGGGATCTCCCTGGCGTCGAAGTTGACGAGTCCGCGGGCCACGGCGCGGCCGGCGGTGTCCCGCAGCTCGACCGGGTCCCCGGCGCTGAACTCGCCCTCGACGGCGGCGATTCCGGCGGGCAGGAGGGACTTCCTGCCCTGCACGACGGCCTTGACCGCGCCTTCGTCCAGAATCAGAGCGCCCTGCGGGGTGGACGCGTGCGCGAGCCAGAGCAGCCGGTCGGCGGAGCGGCGGCCGGTGCTGTGGAAGTAGGTGCCGGTCGCGCGGCCCGCGAGGGCGTCGGCGGCGCGGACGGCGGAGGTGAGGACGACGGGGACGCCCGCGGCCGCGGCGATCCTGGCGGCCTCGACCTTGGTGACCATGCCTCCGGTTCCCACGCCCGCCTTGCCCGCCGAACCGATCTGGACGTGCTCGATGTCGGCGGGGCCGTACACCTCGTCGATCAGCGAACTGCCGGGCTTCGCCGGGTCACCGTCGTACAGGCCGTCGACGTCCGAGAGGAGCACCAGCAGGTCGGCCCGGACGAGATGGGCGACCAGGGCGGCGAGACGGTCGTTGTCGCCGAACCGGATCTCGTCGGTGGCGACGGTGTCGTTCTCGTTGACGACGGGGACGGCGCCCATGTCGAGCAGCTGGTCCAGGGTGCGGTAGGCGTTGCGGTAGTGGGCGCGGCGGCTGGTGTCGTCACTGGTGAGCAGCACCTGGCCGACGCGTACGCCGTAGCGGGCGAAGGAGGCGGTGTAGCGGGCGACGAGCAGCCCCTGGCCGACGCTGGCGGCCGCCTGCTGCCGCGCCAGGTCCTTCGGACGCCGGGCCAGCCCGAGAGGTGCGAGCCCCGCGGCGATGGCGCCGGAGGAGACCAGCACTATCTCCTTCTCCCCGCCGCCCCGGATCGTCGCGAGCACGTCGACGAGGGCGTCCACGCGGTCGGCGTCGAGCCCGCCCGACGCGGTGGTCAGGGACGACGAGCCGACCTTGACGACGATCCTGCGGGCCTGGGTTACCTGCTGTCTTGCCACTGTCACACGCCGAATCTATGTCAGGGGGTGCGGCGGACGCCTGTCCATATCATTCGCTGGACAGCGGCATGCGCCGGACAGGGGCACAAGTCGGGCGGCCCGCACTCTCCCCGGCGCGGAAACGAGCGGGGCCCGTACGGCGTCTGCCGTACGGGCCCCTTGGTTCCGTGTCAGCGCGCGGCGGGAGCCTCGGCGCCGGTGGTCTCGGCCTCGGCGTCCGACTCGCGGTCGAGCTCGCCCAGCCGCTGTCCGCCGATGCGCTGCTCGACACCGAGGTTGCGGGCCTCCGCACCGGCCTGGAGGGTGCGCACCGCGGCGTTGAACCGCTCCATGGAGGTGGGGTGGTCGGGGCCGAGGAGGTACTCCTTCAGCTCCTTGCGGGCAACGGCCAGCAGGTCGCATTCGAGGGAAGTCACCGCGTCCAGCAGCTCGTTGAGCTCTTCGGCGCTGTTGGAAAGGATGACCGCGGCCCGTGCGGCGGTGTTCTGCCGCTTGAACTCGTCGACACCCAGAGCGGCGGAGTCGGTCACGGCGTACGGCTTTCCGCTCGCCATGAAGTCCGAGACGACACTGGAGATGTCGGAGACCATGGCGTCGGCCTCGTTGAAGCAGTCGTACAGCTTCGGCTCGCTGCCGGTGACGACCTTGTGCTGCCACCAGCCGAAGGAGCGCCAGTAGGCGTGGTTCCACTCGGCTCGCAGCCGCTTGATGTCTGCGAGGCGTACCGGGTCGGCCAGGGAGACCCGCGAGGTCTCCGACTCGTCCCCGCCCGCGCGGCCCGGCTTGGCGAGCTCCGTCAACTCGGCCTCGACGCGGATGAGATCGGCCCGCGCGGCGGCCTGGTCGCCCTGTGCCGCGGCGGCCTGGGCCGCCCAGCGGGGATCGGTCGCGCGCTCCGCGGCGGCGGCCTTCACCATCGCCGTGATCCGCGCGTGGACGGCCTTGGCCTTCTTGTTGCGGATGCCGGTGAACGGGTGCGGCTTGTAGATGACGCGTACGGGCTTCTCGGCGTCCAGCAGCCGGCGGACGATGTTCTCCCCGGCCAGCAGCAGCGAGGTGTTGCCCGGGTTGTCGTCCCAGCCCTCCCAGGTGGGGGCGTACAGGACGGTGGGGATCGGGTTCTTCGAGACGCCGTTCGCGGTCCTGATGGGCGCGAGCTGCGGGCGGCCGACCTCGACGATGTCCTCGTCGCGCACACCGACGTCGGCCAGTGCGTAGCGGTCCCGGCCGGCGCGGCCGGCCGTCCAGACCTCGTCGTAGACCTTGCTGAACGGGTTGACGCTGGCCAGCTTGTCGCTGTCGCCGTGACCGATGAAGACGTGCTTCATCGTCGGCACGCGCAGCAGGTGGATGTTCTTGCCGACGTTCGCCGGGTACAGCGCGACGCGGACCGTGGACAGGTCGAGGTTCATCAGGTGCGTACCGCCGGGCACGCAGATGACCGGCACCTCGGTGACGTTCAGCTTCGGGACCAGGCTGCGCTCGCGCATGATGATCAGCGGCCGGCCGTCGATCTGCTCCATGGTCTCGAGCCACATGTTGACCTGGTACGCGGACTCGTCGGAGCCGGAGAAGTACAGCACGACGGTGGGGCGGTACTCGAGCAGCCAGCCGCTCACGGCCTTCAGCACCGCGGCGGCACCCGGCACGCGCCGGCGACGGCGCAGGTAGGGCGCGAGGGCCGCGGTGTAGAGGATGCCGAGGGCGAGGGTGAGACCGACGCCGACGTACCCGATGACGTCCTTGCCGCCGGCCGCGGCGATCAGCACACCGGCCACGGCCGGGATGTCGAGATGCAGCATCTTCTCGCCGGAGCGGCGCAGCAGCGCGTTCGGTGGGGCGTCCGGGATGCGCACGGAGTCGAGGTCCACGTTGCGCGTGACGACCGGCATGACGCGGCGCAGGCGGATCAGTGTCGCGAGGGCGCCGTGGGGCGCCTGGAGGCCGTAGAAGATCAGGAAGCCGGCGACGGCCGTGTAGAAGAGCGGGGTCTCCGCCAGATCCTCACGGGCGAGCAGCAGGACCAGCAGCAACTGCCGCAGCAGGAAGCGGATCGACAGGCCCACCCGGACCTTGCCGAGGCGGTTGACGAGGTAGCTGCCCTTCTGGTGCAGGTACCAGTCGGCCGCATAGGTCACGGCACCCGCAGCGGCGAAAAGCCAGACGCTCGGGATCAGCGCGGCGAGCAGGACACACGGATAGCCGAGGACCATCAGGGCCGCGGCGGCCAGCTCTGACCTGCTGCCCACGCGGGCCAGACGAATGGCGGTCGAAATCACGAAGAACCTGCTCCAAAGGGGTGCCGGTTGATCCTTTTTGCGGGAATGGTGAAGCCTGAGCCTCCCTGGGAAGCCCGGACTTCACCGGTGCGGGCCTCCGCAATAAACAAATGCGGTGCTCAGCAAAGGCCCAATAATGCTTTAACGATGGATTATTACATATCTTCCTCGCGGTCCAGAACTGCAAGGAGAGCCTGCTCGAAGCCCGAGGCCTCACTGGCGCCGCGGGTCGGGTCCTGCTGGCGAACGTCGATGACGTGCCCGGTCAGTTCGGAGAGCAGGACGTCCAACGAGGTTCGCGCCACGGCCTCCGACGACAGCAGCGAGCCCTCCGGCTCCGTGCCGAACGCCTTGGTGCGCATGGGGGTGGCGGTGCGCTCAGGGTTGACGCAATTCACCCGGACCCCGTCGCCCGCCCACTCGTCGGACAGCGCCTGGGTGAGATTCACCATCGCCGCCTTCGTGGACGAGTAAAGGCTGTACTCTGCGCGGCCGCGCGTATAGCTGGAGGAGGTGTACAGCAGCAGCTGTCCCTTCGTCTCCGCCAAATACTTGTACGAGGCGCGGGCAATCTGCACGGGAGCAAGGTAATTGACGTTCAGCGCTTCCCGAATGGTGCTGTTGTCCGTTTCGGCGAGCTTGCCGATACGCAGCACACCCGCGGTGTTGATGACGTAGTCGATACGGCCGGTCTCGGAGTACGCCTTCGACAGGGCGTCGTCGATGTGCTCCGGGTTCTCGACATGGGTACCGGTGGTGGAACGGCCCAGGGCGTAGACCTTCGCGCCGTATTTCCGGGCCAGTTCGGCGATGTCCGCGCCGATGCCGTACGACCCGCCGAAGACCACCAGCGTGCGCCCGGCGAGCAGTTCGCGGTACGCGGCCTCGTCGGCCTGACGGGGAGCGGCGGTCGAGGCCAGCTGGAACAGCTTGTCGGCGATGAAGACGTCGACGGGCTGCGTCACCTTCATGTTGTACTCGTCGCCCGCGACGACATGGATCGGGACGTCGGGCAGGTACTTCAGGACCACCGAACAGTCGTCCGTGGCCTGGAAGTTGGGATCCCCGGCGGCGATCTCGTACGCCCTGCGGATCGTGGAGAGCTTGAAGGCCTGCGGCGTCTGGCCGCGGCGCAGCCTGGAGCGGTCCGGCACGTCCGTGATGAACTCGCCGTCCTCGCCGTGGGTGCGCGTGACGATGATGGTGTCCGCCGACGGGATCGCGACATCGACGGCCTGATAGCGGTCGAGCGCGTCCACACAGTCCTGGATCACTCGCTGTGACAGAAGCGGCCGCACAGCGTCATGGAAGAGGACGTTGCGGTCCTCACCCTCGGCAAGCCCCTCGCCCAGCGCGGCGATGGCGCGTTCGGTGGTCTCGTTGCGCGTCGAGCCGCCCTCGATGACCTGGGTCACCTTGGTCAGCCCTGCCTTGGCGATGATCCGCTCCACGTCGGGCACAAAACCCGGCGCCATCAGCACGATCACGTCGTCGATGGACTCGGCCTGCTCGAAGATCGAGAGTGTGTGCTCGATGACAGCCTTGCCGGCGATCTTCAGCAGCTGCTTCGGGATCGCAAGACCCACGCGCTGCCCGGTGCCCCCGGCGAGCACGACTGCGGTGGTGCGGGGCTTGGCTTCGTGCGGCACAGACACAGAACGACCTACCTTGCGATGACTGGGGGACGGGCCGATGGTCGCACTCTCCGTGACCGTCTCGCAAGGCGGACGTCCGGCACCCCACACTTCGCAGAAACCGGATGTTCACCGTATGGCCAGGGAATTGGCGAATACTCGCCCCGCTCGTGGGGTGACTGACACCACAGAGGCCCAAGAGGCACGTGGCTACTTGATCGGCTTGTCGACAACATTCAGTACGAGTTCGTTGGCCGCGCTGTAGAAGACCTTGACGGTCGCCTTTTCCCGGGGCTCGCCACGGAGTTTGCGGGCAATCGCACGCAATAGTGTCAGAGATCGCCGCTTGGCCACGTCGATGGCGGGATAGGTGAAGAGAGATCCCTTTTCCACGACATCGTCGAGTACGCGAGCGAGCCGAACCGGTGCGGCGTCAGGTGAATACCGGATCCACAGATCCCACACATCATGTGCGTCGGCCTGCAGATCCGCCGGGGTCGACCAGGGGACGGTGAAGGAGAAGCCGTCGCTGCCCACCCGGTCACCGGGGAAGGGCAGCTCCAGTGCGTACGCTCCGCGACGGCGCAGCAACAGAACGGGGCGGCCGGACAGGGTTGCCCGTCCGAGCAGCCGGCCGGTGATCGTGAACGCGCGGCCACCGGGAGTGATGTCACCGGCCTCGGCGTGCACAGCCCTAACCCAGGAGCGCAGCGAGAGCGCGCCCTGTCTGACATAGGGGACGAGCTGACGGACGGGCTCGCCGGCCTCCGTCCGCTCACCGGCGTGCATCGATCCGCGCTGGTCGACGGCGCGGGCCGAGAGCGTCACCCGCGCACCGTCCGCCGGTGCGGCATGGCAGGTCCACACGCCCTCGGCGAACCCGACGTCCGCGGGAACGACCGCCGTGCCCTCCCGGTCGAAGGGGAACGTCCGGTCCTCGACCGCCGCGTCCGGGTGGCTGCACACCAGCTCCAGCCCGGCGCCGTGGCCGAGGCCGGGCCCGCCGTAGCCGTGGGGCCCCCGGGGCAGGAGCGTGACGGTCAGCGCACCGTCGTCGTCCGCCACGCAGTCCGCGACCGGGGCGAACTCGCCGCCGTCCGCGATGTCCTGGGCCGCCTCGTGGGACGCGCCGCGCTGCGCGCCGGCCGCGCCGAGCTCGGCGAACAGCTCCTCGTACTGCTTGGCGACCGGGCCGGGGTCGAAGCGCCGCGCGCCGCGCTGTGCCGCGGCGCCCATCCGGCGCCGCAGGTCCTCATCGTCGATCAGCCTGAGCAGTGCCCGGGCGACCGCCTCGGCGTCGCCGACGGGGACGAGGATTCCGTCCACGCCGTCGTCGATGATCTCCCGGGGCCCGTAGTCGCAGTCGGTGCTCACCACCGGCAGTCCACAGCGCATGGCCTCCACGAGCGTCATGCCGAAGGACTCGTGCCGGGACGTGGAGACGGCGATCGCGCCCTTGGCCCACTCCGGTTCGATGGGTGAGCGCGGCCCCATGAGGTGCACGCTGTTGTACAGGCCGAGTTCGTCGATCCGGCGCCGCAGCCGGTCCTTCTGGTTGCCCCAGCCGCAGATGCGCAACGTCCACGCCGGCCGTACGGCGACGACCTTGGCGAACGCCTCGATGAGCACGTGGTACTGCTTCTCCGATGCCAGCCGGCCCGCCGCCACGACCGTGGTCCCCGAGGTGTCGGACGGTCGGACCATGGGCTCCGGCACGCTGTTGGGGATGGCGAGCACCTTGGTGTCCGGCAGCGGCATCTGCTCCCGGTAGGAGGCGGCATCGCCTTCGGACACGGTCACAAAGGCGTCGAGCCGGGTGAGGTGGTCGCGCATCTCGGCGCGCAGCTCGGGCTTGTGGTGGTTGTGCGACATGTGCTCCTGGCCGACGAGCACCGCGCGCTCGGGAGCGAACCGGGCGGTGTAGGCGACCAGTCCGGGCCGGGTCCCGATGATCACGTCCGCGTCGGACGCGGCGTAGTGGTCGCGCACGCGCTCGTCGGTGAGCCGGCTGTACTCCTTGTAACGCGCCTCGTTCCTCGGGAACAGCTCCGCGGGTTCCAGGTGGAGCGGATGCTTCTTCTCGTTCGCCGGTGACGAGGGCCGCGTGTCCACCAGCGGGACGACGCTGATGCGGGGGTCGATGGCGAAGAGGGGGGCATCCCGGTGCCGGAAGACGGAGACGATTTCGATTTCGTGCCGGTCGGCCAGTTCCTCAGCGAGATTCAGCGTCGTGCGGATGGTCCCGCCGATGCCGTAGATCGTGTGAATGAGGAAGGAAATCTTCACCGGCGCTCCGTTCGCTCTGCAGGGGCTCTTCACCCCACCCCGGCGTACAAGACGGTGTCCGGAGGCGGGAGGTTGTGTCGCCCGATGTACCGATGTGGATCGGAATCATCGGGACGACTCGCCCTCCCGCCGCGCCGTCGTGCGCCGCAGAGATAAACGACCGGCAGGCCGTCCTAGAACGGGTCGAAATCGTCGTATTCGCGCTGTGCGTCGTCGCGCTCCGCGTCACGGTCCTTGCGGCGCTGGGCCGCGGGCCGCGGGGCGTCGAAGCGGTGGTCCTCGCCACGGCGGCCGAGCATTTCGGCGCCCGCCATGACGGTGGGCTCCCAGTCGAAGACCACGGCGTTGTCCTCGGGGCCGATGGCCACGCCGTCGCCCGACCGGGCACCGGCCTTCATCAGCTCCTGCTCGACACCGAGGCGGTTGAGGCGGTCGGCGAGGTAGCCCACGGCCTCGTCGTTGGCGAAGTCGGTCTGGCGGACCCAGCGTTCGGGCTTCTCGCCGCGGACCCGGTACAGGCTCTCTTCCTCGCGTACGACCGTGAAGCCCGTGTCGTCGACGGCCTTCGGGCGGATGACGATCCGGGTCGCCTCCTCCAGCGGCTTGGCGGCTCGCGCCTGGGCGACGATCTCGGCGAGGGCGAAGGAGAGCTCCTTCAGGCCGGTACGGGCAACGGCCGACGCCTCGAGGACGCGGTAGCCGCGCGCCTCGAGATCGGGGCGGATCAGGTCGGCGAGGTCCTGGCCGTCCGGGATGTCGATCTTGTTGAGGACGACGATGCGCGGACGGTCCTCGAGACCGCCGTACTGCGCCAGCTCGGCCTCGATCACATCGAGGTCGGAGACGGGGTCGCGGTCGGACTCCAGCGTCGCCGTGTCGAGCACGTGCACCAGCACGGAACAGCGCTCGACGTGCCGCAGGAACTCCAGGCCCAGGCCCTTGCCCTGGCTCGCACCGGGGATCAGGCCGGGGACGTCGGCGATGGTGTAGACGGTCGAGCCGGCGGTGACGACACCGAGGTTCGGCACGAGGGTGGTGAAGGGGTAGTCAGCGATCTTCGGCTTGGCGGCGCTGAGCACCGAGATCAGCGAGGACTTGCCCGCGCTCGGGTAGCCGACGAGGGCCACATCGGCGACGGTCTTGAGCTCCAGGACGACATCACGCGCCTCGCCGGGCTCACCGAGCAGGGCGAAGCCGGGGGCCTTGCGGCGGGCCGAGGCGAGCGCCGCGTTGCCGAGGCCACCACGGCCGCCCTGACCGGCGACGAAGATCGTGCCCTGCCCGACCAGGTCGGCGAGGACATTGCCCTGCTTGTCGAGGACGACGGTGCCGTCCGGCACGGGCAGCACCAGGTCCTGGCCGTCCTTGCCGGAACGGTTGTCGCCGGCGCCGGGCTGGCCGTTGGTGGCCTTGCGGTGCGGGCTGTGGTGGTAGTCGAGCAGGGTCGTCACCGACTGGTCGACGACCAGGATGACATCGCCGCCACGGCCGCCGTTGCCGCCGTCGGGTCCGCCGAGCGGCTTGAACTTCTCCCGGTGAACGGAGGCGCAGCCGTGGCCTCCGTTACCCGCGGCGACATGCAGTTCGACGCGGTCCACGAAGGTGGTCATGGGTGTGCCTCCAGGTACGGATATGTCTCAAGGGTAGAGATTGTCTTACTCGTAACACAGCGAAGGCGGACCCGCTTCCCATACGGGAAGTGAGGTCCGCCTCCGCAGAAACCGCTCTACAGCTGCCGAACTACTTGGCGACCGGAACGATGTTCACGACCTTGCGGCCACGGTGGGTGCCGAACTCCACAGCACCGGCTTCCAGCGCGAACAGCGTGTCGTCGCTGCCGCGGCCGACGGCCGAGCCCGGGTGGAAGTGGGTGCCGCGCTGGCGGACCAGGATCTCACCGGCGTTGACGACCTGACCGCCGAAGCGCTTCACGCCGAGCCGCTGAGCATTGGAGTCGCGACCGTTCCGGGTGGACGATGCGCCCTTCTTGTGTGCCATCTCTCCTCAGTCCCTTACTTCGCAGCCGTGGGGATGCCGGTGACCTTGATCGCCGTGTACTGCTGACGGTGACCCTGGCGACGGCGGTAGCCGGTCTTGTTCTTGTAGCGAAGGATGTCGATCTTCGCGCCCTTGTGGTGGTCCACGACCTCGGCCGTGACCTTGATACCGGCCAGCACCCACGGGTCGCTGGTCACAGCGTCGCCGTCGACAACGAGCAGGGTCGAGAGCTCGACCGTGTCGCCAACCTTGGCAGTGGGAATCTTGTCAACCTCAACGATGTCGTCAACAGCAACCTTGTGCTGACGACCACCGCTGCGCACGATGGCGTACACGCGGATCTCACTCTCGCTCGGAACGGGCCCCCTGATGCCAGCCGCTCACACAGGCCGGAGCCTGCGACGATCCGGAAGGACGAGCGGCCTCTCCCGGACGGCACAGACCGCCGGGAGGGAGTTGCTCAGGGGTGGGCGCGTATGGAAACACACCGAGGGACAAGGTTACGGGCCGCGATCCAGGGGGTCAAACCGGGGTGTGCGCCCCAGGTCTCTGGTGGATGACCGTCGCTGCCTGTTCAATATGCGCTCGTGTCCCTGCGATCCCTGATGTCCCTGCCTCGCATGCTCCGGCACGGCTCCGCCGTGGGCGCCGATCTGCCGCCGGACGACGCCGTGACCGTCGACGCCGTGGCGGATCCCGAACTGCGGTCCGCGCTGACGGCGGCCGGCACGGGGGACGCGGGACCCGCCCGTGAGCTGCTGGCCCTGACCCGGCTCGGGGCCCAGTGGGAGCGGCGCAGTGTGTGCGTCAGTGCGCTGGCCGAGTGCGCCCTGCACAACCCCGGGTGGCTGGAGGGCTGGCTGGCGGCCACCCCGGAGGACCCGGACGCGGTGCTGGTGAAGGCGGACCTCTGTATCCAGCAGGCCTGGGAGATACGGACCGGGTACCGCGCCCGGCATGTGTCCGAGGACCAGTTCCGGGCCTTCTTCGCGCTGCTCGACGACGCCCTGCCGGTGGTCGCGAGTGCGGCCGAGCTCAACCCCACCGACCCGGTGCCGTGGGAGATCGCGCTCACCCACGCGCGCGGCAGCCAGGCTCCCCGCGCGGTCTTCGACGCCTACTGGGCCGAGGCCGTCGCCCGCTCCCCGCACCACTACGGCTGCCACGCCACCGCGCTGCAGTATCTGTGCGACAAGTGGTACGGCTCGCACGAGGAGATGTTCGACTTCGCCGAGCGGGCCGCCGCGGGAGCACTGCCCGGCTCCCAGCTGCACGCGCTGCCGCTGATCGCCGCCGTCGAGTACGAGGTCGTCTCCGACGACTCCACCGCGGACGGCCCCGTCGCCCCGGACCGCGTCCGGGCGGCGATCGCGCGCGCCCTGGAGCTTTCCGCCTGGTACGAGCCGGGCGACCCGGAAGCAGCCGGCTTCCGCAACCGTCTGGCGCTGATGCTGATCATGGGCGAGCGCTGGACCGAGGCGCTGGACGTGTTCCGGGCGATAGGGGTGCACGCCCGGGAGTTCCCGTGGGCGTACGTCGGCGAGAGCCGCAAGGAGTTCCTGGAGTTCCGGCTCGGGGTGCGGATGCAGGTGGCCTCCGGGACCCCGTTCTTCAGCAGGCCGCCCCGGCCCGCGGTGCCCGCGCCGTCCCCCGCCGTCCCCGCGTCGCGCTCGCTGGCGATCGCGGGCGCCCCGCCGCACGAGGTCGCCGAGGCGGCGCTGATGTGCGGGGTCTCGCTGCGCATCGCGCCCGCGCCGTCCGGGGCGAGCTATGTCGAACTCTTCCCCGACCCCTCCCCCGGCAGGCGCGCGACGCTCGTGGGCGAGGAACTGCTGACGGCGGCCGCCGACAACTTCACCACCGCCGAGAAGTGGCCCGCCCTGGTCCTGCGCCGCACGGCCGACCGCCACGGCTTCACCCTGTTCCACAAGGGCAAGGTGCGCGCCACGCATCTGTGGGACCCCTCCGCCCCGGTCATCGGCCATGGCGAAGCGGCCGCCACCGCACAGGCACTCGCCGCGCTCTACCCGGTGACCGACCAGCGCCCGCTGATCACCCTGCTGCGGGGCGACAACGACCCCGCCCGGCGCCAGGCGGAACTGGTGACCGCGCTCGGGCTGCCGCCGCTGCCGGCGGGCTTCGGTGAACGCGACGAGATCCTCAAGGACACGCCCGGGGCCCAACTCCTCGCCCGGCGCGGGGTGTTGAAGGGCATCCGGGACGGCATGTCCACGGACCTCGGCACCCCGACGCTCCCGACCCCGCGCCCGAGGCGCTGGTGGGTACTGCGCATCGTCACCCTCGCGATCATGGTCCCGGCGGCGGTGTACGGCTGGCTCGATCCGGACGTCGGCTGGTACCGCACGCTGCTGCCCACCGCGGCTGCCCTCTTCTACGCGGCACAGATGCGGAAGGCCTGGGCCCAGCGGCGCTGAGAACACGGGGCTGGTCGTATGCTCGCCGGGCGAAGCCGCGCACCGGAAGGCAGAGAAGTGAACTACAGGGTCCAACCCACCGCCCAGGTCGACGAGAGCGCCGAGATCGGCGACGGGAGCAGCGTCTGGGAGCTCGCCCAGATCCGCGAAGGCGCCAGGCTCGGCAAGGGCTGCGTCGTGGGACGCGGTGCCTACGTCGGCACCGGTGTGCGGATCGGCGACAACGTCAAGCTGCAGAACTACGCCCTCGTGTACGAGCCCGCCGAGCTCGGTGACGGTGTCTTCGTCGGCCCCGCCGTGGTGCTGACCAACGACCACAACCCGCGTTCGGTCGACCCCGAGGGCAACCAGAAGCGCGGCGGTGACTGGGAGGCCGTGGGCGTCAAGATCGCCGAGGGCGCATCGCTCGGCGCGCGTTCCGTGTGCGTCGCGCCGGTGCGCATCGGCCGCTGGGCCATGGTCGCCGCGGGCGCCGTGGTCACCAAGGACGTGCCGGACTACGCGCTGGTCGTCGGCGTTCCCGCACGCCACATCGGGTGGGTCGGCCGGTCCGGCGTCCGCCTGGTCGAGCGCGAGGGCGAGTCCGGGGTGTGGGAGTGCCCGCAGTCGGGCGCGGTGTACGTGGAGAAGGACGGCGTGCTCGAGGAGCAGGCGGTCTGAGCCGCACACGTCGTGCGGAAGCCCGGGCCCCGAGGGCCCGGGCTTCTTTGCAGGTCAGGCCCGGGTCCAGGCCGCGAGCGCCAGGCCCGACTCGTCCTTCTGGCGGGTGATCCGCAGCGTCCCGTCGGTGCCGAACGCCGCCATGACCACCCTGCCCCTGGCGTCGATCGCGAGCGCGGGCGCGCCGACACACGGCTCGCCGGTGAGCGTCCAGGTGGCGCCGCTGGGCTCGTCCTCCGTCGGGTAGGCGGCGAGCGCCGGGCGCCCGGTGGCCGCGTCGCGGTGGGCGAGGATCGTGCAGTCGTGTCCGTCGACCGGGGTGCGCAGCAGGGCGACGGGGCCCGTTCCCGTACCGGTGCCGACCACCGCGGGCGCCGTCATCGACGGGCGCCAGGCGTGCACGGCGTGGTCGCCGGTGCCGTGCCAGAAGTGGGTGAGCCGGTCGGCGGCGGTGCACTCCGCGGTGAGCGAGTCGGCGTCGGCGCCCGCCTTGATGTCCTCGGCACGCTGGAACTTGACGCCCACGGTCTCCTGCTCCCAGCGCATGACGTGGTCCGACGCCGGCAGCACGAACTCCATCAGGCCCTCGGGGGTGATCGACGCGGAGACCGCGCCCTTCCCGCCGCTGCCCTTGTAGTCGGCCCATTTGTTCCACTTGCCGGACGGCACCTGGCTGCGTCCGCAGACCCCGCCGCCCGCATTGCGCACGAACACATGCAGCGAACCCTGGCTGTCGACCACCCCGGCCGGCATCCCGACCTGGCCGGCCAGCTCGGGATCGTTGGGGTACGGCGTGCCGAGCGGGACCCACTCGCGGACCGCGAGACCCGACTGGTACTGGAGGGCGTACACCACATCGGTACCGGTTCGACCGTCCGGGAGGCGCTTGCGCCGCAGGCCCACCAGATGGACGTAGCCGTCGGCTCCCTGGGCGATGGAGAGGTGAGGCAGCACACCCGTGGCGGGAATCACGTCGGGGCCGGCCCACTCGTGGCCGCCGGGTGCCGTCTCCGTCCACCGCAGCACTCCGTCGGTGGTGGGGGCGTAGGCCGTGAGCCGCCCGTCCTTGCCCCGCACCAGCCAGCCCGTGGTGGGCGCGAGCGAGGTGTCCACCTTCGGTTCCCGGGTCGGTTTACCGCGTGCCGGGTCGTCCGACTGCCGTGGAGACTTCCGTCCGGACCTGACCGCCATGGCTCACCGTCGACTTTCCGTGACCGCCCCCGCACAACATGCGCGACGATAGTACGACAGCGGAGCGTGGCCGGATCCCGTCCCATTGCCCCACTGTCCAGGCCTCGTTCACGAAATCGTTATCCGGGGGCCCGCCGCGCGGGTACGGGGTCCTGACCATGGGCGGGATCGCCGATGCACACGGGGTGACCACCGGCCGCGGGCCTGCCCACCTCGGCGGTTGCCTACCATTGCGCGTGTGACACCTCCCGCCAGTGACCTGACCCAGAAGAAGAGTGTTCAGTGAAAGTCATCAGCATCGTCGGTGCCCGTCCCCAGTTGGTGAAGCTCGCGCCCATCGCGGCTGCGTTCGCGGGCACGGAGCACGAGCACTTCATCGTGCACACCGGGCAGCACTACGACGCGGACCTCTCCGACGTCTTCTTCGAGGGCCTCGGCATTCCCGACCCCGACGTCCACCTCGGTGTCGGGTCGGGCAGCCACGGCGTGCAGACCGGTTCGGTCCTCACCGCCCTCGACCCGGTTCTCGAGCGCGAGCAGCCGGACTGGGTCCTGGTCTACGGCGACACCAACTCGACCATCGCCGGTGCGCTCTCGGCCGTGAAGATGCACCTGCCGGTCGCGCACCTCGAGGCCGGTCTGCGCTCCTTCAACCGGCGGATGCCCGAGGAGCACAACCGCGTGCTCACCGACCACTGCGCCGACGTCCTGCTCGCCCCGACCGAGGAGGCCATGCGCCACCTCGCCGACGAGGGCCTCAAGGACCGCGCCGTCCTGGCGGGCGATGTGATGGTCGACATCTGTCTGCGCATCCGTGACGCGGTCCTGGCCGGCGAGCACGCCGCGCCGGTGCTGCCCGAGGGCATCGACCCCTCGCAGCCGTTCCTGCTGGCGACGCTGCACCGGCCGGACAACACCGACGACCCGGAGCGTCTCGCCGCGATCATCGGCTCGCTCGCCCAGCTGCCGCTGCCGGTGGCGCTGCTCGCTCACCCGCGTCTGGTGGCCCGTGCCGCGGAGCACGGCATCAAGCTCGACCAGGGCTCGGTCCACGTCGGCCGCCCCCTGCCGTACGCCGGTCTGGTCGCCGCGGTGCTGGCGTCGGCCGGTGTGGTCACCGACTCGGGCGGCCTCCAGAAGGAGGCCTTCCTGCTGGAGCGGATCACCACCACGATCCGGCCCGAGACCGAGTGGGTGGAAACCGTCGACACGGGTTGGAACGTCCTCGTTCCCGACCCGCACAAGCTCTCCGCCGACGAGTGGGCCGCCACCGTCACCCGCGCGACTCCCACGGGCGACGCCGGGACCCCCTACGGCGACGGACGAGCCGCTCAGAACGTTGTCCGGATCATGGAACAGTGGAAGGGGGGAAGCCGGCACGCGTGACGGACAGGGGGCCCTCTACGGGGCCCAAGTCCGTATACGTCACCGTGCTAGCGTCACCGCTTATGTCAGCGTCTCCCAGGTCCGGGCTGCCTTCCGAAGGCTCGCGGCCTCACGTCATCTACCTCGCCATCGGCTTCCCGCCGGCTGCGAAGAGCAGTGCCTACCGCATGCGCGAGACGGCGAACCAGTTCTGCAGCGAGGGCTGGGACGTCACCGTCGTCAACATCGCCCAGGAGTCCTGGGAGCGGGACTCGGGCGTCGACCTCACGCTCCTCGACCAGGTGGACCCCCGGGTCAAGATCGTCGAGCTGCCGCTGTCCCGCGAGGATCTGGAAACCGACATCCGGCTCTTCGACGAGGAGCGGGCGCTCAACCCGAACAAGTGGGTCACACAGCTGCGCAAGCGGCAGCAGAAGCGGTTCCCCGAGCCGAATTTCGGTGAGTGGCGCGGCGCGCTCGAGCAGGCCGTCCTCGACATCCACCGGGAGCACCCGGCGGATCTGCTGGTGGCCAGCTGCGTGCCCTACGTGAACCTGGCGGCGGCCTGGAAGCTCTGGGAAGAGGCGAAGGTCCCGTACGCGGTCGACTTCCGCGACGGCTGGTCGATCGACGTGATCACCGGCATCGAGGCCTTCACCAAGGACTCGGAGATGGGCCACTGGGAGCAGAAGGTCCTCGACCACGCTGTCTCCCTGTGGGTCGTCAACGACCCCATCGCCGACCACTACCGGGCCCGCTACCCCGAGTTCGCGCCGCGTGTCGAGGTCGTGCGCAACGGCTACGACGCCGACAGCTCGCCGGGGCGCGCCCACCGTCCGGACCCCGAGTCCGGTCTGGTCTTCGGCTACCTGGGCACGGTCAACTTCACGCCGGCGCACCTGGAGACGGTGCTCAACGCCTGGCGTACGGCACGCGAGCGGGACCCGCTGCTGGCCAACGCGCGCTTCGAGGTCCGCGGCCACATCGGCAACGGAGCGGGCCGCGAGGCCAACAAGCACTCGGAGATGCTCAAGCAGGCCGAGGCCGACGGCGTCACCTTCGGCGGCCCCGCCGCCAAGGCCGAGGTCTCCTCCATCTACGCCCGCTGGGACGCGATGGTGCTCATCCTGATCGGCGGTCGCTTCGTGACCTCCGGCAAGGTGTACGAGTACATGGCGACCGGCCTTCCGATCGTCTCGGCGCATGTCGTCGAGCACGACGCGTCGAACGTCCTGCAGGGCCACCCCCTGTGGACCGGTGCCGTCGGTATCGACGAGGAGGGCCTGGCGGAGTCCTTCGTCAAGGCCGCCCACATGGCCGTCGAGACGAGCGACGAGGTGCACGCCGAGGCCATGGCGCACGCCGACCGGTTCACGCGCGAGGCGCTGATGTCCGAGGCCGTGAAGAACCTGGTCAACCGGCTTGGCGCCGAGCACGACGGGCCCGTCGGGGCCCCGGGGGACGAGACCCCCGCCACGAACGTGGACAGCCTCTCATCGAAGTCGATCGTCGCCGGAGGTCCCACCCCGTGACCGATGTGCTTTTCGTCGCCGCCTCCCAGCCGCAGCTCGGCGTGCTGGCCGGCGCGGTGCAGAAGTTCCGCGCCCAGGGCGCGCGTGTCTATCTCGCCTGCCTCTTCGACGCGAGGAGCTGCCTGGAGGAGCTGGACCGGCTCGAGCTGGACGGCTTCCAGCAACTCCCCTACGGCATAGGGCATCTGGGCATCTCCACGCGGCGCAAGCTGAAGAGGGTGCCGCACGGCCGGCGGCTGTGGGTCCAGATCCGCAGGAACCCCTGGCTGCGCAAGCACGGCATGGGTGCCGAGCACCTCGTCGCGCTGGACGCCAACGCCGTGTACACGGTCTGGCGGCTCTCCCAGTACAACGCCGACGCCGGCGCGTCCTTCGGGATCGCACCGGCCCTGCGCGCGCTGGAGGGTGCGGCCTCGACGCCCGCGACGCCGGCGAGGCGCCGCACCGCCATAATTCCTCCGCGGACACTGATCGCCAGCGACGTACGCCGGCAGGCCAAGGCGCTGCCGCACACGGTGATGCGTACGGCCACGGCGCGCCCGGTGATGCGCAGTTCGGTCGGCGCCCGGCTGTGGCGCACCGCACTGGGTGCTCCCGGTGTGCCGCCGGGGGTGCGTGCCGCGCTGTCCCGTCAGGTGGCCGAGGGCATGCGCTGGGCCGGCCGGCCCGGCGGTGCGACGCTCGCGCTGACCACGGCCGCCCGCCGTATCCCGGACCGGAAGATCAGGACCGGGCTGCTGGACGAGGCGGTCAGGACCGAGCTGAACAAGGGCATCGCACCGCGCGCCCTGGACAGCACGGTCAAGGAGCTGCTGACGCAGGCCGACGAGCAGTACAAGGGCGGTGACCCGGCGGCCGCGGCCAGCGCGCTGGACCGGGCGCTCGTGCTGGGCTTCCACCGCGTCGTGCACATCGACCAGTTGAGCTCTCCGCTCGCGGCCGACCCGGAGGGCTTCTCGGCTCCGGTGCACGCGTCCGCGGTGATGAAGAAGATCACCGAGCCGCGCGGCCGGAAGACTCCCGCAGCCACGCCGCCGTCGGACCGGCCGCTGCGCCTGCTCGTCACCACGAGCGCCAACGACAACTTCCTGAAGCTGGTCCTGTCGCACTACGAGGACCACCAGGACGTCGAGGTCCGCTACCTGGACCTGGCCTCCACTCCCGCCATGAAGCGGATCTCGTGGGCCGGCCGGCGGATGATAGAGAACCGTCTGGGGGGCGACGCCCTCTACGCGGAGCAGGTCGAGCAGCTCATGCGGCCCCATCTGGACTGGGCCGACACCGTGTTCCTCGACTGGTGCGTGGCACCGGCCGTGATGCTCACGACGATCGACCCGGGTGACACCCGGATCGTCGTCCGGCTGCACAGCTACGAGGCCTTCACCCGGTGGCCGCACCTGGTGGACTTCTCCCGCATCGACGACCTGGTGTACGTCGCCGACCATGTGCAGGACCTGACCACGTCGCTGGTCCCGCAGCTGCGCGGTGAGCAGGCGCCTCGTACGCACATGCTCCACAACGCCATGGATCTCAGCGGCTTCAACCGCGCGAAGCCGGCCGACGCCCGCTTCAACCTGGGCCTGATCGGCATCTCGCAGGTCGCCAAGGACCCGCTGTGGGCGGTCGAGGTCCTGCAGCGGCTGCGGAAGCAGGACGAGCGCTACCGGCTGCTGCTGGTCGGCGGCGACATGGACCGCAAGACCAGCCGCGCGACCAAGGACTACCTCGCGGAGTTCGAGAGGCAGCTGGCTCCGCTGGAGGAGTCGGGCGCGGTACTGCGGCTCGGCCCGACGGACGATGTGCCCTCCAAGCTCACCGAGATCGGCACGATCCTGAGTTCCTCGGTGCGTGAGGGCTGCCACGTCGGTCTGATGGAGGGTGCGGCGAGCACCGCGGTCCCCGTCGTCCGTGACTGGCCGTTCTACGCGGGGCGGGAGCACGGCGCCCGGACCCTGTACCCGGAGAGCTGGGTCGTCGGTTCGCCCGAGGAGGCGGCCAAGCGGATCCTGGAGACCACGGCGACGGAGGAGAGCTGGCGCAACGCGGGCAAGCTCGCGTCCGAGCATGCGCTGTCCGTCTGGGACTGGCCCGTGGTGAGCCGGACCTTCGACGAGCTGTTCCTCGGCCGGCAGGACGGCTGACAGCACGTACGGCATGGGAAAGGGCCCCCGGGATTCTCCCGGGGGCCCTTTCCTGTGCGGTGTGCTCAGGCGCGGGCCTCGGGGTGCCGCAGGCACCAGCCGTCCCATGCGGAGGCGACCATCGTGCGGATGTCATGGCGCGCCTGCCAGTCCAGCTCCTCGCGGATCCGGTCGGCCGACGCCACGACGCGTGCCGGGTCACCGGGGCGCCGCTCGACGACGACCGGGGCGGGCTCACCGCGTCCGGTGACGTCCTGGATGGTGGCGACCATCTCGGCGACGGAAACGCCTTCCCCGCGGCCGATGTTGAGAATCAGCGACGCCGACGCGTCCGCCGCCAGCCGCCGTGCTGCGGCCACATGCGCGGAGGCGATGTCCTCGACGTGGATGTAGTCGCGGATGCAGGTGCCGTCGGGTGTCGGGTAGTCGTCGCCGAAGACACGCGGCGCCTCGCCGGCCGTGAGCCGCTCGAAGACCATCGGCACCAGGTTGAAGATGCCGTCGTCACCGAGTTCCGGGGATGCGGCGCCCGCGACGTTGAAGTAGCGCAGCGAGGCGGTCGCCATGCCGTGGGCCCGGCCTACGGCGGAGACGAGCCACTCGCCCGCCAGCTTGGTCTCGCCGTACGGGCTCATCGGCAGGCACGGCGTGTCCTCGGTCACGAGGTCGACGTCGGGCATGCCGTACACGGAGGCGGACGAGGAGAACAGGAAGCGGCGCACCCCGGCGTCGGCAGCGGCGGCCAGCACGGTCCGCAGCCCCTCGACGTTCTCGTAGTAGTAGTGCAGCGGCTTCTCGACGGACTCGCCGACCTGCTTCTTGCCCGCGAGATGCACGATGCCCGTGACGGAGTGCTCGCGCAGGACCCGGTCCAGCAGGGCGCGGTCCAGCACCGAGCCCAGCTCCAGCGGGACCGCGCCGGGCAGCCGGTCCTTGTTGCCTGTGCTGAGGTCGTCGACCACGACGACGCTCTCGCCGCCGTCGGTCATCGCCTTCACCACGTGCGAGCCGATGTATCCGGCACCGCCGGTGATCAACCACGTCATGACAATTGCCTTTTCCAGGACGGCCCCGCCCCGCGGTGTCCGCGGGACAGGGCCATTGTTCTGTGCGGGTGCAGGTCGGTCCTCAGCCGCCGATGACGACGCGGCGTACGCCTTCCCAGCGGGCCGGGTCGGTGGTGCGCCGGCCGTCGACCAGCACGCGGACCTCCGGCAGGTCGGAGGCGGCGAGCTCGCGGTACTCGGCGTGGTCGGCCTGCAGGATCGCGGCGGTGACCTTCTCGCCCTGGTGCGGGGTGAGGCCGTGCGCGGTGAGCTCGTCGGCCGTGTACATCGGGTCCGACACGACCGGGACGGCGCCACGGGCCTTGAGGGCCTCGACGGTGCCGAAGACGCCGGAGAAGGCCGTCTCCTTGACGCCACCGCGGTAGGCGGCGCCGAGCACCAGCACCTCGACGTCCTTCAGGTCGCCGTAGGCGGCGGCCAGCAGGTCGACGGCGTACTCGGGCATCGCGGCGTTCGCCTCGCGGGCGGCGCGCACGACGGTCGCCTCCGGGTCGTTCCACAGGTACATCCGCGGGTAGATCGGGATGCAGTGGCCGCCGACGGCGATGCCGGGCTGGTGGATGTGGCTGTAGGGCTGCGAGTTGCAGGCCTCGATGACCTTCTTGACGTCGATGTCGTTCTTGTCGGCGAAGCGGGCGAACTGGTTCGCCAGGCCGATGTTGACGTCGCGGTAGGTGGTCTCGGCGAGCTTGGCGAGCTCGGAGGCCTCGGCGGTGCCCAGGTCCCAGACGCCGTTGGCCTGCGGCAGGTCGGCGCGCTCGTCGAAGTCGAGGACCTTCTCGTAGAACCGCACACCGTGCTGCGTGGACGCCTCGTCGATGCCGCCGACGAGCTTGGGGTAGCGGCGCAGGTCGGCGAAGACCCGGCCGGTGAGAACGCGCTCCGGCGAGAAGACCAGGTGGAAGTCCTTGCCCGCGGTGAGGCCGGACCCCTCCTCGAGCATCGGCGCCCAGCGGGTGCGGGTGGTGCCGACCGGCAGGGTGGTCTCGTACGAGACGAGGGTGCCGGGCTTGAGGCCCTTGGCGATCGCCTTGGTGGCGGAGTCCATCCAGCCGAAGTCCGGGGTGCCCTCGGCGTCCACGAACAGCGGGACGACGACCACGACGGCCTCGGACTGGGCGACGGCAGCCGCGGTGTCGGTGGTGGCGCTCAGCAGGCCCGCACCGACGGTCTCCTTGAGGAGACGGTCGAGGTCGTGCTCGCCGGGGAACGGCTCGGTGCCGGCGTTGACGAGCTCGACGACCTTCTCGTTGACGTCGGCGCCGATGACCTTGTGGCCCTTGGCCGCGAACTGCACGGCGAGCGGAAGCCCGATCTTGCCGAGCGCTACTACACAGATATTCATCGGGTTACTTTCCTCTTCACACGGACCAGCAGGGGCCGCACACGCGACCACCATTTCTCGGTGGGCGGGAACAGCAGTCCGGTCATGACCACCACCCGGCCCTTGGCGTTCACACGCGCGGCCACTCGGTACGGGGTGCCGGAGCGCCAGCGCCGCGCCAGCGGCATCGGCTTGTCCTGGCCGGGCACCGGGATCTCGTACGTCCAGCCGGCGACATCCACATGGACTCGTACCCCGAGCGTCGCCGTACGCGCTTCCACGGGGATACGGGCACGGATGACCGTGCCGCGGCCGTCCTCGGCCACTTCCTGGGTGAACTCCCCCACCGGCGGGGGGAGTTCCTTGCCGACGGGCAGCCGACGGCCGCCCGCCTTGTCGGCGCTCTTGGGCATGGCGCCCTGCACGAGGCGGACGACGGCCGACTCGGTGTCCCCGGTCAGCCCGACGTGCACCGCGACGGAGAAGAACAGGTTGTCGCCGCTCTGCTCCCACTCGGCCGAGACCAGCTCCGTGCGGGAGGCGAGCGCGGCGGCCACCGACTCCCCCAGCAGCTCGTAGACCCGGTCCGGGATGCCCGTCGCCGGGTCGCGGAAGCCGGTGTAGCAGGCGAATGCCCGGTCGCCCTCCAGCCGGAACGGCGGCGGGCCGGTCTTCTCCTCCGACTCGATCGCGGCGACGAGCTCGTCCACCATGCCGCGCTGCGCGAGCGTGAGCCTGACCCGGCGCATCACCGGCAGCGAGTCGCTCAGCCCGTCGGTGAGGTACTCGTCGGCCAGGTCGGCGATCCCCGCGCACACCTCACGGCGCGTCTGCGGGTCCAGCGAGGGGAAGTCGCCCTGGATGAGCTTGGACAGCTCCCAGGTGAAGTGGCGGTGGAAGACTGCGTCCCGCTGCGGCCCGGCCTCGATCAGCCCTGCCGCGTGTTCCATGATCCGCGCGGTGCAGCGCAGCCGCGACAGATGGTTGGCGCGGTAGGTGATGTTGCTGGAGTCCCCGCGCTTCACCGCGTAGTAGTACGTGTAGTCCGCAAGGACGGAGATCTTCCGCGCCCTGACACAGGCCTCGATGGTGAACGGCTGGTCGCTGCCGACCGGCAGGTCCTCCGGGAACCTCAGCTTGTGTCTCTCCACCAGCTCCCGGCGGAACAGCTTGGTGTTCGCCAGGGTGAAGGGCAGCGCCGAGTCGTAGACGCTGATCTCCGGGTCGCTCTTCTTGTAGAGCGCCTGGTGGACGTAGCGGCCGTTGGTGCCGACCATCTTGCCGATCACGACATCGGACTCGTGCCGGTCGGCGTACTTGACCATCCGCGCCAACGCCTCTTTGCCGAGGTAGTCGTCGGAGCCGATGAAATAGACGAAACGTCCGGTGGCCACCTCGAGCGCCCTGTTGCTGGGCGCCGCGGGGCCACCGGAGTTCGCCTGGTGGATCACCTTGACCGTGTTCGGGTACTTCTTCGCGAAGCGGTCGAGCTCCGCCGCACTGTCGTCCGTGGAACCGTCGTCGACGGCCACGATCTCGAGCCTGTCCAGGCCAATGCTCTGCCCGACAAGGGAGTTTAGGCATTCCGTCAGATACGGCATCGTGTTGTACACGGCCACAACGACGGTGACATCAGGACTGGTCAAGGCTCCTCGCCCTACTGGGCCGCGGTGTACGCGGAGAGATCGACGGTGACTCCGCCGGCGGCGGACTCCAGTACAGCAGCCGCGACCTCGACCGTACGGAGGCCCTGGCGCAGCGTGCAGATGTCTTCGGACTTGCCGAGCACCGCGTCACGGAAGAGCTCGTGCTCGACCAGCAGCGGCTCACGCTTCGCGATGGCGTAACGGATCATGTCGCCCTCGGCGACGCCGCGGAACGCCTGGACCGCCTCCCACTCGGTGGCCTGGGAGGCGTTCGCGTAGAAGGTGAGGTCGGCGGTGAGGGTGTCCGCGATGAAGCAGCCCTTCTCACCGGTGACCGAGGTGAAGCGCTCCTTGAGCGGGCTCAGCCAGTTCACCAGGTGGTTGACCATGGTGCCGTCGGAGAGCTGACCGACCGCGGAGACCATGTCCTCGTGCGGACGGCCCGACTTGGAGACCGTGCGCGCCGAGATGGAGGTGTACGTCTGACCGGTGACCCAGCCCGTCAGGTCGATGTCGTGGGTGGCGAGGTCCTTGACCACGCCGACATCGGCGATGCGGTGCGGGAAGGGGCCCTGGCGGCGGGTGACGACCTGGTACACGTCGCCGAGCTCGCCGGCCTCCAGGCGCTGGCGCAGCGAGCGCAGCGCGGGGTTGCAGCGCTCGATGTGGCCCACGCCGGCCACCAGGCCACGCGACTCGAAGGCCTCGACGAGGCGGCGGGCGCCGGCCACGGTGTCCGCGACGGGCTTCTCGATCAGGGCGCCGATGCCGGCGTCGGCCAGCTTCAGGCCGACTTCCTCGTGCAGGGCGGTCGGGCAGGCCACGACGGCGTAGTCGATGCCGAGGGAGATCAGCTCTTCGACGGTCGCCAGCACGGGGGCGCCCTGCGCCCAGCCGTTCTTGTCGCCCATCGGGTCGACGACGCCGACGAACTGCACGCCGTCGAGACCGGCGAGCACTCGGGCGTGGTGGCGGCCCATCGAGCCGAGGCCGATCAGGCCGGCCCGCAGTCCCTGAGCGGTGGTCACAGGTTCTCTCCCAGCTCGTTCACGGCAGTGACGATGCGCTCGAGGTCCTCCGCGGACAGCGAAGGGTGCACCGGAAGCGAAACGACCTCGGCGGCCGCACGCTCGGTCTCGGGCAGGTCCCAGTTGCGGCCGGCCTTCTGGTCCGGCTCCCAGTACGGCTTCAGCCGGTGGATCGGGGTCGGGTAGTAGACCGCGTTGCCCACGCCCGCCTCGGTGAGCTTCGCCATGGCGGCGTCGCGGTCACCGCTGATGCGGAGCGTGTACTGGTGGTAGATGTGGCGCGCGCCCTCGGCGACGATCGGCGTCTGCACGCTCGGCGCGCTGATGTGCTCGCTGAGGTACGCGGCGTTGGCGATGCGCTGCTCGGTCCAGCCGTTCAGCTTCGACAGCTGCACACGGCCCACGGCGGCGGCGACGTCCGTCATCCGCATGTTGGCGCCGACGATCTCGTTGGCGTACCGCTGCTCCATGCCCTGGTTGCGCAGCAGGCGCAGGGTGCGGGCAACCTCGGCATCGGCCGTGGAGATCATGCCGCCCTCGAGGGAGTGCATGTTCTTGGTCGGGTAGAAGCTGAACGTGCCGCCGGAGCCGAACGCACCGACCGGAGTGCCGTTCAGCGCGGCCGCGTGGGCCTGGCAGGCGTCCTCGACGACGGCCAGCTTGTGCTTGGCGGCGATGGCCATGATCTTGTCCATCGCGGCCGGGTGGCCGTACAGGTGCACCGGCATGATCGCGGCGGTGCGGGGAGTGATCGCGGCCTCGGTGGCCGCCGGGTCCAGGCAGAAGCTGTCGGCCTCGATGTCGACGAAGACGACGTCGGCGCCGACGAGACGGACGGCGTTCGCCGAAGCGGCGAACGAGAACGAGGGAACGATCACCTCGTCACCCGGACCGATACCCAAGGCCAGCAGAAGGAGGTGCAATGCGGACGTACCGGAGTTGACGGCGACGCAATGGCGGCCGTCCACCACCAGCTCGCCGAAGCTCTCCTCGAATGCGGCCACTTCGGGCCCCTGCACCACACGCCCGCTGCGCAGTACGCGTACCGCGGCCTCGATTTCTTCCTCACCGATCACCGGGCGGGCAGCGGGAATGGGCTGCTGATTGCTGCTCGTCATGGACGTCCTCCTTGAACACCGCAAGAGCTCTTTGTGGCAGAGGTCTGGGGCGGTGCGGACGTCTCGCGAGGCCGCGCAACCCCTCCGGCGCAAAGCCAACGCCCTACCGAGGATCTGGGACCGGTCGTGTCCCGAACCGGGTCAGTCACCCACCGTAGTGTCCGGAACGGGATCCTCACCCGGCAGCGACCGCCGTCACATTATCAGGGATTTCCTAGTCAATTTCGGGGCCGTTAACGGAGTACTGCATCAATTCGGAGACAAAAACCGTGCCCCACCCCTGAGTCTGTGGGATGGGACACGGTCCGTTCACTGAGGGCTCATCAACTGTTCAGCTCTCGGTGGACGCCGTCACTGACGGCGCTGCCTGTTCGGCCGCCGCGGTCGTCTTCGAACCGGCCTTCTTGGCGGTCGTCTTCTTCGCCGCGGTCTTCTTGGCGGTCGTCTTCTTCGTGGCCGCCTTCTTCGCGGTGGCCTTCTTGGCGGTCTTGCGAGCCGCCTTCTTGGCCGGGGCCGCAGCCTCCGCGTCCTCCGGTGCCGACCCGGGCTCCGCCACGGTCTCCGCCGGGGCGGAGACCACGACGATCGCGGCGTCCTCGGCGCTCGACGGCGAACCGGCCGGCGCGGTGACCTTGCGGGTCGCCCGGCGGCGGGCCCGCGGCGGCGCGGCAACCGGTGCCTCGTCGGCCGCGGGGGGCTCGGGCTCGGCCGGGGCCTCGACCACCGGCTCGGGCTTGGCCTCGATGACGACCTCGGGCTCCGACGCCTTCGGAGCGCCCGCGGGAGCGGTCGCCTTGCGGGTCGCCCGGCGACGGCCACGGCCGACGGGGGCCGCGTCCTCCGCGGGGGCGGCCGGTGCCTCCGCGACCGGCTCCGGCGCCGGCTTCGGCTCCGGAGCAGTCTCGGTGACGATCTCCGCCGCCGCACCCTGGGCCTCGGCCGACTTCGGCGCACCGCTCGGAGCGGACGCCCTGCGGGTCGCCCGGCGGCGGCCACGGCCGCGTGACGCGGCGGCCTCGGCCTCCGCGGCGCTGCTGTACAGGTCCTCGTCGGGCGTGAACTCGGGTGCCTCGAGCGCCACCGGTGCCGCCACCTCGGCGGCGACCTCCGCCTCGGTCTCGGTCTCGGCCGGCGCCTCGACGGCCGCCTCGGTCTCGTGGACGTGCTCGGAGCCGCCGCGGCCGCGCTTCTTCGAGCGCTTGCCGCCACCGCCGGTGGACGTCGGCTGCTCCATGTGCACGATCACACCGCGGCCGTTGCAGTGGACGCAGGTCTCGGAGAAGGACTCCAACAGGCCCTGGCCGACCCGCTTACGGGTCATCTGCACCAGGCCCAGCGAGGTGACCTCGGCAACCTGGTGCTTCGTCCGGTCGCGGCCCAGGCACTCCAGGAGCCTGCGCATCACCAGGTCACGGTTGGACTCGAGGACCATGTCGATGAAGTCGACGACGACGATGCCGCCCAGGTCGCGCAGCCGCAGCTGGCGCACGATCTCCTCGGCCGCCTCCAGGTTGTTCCTGGTGACGGTCTCCTCGAGGTTGCCGCCCTGGCCGGTGAACTTGCCGGTGTTGACATCGATCACGACCATGGCCTCGGTCTTGTCGATCACCAGCGAGCCACCGGACGGCAGCCAGACCTTGCGGTCGAGCGCCTTCATCAGCTGCTCGTCGATCCGGTTCGCGGCGAAGACGTCGACCTCGCTCGTCCAGCGCTGCAGACGGTCGGTCAGATCCGGGGCGACGTGCGAGACGTAGCCGTGGATGGTCTCCCACGCCTCGTCACCGCTGACGATGACCTTCGAGAAGTCCTCGTTGAAGATGTCGCGCACGACCCGGACGGTCATGTCCGGCTCGCCGTACAGCAGCGTGGGCGCGTTGCCGCTCTTGGACTTCTTCTGGATGTCCTCCCACTGGCCCTGCAGACGCTCGACGTCACGGCGCAGCTCGTCCTCGCTCGCGCCCTCGGCGGCGGTGCGCACGATGACGCCCGCGTCCTCGGGGACGATCTTCTTGAGGATGGTCTTCAGCCGGGCGCGCTCGGTGTCGGGCAGCTTGCGGCTGATACCGGTCATCGAGCCCTCGGGCACGTAGACCAGGTAGCGCCCGGGCAGGGACACCTGGCTCGTCAGACGCGCGCCCTTGTGGCCGATCGGGTCCTTCGTCACCTGGACGAGCACCGACTGGCCGGACTTGAGCGCGACCTCGATACGGCGGGGGCCGTTGGCCATGCCCAGCGCCTCGAAGTTGACCTCACCGGCGTACAGGACGGCGTTGCGGCCCTTGCCGATGTCGACGAACGCGGCCTCCATGGACGGCAGGACGTTCTGCACCTTGCCCAGGTAGACGTTGCCGACGTACGAGGTCGCCTGCTCCTTGTTGACGTAGTGCTCGACGAGCACGTTGTCCTCGAGGACGCCGATCTGCGTGCGCTCGCCGCTCTGGCGGACGACCATGACGCGCTCGACGGCCTCGCGGCGCGCCAGGAACTCGGCCTCGGTGATGATCGGGACGCGGCGGCGGCCCTGCTCGCGGCCCTCGCGGCGGCGCTGCTTCTTCGCCTCCAGACGGGTGGAGCCCTTGATGGACTGCACCTCGTCGGACGGCTCGTCGCTCTTCGCACGCGCCGGGCGCGGCTCGCGGACCTTGACGACCGTGCGCTCCGGGTCGTTCCCGCTCGGCTCGTCCTCGGTCACGGACTCACCGCTGCGACGGCGACGACGGCGGCGGCGACGGCTGCTGGAGGTACCGGCGGCCGACGGGGAGTCGGTGTCGCCCTGCTCCTCGTCCTCGTCGTCCTCCTGCGCGTCCTCGGCCGACTCGTCGGTCTGCTCGTCCGAGGTCTCGTCGGCGTCGGCGGACTCGCCACGGCGACGACGGCGGCCACCACGGCGGCGACGACGGGAGGGACGGTCCTCGTCCTCGTCGGTGTCGGCGGACTCACCCTCGGCCTCGGAGGCCTGCTCGGCAGCGGACTCCGTCGCGGGCTCGGGCTCCTCGGCAGCGGCGGCCGGGGCAGCGGGCTGCTCGGCAGGCTCACCACGACGGCGGCGACGACGGCGGCCGGCGGGCTCGGGCGCGGGCTCGACGGCAGCCGGCTCGACATCGGCCTCGGTCTCGTCGTCCTCGTCCGCGCCGGCCCCGGCGGCGGCAGCGGCTGCCGTCTCCGGGGTCTGGAACATGGGCTCGGCGAAGACCGGGGCCTGGAAGACGGCCACGGCGGGCCGTGCGGCACGGCGGCCGCGCCCGGAGGGCTCGCTCTTCTCGGGCGTCGCGGGCTCCTCGGCGGCCTTCTCGGCGGCCTTCTCGGGCTGGTTGGTGAACTCGGGCGAGACGACGCGGCGGCGCGTGCGGCCGCGGGTGGCGGCCTTCTCGGCGCGCGCCACCTCGTCCTCGTGCGAGGTGATCTGGGCGACGGCGCCCTCGGGCAGGCCCTCGCCCGTCTCGACGACATCGTCGTCGTCGCCGGTGGCCACGGCCTCGGCAGGCTGCGGCGCGGCGGCGGGCGCGGTGGCCCGGCGGGAGGTGCGACGGCGGCGGCCGGTGGGAGCGGCCTCGGACTCGACGGTCTCCGCCTCGGTCTCTGCCTGCGGGGTCTCGGCCTGCGCGGTGGGCGCGCCGGCGGGTGCGGAGGCACGGCGGCGGCTGCGGCGCGGCGCGGGGGCCTCCTCGGCGGCGACCGGCTCAGCGGCGGGTGCGGGCTCGGCGGCAGTCTCGGCCACCGGCTCGGCGGCAACCGGCTCCGGCGCGCTCACCTGGCGGGTGGCCCGGCGGCGCTTGCGCGGCGCGGGCTCCTCCTCGGCCGCGGGGGCCTCGGCGGCGGGCGCTTCGGCCACGGGGTCCTCGGCCGCCACAGGATTCTCGGCGGGCGCTCCGGCAGGGGCGGTCGCCTTGCGCGTGGCACGACGGCGCGTCCGCGGCGCGGGCTCCTCCTCGGCGGGCGCGGCTGCCTCAGGCGTCTCGACAGCCTGGGGCGCTTCGGCCGGCGCGGCCGTCTTACGGGTCGCACGACGGCGCGTACGCGGCGCGGGTGCCTCATCGGCGGTCGCGGCGGCATCAGCGGTCCCGGCAGCCTCGGAAGGCACATCGGCAACGGCTGCGGTGACCTCGGTGATGTCCGAGGCGGCATCCGGAGCGGCGTCCGAGGACGCGGCCCCGGCCGGCGGTCCGGCGGGGCGCGAAGCGGCGCGGCGCCGACGGCGCGGCGGCAGCTTGTCGCCAGGTGCGTCGTTGTTCTGTTCGTTGTCTCCGGCAACGCCGGATTCGTTCGGCTCGAGCATGCGGGCGGTTCTCCCGTCACGCTCCCGGGCGCCGCGCCTCATTCCGGTCCGGCCGCGGCCCGCGTGATGTTCGCGGTGCCGCCGTCCGGGGCGCGGGCGCCGCACGGGAGCTGTTATGTCTGGCTCGCCGGTTCCGTACGCGATGTACGCACGGCCTGGCGAAAGTCTCCTGGTCTTTGCGCGGCCCGACCCAGGTGGCTCCCGGATGCAAGGGTCGCGCTACAACGACTGCCCCTACGCGGCGCGACCTTCGGGCGCCGTCGCGGGGGGTCCCCCTGGCAGTGGAGCTAGGGGGAGGCCGTCCCGACGGCCGTGGGTGCTGCGGCCGGGACTGCCTCGCGGTCGAGCGCGAGCGGGTCGGTCACCGTGCCGGACTCCTCGTCGAAGAGCCCCTGCGCCAGCCTGGTCACCGCAGCGGGGACCGGCGGCGCCAGGTCGGCCACAGCGCGAAGACCGGACAGGACGTCGTCGGGTCGCACGGCAGGTGTCAAGTGCCGAACAACCAGCCGCAGTATCGCACAGGGCTCGACCCCCGGCCTATCAGGCTGTGACGGAGCCACCTGCAGATCCGCCACGGCACCTCGCGCGTCGAACGTCCGCATGCCGTTCTTGGTCCTGCGCTGGACATCGACCGTCTCGGCCGCGAGAAAGGCCTCGACGGCCTTCTCCGCGTCCTCGACAGGCACCCCTTCGAGCCGCAGCTCCCACACGGATGCGGTGAGCCGGTCGGCCAGCCCGGACGTACGCGCCTCCACGGCGTCGATGATGTCCAGACCGGTCGGCAGCGACTCGTCGAGCAGCTCCCGCAGGGGGCCGGGCTCACGGTGCTCGGCGAGGGCGATCTCCAGGTACTCGGCCTCGCTGCCCGTGCCGGTGGGTGCGGCATTGGCATACGACACCTTCGGGTGCGGGGTGAAGCCCGCCGAGTACGCCATGGGCACCTCGGCTCGCCTCAGCGCCCGCTCGAAGGCGCGCTGGAAGTCACGGTGGCTGGTGAACCGGAGGCGGCCGCGCTTGGTGTAGCGCAGGCGAATGCGCTGCACCGCAGGTGCGGGCGGCGGGCCTTCGGGCTGTCGCTTGCCCAGTGGTTCTTCTCCTCGGTGCGGGACGGGCGCGGGGGGCGCGCCGCCCTCGGAATGCGGTGGTGTCCGGTGGGGGCCTGCTCGGCTCACCCCTGCTTGCGCAGGGAGATCTCGGGCTCGGCCGCCGCGCCTGGGACAGTCGTTGTACTACCCAGAGTACGCGCCTGACGCACGACCGGTTCCCCGGCTTCCGCGGCCGGCGGCCCGCCGACCAGTGCGCGCCACGCGTCGCGCCCGGCCTGCCGTACGGTCTCGCGGGCCGACCGGAGGGCGGAGCCCGCGGCCCGGCCTGCCTCGATCGCGGCCCTTCTGGCGGGGCGCCAGACGGCATCCCGGATCACATGCCCGACCGGGGTGGCGACATTGCGGTAGAACCAGCGGACCGGGCGGCCGACGGCATTCCAGGCCAGCCACCTCAGAGCGCTGCCGACGGCGCCGGAGAGGTATCCGGCGACCCGCCAGGCGACGGCGAAGGCGGCGACGATCTCACGGCCGACCGGCGCGAGCACCCGCCGGAAGATCCACACAAGCGGTACGACGAGCAGCGTCGTGACCGTCCAGGTGACAGCCGTCCACACGCCCTTGCCGACGAGAGCGATGCCGTGCCCGATGCCGACGAGCAGCCAGGCGATGCCGTGCCCGAGCGGCGTCAGCAACCGGCGATGGATCCAGACAACCGGGATCACCACCCCGTACGTCACCACCGGAACCACCAGATACCGCCACAACGCCACCCACGGCCACACGAACAACAGCCTGCCGACGAACCCCGCCAGCCACGCCGCACCGTGCCCGACCGGAGTCAACAGCCGGTCGTAGATCCAGCGAGCGGGTGCCACCAACAGGTGCTCCACGAGCCAGGCGATGCCGTGCCCGATGCCGACGAGCAGCCAGGCGATGCCGTGCCCGAGCGGCGTCAGCAACCGGCGATGGATCCAGACAACCGGGATCACCACCCCGTACGTCACCACCGGAACCACCAGATACCGCCACAACGCCACCCACGGCCAGACGAACAACAGCCTGCCGACGAACCCCGCCAGCCACACCGCACCGCGCCCGACCGGAGTCAGCACGTTCTCGTACAGCCACACCAGTCCGCGCCCCGTCGGGCGCAGCAGCGCGCGCTCAACTGCCCTGCCACACACGGCAAGCAGATCCCAGAGCATCCGCACCGGTACGACGACGACCAGCACCACGATCCGCACGGGCACCCGTACGACGACGGTCAGACACCCGTCGCCCGGCTCGTATCCCGCGGGCGCCTGATGCCCTCCGTACCTCCGCGCCCGCGGCGCCTTCTCCAGGTCCATGTCACCCATGACGCGGCACACCCCCCGTACGGATCCATTCTGCAGGGACGGAAAAAGGCCCGGCCACGGGGTCACCCCACACGGCCGGGCCTTCCCCCGAGCGCTACTTGACGGTCAGCGGCAGAAGCTTCTTGCCCGTCGGGCCGATCTGGATGCTGGTGTCCATCTGAGGACACACGCCGCAGTCGAAGCACGGAGTCCAGCGGCAGTCCTCGACCTCGGTCTCGTCCAGGGCGTCCTGCCAGTCCTCCCAGAGCCAGTCCTTGTCCAGGCCGGAGTCCAGGTGGTCCCAGGGCAGGACCTCTTCGTAGGTGCGCTCGCGCGTCGTGTACCAGTCGACATCGACGCCGAACTCGGGCAGCGTCTTGGCGGCACACGCCATCCAGCGGTCGTACGAGAAGTGCTCGCGCCAGCCGTCGAAGCGGCCGCCGTCCTCGTAGACGGCGCGGATGACCGAGCCGATGCGGCGGTCGCCGCGGGAGAGCAGGCCCTCGACGATGCCCGGCTTGCCGTCGTGGTAGCGGAATCCGATCGAGCGGCCGTACTTCTTGTCGCCGCGGATCTTGTCGCGCAGCTTCTCGAGACGGGCGTCCGTCTCCTCCGCCGACAGCTGCGGTGCCCACTGGAACGGCGTGTGCGGCTTGGGGACGAACCCGCCGATGGAGACGGTGCAGCGGATGTCGTTCTGGCCGGAGACCCTGCGGCCCTCGGCGATGACGTTGACCGCCATGTCGCCGATCTGCAGGACGTCCTCGTCGGTCTCGGTGGGCAGACCGCACATGAAGTACAGCTTCACCTGGCGCCAGCCGTTGCCGTACGCGGTGGAGACCGTACGGATCAGGTCCTCCTCCGAGACCATCTTGTTGATGACCTTGCGCATGCGCTCGGAGCCGCCCTCGGGCGCGAACGTCAGGCCCGACCTGCGTCCGTTGCGGGTCAGCTCGTTGGCGAGGTCGACGTTGAACGCGTCGACACGGGTGGACGGGAGGGACAGACCGATCTTGTCCTCCTCGTACCGGTCGGCGAGGCCCTTGGCGATGTCGCCGATCTCGCTGTGGTCCGCGGACGACAGCGAGAGCAGGCCGACCTCCTCGAAGCCGGTCGCCTTGAGCCCCTTGTCGACCATCTCGCCGATGCCGGTGATGCTGCGCTCGCGCACGGGCCGCGTGATCATGCCGGCCTGGCAGAAGCGGCAGCCGCGGGTGCAGCCGCGGAAGATCTCGACGGACATCCGCTCGTGGACGGTCTCGGCGAGCGGGACCAGCGGCTGCTTGGGGTAGGGCCACTCGTCGAGGTCCATGACGGTGTGCTTGGAGACACGCCACGGCACGCCGGACCGGTTGGGCACGACGCGGCCGATGCGGCCGTCGGGCAGGTACTCGACGTCGTAGAAGCGCGGGACGTAGACGCTGCCGGTCCGCGCGAGGCGGAAGAGGACCTCGTCGCGGCCGCCGGGGCAGCCCTCCGCCTTCCAGCCGCGGATGATCGACGTCATGTCGAGGACGGCCTGCTCACCGTCGCCGATGATCGCGCAGTCGATGAAGTCGGCGATCGGCTCGGGGTTGAACGCGGCGTGGCCGCCGGCGAGCACGATCGGGTCGTCGGTCGTGCGGTCCTTCGCCTCGAGCGGGATGCCCGCGAGGTCCAGGGCGGTGAGCATGTTCGTGTAGCCGAGCTCGGTGGAGAAGCTGAGCCCGAACACGTCGAAGGCCTTGACCGGACGGTGGCTGTCGACGGTGAACTGCGGGACCCGGTGCTCACGCATCAGCTCTTCGAGGTCGGGCCAGACGCTGTACGTGCGCTCGGCCAGCACGCCCTCACGCTCGTTGAGTACCTCGTAGAGGATCATGACGCCCTGGTTGGGCAGTCCTACCTCGTAGGCGTCGGGGTACATGAGGGCCCAGCGGACATCGCAGGCGTCCCAGTCCTTGACGGTGGAGTTGAGCTCTCCTCCGACGTACTGAATCGGCTTCTGGACGTGCGGGAGAAGCGCTTCCAGGCGTGGGAAGACCGACTCGACAGGCATCGTGGTGTCTCTCATGAGCGGGTGGGGTGACCATCCAGCGTACCCCGATGCTCACCCGGTCAGCGCAGTCCGAAGATCTCTCCGGGACGCCTTCGCCCACACCTCGGGCAGCTCCCGCTCCCGCTGCGCCGCCTGCGCCTCCTCGTGGCCGTACAGGAGTCCCCAGGTGAACGCCGTCTCGCCGGACGCATGGGCCTGGACCGCCAGTTCCCGCAGGGTGCCGCGGGCGACGACGCTGTCCTGGTGATCACCGAGCAGGCTCTGCACGGCCTTCATCCGCTTGGCGAACCGTTTGGCGGGCTTGCCCAGGGCGGGCCTGGCCGCCTCTCCCGCGTACCGGGCGCGCTTGGCGGCCTTGCGGGCCTCGTGGAGGGCCAGGTCGCGGTCCTCGCCGGGCTCCATCCCGAGGGCCAGGCCGACCCGGGCCTCGAGCCGGTCGAAGTCCTTGAGGATCGCCTTGGGGAGCGCGTCGGAAGGTGCCGCGCCGGCCGCCTTCAGCAGCGGCGGGTCGGCGAGCAGGGCGTCGAGCGTGTCGAGGAGCGTGAGGTAGCGGGGGCTGTCGAGGGTGGCGAGAGCCCTGTGCCGCGCGTCCGTGCTGTGCGATCCGGCCCAGATCTGCAGCCGCCCGCTCACCGGCCCGAGGAGCAGGGTGGCCGGCACCGCCTCGATCTCGGCCCGCAGCCGCTCGGCGAGGACCTCCTGGTCGCGGGCGACGCCCAGCTCCCCGGCGAGCCACTTGAGCTCGTCGCCGATCGGGTCGGTGATCTCACGGTCGAGGATCTTGCGGTACGTCTTGAGCGCACTGCGCAGCCGTCGGGTGGCGACCCGCATCTGGTGGACCGAGTCGGGCAGGTCGCGGCGGACAGCGGGGTCGTACGCGGTGATGGCCTCGGTCTGTTTGCGCAGGTATTCGAGGACGCGGTCGCCGGCGCTGCCGGGTTCGACGGCCGGTTCGCGCGGCTCGTCGCCGGTCCGGGCGGTCGGCTCGTCGGGAGCGGTCTCCTCCAGGGCACGGGCGAGTTTCGACGGGCTGGTGGCCCGGCTCACCCCGCCCTTGCGGAGCTTCTTGTCGATGGCGTCGAGGAGTGCCGGGGCCGCTCCGTCGGCGAGCTCGACCTCGATCTCGTCCCAGGACGCGGTGCGGACGATTCCCGGTTCGAGGCGTTGCGCCCGGACGGCGTCCCTGCTCAGCTCGGCGAGGACCTCGCCGTCCTCGCCGACCAGGTGGTGGACGTCGCGGGAGGACAGCAGGCGGACGACGGGCGCGAGTTCGGCGCCCCGGACGTGGACGCGGACGAGGTCGGCCAGGTCGGCAGGGATCTCGTCGGACAGCGGTGCCCGGATCTCGTCGCGGATGTCCGGGGAGACGGGGAGCTTGAGATGCCAGCCGGCGTCGGAGCCGCCCGTCCTGCGCCGCAGCGTGACGGATGCCCGGGACAGCCGCAGGTCGGCCGTGTCGTAGTAGACGGCGTCGAGCTCGGAAACGCCTTGTGGGAGGACACCGGTGATTCCGGTGACCTCGGTCAGGTCGGGCAGCTCGGCGTCGGGGTCGGCTTCGTACTTGCGCTCGATCTCTCGCTTCGTGTCCACCATGAATCGAACTTACCCAGGTTCGGGTGCGCCAGACCCGCGCAAACAGGCCCTACGCGCTTATCGGCCGCTGCACCCTGATCGACTGGAGCAGCCCGATGGCCACCCATACGGCGAACATCGACGAGCCGCCGTACGACACGAACGGCAGGGGCAGTCCCGCGACCGGCATGATGCCGAGCGTCATCCCGATGTTCTCGAAGGACTGGAAAGCGAACCAGGCGATGATGCCGGCGGCGACGATCGTTCCGTAGAGCTCGGTCGTCTCACGGGCGATGCGGCAGGCGCGCCAGAGCACGATGCCGAGCAGCACCAGGATCAGGCCCGCTCCGAGGAAGCCGAGTTCTTCACCGGCGACGGTGAAGACGAAGTCCGTCTGCTGTTCGGGCACGAACTGCCCGGTGGTCTGGGAGCCCTTGAACAGGCCGGTGCCGGCCAGTCCCCCGGATCCGATGGCGATACGTGCCTGATTGGTGTTGTAGCCGACGCCCGCCGGGTCGAGTTCGGGGTTGGCGAAGGCCGCGAAGCGGTTGATCTGGTACTCGTCGAGCACGCCGAGTGCCGTGACGAGGACCGCGCCGATGACGCCGGTGCCGATCAGACCGAGGATCCAGCGGTTGGAGGCGCCGGAGGCGAGCAGGACACCGAGGACGATGACCGCCATCACCATGACCGAACCGAGGTCCGGCATCAGCATGACGACGGCCATGGGCAGGACGGCGAGCCCGAGGGACTTGGCGACCGTGCGGTGGTCGGGATGGGCCTGATCGCCCGCGTCCACGCGGGCGGCGAGCATCATCGCCATCCCGAGGATGATCGTGATCTTCACGAACTCCGAGGGCTGGAGGGAGAAGCCGCCGCCGAGCACGATCCAGGCGTGCGCGCCGTTGATGGTGGCGCCGAGCGGGGTGAGCACGAGGAGCACGAGGACGACGGAGATGCCGTACAGCACCGGCACGGCGCCGCGCAGGGTGCGGTGGCCGAGCCAGATCGTGCCGACCATCAGGGCGAGGCCGATGCCGGTGTTGAGGACGTGCCGCAGGAGGAAGTAGTACGGGTCTCCGTGGTTGAGATTCTCCCGGTTGCGGGTCGCGGACCACACCAGCAGCGTTCCCACGAAGGACAGGGCGATCGCGGAGAACAGCAGCGGCCAGTCGAGCTTGCGCACCACCGAGTCACGGGCGGAGAGCCGGGTCCACAGGCTGCCGCGGGAGGGCCCGTATCCGGAGACGGAGAAGCCATTGGTGCCGGCCATGTCTCAGTCCCTCCGCGCGGGCGCGCCCGCGAGCTGCTGGGTGTCGGCCGGCGGTTCCTTGACCGGCGCGTACGGCGTGATCTTCGGGGCGTCGATGGCGCCGTCGGGCTGGATCTTCGGCAGGGCCTTCTGGGGTGCGGGCAGCAGGGCCTTCTTCAGGTCCTGCCCGCCCTTCGCGTCCAGCCCGTACATCGACTCGTAGATCTTGCGCACGGCGGGACCGGAGGCGCCGGAGCCGGTACCACCCTGGGCGATGGTCATGATGATCGTGTAGTCCGGGGTGTACGAGACGAACCAGGACGTCGTCTGCTTGCCGTAGACCTCGGCGGTACCCGTCTTGGCGTGCATCGGGATCTTGTCCTGGGGCCAGCCGCCGAATCGCCAGGCGGCGGAACCCTGGGTGGTGACTCCCGCGAGGGCTTTGTCTATCTGCGACCTGGTCCTGGTGTCCATCGGCAGCTTGCCGTGCGGGGTGGGCCTGATCTCTTCGATGCTCTTGCCGTCGGCGCTGATGATGGCCTTGCCGATGGTGGGGTTGTAGAGGGTGCCGCCGTTGGCGATGGCTGCGTAGATGGTGGCCATCTGGATCGGGGTGACGAGGGTGTCGCCCTGTCCGATCGAGTAGTTGACGGAGTCACCGGCGCGCATCCGGTTGCCTTCGAGGCAGTTCTCGTAGGCAATTCTCTCGACGTAGTCGCCGCTCTTCTTGCCCTGCTTGCACCAGCCGTCCTTGTTGGCCTCCCAGAAGTTCTGCTTCCACAGGCGGTCCGGGACACGGCCGCTGACCTCGTTGGGGAGGTCGATGCCGGTCTCCTTGCCGAGGCCGAACTGGTGGGCGGTCTTGTAGAACCAGTCGTTGGTCTTCTTCTTGGGCTTGGTGCCGCCGTCCTTCTGCCATTCGCGGTGGGCGAGGCCGTAGAAGACGGTGTCGCAGGAGACCTCCAGGGCCCGGCCCAGGGTGATGGCGCCGTAGCCCTTGGACTCGAAGTTCTTGAAGACCTGGCCGCCGACGGAGTACGAGCTGGGGCAGGGGTAGTTGCCGTTGAACGGGTATCCGGCGTTGACCGCGGCGGTGGAGGAGATCACCTTGAAGATCGAGCCCGGTGCGGCCTGGCCCTGGATCGCGCGGTTGAGCAGCGGGTAGTTGGAGTTCTTGCCGGTCAGCCGGGCGTAGTCCTTGCCGGAGATGCCGCCGACCCAGGCGTTGGGGTCGTACGTCGGCTGGGAGGCCATCGAGATGACGCGTCCGGTCTTGTTCTCCATGACGACGACGGCGCCGGCGTCGGCCTTGTAGTTCTGGTCGGTGTTCTTGTCGAACCCCTTGCGGGCTTCCTTCATCGCGGCGTGGAGCTCGTACTCGGCGACCGCCTGGACCCGCGCGTCGATGGAGGTGACGAGATTGGCCCCGGGCTGCGCCTCGTCCTTGGCGGCCTGGCCGATGACGCGGCCGAGGTTGTCGACCTCGTAGCGGGTGACGCCGGCCTTGCCGCGCAGCTGCTTGTCGTAGGTGCGCTCGATGCCGGAGCGGCCGACCTGGTCGGAACGGAGGTACGGCGAGTCGGTGTCCTTGGCCTTGGTGATCTCCTCGTCGGTGACGGGTGAGAGATAGCCGAGGACCTGCGCGGTGTTGGTCTTGCCGGGCGCGGTGTAGCGGCGTACGGCAGTGGGTTCGGCGGTGATGCCGGGGAAGTCCTCGGCGCGCTCGCGGATCTGCAGCGCCTGCTGGGTGGTGGCCTCGTCGGTGACGGGGATCGGCTGGTACGGCGAGCCGTTCCAGCAGGGCTGCGGGGTCTTGGAGTCGCAGAGCCTGACCTTGTCCATGACGTCTTTCGGCTTCATGCCGAGGACGCCCGCGAGACGGGTGAGCACGCCTTTGCCGTCGTCCTTCATCTTCATCAGCTCGGTGCGGGACGCGGAGACCACCAGGCGCGTCTCGTTGTCGGCGAGCGGGATGCCGCGGGCGTCGAGGATCGAGCCGCGCACGGCGGGCTGGACGACCTGCTGGACGTGGTTGTTCTTCGCCTCGTCCGTGTACTCCTGGCCGTTGCGGATCTGGAGGTACCAGAGCCGGCCGCCGAGGGTGAGGAGGAGGGAGAAGACGAGAACCTGGATGACGACGAGACGGATCTGGACCCGAGGGGTCCGCCCGGTCTCCGGGATGTTGCTCATACTGCGGGTGCCCCCTCGATCACAGTCGCTTGACTCCCTTGATGCGGCCCGCGCGGGCCGCTCTGGTCCTGGCGGCCCTGACCCGCAGTCCGCCGCGCTGGCTGCCGATTCGCAGGCCGGTGCCCGAGGCGAGCCAGCCGGAGGCGACGTCGCCCGCACTGCTGCTCTGGCTGTCGGCGAGCGGATCGTTGTCGGCGCGTTTGGCGAGCGCCATGATCAGCGGAACGGTGAAGGGCGCGAGCAGCAGGTCGTAGACGGCGGCCGTGAACAGCAGGCTGCCGAGGCCGACGTGGCGGGCGGCGGTGTCGCCGACGAGGGCGCCCACTCCCGCGTACAGCAGGGTCGAGCCGACGGCGGCCGCGACGACGACGGCCATGGGTCCGGTGGCGGACTTGAGCCGGCCGTTCTCCGGGCGCACGAGGCCGGCGAGGTAGCCGATGATGCAGAGCACCAGCGCATAGCGGCCTGCGGCGTGGTCGGCCGGCGGCGCGAGGTCGGCGAGCAGCCCGGCGCCGAAGCCGATGAAGGCTCCGGCCATGTGCCCGTAGACGAAGGCGAGTCCGAGGACGACGAGCAGCATCAGGTCGGGGACGGCCCCGGGGAGCTGGAGGCGGGCGAGGATGGTGACCTGGATGACGAGCGCGACCACGACGAGGGTCGTGGAGAGAAGCATCCGGTTGAAACGCATGACGGATCAGCTCCTACTGCTCGTCGTTCTGGCCGTTGGTGTCGCCGTTCCCCTGGCCCTCGTTCTGGCCGGCGCCCGGGCTGGGCGTGACCGTGACGGTGACCGTCGGTGTGGGTCTGGGCGCCGCGGGCTTGGGCGGCAGGACGGTGTCGCGCGGGTCGGAGCGGGGCGCCACGACGACGACTCCGACGATGTCGAGCTTGCTGAACCCGACGTACGGCCGGACGAAGATGTTGCGGGTCAGGTCGCCACCGGACGGGTCGACGCGGACGACCTCGCCGACCGGGACGCCGGGCACGAACGGCTTGTCGGCCTGCGATCCGAAGGTGACCAGCCGGTCGCCCTTCTTGACCTTGGACTTGCCGTTGAGCAACTGGACGGAGAGCGGACGGTCGCCCTGGCCGGTGGCGAAGCCGAGTTCGTCGGTCTTCTCCATCCGGGTGCCGACCGTGAAGTCGGGGTCGTTGGCGAGGAGCACGGTCGCGGTGTGCGGCCCGACCGTGGTGACGCGGCCGACGAGTCCGTCGCCGTTCAGGACGGTCATGTCGCGCTTGATGCCGTCATCGGAGCCGACGTCGATGGTCACGGTCCAGGAGAAGCCCTGGGCCGCTCCTATGGCGATGACCTCGGCGCCCTTGATCCCGTACTGTCCGGCGCCCGCGGTCTTCAGCATCTTGTCGAGCTCACGGGCCCGGCTGCGGTTGCGGTCGTCGCTCCCGAGCCTGGCCTTCAGGATCGCGTTCTCCCGCTGGAGTTCGCTGATGCGGTCGTGGCGCTCGCCGGAGTCACGTACGGCTCCTATGGCGTTGCCGATGGGATCGACGGCCGAGGCGACCCCGTTCTCCACCGGCCCGAAGACCGTGGCGGCGGCCTGCCGGGCGCCGTCGACGGGTGAGTCCTCGCCCCCGCGGATGTCCACCGTGATCAAAGCGAACGCGATGGCGATCAGCAGCACCAGGAGCAGCCGGCTCTCTCGTGTGTCCCTCACGTGCGGCGGCCGTGCCTTCCTCGTAGGAATGTTGATGTCTGTATATCAACGATCTGCCGTATGGGTTGGCAGGCACCCATACAGGGGGTCCCCCCGGGCCCGGAGGCCCAGGAAGGAGGTCCCCCGGGCCCTTTGAGGGCCCAGGGGGCGGATTGCGCCTCCCCCGGGACGTTCTAGCGGCGGGGCTGGGCGTCCAGCACCTGCTGGAGCGCCTCGAACTCCTCGACGCACTTGCCGGACCCGAGCGCCACCGAATCCAGCGGGTCCTCGGCGATGTGGATGGGCATGCCGGTCTCGCGGCGCAGCCGCTCGTCGAGGCCGCGCAGCAGGGCGCCGCCACCGGTGAGGACGATGCCGCGGTCCATCACGTCGCCGGAGAGCTCCGGCGGGCACTTGTCGAGCGTGGTCTTGACGGCGTCGACGATGGCGTTGACCGGTTCCTCGATCGCCTTGCGGACCTCGGCGGCCGAGATGACAACGGTCTTGGGCAGACCGGAGACGAGGTCACGGCCGCGGATCTCGGTGTGCTCGTCCTTCTCCATGTCGTACGCGGAGCCGATGGTGATCTTGATGTTCTCGGCGGTGCGCTCGCCGAGCAGGAGCGAGTACTCCTTCTTGATGTGCTGGATGATCGCGTTGTCCAGCTCGTCGCCGGCGACGCGGATGGACTGTGCTGTGACGATTCCGCCGAGCGAGATCACGGCGACCTCGGTGGTGCCGCCGCCGATGTCGACGACCATGTTGCCGGTGGCTTCGTGGACCGGGAGTCCGGAACCGATGGCCGCGGCCATGGGCTCCTCGATGATGTGCACCTGCCGGGCGCCCGCCTGCGTCGACGCCTCGATGACCGCGCGACGCTCGACTCCCGTGATGCCGGAGGGCACACAGACGACGACGCGCGGACGGGCGAGGTACCGCCGCTTGTGGATCTTCAGAATGAAGTAGCGGAGCATCCGCTCGGTGATCTCGAAGTCGGCGATGACGCCGTCCTTCAACGGCCGGACGGCAACGATGTTGCCCGGTGTCCGGCCGATCATCTTCTTCGCCTCGGCGCCGACCGCGAGAATGCCGCCCGTATTGGTGTTGATGGCGACGACGGACGGCTCGTTGAGGACGATCCCCCGGCCTCTGACGTACACCAGCGTGTTGGCGGTCCCGAGGTCGACAGCCATGTCACGGCCGATGAACGACATGTTGTTCCCCATGAGGATGCGTCTGGCCTTCCCTATCGAGCGTTGATGGCTTTTCAGGATGGCGAGGTGGGTGCTGTGGCGTGGAGGGTTCCATCGTAGTGCCGCATGCACTGACACCGCGCGGTGGTCCACCTCTGTTTATAGGTGACGAGGTGTCGCAGCGATGCGTTCCCTCATTGGCGCGGCGTACACCGAAGGGCGACCGAAATTCCTTCGGTCGCCCCAGGTCATGAGCGCTGTTCGGCTGACGCCTGGTCAGGAAAGGCCCGGAAAGAAAATCTTCAGTTCCCGAATGGCGGACTCCTCGGAGTCCGATGCGTGGATCAGGTTCTCCCGGACGATGGTGCCGAAGTCCCCACGAATGGAGCCGGGGGCCGCGGCAATCGGGTCCGTCGGTCCGGCCAGCTGCCGCAGACCTTCGATGACGCGCTCGCCGTCGACGACCAGAGCCACCACGGGACCGGACGCCATGAACTCGACCAGCGGCTCGTAGAAGGGCTTGCCCTTGTGCTCGCCGTAGTGCTGCTCCAGCGTGTCCTTGGCCAGGGTGCGCAGCTCCAGCGCGCTGATGCTCCAGCCGGCCTTCGCCTCGATACGGCCGATGATCTCGCCGATCAGGCCGCGGCGTACGGCGTCGGGCTTGAGCAGGACGAGCGTGCGCTGGCTCACGGGACGGGCTCCTTCAATGCGGTTTCGGTGTGGAGAGGCTACAGGGCCGAGCGGGTCGGAATTACGCAGCGTCAGGCTCTGACGAGGCCTGCTCGGCCCAACGGGCCTTGGCCTCGTCGATCTTGCGGCCGTAGTGCACCGAGGCCCACCACAGTCCTGCGAAGACCGCGCCCAGGAAGAACATCGTCGGCACCACGAATCCGCTCGCGATGAGCGCGATCTGCAGTGCCCAGCCGAGCTGGACGCCGCCGGGGCGGGTGATCGTCCCGCAGAGCAGGACCGAGAGCAGCATCGCGATGCCGCAGACCGTCCAGACCGTGGTGGTCGACAGGTCGTCGGACTTCATGGCGACCAGACCGGCGAAGCCGATCACGAAGAATTCACCGATGAGGGTGGAGGAGCAGAGCGTACGCATCAGCGGCGGCCCTTCCCCAGCAGCAGCCGGGCCTCACCGACCGTGATCACCGAGCCGGTCACCAGCACCCCCGCGCCCGCGAACTCGCCCTCCTCCTCGGCGAGCGTGATCGCCGTCTCCAGGGCTTCGTCCAGCCGCGGTTCGACGACCACCCGGTCATCGCCGAAGACCTCCACCGCGACCCCCGCGAGGGCGTCGGCGTCCATCGCGCGGTGGCTCGAGTTCTGTGTGACGACGACCTCGGCGAAGATCGGCTCGAAGGCCTCGAGCAGACCGCGTACGTCCTTGTCGTCGCTCGCGCCCACCACACCGATCAGACGCGAGAAGCCGAAGGCCTCGGTGACCGCCTCCGCGCTCGCCCGGGCGCCCGACGGGTTGTGCGCGGCGTCCAGGACGACCGTCGGGCTGCGGCGCACGACTTCGAGACGGCCGGGCGAGGACACCGCGGCGAACGCCTTGCGGATGGTGTCGACATCGAGCGGACGCGCGTGCTCGGCGCCGATGCCGAAGAACGCCTCCACCGCCGCGAGCGCCACGGCCGCATTGTGCGCCTGGTGCGCACCGTGCAGCGGAAGGAAGATTCCGTCGTACTCGCCACCGAGGCCGCGCAGGGTCAGCTGCTGGCCGCCGACCGCGACCTCACGGGAGACGATGCCGAACTCCATGCCCTCGCGGGCGACGGTCGCATCGGTCTCGACGGCCTTCTTCAGCATCACCTGTGCGGCGTCCACCGGCTGCTGCGCCAGAATGACCGTCGCGCCCTGCTTGATGACGCCGGACTTCTCCGCCGCGATCTCGGCGGGAGTCGAACCGAGCCGGTCGGTGTGGTCGAGATCGATCGAGGTGATGACGGCGACCGAGGCGTCGATCACGTTGGTCGCGTCCCAGCTGCCGCCCATGCCGACCTCGACGACGGCGACGTCCACGGGTGCGTCGGCGAAGGCGGCGTACGCCATGCCGGTGAGCACCTCGAAGAACGAGAGCCGGTACTCCTGCGAGGTGTCGACCATCTCGACGTACGGCTTGATGTCGGCGTACGTCTCGATGAAGCGCTCGGCCTCGATCGGGGCGCCGTCCAGGCTGATGCGCTCGGTGATCGACTGCACGTGCGGCGAGGTGTAACGGCCGGTGCGCAGGTCGAAGGCGGTGAACAGGGCCTCGATCATGCGGGCCGTGGAGGTCTTGCCGTTCGTCCCGGTGATGTGGACCGAGGGGTACGCGCGCTGGGGCTCGCCCAGCACGTCCATCAGCGCCGCGATGCGGGTGACGGACGGCTCCAGCTTCGTCTCGCCCCAGCGGCCGGCGAGCTCCTGCTCCACCGCGCGCAGTGCCTTGTCCACCTCCGGATCCGCGGGCCGGGCGGGCACGGTGTCACTCTGGGGCGTCCCGGCCGTCGCGCGCAGGGTACGGCTGCCGGCCTCGATCACCGCCAGATCGGGGTCACGGTCGGTCTCGGCGTCGACGATCTCGTCGAAAGGGTCGGGCTGCTCACTCACAAGGCCAGTCTACGGAGGTGCGCCGGGCGGCCGGGCGGCGCGCCCCTCCCCCGCCCCGTCGACGCCGAGGGGCCCCGGGAAACCCGGGGCCCCTCAGCCGACGCGGTGGCGCCGCTACGCCTGCGGCAGCCGGTCCAGCTGCTCGGTGATCCGCGCGATGTCCTCCTCGGCCTTGGCGAGCCGCGTGCGGATCTTCTCGACCACGTTGTCCGGGGCCTTCGCCAGGAACGCCTCGTTGCCGAGCTTGCCGTGCGCCTGCGCCTTCTCCTTCTCGGCCGCCGCGAGGTCCTTCGCGAGGCGCTTGCGCTCCGCGGCGACATCGATGGTGCCGGACAGGTCGAGAGCGACGGTGGCCCCGGCGACCGGGAGGGTCGCCGTCGCGCTGAAGCCGTCGCCCTCGGGCTGCAGCCGGAGCAGCTGCCGGATGGCGGCCTCGTGCGGCGCGAGCGCGGTGCCCTCCAGGGCGAGCCGGGCCGGAACCTTCTGGCCGGGCTGCAGACCCTGGTCGGAACGGAAGCGGCGGACCTCGGTGACGACGCGCTGGACCAGCTCGATCTCCCGCTCGGCCGCCTCGTCGCGGAAGCCGCTGTCGGTCGGCCAGTCGGCGATGACGAGCGACTCCTTGCCGGTGAGCGTCGTCCACAGGGTCTCGGTGACGAACGGGACGATCGGGTGCAGCAGCCGCAGCGTGACGTCGAGGACCTCGCCGAGGACTCGCGCCGAGACCTTGGCCGCCTCGCCGCCCGCGAAGTACGTCGTCTTCGACAGCTCGACGTACCAGTCGAAGACCTCGTCCCACGCGAAGTGGTAGAGGGCGTCCGAAAGCTTCGAGAACTGGTAGTCCTCGTAGAACGCGTCGACCTCGGCGACGGTCTTGTTCAGCCGGGACAGGATCCACCGGTCGGCCGCCGACAGCTGTGCGGCGTCGGGCAGTTCGCCCTCGAGCGTCGCGCCGTTCATCAGCGCGAAGCGGGTGGCGTTCCAGATCTTGTTGGCGAAGTTCCGGGAGGCCTGGACCCAGTCCTCGCCGATCGGGACGTCGACGCCCGGGTTGGCGCCGCGGGCCAGGGTGAACCGGACCGCGTCGGAGCCGTAGGTCTCCATCCAGTCCAGCGGGTTGACCGCGTTCCCGAAGGACTTCGACATCTTCTTGCCGAACTGGTCGCGGACCATGCCGTGCAGGGCGATGGTGTGGAACGGCGGGGTGCCGTCCATCGCGTACAGGCCGAACATCATCATCCGGGCGACCCAGAAGAAGAGGATGTCGTAGCCGGTGACCAGAACCGAGTTCGGATAGAACTTCGCCAGGCTGTCGGTCTGTTCGGGCCAGCCGAGGGTGGAGAAGGGCCACAGGCCGGACGAGAACCAGGTGTCCAGGACGTCGGTGTCCTGCGTCCAGCCCTCACCGGTGGGGGCCTCGTCGTCCGGTCCGACGCAGACGACTTCGCCGTTCGGGCCGTACCAGACCGGGATCCGGTGGCCCCACCACAGCTGACGTGAGATGCACCAGTCGTGCAGGTTGTCGACCCAGTCGAAGTAGCGCTTCTCCATCTCCTGCGGGTGGATCTTGACGCGGCCGTCGCGGACCGCGTCACCGGCGGCCCGGGCGAGCGGGCCGACCTTGACCCACCACTGCATCGACAGACGCGGCTCGATGGTGGTCTTGCAGCGCGAGCAGTGCCCGACGGAGTGCGTGTACGGGCGCTTCTCGGCCACGATGCGGCCCTCGGCCCGCAGGGCGGCGACGATGGCGCTGCGCGCCTCCAGCCGGTCCAGGCCCTGGAAGGGGCCGTGAGCGGTGATGATGGCGTGCTCGTCCATGACGCTGAGGTTCGGCAGGCTGTGACGCTGGCCGATCTCGAAGTCGTTCGGGTCGTGGGCCGGCGTCACCTTGACGGCACCGGTGCCGAATTCGGGGTCGACATGCTCGTCGGCGACGACCGGGATCCGGCGGCCGGTGAGGGGCAGCTCGATCTCGGTGCCGACGAGGTGCCGGTAGCGCTCGTCGTCCGGGTGGACGGCGACGGCCGTGTCACCGAGCATCGTCTCGGCGCGCGTGGTCGCGACGACGATCTCCGTGTCCCCGGAGCCGTACCGGACGGAGACGAGCTCGCCCTCGTCGTCCTGGTACTCGACCTCGATGTCCGAGATGGCGGTGAGACAGCGCGGGCACCAGTTGATGATGCGCTCGGCGCGGTAGATCAGTTCGTCGTCGTACAGCCGCTTGAAGATGGTCTGGACGGCCTGGGACAGCCCCTCGTCCATGGTGAAGCGCTCGCGCGACCACGCGACCCCGTCGCCGAGGCGCTTCATCTGCCCGGAGATCTGGCCGCCCGACTCCGCCTTCCACTGCCAGACACGCTCGACGAACGCCTCACGCCCCAGGTCGTGACGGGACTTGCCCTCCTTGGCGAGTTCGCGCTCGACGACGTTCTGCGTGGCGATACCGGCGTGGTCCATGCCCGGCTGCCACAGCGTCTCGTACCCCTGCATCCGCTTGCGGCGGGTGAGGGCGTCGATCAGCGTGTGCTCGAAGGCGTGGCCCAGGTGGAGGCTGCCGGTGACGTTCGGCGGGGGGATGACGATGGTGTAGGGCGGCTTGTCGCTCTTCTCGTCTGCCTCGAAGTAACCACGCTCCACCCAGCGCTCGTACAGCTTCCCCTCTACCTCGGCCGGCGCGTACTGGGTCGGCAGTTCGGTGGTGGTCGCTGGCGTCTGCTGCTGAGAGTTCTCGGTCACGCGCTCAGTTTAGAGGTGTCACGGGGCCGTACTGAAACGGGATTCTTCGGTAACGGTGTGACCCCCGCTGCCCCGCGTGCGAGTCGTTTGAGCCAGGATGTTCGCAACACATAAGCATCTGGAGGGGAACCCAGTAATGAGCTACAACCAGCCGGGCCCGTACGGCGGACAGCCCCAGCAGCCCCAGCAGCCGGGACCGTACGGTCAGCCGGGTCCCTACGGCCAGCAGCCGCAGGCCCCGCAGCCCGGCTACGGGTACCCGCAGCAGCAGCCGCAGCCCGGATACGGCTACCCGCAGCAGACCCCGGCGCAGGGCGTCCCGCAGCAGCAGGGCCAGTGGGGCCAGCCGCAGCAGCCGGGCCCCTACGGCCAGCAGCCCTACGGCGGCGGCCAGGTCCCGCCCCCGCCGGGCGCCCCGAAGAAGAAGACCGGCCTGATCGTGGCGGCGTCGGTGGTGGCGCTCGCGGTGATCGCCGGCGGAGCGTGGTTCTTCCTCAACGGCAGCGGCAGCAGTGATGTCGCGGACGACGGCCCGCACAAGCTGACGACGCCGGCGACGGTGATCGGCGGCGAGTACAAGAAGAGCGACACAGGCGGCTCGAATTCCAAGAACGACTTGAAGGACGCCGAGGGCTGGGGCGTCAAGAATCCCAAGCAGGTCGAGGCCGCCTATCAGTCGGGGAACAAGGACAATCCCCTGGCGCAGAAGAACCTCACCTTCGGCGGCGTCTACGGCGAGATCGACGATCCGGAGAAGGTCGTCGATGCTGCGTTCGCCCACATGAAGGCGGAGTCCGAGAAGGAGAAGGACAGCAAGGCGACGCTCGTCGGCAGCCCGAAGGCGTACGAGCCGGATGAGCTCAAGGGCGCCGTTCTGAAGTGCCAGCAGATCAAGGGTGAGCCAGGCGACTCGGCCAGCGGGGGTCCGAAGGAATTCACGATGACCATGTGCATCTGGAGCGACCACAGCACGATGGCCATGGTGCTCCCCATCGACATCGGCGCCGCGGTGACCGGCAAGGCCGGGCCCCCCGAGGAGGCCGCGACCCTCGCCGCCAAGCTGCGGAACGAGGTTCGGGTCAAGCTCTAGGGCTGGTGACGGATCTCAACACAAAGGGGCGCCCGGCCAGTTGGCCGGGCGCCCCTTTGTGACGAGCAGAAGAGCTACGCCGACTTCTCGTGGCGGCCCTCGTTCTTCACGACCCTCGGCACCAGCGTCGGGTTCACGTTGTTGTGGACCACGTCCTCCGTGATGACGACGCGCGCCACGTCCTTGCGGGACGGGACCTCGTACATCACCGACATCAGGACCTCTTCCATGATGGCCCGCAGGCCACGCGCACCGGTGCCGCGCAGGATCGCCTGGTCGGCGATCGCCTCCAGCGCCGGGCGGTCGAAGTCCAGCTCCACGCCGTCCAGTTCGAACAGGCGCTGGTACTGCTTCACCAGCGCGTTCCGCGGCTCGACCAGGATCTGGAGCAGCGCCTCGCGGTCCAGGTTGTGCACCGAGGTCAGCACGGGCAGGCGGCCGATGAACTCCGGGATCATCCCGAACTTCACCAGGTCCTCCGGCATGACCTCCTGGAACTGGTCGCTCGCCTCGATCTCGCGCTTGGAGCGGATCGTCGCGCCGAAGCCGATGCCCTTCGCTCCCGCACGCGACTCGATGATCTTCTCCAGGCCGGCGAACGCGCCGCCCACGATGAAGAGCACGTTCGTCGTGTCGATCTGGATGAACTCCTGGTGCGGGTGCTTGCGGCCGCCCTGCGGCGGGACCGAGGCCGTCGTGCCCTCGAGGATCTTCAGCAGCGCCTGCTGGACGCCCTCGCCGGACACGTCCCGGGTGATCGACGGGTTTTCGCTCTTACGGGCGACCTTGTCGATCTCGTCGATGTAGATGATCCCGGTCTCGGCCTTCTTGACGTCGTAGTCGGCCGCCTGGATCAGCTTCAGCAGGATGTTCTCGACGTCCTCGCCGACATAACCGGCCTCGGTGAGGGCCGTCGCGTCGGCGATGGCGAACGGGACGTTCAGCATGCGCGCGAGCGTCTGTGCGAGGAGCGTCTTGCCGGACCCGGTCGGGCCGAGCAGCAGGATGTTGGACTTGGCGAGCTCGATCGCGTCGTCCCGGCCCGCGCCACCGCCGTTCTCGCCGGCCTGGACGCGCTTGTAGTGGTTGTAGACCGCCACCGAGAGCGCCTTCTTCGCGGGCTCCTGCCCGACGACGTACCCCTCGAGGAACTCGTAGATCTCGCGCGGCTTGGGAAGCTCCTCCCAGCGCACCTCGCTCGTCTCCGCGAGCTCTTCCTCGATGATCTCGTTGCAGAGATCGATGCACTCGTCGCAGATGTACACACCGGGGCCTGCGATGAGCTTCTTCACCTGCTTCTGGCTCTTTCCGCAGAACGAGCACTTGAGCAGGTCGCCGCCATCACCGATGCGTGCCACGAGGTGCTTCCCCTTCGCCTGGGAGCAGCTTGGTTCAGCCGGCTCCTGGTGCCTCATATCCGACGGTACCTTGCCGGGACCCTCGTTCGGGCCCCCCTTGGCGCGGTTCACATTGTGACGCACCGCGCCAAGGGCGCCGTACCGCTCAGGCGGCCGCTGCGGCCGTGGTCTTGCGAGTGGAGACGATCTGGTCGACGAGGCCGTACGCAAGCGCGTCCTCGGCGGTCAGAATCTTGTCGCGCTCGATGTCCTCGCTGATCTTCTCCAGCGGGGTCGTGGAGTGCTTGGCCAGCATCTCCTCGAGCTGCGTACGCATGCGCAGGATCTCGTTGGCCGCGATCTCCAGGTCGGAGAGCTGCTCACGGCCGGTCTGCGAGGACGGCTGGTGGATCAGCACGCGTGCGTGCGGCAGGGCCATCCGCTTGCCCGGCGTACCCGCGGCGAGCAGCACGGCCGCGGCGGAGGCCGCCTGGCCCATGCAGACCGTCTGGATGTCCGGCTTCACGAACTGCATGGTGTCGTAGATCGCCGTCAGCGCGGTGAAGGAGCCGCCGGGGCTGTTGATGTAGATCGAGATGTCGCGGTCCGGGTCCATCGACTCCAGGCACAGCAGCTGCGCCATCACGTCGTTGGCGGAGGCGTCGTCGATCTGCACGCCGAGGAAGATCACACGCTCCTCGAACAGCTTCGCGTACGGATCGTACTCACGTACGCCCTGCGAGGTGCGCTCGACGAAGCGCGGGACGACGTAGCGGTTGTCCACCGCAGGGCCGGTGTAGAGGCCGCTGGCGGAGGCGCCGGGGTAGTTGCTCATGTCGGTGTTCACCATCCTGGTGGCGTTCTGTGGGCGTTGAGGTGGCAGATGCGCCGTTGCTCTGGCCGCGTGGGCTCAGGCGCCGGTGCCGCCGCCGCCCGGAACGCCCGATGCGGAGGCCATGATCTCGTCGATGAGGCCGTATTCCTTGGCCTCGTCAGCGGTGTACCAGCGGTCACGGTCACCGTCGCGGATGATCGTCTCGACGGTCTGACCGGAGTGGTGGGCGGTGATCTCCGCCATGCGCTTCTTCGTACGCAGCAGGTACTCGGCCTGGATCTTGATGTCGGAGGCGGTGCCCCCGAGGCCGGCCGATCCCTGGTGCATGAGGATGTCGGTGTTGGGAAGCGCGAAGCGCTTGCCCGCGGTGCCGCCGGTCAGCAGGAACTGGCCCATCGAGGCCGCCATGCCCATACCGATCGTCACCACGTCGTTGGGGATGTACTGCATGGTGTCGTACACGGCCATGCCGGCCGTCACCGAGCCGCCGGGGCTGTTGATGTAGAGGTAGATGTCCTTGTCCGGGTCGGCGGCAAGGAGCAGCATCTGCGCCGTGATCTTGTTGGCGATCTCGTCGTCGACCTGCTGGCCGAGGAAGATGATGCGCTCGCCGAGCAGCCGGTTGTAGACATGGTCGCCGAGGCCACCACCGATAGACGGCTCACCGGCGGCTTCAGGCATCAGATTCGTCACGTGTCCACCTGCTCGTCTCTGACGGCTGCCTGCCGTCTCAGCGTCTTCGTAACCGGGGGCGGGTACTCCCCTGCCCTCGTACTCATGGACCCTAACGCGCTGGTCGGCGGGCGCCATCCCGGTTCCCGAACTGTTCGCTCGGAGCGCAAGGTGGTTGGGCCCCTGTGAGTACGACAACGGGCCCCGGTCGCGTGATGCGTCCGGGGCCCGCCACGGGCTCACAATGCGGCTCAGGCCTCGGGCTTGTCGTCGGCCGCGTCACCCTCGGCGGCCGCCTCGACGGTCTCGCCGGCGGCTGCCTCGTCGCCCTCGTCCTCGAGGTCGACGGCCTCACCGTTGGTGTCGACGACCTTGGCGGCCTCGACGACGACGGCGAGCGCCTTGCCGCGGGCGACCTCGCCGACGAGCATCGGCACCTGGCCGCCTTCGACGACGGCCTGGGCGAACTGGTCGGGGCTCATGCCGGAGGAGGCCGCACGCCGCATGAGGTGCTCGGTGAGCTCCTCCTGGTTGACGTTCAGCTTCTCCTTGTTGACGAGCTCGTCGAGGATGAACTGGGTCTTGATGCCCTTGACCGCCTGCTCCTCGGTCTCGGCGTCGAACTCTTCCTCGGTCTTGCCCTGGATCTCCAGGTACTTGGCGAGGTCGATGCCCATCTGGCCGAGCTGGTGGTGCTCGAGGTTGTGCTTGCGGGTCTTGATCTCGTCCTCGAGGAGCTTCTCGGGGATCGGGACCTCGGCGATCTTCAGCAGCTCGTCCAGGACGCGCTCCTGGGCCTGGGTGGCCTGGTCGTACTGCTTCATGTTCTCGAGGCGCTTGCGGCTGTCCGCCTTCAGCTCCTCGAGGGTGTCGAACTCGCTGGCCATCTGCGCGAAGTCGTCGTCGAGCTCGGGGAGCTCGCGGGCGGAGACCGCGGTGACCTTGACGGTGACCTCGGCGTCCTTGCCCTCGGCGGAGCCGCCCTTGAGCTGCGAGGTGAAGGTGGTCTCGCCGCCGGCCTCGACGCCGGTGATCGCCTCGTCGATGCCGTCGAGCAGCTCGCCGGAGCCGACGGTGTAGGAGACACCGCTGGCGACGCCGTCCTCGAGGACCTCGCCGCCGACCTTGGCCTCGAGGTCGATCGTCACGACGTCGCCCTCGGCTGCGGCACGCTCGACCGGCGAGGTGGAGGCGAAGCGCTCACGCAGCTCCTCCACCGACTTCTCGACGTCCTCGTCGCTCACCTCGACGGCGTCGACGGTGACCTCGATGCCCGAATAGTCCGGGATCTCGATGGTCGGGCGGATGTCGACCTCGGCGGTGAAGTTCAGCGTCTCGCCGTCCTTCAGCTCCGTGATGTCGACCTCGGGCTGGCCGAGCGGGTTGAGCTCCGCCTCGTTGACCGCCTCGGTGTAGAACTTCGGGAGGGCGTCGTTGACGGCCTCCTCCAGCACCGCACCACGGCCGAACCGCTGGTCGATCACTCGGGCCGGGATCTTGCCCTTGCGGAAGCCCTTGACCGTGACCTGCTGGTTGATCTTCTTGTACGCCGCGTCGAGGCTGTCCTTGAGCTCCTCGAAGGGCACCTCGACAGTGAGCCGAACCCGGGTCGGGTTCAGGGTCTCCACGGCGCTCTTCACGGTTCGGTCTCCTTGATGGCTGATTCTGGGGTTCTGCTGTGTCCGCCGCACGGAAGGCGACGCGGCTCAGCTGATCGGCCCGGGCTTTTGTCCCACTCGGTCGGACACACGGGCACGCAGCTTGCATAGTAGCCGCAAGCAGGATGAGCCCCACAACGTGATCTTGAAGGGGGTTCGTGATGATGGTCGGGGTGGCCGGATTCGAACCGACGACCTTCCGCTCCCAAAGCGGACGCGCTACCAAGCTGCGCCACACCCCGTCGGTGCGACACGTAGGGTACATGCCCGCAGGCAGTGCGGCTGCCGCATTCTCCGCGGGCTCGCGGGCATGAGGAGCGCGCTCGTGACGGCGGGCGACGCCGGCAGGGAATGGGGTGTGCGACACCCGCCCCGGACCCGCTACGATGCTGTCCGTACCGCGGCGCACGTGACCTGCGGTGCGATGCTTGCGGGCGTAGCTCAATGGTAGAGCACTAGTCTTCCAAACTAGCTACGCGGGTTCGATTCCCGTCGCCCGCTCTGAACGGCCTCGGGCCCGGTTCGCGGATCATCCGCGAACCGGGCCTGACGCGTTTTCGACGTGCGGCGCGGTCGGCCGCCGACGCGCGACAGTCCCTCCGGATCAGAAGTTGATCTGGTTGATGGTGTCCGCTATCGAGTTGAGGAATCTGTTGATCGACGGCGCCATGCCCGTCGATGCGAGGAAGAAGCCGAACAGCACGGCGACGATCGCCGGTCCGGCCTTGATCGAGCCGCCGCGGATCAGCACCACAAGGATGATCGCCAACAGAAGCACCACAGACAGCGAGATGGCCACAACTGATCACACCCTCGGTCGGTCCGCCTTGCCCGCCCGGGGGTACAGCCCAGCACACCCCCGCCATGAACATCGTGCCACCAACCGGCCGATGCATGCCGCTCCCTGACGAATCATCCACGACTGAATCCGGCCATCCGGCACCGTCCGCGATCGGTCGGGCGTTCGTATACCCACGCACGAGTGAAATACACAGAGAAATTCGACCCGATCTTTTCGACGCGTCCACACGTCGGTCACGGGGATTTCGACGGCGGATCGTGAGGTAATTCACTCGGCCGCAAGTCCATGGTGCTTTGCACCATTTAAACCGGATTAACCAGGGCATATCGGTCGGTTGGCGGCGGTTTCAGTTTCGAATGGGAGAAGCACGGAGGGGGTTTTACGAAATCCGATCCGCGCCGCTAAGGTGCCTCGAATGTTCCACGCTCCGCATGGATATAGCAGGGCCCCGCTCCCCCAGGCCCGGGAGCCGGATCCCGTCCACACGACATCGGACGCGGCCGAATCCGTCGCCCCCGCGTCCGCCGAGAAGGTCGCCCCGAAGTCCACCAGGCGAGACGCGTTCTTCGACAACGCCAAGTACCTGGCCATCGTGCTGGTCGCGATGGCGCACGCATGGGAACCGGTCATGGACGGCAGCCGCGCCTCCCGCGCGCTGTACATGCTCGTCTACACGTTCCACATGCCGGCCTTCATCGTCATCTCCGGCTACTTCTCCCGGAGTTTCACCGGCCGCCCCGACCAGCTCAGGCGTCTCCTCACCGGCATCGCCGTCCCCTATGTCGTCTTCGAGGTGGTGTACTCCCTCTTCAGACGCTGGACCGAGGATCCGCCCCAGCAGGAGATCAGCCTGCTCGACCCCTTCTATCTGACCTGGTTCCTGGCCGCCCTGTTCATCTGGCGGCTGACGACCCCGCTGTGGAAGATGATCCGGTGGCCGCTGCCGGTGGCCCTCGCGCTGGCGTCCCTCGCCGCGATCACCCCGGGCATCGGGGCGGACCTCAACCTCCAGCGCGTACTGCAGTTCCTGCCGTACTTCGTGCTGGGTCTGGTGCTGAAGCCCGAGCACTTCCAGCTGGTGCGCCGGCGTGAGGTGCGGCTGCTGGCGCTGCCGCTGTTCGCGGGCGCCGCGCTCTTCGCGTACTGGGCCTCTCCCCGGATGAACTTCACCTGGCTCTACCGCTCCAACAGCGCCCAGGAGATGGGCTCTCCGTGGTGGGTGGGCATCGTGATGACGCTCGCCTTCTTCGGGTGCGCGGTGCTGCTCACCGCCGGATTCCTGGCGTGGGTGCCGCGCCGCAGGACGTGGTTCACGGTGCTGGGCGGCGGCACGATCTGCGGCTATCTGCTGCACGGGCTGCTGCTGCGCGGCGCCGACTGGGGGCATGTCTTCGAGGACTACGCGTGGCTCAGCGATCCGGCCGGTGAAGTGATGCTGACCGTGCTCGCGGCCGCCGTCGTGACGCTGCTGTGCACCCCGCCGGTGCGGCGGGCCGTGAAGTGGGTCACCGAGCCGGAGATGGCGTGGGCCTTCCGCCGGGACCTCACGGAGCTGGGCCCCAAGCGCTGAGCAGGCCGTGGCCGGGGCTCAGGCCGTGCCGCCCCGCAGGCCCAGCAGACTGCGTGTCCTCGCGTACTTCGCGGTGAGCCGGGCGCGCGTCTCCTCGTCGAGCCGGGCGAGACGCGCGGGATCGGCGTTGTGCGCGAGGTCGGCCTCCTTGACGAGGAGGGCGCCCGGTGTGGCCAGGATGCGTGCGGTGTAGGACTCCAGGTCCTCGTCCTCACCCTTGGTGAGGGCGAGGACCATGTCCTTGACGGCCTGCAACAGCGGCGCCTCGTCCAGCCAGGCGCGGCTGAGGACATGGTCCTCGACGGTGTCGTGCAGCCAGCCGGCGGCGACCTGCTCCTCGCTGCCGCCCCTGGCGCGTACACCTTCGGCAACGGCGGCGATGTGCTCCGCGTACGGGCGCCCCGCCTTGTCGGTCTGGCCCTCGTGAGCCGCGCGGGCGATGGCCTCGACCTCGTCGGTCGTGAGGTGCTGCTGCGTCATGGCCCGACCTTACGGCGGCGATCGCGCCGTTCGCGAGGACACGAGCCGTCGGCCGGGCGGCGGGGAGGACTCCCGGTCACGGCCGGCGGCAGAGCAGCAGCAGAGCCCGGTCGTCGTTGACGTCCTTCGCGACCGCCTCGATCAGGTGCCAGGCCGCGCCCTCGAATCCCGAGGCCACGTAGCGGTCGGCTTCGCCGGTGAGACGGTCCATGCCCTCGCTGATGTCCCGGCCCGACGCCTCCACGAGGCCGTCGGTGAACAGCATCAGGACGTCCCCGGGACGCAGGGAGCCCTTCACCGGGTCGAACTGCGCCTTGTCGTAGATGCCGAGGAGCGGGCCTTCGGCACCCTTCTCCTCCCAGCGGCCGCTGCCGGCGTGCAGTTGGAGCGCGGGCAGATGACCGGCCGAGAGCAACTCGTAGTCGCCCGAGTCCAGGTCGAGGACGAGATGGATCGAGGTCGCGAAGCCCTCGTCCCAGTCCTGCCGCAGCAGATAACCGTTGGCCGCGGGCAGGAAGCCGTGGGGCGGCAGCGAGCCGAGCAGCCCGCCGAACGCGCCGGACAGCAGCAGCGCACGGGACGCCGCGTCCATGCCCTTGCCCGAGACGTCGGTGAGGACGACCTCCAGGGTGCGCCCGCCGCCGGTGCGGGCCGCGACCACGAAGTCGCCGGAGAAGGACTGACCGCCCGCCGGACGCAGCGCCATCTCGCGGTGCCAGCCCTGCGGCAGCCGGGGCAGCGCGCTCTGTACGCGGATGCGTTCGCGCAGGTCGAAGAGCATGGTTCCGCCGCGCCGCCAGGGCACGCCGACGCGAGCCCGGAACTGGGCGATGAGGAGCCCGAAGAAGCCGCAGGCCGCGACCACGAGCACCGTGCCGGGGGTGACCCGGGCCGGACCGTCGCCGTACGGGCCGAGCGCGAGCGACTCGACGATCAGACCTGCCGCGCATGCCGCGTACAGACCCAGCAGGCTCGCGGGCCGCAGCAGCAGGGCGCCGGCGACGATCGGCAGCACGAGTGCGGCCGGCGAGACCCACTCGGGCAGCTCGATCGTGCCCCAGGTGAACGCCGGGACCGTGAGCAGCAGCCCGGCCAGCGCGATCCAGTCGGAGCCGTCGCCGCGGAAGTAGTCGACGCCCGACTTGCGCAGCGCCATGCGCGCCCGGTGCACGGCCTTCCGCAACCGGGCCCCGATCGAGTCTGCTCTGCCCTGGGCCATTGTCGTGTGACCCTATCCACCCGTTCGCCATCCGTGCAGGGGGACCCCGGTGACAATGCGTTCGAAATCGGGTCGCCCCGACGCAGTAGCCCTGGTAGTCATGGCATATGACGACAGAGCTGCGAGTACTGCGCCCGACCGAATGGGACACGTGGTACGGGGAGTTGGAGCTGGCCTTCGGAGGCCTCGCGGAGGCTCCGGAGGAGCGCGAACTGTGGCAGGCGCTGACCGAGCACGAGCGGTCGATCGGCGTCTGGGACGGGGACGCGTGCGTCGGCACCGCGGGAGCGTTCACCTTCCGGCTGTCGGTGCCCGGCGGTGCCCTGGTGCCCGCAGCGGGCGTGACCATGGTGGGTGTCGCCGCCACCCATCGCCGCCGGGGGATCCTCACCTCGATGATGCGGCGCCAGCTCGACGACGTGCGCCGCTGGGGCGAACCGCTCGCCGTGCTGACGGCGTCCGAGCCGGTGATCTACGGACGGTTCGGCTACGGCATCGCGACCTGGCAGCTCAAGGCGGAGATCGACACCGACCGGGTGCGGCTCGAGGTGCCGGAGGGCACCGACGCGATCCGGCTCCGGCGTGTGCCCCCGGGCGATGCGCGGGCCGAGTGCGAGGCCCTGTACGCACAGCAGGTCCCGCGGCGGCCGGGGATGCTGGCCCGTATGCCCGGCTGGGAGCGGCTGCCGGTGCTCGACCCGCCGTCCGACCGTGACGGTGCGTCCGCGCTGCAGTGCGTGCTCGCCGAGCGGGACGGACAGGTCGTGGGATACGCCCTGTTCCAGAACAAGGCGTCATGGGACGTGTCCGGTCCCGACGGCACGGTCGTGCTCCAGCATCTCGACGCGCCGGACCCGGCGGCGTACGCGGCGCTGTGGCGGTTCCTGTTCGGTATCGACCTGACGTCGACTCTGCGGGTGGTCAGCCGCCCGGCCGACGATCCGTGGCAGCATCTCGTCTCCGACATCCGCCGCTGCAATGTGCGGCTGCGGGACTCGCTGCATGTACGGCTCGTCGAGCTGGGCGCGGCGCTGGAGGCGCGGACGTACCGGACCCCGGTGGACGTGGTGTTCGAGGTCGACGACGCCTTCTGCCCGTGGAACGCGGGGCGCTGGCGGCTCGTCGGCGACGCGAAGGGCGCGTCCTGCGAACGGACCGAGGACGAGGCCGATCTGGCGCTGTCCGTAAGGGAGTTGGCCGCTGCCTACCTGGGCGGAGTCTCGCTGTCCGCGCTCGCCGGCGCCGGGCGGGTGCGGGAGTTGCGGCAAGGGGCGCTGGCCGAGGCGTCCCTGGCTTTCGGGAGCGATGTGGCGCCCTGGCTGCCGCACGGCTTCTAGAGCTCCGCGGGCGGCAACTCCCCTGCCGGCCCCACGAGTTCTGCCGACTCAGGCCTGCTGGCAGGCGGGGCACCAGAAGAGATTGCGTGCGGCGAGACCGGCGGTGCGGATCTCGCCGCCGCAGACATGGCAGGGCAGGTGTGCCCTTCGGTAGACGTAGACCTCTCCGCCGTGGTCGTCGACGCGCGGCGGGCGGCCCATCGCCTCGGGGGTGTGCTCGGGGCGGACCGTGTCGATGCGGTTGTTCCGTACGCCCTCGCGCATCAGCTCCACGAGGTCGGTCCAGATGGTGTCCCACTCGGCGCGGCGGAGGTCCTTGCCGGCGCGGTAGGGGTCGATGCCGTGCCGGAAGAGAACCTCGGCGCGGTACACGTTGCCGACGCCCGCGACGATCTTCTGGTCCATCAGCAGTGCGGCAACGGTGGTGCGGGAGCGGGAGATCCGGGCCCACGCCTTCTGCGGGTCGTCACCCGGGCGCAGCGGGTCGGGTCCGAGACGGTCGTGTATCGCCGCCTTCTCGCCGTGTGTGATGAGTGCGCAGGTCGTGGGCCCGCGCAGATCGACGTACGACTCGGCGTTCGCGAGCCTCAGCCGTACGGTGTCGGCGGGCGGCGGCGCGGGGGCGGCACCGAAGTTCACCTTGCCGAACAGGCCCAGGTGGATGTGGATCCAGCCGACGGGACCGAAGCCGAGGAAGAGGTGCTTGCCGTGCGCCGCGGTGCGCTCCAGTACCTGCCCGTCGACGATGGCGGCCGAGTCGGAGAACTTGCCCTGCGGGCTGCTGACGCGGACCGGGCGGTCCAGGAAACGGTCACGGTGATCCGCCGCGAGGCGGTGAATCGTATGCCCTTCGGGCACGGCGGTCTCCTGTGGTCGGCCGGCGGTCCTCACCCGCCCTTTCGCTCACGTCGTCGAAACGCCGGGCGGGCCGGATGATCCGGCCCGACCGGCGTCGAACGCGTCAGCCCTGCGGGTGGTGCGCGGGGATCGCGGGCAGCTCGCCCGTCGTCTCGTAGCGCGCCAGCATCTCGATGCGGCGGCTGTGACGTTCCTCACCCGAGTAGGGGGTGCCGAGGAAGATCTCGACGAACTTCGTCGCCTCCTCCTCGGTGTGCATCCGGCCGCCGATGGAGATGACGTTGGCGTCGTTGTGCTCACGGCCGAGGGCCGCCGTCTGCTCGCTCCAGGCGAGGGCGGCACGGACGCCCTTGACCTTGTTCGCGGCGATCTGCTCGCCGTTGCCGGAGCCGCCGATCACGATGCCGAGGCTCTCGGGGTCCGCGGCCGTCTTCTCGGCGGCACGCAGGCAGAACGGCGGGTAGTCGTCCTGGGCGTCGTAGATGTGGGGGCCGCAGTCGACGGGCTCGTGCCCGTGGGCCTTGAGCCACTCGACGAGGTGGTTCTTGAGTTCGAAGCCGGCATGGTCGGAGCCGAGGTACACGCGCATGTTCCGAGTGTGGCACGCGAGGGACCGGGTAGCCGCCAGCGGGGTCAGGACCTGTTCGGTCCACGAGCCTCCTCCTGTCACCTCGACCTAACGATCCGGAGACAGGTCTTCCGTGATCCAAAGACAGCGGTTTGAATGCGGGGGCTCGTGACCCGAGCGCTGTCAAACCTAAGGAATCGTCCATGAGCTCGCAGCAGACCCTCACGAAGGAAGGCGGAACGCCCGAAGTACCCGGGAACCCGCAGCCCTCCAACGGTCTCCAGGCCGGACTCAAGAACCGGCATCTGTCCATGATCGCCATCGGCGGTGTGATCGGCGCCGGCCTGTTCGTCGGCTCCGCTTCGGGCATAGCCGCGGCGGGACCGGCCATCCTTCTGTCGTACGCACTCGTCGGCACGATGGTCGTCTTCGTGATGCGGATGCTCGGCGAGATGGCGGCCGCCAACCCGACCTCCGGGTCCTTCTCGTCCTACGCGGACCGCGCGCTGGGCCGTTGGGCCGGATTCTCGATCGGCTGGCTGTACTGGTTCTTCTGGGTCGTGGTGCTGGCGGTCGAGGCGACCGCCGGTGCCGTGATCCTGGAGGGCTGGGTCCCGTCCGTCCCGCAGTGGGCGTGGGCGCTGATCGTGATGGTCGTGCTGACCGCGACGAACCTCGCGTCCGTCGCGTCGTACGGCGAGTTCGAGTTCTGGTTCGCCGGGATCAAGGTCGTGGCGATCGGCGCGTTCGTGATCATCGGTCTGCTGGCCGTGTTCGGTGTGCTGCCCGGCTCGGACAACCCGGGTGCCGGCTTCGCGCACCTCACGGACGCGGGCGGATTCTTCCCCAAGGGCTACGGGGCGATTCTCACCGGTGTGCTGATGGTCGTCTTCTCCTTCATGGGCAGCGAGATCGTGACGCTGGCCGCGGGCGAGTCCGAGGACCCGCAGCGTGCGGTGACCAAGGCGACGAACAGCGTGATCTGGCGTATCGGCGTCTTCTACCTGGGCTCGATCTTCGTGGTGCTCACGCTGCTGCCGTGGGACGACAAGTCGATCGTCAAGGACGGCTCGTACGTCGCGGCGTTGAACTCCATCGGCATCGCGCACGCCGGGCAGATCATGAACGTCATCGTGCTCACCGCCGTGCTGTCGTGTCTGAACTCGGGTCTGTACACCGCCTCGCGCATGGCGTTCTCGCTGGGTCAGCGCGGCGACGCCCCGAAGGCGTTCGCGAAGACGAACGGGCGGGGTGTGCCGCGGGTGGCGATTCTGTCCTCGGTGCTCTTCGGATTCGTCGCGGTGTTCTTCAACTACCAGTGGCCCGACACCGTCTTCGCGTTCCTGCTCAACTCCTCCGGTGCCGTCGCCCTGTTCGTCTGGCTGGTCATCTGTGTGACCCAGCTGCGGATGCGCGGCATCATCGAGCGCGAGTCGCCGGAGAAGCTGGTCGTGAAGATGTGGCTGTTCCCGGGCCTCACCTGGGCGACGATCGGCATGATCTCGTTCGTGCTGGTCTACATGCTCTTCGACGACACCGGTCGCGACCAGGTGCTGCTGTCGCTGCTGGTGGCGGCGGTCGTGCTGGCGATCGCGGTCGGCCGGGAGCGGTTCGGCTTCGGCCGCGCGGCTGCCGTCGAGCCGGCCGAGGAGAACGTCGTGGAGGACTCGGCACCCCGGGTGTGACCACGTGAAGCGATCGCCGTCCCGTGCGCCTGCGCGCGGGACGGCGATTTCTTTGTTCGACGTGTGACCCGTCTGCGCAAACATGACGGCGCATGTCAGGTTTGGGGGGAAGGCTCGGCCGTATGACCTTCATCGCCCAGGACGCCTTCCGCCCCGGTGACGCCGGATACGACGACGAGGCCGCCGGATTCCAGAGGGGCTTCACCCAGCGGCCCGACGTCGTGGTGGGCGCGGCCGACGCCGACGATGTGCGGCGGGCCGTCGAGTTCGGCGCATCGGGACGGCGCTGGGACCGTACGACCGTCCTCGATGTCGTCACGCCTGCCGAAGAAGAACCGGCCATCGGCGTCAGCGAATTGTCCGGGACCGTGCTCGCCGACTCAACGGCTCGTCACCGGGCGTGGGGGCGGTCTCGTACACACTCGGAGGCGGGCTGGGCATCCTGGCGCGGGAGTTCGGCTACGCGGCCGACCATGTCCGCGCCATCGAGGTGGTGACGGCGGACGGCGAACTGCGGCGGGTCACGGCGGACGGCGACCCCGAGCTGTACTGGGCGCTCCTCGGCGGCGGTGCCAATCTCGGTGTCGTCACCGCGATCGAGACCGCTCTGGTGCCGGTGGCCCGGCTGTACGGCGGTTCCCTCCTCTTCGGTGACGACCTGGTCGACGACGCCGTACGCACCTATCTCGGGTGACCGGCTCGGTCCCGGACGAGCTGACGTCGTCCCTGTCCGTGATGACCTTCCCGGACCTGCCGATGGTTCCGGAGCATCTGCGCGGCCGTTACACCGCCTCGGTGCGGGTCGCGTACACCGGTGACGCCCATCAGGGCGAGCGGCTGGTCGCCCCGCTGCGCGCGGTCGGGCCCGCGCTGGAGGACTCGCTGCGCGAGATGCCGTACAGCCAGTCGGCGACGATCCACAGCGACCCGGAGCACCCCCACGCGTACTACGGGGACAGTGCGGTGCTGCGGGACCTCGACCCGGAATCGCTGCGCCGTCTGCTGACACTGACAGGGCCGGAGCAGCCCGTGTGGTGCGTCACCCAGATCAACCATCTGGGCGGGGCGCTGACGAGGGAGCGGCCCAACGCGGTGCCGTACCGCGAGGCGCGCTTCCTGGTGCGGATGCTGTCGGGGCTGATGCCCGGCACGGACCTGCCCGCGGTCCGCGCGATGCACGAGGAGGTGTTCGCGGCGCTTGCACCGCTCACGCTGGGCCGTTCGCTCAACTTCGCCTTCGGTGACGGGGACCGTACGGACGGGCTGTACGACTCCGGGACGCGGAAGAGGCTCGCCCGGGTCAAGGAGCGGTACGACCCGGCGAACCTCTTCCGGCGCAACGACAACATCAGCCCCGGCGGCTGATGAGCTTCCACGCGGCGGGCAGCGCGCCCATCGCCAGCGCGGCCTTGAGGGCGTCCCCGATCAGGAACGGCGTGAGTCCGGCGGCGACGGCCTGGGACAGGGACATGCCGGTGGCCAGCGCGAGGTAGGGAACACCGACCGCGTAGATGATCACGGAACCGACCGCCATCGAACCCGCCGTGCGCAGCGCGGAGCGGTCGGCCCCGCGGCGGGCGAGGCCGCCGACGACGGTGGCGGCGAGCAGCATGCCGAGGATGTATCCGAAGGACGGCATGGCATAGCCGGACTGGCCCTCCGCGAACCACGGCATGCCGGCCATTCCCGCCACCGCGTAGAGAGCGAGGGAGAGGAAGCCGCGGCGGGCGCCGAGCGCGGTGCCGACGAGGAGGGCCGCGAACGTCTGGCCGGAGACGGGCACCGGAGAGCCGGGGACCGGGACGGAGATCTGGGCGGCTATGCCGGTGAGCGCGGCGCCGCCGACGACGAGCGCGATGTCCCGGACGCGGGAGACGGGCAGCAGGTCCGCGAGGACCACTCCCGGGCGGGACGTGACGGAAGCAGTGCTCATCGGAACTCCGCGTGGGTGGGGGCAGACAGGAACAGGCTGACCGTAACCGACAGAGAATCGCTCGATCACCGTCCGCCGCCGACAAAGGCCGACGTCCCGGCTTGATGGGGATCGCACAAAGACCGCTCCTCATGCGCCACTTGACGTGATGCTCGTCACCAAGGGCGGAAGAACGAGGAGTCCGTTTTGCGTGGGGACGCCTGTGCCGGTGAGTATGTGGAGTCCCGCCAAACCGTCGGAACCGGAGGGCAACGGGCATGCCGTGCGGGAGTGTTCACCTTGTGTGAGCATCGTGCCCGTATAGCGGACAACCGTTCCTCGTCAGCGGGTGGATGCCCAGACTGAGGCCCGCTCCCCCGTCTCAGCTAGTGATCAGGGCACGCCCATGTCTCGGACTTCCGCGCCCGCGCCCGTCGACCGTCAGGACGACGTCTCGCTCTCGCACGGACTCAAGCAACGCCACCTGTCGATGATCGCCCTCGGCGGTGTCATCGGTGCCGGACTCTTCGTGGGGTCGGGTGCGGGCATCGCCGCCGCCGGCCCCTCCATCGTCATCGCCTACGCGATCTCGGGTCTGCTCGTCATGCTCGTGATGCGCATGCTCGGCGAGATGTCGGCGGCGAACCCGGCGTCCGGCTCGTTCTCGGTGCACGCCGAGCGGGCGATCGGCCCCTGGGCCGGCTTCACGGCGGGCTGGTCCTTCTGGTTCCTGCTCTGTGTGGCCGTGGGCCTCGAGGGCATCGGCGCCGCGAAGATCATGACGGGCTGGCTGCCCGGAACCCCGGAATGGGCCTGGGTCGCCCTCTTCATGCTGGTGTTCTGCGGAACGAACCTGGCGGCGGTGAAGAACTTCGGTGAGTTCGAGTTCTGGTTCGCCGCACTGAAGGTCGGCGCGATCGCCCTGTTCCTGGGGATCGGCGTGCTGGCGATCATCGGTGTCCTGCCCGGCAGCGACGCGCCGGGCACGGCGAACCTGACGGGTGAGGGCGGCTTCCTGCCCAACGGCACCGACGGGCTCGTCGTCGGACTGCTCGCCTCCGTCTTCGCCTACGGAGGCCTGGAGACGGTGACCATCGCGGCGGCCGAGTCCGAGCACCCGGTGCAGGGTGTCGCGAAGGCCGTCCGTACGGCGATGTGGCGCATCGCGGTCTTCTACATCGGCTCCATGGCGGTCATCGTCACGCTGGTGCCGTGGGGCGACCCGAAGGTCGTCGAGAAGGGCCCGTACGTCGCGACGCTCGACCACCTGGACATCCCGGCGGCCGGCCAGATCATGAACGTCGTCGTGCTCGTCGCGCTGCTCTCGGCGATGAACGCGAACATCTACGGCGCGTCCCGCATGGCCTGCTCGCTGGTGGCCCGCGGGCAGGGCCCGAAGGTGCTCGGCCGGACCATCGGCGGCGTGCCGCGCACGGCGGTACTGGTCTCGTCCGTCTTCGGCTTCGGGTGTGTGCTGCTCAGCTACTGGCGGCCGAACGACGTCTTCATGTGGCTGCTCAACATGATCGGCGCGATCATCCTGGTGGTCTGGATCTTCATCGCCGTCTCCCAGCTGGTGCTGCGCCGCAGGACGGAGCGCGAGGACCCGTCGCGCCTGGTCGTGAAGATGTGGCTCTACCCGGCGCTGACGTGGGTCGCGCTGGCGGGCATGGCGGCGGTCTTCGTGCTGATGGCCCGGGAGCCGGACACCCGCACCCAGCTGTTCTACACGGGCGGGCTGACGCTGGCGCTCGCAGCCGCCGGCTATGTGCGGCAGGTCGTGGCGTCCCGTGCCGGCGCGTCGAACGATGTGAAGGCGGACGCCGTCCAGCCGTCGGACGACTGAACGGCCCAGCGCCTCCAGACCCCCGGGACCTCGCGGCCCGGGGGTCTTCGCGTTCCCCCTCCGCGAGGGGTGCGGAGTCCTGCGCGTCCTCAGACCGATGGCTGATCATTCCCCCCCTTCTGCTGGTACCGTGCACTTGCATAAGACGTGCAATAAGCAGTCGGAGGGACCGGACACATGGCCATCTACACGCTTCCTGAACTGCCGTACGACTACGCGGCGCTGGAACCGGTCATCAATCCTCAGATCATCGAGCTCCATCACGACAAGCACCACGCCGCCTACGTCAAGGGCGCCAACGACACCCTCGAGCAGCTCGAGGAGGCGCGCGACAAGGAGGCGTGGGCGTCGATCAACGGTCTGGAGAAGAACCTCGCGTTCCATCTCTCCGGACACATCCTGCACAGCATCTACTGGCACAACATGACCGGTGACGGCGGCGGCGAGCCGCTGGAGAAGGACGGTGTGGGCGAGCTCGCCGACGCGATCGCCGAGTCCTTCGGCTCCTTTGCCAAGTTCAAGGCCCAGATGACCAAGGCCGCCGCGACGACGCAGGGCTCGGGCTGGGGCGTCCTCGCCCACGAGCCGGTCAGCGGCCGACTGATCGTCGAGCAGGTCTACGACCACCAGGGCAATGTCGGCCAGGGCTCGGTGCCGATCCTGGTCTTCGACGCCTGGGAGCACGCCTTCTATCTGCAGTACAAGAACCAGAAGGTCGACTTCATCGACGCCATGTGGCAGGTCGTGAACTGGCAGGACGTGGCGAAGCGTTACACCGAGGCCAAGGGGCGTACACCGCTCATCGCCCCCTGAGCCCCCTCCGGCGTCCTGCTCGTGATCGTCTTCTCAGCCTTCACGTGCGGACGGATGAAAGGAATGCCCCCGCGAGGACGTGACTCGCGGGGGCCTTCTGCGCGTTCTGCCGTTCACCGGCCCCGGCGGCGTAGACTCCCGGCCCCTCGTATCTGCCGATGGAGGCGCCATGGCGAGCACCAGAGCCCTGTACTGCCACACCTGCAAGTCCGACGAATCGCACCGGTCCCTGACGCGCGAGGAGCGCGAGGCGCTCCAGGTCCGGCTGGCCCGGCGCAACGTCGACGAGTTCATCGTCTGCGAGGCCCCGGACTGCCTGCATGTCCGCACCGGATGGGCCCAGTGCGCCGGATCGGGCGGTCTGCACCTGCGGCTCGGCGGCTGAGGCAGGTCAGTCGAAGACGGGGCCCTGCGTGCGGGTCCGCTTGATCTCGTAGAAGCCGGGCGTCGACGCCACCAGCAGCGTGCCGTCCCACAGCCGGGCCGCCGCCTCGCCCTTGGGTGCCGGGGTGACCACGGGTCCGAAGAACGCGATCTGGTTGCCGTCGTCACCGGGGAGGGCTATGACCGGGGTGCCGACGTCCTGGCCGACCTTGTCGATGCCCTCCTTGTGGGAGGCGCGCAGCTCCTCGTCGTACTCGGTGGAGTCGGCATAGTCGGCCAGCTCGACCGGCAGGCCCACGTCCTCGAGGGCGCCGACGACCGCCTCGCGGGTCGGCCCCTCGCCGCGGTTGTGGAAGCGGGTGCCGAGGGCGGTGTACAGCTTGCCGACGACCTCGTCCCCGTACTTCTGCTGCGCCGCGATGACGACACGGACGGGCCCCCATGCCTTCTTCAGGCCCTCGCGGTACTCCTCCGGGAGCTCGTCCAGCTTGGGTTCGTTCAGTACGGACAGGCTCATCACATGCCAGCGGACCTCGACGTCGCGGACCTTCTCCACCTCGAGCATCCAGCGCGACGTCATCCAGGCCCACGGGCACACGGGGTCGAACCAGAAGTCCACGGGGGTCGCCGCCGACGAAGCGGGGGTCTTGCCGTACTCGGACATGTTTCTCCTCATCGAAAACGGGGCGTACGCCTGGACGGGACAACGCGGCCCCCGGGCGGTCGATTCCCGGATACCGGCTGCCAGGTGCACATGGCAGGATCGGTGCTGTCCAGCAGACACGGACGCGTCACGAAGGAGTGCTTGTGCCCGGTGAGAATCTGTCCCGCGACGAGGCCCGCCGAAGGGCCGAGCTCGTGTCAGTCGACGGATACGAGGTGGCCCTCGATCTGCGGTCGGCGGTCGGGGAGATGCCGGGGGGCTCCGGGCCCCGCACCTTCCGGTCGGTGACGACCATCCGCTTCCGCTGCCCGCGGCCGGGTGCCTCGACGTTCGCCGATCTGCTGGCCCCGTCCGTCACCGAGGTGACGCTGAACGGCGAGAAGCTGGACCCGGACGCGGTCTTCGACGGCGCACGCATCGCGCTGGGCGACCTGGCCGAGGAGAACGTGCTGGTCGTGGACGCGCAGTGCGCGTACAGCCGTACCGGCGAGGGGCTGCACCGGTTCGTCGACCCGGAGGACGGCGAGGTCTACCTCTACACGCAGTACGAACCGGCCGACGCCCGGCGGGTCTTCGCCAATTTCGAGCAGCCGGACCTGAAGGCGCCGTACCGCTTCGAGGTGACCGCGCCCGACGGCTGGACCGTGTGGAGCAACGGCGCGGGCGAGCTGCAGGGCGACGGGGTGTGGCGGTTCGCCGGGACGAAGCCCATCTCCACGTACATCACGGCCGTCGTCGCCGGGCCGTACCACTACGTCACGGACCTCTACACGCGCACGCTCGACGACGGTTCGACGCTGGAGATCCCGCTCGGCGCGATGTGCCGCAAGGGGCTCGCCCGGCATTTCGACGCGGGCGACATCTTCCTGGTGACCAAGCAGGGCCTGGACTTCTTCCACGACCGGTTCGACTTCCCGTACCCCTTCGGGAAGTACGACCAGGCGTTCGTGCCCGAGTACAACATCGGCGCGATGGAGAACCCCGGATGTGTGACCTTCCGCGAGGAGTTCGTCTTCCGCGGCAAGGTCACCCAGGCGTCGTACGAGCGCCGCGCCAACGTCATCCTGCACGAGATGGCGCACATGTGGTTCGGCGACCTGGTCACCATGGTGTGGTGGGACGACCTGTGGCTGAAGGAGTCCTTCGCCGACTTCATGGGCACCTTCTCGATGGTGGGTGCCACCCGCTTCACCAACGGCTGGATCACGTTCGCCAACAACCGCAAGTCCTGGGCGTACCGCGCCGACCAGCTGCCCTCGACGCATCCGGTCACGGCCGACATCCGTGACCTGGAGGACGCCAAGCTGAACTTCGACGGCATCACCTACGCCAAGGGCGCATCCGTCCTGAAGCAACTGGTGGCGTACGTCGGGCAGGACGCGTTCCTGGAGGGCGCGCGGCGCTACTTCAAGCGGCACGCGTACGGCAACACCCGGCTCGGCGATCTGCTCTCCGTCCTGGAGGAGACGTCCGGGCGCGACATGGCGGCCTGGTCGCGGTCCTGGCTGGAGACGGCCGGGGTCAACTCCCTGACGCCGGTGGTGACCTGCGGCGCGGGCGAGCGGATCACCGAACTCGCCGTACTGCAGGACGGCGACGAGCTGCGCCCCCACCGGGTGGCGGTCGGGCTCTACCGGCGCGAGGGCACCGACCTGGTGCGCTATGCCCGCGCCGAGGTCGACGTCGAGGGTCCGCGGACGGTCGTGGATGAGCTGGCGGGCCAGGAGCGGCCGGAGCTCACACTCGTCAACGACGAGGACCTCACCTACTGCAAGATCCGCTTCGACGAGAGCTCGCTGGCCACACTGCGTGCGCACCTGGGCGACATCACGGATCCGCTGGCCCGTGCCCTGTGCTGGTCGGCGCTGTGGAACCTGACCCGCGACGCCCTGATGCCGGCGCGGGACTTCGTGGACCTCGTCCTGCGGTTCGCGGGCCGCGAGTCGGACATCGGAGTGCTGCAGATGCTGCACGCGTGGGCCCGTTCCGCGCTGGTGCGCTACGCGGCTCCCGAATGGCGCGACGAGGGCGGACGGCAGCTGGCGGAGGGCGCACTGCGTGAGCTGCGGCTGGCCGAGCCGGGCAGCCAGCACCAGCTGACCTGGGCCCGGTTCGTCGCGGCGACGGCGACGTCCGCGGCCGATCTCCAGCTGCTCGCCGGGCTGTTGGAGGGCACGGCGAAGATCGACGGCCTCGATGTGGACCAGGAGCTGCGCTGGGCGTTCCTCGAGCCGCTGGTCGCTCACGGGAAGGCCGACGAGCCAATGGTCGCGGCCGAACTGGCGCGTGACGACACGGCGTCGGGCAGGCGCCATCAGGTCCGCTGCCTCGCGGCCCGGCCGTCGGCCGCGGTCAAGGACCAGGCGTGGGCACAGGTGGTGGAGTCCGACGCGCTCTCCAACGCACTGGTGGAGGCGACCATTTCGGGCTTCGTGCAGCCGGGTCAGCGGCATCTGCTCGCGCCGTACGCGCCGAAGTACTTCTCGGCGATCGAACGGGTGTGGGAGGAGCGCTCGATCCAGATCGGCATGGACGTGGTGCGGGGGCTGTACCCGGGGCTGCAGGACGACGAGGAGACGGTCCACGCGACCGACGCCTGGCTGTCCTCGCACGAGGGTGCGCCGCCGGCGCTTCGACGGCTGGTCCTGGAGGCGCGGGACGATCTCGCGCGTGCGCTGCGGGCACAGGAGTGCGACGCCGCCACGGGACGTTGAGGGCTCGACTGCCGGGAACGTACGGCCGTTTGGGGGAACCGTACTCGGCAGTCGAACGTCCGTACTTTAGGACGGTGATGTCCTGAATTGTCGACGAGCGTGTAACAGCGGTTAGGGAGGGGGCGGAGCGCGGGCATCCCGGCAGCATGAAGAACAACACCCCGCTCTCCCCCGTTCCCCTCAGTCACCTCGCCGACGTCCGGTGCCGCGTCCAGTCGGCCGCGCAGCTGCGCGCCCGCGGCGTCTCCCCCGCCCGCACCACCGCGCAGTGCCAGGACGGCGGTCCGTGGCAGATGCTGCTGCCGGGGGTGTACCTGCTGCACCCGGGGCAGGCCACCAGTGAGGAACGGCTGCACGGTGCCCTGCTCTACGCGGGCCGGCCCGTCATCCCCGCCCAGGGCGAGCGCCCCGGCACCTCCCCCTACGGCGAGGCCATGGTCACGGGGCTCGCGGCGCTGGCCCTGCGGCAGTTCTCCGCGGCGCCGCCGTTGCCCGCCCTCGACCGGATCGACATCCTGGTGCCGCGGACCCGGCGGCTGCGGTCGACGGGCTGCGCCCGGATCGTCCGCACGCACGCCCTGCCCGGAGCGGAGGAGATCACGGGGCTGCCCGTGGCGCCGGTGGCGCGTGCCGTCGCCGACGCCGTCGCCGAGCTGTCGGACCCCGAGACGGTACGGCGCCTCCTCACCGAGGCGGTACGCGGCGGCCACTGTGAACCGGCCGCCGTCGTCGCCGAGTTGAACCGTGCGCGCCTCCTCGGCCGTCCGCATGTCGTGGACGCCGTCGACTCGCTGCTCGCCGAGGGCCGGGCCCTGGCCGAGGACCGGTTGTACGACATGGTGCGCCGGAACGGGCTGCCCGACCCGGTGTGGAACGTGGACCTTCGGCTTCCGGGCGGCCCGCACCTGGGCGGTGTCGACGCCTTCTGGCCCGACCAGGCCGTCGCCGTCGAACTGGACACCCGCGCTCCCCGGCACGACGAGGACGCACTGTGGTCGGAGTACGCCCGCAAGCGGGAGCACCTGGAGCGGCTCGGAATCACCGTCGTCCACATCACGCCGAGGAAGCTGCGGGAGTCGCTCGAGCAGCAGGCGACCGTGGTCCGCACCGCCCTGATGGCGGCGACGGACCGCGATCCCGCCGCCTACGTCGTGGTGCTGCCCCGCTGACAGCGGCCGGCCGCCAACAAGCCGCCAGCCGCCAGCCGCTAGCCGCAGAATTCCGCCTCCACGACCGCGAGGCTGTCCCCGGCCCAGTCGCCGTTGAAGTTCATCGCGAGGGAATGGCTCGCGTCGCGGGTGGTGACCGCCTCCGACACGGAGCCGTGGATGCCGCCCCCGTGCCCCCAGACGTCCTTGCCGCAGCTCAGTTTGAGCTGCATCAGGCCCAGGCCGTAGCGGGCGTCGGGCCGCTGCGGATCCGTCGCCACGGTCGTGGTCATCTCCTTCAGCTGCAGCGGCGGCAGCAGACCGCCCTTCAGCAGCGCCCGGTAGAAGCGCTGCAGATCGTCGGAGTCGGAGATCATCTCGCCCGCAGCACCGGCGATCGACGGGTTCAGTGCGGTCACGTCGTGGATCTTCGCCGCGGGGTCCGCCGAGAGTTTCGCGTACGCCCGGCTCGCGGGGCCCGGGACCCGGGCGTCGGTGCCCGGCAGGGAGGTGGCCCGGAGACGGAGCGGGCGCAGGATCCGGCGCCCGATCTCGGCTGCGTACGAACGTCCCGTCACCTTCTCGACCGCCATTCCGGCGAGTATGTAGTTGGTGTTGGAGTACTTCCAGTCGGTTCCGGGCGAGAAGTCCGGCTGGTGACGCATCGCGAAGGCCACCAGTTGCCGCGGCGTCCAGGTGTCGTAGCGGTGCCGGAGGAACCCGTCGCCGAAGACCTTCTCCCCGAAGTCCTTGTCTCTCGTGTAGTCGTAGATCCCGCTGGTGTGGTTGAGCAGTTGGCGCAGGGTGATGCGGCGGCCGTCGTGGCCGCTGCCGCGGACCACGCCGGGCAGTACCGACTCCACCGTGTCGTCCAGGTCCAGCCTGCCCTCCGCCTCCAGTTGCAGAAGCACGGTGGCGGTGAAGGTCTTGGTGATGGACCCGACGCGGTAGCGGTCCTGCGGCAGGCGTTCCCGCCCGGTCCGCAGATTCCCGACACCGGCGGTACCGCTCCAGGCGCCGTTGCGCTCGCGCGCCTGGGCGACGACTCCGGGCACTCCCTCGCGTACGGCTGCCTCGATCGCCTGCTGGGTGCGCCGATGTTCCCCGGGCCCGGGTGCGGTGCCGGCGACGGCGGGTGTCACGAGGGCACCGATGACGAGGGAGGCCACGGCTGCGATCGTCGCTGTGCGGACCGTGCTTGCTGGCATGTCAGCCCCTTGATGTCGACTGCGGGTCAGCGAGGTGGACTCCGGCACAGCGGGGCGCGTTGCCCGGTCCCGAACGGGTTGAGCCGCTATCGGCCGTTCTGCGGCGCACCGACGGTCCGCGGGCAGGGCCGATGAGCGGTCCGCTCGTCCGTCGAGGGTAAGCGGAACGGAAGCCTCACCTTCCACCGACCCCCTTTGCCCAGGACAACGCCGAGTTGTCCCCGGTGGCGCATTCCGCGCATTGGCGGATCTCTGCCATGGCCACATCACGCCTCCGACAACTCTCCACAAACCCCTGTCACTTGCGAAAGGCTGAGCGGTCATCCGGCACCGAAATCCGGACCGTCTTTTTCACTCGACAGGGATGCTGATGACCCCCGAATCCCAGAGCTCCATATCCGGACGCTCCGTACCAGGTCACAGACGCGTCGCCCGCATAGCGGCCGCCGCGTCGATGGTGACGGCACTCGTGGCCGCCGGCGCCGTACCTGCGTTCTCCGCCGCTGCCGTCGACGACCCCGGCACCACCGGAGGCGTCAAGGCCGCCAAGTCCTCCGACAAGCTCGGCACCGCCGACGCCGAACTGCTTGCCCAGGCCGAGGCCAAGGGCGAGAAGAGCGTCACGGTCATGGTCGCCACCGCACCCGGCGCGACCGAGCAGGTGGCCGACCAGCTGGACGCCGTCAAGGGCGCCGTGGTCGGCAGGACGTACGACAAGCTCGGCTATGTGCGGGCCACCCTCCCGACGGCCACGGCCGAAAGCACCCTCAAGGCTGCCGCCAAGCTCTCCAGCGTGCACGGCATCGACCTCAAGCACGAGATCGAGCTGGACGACCCGACGCCGGCCGGGGACACCACCAAGGCCGCGGGCGCCGCGGCCAGGCAGGCCGCCGCCCACCCGGCACCCGGAAAGAGCACCCCGGCGAAGAACCCGTACAACCCGTCCTTCGAGACGGGCGCGGTCGACTTCGTGAAGCAGCACCCCAAGGCCGACGGCCGCGGCGTGACCATCGGCATCCTGGACTCCGGTGTCGACCTCGGTCACCCGGCACTCCAGAAGACCACCACCGGTGAGCGCAAGATCGTCGACTGGGTCACCGCGACCGACCCGGTGGCCGACGGCGACGCCACCTGGCGCCGGATGTCGCTCGACGTCAGCGGCCCGACGTTCGCCGTCAACGGCCGTACCTACGCCGCCCCCGCCGGCGCGTACAAGTTCAGCCTGTTCGCCGAGGCCGCCACCAAGGGCGGCGACATGGCCGGTGACCTCAACCGGGACGGCGACACCACCGATGTGTGGGCGCTGCTGTACGACCCGGGCACCCGGACCGTCCGCGTCGACCTCGACAACGACGCCGACTTCGGCAACAACACCGTGATGAAGCCGTACAAGAACGGCTTCCAGGTCGGCCACTTCGGCAAGGACGACCCGGCGACCGAGGTCGTCGAGCGCATCCCGTTCGTCATCGAGGTCCGCCAGGACGTCGTCTACAACGCCGCGGGCGCCAAGGCCGACTTCGTCAACATCGGCGTCATCGAGTCCGAGCACGGCACGCACGTCGCCGGCATCACCGCCGCCAACAGCCTCTTCGGCGGCAAGATGAACGGCGCGGCGCCCGGCGCCAAGCTGGTCTCCTCGCGTGCCTGCACCTGGAGCGGCGGCTGCACCAACGTCGCGCTCACCGAGGGCATGGCCGACCTGGTCATCGACCGCGGTGTGGACATCGTCAACATGTCCATCGGCGGTCTGCCGCCGCTGAACGACGGCAACAACGCGCGCGCCGAGCTCTACAACCGGCTCATCGACACCTACGGCGTCCAGCTGGTGATCTCGGCCGGCAACGAGGGCCCGGGCGTCAACACCCTCGGCGACCCGGCCGTCGCCGACAAGGTCATCTCCGTCGGCGCGTCCATCTCCAAGGAGACCTGGGCGGCCAACTACGGCTCCGCCGTGAGCAAGAAGTACAACCTGCTCCCCTTCTCCTCCCGCGGTCCGCGCGAGGACGGCGGCTTCACGCCCACGATCACCGCGCCCGGCGCGTCGATCAACACCACCCAGACCTGGCTGCCCGGCGGCCCGGTCGCGGAGGCGGGCTACAAGCTCCCGGCCGGCTACTCGATGCTGCAGGGCACCTCGATGTCCTCGCCGCAGGCCGCCGGCGCGAGCGCGCTGCTGCTCTCGCTCGCCAAGCAGCGGAACATCGACCTGACCCCCGCGAAGCTGCGCACCGCGCTCACCAGCACCGCGCACAGGATCGCCGGAGTGCAGGCGCACGAGCAGGGCTCCGGTCTGATCAACGTCGTGGACGCGTGGAAGGCCATCAACGCCGGCGCCACCGCCCATGAGTACAGCGTCAAGGCCCCGGTCGACACCGCGATCGACTTCGCGCTGAAGACCCCGGGCTTCGGCACCGGTCTCTACGACCGCGAGGGCGGCCTGCAGGCCGGCAAGGCCAAGACGTACGACGTCACCGTCACCCGCACCACCGGTCCCAAGGGCGCGCTCAAGCACGACCTGAACTGGAAGTACAACGACGGCACCTTCCGTCTCCTCGGCGGCGACAGCGTCCGGCTCCCGCTGAACCAGCCGGTGACCGTCACCGTCCAGGCCAGGCCCAAGGCCGCCGGCGTGAAGAGCGCCATCCTGGAGGCGGACGACCCGCGCACCGAGGGCGTCGACAAGCAGATCCTCGCGACCGTGGTCGTCTCCAAGCCGCTGGCGAAGCCCGAGTACGGCTTCTCCACGTCCGGCTCGGTGGACCGCAACAGCCACCAGTCGTACTTCATCACCGTGCCGGAGGGCGCCAAGGCTCTCGAGGTCGCGCTCGGCGGGCTCGGCCCGAAGAGCCAGACCCGGTTCATCGGCATCCACCCGTACGGGGTTCCGGTCGAGGACAGCTCGACGATCTTCTGCTACCCGAACTACGAGAGCCCGACCAACACCTGCCGTCCGGACCTGCGCTCGTACCCCGAGCCGACCCCGGGCGTCTGGGAGATCGAGGTCGAGTCGCGTCGTACGTCGCCGCTGCTCAGCAACCCGTACAAGCTGGACGTGACCCTGCTGGGTGCCACGTTCGACCCGGCCGTGAAGACGATCCCCGAGGCGAAGGTCGGCACGCCGGCCCCCGTCGAGTGGAAGGTCACCAACGACTTCGGGCCCATCGACGGCAAGCTTTCGGGCGGCTCGCTCGGCTCCGCGAAGGTGGAGCGTCCGTCGATCGGCCAGGGTGAGTCGAAGGAGTCCACGGTCACCGTCGGTGAGGGCGTCGAGCGTCTCGACGTCGCCATCGGCGGGGTCTCGGACACCAACGCGGACCTGGACCTGTCGGTCTTCCTCGACGGTGTTCTGGTCGGCCAGGCCGCGGACGCCGACTCCGAGGAGGCCGTCAGCCTGCTCAAGCCGGCGGCGGGCACGTACACCGTCGTGGTCGACGGCTACGCCGTCCCGGCCGGGACGACCGAGTACGACTACCGCGATGTGTTCTTCGCCCCCTCGCTCGGCGAGCTGAAGGTCGACTCCTCGAAGCCGGTCAAGCTGGCGAACGGGGCATCGGCGCAGGTCGGCGCAGAGGTCCTGGTCGCGGGTGCGGCTCCCCAGGGACGTCAGTTCTTCGGCGAGGTGCGGCTGCTGAACGCGCGCGGCACCGCCGCGGGCGCGGGCAGCGTGGTGATCGAGAAGGTCACTCCGTAGTCACCGGGTGACAGCGGGAGGGGGCGGGTGTCCGGTGCCGGACGCCCGCCCCCTTCGCATGGCGCGTCTCACACGTTCCGCCCATCGGACAATGGATTGGACAAGGCGGCCGGTGGCATACGCATCATGGAGCAGAACCCAGGCCAGCAGATCAGTACGCACAGGTACGAAGGAGTCGTCCGTGAGGGTCGGAATCGTCGGAGCCACCGGTCAGGTGGGCACAGTCATGCGGAAGATCCTCGCCGAGCGGAAGTTCCCCGTCTCCGAGCTGCGCCTGTTCGCCTCGGCCCGTTCGGCCGGTTCCACGATCACGTGGGAGGGCCGCGAGATCACCGTCGAGGACGCGGCTGCCGCGGACTACTCCGGCCTGGACATCGTGCTCTTCTCCGCCGGCGGCGCCACGTCCAAGGCGCTCGCCGAGAAGGTCGCCTCCCAGGGCGCCGTCGTGATCGACAACTCCTCCGCCTGGCGCCGCGACCCCGAGGTGCCGCTGGTCGTCTCCGAGGTCAACCCGCACGCGATCAAGGACCGCCCCAAGGGGATCATCGCCAACCCGAACTGCACGACGATGGCCGCCATGCCGGTCCTCAAGCCGCTGCACGTGCAGGCGGGGCTGACCGCGCTGATCGCCACCACCTACCAGGCCGTCTCCGGCTCCGGTGTCGCCGGTGTGGCCGAGCTCGACGGCCAGGTGAAGAAGACCGCCGAGCACGCCGCCGAGCTGACCCACGACGGCGAGGCCGTCGAGTTCCCCGAGCCCGGCGTCTACAAGCGGCCCATCGCCTTCAACGTCCTGCCGCTGGCCGGCAACCTCGTCGACGACGGCTCCTTCGAGACCGACGAGGAGCAGAAGCTGCGCAACGAGTCCCGCAAGATCCTGGAGATCCCCGGGCTCAAGGTCTCCGGCACCTGCGTCCGCGTCCCGGTCTTCTCCGGCCACTCGCTGCAGGTCAACGTCCGCTTCGAGCGCCCCATCAGCGTCGAGCGCGCGTACGAGCTGCTGAAGGACGCGCCGGGTGTGGAGCTCTCGGAGATCCCCACCCCGCTGCAGGCGGCCGGCAAGGACGCTTCGTACGTGGGCCGCATCCGGGTCGACGAGACCGTCGACAACGGCCTCGCGCTCTTCCTCTCGAACGACAACCTCCGCAAGGGCGCCGCGCTGAACGCGGTGCAGATCGCGGAGCTGGTCGCCGACGAGCTCCGCTAGGGGTTCAGCGCCGCACCTCGAACTGGAAGCATCCGTACTCGACGGCCCTGATGTGGACCAGCGCCACCGCCGGGTCGGCGAACGCTTCCGTGATCGCTTCGTCGAACGCCTCGGTGGCCGCCTCCGGGATCTCCAGGAGGCGGCCTCCTGCTATCCGGCCCTCCGCGTCGTAGCGGCGCAGGGTGCGCAGCGCCCCGGGGCGGGCGAACGGGTAGCCGTCCGTCTCTCCGGGCCCGCCGCACTCCTCGGCGTGGATGAAGACGGGTCCCTGTTCGTCGTACGCGCCGGGCCGGGCCCAGCCCTCGGCCGCCCACCGCCGCAGCGGGGCGTACGAGACGAGAGCGATCCGCTCGCCCGTCCTGCTGGGCCGCAGGCAGCAGCGCAGCGGCGCACCGCTCTCGGCGTCGGTGTACGGGACGCAGGCGCGCCCCGCGTCGTCGGTGTCACGCAGCTGCTCCAGGGCAGAAGGGTCGATGGGCCGTGGGGTCCACTGTGTCGAGGGCATGGGTTCAGCGTGACCCGGCCCGCGTCCCGGTTCCGGCGGGAATCGGACGTGGTGTTCGGGCCCCTTACTCACGAGCGTCGGGACGGGCGCCCGTGGAAAGATGGCCCCCACATGTCACGAACCGAGGAGATGACCGCGTGCCCGGCACGAATCTGACCCGCGAAGAGGCGCAGCAGCGCGCGCAGCTGCTCACCGTGGACGCGTACGAGATCGATCTCGACCTGAGCAATGCCGCGCAGGAGAGCGGGGCCTCCCCGGGGGAGCAGACCGAGGGCACCTACCGGTCCGTGACCACCGTGCGCTTCGACGCGGCCGAGGAGGGTGCGGAGACCTTCATCGATCTCGTCGCCCCGGCCGTTCACGAGGTCGTGCTGAACGGCAGGGCACTGGACGTCGCCGCCGTCTTCGGCGATTCGCGCATCGCGCTGACGGATCTGCGGTCCGGGCCGAACGAGCTGCGGGTCGTCGCGGACTGCGCGTACACCAACACCGGTGAGGGTCTGCACCGTTTCGTGGACCCGGTGGACCAGCAGACATACCTGTACACGCAGTTCGAGGTTCCGGACGCCCGCCGGGTGTTCGCCTCCTTCGAGCAGCCGGACCTCAAGGCGACGTTCCGGTTCACCATGACGGCGCCCGAGGGCTGGACGGTCATCTCCAACTCCCCGACGCCCGAGCCGCAGGACAACGTCTGGCGCTTCGAGCCGACGCCGCGCATCTCCACCTACATCACGGCGCTGATCGTGGGCCCGTACCACTCGGTCCACAGCTCGTACGAGAAGGACGGCCGGTCCGTACCGCTCGGCATCTACTGCCGGCCCTCGCTCGCCGAGTTCCTCGACTCCGACGCGATCTTCGAGGTCACGCGACAGGGCTTCGACTGGTTCCAGGAGAAGTTCGACTACGCCTACCCGTTCGCCAAGTACGACCAGCTCTTCGTGCCGGAGTTCAACGCGGGGGCGATGGAGAACGCGGGCGCGGTGACCATCCGCGACCAGTACGTCTTCCGCTCGAAGGTGACGGACGCGGCGTACGAGGTACGGGCCGAGACCATCCTGCACGAGCTCGCGCACATGTGGTTCGGCGACCTCGTCACCATGGAGTGGTGGAACGACTTGTGGCTGAACGAGTCGTTCGCCACCTACACCTCCATCGCGTGCCAGGCGGCCGCGCCCGGTTCGCGCTGGCCGCACTCGTGGACGACCTTCGCGAACTCCATGAAGACCTGGGCGTACCGGCAGGACCAGCTGCCGTCGACCCACCCGATCATGGCCGAGATCGGGGACCTCGACGACGTCCTGGTGAACTTCGACGGCATCACGTACGCGAAGGGCGCGTCCGTCCTCAAGCAGCTCGTCGCCTACGTGGGCGAGGACGAGTTCTTCCGCGGTGTCCAGGCGTACTTCAAGACCCACGCCTTCGGCAACACCCGGCTGACCGACCTGCTCGGCGCGCTGGAGGAGACCTCCGGACGCGATCTGAAGACCTGGTCGCAGAAGTGGCTGCAGACGGCGGGCATCAACATCCTGCGCCCGGAGATCGAGGTGTCGGAGGACGGCTGTGTCACGTCCTTCTCCGTGCGCCAGGAGGCCCCGGCTCTGCCCGCGGGCGCGAAGGGCGAGCCGACGCTGCGGCCGCACCGGATCGCGATCGGCTGCTACGACCTCGACGCGCAGGGCAAGCTCGTGCGCACCAGCCGTATCGAGCTGGACATCGAGGCCGACGAGCTCACCGAGGTGCCGTTCCCGGAGAACACCGTGCGTCCGGCCGTGGTCCTGCTCAACGACGACGATCTGTCGTACGCGAAGGTCCGGCTCGACGAGGAGTCGCTGAAGATCGTCACCGAGCACCTCGGCGACTTCACCGAGTCGCTGCCGCGCGCGCTGTGCTGGGCCTCGGCCTGGGACATGACACGCGACGGCGAGCTGGCGGCCCGGGACTATCTGTCGCTGGTCCTGTCGGGCATCGGCAAGGAGTCCGACATCGGTGTGGTGCAGTCGCTGCACCGCCAGGTGAAGCTCGCGATCGACCTGTACGCGGCGCCCGAGTGGCGCGAGGCGGGCCTCACCCAGTGGACGGACGCGACGCTCGCGCATCTGCGCGGCGCCGAGCCGGGCAGCGACCACCAGCTGGCGTGGGCGCGTGCGTTCGCGGCGACGGCGAGGACGCCGCAGCAGCTGGACCTGCTGCAGGCGCTGCTGGACGGCACCGAGTCCGTCGAGGGCCTGGTCGTCGACACCGAGCTGCGCTGGGCGTTCGTCGAGCGGCTGGCCTCGGTCGGTCTGCTGGACGAGGACGAGATCGCCGCGGAGTACGAGCGGGACAAGACGGCGGCCGGTGAGCGCCACGCGGCGACCGCGCGTTCCGCCCGTCCGACGCCGGAGGCGAAGGCCGAGGCGTGGGAGTCCGTCGTGGAGAGCGACAAGCTGCCCAACTCCCTGCAGGAGTCGGTGATCGCGGGCTTCGTCCAGACCGACCAGCGTGAGCTGCTCGCACCGTACGCCGAGCGGTACTTCTCCGCGGTCAAGGACGTGTGGGAGTCCCGCAGCCATGAGATGGCGCAGCAGGTCGCGGTGGGTCTCTATCCGTCCCTGCAGGTCTCGCAGGGCACGCTGGAGGCGACCGACGCCTGGCTGGAGTCGGCGGAGCCGAGTGCGGCGCTGCGCAGGCTGATCTCGGAGTCGCGTTCGGGCGTCGAGCGTGCGCTGAGGGCGCAGGCTGCCGACGCCGCGCAGGCGGCCGGGACGCAGACGGCCGGGGCTTCCGCTTAGGGGGTCTCGCAAGGGGCGTAACCGCCTTTGCCGGGCAGGTCGGCGCGGGTTCGCGCAGGCCCCTGACAAGGCTTCAGATTGGCTGGAAATCGATGTTGAGGCGCCCGGGCTGCATGGCCCGGGCGCCTTCGCCCTTTCCGGGCGCTCACATTCCGCCAAATTCGATGACCCGTTGTCATTTCCCGTCACCCAACACGGATATGCTTCCCGACCGTCGTCATATGATCATTCCCGTTCCGATGGTTTGAGGGTGCTGATGGTCCGACAGGGAACGTCGACCGGAAGTTCGCGGAGCGCGGCCTCCTTCGTGTGGCTCGCGCCCGTCGTCGTCACCGCCGCGGCGGCGGCGATCGCCGCCGCAGTGGTCTCCGCACCGGCGCGCACCGCCGTGATCTGGACCGGCGTCGTCGCCGTCGCCGTGGTCGCCGTCGCCTGCGCCGAGACAGCGCGCCGCGGCCGGCGGGTGACACAGCTGACCGCGCGGCTCGCCGAGCGCGAGTCGGTGCTGGCGCACCGGGAGGCCGAGACGGGCCGCCTCGCCGGCGAACTGCTGCCCCAGGTGGTGGAGCGGCTGCGCAAGGGCGAGTTCCCCGAGGACGTGCTCGAGTCGCTCGACGCACCGGCCGAGCACCAGGCCGTGCTGAGCTCGGTGCTCGACGCCGTCGTCGCCGAGGAGGACCTGCGCGAGTCCGCGCAGCGCGCCTTCGTGAACATCGCCCGCCGTGTGCAGGCCATCGTCCACCAGCAGGCGCAGGAGCTGCGGGAGATGGAGGACCGGCACGGCAAGTCCCCCGAGGTCTTCGGGGATCTGCTCCGTATCGACCACGGCACCGCGCTCATCGGCCGGCTCGCCGACTCCATCGCCGTGCTCGGCGGCGCCCGGCCGGGCCGCCAGTGGAGCAAGGCAGTCCCCCTCTACAGCGTGATGCGCGGCGCGATGTCGCGGATCATCGACTACCAGCGCGTGGAGCTGCACTCGGTCTCCGAGGTGGCCGTCGTCGGCCCCGCGGTCGAGCCGCTGATCCACGCACTCGCCGAACTCCTGGACAACGCCACCCGTTACTCGCCGCCCCAGACGAAGGTCCATCTGACCGCCGTCGAGGTGCAGTCGGGCATCGCCGTCGAGATCGAGGACGGCGGCGTGAGCATGAGCGAGGAGGCCCGCAAGCGGGCCGAGCGCATGCTCCGCCAGGCCCAGCAGGGAATCGATGTCAACGACCTGGGTGAGACGCCCCGCCTCGGCCTCGCCGTGGTCGGCCGGCTGGCCCAGGTGTACGGATTCCAGGTCTCGCTGCGCTCCTCGGCGTACGGCGGTGTGCGTGCCGTCCTCGTCGTACCGCAGGAACTCATCACCACAGCCGCCTCCGCGACCGGGCTCGCCCACGGCATCGGCGCCTCCTCCGGGCCCCGCCCCACCGGCACCGTGCGCGACGAGCGCCCGGCCCGGCCGGTCACGGGCCCCATGACGACGGACATCATGACGACGGATGCCCCCGACAGCCACTTCCCTGTCGTGAGCGAGCGATCCCCGACGGGGCTGCCGCAACGGCGCCGCAAGACCCCCGCCACCGCGGCGGCCGCCGCTGCCGCGCCCGAGCCGGACCCCGCACCCTCGGTGCAGCCCGGCATGTGGCTCGCGGCCTTCCAGAACGGCGTGGCCGGTGAGACAACCGAGACGAGCAAGGGGAATACGCAGCCATGATTCAGCAGCAGTCCAACCAGACCAACATGGACTGGATGCTCAAGGACCTGGCGGACAGCGTCCCGCAGACCAGAAACGTGGTCGTGCTCTCCGCCGACGGGCTGCGCATGGCTCAGTACGGCGCGGACAACGACACCGCCGACCGGCTGGCGGCCGCCTGCGCCGGGCTGCAGAGCCTGGCCGGCGCCGTCGCCTCCGAACTGCCGCACAGTGACGGCAGGATGCATCTCGTCGTCATCGAGATGACGGGCGGCTTCTTCTATCTGATGGCAGCGGGCTCGGGTGCCTTCCTCGCCGTCCTCGCCGACGAGGGCGTGGACGCCGGACTGATGGGACAGCGAATGCGTGACCTGGTACTGCGGATCGGAGAGCACCTGAGTACGCCGCCACGGCACGACAGGCAGACCGCGTGAGCAATGCGGGGGACTGGGAAGAGAGCAGTCCCGAGCGGCTCTACGTCATCACGGGCGGTCGCAGCGCTTCGTCCGTGCCGGCCACGCTCGACCTGGTCACCCTCATCGTGGCCAAGTCGGGTCCGCGGCACGGCATGCAGCCCGAGCAGGCCGCGATCGTCCGGCTCTGCCAGGCGCCGCTGTCGGTGGCCGAGATCTCCGCGTATGTGAGCCTGCCGGTGAGTGTCGTCACCGTGCTGCTCGGCGATCTGCTGGCCGAGAACCTGATCGTGGCCCGCGCCCCGGTCAAGCCCGCCCTTCTCCCCGACCGCGCTTTGATTGAGGCAGTGATCGATGGACTTCAGAAGCTCTGAGCAGGCCGTGGGCCCGCGCAGCGAGGACGTGCTGCCGGAGACGGCCACCGCCGCCGTCAAGGTGGTCATCGTGGGCGGCTTCGGAGTGGGCAAGACGACCCTGGTCGGCTCGGTGAGCGAGATCAGACCGCTCACCACCGAGGAGACGATGACCCAGGCCGGGGTCGGCGTCGACGACACCCAGGGCGTGGAACGCAAGACCTCGACCACCGTCGCCATGGACTTCGGCCGCATCAGCATCAACGACGAACTGGTGCTGTACCTGTTCGGCACCCCGGGCCAGGAGCGCTTCTGGTTCCTGTGGCGCGGGCTGTTCGAGGGTGCGCTGGGCGCGGTGGTCCTGGTCGACACGCGCCGGCTCGAGGTGAGCTTCGATGTCATCGGGCGGCTGGAGGAGCGCCGGGTGCCGTTCGTGGTGGCCATCAACTCCTTCCCGGATGCGCCGGGTTACCCGATCGAGGACATCCGGGGCGCGCTCGATCTGCCGCCCACCGTGCCGATCGTGAACTGCGACGCGCGCTCGCGCGCGTCCAGCCGGGACGTGCTGATGGCGCTCATGCGGTATCTGCAGTCGCTGGCGGTGACGACGGAGGCCTCGTAGCCGGACATCCGGGCGGGCTGTCGGGTCGGACCGCGCGCAGGCCGCCCGGCCGGCGTCCGGTCAGCCGGTCCAGGGCCGTCGCCGTGGCATCGTCGGCCGGCAGATGGACCAGCAGGCGCTGGTCGTCGTCGGCCGGCAGCTCCAGCGTCTCGTGGGCGAGGCGCAGTTCGCCCGCCTCGGGGTGGGCGAACCGGGTCACGCCCGTCGACTTCGGCAGACCCGGCAGGCTCTCCACGCGCCCGGAGAAGGCGGTGCCTGCGGTGAGCGCCAACTCGTCGGCGAGCAGGGCGATATGGGGGTCGGCGCGGAACGGGCCCTCCTTGAGCGTGGCGACCAGCTCGTCCGCGACATGGCCCCAGTCGGGGTAGAGCGTGCGCGCCCGCTCATCGGTGAACACGAAGCGTGCGAGGTTGGGCGGCGTGCCGTCCAGCAGTCCGACGGGTCCGGCGAGACGTGCGTAGCCGGCCGTCCAGGCGAGCTGGTCGCTCAGCCGGTTCAGCAGGACGGCGGGGGCGGGCTCCAGCCGCTCCAGCAGGGCCCGGACGGTGGGGCGGACGGTGCTGCTCGGACCCGCGTCCCCGCGACAGGTGAACCCGCCGTCGGCCGCCTTCACCAGCCGGTGCAGATGCATGCGTTCGGCCGGGGCGAGCCGCAGTGCGTTCGCGAGCGCGGACAGCACCTGCGGGGAGGGTCTGCGGTCGCGCCCCTGCTCCAGCCGGGTCACGTACTCGACGCTCACACCCGCGAGGGTGGCCACCTCGGAGCGGCGCAGCCCCGGCGTACGGCGGCGGGAGCCGGCCGGCAGCCCCACCGCGGCGGGTGTGACGGCTTCGCGGCGCGTCCGCAGGAAGAGGCCGAGCTCGTTGTCGCTGACCTCTCGAACGTAACAGCCGTGCCCGGCCGGATCGTGGCCCCGCCACTACCACCATCGGCCCGGTCTTCCTGGCACGGGCGCCGGCGCGCAGCTTGGAGGGGTGACCCCGGCTCGACCGGACACCGAGCTCGACCGGGCAGCTCGGTGGATACGACAAGGAGCACCTCATGTCCGAAACGGCTCTGCATCTCGCGGTGATCACCGGCAGCGTCCGGGAGGGGAGGTTCGGCCCGGTGGTGGCGGGCTGGTTCGCCGAACAGGCCGAGCAGCACGGCGCGTTCGCCGTCGATGTGATCGATCTGGCCGATACGCCGCTGCCGCTGGAACTGCCGTCCGTGCCGCCCGCGCTGGAGCCCGAGATGGCCCGCCCGGACGGGATGGCGGACCTGACGCGGCGACTGCGGGCGGCGGACGCGATCGTCGTGGTGACGCCCGAGTACAACCGGAGCTTTCCGGCGTCCCTCAAGGCGGCCGTCGACTGGCACTACACGGAGTGGCAGGCCAAGCCGGTCGGTTTCGTGGGCTACAGCGGAGGCAGCGGCGGCATTCTGGCGATGGAGCAATTGCGCCAGGTCTTCGGCGAACTGCACGCCCACACGCTGCGGGACGTCGTGTCCTTCCCGCGCTACTACCTGCTGTTCGACCAGGACGGCACGCTCAAGGAACCCGAGGGCCCGGCGGGGGCGGCGAAGGTGATGCTGGACCGGCTGGTGTGGTGGGGCTCGGTGCTGCGGGACGCCCGGCGTGAGCGGCCGTTCGCGGCGCAGCTGTAGGCGCCTGCCGTCGGAGCGGCGCGTCAGGGCGTCCGCTCTGCCGCAACACCCCTGAGCGCGTCCAGCATTCTGCCGGTCGCCCGGCCTTCCTCCGCTCCCCTGCGCACCGCCGCCACGACGTGCCGGCGCGGCTGGTCGGCGGTGGGTGCCCGCATCACGACTCCCGGCCGGGCGTCCCGCTCCGCCGTCGCCATGCGGGGGACCAGTGCGACGCCCATCCCGGCCTCGACCATCGCGAGAATCGCCGTCCAGCCCGCGGCCGAGTGCGCCTGTTCGGGGACGAAGCCGGCCGCCTCGCAGGCCGCGAGCGTGATCTCGGACCACGGGCCGCTGCCGCCGAAGATCCATGGCTCGCCGGACAGGTCCGCCAGCCGCAGGGGTGCGGCCGTGGCCAGCGGGTGGCCGGCGGGCAGCGCCACGTCCAGAGGGTCGGCCAGCAGCGGGACGCGGCTGAACTTCGGGTCGAGCGCGGTGGGCGCGTGCGCGGCGAGCGACAGCGCCACGTCCACGTCACCGGCGAGCAACAGGTCGTACGCCTCCGCGGCCTCCGCCTCGCGGACGCGTACGTCCAGCGCCGGATGGTCGGTACGCAGCCGCTGCACCGCCGGCACGACCAGCGCGGGCACGGCCGTGGAGAAGGCCGCCACCCGCACCTCCCCCACCTCGCCGTGCAGATAGCCGGTCAACTCGGCCTCCGCGCGTTCCAGTTGGGCGAAGACGGCCTCCGCGTGCCGCAGCACGAGTTGCGCCGCGTCGGTGAGCCGGACGCGGCGGCCGTGCGCCTCCAGCAGCGGAACGCCCAGTTGCCTGGCGAGGTTCGAGAGCTGCTGGGACACGGCCGAGGGGGTCATCAGCAGCGTCTCGGCGGTCGCCGTCACCGTTCCCCGCTCGCTGAGGGTGCGGAGGATCCGGAGCTTCCTGATGTCCCACTCGGTCATGTCCGCACCGTATCCGGACGGCTGCCGGACCCCGGCGCTACCGCTTCCTGGCATACGTGGTGAAGATCATCCCGTTGTCGAGGACGCGGCTGCCGGTCATCGCGAGGTCGGTGACGGCGAACCCCGCCGAGAACACCGGCACGCCGGCCCCGACCAGTACGGGGTATGTCTTCACCTGCAGTTCGTCGATCTCGTCGCGCAACTGACCCGCGAGATCCCCGCCGCCGCACAGGTAGATGTCGAGGCCGTCCTCCGCCTTGAGTTCACGGACCTTGGCGACCACGTCCCCGGAGACGATCTCCACTGCGGGGTCCGGCGACGTGTGGATGCTGCGGGACACGACGTACTGCCGCAGGTGTGCGTACGGGCTGGTCACGCCGATGTCCAGGCCCGGCTGATAGGTGCGGCGCCCCATGAGGATGGTGTCGAAGCGCATGTTCGGCGCGTCCTCCAGGCCGAACATCGGCCGGATGTGCGTCGGCAGCGTCTCCGGGAACTCCGCGGTGGCGTACCTGGTGAATTCCTCACTGATCGGAAAGATGTTGCCGTCTCCGGCGGGGTCGGCGATGAAGCCGTCGACGGACTGGGCGATGTAGTACACGAGCTTGCGCAAACCGGGTCCTCTTCGTCGATGACACTGTCCGGGCCAGAACCTGACCACGACGTCCATAGTGCTTCAGATGTAGTGGTTACGCAATCCCTTTGCGCGGCGTCATGCCTTCGCACCGAGCGCCACGCCGCCGAGGATCAGTGCCATGCACACGATCTGCACCGGGCCGGTCGCCTCGCCCAGCAGCGCGAAGGACAGCACCGCCACGCACACCGGCTGGAGGTAGTAGACAATCCCGGCCCGTGCCGCGCCGATCATCGCGATCGCCCTGTTCCAGGCGAGGAAGGCGACGGCGGAGGAGAAGACGCCCACATAGACCAACGGCCCCACCGTCCCGGCTGTCGGCTCGAAGCCGCCCTGCAGAACGACACTGGCGGCGAACGCGGGTGCCAGCATCAGCGCACCGAGGACGAAGGTCGCGACGAGGAAAGCGGCTCCGCCGATGGCGACCGGACGCCGGCGCAGCAGCGCGCTGTACGAGGCGAAGCTGACCGCCGCCGCGAACATCCACAGATCTCCCGCCGCAAAGGACAACCGCAGGGACCCGTCGCCGACGAGCAGCAGGACGCCGAGACAGGCGACGGCCGTCCCGGCGATCCGGCGGGCGCCGAGACGCTGCCCGCCGAGGCGTTCCCAGACGGCCATCACCACCGGCGACGCGGCCATGATCATGGCCATGTTCCCGGCCGATGTGGTCAGTCCGGCCTGGTTGACGAGGGTGTTGTAGACGGTGACACCGAGCAGCGACGCCAGGACGACGTAGCCCATGTGGCGCCGGATCAGGGCCCGTTGCCGCCAGGCCCGGCCGAGCGCGAAGGGCGCCACGGCGACGATCGCCACGATCCAGCGCCAGAACGCGGCCTGGACGGGCGGGACGGAGTCATGGAGGGCGCGCGAGGTGACGAAGCTCCCCGACCAGACGACCGTCGCGACGCCGGCGAGGGCGAGCCCGGGGCCGATGGCCCGCCGCAGCCTTTCTGTCGTCGTCTCCGTACTGCGGACGCGGGCCGGGAGCGCCATGGATTATCACGTACCTCTCCCCCGGAGCGGGGGTCGACTGCGGTTACGTGATCAACCGTCGCAGCGACAGACCCCTTAGGTCCATCGAAGATTTTCGACGCATACGTGAAGAAGAACTGAACGATCTGGACCGGGCCCGGGGCCAGGCATGACAAGAGCGCCCCGGGGGCGCATACGCACCCCGGGACGCCCGGAGAAGTCAGGAGAGCTGCCGACTCGTCAGCTGGTCTTCCCGGACTTGTCGAGAACCATCACCAGGCCCACGATCACCAGGAAGGCGACCAGGGGCGTGGCGACGAACAGACCCAGCGTCTCGGCCACGCTCAGGCCCTGACCCGGGTCGTCGCCGTCGTCACGGGTCACGGCGAGCGCGGGCGACGACAGGAGCAGCATCATCAGCGTCGTACCGGCCGCGACGGCGCCGGCGCGCAAAGCGTTCTTCTTGTCCACGGTGCCAAACGTAGCGAACGGCTAACCGGGCCGCGCGTCCGGGGGTGCCGTACGGGGAGCGAAGACCTCCATCAGCGCGCGCAGCCGGGGCGAGGCCGCCAGTTCCTCCAGGGTGATCGGGTGGCCCGCGGCGTCCGCGACCGGCAGTCGCCAGTTCGGGTACTGGTCCCAGGTGCCGGGCAGGTTCTGCGGGCGGCGGTCGCCCACCGCGTCGGGCAGCCAGACGCCGATCATCCGGGAGGGCGTCCGCAGCAGGAAGCGGTACACCGCCCGGATCTGGGCCTCCTCGTCGTTGGTTCCCTCGGGCAGCAGACCGAGGTCGCCGAGCACCCCGAGCCATTCGCCCACATCCGCCAGGTCGTCCGTGCACTCCTGCTCCAGGGGGCGGGTGAGCAGCCCCAGGCGGTCGCGCAGGGCCACGTGTTCACCCGTGAGCCGTGCGGCGGTGGAGGGCAGATCGTGCGTGGTCGCGGTGGCCAGAGCGCCCTCGCGCCATGTCTCGGGCGGCAGGGGCCGACCGGTGCCTGCCCAGTCCCGCTCGAACCAGAGCACGGAGGTGCCCAGCACCCCGCGGCGCGTGAGGGCCTCCCGTACGCCCGGTTCGACCGTGCCGAGGTCCTCCCCTATGACGACGGCCCCGGCCCGGTGTGCCTCCAGGACGAGGACGGCGAGCATCGCGTCGGCGTCGTAGCGGACGTACGTGCCATCTGTGGGCGCACTGCCCTCCGGAACCCACCAGAGGCGGAACAGGCCCATCACATGGTCGATGCGCAGCGCGCCCGCGTTCCGGAACAGGCCGCGCAGCAGGCCGCGGTACGGGGCGTAGCCGGATGCGGCGAGGACGTCGGGCCGCCACGGGGGCAGACCCCAGTCCTGGCCGCGGGCGTTGAAGGCGTCCGGTGGTGCCCCGATCGACATCCCGGCGGCGAAGGCCTCGCCCTGTGCCCAGGTGTCCGCGCCACCCGGGTGCACGCCGACGGCCAGGTCGTGGACGATGCCGACGCCCATGCCCGCTTCGCGCGCCGCCTCGCCGGCCGCGGCCAACTGCCGGTCGGTGAGCCAGGCGAGCCGGCAGTGGAAGTCGATCCGGTCCATCAGTTCGTGCCGGGCCCGGGCCGTCTCGGTCGAGCGGGGGTCGCGCAGGCCCTCGGGCCAGCTGTGCCAGTCGGGCCCGTGCACCTCGGCGAGGGCGCACCACGTGGCGTGGTCCTCCAGCGCACGGCCCTGGTCGGCCAGGAAGTCCCAGTACGCGGCGCGGCGGCCGGGCCCGAGCGGCACGCGGTGCAGCATCTCCAGCGCCTCACGCTTGAGCGCCCACACGGCGTCCCGGTCGATCAGCGCGCCCTTCACCAGCACCGACTCGCTGAGCCCCGCCGCCTTCTCCCGGAGCTCCTCGAGGCGCGCACGGTCCTCGGTGCCGGCGTACGCGTACTCGGGGATGTCCTCGATGCGCAGATGGACGGGGTCCGGGAAGCGCCGCGAGGACGGGCGGTACGGGGACGGGTCGGTGGGCGTACCGGGTACGGCCGCGTGCAGCGGGTTGACCTGAACGAACCCGGCTCCGAGTGACCGTCCCGACCAGGCCGCGAGCTCGGCCAGGTCACCGAGGTCGCCCATGCCCCAGGAGCGGGCGGAGAGCAGGGAGTAGAGCTGGACGAGGAAGCCGTGTGCACGGTCCGCGGGCCGGGGCACCCGGGCGGGAGCGACGACGAGGGCGCTGCGGGCGCTGCGGGCGTCCGGTGCCCGGGCGGACAACCGGTGCACGCCGCAGGGCAGTTCCGCCCAGAGGGCCCCCGGGCCTGTCAGCCACTCCAGGGGCGCGTCCTCGTCGGCACTGCCCTCCAGCTCGATGCGCAGGGCGGTGCCCGCGGGCAGGGCCTTCAGGGCGCTCGGCAGCTCGACGGGGCCGGGGTCCTCGTGCCACAGCACCACGGTCGGGGGCAGCAAGCGACTCGCTGCGACGGACTCGGCGTGCTCCAGGGCTTCACTCACCGCTGCCGGGCCGGACGCGTCGACGCCGAGCGCGGCGAGGACCGCGACGACGGTGGCCTCGGGAACGGGGGTGGTCACGCCCTCGGAGAGCGTGTGGTCAGTGGCGACTCCGTGTAACGCGGCGAGCCGGGCAAGGCCCATTCAGACTCCTGGGGACTCCGTGCCTCCGGCGGTTCCGGCGGCGGTCGGCTCGCTGGTCAGTGGCGTCATGTCGGCGAGCGGGGGTTCGCTGGTGAGGGGAGCGGCGTCGGCGAGCGGGGGTTCGCTGGTCAGCGGGCCGGGGCCCGGGACCTGTTTGGACAGGGCGGAGAGCAGCAGATGAGCGGATGCGGCCATGGTGGTCACTCCAAGCTGACGGTAACGGGTCACAGGGGCCCTACCCAGCGGGCGCGACGGCAGACGTCTCCGGGCGGTCAACGTGTTCCCTGTCACATCGGGCCGCGGGGGCGGCAGTTGGATCACCCCACTCATACCGTCAGGCAAATAGGGCACAACGGCCACGCGCATTGACACCCTCACCGCGGTGGTGGTGGGCTCGAACCGACCGGTACGAACAGGGGAACGAGGGGAGACGGGCGTGCGGCTCACGCGCGGGGGGCGTACGGCCACGGCGGTCGCCGTCGCTGTCATCGGCAGTCTCCTCGGCGGTGCGCACGGCGCGGTCGCCGCCCCCGAGGACCCGGCCTCCCCGGCCAGTACGGCCAAGGACCCCGAGAGCGAGGGCGCACTGCCCGCCGTCTGGCCGCGACCGCAGCGGATGCAAGCCGCCGGACCGGCGGTGCCGCTCGGCGACGAGGCGACGGTCCTCGCGGCCCCCGGCACCGATCCGTACGCCGTCGAGCTGGCGCTGCAGCTGCTGCGCGACGCCGGCGTACGCACCCTCTACACCACCGCGCCGGGGCGCGGACCCGTCCTGCACATCGGCGGCAGCGGCGCACAGGACGCCCTGCGCGCCCTGCGGGCACCCGAACGCGCCGACCTGCCGAAGGGCGGCTATCGGATCGCCGTCGGACGCGTCCGGGGCCGGGACACGGTCGCCATCGACGGTCTCGGCGAGGACGGCCTGTTCCACGGCGTCCAGACGCTGCGCCAGCTGATCGGCGAACGGCCTGGCGGGGCCGCGACGGACGGCAAGGCCATAGCGGGAGTCGTCGTGCGCGACTGGCCGGGCACGGCGGTGCGCGGAATGACCGAAGGCTTCTACGGGCAGCCCTGGAACCGGCAACAGCGACTCGCCCAGGTCGACTTCATGGGCCGCACCAAGCAGAACCGGTACCTGTACGCGCCGGGCGACGACCCGTTCCGCCAGGCGCGCTGGCGCGACCCGTACCCCGCGGCCGACCGCGCCGCGTTCCGCGAACTCGCCGAACGCGCGCGGCGCAACCATGTCACCCTCGCCTGGGCCGTCGCGCCCGCGCAGCAGATGTGCATGGCCAAGGACAGCGACATCAAGGCGCTGACGCGCAAGATCGACGCGATGTGGGCGCTGGGGGTGCGCGCCTTCCAGCTGCAGTTCCAGGACGTCAGCTACAGCGAGTGGCACTGCGACCGGGACGCGGACACGTTCGGCTCCGGCCCGGAGGCCGCGGCGAAGGCGCAGGCGCGGGTGGCGGGCGCTGTGGCCGGGCATCTGGCGGACCGGTACCCCGGTGCGGCACCGCTGTCGCTGATGCCGACGGAGTACTACCAGGAAGGTGCCACCGACTACCGGCGGGCGCTCGCCGGCGCGCTCGACAGCCGCGTCCAGGTGGCGTGGACGGGCGTGGGCGTCGTGCCGCGCACGATCACCGGGCGCGAACTGACCGGCGCACGCGAGACGTTCAAGCACCCGATGATCACCATGGACAACTACCCGGTCAACGACTACGCGCAGGACCGGATGTTCCTCGGCCCCTACGCGGGCCGCGAACCTGCCGTGGCGACCGGCTCCGTCGCCCTGCTGGCCAACGCCATGGAGCAGGCCTCCGCCTCGCGTATCCCGCTGTTCACCGCCGCCGACTACGCCTGGAACCCGAAGGGCTACCGCCCCCAGGAGTCCTGGCGGGCCGCCATAAACGACCTCGCGGGCGGCGACGCGAAGACCCGTGAGGCGCTCGGTGCGCTCGCGGGCAACCACGCGTCGTCGATCCTCAGCCCCGCCGAGTCCGGCTATCTGCAGCCGCTGCTCGACGACTTCTGGCGCTCGCGCACCACGTCGGACGCCAAGGCCCGCGACCGGGCGGCGAACGCGCTGCGCGCCGCGTTCACGGTGATGCGGGAGGCCCCGCAGCGCCTCAAGCGTCCCGCCGACGGTCTGCTGAAGGACGAAGTACGGCCGTGGCTCGAGCAGTTGGCCCGCTACGGCAGGGCGGGCGAGCTCTCCGTCGACATGCTGCAGGCGCAGGCCCGCGGTGACGGCGGGAAGGCCTGGCGCGCCTCACTGGACCTGGAGCCGCTGCGCAAGCAGCTCGCGGCGAGCCAGGCCACGGTCGGCAAGGGCGTGCTGAAACCGTTCCTGGACCGGGCGGCGAAGGAGTCCGCCGCCTGGACCGGCGCCGACCGTGTCGCGGACACGGCAGGCGACGACACGGTCTGGCTCGACCGGGCCCGGCCCGTCACCGCGGTCACCGCGATGACCTCCCCCGGAACGGGCGCCGGGCGCCTGGAGGCCCACGTCCCCGGCGAGGGCTGGCGTCCTCTCGCCGCGCTCTCGGCGAGCGGCTGGACCCAGGCCGACACCCGGGGGCTGCGGATGGATGCGGTACGGATCTCCCGCACGGGGGCCGAGTCCGTCGCCGTACGGTCCCTGGTGCCGTGGTTCGCCGACGAGCCGCCGGCCGGGCTCGACCTCGTACGCGGCGAGACGGACGCCGAGATCGGCGGCGGCCCGCAGCGCGCCGGTGTACGGCTGACACCCCAGCGCCCCGGCGCGGTGCGCGGCTCGCTCACGGCGAAGGCCCCGGCGGGCATCAGAGTGACCGTGCCGAAGGAGACGACGGTGCCGCGCGGACTGCGGACGACGGTGCCGGTCGAGGTCACGGTCCCGGCGGGCACACCGGCCGGGGAGTACCAGGTGCCGCTGTCCTTCGCCGGTCAGGAGCAGACGCTGACGGTGCGTGCCTATCCGCGGACCGGGGGTGCCGATCTTGCGCGCGAGGCGGGCGCCTCCGCTTCCTCCTCGGGGGACGAGACGCCGGAGTTCCCCGCCGCGGCCGCGGTCGACGCCGATCCGAAGAGCCGCTGGTCCTCCCCCGCCGAGGACGGCGCCTGGTGGCAGCTGCAGCTGGCCCGCCCGGCCCGGGTGGGCCAGGTGGTGCTGCACTGGCAGGACGCGTACGCCTCGAAGTACCGCATCCAGGTCTCGGTGGACGGGCGCACCTGGCGGACGGCGGCGACGGTACTGGACGGCAGGGGCGGCCGGGAGTCGGTCCGCATGGACGCGCGCGACACCCGCTTCATCCGCGTCCAGGGCGACGCCCGGGCCACGCAGTACGGCTACTCGCTGTGGTCGGTGGAGGCGTACGCCGTGGCGGAGTGAGCCGCAGGCACGGCAGAAGCCCCGCTCGCCCGAGGGAGGGCGGGGCGTACGGGACACAAAAGGGCCCGGGCCTCAGGCCGAGATGCCGTCGATCCGAGCCATCGCGTCGTCCGCGCCGAACGGCTGCAAGTACGGCAGCCAGCGCGGGTCCCTGTGCCCGGTCCCGATGATCCGCCAGGCGAGCCCGCTCGGCGGGGCGGGCTGGTGGCGAAGTCTCCACCCCAGCTCCCGCAGATGCCGGTCCGCCTTGACGTGATTGCAGCGGCGACAGGCCGCCACCACGTTGTCCCAGACGTGCTTTCCGCCGCGGCTGCGCGGAATGACGTGGTCGACGCTGGTTGCGACGCCACCGCAGTACATACAGCGCCCGCCGTCACGGGCGAAGAGTGCTTTGCGGGTGAGAGGAACGGGCCCCCGGTAGGGGACGCGCACGAACCGCTTCAGCCGGACGACGCTGGGTGCGGCGATGACACGGGTCGCGCTGTGCATGAAAGCGCCGGATTCCTCGAGGCAGAGAGCCTTGTTCTCCAGAACGAGGATGAGCGCGCGGCGGAGCGGTACGACGCCGAGCGGCTCGTACGACGCGTTGAGGACCAGGACGTGCGGCACGGTGGATGCCTCCTTGTACGCCGGCGGCGCGTGGCTCGCGCCGGGACGATCTGCTCTCAGTCTCTCCTCATGCCTGGTCCGAGCGCCACCACGTGCGGGTAACGGGCTCGAGGTGTTTTCAACCACATCGCTGACGACGGCGTTCTCCGGCCGTGTCCCTGGGTTTCATCCCCAGGTGAGCCTCGTCTCTCCCTCGAACATGGCAACAAAGCACACCGGATGCCCCGTTAGTGTGGTTGGTCTGCCGTACGCAATGCCTGGAGGTTCCGCTCGTGGCCGAGTTCTTCTCGTCTGTCCCTTTGGCAGCCGATCCGCCGGAGCCGGTCTCGCTCGACGAGGCCGCGAAGCAGGCCGGGGACGCGGCCGGCTGGGTGGAGCAGAACTGGTCCACCTGGCTCAACACCAGCCTGCGTATCGCCCTGATCCTGATCGTCGCGCTGGTCATGCGGATGCTGGTGCGCCGTGCGCTGACGAAGCTGATAGCCCGGATGAACCGCTCGGCCCAGGCCGTGGAGGGCACCGCGCTCGGCGGCCTCCTGGTCAACGCGGAGCGCCGCCGTCAGCGCTCGGAGGCCATCGGTTCGGTGCTCCGCTCGGTGTCGTCCTTCGTGATCCTCGGCACAGCGGGTCTGATGATCCTCGGTGCGTTCAAGATCGATCTGGCACCGCTGCTGGCCTCGGCGGGTGTGGCGGGTGTCGCGATCGGTTTCGGTGCGCGCAATCTCGTCACCGACTTCCTCTCCGGCGTCTTCATGATCATGGAGGACCAGTACGGGGTCGGGGACTCGATCGACGCGGGAGTCGCCTCCGGCGAGGTGATAGAGGTCGGCCTGCGGGTGACCAAGCTGCGCGGCGACAACGGTGAGATCTGGTACGTCCGCAACGGAGAGATCAAGCGGATCGGCAACCTGAGCCAGGGCTGGGCGACCGCGGCGGTGGATGTCACGGTCCGCCCGACGGAGGACCTGGACCGTGTCCGCACGGTCATCGCCCAGGTCGCGGACGACCTCGCCAAGGCCGAGCCGTGGAACGAGCAGCTGTGGGGGCCGGTGGAGACGCTGGGCCTGACCGAGGTGCTGCTGGAATCGATGACCGTCCGGGTCTCGGCGAAGACGATGCCGGGCAAGGCGCTGGGGGTGGAGCGCGAGCTGCGCTGGCGCCTCAAGCACGCGTTCGACGCGGCGGGCATCCGCATCGTGGGCGGCCTGCCCCAGGCGGCCGAGGAGTCCGCCCCGGACGCGTCGGCGTCGATCGCGGCCCCCTCGGCGCTGGCGAGCCCGACGTCACCGCAGTCGCTGGCCGCCTCGCCCATCGCGCCGCCCGCGAATCTGGCGAAGTAGCTCCGGCCGATTCCGGCCGGGAACGGGCCCCTGCCGTGCGGCAGGGGCCCGTTCCCATGCCTGCGCGCTCGGCTCTCCCGCCGTCGCACGCGGCCCGTACACACGATCCGCAGGTAACGCTTTGGTTGCCTCGGAAGCACCGACCATTGACGTCCGCCCGACTTGCGGCTTACTTTCCTCGTACTGGATAGGAAACTTTCCTAACAGTCCAGCTGGGAGACCCCGCAGCCGAAGGGCAGGTGCATCCGTCGTGGCCGGAACCACACCCGGTACACCGCGCGTACTGCGCGCCATGAACGATCGGGCCGCGCTCGACCTGCTGTTGGAGCACGGTCCGCTGTCACGCACCAAGATAGGCAAGCTGACCGGACTCTCCAAGCCCACCGCGTCCCAGCTGCTGGCGCGGCTGGAAGCCGCCGGTCTCGTCGTCGCCACCGGCACCACCGAGGGGCGGCCCGGGCCCAACGCCCAGTTGTACACGGTCCATTCGCGTGCCGCCTTCGCCGCGGGACTCGATGTCACCCCTTTGAGGATCCGTGCCGCCGTCGCCGACATCACCGGGGCCACGGTCGGGGAGTTCGAGCTGCCGACGCCGGGCAGGCGCGCCGACAGCGTGGTCAAGCAGGTCACCGAGGCCCTCGACGGGGCCGTGAAGGCCGCCGGGCTCACCCGGTCCGACATCCACCGGCTCGTCATCGGCACCCCGGGCGCCTTCGACCCGTCGACCGGCCGGCTGCGGTACGCCTCGCACCTGCCCGGCTGGCACTCCCCCACACTGCTCGACGAACTGGCCGCCGTGCTGCCGATGCCCGTCGAGTACGAGAACGACGTCAACCTGGTCGCCGTCGCCGAGCAGCGCCTCGGCGCCGCACAGGACCACGAGAACTTCGTCCTGCTGTGGAACGAGGAAGGCCTCGGCGCCTCCCTGGTCATCGGCGGCAGGCTGCACCGCGGTTTCACCGGAGGCGCCGGAGAGGTCGGCTTCCTGCCGGTCCCCGGCACGCCCCTGGTGCGGCAGGTGACCAAGGCCAACAGCGGCGGCTTCCAGGAACTCGCCGGCGCACAGGCCCTTCCCCGGCTCGCCCGCGAACTCGGCGTCGACGACGTCGGGCACGGTCACTACTCCGAGGTGGCGACCGAGCTGGTGGCCCGGGCTTCCGAGGCCGAATCGGGGCCGTACCGGGCGCTGCTCGACGCCTACGCGACCGGGCTCGCGACCGGTCTCGCCTCCATGGTCGCCGTCCTCGATCCCGAACTCGTCGTCCTGTCCGGCGAAGTGATCGCCGCCGGCGGGGAGCCGCTGCGCTCACGCGTCCAGGCGGAGCTCACCGAACTGGCCGCTTCCCGCCCCCGTCTCGTTCTCGGTTCCGTACGGGAACACCCGGTCCTGCGCGGGGCGCTGGAGAGCGCCCTGGCCACCACACGCGACGAAGTCTTCGACACCTCCCGCTGACCCGGCCTCCCGACAGCGCGACAGCCCGGCCCAAGCACCCGCTGAAACACCCGGCCACAGGAACCGCCTGACGACCCGGCCGGAGCACCGCACGACGAAAGCCCCCGCGACAGACCCCACATCGTTTGCCCCCGACCCCGCCACAGGGAGACACCGCCATGCCCACACGCACCCGGAAGGCGGCAGCCGCACTCGCCGCGACAGCCGCACTGTCCCTGCTCTCCTCCGCCTGTACGGGGTCGACCGAGACCGCGGCCGAAGACGATCCCAAGGCCGACGCGACGATCACGTTCTGGCACGGCTGGTCCGCACCGAGCGAGGTCAAGGCGATACAGGAGAACGTGGAGCGCTTCGAGGCGGCGCACAAGAACATCAAGGTGAAGGTCGTCGGCAACATGACCGACGACAAGATCAACCAGGCGCTGCGGGCGGGCGGTTCGAACGCGCCGGACGTGGTCTCCTCGTTCACCACCGACAGCGTCGGCAAGTTCTGCACATCGGGTGCGTTCGTGGACCTCAAGCCGTTCCTGGAGAAGTCGAAGATCGACCCGTCGAAGGTCTTCCACAAGCCGCTGCTCGACTACACGCAGTTCGACGGCAACCAGTGCTCTCTTCCGCTGCTGAACGACGCCTACGGCCTGTACTACAACAAGGACGCGTACAAGGCCGCCGGGATCACGGCGCCGCCGAAGACGTGGAGCGAGTTCGAGAAGGTCGCCGAGAAGCTGACCAAGGCCAAGGGCGACAGCTACGAGCAGCTCGGCTTCATGCCGAACTATCACGGCTACGAGACCACGCCGATGCACTACGCCTCGCAGTGGTCCCCGACCTACTTCGACGCCGAGGGCAAGTCCAACATCGTCAAGGACCCGGCCTTCGCGAAGGTGCTGACCTTCCAGAAGGGGCTGGTCGACAAACTGGGCGGCTTCAAGAAGCTGGAGAAGTACCGCAACACCTTCGGTGACGAGTGGGGCGCCAAGCACCCCTTCCACACCGGTCAGGTGGCCATGCAGCTGGACGGCGAGTGGCGGCTGGGCATGGCCAAGGACGCGGGCGTGAAGTTCGAGATCGGCACCGCTCCGCTGCCCGTCGCCGACGACCAGGTGGCCGACTACGGCAAGGGCTACCTCTCCGGCACCATCATGGGCATCGCCTCCACCAGCAAGAAGCAGAACGCGGCGTGGGAGCTGGTGAAGTACATGACCACGGACACCGAGGCGGTCGTGGCCTTCGCCAACGGCATCCACAACGTGCCGTCCACGATCGACGCGCTCAAGTCGCCGAACCTGAAGTTCGACCCCGCGTTCAAGACCTTCATCGACATCGCGCAGCACCCCAGGTCCAGCACCACGCCCGCCAACGTGGACGGCGGCGCGTACCAGGTGACCTTCCAGGACTTCGGCTACCGGTACGAGTCGGGCAAGGCCAAGGATCTGAAGGCCGGTCTGGAGCAGACCGCCCGGCAGATCGACACCGACATCGCGAAGCAGAAGTAGAACCGAGCAGCGATGACCACGCACACCCTGCGTTCGAAGCGCCGCCGGTCGGCGCTTCGGACGGCGGCGTTCATGTCGCCCTGGTTGATCGGCTTCAGCGTCTTCTTCGCGTATCCGCTGATCTCGACCGTGTACTTCTCGTTCATGAAGTACGACGGCTTCCGCCCGCCCGTCTTCAACGGCCTGGACAACTGGACCTACGTCTTCGGCGAGTACCCGATGTTCTGGCCGGCCCTGCGCAACACCCTGTGGCTGGTGCTGGTGATGGTCACCTGCCGGGTGGTCTTCGGCCTCGGCATCGGACTGCTCATCACCAAGATCAAGACAGCCGCCGGGGGCTTCCGCACCCTGTTCTACCTGCCCTACCTGGCACCGCCGGTCGCGGCGACGCTGGCGTTCGTCTTCCTGCTCAACCCCGGTACGGGACCGGTCAATTCGATCCTCGACGCGATCGGGCTGCCGACACCGGGCTGGTTCACCGACCCCAGCTGGTCCAAGCCGGCGCTCACCGCACTCGCACTGTGGGGCATCGGCGATCTCATGGTGATCTTCATGGCGGCGCTGCTCGATGTGCCGCGGGAGCAGTACGAGGCGGCGGAGCTGGACGGGGCGTCCTCCTGGCAGCGCTTCCGCTTCGTCACTCTGCCGAACATCTCGCCGATCGTGATGTTCGCCGTGGTCACCGGGGTGATCCAGACGATGCAGTACTACACACAGCCGCTCGTCGCGGGAAAGGTGGCGTCGGGGATCATCGGCGGCAGCGGGCAGCAGTTCGAGCCCGGCTACCCCGAGAAGTCCACGCTGACGCTGCCGCAGCTCGTCTACAACATCGGCTTCCAGCGCTTCGACTACGGCGCGGCGGCGGTCATCGCGCTCGTCCTGTTCGTACTCTCCATGGTCTTCACCGCGTTCCTGATGCGCCGGCGCGGCGGCCTCGTTCAGGTGGGTGAGTGACTGCCATGACCCAGACTCTCGACAAGCCTCCTGTTGCGGTGAAGCCGCCGGTCGCCGAGGCCGAACGGACCGCCCGCCGCAAGGCGTTGCTGCACTGGATCGCCGTGCACTCGCTCGGGGTCGCCGCCGCGCTCTTCTTCCTGCTGCCCTTCGTCTTCGTCCTTCTCACCTCGCTGATGAACGACCAGCAGGCGCTCACCCGGGATCTCGTACCGACGACCTGGGAGTGGGACAACTACACGAAGGTCCTCGACACCCCGGGCTTTCTGACCTGGTGGCGGAACACCCTGCTCTACGCGGGGCTCGGGACCGTCCTGACCGTCGTCTCCTCGATCCCGGTGGCGTACGCGCTCGCCAAGTTCCGTTTCCGCGGCCAGAGGCTGGCGCTGATGCTCGTCATCTCGATGATGATGCTGCCGCCGCAGGTCGTGATCATCCCGATGTACCTGTTCTGGGCGAAGGAGCTGGACCTGGCCGGGACGCTGTGGCCGCTGATCATCCCGATGGCGTTCGGCGACGCGTTCTCGATCTTCCTGCTGCGGCAGTTCCTGCTGACGATCCCCAACGAATACCTGGACTCGGCGAAGGTCGACGGCTGCAGCGAACTGCGCACTTTGCTCAAGGTCGTGCTGCCGATGGCCAAGCCGGGCATCGCCGCGGTGGCGCTGTTCCAGTTCTTCTACGCCTGGAACGACTACTTCGGCCCGCAGATCTACGCCTCCGAGAACCCGGCCGCCTGGACTCTCAGTTACGGCCTGGAGTCGTTCAAGGGTGCTCACCACACCGACTGGAATCTGACCATGGCCGCGACCGTACTGGTCATGGCCCCCGTGATCCTCGTCTTCTTCTTCGCCCAAAAGGCGTTCGTCGAGGGCGTCACACTGACCGGAGTGAAGGGCTAGAAACACATGAAGCTCGCAGTCGTGGGTGGCGGATCCACCTATACCCCAGAGTTGATCGACGGCTTCGCGCGGCTGAGGGACACCCTCCCGATCAGTGAACTGGTCCTCATCGACCCCGCGGCCGACCGGCTCGACCTGGTCGGCGGACTGGCGCGGCGGATCTTCGCCAAGCAGGACCACGACGGGAAGATCGTCACCACCTCGGACGTCGACGCGGGCGTCGCGGACGCCGACGCGGTGCTGCTGCAACTGCGCGTCGGCGGCCAGGCGGCCCGCGAGCAGGACGAGACCTGGCCGCTGGAGTGCGGTTGCGTCGGACAGGAGACGACGGGAGCCGGCGGTCTCGCCAAGGCGCTGCGCACCGTGCCGGTGGTCCTCGACATCGCCGAGCGCGTACGGCGGACGAACCCCAACGCCTGGATCATCGACTTCACCAATCCGGTGGGCATCGTGACCAGGGCACTGCTGCAGGCCGGTCACAAGGCGGTCGGGCTGTGCAATGTCGCGATCGGCTTCCAGCGCAGGTTCGCGAAGCTCCTGGAGGTCGCGGCGTCGGACGTCCATCTGAACCATGTCGGCCTCAACCACCTGACCTGGGAGACCGGTGTGCGCATCGGCGGGCCCGAGGGCGAGGACCTGCTGCCGAAGCTGCTGGCCGAGCACGGCGACGCGATCGCGGACGACCTGAGCCTGCCCCGCGAGGTCCTGGACCGTCTCGGCGTCGTGCCCTCGTACTACCTGCGCTACTTCTACGCGCACGACGAGGTCGTCCGGGAGCTGAGGACCAAGCCGTCGCGAGCAGCGGAGGTGGCGAAGATGGAGAGGCAGCTTCTGGAGATGTACGGCGACCCGGCCCTGGACACCAAGCCGGACCTGCTCGCCAAGCGCGGCGGGGCGTTCTACTCGGAGGCGGCCGTGGATCTGGCGGCGTCGCTGCTCGGTGGAAGCGGCAGTCCGTACCAGGTGGTCAACACCTTCAACCGGGGCACGCTGCCGTTCCTGCCCGACGACGCCGTGATCGAGGTGCAGGCCGCCGTCGGCGGACAGGGCGCCACACCGCTCGCCGTGCCCGAGGTCGACCCGGTGTACGCGGGGTTGATCTCCCATGTGACGGCGTACGAGGACCTGGCGCTGGAGGCCGCCCTGCGCGGCGGCCGGGACCGGGTGTTCAAGGCGCTGCTGTCGCACCCCCTGATCGGGCAGTACGAGTACGCCGAGGCGCTCACGGACAAGCTGATCGCGCACAACCGGGAGCACCTGGCGTGGGTGTGACCGCTTCAGTCCTCGCCATCGACGCGGGCAACAGCAAGACCGACGTGGCGTTCGTCGGCGCCGACGGCTCGGTGCTCGTGTCGAACCGGGGGCCCGGATTCCAGCCGCCGAAGGTCGGCATCGGGGCGGCGCTCGACTCGCTCGCCTCGACGGTCGGCGAAGCGCTGGCCAAGGCCGGTGCGAACGGCGAACCCATCGGCACGGTCGAACATGTCTCGGCCTGTCTCGCCAATGCCGACCTGCCCGTGGAAGAGGAGGAGTTGACCACCGCCCTGCACGCCCGCGGGTGGGGCCGTACGACAGAGGTGCGCAATGACACCTTCGCGATCCTGCGTGCCGGGCTGCCCGGCGACGCCGAGCCCCGGGGCGTCGCGGTGGTGTGCGGCGCGGGCATCAACTGCGTGGGCATGCTGCCGGACGGCCGCACCGCCCGCTTCCCGGCGCTCGGCAAGATCTCCGGGGACTGGGGCGGCGGCGCGGGCCTCGCGGACGAGGCGCTGTGGTTCGCGGCGCGGGCCGAGGACGGGCGCGGCGAGCCGACGGAGCTGGCCCGTACGCTCCCGGCGCACTTCGGCCTGGACTCCATGTACGCGCTGATCGAGGCGCTGCATCTGGGGCGGGTCGCCTCGGCGCGCAAGCACGAGCTGACGCCGGTGCTCTTCGCCACCAGCGCCGAAGGTGATCAGGTCGCGCGCTCGCTGGTGCACCGGCTGGCGGAGGAGGTCGTCGCCATGTCCACGGTGGCGCTGGCGCGGCTCGGCCTGCTCGACGAGGAGGTGCCGGTGCTGCTGGGCGGCAGCGTCCTGGCGGCCAGGCACCCCGAGTTGGACGAGCGGCTCGGCGAACTGTTCGCCGCCAAGGCGCCCAAGGCGGCCGTCGAGGTGGTCACGGCGTCACCGGTGCTGGGCGCCGCCCTGCTGGGACTCGACCACACCGGGGCCTCGCCCGAGGCCCGCGCGAGGCTGCGCAGCCACTACGCCTGAAAGGGCCGGCTGCGCCTGAAAGAGCACCGTCACCGCGGCTTGAAACAGAAGGAATCGCCCGTGCCCCCCCGCCCGTGAACGGGGGGCACGGGCGATCTTCGTGTGTGCGCCCGGTAGCCTCCCGGCCGGGAACCGATCCCGCTGATGAGGCGTATTCATGAGGGGGAGCAGGAGACCGGATTGCTGCGACAGGATCAAGATCCAGTCAATCCTGCTGTGATTGTCAGTCACTGCGGCCATACTGCTGGCGACGGGGGATTTTCCCCCACTCCGCCGGGGGGCGGGCCGACGTCAGCGACCGAGGGGGAGGTCACGTGACATACCCGCCGAATGTGCGCACTGCGCCTCAGTCGGCTCCGGCGCCCGTGCCCGCACAGCCACCGGGGAGTCCTCCGGCGCATCACAGTGCCCTGGCCGAGCTCAGGGACCGGCTGCGTGCCGCGGCGACGACCGAGCCCGGACGGCTGCAGGTCATCGGCGCTGTTCTGGCGGCGCTGGTGGTCGTGTTCGGCGCGGTGACGGCCTTCGAGATCGCCGACCGGGCGTCCGCCGCCGACAATGTGGTGAACCGCAGCCAGCCGCTGAGCGCCGATGCCGCGTCCGTGTACCGCTCGCTGGCGGACGCCGACACGGCTGCCTCCAGCGGCTTCCTCGCGGGGGCCGCGAACGAGCCCGCCGGTGTGCGCGAGCGGTACGAGAAGGACATCGCCCTCGCCTCCCGGCTGCTCGTCAAGGCCGCGACGAACACCGAGAGTTCGAGCGAGTCGGGGCGGCAGATCGCCACGCTCAACGAACAGCTGCCCGTCTACGCGGGCCGGATCGAGACCGCCCGCTCCTACAACCGTCAGGGGCTGCCGCTCGGTGGCGCGTATCTGCGGTTCGCCAACGAGCAGATGACCAAGGTACTGCTGCCCGCGGCCCAGAAGCTGTACGACGCGGAGACGGCCCGGCTCGCCCAGGACGACGACGACGCCCGCTTCCTGCCGGTGTTCTCGCTCGTGCTCGGTGCGGCCGCTCTCGGCGGCCTGGTCTGGGCCCAGCGGCGCAACTACCGGCTGACGAACAGGGTGTTCAACCGCGGGCTGGTCGCGGCGACGGCGGCCTCGACCGTCGTCCTGCTGTGGCTGGCCGTCGGACACACGGTCGCCCGCGCCGAGCTGAACGCCGCGAACAACCACGGCCAGAAGTCACTCAAGGTGCTGAACGACGCACGGATCAGCTCCCTGAAGGCCCGGGCCAATGAGAACCTCGTCCTTGTCGCGCGCGGCGCCGTGCTCACCGACGACGGCAAGAGCGACAAGTACGAGACGGACTTCACCTCCGGCATGGACCGGCTCGGCGCCGGTCTCAACGAGGCGGAGAAGCTCGCCGACGACCAGGACGGCCGCGACCCCGTCGCGACCGCCGCCAAGAGCATGACCGAGTGGAAGAGCCGCCACCGCATCGCCAGTACCACCGACAAGTCCGGTGACTACGAGGGTGCGCTGGACAAGGTCATCGGCCCGAAGGAATCCACCGGCGAGTGCTTCGACCTCGTCGACAAGGCGCTGGCGACGGCGCTCGCGCACGAGCAGCGCGAGTTCACCCGGGCCGCCGAGGACGGGCGTGGCGCGCTGAGCGGACTGCCGATCGGCGCGGCCGTGCTGGCCGTACTGGGTGCGGCGGGCGCGATCCTCGGCATCAACCGCAGGCTTTCGGAGTACCGGTGAGAGGGGGCGTGATGACGGAGAAGACCGCCGGCAGGACCAAGCTCAGGTTCCGCGGCTGGGGTGGTGTCGCCGGGATGGCCGCGGCCTGTGCGCTCACGGCTGCCGTCACCCTGCTTCCGCTGTCCCACAGCGGCGACTCCGAGCTGTCCGGTCAGGGCGCCGGAGTGGGGATGCCCGTCAAGGCGGACAGCTGCACCGCACCGGAGGCGTCCCTGCGGCCCTCGTCGGCCGACGGGCCGAACATCCAGCAGATCAAGGACCGCGGGAAGCTGATCGTCGGAGTCGACCAGAACAGCTACCGCTGGGGATACCGCAATCCGGCCGGCGGCGCCCTCGAGGGCTTCGACATCGACCTCGCCCACGCCATCGCGCAGGACATCCTCGGCAGCAGGGACGCCGTCATCTTCCGCGCCATACCGACCAACCAGCGCATCCCCGCACTGAACAACGGCGCGGTCGACATCGTCGTACGCACGATGACGATCAACTGCGCCCGGATCAAGCAGGTCGCGTTCTCCACCGCGTACTTCCAGGCCGGGCAGCAGGTGCTCGCGTCCAAGGGGTCGGACATCACCGGCTACGACGAGTCGCTCAAGGGCAAGCGGGTCTGCTCGGCGGAGGGGTCGACGGCGTACGAGGCGCTGGAGAAGAACTCCTTCGGGGCGACCATCAAGGACGCGCACGACGGCGGGCCCGGCGACGAGGACGTGCTCACCGTGCCGAACCAGCTCGACTGTCTGGTGCGCCTCCAGGAGGGGCTCGTCGACGCGGTCGTCACGGACAACGCCCTGGCGGCGGGCCAGGCCGCGCAGGACCCGGCGGTCGAGCTCAAGGGCGACAAGCCCTTCACCACCGAGTACTACGGCGTCGCCACCAAGCTCGGCAAGGACGATGTGGTGCGCCGGGTGAACAAGGTTCTGGAGGACTACCGCAGGGGCCCGTGGAGCGACGCGTACAACAAGTGGCTTGCGGCTGATCTGCCCGGCATAGCGGGCCCGCCGGCCCCCAAGTACCGCAGCTGACAGGGGCCGACGGGGCGCGGCGGACGGCCGGTCCGACCGGCCGACGGAACGAGACCGGCCAGGAACGAGTCCTTCAGGGAGAAGTCCTTAAGGGAAGAGCAGAGAGGTGATCGATGGGCGTCGCGGGACCGTTCCCCAGCTCCGGGGGGAAACCCCATGGGCCGGCGATGGACCGGGACGAGGTGGACCGTGCGCTGGCACGGCTCGGCGCTGAGCACGAGGCGATCGAGACCTCGCTGCTCGCCCTCCAGGACCACGCCGGCCGCAGGCTGCTCGAAGGCGCCGAGCTCACGGGCGTCACCAAGGACCGCTGGGCCTCCACCGAGCAGGCGATCTCCCTGCTGTGGGGGTACTTCGACGCGTACACCGCCGCCCTCGAGGACACCCGTGAACTGCGCGCCCGCCGCCGCTGGTCCAGCCGCGAGGACCTGGTGGAGCTGACCGACCGGCTGCGCGGCCCCAGCGTCACCGTCGCGAGCCCGGCCACGCACACCGCGCCCACGATCACCGGACCCGCCAAGCTCTCCGAGCAGTTCAGCTTCGAAGAGCTGGTCACCCGGATGAACGAGCTGTACGCGAGCTCGCTCGACATGATCGTGACGGCGGACTCGGTGTGGTCGGCTCTGCCCGCCCGGATAGATCTCCTCTCCGCCGAGCTGCAGCGCACCCGCTCGCTCGCCCACTCCGTCGGCGTGCGGCCGGGTGAGCACCCGGCGGGCGACGAGCTGGAGTCGATCACGCATGAGCTGTCCACGCTGCGGGCCCAGGTGATCTCGGATCCGCTGGCCTTCTGGCGTCCCGCGCCGGGCAGTTCGGCCCCGGGCGGCGGCCGTCCCGACACCGACCGCTACGACCGATCGGCGCGCGCCCTGGAGGACATCCGCCGGGAGATCGAGGCGGTGCTGCGGGTGCGGCAGGACTCCGAGGAGCGTCTGATCCGGCTGCGGGACGTCCTGTCGCGAGCCGACCGCACCCTCGCCGAGGCGCGTTCGGCGCGCGGTGAGGTGCTGGCGAAGATCGCCGCGACCGAGGTTCCCGCCGTCAGCGGCCCGTCGACAGCGCTTCAGGAACGGCTGGCGACCGCGGCCGAGTACCGCAGGCACTCCCAGTGGCACCGGCTGTCCCCGCTCCTGGAGTCTCTGGAGCGGGAGGCCGAGGACGAACTGCTGCGCGCCCGTGAGTCGTTGACCGCCGTGACCGCTCCGCTCGCCGTCCGTGCGGAGCTGCGCGGCCGGCTCGACGCGTACAAGGCGAAGGTGGCGCGGCACGGTCTGGCCGAGGACTCGCTGCTGATCGAGCGGTACGACGCGGCCCGCCGGATGCTGTGGAGCGCGCCGTGCGATCTGCGCGTCGCGGAAGGAGCGGTGCTGCGCTACCAGCATGCCGCCGCGGAAGCTCTGGCCAACACAGAGCCCGGACCGTCCGGGCCCGCCGACCGCAGGGGGGATGCGTGAGCGACAACAGCGACTCCAAGGACTGCCAGCGGCCCGGCTGTGAAGGCAGTTACGAGGACATGGGCGGAGGCGAGCTGTACTGCGACACGTGCGGGCTCGCGCCCGTCGTGTCCCCCACGGGCATGGTCGTCTCCCCGCCCACCGGCATCACCGGCGGTGGCCGGGGGAGCAGTTCGGGCCGGAGCAGCTCGCGTTCGTCGCGTGCCTCGTCGCGCTCGTCGACGTCGCGCCGTTCGGTCTCGGGCCGCCTGTCGCGTTCGCTGAGCGGGTCCAGCACCTCGACTCGCTCGGTCTCGGTGCGCAGTTCCGGCACCTCCACCGGCCAGTCCGGCCGCAACCGGCTGGGCGCGGGCCTGGTCTCCGTGCCGGCCGTGCCCCGTCCCGACCCGCGCTCCGCGGTGATGGAGAACCCGGAGGTCCCGGAGCGCAAGCGGTTCTGTTCCCGGTCCGACTGCGGTGCGCCGGTGGGGCGTGCGCGCGGTGAGCGCCCCGGGCGTACGGAAGGGTTCTGCACCAAGTGCGGCCACCCGTACTCGTTCGTGCCCAAGCTCGCCCAGGGCGACATCGTGCACGGCCAGTACGAGGTGATGGGCTGTCTCGCCCACGGCGGTCTCGGTTGGGTCTATCTCGCGGTCGACCGCGCGGTCTCCGACCGCTGGGTGGTGCTCAAGGGCCTGCTGGACACGGGCGACCAGGACGCCATGGCCGCGGCGATCTCGGAGCGCCGCTTCCTCGCGGAGATCGAGCACTCCAACATCGTCCGCATCTACAACTTCGTCGAGCACCTCGATCAGCGCACCGGCTCCCTCGACGGCTACATCGTCATGGAGTACGTCGGCGGCAAGTCGCTCAAGGAGCTCGCGAACGGCCGCCGCAACGCGGCGGGCAAGCGCGACCCGCTGCCGGTGGAGCAGGCCTGCGCCTACGGCATCGAGGCGCTGGAGGCGCTCGGCCATCTGCACAGCAGAAACCTTCTGTACTGCGACTTCAAGGTCGACAACGCGATCCAGCAGCAGGACCAGCTCAAGCTCATCGACATGGGCGCGGTCCGGCGGATGGACGACGACGAGTCCGCGATCTACGGCACGGTCGGCTACCAGGCCCCCGAGGTCGCGGAGGTCGGCCCGTCGGTCGCGTCCGACCTCTACACCGTCGCGCGGACGCTCGCGGTGCTCACCTTCGACTTCCAGGGCTACACGAACGTGTTCGTGGACTCCCTGCCGGACCCGGACAACATCGAGGTCTTCCAGACCTACGAGTCGTTCTACCGGCTGCTGGTGCGGGCCACCGACCCCGACCCGGCACGGCGGTTCTCCTCGGCACAGGAGATGGCGGAGCAGCTGACGGGCGTGCTCCGGGAGGTCGTGGCCCTGCAGACAGGCCGCCCGCGACCGTCTCTGTCGACGCTGTTCGGCCCGGAACTGCGGGTCACGGACACGCAGTTGTTCGCGGAGCTCACGGAGGACGTGTCGGCGCTCGGCGCGCGGCAGGTGCCGGTCAGACGCTCCCGCAAGGTGCCGGCTTCGGCTTCGGCTTCGGCTTCGGCTTCGGCGAGGGTTCCGCACCAGGTGGCGCCGCCCGGGGCCGTCGGCGCCCCGGCCCTGCACCCGGCCGTCCAGACGCCGGGGTCGCTCTCCCTCGCGCCGCAGCTCGCGCCCCTCGACGCACGCGCGACCTCTCTCGCGCTCCCCGTGCCCCGGGTCGACCCGAACGACCCGAACGCCGGATTCCTCGCCGGACTGATGGCCTCCGCGCCCGCGGAGCTGATCGCGGCGCTGCACTCCGCGCCGGCCGGCTCCCCCGAGACGCGGCTGCGCGAACTGCGCGCCCGGCTGGAGATGGGCGAACTGAACTCCGCGATCAAGGCGCTGGAGAATCTGGAGAGCAAGCACCCCGAGGACTGGAGAGTCGTCTGGTACCGCGGTCTGACCTCTCTGGTGACCGGGGACAACGAGATCGCGGCGCTCTCCTTCGACGCGATCTACGACGCGTTCCCGGGCGAGCCCTCGCCCAAGCTGGCGCTCGGCGTGTGCGCCGAAGTACTCGGCCAGTTGGACAACGCGGCGGAGTACTACCGCCTCGTGTGGACGACCGACCCGAGCTATGTGAGTGCCGCGTTCGGACTGGCCCGGGTTCAGCTCGCGGCCGGCGACCGGACCGGCGCCGTCCGGACGCTGGAGTCGGTGCCGGAGGCGTCGATCCACTACACGGCGGCCCGGGTCGCCGCCGTGCGGGCGCGGCTGCGGCGGCGCGCCGCACACGAGGCGCTCATCGACGATCTGACCGCGGCGGCCGCGCAGGTGGACGCCCTGAAGGAGTTCGGTCTGGACGCCGTGCGCCGCGAGCAGTTGTCCACAGAGGTACTCGGCACGGCGCTGGACTGGGTACTCTCCGGTAGTCCCGGAGCCCTGCCGTCCGTACAGAACGCGCCGAGTGCACCGCGGCCCGGTCCGGCACCGGCCGTGCTTCTCGGCAGCGAACTGGACGAGCGCGGCCTGCGTTTCGGGCTGGAACGCTCCTACCGGGTGCTCGCCCGGCTCGCCCAGCGCGGCGAGGAGCGGATGGATCTGGTGGAGCGTGCCAACCGCTTCCGCCCCCGGACGTGGGTGTGATTGATGTCGTCGCAGATGCACGAGCCGGCCGCGGGGCCCGCCTGCCCCGGCTGCGCCGAGCCGCTGGAGGCGGGTGACCGCTTCTGCGGCGCGTGCGGGTACGACCTGTCCGCGGCGCCCGCGTCGGCGGGCCCCGACCGCCCGACGCTGGCCATCGGCTCCCCCGTCGATTGGCCGTCGGCCCGGGGCACGGACAGCTCGGGCGTGCCCGCCCCGGTCCACCGCCCCGGCGACCTGCCGGGCACGGACTCGGGCGGCGAGCCGCTGAGCGACTCCGGCGGAGCGGGCGGCGCGGGTCGACTGCCCGCGTCCGCCGACCGCTACGACGGCCCGCCGGCCACCCCCGGTGCCGAGCCCCGCCACGGGTCCGGTGATCTGGCGGGCGATTTCGGGCTGCCCGCGGCCGTCCGGTACGACGACCGGCCCGGCGCCGCGCCGGCGAACGCGGCCTCGTCGGGCGACTTCGAGCTGCCCGCACCCGCGGCAGCCGTCCAGCCGCCGCCCGGGGCCGACCCCCGCGCGGCCGGTCCCGCCACTCCCCCGCCCGGCACCAAGCTCTGTGTGGCCTGCCGCGCAGGCCATGTCGACCCCGACGGGTACTGCGAGAACTGCGGTCACGCCCAGCCCCGCGAGCGCGACCACATGGAGCAGGAGCTGGGCTCGGTCGCCGCGGTCAGCGACCGCGGGCTGCGCCACCATCGCAACGAGGACTCGTTCGCGGTGTCGTCCACCGCGCTGCCCGACGGTTCGCCGGCCGTCGTCGCCATCGTCTGCGACGGCGTCTCGTCGGCCACCCGGCCCGACGAGGCCTCGCTGGCCGCGGCGAGCGCCGCCAACGAACTGTTGCTGGAGTCGCTGCCGCGCGGCACGCATCCGCAGCAGGCCATGCACGAGGCGATCGTCGCCGCGTCGGAAGCGGTCAATGCCCTTGCCGACGACGCCTCGTCGGGCGAGGCCCCGGAGCACGACCCGGGCCGCCACCAGAACGCGCCCGCGTGCACGATCGTCGGCGCGATCTCCGTCGGCGGTCTGCTGGTCGTCGGCTGGGTCGGCGACAGCCGCGCCTACTGGGTGCCCGACGACCGCACCGGCCCGGCGGCCCGGCTCACCGAGGACGACTCGTGGGCGGCCCAGATGGTCGCGGCGGGCCTGATGAACGAGCAGGAGGCGTACGCGGACGAGCGCGCCCACGCCATCACGGGCTGGCTGGGAGCCGACGCGTACGAACTGGAGCCGCACACCGCCGCTTTCAAGCCGGACCGTTCCGGAGTGGTCGTGGTCTGCACGGACGGCCTGTGGAACTACGCGGAGGCCGCCGACGACATGGCGCGCACCGTTCCCGCGGATGCCGCCGACCGGCCGCTGCACAGCGCGCAGGTCCTCGTCGGGCATGCCCTCGACGGCGGGGGCCACGACAACGTAACAGTGGCGGTCCTGCCGTTCACCGTGCCGCAGCAAGGGGCAGGATCGGCCTACAACAAGGCTTGAACACCCATTTGTCCGATGAGTTGCCGTTCCCGCGGCCCGCGCGTTCCCGCCCGCGCGGATCACTCGCCGGATGCATCTCGTTGACCCGTACTCCCGAGTGGAGCCCTCAAGGAGCCGATCAGATGGCCGTTTTCTCCAAGTCCCAGGTGCCGCAGTTCTCCGTCGAGGTGTATCAGAACGAGTATCTGCCCGAGGGCGGCCGCGAGGTGAACGCCATCGTGACCGTCACCTCCACGGGCGGCGGCACCACGCGCGGGGTGCCGCTCGCGGGCGCCTCGGCCTCGCCGACGGCCGTACCCCCGCAGGCGCCCGGCGCCGCCGTTGTGATCATGGTCGACTGTTCCGGCTCGATGGACTACCCGCCGACCAAGATGCGCAACGCCCGTGATGCGACGGCCGCCGCGATCGACACCCTGCGGGACGGCGTGGAGTTCGCGGTGGTCTCCGGTACGCATGTGGCGAACGAGGTCTACCCCGGCAGCGGGCGGCTCGCGGTGGCGGACGCCGGGACCCGCGCCCGGGCGAAGGACGCCCTGCGACGGCTCAGCGCGGGCGGCGGCACCGCGATCGGCACCTGGCTGCGGCTGGCGGACCGGCTGCTGGCGGCGTCCGAGAGCGACATCAGGCACGGCATCCTGCTCACCGACGGCCGCAACGAGCACGAGTCACCGGAGGACCTGCAAGCCGCCCTCACCTCCGTCTCCGGCCGCTTCACCTGTGACGCCCGCGGCGTCGGCACGGACTGGGAAGTGAAGGAGGTCACCGGCATCGCCTCCGCGCTGCTCGGCACGGCGGACATCGTCGCCGATCCGTCGCACCTGGCCGCGGACTTCACCAGCATGATGGAGAACGCGATGGGCAAGGAGGTCGCGGACGTGGCGCTGCGACTGTGGACGCCGGTCGGGGTGGAGATCAAGTTCGTCAAGCAGGTGGCGCCGTCCGTCGAGCAGCTGACCGACAGGCGTACGGAGGCAGGCCCGCGGGCGGGTGACTATCCGACCGGTTCATGGGGCGACGAGTCCCGCGACTACCACGTGTGCGTGCAGGTCCCGGAGGCCGGCATCGGCCAGGAGATGCTGGCGGCCCGCGCCTCGCTGATCATTCCGGCGACGGACGGCGGCGCCCCGCAAGTGCTGTCCCAGGGGCTGATCCGGGCCGTGTGGACCGAGGACATGGTGGCGTCGACGTCGATCAATCCGCAGGTCGCGCACTACACGGGCCAGGCCGAACTGGCACAAGTCATCCAACAGGGTCTCGATGCCCGCAAGTCGGGCGACTTCGACGGTGCCACGGCCAAACTGGGCCGTGCCGTACAACTCGCGTCGGCGTCCGGCAACGCGGACACTGCGAAACTCCTTTCGAAGGTGGTGGACGTGGTCGATGCGGCGACCGGTACTGTGCGACTGAAGGCGAAGGTCGCGGAGGCCGACGAGATGACCCTCGAAACGCGCTCCACGAAGACGGTTCGTGTGAAGAAGTAACCGTGCAACAACCGGCACAGACAGCGAAGCGAGACGGCCCGAGGGCCGGACGAGGAGAGGGGGAAGGGCCGACATGCCGACCTGCCCGAACGGACACCAGTCGGGTTCCGACGACTGGTGCGAGGTCTGTGGCCACCGCATGGCCGGCCCTGGCGCTCCCGCAGGGGCCGTCCCGCCGCCGCCTCCCCCGCCGCCCGCCTACGGATACCCGGGCCCCGGCGATCCGAACGCCACCGCCCAGGCCGAGCTCTGCCCCCAGTGCCGTACCCCGCGCGAGGCCATGGCCCCGTTCTGCGAGGAGTGCCGGTACAACTTCCTGACGCACACGGCGACCTCGTACACCCCGGTGGCCCCGCAGCCGCAGTCGCCGGGGCTGAACCTGCCGGCCGGTTTCACCAACCAGCCGCAGCCGCCGCAGGGTCCGCAGAGTGGTCCGGCACATGATCCGTACGAGTACCAGAGCTCGCGGCCGTCGCAGATGAACCGGCCCGCGGAGCCGCTGATGAACGAGCCGTCGGGGCGGCCGCAGCCGCCTCAGGGGTTCCAGCAGCCCGGGCCGCCGCCTCCGCCGCCGTTCCAGCAGGGCCCGGGGCAGCACGGCCCGGGACAGCAAAGCCCGGGACAGCAGAGCCCGCCGCCTCCGCCCTCCTTCCAGCAGGGTCACGGGCAGGGCCAGCACGGTCACGGGCAGCACGGCCCCGGCCCGCAGGCCCCGCCGCCGTCCTTCCAGCAGCAGTCGGCTCCCCCGGCCCCGCCCCAGCCGCAGCGGGGCAGAGCCGAGGACGACTGGATGCTGCCGCCGCCCTCGCAGAGCCAGGCCCCGCAGGCCCGGACGCAGGCCCCGGCCCCGCATGCTCCCCAGACCCAGGCCCCGCAGCCGGTTCCGCAGCAGCAGCCCTTCCAGCAGCAACAGCAGTACCCGCAGCAGGGCGGCCTGCAGGGACAGCAGTCCGGCCCCGGGCAGCAGCAGCCGCCGCCGCAGTACGGCACCCCGGCCGGCTGGACAGCTGTCATCGCGCCCGACCGCGAGTACTTCATGGCGATGATGCAGCGCAGCGGCCCCGACGCCACCGGGCTGAACCTGCCCGCGTACTCCCCCGAGCAGCACCTCCCGCTCACCGGCAACCAGATCACCATTGGCCGCCGCCGGCACTCCACCGGCGAGGCCCCCGACATCGATCTGTCCGTGCCGCCGGAGGACCCGGGCGTCTCGCACAAGCACGCCGTGCTGGTGCAGCAGCCCGACGGCTCCTGGGCCGTCGTCGACCAGAACTCCACCAACGGCACCACGCTGAACGGCGCCGAGGACCCGATCCAGCCCTACGTCCCGATCCCGCTGAACGACGGCGACCGGGTCCACGTCGGGGCCTGGACCACGATCACGGTCAGGCGCGGCTAGGTCCCTGCGGCCCGTCGCTCCGCCCCGGCGGGCCGATGGGCCAGACATACGGTCCTTCGGGGTCGTCCAGCCATGCCCACTGGTGAGGGCCGCTGACGGTGACCCCGAAGCGGTCGCGTGAGGGGCGTCGCTCGCGTTCCCACAGCGACAGGGCCTCGTGCGGATCGAGGCTGCCCGCGGTCAGCGTCAGCAGGAAACGGAACAGGTCGTTCTCGACCAGGCGCCGCGGCAGTCCGCCGAAGCGGCCCTCCGGGACCGCACCGGCGCCGCGCAGCGGCACGAAGTACGCCGAGGTCCGCAGGAAGTGCCCTTCCGCGGTGCGGACCCGGCCGTCGTCCCGCACCCGCAGCGCGATCAGACCGGTGGACAGCGGCCCCAGGATCCGCGCACCCGGCCGGCACTGGTCGAGCCAGTCGAACGGGACCGACTGCAGCGTGCAGGTCACGATGATCCGGTCGAAGGGTGCCCGCTCCGGGCAGCCGCGGGCTCCGTCGCCGGTCACAACGGTCGGGTGATAACCGGCAGCCGCCAGATGCTCACGGGCCGATTCCGTGATCTCCGGGTCCACGTCGATGGTCGTCACCCGCTCTTCGCCGAGCCGGTGCGACAGCAGCGCCGCGTTGTACCCGGTGCCTGCCCCGATCTCCAGGACGGTGTCCCCGTCCCGCACCTGCAGCTCCTCGAGCATCCGCGCCATCAGCGACGGCTGGCTGCTGGAGGAGATCAGTTCGCCGTCGCGCATCCGGGTCGCGAGCGCCCCGTCGTAGTAGGCCCCGCGCACCCAGCTCTCGCGCTGCGCCGGATCGGGGTCCTCGCACCACAGCCGCTCGTGCGTCCCGCCTCTGCTCACGTAGTAGTACGGCACGAACAGGTGCCGCGGCACCTCCTCGAACGCGGCCCGCCAGGCCGGATCGGTCAGCCCTCCGTCGTGCACGATCAGCCGCACCATCGACCGGCGCGCCTGTGCGGCAGCCTCGTCGTACCGTTCCAGGTGCATGGCCATACATCCACTGTGCTGCGCACCGGCCGCTCAGGCGAGCGCCGGGGCGAGGAACCCGGTCCCTGTCTTCTCGCCGGGCGCGTCTGAGACGATGGACGGGTGAATGAGATCCGGCGCGGCACCCTTCAGGAGCAGACCTTCTACGAGCAGGTCGGCGGCGAGGAGACCTTCCGGCGCCTCGTCCACCGCTTCTACCAGGGTGTGGCGGAGGACCCGCTGCTGAGGCCGATGTATCCCGAGGAGGACCTGGGCCCGGCCGAGGAGCGACTGACGCTGTTCCTGATGCAGTACTGGGGCGGCCCGCGCACCTACAGCGACAACCGCGGCCACCCGCGGCTGCGGATGCGGCACGCGCCGTTCACCGTCGACCGGGCCGCGCACGACGCCTGGCTTAAGCACATGCGCGAGGCCGTCGACGAGCTGCGTCTGCCCGAGGACCTCGAGCGGCAGCTGTGGGACTACCTGACATACGCGGCCGCGTCGATGGTGAACGCCGCCGACTAGTTACGGCTCGGTCCGCCCCGGGCCCGGGCGCTCGGGGCGGCCGGCATGTCCCGCACCCAGCCGCGAAAGTCGCCGATGGGGTGCTCGCCGGGCACCAGCACCCCGCCCGGTAGGCCCGTGAGTCCATCGCCGGCTGCGTGCGCTCGCACGCGGCGAAGTCCTGCACGTTGACGGGGTGGAAGAGCTCCACCGAGCGGGATGTCCGCTCCGGACACGAGGAACAGCGGGCCTTCCGGCTCTAGCCGCCGTAGCCCATGCGACGGGACAGCTCGGCGGCCACCGCGGCCGTGCGCCGGGCCAGCTTCGGCAGCAGCTCCTCGGTCAGCCGGTACGCGGGGCCGGAGGCGCTGAGCGCCCCGAGGACGGTGCCGTCGTGCGCGTACACCGGCGCCGCCACCGCGTTGAGACCGATCTCCAGCTCCTCGACCGCGACGGCGTATCCCAGCTCGGCGGCCTCGCCCAGCTCCCGGTCAAGCTCGGCCCGGGTCGTGAGGGTGCGCTCGGTGTAATTCTCCAGGCCGGCCGCGTACAGCCCCTCCCGTACCGCACTCGGCGCGTGCGCGAGGAGCACCTTGCCGCTGGAGGTGGCGTGCAGCGGGGTGCGGCGGCCGAGCCAGTTGTAGGTCGTCACCGATGCGGCACCGCGTGCCTGGGCGACGTTGACCGCCGCGTCGTCGTCGAGGATCGCGATGTTGACGGTCTCGCCCACCTCGTCGGCAAGCTCCCGGCACAGCGGTGTGCCCTCCTGCGAGATGTCGAGCCGCACGGCCGCGGCGCCCGCGAGCCGGAGCATCCCCGCACCCAGGCAGTACTTGCCGCGCTCCTTGGACTGGGTGACCAACCCGCGGTTCTCCAACGCCCCGAGCAGGCGGAACGCGGTGGACTTGTGCACTCCCAGCTCGTCCGCGATCTCCGTGACTCCCGCCTCACCGTGCCGGGCGAGGCTTTCGAGCACAGTCACGGCACGGTCCACCGACTGTACGGCGCTGGCCTTGTCCGTCATCCGTGGTTACCCCCGTACTGCTGCCGTGCTGCTCCCGTGCCGGGGCGCATCGTGCATCGCGACACGCGACGCACCATGTGGCGCCTCTGCCCGCTGGGCGACGACGTTAACCGGTTCTGGTGGGGATGACGCTCAGGCCGCCCAGACCGTTCGTCCGTACAGCGATCGACCCGAAGGGTGTACGCAGTCTGAGCCATCTGCCGGTGGACAGCAGGCCCACCGGAACTCCCGGGGGCAGAAAACCGAGGGAGTGCGCGGCGTGCACCGCCCGCAGCGGCAACGGTGTGTCGCCGAGGGTGCGCGACCAGATCTCGCGTCCGATCGCGTCTCGCTCGGCACGGGTACGGCGCTCGGCGGGCAGTTGCTCGTCGCGGGCGCGGAACTCGGCCACGGCCGCCGCGACCGCACCGCGCATCTCGGCGGCCTGCGGAAGCCCGGGAATCTCGTGCCAGCCGCCGCGCGGCGGCAGCACACCCGTCCACGGGGGCCCGGTGACCGCGGCAGGCACCGCGAACGCGGCTTCACCGACGCACTCGAGCAGTTCACCGGCGGAGACGGTGACATCCAGCGCGGCCGGCTCGCCGAGCCGCGCGGCGCGGATCGCGAGCACCTCGAAGGTGGGCGGCCGTCCGAAGACGGCGAGGCTGGAGTGGGGGCCTTCCGAACCGCCCGCCTGCAGCCGGACGGCGGCGGCGCGGTCGTAGTGGATCAGCCGGGCGAGGAAGGCGGTGAGATCCTCCGCCTCCCTCGCGTCGGCGAGGTGCAGACTCTGCACGGGGACGCTCATGCGGCGAGGGCGTCCTCACCGGCGGCAGCGTCGACCGTGCCGTCCAGATACTTCTGGAGGTGGGATTTCTCCTCCGCACTGATCCGGCGCGGACGAGCCGCTTCCAGGTCGTAGGGCACGACCACGGTCGAGGCCCGCACATACACCTGCGAGGCGCCTTCGGCGTCCTTGATCTCGTACCGGATGGTGAGCGAAGCCGCGCTGATCTTCGTCACCCACGACTCGACGACCACCGGCTCGTGCCGGTGGACGAGCGGCCGTACGTAGTCGATCTCGTGCCGTGCGACGACGGACCCGCCGGAGAACGACGGCGAGCCGTCCCCAGGCGCCAGCCCGAACATGAAGTCGATCCGCGCCTCTTCCAGATACCGCAGGAAGACGACGTTGTTGACGTGCCCGAAGGCGTCCATGTCCGACCAGCGAAGGGGGCAGCGGTAGATGTGCCGGGCCATCGGCGCCTCAGCCCCGGGTCAGCTTCTTGTAGGTGGCACGGTGCGGACGGGCCGCTTCCGCGCCGAGCCGCTCGACCTTGTTCTTCTCGTACGACTCGAAGTTGCCCTCGAACCAGAACCACTTGGAGTCGCCCTCGTACGCGAGGATGTGCGTCGCCACCCGGTCCAGGAACCAGCGGTCGTGGGAGACCACCACAGCCGCGCCCGGGAACTCGAGCAGCGCGTTCTCCAGCGAGGAGAGCGTCTCGACGTCGAGGTCGTTGGTCGGCTCGTCGAGGAGCAGCAGGTTGCCGCCCTGCTTGAGGGTGAGCGCGAGGTTCAGCCGGTTGCGCTCACCGCCGGAGAGCACGCCCGCGGGCTTCTGCTGGTCCGGGCCCTTGAAGCCGAAGGCCGACACATAGGCGCGGGACGGCATCTCGACGTGACCGACGTTGATGTAGTCGAGCTCGTCGGAGACCACGGCCCACAGGGTCTTCTTCGGGTCGATGTTGCCGCGGCTCTGGTCGACGTACGAGATCTTGACGGTATCGCCGACCTTGATGACGCCCGAGTCGGGCTCCTCGAAGCCCTGGATCATCTTGAACAGCGTGGTCTTGCCCGCGCCGTTCGGACCGATGACGCCCACGATGCCGTTGCGCGGCAGGGTGAAGCTCAGGTCGTCGATGAGGAGCTTGTCGCCGAAGCCCTTGGAGAGGTTCTCGACCTCCACGACGACGCTGCCCAGACGCGGGCCCGGCGGGATCTGGATCTCCTCGAAGTCCAGCTTCCGCATCTTGTCGGCCTCGGCCGCCATCTCCTCGTAACGGGCCAGACGGGCCTTGGACTTGGCCTGCCGTCCCTTCGCGTTGGAGCGGACCCACTCGAGCTCTTCCTTGAGCCGCTTGGCGCGCTTGGCGTCCTTCTGGCCCTCGACCTTGAGACGCGTCTGCTTCGTCTCGAGGTAGGTGGAGTAGTTGCCCTCGTAGCCGATGGCGCGGCCACGGTCGAGCTCGAGGATCCAGCCGGCGACGTTGTCCAGGAAGTACCGGTCGTGGGTGACGGCGACGACGGTGCCGGCGTACTTGGCGAGGTGCTGCTCCAGCCACTGCACGGACTCGGCGTCCAGGTGGTTGGTGGGCTCGTCGAGGAGGAGCAGGTCGGGGGCCTCGAGCAGCAGCTTGCACAGGGCGACGCGGCGCTTCTCACCACCGGAGAGGTTAATGACCGGCCAGTCGCCGGGCGGGCAGCCGAGGGCGTCCATCGCCTGCTCGAGCTGGGCGTCCAGATCCCAGGCGTTGGCGTGGTCCAGGTCCTCCTGGAGCTTGCCCATCTCCTCCATCAGCGCGTCGGAGTAGTCCGTCGCCATCAGCTCGGCGACCTCGTTGAAGCGCTTGAGCTTGCCCATGATCTCGGCGGCGCCGTCCTGGACGTTCTCCAGGACGGTCTTGGACTCGTCCAGCGGCGGCTCCTGCAGGAGCATGCCGACGGTGTACCCGGGCGAGAGGAAGGCATCGCCGTTGGAGGGCTGCTCAAGACCGGCCATGATCTTCAGCACCGTGGACTTACCGGCACCGTTGGGGCCGACCACACCGATCTTCGCACCGGGCAGGAAGCTCAGCGTCACGTCATCGAGGATGACCTTGTCGCCGTGCGCCTTGCGCGTCTTGCGCATCGTGTAGATGTACTCAGCCAAGAGAAACCGTCCGGCAGGAAAGTGGGTGGGCAGATACACCCCATCTTGCCGTACCGCCACCCCGCGAAGGAAACCAGTACTTCAGGGCAGCTGTGACCTGGGGCGGGGCGGGGCCGTCGGCGCAGCGGGGCGCTGCGCCGACACGGCGCTCACTCCTGGGTGGGCGCCTTCTTCTTACGGAGGAGGAAGACCGCTCCGCCTCCGATCACCACGAGGACGACAGCGATGCCCGCGATCATCGGGGTGGCGCTGGAACCGCCGGTCTCGGCCAGGTCGCCCTCCAGGCCGGCGGATACTCCTCCGGCCGACGCCGGGCTCGGCTGGGAGCCGAGCGTCTGCGTCTCCGGGGTGGAGGCACCGGTGGTCCGGCAGTCCAGGACGCCCTGGAAGTTCTTGCTGAAGCCGCCGGGCCCCGTGATCGTGAAGTCGTACGCCTGGTCCTCGGCGACCGGAATGGTGACGGTCCGCGACTCCCCGGCCGCGATGGTGTGCGTGAAGCCCGCCAGTTCGAACGTGAACGGGGCGTCGCCGTTGTTCCCGGCGGTGATGTCGACGCCGCCCTCGGCGCAGTTCTTCCTTGCGGACAGCGACGGGATCGCGCCCGTCTTGGCCCAGGTCGCCGTCGCGCTCGCGGAGACCGTGGATTCGCTGGACCCGGCCAGGATCTGGGTCTGGCTCCTGGTCGCTCCGGCGAACGCGCGGCCGACCGGCACCGAGGTCGTCGCCTGCGCGCTCAGCGTCGCCGAGCCGTCCGCGGCACCTGCCGGGACGTCGACGTACACCTTCGTGCCGTTGACCGCGGTGGTGAGGGGCTTGCCCGCCGCGTCGGTGACCTTGATCCCGCTGGCGGCCGCATCCGCCGGCGGGGTCAAGGAGACCTGGGCCGCGTCCGTGCGCACGGTGAGAGGTCCGAGGCGGCTGCCCGCCTTGCCGGAGACCGCGTTCGGTTCGAGGCTGAGTGAGGCCTTCGGTTCGGCGACGTTCCGCGCCTTGCTCTGCAGCCAGTCCGCGAGCTTCTCGGCCGCCGGGTCGAGCGCGTCGACGTCGGCACCGTCCGAGTAGCGCCAGATGGCCACCTGTGTGCCGGCCGCCGCGGTCTTCTGGCTCAGCGGCCCGGTGTGCGCGGCCTTCGCCAGCGCCGCCAGATCGTCGACCTGGGGGTAGGAGTGCTGCAGGATCCAGCGGATCCTGCCGGCGTTCCTGTTGGCACCGAGCGAGGTCTGGCTCCAGGGCGTCTCCAGGTACGTCGCCTGGTCCTGGGTCGGGTTGTGGATGTCGATGCAGTACGTCTTCAGCCGGCCGCCGCCGTCGACGGTCATCTCGAAGACACCGGCCGGTATTTCGTGGTTCTTGCCGTTCGTGTGGAGCACGGCCCGGTCGAAGGTCTTGAGTCCGGCGAGAGTCGCCACGGCGCCGCCCTGATGCTGCACGTCGTCGTCTGCGGTGGCCGCGGCCGCGCCCGCCAGGGAACCGGTCGCGACCAGCCCCGAGATCACGGCAGCGACAGCAAGACGACGAGCAGTGCACCGCTTGAGTACAGCGGCCGCAGAGAACGTGCCCAACACAGAATTCCCCTCCGGGCGAGGCAGTGTGCGCGTGTGACGCGTGGGGGGAGTGCCTCGCCAGCAAACTCAAGTGCCCCGTGAGTACTGGGAAATCCTATGGAGACGGCACACCTCAGTCCCCCGTCATACCGTCAGACAACCATTCCGACTCGTAATCGTTATCGCGGGCCGTCCAACCATCGCCGTTCCCCCGTTCCTGAATCGACAAATCTTCACAACTCCCGTGCGAGGCAAGGACCTGCAGGTCAGGATGCGGGCATCGCGGCCTGCCTCTCCGCCACCCATGACTCTTCGGCCGGATTTCGCTGTTGTTCTGTCAGATCCGGTACTCGGTCCGTCACCTTCGGTGCCGCTTTCATCACGCGGCGGAATGCCGACGTTCCGCGCGCGATGTCATGGCCCACCGCGACCGCCTCGATGTCCACGAACGTCCTTCGCGGTCCCTCGCGTTGCCCTTCGCGTTGCCCCGCCTGTTGCCCGCCCCATTGCCCCTCCCTTTGCTGACCCTCCCGGTATCCGTCACGTTCCTCCTCGCGCACCCTCAGCCGCCCGTGCACGAGAAGCGGATCGCCCACAGAAACGGAACCGGCCAGATTCATGGCGAGAGAGCGCCAGGCGAAGACGGTGTAGAAGTTGGTGTGCCCGTCCGCCCACATTCCGCTCTGCTTGTCCCACCGTCTTGGCGTCACCGCGATACGGAATCGCGCCACCCCGCCCGTGGCCGTTTCCCGGTACTCCACATTTGTTGCGGCATTGCCCACCACCGTCACCATCGTGTCGCTCATGGCGACCACCTCCCCGTCCGGTTGCCCCGGGCCGGCCCTCGCCGACCCGGTTTCCATGCTGAACCGGACAGGGCGGTCCCGCTGACGCCTGTGGACTACCGCGCAGCTGTGGAAAACCCCGTCACCCCGGAGCCGCGTCCGCCGCCGGACCCGAGCCGCGATCCCGTCCCGGAACGGCCGGCCGAACCAGGCCTCCCCGACACCGTGGCGTACTGCTCCCGCACCTCGCGGTAGCGCATCAGCTCGCCGGCGATCGGATCGAGCACCCTCGCCCGTCCGCACCCCGCGGCCGCCTCCCGCAGCCGCCGCTGCGCGTCCTGCCCGTACCGTCGTGCGGGCCCCCGTACGGCTGCCGTGCACGCCCACTCCACCAGCGGACCGCCGATGATCCCGGCCGCCATGAGCAGCGCCGGAACCACGAGCCCCGGCTGCAGGATCCCGATGATCTGGCCCACCAGCCACAGCCCGCCGTAGACCTGAAGGAGCGTCATCGACGCCTGCGCCAGCACCGCCGCGGGCCACCAGGCGGGCCGCAGCGGCTTCTTGCTCGTCGTCACCGCTTCGCGCGCGGCCAGTTCGTCCAGTGCCTCCGGCAGCCCGTCCGCACCCCGCACCGCCGCCTCGCGCACCGCCTGCGCCCATGGCACGGGCAGCCCCGTCGCCGCCTCGTCCGCGACCGTACGCACGGCTTGCTCCACCCGCTGGCGCGCGGTGAGCTCCTCCTCCACCGGCGCCTCGGTCCGGGCGGCGCTGCCCGGTGTACGGGATCGCTCGTACCAGCGCCACAGTCGCAGCCACGGAGTACCGCACGCCCGCCCGGCATGCCTGCGCCACTCGCGCTCCGCGGCCTCGCCCGCCGCCCTCGCGCCCACCGCCTCGGCCAGGCGGGCCGCGAAGTCGTCACGTGACCGCTCGTCCAGCCCCGTACGCCCGTCGGCCAGATACACCGCGCGCAACTTCCCGGCGGCCGCGTCCACATCGGCGGACAGCCGACGCGCAGCGGCACTGCGTTCCTGCACGAACTTCCCGAGCAGATCCCGCAGTTCATCGACACCCTCGCCGGTGAGCGCGGACAGCGACAGCACCGTGGCTCCCGGCTCGCCGTGTTCGCCGAGCGCCATGCCGTCCTCGTCGAGGAGCCTGCGCAGATCGTCGAGCACCTGGTCGGCTGCATCGCCGGGCAGCCGGTCCACCTGGTTGAGCACCACGAACATGATCTCCGCATGGCCCGACAGCGGCCGCAGATAGCGATCGTGCAGGGCGGCGTCCGCGTACTTCTCCGGGTCGACGACCCAGATCACCGCGTCGACCAGCGCCAGCACCCGGTCCACCTGCTCCCGGTGCTTGACCATGGCCGAGTCGTGGTCGGGCAGATCGATCAGGACCAGCCCGGAAAGCTCCTCGTCCCCGCCCGCGAGCGGCCTGCGCCGCAGGCGGGGCGGGATCGCGAGCCGGTCGAGCAGCCCGGCCGCCCCTTCCGACCAGCTGCATGCGCTCGGCGCGGCGGTGGTGGGCCGGCGCAGTCCGGTCTCCGAGAGCGGCACCTGGGCCAGCGCGTTGAAGAGCGTCGACTTCCCGCTTCCCGTCGCTCCGGCGATGGCCACGACGGTGTGCCGCGAGGACAGCCGCTGCCGGGCCGCCGCCTCGTCGAGCACGCGGCCTGCCTCCGCGAGCGTGCTGCCCTCCAGCCGGGTGCGGGAGAGACCGACGAGTTCGCGCAGGGCGTCGAGACGCATCCGCAGCGGGCCGCCGTACGTCCCGCCGATCGGCACATGCTCCTCGCCCGGCGCCTCCTCGAAGTCGGGCTGCTCGCCCTTGGCACGCCGTGCGATCAGCCCGTCGTCCCAGCGGACGGCACCCTCCTGCGGGTCACCGGCCGCACCGGCCACTTCCTGAGCGGGCTCACCTGCCGGGTGCACGCCGCGGTCGTCGGTCTCGTTCTCGTCGCCCGTGATGGCGGTCAACGCCGTCACCTCACCTTCTGCAGTACGGACAGCGCGGCGATCAGCTCGGCCTGGGGTTCAGGGGTCACTTCGAGCGCGTCGAGGGGTGCGAGACGGCGGTCGCGTTCGCTGTGCAGTACGCCGTCGATGTACGTGGCCATCAGCTCCCCGCCCTTGTCGCGCAGCCGCAGCGCGCCCTGCGCCCCGAGGCGCTCGGCGAGCCGCTCCCCCGCACCGCGGGCCCGTCGCCCGCCGAGCAGAGCCGTCGCGACCAGTGCGGCCACCGTCTCCGGGTCGGGCGCTGCGCTCAGTTCGAGCCGGCGCACCTCCTCCTCGGCGAGTTCCTCCAGCTCCCGGCGCCAGCGGCGCACGGCGATCCCGATGCGCTCCGCCGCTTCCAGGTCCAGCCGCCCGCGGAACGCGACCGCACCGGCGCCAGGCTCCCTTCGCCAGGCCTCCTGGACGTGCTCGTCGGCGGCGGCGACAGCGCATTGCACCAGCGCGCACAGGCTGCCGACGAGCGCGTCGAGCAGTTCCCCGGCGGAGCTGTCGCGGGGAAAGCCCCGCCACCTCGTGCGCGCGTCCCCGGCGAGAACCGCGCCTGCCCGGAGCTGGCGGCTCACCCGTTCGCGTTCCTTTTCGTACGCCTCCTCGACGATGCCGGTGAGCCGTACGGTCGCCGCGTACTGCCCCGCGACAGCCGACGCGAGCTCCGGCATCCGCGCCCTGAGCGAGTCGATGACGCCCGTCGCCGTACGCCCCAGGGCCTGCTGCCGGGCGGCCGGGTCATGCACCCGGTGGGCGAGCCAGGCGAGCAGCGGCGCCACGGCGGTGGTGGGCAGCAGCCCGTGGCCGCCTCCTGCGGACTCGGGCAGCTCCGGGATCGTGAACCTCGGCACCTCGCCGAGGCCCGCCTTCGTCAGCAGCGCCGCGTACTGCCGCGAGACGTCCGCGATCACCTGGTGCGGGACCCGGTCGAGCACGGTGATGAGCGTGGCGTCGTACTCCTTGGCGGTCCGCAGCAGATGCCAGGGCACCGCGTCCGCGTAGCGCGAGGCCGTCGTCACCATCACCCAGACGTCGGCGGCGCAGATCAACTCGGCGGCCAGCATTCGATTCTCGACGACGAGCGAGTCGATGTCGGGCGCGTCCAGGAGCGCGAGCCCGCGGGGCAGGGACGAGGCCTTCTCGATCCGCAGGGAGTTCGCCTCGTCCGCCTCCCCGCCGCCGTCCGCGGGCTCCTCCGTCTCGTCCTGCTGGGGCACCCAGACACGGGTGAGCTGAGGCAGCACCCGCATCCCGGCGAACCAGTGGTGGTCGTCGGGATGGCATACGAGGACGGGCGTACGGGTGGTGGGCCGCAGCACTCCCGCCTGGCTGACCCGCCGCCCCACAAGGGAGTTGACGAGGGTCGACTTGCCGGCGCCGGTGGATCCGCCGATGACGGCGAGGAGCGGTGCCTCGGGCTCCTTGAGCCGGGGCAGCAGGTAGTCGTCGAGCTGTGCGAGCAGTTCGGCGCGCGTCTGCCGGGCGCGCGGGGCACCGGGAAGGGGGAGAGGAAGACGCACGGCGGCGACACGGTCGCGGAGGGCGGTAAGTGCGTCGATCAGCTGAGGCCGTGCATCCAAGGTCACCACATGCGAAGAATGCCTAATTTTGGCGCCTTTTTGAAGCGTATAGACATGTCTGCGCGCCGGTCGGACACATGGGACACACGGGACGACTGGGACGCAGGCATAACGAGTGCACAACACCGGAGCCGAGACCCTGGAAAAGCGGTGCGCAAATGGCACCTGCCTGCGATTATCGGTTCGCTTCACCGAACCTCCACATCGTGCCACGGAGGTGAAGCAACCGGGACAAGGCAATCGGAGCCCTATCCTTGTCCCGCAAGGTCACGGCCCCCGGGCTCCGGTAGCCGCGGCCACCATCGGCCCCCGTAGCTCAGTGGATAGAGCAGGCGCCTTCTAAGCGCTTGGCCGCAGGTTCGAGTCCTGCCGGGGGCGCGCAGCCCGTCCGACCGCGAGGCCCTCCCCCGGGAGGGCCTTTTTGCTGGTCAGGGCGCCTTGGCCGAGCGGTGGCAGCGGACACGCAGGCCCCGGACCGTGCCCGGTTGGTCATGAGGACGGCGGGTGGCCGCGTGTCCTGGGGGCAGGCTGTGGAGGGATCTCGGTGAGGGCGCGGGCGGCTTCCTCGCGCACGGAAGCGTCGGCGTGTCCCAGGAAGGGCCGGATCAGTACGACTGCCGCTGGATCCCGGGTCGCGCCCAGGATGCAGAGCGTGTGGCCGAGGAGTTCGGGCCCCATGGCCGCCGTTTCGGGTATCAGGGCAGTGAACAGGTCCAAGGACAGACGGTGGTGATTGAACGCCTCGCTGATCGAGTTCAGCGCCGACTCGCGCACGGTCCGGTCGGGCTCGTCGACGGTCAGGGTGACCAGACGACGGACGACCAGCACCGCCGTGGCGTGGTCCAGCGCGTTGCCGCGCAGAAGGTCGCCGAGCTCGGCTGCGGCGATGTCACGCGTGCCAGGAGAGTGGTCGGTCAACGCCTCCAGCGGGTCTCGGTGGGCGCTCATGCCGCGCCCCGTCCGCAGCGCTCGAACAAGAGTCCCCATTCGCAACGGACCCCTGCCTGGACCGGGGGGACGAGGTGAAGACCGTTGACGGCCCGCCGGTGGGCCGCGGGCTCTGCGCCTCGCACAGACGGCCCTTTCTGGCCCGATGCCGACAGAAATGCAGCGAAAGTGCATTGCGGGCCACCACGCCGAGGAAAATCGTCGGTGCAGTAATTGAACACCACGCTTTGGGGACGGGAACCCATTCCGCGGCGAAGGACGGAGAGCACGGTCACGGATTCCCGGTGATTCCGCGAGGCCACCGCAGAAAGCAAAGTCATGTGTGCCCCCTGACACGGCTTGCGCTCCGGACCAATGCCCGGGCAGTCTCCTCTGCCGCCAGGCCTCGATCCGGCCCGCGCCCGCAGTCCGTCACGACGAGGTCCCGTCCTGCCAGGGGCGTGGCCAGCTGCCGGAGGGCGGTGGCGGGCCCGGAATGCTCAGGTCGCGTCGTGCGCAGACGTAGAAATCGTCGCGGGCCCGGCTCATCCGGCTCTCGGCACTCATCCAGCCCTCGGAGCCTGTCCGCTGGCCTCGCGCGTACAGCTCGAAGTTCCATACTGTCTCGTGCCACGCGCGGGCGGCCTTCACCGTGTCCACATCCCCGATCAGCAGTACTGCCTCCCACTCCGCCGACCGTTTGGACTCTGCGTCCGCGAGGAGCCGCATGCCCTCGTCCAGGTCGATCGGATCAACCACCGTTCGGAAGCCGCGCGCGGCTCCAAGGCGTTGTGCGATGCGTATTTGCGCTTTGAGCGTGTTGGCGTAGGCCGTGTAGGTCTGGAACCGCTTCTCGTCCCAGCGCTCCGCCCTGGCCCGTCGCCATCGGTGGCGCTCGACGAGGGCTGCCGCCGCATACGACCCCACAGAGCCCACGATCACACCGATCAGCACCGGCACCTGATCCAGAAAAGCCACATCTCCCCCTGCTCGCCGCCGGCAACACTTCCCGCTGGGCTCGCGAACCATGCGCCAGGCGTTGCGGCGCCGGCGTGCCGGGTGGTGTCGAGGCACGATCGACTGGCGGCCAGAACGTCTCGCCGCATGCCCAATGGCTGCGTGGACCTCCTCCAGCAAGGGGAGGCCGTGGCTCATCTGCAGCACACGAAATGACTGGCAAGCCAACTGGCCGGCACGGAGCCCTAGGCTCCGTGAGCATGGAGTGGATATCACCGGTAAGCACCGCACTTGGTGCGGTGATCGGCGTTGGTTCGACCTTGTTGGCCGACCGGCTCAGTTGGCGCAGGGACCGCGCCGGTCAGAGTCTCGATGCGCGGCGCCAGCTGTACGGTGACTACACCGCCGCCCTGTCGCGGATGCGAACAGCGCTCAACGAATGCGCCCAGACAGACATCCCTGCCGAGGAGCGTCCTCAGCGCGTGCGCGAGCTGTTTCTGGCGCCCGGAGCGTACGAGATCCGCCACCAGCTGGCCATCGTCGCCCCTCGAGATGTCGTCGAAGCCGCCCGTATCGCCTTCGTGGTCCTGAGGGATACACGAGACCTGCTCCTGCAGGGCCCGGCGACGGACACCGACGCCTACGCGGAGCTGGAGTACAGATTCGACGCGGCAGTGGCCGAACTCCGCAGCGTCATGCGTCGCGATCTCGGCGCGGCCGACTCCGTCGCGAGGCAATGAACGCGCGGTGGCCAAAGCCGCGAGGTAGCACTCGAGTCTCCGGGCAGCAGGTCGGAGCCATGCGTCGGACCACCGGCGCCGCATCCGCGAGAGCCTGCCGGGACGGGCGCCGCCGTCAGTCGATGGGTTCCACCAGCTCCGCGCGGGACAGGTCGGGCGGGAACGGGCGGGCGTAGTAGCGGGTGTCCCGGAGGATCCGGGCGTCGTCGTCCAGCTCCCAGACGGCCACCACGTGCCACGCGTCTCCCGCGTAGTCGTTGACGCCCTCCAGCACCCACACGCCGCGCGCTCCGGTCACGCGGCGGACGGTGATCGTCGGCGGGACCGGATAGCTCTCCTGCATGCGGCGCATGGCATCGCGGCCCCGGATCCGCTCCCCGGACTGCGGCATCTCCATCACGTAGTCAGGGGAGCGGAGCTCGTACTCCGCCTCCGGCGAGAGCCCGTCGGGGCCGTGCGAGAGGAGCCGCTCCACGGCTTCGCGCATCGCTGCCTCGTCACTCCGGTCCACTGCCCGGCGCAGCAGTTGCCGGAGAGCCGCGACCTCGGAATCGGACATGACCGCCTCCTCTGCAAGCCCCTTTTCACCGTAGAGCCGCAGTCCACCTGCGGCGCATCGGGGCGGCCGGGCGAGTCGCCGAGCTCTGAGGTCACGTCAGGAGCTGTTGCTGCGTTGCGCGTTCAGATGGCCGCCTCGGCGCCGCACCGGAGGGTTAGGCCGTGCGCCGCCTTCTCATCCCACCCCCTCGCCCGCCATCCCCGCCGCGAGTGTCGTTCCGTCGGACGGGTCGATCAGGAGGAACGAGCCCGTCAGGCGGGAGTCGCTGTACCGGTCCAGGGCCAGGGGGGCCGACGTGCGGAGGTGGATGCGGCCGATGTCATTGGCCACCAGACGGCCCGGGGCCGCGTGGTGGGTGAGGTCGGCCAGGGTCAGGCGGGACGGGATGTCGCGCACGATCGCCTGCACCGTGCGGGTCGTGTGCTTCAGCAGGACCCGGTCTCCGGGGCTCAGCGGGCGGTCCGCCAGGTGGCAGACCGTCGCCTCGACGTCCTGCGTGACGGCGGGCGCCTCATGGGCCGGGGCGATCAGGTCGCCCCGGGAGATGTCGAGGTCGTCCTCCAGCAGGATCGTCACGGACTGGGGTGCCCTGGCGATGCCGGTCCGCTCGCCCAGGGCGTCGATGCCGGTGATCGTGCTGGTCAGACCGGAGGGAAGCACCGTCACCCGGTCGCCCACGCGCAGCACTCCGGCCACGAGCTGCCCCGCGTAGCCCCGGTAGTCGGGGTGCTCGGCCGTCTGCGGGCGGACCACGTACTGCACCGGGAAGCGGGCCGCCGCCTCGGTGGTGCGGTGGCCGACGGAGACGGTCTCCAGGTGCTCCAGGATCGTGGGGCCGACGTACCAGTCCATGTGCGCGGACGGTTCGACGACGTTGTCGCCGAGCAGCGCGCTGACCGGGACGGTGGTGATCTCGGGGATGCCGAGGGACGCCGCATAGGCTGCGAACTCGTCGGCGATCGACGCGTACGCGGTCTCCTCGTAGCCGATCAGGTCCATCTTGTTGACGGCGAGGACGACGTGCGGGACGCGCAGCAGCGCGGCCACGGCGGCGTGCCGGCGGGTCTGCTCGACGACGCCGTTGCGGGCGTCGACCAGGATGATCGCGAGCTCGGCCGTGGACGCTCCGGTGACCATGTTCCGCGTGTACTGCACGTGCCCGGGGGTGTCGGCCAGGATGAACCGTCGGCGGGCGGTCGCGAAGTAGCGGTACGCGACGTCGATGGTGATGCCCTGCTCGCGCTCGGCGCGCAGACCGTCGGTGAGCAGCGCCAGGTCGGGCGTGCCCTGTCCCCGGCTGCGCGAGACCCGCTCGACAGCCTCCAGTTGGTCGGTGAGGACCGACTTGGAGTCGTGCAGCAGCCGGCCCACCAGGGTGGACTTGCCGTCGTCCACGGAACCGGCCGTGGCGAGGCGCAGCGTGTCGATGGCCAGCGGATCCGACACGGTGCGCACGGACAGGTCACCGGCCGGGGGGAGCGTCAGGGTGGCCGTGATGTCGGTCATGGTCATTAGAAGTACCCCTCGCGCTTACGGTCTTCCATGGCCGCCTCGGACAGTTTGTCGTCGGCGCGGGTCGCGCCCCGTTCGGTCAGCCGGGAGGCGGTGATCTCGGCGATCACGGCTTCCAGCGTCGTCGCGTCGGAGTCGACGGCGCCGGTGCAGGACATGTCGCCGACGGTGCGGTAGCGGATCAGGCGGCGTTCGGTGCGTTCGCCCTCCGCGGGACCGCCCCAGTCGCCGGCGGTCAGCCACATGCCGGAGCGCTTGAACACTTCCCGCTGGTGGGCGAAGTAGATCGCGGGCAGTTCGATGTGCTCCCGGGCGATGTACTGCCAGACGTCCAGTTCGGTCCAGTTGCTCAGCGGGAAGACGCGTACGTGTTCGCCTGGCGCGTGGCGGCCGTTGTAGAGCTGCCACAGTTCGGGGCGCTGGCGGCGGGGGTCCCACTGCGAGAACGCGTCCCGCAGCGAGAACACCCGCTCCTTGGCGCGCGCCTTCTCCTCGTCCCGGCGTCCGCCACCGAACACCGCGTCGAACCGGTGCTCCTGGATCGCCTCGGTCAGCGGCACCGTCTGCAGCGGGTTGCGGGTCCCGTCCGGGCGCTCCTGAAGCCGTCCGTTGTCGATGTACTCCTGTACGGAGGCGACATGGAGGCGCAGCCCGGACCGCGCTACGGCGCGGTCGCGGTAGTCGAGGACCTCGGGGAAGTTGTGCCCGGTGTCCACGTGGAGCAGGACGAACGGCACCTGCGCCGGTGCGAACGCCTTCTGTGCGAGATGCAGCATGACGATGGAGTCCTTGCCGCCGGAGAAAAGGATCACCGGCTTCTCGAACTCGCCCGCCACCTCGCGGAAGATGTGCACCGCCTCCGACTCCAGGACATCCAGGTGTGTCAGTGGCGCGTGCCTGACGGCGGTGGTCACAGCAGTCCCCTCTCGGACAGCAGGGCCCACACCGCGTCCGCGGACTCCTGGCTGCTCCGGCGGTGGGTCTCCAGGCGGAGGTCGGGGCGCTCGGGCCGCTCGTACGGGTCGTCGACCCCGGTCAGACCGCTCAGTTCACCGGCCGCCTGCCGGGCGTACAGGCCCTTCACATCGCGCTCGCTGCACACCTCGACGGGGGTGGCCACATGCACCTCCAGGTAGGCGGTGCCACGTGCCGCGTGCCGTGCGCGGACCGCCTCGCGGCTGTCGGCGTACGGGGCGATCACCGGCACCAGCGTGATGACGCCGTTGGCCGAGAGGACGTCGGCGACCAGCCCGATGCGCTGGACATTGGTGTTGCGGTCCTCGCGCGAGAAGCCGAGGCCGGCCGAGAGGAAGCGGCGTATCTCATCGCCGTCGAGCACCTCGACGCGGCGGCCGTCGGCGCGCAGCCGGTCGGCGAGGAGGTTCGCGATGGTGCTCTTGCCCGCGCTCGGCAGGCCGGTCAGCCACACGGTCGCACCGCACGTGCAGCGGGGGCACGGTGGTGCCGTCGCCGCGTGCGGACTCTCTTGGATCACAGTCATGGTCACTCTCCTGACGGACTCGGCCCGGTTCTCAGGCCTTCGTCCCAGCGGGGACGGATGTGGGCGCGTGGGCGGGCCGGGAGCCGCGGTAGCGGCTACGGTCGGCCCGGCGGACCGGTGTGCGGCTGACCTGCTTGGCCGCCTCCTCCTCGATGTGGACGGCCAGGCCGGCCACGGTCGGGTGCTGGAAGAAGGCGCCGAGCCTGACCTCGGTGGAGCAGGCGTCACCGATCCGGGCCGCGACACGGGTCGCGAGCAGCGAATGGCCGCCCAGGTCGAAGAAGTTGTCGAGGGCTCCCACGCGGGCCACGCCGAGCACGTCCGACCAGACGGTGGCGATGGCCTTCTCCGTCGGGGTGCGCGGGGCGACGTAGACGGTGGTGGCCGCGTCGCGTCCGGTGCTCGGTTCGGGCAGTGCCTTGCGGTCGAGCTTTCCGTTGGCGCTCAGCGGCCAGGCGTCGAGCACCAGGAAGTGCCGGGGGATCATGGACTCCGGCAGCCGCTGGTGCAGATGCCCACGCAGCTCGGGCACCAGGGCGCTGCGCCAGACCGCCTCCAGCGGGTCGTTGGAGTACGCGCCCCAGCCCCGGTCGGGTGCGGTCATGGTGAGCGTGCGCACGGGACGCAGGGCGCGCGCGGCGGACCTGGTGATGAGCACGTCGAGGCGGCCGGGCCGCTCCGGGTGGAGCGCGGGGACGACGTGGTAGCCCGTGTCCCTGACTGCCTGGGCGAGTGCGTGCGGGTCGAGCGCCGCTCCGGTGTCACCCGTCAGGTCGGCGGCGAGGCGGGCGTCGGTCACCGCGGCGATCACGACGCTCGCGGGCTGCTCGGCGTCCAGGCGTGCGGTCAGTTCCGCGACCGGCGCGGCTGCCCACTGCTCGGGCTCGTCGCCGTCGTCCGCCCGCTCGCCTCCCGCCAGGTGCAGGATCGCGTCGTACCGGTACTTGACCAGCTCGTTGCGGTGCCCGCCCCGCTTGGACAGCAGCGACACGTCCTCGATCTCGGGCCGGTCGCCGGCCAGCGCGGTGAAGAAGCCGGGGTCCACGACGAGTTCGGCGTCCTGGGCGACCCGGTCGGCGACCGCGCGCTCGAACTCCGCCCCTTCGGCGGGTCCTTCCGTGCGTTCGAGGGACGCGTGGAAGTTTTCCAGCAGGGCCTGGTTGCGGACGTCACCGACGATCACGGCGCCGCCCGGGCGGACCACCCGCAGCGCCTTGGTGAGCACCTCGGCCAGGTAGTCGGCGTTCGGGAAGTACTGCGCAACCGAGTTGATCAGCACGATGTCGAAGCTGTCGTCGGCGACGCCGTCGAACTGCTCGGCCGAGCGCTGGATGAGCTCCACCGTGCCGGAGCCCTCGGGCAGCAGCGGCAGTTTGCTCTCCAGGTCGCGGATCGCGACCTCGGAGACGTCGGTTCCGCAGTAGTACTCGGTGTGCGGAGCAATCGGGAACAGCAGCAGGCCGGTGCCGCAGCCGATCTCCAGGACACGGCGGTGCGGCAGGGCGAGCACCCGCCCGACGATGGAGTCGACCCAGTCGCGCATCTCTTCCGCACCGAGCGGCTGTCCGGTGTACGAACTGATCCAGCCCGAGATGTCGAAGGTCGGGTCGGCGGTCTGCTGCTCCCCCGCTTCGTAGATCTGGTCGAAAACCTCGCCCCATCGGTCGACCTGGGCGTCGTCACCGCCGGCGCCCTGTGGGGCGTCGGTGGACTTGGTGAGGTAGGCGACGAGTTGGGGTGTGCCGTCGGCGTCGGGTGTGGTGGTGACGAGGGCCTGGTCGACGGCCGGGTGGTCGACGAGAGCGGCCTCGATCTCGGCCGGCTCGATCCGCTGACCACGGATCTTGATCTGGTGGTCGAGACGCCCCAGATACTCCACCGTGCCCTCCGCACGCCACCGCACCAGATCCCCGGTGCGATACAAACGACCGCCCGAGGTGAACGGGTCGGGCACGAAACGGTCCGCCGTCAGCCCCGCACGACCGTGATACCCACGAGCCAGCGGCACACCACCGATGCACAACTCCCCCGCCACACCCACCGGCTGGACCCTCATGTCCGCGTCCAGGACATGGATACGGGCGCCGGTGATGGGGGCACCGATCGGCACCCTGCCGGACGGCACCGGAGCGGTGACATGGTGGGCGGTGACGTCGATGGACGCCTCGGTCGGGCCGTACAGATTGTGCAGCTCGGCGTGCGGGAACAGCCGGAGGAAGCGGGCGGCCACCTCGGCCGTCAGCTCCTCGCCACTGCACACGACCCGCCGCAGGTCGGGCAGCCGGACACCGGCCGACTCGGCGGTGTCCAGGAACACCTTGAGCATGGACGGCACGAAGTGTGCGGTGCTGATGGAGGCCGTGGCGGCTGCCCGGGCCAGATACTCGGGGTCGCGCTGGCCGCCCGGGTCGGCCATGACGATCCGGGCGCCGGTCAGCAGGGCCCAGGTCAGTTCCCAGACGGAGACGTCGAAGCCGATCGGCGTCTTGTGGAGTACCCGGTCGGTGCTGTCCAAGCGGTACTGGTCCTGCATCCACAGCAGCCGGTTGGTGATGGCGTGGTGCGAGTTGGCCGCGCCCTTCGGCCGGCCGGTGGACCCGGAGGTGTACAGGACGTAGGCCGGGTTCCGCGGGTCCGTGGTGACGGCGGGGCGGGTGGCGGGGCGGGTGGCTAGGTCGTCGGCCAGGTCCTCGACCCGTACCACCTCCGTGCCCTCCACCCCGGCCAGAACACGGTCCGCACCGGCCGACGTCACCACCACCGAAGGACGCCCGTCCTCCACCAGATACCGCACCCGCTCCGCCGGATACGACGGATCCAACGGCAGATACGCAGCCCCCGCCTTCAACACACCCAACAGCACCGGAACCAGATCCGGCCCACGCTCCAGACACACACCCACCAACGACTCCGCACCCACCCCCCGCTCACGCAACCACCACGCAAACCGATTCGCCCGCTCATCCAACTCCCGATAACTGCACGACCACACACCACCCGCACCCACACCGTCACCCGACACCGCCACCGCATCCGGCACAGCATCAACCCGACGCTCCACCAACTCATGCAACAACGCAGGCCCGAAAGCCTCCACACCCCCACCACTCAGAGCAGCCAACAGCTCCCGCTGCCCCTCCCCCACCACATCCAACGAACCCACCGGCACATCCGGAGCCACCACCGCCGACTCCAGAAACGCCACCACACCCGCCACCAGACGCTCCGCCGTCACCCGGTCGTACAACACCGACGAAAACTCCAACGCACCCACCAGACCACCATCGGCCGTGAGCGTCAGCTCCAGCTCCAGGTCGAACTTGGCCGTGCCGGTGTGCAGCGGAACCACCTCGAACGTGACGCCGGGGAGGCGCACCTCGGGGTAGGGCGTGTTGTGCAGGACGAGCATGTGGTTGACGAAGGGAATCCGGCCGGAGCTGTGACGGTCCGGGCTGAGCTCCTGCACGATGCGCTCGAAGGGCACGTCCTGGTGGGCGAAGCCGTCCAGCGCACTCTGCCGGGCCCGGCGCACCACCTCACGGAACGAGACACCACCACCCACATCGACCCGCAGAGCCAGCGTGTTCACGAAGAACCCGACCAGCGGCTCCAGCTCCGTACGCGTACGACCCGCGACCGCCGTGCCGACCACCACATCACGCTGTCCGGACCACCGGCCCAGCACCGACGAGAACGCCCCCAGCAGCCCCATGAACAGCGTCGCCGACTCGCCCTCGACCAGCCGGGTCAGTCCGGCCACCACGGGCGCGGGTATCCGGACCGGGACGGAGTCGCCCGCGAAGGAGTCCACCGCGGGCCGCGGCCGGTCGCCCGGAACCTCCAGGGCGGAGGCGCCGTCGAGCTGCCGGCGCCAGTACGCCAGCTGCCTCTCCAGACGCTCGCCCGACAGCCAGTCGCGCTGCCACAGGGCGAAATCGGCGTACTGGACGGGGAGTTCCTGCAGGCCGTGCGGACGGCCCGACATCCTGGCGGCGTAGAACTCGCCGAGTTCCTCGACCATCACGCCGAGGGACCAGCCGTCGACCACGATGTGGTGCACGCACAGCACCAGGACCCACTCGGACTCGCCGAGCGAGATCAGCGAGCCCCGCAGCAGCGGGCCGGTGGCCAGGTCGAAACCGCGCGCGGTCTCCTGGCGCACCCGCTCGCGCACCGCGTCCTCGCCCCGGCCGGCCGCGTCGGTGACCGGCAGGGTGACGGTCGCACCGGGCTGCACGATCTGCTGGACCGTGCCGTCGTCGCCCTCGCGGAACACGGTGCGCAGCACCTCGTGCCGGGTCATGACCTCGCCGAGTGCGCTCTCCAGCGCCGCCACGTCGACGGCTCCGCGCAGCCGCACCAGGCCGATCATGGAGTAGAGCGGGGATCCGGGCTGCATGCGGTCGAAGAAGTGCAGCCGCTCCTGCGCGAAGGAGAGCGGCGCGGGCGCCGAGGGGTCGGGGCGCCGCTCGACGGCGCTCGCCGTGCGGGCCACGCCCTGCCGGTCGAGGAGCTGGTCGAGGAGCTTCTGCTGTTCGGCGGAGAAGGAGTCGAGGGCCATGGGTCGTACCTCCGTGGTCACGTACGAGGGTCGAAAGGCGCGCGTGCGCGGTGGACTGGGTGGCTGTTCCGGGCGGTCAGACCTGGAGCTGTGCGGCGATCTCGTCCGCCGCCAGCCGGCTGATCTGCAGGACGAGGCCGGCGATCTGATCGGCGTCGAGGCCGTCCGCCCGGGCCGTCTCGCGGACCACTCCGGCGAGCTGGCGGACGGTGGAGATCCCCACGAAGGAGCGCAGCGAGACCTCGACGCGCAGCATCGTGGTGATGCGGGACACCACTTGGGTGGCGAGCAGCGAGTGCCCGCCGAGGTCGTAGAAGTCGTCGTGCGCACCGACCCGTTCGGTCTTGAGCACATCGCCCCAGATGCCGGCGAGTACTTCTTCGAGAGCGTCGGCCGGCGGCTCATGGGTGCGTGTCGTCACCAGTCGGTCGCCGGGCACGGACTGGAGGGCCTTGAGGTCGACCTTGCCGTTGGCGAGCAGCGGGAAGGTCTCCAGGCGCACCAGCGAGGCGGGCATCATGGCGGCCGGCAGCCGCTCGGCGAGGAAGCCGCGCAGCGGGCCGGCGTCCAGGGGGACGGCACCCGGCTTCTCGGTGAGGTAGGCGACGAGTTGGGGTGTGCCGTCGGCGTCGGGTGTGGTGGTGACGAGGGCCTGGTCGACGGCCGGGTGGTCGACGAGAGCGGCCTCGATCTCGGCCGGCTCGATCCGCTGACCACGGATCTTGATCTGGTGGTCGAGACGCCCCAGATACTCCACCGTGCCCTCCGCACGCCACCGCACCAGATCCCCGGTGCGATACAAACGACCGCCCGAGGTGAACGGGTCGGGCACGAAACGGTCCGCCGTCAGCCCCGCACGACCGTGATACCCACGAGCCAGCGGCACACCACCGATGCACAACTCCCCCGCCACACCCACCGGCTGCTGACGCAGGGCGCCGTCGAGGACGTGTACGCGGGAGCCGGGGACGGGACGGCCGATCGGCACCCGGCCGGAGGGGGCACCTTCGGTCACCTCATGGGTGGTCGCGTCGATGGTGGTCTCGGTCGGGCCGTACATGTTGTGCAGCCGGACGCCGGGCAGTCGGCGCAGGAACTCGGCGGCCAGGTCCGGTGACAGTTCCTCGCCACCGCACAGCATCAGCCGAAGGCCCGAGGCCCGGGTGGAGAGACCGCCGTGGTCCACGAGGGCCCGGAGCATGGAGGGCACCACGTCGCAGCAGCTGATGCGCTCCCGCTCGCACAGGTCGAGCAGATAGCCGGGGTCGCGATGTCCGCCGGGCGCCGCGATCACGATGCGGGCGCCGGTCATCAGGGGGACGAAGCACTCCCAGATGTGCGGGTCGAAGCCGAGCGGCGACTTGTGCACCACCCGGTCGCCCGCGTGGAAGCCGTACTGCTCGACCATGCCCCGAAGGCGGTTGGTGATGGCGTGGTGGTGCAGCAGGGCGCCCTTGGGGCTGCCGGTGGAGCCCGACGTGTAGAGCACGCACAGAGGGCTGTCGGGGTGGAGCGGGACGGCGGGGCGGGTGGCGGGGCGGGTGGCTAGGTCGTCGGCCAGGTCCTCGACCCGTACCACCTCCGTGCCCTCCACCCCGGCCAGAACACGGTCCGCACCGGCCGACGTCACCACCACCGAAGGACGCCCGTCCTCCACCAGATACCGCACCCGCTCCGCCGGATACGACGGATCCAACGGCAGATACGCAGCCCCCGCCTTCAACACACCCAACAGCACCGGAACCAGATCCGGCCCACGCTCCAGACACACACCCACCAACGACTCCGCACCCACCCCCCGCTCACGCAACCACCACGCAAACCGATTCGCCCGCTCATCCAACTCCCGATAACTGCACGACCACACACCACCCGCACCCACACCGTCACCCGACACCGCCACCGCATCCGGCACAGCATCAACCCGACGCTCCACCAACTCATGCAACAACGCAGGCCCGAAAGCCTCCACACCCCCACCACTCAGAGCAGCCAACAGCTCCCGCTGCCCCTCCCCCACCACATCCAACGAACCCACCGGCACATCCGGAGCCACCACCGCCGACTCCAGAAACGCCACCACACCCGCCACCAGACGCTCCGCCGTCACCCGGTCGTACAACACCGACGAAAACTCCAACGCACCCACCAGACCACCATCGGGTGCGGGGACGAGTTCGACGCTGAGGTCCAACTGGGCGACCGAGCGCGGGATTTCCACCACCTCGACGGCGAGATCGCCGAGAGTGGGCGGGCGCATGGGGACGTTCCGCAGGGCGAGCATGACCTGGACCACCGGGGGGTGGCTGCTGGTGCGGTCGACGCCGACCTCCTGCACGATGCGCTCGAAGGGCACGTCCTGGTGGGCGAAGCCGTCCAGCGCACTCTGCCGGGCCCGGCGCACCACCTCACGGAACGAGACACCACCACCCACATCGACCCGCAGAGCCAGCGTGTTCACGAAGAACCCGACCAGCGGCTCCAGCTCCGTACGCGTACGACCCGCGACCGCCGTGCCGACCACCACATCACGCTGTCCGGACCACCGGCCCAGCACCGACGAGAACGCCCCCAGCAGCCCCATGAACAGCGTCGCCGACTCGCCCTCGACCAGCCGGGTCAGGCGCTCGACGAGCGCTGCGGGCAGCACCATCGGCACCGAGTCGCCGTCGAAGGACTGCTCGGCCGGGCGAGGCCGGTCACCGGGGACGTCGAGGACCGAGGCGCCGTCGAGCTGCCGCCGCCAGAAGGCGAGCTGCTTCTCCAGGTGCTCGCCCGACAGCCGCTCACGCTGCCAGAGAGCGAAATCGGCGTACTGGACGGGAAGTTCGGGAAGCGACGGGGCGCGGTCCTGGGCGCAGGCGGCGTACGTCTCGGCGAGTTCGTCGACCAGTACGCCGAGGGACCAGCCGTCGACCACGATGTGGTGCACGCACAGCACCAGGACCCACTCGGTGTCGGTGTGCCGCAGCAGCGATGCCCTCACCAGCGGCCCGCGGGCGAGGTCGAACGGACGGGACACCTCCTGGCGCACCCGCTCGAACAGCGCGGCGTCGTCGGTGCCGGCCGGCAGCTCGGTGACCGGGAGCGGCACGTCACCGGAGGGCCGCACGATCTGCTGGACCGTGCCGCCCTCGCCCTCGCCGAACACGGTGCGCAGCACCTCGTGCCGGCGCACCAGCGCGCCGAGCGCGCCTTCCAGCGCCGCCACGTCCACCGCGCCGCGCAGCCGCAGCACGATGGGCAGGACGTACGCCGTGGAGTCCGGCTCCAGCGCGTGCAGGTACCACAGACGCTCCTGGCCGGGCGAGGCGGGAAAGGTGTTCTCGACGCCTTCGGTGCGCGGCCGGCGGGCGATGGCCGGGTTCTTCAGGGCTTTGCGGCGGGCCAGTTCGACGGTGAGCTTGGCCCGCTGCTCGGCGGAGAGTCCGGCCAGGGCGTTGGCGAGTGGGGCTTCGGGGGTCATCTGCTGCTCCTGGGCTCAGGCGCCGGGTGTGATCAGTTCGAGGTCATGGGCGAGCGCGTCGAGTACGGGACCGGGGTGCTCGTGCAGGAAGAAGTGGCCACCGGGGAAGACCCGCAGGCGGCGGTCCCCGTCGACCTCCTCCGGTGCCCACGGCCAGGCCTCGTCGGGCCCGACCAGGAGGTCGTCCCGGCCCGTGTAGACGCGCAGGGCGCACGGCATGGGGTGCTCGCGGCGGGCCCGGTGCCCGGAGAGCACCTCCAGGTCCGCCCGGAGCACCGGCAGGTACAGACGCAGGAACTCGGGGTGGCCGCGGAGTTCGGGCGGCAGACTGCGGGAGTTGTCGAGCAGCGCGAGCAGATCCTCGTCCGGGGTGTTCGCCCCGGACGCCCAGCGCTCGGGCGGCGGAAGCGACGGCGCGGGTGACGCTGCGGCCACGATGCCGCGCACCGGGTGTCCGCGCCGGTGCCGCAGTGAACGGGCGAGCTCCCAGCCGACGACGGCGCCCATGCTGTGTCCGAGGATCACCAGCGGCAGCTCGTCGAGGCCGGCCAGGGCCGTCTCGATCCCGTCGACGACGTCGGCCATCCGCGTCATCGGCTGCTCGCTCATGCGGGCCCCGTGGCCGGGGAGTTCGACGGCGGCGACCTCGGTGCCGGCGGGCAGCCGGTCCGCCCACCGGCTGTATGCCTGCGCCGTGCCGCCCGCGGGCGGCAGGCACAGCAACCGCCTGCGGGCGATGCCGGGAGACCGCCAGGTCCGCAGCCAGCGGGAGGCGGGGGCGGGGTGGCCCGGCGCTGCGCTCGGGCTCCCCAGCGGCGTGGAACTGCTGCTCATCCGGGTTCGCTACTCCTCGAAGTGGCCAGGGGCGAGGCTGCGCAGCACGCAGAACTCGTTGCCCTCCGGGTCGGCGAGTACGGTCCAGCTCGCGTCCTTGCCGGTGCCGATGTCGATACGGCGGGCGCCCAGCGCGAGGATGCGTTCGACCTCGGTGTCCTGGTCCGAGTCGATGGGGCAGATGTCCAGGTGGAGACGGTTCTTGTGGACCTTCTTGCCCGAGGCGCGGGAGAAGACGATCTGCGCGGGCACGGCGGTGCGGCGCAGCTCGTCCAGCGGGGCGAGCTCGGCCGGGCCGATCTCCACCAGGTCGCCTTCGCGGTCCTCGTGGACGGTGTAGTCCAGGACGCCGCACCAGAACTCCGCGACCCTGCGCGGGTTCGCACAGTCGACGACGAGCTGCTCGAATCGGCTGGTCATGCGATGGCCTCCTGCTGCCGGGCGGTGATGCGGTGCGCGCGCAGCCGCTCGTAGAACGGGAGCTGGGCCTCGTACAGGGCGCCCAGGCGTTCGTTGTTGGCGACGGTGTCGGCGTACTCGCCGGAGCGGGCGTGGATGCCGGTACTGGCGGCCGCGTCGCGGTGCCAGGCCTCGAAGACCTGCCATTCGCTGCGCTCGCCGGCCTGCCAGCTGAGTGCGTCGGGCATGTCGGGCAGCCCGGTCAGCGAGCTGTACGCGGCAGCGATGCCCGCCGGGTCGGCCACCAGGTCGCCGGCCTCGACCACGGGCGGGGTGGTGCCGGTGGCGGCGCGGGCCAGCCCGAAGAGCTCGGCGCAGTGGCCGAAGCCCACCTCGTCGGCGGTCAGTTCGGGGTTGCGCGCGTAGTGCGAGGCGATCGCCTCGGCCGGGTCGCGGATGATGAAGGTGTGCCGGATGTGCGTGGTCAGGCGGGGGTCGGCGAGCAGCCCGGGGTAGCGGTAGTCGGTCGTGTCCTTGAAGAAGACCGGGCGGCCACCGGTGGCGGCCAGCTCCACGATGGCATCGAGGAGGGCCGTCTCGTTGGTGTACGTACGCCCCTCGATCGCGTAACTGCCCTTGCTGCACAGGACGTTGAAGGGCTCATGGAGGACGGTCAGATCACCGCGCTCGATCATCATGCGCTCGAAGGCGGTCGAACGGCAGCGGGGCGGACTCCACATGGCGATCACGGGAGGACCGGAGGCCGGTGTCCGGGAGGTGGTCACTGGGTTCCTTTCGTGGCACGGAGCATCACGGGCAGGCTGATCGCCCAGGCGGCGGCGAGCACGCCGGCTGCCAGGAAGAAGGGGGCGCGCAGACCGGTGTGCGAGGCGACGGCCCCACCGGCGAGCGCCCCCAGGGGGGACATGCCGACCGCGACGAGGCGGTAGGAGCTGCCGACCCGGCCGAGCAGATGGGCGGGGACGAGGACTTGGCGCAGCGATGTGGTGGTGATGGTGATGACGGCCAGAGCCATGCCGACGGTGCTGAGCACCCCGGCGGCGAGCAGGGGCCGGGAGGTGGAGCCCGCGACGGCGAAGGCGACGGGGGCCAGGGCGCAGAAGAGGAGCAGGGTGCGCTGCCTGCCGAGGCGCCGGGTCAGGAGCGGGGTGATGCCGACGCCCACGACGCCGCCGACCGCGATGACGGCCATGAGCAGCCCGTAGCCGACGCTGCCGACGCCGAGCACGTCGTACGCGTACAGCACGCCGATCGAGACCACCGCGCTGAGACCGAAGTTGAACGCGCCGACCAAACCGCAGACCGACCGGAGCAGCCGGTGCCGCCACAGCCAGCGGATGCCTTCCCCGGCGTCCGCGACCAGCGAGGTGCGGGTGGTGCGCGCGGGCAGCGGCGGAGCGGCGCCCGCGAGACCAGCGACGAGGACCGCCGAGATCACGAAGGTGAGGGTGTCGACGGCGTACGGGAGCGAGGTCCCCGACGTCAGGAGCAGCGCGGCCAGTGGCGGCCCGGCCAGTTCCACACAGAGCATCGCCGCGCCCTGGAGGAGGCTGTTGGCCTTGTCGAGCACCGGCTCGGCCACCAGCCGGGGCACGAGGGCCAGCGTCGCGGTGTCGCGCAGTGTCTCGACCACACCCATGACCAGGGCGAATGCCAGAAGCAGAGCGAGGGTGCCGTGGCCGGTGAACAGCGCCAGCGTGAACAGGCCGGCGATCACCGCCCGTACGGCGTCCGACCAGAACATGATCCGCTGCTGGTCGTGCCGGTCGACGAACGCCCCGGCGAACGTCCCGGTGAGAACCCACGGCAGCTGTCCGGCGAACGTCACCAGGGACAGCAGCATGGGGTCGCGGGTGAACAGCGCTGCGGTCAGCGGCAGGGCCGCGAGGCGCAGTCCGTCTCCCCAGGACGCCACGAACGTACTGCTCCACAGCCGCCAGAACGGCCCGCCCAGACGGGGCTTCGGGGTGACGGCGGCCGGCTGTACGGCGGGCTCGGCTTCCGGTGCGGAGGTCACGGCATCGGCCGCCCGCTCGGGACGGTCTCCTGCGACTGCGGTGCGGCACGGCCGACCATGGCGGCCACCTCGGCCCGCGAGCAGACGCCGAGCTTCTTGAAGATCCGGGCGAGATACGTCTCGACGGTCTTCGGGCTCAGCTGCAGGGAGTTGGCGATGCGCTGATTGGTGTGTCCGCGGCTGACGAGGACTGATATCTCCCGTTCCCGGCCGCTGAGTTCGGGCAGCATCGGCTCCGGTCCGGCGTCGTCGGCGGCGGGCCGGGCGATGCCGTGCAACAGGTCGATCTCTTCGCGCAGCCGTGCGGCGAGCCCCAGCATGTGTCCGCTGCCGGTGGCGCGGGAGATCTCCTCGGCCTCGGTGGCGCAGGCCAGGGCCTCGGGGAGCAGCCCCAGCCGCAGTCGCGCGTGACCGAGCCCGGCGAGCAGGCGGGGCAGCAGATGGCGCTGGCCGAAGCGGCGGGCGAGTCCGGTGGCCCTCTCCGCATGGGCCTCGGCCTCGCGGAGCTGTCCGAAGAAGAGTTCGGTCCCGATGAGCCACTGCACGGCTTCCAGGTGGGCGGCGAGCGCCTCGTCGGTGAGCGCATCGATCAGCGCGGCCGCCTGCGCGGTGTGTTCGGCCGCGGAGGAGGAGCGGCCGAACTGTGCCTCGGTGGCGGCGAGGGCCGCGAGGGCCGAGGGGTGCGACGGGTGTCCGGTGCGGGCGGCGAGCGCGGTGAGCGCTGCCCGGTCGGCGCCGGTCCACTGGCCGCCTGCCTCCAGGACGAGCGCGGTCATGGCCAGCCGGAGCCGGCAGCACCCCGAGCGGGGCGCGGCGGTTTCGGTGCCGGGGCGGTCGCACCGCTGCTCGCACGCGCTGCCGCAGACCACGACGCCGTTCTGTCCCGGCTGTTCGGTACGGAGCAATTCGGTACGGAGCAGTTCACGGGCGGCTTCGTGACGGCCGAAGATCCGGTGCACCTGGGCGTGCGCCTCGACCACCTCGGCACGCAGTGCGTCCGGCAGCCCGGCGGCGGGGGTGAGCAGCCGCTGGAAGGTGGCGGCGCTCGCCTCGAACTCCCCGTCGTAGAGGAGCGCGCGGCCGGCGACGGTCTGCGCGCGGGCCGTGAGGACCGGGTCGGCGGTGACCACCGGCCGCAGGGCGTGCCGGGCCCATCGCAGGGCGGCGGCCGGATCGCGCAGGGCCGCGTCCTCGGCCGCGTCCACCAGGGCGCGCACATCGTCGTCGTCGGCGACCTCGACCGCGTACAGCAGTTGCTGGGCGCGGAGTTCGGCGGGTCCCTGGTGGGTGCGCAGGGCGGCAGCGGCCCGGGCGTGGGCGCCGGAGCGCCAGCCCCGGCCGGCCGAGTGGTAGGCCACGGCCCGTACGACCGGGTCGCGGAAGCGGAAGTCGGGCCCCTCGCCGACCGGGCGCACCAGGTCCTCGGCGAGCGCCTCGTCCAGGCCGGCGCGGGCCTCGGTCTCGTCGAGCTGGGAGATCTCGGTGGCGATCCGTAGTTCGAAGGACTCGCCGAGCACGGCGGCGGCCCGCACCATGGCGCGGCCGGAGGGGCCGAGCATCTGGAAGTCGTCGAGTGCCGCGGAGGCCACCCGGGCGGGCGGCTCCGACGGGACCGACGGCACGTCGGACGGGGCGGCGGTCCCCATCGCGGCGAGCGCCAGCAGCAGCCCCGGGTTGCCGCCGCTGCGTCGCAGCAGGGAGCGCCGGGAACGCTCGTCGAGGCCCGTCGGCACGAGTGCGGCCAGGTCCGCCTCGTCGCAGCCGCCGAGTTCCTCGCGGTGCGAGAGACCGCGGGCCGCGGCTTCGGTGAGCACCGCATGGGTACGGTGCCCGAGCTGACGCGGGCGGTGGGCCACCGCGATCACCACGGGCGCCGCGAGCGGACGCTCCAGCAGATAGCCGAGCAGGTCCAGCGAGTCGTCGTCGGCGCGGTGCAGGTCGTCCAGGACCAGCAGCAGACCGTCACCGGCTGCCAGATGGCCGATCAGGCTGCGTACCGCTCGGCACTCGCGGTACAGGTCGCGCGACGGGCGGTCGCCCGGCCCACGGTGGGTCATCGAGGGGAACAGCACCGCGAGACGGTGCTGTTCGTCCTCGGTGAGCCGCTCGCGCAGATGCGCACCGGATTCGGTGACCAGGTCGTCCAGGGCGTCCAGGAACAGCCCGAAGGGGGCCGAGTCCTGGAGCCGGCCCGGCCGGCCCCGGGCGACGGCCCATCCGCTGTCCGCGGCACGGCGCGTGAGTGCGTCGAGGCGACGGGTCTTGCCGCTCCAGGCCTCTCCCACGATCTCGAGCCCGCGGGCGGATCCACCTCGGGTGAGCAGCTCGTCGAGCAGTTGCTGCCAGTGGACCATCACAGCTCGTTCCCCCTCCTTCGTCCTTGACGGTGCGGTCAGCCGCGGGAAGTCCCGGCCTCGTCCATGGCACGACGGAGACTCAGCGGCCGCATATCGGTCCAGTTCTCGTCGATCCAGGCGAGGCATTCGTCCTTGGGTCCGCTCACTCCGCGGGCGTGCCAGCCTTCGGGAATCTCCTGGCCGACAGGCCAGACGGAATACTGCTCCTCGTCGTTGACGACGACCTGGTAGGACTCAACAGCTGCATTGATCATCGTTGGCTCCGATTTCCGGCTTTGACTATCGGCGGGAAAAGCAATCCGGACGCAAAGCTAGCCAGCCGTCCAGGGCCCGCCACCAGGGCAGGACGGACTTTGTCATTTGCCCACGGCTGCGCGGCGGAACTATGTCAACTCGCCTGCAGACCATGTCAGACAGCCGCGACACGGCGTTCCCCTGCTCTCGATAATTCCCGGGAAGTACGTGTTCCCAGCTGACCGTCCGAATTGCCGTACGTACCGAGACACGGAGAGACCGGTGCTTGATCATGTCCCATTCCGAGGAGAATCCCCGTCTGTTCACGCGCGTACTGATGCGCGCGGGCGCAACACCTCGAGCGCGCCCTGCCACGCTGCTGGTCCTCGCCCTGTTCCTGCTTCTGACGGGCATCTCGGTGTGGACGCTCCAGCCGCCGGACCCGAAGCCCGCCTCCGCGCCGAAGGGTGAGTTCTCGGCACAGCGGGCACTCGAGGACGCCGCGGTCATCGGCAAGGAGCCGCGCCCGATCGGCAGTCCGGCCTCCGCGGCCGCCCGCGACCATCTGACCCGGCGGCTGACCGCGCTCGGCGGCAGGGTCGAGGCACGGACCGTCCCCGTCGCGCGGGACGAGGAGGGGACGGCGCTGGTCGCCGGAGTGACCAACATCCATGCCACATTCCCCGGAACGGCGGGCGCCCAGGCCGGGCATCTGGTCCTGATGGCGCACTACGACTCCGTGCCCGCAGGGCCCGGCGCCTCGGACAACGCGGCCAACGTGGCAGCGGTCCTCGAGGTCGTCCGCGCCCTGCGGTCCGACGGCAGGGCGGTCCGCAACACGGTGGACGTCCTGTTCACGGACGGCGAGGAGCCCGGCCTGCTCGGGGCGCACGCCTTCGTCTCGGAGGGCTCGCTCGACCCGGAGAACACCGTCGTGCTCAACCTGGAGGCACGCGGTGTCTCCGGCCCCTCCATCATGTTCGAGTCCGGCCCGCGCAACAGCGGCCCGCTGTCGGCCCTGAGCGGCGCCGACCGCCCCATCGCCACCTCGCTGGCCGACGAGGTCTACACATTCCTGCCGAACGACACCGACTTCAGCGAGTTCAAGAAGAAGGGCTTCGGCGGCCTCAACTTCGCCTTCGTGGACGGCTCGGCGCGCTACCACACACCCGGCGACTCGGTCGCCAACATCTCGGCCGACAGCGTTCAGCACCAGGGCGACAACGTCCTGGCGGCGGCCCGTGAACTCGCCGGGCAGGACCTCGCACAGCTGCACCAGGGCTCCGACGACACCTACTTCACCGTCTTGGGGCTGCTGGTCCGCTACCCGCGCTTCCTCGTGCTGCCGCTCGCTCTGCTCACGGTGGCCGGGTACGGGTTCGCCCTCTGGTACGCCGGCCGTCGCGGCCTCGCCCGCCGCGGTGCCGTCCGGGCCGCCCTGACCTTCCCGCTCGCCCTGGCCGCGGCGGCCGTCGTCGGCTTCGGCGGCTGGGAGGTGCTGTGCCTGTTCCGGCCCGGGTACGCGGACCTGTCGATGGGCGACACGTACCGTCCCGGCTGGTTCCGGGCCGCGTTTCTGACGCTCACCGCCGCGGCAGTGGCCGGCTGGTACGTGCTGCTGCGTCGAAAGGCCGCGGCCTCCGAGATCGCCCTGGGCGTCTGGGGCTGGCTGACCGGACTCGGCCTGCTCACCGCGGTGATGGCTCCGGGCGCGTCGTATCTGTTCGTCTGGCCGCCGCTGGTGGGATGTGCCGTGCTGCTCGCGGTGGTACACAGGTCCGGCAGCGACGGCGAAGGGAAGGGTGCGGAGGCCGCGCGGACGCTTGCGGTGTCCGTGTCGGGTCTGGTCGCCCTGCCGTTGCTGCTCCCGGTGATCGTGCTGGTCTTCCCGACCCTGGGCCTGAGCCTGGCCGTGGCGCCCCTGATCCTGATGGCGCTGCTGGTCGCGGTGATCCTGCCGCTGCTCGGTCTGCTGCCGCGCCGGACGGCGCCTGTGACCGCCTGGCTGTCCCTGGCGGCCGGTGTCGCACTGGTCCTCACCGGTGTACGCGTGGACACCTTCGACCAGGAGCACCCGCGTCACACCAGCCTGGCGTACGCCTGGGACGCCGACCGGGGCACCGGCCACTGGCTCAGCTCCGACAGCGCGCCGCCGACGTGGACGCGGGCTCTCGCCGGGTCCGAACGCGACGACATACGTGCCGAGTTCCCGACGTTCCCCACGACACTCGCCGGCAACCTGGTCACCGACACCCACATCGCCAAGGCCGCCGCGGGAAGCGGACCGGCCGCACCCACGGTTTCGGTGATGACCCCGGGTCCGGCAGGCGCCGACGGGGCCCGGACCCTGCGCCTGCACGTCAAGCCCGCCCCGGGTACGTCGTACGTCAGCGTCTTCGCCGACACAACGGCCCATGAGGTACGGGACGCGGACGTCATGGGCGCCACGGTGCGCGGCGGCGTCAACCGCCCGTCTGCGGAGGGCCCTTGGAAGTGGGGCTTCGCCCTGTGGAGTGTCCCGGCGGACGGCCTCGACGTCACGCTCCGGGTCACCGGCAAGGGTGAGATCCCGCTGCGTGTGACGGCCTACACCCGTGGCCTCCCGAAGGGTGCGGGTGCGCTGCCGCCCGGTCTGACATGGGGCACGTGGGGTGCGAACCTGACGAACGTCACGGCGGTCGGTCTCACGGTACGAGGCTGATAGCGCAATAGTTCATCCGTCTGGTACGACCGAACGCAACCGGCCCCCGCGCCGGTCTCCACGACCTGATGGTCGTCGCGGAGACCGATGAGCGGGGGCCGGTTGCCGTGTCGGCTACAAGGTGGCCAGCGCGGCAAGGAGTTCGTCCTCGTCGGCATCGGTGAGCTGGATGTCCTGGACCGTCTCCGCCAGCGCCTCGACGTTCAGGCGTCCGGTGATCATCTGCGTCAGGGGGACCTCGACGCCGAAGGTGTCACGGACCCTGGAGACGATCTGCACGGCGAGCAGCGAGTGCCCTCCCAGCGCATGGAAGTCGTCGAGCACACCGACGGGGTCCGCGGTGCCGAGCACCTCGCTCCAGATCAGGGCCAGCTCCTTCTCGACCTCGTTCCGGGGCTCCACGTACTCCGCGCCGGCACCACTGAACTCCGCGCTGGGTGGGGGGAGTTGTTGGGTGTTGGTCTTGCCGTTGGGGAGTTGGGGGAGGTGGGTGAGGTGGGTGAGGTAGGTGGGGATCATGGCGGTGGGGAGGTGGTGGCGTAGGTGGGTGCGGAGTTGGGTGGGGGTGGGGGGTTGGGTGTTGGGGGGTGTTGTGTAGTAGGTGGCGAGGTGGGTGGTGTGGTCTGGGGTGGTGTGGGTGGTGGTGATGGTGTGGGTGATGTGGGGGTGGGTTTGGAGGGCGGTGTCGATTTCGGCGGGTTCGATGCGTTGGCCGCGGATTTTGATCTGGTGGTCGTTGCGGCCGAGGTATTCGAGGGTGCCGTGGGGGGTCCAGCGGGCTTGGTCGCCGGTGGCGTAGAGGCGTTGGCCGGGTTGGGTGGGGTGGGGGGTGAAGCGGTCGGCGGTGAGGGCGGGTTGGTGGTGGTAGCCGCGGGCGAGGGGGGTGGCGCCGATGTGGAGGTGTCCGGTGACGCCGATGGGGACGGGTTGGTGGCGGGTGTCGAGGACGTGGAGTTCGGTGCCGGTGATGGGGGTGCCGATGGGGATGCGGGGTGTGGTGGTGGGGGTGTGGGTGTGGGCGGTGACGTCGATGGCGGCTTCGGTGGGGCCGTAGAGGTTGTGGAGGCGGGCGGCGGGCAGGACGGTGGTGAAGTGGGTGGCGAGGCGGGGGGTGAGTTCTTCGCCGGAGACGATGACGTCGCGCAGGGTGGTGCAGTGGGGGGTGTGGGGGTGTTCGAGGAAGTAGCGGAGCATGGAGGGCACGAAGTGGCAGACGGTGGTGCCGGTGTGGTGGATGAGGTGGGCGAGGTGGGCGGGGTCGCGGTGTCCGCCGGGTGTGACGAGCTGGACGGTGGCGCCGGTGGTCAGGGGCCAGGTCCATTCCCAGCCGAAGACGTCGAACCCGATGGGGGTTTTGAACAGGACCCGGTCGCGGGGGGTGAGCGGGTAGGCGTTCTGCATCCACACGATCCGGTTCACGAACGCGCCGTGCGTGTTGACCGCGCCCTTCGGCGCACCGGTCGAGCCGGAGGTGTAGAGAACGTAGGCCGCATTGTCCGCACGGACGGTGACCTCCGGCGCGGTGGCGGGAAGCTGGGCGAGGGTGTCGCGTTCGGTGTCGAGGTTGATGACCTGTGCGGTGTCCGGCAGGTCGAGGCGGTTGACGGTGTCGGTGGTTGGGGTGTGGGTGAGGATCAGGGGGGTGCGTGAGCCGGTGGCCATGGCGGTGAGCCGGCCGGGCGGGTAGTCCGGGTCGAGCGGCAGATAGGCGGCACCGGCTTTCAGCACGCCGAGCAGCGCGACCACGAGGTCGGTGGAGCGGTGCAGGCAGATCCCGACCACGTCCTCCACCCCGACCCCGGCCGCCTGCAGACGGTGCGCCAGCCGGTTCGCCGCCGCATCCAACTCCCCATAAGTCAGGCCCTGACCGGATTCGTCAGTGACAGCCGGCGCGTCGGGCGTCCTGGCGGCCTGGGCACTGATGCGTTCATGCATCAGCCCCACCACCGGCTCCGGATCCGGACTGCTGAACGAAGCAATCAGCTCCCGCTCACTCGGGCTGGTCAACGGATGCGCGTCGACGGGCAGTTCGGGCTGGGCGGTGCAGGCTTCGAGGAGTCGTAGCCAGGCGTGGGTGAGGCGTTCCATGCCGTCCTGGTCGAACAGGTCGGCGGCGTACTCCAGCCGGCCCGTCAGGGTGCCGTCCGGCTGTTCCCGCAGATGCAGTGCGACCTCGAACTGGGCCCGCCCGGCGGTGCTGGAGAACTCCGTCACCCGTGCTCCGGGCAGCTCCCACCCGCCACGCGGGGTGTTGTCCAGCGCCAGCAGCACCCGCAGCAGGTCCTTGCCCGCCACCTGCGCCACCTTCTCGAACGGCACCTCCTGATGCGCCAGCGCACCCAGAGCCGTCTCCCGCGCCCGCTCCAACAAACCCGTGAACGACACCCCGCCACCGGTGTCCACCCGCAGCGCCAGCGTGTTCACGAAGAACCCGACCAACTCCTCCAGCTCGGCCCGTGAACGGCCCGCCACCGGCGTCGCGACCACCACATCCGACTGCCCCGACCAACGCCCCAGCACCCCGGCGAACGACGCCAGCAACCCCTGGAACACCGTCGCCCGGCCCGACTCCGCCACCCGACGCAACCCGCCCACCACAGACGCCGGCACCGTCACCGCAACCGAAGCCGCCGGATACGACGACACACCCTCCGACCGCACCTGCCCCGCCGGCAGCTCCAGAGCACCCGCACCCGCCAGCGCCCCACGCCAGTACCCCAGCTCCTCCTCCAGCCGCTCACCACTCAACTCCTCGCGCTGCCACACCGCGAAGTCCCCGTACTGCAACTCCGGCTCACCCAGCACCGGCCCCCCACCACCGGCAGCGAACCCCGCATACAGCACACCCAGCTCACGCAGCACCACACCCAGCGACCAGCCGTCCACCACCGCATGATGCGCCACCAGACCGATCACCCACTCACCCTCACCCAGCCGGCCCACCACCACCCGAACCAACGGACCCACCGCCAGATCGAACGGCTCCTGAACCACCGAGCCGAACCACTCCTCCACACCCCCCGGCTCCACATCCACCACCGGCACCCCCACCACACCGGCCTGCTCCACCACCTGCTGCAACACACCCCCCACCCACACAAACCGCGTACGCAACGCCTCATGACGAGACACCACCACACCCACCGCACGCTCAACCAAACCCACATCCAACACACCCGAAACCCGCAAACCACCCCCCACGTGATACGCCGACCCCGCACCCACCGCATCCAAAAGCCACAACCGCTCCTGCCCAAACGAAGCGGGCAGCGGACCATCGGCATCACGGCGGGCGATGGACGTCACGGCCGCGCCGGTGGCTCCGTCCCTCACCAGCTCCGCGAGTCGGGTCACGGTCGTCTCCCCGAGCAGGGCGGCGAGAGGTACCTCGATGCCGTGCTCCGCCTCCAGGGCCGAGCGGAGCTGGACGGCGCGCAGCGAGTCCAGTCCCTGGGCCACCAGTGGCCGGCTCGCGGCGATCCGGTCGGGGGCGATGCCGAGCGCGTCGGAGACCCGTCCGAGCACGGCGGCGCCCGCCGGGTCGTCGGCGAAGTGCGTGGCGGCGCTGTCGGCCACGGGCACGGCGCCGGAACCGTTCGCCAGGGGTTCGAACTCCCCGCCGACGTAGCGCTCGCGGCTCTCGCGGCGGCGGATCTTGCCGCTGGAGGTGCGGGGCAGGGCTCCCATTTTCACCAGGACGATGTCGCTCAGACCCAGGCCGTGCTCGACGGTGACGGCGGCCCGGGCGGCGGCGAGCACCTCGTCGGCGTCCTCGTCGCGGAACTTGCGGCTGACCTCGTGGATGAGGACGACGTTCTCGCCGGTGCCGTCGTCGAGGCCGAAAGCGGCGGCCCGGTTGGGGACGAGCAGTTCGTGACTGAGCTCGGCGGTGTACTCGATGTCCTGCGGGTAGTGGTTGCGGCCGCGGACGACGATCAGGTCCTTGATCCGGCCGGTGATGAACAGTTCGTCCTGGTGGCGGAAGCCGAGGTCGCCGGTGCGCAGGTAGGTGCGGCCGTCGGGCTCGGCGAGTTCGGCGGCAAAGGTGTACTCGGTGAGCTCGGGGCGGCGCCAGTACCCCTTGGCGACGGAGCCGCCGGTGACCCAGACCTCGCCGATCGCCTCGTCGGCGGCGGGCAGCAGGGTCTCGGTGTCGACGACCAGGATCCGGTCCTCGCCCTGGATGTCGCCGCAGCCGATGAGCGTGGTGCCGGAGGCGCCCTCGTCGAGCGGCCGGGGGCCCTCGTCGGTGAGGGTCACCGCGAGCGGTTCGGGGCCCGGCTTGCCACCGGTGACGAACAGGGTGGCTTCGGCCAGGCCGTAGCAGGGGTGGAACGACGAACGCCGGAAGCCGGCCGGGCCGAAGACCCGCTCGAAGTCGTCGAGGGTCTGTCGGCGTACGGGCTCGGCGCCGACCATGGCGTGCTTCCAGGTGCTCAGGTCCAGTCCGGCGACCTCCTCCTCGGTGACGCGCCGTACGCACTCGGCGTACGCGAAGTCCGGTGCGGCGCTCATCGTGCCGCCGTGCCGGCTGATGGCGTCGAGCCAGCGGAACGGGCGGCGCAGGAAGGTCATGGGCGCCATCAGGACGCAGGGGAAGCCGCTGTAGAGAGGCTGGAGGATGCCCCCGATCAGACCCATGTCGTGGTACGGCGGCAGCCAGCTCACGCCGACGCTGTCGACAGTGGAACGGTTGGCGTTGGCGATGGTGCGGGAGTTCTCGATCAGGTTGCCGTGCCGCAGCATGACGCCCTTGGGCGAGCCCGTGGAGCCGGAGGTGTACTGGAGGAACGCGAGTGCGTCGCCGCCCGGGGCGACCTCGGACCAGACGTCCGACGCCTCGCGGTCGACGGTGTCGGTGGCGGTCCAGGCCAGCTTCGCGAGGTCGCCGAGCGCGTCTCCCATGCTCTGGACGAGCTGGAGCGTCGAGTCGTCGGTGAGCGCGACGGTGGCCTCGGCGTCGATGACGATGTCCATCAGCCGGTCGAGGCCCCGCTTGCCGGACGGCGGGTAGACGGGGACGGCCGCGGTGCCCGAGTAGAGGCAGCCGAAGAAGCCGACGATGTACTCCTCGCCCGGCGGGTAGAGGAGCAGCGCCCGGCCGCCCGCCGCGCCCTCCTGCTGCATGGCGGCGGCGGTGGCCCGGGCGCGGGTGTCGAGCTCCCGGTAGGTCAGCCGGCGCTCCGTGCCGTCCTCGTCGAGCAGGATGTATGCGATGGCCTCGGGGGTGGCGGCGGCACGGGTACGCAGCATCTCGACGAGGTCGGCGGGACGGAACGACATGGTTCTCCTCCGGGTTCCGGGCGGGCTGAGTGGCTGTCGCGGGCGGTGCCCGGTCAGGGATGGTCGATCAGAGAGGGGTGGGTCGGGTGCCGTGGGCGGCGCAGGAGTCAGGAACGACCGGTCACGGGTGGTCGATCAGCAGGCGGTACAGGCAGTCGGCGCCGAAGCGCACCGCGTCGGCGGGGACCCGCTCGTCCGCGTCGTGCATGTTCTCCTGGTAGCGCGAACCGGCCGGCAGGAGCATCGGCAGCCAGCCGTAGCAGTCCATGCCCAGGTTGGCGAACAGCCGGGCGTCGGTCGACGCGGGAGTGATCATCGGGACCGGGATGCCGTCGGGGTCGGCCTCGCGCAGGATCTCGGTCAGCCGGTCGTAGAACGGTCCGAGTTCGGGCTCGTTCTTGGGGTTGCGGGAGCCTTCGAGCAGCAGCTCGATGTCCACCTCGTCGCCGAGGCGTCCGGACTGGCTGAACTCGTTGAGCAGGGCCCGCAGTTCGCCGATGTAGTCCTCGACGCTGAAGTCGCCGGGCAGGATGCGTCCGTCGATGTCGACGGTGATCTCCGAGGGGATCATGTTGATCTTCTCGGGGGTGCGGATGATCGTGGCGTTCGCGGTGTGCCGGATCGTGGAGTCCAGGTAGACCGCGTCCGCCGTGCTCATCAGGTCGTACGGCACGGTCGTACGCTCGCCCTTGCGCAACGCGACCAGCTCCGCGGCCAGTTCGTCGCCGACGACGGGACCGAGCTCCTCCAGCATCCGGTCGAACGCGGGCGTGATGTGCACCGGGAGGCGGCCGTCGCGGAGCGCGGTCAGCAGATCGGTGAGCTGGTGCACGGCCAGGTTGGGCCAGCCCTGACGCGAGGCGTGGCCGCCCCGGCCGCGCAGGGTCAGCCGCAGCCAGCAGGCACGCTTCTCGGCGACGCCGACCGGGTGGAAGCGGCGGGTCGGGTCGGCGGTGAGCACCGCGCCGCCGTCCTCGCCGATGCAGTACGGGATGTCCTCGAAGAGCTCCGGGTGCTGGGAGGTGAGCCAGCCGGCACCGACCCGGCTGCCGTTCTCCTCGTCGGAGACGACGGCGAGCAGCACGTCCCCGGCGGGGGCCTCGCCGCGGGCGCGCAGGGTGAGCAGGGCGGAGAGCATCATGGCGAGCCCGCCCTTCATGTCGATGGCGCCGCGGCCCCAGACCTCGCCGTCGATGAGCAGGGCGTCGAAGGGCGGGTGGGTCCACTCCTGCCCGTCGGTGGGTACGACGTCGGAGTGCGCGTGCAGCAGCAGCGTGGGCGCCTCGCCCCGGCCGGGGATGCGGGCGACGAGGCTGGGCCGCTCGGGGTCCGGGCCGAGGAACTGTGCCGCGATACCGGCCTCGGCGAGCAGGGCGGCGATGTACTCGGCGCAGGCACGCTCCTCGCCGGGCGGGTTGACGCTGCGGAACCGGATGAGGTCGCGCAGGATCGGGATGGGGTCGACGGGCTCTGCGGCGGGGTTGGCGGGCTGCATGGCCGTTCCTTTCGTACGTAGTGGGGGCACGCGGGTCACAGGAGGCCGGCGGCTCGGGTCCACAGCTGCGCGGGGCTGCCCCACAGCAGGGCGTCGAGCGCCGCGCGCCGGAAGTAGAGCTGGCTGTCCGCGCCCTCGGTCATGCCGTGGGCGCCGTGCAGATGCAGGCACTGGGCGGCGGCGTCGCGCACGAGACCGCCGGCGAGCGCCAGTGCCTGGAGCACGGCCAGTTCGGCGCCGCCGTCCCGGCCCAGGGTGCGGGCGGTCTCCTCGACGAAGGAACGGACCGCGGTGATCCGCGCCGAGAGCGCGGCGAGCGTGAAGGCCACGCTCTGGTGCCGGGCGAGGGGCTGGTCGAACTGGACCCGGCTCCTTGCGCGTTCGGCACCGAGCGCGAGCGCGCCCTGGGCCTGGCCGACGAGGACCGCGGCGTGGCGCACCCGGAGCGTGGCGAGCGCGTCTTGCCAGGCCTCCGTGGCCGGGGCGTACTCGCCGATCAACCGGCCTCCGTGCAGCGGCACTCGGTTCAGCTCGATCGTGTGCAGGTCGCCGCGGCTGATGTCGTCGTGGCGGCGCAGGGTGATGCCGGGGTCGTCGGCCCGTACGAGCGCGAGGGCGGTGCCCTCGGCCGTGGTCCCGACGACGAGGATCCAGTCGACGGCGTCGGCGAAGGCGACGAAGCGCCGGCGCCCCGAGACCCATGGCCCGTCGGGTCCGTGTCCGACCGTGAGCGGCGCGGGCTCGTACGGGTCGTCGGTGCCTTCGGCGCGCGGGGCGAGCGCGACGCTTTCCTCGCCGTCCGCGATCGCGTCGAGCACATCGGCGAAGACGCTGTCGGTCTGCGCTCCGAGTGCCGTGATCAGTTCGGCGGCGGCGGCGGTGTCCGGGTACGGCCCCCGGTACAGGGCCCGGCCCATCGCCTCGCCGAGGCACACGAGCTGCGCGGGTGGCTGGGTGCCGTCCACGATCGCGTCGAGCGCACCGGTCTCGGCGAGGGTCGCCCACACCGCGGCGCGGGCCTGGGCCTGTTCATCGGTGACGGGGCCGCCGCCGACGGGCCGCTCCCCCATTCGCCGTACGGTGACGGACAGTTCGCCGTCGAAGAGTTCCGCGAGTTCGGCCGGCAGAGCCGCTACGGAGGTCATGTGCGTGGTCCTCTCAGCCTCTTGGCCTGCACGGGAGAAGTCGTCAGGTGAGCAGTCGCGGTCACGAGAAGAGCCGGAGCCCGGTGGCGGCGATGATCTGCAGCATCACCTCGGAGGTGCCCGAGGCGAGCGTGTGCGCGGGGCTCTGGCGGTAGACCGCCTCGAGCCGGCCGAGATCGGGTGCCTCGCCGTCCCAGGAGCTCAACAGGCCGTCCAGACCGATGACTTCGGCACCGAGGCGGACCACTTCGTCGGACTGCTGGGTGACGAACCACTTGGACGCGGCCGACGCCACCGGGTCGGGCTCCCCCGCGACCTGGGCCAGCACCATGCTCCAGGCCAGCGCGCGGCCCGCCTTGAGCCGGGCGTCGAGCTCCACCAGGCGCTGGGCGTATGCGGGTTCCGCGATCCGGCCGGTGCGGCGGGCGTCCTCGATCACCGCGTCGAGCCAGCGGCGCAGTTTGGCCTGGAAGTCCATGCCGGTGCGTTCCAGGAGAAGCATGTCGTTGATGGGCTGCCAGCCCTCGTCGACCCGGCCCACGATCCGGTCGGCGGTCAGCCGCACGTCCTCGAAGACCACCTCGTTGAAGCGCTCGTTGCCCATGCTCCACACCGGGTTGATCACCACGCCGGGCGACCGGAGCGGCAGCAGGAAGAGCGTGATGCCGTGGTACTTCACCGGCCCCTCGCCGGTGCGGGCCGCGCACAGCGCCCACTCGGCGAACTGTGACTTCTGGTTGAAGATCTTCCGCCCGGACAGCCGCCAGCCGTCGCCGTCCGGGACGGCCCTGGTGCGCAGGGCAGCGAGGTCGGAGCCGCAGTGCGGCTCGGTGAACAGCACGGCGGCGATCTGCTCGCCCCGTGCCAGCGGCAGCAGGTGCCGCGCGCGCTGCTCGGGCGTACCGGTTTCGAGGAGGAACTGGCCGACGGTGTCGATGCTCAGGACGCGCTGGTCCTCGGGTATGCCGTGCAGCACCATCTCCTCGAGGACGATCCCCGCCTCGACGGCGGTGAGTCCGAGGCCGCCGTGCTCCTCGGGCCAGGCCGGCGCGAGCCAGCCGCGCTCGCCGAGCATGCGGTAGACGTCGAGCAGTCCGCTCTCCTCGCGCGGCGCGTAGTCCTGCATCGCGTCGACGGCCTTGCGGACCTGGTCGTCGGTGAGGAACTCCCGTACCTCCCCGCGGAACGCGCGCTGCTCGTCCGTGAACCACAGGTCCCTCGTGTCGGTGGCGCTCACGCCGTGGCCTCCCGGAGTCCTGCGGTCGCCACGTCGAGGATCTCCTGGAGGACATCCGCGACGGCGCCGATGTGCGGCGGCGTCACCATCGCGTAGTGGTCGCCCGTCGCCTGCCGGTGGGTGAAGCCGCCGGTGGTGCGGGACTCCCAGAAGCGGGCGCGCTCGGCGGCCTCGGGGGCTTCGGAGGTGAGCAGCGCGAGCGGGACGTCGATCTGCTCGGGGCGCCACACGGCTCCGGCCCGCACCGTCGCGACGAAGGTGCGCATACGGTCGGCGAGTTGTTCCTCGTCGCCCTCGGGGGCGAGCTCGGATGCGGCAAGGGTGCGTACGGCCACGGCGATCTGCTCCTCGTACTCCAGGGAGTCGATGTCCAGGACGGGTTCCGCCGTGGAGTCCAGGCCGCGGATGCCGGCCAGGTCGGCGGCGTAGAGCCGGATGGTCCGGGCGGTGCTGGGCGGCTCGGCGAGGCCGGGCGGCACATCGGTGTCGAGCAGGGCGACGACGGCGACCTCGGCGCCCTGCTCCCGCAGTCGGCGCGCCGTCTCGAAGGCGACCGCGCCACCGGTGGACCAGCCGCCGAGGCTGTACGGGCCCTCGGGCTGCGCGGCCCGGATCGTCGCGGCGTGCGCCTCGGCGAGTGCGGCGACCGGGTCGTCCACGTCGGTGCCGAGCGCCGGTGCCCCGAGGGCGTACAGCGGCTGCTCCGGGTGGAGGGACGCGGCGAGCGGTATGTAGGGGGCGACGGAACCGCCGCTGGGGTGGATGCAGAACAGGACGGGCCGGTCGCCACCGGGGGCGAGCACGACGGGCTGCGAAGCCGAGGTCGCCGGCACGGGACTGCCGTTGTCCGTCAGTGTGTCGACGAGCGACGCCAGCTGCTCCACCGTCGCATGCGTGAACAGCTGCCTGAGCTGGATGTCCGCTCCCAGAACCTCCGCGAGCCGGGCGAGCAGCTGCGTGGCCTGGAGCGAATTGCCGCCCACCATGAAGAAGTTGTCGTCGCGGGCGAAGTCCGTGCCCGGCAGCAGACCGGACCAGATCTCCGCCACGGCACGCTCGGTGGCGGTCGCGGGGGCCTCGCGGTCCTTGCGGGTGCGCTGCTCGGGCTCGGGCAGCCCGGCCCGGTCCAGCTTGCCGTTGGGTGTCAGGGGAAGCGCGTCCAGCGTCACGAACGCACCGGGCAGCATGTACGGGGGCAGGTCCTCGGCGAGGTGGCTGCGCAGGACCGCCGGCTCGGGGCGGGTGCCCGGCTCCGGCACGACGTACGCGACGAGTTGCGGCCCGCCCGGCAGCGAGGTCAGCACGACGACGGCGGCCTGACGCACGTCGGCGCGGCGGGCGAGGACCTGTTCGATCTCGCTCGGCTCGATCCGCAGGCCGCGGATCTTGACCTGGGTGTCGGCCCGGCCGAAGAACTCCAGGTCGCCGTCGCCCCGGCGCAGCGCCAGGTCACCGGTGCGGTACATCCGGCTGCCGCGCCCCGCGAACGGGTCGGGCAGGAAGCGCTCGGCGGTCGCGCCGGGCGAACCGGCGTAGCCGCGGCTCAGGCCGAGTCCGCCGATCCACAGATCGCCGGCGACGCCGAGCGGTACGGGCTCGCCGTTCACGTCGAGCACATAGGCGTACTGGTTGGCGAGGGGACGGCCGATCGGCGGGCTCGCCGAGCCGTTCTGCGGGCCGCACAGGTGGTCCACGGAGGCGACGGTGGTCTCGGTCGGCCCGTAGCCGTTGTGGAAGGCCCGCTTGCCGCCGGCGCGCCACCGGTCCACGAGGTCACCGGGGAACGGTTCGAGGCCGACGAACATCTTGCGGTAGTCCGGGAGTTGCTCGGGGTCGAGCACGGCGAGCACCGACGGCGGGATGTCGGCGGTGGTGACCCGCTCGTCGCGCATCAGGGTGGTGAGGGCCGCCGGGTCGAGCAGGGTGCCGCGCGGCGCCATCACGAGGGTGGCTCCGGAGGCGAAGGCGCTGTAGATCTCGAAGACGCTGACATCGAAGGCCGGGTTGGCGAACTGGAGCATCCGGTCGTCGGTGCCCAGGCCGAACATCTCCACCGACGAGCTGGTGAAGTTGACCGCACTGCGGTGTTCGACGAGGACGCCCTTCGGCTTGCCCGTGGAACCCGAGGTGAAGATGACGTACGCAAGGGCACGGGGGTGGACGGTGACGTCCGGCCGGGTCTGCGGCGCGTGCTCCAGGGCGTCGAGGAACTCCGGGTCGCGCCAGTCGAGCCGGGTGACCGCCTCGGGCAGGACGTCGGCGAGCGCGCCCTCCGTGACGACGAGTCCGGCGCCGGCCCGCTCCAGCATGTAGGCGAGACGGTTGGTCGGGTGGACCGGGTCGAGCGGCACATAGGCGCCGCCCGCCTTGAGGATCGCGAGCTGGGTGACCGGGAGCTCCGGGCCGCGCTCCATCAGGATGCCGACGCGGCTCTCCGTGCCGACACCCAGCGAACGCAGGTGGTGGGCGAGCCGGTTGGCACGGCGGTCGAGCTCGGCATAGCTCATCCCGCTGCCGCGGAAACGGACCGCGGGCTGCTCCGGGTGCAGGTCCGCCCGGCGCTCGAAGAGCTGGTGCAGGGCGAGGTCCGCGGTGTCGTACACCGTGTCGGTGCGGTTCTCGCCGAGGACCAGCCGTTCGCGCTCGGCGGCGTCGAGCAGCCCGATCCGGCCGACGCGGATCGCGGGGTCCGCGACGACTGCTTCGAGCAGGCGCTCGTAGTGGCTGATCAGACGGTCGATGCGGTCGCTGTCGAACAGCTCGGTGGAGTACTCGATCCACATGTGGTAGCCCTCGCCGGGCACCTCGGTGAGCTGGAACGCCAGGTCGAAACGCGAGGTGCCGACGATCAGCGGCACCTGCTCGATGCGCAGTTCGCCCAGGTCCTCGCCGTCCGCGCTCGCGTTCTGCAGGGTGAAGGAGATCTGGAACAGCGGGTTGCGGCCGGCCTCGCGCTCGGGCTGCAGCGCGTCCACCAGTTTGCCGAACGGCACGTCCTGGTGCATCAGACCGCCCACGACGGTGTCGTTCGTCCGGGCCAGCAGCTCACGGAAGGTCGGGTCGCCGGATGTGTCGGTGCGCAGCACCAGTGTGTTGGCGAAGAAGCCGACCAGTGGCTCGATCTCGGGCTGTGTACGGCCGTTGACGACCGAGCCGACGACGATGTCGTCCTGCCCGGTCCAGCGGGTGAGCAGCGCCTGGAAGGCGGCCAGGGCGACGGTCAGCACGGTGACGCGCTCGCCGCGGGCCAGCTCCACCATGGCGCGCTGCAGCCGTGCGGGCAGCCGGCTCTCCCGCACCGAGCCGGCACCCGTGGGCTGCTTGGGACGCGGCCGGTCGGTGGGGAAGTCGAGTACGGGCAGGTTGTCGAGGCGCTCGGTCCAGTAGGCGAGCCGGTCCCCGAAGGTCGACTCCGCCAGCTTGCGGCGCTGCCACACCGCGTAGTCGGCGAACTGGACGGGCAGCGGCGGCAGCGGGTCGGGGAGGCCGGCGGCCTCGGCCGCGTACCGCACCATCACCTCGCGCGAGACGATCGCGGTGGACCAGCCGTCGGTGGCGATGTGGTGGATGTTCAGGAGCAGGACGTGCTCCTCGTCGGCGAGGCGGAACAGCTCTGCCCGCAGCACCGGTCCGGTGACCAGGTCGAAGGGGCGTCGCGCGCCCTCCGCGATCAGTTCGGTGACGTGCTTCTCCCGCTCTTCCTCGGGGAGTTCGCGCAGATCGGTGAGGACCGGCCGGACGAGGGCCGCATCCTCCACGATCTGGTGCGGCAGTCCGTCCGCGCTCCCGTAGCGGGTGCGCAGGATCTCGTGCCGCTCCACCACTCCGGTCAGCGCACGGCCGAGGACCGCGGGGTCGAGCGGTCCGGTCAGACGCAGGGCGAGCGGTGCGTTGTAGGCGGCCGAGCCGGGGTTCCACTGGTCGAGGAACCACAGCCGCTGCTGCGCGGCGGCGAGCGGCAGACTGCGGTCGCGGTCCGCGCGCTCGATGCGCTGCTCGGCCTTGCGGCTGTCCTGCAACCGCTGCAGTGCCTGCCGCGCGCCTCCGGCGCCCAGCGCCCCGGCGCCGGGCGCACGGGTGGCCCGACGGGGCACCCGCTTGAGGTCACTCATGTCCCGCTCCCCCTGCATGGTTGGTTTCCTCGGCGAGCACGACCGTGGTCGAGTCGCCGGCCAGGGCACGCCGCACCGGTTCCTCGGCGCGGCCGTCCGCGATCAGCACCTCGGGGACGCCGCCGGTCAGCGCCTCGCGCGCGGCGATGAGCTTCACGGCCATGCCGCCCTCGGCGCCCGGCGGGGTTCCCTCCGCCGGCAGTTCGCAGCGGTCGAGGCGGCTGCCGGCATCACGCGGGTCGGCGAGAACGCCGGGGGCCGCGGTCAGGAACACCAGGCGGTCGGCGCCGAGCGCGACGGCGACCGCGGTGGCCGCACGGTCCGCGTTGACGTTCACCGGCCGGCCGTCCTCGGCGAGCGCGGGCGGCGAGACGACCGGGGTGATCCCGGCGTCGAGCAGCACCTTGAGCGCGGCGGGGTCGACCTCGTCGATTCGCCCGCTGTGGTCGTCGCGCACCAGAACGGTGCGGCCGTCCACGCGGGCCCGGATGGCGTTCTTGCGGCGGGCCCGCAGCAGACCCGCGTCGAGGCCGGTCAGTCCGACCGCGGGCACTCCGTGTCCGGCCAGTTCGACCAGGATGGCCGGCTTGACCTGCCCGGCCAGCGTCAGGGTCAGCACTTCGAGTGTCGCGTCGTCGGTGTAGCGCGAGGTGACGCCGCTGCGCGAGGTGATGGTGCGCTGCGGTACACCGAGCCGGCCCGCGAGCTGTTCCAGTTCGGCCGAGCCGCCGTGCACCAGCACGACCCGCTCGCCCGCCTTGACCAGCGCGGCGACATCGGCGCAGACCCGTACCGGATCCACTCCGGCGGCGCCGCCGCACTTCACGACGGTCAGTCCGTCTGCCACAGCTGTTCCCTTCTCTCTCCGTGCTTGTCCCTGGCCGCTCTCAGACCGGGTGGAGGCCGGTGAATCCGAGCCCGAGGGTCTCGGGACGGCCGAAGCGGATGTTCATGGTCTGTACGGCGTTGCCCGCGCCGCCCTTGACGAGGTTGTCCAGCGCGGCGATCAGCACCGCGCTGCCGTCGTCGGGGTCGGTGGCGAAGCCGATGTCGCAGAAGTTGGAGCCGTTGAGGATCTTCGGCTCGGGCAGCCGGTACAGGCCGCGCTTCTGCGCGACGATCCGGACGAACGGCTCGTCCGCGTAGTACGCGCGGTAGAGCTTGCGCAGCTCCCGTTCGCCGAGCGTGACACCGTCGGCGGCCGACACGCGGATCAGCACCTGGACGCCGCGCACGGCTTCCACACCGGTCGCGCTCATGCGCGCGGTCAGGCCGGTGCCCTGCGCGACCTCCGCCTCGTGGCGGTGCCGCTGGGGCTTGAACACCCGCATGGCGCCGCTGCGTTCGGCATGCAGGTTCATGGCGTCCGCGCTGACCCCGGAGCCGGACGAGCCGACTCGGCCGTCGATGGCGACGTCCGGGCGGATCAGCCCCTCGGCGGCCAGCGGGTAGAGGGCCAGTGTGGCCGCGTTCGCCATGCAGCCGGGCATCGAGATCCGGTCGGCCGTGAGGAGCTCCTTGCGGTAGCGCTCCGGCCAGCCGGTGACGAACTGCTCCAGCAGCTCGGGCCGGGTGTGCTCGCCGTAGTAGCGGGCGAAGACCTCCGGGTCGCGCAGCCGGAACCCGCCGCTGAGGTCGATGATGACCGGCGCCTTCCCGGCGAGTTCCGGAACCAGGTCCATCGCCACGGACGGCGAGACAGCCAGAAAGATCACGTCGCAGTCGGCGACGTCCGCCGGCGCGCAGAACAGCAGATCGGTACTGCCGCGCAGATTGGGGTGGGCGGTGTCCACCCTGCGGCCGGAAAGCCTGCTCGACACCGCACTGACGATGTCCACCTCGGGGTGGCCGAGCAGCAGCCGGAGCAGCTCTCCACCGATGTACCCTGACGCGCCGTAGACGCCGGCACGGATCACGAGGACCTCCAGGTCTGAACTGATCGGATGGGGGGGCGCCCGGGTCTTTCGTTCGGATCAGGCCGGTCCGGCGAGATCCGAACGAGAGGCCCTGGGAGCGCCTGTCCCCGGACGGGTGCCCGGGGCACAGCGGACGGACGGACTACTCGCCCCAGTCCTCCTCGACCTCGGGGGCCAGCGCGAGCAGCAGCGGCGCGGTGGTGATCACTTCGAGCTCGCTCAGACATCCGCCGCACTCGACGATCTCGCTCTGACGAGCGCCGTCGGGTACGGCGACGGCGTCCTCGCACTCCGGGCAGGTGGTGACCGCGGTAGCGGTGGTCATCCCGTTCCTCCTTGTGTCGGACGGGCCGTGTCATGTCTCCGGCCCGGTCACGAGCGTCACCGCCCAAGCGCAGCCGGGGTAGTCGGGGGAATCCCCTACAGCCTCCACGGGCCGATCGGGCTGCCCGGCGTAGGGGTTCCTCCCGACTGTTGCGGGGCCGGCCGCACTGCGAGCCTCGGATCCGGGCTCGATCGACTGCCCGTATCCCACGTACCGGAGGGCTGAAACCGCCATGTCTGAAGCCGAGTTCGACGAAGACGTCTTCCTGTTCCCCGCTTCGTTTGGGCAGGAGCGGTTGTGGCTTTTGGATGCGGTGGGTGCGGGGTCGGCGTATCACGTGGGGGGTGGTTTGCGGGTTTCGGGTGTGTTGGATGTGGGTTTGGTTGAGCGTGCGGTGGGTGTGGTGGTGTCTCGTCATGAGGCGTTGCGTACGCGGTTTGTGTGGGTGGGGGGTGTGTTGCAGCAGGTGGTGGAGCAGGCCGGTGTGGTGGGGGTGCCGGTGGTGGATGTGGAGCCGGGGGGTGTGGAGGAGTGGTTCGGCTCGGTGGTTCAGGAGCCGTTCGATCTGGCGGTGGGTCCGTTGGTTCGGGTGGTGGTGGGCCGGCTGGGTGAGGGTGAGTGGGTGATCGGTCTGGTGGCGCATCATGCGGTGGTGGACGGCTGGTCGCTGGGTGTGGTGCTGCGTGAGCTGGGTGTGCTGTATGCGGGGTTCGCTGCCGGTGGTGGGGGGCCGGTGCTGGGTGAGCCGGAGTTGCAGTACGGGGACTTCGCGGTGTGGCAGCGCGAGGAGTTGAGTGGTGAGCGGCTGGAGGAGGAGCTGGGGTACTGGCGTGGGGCGCTGGCGGGTGCGGGTGCTCTGGAGCTGCCGGCGGGGCAGGTGCGGTCGGAGGGTGTGTCGTCGTATCCGGCGGCTTCGGTTGCGGTGACGGTGCCGGCGTCTGTGGTGGGCGGGTTGCGTCGGGTGGCGGAGTCGGGCCGGGCGACGGTGTTCCAGGGGTTGCTGGCGTCGTTCGCCGGGGTGCTGGGGCGTTGGTCGGGGCAGTCGGATGTGGTGGTCGCGACGCCGGTGGCGGGCCGTTCACGGGCCGAGCTGGAGGAGTTGGTCGGGTTCTTCGTGAACACGCTGGCGCTGCGGGTGGACACCGGTGGCGGGGTGTCGTTCACGGGTTTGTTGGAGCGGGCGCGGGAGACGGCTCTGGGTGCGCTGGCGCATCAGGAGGTGCCGTTCGAGAAGGTGGCGCAGGTGGCGGGCAAGGACCTGCTGCGGGTGCTGCTGGCGCTGGACAACACCCCGCGTGGCGGGTGGGAGCTGCCCGGAGCACGGGTGACGGAGTTCTCCAGCACCGCCGGGCGGGCCCAGTTCGAGGTCGCACTGCATCTGCGGGAACAGCCGGACGGCACCCTGACGGGCCGGCTGGAGTACGCCGCCGACCTGTTCGACCAGGACGGCATGGAACGCCTCACCCACGCCTGGCTACGACTCCTCGAAGCCTGCACCGCCCAGCCCGAACTGCCCGTCGACGCGCATCCGTTGACCAGCCCGAGTGAGCGGGAGCTGATTGCTTCGTTCAGCAGTCCGGATCCGGAGCCGGTGGTGGGGCTGATGCATGAACGCATCAGTGCCCAGGCCGCCAGGACGCCCGACGCGCCGGCTGTCACTGACGAATCCGGTCAGGGCCTGACTTATGGGGAGTTGGATGCGGCGGCGAACCGGCTGGCGCACCGTCTGCAGGCGGCCGGGGTCGGGGTGGAGGACGTGGTCGGGATCTGCCTGCACCGCTCCACCGACCTCGTGGTCGCGCTGCTCGGCGTGCTGAAAGCCGGTGCCGCCTATCTGCCGCTCGACCCGGACTACCCGCCCGGCCGGCTCACCGCCATGGCCACCGGCTCACGCACCCCCCTGATCCTCACCCACACCCCAACCACCGACACCGTCAACCGCCTCGACCTGCCGGACACCGCACAGGTCATCAACCTCGACACCGAACGCGACACCCTCGCCCAGCTTCCCGCCACCGCGCCGGAGGTCACCGTCCGTGCGGACAATGCGGCCTACGTTCTCTACACCTCCGGCTCGACCGGTGCGCCGAAGGGTGCGGTCAACACGCACGGCGCGTTCGTGAACCGGATCGTGTGGATGCAGAACGCCTACCCGCTCACCCCCCGCGACCGGGTCCTGTTCAAAACCCCCATCGGGTTCGACGTCTTCGGCTGGGAATGGACCTGGCCCCTGACCACCGGCGCCACCGTCCAGCTCGTCACACCCGGCGGACACCGCGACCCCGCCCACCTCGCCCACCTCATCCACCACACCGGCACCACCGTCTGCCACTTCGTGCCCTCCATGCTCCGCTACTTCCTCGAACACCCCCACACCCCCCACTGCACCACCCTGCGCGACGTCATCGTCTCCGGCGAAGAACTCACCCCCCGCCTCGCCACCCACTTCACCACCGTCCTGCCCGCCGCCCGCCTCCACAACCTCTACGGCCCCACCGAAGCCGCCATCGACGTCACCGCCCACACCCACACCCCCACCACCACACCCCGCATCCCCATCGGCACCCCCATCACCGGCACCGAACTCCACGTCCTCGACACCCGCCACCAACCCGTCCCCATCGGCGTCACCGGACACCTCCACATCGGCGCCACCCCCCTCGCCCGCGGCTACCACCACCAACCCGCCCTCACCGCCGACCGCTTCACCCCCCACCCCACCCAACCCGGCCAACGCCTCTACGCCACCGGCGACCAAGCCCGCTGGACCCCCCACGGCACCCTCGAATACCTCGGCCGCAACGACCACCAGATCAAAATCCGCGGCCAACGCATCGAACCCGCCGAAATCGACACCGCCCTCCAAACCCACCCCCACATCACCCACACCATCACCACCACCCACACCACCCCAGACCACACCACCCACCTCGCCACCTACTACACAACACCCCCCAACACCCAACCCCCCACCCCCACCCAACTCCGCACCCACCTACGCCACCACCTCCCCACCGCCATGATCCCCACCTACCTCACCCACCTCACCCACCTCCCCCAACTCCCCAACGGCAAGACCAACACCCAACAACTCCCCCCACCGGAAGCCGCAGTGAGCGAGCGGGTTCCCGTGGCGCCTCGCACGGCCGACGAGTTCGTGATCGCCGGCCTCTGGTCGGAAGTGCTCGGCGTGCAGGACATCGGCGTCCAGGACGACTTCTACGACGTGGGCGGTGACTCGCTGCGCGCGGTCCAGATGTTCCAGCTCCTCACGGACGCCGGCTCGCCGGTCCCGCTGTCCGTACTGCTCGGCAACCACACGATCGAGCAGCTCGCCGCCCAGCTCGGCAGCGGCACCGGCACCGGCACCGGCACCGGCACGGACATCGCTGCCGTGCCCCGTACCACCGAGGACCTCGTAGCCGCCGAGGACCACGAGGCAGCCAAGGCCCGAGAGGCCCTCGCCAGCTGACGGCGTCGCGCCCGTACCCGATCCGCCCGGAATCCGGGCAGCCGAATTGGAGAACCTCGCATGACCATCGCACCAGTGCGCACCGACAACCGCGACCGGACGACCGACGCCGCCGGGACCGAGCTCTTCCTGGAAGGCTTCACCGTCTTCCGCCGTACGCAGGACCCCGACCGGTTCCCGCCCGCCGAACTGGCCTCGTTCCAGGCCCTCTGGAACCACCTGGCGCCCGACGAGAACCTGGACAACTGCGGTACGTACAGGACCCGCCGCTACGGCCGGGTCCAGGCCGAAGTCCAGGCCGACGGGCCGGTGTTCGCCCCCCTGCCGCACACCGTGTTCCAGCAGTCCGCCGAGCACATCCCGATCCACATGGGCAAGGCCCGCCACTTCGAGCCCATGGCCCAGGAGGACCTCTCGCACCCGGTGCTGCTGGCGCTGCTCACCGACGGCCTGCGGCTGATCGGCTCGGGCGACGGCCGCAAGGAGTGGGAGATCGGACTGCACATGGTGCGTACGGTCGCCGACGAGACGCCCGGCCTGCCGACCCCCGAGGGCCGGCACCGCGACGGACACGACTACGTCGGTATGCACCTGCTCGGCCGCCGCAACTGCACCGGCGGTGTGTCGCGCGTCTACCGCGACGGGCTGCCGGACACCTCCCTGACGCTGCTCGAGCCGCTGGACGGGATGCTCGTGGTCGACGCCGCGATCATGCACGAGGTCACGCCGATCGCCGCGACGTCGGGCCAGGGCACCCGGGACATGCTGCTCGTCGACTACAACGCGGTCGGCGACGAGATGCGGGAGTCCCGGCCGTGAACCGACCCGGCTCCGCCACAGCGGAGACAGGGCCCGACCCCGTGCCCCTGCTGCTCGAACTCGTGGAAACCCCCTCGGTGTCGGGCGGCGAACGATCGGCCTCGCGGGCACTGGTCCGCTGGTTCGACCGGATGGGCTTCACGGCGTACGTCGACGAGGCCGGCAACGCCATCGGTGAGACCGGCGACGCGGACGGCCCGGTGATCATGCTGCTCGGCCACATCGACACGGTCCCCGGCATCCTCTCCGTCGAGCGCCGCGGCGAACTGCTCCACGGCCGCGGCACGGTCGACGCGAAGGGCCCGCTGGCCACGATGGCCTGGGCCGCGGCCCGCGCCGCCGCCGACGGCGTCCGCGCCCGGTTCGTGGTGGTCGGGGCAGTGGACGAGGAGCGGGAGTCGCGCGGCGCGCTGCACCTGATCGACCGGCACTGCCCGGACGCACTGGTGATCGGTGAACCGAGCGGCGTCGACGGGGTGGTGCTCGGCTACAAGGGCATCCTGCGGCTGCGCTACGAGGTCGAGCGGCCGGCCGCGCACACCAGCAGCCCGGAGGAGAAGGCCACCGAGGTCGCCACCGGCTTCTGGGCCCGGCTCCGCGACCGGCTCGCCCGGTTCCACCCCGACGCCCCGCTCTTCGAGCAGGCGCTGCCCGCGCTCGTGGGGATGACCGGTGACATCGAGCGGGCCTCGCTCGACATCTCCTGCCGGCTGCCCCCGGGCTTCGACACCGACGGCTTCCTGGGCTGGCTGGCCGAAACCGCGCAGGGCGGCCGGATCACGGTCGTCGAGCGCACCGAGGCGGTCCGCTCGCCGCGCACCGATCCGGTGGTGCGGGCGCTGACCGCCGCGATCAGGGGCCGTGGCCACAGGCCCGTGCCCAAGGTCAAGCTCGGCTCGTCCGACATGAACGTGGTGGCGCCGCACTGGCGTTGCCCGGTCGCGGCGTACGGACCGGGTGACGCGCACCTCGACCACACCGATCACGAACACATCGACCTGCGTGACTACCGGCTCGCCATCGACGTCCTGACCGACGCTCTCGGGCTCCTCGCCGTCTCGCTCGGCAGGGTTCCGGCGGGTGCCGTCGAGAAAACAGGTGCTCTGCTATGACTGATCCGACCACACCCGCCGCGCCTGCCCGTCAGGGCGACCCGGACGCGCCGCTCGCCGTGCTCTTCTCCCGGATCCGGGTCGAGGAGCGCAGGCTCCTCGAAGAGCTCGACCGCCGAGGTGTTCCGTACGAACTGCTCGACACCCGTACCGCGGTGTTCCGCCCCGACGGGCTGCGACTGCCGTACCGGGGCGCGCTCAGCCGGGAGATCTCGCACACCCGCAACGTGTACGCGACCCGGCTCCTGGAGCACGCGGGGCTGACCGTCGTGAACAGCCACGACATCATCACGACCTGCGGCGACAAGCTGCTGACCACGCTGCGGCTGCTCGACGCCGGCATCCCCACCCCGCGCGTCCTGGTGGGCCTGACGCCCGACGCGGCGCTGGAGGCCCTGGAGGAGTTCGGCTACCCGGTGGTCGCCAAGCCGCTCACCGGCTCCTGGGGCCGGCTGGGCGCCCGGCTGAAGGAACGCGAGACGGCGGAGGCGGTGCTCGAGCACAAGGCCGCGCTGACCGGTCCGCAGCACCAGATCACGTACATCCAGGAGTACATCGACAAGCCGGGCCGCGACATCCGGGCGTACGTCTTCGGCCGTGAGGTGATCGGCGCGATCTACAAGTACTCGGACCACTGGCGCACCAACACCGCGCGCGGCGGACGCCCCGAGGTCTGCATGCCCACCCCGGAGCTGGAGAAGCTCCTGATCGCCACCGCCGACGCGATGGGCGAAGGGGTGCTCGCCGTGGACCTCCTCGAGGGCCCGGACGGCGAGCTCTTCGTCAACGAGGTCAACCACACACCCGAGTTCCACGGCGCGATCGACGTCCTCGGCACCGGCATGGTCGGCCGCTACGTCGACTACGTCCTGAACCGCCTCGCCGCGCGCTGACGGCGCACCCCTCAGTGACCTGGAGACGACCGAGATGAGCCTGATGAGTACACAGACGACCACCACCCGGGTCACCGCGATCCCGCTGACCGCACCCGTGCCGTGCGACGGCCGCCTGCTGCCGGTGCCGGCCGGCCAGTACGACTGGGTCCGCCTGCTGCTGTCCGCCGACCGCCCGGACGAGCTCGACGAGCTCGACGAGGAGGTGTGGCTGCACTATCGCGAGGGCGCCGACCCCGAGTGGCTGCGCACCACCGGCACCGCCGAGGACAGCCGCCGTACCGCCCGGATACCGGTCCCCCGCCGCGACGAACTGCTCGCGGTCCGCCTGCCCGACCGGGCCGGGGTGACCGTGCACGCCGCCGACTGCGTCGTCCGTACACCCGCGGACCTCACGGCCGCCGACCTCCCGATCGGAGCATGACCGACATGCCCAAGCTCGCCATGTTCGGCGGCACCCGCACGGTGACCGCCCAGGACGCGGACCAGGCGCTGATCGGCTGGCCGGTGGTGACCGACGCGGAACGCGACGCGGCACTGCGGGTGCTGGACAGCGGCCAGTTCACCTCCAACAACACCAACGGTGAGGTCCAGCTCCTGGAACGGGAGTGGGCCGAGTACGTCGGCGCCGCACACTGCGCCGCGGTCTCCAACGGCACCGCCGCCATCGAACTGGCCCTGGCCGCCGCGGGGATCGAGCCGGGCGCCGAGGTGCTCGTGCCCGCGTTCACCTTCATCGCCAGCGCCATCGGCCCCGTACAGCGGTCGCTGCGGCCGGTGTTCGTGGACATCGACCCGGTCACCTTCTGCATGGACCCGGCCGCCGCCGAGGCCGCCGTCACGCCGCGCACCCGGGCGATCGTGGTGGTGCACCTGCACGGTCTGCCGGCCGACATGACCGCGTTCCGTGCCATCGCCGACCGGCACGGCCTGCTGCTCGTCGAGGACGCCGCCCAGTCGCACGCGGCGACCTACCGCGGCGCCCGCACCGGCTCGCTCGGCGACATCGCGACCTTCAGCCTCAATGTGGTGAAGAACCTGCCCACCTGCGGCGAGGGCGGGCTGGTCACCACCGGTTCGGCCGAACTGCACCGGGCGGTGGAGCTGCGCCGCCAGTTCGGCGAGAAGCTCCAGGGCGCCAAGGAGCGCGACTACCGCTCGCGGCTGCTCGCCGGCAACGAGAAACTGAGTGCCGTACAGGCCGCGTTCGCCCGCGCCCAGCTGGCCAGGCTCGACGAGTACCACGCGGCCCGCACCCGCAATGTGGAGGCGTTCCTCGACCGGGTCCGGCACCTGCCGGGACTGCGGGTGCCGCACATCCCGGCCGACCGCACCCACGCCTGGCACATCCTGCGGCTGCGCTTCGACCCGGCCGCCATGGGCCACGCCGGGGTCGAGCCGGGCGCGATGCGCTCGATCCTGCACCGGGCGCTGCGGGCGGAGGGGGTGCCGGTGCAGCCGTACCAGGTGGTCCCGCTGCCCGGCCAGCCGGCCTTCCGCGAACTGGGCCACCGCGCCGAGGACTTCCCGGTGACCTGCGAGGTCATCGAGGACTCGCTGACCCTGCAGCGCTGGCACCTCAACCCGGCTTCGGGGCCGGTGCTCCAGCGCATCGCGGACGCCTTCGAGAAGGTCTGGGGACACCTGGACACCCTCGGTACGGCCGCTGCCGGGCTCGACCACCGCCCCGCGTGGGCCACGGCCGAGAAGGCGGGTGTGTGATGAAGACGACTGTCGGCACCGTCCCCACCGAGGAACTGGTCCAGCTCGTCCGTGAGCAGATCCTCGAGATGGGCACCAGCCCGCACGGCACGCACGTCGGCGGCAGCCTGTCCGCGGCGGACGTGATGACGCTGCTCTACAACGAGGTGCTGCGACTGCGCCCGGACGAGCCCGGCTGGCCGGACCGGGACCGGTTCGTCCTCAGCAAGGGCCACGCCTCCGCGGCCCTGTACGCGGTACTCGCCGCGCGGGGCTTCCTGCCCGTCGACGAGCTCGCCCAGTACGGCGTGTCCGGCGGCCGGCTCGCCGGTCACCCCCTGCGCCGGCTGCCGGGGGTGGAGTTCCCCTCGGGTTCGCTCGGTCACGGACTCTCGCTCGGGGTCGGCAGCGCCGTCGCCGCCCGGCGCCAGGGCCGCCCCAGCCGGGTGTTCGTCCTGATGGGCGACGGCGAGATCCAGGAGGGCTCGGTGTGGGAGGCCGCGATGTCGGCGGCCCATCTGCGGCTGGACAACCTCGTCGGGATCGTCGACCGCAACCGTCTCCAGATCACCGGGCACACCGAGGAGCGGATGGGCCTCGAACCGCTCGCCGACAAGTGGCGCAGCTTCGGCTGGGAGACCGTCGAGGTCGACGGCCACGATCTGGACGCCCTGCGCGGCGTGTTCACCGCGCTGCCCGCGGCGACCGGCCGGCCCACGATGGTGATCGCCGAGACGGTCAAGGGCAAGGGCGTCCCGCTGTTCGAGAACAAGAAGAAGTCGCATTCGGTGAAGCTCGGCCCGGCTCTGCACCGGCGTGCACTGTCCGGCCTGCGGGCCCGTTCGAGGAGGATGCCGTGACCGTCGTGGAGGAAACAGCCGTCGCCGTCGTGCCCGCGTGGCAGGAGCGGTACGCGGACGCGAGCCGCGACGTCTACCGCGCGACTCTGCTCGACCTCGCCAAGTCCGACCCGCGGATCTTCGCGGTGGACACCGACATGGGAGGTCTCGAGGACAGCTTCGAGGCCGAACTCCCCGGCCAGTACGTCAATGTGGGCATCGCCGAGGCGAACCTGATGGGGGTCTCCGCGGGGCTCGCCGCCGACGGTCTCGTACCGTTCGCCAACACCATCGCCTCGTTCGCGGCCACCCGTGCCTGCGAGCAGGTGAAGGTGGACATCGCGGGCAACAACCTGCCGGTGCGGATCGTGGGCACCCACGGCGGGTTCTCCGCCGGGCACTACGGACCGACCCATCACTCACTGGAGGACGTGGCGATCCTGCGCACCCTGCCGAACCTCACGGTGGTGGTGCCGGCCGACGCCGCGGAGACCGAGTACGCCGTGCGCGCCATCGCCGACACCGACGCCTTCCCCGGCCCGGTGTATGTGCGCCTGGGCCGCGCGGCCACCCCGCTGGTCCACGACGGTCCGTACGACTTCGAGATCGGCAGGGCGAACCTGCTGCGCGCCGGTGACGACGTGACCATCGTGGCGACCGGCCCGCTGCCGGTGTCCGAGGCGCTCGCGGCGGCCGGACTGCTGGCCGGCCGCGGTATCGGCGCCCGGGTCCTGAACATGCACACCGTCAAGCCGATCGACGAAGAAGCCGTCCTGGCCGCCGCCCGCGAGACGGCGGGTGTGGTCACCGTCGAGGACTCCGTCCTGGTCGGCGGCCTCGGCGCGGCGGTGAGCGAGCTGACCGCCGAGCGCCGGCCGTGCCGGGTGCGCAGGATCGGTGTCCCGGACGGCTTCCACGACGAGGTGGGCAGCGAGCGTGAACTGCTCGCGCTGGCCGGGGTGACCGCCGAGCGGATCGCCGACGCCGCCGAGGAGGTGGTGCGGTTCCGCGAGTAGTCCTACGCCGGGTCTCTCGGGTACGAGCGGCACAGCGCGAGGACGTCGTCCGCGAGGGTACGGGGCATCAGGCAGGGCGCGATCACGGCCGGGGCACGGCCGAAGATCAGCAGATCCCCATGGACCGAATCCCTCTCGACGGTGTCGGCGTGGGTGGCGAGCATCTCCCGCCAGCCGTCGCGGACCTCGCTGCCGTCCACCCAGGCGTCCGTGCCGATGTGCAGCGCGCCGCCGGCTCTGGCACGGCGGTCGGGCAGTCCGGCGAACTCGTCCGGACCCCGATGGGTCGTGAGAACCGCCGCGGCCGTGCCGTCTCCGGTGGTGAACCAGTCCACCAGGGCGGTGCCCTCGGCCAGCGTCCCGGTCGGATGCGGGTGGCCGACGCGCTCGGGCGGGTCCGCGAGCGGGCGTTCCATCGTCACCTCCGACAGCGGCTTGTCGGGGTTGGGGAGATAGCGCACGGTCCGGTAGCCGAGCCGGGCGTACACCGGCGGGTTGCCGCGTTCGACCACCGCGTCGAGGACCACCCGGTCCGCACCCGCGGCAGCCACATCCGACTCCATGGCCCGTATCAGGCGCCGCGCAAGACCCGTACCGAGGGCTTGGGGAGAGACACCCAGTCGCCGCACCTCCCAGGCATGGGGGCCCTTGGGCATCGCGCGGATGCTGCCGACGAGTTCACCGTCCGCGTCCCTGGCGATCCACAGGCCGGCCCCGGCCTCCAGATCCGCGATCACCGCGTCGGCCGGCTCGACCGCGCCGTCGGGCGGCGGCAGCCCCGGAAGCGGGTCGGAGCCGACGAAGGACGCCCGGGTGACCGCGGCGACCTGCCCGGCGAGATCCGCGGTGACAGCCGGACCCGTTCCGAATCCCATGAATGCAATTTCTGTCGCACTGTCAAGGAGGTTCATATGCCGAACCTAATCGATGTTGAACAACCGCAGGTGAACCAGGTGGACTTCGTCCCGGTCCCGCTGGACGGCCTTTTCAACGGAAAGGGCGTTTCCGCGCCACGGCGTTGGCCGACCACCGGCGGCTTCAATGTATGGGGCAATACCTTTCCGGCCGAGGGACTTCCCGGCTCGGGCGGCGAGACCGTCGTGGAGGGCACCCCGTTCCGGCTGCCGGGCAAGGACGCCGCCGCGGCCGGAACCTCGCTGGACAACCTGCGCTGCCGCGGCCAGTTCATCGAGGTCCCGCCGGGCGAACACCAGTGGATCCATGTCCTCGCCGCCGCCGAGCGCCGCACCGAGGACGAGCTGCTGCTGCACTACGCGGGCGGTGCGGTGCGCCGCCAGTGGCTGCGCATCTCCGACTTCTGGCCGGAGACCGACCAGCGCTTCGGGGAGCTGCTCGCCTTCCGTACGCGCTATCTGATGTACCCGAGGCACTCCCAGCACAACATGCCGCCGTCCGTCTGGGCGCAACGGGTGCCCGTCACCGTGCCCGGCACCGTGACCGCCGTGGAGCTGCCCGACAACCCGGCCATGCACATCTTCGCCATGACGCTCGAGTCCCGAAGGACGGTTGAAGCATGAGGGTGGAGCTGCCCAACATCGCCCCCTGGCGCCACGACCTGGGGCACTGCCTGCACACCACGATGGGGGTGCTCCTGCGGCACCTGGGTCTGGACCCGCTCCAGGTGCTCGGCGCCAACTGGGGCTTCTTCCACCGGCCCGACGACATCCGGCGTGAGGAGTACTACTTCCCGCTGCATCGCGACGGGCTGCTGGAGAGCCTCGCCCCGCACCACCCGGTGTGGTCGCGCTGGCACTGGCCCGAGGACGCCGAGTCCGGCTGGCAGGAGGTGCGGGCGGCGGTCCTCGCCGGCACCGCCGTCGCAGCCGCCGCCGACAACTTCCACCTGCCGTTCCGCCCCGCCTACCGGGACGTGCACACCAACCACCTGCTGACCGTGTACGGCTTCGACGACGAGCGCGACCTGGTGCTGGTCGCCGACCCGGTGCCGCCCCGCTTCCAAGGTGCCATCCCGCGGGGACAGTTCACCGACGCCCGGGACTCGGCCAATCCGGTGCTGCACGACCGCGACCTGTTCTTCACGGACAACCCGGTGGCCAACCGCTGGCTGGAGGTCGGCGTCGACGGCGAGGTCCCGCCGCACGACCGGGACTTCGTACGCGGTGTCCTGGCCGCCAACGACCGTGCCTTCGCGGCCGGTCACCCCGGCCCCGAGCTGTCCGGTCTCGCCGGCCAGCGCACGTTCCTGGACGAGCTGGGCGACCGGCTCGCCAGTGGTGACGAGTCCGTGATCGACGAGGCCTTCATCGCCATCGGCGCGGTTCTCGCGATGACGGGTGTGCACGGCGACTATCTCGCCGCCACGGCCCACGAGTTCGACGCCCCGGACCTGCGGGAGGCGGCACGCATCGTGGACCGGGTGGCCCACTCCTGGAGCGCGCTGCGCATCGGTGTGGCGATGGCCCGCGACGAACCGGCGCTGGCCGAGGCGTCGGTACGCAACCGGGCCAAGCACCTGATGGCCGACCAGGAACTGGCCCTCGAACGGCTGCGTGCCGCAGCCCGCACGCTGTGACCCCGCCGCCCGCGGACTCCCCGTCCGCGTATCCCCCGCTGTCGAAACGAGAGTCCGCCATGACCGAGATGACCATCCATTCACTGCCCGCGGCGCTGCGGAAGGAGTTCACCGAGGCGGTGGCCGAGCGGGTCGCGGCCGGCGCGCTGGGTGACACGGTGCTCGGCCGCCCCGAGTGGCAGCTGCCGGAGCCGCTCGCGAACCGGCTGCGCGCATGGCTGGGCGCGCCCGACCCGAGCAGCGGATTCCGGGTGGTGCGGGGCCTGTTCGACGGTTTCGCCGAGCCGGGTCCCACCCCGACCCACTGGTCCGCCACCGACCCGGACGACTCGGCGGCGCACGACGTCGCGCTGGCCCTCGCCGCCCGGCTGCTGGGCCGGGTGTTCGGCTGGACCGACCAGCAGGACGGCCGGGTGGTGCACAACATCCTGCCCAGCCCGGGCTGCGAGGAGATGCAGGTCGGCGCGAGCAGCACCGTCCCGCTCACCTGGCACACCGAGGACGGCTTCCACCCGGCTCGCGCGGATCTGCTGCTGCTCGCGTGCATACGCAACCCCGACGACATCGGCACCCGGCTGGCGGGCATCCGGCGCGCGCCGCTGTCCGCGCGGACTCTCGAGCAGCTGCGCAGGCCGGCTCTGGTCATCGAGCCGGACGACAGCTACGAGGACGACGACGCGGCCCACGAGGAGCGCATCGGTATGACGACGGTGTGGGACGGTGACGACGGGCTCTGCGTCCGCTACGACCCCAGCTACACCGTGATGCTGACCGACGATCCGGAGTTCGCCGAGGCGTACCAGGAGCTGGGGACGGCTTTCGAGGAGTGCGGGTTCATCGTCCCGCTCGAGCCGGGCGACCTGCTGATGGTCGACAACGACGCGGTGGTGCACGGCCGGATCGCCTTCCGTGCCCGCTACGACGGCACCGACCGCTGGCTGAAGCGGGTGCTGGTCCGGGCGCCGCGTGTCCGGCCCGCGTGCGAGGTCCTGGAGCACGGCTACCACCAGCAGCAGACCGACCCGGAGCACCAGATCGTGACGGTGGGCGCCTGACCGGGCGGGGCCGGCGGGAGGCGCGGCTTTCCCACTCTGCCTCCCTCCGGCCGGGTCGCCCATCTGCGGAAACGGACTTTGTCAGTTACTCGCGCAGTTCCCGGTGGAGCTGACAAGGATGCCGCTCCGCGTTGGCTCACCTCGTCATGTGCTCCTTACCTTCGGGTCATGGAAGCGACATCCGACGCTCCGTGAAGACGCTCTGCGAGAGGGAGGGGCCCATGGACGTGCCGTCGCCCGGACGTCGGGCCGATGCCGAGAGAACGAGAATGACGACCCGACCCCTCGAACAGCTCGCCGCGGAAGGCGTGTCCCTCTGGCTCGAGGGCACCGACCACCGGCAGCTCGCCTCCGGGGAACTGGCGCGCTGTGTCCGCACCCATGGCATCCGCGGTGTCACATGTGTCCCCGACGGGCTGCCGGGCCTGCTCGACCGCGGCGAGTACCTGTCGCGGCTCGGCGACCTGAGTTCGTACGGTGCGGGCCCTACGGAGGCCGCCCGCACGCTGGCCGCGCGCGACATCCGGGAGGTGTGCGACACGCTGCTTCCGATGTGGGAGCAGAGCCGCGGCGCCGACGGCCAGGTGTGCGCCGCCATCGGCCACATCCACGACTCGAGGGCGGCTCTCGCCGAGGCCCGCTCGCTGCACTGGACGGTGGACCGGCCCAATCTGCTGGTGCGTCTGCCGGCCGACCTGGTGGGTCTGACGGCGGCGGCCGACTGCCTCGCCGAGGGGATCGGTGTCTCGCTCGGACCGGTGTACAGCGCGGAGAGTTACGACAGGGTTCTCGATGCCTGGCTGCTCGGCCTGGAGCGGGCCCGGGACGCGGGGCTGGCGCCCGGCCGGATCCCGGCCGCCGTGCAGGTGCCGGTGAGCGAGATCGACTCGGCGGTCCGCTCACTGCTGAGCGATGCTCCCGGCCGGACCGCGGAGGCGCTGCGCAGGCGCGTGGGCATCTCCGTCGCGCGGCTGGTCTTCAGCGCGTACGAGCGCATGCTGGACAGCCCGAGATGGCGCGAGCTGGTCCGTGCGGGAGCGCGCCCGCACCGGCTGGTGTGGTCGTTCGGCGAGGACGCGGTAGGTCGCTTCGCGGGCGGCCTGGTGGCCGAGGGAACGGTGCAGTCGCTGACCGCGGACGGTCTCCGCCTGCTGTCCGACGCGGTGGTCCCCATGGAGGGCGACACCCTCTCGGGCCGGGACCACAGTGCCCGCGAGGACCTGGAGTCCCTGGCCGGCCTCGGCGTGGACTGGGACCGGCGGGCGAGAGAACTGAACACCGAGTCCCCGCACCGGCAGTACGAAGCCTGGCGGCAGCTGGTGGACGCGGTGGAACGGGTGATGGAACAGGCCGGCCGGTGACCCTGGTCGGGGCACCGGCCGTACTACGGAAGGCGGATCAGTGGGCCACCGGTGCGAGACTGCGCTCCCGGCCGGGGAAGCCCGAGTCGGCGAGGCCCAGCAGCGGAGCCGACTTGACCGCCGTCTCCTCGAACTCCTCCTCCGGGGACGACAGGGCGACGATGGCGCCCCCGATCCCGTACCGCACGCGTCCCGGTGTCATCACGAGCGTGCGGATGACGATGCTGAGATCGGCCTCGCCGGAGAGCGAGAAGTAGCCGATCGCGCCCGAGTACACACCGCGCGGGCCGGCTTCGAGACGGTCGATGAGCTGCATGGTGCGCAGTTTGGGCGCGCCGGTCATGGAGCCGCCGGGGAATGCCGCGCGTACGCAGTCGACGGCCGTGAGCTCCGGCCGCAGCCGGGCCCGGACCGTGCTGACGAGCTGGTGGACGGTCGCGTACGTCTCGACGCGGAAGATGTCGTCGGCCTCGACCGTGCCGGTGCGGGCGCACCTGCCGAGGTCGTTGCGGACCAGGTCGACGATCATCAGGTTCTCGCAGCGGTCCTTCTCGCAGTCGGCGAGCTCGCGGCGGATCTCCGCGTCCTCGGCGGGAGTCGCCCCGTGCGGCCGGGTTCCCTTGATGGGCCGCGACTCGGCGAACCCGTCGGCACCGACCCGCAGGAACCGCTCGGGAGAGGTGCTGAGCACCGACACGTCACCGAAGCGCAGCAGCGCCCCGAACGGCGCCGGATGACTGCGGCGCAGGCTGCGGTAGGTGTCCCACGGGTCGGGCGTGCCGTCCGCCTCGGCCATGTTGGTCAGGCACACCTCGTAGGTCTCACCGGCCGCGATCTCCTGCTGGCACTCGTCGATCAGAGCGAGGTAGTCGTCCCGGTCGTGGCGCAGCCGCAGCCCGGTGAGCGGCCGCTGGGGCAGCGGCTCGGCGAGGGAGCGGCCGGCTGTCGCGCGCAGCAGGTCGGCCGTGGTCCGCAGCCAGTCGCGCGCCGGCTGCTCGTCGCCCTCCTCGGCGAGTGCGAGGAGGTAGGTGGTGCCGGTGTGGTGGTCGAGTACGACAGCACGGTCGGCGAAGACCATGACGGCGTCGGGCTGTTCGGCCCGGTGGGCCTGCTCGCCGCCGCACTGCGCCTTGAGCTCGTAGCCGAGGTAGCCGACCCATCCGAGCGCGAAGCCGAAGGGCAGATCGGGGACCCGGACCTCGCGGGAGCGCAGGTCGCGGTCGACCCAGTCGAGGAAGTGCTCGGCCACCAGGTGGTCGGCCGTGCCGTCGGCACCGGTGACGGTGACCGTGCCGCTGGCCACGTCGGCGGTGGCCACCCGGGCGAGCGGGCCGTCGGCGTTGCCGAGGAAGGAGAACCGGCCCGCGCTGTCGGTCCTGCTGCTGTCCAGCCAGAAGGAGTGCGCACCGTCCCGGAACAGCGCGTCGAAGGCCACTTCGTCGTCCCAGCGGGTGGTGAGGAAGTCGACGACGACGCGCATGCGCGGGCGCGCGGCGGGTTCGGGCGTACGAAGGACCGGCGGACGCTGGGCGGAAATCGTGCGGCGGTGCGCGGTCCCGGCCTTCTCGTGGTGTTCGCGCGCCATTCGCCGGAAGTTGCGGATGAGTTCGTGTCCGTGCGTCGAGGAGATCGACTCCGGGTGGAACTGCACACCCCAGCGCGGCAGTTCACGGTGGCGCAGACCCATGATCACCCCGTCGTCGCTCCATGCCGTGGCCTCCAGCTCGTCCGGCAGCGCGGCGACCGCGAGCGAGTGGTAGCGCACGACCTCGAACGGCGAGGGAAGCCCCGCGAACAGGCCGCTCGCGTCGTGGTGCACCGCCGAAGTCCTGCCGTGCCGGGGCTCGGGTGCCCGCACGACGCGTCCGCCGTGGGCGTGCGCAAGTCCCTGATGGCCCAGGCAGATACCGAGCAGCGGCAGTTCACCCCGGGCGAGGATGTCCTGGCAGATCCCGAAGTCCGCCCGGCGCTCCGGCGTACCGGGTCCCGGCGAGAGCACCACCGCGTCGAAGGCGTCGAGCTCCCGCAGGCTCCAGTCCGCTTCGTCGTTGCGCACGACCACGGGGTCGTGGCCGGTGACCTCGGCGATCTGGTGGAAGAGGTTGTAGGTGAACGAGTCGTAGTTGTCGACCAGAAGGGTGCGCACAAAGACCTCGCTGAAGGCAGGGGTTGGCTGTCTGGGGTGGAACTGCCGCCGGTCAGGCGGCCGGCACGACCTCCAGCAGCAGGTGCTCTACGGGGTGCGCACCTTCCTGTACGACCGCGGACCGCAGGGTGCGCAGTTCGCGCCCGGCCTCGGCGGCCAGCGCGTTCAGCGAGTCGAGGTCGCCGCGCGAGCTGAAGTGCAGCAGCGCGGAGCCGCCCGCGGTGAGCCGGTCCTGGGCGCCGGCCAGGAAACGCTGATGGGCGGCGTATCCCGGGTCGACGTACGCCATGTCGTGGACGGAGCCGTAGACGTGACCGGCGGGCGCGAGTACGTAGTTGGAGCTCCAGAAGATCAGGTCGAAGCGCTCGGCGGGGTCCAGGCCGTCGAAGAGGTCGCTGTGCACCGCCTCCACGCGGTCGCGGACACCGTGCCGTTCGGCGTTGAGCCGGGCGTTGGCGACGGCCTGCGTACTGATGTCGGAGGCGACCACCCGCTCGCAGCCGGCCAGCGCGCCGGTGACGGCGATCATTCCGGTGCCGCAGCCGATCTCCAGCATGGAGCCGTTGCGGGGCGTCGTGAACTCCTCGGTCCAGCCGAGAAAGTCCAGCGCAATGCCGGTGCTGGGCGAGTAGGAGGGGGCGAAGACATCGTCGAGCAGATCCCAGGTACGACCACGCATCTCGAACTCGCTGGGGCGGTCGGACCGGGTGCGGGACATGGCGCTCCTGGCCAGTGAGCGCTCGTAATCGCGCACCTCGGCGGCCGGGTCGTTCTGGGTGATCGAGAGCTGGCTCTGCTGCATGATGTTTCCCCCTGGTGGCATTCCTGCATGACATTCCCCCCCGGCTCCACTGGGGAGCCCGGATGTCAGGAAGTCTGGTTCGGAGGACGGCACGGGCGGAAGGTGAGCCATCAACACACCCGGTGCCGGAAGAGGTGCTGCGACCACTACCCGCATCACAAAGACATTCAATCGGCAACAAGAAGCGCGCTATACGGAGCCCCCCAATCCGTTCATGACATAAGAATGTAAACAATTGACCAAAGACAGCAAGATCGCCTAGATTCCGCACACGACTTTCATCGCGACCGATCCACGATTCTGGAGGACGATTAGTGGCGCTGGATGCCGTCTCCGCCCAAGTCAGTGCTCTGGCCGTGCTCGAACTCCTTGCCCGTGAAGCACCTGCTGCCGCCTACGACGAACTGGCCGCCACCGCCCGCACCTCCGGGGTCACCGGTACCGAACTCACCGAGGTGAACAAGGTCTTAGAACTGGGTGCTGCCGTACGGGCCCAGCTCGGCCGCCGCCAACAGCGCGAAGCCGGCCTCTCCGCCCTCGTCGACACCGCACGCGACCTGACCCTTCCGTACGACCTCGACGACCTGCTCAAGGTGATCACCCGGCGCGCCCGGCTGCTGCTCAACCTCGATATGGCGTACATCAGCTTCCACGACGAGGAGGACGGTGACAGCTACGTCCGCACCGCCGACGGACACGCCACCGCTCTCACCGTCGGATTCCGGGTACCCCGCCAAGGCGGACTCGGCAGCGCGTCGCGACAGAACAGCGCCCCGTTCTGGACCCCCGACTACATGGCCGACGAGCGCATCAGCCATCACCCGGTGATCGACGAAGTCGTCCGCGCGGAAGGCCTGCACGCGATCCTCGCGGTGCCGCTCGGCCACCGCGACGCCTCCTTCGGTGTGCTCTACTCGGCCGACCGCAACGTCCGTCACTTCACCCCGGACGAGATCTCCCTGATGTCCTCGCTCGGCGACCTCGCCACCGTGGCCATCGACAAGGCACGCACGCTCAGCCGGGCCCGTACCGAGATCGGCGCCCTCGAGCAGTACAGCTCCAAGGCCAAGTCCGACCTCTCCTCGGCCCATCGCATCAACGGTGTCCACCGGCGCATGGTCGACCTGCTGCTCCAGGGCTCCGGGCTGAGCGCGCTGACGGAGCTCGCGGCCGAGGCGCTCGGCGGCACGGTCGCGGTCCTCGACCCCGCCGGTCGCACGCTCGCCGCCACAGGTGATCTGCCCGACGACGACTCGGCCGAGGTCCGGGACCTGATGCTGACCCAGGTCACCGACGAACCGGTCCAGTTGGACGGCGCCCGCTGGCTCGCACCGGTCACGGCCGGCACCGAACGCCTCGGCTGCCTCCTGCTGCACAGCACCGAACCGCTCACCGAGGACGAACTGCGGCTGCTCCCGCTGGCCGCCGGCACCACCGGCGTACTGCTCCTCATGGAGCGCAACACCGCGATGGCCGAGAGCCAGGTCCGCGACGAGTTCTGCGACGCCCTGCTCAGCACCCCGCTGCGGCCGCTGCCCCAGCTCCGCGACCGTGCCCGCATCCTCGGTATCGACCTGGAACGCCCGTACGCCGTCGTGGCCATCCGCCCCGAAGGCGGCTCGCAGGGCCGCGCCGTCATCTGGGCCTCGTCCTACGCCCTGCGCCACGGCGGGCTGTCCAGTGTGCGCAGCGGCTGCATCACCCTGCTGCTGCCGTCCGAGGAGCCCGGAGCGACCGCCCGCCAGGTGTCGCAGGAGCTCTCCCCGCTGCTCGGCCACCCCGTGACCGTCGGCGCGGCCGGCCCCACGGCCCGCATCGAGGACTTCCAGCCCTCCTACGCCGAGGCCGTCCGCTGCCTCAGCGCGCTGGGCGCCATCGGCGGCAGCGGCTCCAGCGCCTCTGCGAAGGAACTGGGCTTCCTCGGTCTGCTGCTCGGCGACCACCACAGCGTGACGGACTACATCACACAGACCATCGGCCCGGTGATCGACTACGACACCCATCGCTTCACCAACCTCGTCCAGACCCTCGAGGCGTACTTCGAGTCGGGCAGCAGCCCGACCTACGCGGCCGAGGCCCTGCACGTCCACCCGAACACGGTCTCCCGCCGGCTGGAGCGCATGACCGCGCTGCTCGGCGACGACTGGCAGGAGCCGGCCAGGGCGCTGGAGGTGCAGCTCGCTCTGCGACTCCATCGCACGAAGGACACACTCGGCGGGAACAGACCGGAAGCCCAACTCCCCTGAGAACCCCGGCGACTGAGGCATCGGCCGGGCCTAGGCCGTGCGCCTGCGTGCCGCGTAGCCACGTGCGTCACCGAAGCCTCCGGTCCGCGCCCCGGTGAATCCGGCGCGCGGGCCGGGTCCTCCGAAGCCGACGGCACCGTCGGCGAAACCCCCGGCGAAGCCCGCCTGGCCCGTTCCGTAGCCGCTGCCGGCGCCCGCCCGTTCGGCCGGCGGCGCGGCCAGTGCGGCAGCCGCCTGGGCGGCGGAGGCCAGAGTCACATGCCGGTGCCAGCCCTGGAACGAGCGTCCCTCGAAGTCCCGCATGCCCACCCGGTCCGACAGGTCGGTGGCTCCCCGCTCGATCCGGCGGGACAGGTGCCCCAGGCGCAGGATGAGCGCGGGCGGCGTGTTCGTCAGATCGGTCAGCCAGTACCGCTCGGGCCGGCGCCGGGCGTCCGACCACTCGCCGACCAGGAGCAGCGGCTTGCGGCCGGTGGGCCGTCGCCGGGCGCCCGCCGTGTTCTCCGCCTGCTCCACCTGGAGGGCGGCGACGAAGCTGATCCGTACGGAACGGTCCGCCCGGTCCTGGTACCGCACCGGCCTGCGCAGTGTGCCCGCCGCGTCCATGATCCGCCCGGCCGTCACCAACTCACCTACCGCCCCGGGCAATTGGGGGTCGGTCACATACAGAGCCGTGGAGGGTGCCACTTCGATCATGAACGGCACCTCGGCCGCGGCGAGCCACCCGGGGATGGCCTCCGCGCCACCGTCGACGGCGTCCACCACGACCGGCAGCCGCCGCAGGGAGCGGGTCTTGGCGATGTCGAGAGCGGCGTGGGCCGCACAGCCCGCCAGCGTGGTCTCCTCCGGCAGATGCAGTGCCCAGCTCACCGGCACGCTCACCTCCTCGGACGCGGCCCAGGCGCCGAACGCCTGCTGACCGTTGACCATGTGCCCCGATTCGGCGTCGAACCGGCGCTCCACCCCCACCGAGTGCGCACCCGACTTGGGGATCATCATCGGCTTGACCACCCATGCCTGGAGGTTGAGCAGGCTGTCCAGGTGAGCGGCGAGCGTCTCGCGCACCGGACGCCAGTCCCAGGTGGAGCAGGAGATGAAGTGATGCAGGCTCTGTTCCCCCGCCGGCATCCCGGCGTGCGCGGCGATGTTCCGCATGGTCTTGCGGCCGCGGGCCGTGAGGAGCCCTCGCACGTACAGCTCGGCCTTGCGCCGCTGATCGGCCCGCGGCAGCGAGTCGAAGAACCCCTGGCACAGCTCGCTGACCGCGTCCTGGGCCGCCCAGCCGCTGTGTGAGCGTTTGAACTGTACGAGTTGGGGTCCCATGAGACCTCACTCCCCCTTGGTCGTTGGCTACACGAAGAGCCTCCCCCAGCGCCCTTCCCGCCGACGAGGGCTGTCCGGCACACACCCGCCCCCAGGGGTGGTGGCCTGACCACCACCCCCCACCTCGCAACGCGCGAGAACCGCCGATTCACCCCCCGAGGGGGGTGGTGGGGCCACACCACCCCGGCTCCGGCCCTCGAAGGGCGGCGGACCTGAGGCATTGGGGTGCCGCGGCTCCTGGCCCATCGTCTGGCGGCCGCCCGGACCAACGCGGCGAACGCCACCGCCCGCCGCTGCTGGAGCTGATCCACGCCTGGCAGGTGCGGCGTGCCCTGCGCAGGGCACGCGTGCAGACGTTGCTCGCGTTCGTCGCCGTCGTCGTGGGTTCCGTGCTCTTTCTGCTGGCCACCGACGGCGGCTGACAGCGAGGTGCGGCCGGTGTCCGGCGCGCGGTCACTTCAGCGCGGCGACGACCATCAGGGCGAAGGCGGCGATGGTGAACAGGGTGCGCACCAGGTGCAGTCCGTTCCAGCGGGGCTCGAACGCCGCGCGGACCTCGGTGTCGGGCGCCGCGGGGGTGGCCTTCTCCGCCGCCGCGAGTGCGTTGTTCAGCGGGATGTTGCCGGCGATGGTGATCAGGTGGTTGATCACCGCGCAGACCAGGCCGACGACGAGCAGCCACAGCTGGGGGTCGCTGCGGTCGTCGACGGGGAACGCGATGGCGAGCGCCGGGAACACGATGATCGCGGCGAACGTCAGCAGGAACAGCGGACGCGGCACCACCTCGTTGATGCGCCGCATGGCCGCCAGGAACTGACTGTCGGTCAGCTGGGCGAGCGCGGGCATGACGGCCGTCCGGAACGTCAGCATGAAGCCCGCGTACAGACCGTTGGAGATGATCGCGAGGGCGAGGAGAACGGTGGCCATGACGGACATCATCACCCGCCGGGGCGGGGCGGCGCAGCAGTCGTGACAAGACACGCACTGAGCGCCGCCCGCCGGCCCTCAGTCCCCCAGCGTCTGTGCCCGGGCGATGCTGTCGGCCAGTTCGCGCACCGCACCGTCCTCGGTGCTGCCCGCCAGCTTCCGTGCCCGCTCGGCCAGTTCGCTCAGGCCGGGCGCGCCCGGCATCGAGCCGCCGCGCAGGGACTCGGCGAAGTACGCCGCGACAGCGGTGACCTGGAAGCGGTTCGAGGCACCGCCCCACAGCGCGCCGTCGATCGCGTTCGTCTCGACGGAGCCCGTCTGCTCGTGCGGGGCCCGGGTCTTCGGGTCGAGCCAGCGGACGGTGGCCGTCGCGACATGACCGGTCGCGCCCTCCCGTAGCCGTACGGCGTACAGGGCCGTCACCGTGTGGCCGGGACCGACCTCGCCGCCGTCCACGCGGTCGTTGCGGAAGTCCTCGTCCGCCACTTCGCGGTTCTCGTAGCCGATGAGCCGGAACTGCTGCACGGTCTCCGGGTCGAAGGCGACCTGCGCCTTGGCGTCGCGTGCCCGCAGCTCGACATGGCTGGGCAGCTGGTCGACGAAGACCTTGCGGCCCTCCTCCTCGGTGGACACGTAGGTGGTGTGGCCGTCGCCCTTGTCGGCGAGCTTCTCCATGAACGCGTCGCCGTAGTCGCTGCCCACACCGACGCCGAACAGCGTGATGCCGTGCTCGCGGCGGGCGTCGTCGATCCGGTCGAGGATCTTGTCGACGTCGGTCTCACCGGTGTTGGCGAGGGCGTCGGAGAGGAGGACGACGCGGTTGGTCGCCCCGCGCCTGCGGCCTTCGACGGCCTCGTCGTAGCCGGCCTTCACGCCGGCCTCGACATTGGTGGAGTCGGTCGCCTCCAGGCTGTCGACGACCTTGTGGATCTTGGTGCGGTTGCCGTCGACACGGGTCATCGGCAGCCGGGTCTCGGCCTCGTCGCTGAAGGTGACCACGGCGATGGAGTCGTCGTCACGCAGCTGGTCGGTGAGGGTCCCCAGCGACTTCTGCACCAGGTCGAGCCTGCCCGTCTCGGACATGGAGCCGGAGATGTCGATGACGAAGGTGAGGGCGGCGGGCGGCCGTTCACCCGTGCGTGCGGACGGTCCGGTGGCGAGCCCGACCCGCACCAGCGACCAGTCGACGCCGCCCGCCTCCTGACCACCGACCTCTCCGCGGACTTCGCCCTCGGCGGCCTGGGGGCGGGCTCCGTCGACGGTCACCGAGAAGCCGTTGCCCTTCGGCCGCGGGTAGTCCTGCCGGAAGCTGTTGATGAACTCCTCCGGCCGGACGGTGTCCGCGCCGGGCCGCCGGCCGTCCTTCAGGGTGCGCCGGGCGTAGCCGTACGAGGCGGTGTCGACGTCGAGCGCGAACGTCGACAGATAGTCGGCCGGCGGCCTGGACTTCTCGTAGGCGTCGTCCCGCTCGCCCTCCTTGCCGCCGTCCACGCCGGTCGCGGCCCCGCCGCCGTCCGGCGCGACGGGCGCCGGTTTCGCGCCGTTGCCGCGCTGCTCGGAGGCGTCGTGCGAGGAACTCCTGTCGCTCTGACCGCCGCCGCTGCACCCGGAGGTCAGCAGCACCCCGCCGGCCAGCACTGCGGCGATCCCTCCCCTGTACGTCCTTGCGCAGAGCTTCATCCGGACTCCCCTGGTCGTCAGCACTTGTGTATGTGACGTCCGGGGAGGCCGGATGGAGCAGACGGAGGTGTTGCGGATGCGTCTCAATGCGGCAACGGGGCGGAGTGAGTCGCTCCGCTCCGGGGGGTGATCGACTGCCCTACGACACGATGTCCTTGCGGGAGAAGTTCCGGAAGGCGAGCGCGAACAGGACGAGTGCGTACGTCACCGAGACCGCGGCGCCCTTGACCATGCCGCTCCATTCCAGCTGCGGCTGGATGGCGTCGATCCAGGCGAACTGCCAGTGCGCGGGAAGCACATCGCGCCAGGAGCCGAGCGCGGTGACCGCGTCCAGCACATTGCCCACGATCGTCAGACCGACCGCCCCGCCGACCGCTCCCAGCGGGGCGTCCGTCTTGGTGGACAGCCAGAACGCCAGCCCGGCGGTGACCAGTTGGGAGACGAAGATGAAGCCCACGACGAGCACCAGCCGCGGCAGGGTGTCACCGGTGTCGAGGGAGCCGCCGGTGGGCAGCTTCAGCGGGCCCCAGCCGTAGGCGATCGAACCCGCGGCGAGGGCGACCAGCGGCAGCAGCACCATCGCCGCCGCGCTGAAGCCGAGCGCCACCGCCAGCTTGGACCACAGCAGCCGGGAGCGCGGCACCGGTGCGGCGAGCAGATAGCGCAGGGACGACCAGCTCGCCTCCGATGCGACGGTGTCACCGTGGAACAGCGCCACCGGCACCACCAGCAGGAAGCCCGCCGAGACGAACAGACAGGTGGCGGCGAAGTTCGCGCCCGACGCCGTGGCCGTGTCGATGAGGGTGATCCGGTTGTTCCCCTCGCCGTCCGGGGTGCCGCCGATGGCGAAGGCGATGATCAGCACCAGCGGCAGGGCGGCCAGGATCCCGGCCATCACCATCGTCCGCCTGCGCTTCAGCTGCCGTACCGCCTCGACACGCAGCGGCAGGGTGTGCCGGGCCCGGTATCCGGGCGCCGAATCGACGAGCGTGCTCATGCGGAACCTCCGATCAGGGTGAGGAAGGCGTCCTCCAGGCGTCGGTGCGGTCCGACACCGGTCAACGGGACGTCCAGCCGGACGAGTTCGCTGATCATCGAGGTGGCGGTGGCCCCGTCGAGACGGACGAGCAGACCCTCCTCCACACGCGTGGCCGATCCGATCCCCGGCAGAGTGCCGATCTTCTCGACCAGCGGATCGGGCAGCCGGGTCGCGGTGGTGACGAGCAGGGTGTCGCTCTCGCCGGTGATCTCCGCGACCGGACCTGCCTGCACCAGCCGGCCGCGGTCCATGACCACGAGATGGGTGCAGGACTGCTCGACCTCGGAGAGGAGGTGGCTGGAGACGATCACGGTGCGGCCGCCGGCGGCGTACCGGATCATCACGTCCCGCATCTCGCGGATCTGCGGCGGGTCCAGTCCGTTCGTCGGCTCGTCGAGGATCAGCAGATCCGGCAGGCCGAGCATGGCCTGGGCGATGGCCAGACGCTGCCGCATGCCCTGCGAGTAGGTGCGTACGGCGCGGGCGAGCGCATCGCCGAGGCCCGCGATCTCGAGGGCCTCCTCCATGTGCGCGTCCTCCGCGGGACGGCCGGTGGCCCGCCAGTACAGCTCCAGGTTGTCGCGGCCCGACAGATGCGGCAGGAAGCCCGCACCCTCGACGAACGCGCCGACCCGGGAGAGCACCGGCGCGCCCGGCCGGACGGCGTGGCCGAACACGCGGATCTCGCCCTCGTCCGGCCGGATGAGCCCCATCAGCATCCGCAGCGTGGTGGTCTTGCCTGCGCCGTTGGGGCCGAGGAGACCGAGCACCTGGCCCTTCTCCACGCGGAAGCCGAGGTCGCGTACGGCGTACCGGTCGGCGGACTTGGCGTACTTCTTGGTCAGGTCGGTGATCTCCAGGGGCACGTCGGCGAGCTCCGGGTCGGGTGCCGGCGCGACGACCCTGCGGCGGGCGGTGAAGAGCAGTGCGGCCGCGACGACCGCGCCCGCGGCCGGAAGCCCCCAGGTCCACCAGGGCAGGCCCGCGGCCTGGGTCTTCACGCCCGGTGCGGTGGGCACGGCCAGCGTGCCGCCGCCGGCGAGGGACACGGTGTACGTGCCCGGGGCGGCCGGGGAGGCGTAGGCGAGGTCGGTCGCGGAGAGCACCAGCCGCAGCCGGTGTCCGGCGTCGACCTCGTGGTCGACGGCGGGCAGCGTCAGGGCGACCTCCTTGCCCTGCTGCGCGCCCTCGAGGTGCACGGGGGCGACGAGCTGCGAGGGCAGCACCTGCTGACGGCCGTCCGGGCCCACGTCGTAGACCTTCCCGAAGAGGACCGCCTCGCCGTTGCTGGAGGTGACGTCGACGCGGACGGTCGGCGAGCCGGTGATCCGCAGCGACTGCCGCAGGGGTGCGGACTCGAACCGGGCGGACTGGCCGGGGAAGTCGAGCGAGAGTCCGACGCCGAGGGAGGAGAGCTGACCGAGGCCGCCGCCGAGGCCGGGGACGGCGGAGATGGCGGGAGGGGTCGCGCCGGCCGGGTTGGAGAAGGTCTGCTCGCGGCCGGTGAGCGCGATGGGCCGTGCTCCGCTGGTGAGGCCCGGGTAGCGGTCGCCGGTCGCGCCGCGGAGCAGGGCTTCGCCGTCGGTGGAGTCGACGCCACCGGTACGGCTGACCCGGAAGGCGGGGCCGGTGCCGGCGCTCTTGTCCTGCTTGAGGTGGCGGTCGAACCACGAGGTGACGCGGCTCTCGATGCGGGCGGTCTCACGGTCGCCGCCGTCGTGCCCGCCGGCGATCCAGTCGACGGAGACGGGTGCGCCGTTGGCGCTGATCCGCTTGGCCATGGCGTCCGCGTGGGAGAGCGGGAACAGAGAGTCGGTCTGGCCCTGCAGGATCAGGGTGGGGACCTTGATGCGCTCGCCGACGGCGGAGGGGCTGCGCCGCTCCAGCAGCTGTTCGGCCGCGGCATCGGGCTTTCCGGCGACGGCGACGCGTTCGTACATGGCGCACAGGGCGGGCTGGAAGCTTCCGCAGCCGGTCGGGTTCGCGGGGCGTGCGCCGGACCCCGGGGCACTGTTTCCGGCCGTTCCGCCGGGCTGTTCTCCCGCGGGGGTGTCGGCCGGGGCGTCGGCCCCCGGGCCCGCCGGTCCTGCCGCCGAGCCGGTCGAGAAGAAGATGCCGGCCCACAGCTTCTTGAAGACGCCGTCCGGGAAGAGCGCGTCGGAGAGGTTCCAGTAGGTGATCGCGGGCGCGATGGCGTCGACACGCTGGTCGTAGCCGGCCGCGAGCAGCGAGATGGCGCCGCCGTAGGAGGCGCCCGCGATGCCGATCCGCGGGTCGCCGGCGGAGTCCAGCTGTACGTCGGGGCGCTTCGCGAGCCGGTCGATCAGCCGGGAGACGTCCTTGACCTCGTGGTCGGGGTCGTTGATGCCGATCTGTCCGGTGGAGGCGCCGAAGCCGCGGGCGGACCAGGTCAGTACGGCGTATCCGTCGCGGGCCAGCTTCTCGGCCTGTGCGCGTACGTCGTTCTTGCTGCCGCCGAAGCCGTGCCCGAGGAGCACGGCCGGGCGGCGTTCCTTGCCACCGGTGGAGAAGAAGGAGGTGTCGATCTTCGCCCCTGGCATGTCCAGCACCTTGTCCTCACGGTGCACGCTCGGGGCGCTGTCGTCGGCGACCGCGGTCCAGGTGCCCGCGCCGGCGAGGACGGCGAAGGCGGCGACGCCCGCGAACCATCGGCCGCGCGGCCGGGGAAGTCGGATCTGCATGCTGGAAACCCTAAGCGGCCCGCCTGTGCGGTCGCGGCTGCCTCCAGGGGGAACCGGCGGGCCTCCTCCAGGCGTACGACGCGGGGTCCGCCTACACCAGCTGCGGTACGCACGGAACGGCCCGGGCCCCGTGTGAGGGGCCCGGGCCCGGTGGGTCCGCGCCGGTCAGCCGGGGGTTCCCGGCCAGGTGGCGGTCACCAGCCAGAGGCGGGCGGTGGGCGTGACGCCCTCGTCGCGCTCGTATGCGCGAAAGGCTTCGGCCGCGGCCGTGCGGGCCCGCGCCACCGCCGCGGGGTCGGCGTCGCGCAGCCAGTACCGCATCGGCCCCCAGCCGAAGAGGAAGCCGGCGGCGTCCTCGGCGTCCTTGCCCCACATCTGCGGGAGCTCGAGTGCGTCGGCGGTCGCATCCTCGTAGCCTGCTTCGCGCAGAATGCCCGTACTGCGTACGGGATCTGCGAAGGACGCGGGGCCACGGCCCTCGTCCTTCGACAGGTCGGGCAGGGTCACATGGGCCGCGACCGCTGTGAAGATCTTGTACTGGTCCATGCGCGCGAATGCCTGCGGACAGACGAAAGCGAGCCGCCCACCGGGCCGCAGCGCGCGTCCTATGTTGGCGAAGGCGGCGACAGGGTCACTGAAGAACATGACGCCGAGGCGGCTGACGGCGATGTCGAAGGCGGCATTTCCGAAGGGGTGGACCTGGGCGTCGGCGCGGACGAAAGAGACATTGCCGATGCCTGCGGCGGCGGCACTCACCCGGGCGGTTTCGAGCATGGGTTCCGACAGATCGACGCCGAGGGCTTGTGCGCCAAGGCCTGCGGCGAGGCGGGTGAGGCGTCCGTTGCCGCAGCCGATGTCGAGAACGCGGTCGCCGGCGCCGATCCGGGCGGCTTCCAGGAGTGGTGAGTTGGCGGCGTCGTTGAGGTTGTCGTAGCGGGAGGAGTTGGCGGCCCAGTGCCGGCCCTCGTAGCCGTTCCATGCCTCGGCCTGCTGTTTGTTCACAATGTGTGCGTCCGTCATGCGATCCATGGTGACGTTTTCCTGTGGCGCACGTCACGTCACAAGACGCTGGTCAGCGTGTCCGTTCCCTCTGTCACCATGCACACCCGTACTCGCCCGAACTCCGGTCAACGAAAGGTCAGGTGCACGAGATGAGAACCCCAGCCCGTCGCTACGGGGCGCTGATACCCGCAGTCGCCCTAGCGGCCGGTCTCCAGTTCGCCGTATCCCCCACCGCGCACAGCGCGTCACTCGGCGATCTCCGTCTCGCCCCCACTGCAACGGCCGTCGACAACAGCTGGATCGTCGTCCTGAAGGACGGCTCGACCCGTGCCACCGACTTCGGAGTCACCCCGAAGCACACCTATCGCAACGTCCTCAAGGGCTTCTCCACGACGTTGTCCCGCGCGAAGGCGGCCAAGCTCGCCGCCGATCCGCGCGTGGCGTACGTCGAGCAGAACCAGACGGTCCGCATCACCGGCACCCAGCCGAACCCGACCTGGGGCCTCGACCGGGTCGACCAGCGGAATCTGCCGCTGTCGAAGTCGTACACGTACAAGACGACGGCGTCGAACGTGAACGCGTACATCATCGACACCGGGATCCGCACCTCCCACAGCGAGTTCGGCGGGCGCGCGAGCGTCGGCACGGACACGGTGGGCGGTGGCCAGAACGGTCAGGACTGTCAGGGACATGGCACCCATGTCGCCGGTACGGTCGGCGGCAGGACGTACGGCGTCGCCAAGGGCGTCAAGCTCATCGCCGTACGCGTCCTGGACTGCAAGGGCTCCGGCACCACGGCCGGTGTCATCGCGGGCGTCGACTGGGTGACCACCCATGCCAAGAAGCCGGCCGTGGCGAACATGAGCCTGGGCGGCGGGGCGGACACCTCGCTGGACAACGCGGTGAAGAAGTCCATTGCCTCGGGCGTCAGTTACGCCGTCGCGGCGGGCAACGGCAACATCCTGGGGCTGCCGCTGAACGCGTGCAACTCCTCGCCCGCCCGCGTCCCCGAGGCGATCACGGTCGGCGCGACGGACAACACGGACCGCCGGGCGTCCTTCTCCAACTACGGTCCCTGCGTGGACGTGTTCGCGCCGGGCGTCGACATCACCTCGGCATGGCGCACGGACGACACGGCCACCGACACGATCTCGGGCACCTCGATGGCGACCCCGCACACCGTGGGCGCGGCTGCCCTGTACCTGTCCACCCACACCACGGCGACCCCGGCCCAGGTCCGGAACGCCCTGGTGAACAACGCGACGAACGGCAAGGTCAAGGACCCGCTGACCGGTTCACCGAACAAGCTGCTGTACTCGGTGTTCTAACGGCCTGCGGTGTGGCCGGCCGCCGGGCCGGTCAGCTGCCCGAGGAGCTCCTCCCCTGCCGGGTAGGGACGCTCCTCGGGCAGCAGTCTTTCCGCCCCCTGAAGGTCGCCGCTCCGTACGAGGGCGTGGATGCGGTGCGCCGACGACGTCACGTCGGTGATCGAGACGGTCCACTCGTCGGCATAGAGCCGTGCGGCCTCACCCGCGAGCCCGAGCTGGAGCGAGCGGTACGGCAGCGGATTCAGCCGCAGATCCCGCTCGGGGTCCCACTGCACGCGGGCGGGAGCAGCCTTCAACTCCCGCTTCCAGGCGGCCTGGTCGGGGTGCACCTCACGGTCGTAGTGCGACAGGCAGGCGTTCCGCAGGGCCCACTCGAAGCCGTCGCGGCTGATCTCCACGGCGAGCACCGTCTCCTGGTCCGGCTTCTCGCCCCAGCCGCAGCGGTACATCATCCACAGGAACGAGGGCTTGATCCAGGTCATCCGGTCGCGCTTCCACGCGTCGGGAAAGCGTCCGTCGCGAGCCGCGGGAAGGCCGATCGCCGGCGCGTACGCCTGGTAGACGGTGACCGTGGACCCGGTGTGGAGCGCGCGGATGCGGCGCTGTGGTTCGTGCATGGACACCAGGGTGGTACGGCCGGGGTGACCGCGCCAACTCGATTACGGCGGCCCGGAAAACGGCGACCCGGTCCGTGCGGAGCGTCTCCGTACGGACCGGGTCGTCAGGCGTCGCGCGTCAGTGGTTGCGCGGGAAGCCGAGGTCGACGCCCGCCGGGGCGTCCGCCGGGTCCGGCCAGCGGGTGGTGACGACCTTGCCGCGGGTGTAGAAGTGCACGCCGTCGTTGCCGTAGATGTGGTGGTCGCCGAAGAGCGAGTCCTTCCAGCCGCCGAAGGAGTGGTAGCCGACGGGGACCGGGATCGGCACGTTCACGCCGACCATGCCCGCCTCCACCTCCAGCTGGAAGCGGCGGGCCGCGCCGCCGTCGCGGGTGAAGACGGCCGTGCCGTTGCCGAACGGTGAGGCATTGATGAGCGCCAGGCCGTCCTCGTACGTCTCCGCGCGCAGCACGCACAGCACCGGGCCGAAGATCTCGTCGCGGTAGGCGTCCGCGTCGGTGGAGACCTTGTCGAGGAGCGACAGGCCGATCCAGTGGCCGTCCTCGAAGCCGTCGACGGTGTAGCCCGTGCCGTCGAGGACGACGTCGGCGCCCTGGGCGGCCGCGCCGGCGACGTAGGAGGCGACCTTGTCGCGGTGGGCCTTCGTGATCAGCGGGCCCATCTCGGACGTCGGGTCGTTGCCCGGGCCGATCTTGATCTTCTCGGCGCGCTCACGGATCTTGTCCACGAGCTCGTCCGCGACGGAGCTGACCGCCACGACCGCGGAGATCGCCATGCAGCGCTCGCCGGCGGAGCCGTACGCGGCCGAGACCGCGGCGTCCGCCGCCGCGTCCAGGTCGGCGTCCGGCAGGACCAGCATGTGGTTCTTCGCGCCACCGAGCGCCTGGACGCGCTTGCCGTTGGCGGACGCGGTGCTGTGGATGTACTTCGCGATCGGCGTCGAGCCCACGAAGGAGACCGCGGCGACGTCCGGGTGCTCCAGCAGCGCGTCGACCGCGACCTTGTCACCGTGGACGACATTGAGCACGCCGTCGGGCAGTCCGGCCTCCGCGGCCAGCTCGGCGAGGAGCAACGAGGCGGAGGGGTCCTTCTCGCTCGGCTTCAGGACGAAGGTGTTGCCGCAGGCGATCGCCAGCGGGAACATCCACATCGGGACCATCGCCGGGAAGTTGAACGGCGTGATGCCCGCGACGACACCGAGCGGCTGGCGGATCGAGGAGACGTCGACCCGGCTGGAGACCTGGGTGGACAGCTCGCCCTTGAGCTGGGTGGTGATCCCGCAGGCCAGCTCGACGATCTCCAGACCACGGGCGACCTCGCCGAGCGCGTCGGAGTGCACCTTGCCGTGCTCGGCGGTGATCAGCGCGGCGATGTCGTCACGGCGTGCGTCCAGCAGCGCGCGGTAGCGGAAGAGGATCGCGGTGCGCTGGGACAGCGAGGACGTGCCCCAGGTCGCGAACGCCTCACGCGCCGCCGATACGGCCGCGTCGACCTCGTCCACCGAGGCGAGCGCCACCTGCGTGGTGACGGCGCCGGTCGCGGGGTCCGTGACCGGTCCCCAGTTGCCGGACGCGCCCTCGACGGTCTTGCCACCGATCCAGTGGTTGACGGTCTTCATTTCGAACTCCTTCGCAGATGGCGGCGTCACAGATGGCGGCGTCGGGCAGAGACGTGCCGGTCGTACTCCTCCCGGGCCTTGACCGCCGACGGGCGGGTCGCGGTCTCGGCCACCGGAACATCCCACCACGCCTGCGCCGGGGGCGCGCCCGACACAGTGTCTGCCGTTTCGGTCTCCACGTAGACACCTGTGGGGACGTCCGCCGCACGGGCCTCCGCGAGCGCTTCGCGCAGGTCACGCACCGTCTTGGCGCGGATCACCCGCAGCCCGAGCGCCGCGGCGTTGGCCGCGAGATCCACGGGCAGCGGCGCGCCGGTGTACGTGCCGTCGGGGGCGCGGTGCCGGTAGGCGGTGCCGAACCGTTCCGCGCCGACCGACTCGGAGAGTCCGCCGATCGAGGCGTACCCGTGGTTCTGCAGGATCACCACCTTGATCGGGATGTTCTCCTGGACGGCGGTGACGATCTCGGTGGGGTTCATCAGATAGGTGCCGTCGCCGACGAGCGCCCAGACGGGACGGCCGGGAGCGGCCATCGAGACGCCGATGGCCGCCGGGATCTCGTAGCCCATGCAGGAGTAGCCGTACTCGACGTGGTACTGGTCGGCCGACCGGGCGCGCCACAGTTTGTGCAGGTCACCGGGGAGCGAACCGGCCGCGTTGATCACGATGTCGCTCTCGTCCACCAGGGCGTCGAGCGCGCCGAGCACCTGAGGCTGGGTGGGACGGGTGTCGTCGTCCGACTCGTACGCGGCGTCGACACGGTGCTCCCAGCGCTCCTTGTCGTCGCCGTACTCCGTCTCGTAGGCGCTTTCCACCCGCAGGCCGGCGCCCGGGGAGCCGGTGAGCTCCTCCAGCGCGACCCGGGCGTCCGCGGTCAACGAGAGGCCGGCCATCTTGTGCGCGTCGAACGAGGTGATGTTGATGTTCAGGAAGCGCACGGACGGGTTCTGGAACAGCGTGGAGGAGGCGGTGGTGAAGTCCGACCAGCGGGTGCCGACGCCGATCACCAGATCCGCGGCACGGGCCAGTTCGTCGGCGGTCGCGGTGCCGGTGTGGCCGATCCCGCCGACGTCGGCGGGATGGTCGTACGGCAGCGAGCCCTTGCCGGCCTGGGTGGAGGCGACGGGGATGCCGGTCGCGTCGGCGAAGGCCCGCAGGGCGCCCTCGGCCTCGCTGTGGTGCACACCGCCGCCCGCGACGATCAGCGGGCGGCGCGCTGCGGCCAGCGCCTGCCGGGCGGCGTCCAGCGAGGCGAGGTCGGGCCGCGGGCGGCTCACCCGCCAGACGCGCTCGGTGAAGAAGTCCTCCGGCCAGTCGTACGCCTCGGCCTGCACGTCCTGCGGCAGCGCCAGCGTCACCGCGCCGGTCTCGGCCGGGTCGGCGAGGACGCGCATCGCCTGCAGCGCCGCCGGGACGAGCGCCTCGGGACGCATGACACGGTCGAAGTACCGCGAGACCGGGCGCAGTGCGTCGTTGACCGACACATCGCCCGCGTACGGCACTTCGAGCTGCTGGAGCACCGGGTCGGCGGGGCGGGTCGCGAACACGTCGCCGGGCAGCAGCAGTACGGGCAGCCGGTTGATCGTGGCGAGCGCGGCACCGGTGACCAGGTTGGTGGCGCCGGGGCCGATGGACGTGGTGACGGCGTGCGCGGACAGCCGGCGGGACTGGCGGGCGTAGCCGACGGCGGCATGCACCATCGCCTGTTCGTTGCGGCCCTGGAGGTACGGCATGGAGGGCTCGCCGGTCTCGCTTCCGGCCTGCCCGGCGGCGCCGGACTCCAGCAGTGCCTGGCCGAGGCCGGCCACATTGCCGTGGCCGAAGATGCCCCAGGTGGCACTGATCAGCCGGTGGCGCTCGCCGTCCCGCTCGGTGTACTGGCGGGCCAGAAAGGCGACCAGAGCCTGGGCGACGGTGAGTCGACGGGTGTTCATCGGTGGCCTCCCTCGGCCTCGCGCCCGGGCCCGTACAGGGGCAGCCGGGGGTCGACCGGCTGGGCCGGCCAGGTGTCGCGGATCCAGCCGTGGTCGGGGTGGTCGCTGATCAGCCACTCCCGGGCCGCGCCGGGGCCGGCCATCACATTGAGGTAGTACATGGTGCGGCCGGGCGGGGCGATGGAGGGGCCGTGCCAGCCGTCGGGGATGAGGACGGCGTCACCGGTGCGGACCTCGGCGAGCACGTCGGCGCCGCCGGGCCGGGACGGTGAGACGCGGTGGTACCCGATGCCGTCCTGCTCGATCTCGAAGTAGTAGATCTCCTCGAGCTCGGACTCGACGCCGGGCCGGTGCTCGTCGTGCTTGTGCGGCGGGTACGAGGACCAGTTCCCGCCGGGGGTGAGCACCTCGACCGCGATCAGCCGGTCGCACGCGAAGGTGCCGGCCGCGGCGAAGTTGTTCACCTGGCGCGAGCAGTTTCCCGAGCCGCGCAGCTCGACCGGTACCTCCGGCGCGGGGCCGTAGCGAGCGGGGAGTCGTCGCTCGCACTTCGCTCCTGCCAGGGCGAAGCGGCCTCCCGCACCGGAGGCGATCTGGGCATGGGCATCACGCGGCACATAGGCGAAGTCGGTGACTTGGCCGAACACGCTCTCTCTGCCCTGCAGTTCGAAGGACTCACCTTGCGTGTGCACGGTGCAGCCGCCGCTGAGCGGCAGCACGATCCATTCGCTGTCGCCGGAGGCCAGGGTGTGCGAGCCACCCGGTTCCAGCTCCAGTACGCGCAGGGCGGAGTACCCCCAGCCGGCCTGCTCCGGGTCGACCCGGAACGCGTACGGCCCGGCGGCCGTCCTGCCCGCCGGTACGTACAGATCCTGCATTTTGTCGGCGCTCATGACCTCTCCGTACCCCCTACAGCAGTCCTACGGCCGTATCGACCGCCGCCGCAACATCTCCGTCGACCGGATAGAGCAGTGAGCGTCCCACCACGAGACCCTGCACGGTGGGCAGTTGCAGCGCGCCACGCCATTTCTCGTACGCGCCGTTCTGATCGTCGCCGATCTCGCCGCCGAGGATCACGGCGGGGAGGGTGGAGGTCTCCATCACCGCGGCCATGTCGTCGGGGTCGTCGGTGACGGGTACCTTCAGCCAGGTGTAGGCGGAGGTGCCGGCCAGTCCGGACGCGATCGCGATCGACCGGGTGACCGCGTCGGCGCTCAGATCGTTGCGGAGCTGCCCGTCGACGCGGTGACATATGAACGGCTCGACGAAGACGGGCAGCTGACGCTCGGCCATCTCGTCGACCGCGCGGGCGGTGGCGTGCAGCGTGTCGAGGGAGGCCTGGTCCTGGTAGTCGATGCGCAGCAGCAGCTTGCCCGCGTCGAAGCCCAGCCGGGCGATGTCCTGGGGACGGTGGCCGGTGAAGCGGTCGTCGAGCTCGAAGGCCGCGCCCGCGAGGCCGCCGCGGTTCATGGAGCCGATGACGATCTTGTCGTCGAGCGCGCCGAGCAGCAGGAGGTCGTCGAGGATGTCGGCGGTGGCGAGTACGCCGTCGACCCCGGGGCGGGAAAGGGCGAGACAGAGCCGCTCGAGGAGGTCGAGCCGGTTGGCCATGGCGAGGCGGCTGTCCCCCACGGCGAGCGCTCCGCGGGCGGGGTGATCGGCCGCGATGATCATCAGTCGTCCGCTGTCCCCGATCAGGCGCGGCCGTCTGCGCCGCCGCGCGGCGGCCTCGGCAACGGCCTCGGGGTGCCGGGTCCGGATCCCGACGAGCTCGGCGATGTCGACCCGGCTCACGGGGTGCCTCCGTCGTTCTCGCCCGCCGGGGGAGGCGCCGGCGGGGTGCGGGGCGCGGTGTCGGAGGGGGGCTGGGCGAGGGTGGACGCGGGCGCGGTGGCTTCATCGGGGGCGGGCGGGACCGGGCCCCCGGAAAGGACCTGGTCGACCTCCCACGCGTGCGGCATGGCCGAGGAGCAGGCCAGCCGGGACGCCACGATCGCCCCGGCCGCGTTGGCGTAGCGCATCACACGCTCCAACGGCCAGCCGGAGAGCAGCCCGTGGCACAGCGCCCCGCCGAACGCGTCGCCCGCGCCCAGCCCGTTCACCACCGCCACCGGGACCGGCGGGACCTCGGCGCGGGTGCCGTCGCGGTGGAGGGCGAGGACGCCCTTGGGGCCCTGCTTGACGACGGCGAGCTCGACTCCCGCCGCGAGTAGCGCGCGGGCGGCCGCGTCCGGCTCGCGCTCACCCGTGGCGATCTCGCACTCGTCGAGGTTGCCGACGGCGACCGTGGCATGCGCCAGCGCCCGGCGGTAGTACGGACGCGCGTTGTCCGCGGCCCCGTCATTCCAGAACATGGGCCGCCAGTCGAGGTCGAAGACGGTCGTGCCGGACCGGTCGCGGTGGGCCAGCGCGGCGAGTGTCGCGCCACGGCTCGGCTCGGCGCACAGACCGGTGCCGGTCATCCAGAACACACGCGCCTCGCGGATCGCCTCCAGGTCCAGCTCGCGCTCATGGATCTCGAGGTCGGGCGCCTTGGGCTGCCGGTAGAAGTAGAGCGGGAAGTCGTCCGGGGGGAAGATCTCGCAGAAGGTGACCGGGGTCGGATACGCGGCCACCGGCGTCACCCAGCGGTCGTCGACGCCGAACTCCCCCAGCGCCTGGTGCAGATAGTCGCCGAAGGGGTCCTGTCCGGTGCGGGTGATCACCGCCGTCCGCCGGCCCAGCCGGGACGCGCCGACGGCCACATTGGTGGCCGAGCCGCCGAGAAACTTCCCGAACCTGTCCACCTGCGCCAAGGGAACGCCGGTCCTGAGCGGATACAGGTCCACCCCGATCCGGCCCATCGTGATCACCTCGTACGGCTGAGGCATGCGCGTCCCTTCGGTTCGACGCCGGCTGCCCCCAGGTGTAGTGCTCCGTCCCGAACCCTGTCAACATTTTGTCCTGACATTCGGACGAAGGCTTGACACCTCTCCGGGACGGCCGGAAAGCTCGTCCGCATGACGACCTCCGTCCCTTCCCTGAACCGCATCCGGGTCGGCTCGGCCCCCGACTCCTGGGGCGTGTGGTTTCCCGACGATCCCCAGCAGGTCCCCTGGCAGCGCTTCCTCGACGAGGTGGCCGACGCCGGTTACGAGTGGATCGAGCTCGGCCCGTACGGCTACCTGCCCAGCGACCCCGCCCGTCTCGCCGACGAGACCGCCCGCCGCGGTCTGACGGTCTCGGCGGGGACCGTCTTCACCGGGCTGCACCACGGGCCTGCCGTCTGGGAGAAGACCTGGGCACACGTCTCGGACATCGCGGCGCTGACCCAGGCCATGGGCGCCGAGCACCTGGTCGTCATCCCGTCCTTCTGGCGTGACGACAAGACCGGCGCGGTGCTGGAGGACAGCACGCTCACCCCCGCCCAATGGCGCGATCTGACCGCTCAGACGGAGCGGTTGGGCCGCGAGGTCCGCGAGCGTTACGGACTGCGGATCGTCGTCCACCCGCATGCGGACACTCACATCGACAGCGAGGAGAACGTCAGCCGTTTCCTCGATGCCACCGATCCCGAGCTGGTCTCGCTCTGCCTGGACACCGGGCACTACGCCTACTGCGGCGGGGACAGCGTCAAGCTGATCGAGACGTTCGGCGAGCGGATCGGCTATCTCCATCTCAAGCAGGTGGATCCGGCGATCCTCGCCGAGGTCGTCGCGAACGAGGTGCCGTTCGGACCGGCCGTCGGCCGGGGTGTGATGTGCGAGCCGCCGGCGGGAATTCCCGCGCTGGAGCCCGTACTTGCCGCGGCCCAGGCTCTTGACGTGGAACTCTTCGCCATCGTCGAGCAGGACATGTACCCCTGCCCGCCGGACAAGCCGTTCCCGATCGCCCAGCGCACCCGCCGATTTCTGCGCTCTTGCGGCGCCTGAAGCGCATGCGCCGCTTGTGTCACTGTTGTTGCACGGTGATCACACATGTCTCCATTACGCGGGTCTTCCGTCACAGCCGCTCAACAGCCAAGCCCCTCCCTCCGATCGCCGTCGTTCAACGGGCACAGGCTCAGTGATCGCCAGCGTCCGCGCGACAGCTCCCCCGACGGCCCCCCGGCCGCCGCTGTCCCGCGCGCAGGGAGGTGCCATACAGATGACGGACAGAAGACTCTGGTCCTACAAGGACATCGCCGCCCACATCCGGGTGCAGCCGGACACCGTCCGCTCCTATCGCAAGCACGGTCTCCTCCCGCCGCCCGACCATGTGGAGGCGGGCAAGCCCTACTGGTACTCGGACACGATCCGGGTCTGGGTGGCCAACCGCCCCGGAAACAGAGGCCGCAGAACCGATTGACCCTCCCCCCGCCCCGCCGGTCCCGCACCCGCCGTGGGTGCGGGACGTCGTTCTGTCCGCGCCGACCCGTTTATCGGTTGCGCCGGTCCGATGCGGCTTCGCAGAATCCCCTGGTGACCGACCAGCCGCCGGCGGACTTCTCCGTCAAGCCCACTCTCCTCGGCGAGAAGGTGGAGCTGCGTCCCTTCCGCGAGGCGGACGTGCCCGTCATGGCCGAGATCCTGAGCGATCCCGAAGTCCTTCTCTTCACCGGGGCACCCGACAGCCAGAGCGACTTCGAGCGGCTGCGCTCCTGGTACACCACACGCAACGAACAGCACGACCGGCTCGACCTCGCCGTGGTCGACCGGGCCCGCGGCGACGTCGTCGGCGAGGCCGTCCTCCACGAGTGGGACCCGCACAACCGCAGCTGCCGCTTCCGCACCCTGATCGGCCGGAAGGGACGCAACCGGGGCCTTGGCACCGAGGCCACCCGGCTGATCGTCGCCCATGGCTTCGAGCGGCTGGGGCTGAACCGGATCGCCCTCGGTGTCTTCGACTTCAACCCGAGGGCGATCCGCGCCTACGAGAAGGCGGGCTTCGTCGCCGAAGGCACCGAGCGCGAGGCGCTGCTCCACGAGGGGCAGTGGATCGACGCGACGTGCATGTCGATCCTGGCCCGCGAGTGGGCCGCCCACCGGGGCTTCACGTCCTGACCGTGTCCCGGTCCGGCTCCGCGGCCGGGGCCGCGTCCGACGGCACATCGGGGTCCGGCGACACGGGGTCGCGATCCGGCCCGGCGTTCCGGTCCGGGCCGGGCTTCGGTATCTCGCCCTCGCTCAGCCCGAAGCGCTGGTGGAACCTGCGCAGCGGCCCCGGCGCCCACCAGGTCGAGGCCCCCATCAGCTTCATCACCGAGGGCACCAGCAGACTGCGCACGACCATGGCGTCCATCAGCACGGCCAGGGCTATGCCGAGGCCGAGCATCTTGGTGTTGGTCACCCGTGAGGTGCCGATGCCGACCATCACCACCGCGAGGATCACCGCCGCCGCCGTGATCAGCCCGCCGGTGCGCTGGAGACCGAACCTGACCGCGTGTTCGTGCTCGCCGGTGCGGTCGTACTCCTCCTTGATGCGGGAGAGCAGGAAGACGCCGTAGTCCATCGAGAGCCCGAAGGCGATGCAGAACATCAGCACGGGCAGGGTCGTTTCGATGTCCCCGGTCGAGGTGAAGGAGAGCAGCCCGGAGAGGTTGCCGTCCTGGAAGACCCAGACCACCGCGCCGAACATGGCCGTCAGGCTCAGGGCGTTGAGCACGACCGCCTGGAGCGGAATCAGCACACTGCCCGTGAGCAGGAAGACCAGCAGCAGGGTCACCACGGCGATGATCCCGAGCGCCAGGGGCAGCTGGTCCGCTATGGCCGACTTGGAGTCCTCCAGCACAGCGGCCCGCCCGGTCACCGAGGTGTCGAACGGTGCGGGCACATCGCGCACGTCATGGACGAGCTTCTGCGCTTCCTCGCCGACCGCCTCGCCCTTGGGCTGCACCGTGAAGTAGGCGGATGCGCCCGAGGTGACCGGCCCGTCGACGCGCAGGACTCCCGGCAGGGCGGCGATGCGGTCGCGGTACTCGGCATACTCGGCGGGTGCGGGCGTGGACCTGTCGCCGGCGGAGCCCTTGGCAGCACCCTCGGCGAACACCTCGAGACCGCCGGTGGGGCTGCCCGGGAAACCGTCCCGTATCTGCTGCTGGACCACATGGGACTCGGCGGTGGACGGCAGCTGACGGTCGTCGGGCGTACCGAACTTCACGCCCAGGAAAGGCACTCCGAGCAGCACCAGGCCGGTGACGGTGGCGAAGGCGAACAACGGCGCGCGGCGCATCACCAGATCCGCGAGCCGCGCCCAGCCGCCGCCGCTCTCCCGCTCGCCTGCGGTCGCCGATTCCACATCCTCGGAGGCAGCTGCCCGGCCGCGCCGGAACAACCGGCGCAGATCCAGTGCGTTGACCCGGTGTCCGAGCAGCATCAGGGCCGCCGGGAGCAGGATCAGTGCGGCGCCGGCGGCCAGCAGCACCACCGCGATCCCCGCGTAGGCGAAGGAGCGCAGGAAGTACTGCGGGAAGACCAGCATCGCGGCCAGCGACACCGCAACCGTCAGAGCGGAGAACAGCACTGTGCGCCCGGCGGTGCGCAGGGTGGCTCCCACCGCGTCCCGCACCTCGGCTCCCGCAGCCAGCTCTTCACGGAACCGGCGGACGATGAACAACGCATAGTCGATGGCCAGTCCGAGACCGAGCGCGGTGGTGAGGTTCTGCGCGAAGACGGACACGTCCGTGAACTCGGTGATGCCTCGCAGCACCGCGTTGGTCCCCAGGATGGCGACGATGCCGACACCGAGCGGCAGCATCGCGGCGACCGCGCTGCCGAAAACCATGATCAGCAGAACCAGCGTCACCGGCAGGGCGATCAGCTCGGCCCGCAACAGGTCTTCCTGGATGGTGGTCGTCATCTCGTGCTGAACGCCGACCGGGCCGCCGATCGAGACCTTCACCGGGCCGTGCGCCCCCCGGTAGTGCGGCGCTATCCGTTCCAGCACCTCTGAGGTGGCCTTCTCGTCGCCCTCTATCCGGGCCGCGATCAGCGCCTGGTGTCCGTCCTTGGCCCGCAGCGCGGGTGAGGGGGTCTGCCAGTACGAACCGACTCCCGTGACGTCCTTCTCGGCGGCGAGCCGCTCGGCCAGCCGACGCCCCTCGGCCGCGACCGCCGGGCTGTCCACTCCCGCCTGCCCGCTGTCCACGAGGAGCAGCAGATTCGGCTGGGAGGCGGGGAACTCCCGCTCCAGCGCCTCGGTCGCGTAGGTCGACTCGGCGGACGGGTCCGCCCAGCCACCGCTGCCCATGCGGTCGGCGACTCCGCTGCCCGCGAACACCGCGAGCGCGGTGATCACCAGGGCCACCAGCAGAGACAGGCGTGGCCGGGCGGTGACGAAGCGGGTCCATCCGCCGACCGGGGGTGGGCTGTTGACTTCGGACATGGTGCGGTGTCCCCTTCACCGAGGCCCATGCGCTGGCTTCCCGGCAGGCAGCATGAGTCGACCATTGCCATAGACTTGGCAAACACGAGCCATCGCTCGCATTAGGCAAGAATGCGAGCGACCACTCGCGTTTGTCAACCTCGCCAGGAAGCTGGGGATTTCACGTGCCGGAGCCCACGAAACCGGATCCGATGACTCCGGAAAACGCCGCACCGGAGACCGGAACCCTCGCGCCCACCGGAGCCGTCTCCGGGACGCGCGCACCCTCCGAGACGCCCGAGGCCCCCGCGCGCCCCCGCCGCCGCCAGGCCCGCGGAGAGCGCCGCATGACCCAGCTCCTCGACGCCGCCGCCAGCGTCTTCTGCACCACCGGCTACACGTCGGCCAGCACGAACGCCATCGCCCGCGAGGCCGGGGTCTCCCCCGGCACGCTCTACCAGTTCTTCCCGAACAAAGAGGCCATCGCCATCGAGCTCGGCGGCCGGCTCCTCCAGCAGTGGCGCGAGTCCCAGGGCGCGGCCCTCGTCGCCGCGAACCTCGATCTGCCGCTCGACGAACTGCTGGACGCGGTGCTCGACCCGCTCTTCGAGTTCAACTACGCGAACCCGGCCTTCGCCGTACTGATCCACGGCCCCGACACGCCCGGCCAGATCACCGAGGAGTTCGAGACGATCCACGACGGGCTGCTCAGCCGGATCGAGGAGATCATCGGCGGCTATCTCCCCGACAGCCCGCCCGCCGATCTCCAGCGCATCACGACCACGACCTTCACCATCTTCAAGGCCGGCCTGGATCTCGTGCTCGCCCACGAGGGCGAGGAGCGGCAGGCATACGTCGCGGAGATCAAGACCGTCATGTTCCGCTACCTGGAGCCGTTCCTCTGCGAGGAGGAAGCCCATTCGCTTCATACCCCCTAGGGGTATAACATGGGGAAGGTGGCAGGATCCCCGCAGTCCCGGGGACCTCTGGTACACCATGAGTGAACCGCTCAACGCCCCATGAGGAGAACGACATGACCTCGGAGACCGACGCCCCCCAGACCGCCTCCGGCTGCTGCGGCGGCGGCGCCTGCGGACCGGGTGCGACCGACGTCCGCATCGGCGATGTCACCACCGTCTACCAGGTCAGCGGGATGACCTGCGGCCACTGCGAAGGCGCCGTGTCGAGCGAGATCTCCGAACTCCCCGGCGTCACCTCGGTCAAGGCCGTCGCCGCCACCGGACAGGTGACCGTCGTGTCCGAGTCCCCCCTCGACGAGGCCGCCGTGCGCGAGGCCGTCGACGAGGCCGGGTACGAACTCGTCGGCCTCGGCTGACACACCCCCTCGCTCCGCCGGGCCGCGCACCGCAGGTGTACGGCCCGGTGCCGTTTTCCAGGAGTCCCGAACGTGGAAACGTCCCAGGTCGAACTCACCATCGGCGGGATGACCTGCGCCTCCTGCGCCGCCCGTGTGGAGAAGAAGCTCAACCGCATCGACGGCGTCGAGGCCACGGTCAACTACGCCACCGAGAAGGCGCGCATCGCCTACCCCCCGGGGGTGGAGATCGCCGAGCTCATCGCCACGGTCGTGAAGACCGGCTACACGGCCGAGCAGCCCCCGCCGCCCGAGCCGGAGCCCGCGAACGCCCCCGAGGACACCGCCCCGTCGGCCGACACGGACCCCGGGACGGCCGCACTCCGGCAGCGGGTCGCCGTCTCCGCCGCGCTGTCCGTGCCCGTCGTGCTCCTGTCGATGATCCCGGCCCTGCAGTTCGACAACTGGCAGTGGCTCTGCCTCACCCTCGCCGCTCCGGTGGTCATCTGGGGCGCGCTGCCCTTCCACCGGGCCGCCTGGACCAATCTGCGGCACGGCGCGGCCACCATGGACACACTCGTCTCGGTCGGCACGCTCGCCGCGTTCGGCTGGTCGCTGTGGGCCCTGTTCCTCGGTGACGCCGGTATGCCGGGCATGCGGGACAGCTTCGAGTTCACCGTCTCGCGCGCCGACGGCGCGTCGACGATGTATCTGGAGGTCGCCTCGGGCGTGACGACCTTCATCCTGCTCGGCCGCTATCTGGAGGCCCGCTCGAAGCGGAAGGCCGGCGCGGCCCTGCGGGCGCTGATGGAGCTGGGCGCCAAGGACGTCGCCGTCCTGCGGGACGGCACGGAGACACGCATTCCGGTGGCACAGCTCGCCGTCGGGGACCGTTTCGCCGTACGGCCCGGGGAGAAGATCGCCACGGACGGCTCGGTCGTCGAAGGTGCCTCGGCCGTCGACGCCTCGATGCTCACCGGCGAATCGGTGCCGGTCGACGTGGCCGCGGGCGACCCGGTCACCGGCGGCTGCGTCAACACCTCCGGGCGGCTCGTCGTCGCGGCCACCCGTGTCGGCGAGGACACCCAGCTGGCGAGGATGGCCAAGCTCGTCGAGGACGCCCAGAACGGCAAGGCCGACGTGCAGCGGCTGGCCGACCGGATCTCGGCCGTCTTCGTCCCCGTGGTGTTCCTGATAGCCCTGGGGACGCTCGGCTTCTGGCTCGGCAGCGGCGCGGGCGCGACCGCCGCCTTCACGGCCGCCGTCGCCGTGCTGATCATCGCCTGCCCCTGCGCGCTGGGCCTCGCGACGCCGACCGCTCTCATGGTCGGTACGGGCCGCGGCGCCCAGCTCGGCATCCTCATCAAGGGCCCCGAGGTCCTGGAGTCCACGCGGAAGGTCGACACCGTCGTCCTGGACAAGACCGGAACGGTCACCACCGGCCGGATGAGCCTGCAGGGAATCCATCCGACCGGCACCGAGGAGGAGCTGCTGCGCCTCGCAGGAGCCCTGGAGCACTCCTCCGAGCACCCGATCGCACGTGCCGTCGCCGCCGGCGCTGCGGAGCGCGTCGGCCCCCTCCCCGTCCCGTCGTCCTTCGAGAACGTGCCGGGGCTCGGTGTCCGGGGCGTGGTGGACGGCCATGACGTCCTGGTGGGGCGTGCGCGGCTCCTCGAGGAGGCGGGCGTGGAGCTGCCGCCCGAACTGCCCGCGGCGGACACCGACGGCCGTACGGCCGTCTTCGCGGCCCGGGACGGCAAGCCGCTCGGGGTCCTCACCGTGGCCGACACGGTCAAGGAGACGAGCGCCGAGGCGGTCCGCCGGCTGCGCGACCTCGGGCTGACGCCGGTGCTGCTGACCGGCGACAGCCGGGCGGTGGCCGAAAAGGTGGCCGCGGAGGTCGGGATCGACGAGATCCGCGCCGAGGTCATGCCTCAGGACAAGGTGGATGTGGTCCGGCAGCTGCAGGCGCGGGGCCGCAGGGTGGCAATGGTCGGCGACGGGGTGAACGACGCGGCCGCCCTCGCCGCGGCCGACCTGGGCCTCGCCATGGGCACCGGCACGGACGCCGCGATCGAGGCCGGTGACCTGACGCTCGTACGGGGCGATCTGAGGGTTGCCGCGGACGCGATCCGTCTCGCCCGCCGGACATTCGGCACCATCGTCGGCAATCTTTTCTGGGCTTTCGGCTACAACGTCGCCGCACTGCCTCTCGCGGCGTTTGGCCTGCTCAACCCCATGATCGCCGGACTGGCGATGGCCTTTTCGTCCGTATTTGTGGTGACCAACAGCCTCCGGCTGCGCTCCTTCGTGTGACTACAAGTGGGTCACAGGACCTTCACAAAGAGACCTAGATCACAGATATTTAGGGGTAACCATTGAGACTCCTCGCGAGTCTAAGTGGGCGATGCCGAGAACGTCTTGGGGGACGTTCATGGGATGTCTTGGGGGACGTCCCAGGCAAGCGTTGGCCGGGGCACGTGCCCGGGGAGCTTTGAGCGGCCCTCCCGTGCGTACGTACCCCGGCAGACCGCGTGTGGTGTTTCTGCAACCAGAGGACACCCGGCCGGATCCCGTGGGGGGAATCCGCTCCGGGGATATGGGAAGCGCCCCGCCCGCCGACCCGTGGGGGGATCGGCAGCGGGGCGCTTTCCGCTTCTCCGGGTGCTCCCGGGAGGCTCCGCGGTCAGCGGGCCTCGACCGGCACGAAGTCGCGCTCGACGACACCCGTGTAGATCTGGCGCGGGCGGCCGATGCGGGAACCCGGCTCCTTGATCATCTCGTGCCACTGGGCGATCCAGCCGGGCAGCCGGCCGATCGCGAACAGCACGGTGAACATCTCGGTCGGGAAGCCCATGGCCCTGTAGATCAGACCGGTGTAGAAGTCCACGTTCGGGTAGAGGTTGCGCGAGACGAAGTAGTCGTCGGAGAGCGCGTGCTCCTCCAGCTTGAGCGCGATGTCGAGCAGCTCGTCGGACTTGCCGAGGGCCGAGAGGACATCGTGCGCCGCGGCCTTGATGATCTTCGCCCGGGGGTCGAAGCTCTTGTAGACGCGGTGCCCGAAGCCCATCAGGCGGACGCCGTCCTCCTTGTTCTTCACCTTGCGGATGAAGGAGTCGACATCGCCGCCGTTGACCTTGATGCCCTCGAGCATCTCCAGCACCGACTGGTTGGCACCGCCGTGCAGCGGGCCCCACAGGGCGCTGATGCCGGCGGAGATCGAGGCGAACATGTTCGCCTGGGAGGAGCCGACCAGCCGCACGGTGGAGGTCGAACAGTTCTGCTCGTGGTCCGCGTGCAGAATCAGCAGCTTGTCGAGCGCCGAGACCACGACCGGGTCCAGGTCGTACTCCTGGGCGGGGACCGAGAAGGTCATCCGCAGGAAGTTCTCCACGTACCCGAGGTCGTTGCGCGGGTAGACGAAGGGGTGGCCGATCGACTTCTTGTAGGCGTACGCCGCGATCGTGGGCAGCTTGGCGAGCAGCCGGATCGTGGAGAGGTGACGCTGCTCGTCGTCGAACGGGTTGTGGCTGTCCTGGTAGAACGTCGACAGTGCGCTGACCACGGACGACAGCATGGCCATCGGGTGGGCGTCACGCGGGAAGCCGTCGAAGAACCGCTTGACGTCCTCGTGCAGCAGCGTGTGCTGGGTGATCTCACCCTTGAAGGCCGCAAGCTCGTCGACCGTCGGAAGCTCACCGTTGATCAGCAGGTACGCGACCTCGAGGAAGGTGCTGCGCTCGGCCAGCTGCTCGATGGGGTAGCCGCGGTAGCGCAGGATGCCTTTCTCGCCGTCGAGATAGGTGATCGAGGATTTGTATGCGGCTGTGTTGCCGTATCCGCTGTCCAGGGTCACCAGACCGGTCTGGGCGCGGAGCTTCCCGATGTCGAAGCCCTTGTCACCGACGGTGCTGTCGACCACCGGGTAGGTGTATTCACCGTCCGCGTACCGCAGTACTACTGCGCTGTTAGCGTTGTCGCTCACGTCATCCCTCACCGACGTAGTGCCTCTTCTTCGAGGTGCCCTGACTGTCTCTACCATCCCCCATTTGGCTCAGGAGAGTGCACTCGGGGTCGACCATTGGGCCTATCGGCGGCACTCAGTGCCGCCAACCTGCTCATCTTGCCCCGTTCGCCCGGCTTCCGGAAACCGGGGTGCCGTTTCCCACCCGGCAGTGCCCCGGGTCTTCCCCCGGCCGGCCGATGTCCGCCGTCTCAGCCGCGGGCCAGCCGGTGGTCGAGCGCGGTGAAGCGTCTGCCTGCGGAAACCGTGCGCACTGCCTGTCCTATCGCCTTGCGGGAGCCCACCAGTACGACGAGCTTCCTGGCCCGGGTGACCGCCGTGTAGAGGAGGTTCCGCTGGAGCATCATCCACGCGCCCGTGGTGACCGGGATCACCACTGCGGGGTACTCACTGCCCTGTGAGCGGTGGATGGTCACGGCGTAGGCGTGGGCCAGCTCGTCCAGCTCGTCGAATTCGTACACCACCTCCTCGTCCTCGTCCGTCAGCACCGTCAGCCGCTGATCGTCCGGATGGAGCGAGGTGACCACACCGACCGTGCCGTTGAAGACGCCGTTCTTTCCCTTCTCGTAATTGTTGCGAATCTGAGTGACCTTGTCGCCGACCCGGAAGACACGTCCGCCGAAACGCTTCTCGGGCAGGTCCGGCCGCGCGGGCGTGATCGCCTGCTGGAGCAGGCCGTTGAGCGTGCCGGCGCCCGCCGGGCCGCGGTGCATCGGGGCCAGGACCTGCACGTCGCGCCGCGGGTCGAGACCGAACTTGGCGGGAATCCGCCGGGCGGCCACATCCACGGTGACCCGGCCCGCGTCCTCCGTCTCCTCCTCCACGAAGAGGAAGAAGTCCGAGAGGCCCGAAGTGATGGGCTGGACGCCCGAGTTGATGCGGTGGGCATTGGTGACGACGCCGGACTGCTGCGCCTGCCGGAAGATCCGTGTGAGCCGGACCTGCGGCACCGGGCCGCCGCCCGCGAGCAGGTCGCGCAGCACCTCGCCCGCGCCCACGCTCGGCAGTTGGTCCACGTCCCCCACCAGCAGCAGATGCGCACCGGGGGCGACCGCCTTGACCAGCTTGTTGGCGAGCAGCAGATCCAGCATCGACGCCTCGTCCACGACCACCAGATCGGCGTCCAGCGGCCGGTCCCGGTCGTACGCAGCGTCCCCGCCCGGCTTCAGCTCCAGCAGCCGGTGCACGGTGGAGGCCTCGGCACCGGTCAGCTCCGCCAGCCGCTTGGCCGCGCGGCCCGTGGGTGCGGCGAGCACCACCTTCGCCTTCTTGGCGCGGGCGAGTTCGACCACCGACCGCACGGTGAACGACTTTCCGCAGCCGGGGCCGCCCGTCAGCACCGCGACCTTGCTCGTCAGGGCGAGCCGGACCGCTGCCTGCTGCTCGGGGGCCAGTTCGGCGCCGGTACGCTCCGCGAGCCAGGCCAGCGCCTTGTCCCAGTCGACGTCCCCGAAGGCCGCCAGCCGGTCGTCGCCGGTCCGCAGAAGCCGGCTCAGCTGGGAGGCGAGCGAGATCTCCGCGCGGTGGAAGGGCACCAGATACACGGCGGTCAGCGGCTCTCCCCCGTCGGGCGCCGGCACCGTCTCCCGTACGACGCCCTCCTCCTCGGCCGCCAGCTCGGCGAGGCACTCGATGACCAGGCCGATGTCCACCTGCAGCAGCTTCACCGCGTCCGCGATGAGCTGCTCCTCGGGCAGGAAGCAGTGCCCCTGGTCGGTGGACTGCGACAGGGCGTACTGCAGGCCTGCCTTGACGCGCTCCGGGCTGTCGTGGGGGATGCCCACGGCCTGGGCGATCTTGTCGGCGGTCAGGAAGCCGATGCCCCAGACGTCGGCCGCGAGGCGGTAGGGCTGGTTCTTCACGACCGCGATCGAGGCGTCGTCGTACTTCTTGTAGATGCGCACGGCGATGGAGGTGGAGACCCCGACGCCCTGCAGGAAGACCATGACCTCCTTGATGGCCTTCTGCTCCTCCCAGGCCGTGCCGATCGACTTCGTCCGCTTCGGGCCGAGTCCGGGCACCTCGATGAGCCGCTTCGGCTCGTCCTCGATGATGTCGAGGGTGTCGATGCCGAAGTGGTCGACGATGCGCTCGGCGATCCTGGGGCCGATGCCCTTGATGAGGCCCGAGCCCAGATAGCGGCGTATGCCCTGGATCGTGGCAGGGAGGACGGTGGTGTAGTTCTCCACGGTGAACTGCTTGCCGTACTGCGGGTGGGAGCCCCAGCGGCCCTCCATGCGCAGCGACTCGCCCGGCTGCGCCCCGAGCAGCGAACCGACCACCGTGAGGAGATCGGCGCCGCGCCCGGTGTCGACGCGGGCGACCGTGTACCCGTTCTCCTCGTTGGCGTAGGTGATGCGCTCGAGGACACCCTCCAGGACCGCCGGACCGCTCCCGCCGCTTCCCCTGTTTCCGTCGGACATGATCCGACGTTAGCGCGGGCCACTGACAGCGACGTCCGCCATCGCTCTCCCAGTGGCCCGGAGCCTCGTTGGGGCCCGGCCGCAGTCGGCCGGGCCCCCACAGTCCCCCTCCGTCAAGGACTCCCCAGATCCCCCCAGATCCCACCCCGGGAGCCTTGATGACCAGTACGACCAGCGTCACTGGTAAAGGGTTGTACGACTCCGGCCGGTTATTTTTCCGGAATCTGCGAGTCCCCCCAGTGCGACGGCCGATCCCGGGCCCCCGCGCTGTTCAGAGGGCGTGCTCGGCGAAGCGTCCCGCCGTCTCCTCCAGGACCTCGACCCCGTCCCGGGCCCACAGCTCGTCGTTGAACAGCTCGACCTCGACGGGCCCGCTGTACCCGGCCGCGTCCACCCGCTCCCGCCACCGGCGCATGTCGATCGACCCGTCGCCGATCTGCCCCCGGCCGTTCAGCACACCCGCGGGCAACGGCGTGGTCCAGTCGGCCAGTTGGAAGGCGTGGATACGTCCCGCTGCGCCCGCCCGCGCCACCACGTCCGGCGCCGTGTCGTCCCACCAGACGTGGTACGTGTCCACCACCACGCCCACCTGCGCCGAAGGGAAGCGCTCGGCGAGACCGAGTGCCTGCGCGAGCGTGGAGACCACACAGCGGTCGGCCGCGTACATCGGGTGCAGCGGCTCGATCGCCAGCCGTACGCCCCGCTCACCCGCGTACGGAGCGAGCTCCGTCAGCGCGTCCGCGATCCGCTCCCGCGCGGCCACCAGATCACGGCTGCCGGGCGGCAGACCGCCCGAGACCAGGACCAGCGTGTCCGTGCCGAGAGCGGCGGCCTCGTCGATCGCGGTGCGGTTGTCGGCGAGGGCGAGGGCGCGCTCCGCCTGGTCGAGGGCGGTCAGGAAGCCGCCGCGGCACAGGGAGGTGACCGTCAGGCCCGCGTCGCGTACGAGCTTCGCCGTCGCCTCGACGCCGTACGCCTGCACCGGTTCCCGCCACAGGCCGACCGCCGGAACGCCCAGGAGGGCGCAGGCGTCGACAAGCGCGGGCAGTGACAGCTGCTTCACCGTCATCTGGTTGATGCTGAAGCGGGTCAGATCGAGGCTCACTGGGTGACTCCGTAGACGCTGAGCAGGGACTTCATGCGCGACTCCGCCGGCGCCGGGTCCGGGAACAGGCCGAGTCCGTCGGCCAGTTCGTACGCCCGCGCCAGATGGGGCAGCGAGCGCGCGGACTGCAGGCCGCCGACCATCGAGAAGTGCGACTGGTGGCCGGCCAGCCAGGCCAGGAACACCACGCCCGTCTTGTAGAAGCGGGTCGGCGCCTCGAAGAGATGACGGGACAGTGCGACGGTGGGGTCGAGGAGCTTGCGGAACGCCCCGGTGTCGCCGGTGTCCAGGAGGCGGACGGCTTCCGCGGCCAGCGGGGCCAGCGGGTCGAAGATCCCGAGCAGCGCGTGGCTGAACGCGTGGCCGTCGCCGGCGATGAGTTCGGGGTAGTTGAAGTCGTCGCCCGTGTAGCACCGCACGCCGTCGGGCAGCCTGCGGCGCAGCGCGACCTCCCGGCCCGCGTCCAGCAGCGAGATCTTGACGCCGTCGACCTTGTCGGGATGAGCGGCGACGACCTCGAGGAAGGTGTCGGTGGCGGCGTCCAGGTCGGCGCTGCCCCAGTAGCCCTCCAGCTCCGGGTCGAACATCGGGCCCAGCCAGTGCAGGATCACGGGGTCCCGCGCCTGCCGCAGCAGATGCGTGCAGACGGTGAGGTAGTCGTCCGGGGTGCGGGCAGCCGCCGCGAGGGCTCTCGACGCCATCAGGACCGCCTGGGCGCCGGTCTCCTCCACGAGGGCGAGTTGCTCCTCGTACGCGCCGCGGACCGCCGCGAGATCCGCGGGCCCGGTGAGCTGGTCGGTACCGACGCCGCACGCGATCCTGCCGCCCGCCGTCCGCGCCTCGGCCGCCGAGCGGCGGATCAGCTCCGCCGCGCCCGCCCAGTCCAGACCCATCCCCCGCTGGGCCGTGTCCATCGCCTCGGCGACGCCGAGACCGTGCGACCACAGATGGCGACGGAAGGCGAGCGTCGCGTCCCAGTCGACGGCGGCGGGCGAGCCGGGGCCGGTGTCGGCGTACGGATCGGCGACGACGTGCGCAGCGGCGAAGACCGTACGCGAGGCGGGCGGCGCGTTGCCGGTGGTGGGCCGTACCGGATCGGCGCGCGGGACGTAGGTGCGCAACCGGCCGTCCGCGCCCGGCAGCCGGACGGTCACAGCGTCAGCTCCGGCACCTCGAAGCGGCGTCCCTCGGCCGACGACCGCAGGCCCAGCTCGGCGAGCTGCACACCGCGGGCGCCCGCCAGCAGGTCCCAGTGGTAGGGCTCGCCGAGGACGACATGGCGCAGGAACAGCTCCCACTGGGCCTTGAACCCGTTCTCGAACTCCGTGTTGTCCGGGACCTCCTGCCACTGGTCGCGGAAGGACTCGGTGGCGGGCAGGTCGGGATTCCACACCGGCTTCGGGGTGGCGGACCGGTGCTGGGCGCGGCAGCGGCGCAGACCCGCGACCGCGGAGCCCTGGGTGCCGTCGACCTGGAACTCCACCAGTTCGTCGCGCATCACCCGTACCGCCCAGGAGGAGTTGATCTGGGCCACGGCGCCGCCCTCCAGCTGGAAGATCGCGTAGGCGGCGTCGTCGGCGGTCGCCTCGTACGGCTTGCCGCGCTCGTCCCAGCGGCGCGGGACATGCGTGGCGACCTGCGCGGTCACGCTGGTGACCCGGCCGAACAGCTCGTGCAGTACGTACTCCCAGTGCGGGAACATGTCGACCGCGATGCCGCCGCCGTCCTCCGCCCGGTAGTTCCAGGACGGGCGCTGCGCCTCCTGCCAGTCGCCCTCGAAGACCCAGTACCCGAACTCGCCCCGCACGGACAGGATCTCGCCGAAGAAGCCCCCGTCGACGAGGCGCTTCAGCTTGAGCAGACCCGGCAGGAAGATCTTGTCCTGGACGACGCCGTGCCGGATGCCGGCACTGTCGGCGAGGCGGGCCAGTTCGAGGGCACCGGCGAGATCGGTCGCGGTCGGCTTCTCGGTGTAGACGTGCTTGCCGGCCGCGACGGCCTGCTTGATGGCGGTGACGCGGGCGGAGGTGACCTGCGCGTCGAAGTAGATGTCCACGCCGTCGTCGGCGAGCACGGCGTCGAGATCGGTCGACCAGTGCTCCAGGCCGTGCCGCTCCGCGATCGCGCGCAGGGCGTCCTCGCGGCGGCCCACGAGGACCGGTTCGGGCCACAGGATCTCGCCGTCGCCGAGGTCGAGACCGCCCTGTTCGCGGATGGCGAGAAGGGAGCGCACCAGATGCTGGCGGTATCCCATCCGTCCGGTGACGCCGTTCATGGCGATCCGCACTGTCCTGCGTGTCACGAAGTTGCCTCCATGTCCCTCGATCCGCGGACGGTTCCTTCTTTATGGGCTTGTTGCCTCAATAAGGCGGTAGCAAGCGCTTTCTACGCGGTATGACGCTAGCCTGCCGACAGTGACCCGGACAAGGGCTCTGTTCCATCTCACGCGGAGGAAAGCGATGACAGTCACCCTGGCGGATGTCGCCGCACGCGCCCGGGTGTCCCCGGCCACCGTGTCCCGCGTGCTCAACGGCAACTACCCGGTCGCCACATCGACCCGGGAGCGGGTGCTGCGCGCGGTCGACGAACTGGACTACGTACTGAACGGCCCGGCCAGCTCGCTCGCCGCCGCCACCTCCGACCTCGTCGGGATCCTCGTCAACGACATCGCCGACCCCTTCTTCGGGATCATGGCCGGCGCCGCGCAGACCGAGATCGGCGGCCAGGAGGGCACGGGGCGCGCGGGCGGCGAGAAACTCGCGGTCGTCTGCAACACCAACGGCTCGCCCGAGCGCGAACTCACCTACCTCACCCTGCTGCAGCGCCAGCGGGCCGCAGCCGTCGTCCTCACCGGCGGCGCGCTGGAGGACCCCGCACACATCGAGGCGATGTCCGCCAAGCTGGCGAAGCTCGCGGACGGGGGCACCCGGGTGGTCCTCTGCGGGCGGCCGCCGCTTCCCGGCAGCGAGTCGATCGTGGCCGCACTCGCCTTCGACAACCGGGGCGGGGCACGGCGCCTGACGGAGCATCTGCTGTCGCTCGGACACCGCCGGATCGGCTATGTGGCGGGCCCGACGGAGCGCACGACCACCCGGCACCGGCTGGAGGGACACCGGGCGGCGCTGGCGGCGGCGGGCATCGACGACGACCAGGACCGGCTCACCGTGCACGGCCCCTACTCCCGGCAGTCCGGCTACGACGCGACGCTGGAACTGCTGCGCCGCGAACCGGACCTGACGGCGGTGCTGGCCGCGAACGACACCGTGGCGCTGGGCGCCTGCGCGGCCCTGCGCGACCAGGGCCTGCGCATACCGGAGGACATCTCGGTGGCGGGCTTCGACGACCTCCCGTTCTCGGTCGACGCGGTCCCGGCCCTGACGACGGTCCGCCTGCCGCTGTACGAGGCGGGCGCGCGGGCGGGCCGCCTGGCGATGGGCAAGGAGACGCCTCCGCCGGGGGGCATCGCGACGATTGCGGCGGAGCTGATGGCCAGGGAGTCGACGGTGCGGCCGCGGAGTTGAGCCCGGCCCCTGCGACGGGGAGCCGGGGCTTCCCCGCACCTGCCTGGTGCGGGGAACTGCGGCGCGGTCCGGAGTACTCGGCCGTCCGGTGCACCGCCGGCCGCGGGATCCAGCCGGGGTGGGCGCGCACGATGCCCCCTGGCGACGCGCCCGCTGGGGCCATCCGGCCTCGTCAGCCCACCGCCACCGCTTCCGCGCGGGGCGGCCGGGCAGGCAGATGCGCGACCACGCTCTCGTAGAACCGGTCCACCGCCTCGTCGACGCTGCGGATGAAGCCCGACTCCGCACTGCCGCGCGTGGCAAGGGCTCATGAGCGACGGACCGCCCGGCGCCTTGCCCATGCCCCGCACCCGGCATACCGTTGACCCAGTCAAGGAAACGCCGGGGAGACTCTCATGTCGATCCACGAGATCCGCGCGTTCAACCGCTACTACACCAACCTCATCGGCGCGCTCGACTACGGCAAGCACCTCTACACGCCGTACACCCTCACCGAGTCCCGGGTGCTCTACGAGCTCGCTCACAGTCCCAGGACCGATGCCGCCGATCTGCGGGTCGAGCTGTCCCTCGACGCGGGGTATCTGAGCAGGCTGCTCGGCAGGTTCGAGCGGGACGGGCTCGTGGAGCGGGCGCCGTCCGAGGTGGACACGCGGCGGCAGCGGATCACCCTCACCGGTCGCGGACGCGAGGCCGCCGCCCTGCTGGACGAGCGGTCGCGGCAGGCCGTGGGGGCGCTGCTGGACGGGGTTTCCGCGGAGGAGCGGGAGCGGCTCGTCGAGGCGATGCGGACCGTGCGCGCGCTCCTCGGCAAGGGGCGGGGAGGCCACGGCGAGGAGCCGGTGCTGCGCGAACCCGGGCCCGGTGAGCTGGGGTGGATCGTACAGCGGCACGGTGCGCTGTATGCCGCCGAGTTCGGGTGGAACGCCGACTTCGAGGGCCTGGTCGCCCGTATCGTCGCCGACTTCGCCGCGGACCACGACCCGCATCTCGAACGGGCGTGGATCGCGGCGGTCGACGGGCAGCCCGTCGGGTCGGTGATGTGCGTGCGCGACGACGCACCCGCCACCGCACGGCTGCGGCTTCTGCTCGTCGATCCCGAGGTCCGCGGGCGGGGACTCGGAGACCTGCTCGTGCGCACGGTGGTGGATTTCGCCCGCGAAGTGGGGTACCGGGAACTCGTGCTGTGGACCAATGACGTACTGGCCGGGGCCCGCCGGATCTATCAGCGGGCCGGGTTCACCCTTGTCGCCGAGAAGCCGCACCGCAGTTACGGAGTGGATCTGGTCGGCCAGGACTGGCGGCTGCCCCTGCAGGAAGGAACGGTCAAGTGAAGTTCGCCTTCTCGACGCTCGGTGTGCCGGGCATGCCCATCACGGATGTCGTCCAGCTCGCCGCCGACACCGGGTATCAGGGGGTGGAGCTGCGGGCCGACCTCGAGGAGCCCGTGCACCCGGAGATCGGGGAGCGGGAACGGGCCGCGGTGGCCGAGGAGTTCAAGCGGGCCGGCGTGGAGATCCTCGCCGTGTGCGGTTACACCGGCCTCGCGGCGGAGGGCGACGACGCCCCCGTGCTCGCGGAGATCGAGAACCTCCTGCGGCTGGCCAGGGACATCGGCGCGCCCCATGTACGCGTCTTCCCCGGCGGCGGCGACCAGGACCCGGACGACGCCGAGGCCGTGGCCGCCCGCCGGCTCGGCGCGGCAGCGGAGACCGCGGCCGGGCTCGGCGTGCGGATCCTCGTGGAGACACACGACTCGCACCGGACGGGAGCCGGCGTCTCCCGCATCCTCGGCCCCGTGGGCCACCTGTACGCCGGCGCCATCTGGGACGTGGTGCACCCCTGGCTGGAGCACGAGGACCCGGCCACGGCCCACGCCGCCCTCTCCCCCTTCCTCGGCTACGTCCAGGTCAAGGACGTGGCATCGCGCGACAACCTCGCGCCGCTCCCGCTCGGCGCGGGCGTCCTGCCGCTGGCGGAGTGCCTCGGGCTGCTCACCGACGAGACGTGGCTGAGCTGGGAGTACGAGAAGCGCTGGCATCCGGAGGCGGAGGACCTGCCGCGACTGCTGGCGCCGGGGCGCGAGCACCTGGAGCGGTTGCTCGCGACAGTGAGGTGAGCGCGACGCCGCCGACGAGCAGTACGGCGGCGCCCCAGCGCAGCGGGCTGACGGATTCGTCCAGCAGCAGCGCGGCGGACGACATGCCGAAGACGGGCACGAGGAGCGAGTAGGGCGCGACCGCCGACGCGGGGTAGCGGCGCAGCAGGAAGCCCCAGGCGCCGAAGCCGAAGACGGTCGCGCCCCAGGCCACGTAGACGATGGTCCCTGCGCCGCTCCAGTCCAGGGCGCGCAGGGCCGCCAGGTCGGCGTCGGGTCCCTCGAACAGCAGGGAGAGCGCCAGCAGGGGCAGTACGGGCACGGTCGAGACCCAGATCATGAAGTTCAGGGCGTCCGGCGGGGACGCCTTGCGGGTCAGCACGTTTGACACGCCCCAGCAGGCCGCCGCGGCGATGACGAGCAGGAAGGCGAGCAGCGGTCCCGACGTGCCCTCGTCCACGGCGGCGAGGGCGATACCGCCGAGGGCGACCGCCATGCCCAGTACACGCATTCTGCCCGGGCGTTCGGAGAGGACGACGGCGGCGAAGACCGCCGTGAAGACGGCCTGGATCTGCAGGACGAGCGAGGACAGGCCGGCCGGCATGCCCCGGTCCATCCCGATGAAGAGCAGCCCGAACTTCGCCACGCCGAGCGCGAGTCCGACGCCGATGATCCACTTCCAGGCGACCTTCGGGCGGCCCACGAAGAAGACGGCGGGCAGCGCTGCCACCAGGAAGCGCAGGGCGGAGAAGAGCAGCGGCGGGAAGTGGCCCAGGCCGAGCTCGATGACGACGAAGTTCACTCCCCAGACGGCGGCGACGAGGACGGCGAGTGCCATGTGTACGGGACGCATGGTTCGAGGATCACGGGGCCGGACCATGTAGCACCAGCGCGGGTTTCTTCATGGTGAAATTGAGCGTTGCTTACGAATGGGGTGGCCGGTGCCGACGGGGCGCCGGGTCGCCCGGTCAGGAATTCCGGTGCGAAGGGGTCGGCGATGCTCGATCTGGGTCGGCTGCGTGCGCTGCACGCGGTCTCGGTGCACGGTTCGGTCGCCGCGGCGGCCCTCGCCCTCGGGTACACGCCGTCCGCGGTGTCGCAGCAGATCACCAAGCTGGAACGGGAGACGCGGACGACGCTGCTGGAGCGGCGGGGTCGGGGCGTGGCACTCACCGACGAGGCGCGGCATCTGGCGGCGACGGCGCAGGAGCTGATGGCGATCGTGGAGCGTGCCGAGACGACGCTGGAGGAGCGGCGGGGGCAACCCACGGGCCGGCTGACCGTCGCCGCGTTCGCCTCCGCGGCGCGGGGGCTGTTGCCGGGGGTGCTGGCGGAGCTGACCCGTCTGCATCCGACGCTGGACACCCGGATGACCGAGGTCGACCCGCATCTGTCGGTCGATCTGGTCGCCCGCGGGATGACCGACCTGGCCGTCGCGCACGACTGGGACATCGCTCCGCTGCCGGCCCCGGAGGGAGTGGAGCAGGCGTCCATCGGCGACGACCTGTGCGATCTGCTGGTGCCGGAGGGGCATCCGCTGACGGCGCTGCCGTCCGTACGGCGGGAGGATCTGGCGGGTGAGCGCTGGATCTGCCAGCCGCCGGGGACGGTGTGCCACGACTGGCTGATCCGTACACTGCGGGCCGCCGGGTGCGAGCCGGATCTGGCGCACCAGGCCGAGGAGAACCACACGCAGCTGGCGCTGGTCGCGGCCGGTCTGGGCATCGCGATGATGCCCCGCCTGGGAAGGGGCGAACTGCCGCCGGGGGTCCGGGCGGTATCGCTGGACCCGGTGCCGACGCGTCGGCTGTACGCCTTGTGGCGCTCGGGAGCGGCGCGCCGCCCGGCCATCACCGCGACCGTGGAGGCTCTGCGCAGGCACTGGCCGACGGTGGCGAGGCGGGCGGCCTGACGCGCGGCGCGGGCGAGGCAGCGAGCCGCGCAGGACCCGCTGCGGACGCCACGCCCCGCCACACCCCCCCTGTGCGACAGCGGACGCCTCGCCGGCCCGGCACCGCCGCAGTCCCGGCACCGTCGCAGTCCCGCGCACCCTCCGTCCCGCCCGCACCATTTCCGGGATGTCTCCGTCCGAAAGGAACCCGACGCCCCTTTTCTCCGTCTAACCAGCCGTCCTGCCGACTGCGTCCGCAGTGCGGTGTCGGCCCTCGCCGCTCGTTGCGACGGCCGAACCCCTCCCTCTCCAACCGCCTGCGACCGGCAGCACGCCCGCCACCGGTGCGCCCCCTCCGTAAGCGCCGGTGGCGGCCCCGTTCCAGTGACCTTTTCGCGCGTCGTGTGCGCTTCTCATTGCCACACCATTGACCTGGCAGTAATTTTCCGGCTATCCGTGAGCCTTGGAAGTTTCCTTCAACTCCCTTGTCGAGCAAGGCCGGAAGGGGCACCCATGCATGACCGGAACCTCACCAGACGCACCCTGCTCAGTGCCACCGCCGCCGGAGCCGTCGCCGTGGGCGCGGCAGCGGCGCCCGCTCTCGCCGTCCCCGCGCACCACGGCCGCCCCGACCGGCTCAAGCGGCTGATCTCCCGGATGACCCTCGAGGAGAAGGTCGGGCAGCTCTTCGTGATGCGGGTGTACGGACACTCCGCCACCACTCCCGACCAGGCCGACATCGAGCTGAACCTGAAGGAGATGGGCGTCCGCACGGCCGCCGAGCTGATCGCCAGGTACCACGTCGGCGGCATCATCTACTTCGCCTGGGCGCACAACACCCGCGACCCGCGCCAGATCGCCGGGCTGTCCAACGGCATCCAGCGTGCCGGGCTCACCCAGCCCACTCCCCTGCCGCTGCTGATCTCCACCGACCAGGAGCACGGGATCGTCGCCCGCGTCGGCAGGCCGGCCACCCTGCTGCCGGGTGCGATGGCACTGGGGGCGGGCGGTTCACGGGCGGACGCGCAGACGGCCGCGCAGATCGCGGGCACCGAACTGGCCGCCATGGGCATCCTGCAGAACTACGCCCCGGTCGCCGACGTCAACGTCAACCCCGCCAACCCCGTGATCGGCGTCCGCTCCTTCGGCTCCGACTCCTGGGCCGTCGCCCGGATGGTCGCCGCGCAGGTCCGCGGTTACCGCCGGGCCGGCGTGGCCGCAACGGCCAAGCACTTCCCCGGGCACGGTGACACGACCGTCGACTCGCACACCGGCATCCCGGTCATCACCCACACCCGCGCGGAGTGGGACAGGATCGACGCCCCGCCGTTCCGGGCGGCGATCGAGGCCGGGATCGACTCGATCATGACGGCGCACATCCAGTTCCCCGCGCTGGACCCGAGCAACGATCCGGCGACGCTCTCCCGGCCCATCCTCACCGGCATCCTGCGCGGTGAGCTCGGCTACGACGGCGTGGTGGTGACCGACGCACTCAACATGCAGGGTGTACGGGACAAGTACGGAGACCACCGGGTGCCCGTGCTGGCGCTGAAGGCGGGCGTGGACCAGCTGCTCAATCCGCCGGACCTGGCCGTCGCCTGGAACGGGGTGCTCAGCGCCGTCCGCAGCGGCGAACTCAGTGTCGCCCGCCTCGAGGAATCGATCCTGCGGATTCTGAGGCTCAAGGAGCGCCTCGGCCTGTTCCGCGAACCGTACGTCTCCGAGCGCAGGCTGGAGCGCACGGTCGGCATCCGTGCGCATCTGTCCGCCGCGGACCGGATCGCCGAGGGGACGACGACGTTGCTCGTCAACGAGCACGGGCTGCTGCCGCTGAGCCGACGCCGGGAGCCGCGGCTTCTGGTCGTCGGCGCGGATCCGGCATCGCCGACCGGGACGACCGGGCCGCCGACCGCGGTGCTCGCGGCGGCCTTCACGGAGCTGGGGTTCACCGCCACGGCTCTGTCCACCGGCACCGCACCGAGTGCGGCGAAGATCGAGGAGGCCGTGGCGGCGGCGAGCGGCAAGGATGCGGTCGTCGTCGCCACGTACAACGTCACGGCCACCAGTTCCCAGCGCACGCTGGTTGCCCGGCTGATCGCCACGGGGCTGCCGACGGTCGCCCTCGCCATCCGCAATCCGTACGACATCGCCCACCTCGGCAACGTCCCGGCAGCGCTGGCCGCGTACTGCTGGACCGATGTCGAACTGCGGGCCGCCGCACGGGTGATGGCAGGCCGGGCCGACCCGGAGGGCCGGCTCCCCGTTCCGGTGCAGCGTGCGGACGACCCCACCCGGGTGCTTTATCCCGTGGGACACGGGCTGTCGTACGACTGACGTGCGGAGACCGCACCCGCGCCGACCGGCGTACGCCCCTGGTGGTCCCGTGCACTCCGCACGACTGGCGTGGCCCGCTTCGGCGGGCCACTCTGGACCTACCGGCCGAATTCGGCCAAGGGCTGGGGGGTCCGCATGGCAGGAAAGCGACGGTCCGCGGGGGCGGTGAGCGTCCTGGTACTGGCACTGGCTGTGGTCGTGGCCGGCTGCCGGCAGGCGGAGGGCCGGACGCCACCGACCGATACACCCTCCACCACCGCCACGCCGTCCCCCGGATTCGGGGCGGTCTTCCTCGGCCCGGGCGACTGCGCCTCCCCTGGCGAGGACTTCCACGAGGAACCGTGCGCCGGCGGGAAGGCGATGGCACGGGTGCTCGCGCGGTTCGAGGGGCGTACCGCGACGGGCCCTGTCTGCCCTGCACCCACCGACTTCGTCCTGCACATCTCCCAGAGCCGCCGGTCGGCGGACGAGGACGGGGACGGTGAGGTCGGACAGGGCTACGCATGCATGCGCAATCTGCGGCCGCCGCACCCGGGGGACCCGGGCGGGGGCGGCGGCCCGCGCACTCTCGTGGGCGACTGCCTCTACCGGGCGGCCGAGGAACAGGTGAAGGAGACGGCCTGCGACGGATCGGGCGAACACCCGCCCGCCTTCGCGGTGGCCTCGGCCGTGACCCGGAAGGCGAAGTGTCCGCCGACGACGGCCCTGTACGTGCAGTTGGGCGGGGACAAGCCGGTGGGCTGCGCCCGCCGCGTGTGAGTCACACGGCGGGCACAGCCCACGCAGTGCCGAAAGGCCGGAGACTACGGCCGCAGGGCCGGCTCCCGCTCGATGTCCCGCTTGTCGAGCTTCGCGTCGAACCGCGTCAGCGGCTTGGCCTTCGCCTCGTCCTGCTGGACCGTGGCCGGGGCGACGCCCGCCCACTTCAGGATGGACGCGGTGGCCGCGGCCTTCTCGTCGGGCACGAGACCGGCCACGTTGGACCCGTGGTTGCCCCCGGGCTGGACGTACACATGGCTGTCACGGGTGCTCTTGCCGACCCGGAACTGCTCGGCGCCCCACGGGTCGTTCTGGCCGTAGACGAACATCATCCGCTGGGCGTGGTGACGGACCCAGGTGTCGATGTCGTCCATCACGAACGGCTTGAAACGCATGGAGATGTCACGCGGCACGAAGTTCCGCGGCGGCTGGTACCCGTACCGGCTCAGACCCTTGAGGTGGGACTGCTTGATGTCGGGCGAGCCCAGCTCGGTGCCTGCCTGGTAGTAGTACGGCGTGTACTGCTCCAGGCCCTGGTCGGTGTAGAACGAGAAGCCCGAGATCCCGTCGATGGTGTCCCAGATCTGCTGGTCCGTCGCGGTCTTGGCGACCGGGATCGCCTCGCAGTCGGCGAGCAGGCTGTACTGCCAGAAGGCCCAGGTGTAGTCGAGGACGACAGCCTCGAACGCCCTGTCCAGCGAGCCGACCGTCTTGAAGGTGTAGCCGTTGTCCGCCGCGAACTTGGTGTAGACGGCCTCCAGCGGCTTGCGCCGGATCAGTGCCTCACGCTGGACGTTGTTCAGCTTGTCGCGGCACTCCTTGGTGCCGACGTTCGCGAGGAAGCGGTCGTACGCCGAGTCTTCGCGGTTGTTCACGTCGTTGGGAGCCACATAGGCGACGACGCCGTCCATGTCGCGCGGGTAGAAGCGCTCGAAGTACGTCGCGGTCATACCGCCCTTGGAACCGCCGGTGGTCAGCCACTTCTTGGCGTACACCTTCTTGAGCGCGGTGAAGAGGCGGTGCTGGTCGCTGGCCGCCTGCCAGATGTCGAGCTTCGACCAGTCGGCCGGCGCGGGCCGGGACGGCGTGAAGTACCGGTACTCCACCGACACCTGGTTGCCGTCGATGATCGCTGTCGGCTCACTGCGCCGCGGCGTGGTGCTCACGTTGTAGCCGGAGGTGTACATCACGGTGGGGCGGTTGGTGTCCTTGTGCAGCAGGGTGATCCGCTGCTTGAAGGAGCCCTTGTTCGGGTGCCGGTGGTCGACCGGCTGTGTGTAGTTGAGGACGAAGAACCGGTAACCCGGGTACGGCTTCTCCTCGATGAGACTCATGCCCGGAATCGCCAGGATCCGGTCCTTGATGTCCGTGCCGGCCGCCGGCTCGGCGGCGGTAGCCGCACCGGCCGTCGCACCGGCCGCGCTCATGGTGCCTATGAGCACTACGAGCGACAGCAGCCATCTGAGCGCCTTGCGCATTCACCCTCCCCTTGATTCACCTGTGGTCGCGGTGAACCTAGCGGGGGCAATGCCCGGCCCGCCAGCCCCAGTTGCGCGCGGCGTGCGCGGGCGCACGTCAGGGGCGGTCAGAAACAGGGCCAAGCGGTCAGCACAGGATCCAGCCGGTGGAGCGGGCGACACCTGCGATCGCACCGGTGGCCCGTACACAACGGTTGAGCGCGTGGACCGTGACGGGGCCCGCATGACGGGTGAACGTGCCCTTGTCGACGGCGGCCCGGCCGCCGCGTGCCTGGAGCGAGACGGACATCGCGCGCCGGGCGCCGGGCTTCTTGGCGACGGTCACCGCGCAGGCATAGTTGCGGTTCTTGTAGATGCGCAGTTCGCCGCCGGGGAACGTGACGGTCTTCTGCGCCCGTCCCGAGCACAGGGAGGCGACGGCGTGCGCGTCATGCGTCCCCGGGCCGAGCAGAGTGAACGCGCCCGCGGCCATGAGCACGACGAGCAGCTGCGCGAGCAGCCGCCCGACCGGTCCCGCTTTCCCCGTCCCACCGAACACGTTTGCTCCCCTTGTCACAGCCCCCGTACATGCGTACGACGCAGCGCAGGACGGAAAGGTTGCTGAGGACACGAAAGGATCACACTGTGGCGGGTTCGTCCTCACCTATGAAGGTGCGCCAGAGGGTGGCGTAGCGGCCGTCCCGCGCGAGCAGCTCGTCGTGGGTGCCGTCCTCGACGACCCTGCCGCCGTCCAGGACGACGACCCGGTCGGCCCGGGCGGCCGTGGTCAGCCGGTGGGCGACGACCAGGGTGGTGCGACGGCCGGACAGCCGGTCGGTCGCCTGGTTGACCAGGGCCTCGCTGGCCAGGTCGAGGGCCGCGGTCGCCTCGTCCAGCAGCAGGATGTCGGGGTCGACGAGCTCGGCCCTGGCCAGCGCGATCAGCTGACGCTGCCCCGCGGAGAGGTTGCGGCCGCGCTCGGACACCTCGTGCAGATAGCCGCCGTCGAGGGTGGCGATCATGTCGTGGGCGCCGACGGCACGGGCCGCGGCCTCCACATCGGCGTCGCTCGCGCCCGGGCGTCCGTACGCGATGGCGTCGCGGACCGTCCCGGCGAAGAGGTACGCCTCCTGCGGGACGACGCCGAGCCGGTGCCGGTAGGCGGTGAGGTCCAGGTCCCGCAGGTCCTGACCGTCGGCCGTGACCCGGCCGTCCGTCGGGTCGTAGAAACGGGCGACAAGCTTGACCAGCGTCGACTTGCCCGCGCCGGTCTCCCCCACGAAGGCGACGGTCTGGCCCGCCGGGATGCGCAGGTCGATGCCGGTGAGGGCCTCCTCCTCGTCCCCGTAGGCGAAGTCGACACCCTCGAAGGCGACCTCGCCGCGCAGCGAGGGGACGTCGACGGGCTGTGCGGCCGCCGCGGTCGACGTCGGCTCCTCCAGCAGTTCCTGGATGCGCTTGAGCGAGACCGCGGCCTGCTGGTAGCCGTCGAAGACCTGGGACAGCTGCTGCACCGGGGCGAAGAAGAGGTCGATGTAGAGGAGGTAGGCGACCAGTGCGCCCGTGGTGAGGGTGCCTGCCTCGATCCGGTGCCCGCCGACGATCAGCACGGCCGCCGCGGCCACCGACGACAGCAGCTGGACGAAGGGGAAGTAGACCGAGATCAGCCACTGACCCCGCACGCGCGCCTGTCGGTAGTGGTCGCTGCGCTCCACGAAGCGCTGGTTGCCGGCGCGCTCGCGGCGGAACGCCTGCACGATCCGCAGGCCCGACACGGACTCCTGGAGGTCGGCGTTGACGACGCTGATGCGCTCACGGGCCGTTTCGTACGCCTGCACGCTCTTGCGGCGGAAGAAGACCGTGCCGACGATCAGCACCGGCAGGGTCGCGAAGACCACCAGAGCCAGCTGCAGATCGATGACAAGCAGCGCGACCATGATGCCGAAGAAGGTGACCACCGAGACGAACGCGGTCACCAGACCCGTCTGCAGGAACGTGGACAGCGCGTCCACGTCCGTCGTCATCCGGGTCATGATCCGGCCGGTCAGCTCGCGCTCGTAGTAGTCGAGTCCCAGCCGCTGGAGCTGCGCAAAGATCTTCAGCCGCACGGAGTACAGGACCCGCTCGCCGGTGCGGCCGGTCATCCGTGTCTCGCCGGTCTGCGCCGCCCACTGCACGACCACGGTCACCAGCGCGAGAGCGGAGGCCGCCCACACAGCGCCGAGCGCCACCTGTTCCACGCCCTCGTCGATACCGTGGCGGATCAGCACGGGCAGGAGCAGGCCCATCCCCGCGTCGACGGCCACCAGCAGCAGACTGATCAGCAGGGGCGCGCCGAAGCCGCGCAGCAGCAGGCGCAGGCTCCGGCCCTCGCCGTGCGTGTGCTCGGCGCTCACGGCTCGCGCCTCGTCGACGTCCGGGATGTCGTCCGCCGGTGGCAGCGCCTCGACCTGGGCGAGCAGTTCGGGTGTCGCACCCGGTGCCGCGGACTCCGGCCCGCTCTCCTCGCGCACCCACAGCCGGGGCGTGATGCCGCGCTCGGCGTCGAACTCCGCGTCCAGTTCGTCCCGTACGGTCCTGGCGGCACCCGGTTCGGGATCGGCCTCCAGCATCGGGGCGTGGCCCGGCGACACACCGCCGAGCTCGTCCGGGTCGGTCAGCAGCCTGCGGTACAGGGCCGAGCGCCGGGTCAGCTCCTCGTGGGTGCCGATGTCGGCGAGGCGTCCGCCGTCCAGGACGGCGATGCGGTCGGCGAGCCCGAGGGTGGAGCGCCGGTGGGCGATCAGCAGGGTGGTACGCCCGGCCATGACCGAGCGCAGGGCCTCGTGGATCTCGTGCTCCACGCGGGCGTCCACCGCGGAGGTGGCGTCGTCGAGCAGCAGCAGCCGCGGGTCGGTGAGGATCGCGCGGGCGAGCGCGACGCGCTGGCGCTGGCCGCCGGAGAGGGTGAGACCGTGCTCGCCGACCGTGGTGTCGTAGCCGTTCGGCAGCTCGGCAATGAAGCCGTCGGCCTGGGCTGCGCGGGCGGCGGTCTCGATCTCCTCCTGTGTCGCGTCCGGCTTCCCGTACGCGATGTTGGCGCGGACCGTGTCGGAGAAGAGGAAGCTGTCCTCCGGTACGAGCCCGATGGCTGCCCGCAAGGAGTCGGTGGTCAGCTCGCGCACGTCGTGGCCGCCGACGAGAACCGCACCGTGCGACACGTCGTAGAAGCGGGGCAGCAGCAGCGAGACCGTGGACTTGCCGCTGCCGGACGAGCCGACGACGGCGACGGTCTCACCGGGACTCATCTCCAGCGAGAACCCGTCGAGCACCGGGCGCTCGTCGTCGTAGCCGAAGGTCACGTCGTCGAACTCGACGGAGGCGGGGGCGTCCGCCGGGAGCACCTTGGTGCCGTCCGTCATCGTCGGCTCGGTGTCGATCAGTTCCAGCACGCGCTCCACACCGGCGCGGGCCTGCTGGCCGACGGTCAGCACCACGGCGAGCATCCGGACCGGGCCGACGAGCTGGGCGAGATAGGTGGAGAAGGCGACGAACGTGCCGAGGGTGATCTCGCCGCGGGTGGCGAGCCAGCCGCCGACGGCCAGCATCGCGACCTGCCCGATGGCGGGCACGGCCTGGAGCGCGGGGGTGTAGCGGGAGTTCAGCCGGATGGTGCGCAGCCGGCCCGCGAACAGCTTGCGGCTCGCCTCGCGCAGCTTGCCGGTCTCCTGGTCCTCCTGGCCGAAGCCCTTGACCACCCGTACGCCGGAGACGGCGCCGTCGACGACTCCGGCGACGGCGGCCGCCTGGCTCTGGGCGTACCAGGTGGCGGGGTGCAGCCGGGTACGGCTGCGCCTGGCGATGAACCAGAGCGCCGGGGCCACGGCGAGGGCGATCAGGGTGAGCGGCAGCGACAGCCACGCCATGATCCCCAGGGAGATCAGGAAGAGCAGGAAGTTCCCGACGGTCATCGGGAGCATGAAGAGCAGACCCTGGATGAGCTGGAGGTCGCTGGTGGCGCGCCCGATGACCTGGCCGGTGGACAGCTCGTCCTGGCGCCGGCCGTCGAGGCGGGTGATCGTGGCGTACATCTCGGTCCGCAGGTCGTGCTGGACATCGAGAGCGAGCCGGCCGCCGTAGTAGCGGCGGACATAGGTGAAGGCGTAGACGAACAGGGCGGACAGCAGGAGCAGCCCGGTCCAGACGGCCAGCGACCTCGACCGGCCCACGATCACGTCGTCGATGACGACCTTGGTGATCAGGGGGACGAGCGCCATGACGGCCATACCGGCCAGGGAGGAGCCGAGTGCCAGCACCACATTGCGCCGGTACCGCAAGGCGTAGCCGGACAGACGCCGTGCCCAGCCCTCATTCGCCGCCACCACGTGGTGCCCTCCGTAGATTTTGATCCACCGGAAGGCACCAACGCGGGGAGCAGCGGATTTCATCCCGCTGCAACGAATCCGCCGCAAGGAGAACGCCGCAGCGGGCCGTGCGGCGGAAGCGGATCAGCGCGTGGCCGGGACCGCGTCCTTCGCCGCGCGCTCCGGCGTCGCCGGAACGGCCTCGTGCGGGACGGCGGGCGGCACGAAGGCCGTACGCGCGGACGCCGCCGGGTTGAGGTCCTTGTGGATCGCGCGGGCGACGGCCTGGATGGTGTCCACGCCGTACTGCATGGTGCTGTTGTCGTGCGTGAGCACGGTGATCGTGTAGTCGTGGCCGTTACCGCTGAAGGCGCCGATGCTGTGGACGCGCCAGCCGTGCGTGGCCCGCGACAGCCAGCCGTTCTTCAGCTGGACGGTCGCCGTGGCGGGCGCGCCGGCCGGGGTGCCCCAGCGCTGCGAGGCGACGACCTGGCTCATCAGCTTGAGGGCGTAGGCCCGGTTGCCGTCGACGAGGACGGTGTTCTTCACGGTCAGCGTGGCGAGCAGCTTCTGCTGGTCGCGCGCGTTGATCTGGGTGAGCCCCCAGTAGCCGTCGGCCCCGGGAACGGTCTTCGTCATTCCGGCCGCCGTGAGGAAGCGCTTGATCTTGGTGATGCCGAGCTGCTTCCACAGCGCACTGGTGGCGGCGTTGTCCGACTTGGTGATCATGTCGCTCGCCAGGGTGAACTCGCGCTGGGTGAAGCCGCGCTTCTGGATCTGCGCTTCCTGCAGCAGCGCGGCGAGCACGGTCACCTTGACCACGCTGGCCGAGTCGAACTGCTGGTCCGGCCGCAGGACACAACTGGTCTTGCTGACACGGTCGTTGAGCAGTACGGCGGTGGTCGAACTGCGGCCCTTGAGAGCCGCGGTGATGTCGGCGGTGAGCTTGGCGGCGAGGCCCGCCTTCTGGGAGGTGCAGGCGACCTGCGGTGTCGCGGCGGCCGCGGGCGCCGTGGCCGCGACGAGCGGCACGAGCGTCGCGGCAGCCAGGACCGCGGCGGCGCCACGCGCGCGGCGCGATGCACGGCCCGGTATTCGGTGGTGAGTCATGGAGGCTTTTCCCGTCCCCTGTATGCCTGGTGCGGGAGCGCCGCCACGGCGCTCCCGCACCTGATGACTCACGAGGGGCCGAAAAGTTGTGCTCGGCGGATGTGCCCTACGCCTCACTCTCCCGGGACCGGCCCCGTCACGCGTCCCGCCGGTGGAGGGCGCGGCTGCCGGCCCACAGGGCGGCGGCCACCCACACCGCCAGGACGCCGAGGCCCGTCCAGGGGCCGAGCGTGCCCGTGGCGTGCTGCAGCAGGACCTGCCGGCCGGCGCGGTCCGGGAGGAATTCGACGAGGCCACCGTCGTCGGCCATGTCTCCGACGACGAAGGAGACCAGCAGCAGGAACGGGATGAGGACGCCCATCACCAGCGGAGCACTGCGCAGGACGGCCGCGAGACCCGCCGAGAACAGAGTGATCAGGCAGAGATAGATGCCGCAGCCCACGACCGCCCGCAGCGCACCCGGGTCCCCCAGGCTCACGCCCCGGTCGCCGAGGAGCGGCTGGCCCACCAGAAAACAGACCAGGCCGGTGGTCAGCCCCACGGTGAGGGAGAGGGCGCCGACGACCGCGAGCTTCGACGCATAGAACAGACCTCTGCGCGGCACCGCGGTCAGCGATATGCGTACCGCTCCGCTGCGGTACTCCCCCGCAACGGCCAGGGCGCCGAAGCAGATCGCCGCGATCTGGCCGAAGTCCAGGCCGAAGAAGGAGGCGCGGACCGGGTCGAAGTCCGGTGCGCCGGTGTCCTCCGGGCCGATCGTGGCGCACATCAGGGCGGAGAAGCCGACGGTGGCGACGAAGACGACGGCGAGAGTGGCGCACAGGGACCGCACGGAGCGGATCTTCAGCCACTCGGAGTGGACGACGGGGTGGACGGTCACGGGGTCATGCCTCCTGGGCAGCAGTCGGGCGGGGGGTCGCGAAGTCGGCCTCACCCGCGGTGAGAGCGAGATAGGCCTGTTCCAACGTGGCGTCCTCACCGGCGAGTTCAAGGATCGGAATGCCTTCCTGTGCGGCGAGCGGGCCGAGGTCCTCCACCCGAGCGCCGTCCACGGTCCAGCGGCCGTCGTCCTCCTCGACGGGTGTGAAGCCCTTGCCGGTCAGGGCTGTTCGCAGCTGTTCGCCCTCGGTGGTGCGCAGCCGCACGCGCGGTGTGGTCCAGGTGTCGATGAAGTCCCGGGTGCCGGTGTCGGCGAGCAGCCTGCCGCGGCCGAGGACGACGAGATGGTCGGCGAAGGAGGCGGTCTCGCTCATGAGATGGCTGGAGACAAGTACGGTCCTGCCCTCGCCCGCCAGTTGGCGCATCAGTTCGCGGATCCAGATGATGCCTTCGGGGTCGAGGCCGTTGGACGGCTCGTCCAGCATCACCACCGCCGGGTCGCCGAGCAGGGCCGCGGCGATCCCCAGACGCTGGCGCATGCCGAGCGAGAACGTGCGGATCCTGCGCTGTGCGACGCCCGCTATGCCCGCCCGCTCCAGCACCTCGTCGACCCGGCGCGCCGGGATGCGGGCCGTGGCGGCGAGGATGCGCAGGTGGTCGCGGGCCTTGCGGGAGCCCGTCGCCGCCTGGGCGTCGAGCAGCGCGCCGACGTGGCGCAGTGGTTCCTCGATCGTGGCGTACGGGCGGCCGCCGATGCCGGCGGTGCCGGACGTGGGCCGGTCCAGGCCGAGCACGACACGCATGGTGGTCGACTTTCCGGCACCGTTGGGCCCGAGGAAGCCGGTGACCCGGCCGGGACGCACGCTGAACGTGAGCCCGTCCACGGCACGGGTCCGGCCGTACTCCTTGGTGAGGTCGCTGACGTCGATGCTGGTCATGGCTCCAGCGTGGCCGCCGGGTGAAGGCCGGGCCCTCCCCCGCCCGGGGAGATCGTCTCCCCCGTGAGGGGGAGCCGCCGCCGCCCGGGCCGCTGGCACGATAACCGCATGCTCCGCTTCCTCCGTCCGCTGATCCGACCGGTCACCTACACCCGCTGGCTCCATCTGTTCATCGGCGTGATCATCTGGGGCATGTGGCTGTTCGTCGACCCGGACGGGCTGTACGTGCCGGTGGTGCTGCTGGCGCTGCTCGGGTTCGTGCCCGCGACGCGGCTCGCCGAGGGGCTGCAGGCCCGGCTGCTGCTGTCGCCGCACGGGTACAAGGACCCGGCCTCCGGTATCGCCGCCGCGTCGTCCGTCACCTGGGGCGACCGGTGGCGCACCTCCCTGTGGCTGGAGATCCGGCTGGCGCTGGGGCTGCTCACCGGATACGCCACGGTCCACCTGACCGGGGCGGCCGTGGATCTGGCCCTGGCGTCGGCCGGCAGCGGTCCCGGCCGGGTCCTCCTGCTGGACCTGCCGGGGCAGCACTGGTGGTACGCGGTGCTCGTACCGCTCCCCCTCGTCGCGCTCGCGGCCTACGTGGTGGCGTGCGGGGAGCTCGTCACGGCGATCGCCCGGCAGCTGATCGGACCGTCGGCAGCGGAGCGGCTCGCCGCCCTGGAGGAGCGCACCGAGCAGCTGCTGGAGCGCAACCGGATAGCGCGGGAGCTCCACGACTCGATCGGGCACGCCCTGACGGTGGCGGTGGTGCAGGCGGGCGCGGCGAAGGCCGCGGGCCGTGCGGAGTTCACCGACCGCGCGCTGACCACCATCGAGGAGACGGGCCGGGCGGCGCTGGAGGACCTGGAGCGTGTACTGCTCGTCCTGCGGGAGTCGGAGCAGCCGGTGAGCAGCCGCCCGACGCTCGCCGACGCGGGCCGGCTGATCGAGTCCGCGCGGGCCTCCGGCGCGGAGGTCGATGCCGAGGTGACGGGAGCGGTGGCGCAGGTGCCGGGGCCGGTGTCCCGGGAGGGGTACCGCATCGTGCAGGAGGCGCTGACCAATGTCCTGCGGCACGCGGGCCCGGTGCCGATACAGGTGCGGATCACCGTCGCCGACGGCGATCTCGAGCTGGAGGTGACCAACCCGCTTGCGGGACCGGCCGCTTCGGGGGGACGCGGCAGCGGACTGCGCGGAATACGGGAGCGGGCCGCGCTGCTCGGCGGCCGGGCCACGACCGGCCCGTGCGACGGCCGGTGGAGGGTGCGGGTCGCACTGCCGCTGGAAGGCCTACGCTGACCGGGTGCCGATCTCCGTTCTGCTTGTCGACGACGAACCCCTGGTCCGGGCGGGTCTGCGGGCCGTGCTCGAGTCCCAGCCCGACATCGAGGTGGCAGGTGAGGCGGCCGACGGCGCGGCGGTGATCCCGCTGGTGCGGCAACTGCGGCCGGACGTCGTGGCGATGGACGTCCGGATGCCGCTGCTCGACGGCATCGAGGCCACGCGTGCGGTGCTGCGTACGGTTGACGACCCGCCGAAGATCCTGGTCATCACGACGTTCGAGAACGACGAGTACGTCTACGAGGCCTTGCGGGCGGGAGCCGACGGCTTCCTCCTCAAGCGCGCCCGCCCGACGGAGATCGTGCACGCGGTGCGGTTGGTCGCGGAGGGCGAGTCCCTGCTCTTTCCCGCGGCGGTGCGGTCCCTGGCCGCCGAGTACGGCAGCAGCGCGGCGCGGGCGGCGATGGAGCGCGCCGCATTGACCGAACGGGAGGCAGCGGTCCTGCGGCTGATGGCGCGTGGTCTGTCCAACGCGGAGATCGCCGCACAGCTGATCGTCGGCACGGAGACGGTCAAGACCCATGTCAGCGCGGTCCTGGCCAAGTTGGGGGCCCGGGACCGCACACAGGCGGTCATCGCGGCGTACGAATCGGGGTTCGTGGCCCCGGCGTGAGGAGCGGGCGTCACCGGCCGGCAAAGGCCTGCGCCTCGCCGCTCCACGGGGGGGAGGAGCAGCGAGGCGCAGGGGTTCGGGACGGTTCAGAGGTGGGTCGGGGCGAACATCCGCAGGACCGCCGGGAGCACGATCACCGAGGGGCCCGGTTCCGTGAAGGACTTGGCGAGGTCCTCCGCCAGGGACTCCGGAGTCGAACGGACCGCGGGCACGCCGAAGGACTGCGCGAGTGCCACGAAGTCCGGGCGGGCGAGTTCGGTGGCCGTCGCCTCGCCGAAGGCGTCGTTCATGTACTCGCGCAGGATGCCGTAGCCGCCGTCGTCCACGATCAGCCAGGTGACGGGGAGTCCGTACTGCTTGGCGGTGGCGAGTTCGGCGATCGAGTACATCGCGCCGCCGTCGCCGGAGACCGCGAGCACCGGGCGGCTGGGGTCCGCGGCCGCCGCACCGAGGGCCGCCGGGTAGCCGTAGCCGAGGCCGCCGGCGCCCTGGGCCGAGTGCATCGTGTTCGGGTGGCGTGCGTCGAACGCCGACCACGCCCAGTACGCCAGGATCGTCATGTCCCAGAAGCTGGGCGAGCTGTCCGGCAGGGCCTCCCGGACCGAGGCCAGCAGCTGCTGCTCCAGGGTCAGTTCCTGCGACGCGATGCGCTCGCGGACGGCGGTCAGGACAGTACGGACACGCTCGGGCGCCGTCGCGTCCGGGCGCTCCTCCACCGTCTCCAGCAGAGCGGACAGCGCGAGGCGCGCGTCCGCGTGGATGCCGAGGCCGGGGTGGTTGGAGCCCAGCTTGCCGGCGTCCGCCTCGATCTGGATGAGCTGACCGCTCGGCGCGAACGTGTGGTAGTTCGAGGACAGTTCACCGAGGCCGGAGCCGACGACCAGCAGGACGTCGGCGTCCTCGAGGAAGTCCGTGGTGTGCCGGTCCTCCAGCCAGGACTGGAGCGAGAGCGGGTGCTCCCAGGGGAAGGCGCCCTTGCCGCCGAAGGTCGTGACGACCGGAGCGTTGATCTTCTCGGCGAGTGCGAGCAGCTTGCCGGACGCGTCGGAGCGTACGGCCCCGCCGCCCGCGATGATCGCGGGACGCTTCGCCGTCGACAGCAGGTGGGCGGCCACAGCGGTCAGTTCGGGCCGGGGCACGACCTCGTCGGGGGTCGCGTCCAGGGCGGTGACGACCGGCAGGGTCGTCTCCGCGAGCAGCACGTCCTGCGGGATCTCGACCCAGACGGGTCCGTGCGGCGCGGTCAGCGCGGACTGCCAGGCCGCGGCGACCGCGGAGGGGATCTGCGCTGCCGTCCGTACGGTGTGCACGGACTTCACGATGTCGCGGAACGACGCCTGCTGGTCGCGCAGTTCGTGCAGATAGCCGTGGCGGCCGCCGCCGAGTCCGGCGGTGGGGACCTGGCTGCCGATGGCGAGCACGGGAGCGGAGGCCGCTGCCGACTCCTGCAGCGCGGCCAGCGACATCAGCGCGCCGGGTCCGGTGGAGAGCAGCAGCGGCGCCACCTCGCCGGTGATCCGGCCGTACGCGTCGGCGGCGAAGCCCGCGTTGTTCTCGACGCGCAGGCCGACGTACCGCAGCTGCGAGCGGCGCAGCGCGTCGAACATGCCGAGCGCGTGCTGCCCGGGCAGCCCGAAGACGGTGGTCGCGCCGAGGCCCTGCAGGGTCTCGACGACCAGGTCCCCGCCGTTGCGTCCGGCGGGAGGGTTCAGCGCGGCCTCGGTCTGGGCGGCTGTGGGCCGCAGCACCAGGTCGTGGTCGTGGGTCACGTGGCGTCCTTAGCGTCGCGGTCGGTCTGTGTGCCGGCCGACGGGTCGGCTGCGGCGACGGCGGTGGAGGTCACTTGGTGCCTTCCCCGGCGCCGGAGGCGCGGTTCGCGGCGATCTGCCGGGACATGATCGTGGTCAGCTCGTACGCCGTGTGGGAGGCGGCGACGGAGGTGATCTCGGCGTGGTCGTACGCCGGGGCGACCTCGACGACGTCGGCGGAGACCAGGTTGCAGGAGGACAGACCGCGCAGGATCTCCAGCAGTTCGCGGGAGGTCATGCCGCCGGCCTCGGGCGTACCGGTGCCGGGCGCGTGGGCCGGGTCGAGGCAGTCGATGTCGATGGAGATGTACAGCGGGCGGTCGCCGATGCGCTGGCGCAGCTGGTCGGCGACCTCGTCGGCGCCCCGGCGGTAGACGTCCGCGGAGGTGACGATGCCGAAGCCGAGCTTCTCGTCGTCGGTCAGATCCTGCTTGCCGTACAGCGGGCCGCGGATGCCGACGTGGGAGAGGGCCTCGGTGTCGAGGATGCCCTCCTCGACGGCACGGCGGAACGGGGTGCCGTGGGTGTACTCCGCGCCGAAGTACGTGTCCCAGGTGTCCAGGTGCGCGTCGAAGTGCAGCAGCGCGACCGGGCCGTGCTTCTTGGCCACCGAGCGCAGCAGCGGCAGGGCGATGGTGTGGTCGCCGCCGAGCGTCATCATCCGCGCGCCGGTGCCGAGCAGGTCGTCGGCGGCGGCCTCGATGGTCTCGACGGCCTCGTTGATGTTGAAGGGGTTCGCCGCGATGTCGCCGGCGTCGGCGACCTGGGCGAGCGCGAAGGGCGAGGCGTCCTGCGCCGGGTTGTAGGGGCGCAGGAGCCTCGACGCCTCACGGATCGCGTTGCCGCCGAAGCGGGCGCCGGGGCGGTAGGAGACCCCGGCGTCGAAGGGCACGCCGACGACGGCGACGTCGGTGGTGCCGACCTCGTCGAGCCGGGGCAGCCGGGCGAACGTGGCGGGTCCGGCGTACCGCGGGATGCGGGAGGAGTCGACGGGGCCGCGCGGCTGCTCGTTGCTGCTCATCTGAAATGCCCTTCTTTTCTACGCTTCGTTGCGGTTGTACGACTTTAGCTGGGGACGGGTGCGGGCTCGGCGGGGGCCTCTTCCTCGGCGCCGCGGCCGGCCAGCCGCTCCCGCCAGTGGGCCAGGACCGCCGCGTCGGTGGGCCTGGTGAGCAGGCTGACCACGATGTACACGGCGAGCGAGGCCAGCAGGCCGTAGTAGATGGGCTCTTTGGCGAGGATCCCGTACGTCGCCATCAGGCCGATGACCGCGAGACCTCCGACGATCACCGAGGCGAGCGCACCGTGGACGGTGCCGCGCTTCCACAGCAGTCCGCCGAGGATCGGCACCAGCAGTCCGCCGACCAGCAGGTTGTAGGCGACGGTGAGCGCCTCGACGACGTTGTTGAGCGCGATGGCGATACAGATCACCGCGATGCCCATGATCAGGATGAAGGCACGGTTGCCCCGGACCTCGTCGCGTTCCTCGCCGCCGCGGGCGGTCAGGCCGCGCAGTCGCGACCAGATGTCGTTGTTGGCGACGGTGGCACAGGCGATCAACGCGCCGGACGAGGTCGACATGACGGCCGCGAGGGCGGCGGCGAGGACCAGTCCGCGTACGCCCATGGGCAGTTCGTCCTTGACGATGGTCGCGAACGCGTCGTCGGCGTTGGGGAGCTTGGGGTAGAGGACCTTGGCCGCGGTGCCGATGACGGCGCCGGCCAGGGCGTACACGAGGCAGTAGGTACCGGCGACCGTGCCGCCGTAGCGGGCGACCTTGTCACCGCGGGCGGTGAACACCCGCTGCCAGATGTCCTGGCCGATCAGCATGCCGAAGGTGTAGATCAGGACGTAGGTGAAGATCGTCTCGCCGCCGATGCCCAGCGGGTCGAAGTACTCGGTGGGCAGCTTGGCCTTCATCTCGCTGAAGCCGCCGGCCTTGACGACCGCGATGGGCAGCAGGAGCAGCAGCACACCGACGGTCTTCACGACGAACTGGACCATGTCGGTGAGGGTGATCGACCACATGCCGCCGAGCGTGGAGTACGCGACGACGATCGAGCCGCCGAGGATGATCGCGAGGGTCCGGTTCATGTCGAAGAGGACGTCGAAGATCGTGGCGTACGCGATGGTCGAGGTGACCGCCAGCATCAGGGTGTACGCCCACATCACGATGCCCGAGATCACTCCGGCCCGGCCGCCGTAGCGCAGGTCGAGCATCTCGGAGACCGTGTAGACCTTCAGCCGGGCGATCCGCGCGGAGAAGAAGACGGAGAGGGCGAGCAGGCCCAGGCCGATGGCGAAGACCATCCAGGCACCCGAGAGGCCGTACTTGTAGCCGAGGCCGACGCCGCCGATGGTGGAGGCGCCGCCGAGCACGATGGCCGCCATGGTCCCCGAGTACATCCAGGGGCCCAGACGGCGGCCCGCGACGAGGAACTCGCTCTTGGTCTTGGCGCGGCGCATGCCCCACCACCCCATGCCGAGCATGCCGGCCAGATAAACGACGATCACTGCATAGTCGACAGCCATCGGCTTTCCTTCCGTCTCGTCCCCCGGGTCCTCGGGTCTGTTGCCTGACGACGCTAGGTGGCCGGAAAGAAACCATGAAGTGTACGTTTCATCCATTGTTCACGGCGCCTATGGATGGACCGTCCATGTCGGAGACCACAGCGGCACCACCCACCCCACCGATCCCTCTGACCGCACTGCTGGCACGGGAGGATCTCGGGCTGCGCCAGATCGCCGGGCCGGTCGAGCCGGGCGCGGCGGTGCACATGGTGCACACCTCCGAGATGGAGGACCCGTACCCGTATCTGCTCGGCGGAGAGCTGCTGCTGAGCGCCGGGGTACTGCTGAAGGACCCCGACCGGTACGTGTCACGGATCGTCCAGGCCGGTGCGACGGCGCTCGGGTTCGGTGTCGCGCCGGTGTACGACACGGTGCCGGCGGAGCTGGTCGAGGCCTGCGACCGGCACGGACTGCCGCTGCTGGAGGTACCGGCGCCGACCACGTTCACGGCCGTGGCGCGGGCCGTGTGGCGCCTGATGGCGGAGGCGCGCCACCGGGAGCTGCGCCGGGTGGCCCAGGCCCAGCAGGGCCTGGCCGCCGCGGCTGCCCGCCCCGACCCGGTCCCGGCGGTTCTCGCCCAGCTGGCGGCACGGCTGGAGGGCTGGGCCGCCCTGATCGGCCCGGACGGAGCCCCGCTGCACACCGCGGGCCGCGAGCCGTCCGCCGAGGCGGTGGCGAGCCTGGTCCGACTGGCGCGGGTCGTCCATCCGGACCCGGCAGCCGGGGGTACGGGCCGGCCCGCCCCGGCCTCGGCGACCGACACGGTCGGGGCGGACAGCCAGCTTGCGGCGTACGCGCTGGGCGGCAGTCAGGGCCTGGTGCTGGGCCTTGCCGCGCCCGCCCGTGAGGCGGGTGACCACACGCTCGCCGGCGTCGCCGTCGTCCTGCTGTCGCTGCTCACGGCTCCGCACCAGGGCGCCGACGCCGTGGGCCGCAGCACCGCCCTGGTACGGCTCCTGCTCGGCGCGAGTCCCGCCGACACCGCGCCGCTGCTGGGGCCCGGGCCATGGACGGTGGTGCGGGCGCGGGGCGGGGACCGCAGCCCGTTCGCGGCGTCGGCAGTCGGCGCGATGCTGGGCAGCATGCTCGTCGATCCGGACGTGGACGGGGACGTGCGTGTCCTGCTCCCCGCGGGGATCGAGATCACCCCGCAGCCGGGCTGGACGCTGGGCGTGAGCGTCCCGGCCGACTCCGGCCATCTGTCCGCGGCGGACGCCCAGGCGGCCCGTGCCGTCCGCCATGCGCTCGCCACCGGCAAGGACCTGGTCCGTCACCGCGACAGCGTCCCGGTCACCGCTGACGAGGCGCACCGCCGGCTCGCCCCTCTCGCGGACTCCCCCGCCCTGGTGGAGACCCTGCGCACCTGGCTCTCCCTGCACGGCAGCTGGGACCGTACGGCCACCGCCCTGGAGATCCACCGCAACACGGTCCGCCAGCGCATCGGCCGCTGCGCGACGCTGCTGGACGAGGACCTGGACGACCCGGACGTCCGCATGGAGCTGTGGTTCGCGCTGCGGCACGGCTGAGACCGCGTGCGGCCCGAACGGTTCTGGCGGGAGCCCACCATTCGTACGCCACAACCATGTCGCTCCTCGACCAAGTCCCTTGAGGGCCAACTGTGTTGCAATCAGACATGGCCTCTCCTGCCGACGGATCCACGCGCCTCGTCCCGGATGAGCCCTCGCGTCGCCTGCGCGTCGAGATCGAGCGATTGCGCGATGAAGCGACGGGGCAGTGGGCGCTGGCCCACCGAAGGGCCGAGTTCTGGAACAGGGCCCACATCCTCATGGGGTTCCCCGCGGCGCTGCTCGCGGCCGTGTCCGGAGCCGCCGGCCTGGCCACGGCGGACGCCCGCGTCCCCGCGGCGCTGATCGCCCTCGCCTCCGCCGGGCTCGCGGCCGGGGCGGGCTTCCTCCGCAGCGACGCCCGGCGCATCGCCAACAAGCGCGCCCGGCAGGCCTGGGCCGCCGTGGAGGGCAGGGCCTGCCTGAAGCTGGCGCACGAGCGCCTGACCCCCGAGGACCTGCACGAGGTCCTGGAGGCCCGCCAGATCGCGCTGGCGGCGTACGACGGTGACACCCCGGCGCCCGGCGCGCCCCCGGCGGTCACGGGCTGAGCAGACCGTCCTTCCCCCGGGCCGGACACCCCGACTTCTCCCCGGGCAGACACTCGGCAGCCGCCCCGGCAGCCGCCGAGGCGCCCCCGAGTGTGCCGAGCCTCACCCTGGACAGCTGCGGTGACTGCCGGGTAACTTTTTCTGAGCAAGCGCTTAGACAATCGACGAAGGAGGGCGTCCCGTGCGCCGCACCGTTTACAACGAGGACCACGAGGCGTTCCGGGACACCATCCGGGCCTTCATCGAGGCCGAGGTCGTCCCCGTCTACGACGAGTGGTTCGCGGCCGGCCAGGCGCCGCGCGACTTCTACTACAAGCTCGGTGAGCTGGGCGTCTTCGGTATCAACGTCCCCGAGGAGTTCGGCGGCGCGGGCCTGGACACGCACAAGTTCGAGGCAGTGCTCTACGAGGAGACCTCGCGCGCGGGCGTCAACTTCGGCGGCTCCGGCGTGCACGTGCTGCTCGCCCTGCCCTACATCAAGATGCTCGCCACCGACGAGCAGAAGAAGCGCTACCTGACGAAGTTCGTCACCGGCGAGGAGATGTGGGCGCTGGCGATGACCGAGCCGGGCACCGGCTCCGACGTCGCGGGCATGAAGACCACCGCCAGGCTCTCCGAGGACGGCACGCACTACGTCCTCAACGGCTCCAAGACCTTCATCACCGGCGGTGTGCACGCCGACCGTGTGATCGTCTGCGCCCGTACGTCCGCCCCGCGCGAGGACGACCGCCGCTTCGGCATCTCCCTGTTCGCCGTGGACACCAAGTCCGAGGGCTACTCCATCGGCCGCAAGCTGGACAAGCTCGGTCTGCGCACCTCCGACACCGCCGAGCTGGCGTTCGTCGACGTGAAGGTGCCGGTCGAGGACCTGCTCGGCGAGGAGAACAAGGGCTTCTACTACCTCGGCCAGAACCTGCCGTCCGAGCGCTGGGGTATCGCGTTCGGCGCGTACGCACAGGCCAAGGCCGCCGTCCGGTTCGCCCAGCAGTACGTGCAGGAGCGCACCGTCTTCGGCAAGCCGGTCGCCTCGTTCCAGAACACCAAGTTCGAACTGGCCGCCTGCCAGGCCGAGGTGGACGCCGCCGAGGCGGTCGCCGACCGCGCCCTGGAGGCCCTGGACGCCGGGGAGCTCACGCCGGCCGAGGCCGCGTCCGCGAAGCTGTTCACGACTGAGGTCGCGCACCGTGTCATCGACCGCTGCCTCCAGCTGCACGGCGGCTACGGCTACATGAACGAGTACCCGATCGCCCGCCTCTACGCCGACAACCGCGTCAACCGCATCTACGGCGGGACCAGCGAGGTCATGAAGTCGATCATCGCAAAGTCCATGGGCCTGTAAGGCAGTTACCTTCCTTCCATGAGCTCAGCACTCGACGATCTGCTCGATCTGCTCGACCTGGAGCAGATCGAGCAGAACATCTTCCGCGGCCGCTCCCGGTCCGCCGTCGTCCCCAGGGTCTTCGGCGGGCAGGTGGCGGCCCAGGCCTTGGTCGCCGCGGGCCGTACGGTCCCGGCGGACCGCACGGCGCACTCCCTGCACTCGTACTTCCTGCGCATGGGCGACCCGGGCGCGCCGATCGTCTACACGGTCGACCGCATCCGCGACGGCCGCTCCTTCACCACGCGCCGGGTGGTCGCGGTGCAGCACGGGGCGCCGATCTTCCACCTCTCCGCCTCGTTCCAGACGCACGAGGAGGGGCTGGAGCACCAGGCCGTGATGCCGGCCGCGCCCGACCCGGAGTCGCTGCCGACGGCGGCGGAGATGCTGCCGCGCTACGCGGACCGCTTCGTCGATCCGGGCGTCGCCGACCGGTTCCTGGAAGCGCGCGCGGCGGTCGATCTGCGCTACGTCGACGAGCCGCCGTACGGCACGGTCGGCGAGGCACGCGAGCCGCGCTCGCAGGTCTGGTTCCGAGCGAACGGCAAGCTCGCCGACGACCCGCTGCTGCACGTCTGCCTCGCCACGTACGTCTCCGACATGACCCTGCTCGACTCGGTGCTGCTGGCGCACGGCCGAGGCGGCTGGGCCGTGGGCGATGTGGTGGGCGCGTCGCTGGACCACGCGATGTGGTTCCACCGCCCGTTCCGTGCGGACGAGTGGCTGCTGTACGACCAGGAGTCGCCCTCCGCCTCCGGCGGCCGCGGTCTCGGCCAGGCCCGCATCTACACCCAGGACGGCCGCCTGGCCATCTCGGTCATCCAGGAGGGCGTGGTCCGGGTCCCGCGCGACTGAGGGTCCGCCCCGGGCGTCCGAAGCGGGATGCCGGCTGATCCCGGAGCCCTGCGTCGGGGCCTCAGCCTCTGTCAGGATCCGGAGCCCTCCGTCAGGAGAGGCCCGCCGCGTCCAGCAGGTACGCCGTCATCGGGTCGTAGAACCGCGGATCGGTCACGTGATCGTCCAGCGGGACCGTCACCTGGAGCGTGCCCTCCGCCTCGGCGATGAACAGCGCCGGGTCGTTGCAGTCGGCGTATCCCACGGAGTCCAGTCCGCGCTGGCCGGCGCAGCCCGCCCAGCCGTGGTCGGCGACCACGAGATCGGGCTGCGGCCTGCCCTCGCGCTCGAGACCGTCCAGGATCGCGGCCATCGGCGCCGGGGAGTGGGTGTGCCACAGGGTGGCTCCGCGCTCCAGCATGGCGACGTCCGCGAACTGGAAGACCATGCCCTCGTCCGCCGTCAGCCCGCCCGGAATCCGTACGATCTCGCAGCCCGCGGCCCGCAGCGCGTCGGCGGTCTGCCGGTGCACGTCCAGCAGCCCGCCGGGGTGCCCGGTCGCGAACAGCACCCGCTCCTTGCCTGCGACGGCCTTCCGCAGCCGCGCGGCGAGCCGTTCCAGGGCGTCCACGGTCAGCTCGGGGTCGATGGTGTCCTGCCCGGCCCGGTGCTGCGGATCGTCGCTGACACCGCATCGCTCGGCCATCACGGCGAGCACGTCCTGCTCGTCCGTCCACCGGTCCCCGAGCTCCAGACCCAGCCAGTAGTGGCGGTCGCCGTTGGCGAGCTTGCGGTAGTGGGAGAGGTTGTTGTCGCGGGGTGTGGCGACGTCACCTGCGATACGGCTGCGGACGAGATGGTCGACGAGGGCGGCACGGCTGGGTATCGGCATGAGCCCATTGTGCCGTCCGGTGCGCACAGCGTGCGGGGTGTCCCGAACGCTGGACGGTGTCTCACGCGGGCGTGAGAGAGGCGAAGGCTCCGTGGGCCAGGCGGCGCAGCAGGTCCGCCGTCGCCGCGCGGCCCGGGAGGCCGCCGCCGTTCGAACCGAGGTGCGGGGTCGAGTTGAGCAGGCCGAAAACCGCGTGGACCGCCACCCGGGCCGTGGACTCGGGCACCTCGGGGTGCAGCTCGCGCACCGCCGCGACCCACAGCTCGACGTACTGCCGCTGCAGCTGCCGCACCAGTTTGCGGTCGGTGTCGCGCAGCCGGTCCAGCTCGCGGTCGTGGAGCGTGATCAGCGGGCGGTCGTCGAGGGCGAAGTCGATGTGGCCGTCGATCAGCGCGGCCAGCAGGCCCTCGGGGTCGGCCGCGGCGGCCTCCACCCGCAGACGCCCGCCGTTGAGCAGCCGCTCGCTGATCCCCACCAGGAGCTCCGCGAGCATGGCGTCCTTGCCCGGGAAGTGGCGGTAGAGGCCGGGGCCGCTGATGCCGACCGCCGCGCCTATCTCGTCCACTCCCACGCCGTGGAAGCCACGCTCGGCGAAGAGGCGCGCGGCCTCCTTGAGGATCTGTTCGCGGCGCGTCAGGGCGTCCGTCCTGGTGGTCATGGAGCCGATTCTAGACAACGGGGTTAGCGCTCGTTAACCTGACGGAAACGCGTTAACGCTCATTAACCGAATGTCGTACGGGCAAGGGGGCTCGACACGATGCAGCAGGCACCCGTGCTGACCAGCACGGCAGACCCGGCATCCACGGCCTGGCAGGCCAATGAGGCAGCACACCAGGAGCTCGCCGACGCCCTGCGGGCCAAGCTGGCCGCGGCCCGCCTCGGCGGCGGTGAGAAGGCCAGGGCCCGGCACACCGCCCGCGGCAAGCTGTTGCCGCGCGACCGGGTGGACACCCTGCTCGACGCGGGCTCGCCCTTCCTGGAGCTCGCCCCGCTCGCGGCGAACGGGATGTACGAGGACCAGGCGCCCGCCGCCGGTGTCATCGCGGGCATCGGCCGGGTCAACGGCCGCGAGTGCGTGATCGTCGCCAATGACGCGACCGTCAAGGGCGGCACGTACTACCCGATGACGGTCAAGAAGCACCTGCGCGCCCAGGAGGTGGCGCTGGAGAACCGTCTGCCCTGCGTGTACCTCGTCGACTCGGGCGGTGCGTTCCTGCCGATGCAGGACGAGGTCTTCCCCGACCGTGACCACTTCGGCCGGATCTTCTACAACCAGGCCCGGATGTCCGGCGCCGGCATCCCGCAGATCGCGGCCGTCCTCGGCTCCTGCACCGCCGGCGGCGCGTACGTCCCCGCGATGAGCGACGAGGCCGTCATCGTCCGGAACCAGGGCACGATCTTCCTCGGCGGCCCGCCCCTGGTGAAGGCCGCGACAGGCGAGGTCGTCACGGCCGAGGAGCTCGGCGGCGGCGAGGTCCACTCCCGGGTCTCGGGCGTCACCGACCACCTCGCCGAGGACGACGCCCACGCGCTGCGGATCGTGCGCAACATCGTGGCGACCCTGCCCGAGCGCGGACCGCTCCCGTGGACCGTCGAACCGGCCGAGGAGCCGAAGGTCGCCCCGGAGGGGCTGTACGGCGCGGTGCCGGTGGATTCCCGTACGCCCTACGACGCGCGCGAGATCATCGCCCGCGTCGTGGACGCCTCCCGCTTCCAGGAGTTCAAGTCCGAGTTCGGGCAGACGCTGGTCACCGGCTTCGCCCGGATCCACGGCCACCCGGTCGGGATCGTCGCCAACAACGGCATCCTGTTCTCCGAATCCGCCCAGAAGGGCGCGCACTTCATCGAGCTGTGCGACCAGCGCGGCATCCCCCTGGTGTTCCTGCAGAACATCTCGGGCTTCATGGTCGGCCGGGACTACGAGGCGGGCGGCATCGCCAAGCACGGCGCCAAGATGGTGACGGCCGTGGCCTGCACCCGGGTGCCGAAGCTGACGGTCGTCGTCGGCGGTTCGTACGGCGCGGGCAACTACTCGATGTGCGGCCGCGCCTACTCCCCCCGCTTCCTGTGGATGTGGCCCAACGCCAAGATCTCGGTCATGGGCGGCGAACAGGCCGCGTCCGTGCTCGCGACGGTCAAGCGCGACCAGTTGGAGGGCCGCGGCGAGGACTGGTCCGCCGAGGACGAAGAGACGTTCAAGAACCCGATCCGCGGCCAGTACGAGCAGCAGGGCAACGCCTACTACGCCACGGCCCGGCTCTGGGACGACGGCGTGATCGACCCGCTCGAGACCCGCCAGGTGCTGGGGCTCGCCCTGACCGCCTGCGGCAATGCCCCCCTCAACGACCCCGCCTTCGGCGTCTTCCGGATGTGAGACGGACCATGACGATGTTCGACACAGTCCTCGTCGCCAACCGGGGCGAGATCGCGGTCCGGGTGATCCGCACGCTGCGCGCCACGGGCATCCGCTCGGTCGCGGTGTTCAGCGACGCGGACGCCGACGCCCGCCATGTCCGGGAGGCGGACACCGCGGTCCGCATCGGCCCGGCGCCCGCCGCGGAGAGCTATCTCTCGGTGGAGCGGCTGCTCGACGCGGCCGGGCGCACCGGCGCGCAGGCGGTCCACCCCGGCTACGGCTTCCTCGCGGAGAACGCCGCCTTCGCGCAGGCGTGCGCGGACGCGGGCCTGGTCTTCATCGGCCCGCCGGCGTCCGCCATCTCCCTGATGGGCGACAAGATCCGCGCGAAGGAGACGGTGAAGGCGGCCGGTGTCCCGGTGGTTCCGGGTTCGTCGGGCTCCGGCCTCACCGACGACCAACTGGCCGACGCCGCACGCGAGATCGGCATGCCCGTCCTGCTGAAGCCCTCTGCGGGCGGCGGCGGCAAGGGCATGCGGCTGGTGCGGGACGCCTCGCTGCTCGCGGAGGAGATCGCGGCGGCCCGTCGCGAGGCGCGCTCCTCCTTCGGAGACGACACGCTCCTGGTTGAGCGGTGGATCGACCGGCCCCGGCACATCGAGATCCAGGTCCTCGCCGACGACCACGGGAACGTGATCCACCTCGGTGAGCGCGAGTGCTCGCTGCAGCGGCGTCACCAGAAGATCATCGAGGAGGCGCCGAGCGTCCTGCTCGACGAGCGGACCCGCGCGGCGATGGGCGAGGCGGCGGTCCAGGCGGCGCGCTCGTGCGGCTACCGGGGCGCGGGCACGGTCGAGTTCATCGTCCCCGGCGGCGACCCGTCCTCGTACTACTTCATGGAGATGAACACCCGCCTCCAGGTCGAGCACCCCGTCACCGAGCTCATCACCGGCCTGGACCTGGTGGAGTGGCAGCTGCGGGTCGCGGCGGGCGAGCAACTGCCGTACGAGCAGAAGGACATCGCGCTCACCGGTCACGCCATCGAGGCCCGGATCTGCGCGGAGGACCCCTCCCGCGGCTTCCTCCCCTCCGGAGGCCGGGTACTGGCCCTGTCCGAGCCGGAGGGCGGCCCGGTCCGCACCGACTCCGGCCTGCTGGCCGGGGTGGACGTCGGCAGTACGTACGACCCGATGCTGTCGAAGGTCATCGCGTACGGCCCCGACCGCGCTGCCGCACTGCGCACCCTGCGGGCGGCGCTGGCGGACACGGTGATCCTCGGCGTTCCGACCAACACCGGGTTCCTGCGCCGTCTGCTGGCCCATCCGTCGGTCGTCTCGGGCGATCTGGACACGGGTCTGGTCGAACGCGACATCGCCGGTCTGCTCCCCGAGGGCGTACCCGCCGAGGTCTACGCGACGGCTGCGCTGCTGAACTCGCCCGCCGAGGGCCGGGAGCCGGCCGGATGGGCCGACCCCTTCGCGGCGGCCGACGGCTGGCGGCTCGGCGGGACTCCCGCCTGGACGGTGCACCACCTGCGTCTGCCGGGGCAGGACCCCGTCGAGGTCCGGACGCGGCCGGGAGCCGCCGGCACGGAGGTCCTCATGGACGCCGGTCCCGCCGCCGGTCCGGCCAGGATCGTGTCCCGCGCGCCCGGCCTGCTCACCGTCGAACTCGACGGAGTGACCCACACCTTCAGCCACGCCACCTCTCCGGACGGGTTCTGGCTCGGGCGGGACGGCGACTCCTGGCACGTCCAGCGCCACGACCCCGTCGAGGCGTCCCTGAGCGGAGCCGCCCATGCGGGGGCCGACACCCTCGCCGCGCCGATGCCCGGCACCGTCACCGTCGTCAAGGTGGCGGTCGGGGACGAGGTGGTCGCGGGCCAGAGTCTGCTGGTGGTCGAGGCGATGAAGATGGAGCACGTCATCTCCGCCCCGCACGCAGGCACCGTGACCGAGCTGGACGTCGTCCCCGGGACCACGGTCGGCATGGACCAGTTGCTCGCTGTCGTCGTCCCGCACGACGAGGCCGGACAGGAGGCCGCACATGACTGACGGACTGCCGATGCAGATTCCTGCGGAGGGGCTGCCGTCGCGGGTGCGGATCCACGAAGTGGGCGCGCGCGACGGGCTGCAGAACGAGAAAACGGTCGTACCGACCGAGGTGAAGGCGGAGTTCGTGCGCCGCCTCGCGGACGCCGGGCTCACGACCGTCGAGGCGACGAGCTTCGTGCACCCCAAGTGGGTGCCCCAGCTCGCCGACGCCGAGCAGCTGTTCCCGCAGCTGGCAGCCGTCGGCGAGGGCGGGGTCGACCTGCCCGTTCTGGTGCCGAACGAACGCGGCCTGGACCGGGCGATCGCCCTCGGTGCACGGCGTATCGCCGTGTTCGGCTCGGCGACCGAGACGTTCGCGCAGAAGAACCTCAATCGCACGGTCGCCGAGTCGCTCGCCATGTTCGAGCCCGTCGTCGCCCGCGCCAAGGGCGACAAGCTGCACGTGCGCGGCTATCTGTCGATGTGCTTCGGCGACCCGTGGGAGGGCGCGGTCCCGGTCGGTCAGGTCGTGCGCGTCGCACGGCAGCTGATGGACCTGGGCTGCGACGAGCTGTCCCTCGGCGACACGATCGGTGTGGCCACCCCCGGCCATGTGCAGGCGCTGCTCGACCGGCTCGGCGAGGAGGGTGTGCCCGTCTCGGCGATCGGGGTGCACTTCCACGACACGTACGGGCAGGCGCTCGCCAACACCCTCGCAGCGCTGCAGCAGGGGGTGACCACGGTGGACGCGTCGGCGGGCGGCCTCGGCGGCTGTCCCTACGCGAAGAGCGCCACCGGAAACCTCGCCACCGAAGACCTCGTGTGGATGCTTCACGGCCTCGGCATCGAAACCGGGGTCGACCTCGGCCGGCTCACCGCCACGAGCGTGTGGATGGCCGAACGGCTGGGCCGTCCCAGCCCCTCCCGTACCGTTCGCGCCCTCTCCCACAAGGAGTGACTCCCATGCCCCTGGACCACCGGCTCACCTCCGAGCACGAGGAACTCCGCCGTACCGTCGAGCAGTTCGCGCACGATGTGGTCGCGCCGAAGATCGGCGACTTCTACGAGCGTCATGAGTTCCCGTACGAAATCGTCCGCGAGATGGGCCGCATGGGCCTGTTCGGGCTGCCCTTCCCCGAGGAGTACGGCGGCATGGGTGGCGACTATCTCGCCCTCGGCATCGCCCTGGAGGAGCTGGCCCGCGTCGACTCGTCCGTCGCGATCACGCTGGAGGCCGGTGTCTCGCTGGGTGCGATGCCGGTCTACCGCTTCGGTACGGAGGAGCAGAAGCAGGAGTGGCTGCCCCGGCTCTGCTCGGGCGAGCTGCTGGGTGCGTTCGGGCTGACCGAGCCGGGTGCCGGTTCGGACGCCGGCGGCACCCGTACGACGGCGGTCCGCGACGGCGACGAGTGGGTCATCAACGGCTCCAAGTGCTTCATCACCAACTCCGGTACGGACATCACGGGCCTGGTCACCGTCACCGCGGTCACCGGCCGCAGCCCCGACGGCAAGCCGCTGATCTCCTCGATCATCGTGCCCTCCGGCACACCCGGCTTCACGGTGGCGCCCGCCTACTCCAAGGTCGGCTGGAACGCCTCGGACACCCGCGAGTTGTCCTTCGACGGCGTACGCGTCCCGCTGGCGAACCTGCTGGGCGAGGAGGGCCGTGGGTACGCCCAGTTCCTGCGCATCCTCGACGAGGGCCGGATCGCCATCTCGGCGCTCGCCACGGGCCTGGCCCAGGGCTGTGTGGACGAGTCGGTGAAGTACGCCAAGGAGCGGCATGCGTTCGGCCGCCCGATCGGCAGCAACCAGGCCATCCAGTTCAAGATCGCCGACATGGAGATGCGTGCGCACATGGCGCGGGTGGGCTGGCGCGACGCGGCCTCGCGACTGGTGCTCGGCGAGCCGTTCAAGAAGGAGGCGGCGCTGGCGAAGCTGTACTCCTCGACCGTCGCGGTGGACAACGCCCGTGAGGCCACGCAGATCCACGGCGGCTACGGCTTCATGAACGAGTACCCGGTGGCCCGCATGTGGCGCGACTCCAAGATCCTGGAGATCGGCGAGGGCACGAGCGAGGTCCAAAGGATGCTCATCGCACGGGAGTTGGGCCTCACCGGCTGACGTTTCGCCGAGCAGGACCACGGGCGGGATCCTCGGGCAGGGTCCCGCCCGGTGTCCCGCCTCACCCTGGACATAGAAGGTTAGGCTAACCTACCTTCGAACTGCCCAGCGAGCCGAACAGGCACAGAGGAAAGCGGACACCACCATGCCCAACGCCCGGTCTTCTCATCTCACCCGTCGCGGAATACTCGCCGCGGGCGGCGCCCTGGGGATCGGCGCCGCGCTCACCGCCTGCGGGAGCGATGACAAAAAGGGCGAATCGGGCAAGGCTGCCGAGAAGTCCGGCCCTTGGACCTTCACCGACGACCGCGGCACCAAGGTCGAGCTGAAGTCCTCTCCCAAGAACATCGTCGCCTTCATCGGCACCGCCGCCGCGCTCCACGACTACGGCGTCGAGGTCAAGGGAGTCTTCGGCCCGACCACGAACGACGGCACGAACAAGGGCAAGCCCGACGTGCAGGCCGGTGACCTGGACGTCAAGAAGGTCAAGATCCTCGGCAACACCTACGGCGAGTTCAACATCGAGCAGTACGCGGCCCTCGCGCCCGAGGTGCTCATCACCAACATGTGGGCCAAGAACGACCCGTGGTACGTCCCGCCGCAGTCCAAGGACAAGATCATGAAGCTCGCGCCCAGCGTGCTTCTGTGGGCGGCCGAGACCACCATGCAGAAGGCGCTCGAGCGCCACGCGGAGCTCGCCGCCTCGCTGGGCGGCGACGTCAAGGGCAAGAAGGCCACCGACGCCAAGGCCCGGTTCGAGAAGGCCGCGGCCCGGCTGCGTGCCGCCGCCAAGGCCAGGCCGGAGATCAAGGTGCTCATCGGCTCCGCCAGCACCGAGCTGTTCTACGTCTCCGTCCCCAAGACGAGCGCGGACACCCTGTACTACCAGGAGCTGGGCGTGAAGTTCGTCGAGCCCAAGGCGAACGCACAGGGCTTCTTCGAGGAGCTCAGCTGGGAGAACGTCGGCAAGTACGGCGCCGACATCATCATCATGGACAACCGCACCTCGGCCCTGCAGCCCGCGGCGCTGACCGGCAAGCCGACCTGGGCCGGGCTGCCCGCCGTGAAGGCCGGCCAGGTCATCCCGCGCGTCACGGAGCCGATCTACTCCTACGACAAGTGCGCCCCGGTGCTCGAGGACCTGGCGAAGGCCATCGAGACCGCGAAGAAGGTCGCCTGACCATGACGACGGCCGAGACCGCCCCGTTCCGATTCTTCGACCTCCACGTCGTACGGACCCGGCGGCTCGGCCCGTCCCTGGTCCGCGTCACCTTCCAGGGGGAGCAGCTCGCGGAGTTCGCCGCCGGCGGCCGCGACCAGTCGCTCTCCCTCTTCCTGCCGCACCCGGGCCGGCAGGCCCCCGTCGTGCCCGTGGACGCCGGTGACGGCAGCGCGGTCTTCGCCGCCTGGCGTGCCCTTCCGGACGACGTGCGCGCGGTGATGCGCTCGTACACGGTGCGCGAGCAGCGCCGGGACGCCGACGGGACGACCGAGGTCGACATCGACTTCGCCGTCCACGAGGACGGCGGCCCCGCCTGCCGCTGGGCCGAACAGGCCGCCCCCGGGCATCAGGTGATGGTGCTCGGCCCGGCCGTCGCCGACAACACGTCCGTGCGCTGCCGTCCGCCCGAGGACACGGACTGGGTGCTGATCTGGGGCGACGAGACGGCTCTTCCGGCCGTGGCGGCGATCCTCGAATGGCTGCCGGCCGGCATGAGGACACGCGTCTGGCTGGAGGTCCCGCACGCGGGCGACCGGCTGGACCTGAGAACCGCCGCGGACGCCGAGATCACCTGGCTCGTACGGGACGAGAACGCACCGTCCGCCGTGGAGGCGGTCGCCGCGGCCGAGTTGCCCGAGGGCGCCGGATACGCGTGGATCGCGGGCGAGTCGGGGAGCGTGAAGGCACTGCGCCGTCATCTCGTGGGCGAACGCGGGATGGACCGCCGCCGTGTCACGTTCATCGGCTACTGGCGTCGTGGAGTCAGCGAGGACGGACTGCGCGAGGAGCCGGTCGAACCCGACGCCGCCTGAACACCCGTGTGTCCCGAGGGGCGAGGTCGATTGCCGTGTGAAATTAGGTTAGGCTAACCTAACTCAACGTCTCCTCCTCGCCCCCTTCGCTGCCCGCAGAGGGCCGACCAAGTCCCCCCGCATCCAAAGGACATTGCATGCGCTCGCACCTGCTCAATGACGTAACGGCGGAGAGCTACCGGCGCGCCGTGACCGAAGCAGTCGAGCGGGTGGCAACCCGACTCGCCACCACCACGCGACCGTTCACCGGGGTGACCCCCGACGAACTCGCCCCGGTCATCTCCGCGGTCGACCTCGACCAGCCCCTGGGCGATGCCACCGCCGCCCTCGACGAGCTGGAGCGGGTCTACCTGCAGGACGCCGTCTACTTCCACCACCCCCGCTACCTCGGCCACCTCAACTGCCCGGTCGTGATCCCCGCCGTCCTCGGTGAGGCCGTGCTCTCCGCGGTCAACTCCTCGCTCGACACCTGGGACCAGAGCGCCGGCGGCACGCTGATCGAGCGCCGCCTGATCGACTGGACCACCGACCGGATCGGCCTCGGCGACGCCGCCGACGGCGTGTTCACCAGCGGCGGCACCCAGTCCAACCTCCAGGCGCTCCTGCTGGCCCGGTCCGAGGCGAAGACCAGCGACCTCGCGAAACTGCGCATCTTCACCTCCGAGTGCAGCCACTTCAGCGTGCAGAAGTCGGCGACGCTGCTCGGACTCGGCCCCGAGGCCGTCGTCTCCGTCCCCGTCGACCGCAACAAGCGGATGCAGACGCTCGCTCTCGCCGCCGAGCTGGAGCGCTGCTCACGCGAGGGCCTCGTCCCCATGGCGGTGGTCGCGACCGCCGGCACCACCGACTTCGGCTCCATCGACCCCCTGCACGAGATCGCCGAACTGGCCGAGCAGTACGCCACCTGGATGCATGTCGACGCCGCGTACGGCTGCGGGCTGCTGGCCTCGCCCACCCGCCGTCATCTCCTCGACGGCATCGAGCGCGCCGACTCGGTCACCGTGGACTACCACAAGTCCTTCTTCCAGCCGGTGAGTTCCTCGGCCGTGCTGGTCAAGGACGCGGCCACGCTGAGCCACGCCACGTACCACGCGGACTACCTCAACCCGCGGCCCGAAATGGACATGGGGGCACCTCTCGCGCCCGCAGGTCTGCGGGGGAGGATCCCCAACCAGGTCGACAAGTCGCTGCAGACCACGCGCCGCTTCGACGCCCTCAAGCTGTGGATGACGCTGCGCGTGATGGGTGCCGACGGTGTGGGCGGGCTCTTCGACGAGGTCTGCGACCTGGCAGCGGCCGGCTGGGAGCTGCTCGCCGCCGACCCCCGCTTCGACGTCGTCGTCCAGCCGCAGCTGTCCACGCTCGTCTACCGCTACATCCCCGAGTCCGTGACCAGCCCCACCGAGATCGACCGCGCCAACCTCTATGCCCGCAAGGCGCTGTTCGCGTCCGGCGAGGCCGTGGTCGCGGGCACCAAGGTCGGCGGCAGGCAGTTCCTCAAGTTCACCCTGCTCAACCCCGAGACGACGACCGAAGACATCGCGGCCGTACTCGATCTGATAGCCGGCCATGCCGAGCAGTACCTGGGAGAGAACCTTGTCCACGCCTCGTGAGCCCCATGAGTCCCGTGAGCCCTACGACTTCATCGGCATCGGGCTCGGGCCCTTCAACCTCGGCCTCGCCGCGCTGACCGAGCCGATCGAGGAGCTGACCGGCCTGTTCCTGGAGTCCAAGCCGGACTTCGACTGGCACTCGGGGATGTTCCTGGAGGGCTCGCATCTGCAGACGCCCTTCATGTCGGACCTGGTGACCCTGGCCGACCCCACCTCTCCCCACTCCTTCCTGAACTACCTGAAGGACGCGGGGCGCCTGTACTCGTTCTACATCCGCGAGAACTTCTATCCGCTGCGGAGCGAGTACAACGACTACTGCCGCTGGGTCGCCGCCCGGCTCAGCAGCATCCGCTTCAGCACCACGGTCGCCCGGGTCGAGCACGACGGCGAGCTGTACGTCGTCCACACCGGGAGCGGCGAGCGGCTGCGTACCCGCCGCATCGTGCTGGGCACCGGCACCCCGCCGTACATCCCCGAGCCGTGCCGCGGTCTCGGCGGCGACCTCCTGCACAACTCGCGCTATCTGGACCACAAGGAAGCGGTGCAGGGCAAGGAGTCGATCACGCTGGTCGGCAGCGGGCAGAGCGCCGCGGAGATCTACTACGACCTGCTCTCCGAGATCGATGTGCACGGCTACCGGCTCAACTGGGTCACGCGCTCCCAGCGGTTCTTCCCGCTGGAGTACACCAAGCTGACGCTGGAGATGACCTCCCCCGAGTACATCGACTACTTCCACGCGCTGCCCGAGACCACCCGCTACCGGCTCGAGACCCAGCAGAAGGGTCTGTTCAAGGGGATCGACGGGGAACTGATCGACGCGATCTTCGATCTGCTGTACCAGAAGAACCTCAAGGGCCCGGTCCCCACGCGGCTGCTGACCAACTCCTCGCTGGAGGGGGCCCGCTACGAGAACGGCGTCTACACGCTCGGGCTGCGCCAGGAGGAGCAGGGCAAGGACTACGAGCTGGAGACCCAGGGCCTGATCCTGGCCACCGGGTACAAGTACGTCACTCCCGAGTTCCTCGAACCGGTCGCCGGCAGAATCCGCAGAGACGGGCAGGGCCGCTTCGACGTGGCCCGCAACTACTCGATCGACGAGTCCGGGCGCGAGATCTTCCTGCAGAACGCGGCCGTGCACACGCACTCGATCACCTCGCCCGACCTGGGCATGGGCGCGTACCGCAACGCCTACATCATCGGCGAAATGCTCGGGGCCGAGTACTACCCCGTCGAAAAGACCATCGCGTTCCAGGAGTTCGCCGTATGACGTTCACCGTCCGCCCTCTCGATCCCTTCGCCGACGCCGAGCTGGTGCACAGCTGGGTCAGCCAGCCACGGGCGGCGTTCTGGCTGATGCAGGACGCGAAGCTGCAGGACGTCGAGCGCGAGTACATGGCCATCACCGCGCACGAGCACCATCACGCCTTCATCGGCCTCGAGGACGGGGCGCCCGCCTTCCTGATGGAGAGCTACAACCCCGCGTACGTGGAGCTGAAGGGGCTGTACGACGCCCGGCCGGGCGATGTCGGCATGCACTTCCTGGTCGCTCCGACCGACACCCCTGTGCACGGCTACACCCGCAAGGTGATCACCGCCGTGATGGAGAAGCTGTTCGCCGACGCGTCCACCGACCGCGTGGTGGTCGAGCCCGACGTGCGCAACACCGCCGTGCACACCCTCAACGAGTACGTCGGCTTCGAGATCGCCGGCACGGTCGAGAAGCCGGAGAAGGACGCCTACCTCAGCTTCTGTACACGCGAGCAGTTCCTGGCGAGTCCCGCCATGGCAGCCCGAGGAGTGACCCGATGAACCTCGCCGACGCCGTATCGCATCTGACCCCCGACCTGTGGGCCCAGGCCAATCGGCAGCTCGTCCGCAAGGGGCTGGCCGAGTTCGCCCATGAGCGGCTGCTGGTCCCCGAGGCGCTCGGCGGCGACAGCTACCGCGTGCTCAGCGACGACTCCGCGACCGAGTACCGCTTCACCGCCCGCCGGTACGCGCTCGACCACTGGCAGGTCGACGCGGACTCCGTCGTCCGGCACCGGGACGGCTCCCCGCAGCCGCTGGACGCGCTGGAGTTCTTCCTCGAGCTGCGCACCTCGCTCGGTCTGAGCGACGAGATCCTGCCCGTGTACCTGGAGGAGATCTCCTCCACCCTCTCCGGCACGGCGTACAAGCTCACCAAGAAGCCGGTGAGCTCCGCCGAGCTGGCCGGTGCCGGGTTCCAGGCGATCGAGACCGGCATGACCGAGGGCCACCCGTGCTTCGTCGCCAACAACGGGCGCCTCGGCTTCGGTGTGGACGAGTACCACGCGTACGCCCCCGAGGCGGCGAGCGAGGTCCGGCTCGTGTGGCTGGCTGCCCGTCGCGACCATGCCACCTTCACGGCCGGCGCGGGGCTCGACTACACGTCGCTGGTCAACAGCGAGCTCGGCGAGGCCCAGCTCGCCCGCTTCGGAGCCCAGTTGACGGGCCTCGGCCTCGACATCGCCGACTACTTCCTGCTGCCCGTGCACCCCTGGCAGTGGTGGAACAAGCTCTCCGTCACCTTCGCCGCCGAGATCGCCCAGCAGCGCCTGGTGTGCCTGGGCGAGGGCGACGACAGCTACCTGGCGCAGCAGTCGATCCGTACGTTCTTCAACACGAGCGACCCGGCCAAGCACTACGTCAAGACGGCGATGTCCGTCCTCAACATGGGCTTCATGCGCGGGCTTTCGGCCGCGTACATGGAGGCGACCCCGGCGATCAACGACTGGCTGGCGGGCCTGATCGACAGCGACGACGTCCTCAAGGCGGCGCGCTTCTCGATCATCCGGGAGCGGGCGGCGATCGGGTACCACCACCGCCAGTACGAGCGGGCGACGACCCGCTACTCCCCGTACCGCAAGATGCTCGCCGCCCTGTGGCGCGAGAGCCCGGTTCCGTCCCTGGAGGACGGTGAGCGGCTGGCCACCATGGCGTCGCTGCTCCATGTCGACCACGACGGTGCCTCGTTCGCGGGCGCTCTGATCGACGAGTCGGGGCTGACGCCGGCCGCATGGCTGCGCGGCTATCTGCACGCGTACCTCACCCCCGTGCTGCACAGCTTCTACGCCTACGACCTGGTCTTCATGCCGCACGGCGAGAACGTCGTCCTGGTCATCGGCGAGGACGGCACGGTCCGGCGGGCGATCTTCAAGGACATCGCCGAGGAGATCGCGGTGATGGACCCGGACGCGGTCCTGCCCCCGGCCGTGGAGCGGATCCGGGCGGACGTGCCGGAGGAGATGAAGCTGCTGTCCGTCCTCACGGACGTCTTCGACTGCTTCTTCCGCTTCCTGGGCGCGACGCTGGTGTCGGAGGGACGACTGGACGAGGACACGTTCTGGCGGGCGGTGGCGGACTGCGTCCACGCCTACCAGCAGTCGGTGCCGCATCTGGCGGACAAGTTCGCGGAGTACGACCTGTTCACCGACTCCTTCGCGCTGTCCTGCCTCAACCGGCTCCAGCTGCGGAACAACCGGGAGATGGTCGACCTCGCCGACCCGGCGGGGGCGCTCCAGCTCATCGGCGTACTGGAGAACCCGATAGCGAAGTTCTCCCACTGATCGGGGGCGGGTCGCCGGTGTGGGGGTCCCCCCGGCCGAAGGCTGGGGGAGGTCCCTCACCGGCGCCCGCTCCTTTCGTCCGTGACTCAGCCCGCGGGCCAGGGCACCTGCGGCGAGCGGTAGTAGTCGATCCCGAGTTCGGCCATCCGCGGCCCCTGCGCCGCGAGCCGCACCTTGTAGGTGTCCCAGTCGTGCGTGGACGCCGGTGACCAGCCGAGCTCGGCGACCCCGGGCAGCCGCGGGAACGCCATGTACTCGAGGTGGTCGCTGGTGGACAGGGTCTCCGTCCAGATCGGCGCCTCGACGCCCTTCACCGCGGAGGCGGGCGCACCCGGCAGATAGGTCGCCGGGTCCCAGTCGTAGGACCGCCGCACCTCGACGTAGCCGGCCCAGTCCAGGCCCAGCGGAGTGTCCTTGGTGTACTTCATGTCGAGGTAGATCCGGTCGGCGGGCGACAGGACGATCCCGGTGCCGTTGCGCGCCGCCTCGGCGACCTGTGCCTTCTCCGCGTCGCTGGTGCCGTCCAGACCCCAGTACTGCGCGAGCGCCCCCTTCGCGGGCGTGGCGCCGGTCAACTGGTGCCAGCCGACCACGGTCTTGCCGTAATCGGCCACCGCCGCCTGGGCCCTGGTCATGAAGGCGACATAGTCCGCGTGGCTCGTGGAGTGCGCCTCGTCGCCGCCGATGTGGAGGTAGCGGCCCGGGGTGAGCGCGGCCAGCTCACGCACCACGTCGTCCACGAAGTCGTACGTCACCTCCTTCGGCACGCACAGCGAGCTGAAGCCGACCTCCGTGCCCGTGTAGAGCGGCGGCGCGACGCCCGAGCAGTTCAGCTCGGCGTACGAGGCGAGCGCGGCGTTCGTGTGCCCGGGCATGTCGATCTCCGGGACGACCTCCTGATGCCGGGACGCCGCGTAGGCGACGATCTCGCGGTACTGCGCCTTGGTGTAGTACCCGCCGGGTCCCCCGCCGACCTGGGTGGACCCGCCGTACGTCGCGAGCCGCGGCCAGGAGTCGACGGCGATGCGCCAGCCCTGGTCGTCGGAGAGATGCAGATGCAGTTTGTTGATCTTGTAGAGCGCCAACTGGTCGATGTAGCGCTTGACCTGGCCGACGGTGAAGAAGTGCCGTGAGACGTCGAGCATCGCGCCCCGGTGGGCGTACCGCGGGGTGTCCGTGATGGTGCCGCCCGCGATCCGCCAGGGACCGCGCCGTCGCGAGTTGTCCTCCACCGCCGCCGGCAGCAGCTGACGCAGCGTCTGGACGGCGTGGAAGAGGCCCGCGGGCCTGCGGGCGGTCAGGGTCACCCCGCCTCGGGAGGACTCCAGCCGGTAGCCCTCGTCGCCCAGGGCACGCTCGGAGTCGCGCAGCCGCAGCCGGATGCCGCCGGGCCCGTGGTCGTGCGTCACGGGCAGGACAAAGCCGGTCGAGGGGCGCAGCAGGCCGGCGAGGTAGCCGCCGATGCGCCGGGTGTCGCGGGAGCCGTCGACGCGGACGCGCGTCAGGGGTGTGATCGCGTACGGCGAGCCGCCGGGGCGCACGGACGCGGGGGCGGGCACGACCTGGCCGAGCGGCCGGACGGCCGGGGTGCGGTCGGCGTGGGCGGGCGCGGCGCCGGCACCGAGGCAGCCGAGGCCCGCCGCGCCGACGAGAAGGAGTGCGCCGAACAGACGGGATGACGTACCGGGAGGTCTCACAGGCTGGGTCCCTTCTACGGGCATCGCAACTGTGGTCGGTCCACACCTCAACTGCACCAAGGTGTAGACCACTTACCTACCCCTCGCAGAGGGGACTCCACCCCCGCGCCGCCGCGCCTGATGAAACAATTCGCGGCATGGCGGAAATCATCCAGAAGGACGGCACCTGGACCTTCGACGGCGACACGGTGCGCATCGTGCCCGGCTCCGACAAGAGCGTGAGTCTGCTGCGCCAGACGCTCGGCGAGGTCGCCGTACCGCTGGAGGCGCTCGCCGGGATCTCCTTCGAACCGGGCAAGAAGTCCGGTCGCCTGCGGCTGCGGCTGCGGGACGGCGCCGATCCGCTGCTCCGGATCACCGGCGGCAGACTGGACGACGCGTCCGACCCGTACCGGCTGACCGTCGAGAACGACCGCACCGGCGTCGCCGAGTACCTGGTCGACGAGGTGCGCAACGCCCTGCTGATCGAGCAGGTCGCGACCGGACCCGTCGAGCGCTACCTGCTCGCGGGCCCCGCCCTGCCGATCACCGTCGGCGCGGGGGACGGCACCGCCACTTTCGACGGCGATCACATCCGGCTGGCGTGGAACTGGAAGACCGAGGAGTCCAAGGCATCGGGCGGCGCCCGGACCATCGCCCTGGAGGACGTGGAGGCCGTGGAGTGGCTGCCGTCGGCGGGCCTGGAGAACGGCTGGCTGCGCTTCTCGGTGACCAAGGCAGCGACCAAGGCCCCGCCGAAGTACGATCCGCATGCCGTGGAGCTGTGGGGCTTCCGCAAGGATCCGCTGATGGCGCTGGTGGCCGCGGCGGTGGTGGCCCGGATGCCGCACCCGTACGCTCCCTCCCGGAGCGCGCCCGCCCTGCCGGCGCCCGCGGCCGCCGCCCCCGCCGGTGGTGACGATCATGACGCGCTGCTGCGGCGACTACGCGAGCTGGGCGAGCTGCATCAGTCGGGGATACTGACGGATGACGAGTTCTCGACCGCAAAACAGGCCGTTCTGAAGCGCCTGTGACGCGTTCGGTGCCCGGATCCGGGCAGGATTCTTGCATTCACGGTGATCCGCCCTCCAATATCTACGGGTGCTCGAATCTCGTCAGCCCGGTCGTCTGTCCCACGACGACCTCATCGACCACCTGGTGCGCAGCACCGCGCTCCAGCGCGGTGAAGCGGTCCGGGTGATCCTCGACGTGCTGGCGTACTTCGACGAGAAGACGGAGGAGTTCGTGCGGCGCCGCCACCGGGAACTGCAGTCGGGTGGCCTGGCGAACGCGGACATCTTCGAGCGGATCGCGGCCGAGCTGCCGCACCGCGCGGTGGCGCCGCCGGAGCTCTCGCTCCGCCAGCTGCGCCGCATCGTCTACGGCTGACCGGCCGGCCGGGCACACACCTGAACTATGGAGGGGCAGAGACTTTATGTGCGGAATTGTCGGTTACATCGGCAAGCGTGATGTGGCACCGCTGCTGCTGGAGGGCCTGCAGCGGCTGGAGTACCGGGGGTACGACTCCGCGGGCATCGTGATCACGAGCCCCAAGGCGGCCGGCCTGAAGATGGTCAAGGCCAAGGGCCGGGTCCGTGACCTGGAGGCCCGCGTGCCCAAGCGCTTCGCCGGCACCACCGGCATCGCCCACACCCGCTGGGCCACCCACGGCGCCCCGAGCGACATCAACTCGCACCCGCACCTCGACCCCGAGAACAAGGTCGCGGTCGTCCACAACGGCATCGTCGACAACGCCGCCGAGCTGCGCGCGAAGCTGGAGGCGGACGGCGTCGTCTTCGCCTCCGAGACCGACACCGAGGTGCTCACCCACCTGATCGCCCGCTCCCAGGCCGAGACGCTCGAGGAGAAGGTCCGCGAGGCGCTCAAGGTCGTCGAGGGCACCTACGGCATCGCCGTCATGCACGCCGACTTCAACGACCGCATCGTGGTGGCCCGCAACGGCTCCCCGGTCGTCCTCGGCATCGGCGAGAAGGAGATGTTCGTCGCCTCCGACGTCGCCGCGCTGATCTCCCACACCCGCCAGATCGTCACCCTCGACGACGGCGAGATGGCCACGCTGAAGGCCGACGACTTCCGCACGTACACGACCTCGGGCACCCGGACCACCGCCACCCCCGAGACCGTCGAGTGGGAGGCCGCCTCGTACGACATGGGCGGCCACGACACGTACATGCACAAGGAGATCTCGGAGCAGTCCGACGCGGTGGACCGCGTGCTGCGCGGCCGCATCGACGAGAAGTTCTCCACCGTGCACCTCGGCGGGCTGAACCTGGACGCCCGCGAGGCCCGCGGCATCCGCCGGGTCAAGATCCTCGGCTGCGGCACCTCGTACCACGCGGGCATGATCGGCGCCTCGCTGATCGAGGGCCTGGCCCGGATCCCCGCGGACGCCGAGCCGGCCTCCGAGTTCCGCTACCGCAACCCGGTCGTGGACCCCGACACCCTGTACATCGCCGTCTCCCAGTCCGGTGAGACGTACGACGTGCTGGCGGCCGTGCAGGAGCTCAAGCGCAAGGGCGCCCGCGTCCTCGGCGTGGTCAACGTGGTGGGCTCCGCGATCGCCCGCGAGGCCGACGGCGGCGTCTACGTGCACGCCGGCCCCGAGGTCTGCGTCGTCTCCACCAAGTGCTTCACCAACACCGTGGTGGCCTTCGGGCTGCTCGCCCTGCACCTGGGCCGCATCCGTGACCTCTCCGTCTCCGACGGCAAGCGGATCATCGAGGGCCTGCGCAAGCTGCCCGCCCAGATCAGCGAGATCCTGGAGGGCGAGGCCGACATCAAGAAGCTCGCCGAGGAGTACGCGGGCGCCAAGTCGATGATGTTCATCGGCCGGGTGCGCGGCTACCCGGTGGCCCTCGAGGCCTCGCTGAAGCTCAAGGAGATCTCCTACATCCACGCCGAGGCCTACCCGGCCTCCGAGCTCAAGCACGGCCCGCTGGCGCTCATCGAGCCCGCGCTGCCGACGGTCGCGATCGTCCCGGACGACGAGCTGCTCGAGAAGAACCGCGCGGCCCTGGAGGAGATCAAGGCCCGCAGCGGCCGTATCCTCGCGGTCGCGCACCGTGAGCAGGAGAAGGCCGACCACACGATCATCGTGCCGAAGAACGAGAACGAGCTGGACCCGATCCTGATGGGTATCCCGCTCCAGCTCTTCGCGTACCACACGGCCCTCGCCATGGGCCGGGACATCGACAAGCCGCGCAACCTGGCGAAGTCCGTCACGGTCGAGTAGTCGCACCCGCCGAAAGGAAGAAGGCGGTCCCCCGCGGGGGGACCGCCTTCTTCCGTCCGTACAGAGCGAGTTGGGGCTACGGGATGACCACGACGGGCCGCTGCGCCCGTCGCGCGAGCCGGCCGGCCACCGAGCCGAAAATACGGCCGACGATGCCATGCGTGGAGCCGACCACGATCGCGTCCGCCGAGTACTCCCGCCCGACCTCCTCGAGCTCGTGGCAGATGTCGCCGCCGCGCTCCACCAGGATCCAGGGCACCTCGGTGAGGTAGTCCGCGCAGGCGAGCTCGAGGCCCAGCACCTCGGTGCGGTGATCGGGGACGTCCACAAAGACGGGGGGCTCGCAGCCCGCCCAGACGGTGGTCGGCAGGCGGTTCGCCACATGGACGATGATCAGACCCGAGCCGGATCTGCGGGCCATACCGATCGCGTATGCCAGAGCCCGCTCACTCGAGGTCGAACCGTCGAAGCCGACGACGACGCCGTGCCGGAAGGCCGGATCGCAGGAATGACGTGACTGTTCGGCCGCTTGCAGATCCGACGAGGGGTCGGCGACCTGCTTGCGGTCCGCGGGTTCGGGGATTTCGTGACCGGCCATCGGTGTCTCGGCGAAGAAGGTCCTCATCGGGAGGGAACGGCATGGCGGCGGAGCGGTGTCCGGGAATCATCTTCCCTGGCCCATACCCCCAAGGGTACGGCCACACTCCTCTCCTGCCCAGGCCTGCCGCCCCAAATCGGGCGTTCCAGGGAGCATGCCCGAGGGCGCCTCGGATGGCAATGCCGCTTGGTGTCTACAGCCGTCTGGACGACTGCGGGCGGCCGGATGCGATCGGTGCACGGCCGGCGGCCGCAGGAACGGGGGCGGAGGGCGGGAGGCGGCGCAGGTGCCACCGGGTGCCGGACGCCGGAGGGAGGGCACCGGGTGCCGCAGTGACCGGAACCCTCCACCCGTCGTTGGCACCTCGGTCACCCCGCAGCCCCGAGGGAGCTTCCGTGCCCGCACGTCCGCCCGTTCCGCCCACCCCCTCCCCGCGCCCCTCGTCCGAGTCGGCGAGCGACGTGGTCCGCTGGGCGGCGTTCAGTTGCCTGCTCGTCCCCGTGGTTCTCGTCGTGTACGGGACGTCCGTCGGCGGGGCCGCCGCGGCCGCCCTCGGTCTCGCGGCCGTGACCGCTGCCTGCCGCGTTCTGCTGCGCCACTCCGAGCGGGCCGCGACCCGGGCGCGCGCCGAGGAAGCGGCACCGGCCCGCGGACGCCGGGGCCGGCCGGCCTCGGGGGCGCGCCGGGGCGGTCGGCACGGCGGAGGTTGTGCGCCCGAATACTGACCCGTTCCCGCGCGCGCACCCGTATGATTTCAGCCAACTTCACGTCAGTGGCCCCCTCTTGGGGAAATGGCCTGTCAACCCCCTTGCCACCAGGCAGGGAAGGGCTATTCGCGGCGCTCGCACCCTACGGGGACGGGCCATGCGCGTGAGGCGCACTTCCCTGCACGGCCCTCGAGTGGAACGCTTCGTGATCGAATGCTTCGCGCCAAGTTGCCAAGTCGACATAGCGGGGCATGCCGAACTTGTCACGTCGGCGCCACGGGACACAGTAGATTCGATCATGAGTATCGGATGCTCGGAACTCGTGCAAAACCGAGGGGAAACGTGCAGGAGCGAAAGGCCCGAAAAGAACGGGGAGACGCGAACACCGAGGGGGGCTTAGCGTCATGAGTCAGGACTCCGCCGCACCGGAGGCAGCACGGAAGCTCTCCGGGCGCCGGCGCCGGGAAGTCGTCGCGGTACTGCTGTTCAGCGGCGGCCCCATCTTTGAGAGTTCCATCCCGCTCTCGGTGTTCGGAATTGACCGTCAGGACGCCGGAGTTCCTCGCTACCGCCTGCTCGTCTGCGCCGGCGAGGAGGGCCCGCTGCGGACCACAGGCGGGCTCGAACTGACCGCGCCGTACGGCCTGGAGGCCATCGGCAGAGCGGGCACCGTCGTCGTACCGGCCTGGCGGTCGATCACCTCGCCGCCACCGCCGGAAGCGCTCGACGCGCTGCGCCGTGCACATGAGGAGGGGGCCCGGATAGTCGGACTGTGCACGGGTGCGTTCGTGCTGGCCGCGGCCGGACTGCTGGACGGCCGTCCGGCGACCACGCACTGGATGTACGCGCCCACACTGGCGAAACGGTATCCATCCGTCCATGTGGATCCGCGGGAGCTCTTCGTCGACGACGGCGATGTGCTCACCTCCGCGGGCACAGCGGCCGGAATCGATCTCTGCCTCCACATCGTGCGGACCGACCACGGCACGGAAGCAGCCGGGGCACTCGCCCGCAGGCTGGTCGTGCCGCCGCGGCGAAGTGGCGGGCAGGAGCGCTATCTGGACAGGTCTTTACCTGAGGAAATCGGGTCGGACCCGTTGGCCGAGGTCGTCTCGTGGGCGCTGGAGCATCTCCATGAACAGTTCGATGTGGAGACCCTGGCGGCCCGGGCGTACATGAGCCGACGGACGTTCGACCGGCGATTCCGTTCGCTGACCGGCAGCGCGCCGCTGCAGTGGCTGATCACCCAGCGGGTGCTTCAGGCGCAGCGGCTCCTGGAGACCTCCGACTACTCGGTCGACGAGGTGGCGGGCCGCTGCGGCTTCCGCTCCCCGGTGGCCCTGCGGGGTCACTTCCGGCGGCAGCTGGGCTCGTCCCCGGCCGCGTACCGGGCGGCGTACCGGGTGCGCAGGCCGCAGAGCGAGCCGCCACCGGCTCCGACGGTGGTGGAGTCGGTCGTACCGGCGCAGGCCAGGCGGGCAGCCGCGGCGACGGGTCCCATGGGGCCCAGCGCCACCTCGGCCGCCCCGCCGGAGCCGGCCAAGCCCGACGCCTACGCGGCGGGTCACGGCCGTCCCAGCCTGCCCGGCCAGCGGAGCGCGCCCTAGTCCGAGGAGGCTCGCCCGTCAGGATCCGGAAGTCTCGCCCTTAAGGTAGGACGCATGAACGATCGCATGGTGTGGATCGACTGCGAGATGACCGGGCTCTCGTTGACGGACGACGCACTCATCGAGGTGGCCGCACTGGTCACCGACTCGGAACTGAACGTGCTCGGCGACGGGGTGGACATCGTGATCCGCCCGCCGGACGCGGCGCTGGAGACCATGCCCGAGGTGGTGCGGCAGATGCACACCGCCTCGGGCCTCCTCGACGAGCTGGCGGGCGGTACCACGCTCGCCGCCGCCGAGGAGCAGGTCCTGGCCTATGTGCGTCAGCACGTGAAGGAGCCCGGCAAGGCTCCTCTGTGCGGCAACTCGGTCGGCACGGACCGCGGCTTCCTGCTGCGGGACATGCCGAAGGTGGAGGAGTTCCTCCACTACCGGATCGTCGATGTGTCCTCGGTCAAGGAACTGGCACGCCGCTGGTACCCGAGGGCGTACTTCAACAGTCCGGAGAAGAACGGCAACCACCGGGCGCTGGCGGACATCCGCGAATCCATCGCGGAGCTTCGCTACTACCGGGAGGCGGTCTTCGTCCCCCAGCCGGGACCGGACTCGGAGACGGCCAAGGCCATCGCGAAGAAGCACGTCCTGCCCGCCCAGGAGGGCGGCGCGACCCCCGCGTAGCCGACGCGTCAACGCTGCATAAACCCGGGCGCGAGCACCCTCCCGGACCCTGTACACTTTTTCTCGGCCGGTCGGGAAAGAGACCGGTCGTGGTGGGTATAGCTCAGATGGTAGAGCACCTGGTTGTGGTCCAGGATGTCGCGGGTTCGAGTCCCGTTACTCACCCTGACGATCAAGGGCCCCGGTCTTCGGACCGGGGCCCTTGATCATTTCCGGGGCCGGTGCGGCCGGACCCCGACCGCTACGACGACTCGCGCACGACCAGCTCCGTCGGCAGCACGATCTGCGGCCGGTCCCCCGCACCGCCCGTGATCTCCTGCAGCAGGACCTCCGCCATCGTGCGGCCCATCTCCTCGATCGGCTGACGCACGCTCGTGAGCGCCGGGTCCATGTGGCGGGCCACTGCCGAGTCGTCGAAGCCGACCAGGGCCACGTCGTCCGGTATCCGCCGGCCCGCCTCGCGCAGTGCCTGACGGGCGCCCGCCGCCATCACGTCCGACGCCGCGAAGACCGCGTCGAGGCCGGGGCAGCGCGCGAGCAGCTCCCCCATCGCCCGGCGGCCGCCCTCCTCGGTGAAGTCGGCAGGGGCGGTCAGCGCCGGGTCGCAGGGCAGGCCCGCCGCGTCGAGAGCGGCGCGGTAGCCCTCCAGACGGCACTGGGCGCCGTACACGTCCAGGCGGCCGGTGATCGTGCCGATGCGGCGGCGGCCGCGGGCGGCCAGGTGCGCGACGGCGCTGCGGGCGCCCTCGAAGTTGTCGGAGTCCACCGCGGCGAGCGTCTCGTCGGCGGAGCGGCGGCCGCTGATCACCGCCGGCATGGAGAGCTGCTCCAGCATGTCGGGGATCGGGTCGTCGGCGTGCACGGAGACGAGCAGCACGCCGTCGACGCGATGCGCGGCCAGATACTGCGCGAGCCGGCGCCGCTCCCGGTCGCTGCCCGCCAGGGTGAGCAGCAACTGCATCTCGGTCTCGGCGAGGGCCGCGCTCACGCCGCGCACCATGTCGGAGAAGTACGGCTCGGCGAAGAACCGGTGCTCGGGCTCCGGGACGACGAGTGCGATGGCGTCCGTGCGATTGGCGGCGAGCGCTCGGGCGGCGCGGTTGGGGACATAGCCCAGTTCGGCGACGGCGGCCTCGACCGCGGCGCGGGTGCGCTCGCTGACCCGGGGCGAGCCGTTGATCACGCGCGAGACCGTGCCGCGCCCCACCCCCGCCCGGGCGGCAACCTCTTCGAGAGTCGGACGGCCGGTGCCCCGCCCGCCGTTCCGCACACGGATTGTCCGAGCCACCATGTCCGCCTCCCCAGGCTTCCCGTGCGTGAACATAACGTGCCGGGTGCCTTGACACCCCTTCAGAGAGCCGCGACCCTTCAACACATCACATATGGGAGCGCTCCCACCGTACCGGACCACAACACATCCCGCACGTCCCCCGCCCCTGCCGCTGGGCGTCAACACCGCTGCTCAGCAAGCCGGATGGCCGGGGGGTCGGCACGTCAAGGCACCAGGAGGACGCAATGCGCAGGGCAGTAATCCTCGCGGTCGTCGCCGCGCTCGGCGCCGGTCTGCTGGCCGGCTGCGCCGAGGACAGCGACGACCCCGCCGGCAGTGCCTCGAACGGCGGCGGGGGCAAGGGCAGAACGACCCTGACCGTCGGGGTCTTCGGCGCGTTCGGCCTCAAGGAGGCCGGTCTGTACGACGAGTACATGAAGCTCCACAAGAACATCGAGATCAAACAGACCTCGATCGAGCGGAACGAGAACTACTACCCGCAGCTGCTGACCCACCTCGGAAGCGGCAGCGGACTCGCCGACATCCAGGCCGTCGAGGTCAACAACATAACCGAGATAGCGGCGACCCAGGCGGACAAACTGGTCGATCTGGGCAAGACGGAGGGCGTCCGGAAGGACGCGTATCTGCCCTGGAAGTGGGAGCAGGCGACCTCCAAGGACGGCAGAACGATCGGCCTCGGCACCGACATCGGCCCACAGGGCATCTGTTACCGCAAGGACCTCTTTGCCAAGGCGGGTCTGCCCACCGACCGGGAGGCGGTCGGCAAGCTGTGGGCCGGCGACTGGAACAAGTACCTCGACGCGGGCAAGCAGTTCAAGGCGAAGGCACCCAAGGGCACGGCCTTCGTGGACTCGGCGTCCGGTGTGATGGCGGCGATCACCGGCAGCAACGAGAACCGCTTCTATGACAACGATGGCAAGATCGTCTACAAGTCCAATCCGGCGGTCAAGGAAGCCTGGGACATCGCGGCGTCGTTCGCGTCGGAGGGGCTGACGGGCAAGCTGCAGCAGTTCACCCCGGCCTGGGACCAGGGTTACGCCAACGCCACCTTCGCCACCGTCTCCTGCCCGGCGTGGATGCTCGGCTACATCCAGGACAAGGCGGGGGCCGCGGGCAAGGGCAAGTGGGACGTGGCCGCGGCACCCAGGCCGAGCAACTGGGGCGGCTCGTTCCTCACCGTCCCCTCGGCGGGCAGGAACAAGGACGAGGCGGCCAAGCTGGCGGCCTGGCTGACCGCCCCCGCCCAGCAGGCGAAGCTGTTCGCCAAGCGCGGCAGCTTCCCGAGCGCCAGGGCGGCGTACTCCCTGCCGGAGGTCTCGGGCGCCGAGCACGCCTACTTCGGCAACGCCCCCATCGGGCAGATCTTCTCGCAGGCCGCCGAGGGCGTCCCGGTCCAGATCCTCGGGCCGAAGGACCTGATCATCGCGCAGAACCTGGCCGACGTCGGCATGCTCCAGGTCGACCAGAAGGGCCGCTCGTCGAAGCAGGGCTGGGACGCGGCCGTCAAGGCGATCGACAACGCGCTGGACCAGTGACCGGTATGGCAAGTGACGCACCCCCGGCCGCCGCGCCCTCTCAGGGGGAGGAGGGCGCGGCCCCGCGCACGGCGGGCAGGCCGATGGCCGACGAGCACCGCAGGGACCGGCGCAGCCGCCGCTACCGGCGGGACGTGAGGTGGAGCCCGTACGCCTTTGTCGCGCCGTTCTTTGTCTTCTTCCTGGCCTTCGGTCTCTTTCCGCTGCTCTACACCGGCTGGGCGTCGCTGCACCGGGTGGAGCTGACGGCGCCCACCGACATGGAGTGGGTGGGGCTGCGGAACTTCTCGCGGCTGCTGGAGGACGAGTTCTTCTGGAACGCTCTGCGCAACACCGTCACCATCGGGGTCATCTCCACGGTGCCGCAGCTGCTCGTCGCCCTGGGCATCGCGCATCTGCTCAACTACCGGCTGCGCGGCTCGATGTTCTTCCGGGTGGCCGCGCTCACCCCGTACGCCACATCGGTCGCCGCCGCCACGCTCGTCTTCGTGCTGCTCTTCGGACGCGACTACGGAATGATCAACTGGGCGCTCGGGATGGTCGGTTTCGACCCGGTGGACTGGCAGAACGGGACATGGACCTCGCAACTGGCCGTGTCCACCATCGTGATCTGGCGCTGGACCGGGTACAACGCGCTGATCTATCTGGCCGCCATGCAGGCCATCCCGAACGACCTGTACGAGTCGGCTGCCCTGGACGGGGCCTCGCGATGGCAGCAGTTCATCCATGTCACCGTCCCCTCGCTGCGGCCGACGATCCTGTTCACCTGTGTCGTCTCCACGATCGGCGCGACGCAGTTGTTCGGTGAGCCGCTGCTGTTCAACGGCAGCGCCGGGGCGACCGGCGGTTCCGACCACCAGTTCCAGACGCTGGGGCTGTATCTGTACGAACAGGGCTGGGTGAACCTCCACCTCGGCCGGGCCTCGGCGATCGCCTGGGCGATGTTCCTGATCCTGTTGGTGATCGGCGCGGTCAACTGGCTGCTCGCCCGGCGTCTGAGCAAGAGTGCGTAGGGGGACGGCCATGACGAGAGTGCTGAGCGCCAAGCGTGCCGGACGGCAGCTGTACGGGGGCCGGATCACCTATGCCGTACTGATCCTCTTCACCGTCGGCTCCCTGTTCCCCCTGGTATGGACGGCGGTCGCGGCCTCCCGCAACAACGCCCGCCTGGCGCAGACTCCCCCGCCCTTCTGGTTCGGCGGCAATCTCTTCAAGAACCTCGAGATCGCCTGGACCGACGCCAACATGGGCACCGCCCTGCTCAACACCACGATCGTCGCCGGGTCGGTCGCGGCAGGGACCGTGCTCTTCTCCACGCTCGCCGGCTTCGCCTTCGCCAAGCTGCGCTTCCGCTTCAAGAACCTGCTGCTCCTGCTGGTGATCGGCACGATGATGGTGCCGCCGCAGCTCAGTGTCGTGCCGCTCTACATGCTGATCGCCGAGCTGTCCTGGACCGACCAGCTGCAGTCCGTCATCCTGCCCACGCTGGTCAGCGCGTTCGGGGTGTTCTTCATGCGGCAGTACCTCGTCGAGGCGCTGCCCACCGAGCTGATCGAGGCGGCCCGCGTCGACGGTGCGAGCAGCTGGCGCGTCGTGTGGCACATCGTCTTCCCTGCGGCGCGGCCCGCGATGGCGGTGCTGGGCATGCTCACCTTCGTGATGGCCTGGAACGACTTCTTCTGGCCGATCATCGCGCTGACCCAGAACGGCAGCCCGACCGTGCAGGTCGCGCTGACCGGGCTCGGCCGCGGCTACATCCCCGACCAATCGGTGATCATGGCCGGCGCGCTGCTCGGCACGCTGCCGCTGCTCATCGCCTTCGTCGTGTTCGGCAAGCACATCGTCGGCGGCATCATGCAGGGCGCGGTCAAGGGCTGACTGTCCGCCGCCCCGCAGGTGTCTCACCTCTGTTCCTACGTTCATGTTGGGAGCTCTTCCATGTCCGTCAGCTTTCCGCCCGGATTCCTGTGGGGCACCGCGACCGCCGCGTACCAGATCGAGGGCGCCGTGCGCGAGGGCGGCCGCACCCCGTCGATCTGGGACACCTTCAGCCACACCCCGGGCCGGACCGAGAACGGGGACACCGGTGACACCGCCGTCGACCACTTCCACCGGCGCAGTGACGACGTCCGGCTGATGGCGGACCTCGGGGTCAACGCGTACCGCTTCTCGGTCTCCTGGCCGCGGGTGCAGCCCACCGGCCGGGGCCCGGCCGTCCAGCGCGGCCTCGACTTCTACCGCGGCCTCGTGGACGACCTGCTCGGCCACGGCATCCGGCCGGTCCTCACCCTCTACCACTGGGATCTGCCGCAGGAGCTGGAGGCGGCGGGCGGCTGGCCGGAGCGCGAGACGGCACACCGCTTCGCCGACTACGCGCGGATCGTGGCCGACGCGCTCGGCGACCGTGTGGACCTGTGGACCACGCTCAACGAGCCCTGGTGCAGCGCCTTTCTCGGCTACGCCTCCGGCGTCCACGCCCCGGGCCGCACCGAGCCGGTCGCCGCGCTGCGGGCCGCCCACCATCTCAACCTGGGTCACGGGCTCGCGGCCCAGGCGCTGCGCGCGGCGCTCCCCCGCCATGCGCAGGTCTCCGTCAGTCTCAACCCGAGCGTCGTCAGGGCGCGGACCGGACGGGCGGCGGACCTGGACGCCAGGCGCCGTATCGACGCGCTGGCCAACCGGGTCTTCGCGGACCCGCTGCTCAAGGGCTCGTATCCGCAGGACCTCATCGCGGACACGGCACACCTCACCGACTGGTCCTTCGTCCACCCCGGTGACACCGCGGTCATCCGGCAGCCGCTGGACTGGCTCGGGCTGAACTACTACGCGCCCGCGGTGGTGTCGGCCGCGGACGGCGAACGGCCCGAGCGCAACGACGGCCACGGCGTGAGCGAGCACTCGCCGTGGCCCGGCGCCGACTCCGTCGCGTTCCACCAACCGCCCGGTGACCGCACCGAGATGGGGTGGTCCATCGATCCCACGGGTCTGTACGACCTGCTGCTGCACTACGCGCGCGAGGCACCGGGGCTGCCCCTGATGGTCACCGAGAACGGTGCGGCGTACGACGACAAGCCCGCCGCCGACGGGTCCGTGCACGACCCCGACCGCATCCGCTATCTGCACGGCCATCTCGCGGCGGTCCACCGGGCGGTGGCCGACGGAGCGGATGTCCGCGGCTACTTCCTCTGGTCGCTGATGGACAACTTCGAGTGGTCCTACGGGTACGGCAAGCGCTTCGGCGCCGTGTACGTCGACTACGAGACCCAGACGCGCACACCCAAGTCGAGCGCCGGCTGGTACGGCCGGCTGGCGCGCACGGGGGTGCTTCCCGACCCGCCCGCCGTCTGAGCTCCGTCACCAGGGCCCCGTCGCCGCCGGTCCGGGGGTTTGCCCCACCCCGGAGTGACCTGCGTGCCGGATGTTCCCGCAGGGGTCGTCGAACCGAGCATGGCAGTACGGATCGACGGCCCACGGGGAAGGTACGGACATGCAGTTCAGAAGTGGTACGGGAGCAGTCGGCAGGACCATGGCGGTGGCCGCGCTGCTGGCTGTCACCGCGGGCATGGCGCTGCCGCTCGCTCCGGCACAGGCCTCACCGGGCACAGCGGCGGGCGGGATCTGGAAGGTGGACGGATACGGCGCGGTGGTCTCGCTGGAGGGCGGCAGGCTGCAGGAGTACCAGGTGACCGGGGTCAGCTGCCTGAAGGGGATCTCGGCCGAGCGCGCGGGGCAGAGCCATGGCACGACCCGGTACACCACCAAGGACGGCGACGAGCTCACCGTACGGGCGCAGGACCGTCCCGGGCGGGCGTGGATGCACATCGCAGGCTCTCCCGGCGACCGCGGACTGCGGCGCGTCGACGCCCTTCCGGCGGAGTGCGCGAAGCAGCCCGCGACCGGACCGGTGGCGGCGTTCGACGTCCTGTGGCAGAGCCTCGCGGAGAACTACCCGTTCTTCGCCGCCAAGGGCATCGACTGGGACGCCGTACGCGACCGCTACCGGCCGCAGGTGAACGCGGACACGTCCGACGACCGGCTGTTCGCGATCTTCCGTGAGATGCTCACGCCGCTCCACGACGCCCATGTCGGACTGGTCGCCGGGGAGGAGCGCAGGTGGGGCACTGTCCGGCCGGGCACGGTCATGCCCGACGAGACGCTGGACGCCAGGGTGGTCTCCCACATCGAGAAGCATGACCTGAAGGGTGCGAAGCTGCGCATGTACGCGGGCGGGCGGATCGGGTACGCCGAACTGCCGGGCCGCCAGGGCTATCTGCGCATCACCGGCTTCGGCGGCTACAGCGAACAGAACACCTTCGCCGCGAACAGCAAGGCCCTGGACACAGCGCTGGACGCGATCCTCACCCCGGCGAACACGGCGAAGCTGCGCGGCCTCGTCGTCGATCTGCGGATCAACGGCGGCGGTTCCGACGCGCTGGGCCTCCAGCTCGCCGGGCGCCTGACCGACCGGCCCTACTTCGCCTACGCCAAGCGGGCCCGCAACAACCCGGCCGACCCCGCTCAGTTCACCCGCCTGCAGCCCCAGTACGTCCGGCCCGCCGACGCTCCCCGGTACACCGGTCCCCTCGCGGTGCTGACCGGCGGGTCCACGATCAGCGCGGGCGAGACCTTCACCCAGGCGCTGATGGAGCGAGGGGGCAGGACGGTCCGGATCGGGGAGAACACCCAGGGGGTCTTCTCGGACGTGATGACGCGCACCCTGCCCAACGGCTGGGCGGTCATCCTGCCCAACGAGCAGTTCCTGACGCGCTCCGGAGAGACCTTCGACGGGCCGGGCATTCCGCCGCAGCTGCGCGAACCCGTCTTCACCGACGAGGAGTTCGAGCAGGGCCGCGACTCGGCGTTCGACCGGGCCGTCGCCGTCCTCAGTGGGCGAGAAAGGCGCTGACCTCCTTGAGGAACACCCGGGGCGCCTCCAGATTGACCATGTGACCCGCACCGGGGACGCGGACGACCGCGGTGTCCGGCACGGCCGCCGCCACCGCGTCCACGTTCCCGGTGATGTCGCTGCTGTCGAGTTCGCCGACGACGGCGAGCACGGGGGCCGAGATCTCGTGGAGGCGGCCGGCGGCGCCCACCTCCCGTAACCGCCCGGTGGCGGGACCGCTCGCGTGGGCGCGGATGTTGGCGGCGGCGATGGCGCGCATCCGTTCGCGCAGCGCCGGGTCGACGTCCCCGGGCTGCCGCCGCGGCCCGTCGACCCACATCCGCAGGAACTCCTCGACGAACGCGGCGGCACCGTCGGGCCGGGCGACGGCCTTCGTCTGCGCCGCCATGTGCCGGACCACATACGGATCGGCGAAGGGGCGGCCGCTGATCCCCGGCGCGGCGAGGACCAGCGACTCGGTGCGTTCCGGGTGCTGCAGCGCGAAGTCCAGGGCGGTACGGGCCCCGAGGGACAGGCCGACCAGACGGACGCGTCCCACGCCCAGATACGTCAGGAGTTCGTCGAGGTCGTCGGCGTTCGACCAGTCGCCCGTCACCGACGACGATCTGCCGTGGCCCCGCGCGTCGTAGCGGATCACCTGGTAGTGGGCCGCGAGTGCCTCGAACTCCTCGTCCCACGTGGTCAGATCGAGCAGTCCTCCGTGCAGGAGGACGACCTCGGGGCCTTCACCCGCGATGTCGTGAGCGATCCGGCCGTCGTCGTCGACGGGCGCTGTCGGAAGGCTGTTCATCGCATCTCCTCGTACTCGGGTCACGAACATGAGGGGGTGGCCGACAGCTCTTCTACCCGGCTTCGGCCTCCGCGACCATCCGGCACGCCGGTTCTCTGGCGACCCGTCAGACATGCGCGGGAGCGCGACGGCACGGAAAAGTCCCGGCCGGGGGGAAGTCGGCCGGGACGTGTGGGGAAGCGGTCGCGTCCCGGCCGGATGGGGGGGAGCCGGCCGGGACGCGGGTGGGGGGGAGCTGCCCTACTCGAAGGCGGCGAACGCCTTGGTGAAGGCCAGCGGCTGCTGCAGGATCGAGCTGCAGGTGGCGTCGGCGGACGGCTTCTCGCCCTCCGCGCACTGCTTGTCGCGGGTCGAGGACCACATCGACAGCCAGCCCAGGTTCTTCGACTGGGCGAACTCGACCAGTTGGGTGGCGTCCTCGACCTTGAAGATCTCGGTGACCACGTCGTTGACACCGATCATCGGGGTGACGGCGACGGCCTTCCAGGCGGCCGCGTCCGACAGTCCGAGCACGCCCTTGATCTGCGCCTGGGTGGCGGTGGCCGCCTGGATCGCGTAGTCACCCATGTCGTCGCTGAAGGCCGGTCCGTAGTCCATCGCCATGATGTTGACCGCGGAGACCTTCACACCGTTCTTCTTGGCGTCGGCGACCAGGTCCACGCCGGGCTGGGTCAGGCCGGTGGGCATGACCGGCAGGGTGAAGGAGACATCCAGGTCCGGGTGCGACTTCTGGAGCTGCGCGATCGCCTGCGAGCGGCGGGTGTTGGCCGCGGTGTCCGGCAGGGCCGCGCCCTCGATGTCGAAGTCGACCTTGGTGAGCTTGTAGGTGTCGATGACCTTGCCGTACGCCTTGGCCAGCTCGTCGGCCGACGAGCAGCGCAGGCCCAGTTCGGAACCGGCGGCGCCGCCGAAGGAGACACGGACGTCGCCGCCCTTGGCGCGCAGCTCGCCTATCTGGTTGGCGACAGCGTTGTCGCCGAGTCCGGTGACCCCGCCCCACAGCGGGGCGCAGCTGCCGCCGGAGGTGATGAACGCGAGGTTGAACTCCTTCACTCCGGTCTTGGTGGCGGTGTCGAGCATGTCGTACGCCGGGAACAGCGAGGTGTCGATGTACGGGGCGTAGCCGGCGGCCGCCTTGGTGCCGTCACCGGCGGTCTCGGTCGGCTTGGGCGCCGGGGGCTCGGTGGGCTTCTCGGTGGGGGTCGGCTTGACCGTCGGTGTGCCGGTGGGGTCGGGCTTCGGCGGCTCGGTGGGACGGCCGCTGGGCTGCGGGGTGGCGCCGGTGTCGAGGGAACACTTGGCCTGGTTGATGAGACAGGACGTGGGGTCGGCGGCCGCGGTGGTACCGCTCGCAGAGGTGACGAAGCCGACGGTCACCGACGCGCCGGGCGCGAGCTCCTTGTTCCAGCTCGTCGGCTTCACGGTGACGTGCTGCCCCTTGACCGTGTGCCCCCCGTTCCACAGGGAGCTGATCGTGGTGCCGGCGGGGAGGTCGAACTCGAGCGTCCAGCCCGACTGGGCTTTGTCGGTGGCGTTGGTGACGACGTACTGGCCGGTGTAACCGCCCGTCCAGCTGCTGGTCTTGGTGTACGCGGCGCCGACGGCCGCGGCCTGTGCGGTGCCCGTGAGAGCGAATGCCGCGCCGCCGGCCACCGCTGTGGCGACGAGCACGCCGATCGCCTTGGCCTTGCCGCTCGCCCTGCGCCGGTGCGTACTACTGCCCATTGCGTGCCTGCCTCTGTGTTACGGGAGTGGGGGATGTGCAGGCACGCTAGCGGCACCGGAACGGACAAATGCCCTGTTCGGCGCTGGGATCGTCGTTCTTAGGGCGCGCTTAAGGAAGGGATCGGAAGCGATTAAATATCGAGGCCACTGACACGAGAATGCGAGCGGGCGAAGCCCCTCCTGCGTCCTCGTTCCGATCCCCGGTGACCGCGTTTGCGCTCCCCCTGGACGCTCACGCGCGGGTCCAGTCCGAACCAGAGACGTACCTCGGTGCCGCCGAGCACGGAGCTGCCGATCCGCACGTCCCCGCCCGTCGACTCGGCGACCCTGCGGACGATGTCGAGGCCGAGGCCGGTGGAACCGTCCCGGCCACCGCTGTTGCCCCGCGCCATGGCGGCCTCCGGGTCGGTGATGCCGGGGCCCGCGTCGGAGACCAGCACGATGACCGCGTCGTCGCCGTTGTGGACATCGACGGAGAAGGCGGTGCCCTCGGGGGTGTGGCGGAAGACGTTGCCGAGCAGGGCGTCGAGGCTTGCGGCAAGGTCGGCGCGGGCGACGGGGATGCGTACCGGCCGGTCGACGCCCGCGACCCGGACCTTGCGGCCCTCGTCCTCGGCCAGGGCGGACCAGAAGTCCATGCGCTCGCGGACCACTTCGGCGGCGTCGCAGCCGGCACCCGAGCCGTACGCCACGGTCTGCGGCTTGGCCTCGCGTGCGGTACGGATGATGGTGTCGACCTCGCGCTCCAGCTGCTCCACCGCCGTCCTGGTCTGCTCGGCGGCCGGTCCCTCGCCCAGTGACGCCGCGTTCAGGCGCAGCACGGTGAGCGGGGTGCGCAGCCGGTGCGAGAGGTCGGCCGCCAGTTCCCGTTCGTTGGCGAGGAGTTGCACGACCTGGTCGGCCATGGCGTTGAACGCGACAGCGGCCGACCGCAGTTCGGTCGGCCCCTCCTCGGGCACCCGGGCGCCGAGTCGGCCCTCACCCAGGTCGTGGGCGGCGCCCGCTAGCCGCTGGGCGGGCTGCACCATCCGGACGCCGAGCCGGTCGGCGACGGCCACGGAGCCGATGATCAGGGCGATGCCGACGCCGCCGAGCACCAGCCAGGCGGTGCCGACGCCGTTGCTGACCTCGCCCTCGGGCACGAACACCTCCACGACCGCGATCTGTCCGGTGCCGATCGCGGTGGGCTGGAGGAGGGCCGAGCCGCCGGTGACCTCGGTGATGGAGGCGCGCCCGAGCCGTTCGGTGGTGGCGAGGTCGGCGCGCGCCGCCCGGCGGGCGCCGATCTCGACGGGCACACTGCCCGGTTCGCCGGAGGCCGGGACGTGCACGGCCATCCGCCCTGCGGCTCCGGCCTGGGTGGACATCACCGCCCGCTCCAGCGGATCGCGTTCGGCGGTGATGGACAGGGTCGGGCCGATGGCGGCGGCCTGGCGCTCGGCGTTGGAGAACGCCCGGTCGCTGGCCATCTCCTTGATGACGAGCCCCAGCGGTACGGCGAAGGCCACCACGACCATCGCCGTGACGGCCAGGGAAACCTTGACCAGAGCCCATCTCATCGTTGATGTCCGTTCGGCGGTTCCAGCTTCACTCCGACTCCCCGCAGGGTGTGCAGATAGCGGGGCCGTGCAGCCGTCTCACCGAGCTTGCGCCGCAGCCAGCTCAGATGGACGTCGATGGTCTGGTCGTCGCCGTAGCTCTGCTGCCAGACCTCGGCGAGCAGTTCCTTGCGGGGGACGACGACGCCGGGGCGCCCGGCCAGGAAGGCCAGCAGGTCGAACTCGCGGCGGGTCAGGTCGAGGGCTGCGCCGTCCAGCTCGGCCTGACGGCGCAGCGGGTCGATGGACAGCCCGCCGACCTGGATCACCCGCGACGGCGGTGCGTCACCGGCGGCGACCCGGGCACGGCGCAGTACGGCCGCCATCCGCGCCGACAGATGCTCCACCGAGAAGGGCTTGACGAGGTAGTCGTCGGCGCCGTCGTTGAGCAGCCGGACGATCTCCGTCTCGTCGTCGCGCGCGGTGGCGATGATCACGGGTACGTCGGTGATGCCGCGGAGCATCTTGAGTGCCTCGGCCCCGTCCAGATCGGGCAGACCGAGGTCCAGAATGACCACGTCGAAGCGGAAATGGGCGACCTCGCGCAGCGCCTCGAGGGCCGTGCCGACGCTCCGTACGGTGTGGGAGGCCTCGGTCAAGTGCCGGATGAGGGCGGAGCGCACGAACTGGTCGTCCTCGACCACGAGCACACTTGCCATGGGCGGCACCGTACGCCATACGGAGTAGTCAGGCAGGCATCCCCGGAAGCTCGTCCGGCATCCGGAACAGCTCGGTCCTCTCCGGGACAACCGTGGGGCGCGTGGTGCAGTATGGGCGCACGATGCGTAGAGGACTTGTGCATGCCCTGGCGTGGTCGATGTCCACCGGCGCGGCGGTCACGCTGTCGTGGTGGGGCGTCCACACCGTCATGTCCGGGACCGCCTACGACCGCCCGCGCGCCCTGCCCATCAGCGCGGACGCGACCACACAGGGCGCCAAGCCTCAGGCCTCGTCCACGCAGCGGCCGCCGAAGAAGACGGCGAAGCCCAGCCCTTCGGAGAAGGAGCGCGAGAGCCCGTCGGCCTCGCCGCCGGCCGACAAGCCGGCCGAGCCGAAGCCGCCGCCCTCAAGTCCCGCGCAGACGACACCGGCGGGCAAGGTGAAGGGCTACACCGTCACCGGCGGACGGGTCGTCTTCGACATCCACGGAACGTACGCGGAGCTGGCGTCGGCGACGCCGGACTCCGGCTGGCAGATGCAGGTGTGGAAGCAACCCGAGTGGATCCGGGTGACGTTCACCAAGGACGGCCACGAGTCGTCGGTGTTCTGCACCTGGAACGGCCATCCGCCGACCGTGGAGTTCGACGAGCGCTGAGCCGCCCTCATCGGGCTCAGCGGAAGACGGCGGGCGGCGGCGCCGGTGAGGGCTTCGCGCTCGCGTCGGTGACCACGGCAGCCCCTCCCGTGAAGTCGACGAGCCCCTTGCCGTGTTCGACCCGGCCGGGGTGCGGGTCGCTCGCGACCCGGCGGGTCAGCTCGGCGACCTGCAGGGGTGCGTCCGACGCCAGCAGCACGGCGTTGCCGAAGCGCCGGCCGCGCAGCACCGTCGGATCGGCCGCCAGCGCGAGTTCCCCGAACAGGGCCGCCGCGGTGGCGACCTGGGCCCGCAGATGGGCGAGCGGCGGGCCGTCGGCGAGGTTCGCGGCGTAGTGCCCGCCGGGCCTGAGCACGCGGCGGACCTCGGTGAGGAACTCCGTGCTGGTGAGATGCGCGGGGGTGCGGGCGCCGCTGAAGACGTCCGCGATGACGAGGTCGGCCCAGCCGTCCGGGACCTTGCCGAGCCCCGCGCGGGCGTCGGTGGACCGTACGCGTATCCGGGCGGTGGGATCGAGCGGAAGCCGCGTACGCACCAGTTGGACCAGCGCCGCGTCCAGCTCGACGATCTGCTGCGTGGAGCGCGGCCGGGTCGCGGCGATGTAGCGGGCCAGCGTGAAGGCCCCGCCGCCGAGATGGACGACCTGCAGCGGACGGCCGGGCGGGGCGACGAGATCGGCGACATGGCCGAGGCGGCGCTGGTACTCGAAGGAGAGATACGCCGGGTCGTCGAGGTCGACATGCGACTGCGGTGCACTGTCGATGAGCAGCGTCCAGGCGTGCGGGCGCTCACGGTCGGGTATCAGCTCGGCCTGCCCGCCGTCGACCTGCGCGACGACGGACTCGGGGCCGCCCCCGGCCCCGCCCCTGCGCCGCTTGCTCTTCGCCATCCGTCCATTATCCGCGCGGGTGGACGGCCGCCGCCTCCGGTGGCTACCGGCAGCTGTCCGCCGCCTTGATGAGCCGGGCCGCCTCGCCCAGTGCCTCGCGCAGCACCTCCGGGTCGGTGACGTCGTCCGCGTCGCCCGGCGGCAGCAGCCAGCCGCTGCCGCGCACCGGCGGCTCGGCGGGAATACGCAGACCCCGCCCCGCGGTCTGCGTGCAGGCGCTGCCCGGCATGTCCCAGCCGTCGGCCGTGCCGGGCGGCACCAGAAAGCCGAGGGTGTCACAGGCGCCGTCGTGGATCACCGGACCGACGGCCGGGTCGGCGGCGCGGCGCAGGATGTCCACCGCTTCGAGTCCCTGACGGGCGGGGACCGTCACCAGATCACAGGGTTCTTCCGCGCAGTCGCCGAGCGGTGCGCTGCTCTGCGGGCTCGGCAGGTGCCGAGCAGACGTCGCAGGCGTCCGGGCGCCGGTGTTGGCGCTGACATCCATGCCGACCTCCAACAAGGGGATCGCCTCCTCGCTCGAGTGGAGACACGTACGGCGCCTCCGGGAGGTTCAACGCCCGTGCGCGTCAAGGGCTACGGCGCCACACCGCCGCAAAGGATGGCACTTCATGGCAGATCGAGGGGGAGTTATCCCTTTTGTAGGCAAACCCTGCGTGTGCGGCTCATCACAGCAGGTACGTTCTTGCTCCGCCGGAACACGGCTGCACCAAGAGAGGGCTCGGCCATGGCGTCGTCGTCACAGGCATCACGGGCAGTTCCCAACCTCGCCTTCCGGCGGCTGCGCGGACAGCGCTCGCCGGGGGAGTTCGCCGCGGCCGTACGCAGGGCCGCCAGGGAGATCGGCGAGCAGGTCTCGTGCGACGCCCGCTACATCGGGCGCGTCGAGGCAGGTGAGATCCGCTGCCCGAACTACGCGTACGAGCGGGTGTTCCTCCATATGTTCCCCGGCCTGGTCCTGGGAGACCTGGGGTTCACGGCGCGGGAGCAGGTACGGGGTGCGGCCCGGTGCCGACAGCACACTGACAGAGACAGCGACGAGGAGAGCGACGTGCTGCGTCGCGCATTCATGACGAGCGGCTCCGCCACCGTGGCGGCCGCGTCCTTCGGACTGGGGGCTGCTCACGTCCCCGCGCAGCGGAAGGTGGGCGAGCCGGAAGTGGCCGCGGTCGAGGAGGCCGTGCGCCAGATCCGGCTGCTGGACGACCGGCACGGCGCGGACGGGCTGTACCGGCGGGCCGCGCAGCCGCTGCGGGCCGCGTACGCCCTGCTCGACTCGGGCATCACCGCCCACCGCTCGACCTCGGACCGGCTGCACTCGGGGGCGGGTGAACTCGCCATCTCCGTGGGGTGGCTGGCCCATGACTCCGGCCGGTTCGACGACGCCCGCTCGCACTACGCGGAGGCGCTGGCGACCGCGCGGGTGTCGGGAGACCCGGCGCTGGAGGCGCACGCCTTCTGCAACACCTCGTTCCTGGCCAGGGACGCGGGCCGGCCCCGGGAAGCGGTCCGCTCGGCGCAGGCGGGCCAGCGGGCGGCCCGGCACCTCGCATCGCCCCGGCTGCTGGCCCTGCTCACGCTGCGGGAGGCGGGCGGCTGGGCGGGGCTCGGCGACCGCCCAGCCTGCGAACAGGCCCTGGCCCGGGCCCACTCCCACTTCGACCGGGGCACCTCCCCGGCCGACCCGGAGTGGATGTCCTTCTTCGGCGAACCCGAACTGGAGTCACTGCAGGCGCAGTGCTGGGCCGCGCTCGGCGACTGGGCCCGCGCGGCCCGCCACGCGCGCCGAGCGGCGACGATCCAGGACCGGCGCTTCACCCGCAACCTCGCGCTGTACCGGGCCGAGCTGGCGGCGGACCTCGCCCACGGCGGCGCCCCGGACGAGGCGGCGTCGGCGGCCCACCATGCCTTGGACCTGCTGGACGGGGTCCAGTCCTCGCGCGTCCAGTCGCTGCTCACGTCGACGGCGGCCGTGCTGCGCCCGCAGCGGCGGGCGTCCGAGGTCTCCTCGTTCCTCACCCGCCACCAGGAGACGGCGCGCCGGGCCTGAGCGCCCGGCCCGCCCCCGTTCACCCCTCCAGGTGGCCCGTGTCGTTCCAACGGTCCATCGCCGGTGACCCGTACGCCCACCCGAGCACCGACAACGCCGTGGGGTCCAGCTTGATGTGCGCGCCGAACGACGGGTCCAGGCCCAGCCAGCGCGCCCCGATGACGCGCAGGATGTGGCCGTGCGCGAAGACCAGCACATCGCGGTCGGCGGACCGGGCCCACTCCACGACCTCGTCCGCCCGCGCGGCGACATCCGCGATCGTCTCCCCGCCCTGGACCCCGTCGCGCCAGATGAACCAGTCCGGCCGGCTCAGCGCCTGGATCTCGGGCGGCGTCAGCCCCTCGTACGCCCCGTAGTCCCACTCCATCAACGCGTCCCACTCGGACGCCCGGTCACCGAACCCCGCCAGCGCACAGGTCTCCGACGCGCGCACCAGCGGACTCGTGCGCACCTCGACATCCGGCAGAGCCGACCACGGGGTCCGCTGGAGCCGCTCCCCCAGCAGCTTCGCCCCGCTGCGACCCTCTTCGGTCAGAGGGATGTCCGTCCTGCCGGTGTGCTTGCCCAGTCGGGACCACTCGGTCTGACCGTGCCGGGCAAGCAGGATGCGCGGTGCCATGGGGCGCTTCTTTCTGGTTCACAGGCGATGGATTTCCATCATCGCTCAGGAGAACGAGGGGCAACCTCCTGAACGATCTCGGCGTCCTCTCCTAGGTCGGGACCCGCCGACGGGGCGCCGCACCATACGCCGTACGGTTTACCGGTGGCGCCGGCCACCGGAACACAAGATGGAGAAACGTTCGGATGCCGTACACCGCGCCTCGTCACAGGCCCCGTTGGTGGACCGAACTGATCGTGCTCGTGGTGGTGTACGCGGCGTACTCCTGCGGCCGGCTGCTCGCCCGCGGCGATGTGACGACAGCGGTCGATCACGGTCTCGCGATACTCCGGGCCGAGAAGGCACTCTTCCTGAACGCCGAGCATCCGCTAAACCGTCTCTTCACCGAGACCCCCGCCCTCGGCATACCCGCCGACTTCGTCTACGCCTCTCTGCACTACCTGGTCACCCCCGCCGTTCTGGTGTGGCTCTTCCGCCGGCGCCCTCTCCGCTACCGCGCCGCCCGCACCTGGCTGATGCTCTCCACCCTCCTGGGCCTCGTCGGCTTCACGCTGATGCCCACCTGCCCGCCGCGGCTCCTGGACGCGGGCCACGGCTTCGTCGACACGATGGCCCAGTACAGCTCGTACGGCTGGTGGGGTGGCGAGGCGAGCGCGCCGCGCGGCATGGGCGGCATGACCAACCAGTACGCGGCGATGCCGAGCCTGCACGTCGGCTGGGCCCTGTGGTGCGGCGTGATGCTGTGGCGTCACGGCCGGACTCCCCTGATGAAGACCCTCGCGGTCGCCTACCCCCTGCTCACCACGATCGTGGTGATGGGAACCGCCAACCACTACTTCCTCGACGCCGTGGCCGGCGCGGCCGTGATGGGCATCGGCGCGCTGCTGACCCGGCCCGCCCTGGCGCTCGCCGACCGGGTGCGCGCCCGCCTCCTCCCCGCTGCTTCCGGCCTGACGTCCCCGATTGTCGGTGCCGGATGTCAGACTTCCGCGGGTGAGCGAATCCCTGGACAGCGGACCTCGTCCGCAGGCGCCGACGACAGCACTCCGGCAGCGGCTCGCTGAGCTGCGCGGTCCTGCCGCCCAGCCCCATCCGCTCGACGCCCGGGCGCTTGCGGCCCTCGCCGCCAACCCCGGCTGCAACCGGCGTGCCCTGCTCGACGGTGCCGGGGTGGACAAGGCGGCGCTCGCCACCGCGCTCGGATCCCCGGCGACGTTCGGGCAGTCGCAGTTCGCCTTCATGCGGGGCAACGCCTTCGAGGCGAAGGTGAAGTCCGACGGCGGTACCGAACTGCTGCGCCTCATGGGCGTCGAGGCGGGCGCGGACGTCCGGGTGCCGGATCTGACGGCGGCCGGACCCGAGGGCCGCGCGGCGCGCACGGCCCTCGCGCTGCGGGAGGCGACCGCCGATGGCGCCTGGACGCTGCTCGACCACCCGATGCTGGCCCTGGAGGTGGCGGGCACGCCCGCGTATCTGGAGCCGGACGCGGTGGTCGTCCACCCCGACGGCCGGTGGACGGTCGTCGAGATCAAGTCCTTCCCGATGATCGACGCCTCCGCGGACGCCTCGAAGGTCGGCGCCGCCGCCCGCCAGTCCGCCGTCTACGTCCTGGCGCTGGAGCGGATCGCCGCGCTCACCGACGGCGCGCACGTCGCGCACAGCATCCTGCTGGTCTGCCCCAAGGACTTCTCCAACCTGCCGACCGCGTCCGTCGTCGACGTACGCAAACAGCTGTCGGTGACCCGCCGCCAGCTGGCCCGGCTGACCCGCGTCGAGGACATCGCCGGCGCCCTGCCCGAGGGCACCACCTTCGATCTCGAGCGTCCGGCCGACGAGCTCACCGCCGCGGTGGAGTCGGTCGACGCGGCGTACGCGCCGGACTGTCTGGCCGCCTGCGAGCTGGCGTTCCACTGCCGCGACCGGGCGCGCGAGGACGGGGACGTCGGCGCGCTCGGCCGCGGGGTGCGCGGTGAACTGGGCGGACTGACGACCATCGGCGACGTGCTGGCCGCCGCCCGCGGCACGGCGGGCGACGCGGACGATCCCGCCGTCGCCGCCCTGCGCAGGGCCGCGGCCCTGCGGGCCGAGGCGCTGGAGGAAGCCGGATGTCGCTGATCTCCACCCTCGCCCGGCTGGAGGCCGTCGAGTCGGGCCGGGCGACCCCGCTGGCGACCGTCCGGCACCGGCATCTGTCCGAACGGCCGCTGGTCGTCGTACCGCTGACGACCGCCGGTGAGGCAGGCGCCCCGCTGGGCGCCCTCGTCGGCACGGACCCGCAGGAGCCCCGGCTGCTGGTCGTGGCGCAGCCGCGCGACCGGGAGCTGCGGTTCGCGTTCCTGGCCGAGCTGGCCGACTCCGTGCTGCCGCATCTGGACGCGTACGCCGACGACATCGAGCTCGTGGAGCGGAACCAGACCGACCCGGAGACCGGCAAGCGCACCAAGGCCGAGGCCGAACTGTGCGCGGAGGCACCGCAGTTGATCGTGCCCAACCGCGCAGGGATCGACTTCGTCCGCCTCCTCGGCCGGTCGATGCGCTTCCGCCGTACGGCCGAGCAGGACCCGGACGCCCCCTACCCGGCGCCGCCACACGTCCCGCTGCTCGGCCGCTGGCTGACGCACTACGGCGAACGGGCCCGGGTGCCGGGCTCGTCCCTGCTCCTCGCGGCGACCGATCTGCTGAACCGGCACTGGGCCACCGGCCAGTCCTCGCTCGAGGACCAGCACCTGGGCGCGCTGCTCGCCTGGATCGACCCGGGCGAGAGCGGGTCGGGCCCCGAGGCGGCGCTGCGGGCCGAGCTGGCGCGGGACGCGGCGGGCCAGCTGGTCTGCCCGCCGGCCGGTCCGGCCACCGACCCGGCGTTCGACAACCGGCTGCTGGCCCCGGCCGTCGAGCGCTACGACCGCGCGCGCCAGTCGCTGGGCGCTGCCGAGGACGGCGCGGCCGCCGACGCCCGCCTCGGCGAACTCACCCTCGCCGAGCGGGAGATACGGCGTCTGCTGCTGACCCAGCTGCGACCCACGTGGGACGCGGTCTGGTGCAGCCTCGCGCTGCTGCGCCGGCTGCCGGAGGGACCCCGTGCGGCCGACCGCTGGACGCGCGACCGCTGGTCGTTCACCGGGCACCGTGACAAGGTGCGCGCCGGTGAGCCGCCGCAGCCGCGCCGGGACAGCGCGGTGGCGGCCGCGCAGAAGCTCGCGTCCCGCGAGACGGCGCAGGCCCAGCTGGAGGCACAGGAGGCCCTGGACGATCCCCTGGTGATGGCCGGGCGCAGGCTGGCGGGCGAGGCGTTCCTCGGCGAGGTGACCGAGGTGGTGATGGCCTGGTCGGAGTCCAAGCGGCCGAGCCCCCGCCCCCTGGTCACCGTCCGTACCGACGACCGGCCGCATCTGGGCGAGCGGATGAAGGTGTACCGCTCGCTGAACGGCAAACCGCAGTCGGCCGAGTTCGCCGGCTGGGCACGGTCGCCGTCCGACGGGGTGCTCGTCCTGCGGCTCACCGACAAGATGGGCCGCGGCAAGGACCCGGCCGAGGGCTCGGTGCCGCAGAAGGGCGACCGGATCGCCTGGACCCTGTTCGAGCACGAGCAGCGCGGCGGGCCGAAGCTGCCGGACCCGGAGGAGACGCCGTGGACGCACGGCGGCCCGCCCGGCGCGGACGCCGAGAGCCCCGACCCCGTCACCCCGGAGGACCTTCTGTGACCGCGCCCTTCGACCCCTCCGCCGCGGCGGCCAGGGCTACCGACGCGATCCTCGCCGACACCCTGCACGGCACGCACCGCGGCGTCGTGGTGGACTCGCCGCCGGGCGCGGGCAAGTCCACCCTCGTGGTCAACGCCGCACGCGAACTGGCGGCGGCGGGACGGCCGTTGATGGTCGTCGCGCAGACCAACGCCCAGGTCGACGATCTCGTGCTCCGGCTCGCCGAGAAGGACCCGCTGCTCCCCGTCGGCCGGCTGCACAGCAACGACCCGGACCCGTACGACAAGGCACTCGACGAGCTGGACAACGTCCGCAAGTCCGCGAAGGCCGGCGACCTGGCGGGACTGGACATCGTGATCTCCACGGCCGCGAAGTGGGCGCATGTGCAGGGCGTGGACCCCTGGCCGCACGCCATCGTCGACGAGGCCTACCAGATGCGCTCCGACGCGCTGCTCGCCGTCGCGAGCCTCTTCGAGCGGGCGCTGTTCGTGGGCGACCCCGGGCAGCTGGACCCGTTCTCGATCGTGGGCGCGGACCAGTGGGCGGGGCTGTCGTACGACCCGTCGGCGAGCGCCGTGACGACGCTGCTGGCGCACAACCCCGAGCTGCCGCAGCACCGGCTGCCGGTGTCCTGGCGGCTGCCCGCCTCGGCCGCGCCGCTGGTCTCGGCCGCGTTCTACCCGTACACGCCGTTCCGCAGCGGTACGGGTCCGGGCGAGCGGCGGCTCTCCTTCGGGGTCGCCTCGGACGGCTCGGCCCACGACCGGGTGCTCGACGAGGCGGCGGAGGCGGGCTGGGGCCTGCTGGAGCTGCCCGCCCGGCACACGCCGCGTACGGACCCCGAGGCAGTCCGGGCGGTGGCGACGGTGGTGCGCAGACTGCTGGACCGCGGCGGGGTGGCGAGCTCGGGCTCCGCCGAACCGTCGCCGGTGACCGCGGACCGTGTGGCGGTCGGCACGGCGCACCGCGACCAGGCGGCCGCCGTGCGCGCGGCGCTGGCGGAGCTCGGCGTCACGGACGTCACCGTGGACACCGCGAACCGGCTGCAGGGCCGGGAGTTCGACGTGACGGTGGTGCTGCACCCGCTCTCGGGCCGGCCGGACGCGACGGCGTTCCACCTGGAGACGGGCCGTCTGTGCGTCCTGGCGTCCCGCCACCGGCACGCGTGCATCGTGGTCTGCCGCGCGGGTGTGGCGGAGCTGCTGGACGAACACCCCTCGACGGAGCCGGTGCAACTGGGGGTGACGGTGAAGTTCCCCGACGGGTGGGAGGCGATGATGTCCACGTGGGACCACTGGTCCGACCACCGTGTGGCCTGGAAGGGCTGAACAGCGCAATCACCGGTGGGACCGCCTCTCGGACCTCCCCGAAGCGGCCTCGCGGGCCGGGGAGGACGAGGCCCACTTGCGCGAGGCGGGACAATGGATGGCGGTCCGGGTCGGCGGACGTTCGCGTGCGAGGAGGAGTAACCCATGGCGGAATCCCAGCGGAGTGAGCGACGGCTGCGACCGGCGCCGCTGCTCTTCGAGCCCTCGGAGGCCGCCGCCGACCCCGAGCACTTCTTCGACCTGGAGTCGATGGAGGATCCACGGGACCTGCTCGCCCGCGCCACCGAGCTGACGCTCGCCTTCCGTGCGGCGACCGACCGCGCCGTGGAGTTCCAGGCACTCGCCGCCGCCCAGCTCGCCGACCCGCGCCGGTTCGACCGGCTCACGCCCGCGGAGATCGCCGTCCGCGCGGAGTGGACCGAGGACTATGCCAAGAAGATGATCGAGTTCGGCCGGGGGCTGCTCCGCGACGGAACCGCCCCGTAGACGGACCGCTCAGCAGTGCGTACCGGCTAGAACGCGCGGTCGAATCTGCCGTTCAACATCACACCTGGCATATGCCGTGGCGCAAGATACGCCTCCCCGCCCCGTTCTGTCCTCGCTTTGACCAACTCTCAGGAACGAGTTCGTCACTCCCGGTAGACATGCATGCATGAGTGCATGGCTGCGAGACGACTCCCTGCTGACCCCCGGCACCGCCGACGAGCGCCGGACGGACATCTTCGCCCTGCTGCGGGACGATAGCCGCCACCAGGTCGCCCAGGTCACCGCGCCCGGCGCCCGCTGGCTGGCATCTGCCGAGGGCTGCCCCCGCTCCATGCTCGCGTTGTGGGAGACCCGCCCGACCGCGCCTGCCGTCCTCCCCTGCGGAACCGTCTTCGACGTCGTGAACGCGCCCGCCATCTTCGGCCGCCACATGCTCGACCGCCTCTGGGAGGAGGGCCCTGGCTCCGGCCCCGTCGCCATGCACCGCGGCCGAATGATGATCTTCAGCGCCCCCGGCACCGCGCACCGGCTGCCCGCCCTGATGGGCTGGGAGGAGTGGGGCGACTCCGTGCCGCCGCTGCTGTGCCACGGCACCGGCGACGCGGTGACCGTTCCGCCGCTGCAGAGCGAGCGGAGCACCCCGGGACCCCGCTGGCTGGTGGCCCCGGACACCCGCCATCCCTGGCTCCCCGGGCCCGAGGTACTGCTCTGGGCATGCGTCCGGGCGGCCCGCGAGGCGGCCTGCCCGAACGTGCGCATATCGATTTTTCCTCGCGGCGATCAGGATGCTAAGGTCTACGACGTCAGCAGGCGCCGCTAGCTCAGTTGGTTAGAGCAGCTGACTCTTAATCAGCGGGTCCGGGGTTCGAGTCCCTGGCGGCGCACAGACGGAAAAGGCCCCTCGCGAGAGCGAGGGGCCTTTTCGTGTGCCGGACACAGGGTCCACCTCTCACGCCGTACTGATCTTGATCGTCCACGCTCCCGACGGTGTGCGGTCCGCCACTTCCACCCGGGTCCGCCGCCCCGGAGTCCCCGGCATCGTGAAGGTCTCCCCCACCCTCATCGGCGCGTCCGCCAGCTGCGGATAGACCGACTGGTCCCAGCACGCCTCGGTCTTCGGATGGGTGTCCACCACCTCGACCGGGCCGCCGCCCGAAGCCGTGTCGGCCTGGACGCGGTAGAGCAGTACTCCCTCCGCGCAGGTCGAGCCGTCGTTGCCGGTGGAGGCGCGCGCCTCGATGGCGAGCGCGGTGCCCACCCCGGTACGGACGACCGCCAGCCGGGTGCCCAGACTGCCGCCGGGAGCCGGCGCGGCCGCGATCGGCTCCAGCGTGATCAGCTCGGACCGGGTCACACACCGCACGGCGCTGTCGTCGAGCCAGCCGAGCTTCCACTTGTGCCAGCCGAACAGGTCGGGGGACATGCCGAACTGGCTGCCCATCACATCCCAGTCCCCGACGTAGGTGTCCCAGTCGCCCTTGCCGTCCACCGGCCGGTGGTAGAGGTCCGGCAGGTCGAAGACGTGCCCGGTCTCATGGGCCAGCACATTGCGGTCGGGCGGATGGCGTTCGAAGACGGTGACGACACGCCGGATGCTGACACCGTCGGCGCGCAGCGGTCTGTCGAAGTTCACGACCTTCGTGGCGTCGGAGTCCACGCCGGGTGCGTCCGGGTCGGCGACGAAGTAGACGATGTCGTAGCGGGAGAAGTCGACGGTGGCGTCGGAGGCCGCGACCGCGTCGCGCAGGTACGCGCTGCGCCGCCCGGAGGGCCAGTCACGGCTTATCCCGTACTTGGTCGAGGACCGGGGCATCGCCACCCAGGCGCGTTGCGGATCGGGGCGCAGCCTGAACCTGCCGTACGAGGCGCGCGAGAAGAAGTCGCTGGTCGCCGGGAAGTGGTCGGCGGCGAGCTCGGACGGGTCGTGGTTGGGCACGCTGTCCGGGAACGACAGGAAGACCATGACCGCGTCGAGCCGTCCGGTGGGGCGGGGGTAGGCGGAGTTCCAGGAGTCGACGCCCAGGGAGTGGTGTGCGCTGCTGCGGGGCAGGGCACAGGGGGCGACCGAGGCCTTGGCCACCGCGGGGCCTGCCACCAGTGACGTGGCGGCGAGTGCCATGAGGGAGGTGAGGGCCGCGGCGGCGCTGCGCATACGTCCGCGTTCCACTCCCCCGGGTGTTCCCGCGGGTGACTGCTGACCCTCCACGTAGACCTCCGGCTGCGGAATGGGAGACACCTCCTCCACCTTGCGGGGGTTTTTGGGTGTACGTCCTGTTCCGGTGCCCCACCCGGGTGACCGACCCGACGCCGGCCCGACACCGAGCCGAGATGCGGCGACACTCCGATGGCTCACGGAACGTCACATTCGGTCGGCAGGGAATCGGTACCGGTGCCGACCTGTGCAGAAACGATCGACCGGGGACCACGGACGGGCGTCGCCCGGGCGGCGGAGCTGGAACGGCCCACGGGGCAGCCTCTATGATCGGCACACTTTCCCCAGCGTTTCCCCCCACCCCCTTTCCGACCATCGTCGATGTCAGATCGGCGTCTTCGCGATCACATCTGTACGACCCTGGACGACACAACTGCACTGCGGGAGTGAGCCGTGAGCGGAACCTCCGAAGGAACAGGGCCCGCGGGAGTCGCAGTCCCCGGCAGGGCACGGCCGCAGGTAACAGAGCGTCACCATGTCGGTTGTTCCGCCACCGAACTGCGCGACTACCGCGCCGCGTTCAACGCCGCGCATCTCGCGATGTCGGTCGTCGACCACGAGGGCCTCGTCGTCACCGCGAACTCGGCGTTCGCGGCCCTGTTCGCCGCCCAGCCGGTGGATCTCCTCGAACGGCCCGCGGCCGACCTCGTCGACCTCGCGTCCGACCGCCGCACCTGGCACGCGTACCGCGAGGTGCTCAAGGGCAGGCGCTCCCGCTTCCGCTGCACCCGCCGGCTCAAGCACCCCGACGGCCGCGCGCTGTGGGCGGAGGTCACGGTGGCTCCGGTGCCCGACAGCCGCAATGTGCTGCTGTCCGTCGCGGACATCAGCGACCGGCGCGAGCTGCACGCACGGCTGCGTCATCTGCAGATGCACGACGCCGTCACCCGTCTGCCCAACCGCACGCTGTTCTTCGAACGGCTCGCGTCCGCGCTGGAGTCCTCGGCGTACGACCACGGCTCCACCGGCCGGATCGGCCTGTGCTACCTGGACCTGGACGGCTTCAAGGCGGTCAACGACACGCTCGGGCACCGGGTCGGCGACCGGCTGCTGGCCGCCGTCGCCGGGCGGCTCACGGAGTGCGCGGACGGCGACGGCTACACCCGCAGCGGCGGCCATCTGGTGGCCCGGCTCGGCGGCGACGAGTTCGCGATCCTGGTCGAGGACTCCACCGGTACGGAACAGGTCGCCGACCTCGCCAGGTCCGTGCTGGTCGCGCTGCAGCGGCCGTTCGACCTGGACGGGCAGCGGCTGTCGGTCTCGGCGTCGATCGGCGTGGTGGAGCGCGCCGTCGAGGGGACGACCGCGACGGGGCTGATGCAGGCCGCGGACACCACGCTGTACTGGGCGAAGGCGGACGGCAAGGCCCGCTGGACGCTCTTCGACCCCGAGCGCAACGCGCACCGGATGACGCGTCAGGCGCTCTCCTCGACGCTGCGGCCGGCCGTGGAGCGCGGGGAGTTCGCGCTGGAGTACCAGCCGCTGGTGGGGCTCGAGGACGGCGTCACGCGCGGGGTGGAGGCGCTGGTGCGCTGGAACCACCCGCAGTTCGGAACGCTTGCGCCGAATCGGTTCATCGGTATCGCGGAGGAAGACGGCTCGATCGTGCAGTTGGGGCGGTGGGTGCTGCGTACGGCCTGCCGCCAGGCACGCCGGTGGGAGCAGGAACACCCGGGTGTGCCGCCGCTGTTCGTCAGCGTCAATGTCGCCGTACGCCAGGTCTGGGACTCCGACCTGGTGGCGGACGTCGCGGAGATCCTCGCGGAGACCGGACTGGCGCCGCATCTGCTGCAGTTGGAGCTCACCGAGTCCGCGGTGATGGGTTCGGCGGGCCGGCCGCTGCAGGCCCTGCAGGCCCTCAGCGACATGGGCGTGCAGATCGCGATCGACGACTTCGGGACCGGCTACTCGAACCTGGCCTATCTGAGCCGGCTGCCGGTGTCCGCCCTGAAGCTCGACGGCACGTTCGTACGCGGTTTCCAGGACGAGGCCCACCCCAACCCGGCGGACGAGACGATCGTGGAGGCGCTGGTCCAGCTCGCCCACCGGCTGGGTCTGACGGTCACCGCGGAGTGCGTCGAGACCTCGGGCCAGGCGTCCCGGCTGCGTCGCATCGGCTGCGACACGGGCCAGGGCTGGCTGTACTCGCGCGCGGTGGCCCCGGACCGTATCGCGGCGATGATCGGCGTCGGCGCGCTGCCGGTCTGAGCGCTCGCGTCCGGAGCATGGGACCGCCCCCGGCCGGAGAGGACATCCGGACGGGGGCGGTGCCTGTGGGGGGCGGAGTGGCTCGGTCAGCAGACGCCCTGGTCGCGCCAGGCTCCCCATTCGCCCGTGGTGCCCGGCTCCTCGTTCTGGGTCCACCACTGGGCCTTCCAGCTGTGGCCCTTGTGGGAGACCAGCTCACCGCCGTTGTAGATCGTGGCGGCGGACCAGGCCTTGGCCGTGCAGCCGGTCTGCGGGTCGCTCGGCGAGGGGGTCGGGTCGGACGGGGACGGCGTCGGGTCGGAGGGAGTCGGGTCCGGGTCCGGGTCCGGCGAGCTGCCGACCGCGGCCACGATGTCGTTCAGCAGCGTGGTGTTGTTGTCCAGGCCGAGCAGCGAGTACATCATCGCGCCGCCGAGACCGCGGTTGTGGGCGTAGTCGGCGCGGGCCTGGACGGCCCGCTTGTCGAGGCCGGTGAAGAACTCGCCGTCCTTGTGGAAGTACGCGGCCTTCGCCTCGTCGTCCCAGAACGTCGTCGCCGGGTTGTCGACGATGCCGCCGAGCTCCTTGTAGTGCGCGATACCCGCCTGCTGGCTCACCGGACGTGCGCTGCTGGCGCCGGTGGCGCTGCCGCCGAGGCCGTTCTTCGCGCCGGCCGGGACGCCCTTCCAGCCGCGGTAGTAGAACTCGTATCCGAGGGTGAGCTTGTTCGCCGGGAAGCCGCCCGCGATGCCGTACGCCGCGTTCCCGTCGATCCACGCGTCGATCGCGTTGTCGATCGAGTACTTCTGGGTGCCCGGGGGAATCGGGTCCGTCGGGTCGGACGCCGGTGAGTACAGCGGCGACTGGTGGTAGGCGGGTCCGTCCGCGTCCCAGGCGCCGTGCATGTCGTAGGTCATGATGTTCGCGTAGTCGAGGTACGCACCCACCTTGTCCGTCTCGATGTACTTGATCTTGTCCTGGCCGGCCGGCATGGCTGCCGTCAGCAGGTACTTCTTGCCGCCGTGAGCCGTGCCGTACGCGTCGAGCTGCTTGCGGAACTCGGCCAGCAGGAGTGTGAAGTTGGCCTTGTCCTCGGGGCCGTAGTGGTTGCCGAGGTGGCCGTTGGGCGAGCCCGGGTACTCCCAGTCGATGTCGATGCCGTCGAAGATCCCGGCCGCGGTGCCGGGTCCGCCGAAGCCGCCCTCGACCGGCAGGTCGCCCTGGATGTACTGCTTGACGCAGGAGGCCACGAACTTCTTGCGGGAGGCGTCCGTCTTGGCCGCGTCGTGGAAGTACTTGGAGTAGGTCCAGCCGCCCAGCGAGATGTTGATCTTCAGCTTGGGGTACTTGGCCTTGAGCTCCTTGAACTGGTTGAAGACACCCACGATCGGCTGGTTCCAGGTGTCGGCCACGCCGTCCACACTGTCGGCCGCGGCGAAGGAGCGCTGGTAGTCGGCGTACGAATCGCCCGCGCCGTCACCGGCGTTGGGGTTGGCGTCGTCGCCCGCGGCCTTGTTGGCCTCGAAACAGGTCAGTTCGGTGGGGTGGATGTTGCCGAACGAGTAGTTGATGACATCGAGCTTGCCCGCGATGCCCCGGGTGTCCAGGTGCTTGGGGTAGAAGGCGTTGCCGTACACGCTCCACTGATCGTAGTACGCGATCTTCACGCCTCCCGCGGAGGCAGCGGTCTCGACGGTGTCGCCGGCGGTGGCGGCGGAGCCGTTGGCGGCGAAACCGGCCAGGACGCCGGCGGCGAGAGCCGCGGTCGTCAAGGCCGCGAGCAAGGGTCTGCGGGAGCGCACGGACAGCCTCCGGGGTTGTGCGGAACGGGGATCGTTCAACTGGGGGTGGTGGAAAGAGATAGCGATCCGGCCATCCGCGCGTCAATGGTCTTGACCAAACAAGGACTAGACCAATCTGAAGGAGAAACCGCTTGTCAGGGCGGTGCAACCCGACGAAAAAGCCGCCCGCCACCATGGGTGACGAGCGGCTTAAGGGTGCGTTAATCGAGTCGCACCAGATGGTTCAGGAAGAAACCACCGCGGTCGGCAATGCGTAGGCATCGGCGATCAGTTCGTACGAGCGGAGCCGCACGTCGCCGCCGTGCGCGTTGGCCGTGATCATCAACTCGTCGGCCCCCGTGCGCTTCTGGAGGTCGTCCAGACCGGTGCGTACCGCGTCCGGCAAGCCGTGGACGATGTTGGCCAGCCAGTTGTCCACGAACTCCCGCTCCAGGGGGCTGAACCGATACGCCTCCGCCTCTTCGGGCGTCGGGACCAGGCCCGGGCGGCCGGTGCGCAGGCGCAGCATCGACAGCGCGCCGGTCAGCACCTGCCGGCGGGCCTCCTTCTCGTCGTCGGCGGCGAGCGCGGCGACGCCGATCAGGGCGTACGGGGCGTCCAGCACGGCCGAAGGGCGGAAGGACTCGCGGTACAGATCCAGCGCCGGAACGGTGTTCTGCGCCGAGAAGTGGTGCGCGAAGGCGAACGGCAGCCCGAGCACACCGGCCAGCCGTGCGCTGAAGCCGGAGGAACCGAGCAGCCAGATCGGCGGGCGGGCGGAGGGGCCCTGGACCGGGCCGGGGACCGCGTGGATGCGGGCGTAGGGGTGGCCGTCGGGGAAGTCGTCGTCCAGGAACCGGGTCAGTTCGGCCAGTTGCTGCGGGAAGTCGTCCGCACCCTCGCCCAGCCGGTCCGTCCGCCGCAGGGCCGCGGCGGTCGCCCCGTCCGTGCCGGGCGCGCGCCCGAGTCCCAGGTCGACGCGGCCGGGTGCCAGCGCCTCCAGGGTGCCGAACTGCTCGGCGATCACCAGCGGGGCGTGGTTGGGGAGCATCACGCCGCCGGAGCCGAGGCGGATGCGCTCGGTGTGCGCGGCGAGGTGCGCGAGGATCACGGCGGGCGAGGAGGAGGCGACGCCGGGCATGGAGTGGTGTTCGGCCACCCAGTGCCGGCCGTAGCCGCGGCTCTCGGCGAGCCGGGAGATCGCCACGCTGGTGCGCAGGGCGTCGGCGGCGGTACGGCCCTTGCCGACCGTGACCAGGTCCAGTACGGACAGGGGCACCGGCGCGGTGCCCGGCGCCGTGCCTCGTATCGGGTCGCCCTGTATCGCCTCGTCCACCGGTTCAGCCCTCCTGCGCGCAAGAAAAACGTACAACACAGGCGAACAGGAGGGCCTCTCCGTTTATTCCGGGCGGGCGCCCGTCGGGCAGCTGCTCAGGGGCCGGGGCGGGCGTCGGTCCGGAGCGTCAGATCCGCACCTGCTCCCGCTTGGCGAACAGCGTGCCGAGCTTGGGCGCCCGCGCCCTGCGCTCCGCCAGCCGCAGCCCTTCCCACACGGTCACCTGGTTCGCGGTCAGGACGGGCTTGCCCAGCGCCTCCTCCAGCTCCGGGAGATACGCCGCCGTGTGCAGTGCCGTGTCCGGCAGCAGCACGACCTCGGCGTCCGGATGGTCGCCCGCCCGTGCCAGCTCCAGCACCTCCTCCCGGCCCCAGGTGCCGACCTCGGCGGCCGTGACGATGCCGCTCGCCCGGTCCGCCACCACCTCGGTGCCGGACGCCTTGAGGAACGCGGTGAAGAGCGCGGTCACGTCCTGCGGATAGGTCGCGGCGACCGCGACCCGGGTGGCGCCCAGCGCCCGTACGGCATGGGCGAAGGCGAACGACGTGCTGGAGGCGGGCAGTCCGGCGGCCAGGGCGAGTGCCCGCGTCTGTTCGTGCGCCCCCTCCCAGCCGTAGACGAAGCTTCCGCTCGTGCACGCCCAGACGACCGACTCGGCGCCCGCGAGCCGGAGTTCCTCCACGCCCGCGGCCAGCCGCTCCGCCGAACCCATGTTCAGCAGTGCGTCCACCCGATGGGCGTCCTCGCCGATGTCGGTGTGCACGACGGGCAGCCTGATGTCGCTGTCGAGCAGCACCTCGAACCGCGGGTAGTCGTCCTCGGCGGAGTGTCCGGGATAGAGAAGTCCGACCGTGGTCATGTCCAGCCTTCCTGTTCTTCGGGCTGGGCGGGCTGAGCCTGCGGCTGCGGTGCCTGCGGCGGGGGCGACAGATCGGGCTGGGCCTCCGGCTGCAGCAGCAGCCCTTGGTAGGGCCCGACCGCGTGCACGCCGATCCGGCGCAGCGCCGACCACATCGTCACCTGGTTCGCGGAGAGCACCGGCATCCTCAGTTCGGCCTCCAGCTGGGGTATCGCGTCGTACGTCGGCAGATTCGTGCAGCTGATGAAGAGCGCGTCCGCCGCGCCCACCACCGCCTGCCGCGCCATGTCCACCACCGACCGGTACGGCACCTTCCAGATGTGCCGGGTCAGCCCCAGAAAAGCGCGGCCCGTGACGGTTGCCCCGGCTTCCGCCAAGTAGTCCTCCAGCGACCGGGTCACCGACTCCGTATAGGGAGTGACCAGGGCGATACGACGGGCGCCCAGCTCGTCGAGTGCTTCGAGCAGGGCGCCTGATGTGGTCAGCGAGGGCACTTCCCCCGCCGAGCGCATCGCCTCGCACATGGCCCGCTCTCCGGCGACCCCGCCGACGAAACTGCCCGATGTGCAGGCGTAGGCGATGACTTCGGGTTCGGAGGCGCTGAGCGCCTGCACGGCTTCCCGCAGCGTCTCGTGCTCACTCACGAGACGGGCGAGGTCGAGCGAGACCTCCACAGGGACGTAGGGCGTTCGCGTCAGCCGCAGGGAGACGTCGTCGGGGACCCAACGCCACAGTTCCCTGTCCAGCGCGAAATCGAACGGAGCGACGACGCCCACACCGCGTTGGGGATGTGGGCCGCCGAGAAAGGAGACATCCATCGCCGGCCCCTTTGACGTGTTGTTGACGACGTTAGGTTCGGGTGCGAGCGTGGGTCAATCCGTACATGTCAGACGTTACGAAACGGCTTCCGCCTGATGTCCGAACCCCACCTTCTTGTCCTGGCGGCGGACCCCCCGCCCCGTCTCGGAAAGCTGACCGGACGGGTCCGTGTCAGCTTCGCCGACGAGCGGTCGCTCGCCGCGCAACTCCCCGACGCCGATGTGCTGTTGGCCTGGGACTTCACCTCCGACGCGGTACGGCTGGCCTGGCCGGGCGAGGGTCCGAGACCGCGCTGGGTGCACACCCCGAGCGCCGGTGTGGACCGGCTGCTCTGCCCGGAACTGGCCGCGTCCGAAACCGTGGTCACCAATGCCCGGGGCGTCTTCGAGGAACCGATCGCCGAGTACGTCGCCGGACTGGTCCTGGCGATGGCGAAGGATCTCCCCGGCACGTTCGAGCTCCAGCGGCAGCGCCGATGGCGTCACCGCGAAGGGCTGCGCGTCGCGGGCACCCGGGCCACCGTGGTCGGCGCGGGCCCGATCGGCCGGGCCGTGGCCGCGAAGCTGGAGGCGCTCGACGTCACCGTGGCGGTCGTGGGCCGCACCGCGCGGGCCGGCATCCACGGCACCGAGGATCTGGATCCGCTGCTGGCACGGGCCGACTGGGTGGTGTGCGCGGCGCCGCTCACCGACGCGACCCGCGGAATGTTCGACAAGCGGCGCTTCGGACTGATGCAGCCGTCCGCGCGGTTCATCAATGTCGGGCGCGGGCCGCTGGTCGTCGAGGACGATCTCGTCGCCGCACTGAAGAGCCGGACCGTCTCGGGAGCCGCGCTCGACGTGTTCACGTCCGAGCCGCTGGAGCCCGACAGCGCGCTGTGGGACGTCCCCGGCCTGATCGTCTCCCCGCACATGAGCGGTGACACGGTGGGCTGGCGGGACCGGCTCGGCGAGCAGTTCGTGGAACTGTTCGAGCTGTGGGAGGAAGGAAAGCCGTTCCCGAACGTGGTGGACAAGAAACGTGGGTACGTCCCCATGCATGACTGATCCGCTGACTGACCTGACCGCAACCCGACTGCTGACCGGCTACAGGAAGGGCGATCTCTCTCCCGTCGAGGTGACCCGGGCGGCACTGGACCGGATCGAGGCGGTGCAACCGCTGGTCAACGCCTTCGTCCGGGTGGACGCCGAGCAGGCGCTCGCCCAGGCGCAGGCGTCGGAGGAGCGGTGGCGCCGGAAGGAGCCGCAGGGACTGCTCGACGGGGTCCCCGTGACCGTGAAGGACCTGATCCTGCAGCGCGGCGGACCGACCCTGCGCGGCTCGCGGACGGTGAGCACGGAAGGCACCTGGGACGAGGACGCGCCTTCCGTCGCCCGGATGCGTGCGCACGGCGCGGTCTTCCTCGGCAAGACGACGACCCCCGAGTTCGGCTGGAAGGGCGTCACGGACTCGCCTCGGCACGGGGTGACCGGCAATCCGTACGACCCCTCCCGCACGGCGGGCGGCTCCAGCGGCGGCAGCGCCGCGGCGGTGGCGCTCGGTGCGGGGCCGCTGTCGCTCGGCACGGACGGCGGCGGCTCGGTCCGTATCCCCGCCTCGTTCTGCGGAATCTTCGCGCTCAAGCCGACGTACGGCCGGGTGCCGCTGTATCCCTCCAGCCCGTTCGGCACGCTCGCGCACGTCGGACCGATGACGCGCGACGCGGCGGACGCCGCCCTGCTGCTCGATGTGATCAGCGGGGACGACTGGCGCGACTGGTCGCATCTGGGCCCCGCCGCCGAGACCCGCGGGTCGCTGGCCGAAGGGGTCAAGGGGCTGCGGATCGCCTACTCGCCGTCCTTCGGCGGCCAGGTGGCGGTCCGGCCCGCGATCGCGTCCGCGGTGCGCCGGGCGGTGGAGGCGCTCGCCGGTCTCGGTGCGTACATCGAGGAGTCCGACCCGGAGATCACCGACCCGGTGGAGGCCTTCCACGCCCTGTGGTTCAGCGGGGCGGCCCGGCTGCTGCAGCCGCTGAGCGCGGCTCAGCGGGAGTCACTGGACCCGGGACTGGGCGAGATCTCCGAGGCCGGGGCGCGCTACAGCGCCCTGGAGTACCTGGAGGCCGTGGACACCCGGATGGCGCTGGGCCGGCACATGGGCCGCTTCCACGGCTCGTACGACCTGCTGGTCACCCCGACGCTGCCGATCACCGCGTTCGAGGGCGGGGCCGAGGTGCCGGCCGGCTCGGCGCACCGGCGCTGGACGGGCTGGACGCCGTTCACCTATCCGTTCAACCTGACCCAGCAGCCCGCAGCGACCGTGCCGTGCGGCGTGGACGAGGACGGGCTGCCGATCGGGATCCAGCTGGTCGGGGCGCGGCACGCGGACGGCCTGGTGCTGCGGGCCGCGCACGCGCTCTACGAGTCGGGGGCCGCGGCGATCCCGGCGCCCCGGATCTAGGCCGGCGCCTGGGCCCGCCGGAAGCTGAGGGTCTCCCCCAGCGCACCCGCCCGCCACAGGTCGTGGCAGGCCTCGGCCATCCGGTCGAGGCCGTCGACCACGGTGCCCCAGACGATGCCGGGGACCCACCCGGCATCGCCGTTGATCAGCAGGTTGTTGCGCTCGTAGAACAGCGCGAGATCGACGACGGTGGCCCGGCCCGTGTGGGCGGCCTTGTCCCCATAGCCGTAGGACGACGTGCCCAACTGCACGTCCGAGAAGGTGAAATAGCACAGATCGCCCGGAATGGGAGTAACGGTCGGGTTCTCCAGCGGCGGCTCCTGCGCGGCGAAAGCCGGCAGCAGGGCGTAGATCTCGTTGCGCGCGTACTTCGCGTGGTAGACGTCCCCGCCCAGCGGCAGCGCGTCCCACACGGCCGCGCAGGTCAGCGGGGCCTTGTCGGTGAGCAGTCGCGCGGTGCAGCTGACACCGCGCTTGTCGAGCGAGACCTCGACGAACCGGTCGGCCGCTGCGGTGGTCTGGTCAGCCATACGTTCTCCTCGGGGTGTGCGGTGCTGCTCCTCGGATGTGTGGTGCTCCTTCGCCTCATGCCCACCGTGCTCCCCGGCTCATGCCCAGGGTGCTCCTCCGGCTCATGCGCGCCGGAACCGGGCCGGAATTCATCCGCATACCCGATTCTGATCGGGGTAGCCGCGCCCCCATGCCTCCACCACAGGGGAAAACAAGACACAGCACAGGCCAAGGACTCCGACGTCGCACTTTCTTCGCCGGAGCCGCGGCCCTGGGCGCCGTGGGCGCCATGGGCGCGACGAGCGCATGCAGCCGGGTCGCCACCGCCGATGCCGGGGACGGCGGGAGTCTGCTGGAGCAGCTGCGCGCCAAGAAGACCGTGCGGCTGGGGCTGGCGGGCGAGCAGCCCTACAGCTACATAGGCAAGGACGGCAAGATGACCGGTTCCGCGCCTGCCATCGCCGAACGGATCTTCAAGGAGCTCGGCGTCGAGAACGTCCAGCCCTTCCCCACCGAGTTCGGTTCCCTGATCACCGGCCTCAACTCCCTGCAGTTCGATGTGGTCGCCGCCGGGATGTACATCAACCCCGAACGCTGCGAGCAGGTCATCTTCGCCGACCCCGAGTACCAGATGCTCGACGCGTTCATCGTGCGCAAGGGCAACCCGAAGAACCTGCGCACCTACAAGGACATCGCGAGGACCGGCGCGAAGATGGCGACCGGTGTCGGCTACGCCGAGATCGACTACGCCAAGGAGGCCGGGGTCAAGAGCGTCACGACCCTGCCCGACCAGCTGGCGGGCCTGCTCGCCGTGGAACAGGGGCGCGTCGACGTCTTCGTCGGGACCGCCGTCACCGTGCGCAATGTGGTCGAGGAGACCGAGACCACCAAGGCCGAGGCGACCGCCGAGGTCACGCCCTACGTCGAGGGCAAGCCCGTCATCGACGTCGGCGGCTTCGCGTTCCGCAGTCCCGAGACGAATCTCCGTGACGCCTTCAACCGCGAGCTGCACAAGCTGAAGAAGAGCGGCGAACTGCTGGAGATCATGCGGCCCTTCGGGTTCACGAAGGACCAGATGACCACCATCACCGCCAGGGAGAAGTGCAAGCCATGAGCGAGATATCCGCGGGTTTGTGGGAACTCCTTCTCAAGGGCGTGTGGATCACGGTCCAGCTGACGGTCTACAGCGCCGCTCTCGCCGCAGCCGTGGCCCTGGTCGTCGGCCTGGCGCGCACGCACCGGCTGTGGATCGTGCGCTTCGTCTCCGGCGCGTACTTCGAGATCTTCCGCGGCACCTCGGCGCTGATCCTGATGTTCTGGATCTTCTTCGTGCTGCCGCTCGGCTTCGGATGGCAACTCGTCCCGATGTGGGCCGCCGTGCTGGCCCTCGGCCTCACCTACGGCGCGTACGGCTCCGAGGTCGTGCGCGGCGCGGTCAACGCGGTCGCCCCCGCGCAGCGCGAGGCCGGCGTCGCCCTCAACTTCACCCCGGCCCAGCAACTGCGGAAGATCATCCTGCCGCAGGCCTGGCCCGAGATGATCCCGCCCTTCAACAACCTGTTGATCGAGCTGCTGAAGGGCACCGCGCTCGTGTCCATCATGGGCGTCGCCGACATCGCCTTCGGCGCCTCGCTGGTGCGCAACGCGACCGGCCAGAGCGCGCCCGTCTACACGATCATCCTGGTGATGTACTTCGTGCTCGCCTTCGTCCTCACCCGCGGTATGCGCGCTCTCGAACGCCAGGCGAAGGCCGGCATCGGGCAGAAACCCCCACCACGGTCCCTGGGCATCGGACGCAAGCTCGACATCCCCCGCCAGAGCCAGATCTCCGCCGGCGCGGGAGGTGAGAGCTGATGCAGTGGAACTGGTCCGCAGTCGAGGACTTCATGCCGCGGTTCTGGGACGGCCTGCTGGTCACCCTCCAGGCCCTGGCGCTGGGCGCTCTGCTCGCGTTCGCCCTCGGCCTGGTCTGGGCGCTGCTCCAGCGCTCGTCGCTCGCCGTGGTGCGCTGGCCGGTCACGGTCGTCACCGAGTTCGTCCGCAACACCCCGCTGCTGGTGCAGCTCTTCTTCCTCTACTACGTCCTTCCGGAGTGGGGCATCACGCTCTCCGCGATGGTCACCGGCGTGGTCGGACTCGGCCTGCACTACTCGACGTACACCGCGGAGGTCTACCGCGCCGGTATCGACGGCGTCCCGCAGGGGCAGTGGGAGGCGGCCACCGCGCTGAGCCTGCCGCGCACCCGCACCTGGGGCGCGGTGATCCTGCCGCAGGCGGTCCGCCGGGTCGCCCCGGCCCTCGGCAACTACGTCATCGCGATGCTGAAGGACACCCCCATGATCTTCGTCATCGGGGTGATGGAAATGCTCGGTCAGGCACGGCAGTTCGCGTCCGAGACCTTCCTGACGGTCGAGGCGTTCACGGTCGTCGGCATCGCCTTCATCCTCATCTCCTATCCGGCATCTCTTCTCATGCGAGCACTGGAGCGTCGCCTTGTCCGCTGACAGCAATCTTCCGAACACCGCGAAGGAAGCGGCCGGCGCCCCGGTGACCGATGCCGCGACAACCGGCCCCGCAGCGGACGGCAGCGCGCTGATCCGCTTCGACAAGGTCACCAAGCGCTTCGGCGCCAACGTCGTCCTGGACTCGCTGGACTTCAAGGTCGACCCCGGCAAGCACGTGACCCTCATCGGTCCGTCCGGGTCCGGCAAGACCACGATCCTGCGGCTCCTGATGACGCTGCTGAAGCCGGACGAGGGAACAATCACGGTCGACGGCCGCTCCCTCTCCCACGAGGAGAGAAACGGCAAGCTCGTCCCGGCCGGCGAGAAGCACGTCCGCGAGGTGCGCAAGAACATCGGCATGGTGTTCCAGCAGTTCAACCTCTTCCCCAACATGAAAGTGCTGCGGAACATCACCGAAGCCCCGGTGCATGTGCTGGGCATGTCCAAGGACGAGGCGGACGAGCGGGCCCGGGGGCTGCTCGACCTCGTGGGGCTCGGCGACCGGTGCGACGCGTACCCCAGCCAGCTCTCGGGCGGCCAGCAGCAGCGGGTCGCCATCGCCCGCGCCCTGGCCATGCGCCCCAAGGTGCTGCTGCTCGACGAGGTCACATCGGCCCTCGACCCCGAGCTGGTCGCCGGTGTCCTCGACGTCCTGCGGGACATCGCGCGCAGCACCGACATCACGATGCTGTGCGTGACCCACGAGATGAATTTCGCCCGCGACATCTCCGACTGCGTCCTGATGTTCGACGAGGGCAAGGTCATCGAATCCGGCCACCCGGACAAGATCTTCACCGAGCCGGAGCACGAGCGGACCAGGGAATTCCTGAGCGCCGTACTGTGAATCTCCGGACATAAGACCCGGGTCGTGACCCTGGCATATGCCATATGGATGCGCCCCAGCTTGCACGGCTGGGGCGCACTGTCATTCTCGCCAACAGCCGCCCCTGAAACGGCTCTTGACCGCTATCGTGGTACGGACGGTAGCTTGCGGTAACAACCTGCTAGGGGGAGACCGTGGCGCTGAAGCCCGAGCCGACCGCGCCGTTCCATTCGGTGCAGTACGTTCTGCGCGTCCTGGAGACGATCTCCAAGCACAGCGGTGGGGTCACCGATGTCCAGATCGCACGCGAAACAGGGCTGCCGACCGGCCATCTCGCTCCGATGCTGGCGATGCTGCGCCGCGAGGGCTATGTCGAGCAGGTCGCGGACGGCGCATACGTCATAGGGGACTCCCTCGTCCTGCTGGGCTCCGGGACCACGCGCCAGGAAGCCCTGGAGGCCAAGCTCCAGGAGACGCTCACCGAGCTGCGCGACTCGGTCGGAGCGGCGGTCTACATCAGCCGCTACATCGACGGCGAGGTCAAGATCACGCAGTACGCCGACGGTCCCCGTGCGCCCAAGGTCAACGAGTGGGTGGACTTCCGCTCGGCAGCCCACGCGAGCGCGGTCGGCAAGTGCCTGCTGACCCAGCTCGACCAGAACGGCCGCCGCGACCACCTCTCGCGCCACCGGATCACCCGGCTGACGTCCAGGACGATCACCAGCGAGAAGCTCCTGTTCTCCAAGCTGGACAGCCAGCCGCCCACGGTGCCCGTCCTGGATCTCCAGGAGTACGCGGTGGGCACGGTCTGCGCGGCGGTCCCGCTGACCGCCGGGTCGGCGGTGGGCTGCCTGGCCCTCTCCATGCCGATCGAGCACGCCCACCGGCTGCGCTCGGCGGCGGACACCCTGAACCGCAGGGCGGCGCCGGTCGTGCTGTCGCTGGCCATCTAGCCGGTCGGCGGCGAGCGCCGGGCGTGGTCCGAAGCACCCCTCCGGACCAGGTACTATTTACGGGTCAGCAGGCGCCGCTAGCTCAGTTGGTTAGAGCAGCTGACTCTTAATCAGCGGGTCCGGGGTTCGAGTCCCTGGCGGCGCACAAACTGATCATCTGGGGCTTCTCGGTCATCCGAGAAGCCCCAGATGTGTTTCCGGGAGCGCCTTCCCCCCTCAGCCGCAGCAGCGGGCCGGGCGCGGGGGCCGCCGCGGCGGGGTGGCCGGCCGCGACGCCCCCGGCGGCACCTGCCGCCAGCAGAGAGGCGGTTTGCAGGAACGCGCGGCGACGCACGTGGGGCTCGGCAGACACGTCGGACTCCCTGGGGTCGGAGATCCTGGGTCTTCCCACGCGCACCGGCTGTCACTCGCGCATAACGCCAACCTGCCCGGAAATCGCGCAGAGGGCGCGACGCCAGGGCCCGCGGGAACGCCGGCACCGTGAGGACTGCCGTCACCGGCCCAGCAGTTCCTCCCGGCCCTGTGCCGCGTACCGCGCTCGCAGCTGTGCCCTCGCCTCGTCCGTCAGCAGGCGGTAGCCGTCGTCGTCCGGCCGCCACCACACCTCGCCCGGCCCGAAGCCCGCGCGCCGCAGCGCGACCCGGTGGATCTTGTTCGTGGCCGTGACCGGGAGTTCGCCCAGCACCCGGACGAAGCGCGGGGTCATCTTCGTCCCCAGGTCGGGCTGTTCCGCCAGGAAGGCGGCGAAGTCCGACGGGTCGAAGGACTCGCCCTCGCGCACGGCCACCGCCGCCATCACCTGGTCGCCCGCGACGGGGTCGGGAACCGCGTACACCGCCACGCCGGAGGCGCGCGGCCAGCGGGCGAGGATGTTCTCGATCATCGAGGCGGCGAGGTTCTCGCTGTCGACGCGGAGCCGGTCGTCCGTGCGGCCGGCGAAGTACAGGAAGCCTGCCGGGTCGCGGAAGAAGAGGTCGCCGGTGCGGTACCAGCCGCCGCGCGTGCGGGCCGCGTCCGCCTCCGGGTGGCGCCAGTAGCCCTCGAAGGGGTTCGGACCGCGGTTGACCAACTCCCCTATGGAGTCGGCACCGTTCAGCAGGCGCCCGTCCGCCGACAGCACCGCCGCCTGCCGTTCCTCGTCCGTCTCGGGGTCGACCACCGCCAGGTCGTCGCCCGGCGCGGCCCGGCCGATCGCGCCTGCCGGGGTGTCCGGGGTGCGCTGGATCGCGGCGCCGCCCTCGGACGATCCGTAGCCCTCGACCAGCCGTACCCCGAAGCGGGCTTCGAAGCGCGCCGCGTCCACCGCGCCGGCCTCGGTGCCGAAGCCGAGCCGCAGGGAGTGATCGCGGTCGTCGTCGCGCTCGGGAGTGGCCAGCAGGTACTGCACGGCCCGCCCCACATAGGTGAAGTACGTGGCGCCGAAGTGCCGTACGTCGGGCAGGAAGCGGGAGGCGGAGAACCGGTCGCGCAGGGCGACCGCCGCGCCGCCCGCGAGCGCCGGTGCCCAGTCGGCCATGACGGCGTTCCCGTGGAACAGGGGCATGCAGATGTAGTGGACGTCGTCCTCACGCACCCCGAAGTGCCGCACCAGCGAGACGCCCGCCGCGGCCAGCCGCCCCTGCGAGCAGATCGCCGCCTTCGGAGCGCCCGTCGAGCCGGACGTGAAGGAGAGCAGCATCCGGTTGGCCGGGGAGACCGGCCGCAGGGTGGCGTCACCGGGCTTCGCCGACGCGTACGGGGCGAGCAGCTCGCCGTACGCGCCGGTGTCGGTCACCAGCACCCGTGTCCCCGGCAGGTGGAGACCGTCGAGGAGGGGAAGACGGGCCCTCTGGGTGACGAGGACTCGGCATTCGGTGTGCTCGATGTCGCGCGCGAGTTCCGCCCCGCGCCGGGTCGGGTTGATGCCCGCGACGGCGGCCCCGGCCAAGGCCGCCGCGCTGAGCCACAGGGGAAACTCGGGGGTGTTGTCGAGCAGCACCCCGATGTGCGGCTCCGCTCCGTGCGGCAGAAGGTCCACGAGGAGCGCAGCCCGTGCGGCGGCGGCGGCTGCCACCTGGTGGTGGCTGAGGACCCGGCTCCGGTCCCTCAGCCCCACACGGTGATCACCCCACTGACGCTGCACGAGCTCCGCGACGGTGCCGGTGTCCCTGTGTCCCATGGCGCCGCACGGTAACTGACTATCTGTCAGAACTGAACGTCCGAGCAGGCGTAGAAGGCATTGCCCGTGTCATGAACGGTCCACACCGCGAGAATCAGGTGCCTGCCCGAGCGGGAGGGCAGATTGCCGCTGTGCGAGAGGGTCTCCGGCGGCTGGTTGCCGCCGTAGGGAACGGTCAGGAACGGCTGCGACTCGAGAGCCGACCTGGTCAGCGCCTGGTTGGGGTTCCAGCCGTTCTTGGTGATGAAGTACTTGAAGTCGGTGGTGCGGTGCCGGGCCGTGAAGCGCCAGCGGAAGGTGTAGTTCTGGCCCGAGGAGACCTTGGTGGTGGGCCATGCCCCGCCACGCGGGTCGTCGAGCTGCGCGAACTGGCCGAGGCCGCCCGCGCATATCCGTCCGTCGGCGGGACCGGCGCCGGGGAAGCCCTTCGGGCCCTCGACGCTCTGCGGCTCCCACTGGATGGGCCCGCAGTTCTGCACGGTTCCGTTGGCACACAGTTTCTGGCGGCTGATGGGGGATTCGGTGTAGCCGTGGCTGCTGGCACTGCCGGTGGCGAGTACGGTCGCACCCGTCACCAGCAGGCCGACGGCGGCCGCGGTGATCCTCTTGCGCATGCTTCGCTCCAGGGAACGTGGGGAGTTCAGTGAGCCGTGCTGCACGCGTGCGCTTGTGCGGTAGTGCGTATTCCGGTCTAGACCAACACCCAATGTATTGACGAGTGTTCATCATGTCCAGACCAATTGCTAACCTTCCCTTGACCCGGGCTGGGGCTGCGAACGGCCGGTGTAGAAGGCAATCGTGAGGTCCTTGACCAGAGCCTTGCGCTCGTAGTCGTCCAGCTCGACGAGCCCGCGCGAGGTCAGCCGGGTCACCGTGTCGTCCACGGCGTCCACCACCGAAGTGAGCACACTGTCCCGGTGCTTGGCGTCGATCGCCGCGATCCGCCGGCGCTGCATCGCGGCCGCCACCTCGGGCGCGTACTCGATACCGACCGGCTGCGCCGAGAAGACCTCGATGCCCACCGGGGCGCACTCCGCGATCAGCATCCGGGTCAGCGCGTCCCCCACCGCCTCCGCGTTGCGCAGCGTGGGCGCGTCCTCGTGGAAGGCGTCGGCGGGCAGCTGCGAGAGCACCCGCGCCATCGAGGACTCCACCTGCTCGCTCAGATACTCCTCGTGGTCCTCGGCCCCGAACGCCGCCCGTACGGTGTCCTTGACCCGCCACACCACCAGCACGACCACCCGCAGTGCCGTCCCGTCCGCGTCGACCGCGGGCATCGGCTCGCTGCGCCAGTGCCGCAGCCGTACGTCGACGCGGTGGCGCAGCAGCAGCGGGCTCATCCACAACAGTCCCGTACGCCGCACAGTCCCCCGGTACTCCCCGAACAGCGTGAGCACCCAGGCGTGCCCGACCTGTCCGCGGCCGACGCCGCCGAGCGCGAAGAGCGCGAGCAGCACCCCGAGCGCCACCAGGCACCACAGGCCCAGTCCGAGTCCCTGGAACGGGTGTGCGTCCAGGCCGAACATCCGGGTCACCATCGCCGGTACCGCGCCGGCGCCCCACAGCACCGTCCCGATCCCGGCGAGTGCGCATGCCCCGGCCACCAGCCCGGTCCAGCCGGGCAGCGCCGGACCGGGCCGCTCGGCGAGATCGGGGTCGACGGGCGGCGCGGGCCGCGGCGCCACGGGTGCGGGCCGCGGCGAGAGCTGACCGCGGCCGATCCGCGGCTGCTCACCGGTGCCCTGCCGCCGCGCCACGACGGCGGGCCGCAGGGCGATCGGGTGGGAGTCGTCGTCGCGGAAGAGGAGATGCACCGGGATCTCGGTGGTCGCCTCCTGCGCGATGACCGGGGTGTGGCGCGGGCCGTCCGAGTGCACGCCGCCGTCGGACTCCGAGGTCTGGGTGTTCATGACTGCCGCCTCCACTGGTCGTTCCGAACTGCCGTCATGTCACTGCCGTGGTCTCACTGCTGCCGGGCCTCCCGGGCCCCTCAGGTCGCGCGGGCGAAGAGCTTGTGCCAGGTCTCGGGGTCCGGGTAGCCGTCCGCCTCGGCACCGCGCCGGCCCTGGGCCCGCTGGAACGCCTCGACATTGCGCCGGTCCGCCTCGCTCCAGCGCGGCCCGGGACCGGACGTGTAGTGCTTGCCGAAGCCCCGTTTCACCAGCTGCTTGCCGAGCTGGGTGACGTACGCGCTGGACTGACCCGGCCGGAAGGGCCCGCGCCCGGGGTACTTCGGCACCACCGCACCGGGCCCGGCCGCACCGGCGCCCGCGATGTTCTTGCCCTGCCCGGTGACCAGCAGCCGCCAGGTCGAGGGACCCGGCTGCCCGTCCGCGTCGTCGCCGCGCCAGCCCTGGGCGCGCTGGAACGCCTCGGTGGCCCTGCGATCCGCCTCGCCCCAGCGCGGCCCGGGCTTCTGGGAGTAGAAGCGCTGGCCACCACGCGCGACGAGCAGTTCGCCGAGCCTGGTGACGTACTTGTTGTCCGCCCCGGGACCGAAGGCGGCCCGGCCCGGGAAGGGCTCGATGGCCCTCGGCCCGGAAGCCGTGGCGGGGGTGGCGGACAGGCCGTTGTAGCGGTACGGGATGTAGAAGTCGGAATTGGTCCAGTACGCCATGGGCGTGGCCTGCTTGCGTGTGCCCGGCTTCGTCTGCTCGTAGGCGACGTACGAGGTGTGCGTGTGGTCGGTCCAGCCGCCGAAGAGCGTGACGTGCGAGCCCCCGGCCGGATCGAGCGGGTTGTGGAAGAGCAGCATGTCGCCGGGCTGAAGCGCCTCGCGGGCGATCGGGGTGCCGTACTGGGCGAGTGTGCCGGTCCATTCGTTGCCGGCCAGGTTCCACGCCATCGAGACAAAGCCCGAGCAGTCCTGGCGGTAGCCGTCGGTCCAGTAGGCATCCATGCTGTACGGGACCTTGGCCTCGAGCCACTTCTTCGCGCGGTTGATGATCTCGGTCCGGGTCGTCCTGCGCAGCGCCGCTCCGGGCTTGTTCGGCTTGCCCGAGGGGCCGGCGAGCGGTCGGCCGTGCAGCGGCTCCCTGCCGCCCTGCTCGTTGCCCGGGTCGTCGTCGGCGGTCGCCCTGGCCGCGTCCGGGCCCGAGATCCCGTCGGGGCGGGCGTGGTCGGCGAGCCCCGCGGCGTGCGCGACGCCCGCGCCGCCGCCGCCGAGCACGACACCCGCGGCGGTGAACAGCACGAGCGCCCGGCGGCACCCCTGGGCCGCGGGGTGCCCGCCGGCCGCCAGCGCCCGGCGCTGCTGGGCGCATCCCGGGCAGCCGCAGTCGGCGGCAGGCTCGTACTCCTCGAACACCGGCACCGTCATCCGTGGCCCCTCCGCACTCCTGAAGATCCTTTTGGGGCTGACGCACGGGGGCGGGCAGCATCCCAACTGTCCTGACAAACCGCATTTTGACTGACCAACGGTAAAAAACGACCATCCGACAGGCCGGGAAACGATCAGATAGTGGGTCGGAAGCACTCCGCACGGTCCGGTAAAGTTCTCCGGGTCAGCAGGCGCCGCTAGCTCAGTTGGTTAGAGCAGCTGACTCTTAATCAGCGGGTCCGGGGTTCGAGTCCCTGGCGGCGCACGCAGAGTCGAGGCCCCCTCACCAGCGGTGAGGGGGCCTCGGTCGTACCGGCGAATTCCAGCCATTCACGCGAGTGAAACCGGTGACGAAAAGGCTTTCGCAAATCGACCAAACGGTCGATTACTCACTCTTTTCACCCTTGCGATCATGACCGTTGGTCGTAGAACCTATCCTGAACCGATGCCCCAATGGGGCGTCCGTTCCAGCGCAGTTGAGGGTCGCGGAGGCCATGGTTCCCCTGCGGACCCATGAGGTGGGGGCCCCTTCCACGGTCCGGGCGCACTACGGGCATCATGCAACCGACAGGTGGCTGTTTCATGTCTGAGGAGGCAGGGGGCACACCACCGTCCGTCCAGGACAGCAGGTCGAGGGGGACCGCGGCCAGGACACACCGACCGACCACAGCACACGCAGCCCGCTGCGTGCGGGGGGATGACTCATGACGTCGACGCCTGACGGCGCCGGGGGGCACCACGACCCTTCCCGGACGACCCAGCTCCGGGTGCCGGCGCATCTGCGCACCGGCGGCCACCGGCTGCGTCACCGGAAGCAGCAGCTCCCGAAGTACGACTACGAGCACTACAGCAGGCTCGCCGGCCCCCTCACCCAGCCCGACCCGGCCAAGCCGTACACGGTGCAGTACCGCTCGCTCCTGTCGCAGGAACCGCACCGGATACGCGCGGCGCTCCTACTGGGCGCCGCCCCCCTGGTCTCCCTCGGTCTGTTCGCGTGGCTGATGCAGCCGCAGCACTGGACCGAGCGCGACCCGAACCTCAAGAACGACACGCTCCTCGTCCTCGACATCGTCATGCTCGTCTCGATCGGCCTGATCGAGCTCTTCCGCACGATGAACGTCCTGTCGAACGCGCACGCCACGCTGGTGGCGCGCGACCCGGTCCCCGTGGTGCCCGAGTCCGGCACCAGGGTCGCCTTCCTCACCTCCTTCGTCCCGGGCAAGGAGCCCCTGGAGATGGTGACGAAGACGCTGGAGGCGGCCGTACGCATCCGCCACCGCGGACTGATGCACGTCTGGCTCCTCGACGAGGGCGACGATCCCGCCGTCAAGGAGGTCTGCGCCCGGCTCGGCGTGCACCACTTCTCCCGCAAGGGCGTCGAGCACTGGAACCAGGCCAAGGGTCCGCACCGCGCCAAGACCAAGCACGGCAACTACAACGCCTGGCTGCAGGCGCACGGCGACGCGTACGACTTCTTCGCGTCCGTCGACACCGACCATGTTCCGCTGCCCAACTATCTGGAGCGGATGCTCGGTTACTTCCGCGACCCGGACGTCGGCTTCGTCATCGGCCCGCAGGTCTACGGCAATTACGACACGTTCGTCACCAAGGCCGCCGAGTCGCAGCAGTTCCTCTTCCACGCCCTGATCCAGCGCGCGGGCAACCGCTACGGCGCCCCGATGTTCGTCGGCACCTCCAACGCCGTGCGCATCACGGCGCTCAAGCAGATCGGCGGTCTGTACGACTCGATCACCGAGGACATGGCCACCGGCTTCGAGATGCACCGCGCCAGCAACCCGGACACCGGGAACAAGTGGCGTTCGGTCTACACCCCGGACGTGCTGGCCGTCGGCGAGGGGCCCACGGCCTGGACCGACTTCTTCACCCAGCAGCTGCGCTGGTCTCGGGGCACATACGAAACGATCATGAAGCAGTACTGGAAGGGCTTCTACTCGCTGCCGCCCGGCAAGCTCTTCAACTACACGATGATGATCATCTTCTACCCGATGTCCGCCCTCAACTGGATCCTGGCGGCGCTGAGCTGTGCGCTGTTCCTGGGCATGGGCGCCTCGGGTGTGCAGATCGACCCCGCGGTCTGGATGATGCTGTACGGCAACGCCTCGGCTCTCCAGATCGGCCTCTACATCTGGAACCGCCGTCACAACGTCTCGCCGCACGAGCCCGAGGGCTCCGGCGGTCTCGCGGGCATGGTGATGTCCGCGCTCTCCGCCCCGATCTACGCACGCTCGCTGATGGACGCCGTACTGCGCCGCAAGAGCAAGTTCGTCGTGACCCCCAAGGGCGACTCGTCCAGCCCGGACACCCTCTTCGGCACCTTCCGGATCCACCTCTTCTTCATCCTCGTCTTCGGCGGATCGCTGGGCTCGTCCTTCTATTTCGGGCACGACCACCCGGCGATGATCACGTGGGCCACGCTGGCGCTGCTGATCACGGCGGCGCCCATCTTCGCCTGGCGCCACGGCATCTCCACGGAGAAGAAGAAGCGCAGGCGGCGGCATGCGGGCGGCGGACAGCCGCCCGCCGGCGGCCGGGGCGACCGTGTGCCGCCGCAGCGGCCCGGTGAGGCCGCAGACCAGACCATGCAGATCGCCCTTGGGGGACGTAAGAAATGAGCACGCTGCCCGTCCGGCCGAACCACCGCAGGAACAGGGCCCGTCGCCTAGCGATAGGCGCGGCCGTGATCGTCGCGGTGGCCGGATTCAATGGGCCCGCCATGTGGCGTTTCGGCTCGGAGAAGTACCACGACTACAAGATCAACAAGCCGGAGTACAAGGCGGCGAACGGTCACTGGGACTATCTGGACGTCCCCGCCGAGTTCCGTATCAACACCATTCACGCGGCCTTGCTGCACACCGGCAAGGTGCTGCTGATCGCGGGCTCCGGCAACAACCAGAAGAACTTCGACGCGAAGAAGTTCGAGTCCGTGCTGTGGGACCCGAAGACGAACGACTTCAAGATGATCCCCACGCCGAAGGACATGTTCTGCGCCGGGCACACCCAGCTGCCCGACGGAAAGCTGCTGGTCGCCGGCGGCACCAAGCGCTACGAGAAGCTCCAGGGTGACGTCTCCAAGGCCGGCGGCCTGATGATCGTCCACAACGAGGACCCGGACGAGCCCAAGACGCTGCCGGCGGGCACGAAGTTCTCCGGCAAGACGAACGGCAAGACCTTCGTCTCCAAGGACCCGGTCCTGGTGGAGAAGGCCAAGAAGGTCTTCGACAAGCAGACGGGCAAGTTCCTGCGGACCGAGGCGGGCCTCGGCCGGATCTATGTCGAGGCCGAGGAGTCGGGTAAGGAGCACGAGACCGGCACCGAGGACAACTACCGGGTGCAGGGCCTCAAGGGCGCCGACGCCCGCAACATCTACGGCATCGCCCAGAAGCTCGCGCTCGACAAGAAGGACTTCCAGGGCATCAAGGAGGCCTACGAGTTCGACCCGGTCGCGGAGAAGTACATCACCGTCGACCCGATGAACGAGGCCCGCTGGTACCCCACGCTGACCCCGCTCAAGGACGGCAAGGTCCTCTCGCTCTCCGGTCTCGACGAGATCGGGCAGATCGTGCCCGGCAAGGACGAGATCTACGACCCGAAGACCAAGAAGTGGGAGTACACCGGCATCATCCGGAAGTTCCCCACCTACCCGGCGATCTTCCTGATGGACAACGGCAAGCTCTTCTACTCCGGCTCCAACGCCGGGTACGGGCCCGCCAATGTCGGCCGTGACCCGGGCGTCTGGGACCTGGAGACCAATGAGTTCGACAAGATCCCCGGCCTGAGCGACCCGGACCGGATGGAGACATCGGCGACGGTCATGCTGCCGCCCGCGCAGGACCAGAAGTTCATGGTCATCGGCGGCGGTGGGGTCGGCGAGTCCGAGAAGGCCAGCGAGAAGTCCCGGCTGGTGGACCTCAAGCAGGACAACCCCCGCTTCAAGGACGGCGCGGCGCTCGACAAGGGCACCCGCTACCCGAGCGCGTCGCTGATGCCGGACGACTCGGTGCTGGTGACCGGCGGCTCGTCGGACTACCGGGGCCGCGGCGGCTCCAATGTCCTCCAGGCGCGTTCGTACGACCCGAAGTCGGGCACGTACAAGCGCGTCGCGGACCCGCAGGTGGGGCGCAACTACCACTCCGGATCGGTGCTGCTGCCCGACGGACGGGTCATGATCTTCGGCTCGGACTCCCTGTTCGCGAACAAGGAGAACACCAAGCCCGGCGTCTTCGAGCAGCGGATCGAGATCTATACCCCGCCCTACCTCTTCCGGGACACCAAGCCCGAGATCGGCGCCGGTGCGAAGTCGGTGAAGCGCGGCGGGTCGGGGACCTTCAAGGTCACCAGCCCGAACGGTGTGAAGACGGCGAAGCTGATGCGGCCCAGCGCCGTCACGCACGTCACCGATGTCGACCAGCGCACCATCGCGCTGGACCTGAAGAAGACGGCGGACGGCATCGAGGTCACCGTGCCCAAGAACCGGGCGCTGGTGCCGTCGGGCTGGTACATGCTCTTCGTGACGGACAGCCAGGGGACGCCCTCGGAGGGCGTGTGGGTCGAGGTGCCGTAGGCACGCTGCCGCTCCTGATGACGCAAGAGGCCCCGGTCACCACCGGGGCCTCTGTTCTTTCCCGCTGCGTGCAGCGCCAGGGCTACTTCCGGGCGCGCGCCAGACCCAGCGCGTACTCCGGCCACCACTCGCCCGCCTTGGGGCCGCCCTTGCAGTCGCCGTCGGACTCACCGGGCCGCTTGACCCACAGATAGGCGTCGACCAGCGGGTCGCCGGTCTTGGTGGTCGGCGTCTCACCGAGCGCACGGCCCGGCGGGTTGCACCAGTTCTCCTGGGGATCGCCGCCGGTGTAGGGGCCGTTGCCGTTGCGGCTGGTGTCGATGACGAAGTGCTTGCCGCCGACCTTCGCGGAGAGCTTCTTGCCGAAGTCCTTGCTCGCGTCGGTCGGGTAGAAGTTGGACACGTTCACGGAGAAGCCGTCGGCCTTGTCGACACCGGCCCGCCGCAGCGGGTCGAAGAGCGCGTCGGGGTTGGACCAGCCCGCGTTGCCGGCGTCCACGTACACCTTGGTGTTCGGCTGCTTCTTCAGCCGCTCGACCGCGCCCTTCAGCAGGTCGTACCGCTCCTCGTGGAACTCCTGGGGTGTGCAGCTGTCGACCAGGTGCAGCACCGCGTCCGGCTCCAGGATCACCGTGGCGCGCCGGTCCCCGATGCCGTTGGCCACCTTCTCGACCCACTGCCGGTAGGCGTCCCCGTCGGCGGCGCCGCCCTTGGAGAACTGGCCGCAGTCGCGGTGCGGGATGTTGTAGAGCACCAGCAGCGCGTCCCGGTCGGCCTTGGCCGCCGCTTCGGTGTAGCCCTTGGCCTCGGCCTCGGGGTTGTCCGGTCCGATCCACTCGCCGACGGGCTGTCCGGCGATCTTCCCGATCAGCTGGGCCTTCTCGTCGTCGCCGTCCTTGCGGTAGGCGGCTGCCTGCTTGGCCGCCTTGCCCTCGGGATTGACCCAGTACGGATCGGTCTCCTTGGGCTGCTGGGCGATGGCGGGCCCGTCGTCGTTCTTGCCGTCGTCGGAGGAACATCCCGCCAGCAGCAGCACTGCCGCCCCCGCCGTGGCCGCGCACACACCGGCACGCCCGGTCCAACTCCCGTACATCCACTCCCCCTTGGCCGTACTGTTCCGAGGGCCGTCCCCCGAGCGTCCCGCCCCGGACAAGACCGGTCGAATCCATCCTGGCACAACCGCCGTACCGGCCAAGCTCGGGTCTTACTTCTTGCCCGTCCCGGTGAGGTACGCGGAGACCACCACGTTGGCCGTGTAGGTACGCGTCGTCCGGTCGAAGGTGCCGCCGCAGGTGATCAGCCGCAGCTCCGCCCGTCCCTCCTGGCGCGCGCCGTAGACCTCACGCGCGTCGAACCGGTCCCGGGTGAAGACCCGTACGTCGTCGATGGTGAAGACGGCGACCGAGCCGTCGGCCCTGGTCACCCGGACCTTCTCCCCGGCCTTCGCCGCGCTCAGGTCGTAGAAGACGGCCGGTTCGCTCTGGGTGTCCACATGACCGACCAGGAGCGAGACCCCGGGAGCACCCGGCTGGGTGCCACCGTCGTACCAGCCGACCGTGCGTGCCATCGAGTACGGCGGCGGGTCGATCGCGCCCGTGGCGTCCAGGCCGCGCGGGACGACGGCCGCGGCGATCCCCAGCGACGCGACGTCCACCCGGTGCGGCCTGGCCGGCTCCATCGGATCGTGGGCGGGAGGCAGTGACACCCCGAGGGGGCGCCCCACTGCGGCGACATCGCCCGTGGTGGGGGCGGAATTGCCCCCGGGACCGGCCGTGGCCTCGCGGCCCCAGAGCCAGAGCCCCAGCAGCAGCATGGCCCAGGCGACCCCGGTGAACAGCCGCCCGGCGCCCGGCGATCGTTCGGCGGATGCCATGTCACTCAGCGCCCGCCCGGCGGCGCCGCGAGCTGCGGAAGGCCACGGCGACGGCCGCCACGCCCGCGAGGACCAGCCCGGTCAGGGCGTGCCCGGGACCCGGGCCCGCTTCGTCGCTCACCTCACCGCGCTCCTGGCCGGCGGCCAGGGCTGCCGTACCGCCGCCACCCGCCCGCACCGGGGCGTCGGGGGTCGGATCGGCCGAAGTGGAGGGCCGCGCATGGCCCTTGACGACCTTGAGCACGGCGACGTCCGTGTGCTTGTGGCCGTCGCAGGTCACGCCGATGTGATAGCTGCCGAAGGTGACGGAGGACTTGACCGTCGCCTCCACGAACAGCCGAGAGCGCTGCCCGTCCTCCCAGGCCAGCTCGGCCGCGGCCGAGAAGGCCGCCGATGTGGCGACTCCCGTGGTGTTCTTGCAGCCCTTGACCAGGATCCCCACGTCGTCGCCGGGTACGGCGCTGGCGGGGACGACCTCGACCTCGACGTCGTCGTGTGCATGCGCCTCGGGGGCGAAGGGCGCCAGTACGAGTACGGCGGCCACCCCTGCGGCACGGAGAGCAATCGAGCTTGAACGCATCGTGAACCTCCTGATCGAAAGATTCACGCGTCTGGCACGTTTTCGCATCCGCAGGGGCGAATGACCGCCTCCCTCACACGCCTCACCTGCGCCAATACGGTGGGTGAGGGTGACGGCAGCCGGTCAGACCCGGTCGACGAGGTCCGCGATCGAGTCGACGACCGTGGACGGCCGGAAGGGGTAGCGGTCGATGTCGGCACGGGTCGTCAGCCCGGTGAGCACCAGGAACGTCTCCATGCCCGCCTCCAGACCGGCGAGCACATCCGTGTCCATCCGGTCGCCGATCATCGCGCTGGTCTCGGAGTGCGCGCCGATCGCGTTCAGCCCGGTCCGCATCATCAGCGGGTTGGGCTTGCCCGCGAAGTACGGGTCCTTGCCGGTGGCCTTGGTGATCAGGGCCGCGACCGACCCGGCGGCGGGCAGCGGGCCCTCGGCGGACGGCCCGGTCTCGTCGGGGTTGGTGCAGATGAACCGGGCGCCGCCGTTGATCAGCCGGATCGCCTTGGTGAGCGCCTCGAAGCTGTACGTACGGGTCTCCCCGAGCACCACATAGTCGGGGTCGTGGTCGGTGAGGACGTAACCGATGTCGTGCAGGGCGGTGGTCAGACCGGCCTCGCCGATGACATAGGCCGTACCGCTGGGCCGCTGGTCGCCGAGGAACCGGGCGGTGGCGAGCGCCGAGGTCCAGATGTTCTCCGTCGGCACGTCCAGGCCCATGCGGTCGAGCCGTGCGTGCAGATCGCGGGGGGTGTAGATCGAGTTGTTGGTCAGCACCAGGAAGGGCTTGCCGGTCTCCCGCAGCTTCTTGACGAAGGCGTCGGCGCCCGGGATCGGCACGCCTTCGTGGATCAGGACACCGTCCATGTCGGTGAGCCAGGATTCGATCGGCTTGCGCTCTGCCATCTGACGGGACTCCTGCCGTGCGCGGTCTGCTGGGCCGCCGGGGCACGGCTCTGTGTCCCGGGCGCCACCAGCCTAATCAGGATGTGGTGACGTTGACCCCGTCGATCACCGGCCGGCGCACGGAGCAGCGGTCAGCGGCGATGCGCCCGCAGCCTCTTCGACGCCAGGGCGACGATGCCGGCGCCGAGCACGATGGTGCCGAGGGCGATGCCGAGGCGGGCCCGGGAGCCGGTGCCGGTGGTGGCGAGTTCGTCGCGCGTGACGGTGACACCGGAGCCGTCGTCGTCGAGGACGGCGAAGCGGTAGTCGCCGGACTCGCCGACCCAGTCGCCGTCGTCACCGCGGCGCTGGACGATCGCCGCGTTCACGGTGACCTGGTTGGGCGGGGTGTCCGCGGTCAGCGCGAATCTGACGCGGACGGTGACCGTCGCGCGGGCGGGCACGGCGAAGCCGCGGAAGACACCGTCGTCGAGGACACCGACGATCTCGTCCTCGGCGGTCGTCTCCAGGGCCGCGGGCCGCCAGCGCGAAGCGTCGTCGTCGTAGAACTCGAGGATGATCCGGTTCGGTTCGAGGCCGCGGTCGCGCCCGGCGAAGACGATCACCGGGTGGATGTCGCGGCAGGGCTCGGCGGTGGTGTTCGCGAGATCGACCGACCACTGCTCGAAGCCGCCGCCGGGATGGTGCACGGGTGGTCCGCCGTGCATCCGGGTGTCGATGGGGAAATTCTTCGCCGCCAGCTTTCCGCAGCTGGGCGGGGTGGGGACGGCGGCCGTGGTGTGTGCGGGCCCGGCTTCCGTGGCGCGCGCGGTGGCGGCGGCGGCCGGGCCGGTGAGCGCGGCGGGGACGACGGTGGCCGCGGTGACGCCGACGGCGAGGGCATTGCGGACATTGCGCAGTCGCATGGGCTGGCCTTTGCTGTTCGGCTGCTGGGCCGGGTGGGGCGAGACCCTGCCACGCGCGCGCGACGGGACGTGGCAGACACGTCCCCGAACGGCCGAACTCCGCCCTATCAGCGTATTTTCTGCCCGGGGAAGGACGGCCCGGGGAAGGACGCCTCGGCCCGCCCGAACAACGGCGCGAGCACCAACTGGGCAGCGCCCTGCGCCACCCGGTGCGGCCCGCCCTGCGCCAGGGCGACCGGCACACGGGTGTGCTCCCCCACCTCCCTGACGAAGACATCCGCAGCGGCGGCGACGACCCGGCCGCCGAGCAGTACCCGGTCGATGTCCAGCAACTCGACCAGGTTCGCGGCCCCCACCCCGAGGATCCCCGCAGCCCGCCCGACATCCCCGCGGGCGACCTCCGCGAGGCACAGCGCCTCGAGGCACCCGCGCCGCCCGCAGCTGCACGGCGGGCCGTCGAGCTGGACGACCTGGTGCCCGAACTCCCCGGCCCCGGTGCGCGCCCCCCGGTAGAGCCTGCCGCCGAGCACGAGCCCGGCCCCGAGTCCCGTCCCCAGGTGCAGATACGCGAACGACTCCCCGCCGTTGCGCAGCGCGAGGCCCAGGGCGGCGGCGTTGGTGTCCTTGTCCAGGACGACGGGCAGGCCGAGCCGCGCACCGAGGGCGTCGCGGAGGGGGAAGCCGTCCCACTCGGGGAAGCCGGTGACGCGATGGGCGACGCCGGACGCATGATCGAGGGGCCCGGGCATGGCCACGCCGACCCCGACGAGCCGGGGCTCGAATCCCGGGCCGGATCCCGTCGCGGCCTGCGATCCGGCGGTCAGCAGGGACTCCACCTCCGCCGCCGCGCACTCCACCACCGCGCCCCCGCCGGCGCCCAGGTCCAGCGGCACCGTGCGGCTGCCCACCAGCACCCCGGCCAGATCCAGCAGCACCACCGTCAGCTCGTCGCGGTCCAGATGCAGGCCCACCGCGTGCGCCGCGGAGGGGACCAGGCGCAGCACCGTAGGAGGCTTGCCGCCGGTGGAGGCGCGGCGGCCCGCCTCCACCACCAGGCCGTTCTCCCGCAGCCGTGCGGTGATCTTGCTGACCGCCTGCGGGGTGAGTCCGGTGCCCGCCGCCAGCTCCAGCCGGCTGATCCCGCCCTCCCCCGCAACGCGCAGCAGATCCAGCGCCAGCGCCGCGTTGTGGCTGCGCAGCACCGGCAGATTGGCTCCCGTCACGATCCTGTTCACGACCCCATTCTCTCCTTCGCTTGCACTTTGGCAACACCGTTGCTTAAGTGGAAGGCATGACTGGCAACGGCCTCCCCCTGCGCGTCGGACTCGTCGGCTACGGCCTGGCGGGATCCGTCTTCCACGCCCCGCTGATCACCTCGACCGAAGGCCTCGCCCTCGACACGATCGTGACCTCGAACCCGGAGCGGCAGGAGCAGGCCCGCGCCGAGTACCCGGGCGTACGCTTCGCCGCGACGCCCGACGAGCTGTGGGCCCGGGCCGACGAGCTCGACCTCGTGGTCATCGCCTCCCCGAACAGGACCCACGTCCCCCTCGCCACCGCCGCCCTCAAGGCCGGCATCGCGGTCGTGGTGGACAAGCCGATCGCCGGCAGTGCCGCGGAGGCGCGCGAGCTCGCCGCCCTCGCCGACGAGCGCGGTCTGCTGCTCTCGGTCTTCCAGAACCGCCGCTGGGACAACGACTTCCTCACCCTGCAGAAGCTGATCGCCGACGGCGAGCTCGGCGACGTGCAGCGCTTCGAGTCCCGCTTCGAGCGCTGGCGGCCCCAGCTCAAGGGCGGCTGGCGCGAGTCGGGCGACCCGCAGGAGATCGGCGGTCTGCTGTACGACCTGGGCAGCCACGTCGTCGACCAGGCGCTGACCCTGTTCGGCCCGGTCACCCGGGTCTACGCGGAGGCCGACATCCGCCGCCCCGGCGCGGAGACCGACGACGACACGTTCATCGCGCTCACCCACGCGAACGGCGTCCGCTCCCATCTGTACGCGAGCGCCACCACCGCCCAGCTCGGTCCGCGGTTCCGCGTGCTCGGCTCGGTCGCCGGCTACGTCAAGTACGGCCTCGACCCTCAGGAAGCGGACCTCCGTGACGGCAAGCGGCCCGCCGCGGACAAGCCGTGGGGCGTCGAGGACGAGTCGCTCCGGGGCCGCATCGGCGCCGGGGACTCCCCGCTCACCGGCGGCGGCCGGCCCGTCGAGACACTGCCCGGCGACTACCCGGCGTACTACGCGGCGATCGCCCGTTCCCTGCGCGACGGCACTCCCCCGCCGGTCACCGCCGAGCAGGCAGCCGCCGCGCTCGACATCCTGGAAGCAGCGCACCGCTCCGCCCGCGAGGGCGTCACCGTGGAGGTGAACGCATGACCACGACCACACCGCCCACCGTCGACGAGCTCGTCGCCCAGGAACAACGACTGACCGTGCGCCGCTTCACCAACGCCGACGCCTGGGCGCTCGGCAGCATGCTGGTCGAGATGGCCCATCTGCGCGAGGCCCCGGTCGCGATCGACATCCGCCGCGGTTCCCAGCAGCTGTTCCACTGCGCCCTGCCCGGATCGACCGCCGACAACGACGCGTGGATCGACCGCAAGCGCCGGGTCGTCGAGCGCTACGGCGAGAGCTCGTACCTGGTGGGCACGCGCCACCGCGAGAAGGGCACGACCTTCGAGGAGTCGTCCCGCCTGGACCCGAACCTGTACGCGGCCCACGGCGGTTCTTTCCCGATCAAGGTCGAGGGCGCGGGCGTGATCGGCACGGTCACGGTCTCGGGCCTCCCCCAGGCGGAGGACCACGCGATGGTGGTCGAGGCCCTGGACCGCTTCACGGCAGCAACGGCGTCGGGCGTCTAGGGGGCTCGCCCGTCCGGGCAACCTCCAGCCCGCCACATCCAGCCCGTCCGGCGCTTGAGGACAACGGCCGCAGGCCGGCAAAGACCAAGGGCGGGCACATCCCTGCCGTCCGGCGCTTGAGGACAACGGCCGCAGGCCGTGCCTGCCCCGGGGCGGGGGCCCGACAAAGCACGCATGGCCGGCACCTCCAGCCCGTCCGGCGCTTGAGGACAACGGCCGCAGGCCGTGCCTGCCCCGGGGCGGGGGCCCAAGAAGACCACCCCCGCCCACGAGCCCCCGCACAAGCGAGCCCGCCGCCCGCCCAAGGGCTACGCCTGCTTCAGCTCCTGCCGCTGCCGCCCGAGCCCCTCAATCTCCAGCTCCACCACATCCCCCGCCCGCAGATACGGCTTCGGCTCGGGCTGACCGAGCGCCACCCCCGCCGGGGTCCCCGTGTTGATCACGTCGCCCGGGTACAGCGTCATGAACCGGCTGACGTAGCGCACGACCTCGGCCACCGAGAAGATCTGGTCCGCCGTCGAACCGTTCTGCTTGAGCTCGCCGTTGACCCACAGCTTCAGGCCGAGCGCCTGCGGATCCGGCACCTCGTCCGTCGTCACCAGCCACGGCCCGAGCGGGTTGAACGTCTCGCAGTTCTTGCCCTTGTCCCACGTACCGCCGCGCTCGATCTGGAACTCACGCTCCGAGACGTCGTGCGCGACCGCGTACCCGGCGACGTACGCCAGCGGGTCGTCGTCGCCCTCCAGATAGCGGGCGGTACGTCCGATGACGACCGCCAGCTCCACCTCCCAGTCGGTCTTGCGGCTGCCGCGCGGCACGAGCACCGTGTCGTGCGGTCCGACGACCGTGTCCGCCGCCTTGAAGAAGACGACGGGCTCGGCGGGCGGCTCCGCCCCGGTCTCGGCGGCGTGGTCGTGGTAATTCAGCCCGATGCACACCACCTTGCCGATGCGAGCGAGCGGCGGACCGACCCGTACCCCGTCGGCCGCCAGCACGGGCAGCGAGCCGGCCGCCGCCGCGGCCCGGATCCTGCCCAGGGCGGCGGCGTCGGCAAGCAGCTCCCCGTCGATGTCCGTGACAAGGCCCGACAGGTCGCGCAGGGTCGTCCCGTCCTCGTCCAGCAGGGCGGGGCGCTCCGCGCCCGCGGTGCCGACACGCAGCAGCTTCATGGTCTGTCTCCCCTGGTTCGGTGCGAGCCCGGACGATGGGTAGCGGCCATCGGGGTTCGGAGGATTGGCTGATCCTCCAAGACATCGGATCACTCCGCAAGACCCTGTTCACAACCTGGACCACCCACGCGGTGGCCTCGACCCTCACACCGCGGGCGTCAGCGCTGCCGCCGCCGGCATGTCCCGGTACAGGACCACGCGCTCGACCGCCGTCCAGATCGTGCTGGTGACCACGTACAGCGCGGCCGCGAGCGGCACCACGGCGACGGTGATCAGCGTCGCGAAGGACATCAGCGGCATGATCTTCGTCATCGCCCCCATCCCCGGCGTCCCGTCCTGCGGCAGCGGCGAGGCCGCCATCTGACGCTTCGTACGGCGGTAGTTGAAGATCGCTACGGCGGTGACGACGGCGAAGAGCGCGAGGTACACGAGCCCCGCCCCGCCGAACACCCCGCCGTCGGACAGTGCGTCGGTCCAGCGGGCGCCGAGCGGGGCGTCGAAGAGCGCGTGGTCGAGCAGAGCGTTGCGCTCGCCGCCGATCTTCGAGCTCGAGAACAGGTGGTACATCAGGAAGAACGCCGGCAGCTGCAGCAGACTCGGCAGGCAACCGGAGAACGGCGACACCTTCTCCGCGGCGTGCAGCTCCATCATCGCCTTCTGCAGGCGCTCCGGGTTCTTGCCGTGCTTCTTGCGCAGCTCGTTGATCTGCGGCTGGAGCCGGGCCTTGGCCTTCTGCCCGCGCGCCGCGGCGCGGGAGAGCGGATGCACGGCGAGCCGTACGAGGGCGGTGAACAGAACGATCGCGGCCGCGGCGGCCGATGCGTGGAAGAGCGGCTGGAGCAGGTCGGCAAGGTGCTCGACCAACGTGGCGAAAACGGACATGGATTGAGCCCTCCTGGGGTCTCGTCGTGCCGGGATGCGGACATGGCGGCATGACGACCCGCGAGGGGTCCGGGGACGATGAGAGGTCCGGAGTGAGCCCTACGCGGCCGTCAGGAGGGAACGGCCGGGGGCTCGGGGCCTGGACCTGCCCCTGGCGTCCGGATCGCGCTGCGGCAGGAACGCCGTGCGCTGTTCGCGGTCGCGGATCGCGGTACGGACCCGGGTGCGCGGCACGGCGGGAGCGCAGCGCGCGCTGATGACGGCGCAGACGACGAGCGCGGAACCGGCGGTCGCCGTGGCGGTCGCGGCGATGGCGACCGCGGCGGGCAGTGAGCCGCCGTCGACGATCAGGATCTCGACGAGAAGGAGCAGCGCGAGCAGGGCGGGTTGCACCCATCGCGGCAGTCGGCGGCCGTCCATGCGCTCCCCTCCTCTCACCTGCTGATCGCGTCGTTTGCCGGGCTTCGGAACCTTCAGCCGTTATACATGACGTGCCTGGGAGGCGGGATCCTCCTCAAGTAGGCCTTCAAGCAGCCCGTCGCTACCGCGGCCGCATCGACGCCAGCTTCCCCCACACCACGAGCCGGTACTTCGAGCTGAACTCGGGGGTGCAGGTGGTGAGGGTCACGTAGTAGCCGGGCGCGCTGTACCCGGCGGACGGTGTGACGAGACTGCGGGGCACGGGCCGGATGACCCCGGTGTCGCGAGGACTGGTCTGCGCGATGCGTGCGTCCACTTCGTACACAAAGATCCCCTCACGCGTCTCGATCTGTATCCGATCCCCGTCGCGCAGCCGGTCGATGTGCCGGAAGGGCTCACCGTGGGTGTTGCGGTGCCCGGCGACGGCGAAGTTCCCGGGCCGGCCGGGCTGGGCGCTGCCCGGGTAGTGGCCCACGTATCCCTTGTCGAGTACGCCCTTCTTGCCGACGCCCTGGGCGACGGGCGCGACGACGCCGAGGCGCGGGATCCGGAGGACGGCGTACGCCTGGTCCCAGCGGGGCGCTCGCGCACCGGGCGGTGCGGACTCCTCGCGTTCCTCGCCCCCGGGCCGGTCCGGCTCCGGATCCGGCGGGCTCGTCGGCTCGACGGCGTCCTGTCGGGGCGGCTCAGCCCCGCGCATGCCCCCGTCCCACTCCTTCTCCAGGGCGTGCACCTGCCGCTCGGCGCCCTCACGGGCCTGGCGGTTGGTCCACCACAGCTGGTGCGCGACAAGAAGGAGTACGACGACGCCGAGCGTGACGGTGATCTCGGCCGCGGCCCACAGCCCACGCGCGAACCGGGCCCGACTCCGCGAGCCGCGCCCCTGCACCACGACCGGTATCCGCTCCCGCACGCGCGCAGGTTAGGCGCTGATCGTCGAACTCACCAGAGCCGGGCGGCCGCTGTTCACGGCCGCATCCCGCCGAACCCACGTACGGCAGTACGGTGTCCACCATGCGCCCCGACACTCCTGCCGATCACATCGCCGAAGCCGAGCGCCTGCTGCGTACCGCGACGCAGTACCCCGAGGACCGGGAGCCGCTGCTGCTCCAGGCCGCGGCCCACCTCGAACTGGCCGGCGACCGCGAACGCGCTTCCAGCCTCTACGACAGCCTCCTCACGGACGAGCCGGATCACCCGTTGCTGATCAAGGCCCTGCAGGCGGCGAACCTCTGGGAGTACGGCCACGAGGCCGAGGCCCGCATCCTGATCTCGGGCATCCGCACGGCCGCCCCCATGGACCCGGCACCCTGGGAGATCATCGCCGAGACCCTCGAGGCCCACGACGAGCTCGAGGCGTCCCACGACTGCTTCAGCACGGCGATCACGCTGCTGCTGACCCCGGACGACGACGACGTCCCGTACGCCAACCGGTCTTTGCTCTCGGGCCGCCACCGCGTCCGCCGCATGCTGGGCCGCCCGCACGACGAGTGGGACGCGCTCGCGGACAAGGTCCACACGGCCCACGCCTCGATCTCCCTGGACGAGCTCCACGACCCGAACCGCCTGTGGGCGCTGGGCTCGGACAACCCCGCCGAGCTCCAGGCCGAAATCGCCCGCCTCCGCTCCGAACTGGGCTCCTACCGCTCGGCCCTCTCCCGCCCCTTCCCGGTGGCGGTGCTCCACTGGCCGGAGCCCGAACTGGACGAACTGCTGCAGGCGTACCCCGAGCTCGAGTCGGAGTACCCGACGCACGCGGCGCACCTGACGGACCTGGAGGCATCGCTGCGGGACCTGGCGGCGACGGGCACGGAGAACCTGGGCATCGTGACGGGCACGATCCCGTCGTACGAGGCCTTCGCCGCCTCGGAACAGTCCTCCCCGTCGAACGCGGACCTGCTCCCCCAGTACGCGACGACGCTGGCGGCCCGCGGCAAGGCGGTGGCATGGCCACCGGCGAAGGGCGGGCCTTGCTGGTGCGGGTCGGGGGTGGCGTACAGGGATTGCCACGGGGCGCTGGAGTTCTGAGGGGGGGCGGCCCTGAACTGAGCTGTCAGTTGCTCCTGATAGCACTGGGAGGTCTGAACGGGGAGTGTGACGCGATGACGGGTTCCATCGATGCCAACCAGCCGGTCGCCGGGCTGTACGAGCAACTGATCACCTTGCGCCTTGAGAACCAGCTCAAGCAGCTCAGTGCAGCGGGCGGTTGGCATGCCATTGACGATGAAGTGGGCCAGGAGTCATCGCCTCATGTCATCGCGCGGCATGTGTCGGAGACCATGCGGCGCGTTCTGGAGAGACTTCCAGCGGCGGAGCGCGTGCACGCGGCCAATCACATCCTGGAGTCGATGAACACCATCGAGGGGGCGCGTGAGTGGGTAGATCTGGTTGCCGACGGCCCGCGTCAATTGCTCGCCATCGCGGAACAGGAAGCTCAGGGTGTGTACGCGATCCGCCCCGCGACACCCCTCTCCGATACGGCGCTCATCACCAATTCTCCGGAGGATCCGAGCCTCGGCTTTGAACTGCGCGCCGAGCTGGCAACCGCAGATCACGTGGATCTGCTCTGTGCCTTCGTGAAGTGGCACGGCCTGCGTGTCATCGAGCAGTCTCTTGAGGGAGCTCACGCGAGAGGCATTCCCATTCGCGTGATCACGAGCACCTACATCGGTGCAACCGAGCGTCGAGCCCTGGACAAGTTGGTCCGGAAGTTCAACGCCGAGGTGAAGGTCAATTACGAGCTGCGATCCACACGCCTTCACGCGAAAGCCTGGCTCTTCCGACGCAATAGCGGCTACGACACAGCGTACGTCGGCAGCTCCAACCTCTCGAAGGCCGCACTCCTCGATGGTCTTGAGTGGAATGTACGACTCTCCTCCATCTCAACGCCTGACGTGCTGCGCAAGTTTGAAGCAACGTTTGACTCGTACTGGAGCGAGTCAGCCTTCGAGCTCTACGACCCCGACCGCGATTCCCGTCGCCTGGACGAAGCCCTTCATCTGGCAGGGCGCGGACCCAGCAATGTCGAAGGGCACCGCATCACATTGTCAGGGCTGGAAGTGCGGCCTTATCCGCACCAGCGCGACATGCTTGAGCGGCTCGAGGTCGAGCGCACAGTCCACGATCGACACCGCAATCTTCTCGTCGCCGCCACGGGAACTGGCAAGACCGTCATGGCTGCACTCGACTACAAGCGCCTGCGCCAACAGTACGGTCGGGAGCTGCGATTGCTGTTTGTCGCTCACCGCCAGGAGATTCTCCGGCAGTCCCTGCGCACGTATCAAGACGTCCTTGTCGACGCCAACTTCGGCCATGAGTTCCACAGCGGCATCGTCCCTGAGGAATGGACTCACGTCTTTGCCAGCATCCAATCACTCAACGCCCGTTCCCTGGAGCGCTTCGCACCCGAACACTTCGATGTCATCGTCATTGACGAGTTCCACCATGGCGTAGCACCGACCTACCGCCGGATCATTGACCACTTCGAGCCGCTTGAACTCTTGGGATTGACCGCCACTCCCGAGCGAATGGACGGACGCAACGTCCAAGACGAGTTTTTTGATGGCCGCATCGCAGCGGAGATGCGATTGTGGGAGGCACTCGAGAACGACCTCCTTAGCCCCTTCCATTACTTCGGAGTCACTGACAACACAGACATGAGTGCTCTCGCGTGGAAGCGCGGCGCCTACGACTCATCTGCCCTGAGCAGTCTCTTCACCGGCAACGATGCCCGCGCACGCCTCGTCGTGCAGGCTGTCATGGACAAGGTCACCGAACCGGGCTCCATGCGCGCCCTCGGTTTCTGTGTCTCCGTCGCCCATGCGCAATTCATGGCCGACTTCTTCCGGCGAGCAGGCCTCAACGCCGTTGCTCTGTCTGGAGAAACGCCCCACGAACAGCGCAGGGCAGCGCTGGACGGCCTCCGGACTGGCGAGTTGCAGGTGATCTTCTCGGTTGACCTGTTCAACGAGGGCCTGGACGTACCGGATGTCGACACCCTGCTGCTGTTGCGACCGACGTCAAGCTCGACTGTCTTCCTCCAACAGCTTGGTCGCGGTCTACGTCGAAGCGACGGCAAGGCAGTCCTGACCGTCCTGGACTTCATCGGCCAGCACCGCAAGGAGTTCCGCTTCGAAGAGCAGTTCCGTGCGCTGACGAACCTGACCCGCAATCGTCTCCTTGCCAGCATCGAGCACGACTTCCCACAGCTTCCCTCCGGCTGCCAGATCATCCTTGAGCCCAAGGCCAAGGATCTGATCATCGACAACATCCGCAGCCAGCTCGGCGTCAATGTCACGCAACTTGCCCGCGAGGTCGGGCGATACAGAGAGACCCGACTCGGGGCCTATCTCCAGGAGAGTAGACGCGAGCTCAAGGAGCTCTACCGAGGCGGAAGTAACTCTTGGACAGGGCTTCTGCGGAGAGCGGAGCTCCTGACGTCCTCGATCCCTGAGGGAGAAGAGACGCTACTCAAGCGGGTCTCGGCGTTTCTCCACGTCGATGACCCGCAACGCGTGGCGGCGTACACGAAACTCCTCGCCGGCGACGCGCCTCACTACCGCGACCTCAATGAGCGCGAGCAGGCATACGCACGGATGCTCTACTTCTCGCTCTGGCCACTCGGCGGCTTCACCTCGTACGTGGAGGCCTTGAACTCCCTTGGCTCTCACGTGGCTTTCCGGGACGAGCTCCGGCAGGTCCTGGCCTACAACCTCGACCGCACGGATCACGTTCCGGTTCCTCTGCTGGGCGATCTGGCCGGCCTGCCGCTCACCGTCCACGCCTCGTACAGCCGTGAGGAGATTCTTCCGGCCCTCGGCCAGTCCTTCATCGGCGGCTTCATGCCCGGCCATTTCCGTGAAGGCGTGAAGTGGTGCGAGGGCATCCGCACGGATGCCCTCCTGATCACCTTGGAAAAGGACGAGAAGGACTTCTCACCGCAGACCCGCTACCGGGACTACGCGATGAGCAACTTCCGCTTCCACTGGGAGTCTCAGAACCAGACGTCCGACACCTCCCCGACGGGAGTCCGGTACCAGACCCACAAGGCCAAGGGCTCGCACGTCCTCCTGTTCGTCCGCCGCTTCAAGAAGACAGACATCGGCGGTCCTCAACCATGGATGCTTCTCGGACCCGCTGACTACGTCGAACACAAGGGCAGCAAGCCGATGGCGATCACGTGGGACTTGCGGCATGAGATCCCCGCGGATGTCTGGACCTACTCGGCGATTGCGGCAAGCTGACTTCTGACCACCGCTGGCGATCAGTCGACCATGTCCCAACTGGTGGCGAGGGGGGACCCTTCCCACCCGTCGCTGTTGCGCCAGATTGAGGCGATGCCGTGGTCCTCCAAGTAGCGGGAGTAGATCCCGATGTCCTCGGTGAAGAGGCCGAGAAGGTGCGGCTTAGCCAACTTCTTCTCCCGATAGAGGAAGTAGCTGTATTCACTCAGTTGGCCAACCGCCTCACGCACGGCACTGGTCGCGTTTCCGCCGCGGACGACCTTCGCTTCAACAAGCCACCCGGGATCAGCCCCAGGCTTCTTCTGCTCATGCAGCACAAGGTCTCTTGGGTGCACGGTCGTCGTGGGGACGTACCCTCGTTGCACAATGTAGTGACCGAATTGCTCGAGCAGCCGCTCGTGCTCACGGCTCTTGAGCTGCTGCTTTGCGGCGATACGCGCGATGTAGTCACTGCTGTCCTTCGGATGAAACCCTCCCAGCGGGTCTTCCATCCCGTGACCGCCACCCTCAAAGCCTGCGTTTAGCAGGTTCTTTTCTTCGTCCACGACCCACATCTTCTCGGCTGCTGCCGCCTGCTGAAGCAATGATGTTGCTTCGAGTAGGTCGCGCTGAAGATCCTCCTCGGCAGGGAGACCGGCCATCTTGTAGACCCGCGCAACGACACTGCTCTTTTCGTATGCCTTGACTCTGTTGCCATCGTCTCGGAGGTGCGGTCGGTGCTGCCAACCCGGCCCGCCCTGGCCAGGCAACCGCCTGCGTATCTCGGTCGCACGACGCTCAAGGTGCTCACGCAGCACCAGGCCGCGCCCCAACTTGTTCTCGAGCCGTGTGATTCCCTGCTGGAGCGTGAGCGTCACCGTCACGAGGTCGGCGCTGAAGATGTAGGCCAGATACAACCCCTGCTTAGGATCCTCGGTAATCCCGGGGTCGAACACGCCGATCCATGGGGTCGCAGCTGCGGTCCCCTGCCCGCCTCTGGCCTTTGCTATGTAGCCAGCCGGCACCGCTAGGTCCCCGCGCGACTCCACACTTCGAAGCAGCTGCTGGCCGGGGACATGTTCCCTCGTACCAGCCTTGGCGTCATAGGAGGCGGCCACACGTAAGAGCAGGTCTCTCATGTCCATGACGAGACGTTACGTCAGACTCGATCATGGACGTTCGAGATAGACCGACTTCAGTCATCGATTGGCACTCATTGCCAAAATTGACCCCCAACTACGTCTTGACCCACGCGAGTTCAGACTCGTAGTGCAGCTGTGCCAGATCGAGCGCAGAGTCAGTGTCACAGCCGTGTGCGCGCAGCCACTGAAGTAGGTCAGCCATCACTTCGATGGCCACCTCCTCCGCCATCGCCAGACTAAGGCGCCCCTGGTTCGGCTTCTGCCCCAGTTGACGCGCTACGCCACAGAGCCCCAATAGCGCTTCGGCTCGCGCGACACCCGGGATAGCGACATGCCCGTTCGGCGACGTAAGCCCTGTGGCCAATTCGCACCACGTGACCTTGCGATCCTCACGGAGATCGACACCCCACCGCTCGGCAGTTGCGTCGACCAGGAACATGCCCCGACCCGATTCCTCGTCCGCTTGGGCGTCGAGCAGCATGGGCAGTGCACGAGTGTCAGGATCCTGGACCTCAATGCGCAGGTGTGTGCCATTCATGGAAACGGCGAGCGTGGTGGGCGTTTGGTGGCCAACGTGCCGGATCACGTTCGCCACCAGCTCCGTCGTACAGACCTGCGCGGCGTCAACGACATGCGGCAAGCCCCAGCGGTTGAGATGGAGGCGCATGACCCTACGCAGACCAGCCAGCTCACTCGCCTCGGCGAGAAACGGCAACTCCCATTTCCTTCGCCGAACTTCACTGCGACACGTGTCCATCATGCCAACCTCACCAACGATCGCACCCTGACGCCGCACGACTGCAGCACGCTAACGTTTAGTGAACCGTTCGCCACTCCAGGTAGGTATGGGACTGCCGAGCAGGGACGTTGAAAGTACTGAATTGCGTAGGGAGGTCACTTCATGGGCACCGGCACACCGAACCTGTCGCTCGCATCACTGATCGCAGAAGCCCGCTGGACGAACGGCGAAGTTGCTCGCGCCGTCAATAGAGTCGGCTCCGAGCTTGGCCTGTCTCTGCGGTACGACGACTCGGCCGTGTGCCACTGGTTGTCGGGCACCGTGCCACGGTCGCGTGTACACCAAGCGATTCTCGAAGCGTTCTCCAGGCGCCTGTCCAGACCCGTCACTCCACGCGAAGCGGGACTGGCTACACCTGTCAGCCTCAGTGACTCCCCAGATACCGTGACCGGACTGGTCGAACTGGGGAGCGTGGACATGGACCCATCCCGGAGAGCAGTACTTGGTAGCGCTGGGCTCTACTCCGTTGCCGCATTAATTCCGGGCTTCCCCGACGTAGTGGAGCGGTTCGCGGCCCACCGTCGACACCCGCATAGGAAGATCGGGCAGGGCGAGGTCGATGCAGTCACCAACGTCTCCGAACGGATCAGCGAGATCGACGACATGTTCGGCGGCCGTCATGCCCGCCCTATGGCAGCGGCGTTCCTGGTCAACACCATCGGCCCATACCTCAAGGCAGAGGGCCCTGAGCCGATCCGCAAGGCGATGCTGTCGGCCGCAGCCGATCATTGCTACCTGACCGGATACATGGCAATGGACGAGCGCGCCGACGGGCTGGCTCAGCGCTACTACGTCAAGGCCCTCGAGTTGGCGGGTGGTGCGGAAGACCACCTGACCTACTGCACGACCCTCCGAGGCATGAGCGTTCAAGCCGTGGACCTCGGTCATGGAACGAAGGCGCTTGAACTGGCCGACGCTGCCGCCGCGGCTTCGCCTCAAGCCGGACCGCGGATGCGTGCGTTTCTGGCGGGGCAGCAGGCTCACGCAGCTGCCCAGACGGGTAATCGAACCGTGGCACTTCGCCGCATGCATGAGGCTGAGGCAGCGATGAACCAGGCTGAGTCACGCGCGAAGGCATTCGGTTCCTACGACCCTGCAGCGCTGAACTACCACATAGGGCAGGTGCGTTATGAGCTTGGCGACACCGCTGGCTCGGTGGCCTCACTGGAGGAGTCAAACCGTCTGCGGGAGCCTACGTATCGCAGAGCACGGGCACGCCATGGAGCAACGCTCGCAGAACGGAAGCTGCAGCTTGGCCATCTGGAGGAAGCTTGCGGCGATTGGCACGGGATGCTGGACGACTACAAGCAGGTTCAATCCGGCCGCTTGGACGACCGCTTCCGCTCCATGATGGCTGCCATCCGCCCACATCTACGGAACCGCTACGCACATGAGCTGTACGAACGTGCACGGCCCCTGACGCCTGCCTGAGGCCGTCGGCTTGGCGGACATAACGGCAAGCACCACACCTCAGCCGGATGTCCTCGGCGGAAGGAACGGTGTCAGCGTTCTCGGTGCGAGCGACTCACGTCCAGCCTGCGCAGACGCAACTCCCTCCTCCGCTGCCCGGTAACGCTGCCCTGGATGGTCCGAGACAGGCCTCGTCACTCGAGGGCCTCGATGGCTTTCACGATCAACGCCCGCGCCTCGCCTCCGTACACCGCCATCGAGCGCAGTTCCTCGAACGCCTTCAGGTACAGATTGATCTCACTCGGCTGCGTGACGTTCACCTGCGCCGACAGGAGCTCCACTGACACGAGTGTGTCGTCGTACATGCTGAACGTCTCCTGCGCCCACAGGCGTCGCTCCGGTGTGGCCGTGGGTATGACACCGAGCGACACCGACGGAAGTGCGCCGGCGGTCAGCAGATGGCCGAGCTGTGCGGCCATCGCGTCTGCGTCGCCCAACTGATAGTTCAGGGCAGCTTCTTCAACGAGGAAGATGAACCTGTGCCCTTGCTCATGAATGACCCGGGATCGATCCAGGCGTGCGGTTGTGGCCTCCGCCCCGTCGTCCGGCACTTCACGGAAACGGGCATTCGCGCTCAGCAACGCCTTCGCGTACCCCTCTGTCTGAAGCAACCCCGGGAGCAGCGTCGAGCAGTACACGCGGAACAGCCGTGTCGATTGATACAAGGGCACATAGATTTCTTGGAGTTGACACAGCCCTGTGCGGACCCACCTACTCCATAGCAAGGTTTCCATATCTCGCTCCTTTGAGATACGACTTGGGTGGGGGGGCACCCTCCTAATCCCAATATAGGGATTCACACCGCAAGCGCGAGGGTCCACGCATGGAGGTGCCGGACACCTGGAGCCTCAGGCGGCATGAGGGTGTGTCAGCGACGCTGTGATGTCTACATGGCCCACGGTAGGGGCTCAGTTCAGGGCGTCGATAGCCTTCACTATCAGCGCCCGCGCTCACCTGCCCGTACACCGCCATTGCGCGCAACTCCTCGAACGCCTTCACGTACAGACGCGACCTCAGAAGGCTGAGTAACCGTGACGCGAGCGGACAACAGCTCCACGGACACGAGCTTGTCGTCGTACACGTGAAATGTCTCGACCGGCCAGTGCAGCCGCTCGGCTGTCATCGGAATGACTCCGAGCGACACAGAAGGAAGTGCGCCGGCGGTCAGGAGGTAGCCGAGTTGGGCGGCCATCGCTTCCGCCTCCCCGAGGCGGTAATGCAGCGCCGCTTCCTCTACGAGGAGTACGAACCGATGGCCCGGTTCATGGATAACCCGCGATCTCTTGACCCGGGCAGTAGCAGCCTCCGCGCCGTCGTTGGGGATCTCTCGGAATGCAGCGATGGTACTCAGCAGTGCAGACGCGTATCCTTCGGTCTGCAATAGCCCCGGAACGAGCGTCGAGGAATAGACGCGGAAGAGCTGTGTCTCGCGGAAGAACTGAACGCGCCTTCCCTGCAACTGCTTCAGCCCACTGCGCACCTGGTGGCGCCACTCGCTGTACATCGACTCTGCATTGAGGGACTGAGCGATGAGGTCGTCAGCTTCGTCGACGTCACCGCAAGCATCACACCACAGACGTATGTCCCTGGCGGAAGGAGCAGTGCGAGCATTCTCGATCCGAGATGTTTTCGCGTGGTGCCAGCCGCACCGATCGGCCAACTCGGTGACCGTCAGCCCTGATGTCTTACGCAGGTCACGCAGTCGACGAGCTACCAATGAGCGTGCAGCCTGCGCAGAAGACGAAGGGGAAACGGGCATCAGCTGGCCTGTCGGGTACTTCCTGCTAGTGGATCTCGTACTGGTCGTGCGGTATTGCTTGCGACCACACCGCTTCGAATGCCTCGGCACACAGCTTCGCTGCGGCCGGGTCCTCACTGATCTCCCCGCCCATGGACGATCCATCACCAGCGAAGTGGTTCCAGCGCACCAATTGTTCGTCGAAGAGCCAGTAGTCGTTGCCCGGGAGGGTGAGAGTAGATGCCTGACGCCGTGGAAGCCACCTCACTTGCTCCCCGGCCGCAACGTTCGTGAAGGTGCCAGAGTGTTCGTAGCGAATATATTCGCTCACCGGCTCGGACACGATGCGGGCCCGCCGCACGATCACACCACGGGACACCGTCTCGGCCATGAGGTCGAGCCAGGGCCGCCACCAGGACGCACGGTCTGCAGGGTCGTGACGGAAGCCATTCTTCCAAGCCGCAAACGGACCCGCCTCGTAGTCGAGTTCGAGGCTCGGCTTCCAGCCCTGGAAGACGAGTTCTTGCCTCTCCACATCGACCCAGACTGTGGGGCTCTCATCGTCACCAGTGTTGGGATCGATCCCGACGAACAGTAACGCCATGTCAACCTCCAGCTGTGCTTGTGCAGATGTGTGCACACTGTCGCTTTCAAGGGATGCGCCGTCAAGGGCGCATAGCAGCGATCACACGGCGTAGAGGCTGGTCCCGCACATGTCTGCACATTGCTGGCGTGCGCGCACAGTGCGTCTCTAGCTTCGTCCTCATCGCTGTCCGTCCACGACGGGACCACCCCAATGAGGATCAAGCTGTACCTGGCGAATTGCCGTGCAGGCAGCCGGTTTCGCACTCACGCAACGGCGCCCGCGCCCTCGAGCGGCCACCGCCGCCGCTGCAGGCCGGCCCCATGACCGTGCCCGTGGCCGACCCACACCGGCTGCCAGCGGCTGCGGCTCTGAGCTGGGAGCAGTACGCCGGCCGCGCCTGCGTCTGGTGCGACCAGCCTCTGACGACCGGCGCGCACAGCGTCGGCATCGCCCGCGGCCGGATCGGCGCCCACGTGCTCGACATCGAGGTGTTCGCGGGCCCGTGCTGTCCGCAACCCGTCACCACTCACCCGAGGAGTTCCGCATGACCGCTCTCGCAACAGAACAGATCACCGGCCGCGGGCTCGTCGACGCCGAGCTCTTCGAACGGCTCGTCACCTTCCTCGAGTTCGAGGAGAACGTGGACCGGCCCCGGGCCGAACGCGTCATGAATGAGGCGCTCGCCTTCATCGACATGGCCGGGCAGCGGAACGATGTGCCGCTGTCCCCGTCACGGAAGGTCGACCCCGGCTGGCACGCCTTCATCCTGCACAGCCGCGAGTACGCCGACTTCTGCGACCGCCGGTTCGGCAGGTTCCTGCACCACAACCCGCTCAAGGGCCGGCGTTTGCGCGACGGCATCGCCATCAAGCGCACGGTCCAGGCCATCGAAGAGCTGGGCTACACCGTCGACCACGAACTGTGGGGCACCGCAGCCGAATACAACCCACCGGCGTGCTGCGGCGAGGGCGACGGCTGCTGACCCCTCCGCGCGGCCGTCGACGATACGGCCGCGCGGCACCGAACAGAACGGACTGCCAACGATGGCCGAGCTCCTCTCTGCCCGCAGCCGCCTGACCGTCTTCCCGCTCGAAGACCTGGCCGTCGCCTACACAACCCGGTCGAGCGACTCCCGCGGCCTCGGAGACATCGCCGTCGTCGGAGTCGTCGAACCGGACCACGCCACCGGCGACCACCTGTGGCGGCTCGCGGCAAGCATGTACGCCAACCCACCCACCAACCAGACCCAAGCACGCTGGATCCTCACCCAATGCGTACGGGCCCGCACGGTCAGGGCGTCCGGCTACCAGGACCTCCCCGACGCCAAGTGGACCGGCGATCTGACCCGCGAGGTCCGGCTCGACGCGCTCTTTGCCAATCACACCGTCCTCCGGACAGGGCGACTCAGCATCGCGTGAGGCCCTGAGCCAGGCCCCCCTGTGACCGATTCGGTCACCCCGTCCCCAACGCCCCCGCCAACCGGTCGTTCTGCTCGCGCGTCATGCCCCGCGCGAGCCGCACCCCGCAGCGCGGGCTCATCGGCTCGTCGCAGCACAGGATGCCGGTGAAAGGCTCCTCGGCGCCGCTCAGCGGGGATGCGGAGGGGAGCGTCCACTGGGCGGGCTGCCAGAGCGGGTGGTCCCGTAGCAGCGCCGAAGCCACGTGCGAGGTCTCGGACTTCGGGGCGCCGACATGGAGCAGCGCGGCTGCGACCAGGTCCTCCGCGTCCGGGGGAAGGTCCTCGTCCCCGAGCGCGGGCAGCAGAAGCAGGAGCCTGGCGTGCGGATCGTGGACCTTGGGGGCGTCACGGTCGGGAGTGTTCGCGATGTGGGCCAACTCCCGCCACGCGAGGCCGGGGCCCGCCTGGTGGCCGTCGAGCGTGGCCAGTCGGCCGGGGCGGTCCCAGTCGGGGTGCGTGACGAGGTACTCGATGCCCGCGTCGTCGGGGTGGTTCCGGTAGACGACAAGCACGCTGTGGCCGTCGGTGAACGGGATGCGGAACGCCGGCCGGCGCTCGGTGTCGGTGACCTTCTCGTACGCCGCGTCCGCGTCGGCCGCGTCCGCGCCGAACCACTCCGGGGACGGTTCGCCGTGCTCGCCGTCCATGTCGCACAGCCACATCAGGTGCACGGCCCAGAACCCGGGAAGGGACAGGAGGTCCTCACCGGCGCTCAGGGGTTCGTCGTCGTATCCCTCGATCGGCACGCGTCCAGGCTGCCAGACCGCTCTGGGAGTTGAGGCAGGAGCGAGCACCCGATCGCGCCGGGTGGAGGCTGTTGCCGAGACCCCCCGTCGACCCGGCCGTCATCGGGCCTTCGGAACCGGCGGCAGCCCCTCGCGGGCAAGTGACCGAGCCTGCCGCCCCGCCGCACGGTCGTGGTCCTGACGGATGTCAGGACCACAGGCGCCCGGGCGGTTCTAGCGTGTTGGCCACACCCGGCCGACTGCCGTGTACGCCCTCCACCGACCGGGGCCGGACGGTCCCGGGCGCCTGCACCTGACCTTCCCCTCAGCGCGACCACTGATCCGGCACGGCATCGAAAGGATTCCCATGCGCAAGAAGACCGCGGTATTCGCCGCCGCTGCGGCGCTCGCCCTCGTGTTCACCACCGCCGAGAGCGCCTCCGCCGACGGGCACGGGCGTGGCTACTACGGCGTGTGGGCGGACGGGGTCAACATCCGCGACGTCAACGAGGGCAACTGTTTCAATGCGCCCAGTACCGCGAACTGCCCCACGGTCATCGGCCAGATCAACTCCTGGGACGACGTGTTCATCTACTGCCAGATCCCGGGGCAGTCGGTCGGCGGCAACCCGTACTGGGTGATGGTCCAGCCCCGCGGCTGGAGCAAGTACGGGGTCATGTCCAGCTACTACATCGAGAACAACAGCAATTGGATCGACGGCGTGCCCGGACCGAACGGCAGCGGCTGCGCGATGGCGGGCGGCTGATCCGGCCGGGGTCCGCGGGCTCCTGCCGCCGCTCGATCACCGCCTCGGCCCCGCCGCTCCCTTCGGCGAATTCCAGCGGCGGGGGCCGACGTGTGCCGGGCCCGTGGACTCCCCGCCCGGTCACCGGGCAGAGGCCCCGGGCCCCCGGGTCCACGGAGACGTCGTCTGCAGGCGCGGTGGTCCGAGGCGCGGCGGGCATGAGGTCAAGGGGCAGCGGCGGTCACGAGCCGGATCGGGGCCCTTCGTCCGGCGGGCAGCAAGCCTTCACGGCGGCCGGGCGGCGAGCGGGCCACGCCGGGCCGTCCAGCGCCAGGGAGGGGATCGGGTACCCCCGGTCCGGATGACGGGCTCCCGCCCGCCATCCGCCCCCGCTACCCACCGTCACCCGGTTTCCGCTCCCCCGGATGTGCCGTGACCAGTGCGCCTTTCACGATTCGTGCACTGTCCGACCCATCCCGGACCGTTCCGTACCCGCATATGGTCACTCTGCGTCCAGATCCGCATACGATCATCACAACTCGGCCACGAATAGTCACTGTTGTACCGCCAACGGGTAACCGGAATGCCATGCTCACCCCGCTCGGTTCTGATCCGTCAGCCTTGGGGAGCACATGAGCCGGATACGTACGCGCAGGCGCGTCGCCCTGGCAGCGGCCGGTCTGGTCGTGGCCCTTGCCGGGGCCACCGCCTGTGGAGCCCAGAGCGCCGGGAGCGCCGAGCCCGATTCCGGCGAGGCCGCCGGCGGCACAGCCACGCCGACCGCCGAGCCCGCTCTCGAACTCGCCGACGACCGGCACGGCGCCGCGCCCAGCGAGGAGATCGTCGTCAAGGTGCTCGGCAACGACAACGTGACTCTCGGGGACGGCACCGGCGGAAATGTGCAGATGGTCCTCGACGACGCGGACTTCAGCATCGCCGTCAGCTCCGCGCCGAGGCACGGCACAGCGACCATCGACGGGAACACGGTCGTGTACACCGCTGCCGAGGGCTACTCCGGTGAGGACCAGTTCCTGTATCGCGTGGACCTGGACGCCGGCCAAGGCGTGTCCGAGACCGCCGTCGTACGGATCAACGTCGCCAAGCAGTGAGTTCGGCTGCCTGAAGCCGCCCAGCCCCCGCCACGGCGCAACCCCGGTGCCGGGTGCCTCGCCGCCGTGCACGTACGCCGACGCACGAACTCGCCGCCGTACGAACTCGCCGCCGTACGGATACGCGCCGCATTCCCGGCGGCTGTCGGCCCCGGGGGATGTGGGCCCCGGCCACCGGGAATGGGCACGGCTGCGACGGCCGGGAGGGACGACCCGGCCGTCGCAGGTTCATGGGTGGCGTGCATCACCGGTGAACGGAATCACGAGTGAAGTATCCAGCCACTGTGGCGAATTCAAGAATTACCGTCCGGATTTCGTAACGGATCCATGAATTCCTTGTATCAGACTGCCTTCTTGATGAGCTTTCCGTCCGCCGCGATCACGAACCACTCACCGTCCAGGCCCTGCCCGTTGACGTCTCCGGGTGTCGCGTCGCCGACGTAGTAGTACAGCGGCCAGTCCCCGTACACGGCCTGCTCCGCGCCCTCGCCGAGCTTCGTCTCCTTCAGCAGCGCGGGCTTCGCGCCCGTGCCCGCCGTGACGTCCTCGGCCGAGGTGAGGGCCGGCCAGACGGCGATGCAGTCGGTGTCGCACTTGCTGGCGCCGGGCTTGTCCTTGGTGAATCCGTACAGCGTACGGCCGGTTTCGTCGACGAGGATCTTGCCGACCGACGACTCCGCGATCGTCACGGACGCGGCCCCTGCAGGCTTGGCTGCGGCCCCCACCGCTGCCCCCGCATCCGGGCCCGACGAGTCCCCCGAGCCGCCGCACGCGGTCAGCGTGAGCAGCGCGAGCGCGGCCGCGGAAGCGGCGGCGGGCGTGGTGAAGCGGTTCCTGCGCATGGTTGTTCCCCCGGTTTGTGGGTGTGCAGTGGTCTGCCCTGTTGTACGGCAGCAACTGACCGGTGGTTCAACTGAATTGCGAAATTTTCCCTTGAACAAGCGCGCGCCGGAACGCGTACTTCTCGGCGACCGACCCGACCAGTCGGCCTCAACGGGAGGAACGAGAACAATGAACAAGCGATTCATTTCGGTGGCGGCAGCTGCAATTGCATTCGGCGCGGCGGGCGTTACCCCCGCTTTCGCCCACGGGGGCGGCCATGACGGGGGCGACACCCACGGAAGCAGCAGCACCCACAAGAGCAGCGGCACCTTCACCAAGCCGTCCAGCGGGCGGGCCCTCACCTTCGCCACCGAGCTCTCCGGTGCCAACGAGGTGCCTGTCTCGGGTGGCCCGGCCGTCAACGACCCGGACGGCAAGGCCGTCGCGCTCGTCAAGGTGAAGGGGGACCGCGTCACGTTCGCCCTCGACTGGAAGGGCTTCGTGCCGAGCCTCGGCCACATCCACCAGGGCGCCGCCGGGAAGAACGGTGACGTCAAGGTGCCGCTGTTCGGTACCGCGATGCCCGACTCCGTGCACTCGGCGGCCGGGCAGGTGGCCCTCACCGACGCCAAGCTGGCGCACGACATCCGTACGAACCCCGCAGGGTTCTATGTGAACCTGCACAGCGTGGAGTTCCCGGGCGGCGCCGTGCGGGGACAGCTCAAGCCGCTGCACAAGAACATCAACCCGCTCGACATCATCAAGGGCGGCAAGCTGCGGGCGCTGTCCAACGGCGCGCAGGAGGTGCCGAAGAGCGACGCCTCCAAGGTCGGTGACAAGGACGGGCACGCGGTGACGTTCCTGCACCCCAAGGGCACGAATGTCGACTACTCCCTGGCCTGGATCAACATCAAGAGCCCGACCAACGGCCACATCCACAAGGGGAAGTTCGGCAAGAACGGTGACATCGTCCTCAACTTCTTCAACCGGCCCGTGCCGGACGGGATCTTCGCCGTCTCCGGCAGGCTGACCGGCCAGAACGCGGATGTCGTCGAGCGGGTGCGCGCCACCCCGCACAACTACTACTCCAACATCCACACGTCCGAGTTCCCCGACGGCGCGGTCCGCGGCCAGCTGTTCGGCTGAGACGGGGGCGGGGTGCGGTGAGTGCGCGGGCGGGCGTACGACGGATTCGCTGGGGTCCGTTGAACGCATCCGTGCCGTCGCGCGTACTACACCACACCTCCCCTGAGTGACTGGGCGGGTGACAGGTCAGGAAGGGGCCGGTCACCCGCCCAGCGCATGTGCCACGGTGTAGATCACCAGGCCGGCCAACGCGCCGACGACCGTGCCGTTGATACGGATGAACTGCAGGTCCCGCCCGATGTGCGCCTCGATCTTGCGCGAGGTGTGCTCGGCGTCCCAGCCCGCGACGGTGTCCGAGATCAGCGAGGTGATCTCGGCCCGGTAGGTCGTGACCACGTACACCGCGGCATCCTCGACCCAGCCCTCCAGCTTCCCCTGGAGCCGGCTGTCGGTCGCGAGCCGCGCGCCCAGCGAGAGCAGGGATGCGCGGGCGCGCAGCCTCAGCTCGCTGCGGTCGTCCTCCGCCGCCGAGATGATCATGGCGCGTACGGAGGACCAGGCGGACGCAATCACGTCCTGCACCTCGGACCGCGACAGCAGGTCCGACTTCATTCGCTCGACGCGGGCGCGGGTGTCCGTGTCCGACTGGAGGTCGGCGGCGAAGTCCGTCAGGAAGCGGTCGATGGCGCCGCGCGCCGGATGGCCGGGCATGTCCCGCATCTCGGTCACGAACCGCAGCAGCTCCCGGTAGACCCGCTCGCCGACCTTGCGGTCCACGAACCTCGGGGTCCAGCCGGGGGCGCCGCCCTCGACGGCGTCCATCACGGAGTCCGAGTGCAGGACCAGCCAGTCGTGGGCGCGGGCGCAGACGAGGTCGACGGCGCGGTGGTGGGCACCGTCGGCGACGACCTTCTGCAGGGTCTTGCCGACGCCTGGGGCGATCTCGGCGCTGTCCGCGCGCCGGGTGATGGCCTCGCCGACGACGGCCTGGACGTCGGCGTCCCGCAGCACGGTCAGCGCGCCGCGCAGGGCGGTGGACAGCTCGGCGGTGACACGGTCGGCGTGGGCGGGGTCGGCGAGCCAGGCCCCGAGGCGGCCGCCGATGCCCAGCGCGTGCAGACGGGCGCGTACGACGTCCTCGGAGAGGAAGTTCTCGCCGACGAAGGAGCCGAGCGAGGCGCCGAGCTGATCCTTCTTGTTGGGGATGATCGCGGTGTGCGGGATGGGGATGCCGAGGGGGTGGCGGAAGAGCGCGGTGACGGCGAACCAGTCGGCGAGCGCACCGACCATGCCGGCCTCGGCGGCGGCTGCGACGTAACCGGCCCAGCCGCCCGCGCCGGAGCTCTTCGCCCAGGTGGCGAGGGCGAAGACGACAGCCACGAAGAGCAGCATCCCGGTGGCCGTGAGTTTCATACGCCGTACGCCGCGCTGCTTCTCCTCGTCGGCCTCGGTGTACGCGAACCCGGGCAGCCCGGCCCCGGTGCGGGCGCCCCTGCTCCTGGGTGCGGCCGCCGGGAGCGCGGGACGGCCCTGCCCCGGCGCGCCGCTGTCCGGGCCGCCGGGCCCGGGGTCCGCCGGCTCGTCCCGCCCTGTGTGGTCCATACGCTGGTTCATTCGCTCCACCCGTCCGCACAGCCCGTACGCATTGTCCCTACCCCAGGTACTCCCGGGGCGCATCCCGAGTTCCCACGCCATATCGGATGATGTGTTCATGAACATGCGTCGCGGCTACGCGACTCTCGCCGCCGTCACCGCCGTCACCGCCCTCATCTGCGGCGCGATATACCTCGGGGTCGGCGCCGCCGCCCAGGGCCGGACCGCCGTCCGGACCTCCGTCGGCGCACCCCCGGTCTGGGTCGGCACCTGGGCCGCCGCTCCGGTCCAGGCGGACACCGTCCAGTCCGCCCGGGCCGACCTGTCCGTACGCAACGTCGTGCACACCAGCATCGGCGGGACCGGCGCCCGGCTCACGCTCTCCAACCTCCTCGGGCGCGAGCCCCTGCACATCTCCCGGGTCTCGCTCGCGCTGCGCGCGGGCACCACCGCGGCCGCCGTGCCCGGCACCCTGCGTCGGGTGACCTTCCGCAAGGCGGACGCCGTCACCATCGCGCCCGGGTCGCAGTTCGTCAGCGACCCCGTCGAGCTGGGGATTCCGTACGACGGCGATCTGCTGGTCAGCGTGTACACACCCGGCGCCGGTCCCGTCACCCTGCACCCGCGGGCCCGGCAGACCTCCTACCTCGCCGACGGCGACCGTACGCGGGACGAGGACGGGGAGGCGTACACCGAGCAGACCTTCGCCTGGCGGCATCTGACCGCCGTCGACGTCCTGACGCGGGACGCACGCGGCGCGGTCGTCGTGATCGGCGACTCGATCACCGACGGGGTCAGTTCCACCGTCGACAGCAACCGCCGCTGGCCGGACGCGCTCGCGGACCGGCTCAACAGCCGGGGCCCCGACCAGTACGGCGTGCTCAATCAGGGCATCAGCGGGAACCGGCTCCTCGACGACGGCCGCGGCCCGAGCACCCTGGCGCGCTTCGAGCGCGATGCGCTGGCCAGGCCCGGCGCCCGGACCGTCATCGTCGCGATCGGCATCAACGACCTGCTGCACGCGCCGGAAGAGCCCGACGCCGCACGGGTCACGTCGGGTCTGGCCGAACTGACCCGCAAGGCGCACCTCCGGGGCCTGCGGGTCATCGGCGCGACGCTGCTGCCGTGCGACGGCCATCGGCGCTGCACGCCCGCGGTCCAGGACGTGCGCCGGGACATCAACAGGGCCGTACGCAGCGGCAGGATCTTCGACGCGGTCGTCGACTTCGACCGGGCTCTGCGCGATCCGTACGCACCGGGCAGGCTGCTTCCCGCATACGACTCGGGTGATCATCTGCACCCGAGCGACGCGGGCTTCGCGCGGATGGCCAGGACGGTTGACCCGGCCCGGCTCTGAGCGCCGGAGGGGGGCCTCAGCCCAGCTCCTTGCGGCCCTTCTTCTGCTCCAGGCGCTCCCGCTCCGCCGCCCGCTCCGCCTTCAGCCGCTGCTTCTCGGCCCTCCTGAGCTTGCGCTGCACGCCCACGCCGCCCATCAGCGCAAAGCCGGTGATCCTCACCCGCGGCGCGGTCGGGTCGGGCTCCGCCTCGGCGTCGCCCTCCTCGCCGAAGCCGCCCATGAAGCCGATGCCGGTGACCTCGACGTGCAGATCGGGCGGCACGACCACGTTGACGCCACCCATGACGGCGAAGCACCGGATCACGGCCTCCCGGTCCTCGAACCGGGCCTCGCGCAGGTCGAGTTCGCCGCCGCCCATCATCGTGAAGCAGGTGAAGACACGCGGGACCGTCCAGGTGCCCTTGCGGCTGAAGCCGCCCCAGAAGGCGAACCCGCCCTTGGAGGTCGGCGGCCCGCCGATCCGCTCGGCCCAGCGGCCGGAGCCGGGGGCGACCTGCGGGGAGACCGCCGCGGTGCCGGTCAGCGGAAGATCGCTGACCAGGGGCTCCAACTCACCGTGCGTACGGGCCTTGTAGGCGGCGTCGAGGCGTTCCTCGAACTCCTCCATGTCGAGCCGCCCCTCCGCCACCGCGTCTCGGAGCCGTTCGGCAATCCGCTCGCGCTCGGCGTCGGAGGCGCGCATCTCAGGGAGTTCGCTCATGCGGAAAGACTATCCAGCGCCCCGCCCCGGAGCCCAGCCGCGCCGCTACAACGCGGGGCGCTCCGCGTACATCTTGGCGATCACTGCCTCGATGTCCGGCTCGCGCACCGACAGATCCACCACCGGGTACTTGTCCGCGAGCGCGGCCACCAGCGGCGCGGCCGACTGGGACGCCGGGAACGCCAGCCACTGCCGCGGCCCCTCGACCCGGACGGTACGGGCCAGATCCGTGACGACCGGCGGCAGTTCCCGCTCCAGGTCGACCACCAGCGTCCGCTCGCTCTCCCCCACCTCGTGCAGCCCGGCGAGCGCGCCGTCGTACATCAGCCGGCCTTGGTCGATCACCATCACCCGCTTGCACAGCTGCTCGATGTCGGTCAGATCGTGCGTGGTGAGCAGCACCGTCGTCCCGCGCTCCGCGTTCAGGTCGCGCAGGAACCCACGGACCTTCGCCTTGGAGATCACATCGAGGCCGATGGTCGGCTCGTCGAGGTACAGCACCTCCGGGTCGTGCAGCAGCGCCGCCGCGATGTCGCCGCGCATGCGCTGCCCGAGCGACAGCTGGCGTACGGGGACGTCCAGCAGCTCGGCGAGATCGAGAAGCTCGACGCAGCGGTCGAGGTTCTCCCGGAAGCGGCGGTCGGGAATGCGGTACATCCGGTGCACCAGCCGGTACGAGTCCTTCAACGGCAGGTCCCACCACAGGGTGGTGCGCTGCCCGAAGACCACGCCGATCCGCCGGGCGAGCCTGCTGCGCTCACGGGACGGGTCGATGCCGGCGACGCGCAGCCGTCCGCCGCTCGGGGTGAGGATGCCGGTGAGCATCTTGATGGTGGTCGACTTGCCCGCGCCGTTCGGCCCGATGTAGCCGACCATCTCGCCGCGCGGCACCCGGAAGGTGATGCCGTCGACGGCGCGCACCTGGTGCTTCTCGCGACGCAGCCGGCCCGCTCTGCGCCGTACGTCGAAGACCTTCTCGACGCCGTCGAGCTCGATGAAGTCCCTGTCCCCCGTGAGATCGGTGTCCTCGGTGGCCTCGGTGTGCATGGAGTCAGCTCCCTGTGCTGCGGTAGGAACGGAGACCGGCCCGCCAGGCGAGCCCCGCCAGCCAGCAGCACACGGCGGCGACCGCGGGCGGCAGGAAGGCGAACCACTGGGGCAGATCGAGCGGGTAGGGCCGGCCGAGCACGTACAGGGCGGGCAGCCAGTTGACGAAGGCCAGCGGCACCACGAACGTCACTCCGCGCACCAGGTCCTTGGCGAAGAGCGTGGGCGGGTACTGCAGGAGCGTGTTGCCGCCGTAGGTGAAGGAGTTCTGCACCTCGGACGCGTCCTGCGACCAGAACTGGAAGGCCGCTCCGCCGACGAACACCGCCGCGAAGATCGCCGCACCGCTGAGCAGCATCATCGGCACCATGAGCACGCGCACGGGCGTCCAGTCGATGTCGACACTCGCCACGCCCCAGGCGAAGATCAGCACCCCCTGGGTGATCCGGCCCAGTCTGCGCAGCGCGAAACGGTCGGCCGCCACCTGCGCGAGGACCGGCGCGGGGCGCACCAGCAGGGTGTCGAGCGTGCCGTCGCGCACCCGGCGGCCGAGCCGTTCCATCGAGCCCATGACCAGGTCGGACAGGCCGAACGCGGTGCCGGCCGCCCCGTAGAGGAAGGCGATCTCGCCGAGCGAGTAGCCGCCGAGCGCGTCGACGTGCGAGAACATCAGCAGGAGCGCGACGAAGTCGAAGGCGGTCGCCGCGAAGTTGGCCACCGTGGTCAGCACGAACGAGGTGCGGTACGTCATCGTGGAGCGGATCCACATCGCGGCGATCATGCCGTAGGCCCGCAGCCCGGCGACGAGCGTCTCAGCCACCCTGGACCACCACCCGGCGCGTCGCGACGGACTGCAGCGCCCGCCCGGCGGCGAGCAGCGCGAGTGCCCAGCCGGCCTGGAAGGCGTACGCCCCGGCGAGTCCCCAGCCCGTGTGCCTGCCGAGGAAGACATCGGCCGGTACCTGGAGCAGCGAGGACCAGGGCAGCGCGCGGGCCACCTCGCCCAGCGCGCCCGGGAAGAGGTTCAGCGGCAGCAGCATCCCGGAGAAGAACATGCCGGAGAGCCAGCAGATCTGGAGCACACCCGATCCGTCCATCAGCCAGAACGCGGAGAGCGCCACCAGGTACCGCACGGCGAAGCTGACGACGACACCGAGGGCCACCGAGACCAGGAAGGCGATCCAGGTCAGCGGCGACGCGGGCAGCGCCAGGTCGAAGGCGAGCGCGCCGAACACCATCGGCACGATGCCGCGGCCCATGAGGTGGAAGACGGCCCGGCCCAAGTCCCCCGCCAGCCACCACAGTTGAAGGTCGGCGGGGCGGTACAGGTCGATCGCGATGTCGCCGGTGCGGATGCGCTCGATCAGCTCGTCCTCGAAGCCGCCGCCCATCATCGCGCAGGTCATCAGCAGCGCCTGGCCCAGCCACACATACGTGAGCGCCTCGGAGACGTCGTACCCGCCGAGCTGCGGACGCTGCTCCCACAGGGCCGTGTAGGTGTAGGCCATGATGAAGCCGAAGACGGTGTTGGTGAACACCCCCGCCGCCGTCGCCACCCGGTAGGTCGCATAGCGGCGGAACCCGCCGACCGCCACCACCGCGTACAGCCGCACCTGCGCCCCCTTCGCATCACGACACCAAAGCGCACGACGCTAGCGGAAACGGACAGGCCGCCGCGAGGGCTTTTCCGGGCAGGGGATGTCAGGGCGCTTCGCCGTCGGGTTGCGGGCCCGTCCCCCGGAAGATGCAGCTCGATGCCGGATCCGCGGGATATCCACCGGAAACGGGCAGTATGGCCGTATGAGCAAGGAGCCGCATCAGCAGGGCTGGACCCCCAGGGACGCGACCGCCGTCGAACCGGCGCCCGCGCCCGGGACGAAGCCCCGGCGCGGGCGCACCGGATGGCGCCGCATCTTCCCCACCTGGCGGATGGTGCTCGGCGCGGTCCTGCTCGTGGCACTGCTGCTGATCGGCGGTTTCCTGGCCGGCTACATGCTTGTGGACATCCCCTCCGCCAACGCCGCGGCCACCTCCCAGTCGAACGTCTACCTCTACGAGGACGGCACCCAGATCGCCCGCGACGGCGAGGTCAACCGCGAGAACGTGCCGCTCGCCCAGGTGCCGCTCACCGTCCAGCGGGCCGTACTGGCCGCCGAGGACCGGGATTTCTACTCCGAGCGGGCCGTCGACCCGAAGGCGATGGTCCGCGCCGGCTGGAACACCCTCACCGGCAAGGGCAAGCAGTCCGGCTCCACGATCACCCAGCAGTACGTGAAGAACTACTACCTGGGCCAGGAGCAGACGGTCTCCCGGAAGGTGAAGGAGTTCTTCATCGCGATCAAGCTCGGCCGCGAACAGAGCAAGAGCGAGATCCTCGAGGGCTATCTCAACACCAGCTACTTCGGACGCAACGCGTACGGCATCCAGGCCGCCGCCCAGGCCTATTACGGCCAGAGCATCGGGCAGATCGACACCGCGAAGGGCGCCTACCTCGCCTCGCTCCTCAACGCCCCCAGCCAGTACGACATCACCACGCACCCAGAGAACAAGGCCGCCGCGCTCGCCCGCTGGAACTACACGCTCGACGGCATGGTCAAGAAGAAGTGGCTGAGCCCCGCCGACCGTGCCGCCCTCACCTTCCCCGAGCCGCACCGTGCGAAGCCGGCGACCGGGCTGTCGGGACAGCGCGGCTACATCGTCCAGGCCGTCGAGGACTACCTCACGGGCCACGACATCATCGACGAGAAGACCTTGGCCGTCGGCGGCTACCGGATCACCACCACCCTGGAGCGGGCCAAGCAGGAAGCATTCGCCGAGGCGGTCGACGACCAGGTGATGTCCAAACTCGACGAGGACCGGAAGGCCGACCGCAACGTCCGCGTCGGCGGCGCGTCGATCGATCCGGCCACCGGCAGGGTCGTGGCCATGTACGGCGGTGTCGACTACACCCGCCAGTACGTCAACAACGCGACCCGCCACGACTACCAAGTCGGCTCCACGTTCAAGCCGTTCGTCTTCACCTCCGCCGTCGAGAACGGCTCGACCACCCAGGACGACGTCCTCATCACCCCCAACACCGTCTACGACGGCACCGACCGGCGCACGGTCGAGGGCTGGAACGGCAAGCCGTACGCGCCCGGGAACGAGGACGGCTACTCGTACGGGCCCATCACCGTCCGCACCGCCACCGACAAGTCCGTCAACGCCGTCTACGCCCAGATGGCCATGGACGTCGGCCCCGCCGAGGTGCGGCAGACCGCGATCGGCCTCGGGATCCCGGCGAGCACGCCCGACCTCACCGCCTCCCCGTCCATCGCCCTCGGCCCGGCCACGGCCAGCGTCCTCGACATGACCGAGGCGTACGCGACGCTCGCGAACCACGGCAGGCACGGCACGTACACGCTCGTCGCGAAGGTCACCAAGGACGGCGAGGAGGTGCGGCTGCCGAAGGCGGGCGCCAAGCAGGTCGTCAGCCGCGAGGCCGCCGACACCACCACCTCGATCCTGCAGAGCGTGGTCGACAGCGGCACCGGCACCGCGGCCCAGTCCGCGGGCCGTCCGGCCGCGGGCAAGACGGGCACGGCGGAGGAGGACAAGGCCGCCTGGTTCGCGGGCTACACCCCGGAGTTGGCGACCGTGGTGGCGGTGATGGGCCAGGACCCGGTGACGGGCGCGCAGAAGCCGCTGTACGGGGCGATGGGGCTGCCGAGGATCAACGGCGGCGGGGCACCGGCAATGATCTGGGGCCAGTTCACGGGCGCGGCGCTGGAGGACACCGAGATCACGGAGTTCGACCTGGAGCTGCAGGAGGGCGCCGAGGAGGAGCTGCCGCCGGAGTTCCAGCCGCCGTCGGAGTCGTCGGAGGAGCCGGAGGAGCCGGGGCAGTCACCGAGCGGGTCACCGAGTCAGAGCCCCGGGACCACGGAGGGCCCGCCGGACGGCGGGCAGAACGGCGGTCAGAACGGCGGGCCGACCGGTGGGCAGCAGAACGGCGGGGCGGCCACCGGCGGTGACACCGAGGGGCAGACGGACGGGGGCCAGAACGGCGGCGAGACGGGAGGAGGGGGCGGGGCCACGACCGGCGGGGGCGACGACGGAGGCCAGTCGACGGGCGGCGGTACCGACGGGGGCCCCACCGGGGACGGCGGGCCCCCTCCGCCACGGCCGCTCGGCCGCCCGCAGTGAGCCGCCGTCACGTCAGTGACCGGACGTCGCCTTCAGCCCCAGCACGGCGACCAGCAGCAGACAGACGAAGAAGATCCGGGCAGCGGTCACCGGCTCGTGCAGCACCAGCATGCCGACGACGGCCGCACCGGCCGCACCGATGCCGACCCACACGCCGTACGCCGTGCCGATCGGCAGGGTCTTGGCGGCGTGCGAGAGCAGCAGCATGCTGGCGACGATCCCCAGACCGGTGAACACGCTCGGCCACAGCCGGGTGAACCCGTCGGTGAACTTCATCCCGATCGACCAGCCGACCTCGAGCAGACCGGCGACAACAAGCAGAACCCAGGCCATGACGGCACCTCCGAGACGCGGAACTTCAACGGGGTGCGTCGTCTTTGCCAGCCCGGTACGGCGCGTCTCGTCGGGGTGTCTCCACGGTAGCAAAGGGCAGCGGAAAGGGCCGGTGACCTCGGTCACCGGCCCTTCTTCGAAGCTGCCGCGCTACAGGTACAGGCCGGTCGAGTCCTCGGAGCCCTGGAAACGGTCCGCCGCCACCGCGTGCAGATCCCGCTCCCGCATCAGGACGTACGCCACGCCCCGCACCTCGACCTCGGCGCGGTCCTCGGGGTCGTACAGCACCCGGTCGCCGGGCTCCACCGTCCGTACGTTCTGCCCGACCGCGACCACCCCGGCCCAGGCCAGACGCCGGCCGACCGCCGCGGTCGCCGGAATGACGATGCCGCCGCTGGAACGGCGCTCACCCTCCGGGATGTCGGTCCGCACCAGTACGCGGTCGTGCAGCATCCGGATGGGCAGTTTGTCGTGCGTGGGGTGCTGATGACTGTCGGTGCTCACGCCTCGAACCTACCTGCCTCCGGGCGCCCGCCGTGTCTGCGGGTCACCCCCGGCGCCTTCGCATGGACACCGCGAGCAGGCCCATCAGGCCAACGACCACGACAGCCACCGGAACAAGGCGCTCCAGCCGCGGTGCGCCGTCGTCCGCGACGAACTGCGAACGGACGTCGGAGACCGTGCGGTTCACGGCCACGTAGGCGCGGCCTGCAGTACGGTCCACGGTCAAGGCCACCTTCGCCCTCGCGTCGCCGATGACCGTCTTCGGGTGCACCCGCACACCGATCTCGTCGAGCGTCTCGGCAAGCTTGTCGCGCCGGCGGACGATGTCCGCCTCGATCTGCGCAGGGGTCCTCGCGTCCGACACCGCGCTGCCTCCGTGGTCGTGGTCGTGGCCGAAGCCTTTCCTCGACAGTCTGTCAGCTCGACCGGCCGCGCACCCGACGGCACCCCTATTACTCTCGACGTACCCACGACGCCGTACACCCGCACGCCTTCCGAGGAGAGCCATGAGCGAGCGACTTCAGCCCGGCGACACCGCCCCCGACTTCACCCTGCCCGACGCCGACGGCAACGAGGTCTCGCTCGCGGCGCACAAGGGCCGGAAGGTGATCGTCTACTTCTACCCGGCGGCCCTCACCCCCGGCTGCACCAAGCAGGCCTGCGACTTCACCGACAACCTGGAGCTGCTGACCGGCGCCGGCTACGACGTCATCGGCGTCTCCCCGGACAAGCCGGAGAAGCTGGCGAAGTTCCGCGACAAGGAGAACCTGAAGGTCACCCTGGTCGGCGATCCGTCGAAGGAGACGCTCGAGGCGTACGGCGCGTTCGGCGAGAAGAAGCTGTACGGCAAGACGGTGACCGGTGTGATCCGCTCCACGGTCGTCGTGGACGAACAGGGCAACGTCGAGCGGGCGCTCTACAACGTCAAGGCCACCGGCCACGTCGCGAAGATCATCAAAGACCTCGGCATCTGAGGCCACACGGGTACGCGCGGGTGACCGGAGTCCCCTTCCGAGGGGACTCCGGTTTGCGGCCGCCACGATCGAGAACACGTTCCTCTGGGCTACGCAACACCCCCAGGAAAGGAACCAGGTCATGGCGGTCACCGGCGAAGAATCACCGGCCGATCCCGCGGCGGTCCGACGCCACCCGATACTCTTCCGCACCGTCGAAAAGCGGAAGAACCCCCGGCTGAGGCGTACCGACATCACCGTCACGGACGAGGCAGCGGTCCGGCGGGCCGTGAAAGCGGCGTCGCTGGGCAATGCCATGGAGTGGTTCGACTTCGGCATCTACAGCTACCTGGCTGTCACCCTCGGCCATGTCTTCTTCCCGTCCGGGAACGACACCGTCCAGCTGTTGTCCTCCTTCGCGACCTTCGCCGTCGCCTTCCTCGTCCGGCCGCTGGGCGGCATGTTCTTCGGCCCCCTGGGCGACAGGATCGGCCGCAAGAAGGTCCTCGCCCTCACGATGATCCTCATGGCCGTCGGCACCCTGGCGATCGGCCTGATCCCCTCGTACGCCGCGATCGGCTTCTGGGCCCCCGTCCTGCTGATCCTGTTCCGGCTGGTCCAGGGCTTCTCGACCGGTGGTGAGTACGGCGGCGCCTCCACGTTCATCGCCGAGTACGCGCCCGACAAGCGACGCGGCTACTTCGGCAGCTTCCTGGAGTTCGGCACGCTCGCGGGATACGTGGGGGCGGCCGGACTGGTCACTCTGCTCACCGCCTGGCTCGGCGATTCGGGCATGGAGGCCTGGGGCTGGCGCCTCCCGTTCCTCGTGGCGGGCCCGCTCGGCCTGGTCGGCCTCTACCTGCGGCTGCGACTGGACGAGACCCCTGCCTTCAAGAAGCTGGCCGACGAGAGCGCCCACGCGTCGGAGGCGGCGGACACCGTCGAGACCTCGATGAAGGGCGACCTGGGCACGATCTTCCGCGATCACTGGCGGACGCTGGTCCTGTGCATCGCGCTGGTCGGCGCGTACAACGTCACGGACTACATGCTGCTGTCCTACATGCCGACGTACCTGTCCGACGAGCTCGGCTACAGCGAGACGCACGGCCTGCTGATCCTGCTCGGCACCATGGTGCTGCTGATGCTGGTGATCAGCCGGGTGGGCCGCCTCAACGACCGCTTCGGCCGCAAGCCGCTGCTGATGTCGGGCATGCTCGGGTTCTTCTTCCTCTCGCTGCCCGCGTTCCTCCTGATCGGCCAGGGCGGAGTCCCGGCGATCACCGCCGGCATGCTGATGCTCGGCCTCTCCCTGGTCTGTCTCCTCGGCACGATGTCGGCGGCGCTCCCGGCCCTGTTCCCGACGAACGTCCGTTACGGCTCCCTGTCGGTGGGTTACAACCTCTCCGCCTCCCTGTTCGGCGGCACGACCCCCCTGGTCATCACCGCCCTCATCAGCCTCACGGGCAGCAATCTGATGCCCGCGTACTACGCGATGGCGGCGGCGCTGATCGGTGTGATCGCGGTGGCGTGCATGAAGGAGACGGCCCAGAAGCCGCTGGAGGGCTCGCCGCCGTCGGTGGCCTCCAAGGAGGAAGCCGCCGAACTGGTCCACGCGCAGACGGCGGAGCCGAGGTTCTGACCTTCCGCGCCCGCACAGCCCACGCCCCGTCAGCCTCGGGCTTGTACCATGGTTGACGGTCGGCGGCCGTGTCGTAACTGGCAGCCGAGCTGGGTTTAGGTCCCAGTGGGTTCACACCCGTGTGGGTTCGAATCCCACCGGCCGCACCATGCGAAAGGGCCGACCCCGGTGACGGGGCGGCCCTTTCGCATGCGTCAGCCCAGCAGCTCCCGTACGACCGGGACCAGCGCACGGAACGCCTTCCCCCGGTGGCTGATCGCGTTCTTCTCCGCCGGGGTCATCTCCGCACAGGTCCGGCTCTCGCCCTCCGGCTGGAGGATCGGGTCGTAGCCGAAGCCGCTCGTGCCGTGGGGGGATCGGCGGAGGGTGCCCGGGAGGCGGCCTTCGACGACGCGTTCCGTGCCGTCCGGGAGGGCGAGGGCCGCGGCGCAGGCGAAGTGGGCGCCGCGGTGCGGGGTGTCGATGTCGACGAGTTGGGCCAGCAGCAGGTCGAGGTTGGCCGCGTCGTCGCCATGGGTGCCTGCCCAGCGGGCGGAGAAGATGCCGGGCGCACCGCCGAGGACGTCGACGCAGAGGCCGGAGTCGTCGGCGACGGCGGGCAGGCCGGTGGCGCGGGCGAGGGCGTGGGCTTTCAGAAGGGCGTTCTCGGCGAACGTGACGCCCGTTTCCTTGACATCGGGGATGTCGGGGTATTCCTCCGCGCCGACGAGGTCGTGCGGCAGACCTTCGTCGGCGAGGATGGACCGGAGTTCGGTGATCTTCCCGGCGTTGCGGGTGGCGAGGATGAGACGGGTCATGGGCCCGATTATCCGGGCGTGCAGACCTTTCCGATCTCGGCGGCCGCGTCCGTGACGGGCTTGATGTCGGGTGTGGCGTCTCCGCCTTCGATCGACTTGCGGACACTGGCGACGCCGGCGCCGAGGTCGTCGACCGCCTTGCTCAGGTCGGCGTTGTCCGTCTTGTCGCCGAGGTTCTTGAGCTCCCGGTCGATGTCGTCGAGGGCCTCGCGCGCCTGGGTGGGGTCGTCGGCGGCGGTGGAGACGGCCTGCTGGAGCTTGTCGACGCTGGTGGCGATGGCATCGGCGGTCTCGACACAGTCGAATGCCTTGTCGATGGCGCTGCAGCCGACGGTGACGGGTACGAGCAGTGCGGCGGTTGCGAGCGTGATGGCGATGCGGCGACGCGCAGACATGGAACGGTCCTCCCCGGATACGGCCGGGCGCACGGTTCGGCCCGTGCGCCCGTGACACATACGACGCCCCCGAGGGGGTTCTTGGTTGCTTCTTTACCCGGCGGTCCCGGCCCGGGTGGCGGGGGTCACCCCGCCGTGCGGCCGAGCGCCTCGAGCTGGAGCGCCGCCAGATCGGCGCAGCCGCCGGTCGCGAGGTCGAGCAGGGCGTTGAGCTCCTTGCGGTCGAACGGCTCGGCCTCGGCGGTGCCCTGGACCTCGACGAAACGGCCGTCGCCGGTGCAGACGACGTTCATGTCGGTCTCGGCGCGGACGTCCTCCTCGTAGCAGAGGTCGAGCAACGGGGTGCCGTCGACGATGCCGACGCTGACGGCTGCGACGGTCCCGGTGAGCGGCTGCCGGCCGGCCTTGACGAGCTTCTTGCCCTGGGCCCAGGCGACGGCGTCGGCGAGGGCGACGTACGCCCCGGTGATGGCGGCGGTGCGGGTGCCTCCGTCGGCCTGGAGCACGTCGCAGTCCAGGACGATGGTGTTCTCGCCGAGCGCCTTGTAGTCGATGACGGCACGCAGGGAGCGGCCGATGAGGCGGCTGATCTCGTGGGTGCGGCCGCCGATCTTGCCGCGTACGGATTCGCGGTCGCCGCGGGTGTTGGTGGAGCGCGGGAGCATGGAGTACTCGGCGGTGACCCAGCCTTCGCCGCTGCCCTTGCGCCAGCGCGGTACGCCTTCGGTGACGGAGGCGGTGCAGAAGACCTTGGTGTCGCCGAAGGAGACGAGGACGGAGCCCTCGGCGTGCTTGCTCCATCCGCGTTCGATGGTGACCGGGCGGAGCTGTTCGGGGGTGCGGCCGTCGATTCGAGACATGGTCTTGAGCCTATCGGCTGCGCGGGAGCGCCCCGTTCCGGGCTGGAAGGGGGCCCTCCTGTGCGGCTGCGGGCCGGGGTCAGCAGCGCATGTCAGGTCGCGCTGCGGCTCACATCATGTCTTCGATGTCGGCGGCGATGGGGTCGGCGTCGGTGCCGATGACGACCTGGATCGCGGTGCCCATCTTCACGACGCCGTGGGCGCCGGCGGCCTTGAGCGCGGCTTCGTCGACCTTTGCGGGGTCGATGACTTCGGTGCGGAGGCGGGTGATGCAGCCCTCGATCTCCTCGATGTTCTCGATTCCACCGAGCCCGGCGACGATCTTCTCAGCCTTGCTGGCCATGTCTTCTCCCTGCGTTTCAAGGGCGCCCGCACGGGGCGCTGCGCTGCCTCGGCCCACCATCGGTCCGCTTTGTCACGGTAACGCACGGTTGGCCCATCTTCACGGGCGAGTAACCGTCTCGTGCCGAATGATGTCGATCACCGGAACCCTGTTGTCCGACCGGGCCCGGAGCCGTATCAGAACTGGTCTACACCAGTCTGCAACTCCTGCCAAACCAGGCGAGTTCCGGGAGGACGCCGATGAGTGCCGAGAGTACGGCCGCGCCGCAGCGCAAGTGGTGGAACGGGCTCTTTCAGGGACTGCAGAAGGTGGGCCGGAGCCTGCAGCTCCCGGTGGCGGTTCTGCCCGCGGCAGGGCTCCTGGTCAGCCTCGGCAACCTCTTCGGCGCGTATCTGCACGGCGACTTCTGGGTCAAGACGTCCAAGGTGCTGGTCTTCGGAGGCACCGGAATCCTCGACGGCAAGCTCGGTCTGCCGCTGCTCTTCTGCATCGGCGTCGCCATCGGCTTCGCCAAGAAGGCGGACGGCTCGACCGCGCTCGCCGCGGTCGCCGGTTTTCTCGTCTACTACAGCGTGCTGAAGGCGTTCCCGATCGACGGGACGGTGACCGAGGCGCTTCCGGACGGTGTGCCGCAGAACCCGGGTGTGCTCGGGGGCATCATGATCGGCCTGCTGACCGCCGTGGTCTGGCAGCGCTACCACCGCACGAAGCTCGTGGACTGGCTCGGCTTCTTCAACGGCCGGCGGCTGGTGCCGATCATCATGGCGTTCATCTGCTGTGTGCTGGGCGTCGTGTTCGGCCTGCTGTGGGAGCCGGTGGGTGACGCGCTGACCGCGTTCGCGAAGCACCTGATCGATCTCGGGTCGTGGGGCGCGGGCATCTTCGGTGTCGCCAACCGGCTGCTGATCCCGATCGGCATGCACCAGTTCCTGAACACCTTCTTCTGGTTCCAGGCGGGCCGGTTCACCACGGCGGACGGCTCGGTGGTGGAGGGCGACCTGACCCGCTTCTTCGCCGAGGACCCGTCAGCGGGACAGTTCATGTCGGGCTTCTTCCCGATCATGATGTTCGGCCTGCCGGCTGCGGCACTGGCGATCACCCACTGCGCCCGGCCCGAGCAGCGGAAGCGGGTCGGAGGCCTGATGTTCTCGGTCGCGCTGACGTCGTTCGTCACCGGCGTGACCGAGCCGATCGAGTTCTCCTTCATGTTCGCGGCGCCGCTGCTGTACGGACTCCACGCGCTGCTGACCGGTGCCTCGATGGCGATCACCTGGGCGCTGGGGGTGCATGCGGGCTTCAGCTTCTCGGCGGGACTGATCGACTACGTCGTCAACTGGCATCTGGATACGAAGCCTTGGCTGATCCTGCCGATCGGGGCGTGCTTCGCGGTGGTGTACTACGTGCTCTTCCGGTTCGCGATCACGATGTTCGACATCCCCACTCCGGGGCGGGAGCCGGAGGAGATCGAGGAAGAGATCGAGCGCGACGTCACGAAGTAACGCAGCGCTCTCGCCGCCCCGTCCGGCGCACGCAGGCCCCCGGCCCTCTGGGTACGGGGGCCTTGGCGTTGCATTGACCGGATTGTTATCGGGTCTCTGAAATTCGCAGGTTCCTTATCGAACCCCTACCGTGCTACAACAGGTCTACACCACTCAGTGGTGTAGACCACGCGATGTTATCGCGTTCCCCTTCGAGACGCCGCCCTCCCCCGTGTTCCGAGCATGGCGGTGCCTTGCCCTCCCCCAGCCTCCGGCCGGGGGGACCCCCAGGAGGAAGTTATGAGTACGGCCACCGCGGCCACGGCGCCGCCTGCGAAGAAGTGGGGAGCGGGCCTGTTCCAGGGCCTGCAGAAGGTGGGTCGCAGCCTTCAGCTGCCGATCGCCGTCCTGCCCGCCGCAGGCATCCTGCTGCGCCTGGGCCAGCCCGACGTCTTCGGCAAGGACGGCCTCGGCTGGGACAAGGTCGCCTCGGTGTTCGCCACCGCCGGTGACGCCGTCTTCGCCAACCTGCCGCTGCTGTTCTGCATAGGCGTGGCCATCGGCTTCGCCAAGAAGGCCGACGGCTCCACCGCCCTGGCCGCCGTCGTCGGCTTCCTGGTCTACAAGAACGTGCTCACCGCGTTCCCCGTCACCGACGCCGTGGTCAACACCACCGCGAACAAGGGCGTGGACGTCGCCGCGACGTACAACAACCCGGGTGTCCTCGGCGGCATCGTGATGGGTCTGCTCACCGCCGTCCTGTGGCAGCGCTACCACCGCACCAGGCTGGTCGACTGGCTCGGCTTCTTCAACGGCCGCCGGCTCGTCCCGATCATCATGGCCTTCGTCGGTGTGATCGTTGGTGTCTTCTTCGGTCTGGTCTGGGAGCCGATCGGCGAGGTCATCTCCAACTTCGGCGAGTGGATGACGGGGCTGGGTGCCGCGGGCGCGGGCATCTTCGGTGCCATCAACCGGGCGCTGATCCCGATCGGCATGCACCAGTTCGTGAACACCGTCGCCTGGTTCCAGATCGGTGACTTCACCAACGCGGCCGGCGAGGTCGTCCACGGTGACCTGAACCGCTTCTTCGCCGGTGACCCGGACGCCGGTCTGTTCATGTCCGGCTTCTACCCGATCATGATGTTCGGCCTGCCGGCCGCCGCCCTGGCGATCGCCCACACGGCCCGCCCGGACCGCCGCAAGGCCGTGACGGGCATGATGGTCTCGCTCGCGCTGACCTCGTTCGTCACCGGTGTGACCGAGCCGATCGAGTTCTCGTTCATGTTCATCGCGCCGCTGCTCTACGTGATCCACGCCCTGCTGACCGCCGTCTCGATGGCCGTCACCTGGGCCCTCGGAGTCCACGCGGGCTTCACCTTCTCCGCGGGCCTCATCGACCTCGGTCTCGGCTGGAGCAATGCGACCAAGCCCTGGATGATCATTCCGATCGGACTGGTCTTCGCGGCGGTGTACTACTTCCTCTTCCGCTTCGCGATCGTCAAGTTCAACCTCACCACCCCGGGCCGCGAGCCCGAGGAAGAGGTCGAGGACCTCACGAAGGCGTAGCCCCGTCGCGCCCTGCCGGTCCGAAGCCCCCGATCAGGGCGGGGGCTTCACCTGTTTCCGCGGATCAGGCAGGGGCGGGAACGCACAGCACCGGCACCGTCGACAGGTGCAGCAGCTTGTGCGGCGTGGAGCCGAGCAGGGCGCCGCGCATCGGGCTCTCGCCGTAGCTGCCGACGACGATGACCCGCGCCCCGTAGCGGGCGGCCGCCTCCAGCAGTGCCTGGGCCGGTTTGTCGTCGATGAGCTCGACCGTCGTCGCGACCCCGGCCTGTTCCGCCGCCTCCACCGCATGCGTCAGCACCACGCGGCCCATCTGCCGGACGGCCTCCTGGTGCGACTGGTACTCCTCGCCCAGCGAACCCGGCGCGGCGGTGCCGTAGACCAGGACCAGCGGTTCGTCGAACGCCGCCGACACCTCGATCGCGACCCGCAGCGCGTGGACCGCGCCCGGTGACTCGTCGTATCCCAGAACGACCGACATCTCAGTGCCCCTTGTCCGCGTGCACGGCGGCCGGGTCGGCAACCCCGGGACGCTCGCGCCAGAACTCCCGCGACATCAGCCGCCACACGATCATGATGACGATGCCGACGGCCACGATGGCGATACCGATGACGAGCGGCGGGCCGAGGCCGAACCAGGAGACCCCGCTGTAGGAGTTCTCCGGGTCGGCCATGTCGCCGACGGACTCCACGAGCAGCCATGCCAGCAGGCCCGCGCCGATGAGCGGGCCGAGGCCGATGAGGAAGAAGTTGCGGACGCTCTCGGTGAGATGGCGCCGGTAGTAGACGGCGCAGGCGACCCCGGTCAGCGCGTAGTAGAACGCGATGAGCAGCGAGAGCGCCGTGAGCGAGTCGAAGAGCGCGTTCTCGCTGATCTGGTTGACCACGAGGTACCAGACGATGGCCACGACGGCGACGGCCCAGGTGCTCACATGAGGAGTGCGGAAGCGCGGGTGGATCCGGGCGAAGGGCGGCGGGAGCGCCTTCCGCCGGGCCATCGACAGTGCCGTACGCGACGCCGGGATGATGGTGGTCTGTGTGGAGGCCAGGGCGGAGGTCGCGACCGCCAGCAGCAGGAGCCAGTCCCAGCCGCCCAGCACATCACCGGCGAGCAGCGCGAAGATGAACTCCTCCTCGGCCGCGTTCTCGCTCAGGAACGCCGGTCCGGCGTACGCGACGACCGCGATGCCGACGGACAGGTACGACACGAGCAGCACCACCGTCGACCAGACACCCGCCCGGCCGGGGGCGCTGGCCGAGTCCTTGACCTCTTCGGTGAGGTTGACCGCGGATTCCCAGCCCCAGTACATGAACACGCCGAGCAGCAGGCCGCCGGTCAGGGCCGCGCCGCCCGCCCCGAAGGGGTCCAGCCAGGAGAATTTGGGCTCGATCGCGTCGAGGGAGCCCGTACCGGCGTAGACGCGGTAGATCGCGACGACGGCGAAGACGAGCAGGCAGACGATCTGCGCCAGGATCAGCAGGTTCTGCACACGGGCGGACGCCTCGGTGCCGATGACGCAGACGGCCGTCATGACGACGATCAGCACCACGGTGAGGATCTGGCGGATCCACTCGTTGTCCGCCCAGCTGTCGAGTCCGACGGCCAGCAGGCCGAAGCCGATCGCCACGTCGGCGAGCGATCCGACCACCAGCACGCCGGTCATCATGATCGCCCAGCCGCCGAGCCAGCCGGCCCAGGGGCCCATCGCCCGGGTGACCCAGGAGAAGGTCGTGCCGCAGTCCTGGTCGACCTTGTTGAGGTAGAAGAACGCGGACGCGATCAGCAGCATCGGCACGAAGGAGGCCAGCACCACGCCGGGGGCGTAGATGCCGACCAGGGCGACGATGGGGCCGATCACCGCGGCGAGCGAGTACGCCGGGGAGGTGGAGTTGATGCCGATGACGAGCGCGTCGACGAAGCCGATCGCGTCGTGCTTCAGCTCGACCGGTGGGGGCTGCTGTGGCGGGCGGTTGTCCGCGACTTCATCGGCCATGTTTCCTCGGTCTCCTCGGATCAGGGCGATGTGTCGGATCTATGCAATTTTATGGCCTGTCGCGCGGAACGCCCTGTCGGTGCGTCCGTACGGGGCAATGGCTAGATCTCGTAGACGGCTCCGGCGACCGCGACCTCGGCCGGCCCGTCGTACACGGCGCGGGCGTCCGCGAGGTTCTGCTCGCCGTCGGTCCACGGCGGGATGTGGGTGAGCACCAGCCGGGCGGCGTTCGCGCGCTGGGCCTGCGCTCCGGCCTCGCGGCCGTTGAGATGGAGGTCCGGGACGTCCTCCTTGCCGTGCGTGAAGGAGGCCTCGCACAGGAACAGATCACATCCGGCGGCGAGTTCGTGCAGGGGCTCGCAGACGCCGGTGTCACCTGAGTACGTCAGCGTCCGGCCGCCGTGCTCGAGCCGGATGCCGTACGCCTCGACAGGGTGCGCCACGCGCTCCGTGCGGACGGTGAACGGGCCGATCTCGAAGCTGCCGGGCTTGAGCGTGTGGAAGTCGAAGACCTCGCTCATGGAGGAGGCCGACGGGGTGTCCGCGTACGCGGTGGTCAGGCGCTGCTCGGTCCCCTCGGGTCCGTAGACCGGGATCGCGCCGCAGCGGCCGCCCTCGTGGCGGTAGTAGCGGGCCACGAAGTACGCGCACATGTCGATGCAGTGGTCCGCGTGCAGATGGCTGAGGAAGATCGCATCGAGGTCGTAGAGACCCACATGACGCTGCAGCTCGCCCAGGGCACCGTTGCCCATGTCGAGGAGCAGCCGGAAGCCGTCGGCCTCTACGAGGTAGCTCGAGCAGGCCGATTCCGCGGAGGGGAACGACCCCGAGCAGCCGACGACGGTGAGCTTCATGGAGCTTGAACCTCCAATGACGAGGAGGGCTGGGGGCGGGTCGTGCGGTTTGTCGAGCGTAAGGCGCGAAACGGCCGGTCGCTCCTCCAGGGCGGGGGGTTGTGGGGGAACTCACCTGCGCTGTCACCGGTTCGGGGGTGCGGGCGCCCCTGGCGGGGCTGGGCCGGGGGCGTCGGGGGTTGCGGCCGGGGGACGGTCCACAACGGGGAACCCTGGGTGCGGGCGCCCGTGGCGGGGCTGGGCCGGGGGCGTCGGGGGTTGCGGCCGGGGGACGGTCCACAACGGGGAACCCTGGGTGCGGGCGCCCGTGGCGGGGCTGGGCCGGGGGCGTCGGGGGGCGGGGGCCGGTAGCCTCTGGCGCATGGACACGTCATGGTGGCTCGCACTGGGTGCCGTCGTCGTGCTCGCGCTGATCGTCTCCGTGGTCGACGGGCGCGGGCGCAGTCCGCGCCGCCCTGCCGGGCGGACCCGGCCGCCGGGACGCCCCGGCCCCCGGCGCGGCCCGAAGCGGCGGCCGAAGCCGGGCGAGATCTGGTGGGCGGACGTGCCCTACGAGGACCGGCCGGGCTCGAAGGACCGGCCGTGTCTGGTGCTGTCGGTGCGGGGCGGCACCGCCCAGGTCGCGAAGATCACGAGCAAGTACCACGACGAGCGCCGGGGCGTGATCAGCCTTCCGCCGGGCACCGTCGGGGACGCACAGGGCCGCCCGAGCTTCCTGGAGACGGACGAGCTGCGGGCGGTCGAGGTGTGGGAGTTCCGCCGACGGGTGGGCGTGGTGGACCCGGCGGTGTGGGACCAGGTACGCCACCTGGCCGCGTGAGGCGGGGGTACCGGCGCCCCCGTACCTCCCCCGCTGCTGGAGCCTAGGCCCAGAGCTGGCCCTGGACCGCCTTGATCGCGTCCTCGGTCGTCGCTGCCGTGTAGACACCCGTCGACAGGTACTTCCAGCCGCCGTCCGCGACGACGAACACGATGTCCGCCGTCTCGCCCGCCTTCACCGCCTTCTTACCGACGCCGATCGCCGCGTGCAGCGCGGCCCCGGTGGAGACGCCCGCGAAGATGCCCTCCTGCTGGAGCAGTTCACGGGTGCGGGTGACCGCGTCGGCCGAGCCGACCGAGAATCGGGTCGTCAGGACGGAGGCGTCGTACAGCTCGGGGACGAAGCCCTCGTCGAGGTTGCGCAGCCCGTAGACCAGGTCGTCGTAGCGCGGCTCCGCGGCCACGATGCGGATGTCCGGGACGTTCTCGCGCAGATAGCGGCCGACGCCCATGAGCGTGCCCGTGGTGCCGAGGCCCGCGACGAAGTGGGTGACGGACGGCAGGTCGGCGAGGATCTCGGGGCCCGTGGTGGCGTAGTGCGCGCCCGCGTTGTCGGGGTTGCCGTACTGGTAGAGCATCACCCACGTCGGGTTCTCCGCGGCGATCTCCTTCGCGACGCGGACCGCCGTGTTGGAGCCGCCCGCCGCGGGCGAGGAGATGATCTCCGCGCCCCACATGGCCAGCAGCTGCCGCCGCTCCTCGCTCGTGTTCTCGGGCATCACGCACACGATGCGGTAGCCCTTGAGCTTGGCCGCCATCGCCAGCGAGATGCCCGTGTTGCCGGACGTCGGCTCCAGGATCGTGCAGCCCGGGGTGAGGCGGCCGTCCTTCTCCGCCTGCTCGATCATGTGGAGCGCCGGGCGGTCCTTGATCGAGCCGGTCGGGTTGCGGTCCTCGAGCTTGGCCCAGATGCGGACGTCGTCCGACGGGGACAGGCGCGGCAGCCGGACCAGCGGGGTGTTGCCGACGGCGGCGAGCGGGGAGTCGTAGCGCATCAGCGCATTCCACCGGCGACGGCGGGGAGGATCGTGACGCTGTCGCCGTCGGCGAGCTTGGTGGAGATCCCGTCGAGGAAGCGCACGTCCTCGTCGTTGAGGTAGACGTTCACGAAGCGCCGCAACTGGTCGCCGTTGCCCTTGTCGATCAGCCGCTCCTGGATGCCGCCGTACCGGGACTCGAGGTCGGCGAAGAGTTCGGCGATGGTGTCCCCGTTGCCCTCCACGGCCTTGGCGCCGTCGGTGTAGGTGCGGAGGATGGTCGGGATGCGGACCTCGATGGCCATGGCGTGGGCTCCTGTCGGAAAGTGTGGCGTGGGGCGCGCGGCTGAAGCCCCCGCGCGAGGGGTGGTGCGGTGCGGAGTGCGCTCGGGCCGTACGGACGGTGAAATCGTCGCTCAGGGCATGGCGCGGGCCGGACACATCGCGCTCGCGAGGCGGCACAGGTCGACGTGCAGCCGCGCCACGAGCAGCAGGGTGCTCGGCGTCTTGTCGCTCACGTCATGGGGAACCATGCGGTCATCGTATCGATTCCCGGCCCCGTTCCCGGAGTGTGATTCCGCATGCTGGACGCATCCTGCTCACCATGCGGTACGCAGGGCGCGGCGGGGCGACGCGCGGTGCCGGTCGTGGCCTAGTAGGCCTCGACGACCTGGACCTCTTCCTCCGTCACTTCGCCGTCCACGATGCGGAACGAGCGGAACTGGAACGGTCCGGCGGCGTCCGTGTCCGCCGTGGAGACGAGGACGTAGTGCGCACCGGGCTCGTTGGCGTAGCTGATGTCCGTACGGGACGGATACGCCTCGGTCGCGGTGTGCGAGTGGTAGATGATCACCGGCTCTTCGTCGTTGTCGTCCAGCTCGCGGTAGAGCTTCAGCAGGTCCGTGGAGTCGAACTCGTAGAACGTGGGCGAGCGGGCCGCGTTCTGCATGGGGATGAAGCGCTCGGGGCGGCCGCTGCCCTCGGGGCCCGCGACGACGCCGCAGGCCTCGTCGGGGTGGTCGGCGCGTGAGTGCGCCACGATCTGGTCGAACAGAGCCCGGGTGATGGTCAGCATGAGCGACAGGATAGGCAGATGGCCTCCGGATCCGAGATCCGGAGGCCATCTGCTGAGACAGCGGGGACGGGGTCCCGTTCCGCCCCTACTCGGAGGCCTTCGCGTACTCCGGCTCGCGGTCCGCGATCTGCGGGTTGCGGCTCTTGAGCACACGCCAGCCGATACCGAGCCCGACGGCCCACACGGCGGCGACGTACAGGCAGACGCGGGCGTCCTTGTCGTAGGCGATCATGCAGGTGACGCCGATCAGGAAGAGCAGGGCGACCCAGCTGAAGATCGCGCCCCCGGGCGCCGGGAAGGACGAGGCGGGCAGCCGGTTCGCATCCACGGCCTTCCGGTAGCGGATGTGGCTGACCAGGATCATCATCCAGGTCCAGATGCCGGCCGCGGTGGCCACCGAGACGACGTAGCCGAACGCCTTCTCCGGAACGATGTAGTTGAGGACCACGCCGATGCCCATGAGGGCGACGGAGACTCCGATGCCGATGGCCGGGGTGCGGCGGGCGTTGAGCCTGCCGAAGGCCTGGGGCGCCTCGCCGTTGGAGGCGAGGTCGCGCAGCATCCGGCCGGTGGAGTACATGCCGGAGTTGCAGGAGGACAGGGCCGCGGTGAGGACCACGAAGTTCACGATGCCGGCGGCGAGCGGGATGCCGATCTTGTCGAAGGCGTGGACGAAGGGGCTCTCGCCCGCAGAGAACTCGGTCCACTTGACGACGGAGAGGATCACCACGAGGGCGCCGACGTAGAAGATGATGATGCGCCAGGGCAGCGTGTTGATGGCCTTGGGCAGGGTCTTCTCCGGGTTCTCGGACTCGCCGGCGGTGACGCCCACGAGCTCGACGGCCAGGTAGGCGAACATGACGCCCTGCAGCGTCATGAGGCTGGAGCCGATGCCGTTGGGGAAGATGCCGTCGTGCGACCAGATGTTGGAGACGGCGGCGGTGTCACCGGCGTCGGAGAAGCCGAGGGTGAGGACGCCGAGGCCGATCACGATCATGCCGATGATCGCGGTGACCTTGATCATCGAGAACCAGAACTCGACCTCGCCGAAGATCTTGACCGAGATCAGGTTGACGCCGAACAGCACCACCAGGAAGACCAGGGCACTGACCCACTGGGGGATCTCCGGGAACCAGAAGTGGACGTAGATGGCGGCGGCGGTCAGCTCGGCCATGCCGGTGACCACCCACATCAGCCAGTACGTCCAGCCCGTGACGAAGCCGAAGAACGGACCGAGGAACTCCCGGGCGTACTCGGCGAAGGAGCCCGAGACCGGCCGGTACAGGAGCAGCTCGCCCAGCGCGCGCATGATGAAGAAGATCACGACGCCCGCGAGCGCGTACATGAGGATGATGCTGGGACCGGCCTTGGCGATGTTCGCCCCGGCTCCCATGAACAGGCCCACGCCGATGGCTCCGCCAATGGCGATCATCTGGACCTGACGGCTGCCGAGTCCGCGCTCGTAGCCCTCTTGCGAGGTGTTGCCCCCGGCCCCATCGCCGGGGTTCTTGTCGACCTGCACCGAGGTCATGTGATGCGCCCTTTCTCCATGCTGACCGCCGCGCGCTGCGTGGCGCCGCTGCGGACCAGGTCCTGATCCCCCCGGATGTGGATGGAGTGCTACCGGCGATCAGCCGGCCCAAGCGCCTCCGGGGGCATGGGTGGCGACCCCGGCGGTCCGGAAGATTTATCACGGCCGCAACGTTCGGCGATCGCGGCGAATGTGGCGCACCGCACAGGAAGAAGCGGACAAATCTCGCCCGAAATCGCAAACCACGATGGGTGGGTAACGCGATCGTTATCCGGATTTGAGCGTCCGTTGAGCGAACGAGAGATGACCGAAAGATGACGGAATGTCAGCGCATCAGGGTCTCGACGAGCGTCTCCTGGAGGACGCCGAGCCAGAGGTAGGCCATCACCATCGGCTTGCGCGGGTCGTCGTCCGGCAGCCGGTACAGCTGGTTGTTCTCGTCCTCGTCGGTGACCTCGAGGCGGGTGCCGATGGTCAGCCGCAGGTCGTTGAGGGTGCCGAGCCAGCGCCTGCACGCATCGGCGCCGAGCGTCAGTACGGCTCCGCCCTCGCCGGTGACCTCGAGCGTGTCGAGGCAGCGGACGACCGCGAGCGCGTCGTCACGTTTACGGGAGCGCAGGTCGTTCTCGGTGAAGCGCCTGAACTCGGCGGAGAGGGCCTGCAGTTCCTCGTCCCGGGCGTCGGCGTCGGGGCCGGTGTAGGCATCCGGGAAGAGCCGGGCGAGTGCCGGGTCGGCGGGCGGTTCGCTGGGACCCTCGCTGAACATCACGGCCAGCGGGTCCTCGCCCTCCACGGGCTCGTCGCCCGGTCCGATCAGCTCCAGCATCTGCACGGCGAGCGAGCGCAGGATGGAGATCTCGACCTCGTCGAGCGCAACGGCAGCGCCGCCGCCGGGAACCGGCTCGAAGTGCCCCGGCATCAGTTGCGGTCCTGGGAGAGGGTCGCCCACAGCCCGTATCCGTGCATCGCCTGCACGTCGCGTTCCATCTCCTCGCGGCTGCCGCTGGAGACGACCGCCCGCCCCTTGTGGTGCACGTCGAGCATCAGCTTGTGCGCCTTGTCCTTGGAGTAGCCGAAATACGCCTGGAAGACATAGGTGACATAGCTCATCAGATTGACCGGGTCGTTGTGGACGAGCGTCACCCACGGCACGTCCGGCTCGGGAACGGCAAAGGTCTCCTCCGCCGACTCGGGGCGTTCGATCTCTGTAGGAGCAACACTCACCTGGCCCATGCTGCCACCCGGAGGGGCCCATCGCACAAACGGACAGCACATCTCGTCACTTTGACGAGATGTGCGCTAGCATCGTCGCCATGGACACAGCGGACCTGGGGCTGCCGGTCGACGTTCCCTCGACGGCGCTCTTCACCGACCAGTACGAGTTCACGATGCTGCAGGCGGCACTGAAGTCGGGCACCGCCGACCGGCGCTCCGTCTTCGAGGTCTTCACCCGCCGGCTGCCCGACGGCCGGCGCTACGGCGTCGTGGCGGGCACGGGCCGGGTCCTGGACGCGGTGGAGAACTTCCGCTTCGACGCCGGTGTGCTCGGGTTCCTGCGCGAGCAGCGGATCGTCGACGAGCCGACACTCCGGTGGCTCGCGTCGTACCGCTTCAGCGGCGACATCTGGGGCTACCCGGAGGGCGAGGTGTACTTCCCCGGCTCGCCGATCCTGCGGGTCGAGGGCTCCTTCGCGGAGTGCGTGCTGCTGGAGACCGTGGTGCTCTCGATCCTCAACCACGACTCGGCGATCGCGGCGGCCGCCTCCCGCATGTCGGCCGCGGCGGGCGGGCGCCGGCTGATCGAGATGGGCGCGCGGCGCACGCACGAACTGGCCGCGGTGGCCTCGGCGCGAGCGGCGTACGTCGGAGGCTTCGATTCCACCTCCGATCTGGCCGCCGGTTTCCGCTACGCGATCCCGACCGTCGGCACCAGCGCGCACGCCTTCACGCTCCTGCACGACAGCGAGCGGGACGCCTTCCGGGCGCAGGTCGATTCGCTCGGACGGGGGACGACGCTGCTGGTCGACACGTACGACGTGGCCGAGGCGGTGCGTACTGCCGTGGACATCGCGGGCCCGGAGCTGGGGGCCGTACGGATCGACTCCGGCGACCTGCTGCTCGTCGCCCACCGGGTGCGGCAGCAGCTGGACGAGCTCGGCGCGCGGGACACCAAGATCGTGGTCACCTCCGACCTGGACGAGTACGCGATCGCCTCGCTGGCGGCCGCGCCGGTGGACGCGTACGGCGTCGGCACCCAGCTGGTCACCGGCAGCGGGCACCCCACCTGCTCAATGGTCTACAAGCTCGTCGCCCGCGCACAGTCGGCGGATCCCACGGCACCGCTCCAGCCGGTGGCGAAGAAGTCGATGGGCGCCAAGTCCTCGGTGGGCGGCCGCAAGTGGGCCGCGCGGCAGCTGGACGCCGACGGTGTCGCGGAGGTCGAGGTCATCGGTCTCGGTGCGGTGCCGGACGCTCTCGTGGACCGTCAGCTGCTGCTGGAGCTGGTCAAGGGCGGCGAGATCGTGGCCCGGGAGCCGCTGGACGCGGCCCGGGAGCGGCACATCGCAGCCCTCGCCGGACTGCCGATGTCGGCCGTGCAGCTCTCCAAGGGAGAGCCCGTCCTGCCGACGGAGTACAGGTGAACCGTGTCGATCCCGCCGTGAACCCCCGGTGAAGCCCCTCCCGCCGGGCCGTCCGAGTCTCTAGGCTCGGTAGCGCCACTCGCCTGCCGCCGCACCCCGATCCCCTAAGGACCCCCACCATGCACCGCGCCTTGATAGTCGTGGACGTCCAGAACGACTTCTGCGAGGGCGGGAGCCTCGCGGTGACGGGAGGCGCCGAGGTCGCCGCCGCCATCACGGACCTGATCGGGCAGGCGGCCCCCGCGGGCTACCGGCACGTCGTCGCCACCCGCGACCACCACATCGAGCCGGGCGACCACTTCTCCGAGCACCCGGACTTCGCCACCAGCTGGCCGCCGCACTGCGTGGCGGGCACCGAGGGTGCGAGCTTCCACCCGAACTTCGCGCCGGCGGTCGCCTCGGGCGCGGTCGACGCGGTCTTCGACAAGGGCGCGTACGCCGCGGCGTACAGCAGCTTCGAGGGAGTCGACGAGAACGGCATGACGCTGGCGCAGTGGCTGCGCGCCCGCGAGGTGACCGAGGTCGACGTGGTCGGCATCGCGACGGATCACTGCGTACGGGCGACGGCGCTGGACGCGGCGCGCGAGGGCTTCACGACGCAGGTGCTGCTGGACCTGACGGCAGGCGTCGCCAAGGAGACGACGGAACGTGCGCTCGGGGAGATGCGGGACGCGGGCGTCGAGCTCTCGGGCAAGCCGGTGGTCTGAGCGGATACGGCCGGGCTCAGGGCCCGTCCTGCCCGGCGGAGGGGGCTACCACTGCCGGACGCGCGACGGCGCTTCCAGCAGCGCGCGTATCGGGTGCCACAGCTCCTGCTTCGTCTGCGGCTGGGTGCGCCAGAGCAGGCCGTCCGGATGGTGCAGCACCGCGGTGATCTCGTCCGGCGTCGGCGGCTCCGCGTTTCCCCGCAGGTACACCGCTCTGAGCCCCAGGTTCCGCAGTCTCGTCAGCGCTCTCGCCCGGTTCACCGCGTGCACCAGGAAGCGGACCGTGCTGCCGTCGCCGACCGGGCTGGGGAGGCTGAGCGCGACGACCACGCTGCCGTTCGGCAGCTTGCAAAAACCTCCGCCGGGCATGCGGAACCACTCCCCCGTGAGTCGGTGTGTCAATAAGGACCTGGTAGGACGCACCTAAACACGATCGGCCGCCGCCCGCCAGGGGGCGACGGCCGATCATGGCCTGACCTGCATTAATGCGGATTACTTGGTCGACGGACCGACCTTCACGGTGATCTTTTCGCCGTTCTTCGGCTCGCTCACGATGGAGATCCTGGTGTTGGTGTCAGTTACCTTGACACTCGCCGTCGGGTTCTCGGCGGACCAGTAGACACCCTTGTGGTCGTCGAAGACCGAGTTGCCCTTCTGCGCCTTGATCCGCTGCGCCACGTCCGCGTTGTGCAGCGTGAAGCTGTCGGTCGGACGCAGACTGAACGTCGCGTCGAACGCCTGGATCTTGTTCCGCAGCAGCTTGCCGTCGGCCCACTTCAGCGGAGCGGGGTGGGCGTCGATCGGCAGGACGAGACCCTGGCCCGGGTGGGCGCTGGTGTTGTTGTCCTTCTGGGAGGTGTCCCAGAGCCAGATCAGCAGGCCGTTCTGGTACGGGTAGTGCTCGACCCACCCGTCCTTGGGAGCCTTGAACCCGAAGTTGTACGGGCCGACCTTGAGGGTCTTGTCGTACGACACGTACTGGCGGTTCTCGGCGAGGTAGTACTGCTCGTACTCCTGGGTGAAGGACTCACCGATACGGGAGAAGCCCTTCGAGGTCCAACCCGCGTCGTCGCCCTCGGCGTTGTCCGTGAACAGCGGCGCACCGTCGGCGTTCACGGTGATGGCGTCGGCCGCGAAGCCCTTGCCGCCCGCGCCGCCGTCCGTCTGGTAGCGGAAGCGGACGTCGACCTTCTTGCCCGCGTAGGCGTCCAGCGGGAAGACGAGCTTCTTGTACGCGCCCGACACACCGGTCAGCGCCGGCTTGTCGCTCGCGTCACGGGTGATCGCCTTGCCGTCGGCGGTGCCGTCGACCGGCGTCCAGCTCGCGCCGGCGTCCGTCGACACCTCGGTGTAGAGGTAGTCGTAGTCGGCCTCGATGTCCCACCAGCCCGAGAGCTCCAGGGACGCCTTCGCCTTGCCGGTGAGGTCCACCGAACGGGTCAGGGTGTTCTTGAGGTCGTCACCCATGTCGCTCCACCACTGCTTGGAGCCCTCGGCGGGCTTCACGACGGTGGTGGTGACGGCCTTCTTCGGCAGCTCGACGACGAGCGCCTGCGGCCGCTTGGTGTTGTAGGCCGAGACACCGAGGGTGTGGGTCGACTTCTTGCCGGCCTTGCCCTTGGTGTAGTTGAGCCAGCCCAGCTGCAGCTTGTCCCAGGCGCTCATGTCGCCGGGCAGGTCGCCGATGGAGTCCTTGCCGGTGCCGAGCCAGGAGCCCGCCGACATCAGGGTCCAGAAGCCGGTCCCGTTCTCACCGGCACCCGAGGTGTCGTAGTGGTCGGGCAGACCGAGGTCGTGACCGTACTCGTGGGCGAAGACACCGAGGCCGCCGTTCTCGGGCTGCATGGTGTAGTCGCCGACCCAGATGCCGGAATTGCCGATCTGGGTGCCGCCGGACTTGTTGGTCGCCGGGCCGGTCTTGCCGGCGTCGGTGCCGTACGCGTACCAGCGGTGCGCCCACAGGGCGTTAGGGCCTTCGGCTCCGCCGCCCGCCGACTCGTCCTCGCCCGCGTGGACGATCTGGAAGTGGTCGATGTAGCCGTCGGACTCGTTGAAGTTGCCGTCGCCGTCGAAGTCGTAGCGGTCCCAGAGGTCGTACTTGGCCAGGTCCGCCTTGATCTGCGCGTCGGTGCGGCCCTTGGCCTTCTGGTCCGCGGCCCAGGCGGTGACGCCGTCCTTCACCGCGTCCCAGACGTTGGAGCAGTTGCTGCTGCCGCAGTAGTTGGAGCCGTAGCGGGCCTCGTTGTAGTCGACCTTGACCCAGTCGGAGACGCCGCCGTCGACCGAGTAACGGCCCGAGGAGGTCTTCTCGTAGTAGGTCTTCAGGGACTCCTTCGGCTTGCCGTTCTTGTCCTTGCCGGTGCCGAAGTAGAGGTCCTGGAAGTGCTGCTGGTTGTAGTCCGCCTGCCAGGCGGTGGAATTGTCCACCTTGCGGTCCGGCTTGGCGATCTTGTTGTGCGCCGGGCCCGGGGTGCCGCCGAACTTCTTGACGGGCGGCTTGGGGCCGTCGGCGCCGTCCGGGTCGAACATCGTGGTGTCGTCGACCTTGTCGCCGAACTCCACCAGGATCGTGAAGATCTTGTCCGTCTTCTCCCGGCCGAGCTCGACGTACTTCTTGTCGCCGAGCTTCACGACCTTGGAAGCGCCGCGCTGCTGCACGGACGCGTCGCCGGATATGACCTGTTCCAGAGCGGCTTCGCGCTCCTTCTCCTGCTGCTTGCTGAAGGGGCCGTCGAGGTCGTGCTCGACGTGGCCCTTCTGGGGCGCCGGATCGTGTCGCTCAATACCCGAAGGTGCCTTGGACCCCTGATCCTCGGCCTGAGCGGTGCTGAACGCCGAGGCAGACGCAGCGGTCGCGGCGATGGCCACGAGCACTGCGGACGCTCTGATCGTCCGTCTCTTGATGGTCACTTGAAGTTGTCCTCCCCCGCGCTACCGTTCGCAAGCGGACTCATGTGGGGTTGTCCGGGCGCGGTACCGCGTCACAAGTGACGACATTCGACCGGAGTTGGCGGAGAAAAGACAGACCTTGACTTGCACAGGCCAACTGCACTATGCAGGAGAACGGTTCCGTTATCCGGACGAACGGCGAGCCCGTCAACAGGCGCACCGGATCGGCAGGTTGACGGAGGGATGACTCCGTGCGCCCCCCGTGCACCGGCACCGTGGGTTAGGTCACGCTTACCACCCGTTCCTCCCGGGCATCCATCCGCCGTACAGTCATTTCCCGTGCGACCGCGTTGAGAGACAGCCCCCGACCACGTCCCGAGGACGGATACCGTCATGCCGCGTCCGACTGCCGCACAGCTCGCCTATGGTTCGGCCACCGTCGTCTTCTCGACCCTCGCCCTGCTGCTGCTGACCCGAACCACCAACGGCCTCGCCGTCGCCGCCATAGGCGTCGCGTCGATGATGCTCGGTCTCGTGGTCGCGATGGCTCTGCCGATGGGCCGCGCCGCACAGGCCGCCAGGACGAAGACGGCGCGCACAGCCCGCGCGACGCGTGCCGCCGCCTCCGGGCACACCTCGGGCGACCTCACCACCCGGCTGCCCGCACCGCGCGCGGAGGCCAGGGTCGGCGAGCACTCACTGCACCGCTGACCCCTGCACCGCTACGCCGCCGACACCACCACGGTTTTGGCCGCCTTGTCGTGCAGGCCCTGTTTGTAGGGCTTGTCCGCCAGGATCGTGATGATGATGACCAGCCACCAGATGCAGAAGCAGCACAGCAGCGCGGGCAGCCAGAGCACCGCGGCGCGCATCAGCGACGAGGCGGTGTCCGGGACGCTGCCGTCGTTGAGCATCGCGACCCGCAGCTTCATCAGCTTCTTGCCGACCGTCTGACCGTCCTTCCTGACCATCAGGGTGTCGTAGCCGACGTAGGCGACGAGGGACACCAGCGACCACAGCCACTGCCGGCTGCTGTTCAGATCGTTGGAGATCTCGTCCCAGTCGTCACCGCTGACCTCCCAGCCGCCGAAGATCAGCGAGAGCACCAGCAGCGGTACGAAAATGATGAGCGCGTCGATCACCCGGGCGAGGAACCGCTTGCCGAACTCCGCGAGCGGCGGCATCCCCGCGAGCGGATCGACCCCGCCGTACTGCCCGCCGTAGGCGTTCGCGTCGTAAGGCGGCGGCTGCCCTCCGCTCCCGCCGAACGGATCGCTCGGCCCTCCGCCGTACGGGGAACCCGAGGGCGGCCCCTGACCGGAGCCGGGCGGCGGGCCCTGTCCGGGAGGAGGCTCCTGAGGACCGTCCGCCGGCGGCGGTGTGGGTTCCTGCGGCTTCTTCCGGAACGGGTCGTCATCGGGCGGCTGGCCGGGAGGCGGCGCGTCGTTGCTCATGGGGGCAGTGCACCGCGGCACGGGAGCCCGCGCAACGGCTCGCGCGCCGTTCGGGGGACCCCGGGGCCCGCGCTCCGGATCCGGCCGACGCGGCGTCGGCCGGAGGCAGTGACTCCGCGTCAGCCGGTCACAAAGGTGTGCGCCGCCTTGTCGTGCCAGCACTGCCGCCAGGGCCGGTCGAACAGGCACCACAGCACATTGAGCACGCCGAGGACGAGAACGCCGAGCACGCCGTAGACCAGCCAGCGGCGCACCGCGGCGCCGAAGGCGGGAGGTTCGTGCGACTCGATGTCCATGACCGAGAGCCCGCACAGCTTCTTGCCGAGGGTGCGGCCCCACTTGGCGGTCGGCAGCGCCTCGTACAGCACGCCGAGTACGAGCAGGGCGCCGATGACGATGCCGAGGTGCACGGCCGTGGTGCTGTCGACCAGCCAGACGGTGACCGTCTCGCCCGACTGCTTGGCCGCCTCGATCTTGTCGTCGACGTGGGCGAGCGCCTGGGATCCGACCGGTACGGCCACGGCCCCGACGAGCACGCCGAGCAGCAGGGTGTCGATCAGGCGGGCCGCGAGCCGCTTGCCGAGCGACGCGGGCCGGGCCGCGGCCTGCGCCTGGGCGGCCGCGAGGAACGGATCGGCGACGGGCGGCTTCCAGGGGGCGACGGGCTGGTCCTCGTCGGTGTCCCGGGCGAGCCGGTGGACCTGCTGCGCCCAGGAGGCGGAGCCGCCGCCGGGGCCGTTGGTGACAGGTGCCGGCTGGCCCTGCTGCTGCGGCACGTCCGGGGTCCGGGGCGCGGTGGGCGCCCCCGGTCCGGCGGGCGCGGCGCCGGGCGTCATCGACCTGACGCTCAGCCCTTCGTCGGTCTGCTGGTCGGCGGCGGCCGCGGCACGGGCGGCGCGCAGGGCGCGGATGGTGACCGTGTGGTCGACGGGCGGGCGGGTCCCTTGGCCCTGCGCCTCGGGCTCCGGGGCGCCGGTACCGGCGCCCGGACCCTGGCCCGGCCGCAGTGCCCGGATGGCCACGGTGCCGTCGGCCGGGGGTTCGCCCTCGTCCGCGAGCGAGCGCACGCCGGGCAGGGCGCCGGCGGTGGGATCGCCCGGCTGGGACGGGAGCCGCGGATCCGCGGACGGCGCGTTGCCGGCCGGGGTGCGCGGATCCTGCTGGCCGCCCCACGAGACGCGGTTGTCGATGTCGCCGCCGAAACCGGTCTGCCGCGCGGTGTCGGCCGCCCACGCGGTCGCCGGTTCCGGGCGGGAGGGCTGGTCGGAGGGCCCTTCGTCGAGGAAGACCGGACCGGTCTCCTCCATCTGGGCGGGGGCCTGTTCGGGAGCCGGGGCCGGCTGGCCGGGGCCGGCGGGCATGCCCTCGCCGGCCTTCGGTGCGGGCCGGCTGGTGCCGGGCACCCAGGCCGCGCCGTTCCAGTACCGGACGTATCCGGGAATGGACGGGTCCGGGTAGTAGCCAGGCGCAGGACTGCCGTCGCCGGTGGCCGGGGTGGGGGCGCTCATCACCGTGGTCCCGTATCTCCTCGAGAGCCTCAATTCAAGGGTCCACATCTATCAGACGCTCGAGCGCCGCCGGACCGGTCCCGGAGTATCGGACACTTTCCGGTCACCGTCCGATCACAGAAAGTTTCCCCCCGGACTCGCGTCATACCCGGAGGGAGGCGCGCTCTCTCCTTGCAGGGCCCGCCCCAGGGCCTTGTACCCGAAAGGAAGAGCACCGTCATGCACTCAGTGGTGGAACGCGAACTGGAGTTGAATCTCGTCCTGTCGCCGGAGCGCAGCGTCCCGGTCCCTGCCCGGTTCGTCTACCGCACGGACGACCCGCACGCCGCACACATCACCTTCCACGTCGGCTCGGACCGTCCCGTCAAGTGGACCTTCGCCCGCGAGCTGCTGGTGGAAGGGGTGTTCAGGCCGTGCGGCCATGGTGATGTGCGCATCTGGCCGACCAAGGTGGACGGCCGCAGCGTCGTCCTGATGGCGCTGAGCTCCCCCGACGGCGACGCGCTGCTCGAGGCGCCGGCCACGGTGCTGTCGGCCTGGCTGGAGCGGACACTGCGGGCGGTGCCGCCGGGGACGGAGTCGGAGCGGCTCGGCATCGACGACGGACTCGCCGACCTGCTCGCCCCGACACTGGCCGACGATCTGTGGCTGCGGGATCCCTGGCCGTCGGACGAGTCCCAGGACGGGGAGGTGCAGTGAGGCCCCGGCGGCCTCCCTCTCAGAAGAGCTTGCCGGGGTTGAGAATGCCGAGCGGGTCGAAGGTCTGCTTGATACCGCGCTGCAACTCCACGCCCACCGGACCGAGTTCGCGGGCCAGCCACTCCTTCTTCAGTACGCCGACGCCGTGTTCGCCGGTGATGGTGCCGCCCAGTTCGAGGCCGAGCGCCATGATCTCGTCGAACGACTCACGCGCCCGCCGGGATTCGTCCGGATCGGTGTGGTCGAAGCAGACGACGGGGTGGGTGTTGCCGTCGCCCGCGTGTGCGCAGACGCCGATCGTCAGTTCGTACTTCTCGGCGATCGCGGCCGTGCCCTCGATCATCGCGCCCAGCTTCGAGCGCGGTACACAGACGTCGTCGATCATCGTGGCGGTCTTCACCGCCTCCAGGGCGGTGAGCGACATCCTGCGGGCCTTCAGGAGCAGTTCGGATTCGGCGACGGTGTCGGCGGGGACGACCTCGGTGGCACCGGCCGCCGTGCACAGCTCGCCGACGGCCGCGAGGTCCGCCGCCGGGTCCGGCGTGTCGAAGGCCGCGAGCAGCAGGGCCTCGGTGGTCTCGGGCAGTCCCATGTTCGCCATCGCGTTGACGGCCCGAAGCGTCGTACGGTCCATGATCTCCAGCAGGGACGGGGTGTGACCGCGCTCCATGATCGAGCAGACGGCGTCGCAGGCCGCGGTCGCCGAGTCGAACTCCGCCGCCAGCACGAGCTGGGCCGGGGGCTGCGGACGCAGCGCCAGCACGGCCTTGACGACGATGCCCAGGCTGCCTTCGGAGCCGACGAAGAGCCGGGTGAGGTCGTAGCCGGCGACGCCCTTGGCGGTGCGGCGGCCGGTGGTCAGCAGGCGCCCGTCGGCGAGGACGACGTCCAGGCCGAGTACGTACTCCGCGGTCACGCCGTACTTCACACAGCACAGCCCGCCCGAGGCGGTGCCGATGTTCCCGCCGATCGTGCACATCTCCCAGCTGGAGGGGTCCGGCGGGTAGTAGAGCCCGTGTTCGTTGACCGCGCGGGAGAGCACGGCGTTGATCACTCCGGGTTCGACGACCGCGATGCGGTCGACCGGGCTGATCTCCAGGATCCGGTCCATTTTGGTCAGGGAGAGCACGATGCAGCCGTCCGAGGCATTGGCGGCACCCGAAAGGCCGGTGCGGGCGCCCTGCGGGACGACGGGGATCCGCAGCTCGGTCGCCGTCCGCATCACGTGCTGGACCTGCTCGGCGGTGCGCGGCAGCACCACGACGGCGGGGGCGCCCGCCTCGCAGAAGCTGGCCATGTCGTGTCCGTACGAGGCCGTGACGTCCGGGTCGGTGATCAGGGCTTCGGCAGGCAGGCCGGATCGCAGCCGCTCGAGAAGATCGTCCATGGACCCAGCGTCGCACCGGGGGCCATCGGTGTGAACCCGTCTGCGTTCCGGTTCAACAGGGCCGGGTGATTCTTCGTATTGACTGCTCGCTGACGCACAGTGAGCGCCATGAACAGCGAACACGTGAAGAACGCCGCGATCAGCACGCTGGTCGCCGCGACGCTGGTCACCGGGGTGGTGGTGCTGGGACCCGGCCGGGACGGACAGGGTCCGCACGCCGCACCGGGCGCCGCTGCCCGTGCGCAGGCGGCCACGGTCGCCGGCGTGCCGGCCGCCCTGAGGGATCTGACCGCACTCATCTCCGACCGGGAGCAGTGGCTGGGGGCGCATCCCCGGGACGAGGAGTCATGGGCCGTGCTGGGAGCGGCGTATGTGCAGCGCGGCACGCGGCTGGCGGACTGGGACGCCTTCCCGAAGGCGGAGAGCGCGCTGCGCCGTTCGCTCGAACTGCTGCCGGAGGAGCAGGGCAACATCGACGCGCTGGTGGGGCTCGCTGCGCTGGCCAACGCCCGCCACGACTTCATCGGCGCACGCGTCGTCGCCGAGCGGGCGGTGAGGCAGCAGCCGAAGCGGTGGACGGCCTACCCGGTGCTGATCGACGCCTGCACCGGGGCCGGTGACTACAAGGCCGTCGGCAAGGCGATGGAGACGCTGCTGGAGCTGCATCCGGGCTCGCAGTCGCTCGGGCGGGCCGCGCAGGTCTTCCGCAACCGCGGCTGGCGCGAGGACGCGGCGGCGAACGCGTACGACTCCGTCAGCAGTGCCGAGGACGCCACCGAGAAGGCGGCGGCCCTGCACCGGCTCGGGGACCTGGCCTGGGAGCGCGGCGAGCCCCTGGAGGCGGTCGAGAGCTACGACCGCGCGCTGAAGCTCGCGCCGGACCTCTATCCGGCGTTGATGTCGCGCGGACGGGCGCTGGCGGCTGCGGGCCGTACCGACGAAGCCTTCCGCGACCACCAGGCTGCCCTCGAGAAGGTGCCGCTGCCCGAATACGCCCTGGAAGCAGCCGAGTTGTACGAGTCGATGGGGCTGAACGGTGATGCCCTCACGCAGTACGAGCTGATGCGTACGTCGGCGGAGGCGGCCAGGTCGCGCGGGGTGAACGTGGAGCTGGTGCTCGGGCGGTACGAGGCGGACCACGGTGACCCGGAGACGGCCGTGCACCGGCTGAAGGGCGAATGGGACCGCAAGCGCCGCAGTATCCAGGTGGCGGACGCGCTGGGCTGGGCGCTGTTCAGGGCGGGCCGGCCGAAGGACGCCCTCCCGTACGCGAAGAAGGCGACGGACGAGGGCCTGCGCAGTCCGCTGTTCTCGTACCACCGCGGCGAGATCGAGCGGGCACTCGGTCAGAACGGCCCGGCCCGGCGGCATCTCGCGGAGGCGCTGCGGATCAATCCGTACTTCTCCCCGCTGCTGGCCCCGATGGCGCGCGAGGCTCTTGCGGCGCTCGGGGAGTTGCCGGACGGCGGGCCGAGGAAGGTGACGGGGAAGGAGCGCGAGTCCGGGCAGGGGGCGGAGGGCGCCACGGCGAGCGGAACCCCGTCGCAGCCGGCCCGGTCGCAGGATTCGGCGGGCGCCGGCTCGTCGGGGACCGGGTCCGGCTCGGGCTCCTCCGGGACCGGCTACCAGCAGGCACCCTCACCGAGCCGGTCGCCGGCCCGGCAGCCCTCGCCGACCGCCGGGAACCAGTCCGGGCAGGGCGAGTCGGGCGCGGGCCGGGGCGGACAGCAGGCCAAGCCGACGGGCCCCGTCAACGCCAGGCCGGGGCGCGACTGACGGCCGTCAGCGGCGGGTGGCGTACACGATGAGGTTGTCCACCGGGTGGCCCTGGGCGTCGAACGAGCCGTCACAGGTGATCAGCCGCAGCTCGCGCCCGTCGGTCTCGCCGTAGACCTTCTCGGTGGGGAAGGCCTTCTTGCTGACGGTCTCCGTGCCGGTGACGGTGAAGTGGGCGGAGGCGCCGGCGGAGTTGCGTACGGCGATGTCCGCGCCCTTGCCGACCTTCTTCAGGTCGTGGAAGACCGCCCGGCCGAAGCGGGTGTCGTTGTGGCCGATGATCACGGCGGCACCCCGCTCGCCGGGGACGGCGCCGCCGGTGTACCAGCCGGCGGTCATGCCCTTCTCGGCGGGCGGGACCTCGATCGTGCCGTCGCGGTTGAGGCCGAGTCGCATCAGCGAACTGCTCACTCCGATCGAGGAGATGGTCACGCGCACGGGGTCCGCGGCCTTCGTGGACGGCGCTCGGGCGGTGGCGGGCGCGGAGACGGACGCGGAGGCGGCGGGGCGGGCGTCGTCCGGCCGGGCGGGCGGTGTTCCGACGGCACCGGCCGAGCAGCCGGTGACGGCGAGGACGAGACAGACGAGCGCGGGCCGTGCGCCCGGCCACCACGTCCGGGAGTGCGTACGGGTCATGAGGGCTCCAGGAGCGGGAGCCGCAGGGGCACCGCCGGGGGGACGGCGGTGCCCCTGCGGTGAGCGGATCAGCCGTTGCGGTGGGCGGTGCTGCGACGGCGGATCACGACGGCGCCGGCGCCCGCGAGCAGGGCGATCCCGGCGGCCGATCCGACGAGGGCGGTGCTGCTGCCGCCCGTCTCGGATGCCGGCTGCTCACCGGCGGAGACGCCACCGCGCGGAGCGGGAGCGGGCGCCGGCTTGTCGCCCGCGGCGACACCGCCGCGCGGAGCCGCAACCCGTCCGCTCGCCGGGGCCGGTGTCGGCTTGTCGCCCGCGGCCACACCGCCGCTCGGGCGGGTGACGCGCTCGGAGGGTGCGGGGGTGGCGTCCTCGGCGGGCGCGGGGGTGCGCTCGGCGGTCGGCCGGGCGGGCGCGGGCGTCGAGTCGGCGAACGCGCCGGTGGCCGGGACGATCGCCGCGGCCACCGCGGCGGTGGCAACAGCGAGGGCACGCAGGGACAGACGGTGGGACATACAGGTGGCTCCATTCCAACTCGGCCGGGAGAGCGCCGGAACGGCGTCGGTGATGCGTCCCGGCGTGACCGTCAGGCTGGCCCCAGGTTGTGAAGAAGCTGTCAGATCGCTGTGGTCCCCGTATCAGGGCTGTCCGACGCCTCCCGCGGACCCGGCGGCCGGGGCGCCGCCGGCAGGCGGAGCGTGAAGACCGACCCCTCCCCCACCGTGCTGCGCACCTCGGCCGAACCGCCGTGGATCTCCGCGAGTTTGCGCACGATCGCGAGCCCGAGACCGCTGCCGCCGGTGCGCCTGCTGCGGGACTTCTCCGCACGCCAGAAGCGGTCGAAGACATACGGCAGGTCCTCCGCCGGAATGCCGTTCCCGGTGTCGGCGACCTCCACCGCCACGTCGTCCCCAATGCCGTGCGCGCCGAGGGTGACGGTGCCGCCCGCCGGGGTGTGGCGTACGGCGTTGGAGACGAGGTTGCCGACGGCCTGGCGCAGCCGGACCGGGTCGGCGCGGAGGCCGGGCACGTCGGCGGGGACGGCGACCACGAGCGTGACGCCGGCCGTGTCGGCTCCGGCCTGATGGGCGGCGGCCACCTGGCCGAGCAACTCGCCGATCCGGACGGGTCCCGGGTGCAGGCGCAGCGCGCCCGCGTCGGCCTCGGCCAGGTCCTGGAGGTCGTCGATGATGTGCTGCAGCTGCACGGCCTCCTCCAGCAGCGAGGAGACGAGTGCGGGGCCGGGGTCGGCGAGTCCGTCCTCGGCGGCCTCAAGCCAGCCCCGGATGTTGCTCAGCGGGGTGCGCAGTTCATGGGCGACATCGCTGACCATGGCCCGGCGCTGGGCCTCCAGCCGGGCGCGGTGCGCGGACATGTCGTTGAACGCGGCGGCCAGCCGGCCGATCTCGTTGTCGCCGGTGACCGGGACGGGCGCCGATGTCTCGCCGTCCTTCATCCGCTGTGCGGCTGCGGTCAGCGCGTGCAGAGGCCGTACGAGCCGGGTGGCGGCGAGCACCGACGCGCCGACGGTGAGAGCGAGGACGAGCGCCGCAACTCCCGCGATGCGCGCGGTGTTCGCCGGGGAGAGGTCGAAGCCGGGGACGGTCGCGCCGTCGGCGTCGCCGATGAACAGCAGGGCGGGCGAGGAGACATAGGAGCTGAGCTGTTCCCGGCGGGCACTGCCCACGCAGGAGGCGACGGCCCGGTCCTCGAGGCTGCCCGCGGGGCCGCGTACGACGGGCGCGGGCGCGGGTACGGGTGTGGGTCGGCGCTCGGACGGCTGCGGGACGGCCCCGTCCGCCGACTCCTCCGGCACGGCCGGGCTGCTCTCGCTGTCGCGCTGCCAGGACAGGTCCAGGCTCAGCCGGACGCTCTCGCGGCCCTGACGGTCCAGACAGGCGTCGGCCAGTTTGTTGAGGGCGGCGAGCGCGGCGCGTTCGCTCGCGGTGGGCGCGTCCAGCGCGTCCAGCGAACAGCGGGTGCCCTCGATGCGGTCGATGTCGTTGCCCACGACCTGGATGCGGGGGCGGCCGCTGGGTGTGCTGTGGATGTCGGAGGCCAGACCGAACTGGCGCAGGCAGTCCACGGCCTCGTCGGCCCTCTTCCGCAGCTGCGTCCTCTCGGCCGCGGGCAGCCTGAACGGCCCCACCGCGCGCGGGTCGATGCGGTCGGCCGACTCGCCGCCGGTCTGCTCGGAGGCGGGCGTGAGTGCGGTGTCCGTGGACAGCGGGTCGACGACGGCGGAGGCGGTGGGCGGCAGCGCGGGCGGCGACGCTTCGCCGGCAGAGTCCGCGAGGGGCTCCCGGCTCTGGGTGGTCAGCGCGATCCGGCGGCCGTACTGGTGGGCGAGGCCGCGCACGGTGTCCTGGACGCCGTCCCACTCGGGGTGGGTCGCCGCGTGCCCGAGCAACGCGTTGTAGATGCGGGCGTCGTCGGTGAGGTTCTGTCCCTGCTCCTGCTTGATGGCGCCGGAGGTCGTCTGCACGGCCAGCCAGGCGGTGGCCGCCACCGAACAGGCGGCCACCAGCGCGGAGACGGCGAGCAGCCGCCCCAGCAGGCTCTTGCGCAGCGGCAGCCGCCGTCCGCGGGCGGGCCGTTCACCGCGCCGCACGGCCGGCGCTCTTCGCGGGGTCCGCAAGCTTGTAGCCGACGCCGAAGACGGTCAGGAGGCGGGCGGGCCGCCGGGGCGCGGGCTCGATCTTCTTGCGGAGGTTCATGATGTGCACGTCCACGGTCCGGTCGCCGATGTAGCGGGTGAAGCCGTGCAGTTCCTCCAGCAGCCGCGCTCTGCTGAAGACCCGCCCGGGCTCGGCGGCCATCGCGGCGAGTATCCGGAACTCTCCGGGCGTGCACTCGATCCGTTCGCCGTCGACGGTCACCTCGTGGCGGTGCGGATCCACGACGAGGGCACCGACGGCGAGGAGCGGTCCGGCGGACGGACCTGCCGTGGCGGGCCGGGTGCGGCGCAGCAGCGTACGGACCCGGGCCATCAACTCCCGTGGGCTGTACGGCTTGGTCATGTAGTCGTCGGCCCCGAGGTCGAGGCCGAGCAGCAGATCGTCCTCGGTGGAGCGTGCGGTGAGCATCAGCACCGGGAGTTCGTACGCCTCCGAGCGCAGGATGCGCAGCACGTCGAGGCCGTCGGCCTTCGGCATCATCACATCGAGGACGAGCAGGTCGGGGGCCCTGTGGCGGACGGCTTCGAGGGCGGCGCGGCCGTCCTGGACGAGCGTGACCGTATGGCCCTCGCGTTCCAGGTAACGGCGGACCAGTTCGGCCTGCTTCGCGTCGTCCTCGGCCACCATGACGTTTGCGCACACGCGGCGATCGTAACGACCCGCCCCGAACAGTCCGGCGGCCCCACGGGTCAGGTCCGTGGGGCCGCCGGGGTAGGACACGTGATGCAGGAGGGCTGCTAGAGGTTGCCGCGCTTCTCCTGCTCGCGCTCGATCGCCTCGAAGAGCGCCTTGAAGTTGCCCTTGCCGAAGCCCATCGAACCGTGTCGTTCGATCATTTCGAAGAAGACCGTCGGGCGGTCCTGGACGGGCTTGGTGAAGATCTGCAGCAGGTAGCCGTCCTCGTCGCGGTCGACCAGGATCTTCAGCTCGCGCAGGGTCTCGACCGGCACCCGGGTCTCACCGGCCCACTCGCCAAGGGTGTCGTAGTACGAGTCGGGGGTGTCGAGGAACTGAACTCCCGCCGCGCGCATGGACCGTACCGTCGAGACGATGTCGTTGGTGGCGAGCGCGATGTGCTGGACGCCGGCACCGCCGTAGAACTCGAGGTACTCGTCGATCTGCGACTTCTTCTTCGCGATGGCGGGCTCGTTGATCGGGAACTTCACCTTGAGCGTGCCGTCCGCGACGACCTTCGACATGAGCGCGGAGTACTCGGTGGCGATGTCGTCGCCCACGAACTCCTTCATGTTGGTGAAGCCCATGACCTTGTTGTAGAACGCCACCCACTCGTTCATCTTCCCGAGCTCGACGTTGCCCACGCAGTGGTCGATGGCCTGGAAGGTGCGCTTGGCCGGGGGCTCGACGATCGGGGAGGCGGCGACGAAGCCGGGCAGGTAGGGGCCGTCGTAGCCGGAGCGGTCGACGAGGGTGTGGCGGGTCTTGCCGTACGTCGCGATCGCGGCGAGCACGACCGTGCCGTGCTCGTCCTTGACCTCGTAGGGCTCGGTGATGCCGCGGGCGCCGTGCTCGGTGGCGTACGCGTACGCGGCCCGGGCGTCCGGCACCTCGATGGCCAGGTCGATGACGCCGTCGCCGTGCTCGGCGACATGACCGTCCAGGAACGCACCCCACTCGGTGGAGGCCTTCACGACGGAGGTGAGGACGAAGCGCGCGCCGCCGTTCTCCAGCACATAGCTCGCGGTCTCACGGCTGCCGGTCTCCGGTCCGGAGTACGCGACGAGCTTCATGCCGAACGCTGTGGAGTAGTAGTGCGCGGCCTGCTTGGCGTTGCCCACGGCGAAGACGACCGCGTCCATTCCCTTGACCGGGAACGGGTCGGCCTCGCGCGCGGTGGTCGGGCCGGATTCGGTGATCATCGAGTTCTCTGCCATAGCGGCAGGCTCCACCCGATCCACAACGTGCGCAATAGTTCCCGTTTCCTCTGGGCAATCTGCACAGTCGATGCGCACCATGGTGGGACTTCTTGTACAGGATGACCACCGGGAGGGCGCCATGGCGATCGATCATCTGGACGGCCGGCTCATCGTGCTGCTGGCGCGGGAGCCGCGCATCGGCGTCCTGGAGGCGTCCCGTCGGCTCGGGGTGGCGCGCGGCACCGTACAGGCCCGGCTGGACCGCCTTCAGTCCAATGGAGTCATCCGCGGTCTCGGTCCCGATGTGGACCCCGCCGCTCTCGGCTACCCCGTCACCGCCTTCGCGACGCTGGAGATCAAGCAGGGGCAAGGGGCGGACGTACGGGCCCATTTGACGGGCGTGCCCGAGGTCCTGGAGCTGCACACCACCACCGGGCACGGCGACATGCTGTGCCGTCTGGTGGCCCGGTCCAACGCCGATCTCCAGCGGGTGATCGACCGGGTTGTCGGTTTTGATGGCATCGTGCGGGCCTCCACGGCGATCGTCATGGAGAACCCCGTACCCCTGCGGATCATCCCGCTGGTGGAGCAGGCCGCGGAGGACGAACCAGCCTGAGGGAGCGCGCGTGAGCTTCTGGGAGTACCTCACGACCAGGCACCAGCAGCTGCTCACGGACGCCTTCCAGCAGGCCAGCCTCGTCTTCCAGTGCATGGTCATCGCCACTCTTCTCGGCGTGCTCATCGGCGTGGTCACCTACCGCAGCACCTGGGCGGGCAATCTGGCGATCCTGTCCACGGCCACCGTCCTCACCATCCCCTCGCTCGCCCTCATCGGCCTTTTGATCCCGGTGGTGGGGCTCGGGGTCGCGCCCGCGGTGATCTCCCTGACCCTGTACGGGCTGCTGCCGATCGTGCGCAACTCCGTCGTGGGGCTGCGCGGTGTGGACCCGTCGCTGGTGGACGCGGCGAAGGGCATCGGCATGTCCCGGGCCGCGCGCATGTTCCGGGTCGAGCTGCCGCTCGCCTGGCCCCCGATCCTCACCGGCATCCGGGTGTCCACCCAGATGCTGATGGGCATCGCCGCCATCGCCGCGTACGCCTCCGGGCCCGGCCTCGGCAACGAGATCTTCCGCGGCATCGCCTCCCTGGGCAGCGCCAACGCGATCAACCAGGTGCTCGCCGGCACCATCGGCATCGTCATCCTCGCGCTGCTCTTCGACGCCGCCTACGTCCTCATCGGACGGCTGACCATCCCCAGGGGGATCCGTGACTGAGACCGCGACGGACCGCGAGCCCGAGGAGGCGAGGCCCAAGCCGGCCTCCGGAGCCGGGATCCGGCTGGAGGGTCTGACCAAGCGGTACCCGGGCAGCCCGAACCCGGCCGTCGACAACGTCTCCATGGAGATCAACCCGGGCGAGACGGTGGTGTTCGTGGGCCCCTCGGGCTGCGGCAAGTCCACCACGCTGAAGATGATCAACCGGCTGATCGAGCCGACGTCCGGGCGGATCAGGATCGGGGACGAGGACGTCACCGACATCGACCCGGTGAAGCTGCGGCGCAAGGTCGGGTACGCGATCCAGTCGTCCGGGCTGTTCCCGCACATGACGGTCGCCGAGAACATCGCGCTCGTACCGAAGATGAGCGGCTGGTCGAAGTCGCGGGTGAAGGACCGGGTCGAGGAGATGCTCGATCTGGTGGGGCTCGATCCGCGGGAGTTCCACGGCCGCTATCCGCGTCAGCTCTCCGGCGGCCAGCAGCAGCGGGTGGGAGTGGCGCGCGCCCTGGCCGCCGACCCGCCCGTGCTGCTGATGGACGAGCCGTTCGGCGCGGTCGACCCGATCACCCGGGACCATCTGCAGGACGAACTGATCCGCCTCCAGCACGAGTTGCACAAGACGATCGTGTTCGTCACCCACGACTTCGACGAGGCCATCAAGCTCGGCGACCGGATCGCGGTGCTGCGGGAGCACTCGCACATCGCCCAGTTCGACACTCCGGAGGCGATCCTCACCAACCCGACGGACGACTTCGTCTCCGGGTTCGTGGGCGCCGGAGCGGCGCTCAAGCGGCTCAACCTCACCCGCGTACGCGAGGTCGAGATGGTCGACTTCCCCACCGTGACCGTGGACGACCCGCTCCAGTCGATCTTCAACAAGCTGCGCATGGAACCCCACAACGAGCTGCTGATGCTGGACCGGCGGGGCCGCCCCTACAAGTGGCTCCGGCGCGGCGATCTGATGCGCGCCAAGGGCTCGCTCGCTCGCGCCGGACAGTTGGTGCACGACACGGTGACCCGGGACGCGACGCTGCACGACGCGCTGGAAGCGGTGCTGACCGACTCCGGCGGGCGGGTCGCGGTCACCGGGCGACGGGGCGAGTTCATCGGCGTGGTCGACATGGAGACGCTGATGAACTCGGTCCACGAGCTGCTGGAGGCCGACCGGCTGGCGGCCATCGAGCACCAGCACAACCTGGAGGAGCTGCGCTCGCACCGTACGGAACAGGAGCTGGAGGGCGGCGTATGAGCACCGCTCCGGAGCGCCCGCCGGGCGAACACGACGTCAAGGGCCATCCCTTCCGGGACGAGGAGGAGGAACCCCCGCCGCCGCCCGCCCCGCCGCGGCGCCGGATCACCTGGCAGAAGCTGGTGTTCCTGCCGTCCGTCGTCGCCGTGGTCCTGCTGGCCACCTGGCTGTGGATCTCCAACATCCACCTCGACGCGATCGCCGAGAACTCGCTGTCCGGCGGAAATGTGCAGCTGCGCCTGTGGCAGCACATCCAGCTCACCGCGATCTCCACCTTCTGGGTGCTGATCATCGCGATCCCGCTGGGCATCCTGCTCACCCGGCGGGGCATGAGCAGGGCGGCTCCTCCGTTCACCGTGCTCGCCAACATCGGGCAGGCGGCCCCGGCGATCGGCCTGCTGGCGCTGCTGGTGATCTGGCTGGGCATCGGCGCGTCGACCGCGATCGTCGGCATGGTGATCTACGCCATCCTTCCGGTGCTCTCCAACACGGTCGCGGGACTGAAGGCGATCGACCCCCAACTGGTGGAGGCGTCCCGCGGAATCGGCATGTCGGGGACGGGAACCCTGCGCAGGGTCGAACTCCCGCTGGCCGTGCCGCTGATCCTGGCCGGCGTGCGTACGGCCCTGGTGCTCAATGTGGGCACGGCCACCCTGGCCACCTTCGTCGGCGGCGGAGGGCTCGGCGACCTGATCACCTCGGGGATCCAGACCCAGCGGATGCCGGTGCTGGTGATCGGCTCGGTGCTCACGGTGGCGCTGGCGCTGGTGGTCGACTGGCTGGCCTCGCTGGTCGAGCTGATGCTGACGCCGCGCGGACTGGAGGACTGATGCGGTATCTGCGCACGGCGGTGAGCGGAGCCGCGGCGGCCGCCCTGACACTGACGGCCCTGGCGGGCTGCGGCCTCAAGAGCGGGTCCCCGATGGTCGACGACGTGGCACCCGGATCGGTGGGCAAGGGCGAACCGCTCGACGGAGCCTCGCTGACGGTCACCTCGAAGAACTTCAGCGAGAACATCATCCTCGGCCAGATGATCGGGCTGATCTTCAAGGCGGCCGGTGCGGAGGTGCTGGACCGCACGAACCTGCCCGGTTCGATCAGCGCGCGCGAGGCGATCATCAACGGCGACGCGGACGCGATGTACGAGTACACGGGCACGGCCTGGATCACCTACCTCGGCCACCAGAAGCCGATCGTCAATCCCCAGCAGCAGTGGCTGGCGGTGCGCAACGAGGACCTGAAGAACGGTGTCACCTGGCTGCCCCAGTCCTCGCTCAACAACACCTACACGCTGGCGATCAGCAAGAAGAACAACGCCAAGTACAAGCTCAAGACGATGTCGGACGTCGCCGCGCTGTCGCGGAAGAACCCCTCGGTGGTGACGCTGTGCGTGGAGAACGAGTTCGCCTCGCGCGAGGACGGGCTCCCCGGCATGGAGAAGGCGTACGGCATGAGGATCCCGGCCGGGAACATCCAGAAGATGGACGCGGGAATCATCTACACGCAGGTCGCGAAGTCGAACTCGTGCCTGCTGGGCGAGGCGTTCACCACGGACGGACGGATCAGGTCGCTGGACCTGGACACGGTGACGGACGACAAGCACTTCTTCCCCAACTACAACGCGGCGCCGGCGATCCACAGCGCGACGATCGACAAGTGGCCGGTGATCGCGGCGCTGCTGAACCCGCTGAGCGCCCGTCTGACGACGGCGGTCGCGCAGGACCTGAACGCAAAGGTGGACGTGCAGGGCGAGGACCCGCACGAGGTGGCGAAGGACTGGTTGATCGAGCAGGGGTTCATCAAGAAGGGGTGACGGGGCGGCCGGGGGCCGGGAAGGGCTTACAAAGAACCAGTTGCAAAGAAGTGCTTGCAAGCACTCTCTTGCAAAGCTATCTTTGCAACATGCCCGCGTCAGAAGACCCCAAGTACCGCGTCCTCGATCCGCGCTCCTTGCGCGGCCTCGCCCACCCGCTGCGGATGCGCCTGCTGACCTCGCTGCGCCACGACGGGCCCGCGACCGCCTCCCAACTGGCCGACAAGCTCGGCGAATCCAGCGGCGCCACGAGCTACCACCTGCGGCAACTCGCCACGCACGGGTTCGTCGAGGACGACACCGAGCGGGGCAAGGGCCGGGAGCGCTGGTGGAAGGCCAGTGTGGAGGGGACGGGCTTCGACGAGTCCCTCTTCAGCAACCCCGACCCGGCGGTACGCGGCGCCGCTGCCCTGTTCATGCACGAGGTGGCAACCCACCACACCGAGGAGGTCGGCACCTGGCTCGGCACCGCCCGCGAGTGGCCCGAGGACTGGCGCCGCAGCTCCGACCTCAGCGACTTCACCCTCCGTCTCACGCCCGCGCAGGCGAGAGAGCTCAACGAGAAGCTGCACGCGGTCATCGAGAGCTACCGGGACCTGGCCCCCGCCCCCGACACGGAGGACGCCGCCCAGGTCCGTATGCACCTGCACTCCTTCCCGCGGTCGATGCCCTGACCGGCGCCCTTTCCGCGCGCCTCGCCTTCGTCCTCCCGCGTACCACCGCCTGACCCGCACTCCTTCCGCGTACCACCGCCTGAGGGGACATCCGGCATGAATCCCGAGATACATCGGCTCCTGCACGAGGACCGTGCACGCCAACTGCACGCCGAGGCCGCGTCGTTCGTGCTCCGTCCGGCGCCGGCAGACCTGCGCAGCCGGTTGGGCTGGACGCTGGTCGAGTGGGGCCTGCGGCTCGTGCAAGGGGCTCCACAACGATCCCCGCGTATCGCATGACCGGGCGGGGGGACACGCGTATGACCGCCGCGAGGAAGGGAGATCGTCCGCCGGGAGGCGCGGGACGCCGGCCGCTCGCCAATGTGCTGGCCGCCAACGCCGTGTCGATCACCGGCAATTCACTGACTCTGGTCGGCGTGCCGTGGTTCGCGCTGGAGACGACGGGCAGCCCCGCCGAGGCCGGTCTGGTCGCCTTCTGTGCGACCCTCCCGGTCGTCGTCTCCGCGATCACCGGCGGCCCGGTCATCGACCGGATCGGGCGCCGGCGGGTGAGCATCGCCTCCGACCTCGTCTGCGCCCTTGCCGTCGGCGCGATACCACTCCTGCACTACGCCGGAGTGCTGGCCTTCTGGATGCTGTGCGCGCTGATGGCCGTCACCGGCCTCTTCCACGCCCCCGGCGAGACCGCGCGCTACGTCCTGATCCCCGACCTCGCGAAGGAGGCGGGCACACCCCTGTCCCGGGCGGCGAGCCTCTTCGACGCGGTCTCCCGTGGGGCGCGCATGGCGGGCGCCGCGCTCGCCGGCGTCCTGATCGCGGTCACAGGCGCCGAGGCGGTGCTGCTGCTGGACGCGGCGACCTTCGGCGGTTCGGCTCTGCTGATCGCCGCCGGTGTGCGGGGACTGCGCGCGGCCGAACCCCGCAGGTCGTCGGCGCCCGTGTCGCTCGCGGCCTATCGGGGTGAGCTGCGCGAGGGATACACGTTCCTGCTGCGCCACCGGCTGCTGCTGGCCGTGATGCTGATGGTGATGCTCACCAACGGCTTGGACCAGGGCTGGAGTTCGGTCCTGCTGCCCGTCCACGCCAAGGAGAACCTGGGCGGTGCGAGCCGACTGGGTCTGCTGGTCGCGATCTTCGCCGGATGCGCCCTGCTCGGGGCACTGCTGTACGGAGCGATCGGCCACCGCTTCCCGCGGCGTGCCCTGTTCACGGCGGCGTTCCTGCTCTGTGGACTGCCGCGGTTCGCGGTGGCGGCACTGGTGGACGGCACCGTGCCGCTGGCGGTGACGATGGCGGTGGGCGGACTCGGGGCAGGGATGCTCAACCCGATCCTGACCACCGTCATGTACGAACGGGTCCCTGACGAACTGCGCAGCCGCGTCGCGGGCGTGACCACGGCCGGGGTGCTGCTGACCACCCCGCTCGGAGGGCTGGCGGCGGGCTTCCTCATCGAGCGGACGGGGCTGACGGCCGCCCTGCTGACGCTCGGCGGGCTCTACTTCCTGGCCACGCTCTCCCCCGCGGTCTTCCCCTCCTGGCGCGAGATGGACGCGTCGCGGGAGGAAGCGGGCGAGCCGCGGCCGGGGTCGGGGTCGGACGAGCGGCGGCCGGGGACGGGCGGGCTGCCGGAGGAGCAGCCGGCCGAGGAGCTCAGCAGGCCGGAACCTTGCCGCCCTTGTCCAGGACCCGGAGCGAGTCCACCGCGCCCTTGAGCGTGGTGACGGGGATCAGGCGCAGGCCCTTGGGGAGTTCGGCCTTGGCGTCCGAGCACTCGCCCTTCGGGACGAGGAACACCGTCGCGCCGTCCCGCTTCGCCGCCTGCGTCTTCAGCGAGACGCCGCCGACGGGGCCGACCTTGCCGTCGCCGGTGATCGTTCCCGTACCGGCGATGCTGCGGCCTCCGGTGAGGTCGCCGCCGGCGCCGTTCCCGTCGAGCTTGTCGACGATGCCGAGCGAGAACAGCAGCCCGGCGCTGGGCCCGCCGATGTCGGTGAGATGCAGAGTGACCTTCACCTTCGCCGGGTCCTTGCGGAGGTACGAGAGCGCTGCCCGGGACGCGGAGTCCTGCGACTTCTGCATGTCCTGGAGATTGTGGCGCTCGACCTCCTCGTCCGACTTGCCCGCGGGGTAGACGGCGTCCCGGGGCATGACGGCGCGGTCCGTCCTGAACCAGCTGTCGACCACGTCCCCGAAGAAGACATCGGCGGACGGCCCGGTCGCCACGATGGTCGTCATCCGCAGCGCACCGTCGGTCTTGCGGACGGGCGCCCCGCTGATGGTGATGACCGGCTTGCCCTTGATGTTCCCCAGCACGTCGGCCGTGGTCCCGGGCTGCGCGACGGCGTACGGCAGCGGCGCGAAGCCCGCGACGGCGAGGAGCGCGACGACGGGCAGGGCGCTGAAGGCGATGGCGCGGGTACGCGTGAGACTGGAGAGCACGGCGACAATGTATCCGGGCGGTGGGTTGCGCCGGACCACTGGTTCCGGTGCGCGGCCCAGCGCAGGGCGTCCGCCGATGGCGGCGGTTCCGGTGCGCGGCCTACCGCAGAGCGTCCGCCACTTCCTTCGCCGCGTCGACCACCCGCGGGCCCACGCGCTCCGGCACCGAGTCCGCGAGCATCACCACGCCCACGCTCCCCTCTATCCCCGTCACCCCGACCAGCGCGGCAGCAGCCCCGCTCGCCCCGGCCTCCAGCTCACCGTGCGTCAGTGTGTAGCCGGGCTCCTTGCCGTTGCCCTGGCGCGCCGCCAGGATCGCCTTGCCCGCGGCTCCCCTGTCCAGCGGATGCCGGAAACCGGCCCGGTAGGCCACGTGGTAGTCGGTCCATGTCGGCTCGACGACGGCGACCGCGAGGGCCTCCGTCCCGTCGACGAGCGTGAGGTGGGCCGTGGCCCCTATGTCCTCGGCCAGCGAGCGCAGTGCGGGCATCGCCGCCTCGCGCACCAGCGGATGCACCTGGCGGCCGAGTCGCAGCACCCCGAGACCGACCCTGGCCCGGCCACCGAGATCGCGGCGGACGAGGGCGTGCTGCTCGAGGGTGGCGAGCAGGCGGTAGACGACGGTCCGGTTCACGCCGAGCTTGTTGGACAGCTCGGTGACGGTGAGTCCGTGGTCGGTGTCGGCGAGCAGCTTGAGGACACGCAGTCCCCGGTCGAGCGTCTGGGAGGTCTCCGCGGTCACGACGCCCTCTCCTTCGAAAGTGAAGTGACGGCGGTCCTCATGCGGCAGTCGCGTCGCCGGGCCCACGGCGACACACCCAGAGGCCGCCGGCAGGCCAAGGCACACCGGCTGCGCTCCGCGGCGGCGCTGCCACGGCGCGTTTACATTTGCCGGGACAGTAGCGAGATGGTTCGCTCAGCGGAAGACCTCGTCCAGAATCCGGGCGCGAGAAGGATTCCGGGGGCGTACGGACTCCCGCCGGGGCGCGTGTGTCCGCGCCTCCCGGGCGCGCGTACAGAGCTCACCGCACGGGGGCGCAGACCGCGGAGGCGGGCCGACGCACCCGCATCACCGGGCACAGGCGCGGGCTCAACGCCTAGGCGTCGCCGACCGCGGGCACGGGCTCAACGCATCCGCGTCACCGACCGCGGGCACGGGTTCAACGCCTACGCATCACCGACCGCGGGCACGGGCTCAACGCATCCGCGTCGCCCACTCCTGCACCTTCTTGATCCGCTCCCGGATCTGCCCCGCCGTCGCCTCCGCGCTCGGCGGCCCACCGCACACCCGCCGCAACTCGGTGTGGATGACCCCGTGCGGCTTCCCGCTCTGGTGGACATACGCGCCGACCATCGTGTTCAGCTGCTTGCGCAGTTCGAGGAGCTCCTTGTGCGAGACCACCGGCCGCCGCTCGGCCGGCAGTTCCAGCAGGTCGGCCTCCTCGTCGGGCTTCTTGCGGCTGTGCGCGATCTGCCGGGCCTGCCGCTTCTGCAGCAGCATCTGCACCTGGTCGGGCTCGAGGAGGCCCGGGATGCCGAGGTAGTCCTGTTCCTCCGCGCTGCCGGGATGCGCCTGCATGCCGAACTCGGCGCCGTTGTACATGACCCGGTCGAAGACGGCGTCCGACTCCAGCGCCTCGAACGGCAGCATGTCCTGATCGCCGGTGTCCTCGTCCTGCTCCTTGTTCGCCTCGTCCATCTCCTGCTCGGACTCGGCGTACGGATCCTCCTCGCCGTCCTTCTTCGGCTTGTCGAGCACGTGGTCGCGCTCGACCTCCATCTCGTTGGCGAAGCCGAGCAGCATGGGGATGGTGGGCAGGAACACGGACGCGGTCTCGCCGCGCCGCCGCGACCGTACGAAGCGTCCGACGGCCTGCGCGAAGAACAGCGGGGTCGAGATGGTGGTGGCGTACACACCCACCGCGAGGCGCGGCACGTCGACGCCTTCGGACACCATGCGGACCGCGACCATCCAGCGGTCGTCGTTCTCGCTGAAGTCGTCGATGCGCTTGGAGGAGCCGGTGTCGTCGGACAGGACGACGGTCGCCTTCGTACCGGTGATCTCCCGGATGAGCTTGGCGTACGCGCGCGCCGAGTCCTGGTCGGACGCGATGACGAGCCCGCCCGCGTCCGGGATCGACTTCCTGACCTCGCCCAGCCTCTGGTCCGCTGCCCGCAGCACGTTCGGCATCCACTCGCCGCGCGGGTCGAGTGCGGTGCGCCACGCCTGCGAGATGGCGTCCTTGGTCATCGGCTCGCCGAGCCGGGCGGCGATCTCGTCACCGGCCTTGGTACGCCAGCGCATGTTGCCGCTGTAGGACAGGAAGATGACGGGCCGCACGACGCCGTCGCCGAGGGCGTTGCCGTAGCCGTAGGTGTAGTCCGCGGAGGACCGCCGGATCCCGTCGTTGCCCTCTTCGTAGGTGACGAACGGGATCGGGTTGGTGTCGGACCGGAACGGCGTACCGGTGAGGGCGAGCCGCCGGGTCGCCGGGTCGAACGCCTCGAGACACGCCTCGCCCCAGGACTTGGAGTCTCCGGCGTGGTGGATCTCGTCGAGGATGACGAGGGTCTTGCGCTGCTCGCAGCGGTTGCGGTGGAGCATGGGCCGCACGCCGACACCGGCGTACGTCACGGCCACCCCCTGGTACTCCTTGCTGAGCGGCCCGGCGCTGTAGTCGGGGTCGAGCTTGATCCCTATCCGCGCGGCGGCAGCCGCCCACTGCTTCTTCAGGTGCTCGGTCGGCGCGACGACGGTCACCTGCTGCACGACGTGATGGTGCAGGAGCCACGAGGCGAGGGTGAGCGCGAAGGTCGTCTTGCCGGCGCCGGGTGTGGCGACGGCAAGGAAGTCCCGTGGCTGCTCCTGGAGATACCGCTCCATGGCGCCCTGCTGCCAGGCGCGCAGCTTGTTGGCCGTGCCCCAGGGGGCGCGGCCGGGGAAGGCGGGTGAGAGGTGGTGGGAGGCGGTAGTAGTCACGGTCTCCGGTTCACGGGGCTCGGGTGCACGTCGGTACGACAACCGGGCCACCCTACCGGTGAGCAACGGGCACCCCCGGCCGAACGCGACCGGGCCGGCCCGGGGTGCGACTCAGCTCACATCCCCTTGCGCGCCGCTCACATCACTTTCGCGCGCCGCCCGTGGCTCGCTTCGGCACCCTCGGCTCACTTCGGCATCGGATGCACCTCGCGCACCCGCAGCCTCGTCCCCACCCACGCCCCCACCAGCGCCACCCCCGCCATCGGCAGGAACACCGCCGCGAACGCCACAGGATGCGCCGCACTGTCCGTCGCTCCGTGCCCGGCGACCGACCCCCCGCCCAGCGCAGCGAACGCCGCGCCCCCGGCCGCCAGCAGCAGTACGTTCGACAGGCCGTCCGAGATCTGCAGCGCCGCCGAGTTCGCGCCCGCCTCCTCCGGTGCCGACAGCTTCAGCAGCTGCACACTCGTCGAGGCGATGACCAGGCCCATGCCGAAGCAGCCGAACCCCCAGGCGACCGCCACGGTCCACACCGGCACCCACGCGATCAGCACACTCGGCGCGGTCGCGATCGCCGCGGCCACCAGCACCATCCCCGCCACGGTCAGCCGCTCCCGGTACGGTTCCAGGCGCGGCCGGGACTGCACGTACGAGCCCAGCGCCCAGGTCGCCCCGCCGGCCGCCAGCGAGAGCCCGGCCATCGTCGGTGACAGCCCCCGCTGGGTGACGAGCATCAGCGGCACGAACGACTCCGCCGCGATGAACGACCCGGCCGCGATCCCCCGCAGCAGCACCACGGACGGCAGCCCCCGCGCCGCCCGGTACGTCCCGCGCGGCAGCAGCCCGAGCACCGCCGGCGCGAGCAGCGCCGCGCCCGCCACAGCCGGAAGCGCCGACAGCCACCTCAGGTCCTGTCCCGCGTACTGGAGGAGCCCGGCCCCGACCGAGATCCCCAGGGCCAGCCGGATCCGCCGGGCGTCGAACGACGGCCGGGGCGCCGACGGGTCGGCGGGCCCGGACGCCATCCGCCGGATCGCGGGCAGCGCGAGCGCGAGCGGGAAGACGACGAGGGCGGGGATCGCGATGAACACCCAGCGCCAGCCGAGGTGTTCGGTAATGGTCCCGGCCGCCAGCGGCCCGACGACGGACGGGACGACCCAGCTCGCAGCGAAGGCCGCCATGATCGCGGGCCGCAGCCGTTCCGAGTAGGCGCGGCTGACGACCACGTACAGCGCCACGATCACCAGCCCGCCACCGAGCCCCTGCACCGCACGCCCCAGGATGAACAGCCACATCACGTTCGCGGTCCCGGACAGCACCAGCCCGGCACCGAAGGCGGCGATCCCGCCGGCGAGCGGCCGAAGCGGCCCGTCCCGGTCGGCCCACTGCCCGGAGAGCACCATGGCGAAGAGGCTGGTGGTGAAGTACGCGGAGAAGGCGAAGGCATACGCCGCGACGCCGTTCAGCTCCCGGGCGGCCACGGGCATCGCGGTACCGACAGCGGTCGCCTCGAAGGCGATCAGCACGACGACGGAGACGATGCCGACGCTGAGCGCGCGATGCGTACGGCCGAGAACGCCGCCCTGTGCGTCGGACGGGTCGGCGGTCGGAGAGGTGACCTCGGCGTCACGGGGTTCGAGGGCGGTCATGGCCTCCACAGTAAGGGCCACTGCGCGCGATGGCCCCTGTCGCTCGACGGGCCCTGACTGGTCCTTTGGCCGTAGGACCATGAACGCCGTGTGGCAGTCGTATGGCAGCCCGGCCGGATCTCTTGAGGGCCGGGGACGGCGGCGCCTACGGTCGTGGAACGACAGCACACGGCCGTGTGCCCGAGTGGTTGAGGGACTCGCCTGCAAAGCGAGTTACGCCGGTTCGATTCCGGTCACGGCCTCCGGCAGCCGATGGCGCTGCGCTGCCAGAGACAAAGGGCGGTCCCGAGAGGGACCGCCCTTTGTGATCTCTGCCCTTGCAGTCATGCGCTCGCCTGCCCCTTGCCGTCAGGTGCTCCCGGTCCGCTGGTGCTCGCCCTCCCGGTGACTCTCCCGGGCGGAGAGCTCCGGGAGTCCGGCGCGGGTGAGCTGGACCGGGTCGAAGCCGGGCAGCGCGGCGCGTGCGGTCAGAGCCTCCGCAAGCGCCGCGGCGTACGCGGCCCCTTCGCGGGCCACTTGGATCTGAGCTCCGGCACGCACGGCTTCCACACGCTCGATGTGTGCGTGGCCCTCACGCCGTTCACTCACCGCTCGGTGGTGGGCCACTGCCTCGCGCCGGTCGGTGCGCCAGTAGCGGGCGGCGAGTCCGTAGGCGGCGGTGGTGGCGAGCGCCCACAGCAACAGCGGCAGCGTGATGCCGTCGGCGTATCCGGCGACGCCCGCGAGGGCGAGCCCGCCGGAGAGGGCGAACGCGGTACCGGCGATCGTGCTGTCACCGGCGCGTCCGGCCGCGGCGCATCCCCCGGCTGCAGCAGCTGCGGTGGCGAGGACGACCATCAGCGCCGCGTTGCCGACACTGTGTTCGGCCCCGTGGGCGTTCCAGACCCGGCCCAGGATCAGCACAGTGGACGTGGCAAGCGCAGGTGCAGCCTTCGGCAGCGCGAGGGCGAGCCAGTGGCGCGCCAGGATCGGTTCGTTCACAGGGTGCCTCCCAGAGCTCGCCTATGGCTCGATGACAACGGCCGACAAGCCATTCACGGGCGCAGACGCGCCCGTGGAGGCGAGGGAGAACCCGAACATCGCAGCGATGAGCACGAGGCGACGACCATCCGGTGGCATGGAGACGGATCGATCACGGCGGACGGGCTGCTCGCGGAGGCGACCGAGCCTCCATGGTGCGGCGGTCGAGGTCCGGCCGATCCACGACTCGTTCGGCATGGGCGGGCCTAATCCCCTCCCGCTATGGTCTCTTCCCGGCGCAACATGCCCCTGGTCGGGGAACGGCAGGGGTCATCGGGCGAACGGGGTGCGGAGAATCCATGACATTCGACAAGGAATGGGCCACAGCGCAGGCGGGAGCATCCGGGACAGCCGGGACCCGGCTCAACCAGGTCGACGGAGGATCGGGCGGCAGCAGCGTCGCGGCTGCCGATCTCAGCGTGAACCGGGACGACCTCGGGGCGATCGGGCACGACGCGTACAAGCTGTACACCAGCCTGTCGCGCGACGGCGATCACGCCCGTCCGACGACCTTCGACGCAGCCATCGCGCTGACGAACGGCAACTTCGTCAGCGGGTCCGAGCTGTTGAAGGTGCACGACCGGTGGAACACGCAGTTGCGGACTCTGCTCGATGCCTGCGGCCAGATCTCGAACCACCTGGACTACACGAAGGCCACACACGCCGACAACGACGCCGACATCGTCGGCCGGCTGACGTCGGTCTCGAAGCTCGACGAATATCTCAAGTAAGCCGCCGGGGGAATCGCTGTGCTGAAGTTCGATGATGTGGCGGACGCGCCCGTCGGCAAGCTCAAGGAGGCTGTCGACGACTGGTCGGAAATGGTCACCAAGCTGGAGAAGCTCGCCGACGAGGCCCGGCTGGGCATGAAGGCCAAGTCCGACAAGGCCGACTGGCAGGGCGTGAACGCGAGTGTCTCCAAGCCGTTCATCGCGAAGACCGCCAAGGAGTTCGACGAAGCGGCGGCCGAGGCCAGAGGCATCAAGCTGCTTCTCGCGGATGCGCACACCTCGTTCAAGACCGCGAAGGACGCACTCGTCAGGATCAAAGACGAAGAGGGTCCGACCGCCGGCATCCATGTGGACGCCAACGGCAAGGTGACGCCCCGATACGACCTGGAGGACGACGAAGCGGCCCGCCGCGACCCCGACTACTCCGAAGCCCTGCGCAAGCAGAAGGAGGCCGTCGCCTCCTGGCAGAAGAAGATCGATCGGATAGTCGAGGACTGCTCCGACGCCGACGAATCGCTGAAGCGGGCCCTCGCGGCGAACGTGACGGACGACCACAACTTCACCACCCCGAAGTTCAACAGCCTCGACGCGGAACAGGTGGACCGCGCGGCGGAGCTGACGAAGAAGGTCACCGGGGAAGGCGGCACCGCACGCAATGTCGCGGCGCTGAAGGAACTCGAAGACCTCATCGACGACAACCGCGACGACCCCGAATTCTCCGCCGCCTTCTACTGGAAGCTGGGCGCGGAGGGAACGCTCGAGGCGTACACCAGGATGTCGCTCGACTCGACGTCGCTCGGCCCCGCCGGCCAGGACCGGGCCGCCATGGTCCGCAACATCCAGAGCGACATGGGCGCGATGCTCGGCCTCGCCACCCAGCCCTCCACGCCGAACCATCTGGACGCCACCTGGACCACGCAGCTCATGAAGGCGGGCCGCAAGGAGGTCGACGTCTCGGGCTTCGCGGGCATCGGCACCAAGGTGTACGGCTACCAGGCGCTGGGCTCGCTGTTGCGGGAAGGCACGTACAACAAGGAGTTCCTGACCTCGGTGGGCCGCGACATGGTCGCCATGGACAAGAAGAACCCCAATATCTGGTACGACAACATGCCGCTCGACCAGAAGATGGCCATCAACCTCGACACCGAAGGCGGCAAAGGGTTCAACCCGCTCACCGGCCTCATGGAGGCGATGAGCAAGAACCCGCAGGCATCAACGGAGTTCTTCAACGAACCGCTCCGCGAGGACACCAACAAGGACGGCCTCGTCACCCTGTCGGACGGAGTGATCAAGGGCAAGGACGCCCAGGGCACGGTCGACTACCTGCTCGACAAGGGGCCGACGGCGGACTGGTACGACACCACGGCCGGCGGAGAGCCCACTCCCGCCCAGACGGCCATGGGCAACGCGCTGGAGGCGGCGGTCACCGGCCGCGTACCGGGCGACGACAACGCTGCACCTGTGTCGCACACCGAGGCCATGAGCAGCGTGATGGAACAGGTCATCGCGAAGATCGGCGCCGAACCCGAACTCGTGGCAGCCAAGCCGGGCGACCCGCCCGGCCCGCTGAGCGGACTCTCCGCGCAGTTCGGCGACATGGCGGCCGAATACATGCCGGACCTGCAGGCCACCGCGGAGAACGGCGCGGACCAGATCAAGCCGTTCGGCGTGCTGGCGGAATTCCGCAAGGACGAAATGGCCCGCTTCCTCGGCGCGGTCGCCCAGGACCCTCAGGCGTACGGCGCGATCACGAACGCGCAGCAGGCGTACACGACGGCGCTCGTGTCCGACGTGTTCCAGAACCCCGAGAAGCACGGTGACACGGGCGAAGCGGTACGGAACGCGGTGCACCCGGGCGGCGAGATCGCCGGGATGATGACGGAGGCGCGGGCGCAGGCGGTCCACGACACGAAGACGCACGAGGCCGCGGAGTACAACGAGGCGGTGGCCGACAACGCGAAGTGGACCAACCGCATCATCTCGGCCGTGGGCGCCAAGTATGTGGAGATGCTGCCGGTGGGGGGTGACGTGGTCGAGTGGATTCAGGAGGACATCACCGAGGCTGCGGTGAAGAGTGCCGAACTCGACAAGACGGCAGAGGCTCGCCGGGAGTCCTCGCAAGGATATGCGGAGGCCGAGCGCGCAGCCAAAGAGGCAGCCATTGCCGCAGTGGAAACCGGTGCCAGAGGTTCTGGCCTCACCCGTGCCGAGATCGCGGAGTATCAAGGTGCGGCCTCTACACAAACGGGGACGGCTCACTCCGTGGGGCGTGACCTCGTGGCCAGTTCGCATCCCAAGGGGAGCTGACCGTGCGGCAATTCAAGAATACTGCTGCGGCGACCGCAGCTCCTGCGATCTTGATCGCAGCGCTGACCGGCTGCTCGGACAGCGAGCCCAAGGCGGTCCCCGATCTACCCGAACGGATCTGTTGGGGCGCGTTCGCCAGCAAAGACGTAGTCCCCATCCTGCCAACGGGTGAGAAGGTCAGCTACCCCACCGGCCCGTTCGTCCTGGACGAGGACGTGGACCAGGCGTCTTGCTCCCTCGAAATCGACGGTCGAACGCGTTTCCAGGCAATCGCCAGCTACGAGACCTTCGAGGGGGACATCGACTGGAGCAGCTACGAAAAAGCTGATCCCGACCCCATCGCTGTCGGCAAGAAGGGCATCGCCTGGTACAACGGCGCCTCTTCGTACTTCGTCTGCGAGCCCTCCAAAACCCCTTCAACGCCAGGGAAATACATCGACCTGCACCTCACCACATACAGCGCGCCCGACGACAAGAAGCCGCGCAGCGTCCTGCCCGAGCTGCTCAAGCAATTCGTGGCGTACGCCCAGCGCGAGCTGAAGTGCCCGTAGCCGGCCCTCCCAGGCGGACGACGCCCGGCTACCCGTAGGCCCCTTCGCCCCCCTCGCAGCCGGCGGCGGACCCGTGCGTTCGAACCAGGTTGCGCATGCAACCGGCATCGGGTCATGACTGGCACAACCCCCTCACGCCACCTCCCGACGAGTTCGCGCCACGGCCTCGGTAGGCTCAGCGGCTGTTGTCTTGCCTAGGGGGCTTAGCAGATGGAACGAGCGCACACAGAACGGGTGGAGAGGTACAGTCCGCGTCAGATCGGGCCCGTACGCCCTCCGGACCTGTCCGGATCCGACCGCCCCTCCGGGGATGTCCGCAACCCCGGCCACAGGACCTGATCGTGCTCTCTCCTCTGATACACAACGACCCCGTCGGCCTCGGCCCCTACCGTCTGATCGGCCGCCTCGGCAGCGGCGGTATGGGCACCGTGTACCTGGCCCGCTCGGCCGGTGGCCGGACCGTCGCGCTCAAGACCATGCACGCGGGTATCGCGACCGACCCGGCATCCCGCAGCCGTTTCCGGCTCGAGACGGACGCCGCACGGATCATCGGCGGCCATCACGGCGCGACCGTCGTCGACGCGGACCCGTTCGCCGAAACGCCCTGGCTGGCAACGGAGTACGTACTCGGCCCCCCGCTGGACGACGCCGTCGCGCTGTCCGGGCCCCTGCCGGAAGCATCGGTGCGCGCGCTGGGCGCGGCGCTCGCCGGGGCCCTCGGGCAGCTCCACGCCTCCGATGTCGTCCACCGCGACCTCAAACCGTCCAACGTGATGGTCACCGCCTACGGCCCCAAAATCATCGACTTCGGCATCGCACGGGCGGCGGGCGACGATCGCCTCACCAGCACAGGAGCCGCAGCAGGCACCCCCGCGTTCATGTCCCCCGAGCAGGCCACCGGCCAGGAACACACCCCCGCCGGCGACGTCTTCGCGCTCGCCGGCGTGCTCACCTACGCAGCCACCGGTCGCGGACCATTCGGCACCGGCCAGGCCGCCGACCTCCTCTACCGCGTCCGCTACGCCGACCCGGACCTCACCGGCCTGCCCGACCCCCTGGTCCCGATCCTCACCCGCTGCCTCTCCAAGGACCCGGCCCAGCGCCCCACCACCGGGGAGCTGAGCAGCCATCTCCACGATGGCCAGGGCCAGTTCGCCGATCATCTCCCCGACACCGTCGTCGCCGAGATCGCCCGCCGCGCTTCGATGGTCTGGTACTACCAGCCACACCGCCTCCCGCCCCCGCAGGAGTTCGAGACCCCCGCCCCCAGCGGGATGTCCCGCCGCAAACTGCTCACCATCGGCGGAGCGTCGGCGCTCGGCGTGGCTGCCGCAGGCGTCGGGGCGTGGACGTGGTTCGACAAGCAGGAGGCGGACAACGACGATTCGCCGGGCCGGCCGGCCGACAACAGCCGGGAAGCCTTGTGGAGCATCGATGTCGCCGACAAGTGGCAGCGCCTGCTGCCCATGCCCGTCGGCAACACGATCGCCACCCTGTCCGACACGGGGCTGCTGGGCCTGGACCCGAAGACCGGCAAGGAACTCTGGTCCTACCCCCTGCTCGACGTGGGGCAGCAGATCGCGTCCGACGGTACGGCGATCTACGGCACCGTACCCGAGGAGTCCGAAGGCGAGGGGCTGACTCTCAGCGTGTTCTCCGCCGCCAAGGGAACGCTCGAACGTCGCATCGGGCACTTCCCCGAGTTCAGCGGCGCCGTCACCGACCTGGAACTGCTCACCGCAGCCGACGGCGTCCTCTATCTGATCGCCTGGACCGGGCCCAAGTCCACGGACTTCAAGGACCAGGCCAAGGGCTGGCGCCTGGTCGCCGTCGACATCCGTAGCGGGAAGAAGCTCTGGCAGCGGCCCCACGGGATGATCTATCCGACCAACGGCTCGCAGGCGGTCAGCGCGAAGGCTGTCGGAAAGTGCCTCGTCACCGCCGGCAACGGTGTGGCGGGTTCGGACTTCAGTGTGAGCGGCACCGACCTGCGCACCGGAAAGTTGCTCTGGACGACGGAGGTGCCCCGGGTCCGGGGCGACAACTCCTTCCTGATCCCCGGCCAGCTCGCCGTGGGTGAACAACACGTCTACATCGGCAACGGACGGGTCGATGCAGTCCGGCTCTCCGACGGCAAGGTCGCCTGGTCGTTCGGTGACCGGCGCAATTGGGGCGACGTCGAGGAGAACACGCGGATCTACGGGCCCCCGGCCGTGAAGAACGGCGTCGTGTACGCGGCCGAGGGCAGCCGCGGCCTCGTCGCCCTGGACGCGACCAGCGGAAAGCTGCTGTGGGAGGAGGTGGAGGACCTGACGAAGAACGAGGACCCGGTGCGCAGCGTGCCACCGGTCGTCGGCACGAAGTACGTGTACGCGCCGACGACCAGCGGCATCAGCGCCGTGGATCTGCGCACCCACAAGTCCGTCTGGTCGTCACAGATCTCGGCGATCCGCTACGCGGTGCACGAGGGAACCAAGACGCTCATCGGCGCCGACGACGCCACCGTGACCGCCCTGCCTTTCGAGTAAGAGAGCCCCACCATGATCCCCCTCAGCACCGGCGACCCCCTGCGCCTCGGCCCGTACCGACTCATCGGCACCCTGGGCGAAGGCGGCATGGGGAAGGTCTACTTCGGGCGGGACAACAGCGGCCGCAGAGCGGCGGTGAAGGTTCTGCGACCCGAGCTCGCGCACGACCAGCACCTGGCCCAGCGCTTCGTCCGCGAGGCCCAGACGGCGCAGGCGGTGACGAGCACGGGCGTGGCACGGGTACTGGGCGCGCAGACCGAGGGCGGACGGCCGTGGATCGCCACCGAGTTCCTCGCAGGACCCACGCTGGATGAGGCGGTCGACACGTACGGGCCGCTGGACGAGACGGGTCTGCGTGCGCTCGCGGCTTCTCTCGCCGGCACCCTGCAGGACATTCACGCGGCGCGCCTGGTCCACCGCGACCTCAAGCCGTCCAACATCGTGCTGACTTCGCGCGGCCCGCGCATCATCGACTTCGGCATCGCACGGCCCGAGCACGGTCTCACGCTCACCACCACGGGCCAGATCCCCGTCACCCCCGGCTACGGCGCACCCGAGCAGGTCCTCGGGCAGCGGGTCGGACCGGCGGCCGACGTCTTCTCGCTCGGGGCGGTGCTCACGTACGCGGCCGGGGGCCAACGGGCCTTCAGCGGCCCGCACGTGGCCGCGGTGCAGTACGAGGTCGTGCACGGCGAAGCGGACATGAGCCGGGTGCCGGAACAGCTGCGCCCGCTGATACTTCCCTGCCTCGCCAAGGACCCGGCGCAGCGGCCCGTACCCGTGCAGATCGCCCAGGCGCTCGCCCCCGGCCAGAGCACCGGCAAGCTCTGGCGGCAGGGACCGTGGGCGCAGGAGATCTCCCGGCGGGAGAAGACGGCCGAGCACCTGGTGTCGTCGTACTCGACGACAGGGGTCGGCGTCCAGCCGTCGCGGCGCCGCCTGCTCACGGCTCTGGCCGTGGGCGGCACGGTCCTCGCGGCCGGTGGGGGTACGACCGCCTGGTGGTTGACGAGCGGCGGCAGGGACGCTTCGGAGTCGCCGACGGTCGCCGTTCCGCCGCCCGTCGAGAAGCCGTCGGCCACGGTTCTGGCCGCCGGCGACGACTTCGCTCCGCTGTGGGGCCCCGTGCAAGGGGCGGCCGAGAAGACCCCTGCCCCCCTCCCGGTACGCGATGTGGTGGTCTTCGAGACGGCCGACGGTGGCCTGGCCGCCCACCGTGTGACGGACGGGAAGCAGAAGTGGCGTGCCACCGGGGCGCATGGCTCGGCCGGCTTCGTGACGGTCGCCGACAGACTCGTCGTGGGAGCGAGTGAGGAAGGCGCGTTGCGGGCCTTCATCGCCTCCACCGGGAAGCAGGCCTGGACGACGTCCGGCATCGCTGTGGAGAGACTGCTGGCGGCGGACGCCGGCACGGTCTACGTGATGACCAAGGAACGGCACGTGAACGCGGTCGCCGTCGCCACGCAGAAGGTCCTGTGGTCGATCCCCACACCCGTCCGCGCCCCCTCCGACGCCCCACCGGCCGCGGCCGTCGGCTCGGGCCGCCTGGTGCTGTCCGCATCGGACGGCCTGGTGGTCGCCCTGGACACGGCCACCGGCCGCAAGGTGTGGGACCTGCCCGACCAGGGAACAGCGGCTCTGGCACCCGCCATCGCGAAGGACACGGTCTACTTCGGCGGGTGGACGCTGGCCGCTCACGCGCTCGCCGACGGCAAGAAGATCTGGTCGGTGGAGACGGAGACAAGGGTCAGGGAGTCGGGGGGCGGCTGGGGTCCTCCGGTAGTTCGTGGGGACGAGCTGTACGCCATCGACGACGCGCTGTACCGCCGGCGTGCGAGCAACGGGAACGAGGAGTGGAAGTTCTACCTGCGTGGTTACGAGGAGGATCCGCGGAAGCGGCCGGTGGTGCAGGGCGGCACTGTCTGGATCGCCGAATCGGCCGGCAAGGGGCTGACGGCTGTCAGTGCGGCCACCGGAGACGAGCTCTTCCCGTACTCCTTCGGCGAAGCCGACGAGGAGGCGTACGAGATCTCGGGCGACGGCAACCGGCTCTTCGCCGCGCACGGCGGCTCGGTCGTCGCCATGCCCGTACGCGCCTGACCCGGATTGCACGTGCAAGGAGCTCTCGGAGCCGACCTGCGGAGGACGGTCCGTGACCGCCCTGGGACGGACCACCCTCCGGGCCCGCACCGGCACTTGAGTAGGCTCCTGTCGTTCATGACCACCACGGGGGCTTAGCAGATGGAACGAGCACACACGGAACGGCCGCAGGGGAACAGTCCGCGCCGGATCGGGCCGTACCACCTCATCACGCGTCTCGATCCGGCCGGTCCGGGATTTCCCCCTGCCCCCGAACGCCGCTTCATCGCGCGCAGCGCGGACGGCGACCGCACGGTGCTGGTCAGAACACCGGCGGACGGCGTGGATCCGGAGCGTTTTCTCGTCGAGGCGGACGCCGCCCGCCGACTGCTCGGCCCCTGGGTCTCCCCCGTCGCCGAACTGTCACCGCCGTCCGACTCCCCCTGGTACGCGTCCCCGTACCTCCCCTCGCTGCCGCTGCCCGTGGCCCTCGCCGTCCACGGCGGGCCGCTGCCCGAGCGCACGGTACGGGCCGTCGGAATCGCCCTCGCAGAGACACTGGCGGGCGCGCACGCGACGGGCATCACGCATGCCGGCCTGTCACCGGCTGCCGTCCTGCTGGCGGGCGACGGCCCGCGTCTGACCTGCTTCGGCGCCGTACGCGCGGCCGCCCCGGACGGCGAACAGCGCTCCGGCCTGCCCGGCCTGGAGCCCGGCAGCCTCGCCCCGGAGCAGGCATCGGGCGGCCGCCCGCGCCCGCCGGGGGACGTCTATGCCCTGGGCGCGGTCCTCGCGTACGCCGCCACCGGCCACACGGTCCCGGACAGTGCCGAACTCCCCGAAGCGCTGCGCTCCTTGATCTCCCGCTGCCTCACCCGCGACCCGGCGGCCCGCCCGACCGCGGCCGAGGTCCTGCACGCGCTGCCGCCCGCGTCCGAGGCGCCCGAGTCCACGGTTCTCGACTCGAGCACCTCGCTGCTGACCCCCGGCTGGCTGCCGGGCCGTGTGGTGGCGGCCGTGGCCCGCCAGTCCGCCGAGGTACTCGCCGCGGAGCTTCGCGTCCCGCAGACGCACGGGGCCTGACCCCGGTGATCTCCGCCCTCACCCACGACGACCCTGTCCAGCTCGGTTCCTACCGTCTGATCGGCCGTCTCGGCAGCGGCGGTATGGGCACCGTGTACCTGGCCCGCTCGGCCGGTGGCCGGACCGTCGCGCTCAAGACCATGCACGCGGGTATCGCGACCGATGCGGGATTCCGTACCCGCTTCCGGCTGGAGACGGACGCGGCGCGCGTCATCGGCGGCCACCACGGCGCGACCGTCATCGACGCCGACCCGCAGGCCGAAACACCCTGGCTGGCAACGGAGTACGTACTGGGCCCGCCGCTGGACGACGCGGTCGCCCTGTCCGGACCGCTGCCGGAAGCATCGGTACGGGCACTGGGCGCAGCTCTCGCCGGGGCTCTGGCTCAGCTCCACGCGTCGGACGTCGTCCACCGCGACCTCAAGCCGTCGAATGTCATGATCACGGCGTACGGCCCCAAGATCATCGACTTCGGCATCGCACGGGCGGCTGGCGACGACCGCCTCACCCGTACGGGGGCGGCGGCGGGCACTCCCGCTTTCATGTCCCCGGAGCAGGCGACGGGCCAGGAACACGCCCCGGCGGGCGACGTGTTCGCGCTCGCCGGCGTGCTCACCTTCGCCGCGACGGGCCGCGGGCCCTTCGGCACGGGCCAGGCGGCGGACCTCCTCTACCGCGTCCGCTACGCCGACCCGGACCTGACGGGCGTCCCCGATGCGCTGGCCCCGATCCTCACCCGCTGCCTGTCGAAGGACCCCTCGCAGCGCCCCACCACCTGGGAGCTGAGCAGCCACCTCCACGACGGCCAGGGCCAGTTCGCGGACCACCTCCCCGACACGGTCCTCGCCGAGATCGCACGCCGAGCGGCGGAGGTCTGGCAGCACCAGCCGTACCGGCTTCCGGCGCCGCTCGACGAAGAACAGCCCTCGCCGACACCAGGTACGCGGGTGTCCCGCCGCAAGTTGCTGACGATGGGCGGCGGGACGGCGCTGGGGGTTGCCGCGGCAGGGGCAGGAACGTGGAGGTGGTTCGGCCCCGAGAAGGCCGAGACAGATCCGCTGAAGCTGAGGGGAATCTCCTCCCCCATCCCCAAGAAGTCCAACGAGCGTCACCTGTGGCAGGTCAAGGTGAGCGGCCCACCAGGCACCTCGCACCCGGGAGGCGCGTCGACGCCCGTCGTCGTGGGCGACCTGGTGGCGCTCGTCGTCGGCAGCGGGCTCGCGGCGGTCGACGCGCGGACCGGAAAGACCGCGTGGACCACCGGCGGCAAGGAACTCAACTGGCAGATCGCGTCCGACGGCGAGGCGATCTACCGCCTGGCCGAGGCGGAGAAGCCCGACGGCGCGAAGACGGGTGCCCGGCCTCTCGTGGTCGAGGCGATCGACCTCACCACGGGCAAGCCGAAGCAGGGCCCTCGACTGCGCAACTCCGACGCAGCCGTTCTTGAGAGTCAACTGGTCTGCGCCGGGGGCGGCATCGTCTATCTGGCGGCTGCCCAGAGCACGAAGGGCCCCTGGTACCTGGCCGCGCTGGACATCGCGAGCGGCACTGAGCTGTGGAGGCAACCGCTACCGGCGCTGCCCGCCGGATCCGAGCGTCTGCATTTTCTCGCGGGCCGGAGTGTCGGCGGCAAGGTGGTGCTGCTGCAGGAGAACGCCGAGGGCGAGGTGCGTGTGGTCGTACGCAGCTCGCACACCGGGAAGGTTGTGTGGGACAAGCCGTGGGCGGGTGTCAAGCCTGATCAGGTACGGGGACTGCTCGCGACGGACGGGGCTCGTGTCTTCCTCGGGTTCGGGGACCTGCGTGCGCTGCGGCTGAGCGACGGGCGCGAGATGTGGCGGGAGAAGGCGCTCTCGCACAGCCCATACGGCCCGCCCGTCTTTGCCGGCACTGCGGTCTTCGCCGTACAGAAGGGGATCAACATCGTCGGTTTCCACGCTGCGACCGGGGTCAGCGCGTGGCTGAACCAGCGACGGTGGCCTGGAGGTGGACCTGTCCAGCCCCGTTGTCGTCGGGACCAAGTATCTCTACTCCAAAGGTCCGTACAGCCTGCGTGTCTCCAGTTTTCGATGCCCGCAGACGGCATCGACGAGTACTCCACGACCGGCACACGTTTCATCGGCCATGAGCGTGCAAAGGTCGTCATCGCGCTCGGCGGTGGATTCCTCAGCGCCTTCCCGCTCCAGTGACTTCCACAGAAAGCCATCGCCCCATGAAACCGCTCGGCACCGGTGACCCACTCCGGCTCGGCCCGTACCGCCTGCTCGGCGTTCTCGGCGAAGGGGGCATGGGCAAGGTCTACTTCGGTCTGGACGGCAGTGGCACACACGCTGCCGTCAAGGTCCTTCGTCCGGAACTCTCGCACGACCAGCAGCTTGGCCAGCGCTTTGTGCGCGAAGCGCAGATGGCTCAGTCGGTCACCAGCAAGGGAGTGGCCCGGGTGCTCGGCTCCCGGATGGAGGGCGGACGGCCCTGGATCGCCACCGAGTTCCTGGCCGGCCCGACGCTCGACGAGGCCATCGCCTCGTACGGGCCGATGGACTGATCCGGCCGTACGAGCTCTTGCCGCGGCTCTCGCCCGCACTCTTCACGACATCCATGTGTCCGGACTTGTGCACCGTGACCTGAAGCCCTCGAACATCGTCATGACGTCGACTGGCCCCCGCATCATCGACTTCGGCATCGCACGCCCTGAGCACGGACTCACGCTCACCACGACGGGCCAGATTCCGGTCACCCCCGGCTACGGTGCCCCGGAACAGATTCTCGGCCAGCGGGTCGGACCGGCGGCCGACGTCTTCTCGCTGGGGGCCGTACTCGTCTTCGCCGCGAGCGGCCGACGCGCTTTCGACGCGGGCCATGTGGCAGCCGTGCAGTACGAAGTCGTTCACGGCGAACCGAACCTGACCCAGGTTCCCGCGGAGCTCCAGCCGTTGATCGCCCCGTGTCTGGCCAAGGACGCCAGTGTGCGTCCGGGTCCTCATCAGATCGCCACGGCGTTCGCGGCGCCGAAGGGTGCCGAACGCGCTTGGAAGCGTGGTCCGTTGGCGGACGACATCAGGAGACGTGAATCGGGCGTCAAGGAACTCACCACGCTGCCGACGACAGGTGGGGTGGGCAGCGTCCCACGCCGTCGGCTGTTGACCTCGCTTGCGGCAGGCGGAACAGTTCTGGCCGCGAGCGGTGGGGCGGGGGTCTGGTGGCTGCAGCGCGACGACAGGAAGTCGGACCCCGGAGCGAAGAAGAAGATTGCGGGCGCTTTCGATATCCCAGCCGCTGTGAAGACGCCGACGGCCGAGTTGGCCAAACCGGCATCCGAAGAGGGCATCCTCGGTGACAGATACCCCACACTCACGCCTCTGTGGGGCCCGCTGGAGGTGAACGCAAAGGACTCGCCGGCTCCTCAGCCCGTCCGGGACGTCATCGTCTTCGGTGCGAAGAACGGCGGTCTTGCCGCCCACAACGTGGTGGACGGCAAATGGCGCTGGTCGGCCCCGGAGGTGGTGGCCTCGGGTGGATACGTCTCCCTGTCCGACCGGTTGATCGCGGCCGTCGGTCCGGGCGGCAAGCTGCTGACGCTACGTCCCCTCCACGGGAGAGCGCAAGTGGACGGTCCCGCGGCACAGGCCCGTTGTGTGCTCGCCGCCGACGACGACATGGTGTACGTGGTCACCAAGGATGACCGTCTGCGTGCGATCGGCCGCTCGGACGCCACAATCCGCTGGACGACCCCGGCTCCGGCACCAGAACTCACGCAGAGCAACAGCGGCGCTGTCGCCGCTCAGGGACGGCTCGTCATTCAGCGCCCCGGACGGCAATGTCTTCGCTGTCGACACGAGCAATGGGCGGATGCCTGGCAGTTCGCCTCCAAGGCCGAGATCGCTCTGACGCCCGCTGTCCGGCAGCACCGTCTACCTCGGCGGCGAAGGATCTGACGGCTGGCGTCATCTCCGACGGTAAAGAGCTCTGGCGGACGAAGCCCCACAAGGACGACGAGGGCAACCGGGAGTCGTGGTCGGCGCCCCGCACGGACGGCACGTCGGTGTACGCGATGAGGGGCCGTAGGGCCCAGCGCATCAATCTGGCGAACAAGGGCCTGCTCTGGGATCCGGGGCCGATAGGCGACTTCAGGAGCCCGGTTCTCAGGCAGGGCAGCTACGCCTGGATCATCGACGATATGCCATCGGTGAAAGCTATCGAACTCGGCGGCGGAAGGACCTTGTTCGACTACACCCCGGAGAGACCTTGCCCAACCCCTCGGCTTCAAGGCGGACGGCAACCGTCTCTTCGTCCTGACCGAGGAGTACCTGCTGGCGCTGCCGGTGATGTGAGGCGGTGTGGCCCACCCCCTGCAAGAGGCGTGGGGAAGCGACCGCCGGGTGAAACTTGCGCGCCCGGCGGCGGTCGTACCACTCCCCACTCCGTCAACCGCAGCGGTCTTCGACCGCCTCGCATCCCTCCGCAGCGAAGACCCCGTCTTCTCCTCGCCGAACGCGACGTGCGCCGCCCCGCTCCGGCTGTCGACACCTGGTTGGACGCGGCATCGCCTCGGAGGCGTACGCCGCACTCTGACCGCAGCCCTTCCGACAGGCGCGATTCACCACCCGGCGGCACTGCCCACCCACCGCGCATGGCCGCGATGCTTCCCCGCCGCTCCCGACATCGCCACAACACGCGCGCCCGGCCCGCTCCAGCACCGCGGCCGAAGCGACCGAGCCATCCGTGCTCCGGAGCCGGGTCGTTGCGGGGACTGCAGCCTTCGACCGCCCGGCGTCTCGGGCTGCCTCAGGCCGCCGGCTTGGGCACCCCGCTCACCAGCTTGGTGTCGTTCTGGCACCCAAGGTCGGTGGCGACATCGCGTGCCGCGGCGTTGGCCAACGTGATCTGGTTGGTGCGAATGTCCTTCGACGCAGCCTCGGTCTCTCGCAGACCTTCCAACTCCGCGCTGATGATGATCTCGTGCGCGGGCGCCTTCATGGTGCACTTGAAGTAGACCGATGCATGGCTGTCCGACGACGACGAAAGCGCCCCCGACGCAAAGAAGGTGGCGACCTTCTCGTCATCCGCATCGCGACCCGGGAGCGCCAAGGCCTCACGAAACTCGATACGGAGGACTGCCTGCCCGCCCTCGGCCGGCGACAGCCAACAGAAGGGGGTGCCCTGCTGGCGCGTCTTGGCGCTCTGTTCCGTACGCGCGGCCTGGCGGAGCCCAACGAGCACCTTGTCCGGCTCGGACAGCTTGCTGCTGAGCTTCCCTTCACCAGCAAGCGCTTCGAGCGCTGCGGAGGAGGCAACGCTCTTCGCGAACCCGCCACAGACCTCCGCTGCGGACTCGCCCTGAGCCTTGTCCCCACCAGAATCGTCGGAGGAACAGCCCGTCGTCATCGCCAGGGCAACGACGGGCAGCATGAACCTTCTCAGCGTGGACCACATGTCACTCCGCCTCGGGGCCGTACGGGTCAGGCAGCGAGTCGTCCCTGACGTGTCCTCGACTGTCCTTGACATATTTTGTCAGCTCTTCCTCAAGGTAGTTGGCGTCGCCCTCGCTCCAGCCTGGAGCCCTGGCGTACGCCTGGCCCGGCATCAAGGCGTTCTCCTTGCCCTTGAACAAGGCCTCATCCTTCAACTCGTCGGACTTCTTCTTGAGGAGTTCGTCCTCTTCGTACTTCTCTGCAATGTCGTCGGCTTCCATCCCGAGGAAGGTCACCACTGCACCACCCACAGTCTCTGTGGCAAGCGGAACGAGTACACCACCGGCTCCGCCTGTGAGCGCGGCTACACCGCCTGCGGCGGCTGCGCCAACACCGAATTTGACCCACTCAGTGGTCTTGCCGACTGCCTTCTTGTGTTCCTCAGAACCCTCTTTGTATTGCTGGTCGATCTGCCCCATACGGGACTCGTCGAAGATGGCATGCGTCTCGGCACCGATCCGCAGGTTGGTCTTCGCATCGGTGAGGTCCAACTCCCGCGCGGGCCCTGAGCCGGGCTTCGGGGCGACGTCGTCCATGACACTCGTCGTGTATACGGTCTGCGCGGCAGACAACTGAGCATGACCAGTTTCGCTCTGCGCAACTGTTCCGAGGAAGCTCACCGCGTCGCCCCGATTGAACAGCAGCTCCGAGTTGAACTTGTCGCCGAATCTCGACGAGCCGTCCTTGTCATTGGCCCCGAACGGCGAGTTCGGCATCTCACTCATCGATGTCTCGTTCTCTTGCTCAAGTGAGCGGTTGAACTCGTCGATGTATGCACCGCCCATCTTGCCGAGGCTGTCGTCGATGCCAGGTTGCTCGTGCATGTGCTTCGTGTCGCTGCCGTAGTACTCGACAACCTTCTGCATGACGTCGGCGTTCTCGGCCGTACGTACGTCCTTCAGACCCTCCGGGGAGGCGTCGTACGCATGGCCGGTCGTTGCGGACTCCAGAGCGTGACCCAGGGAGTCGTACCCCGGCTCCTTGCTCCTGTCGCCCTTGTCGGTGAGATCCTCCGGCCAGTCACGATCCTTGGTGAAGTAGTCGAACGCGTCGAGCTTCTTGTCGTCCTTGCCGTTTTCGGGCGTGAGGTCGATGTCGCTGTTGAAGAAGGCGGTCGATGCCTTCGGGTTGTGACCGAGCGCTTCCATGAATCCGCTCATTGGGTCCTGGCCCGCACCGCCGCCCTGCCAGTTGAGGTGGCTCTGCGGGGTCTGGAACCAAGCCCGGCCCGGCGGGTGGGAGCCGCCGTGCGTGATTTTGTCCTCGGCCACGACGACTGCGTTTCCGTAGTTGTGCAGGAACTTGTCGTCGTAGTTCCCGACCCGCATCAGGTTGCTCATGACCTGGAAGCCGTAGGGATGCGTGCCCCGCGTCTGGATCGACTCGCCACCGGCCTTGATCGTGTCCGCTTTCCACTGCTCCATCGCGGGGCTGTTGGAATGCGAGGCGGTGGCCAAGGTCATGCTCCAGTTCTTCTGGAGCTCCGCCAGTTTGTCCTTGTGATCGATTCCGAGGCGAGAGCCGTCGCTCGAGTCACCCAGATCAGCCCAGTACGCAAGGTTGCCCTTCGCGCCAACCTCGAGGGCGAAACGCTCGGCGAAGTACGGGTCGCCCTTGTTGTCCTTGAAGTACTTGTTGAGCCTGTCGATCTCCTGCGGCGTGGCATCGTCGCCCTTGTCCACAATCTTCGCCGCTGCCTTGGCGTCCTCGGCATCCTGAGCCTTCGACGCTTCCTTGAGGCCGCCGTACTCCGTACCCGAGAAGTTGTTCTCATCCTTGCCAACGACCGAGCGCAGCGCGCGCGACGCCACGTCGTCGGCGTCGTTGGCCTTGTCCATGGCGGCCTTGACCGCCGACCTCATCGCATCGAAGTCTGCTTGCTCCGGCTTGGGGCCGTCGTAGTCCTTGCTTCTGCGATCAGGGTGAATCAGATAGCCAACAGTTCCATTGGAATCAATTCGCATTCCCTTGCCCGGCGCATCTTCGACGAGCTTCTCCAGGGAATCCTTGGCCGATTTGAACTCGGCCAGCGCATCCTTGAGGATGTTCCGAATACTGTCGGCAACCTTCGCAGCATCGCCGAATTCCTTGGCGGTCTTTTTCACGAAGGGACGGGTGATGCCGGCATTTTCGCCCGACCAATCAGCCTTGTCCGCCTTGGTTCGGAGACCGTTTTCCGCCTTCTCCTGGAGCTTTACCAGCTTGTTGTGCGTCTCCCCCCAGTCCGAGACAGCCTCTTTGAGGCTTCCGAGATGGACATGGAGAATTTGCTCGAACGTCGGCATCGTCGCGCCCCTCAGCTGAAGTGCTCGGAAATCTTGGACATGGTGAAGTTGGTGACGAGCACTTCTTCGTGATTGGTGTGGCTGAGCACCGTGTCTTCGAGGTGATTGTGGATGTGGGCGCATGCGCTCAGAAGCGTCTCGGACTGCGTACGCCACTTGTCCCAGGCAGTCCACATGCCCGAGCCGATGGCGAAACCATCCTTGTCGAGACTCGTGGAGGCGGTGTCGGTCTGAGCCCCCGCATGGAAAGCGGCTGTCTCGAGGCCGTGGTAGAGCTCCTGGGCATCGTTGCCGATGGATCGAAGGTCCTTGGAGGTGACCTTGTAGTCCGAGGCCCCGCCACTGCTGCCGCCCCCGCCCTCCGCAGGCAACTGATTCAGTCGCATGCTGGTCGCATTGGAGCGTGCGCTGGCCCATTCCTGGTCGAACGACATCTTGATTCCCCGTTGCTGGTTGTCCGTGGTTATGGGACTGGAGGCTGGTGGCGGCTGGTGATCCCGCTGACCGGAAGTGTCAACGCCCGCCGGGTCTGGGCATGTCGAAGCGGGGCCGTTCTCGCACAGGGCGGCCCGAACTGGACCGTGCGCCACAGACGGTGGCTGTCGCCGGCGGAGCGCCAGGAGTGGCCTCGGCCCTGGAGCGTGCAGCAGCTCTTCGGGTCAGGCGTGACGCGCGCTCCCTGTGCCTCAAGACTTCCTCCCCGTGTGACACAACTTCAGGCACCCACTGTAGCGAGCACACATGTGACTACGCACCTCCGCATTGCATGCGCAACGGGTGCCACAACACCATGATTTGGGCATCACGACATCGTCGGTGGCCTGATCGTGAACCGGATATTGAGCCCCTGCCGCGGAGGCAGCGATCGTCGCTCAACGGTCGAAGAGTTCCGCGATGCGAATTCGCTGGTCAGTCAGGGAGGTTGGCCGCAGATCTGGACAGGCTCATGTTCCTTGGCCAAAGGAGTGAGGCTCTCCGAGCGGCGTAGCCCGTTGCCGTGAATCGTTCGAGAGCACCACGCGTGACACGGGTTCACGAGTCAACGTGAGCCGGACCACCGTCACCCCACCCGGCAGTTCAGCCATCGGAGCACCTTGATCCGGTTCCTGTGGGGTCAGTCCAGGCACTCGACTGCCACTTCGTCGCGTCACCCGGGCTGACCCGGGTCGCGCGGAGTGCCGTACGGCGGATTCGGGTTGGCCCCGGCGTGCGGCGGACCGTACGGCGGGTACGGGGGCTGCTGCTGAAAGGCGTTGGGCGCAGACAGCGGCGCGGTCGGAGCGACGGCAGAGCGCCGACGTGAACGGACGACGGTGAAAGCGACCGCGCCGCCGATCAGGACGGCAGCGCCGACACCCAGGGCGATCCAGAGACCGGTCTTGCTGTCCTCCTCGGCCGCGGCCGGAACGGTGGCAGCAGGCTTGCCCTTGTCGCTCTCACTGCCACCGGCAGCCTCGGAAGCTTCCGGGGAAGGCGACTTGGGGGCGGCAGCCGCAAAGTCCGGCAGCGGGTACTCGTCGGCGGGGCCGGGGTCGCCGGGGGTCTTGAGAGCGATACGAGGCCGGACGATGCCGTAGCCAAGGAGGTCTGTACGGTCCTTGCCGCTCTTCGCCTTGCCGGCTGTGTTGACCAAGACGCGGAGGACCTGATTGTTGGTCCAGTCCGGGTGCTTGGACCAGATCAGCGCCGCAGAAGCCGAGGCAAGGGCCGTGGCATCGCTGGTGCCATGGCTCACGCAGACCTGAGTTCCTCCAGTACAGGCCGCATAGATGTCCTCGCCCGGTGCGGCCAGATCCACCTGCGGCCCACGCTGCGACTCAGCCGTTGTCTTACCGCCCTTGTCGATTGCCGCCACACCAACGACGCCGGGCGTGGCAGCGGGATACATCACACGATTGCTCTTGTTGCCTTCATTGCCCACACCGGCAAAGATCAAAGCTCCTTTGCCGATGGCGTACTTCACTGCATCCGCGACTACAGGCCTCGACTCGGTTACGGCGAGTGAAATGTTGATGACTCGGGTACCTGAGTCGGCGGCGTGACGGATTCCTTTAGCGAGCGCGCTGTTCCATCCCTCCGGATTCCATGCAAGCTTCGTTCCCTCATTGAGCTCGGGTACCCGGATGGGGAGAATCTTTGCCCCCGGCGCGAGGCCAAAGGATCCATTTCCGCCTGGCCGTTTTCCTGTTCCGGCAATGAGCGCAGCCATTCCTGATCCGTGCCCATCAGCGTCAGTGTTCTCATCACCCGGTTTCGACGACAGATCCAGCCCAGGGACCACCTGGCCCCGCAGATCGGCCAGCCGGTCATCAACGCCGCTGTCAAGCACAGCGACGGTGACCCCCTTACCCGTGCTGGACTTCCACATCTCGTCGGCCTTCATCGCATCCAGGTGCCACTGCTGCTCGCGGATGGTCTCCGCGTGGGCAGGCGTGGCGGCGATGCCCACCAGCAGCAATCCCAGGACGGTGGAGACCGCACGACCATGCTTGGCGACTGGACGGCTGCTGATGCGCATCGATTCCCTCTTGGCGGATGAGTGTGTGTCTAGTCGATCACTGGCGGAACGATGCGTCGACCGCTCTGCTGCCAGGTCTCTTCGTCTTCGGTCAGATAGTCCGGACGGTCAGCGTCCTCGCGGTCTCGACGCCGTCCATCGCCGTGCCCACCTGCAGGAACAGATCCGGCACGACCTGTCTGGCCCCCACGCGTGGTTCCATCCGCTGCAGCATTTCGGACCAGACCGGAGCCTCCAGGAGTGAACGGCCGTGCCCCAGCAGCGCCCTGCGGGTTCGGCCTGCCGCCGACGATGCCGCCGGACTCCGACGCCAGACGTCGGCCGCCGACCATCCCCGACTGGCCACCGCCCATGCCGCCTCCGCCGCCGTGGCCCATGCCTCCTCCACCGCGGCCCTGAAGGTGCTCACTTCCGATCACATTCCCGCGAGGAATCCCGACTGCGGGACGACCTGACGTGGGAACCACAGGTTTACCGCCGCTGATGCCGTTACTCATTGGGGCGCGGCCGATTGGCCCACCGTTGAGTGGCCCCTGCCCCGGCAGCAAAGGACCGCGGCTGATGGGAGATTGACGCCCGCCGAGAACGTCCGGACCGACACGACCAAGTCCAGCCGGCGGGCGCTGGCCCCCGCCGAAGGCCGGCGGAATCAGACCGGGGGTAGGGCCGATCGTGTCCGGCTTGCCCACCGACGGCGCAACTACAGGTGTCGGCGTTGGTGTGGTGGTCGTGGGAGGCAACGTCGACACACTGTCGATCTCCATGTCCGCGGGACGATCCGGCAGAACGACAGGAGGGGAAATGGTCGCAGTAGGTGGGTTCGCCTTAGCGTGCGACTCGGTGTTGGGGGACACTCGCTCGGCCTGCGTCTCAGCCGACGACTGGCGGTCTCCACCGCCCGTCGTCGCGATCTCGGCGTGCCTCGCTGAGGAGACCCTGGCCGTCGGCGGCGGCACAAACTGCCCCGGCGGCGGCGGGAACTGCGGCGGCGGCATGCTCATGATCTGCTGCCCCGAGTGCGTGTACGTCTGCCCGAGCTTCTGGAGCTGGTGCGCCGCCTCAAGGCGTCGCCGCTCCATCTCCTGCAAGGCGGCCGCGTGTTCCTTGTTGTACTTCGACGCCACCGTCGCGGGCTCGCCCGTTCTGCGGGCCAGTTGCGCCAGGTCGCCGGACTCCTTCGCCTTCGTCTCGAGGGACCCGTCGACCTTCGGCACCGCGCTCTTCGCCTGGGCGATGGCGGTGGCGACCTCTTGCAGCCATGAGGCCGCATTCTCACTGTACTTGCCCAGCTCCAGCGTTGCCATCGCTGCCTGGTGGCCCCAGTTCTCGAAGGCGGTGGCTCCTTCGCCCTTCCAGACGACGCGCGTCATGTGGGTCCGGAGGCCATCGCCGATCTGGGTGATCTTGGAAGCAGCTTTGGAGAGCTTCTTCGCGAGGTCGGCAGCCGTCTCGGCGTTCGTACCCTCGATCAGTGCCAGGAGGTCCTCGTGGGTCATGGACTGAAAGTCGGTCTCCTGGGGCGCCGGCACCGACTTCCGCCCCTTCTGCGGCTCGTCAGCCATCGTCAACCACCGTTCCTGCTTTCCCCGTTTGCATCAGATCTTGCCTTCGCCGTCACTCGGCTGCGAACTGCCGCCGCCCGCCTGCTGCGAGTTGCCGCTCTGCTGCGCTCCCGGCTTCCCGTAGTGCGCCTCGATCTCGGCGGCGAGGCGCCGCATGCGCTCCCGGTTCTCGTACTCGATGTTCTCGTAGCCCTCTTTGGACGCCTGCACAGCGAAACTCAGGCCACTGATCTGCAGCGAAAGGATCTTGGAGAGCTTCTCGAGTTCGTCGTGGACGGTCTCGTAGACGCTGTACAGGTACGCGCTTTCCCGGAAGGACGCCGTGCCCAGGTTGGCGTGCTGCAGTCGATCGGCGGTGACCTTCTCAGGAGCCGCTTCGGAACCCTCGAGGTCGGCGAGCATCTTGTCGACCTGCCGCTTGAAAGTCTCCATCGACTCTCGCTCGTGTTCCAGATCGGACGCCGCTGCCACGGCCGCCACTGGGCCCATGAAGGGCACCAGGCCCAGCATCCCGATGGACGGAACCGCCCCCGCTCCGCTTTCCTCTGCCACGAACGCCTCCCCGTTGACACACGTCTACGGGGATCACTGTACCGAGCATCAGTGACACCGCGCATCCCTACATTGCACCTGCAATGCACATCACAGCGTCACAAGTTGGGAACAGCGACCGCCGCTTGAGGCCTGATCGGGAGGCGGTTGATCGGGCGGCCCGTTGCGGCGCGAACCGCTGCGGCCACCGCTGCCGGGGACGTGACCACGGGAATCGCGCTCGCCGCCTTTGCTCCGAAGGGGGCCACCACGTCCCGCTCCTCGACCAGTTTCACGATGCGAATGTCCGGGGCGTCCAAGGATGTCGGGAGTGCGTAGCCCGTCAGGTCCGGGCGGCGGAGCAGGCCGCGGGCCGTGCGGAGGTTTTCCGTCAGGGCCGTGCCGACGCCCTGGGTGACTCCGGCTTCGATGCGGCTGGCCAGTTGGGCGGGGTTCAGCACGCGGCCCACGTCCTGGGCAACTGCCATCTCCACCACGCGGATCGAGCCCAGTTCGATGTCGACGTCCACCACCGCGCGTACCGCGCAGAACGCCATGCCCACGAAGGCGTCGCCCTGCCCCGCCTCGTCGAGGGGCTCGGTCGGGTGGGGGCGGCACTGGGCCGTGGCCCACAGTTCCTTGCCGTCCAGCGCTTCCCTCACCGTCGTGGAGAGCACACCGTCGTACGACGTGATCTTGCCGTCGGTGATCTGCAGCAGTTCGGTGGACATGCCGAACTTGTGGGCCAGCGGCTGCAGTAGCTGCGTGCGGACCATCTTCGCCGCGCGTTCGACCGCGCCGCCCGAGACCCAGGTGTGGCGGCCGTGGGCCGCGGGGCCTGCCGGGGGCTGGTCGGTGTCGACCGAGGCGACGTGGACCTCTTCGATGCCGAGCGTCTCCTGGACGATCTGGCGGGCGAGGGTGGAGAAGCCCTGGCCCGTCTCGACGGCCGCGCAGATGACGGTGGCGACACCGTCGTGGACCTTGACCGTCGCCGTGGAGACCTCGTCGGTGCCTTCCGCGCCCAGCATGTGCACCATGCCCAGCGCGTAGCCGACTCCGCGGCGCACGGCGCCCGGTTCGCCCGCGCCCTCCGGGCCGCCGGGGAGCAGCCATTCGTCCTCGGGGGTGTCCTTCGGCAGGGAGGGGAGGGGGAAGTCCCGTACGGCCTGCAGCAGTTCGGCCACCGGGGCGGGGCAGGTCACCGTCTGGCCGGTGGGGAGGATGTCACCGGTCGCCAGGGCGTTGCGCAGGCGCACGTCCACCGGGTCGAGTCCCAGCTTCGCGGCCAGCTTGTCCATCTGGGCCTCGTACGCGGCGCACACCTGCATCGCGCCCTCGCCGCGCACATGGCCCGAGGGAGGGTTGTTGGTACGGACGGCCCAGCCCTCGATGAAGGCGTGCGGCACGACGTACGGGCCGCAGGCGAAGGCCACCGCGGCGGCGAGCGACTCGGAGGAGGCGTCGGCGTACGCGCCCGCGTCCAGGAGCAGTTGGGCCTCGACCTTGACCAAGCGGCCCTCGGCGTCGGCGTGGTGGCGGTAGCGCAGCAGGGTGGGGTGGCGGTGGGCGTGGCCGAGGAAGGACTCCTCGCGGGTCGCCGTCAGTTTGACCGGGCACCCGGTCTTCAGCGCCAGCAGGCCCAGCGGGAGTTGGAAGCCGGGGTCCTCGCGGTCGCCGGTCGCGCCGGGGACGCCGGTCACCACGACCTTGACCCGGTCGGTCTCCAGGCCGAAGCACGCCGCGGCCAGATCGCGGTCCGTGTGGGGGTCGGTGGAGGCGACGTACAGCTCGACGCCGCCGTCGGGGCGGGGTACGGCGAGGCCGGCCTCGGCGCCGATCGGGGCGGGGTCCTGGCGGCCGATGCGGTACAGCCCCTCGACGATGACCTGGCCCGCGACGTCGGGGTCGCCGTAGCGCAGCGGGATGTGGCGGATCAGGTTGCCGTCGGGGTGCAGGGGCTCGGCGGCGAAGGCCTTTTCGGGGTCCGTGACCGGTTCGAGCACCTCGTACTCGACGGCGATGGCGGCCGCGGCGAGCCGGGCGGTGTCGGGGTGGTCCGCGGCGAGGGCCGCGATCGCCTCGCCGTGGTGGCGGACGATGTCGGAGGCGAAGACGGGGCGGTCGGCGATACGTCTGCCGTATGCCGTGTCGCCCGGAATGTCCTCGTGGGTCACCACGGCCCGCACACCGGGCATCTCGAGGGCGGCAGCGGTGTCGATCGAGACGATGCGCGCGTGCGGGTGCGGGGAGCGCAGGATCGCCGCCCACAGCAGGCCCTCGGCCCACAGGTCGGAGGCGTACGGGAACGTGCCCTCGGTCTTGGCCCGGGCGTCGGCCGGGGGGAGGGAGGCGCCGAGTCCGTGGGTCGGCTGCTCCGGCTGCTCCGGGCGGGGCGAACCGGCCGCCCGGGGCGTCGCGGTGGTGGCCGCGTCGTTGCTCACGCCATGCCTCCGTCGTGCGGGTGGGCCTGCACACTACCTGCACCGGGAGGCGCCTGGTGCGGAATGCGGGCTTCCTCGCTCGCCTCCGCAGCGGCTGCCGCGCCGGCTCCGCGTTCGGCGACGACGTCCTTCACCGCGTCGAGCACGCCGCGATAGCCGGAGCAGCGGCAGAGGTTGCCGCAGAGCGCCTGGCGGGTCTCGAGCTCGGACGGTGCGTGGTTGCCTTCGAGCAGGTCGTGGAGGGTCATGGCGATGCCGGGGATGCAGAAGCCGCACTGGACGGCGCCGCACGCGGCGAGGGCGCGCTGGACGTCGGACGGTTCGCCGTCGGTGGCGAGGCCCTCGACCGTGCGGACCTCGGAGCCGGCGGCGGTCGCGGCGGGGACCAGGCAGGAGGCGACGAGCCGGCCGTCGACCTGGACGTTGCACGCGCCGCACTCGCCCTGGGAGCAGCCGTCCTTGGCGCCGGCGAGGCCGAGGCGCTCGCGCAGCACGTAGAGCAGGGACTCGCCGATCCAGGCGTCGGTGACGGGGCGGTCGGTGCCGTTGACCCGCAGGACGTACGAGGTCGGCGGGTGCTCCTCGCTGCCGGTGGAGGAGCTGGGCTCGGCATCCTCAGCGGCGGCCGTCTCGGGGGCCTCGTCGGCCGGTGTCTCGTCGGCCGGTGTCCCGTCGGCCCGGGGCTCATCGGCCCGGGGCTCGCCGTCCGCCGCGGCGGTTGCGTGCTCGACCGGGGTGTCCTCGACCGTCGACGGCTCGGCCGGCTCCGGTTCGGGCGCGCGCTCGTCGTCCGCGGCCCGGGGCGTCGCCCAGGGCGCGGGTGCTCCGCCGGGCAGGGTCGCCGGGGCGTCGGAGGCCCAGGGCGCGGGTGCTCCGCCCGGCAGGGTCGCGGGGGCGCTGCCCCACTGGGACTGCAGCATCGACGCGGCGAACTCGCCCGACTCCTCGGGCAGCTCGCCCTCGGCCACCGGGATGGTCCACTGGCCGGTCACGTCGGTGGCGGGAGCGGGCCGCTCCGCGTCCGCGAAGTTCCACTGTCCGGTGGCGTGCGGGTCGGTGTGCGCATCGGCATGGGGGCCCGTGTGCGCGTCGGCACGCAGCTCACCGCGCCCCGGCCCCTCGCCGGGCTCCGGCCAGTGCACGTGCTCGGGCCGGCCGGAACGCTGCCCCGACGGGTCGCCGATGGGCTGCCCCTGCGCCTGCGGGACGTGCCAGCCGTCCGGCACCGACGGATCGTCCACCGGCGTCAACGGCATGATCATCGGCGGTACGTAGCCGTGACCCGGTGCCTCCAGGGGTGCCGCGTCCAGCGCGCCTTCGGGCGGCAGCTGGAAGAACGCGGTCGCCTCCGCGTCGTATTCGCCCTGAGGTGTCGGCTCCCAGCCGCGCTGCTCCGGCGAGCGCCCCTGCGAATTTTCCTCGTTGCTCACGACAGCGCCCTCCCCAGTGCACGTCGGGCCAGCGCGGCGACGGTGCGCCGCAGATGCAGCAGGGCGGGCGGCAGCACGGGCTGCTCCTCGCCCTGCGGTGCGGGGGCAGGGTCGGGGATGCACGCCGAAGCGACGTACTCGCCGAAGGCGGCCAGCGCCTCCCCCGCGAGCCCGCGCTCGCCGTCCCAGTCGATCAGTGAGGCGATCCAGCGCTCCGCCTCCAGCGGCCGCAGCGGCATGGGCGCGATCGCGCCGACCGCGCAGCGCACCCCGCGCCGCATGGGGTCCAGGACGACCGCGACCGAAGCGGTGGCACGGCCGGGGCCCGTACGGCCGGTGGCTTTCAGGAACACCTGGGGGGCGTGCAGCAGGGGCACGCGTACGTAGCCGATCAGTTCGGCCGGTGCGAGCATCTCGCGGCCCGCCAGCAGATGGGACACGGGGATCTCACGGCGGCTGCCGCCGGGTCCCGCGATCACCAGGTCCGCCTCCAGGGCGGCCAGGACGGGCAGGGTGTCACCGGTCGGGGCGGCGCTGGCGATGTTGCCGCCCAGCGTGCCCGCGTTGCGGATCTGGGGCGGGCCCGCGGCACGCGCGGACGCGGCGAGCGCGGGGATGAGGGCCGCGAAGTCGGGCCGTCCCATCCGGGCGTGGGTGAGTCCGGCGCCGAGCAGGGCGTGACCGTCCTGGTAGCGCCAGCCGCGGACCTCGCTGATGCGGCCGAGGCCGACGAGTCCTGCGGGGCGCAGCTGGCCTTTGTTGACGGCGGCCATCAGGTCCGTGCCGCCCGCGACCGGCACGGCGGCGGGCATGGCGGTCAGCGCCGCCACGGCCTCGTCGAGCGAAGCCGGCAGCGTCACCGACTGCGTCGTCTGCGGTGCGTGCGTGGTCACCCAGCTGCCCCTTCCCGGTGTCCGGCTGTCCCGCCTGTGTTGCCGTACCGTACGTGCTCACAGCCCGGACGTGGCAACTCTGGCACATCTTCGGAGTCGACCGACGCGAGGGTCCGCGAAGGGCTTGTCCGTACCGGATGCACCCTTGTTATGACGATGGCCCGATTTGCGCTGCCATCGGCATCACGTACTGATTACCGCTCTTCATGACCGTTGTACGACTTATCCTTGCTGTCGTTCAACCGTCCCAGGGTCCGGGGCAGCGGGCACCTGGCTTGCATGCGGGCTCACACGTTTGGGGGCGCACCCTCGATCGGGCGTCCGAGCACTCCGGGACGTTTCTGCCACGGCAACGGGCCGCCGGGCGGCCGGTACTCGACACCGAGCGCGTCAAGGCGCCGGTAGTGGGCGGTCATTCGCCGCTCGAAGCCGGCCCAGTCCCGCTCGTGGGGGACGGGGAGGGCGGACCAGGCGACCTCGGCGAAGGCGGCGAGCCGCGGGAAGACCTGGTAGTCGACGCGGGACCGGTCCTGCATGACCTCGGTCCAGACGTTGGCCTGGGTGCCCATGATGTGCGTGGCCGCCTCGGCGGACAGCCCCGGGGGCACGGGTTCGAAGCGGTAGACGTCCTCCAGGGTGCGGACGTAGCCGATGGGCATGGGTTCGTCGGGTCCGTCGTGCTCGCGGTGGTTCAGATACACCTGCTGCTCGGGGCACATGACGACGTCGTGGCCCGCCTCGGCCGCGGCGACACCGCCCGCATAGCCGCGCCAGGAGGAGACCGCCGCACCGGGCGCCAGGCCGCCCTCCTGGATCTCGTCCCAGCCGATGAGCCGCCGCCCGCGTGCGGCCAGCCAGCTGTCGAAGTGCCGGATGAACCAGGACTGGAGCTCGTCCTCCCCTGAGAGTCCGAGTTCCGCGAGACGGGCCTGGGCGGCCGGGGACGCCTTCCACTGCTCCTTGGGGCACTCGTCGCCGCCGATGTGGACGAACGGGGATGTGGCGGCCGGGAAGAGGTCGAGGATCTCCTCGAGGACACCTTCGTAGAAGCGCAGGGTGGCGTCGGTGGGGGCCAGGACGTTGGGGTTGATGCCCCAGGTGTCCCACACGGTGAGGGAGGCCGTGTCGACGACGTCGGTGTTGCCGAGTTCGGGGTACGCGGCGATCGCGGCCTGCGAGTGGCCGGGGATGTCGATCTCGGGGACGACGCGGATGTGCCGCTCGGCGGCGTACGCGACGATCTCGCGGATGTCGTCCTGGGTGTAGTGGCCGCCGTGCGGTTTCTCGTCCCAGAGTTCGGAGGCGCGGTGGCCGTATTTGGTCCGTGCGCGCCAGCCGCCGGTCGCGGTGAGCTCCGGGTGGCGCTTGATCTCGACGCGCCAGCCCTGGTCGTCGGTGAGGTGGAAGTGGAAGACGTTCAGCTTGTGCGCGGCCAGCAGGTCGAGGTAGCGCAGGACGTCGGTCTTGGGCAGGAAGTGCCGTGAGACGTCAAGCATCATGCCGCGCCAGGGGAAGCGGGGGCCGTCTTCGACGGCGACTGCCGGGACGTTCCATGCGCGGGCACCGACGGGGGCCGCCCGGAAGGCGTCCGCGCCCAGCAGTTGACGGAGTGTCTGGGCACCCCAGAAGACCCCGGCGGCGCTGCCGCCTTCCACCAGGACGGCATCGTCCGAGGTGGAGAGCCGGTAGCCCTCGGGGCCGAGGTCCCGCTCCACGTCGGCGCTGATGCGCAGCACGATGCCGCGCGCGCTGCCCGCCGGGAACGGCAGTCCGGTCGCCGCTCCGAGCACGCTGCGGATCCATCGCGCCACGCCTTCGGTGCCGGCCCCGGCGTCGAGCCCGGTCCGTTCGTCGAGCAGGAGGCCCGCCCCGCGCCGTGCGACGACACGGGGCTTCGGGATCAACGGCTCGTCTTCCATGGAGGCAGCCTTTCGGGGTGTCGGGTTCATGCGGGCGTCAGTCCTTCACCGCGCCGCCCAGGCCCGAGACCAGACGGCGCTGCACCAGGACGAAGAAGACCAGCACGGGCACCGTCATCACCGTGGACGCGGCCATGATGCCGCCCCAGTCGTTCTCGTCCGGCTTGAAGAACACCAGCAGCGCCATCGGCAGCGTCGACTGCGAGGTGTCGCTGATGATGAAGGACTTGGCGAACAGGAAGTCGTTCCAGGTCGAGATGAACGAGAAGACGCTCGTCGCCACGAGCCCCGGGAAGACCAGCGGGAACAGGATCTGCCACAGGAACCGCGTACGGCTCGCGCCGTCGAGATACGCCGCTTCCTCCAGTGCCTCCGGGACCGCTTTCACGAAGCCGCGCAGCATCCAGATCGCGAACGGCAGCGAGAAGGCGATGTGCGGAAGGATCAGCGAACCGAGCGTATTGAGCTGGCCGAAGTCCCGCATCAGGAAGAACAGCGGGATCGTCAGTGCCTCGATCGGCACCATCTGCGCGACGAGGAACATGATCAGCAGCGTGGTGCGGAACCGGAAGCGGAATCGGGTGACGGCCGTCGCCGCGAGGAAGGCGATCAGCGCGGACGCCAGGACCACGACGACGGCGACGAACAGGCTGTTGAGGAAATAGCGGCCGAATTCCTGCTGCTGGAAGACGCGGCGGAAGGAGTCGAGCGACGGGGCGAGCGTCCAGGGACGCGCCTCGGTCGACTGGATCTCGCCCGCGGGCTTGAAGGCCGAGAGGACCATCCAGTACAGCGGGAAGGCCACGACGACCGCGATGACGAGGGCGGATGCCTCGGCGGCCAGCCGCCAGGGACGGCGTATGCGCAACTGGTTCACAGTTCTTCTCCCCTGCGTCGCAGCAGTCGCAGATAGACGAGGGTGACGGCCAGCAGAATCAGCAGCATGACGATGCCGATCGCCGAGCCCAGGCTGTACTGGGAGGACGCGAACGCCTTCTGATAGGCGTACACATTGAGCACGAGATTCTGTCCGGCGATGCCTCCGCCGTTGGTCATCACATAGATCTGTGTGAAGACCTTGAAGTCCCAGATGATCGACTGAATGGTGACGACCACCAGAATGGGGCGCAGCATCGGGGCCATGACGGACCGCCAGATCCGCCACTGCGACGCCCCGTCCAGCGAGGCGGCCTCCAGTACTTCGGAGGGGATCGCCCGGATGCCCGCGTAAACGGTCACCATCACGAACGGGAACGAGCACCAGACCACTTCGAAGAGCACGAGCGCGAAGGCGCTGTAACGCCCGTACGTCCAGGAGTGGTCGCCGAGTCCGAGGACACGGTTGACGGGGCCGAAGTCCGGGTCGAAGAGGAAGACCCAGACGGTGGAACCGGTGATGGCCGGGGTGGCCCAGGCGCCGAGCGCCGCCATCATCAGGGCGAGTCTGGGCAGCGCCCGTACGCGTGTCAGCAGGACGGCGAGTGCGCAGCCGACGGCGAGCGTGGCGACGACGCAGGCGGCCGCGAAGACGACGGTGGCGAGCAGGACCTGCCAGAACTGACTGTCGGCGAAGAGGGTGCGGTAGTTGCCGAGTCCCTGGAAGGTGGTCGGTTCACCGCCGCTGACCTGTGCCTGGGTGTACTCGAGGAAGGAGATCAGGCCGAGCTGGTAGATCGGGTAGACGAGCAGTCCGGCGAGGACGACGAGTGCGGGTGCGAGATAGAGCCAGGGCGTCCAGCGTCCCTTGCGCCGTGTGGTGCGGCGGCTTCCGGCCGGAGCCGGCGTGGTCTTCGTGGGGACCACGGCCGGCTCGGCGGCTGTCGCTTGGTGCGTCATACCGGTCAGCCCGCGGCGGAGAACGCCGTGTCCATCTTCTTGGCGGCATCACCGGATGCGGTGGCCACGTCCTTCTTGCCACTGACGATCTCCTGGAACATCGTGGGCAGGACGAGCGAGGAGTCGATCTGTCCCCAGCCGGGCGAGGCGGGGACGAACTTCGCTCCGGAGGCCAGCGTCTTGACGAACGGCGCGATGAACGGCTCCTTCTTCGCCACCTCGGAGCGCACGTCGTTGTACGTCGGCAGGAAGCCCATCGCCTCGAAGAGCTTGCGCTGGGTCTCCTTGCCGGCGAACCGCTTCATGAGATCCACCGCCAGCGTGCGGTGCGAACTGCTCTTGAGCACCCCGATGTTGTTGCCGCCGGCGAAGGCGGGCGCCGTCGACCCGGCCTTCAGCCCCGGCAGCGGGACGACCGCGTACTTGCCCTTCACCGTGCCCGCCTCGACGGCCTGGTGACTGAAGTCGCCGCCTATCGCCATGGCCGCCTTGCCGGAGGCGAAGGCGGTGACGGTCGCGTTGCCGCCCATCGACGCGCACTTGGCGGCCGGGCAGTTGTCGTCGCCGAAGAGCGAGGTGTAGGCCTTGATGCCCTTCTGGGCGTCGGGGCTGTTGATGGCGGACTTGTAGGTGCCGTCGCTCTCGTCGGCCAGTTCGCCACCGTTGGCCCAGATGAAGGGCATCGCGCCGTAGGTGTACGCGCCGCCGACGGCGATGCCGTACAGGTCCGGCTTCTCCTCGCGGATCTTCTTCGCGGTGGAGATCAGTTCGTCCTGTGTCTTCGGCGGCTGGAGCCCCAGCTCCCTGAAGACGTCGGTGCGGTAGTACAGGGCCCGTACGCCGACGAAGAGCGGAGCGCCGTAGATCTTGCCGTCGACGGTGACGGACTGGGTGGCGGTGGGGTCCGCGGACTTGGCGTCGTCCCAGTCGGCGAAGTCCTTGCTGACGTCCTCGAGCCCGCCGTCCTTGACGTACCCGGCGGTGTCCGTGTTGCCGTACTCGATCAGGTCGGGGGCGCTCTTGGGGTCGTTGAAGGCGGCCTTGATGCGCTGGGCGCGGGTCTCGACGGGGATGTACTCGACCTCCACCTCGGTGCCGTCGTGCTCCTCGGTGAAGGCGGCGACGGCCTCGTCCACGACCTTCGCCTTCGGCTTGTTGTTGACCTCCTGGAACAGCCAGACGCGCAGGGTCCCCTTCTTCTCGTCCTTCTTGGCGCTGCTGTCGGACGTCTGCGGGGCACAGGCGGTGGCGGTGAGACCCGCCAGTACAAGTGCCGCGACCGGGGCGGCAATTCGGGCGCTGAGCTTCATCGGCGATCCCCTACGAGTCATCGTTGCAACATACGCAACAGGCGTTTCGTGCTGCACAACACGCAGGAGGCTAGAGCGGCTCAAACACGGGGACAAGAGGTCTCAACCACCTTGTGACCGCCTGACGCACCCCGTGCAACGCGAACGGCCCCCGGGGCGCGCGTGTTCGCGCGCCCCGGGGGCCGTGGAGGTCAGAGGCTCAGCCGCCGGAAAGCGGTGCCGGCGTCACTTCTTGTCCTTGCCGCCCTTGTCCTTGTCCCCACCGGGACCCATGGACTCGTAGATCTCCTTGCACATCGGACAGACCGGGTACTTCTTCGGGTCGCGACCCGGTACCCAGACCTTTCCGCACAGCGCCACGACGGGAGTGCCCTCGAGGGCACTCGCCATGATCTTGTCCTTCTGGACGTAGTGGGCGAAGCGCTCGTGGTCGCCGTCGCCGTGCGACACCTGCGGCGTCGGCTCTACGAGGGTCCCCGTGCCTGTCCCGCGCTCGGGCTCAAGAGTGCTCATGAGCTCCAAGGGTACTCACACCCGCCCGGCTCCCGCATCGCGCCGTCGGGCACCCCTCCCGGGCGCACGACCGACCGGTGATCAGGTCATCAGTTGAGCGACGGATCGTCGGGGTAGGTCGCGAACATCGCCAGCTCGTTGCGCTGCCGTCGCAGCACGGACCGCCACAGCGTCTCCGGCTGCGGCGAGGACACGTCCCCGGGCTCGGACTCCACGACGTACCACGCCCCGTCGGCCAGTTCGTTCTCCAGCTGACCGGGCCCCCACCCCGCGTACCCGGCGAAGATCCGCAGCGATCCGAGCGCGGCGCCCAGCAACTCCGGCGGGGCCTCCAGGTCGACCAGCCCGATCGCGCCGTACACCCGCCGCCAGCCGAGCGGCCCCTCGTCGCCGGGGATCACGGCGACACCGAGCGCCGAGTCCAGGGAGACCGGGCCGCCCTGGAAGACGACCCCTGGTTCACCCGCGAGTGCGGCCCAGGGCTCCAGGATGTCGACGACGTCCACGGGCGTCGGCCGGTTGAGGACCACGCCGAGAGAACCCTCGTCGTCGTGGTCGAGCAGCAGGACCACCGCGCGGTCGAAGTTCGGGTCCGCGAGGGCGGGCGTGGCCACGAGCAGCCGTCCTGTGAGCGAGGACACCTCGGTCATGCGAGACATGATCCCGCATCTTCACCCCGCGCGGGGTGCGAGCGGGAACAGTGGCCACCGGCGCAGCTCAGGACCGGAATGCCCGCCCCCGCCGCCGTATCATCCGACGGTGACGCTCCGCTAGCCCGCATGGACCGTACGTGTTGTGCCGAATTCATTACGGTCCCGCAGTGTCCTCGCCCTTACGGGACAGGGGTGTGGGCCCCTTACCCTTTTCCCTGGCCCCCTGTCCGACCTCTCCCTGGCTCTGCCGGGGGGACCCTCCGGAACGCGAGATTCATGACCGGCACAGACGATGTACTGCTTGTCCACGGCGGAACCCCGCTGGTGGGCGAAATCCGCGTCCGCGGCGCCAAGAACCTGGTGCCGAAGGCCATGGTCGCCGCTCTGCTCGGCAGCGAGCCGAGCAGACTGCGCAATGTGCCCGACATCCGTGATGTACGGGTCGTACGCGGACTCCTGCAGCTGCACGGTGTGACGGTGCGTCCCGGTGACGAGCCGGGCGAGCTGGTGCTGGACCCGTCGCACGTCGAGAGCGCCAACGTCGCTGACATCGATGCCCACGCGGGCTCCTCGCGGATCCCGATCCTCTTCTGCGGCCCGCTCCTGCACCGCCTCGGCCACGCCTTCATCCCGGGCCTCGGAGGCTGCGACATCGGCGGCCGGCCCATCGACTTCCACTTCGAGGTGCTGCGCCAGTTCGGCGCGACGATCGAGAAGCGGGCGGACGGCCAGTACCTGGAGGCCCCGCAGCGGCTGCGGGGCACCAAGATCCGGCTGCCGTACCCGTCGGTCGGCTCGACCGAGCAGGTGCTGCTCACGGCTGTGCTGGCCGAGGGTGTCACCGAGCTGTCGAACGCGGCGGTGGAGCCGGAGATCGAGGACCTCATCTGCGTACTGCAGAAGATGGGCGCCATCATCTCCATGGACACCGACCGGACCATCCGGATCACCGGTGTCGACAAGCTCGGCGGCTACACCCACCGGGCGCTCCCGGACCGTCTGGAGGCGGCCTCCTGGGCGTCGGCGGCGCTGGCGACCGAGGGCAACATCTATGTGCGCGGCGCCCAGCAGCGCTCGATGATGACGTTCCTGAACACCTTCCGCCGGGTCGGCGGCGCCTTCGAGATCGACGACGAGGGCATCCGCTTCTGGCACCCGGGCGGCTCGCTCAACGCGATCGCCCTCGAGACGGACGTGCATCCCGGTTTCCAGACCGACTGGCAGCAGCCGCTGGTCGTGGCCCTCACTCAGGCCGCGGGGCTCTCCATCGTCCACGAGACGGTGTACGAGTCGCGCCTGGGCTTCACGTCCGCGCTCAACCAGATGGGTGCACACATCCAGCTGTACCGCGAGTGCCTGGGCGGCTCGGACTGCCGCTTCGGCCAGCGCAACTTCCTCCACTCGGCGGTCGTGTCGGGCCCGACGAAGCTCCAGGGCGCCGATCTGGTCATCCCGGACCTGCGCGGCGGCTTCTCGTACCTGATCGCGGCTCTGGCGGCACAAGGGACATCGCGGGTGCACGGCATCGACCTGATCAACCGCGGCTACGAGAACTTCATGGAGAAGCTCGTGGAGCTGGGCGCAAAGGTCGAACTGCCGGGCGGAAAGCTCGTCTGACGGTCCGACGCCATCCGGCACGCACAAGGGCGGCCACCCGTACGGGTGGCCGCCCTTGGTGTTGCTCAGGCGTCTTGCTTACTTGCCCTTCGCGGCTTCCTTGAGCTTCGAGCCCGCGGAGACCTTCACGCTGTAGCCGGCCGGGATCTGGATCGGGTCGCCGGTCTGCGGGTTACGAGCGGTGCGAGCGGCACGGTGGGTGCGCTCGAAGGTCAGGAAGCCGGGGATGGTGACCTTCTCGTCACCCTTGGCGACAACCTCGCCGACAGTCTCGGCGAGAGCGGCCAGCACGGCGTCGGCGTCCTTGCGGGTCACCTCGGCGCGGTCGGCCAGCGCGGCCACCAGCTCACTGCGGTTCATGTTCTTACTCCCGTGTTCTTCTTGCCTGTGAGGCGTGAGATCGAAGCCGATGCTGCCAGGGCCCTCGGACAGTCCCCGGACCCGGGTCTGCTTTGTCAGACCCTCGCGCCCGTTTACGCATCCTGCCCCCACCAACGGCGGGAAAGCCAATCCGGCACCCTCCGGAGTCACACGGAAAGCGCCATCGCCACGTTGTGGTGACGTTCCGTCCACTCGGTGAAGACTCCTCGGAGCCGCCGGGCTTTGGTCCGCCACCCTAGAGCGGCAGCTGGGGCCCTGCGACCCGCGACGCGCCGGAGGTCAGCTGGACGTGGGGCCTGTCACAGCCGCGCCGCCGGCCTTGGCGGCGTTGCGCACGGCACCCGCGACCGCGCCGGCGACCTTGTCGTTGAAGACCGACGGGATGATGTAGTTCGGGTTGAGCTCGTCGCCGGTGACGACGTCGGCGAGCGCCGTGGCGGCGGCGAGCATCATCTCCGTGTTGACGGTGCGGGACTGAGCGTCCAGCAGACCGCGGAAGACACCCGGGAAGACCAGCACATTGTTGATCTGGTTGGGGAAGTCCGAGCGGCCGGTGGCGACAACTGCCGCGGTCTCCCGCGCGATTGCCGGGTCCACCTCGGGGTCCGGGTTCGCGAGCGCGAACACGATCGCGCCGTCCGCCATGGCCGAGACGTCCTCCCCGCCGAGCACGTTCGGGGCGGAGACGCCGATGAAGACGTCCGCGCCGACGACGGCTTCCTTGAGCGTTCCGGTGACGCCCTCGGGGTTGGTGTTGTCGGCGATCCAGCGCAGCGGCGATTCGGGGGCGGCGTCCACGAGGTCCTCACGGCCCGCGTGCACGACACCATGGATGTCGGCCACCACGGCGTGCTTCACACCCGCTGCGATCAGCAGTTTCAGGATGGCCGTACCGGCGGCGCCGGCACCGGACATGACGACCCGTACGTCGCCGACCTCCTTGCCGACGACGCGCAGCGCGTTGGTCAGCGCGGCGAGCACCACGATCGCGGTGCCGTGCTGGTCGTCGTGGAAGACGGGGATGTCGAGGGCCTCACGCAGCCGCGCCTCGATCTCGAAGCAGCGGGGCGCGGAGATGTCCTCGAGGTTGATCCCGGCGAAACCAGGGGCGATCGCCTTGACGATCGCGACGATCTCGTCGGTGTCCTGGGTGTCCAGGCACAGCGGCCAGGCGTCGATGCCCGCGAAGCGCTTGAAGAGGGCCGCCTTGCCCTCCATCACGGGCAGCGCGGCCATCGGGCCGATGTTGCCGAGGCCGAGCACGGCGGAGCCGTCGGTGACGACGGCGACCGAGTTGCGCTTGATGGTGAGGCGTCGGGCGTCCTCGGGGTTCTCGGCGATCGCCATGCAGACCCGCGCCACGCCCGGCGTGTAGATCATCGAGAGATCGTCACGGTTGCGGATGGGGTGCTTGGACTGCATCTCGATCTTGCCGCCGAGGTGCATCAGGAACGTACGGTCGGAGACCTTGCCGAGGACGACGCCCACGATGCCGCGCAGTTCCTCGACGATCTCGTCGGCGTGCGTGGTCGAGCTTGCCGCGATCGTGACGTCGATCCGCAGCTTCTCGTGGCCGGAAGCGGTCACGTCCAGGCCGGTCACGGAGCCGCCGGAGGACTCCACGGCTGTGGTGAGCTGGGAGACCGCGGTACCGCTCGCGGGAACCTCCAGCCTCACCGTCATCGAGTACGAGACGCTGGGCGCCGTTGCCATGACCGGGTTCCTCTGCTTTCCCTAGCTTCATTGCCATGCGGCCGTGGCTGGTGCCCGGCAACGCGTTCCGATATTCGCACCTACCTGCGGGTAGCAGGTAATAGTGGTCATTGAGTTTTCGGAAACAAGTTTCCACCATACGAGATGGCTCTATGGCGGCGGACGGCGGGGCCGTCGCCGACACCCGGAACGCAGCAGGTCCGCGTCACCGTGAGGTGACGCGGACCTGCCTTTCCTGCGATTAAGTGACACCGACCCGCCATGCTCGCCTCGCGGCAAGTGGTCGCTCGGAGCGACGAAGGTTGGGCCCGGGGGCTTGGATCGGGCCGGTGCCAGCACCCAGGCTAACAAACCACTCCGGTAAGTGATTCCCTCATCGCGGGTTGACGTCCCATCAGTCCCGGATCGGCCCCACGCGGTGCTCCGGAGCGCCGGACCCTCAGTCCCTCAGCAGGTCCGGCACACCGTCCGCGTCCGGCTTGTCGCGCCGCCCCGAGACCACCGTGAGCTGCTGCGTCGCCCGGGTCAGGGCCACGTACAGCACCCGCAGCCCCGCCGGGGACTCGTCGGCCACCTCCGCCGGCGAGACGACCACCGTCGCGTCGTACTCGAGCCCCTTCGCCTCCAGCGAGCCCAGTGCCACGACCCGGTCGCCCAGGCCCTTCAGCCAACGTGCGGCCTCCTCGCGGCGGTTCATCGCCACCACCACGCCGACCGTGCCGTCCACCCGGTCCAGCAGACGCTGCGCCTCCTCGCGCACGGTCCCTGCCAGGTCGCCGTCCTGGACGACGGCGAAGCGCGGCTCCACACCGGTGGAGCGGACGGCGGACGGGGACTCGGCGCCCGGCATCGCGAGCGCCAGCACCTTGGCCGCGAGCTCGGCGATCTCGGCGGGGTTGCGGTAGTTGACCGTGAGCTGGAAGCGGCGGCGCGGGCGGGTTCCGAGCGCCTCGTCACGCGCCTCGGCCGCCTCGTCCGGGTCCGACCACGACGACTGGGCCGGGTCGCCGACGACCGTCCAGGTGGCGTGCCGGCCGCGGCGGCCGACCATGCGCCACTGCATGGGCGTGAGGTCCTGCGCCTCGTCGACGATGACGTGCGCGTACTCCGTGCGCTCGGCGGCCAGCCGCTCGGCGCGCTCGCGCTGGGACTCCTCGCGCTGCGGCATCAGCTCCTCCAGACCGGTGAGCTGGTCCAGCGGGTCGAGCTCGCGCTTCTTGCGGGGACGGGCCGGAGTGCCGAGCAGCGTCTGCAGCTCGTCCAGCAGCGCCACGTCGTGCACCGACAACGGCCCCTGGCCGTCGTCACCGAGCCTCCGCAGCGAACGGGCCAGCCGGCGCACCTCGCCCGGGTTGAGCACCCGGCGGGCCCAGCGGCCGAGCCGCCGCTCGTCGGCCATCGCCACGAGCACGCCCCGCGGGGTCAGCTCGGGCCACCACGCGTCCAGGAAGGTGAGGAAGCTGTCCTCGCCGGTGATGTCCTCGTCGAAGGAGGAGCGCAGCTCCGCGGCGAGCTCGGGGTCGGTGTGCCGGCCGCCGGCGCCCGACCTGGCCCACAGGGCGTCGAGCAGCAGCCGACGGGCGCGGGGGCGCAGCAGGTTGACGGGGGTGGTGCCGCCGAGGACGTTGTGGCGGATACGTTCCAGCTCGTCGCGGCCGAGTTCGAGACGGCGGTTGAAGGCCACCACGCGCAGCCGGGTGGGCGGACCCGCCGGTGTCTCACGGGGCTCGTCGCCGAAGGACAGCTGACCGTCGGGTGCCGCCGGGGGTCCGGAGAGCTCCAGGGCCCCTCTGGCCGCCTTGCGCAGCACCTTCAGCATCCGGGACGAGCCCTTGATGCGGGCCACGGCCGGTTCGTCGTACGCCGTGGCGCTCGCGCCGTCGACCAGATGGCCGACCGCGCGGATCGCGACCTGCCCCTCCTCGCCCAGCGACGGCAGGACGCCCTCGGTGTAGGCGACGAGCAGCGGGGTCGGCGAGACGATCAGGATGCCGCCGGCGTACCGTCTGCGGTCCTGGTAGAGCAGATACGCCGCCCGGTGCAGCGCCACCGCCGTCTTGCCGGTGCCCGGGCCGCCCTCCACGTAGGTCACGGAGGCGGCGGGAGCGCGGATGACCATGTCCTGCTCGGCCTGGATGGAGGCGACGATGTCCCGCATCGTGTGGCTGCGGGCCTGTCCGAGCGCCGCCATCAGCGCGCCGTCGCCGATCACCGGGAGCTCGGCGCCGCCGATGGTCGCGGTCAGCTCGGGGCGCATCAGGTCGTCCTCCACGCCGAGGACCTTGCGGCCCTTGGAGCGGATGACGCGGCGGCGCACGACCCGGCCGGGGTCGACCGGGGTGGACCGGTAGAACGGGGCGGCGGCCGGCGCCCGCCAGTCGATCACCAGCGGCGCGTAGTCCGAGTCGAGGACCCCGATACGCCCGATGTGCAGCGTCTCGGCGATGTCGGCCGTGTTGTCGGGCCCGACGGCGTCGTCGGCGGGTTCCACCGAGGTGTACGCGCCGTCCGGGCCCTTCTTGCCGTCCTTGCCGAGCAGCAGGTCGATCCGCCCGAAGAGGAAATCCTCGAACTCGTTGTTGAGCCGGTTGAGGTGGATACCGGCGCGGAAGACCTGGGCGTCCCGCTCGGCAAGGGCTCCCGGTGTGCCGACCTGACCGCGCTGGGCGGCGTCGCGCATCAGGAATTCCGCCTCGTGGATCTTCTCCTCGAGGCGGCGGTAGACCTGGTCCAGATGTTCTTGCTCGACACCGATTTCGCGGTCCCGGACAGAGTCGACAGCGGCTTCCTGCGCGGCCACCGAGGCCCCCTTCTGACGTGCACTGGGCAGCCGTCAACCGTACGCGAAGGGGGCGGGTCTGTCAGGCCTTGACCTCCACCAATCGCTTGCCCTCGAACGTACGAACGTCGAAGTGGTCGATGTCGTTACGGTCCATCGCCGCTCCGCCGTGCACGTACAGCGGCTTCTTGGATGCCGCGGTGGTGCCGTTCGGAATGCCGTAGCCCCATGTCGGGACCGCCCAGGAGGTCACGATCTCCTCCTCGCCGGTCTTGGAGACGGCGATCAGATTGCACTTGAGCGGACCCTTGACGTTCTTCAGCTCCAGAACGGTGTGGGTGCCCCAGGCCTTCTTCTCCATGCCGACCGTGGCGCTGACCTTGGTCGACGCGTCCGTGTCCTGGGCCTTGTCGGTGATGTGGTGGAAGGCGTCCTCGGCCGGGGAGGCCGAGCGCGGCTCGCCGGTCGCCTGGGTGGTCCCGGGGTCGTCCGAGGTGACCACGACCGCGACGGCGGGGCCGCCGATGATCAGGGCCGCGGCTGCCGCGACGAGATACATGCCGCGCCGGCGCTTGGCGGCGCGCTTGGCCGCGACCTCGTCCAGGAGCCCGTTGAGCACCTTGGGGCTCGGCGGTCCGGGTACGACGGGCACGGGCCTCGGCGGCGGGGTGTCCATCCAGCCCGGTGGCTGCATGTTCCGCATGCCCGGCAGGTTCACCACGTTCGACTGCGGCGGGGCCGGTGCGGGGGCCTCCGCCAGCATCGCCAGCATGGGCTCCATTCCGGAGAAGTCCTCGAGGTGGGCGGCGCAGATCTCGCAGCCGGCCAGATGCATCTCGAAGGCGGTGGCGTCAGCGTCGTCGAGCACACCGAGCACGTATGCGCCGACGGCATCGTGGACGGACTCCTGCTCATGCATGGTCATGCTGTGACCCCCCTCTCCTCCAGAGCGAGCTTCATGGAACGGAGTGCGTAGAACACCCGCGAACGCACCGTTCCACTCGGTATGCCGAGCGTCTCGGCCGCCTCATTGACCGTGCGCCCCTTGAAATACGTCTCGACAAGAACTTCCCTGTGGGCGGGCGTCAAATCATCGAGCGCATCTGAGAGCGTCATCAGCCACAACGCCTTGTCGATCTCGTCCTCCGCGGGCATGACCTCCAGCGGTGACGGATCGACCTCCTGCGGCCGGGCCTGCCGGCTGCGGTGACCGTCGATGACGATGCGGCGCGCGACCGTCACCAGCCAGGGTCGGACAGAGCCGGTTGCTCGGTTGAGCTGACCGGCGTTCTTCCAGGCACGGATGAGCGTCTCCTGCACCACGTCCTCGGCACGCTGGCGATCGCCGGCGACGAGGCGCAGTACGTAGGCGAGCAGAGGACCCGCATGTTCGCGATACAGCGCGCGCATGAGTTCCTCGTCAGGTGCGGAGGAGTCGGTGCGTGGCTTCTCGCTGCGATGGCGTGCCCTCTGCGGACGGTCATCGGCCACGGCGGCATCCTTGCGCACCTGAACCTCCCGGTCGAGACCCTCTTTTTGGCTGACTGCTTGTCCCCCTTCTCTACGGGGTACGCAGCCGCATCACTCAACGCGGAGCCAAAAAACTTTCGAGATCTTTGCACGGGTCGGTTCGGGGGTGCTCCGCAGGGTCTCAGGCGCGGGCCACGGCGGCCCTTCGGCGGTGCCGCGCGACCCTCTCCCGGTTGCCGCAGACCTCGCTGGAACACCAGCGGCGGCGCCTTCCGCGGGAGGTGTCCAGGTAGACGCGGCGGCAGCTCTCGCCCTCGCACTGGCGCAGCCGGGCCCGGGCCGCCGGATCGGTCAGCAGCTCCACGGCGTCCCGCGCGACGGCCGCGAGCAGCGCCCCGCACTCGGGTGCGGCACCCAGTGCGCGGACGAGTGTGCCGTCGGCTTTCCGTACCGCCCGGAGGGCCGGCGGGGCGCCGGCGGCCAGGGTGTTCACGCGCTCGAGGGCGGATTCCGCGCTGCGGCCGTCGATCTCGGCACGCACCAACTGACTGAGCCTGAGCCGCAGTTCGACGAAACGATCCACCCAGTGTCCGTCCACGCCGCCCAGCGGGGTGCCGGGTGGTACGAGCCCGGTGCCGGTGAGCCAGCGGCCCAGCCGTCCCGGCCCTGCCAGCGGTTCGGGTCCGCTCAGGGCGTTCTCCGCGGTCGCCACCAGATCCAGGCAGAGACGGCCGGAGTCGAACCGCCAGTCGTACGGGAACGCGTCCGTCGCGCCTGCCGCCATGCGTCCGTCACCGCCTCGGGGTCACCGCCGGGTGTCGTCACCAGAGTGCCCGTCCGGGCGTGCGGCCGGAACCCCGCCTGCAAGGTCCGGCCGCATCCCTTGGACGTCAGTCGCGAGGGCTGCCCGCTGCGATGTCCTCGTGCTCCGCGGGGGCCGCGCTGCGTGCCGCGGCGGTCGGCTTCTTGCCGCAGAAGGCCGCTTCGAGAGTGAGCGGCATCACATTGAGAACATTGCTGTTGTTGGAGGTGTTGGCGAGTGCGGTGAGGCTGCGCTTGCCGTCCTTCGAGGTGAAGGAGTACGTGTAGTAGCCCTGGACGGTGCCCGTGTGCCCGTACACCGAGACACCGCAGGACAGGTCGCGGCGGCGCAGACCGAGGCCGTAGCCCTGGGTGGCGTTGACCGGCGTCCACTGCTGCATCTGTGTCAGCCGCTCGGCGGACATCAGCTTCCCGCGCACCAGCGCCGAGAAGAAGGTGTCCAGATCACGGGTGCTGGAGATCATCGCGCCCGCGCTGCGGGCCCAGGAGACCGTCTGCCGGGTGGAGTCCACAAGCGGGGCGCCGGCCTGGTCGGGCGTGAGGTAGCCCTTGGCGTGGCGGCCGGGGACCGCCGTGTCCGGGTGGACGTAGTAGGTGTCGTTGAGCTTGAGCGGCTTGATGATCCGGTTGCGGTACTCGCTCTGCACGGAGTGCCCGGTGAGCTTCTCGATGAGCATGCCCGCGACCACGAAGTTGGTGTTGGAGTAGGAGTGGGCCGTGCCGGGCTCCACGGTGAGCGGCTTCGCCAGCGAGAGGTCCACCAGCTCCTGGTAGGTGAAGACCTTGTTCCGCACGGACTCGAAGCCGGGGACCGTGTCGGCGAACATGTCGTTCGTGTAGTCGTACAGACCGCTGCGGTGGCTCAGCAGATGGCGCACCGTGATCCGGTTGTCGGGCAGCAGCCCCGGCAGATACGTGTTGACCGAGGTGTCGAGGTCCAGCTTGCCCTCGTCGACGAGCTGCAGCACGACCACCGAGGAGAAGCTCTTGGTGACGCTGCCGACGCGGAAGCGGTCGTCGGTGTTCATCGCCCGGCCGGTGGCCTTGTCGGCGATGCCCTCGGTCAGCCTGTGGACCGTGCCGTGGTCGTCGATCCTCGCCATCGCGCCCGGGGCGCCCTTGGCGAGCGCCGAGCGCAGGGCCTCGCGCAGCGCCACCAGGTCGGGCGCCGGGTCCGCTGCCGCAGGAGCCGCGGCCGGGGCTTGTGCGGCGCTGCCGGTGACCGGCGCCGCGGTTGCGGCGTACGCGGGGACTGTCAGGAGCGACAGCATGACCGCGCCCAGAGCCGTGCCTCTGCCCACCATGCCTGAGACCATCTGGTTGTTCTCCCATTTCCGGTTGGTACCGCAACGTCCGGTGCGGGCCGGTCCGCTGACGCGGACTCGGCACCACCTATACGCGCTGGACCTCCCGGTGGGTTGCACCTCTCGGTGAACTCCCCGTGTCGGCCGGCGAGTCGGCGTGCTCAGAGCTCCGGCGGCTCGTCGTGCAGGATCCGTTGGTAGAGCCGGTGGTCACGCCATGCGCCGTCGATGTGCAGATAGCGCGGTGCGGTGCCGAACAGCTCGAAAGAGCATTTGGCCAGCACCCGTTGGGATGCCACGTTGGTGAGCAGCGTGCCTGCCTGCAGCCGGTGCAGACCCAGCTCGTCGCGGGCCGCCCGGCAGATCTCCTCGACCGCGCGGGTGGCGAGCCCACGGCCGGCGTACTCGCGGTCGATCCAGTAGCCGACGCTCGCGCTGCGGAAGGGGCCCAGCACGATGCCGGTCACGGTGATCCCGCCGGCGACACGCGCCCCGTCGAGGAAGTGCCAGCGCCGCGTGCCCGCTTCGGGGGCGAGCCGCTCGGCCTGACCGGCGGCCGTGTAGAAGAAGTCGGGCCTGCGGGGTTCCCAGGGGCGCATGTACGCGCGGTTGCGCGCGAGTGCCCGGGCCACGGGCTCCGCGAGGCGCTCGACGGCGTCGGGCCCGTCGGGCACCAGCGGCAGGAGGGGCGGCTGAGGCAGGAGATCGTCGCTCATCCTGCGTACCGTAGACGCCTGGACATGTCCCTGCGACGCTCGCCCATGGAGGGCGCGGGCAGCCGCCGGTTGACTTGCCGTATGACACAGAACACGACACACAACGGTTCGACGGGGCGCGGCGCACGGGCCGTCCTCGGGGCGGCGACCGTCACCATGGGACTGGTCGCGGGCGTCTGGTACGCGTATGCGATGTCGGTGATGCCGGCGCTCGCGCGCAGCGACGACCGCGTCTACATCGAGGTCATGCAGAACATCGACGAGGTGATCCAGAACCCCGTCTTCTTCGCGGGCTTCGTCGGAGCGCTCGTCCTGAGCGCGGTCGCCGCCTGGCAGCAGCGCCGGACGCCGCTGCGGCACTGGGTGCTCGCGGCGCTCGTGCTGTACGCGGCGGCGTTCCTGTCCACCATGGTGGTGAACGTGCCGCTCAACGACGACCTGGCCGCGGCCGGTGATCCGGCGCGGATACCCGACCCGGCGGCCGTGCGTGAGACGTTCGAGGACCCGTGGGTCGCCTGGAACATCGTGCGGGGCGTGCTGAACACGGCGGCCCTGATCTGTCTGTGGCGGGCCACCGCGCTCGTGCGTCAGTCGTCCGCGTACTTGGTGTCCGCGGCCGGGTCCAGGGCGAGCCGGTAACCCCGCTTGACGACGGTCTGGATCAGCTTCGGCACGCCGAGCGCGGTACGCAGCCGGGCCATGGCCGTCTCGACGGCATGCTCGTCACGGCCCGCGCCGGGAAGGGTGCCCAGCAGATCGGCGCGCGAGACGACCCAGCCGGGACGGCGGGTCAGGGCACGCAGCAGGGCCATTCCGGCGGGCGGCACGGGACGCAGTTCCTCGTCGACGAGGACGGCATGGCCGCGCACCTCCAGCCGGTGGCCGGCGACCGGGAGCGTACGGGCACGCGAGGGCAGCTCCATGCCGAGCAGCTGCACCAGCGGGCCGAGCCGGAAGCGTTCCGGCTGGACGGTGGTGACGCCGCGGGCCTGCAGCGGCAGCGCGGTGACCGGCCCCACACAGGCGGCCAGCACATCGTGCTCCAGTGCCTGCAGCAGCTGGTCGAGCAGTCCGCGCGACTCGGCCCGGGAGAGCAGCGAGGCGGCGGCCGGGGCACTGGTGAAGGTGATGGCGTCCAGCCCTCGGGAGAGAGTGGCGTCCAGGAGCCGGTCCAGCGGCCCCAGGTCCTCCGGGGCCATCCAGCGGTAGACGGGCACCAGCACGACGTCGGCGCCCCCGGCCTTCAGTGACTCGACGAACCCCGGGAGCGGCTCACCGTGCAGCTGGAGGGCGATCCTGCGGCCCGAGACGCCTTCGGCGAGCAGCCGGTCGAGGACCTCGGCCATGGACTCGGACGCCGGGGACCATTCCTCGGTGAGTCCCGCGGCCCGGATCGCGCCCTTCACCTTCGGTCCGCGGGCCAGCAGTTCGACGCCGCGCAGGACGGTCAGCAGGTCCTCGCCGTAGCCCCAGCCGTCGGCGGCCTCCACCCAGCCGCGGAAGCCGATCGCGGTGGTGGCGACCGCGATGTCGGGCGCGTGGTCGATCAGTTCCTTGGTGGCGGCGAGCAGCTCGGTGTCGTCGGCGAGCGGGACGATCCGCAGGGCGGGCGCGTGCAGGACGGCGGCGCCGCGACGGCGCAGCAGCGCGCCGAGCTCGTCGGCGCGGCGGGCGGCGGTGACGCCCACGGTGAATCCGGCGAGCGGCCCGTGCTGTGGGCTCTGTGCCGCTTCCGGCTGGTCCTGGATGTCCTTCTGTTCCTGCTGACGGTCGTGCATACGGTGTCCCCACTCTGACCCACCCTGTGAGGGTGAGGCGACCGAGCCTGCCAACAGTGCGTGACAGGCTCGGTTCGCCGGTATTTCCCCTTCGTTACGCCGGTGTCCCGTTCACACCCTCGCGTACCCGAGCTGCGGCTCGGCATCGGCAGCCTCTGCGTGCACAGGAGCGGCGACCGGCCGGCGAAGGTATACCGCCCAGGTCACGGCCGAACACACGGTGTAGAAGGCCAGGAAGGCGATGAACGCCCCGGTGCCCGTTCCCGCGGTGAGGAAGGACTGGCGGAAGGCGAGGTTGATGCCGAGCCCGCCGAGCGCGCCCACGGCCCCGATGAGTCCCATGGACGCCCCGGACAGCCGGCGGCCGTACGCGGCTGCCGCCTCGCCCGTCATCCCCTTGGCGAGCGCCTTCGCCTGGAAGATGCCGGGGATCATCTTGTACGTCGAGCCGTTGCCGAGCCCGGTGAGCACGAACAGGGAGATGAAGCCGATGAGGAAGACCGGCAGCGACTCCTGGACGGAGGCGACGACGACCAGGGCCGTCGCGGCGGCCATCGCCACGAAGTTCCCCAGCGTGATGCGCGCACCGCCGTACCGGTCGGCGAGCGAGCCGCCGACGGGCCGGATCAGCGAGCCGAGCAGCGGGCCGATGAAGGTGAGGGACGCGGCCTGCAGCGGGGTGCGGCCGAACTGCGTCTGCAGGACGAGACCGAAGGCGAAGCTGTAGCCGATGAACGACCCGAAGGTGCCGATGTACAGGAAGGACATGATCCAGGTGTGGGGGTCCCTGGCGGCGTCCTTGGCGGCACCGGTGTCGTTCTTCACCGGCGCGAGGTTGTCCATCCACACCGCGGCGCAGACGGCCGCGATCACGATGAGCGGCATGTAGACGCTCAGGACGATCCGCGGGTGGGCCGCTCCGGCTGTTCCGATGACCAGCAGTCCCACGAGCTGCACCACGGGCACGCCGATGTTGCCGCCGCCCGCGTTGAGCCCGAGGGCCCAGCCCTTCTTGCGCAGGGGGAAGAAGGCGTTGATGTTCGTCATCGACGAGGCGAAGTTCCCGCCGCCGACGCCGGTCAGCGCGGCCACCACGAGGAACGTCGTGTACGAGGTCCCGGGCTCCATCACGGCGTACGCCACACCGGTCGGCAGCAGGAGCAGCAGCGCGCTGAAGACCGTCCAGTTCCGGCCGCCGAAGCGGGCGACGGCGAAGGTGTAGGGCACCCGGATCACCGCTCCCACCAGGGTGGCGGTGCCGATCAGGAAGAACTTCCCGGCCGGGTCGATGCCGTACTCGGGTCCCATGAACAGGACCATCACGGCCCACAGGGTCCAGATGGAGAACCCGATGTGCTCACTGAGCACGGAAAACGCGAGATTGCGCCGGGCGGTCCTCTCCCCCGTCGTCCGCCAGAACGTCTCGTCCTCGGGGTCCCACTCTTCGATCCACCGGCCTGCCATCACGCGCCTCCACGGGGGTCTGGTCGTGGGGATGACGTTAGGGACGGCGCGTTTCGGCCCCGGTGGCCCGAGGTGACCGCAGCGAAACCTTGCTCTCACCCGGCGGTCAGCGCGTGTGTGAGCCCCGCCGGTGCCGGGGGGTGCCGTTGGGCCACAGCTGCGGTCGCCGCTTGGCCGCCAGGTCCTCGGCCGGGCCGAACAGCAGGATGCAGGCGGCGATCAGCGCCCAGGCCAGCAGGAGGACCGGCACCCAGCTCTCCAGCAGCCAGGGCACGTTCTCGCCGAGCACGTCGAAGGACCACATGCGGTCCCAGAGCGTCGCCGCGACGAAGATGCACACGTTGTGCCAGAGGTAGACCGTCACGGCGCGCGAGTTGAGCAGGGTGACGATGCCGTCGAAACGGCGCAGTTTCGGCGGCCACTCCTGCCACGAGGGGCTGAAGTGCAGCAGCAGGAGAACGGCGCCGAGCGACCAGAGGGCCTGGGCGGTGGGGATGCCGTCGAGCTCCAGTTCCGCTTCGCGGCCGAAGCCGTGGCTGGTGGCCCACCACAGGCCGGTCAGCATGATCACGGGTGCGGCGGAGGGGATGATGTAGCGCGGCAGCCGGCTCAGTACGCCCTCCTGCCGGGCCATGCCGAGGATCCAGCAGGCGCCGAAGGTGCTGAAGTCGGTGAGCGCGGAGTCGATCCGTTCGGGCAGCGACAGATATCCGACGCTGAGGAAGGCCGAGAGTGCCACCGGCGCGAGGATCGTCGGCCAGGCGAAGCGGCGCAGACAGCGCAGCAGCAGCGGTGAGAGCAGGACGAACCACAGATACGCCCGCAGGTACCACAGCGGCTCGGCCATGTCCCCGGCCCATTCGGCGGCCAGGAACGGCGGGTCGCTCAGCGGCAGGATCCAGAACACGACGGACAGGCTCGGCCGCCAGCCGTGCACCACCATCACGGTCCCGCAGACCGCGCCGAGGACCCACATCGGCGGCAACAGACGGCGCACGCGGCTACGTATCACCTGCAGCGCGGGACGCTTCAGCGAGCGGGCCATCAGCGCGCCCGCCAGGGCGAACATCACGCCCATGGAGGGGAACAGCAGCGGCAGCCAGGCCCAGCCCACCAGGTGGTACAGCACCACGCGGAAGAGGGCGAGGGCCCGCAGCAGGTCGAAGTAGCGGTCCCGGCCGCCCGCACGGGGAGCCGCGGGGGCGGAGGCCTGGGCCGGGGCCTGGGCCGGTGTCGTCCCGGCGACGGTGGGGATCATCCGACCGGCCTCCGGTCCTCGTCGCTGCGCCGCGGGGTCGGGATGACGCCCGGCGCCTCGACCGTTCCGGTGCGCCGCAGCTTCTGCCAGCGCAGCCGGCCGCCGGTCAGGGCGGTGATCCAGGACTGGAGCAGCACGACGTACATCAGCTGCCGGTAGAGCAGTTGCTGCAGCGGCAGGGAGATCAGATGGATCATGCGTTCGCGGTCGAGGCGGAACGCGTACGCGGCGCAGACGGCCTGGATGCAGAGGACTCCGAGCCACGCGATGATCGTCTTCTGGGTGGGCCCGAAGACCAGGCCGTACAGCAGGAAGACGTCGATCAGCGGTGCCAGCAGCGGTGCCAGCACCATGAACAGGGAGACCAGCGGCAGGCCGACCCGGCCGAAGCGGCCGGAGGGCCCGCGCTCGACGAGGGCGCGTCGGTGCTTCCAGATCGCCTGCATGGTGCCGTACGACCAGCGGTAGCGCTGCGACCACAGCTGCTGCACGGTCTCCGGCGCCTCGGTCCAGGCGCGTGCCTTCTCGGCGTAGACCACGTGCCAGCCGTCGCGGTGCATGGCCATCGTGATGTCGGTGTCCTCGGCGAGCGTGTCCTCGCTCATGCCGCCGACCCGTTCCAGCGCCTGCCGGCGGAAGGCGCCGACCGCGCCGGGGATGGTCGGCATGCAACGCAGCACGTCGTACATCCTGCGGTCGAGGTTGAAGCCCATCACGTACTCGATGTGCTGCCAGGCCCCGATGAGCGAGTCGCGGTTGCCGACCTTGGCGTTGCCCGCGACGGCTCCGACGCGGGGGTCACCGAAGGGCTGCACCAGCTCGCGGACGGTCGACGGCTCGAAGACCGTGTCGCCGTCCATCATCACGATCAGGTCGAAACGGGCGTTCCGGATACCGTTGTTGAGAGCCTCGGGCTTGCCGGAGTTGACCTGTCGCACGACGCGGACACCGGGCAGCCCCATCGCCTCGACGATGTCGGCGGTGCCGTCCGAGGAGCCGTCGTCGATGACGATGATCTCGATCGGATGGTCGCTCGCCATCAGCGAGCGGACCGTGCTCTCGATGCATTCCTTCTCGTTGTACGCGGGGACCAGCACGGTCACCGGTTCGGTGATCGGATCGCCCCAGCTGAAGTCCCGTTTCCGCACCTTGCGGGCGTGCGCGAACGACAGGATGAGCATCAGACCGAAGCGGGCGAAGACCAGGAGACCGACGACGGCGAGCCCGCCGACGAGCACCGACGTGGTGTTCTCGGAGAACGCGACCGCGGTGACGAACGCCTTGCCCTTCCACAGCTCGAACCCGGTGACCGGTGTCTGGGCGCTCGGTGCGCCGAGCGCCTCGGTGAGGTTGGCGAAGGTGTAGCCCCTGGCCTTCATCTGCGGCAGGAAGCGGTCGAGCGCGGCGACGGTCTGCGAGCGGTCGCCTCCGGAGTCGTGCATCAGCACGATCGAGCCCTGGGTGCCCTTGGGGGTGGCCCGCTTGATGATCGCGTCGGCGCCGGGCCGCTTCCAGTCCTCGGAGTCCGTGTCGTTGAGGACGGTGATGTAGCCGCGGCCGCCGATGTACTGGGTGACGGGCCACGACTTGTTGTCCATGGCGTCGGAGAAGGACGAGTACGGCGGGCGGAACAGCGAGGTGCGGATGCCGGCCGCGCCCGCGAGCGCCAGCTGGTTCTCCGAGAGCTCCCAGTCGATGCGGGAGGTGGACTGGAACGACAGGTCGGGGTGGTTGAAGGTGTGCAGCCCCACCTCGTGGCCTTCGCGGACCATCCGTTCGACCAGCTCGGGATGGCGGGACGCCATCGTGCCGGTGACGAAGAACACGCCGTGCGCGTTGTAGGCCTTGAGACGGTCGAGGACGCGCGGCGTCCACACCGGGTCCGGACCGTCGTCGAAGGTGAGCACGAGCTTCTTGTCGGGGACCCTCAGTGCCTTGGGGTCGGACGCGTCCCGCGCATCGATGACCGGACCGCCGTCCAGGATCTTCCGCGGGACCTCGTCGGTCGGGGCGGGCGGACGGACACGGTGGTCGGCGAGTATCTCGCTGTGCACATAGCCGCGCAGCATCAGCATGGCCATCAGCGCGACCAGGAAGAGCACGGGGAGCAGGTAGCGCATGGGGAGCCTGCGCCGAACGACGGTCCGGGGCCTCCGCTGCCGCGGGGCCCTCTTGCCGTGACGGGTCATCTGTCAGGCGCCTTCTTGCACTTGGGGCGGGGTGGGGACGTCGCTCGGCGGAGTGGCGGACGGCGAGGGATCGGGGCTCGTCTCCGGCACAGGGTCGGGATCGCTTCCGCCCGGCGAGGCGGAGGGCGAGGGCTGGCCGCCGGTGACGGGAGCCCCGCCGCCCGTGGACGGCTTGGGCGAGGCGGATCCGGAGGGGCCTGCGCCCGGCACGACGGGCACGCCGCCGGTGGCGCCGCTCGACGCGCTGCCCGAGGGCTGGAGCGGCAGGAGCGCTCCGGTGGAGTCGGTGGGGGCCGGTGCTCCGGGCGTTGCGCCGGGGGTGGCCACGGCGGAGACCGAGTCGCTGGGAGCGGGCTGTATCTCCACCTTCTCGCTCTTCTTGTCGTCGGACTGGTTGATACCCGGCAGCCAGGGAGCGCTGGAGTTGCCGCCGAGGAGGGCGGTCACGAGCGCGATGGCGTAGCAGGCGCAGCCGATGGCGAGTACCCAGCCCAGGCGGCGGAACTTCTGGCTCCGGCGGCCGCTCTCGTCCACGAACACCGGGCTGTCCGCGACCTCATGAACGGCCTGCTGGGATGGAAGATCCCCCAGTTTTCGGCCAAGTCCGTCGAGTTGCACGGTGACTTCGTTCGGCTCATGAGTGTGCCCGATATGGGCGTTTTCTTGCCAATTCTCCACAGCTGTTCGCACATCCCCCACTGGCTGAATCCGGACGCACGGACGAATCGCGTGTTCTCTCGGCTTGGGTCCCCACCCACCCGAGCGCCCTTATTTGCACCGCATCCGGACGTCGAATGTAGCGCACACAGAGGCCTGTCCGGACCAAAGTGTCAGTTGTTGTCACACATCAGCGACATGTCACATTCCGGCAACCATCCCGTCGGATCCCTTTTCAGCCACCCCTCTTGCGTCGCGAGCTCCGCCGCGGCAGCTTGCAGCGCGTCCACCCCCGGGTGACGGAACTCTTTGCGCCACACCATGGAGAGCGGCGAAAGCGGAACGGGTTCGGTTATCGGACGCAGCACCGTGCCCGGCACGGTCGGAAAACCGACAACCGCGAGCACCGGATTGCGCGTCTTCGCCATCACCCGACGAAATTCGTCCACGCCCACCGCCACCGGTGCCGGCGGGGCGAGCGCGATGCCGCGGCCCTCGAAGAGGCGCCGAGCCAGGTCGGTCCACTCAAGGGTCCGTTCGTTCCCGGCACCTGCGTATACGGACTCCCCGGCGAGTGCGTTCAACGGCACCTGATCCAGCGCCGCGAGATGATGGTCGTCCGGCAGCAGGACGGCCATCGGTTCGTACCGCACGGGCCGGTGCGAGAGCAGGGCCCGCACGGGTCCTTCGAGTCCGGCGAAGCGGCCGAACGAGACGTCGAGCCGGCCGGCGACGATCTGGGCGGCGGCACCGGTCAGCCCGCTCTCGAAGCGGGCCATCAGCTCCTGATCGGGGGCCAGTTCCCGGGCCCGCTCGAGCACCCGGGCGGAAGACATGCCCGCGGTGTTGAGGTCGACGAGCAGCGGCCGGTCCGCCGCGGCGAAGGCACCGGTCAGCTCGTCCTGAGCCGCGAGGACCCGGCGGGCGTACGGCAGCAACCGCTCACCGTCGACGGTGAGAGTCACCTGCCGGGTGGTGCGGACGAACAGCCCGGTCCCCAACTCCCGCTCCAGTCGGCGCACATCGCGGCTGAGTGCCTGCTGGGCGACGTACAGCCGGGCGGCGGCGCGGGTGAAGTGCAGCTCGTCGGCCACGGCGAGGAAAGCGCGCAGCAACCGCGGTTCTATGTCTCGGGGCATCCGGTCAATCTACAACCGAGGTGCGTCAATGGGCTCCCAGCAGGTGTTGGACCCGTTGTCTGCCGGGCGGCGAGGGTGGGGGCATGCCGCAGATCTCCCCGCCCCGCACGGCCGTTCACCCTCCGCTGCCCGCGATCACGCCGGGCGCTCCGGCGTTCACGCCGCGGTTCGACGACGGGTCGCGGCTCGGCAACGGACGCGCTCCCGCCCGGCCGCAGCGCGCCCGGCGACGACGGCCGCCCGGTCCCTACCGGCGGCTCTTCGCCGCCCCGGGCACCCGTGCATTCACCGCCGGGAACCTGATCGCCCGGCTGCCGATGGGGATGTTCAGCGTGAGCGCCGTGATCATGATCGCCGGATCCCGCGGCTCGTACGCCCTCGCCGGCACCGTCACCGCCACCGGGCTGGCCGCCACCGCGCTGGTCGCACCGTGGACCGCACGGCTCGTGGACCGCTACGGGCAGGCGCGCGTGGCCGTGCCCGCCACCGCGCTGGCCGCGCTGGGCTCGCTCGCCCTGCTGCTGTGCGTCCACTTCGGCGCACCGGACTGGACGCTGTTCGCCGCGTACGCCGCGACCGCCACCACCCCCAACACCGGCGGCATGTCCCGGGCCCGCTGGGCACACCTTCACCAGGGCGACCCGGCTGCCCTGCACACCGCGAACTCCTTCGAGCAGGCCGCCGACGAGCTCTGCTTCATGCTTGGACCGGTGCTCGCCGCGCTGCTCTGCTCGACGCTCTTCCCGGAGGCGGGCACGCTCATCGGCGCGGTCCTGCTGCTGACCGGCGTCCTGCTGTTCGCGGCCCAGCGCTCCACCGAACCGCCCGTGGCCTCCGCGAAGGCCGCGGGTTCCCCGGTGCGCGCACCCGGAATGCCCGGTCTGCTCGCCGTCTTCCTCGCCACAGGTGCGGTCTTCGGCTCGATGGAGGTCGTCACGCTCGCCTTCGTCGACGGCCCGGCTGCCGGTGTGGTGCTCGCGCTGCAGGCGGCCGGTTCGTGCGTCACCGGACTGCTGTACGGCAGGGCCCGCCGCACCGCGGGGCTCCTCGCCTGCCTCACGGCGATGACCGTCCTCATGTCGCTGCCGCTGCTGGCCGCTGCGGGCAGCGGCAGTGTCCTCGCGGTCGCGGGAGCCCTGCTGCTCGCGGGGATGGCGACGGCGCCGACGATGGTCACGGGCATGACCACGGTGCAGCGTCTGACCCCGCCGGGCCAGACGAACGAAGGCATGACCCTGGCCGTCACCGCACTGCTCGGCGGCATCGCTGCGGGTTCGGCCGGCGGCGGGTGGACCGTGGAGCACGTGAGCCCCACCGCCGGATACGCGGCGCCGGTGTGCGCGGCGGCCGCGGCGCTGGTCCTGGCCTGGTTCACGGCGGACCGCAGCCGGTGACCTGAGGGCGGGCCCGTGGACGGAGCATGAAAAAGCCTCCGGCCCGCGGACGAGTCCGCGGGCCGGAGGCCTACATGGGATGTGGTGGCCGGGGGGCATGACGCCCCCGCGGCCTCCATCGGTGGAGATGGCGGGAATCGAACCCGCGTCCAACGGTGCGGAAACAGGGCTTCTCCGAGCGCAGTCCGCTGCGATTTTCTCGGCCCCGGAGATCACACGGACAAGTCTCCGACGGGCTCAGTCACTGTTTGATTTCCCTCCGGACCCCGTGACCGGGTCTAGAGGTTTAGTTCCCTAGTTGACGCCAGGAACCGGGTCGGGAACAGCCCCGGGCTGACGCTCCATGATTGAAGGTTCGTCTCTACTGCCTAATCAGGCAGCGAGGGCGAAGGCTTCGGAGTTATCGCGCTTGGAATTGGCGATTATTTTTTGCGACATATGGTTTACGAGATCATTGCCGCTTCCTCGGCTCGCTTCACCTGCTTCGACATCCGCTGTCGAAACCGATCATCCCCATGTTGATTTTTCAAAGGTTGCCCCTGCGTGAGGGGCAGGTGCCATCGTACGTGACCAACGCGGGCACGTGCCAGCGTATTCCCTCCGGGGCGGCCGTGCGTCAGCCGCGCTGACGGCGGCGGACCGCCGACATGGCACGGTCCGTCTCGCGGCGGTCCTGCTTCTCCCGCAGCGTCTGCCGCTTGTCGTACTCCTTCTTGCCCCGCGCCAGCGCGATCTCGACCTTCGCCCTGCCGTCCTTGAAGTACAGGGCGAGGGGCACGATCGTGTGACCCGTCTCCTGCGACTTGGACTCCAGCTTGTCGATCTCCTCACGGTGCATGAGGAGCTTCCGCTTGCGCCGCGCGGAGTGGTTGGTCCAGGTGCCCTGGCTGTACTCCGGCACGTGCACGTTGTGCAGCCAGGCCTCGTGGCCGTCGATCTGCACGAACCCGTCGGCCAGCGAGGCCCGCCCCTGGCGCAGCGACTTCACCTCGGTCCCCATCAGCACGAGACCGCACTCGTAGGTGTCGATGATGGTGTAGTCGTGCCGCGCCTTCTTGTTCTGCGCGATCAGCTTGCGCCCTTTTTCCTTAGCCATAGTGCGGTCATTTTCGCACTACGACCCACCCCCGAGGCCACTCAATACTGTCCGGGCCCGCTCCTCGGCGCCCTCACCGGCCGTGAGGTCGGGTGTGATGCCCCGGCCGTCGACGCTGTGACCGGCGGGTGTGCGGTAGTGCCCGACCGTCAGCTCGGCCACCGAGCCGTCGGGCAGCCTGCTCGGCATCTGCACCGAGCCCTTGCCGAAGGTGCGCAACCCGACGGTGATCGCCCGGCCGCGGTCCTGCAGGGCGCCCGTGACCAGCTCGGCCGCGCTCATCGTGCCGCCGTCGACGAGCGCCACGACGGGTCTCACCGTGTCCCCGCCCGCCGTCGCGTACAGCGACCGCTGCTGTCCCCTTATGTCGTACGTGGCGACCAGGCCGCCGTCCAGGAACGCGGAGGCGGCCGCGACGGCCTCGGAGACCAGACCGCCCGCATTGCCGCGCAGATCGAGCAGGACCCCGGCGCCGGCGGGAGCGGAACGCACCGCCTCGCGCACCCGGGCACCCGACCCCTTGGTGAAGGAGGCCACCTTGATCACCACGGCGCCGTCCGCGAGACGCCGAACGGTCACCGGCTCGGTGGTCAGCGTCGTACGCATCAGGGTCTCGGTCCACGCCCGGCCCGCACGCTCGAGGCCGATGACGACGCTGGTGCGGTCGTTGCCGCGCAGCAGCGCCACGACCTCGGTGACAGGACGGTCGGCGACCCGCTGTCCGTCGATGGTCCGCAGCCGGTCGCCGGACCGGATGCCGGCCTTGTCGGCGGGACCGCCGGACTGGACCCGGGCGACCTCGACGCGTCCGTCGGCGGCCCGTCGCGCGGTGAGGCCGACGCCGGTGTACTCGCCGTCGAGGGCCTGCTCGAACTGTGCGTACTCGTTCTTGTCGTACACCGCGCCCCAGCGGTCGCCGCTGCGGCTGACGACCTCCTCGGCCGCCTTCGTTCCCGACTTGCCGTCCGCCATGGCCTCGGCCGCGGCACGCGCCACGTCGTCACGGTCGACGGTCGCACCTGCCGATCGGGCAGCCAGGGGACGCGGTTCGCTGTCCTTGTCACGAGGGAGGGCGTTGGTCGCGGCCGCGGTGGCGAGAACGCTCGCGAAGACCAATGTCAGGGCCGCCCCGCGGCGGATGCGGCGGGGCCGAGGGCAGAATTCCGGGCCCGGCATGGCGACGAGTCTAGGCGAAGCGAAGGGCGCCGTACGGACGTTGCCCGTACGGCGCCCGGGGCGCTTGTCACACCTTGAGGTACTTGCGCAATGCGATGAAAGCCGCCATGGCGGGCATCAGCAGACCGATCGCCATCACCAGCGGAAGCTTGGTGACGACCGCGTCCCAGCCGATGAAATTCACCAACTGCATCTTCTCGGAGAGCGCCAGGCCGTGATCGATGAGGAAATAGCGGCCGACCAGCAGCATTGCGGAGGCGACCACACCGCCCAGCAGGCCCGCGAACGCGGCTTCCATGATGAACGGCATCTGGATGTAGAAGCTGGAGGCACCCACCAGCCGCATGATTCCGGTCTCACGCCTACGGCTGAACGCCGACACCCGCACGGTGTTGACGATCAGCATCAGCGCAATCACCAGCATCAGCGCCATCACGAAGAGCGCGGCGACGTTCATGCCGTTCATCAAGGAGAAGAGGTTCTCCAGGATGTTGCGCTGGTCCTGGACGGACTGGACCCCGTCCCGGCCCGCGAAGGCCGTCGCGACCACCTTGTACTTCTCGGGGTCGTCCAGCTTCACGCGGAACGACTCCTGCATCTGGTCCGGCGTGATCGTGGACGCGATGGGAGTGTCGCCGTACTGGTCCCGGTAGTGCTTGTACGCCTCTTCGGACGACTCGAGGTGGACGGTGTCGACCACGTCCATCTTCTTGAGGTCGGCCTCGATCTGCTGCTTCTGCTGTGCGGTGACAGCACCCTTCGCGCACTTGGGCGAGGTGGTCGCGTCGTTCTTGTTGCACAGGAAGATCGAGACGTTGACCTTGTCGTACCAGAAGTCCTTCATCGTGCTGACCTGCTCGCGCATGAGCAGCGCGCCGCCGAAGAGGGCGAGCGAGAGGGCCACGGAGACAATGACGGCGAACGTCATCGTGAGATTTCGGCGGAGACCGACGCCGATCTCCGAGAGTACGAACTGGGCGCGCATGGCGTGCGTTCAGCCTTTCCTTAGCTCTGTGCTGGTGGCCGGCTCAGTGCTGATAGCCGTAGACGCCGCGAGCCTGGTCGCGTACGAGACGGCCCTTCTCGAGCTCGATCACGCGCTTGCGCATCTGGTCGACGATGTTCTGGTCGTGGGTCGCCATCACAACGGTCGTACCGGTCCTGTTGATCCGGTCGAGCAGCTTCATGATGCCGACGGACGTCTGCGGGTCGAGGTTGCCGGTCGGTTCGTCCGCGATCAGCAGCATGGGCCGGTTGACGAAGGCCCGGGCGATCGCGACGCGCTGCTGCTCACCACCGGAGAGCTCGCCGGGCATGCGGTCCTCCTTGCCGCCGAGGCCGACGAGGTCGAGGACCTGGGGCACGGCCTTGCGGATCTCACCGCGCGGCTTGCCGATGACCTCCTGCGCGAACGCCACGTTCTCCGCGACGGTCTTGTTGGGCAGCAGCCTGAAGTCCTGGAAGACGGTGCCCAGCTGGCGCCGCATGTGCGGCACCTTCCAGTTGGACAGCCGGGCCAGATCCTTGCCGAGAACATGCACCAGACCCTGGCTGGCGCGCTCCTCGCGGAGGATCAGCCGCAGAAAGGTCGACTTGCCGGAACCGGACGAGCCGACGAGGAAGACGAACTCCCCCTTTTCGATCTCGAGGGAGACGTCCCGCAGGGCGGGGCGGTTCTGCTTGGGGTAGCTCTTGGAGACGTTGTCGAATCGGATCACGGGTGCACACCACGGTAGGCCGGGAGTAGGTGTGCGAGACACTACGCGAAGGGGGCCGACGGGCGCAGCGAGCGGTCTGGGATGCGTATTTTGTCACGTCTCCCGTCCTGTCACAGAACGGGACGGATCCCGCGGCGCGCGCCGAAAAGCGCCGGAGCTGGCACAGTGGTAGGGGAACGGTGGCGTTTCCCTGTGCGTTGTCGGGAGAGAACTGTGCATACGGTCCGCGTCTGCGGCTCCGGCGCGCGTGAGGAGGAGAGCGCATGACCTACGACCGATTGGTGTGCGCCAACTGCGCGGCTCCGGTCGCCGAGGGCCGCTGCCCGGTCTGCCGGGCGAACCGCGAGCGGTTGCAGCAGGAGGGCCCCTTCGGCGCTCTGAGCCCGGTCGCCCTGGTGACCCTGCTGGTGGTGCTGGTGGCGGCGCTGGCCCTGCTGGCCGCGCACCAGACCGCGTAAGGCGTCGGCGGACATACGCAGAGGAGGGCCCGGGGTGCTTGAGCACCCCGGGCCCTCCTCTTACGCTCTGTGTCCGTCAGACAGCGGTGCGGTTGCTGCCGACGAGACGCGGCAGCATGCGGAAGCCGATGCCTCCGGCGATCATCGTGGCAGCACCGATGAGCAGGAAGGTGGTCTCGGCGGCGCCGGTCTCCGCCAGCTCCTCCTTGGCCTTGCCCTGCTCGACCGGCTGCGAGCCGGCGCTGTCGGTGTCGGTGTTGTCGGCGCACTCGGCACCGTCAAGGTCGACGGTGCAGGTACCGGCGTCGTCGCCGCCGTCGTTGCCACCGTTGGCGTTGTCACCCGGGGTCGTCGGGTCGTCCGTCGGGTCCGGGTCCTCGGTCGGGTCCGTGGGCGGCTCGGTCGGCGGCTCGGTGGGCGGGTCCGTCGGCTCGGTCGGCGGGTCCGTCGGCTCCGTGGGCGGGTCCGTCGGCTCGGTCGGCGGGTCCGTCGGGATGGTGGGCGGGTCCGTCGGAATCGTCGGCGGGTCCGTCGGAATCTCGGTCGGCGGGTCCGTCGGGTCTTCCTCACCGATGCCCAGACCGGCATCGATGCCGTTCTGGTCGGCGTTGACCCGCGCGTCGAGCGGACCCACGTTGATGTCGACACCCACGGCCGAGGCGGCGCCCGCCGCGGTCAGCGACGCACCGGCGGCGATCACGGCGCCGGCCGCTATTCGCGCCACGCGGATCCGCGTCTTCTTCGTCATCTGGCTGCTACCCCCAGTAGCTAATCGTCAATGGAGCAGCGTCCGGGGCGTCGACCGTGAAGGGGGTTTGAAATCTCCCTTGTTCACACGCGCCCCAGAAACACGCATGCCGCGCGTCACCTTTCCCACTTTTCGCGGACGCGTCAAGGTCGTTGCGCGTGCGATGTCCGGAATGAGGGTCGTTGCCTGACCTGCGGGGATGCAACTGTGACATGAAAGGGAACTGCCGCCCGAGAGGCGGCAGTTCCCTTGTCGACAAATCGAGCTTCTGCTACGCCTGTTGCTTGCATCAGCGAATCCGAGATGAGGCCGCAGCTCTAACGAGCCATCAGTCCAACCGTCAAGGCTCGGGCGCCGCGGCATTCAGCGATGCATTGCATGTCGCCGCGCTTCAGTCAGCGAACCGAGCGGAAGCAGATCTGGACAGGCTCGCGGTTCGAGCAACGCCTCCGCATGGCCCAGCAGTTCGCCACCCATGACGAGCGGGCCTCCGCCGTCGTCATCGACGACCACGGGCGCATCCTCCTCCAGCGCCGCCGCGACAACGACCTGTTGGCACTGCCCGGCGGCGGCATGGACCGCCGGTGATCTCCAGCAGCAGATCCACTCCGGCACATGCAGCCCTCACCGAGCACCTACCCGGCGAGGGTCCGCTCATCCCGTGTCGGCGAAGGTGCCACACGGGTGCGGCGTAGGCGTTGACGCCCCAAACGTGGGCGTTGACCTGTCGACCTCGTCGTGATCAAAGAACTCCTCGGCCACGCCACATCGGCGTCACGGCTGCCGTCTTTGCCCACGTCAGACTCCGCCTCCAACGTCAAGCCATCGATACCCTCAACGACGTACCCCGCACGGGCACGACGACCCCGACGGCCTACCCGCCCCATCAGCTGTCCGCTGACGTTGCCGTCAGCGCTGCCGTCAAACGGCGAAGGCGCCCTCCCGGAAAGGACCGGGAGGACTCTTGCCTTTATTGCTCAGACGCCTTCACGAGACGTCTAGCTGTGTGCCGCGTCCGTTGATTCACCCATTTGGCCGCGCTCAATTCACGAAGGAGGATCAACTGGTCCTCCGTAATAGTCCTCTCCGTCATCCACTGGACTGCCCGCTCTACCCAGTAAACGCTGCGACTTTCGACCGCCATGGTCAGCACGTCATCGATTGGAACCAGAGATTGAAGCCTTTCCGGCGACAACCTGAATTTTTCGGCGGCGGATGCCAGTCCTGCCCTTAGAGACGACTCATCCGCATCAAGAATCGTCACCCAAGACGAGGGCAGGATCTCTGTCGATGATTCAACGACACCATCGAGTCGACCCAGAGTCCATGCACCCTGCCTATCAAGTCCCAACCAAATACCAGTCTCGCTAATCCGTACCAATGGTAGCCACGTGACGACTCCGGCCTGACCTGGGTGGGCAGAGGCGATCCAGCAGTTCGCGGACACGGCTGAGAGCTCGGCAGTCAGATCACTCGCTGTCACGACGGCACTTGCCTCAAGAAGGGAATCCACTTGGACGTCACCTTGCTCCCCAATGCATGCTCGTAGTATGGCTTACGGATATTCCGTGCTGATTCATGAAGCTCTGGAATGCCTTCCTTTTTGAATCATCCCAGTTCATTCCATAGTGACCGGACCATTCATTGGTCTGCAGTTGCCCGTCATGCCCTCGCCGTAGACGACCCCCCACCATCGTCGACTTGTCCGCACCAATGGCACTCCCAAGGAAATCATGACCACCAACCCCTTGATTGGCGCCGGTCGCGAAGCGCCCGGTGGTCGGATCGAAGACGAAGTCTCTCGGCTCGTTCGGGCTGAAATTCCTCACCGCGCCGACCGATTTTACTCGGTCGCTTACTTCAAGAACGCCCTTGGCCGGACCGCTTCCATCAATAGGGCAGTTCGAGTTGTGGACGAGGACCGGCGTCGCCCCCGCCAGCACATAGTACGTGTGCAGGTCGTCGACCGTGAGGTTGTAGGTGCGGGCATGCTTGCTGTAAGCGCGGTTCGCCTCCACGGGCGCCCGGGATCCGTCCGCCGTGAGCAGTGTCATTCCCGGCCGGAGCTGGCCCGCTTCGACCCACCGCTTCTCCGATGGCGACCAGAAGGGGTGCTCATGCGTGGCAGTTAGCTTCTGCGGGCCATTCCGCGTCAAGATTGACAGTTCATTGAAGTGCTTGTCGTCATCGGTGACGATGAGCCGAGTGACTTTACGTTTGCCGGTCACGCCGGTTTCTGGATCTGTAGCCAGGACCTCGTCGCCCTGCTTCACATCTTCTACGTCTCTCGTCGTCCCATTCGCCAACAGAACGTCGGTGCCTGCCAAGAAGCATTTGCAGCCCACGGGCAGGAAAGCGGTCCTTCTTTCGCCGCCGACTGCATCGTCGGCAGCTTCGATAGCCTTGGCCGCCATCTTAAACTTGGCGGCACCCGCCAAATCTATGCCGAACTCCACGCAGGACCGAAAGTCCCCGCCTTTGCAGGCCTCGAATGCATCAAGTCCGATGAATTCCTTGCCGCGGTCGAACATCCAAGCCACACCATCGGGCACCGAGTCGCCGCGATAGACATACTTTTCGTCTATTGCAGTGCCGTATCCCGAGCCGCCAGCAGTACTGCATCCGGCGTATCCGCACCTGTAGTCGGCAACAGGAGTCCCTACATCCGTAGACGTCGACGCGGCTGTGCCTTGGCCCGCGTGGACACTTCCCCCGCTGGAAGGCTTTTGCTGATGGGGGGAGCCGGCGGGCAATGGGGTTACGCCGTGAGCAGGGCAGTCGACCTCGGCGCACATGCCGGTGGGGTCACTGGTGGAGACGGGGGCGTTGTTGGCGTAGCTGTAGCCGTTGAGGGATTGGGCGCTCGCCGTCGCCAGGATGGGGTCGACGCTGATGAACTGACCGATGCCGGGGTCGTATTCGCGGGCTCCGATGTGGGTCAGGCCCGTCGTCGAGTCGGCCGGCTTGCCGAGGAATGCCTTATCGTCCGGCCAGGTGCCCACCCCTCCGCCGCGCGGGGCACCGAACGGGGTCGTGTAGCGCTTGGTGATCGCCTGAGTTGTTGCATCCAGCGCCAGGCTGCCCGTGCCGTGACGATCGCCCGCCAGGAACGAGAGCTTCGACGTGCCCGACTCGTTCGTGCGGAGCGCGATCGCCAGCGGGCCCGCCGAATACGTGCGGGTCGCCCACGTCTTCTTGATCGCGCCCGCCGCCTTGTGGTGGATCTCCGTGCCGCCCAGGTACAGGACGCTCTCCCCGTCCCCGCCCCCCCGGCGAATCAGGAGCGTTCCCTCCGCGTCGTACAGATAACTGGTCTTCTTCGCTCCCTCGGTCAGGGTGGCGATCTTGCCCTCGGTGTTCCAGGTGAGGATCTGGGCGACTCCGGTCGGGCCGGGGCGCCCGGTGGTGTTCCCCGTCTTGTCGTAACCGTAGCCCGGCGCGACGCCCGTGCAGCCCGGCGCCGTCGTCGTCGCTGTCAGCGTGTGGCGCTGAGACGCGCTCAGGTAGCAGTAGTTGGTGGTCGTCGCGGAACCGGTCACGGGAGTCACCGTCTCGGTGGTCCGCTGTCCGGCTTCGTTGTAGGTGTACCCGGTCCGGTAGGGCGCCGGGCCGCCTTGGTTCTTGCTCGTGCAGTCGTCCGTCGCCGGCGTCCACGCCTCCGTCATACGGCGGTGACCGTCGTAGGCGAAGCACTGGACGTCGGTCGCCAGCTCAGGCGCCGCATTGGGGGTGTCGGCGATCTTCGTGACGTTGCCCGCGTCGTCGTACGTGTAGCTCAGGTCCTGCGGCTTGTACGGAGCGGTCTGAGGTGTCGTCACAAAGGAGCGGGTGAGGCGATCCGTGCCCTGCTCGTACCGGTTGTCGAGGTACGTCGCTTTGGCTTCCGCCGAGGCGGAGACGCCGAGCGTCAGCTGCTGGGGCAGCCCCAGCTCGCTGTAGCTCGCGCCTTGCAGGTAGCCGGACGTTCCCGAGTAGACGGCAGTCGGCTGACCGGTGGGCGTGTAGCGGTTCTCGATGGTCTCCGCGGGCAGTCCGCCGACTGCCGGTTCGGTGGAGTTCTGCAGGGTGCCGTCGAGGTTGAAAGCACTCTCGAAGGTGTAAGTGCTCTGCGCGGCACCGGCCACGACAAGCGACTCGTTGGCGTCCAGCAGCAGCTGTGTCTTCGTGGGCCGGTAGAGGGTGTCGTACTCGGCGATCCGTCTCGTGTACGCCTTGCCGGTCGCCCCACCGTCAAAGCGCGTGGAGCTGTCTCCGTATCCCTTGGCCAGGGTGTCGAAGGTCCAGGCTGCAAGCTTGTTGGCGTCGGTACGGGCAGACGACCAGAGGCCCGTCTTGCGGCCTAGTTCGTCATAGCCGTAGAGCAGTTGATTGCCCTCGGAGTCTTCGGTCCGGTCGATCTGATCCAAGGCCGTGTATGCGGTCTTGGAAGTCCCCTTGTCCGGGTCCGTCGTCGTGACCAGACGGCCGAAGAGGTCGTACGTGTAGGTCCACTTGGCACCGTTCGGCCCGGTGATCGTGTCCTGCTTCGCGTCGCGGGTGTACGTGGAGGACGTGGACGTGTACGGGACACCGAGGCCGCCGCCGTAGGCGACATCCGTGGGAGCCGGGCCCGCGTATTCACGTCTCTCGACCGGCCGGCCGAGGACGTCGTTGACGACCCGGGTGGCCTGGCCTCCCGCTACGGCGCTGGTCGCAGTGGAGTCACCCGTGTAACTCGTGGTCGTGGCCCACTTCTTCTCTCCGAAGACATGGAAGCTGCTGGCCGTGGCGCGCCCGGCACCGTCGAAGACCGTGATGGTCTGCTTGGGCGCACCTCCGTATTCGGCCCGGGCGTACGTGCCGTTCGGAGTCTTCGCGGAGTCGTAGATGTCTGCGTATGTCTCGTAGGCGAGACCACGTGAGTCGTATCGCGTGTCGGTGAGCAGACGTCCGCCGTTGGGTGTCGGGCTCTGTGTCTGCAGCGGGCGGAGCAGCGAGTCGAAGATCGCGTACGACGTCGTCACTGTGTCCGAGGACTTGATCGTCGAGGTGGCAACAAAGGGGGCCGCGCCCCGCTTGACCGAGTACCCGAAGGTCGTGCTGGCCGTCTGGCCGCCGTCCTTGTTGCGGTTGGGCAGCCAGACTCCCGTGAGACGGCCCAGTGCGTCGTAGGTCTGCTCGGTCTTCTTCGAGTTTGCGTCGTAGGTGCGCAGCGGCAGACCGCGCACGCCGTCGAGGAACGTGATCGTCTTGTGGGTCTTGGGATTGATGACGATCGTTTTCGTCGGGACTCCGGCGCCGACCGGGGTGTAGTCCGTTGTCGTCGGCCGGCCGGCCGTGTCCGTCACCCGGCGGGGGCGCCCGAGTGTGTCGTACGTGGCCGTGGACATCGTCTGCCAGGCCGACGGGTGGCGCTCGCTGCCCGTCGCGGTGGCCGGGTATGCGGAAGCGCGGCCGGTCCAGCTCGCCTCGCCTTTCGTGGGCGCCTGGCTGGACGACCAGGCAGTAGCAGCGACGTTGTCGTAGACAATGGCGGTGTCGGAGAGGACGTCTTCGCGGGTGACCGCCGATGTGGGCAGTTTGAGCTCTGTCTCCGCGGTCGAACAGATGCGGCCGACCGTACGGGTGCGGGAGACCAGGTTGTTGATCCCTCTCGCGTCATTGCGTGCGTACCAAGTCCGGGTGCAGGTGTCGTCGTTGCCGGTCCCGATGTCACCCGCATTGTCGGCCTCGTACGCCATGCCGTAGGCGTCGTACTTCGTACTCGTCCTCGCCGTCCGCCAGGTCTTGGGCACGGTGAGATAGGTGTGCGTGGACTGGGTCCCGGTGCGGACGAAGTACGACTCGATGTCGGCGTACGACTTGTGCTGCGTGGCGGTCCTGGCCGACCAGGGAGTGTTCACCGTGACGCCGACCGGGGTACCGCCGTTGTAGGTGATCTGCTGGCGGGTGAACCCGGCGTACTGGTCGGCGTCGACCGCATCGGGGACGTCCAGCCCGCTGAAGTCGATCCCTGGCACGTTCACACTCCGGGTGCCGCCCGACTTCCGAGGGTCGCCGTGCATTCCCTGGAGGTAGCTCGTCACCGTCCGGGAACGAGTGCCGGTGGATGCGCCGGTCTGAACGGTGACCTTCTGGTAGCCGCGCCAGATGGACCAGGTGCGCTCGTCGGCGGGGGTGAAGGGGCTGTCATTGAAGTGCCAGGCCGGGTTCTCGTACGTGTACGAGTTCTCCACCAGTTCGCTGCTGCCGGACGGGTCGGCGGTGGTCACCGCGGTGACGCGATACTTGTGGAACCAGTCCAGACTCGCGTCCGTAGCGCCATTGATGTTCCAGTACTGCGGAAAGCAGGTCTTGGCGTTGTTGTCCTCCGCGGCAGGCATGTCCGAACCGCGCACACACTCCGGGTCGTTGTACGTGACCGTCGTGATGGCGCCTGTTTCCGACGTGATCGTGCTCACGCGAGGGCGGGTGAGCGGAAGGATGTTGCCTCCGCCCGGCTGGGTGCCGCCGGCGACTCGGTTGGGCCGCTTGAGGTAGGTGAACGACACCGGGTCGAGCGTGACGGCCGTGCCGGTGTGACCAGTACGGTGGATGCTGTCCAGCCTGAGCGTCTGGTCGGAGGAGTCGGCGATATCGCCGTTGTCGGCGTACTTCTGTGTAAACGCCCAGGAGTCGACCGGGCTGTAGGCGGTTCCCGAGTACACGGCAGTGTCGATCTTGGTAAGACGCTTCCGGGAGAAGAACGCTGGGCTCTCGGCAAGGCAGTCGGTCTCATTGGCCCCGGAGGCGCAGATGGAGTCGTAGGGGACGTCAGGCCAGTTCTTGGAGGTGCCGTCGCCGAGCGGGGAGCAGTTGGAGACGGTGCAGCGTTCGGCGTACGTGAAGTTCACCCGGCCCGGCGCCTCAGCGGTGAAGAGGGTGTCGTAGCGCTGCCCGTAAAGGATCTTGTTCAGATAGCCGCTGGGCACGTACGAGGCATTGGCGGTGCCGGCCTTGTTCTTGCGGTAGTGATTCGTTTCGGCCGTGTACCAGTACGACATTGCATTGCCGTGGGTGTCTTCTACGTAGTCGAGGTTCCAGCGCCAGGCCTGGTTCAGCGATCGATCGGCGAAAGCGTCGCCCTTGTTGTAGCCGGGCTCGCCGGAGTCGTCACCGAAGACGGGAACGGTCCATACGGAGTTGGTGCGCTCAGTGTCCGCTCCGCTCAGCTTGTTGAGCCCGAACACGTATCTCGTGCCGTCACCGGTGGTGACAGTCCAGTGTTCGCCGTTGTCATCACCGTTGGCAGCTCCCGTGCCGTAGGCGACGGTCGACGCGTCGTCGTTCTTCAGCCGCCACTTGCCGGTGGTGTCGTCCTTGACCAGTTCGGTCGCCTTGCCGTTGAGGACGAGGGAAGCGTTCTCGTACTTCCAGCACAGGTCGTACTGCTTGGCATGCCCGTCCTTGTCGCACGAGCCGTACTGCCGCTCCACATAGGAGACCGTTGACAAATCGAAGCCCTCGCCGACAGAGGTGCCCTGGTTGTTCGTCGCGGCGGTGCGGCCGTCGATGATGCCCGAGTCGTACGTCAGATTCAGGGACGGCGACGGACCCGCGGCGGGCTTGGGGGCAGCCATCGGATACGTCCAGGTGAACGAGCCCGAAGAACCGCCGGACTCCCAGGTCGAGGAGGAGGCGAGCGGGGTGGCGGTGTAGTCGCCGGTCCCTGAGGGGGACTGACCAGGAGCTGAAGCCGTCACGGCAAGGACCGTCGGCGCCGCCAGACTCACGTCGGCTGACAAGCTCTGGGCACGGACAGCGTTGCGGGACTTCAGTGGCGTAAGCGTGCGGCACTTGGGGAGCTTGGGCGTGGTCAGCGCGCAGGAGGCAAGCTGTGAGAGGCGCAGTCGGCTGGACCACCCGCCGCCAATGGCTGATGCGAACGAGGCGTAGTCAACCGTCAGTTCAGCCTTGCCTGGCCGGTTCGTCTGCGCGGTGAGCAGAACTCCGCGGACACCGGCCGCCTTGGTGGTCTTGCGGTCGAGGACGCTGATCCTGGCCCGGTCGGCCATGGTGCCCGCGGGATCGGCAGGCACTCCGGTCTTGACCGTGACGGGGATTTCACTGACCGTGGCCCGCGCGCTTGTAGCCCCGAGCGCCACAGTGGCGGTCCCGGGGCCTGGCCAATGGGCGCCATGCTGCTGCTGGGAGGCCCGCGCAGCATCGGATGCGTTGCCTGCCCTCTCATGGGCCACCCGCTCGCGCGTCTTCCTGGCACCAGTGGCGCTCAGCTCCTTGACCTTGCCCTCTCGGGACTTGGGGACCACGGGGCGGCCGGGTCCACCGTCCGCTGCCTGTGCCGTCTGCGCCACGGGGCTCAGCCCCGCCGGCACGGCCAGGACCGCGGCGAGAGCCGTGATCACCCAAGCTCGTGCACTGGTCCGTCTGTGACGTGCTGTAGAACCCCTGCCCATGACCCCTACCCCCACGATGTCGCGTACGCACCAGCCGTGCGTACGCGCCGATGCAGCTCAAGAAATGCGTTGGGAACGCGATGGCTCGATGGCCCGATCCGGGCGTGGGACCACCGCCGAGGCACGCGATGCGGTGGTCCCACCCGGAGCTGGACGATCAGTCGCCGATCACGGCCTTGATCTGATCCCCGCCGGCCATGGCTCCTGCCCAGAGGCGGACCTCACCGACGCGCGCGGGGAGGAAGTGCCCCCAGGCTGTGGAGCTGAAGCCCTTGCCCACGGCAAGGTCACCGGAGCCGACAAGAGCGGTGTACGCCCTGTCGGCGTCGTTCTGCCCCAGTCCGACGTGGAGGCGGATCACCGGCCCGGCTTCAGAGAGCGCATCGAAGATACCGGTCAGCCTGACGGACGAGCCCAGGGCCGCTTCCTCGTCGGAGCTGACCCATGTGCCTGTGCCGTCCTTGTTGACCCTGCCGAACCGCCAGTAGCCGACGGGCTCGGAATGCTCGTTGCCGTCGTCGTCGACCTCGGTCGTCGTGCCGGTCAGCTCGAACCAGAGGCCCCACGAAGAGCCGTCGGCTGTGCGCTGTCCGACGACCTGCCCGACGTATCCGGCCTGCTTCGTCAGCAGCTTGGCCTTGTCCAGCTGAACCGTGGTGGTGACAGTGAAGGACCCCGAGTCGTCGACCACGGGGCCCGCAGTGGTCGCAGCACCGTCCGAGCCGTTCAGGATGATGGACTCACCGTCGAGCGTTGCGCCGCCTGCCAGTGAGACGGTGCGCCCGTACCCGGAGGTCGCGTCGGCGACGGTGCCACCGCTCGCGCCCTCGGCGTTCCAGCTCCCGACCAGCTCGACGTCCGGGAGACCGGAGGAACCAGAGATGGCACGGGCCTCCTTGGCGATCTCTTCAGGTTGCAGAGCCCTCTGCCAAACAGCGACCTCGTCGATACTGCCGTTCAGGTAGAACGCCGGAGAACCGGCCCACATCGAGCGACCTACGTGCAGGGGACCGCGTGCTGCCCAATTCGACGTTTGCGTGGACGTTCCTTGCAGCGCGCCATTGACGTACAGGCTCAACTGCTTACTACTCGGATCGAAGGTGCCTGCCACATGAGTCCAGACGCCGATTTGCGCAGGCATCTTCGACTTGTTGCCCCAGTAGTTGGCCCCGTCGGCGGCATCGACGCTCTTGACGCCGAAGTACCAGCTGTCGAGGTTCTTTTCGTAGGCCAGGAAGAACGGACTCGCCTTCTCACCGTCCTGCGAAACCAGCGCCATACGGGTGCCTTTTCCGTCCAGACGAACCCAGGCAGCCACTGAGTAGGCCGAGCGGGTTTCGAGAACCGGTCCAGTTGTCGCGCCGTAGCCAGACGTGCCGTTGAGCTTCAGACCCTTGTCGGCCTTGGGCTGGAGGAGAGGCTGCCCTTGCGCGTCGTACCACAGTTCGCCTCGCCGCCCGCGGTCGTCGCGAACCGCACCCGCGGACAGCGTCGCGTTGTCCTGGTTGCCGGCGTCCTCGGTCGACGAGTCCAGCGCCTCGCCCGAGTCTTCGTCGAAGTGCCATCGCCCCACTGGTCCTGTTCCTTCCCGTACCAGGAAGGACACCACCTGCGACGCACCCCAGCGGCCCACGTTGTCCTTGGCCCGTACCTCCAGTTGGTACGTACCCGGCAGCTGCGGAGTGATCATCTCTGACACACTCGGGCCGGTGGTCTTCGGTGTTCTCCATACCGTCTCGGTCGACTGCTTGTACTGGTAGGCCACATTGTTCGCGTCGCCCGCAGCGGGAGAGAAGGTGAAGGAGCCCGGTGCGCCCGGCCCGCCGCCCGGTGCGCAGGACGTCGTCGTGCACGGGGTGTATGTGGAGTTGAGCGTCACGGTCGGCGCCTTCGGGGCTGTCTTGTCAACCTTGAAGTAGCAGGCGACGCTGCCGGGCGAGGTCAGCCAGTTCCCGAGGTTGTTCCAATACGACCTCGTCCACGCCTGCACGCGGTACAGAGGCCCTTCCTCAAGTGTCTGCGGCACCGATGGCCTAGCCGCCTGCCCTGTGCCGAGAGACCCGGATGTCGGTGACATGAAGTCGGGAAGCGCAGTCCACGTCGTGCCGGTCTGCTTCTGCACCTGGAAACGAACCCGGAGTTGCGCTTCGGGTGACCCACCGACCACGGTTCGCGCGGTGGCCGACAACTGCGGCGTGGGGTCGCTGATCGTCGCGGGAGCATCGATCTTTGACGAGCAGGTCAGCCCGGTTCCCGTGACGAAGCCGAACGGTGTGGGGTAGTTGGGCTTGCCGACGTAGTCGACGACAAGCGTCGCGTCGTTCTTGAACCTCTTCCAGGCGCTGGTGTCCCCCTCGTCGTGGGCCCTGAGCATGAGCGTCAACCGCGCGAACTTGCCCGCCGCGAAGTTGCGTACCGTCGCCGTGAGGTTCTCGTTCGTCTCTGCTGCGTTGTCCGTGAAGTCGATCGGCGCGTCAGGGGTATCCGGATCGCACAGCGAGCCTCGGCCCGCCGAGATGTTGCGGTCGACCATGAGGTCCAGTTCGCCGGGCCGGCTGGACCACGCCGTCGACGAGGAGATGTTGTTCGTACGGACCAGGTCCACCCAGCGCGGATCGCACTGGAACGCCCAGGGCTCGGTCACCCGGAAGGTCGCACCCAGGATGTGCTTCCCCGCAAGATTGGCCGGCGAGAACTCGTAGTAGAGCCGCTGCACATAGCCGGGGCCGCAGTAGTAGCCGCTCCATGTGCCGCACTTTCCGACACCCTTGCCGCGCTCACCGCCGTCTTCGTCCTGGTTGTCGAAGTTGTAGAACCTGTACCCGTCCGAGCGCAGCAGCGTCCGCTCGGCCTCGCCCCAGCTGACTGTCGGGTCGATGTAGAGCGGGAAGTCCGAGGCGTCGCTCTCCTTGAGCATCTTCGTGTCAGGGGCCAGGCTGAGTGCGTTCTGCCCCACCTGGATGCGCAGATCTGCCGTCTCATCTCCTGGAACGGGCCCGACGGTACGGTCCCCCTGCGCAGTTCCCCCTGTCATCTCCGCCCTTGCCGAGGCAGCGGCTCCGGCCGCCGGCGACGACTTGCCCGACGAGTCCCACATCATCGCCGGAGGGGCGGAGAACACCTCAGTGGCGTTGCTGTCCACTGCCGTCATTCCGCCGCTCTCGGTCGGGGACAGCTTCAGCCTGGTGGACTTCGCCGAGAACGTGATCTTCTTCAGTTCCGGATTGGAGGCCGCTTCGGGCGTCTTGACCACCAGCACTTCTCGGAAGCCCTCGACCGTGGCCGTCATCTGCAGGTCGATGTCGGGGAGGACGTTCATGTAAACGGCCTTGTTGCCATCGAGCGTGGGCGCGGGCAACCGTCCCGGCCAGCCCAGTTCCAGGGCCCTGCCCTCACGGGCAATCTTCACCAGACCAGAGCCATCGCCGCCACCCGAGAAGTTCAGGTCGACTGCTGCCGCCTTGGGCGCGACAGTCCCGTCAGAACGCTTCTCCAGCGTGACGTCGGGCTTGACCCAGGAATCGCCTCGACTCTTCACCCGTACCGGAACAACTGACTGTTCGAGCCGAAAGGTGAACCCGTCGGGGTTGGCGTATGTGGTGTCGAACTCGGTTCGCGCGCCGACGACCTCGATCCGCTTGCCCGTTTCCGCGGCACGGGCGAGTGCCCGCTGCTCCTCACTGGCAGGTGGCTCAGCAGCATGAGCCGGAGCGGACAGGAGCACCGGCATCCCGGCCCACGCGAGCGTCCCCACCAAGGCCGCCGTGATGGTTCTTCGACGCCGCCATTTCAAGACACGTGCCGACATTCCCCGCCCCCACCCCTGAGAGAACAAATGTTCCTTAAGCGTGCCGCATATTCCCCCTTGTGCCTTGTGCACGTCAAAGGCTTAGAGGCCGAATCGCCCGTGTCGAAACGGACTGGCTGGTTCTACACCCGTCGCTGGCCCCGACTACGGGCCGAACGGCACGTTCCACTGGTCAGAGATTGGCTCAAATTCGATTTCACGCCGATGCCGGGAACAGCGACGGCGCCGACTCCCGAAGGACCCGGCGCCGTGACATAAGGACTGAGCGACTACTTCTCCTGCTGCTTGCGCCAGCGGATGCCCGCCTCCAGGAAGCCGTCGATCTCGCCGTCCAGGACCGACTGCGGGTTGCCCACCTCGAACTCCGTGCGCAGGTCCTTGACCATCTGGTACGGGTGGAGGACGTACGAACGCATCTGGTTGCCCCAGGAGTTGCCGCCGTCGCCCTTGAGGGCGTCCATCTTGGCCTGCTCCTCCTGGCGGCGGCGCTCCAGCAGCTTCGCCTGCAGGACGTTCATCGCGCTCGCCTTGTTCTGGATCTGCGAGCGCTCGTTCTGGCAGGAGACGACGATGCCGGTCGGGACGTGGGTCAACCGCACCGCGGAGTCCGTGGTGTTGACGCCCTGGCCGCCGGGGCCCGAGGCGCGGTACACGTCCACGCGCAGTTCGGACTCGTCGATCTCGATGTGGTCGGTCTTCTCGACGACGGGCAGCACCTCGACGCCGGCGAACGACGTCTGGCGGCGGCCCTGGTTGTCGAAGGGCGAGATGCGCACCAGGCGGTGGGTGCCCTGCTCGACGGAGAGGGTGCCGTAGGCGTACGGCGCCTTGACCACGAAGGTGGTCGACTTGATGCCGGCCTCTTCCGCGTACGAGGTCTCGTAGACCTCCGTGCCGTACCCATGGCGCTCGGCCCAGCGCAGATACATGCGCTGCAGGCGCTCGGCGAAGTCCGAGGCGTCGACGCCGCCCGCCTCCGCGCGGATGTTGACCAGCGCCTCACGCTCGTCGTACTCGCCGGAGAGGAGGGTGCGGACCTCCATCTCGTCCAGCGCCTTGCGCACGTCCGTGAGCTCGGACTCCGCCTCGGCCAGGGTGTCCGCGTCGTCCTCGGCCTCGGCGAGCTCGAAGAGCACGGCGAGGTCGTCGATACGACCGCGCAGGCCCTCGGTCTTGCGGAGCTCGGCCTGGAGGTGCGAAAGCTTGCTGGTGATCTTCTGCGCCGCCTCCGGGTCGTCCCAGAGGGACGGGGCCGCGGCCTGCTCCTCGAGCACGGCGATCTCTGCCCTCATCTTCTCGAGGTCCAGGACGGCCTCGATCGACCCCATGGTCGAGGAGAGGGACTTCAGCTCTTCGGATACATCGACGACTGCCACGGGTCCAGCGTAACGGCTGGGCGGAAGAGCCCCGCCACGAGTGGGCCTAGGGTTCCGACGGTGCCGACTGCTTCGAGTCCCTCGGTGGCGTCTCCGGGTCGCCGTCGCTCGTGGCCAGCCAGCCGCCGACGCCCACCGCGGCCGCGACCACCACGGCCGCGATCCCGAGCGTGATGCGGCGCTTGCGGACCGCGTCGGACTTGTGGCGGGCCGAACCGGGTCGGCGCTGACCCGGCGTGCGCGGGGCGCGCGCCGTGCCGCGGGCGCCGCCCGCGAGCTCGTCCGGGCCCGGGACCCGCATCGAGGTGTGGGTGTCCCGGTTGGAGTCCGCGGGGGCCGCGCCGGGCACGAGGGGCACGGCGCCGCGGCGCCGCACCTCGCCGGGGGCGGCCGGTGCGACTTCTTCGGGCTGCTCCGACTGCGGCTCGGCGTCCGGCTCGTCGACGTCCAGCGGCGGCATCCCGGCCAGCAGCGGCTGCAGATCACGCAGCCGCGCACCGAGTTCGGAGGCGCGGAGCCGGGACGCGGGGGCCTTGGCCAGGCACTGGACGAGGAGCTGCCACAGCTCGTCGGGGATGCCGGGCAGCGGGACCACGGTCTCGGTGACATGGCGGCGCAGGACGGCACCGGGGTGCCCGCCGCCGAAGGGTGTGAAGCCCGCGAGCAGTTCGTAGAGAACGGTCGCGAGGGCGTAGATGTCGACGGCGGCCCGCGGCGGCAGACCCTCGACGATCTCGGGCGCCAGATAGTCCGGTGTGCCGATGATGCGGGTCGTCCTGGTACGGCGCGGAGTGTCGATCAGCTTGGCGACGCCGAAGTCGGTCAGCAGCGCGGGGTGCGCCCCCGCGGGGCCGATCGGGCCCTCCATGTCGAGCAGGATGTTCTCCGGCTTGACGTCGCGGTGCACGATTCCGGCGGCGTGCGCGACGGCCAGTCCGTCGGCGACGTCCGCGATGATCGCGACCGCGGCCTCGGGTGCGAGCCGTCGTTCGCGGTCCAGCCGGGTGCGCAGGTCGGTGCCGCGTACGAGGTCCATGACGAGCGCGAGGTCGTTCCCGTCGACGACGAGATCGCGGACGCCGACGACCCGGGGGTGGTCGAGCTGGAGCAGCGCGGTGCGCTCCTGTACGAAGCGTCCGACGAGCTCCTGGTCCGATGCCAGGTCCTCGCGCAGCAGCTTGATGGCGACGGGCCCTTCGGGACCCTCGCCTGCCCAGACCGTGCCGGCGCTGCCCCGCCCGAGGATCTGGTGGGCCGTGTACCGGCTACCGATGTTCCGTGCCAAGACTGCTCCCTCAGCGGCTGGCGTTGCCCATAAAGTACGCGGGGATCCGGGGCCTGTGTGCCCCGGATGGCGCCAACCTTCACTTCTCCGGGGGAAACTTCCCCGGAGAAGTCGACAAAGCTACTCGGTCACGTATCGCTACCCGCGGTAACGCTACTGTCCGGTACCGGGACTCTCGGTCCCCGTGCCCGGATCCGAGCCGCCGATCTGGGAAATCCAGTCCGACACCTTCGAGATTCCGTCGCCGATCGCGTCCCAGTAGCTCTTGCCCTCCGCGATCCAGCCCTGGAGCGGGGTGAGCTCCCACACCAGCCAGCCGGCCACGACGATCAGGATCACCGAGAACAGGCAGCCCTTGAGGCAGCCGAGGCCGGGGATCCGCATCGGGTTGGCGCTGCGCTGCCTCGGCTGGCGCGGCACGGGCTGCTGGGGCGGCGGCTGCTGCGGGGGCGCGTACTGCTGCGGCTGCGGGGCGTACTGCTGCCGCTGGGGCTGGGGCTGAGGCGCCTGCCGACGCCGGGCCGGGGGCTGCTGCGGCTGCGGACGCTGCTGCGGCTGGTACTGCTGCTGCCCGTACTGCTGCTGGGGCTGCTGCGGCGGCTGCTGGCGCTGCGGACGCCGGCGCAGCGGGTCCTGGCTCGGGTCGAGGTACTGGACCTGCGTCTGCTCGTTGCGGTCGCGGGCCGCCTGCAGCTGGGACTGCCAGGGGTGCGGGTCCTGGGGGCCCGGGGGTACGGGAGGCATCACCGATGTCGGGTCGGCGCCGCCCGGGTCACTGGTCTGCGGCAGCACGCTGGTCGCCCCGTTCGGGTCGAAGGAGCCTGCGTTGCTCGGCAGCACCTGCGTGGGGTCGGCGGAGCTCGGGGTGTCCGGGACGGGCGCCGGGGACGGGTCGGGTCCGAGCAGGGCGGCGACGCCGAGCGCGGCCTCGACCTGCGCGGACGAGGAGTGCACGCCGATGCCGGCCGCGACGGTACGCAGCCCACGGGCGAGATTCTCGGCGCTCGGACGCTGCGACGGATCCTTGCGCAGGCAGCGCTCCATGACCGTCCACAGCGGCTCGGGAACGGTGGTGGGGCGCCGGGGCTCCTCGCTCAGATGACGGTGCAGCACCTCGAGCGCGGAGCCGCCGGAGAACGGGGGCCGGCCGGTGACCAGCTCGTACAGCAGGATGCCGGCGCCGTAGATGTCGACGGCGGAGGTCTGGGGGCGGCCCTCGGCGGACTCGGGCGCGACATAGGCAGGGGTGCCGACGAACTCGTGCGTACGGGTCAGGCCCGGGGAGTCCGCGAGGCGCGCGATGCCGAAGTCGGTCAGCATCGGGTGCATCTGACCGTCCGCGCTGGTCTTCAGCAGGACGTTGGCCGGCTTGAGGTCGCGGTGGACGACGCCGTCGGCGTGACTCGCGGCGAGCGCGTCCGCGATCTGGGCGGTCATCAGCGAGGCGGCGACGGGGGTCAACGGACCGTTGTCCCGCAGATAGCGGTGCAGGTCGGGGCCGTCGACCAGGTCCATGACGAGGGCGAGGAGATCACCTTCGACGACCAGGTCACGGGTCCGCACGATGTTCGGGTGGGTCAGGCGGAGCAGGACGGAGCGCTCGCGCAGGAAGCGCATCACCACATCCGCGTCGTTCGCCAGCTCCTCCTTCAGGACCTTGATCGCGACGGTCTCGCCCGGCTGACCGGCGACCGCTGCCTCGGCGCCCGCGGTCTCCCGCTGGCTCGCCCGCCAGACGGTGCCCGTGGCGCCGCGCCCGAGTGGCTCCTCGAGCAGGTACTTGCTGCCTACCGGCCGCACGTCATGTGCTCCCTGCTGATCGTGGTCCTTGCATGGTCCCGGGCCACTGTGACCCCCGCCCGGGTGTCCGACCAACCTTAATGCCGACGAACGGAGCACTGTCCGTTCTTGCCCCAGCGGTGTTCGAAGGAAAGACGTCCGCATCGTACGGATGGTTGCCGAACGGCCGTGCAGCGCACATCACGCCGCTTCCGGATCCGTGCCCAACCAGGCATTTTTCCGTCCGGAGCGGACCAATCAAGATCACTTGTCGCTGCTTCCCGGGCGTGTTGTCAGTGGCAGGTGCGAGGATGCCTCCAGCACGGCGCCGTGGGGGCCCTTGCGCTTCAGCGCTCTGGGTGGGGAAGTTCTGTGGTCCGTGCCGACCTGCCGGGTGGGGGCATCACAGGCGGCTCCCCTGCCGGGCACCCCGCGCAGAAGGGATTGCTGACGGCGATGCAGATCCGGCTGACCGTTCTCGCGCCGCGCGGCGGGCAGTCCGCGTCCGCGGGACACCTCGCTGCCGTGCGCGCCTGCGATGTGCTGATCACCGCCCCGGCCGGGACGGCCCTGGCCGCCGTCGCATCCGACCTGGCGTCCTCCGTCGCCGGCCCGGACGCCTCGGGCACCGTCGTGCTGTACGCAGGGCAGGAGCGCCTCGACACCCAGCGCCGCACCCTGGGCGAGCCCCCGCTGGTGGACGGGGCGGTGCTGTCGCTCCAGGTCCCCGGCGAGGCCGAGCCGCCCGGTGCCGACATCCCGGCGCAGCTCCATGTCGTGGCCGGTCCCGACGCGGGCGGCGTTCATCTGCTGCACGGCGGACAGATCAGCATCGGCCGCTCGGCGGACGCCGACGTGCCCCTGGACGACCCCGATGTCTCACGGCTGCACTGCGCGGTGACGGTCGCGGAGGACGGCCGCGTCACCGTGGCCGATCTGGGCTCGACGAACGGGACGACGCTGGGCGGCTCGCCCGTCGGCTCACGCCCTGTCCGGCTTCCGGCGGGGGCGCTGCTGCGGCTGGGCGAGTCGACGCTCCGCCTGACGGCCGGGGACGGTGCCGAACCTCTGCCGACCGCTCCGGACGGCGAGGGCCATCTGCGCGTGCGCAGTCAGGAGCCGTCCGGCCCCGGTTCCGAGGGGGCGCAGGGTCCGTACGACGCCGACGCGGCCGGGACGCACGGAACCGAGGTCGACCCGGGCCAGCTGCCCGCAGGCCCCTACCCGCCCGGACACGTGCCGGAGCGCTCCGTCGCCAGTACACCCGCGCATGGGACGTACACCGGGCCCGCGGCCCAGGGCCCGCCCCGGGTGCCCACCCAGTACGACCCCACCGGCATGCACACCGACCCGCTGGGCGCCGACGCCGTGCACTCCCGGGCCTCCGACACCCTGGACGCGGCCTTCGACCCCGCCGAGACCCACACCCGGCAGGGCGGACCCGCCCGAGGCTCCCGCAAGCGGGGCATAGGCGCCTGGGCCCGACGGCTGGCGGGAGCGCGGGACGAGCCGGCCACCGAGGCCGTGCCCGTACCCGAGGCACCGCACATGACCGCGCCCGTCGTCGACAGCTGGCCCGACCCCGCCGCCGTGCTGCTCACGGCTCTCGGCCCGGGCCCACGGCTCTGGGAGCGCGGCCCGGCGCATCCCGAATCGCTCGTTCTCCGGCTCGGCACCACCGACCGGGCCGAGCTGCCGTCCGTACCGGTGACCGTGGGGCTGCGGGAGGCCGGTTCGCTCGGTCTCGCCGGGCCCCGCGCGCGGCTCGCCGCTCTCGCCCGGTCCGCCGTCGCCCAGCTCGCCGCACTGCACTCACCCGCCGACCTGGAGATCGTGCTGATCAGCACCGACCGGGCGCGGAGCATCGAGGAGCGGCGGGCGGAGTGGGCCTGGCTCGGCTGGCTTCCGCATCTGCGGCCCGCCCACGGCCAGGACTGCCGGCTGCTGCTGGCGTACGACCGCGACCAGGCGACCGCCCGTACGGCCGAGCTCACCCGCAGGCTGGACGCCGGACCGCTGGGCCCCGGCTGGCCGAGCGCGGACGGCAGGGCCGTCTCCGAAGCGGCCGATCGGCACGACGGCCCGCGCACGGTCGTCATCGTCGACGGCGACCCGGGCTCGGCGGTGCTGCGCGAGACGACGGCCCGGCTCGCCGGTGCCGGCCGTGCCGCGGGGATCCATCTGATCTGTCTGGCCGAGACTCCGGCCGCCTCGCCCATGTCCCCGGTCGCGGCGACGTACGAGACGGCGTGCGCGGCCTCGCTCGCCTTCCGTGAGTGCGGGGCCGTCGCCCTGCTGAGCGGCGATGTGGCGACGGCGCTGCGTCTGATGCGTACGGCAGGGGGCCTGCCCGCGGGCCACGGCACCGTGGGTGCGGTGGACGCGGTGTCCGCGGCCTGGGCGGAGCGCTTCGGGCGCGCGCTCGCTCCGCTGCGCGCGGAGGCCTGCGTCGCCGGTCCCGGCCGGGACGCTCCGTTGCCCCGGTCCGCGCGGCTGCTGGACGAGCTCGGGCTGGCCCGCGCCACCCCGGCGTCGCTCATGGCGCGCTGGGCGTCCGCCGAACACGGCACGGTGGTGTTCGGCGCGAGCCCGCGCGGCCCGTTGTCCGTCGATCTGACGGAGGAGGGCCCGCATCTGCTGATCGAAGGCCCACCGGGCAGCGGCCGCACCGAGCTGTTGCGGTCGGTCGCGGCCTCGCTGGCCGCCGCGGGCCGCCCCGACCGACTGGGGCTGCTGCTGGTCGACGGCTCCGGCGGCGAGCGCGGCGAGGGCCTCGCACCGTGCACGGAACTGCCGCATGTCACCGAGCATCTGATGGCGAACGACCCTGTCCGTATGCGGGACTTCGCCCAGGCGCTCGGCGCGGAGCTGAAGCGCCGTGCGGAGCTGCTCGGCAGTACGGGCTTCGCCGAGTGGCACACCCGGCACGAGGTCGCGGAGCGCATGGTGGGCCCGCGCCCGCCGAGCGGCGGCGAGCAGCGCGGTGACATCGAGTCCCCCTCCAGCGGCACCCTGCGGCTGCGCCCCGGAGCCCGTACGACAGCGCCGGTCCCGGACCCACTGCCCCGACTGGTGGTGCTGGTCGACGACTTCGACGCCCTGGTGGCGCCCGCGCTCGGCAGCCCGGGCCGCCCTGCGGCCGGTTCGGTGGTCAGGGCGCTGGACGCCGTGGCCCGGGACGGCGAGCGGCTCGGTGTGCATCTGATAGCGACCTCCGCGCGCCCGGACCGTACGGCAGACACGGAGTTGGCGCAGGGCGCGCGGCTGCGGGTGGTGCTGGACGCGCCGCCCGCCTCGCCAGGACCTGAGGACCCGGCGCCCGGCCGGGGCAGGCTGGGTCATCCGGACGGCCGGGTGACGGCCTTCCAGAGCGGCCGGGTGACCGGCCGTATTCCGCGCACCGCGACGCTGCGCCCGACCGTGGTGCCGCTCGAGTGGGAACGCATGGGCGATCCGCCGACCCGTCGCCCCGTGCGTGAACTGGGCAACGGGCCAACGGACTTGGCGCTTCTGGCCAGCGCCCTGGATCGCGCTGCGCGCTCCGTCGACGCCGCCCCGCTGGCACCGCTCTCACCGGCCCGCCCCTGATCGAGCGTCGGGATCCGACGCATTGTCAGGACATCCCGTCACAAGGGCATTACGAAAGCCTCGAACTCCCACGGTGCGCTATTGCGACACTCCGGGACCGGGCGTACACCTGTCGGTCAACGGGACAGTGCACGGGAGAGACGGGGCAGTGATGCGCACAACTCTTCGTACGGGCAGGACCGCAGTGGTGATCGCGGCAGTCGGAGCGCTCGCCCTCGCCGGGTGCAGCGACGGCGACAGCGGCGACGAGTCGCAACCGGGCGGGAGCAAGGAATCCGCGCCCACCGTCGAACTCCCCGAACTGAACGGGGAAAAGATCCAGATAGCCGCCGTCTGGAGCGGAGCCGAGCAGGAGAACTTCACCAAGGTCCTCAAGGAGTTCGAGAAGCGGACCGGCGCCACGGTCACGTTCGTCCCCGCCCAGGACCCGATCGTCAACTTCCTCGGCACAAAGATCGCGGGCGGCGCTCCCCCGGATGTCGCGATGCTCCCGCAGGTCGGCGCCATCCAGCAGGCGGTGCAGCGCAAGTGGGCCAAGCCCGTCGGCGCGGAGGCGAAGGCGGAGCTGGCGAAGAACTACGCGCCGGGATGGCAGAAGCTCGGCCAGGTCGACGGACAGCAGTACGGCGTCTACTACAAGGCCGCCAACAAGTCCCTCATCTGGTACAACAACACGGCCTTCGAGAACGCGGGCACCAAGGAACCGAAGACCTGGAAGGAATTCCTCTCCACCGCGGAGACGATCTCCGCCTCGGGCGTCACGCCCGTCTCGGTCGCCGGTGCGGACGGCTGGACGCTCACCGACTGGTTCGAGAACATCTACCTCTCCCAGGCCGGACCGGAGAAGTACGACCAGCTCGCGCAGCACAGGATCAAGTGGACCGATCCCTCGGTGAAGACGGCGCTGACGACGCTGGCCGAGCTCTTCGGCAAGCCGAATCTGATCGCGGGCGGGGCGGACGGCGCACTCCAGACGGAGTTCCCCGCATCGGTCACCCAGACCTTCACCGGCGGTGACCAGCCCAAGGGCGCGATGGTCTTCGAGGGCGACTTCGTGACCGTCAACATCGCGCAGACCAAGGCCAAGATCGGTACGGATGCCAAGGTGTTCCCGTTCCCGGCGGTCGGTGCGCAGGCGCCGGTGGTGACGGGCGGGGACGCGGCCGTGGCGCTCAAGGACAGCAAGGGCGCACAGGCGCTGCTGACCTTCCTGGCCTCCCCGGACGCGGCCGAGATCTCGGCGGGTGCGGGCGGCTTCATCTCCCCCAACAAGTCGCTGGACTTCGCCGCGTATCCCCATGACGTCCAGCGGGACATCGCCAAGGCGCTGATCGGGGCCGGCGACAACTTCCGGTTCGACATGTCCGACCAGATGCCGCAGTCCTTCGGCGGTACGCCGGGCAAGGGCGAGTGGAAAGCGCTGCAGGACTTCCTGAAGAACCCGAAGGACATCGCGGGGACCCAGCAGCGGCTGGAGTCGGACGCGGCCAAGGCGTACAAGAGCTGACGGGTGACCACCGTGGCGAAAGCGGGGGGTTCGGCGACGCCGGCGCCCCCCGCCGGTGAGCGCAAGAGCGTGACCGGCACCCGTAGGACCGTCGCGGTCGGCTTTCTGCTGCCCGCGCTGGTGCTGCTCGGCGCGCTCGTGGTCTACCCGATCGGGTACTCCGTCTACCGGTCCTTCTTCGACCAGGCCGGCACGGGCTTTGCCGGGCTCGACAACTATGTGGAGATCTTCACCGACGACACCATCCTCACCGCGGTCAAGAACAACGCGATCTGGGTGGTCGTCGCGCCGACCGTCTCGACAGCGCTCGGCCTGATCTTCGCGGTCCTGACCGAACGGGTGCGCTGGGCCACGGCGTTCAAGCTGCTCGTCTTCATGCCGATGGCGATCTCGATGCTCGCCGCGGGCATCATCTTCCGGCTGGTGTACGAGCAGGACCCGGAGCGTGGCGTCGCCAACGCCGTGTGGGTGGGGGTGCACGACACGTTCTCCGAGTCGTCCGGCTTCCCGGGCGCCCGTCCGTTGCCGGTCCATCCGCTCAAAGCGGGTGGCGGCGGGGCGTTCGTCACCGAGGGGCCGGTCACCTCGAGCACACAGGTGCTGCTCCCTCTGGTCGGTGTCGCACCGGCGGAGATGCCGTCCGGCGCGGAACCCGCGAAGGCCGCGAAGCCGGACGACGGGAAGATCACCGGCACCGCCTGGCTGGACTTCACCAAGGGCGGCGGCGGCAAGCCCAACGTCATCGACTCCACCGAGCGCGGACTCGACGGCATCACGGTGGAGGCGGTCAGGGACGGCAAGGTGGTCGCCTCGACACGGGCGGGCGCCGACGGCACGTTCACCCTGCCCGCCTCCGCCGAGGGCGCCGAACTGCGGCTGCCCGCCGACAACTTCAGGGAGCAGTACAACGGCGTCAACTGGCTCGGCCCCTCGCTCGTCACCCCGGCGATCATCGGCAGCTACGTGTGGATGTGGGCGGGCTTCGCGATGGTGCTCATCGCGGCGGGGCTCGCGAGTGTGCCGCGTGAACTGCTCGAGGCGGCGCGGGTCGACGGCGCGAACGAGTGGCAGGTCTTCCGCAGAGTGACGGTGCCGCTGCTGGCTCCGGTGCTCGCGGTGGTGCTGGTCACGCTGATGATCAATGTGCTGAAGATCTTCGACCTGGTCTTCATCATCGCGCCGGGTTCGGCGCAGGACGACGCGAACGTGCTCGCCCTGCAGTTGTACCGCTCGTCGTTCGGCACGGACTCGGACCTGGGTCTCGGCAGCGCGATCGCTGTGCTTCTCCTGCTGCTGGTGATCCCGGTGATGTTGTTCAACATCCGCCGTATGCGAAGGGAGAATCGCCGATGACCACGACGGACAGTGTGGTGAAGGCGAAGCAGTCCCTCCCCGCGCGGATCGCGGCGGGCGCCGGTGGCGGCTTCATGCGGGTGTTCCTGGTGCTCATCGGGCTGTTCTGGCTGATGCCGACGTTCGGTCTGCTGATCTCCTCGCTGCGGGGACCGGCGGACATCAGCGCGAGCGGCTGGTGGAAGGTGTTCACCGAGCCGGCGCAGCTGACCACCGAGAACTACTCACGGCTGCTGGAGAACGAGGCGATCACCGACTCGCTGGTCTCCAGTGTGCTGATCACGGTGCCGGCGACCCTGCTGGTGGTGGTGATCGGCTCGTTCGCGGGATACGCGTTCGCGTGGATGGACTTCCCGGGCCGCGACTGGTGGTTCATGGTGGTCGTCGGCCTCCTGGTGGTCCCCGTGCAGGTCGCGCTGGTGCCGGTGTCGAAGCTGTTCGGCGCGGTCGGCATCTTCGAGACGACGATCGGCGTGATCCTCTTCCATGTCGCGTTCGGCCTGCCGTTCGCGATCTTCCTGCTGCGGAACTTCTTCGCCGAGATCCCACGGGAACTCCTGGAGGCGGCGCGGCTGGACGGTGCCGGGGAGATCCGGCTCTTCGCCAGGGTCGTCGTGCCGCTGGGCGGTCCGGCGATCGCGTCGCTGGGCATCTTCCAGTTCCTGTGGGTGTGGAACGACATGCTGGTCGCGCTGATCTTCGCGGACTCGGAGAGCGCCCCGATCACGGTGGCACTGCAGCGCCAGGTCCGGCAGTTCGGCAACAACATCGATGTGCTGGCGCCGGGAGCGTTCGTCTCGATGATCATCCCGCTGGCCGTCTTCTTCGCATTCCAGCGGCAGTTCGTGACGGGGGTGATGGCGGGCGCGGTGAAGTGACGTCGGCACGCAAGGGCCGGCCCGGCGCACACGCATCGGGCCGGCCTTCGTGCGGAAAGCGGCCCCGCTCGGGCCTGCCCCCGAGAGGCGCCGGCCCTCACCAGGCCCCGGCCGTCAGGCCTTGAGGGCTGCCACCGCTCCCCGCGCCAGCTCGTCCAGGTACCCCTTCGGCAGCCCCGACCGCACCACCACCAGCCGCCAGTACAGCGGCCCCACGATCACATCCAGCGCCTTGTCCGGGTCGGCCGAGGAGGGGAGTTCGCCGCGGGACACCGCCTCGCGGACCACCACCGCCGCCACGCCCCGCTGGCTGTCCAGCAGGGCCGCCTTGATCGCCTCGGCGATCTCCGGGTTGCGGGCCGCCTCCACCAGCAGGTCCGGGATGACCTGCGAGGCAACCGGGTGGCGCAGCGCGTGCGAGGCCACTTCGAGGAGCGCGCGTACGTCTCCGTACAGCGATCCTGTCGCCGGTGCCGGCAGTCCCTGGGCCGCGAAGGCGGAGACCAGGTCGAGTACGAGCGACAGCTTGGACTTCCAGCGCCGGTACACAGCCGTCTTGCCGACGCCCGCCCGCCGGGCGATGCCCTCGATCGACATGCGCGCGAAGCCGACCGCCGCCAGCTCGTCGAAAACGGCGGCGCGGATCGCTTCGGTCACGTCCTCCCGGAGCACTGCGGCTCCCGCGGGGGCGCGTCGTGGTGTTCCCGGGTCCGAGGTCATGACCCCGAGCATACCCGTGACGACGAGACGGTTGCGTTGCGACGTACTTCGTCCTACTGTCGCCGTAGCGACGAAACGGACCCGTCCCATCGCCTCGGATGTCCGTCGCCCCCGCACGGCCTCCCCTCCCGCCCCGGCGAAAGCGACCAGAGTTGAGCAGCCAGACCATCTCCCGACCTGCACCACCGTCGGAAAGCCTCAGCGAACTCGCCGCCCGCCACGGGCTGACCGTGAGCGGCGCGCGCCCTTCGCTGCGCTCGTACGTCGGGCAGCTGTGGTCACGCCGGCACTTCATCACGGCGTTCGCGACCGCCCGCCTCACCGCCCAGTACAGCCAGGCGAAACTGGGCCAGGTCTGGCAGCTGATGACCCCGCTGCTGAACGCGGCGGTCTACTACTTCATCTTCGGCATCCTGCTCCAGACCAGCCGCCATGTCGCCGACTTCGTGCCGTTCCTCGTCACCGGCGTCTTCATCTGGACCTTCACCGCCAACTCGATCATGACCGGCACCCGCGCCATCTCCGGCAACATCGGACTGGTCCGGGCGCTCCACTTCCCGCGCGCCTCGCTCCCCATCGCCCTCGCGCTCCAGCAGCTCCAGCAACTGCTGTTCTCCATGGGCGCGCTGGTCGTGATCCTCATGTGCTTCGGCGAGTTCCCGAAGGTCTCCTGGGTGCTGGCGGTCCCCGCACTGCTGCTGCAGGCCGTCTTCAACACCGGCCTGTCGATGGCCATGGCCCGGCTCGCCGCACGCACCCCCGACGTCGCCCAGCTGATGCCGTTCCTGCTGCGCACCTGGATGTATGTGTCCGGAGTCATGTGGAGCATCCAGTCGGTGCTCAAGAGCCAGGAGCTGCCGCACTGGGTGATGGTGGCGCTGCAGTGCAACCCGGCGGCCGTCTACATCGACCTGATGCGTTTCGCCCTCATCGACAGCTTCACCGCGTCCCAGCTGCCGCCGCACGTCTGGGCGGTCGCCGTCGGCTGGGCCGGGCTCTTCGGGGCGGGCGGATTCCTGTACTTCTGGAAGGCTGAGGAGCACTACGGACGTGGCTGAGCAGACCGAGAACATCCCGACCCCCGCCCGTCCCGTGACCGCGAAGATCCCCACCGTCGTCGTCGACAACGTCCACATCAAGTACAAGGTCAACGGCGGCCGCACCGGCAAGGGAGCCGCCACCACCGCGCTCAGCCGGATCGCCTCCCGCAGGTCCTCGCCGGGCATCCGCGAGGTGCACGCCGTCAAGGGCGTCAGCTTCGCCGCGTACAAGGGCGAGGCGATCGGTCTGATCGGCTCCAACGGATCGGGGAAGTCCACCCTGCTCAAGGCCATCGCCGGGCTGCTGCCGCCCTCGGAGGGCAAGGTCTTCACCCAGGGCCAGCCCTCGCTGCTCGGGGTGAACGCCGCGCTGATGGGCGACCTGACCGGAGAGCGCAACGTCATCCTCGGCGGGCTCGCGATGGGCATGTCCCGAGCAGAGATCGACGAGCGCTACGACGACATCGTCGACTTCTCCGGGATCAACGACAAGGGCGACTTCATCACGCTGCCGATGCGGACGTACTCCTCGGGCATGGGCGCCCGGCTGCGGTTCTCCATCGCCGCCGCGAAGAGCCACGACGTCCTTCTGATCGACGAGGCCCTCGCCACGGGCGACGCCAAGTTCCAGCGGCGCAGCCAGGAGCGGATCACCGAGCTGCGCGAGGAGGCGGGCACGGTGTTCCTGGTCAGCCACAGCACGGCCGCCATCACGACGACCTGTGACCGCGCGCTCTGGCTGGAGTCCGGAACGCTGCGGATGGACGGCCCGGCCAAGGAGGTCGTCGCCGCATACGAGGCATTCGCCAAGGGCAAGAAATAACAGGAAATCTGCTTAAAGCGGGCTAAAGTACCCGCCGATGACGCCCCATCGGATCGCCCCGCTCCCGTCCACCCACCATCTCGCGCCGGCACCGGACCGCGATCGCCTCGGCGTCCCGCGCCGTACCGGACCTCCGCACCCGGCCGTCCTGACCCTCGTCTGGGCGGCCACCCGCGTCGGCATGCTCGCCCTGCTGGTCGTCGACCGGCTCGGCGACACAGGAGTGGCGGGCGAGGTGCACACGCTCTACCGCCGCTGGTTCGAGCAGCTCCTGCACGGCTCGTTCCCGGTGGACGACGTCACCTGGCAATACCCGCCCGGCGCCGCGCTCGTCTTCCTCTCCCCCGGCGCGCTGCCCTGGCTGACGTACTTCGAGGCCTTCGTCGCGCTGGTCCTCCTCGCCGACGCGGTCGTCGCCCTCGCCCTCGCCCGGGCCGGCGGCCCCGGCGCGTGGCTGTGGGTGTGCGCGCTGCCGCTGCTGCTCAATCTGCCCTACGCCCGGTACGACGTCCTGGTCACCGCCGTCGCCGTGCTCGCACTGCTCGCCGTGGGCAGGCGACCGCGGATGGGCGGGGCGCTCGCCGGGCTCGGCGCCATGATCAAGGTGTGGCCGCTGCTGGCGGTGCTGGGGACACCCAGGGGGCGTACGACGCGTGCGGCTTGGACCTCCGCGTTCGTCACCGCCGCCGCCCTGCTCGCGGTGCTGGTGATCGGCTTCAGCCACTCCCTGGACTTTCTGCGGCAGCAGGGCGCTCGCGGCGTCCAGATCGAGTCGCTCGGCGGCACCGCGCTGCAACTGGCCCGCGAGGTGGGCTGGTCGGGTGTCGTCCGGTACCAGTACGGGGCCTTCGAGTTCATCGGTCCGTACGTGTCGGGCGTGGCGGGGATGTCGCTGGCCCTGACGGTCGTCGCGTTCGGCTGGCTGGTGTGGTGGCGGGTCAGGGCGCAGCGCTGGACACCTGCGACCCCCTTCGACGCGGCCTTCGCCGCCGTTCTCCTGTTCACCGTGACCAGCCGCGTCATCAGCCCGCAGTATCTGATCTGGCTGCTCGGCCTGGCCGCGGTCTGCCTCACCTCCCGGCACACCTGCCAGCGGCCGGTCGCGCTGCTGATGGTGCCCGCGGCCGTGCTCAGCGCGCTCGCCTATCCGCTGATGTACGACGAGGTGCTCGGCGGCACCTGGATCGGCTGCACGCTGATGGTGCTGCGCAACGGGCTGCTGCTCACGGCCGCTCTGCTCTCGTGCCGACGGCTGTGGTCGGCCACGGCCTCGCGGTAGGCTCCCGTCTGGCCATCGGCAGCACGCCAAGGGGGGCCGGGATGCGGAACGGTGGGCTCGAGCCGCTGCGCGAGAACGATCCGCGCGAGATCGCCGGCTACGTGCTGGAGGCCCGGATCGGCGAGGGCGGCATGGGCACCGTCTTCCTCACCCGCTCGCCGGCCGCCGGACCGGTCGCGCTGAAGCTGATCCGCCGTGAGCACGCGCAGAGCGAGAACTTCCGCAAGCGGTTCGCACGCGAGGTGGAGGCGGCCCGGCGGGTGCACGGCCGCCATGTGGTGCCGGTCGTCGACCACGACGCGGAAGCCGAGCGGCCGTGGCTCGCGACCCGTTACGTACCGGGCGTCGCGCTCGACGACGCACTGGCCGGGCACGGTCCGCTCCCGCTCGCCTGCGTACTCCGGCTGACGGCCTGCGCGGCCCGGGCGCTGGACATCGTTCACGCCGCCGGTGTCATCCACCGCGACGTCAAGCCGGCCAATCTGCTGCTGACGGCCGAGGGGCCCTGGCTGCTCGACTTCGGCATCGCGCGGGCTGCCGGAACGGCGTCGCTGACCACCATCGGCCGGATGGTCGGCACGCCGAAGTACATGTCGCCCGAGCACGCGCTGGGCAAGCAACTGACGCCCGCGTCGGATGTGTTCACGCTCGGGCTCGTCGCCGCCGAGGCCTCGTCGGGCCGCCACCCTTACGGGGAGGGCGGCGGTCTCGTCGTCGCCACCCGGATCGCGGGCACGGAGCACGAGCCGCCGGACCTCGGCGCGCATCCCGCGGCGCTGCGCGAGGTGCTCGCCGCCTGCCTCGCCGCCCGGCCGCAGGACCGCCCGGACGCGGCAGAGGTGGCCCGGCTGTGCGGGAGCGCGGCCGGGCCGGGCGTACGGGACGACGACTTCCGCGGCTGGCTGCCGAAACCCGTCGCCGCCGCGGTGGCGGACGTCGAACGGGCCGCGGGTGTGCCGAGGGCGCGACCACCGGCCCAGGACCCGCGGGCGTCGGGCTGGCTGAGCCGGATCCGCCGCTCCACCTGAAACGGCAGGGGCGCCCGCCACCGGAATGGTGACGGACGCCCTGTGCCGTGCGGTGTCAGCTGTGAGCCCGCAGCAGCTGACGCATCGTCCGCATCGCGACCGACAGGTTCGCCAGGTCGAACGTGTCCGACCCCTGGATCTCGTCCAGCGTGGTGCGCGCGCGGCCCAGGATCGCGGCGTTCTTCTCCTCCCACGCCTTGAACCGCTCCTCCGGCGTGGAGGTGCCGTTGCCGACCGACAGCACATCGGCCGTCAGTGCGGCGTGCGCCGCGTACAGGTCCTCGCGGATGGAGGCGCGGGCCATGGACTGCCAGCGGTCGGCCCGCGGCAGCTCGATGATCCGGTCCATCAGCTGAGTGATCCGCAGCCGGTCGGCGAGGTCGTAGTACACCTCGGCGACCGCCATCGGCTCCTTCTGCGTGCGGTCCGCGATCGCGACGATGTCGAGCGTCGGGAAGGCGGAGGAGAAGCCGGCCACCCGCTGCGCGAGGTCCTCCGGGACGCCCTCCTCGGTGAGCTCGTCGCGAATGCCCTGGTACCACTCCTGGTCGGCGCCGCGCAGCATCTTCGGCAGCTCGCCCCAGACCTGCTCCACGCGCTCGGCGAAGAAGTCGATGGTCCCGGCGAGCTCCAGCGGCTGCGGCCGGTTGCCGAGCAGCCAGCGCGTACCGCGCTCGACCAGCCGGCGCGAGTGCAGCCGGACCCGGGTCTGGACGTCGGCCGCGACCTTGTTGTCGAGGGCTTCGACCGCGTCCCACACCGCGTTCAGGCCGAAGATCGCGCGGGCCGCTGTCTGCGCCCGCACGACCTCCTCGGTCGACGCGCCCGTCTCCTCCCGCAGGCGGTGCAGGAAGGTCGAACCACCGGTGTTGACCGTGTCGTTGACCAGCACCGTCGTGACGATCTCGCGGCGCAGCGCGTGTCCGTCGATCGCCTCGCCGAACTTCTGGCGCAGCGGCTTGGGGAAGTAGGCGTGCAGCAGGCGGCGCAGATACGGGTCGTCCGGCAGGTCGGTCCCGATCAGCTCGTCCGCCACCGTGATCTTGGTGTAGGCCATCAGGACGGCGAGCTCCGGCTGGCTGAGCCCCTTGCCGCTGTTGAGCAGCTCACGGATCTGCCGGTCGGTCGGCAGGAACTCCAGCTCCCGGTTGAGCTCCCCGTCCCGGCCGAGCCGCCGCATGAACCGCTGGTGGGCGTGGAGCAGGGACGGCGACTGGGCGACCGCGTTGGACAGGGCGACGTTCTGCGCGTAGTTGTTGCGCAGCACCAGCGCGCCGACCTCGTCGGTCATCTCGGCGAGCTGCTTGTTGCGCTGCTTGACGGTCATGTCGCCCTCCGCGACCAGGCCGTTGAGCAGGATCTTGATGTTCACCTCGTGGTCGGAGGTGTCCACGCCCGCGCTGTTGTCGATGGCGTCGGTGTTGATCTTGCCGCCCTCGCCGTCGGGGCCGCCCTTGCGGTCGAACTCGATGCGGCCCAGCTGGGTCAGACCGAGGTTGCCGCCCTCGCCGACGACCTTGACCCGCAGGTCCTCGCCGTTGACCCGGATCGCGTCGTTGGCCTTGTCGCCGACGTCCGCGTTCGACTCGGTGGAGGCCTTGGCGTACGTACCGATGCCGCCGTTCCACAGCAGGTCCACCGGGGCCTGCAGGATCACCTTCATCAGCTCGGCCGGCGTCAGCTTGGAGACGCCCGTCTCGATGCCGAGTGCCGCGCGCATCTGCGCGTTGACCGGGATCGACTTGGCCGTACGGGCGTGGATGCCGCCGCCCTGGGACAGCAGCTCCTTGTTGTAGTCCGCCCACGAGGAGCGCGGCAGGTCGAACAGCCGGCGGCGCTCCGCGTACGACACGGCCGCGTCCGGGTCCGGGTCGATGAAGATGTGCCGGTGGTCGAAGGCCGCGACGAGCCGGATGTGCTCGCTGAGCAGCATGCCGTTGCCGAACACGTCACCCGACATGTCGCCGACGCCGACGACCGTGAAGTCCTCGGTCTGGGTGTCGTGGCCCAGCTCGCGGAAGTGGCGTTCGACGGACTCCCACGCGCCCCGGGCGGTGATGCCCATGGCCTTGTGGTCGTAGCCGGCGGAACCACCCGACGCGAAGGCGTCACCGAGCCAGAAGTTGTACGCGACCGCGACCTCGTTGGCGATGTCGGAGAAGGTCGCGGTGCCCTTGTCGGCGGCGACGACGAGGTACGTGTCGTCCTCGTCGTGGCGCACCACGTCGGCCGGCGGGACGACCTCGCCCGCCACCAGGTTGTCGGTGATGTCGAGCAGGGCCGAGATGAAGATCTTGTAGCAGGCGATGCCCTCGGCGAGCCACGCGTCCCGGTCCACGGACGGGTCGGGGAGCTGCTTGGCGACGAAGCCGCCCTTGGCGCCGACCGGCACGATCACCGTGTTCTTCACCATCTGCGCCTTGACCAGGCCCAGGATCTCCGTACGGAAGTCCTCACGCCGGTCGGACCAGCGCAGACCACCGCGCGCGACCTTGCCGAAGCGCAGGTGCACGCCCTCGACGCGCGGGGAGTAGACCCAGATCTCGTAGGCCGGGCGGGGCGCCGGCAGATCCGGGATGGCCTGCGGGTCGAACTTCATCGACACATAGCTGTGCTCGGTGCCGCCCGCCGCCTCCTGGAAGAAGTTGGTGCGCAGCGTCGCCTTGATGACGGTGAGGAAGGACCGCAGGATCCGGTCCTCGTCCAGGCTGGCGACCTGGTCGAGCGCGCCGTCGAGCTCCTCGAGCAGGGCCTCGGTCAGCTCGAGGCCCCCGCGCTGACGCTCCGGGGACATCCGGGCCTCGAAGAGGGAGACCAGCAGCCGGGTGGTGTGGACGTTGGTACGGAGGGTGTCCTCCATGTAGTCCTGGCTGAAGGTCGAACCGGCCTGGCGCAGGTACTTGGCGTACGCCCGCAGCACCATCGCCTGGCGCCAGCTCAGCGAGGCGTCGAGCACCAGCGAGTTGAAGCCGTCGTTCTCGGCGCGGCCCGTCCACACGGCGGCGAAGGCGTCCTGGAACCGCTCGCGGGCGTCGTCGGCGAGGTAGTCGCCGTTGCCCGTGGCCTGCGGCATGCGCAGACCGAAGTCGTAGATCCAGGCGTTCGTACGGTCCGAGCAGCGCAGCTCGTACGGGCGCTCGTCGACGACCTCGCAGCCGAGACGCTGCAGCACCGGCAGGACGGCGGAGAGCGAGACCTGCTCGCCGGTGCGGTAGATCTTGAAGCGGCGCTCGCCGGGGGCTGCGCCGACCGGCTCGTAGAGGGAGAGCGCGAAGTCCTTCGGCGACCGGGCCAGTTCCTCGAGGTGGACCAGGTCGGCGACGGCGGAGCGCGGCGAGTGGTCGGCCTTGTAGCCCTCGGGGAAGGCATTGCCGTAGCGCCGCAGCAGCTCGGCCGCGCGCTCCTCGCCGAACTCGGCGTTCAGCGCCTCGGCGAAACCGTCGGACCAGGAGCGGGCCGCTTCGACGAGCCGCGCCTCGATGCGCTCCGTGTCGGCATCGGTCAGATGCGGCAGCACGGTGCCCGCGGGGACACGGATCACGAAGTGGATCCGGGAGAGGATCGACTCGGTGTTCCATGCGGTGAAGTCGACGCTGCTGCCGCCGAGTTCCTCCTTGAGGAGCTCGATCAGCCTCAGCCGCACGCCGGTGGTGTAGCGGTCACGCGGCAGGTAGACGAGGGCGGAGTAGTAGCGGCCGTACTCGTCCTGGCGCAGGTACAGCCGCAGCCGACGGCGCTCCTGCAGGTACAGCACGCTGGTGACGATCGACCGCAGCTGGTCGACGGGCGTCTGGAACAGCTCGTCGCGCGGGTACGTCTCGAGGATCTGCAGCAGGTCACGGCCGTCGTGGCTGTTGGGCGAGAAGCCGGCGCCCTCCAGTACCTCGGCGACCTTGCGGCGGACGACCGGCACACGGCGCACGGACTCGGTGTACGCGGCGGACGAGAAGAGCCCGAGGAAACGGCGCTCGCCGACCACATTGCCCTCGGCGTCGAACTTCTTGACGCCCACGTAGTCGAGGTAGCTCGGCCGGTGCACGGTCGAGCGGCTGTTGGCCTTCGTCAGCACGAGCAGCTTGTGCTCGCGGGCCTTGGCACGGGCGTCGGCGGGCAGCCTGCTGAAGGACGGGCTGACCGGGTGGTCCTCGTCGTCGCTGTGCTGCGGGTCGGAGCGCAGAATACCGAGGCCGGTGCCGGGCACGGCCGCCAGCGCGTCCGTGTCGGTGAGCTCGTACTCCCGGTAGCCGAGGAACGTGAAGTGGTCCGCGGCGAGCCAGCGCAGCAGCTCGCGCGCCTCTTCGACCTCCTGGTCGCGCAGATCGTCGGCGGTGGGTTCGTCGGGCAGCTCGTCGGCGATGCGCAGCGCGGCGTCGCGCATCTTCTCCCAGTCCTCGACGGTCTCGCGCACATCGGACAGCACCCGCATCAGATCGGCGGTGATCTGCTTGAGGTCGGACCGGTCGGTCTCGCGGTCGATCTCGACGTGGATCCAGGACTCGACGAGTGCGTCGTGCGGCAGGTTCTTGCTGTGCGCGGACTCGGTCGTCAGCACCTCGATCAGCTTGCCGGTGACATCCCGGCGCACGATGACCTGCGGGTGGATCACGACGTGGATGCCGCGGTTCTGCCGGGAGAGTTCGTTGGTGACCGAGTCGACGAGGAAGGGCATGTCGTCGGTGACGACCTCGACGACGGAGTGGCTGCAGGTCCAGCCGTTCTCTTCGACGGTCGGCGTGTGGACGCGGACGTTCGCCGTGCCCTGCGGGCGGTTCTCGGCGAGACGGTAGTGGGAAAGTGCCGCGCCGAAGATGTCGACCGGGTCGCGGTCGGTCAGGTCCTCGGGTGCGGTGTGCAGGTAGTAGCGCTGGAGGTACGTGAGCAGGGTGTCCCGGTCGGGACTCTTCCCGTGCTCGGACCCAGTCGGAAGGTGCCCCCCGACCGGGCTGTTCTCAGCTACCCGGGCCGCCCGTGCGAGCAGCTCGGCTTTGGCTTCGTCCAGCTTGGTCTGCATGTCCTCTGGCTCCTGTCGCGCGCCGTTGCGTGACGTAGGGGAAAAGAAAAAGCGACGCAACGCCATGACGCGGGGTGTCCGGTCTGAGTCGACGCTATGCCGCGATGAGAGATGTCCGGGCCACAATCGGCCAAATGAGGCAGTCGGCCCGGCATGAGGGGAACAGCGATCGCCCGGGCGCTGTGGCACTCCGGGCGCAGGCCGGGGGCTTCGCTGCCCCCACGGCATATCGCGCTGATCACGGGTCCAGGCTATCGCCCCGCACCCGGGCCCCGTCATGAGCCGTATGTGTACAAAAGCGGGGGTGGAAGTTTGACACTCTGGACAGCGACACAGGGCCCTTCTTGGCAAACACTCCGGCGCGGGTGCAGGTTGGCGGTGACGACATGGTCACCGTCGGCAGCCCCTGCTCCGTGCGCGGGTCACGGCCGACAGTCCGACACCGGGAGCAGCCATGACAACCAAGGTCCTGATCGTCACCGGCGACGCAGCCGAATCCCTCGAGGTCCTCTACCCGTACCAGCGGCTGCGGGAGGAAGGCTACGAGGTCCACATCGCGGCGCCCGCCCGCAAGAGGCTCCGGTTCGTCGTGCACGACTTCGAGCCGGGCTTCGACACCTACACCGAGAAGCCGGGCTACACCTGGCCTGCCGACCTGGCGTTCTCGGAGGTCGACCCCGGACAGTACGCCGCGGTCGTCGTGCCGGGCGGCCGCGCACCCGAGTATCTCCGCATGGACCCCGAGCTGCGCAAGATTCTGAAGGCCTTCTTCGACGCCGACAAGCCCGTGGCGCAGATCTGCCACGGTCCGCTGCTGACGGCGGCGATCGGCGGTCTGGAGGGCCGCCGGGTGACGGCCTATCCCGCGCTGGAGCCGGACATGCAGGCGGCGGGCGCCAGCTTCCGGGACACGGAGGCGGTCGTCGACGGCATGCTGGTCTCGTCCCGCGCCTGGCCGGACCACCCGGAGTGGATGCGGGAGTTCCTCACGGTGCTGCGGGCGAAGGCGCCGCTGGCGTGAGGCGGTGCCGGCCTGAGCCCGCCGGGCAGCCGACGGTCCTTGCGGTCGCCATCGGCGACGCGGGAGCCCACGCGGTGCCGGCCTGACTCGGCAGGGCGTGCGTGGGGCGGTTCGTGCTGTGGGGCGGTGTGTGCGGGCGGGTCACGCGGCCATGCGCATGGCCACTTCCACGGCCTCCGTGAGGGTGTCGACCACGGGCACGCCCACCGACTCCAGGCTCGCCCTGCTGTGCGAACCGCCCGTGTACAACACGGCCCGGGCGCCCACGTGCGACGCGGCCACCGCGTCGTCGACCGCGTCCCCGATGACCACGGTGTGCTCGGGTGCGGCGGTGTCGGCCAGGGCCGCGAGATGGCGCTCCATGTGCAGCGCCTTGGAGCCGCCGGACGGTCCTGTGCGCCCGTCCACGCGTATGAAGTGGCTCTCGATGCCGTACCCGCGCACCACGGGGACCAGCTGCTCGTGCCCGTACATGCTCAGCAGCGACTGGCTGCGGCCCGCGAGCCGCCACTCGTGCAGCAGCTCCTCGACCCCCGCGGTGAGCGTGCAGCCGATGCGGTGCTCGGTGTAGTGCCGGTGGAAGGCCTCGTCCATGACCTCCCACTCCGCGTCCGTCGGCAGCCGCCCCATCAGCCGCTCGTAGAACAGGGGAACCGGCACGCAGTACAGCTCGCGGTAGCGCTCGAGCGTGATCGTCTCGAGGCCTATCTCGGCGAACGCGGCGTTCGTCGCGCCGATGACCGCGGAGATGTCGTCGAGCAGTGTGCCGTTCCAGTCCCAGACCAGATGCGTGGTGTGCTTCCCCATACCAAGACCGTACCCAACCGGTCTGACAACGAGGACGCAGTGGTGTCGGCCTGCGCCTCAGCCGACCAGGTTCGGGATCTCCTGCACGCCGTACCAGAGCAGCTCGTGGTCCTCGGCGCCGTCCACCGTGAACCGTGCGTCGTCGTCTCCCTGGTCCGCGGCGCCCAGCGCGTCCACCGCCGCGGTCACGTCGGCGACCGCGTCGTCCGCGTCGACGTGCACCGCGGCCGCTTTGGCGAGCGGCACGGCCGTCGCGATCCGCACCTCGCCGACCGAGCTCGCGTCCAGGGAGCGGTCGGGGTCGGCGCTCGCGTCCTCGTCCCGTACGTCGACGGCGACGACGACGCGGCGCCGGTCGGCGTCGGGATCGATGGAGATCAGCCGCAGCGAGCCGGCGGCGGCACGGCTGAGCGCGGCGTACTCGAGCTCCTCGATGTCGTCCGAGACGTACCACTCGCGCAGTCCCGGGGTGACGCCGTACGCGGTCAGGGGGCCGGGGCCCAGTTCACCGGCTTTGTGAGCCTCGGCGAGACCGGAGAGGGTCAGGGGGACATAGACGCGCATGGCCGGCCGCTTTCGTAGTCGTCGAGACGTCCTCAGGATACGTGCGAGGTCCCTCTTCCGGGTGCTGCTCCCCACCTGTCGCACCGTCCACGCGGGACACCCGGATCCTTGCCCGCACGGGCCCGAAGCGGGCCTTCGTCACCCTGATAGGTGATCTCTGGCGGTCGTTGCCGCCGGGTGGGCACGCGTTGCGTTGCCTCCCGCCCGGCCCGTAGAAGATCACCAACGAAGTTACCGCCCGGTATGGAGCCGGGCCCGGCATCGGGGGCGATCCGTATGAACACGACCCGGCCCGCAGGGCGACGCGACCAGCGCAGGCCCGCCGCCGTCGCGGCATCGGCAATGGCACGCGCGCGGCGACAGGACCGCCCGCACTACTGGTTCGCCGACCGCCTCCTCGCGGTCCTCAGCGGCCGCCGCCCGGTCCACTGGATGCTCGGCCACACGATCGGCGAGGCCTACGACCAACTGATCCGCCTGGCCCCGGGCGCCCCTCTCCGCCCGGCGGACCGCGTGACCCCGGTGGTCCGCCACTGCGGCGAGTACCACCCCGGCCCCGGCGTGATCGAGGCATTCGCCCGCATCGGCTCGGGCGACCGCGTCAGCGCCATGGCATTCCGCCTGGAACAAGGCGCGGACAACCGCTGGCGCTGCTCGGCGATCGAACTGGGGGGTGAGCGGGTGAAGACCTGAAGCGCGCGGCCGAGCCCTCGGAGGCGGGCGGCGGCCGGAGCCCGGGCGGTCGGGCCCAGGGGCCGAGAGCTCGCCTGCCCGCTCCAGGAGCCGCCACGGCGCAGACAAGTGGCCCGGGACGGCCCCGACCGCACTCGGGAGCGGGGCCCGGGCGGCCCCGACGACCTAGCCGCAGGGCGCGAGGCCACGGCAAGCACAAGGGCGAGCTCGCCCGGGGCGGCCTCGACGCACTCTGCTGCAGGGCGCAGGGCCACGGCACACAAGGGCGGAGCCCACCACCGCCTCGACGCACTCCGCCGCCGGGCGCAGGACCACAGCACAGACAGGCGGAGCCCACGGACAGCCACGGCACACTCCGCCGCAGGACGCAGGACGCAGGGCGCAGGACGCAGGGCGCAGGGCACAGGGCGCAGGGCGCAGGGCACAGGGCACAGGGCACAGGGCACAGGGCACACGAGGGTGGGCCCGCCCGCGACCCCGCCGACGCACCCCGCCGCAGGCGACCGGGCTCGGGCACTCCGTCCGCTCCGCACGGCCGCCGCGCCGGGACGCGGGAACGGCCGGGGCCGGGCACCGACATCGGTGCCCGGCCCCGGCCGTACGCGGTCCCGCAGGACCTACTTCTTACGCCGACGACCCGCGCTCTTCTGCGCCTTGCGGCGCTCCGCGCGCGTCATCCCGTCCGTCTCCGGACGCGACGGCTCACCGTCACTGTCGAAGTCGCCCTCGATGACGCCGCCCTCGCCGTCCACCGTGGGAGCCGAGAAGTGCAGCCGGTCACGGCGCTGCGGGGCCTCCAGGCCCTTCGCGCGGATCTCGGGACGCGCGCCGGCCGGCACCGCGTCCTTCTTGGCGAGCGAGGGACGCTCCGCCTCGTCCTGCACCGGAACCTCCTCGACCTGCTGCTCGACCTGGACCTCCAGGTTGAACAGGTAGCCGACGGACTCCTCCTTGATGCCCTCCATCATGGCGGTGAACATGTCGAAGCCCTCGCGCTGGTACTCCACGAGCGGGTCCTTCTGCGCCATCGCGCGCAGGCCGATGCCCTCCTGGAGGTAGTCCATCTCGTAGAGGTGCTCGCGCCACTTGCGGTCGAGCACGGACAGGACCACGCGACGCTCGAGCTCGCGCATGATGTCCGAGCCGAGCTCCTTCTCACGGGCGTCGTACTGCTCGTGGATGTCGTCCTTGATGGACTCGGCGATGAATTCCGCGGTGATCCCGGCCCGGTCGCCGACCGCGTCCTCGAGCTCCTCGACGGTGGTCTTCACCGGGTAGAGCTGCTTGAACGCACCCCACAGGCGGTCCAGGTCCCACTCCTCGGCGAAGCCCTCGACCGTCTCCGCCTGGATGTAGGCGTCGATGGTGTCGTCCATGAAGTGGCGCACCTGCTCGTGCAGGTCCTCGCCCTCCAGGACGCGGCGGCGCTCGCCGTAGATGACCTCGCGCTGCCGGTTGAGCACCTCGTCGTACTTCAGGACGTTCTTACGCGTCTCGAAGTTCTGCTGCTCGACCTGCGACTGCGCGGACGCGATCGCGCGCGTCACCATCTTGTTCTCGATGGGGACGTCGTCCGGCACGTTCGCCATCGACATCACGCGCTCGACCATCTGCGCCTTGAACAGCCGCATCAGGTCGTCGCCGAGCGACAGGTAGAAGCGGGACTCGCCCGGGTCGCCCTGACGGCCGGAACGACCGCGCAGCTGGTTGTCGATACGGCGCGACTCGTGCCGCTCGGTGCCCAGCACGTACAGACCACCGAGGTCGGTGACCTCGTCGTGCTCGGCCTTGACGGCCGCCTCGGCGCGCTCCAGCGCGGCGGGCAGGGCCGCGGCCCACTCCTCGACGTGCTCGACCGGGTCCAGGCCGCGCTGGCGCAGCTCCGCCTCGGCGAGGTCGTCGGGGTTGCCGCCGAGCTTGATGTCGGTGCCACGGCCGGCCATGTTCGTCGCGACCGTGACGGCGCCCTTGCGGCCGGCCTGGGCGACGATCGTCGCCTCCCGGTCGTGCTGCTTGGCGTTGAGGACCTCGTGCTGCACGCCGCGCTTGCTCAGCTGCTGCGAGAGGTACTCGGACTTCTCGACCGAGGTGGTGCCGACCAGGATCGGCTGGCCCTTCTCGTGCTTCTCCGCGATGTCGTCGACGACCGCCGCGAACTTGGCGACCTCGGTGCGGTAGATCAGGTCGGACTGGTCCATGCGGACCATCGGCTTGTTCGTCGGGATCGGCACGACGCCCAGCTTGTAGATCTGGTGGAACTCGGCGGCCTCGGTCATCGCCGTACCGGTCATGCCCGCGAGCTTGTCGTAGAGGCGGAAGAAGTTCTGCAGGGTGATCGTCGCGAGGGTCTGGTTCTCGTCCTTGATGTCCACCCCTTCCTTCGCCTCGATCGCCTGGTGCATGCCCTCGTTGTAGCGGCGGCCGGCGAGGATACGGCCGGTGTGCTCGTCGACGATCATGACTTCGCCGTCGATGACGACGTAGTCCTTGTCCTTCTTGAAGAGCTCCTTGGCCTTGATGGCGTTGTTCAGGTAGCCGACCAGCGGGGTGTTCACCGACTCGTAGAGGTTGTCGATGCCCAGCCAGTCCTCGACCTTCGCGACACCCGGCTCGTGGATGGCGACGGTGCGCTTCTTCTCGTCGACCTCGTAGTCGCCGGTCTCCTCGATGCCCTTGAGCTGGTTGCCCGCCTCGCCCCTGCTCAGGCGCGTGACCAGCTTGGCGAAGTCGCCGTACCACTTGGTGGCCTGGTCGGCGGGGCCGGAGATGATCAGCGGCGTACGGGCCTCGTCGACGAGGATCGAGTCGACCTCGTCGACCACGGCGAAGTTGTGGCCGCGCTGGACGAGCTCGTCCTGGGACCACGCCATGTTGTCGCGGAGGTAGTCGAACCCGAACTCGTTGTTCGTGCCGTACGTAATGTCGCAGTTGTACATTTCGCGGCGCTGCGCGGGCGTCATGTTCGCCAGGATGCAGCCGACGGTCAGGCCCAGGAACTTGTGGACCCGGCCCATCATCTCGGAGTCGCGCTCGGCCAGGTAGTCGTTCACCGTGATCAGGTGGACGCCCTTGCCGGACAGCGCGTTGAGGTATGTGGGGAGGGTGCCGACGAGGGTCTTGCCCTCACCGGTCTTCATCTCGGCGACGTAGCCGAGGTGCAACGCGGCGCCGCCCATCATCTGCACGTCGTAATGACGCTGGCCGAGGACGCGCTTGGCGGCCTCACGAACGGTGGCGAATGCCTCCGGCAGCAGGTCGTCGAGGCTTTCGCCGTCGGCGAAACGCTCCTTGTACTCGTCCGTGAGCGCCCTCAACTCGGCGTCGGAGAGGTTGACGAAGTCCTCTTCGATGGAGTTGACCTGGTCCGCGATGCGGTGCAGTTTGCGCAGGATCTTGCCTTCGCCTGCACGCATGAGCTTGTTGAAGACGGACACTGAGGCTGGTCTCCTTGCCGATCGGGCCTGGCACTGGGTCGTGTTATGGACACCGGCGCGGGCACGGCAGGTAGGCCCCACCGCAACGGCCATCGTAAGCGAGGACCCCGCCGGGTCGGGAGGTCCGCAGTCGGTCAGGCCTGCCGTCACCCGCAATGTGAACGCGCGGGACGCGTGGAAGGTGCCGGTGAGGTACGAAAAGTGCTCGCATCCGTCTCCGTACCGAACCAGAATCCGGACATGGAGCCCATCACTCTCACGACCGAGCGCCTGCTGCTGCGCACCTTCTCGACCGACGACACGGAAGAGGTCTACCAGTCCTGTCAGGACCCCGACATCCAGCGCTGGACCACGGTCCCGTCGCCGTACGAGCGGGAGCACGCGGCCGAGTTCACCGGGCAGATGGTCCCGGACGGATGGGCGACGGGAACGATGTGCACCTTCGCCGTGCTGCCGCGCACGGGCGGCCCGCTCATGGCGTCGGTCGCGGTCTCGCTCCGTACCTTCTCGGGCACCTGGGAGATCGGCTTCTGGACGGGCAAGGAGTACCGGGGGCGCGGGATCATGGCGGAAACCGTGGGCGCGGTGGCGCACTGGACCTTCACCAGACTGGGCGCGACCCGCCTGGAGTGGCGGGCCGAGGTCGGGAACACGGCTTCCCGCGCGGTCGCGGAGAAGGCGGGATTCGTGGTCGAGGGGGCGCTGCGCGCGGCGCTGCTGAACAAGGACACACTCCGGGACGCGTGGGTGGGCTCGCTGCTCCCGTCGGATCTGGGACTGTCGAGCCCGCACGCGTATCTGCCGGGGCCTGCCTGACACTGCCGGCGGGGCAGCAGGGCGGGGCCGCGGATCCGCCGGGGCCCACTGTCAGTGCCGCCGTCTATCGTGCGGACCATGACGACTGCGCCGCCCCCCGCCGCCGAGGTCTCCGCCGACGAGGCCCGCCGTATAGCGCTGCGCGCCCAAGGCTTCCTGGGCGCGCCCGACCGGCGGGGCGGGGTGCGCGGCGTACTGCGGCACCTGGGTGCCGTGCAACTGGACACGATCTCGGTGCTGGCCCGCTCGCACGAGCTGATTCCGTACGCCCGGCTCGGCGCGGTCGGCCGCCGGACCGTGGAGGACGCGTACTGGACCGAGGGCCACAGCTTCGAGTACTGGTCGCACGCGGCCTGCATCCTGCCCGTCGAGGAGTGGCCGCATTTCGCGTTCCGCCGTCGCGCCTACCGTGCCCGCCCGCACTGGTCGCACGACCTCCCGGACGGCGCGTACGAGACGGTGATCAAGCAGCTTCGTGCCGAAGGCCCGCTCACCGCCACCGAGTTGGGCGGCGCCAAGAACGGCGGGGAGTGGTGGGACTGGTCCGCCTCCAAGGTCGCCGTCGAGCGGGCGCTGATGCACGGCGAGGTGGTGTGCACCGAACGGCGTGGCTGGAAGCGCGTCTACGACCTGGCCGAACGGGCCATCCCCGACGATCTTCTGCGGATCGACCTGGACGACGCGGAGTGCCTGCGCCGACTCGTGCGCCTGGCCGGTCAGTCCCTGGGCATCGGCACCCGCGCCGACATCGCGGACTACCACCGCCTCAAGGGCGAGCAGTTCGACGCCGTGGTCGAGGGCTCCGGTCTGGTGCCGGTCAGCGTCGAGGGCTGGACCAAGCCGGCCTGGGCGGATCCCGAGGCGCTGGCGACCGTGCCCCGCGGCCGCCACCGCACCACCCTGCTCTCGCCCTTCGACTCCCTGATCTGGGAGCGGGCCCGCACGGAACGGATCTTCGGCTTCACCCACCGGCTGGAGGCGTACGTCCCCAAGCCCAAGCGGGTGTACGGCTACTTCGCGATGCCGCTGCTCGCGGGAGGCAGGCTCCTGGGCCGCGTCGACCCGGCACGCGAGGGCACGACGCTCGTGGCCAGGCATGTCTCGCTCGACAGCGCGAACGCCGTGGCCCCCATGGCCCAGGCGCTGCTGGAGGCGGCCGAGTGGGTGGGCTGCGACGCGGTACGGATCGAGCGGGTCGACCGCCCCGAGCTGACCGGGCCCCTCGTCGCGGCTCTGTCCTGAGCCGCGCGTCCTGAGCCACGGATCCGGTCTGCGGCTCCTGAGTCACGACTCCTGAGCCGCAGGCCCCGGGGGAGCCGCAGCCTCACCTGATCTCGAGGATCTTCTCCCGCATCGCGTAGACCACGGCTTCCATCCGGGAGTGCAGTTGAAGCTTCTCCAGGATGTTGCGGACGTGGTTCTTCACGGTGTTCTCGGAGATGAACAACTCCTTGGCGATGTCCCGGTTGTTCATGCCCGTGGCGACCAGCTTGAGCACTTCCAGCTCACGCTCGGTGAGCCGGGGGGCGGGCACCAGCCGGCGCTCGTCGGTGCGCTGGATCATCGACTTGAACTCGGTGAGCAGCTTGGACGCCATGGACGGACTGATCTGCGACTGTCCGTCGGCGACCGCCCGGATCGCCGTGGCCACCTCGTCGGTGGAGATCTCCTTGAGGAGATAGCCGGTCGCGCCCGCCTTGATCGCGTCGTAGAGGTCGGCCTCCTCGTCGCTGATCGTCAGCATGATGATCTTCGCGCTCGGGGCCACCTCCTTGATGGAGGTGCAGGCCTCGATACCGCCGCGCCTGGGCATCCGCACATCCATCAGCACGATGTCCGGCAGCAGGTCCGCGGCCTTGTCGACCGCCTCCGCGCCGTCGGCGGCCTCGCCGACGACCTGGATGTCCTCTTCCTGCGCGAGGACGATCTCCAGTCCCCGCCGGAAGAGGGCGTGGTCGTCGACCACGAGCACGCGGATCGGCTCGTCACGCGAGCTGCCCTTGTCCTCGTCGCTCTCGACGGCCGTGCCTGCGGCGTCGCCCGCGTCGTGAACCGGCCCGAAGCTGTCCGCCATCGTTCCTCCCCCTGAAGGCCGCGGCCTGAAGGTCATGTGTGGCTCACCAACGTCAGTGCACAACGCACTGATTGGCTTCCTGACGCCATGCTTTCATGCCGGGACGACAGAGCGGTGATCCTTTGGTCGCGCGGTGGTGCCCCTGAGGGCGCACAGAGCGCTCCAGGGGCACCACCGACCTGCTCGATCCTGCGTGACGGCCGGGGTCAGCCGCCGAGCGCTCCTCCTGCGCCGCCTGCCTCGGATCCGGCCAACGGGTCGGTCTCCAGGTGGATGACGCCGTAGTCATAGGCGTGCCGTCGGTAGACGACACTGGGGTGCTTCGTCTCGGAGTCGACGAAGAGGTAGAAGTCGTGCCCGACCAGCTCCATCTCGTAGAGAGCCTGGTCGAGTGTCATCGGTGCTGCGGTGTGAAGCTTCTCGCGGACCACCAGCGGTCCCTCGCCCTGTACTTCGAGCGAGCCCATCCTGGTGGTGGGAATGGCCTTCGGCGCCTCTTCGGAGCGCGGCTTCCCGTTGGCGTTCAACTCGGCGACGCCGGGAACCACGTCGGCGACCTCGGAGGCCGAAATCCGGCCGCTGCCACGGCGGTTGTGGCGCTTGTCGTGCTGCTTGCGCAGCCGGCCTTCCAGCTTCGCCGTCGCCAGGTCGAGCGCTGCGTACGGGTCGGCGGCTGCTGCTTCTGCCCGGATCACCGGACCGCGCGAGTGGAGTGTGATCTCCACGCGGTCGGAACGGTCTGCCTGCCGCGGGTTGTGCTCCTTGGACACCTCGACGTCGAGGCTGATCACCTTGCCGTCGAGCTTCTGGATCTTGTCCAGCTTCAGCTTCTCGGCCACGTGCTTGCGGAACCGCTCGGGCACCTCGGTCTTGCGGCCCTTGACGACGATGTCCACGCAGAACTCCGTTCCCGGATTGCTCCGCCGGCCTCCTCGGCTGCGGAGCGTCTCCCTCTTGCACCAGACCCCGGTGATTGCCGGAGTCTCGGACTAGGCGACTTTTACCTCCTCCTCCCCAGGAGACAAGATCCCCACCCCACCAACTTTCGAGGTTCTCAGTGCCTCGAATCCCTGGCCGGAAGCACGGCAGTGCATTCGGTGAGGTACGGCATTCCCCATTCCTCACAACCGAACATAGCTCGATCTGACGGGTGTCGGCACCCGCTACCAGCGCGTACCTCCGTTCAGACCATTTTCGTCTCTCACTACCTGCAACGTTGCAAGTTCCCCGTCAGTTCCGCTTTATTTCGAAAGAGAACGGCTGGGTTGCGACCACCGCGGCGTTCGGCTCCGGGAATCCCGGAAATCGTTCTCCGGTGGCGGCGCGAAGCGCCCGCGACGCCTCGGTCAGCGACGCGCCGGTCGTCATCAGGTCGTCCACCAGGAGCGCTCTGCCGCCCTCCAGGAGCCGCCCGGCACCGGCCTCGACCTCCAGAGCCCCGGACAGATTCGCCACCCTCTCGCGGGCTGTGAGACCTGATTGATCAGTCACCTCCCGGCACTGCCGCAGTACCGGCACCACCCTTGCCTCTGTCCCTGTGCGCCGCAGCTCTCCCGCCGCTGCCAGCGCGATCCGTCGTGTCGCATCATGCCCCCGTTCCCGCACGGCACGCCTCGCCGACGGCACCGGCAGGAGGAGCAGCGGTCCCCCTCGCCGGTCACCCTGGGCCACCGACGCCCGTACCGCCCCGGCCAGCGCCGTACCGAGGGGCCTGGCCAGCCCCAGCGCACCCCGCTCCTTGTGCGCGATCAGCACAGCCCGTACGGCGTCGGCATAGGGCGCTGCCGCATGCACCACCGGGAGGCCCTCAGGAGTGGGCACGGGTCTCGCCCGGCGCGCAGCGGAGCCGTACAGCTCATGCGCGCACTCTTCACACAGCTGCGTCCGAGGTGTGCCGCAGCCACCGCATGCGGCCGGCAGCACCAGGCCGGAGATTTCCTGCCACCACCCCCGCATGAACACCACTGTGCCAACGGCCGGGGAGAGCTGCCACCCCTGTGGAAAACTCCGGATCTGCCGGCCCGGTGGAGCTGCCGACGCGGTGGTGGTCTCAGCCCGGGTAGACGGGCGCCGAGCCCTTGACCATCGGCTGCCAGTTCGCACCGGGCGGCAGCCGGACGATGCCGTCGTCCTCGGAGAAGGCCACCAGCGGGCGCGTGTCGTCCTCCCATGCGGCGACCGCCTTGACGCGGTTCAGGCCGGGGAGCACGCCCGTGGCCCATGTCGAGCCGTCCGTCTGGATGTACCGGACCTGCTGCACTCCACCGGCTTCCTTGCCGACCACCACGAGGCGGCTGGGACCGGCCCAGGAGACGGCCGTGACCGCTTCCATCTGGGGCGCTGCGGACCGCAGTTCGGAGACGGACACCGCTGCGTCGCCCTTTGCGCGCTCCACGCGGCCGATCTTCAGCGTCGTCCTCCCGGCCTTGTCCAGCAGGAGGAGGGCGATGCGCGTGCTGTCGGCCGACACCCGCACCGACTCGATGCGTGCGCCATCGAGACCCGAGGCGATCTTGACCTTCTGGGGGACCCCTCTGCCGCCCACCAGACGCAGCAGCGCCGGATTCGCGGGGTCGCGGTCGGCGATCCACAGATCCTTGCGGCCGTCCCAACTGGGGGCCGAGAGCCGGTCGTTCTGGTTCTTGCCCTTGCTCTGCACCAGCGGAGCGCCCAGCTCGCCGTCGGCCCGGATCGACGACACGTACAGGCGGGCGCTGTCCTTCGACACCGCCGCCGCCGTGCCCTCGTCCCGGGAGACCGCGGCCACGCTGACCGGAAGCTGTCCGTCGCCGAACGGTCCCGGCACCTGCGTCGCCTGACCGACCACCTTCTCGGACACCGACAGAGCCGTCAGCCGGCTCTTCTCGTCGACGAAGTACTGGTCTATCGGGCCCGAGGCGGGCTCCGACACGGAGCCCTCGGCCTGGCTGCGGTCGAGCACGCACAGCTGGGTGCCGTTGGCGCGCTCCAGCTCCACCTCCTCGACCCGGGTGGACGCGGACAGATCCTTCAGCGTGAACATGATCTGGGTCGCCATCTTGATGCACTGCGCCCGGCCCACATCGGACGCCTTCTCGTTGAGCGGCACCTTCAGCGCGTTCCGGTCGTCGAACGTCAGCGTCCTGACGCCCTTCTTCAGCCGTGTACCGGCCGGGAAGGGTGACTCCACCACCGGGCGCAGCCAGTTCGTCGGCCCGTCGATCAGCGCCTTGACCGACTGCGTCACGGGGTCCATCCGCGTCACCGGATCCATCCGCTGGCGGATGAAGACCGGGTCGGCCACGACGGTCTTCTCTCCTGCGGCGAAGTAGTACTTGTCGACCGACAGATAGTTGCGCTGGAAGTCGGACGCACCGAGCAGCAGGCCGGGGGGCAGACTGTCGATGCGCCACTCCCCCTTGCCGTCCGGCCCGCTCTGCTGCGACAGATGAATGTTCTGCGTGTAGCGGGTGGGGGTGATCGCCTGGTAGGCGTACTGGGAGTCGACCGTGGCGATCCATGTACCGCGCAACGGGTAGTTCAAGCCAGGGGTGTCCCTGGTGGGCTCGGACTGTCCGGAGTCCGGGGCCGACGCCAGCACGGTCGTACTGACCTCCGGACGCCACTTCCGCGATGTCTCCGGCGTCAGATACGTCCGGGCGATGGCGAAGTTGGCGTCGTCACTGGTCATCGCCTCCAGGAAGCCATCGACGATCTCCTCGGCCGTCGCTCCCTTGCGCGGAGGCACCGCGTACACACGCACCTGGGAGTCCGCGCGCGGGGACGCCTTCACGGCGTGGATGTCACCACTGTCGGGCATCGAGGCGCACCCGGCCAGCACGATCGTGCTGCAGGCCAGCAGCGCGCCGAGGCGCAGCACTCCGCGCCGTCCGTACCGACGCTGATCAGCGCCCACGATGGGTGTCCTCCCGATCCGAAGAAGTCTGCGTCGCGGCATCGTCCGGCCGCTCACCCGCAGGACGCGACACCACTCGGGCGCCGTTGCCCGGCAGTGCGGTCGGATCCACCCCTTGCGGCGGTGTGCGGGGCGGCAGCGGAGTGCGTGACCCCGGCAGCGGCGAGCGGTCCGACAAGGGCTGGACCGGCACAGCGGCCAACCGGTTCCCGTTCGCTCCCCGTGCCTCTGACTCCGAGCGGGCGCGCTCACGGTTCTGGCGCGAGTCCTCCGGCTCCAGGGGTATCGGTGATCCGCGCAACGGCTCGTCGGCCGTCCGCGGCAGCGTCAGCCGGAACTGCGAGCCGCCACCGGGTTCGCCCCACGCCTGCAGCCAGCCGCCGTGCAGCCGGGCGTCCTCGACGGCGATGGACAGGCCGAGGCCGGTGCCGCCCGTCGTACGCGCCCGCGCCGGGTCGGCCCGCCAGAAGCGGTTGAACACCCGGGTCGCCTCGCCCGGCTTCAGCCCGACGCCGTAGTCCCGCACGGCGACCGCGACGGCTCCGCCGGCGACGGCCATGCGCACGACCACGTCCCGGCCCTCGCCGTGCTCGACGGCGTTGACCACCAGGTTCCGCAGAACGCGCTCCACGCGCCGGGCGTCGGCTTCCGCCACGACCGGCTGCTCGTCGCCGACCACGCGTATCCGGGTGCCCTTGCGCTCGGCCAGCGGCTCTGCGCCGCCGATCACCCGTCGGACCACCTCGCGCAGGTCTATCGGCTCGGCCTCCAACGCCGCCGCACCCGCGTCGAAGCGGCTGATCTCGAGCAGGTCGGAGAGCAGCGACTCGAAACGGTCCAGCTGGTCCCCGAGCAGCTCCGCCGAGCGTGCTGTCACCGGGTCGAAGTCCACCCGCGCCTCATGGATGACGTCCGCCGCCATGCGCACCGTCGTCAGCGGCGTACGCAGCTCGTGCGAGACGTCGGAGACGAAGCGCCGCTGCATGCGCGACAGCTCCTCCAGCTGCTGGATCTTGAGCTGCAGATTCTGCGCCATCTTGTTGAACGCTTCACCGAGCCGGGCGATGTCGTCCTCGCCGGTGACCTTCATCCGTTCCCGGAGGCGGCCGGCCGAAAGCCTCTCGGCGATCCCGGCTGCCATCCGGACCGGCGTCACGATCTGCCGCACCACCAGCCACGCGATGGCGCCCAGCAGCACGACGACGAACAGCCCCGCCGTGGCCAGCGTCCCCCTGACCAGGTTGAGCGACTGCTCCTCCTGCGCCAGTGGGAAGAGGTAGTACAGCTCGTACGGATTGCCCTCGATGTCATTGAGCCGCGTACCGACGACGAGACCGGGCTCGGGTTCGTGCTCCCCGCTGTTGTACTTGATCTGGATGTACGTCTCGTACGTCCCCGAGCCCTGGTCCAGGGCCTCCCTCAGCTCCAGCGGAATGCTCGAGGGGTCCACGCTGCCCGAGGAACGGGGGAAGCGGTTGCCCGCGTCCTCCGAGTCGGCGCTCAGCGCCACCACGTTGTAGGCGCCCTGGCCACCGCTGGCCAGCTGCTCCACCAGGTCCGAGCGCCAGCTCGTCGGGGTGCGGGTGTCCCTGCCGGCACCGTCCTGGTCGCCGGGCAGGCTCGCCCTCTCCCGCGCCACGGCGAACCCGCCGGCCGCCTGGCTCTGGGCCGCTTTCCCCTTGGCGTCGAGAAGGCCGTTGCGCACCTGGCCGATGACGACGAAGCCCAGCAGCACGACCACGCCGAGCGACATCAGCAGGGTCGTCGCGACGACCCTGAGCTGAATGTTCCGTCGCCACAGCCGCACCGCGGGCCGCAACGGACGACGGATCCAGTGCATGACGAGCCGGAGCATCAGACGTCCGGGCTCGCCGTCCTGACTCGGCCGCCTGCCCTTCAGCAGGCGTCCGAATCGCGACGGCCCATGTCCCGGCCCGGCAGCCCGCTCCGTACGGACTCCCGGCTCCCCGGGCTTCGGAGCAGCGCTGCCTGGGGACATGTCAGCTCGGCCCGGCCTTGTACCCGACACCACGGACGGTGACCACGATCTCCGGACGCTCCGGGTCCTTCTCGACCTTGGAGCGCAGCCGCTGGACATGCACGTTCACCAGCCGGGTGTCCGCCGCGTGACGGTAGCCCCAGACCTGCTCGAGCAGGACCTCACGGGTGAACACCTGCCACGGCTTGCGGGCGAGGGCGACGAGCAGATCGAACTCCAGCGGGGTCAGCGCGATGGACTGCCCCTCCCGCTTCACGGAGTGACCGGCCACGTCGATGACCAGGTCCCCGATCGCCAGCTGCTCCGGCGCCGGCTCCTCCGACCTCCTCAGCCGCGCCCTGATCCGGGCCACCAGCTCCTTCGGCTTGAACGGTTTGACGATGTAGTCGTCGGCCCCGGACTCCAGGCCCACCACCACATCCACGGTGTCGCTCTTGGCGGTGAGCATCACGATCGGCACGCCGGACTCGGCACGGATCAGCCTGCACACCTCGATGCCGTCCCGTCCGGGCAGCATGAGATCCAGCAGTACAAGATCCGGCTTTGCCTCACGGAAAGCGGCAAGTGCCTTGTCGCCGTCCGCTACGAACGACGGCTCGAAACCTTCACCACGCAGCACAATCCCGAGCATCTCGGCCAGTGCGGTGTCGTCATCGACGACAAGGACTCGTCCCTTCATAATCGACATCATCCCATTAGCTAATCGTTACCTGGCGTGACCTGGCACACAGCTCCACGATTCCGACCCCCGTGACCGGGGACAACGCGCCCTGCTCGGTCACGATCGCCGTGACCAGATCCGGCGGCGTGACATCAAAAGCGGGGTTGTACGCCTGCGTCCCCAGCGGAGCGACCGGCAGCCCGCCGCCCGCCTCCCCCGCGGCCGTCGGCAGCTGCGGGGCCGAGAGTTCCGTGACCTCGTGTCCGGATCTCTGCTCCACCTCTATCGACGCCCCGTCCGGGGTGTTCAGGTCCACCGTCGTCGTCGGTGCGACCACGATGAAGGGCACGTGGTGGTACTTGGCCAGCACGGCGAGCGGATAGCTCCCCACCTTGTTGGCCACCGAGCCGTCCGCGGCGATCCGGTCGGCACCTATGAGTACCGCATCCACCTCTCCCGCGGCGAACAGAGAGCCCGCTGCACTGTCGGTGAGCAGGGTGTAGGCCATGCCGTTGCGTGCGGCCTCGTAGGCCGTCAGGCGTGCTCCCTGCAGCAGCGGCCGGGTCTCGTCGACCCACAGCCGCCGCAACCGGCCCTCCCGGTGCGCTCTGAGGGCCACGGCGAACGCCGTGCCGTCCCCGCCCGAGACCAGCGCCCCGGTGTTGCAGTGGGTCAGGATCCGGTGCCCGCCGCCCGGAAGCAGCTCGTCCAGCAGCACGAGCCCGTGTCCGGCCATCAGAGCGCTGGCCTCGGCGTCCTCCCGATCCAGCTCCCTGGCGGCCTCCAGAGCCGCCTCAGCGGCCCGCTCGGGTCCCTTTCCCGCTGCGGCTCGGTACGCCGCAGCCGCACTCCGCACTCCGTAAACCAGATTCACCGCGGTGGGCCGCGCACGCTCCAGCTGCGACACCGCCTCGTCGACGTCGTAGCCCCGTGCGGCCGCAAGAGCGACACCGTAGGCCCCCGCGATGCCCAGCAGCGGCGCCCCGCGCACGGCCAGCGTCTGGATCGCCTGCACCAGGGCCGGCACATCGGTGCAGACCAGCTCGACCTCTTCGGCGGGCAGCCGTGTCTGGTCGAGAAGTACCAGCACCGGCCCCTCCGGGGGCTCGTCCCAGCGCAGCGCCGGGAGCATGCGGGGCACGTCGGCCGCCGGGTTTTGTGCGTACTGATCAGCCATCCGCCCAGTCTGCACGGTGGGACTCCGACAATGAAGGTGCGAAGGAGATACGGGGCCCGGCCCACCAGCGGGCAACGCGTGGCACGATGGCTGCCAGCCTGCGGTCCCCCACACCGGCAGGGCACGATCACGCCGGCTCGCCGAGCCGGCCCCACGACCGATGCATGAGGTGGACGACGGTGAACGACACTCCGGGCTGGGCCTCGCCCGGATCTGCTCCCTCCGAGGGGCAGGGCACTGGGGTGCCCCGGCCTGCAGAGCCCGCCGACGACAGCACCCCCGCTTCCAAGTGGTCCCAGTCCCAGCCGCCTCCGGGCCAGTGGTCCGCACCGGCCGGCCCGCCGCCGAACCGCGCACCGGTGCCGACGCCCACCCCCGGCTGGGGCGACGGCCGGCCCAACGGCGGCTGGGATCAGCCGCCCGCGGCCAAGCCCGGTGTCATCCCGCTGCGCCCGCTGGGCATCGGCGAAATCCTCGACGGCGCTGTTTCGACGCTGCGTGCGCACTGGCGCACGGTGCTGGGCATCACGATCACCGTCTCCGTGATCACCCAGATCTGCGACATCCTCGCCGAGCGCTATCTGCTGCCCGAGCCGCCCGAGGTCGACCCCGACGCCGATCCGTCCGAAGCGCTGCGGCAGTCGGTCGACTCGCTGCAGTCCAGCCTGGTCGCCCTGGGCCCGACGATGATCATCGCCCTGATCGGCACGCTCTTCACCACGGCGCTGCTGACCATGGTCATCAGCCGCTCGGTGCTGGGCCGCCCGGTCAGGCTCGCCGAGGCATGGCACGAAGCCCGTCCGCGGCTGCCCCAACTCCTCGGCCTGACCCTGCTGCTGCCTCTCATCAGCGCGGGAATCATGACCGTGGCCCTGCTGCCCGGACTGCTGCTCGGCGGCGGAGGCGGACTCGCGCTCGCCCTGCTCGGCGGTTTCGCCGCCGCGCCCGTCATCCTCTGGCTGATGGTCCGGTTCGCGCTCGCCTCTCCCGCACTGATGCTGGAGCGTCAGGGCATCGTCCAGTCGCTGCGCCGCTCCATCAAGCTCGTACAGGGCGCCTGGTGGCGGACGTTCGGCATCCTCGCGCTGACGCTGCTCCTGACGCTGCTGGTGTCTATGATCATCGCTGTGCCGTTCAGCGTGATCGCGTTCGCCGTGGACGGCACCGGCTTCGACGACCTGTTCGCCGGCACCAACCCCGACTTCGGGTGGGCGTTTCTGATCATCACGGGCATCGGCTCGGTGATCGCCTCCTCCATCACGTACCCGATCTCCGCGGGCGTGACCGTCCTCCTCTACATCGACCAGCGCATCCGGCGCGAGGCCCTCGACCTCGAACTCGCCCGCGCCGCCGCCGTCCCCGGCTACGGCTCCGCACCGCCCGGCGATTACTCCAGGCGCTGACGGGGTGTTCACCACGGGGGGCGTGACGGCGCGGTCGGTGATGCGCGCAGGCGATGAGGTACCGGTGGACACTCCTCGCATCCCCGCCCGCGAGGCGGCGGAGCGGGAACTCTCCCGGCCGATGTACAACGAGAACGACCCGAACCTGCTCCAACGCGGGCTCGACCGCTTCTGGGACTGGGTCGGCGGTCTCTTCGACTCCGCATCAGGCGGCGCCCCCGGCGGCCCGCTCGGTCTGGTCGTCATCGTCCTGCTGGTCATCGGCCTGATCGCCGCACTGTGGTGGCGGCTCGGCACACCTCGCCGTACCCCCGCCTCGGCGGACTCCCTCTTCGACGACGCCCCCCGCAGCGCGGCCGAACACCGCAGCGCCGCGGAAGCCCACGCGGCAGCCGGGCGCTGGAACCAGGCCGTCCAGGAACGGATGCGGGCCATCGTCCGCTCCCTGGAGGAACGGGCACTGCTCGATCCCCGGCCCGGTCGCACCGCCGACGAGGCCGCTGCCGAAGGCGGCCGCTCCCTCCCCGGCCACACCGACGGACTGCGGTCAGCAGCGCGGGAGTTCGACGACGTCACATACGGCGGGCGCACCGCCGACCAGCAGGCGTACCAGCGACTGCGGGACCTGGACCTCGAACTGGAGCGCACCAAGCCCCAGCTGACGGGCGCGTCCCAAGGAGCAGCCGAATGACCGGGGTTGCCCCCAGCTCCACGACGATGTCTCCCACCGGCCGCCAGGTGTGGACCCGGATACGCGGCCTCCTGCTCGCCCTGGGGATCCTTGTCGTGGCCGGAATCGCCATGGCCGCACTGCGCTCCGGAGATCAGCACGGCCGCCTCGACCCGCGCTCCGCCGACGGCCTCGGCAGCCGCGCCGTCGCCGAACTGCTCAAGGACAGTGGCGTCTCCGTCCGCGTGGTCACCACCCTCGACGAGGCAACCGCCGCGGCAGGCGCCGACACCACTCTCCTGGTCGCCGGTCCCGACCTGCTGACGGGCAGCCAGCAGCGTGCCCTGCGCACAGCCGTCGCCCCTGCCGGCGGGCGCACCTTGCTGGTCTCGCCCGGGGCCGCGTCCGTCGGAACACTGACCCCAGGCGTACGCTCCGCCTCCTCCACCCCGGTCTCCGCCCGTGACCCGCAGTGCTCGCTGACCGCAGCCCAAAGGGCAGGCGATGCCGAACTCGGCGGCGAACGCTACGACACCGAGGCCTCCGGCGCTGACACCTGTTACCCCAGCAACGGCCTGCCGACTCTCGTCCGGATCGATGAAGCCGGTGACGGTGACACCGTTCTGCTCGGCTCGCCGACCGTCCTCTACAACGACCACCTCGACAAGCGCGGCAACGCCTCCCTTGCCCTGCAACTCCTCGGGTCCCGCCCTCATGTCGTCTGGTACCTCCCCTCGTTGAGCGAAGGCTCAGCCGCCGAAGACAGCGACACCGGCCGTTCGTTCGTCGATCTGATCCCCTCCGGCTGGCTCTGGGGCACGCTCCAGCTCACCGTCGCCGCCGTCCTCGCAGCGGTCTGGCGCGCCCGCCGACTGGGCCCCCTCGTCAGCGAGCGGCTCCCCGTGGCTGTCCGCGCGTCCGAGTCCACCGAGGGCCGCGCCCGTCTCTACCGCAAGGTCGACGCCCGCGACCGCGCAGCCGCTGCCCTGCGCTCGGCCACCCGCACCCGCCTCGCCCCACTCCTCGGCGTCGCCCCGGCCGACGCCCACTCCCCCGACGTTCTCCTTCCCGCCGTCTCGGCACGCCTCGCCGCCGGCGAGCGAGACGTGGGGTCCCTCCTCTTCGGCCCCGCACCCGGCGACGACACCGCACTTGTCCATCTGGCAGACCAACTCGACGCCCTCGAAAGAGAGGTACGCACCTCATGAGCGCCCCGACCCCCCAGGCAGCTGAGAACTCGGACCGCGCCCGCGCCTCCCTGGAGGCACTGCGCACCGAGATCGCCAAGGCCGTTGTCGGCCAGGACCCCGCTGTCACCGGGCTTGTCGTGGCTCTCCTCTGCCGCGGTCACGTCCTTCTCGAAGGCGTACCCGGAGTGGCCAAGACCCTGCTGGTCCGCGCCCTCGCCGCCTCACTGGAACTCGACACCAAGCGTGTCCAGTTCACCCCCGATCTCATGCCCAGCGACGTCACCGGCTCGCTCGTCTACGACGCCCGCACCGCCGAGTTCTCCTTCCAGCCCGGGCCGGTGTTCACCAACCTCCTGCTGGCGGACGAGATCAACCGGACACCGCCGAAGACCCAGTCCTCGCTCCTGGAAGCGATGGAGGAACGCCAGGTCACGGTGGACGGCACACCTCGGATGCTCCCCGATCCGTTCCTGGTCGCGGCGACGCAGAACCCCGTCGAGTACGAAGGGACCTATCCCCTGCCGGAAGCGCAGCTGGACCGCTTCCTCCTCAAGCTGACCGTCCCGCTGCCGTCCCGCGACGACGAGATCAATGTCCTGACCCGTCACGCGGAAGGCTTCAACCCCCGCGATCTCCAAGGCGCAGGCATCCGCCCTGTCGCAGGGCCCGCCGACCTGGAGGCCGCACGGGACGCCGTCGCCAAGACCTCGGTGTCCGCCGAGATCGCCGGCTATGTCGTCGATATCTGTCGTGCCACCCGTGAATCCCCCTCACTCACCCTCGGTGTGTCCCCCCGCGGCGCAACCGCACTGCTCGCCACCGCCCGCGCGTGGGCGTGGCTCACCGGCCGCGACTACGTCATCCCCGACGACGTGAAGGCCCTGGCACTGCCGACCCTGCGCCACCGGATCCAGCTCAGGCCCGAGGCGGAAATGGAGGGAGTCACCGCAGACTCCGTCATCACCGCCATCCTCAGCCACGTGCCCGTCCCCCGCTGAGGCGCCGACCCATGGCCCTCACCGGAAGAACCGCACTCATCGCCGCTCTCGGCTCTCTCCCCGTGGGCATCCTCGCGCCCAGCTGGACGGGGATGCTCGCTGTCAATGCGCCTCTTTCCCTCGCAATCCTGTGCGACTACGCCCTCGCCGCGCCAGTGCGAACGCTCCGATTCACTCGAAGCGGTGACACATCAGTTCGACTCGGCGAAAGCGCCACAGTCCAGCTCACTGTCACCAACCCCTCCCCCCGGCGCCTGCGCGCCCAACTCCGCGACGCCTGGCCCCCCAGCAGCTGGGGCACCGGCACGGAACAGGCCGCTTCCCGGCACAGGACGACCGTCCCCGGCGGAGAACGCCGTCGGGTCACCACGGTCCTGCGCCCCACCCGTCGTGGCGACCGCCATGCCGAACGCGTCACCGTCCGCTCCTACGGCCCCCTGGGCCTCGCCGCCCGCCAGGGCAATCACAAGGTCCCGTGGACAGTCCGTGTCCTGCCACCCTTCACCAGCCGCAAGCACCTGCCGTCCCGGCTTGCTCGCCTGCGGGAGCTCGACGGCCGCACAAGTGTCCTGATCCGCGGCCAGGGAACGGAATTCGACAGCCTTCGCGACTACGTCCCGGGCGACGACACCCGCTCCATCGACTGGCGCGCCACAGCACGCCAGACGACCGTCGCAGTACGCACCTGGCGTCCAGAGCGTGACCGGCACATCCTCGTCGTACTCGACACCGGCCGAACCTCGGCGGGCCGCGTCGGAGATGTTCCGCGCCTCGACGCCGCGATGGACGCCGCCCTGCTCCTCACGGCGCTCGCCTCGCGTGCGGGCGACCGAGTCGACCTGCTGGCGTACGACCGCCGAATCCGTGCCCAGGTACAGGGACGCTCCGCCGGCGAACTGCTCCCGGCCATGGTCAACGCCCTCGCGCCACTCGAGCCGGAACTGGTCGAGACAGATGCGCGAGGTCTCAGCGCCACTGCGCTCAAGTGCGCCCCGCGCCGGTCTCTGATCGTGCTCCTCACGAGTCTCGACGCGGCACCGATCGAAGAGGGGCTTCTCCCCGTCCTTCCGCAGCTCACACAGAGGCACACAGTGCTCGTCGCTTCGGTCGCCGATCCGCAGATCCAGCGCATGTCGAGTGCCCGGGGCAATGTCGAAGCGGTCTACGACGCTGCGGCCGGCACACAGACGCAGTTGCAGCGCCGACGCACGGCAGAACAGCTCCAGCGTCATGGCGTCACCGTGGTGGACGCGGCTCCCGATGACCTGGCTCCAGCGCTCGCAGATGCATACCTCGCGCTGAAAGCCGCCGGCCGCCTCTAGAAGCGCAAAAGGTCCTGAACGCAGAAATGCCTCAACCCCCGGACATGGTCCGGGGGTTGAGGCCAAAAATTGTTCGGCGGCGTCCTACTCTCCCACAGGGTCCCCCCTGCAGTACCATCGGCGCTGAAAGGCTTAGCTTCCGGGTTCGGAATGTAACCGGGCGTTTCCCTAACGCAATGACCACCGAAACACTATGAAGATATCGACCCGGAACCCCCATAGGGGGCTCGACAGTTCGTTACTTCAGAACTAACACAGTGGACGCGAGCAACTGAGGACAAGCCCTCGGCCTATTAGTACCGGTCAACTCCACACCTTGCGGTGCTTCCATATCCGGCCTATCAACCCAGTCGTCTACTGGGAGCCTTACCCTCTCAAGGAGGTGGGAGTCCTCATCTCGAAGCAGGCTTCCCGCTTAGATGCTTTCAGCGGTTATCCTTTCCGAACGTAGCCAACCAGCCATGCCCTTGGCAGGACAACTGGCACACCAGAGGTTCGTCCGTCCCGGTCCTCTCGTACTAGGGACAGCCCTTCTCAAGACTCCTACGCGCACAGCGGATAGGGACCGAACTGTCTCACGACGTTCTAAACCCAGCTCGCGTACCGCTTTAATGGGCGAACAGCCCAACCCTTGGGACCGACTCCAGCCCCAGGATGCGACGAGCCGACATCGAGGTGCCAAACCATCCCGTCGATATGGACTCTTGGGGAAGATCAGCCTGTTATCCCCGGGGTACCTTTTATCCGTTGAGCGACGGCGCTTCCACAAGCCACCGCCGGATCACTAGTCCCGACTTTCGTCCCTGCTCGACCCGTCGGTCTCACAGTCAAGCTCCCTTGTGCACTTACACTCAACACCTGATTGCCAACCAGGCTGAGGGAACCTTTGGGCGCCTCCGTTACTCTTTAGGAGGCAACCGCCCCAGTTAAACTACCCATCAGACACTGTCCCTGATCCGGATCACGGACCCAGGTTAGACATCCAGCACGACCAGAGTGGTATTTCAACGGCGACTCCACAACCACTGGCGTGGCTGCTTCAAAGTCTCCCACCTATCCTACACAAGCCGAACCGAACACCAATATCAAACTGTAGTAAAGGTCCCGGGGTCTTTCCGTCCTGCTGCGCGAAACGAGCATCTTTACTCGTAGTGCAATTTCACCGGGCCTATGGTTGAGACAGTCGAGAAGTCGTTACGCCATTCGTGCAGGTCGGAACTTACCCGACAAGGAATTTCGCTACCTTAGGATGGTTATAGTTACCACCGCCGTTTACTGGCGCTTAAGTTCTCAGCTTCGCCGACCCGAAGGTCGACTAACCGGTCCCCTTAACGTTCCAGCACCGGGCAGGCGTCAGTCCGTATACATCGCCTTACGGCTTCGCACGGACCTGTGTTTTTAGTAAACAGTCGCTTCTCGCTGGTCTCTGCGGCCACCCCCAGCTCACGGAGTAAATCCGATCACCAGTGATGGCCCCCCTTCTCCCGAAGTTACGGGGGCATTTTGCCGAGTTCCTTAACCATAGTTCACCCGAACGCCTCGGTATTCTCTACCTGACCACCTGAGTCGGTTTAGGGTACGGGCCGCCATGAAACTCGCTAGAGGCTTTTCTCGACAGCATAGGATCATCCACTTCACCACAATCGGCTCGGCATCAGGTCTCAGCCTTGATGTGTGACGGATTTGCCTATCACACGGCCTACACCCTTACCCCGGGACAACCACCGCCCGGGCTGGACTACCTTCCTGCGTCACCCCATCGCTTACCTACTACAAGTCTGGTCCGTCGGCTCCACCACTCCCCCTCACTCCGAAGAGATCAGGGGCGGCTTCACGGACTTAGCATCGCCTGATTCAGTATTGGGCGTTTCAAAGCGGGTACCGGAATATCAACCGGTTGTCCATCGACTACGCCTGTCGGCCTCGCCTTAGGTCCCGACTTACCCTGGGCAGATCAGCTTGACCCAGGAACCCTTAGTCAATCGGCGCACACGTTTCTCACGTGTGTATCGCTACTCATGCCTGCATTCTCACTCGTGAACCGTCCACAACTCGCTTCCGCGGCTGCTTCACCCGGCACACGACGCTCCCCTACCCATCCGCACTCCCGTTGGGGATATGTGTACGAATGACACGACTTCGGCGGTACGCTTGAGCCCCGCTACATTGTCGGCGCGGAATCACTTGACCAGTGAGCTATTACGCACTCTTTCAAGGGTGGCTGCTTCTAAGCCAACCTCCTGGTTGTCTCTGCGACTCCACATCCTTTCCCACTTAGCGTACGCTTAGGGGCCTTAGTCGATGCTCTGGGCTGTTTCCCTCTCGACCATGGAGCTTATCCCCCACAGTCTCACTGCCGCGCTCTCACTTACCGGCATTCGGAGTTTGGCTAAGGTCAGTAACCCGGTAGGGCCCATCGCCTATCCAGTGCTCTACCTCCGGCAAGAAACACACGACGCTGCACCTAAATGCATTTCGGGGAGAACCAGCTATCACGGAGTTTGATTGGCCTTTCACCCCTAACCACAGGTCATCCCCCAGGTTTTCAACCCTGGTGGGTTCGGTCCTCCACGACCTCTTACAGCCGCTTCAACCTGCCCATGGCTAGATCACTCCGCTTCGGGTCTTGAGCGCGCTACTATATCGCCCTATTCGGACTCGCTTTCGCTACGGCTTCCCCACACGGGTTAACCTCGCAACACACCGCAAACTCGCAGGCTCATTCTTCAAAAGGCACGCAGTCACGACTGACAGCACAAGTGCTGCCAGCGACGCTCCCACGGCTTGTAGGCACACGGTTTCAGGTACTATTTCACTCCGCTCCCGCGGTACTTTTCACCATTCCCTCACGGTACTATCCGCTATCGGTCACCAGGGAATATTTAGGCTTAACGGGTGGTCCCGCCAGATTCACACGGGATTTCTCGGGCCCCGTGCTACTTGGGTGTCTCTCAAACGAGCCGCATGAATTTCAGCTACGGGGGTCTTACCCTCTACGCCGGACCTTTCGCATGTCCTTCGCCTATCCATACGGTTTCTGACTCGTCGACCAGCCGGCAGACTGATCTAGAGAGATCCCACAACCCCGCATGCGCAACCCCTGCCGGGTATCACACGCATACGGTTTGGCCTCATCCGGTTTCGCTCGCCACTACTCCCGGAATCACGGTTGTTTTCTCTTCCTGAGGGTACTGAGATGTTTCACTTCCCCTCGTTCCCTCCACACTGCCTATGTGTTCAGCAGCGGGTGACAGCCCATGACGACTGCCGGGTTTCCCCATTCGGAAACCCCCGGATCAAAGCCTGGTTGACGGCTCCCCGGGGACTATCGTGGCCTCCCACGTCCTTCATCGGTTCCTGGTGCCAAGGCATCCACCGTGCGCCCTTAAAAACTTGGCCACAGATGCTCGCGTCCACTGTGCAGTTCTCAAGCAACGACCAGCCACCCACCACCCCGCCACAAAGGGCGAGTTCACTGGGGCCGGCATCGCGAAGGACGAGCAGCGCTCGTACCCTCAGATACCCAACAACGTGCCCGGCACGATCAACCCGGCCTCACGTTCCACGCCCCGAAGAGCAGTACTGGTGAAGCCAGTTCAACCGTGCCGAATAATCAACGTTCCACCCATGAGCAACCAGCATCGGACATTCGCCGATGTACTGGCCTCTGGACCGGCAGAGCCGGTCAAGAAGTGCTCCTTAGAAAGGAGGTGATCCAGCCGCACCTTCCGGTACGGCTACCTTGTTACGACTTCGTCCCAATCGCCAGTCCCACCTTCGACAGCTCCCTCCCACAAGGGGTTGGGCCACCGGCTTCGGGTGTTACCGACTTTCGTGACGTGACGGGCGGTGTGTACAAGGCCCGGGAACGTATTCACCGCAGCAATGCTGATCTGCGATTACTAGCAACTCCGACTTCATGGGGTCGAGTTGCAGACCCCAATCCGAACTGAGACCGGCTTTTTGAGATTCGCTCCGCCTTGCGGCATCGCAGCTCTTTGTACCGGCCATTGTAGCACGTGTGCAGCCCAAGACATAAGGGGCATGATGATTTGACGTCGTCCCCACCTTCCTCCGAGTTGACCCCGGCAGTCTCCTGTGAGTCCCCATCACCCCGAAAGGCATGCTGGCAACACAGAACAAGGGTTGCGCTCGTTGCGGGACTTAACCCAACATCTCACGACACGAGCTGACGACAACCATGCACCACCTGTATACCGACCACAAGGGGGGCACCATCTCTGATGCTTTCCGGTATATGTCAAGCCTTGGTAAGGTTCTTCGCGTTGCGTCGAATTAAGCCACATGCTCCGCTGCTTGTGCGGGCCCCCGTCAATTCCTTTGAGTTTTAGCCTTGCGGCCGTACTCCCCAGGCGGGGAACTTAATGCGTTAGCTGCGGCACCGACGACGTGGAATGTCGCCAACACCTAGTTCCCAACGTTTACGGCGTGGACTACCAGGGTATCTAATCCTGTTCGCTCCCCACGCTTTCGCTCCTCAGCGTCAGTAATGGCCCAGAGATCCGCCTTCGCCACCGGTGTTCCTCCTGATATCTGCGCATTTCACCGCTACACCAGGAATTCCGATCTCCCCTACCACACTCTAGCCTGCCCGTATCGAATGCAGACCCGGGGTTAAGCCCCGGGCTTTCACATCCGACGTGACAAGCCGCCTACGAGCTCTTTACGCCCAATAATTCCGGACAACGCTTGCGCCCTACGTATTACCGCGGCTGCTGGCACGTAGTTAGCCGGCGCTTCTTCTGCAGGTACCGTCACTTTCGCTTCTTCCCTGCTGAAAGAGGTTTACAACCCGAAGGCCGTCATCCCTCACGCGGCGTCGCTGCATCAGGCTTTCGCCCATTGTGCAATATTCCCCACTGCTGCCTCCCGTAGGAGTCTGGGCCGTGTCTCAGTCCCAGTGTGGCCGGTCGCCCTCTCAGGCCGGCTACCCGTCGTCGCCTTGGTAGGCCATCACCCCACCAACAAGCTGATAGGCCGCGGGCTCATCCTTCACCGCCGGAGCTTTCAACCCCGTCCCATGCAGGACAGAGTGTTATCCGGTATTAGACCCCGTTTCCAGGGCTTGTCCCAGAGTGAAGGGCAGATTGCCCACGTGTTACTCACCCGTTCGCCACTAATCCACCCCGAAAGGCTTCATCGTTCGACTTGCATGTGTTAAGCACGCCGCCAGCGTTCGTCCTGAGCCAGGATCAAACTCTCCGTGAATGTTTACCCGTAATCGGGTGCACACACACGAGAGCGGAACAACCAGCCGGAATAAGGCCGGTCGTTCACAGCGTCCTCGCTGTGTAAATTGCCTACCCACCCCGAAGGGCCGGCAGGACTTTCAAAGGAACCTCAACCCATCAAAGATGGGCCGGGGTATCAACATATCTGGCGTTGATTTTTGGCACGCTGTTGAGTTCTCAAGGAACGGACGCTTCCTTTGTACTCACCCTCGCAGGCTTTCCTCCGGGCTTCCCTTCGGTCTTGCGTTTCCAACCTTACCAGACTCTTTTTCCGTTCCGTTTCCGGAGTGGAATTCGATTCCAGTGGCCGTTGGGGGCCTATTCGCCTTTCGGCGGACACGACTTTACCAGGAACATTTCGACTGAGCTAATCAGTCTGGGTGATCCGGATAAGGAGTCGATTTGGCTCTGCGAGAATTGAATTCCCGTTGAGAGCGAGAGAGACACTAACGGTTGCACTCGACCTTGTCCAGTCCGAGGCAACCGTTCAAATCTACCTCCCCACCTCGACCGTGTCAACGGTTTTTGTGGGCGAAGAGGACAGTAGCAGGTCAGACGGGTCCGACGCACATCAGGCAGCGACGGGGAGTTCGGCACTGCGGTCGGCCGACTCGACGTCTCCCGATTCGCCGGCTCGGGACGCCCGGCCGCCCAGGATGTAGACGTACGCGAGGAACGCCAGCTCAGCGACGATGCCGATCGTGATGCGTGCCCATGTGGGCAGGCCGGACGGGGTGACGAAGCCTTCGATGACTCCGGAGACGAAGAGGACCAGCGCCAGGCCGATGGCCATTCCGATGGCCGCGCGGCCCTGTTGCGCCAGCGCCGTACGGCGGGACTGCGGGCCGGGGTCGATCACGGTCCACCCGAGGCGTAGTCCCGTGCCTGCCGCGACGAAGACAGCGGTCAGTTCGAGAAGGCCGTGCGGGAGGACCAGGCCGAGGAAGGTGTCGAGGCGGCCGGCCGAGGACATCAGGCCGATCCCCACACCGAGGTTGAACACATTGAGAAGGAGGATCCAGATCACCGGGATGCAGAGGAACGCGCCCAGGGTGAGGCACATGGCGGCTGCCTGGGCATTGTTCGTCCACACCTGGGCGGCGAAGGAGGCCGCGGGGTGGCTTGAGTAGTACGTCTCGTACTCGCCACCGGGGCGGGTCAGCTGACGCAGCTCGTCGGGAGCGGCGATCGCCGACTGCACCTCGGGGTGCGTACCGATCCACCAGCCGATGACCGCGGCCAGAAGGGTGGACAGGACGGCTGTCGGTATCCACCAGTGGCGGGAACGGTAGACGGCCGCGGGGAATCCCGCGGTGAGGAAGAGGACTGCGTCGCGCCAGCCGGCGCGACGGGTTCCGGTGACCACGGAGCGGGCGCGCGCGACGAGCTGGGTGAGACGGCCGATGAGCGCCGGGTCCGGGGCGCTCGACTGGAGGAGGGAGAGATGGGTGGCCGTGCGCTGGTAGAGGGCGACGAGTTCGTCGACCTCGGCGCCGCTGAGCCGGCGTCCTCGGTGCAGGAGGTGGTCCAGGCGTTCCCACTCGGCGCGGTGGGCGGTCACGAAGACATCGAGGTCCATGGTCGGCTGCTGCTCCAGGCACTGGGTGCGTACGGTTCGTACTACTGCGGCGCGCTGTGGCTCAGCTTGGCAGACTGAGCAGACCAGGGGCAGGGATGTTCGACGGCGGAGGGCGGGAGCGGTGAGTGGGCTTGTGACGGGGGACGCGGTTGTACTGGGGCTGCAGCCTGCGAAGTTGCCGAGTCGTGCCCTGGCCGTCGTGATCGACCTGGTGGTTGTCTTCGCGGCGTACATCCTCATCTCCATAGGTCTTGCGATGGCAACGGCTTCGCTCGATGAGGCGGCGGTCATGGCGGTTTCGATCGCGGCGTTCCTGCTGGTGCTGGTGGGCGGGCCGATAGCCGTGGAGACCCTCAGCCGGGGGCGCTCGCTCGGGAAGCTCGCCTGCGGGCTGCGGGTGGTGCGGGACGACGGGGGGCCGATCCGGTTCCGGCACGCGATGGTGCGCGGGGCGATGGGTGTGGTGGAGATCCTGATGTCGTTCGGGGTCATCGCGTGCATCGCGTCGCTGGTGTCGGCGCGTGGGCGGCGGATCGGTGATGTGTTCGCGGGGACGCTGGTCGTGCGGGAGCGGGTGCCGGCAGCGCGCGCGAATGTGATGCCGCCTCCGCCGCCGTGGCTCGTAGGCCGGTTCACGGACCTGGATCTGTCCGCCGTGCCCGACCATCTGTGGCTTGCGATACGCCAGTACCTGACGCGGATGCGACAGCTGGACCCGGCGGTGAGCTGGTCGATGGCGGAGCGGCTGGCCGGGGATCTGGCGGCGCGTACGGGGGCGCCGGCGCCGCACGGCGTACCGCCGGGCGCGTATCTGGCGGCAGTGGTGAGCGAGCGGCAGGCCCGCGATGCGCGGCGGGCTTTCGGGGGCGGGGGCACGGGCTCCGGGGTACCGGGCGTGATGCAGGCAGGGGTCAACGTTCCCGGTGCCACGGCGGGCACCGGTGGGACGGCGGGTGCTCCGGGAACTACCGCGGCGTACGGAGTGGCCGGGCGGACCGATCCGGTACAGGGCCCGGTGGAGAGTTCCGGCAGCGCGGCGGATCGCGGGGCACCGCATGCCACGGGTTTCGCGCCACCTGCGTAGTCGGCCCGCGCAAAAATCCTGACCCGCGGCACACGTCCCGACCCGTGGAGCCCGGTCGGCGAAGCCGGACCCACAGCCCGACTCCGCGGACCTCCGCCTGTTCGGGCACGGTCCGGTGCAGGGTCAGGGAAAGACCGACGGCGGAGTCTCGAGGTCTTCGAGCTCGATCCCGGGTGCCGCGAGCACCACGTCCCCCGCGATGTGCACAGCGTGCTGCTCCCCCGTGTCCAGGGCGCTGACCTGGTATTCGTCCACGGTCAGGGGGCCATTGTCAGTGGCGTGCGCTTCACTTCTGATCAGGGCCCAGGACTGATCGAGAGTGCGGGGGGCGAGGACAGGATCCGTGAAGGCGACGAGGCGGACGCGCGTCGCGGGGGAACCGGGGGTGAGGCGGAGCAGACGGGCGGTCGCGACGAGAAAAGCGGGGGATGTGCCGGTGAAGGCGTGGGCGCGGACATTGCCTTCGGTGGCATGAGTGCCGGTGGGGTCGGTGCGGACCCAGGTGACGCCGTCGAGTGCGGCGCCTCGCACCTGCCAGCTGGCGGCGTGGAGTTCGAGACGGATGGGGCGGCCGAGTTCGTCGAGGGCGAGGTCGACGGAGCCGGCGTGGTCGCCGGAGGGGGTGGTGATCTGGGAGACGTAGCGCCAGCCGGAGGGGCCGGGGGCGCAGTGGAAGTGTTCGTCGCCGAGGGGGGTGTGATCGTGCGGATCGTGGAGCGAATAACGGCCGCGTGGCATGGGGGCGTTGGTGTCCTTGCGCGGTGAGGCTCGTGCCGGCGGGCCGGCCGTTCGGGGCGGGTATCAGGCAGGCCCCCGACACGGGGGTGCGGGGGCCTGCCTGATACCGATGCCGGCTGCTGTCTCCTCATGACCGCCGGGGCCGGGTGACCACCCACGGAAAGTCGGCGGGCGCCCGTTCCCGTAGGCCGGGCGGACTCAGTAGCGGTAGTGGTCGGACTTGTACGGGCCCTCGACCTTCACGCCGATGTACGAGGCCTGCTCGGGGCGGAGCGTCGTGAGCTTCACGCCGAGCGCGTCCAGGTGCAGGCGGGCGACCTTCTCGTCGAGGTGCTTGGGGAGCACGTAGACGTCCGTCGGGTACTCCGCGGGCTTGGTGAAGAGCTCGATCTGCGCCAGGGTCTGGTCGGCGAAGCTGTTGGACATCACGAACGACGGGTGGCCGGTCGCGTTGCCCAGGTTCAGCAGACGACCCTCCGACAGCACGATGATGACCTTGCCGTCGGGGAACTTCCAGGTGTGAACCTGGGGCTTGACCTCGTCCTTGACGATGCCCGGGATCTGCGCCAGGCCGGCCATGTCGATCTCGTTGTCGAAGTGGCCGATGTTCCCGACGATCGCCTGGTGCTTCATCTTGGCCATGTCGGCGGCCATGATGATGTCCTTGTTGCCCGTGGTGGTGATGAACAGGTCGGCCGTGCCCAGGACCTCGTCGAGGGTCGTGACCTGGTAGCCGTCCATCGCCGCCTGCAGGGCGCAGATCGGGTCGATCTCGGTGATGATCACGCGGGCGCCCTGGCCGCGCAGGGACTCCGCGCAGCCCTTGCCCACGTCGCCGTAGCCGCAGATGACGGCGACCTTGCCGCCGATCAGGACGTCGGTGGCGCGGTTGATGCCGTCGACCAGCGAGTGGCGGCAGCCGTACTTGTTGTCGAACTTGGACTTGGTGACCGCGTCGTTGACGTTGATCGCCGGGAAGAGGAGGGTGCCGTCGCGGTGCATCTCGTACAGACGGTGGACACCGGTCGTGGTCTCTTCGGTGACGCCGCGGATCTCGGACGCGAGGCGCGTCCACTTCTGCGGGTTCTCGCCGAGGGTGCGGTTGAGGAGGGTCAGGATGTAGGCGTACTCCTCGCTGTCCGCGGTGGACGGGTCGGGAGCCTCGCCGGCCTTCTCGAACTCGACGCCCTTGTGGACGAGGAGGGTGGCGTCACCACCGTCGTCGAGGATCATGTTCGGGCCGCCGGTGGGCGTGCCCGGCCAGGTCAGAGCCTGCTCCGTGCACCACCAGTACTCCTCCAGCGACTCGCCCTTCCAGGCGAAGACGGGGACGCCCTGGGGGCTGTCCGGAGTGCCGTTCGGGCCGACGGCGATCGCGGCGGCGGCGTGGTCCTGAGTGGAGAAGATGTTGCAGGACGCCCAGCGGACCTCGGCGCCGAGGGCGACCAGGGTCTCGATGAGGACGGCCGTCTGCACGGTCATGTGCAGCGAGCCGGTGATGCGGGCGCCGGCGAGCGGCTGCTTCTCCGCGTACTCCTTGCGGATCGACATCAGGCCGGGCATCTCGTGCTCGGCGAGAGTGATCTCCTTGCGGCCGAAGTCGGCGAGGGAAAGATCGGCGACCTTGAAGTCCTGGCCGGTGGCGACAGTCGTCATGGGCGAGCTGCTCCTCGTGGTGTGGGTCGAGGGTGGGTACGGCTGGCTCTGCGGCAGCGGGCACAGGAATGCCCGGGCACTCGCAGTGCAGTCCGTCGGAGGCCCTCTCTCCCTCGGTTGGTCCGCAGGGGACCGCCCGACCGCCATCAGCAGCGACGTCTGGCTCTGGTCACGAATCTACACCGATAGCGGTGGGGAGCCCCAGCCCGCCCTGGGGCGGGATTCGGCCACATCACTGGCCTCTTGTCCCTTAAATACGTGGTCACCAGGGGTTTTGATGTGGCCCAAAGGTGTTGCACGATGCCTCTGGATCGGGAGCATCAGCACGATCTGCGCCCAGCGTAAGGAGAAACACGTGACCAGTCCGGTGAGCGGGGAGCGGAAGTTGAAGCTGCTCGCGGTGACCGCCTGTCCGACCGGCATCGCCCATACCTACATGGCGGCGGAGAAGCTGGCGCAGGCCGCGGAGGCGCTCGGCATCGAGATGAAGGTGGAGACGCAGGGCTCCATCGGCGCCGAGAACGTTTTGACTGACAACGATGTCATGGAGGCTGACGGCGTCATCATCGCGGCCGACAAGGACGTCGACCGCAGCCGCTTCGTGGGCAAGAAGGTGCTGTCGGTCGGGGTCGCCGAGGGCATTCGTCATCCGGAGAGGCTGATCGAGCAGGTGCGGAACGCGCCGGTGCACGCGGCGGCCGGCGGCAGCGGCGACGGTCCGGCGTCCGGCGGCGCCGGAGCGGGCGGGGGCGGCAAGGAGCGCAGCATCGTCTACAAGGCGCTGATGAACGGCGTCTCGTACATGATCCCGTTCGTGGTCGTCGGCGGTCTGCTGATCGCCATCTCCCTGGCGCTCGGCGGCGACGCCACCGCCAAGGGCTACGCCATCCCCAAGGGCAGCTTCTGGGCAGACGTGTTCGAGATCGGCGTCATCGGCTTCACGCTGATGATCCCGGTCCTGTCCGGCTACATCGCCTATGCGATAGCCGACCGCCCCGCGCTGGTGCCGGGCATGATCGGTGGCTGGATCGCCAACACCGGCTCGCTCTACGACTCCGAGGCGGGCGCGGGCTTCATCGGGGCCATCGTCACCGGCTTCCTGGCCGGTTATCTGGTCCTGTGGATCAAGAAGGTCAAGGTCCCGAAGTTCGCCCAGCCGATCATGCCGATCATCGTGATCCCGATCGTGGCGACGACGGCGTTGGGGCTGTTCTTCATCTATGTCATCGGCAAGCCGATCTCGTGGGTCTTCACGCACCTGACCGACTGGCTCGGCGGGATGACAGGGACCAGTGCGATTCTGCTGGGCGCGATCCTGGGGCTCATGATCGCGTTCGACATGGGCGGACCGGTCAACAAGACCGCCTTCCTCTTCGGTGCCGGACTCATCGCGACCGGCAACCAGACGGTCATGGGTATGTGTGCCGCCGCCATTCCGGTGATGCCGCTCGGTCAGGGGCTCGCCACGCTGATGCGCCGCCGGATGTACTCGCAGCAGGAGCGTGAGACCGGCATGGCCGCGCTGTTCATGGGCATGTTCGGCATCTCGGAGGGCGCGATCCCGTTCGCGGCGGCCAGGCCCGCGCAGGTCATCCCGGCGAACATGCTCGGTGGCGCGGTGGCCGGTGCGATCGCCGGTGTGGCCGGCGTGGAGGACGCCGTGCCGCACGGCGGGCCGATCGTGGCCGTGCTCGGTGCGGTCGGCGGGGTGCCGATGTTCTTCTTCGCCGTGGTGGTCGGCACCGTGGTCACCGCCGTCACCACGAATGCGCTGATCGACATCAAGGGGCGCAGGGGCCGTGGGCCGGCCGCGCCGGTTCTCGCGGGTGCCGGCGGCGGTTCGGGTACGCCCGAGCCCGTGCTCGCCGGGGTCGGTGCGGCAACGGCGGGTCCCGTCGCCGCGGGCGTCGCGACTGCGGGTGCCGAGACCACCGGGGCCGTTCTCACCGAGAAGGCGCCTGCTCCCCCGGCCGCGGCAGCGGAGACAGCCCCGGAGCAGGACGAGGTGCTGTCCGGGTATCTCACCGCGGAGACCGTGAAGGTGCGGCTCGAAGCGGAGAGCAAGGACGCCGCCATCCGTGAGATGGCCGCGATGCTCGCCGGCACCGGGAAGGTCGCCGATCCGGAGGCGCTGGTGGCGGCGGCCCTCGCCCGTGAGGACGAGGGCACCACGGGCCTGGGCGAGGAGATCGCCATCCCGCACGCCAAGACGGATGCGGTCACCGCGCCGGTCGTCGGGTTCGCCCGGTCCGAGGAGGGCGTGGAGTGGGGCTCGCTCGACGGCACGAAGGCCAAGTTGGTCTTCATGATCACCGTGCCCGAGGCGGCCGCGGGCGATGAGCATCTGCGGATCCTCGCGATGCTCTCCCGCAAGTTGATGGACACCGGGTTCCGGGAGCGGCTGTCGGCGGCGCAGGACGAGTCGGCGGTGCTCGACGTGCTGCGCGAAGTTCAGTAGCCCGCCGACGCGCCAGAGGGCACGACGTGTGAAGGGCCCCGGACCGCTGACGGTCCGGGGCCCTTCACGACATCGCGCGTCAGTGCGTCAGTGCGTCTCGGGAGGCGGGCCGCCCGGGGACTTGGCCGGGTTCACGCCCGCCGCGGCTGCCGATTCGTTGTAGATGTCCGGCTCCAGGTAGATCACGCGGGCGATCGGGACAGCCGCACGGATCCGGTCCTCGGCCGCGTTGATGGCGTTGGCGATGACCGTCGCCGTGTCGTCGTGCGCCACGGCGATCTTCGCGGCGACCAGCAGTTCCTCGGGGCCGAGGTGGAGCGTGCGCATGTGGATGACGCGGGTGACGACCTCGCCGTCGACCAGTGCGGCCTTGATCTTCTCCACGTCCTCCACGCCGGCGGCCTCGCCCAGCAGCAGCGACTTGGTCTCCGCCGCGAGGATGACGGCGATGACGATCAGCAGCACACCGATGCAGAGTGTGCCGATGCCGTCCCACACTCCGTCGCCGGTGCCCAGGGCGAGGCCCACGCCGCCGAGCGCCAGGACCAGACCGACCAGCGCGCCGAGGTCCTCCAGCAGTACGACGGGAAGCTCGGGGGCCTTGGCGCGGCGGACGAACTGGGTCCAGGTCAGGTTTCCGCGCGTCGCGTTCGACTCCTTGATCGCCGTACGGAACGAGAAGGACTCGGCGATGATCGCGAAGACGAGCACGCCGACCGGCCAGTACCAGTGGGTGATCTCGTGCGGGTGCTTGATCTTCTCGTAGCCCTCGTAGATCGCGAACATGCCGCCGACCGAGAACAGGACGATGGAGACGAGGAAGGCGTAGATGTAGCGCTCGCGGCCGTAGCCGAAGGGGTGCTGCGGGGTGGCCTCGCGCTGGGCCTTCTTGCCGCCGAGGAGCAGCAGGCCCTGGTTGCCGGAGTCCGCGAGCGAGTGGACGCTCTCCGCGAGCATCGACGACGAGCCGCTGAACAGGAACGCGACGAACTTCGCTGCCGCGATTGCGAGGTTGGCGGTCAGTGCCGCCACGATCGCCTTGGTTCCGCCTGACGCGCTCATGTGTGCCGGATGTCCCTTCGTACTGACGTCGTTCGCCGTCCGGGCTTTGCCCGGTCTTTACGGGGCGCCATTGTTGCAGTCCCCGAAAGCGGGGCTGCCTCAGGCCACCACAGTGGCGCGGAATACGGTGCCCCCGGCGCCGCTGGTGCCCGCGATCTCTGCCTTGTCACCTGCCGGCACGAACGCGGACTCGCCCGGCGCAAGCGTCAGTCCGCCCGCCGTGACGCTGCCCGCCGTGCAGAGCAGGATCTGCGGGGTGGTCGCCGTGACGTCGCGCGCGGCCGCGCCCGGTGCCAGCACGAAGCGGGAGAGCCGGAACTCGTCGATCGGGGTGTCGTAGACCTCTTCGCCGGACGTCGATGCCTCGGGCCGCAGCACGCCGGGATCACCCGCCTCGAAGCGGACGACGCGCAGCAGTTCGGGGACGTCCACGTGCTTGGGGGTGAGCCCGCAGCGCAGGACGTTGTCGGAGTTGGCCATGATCTCGACACCGAGGCCGTTCAGATACGCGTGCGGGACACCGGCCCCGAGGAACATGGCCTCGCCGGGCTGCAGTTGTACGTGGTTGAGCAGCATCGCGGCGATGACGCCCGGGTCGCCCGGGTAGTGGTGCGCGATCGCGGCGTACGCGGTGTAAGGCCCGCCGAGCCGGTCGGCGGCGGCCGCTGCCTCGTGAACGGTGGCCGTCATCTCCTCGGGGTCGGCGGTGAGCACCGCGGTGAGGATCTCGCGGAGCGCGGCCTCCTCGGGGTGCGCGCCCAGCAGGTCGACGTACGGCTTCAGGGAGTCGACACCGAGCCCGGCAAGAAGCTTCGCCGCTTCCGACGGCGTACGGAATCCGCACAGTCCGTCGAACGGCGTGAGGGCGCAGATCAGTTCCGGCTTGTGGTTGGTGTCCTTGTAGTTGCGGTGCGGCGCGTCGACCGGGACGCCCGCGCTCTCCTCGGCGGCGTAACCCTCTTTCGCCTGGGCGAGGTTCGGGTGGACCTGGAGGGAGAGGGGGCCTCCGGCGGCGAGGATCTTGAGCAGGAAGGGGAGGCGGGGACCGAACTTCTCGACGGCCGCTGCTCCGAGTTCCCGTACGGGGTCGGCGGCGATCACGTCCGACAGCGCGCGCTCGGACGACTCGCGGGTGAGGCGGGACGGTGCTCCGGGGTGGGCGCCCATCCACATCTCGGCCTGGGGCTCGCCGGTGGGGGCGATGCCGAGCAGTTCCGGGATGGCTGTCGTGGACCCCCAGGCGTAGGGGCGCACGGTGTTGGAGAGGCGGTCCATGATCTTCCCGGTTCTCGCTGGGGGTTCGTGTCGGAGTGGTGTCGGCGGCTGCGGGCGTGGTCAGGCGTGCTGGGGGGCGTCGGCGAGTGCCAGGTACACGGCGGCGAAGTCGGTGATGGCCACGAGCTCGGCGATCGCCTCCAGTTCCAGCCCCTCCTCCGGTTCGAGTTCGCTGATCGGGGTTTCGTGGCTGAGTGCCAGCTCGCGGGCGGCGGGGGCGGCGGTGAGGCCGCCGACCGGGCGGTCGCGGAGCAGGACGACCCGGGCCCGCAGGGCCTGTGGCTCGTCGACACGGTCACGGAAGAAGTCGTCCGGGTCGCCACCGGCGGCGAAATCGCCGACGAGGAGGCCGCCGTGCGCGGGGAGTGCCTCCGGCAGCTCGGCGGCGAGGGCGGGGCAGCCGGCGAGCTCGGCCAGTACGGCGGCGAAGCGACGGCCCGCAGGACCCGCGCCCGCACCCTCGGTCCAGATCAGCGGAAGGCTCTCGGCGAGCTCGGACGCGAGCGTCTTCGCCGGGTTGCTGTACGTCGCGATGGCCGGTCCGCACCGTTCGGCGGTCCGGTCGAGCCGGTCGGCCACCTTGGCCAGCGTCTCCGGGGACGCGTCCAGCAGCCCGACCCGGTCGAGAAGCGCGAGCAGCGGGGTGAACAGCGCCCACAGCGCGCCGGGGCTGGCGGCCTGGGTCTCTTCGTACAACTCGTGGGGGGCAGTGGCCATCGGGACGACCATGCCGTGTGTGCCGTCGACGGCCTCGGCGAGCGGCGAGCGGTTCGGGGCGACGGCGACGACCGTGGCACCGCGGCGGTACGCCTGCTCGGCGAGGACCGCGAGGCCGGGTTCGCTGCCGTCGGTCGTCGCGATGAGCAGGAGGTCCAGGGAGCCCGCCCAGCCGGGGAGCGCCCAGCGCAGGGCTCCGGCGGCGGGGGCGACCCCGGTGGGGTGCAGCCGGGTGACCGGGGCGGAGGCGCCGGCGAGCGCGCCGATCAGGTCGGCGACCCCGGTCGCGGCGTGGCCGGGTCCGGCGACGAGAACGGCGCGGGGGCGGCCCTCGGGCTTCAGGTCGGCGATCCCGGCCTCGGCTGCGTGCCGGGCGGCGGATCGTACGCGCGCACCGGCTTCGGCGGCGCCACGGAGCAGTCCTCGGCGATCGGCACGGGCCAGGGCTTCCGGGTCGTCGAGGAGCGACTCGTCGAGCATGGGATGGGGTCTCCGATCGCCGTGCGGTGGTGTGTCAGGCGGGGCGACGTGCTTCGTCGACGAGCAGGACCGGGATGCCGTCCCGTACCGGGTAGGCCAGGCCGCAGTCCTTGCCGGTGCAGATCAGCTCGGGGGTGTCGGCTGCCGTGCTGTCGTCGAGCGGTGCGTGGCAGGCCGGGCAGGCGAGGATCTCGAGGAGACCGGCTTCGAGCGGCATGTGTGGAGTGTCCCTTCGGGGCGGATCGCGTGCGGCTGCGCAGCCGAACACGCGGTCGCGGTCATGCGGATTGGGCCACGTCAGCGTACCGCCGGGGCGGGGGGTGCGGCGCGTTCTGCACGTACCGGCGCCGGTCGGGGCGGACCGGGGCGCGGCGCCCGGGTTCTCCGGCGCCGCGCCCACCACCGCGCTCAGCCCTCCCGGACCACGGCCAGTACCTCGTCCCGCACCTTGGTCATCGTCGCCTCGTCCCGCGCCTCGACATTCAGGCGCAGCAGGGGCTCCGTGTTCGAGGAGCGGAGGTTGAACCACCAGTCCGCGGCGGCGACCGTCAGGCCGTCCAGCTCGTCGAACGTCACGTCCTCGCGCGCGCCGAACACCGACTTCACGGCGGCGGTGCGGCCCGCCTGATCGGCCACGGTGGAGTTGATCTCGCCCGATCCCTTGTAGCGGTCGTACTGCGCGACCAGCTCCGAGAGCGGGGACTCCTGCGAGCCGAGAGCGGCCAGGACGTGCAGGGCCGCGAGCATGCCCGTGTCCGCGTTCCAGAAGTCGCGGAAGTAGTAGTGGGCCGAGTGCTCGCCGCCGAAGATCGCGCCGGTCTCGGCCATCTCCTGCTTGATGAAGGAGTGGCCGACGCGGGTACGGACCGGGGTGCCGCCGTGCTCCCGGACCACCTCGGGCACCGACCACGAGGTGATCAGGTTGTGGATCACGGTGCCGCCGGGGTGCTTGGCCAGTTCGCGCGCCGCGACCAGGGCGGTGATCGCCGACGGGGAGATGCCCTCGCCGCGCTCGTCCACGACGAAGCAGCGGTCGGCGTCGCCGTCGAAGGCGAGACCCAGGTCGGCGCCTTCGGCGCGTACGCGTTCCTGCAGGTCGACGAGGTTCGCCGGGTCCAGGGGGTTCGCCTCGTGGTTGGGGAAGGTGCCGTCGAGCTCGAAGTACATCGGTACGAGCGTCAGCGGCAGCGACGCGAACACGGTCGGGACGGTGTGGCCGCCCATGCCGTTGCCGGCGTCCACGACGACCTTCAGCGGGCGCATCACGGACAGGTCCACGAGCGACAGCAGGTACGCCGCGTAGTCCGTCAGCGTGTCCTGTCCGGTCACCGTGCCGGGGGTGCCGGCCGGGGCCGGGGAGCCCTGGTCGGACCAGGTCTCCACGAGCGCGCGGATGTCCGCGAGTCCCGTGTCCTGGCCGACCGGCGCCGCGCCCGCGCGGCACAGCTTGATGCCGTTGTACTGAGCCGGATTGTGCGATGCGGTGAACATCGCGCCCGGCAGGCCCAGCCGGCCTGACGCGAAGTACAGCTGGTCGGTCGAGCAGAGCCCGATGAGCGTCACATCCGCGCCCTGTGCCGCCGCCCCGCGGGCGAACGCCCCCGACAGTCCCGGTGACGACGGCCGCATGTCATGGCCGACGACGATCCCGTCGGCCTCGGTCACCCGGACGAAAGCGGCCCCGAACAGCTCGGCCAGTGCCTCGTCCCACTGATCCGGTACCACTCCGCGCACGTCGTACGCCTTCACGATCTGCGACAGATCAGCAGTCACGAGCCGGCCTTTCTGGAATCTTCGGTCGCCTCAAACTACCCGCACGCACTGTGTCCCCGCGGGTCGGCCCGGGAGTGCTCAGTCCTGCCCGTAGCGCGGGTCGACGGACTCCGGTGCGAGCCCCAGCAGCTCCGCCACCTGCTCGACCACCACCTCGTGGATCAGCATCGCGCGCTCGTCGCGGTTCTTCGTACGAATCTCCACGGGCCGCCGGTAGACCACGATCCGGGCCGGCCGCTGCTTGTCGGCGGGGGCGGACGCGCCCAGCGGCACCGACTCGTCCGGCGACCCCGGCACGTCCAGCACGAGGAAGTCGACGTCGGCCAGCTGGGGCCAGCGCCGCTCCAGCCGCTCGACCGAGTCCTGCACCAGGTCACGGAAGGATTCGGCCCGGCTCGCCGAGAGCGGTACCTGAGGCGGCGCGACCGGCCCGCGCATACCGCGGCCGTGCCGGTCGCGACGGCGCGGCCTCGGCTCACTCGGTCGGGGCGGTACAGGACTGTCCATCACTGACGCAGGGTAGCTCTCCGGGGCGGACGTCGATCGCACACCCGCGCCAGGGAAGGAGCATGTCGCAAAATGAGCGTTCCTACGACGCTTGGGCCCGATTGCAGTTGCCCTGACGATCGCTGACAGCTTGGGGAATGACATCATTTACGCCAAGTCATGACCGGATCACGGATGGTCGCCGTTCCGGCGCTTCTCCTTCCGTGCAGGTCAGGCGAGTTGCCCCGCGAAGGGTCCGGCAGGACGAGACAGCACGACACGGTGGAGTGACCTGGTGGAGAGTCGTCGCAGCCCGCTCAAGAGTGCGGTACCGTCCAACGTCGTGAGCCCTGTACGTCGCTGTTCGCGCACCGCGTGCGGCCGCCCCGCCGTCGCGACACTGACGTACGTCTATGCCGATTCGACCGCGGTCCTCGGCCCGCTCGCCACCTACGCCGAGCCCCACTGCTACGACCTGTGCGCCGAGCACGGCGAGCGGCTGACCGCCCCGCGCGGCTGGGACGTCGTGCGGCTCACCGACGGATCGGCCCCCGCCAGACCCAGCGGCGACGATCTCGAAGCTCTTGCGAACGCCGTGCGCGAGGCGGCCCGCCCGCAGGGCAGGGCGGCCGAGATGCAGAACGGCCGCCGCACCGCGGATCCCATGGAGGTCGCACGCCGCGGCCATCTGCGGGTCCTGCGCTCGCCCGACTCCTGAGAGCCGGGCCCCGGCCGGTCAGTCGTCGAGCACCGACAGGTCCTGCTTCGCCTCCGGCACCGCCACCGTTCCCCGGTCGTCGGGCAGTGTCTGCACCGTGAACATCGGGATGCCGTCCTGCGGCACGGCCAGCATCCGCGACGCGTGCACCGGGCCGCCCGACACCGTCTGCACGGTCAGCGCGTACGCGCCCTTCAGACCGGCCGGCACCGGCGGCACGAAGGCGGTCGTCGTCCCCGCCTTGACCGTGTAGGTCTTCACCACCTGGCTGCCGCCCCCGGTACCCGGCGACGCGGTGACCTTGACCTCGGCCGTGGCACCGGGCGCGGTGAGGGACAGCGTCGAGCCCTTGGCCCGGTTGTCGGCCACGGTGGCCCGCTCCCCCACCGGCGCGGTGGCCGGGATGAACGCGACCTCCTGCTTGGCGCCCTTGCCGCGCACCACCCGCAGCGCCGCCACGACCGGAGTCGGCCGGCCGCTCTGCGACGGGCTGAGGATCAGCGAGCCGGGCTCGCCCTTGGTGACGTCCTGGAGATCGATGCTCGTGGTCATCCCCGACTTCACATGCACGGTCTCGTGCCCCGCCGGGACGATCTTGCCGTCTCTGGCCGCGAGCTGGACCTTGAGGTCGGCGTCGTCCTCGCCGGGCGCGAAGGCCACCAGACGCACCGATGTCGCGTCCGCGGGGATGCCGGGCAGCACCGCGGTGCCGGACGGGTCGGCCGAGGCGGCCAGCCAGTCGCTGCCGGCCTTGTCGTCGGCCGCCCGGACGACCGCGCCGACGCGGCCCGTGCGGGTCGTGACATGGACGGTGAGGTCGGCCGCGGTCTGCGAGCTCAGCGTGGACAGCAGGACCGGGACGCTGGATCCGGCAGGCACCGGGATGCCCTCGGTGAGCGTGGTCTTGAGCGCGCCGTCCTTGCCGTAGAGCTCGATGTCGGCGACGGCGGGGGTGTCGTCGGGGTTGGTGAGATGGACGTAGTCCTGGCGCTCGTCGGTGGTGGACGCGCCGGGGAACCAGAAGTCGGTGTCGGGGGCGGTGCAGCTCACACCGAGGAGCCCGCGTGAGCCGCCCGCGGTGGCGGTGGTGGTCTGCTGGGTGCTCCAGCCGGGAGCGAGGGGGCCGGTGGCCGTGCCGACGAGGGCCGGGGCCTCTCCGCCGCTCGCCTTGGCACCGACGGGCTTGCCCGGCGCCTGGAGCGTGAGGACGGGCTTGTCGGCCTTGGGCTTCTTCGCCGCGTCCTTCTTCGGTGCGTCCTTCTTCTTCGGGTCGTCCTTCTTCGCGGGTGCCGCGTCCGGGGCCGCCGCCACGGCGGTGGACGGCTTGAGGACGGCCGTGCCGTCCTTCACCCCGGTCTTCCCCGCCGGGGTGAAGGACGTGTAGGTGGTCTCGGCGACCTCGGAACTGCTCGGCGCGGGGCACAGCAGGCTGGAGCGTTCGACCGGGAGCCGTGCGGCTGCCGTGGCCTCGTTCGCCGAGCTGTCGCCGTCAGGTGCGCTCAGGGCGGCGAAGCCGGTGACCGCGGCGAGGGCGGTGACGGTGGCGAGCAGGGAGATGGTCGTGCGCTTCACTCGGACTCGCCTCGCGTCGTGTTGCCGTGGTTGCCGTTCGGGTCGGGTCGCCGGCTCTGCTCGTCGCCGTACGTGTAGGGGTCGTACTGACCCTCCTCGTACGGGCCGCCCTGCCCCTCCTGGTACTGGCCGTGGCCGTCCTGGTACTGCCCCTGGCCGTAGCCGCCGTTCTGATACGGATCGGCCGGGTAGGGGTCGGCCTGATAGGGCTGCTGGTACTGCTCGTTGCCATAGCCCTGCTGGTCGCCGTACGTCTGGTCGGAGCCGTACGCGTACGGCTCCTGGCCGTACGGTGCGGCGTACCCGGTGCCGGTGTACGTCTGCTGTCCGTCCCATTCGCCGTACTGCTGCTGGGGCACGGCCGCATAGGGCGACTGCTGCTGGGCGAACGCGTCCTGGTCCGCGACGGGTTGGGCGTACGGGTCGGCGTAGGAGCCAGGGGCTTCCGGCACGTCAGGAGCGTGCGCGGGCGGACCGCCGTCCGGTTCCTCACCCTCGGCCTCGGCCTGGGCGCGCAGCCTGCGCGCCCTGCGGCCCTCACCGTCCGCCGGCTGAGCCGGTACCGCGACGGCCTCCTCCGGAAGGTCGTCGTCGTTCTGCGCCCGCCTGCCGGGCAGGGCGAGGACGATCAGGACGAGCGCCAGAAATGCCTGGGCCCAGATCCAGCCGGTGTGCGCGGCGGAGTCCTCGTACGTCAGGTCCAACCGGCCTCCCTCGGTGGGGAGTTCGAAGCCCTGGGCCCAGCCGTCGACGGTCGTCTTCGTGAGCACGCGGCCGTCGAGCGTGGCCTGCCAGCCCTCGTCGGCGCGGTCGGCGATGCGCAGGACGCGTCCGTCGGCGCCGGAGGGGATCTTGGCGTGCGCCTCGACGGCATCGGACGCGACGGGCAGCGGGTCGCCCTTGCCGGTGACGATCGTGGCGCGCGCGACCTGGCGGTCGACGCGCCACAGCGCGCTGCCGTCGAGCTGGCTGAGCCTGCTGAGGCCGGGGGTGGCGTCCAGCACCCGGCCGGTCTGGCGCGGTGCCCCGTCGCGGACGAGGACGTAGCGGATCGCGAAGCCGCTGAGCTGGCTGGTCTGGTCGGCGCCGGAGCCCGCCACCAGATTGGCGACGATCTTGTCGAGCCGGGCATCGCTGCCGCCGGACAGGGCGAGTTCGGCGTCGCCGAGACGGCCGCCGGAGCCGCGTACGAGCGTGTACGGGACCTTCGCGGCCGAGGTGCCGCCGAGTACGAGCGTGCGCGGCTGGTCGCGGGTGTCGCTCTCCTCGGCGACGAACGCGGGCACCTGCACCGGGTCGCGCCGGGTGAGCGGGTCGGCGGCGCCGCTGAACATCCAGCCCGCGGCGGCGAACAGCGGGGCAAGACCGGCGGCGAGCGCGATGAGTACGGCGACCGGCTGGCGCCAGCCGAAGTTCTGCGTCGCGACGCGGGTCCGGGCGCCTTCGGCGCCGAGCACGGCAGCGGCCAGCAGGGCGATGCCGTAGACGAGCGTGGCGGGTCCGGCCCAGCCGGATGCGTTGGCGACGGCAGCGAAGACCAGCGCGGCGAGGGCGACGGCCCATGCGGTGCGGATCGCGAACTGCCGCTCGTCGCGCAGCAGGGCCGCCAGGGCGGCGAGCACGATGCCGATCAGCAGGATCCCGCCGACCGCCTTCGGACCGCCGGGGCTGATGCCGAGGAGGTCCAGCGCGGAGGCTGTTCCGCTGCCGATGTCGAGCCCGGCCTCGCGGAAGAAGTCGGACGGGCTGGTCAGCAGGGTGAGAGACCAGGGCGCGAGGATGAGCAGCGGGGTGCCGAGCGCGGCCAGGAAGCGCGGCGCCCAGGCCCTGATGGCGTCGCGGCGCAGCACGAGGACGCCGAGTCCCAGGACGAACGCGAGCAGCCACACGACGGGCGTGAACGCCATGGCGAGGGTGAGCAGCAGAGCGTACGCCCAGGTGGCGCGCCAGCTGCCGCGAGCCCCGGAACCCGCGCCGCCGCGCAGCCCGTTGGCCGCGACGCCTGCCCGGGCGATCAGGGGCAGCAGGATCGCGAGGATCGCGGTGCCCAGGCGTCCGGTGGCGAGTGCGCCGGTGGCCGCGGGCAGGAAGGCGTACGCGATGCTCGCCCAGGCCCGCAGCAGACGGGACTCGACCAGCGGCCGGGAGACGAAGTACGCGCCCAGTCCGGCGAGCGGCACCGAGCACACGAGCAGCACGGTGAGCGCGAAGCCGGTCGAGCCGAGGAAGAGCGTGGACAGGACAGCGAGAACGGCGAGGTACGGGGGCGCCGTCTGGGTGCCGCCGGTGCCGAGCGGGTGCCAGCTGTCCGCGTAGCGCGACCAGAGGTCGGACACATCGGACGGGGCCGGCAGGAGCGCCCCGCCGGCGAGCGATCCGCCGCCGAACAGCCCACGGCAGGCGACGACAGAGACGAGGAGGAGTACGGCGAAGAGGACGGGTCCGGGCTTGCGCGCGATCTTCTTCAGCCGCGCGAACTGCTCGATCTCCAGGAAATCGGCGTCGTCCCCGCCGGGGCCCGACTCGACCACGCCGTGGCGCGAACCGCCCGTGTCGGAGTCCTTGCCGCTGCCGAAGTGTCCCGCCACCTGCTCGACCGTGGCGCGGACGGTGGCGCCGGGCGGCGGGAACAGGGGCCGCAGTTCACCGGCCTCGACGGCATGTCCGCTCGCCCTTCTGCGGCGTCCGGCGATGATGCGCTCGGGGCGCAGCAGGGTGCCGAAGAGTCCCATGACCTCGTCGACGGCCTGGCCGGGCACCTTGCCCACGAGGTAGGCGAGGGTGCGCAGCAGGGTGCCGAAGACGATGCGCAGCAGGACGTAAGGCAGGGCCACGGCACGGCTGTTGACCAGCAGCGTGTAGACGGCGCCGGCCTTGTCGACGCGGTGCGGGCTCGTGACGGAGCGCCCCGCGCAGTCGACGGTACGGCGTTCGCGGGCGGAGGCCTCGGCGTGCCGCAGGACGGCGTCGGGGGCGACAAGAACGCGGTGCCCGGCGGCGTGTGCCCGCCAGCACAGGTCGACGTCGTCGCGCATCAAGGGCAGTCGGCGGTCGAAGCCGCCGAGCTGCTCGAAGACGTCGCGGCGCACCAGCATGCCGGCGGAGGAGACGGACAGGACGGAGCGGATCTGGTCGTGCTGGCCCTGGTCCTGCTCACGCCGGTCGAGCCCGGTCCAGCGGCGTCCGCTGTTGGCGATGGAGACGCCCGCTTCGAGGAGTTGCCTGCGGTCGTACCAGCCGCGGAGCTTGGGGCCGACGACGGCCGCGTACTCGTCGGAGTCGGCGACCCGCAACAGCTCGGCGAGGGCGCCGGGTTCGGGCGCGCAGTCGTCGTGCAGGAGCCACAGCCACTGCACCGGTTCGCCGTGCGGCAGCTCCGGCATGTCGTACGTGTCGTCGCGCCAGGACCTGGTGACCGGGTCCCAGCCGCTGGGTCGCTTCAGGTAGGGCAGGTCGTCGGGGGTGAGGACACCGGCGGTGCGGGCGGCCTCGTCGACGGCGGTGCCGAAGCCGGTGCGGCGCGCCAGGTGCAGTACGCGCTCCGCACCGAGCGACTCGGTGAGCAGCCGCGCCGAGTCGTCCGCGCTGCCGGTGTCGGCCGCGATGACGTTCTGTACGGGACGTTCCTGACCCAGGAGCCCGGCGAGGGCGTCGGGCAGCCAGCGCGCGCCGTCATGGGAGACGAGCACGGCGGTCACGACATGCCGCGGGAACTCGGGCGGATGTGCGGTGGCGAACGCGGCTGTGGACATCGAGGTACGGGCCCTCCGGCCGGGGGTCGCCCCGAAGGGGCGTAGGAGCGTCTCGGACGGGGCCCCACACTAACGGTAGGAAAATGCGCCGGGGTGCGAAGCCGGTGGCCGGTACCGGGAGCCCGGTCGGCAGCGGACACGGAAACGGTCCGCCGGCTGCGATCGTGCTGCAGTCGGCGGACCGTGATGAGCGTTCCGTCTTGTGGTGGTTGGTCCTGTTCGGGGTATCCGGTCGGTTTTCAGACGGCGGCCTTCTTCAGCCGACGGCGTTCGCGTTCGGACAGGCCGCCCCAGATACCGAAACGCTCGTCGTTGGCGAGGGCGTATTCGAGGCATTCCGAACGGACTTCGCAGGCGAGACAGACCTTCTTTGCCTCGCGGGTGGATCCGCCCTTCTCGGGGAAGAAGGACTCGGGATCGGTCTGGGCGCACAACGCGCGCTCCTGCCAGCCGAGTTCCTCGTCCGCGTCCTCGACCAGCAGTTGTTCGAACAGCTCGGTCATGTGCGCCCCTCGTCTGTCTCTGCGTCCCCGTGGTGTTGCCGTGGTCCGTTTTCGGCCGAACGACACGAGTGAAATTACAAGTGTGTGGATCCGGGCCAGTCAAGCCGAGATCTGCTATTGGGCCCCGTATTCACTCTGCGGAACCAAGGCTATGCGGAAAGTGTTCAAATCACCAAAAACCTGACACATGCCAGCGGCCTGCTCCGATACGACCCCGCATACCCCGTCTTCCGAGGAAGACGTCGCCGCGTTCGATCTTGTTGCGATCGAGCCACGGAAGCGATCCGGATCACATTCCGGTCACGGGACAGCAGCGGCGTTTACGAGCCCGGTTGCTGCGCCATGTCTCCCCGGCCCGTACTGAACAAACCTTTCTCCCGACGCCGTAACCGGATGAGGTGAAACATTGCCGCCAAACCGGTCACAGAGTTGACATCTCGGCGGCCGACCCGGCACCTTTGATCCCATGCCAGCGACCTCAGCGCAGTACGCGACCCCCCGCCGTGGGTTCCGCAGCGCTGTCCAGGCGCGCTGTTGCTGTTCCAGCTGTTGATGCCGTAGCGCTCCAGCTTTTCTTCGCATGCAGCTCCGCCCGCGTGTCCTGAGACACTCCCGCCTTGCTCGTTCTCTGCCGAGGAACCCCCGCACCCATGAACAGCGACAGCGACCTCCAGATCGCCGGCGACATCCTCGCCGTCCAGCACCTCCTCCAGCCCGCCCCTGAGCACCCGGCGACCGTCGCCGACTTCGTCGGGCTCGCCCGCTCCGTCGCCGCCGACCGCGCGCAGTGGGAGCACCTCGTCGAGTACGACGCCACCAGCCGCTGGTACCACCTGCTGCGCACCGGCCCGGGCTACGAGGTGTGGCTGCTGTCGTGGGTGCCCGGTCAGGGCAGCGGACTGCACGACCACGGACCGTCCTCCGGTGTGCTGACCGTCCTCGAGGGCGAGCTCACCGAACGCACCGAGCGCTCCTCTCGCTCGCTGGCGGCGGGCGCGCAGCGCGTGTTCGCGCCCGGCTACGCGCACGATGTGGTCAATGACTCGCTCGAGCCGGCGGTCTCGCTGCACATCTACTACCCGGGCCTGACCGAGATGCCGATGCACCCGAGCCAGAGCGCCCCGGCCGCCGAGGACGTCGTCCCCGCCTACTAGGAGCCCCACCCGACCACCGCCCCTCAACGATCAGGCTTCGCCCGACAGTCCCACCCGTCACCCGACCACCGCCCCTCAACGATCAGGCTTCGCCTGACAGTCCCACCCGTCACCCGACCACCGCCCCTCAACGATCAGGCTTCGCCTGACAGTCCCACCCGTCACCCGACCACCGCCCCTCAACGATCAGGCTTCGCCTGACAGACTGTTGGGCATGCGCATTGTGGTTCTGGCCGGCGGTATCGGCGGCGCTCGTTTCCTTCGTGGCCTCCAGCAGGCCCTCGGCGACGACGCGAGCACGACCGTCACGGTGATCGGCAACACCGGCGACGACATCCATCTGTTCGGGCTGAAGGTCTGCCCCGACCTCGACACCGTGATGTACACCCTGGGCGGTGGCATCAACGAGGAACAGGGCTGGGGACGCAAGGACGAGACGTTCCACCTCAAGGAAGAGCTCACGGCGTACGGGGTGGGGCCGGACTGGTTCGGCCTCGGCGACCGCGACTTCGCGACCCACATCGTCCGTACACAGATGATCGCCGCGGGATACCCGCTCAGCGCCGTCACCGAAGCGCTCTGCACCCGCTGGAAGCCCGGCGTACGGCTGCTGCCGATGTCCGACGACCGCGTCGAGACGCATGTCGCCGTGGAGATCGACGGCGAGCGGAAGGTCATCCACTTCCAGGAGTACTGGGTGAAGCTGCGGGCGTCCGTGCCCGCCGAGGCCGTGGTGCCCGTCGGCGCGGACCAGGCGAAGCCCGCGCCGGGCGTGCTGGAGGCCATCTCCTCCGCGGACGTGATCATCTTCCCGCCGTCCAACCCGGTCGTCAGCGTGGGCACGATCCTCGCGGTGCCGGGCATCCGGGAAGCCATCGCGGACGCGGGCGTGCCCGTCGTGGGCCTGTCCCCCATCGTCGGGAACGCGCCCGTGCGCGGGATGGCCGACAAGGTGCTCGCCGCGGTGGGCGTGGAGTCGACGGCCGCGGCCGTCGCCGCGCACTACGGCTCCGGGCTGCTGGACGGCTGGCTCGTCGACACCGTCGACGCGGACACGGTCGCCGAGGTCGAGGAGGCGGGCATCCGCTGCCGGGCCGTACCCCTGCTCATGACGGACATCGACGCGACGGCCGAGATGGCACGGCAGGCGCTGGCGCTCGCCGAGGAGGTCCGGGCGTGAGGTACGAGGTCCGGGCGGTGCCCGGGCTGCCCGAGGTCCGGCCCGGCGACGACCTCGCCAAGCTGATCGCGTCGACCGGGCCCGGTCTCGTCGACGGCGACATCCTGCTCGTCACATCCAAGATCGTGAGCAAGGCCGAGGGCCGAGTCCTGTCGGCGGCGGACCGCGAGGCGGCCATCGACGCGGAGACGGTACGGGTGGTGGCCCGGCGCGGCACGCTGCGCATCGTGGAGAACCGGCAGGGCCTGGTGATGGCCGCGGCCGGTGTCGACGCCTCCAACACCCCCGCCGGGACGGTGCTGCTGCTGCCCGAGGACCCCGACGCCTCGGCACGCGCCCTGCGCGAGGGGCTGCGGGCGGCGCTCGGCGTGGACGTCGGTGTGGTCGTCACGGACACCTTCGGGCGGCCCTGGCGCAACGGGCTCACCGATGTGGCGATCGGCGCGGCGGGGGTCCGGGTCCTGGACGATCTGCGCGGCGGGCAGGACGCCCACGGCAATCCGCTCAGCGCGACGGTCGTCGCCCTCGCGGACGAACTCGCCGCCGCGGGCGACCTGGTCAAGGGCAAGACGGACGGACTGCCGGTCGCCGTGGTGCGCGGGCTGGCCCATCTGGTTGCGGACGGCGACGGTGCCCGGGCAATGGTGCGCCCGCCGGCCGACGACATGTTCCGCCTCGGCACGTCCGAGGCGGTACGCGAGGCCGTCGCCCAGCGCCGTACCGTGCGGGAGTTCACGGACGAACCGGTGGATCCGGGGGCGGTGCGCCGTGCCGTGGCCGCGGCCGTGACCGCGCCGGCACCGCACCACACGACGCCGTGGCGTTTCGTCCTGCTCGAATCGGCGTCCGCGCGTACGGAGTTGCTCGACGCGATGGGGGACGCCTGGATCGCGGATCTGCGGCGGGACGGCAAGTCGCAGGAGTCGATCGCCAGGCGCGTACGGCGGGGCGACGTGCTGCGCAGGGCGCCGTATCTCGTCGTGCCGTGCCTGGTGATGGACGGCTCGCACCACTACGGCGACCCTCGGCGCGACGCCGCCGAGCGCGAGATGTTCGTCGTCGCGGCGGGTGCGGGCGTGCAGAACTTCCTGGTGGCGCTGGCGGGTGAGCGGCTCGGTTCGGCGTGGGTGTCCTCGACGATGTTCTGCCGTGACGTCGTGCGGGACGTACTGCGGCTGCCCGACACCTGGGACCCGATGGGTGCGGTGGCGGTCGGGCATGGGGCTGCGCCGCCGAAGGACCGGCCGGCCCGCGAGGCCTCGGCCTTCATCGAGGTGCGCTAGCCGTCCGGTGAAGACGGCTAGAGCTTGGAGATGTCGGCGCGGTACATCTTCGGCTCGCGCCGGGGTGGGGTGCGGCCGCTGAGCAGGATGAGGCGGGCGGCGCGGTGCCGCTGGCCCTCGTAGGGGGCGAGGAGTTCGAGCATCGCGGCGTCGTCCGCGGTGCGGTCGCCCGCGAGGGCGTAGCCGACGATGCCCGGCAGATGCAGGTCGCCGACCGTCACCGCGTCGGGGGCGCCGTTGCTGCGCTGCACCACCTCGGCCGAGGTCCAGGGGCCGATACCGGGGATCAACTCCAGCCGTGCCTGGGCCTGTAGGGGCTCCATGGCCGCGGCTTCCTCCATCCGGCGGGCGACCCGGACCGCGCGCAGGATCGTGGAGGCGCGCTTGTTGTCGACGCCGGCGCGGTGCCACTCCCAGGACGGGATGAGAGCCCAGGTGCGCGGCTCGGGCATCACCTGCAGCCGGGTCTCCGGGCCGGGGGCGGGTTCGCCGTACTTGCGCACGAGCAGCCGCCAGGCGCGGTAGGCCTCGTCCGTGGTGACCTTCTGCTCCAGGACCGAGGGGATCAGCGACTCCAGGACCAGCCCGGTGCGGGTGAGCCGCAGTCCCGGGCGGCGGTGCTGGGCGAGCGCGACAAGGCGGTGGCGAGGGGTGAAGGCGTCCGGCTCGTCGTCCTCACCGAGCAGGGCGGGCAGCTGTTCCAGCAGCCATTCGGCGCCGGGGCCCCATGCCTCTGCCTCGACGGCGCCGGCCCGGACGGCGACCCTCAGGGTGCCGGGGCCCGCGGGTGTCCGGGTGGCCCGCCACACGGACCCGTCCGGTGTCGTGCGGAAGGTCGGGTCGGCGGGGCCGCGGCGCAGCGGCCCGAGGACGAGCCCGAGATCGAAGGGGCCGGGGGGCGTCCAGCACCGGGTCCGGCCCGCGGTGGACTGGCGGGGGACGGCCGCGGGCAGAGCGGTGTGCCCGCCGCGCACGCTGGTGCGGGTGGGTCGGTGGGGAGAGAAGCGGCCGGCCACGGTGTGAGCGTACGTGCCCGGAGCACGGGCCGTCCCTCGACCGGAGGTTCCGGTCCCCGCCGACGGCCGCTACTGGTCCGAGGAGAACCGCACGCACCCCGCCGGGAGCACGGCGTCGCACCACACCCGAGCGCCGTCACGGAGTTCGTTGTCCGCGCCGACCGTCGCGCCGTCGCCGATGACCGCGCCCTCGAGAACCGTCCGCGCACCGATCCGCGCTCCCGCGCCGATCAGTGAGGCGGAGATCACCGCGCCTTCCTCCACGACGGCGCCCGCCAGGACCACGCTGCCGTCCACCCGGGCACCGGAGTGGACCGTCGCCCCCTCGCCCACCACCGTGCCGCCGGTGAGCTTCGCGTCCGCCGCCACCGTCGCCGACCCCAGAACCAGCCGGTCGCCGCAGCGGCCGGGGACCGCCGGGGACGGGGCGCGGCCCTGGACCAGGTCCGCCGAACCGCGGACGAAGGCCTGCGGGGTGCCGAGGTCGAGCCAGTAGGTGGAGTCGACCATGCCCTGAAGATGGGCTCCCGAACTCAGCAGTTCGGGGAAGGTCTCCCGCTCGACGGAGACCGGCCGTCCCGTCGGGATCGTGTCGATGACCGAACGCGTGAAGACGTACGCACCCGCGTTGATCTGGTCCGTGACGATCTCCTCCGGCGTCTGCGGCTTCTCCAGGAACGCCGTCACCCGCCCGCTGGGATCCGTCGGCACGAGACCGAACGCCCGGGGGTCCTCGACCCGCGTCAGATGGAGGGAGACGTCCGCCCCGGACGAACGGTGCGTCGAGACGAGCGCACCGATGTCCAGTCCGGTCAGGATGTCGCCGTTGAAGATCAGGACCGGTTCGTCGGGTCCCGAGTTCAGCCGGCTCGCGACATTGCGGATCGCGCCGCCCGTGCCGAGCGGTTCCTCCTCGGTGACGTACTCCAGGTGGAGGCCGAGCGACGAGCCGTCGCCGAAGTACGGCTCGAAGACCTCCGCCAGATACGAGGTGGCCAGCACGATGTGGTCCACGCCCGCCGCCCGCGCCCGCGCCAGCTGGTGCGTCAGGAACGGGACGCCCGCCGCCGGAACCATCGGCTTCGGCGTGTTGACGGTGAGGGGACGCAGCCGGGTGCCCTTGCCGCCGACCAGGAGGATCGCTTCTGTCACCTTGTCGTCTCTGCTTCCTGTCCGGGCCGGAGTGGTCACTCGTTCGAGACCGGCCAGTGTATGCAGTGGAGGAGCGCGCTCCGGTCAGGCACGTCCCTGCAGCCTGGCCGATGTGCTCCGGGCGGTGCCGAGCTTGCTGTAGAGACGAGCGCCGGGGCATTCGGTGAGGAAGCCGTCCCGGTGCCCGGAGATGACGTTGAACTTGACCTTCTTGCCCTTCTTGTACTTGCCGCTGCCACCCGACGTCAGCGTCACCTTGCCCTTCGGGTTGCCCTTGAACAGCCCGAGCTTCCACGCCGACAGGCGGGCGACCGCGGCCACCGCCGCCGCCGGCGGAGTGGAGCGACTGTACGTGCCGAGCACGGCGATGCCCATGCTGTTCGTGTTGAAACCGAGGGTGTGGGCGCCCAGCACCGCCTTGGCCACGCCTCCCGCGCGCCCTTCGTAGATGTTTCCGCACTTGTCGACGGCGAAGTTGTAGCCGAAGTCCCGCCAGCCGCTGCTCACGACGTGGTAGCGGTAGATACTGCGGAGGACTGAGGGCGCCTGCTTGCACGTATAGCTGTTGCCCGTGGCGCTGTGGTGCACGAACGCGGCCTTGACCGACTTGGTGTAGAGGAAGCCCTTCTCGCGCAGCGACTCGCTCGCGCCCCAGCCCTTGCGGGTGACGATGCGCGGACGGGGCCCGATGAACGGCTTGGCGGCGGCCGCCGCGAGCGGCGCGCCCGCCGTGGTGTTCACCGACGTGGTGTTCACCGGCGAGGCCTCCGCGACCGTCTCGGCGACGGACAGCGCCGGGAGTACGGCATCGCCGGCCGGGACGCCGCCCGGGGGTGTCCGGGGGTCGGGGTCGTCGCCGGGGTCGACGAGCTCGACGCGCAGCCCCTCGGGGAGCCGGGCGGCTTCCTGCCCGTCCGGCCGTACGCGCACCTCCACGCCGTCCGACGCGCCCACCCACAGCGGGGCCGTCGAACCGCGCGCCCTGCCCGAAGTGCTCTCGGCACTGTCGGGGTCCGCGCTGTGGTCGTGGTTGTGGGTCTCCACGTCCTGCCAGGCGGACCACGCGCCGGAGCCGACGGCTCGGGTACGCACCTGGACGGTGCCGTGCAGTTCGGCGTCGACGTCGTTCCACACGACACCGACGAGGTAGAAGGGTCTGACGTCCCGTTGGAGCAGACCCTGTTCCGCCATCGGTCCGCGCGAACGGTCCGACGGGGACTGCCCGATCGCCTCCAGTGGCAGCGACTGGGTGGAGCCGGGCACGTCCGGAGCCTGCGCCGCCCGCGATGGGGCGGCGACCGCACCGGCGGCCGGCGAAAGCGGAATGACGAGCGCGGCCGAAACGGCGACGCCGATCGAAGAAGCCAGGAATCCACGCATGGAAAAAATCCTGGGTCGGGGCGGCCGACTCCGCGCACCGGGAAATCGGTGTGGCGTCGGTCCGTCCGGAGGACCCCGTCACCGGTACGGCGGCCCGGGGCGGCCCACCGGCGCGTACGCTTGCGCGGGTGAACGCCAGCGACCGTACCCCCGCCGACCTGCTGCGATCCGCGCTCGCCGCGGACCCGGCGCGCCCCTTGGTCACCTTTTACGACGACGCCACCGGTGAGCGCGTGGAATTGTCCGTCGCCACCTTCGCCAATTGGGTGGCCAAGACGGCGAATCTGCTCCAGGGCGACCTGACCGCCGGACCCGGCGACCGGCTCGCGCTGCTGCTGCCCGCGCACTGGCAGAGCGCGGTGTGGCTGCTCGCCGCTTCCTCGGTCGGGGTGACCGTGGAGGTGGGCGGCGACCCGGCGGATGCGGATGTCGTCGTCAGCGGTCCCGACACGCTGGAGGAGGCTCTGGCGTGCTCGGGTGAGCGGGTGGCGCTCGCGCTGCGGCCGCTCGGCGGCCGGTTCCCGCAGCCGCCTGCCGGATTCATGGACTACGCGGTGGAGGTGCCGGCACAGGGCGACCGCTTCGCCCCGTTCGCTCCCGTCGATTCGGCGGCGCCCGCGCTGGCCGTCGACGGGGAGGAGCTGAGCGGAGCGCAGCTGGTCGACCGTGCCCGTACGGATGCGGCCGAGCTGGGCCTGGTCAGCGGGTCGCGGCTGCTGACAGGACGCGGTTACGACTCCTGGGCCGGCCTGTCCGCCGGCCTGTTCGCGCCGCTCGCCGCGGGCGGGTCCGTGGTGTTGTGCCGGAATATCGGGGAATTGTCCGAAGAGAGCCTGGACAAGCGCATCAACAATGAGCGGGTCACCAACACCGCGGTATGACAAGCGTCCGGGGTCCACTCGTGTGGCGCACACCCGGGCCGAGCCCCCGGGCTCCCGGCTCGACCGCGGTGGATGATCGGCGATACGCGTGCTTCAACGCACAACCAAGCGCGAGGTTCAGCCGTCTAGTCCTGCGATCGGCGGCCCAGCGCGCCGCCGACGCCGTGAAGGATGGACGCAGCCGTGACGGAGAGTGCTGGCACGCCGGCGGAGCCGGACGACCGGGCCGAGGACACGCACCCGTCAGGCATGTCGGCACAGGACCAGCCCGCGCCGGATGAGCCCGGGCCCGCGACGGCAGCTCGGCCGGAGTCCGGAGAGTCCGGTTATGGGCAGGGGCCGGTTCCGGACGAGGACGCCGAACCGGTCGCGGCCGGACCCGTCGGTCCGGTACAGGACGGGCCCGCCGCCCCCGAGACCCCGAAGCGCAAGCGCCACTGGGTGCGCTGGGTCGCCCTCGGGACCGCTCTGTTCGTCCTCGTCGCCGCCGGTGTCGGCTGGTACCTCTACCGCAAGCTCGACGGGAACATCACCACCGACACCACGGCGGCCGCCGAGCTCGAGACATACGAGAAGGAGCGGCCCACACCGGTCGCCAGGGGCGCGCAGAACATCCTGCTCCTCGGCTCGGACACCCGCTCCGGCAAGGGGAACGACAAGTACGGCCGCGACGACGGCGGCAGCCAGCGCTCGGACACCACGATCCTGCTGCACATCGCGGCGAACCGGCAGAGCGCGACCGCGATGTCCGTACCGCGCGACCTGATGGTGACCATCCCCAGCTGCGGCAAGCCCGACGGGACGCGCACCCGGGAGCAGTTCGCACAGTTCAACTGGGCGTTCGAGTTCGGTGGTGCGGCCTGCACGATCCGTACCGTCGAGCGCATGACCGGCATCCGCGTCGACCATCACATGGTGGTGGACTTCAGCGGCTTCAAGAAGATGGTCGACGCGGTCCACGGCGTCGAGGTCTGCCTCAAGGAGCCGATCGACGACGCCGACGCGCATCTGAAGCTGGCCGCGGGCAAGCACACCCTCAACGGCGAACAGGCCCTCGGCTATGTGCGGGCCCGCAAGTCCATCGGCAACGGCAGCGACACCGAAAGAATGGACCGCCAGCAGCAGTTCCTGGCTTCGCTGGTCAAGAAGGTGCAGAGCAACGGTGTGCTGCTCAATCCCGCGCGGCTCTACCCCGTCCTGGACGCGGCGACCAAGTCGCTGACCACGGACCCGGGCCTCGACTCGCTGCGGGACCTGTACAACCTGACCCGTTCGGTCCGCAGCATCCCGACCGAGAAGGTGCAGTTCCTCACGGTCCCCCGGCAGCCGTACGCCGCCGATCCAAACCGCGACGAGCTGGTGCAGCCCGACGCGGCCAAGCTCTTCAAGAACCTGCGCGCCGACAAGCCCGTCAAGGTGGTGCCGAGCAGTGCGGAGGGCGACCGGAAGCCGGACGCCGACAGCTCCACGAGCCCGAGCGCCTCGCCGACCTTCCCCGGACGGAATGCCGCCGCAGGCACCTGTGAGTAAAGCAATGACCAAGGCAGGGCCCACAGTCCATGAGGAATGGGCGAATTGCCCGGTTGTAAGGGGCGTGGAATTTGTCACGGACGTCGCCTCGCGTTGAACTGGGCGGATAGTGTGACGCGATCCGGTGCTACGACCCCGCGTCGCGCACTAGTGGATCGATAGACCGAGCGCCTTTCGGGGGGAGGCGCTTCGCGTGGCACCGACGGAGGATTCAGGCAACCGTGGATGCGCAAAGCCGTGGGCGGGCGGACGAGATCGACCCCGCCGACCAGTGGGTACTCAATCCGCAGACCGGCAACTACGAACTGCGACTGGGTCAATCCGCAGCGCATTCGTCCCCGTCGGCCCCCTCCGCCACCAGAACTCCGGGCCCCCGCAGCAGTCAGGGCCGCAGAACGGCCACGCCCGGCCGCGAGGTGCCGCCGCAGCGCTCCCGTCGCGGAGGTGACGCCTCGGGTGGCCAGAACCCCCCGACGGCCGGCCGCCGCAAGCGCAAGCAGCCCAAGTCCCGCAAGAAGAAGGCGCTGATGTGGACGGGCGGCGTGGTCGCCTTTCTCGTCGTCGCCGGCTCGGTGGGCACGTATCTCGTCTACCGGCACTTCGACTCGAACCTCAACACCGTCGACGTCGCGGGCGCCGGCAGCGGCGGTTTCAAGAAGGACCAGGCCGTCAACATCCTCGTCATCGGCACCGACAAGCGCTCGGGTGCCGGCAATGAGTCCTACGGCGACAAGAACAGCGTCGGGCACGCCGACACCACGATCCTCTTCCATGTCTCCAAGGACCGGACGAACGCCACCGCGCTGTCCATCCCGCGCGACCTGATCACCGACATCCCGGACTGCGAGACGAAGACCGGTGACGCGTCGAAGGTCGTCCCCGGCACGCAGCGGACCCGGTTCAACGAGAGCCTCGGCCAGTCGGGCCGCGACCCGGGCTGCACCATGCGGACCGTCAAGGAACTCACCGGTGTCACCGTCGACCACTTCATGATGGCCGACTTCAACGCGGTCAAGACGATGACGACCGCCGTCGGCGGCGTCGAGGTCTGCCTCGCCAAGGACATCAACGACAAAGACTCGAAACTGAACCTCCCCGCGGGAAAACACGTCCTGGAGGGGGAGGACGCGCTGGCGTTCGTCCGTACCCGGCACTCGGTGGGCTTCGGCGGTGACCTCAGCCGTATCGAGATCCAGCAGCAGTTCCTGAGCTCGCTCATCCGCAAGATGAAGTCCAGCGACACCCTTTCCAGCCCCTCCAAGATGTGGGACCTGGCGGAGGCGGCCACCAAGGCGCTCACCGTCGACACGGGCATAGGCAAGATCTCGAGGCTGCGCGATCTCGGGATGGAGCTGTCCAAGGTGAACCCGAGCAACATCACCTTCGCGACAGTGCCGGTGGTGGACAACACGGACGGGGCGACGGTGCTGCTGAACGAGGGCAAGGCCAAGCCGCTGTTCTCGATGATCCAGGACGACACCTCGCTCACCGAGGTGAAGGAGAAGGAGCAGGACGCCAAGAACAAGCAGCAGGGGCTGCTCAAGGGCCCGCGTGCAGCGGCGGCCGACGTTCGGGTCGCGGTCTTCAACGGCAGCAACACCCAGGGGGCGGCGCTGTCGACGCTGACGTGGCTGCAGAACGAAAAGGGAGTTCTGAAGTCGAGCAACGAGGGCAACGCGCCGCAGAAGCTCGCCAAGACGACGCTGGCGTACGCGCCCAACCAGGCGGACCAGGCCCGCAAGCTCGCGGATCTGATGGGTCTGCCCGCCACGGCTCTGAAGCCGGGCACGAAGGAAGCCGTGGGGCTTGAGGCGATGACGCTGACCCTCGGTGGCGACTACAAGGGCGCAGGGGTGCCCCTCACCGGTCCGGCGAAGGCGCCGGAGGGTGTGCAGAAGGTCGAAGCGGACAAACAGGTGTGCGCCAAGTGACCCGGGGTCTCCCGGTCGTGCGGCGGGCCTGAACGACAGGGGGGACCAGGGGTGGGGCAGAACAGCGTTCGGGGGAAGGGAACGCGGGAGGGCGTTCCGCAGGCGCGTGAACTGGGGTGGGACGAGGGCCTGTACGCGGAGGGAGCCGACGGCGAGCCCAACGGCCGCAGGCACCTGACGCTCGATGACGAGGACAGCCGCGTCCCGGCGCAGGCCGTCGGCGGTTCCGGCAGGGGCAGGACCGGCAACGGCCATCGCAGCGGAGGTCCGCGCCGCGCCGACAAGCGCGGGAAACGCCGGATACTGCGCTGGGTCGCGTCCGTTCTCTCGCTGCTGATACTCGGTACGGCGGGGGCCGGCTATCTGTACTACGAGCACCTCAACAGCAAGCTCAAGAAGGCCGATCTGACCCTCGGCGACAAGATGCGGGACCACAAGGCCAACGCCGCCGGTCAGACTCCCATGAACATCCTGCTCATCGGCTCCGACGCCCGGGACTCCAAGGAGAACCAGGAACTCGGCGGCGCCAAGGAGAACTTCGGTTCGCCGCCGCTGGCGGATGTGCAGATGCTGCTGCATCTGTCGGCCGACCGCTCCAACATCTCGGTGGTCAGCATGCCGCGTGACACCGTGGTGAAGATCCCGGAGTGCAAGAACCCCGACACCGACAAGCGGTTCGCCGCGGTCCCGGAAGCGCTGACGAACGAGTCGCTGCAGCGCGGCGGTCCGGGCTGCACGGTGGCCACCTGGTACGAGCTCACCGGTATCACCATCGACCACTTCATGATGATCGACTTCTCCGGTGTGGTCTCCATGGCCGACGCCATCGGCGGCGTCCCGGTCTGCGTGAAGGACAACGTCCACTCCCGCAACAGGACGGGCCAGGGCTCCGGTCTGAAGCTCCCCCGGGGCACGCACTCGGTAAAGGGCGAGCAGGCGCTGCAGTGGCTGCGTACGCGCTATGGCTTCGAGGACGGCACCGACCTCGCCCGTACCCACGCGCAGCACATGTACATGAACTCGATGGTGCGCGAGCTGCGGGAGAACACCAAGCTCACCGACCCGAACAAGCTGCGCAAGCTCGCCGAGGCCGCGATCGGGGCGCTCACCGTCGACAAGGGGATCAACTCCGTCAAGAACCTCTACGACCTCGGTGACGAGCTCAAGAGTGTTCCCACCGGCCGGATCACCATGACGACGATGCCGAACGTCTACTCGCAGCGCGCCCGCTTCAACGGCAAGGTCGAGCCCAAGCCCGGGGACGCGGAGCAGCTGTTCCGGATGGTCCGGGAGGACATCCCGCTCGACGGCAAGGCATCGAAGGCCCCGGCGAAGAAGCCCAAGCCTCCGGCGGTTTCCAAGGATCCGGCCGCCGCGCCCGGTGAGATCGCGGTGACGGTGCAGAACGGCACCGGAGCCGACGGCAAGGTCCCCGAGAAGCGCCGCGCGACGGCGGTGTCCGAGCTGCTGAACACCAAGGGCTTCACGCAGGCACGGGCGGACGCCACGAGCAACCCGCAGGCCAAGACGGTGATCCGCTTCTCCAACGCGGAACTGGAGGGCGACGCGCAGGCAGTCGCCAAGTCCCTCGGGATTCCCCTCACTTCGGTGAAGAAGTCGACGGACGTCACCGGCATCACGCTGATCGTGGGTGCCGACTGGCGCCAGGGCGACACCTTCCCGAAGGCCGCCGCCCAGCAGGACAACAAGACTCCCGAATCGGCGCGCGCGCTCAACGGTGAGGAAAAGGGCTGCATGGACATCCAGCGCGGCTTCACCTACTAGTCGACGCGGACACGGAAGAGCCCCGGGCGTTTCGCCCGGGGCTCTTCCGTGTCGCTGTGCCGGTCAGGCGGAGGCGGTCCGTACCGCCGGGCGGCGGCTCGCGATGACCCTCTTCGCCAGCGCGCGCGGGCTGGTCAGGAAGCCGAACCCCCACGACATGTGCATGGTGGCCAGCGCCACCGGGATCTGCAGCCGGGCCTTCAGCGGCAGGCCCTTGCCCGCGGGCACCGATCCGGCGGTGATCGCGGCGAGGTAGCCGCCGGGGACGACCAGTCCCCACGGGGTCAGCGCCACGCCCACCACGACACCCGCGGCGATCGCGCAGACCGCGGTCGGCGGGGCGAGATAGCGCAGATTGATGGAGCCCTGGTGGTAGCGGGCGACGACATGGCGCCAGCGGCCGTAGTCCTTGTACTGCTTGGCCAGCGCCCGCACGGACGGCCGCGGGCGGTACTGCACCCTCAGTTCCGGCGAGAACCAGATGCTGCCGCCGGCCTCGCGGATACGGAAGTTCAGCTCCCAGTCCTGGGCGCGGACGAACTCCTCGTTGTAACCGCCCTGCTGCTCCAGCGCCTCTCGCCGGAAGACACCCAGATACACGGTCTCGGCGGGGCCGGCCTGGCCGCCGGTGTGGAAGGCGGCGTTGCCGACACCGATCTTCGACGTCATCGCGGCGGCGACGGCGTGCTCCCAGTCGTTCTCGCCCTCGGCGTGCATGATGCCGCCGACGTTCTGCGCGCCCGTCTCCTCCAGGAGGCGGACGGCGGTGGCGATGTAGTTCGCGGAGAGCATGCCGTGGCCGTCGACGCGCACCACGATCGGGTGGCTGGAGGCCTTGATGGCGGCGTTCAGCGCGGCCGGGGTACGGCCGGTGGGGTTCGGCACGGTGTGGACGCGCGGGTCCTCCCGTACGAGCTCGGCGGCGATCTCGTCGGTGCGGTCCGTGGACGGGCCGAGCGCGATCACCACCTCCATCTCGCCGCCGTACTCCTGCTCGAGGATGTGGCGGACCGAGTTGCGCAGATGCCGCTCCTCATTGAGGACCGGCATGATCACGGAGACAGGGGGCGTGGCGTTCATCGGGCGCCACGTTACCGCGAACGGGGGACACCGACGCGCGGCGGCCGGTCGATGCCCTCGGTCGCAGATCGTATGGGCCTACGGTGTGCAGGATTCCCCCCAGTCGCCCGCGGAGGTGTCTCCCCCGTGCCCACACCGCCCCGCCCCCGGCCCCGGCCGCATCCGAGGCCACGGACCAGACAGCCGGTCGCCCGTCCTCGCTGGGGCCTGCGGGTGGCGACGACGCTCTCGGTCCTGGTGCTGGGGGCCGGCGCCATCGGGCACGCGGTGATGACCAGCCTCGACACCGGGATCGGGCGGGTGGACCCGTTCCGCGACATGAAGAACCGCCCCGAGGCCGGGCACGGAATGAACCTGCTGCTCGTCGGCACCGACGGCCGCGACAGGATCACCGCCGAGGAGAAGGAGAAGTACCGACTCGGCGGCGCGCCCTGCCGGTGCACCGACACGATCATGCTGGTGCACATCTCCCGGAACCGGGACCGGGCGAGCGTGGTGAGCCTGCCGCGCGACAGCTACGTGGAGATCCCCGAGCACACCGACCGCAACACCGGCAGACGTCACCAGGCGCATCCGGTGAAGCTGAACGCGGCGTACTCGGAGGGCGGCCCGGGGCTGACGGTGCGCACCGTCGAGCAGATGACCAAGGTGAAGATCGACCACTATCTGGAGGTCGACTTCACCAGCTTCATGCGGACGGTGGACGCGGTCGGCGGGGTGAAGGTCTGCACGGCCCGGCCGATGAAGGACGCGTACACCGGGCTGGATCTCGGCGCGGGCAGCCATGAGCTGGACGGCGGCGAGGCGCTGCAGTACGTGCGCTCACGCCATGTCGACGGGGCGTCCGACCTGGGCCGTATGCAGCGCCAGCAGAAGTTCCTCGCAGCCCTCATCGACCGGGCCTCCAGCACCGGTGTCGTACTGAACCCGGTGAAGTTCCGCGAGGTGACATCCGCCATGCTCCGGTCCGTGCGCGCCGACGCGGGCTTCGGCACCGACGAGATGCTGACGCTGGGCCGGGCGATGCGCAGCTTCTCCGCCGCCTCGTCGGAGTTCACGTCCGTGCCCGTCGCCGGATCGGGTCCGGCCGGCCGCATCGGCTCCACGGTGAAGTGGGACGAGGCGAAGGCGCAGCGGCTTTTCCGGCTGATCCGCGAGGACAAGCCGCTCACGGCCGCCGTCGCGAAGAAGCCGAAGGCGACGCCGGTGGACGTCTCTCCGCAGCAGATCCGGGTGCAGGTCCACAACGGGACGCGCACCGACGGACTGGGCCGCAGGGTCGACGACGCACTGCGGTCCACCGGCTTCGACACCACCCGCGCCCCGCTCAGCGGCGGCGGCCCCGAGGTGCGGCGCACGCTCGTCGAGTACGACCCCCGCTGGGACCGCTCGGCCCGCACGCTGGCGACGGCGCTGCGCGGATGCGAGACACGGGCCGTCAAGGGCCGGGGCAGAACACTGAAGGTGATCGCGGGCACCGACTACAAGGGTGTGACGCCGGTGCGGGCGGAGGACACGCAGCAGGGCGAGTTCGGCGCGGTGAACGGGGACCAGGTGGTCTGCCCCTGAGGCCCGGAGCCTCAGTCGTCCATGCCCTCGGCGGCGCGCTTCTCGCGGAGCTCCTTGATCGCACGGCGCCGGGCGAGCCGGTGAGTACGCCGGATCTGCGCCTCCTGGTAGCGCCGCCGGTCCCGCTCGGTCTCGGGGATCACCGGCGGGACGGCACGGGGCTTGCCGTCGCCGTCGACCGCCGCGAAGACGAGATAGGCGGAGCCGACCTGGGTGGCGGGTGTCGACTCGTTCCAGCGCTCGGCCAGGACCCGCACCCCGACCTCCATCGAGGACCGGCCGGTCCAGTTGACCTGCGCCTTCACATGCACCAGATCGCCGACCCTGACCGGCTCCAGGAAAACCATCTCGTCCATGGAGGCCGTGACCGCGGGTCCGCCCGAGTGCCGGCCCGCGACCGCGCCCGCGGCGTCGTCCACCAGTTTCATGATCACGCCGCCGTGCACCGTACCGAGGAGATTGGTGTCACTGCCGGTCATGATGTGACTGAGGGTGGTACGGGACGCCGAAGTGGGCTTGCCCGGAATTACTGACTCCGAGCGCTGGGCCTGATCTGTCATGGCGTCCACCATATGCGCGGGTCACAGAGCCGGTGCATTGCATCAGGTTGGCAACAGGCCCGGTCCGATTTCCCACCCCCTCTGTAAGGCTGCGGGCCGCCCCGGCACACTGTCGGCATGAACGATTGGCCCGAAGGATACGGACGCGGCAGCCAGGGCTCCCAGCCCGAAAGCGCTCGCGTGATGCGCCATGTGCAGCGACGACCGGTCCCGCAGCAGCAGTCACAGGGGTACGACGACCTCCAGGGCGACCCCTATGACAGCGGCTACAACACGGGCCAGGTCTACGGAGCCCCCGGTGGCGGCGGCCCCGGCACCCCGCCGCCGGTCGGCTACGCACCGCGTCGCCAGGCCCCCGACTGGCGCCGCCGGCTCAAGATCGGCTCGCTGGTCCTGGTCGTGGCGCTGCTCGCGGTCTCGATCGGCACGTACTTCTGGGCCGACGGCAAGCTCAAGCGCGAGGTCGAGCTCGCGAAGGTCATCGAGCGGCCGGGCGCGGGCGACGGCACGAACTATCTGATCGTCGGCTCCGACAGCCGTGAGGGCATGTCCGACGAGGACAAGAAGAAGCTCCACACGGGCTCGGCCGAGGGCAAGCGGACCGACTCGATGATGATCCTGCACGACGGCTCGAACGGCCCGACGCTGATCTCCCTGCCCCGTGACTCGGACGTCGAAATACCGTCGTTCAAGGGCTCCGAGTCCGGCAAGCTCTTCCCGAACACCGGCCGCCGGGTGAAGCTGAACGCGGCGTACGCCGAGGACGGCCCGGAGCTGCTGGTCCGCACCGTCGAGCACAACACCGGTCTGCGCATCGACCACTACGTCGAGATCGGCTTCGCCGGCTTCGCGGGCATCGTGGACGCGCTCGGCGGTGTCGAGATGGACATCCCGAAGGCCTTCAAGGACAAGAAGTCGGGCGCCGACTTCCAGGCAGGCAAGCAGACGCTGGACGGCGAGCAGGCGCTGGCGTTCGTCCGCACCCGGTACGCCTTCGCGGGCAGCGACCTGGACCGTACGAAGAACCAGCAGAAGTTCCTCGCGGCCCTCGCCTCCCAGGCGGCGACACCGGGCACGGTCCTGAACCCCTTCAAGTTCTACCCGACCATGGGCGCGGGCCTGGACACGCTGATCGTGGACAAGGACATGAGCCTGTGGTCGCTGGGCCAGATGTTCTTCGCGATGAAGGGCGTCACCGGCGGCGAGGGCAAGTCGATGAACATGCCGATCTCGGGCTCCCGCGGCGGCAACCTCGTCTGGGACAAGACGAAGGTGAAGCAGCTGGTGGAGCAGTTGAAGAACGACGAGAAGGTCACGGTCACGGGTAACTGACGTGCCGTCGCCGACCGCGTTCGACGAGAGCGAGCGACGGATCTGGCAGGGGCGGGCCGAGGCGTACGCGAACACCTTCGCCCGCCTCTGCGCCCACACGGTGCCTCTGTTGTTGGACGCCGCCGCCATCGGGCCCGGGGTACGGGTGCTCGATGTGGGCTCCGGGACCGGATCGGTGACGGTGGCGGCCGTCGCGCGCGGCGCGGTCGCCCGGGCCGTGGATGCCGAGGCAACCATGGTGGAGGCGACCCGGCGGGCCGCGCCCGGGGTCGATGTGCGGCTCGGGACACTGCCGCAACTCCCCTACGCGGACGACGAGTTCGACGCAGTCGCCGCGAACTTCGTGCTCAACCACGTGGGCCGTCCGCTGCACGCGCTCGCCGAACTGCGCCGGGTCACCGGCCGAGGCGGCCGGGTCGCCGTCACCGTCTGGCAGTCTCCCGGCAGCGCCGGCCAGAGCCTGGTCGGCCGTGCGGCGCAGGCCGCGGGTCTGAGCCGCCCGGCCTGGCTCGCCGCTCTGGCGCCCGAGGACGACTTCCCCCGCACGCGGGACGGCCTGGGCGCGCTGCTCACGGCGGCCGGTTTCGCGGACGTGCACACCGACGCACTCGCCTGGGAGCACCGCGCCGACGCGGACGACTGGTGGGCGGGCCCTGCGGCCGGTATCGGTGCGATCGGGCAGCTCGTCAACAGCCGGGGCCCGGAGGGTGTGGCGGCGGCGAAGCGTGCATACGACGCGCTGTGCCCGGAGTTCCTCGCGGAGGACGGCCGATTGGTTCTGCCGCACGGGGCGCTGCTGGGGTGGGGGCGGGCGTAGCCCGGCCTGTCGGCTCTCGGACGCGTACGTCACGTCCCCCACACGGCGTGCGTGAAGCCGACTGCGCGTCCAATCCATTCCTGGAGTCACGGAACCTCGCCTCGTGACCGGTCCGCACCGGGTCGCGGAGGTCCGCGACCCGGTTGTCCGCGACGCGGTCCCGCACGATGTAGAAGGCTTTGAAGTACCCCTGAAAGAAACGGGGAAAGTACCCACCCGACCCCACCCCGCGTCCCGTCACTCTCACGGGTGACCTTGGCCAATCGGGCTGGATTTCCGGCCTGTTGGCGGGCATATGCTCGCCGCAACAACACCAGACATGCGACGGCCCCCGGCCGAGACTGCAATCTCGAACGAGGGCCTGACCACCGAGGAAGTAAAGGGCTTCCCGATGGATACCCAGCAGGTTAGCGCGCCCTCGCGCGCGTCGTCCCCCGATCCCGGACGCGTCGTCCCCTCCGGGGTGATCCACGTGAACGCGGTACAGCCGCTTCACGATCGTCGGCAACCACCTCGCCCAGCACGGCGAGTTGTCCCTCGTCGCGATCGGACTCGCCGTGCACATCCAGTCGTTGCCCGGCGGGGCCAAGGTCGGCATCAAGGTGCTCGCCGAGCGGTTCCCGGAGAGCGAGGCCCGTATCGGCGCCGCGCTGCGCGAGTTAAGGGGGCACAGCTACCTGGAGCGCACGCGTGAGCGGCTTCCCGGAGGGAAGCTGGTGACCCGCACGATTTCGTACAACCACCCGGACGTGAGCACAGCGCCCCTGCCAATTCGGCACACAAGCCCTCCCCCGCCGTCCGACCTTCCGGAACCGGAGCCCGTGCCGGAAGCCCCCGCCCCTGCACCGCAGCCGCCGAAGCGCCCGCGCCCACCCCTCCCCCAGCCGCAGGCTCCCGACCTGGAGCGCCATCGCGTGGCCACGGACCTTCTCGCCGGCCTGCGCCGCGACGAGCCCCGGCTGCTCCTGGGCGCGCACGACGTCCGCCGCCTGGCCCCCGCCGTCGCCGCCTGGCTCGAACGCGACGCCACCCCGACGCCGTACGCCACGCCCTGATGACGGACCTGCCCGACCGCCTGAGACAGCCGGCGAGCCTTCTCGCCCACCGGCTCACCGCACTCCTGCCGTGCCCGCTACCCGCCCCGTCGGAGTCCGCGAGAGCGCGTGACCCGCTCCAGAACTGCGACGTGTGCGACCGGGCCTTCCGCGCCCCGGCCCGAGGCCGGTGCAGGGACTGCCGGACCGACCTCGCCGAGGCCGCCTAGCATGAAGGGGACGACCCCTGCCGCCGGGTACGGACGACGAGGAGCGAGCCACATGACCATCGCCCCGGACGACGCTGAGCACGACGCCCGCCAGTACCAGGTCATGCGGGAGTTCGTTCAGGCGATGGACGACACCCTTCCCGGCAAGTTCGAGATCACCAAGGAAGGGATCGTCCACGACATGATGTCGCCCGCCAGGCCGCACGAACTCACCGTGCTGCGGGTGCGCAGGCGCCTCGAGAAGGTCCTGCCGGATGGGCTGGTGGCCCATACCGGCACTCCGGACGTGGAGCACGCGCCCGAGGGCATCATGCGGCACCCCGACGTGATGGTGATCGCCGAGGCGGACATGGAAGGCGAGGGTTCCTTCGACGCCCGCACACTCCTCGCCGCCATCGAGGTCGTCTCCCGCTCGAATCCGGACAATGACTGGGTGGGCAAGATGCGGGACTACCCGCTCCTGGGCATCCCGGTCTACGCGCTGTTCGACCCACGCACCGGCTCGGGCGCCGTCCTCTGCGACATCCACCCCACCCCGGAGGGCCCTCGCTACGCCACGCGCAAGGAGTTCGTGTACGGCGAGAACATCACCATTGGTGAGTGGACGATCCCGACGGGAGATCTCCCCCGGTACGCATAGTCCGCCACCCCTCAACGGCAGGAGGCACCCCGTTGACCGGGGTGCCTCCGTCGTCCTGCGTGCCGCGCCCGGGGCCCTACGGCAGGTTGCGCGCCATCACGATGCGCTGGACCTGGTTCGTGCCCTCGTAGATCTGGGTGATCTTGGCGTCGCGCATCATGCGCTCGACCGGGTAGTCGCGCGTGTAGCCGTAGCCGCCGAGCAGCTGGACCGCGTCCGTCGTGACCTCCATCGCGACGTCGGAGGCGAAGCACTTCGCCGCCGCGCCGAAGAAGGTCAGGTCGGAGTCGACGCGCTCCGACTTGGCCGCCGCGGAGTAGGTGAGCTGACGGGCGGCCTCGAGCTTCATGGCCATGTCCGCGAGCATGAACTGGATGCCCTGGAAGTCCGCGATCGGCTTGCCGAACTGCTTGCGCTCCTGGACGTAGCCCTTGGCGTAGTCGAGCGCGCCCTGGGCGATACCGAGGGCCTGGGCGGCGATGGTGATGCGGGTGTGGTCCAGGGTCTTCATGGCCGTGGCGAAGCCCGTGCCCTCCTCGCCGATCATGCGGTCGGCGGGGATGCGGACGTTGTCCAGATAGACCTCGCGGGTCGGGGAGCCCTTGATGCCGAGCTTCTTCTCCGGGGCGCCGAAGGAGACGCCTTCGTCGGACTTCTCGACGACGAAGGCAGAGATGCCCTTGGAGCGCTTGGTCGGGTCGGTGACGGCCATCACCGTGTAGTACTCGGAGACGCCCGCGTTGGTGATCCAGCGCTTCACGCCATTGAGGACCCAGAAGTCGCCGTCGCGTACGGCCTTGGTCTTCATCCCGGCCGCGTCCGAACCGGCGTCCGGCTCGGAGAGGGCGTACGAGAACATCGCGTCGCCCTTGGCGAGCGGGCCCAGGTACTTCTTCTTCAGGTCCTCGGAGCCGGACAGGATCACGGGGAGGGAGCCGAGCTTGTTCACGGCCGGGATCAGGGAGGAGGAGGCACAGACGCGGGCGACCTCCTCGATGACGATCACGGTGGCGAGGGCGTCGGCACCCGTGCCGCCGTACTCCTCGGGAACGTGGACCGCGTGCAGATCGCTGGAGACGAGGGCGTCCAGCGCCTCCTGCGGGAAGCGGGCCTCTTCGTCGACCTCGGCGGCGAAGGGAGCGATCTTCGCCTCGGCAAGCGAACGGATGGCGTCCCGGAGCATGTCGTGCTCTTCGGACGGGCGGTACAGGTCAAATGCCGAGTTACCGGTCGATCCGGCCACTGATCTCACTCCCCAAGGATGCTAACTACCGTTAAGTAACCCAATTTTAGTGGGCCCCTCGCCCTCGGCATACGTGAGTTTGGCGACAGGACTCCCGTGACCTCTGTGACAGCGGGAAAGTGCCCACTCGAGGGCGCGGCTATGCTCGGGTCGCATTCCCGGTCCGCAATTCTCTGGAGCACCGCATGGCCCTCAAGATCACCGTGATCGGCACCGGCTACCTCGGCGCCACACACGCCGCGGCCATGGCGGAGCTGGGCTTCGAGGTGCTCGGTCTCGATGTCGTGCCCGAGAAGATCGAGATGCTCTCCGCGGGCAGGGTCCCCATGTACGAGCCGGGGCTCGAGGAGCTGCTGGCGAAGCACGTCGCCGGGATCGAGGGCTCCAGCGGACGGCTGCGCTTCACCACCTCCTGGGAGGAGGTCGGCGAGTTCGGCGACGTCCACTTCGTCTGTGTGAACACTCCGCAGAAGCACGGCGAGTACGCCTGCGACATGTCCTACGTGGACCGCGCCTTCGCCTCGCTCGCCCCACAGCTGAAGCGGCCCGCGCTGGTGGTCGGCAAGTCGACCGTGCCGGTCGGCAGCGCGGCCCGGCTGGCGAAGGTGCTGGAGGAGCTGTCGCCGGTCGGCGCGGACGCGGAGCTGGCGTGGAACCCGGAGTTCCTGCGCGAGGGCTTCGCCGTACAGGACACGCTGCACCCCGACCGGATCGTGGTCGGCGTGGAGAGCGAGCGCGCCGAGAAGCTGCTGCGCGAGGTGTACGAGACGCCGGTCGCCGAGGGGTCGCCGTTCGTGGTGATGGATTTCCCGACGGCGGAGCTGGTGAAGACCTCGGCGAACTCCTTCCTCGCCACGAAGATCTCCTTCATCAACGCGATGGCGGAGGTGTGCGAGGCCGCCGACGGCGATGTGGTGAAGCTGGCGGAGGCGATCGGCTACGACGAGCGCATCGGTTCCAAGTTCCTGCGGGCGGGCATCGGATTCGGCGGCGGCTGTCTGCCCAAGGACATCCGCGCCTTCATGGCCCGCGCCGGCGAACTGGGCGCGGACCAGGCGCTGACCTTCCTGCGCGAGGTCGACTCCATCAACATGCGGCGGCGCGGTCACATGGTCGAGCTGGCGCGGGACGCGGTCGGCGGTGACTCCTTCCTCGGAAAGCGGGTCGCGGTACTGGGCGCGACGTTCAAGCCGGACTCGGACGACGTACGGGACTCGCCGGCGCTGAACGTGGCGGGGCAGATCCACCTCCAGGGCGGCCAGGTGACGGTGTACGACCCGAAGGGCATGGAGAACGCCCGCCGTCTGTTCCCGACGCTCGCGTACGCGGACTCGGCGATCGAGGCGGTGCGGGGTGCGGACGTGGTGCTGCACCTGACGGAGTGGCGCGAGTTCCGCGAGCTGGACCCGGCGGCGCTGGGTGAGGTCGCGTCGACGCGGCTGATCCTGGACGGCCGGAACGCGCTGGACAGTGCGAAGTGGCGCGAGGCGGGCTGGACGTACCGCGCGATGGGCCGCCCGCGGGCCTGACGGCCGCGCCAGGTCGGGGCGGCGCAGGTCACGCGAACCCGTCCCCGGCACGGCTGTGACCCCGTGGCCGGGTTCCGCCTGCGGATACCGGTTGCTGCGCGGGCCGTGCCCTCAGACATCGACAGGCTAGCTCTGACGCGAACCGCGTTGCTTCGCACGGTAGGTGCGCATCTTGGCGCGTGCGCCGCAGACCGACATCGAGCACCAGCGGCTGCGGCCCGCAGGGCTGCGGTCGTAGAACGCCCACCGGCAGTCCTCGGCCTCGCACGCCTTGAGGCGGGCCCAGGTGCCGTCGGCCGTCGCCTCGGCGACGGCTTCGGCGACACGGGAGACGAGGGTGCCGGGCGTCGCCGGGCGGAGCGCGGCGCTGCCGTCGTCGGCCACGGCGACCAGAAGCGGGCCGGCCGCGAGGAGCCGGCCGAGGGCCGAGGGTGGAGGGCCGTGCGCCAGGCGGTGGCCGGCGTGCGCGAGGCACGCGGCGCGCAGGGCCTCGCGCAGTTCCTGAGCGGCCGGCACCTCGTTCTCGCCGACCCCGAACGCGGAACGGCCCTCCGCCGTGTCCAGCGCGTCATCGCCGGTCTCGAGGTCGAGGGTGTTGACCAGCGCCTCGACCAGCGCGAGCCCGCCGGGTGCGGATGCCCTCTCATTCATGGTTGCGACGTTACCTCCTATGCGGGAGCATGAAGTAACGGTTACCGGTTGAGGCACTGCAACGGTAACCGGACATCCACGGATCAAGGAGGAGTCATGGCCATCGCCACCCTGGGAGCCGTCGTCCTGGACTGTCCCGACCCGGTCGCGCTGGGCCGTTTCTACGCGGCTGTGCTGGGCGGCCGGATCGAGGTGGACGAGAACGACGGCTGGGTGGACCTGGTGGGAGTCCCGGGCATTCCGCTGGCCTTCCAGTCCGCGCCGGGCCACGTCCCCCCGAAGTGGCCGGCGCCCGACGACTCGCAGCAGTTCCACCTGGACCTGACGGTCGAGGACCTCGACGCGACGGAGAAGCAGGTGCTGGAACTCGGCGCGACCGTGCTGGAGGCCGAGGACAGGACCCGCAGCTTCCGGGTCTACGCGGACCCGGCGGGGCACCCGTTCTGCCTCTGCGCGTGCTGACAACGGGCTGACCGCGGGGCGCGGCCTGTGACGGCCGCGCCCCACGGTCAGGCGGCGTCCAGCTCCGCGATCGTCGCGTTCGACGGGCCCCGGCGGGACTGTTCGTCACGGGCCACCGATTCCGCATCGGCCAGGACCCGTACGGCATTGCGCCAGGTGAGCTTCGCGAGGTCGCTGTCGGACCAGCCGCGGCGGAGCAGTTCCGCGATCAGGTTCGGGTAGCCCGCGACGTCCTCCAGGCCGGACGGGGTGAACGCCGTGCCGTCGTAGTCGCCGCCGATGCCGACGTGGTCGATGCCCGCGGCCTCGCGCATGTGGTCGAGATGGTCGGCGACCGTCGACTCGGTGGCGACCGGGCGGGGGTTCGCCTCCTCGAAGGCCTGGTGCAGCTTCATCGCCTCGGGTGTGGTGTCGAGGTGGTGGAAGCCGTGCGCCCGCAGATTCTCGTCCGCGGCGCGGGTCCAGTCGACCGCCGCAGGCAGGATGAACTTCGGTACGAACGTGGCCATCGCGACACCGCCGTTGCCGGCCAGCCGTCCCAGCACGTCGTCGGGGATGTTGCGCACGTGGTCGCAGACCGCCCGCGCGGAGGAGTGCGAGAAGACCACCGGTGCGACCGAGGTGTCGAGCGCGTCCCGCATCGTCGACGGGGCGACGTGCGAGAGGTCGACCAGCATGCCGATTCGGTTCATCTCGCGGACGACCTCACGGCCGAAGGCCGACAGACCGCCGACGCCCGGCTCGTCGGTGGCCGAGTCCGCCCACGCGATGTTGTCGTTGTGCGTGAGCGTCATGTAGCGCACGCCCAGGGCGTACAACGCACGCAGCGTCGCGAGGGAGTTGTTGATGGAGTGCCCGCCCTCGGCACCCATGAGGGAGGCGATACGGCCCTCGCCGCGCGCCTTCTCCATGTCGTCCGCGGTCAGGGCCGACACCAGGTCGCCCGGGTACCGCTCCAGCAGCTGGCGCACCCCGTCGATCTGTTCCAGGGTCGCGCTGACCGCGTCCTCACCGGACATGTCGCTGCGTACGTACACGGACCAGAACTGTGCGCCGACCCCGCCGGCGCGCAGCCGCGGGATGTCGGTGTGCAGCCGGCCGGTCTGGTCGCCGGCGATGTCGAGGCGGTCCAGGTCGTAGCGGACGTTCTCGCGCAGCGCCCAGGGCAGGTCGTTGTGGCCGTCGACGACGGGGTGGACGGCGAGCAGCTCACGCGCCCGGCCGAGGTGGTCGACGGCGGTGTCCGTTGCGGGATCCAAGGGGTTCATGGGCTCTTACTTCCCGAAGCCGAAGGCATCCGCACCTTCGACCTTGGTACGCAGCCGCTTGCCCTTCTCGGTCGCCTGCTCGTTCAGCTCCTGCTGGAACTCCCGCATCCGGGCGAGCAGTTCGGGTTCGTGCGCGGCGAGGATGCGTGCGGCCAGCAGACCCGCGTTGCGCGCGCCGCCGACCGAGACCGTGGCGACCGGCACGCCGGCCGGCATCTGCACGATGGACAGCAACGAGTCCATGCCGTCGAGGTACTTCAGCGGTACGGGCACACCGATGACCGGCAGCGGGCTCACGGAGGCGAGCATGCCGGGCAGATGGGCGGCTCCGCCGGCGCCCGCGATGATCACCTTCAGACCGCGGGAGTCGGCCTCCTCGCCGTACGCGATCATCTCGCGCGGCATCCGGTGCGCGGAGACGACGTCGACCTCGTAGGGGATCTCGAACTCGTCGAGAGCCTGCGCGGCGGCCTCCATGACGGGCCAGTCGGAGTCGGACCCCATGACAATGCCCACCACGGCGCTGGTCGTGCTGCTCATTCGACGATCGTCCCCTTGAGATAGCCGGCCGCGTGACGGGCGCGCTCCAGCACCTCGTCCAGATCGTTGCCGTAGGTGTTGACGTGGCCGACCTTGCGCCCGGGCTTCACGTCCTTGCCGTACATGTGGATCTTGAGCTGCGGGTCCCGGGCCATGCAGTGCAGATACGCCGCGTACATGTCGGGGTAGTCGCCGCCCAGGACATTGCACATGACGGTCCACCGGGCGCGCGGGCGGGGGTCGCCCAGCGGCAGATCGAGCACGGCCCGGACGTGGTTGGCGAACTGGGAGGTGATCGCGCCGTCCTGGGTCCAGTGGCCGCTGTTGTGCGGGCGCATGGCCAGCTCGTTGACCAGGATCCGGCTGGTGCCGTCCGCGTCGACGGTCTCGAACAGCTCGACCGCGAGGTGACCGACGACGCCGAGCTCCTTGGCGATCCGCAGGGCGAGCTGCTGTGCCCGGCCGGCCAGCTCCTCGTCCAGCTCGGGAGCGGGCGCGATCACGGTGTCGCAGACGCCGTCGACCTGTCGGGACTCGACGACGGGGTAGGCGACGGCCTGGCCGTGCGGGGAGCGCACGATGTTCGCCGCGAGCTCGCGGGTGAAGTCGACCTTCTCCTCGGCGAGGACGGGCACACCGGCGCGGAACGGGTCGGCCGCATCCGCCTCGGTGCGCACCAGCCACACTCCCTTGCCGTCGTAGCCGCCGCGCACGGTCTTGAGGATGACGGGGTAGCCCTCCCCCTCTTCGGCGAAGGCCGTCACATCCGCGGGGTCGCTCACGATGCGGTGGCGCGGGCAGGGCGCGCCGAGCTCGTCGAGCCTGGCGCGCATCACTCCCTTGTCCTGTGCGTGCATCAGCGCGTCGGGGCCGGGGCGTACGGGGATGCCGTCCGCCTCCAGGGCGCGCAGATGCTCGATGGGGACGTGCTCGTGATCGAACGTGATCACGTCGCACCCGCGTGCGAACTCACGCAGCGTGTCCAGGTCGCGATAGTCGCCGATGACGACATCGCTGACCACCTGGGCCGCGGAGTCCTGCGGGGTGTCACTGAGGAGCTTGAAGCTGATGCCGAGGGGGATGCCCGCCTCGTGGGTCATACGGGCGAGCTGGCCGCCGCCGACCATGCCGACTACCGGGAACGTCACGTTCCTAGGGTATCCGCCGCCCGAACGGCCCAGAGCCGCCGTGTCACAGCATCGCCACACGATGGCCGCTGTCCCCGGGCAAGCGGCGACGGTGCTGGTTAGCATGGGTGGGATGACGCTGCCGATCTGATGGGGCTGGACTCTCACTATGGGTGAACGAGGCGGAGTGCTGCGCGGGCAGCTCGACCAGCTCCTGCGCGAGGTCGCCAAGTTCGGCGCGGTGGGGGGCGCGGGTCTGCTCGTCAATCTCGCGGTCTTCAATCTCGTACGGCACACCACCGAGCTCCCGGTGGTCCGCGCGTCCGTCCTGGCCACCGTGATCGCCATCGCGTTCAACTACGTGGGGTTCCGGTACTTCACCTATCGTGACCGTGACAAGAGCGGCCGGACCAAGGAGCTCACGCTCTTTCTGCTGTTCAGCGTGGTCGGCCTGGTGATCGAGAACGGCATCCTGTACGCGGCGACATACGGCTTCGGCTGGGACAGCCCGCTGCAGAGCAACGTCTTCAAGTTCCTCGGCATCGGCATCGCGACGCTGTTCCGCTTCTGGTCGTACCGCACCTGGGTCTTCCGGGCCCTGCCGGCGCGGGAGGCCGTACAGACTGCGGAATCGTTCCTCGGGCAGCGGCAGCCGGAGCCCGACCGGGCCGCGCGCTGACCGCTCGTCCCGCGGCCCTCGTCACCTGACCGTCGGCGGATCGTCCTTGGGCTTGCGGGCCACCCGGCTCAGGAACAGTGCGAACACCGGCGGATGCTGCTGGAGCAGCTCCAGCCGCCCGCCGTCCGCCTCCGCGAGGTCGCGGGCCACGGCCAGCCCGATGCCGGTGGAGTTGCGGCCGCTGATGGTCCGCTCGAAGATCCGCGCACCGAGGTCGGCAGGCACGCCCGGGCCTTCGTCCGTCACCTCGATGACCGCCTGATTGCCGGTGACGCGGGTACGCAGGGCGACGGTGCCGCCGCCGTGCATCAGGGAGTTCTCGATGAGCGCGGCGAGCACCTGGGCGACGGCGCCCGGCGTGCCGACGGCACGCATGCCCTGTCTGCCCGAGCAGACGATCGCGCGGCCCGCGCTGCGGTACGCCGGGCGCCACTCCTCGGTCTGCTGCTTCACGACCTCGTCGAGGTCGAAGACGATCGCGGAGCCGATACGGGGGTCCCGGGAGTTCGTCAGCAGCCGCTGCACCACGTCCGTGAGCCGCTCCACCTGGGCCAGCGCGATGGTCGCCTCGTCCTTCGCCGTGTCCGCGTCGTCGGTCACGGAGATCTCTTCCAGCCGCATGGAGAGCGCGGTGAGCGGCGTACGGAGCTGGTGCGAGGCGTCCGCCGCGAGCCGGCGCTCGGCGGTGAGCATCCGCGCGATGCGCTCGGCGCTGGTGTCGAGCACGTCCGCGACCCGGTCCAGTTCGGGGACGCCGTACCGCTTGTGCCGGGGGCGCGGATCGCCGGAGCCGAGGCGCTCGGCGGTCTCGGCGAGGTCGGTGAGCGGGGACGCCAGTCGGTTGGCCTGGCGTACGGCGAGGAGGACGGCGGCGATGACGGCCAGCAGGGCCACGCCGCCGATGATCAGGAGGGTGCGGCCCACCTCGCGGGTGATGGACGAGCGGGACTCCTCGACGGTGACCGTCTCGCCCCGCTCGCCGTGCGCGACCCCGCGGATGACGCTGTCGGTGGGGCGCTTGCCGATCTCGATGTCCGGCCGCCCGGGCAGCTCGATCAGGGCGTAGCGCTTGGCGCCGCTCTGCTCGGCCAGGATGTCGGGGTTGACGGGCTCGCCGCCGATCAGCCGGCTGTCGACGATGCTGACCAGCCGCAGAGCCTCGGAGTCCACGCTCTCCTGCGCACTGTTGCTGATGGTGCGGGTCTCGACGAGAACGAGGGACACACCGAAAACGGCGATCACCACGAGGACGACGGCGAGCGTGGAGTTGATGAGTCGTCGACGCAAGATGCCCTCCGGGCGGGGGTGGGTGTGCCTCGCCCGAGCCTAGACAGACACTGCGGCGTCCGTGCGGGGGCGCCCTTGCCGCGGCGGTTCAGCTTTTCTCGAAGCGGAAGCCCACGCCTCGGACGGTGGCGATGTACCGCGGGTTCGCCGCGTCGTCACCGAGCTTCTTGCGGAGCCAGGAGATGTGCATGTCCAGGGTCTTGGTCGACGACCACCAGGTGGTGTCCCAGACCTCCCGCATCAGCTGGTCCCGGGTGACCACCCGGCCCGCGTCGCGGACCAGGACGCGCAGGAGGTCGAACTCCTTCGCCGTCAGCTGCAGTTCCTCGTCGCCCATCCACGCGCGGTGCGACTCCACGTCGATCCGCACCCCGTGCGTCGCGGGCGCCGGGGCCGGCTCGGTGGCGCCGCGCCGCAGCAGCGCCCGGACCCGCGCGAGAAGCTCGGCGAGCCGGAAGGGCTTGGTCACGTAGTCGTCCGCGCCGGCGTCCAGACCGACCACGGTGTCCACCTCGTCCGCGCGGGCCGTCAGCACCAGGATCGGCACCGTATGACCCTCCGCGCGGAAGCGTCTCGCGACCTCGAGACCGTCCATGCCGGGCAGTCCGAGGTCCAGCACGACCAGGTCGATGCCGCCCGCCAGACCGGCTTCGAGCGCGGCCGGCCCGTCCTCGCGCACCTCGACCTCGTAGCCCTCGCGGCGGAGTGCGCGAGCCAGCGGTTCCGAGATGGATGCGTCATCCTCGGCGAGCAGTACACGGGTCATGGGGTGATGGTAGTCCGCATGGCCCAGGCGCCGGTGCGTGATCCACAAGCCCTGCAGGTTCAGGATGCAATCATGGTTGCCGCCTTCGATTCAGGGCAGCCGGTTCCACGTACGCCTGTGATCCATCTCTCAAGTCCTTCCATATCCCACTGTGTCGTGTCGTATGGTGTCGGGACGCCTGTTGCACTAACGGGGACCTTTGGCCTGCTGAGCAAGCCAGGGGTCTTCTTTCTGCGCGGGGCCGGCTGCACCGGCCCCGAGACAGTGAATGACCTGTGGGCCGGGCCCGAGCGCGACACAGCGCGGAGGCGTGGATCCCGGTGTGGACTGTCCCCGTTCCGCCGCGCGGAGCGAACCCCTCGGGCGTGGGGTGGGGCCGCCCGTTTCCGGTGCCGGCTACCCCCCACCGGGCGCGCGAGAGCTCACGAAGCTGCAGCGCGTCCCGAGCAAGCAAGGATCGACCATGGCGTCCAGCCTGACGAAGGATTCGACCGGTACTGCCGGTTCGCAGAAGACCTTCTTCGGCCACCCCCGCGGCCTGGCCACACTCTTCATGACCGAGATGTGGGAGCGCTTCAGCTACTACGGCATGCGCGCCCTTCTCGTCTTCTACCTGGTCTCGGGCGGCACCGACGCCGCGACCGGCAGCCAGGGCGGCGGGCTGGCGATGACCGCGGCCACGGCCACGGCCATCTACTCGGTCTACGTCTCCATGGTCTACCTGATGGCCATGCCCGGTGGCTGGTTCGGCGACCGCGTCTGGGGCGCCCGCAAGACCGTGGCCATCGCCGGTGCCGTGATCATGGCCGGCCACCTCTCCCTGGCCCTGCCGGGTCAGGCGATGTTCTTCGTCGGCCTGGTTCTCGTCGCCGCCGGTTCCGGCCTGCTGAAGGCCAACATCTCCACGATGGTCGGCCACCTCTACGACGGTCCGGACGACCCGCGCCGTGACGGTGGCTTCACGCTCTTCTACATCGGCATCAACATCGGCGCCTTCGTCGCTCCGTTCGTCATCGGAACGGTCGGCAAGGAGCACAACTGGCACCTGGGCTTCGCCCTCGCCGCGCTGGGCATGGCCCTGGGTCTGGTCCAGTTCCTCGTCGGTACGCGCCACCTGAGCCCGAAGAGCAACATCGTTCCGAACCCGCTGTCGCGCGAGGAGCGCAACGGCGTGATCGCCAAGGTCGCGGCCGTCATCGGCCTCGGCGCGGTGTTCTACGGCGCTGTGATCGCGCTGGGCCTCTACACGCTCAACTGGGCGCTCGTCCCGCTCACCCTCGCCGGTCTGATCATCCCGGTCGCCGTCCTCGTCCGCATCAAGCGGGACAAGGACCTGAGCGCGCCCGAGCAGTCCAAGATGAACGGCTACATCTGGTTCTTCGTGGCCGCCGCCATCTTCTGGATGATCTACGACCAGGGCGGCTCGACGCTGTCCCTCTTCGCGGACGACAAGACCGCGGGCAGTGCGTTCGGAATCGACTTCTCGGCCACCTGGTACCAGTCGCTGAACCCGCTGTTCGTCATGGCGCTGGCGCCGGTCTTCGCCTGGCTGTGGCTGTGGCTGGCCCGTAAGAACCAGGAGCCGAACACCATCGTGAAGTTCGCGATGGGTCTGGTCCTGGTGGGTGCGTCCTTCTTCGTCTTCGTCGTGCCCATGGGCATGGCGGGTGACGGCGGCAAGGTCTCCCCGATGTGGCTGGTCTCGATCTACATGATCCAGACGATCGGTGAGCTGTGCCTGTCCCCGGTCGGCCTCTCCGTGACCACGAAGATGGCCCCGCAGAAGTACGCGAGCCAGATGATGGGTGTCTGGTTCCTCGCGGTGACCGCGGGTGACTGCACCACGGGTCTGCTCTCCTTGGCGGGTGTGGACCTGAACGGCACCGGCATCATCGCGCTGCAGGCCGCGCTCGCCGTCGGCGCCGGGTTCGCGGTCTGGATGTACCGCAAGAAGGTGCAGGGAATGATGGGCGGCGTGCACTGACGCACACCTGACTCCGCGAGGGCCGCCGCACCGGGCTACGGTGCGGCGGCCCTCGACGTTTCTCAGCCCCCTGTCAACGGGCTTGTCAGCGGGACAGGCCCTTCAGCCTTCGCCACGGTGTGAACGTGAACACCGCGCCACCCAGCAGGATCACCGTGCCCGCGACCAGGGCCAGGGCGCGCAGGGCGCCGTGGTCCTCGGCGCCCGTCTGGGCCAGGCCGCCGCTCGTGCTCGTCCCGCCGGACGCGTCCGAGCCGCCCGCGGTCGAGCCGCCGGACGTCGAGCCGCCTCCGGACGCGCCGCCCGGCTGGGCCGCGGTGTCGAGTTCCAGCGAGACCGCGACATTCGCGGGCGGCGTGCAGGTCGTCGTCGTGCCCAGCGCCTTGACCGTGAGGACGCCGGGGCTGAGCGTCGCCTTGCCGGTGGCGCCCGGCTTGTACGTGCCCGTCAGGTCGGGGATCGCGATCGGCTGCCCGGACTTGATGGGCTCTTTGTTCATGGGGCCCTCGACGTGGACCGTGCCCTTGTCGGCGCCGCCGAGCTTGACCTCCATGGACGGCTTGACCGAGTTCGCCGGGATGTCCGCCGGGCTGTCCATGACGGACTTGGAGAACTTCACGGTCAGGTCGTAACTGCCGCCGTTCTTCTTGGCGTTGATCTTCACCGGGGAGACGGCGTTCTTGTCGCCGATGGGCGTCTTGCAGGAGTAGGCGACGCTGACCTCCTTGCCCTCGAAGTCGGTCTCACCTCCGCCACCGCCGGTGGTGCCGCCGGACGTTGTCCCACCGGAGGTCGTGCCGCCCGAGGTGCTGCCGCCGGACGTGGTGCCGCCCGAGGTGGTGCCACCGGACGTGGTGCCGCCCGATGTCGTCGTACCGCCGGACGTCGTGCCGCCGCTCGTCGAGCCGCCCCCCTCCGTCACCTTGATCGTCGCCCCGGACTTCACCGCCTCCTCCGGTGCGCACTTCGTGTCCGTCGAGATCGGCTTGGAGACGTTGATGCTGTACGCGTCGGGTGTCAGCGTGATGTCGCCCGCCTTCGTCAGCTTCAGCTTGCCCTTCATGTCCGGCAGGATCATCGGGCTGTTCTTGGGGATCGGCGGGTTCTGCCGCGGGCCCTCCAACTTCAGGTCGCCGGTGGCCGCGCCGCCGAGTTTGATCGTGCCGGTCGGTTTGACCGTGTCCTTCTCCAGATCGAGGATGTCGGGGTTCTTGGACGCGGCCTCGACGGTCTTCCAGACCACCTCGACCTCGTCGCCGACCTTGGCCTCGGCGGGGGCCGTGATCTGCACCTTGGTGGTGCCGTGCACGGCCGGCAGGCCCGAGATCGGCGGGGGTATGCACTCGGTCTTGTACGAGACCTCGGCGGCCTGGGCGGGGCTCGCGGCCAGCAGGATCCCCGCGCCGCCGAGCATCAGCGCGACTCCGGCCGCGCTCATCCTCCGTTGCGTGCTCACGAATGTCCCTTCGTCGTCGGTCGGTTCTCTGACGGTGCGGAGTCAGGTGTGAACCACGGCAGCGCCGTGGTCGTCGTGGCGTTCTTCGGCGTCGGGTCGTCCGGAGCGGGCCGGGGCCGACGCAGGACGGGCAGCCTCACCGTGAGGTCGCCGGTGCGGTGCCGGCCGCCGTTGCGCGGGCGGACGCGGTCGACGACGGCCATGCCGATCCGGAACAGCGCGGCGGGTACGACGACGGCCAGCAGGAGCCAGAAGACCGTGACGCCCCAGGGGCGGCCGACGCCCCACGGCTGGGCGACGATCACCTTCGTGCCGTACTTCACGGAGATCTCGTAGTCGCCGTGCGCCCCTGCGGCGAGCTGCACGGGCAGCTCGACGAGCGCCTTCCGGCCGGGCTCGATCGTGCCGCGCCACTGCTGCTCCTCCCATTGGGGCGCGAACACCCCGTGAGAGGTGCCGACCTGGAAGACGGGGTCCTTCACCGGGGCCGTACCGAGGTTGCCGACGGTGAACTCGAGCCGGCGCGACGGCCGGGCACCGAAGAAGACGAGGAGGCCGGAATCCCCTTCGAGGCGGGTCGTGGCGAGCACGGCGAGCTTCCCGCCGGCCGTGGAACTCGGCAGCGGGGCGGTGGGGTGCCCGGCGACGGTGAACGGGGCGTCGACGGTGGCCTGTTCGCCGGTGACGGTGGCGACGTGCACCACACAGGGACAGGGCTTGGGCGGCTCGGCGACCGGCAGTTTCCGGCTGAAAGCCCCCTTGGAGTCGGTGGTGACGGCGCGGCCGTCTGAGTTGGCGCACGCGTTGGTCCCGCCGATCACGCCCCGGCCCGGCGCGGACTGCCCGCAGATGAGCAGCATGAGCAGGGCACCGGGCCGCCAGCCGCTGCCGCTGACCGTGATGTCGCCGCCCTTGCCCGCCTGTTGCTGCGAGAGGGCGACCTCGGGCGCGGGTGCGGCGGCGCCCGCGGTGGGTGCCGCCAGCATGAGGAGGAGGGGCACCAGCGCCATCAGCACGCCGAGCGCCCTGGGCGGGCAGGATTCGCGGTGGAGGATCGTCATCGGCCTGACCTCGCCAAGTGCCGTTCGCCGGTGGGCTGCTCGGATGGAGCTGCTCTGCGGCGGTGGAGGGTTCTCCTGCGGCGCAGGGCCGATGCCACCGCTGCCGCGAGGACGGCCAGGGCCGCCGCGAGCCACGGCCAGGGCACGAAGCGCACCGACGCCGTCCCGCGCGCGCGGACATCGCCCGCGGCGTTCGCCTCGACGCGGATCTCCGCCGCGTCCAGCGCCGGCGTCCGCTGCCACTTCTCGGTGAGCGTGACGCGCCCCGCGGGCGGCAGTTCGGCGGCGGCTCTCGAGCGGCGCAGGAGCTCGCCGAAGAGGCCGTCAGCCGTGATCGTCACGCGGGGAGTCAGCGTCGTGTTGCCGCGGTTCACCAGGGTCCAGCGGATCGCGCCCTTCGCGTACGAGACGTCCTCGACCGTGAGCGCCGGCAGCCGTGGGCCGCTGACGCGCAGCTGGACCCGTACGCTCTGCTCCCGGCCGCCCGACGACGCGACGATCGTCGCGCGGAGGTCGCCCGGAGGCGCGTCCGGCGGAACGGTGAGCGTGAAGGGAACCTTCGCGCGGGTGCGGGGCGGGACCGTGATCCGGGACCCGGCCAGGGCGATCCAGGCGCCCGCCGCCGTCGGCCGGAGCTCTGCCGTCAGCGGTTTCGCGCCCGGGTTCGTCACGGTGAACGTGTCCTCCAGCACCGATCCGGGCGCACCCTCCGCGTACAGGTACGGCCGCTCCCCGCCCGGCGCGGGCGAGACGGTCCACGCCGGTCCGTCGGCCGCCACCGCCGCGGTGGGCACGCCCAGCGCGCACAGCAGCGCGGTGATGGCGACGAGGAGCCGCGCCGCCACCGGTCAGCCCGCGGTCCGCCGGGAGCCGCGCCTGGTCAGCCACAGCACCCCGGCCGCCCCGGACAGCAGCACCGTGCCGCCGAGTGTGCCGAGTGCCACCGCGGAGTCCAGCGGGCCGGTCTTCGGCAGTTCGCCGCCGCCCGACGGTTCCTGGCCCGAACCGGAGCCCGAACCACTGCCGGAGCCACCGCCTGCGGCCGTGACCGTCAGTTCCAGCGACGGCTTCGGATTGTTCTTCGGTGTGCAGGTCGTCGTCGTACCGAGCGCCTTGATGGTCAGCACTCCGGCGGTGAAGGTGACCTTCCCGCTCTGCTTCGGGGTGTACGTCCCCGACAAGTCATTGATCTTGATAGGGGTGTTGGCCGGGATCGCCGCGGAGTTCGCCGGCCCGGACACCGCGACCGAACCCTCTCCCGCCCCGCCGAGCTCGATCCGCGCGCTCGGGTTCATCGCGCCCTTGCCGAGCTCCACCGGGCTGGAGGAGACGCCCTTCTGGAAGGACATGGTCAGCCGGTAACCTCCGCCGCTGCGTACGGCCTTGATGTCGATCGGGGAGACCGCGCCCTTGGGTCCGATCGGCGTCTGACACTGGTAGTCGACGTCCACGACGGTGGCGTGTGCCGCGGGTGCGGCCATCAGCACCACCGGGGCGGCCGCCACCGCCGCCAGCGCGAGAGCCGTCCGTTTCCGGTACCTCACTTCAAGCCCCCTCGGGCCGGGAGTCGCCACGTAAGTTACTGACGACACATCAGATCGGGCGCTCAAGGTACGCCTGGGACCGTGGGGAGGGAAGACAAAGAGCACGCCGGTTCGGCGTGCTCCACAAGAGTTTCAAATCCGGCCGTGCGCCGGTACGGCAGCGGGCGGGCGGCTCTAGGACGGTGCGGCGAGCTCCGCCCACACCATCTTGCCCGGCGCCCCCGGCACCCGGGTGACGCCCCAGTCCAGACAGAGGCGCTGGACGATGAACATGCCGTGCCCTCCGGGCCTTCCGGCACGGTGCGGGGTGCGCGGCGCGGGCTCGCCGGTGCCGCGGTCGGTGACCTCGAGCCGCAGCACCTTGCCGTCGCTGGCGACGCGCAGGTTCTCGGGGCCCTCGGCGTGCAGACAGGCGTTGGTGACCAGTTCGGAGACGACGAGCAGGACGTCCTCGGCCGCGGCCCGGCGGTCGGCCGTGGCGGCGGGCAGCCAGCCCCAGTCGTACAACGCCTGACGGGTGAAGTCGCGGGCGAGGGGAACGACTCCACTGGCCGAGCCCAGCGCAAGCGTCCGCACCGGGCCGCCGGGAGCCGCGGAGGCAGCATCGGACGCGCCGTTCGGCTCGGGGCCGAGGTCGCCCGGCGACTGCGGCCGGGTGGTGCTCATCAGCGCTTCACCTCACCGATTCACCAGTTCGCGATTACGTCAGTACTCAGAGTGCCGGATGGTCGACGGTCTGCGGGGGTTCTCCTGCCCTGTCGACTCGTGACAACACGTACTACGCCGAGAGCGGATCCCGTGACAGACACGACAACACTCCGCCGGTCAGTCGGCCAGGGCCGCGTCGAGCGAGTCGTGGACGGTGAAGACCGCCTCCGCCCCGGTGATCTCCAGGACTCTCGCCACCACGGGCAGCATTCCTGCCAAGTGGACCCCTCCCCCGGCGGCTTCCGCCTGCAGTCGCGCGGCGAGCAGCACATTCAGCCCGGTCGAGTCGCAGAATTCCAGCTGCGAGCAGTCGACCACGAGGCGTGAGCGCCCCTGCGCGAGGGCGGCTTCCAAGGGTGCGCGCAGCAGATCGGCGGTGTGGTGATCCAACTCACCCGCCGGTTTCAGAATCTCGCTGCGGCCCTCGGTCCGAACCTCGACCTGAAGCCGGCCCCGATTGGCGCTGCCGACTGTCTCGCGGTCCATGCCCGTCCCTCTTCGCCGTGTCATCACTGCATACTCGCCCCGCCCGGCCGTTCTGCGCGCCGTGCGGCTCTCAGCATCACGCGCCGTCGAACAGACGGCGCGACCTTGGCGGCACACTACGCCTTCTTGGCCGGACCAGGCCACCGTAACTCCCTAGCAAGGCAGGCATAACGGACATTTGACACTTGCAACTGCCCGTCCGGAGCGGGTAGGCCTAGTCAGGACAGAAAACGAACCACGACCGGCTTTGGAGGCGCCGCACACCGCAGCGCATGTATTTGGCATCGGCGGCCATATGCCGAGAACGATGGAGGAGACCATGTCACCCCGGCTCGACGAACCGCGTACCCCCCTCGCGCCGTCGACACATCATCTTTCCGCTCCCGACGCGTCCCGGTCCCCCGAAGACCTGGAGGGTCTCCCCGAGATCCCGCCCTTCGACGAGGTCGGACCCATGGACGCCCGGGCCCTGTCGAAGACGCTCTTCGGGCGGCTCGAGACTCTCGAAGAGGGCACCCACGAGCACGCCTACGTACGCAACACGCTCGTCGAACTCAACCTGGCGCTCGTCAAGTTCGCCGCCTCCCGCTTCCGCTCGCGCAGCGAGCCGATGGAGGACATCGTCCAGGTCGGCACCATCGGCCTGATCAAGGCGATCGACCGCTTCGAGCTCAGCAGAGGCGTGGAGTTCCCCACCTTCGCCATGCCGACCATCGTCGGCGAGATCAAGCGCTTCTTCCGTGACACCAGCTGGTCGGTCCGTGTGCCGCGCCGGCTGCAGGAACTGCGACTCGACCTCGCGAAGGCCGGCGACGAGCTGTCCCAGCGCTTCGACCGCGCCCCCACCGTCGACGAGCTCGCGCAGACGCTCGGCATCGGCCGTGACGAGGTCGTCGAGGGCATGGCGGCGAGCAACGCCTACACCGCGACGTCGCTGGACGCCCAGCCCGAGGACGACGACAACGAGGGCGCGCTCGCGGACCGCATCGGCTACGAGGACCACGGGCTCGAGGGCATCGAGTACGTCGAGTCGCTGAAGCCGATGATCGCCAGCCTTCCGCCACGGGACCGTAAAATCCTCTCCCTTCGTTTCGTCGCCAACATGACGCAGTCGGAGATCGGCGAGGAGCTCGGCATCTCGCAGATGCACGTGTCCAGGCTGCTGTCCCGCACCCTGGTCAAGCTGCGCAAAGGCCTGACGCTCGACGAGTGAGCGAGGGCCGTCGCACCGGCCTCCGCAGGGCCCATTCCGTCAAGGAATGGGCCCTTCCTCGTTATTGACGGGGCCATCCTGATTGGTCCACATTGAGCAGCGGGGTAGTGGGGGGGACAACATGGCTCCAGGGGAGGGCTGCCCGACGGCGTACGCACCGCTGGAAGAGCTGATGCGCGCACGCCTGGGCAGAGAGCACTTGTACATGCCGTCATGCCGTCTGGGGCTCTATGTGGCCCTCCGGCACTGGTGCGCGCCCGGTGGCCGGGTGCTGATGTCGCCGGTCAACGACGACGTGATCCTTTTCGTCGTGCTCGCGGCCGGTCTGCGCCCCGTGCAGGCTCCGCTGCGCGCCGAGGACGGCTCCATCGATGTCGCGGCCGTGCCCGACTCCGTGTGGAACGGCCTGTCGGCCGTGCTCACCACCAATCTGTACGGCAACCCCGACCCGGCCCCCGAACTGCGCGAGCACTGCGACCGGTTGGGCATCCCCCTGCTGGAGGACGCCGCGCACGCGATCGGCAGCGCGGTGGGCGGGCGGGCGGTGGGAACCTTCGGCGACGCGTCCGTCTTCAGCCTCTCCAAGCACACCGGCGCCAGGAACGGCGGATTCCTCGCCGTCGCCGATCCCGCGCTGCGGGCCGGCCTGGAGCGCACCCGGGACGCACTGCTCGAACCGGCCAGGCTGTCGAAGGAACTCCTCTACGGCCTGCGGCCGTACGCCGAGGCCGGGGTGCGCGGACTGCGGCTGGCCGGCGCGGCCCGCGCCACACTGCGGATGCTCGGCCTCGAGGAGCGCCGCGGGATACGCATGCCGCTGCGGCCCGGCGACCTGAAGCAGGCCCTGGCCGCAGCGCCCGCGCTCGACGACTTCCACTCCTGGATACGCGTGGACATGCACGACTACCGGCTCGGACCCGGCGCGCTGCGGCTGCGCCGCACGCGGCGGCTGCTGACCGCCCTCGACAGCCGGCTCGCCGCCCATCGCGCGGGCGCCGAGCGGCTGTACGCCTCCCGGTGGGCGCTGCCCCGGCCGGGGCCCGTCCAGCCGATGTTCCGGGTGCCGCTGCTGGTCGAGGACCGCGACGCGGCCGTTGCCGCGCTCGCCCGGCGCCGGACGACCGTCGGCTACCTGTACGACCCCCCGCTCGACACCTACGCGGGCGACCTCTTCACCGATCCGTCGCCCGCGCCCGCCGGCGCGGCGTGGTTCGCCCGGCACGCGCTGCCCGTCGACCCGCTCCGGGCGGACCTGGTGCTGGACACCCTCACCCGGCTCGGCAGCAGGCCCGCGCGCCCGCCCGCGGCCATGGTGGCGGCCCAGCCTCTGCTGCGGGGCAGGACAGGTGTCTGAGACCACCCGGCTGCGCAAGCCGCACGACACCGGCCCCGCGGGAGGAGCGTCCCCGACGCCGGGCGAGGCCCCCAGCGGCGACTCGATGTTCCGCAACGCCTACGCGCTGATGCTCTCCACCGGCGTCTCGGCCGCACTCGGCCTGGGTTTCTGGCTCGTCGCCGCCCGCTACTACACCGAGCAGGCCGTCGGCGAGGGCTCCGCCGCCATCGCCGCGATGCGGCTGCTCGCGTCCATCACGGCGACCACGATGATCGGCGCCGTCGTGCGGTACGTGCCACGGGCCGGGCGGGACACCGGACCCCTGGTGTGGCGCACCTACGCGGTCAGCTCACTCGTGGTGTGCGTGGCCTCCGTGGTGTTCCTGTTCACACTCGACCTGTGGGGCCCCTCGTACGCACCGCTCGGGGGACTGGCGCCCGGCCTGCTCTTCGTGGCGGCCTGTGTCTCCTGGGCGCTGCTGACCCTGCAGGACGGCGTGCTCACCGGCCTGCGCAAGGCCGTGTGGGTCCCGGTGGGCAACGCGGTCTTCTCCATCGGCAAGCTGCTCCTGCTCGCCGTGTTCGCGACCGCGCTGCCCGTACTGGGCATCTTCGTCTCCTGGGCCGCCGCCATCGCCCTGTCGGTGCTGCCCCTCGGCTGGCTGATCTTCACCCGGCTCATCCCCCGCCAGGCCGCGGCCGACCGCGACCGTGAGCCGCCCCCGCTGAAGGACATCGGGCGCTTCCTCGCCGGCGACTCGGTCGGCTCGCTGTTCTCGCTGGCCATGATCAACCTGCTGCCGGTGATGGTCGCCGTCCGCTTCGACGCCGCGCACAACGGCTTCTTCTACATCGCGTACACCGTCGGCGGCACGATGGAGTTCATGGCCATCAACATGGCCTCCTCGCTGACCGCCCACGCCTCGCACAGCCCCGAGACACTGGCCGCCGGGGTGCGCGGGGCGCTGCGCCGGATGGCCGTGCTGCTGGTGCCCGTCGTGCTGTTCCTGGTCGTGTTCGCCCCGCAGATCCTCGCCCCCTTCGGCGAGGCGTACGCCGAGCACGGCACCACCGTCCTGCGGCTGCTGGCCGCGGCCGCGCTGCCGCGCGTCGCCGTCGAGCTCTACATCGGCGTCCTGCGGGTCCAGGGACGCACGGGCGTGCTGGCACTGCTGCAGGGCGCGATGTGCGCGCTGGTACTGGGCAGCGCGGCGCTTCTGCTCACGCCGGTGGGGATCGCCGGGGCGGGCTGGGCGATGCTGCTGTCGATGACGCTGATGGCGCTGGTGTCCGCGCCGGGGCTGCGGGCGGCGCTGTCGGGCAGCGAACCGAAGCCCTCGCTCCTGGCCCGGATGCTGCGCCGCCGCGGGGCGCAGGAGGAGTACGGCACCACCTGGGCGCGCCAGGCCGCCGAGCGCCGCGAGCGCGCCGCCTTCGAGGAGCGGCTGTACGGCGCCGACCGGGCCCGCCACGCCGCCTACCTGTCCAGCGGCCACGACACGGCGACACCCGCGCTCGGTATTCCGGTGTACGTCCACGAGCCGTCGCACGTGCGGCCCGCCGCACCCGACGACGAGGACCGGCTCACCCAGTGGCTGTGGCTGTGGCTCGGTCTTGCCGCCGGGCTGTTCTGGGTCCCGCTGGCCCGCGCGGAGGACCTCGGCCTGCGCCGTCTGCACGGCGCCGAACTGCTGGACGCGCTGCCTCCGGTCACCCTCACCGCGGGCATCCTGCTGGTCGTCGTGTACGTCGCGGCCGTCGCCCTCCAGCGCCCACGCGCGGGCCTGACGGGCGCGGTGCTTCTGGTGACCGTCGCCGCGCTGCACACCGCGCCGCTGCTGCTGGGCATCCGCCCGGAACCGGCGGGCGGATCGCTCCTCGCGTCCTTCGCCGACTTCCTCGCCGCTGCCGCCGGCCTCGACAGCCCTTCCGGTGTGCTGAGTGCCCTGCCGGTCGCCATCCAGCTGCTCTGCCTCGGGCTCACCGCCGCGGCGCTGCGCTCGCTGGGCGCGAGCGGACGGGTCACGGCGGGCGTGGTGTGGCTGCTGGCGGTGGCCGGCTGGGCGGCGCAGGACGCCGTGGCCGCGTCGGCGCAGCCGGTGCTCGGGGGCTTCGTGGCGCTGTACGCAACCACGACGACATGGGCGGCGATCCGCCGCCGGAGTGGTGCGGCCGGGTAGCTGCCGACGGCCTCACGGGGTGCGGCGGCGCGCGGTCCGGGGGCCTGCTCGCCCCTGCCCTGCACGGTGACGCGCACACCGGTGTCGCCCCCGTGGACCGCACCGACGGATGGGCGGCAGCGAGGTGCCGGTGTCGCCGGTGCCGGGCTGCCGCGGGGCGGTGCACGGGCCGGGGTACGGCACACTGCCGCGTACCGGGAGACATGGTCCTTCACCGCGAGGCCAGGACCCCTGGACGTGCCAGAGGTCTGATCCGCGGCAACCTCCGCCCGCTAGCCCGTCCGGCCCAGGATCAGCCACGCGAGACCCGGGACGGATCGGGCCGCAGCTACGGTGCCCTGCCGGGACCAACGGGCGCTGCCCGCGCCCGACTTCAGGGCGGATCGGCCGCGTGCGGGCCACCGCCGCCGGACCCGCGAGACCGACAGCCCGGCACGTCGCTGCCGAGACGGTCACGCCTGGCCGGCCAAGCCGACGGCTCGCCACCCGCCTGCCCGAACCGGGGTCCGCCGTCCGGCACTGCGCCGTCGACCGGCTGCCCCAACCCGCAGGCGGGACCCACCGCACAAAGCCTGCATCGCCCGAATGCAGGGCGGATCGCCGCGTGCAGCCACCGCAGCCGGACCCGCGAGGCCCCCCGACAACGACGGGCCCTGTTCAGCGGCCCGGTACCTGTTGGTGGAACCAGGCGTCGCGGCCTGCCTCGCGGTAGCCCTCCAGGGCCGGGCCCGCGTCGACCGTGAGGTCGCATTCCGGGGCCTCGGACGTCGCGCGGTTCCAGTGGACCATCGCCCGGACCCGCGGCATCGTGCGGATGACCTCGGGGATCTCCGTGTACCAGCCGCGCTGCCGGTCGGGGTCCGCCAGGTCCGGTGCCGTGGCGAACTCCGCCATCATCAGGGGCTTCTTCGCCGAGATGTTCTCCAGCAGCCAGTCGTAGGTGGGCCGTTGGCTGTCCTCGAAGTCCTGCCAGTCCGTGGTGTCGTGGCAGCCGAAGTAGTTGTACTGGTCCATGCCGATCCAGTCGACGTAGTCGTCGCCCGGGTAGAGCCGCTTCATCTCAGCGGCGCTGCCCAGGTACCCGGAGACCGTCCACACCCAGACGACGTTGTCCGCCCCCAGCTCACGGAACCGGTCGTACAGATGCCGGTACGCGGCGACGTACTCGGCGGGGGTGCCCGCTCCCTCCTTGATCCGGGCGTCGACCTCCTGGTCGAAGGAGAAGAAGACCCGTTTCCCGTAGGCCTTCAGGCGGCGGATCTGCGGGTCGATGATCTCCTTGTCGTGCTTGCCGGAGGCGATGTTCTTCCAGCCGAGCTGGGTCTCCGTGTAGTCGGCGTGGTGGCGTTGCGTCCACACCGTGGACTCCCAGGCCAGCATGAGCATGCGGTCCTGGCCGAGCTCCAGTTCGTCGGCGGTGAGCAGTTCGCCGTCGACCTTGTTGCCCGACATGTCGTGGTAGGTGTAGACGAGATCCAGCTTCCGGCCGATCTTCTTCTCGAACGCGTACACCGGCTTCTTGAGCGATCCGCTCCGGTCGTACGGAATGTAGGCGCCCCACCAGGCACCACACCGCGGGACCAGCTTCCCGTCCGGGGCGCAGGGCCCCGTCGGCGCAGCGGACGCCGCGTTGCCGGGCAGGTCCCCGCCGCCCTTGCCCGCCGTGTCGTCGCTGCCGGTGCCCCAGACGGCGATACCGGCGACGAGCAGGGCCACGACGGCCAGGACGGCCGCGGCGTACACCGGCCCGCGGTGACCTGCGTGCCCGTTCATCGGTCACCGGTCAGAGGCTTGCGTTTGACCCGCTCGGCGGCGCCCTCGGTGGCCGCGGGCAGCGGCAGGCCGGGCAGTGTGGCGACCACGGTCGTGAACGCCGCGAGCGACGCCATGAAGGCGACCGCCGAGAACGACCGGACCAGGAACAGCGAGGTGGCGGTCAGGACGCCGAGGGACAGGCTGATCGGCGCGGCCAGCGCGAACGCCTCCAGGCGGGCGCCGGACCGCAGCCGTTCGGGGTGCGGATACAGCAGGGCGAAGCCGGGGCCCAGGCAGACGAACAGCAGCGCCGGTATCCAGCGCACCGGCGAACCACCGGGCAGCGCCATCGCCGCGAGGGCCACCCATCCGGACACCGCCAGGGCTGCTCTGAGCAGGTTCTCGCTGACCTTCATCGGTTCATTCCCCGCCTCGGGTTCCTGGTGGCCGGTATTCGAGTACGACGCCGTACCGGTGCTCCTCGACGACCCTGAACAGCGGTGAGTCCGACAGGCGCGAGCGCAGGGTGGCGAAGCCGCCGGCCGGCAGCAGTCCTTCGCCGGCGGAGTAGATGTCCTGGGTGCGGGTGAGAACGACGAAGGCGTCGGTGCCGGGTGGTATCCCGTCGGCCAGATAGCCCGCCGGATCCCTCAGCATCTTCTCGTTCTCCGGGAGTTCCTGCTCGGCGAAGAACCAGTGCTCGACCTGGTCGTAGCGGTGCAGCGCCTGTGGGAACGAGCCGGTGGTGGCGAGCAGCAGCGCGCCCTCGGGGGCCCGGTCGATCGCCCGGGTGACCATCTGCGTCTCGGCGGGCGAGGTGTAGTACATCTTCTCCTTGCCGTAGTACGACGGCAGGAACCCCGCGACCAGCACCAGCAGCGCGGCGGGCAGGGCGACCGCCGTGACCCGGCGCCCGACGGCATGGGCACGGCCGGTCTGCCGTCGCAGGCCCGCCACCGGCGGAACGAGCGCGGCGGCCGCGAAGAAGGCGGCGCCGGGCAGCCCGAAGAGGTAGACGCGGAACAGCATTTCGCCGCCGTAGTCGTTGACGGCGAACAGCGGCACCGGAGCGGCCGACACCAGCAGCAGCGGGAGCGCGCTCCGGGTCAGCTTGCGCCGCGTGATCAGCGCGACGCCCGCGAGCGCGGCCACCGACAGCACCATCAGCACATTGGCGAGCCCCGCCAGCTCGGGCCCCGGCCCGGTGAGCTCGCCCGCGTATCCCGCGCGGGAGTTCTGCATCAGCTCGCCGATCGAGTCGCGCAGGGTGCGCAGGGTCTCGATGAACAGCGGCCGCCCCAGCGTCAGGTCCCAGACGAGCATGAGCAGACCGGCGACGGCCAGCAGCCCGTAGTTGCGGTACCGGCGGGTGAGGGTGAGGGCGAGCAGCGAGGCGCACAGCATGACCGGGGTGAGCTGGTGGGCGGCGTTGATCGCGACGATGAGCGGGGCGAGGATCGCGACGCAGACGGCCCGCTGGCGGACGCCCGTGGGTGGCGGGACGGGGGCCGCCACGGGATCGAGTTGGCTGCGGTCGCGCAGCCTGCCCGCCGAGCCGGGCCGCACGAAGTGCCGGAGCACCACGGCCAGCACGGTCAGATGCAGCAGATACGCGAAGCCCTGCGGCGCCAGGTAGTCCTGCCCGACCCAGTTGGCGGCCTGGAAGATCCAGACGGCCGTCCACACCAGCCGCCAGTCCTCGGTGAAGGTGCGGTAGATCAGGATCAGGACCGGCATCACCAGCAGACCGAGCACGATCGGCGCCCAGTTGAGGTAGGCGGCCGCGCTGTCCACCCCGAAGACCCGCACCAGGCCGGCGTTGAGGGAGAAGAAGCCGGGCCACTGGTCGTACGCCGACATGTTGCCGGACAGGCCGGCTTCCGGCCGCAGCTCGCCGTGTGCCAGCAGCTGCTCGATGACCGCGTCGTGCTTGGAGGCCCACGGGTAGCGCACCGCGTCGTACAGCACGGCCGGCGGAGCCTTGAGCGCGCAGAGCAGGGCGACGCAGTAGGTGGCGGGCCACCAGGGGGCCGTCCCCGCCCGGCGCAGACTGGCCAGGAAGCCGCAGGTCAGAACCGCGAGCGAGAGGTAGAAGGCGACGGGCAGCCGGTCCAGGAGACCGTAGTCGCCCATGGAGCGGAAGCCGATGCGCGGCAGCGCGTACAGCCACAGGCAGACGGCCAGCGCCAGCGGCAGCCAGCTGAACAGCAGATCGGGCCGGAGCAGGTCCGGTGGTGTCCGGGCGGGGGCGGACGGTTTCCGGTCCTCCGGTATCGGGGCGGGCGGCGGCACGCCGCGCCCGGTGAGCGGTGTAGGCACGCGTAGGCGCACAGTGCGACTCCCCCCACGGATGTGGTCGCGGCCGTCACGCCGCTGCCCCTTCGGCGAAGTATAGAAATGCATTTACTGTTTTGGGCCGCTTCTTCCGCACTTCGGTCCGATGCTGCGACGATCCGCCGCTGAGCTGCGAGCATCCGCCCGCTATCCGGCGAACACGGGGCCTTTGGCGACGGCGCGGGTGCGCCGGTAGAGCCGCCACCCGAGGGTCTTGAACGAATCCGGGAACGGCGCGACCGGTGCGCCCCTCCCCTCCATCCATTCCTCGATGTCGGCGACGGTGTGGCTCCGGCGCAGTATCAACCGGGAGATGCGGTACGCCTCATCGGTCCCCGAGCTCAGGGCGTGGCGCACGGCCGCCGCCGAGGCATAGCCCTCGCGCAGCGCGGCCTTGCGGACGGCGCGGCTGTTGTAGCCGTGCGGATAGGCGAGATGGGTCACCTCATGGCCGAGCACGTCCTCCAGCACCTCCTTGGGTTCGCGCAGTTCACGGCGGAGCGCGGCCGGGCGGAGTGTGTCGAGCTGCGGGTGCGTGACGGTGTGGGCGCCGATCTCCATGCCGTACTGCTCCAGCAGCGGCACCTGGGACAGCGTCATCATCGGCGCGGGCGGCAGCAGGCTGCGCCGGCCCGGCGTGATCGCCCCGGTGGTGAGATATGCGGCCGAGGGCAGCGAACGGGCGGCGAGCGCCTCGGCCGTGGGGCCGGGCAGATCGGCGAACCCGTCGTCGAAGGTGAGGACGACGGGACGCTCGGGCAGGGAGCCCTCGCCCGCGAGGTGCCGGGCCAGGGTGTCGATCGTGACGGGGCTGCGGCCGCTGTCCACGACGGCGTCCAGCTGGGCCCCGAAGTCCTTCGGCGTGACGGTGAACTCGGCGATCCAGTCGGGCGGGTCGTCCATGACGGCGTGGTAGAGCAGTACGGGGATGCGTGGCATCGTCGTGCCACCGCCTTTCATCGGTGCTCCCACCGGTCCCACGGCAGTGGTACGCCGTGGACCCGGCGACGTGCTTGTGCGTACCCGACGGGCCCGGCCAGCATCCCGCGGCGCTCCAGCCGCGAGAGGTGGCGTGGCCACGGATGGTCCTGTGCGCCGTGCTCGCCCGGTACGGCACCGCCGCCGGAGTCGCGGTGCGCGGTGATGGTGCGGGCGTGGGCGAGGCCCTTGGGCAGCTTCCGCAGGAGGGCCGGCAACAGGGCGGGGTGCCGGACCAGCAGGGCGGTGAGATACGCGGTGAGGCCGGCCCCGTATCCGTACGCCTGGTTCCTGAGGTCCTGCCAGGTCTCCCGGTGGTGGTGCCAGACCAGTGCCTCGGGGGTGTAGCGCAGCCGGTGTCCGGCGACGAGGACGCTGACGAAGGCGTACAGGTCGTCGCCGCCCCTGGCCGGGGTACCGGTGCCGGTCGCCGGGTCGAAACCGCCGATGCCGCGCAGCGCGGATGCCCGGAAGGCCATGTTGGCGCCGGAGCCGAAGGTGCCGGCGGTGAACGGGAAGAGCGGTTCGTCCGCGGGCGGGCGGGCCGGGTCCCAGGTCCGGGGCGCGAAGCCCTTGGCGAAGCCGCCGTGGCTCTCGAGCAGGATCTGCGCGGGTGTGCCGAGCCGGGCGGGCAGGATCAGCCCGGTGGTGCAGCCGAGGCCGGGGTCCGTGGCGAAGGGCGTGGTCAGTGCGGTGAGCCAGTGCGGGTCGGCGATGACGTCGTCGTCGGTGAACGCGACGACCTCGCCACGGGCGGCGGCGATCCCGCGATTGTGCGCGATCGCGAGGCCGGGCACGGACTCGCGCACGTAGCGGACGCGGTCGCCGTACTTGTCGACGAGGTCCAGGGTGGCCTCGGTGGAGGGCGCGTTGTCGACGACGACGATCTCGAAGTCGGGGTGATCCTGGGCCAGCAGCGAGTCGAGCGCCCGCGCGAGTTGCTCGGCCCGCTCGCGGGTGGCGACGACGACGCTGGTCCGGGGCGGGCGCGCTGCCACGGCGGCGGCATCGGGCGCATCCGGCCACCCCGCGCGGGCGAGGTGCGCGCGGGCCGCCGTCGCCACCGTGTCCGCCGGGGACTTGCCCGGGGGGACGTGGCAGAGCACCGTCGCGGCCGGGCGGCCGCGGAGGCGGACCAGGGCGTAGACCGCGCCCGGTGCCGTGTGCGCGCCGGTGGCCGTTGCCGGGCCGAAGCCGAGGACGGCGCCGTCGGGGCCGTCCAGGTCCAGCTCGGTGACCTGGATCGGCTTCAGGTCCGGTCGGTTGGTGTCCATGGAACTTCCTCGCTGTCAGTGGCCGCGCAGACGGCCCAGCCGGTTCAGCGTTCGCTGTGCCTGCGCCGCGAGCCGCGGCCTGGCGCGGACGAAGCTGTGCGCACGACGGCCGGGCTCGCGGCTGAGCCAGTACAGAGCCGCCTGTGCCCCCGGCCGTACCGACGAGCCCTCCGCCACCCGCAGCTCGCCGGTCCTGAGGGCGTCCTTGTACTCGGCGTCCCCGCGGCCCAGATCGAGCATCCCGATGCCTTCCGCCGCCGCGGCCTCGGCCATCCGCAGATGCAGGATCAGCCCGGGCGAGTACTTGGCGAACCCGGGGTCGTACGCCGGAAACCAGCAGGACAGAACGGTCCGCGACCGCAGCCCGAAGTGCGCGGCGACGGGCCGGTCCGCGACGTACAGCACGGAGAGCACTCCCGAGCAGCCGGACGTCCGTGTCTCATGCAGCAGCCGCACCAGCGCGCTGATCCAGTCCTTGGCGAACCGGTCCCGCCGGCCGGTCCTGCGGTACTGCGCGGACTTCCACGCCATCAGCCGCTGCAGCACGGCCGGGTCCCGCTCGTCGAAGACGAACCGCACCTCGCCCGCCTGCCGCGCCAGCCTGCGCTCCTTGGCGAGGGTGGTCTTCAGGAACTTGGGCGACCGGGCCCGCAGCCCCTCCTCGTACTCGTCGAAGCCCGCGCCGACATCGATCACCGGGGAGTCGAACTCCTCGGCGGCCCCGGGCGCGAACAGCGACTGGCCTGCTTCCAGATTGTCGAACTCCCAGGCGGACAGTCCGCAGGCCCGCATCAGCTCACGGGCCGTGACCGTGAGCTCGGCGCGCAGGACCGCACCCTGACAGTCCGAGACCCCCAGTCCGATCGCCCGGCCGTGGCCGAACGGACCGCGTTCGTACGGAAAGAATCCGGCCGGCTCCCCGTCCTCCGACAGCACAGCGACTCTGGCGCCCGGCCGCACCCGGCCGACGGCCAGGGTGAATTCGGGCTCCATGAACGGATTGGCGGGCGCGCCCGTCTTGGCGCGCAGTTCGCGCCAGGACTCGGTCTCCCCCTCGTCCAGCTCCTCCGGCTTCACGACACGTATGCGTACATCGCTCAACTCGACCCCCCGGTCCCTCCCCTGCGAGCTTCCCCGGGAGATGACGTTACCGGGCGAAATGCCCCCAGGATAGGGAGCTTCACCCATCTTGTGACGAAGTTGTGAAGGGCCCGGGAGTGAGGCTACGTGCGGTGTTCGAGTGGCGAGAAGAGTCGGGACCCAATGTGACGGGAGTTGGCCAACTGGCGTTCGAACGTGGCCTGTTGCTCGTAGGATCTGACTGCTCCCGATCCCCCAGGGGAGTCCGGCGTGTCCTGAAAGGGCTCAGTCTTCGTGGTCGTGGTCTGCACAGCCGTCGTGTCGAGGTCGTCGTGGTGAGGCAGCAGGGCGGCAGACCGGCCACGTGGTGGTTCGCCGCTCTGCCGGTCGCCACCGCGGGAGCCGCCGCCGCGGGCCTCACCGCGGGGGCCGACTGGCGGCCGGTCCTGGCCGCCGGATGCGCGGCGGCCGCCGTACTGGCGCTCGCCTGGGCGGCTCTGCTTCTGCGGCAGCTGTCCGCCGAGCGCGCGGGACGGGAACGCGACCGGCGCACCGCGGCCGCCCGGGGCGCGGAGGTGGCCCATCTCGCCGCGGTACGGCTGCCCGCGATCACCGAACGGCTGCGCGCCGGCCGGCGCCTGGACGGCATACCCGGCCCGCTGACCCCCGTGGCCGACACCGGTGAGGACTTCGCCCGGGCGCTCGCCGCCGTGGTGGGCGCCATCGGATCGGACGAGGCGGTGCGCCGGGAAAGGGCACTGCGCGACTCGGTCCAGGCGGCCTTCGAGTCCGTCGCCCGCAACATGCACGCGATGGCCACCGTCCAGCAGCAGGTGCTGGACCGCGTCGAGCGCAGCATCGACGACTCCCGGCTGATGGCCGAGGTGATGAAGGCCGACCACGCGGCAGCGCAGATGACCCGCAAGGCACAGACCCTGCTGGTGATGTGCGGCATCTGGCCGGCCAGGCGCGAGACCCGACCGGTCTCGCTGTACGACTGCGTACGCGGCGCGCAGTCCCGGATCGTGGAGTTCGGCCGCATCGAGGTGCACGGCGGCCAGACGCTGTACGTCGTGCCGCCCGCGGTCGAGGGCGTGATGCACGCCCTGGCCGAACTGCTGGAGAACGCCACGGTCTTCTCGCCCTCCCGCACCCAGGTCGTGGTCACCGTCCGCGAGGTGGGCGCCGGAGCCGTCGTGGAGATCGACGACGCCGGTCTCGGGATGCCGCCGGACGTACTGCAGCAGGCGTCGGGGCGGCTCCGCGAGGAGCTGGACCTGGCGAACCTGGGCGCGGTGCCGCGCCTCGGCCTCGCCTGCGTGGGGCGTTGGAGCCGGGAGCTCGGCTTCAACGTGGAGCTGACCGGGGCGTCGGCGTACGGCGGCACCCGCGCGGTGACGTTCATGCCCTACCGGCTGCTGACCGAGCCGCTGGCGCACTTCACCGACCGGCCCACCGACGGCGTACCGCAGCAGGAGCAGACCGCGCACGGCACCGCACGGGAGACGGCCGCACAGAACAGGCCCGCGCCCGGGGCGCTGCCCCGTCGGCGCAGCCGACGCGGCGCCGCCGTGGAAGCCGCGGCCCAGCAGGCCCTGCACGCGCCGCCGTCCGCCCCCGCCGCACCCGACCGGGCCTGGACGCCGGAAGCCGCGCGGGCGTCGATCGCCGGTGTGGTGGCGGGGTCCCGGCGCGGGCGCGCCGCCGTGGAGAACGACACGAGCACCGCGACCCCCGACAACGACGAGAACGACCAGACGAACGAACACGCTGGAGGCCGGCCGTGAGCGGGACCATTACGAGACTCCCCGACCTGGGCTGGATGCTGCGCCCGCTGACCGAGATCCCCGGCGTCCGGCACGCCGTGGTGGTCTCCGAGGACGGCCTGCGGCTCGGGCACGACTCCGCGGAGGACCTGTCCGGTCCCGTCTCCTCTCTCAGCGTCGCCGAGGCCGAGGCGCTCTCCGCGGCCTGCGCCGCGATGAACATGACCGGGCGCTCCACCGCCGCGCTGCTCTTCGGCGGCGGCGCGGGCGTGCGCCAGCTGATGCTGGAGTCCGAGCACGGCTTCGTTCTGTTCACCCACGCGGGAGTCGGCGCGCATCTGGGCGTGGCCACCGACACGACGGCCGATGTGGGCCTGGTCGCCCAGCAGATGCAGCTGCTGGTGGCGAAGATCGGGGCGCACCTGACGAGCCGGCCGCGGGATCCGGTGACCGATCCGTCATGACGGACAGACCGGAGGAACGGACCACATCGGCGGTGCGCCCGTATGTGATCACCGGGGGACGCTCCGACGCCGGCGGTGAGCCGCTGTCCTGGGAGACCCTGGTGATGGCCACGGACACCGCCCTTCCGCCGTCCCTCCAGCCGGAGCACCACATGATCCTGGCGCACTGTCAGGGTCTGTTGTCGGTCGCCGAGGTGGCGGCCCACATCGGCCAGCCGCCGTCGGTCGTGCAGGTGCTGCTTTCCGACCTCGTCGAGTGGGGGCTGCTCGTGATCCGCCCGCCCGTTCCGCCGGCCGAACGCGCCGATGTGTCCATGCTGAGAAAGGTCCTCAATGGCCTCGAAAGCCGTCTCTGACGCCGTGGGCCGGGCGCCCGGCGCCGAGCCGGGTGACCCGGACGCCCGGCCGGGCAAGTACGTCACCTCCAGCGTCGCGGGCGCCGCCAAGATCCTGGTCGTCGGACCTCTGGGGGTCGGCAAGACCACGCTGATCGGCACCGTCTCGGAGATCCGGCCGCTGTCCACCGAGGCGACGATGACCCAGGCGGGCGCCCGTGTCGACACCGGCGGCCCCAGCGGCAAGACCACGACCACCGTCGCCCTGGACTTCGGCCGCATCACGATCGACGGCGACCTGGTGCTCTATCTGTTCGGCACTCCGGGCCAGCAGCGCTTCCTGCCGGCCTGGCGCGACCTCGCCAAGGGCGCGCTCGGTGCGCTGGCCCTGGTCGACACCCGTGACCTGGCCGCCTCCTTCGACGCGCTCGGCAATCTGGAGGACCTCGGCCTGCCCTTCGCGGTCGCCGTCAATGTCTTCCCCGGCAGCCCCGACCACGAGGAGAAGGAGCTCCGGGCCGCGCTCGACCTGCTCCCCGAGACCCCCCTGGTGACGTGCGACGCCCGGGACGCGCGCTCCTCGGTCCGGGCACTCATCGCTCTCGTCAGCCATCTCATCAACGCCGCCACGGAGTTGTCATGACGCAATCGCCATCGGTCGGCGGCCGCTGCCCGGCCGCCGCCCCGCTGTACGGTCCGCAGCTCGACGGCGACACCATGCCCGCGCTGTACGAGCAACTGCGCCGCGACCACGGCCCGGTGGCCCCGGTGACCATCGCGCCCGGCATCGAGGCCTGGCTGGTGCTCGGCCACCGCGAGCTGCTCCGGCTCACCCGCGAGGAGCAGGACTTCTCGCACGACCCGCGACGCTGGACGCTGCTGCGCGAGGGCCGGGTGCCGGCCGACTCGCCGATCATGCCGATGGTCGGCTGGCGGCCCGCGCTGCTTTTCGCCGACGGGCAGAAGCACCGCCGGATGCGTACGGCCGTGTCCGACGCGCTCTCCGGGATCAACGGGCACGAACTGCGGCGCAGCGTACGGGCGTCGGCCGAGCAGCTGATCGCCTCGTTCGCCGACCGGCGCGAGGCCGATCTCGTACCGCACTACGCGCGCAAGCTGCCGCTCCAGGTCATCACCGGCCTGCTCGGCCTGGACGAACGGACCGGGCAGCAGCTGGTGCAGGCGATCGCCGGGATGGTCGCCGCCAACGCCGACTCGGTCAACGCCGCCCGGCGCATGAACACCCTCCTGATGCAGCTGATCGAGGAGAAGCGGCGCAGACCGGGCAACGACGTCACCTCGGCACTGCTGCACCATCCGGCGCGGCTCACCGACGAGGAGGTGCTGCACAACCTGGTGGTGATGTTCGTGGCGGGCAACCAGACCACGGTGAACTGGATCGCCACCACCCTGCGCATCCTGCTGTGCGACCCGGGCTTCCGCTCCTCGCTCACCGGCGGTCACCTCAGCGTCGACGACGCGCTCGACCTGGTGCTGTGGCGCTATCCGCCGACCCAGAACTTCCCCGCCCGCTACGCCACGCGGGATCTGCACTTCGGCGGCCGGCACATCCGCGCCGGCGACATGCTGCTCCTCGGCCTCGCGGGGGCCAACCAGGATCCCGACGTCCTACCCGAGGACGGTGTGCCGGTGACCGGCAACCGTTCCCATCTGGCGTTCGGCGCCGGTCCGCACACCTGCCCCGCGCAGGACCCGGCCCGGCTGATCACCCGTACGGCCGTGGACACCATCCGGCACCGGCTGCCCGATCTGGAGCTGGCCGTGGCGGAGTCCGAACTGGCGTGGATCAAGTCGCCCTGGAGCAAGGGGCTCGCGGCCCTCCCGGTGCGCTTCACCGAGCCGCAGCTGCCACCGACCGTGCGGTCCCACGGGGCACCGCAGCAGGCCGTCCGTCAGTCCTTCTCGCAGTCAGGAGAGCCCAGTTGAACACCTCACGCCGTACGCCGCACCGGATGGACCCGGCCGGTGGCTGCCCGCACGCGGACAATGCCCGGCTGCTCGCCGAGAACGCCGTCGCCGAGGTCGTGCTCCCCGGCGACGTCCGGGCCATGGCGGTACTGGGGCACGAGGCGCTCAAGGAGTTCCTGGCCCATCCCGATGTCGCCAAGGGCGCCGCGCACTTCACCGCCCTGCAGGACGGCGCGATACCCGACGGGTGGCCGCTCAAGACCTTCGCCACCGTGCAGGGCATGACCACCGCCGACGGTGACGACCACCGGCGGCTGCGGTCGCTGGTGAGCAAGGCGTTCACGGCACGCCGGGTGGAGGCGCTGCGGCCGCGCATCGAGACGGTGACCGCCGGGCTGCTGGACCGGCTGGCGGATGCGGCGGCCGCGGACGGCGGCGTCGCCGATCTGCGCGCCCACTTCGCGCTGCCGCTGCCGATGGGGGTGATCTGCGAGCTCCTCGGGGTGGACGCCGAGCACCAGGACCGGCTGCACCATCTGTCGAACCAGGTGGTGAGCACCTCCATCGGCCCCGAGGAGGCGATGGCGGCGAACCGCGAGATGGTGGCGGTACTCGCCCAGGTCGCCGCCACCCGGGCGGAGCACCCGGGCGACGATCTGACGAGCGCGCTGATCGCGGCCCGTGAGGAGGACGGCGACCGGCTCAGCCAGCACGAGCTGATCGGCACGCTGCTGCTGATGATCATCGCCGGACACGAGACCACGCTGAACCTGATCACCAACGCCGTCCGCGCGCTGTGCGCGCACCGGGACCAGCTGGAGCTCGTGCAGTCCGGCAAGGCGGGCTGGGCAGACGTGGTCGAGGAGACATTGCGCTGGGACAGCCCGGTCAGCTTCTTCCCCTTCCGCTACCCGACCCGCGATCTCACGCTGGACGGGACCGTGATCCCCAAGGGCACGCCGGTACTGGCCGGTTACTCGGCCGCCGGCCGCGACACGACGGCGCACGGCCCGGACGCGGACCGCTTCGACGTCACCCGCTCCGCCCGGCATCTGTCGCTCGGACACGGCCCGCACTACTGCCTCGGCTCACCGCTGGCGCGGATGGAGGCGACGATCGCGCTGGAGCGGCTGTTCACCCGCTTCCCGGACCTGGACGTCGCCGTCCCCGAGGCCGAACTGCCGCGGCACACCAGCTTTGTGGGCAACAGCGTGCACCGGCTGCCGGTGCGGCCCGCAGGTGTGGGTCCGGTGGCCTGAGTCCGGCCGGCGTCGCACGGCAGGCGCGGGCCCGGCACAGCCCGGGCCCCTCCGGCTCGGCTCAGCGCAGCGCCGCGTCCACGGCGGCCCGTGCGTGCAGCCGCGTCGTGGGGAAGACCGGCACGGGAGCGTCGTCGTCCCCGATCAGCAGCTCGATCTCGGTGCACCCGAGGATGACGCCCTCCGCCCCCGCGGCGACCAGCTTCCCGATGACGTCCTGGTAGGCGGCCCGGGACTCCTCCCGTACGACGCCGAGGCACAGCTCCTCGTAGATCACCCGGTGCACCAGGGCGCGTCCCTCGGCGTCCGGGGTGAGCACGTCGAGCCCGTGCCCGGCCAGCCGGTCGCGGTAGAAGTCCTGCTCCATGGTGAAGGCGGTCCCGAGCAGCCCGACCCGGCTCAGGCCCGCGGCCCGTACGGCGTCCGCGGTGGCATCGCCGAGATGCAGCAGCGGCACCCCGACGGCCTCCTCCACCTGGCCCGCGACCTTGTGCATCGTGTTCGTGCAGATCAGCAGCAGCTCGGCACCGGCGGCCTCGAGGCCCTTCGCGGCATCGGCCAGGATCTCGCCCGCGCGCTCCCACTCCCCGGCGGCCTGGAGCTCCTCGATGTCGGCGAAGTCGACGGAGTGCAGTACGCAGCGGGCGGAATGCAGCCCGCCGAGCCGCTCGCGTACGAACTCGTTGAGCAGCCGGTAGTACTCCGCGCTGGATTCCCAGCTCATGCCGCCGATCAGTCCGATGGTCCTCATCGGCCCACTGTGCCAGGCACCGGCGGCCCGGGGCGAGCTGCGCCCGCCGCGGCGGTGCCCGACACTGGGGGGCATGTCCGACGTCATCGCTGTCACCGGAGCAAGTGGCCACATCGGCGGCCGGGTCGCCCGCCGTCTCGCCGAGCAGGGCGCTCCGACGCGCCTGCTGGGGCGCAACCCCGCGCGGCTGCCCGCGATCACCGGCAGCTCACTAGCGCCGGCCGCGCCGTACGGGGACGGCGAGGCGATGCGGCGCGCCTGCGACGGCGCGGGAACGCTGTTCCTCGTCTCCGCACACGAGGCACGCGACCGGGTGCGGGAGCACTTCACCGCCGTGGACGCGGCCGTGGCCGCGGGTGTGGAGCGGATCGTCTACGTGTCGTTCCTCGGCGCCTCGCCCGACGCGACGTTCACCTTCGCCCGCGACCACTGGCACACCGAGGAGCACATCCGCGCCTCCGGGGTGCGCCACACCTTCCTGCGCGACAGCTTCTATCTCGCCGCGCTGACCGCGATGACCGGCGCGGACGGCGTGATCCGGGGACCGGCCGGCCGGGGACGGGTGTCGGCCGTCGCGCACGACGACATCGCGGACGCGGCGGTGGGTGTGCTGCTCGACGACGGCCACCACGGGCTGACCTACGACATCACCGGACCGGCGGCCGTCACGCTCACGGAGGTGGCCGCCGAACTCGGCCGGGCCACCGGACGGAAGATCACCTATGTGCCCGAGACCCGCGAGGAGGCGTATGCCTCACGGGCCGGATACGGCGCGGAGGACTGGGAGGTGACCGGCTGGGTCACCTCCTACGAGGCCATCGCGAAGGGCGAGATGGCCGCGGTCTCCGACGCGGTCCCGGTCCTGACCGGCCACCCGGCGCAGAGCTTCGCCGGGTATCTGCGCGAGCACCCCGGCGCCTACCGGCACCTGATGCCCTGACGCCACACGTCGGACACCAGCGGCACGCCCGGCCGGTACGCGAGATGGACGTGGCTCGGCGCGTCGAGCAGCGCGATGTCGGCGCGGGCACCGGGCGTGATCCGGCCGATGTCCGTACGGCGCAGGGCAGTGGCGCCGCCCGCGGTCGCCGCCCAGACCGCCTCGTCCGGGGTCATCCTCATGTCGCGTACGGCGAGGGCGATGCAGAACGGCATCGAGGACGTGAACGACGACCCCGGGTTGCAGTCCGTGGACAGCGCGACCGTCGCGCCCGCGGCGATCAGCCGCCGCGCGTCGGGCCACTCGGCGCGGGTGGAGAACTCCGCGCCGGGCAGCAGCGTGGCCACGGTGGAGCCGCTCGCGAGCGCGTCGATGTCCGCGTCGGTGAGATGGGTGCAGTGGTCGGCGCTGGCAGCTTCCAGCTCGACGGCGAGCTGCACACCGGGGCCGTAGCTGAGCTGGTTGGCGTGCACGCGCGGGGTCAGCCCCTTCGCCTTGCCGGCGGTGAGGATCTCCCGGGCCTGGTCGCCGTCGAAGGCGCCCTTCTCGCAGAAGACGTCGATCCACCGGGCGTACGGGGCGCAGGCGTCCAGCATCTCGCCGGTGACGAGCGCGACGTAGGCCGCGGGGTCGTCGGCGTGCTCGGGGGAGACGATGTGGGCGCCGAGGTAGGTGACCTCCTCGGTGTGCTGCGCCGCGATCCGCAGCGCGCGGGCCTCGTCGTGGGTGGTGAGCCCGTACCCGGACTTGGTCTCGAAGGTGGTCGTGCCCTGCCGCAGCGCCTCGTCCAGATAGCGCGTGAGGTTGGCCTCCAGCGCGGCGTCGCTCGCCGCGCGGGTGGCCGCGACGGTGGTACGGATCCCGCCGGCGGAGTAGGAGCGGCCGGACATCCGGGCGTTGAACTCGGCGGTGCGGTCGCCACCGAAGACGAGGTGGCTGTGCGAGTCGACGAATCCGGGGATCGCGGCGCGGCCGCCGGCGTCGTACGCGGTGTCGGCGGCCGGCGCGTCCGCGGCCTGCCCGACCCATGCGATGCTCCCGCCGTCGACGACGAGGGCGGCGTCCTCGACCAGGCCGAGGGGGCTGCCGTCACCCTGGGAGGGGTCGTTGGTGACGAGGCTGCCGATGTTGGTGATGAGGGTGGTGGACATGGGTTCCTCTCGGTGGGGGCTGCAAAGCCTCAGGACCGCAGCGCAGCAATCGCTTCCGACAGCGCCGACGCAACATCCGGCACCCGCACATGCACCCCGTCCCGCACCACCTGCCGGCCTCCCACCACCGTGTGCCGGACGTCCGCCGACGTCGCGGCGAACACCGCCGTCTCCGCCGCCAGCCGTGGCAGCGGGCCGACCGTGCGGACGGAGTCCAGCGCCACCGTCGTGAAGTCGGCGAGCGCGCCCGGCTCCAGGCGGCCCGCCTCGTCCCAGCCCAGCGCCGCGTGGCCGTTCGCCGAGGCAGCGCTGAGGAGCGCCGCCGCCGTCCAGTGGCCCCGGGTCCGGGTCCGCAGGCGCTCGTTCAGCTCCAGCGCGCGGGCCTCCTCCAGGAGGTCGATCACCGCGTGGCTGTCGCTTCCGAGCGAGAGCGGGGAGCCCGCGTTCTGGAGCGCGGCGGCGGGGCCGATACCGTCCGCCAGGTCGCGTTCCGTCGTCGGGCACATGCAGGTGCCGGTGGACGTGCCGCCGATGAGTGCGATGTCCGTGTCCGTGAGGTGTGTGTTGTGGACGCCGGTGGTGCGCGGCCCGAGCACGCCGTGGTCGGCGAGCAGCTGCGTGGGCGTGACACCGTGCGCCGCGCGGCAGGCGTCGTTCTCCGCGGTCTGCTCGGACAGGTGGACATGGAGCGGAGCCCGCCGCTCCCGCGCCCATGCGGCGACCGTGCCCAACTGCGCGGCCGGCACGGCCCGTACGGAGTGCACGGCCGCACCGATCAGCGCGTGGTCGCCGCCCTTGAGACCGGAGGCGCGTTCCGCCCACGCGTCGGCCGTGCCGTCGGAGAACCGCAGCTGGTGCCGGTTGGGCGGCTCGCCGAAGCCGGACGACAGATACGCCGTGTCCAGCAGCGTGATGCGGATGCCCGCGTCGCCCGCCGCGGCGATCAGGGCCTCGCCCATCGCGTTGGGGTCGGCGTACGGAACACCGCCGGGCGCGTGGTGCAGATAGTGGAACTCGCCCACGGCGGTGATGCCGGCCAGCGCCATCTCCGCGTACACGCCCCGCGCCAGCGCGTGGTACGACTCCGGCGTCAGCCGGGACGCGACCTGGTACATCACCTCGCGCCAGGTCCAGAACGTCCCGGAGCCCACCTGCACCGTGCCGCGAAGCGCCCGGTGGAAGGCGTGCGAGTGCGCGTTGGCCAGGCCCGGCAGGGTCAGGCCGCGCAGCACGGTCGCGCCCGGCTCCGGGGCGTCGCCCTTGGTGCGCACGGCCGCGATCCGGCCGTCCCGTACGTCCAGCGCCACCCCCGGCTCGACATGGGTGCCCAGCCAGGCGTGCTCCGCCCAGTACGTCGTCAGCGGCACGCGAGACCCTCCAGTACGTCGGCGAGCGCGAGGACCCCGGCGACACAGTCGTCCTCGGCCGCGAACTCGGCCGGGGAGTGCGAGACGCCCGTGGGGTTCCGTACGAACAGCATGGCGGTCGGGATCGTGCCGGAGAGGATTCCGGCGTCGTGTCCCGCGCCCGTGCCGAGGACGGGCACCCGTCCGCCGAGGATCCGGTTCATCTCGTCGCGCAGCGCGTGGTCGAACTCGACGACCGGGGTGAACGACTCCCGCACGACGTCGAGGTCCACGCCGTCGCGCTGGGCACGGTCCTTCGCGGCCTGCTCGACGGCGTTGACGACCGTGTCGAGGGTGGCCTGGTCGGCGGCGCGCGAGTCCAGCCAGCCGCGGACGAGCGACGGGATGGCGTTGACGCCGTTCGGCTCGACGGAAATCTTTCCGAAGGTGGCGACCGCGCCGGCGAGCTGCGCTTCACGGCGGGCGGCGAGGACCGTCTCCGCGTACGTCAGCATCGGGTCACGGCGGTCCGCCAGACGGGTGGTGCCCGCGTGGTTGGCCTCGCCGCGGAAGTCGAACCGCCAGCGGCCGTGCGGCCAGATGGCGGAGGCGATGCCCACGGCGTCCCCGGAGAGGTCGAGCGCACGGCCCTGCTCGACGTGCAGCTCGACGAACGCGCCGATGCGGGCGAGGCGTTCGGGGTCGGGGCCGATGGCGTCCGGGTCGTAACCGGCCGCCGCCATCGCCTGCGGGAGGCTCACGCCGTCCCCGTCCCGCAGCTCGTACGCCTTCTCCTTCGTCAGCTGCCCGGAGGTGAGCCGGGAGCCGACGCAGGCGAGGCCGAAACGGGCGCCCTCCTCGTCACCGAAGTTGGTGAGCGCGAGCGGCCGGGTGAACTCGGCGCCCCTGCGGCGCAGTTCGTCCAGCGCGGCGAAGGAGGAGACGACGCCCAGCGGGCCGTCGAATGCGCCGCCGTCGGGAACGGAGTCGAGGTGCGAGCCGGTGACGACGGCGTCGCCGGCCGTGGGGTCGCCGAGCCAGGCCCACTGGTTGCCGTTGCGGTCGGTCTCGTAGGTGAGCCCGCGGGCCTCGGCCTGCTCCTGGAACCAGGTCCGGCAGTCGGCGTCGGCCCCGGTCCAGGCGTAGCGGCGGTAACCCGTGCTGCCCGGGTCCCGCCCGATGGGCGCGAGCTGGGCCCACATGGCGTCGAACCCGCTGGTGGGCGACGGTTCCGCGCCCGCACCCATCACGCGTCACCCTCCCGCATCGGAACACGGACGCCCTTGTCGTCGGCGACCGACTCCGCGATGTCGTAGCCCGCGTCGACGTGGCGGATCACGCCCATCCCCGGGTCGTTCGTGAGCACGCGGCGGATCTTCTCGCCCGCGAGCTTCGTGCCGTCCGCCACCGAGACCTGGCCCGCATGGATGGACCGGCCCATGCCCACGCCGCCGCCGTGGTGGATGGAGACCCAGGACGCACCGGACGCGACGTTCACCATCGCGTTCAGCAGGGGCCAGTCGGCGATCGCGTCCGAGCCGTCCAGCATCGCCTCGGTCTCGCGGTACGGCGACGCCACCGAGCCGCAGTCCAGGTGGTCGCGGCCGATCGCCAGCGGAGCGGCCAGTTCGCCGCTCGCCACCATGTCGTTGAAGCGCTCGCCGGCCCGGTCCCGCTCGCCGTAGCCCAGCCAGCAGATACGCGCGGGAAGGCCCTGGAAGTGGACCCGCTCGCCGGCCATCTTGATCCAGCGGTGCAGGGACTCGTTCTCCGGGAACAGCTCCAGGAGCGCCTTGTCGGTCTTCGCGATGTCCGACGCCTCGCCCGACAGCGCCGCCCAGCGGAACGGGCCCTTGCCCTCGCAGAACAGTGGCCGGATGTATGCGGGTACGAAGCCGGGGAAGTCGAACGCGCGGCTGTATCCGGCCAGTTGGGCCTCGCCGCGGATGGAGTTTCCGTAGTCGAAGACCTCGGCGCCGGCGTCCATGAAGCCGACCATGGCCTCCACGTGCCGGGCCATCGACTGCCGCGCGCGCTGCGTGAAGTCGGCGGGCTTCTCCGCCGCGTACGAGGCCATGTCGTCGAAGTCGACGCCCGTCGGGAGGTAGGCCAGCGGGTCGTGCGCCGACGTCTGGTCGGTCACGATGTCGATCGGGGCGCCTTCGGCGAGCATCCGCGGCAGCAGGTCCGCCGCGTTGCCCAGCAGACCGATGGAGAGCGGCCGGCGGGCGTCCCGTGCCTCGGTCGCGAGCTGGAGCGCGTGCTCCAGGGAGTCGGCCTTCACATCCAGGTAGCGGTGCTCGATACGGCGCTCGATGGCGCGCGGGTCGCAGTCGATGCAGATCGCGACGCCGTCGTTCATGGTGACGGCGAGCGGCTGGGCACCGCCCATGCCGCCGAGGCCGGCGGTGAGGGTGATGGTCCCGGCCAGCGTGCCGTTGAACTTCTTCTCCGCGACGGCGGCGAACGTCTCGTACGTGCCCTGCAGGATGCCCTGGGTGCCGATGTAGATCCAGGAACCGGCCGTCATCTGGCCGTACATGGTGAGGCCGAGGGCCTCCAGCCGCCGGAACTCCTCCCAGTTCGCCCAGTCCCCCACCAGGTTGGAGTTGGCGATCAGGACGCGCGGGGCCCACTCGTGGGTCTGCATGACGCCGACCGGCCGGCCGGACTGGACGAGCATCGTCTCGTCCTGCTTCAGCGTCCGCAGGGTGCGCACCATCGCGTCGAAGGAGCGCCAGTCACGCGCGGCCTTGCCCGTGCCGCCGTAGACGACGAGCTTGTCGGGGTGCTCCGCGACCTCGGGGTCGAGGTTGTTCTGCAGCATGCGGAGGGCGGCTTCCTGCTGCCATCCCAGGGCGCTCAGTTCCGTACCGCGCGGTGCCCGTACGGGGCGGGGTCCTGACATGGCGATGCCTCCTCGCGAGTGCTTCCATGGCTGTTGATTCTTGTATTCACATCCTGATGGTCTGAATAGTCTTAGTCAACAGCTGCGGGCCGACCGTACGGATGATTGGCTTGCACACATGTCTTCAGACCGTCGTGATCAGGCCGTACGCGCCGCTGTGGAGCAGGGGCTTCTCACCGAGGAGCAGCCCGTCGCGGCTCTGCTCGACGTGGCCGGCATCCGTGCGTCGGCCGCCGGACTGCGGGCCGCGTTCGCCGCCGTCACCGACGCGCCCGTCCTGCACGCCTTCGCCGTGAAGGCCGCGCCGCTGGTGCCCGTGCTCGCGCTGCTGAACGCCGAGGGCATCGGCGCGGAGGTCGCCAGTCCCGGCGAGCTCGCCCTGGCCCGCGCCGCGGGCGTACGCCCCGAGCACACGGTGCTCGACTCCCCCGCCAAGACGCCCGCCGAGCTGCGCGAGGCCCTCGCCCTCGGCATCGCGGTCAACGCCGACAACCTGCAGGAGATCGCCCGCATCGACGGCCTCGTCCGGTCGGCCCGGTCCGCCTCGCCCATCGGCGTGCGGATCAACCCGCAGCTCGGCGGGGGTGCCATCGATGCCCTGTCGACGGCCACGGCGACCTCGAAGTTCGGCGTCGCCCTGCGCGACGAGGGCGCGCGCAAGCAGGTCGTACGGATCTGCCTCGACCACCCCTGGCTGACCCGGCTGCACACGCACTCCGGCTCGCAGGGCGTGCCGCTGGAGCTGATGGCCGAGGGCGTCGCCGCCCTCCACGACCTCGCGGAGGAGATCAACGCGGCGGCCGGCCGGCAGCAGATCGACACCCTCGACATCGGCGGCGGCCTGCCGGTGAACTTCGCGTCCGACGAGCAGACCCCGACCTTCGCCCGGTACGCGCGCCTGCTGAAGGAGCGGGTCCCCGGCCTGTTCGACGGGCGGTACGGCCTGGTGACCGAGTTCGGCCGGTCGCTGCTGGCCAAGCACGGCCTGATCCTCGCCCGCGTCGAGTACGCCAAGACCTCGGGCGACCGGCCCATCGCCGTCACCCATGCGGGCGTCCAGGTCGCCACCCGTACCGTCCACGACCCCGACTCCTGGCCGCTGCGGATCGCCGCCTACGACGCCGAGGGCCGCCCCAAGGCCGGCGCGGACGTCGTCCAGGACATCGCGGGCCCGGCCTGTTTCGCGGGCGATCTGCTGGCCGTGGGGCGGGCGCTGCCGCTGCTGGAGCAGGGCGATGTGATCGCCGCGCTGGACACCGGCGCGTACTACTTCTCCAGCCACTACGGCTACAACAGCCTGCCGCGCCCCGGCGTGCACGGCTTCACCGCGGAGGGGGACGGGACGGTGCGGTTCTCGACCGTACGGACCGCGCAGCCCCTGACGGAGATCGTCGCGGAGTCCGGCGGCGCCCACGCGGACGCCTTGCTCTGAACCGCGCGGGGGCGCATGTCCGACCCTGCTGCTTTCCTGGCTCCATGGCAGACAAGAGCGTCGTCGTCGAGCGCAGGATCGCGGCCCCCGTGGACCGCGTCTGGGACGCCCTGACGGATCTGGAGAACGCGCCGAACGTACTGAGCGGCGTGGACGCGGTCGAGGTGCTGGCACGGTCGCCGGAGGGCGGCTTCGGCGTCGGCACCCGCTGGCGCGAGACCCGCCGGATGATGGGGAAGCAGGCCACCGAGGAGATGTACGTGACGGCGAGCGAGGCGCCTGTCCGCTACGTCGCGGAGGCCTCCTCGCACGGTGCCCACTACGTCTCGGAGTTCGCCCTGCGGGCCGACGGGCCCGATGCGACCACGGTCCGGATGACGTTCTCCGCGGAGCCGCCGGGAGGCGTCGTCGGCCTGCTGACCAAGATCTTCGGCGGCCTCGGCACGCGGGCCGTGGCCAAGGCGATCGCGAAGGACCTTGCGGACGTGGCGGCCGCCGTGGAGGGCCGCGGCGGCGGCTGAGCCGAGCGGGCCGTTCCCGGTCGCACAGGCATCACCCTCGCCTCATGGGGCAGACCTCATCCCACACAGGAATCCGGGGGAGGCAGCCGTGACCACCACATCCCACGAGTCCGAGGCTCCCGGGGGCGACACCGCCCTCAAACGGGCCATCGGGCCCAAACTGCTGATTCTCTTCGTGATCGGCGACATCCTCGGCACCGGCATCTACGCCACGACCGGCAAGGTCGCGGGCAAGGTCGGCGGTGCGGTGTGGCTGCCGTTCGTGATCGGCTTCGTCGTCGCGCTGCTGACGGCCGCGTCGTACGTGGAACTGGTCGGGAAGTATCCCAAGGCCGCCGGCGCCGCGCTCTACACCCAGAAGGCGTTCAGGATCCCGTTCCTGACCTTCATCATCGCCTTCATGGTCATGTGCTCCGGGCTGTCGTCCGCGAGCGCGGCCGCGCGGGCGTTCAGCGGTGACTACTTCACGGAGTTCACCGACGCCATTCCGGCGACGCTCGTCGCGATCCTGTTCATCCTCGCCCTCGCCGCGCTCAATCTGCGGGGCGTCTCGGAGTCGGTGAAGACCAACGTCGTCCTCACCCTCGTCGAGCTGAGCGGCCTCGCGATCGTCCTCGCGATCGGCGCATGGGCGGTGGTGTCCGGCGACGGGGAGCCCTCCCGGCTCGGTGACTTCCAGGCGACCGGCACCGGATACGCCCTGATCACCAGCGTGCTCGGCGCCACGGCGCTCGGCTTCTTCGCCTTCGTCGGCTTCGAGGACTCGGTGAACATGGCCGAGGAGACCAAGGACCCGGTCCGCTCCTTCCCCCGCGCGATCTTCATGGGTGTCGCCGTCACCGGCACGATCTACGTCCTGGTGGCGCTCGCCTCGTCGCTGCTCGTCGACCACCGGACGCTGGAGAAGTCGAGCGGACCGCTGCTGGAGGTCGTCAAGGCGGGCGGCGTGGACTTCCCGCCGAAGCTCTTCGCGCTGATCGCGCTGTTCGCCGTCACCAACTCCGCGCTGATCAACATCATGATGGCCTCGCGGCTCTGCTACGGCATGGCCAACGAACGCATCCTGCCGCGCGTGATGGGCAAGGTCCTGTCCGGCCGCCGCACTCCGGTCGTCGGCATCGTCTTCGTCTCGGCGCTGGCGATCGGACTGGTCTCGACCGGCGAGATCGAAGGCCTCGGCGACACCACCGCGTTCCTGCTGCTCTGTGTGTTCGCAATCGTCAACGTCGCGGTCCTGGTGCTGCGCCGGGACCCCGTCGAGCATGCCCACTACCGCGCACCCACGGTCCTGCCGGTCCTCGGCGCGATCACGGCGCTCGCGCTGGCCAGCCCGCTGGCCGACCGCGAGGCCGAGGTGTACATCCGGGCAGGGGTGCTCATCGCGATCGGCATCGCCCTCTGGGCGGTCAACAAAATCGTGATGAAGGTACGCAAAGAGGACGCTGCGTAGCGCGTCCGACAGCAGACTCCTGAGCGCCGGACCCTACCGGCCGCGGGGCATGTTCCGATGGAAAATGCCCCAACTCCCCCCTGCGGTGGCAACGTTGCGTAACCTCCCGGTCACTGGCGCACATCGGTGCGCGAACTCCGAGGCGGGGAGTGGGGATCGGTGTGCCCGGAATCGACGAGTGCCTGCTGCAGGCCATGCTGGTGCCCGGCGCCCGCGGAGCGTCCATCGTGGACTGGATCAGCGGGCTGGCGCTCGGCACCGTCGGGGAATCCGCGGGTGGCGACCACGAATCGACCGCGGCCGAGACGGCCGAACTGGCCAGGATGGCCACCGAGTACACGGCCTTCGTGGCTCAGGAGCCCAGCATGCTCGGCGGCGGGCCGCCGGGCGGTCACGACGGCCCGGCGGACGCGAAGGACGACGGGCCGGCCCTCGAGGACCTGATCGTCACCACGCGCACCTGCTACCACCTGGTGCGTTTCGTCGACACCAGGATCGACAGCAGCGTGTATCTGCATCTGTGGCTCGACCGGGATCTGGGCAACCTCGCCCTGGCCCGTATCCGGCTGCAGAACCTCGCCGAGGAGCTGGTGCTCGGATGAGGGCCGCCGTGTCACCGATGCTGGTCAGACTCGCGGACGAGCGCGCCACCGGAGTACTCATCCGCGACCACGGGGTGCTCTATCTGGCGGACGGTCAGGTCGTGCACGCCGAGAGCCCCGAGGCACCGGGGCTCGACATCCTGCTGACCACCAGTGGCCGGCTGCGGCCGGACAGCTGGGCGGACGCGGTCGCCGAGGCGGGCTCACGCCGCCAGGTCGCCCGCTTCCTCGTGGACAGCGGCCAGGTGCCGGGCGGCGAGCTGGAGATCTGCCATCTCGCCGCACTGTTCGACGCGGCTTACTTCGCGCTCTCGCACACCAGTGGCCCCACCCGGTTCCGCTACGGGGTCGTCCACTGGATCGGCCGGGTGCGGCCGGTGCCCACCCTGGTCGTCGAGCGCGAGGCCCGGCGGCGTGCCGCGCTGCTGGACGCCGTGTGGCCGCATCCGGCGGTCGACACGGCTCCGGTGGAGCGCCGGCCGCGGCTCGGGGGCCGGACGGTCAGCCCCCGCAGGCGGTCACTACTCGACCTGGCCGACGGCGTACGCACACCGGCGGCCATCGCACGGGAGTTGGGGCGTCCCGCGTTCAACACCCTGATCGAGGTGCGGCGGCTGGCCGCCGAGGGGCTCATCGGCACACCGGACCCGTCCGCCGCACCGGCGAGAGGTGCCGGGCGGGCTCACGGGAGCGCCGGAGCGCCGTCCGCCGTGGACTCCGCGACACTCCGCAGGCTCCGCGACGCACTGGAGGCAACGCTGTGACGCTCCGTTCCGTCCGCCACGCCCCTCACCGCACGTCATGAGGCGCGCACTGCGACTGCGTGCCGAAATGCGCGCCGAGAGGAGACAGCTCATGACGGCCAGGGCCGATGTGCTGGCGGAACTGAAGCGACTGCGGCTGCGCGTACCGCAGTTGACGGGCGCGCTGGCCGCCGGAACGGACGGCCTGGTCCTGGCGGCGGACACGGCGGAGGGCGGCGACGCGGAAAAGGCGGCGAGCGTCGCCGCGTTGACCGCCACCGCACTCGCCGCCGCGCTGCGGCTGACCGAGGCAACCGGACAGGGGAGCTTCCGCGAGCTGCTGGTCCGGGGCGACCGGGGATACCTCGCGGCCTACGCCGCCGGTGACTCGGCCGTCCTCACCCTCCTGGCCGAGCCACGCATCAATGTGGGACGGCTCCATCTCGAGGCGCGCCGCTCCGGCCTTCGCGTCGGCGAACTGGTCGACGGCGCCCTCGAACGACCGGAGAACACCTGACCCATGACCGACACACCATCACGCACACCCAGCAGACGGAAGGGAAGTACGCATCTCATGGCGAACACCGAAACCGCCCTCAAGGAAGCCACCACTGTCATCGAGGGAGCCATCGGCGCCGCACTCGTCGACTACACCAGCGGAATGGCGCTGGGCACCATCGGCGGCGGAAAGGACCTGGATCTGTCGGTGGCCGCGGCGGGCAACACCGATGTGGTGCGCGCCAAGGTGCGCACCATGGAGCAGCTCGGGCTCAAGGACGGGATCGAGGACATCCTGATCACGCTCAGCTCGCAGTACCACCTGATCCGGCTGCTCAAGGGCCGGGGCACGAACGGCCTGTTCCTCTACCTGGCACTCGACAAGGACCGGGCGAACCTGGCGATGGCCCGGCATCAGTTGAAGAAGATCGAGGCCGAGCTGGAGGTCTGACGGCCCGGCCCGGTTCCGTGCCGGTCAGCGCCGCCGTGCCCCTCCGGGCACGGCGTCCCCGGCCGCGATCCCGGTGAACCGACAGCCCGTGACGGGCCTGTCGGCCGGACCGCTGGCGGTCAGGTCGGCGGGGAGCCGGTACAGGTGGTCGGCGCTCTGCTCGCGCCGCCCGAGCCACACGGCCTTGGCCCACAGCCCCGCGCCGGCACCCGCGAGCAGCGCACCGCCCGCGGCGGGCAGCGCGATCGAGCTGCCCAGGGCGGCGAGGAAGGCCGGCGCCGGCTGCCGCCGGTGCGCACGCCTCCAGGACCGCAGCGTCACCCTGCCGTCCTGGAGGTGGTCGGTGCGGGCGGCGCGGGTCGCCGCCCCGGCCAACTGCGTGTATCTGCCCCGCCGTACGAGCGCGACCGCGCCCGCGGTGACGAGGAAGAGCGCCGCCCCGGACAGCAGCCCGATACGGCGTCCGATGAGTCCGGGCACCAGTGCCCCGGCACCGGCGGCGAGCAAACCCAGCCACCACAGGGGCGCCGCCCCCGCCCGTACGACCACCGCCACTCTCGCCGGCGACTGCGCCCCGCGCCCCACGTCCGTGTCCCTTCGGCAGATCCTTTTGGGTGCGGAGATCAGCGGCGATTTCTTGAGGACGCCTGAGAATGCCCGACTCGGGACCACTCGACGAACAGCTCGGGACTACTCGACGAACAGCCCGCGGGTGGCCGCCCTGGTGTCGAACTCCTCCAGCCGCGCCTGCGCGTCCGGCAGGTCGTCGCACATCGCCTCCAGCAGCACCCGGCCCAGCAGCATCGGCGCGCAGGCGGTGTCGAAGGCGAGACCGGTGCCGACGGCGGCCGGGATGAGCAGGTCGCTGTGCCCGGCGACCGGGGCGAAGGCGGAGTCCGCGACGGTCACCACGGTCAGGCCCGCCGAGCGTGCGTACGCCAGCGCCTCGACGACCTCCTTCGGGTGCCGCGGCAGTGCGAAGCACAGCAGTGTGCTCGCACCGGCCCGCCGGGCCGTGTCGATACGGTCGGCGAGCATCGTGCCGCCCTCGTCGAGCAGGCGTACGTCGGGGTGGACCTTGGCCGCGAAATACGCGAAGCCGCGGGCCTGCGAGGAGGCGGCCCGCAGTCCGAGCACGGGCAGCGGACGGGAGGCGGCGAGCAGCCGGCCGGCCCGCTCGACCGGGGAAGGATCGGCGAGCAGTTCGGACAGATGGCGCAGGTTCTCGATCTCGGCCTGCACCGCCTGCTGGTACTCGTTGTAGCCGTCCTCCGCCGTCTCGCTCGGCGCGGGCGCCACCTCGCGCAGATGTCTGCGCAGCGCGGGATAGCCGTCGAAGCCGAGGGCGACGGCGAATCGGGTGACGGACGGCTGGCTGACCCCGGCAAGCTCGGCGAGCTCGACGCTGGACAGGAACGGCACATCGCCCGCCCGTCGGACCATGCTGTGCGCGATCCGCCGCTGGGTGGGGGTGAGCCGGTGTCCCTCGAAGAGCTGCTGGAGCCGTGCGGCAGGGCTGTCGCTCATGCCATCCCCCTCATCACATCGGTCATCAGGTCCGTGAACCGGTCGAGCAGCGCGGCTGCCGCCGTCACATCGTCGGTGAGCGGCCGGTCGGCGATCTCCTCGTCCAGCACGGTCTCGGCGAGTTCGAACGCCCGGCCCACCGGGAGTTCCGGGTCGGGCCGCAGCCCGCGCTGGCGCAACGTCCGTACGGCGGCGACGAGTTCGCAGCCGACGACGAGCCGGTACGCGCTCCGCACGCGCAGCGTCTGACGCGCCGCCAGCGACGCGAAACTGGCTTGCTCCTCGACGCCACGGGACAGTACCGCGTGGCCGAGCGACGCGGGCGCGGAGTAGGCACGGAGGTCGCCGAGTGCGGCCCCCGCGGCGTACTCGAGGATCATCACGCCGGAGCTGGCGGGCTCCGCGTCCGCGAGGAAGGGCCGCAGGCGGGTGAAGGCGGGCTCGTTCAGGGCGGAGAGGCGGGAGCTGGAGAGCCGGGCGGTCTGGGTCAGGGCCAGCCTGAAGTGGTCGAGATCCAGGGCGAGTTGAGCCATGTAGAAGCCGCCGTGGTGGTAGGCGGCCATGTCCGCGGGGCAGATCAGCGGGTTCTCGGCGGCGGTGTTGATCTCGACGGCAAGGGTGCGTTCCAGGGCGTCGGCCGCGTCCTGCGCGGGCCCGTGGATCTGCGGCAGGCAGCGGAATCCGTACGGATCCTGGATGCGGCCGAGCGGGGGTGTGGGCCGCTCGGGGGCACCGAGCAGCGTGCGCATCCTGGCGGCGACGGCGTACGAACCGGGGTGCGGTCGCGCCGCGTGCACGGGCTCGGCATACGCCTCGTAGGAGCCGTCGACGGCGAGCAGCGAGAGCGCCGCGACGAGTTCGGTGGCCCGGACGAGGGCGCGCAGTTCGCCGACCGCGAGGGCGGACTGGCCGAGCGTGAGGGCGTTGGAGCTGATGAGCGCGAGGGCGTCGTTGTTGTCGAGCGCCTGCGCCTCGGGCGGCGGGCCGCCGCGCCAGGGGTGTTCGCCGGCAAGAGCGAGACCCATCTGGGAGAGGGCCGCGATGTCGCCGGTGCCGACCGAGCCGAACTCGTTGACCACGGGATAGGCGCCGTTCTCCAGCGCCTCGCAGAGCGCGGTGACGACACCCGGCCGCAGTCCGGCGCCGCCCGCGAGCAGCTGGTTGGCGCGTACGGCGAGCATGGCCCGCACCTCGCGGCCGGGCAGTTCGTCGCCGATCGCGCCGGCGTGGGAGCGCAGCAGACGGAGACCGTGATCCGCGGCGGCACCGGGCACGGTCTCGTTCCGGTTGGCGCCGACGCCGGTGGAGCGCCCGTAGACCCTGCCGGACGCGGCGAGCTCGCGGGCGGCGTCCCAGGCGACCTCGACGCGCTTCACCGCATCGGATCCGGGTACGGGACGTGCCGCGCCGTCGGCCAGCCGGACGACGTCCGCGACCGGGAGGCTCTGTCCGTCGAGGACCACGACGCCGATCGGTGAGTCCACCATGTGGGACGACATCACGCGCAAAACCCTCCTTCTCCGGACGGGCTGTCTTGCCTTACGAGCATCCATGCCGAGCGATTCATCCCGAGGCATTGACAACTTATTCAGATACCAAGAACTCTGCATGACTATATGCAGCCGGGCAAGGGACGATCGATGATCAAATTCGAGGCAGTCAACAAGCGCTTCCCCAACGGCACCACGGCAGTCCACGACCTCACCCTGGAGATGCCGGACGGCGGGACAACCGTCCTCGTCGGATCCTCCGGATGCGGCAAGACGACCACGCTGCGCATGATCAACCGCATGGTCGAACCGACCTCCGGCTCGATCCATGTGGGCGGCAAGGACGTCCTGCAGCAGGACGCGGCGGAGCTTCGGCGCTCCATCGGGTACGTCATCCAGCAGTCCGGGCTCTTCCCGCACCGCACGATCCTCGACAACGTCGCGACGGTGCCGCTGCTGCTGGGCTGGGGCCGCAGGAAGGCGCGGGCGCGGGCGGCGGAACTGCTGGAGACCGTGGGCCTGCCGGCGGACTCGGGCAAGCGTTACCCGCATCAGCTCTCCGGCGGTCAGCAGCAGCGCGTCGGGGTCGCCCGGGCGCTGGCGGCGGACCCGCCCGTCCTGCTGATGGACGAGCCCTTCGGGGCGGTGGACCCGGTGGTCCGCGCCCAGCTCCAGGACGAACTGCTGCGCCTGCAGCAGGAGTTGAGCAAGACGATCGTGTTCGTCACGCACGACGTCGACGAGGCGGTGCGCCTCGGTGACCGGATAGCCGTCTTCCGCACGGGCGGCCATCTGGTGCAGTGCGCGACCCCCGCGGAGCTGCTGGCCCGCCCCGCGGACGACTTCGTGGCGGACTTCCTGGGCGCGGAACGAGGCCTGAAGCTGCTGTCCCTGAGCACCCTCGCGGAAGTTCCCCAGGGCCCGCTCCCGGAGGGTGGCCGCTGGGAACTGGCCCTCGACGCGGCCCGTGTTCCGCTCGGCTGGCGCGACAGGGACGGCGACGCGGACGACCTGCTTCCCGTCCGCCCACTGCGCGACACCGACTCGCTGCTGTCCGCGCTCAACGAGTCGGTCGCCTCACCCTGCGGCCTGGTGGCCCGGACCGACGCGGACGGCCGGCTGACGGGCGTCACCCCGCGGGACGACATCCACACCCATGCGACCGCCTGGCACACCTCGGCCTCGGCCCCCGGCACCCCCTCGGTGCCCGCCCCCGCCAAGGGCCCGGCGCCCGAGGCGGCGGACGCAGGCACACCCCAGGGCGGGGTCGCATGAGCGTCGACTGGTCGTGGATAGCGGAGCACGCGGGCGATCTGACGACCCTCACCGTCTCCCACCTCCAGGCCGCCCTGTCCGCCGTCCTCTTCGGGCTGCTGATCTCGCTGCCCCTCGCCGTACTCGCCCACCGCGTCCGCCCCCTGCGCGGATTCCTCCTCGGGATGTCGAACGTCCTGTTCACCATCCCCTCCATCGCCGTCTTCGTGCTGCTCCTGCCCGTGTCCGGGCTGACGCGCACCACCACCGTCATCGGCCTGACGATCTACACCCTCGTCGTCCTGCTCCGGAACACCGTCGAGGGTCTCGACGCCGTGCCCGCCCGGACCAAGGAAGCCGCCAAGGCCATGGGCACCCGCCCCCTGCGCACCCTGCTCACCGTCGAACTACCGCTGGCACTGCCCGTGATCATGGCCGGCGTCCGTATCGCCACCGTCATGTCCATCTCGCTCGTCAGCGTCGCCACCTACATCGGCGACGGCGGCCTCGGCCAGCTCTTCACCGACGGGTTCCAGCGCAACTTCCCCACCCCCGTCGTCGTCGGCGTCGTCCTCACCCTCCTCCTCGCGCTGATCGCGGACGCGCTGCTCGTCGCCGTGCAGTACGTCCTCACCCCCTGGACCAGGAAGGGCAGGGCCTGAGATGGACGAGCTCTTCAAGGACCTCGGTTCCTGGCTGACCAGCGGCGAGCAGTGGGCGGGCAGCGACGGGATCGCCCACCGGCTCGCCGAGCACCTCCAGTACTCGCTCCTCGCGACCCTCATCGCCGCCGTCATCGCGCTGCCCGTCGGGCTGCTCATCGGACACACCGGCCGCGGCGCTTTCCTCGCCATCAACCTCTCGTCCTTCGGCCGGGCCCTGCCCACCGTCGGCCTCGTCGTGCTGGTCTTCCTCGCCAGCGGACTGTCCATGACCCCGGTGTACGTCGCCCTGGTCGCCCTGGCGGTCCCGTCGATCGTCACCAACACCTACGCCGGCATGTCCGCCGTGGATCCCGAGGTCCGCGACGCGGCCCGCGGCCAGGGCATGCGCGGCCACCAGGTGCTGCTCCAGGTGGAGATCCCGCTCGCACTGCCCCTGATCATGACCGGACTGCGGCTCGCCCTCATCCAGGTCGTGGCCACGGCCACCATCGCCGCGTACGTCAGTTTCGGCGGACTCGGCCGGTACGTCTTCGACGGCCTCGCCCAGCGCGACCTGGTCCAGGTGCTCGGCGGCGCCGTGCTCGTCGCGGTCGTCGCCGTCGTCCTCGACCTCGCGCTCGCCGGCCTCCAGCGCGTCCTCTTCAGCAACCGCCCCGCGTAAGGACTTCCCATGAACCGACGCACTCTGCTCGGCGGGCTGCTCGCCGCGGCCTCCGTCCCCGCGCTCGCCGCCTGCAGCAGCGGCATCACCTCCCTCGACGGAGAGGGCGGCGAACTGTCGGGGGGCGGCTCCAGCAAGGACGGCGTCACCATCGGCACCGCCAACTTCACCGAGAACCAGATACTCGGCTTTCTCTACGCCGCCGTGCTGGAAGCGGCCGGTGTGAAGACGACCGTGCGCCCCAACCTCGGGACCCGCGAGATCCTCATCCCCGCACTCCGCGGCGGCGACATCGATCTGCTCCCCGAGTACCAGGGCGCACTCCTGCACTACCTCGACCCGAAGGCCACGGCCACCGAGGAGGGCGCAATGCAGAACGCCCTCGCCGTCGCGCTCCCGCAGGGCCTGCAGATCCTCCCGTACGGCCTGGCCGAGGACTCCGACGCCTTCGCCGTCACCCGCGAGACCGCCGACAAGTACGGCCTCAGGACGCTCGCAGACCTCGCCCGGCAGAACGGGCGGCTCGTCATCGGCGCGGCACCCGAGGTCAAGAAGCGGGTCGTCGGCGTCGTGGGACTGAAGGACGCCTACGGCGTGGAGTTCAAGGAGTTCAAGTCCCTGGACTCCTCCGGCCCGCTGGTCAAGGGCGCGCTGAGGAAGGGCGATGTGGACGTCGCCAACCTCTTCACCACCGACACCGACATCAAGGCCGAGGGCTGGGTCGTGCTCGCCGACCCCAAGAACCTGATTCCCGGTCAGCATGTCGTCCCGCTGATCGCCGACCGCAAGGCGGACTCCCGCGTGCGCAAGGCGCTCGCCCGGCTCGGTGCCGTCCTGACGACCGAGCAGCTCACCGAGCTCAACCGGCTGGTCGACAAGGACAAGAAGGATCCCGAGGACGTGGCGGACGACTGGGCGAAGCAGCACGGCCTCGCCGGGAAGGGGAGCTGAGCCGTGGCAGGTCCGGTCGAACCGCACGGACGCCCCCTCGCCCCCCGGGCAGCCCCCAGCGGAAACAGTGGGGCTACCCCCACTGACGCGGCGGCCCCGCCCCCGTAGCGTGATCTGTCATGGAAGCCCGCGACCCTGAGCTCGAGAAAGAGCTCGACGCCACCTTGCACGCCCGCCGTGAGCTGGGCGAAGAATACGAGTCCGCGCTCGTCGAATCCTTCCTGGAGAAGGTCGAGAAGCGCCTGGACGGAACGGTGGACCGCCGTGTGCGCCGCCAGCTCGCCGAACAGCAGATGGTGGTCGCGCGCGGCACCCGTCCGCCGCAACAGCCCGCCGACGCCAACTTCGGCGAACGCTTCGGCTTCGGCATCATCTCGATGATTCTCGCCATCCCGCTCTCCGCGATCGGCGTGGCGAACGCCAACCTGGAGGGCCTGATCGTGGCCTGGGTCGGCATCGTCGGCGTGAACGCGGTCCACGCGGCGAAGGGCTGGCCCTGGATGCGCCGCCGGGACGAGCCGAAGAAGTCCGACTGGGACGACTGACGCCGGGCCGGCACCTGGCGGGTCCACGCCCGCCGGGTCCACGCCCGCCGGGCTCAGGCCTGACGGGTCGGCAGGGCGATCTCCTGGCGCAGATTGACGTTGCGGGGGCGGCTCGTCGTGTACGCCACGAGGTCGGCGATGTCCTCGGACGTCAGCATTCCCACCGCGTCCAGCAGACCGTCCAACTGCCCGGTCAGTTCCGGGTTGTCGATGTGGTCGCGCAGCTCGGACTCGGTGAACCCGGGCTCGATGTCGGTCACCCGTACGTCCCGCGGACCCAGTTCACCGCGCAGCGCCGACCCGGCGTCGAGGGAGATGTACCCGGAGTGGGACGCGGTGGCCGCCGAAGTCGTCGGCTTCCTCCGGCTGGACGCGGGCCGCCACCCGGACGACCGTGAACTGACCGCGCTGGTGGGTGAGTTGTCCATGAAGAGCGAGCAGTTCCGCCGGCTGTGGGCCGATCACCAGGTCAAGGACAAGACGCACGGTGTCAAGCGCATCGCGCACGCGGTGGTGGGCGAACTGACGCTGCCGTACGAGACGCTGACGCTGCCCGGCGACCCGGACCAGCTGTTCGTCGTCTACACCCCCGAGCCCGGCTCACCGACGGCGGAACGCCTGTCGATGCTGGCGAGCTGGACCGCGGCCTCGGCGCCGTAGCGCCGGGCCGGAACAGGGCTGTGCGCGGGGACCGCCGCACCCCCGGCAGAGCCGGGGGGCGGGACGACGGCGGTCCCCGCCTGGGACACGGTCCCGGGTCAGGGCCGGTCGCCGCGTCCAGGGCGCCTTCAGAGTCCGGGAGCCGCTCCGGAAGTCCTCGACGCCGTTGTGGGTGCCGGCCGGGTTCCCTGCCCGGGCCCCCTGCCGACATCCACAACTGTGCAGGACGCGTGTTAAGCGGGTGCTGCGCGTACGTGACACCCGCGTACCGTTTCTGCGAAGTGTGCGCGGCGCCGTCCCGCAGCGCCAAGTGGGCTTCCTACGGCGTCACTTGCCGCCCTTGGCCAGGAAGGCCAGCAGGTCCTGACGGCTCACCACTCCGGTGGGCTTGCCCTCCACCAGCACGATGGCCGCGTCCGCCGCGTCGCCGAGCACGCTCATCAGGTCGGCGACCGGCTCGCCCGAACCGACCTGCGGCAGCGGGGCACTCATGTGCTTCTCCAGCGGGTCCGTCAGCGAGGCCCGCTCGGTGTACAGCGCGCCGAGCAGCTCGCGCTCCACGACCGAGCCGATGACCTCGGCGGCCATCACATCGGGGTGTCCCGCGCCCGGCTTGACGATCGGCATCTGCGAGACGCCGTACTCGCGCAGCACCTCGATCGCCTCGCCGACGGTCTCCTCCGGGTGCATGTGCACCAGGCTCGGGATCCTGCCGCCCTCCTTGTACCGCAGCACGTCGGCGACGCTCGCGGACGGACCGGTGTCCTCCAGGAAGCCGTAGTCGGCCATCCACTCGTCGTTGAAGATCTTGGAGAGGTAGCCGCGGCCGCTGTCCGGGAGCAGGACGACCACCACGTCGTCGGGGCCGAGCCCCTCGGCCACCCGCAGCGCCGCGACGACGGCCATACCGCAGGAACCGCCGACGAGCAGACCCTCCTCCTTGGCAAGCCGGCGCGTCATCTGGAAGGAGTCCTTGTCGGACACGGCGACGATCTCGTCCGTCACGGTCCGGTCGTAGGCCGTCGGCCAGAAGTCCTCACCAACGCCCTCCGTCAGATACGGACGCCCGGAACCGCCCGAGTAGACCGACCCCTCCGGGTCCGCACCGATGATCTTCACCTTGTCGCCGCTGACCTCCTTGAGATAGCGGCCGGTGCCCGAGATGGTGCCGCCGGTGCCGACGCCTGCGACGAAATGGGTGATCTTCCCGTCCGTCTGGTCCCACAGCTCGGGACCGGTGGTCTCGTAGTGCGAGCGCGGGTTGTTCGGGTTGGAGTACTGGTCCGGCTTCCAGGCGCCCGGCGTCTCCCGTACGAGACGGTCGGAGACGTTGTAGTAGGAGTCGGGGTGCTCGGGGTCGACGGCGGTCGGGCAGACGACGACCTCGGCGCCGTACGCGCGCAGCACGTTGATCTTGTCCGTGGACACCTTGTCCGGGCAGACGAAGATGCACTTGTAGCCCTTCTGCTGGGCCACGATCGCCAGTCCCACGCCCGTGTTGCCGCTCGTGGGCTCGACGATCGTGCCGCCGGGCTGGAGCGCTCCGCTCTGTTCGGCCGCCTCGATCATGCGCAGCGCGATGCGGTCCTTCACCGAGCCGCCGGGGTTGAAGTACTCGACCTTGGCCAGGACCGTCGCCTGAATGCCCGCGGTCACGCTGTTCAGCTTCACCAGCGGGGTATTGCCGACAAGACTGATCATCGAGTGGTGAATGCGCACAATGTTCTCCGGGATCTCCGTAGGTATGCGGCCAGGGTATGCGGACCGCGGCGGGATTGGTGGACGGCCGCTACGGGGCAGTTAGCTCATGACGGGTAGCTCTTGGCGGACGACGAGGAGAGGAGGTGGCTCTGTGTCGAGGGCGAGGGTGGCACGACGGATCGCGGCGGGCGCGGCGTACGGCGGGGGAAGCATCGGACTGGTCGGGGTGGCGGCCGTGGGGGTGGTGCTCGCCGAGGTCCAGCTGGCCAAACGCTCGGTGGGCGGCGGCACCGCCCCCGTACCGCCGCGCGGCAACGGCCTGTACGGGCTGGCCTTCGGGCACACCGATCCGCTGCTCCTCGGCATCCTGGGGGACTCCACGGCGGCGGGTCAGGGGGTACGGCGGGCGGGCCAGACCCCCGCGGCGCTGCTTGCCTCCGGTCTCGCCGCAGTGGCCGAGCGGCCGGTGGAGGTCTGCAATGTGGCGCTGCCGGGCGCGCGGTCGGACGACCTGGACCGCCAGGTCACGCTGCTGCTCTCGGACATCTCCCGCATGCCGGAGGTCTGCGTCATCATGATCGGCGCGAACGACGTCACACACCGGATGCCGGCCACGGAGTCCGTCCGCTGTCTGTCGTCCGCGGTGCGGAGGCTGCGGACGGCGGGTGCGGAGGTGGTCGTCGGGACGTGCCCGGACCTGGGCACGATCGAACCGGTCTACCAGCCGCTGCGCTGGCTGGCCCGCAGGGTCTCGCGCCAGCTGGCCGCGGCGCAGACGATCGTGGTGGTGGAGCAGGGCGGGCGGACGGTGTCGCTGGGCGACATGCTCGGACCCGAGTTCGCGGCGAACCCCCGGGAGATGTTCGGCGCGGACAACTACCACCCCTCGGCGGAGGGCTACGCGACGGCGGCCATGGCGATGCTGCCGACGCTGTGCGCGGTACTCGGCCTGTGGCCGGAGACCGACCGGCTGGACGCCACCCGGGACGAGGACGTGCTGCCGGTGGCCAAGGCGGCGGCGACGGCGGCCAGGGAGGCAGGCACGGAGGTCGCCGGTGCGCGGGGGCCGTGGGCTCTGCTGAAGCACCGCCGCAGGCGGCGGCTGCCGGCGTCCACGAGCGTGGAACCGAGCCAGCCGCCGTCGGAGGCGCGGCAGTAGCTCTGCGGGTCCTCCGGGCTCCGGGGGCGTTCCTCGCGACGCCCCGGAGCCGAAAAGTGAGCGCTCGCTTAGAATTGAGGTGACCGTCACACCAGCACACCCGTGACCCGGCCCATACCTCCTAGTAACTTCCCAGACAGTCCGCTCAACCCGCTCTCCCCTCCTGGAGCCGTGATGCCCGAAGCAGTCATCGTTTCTGCCGCCCGCTCCCCCATCGGCCGGGCCTTCAAGGGCTCACTCAAGGATCTGCGACCGGACGACCTGACCGCGACGATCATTCAGGCCGCTCTTGCCAAGGTTCCCGAGCTCGACCCCAGGGACATCGACGACCTCATGCTCGGCTGTGGTCTGCCGGGCGGGGAGCAGGGTCACAACCTGGGCCGCATCGTCGCCGTGCAGATGGGGATGGACCACCTCCCCGGCTGCACGATCACGCGTTACTGTTCCTCCTCCCTCCAGACCTCCCGCATGGCGCTGCACGCCATCAAGGCCGGTGAGGGCGACGTCTTCATCTCCGCCGGCGTCGAGACGGTGTCGCGCTCCGTGAAGGGATCCAGCGACGGCCTGCCGGACACCCACAACCCGCTCTTCGCCGAGGCCGAGGCCCGCACCGCCACCGTCGCCGCGAGCGAGGGCGCGGACTGGCACGACCCGCGCGAGGACGGCCTGCTCCCCGACGCGTACATCTCGATGGGCCAGACCGCCGAGAACCTGGCCCGCCTCAAGGGCGTCACCCGCCAGGACATGGACGAGTTCGGCGTCCGCTCGCAGAACCTCGCCGAGGAAGCCATCAAGAAGGGCTTCTGGGAGCGCGAGATCACCCCGGTGACCACCCCCGACGGCACGGTCGTGTCCGCCGACGACGGCCCCCGCGCGGGCGTCACGGTGGAGGGCGTCCAGGGCCTCAAGCCGGTCTTCCGCCCCGACGGCCTCGTCACCGCCGGCAACTGCTGCCCGCTGAACGACGGCGCCGCCGCCCTGGTGATCATGAGCGACACCAAGGCCCGCGAGCTGGGCCTGACGCCGCTCGCGCGGATCGTCTCCACCGGAGTCTCGGGCCTCTCGCCCGAGATCATGGGCTACGGCCCGGTCGAGGCGTCCAAGCAGGCGCTGGGCCGCGCCGGCCTGACCGTCGACGACATCGACCTGTTCGAGATCAACGAGGCGTTCGCCGCCCAGGTCATCCCGTCCTACCGGGACCTGAACATCCCGCTGGACAAGCTGAACATCAACGGCGGCGCGATCGCGGTCGGCCACCCCTTCGGCATGACGGGCGCCCGGATCACGGGCACTCTGATCAACAGCCTCCAGTTCCACGACAAGCAGTTCGCGCTGGAGACGATGTGCGTGGGTGGCGGCCAGGGCATGGCGATGGTGATCGAGCGGCTGAGCTGAGCCGCAGCGGAGGGTAGGGGTCGCCTGAGGTACGAAGGCGGCACCTGCCCGCAGCGGAGGCGAGGCTCAGCGCGACCGACAGCACGAGCGGCTGAGCTGAGCCGCAGCGGAGGGTAGGGGTCGCCTGAGGTACGAAGGCGGCACCTGCCCGCAGCGGAGGCGAGGCTCAGCGCGACCGACAGCACGAGCGGCTGAGCTGAGCCGCAGCGGAGGGTAGGGGTCGCCTGAGGTACGAAGGCGGCACCTGCCCGCAGCGGAGGCGAGGCTCAGCGCGACCGACAGCACGAGCGGCTGAGCTGACTTTCGGGCATCTCGGAGCTCAACTCGTGACCGAAACTCCCCCAGGATGTGACCTATCTCCTGGGGGAGCGCCATTCCCCAGGTCAGAGGCTTGCCCCGCTAAACCACGGACACAAATTCCTGTCCAATTCGTGACGTATTGCACTGACAGGGGGCGCGGGCTCCCCCCAAGCTGATGTAGGAAGTCGGGGGTATCGATGGAACCGGGAGTAAGTCAGTGAGCGCCATGTCTCTTGCCCTGCTGCTCACCACGGCCGCTGCAACGGCCGTGGGTGCCGCAGCCCTGCACGCCGCCCACGGGCTCCGTCAGCAGGTCACGGCCCTGCGCACCGAGCTTGCCGTCGTGAACGGCACGGGCCGGAAGATCTCCGTGCCGCAGGCCCGCACCACCCCCGCCGCCGAGATACGCGCCGCCGTCGCGGAGGCGCTGGCCGAGGAGCGGGAGCGCGAGCTCGCGGAGGCGCGCGCGTTCTGGGCGGCGCAGGAATCCCGTGACGCCGCGGACGCCACCCCCCGTCTCGCCGGCGAAGCTCCCGCGTCCCTGCTGGGCGGCCTGACGGCCCCCGGGGACGAGCTCCCGTTCTACGTCCCGCGCCAGTCCGACTTCGTCGGCCTGGAGGCCATGGACTTCGAGGCCGTGGAGGCGCTCGACGACATGGCGGACCTTCCCGAGGTGGCCGAGTTCGCCGAGGACTCCCCTGAGCTGGCGGCCGCCCGCCGCCGCCACCCCTCGCACCCGGACTTCGTCCCGGTCCAGGCGCAGCCCGTGGTCACCGACCACGAGCGCACCGTGTCCCGCCTGGAGAAGCTCGCCGAGGCGGCCACCGCGCTCGCCGATGTACGCCCGGGCCCGCTCGGCACGCTCGACGTCTACGTCTTCGCGGACGGCACCACGCTCTGTATGACGCCCGGCCACCGTGAGACGGCCGAGCGGCTCGCGGAGTCGCTGCGGGGCGGCGACATTCCGGTACTGCTGGGCGGATCCAGCGTTTCTGGCGCGTACGCGCTCACGTTCGCATGCGGCGAGGAGACGGTCTACATCCTCGCGGACCGCGTCATCGCCTCTCTCTGAGGCTTCTGCGGCCCTCGGCGGGCCCTCTTGCCTGGGATGTCAGAGCCCGGCCCGCCCGGCAGCAGCCCTGATCAGATCCACGGCCTCGTCCACCTCCGCCACGGAACGGGACGGGGCCGTTCGCAGCGCTTCGGCCAGATCTGTCGCCGCCACCGTGAGCTGATCGGCAACGGCGAAAACCCCCGCGTCCGGCATGATCCGTGCCGCCTCGTCGGGGGTCTCGACGCGCTGTGCGCGCAGTGTCAACTCCCTGGCCAGGCCCAGCCCTTCGGCCGCCGCACCCTGCTGCAGACGGCTTTGCGGAGCGGCCCTCAGGCGGTCGGCGAAGCGTTCTGCGGCGGTGGTCAGCTCACTCGTATCAAGCACGGTTCGACCCTATGTGCACCCCACGGACTGTTGCCAATACGCGAACACTCAGGCACGGTGGCGGGAAGGAGCACACGCGCAACGCGTCCGGAGGCGCCGATGTCCCAAGTCTTCTCCGAAGAGACCCATCGAAATCTGCTCTCCCGAATCCCTCATTGCACCGGTCGTGAGATCTCCGACTGGATCCGCGCCGTCGATGAAGGTCCTTCCCTCTTCCGCTTCGAGGAGAAGGTCTCCTGGCTCCGGAGCGAACACAACCTCGCGTACGGACATGCCAAAGCGATCATCCATGAGTACGACCTGAGGCGCGCCGCGCGCAAACTGCTCTAGGTCTCGACACCGAAGGGCCCGCAGGCAGTGCCTGCGGGCCCTTCGTCATGCTGGTGCGGCGGCCGCTAGTCGTTCCCCTGCAGGATCGACAGCAGGCGCAGCATCTCCAGGTAGATCCACACCAGCGTCAGGGTGAGGCCGAAGGCCGCCAGCCAGGACTCCTCGCGCGGAGCGCCGTAGGTGATGCCGTCCTCGACCTGCTTGAAGTCCAGGGCGAGGAAGCAGGCACCGAGGATGATGCCGATGACACCGAAGAGGATGCCGAGGCCGCCGCTGCGGAAGCCGAGGCCGTCACCGCCGCCGAAGACGGCGAACAGCAGGTTGACGGCCATCAGCAGCAGGAAGCCGACCGCCGCGGCCATCACGAAGCCGTAGAAGCGGCGGGTCACCCGGATCCAGCGCATCTTGTAGGCGAAGAGGACGCCGGCGAAGACGCACATGGTGCCGAGGACCGCCTGCACGACCACACCGGGGCTGATGTAGGTGCTGACCGCGCTGGAGATCACTCCGAGGAACACGCCCTCGAACGCGGCGTACGCCATGATCAGCGCGGGGACCGGCTTGCGCTTGAAGGCCTGGACGAGCGACAGGACCATGGCCACGAGGGCCGCGCCGATCGCGATGCCGTACGACTTGCCGATGTTGGCCTCGTCGACGGGCAGCAGAATCCAGGAGAGGGCGGCCGTGAGGACGACGGTGCCGAGCGTCATGGCGGTGCGCGACACGACATCGTCGATCGTCATCGCATTGGGCCGGGCGGGGGCCTGCGGGCCTGCGCCGGCCGGTGCGTACGGGTTGGTCGCGTACGGATTGCCGGTGCCCTGCGCGTAGGGGTTGTCTCCTACGGCGGGGCCCCCGGCCTGCGGCTGCTGCGCGTTGAACCCCGCGGGGCCGTTGTCGCGGCTGAACCCCCGTCGCGAGAAGACCGGGTTGCTGCTCCTCATCTCACTCCTCCATGGCCACCCTGCGCGGCCTTGGACACAAGAGTAATGCGAGAGCAAAGGAAGCACCCTAGTGCTCGGGGAGGATCTTTCCGGGATCGTGACCGCGGGCGGCCGGGCGCGACGGGAGTGCGACCGAGGTCACACCCGGTCCCACCCGGGGGTCACGAGAGCCCGGGAGCCCCGGGGGCCAGGCGCCGTTCGGCGATGTGTTCCAGTCGCTCCTCGAAGAGCCGCTGCGCGTCGGGCGTCAGCGAGGCGAGGGCGACCATGCCGGTCACGATCACATCGACCAGTTCGTTGTGGACGTCGTCCCACGTATGACTGTGGCCCTTCCGCGGGTTCCCGCCCATCGCGCCGGTCATCGCCTCGGCGACCTCGCCGAACTCCTCACCGATCTTGAGCACCCGCATCAGCTGCGCGGTGTCCCCCGCGAGCGGGCTCTCGTCGTCGAGCCAGTGCACCAGGCGCCGAATGGTCGGCCACGTGCTTGCGTCCATGGTCTCTCGGGCTCTCGGTCTCTCCTGGACGTCGCGCCGCCGCCCGGACCCACCGTCACACGGGGTGACCCACCGACAACTGACGCTTCGTGATTCAACGAAACCGGGGGGACACCGGGCCTCCGAACGGTGCCCGGAGCCGGACTTGAACCGGCACGCCCCCGAGGGGCAGCGAGGTTTAAGCTCGCCGTGTCTGCATTCCACCATCCGGGCCAGGTGCGTGGCTCCGCGTAAGCACAGGAGCCTATCCGGGTAGATCGACGCGTTCGGTCGGCCGTGGCCCGATGTTGACTGGTTCCGTTGGCTCCTGAGGGTGCGTCAGGGCAGTTCAGGGGCTTGTGGGAGCACTCGTCCCGGTGGCTGGGCACCACCACATCCCCACGGGATTGACGGAAAGTCGCCGCCTTGACGCCGCCCGGGCGTCGCTCGCTCCGCCGCCCTCCGGCCGCGAGCGCTTCTCAGGGGCGCTGTCATACCAGAGACGTACGCGAGACCCTCGCCGTCCGACCCAAGACGGCCCCGGAGACGGGCATCGGGACTGACGATTCCTCGGCCCGCGACCGACACGATGGGGTGGTCCCCGAAGTTCACCCACCGTGACAGGAGCATTCTCTCGTGACCACCATGCCCATCGCTCACCGCGCCACCGCCGTGGCTGCCCGCGCCACGGACCTGTCCAAGGTGTACGGACAGGGCGAGACCCAGGTGGTCGCGCTCGACCGGGTCACCGTCGACTTCCGGCAGGCCGAGTTCACCGCGATCATGGGCCCCTCGGGCTCCGGCAAGTCCACGCTCATGCACTGCGTGGCCGGCCTCGACACCTTCAGCTCCGGCTCGGTACGCCTCGGCGAGACCGAGCTCGGCTCGCTCAAGGACAAGCAGCTGACCCAGCTGCGCCGGGACAAGATCGGCTTCATCTTCCAGGCGTTCAACCTGCTGCCGACGCTGACCGCGCTCGAGAACATCACGCTCCCGATGGACATCGCGGGCCGCAAGCCGGACAAGGAGTGGCTGCAGCGGGTCATCGACATGGTGGGGCTGCGGGACCGGCTCTCGCACCGGCCCACCCAGCTCTCCGGCGGCCAGCAGCAGCGCGTCGCCGTCGCCCGCGCCCTGGCCTCCCGCCCCGAGATCATCTTCGGTGACGAGCCGACCGGAAACCTCGACTCCCGCTCCGGCGCCGAGGTGCTGGGCTTCCTGCGCAACTCCGTGCGCGAACTCGGGCAGACCGTCGTCATGGTGACCCACGACCCGGTGGCGGCCTCCTACGCGGACCGCGTCATCTTCCTGGCGGACGGCCGGATCGTCGACGAGATGATCAGCCCTTCCGCCGACGGCGTCCTCGACCGGATGAAGGAGTTCGACTCCAAGGGCCGGACCAGCTGAACCACGCCTGCTCCGTAGACCTCCGGCTCTCACCACAGGACTGACACAGACATGTTCCGTACCGCCCTGCGCAATGTGCTCGCGCACAAGGCCAGGCTGCTGATGACGGTGCTCGCCGTAATGCTCGGCGTGGCCTTCGTCTCCGGCACCCTGGTCTTCACCGACACCCTCGGCAACGCCTACCGCAACCAGTCGGCCAAGAGCTACGACGACATCGCCGTGGCCGTCACCAGCTACGCCGACCAGACGGAAGCCAAGAAGGACGACGGCCTCTCCACCCGGACCCTGGACAAGATCAAGGGCCTGGACGGGGTGGCCGGCGCCACCGGGCGGGTCTCCGGCTTCGCCGGGGTCGCCGACCAGGACGGCAAGCTGATCGGCAACGGCTGGTCCAACACCGGTGCCAACTACGCCCCCGGGAAGAACGCCGAAGACCCCGCGTACTCCTTCACCGACGGCACCGGCCCGGTGAAGGCCAGCGAGATCGCCCTCGACAAGGACTCCGCCGACAAGGGCAAGTACCGCGTCGGCGACACCGTGCGGGTCGCGACCAACGGGCCCGTGAAGGCGTACACGCTCACCGGCGTCTTCACCACCGAGGACGGCGCGGTCAACGCGGGCGGCAGTCTCGTCCTGTTCAACACGGCCGTCGCGCAGAAGCTGTACCTGGAGCCCGGCTACTTCAAGGACATCAACATCACCGCCGCGCCCGGCGCTTCCGCGGACAAGATCCTGGAGGCGGTGCGGCCGCTGCTGCCCGAGGAGGCCGAGGCGAAGACCGGCCAGGCGCTCGCCGACGAGCAGGCCGCCATGATCGAGCGTGAGCTGAGCAACCTCAACACCATGCTCCTGGTGTTCGCCGGGATCGCCCTCTTCGTCGGTGTCTTCCTGATCGCCAACACCTTCACGATGCTGGTCGCCCAGCGGACCCGGGAGCTCGCGCTGCTGCGTGCCGTCGGTGCGTCGCGCCGCCAGGTCAAGCGCTCGGTCATGCTGGAGGCGCTGGTCGTCGGTGCGATCGCGTCCGCCGTCGGCTTCGTGGTCGGACTCGGACTCGCGACCGGGCTGCGTTCCGCGATGACGTCGTTCGGTGCGAAGGTCCCGGCCGGGCCGCTGATCATCTCGCCCGTCGCGATCGCCGCCGCGCTCGGCGTCGGTGTGCTGATCACCGTGCTCGCCGCCTGGCTGCCCTCCCGCCGGGCCGCGAAGATTCCGCCGGTGGCGGCGATGGGCAGCGCCCATCTGCCCGCGAGCACCAAGTCGCTGGTCGTACGGAACACGATCGGCAGCATCGTCACCGGCATCGGCCTGGCGTCCATCGCCGCCGGCGCGGGGGTAGGCAAGGAAACGGGCCGGATGATCATCGGTGCCGGGGCGTTCTTCTCCCTCATCGGCATCATCGTGCTGATCCCGCTGCTGTCCCGTCCGCTCATCGCGCTGGTCCGGCCGCTGTTGCACCGGGTGTTCGGCGTGTCCGGCAAGCTGGCCGGAAAGAACGCGGTCCGCAATCCGCGCCGCACGGGAGCCACCGCGTCGGCGCTGGCGATCGGCCTCACCCTGGTCACCGGCCTCACCGTCATCGGCGTGACGCTGGGCCAGGCCATCGACAAGATGACCACGGACAACATCCGCGCCGACTACATGGTCACCATGGCCAGCGGCGGCGCCCTCGACAAGTCGGCGCTCACCGCGCTGGAGAAGGCGAAGGGCGTCAGCGCCATCTCGCCGCAGCAGGCCACCTCGGTGGAGATCAAGGGCAGTTGGCACTCGGCCTCCGCGGTCACCCCCGGGGACGTGGAGAAGGTCTTCGATCTGAAGACGGTCTCCGGCTCCGTGGCCACGCTCACCAAGGGCGAGATCGCCGTCGCCGAGAAGACCGCCGAGTCCAACGGCTGGAAGGCCGGGGACACCCTGGCGGTGAAGTTCGGCGCCGACACCGACGGCGGCAAGGCCCAGACGAAGTCCCTGAAGGTCGGGGCGGTCTACGAGGACAACGAGTTCCTCTCGCCGATCGTGGTGCCGACGTCCATGGTCGCTCCCTTCGAGCCCAAGCCGTACATCCCCGAGATCTGGGTGAAGACGGACGGCGGCGCGAGCAAGGCGAACGAGCAGGCGCTGGTGGACGCGCTGGGCGACAACCCGGCGATCAGCGTCATGGACCAGCAGGACATCCGCAACAAGTTCGGCGGAATGATCAACACGATGCTGAACATCATGTACGGGCTGCTGGCGATGGCACTGATCATCGCGGTGCTCGGGGTCGTCAACACCCTCGCGATGTCCGTCTTCGAACGCCAGCAGGAGATCGGCATGCTGCGGGCGATCGGCCTGGACCGCACCAAGGTCAAGCGCATGATCCGCCTGGAGGCGGTGGTGATCTCGCTGTTCGGCGCGGTGATCGGTGTGGGGCTCGGAACGTTCCTGGCCTGGGCGATCGGCGAGACGTTCAAGGCGAGCATCCCGGGCTACGCGCTGGTCCTCCCGTGGGACCGGATCGGGATCTTCCTGCTGCTGGCCGGTGTGGTCGGCGTGCTGGCCTCGCTGTGGCCGGCCCGCAGCGCCGCGAGGCTGAACATGCTGACGGCGATCAAGACGGAATAGCCGTCGCCGGCAGGCGAGCTGTACGGGCAGGGCCCCGCGACCCTTCGGTCGCGGGGGCCCTGTGCGTCGGACCGGCGGCTCACCGCCAGTCGGGGGTGCGCAGCGGCAGTCCGGACGCGCCGTCGTCCGGGGTCTTCACGGCCAGGATCTGGTTGACGCCGATCCTGTTGCGCTCGAAGGCGATCGCGGACGCGACCATGTAGAGCCGCCAGACGCGGGCGCGCCCGGGCGAGCTGTGGCGGAGCGCCCGATTCCAGTCGGACTCCAGGTTGGTGACCCAGCTGCGCAGGGTCCGGGCGTAGTGCTCACGGATCGCATGGACGTCGCACACCTCGAAGCCGGCCTGTTCGAGGGTGGCGACGGTCCGGCCGAGCGGCGCGAGCTCTCCGTCGGGGAAGACGTACCGGTCGATGAACTCGTCGACGTGGTAGGCGGCTTCGTTCTTCTCGGGGCGGCGGGCGATCTGATGGTTGAGCAGCCGGCCGCCGGGGCGCAGGAGGGCGATGAGCTGCTCGGCGTACTCGAGATAGCCCACCTGGCCGACATGTTCGGCCATGCCGATGGACGAAATGGCGTCGTACGGGCCGTCCCTGACGTCCCGGTAGTCCTGAACGCGGATCTCGATCCGGTCGGTGAGCCCGGCCTCGGCGATGCGCTTGCGGGCGTAGGCGGCCTGCTCGCGGGAGAGGGTGACGCCGGTGACCTGTACGCCGTACTCCCGGGCCGCGTGCATGGCCATGGAGCCCCAGCCGCAGCCGACGTCCAGCAGCCGGTCCCCCTCCTTCAGCGCCAGCTTGCGGCAGACGAGGTCGAGCTTGTCGCGCTGGGCGTCCTCGAGGGTGCCGCGGTCGTCCCAGTAGGCGCACGAGTAGACCATCGACGGTCCGAGGACGAGCTCGTAGAAGGCATTGCCCACGTCGTAGTGGTGGCTGATGGCCTCCTTGTCCCGGCGCTTGGTGTGCAGCCGGCCGGTGCGGCGGCGCACTTCCTCGGGGGGCGGGGGCGGCGGTGGCAGGTAGCCGCCGATCTGCAACAGCCCGCGGGCGGCGGCGCGGAGGCGGGGGTCGCGCAGGGGGTGGCCGGCGGGCCCGGAGTCGGCGCCGCGCTCCCAGACGATGCCGGCGAGCAGATCGAGGGCGGTGTAGAGGTCGCCGTCGACATCGATCTCACCGGCGACCCACGCGCGGGCGAGCCCGAGCTCTCCGGGCCGCCACAGCAGCCGCCGCAGCGCGCGCCGGTGCCGGATGACGAGGACGGGCCCGCCCGGCGGCCCGGCCTCGGAACCGTCCCAGGCCCGTACGCGGACCGGTAGCGGAAAACCGAGCAGTTCTTCGGCAAGAGTGGTCAGCCGCAGTGCGGCATCGGGCATGGCGCACACCTCCGTGACGGTGAGTCCCAGAACTCCACATTTCTGAGAACAATCCGACCACTGCGGCGGCTTCCCGGCACCACGCAATGCCCAAGCAAAATACGTGTCCCCCGCACAGATCAGAATCGACCGGCCGGGGAGCCCTCGGACAGCCCGAAGGGCCGCCCGCACCACGGATGGCGGGCGGCCCTTCGGGCGTTCAACGCAGGGTCAGGAGGCCTTGGCCTTCTCCGGGGCCGGCGTCGCCGCCGGTGCCGGAGCGCGGCTTCGCCGCCTCGTAGAACTCCTCGCGCGGCGTCTCCATCGCGCCCAGGGACACGACCTCGCGCTTGAGGAACATCGCCAGCGTCCAGTCCGCGAAGACGCGGATCTTGCGGTTCCAGGTCGGCATCGCCAGGCCGTGGTAGCCGCGGTGCATGTACCACGCCAGCCGGCCCTTGAGCTTGATCTTCATCTTGCCCATGACGATCATCGCGACGCCCTTGTGCAGGCCGAGACCGGCCACCGCACCCTTGTTGGCGTGGCTGTAGTCCTTCTGCGGGAAGCCCCGCATACCGGAGATGACGTTGTCGCCGAGGACCCGGGCCTGACGCAGCGCGTGCTGCGCGTTCGGCGGGCACCAGGCGTTCTCGACACCGGCCTTGCGGGCGGCCATGTCCGGGACCTGGGCGTTGTCGCCCGCGGCCCAGATGTAGTCGGTGCCCTGCACCTGCAGCGTCGTCGCGGTGTCGACGTGACCACGCGGACCGAGGGGCAGGCCGTAGCGAACCAGCGCCGGGTTCGGCTTCACGCCGGCCGTCCACACGATGGTGTTGGAGTCGACCTCGAGGCCGTTCTTCAGCACCACGTGGCCGTCCACGCAGGAGTCCATCGAGGTCGACAGGTAGATCTCGATGCCGCGGCCCTCGAGGTGCTCCTTGCCGTACTGGCCGAGCTTCGGGCCCACTTCGGGAAGGATCTTGTCCGCCGCGTCGACGAGGATGAACCGCATGTCCTCGCGCTTGACGCTGGCGTAGTACTTGGACGCGTCGCGCGCCAGGTCCTCGACCTCGCCGATGGTCTCCGCACCGGCGAAGCCACCGCCCACGAAGACGAAGGTCAACGCCCTGCGGCGGACCTCCTCGTCGGTCGTGGAGTCGGCCTTGTCGAGCTGCTCGAGCACGTGGTTCCGCAGGCCGATGGCCTCCTCGATGCCCTTCATGCCGATGCCCTGCTCGGCCAGTCCCGGGATCGGGAAGGTCCGGGAGACCGCGCCGAGCGCGATCACCAGGTAGTCGAAGGGCAGCTCGTACGCCTCGCCGACCAGCGGCGAGATCGTGGCGACCTTCCGGTCCTGGTCGATGGTCGTGACGCGACCGGTGAGCACCTCAGCCTTGGGCAGCACGCGTCGCAGCGGGACGACGACATGCCGAGGCGAGATACTGCCGGCGGCAGCTTCGGGGAGGAAGGGCTGGTACGTCATGTACGAGCGCGGGTCGACGACCGTGACGGTCGCCTCGCCGTAGCGCATCTTCTTCAGAATGCGTCGAGCTGCGTACAGGCCTACGTACCCACCGCCTACTACGAGGATCCTGGGACGCTCCGTGGTGCTCATGCCATCGAGTATCCACCCCCCTGAGAGGGGGTGCTCGTGAGCCCCTTCACAAGCTATGGACCCACCTCTGCTACACTGCGCGGCCCACGTGACCGGGGTCATGTCCCTCCGAGGGAACCGCACCCCCGCGAAACACGTTGTTCACCCCCCTTGAGCTGCTCCGACGAGAGCTCTCCGGAGTGGACCACATGCCCGCTTCACATCCCCGCAATACGCCTGTCTCACCCCGTCATGCCCTCGTCCGGCCCCGACGGCCCGGTCCCGGAGGGCTTCGGGGCCCCGACAGGGCTCATCAGGGAGCTTTTCCTTGTGAAGAACTTCACGAACTTTCTCGCGAGGGCTTCCGCAGTCGGCCGCGGAAGGCCCCGCAGGGGCCGGCGAGCGCGTCGGGGAGCGCGGGTTCGCCAGCGGTGCAAGGCTGAGAAAGCAGGCCCGTCGAACAGAGCACCGGAGTAGGAGAATCCCCATGATCACCACCGACTTCGTTCCCGGATCCCCGTGCTGGCTGGACCTGGGTGCCCCGGATGTCCCGGCCGCGGCGGCCTTCTACGGCGCCGTGTTCGGCTGGGAGGCCGAGTCGTTCGGCGACGAGGCCGGCGGCTACTCACTCCTGCGGCTCGACGGCAAAGTGGTCGCCGCGGTCGGACGGCTCACCGAGGAAGGCGCCCGCTCCGCCTGGATGATCTACTTCCACACCGACGACGTCGATGCCACCGTCAAGACCGTGGAGCAGGCAGGCGGCGCGGTCCGTTCGTCGCCCGACGGCGAGGACGGGTGGGGACGTCTCGCCCAGCTCACCGACCCGCAGGGCGCACAGTTCGCCGTCTGGCAGCCGGGTACCTTCAAGGGCTTCGAGAAGGCGGACGAACCCGGCAGCCTCGGCTGGGTCGAGCTCTACACGACGGACGCGACCGCCGCCCAGAACTTCTACGCCACCGTGTTCGGCTGGACCAAGCAGGACATGCCCATGCCCGGCGGCGGAGGCACGTACACGATGCTCACGCCCGCGGGCTGCGGCCAGGAACGGATGCACGGCGGCCTGATGGCGGACCCCGAGATGTTCGCGTCGGCCGACAGCCACCCGTACTGGCACCCGGTTTTCGGCACCGCGGACTGCGACGCCACGGTCGCGCTCGTGAAGAAGCACGGCGGCACGGTCTCGATGGGCCCGGAGGACGCGGAAGGCGTCGGCCGCCTCGCGGTCTGCAACGACCCCGCGGGCGCGGAGTTCGTCGTCCTCACCCCCGCGATGTGAGCGTCACGGGGCCTGCGCCACGCCTCACGAGGTGAGACATCACCGGGCCTGCGCCACGCTCCAGGCGATCCCGTCCAGGATGTCGTGCTCGCTGACGACCACGTCCCGGGCCCCGATCCGCTCCATGATCGCGAGCAGGACGAGCGCGCCGGCGGCGATCACGTCCACCCGGCCCGGGTGCATGACGGGGATGGCCGCGCGCTCCTCGTGCGTGGAGTGCAGGAGCCGGCGGGTCACCTGCTCGACCTGTTCGCGGGAGATCCGCGAGTGGTGGATCGCCTCGGAGGCGTACGCGTCGAGTCCCAGCGCGATCCCGGCGACCGTGGTGACCGAACCGGCCAGCCCGACCAGGGTGCGGGCGCCGCTCAACGGGACGGTCCGCTCCGCGAGGTCGAGCGCCGCTTCGATGTCCGCGCGGATCGCGGCGACCTCCTCGGGGGCGGGCGGATCGCTGCGGACGTGCCGCTCGGTCAGCCGTACGCAGCCGATGTCGACGGACCGGGCGGCCTCGACGTGCTCCCGGCCGATGACGAACTCGGTCGAGCCGCCGCCGATGTCGACGACCAGCCGCTCCTCGTTGCCCGGCAGTTCCTTGGTGGCGCCGGTGAAGGAGAACTCGGCCTCCTGGTCGCCGGTGATCACCTCGGGCTCGACGCCGAGGACGTCGAGCACGCCGCGGACGAAGTCGTCCCTGTTCTCCGCGTCACGCGAGGCGGAGGTGGCGACGAAGCGCAGCTTCTCCGCTCCGTGCTCCTTGATGATCCCCGCGTACTCGCGGCACGCGGCGAAGGTGCGCTCCAGCGCCTCCGAGGCGAGCCGGCCGGTGCGGTCGACGCCCTGGCCGAGCCGGACGATGGTCATGCGCCGGTCGAGATCGACGAGTTCCCCGGTCTCCGGGTGCGCGTCGGCCACGAGCAGGCGGATGGAGTTCGTACCGCAGTCGACGGCGGCGACCCGGGTCACTTCGCCTTCTCCTCTGCGGCGTCCACGGCGCAGGGCGTGACACACGGCCCCTTGCTCCACCACTCGGGAAGCATGGCGATCGCCTCGTCGCCCAGCGGGTTCACCCCGGGGCCGGCCGCCAGGGAGTGGCCGACCAGGACGTGCAGGCACTTCACCCGGTCCGGCATGCCGCCCGCGCTCGGGAAGCCCTGGAGCACCTCGATCGCGTCACGGCGCCGGATGTAGTCCTCGTGCGCGGCCCGGTAGGCCGCCGCGAGCTCCGGGTCGGTCGCGAGGCGTTCGGTCATCTCCTTCATGACGCCGTTCGCCTCGAGCGTGCCGATCGCGGACGCGGCCCGCGGGCAGGTCAGGTAGTACAGCGTCGGGAAGGGCGTCCCGTCGGGAAGCCGGGGCGCGGTCTCGACGACGTCCGGCCGGCCGCACGGACAGCGGTGCGCGATCGCGCGCAGCCCGCGCGGTGGCCGCCCGAGCTGCTCCTTGAACGCGGCGATGTCCACGTCGGTGGGCTCGGTCGGGTCGGTGTGGGGAGGAGGGGTTTCCATGCCTGCCTTGGCTCTGACTGTTCTGCGTCGTGTGAAGGTTCGTGCTCCGCTGCCGTGCCGGGACGACGGCTAGCGGCGGTCGGCGGTGTCCACGCCGTCCCAGACGTTCGAGTACCAGGGGCGGTCGGCCGCCCCCTCCTCGGAGCGCTGCTGCTCCGCGACGTCCGGGTCGATCATCGTGTACCCGGTCTCCCCCGGCATCACATAGTGCAGATGCTCGCGGGCGAGACGCCGGATGTACATGTCGTCCTGGAGGCGGGCCTTCTCGTCCCGGAGCTCTTCGACATGCTGCTCCGCCTCGGCCATCCGGCTCTTCTGATCGGCCATGTCCCCGCGCTGGGAGACGTATTGCCGCATCGGATAGGCGAGTGCGACGACGAGGGAGCAGACCACGAGCGCGAGGAACGCCGCGCGGCCGGTGAGCCGGGAGCGACGCGCCTGCCGCCGGGTCTGCGAGCGGTAGACACGGGCGGCGGTCTGCTCACCGAGCAGCCGCAGCCTGGTCGCGGTGGAGAACCGATCGCGGTCCTTCCCGGCCATGTCCTGCCTCCCTGCCTACGCGCGTACGTCCCCGGACACGGTACGGGACCGCGGCCGGGGACGTACGGACGACTGGCTACGCGTGGCTGCCGAGCGCGGGCTCAGCCCTTGAAGCGCGGGAAGGCGCTGCGTCCGGCGTACACCGCGGCGTCGTCGAGGATCTCCTCGATGCGCAGCAGCTGGTTGTACTTGGCGACGCGCTCGGAGCGGGCCGGGGCGCCGGTCTTGATCTGGCCGCAGTTGGTGGCGACGGCGAGGTCGGCGATGGTGACGTCCTCGGTCTCACCGGAGCGGTGGGACATCATGCACTTGAAGCCGTTGCGCTGGGCCAGCTCGACCGCGTCCAGCGTCTCGGTCAGTGAACCGATCTGGTTGACCTTCACGAGCAGGGCGTTGGCGGAGCCCTCCTCGATGCCGCGGGCCAGACGCTCGGGGTTGGTGACGAACAGGTCGTCGCCGACGATCTGGACCTTGCTGCCCAGCTTGTCGTGCAGGACCTTCCAGCCGGCCCAGTCGTCCTCGAACAGCGGGTCCTCGATGGAGACCAGCGGGTAGGAGGCGACGAGCTCCTCGTAGTACTCGGTCATCTCGGCGGCCGAGCGGGACTTGCCCTCGAACTCGTACTTGCCGTCTTTGTAGAACTCGGACGCGGCGACGTCGAGCGCGAGCGCGATGTCCTTGCCGGGGGCGTATCCGGCTTCCTTGATGGCCTCGAGGATCAGGTCCAGGGCGGCACGGTTGGAGTCGAGGTTCGGCGCGAAGCCGCCCTCGTCGCCGAGGCCGGTGGACAGGCCCTTGGTCTTCAGCACCTTCTTGAGGGTGTGGTAGACCTCGGCACCCCACCGCAGGGCCTCGGAGAAGGACTCCGCGCCGATCGGGGCGATCATGAACTCCTGGATGTCCACGTTGGAGTCGGCGTGCGAGCCGCCGTTCAGGATGTTCATCATCGGAACGGGCAGCAGGTGCGCGTTCGGACCGCCCAGGTAGCGGAAGAGCGGCAGGTCGGACGCCTCGGAGGCGGCGTGGGCCACGGCGAGGGAGACGCCGAGGATGGCGTTGGCGCCGAGCGAGGACTTGTCCGGGGTGGCGTCCAGGTCGAACATCGCCTGGTCGATCAGGCGCTGCTCGGTGGCGTCGTAGCCGACGAGCTCCGGACCGATCTGCTCGATGACGGCGAGGACGGCCTTCTCGACGCCCTTGCCCTGGTAGCGGTTCTGGTCTCCGTCGCGGAGCTCAAGGGCCTCGAACGCACCGGTGGATGCGCCGGACGGAACTGCAGCACGACCCGTGCTGCCGTCGTCGAGGCCAACCTCGACCTCGACCGTGGGGTTGCCTCGGGAGTCGAGGATTTCCCGGGCTACGACGACGTCGATGGACGGCACGAGCATCTCCTTCTGGGATGTGACGCTTGGAGTGCAGGGTCTCATTGGCCTTGCGGCAAGAGCCTAACCGGCTGCGGGGCATCCGCCCCCCGATGCCCGCCCCCTGGGACGAAAAAGGGCATCAACCCCAGGCGCACTGGACAAATCGTCAGACTCTACCCACCGGTAACAGAGGGAACCCCGGCCCGGCGCGTACGGGGGAAACGCGCCGGACCGGGGTGGTCAAGACCCCCGGAGGGGTTCCGGGGCGGCTCGGCGGCCACCCCGGGACGGGTCAGCTCAGGTGGAGCTGCTGGCCCGGGTGGATCACATTGGCGTCGCTCAGGATGCTCTTGTTCAGGTCGAACAGCTTCTTCCAGCCGCCCTTGACCTTCTCGGCCGTCGCGATCTTGCTGAGTGTGTCGCCGGCCTTGACCTTGTACTCGCCGTCACCCTTCTTGAAACCCTTGGCAGCGGGCTTCGTGGCCTTCTCGGCCGGAGCGGCGGCCCGCTCGGAGCGGGTGGTCGGGGCCTCGGCGCGCTTCTGCGGCTCAGCCTTCTGCGTGGAGTCGGAGCCGCCGGTGTACGTGGCGTTCGACAGGTTCACGCCGCAGTTCGGCCATGCGCCCTTGCCCTGACCGGCCAGGACCTTCTCGGCGATCTGGATCTGCTGCGACTTGGAGGCCTGGTCGGCGGTCGAGGCGAACTGCGTGCCGCCGTACGCGGCCCAGGTGGAGGCCGAGAACTGCAGGCCGCCGTAGAAGCCGTTGCCGGTGTTGATCGACCAGTTGCCGCCGGCCTCGCACTGCGCGACCTGGTCCCACTCGGAGGCGGTGGCGGCGGAGGCGGAGGTGGCGCCGAGCAGCGGCGCGGCGACGGCCGCACCCGTGATGCCGGCGAGGGTGGCTATACGGGTGGCCTTGGAGGGGCGACGGTGCTTGGACTTGCTGGAGAACAGCATGGGACATCTCCTCACCGACGCCTACGAGGTGAGCTGTCGGGTTCGGGCCAAGTGAGTGCCCGGCCGCGCAGTCTGCACGCGGCTCCACCCCAAGCCGGTCCCGGCCGTTCAACTTCAACGACCGGTATCGGCGCCTACCTTGGTTCCCCCGCTCCTGCCTTCGGCGCTTCGAGCGTCGAGTACTCCCCCCGACCGACGGCAGGATTCGGCGTGACGGTCAGCGGTGCCCGCGATGGCGAACGGTTCAGACCGTAAACACAGCGCTCCCCGATGTTCAAAGAGGAACATCGGGGAGCAAAACACCCATCCTGCCCCACCCGAATCGGACGTTTCCGCAGGTCGAGCGCGGAATGGTTCATTCCGGTAGGCAAGATGGGCGAGTTGCGGCAAAGAGACCCTTGTCTCACTTTCCCAGAAGCGGACAAAAGCCCCCGAACTGCCGCTACTTCAGGTCGAGGTCGAGGCTCTGGCCAGGGAGGATCAGATCGGGGTCGTCACCGACGGCCGCCGCGTTCGCCTCATAGAGGGCATTCCACCCGCCGGGCACCTTCTGCTCGTCGGCGATGGACCACAAGTTGTCGCCGACGCGGACGGTGTACGTGCCGGACGGGACATCCGCGCTGTCCGTATTGCCTGACTTGCCCGGCTTGCCGGTCTCGTCCGCCGCGTCGGCGCCGTCCCGGGCCGACGTGTCACCCCGCGAGGCACGGTCGCCCTCTTCGGGAGCCTTGTCCGCATCGGCCGGCTCGGTGCTCTCGGACGGTGCGGGGGTCTTGGACTCGGTGGCCGATCCGCTGGGCTCCGCGCTCGGCTCGCTGCTCGCGCTGCCGCCCCCGTCGTTGCCGATGCCCTGGGTGGGGGCGGGGCTCGCCGGCTCGGCGGGCTGAGTGGCGGAGGCCGAGGGCGCCAGCGAGGCGAGCGGGTTGTCGGTCGGCGCGGGCGACTGCGTGGCGCCCGTGCCGTCGGCCGTCAGCCCGGCGATCCCCGCACAGGTCGCCCACGCGTCGGGGCCCTGGGCGTCGAGGACCTTCTCGGCCACGGATATCTGCTGGGAGCGGCTGGCGAGGTCGGCACGCTCCGCGTACTCGGCGCCGCCGAAGTCCTCCCAGGTCTGCTGGGAGATCTGCAGACCGCCGTAGTAGCCGTTGCCCATGGAGGCGCTCCACTGGCCGCCGCTCTCGCACTCCGCGACACGGTCCCAGGTCGCGGAGTCGGCGGCGGACGCGGAGCCTGCGCCGAGAAGGGGGATCGCGATGGCCGATCCCGTCACCCCTGCCGCGACAATGATGGCCGGAGCCTGGCGGGGACGGCGGTGTCGACCATTGCCGGAAAGCATGCAGAAGCCCTTCGCGTGACTACAGATAACAGGTGATGTCTTCTGAGACGTCCGTGAAAGTAGCCGCACTCACTCGTGCATCACAAGTCGATGCAGCGGAGATCACGTGAAAGTCACAGACTTGACGGTCACTCAGTTCTGTCAAGGAGTGAACTCAACGGGCAGGCTGCGCAATCCACGCATAATGAGCCCCCCACGCCACCGCAAATCGGCCGGATCGCCCGCAAGGCGCAAGTCCGGCAATCTCCTGAGGAGCGTGGCGAGCGCGGTCTGCCCCTCGAGCCGGGCCAGCGGTGCGCCGAGGCAGTAGTGGATGCCGTGCCCGTAGCCGAGGTGCTGGTTGTCGCGCCGCGACAGGTCCAGTACGTCCGGGTCGTCGAACCGCTCCGGGTCCCGGTCGGCCGCCGCGAGCACCACGAGCACGGGATCACCCGCCGCGATCTCCTGCCCGCCGACGACCAGCGCCTCGGTGGCGAAACGCCAGGTCGCGAGCTCAACGGGCCCGTCGTAACGCAGGAGTTCCTCGACACCCGTCTCCAGCAGAGCACTCTCGCCGGCGGCCAGCGAGGCCTGGAGACGCTCGCGCTGCTCCGGGTTGCGCAGCAGGGCGTACGTACCGTTCCCGATCAGGTTGACCGTGGTCTCGAACCCCGCGAACAGCAGGATGAAGGCCATGGCGGCGGCCTCGTTCTCGGTCAGGTGCTCGCCGTGGTCGCTCGCCCGGATCAGTCCGGAGATCAGGTCGTCGCCGGGATTCTCGCGCTTGCGGTGAATGAGCTCGGCGAGATATCCCCGCATCTTCTTCACCGACCGGGCGACACCTCCGCGCGGCCCGCCGCCGTGCCGGATCATCATGCCCGCCCAGTCCCGGAAGTCGTCCTGGTCCTCGCGCGGGACGCCGAGCAGATCGCAGATGGCGTAGATGGGGAGCGGGAAGGCGAACTCATGGATGAGGTCCGCCTCCCCCTTCTCCTGGAAGCCGTCGATGAGCCGGTCCGTCAACTCCTGAACGCGCGGCGCGAACTCGGCGACACGACGCGGGGTGAACGCCTTGGAGACCAGCCGCCGCAGCCGGGTGTGGTCGGGCGGGTCGATGTTCAGCAGATGCGTCATCAACTCGGCCTTGCGCTCACCGGGGATCCCGGTCTTCCCCTTGGCGTGAGCGGGCTCGTCGTGATGCGCGGGGTTCTTGGAGAGCCGCTGATCGGCGAGAGCCTGCTTGGCGTCGGCGTACCGGGTCACGAGCCATGCCTCGACCCCGCTGGGCAGCCGGGTGCGGTGCACGGGTGCGTGCTCGCGCAGCCAGGCGTACGCGGGATAGGGGTCGGTGGCGAACTCCCAGGTGAACAGCTCCGGCTGCGTCGTCACTGCTCCACTGCCCTGATCGCGTCCCGGTAGGCGCGGGCCGCGGCACGCAGCGCGGCCTCGGGGTCGGTCCCGGCCGCCTCCGCACGGACGGCGAGCGCGAGGAGCTCGTAGCCGAGGCCCTCCCCCTGCGGGAGCGGGACATCCAGGCCGGCGGTCCGCACCCGGGAGGCGAGCTTGGCCGCGAGCGCCAGGCCCGGCTGGCCCAGGGGGACACCGTCGGTCACCGACTCGCGCTGTTTCTCGATCGCCTTGGTGCGCAGCCAGTGCGCCTTCACGTCCTCCGGCGTCTCGGCCTTCTCGTCGCCGAAGACGTGCGGGTGGCGGTGGATGAGCTTGTCGACGATCGTCCCGGCGACGTCGTCGACGGAGAACGGCTCGTCACTGTCCTCCTCCGCGATCCGTGCGTGGAAGACGACCTGCAGCAGGACGTCCCCGAGTTCCTCGCGCAGCTCGTCGCGGTCGCCGTCCTCGATCGCCTCGACCAGCTCGTACGCCTCCTCGATGCCGTACTTGGCGAGCCCCTTGTGCGTCTGCTGCGACGACCACGGGCACTCGCGCCTGATCCGGTCCATGACCTGCACGAGATCGAGGAGGCGTGCGCCGGGCAGGTCGTACGAGCCGGGCAGCAGCTCCAGGTCGGGCATCTGCACGCGTCCCGACCCGGCGAGCCGGGCGAGACCGTCGGTCAGTGCCTTGTCACCCTCGCCGGACGGAACGACCACGACGGTCGCTCCCCCCTCACAGGCGCCGATGAGCTCCTCGGCGGTGGGCGCGGCGGTCTCCACGCGCACACCGGCCTCGGCGAGGTAGGGAAGCTGCGGGTGCGACCCGTCGGCGCACAGCACCCGGTCGGCGGCCTGCAGCGTCTGCCACGCGGGCCAGGACAGCAGCCCGGGTGCGACGCGGTGGCTCGCGGTGAGCAGGACGATGCGGCCGGGGTCGGGGGCGTTGGTGGTCACCCCTCGAACCTACCGCTCGCTACGCACCCGTCTCGACGGGCTCCTGCACCTTCGTGACCTGCGCGATCCAAGGAGCCTTGTACTCGCCGAGCTCGAGCTTCTTGTTGTCCCAGGTGCCGAAGCGGGGGTTCACATCGATGTCGAGCGAAGCGGCGGCGGCGGTGAAGGCGCTGTTCAGCTTCTGCTGGCCCGCGGCGTCGTTGCCGGCACCGAGCCGGACGGCGAGCTTGCTGACGAGGAGGTCGCGCCGCACCGCGTCGTCGAGCTGCTCGGGAGCCACACCGCGCTGCTGCAGATACATGGTCCGCAGCTCTTCCTCGCCGTTGAACTGCTTCACCAGGGCGGCCCGCCCGTCCTGGAGCTCCTTGCGGCTGAGGCTGACACCCGCGTCCTTCGCGGCCCGCTCGACGACCTGCTGGACGATGAGGTCGTAGAGCTTGGCGCGGCTGAGCTGCCCGGTGTCCTTGATGAGCTGCGCGGACTGCGGCGAGCTCTGCTGGGCCGCCCGGACGTCCTTCACCTTCGCCTGGACGGTGGACACCTCGATCCGCTCCCCACCCACGACGGCGGCGGCACCGGGGTGTGCCTCGTTGCCGCAGGCGACGAGAAGCGGCGCGGCGACGAGAAGCGCGGCGGAGACGGTGATCGCGGTACGACGACGGCGGTGCAAAGGAGCCTCCCGGCGTGATTGTGCGGCGGTGCACAAAGTCCTGCGGTGATCGATGTTAGGCAGTCCCATGGGTCTGGGCTACTGATTCGCCAAACGATTCGCCGGCGGTTGCGGATGCGCGCCGCGGTGGCCGGAGCGCCGCGCCGCCGGGCTCAGACCGGATCCATCGCCCGCGGGACGGCCCGCTCCGCCCGGTCCGGGCGGAGCATTATCGTGCGGGAGACCAGGAAGGTGACCGGGACCGCCGCGCCGGCCGCCAGCAGCGGGGCGTAGCGGCTGCCGAGGTGGAGGACGTCCACCAGCAGGTACACGCCCGTCGTCGTGACGACGAAGTTCGCCGCGTTCGTGAGCGGGAACAGCAGGAACTTCCGCCATGTCGGGCGGGTCCGGTAGGTGAAGTACGAGGTGAGGAAGAAGGAGCCGACCATGCTCAGCGCGAAGGCGATGACATGCGCCGCCACGTACGGCAGCCAGGTGAGCAGGGCCAGGTACAGGCCGTAGTACGTCCCGGTGTTCACCAGCCCCACCAGGGCGAATCGGACCATCTGGACCCGGACCGTCATCGTCTTGCGAGCTCCCCCGTGCGCGTGTGCCGCTCTGCTTCCTGTCGGTGCGGAAGGCCGGCATTGGTGGCCTTCACCAGGAAGTGCGGACGCCGCTTCGTCTCGTAGTAGATACGGCCGACGTACTCGCCGACCACCCCCAGCATCAGCATCTGTACGCCGGCGAGTGCGGTGACCGCCACCAGAAGGGTGACATATCCGGGGGTGTCGACGCCGTTCACCAGGGCGACACCGACGATCCAGGCGGAATACGCCGTGGCGACGGTGAGCAGCAGGAGACCGAGATAGACGGCGACCCGCAGCGGTTTGTTGTTGAAGGACAGAAGTCCGTCGAGACCGTAGTTGAGCAGTTTCCCGAAACTCCATTTCGAGCGGCCCTGCTCACGCAGCGCATTCTCGTACTCGAAGGTCGTCGTGCGGAATCCGACCCACGCGAAAAGGCCCTTCGAGAAGCGGTTGTACTCGGTGAGTCCGATGACCGCGTCGACCGTGCGGCGTGACAGCAGCCGGAAATCGCCCACACCGTCGACGAGTTCCACGTCGACGAGCCGGTTGATCAGCCGGTAGTACGCACGCGCCATGACGGTCCTGGTGACGCGGTCACCCTTGCGCGTACGGCGGGCGATGACCTGGTCGAAACCCTCCTCGTGCAGCTGCAGCATCCGCCCGACCAGCTCCGGTGGGTGCTGGAGGTCGGCGTCCATGATGACGACCGCGTCCCCGGCGGCGTGCTGGAGGCCGGCGAGCATCGCCGCCTCCTTGCCGAAGTTGCGGCTGAAGGCGACGTAGCGGGTACGAGGATCGGCCCCGGCGATCTCCTCGAGGAGAGGGAGCGTCCGGTCCTGGCTTCCGTCGTCGACATAGACCAGCTCGAATTCCTGCCCGAGCAGGGAAAGTTCGGCGGTCACATGTTCGTGGAAGCGGCCGATGATCTCCTCTTCATTGAAGCACGGGACAACTATCGAGATCAGCACGGAAGTACCACATCCCGTCCGAATGTCGCCGGTGGATGGGTGACATGACGGACAGGCGACCATTGCGTGAACTGGGCGGCCGGCGTGATGATTTCACGATCTGCGCTGGCATATTCGAGGAATCATGTCGATTCTGCAATCCGTGCGCGCCCGCGCGGCCGCCCTCGCCGCGCTGATCACTGCGGGCACCGTGTGCGCCGGTGACGCCGTCGCCCGCAGCTTCCCCTTCGGACCGCACACCCGCAGCGTGAACGACCTCGGCAACCAGTTCGTGCCGTTCCACGCGCATCTGTGGGACCTGCTGCACGGCCGGGCGGACGGCGGGCTGCTGCTCAACTGGCAGTCCGGGTACGGCACCGGCTTCCTGCCCGATCTCGGGACCTACCTCACCAGCCCGTACGCGGTACTGGTCGCGCTGTTCCCGCGCGACCGGATCGACCTCGCCGTCTATGCGATCACCGTCCTCAAGACGGCGACGGCGGCTGCGGCCATGACCTGGCTGCTGCTCTCTCTGCGCAGGAGCGGGTGCGACGACGGGCGCGAGTACCACGACGGCCGCTGGTGGGCGGCCGCCGTGCTGGGCGGTTCGTACGCCCTCTGCGGCTGGTCGGTCGTCGAGGCCTCCTACAACCCGATGTGGATGGACGGTCTCGTCGCCTTCCCGGTGCTGTGCCTGGTCGGTGAATGGGCGCGCACAGCACGTCGGCCGGTGCTCGGCACACTACTGGTGGCCGTGGCGTGGACGGCCAACTTCTACACCGCCTACATGGCGACCACCGGCGCCGCCCTGGTGCTCGTGGTGCGGCTGCTGCTGGAGGAGCCGACCGCGCGGGACCGTGTCCGGGCCCTGCTGCGCGCCGGCCTGCGGGTGCTGCTCGGCATCGCGCTCGCCTGCCCCGTGCTGCTCCCCGTCTTCCTCGGCTCGAAGCACGCGTATCCGGGCTGGACCAGGGAGTTCGCACCGGCGGGCTGGGCCGATGTGCTGGCCCGGACGCTGCCGGCGACGTACAGCTTCTTCACCCCCGCCGTCTTCCTCGGCGGCGGTGCCCTGCTGCTGGCAGCCGCGCTCGCCTTCAACAGGGCGGTGCCCCTGCGGGAGCGCGGACTGTGGACAGGGCTCGCCGTCGCCGTCGTGCTCTCGCTGCAGTGGGCGCCGACACATCTGGTGTGGCACGTCTTCACCACCCCCAACGGCAGCCCCTACCGGCAGACCTTCGTCCTCGCGGGAATCCTGGTGATCACCGCGTGGACCGGCCTCTCGTACGGGTGGCCCGGACGCTGCGCCCTGCTCGGCGGCGGTGTCGTGGTGGTCGTCGTCGCGCTCACCGCCTCCGCCAGTGCGCTCGTCTCCGCCTGGACGTTCCCGCTGGCCGCCGCCGGTCTCGCGGCGGCGGCGGGTGGTCTGCTGCTGGCCCGGCACGGCCGGCTCCCGTTGCTCGCCGCGCTGTTGCTCACCGGCGCGCTCGTCGGTCAGGCCGCGGCCACCACCGCGTACGCCGACCGTCAGCGCCTGGGCCGACTGGACGACTATCCCGCGTGGGGCGGCCGGCACGCCGAGCGGGCGGCGGCCGTCGCGCAGGCGGACGACTGGCCGCGCCACCGCACCGACGTGGGCCGCGACCAGATCACCGGGAACGACCCGCTGCTCATCGGCGGCCAGGGCGGAGGCTATTACAGCAGCCACACGCCCGATGTGTTCACCCGCACGATGGCCGCCCTCGGTGCGGGGTGGACGTCCAACGGCCGCAGCGTGCAGTCCCTGGACAACCCGGTCACCGACGCGGTGTTCTCGGTCGGCGCCCGCGTCCGTACCGGACCCGGCGGCCACCCCCGGCTCGCGCGCGCGGACGCCGTTCCTCCGCTGGTGACCGTACGGCCACCGGGCCCGGAGCCGCGCTATGACAAGAACCCGTTCCGCAACCAGGAACGGCTGCTCGGCTCGCGGGTCTACGGCACCCCCGCCGGCGGGTCCTGCCCGGTCGGCACCGAAGTCTTCCTCTGGGCACCCGACTACACCGGCAGCGCGAGACTCGGCGACGGGCCGTGGGTGACACTGCGCAGCGGACAGCCCAAGCGGCGGGCCGCACTCACCTCCCTCGGGACCGTCGTCCGGACGGGCACGAACGTCGCCTACAGCCACGGCAGTCCGCGTACGGAGCTGGGCTGCCTCGACCGGACGAGGCTCGCCGCCGCCGTGGAGCGGCTGCGGTCCACGGGCGCGGTCCGGGTCGAGGTGACGGACAGCGGCGTACGGGCGGAGCTGGCACCGGGGACCATCGGGACCGCGGTGCTCGCCGCGCCCCGGATCGCGGGCTGGCGCTGCGACGGCAGGCCAGCCGGTTCCCGTCTCGGGCTGGTGGCCGTCCCGTTGGACGGCACCCGGACGGTGATCGAGTGCTCGTTCCGGCCGCCGGGTCTGAGGGCGGGCAGCGTGCTGGGCGCCGCCGGCCTGCTGGTACTGCTGCTCACCGCACTGGTACCGCGGTTCCGCGGACGACGGCCGGGTACGGCGAGCCCCGAATCCGTGACCGGGGAGCCCGAGTTGTCCGACGCGCCCGCCGAACCGGTCCGTTGAGCCCCTGCGGGCCGGCCGGGCACCTGGTCAGCGGGTGAAGAACTTCTGCTGTCTGCTGATCGCCCGGCGCAGCTCCGACGGCAGAGGGTGATAGGGCCCGTACGCCCGTTCCGTGTCGTACAGCAGGCTCTGGAACTGCTGCTGGGCCGCGGTGTGGTCACCCACCGCCAGCAGCAGGTTCCCTATGCGGTGCCGGATCTCGAAGGCCCGGGCGGCATCGGCGCCGGCGGACTGCTGGTTCTCGTGGAACGGCAGGACCGCGCGGTACTCCGCGATCGCCGACGCCGCCTCCCCCAGTTGCTCCAGACACTGTGCCGCGTCATAGCGGAACTGCAGCGTCTGCGGATCGGCGGGGCCCGCCTCGGCCGCCCTGTCGTCCGCGAGACGGCGCAGCTCCGGGAGCGCGCGCCGGTACTGCCCGTCGTCCATCAGCGTCGACGCGTACTGCTTGCGCAGGATCCGCACCACCGGCGAGTGCTCGCCGTGCTCGGCGGCCGCCGCCGGCAGGATTCCGCCGAGGATGTCGACGGCCCGCGTGATGCTGCCCTCGCCGAGCAGCCGCTTGACCTCGTCGACGGCGGCGGCCACGTCGGGGCGCGGCGCCGGCGGCACGGTGGGCATGGCGGGCGGCGGCGCCGCGACCCGGTCGGGCCACGGGGCGTGCGGGCGCAGAAAGGGACGCGTCGGATCGAGCGGGCCGCCGGTCGAACTCCGGGCGGAGGCGCCGCCGCGCGTCGGCAGCAGCGGCGCGAGCGCCTCGTACACGTCCTGCGCGCCGGAGGGCCGGTGCTGCGGGTCCTTGGCGAGCAGCCGCAGCACGAGCGCCTCGAGCGGTTCGGGGATCTCGGGGCGCAGCCGGCGGATCGCCACGGGCGCCTCGTACAGATGGCGGTGCAGCACACCGAGCGCGGTGGAGCCCGAGAACGGCACGTTCCCGCTGAGCAGTTCGTGCAGCAGCACGCCGAGGGCGTAGAGGTCGGTGTACGGGCCGACCGCGCCGCCCATCGCCTGCTCGGGAGCCATGTAGGCGGGGCTGCCGATGGGTGAGCCGGTGTGGGTGAGGCGGGTGGTGTCGGTGTCGATGACGGAGGCGACGCCCAGGTCGAGGACGGTGACGGTGCCGTCGGTCTTGACCATCACGTTCCGCGGCTTGAGGTCGCGGTGGACGATGGGCACGGCGTGCACGGCCGCGAGCACGGCGCACAGCTGGGCTGCGACGGAGACGGCCCACGGCCAGGGGTAGGGCTCGTGCTCGGCCAGATGGTCGGCGAGGTCGGCACCTTCGACGTACTGCATGACGAGGAAGAGGTCGTCGTCGTCGTTGCCCGCGTCGTGGACGGTGACCAGTCCGGGGTGCGAGACCTGGGCGGTCACCCGGCACTCGCGGACGAAACGGCGGCGCATCTCGCCGGCCGCGGTGGCGGCCGCCATGTGGTCGGGGCGCAGCAGCTTGACGGCGACACGGCGGTCGAGCCGCTGGTCGTATGCCGTCCAGACCTGGCCCATACCGCCCTGGCCGATGATCGTGGAGAGCTCGTAACGGCCCGCGATGACGCGTCCGTTCACCGGCCCTGCTCCTTGCGCAGGTAGTCACTGAGCTCGTCGAGCTCGGCGCGTACCTGGTCGATGCGGGGCTTGTCGGACGGGGAGGGCACCGGGGGTGCCTGGTGCGGTGCCGGGGGCGGCGGGGTCTGCTGGTGCTGCGGCGTCTGGTGCGGCGGAGGCGTGACCGTCGGGTAGCCGTATCCGGCCACGGGCGGCGGGGTCGGGGCCGACGACGGCAGGCCGTACGGCGGGGTCTGCCCGTAGTAGGGCTGCACGCGCCGCGTGGAGAAGTGCTTGATGTCGGCGTACAGGAAGTAGGCCACGACGGCGACGGCCATGGTCAGCATGATGCCGATCGCGACATTCGACCGGGCCAGGCTGAGGTCTTCGGTCGGGTCGGTCATGATCGTGCCGAAGCAGGCCATGAAGGACGCCAGGACGACGCCGAACAGGACCCAGTCCAGGGTGCGTCGGGTGACGAGGGCGAGACGCAGCATCGTGCCCCAGGCGAGCATCCCGCAGCTGAAGACCGGGAGGATGGCGAAGAGCACCCGCAGCAGGATCTCCGAGGACGATATGTCACGCGAAGGCTGCGGCGGCAGGTAGCCGGGGCCGTGCATTGGTGCTCCTGAAGGCCTGGGGACGAGGCGGTGCTGTAAGGACCGGTACTGCGAGGATGAGCGTATACACCGACAAGGACAACGGCTGCGGGGTTGTACGGAACCGTTGTCGAACCGGTCACGCGGTGAGGCTTCCGTCGGTCAGTCCGTCGTACAGCCCCTGGACCAGCTGCTCCCCCAGCCGCCCCGACAGCCTCGAACGCGGCCAGCGCACGGAAGCGTCCCCGAACCGGCGTTGATCGGCGAGCGGCAGCCGGGGCAGCTGCAGCCTGCGCACGTCCAGCCGGGTCGCGGTGGACGCATAGCTGCTCGCCTGCCGGGTGTTGGCCGTGCCGCGCAGGAATCCGGCGAGGAACCAGGGGTCGAGCGCGGTCGGATCCGGGCGCAGCAGCTGGAGGTTGCGGCCGAGCGCGGCACCCGCCGAGGCCGCGTCGACGACCCGTACGACGGAACCGCCGCCGAGTACGGGCACGACGACATCGCCCTCCTCGACCCGCACGGCCTCCTCGTCGGGCCCCTCGGGCAGCGCTCCCGAGGGTTCTGAACCGCTGAGGACGTCCTGTTCGGTGAGTACGGGCAGGGGGGTGCCGATGGACGATCCGGCGCCGCCCGCCCGGATCACCAGCGCGCCCGCGCGGGCCAGTTCGCCGACGGTGGTGGCGGGCCAGGGCGCGGGCCGGTCGGTCGGCGGACGGCGACGGGGTCAGTTCGCCGGTGAGATGGAGGGTGTCGGTGAGCCGGTTCCGGACACGCAGCAGCTCGTCCGTGCCGCCACCGCCGGCCGTCGGCGGCACATGGCGGGCCGGGGCCAGGTCGACATCGTCGTCGAGCAGCCCGATGACGGGGACCGAGCGGCTGACGCCCGGCCGTTCGTCCGCGGTGTCCGCCCGTTCGAAGGACTGCCAGGCCTCGAGGACGGCGGTGTGCACGGTCTGCCAGTCGAGCTTGTCGCGCCCGCCGCCCGCGCCGGACAGCTCGCCGGTGTCCACGAGCAGCAGTTCGGAAGCGGGCGGCCTGCCCGCCTCGGGCCTGCGCAGCACCCACAGGTGGAGGGGGATGCCGTACGGGGGCGCGGCGCCCGCGGGCAGCGCGATGACGGCCCGCAGAGCGCCGCGGCGCAGCAGGCCCGCTCGGATGCGGCGGCCCGAGCGGCGGGAGGCGGCGGCGGGCGGCATCAGCAGCACGGCTGTGCCGCCGGGGCGCAGCCGGGCCAGCGCGTGCTGCACCCAGGCCAGTTCGGACTCGGTGCGGGCCGGGAAGCCGTACTCCCAGCGGGGGTCGTAGGCCAGTTCGTCGTGGCCCCAGTTGCGTTCGTTGAACGGCGGGTGGCACAAGGACGGCGTCGGCCTCGGGGAAGGCGTCGGCGCGCAGGGTGTCGCCGCAGCGGGCACGGACGGCCGCGTCGGAGTGCAGGGCGAGGCGCAGCGCGGTGAGCGCGGTCAGGTCCGGGTCGGCGTCCTGGGCGTACAGGACGCTGGGGTTCCCGACGGCCCGCAGCAAGGCGCCCGTTCCGGCAGCCGGGTCGAGGACGGTCGCCGCGGGACCGGCGACGGCGGCCATGAGGTCCGCCGGGCCGGGCGGAGTGAGCGTGTACTGACGGAGGTTGGCGTCGAGGAAGCGTCCGAGCAGGAACTCGTACGTCCCCTCATGGCCGAGCTCGCCGGCGAGCTCGGCGACAGCCCGCAGCAGGGGCACGCTGTGAACACCTCCGGCGACGGACGGCACCGTTGCGGTGGATCCCAGCTGTGTCACCGCCGAGGCGATCTTCGACGACAAGATCGGCAGCGGCTTCAGCGGCTCGGTCCTGCCCGGCAAGAAGTCCACGGTGCGCCTCGCCTTCGACGCCCCGCCCGCCGCGAAGGTGCTGACGGTCGAGGTCAGCCCGGGTCTGACGTACGACGCCTCGCAGTGGGAGCTGAAGCTCTGACCCGCGGCCTTGTTCTTCAGCCGTGAGGAACGTACGACCAGGAGGCCGCCCCGAGGGCGGCCTCCTCGCGTCAAAAAGAGGTTGCCTCCCGCGCCTCCCCCGCCCCTACAGTGACCGCGTGTCCGTACAGGTGATCGTCCTCAACGGCGGGTCCAGCGCCGGCAAGTCCGGCATCGTCCACTGTCTGCAGGCCCTGCTGCCGGATCCCTGGCTGGCGACCGGGGTGGACGCGCTGATCCGGTCCATGCCCGCATCCCTGCAAGCCTCGGACAGCGGCGTCGAGTTCACCTCCGACGGGCAGGTCATCGTCGGCGACGCGTTCCGGGAACTGGAACGTGCATGGATGCAGGGGGTGGCAGCGACCGCCCGCGCGGGTGCCGGCGTCATCATCGACGAGGTCTTCCTCGGCGGCGCCGCGTCACAGGAGCGGTGGCGCACGGCGCTCACGGGCCTGGACGTGCTCTGGGTCGGGGTCCGGTGCGAGGGCGGTGTGGCCGCCGGACGGGAGATCGCGCGCGGTGACCGGGTGGCGGGCATGGCCGAGTCCCAGGCCGAACTCGTGCACCGGGGCGTGACCTACGACCTCGAAGTCGACACCACCCACGCCGAGTCGCTGGAGTGCGCACGGCTGATCGCCTCCCGCCTGACCTGAGCCCGGCCGCCGCCTCCTCGCGTCACGCCCGGTGCCGCACCCACACGTTGGGCTCCACGTACACCGCGTATCCGCGCTCGCTGTCGCAGTGCACCGGGACCAGCGCGCCCGGCACCTCGACCGGGCCGGACGTGTCGAACGGCAGCCCGGTCCACGCACGCCACTGGGCGAGCGAGCCGGAGACCGTCATGGACGCGGGAGCCACCGCGTCGATGACACCGCCCGCCCGGACATGGACCCGCAGCCAGGGGTCGGCCGGCAGCCCGTCCGCCCGGGTGCGGTGCGCGTACTCCTCGATGAGGGCCTGAGGTTCGGCGCTCTTGCCGCTCGGCCGCACCGGGGCGACCAGATCGGCGAAGCCGAGCCGGCGCACGTTCTCCCGCAGCGCCGCGAGCATGCGGCCGGATATGCCGCGCCCCTGCAGGCCGTCGGCGACGGTGATCTCGATCGCGCTCACCGTGTCCGGCTTCCGCCGGTGCCGCAGATCGGAGAAGGCCCACAGCATCACCTGGTCCCAGCCGCCCTCGGGCAGCGTGCGGCGCTCGTGGGCGTCCAGCCGGAAGGGCACGCTGAACGCCCGGGCAGCGACCCGGCCGTCCGGGTCCGTCGCCACCAGCACGTACTCGGGCAGGTCGACGAGAATCCGCCCGATGTTCGCCCAGCCGACCGGGTCGTGAAGGATGAACTCCGGCCACGTCTCGGGCATACGCCACAGGGGCTCACGCAGTTCGGGCCGCTCGGCGAGAGTGGTGATGGTCAGATCCATCGGGGCAGGTTAACCGCCGCACTGCGCGAGCATCACCTGCTTATCGGCGGCCGTGACGGGCAGCGCGTACTTGAGGGCGACCTGGGACACCCGTACCGCGTAGGAGCAGCGGATCCCCTTGTTCGGCGGGAGCCACGACGCCGGGCCGGAGTCCCCCTTCGCCGAGTTGGTGCGGCCGTCGACCGGGATCAGATTGAGCGTGTCGTTCGCCAACTGCCTGCGCTTGGCCGCCGGCCAGCGCGAGGAACCCATCTGCCAGCTGTACGACAGCGCCACCACATGGTCTATCTGCACCTCGGCGGCCTTCTGCTTGCGCCACTCGATGACCCTGCCCGTGTACGGGTCATGGAGCGTCATCGAGACGATGACGCAGTCCGAACCGGATCGGAAGCGAAGGCTTCGCCCGTCACGGTGGAGCAGATCGTTCCGGGTGTCGCACCCGTTCCTCGCCAGCGGGACGCCGTCGGCCGTGTCCAGCCAGGCGTGGCCGAACTCGTCGCGGTCGTACCCCGTCCTGGGACCGCGCCCCTTGGTCGTCACCTTCCCGATCAGCCGGCGTGCGGCGGCCAGGTCCTGCTCGGAGGCGAGGGGCGCGAGGCCGGGCCTGGTGCCGTCGGGGTTGGCAAGGGGGCTGGTGCCGGTGGCGGCGGGCGCCGAGGCCGTGGGCTTGGCGTCGCCGGGCAGCCCCGTGCCCTCGCAGGCGGTGAGCAGTGCGGTGGTGACGACGGCGGTGAGGCCGCCGGCGAGCATGCGCGATATTCGGACCCCGGGTCTGTTCACGCTCGTAGGTTACTGAGCCGCCCTCAAGTCCCCTACTCCGTGGTGCGGTTCACCCGCTCTCGTCCCGTATCAGGTGTTTTGGTCTAGACCGGGCGGTCTTCATCGCGCGGAAGGCGAGCCGCAGGCGTAGCGTCGAAAGGGACCTGGTCCCTTCCGGAAGGACGAGGAACTGGCGAACGCACATCGATACGCACACACCTCAACCGCACACACACCGCCCGCGGAGCCGAGCCGGCCCCCGCGGGCGGCGTGACGCAGCCCCGAGGCCCCGGGGCTCACACCTTGCCGATGCCGAGCGTGGTCTCACCGGGCAGCAGCCCCGACCCGAGCACCTGGACCCAGAGCGGCCCGAGCAGCTCGACCAGCCGCTCCCGTTCCGCGTCGTCGAGGGCGCTCCAGGGCGCGGCGGCCAGCTCGTCCGTACGCCGCTCGACCTCGGCCCGCAGCGCGCGTCCCGCGTCGGCGACCGTCCCGTCCGCACCCAACACCCCGCGCGCCACGAGCCGTTCGCGCGCGGCCTCCCACTCCCCTCCGCTCCAGCCGCGGCTCTCGAAGGTCTTCTCCCCGGCCGCCCCGATCGCCGCGAAGGAGACGAGCGACTCGACGGGGTCGAGCCCGGCCGCCAGCAGGGCGGCGAGGTGACCGTCCCCCCGGTGTTCGCGCAGGACGGTCGCCGCATGCCAGAGCACCAGGTGCGGCTCGTCGGGCCAGGGCAGCGCGGCGACGGCCGCGGCGAGCGGCCGGCCCTCGGTGTGCACCGCCTCCGCGGCCCGGCGGGCAAGGGCTGCGGCCTCGGCGAGCTCCGGCCCGTCCACCGCGTCGCCGAGAACGGCCCGGTACGCGCGGCCGATGCCCCGCGACCGCGCCGCGAGCACCTGATCCGGGGCCGCGACCGTCCACGCGGCGGGGATGTGATCGCCGACCTTGCGCGGGCTGAAGCTGTAGAACGCCGAGGTCACCTGCCGCTCCCCCACCGCCCCGAGCGGCGCGGCCCGCAGGGGGAAGTAGGTCGGCCACCGCTCATCGGTGCGGTAGCCGAGCGCGGCGAGCTCCTCGAAGACTTCGGGGGCGTAGTAGACGACGGCGTGCAGGGGCTCCAGGAGGTGCCACATCTGCCGTACGCGTCCGTTGTCGTCGGCCATGATCCATCCTCTCCCAGCAATATCTTGTCAGTGACAAGATTGCGCGCGCCGATGAAACTTGTCAATGACTAGATTCGGCGTACGCTGCTGACCATGACCACCGAGCGCACCTACCACCACGGCGATCTGCGGCGGGCCGTCCTCACCGCCGCGCTCGACGTGATCGCTTCCGACGGCCCGTCCGCCCTCTCCCTGCGCGACCTGGCCCGCCGCGCGGGCGTCTCCCACGCGGCCCCGGCGCACCACTTCAAGGACCGAGCCGGCCTGCTGACGGCGATCGCCGCGGAGGGCTTCGACCTGCTGGGAACGGCGCTCGCCGAGGCCTCGGACCTCAAGGAACTCGGCCTGCGCTACGTCCGCTTCGCCACGTCCCACCCGGCGCACTTCCAGGTCATGTTCAGCCCGGAACTCCTGCGCCCTGACGACCCGGACCTCCTCGCGGCCCGGCAGCGCACCCGCACCCTGCTGGGCCGGGCGGTTGCGAACCGCGGCGCCGACGCCGACACCGGCTCACTGGCGGCCTGGTCGATGGCCCACGGCTTCGCGACCCTGCTGCTGACACACAACCTGGACGGCCGGCTGGAGGGCAGGGACGCGGAGGAGACGTTCCGGGCGCTGACAGGCGTGATGTTCGGCGGGTGAGCCGAAGGACCCTGCCCGCGCCGGTGCGGTCAGGGCCCCTCGCTCGGCCTGCGACCGCTACGACCCCAGGATCGTGGTCAGGAACTCCCCGGTCCACGACAGCAGTTCCCGTCCCACCACCGGCTTGCCGCCGATCTTGCCCGTCGTCGGGCGCGGGACCAGGATCTGGTGGAGCGCCGGCTTGATGATCGTGCGCGGGTACAGGCGCTTGAGGCGCAGCTCCTGGGACTCGCGCAGTTCCACCGGGGCGAAGCGGATGTTCGGGCCCTGCAGGACGATTTCGCCGACGCCGCAGGCGCGGGCCAGCATCCGCAGGCCCGCCACCAGGAGCAGGTTCTCGACGGGCTCGGGCAACTTGCCGTAGCGGTCGGTCAGTTCCTCGCGTACCGCCTTGATGTCCTCCTCCGAGTTGGCGGAGGCGATCGCGCGGTACGCGTGGAGCCGCAGCCGCTCGCCCGGCGCGTAGTCGTGCGGGACGTGCGCGTCGACCGGGAGCTCGATCTTGACCTCGAGCGGTGGCTCCTCCTCCACGCCGCCGTCCAGCGACGCGCGGTAGTCGGCGACCGCCTCGCCCACCATGCGGACGTACAGGTCGAAGCCGACGCCCGCGATGTGGCCGGACTGCTCGCCGCCGAGCAGATTGCCCGCGCCGCGGATCTCCAGGTCCTTCATCGCGACGTACATGCCCGCGCCCATCTCGGTGTGCTGGGCGATCGTCGCGAGGCGTTCGTGCGCGGTCTCCGTGAGCGGCTTCTCCGGCGGGTAGAGGAAGTACGCGTAGCCGCGCTCGCGGCCACGGCCCACCCGGCCGCGCAGCTGATGCAGCTGGGAGAGGCCGAAGTTGTCGCCGCGCTCGACGATCAGGGTGTTGGCGTTGGAGATGTCGATGCCCGACTCGACGATCGTCGTGGAGACGAGCACATCGAACTCCTTCTCCCAGAAGTCGACGACAACCTTCTCCAGAGAGCCCTCGGACATCTGGCCGTGCGCCGTCGCGATCCGCGCCTCGGGGACGATGTCGCGCAGCCGGGCCGCCGCCCGGTCGATGGACTCGACCCGGTTGTGGATGTAGAAGACCTGGCCCTCGCGCAGCAGTTCACGCCGGATCGCCGCGCCGATCTGCTTCTCCTCGTACGGCCCGACGAACGTCAGCACCGGGTGCCGCTCCTCCGGCGGGGTCGTGATCGTCGACATCTCACGGATGCCGGTGACCGCCATTTCGAGCGTACGAGGGATGGGGGTGGCCGACATCGTCAGGACGTCGACGTTGGCGCGCAGCTTCTTCAGCTGCTCCTTGTGCTCGACGCCGAACCGCTGCTCCTCGTCGACGACGACCAGCCCCAGGTCCTTGAATTTGGTCTCGGACGAGAACAGCCGGTGGGTGCCGATGACGATGTCGACCGAGCCGTCCCGCAGGCCCTCCAGCGTCGCCTTCGCCTCGGTGTCGGACTGGAAGCGGGACAACGCCCGTACATTCACCGGGAACTGGGAGTACCGCTCGGAGAACGTCCCGAAGTGCTGCTGCACGAGCAGCGTCGTCGGAACGAGGACCGCGACCTGCTTGCCGTCCTGGACGGCCTTGAACGCGGCGCGCACCGCGATCTCCGTCTTGCCGTAGCCGACGTCGCCGCAGACCAGCCGGTCCATCGGGACCGTCTTCTCCATGTCCTCCTTGACCTCGGCGATCGTGGACAGCTGGTCGGGCGTCTCGACGTACGCGAACGCGTCCTCCAGCTCGCGCTGCCAGGGCGTGTCCGGGCCGAAGGCGTGGCCGGGCGCGGCCATGCGGGCGCTGTACAGCTTGATGAGGTCCGCGGCGATCTCCTTGACCGCCTTCTTCGCCCGGGCCTTCGTCTTCGTCCAGTCCGCGCCGCCGAGCCGGTGCAGGGTGGGGGCCTCGCCGCCGACGTACTTGGTGACCTGCTCCAGCTGGTCGGTGGGGATGTAGAGCCGGTCGCCGGGCTGGCCGCGCTTGGCCGGGGCGTACTCGACGAGCAGATACTCGCGGGTCGCGCCCTGGACGGTGCGCTGCACCATCGCGATGTAGCGGCCCACGCCGTGCTGCTCGTGGACGATGTAGTCGCCGGCCTCCAGGGTCAGCGGGTCGATCGTCTTGCGGCGCTTGGCGGGCATCCGCTGCCCGTCCTTGCCCGCCGCGCGCTGGCCCGACAGATCCGTCTCGGTCAGCACCGCGAGTCTGAGGCCCGGGTCGACGAAGCCGTACTCGATGGAACCGCAGGCGACATGGACGAGCGAGGGGGAGATGTCGGTCAGCTCGGTGTCGAGACGGGCGGCGATGCCCTCGCCGCCGAGCACCTCGACGGTACGGGCCGCAGGGCCGTGCGCCTCGGTGACATAGACCGTGCGCCAGCCGTCGGCGAGCCAGCCCTTGGTGTCGGCCAACGCCCGCGCGGTGTCGCCGCGGTACGTCTCCGGGGCGTGCATCCCGAGCTTGAGCGTGTCCGCGGACAGCTCCTCGTCCGCGGCGAACGGCGCGACCGTCCACCACATCATGCCGAGCTCGCGCGCACGGTCGCGTACGTCGGCGATGCCCCACAGCGAGGCCGCGTCGACGTCGATCGGCGCCTGGCCCCCGCCCGCGGTCGCCGCCCACGACGCCTGCAGGAACTCCTGCGACGTCGCCACCAGGTCCGCGGCCCGCGTCCGGACCCGCTCGGGGTCGCACACCACGGCCATCGACCCCTGGGGCAGCACGTCCAGCAGCAGCTCCATCTCGTCCACCAGGACCGGCGCGAGGGACTCCATGCCCTCGACCGCGATCCCCTCGGCGATCCTGCCGAGCAGTTCGCCCAGCTCCGGATGCCGCTCGGCAAGGGCCGCGGCCCGCTGACGTACGTCCTCGGTCAGCAGCAGCTCACGGCAGGGCGGGGCCCACAGTCCGTGCTCGGCGACCTCCAGCGAACGCTGGTCGGCGATCTTGAAGTAGCGGATCTCCTCGACGTCGTCGCCCCAGAACTCCACCCGCAGCGGGTGCTCCTCGGTCGGCGGGAAGACGTCCAGGATGCCGCCGCGGACCGCGAACTCGCCGCGCTTCTCGACCAGTTCCACCCGGGAGTACGCCGCTGCCGCCAGACCGTCCACGATCTCGTTCAGATCGGCCTGCTGGCCGGTGCGCAGCGCCACGGGCTCCAGTTCGCCGAGGCCCTTGACCTGCGGCTGCAGCACGGAGCGGATCGGGGCGACGACCACGGAGACGGGGCCGGTGGACGGGTCGTCCGCAGTGGGGTGGGTCAGCCTGCGCAGCACGGCGAGCCGGCGGCCCACGGTGTCGGAGCGCGGCGAGAGCCTCTCGTGCGGCAGCGTCTCCCACGAGGGGTACTCGACGACCCCCTCCTCCGGCAGCAGCGAGCGCAGCGCCGCCGCGAGGTCCTCGGCCTCCCGGCCCGTCGCCGTGACCGCGAGCACCGGCCGCCCCGCGTCGCGGGCCAGCGCTGCCACCGCGAAGGGCCGGGCGGCGGGCGGGCCGACCAGGTCGACGTGCATGCGGTTGCCGTCGCGGGCTGCCTGCACCGCTTCGGCGAGCGCAGTGTCCGTGACGACGGCATCGAGCAGACCGTGCAAGCTCATGAAGGGCTTCCATCCGGGGTGTGGGCAACGCGAAGGACCCGACGCGTCTGCGGTGCCCCATGTCGGAGACCAGGGGAGGGCCGGGGGTCTCCAGCCTACGACGAGGGTGTGACACTCGCGTCCGCAATCTCTTCGTGGCCGGTGTCAACCGAACACCCCACCAGGGGCGTATACGCCGTGAGACCAGCCCCCGCGCACCAGGAGCCGCATTGACCGACGAGGAGTTCGAGGAGTTCTACGCGCACTCCGTGAAACACCTGGTCGGACAGGTGTATCTGATGACGGGGGACCTCCACGAGGCGCAGGACGTGGTCCAGGAGGCGTTCGTCCGGGGCTGGGCGCGGCGCTCCCGGCTGGAGCGGGACGGCCGGCCGGAGGCCTGGATACGCACCGTCGCCTGGCGGCTCGCGGTGAGCCGCTGGCGCCGCCGCGGCCGGACCGCGGCCGCCTGGCGGCTGCGCGACCACGGCGTCCCGGACGCGGCTCCCGCGCCGGATGCCGAGTCGGTCGTGATGGTCGCCGCGCTGCGGCAGCTGTCCGACCGGCAGCGGCGGGTCGCCGTCCTGCACTACGTGTGCGATCTCACCGTCGAGCAGGTGGCCGCGGAGACCGGTGTCTCGGCGGGCACGGTCAAGACCCATCTGTCCCGGGCGAGGGCCGCGCTGCGGCCCCACCTCATCTCCGAGGAGGAGCACGGTGTCTGAGTTCCCGGACCGGTCTGCGGACCAGAGCCCGGACCGCCGCGACGAAGTACTGTCCGCCGCGCTGAAACGGGCGGCGGCGACGGGTGGTGCAGGAATCGAACCGGAGCCCGCGGGGCAGGTGCGGGAGCGGGGAGCGCGCAGGCGGCGGCGGACGATGGCCGCGACGGCCGCGTGTGTGGTGTGTGTGCTGGCCGGGACGGGCGCGGTCGCGGCGATCCGGCTGGGGTCGTCGGCGCCCGCGGTCCCGGCGACGCCGCCGTCCCCGTCGCCCTCACCGTCGGCGACGCCCTCGGGGATGTGGCCCTCGCCGACCCCGACGGAGTTCCCCACAGCCCCCTCGCCGGGCCACGACGAGTCCACGAGCTTCCCGCCGGGCGGCCCGGGAGAAGCGTCCTCGAGCTTCCCTGGCACCCGGACCTCCGGCGGCTCTCCGACGGACGGCGGATCCGCCGGCGCCCCGCCGCCGAGTACCGGATCCTTCGGCACCGCGACCTCCACCGTCGAGCCCTCCGACCTCTCGACGGACCTCGCCGCGCCCTCCCCCTGACGCCCGGCACCCGGCACCCGGCACCCCGACGAAGCCGCACCCACCGGGCTTCCCGCTCCACGCCGGCCACCCCGTCCCCCCGACACCGACCCACCCGCCCCTCCGCCCGCCCCGACAGCGAAGGCCCTTCCCATGCCCGGAGCTCTCCTCGTGCTGCCCGAGTCCCGGGCGACTCACCGCCCCCCTCCCGCCGTCGAGCGCCGCGCCGCCCGCACCCCGTACCTCCTCGCCGTCGCCTTCTTCGCCGCCTACGCGACGGTCTCCGTCCTGCGCCACCGCCGCATGGAGACCCGGTCGTGGGACCTCGGCATCTTCGAGCAGGCCGTCCGCGCCTACGCCCACCTCCAGGCCCCCGTCGCCGACCTCAAGGGCCCCGGCACGCACATCCTCGGCGACCACTTCAGTCCCGTCACCGCGCTCCTCGCCGCGCCCTACCGCCTGTTCCCCTCCCCCGTCACCCTTCTCGTCGCGCAGGCCGTCCTGTTCGCGCTCTCCGTGATACCCGTCGCCCGCGTCGCCGGGACGGCGATCGGCATCGCGTACGGGCTGTCCTGGGGTGTCCAGCGCGCCGTCGACTTCGACTTCCACGAGATCGCGTTCGCCGTCCCGCTGATCGCCTTCTCGCTGGAGGCCGTGCTGCGGCGCCGCTGGCGCCGCGCTCTGCTCCTCGCCGTTCCGCTCGTCCTCGTCAAGGAGGACCTGGGTCTGACGGTCGCCGCGCTCGCGGTGGTCGTCGCCCTGCGCGCGCGGCGCACCGATCCCCGCGCCGCCGTGTACGGGCTCGGCGTGGCCGCCGCCGGGATCGCCGCGACGCTCGTGACCCTGACGCTCGTCATCCCGGCCTTCAACACCGGCGGCGGCTACGACTACTGGAACAAGGTCGGCTGGAACCAGGGCGGCGACAGCGCGCTCACCGACGGTCTGGACGTCAAACTCCGCACCCTGGCCTGGCTGTTGCTGCCGACCACCGGGCTGCTGGCCCTGCGCTCCCCGCTGCTGCTCGCCGCGCTGCCCACCGTCGCCTGGCGGTTCCTGTCGGCCGACGACCACTACTGGTCGACCGACTGGCACTACAACGCCGTCCTCATGCCGGTCCTCGCCCTCGCGCTCGCGGACGCCGTGGACATCTGCCGCCGCAGCCCGCGCCCCTGGCTGCGGGCTTACGCGTTCCGGCTGCCGGCCTGCGCGGCGGCCGCGGCGCTCGCGCTGACGACGACGCAGCCGCTGTCCGCGCTCGCCGAGCCGTCGGCGTACCGCAAGAGTTCCGACGTGACGGCGGCAGAACGGCTGTTGAAGCGCATACCCGACGGCGCGTCCGTCGAGGCGAACGTCGCCCCGATCAGCCGGCTCACCGGCCGCTGCCGGGTGTTCTGGGTGGGGGCCGCCGGGGAGGAGAATCCGGACTTCATCGCGCTGGACAACAGGCGCGGCGACTTCACCCACTCCCGTTCGTACGTCAAGAAGCTGCACCCGCACGCGCGTTATGTCTTCGAGGCCTCCGCCGGCGGCTTCCTGCTGCTGAAACGCCAGGCGTGAGGCGGCGGGAACGGACTGCGGCCCCGGAGTGCTCCGAAGAACACTCCGGGGCCGCGTTCCCCCGTGCTGTGGCGCCGACCGTTATTCGGTGGCGATGGCGTTGAGCACGTTCATCCGGCCCGCCCGGAACGCCGGGACGAGCGCCGCGAACAGTCCCACGAAGGCCGAGCTCACGAAGACCGTGATGATCGTCGGCCACGGGATCTCCAGGATGCCGAGCCCCTCGAGTGCCAGCAGCTTCTGGGCGGCCGTGCCCCAGCCCATGCCCAGGCCGAGGCCCAGCAGGGCTCCGAAGAGGGCGATGACGACGGACTCCATGCGGATCATGCGGCGCAGCTGGCGGCGGGACAGACCGATGGCGCGCATCAGGCCGATCTCACGGGTCCGCTCGACCACCGACAGGGCCAGCGTGTTCACCACACCCAGCACCGCGACGATGATCGCGAGTGCCAGCAGGCCGTAGACGATGTTCAGCAGCTGACCGATCTGGTCCTTCAGGTCCTGCTTGAAGTCCGTCTGGTCCTGCACCTTGTACTGCGGGTACTCCGCCAGCGAGGACTTGAGCGCGGCGTACGCCTCCTTCTCCTTGCCGTCCTCCGCGGAGGCGAACAGGATCAGGTTCTTCGGCAGTCGCTCGGCCGGGATGTACTGCTCGGCGGTCGCCGTGCTGGTGTACATCGCGCCCTTGTCGACGTTGGTGTCGTCCGAGGTGATCGCCGCGACCCTCAGCTTGGCGGTCTCACCGTTCTTGAACGCGACGCTGAGCGTGTCACCGACCTTCACCCCGTGCTCGTCGGCGTACTTGGAGCCGACGGACATGGCGTTCCTGCCGTACGCGGCGGACAGGTCGCCGCTCACCGTCTCGCGCCGCAGGTCCTGTGCGTACGTCGCGTCGGCGGCGACCACTTCGTCGTCCAGGACCTTGCCGTCCGGCGAGGTGATCTTCGCGTCGACGCCCTTGTACTGGGTGACGTGCTTGATACCGGGTGTCTTCTCGAGCTCCTTCTGCGCCTGCGGCACGATCGGCTGGCCGTTGGCCGACTGGACGATGAAGTCCGCGCCGACCGACTTGTCGAGCTCGTCCGTCGCCGAGGCGACCATCGAGGAGCCGACCACCGACAGGCACGCCACCAGGGCGAGGCCGATCATCAGGGCGGCGCCGGTGGCTCCGGTGCGGCGCGGGTTGCGCAGCGCGTTGCGCTCGGCCATCCGGCCCACCGGGCCGAACATCCGCAGCACGAGGGCGCTGATGACCCGGACCACGACTCCCGCGAGCAGCGGGCCGATGACGACGAAGCCGATGAGGGAAAGGACCACGCCGAGGCCGAGGAACATCGACCCCTCGCTCGCCTTGTCGGCCTGCGTGGCGACCAGCAGGGCTGCGGCGCCGCCGCCGGTCAGGAGCAGTCCGATCCCGGCCCGTACCCAGCCGGCCTTGCCGTCCGCCGGGGTCCCGGCGTCACGCAGGGCGGCCATCGGGGAGATCTTCCCGGCCCGCCGGGCCGGAATGTACGCGGCGACGACGGTGACGACGATGCCGAGCACGAGTCCGATGACCGGAGTGGTCGCCTTCACCGTGAGGTCCTCGGTGGACAGGTTCATGCCCGTGGCGCCCATGAGCTTCATCAGTCCCACGGCCAGCCCGACACCCGCGGCGATACCCGCGACGGATCCGACGATGCCGAGGAACACCGCCTCGATGAGGACGGACAGGTTGACCTGCTTGCGGCTGGAGCCGATGGCCCGCATCAGACCGATCTCGCGGGTGCGCTGGGCCACCAGCATCGAGAAGGTGTTGACGATGAGGAAGATGCCGACGAGAAGGGCGATCCCGGCGAAGCCGAGCATCGCGTACTTCATCACGTCGAGGAACGAACCGACGTCCTCGCGGCCGGCGTCCGCGGCCTCCTTGGCCGTCTGCAGCTTGTAGGGGGCGTCGAGCGCTTTGGCGACGTTCGCCTTGAGCTGCTCGTCGCTGACGCCGGGCGCGGCCGTGACCGCAACGTTGGTGAACAGGCCTTCCTTGCCCAGCAGTTCGCGCTGTGCGGTGGCGGTGTCGAAGTAGACGATCGCCGCGCCGGGGTTGGTGACCTTGAAGGAGGCGATACCGGTGATCTTCGCGGTGAAGTCGCCGGTGACCGCGATGGTGCGCAGCTCGTCGCCGATCTTGAGGTGGTGCTTGTCGGCGGTGTCGGCGTCGACCATCATCTCGGTCGGCCCGCGCGGGGCGTGACCGGAGGTGATCTCCATCGCCTTGTGCTCGTTGTCGGTCCAGTTGCCGGCGATCGTCGGGGCACCGTTGCTCGCACCGACGGACTTGTTCTTGGCGTTGACGACGGTGACGCTCATGCTCGAGACGCCGCCCTTGGCGGACTTCACGCCCTCGGCCGAAGCGACCTTCGCGACGACGGAGGCCGGCATCGACTCGGGCTTGCCCGTCTGCGGGGCCTCGTCGTCGCTCGCGGCGCCCTTGGGGCTGACGGTGACATCGGAGGCGGTCACCGCGAAGAGCTTGTCGAAGGTGGTGTTCATGGTGTCGGTGAACACCAGCGTTCCGGAGACGAACGCCACCGACAGCAGCACCGCCACCGCCGAGAGCGCCATCCGGCCCTTGTGCGCGAGGAAGTTGCGCAGAGAGGTCTTGAAGACGGTCACGACGTCCGCCCCCGCGCGTCGAAGTCCTTCATGCGGTCGAGTACGGCGTCGGCGGTCGGCCGGAACATCTCGTCCACGATCCGGCCGTCGGCCAGGTACAGCACACGGTCGGCGTACGAGGCGGCCACCGGGTCGTGCGTGACCATCACCATCGTCTGGCCGAGCTCGTCGACCGAGCGGCGCAGGAAGCCGAGCACCTCGGCGCCGGCCCGGGAGTCGAGGTTTCCGGTCGGCTCGTCACCGAAGATGATCTCGGGGCGGGCGGCGAGCGCCCTGGCCACCGCGACGCGCTGCTGCTGGCCGCCGGAGAGCTGGGTGGGCCGGTGCTTGAGCCGCTCGGCCAGACCCACGGTCTCCACGACCCGGTTCAGCCAGGCCGCGTCCGGCTTGCGGCCGGCGATGTCCATCGGGAGCGTGATGTTCTCCAGGGCGTTCAGCGTCGGCAGCAGGTTGAACGCCTGGAAGATGAAGCCGATCCGGTCCCTGCGCAGCTGCGTGAGCTTCTTGTCCTTGAGCCGGGTGATCTCGGTCTCGGCCAGGTGGATCTCGCCCGATGTGACGGTGTCGAGACCGGCGAGGCAGTGCATCAGCGTGGACTTGCCGGAGCCCGAGGGGCCCATGATCGCGGTGAACTGACCGCGGGCGATGTCGACGTCGACATGGTCGAGTGCCACGACCCGGGTCTCCCCCGTGCCGTACGCCTTGACGACCTGCCGCCCACGTGCGGCGACGGCCGTACGCCCTCCGGTGTCCCCGTGCGGGGAAGTGGTCACAGCCGTTGTCACGGTAGGTCTCCTAAATCAGTGATGAGCGGGTGTCGCCGCGTACGGATCGAGTCTGTCGGCGGAAGCAGTCCGGCGCGCTGGTGCGGGGCACCGTCTTCGACCGGGGGTTTTCCCCACCCCCTGGCCGGTGCGGCCCGCGTCGGCGCCGTAAGAACAACCTAAGGACTCATCTGCGCCACTTCGTCGTCCCCCGGAACGAACGACCCCTGGCCACAAGTAGGGAGCTGCCCCTAGGGGCCTCCACCCCGGGGTGGAGATCCGTCCTCGAAGCCTGCACCCTCCCGCTGCGTCAGCCTCAAGTGAGATGGTGTGCGGAAAATACGTGCAGAGGGAAAGGATCCAGGGTGGCGGACATACCGGAGACGGACCCGCGCGGGCCCGCCTCCTCCCCCGCGGACACCTCTGCGGCCACCCCGCGGGGACGCGGCCCTGTGGTCGCCGCGCTGATGCTCGGCATGGCACTGGCCGCCCTCGACGGGACCATCGTGTCCACCGCCGTACCGCAGATCGTGGGGGACCTCGGCGGGTTCTCCGTCTTCTCCTGGCTCTTCTCCGGCTACCTGCTCGCCGTCACGGTCACCCTGCCGGTCTACGGCAAACTCTCCGACACCTTCGGCAGAAAACCGGTCCTGATCACCGGCATCGTCCTCTTCCTGCTCGGCTCGGTCCTGTGTGCGGCAGCCTGGAACATGGCTGCGCTGATCGCCTTCCGGGTGGTCCAGGGCCTCGGCGGCGGCGCGCTCCAGGGCACCGTGCAGACCATCGCCGCCGACCTGTACCCGCTCAAGGAACGGCCCAGGATCCAGGCGCGGCTGTCCACGGTGTGGGCCGTCTCCTCGATCGCCGGGCCCGCGATCGGCGGGCTGCTCGCCTCCTACGCCGACTGGCGCTGGATCTTCCTGATCAACCTCCCGGTCGGTGCGCTCGCCCTGTGGCTGGTCGCCCGTCATCTGCGCGAGCCGTCGCGTACCCAACCGGCGCCCGGGCTCCGCCGCCGCGTCGACTGGCCCGGCGCGCTCGCCGTCTTCGGCGCCGGGGCCCTGCTGCTCACCGCACTCGTCCAGGGCGGCATCGCCTGGCCCTGGCTCTCGGTCCCCTCGCTGACCCTGCTCGGCGGGAGCGCCGTCCTCGTCGCCCTCACCGTCGTCATCGAACGGCGGGCGGCGGAGCCGGTCATCCCCGGCTGGGTCTGGCGCCGGCGCACCATCGCCGCCGTGAACCTCGCCCTCGGCGCGCTCGGCCTGCTGATGGTCGCGCCGACCGTGTTCCTGCCCACGTACGCGCAGTCGGTCCTCGGCCTCGGGCCGATCGCCGCCGGGTTCGTCCTGTCCGTGATGACACTGAGCTGGCCGGTCAGTGCGGCCCTGTCCAACCGCGTCTACAACCGCATCGGCTTCCGCCGCACCGCGATGACCGGCATCACCTTCGCCGGTCTGCTCCTCGCGGCCTTCCCGCTCCTGCCCTACCCGGGCGAGCCCTGGCAGCCGGCCCTGCTGATGCTGCTGCTCGGCGGAGCACTGGGACTCTTCCAACTCCCGCTGATCGTCGGCGTCCAGTCCACCGTGCGCTGGGCGGAGCGCGGCACGACGACCGCGTCCGTGCTGTTCTGCCGCCAGGTCGGCCAGAGCGTGGGCGCCGCGCTGTTCGGCGCGGTGGCCAACGGCGTCCTGGCATCCCGCCTGGGCGACGCGGGCGACCTCGACGCGGTCGCCCACGCCCTGTCCACCCACCCGACGGACCACCTGCGCCGCGCGGTCGACGCCGCGGTGGACCATGTCTTCATCGGCGCGAGCTGCGCCGCCGTACTGGCCCTGCTGACCCTGGTGTTCCTGGCGCCGCGGCGCTTCCCGGTGCTCGACGACGCGCAGGAGTAGGCGGCCTGCTCGGCTCGCCGGCAGCGGCCGCCGTCCCGTTCGCCTTCGAGACGGTCGGCGGTGCCGTCAACACGGCCCGGCAGGGACGCGGATGGGCGATCCGCGCGAACGCCGAGGCGCCTCAGCCCTCCGCCGCCGCGCGGCCCGTCAGGGTTGCCAGGCTGTTGCGGATGAGCGCCATGTTCGCCTGCATCTCCTCGCGCATCTCCTCGTGTTCCCGCAGCAGCCCCTCCGTCTCACGCGCCAGCCGCTCCGCGCTCGCCTGTGCCTGCGCGATCAGGTCCGCGGCCCTGGCCTCCGCGTCCTCCTGGCCGTGGTGCGCGTACTCCTGCGCATCCGCGAAAGCGCGCGCGGCCTGCGAGAGCTCGGCCTCCGCACGCGCGGTCCGCTCGGCCTGCTCCGAGTCCAACACCTCCTGACGCGCGGCCAGTTCACGCTCCACCGTCTCCCACCGCCCGGCCTGCTCCCCCTCCAATTGGGCCAGCATGCTCTCGGCACGGTGACGCATCTCCTTCCATGCGCCCATGGACTCGCCGCGGTGCTCCTTCATCTCCCGCTGCGCCCCCGCACGGGCCTCCTCGGCGGCGGTCTGCGCCACGAGCAGGATCTTCCGGGCGCGCTCCTCGGCGTCCGCCCGTACGCCGTCGGCCTCCTCGCGCGCCTTGTCCCGCAGCCGCTGCGCGTCGGCCTCGGCCGCGTCGACCTCGGCCTGCCCCTCGTGCCGCGCGGTCCTGACCACGTCCTCCGCCTCCTCCTCGGTGAGCGCGAGGAGGTACTGGGCACGGTGGCCGAAGTTCTCGTACGTCGGAGGGGCAAGCGTCGACACGACCTGACGCAGATGGGCCGCCTCCGCCTCCATGTCCTTGGCGAGGACGTGCAGCCGCGCGGCCCGCTCCCAGGCGTCGTCGCGCTCCTGGGACAGGGCGCTGACGTACGCGTCGGTCTCCTCCGCGCGGTAGCCCCGGCCACGTACAGCCGCGAAGCCGTGAGGTGACACCGATGCAGCACTCATCCTTCAAGCCCCTCTCCGACAGAAACGCGATTTTGCGCATATCCTGATGGATCGGGCGAATCGCACATAACGCGACACTCCAAGGGGGCTGCAAACAGCGGAGCGCCCGGCCTGCACAGCAAGCCGGGCGCCCTTGTCGTACAAACCGACCGACTACAGCAGTCCGTCCCACATCTGCTCGAGCAGCACGGACCACCAGCTCTCCGGCGACGACAGCGCCGCCGGGTCCAACGCCGCCAGCTGCGCCTGGAAATCGACCGTCCAGCGGCCCGCCTGCTCCGGGTTGAGACCGAAACGCAGCCGCCACATCCGGCCCAGCAGCGCCAGGCAGCGCACGAACTCCGGCAGCCCCGTGTTCACGAACTGCGGCGCCACCGGCTGACCACCGGGGCCGGCCTCCACCGGCACCGCCACGATGTGCGCCGTGCCGTACTGCACACAGATCGCCCGGCCGAAGTCGCTGCCCACCACCAGATACGAACCCGCATCCGAGGCCGGCTGCACCTGCCGCTGCGCCGCCAGCTCCGCCAGCGTCGGCACCACCGGCTGAGCCGGCTGCGCCCAGAAGAACGGATTGAAGTCACCCGGCAGACCCGCCCACACCAGCGTGGCGCCCACCACCTCGGGCACACCCTGACGCGACACGGCACGCTGATCGAACCGGCAGATGCCCTGCGGCCCGAACGCGCCGACCAGCTCCTGCGCAATCGCCTGCGGCGGAACCGGCGGAGCAGCCTGCACCTGCGGCAGCGGCACCCGCACCGGCGCGGGCCGCGCCGGGCCGTCCGCGACCTGATGCAACTCGCCCTGGTGCGTGACCAGTTGCCGCATCCCCTGCTGACGGCTCGCGTGATCCCGACCGTACGGCGCGATGTTGGTGATCCGCGCCTGCGGCCAGGTCTCGCGGATCATCCGCGCACAGTAACCACCGGGCAGCTCGCACGACTCCAGCTCCGTGTGCAGCTCCAGCACCTGCTGCGGCGGCACATTCATGGCGCGCAGCTCATGCAGGATCTGCCACTCCGGATGCGGCGTACCGGGCGCCGAACGCCGGATCAGCTGCGCCTCCGAGCCGTCCGGCGCGCGGTAGCGCAGCACGGCCTGGTAGCCGGGGCCGACGAGCGGCGGGCCGGGGGGCTGCTGCGGATAGCCGTACGCGGGCGGCGGCCCGCCGTGCGGCGGCGCGTGCGGTACGGCCCCGGGCGGCGGGCCCGGAGGGGCACCGGGCGGGCCGGGGGGCTGCGGGGCGCCGGGGCCCGTCGGAGACGGGTTCGCCAGCATCGTCGCCGCATGATGAACGCCCCCGCCGGGAGGCGGAGTCGCACCAGGAGGACCCGGCGGACCCGGAGGACCAGGCGGCTGCGGCGCACCGGGTGCACCAGGAGCGCCGGGAGCACCCGGCGGCTGCGGGGCGCCGGGGCCCGTCGGAGACGGGTTCGCCAGCATCGTCGCCGCATGATGAACGCCCCCGCCGGGAGGCGGAGTCGCACCAGGAGGGCCCGGAGGACCAGGCGGCTGCGGCGCACCGGGACCGTTCGGGTCGGCCAGCATCGTCGCCGCATGGTGAACACCGCCACCGGGAGGCGGAGTCGAACCAGGAGGACCGGGCGGACCGGGCGGACCAGGAGGCTGCGGCGGACCCGGCTGACCGGGAGGCTGCGGCCCCTCCGGGCCGAGCTGCGACACAAGCTGCGTCGGCAGATACCCGCCCGCCGGCGCCCCGGGCGCACCCGGCCCCGACGGCGGAGGCGGAGGCGTCGCACCCGCACCCGCACCCGGCGTCCCGGGAGCACCCGGCGGCGGCGGAGTCGTCGCCCCCGCGCCCCGCGGCGCACGCTGACCCCGCGGTGGCACATGCGCCTTGCTCGTCGCCGCGTCCGCTATGTCGGCGGCACCCGCCGGAGGGGTGTTCAGCGCCGGGGCGACCGCCGTCCGCGGCAGCTGACTGCCACCGGACATCAGCGCCGTCGGCGCGTCCGCGCCCACGACCGGCGGAGGCGTGTCGCCCTCGTCCGTACCGGAGATCGGCGGAGCGAACACCGTCGCCGGCAGCGGCACGGACGCATCGTCCGGGCCCGCCGCACTGGTGTCGGTCCACGGCGTCGCGCCGGACGAGGGCGGAACACCGTCCGAAGCCGTCGGCTCATGATCCGCACCGCTCGCACTCGGCCACACCGTCCCGCCCTGCGAGGCGTCCGCGCCCGAAGAACCCGCCTCGGGCCACGCCGAGCCGGCCGGCGACGAACTCCCGCCCGCCTGCGACGCGTTGGACGCACCGGCACCCGAAGCCGCCCCCGAGGCCGACCAGTCGGCACCCACCGACGGCGAACCGTGCGCAGCCGGACCGGTGGCAGACGGAACCGCGTCCGCAGGCTCGCCCGCCCCAGCACCCGAAGCCGAACCGGAAGCCGCCGCCACCGCGTCCGACGGCGTACCCCCACCGGTCGCAGGACCCGACGAACCCGCCGACGAACCCGACGACCGCCGGTCCGGAATACCCAGCTTGTCCGCCGCGTCCTGCAACCACTCCGGCGGAGTCAACAAGAACGACGTCTGATTCAGATCGATCCGCTGCGGCTGCTCCGGCACGGCCGCGGGCTCGTCCTGCACCCCGTACTCCTCCTCGTACCGGCGGATCACCTCACCCACCGGCAGACCCGGCCACAGCGACGCCTCACCACTGTCACGGGCGATCACCAGCCGCTGCCGGCCACCGTCCGAACGCGCGCCCTCGCGGTCCTCCGCCCACACGACGAAGCCCAGCTCGAACTCCCGCACCCGCACCTCACGATGCTGATACGCGGGCACATCACCGTTCACCCACTCTTCCGCGCGCTCCTGCGCCTGCGCAAAGGTCACCACGGGAGCGTCACCCCTCATCCGAAACCGGGACAGCACGCGCAAAGCCGCCGTCCACCATCAGGTTCGCCACGGTCTCCAGCTCCGGCGGATTGCCCGCCAGCCGCTGCAGGAAACCGTCGAAGTCATCACCACAGGGCAGCAGCAGCCGGTCCACCCGCTCCTGCACACTCCACCCGTCCCGGTCACGCGCGTCGTCATAGGCGCAGAACCACACCGAACCGACAGCCGAACCGCGGACCTTCACCGCCAGAATCCCGCCCTGCACGAACGAGACACCCAGATAGTCCTTGGTCAGATGGTCCCGCAGACACTTGTTCACATAGACCAGATCATTGACCGCGGCCTCGTCCCGCACCGTGAAGAACGGCTGGTCCACCAGCAGCCCCAGCTCCGCATCGAGCGCGGCACCCACCGGCGCACAGCCACCCGCCGCCTTCAGGAACGAGCGGTACGCACCCGGGAGCCGGTAGCCGAGGTCCTCCTCCACACCCAGCAACTGCTGCTCGGTCACCGACACGACACCCTTCGGCAGCCCGAAATGCGCCGGCCGGGTCTCCTGCAGCGGACGCGTACCCCGCTTGCCCTGATCGACCGGCGTCGTCGCCAGACCACCGTGGTGCCGCAACAGCGCCTTCACCTCGACCGGCACCAGCTCCAGCCGACGCGTCCCCGGCACGTGATGCCAGGTCCAGCCGTGCGGAGTGGCCACCGCGGGAATCGTGTCCCACAGCTCATGCCCGTCCGCGTGCAGCGCGGCATTCGCCGACACGTAGTCGGTCAGCCGCAGCTCGTCGACACCGAAACCCTCCGGCGGCTCCGCAATCTCCGCGGCAGCACGCGCATACGGCGAGAACTCCGGATAACCCTGCGCATCCACACGCACCCCCCTGGGGTGGCGCGACGCCCGAACAGGATCCGGGAAGTTCACGACCTGACCGGCGTAGCCCGCATTCGGTGGCGCGGCGTGCTCCCCGGCCCCGGGGGCCGGAGGTGCTCCCAGCCCTTGCCGACCTGTCGTCATGGCGATCTGCCCCCTGCTGCTGCTGGCTCGTTCAGGACAGCCTATGCGGTGCCGCAACAGGCAGTCCCGACCCACCACGTCCGTCACCAACTGTCACAACCGAGTGACCGAACAGCGACGGGCCGACACGTTTCAGTGCCCCCGCTTCCACACCACAGGCCCCATTTGGCAGGCTGTCCCCGCAACTCGGGGGAGTGCACGGGAGGGGACAACAGCACCATGCACACAGCGCAACCGCATACGCCCGGCACATCGGGTGATCCTCGTCTCAGCTGGAGCAGCACCGAGACGGCCCGCACGCCCGTGCTCAACCACCGGCGCGACGGCATCCTGCCCACCGTCGCCGCAGCACTCTCCGTACGCGGCGAAACCCTCACCTGCACCGCCGGCAAAGGCGACCAGCCACCCGCCCTCCACCCACTCGTACAGGATTTCCTCGACACCCTCACCAGCGGCCAACGCGAACGCTTCACCGGCCGCTGCCCCGAAGCGATCCTGCTCTCCCGCCACCTCGCCGCCGCAGAAAAAACCCGCTCCAAACGGGCCCAGCGCAAACCCCTCACCCACAGCGAAGCAAAACGCACCCTCAAACAAGCCAAGTTGACGGCGCGTAGGATCCGCGAGGACGGCGACCCCCTGCACGGCAGCTACGCGCCACCCTGCCGGTCCTGTACGGCGATGCTCGACCACTTCGGCGTCCGAACCGTGGACCCCACCAGCACCTCCGAGAACGGCTGACCCCCGACCGATGCCCGACCACCTCAGCACCACCCGATTCCCCGTCGCCGTCGACGCCGCACTGCGCGAAGCAGGCTGGCAACCCGGCCGCTGGGACATCAAACTCGCCGAACACTGGGCCGACACCCTGCGCAGCCACACCTCACCCGCCGGACACCGGCACACCGTCTTCCCCGCCGCCGTCGAAGCATGGGCCGAATTCGGCGGACTGCGCATCACCGCACCCGGCCCCGGCCGGCACACCGCACCACCACCCGTGCACTTCGACCCCATGAGCGGACTCCACCTCGCCCGCACACTCTCCGACCTCGGACGCGCACTGGGCACCGACATCGCACCACTCGGCACCGAAGGCGACCACCAAGCCGTACTCGCCATCGACACCGAAGGACGGATCTACAGCCTCGACCACACCGGCGACTGGTACCTCGGAGCGGACATCGACCAGGCGCTCAGCACCCTCGTCACCGGCATCCAGCCCACCCGCCTCACCCTCACCTGAAGACGCCCGCAAGCGGCCTCACACACCGGCCGACGCCGGCACCGCACGCCCCGCCAGACCATCCCGGTCCGGCAGCACCGCCGACACCCGGAAACCACCCGCATCAGTCGGACCCGACACAAACACCCCACCCAGCGCCAGAACACGCTCCCGCATCCCCACCAGGCCATTGCCACCACTCGGCAACCCCGCCGCAGCCGCCTCACCACCATCAGCCGGCGCACCGTTCTCCACCTGCATGGCCACCTCGGCATCCCGATGCGCCAGCCGCACCATCACCTTCGCGCCACCCGCATGCTTGTGCACATTCGTCAGCGCCTCCTGCACCACGCGATACGCCGTCTGCTCGACCTCCGGCGCATACGCACGCACCTCCCCGTGCACCGCCAGCTCCACGACCATCCCCGCCTGCCGCGACTGACCCACCAGATCCTCGACATCCGCGAGACACGGCCCGTCATCGGCCGCCGCCGCAGCCGCCGCAGCCGCCGCCGCACCCACCGCCGCCAACGGCACCGGAGCCACCCGCCGCGCACCACTGTCCCCGGCCCGCAACACCCCGAGCATCTCCCGCAACTCGGTCAACGCCTGCCGCCCCATGTCCCCCACCAGCGCGGCATTCTTCACCGCCTTCTGCGGATCCTTCAACGCCACCGCCTGCAACGCCGCCGCATGCACCACCATCAGACTCACCCGGTGCGCCACCACGTCATGCATCTCCCGCGCAATACGCGTCCGCTCCTCCGTACGCGCCCACTGCGCCCGCTGCTCCGCCCGGTCCGCCAGCAGCGACAACTCCTGCTCCAGACTGTCGGCACGCTCCCGCAAGCTCTCCATCAGCCGCCGCCTGGCCCCTATATAGAGACCGAACAGCACCGGCGGAGCGGTCAGCCCCACCGACATGAAGCCCGCCATCGTCGGTACATACCAGGCCCCCGGCTCCGGATCGAAGTCCGCCGACCCCACGTCCTGGCTGACCCGCACGAACGTCACGATCAGCGTCGCCGTGAACGACATCCCCGCCAGCGTCGCGGTGATCCTGCGCGGCACATCCGATGCGGCGAGCGTGTACAGCCCGACGACGCCCATCAGATAGCCCATCTCGGCGGGCGTGGTCGCGATCGACACCAGCACCACGGCGATCGGCCAGCGCCGCCGCAGCACCAGTACGGACCCGACGACCAGCCCGAACAGCACCCCGAGCGGCACGGGCAACGCGGCGGTCTCCGCGAACCCCACACCCTCCAGAGCGCATTCCAAGGCGGAGAACAGCCCGAGCCCCACGTCCAGCGCGACACTCCGCCGCCGTCCCCACCACAGCCAGGTACGGGCCGGCGTGCCCGTGGCGTCCTGGTGTGCCCCCGTTGTGGTCATGTCTTCCAGCCTACGGGCGGGTGCGACCCATTTTCCTGGGAGTATCGGAGCGCGGGCGCGTCGCTCGGAGCACGCAGTGCACCAGAACCGCTCGAACTGGTGAATCGACCAGATTTTCGACCCGGACGTCCGCATTCCGGACGACGCTCGTCGCATGACCGAGATCCACGGCAAGTACGCCGACTTCGAAGGACTGCGCGAACAAGCCGTCGCACTGCGGCGCGAGGGCCTCAGCCGCCGCCAGATCCGCGACCGCCTGCAGATCCACAACAACGACATCCTCAACCGCCTGGTCAACGGCGAGCCGGCCCCGGAGTGGACCAAGCGCCCGAACGCCAAGGACGACCTGAGAGAGCGCGCCCGGGAGCTGCGCCTGCAGGGCCTGACCTACGACCGGATCCAGCTGGAGCTGGGCTGCTCGAAGAGCTCGATCTCACTGTGGGTGCGGGACCTGCCGAAGCCGCCTCGCAGGGAAGCTGCCGAGCAGGCAAAGCTGGCGGCGCAAAAGCGCTGGGAGCTGGAGCGCCCCCGCCGCGAAGCCGAGCGCGCGAGGACCAGACAAGACGCTTTCGACGAGATCGGCCGGCTGACGGACCGGGAACTGTTCCTGCTCGGCGTGGGCCTCTACTGGTCCGAGGGCACCAAGTCCAAGCCCCACAACCCGCAGGAGCGGGTCACCTTCATCAACAGTGATCCACGGATGATCGAGGTCTATCTCGCCTGGCTCCGGCTCCTCGGCATCCCCCCTCACCGGCTGCGCTTTCACGTCCACATCCACGAATCCGCGGATGTCGCCGCGGCCGAGCAATTCTGGGCCGAACTCGTCGGGGGCGACATCACCCGATTCGGCAAGACCACGCTCAAGCGGCACAACCCGAAGACCAACCGCAGGAATGTCCACGAGGCCTACCGGGGGTGCCTGATGGTGCGCGTACAGCAGAGCGCAGATCTCTACCGTCGCGTCGAAGGCTGGTGGTACGGCATAGTAGGGGCTGCCCTCGGCCGTGATCCAGAAAACGGACATAGGGCGCGATCCATCCCGGGTCGTCTAATGGCAGGACAAATGGTTTTGGTCCATTGAATGAGGGTTCGATTCCTTCCCCGGGAGCTGTGACACCGGGTCCTGACCTCATCGGTCAGGACCCGCGCTTATTTCGCTCATGAAACCCCCCGGTATCCTTCGGGTGTCCACCACCCGAAGCCGAAGGGCATTCCCGTGAGCGCCAACCGCCCGGCAGCCGTCGTCGTCCTTGCAGCGGGTGAGGGCACCCGCATGAAGTCGAAGACCCCCAAGGTCCTGCACGAAATCAGCGGGCGATCGCTCGTCGGTCATGTCGTGTCCGCCGCGCGCGAGCTGGATCCCGAGCACCTCGTCGTGGTCGTCGGTCATGCGAGCGAGCAGGTCAAGGGGCACCTCGGCGAGCACTACGCCGGGACCCGCACCGCCTTCCAGGCCGAGCAGAACGGCACCGGGCATGCCGTCCGGATGGCGCTCGAGGAGCTCGGGCAGGGCATCGACGGGACCGTCGTCGTGGTCTGCGGCGACACTCCCCTTCTTTCCGGCGAGACGCTGACCGCTCTCGCCTCCACGCACGCCGCCGACGGCAACGCCGTGACCGTGCTGACCGCCGAGGTGCCGGACTCGACCGGCTACGGCCGGATCGTGCGGGACGGCTCCACGGGTGCTGTCACCGGGATCGTCGAGCACAAGGACGCCACCGACGAGCAGCGCGTGATCCGTGAGATCAACTCCGGTGTCTTCGCCTTCGACGGTCAGCTGCTCGCCGATGCGCTGGGCAAGGTGCGTACGGACAACAGTCAGGGCGAGGAGTACCTCACGGACGTGCTCGGCATTCTTCGTGAGGCCGGTCATCGGGTGGGGGCTTCGGTGGCGGGTGATCACCGGGAGATCCTCGGGATCAACAACCGTGTGCAGTTGGCGGAGGCGCGCAGGCTGCTCAATGAGCGGTTGCTGGAGCGGGCGATGCTGGCGGGTGTGACGGTGGTGGACCCGGCGTCGGTGTTCATCGATGTGACGGTCACTTTCGAGCCGGATTCGGTCATTCACCCGGGTACGCAGTTGCTGGGTGCCTCGCATCTGGCGGAGGGTGCCGAGGTGGGCCCGAATTCGCGTCTGAGGGACACGGTGGTCGGCCGGGGTGCGCGGGTGGACAACACGGTCGCGGATTCCTCGGAGGTGGGTGAGGGCGCGTCGGTGGGGCCGTACGCCTATCTGCGTCCGGGTACGCGTCTTGGTGCGAAGGCCAAGGCGGGCACGTATGTGGAGATGAAGAACGCGACGATCGGTGAGGGTACGAAGGTGCCTCATCTGTCGTACGTGGGCGATGCGACGATCGGGGAGTACACGAACATCGGCGCGGCGAGTGTGTTCGTGAACTACGACGGTGAGGCGAAGCATCACACGACGATCGGTTCGCACTGCAAGACCGGTTCGGACAACATGTTTGTGGCTCCTGTCACGGTCGGGGACGGTGCCTACACGGCCGCCGGCTCGGTGATCACGAAGGATGTGCCCGCGGGTTCGCTGGCTGTCGCCCGCGGCCAGCAGCGGAATATCGAGGGTTGGGTGGCTCGGAAGCGTCCTGGCAGTGCTGCCGCGCAGGCTGCGGCTGCGGCAACAGATCATGTCGTTGACGGGAACTGACCGGAAACAGGTGCGTCCGACTCGGCGTACCGTGATACGTGCACACAAATTCGGCTGGCTCGCGCGCTGTTCCTTCGCGGCCAGAGGACACGTCTGAGGAGACAGTGCTGTGACCGGGATCAAGACGACCGGCGAGAAGAAGCTGATGCTCTTCTCCGGCCGCGCCCACCCCGAGCTGGCCGAGGAGGTTGCGCACCAGTTGGGTGTGGGCCTCGTGCCGACGAAGGCTTTCGACTTCGCGAACGGCGAGATCTATGTCCGTTTTCAGGAGTCGGCCCGTGGAGCGGACTGCTTCCTGATGCAGAGCCACACGGCTCCCATCAACAAGTGGATCATGGAACAGCTGATCATGCTGGATGCTCTGAAGCGGGCTTCCGCCCGGAGCGTCACCGTGATCATCCCGTCGTACGGGTATGCCCGTCAGGACAAGAAGCACCGGGGCCGTGAGCCGATCTCGGCCCGTCTGGTGGCGGATCTGCTGAAGACGGCGGGTGCGGACCGTATTCTCACGGTCGATCTGCACACGGACCAGATCCAGGGCTTCTTCGACGGTCCGGTGGATCATCTGTCGGCGCTGCCGGTGCTGGCGGACTACGTGGGTGCGAAGGTCGACCGGACGAAGCTGACGGTGGTGTCTCCGGACGCGGGCCGGGTGCGGGTGGCGGACCGCTGGTGCGACCGTCTGGACGCTCCGCTGGCGATCGTGCACAAGCGCCGAGACAAGGATGTGGCCAACCAGGTGACGGTGCACGAGGTGGTCGGTGAGGTCGAGGGCCGGGTGTGTGTCCTGGTCGACGACATGATCGACACGGGTGGCACGATCTGTGCGGCGGCGGATGCGCTGTTCGCGCACGGTGCGGAGGATGTCATCGTCACGGCGACGCACGGCATTCTGTCCGGTCCGGCGGCGGACCGGCTGAAGAATTCGAAGGTCAGTGAGTTCATTCTGACGAACACGCTGCCGACGCCGGGTGAGCTGGAGCTCGACAAGATCACGGTGCTGTCGATCGCGCCGACGATCGCGCGTGCGGTGCGTGAGGTGTTCGAGGACGGTTCGGTGACGAGCCTCTTCGAGGAGCAGGCCTAGCCATGATCGGGAGGGGCCGCATCCGTTGTCGGATGCGGCCCTTTTCGCTGCCTGTGCGCGGGGCTTGGGTACCTGCGCACGGGGTGTCCGGTGATCGATTGGGTGACCGGGCGGGCGTTGCGTAGACTGTCCGAGTTGCTCGGCGAGGGAGGCCGCACTTCTGGTGCGGCGGTCCGTTATCGACGCGCTCTTCGTAGCAGGCCTGTCGTGGCCGGGTGACCACACGTTGTCTGCCATTACGAGGAGTGCATATGTCCGAGGTGAAGATCGCCGTCCAGACCCGCACGGAGTTCGGCAAGGGTGCCGCCCGTCGCGTCCGCCGTGACAACCGTGTTCCCGGTGTTCTGTACGGTCACGGCACCGACTCGGTCCACCTCACGCTTCCGGGTCACGAGCTGCTGCTCGCCCTGCGTACCCCGAACGTCCTGCTGGCGCTGGACATCGAGGGCCGCACCGAGCTGGCCATCCCGAAGGCCGTCCAGCGCAACCCGCTGAAGGGCTTCATCGAGCACGTCGACCTGCTGATCGTGAAGCGTGGCGAGAAGGTCACGGTCGAGATCCCGGTCCACACCGAGGGCGAGCTTGCCCCGGGTGCGTTCCTGCTCGAGCACGTGCTGAACGCCCTGCCGGTCGAGGCCGAGGCGACGCACATCCCCGAGTCCGTGACGGTCTCCATCGCGGGTCTCGAGGCCGGTGACGCGATCCTCGCCAAGGACATCACGCTGCCGTCCGGTACGACGCTGGCCGTCGAGGACGACACGGTCGTGCTGCAGATCCTGGCCGCGCAGGCCGAGGAGCCGGCGGCCGACGACGAGGGTGCCGAGGGCGAGGAGCCCGCGGAGGCCTGAGCCGTAAGATCTGTCGGACGGGGTGGCGGGCACGGCCCGCCACCCCGTTTCCCTGTCTGCACGCATGCGAGGAGACGCGGTCCGGATGACGACCGACGCGAATGCCCCTTGGCTCGTTGTGGGCCTCGGCAATCCCGGGCCCGGGTATGCCGCGAACCGGCACAATGTCGGTTTCATGGTCGCCGATCTGCTCGCGGAGCGTATCGGCGGGAAGTTCAAGCGTGCGCAGAAGGCGCAGGCGCAGGTGGTGGAGGGGCGCCTCGGTCCTCCGGGTCCTGCGGGCCGGCGTGTGGTGCTGGCGAAGCCGACGTCGTACATGAATCTTTCGGGCGGTCCGGTGACGGCGCTGCGGGATTTCTACAAGGTTCCGACGGCGAACATCGTGGCGGTCCATGACGAGCTGGACATCGACTACGGCGTGCTGCGGCTGAAGCTGGGCGGCGGGGACAACGGGCACAACGGGCTGAAGTCGATGACGAAGTCGATGGGTTCGGAGTATCACCGGGTGCGGTTCGGGATCGGGCGTCCGCCGGGGCGGATGCAGGTGGCGGATTTTGTGCTGAAGGATTTTTCGCCGACGGAGCGCAAGGAGCTGGCGTACTTCGTGGATCGTGCCGCGGACGGTGTGGAGTGTCTGGTGACGGAGGGCCTGGAGCGGGCCCAAAGTACGTACAACTCGTAGGGGCCGGCCGGTAGCGGCGCCCCGGGGCGCACGGGCGTCGCGGCCATGCTTTATGTTGCAGAGGCAATCGCGAGGGGATTCTGCATGCCTCGAACCGAGCCGTCCCGGATCGTCATCGACCGTGACAACGCGACGGACGACCACGAGACCGCTGTCTGAGGCGACGGAGCGACGAATGTCACGGGACTACGACAGTCAGCTTCTGGAGTCGGTGGCGGTACGCCGGCGCAGGATGCGGGACGCGCTGCTTTTCGGAGCGCAGCGGACGCGTCGCACCGCGGACGAGAGGCTGGGAAAACTGTTCGCGGGTATCGCGATAGCCGCAGTTGTGTGCGCCGGGTGCATCGGGTGGTCCTTCCTCCAGCACACGTTGGAGAAGCAGAAGCGCCAGGAGCAGCGGTATCAACAGCCGTTGCCGTCCCCGGCTCCGGAGAAGTCTGCGGGCGCTGGGAAAAGCTGACAACAGAGCCGGTCGTCCCGCGAAGCCTGCGCGAGGGCCGGAAGGGAATCGGGGGATGTGGTGACTGAGCGAATCGGCGTGAAAGGCCCGGGAGTTCACTGCGACGCGGTGATAGGTTCCCGCAAGTGGTGAGCACAGCAACGACTTCCCGGTCGCAACTGAGCAGGGTGACGCTGGTCGGCGAGCGACGCCGCGCCGATATCGTCCTGCCCTCCGACACTCCCCTCGGTCAACTCCTCCCCGACATTCTGCAGTTGCTGGACGACCGGGCCGCGTCCCGTCCTCTGACGCGGCAGTTGATCACCGGTGACGGCTCCGCGCTGTCACACGACAGCACCCTGGCATCGGCGGGCATATCCGACGGCGCGGTGCTCCGGCTGGTCAGGACCCACTCCGCCCCACCCGCCCCCGTGGTGCACGACGTCACCGACCAGGTCGCCGACGATCTCGACCTGCAGGCCTGGCGCTGGCGCCCCCGCGCCCGACGCGCGACCGCCGGCGTCGCCGCTGTCGTCCTCGCCGTGGTCACCGCGCTGCTCGCTCGCAGCGAGCTCGCACTTGGCTCTCTCGCCGGCTTGCTCGGGTCCGTCACGCTCGTCCTCGCGGCTGCCGGAGCACTCGTCGCCCGGATCGGGCAGGGCAACCGCGGCCTGGCGACCGCGCTCCTGCTCACCTCCGGCGGGCTCGGTGTTCTCACCGCGTGGAACGCCGCCGACGCCTACGGCTGGCCCGGCGCCGGCCGCCTCGCCGCAGTCGCGCTCTCGTTGACCCTCACGCTCCTGTTCCTCGGCTTTTTCTCGCCGCTGGGTCCCGGAGGGCTCATCGGAGCCATGACCACCGCCGTTTTCACGGTGGTGTGGGAGACGGTTGCCGCTGTCCAGGACGAGCCGGCCCGGCTCGGAGCTGTCATGGCGCTCTTCTCCGTGGTTCTGCTCGGTCTGCTGCCGAGGCTCGCACTGATGGCGTCGGGGCTCACTGCGCTCGACGACCGCCGCTCGGGGGGCACCTCCGTCAGCCGCCACCAGGTGGCCAACGCGCTGGCGGCCACGCACCGAGGGCTGGCCCTGGCGACGATGGTTACCGCCGTGTCGGCGGCAGCCGCGGGCTGGCTGCTCACCTTGGCCGGGGAGCCGACCGTATGGACCGTGGTTCTGCCCTCCCTCGTCGCCGTGGTGCTCCTGTCGCGCGCCCGGGCCTTTCCTCTGGTCCTGGAGGTTGTGGTCCTGATCGCTGCCGCATCGGCCCTCGTCGTACGTCTGGTCGTGCTGTGGATGCAGCACACCGCTGGTGTTGCTCCGCTCGCCGTGCTGTGCGCGGCTGCCGCGCTGCCGCTGCTCGCCCTGGCGGTACAGCCGCCCGAGCATGTGCGGGTCCGACTGCGGCGGATGTCCGATCTGGTCGAATCGATCGGTGTGGTGGGGCTGTTCCCGCTCGCCGTGGGCGTGTTCGGGGTGTACGGACAGCTGCTCAACAAATTCTGAGTCGACTCGAGGGCGCTCCGGGCGGGGCAGCAGGGCGGAGGGGAAGGGCAAGCATGCCGAACGGAGACAACTGGCAGGGCGATCTGCTGCGTGATCTCAGGGGTGACGCCCGGATGCCGGATGCGGCGTCGCAGGGAGGTTCTGCGCCCCGACAAGCCAGCAGCGGCGGCCCGCCGGCTCACCCGCAGCAGGCCCCTGCACCCGCCCAGCAGCCGCATCCGCACTCGGCTCCGGCTCCGGCTCCGGCTCCGGCTCCGGCTCCGGCTCCGGCTCCTGAGCATCAGGCAGCTCGGCAGCCATACCCGGCCTCCGCGCCGGGAGGCCTGGCGCAGCCCCCCACCCAACCCACCCCGGCTCCTCGGGCCGCCGGCCCCCAGCACACTCCTGTCCTCAGTGCGGACATCGCTGCCGCGGGTCGCAGGCCCCGCCGCGGCGAGTCCTTCGCCGCCAGTGCCGCCCGCGCTGTGGCCCTCCTTGTTTCATCGTCGGCGGCGCGTGAGGTCGCGGAGACCGCCCGTACGGGCGCGGTGCTCCAGCAGCCTGTGACGACCGGTCGCCAGATAGCAGTCACATCCATACGCGGTGGTGCCGGCAAGACGACCGTCGCGGCGCTGCTGGGCACCACGTACGCCCACTACCGGCAGGACCCCGTACTCCTCGTCGAGGCAGACCCGGCGCTCGGCTCACTGCCGCAGCGGCTCGGCGCGGAATCGCTGCGCTGGACGACGAGCGATGTCGCGGACATCGTCCAGCCGCAGATGTCCCTGCTCGACGTCACCGGCTATCTCGTCCAGCTTCCCGACAACGCCTGGCTGCTGCCCGGCAGTCAGGGCCGGATCGGCGCGATGCTCGGCACCGGCGCGTACGAGCGGGTCATGGTGGCTCTGCGCCGCTACTTCGGTGTGACCGTCGTCGACTGCGAGACGCTGCCTGCCGAGGTCGCCCGCGTCGCACTCTCCGCCGCACAGGCCCGCGTACTGGCCGCACCCGCCACGATGGAGGGCATCACCAGCACGCACGCCGTTCTCCAATGGATGCAAGGACTGCCCCCGCACCTGCTCGCAGGAACGGTTGTCCTGCTCACAGAACTGGTGCCGCACACGGGCCTCGACCTGGGCAAGGCGGCCGCGCGGCTCGAAGCGACCGGAGCAGGGAGCGTTCATGTGCTGCCCTACGACCGGCACTTGGCGGCCGGCGGCGCGATTCGCACCGAACTGCTGGCCCGTTCGACCCGGCAGGCCGCCGCCCGTCTCGCGGCCGACGTCTTCCGGCTGTCCCTGAAGCGTCACTGATCCCCTGCCGAGCCCGACCGTGAACGACGGACGAGGACGATGAGCACCCGACTGATACACCGCCCTGCCCGGACCACCCGGCCGCCGGCCGCCTCCGCGGCCCGCACGATCGAGGCTCCGCCGAACCTCCCCGAGGGGAAGGCGGGCAACATCGCGATGTCGCTGCTGCCCGTCGCCGGTGTCATGTCGTCGGTGGTGATGATGACGGTCGTACGGAACAGTCAGTTCGCCGCGCTTGGTGCGATCATCCTCGTCGTCACCATCATCGGCTCCGTCGTACTGGTCTTTTCGCAGCGCGGCAAGGCGCAGCGCACGCGCCGCACCCAGCGCGAGGCGTACCTGGCGTATCTGGAGGAGCTGCGCGAGGAACTCTCCGGCGAGGAGCGCAAGCGCCGTGAGCGGGCCGACGTTCTCAATCCGCCTCCGCTCGCCCTGTACGACGTCGTCCGAGACCCGGCCCGTCTGTGGGAGCGAAGGCGTGGCGACAGCGACTTCCTGCGGGTGCGAATCGGCACCGGCGAGATGCCCGTGCGGGATCTGAGAATCGCCGAACAGGGTTCGTCCGTCCTCACACCACCCGACCGCTTCATGCTCAACGAGGCGTCGGCGCTGACCTCGCGCTTTCGTACCGGCACCGAACTCCCGCTCACCGTCCCCCTCGACCGTGTCGGCGACATCAGCGTGGTCGGCCCGCGCGAGGACTGCCTGCGCGTCGCTCGTGCGCTGCTGGTGCAGGCCGCAGCCCTGCACGCGCCCGACGACGTAAGCTTCGCGCTTGCCGTGCCCGGTGACCGGCTGGAGGACTGGGAGTGGGCGAAGTGGATGCCGCATCTGCTCGACACCGGGCAGTTCGACGGGCCGGTGGCCGCCCGCCGCATCGCTCCGTCCGCGCCCCTGCTCTCCCGGCTGATCGGACCCGAGCTGCGCCGCCGCGCCAACTACGCCACTGAGGTACGGCGTGGGTTGTCCGGCAGCGATGCCCTGACCATGGCGTCCCGGCTGCTGGTCGTCATCGACGGGCACGGTGAGGACGCCGTGGACCTGCCACGTCCCGATAGCACCGTCGGTCTGCGCGAGATGGGCGTCACTGTCCTGCACCTGCTGGAGGAGCGGGTCCAGGAGCCGGGCCACGTCGGCGTACGGATCAGCGTCGACGACGACCAGGTGGTCATCGATGACCTGCGCGAAGAGGAGCCGATCAGCGCCCACGGCACGGTGGACGAGGTGGGCATCGCGTTCGCTGAGGGGCTGGCGCGGATGCTGGCGCCGCTGCGCCTGTCCGCCGAGTCGCTCACCGACGCCCCGCTGTCCGGTCCTGTCGATTTCGCCGACCTGCTCGGTATCGACGATGTCGCGCGGCTCGAGCTGGCCCAGCTTTGGGCGCCGCGCGGCGAACGTGCCTTCCTTCGCGTGCCGATCGGCATCAGTGACTCCCACGAGCCGGTGCTCCTGGACCTGAAGGAGTCGTCCGAGCTCGGTATGGGCCCGCACGGCCTGTGCGTCGGTGCCACCGGTTCCGGAAAGTCGGAGCTGCTGCGGAGCCTCGTCCTCGCCCTGGTGGCCACGCATCCGCCGGAGGACCTGGCTCTTGTCCTCGTCGACTACAAGGGTGGAGCGACGTTCGCTCCGTTCGCGGACCTGCCGCACGTGGCCGGTGTGATCACCAACCTGGAGAATCAGGCCGGGCTCGTCGAGCGGGTTCACGCCTCGCTCGCCGGCGAGGTAAAACGCCGCCAGCAGGTCCTCAAGGACGCGGGCAACATCGCCGACATCGGGGACTACGCGGCGCTGCGTGGCGAGCGGCGGCCCGATCTGGAACCGCTGCCGCATCTGTTCGTCGTCATCGACGAATTCGGCGAACTCCTCACCGCGAAGCCCGATTTCATCGACCTGTTCCTGTCCATCGGCCGGATCGGGCGCTCCATCGGCGTTCATCTGCTGCTGTCCAGCCAGCGCATCGAGGGCGGCAAGCTCAAGGGGCTGGACACGTATCTCTCCTACCGGCTCGGTCTGCGTACTTTCTCCGCTGACGAGTCCCGTACGGTGCTCGACACCCCGGACGCCTTTCATCTGCCGCCGCTGCCCGGATTCGGCTACCTCAAGGTCGACACCAGCCACTACGAGCGGTTCAAGGCGAGCTACGTCTCAGGTGCCTACCGCGGTCCCGTGCGGCGCGTCGAAGAGGAGGAGACCGGCCCCCTCGCCCTGGAGTACGAGGCGTACAACACCTTGGGCGCGCCCGATGCGTCGGCACCGCAGGAGCAGACGGTACGGCGCCGCGAGACCGGTCCGACCGAATTGGGCGTCGTGGTCGGGCAGCTGGAGACGGCCGCCCGTCCGGTGCGCCGGATCTGGCTGCCGCCGCTGCCCGGCGCGATCGCCCTCGACGAGGTTGCGGGACCGATCGACGTCGGCCCGCGCGGCATGCAGCTGTCCCGACCGTCACCGGACCGCCGGGCCTCATCGAGTGCTTCGCGCCTTTCCGACGGCCGCGGCCCGCTCCAGGTGCCGCTCGGCCTGCTCGACGACCCGACCAGGCAGTGGCAGGGCAAGTGGTACCTGGACCTCACGGTGGCGGGCGGCCACGCCGCCGTCATCGGCGGCCCGCAGTCCGGTAAGACGACCCTCCTGCGCACCCTCGTCCTCTCGCTCGCGCTGACCCACACCCCGCAAGAGGTCGGCATCTACGGTCTCGACCTCGTCGGCGGCGGCCTCCAGGCCCTCACCGGCCTTCCGCACGTCGGCGGCATCGCGGGCCGCGCCGACCGCGAGCGCGCGAGCCGCACCGTCGAAGAGGTGCGGACCATGCTCGCCCTGCGCGAGGACCTCTTCCGCGAGTTCGGCATCGACTCGGTCGAGCACCTGCGTACCCTCCATGCGGCGGGCCGACTGCCTCAGTTGATGTCGGCCGAGATCGTGCTCGTCATCGACGGCTTCGGTGCGCTGCGGGACGACTTCGAGGAACTCGACGACGCCGTCGTCGACATCCTCAAGCGCGGCAGCGGCTACGGAATCCACGTCGTCGCGGGCATGCTCCGTTGGAACGACGTCCGCATCGCCACCCAGTCGAGCTTCGGCACCCGTGTGGAGCTGCGCCTCAACGACCCCACCGAGTCGAGCATCGACCGCAAGCTCGCCGAGACTCTGTCGCCCGACGAGCCGGGCCGCGTGCTCACCGACGGCAAACTCTTCGCGCAGGTCGCGCTGCCCCGTACGGACGGGCTGGCCGACTCCTCGAGCCTGGGCACCGTCCTGGAGCGCACTGCCCGCACCATCCGTGCCACGTGGAGCGGAGAGGTCGCCCAACCGGTACGGGTCCTTCCTCATGTCCTGGAGCCCCACCTGCTGCCGGGGCCGGTCGCCGAGCCGAAGAACGTGCCCATCGGTCTGGATCAGACGGCGCTCGCGCCCGTGCTGCTCGACCTGTTCGCCCATGACCAGCATCTGCTGGTCATGGGCGACAGCGAGTCCGGCAAAACGAATCTCCTGAAGATCGTCTCCCAGGGCCTGATCGAGCGCTACGGGGAGGATGACCTGGTTTTCGCCATCATGGACCCCCGGCGCGGCCTGCGCGGTGCAATCCCCGAGGAGTTCAACGGGGGTTACGCGTACAACGCCAAGATGTGCGCGGGCCTCGCCGCCGGCATCGCCACCGAACTGGAAAAGCGGCTCCCCGACGACACCGCTCGTCTCGAGGAACTGGAGCCCGGCAGCTGGGGCAGCGGACCGCGGATCGTGGTCCTCGTCGACGACTACGACGTGCTGACCACCGCCGGCCAGTCGCCGCTCACGCCGTTCCTGCCGTACATCCCGTCTGCGGCCGACATCGGGCTCCATTTCGTCCTCACACGCCGCGTCGCGGGTGCGTCACGCGGCATGTACGAGCCGTTGGTACAGGGTCTGCGCGAGTCGGGAGCCTCCGCGCTTCTGATGGCGGGCGACCGGAGCGAGGGTCAACTGTTCCCCGGCGTCTACGCGTCTCAACAGCCGACGGGCCGGGGCGTGTTCGTGCAGAGGGGCAGGCCGAACCGTCTGATCCAGACCGTGTACACCGCCTCATGACGCTTGGCGCCCGTACCCGGCGAAAAGCACGCTGACCGAACCCCCAACGACCACCCCATGACGAGGAACCGGACGACCACATGACCAAGGACGTCATAGCCCTCACCCCTCACATGCCCGACCCATCGAGCGTGCTGGCGGGTCTGCTCTCGGGAGGCCCCGACAAGCTGCTGGGAACGGCAGGCGAAGGTGCCGTCGTACAGCTCTGCGACACGGAGGGGCGCCCTCTCGTCTCCGTGGAGGCACCCTTGTTCATACAGGTTGCCGGCGAGGCCGAGAGGCTGCTCGGGGCCACTGCACCCGCGCTCCCGTACTGGTGGACGGAGGCCCGCGCCACCACCGGCGTCGAGGAGGCCGAGCGACTCGCGGGCACCTTCGCGGCCCGACTGGCCAGCATTCTGGGTGGCTCCGCCTGGCCGCCGGATGCCGCGCGCTCCCTCGCTGTGGTGGAGAGCGAGGGATTGAGCGTCGCGCCGACGCCCGCCGCCGCGCAGCCCGCCGTCGACGTCCTGACCGACAAGGTCGCCGTCGTCATCCAGGACCGGCCGGTGATCGCCATGACCGCCTGGCTCTCCGACGCGTTCCGGGGGGCGGCGAACGCCGGTCTCGGCCTCCAGATCGTCAGTCCCGCGGGAGCAACCCTCTCCCCCGCCGTGGGCAACGCCCTGCCCGGTCGGCCATCACGCTGGGTCGTCCAGGACGATCAGGACGGCTACTACGACGGCCGCTCCGGAGCCGTACTGCGCTGGCAGGACGGCATGTTCGCCCCGGTCGCGGCACTCGACGCGACCGACGGCGATCCGCGTACCCCGGTGGCCGCCTCTTTCCAGGACGTGACGGACACCGGCGATCGCCAGTTGGCCCTCACCTTCCGCACGATCCACCCGGCGGACGAGCATCTGGTCCTCGGTAGAGCCCTGGAATCCGTGTGGCGCGAACTGACCGGCGAGCCCCCGGCGGGCTGGGGCACCGCGGAACCCGCCAACCTCCCCTGGTCCCCGCGGCAACTGACCGATGTGGCGTTCGACCGTGCACCCGAACCGACCTGGTTCGTGGTTGTCGGCAGCCCCGGCAGGCCCGGACTCGCCACGGTCCGAGTCACACGCACGAAGGCGGGCGTCGAGAAGGAAGTGACGCTGGCCTTCGGCTACGGACACGACGAGAAGCCGCCGCTGAACGCCCTGCCTCGAGTCGCAGAAGTACTCGCCACTCGCCACCGGCTTCAGTCGATGCTTGTTCAACTACGCAAAGCCCGCCGCGATCTGGCGGTACCTCCACGCTTCGAGGGTCCCGGGGTTCCGGTGGCGTTCGTGCTCGGCGCGGACGAGGTCCGGGAGATCGCCGACGATCGTGCACGCCACACACCGCTCCCCCAGCCGCCCGTCCACCTCGGGCCCAGGACACGGCCGGCTCTCTACTACCCCCTGCCCGGCGACCCGTCGGATCTGTCGGGATGGCGGGACTTCGAGGTGCTGATGCGGCACCTGAAGGGCGCGTAGCGGATCGGCTTCGGAGACGTCGCCCGCAGGCGCGGGGTCGCCAACCGACCTTTGTCAGACCGGTGTTGAACACTGGGGGGTGTGACATTGTCGGCCGGTGGTCATGTTGGCGCGATTGCTGATTGCATCTGTGACGCCGGGGTTGATAGGTATGTCACTGCTTATGATCACCACGCGAACGGGGGAGTTCGATGAAGTTCGACATGGGGGCGCAGGTTCTGTCGACCCTGCAGTCGCACTCGAAGGGTTCGAGCACGGACCTGGGGCTGCTGATCCGTCAGCTCATCCAGGCCGCAGCTCCGCTGGAGGGCAAGTTCAACGGCGAGGGCAAGGCGGCGTTCGACCTGTTCAAGGCGAACGCGGACGAGATCACGGCGGCGTTGAACGGCTCCCTGGCGTCGATCCTGGGCGGTCAGTCGGGGATGGACGCGGCGTTCGGTACGGGTGTCCAGGAACAGGGCGAGAACGCCAAGACGCAGATGTCGGCGGCGAATTTCGACGCGGCGCGCTTCTCGGGCCGCTGACCGTTCCGGTTCATGCCCAGACTTTCGACTTGTACGGGGAGTGATATGTGATGGCCGGTGCCGGTGAGGACCGTCGTTCGTACGACACGGGTGCGTCGACCGAGGCGCAGGGGAACATCCAGACGGTGATCGCCCGTCTGGAGCAGGTGATCGCCGCGCGTGACAGGCAGGTCAAGGACGCGATGAAGGACTTCGCGGCGGATGGCGTGGCAGACGAGTACCACGGCAAGGAACTGCGCTGGCACAGCACCTCGCAGGAGGTGCGGAACATCATCACGCTGCTCAAGACCACGCTGGAGAAGAACGACGCAACAGCGCAGCAGACGCTCGCGCGGGCGAAGGCAGCGGTCGACAACATCGGCTGACGCGTCTCACATTCCGGGGAGAAACGATCCCCCGGGTTCGCGTGGCAGTCGCAGTGGTGCAGGGGGACGGGGGCGTCGTGACGGGTTGGGACATCAAACCGCAGGGAGTGCAGGGCCAGTTGCAGCTCACTGGCGGGCGCGGTGCTGAGCTGCACAAGGCTTTGTCGGCGATGGTCGCCGACTTGGCGGAGGCGGCGAAGTGGGCGGGCACGGCGGTGCCGGGCTCTGCGGCGAACATACCTGCGCACGGGCCGACGGCATCGGGGAAGCCGTTGTCGGTGAAAGCATCGGGCCCGGTGGCCGCCGCGCTGTCCACCTACGCGAACAAGCGGGGCAAGGACTTCTCGAAGATGGCCGAGCGTATCGAGGCCGCGATCCTGGGCGCGGCCAAGGCGACCAATGAGTACGTCGAGGGCGATCTGGAGGCGGCCAAGGAGGCCCAGGACGCGGCGCGGCAGGTGCGGTTGGACCTCTTGCGGGGCGCCGGGGGGAAGAAATGACCAACGCACCGGTCAATCCGGCCGAGGTCCCGGAGTTCACTGGCAATCTTGATGAACTCGACGCCGCGGTCAAGAGGTTGTCGGGTAGCGGCCCGAAGATCGTAGGTGCGGCCGGCGATGTGCACACGACATTCGGCGGACTGCGGGCCTTCTACACGGCTCCGGAGGCGGATCAGCTGTTCGCCACCACGCAGCCGGTGAAGGACACGGCGCTCGACCTGAGTTCGGACATGTGCGTGATCACGGGCGCGCTGGGCACGTACTCCCGGGACGTGGAGCCCCTCGTCGAGCGGCTGAAGGACCTGCGACGACAGGCCGCCGAGTTCCGTGACCACGAAGCCGACGATCCCAAGTGGCGCGAAGACGGCGACCTGATCGACGAGAACCTCTCACGCCGCAACGAGATCGCGGAGGTGTGGGCGGCGTTCCAGGAGGCCGAGACGGCCTGCCACAACAAGATCGTTGCGCTGGTCGGGGGCAAGCCGCTGAAGACCCACGACGGCTCGGACGGTCCGAACCAGTACGGCTACCGGGCAGAGGACCTGAAGTCGGCGAAGAGCCTGCCCTGGGGCGACGCGGTGGCCGAGTCGACCCCTGGATGGCAGGTGTGGGAACACGCCGGGGATTTCATCGAGGGCTTCTTCGTCGACGGCGTCGGCGGCACGATCCGCGGCCTGGGCACGCTCGTCGGCGTGGACGGGTGGGACGCCGCCGGCGACGCCTGGAACAACCTCGCCAAGCTCAGCACCGGCAGCGTGATGACGCTCGTTGCCGGTACCTACTTCTGGACCGCGGACGACAAGGACATGCCGTCCTGGCTCCGGGACTCCCGCGCCGCAATGAAAGAGGGCGGCAAGGCGATGGTGGCCTGGGACCAGTGGGACCAGACACCGGGCCGGGCAGGCGGCGCGGCCACGTTCAACGTGGTCACGATCTTTGCGACGGGAGGCGCGGGAGGAGCGGCAAAGGGCGGAGCGGTCTCCAGGGCCGTGTCGGTGGCCCGCAAGGTGGGCACGGCTGTCGACCCGACAACGTATGTCTTCAAGGGTGTCGGCGCGGGCGTCTCAAAGATCGGCGACGTGGCGGCCTCGCTGAAGGACATGGGGAAGTTCAAGGTCCCCCCGCTGCCGGAAACCGCGATCATGCTGCCTGAAGGCGGCTTCAAGCTTTCCGACGGCACCCTGCACCTGCCGGAGGGTGCCGCGCTCCCCGAGGGCGCGTTCTCGGTCCCGGAGCGCACCGTCCAACTGCCCGATGGCACCCCGATCCCCAAGGGCGCGATCGACCTCGGTCATGGCATGGCTCGACTCCCGAAGGGTGCTGAGGTTCCCACCGGCGCGATGCCGGTCCCCGAGGGGACACTCAAGGTCCGCGAAGGCGCCACGGCACTGCCGGAGAGTGCGACCCCGTTGCCCGAGAACGGCGGCGCGGGCGCCTACTACGACCGCGCAGGCAACCTTTTCAGCAAGGACGGCACGCTCCTCCAACACCACACGGCTGCCGGCAAGGAGACCCCGCCACCGGCGGCCACCCCCGCGACGACCGCGATCGACCCGACTGCGCGCCCGCCGGTTCGCGAACCCGCCATGGCCGGCGAGGGCACGGGCGACGGCACGAACGGCACCGTGCGGCTCGCTGACAGCTACGGAAATGATCTCGGCGATGTCGGCCGGGTCAGCAATAACGAACCCGGACGCGGGGCGGTCGACCGCTCACCCGGCGGCGGGGTAACCGACAACGACCTGCCGACGGGCAGGGCCGACAGCAACCCACCGACCAACAGCCCGCACAGTCCATCCGGCGGCGGCCGTGACATGTCCAAACAAGAGGTTGGGGATGCTGCTCGTGGGCCGGGGTCCGAGGGAACGCGGGTTGGAGGTGAAGACGCTCGCGACATGGGCGCAGGGCATCGGCACTCGGGAGACAGCGGCCCCGGGGGCAGCATGTCCGATGATGTGTCGGCGCCCAACGACATGCCAGGCGACAGTCTCGAAGGGGGCGACGCCGCCAATCGGCCCGGCGATGTGCCGGACGTCGATCCGCACAGGTATAGCAAGGTGCCCAATGAGGCTGCGCAGAGCCACACAGGACCGCTGAAGCCGGAACAGGAAGCCGAGCTTCTCGCCGAGCTCAGCCGTGCAAAGCTGAAACCAGGCGATCCAGACCTCATCGTGCGTAGTCTCCGCAAGGACCCTTATGGGGCTGGCGTTGCTGAACTCATCAATCGCGGGCATCTTCGCGATGCGGAGAACTACCGTAGCATTCTCGAAATGTGCAAGAAGGGGCCCAGTCGCAGCGACCCCCGAAGCAGCATGGTGCCAGCCGCTTACATGGCACTAACACATGCCACCGATCTCCAGAGCCGAGGATTCGCCCGCGTTGGTTTTGAGTTCGGGGATCACACGACACCCTGGGATCTCGACGTGTACACGAGAAACGCTGACGGCGGGATCGACTACGCATACCAACTCAAGGATGTCAGCGGCAAGATCAGTAAAGTCATCAGCAACGCGAAGAGTGCCGCTGGCCAACTGGACTACGCCCACATGCGACACGGTGTCGCCATCCTTGATGTACATCACTCGATATCCTCGATGCGACCCGGCGTGTTCAGGGCAGTAGATGAGATAGCGGAACTGTCAGGAGCAACTTTCCTGCTGCGATTCGAGGACGGAGCAGTTATGATTCCGCCCGATGGATCCATTTACCCTTAGGGAATTTTCATGACACTACTCATTCGCGCACCGAAAGAATGCGGTTCGTGGTTCTGGGACCTCGAGGGCGTGGTCCCTACTGGACTCGAATCCTCATTGACCATCGCCGCCAGGATGACCAAGACGCTCAAGCGATTCGATTTGCTCACCCCCACATTTATCGAATACAAATGGTACGTACGCGGGTCGGGCTATACAGGTGTCACAACTAGATTGTCCGTATTTGAATCACTGGAGGACCCAGAACTAACCAAAAAGGTTCTCGGGAGTCGTCCCGTCGCATTTCCTGATGCGGAAATCGGCAGCTTTGATGTCATCGGTTCCGGAACCTGGATCGGAGCAGATGGGGCGGCCCGCAGGGAACCGCAGCTTGTTGACCTCTCCGTGACAACCGCAGACTACGGACCGACTGCGACCCTGTCTGTCCATCACGACATCTGGAGCGCATACGACTTCTTCGGACGTCTTCATCGTGACGTGCAACGGAGAAACGCGCCACGGCTTGCCGACACGCTCCAGGAACTCAGCTCTATTTTTGGCGTGCTGCCGGACGCCGGTGAGCCAACCTACTTCGGCGCCGCTGTCGAATTTGGCATTGGGGATCCAGACGCTGATGAAAACGGTTTTGGACCCGATGTGTCAGACAGGCTTTGATGGCAGATCTCAGCGATATGCCCCTCACGGCGCGGCCGGGATGGGACCCGCCGAGTCCGGCGCTCCAGCAAGGGCAGGACAGCAATCGGCGTGGTGTTCGTGCTCGGGGCGGAGGTAGTCCGCGAGCTCACCGGCCGACCGTGCGCGTCGCACACCGAACCGCCGGTCCAACTCGCGCTTAGAGATCGTCTCAGTTGGTCAATCTCCGGTAGCAGATGAGGGTGGCGGCGATGCCGGCGAAGGCGAGGAAGTGCTCGGCCTTGCGTTCGTAGCGGCGGTGCAGACGACGGCACCCGGACAGCCAGGCCACAGTCCGCTCCACGGTCCAGCGGTGGCGGCCGAGACGCTGGGAGGATTCGATGCCCCTGCGCGCGATGCGCGGCGTGATGTTCCGAGAACGGAGCCATGTCCGCAGGTGGTCGTAGTCGTAGCCCTTGTCGCCGTGCAGTTTGGCCGGACGGCGGCGACGCGGCCCACGGCGGGAGCGGATGGGCGGTATGCCTCGGACGAGGGGTTCGAGACCCTGGCTGTCGTGGGTGTTGGCGGCAGAGATGCCGATTGAGAGGGGCAGACCCGTCCGTTCTGTGATCAAGTGGATCTTCGAGCCTTTCTTGCCACGATCGACAGGATTCGGGCCTGTCAGCTCCCCCCTTTGAGCGCTCGCATGTTCACGGAGTCGATCGCGCACCGCGACCAGTCCAGCTCTCCGCGGGCGCCGAGCTCGTCCAGCACCAGGCGGTGGAGCTTCGCCCACACCCGCGCCGCGGTCCACTCGGAGAACCGCCGGTGGACCGTCTGCCATGAGGCACCAAAGACCGGCGGCAGCTGCCGCCAGGTGCACCCTGACGTGGCCACAAAGATGATCGCGGCGAGCACCGCGCGATCGTCGACCCGCCGACGGCCGCCGCCCTGCGGCCTCGTGGGGATCTGCGGTCTCACAGCCCGGAACAAATCCCAGAGTCCCTCCGGAACCAGCCCCTCAACGAAGGCCATCGAGTACAGCCCCCTCCATCGGTGCCGGAGCCACCGATGTGTCAGTGGCCTTCCACCGGGCCCCGAATCGTGCCAGGTAGTGCCACACCTTCTTGACCGCCTGGGGGTCATAGAAGCCGGCACGTGCAGCGTCTCCGACGATCCGAGGATCGAGCATGCCGTCGACCGCGATCTGCGTACCCAAGTCGACGTATTCCTGACCGCGGTAGCCGGGGTGACGTCGGAGTTCTTCAACCCCGAGCCGGAAGCCAGGGTGCCACTCCACCGGGCAGCCAAGGACCAGAGCCGCGGCCTCGACCGTCGTACCTTGGTAGCAGGGGTCCAGGACCAGTGCCTCCACATGGCATTGCAGCTGGACCGGCCCGTGCACTTGCGCCTCGATGTAGTCGTCAAGCTCGTCCTGACGGTCGGCGAGGGCAAGCTCGATGAGCCCCGTGCGGGCCGCGACACCGAAATCCGAGGGTTCGAGGAAGCTGTCCGGGTAGCAGAATGTGGTCCGCGTCAGCGTCTGGGCCATCAGCCGGAAGTGGGCCGAGCCGAACCGCGGCGCCCCGCCGACCGGCTTGCGGCGGAAGTTCAACGCCCCGTAGACGGGCCGCTCATGAGCGGTCGCTTCGTCGTACGCCCCGTCGAAGATCCGGCTCTCCCAGCGCCACCGGTCGCCGCCTGGATGCGCGGTCAGGCCGCCGTTGCTGGTGCCAGTGACGAACTGTGAGTGGTAGACGCCGCCCTCTGCCATAGCGTCCAGGATCGGCTTGCCGCGCAGCAGACGGTCCGGGTGGAAGTTGAGGGTCACCCGCAATGCCGGGTCCATCGGAGGGCCCGACGCCAGTTCCGCGACATGCCGAAGGGCCCGTTCCTGCGCTGTCTGGGAGGCTGCAGAGCTCATCAGCACAGTGTTCCCCACCCTGATCAACCGGTGCATGGGGATTGTCCACCGGCAGCCCGTTCCAGCGTGACAGAGCGTTGATTGATCACCAATCGAGACGATCTCTTAGGACGCGGCCGACTCTCTATTGTCCGCTGCCCGGCGACCCGTCGAACCTGTCGGGGTGGCGGGACTTCGACGTGCTGGTGCGGCAAAGGACGGCACGCTCCTCCAGCACCACACGGCAGGGAGACCCCGCCACCGGCGGCCAACCCCGCGACGACCGCGGACAACCCGACCGTGCGGCCCCCGGTCCGCGAACCCGCCATGGCCGGCGGGGGCGGGCGTGGGGGCGAGGCGGCGATCCGCCTCGGCACGGGCATCGGCGACAACGGCATACACCTCGGCGACGACATCCCCGGCACGGCGCCGCGCCCGACCGGGCACCGGGCGGCGGCGCTGCCAACCACCTGCCGGGCGGTGGCGTGGGCAACCACATGCCGACGAACAACCTGGACAACGGAGTGGGCGGCGGCACGGGTGGCCGCGCGGACACGCCGTCCACGGGCGGGGGCAGTCGCGACGTTCCCGGCGGCTCATCGGCGGTCGATTCCGAGTACCTGCCCAAGGAGCTTCTGCGGTTCGGCTGGGCTGGGCTGGGCTGGCGAAGTCGACGCCTGACAGGTGTGCAGCGTGAGCATCCTTGTTCGCCGGCACGAACCGTCGGCAGAAGGTGAAGCCGAGCAGCTTCTTCCACCACTTCGTACTCAGGGACGGGGAGGGCTCCAGCCTGGCGTTGGCGGAGGTGCTTGAGCTACATAGGGCGTCCTGGTCCGCTGATGCGGACCGGGACGCTTCAGTCTTTGCAAGCGGACTCTGTCGTGACCAGAGTCGTCCCGCACCACTATTCCGCCGGACCAGCATGCGCAATTCCCCCTCCTGATGGAAGGACGATCTCCATAGGCGGCAAGGAGTACTCCCTCGATATTCTCCGGTGCATGGAGAAGTGAGGCGAAAGGGTCTCTTGGCGGACCTGGACCAGAGCCTCGAGGAGTGCAAGTCGGAGTACGTCGTCAAGGACGAGAAGAACACCGGGGCGGACGCCGGCTACCAGTGTCGGCGCTTCACATAAGCACGGGGGCTCTTCCGCGACCGTGATTGTTGCCCACCACAGGGCGCCGGGCCCGATGTGATGGTTTCGCCGAGGGGCAGAGCGAGGGGGTGGCCCACTGCAGTCCCACCAGCGCGGTGGCCGAGTCGAGGGACCGCGCCAAGGAAATCCCTGGTCCAGGCGCACGGGCCGGCGCCGGTCGACACCATTCCGGGCTGTCCTCGCCCCCCGTACCGGCTCCCGGTCGGCAGCCCGCGACCGTACATGCTGACCAGCGAAAGTTGACCACCAGCAGCACCATGGCCAAGGATCGCGCCCCATGAAGCGGAACTCCTCCGGCCGGATACTGGCCCGTGCGCGTATGGCTGCCATGGCGCTCGTCGCCGTACTGCTGCTGGTCGCGGGCTTCTGGGCGTCGTGGCGCGACGCGCAGCACATTCTGATCTCCAAGGGTCGTGAGCACGGCACGCTGGCGGTGTCCCGCTGCGACAGCGAGGTCTGCACCGGGGCGTACGTGCCGAAGGACCCTTCACCCGACCGTGCGGAGGTCACCATCGACAAGTCGGCCGCGGTGAAGAAGGGCGCGACGCTCGCCGTCGTCCTGAAGCCGGGCACGACGCAGGCCGTGCGCACGGGGCCCGCGGGCGGGCTGTACGCGTGGCTGCCGCTGGGCGGCGCGCTGCTGCTGGCGGCTCTGGTGATCGGGGGCGGAACACGGCTGACGCGGCTGGCATGGGCGTCCGCGGGGGTGGGCGGCGCGCTGCTGGTGGCCTCGTTCCTGGCTCTGTGATCTCCGGCGGGAACCCCGCGGTGCCATTCCGGACGCCAGGACATACGGCACGTCCGTCCTGAGCCGCGGTACGACAGTGCCCCCTGCCGGTTCCGGCAGGGGGCACCTTCATGTCTCCGCGGGTCAGCCGGTGTTGCGCAAGCCCGCCGCCACACCGTTGACGGTCAGCAGCAGCGCCCTCGCCAGCAACGGGTCCGCCTCCTTGCCGTGTGCGGCCGCCTCGCGCTGGCGGGCCAGCAGCGAGACCTGGAGGTAGGAGATCGGGTCCAGGTAGGCGTCCCGGATGCCGAACGTCCGCTGCAGCGCCGGGTTCGAGTCGAGGAGCCGTTCGCCGCCGGTGAGCTTCAGGACCTCCTTGACGGTGAGTGCGTGCTCCGCCTCGATGGTGCGGAAGACGTGCTTGAGGTCCTCGGGCACCAGCGTGTCCACGTAGTGGCGCGCGATCCGCAGGTCGGTCTTGGCCAGCGTCATCTCGACGTTGGCGAGGAAGTTGCGGAAGAAGTGCCACTGCTCGTGCATCTCGTCCAGGACGGCGTCCAGGCCGGCTTCCCGCAGCGCCTTGAGCCCGGAGCCGACGCCGAACCAGCCGGGCACGATCTGCCGTGACTGCGTCCAGCCGAAGACCCACGGGATGGCCCGCAGCCCGTCCAGGCCGGCGCCGGAGTCGGGGCGGCGCGAGGGGCGCGAGCCCAGGTGGAGCTCGGCGAGCTGGTCGACGGGCGTGGAGGCGAAGAAGTACGCCGGCAGGTCCGGGTCCTCCACGAGCCTCCGGTAGGCGCCGTGGGCGGCTTCGGAGACGGTGTCCATCGCCGCGTCCCAGCGGGCCAGCGCTTCGTCGGACTGGCGGGGTGCGGTGTGCAGCGCCGAGGCCTGGAGGGTCGCGGCGACCGTCAGTTCCAGGTTCTCCCGGGCGAGCGAGGGGATCAGGTACTTGTCGGAGATGACCTCGCCCTGCTCGGTCACCTTGATCTCGCCCTCGAGGGTGCCCCAGGGCTGGGCGAGGATCGCGTCGTGCGAGGGGCCGCCGCCACGGCCGGCGGTGCCGCCGCGGCCGTGGAAGAGCCGCAGCCGGACGCCGTAGCGGTGTGCGACGTCGCGGAGCCTGCGCTGTGCCCGGTGGATCTCCCACTGCGACGTGGTGATGCCGCCGAACTTGGAGGAGTCGGAGTATCCGAGCATGACCTCCTGGACGTCGCCGCGCAGGGAGACGAGGCGCCGGTAGGAGGGGTCGGCGAGCATGCCGTCGAGGATGACGTCGGCGGCGCGCAGTTCGTCCGTGGTCTCCAGCAGCGGCACGATCCCGATCTTCGCCCAGCCGGCGTGCAGGTCGATCAGGCCGGCTTCGCGGGCGAGAACGGCGGCCGCGAACACGTCGTCGGCGCCCTGGCACATCGAGATGATGTAGGACTCGATGACCTCCGGCCCGAACCGTTCGAAGGCCTGCTTGACCGTGTGGAAGACGCCGAGGGTCTTCTCGCCGGCCGCGTCCAGCGGCGCGGGTGTCGGCGCGAGCGGCCGGCGGGACCTGAGCTCCTTGGCGAGCAGCTTCTGCCGGTACTCGCGCGGCATGTCGGCGTACCGCCAGGACTCCTCGCCGAGCCGGTCGAAGAGCTGGCCGAGGGCGTGGTGGTGGGCGTCGGCGTGCTCGCGTACGTCCATGGTCGCGAGCTGCAGTCCGAAGGCGGCGAGGGTGCGGATGGTGCGTTCCATGCGGCCGTCGGCGAAGAGCCCGCCGCGGTGTTCGCGCAGCGAGGTCTGGATCAGGGCGAGGTCGCCGAGCAGCTCGCCGGTGCCGAGGTAGTCGCGGCCGGGTTCGTGGCGGGTGCCGCGTGCGAGGCGTTCGCGGGTGTTGACGAGCTTCTGCCGGATGCACGTGGCCTTGAGCCGGTAGGGCTCTTCGGCGTTGAGCCGCTTGTAGCGGGGGCTGATCTCCGGGAGCAGTTCGAGGTCGGTCCGCAGGGAGTCGAGGAGTTCTTCGGTGGCTCCGGTGTAGCGGATCGAGTTGGACAGCAGTCCGCGCAGGGAGTCGATCAGTTCGAGGGCGTCGGTGATGCCGTGCTCGTGCTGAAGGATCAGGACGTCCCAGGTCACCGAGGGGGTGACGTTGGGGTTGCCGTCGCGGTCGCCGCCGATCCAGGTGCCGAAGGTCAGCGGCCGGGTGCCGGGGGGCAGCTCGACGCCGACGCGTTCCAGTTCGGCTGCCAGGTCCTCCAGGACGTCGCCGACGGCGCCGGCGTGCAGTTCGTCCAGGTAGTAGATGGCGTTGCGGGCTTCGTCGGCGGGCTCGGGCCGGACGACGCGCAGTTCGTCGGTCTGCCAGATCAGGTCGATGTTCTCGGCCAGTCGCAGATCGTGCCGGCGGCGGTCGGCGGGGCTCACCGGGCTCTCCAGCAGTTCGGCGATGCGGCGCAGCTTGTTCAGGACGGAGCGCCGTGCGGCTTCGGTGGGGTGTGCGGTGAACACGGGACGGACGTTCAGGTTCTTGACCGTCGCGCGCAGGTGGTCGGGGTCGGCGTCCTTGAGGCGGTCCGCGGTGCGGGCCAGCAGTCCGCCTTCGGCGGCGCGGCGCTCGCGCATCTCGTGGCCGCGGTGCACCTGTTCGGTGACGTTGGCCAGGTGGAAGTAGGTGGAGAAGGCGCGTACGAGCTTGGCTGCGGTCTCGAGGTCGGTGTCGCCCAGCAGCTCGGCTGCGGCCTCACCGTCGCTGCGCGTCAGGGCGCGGACACGCTCCACGAGCTCGAGCAGTCCGGGGCCTTCCTGGCGGACGATGCTCTCGCCCAGGAGGTCGCCCAGTCGGCGGATGTCGGCGCGCAGTTCTGCACTGGCGGTGGGGGTTTGGTCGGCACTGCTCACAGGTGCGGCTCCTTGCAGTGTTTGAGCACGTCTGGAGGGGTACTGGAGGCTGCGGACCGCGCTGTCCGACGAGACCCAGGATAGGTGTCCGTTTCCCTGACGTTGTCCACAGGTCTCTTGCCGTGGGCCTGCGCACTGCCATACTTACGTTGCCGTAGGTTACGCGTCCGTAGCCTCGCCCCCATCTGCATCTCTCATCCCACAGGGGATCACCATGACGACAAGCCCCGACCTGGTCGACGACGCCCCGGATCCGACCGCCGTCGACCTCCCTCCCGCGACACTCGGCGGCGACAGCAAGCGGTCCATCGAGCAGATCGCGCTGCTGCTGTTCATCACGGTGCCCTTCCTCGCGGTGCTGGCGGCGGTGCCGCTGGCCTGGAGCCGGGGAGGAGTGAGCTGGCTCGACCTGGGTCTGATGGTGGCGATGTACTACATCGGCTGCCACGGGATCACGATCGGCTTCCACCGCTATTTCACGCACGGCGCCTTCAAGGCGAAACGCCCGTTGCGGATCGCGCTGGCGATCGCCGGTTCGCTGGCGGTCGAGGGGCCGCTGGTGCGCTGGGTGGCCGATCACCGCAAGCACCACAAGTTCTCCGACGCCGAGGGCGACCCGCACTCCCCGTGGCGGTTCGGCGAGACGGTGCCGGCGCTGATGAAGGGCCTGTGGTGGGCGCACATCGCCTGGATGTTCGACGAGGAGCGCACGCCGCAGCACAAGTACGCACCGGACCTGATCAAGGACCCGGCGCTGCGCAGGATCTCGCGCGACTTCATCTTCTGGACGGTGCTGTCGCTGGCGATCCCGCCGCTGATCGGCGGTCTGGTGACCATGTCGTGGTGGGGCGCTTTCACCGCGTTCTTCTGGGGCTCGCTGGTGCGGGTGGCGCTGCTGCACCACGTGACCTGGTCGATCAACTCGATCTGCCACGCGGTCGGCAAGCGTCCGTTCAAGTCGCGTGACCGGTCGGGCAATGTGTGGTGGCTCGCGGTGCTGTCCTGCGGCGAGTCGTGGCACAACCTGCATCACGCCGACCCGACGTGTGCGCGGCACGGTGTGCTGCGGGGCCAGCTCGACTCCAGCGCGCGGCTGATCCGCTGGTTCGAGAAGGCGGGCTGGGCGTACGACGTGCGCTGGCCGAGCGCGGACCGTATCGACGCCCGCCGCAAGAGCGAGACCGCCGACGCGGCATGATAGGTGACGTGGCGAGCGACGGTGGGAGCAGCGGTACGGAGAAGAACCGGTCGTCCGGGCGGCGTGCGCGCCGGGTGCGGATGACGGGTGCGGAGCGCCGCGAGCAGTTGCTGGACATCGGTCGCACCCTGTTCGCGGAGAAGGGGTTCGAGGGCACGTCGGTCGAGGAGATCGCCGCGAAGGCGGGCGTCTCGAAGCCGGTGGTGTACGAGCACTTCGGCGGCAAGGAGGGCCTGTACGCGGTGGTTGTGGACCGCGAGATGCGCCAGCTGCTGGACATGGTGACGGGCGCGTTGACCGCGGGGCATCCGCGTGAGCTGCTGGAGCAGGCCGCGTTCGCTCTGCTGGACTACATCGAGACGTACACGGACGGCTTCCGCATTCTGGTGCGGGATTCGCCGGTGGCCCAGTCGACGGGTACGTTCGCGTCGCTGATCAGCGATATCGCGACCCAGGTCGAGGACATCCTGGGCATGGAGTTCAAGAACCGCGGCTTCGATCCGAAGCTCGCGCCGCTGTACGCGCAGGCTCTGGTGGGCATGGTCGCGCTGACGGGACAGTGGTGGCTGGACGCCCGGCGGCCGAAGAAGGCCGAGGTGGCCGCGCATCTGGTGAATCTGGCGTGGCACGGGCTGGACGGTCTGGAGCCGAAGCCACGGCTGATAGGGCATCGCAAGAACTGAGCTGTGCTGCCTGCGCCCCGTCACCGGCCGTCCGGTGGCGGGGCGTCGGGCTGCCGCGGCACCGGCTCAGGTGGCCGGTTCGAGGAACTCCAGCCGGTTGCCGACGGGGTCCTCGGAGTAGAAGCGCCGGTGGCCGGGGAGGTTGTCGTCCCAGACCACTGTCGCGCCGCGCTCCGCGAGACGCGCCGCGTAGGCCTCGATGCCGGTGACCCGCAGGCCTGGGTGCGCTTTGCGTGCGGGGCGGAAGTCCGCCTCGATGCCCAGGTGGAGCTGGACGGAGCCGTGCGCGAACCAGCAGCCGCCACGGGCGGCGAGCGCCGGCGGCTTGGGGATCTCCGTCATGCCGAGGACGTCCTGGTAGTAGGTGCGCAAGGAGTCCTCGGAGCCGGGTGGCGCGGCGAGTTGGACGTGGTCGACGGCGCTGAGCATCAGCCGGCCTTCCGTGCGACGGCGAATATGCGGCGGAAGGGGAAGACGGTGCCGTGCGGGCCCTGTGGGTAGGCCTTGCGCAGGAGGTCGCGGTACTGGGCGAGGAATTCGTGGGCGGCGTTGTCGTCGTCGGCGAGTTCGGTGAGGACGGGGCGCAGGGCGGTGCCTTTGACCCAGTCCAGTACGGGGTCCTCGCCGGGCAGGAGCTGGAGGTAGGTGGTCTCCCAGGTGTCGGTGCGGCAGCCGAGGTCGGTGAGCCGGGAGAGATAGTCGGCCGGTTCCAGGATGTGTATGTAGCGGCGTCCGTGGTCACCCAGGCGGTCGCGCCACTGCGGGGTGTCGCAGAGCTCGCCGAGGAGGGCGTGGCTGGGTGCCGTGAAATTGCCGGGGACCTGGAAGGCCAGGGTGCCGCCGGGGGTGAGGCCGTCGATCCAGCCGGCGAAGGACTCGGGGTGGTTGGGCACCCACTGCAGGGCGGCGTTCGAGACGATCAGGTCGTACGGCTCGTCGGGTGTCCAGTGCGCGGCGTCGGCCGGCCGGAAGTCCAGCCAGCCGCCGCCCGCGGTGGTGCCGGCGTGTTCCTTCTCGGCCAGGGCGAGCATCTCGGGCGACAGGTCGAAGCCGGTGATGTGGGCGTCGGGCCAGCGCTCGGCGAGGAGCGCGGTGACATTGCCCGGACCGCAGCCGATGTCCGCGATACGGGCAGGCCTGCCGTCGTTGTCCGGCAGGTCCGGGATCCTGGCCAGAAGATCGAGGAACGGGCGGGTGCGATGCCCCGCGTGGCGCAGGTACTGGTGCGGATCCCAGGTTGGATCGGAATGCATGATCGAGCCCCCTTTGCTGGAACGGTGTGCCGAACCGGAACGGGTTCCGGCCCGACCATGCCCAATCGTCCAGCAGAATATATCTTGACGTCAAGAGACTTCATGTCGACAGACCATCTACACTGATCACCATGGAGGACGAGGTCGATCGACTGGTCGCAGCATGGCGCCGAGAGCGCCCTGACCTCGACGTGGAACCGCTCGAGGTGCTCAGCCGCGTCTCGCGGCTCGCCCGCCATCTCGACCGGGCCCGGCGGCTCGCATTCTCCGAGCACAGCCTCGAGCCGTGGGAGTTCGATGTGCTCACGTCGCTGCGGCGCGCGGGAGCTCCGTACCAGCTGTCGCCCGGACAGTTGCTCACCCAGACGCTGGTCACCTCGGGCACGATGACCAATCGCATCGACCGTCTGGCCAAGAAGAACCTGGTGGAGCGGCTGCCGGATCCCAGCGACCGCCGCGGTGTGCTGGTGCGCCTGACGCCCGAGGGCCGTGACCGGGCGGACCAGGCGCTGGCCGGACTGCTCGCCCAGGAGCGCGCGATCCTCGCCGAACTGTCGCGCACCCAACGGGCGGAGCTGGCGGCGTTGCTACGCCAGTTGACCGCCCCGTTCGACAACGTCCCCGGCTAGGTCGACCGGTCCGACACCCGCCCTCCGGGCGAGGGCGACAGCCGCGAGCGTGGAGTGCACGCCCAGCTTTCCGAGGACGTTCTGCATATGTGTGCGGACGGTGTGGGGTGACAGGAAGAGGCGCTCGGCCACGGCCTTGCGCCCCAGGCCCGCGACCATGCAGCGCAGTACCTCCCGCTCGCGCGGCGTGAGCGACTCGACGAGCCGTTCGCTATCGGTGCGGTGCTTGCGCGCGGCGGTCAACTCCCGCAGGACGCCGGTGAGCAGCGCGGGCGGCAGATGCGTCTCGTCCCTGAGCACACCGCGGATCACCGCGAGCAGACGCTGCAGGGAGCAGTCCTTGGCGACCCAGCCGGAGGCGCCGGCCTGCAGCGCGAGCGCGGCACGGCGGGGGTCGTCCTTCTCGGCGAGCACGACGCTGCGGACCGCGGGCTGGCCCGAACGCACGCCCGCGACCAGGGATATGCCGTCGACGAGGCCCTCTTCACCGTCGTCCGGCACGGCGCGCGCCACGGCGGCGCGGGCGCCGGGGACGGTGCCGCTCTGCGCGCCGGTGCCGAGGTCGGCGTCGACGAGCATGACGTCGAACCGGCGGCCCTCGGACGCCGCGCGCTCCAGACATCGCAGCGCCGCGGGACCGCTGCCGGCCGCGGCGACGTCGACATCGGGCTCGGCCGCCAGGGCGGCGGCGAGCGACTCGGCGAAGATGCGGTGGTCGTCCACCACCAGGACCCGGATACGAACCACAGACACCCCCAGTGTCGGAGGACGGACCGGCGCGGGTACGGCGCCCGGACAGGGTGGTACAGCGGTCGCCCGGCCGCCGCCGTGCTGTGACTGTTACCCCGCCCCGGGCGTCGTACCCGACTGTCTCGCCCCCTGATCAGCACCGGCCCCCACCGGCACTGAGCATCAGAGTACGGCCGGGGGCCCGTAGCGGAAGGCTATTTGCAGAACTGATGACCCAGCGTGTGCAGGGTGTGCCGGATGTTCTGTACTGGGACGGGAGTCGACGGAGATCGCCGGGGACCGGCCGCAGCCCGCGTCAGGTGACGCGCCGCGCGCCCGGGGACGGGGTGGCCGCGAAGATCCGCGGCGGCGAGAACGACGCCGCGGCGAAGGCCTCTTCGACCGCTTTCGTCAGCGCCGGGGACATCGCGGTCTCCGTGAGCACGATCGCCGAGCCGCCGAACCCGCCGCCCGTCATCCGCGCGCCCAGCGCACCCGCCGCCAGCGCCGTGTGGACCACCAGGTCCAGTTCGGGGCAGGAGATGCGGAAGTCGTCGCGGAGCGAGGCGTGCCCCTCCGTGAGGATCGGGCCGATCGAGCGGATGTCGCCCGCCTCCAGGCGCGCTGTCACCCGCTCCACCCGGTGGTTCTCCGTCACGATGTGCTTCGCCAGGGACCGGATGCCGGGATCGGGCAGGCGGTCGAGGACCCCGGGGAGGTCGTCGTAGGCGATGTCACGCAGTGCCGGGACGCCCAGACCGGCCGCGGCCGACTCGCAGCCCGCCCGCCGCTTCCCGTACTCGCCGTCGCTGTGTGCGTGCTTGACGCCGGTGTCGACCACGAGCAGTTCGAGGCCGTCCGCCGCCAGGTCCAGCGGAATCTGCCGCCGGGACAGGTCACGGGTGTCCAGGTGCAGCGCATGGCCCTCGGTGCAGCACGCCGACGCCGTCTGGTCCATGATCCCCGTGGGCGCGCCGACGTAGATGTTCTCGGCGCGCCGGCACAGCCGCGCCATCAGGCCGCGGTCCAGGCCCAGTTCGTACAGGTCGCTCAGGGCCAGCGCCGTGACGACCTCCAGTGCGGCGGAGGACGAGAGCCCCGCGCCCGTGGGGACCGTCGACGCGTAGTGGATGTCGGCGCCGCCCACGGCGTGGCCCGCCTCGCGCAGCGCCCAGACGACCCCGGCGGGGTAGTCGGTCCAGCCCCGCGGGCCGTGTCCGGGTGCGAGGTCGGTGATGCGCAGTTCGGCCGGGCCGCCGGTGACGCCGTCGGAGTGCAGGCGCAGCACCCCGTCGTTGCGCCGGGAGACCGTCGCGACGGTGGTGTGCGGCAGCGCGAAGGGCATCACGAAGCCGTCGTTGTAGTCGGTGTGTTCACCGATGAGGTTGACCCGCCCGGGCGCCGCCCACACGCCGTCGCTCATGAGGCGTTCTCCCTGTCCTGGGCGAAGGCCCATGCGTCCGCCACGATCCCGGCGAGGTCCGCGCGGTTCGGCTGCCAGCCCAGGCGTTCGCGCGCGGCGGCCGCGGAGGCGACCAGCACCCCCGGGTCGCCGGCCCGCCGTGGGGCGACGGTCTCCGGCACCGGGTGCCCGGTGACCTGCCGTACGGTCTCGACGACCTCGCGCACCGAGAACCCGTTGCCGTTGCCCAGATTGCAGATGAGATGTTCGCCGGCCGCCGCCGCGTCCAGTGCCAGCAGGTGTGCCTCGGCGAGGTCGGCGACATGGATGTAGTCCCGTACGCAGGTGCCGTCCGGTGTCGGATAGTCGTCGCCGAACACCGAGATCGACTCCCGTCGGCCGAGTGCGACCTGCAGGACGAGCGGGATGAGGTGCGACTCGGGGTCGTGACGCTCGCCGCAGGCCCCGTACGCCCCGGCCACGTTGAAGTAGCGCAGCGAGACGGCCGCGAGCCCGTGCGCCGCCGCCTCGCCGGTGATCATGTGGTCGACGGCGAGCTTGGAGGCGCCGTACGGAGAGGTCGGCGCGGTCGGGTCGCTCTCCACGATCGGGGTGGAGACCGGCTCGCCGTAGGTGGCGGCGGTCGAGGAGAAGACCAGCGTGCGCACGTCGGCGGAGCGCATCGCCGCCAGCAGCGCCATCGTGCCGCCGACGTTGTTGTCCCAGTACTTCTCGGGCTTCAGCACCGACTCGCCGACCTGCGAGAACGCCGCGAAGTGCAGCACGGCGTCGAACGTGGGGTCCAGCCACTTGGCCGCATCACGGATGTCGCCCTCGGCGAAGACCGCGCCCGCCGGTACGCCTTCCCGGAATCCGGTGGAGAGGTTGTCGAGGACGGTCACCTCGTGCCCCGCCTCGAGCAGATGCTGCGCCACCACACTGCCGACGTATCCGGCCCCGCCCGTCACCAGGTACTTGCTCACTCGCTCGCTACCTCTCGCAGTCGCTCGGCCGCGGTCTCCGGCGGCACATCGTTGATGAACACGCTCATACCGGACTCGGAACCGGCGAGGAACTTCAACTTGCCGGAAGTGCGGCGAATGGTGAAAAGCTCGAGATGGAGCCCGAACTCCTCGCGCCCCTCCTCGTGGAACGGCGCCTGGTGCCAGGCCGCGATGTACGGCGTGGGCGGCTCGGCGTCACCGAAGATCCGGTCGAAGCGCCTCAACAGTTCCAGATAGATCTGTGGGAACTCTGTGCGTGCCGCGTCGTCCAGCGCCCGCAGGTCCGGCACCCGGCGCCGCGGGTGCAGATGCACCTCGTAGGGCCAGTGCGCCGCGTACGGCACGAAGGCCACCCAGTGCTCGCCGGTGAGGACGATCCGGGAGCCGTCGGCGATCTCGCCCGCGACGACGTCCTCGAAGAGGTTGCGGCCGGTGCCGCCGCGGTGCTCGGCGGCGGCGCGGAGCATCAGTTCGGTGCGGGGGGTGACGAAGGGATAGCCGTAGATCTGGCCGTGCGGATGGCCGAGGGTCACGCCGATCTCGGCGCCCCGGTTCTCGAAGCAGAAGACCTGCTCCACGTGCGGGAGTTCGGCGAGTTCGGCGGTGCGGTCGGTCCAGACGTCCAGGACCAGGCCCGCCTGGTCCTCGCCGAGTTCGGCGAAGGACGCGTCGTGGTCTGAGGTGAAGCACACGACCTCGCAGCGGCCGGAGCCGCCGGCCAGGGAGGGAAAGCGGTTCTCGAAGACGACGACGTCGTAGTCGGCGGCTGGGATCTCGCTGAGGCGGCCGTCCCGGGAGGGGCAGAGCGGGCATTCGTCGGCCGGCGGGTGGTAGGTGCGGCCCTGACGGTGGGAGGCGATGGCGACGGAGTCGCCGAGCAGCGGGTCCCGGCGGATCTCGGAGCGGGTGGAGATGGGATCGAGCGGGCGCCGGTCGACGGAGTCGCGCACGACGTCGTCACGGGAGTCGTAGTAGAGCAGTTCACGACCGTCGGCGAGCCGGGTCGATGTCTTCTTCACTGTGGAGCTCCCTCACCCTCCCAAACAGAACCGCACATAACAAATCACAAGCCAACAGGTGACGTCAATGGGCGCGCACCCTGCACCCATCTCGTGTCCCTCGCAGCCACATCACCGACATTTCAACCAGTTCAATCACGATCCAACAAAGAACACCACCAGAACCGTTCAGTTTCTGAACACGGAGGCGTAGGTTCCGCAGAGATCAGTTCGCGCGACGAAGCGAGTACTCATGCAATACCTGGCCGAAGGGCTCCGGCTCCCCACCAACGGGCTCGATTACGCAATCCTGGCGATCTACTTCGCCGTCGTGCTGGGCATCGGGTTCGCCGCGCGGGCCAGCGTGAAGACCAGCCTCGACTTCTTCCTGTCCGGCCGCTCCCTGCCCGCCTGGGTCACCGGCCTCGCCTTCGTCGCCGCCAACCTCGGCGCCACCGAGATCCTCGGCATGGCGGCCACCGGCGCGCAGTACGGCGTCGCGGTCGTCCACTGGTACTGGATCGGCGCCATCCCCGCCATGGTCTTCCTCGGCCTGGTGATGATGCCGTTCTACTACGGCTCCAAGGTCCGAAGCGTCCCCGAGTTTCTGCTCCAGCGCTTCGACAAGTCCGCACATCTGCTGAGCTCGGTGCTCTTCGCCTTCGCGGCCATCCTGATCGCGGGCGTCAACCTCTACGCCCTGTCCATAGTCGTGGAGGCCCTGCTCGGCTGGCCGCAGTGGGTCTCCATCGTCGTCGCAGGCTTCTTCGTGCTCGCGTACATCACCGTCGGCGGACTCTCCTCGGCGATCTACAACGAGGTCCTGCAGTTCTTCGTGATCCTCGCCGCGCTCATACCCCTGACCATCCTCGGCCTCAAGCGCGTCGGCGGCTGGGACGGTTTGAGCAACTCCCTCACCCAGAGCCACGGGGACAACTTCCTCACCGCCTGGGGCGGCACCGGCATCGGCGACCCCAACCCGCTCGGCGCCAACTGGCTCACGATCATCCTCGGCCTCGGCTTCGTCCTCTCCTTCGGCTACTGGACCACCAACTTCGCCGAGGTGCAGCGCGCCCTGTCCGCGAAGAACCTCTCCGCCGCCCAGCGCACCCCGCTGATCGCCGCCTTCCCGAAGATCTTCATCGTCTTCCTGGTGATGATCCCGGGCCTGGTCGCCGCCGTCCTCGTACCGAAGATCGGCACGGCGGGCTCGGACCTCACGTACAACGACGCGATCCCGCTGCTGATGCAGGAACTGCTGCCCAACGGTGTGCTCGGCATAGCGGTCACCGGACTGCTCGCCGCCTTCATGGCCGGCATGGCGGCGAACGTCTCGTCGTTCAACACCGTGTTCACGTACGACATCTGGGCGAAGTACGTGAAGCGGGGCCGCGAGGACCGCTACTACCTGCGCTTCGGCCGGCTGATCACGGCGATCGGTGTGCTCTGCTCGATCGGCACGGCGTTTCTCGCCTCCAGCTTCAGCAACATCATGGGCTATCTGCAGACGCTGTTCTCGTTCTTCAACGTCCCGATGTTCGTGGTCTTCATCATCGGCATGTTCTGGAAGCGGGCCTCGAAGAAGTCCGGTGCCTGGGGGCTGCTCGCGGGCACGACGGCGGCGATGGTCAACTACTTCGTGATCTACCAGCAGGGTGTCGTCGACATCCCGTCCGAGCAGGGCGCCAACTTCGTCTCCGCGATCGTCGGTTTCGTCGCCGGTGCCCTGGTGATGTTCGTGGTCACGCTGTTCACCGCGCCCAAGTCCGAGGCCGAACTCGCGGGCCTCGTCTACGGAACGCGCTCCCCGGGCATGGAGGAGACGCCGGACGAGGGCGACAGCGCCTGGTACCGCAGCCCCGCCCTGCTGGGCTGGGGCGCCATCGTCCTCGCCGCCGCCTGCTACATCCCCTTCTCCTTCTCCTTCTGACCCGATCGGAGGCACGAACCATGTCCGAACTGCAGCGCGAAGTCTCCGAGCTGGAACGGAAGTCCGCCACCGCGGCCCGTCTCTTCGACATCAGGCTCATCATCGGCGGCCTGTTCACGCTCTACGGGGTCATCGTCACCGTCGCCGGGGTCTTCGCTTCCGACGCCGACCTGAAGAAGGCCCAGGACGTCAACATCAACCTCTGGACCGGCCTGGGCATGCTCGCCCTCGGGCTGTTCTTCCTCGGCTGGCTGAAGCTGCGCCCCACGGCGCCGCCCACCCCGGCCGACGACGCCTGAGCTACTGCCCGGCGGACCCGGGACCGGGCGGCGAGGCGATCGCGGCCCGGTCCAGCAGTCCCGTGCGGGCGGCCAGCGCCGCCGCCTCCAGCCGGGAACCCACGCCGAGCTTCATCAGCACCCGCTGCACATGGGTACGGGCGGTGCTCGGCGCGATGCCCATACCGGCCGCGATCACCCGGGTGTCCTCGCCCTCGGTGACCCTGACCAGCACCTCGACCTCGCGCGGGGTGAGCAGCTGCAGGAGGCGCTGCCCCTCGTCGTCGGGCTGGGCGGCGGGATTGAGCAGCTCGGCGAACGCTCCCTGCAACAGCAGCGGGGCGACCACCGCCTCGCCCGCCCGCGCCTTGACGATGGCGCGTTCCACGCCCTCGATGCGCTCGTCGTGGCGGACATAGCCGGAGGCGCCGGCCGCGAAGGCCGCGGCGATCCCGCGCGGGCTGGGCACCGGGCCCAGCACCACGACGGCCACCTGGGGCCGCTCCCGCTTGATCGTGACGATCGGGTCGAACGCGCCCGGCTCGGCGGGGGTCGCGGTGCCCATCAGACACACCTCGGGTGCCCTGCTGACCACGAGTTCGGCCGCACCGGCGGCGGGAGCCGCCGCCGCGAGCACACGATGGCCCCGCAGCTTCAGGGCCGAGGCGAGCGCCTCGGCGAGCAGTCGGTGATCGTCGACCACCATGAGCCGCACGCTCATCCAGCAACCCCCATCCCCCGCTGCCGCCGACCCCCCGGCCCTCTGCCCCGGCAAGCTACACGCTTGTTCGACTCTGCGCGCCCTCTACGTGGCAGAAGCGCTCCAAGGTGCCGAATTCTTCGCCAAACAGGGCTACTTATGACCATGGCCCGTCACATCGGTTCTCCGATGTGCCGGGCCATTGATCATTTCCGGTCCGGGCGTCCGCAGGGTTCAGGACGTCCGTCGCGGTCCGGGGATCAGTCGGCGGTGCTGAAGGCCACCGCCAGGTACCTCTTGCCGAAGGACGACGTCGAGGGCCTGCTCATCAGGGTGGCCCCGATGTACAACCGCCCGTTCGCGAACCGGTATTCGGCACCGTCGGACGAGAAGCTGGTCTCCGCCTCGCGCACCGTCTTGTCCGCCGGGTTCTCCATCAGCACCGTCTGCTTGAACGTGGCGCCGTCGATGCTGACGACCTGGCCGCCCTTGTCGTAGGGGGGCCACTTGTAGGCGATGACGTTACCGCCGTCCATGCGCAGCGGGAACATCGTGTACTTGTCGCCCGCGTCCGCCCGGTCGCTGGTCGGCTTCCCGGTGGTGAGGTCGTAGGAGACGATCTCGTTGGTCCGGCCGTACTCGCCGGTTCCCTCGTGCTCGGTGGTCGGCAGATAGATCCGGCCGTTGCCGACCACGACCTTCGTGCAGGACTCGACCTCCGTGGACCGGCAGCGCGCCTCGAACTTGTCGCCCGTGGCCGAGATCTTGGTCTTCAGCACACCCTTGTCGGTGACCGAGAAGAAGTCCGAGATGCCGAACGAGCCGGTGTCACCGACATCGGCCGCGACGACCAGCGGCTTGGTGCTGACGATGCTCGCGTACTCCACGCCCGCGGGCAGCTTGAACGAGTACAGCGGCGTGCCGTTGGCCGGGTTCACCGCCTGGACGAGGACCTGCGCGTTGTCGTACGAGCCGCACTTGCGGACCGCGACGAGCGAGGCACCGCCGCCGTAGCCCATGTCGTAGCAGCCGTCGGCGCCGACGGTCGGCTTCCAGCGGACAGCGCCGCTGTTGAGGTCGAACGCGGCTCCGCCGTCCGTCCCGCCCGCGGCGACGGTGTTGCCGCTCTGGGTGATCTCGGAGAACTTGGCCTTGCCGTCACCGCTCTGCGTGCCGGTGGCGGACTTGCTCCACAGCAGCTTGCCCGTGCTCAGGTCGACGACGCCGATCTCGGTGCACGCCTGGTAGTTCTTCGGCGGAACGCGCTTGGTGGCCTCGAAGAGGATCGCGGCCTTGTTGTCCGCGGACTGGTGGCGCGATGCGCCGCAGACCTGGCCCGGCAGCGGAAGGGTCCACAGCGGGGTGCCCTTGGCCGCGTCGTAGCCGATGACCGAGTTCACGCCGGGCTTGACGTAGGCCTTGTCGGTGACCCAGCCGCCCTTGACGTTGGTGATGTCGGTGCGTGCCGGCTCCGGCAGCTGGAAGGCCACCTTGGAGCTGACGTTCGCCGGGGCTTCCTCCTTGCCGGGGCCGTCGGCGGCCTTGCCGCCGGTCTCCCCGGAACCGCCCTCGGTCGAGCCGCCCGAACTGTTCTTGGCCTCGTCCTTCTTGTCGCCGTCGCCCTGGGTGGAGGCGAACCACACGCCACCGCCGATGATCAGCACCACGGCGACGGCCGCGGCGATGATGATCTGCATCTGCGTGCTCAGCTTCTTGCCGCCCTGCGGCGGCGTGTGCTGCGGCGCCATGGGCTGCGTCGGGTAGCCGTAACCGGGCTGAGCGGGCTGCTGGCCCGGGTAGCCGTACCCGGGCTGGCCCTGGGGCGCGGTCTGCGGGTAGCCGTAGCCGGGCTGCCCCGGCGGCGGCGTCTGGGGCGGGGTCTGCGGGTAGCCGTAGCCGGGCTGGCCCTGGGGCGGCGTCTGCGGTGGCGGCGGCGTCGGGGCCCCGAAACCTCCGGCCGGGGGCTCCTGGGGCGCGCCGAACCCTCCCCCCTGCGGGGGCTGGTTCGGCGGTGGTGGCGGCTGCGTCATGGCGTGCTTACCTCGGCAGAAGGGTCGGAAGAACGGAGAGTGGGGACGACGAATGCGTGCTCTGACGCGGTCACTTGCCGAAGGCCATCATGGTCTTCGTCTCCTTCTCCTCCGCGTCGTTGCTCGCGCTGACCCGGCCGGCGGCGAGGAAGAACCTGCCGTCGGCGTACACCATGTGCGGGGAGTAGAAGGTGTTCTCGATCTCCGCGGTGGACGCCGGGTGCTGCAGCACCACCTTCGGCGCACCGCCCGTCGGCGCGATGGTGGCAACCGCACCGCCCGCGTCGTAGGACGCCTCGCGGTAGACCAGGACGTTGCCGCCCTCCATGCCCAGCACGGTCATCTGGCTGTCGCCGCCCGAGGGCGAACGCCACTTGGACTTGCCGGTGTCGAGGCTGAACGCGACGACCTCGTTGGCCTTGCCGGCCTGCGCGGGCTCGGTGCCCATGTAGAAGGTGTTCGCGTCGGCGGCGACACCGGTGCAGCCCTCGAGGTTCTGGCCGAAGACCACGAACGCGCCGCCGCAGCGCGGCTGGTACTTGTCCTTGCCGCCGTCGATCTGCGACCGGATGGTGCCGTTGTCCTTCAGCGCGATGATGGCCCGCTTCTTCGGCTCACGCTGCGTGATGGAGACGACGACGGGGCTGGCGGAGTAGACCTTGTCGATCTCCCAGCCGACCGGCGCGTTGTACGTCCACTTCGGCTTGCCCGTCGTCGGGTTGACCTCCGACAGCTGGTTCTTGGGCTTGTTGTAGTCCGAGGTGGGGCAGCTGGAGGCGGCCAGCAGCTTGGGTCCGCCGGCGAAGGCGAACGGCTTGCAGCCGCTGGTGGGGCCCTGGAAGAGCTGCTTGCCGTCGGCCATCGAGAAGCCGTACGACTTGCCCGAGCCGCCCGCCGCGAGGGTGTTGCCGCTGATCGAGAGGGTGAAGTCGGAGAGCGCGGCGAAGCCGGTGCCCTTGGGGATCGTCTTCTTCCAGCCGGCCTTGCCGGTCTTGAGGTCGATCATCTGCAGGTTGAGGCACTTGGCCTTCTCGGTGAGACCGTCGTTCACCCCGATGACGATCTTGCCGTCGGTCGAGGTCTGCGCGGGGGCCGAGCACACCTCGGCCTCCAGCGGCAGGGTCCACTTCTTCTTGCCGTCGGTCGCCGAGTACCCGACGACCTCCTTGTACATGGCCTTGACGACGGTGTCGCCGGCCACCCACGGGCCGAACGTCTCCGCGCCGTTGCGCGGCAGGTCGACGTCGTTCTTGGTGAGGAAGAGGACCTTCGCCTCGCCCGGCTTGCGCCCGGCGTTGAGGTCTTCGTTCTCCTCGCCGCCGGTGCCGTTGCCGTCGCCCTGGTCGACGGACTCGGAGCCCGTCGGCTTGGGGTCCTCGCTCTTGCTGACGTTCTTCTGCTTGTCGTCCTTGTCGTCGCCGCTCAGGGCGAACCAGGTGCCGCCGCCGATGACCAGCAGCGCGGCGACGGCCGCGCCGATGACGACGCCCGGCTTGCCCTTGAAGAAGCCACCGCCGCCGGGCGGGGTGGGCGCACCCGGGTACTGGGGCTGCGTCGGGTAGCCGTAGCCGGGCTGCGGGGCGTACGGGCCCGGCTGCTGGGCGTACGGACCGGGCTGCTGGGCGTACGGACCGGGCTGGCCGGGGGCCTGCTGCGGGTAGCCGTAGCCGGGCTGCGTCGGAGGCTGCTGCGGGTAGCCGTAGCCGGGTTCACCGGCGGGCGCCGCGGGCGGGGGGCCCTGCGGCGGAGGCGGCATCTGCGGCGGCTGGGCAGGCGGCTGAGGAACCCCGTGCTGAGGGTCCTGGGGAGCTCCGAAGCCTCCCGGCGGTTGCTGGCTGGGCGGCTGAGTCATCAGCGCTTCCCCCTTCATACGGTCCGCTGCCCGACCGGCCTCCCCCGCTGTTCCGGCGCGTGCTTGCGTCGGAAAGGAGCGTTTCGGACATGGATCCCGCGTTTTCACGACAGCTGAGCGGGGCTTCTTTCTATCACCCGCATACGTTCGAACCAGGGTTCGCACAGCCCCTGTTCCCAAGGGAGAACGGGGTCGTGATGCCCTCGTTACGAGACGTGCACGGGGTCTCTACGCCTGCCGCGAGCGCCGTACCGACTATTCGTCGTCGGCCAACTCCAGCCACCGCATCTCCAACTCGTCGCGGTCACCGACGAGTTCCCGGAGCTCCGCATCCAGTTTCGCCACTTTCTCGAAGTCTGTTGCGTTTTCGGCGATTTGGGCGTGGAGTTTGGCCTCTTTGTCAGAGATCTTGTCGAGTTGCCGCTCGATCTTCTGAAGTTCCTTCTTCGCGGCACGGGCGTCGCCCGAAGACTTCTCCTTGACCGCCGCGGCGGGCGCGGGAGCCGGGACGGCCGCCTCGATCATCCGCCGGCGCCGCTCCAGGTACTCGTCGATGCCGCGCGGCAGCATCCGCAGGGTGGAGTCGCCGAGCAGCGCGTACGTACGGTCCGTCGTCCGCTCGATGAAGAACCGGTCGTGCGAGATGACGACCATCGAGCCGGGCCAGCCGTCGAGCAGGTCCTCCAGCTGGGTCAGGGTCTCGATGTCGAGGTCGTTGGTGGGCTCGTCGAGGAAGAGGACATTGGGCTCGTCCATCAGCAGCCGCAGGATCTGCAGCCGCCGCCGCTCACCGCCGGACAGGTCGCCGACCGGCGTCCACTGCTTCTCCTTGGTGAAGCCGAACTGCTCGCACAGCTGCCCCGCGGTCATCTCCCGGCCCGTGCCGAGGTCGACCCGGTCCCGTACCTGCTGGACCGCCTCGAGGACCCGCAGGGCGGGGTCGAGTTCGCCGACCTCCTGCGAGAGGTAGGCCAGCTTCACGGTCTTGCCCACGATCACCCGGCCGGCCACCGGCTGTACCTCACCGCCGGTCCTGGCCGCCTCGGAGAGCGCACGCAGCAGCGAGGTCTTGCCCGCGCCGTTCACGCCGACCAGACCGATGCGGTCGCCGGGGCCGAGCTGCCAGGTGAGGTGCTTGAGGAGCACCTTCGGCCCTGCCTGGACCGTCACGTCCTCCAGGTCGAAGACGGTCTTGCCGAGCCGGGCGTTGGCGAACTTCATCAGCGCGGACGTGTCGCGCGGCGGCGGCACATCGGCGATGAGTTCGTTGGCCGCCTCGATGCGGTAGCGCGGCTTGGACGTACGGGCGGGGGCACCGCGGCGCAGCCAGGCCAGCTCCTTGCGCATCAGGTTCTGCCGCTTGGCCTCCTCGGTGGCGGCGATCCGCTCGCGCTCGGCGCGGGCGAAGACGTAGTCGCTGTAGCCGCCCTCGTACTCGTGCACCGCACCGCGCTGGACGTCCCACATGCGGGTGCATACCTGGTCGAGGAACCACCGGTCGTGGGTCACGCAGACCAGGGCCGAACGCCGCGCCTGCAGATGCTTCGCCAGCCAGGCGATGCCCTCCACGTCGAGATGGTTGGTGGGCTCGTCGAGGACGATCAGGTCCTGGTCCGCGATGAGCAGCTTGGCGAGCGCGATCCGGCGCCGCTCACCGCCGGAGAGCGGGCCGATGACCGTGTCGAGGCCCTGCTCGAAGCCCGGCAGATGCAGATCGCCGAAGAGGCCGGTCAGCACGTCGCGGATCTTGGCGTTGCCCGCCCACTCGTGGTCGGCGAGGTCCCCGATCACCTCGTGCCGCACGGTCGCCGCCGGGTCGAGGGAGTCGTGCTGGGTGAGGACGCCGAGCCGCAGTCCGCCGCTCTGGGTGACCCGGCCGGTGTCGGGGTCCTCCAGCTTGGCGAGCATGCGGATGAGGGTCGTCTTGCCGTCGCCGTTGCGGCCGACGACGCCGATGCGGTCCCCCTCGGAGACGCCGAGGGAGACTCCGTCGAGCAGGGCACGGGTTCCGTACACCTTGCTGACTGCCTCGACATTGACCAGATTGACGGCCATTTCTCTCCTGCTGCGGGGGACGGTGGATCGGCGTCCCAGCCTAGTCGCCAGGAAGACCGCCTCCGCCGACGCCTGTTGATCATGGACTGGAGGCCGCTCGGCGTCAGTTGCGGCGGCCCGCCCGCTCCACCAGGAACCAGCCCGCGAGCGCCATCGCGACGGCGGCGGGGGCCGTGACCCGTACCGCCACCAGCATCGCCGACCTGCCCTCCAGCATGCCGCCGAAGCCGACCATGGACAGACCGAGGACGCCGAACAGGCAGAGCGTGATACCGACCGCCGCGACCGGTCCCCCGGAGCCGCCGGCCGCGGTTCCGCCGGGAGCCGGGCGTTCGAAGGTGCGGAAGGCGGCGACAAGGGCGGCCGTCAGTGCCGCGGCGACGGCGAGGCGGAGGGGAACCTGCGCCCACCAGAGCGCGGTCGCGGGTTCGGGCAGGGTCACATCGAGGGCGAGGAACGCGCCGTACACCCCGAGCATGGCGGTCAGGTGCCACAGGAACGCGGTCATCGCGACACCGTTGGCGGCGACGACCGTGCGCCAGACGCGGGCGCGCCGCACGAAGCGGGTGCCCGGGTTCTTCAGCAGCTCGACCGCGCCGACGAGCCAGAGCCCGTGGCACAGCAGGGCCAGCGTCGGCGGGGCCATGTTCGAGACCTTCTCGCCGGGCATCCCCACCATCGACAGGGGGTACGGCCCGTACGCGACCAGCGCGACGGCACCGGCGAGACCGGTGACGGCCAGTCCGGCGGGGACGCGCAGTCGCCCGTCGGCGCGCAGGAAGCCGAGCTGGTGGACGGCGAGCCAGACGAAGGCGAAGTTCAGGAACTCCACGAACGGCACCTGGAACACGAACCGCGCCAGGTCCACGGCGACGGCTCCCGCGACCAGCGCGCCGAAGGCTCCCCAGCCCCAGCGCTCGTGCAGCCTGAGCAGCGGCGGGGTGAAGGCGACCATCGCGAGGTAGATGCCGATGAACCAGAGCGGCTGGGCGACCAGACGCAGCGCCACGCCGGTCAGTCCGCCGTCTCCGCCCAGGAGTTGGACGATCAGCGCGGCGACGCCCCAGACGAGGATGAACACCATGGTGGGCCGCAGGAGCCGCTGCAGCCGGGCCCGCAGGAACGCGGAGTACACGGAGCCTTCGGGGTGCTTGCGGCGCAGCGAGCGGTAGGACAGGGCGTGCGAGAAGCCGCCGACGAAGAAGAAGACGGGCATGATCTGCAGCACCCAGGTCAGCAGCTGCAGTCCGGGTACGACGGCGAGGAGATTGCCGACCCCGTCGGCGGTGACGACAGCCATCAGCCAGTGCCCGAGGACGACGGTCCCGAGGGACGCGACCCGCAGCAGGTCGATGTACCGGTCCCGCGTCCCGGGGGTGGCGGCGGCGAGCTCACGAACGCTTGATCCCATGGGGGTACGGTCCCGCGGGGCGCGAGGCCGCCGTGAGGGCTCAGGTACTCAACTCACGTCTGAGTACCTGCGCCGGCTACACCTGCGTGGCGCCCCGCGCGGGCGACGACGCCACGCGCGCCGTACGGCAGGTGCCCGAGGCCAGCAGCGCCTGGGCGACCGAACCGGCCATGTCCGCGTCCTTCGTGAGGAACGCCGTCGTCGGGCCCGAACCGGAGACCAGCGCCGCGAGCGCGCCGGCCGCCGTGCCCGCGTCCAGGGTCGCGCGCAGGGCCGGCCGCAGCGAAAGGGCGGCCGGCTGGAGATCGTTGGCCAGCGCCGCCGCGAGCGCCGGTGCGTCTCCCGTACGGAGCGCCTCGAGCAGGGGTGCGGACGCCTCGGGCCCGGGGACGCTCACGCCCTCGTTGAGCCGGTCGAACTCGCCGTACACCGCCGGTGTGGACAGTCCGCCGTCCGCGACCGCGAAGACCCAGTGGAACTCGCCGCCGACCTCCAGCTCGGTGAGCTGTTCGCCGCGGCCGGTGCCCAGGGCCGCGCCGCCCACCAGGCTGAACGGCACATCGCTGCCCAACTCGGCACAGATCGCGAGCAGTTCGTCGCGGGAGGAGCCGAGGCCCCACAGCGCGTCGCACGCGAGCAGCGCACCGGCGCCGTCCGCGCTGCCGCCGGCCATACCGCCCGCGACGGGGATGTCCTTGGCGATGTGGATGTGGACGTCCGGGGACAGTCCGTGGCGGGCGGCCAGCAGCTCCGCGGCCCGCGCCGCCAGGTTCGTACGGTCGAGGGGGACCTGGTCCGCGTCGGGGCCCTCGCAGGTGACCGTCAACGCCGGCGCCGGGCGCACGGTCACCTCGTCGTACAGCGACACCGCGAGGAAGACGTTCGCGAGGTCGTGGAAGCCGTCGGCGCGCGCGCCGCCCACCGCCAGCTGGACGTTGACCTTCGCGGGCACCCGTACCGTCACGCTCACGCCTTCGCCTCCGCGATCCGTGCGAACTCCTGCACCGTCAGGGCCTCGCCGCGGGCCTGGGGCGAGACGCCCGCGGCCACGAGGGCCTTCTCCGCCGCCGCCGGGGAGCCCGCCCATCCCGCGAGCGCCGCCCGCAGTGTCTTGCGGCGCTGTGCGAACGCCGCGTCCACGACGGCGAAGACCTCCGCCTTCGACGCCGTGGTCGTCGGGGGTTCCCTGCGCACCAGGGAGACCAGCCCGGAGTCCACATTGGGCGCGGGCCAGAAGACGTTGCGGCCGATGGATCCGGCGCGCTTCACCTCCGCGTACCAGTTCGCCTTCACCGAGGGCACGCCGTAGACCTTGTTGCCGGGGGTCGCGGCGAGCCGGTCGGCGACCTCCGCCTGGACCATCACCAGCGTCCGCTCGATCGTGGGGAAACGGTCCAGCATGGTCAGCAGCACCGGCACGGCGACGTTGTACGGAAGGTTGGCGACGAGCGCGGTCGGCGCAGGGCCGGGCAGCTCCGTCACCAGCATCGCGTCGGAGTGCACCAGCGAGAAGCGGTCGGCACGCCCGGGCATGCGCGCCCGGACGGTCGACGGCAGCGCTCCGGCGAGCACGTCGTCGATCTCCACGGCCACGACCCGGTCCGCCGCCTCCAGCAGCGCCAGCGTCAGCGACCCGAGCCCGGGCCCGACCTCGACGACCACATCGTCCTCGCGCACCTCGGCCGTGCGCACGATACGGCGGACGGTGTTGGCGTCGATGACGAAGTTCTGGCCGCGCTGCTTGGTGGGGCGTACGCCCAGCGCTGCGGCCAGTTCACGGATGTCGGCGGGGCCGAGGAGTGCGTCGGGCTCAGTGGTGCTCACCGATACAGCCTACGGCCGCAGTGCGGCCACGGACTCGCCCCCCGCTGCACGTAGAGCTTCTTCGCCCGGTACGTCTGCTCCGACGCCGAGGCGTCCTGGGGGCGCCCGCTGCCGCCGAGGGCGCGCCAGGTCCCGGTGTCGAACTGGTACAGCCCGCCGTACGTCCCCGAGGAGTCCACCGCGCCCGACCGTCCGCCGGACTCGCAGTGCGCCAGCGCTCCCCAGTCCAGCCCGTCCGCGCCCTGAACGGAGTCCGGCAGGGTTCTGGTGCCGACCCGCACGCGCTGGGTGACGGGTTCGCGCACGGTCTCCTCGGCGATCTTCCTCGGCTTCTGCCGGACACCGTTGACGGTCCGCAGCGCGTAGGTGACCCGGCGCACGCCCGGTCTGCCCTGCTGCTCGACGACCTCGGTGCCGCGGAACAGCGTCGGATCCGGGGTCCTGACCACCTCGAAGGCGAAGGGCTCCTCGCGCACCTGCTGGGTACCGGTGATCCGCATGACGGTGACGGTCTGCCCGTCGCGCGGAAAGGAGTCCTGCGGCACGGACGTGGTGTCCTGGGCACCCAGCGCGATGCCCGCCTCGTCCAGCGCCTCGCGCACCGTCGCCGCGTTCGTACGGACGGTCCGCTCCCGGCCGTCGGCCATGAAGGTCACGGTCCGTTCGGTCCGCACATCGAGGGTGAGGCCGGTGCGGGAGATCACCGAGGACCGCGACACCGACAGATAGGCGCCTTCGGCGCGTACCCCGAGCCGGCGCAGCGCCTCGTCGACCGTGCGGGCCGTGGTCCACACCTGGCGGCGGTGCCCGTCCAGGGTGAGCGTGACGGGCCGGCCGTAGCGGACGACGATCTCGTCCCCGTTGTCGAGGTCGGTGGCCGGGGCGGGGGCGACGATGTCGTGCGTGCCGACGGCGAGGCCTTCGTCGTCGAGCAGTTCCTGCACGTCGTCGGCGAAGGTGTGCATGGTGCGCGGCACGCCGTCGACGGTGATCCGCACGGCCTTGTCGCTGGCGACGAACGCCGAGGTCCCGCCCGCCAGGAAGGCCACGACGAGGGCCTGGGGGACGAACCGGCGGAACGTGTCGGGTTTCTCGGCGGGCTTGCGGCGCGACGCCCTGCGGGCCTCGGCCCGTCCGGCGGGCGGGGGCGGCGGCGGCGCATCGGGTGCCGTGCTCTGGCGCGGCAGGGCGGCGACGGTGGGTGCGTAGGCGGCGGCGTACGCGTCGTACGGCCTGTCCGCCGCGGGTACTTCCAGGGTGGGCGGTGGAGCCCGGACGGGCTCCGGCGGTCTGACGGGGGTGCGGCGCACGCCGCGTGCGGCTCGGTGACTGCCCTGCGAATGGCTCACGAAGCTCCGTAGGTCCGGGTCCGGCCGATGGCGTTGCGGCCCGGGACGATAGCGGAGCTACGGTCACTCTCCAAACCCTCCCGACTACGCAGTGTCGCGCAGCCAGGGCGCCGGGAGTCCTTCGGTCAGTAGCCGAACGCCTCAGCCGTGTTGGCCGACACGGCCGCGGCCAGCGCGTCCTCGTCGAGCCCCTTCACCTCGGCCATGGCACGCAGCGTCACCGGAATGAGATACGGCGCGTTGGGCCGTCCGCGGTACGGCGCCGGAGTGAGAAAAGGAGCGTCGGTTTCGACCAGGACGAGTTCGCGGGGGGCCACGGCGAGCGCGTCACGCAGCGGCTGGGCATTCTTGAAGGTCACATTGCCCGCGAAGGACATGTAATAGCCCGCGGAGGCGCAGACTTCCGCCATGTCCGCGTCACCGGAATAGCAGTGGAACACGGTTCGCTCCGGTGCGCCTTCCTCGGCGAGAATCCGCAGCACATCGGCGTGCGCCTCGCGGTCGTGAATGACCAGCGCCTTGCCGTGCCGTTTGGCGATCTCGATATGGGCCCGGAAGGAACGCTCCTGGGCGGCCATGCCGTCGGGACCCGTACGGAAGTAGTCGAGCCCGGTCTCGCCGACCGCGCGGACCTGCGGCAGCGCGGCGAGCGCGTCGATCTCGGCAAGGGCGTCGTCCAGGGCTCGCTCCCCGCCGGCCTCGCGCGCTCCCTGCCGGGACCAGCCGTCCGGGTCGCCGAGCACGATCCGGGGCGCTTCGTTGGGGTGGAGGGCGACCGCGGCGTGCACGCTCTCGTGGTCGGCGGCCGTCTGCGCCGCCCAGCGCGAGCCCTTGATGTCGCAGCCCACCTGCACGACGGTGGTCACACCGACCGCCGCGGCCCTGGCCAGCGCCTCTTCGACGGTGCCCTCCTGCATGTCCAGGTGGGTGTGCGAATCGGCGACCGGGACCCTCAGCGGGTCGGGCAGCGGCGGTGGGGCGGACTTCGAACTCATGGGCGCGATCCTACGAGGCGCGCGCCCCGGAGCTCACTTGCGGTGGAAGGGCTGGAGGAGGTCGGAGAGGTGCCAGTGGTGGGGCTCGGCCGGCTTCCCCTGCTCGGCAGGTTCCGCGCTGTCGCCCTCGGCCTGGACCGGCGCGGCGGCAGGCAACGGCTTCTTCGCCGGGCGCGGGGCGGGATTGTCCATCAGGTTCCGTACCGAGGCGACCTGTCCGGCCCGCATGATCCGTACGACATGGCCACCGCAGTTCACACACGTGGGGTTCTTCAGCGGGGACGGGACCCGCACCCCGTCCGACTTGTACACGACGTATGCCTGGCCCGTGCCGTCGGCGTGGTGCTCTATCTCGTAGGACTGCTCCCAGCCGTATCCGCAGCGCATGCAGCAAAAGGCGTAAGCCTCGTGGACCTTGGCGGTGCCTGTGACCTCACTCATGCCAGCTCCTCTCCACTGACCCAGTGGACGCCCATTCCGGCGGGAGCGCATCAGCGCCTGTCGATTAATGGAGTGCTCTTTGGCCTTCCCATGCACAAAGGGGCAGGACACGGTCTGCGCTTTGCTTTTTACGATAGTCCTTTACCGTCCCGGGGGACCGGCCGATCCGCATTCTTTGCCGCGACGACGGCATCGAAGACCTCGCGCTTGGGCAGGCCCGCCTCGACGGCGACCGCCGCAATCGCCTCCTTGCGCCGCTCCCCCGCCTCCTCGCGCACCCGCACCCTGCGCACCAGCTCCTCGGGGTCGAGATCGCCGGGGCCCGCGGCCGGTGCGCCCTCGACGACAACCGTGATCTCGCCGCGTACACCCTCGGCGGCCCAGGCGGCCAGTTCGCCGAGGCCGCCGCGCTTGACCTCCTCGTACGTCTTGGTCAGCTCACGGCACACCGCGGCCCGGCGGGACGCGCCGAACACCTCGGCCATCGCCAGGAGCGTGTCGTCCAGCCGGTGCGGGGCCTCGAAGTAGACGAGGGTGCGCCGCTCGCCCTCGACCTCGCGCAGTTTGGCGAGCCGTTCGCCCGCCTTGCGCGGTAGAAAGCCCTCGAAGCAGAAGCGGTCCACCGGCAGCCCGGACAGTGCGAGCGCGGTGAGCACCGCCGAGGGGCCCGGGACCGCGGTGACCCTGATGTCCTGCTCGACCGCGGCGGCGACCAGCCGGTAGCCGGGGTCGGAGACGGAGGGCATCCCGGCGTCGGTGACCAGCAGCACCCGCGCGCCGCCGGTGAGCGCCTCGACGAGCTCGGGTGTACGGGCGGTCTCGTTGCCCTCGAAGTAGGACACGACCCGTCCCCGGGTCTGCACGCCGAGCGCCTGGGTGAGCCGGCGCAGCCGCCGGGTGTCCTCGGCGGCGACGATGTCGGCGCTCTCCAGCTCGGCGGCGAGCCGGGGCGGCGCGTCCGCGACATCACCGATGGGCGTCCCTGCGAGTACCAGCGTTCCTGTCACACGGGCCATCCTCCCAGGGCCGCGCGCACGACTCGCACAGTGTCGTTCCCTACGATGGCGCGGTGACCAGTACCGCGTCGAAGACCCTTCAGGGCAAGGACGCCGATCAGCAGCCCCCCGGCTGGCAGCACCGGCTGCGCAGATTCGGCTACGCGCCCCGGCCCGTGATCGGGCTGCGCGAACGCCTGGTGCCGCACTACACCCGCCCGTCCGAACGGCTGTGGCCGGTCTTCGGCATCCCTCCGGCGGCGGTGAACCCGCTGCTGCGGACGGCCGCCTGGGGCGGGCCGCTGCTGGTCGCGCTCGTCGCGGGCGTGCTCCGGTTCTGGAACCTGGGCAAGCCCGATGCGGTGATATTCGACGAGACGTACTACGCCAAGGACGCCTGGGCCCTGATCAACCAGGGGTACGAGGGCAGCTGGCCCAAGGACGTCGACAAGCTCATCCTCAAGGACCCGTCTTCCGTACCGATCCCGACCGACCCCGGCTACGTGGTGCATCCTCCGGTCGGCAAGTGGATCATCGGCATCGGCGAGCAGCTGTTCGGGTTCACGCCCTTCGGCTGGCGCTTCATGGTCGCGGTGCTCGGCACGCTGTCGGTCCTGATGCTCTGCCGGATCGGCCGGCGGCTGTTCCGCTCGACGTTCCTGGGCTGCGTGGCGGGCGCACTGCTCGCCGTGGACGGTCTGCACTTCGTGATGAGCCGCACCGCGCTGCTCGACCTGGTGCTGATGTTCTTCGTACTGGCCGCCTTCGGAGCGCTGCTCCTCGACCGCGACTGGTCCCGGCGCAGACTGGCGGCGGCACTGCCCACCGACGAGGAGGGGGTGCTGCGCCCGGACGCCCGGGTCGCGGAGACCCTGCGCCTGGGCTGGCGCCCGTGGCGCATCACGGCCGGCCTGATGCTGGGCCTGGCGGCCGGCACCAAGTGGAACGGCCTCTATGTGATGGCCGCCTTCTGTGTGCTCAGCGTGCTGTGGGACGTGGGTTCGCGGCGTACGGCGGGCGCGGTGCAGCCGTACCAGGCGGTCCTGAAGAAGGACCTGCTCCCGGCGTTCCTCTCGACCGTGCCGGTGGCGATCGCCACGTACATCGCCTCCTGGACCGGCTGGATCGTCACCGACAAGGGCTACTTCAGGGACTGGGCCGCGAACGCGGAGAAGGCGGGCAAGGGCGGCGACTGGACCTGGCTGCCGGACTGGCTGCGCAGCCTGTGGCACTACGAGACCGAGGTCTACCAGTTCCACGTCAACCTGACCTCGGGGCACACCTACCAGTCGAACCCGTGGAGCTGGATCGTGCTGGGCCGACCGGTCTCGTACTACTACGAGGACCCGGCGGCGGGCACGAGGGGCTGCCCGTCGGACGCGACCGACAAGTGCGCGAGCGAGGTCCTGGCGCTGGGCACCCCGCTGCTGTGGTGGGCGGCCTGCTTCGCCATCTGCTACATCCTGTGGCGCTGGCTGTTCCGCCGCGACTGGCGGGCGGGGGCGATCGCCTGCGCGATCGCGGCCGGATGGGTGCCCTGGTTCTTCTACCAGGAGCGCACGATCTTCCTGTTCTACGCGGTGGTGTTCGTGCCGTTCCTGTGTCTGGCGGTCGCGATGATGATCGGCGCGATCCTCGGTCCACCGGGCTCGGACGAACGCCGCCGCGCGGTGGGCGCGATCGGCGCGGGCGTGCTGGTGCTGCTGATCATCTGGAACTTCATCTACTTCTATCCGCTGTACACGGGCCGGACGATCCCGCTGGACGACTGGCGCAACCGGATGTGGCTGGACACCTGGGTCTAGCAGGTCGAAGACATCACGAGGGCGCGGCCGGTGGCCGCGCCCTCCTGGCTTTCCTGCCGCACCGTCAGGGAGCGTCGACTCCGAAGGTCTGGCTGCTGACGTTGGAAGCGCCAGGACTGTGGATGTTGTTGTTCGTGGTGATGTTGTTGAACATCGGGATGACGCCGTTCAGGTTGATCGGGAGAATCGATCCGCCACCGCCGGTGTCGTCGCAGCTGCCGCCGGTGACGGTGGTGGGGTCACTCGCCGAGTCGCTGGGGCCCTCGGTGGGCACGGTGACGTTCGCGGTGTTGGTGAGGGTGCAGGGAGCGTCTGCGGCGACGGCGACGGTGGCGGAGAGCGTCCAGCTCCCGCCGACGGGCAGCGAGCCGCCCTCGCACTGGATCCCTGTGCTCCCTCCCGTGCCCTGGCAGGACAGCGCACTGTCCGAGTCGGTGATCGTCAGCCCGGTGAGGGTGAGCCCGGTCGGAAGGGCGTCCGTCATGAGCGTGCCGGAGAGCGTCTCGTCGCCGGAGTTGGTGACCGTGATGGTGTACACGCCCTGCCCGCCTCGGGCGAAGTCCCCCGTGTGGGTCTTGGTGATGTCCACCTGGGCCACGGCATGGGCGGGGGTGACCCCCACGGCGAACGGCAGTGCGATACCGAGCCCCAGGGCGGTACCGATGGCGGGGATACGCCGCCTCAACGCGTGCATGAACATGGTCTGTTTCTCCTGTCGCGTGAAGGTCCGTCGCGGTACGGCTCCGGCCGCGAGTCGGGGAGCCCAGTACACGCGGGACGTCTGCACCACGGAAACGCACCGAAGGGAGGTTCGAGCACGGCCCTGTCGGCGACTTCACTCGATCGCCGCGACCGGCGGCCGGGCGCTCCGGGCCCGATCGTCGCGGTCCGGTAACCGCACCTCGCCTGTCACCCCCGTCCCGTACAGTGCACGGGATATATCTCCCTGAACGTGCCCTCGGCGGCGCGGCCGGGGAGGTGGTGCTCCTGGGGAGGGGACTGCAAGTCATGCGCAGTGGGGCGAAAGTCGCTGTGATCGGCGGGGTGTTCGCGGTGGTCGCCAGTGGCGTGGGCTACGGCGGATACAACCTGTACAACGGGCTGACCGGCGGCGACGCTGCGACGACCAAGTCCGCGGCGGCGGAGAAGAGGACCGGCCCTCCGAGCGCCGAGGAGATCGACGAGACCGCGAAGGACTTCCTCGCGGCCTGGGCACGCGGCGACGCCCCGGCGGCGGCGCAGCTGACCAACAGCGCGGTGGAGGCACAGCCGCTGCTCGCCGGGTACCGCGAGCAGGCGCATGTCTCCAAGGCCGTGATCACGCCCGGCAAGGCGGTGGGCGCGAGCGTGCCGTTCACCGTGAACGCGACGGTGTCGTTCGAGGGGCAGAGCAAGCCCTGGTCGTACAGCTCGAAGCTGACCGTCGTACGCGGACTGACCACCGGCAAGGCGCTCGTCGACTGGGCGCCGGCCGTCGTGCACCCGAAGCTGACGAAGACCACCTCGCTCAAGACGGACCAGGCGTCGGTCCCGCCGATCAAGGCGGTCGACCACGAGGGCCGGGAGCTGACGAAGGAGAAGTACCCCTCGCTGGGTGCCGTGCTGGACGCGCTGCGCAAGAAGTACGGCGAGAAGGCGGGCGGCACGGCGGGCATTGAGCTCGTCGTCACCTCCACCGACCAGGCCGTGGCCGACCAGACGCTGCTGACCCTGCGCAAGGGCAAGGAGGGCACGCTGACGACGACGCTGGACGCCGAGGTCCAGGCGGCCGCCGAGCAGGCAGTGAAGAAGTACAGCCAGGCGTCCCTGGTCGCCGTGAAGCCCAGCACGGGCGAGATCCGGGCGGTCGCCAACAGCCCCGCCGACGGCTACAACGCGGCCATGATGGGCGCGCAGGCCCCCGGTTCGACGATGAAGATCGTGACCGCGGCGATGATGATGGACCAGGGTGTCGTCTCGGGCCCGTCGGCGAAGGTGGAGTGCCCGTCGAGCGTGCCGTGGGAGGGCCGGCCCTTCCACAACCTCGAGGACTTCTCCATCCCGAACGGCACCTTCCAGGACAGCTTCCGCCGCTCCTGCAACACCGCCTTCATCAAGGCCGTCAAGCCGCTGAACGAGAAGAACGTCGCGGGCACGGCGCTCGGCGAGACGGCCCGCAAGTACTTCGGCATCGGCCTCGACTGGCAGACCGGCGCGGTCAGTGTCGACGGCAGCGTCCCCGAGTCGACGGGCTCGGAGACGGCGGCTTCCTACATCGGCCAGGGCAAGGTCACGATGAACGCGCTGAACATGGCGTCCATCACAGCCACCGCGAAGAACGGCGGATTTCTGCAGCCGGTGATCGTGTCGCGGTCCCTCGACGGCCGCGAGCTGGCCACCGCCCAGCCGCTGCCGGGTCCGATCGCCTCGGCGCTGCGGCAGATGATGCGCGCGACCGCGGAGAGCGGCACGGGACAGGCCGCGATGGCGGTTGTCGGCGGCAACAAGGGCGCCAAGACGGGCTCGGCCGAGGTCGATGGTCAGGGCAAGTCCAACAGCTGGTTCACCGCGTACGCGGGTGACCTGGCCGCCGCCGCGGTGGTGCAGTCCGGTGGCCACGGCGGCGACGCCGCGGGCCCGGTGGTCGCCCAGGTGCTCAACGCCCGCTGAGCTGTCGGCGGCCGGCCGCCGCGAGCGGAAAAGGAACTCGCGTGGCCCGTACAGCTACCGCTAGCGTGCGGGCCATGAGCACTCACGACACCGACGCCCATCCCCGCTTCGCGGCGGCGCTGCGCGAGCTGGGGCTCGAGGTCCCGGTCCGCCGCTTCCCGGACGCCACCCGCACCGCCGCCGAGGCCGCCGCCGCGATCGGCTGCGATGTCAGCGAGATCGTCAAGTCGCTGATCTTCGAGGCGGACGGGGAGCCGGTGCTGGTCCTGATGGACGGCTCGTCGCGGGTAAACGTGGAGCGCGTCCGGCAGGAGCTCGGTGCCGGGAAGGTCGGGCGCGCGAGCGCCGAACTGGTCCGCGGGACCACGGGCTACGCGATCGGGGGCGTACCGCCCTTCGGGCACGTCACGCGGACCCGGGTGCTGGCCGACCGGGCGCTGCTCGACCACGCGGTGGTGTGGGCGGCGGCGGGAACCCCGCACACGGTCTTCCCGCTCGACCCCAGGACCCTGATCGCCCACGCGGGCGGCACGCTGGTGGACGTCCGGGAGCGTACGGCGTGACCCTGGCGGTCTGCGCCGCTGTCCTCGTCGCGGCGGTCACGCACGCGAGCTGGAACGCCATCGCGCACGGCATACGGGATCAGCTCGTCGCGTTCACGCTCATCGGCGGAGGTGCGGCGGTCCTCGGGGGGGTGATGGCCTGCTTCGTGCCGCTGCCCGCTGCGGGGGCCTGGCCGTATCTGATCGCCTCGGCGCTGCTGCACGTCGGCTACCAGGCGCTGTTGATGCGCTCGTTCTCGCTGGGCGACTTCGGCCAGATGTATCCGATCGCGCGCGGTACGGCACCCCTGGTGGTCACGGTGCTCGCGGCCGTGTTCGTCGGCGAGTCGCTCAACGGCAGCCAGCTGGGCGGTGTGCTGCTCGCGTCGGCCGGGCTGGTCGGCGTCGCCCTGTGGGGCATCCGTGGCTCGGGCTCCCGGCCCCACTGGCCCGCTCTGCTGGCGGCCCTGGCGACGGGCCTCTCGATCGCCGCGTACACGGTGGTGGACGGGGTGGGCGTGCGCGCCTCGGGTTCGGCGGTGGGCTACATCGCCTGGCTGATGATCCTGGAGGGGCTGCTGATCCCCGCGTACACGTTCCATGTGCACCGGGGCGCCCTGCTCGCGCAGTTGCGGCCGTACGCGGTGCGCGGGCTGCTCGGGGCCGTGCTGTCCATGGGGGCGTACGGCCTGGTGCTGTGGGCACAGACCCGGGCACCGCTGGCACCGGTCGCGGCGCTGCGCGAGTCGTCGATCATCGTGGGCGCGGCGATCGGGGCGCTGTTCTTCAAGGAACGGTTCGGCGGCCCGCGCATCGCGGCGGCGGGCCTGATGGTGGTCGGCATCGGTCTGATGCTGCGGGCCAGCTGAGCTGCGCGGACGAGCGACTGTCGGAGGCGAGCAGTACGGTCCCGTCATGGCAGCCAGAATCGATTTGACGCTCGACTGCAGGAACGCCCAGGTGCTCGCGGACTTCTGGAAGCTCGCCCTCGGCTACATCGACGAGCCCCCGCCGCCGCCCTTCGCGACCCGTGAGGAATGGCTGGAGCAGTTCGACCTGCCCGAGGACGACTCGGAGGACGGCGGGGCGTGGCTCTGCGATCCCGACGGCGTCGGGCCGCGTCTGTCCATCCTGAAGGTGCCCGAGCCGAAGACCGCGAAGAACCGGCTGCACATCGACGTACGGGTGCCCGGTCACGGCAGTCCCGAGGAGCGGTGGGCGCGGATCCGGGCCGAGTCGGAGCGGCTGGTGCGGGCGGGCGGAAGCGTCCTCGAGGAGTTCGACGGGCACCACTTCATGATGGCCGACCCGGAGGGCAACGAGTTCTGCGTCGCCGCGGGGCCCGCGGCGACGGACTGAGGCACCCGGCATCCCGCGTGGCCGCGGTCGTCAGTCCTCGTGCACGATCGCGTCGAACGACGTGTTCACCGCGAGCAGTCCGCCGTCCACCCGCAGCGTCGTGCCGGTGATCCAGGACGCGTCGCGTGAGGCGAGGAAGGCCACCGCGGCCGCGATGTCCTCCGGCTCGCCGACCCGGCCGAGCGGGTAGACGCGCCCGAGCCGGTCGAGCACCTCCTCGCGGCCCGACCAGCCGCGGGTGCGGACCGTACCGGGGTTGATCTGGTTGACCCGTACACCCCGGGCCGCCGCGTCGCCCGCCAGTGTGCGGGTGAGCGAGGCCAGGCCCGCCTTGGCCGCGCTGTAGGCGTGGTTGCCGAAGTCCTGCTCGGCGTTGACGGAGCCGATGTTGACGATCGCGCCCCTGCCGGACGCCTCCAGGTGCGCCAGCGCGGCGCGGGCGCAGCGGAACGCGCCCATCAGTGAGATGTCGAGGTCGCGCCGGAATGCGTCGTCGGGCTGGTCCTCGAGCCGGGGTGTGTCGAGCCCGCACGAGAAGGCGTTGTTGACCAGGACGTCCAGGGTGCCGAAGCGTTCGACGGCGTACGCCACGGCCGCCTCGACCTGCGCACGGTCGCCGACGTCACAGGCGAAGGCCTCGGCACCGGGGATGTCGGCGGCCGTCAGGGCGGCGGCCTCCGCGTCCAGGTCGGTCACCAGGACGCGGGCCCCTTCGGTGGCGAGCCGCCGCGCGGTCGCCTCCCCGATGCCCCGAGCCGCGCCGGTGATCAGTACGCCGTGTCCGTCGAACCGCCTCGCTGTGCTGCTCATAGTGCCGAACGTACCGCCCTGATCAGCGCCTGGGCACGTGGGTCGGCGGTAACTCCCTTGCGCAGCCCGTTGGTCACATAGCCGAGCGCGATGCCCGACTCGGGGTCGGCGAAGCCGAGCGAGCCGCCGCGGCCGGGGTGGCCGAAGGAGCCGGGGCCCAACAGCGGGGCCGCCGGGCCGTGGAGCATGTAACCGAGGCCGAAGCGGGTGTTCACCATGAGGACCCGGTCCGGGCCGGCCGCCTCCTCGGTGCGGGCGAGGGTGAGCGTGGCGGGGGCGAACAGCCGAGGTCCGCCGTCCACCTCGCCGATGGTGGACGCGTAGAAGCGGGCGAGCGCGCGGGCGGTGGAGATGCCGCCGGAGCCGGGGAGTTCGGCGACGCGGTAGGCGGGGTCGTTCTCGTCGGGCAGCGGGTCGACGGCGGCGAAGGCGCGCCGGGTGAGGGAGTCCGGGTCGGCGTAGGCGTCGGCGACCGCGCGCTTGGGCCGCAGCTTGAGGCCACCGCCCGCAGCCGTCGGCGGTTCGTCGACGGGCCCGATCCGGCCCACCCGGTGGGCTTCCGCCTCCGGCAGTCCGATCCAGAAGTCGAGGCCGAGCGGCCGGGCGATCTCCTCGGCGACCCAGCGGCCGACGGTCCGTCCGGTGACGCGGCGGACGAGCTCGCCGATCAGCCAGCTGTAGGTGTGGGCGTGGTAGCCGTGGTCGGTGCCGGGCTCCCAGGCGGGTCGCTGCGCCGCGAGGGCGGATGGGCCGCTCACGCCGTCGAGCGCCCGGGCCGGGGTCAACGGCCGGTCGAGCACCGGCAGTCCGGCGCGGTGCGACAGCAACTGCCGCACCACGACACGGTCCTTGCCGGCCGCCTTGAACTCCGGCCAGTACGTGCCGACCGGGGCGTCCAGGTCGATCTGGCCGCGCTGGTGGAGCAGGAGCACCACGGCCGCGGAGACGCCCTTGGTGACGGAGCGGACGACCTGCGCGGTGTCCACGGCCCACGGCTCACCGCCGTCGACGTCACGCGTGCCGGCCCACAGGTCGACGACCTTGTGCCCGCCCCGGTAGACAGCGACGGCGGCTCCCCGGTCCCCGCGCTGCTCGAAGTTGCGTACGAAGGCGTCCCGGACCGGCTCGAAGCCCTCCGACACCGTGCCCCGGACGTCCACTGCTGCTGTTCTCCCGCTCCCGCTCATCCCCCCATGGTGCAACGTCGGGGACGGAAGATGACTCGTGGGTCAGCTCAGGACGATCGAGACGTCGATGTTGCCGCGGGTGGCGTTGGAGTACGGGCAGACCTCGTGCGCCGCGGACACCAGCCGGCCGGCGAGCTCCTGGTCGACGAGGGGCAGCGAGACACTGAGGGCGACCGCGAGGCCGTAGCCGCGGGCCTTGTTGGGTCCGATGCCGACCTTGGCGGCGACGGTCGAGCCGGCCAGGTCCAGGCCGGCCCTGCGGCCGACGAGCACGAGCGCGTTGTGGAAGCAGGAGCTGTAGCCGGCCGCGAACAGCTGCTCGGGGTTGGTGCCCCGGCCGTCGCCGCCCATGGCGCGCGGCATCGCCACCCGCAGGTCGATCTGTCCGTCGTGGCTGGTGACAAAGCCGTCACGGCCGCCGTGGGCGGTGGCCTCCGCCATATACATGATCTTGGTCGGCCGGCTGTCGGCCTGCCGGTTCGCGGCGGGCTCGGCGACCTCTTGCTCGTCCACGGCTTGCTGGCTCACGATGCGCCCCCGAGGTGATGACACGGCAACAATTACATTGCGCACAATGTATCTGAAGGGACGCCGACGTTGTTACTCGGGGGTATCACCTGGGGGCTACTTCCCGGCGGCCGACGTCGCCGTCTCGGTCAGCCGGTGCAGCTCGCCGCGCAGCCGGGCGATCTCGGCAGGCTCCAGACCGGTACTGACCAGCAGTTGGGCGGGCACCCGCTCCGCATGCGCACGCAGCGCTTCACCCGCGCCGGTGAGCGTCACCCGCACCGATCGCTCGTCGTCCGCGGCCCGTTCGCGCCGCACCAGACCGGCCGACTCCAGCCGCTTGAGGAGCGGCGAGAGAGTGCCGTAGTCGAGCCGCAGCGCCGAGCCCAGCTCCTTGACCGGCACCTCACCGCGCTCCCACAGGACGAGCATCGTGAGGTACTGCGGGTAGGTCAGGCCCAGTTCGTCCAGGAGCGGGCGGTAGACGGCCGTCACCGCCCGCTGCGCCGCGTACAGCGCGAAGCACAACTGGTCGTCGAGAAGCAGCGAAGCCGCCGGTGCCGTACTGCTGGGGTTCTCGTTCACGCCCCCATTGTCACGGACTTGGGGTCGAATCCGAACGGCAGCTCCAGCCGGTGCTGCCGCATCAGCTCCTCATCGCCCAGCAGATCCTGCGTGCGCCCGTCGGCGGCGATCACGCCGTCGCTGAGGATCACCGAGCGCGGGCACAGCTCCAGGGCGTACGGGAGGTCGTGCGTGACCATCAGCACGGTGACGTCCAACGCCCGCAGGATGTCGGCCAGTTCACGCCGCGAGGCCGGGTCCAGGTTGGACGACGGCTCGTCCAGCACGAGAATCTCCGGCTCCATCGCGAGCACGGTGGCGACCGCGACGCGGCGCCGCTGCCCGAACGAGAGATGGTGCGGCGGCCGGTCAGCATACTCCGCCATGCCGACCTGGGTCAGCGCCGCGACCACCCGGGCCTCGAGCTCCGGGCCGCGCAGTCCGGCGGCGGCGGGCCCGAAGGCCACGTCCTCACGGACGGTGGGCATGAACAGCTGGTCGTCCGGGTCCTGGAAGACGATGCCGACGCGGCGCCGGATCTCCGCCAGATTGCCCCGGCTGACCGGCAGACCCGCGACGGACACGCTCCCGGCGCCGCCCGCCAGGATGCCGTTGAGGTGCAGTACGAGCGTGGTCTTGCCCGCGCCGTTCGGGCCGAGCAGGGCGACCCGCTCCCCGCGCCCGACCGTGAGGTCGACGCCGAAGAGGGCCTGGTGCCCGTCGGGGTAGGCGTAGGCGAGGCCACGGACCTCGAGCGTCGCCGTCATGGGGTCTCTACCGGCATTCACAGGCTCCATCCCAGCAGACAGACAGCGAGCGCCGTCACCGGGAGGGCGGCGGCGTACGACCACTGCGCGCGGGAGGCGGTGACCTCGTCGATGACGGGCATCGTGCCGTCGTACCCCCGGCTCACCATCGCCAGGTGCACCCGCTCACCGCGCTCGTAGGAGCGGATGAACAACGCGCCCGCCGACTTGGCCAGCACGCCCCAGTGCCGTACGCCCTTGGCCTCGAAGCCGCGCGATCTGCGCGCGATGGACATCCGGCGCATCTCGTCGGTGATGACATCGCCGTAGCGGATCATGAAGGAGGCGATCTGGACCAGCAGCGGCGGCAGCCTGAGCCGCTGCAGTCCGAGCAGCAGGGAGCGCAGTTCGGTCGTCGAGGCGAGGATCACGGACGCGGCGACGCCGAGGGTGCCCTTGGCGAGGATGTTCCAGGCGCCCCACAGACCGGGGACGCTGACGGAGATCCCGAGGGCCGAGACCTGCTCGCCCGGCACCACGAACGGCATCAGCAGCGCGAAGGCCACGAACGGGATCTCGATGAGCAGCCGGCGCAGCAGAAAGCCGGCCGGGACGTGGGCGACGGCCGCGACCGTGGCCAGCAGCGCCGCGTACAGACCGAACGCCCACACCGCCTCGCGCGGCGTGGAGACCACCACGAGGACGAAGCAGAAGACGGCGACGAGCTTGCAGTGCGGGGGCAGCTCGTGGACGGGCGAGTGGCCGTGCCGGTAGAGCTTGTGGCTGTGGCCGGCGCCCATGTCAGACGGCGTCCGGGACGCGGGTGACCTCGGAGTCCGAGGCACGGCGGCGGCGCACGACGACATAGAAGATCCCGCTGCCCACGGCGACGGTCGCGCCGACGCCGATCACACCGGCGAGGCCGCCGGAGATCCGCGCGTTGGACACGTCCGCGATGCCGTAGTCGGCGAGCGGGGAGTCGGCGGCCGCGTGCTCCTCCACCTTCTTGTCGATGCCCTTGTCGGCGGCGACCTTCTCCAGGCCGTCGGGGCTGGCGGAGGCGTAGAAGGAGACAAAGCCGGCGAGGACGATCGCGGTGGCGAGGCCCGTCAGCCAGAGCTTGCGGGGCGACCTGGCGGCGACCGGGGCGGGGCTCCGCGCGGGCTCGGCGTCGACCAGCTCGCCGCCGACGCGCAGCTTGAGGGGGACGGTCAGACCGCGGGCGCCGTAGACGAGGTCGGGCCGTACGGCGATGACGGCGCCGACGGTGAGCATGGTGATCACGGCCTCGCCGATGCCGATGAGGGCATGGACCCCGACCATCGCGGTGAGGACCTTGCCCACGGGGACGTCGGTGGTCCCGCCGATCGCGTAGACGAGGGTGAAGAAGGCGGCCGCGGCCGGCACCGAGACGAGGGCGGCGACGAAGGAGGCGGCGGTGATCGAGCGCCGCCCTCGCGGCAGCACCGCGAGCAGCCCGCGGAACAGGCCGTAGGCCACGACGACCGTGACGACGCCCATGACGGTGATGTTCACGCCGAGCGCGGTGAGACCACCGTCCGCGAACAGGACACCCTGCATGAGCAGCACGACGGCTATGCAGAGCACTCCGGTCCAGGGCCCGACGAGGATCGCGGCGAGCGCACCGCCCAGCAGATGTCCGCTCGTGCCTGCCGCGACGGGGAAGTTCAGCATCTGCACGGCGAAGATGAAGGCGGCGACGAGGCCGGCCAGCGGCGCGGTGCGCTCGGCACCGCTGAGCGCGACGGACGTTCCGCCCAGCTCCCGGCGGGCGCCACGGAGACTGAGGGCGACGGCACCGGCGGCGACGACTCCTGCGGCCACCGATACCGGCGCGTCGATGAATCCGTCGGGGACATGCATATCGGGCTCCGCATCGGACAGGTGAATAACTGTTCAATGATAATGCCCTGTTGCAAATCATTTGCAAGAGCGGGCTCGTCACAATGAGAGTCGAGCCTTTCGCTCAAAATATGGGACATTAGGGGGTATAGAGGACAAGGTGAGGAGCGACAGATGTCCGCTGCCGTCGAAGACCATGCTGTGGGACGCATCGTCACGGACGCCCCCCAACACCGCTCCGTCCGCGTCGTCCTCTGCTACGAACCGGCGGACGATCCCCAGGCGGTCTCCTTCCGCTTCCCGAGCGGGCGCGAATGGACCTTCCCGCGCACGCTGCTCGAGACCGGCCTGCGCTCCCCTGCCCGCAGCGGTGACGTGAGCGTCTGGCCGTGCGGCCGGGTCCAGGCGATCGTGGAGTTCCACACCACGGACGGCGTAGCGGTCGTGCAGTTCGACTCCAAGACCCTCATACGTTTCCTGCGGCACACCCACGCGGTGGCCGCACCCGCCACCCAGGGATGACGAGCGCGGCCACCGCGCTCCGCGACGGCCCCCGTCCCCACGGATCCGTCACGCTGCCGGGGGCACCCACCGCCGCTCGCAGCGGGGCCCCCGGGGTCTGCTCCGGCGTCAGACGCGCGCCAGTTCCCGCTCCTCGTCCGGATCCTCGGGGCTGACGCCCTCGCCGGAACCCAGCTGCTTGCGCAGCTTCTCGCCCTCCACGTCCACGTTCGGCAGCACTCGGTCCAGCCAGCGCGGCAGCCACCAGGCCTTGTGGCCGAGCAGCGCGAGCACCGCGGGCACGATCGCCATGCGGACCACGAAGGCGTCGAAGAACACCGCGATCGCGAGGCCGAAGCCGATCATCTTGATCATCTGCTCGCTGGAGCCGATGAAACCGGAGAAGACCGCCATCATGATCACCGCGGCCGCCGTGACGACCCGGGCGCCGTGCTTGAAGCCGGTGACGATCGCCTCGCCCGGCCGCTCCCCGTGGACGTACGCCTCACGCATCCGCGTGACCAGGAAGACCTCGTAGTCCATGGCGAGACCGAAGACGACACCCACCATGAAGATCGGCATCATCGACATGATCGGCCCGGTCTGCTCCACGCCGAACAGCGAGCCGAGCCAGCCCCACTGGAAGACGGCCACGACCGCGCCGAGCGCCGCGACGACGGAGAGCAGGAAGCCGAGCGCCGCCTTCAGCGGCACGAGCACCGAGCGGAAGACCACCATCAGCAGCAGGAACGCCAGTCCGACGACCAGTGACAGATAGGGCAGCAGCGCGTCGTTCATCCGCTGCGAGAAGTCGATGTTCATCGCCGTGGCGCCGGTGACCAGCACATCGTCGCCGCTGGCGTCCCGGATCGAGTGGACCAGGTCCTCGGTCTCGACGGAGGACGGACGGTTTTTCGGGACGACGGTGACCATCGCGGTGTCGCCGGCCTTGTTGAGCTGCGGCGGGGTGACGGCCGCGACGCCGTCCATGCCCTTGATCTCCCTGACCGTACGGTCGGCGGCACTCCGGTCGCCGTCGACGACCACCAGCAGCGGGCCGTTGAAGCCCGGGCCGAATCCGTCGGACAGCGTGTCGTACGCCTTGCGCTGGGTCGTGCTGACCGGCTGCGAGCCGTCGTCGGGCAGACCCATCTCCAGCGAGGTGGCCGGAATGGCGATCGCGCCGAGGCCGATGACACCGGCGAGCAGCACCATGACCGGGCGGCGCAGCACGAAGCGGGACCAGCGGGTGCCCATGTTGGGCTTGTCGCTCACCGGCTTGCCCTTGCGGGCCTTGCGGCCCAGCACCCGGTTGCCGGCGAAGCCGAGCAGCGCGGGGATGAGGGTGAGCGCGATGAGGACCGCGATGACGACCGTGCCGGCCGCGGCGAAGCCCATCTTGCTGAGCATCGGGATGTTGACGACGGCGAGACCGACGAGGGCGATCACCACGGTCAGGCCGGCGAAGACGACGGCGGAGCCCGCGGTGCCGACGGCACGTCCGGCGGCGTCCTCGCGTTCGCGGCCCTCGGCCAGTTCGGCGCGGTAGCGGGAGACGATGAAGAGCGCATAGTCGATGCCGACCGCGAGGCCGATCATCATCGCCAGCGTCGAGGTGGTGGAGCCGAGGTCGAGAACGTTCGCCAGCGCGGTGATGGTGGATATGCCGATGCCGACGCCGATGATCGCGGTGAGCAGCGGCAGTCCGGCGGCGACCAGCGAGCCGAACGTGATCACCAGGACGATCCCGGCGATGACGACGCCGACGATCTCACCGGCCCCGGTCTCGGGGACCGCCTGCAGCGCGTCGCCGCCGATCTCCACCGTCAGCCCGGCGTCCCGCGCCTGGGTGCCGGCCTTCTCGAGCGCCTCACGGGTCTCGGCGGTCAGCTCCATCGAGCTGACCTTGTACGTCACCGAGACATAGGCCGTCGAGCCGTTCTTCGACACGGCGTTCTCGGTGAACGGGTCGGAGACCCTGGCGACCTGGTCGGAGCCGGCCCTGAGGTCGGCGACCGTCTTGCTCACCTCGGCCTTGTTGTCCGCCAGCGTCATCTTCTCGCCGTTCGGCGCCTTGAAGACGACCCGCGCGGTCGCGCCGTCGGGGCTGGCCCCGGGGAAGCGCTCCTCCAGCAGGTCGAAGGCCTTCTGCGCCTCGGTGCCCGGGATCGAGAAGGACGACGAGGTGGCGGTGGACGCGGACGCCGCGCCGACACCGGCGAGCGCGAGCAGCGCCACCCACAGCAGAAGGACGAGTTTGCGGCGCCGGAAGGCGGACCGCCCGAGTTTGTAGAGGAACGTGGCCACGAGGGCGTCTCCCGTTGGTGAGGTGAACAGAGGCATGGGGAGCCGGCCCGACGACGAGAGCGGCGCGCGTCAGGTGGTGCGGTGGGGAGGGCGACCTGGGGAGGTCGGGCGCCCGGGAGCGCCGGGTGGGTCAGACGCCGAGCGCGGGGAAGAGCACGGCGTCCATGTACTGCGTGAGGAACTCCTGGTCGGGGACCCTGTCCTCGATCAGCTGGCGGGCCACGAAGGCGCCGACCAGCATGTGCGGGACGAAGTGCAGCGCGGGGTTGTCCGCGCCGACCTCTCCCCGTTCCACGGCCCTGCGGAGCAGCGTGTCGAGTCCGGTGATCTCCGGCTCTATCAGCAGCTCCCGCAGTGCCTGATGGAGGTCGGGGTTGCCGTGGATGGCCTGGGCGAGACCCCGCATCAGGGCCGAGTCCTTCTCCATCTGGCAGTCGTCGGTGCGCATCAGCATCGCGTGGAAGTCACCGCGCAGGGTGCCGGTGTCGATGTCTCCGACGCCCGGGGGCTTGTTGTGCCGAAGCGCCCTCGCCACCAGTTCCGGCTTGCTGCGCCACTGCCGGTACAGGGTGGCCTTGCTCGATCGGGTCCGGGTGGCGACGGCGTCCATGGTCAGGGCGTCGTACCCGACCTCGCGCAGCAGATCCAGTACGGCTTCGTACAGCTCTGCCTCGCGTTCGGGGGTCAGCCGGCTGCGCGTGGTGCTCATCGTCGGCCTCCCATCGCCAAACGAACGAAACGGTTTCGTACACTTGGAAGATACCCCAGCCGCTGAGCGAAACGAAACCGTTTCGATTGTGGCCTCGGTCACGCGCCCTGTTCCGGCCGGACGGAATCCGGTCACGATTCACCCCCTCCCACAAGTTGCCGCACCCCCCTGGCACGGAAAGCATTGGGGGGTGAGCGACGACGTGGCGTACCTCCGTTTCCCGCATCTGCACGACGACTTGCTGTGCTTCGCCGCCGAGGACGATCTGTGGATCGCTCCCCTGGTACCGGCGGGACACCGGCCGGGACGGGCCTGGCGGATCACCGTCGACCGCACCCGCGTCGGCCATCCACGCTTCTCCCCGGACGGCCGGCACATCGCGTACACGACCTGGCGCAGCCTCGACCCCGAGATCCATCTCGCGCCCGTCGACGGAGGCCCGGCCCGCCGGCTCGGCTACTGGGGCTCCACCGACACCCGGGTCTGCGGCTGGACACCCCCCGACCACGACGGGCACAGCCACATCCTCGCCGTCTCCTCGCACGGGCAGCCCTTCTCGTACTTCTCCTGGGCCTACAGCGTCCCGACCGACGGCGCCCCCGGCGGAAAACTGCCCTGGGGGCCGGTCTCCGACATCGCCGTCGCCGACATCGACGGGGAGCGGCGCACCCTGCTCCTCACCGGCAAGCCGCCGCACGAGCCGGCCGCGTGGAAGCGCTACCGCGGCGGGGCGACCGGGCGACTGTGGCTGCACGGCGAACGGCTGCTCGCCGATCTGAACGGGCACCTGGACTGCCCCATGTTCGTCTCCGGCCGGATCGCGTTCCTCTCCGACCACGAGGGCGTCGGCAACCTCTACTCCTGCGGACCCGACGGGACCGACCTCAAGCGCCACACCGACCATGACTCCTTCTATGCCCGGCACGCCTCGAGCGACGGTCGCAGGGTGGTGTACCAGTGCGCGGGCGACCTGTGGATCGTCGACGACCTGACGTCCGGCGCGGAGCCGCGGAAGCTGGAGGTCCGCCTCGGCGGGCCGCGTGCCGGGCGCCGCAGGTACCAGGTGCCGGCCGCCAACCACGTGGACGCGATCTCCGTCGACACGACGGGCCGGGCCAGCGCGGTGGCCGTACGCGGCAGTCTGTACTGGCTCACGCACCGCGACGGGCCCGCGCGGACCATCTCGGACACCCCCGGTGTACGGATCAGACTGCCGGAGATGCTCGGCGCCGGCGGCCAGGTCGCCTACATCACGGACGCCGAGGGCGAGGACGCCGTCGAGATCGTCTATCTGCCCCGGGTGAGCGGCGACCGTGAGCCGCGGCGGCTGGCGGCCGGCGAGCTCGGCCGGGTCCTGGAACTGGTGTCGGACCCGGAGGGGGAGCGTCTCGCGGTCGCCTCGCACGACGGCCGCCTGCTGCTGCTCAACGCGACGGAGGACTCCACCGGCGAGGTCACCGAGCTGATCCGCTCCATCAACGGGCCCGTGCGCGATCTGGCCTTCTCTCCGGACGGCAGCTGGGTGACCTGGTCCCAGCCGGGCGTCGGACGCTCGCTGCGGCAGATCAAGATGGCCCGGATCAGCGACCGGACGATCGTCGACGTCACCAACGGCCGCTTCGAGGACGAGAATCCGGTCTTCACCAGTGACGGCCGCTATCTGGCGTTCCTGTCCTGGCGGGGCTTCGACCCGGTGTACGACGTGCACACCGGGGACCTGTCCTTCCCGCTGGGCTGCCGGCCCTATCTCGTACCGCTCTCCTCGGCGACACCCTCGCCCTTCGCACTGTCGCCCGACGGACGGCCCGCTGCCGGCGGCCTCGACCCGCTGGACGACTCCGTGCCGTCGCCGGACGAGAACTCGGGCACGGTCATGGTGGAGATCGAGGGCCTGGAAAGCCGGGTGACACCGTTCCCGGTGGCGGCCTCCAAGTACTCGGCGCTGCGCCCCGTCAGCGGCGGCGGGCTGGTCTGGCTGCGCTGGCCCATCTCCGGGGCGCTCGGAGAGACCTTCGCCAACCCGGCGGACACCTCGGGCCGCCCCACGCTGGAGCACTTCGACATCACCAAGGCCCGCAAGACCGAACTCGTCGACCATCTCGACTGGTTCGCGGTGAGCGGCGACGGCAGCCGGCTGGTCGTCGTCGACGACGTCGACCTGCGCGCGGTCCCGGCGACCGAGTCGGGCGACAGCGATTCGACGGTCTACCTGGACCTGCGCCGCATCCTGCACGAGGTGGACCCGGCGTCCGAATGGCGCCAGGCGTACGGCGAGGCCGGCCGGCTCATCAGCGCGTACTTCTGGGAGCCGGGCATGTGCGGTATCGACTGGGACGGGGTGCTCGACCAGTACCGCCCGCTGATCGAACGGGTCGCGTCCCCCGACGAGTTCGCGGATCTGCTGCGGGAGGTCCTGGGCGAGCTGGGCACCTCACACGCGTACGTCACGGCCGCGCGGCGCAACGAAGGGCCGCCGCACTATCAGCGGGCGATGGGCCTCCTCGGCGCGAACCTCGTCTGCCGGGACGGGCAGTGGCTGGTCCAGCGGATCCTGCCCGGCGAGTCGTCCGACTCCAAGGCGCGCTCGCCGCTCGCCGGTACGGGCATCCGCGAGGGCGCCGTCCTCACGCATGTGGACGGGCGGCCGGTGGATCCCGTGACGGGGCCGTTCCCGATGCTGGCGTCCGCCGGCGGCACGACGGTCGAGCTGACGTTCCGCCCGGCGGAGGGCGAGGGCCGCTCCCGGCGGGTCGCGATCGTCCCGCTCGTGGACGAGCGGCCGCTGCGGTACCAGGACTGGGTGGCCAAACGCCGTGAGGTCGTACGGGAGTTGAGCGGCGGCAGGTGCGGCTATCTGCACATCCCCGACATGGGCGGTTCGGGGTGGGCGCAGTTCAACCGCGATCTGCGTCTCGAGGTGTCGCGACCGGCGCTGATCGTGGACGTCCGGGGCAACGCGGGCGGACACATCAGCGAGCTGGTGGTGGAGAAGCTGACGCGCACGATCCTCGGCTGGGACCTGACGCGCGACGCACAGCCGGTCTCGTACGCGTCGAACGCTCCGCGCGGTCCGGTGGTCGCCCTGGCGGACGAGGCGACGTCGTCGGACGGAGACATGATCACGGCGGCGTTCAAACTCCTCGGCCTCGGGCCGGTGGTGGGCAGCCGCACCTGGGGCGGGGTGGTCGGCATGACCGGCCGCCACCGGCTGGGCGACGGCACGGTGATCACGGTGCCGATGAATGCGGCGTGGTTCGACCGCTACGGATGGTCGGTCGAGAACCACGGCGTGGAGCCGGACCTGGACGCGCTGCGTACGCCGCTGGACTGGGCGGAGGGGCGGCATGTGCAGCTGGACGACGCCGTGCAGTTGGCGCTGGAGATGCTGGCGAAGGCGCCGGCGGCGAGTCCGCCGGGGTACGAGAACGTGCCGGACAGGCGGCGGCCGAAGCTGCCTCCGCGGTCCTGACGGTCCATGCCCTCGTGGGGCACGCCAATCCGGCGCTCGCGCTGCGTGGCAGGAGGGCGCATCCGCATCCCGCAGCGCAGTGGTGGTGCCAAGGCGCGCTCACATAACCCGCCGCGGTAGTGCGCATGTTGCAGGAACGGGGCGGACCCGCAGCCGACGAGGGGCGCACCTGTTTCCACAGGTGCGCCCCTCGGACGCTGTGCGCGTCAGACCTCGTCGAGCCGCTCCTGGCGCTCGCGCATCGGCTCACGGGCCGGGCGCTCCTGCTGGCCCGGGCGCCCCTGGCGGCCCTGCTCGTCCGGCTCGCCCTGCCGGCGGCGGCGCTCCTCGTCCGGCCGGCCGCGCTCCGGCGACTCTTCCTGCCGGCCGGTCCTGCTCTGCTTCTGCTCGTTCCGCAGGTCCTGCGCCTTGTTCTTGAACTGGTCTTCGATGCCCATGAAGATTCACTCCTAGAAGGGTGTGAGGGAGGCGGGGGTTTGAGCCCCCTAGGGCTGTCGGCCCTGGGCCTCGACCAGCGTGGCACGCACGGACATACGGCGCATTTCGATCAACTACGCTCCGTACGCACCGCCTCGTCCGCCGCTCCTCCCGCGCCCACGAGCCCCTTCGCCACACCGCTGAGCCGCGGCGCGAAGCGCTTCATCTCCCGCTGCCCCACCACCCCGATCACCGGCGGCAGATACCCGCGCACCGACTGCATCCCGCGCAGCCACCACTGCCCGTAGACATGCGCGGAGCGCCGTTCGATCCCGGCCACCAGGCGGTCCACCGCCGGGCCCAGCGGATAGGTGCGGTTCGAGGGCCACGGGAGCCGCTGCCGCAGCTCCCGCATCACGTCGTCCTGGTCCGCACCCCGCACCATGTCGGTGTCCGTCCACGACAGATAGCCCACGCCCACCCGCACGCCCCGGTAGCCGACTTCGGCCCGCAGGCTGTGCGCGAAGGCCTCGACACCCGACTTGGACGCGCAGTACGCCGTCATCATCGGCGCGGGGGTGATCGCCGCGAGCGAGGCGATCTGCAGGAAGTAGCCGCGGCTCTCCACCAGTACCGGCAGGAACGCCCGGGCCGTCACCGCACCACCGATGAGGTTCACCTCGATCACCCGCCGCCAGGCGTCCGGGTCGGAGTCGATGAACGGTCCGCCCGTCGCCACACCCGCGTTGGCGACGACGATGTCGACCTTGCCGAAGCGTGCCTTGACCTCCTGCGCGACCCGCGTCATCGCCTCGTGGTCGGTGACGTCCGCGTACCAGTGGTCGCTCTCGCTGTGGAGCCGGGACGAGACCTGCTTCAACTCGTCGGGTTCCAGGCCGACCAGCGCCACCTTCGCTCCGCGCGCCGACAGCTTGCGGGCCAGCAGCTCGCCCACACCCCGCGCCGCGCCGGTGACGACCGCGACCTGGCCCTCCAGGCTTGCTGTCCTGCTCATGCGGCCTCCTCCTTCGCGCTCACGTAGGTGGTGAGCAGTTCACGGATTTTCGCGGTGACGGCCGCGGGGGCCTCCACCGGTGTCATGTGGCCCATCCGGTCGAGCTCCACGAGCTCGACGCAGTCGGGCAGGGTCGCGGCGATCCGCTGTGCGTGCACGAAGGGGGTGAGCCGGTCGGCGGTGCCCGCCAGCACCACGGTGGGCACCGCCAACTCCCGTACACCCGCTTCCAGATCGAGCCCGGCGAGCACATGCGCCCAGGCCACCCGGGACGCCCGCGGGCATGCGTGCACGATCCGGGCGCACTCGGCCACCTGCTCCCGCGTCGAACCGGGGCCCATCGTGGCGTACTTGAGGATCGGCCTGGACAGTGCGGTCACGGGTCCGTACGGGGCGCGCGTCCCCAGCAGCAGCCGGGTCAGCCGGCTCCGCAGCCGTCCGCGCCGCAGCGGAAGCACCAGCGACTCCTCGATCAGGCGGGAGCTGCCCGTGCTGCACAGGAGCACCGCCGCCGCGTGCTCGGCGAACGCGGGCCGGCCCGACGCGGACATCAGCGTCATCCCGCCCATGGAGTGCCCGACGAGCAGCGCCTTCTCGCCGGGCGCCAGGGTGGCGCCGAGCACCGCCTCCAGGTCGTCGGCGAGTACGCCGGTGTTCACATCCGCCGCCGCGGTGCGGCCGTGACCGCGCTGGTCGTAGACGACGACCCGGCAGTCGGGCGCCAGCTCGCGTATCTGCGCGGACCAGAACTCCGTGGAGCAGGTCCAGCCGTGGGCCATGACGACGGCCGGCCCGTTGTCGGGGCCGTGGACCTCGGTGTGGATCCGTGTTCCGTCGGCCGACACGGCGGTCAGGGTCCGGCTCATCGCACGGCCTCCTTCGTCTGCTTGCCCGCCGCGGGCCTGTCCGCCGGTCTGCGCACGATCTCGTACTCGGCGAGGTCCACCTCGCGGGTCGCCTGCCGGAACTCGCGGGTCGTGCCCGGCCAGATCGTGGTGTTGCGCCCGTTGGCGTCGAGATACCAGCTGGTGCAGCCGCCGGTGCTCCACACGGTCCGCTTCATCCGCTCCTGCACCCGCCGGTTCCACGCACCGACGGCGGACGCCCGGGGCGCCAGCGCCGTGCGCCCGCCGAGGATGTTCAACTGCCGCAGGAAATCGGCCATGTAGTTCAGCTGGGACTCGATCATCAGGATCATGGAGGAGTTGCCGAGGCCGGTGTTCGGGCCGATGACCGTCATCCAGTTGGGGAAGCCGGCCGCGGTGGCGCCGCGCAGCGACTCCATCCCGTCCTTCCACGCCTCCGCCAGCGTGATCCCGTCCGCGCCGACGACCCGTTCGGCGATCGGCATCTCCGTCACCCGGAAGCCGGTGCCGAAGACGATCGCGTCGACCTCGGTCTCCGTGCCGTCCGCGGCGACCAGCGTCGAGCCGCGCACCTCGGCCAGCCCGGAGGCGACCACGTCCACGTTGGGCTGCGTCAGCGCCGGGTAGTACTCGCTCGACAGCAGGATCCGCTTGCAGCCGATGCGGTACGAGGGCGTGAGCTTGGCGCGCAGCGCCGGATCCTTCACGGCCTTGGTCATGTTCGCCTTGGCCAGCGCCTCGACGAGTCCCAGTTCGTTCGGCCGCTTGGTGAACGCCTGGACCTGCAACTCCCTGATGCCCCACAGCAGTCCGCGCCGTGCCGCGCCGGTGAACGGCAGCTTCGCGTGCAGCCACCGCTCGGCTCCGGTGATGCGCCGGTCCATCCGGGGCATCACCCACGGCGGGGTCCGCTGGAAGAGCGTGAGCTTCGCGGCCTTCGGCTGGATCGACGGCACGATCTGGATCGCCGACGCACCGGTGCCGACCATCGCGACGCGCTTGCCGGTCAGGTCGTAGTCGTGGTCCCAGCGGGCGGAGTGGAAGACCTTGCCGGGGAAGCCGTCGAGCCCGGGCACCGCGGGGATCTTCGGGTCGGAGAGGGGTCCGGTCGCGGACACGACCATGTCGGCGGTCCAACTGCCCTGCGAGGTCTCGATCGTCCAGTGCAGTTCGCCGTTGTCCCAGGTCATCGACATCACCTCGTGGCCGAGGCGGATGTGGGGACGCAGCCGGAAGGTGTCGGCGACATGCTCGAGATATGCGCGGATGTGCTTCTGCCCGGAGAAGGTGCGGGGCCAGTCGGGGTTGGGCGCGAAGGAGAACGAATACAGATGCGAGGGCACGTCGCAGGCGCAGCCGGGGTAGCTGTTGTCCCGCCAGGTCCCGCCGACCGAGTCCGCCCGCTCCAGGACGACGAAGTCGGTGATCCCCTCGCGGCGCAGCCGGACCGCGGCTCCCAGGCCGCCGAATCCGGATCCGATCACCGCCACCCGCACATGACCGTGCCGTACCTGCTTCCGCTGGCCCATGCCGCCGCCTCCCGCCGAACGTCACAACCTTGCCAGCAATCACTGGCACAGTTCGGAGAGTAGAGCACCTCCATACCGAGCGGTAGGGGTGCGGAGCGACGAGTTACCGGCGGTACAACATAGGCTTCCCCCGTGGCAGAAGGACGCGAGTACCGCATGGAGGAGCTGGCCAGGGAGGCCGGCATCACGGTGCGCACCGTGCGCTTCTACCGCGAGCGGGGGCTGATACCGCCACCGCGTCGCGAAGGCCGCATCGCCTGGTACGACGAGCACCACCTGGCCCGGCTGCGGACGATCGCCGCGCTGCTGGAGCGCGGGCACACGCTGAACGGCATCGCCGATCTCGCCACCGCCTTCGAGAGCGGGCGCGACGTGGGAGAGGTGCTCGGCCTCGGCGAGCCGACCGAGGAGACCCCGGTGCGGCTCAGTCCGGAGGAGCTCGCCGACTACTTCGAGGGCGAGGTCACCCCGGAGAATCTCGCCGCCGCGCTGGACCTCGGCTATCTCGCGACGGACGGCGACGAGATCGTGCACATCAGCCGGCGTCTGCTGGACGTGTCGGCCGCGCTGGTTCGGGAGGGCGTACCGCTCTCGGCGGTGCTGGACACCGGACGACGGGTCCGTGCGCACGCGGAGGCGCTGGCGGATCTGTTCGTCGAGGTCCTCAAGGAGCACACCCCGCAGGGCGAGGTGGACAAGCTGCGCCCGCTGGCCAAGAGCGTGGTGGAGGCGGAGCTCTCGATGGCGCTGGACCGGCGGCTGCGCGGCGAGTCGCGGAGCGACTGAGCCGGCGGCGTTCAGGGCCGGGGTGCCCGGATGCCCGGCCGGACGAGGGGACACAGCCCCCGCGGCCGGCTCAGGGCACCGCTCGCGCGCCCGTCAGGGCTGCAGTTCGTACGCCACGCTCACCGGCGCATGGTCGCTCCACCGCTCGGCGTGCGACGACGCCCGCTCCACCCACCCCTTGACCGCACGGGCCGCGAGCCCCGGCGTCGCCACCTGGAGGTCGATCCGCCAGCCGGTGTCGTTGTCGAAGGCCCGCCCCCGGTAGGACCACCAGGTGTACGGCCCCTCCTGGTCGGGGTGGAGCTCCCGCATCACGTCGACGTAGGCGGCCTCGTCGTAGACCCGGGACAGCCAGGTCCGCTCCTCGGGCAGGAAGCCCGAGTTCTTCCTGTTGCCCCGCCAGTTCTTCAGGTCCGCCTCCTGGTGCGCGATGTTCCAGTCGCCGCAGACCACGACCTCGCGCCCGTCGGCCGCCGACCGCGTCCTGAGGTCCCGCAGATACGGCAGGAACTCGTCCATGAACCGCGTCTTCTCGTCCTGCTTCGGCGTGCCCGCCTCACCGGACGGCAGATAGAGGCTCGCGACGGTGACCCCCGGCAGATCCGCCTCGACATAGCGGCCGCTGCCGTCGAACTCGCTCGACCCGAACCCGACGCTCACCCGGTCCGGCTCGCGCCGCGTGAGGAGGGAGACACCCGCACGCCCCTTCGCACCGGCCGGGGCGTGCACCGTGAACCAGCCGTCCGGTTCCCGCACCTCGTCCGGGAGCTGGTGCGGCTCGGCCCGCACCTCCTGCAGGCAGATCACATCGGCGGCGGTGCCGGCCAGCCACTCCACGTAACCCTTCTTGGCGGCAGCGCGGAGGCCGTTCACATTCACGGAAGTCACGGTGAGCATCCCGGCACCTTACCGACGAGCCGCGTTCACCCGGCACGTACGCTCGACCGTATGAACGTGCGCCCCACCCCCTTCGACCACCCCGATGCCGCCAAACTCAACGACCGGGTCCAGCTCGAATACGCCGAGCGGTACGGGGACGAGGGCGACGTCACACCGCTGGACGCCTCGATGTTCGAGCCGCCACTCGGCCTGTACCTGATCGCGTACGACGACGGGGGCACTCCCCTCGCCACCGGCGGCTGGCGCACCCAGGACGAGAACGGCGAGGGGTACCAGGACGGCGACGCCGAGCTCAAGCGCATGTACGTGGTCCCGGAGGCGCGCGGCCTCGGCCTCGCCCGCCGGATCCTCGCGGCCCTCGAGGACGACGCCCGGGCGGCGGGCCGTACCCGGATGGTGCTGGAGACCGGCACCGCACAGCCGGAGGCGATCGCGCTCTACGTTTCAAGCGGCTACACGCCCAGTCCGAAGAAATTCGGCCACTACCGCGCGTACGACAGCAGCCGCTGCTACGCCAAGCCCTTGTCGCGCCCCTGACAAAATTACGTCTCCCGTGGCACTCTGCCTCACGCACGCCGATCCGCACCGCCTCATCCCCCTGCCTGCCCGCGCGACACCACGCGCGGGCACGGCAACGGCAGAAGGAGACATGCGTGAGACGCCATAGCACCGCAGCCGGGATTCTGCTGACCGTCGGCATCCTGCTCACCGGCGCACTGTCGGCCACCCCCGCAAGTGCCGCGCCCTCCCCCACCCCGACCGCCTTCGAGCAGCAGCACACGAAGGGCTTCTGGACCGCCGACCGCATGCGCGGCGCCACTCCCCTCGACCTGCTGCCCGCCAACGGCCTGAGCGCCCTCAAGGCCCCCGAACGCAGGGGCAGTCCGACGGTGGTCCCGCCCACCTCACCCGCGAAGCACGCGGGCGCCTCCGTCAAGTCCTTCCCGCAGCCCGGCGGCCCGTGGACAGCCGGCGGCGCCGTGGTCAAGACGTCGGGCCGGGTCTTCTTCACCTTCCAGGGCCGTACGGCATCGTGCTCCGGCAATTCGGTCACCAGCCAGAACGGCAGCACGGTGATCACCGCGGGCCACTGTGTGAAGTACCAGGGCAGCTGGCACACCAACTGGGTCTTCGTGCCCGCCTACGACAACGGGCAGGCGCCGTACGGCCAGTGGTCGGCCACCAAGACCTTCTCGACCAGCCAGTGGGTGGCGAGCGAGGACATCAACTACGACGTCGGCGCGGCGGTCGTCGCCCCGCTGAACGGCCAGACGCTCACCCAGACGGTCGGCGCCCAGGGTCTGAGCTTCAACGGCGGCTACAACAAGCCGATGTACGCCTTCGGCTTCCCGGCGGCCTCCCCGTACGACGGCACGAAGCTGATCCACTGCAGCGGCAACTCCTCCAAGGACTTCCTCTTCTCGCAGGACCACAGCCTCGGCTGCAACATGACCGGCGGCTCCAGCGGCGGCCCCTGGTTCACCTCGTTCAGCGAGGCGACCGGCACCGGACTGCAGGCCTCGGTGAACAGCTTCGGCTACGTCTTCCTGCCGAACCGGATGTTCGGCCCGTACTTCGGCAACGACGCCAAGTCCGTCTACGACAAGGCCCAGGTCGCCTGACACACAAGGAGCCCCTGCCGGACCTGTCCGGCAGGGGCTCCCTCATGCGTCAGGGCCTCAGGCGAGAGCGCCCTTGCCTGAAGCCAGCGGCCACTCCCGGTTCAGCGAACCGAGCGGGATGCGGTGCTGGAAGACCGGGGTACCGAAGACGGACAGCTGGAGCTGGAGCCAGCCGCTCAGATCGACACCGCCGTACAGCTTCCAGGACCCGGTGACGGCCGCGGGAGTCGCGGACGCCTCGGCCTCGCCGCGCAGATACGGCGCGAGATCCGCGGTGACGCCGACCGCACCGTACAGACCGATCGAGGCCTCGGTGCCGACGGCGGCCTTCACCCGGCCGGCCGCGGTGACCTTCGCCTTGACCGGGGTGCCGGTCATGTCGGAGGTGCTGACCGGCTTCCAGCCGTCCGCCTTGGTGTAGCTGCCGCCGACCCGGAAGCCGCCCTTGATGTCCTGCTTGACCTCGACGGAGACATTGCCCTCGGCGGTGATCTGGACGTACGCGGTGAGGTCGAGGTTGACCACGACCGGCACCGGCCCGACCTGGATCACCGGGTCGGCGTGCAGCTTGGCGAAGGGGATGCGCACCGGCTTGCCGCCCGCGGCGACCTTGCCCTTCAGCTCCCACCCGGAGGTCCACTTGCCGGTGAGGCCGAGGAACGCGGAGTCGGGGGTGAGGACCGAGGAACCGTCGTACGAGAACTCGACCTGCGGCGCCAGCTGCACATAGCCCGCGACCGACGCGGCACCCGACACCGGGACGCCCTCGGTCACCGGCAGCGGGACCGACGCCCCGACATCGAGACGCAGGCTTCCGAGCGGCACCTTGCCGCCCTGCGGCCCGACATGGATGTCCCCGGTCTTCGCCCAGGACACCTTCACACCCTGGACGAGCGGCTCGACATCGACCGTCGCCGGGTCGACGGGAACGGTGCCCTTGGCCTTGTCGTCACCGAGCAGCGCGTTCAGCGTCGCCGGCTGGGTCCTGACCTCGGTGCCCTTCGCGGTCCTGCCGGCCACGTCGGTGACCTTGGCGAGCAGCCCGTCGGGGGCACCGGGGGCGGGGCCGCTGGCGATGATGTCGCCGACGGCGGGCGCCTTCGCGGCGGGCTTCTCCGGTGACGTTCCGACGCCGGCCGTCGAGATGACGGCCCGCCGGTTCTTGCGGTCGTACGAGGCGACCTTCAGCGGCGACTTCTTCGCTCTGCCGTCACCGCCCGCGCGGGCGACGGCCGTGGGCTCCCCTTCGGGGACCCCGGCGACGGCCAGCTGCCGCGAGGGGCCGGGGTCAGGGGTGGCGGCGCCGGACGGGGACACTTCGGCGCCGGCAGCGGCGGCCGGGGCGGATGCCCCGGTCCCGGCCGAACACCCGGTCGCGAGCAGGGATATGGAGGCCAGAGCAGCCAACAGGACATGTCTGGCGGGGAGCTTACGCACGTGGGAATCCTCGGAGCGTGTGTTGGGGGATACGCGCAACAGGAAGGGACTCGCGAATACCATCGAGTAACAACCGGCCGTACGATCCCACACGCGCCACACCCGCCGCGGGGATTACCCGCAACCACAAGGATGACCTCTGTCACACCGTCATCGCGGCTGCTCGCAAGCAGAACTGAGGCTGTGTCAATTCCCGGCCTTGGTGGCCGACTCCCCCTCCGTGTCCACGTGCGGCAGGATCCGGTCAAGCCATCGCGGCGTCCACCACGCGGCCCGGCCGAGCAGGGTCATCACCGCCGGAACGAGCAGCAGCCGCACCACCGTTGCGTCGATGAGCACACTCACCGCGAGCCCGAGACCCATCATCTTGATCACGATGTTGTCGCTGACGATGAAGGCGGCGAAGACGCTCACCATGATCAGCGCAGCACAGGTGATGACCCGCGCGGTGATCTCCAGCGCGTGCGCGACACTCGCCTTCGGATCGCCGGTGCGCACCCATGCCTCGTGGACGCGGGTGAGCAGGAAGATCTCGTAGTCCATGCTCAGGCCGAAGACGATCGCGAACATCATCATCGGCACATAACTCTCGATGGGCACATCGCCCGACACCCCGAGCGCCGGGCCGCCCCAGCCCCACTGGAAGACGGCCACCACGACCCCGTACGAGGCCGCGATGGACAGCACGTTCAGCACGGCGGCCTTGACCGCCACCAGCAGTCCGCGGAAGACGATCAGGATGATGAGGAACGCGAGAGCGACCACCACAGCGATGATCAGCGGCAACCGGCTGGAGACGATGTCGAGGAAGTCCACCTGCGCGGCCGTGGTCCCGGTGACATATCCCTTCGCCGGCGTACCGGACACGGCGTCGGGCAGCACGTCGTCCACCAGATGGTTGGTCAGCGTGGTGGTGACCTCGTCCTGCGGCGCCTGCGTCGAGTAGGCCGTGCCGACCAGCACATCGCCGTCCTGAGTGGGCTTCAGCGGCGTGACCAGCGCGGCCCCCGGCACATCCGTGAGCGCCTTCTGTGCCTGCGAAGCGAGCGCCGAACGGTCGGCGGCCGCCACCGACGTCTGATCGACGACGATGGTCAACGGCCCGTTGGAGCCCGGCCCGAAGGCGTCCGACATCAGGTCGTACGCCCGCCGGTCCGTGAAGGACGTCGGGTCGGCACCGTCCCCGATGTGCCCGAGCTGGATGGAGAAAAGCGGGATCGCGAGCACGGCTACGGTGACGACTCCGCCGATCAGGAACCACCACGGCCGGCGCGCCACGCGCATCGCGTACCGGTGCCAGCCGCCGTGCGCCTCCTCACCGGGTGCGGCGTCCGTCTCCGCGATCGTCTGGCGCACCCGGTACTTGTCGATCCGCCGCCCGATCAGCCCGAGCAGTGCGGGCACCAGGGTCAGCGCCCCCAGGACCGCCGAGATCACCGTGACTGCGGCGGCAACGCCGAGCAGCGAGATGAAGCTGATCCCGGAGACCGACAGACCGGTCAGGGCGATGATGACCGTGCAGCCGGAGACGAGCACCGCGCGGCCGCTCGTGGCCACCGCCCGGCCGGCCGCGACCACCGGATCGGAGCCGTCGATGAGGTTCTGCCGGTGCCGTGTGATCAGGAACAGCGCGTAGTCGATCCCCACACCGATACCGATCATCGTGGCGAGCGTCGGTGCCACGGTGGCGAAGGTGAACGCGGCAGCCAGCAGCCCCAGCGCGGCAAGCCCGCAGATCACGCTGATCAGCGCGGTGACCAGAGGCAGTACGGCGGCGAGCACACTGCCGAACCCGACCAGCAGCACCACGATCGCGACGGCGAATCCGATCAGCTCACTGATCCGGTCGTTGGCCTCGGGCCGCGCCAGCTCGCCCAGCGTCCCGCCGTACTCGACATCAACGCCGGCGGCCCGCAGCGGCTGCACGGCGTCGTCGACCCCGTCGAGGTACGACTCCTGCAGGGTGGAGGGCTGCACATCGAGGCGGATGGTGATGTAGGCGGTCTCGGCATCCGTGGACAGCGGCCCGACGTTCGGCCCGGACGACGGGGGCGGGGTCGAACCGGGGGGCGGCAGCGGGTTCTGCACGGAGAGCACATGCGACAGCTTCTGCAGATTGCCCACGGTCGTGGACATCTGCGACGAGAAGCCGGTCAGCGGCTTGTCGTCGTGCAGGACGATCTGACTGCCGTACCCACCGGCGGAGGGATCGTGCTCCTTGAGCACGTCCAGCCCTTCCGCCGACTGGACCCCCGGCAGCGCGAAGTTGTCGGAGTAGTCGCCGCCCCAGACGTGGTTGACCACCTGCAGCCCCGCGAGCGCGACCAGCCAGGCCACGATGACCAGCACACAGCGACGAGCGCACCATTCACCGAGCCGACGGAGCATGACTCTCCCGGAAAGAAGTCGAAGCGGACATCAAGCATTAAATGCCACGTTCTTTCCCGGAGTGTGCACGCAACGACGAAGCCCGCCCCATCGTGACGCCCGGGCGACAACTCGTCCGCCGACCGGCAATCACGAGGGAGCCTGCCGCCCCTTCCGTCGCGGGTGTCAGGTGATGGCGATCAGGGCGTAGCGTTCGTCGTCCACCGGCCCACCCCACAGGTCCGCGTCGCCACTGAGGTCCTCGACGCGCAGGTCGGTGACCACCGGGCCCACGGCGCCACTGAGCTCGTCGGCGGTGACGCCACGGTGCCAGGGCAGGCTCTCGGCTCCGGCCACGTACGGCACTCCGCTCTGGCCGGCCTCGCGCCACCTGCCCTCGACCAGAACGAGGGTCCCCCCGGGACGGAGGCGGGTCGCCCATTCGCGCAGTGCGGCACGAGGGTCGGGCAGCGTCCACACCAGGTGCCGGGAGAGCAGGACGTCGAACCGCTCGTCACCGGTGGGCGGTGACGCGGCGTCACCCACCAGCAAACGGCCCGCGAGGCCGGCAGCCCGAAGCTTGGCCCGCGCCTGCTCGACCATCCGCGGCGAGAGGTCGACGCCGGTGACCCGGTGCCCGGCCTCGGCCATCAGCTCGGAGAGCGATCCGGTGCCGCACCCCACATCCAGCACCTCCGCCGCCTCGACCGGCAACCAGGACGCGATGCGCCGCGACCACGCCGCGCGGGTCGCCGTCCGGCGAAGGCCGTGGTCGGGCTCGTCATCGAAATCGGGGGCAGCGTCGTCCCAGTAGGTGGCGATGGCTGAGGACTTCGTCATGGATCGATCCTCTCAACCGGCACTGACAACAGCGGCTGCGCCGATTGAGGCGTGGTTTCCGAGTGCGCACGGTGGCCCGCTGGCCGCCGGTGGCAGATCATCCCTGCCGGACATTGCAAACGTGAAGCAGTCGTGCACGGGGTGTGAAGATGCCGCAGCTGCACCCCTGCCCCGGGAGGGGCCTGTCCGGGCGAATGGCGACCCCTGCGGCTACGATCGCAACAGCCCCTCGAATGAAGCAACTTGCTGGGGCAAATGCGGGAAGTTCGTCCAAATGGGGGTATGCGTGACGTTCGACGAGGAGTGGGCCGCCGCGCGGTCCGCCGCGGTGGGGCAGCAGGAGACGCGGATGCGGCTCAATCAGCTTCCGGCGGACGGTGGTGGCGGCGGCGGATCGGGGAAGCGCCTCCACGTGGACTCGGCCGAACTGCGCGGAAGGGCCGGCAAGGCGGACACCGTACGCACGGACTTCGTCAAGGCCGACAACACGGCCAGCAAGGAGACCGGAGAGGTTGCGGCCGGCCTGAAGAGCTTCCGCTCGGCGCCCGCATTCAAGACCTTCTCCACGCGCTGGGACGCGCAGATGAAGTACGTGGAAGGGCTGCTGCAGAACGCCGTGGCAGGAGGACTCCGGGAATCCGCCGCCGAGTTCGACGCCCGCGAGCGGGCCGAGAAGAAACGCCACAGCAAGGGCGGCGGCAAGGCCGGCAACGACTCCGACCGCAATCTCGCCTGAGGGATCGAGGGGAATCCTGAACGATGCTTGACTACAAGACTCTCATCGCCGCCGACCTCGCACCGCTCTCCGAGGCGGTCGCGAAGTGGGCGAAGCTCCCTGGGGAGTTCCGCAAGGTCGCCAAGCTGTACGACAACACGGTCGAGAAGGGCCTTGCCGAGTCCGACTGGAAGGGCGAGGCCGCAGAGGCGGCGATGGACAACGTCTCGCTCGTCGGCAAGCAGATCCACGCCGCCACGGACGAGGCCGGGGACGTACACCGCCTGCTGAGCGACGCGTACGACGTCTTCTCCCATGCGCAGTCGAAGCTGAAGACGATCAGGGGCGACATCGAGAAGGACAAGTACCTCTCGATCAAGCCCGACGGCGAGGTCTGGTTCGACCCGCCGGAGGACACGCCGTCCGAGCACCTGGCGTCCCTGAACAAGGGCTACCAGGAGTCGATCCAGGCGTACCGCACCAGCATCAGCAATCAGGTCACGGCGGCCGAGGAAGCCGACGACATCCTGTACTGGGCGCTGAGCCAGGACTTCAACGGGCACAAAAAGGGCTTCGACTCGAACACGTTCGACAGCCTCAAGGATGCGAAGGCGGGCAAGGCGCAGGCCGACAAGGACCGTGACGCCCTCACCGAGCTGGCCGGGCTCAAGCGTCCGTACACCCTGGACGAGGTCAAGCGGATCAACAGCCTCCTCTCGAAGCACGAGGGCGACCCGTACTTCGCCGAACGCTTCGCCACCGGTCTCGGACCGAAGAAGACGCTCGAGTTCTGGACCAGGATCGCCGACCGTACGCAGTACGGGGACGACATGACGAAGGAATCGGCGAAGATCCAGAAGAGCCTCGGCTACACCCTCGCCACCGCCTCGCACTCGACCAGCCCCGCGATGGAGAGCTGGAAGAAGGAGATGACCGAGCTCGGCGGCAAGCGGGTCGAGATGGTCGACATGAACATGGGGACCATGTCCAAGGGGCCGTACGGCTACCAGGTCATGAGCAGCCTCATGCGGTACGGCGACTACGAGAAGGACTTCCTCGGCGACTACGGCAAGAGCCTGATCGACTTCGAGAAGTCCCACAAGGGAACGGACCCGAAGGAGCTCTGGCAGCCGGACGGCTACGAGACGTACCTGAACTTCGGGGCGGGGACGGACCACGGCCTGGACCCCATGGCCGGGTACATGGAGGCGCTGGGGCACAACCCGGATGCGGCGAAGGACCTGTTCCACTCGGGGAGTTGGGCCACGTCGGACAAGGAGAGCGGCAACCTGGACCCGGACCTCAAGTACCTGCTCGAGGACCGCAAGTGGCCCGACATGCCCAACAACACGAAGGGCAGCGAGGACTTCGACGAGCTCGGACACGCCATCGAGGCAGCGACGCTCGGCGTTCCGTACGACCAGCCGGAACTGGGGCTTCACCGGGACAACGCGACGGCCAACGTCGCCGAACAGGTCATGGTGTACGTCGGTGACCAGCCCAAGTACCTGGATGATCACAAGGGGATGGGCGACAGCCTGGCCAAGATGGGCGCGGGCTACATCGACGACCTCAACTGGGCGTCGTCGAACTTCGGCAACGCCTACACGGGGCAGGACCTGCGGGACGACGCGTTCGGCCACAAGGGGCCGGGCCACATCGACCTGTCGCACGGGACAGCAGCCTCGTTCCTCGCCGTGGCCGGCGGCGACGAGGACGGCTACAAGATTCTGTCGATGGCTCAGCAGGAGTACACGGCCAGCGGCCTGAGGGCACACCCCGAGCCGAATGGACAGGTCGCCCAGATCATCGAGACGGGCGCGAAGATGCAGGGCATGTTCGACCAGGCTCGGGCCAACGACATCCACGGACACTTCGGAGAGGCGACCAAGGAGGCGGAGCGGAAGCTCTCCGAGGCCGCCGAGTGGAAGAAGTTCGGTGTCGGAAGCGCCGTGGCAGTGGGCGTCGGCGCCGTGGCCCTTCCCTTCGCGGGTGCCGCCGCCGGTGGTGCCGCGGTGGCGGCCTTCGTGGTTCCCCAGGTGGCGGGTGCGGTCGCCGGCGCAGGCATGACGGAGTTCGGCATCGATCTCAATCGAGAGCTGGAGAAGAACGGCCCGGACTTCTCGGTGCAGGAGCACATGAAGCTGGAGGACTTCACGAGTCTGGGCCAGGCGCGTGCGGTCTCACCCATGGATGCGTACATCGCGGTCAACAACCTTGAGGGCACGGAGTGGGCGAGGAAGATCCACAGTGGCGTAGAGGGCAAGTACAACGACGGCGCCAGTGCGATCACGGGGGTCACCCCGGATCCGAAGGGATGACGATGAGGTGGCAGGCGCGAAGGCGCCACGGCTCGGTGCTCGTGGGTGGGCTCGTGCTCGCGCTGACGGTCACGGCTTGTGGCGGCGACAAGGAGGAGTCGGCCAAGAAGACGGTGCCGGCGACGGAGGTGTGCGGCCGCCTGTCGCCCAAGGCCGCGCAGGCGTTGGAGCAGGTCTCGGAGACGCAGCGGTTCGAGTACCGCTCCTACGGGACGGCAAAGACGCTGAAGGATCTCCTGCACGATCCCGACCGGCGAGGTGGCAGCGAGCTGACCGAATGCGTGATCGAGCCGGACGTGGCCGACCCGGACGAGAGCCCGTCGAAGATGACCGTGACGTTCGAAGAGGTCGAGAAGCTTCCGCTGCCTCAACCCGAGGAAGTCGCCCTGGCACGCCTCCCGGTCGGACTGCGGGCATACGGCGACACCGGCAGTGCCGAGCTGTGGTTCGCCTGCGAGGTGCCGGGAGTCGGTAAGCCGATCGTCTACGCGCACCTCCTCTACGGCTCCCGGCCGCGCGACAAGAGCCCCAAAGAGGCGAACGTCCGGGTCCTCCAGGACCTTTCACGGCAGTACGCCGTCGCCCTGGGCTGCCCCGACGCGGGAGGTATTCCGAGTGTCTGACCTGAGTCGGGTCCTGCCATGACCGGTGTCATCGTCATCTTCTTCGTCCTCGCGACCCTCATGGCCGCCCTGGGCCTCGCCGACCAGCGCCGCCTGCACCGGCGGCTCACGGCCTGGCGCCACCGCGACCCGGCGGCTCACGAGCCCTCGGACACGGCTTCCAGGATCGGTCGGGTCATGGCGTTCGTCATGGCCGGGGTCTTCGCCTTCTCGGGGTGCCGGGCCATGGACTTCGCCGACGAGTCGTCCTGGAGTCCCGACGAGGTGCGATCGGTCGCGGTGTCGGCAGCGTCCTCCCTGGAAGAGGGGTCGTCCGCGGACAGCGAGATGACGCGGTCGGCGGTCGACGATGCGGTGCACGATGCAGCCGAGGGGATCGGTCCCTCCTACGAACTCGAGGTGGAGCCCTCGGGCGACGACAGCTTCCAGCTGGCCACCACCGAGGGCGATTACCCGTTCTGCTTCGTCGTGACGTCGTCGCGAACCGGCGGCTTCGCGGTGCCGGGAGCGGACGGGTCGACCACCGTCCTGCCGGAGTACGGACGCTCGGTCACCGTCGAACCCGGGGAGTGCTGAGGCCGCACAGAGCGGGCTGAACGGCGGTACAGACAAGACGAGCCGTCCGTACCGCCGTTCGACGTTCAGGGGGCGGTCACATCGAAGTCCTGGCTGCTGTTGTTGCCGGCGCCAGGGCTGTGGATGTTGTTGTTGGTGCTGATGTTGTTGAACATCGGGATGACGCCGTTGAGGTTGACGGGCAGGATCGAGCCGCCTCCGTCGTCATCGTCGTCTCTTCCGCCACCTCCGCCACCGCCGGTGCAGTTTCCACCCACGAGCGTCGTGGGGTCGCTGGCCGAGTCAGTGGCGCTGCCGCCACCGGACACGGTGACGGTGTTGGTGACGGTGCAGGGGGGATTGGGTGCCGGAGTGACCGTCAGGTTGAAGGTGTAGCTCTCGCCGGGCGGCAGCGCCTGCTGGGAGGAGCACTGGAACCCGGACTGGTCAGGGAGAAGGTCGCAGTCCCAGAAAGCGGCCTCCCACGTGACGCTTGTCAGGAGGAGCCCCGTGGGAAGGAAGTCGTTGACCGCCGCCTGGCCGGTTGTCGGATCCGCACCGCTGTTGGTCACGGTGATGGTGTAGGTGCCGAAGCCCCCCAGGGGGATGTTCCCCTGGTGCGTCTTGGTGATGTCGTCGGTGAACCGCCACCCGAACGGGCTGCCACGAGAAGTCGCCGCGAGTCCGTCCATGCGGCGCGCTTCAACCCCCAACGCCTGCCGGAGGGACAGATAACGGCAGCAGCCCGCACATCACCCCATCGCCGCGTCCACGGGTGATTTCCGCGTACCGACCGGGTGTCGCCGAATTCAGCTGAAGGGGCGTTGGAGCGGCTTCGGCCGGAGTTCCGACCGGTGTGGGGTCGCGCATGATCAGGAGGCCGCGGGAGAGTTGTGGGACCGGCTCCGACGTCGTGTTCGCCACGCGCAGGGCACTGCGGAAGCCGGGCAAGCACCTCGGCACGCAAGATCAGACAGGGTTGCCGGAATGCGCCGCTTCACCACGGGAGAGAGCCTCTGTCGGATGACTCCGACAGAGGCTCTCAGCTGCGGTGGACCTGTGGGGATTTGAACCCCAGACCCCCTCGATGCGAACGAGGTGCGCTACCAGACTGCGCCACAGGCCCTTGCAACGAGTGAAACTCTAGCATCCCCGTCGGGGTGCTTGGAAATCCGTTCCCTCGCTGGTCACGAGGGTCACTCGTTGGCGGCACGCGGTCTGTCCTCGTCCGCGTACTGGTCGAAGAGCGGGGTGCGGCCGCGGTCGCGTCCGGAGCGGCGGGGCTGCGGTGCGCGGCGGTTCGGAGCGGGGTCCGCGGCCGGTTCCGGGTCGGGGGCCGGCTCCGCCGTCGACGAGCGCGCCGAGCTCCAGGTCTCCGGGTCGCTCATGTCCACACCGCTCGTCGCGCGCGGGGCGACGGGCGCCGTGACATACGTCGGCAGCGGCACCGGGACGGGGTCCCAGCTGCCGCCCGTCGCCGGGCCGCGGTCGCGCTGCTGGTCCACCCACTCCGCGTGGTCCGTCTGCTCGACGAGCGCGCGGCGGCCCGCCTCCTGCGGCGAGAGCGGGGCGGCCTCGGGCTCAGGGCGTGCTTCGGGCTCCTCGTCGGCCTCGACGGCCGAGGGCGCGGCGGCCTGGTGGCGGCGGGGGCGGTTCTCCCGCAGCCGCTGGGCCGCGACCTCCGCCTGGCGCCGGTCCATGACCACCGCGAAACGGCGCCGCTCCTTGGCTCGCAGATGGACGATGTACGCGCTGAGGAGCACCGCCGGGACGCCGGGCGCCCACAGGAACCCGAGTCCGCCGACCGCGGCCACGATCGCGCCGAGCGTGAATGCCAAAAAGAGGACCACGGTGGTGCGTCTGCGGCGGGCCAGGACCTTGCTGCGCCGGGCACGCTCGGCGGCCGCCCGGTTCGGGCGCGGGCGACGTGCGCGGGGCGCGGGGACCGGGATCCGAACGTCGGTGCGGGGCGCGGCGAAGGACCGGACGTCCACGGAACTCACAGGGTCCGTGGCGGCATCCGGTTCCACGTCGGGCTCGGCCTGCTCAGCGGCGCGTTCCCGCAGCTCCTTGGCGTACCGGCGCTCCATCGCCCCGCGTCCGGACAGCAGCCGGATGGCGGTGGAGAAGCGTTCCGTCGGACGGGCTTCATTCAGCTCGTCCTGCCTGCGGAGCCACATCGGCACCAAGTAGGCGGCCCAGGCCCCGACGATGACTGCATAGATGAGGCCGCTGCTGCTCACGCATCACACCGTAGAGGGATTTGCGCAAGGGCATCCGCCAATTGGCCCGGTGTGTCGCACGATCCGGCTGATATCACGGACTTTTTTTGCGATTGTTCAGCTGAAGAGATGGTCGACACCGATCAATTTCGAACGTTTATTTTATTTCTCGGGGTGTCCCCGGCGTCCCCGGTCGTTCCCGGTGCCAGCGGCGGAGGAGTCCCTCGGGCACCTCCTCGGCCGTGAGCGCGAAGACCAGGTGGTCGCGCCAAGCACCGTCGATGTGCAGATATCGGGGCCGCAGTCCCTCTTCCCGGAATCCGAGTTTCTCGACGACGCGGCGGCTCGGAGCGTTCTCCGGACGAATGCAGACCTCCATCCGGTGCAGCCCGACCGCACGGAAGCAGTGGTCGACGGCGAGCGCGACCGCGGTCGGCATCACTCCGCGCCCTGCGACCTCACGGTCGACCCAGTAGCCGACATGGCCCGAACACATCGAGCCCCAGGTGATGCCGGCGACCGTCAACTGGCCCACCAGACGGCCCTGGTACTCGATGACGAAGGGCAGCATGCGGCCCGCGTTGGCCTCGGCCCGCAGATGCCGGACCATCTGCCGGTACGTGGGCCGCTGGGTCAGCGGTGCGCCGGGCCCCGGCGGCGGAATGGTCGCCTCCCAAGGCCGCAGCCAGTCACGGTTGCGCCGGTTGACCTCTCGCCAGCCCCGCTGGTCGCGCAGCTTTATCGGGCGGAGGACGATGTCGCCGTCCGCCAGGATCACCGGCCAGGGGGCGTTCAGCTCGGGCCCCCCGCGGTATCGGTGTGGTCCCCGCCGCGGAGCTGGTCCACGGCATGGGGCAGCAGCTGCTCCAGGACGGCGAGCCCGTCCCGCACCCCGCCGGTCGAGCCCGGCAGATTGACGATCAAGGTGCGGCCGGCGACTCCGGCGATGCCCCTCGACAGCGCGGCGGTCGGCACCTTCTCGCGGCCGTACGCGCGGATCGCCTCCGGGATGCCCGGGATCTCGTACTCGACGAGGCCGCGGGTGACGTCGGGTGTGCGGTCCGTGGGCGAGATACCGGTGCCGCCGGTGGTGAGGATGACGTCGTACGCGGCCGCCACCCCCTCGCGCAGGGCCTGCTCGACCGGGGCTCCGTCCGGGACCACCCGCGGGCCGTCGACCTGGAAGCCCAGCGCCGCCAGCCCTTCGACGACGACCGGGCCGCCCCTGTCCTCGTACACCCCGGCGGAGGCGCGGTTGGACGCGGTGACGACCAGCGCCCGCCGGGCCGCATCCGGGCCGGGGCCGTGGCTGTGGCTGTACACCTCACCGGCGCGCGGCGCGCGGATCACGGCCGGCTCCAGTCGCCGGACTTGCCGCCCGTCTTCTCCTCGACCCGGATGTCGGTGATCACCGCGGCCTTGTCGACGGCCTTGACCATGTCGACGACGGTGAGCGCGGCGACCGAGACGGCCGTCAGGGCCTCCATCTCCACGCCCGTCCGGTCGGTGGTCTTCACCGTGGCGAGGATCTCGACGGCGTCGTCCGTGACGGACAGGTCGAGCTTGACGCCGGAGACCGCGAGCGGGTGGCAGAGCGGGATCAGGTCCGGGGTGCGCTTGGCGCCCATGATCCCGGCGATCCGGGCCGTCGCCAGCGCGTCTCCCTTGGGGACGCCCTCGCCCCGGAGCAGCTCGACGACCCGTGGGGAGACCAGGACCCGTCCGCTGGCGCGGGCGGTGCGTGCGGTGACGTCCTTCTCGGAGACGTCGACCATGCGGGCCGCCCCCGCCTCGTCGATGTGCGTGAGCCTGCCTTGGGTACTCATTTGCTGTGCCGCTCCCGTCCGGGCCCTCAGGGCCTGTGTGGGCAGACACGGTACCGCCACGGTAAGCAGGTCACCCGAGGAGGACCACCTCGACCTCGGTGCCGGGGCCGACCGATGTGTCCTGCTCCGGGACCACGATCAGGCAGTCCGCGTGCGCGAGGGCCGCCACCAGGTGGGAGCCGGCACCGCCCACGGGAGTGACGGTGCCCGACGCGGGGTCGTAGGTGCCGCGCAGATACTGGCGCCGGCCCGACGGCGAGATGAGCGCCTTGTCGGCCTTCAGCTCGGCCCGGGTCTTCGGGCGGTGGACGTCCTCCAGGCCCATCAGCTTGCGGATCGCGGGCCGGACGAAGATCTCGAAGGAGACGTACGAGGAGACGGGATTGCCGGGCAGCGCCAGCAGCGGGGTGTGCTCGGGGCCGATCGTGCCGAATCCCTGCGGCTTGCCCGGCTGCATGGCCAGCTTGCGGAAGTCGATGCCGCTGCCGGGGACGTCCGCGTCGCCGACGGAGGACAGGGCCTCCTTCACCACGTCGTACGCGCCGACGCTCACCCCGCCGGTGGTGACCAGCAGGTCGGCGCGGATCAGTTGGTCCTCCACGGTGGCGCGCAGCGTCTCCGCGTCGTCGGTGACCGCGCCCACCCGGTAGGAGATGGCGCCCGCGTCCCGCGCCGCCGCGGCGAGCGCGAAGCTGTTGGAGTCGTAGATCTGGCCCTGGCCCAACGGCTCGCCGGGCTGCACCAGTTCACTGCCGGTGGAGAGCACGACCACCCGCGGACGCGGCCGTACGCGCACGGTGCCGCGCCCGATCGCGGCGAGCAGGCCGATCTGCGGCGGGCCCAGCACGGTGCCCTCCGCGAGAGCCAGATCGCCGGCCTGGACGTCGCTGCCGCGCGAGCGCACATGCGCGCCCGCCTCGGCGGACCGGTGGACGCGGACCTCGCCGCTCGCTCCCTCGGGTGCCTCCCCCGCCGGGCGCATCGTGGTGGCCGCTCCCCCGCCCGTGCCGCCGTCGGTCCACTCGACCGGGACGACGGCCTCGGCGCCGGGCGGCAGGGGCGCGCCCGTCATGATCCGCGCTGCCTGGCCGGGGCCGACGGTCGGCAGGCCGCCGCTGCCGGCCGCGACATCGCCGATGACCATGAGCACCGCGGGGAACTCCTCGGTGGCGCCCTGGACATCGGCCGTACGCACCGCGTAACCGTCCATCGAGCTGTTGTCGAACGGCGGCAGGGCGACCGGGACGGTGACGTCCTCGACGAGCACGCAGCCCTGGGCGTCGGGCAGTTGCAGCTCGATCGGGTCGAGCGGGCGGATCGCCGCGAGGACGTCCTCCAGGTGGTCGTCGACCGACCAGATCGTGCTGCTCACGGCGTTACATCTCCTCGGTCACATAACGGCGAAGCCAGGTCCGGAACTCCGGTCCCAGGTCTTCACGTTCGCACGCGAGTCTGACAATCGCCCGCAGATAGTCACCGCGGTCGCCGGTGTCGTAGCGGCGGCCCTTGAAGATCACGCCGTGCACCGGGCCGCCGATCTTCTCGTCCTCGACGAGCTTCTCGAGGGCGTCGGTCAGCTGGATCTCGTTGCCGCGGCCCGGCTCGGTCTCCCGGAGTATGCCGAAGACCTCGGGGGTCAGCACGTAGCGGCCGATGATGGCGAGGTTGGACGGGGCCTCCGAGGGGTCGGGCTTCTCGACCAACTCGGTCACCTTGACCACGTCGGAGTCGCCGGTTGCCTCGACGGCGGCACAGCCGTACAGGTGGATCTGGGCGGGGTCGACCTCCATGAGCGCGATGACACTGCCGCCCTCCCGCTCCTGGATCTCGACCATGCGCGAGAGCAGCGGGTCGCGCGGGTCGATCAGGTCGTCACCGAGAAGGACGGCGAAGGGCTGGTCGCCCACGTGCGGAGCCGCGCACAGGACGGCGTGGCCGAGGCCGCGCGGGTCGCCCTGGCGTACGTAGTGCATGGTGGCGAGGTCGCTGGACTCCTGGACCTTCTTCAGGCGGCCCTCGTCGCCCTTGCTGGTGAGCGCCTGCTCCAGCTCGTAGTTGCGGTCGAAGTGGTCCTCGAGCGGACGCTTGTTGCGGCCCGTGACCATGAGGACGTCGGACAGACCGGCCGAGACGGCCTCCTCGACGACGTACTGGATGGCGGGCTTGTCGACGACAGGCAGCATCTCTTTGGGAGTGGCCTTCGTGGCAGGCAGGAACCGCGTGCCGAGGCCGGCGGCCGGGATGACAGCCTTGCTGATCCTGGGGTTCGACTGAGTCATGCCCAGAACCTTATCCGGTGAATATGCAGTGAAGATGAGCCTCCGGTTAACTTCCTTCTCATAAAGGCGTATACGAGAGGTTTGTGAAGTACCGATGAGCAGTGACTTGTCCGGAAAGAGGGCGGTTCGCCGTGAACTCCTCGACGCCCGTGCCCTCCTGTCGAGCGAGGACGTCGTTCAGGCTGCCGCGGTTCTCGCGCGACAGGCCCTGAACCTCCCGGAATTGGCCGAAGCGGCCACGGTCGCGGCCTATGTCTCCATGGGGAGCGAGCCGGGTACGCGCGCGCTGCTCGACGCGCTGCGCGAGCGGGGCGTACGCGTCCTGCTCCCGGTCCTGCTGCCCGACAACGACCTGGACTGGGGCCCGTACGAGGGCGCCGGCCGTCTGGTGCGCACGTCCCGCCCCGGCCGGATCGACCTGCTGGAGCCCGCCGGGCAGCCGCTGGGCGTGGACGCCGTCCTGGAGGCGGGCACCGTGCTCCTGCCCGGGCTCGCGGTCGATGTCCGAGGGGCACGGCTCGGCCGCGGCGGCGGCTCGTACGACCGCGTCCTCGCCCGGCTGTCTGCGGCCGGCGCGGACCCGGCGCTGGTCGTCCTGCTGTACGCGAACGAGGTGATCGCCGAGGTCCCGCGGGAGCCGCACGACCACCCCGTCCATGCCGTCGTCACACCCGAGGGAGTCAGGCGTTTCACGGGGTGAGCTTCAGGGTGTCGACGGTCTTCGCCGACACCGCCTGCTCGCCATAGGCCCAGTCGAGCAGCTCGCCCTTGGCCCACTTGTCCGTCTGGTCGGTGTAGTGCGCGCTGTACGCGTGCCCCGAGGCGCCGCTCAGGTTGATCCAGCGGGACTTGTCCCAGTCACCGACGTTCACGACCATCCGCATCGACGGCACCCAGATCACGTCGTAGCCGCCGGCCGCGTTCCAGCCGGTGGCGTTGACCGCCGCCTCGCCGCCGCCCAGGTTCCACGGGCCGCGGTTGAGCACGTACTGCAGGAAGCCGGGGCCCTCGGTGCCGAGCGTCTGGTTCTTCAGCGTCAGCTGGTGCAGCCGCCCCCAGCTCCAGCTGGAGATGTCCTTGCCGAGCTCGGCCGTCAGCTCCCAGCGGGCGTCCTCCATCGCGCGGGCGAGCAGCTCGTCACGGGTGTCGGTCGCCTCGTCCGTACGGCTGGCCGGGGACCGCCACCACTCGTTCGTCTCGTCCGTGAGGATGCGGCGCACCACCTCGAACCAGCGGTCGCCGCCGTCCGGCTGCGCGGAGTCCGCGTCACGCTGGCCGCACTCACGCACCCGGCCGAGTTCGTCCTGCGGGGCCGTGCTGTCGGCCGGAAGGACATTGAGGCAGTCGCCCTCGACGCGCAGCTCCTTGGGCAGCTTGTTGCCGAAAGCGAGCTTGAGGACGTTGCGCCAGACGCCGTTGAAGTAGGCGGCGGCAGCCGAGTCGGGTTCCTGGGTGTAGTCCCAGTCCTCCAGCAGCTTCTGCGCCTCGCGGACGTAGGGGTCCGAGATGTCGATCTTCAGCAGATACGGCTTGAGCAGCTTGGCGATCTCGCTGCTGTTGTCCATCTGCATGGTGCGCATGTCCTCGGTGGAGATCTTGCCGCCACCCTGGATCTTCTGCTCGATGAGGTCGTTGATCCGCTGGCTGCGGGCGCCGTAGCCGTAGTCCGCGGTCAGCAGGTACGGGTACTTCTTGGCGTCGATCACGGCCTGGTTCGCGGTGACGATGTAGCCGCGCTCGGGGTTCTCCTCGAACGGCAGCTCATCGAAGGGGATGTACCCCTTCCACTTGTACGCCGGGTCCCAGCCCGGAGCCGGGACCGAGCCGTCGCCCTTGGCCCGCACCGGGATCTTTCCGGGGGCCTGGTAGCCGATGTTGCCGGCGGAGTCGGCGTAGACGAGGTTCTGCGAGGGGACCTCGAAGTTCTTGACCGCCGCGCGGAAGCTCTTGAAGTCACCCGCCCGGTTCAGCGCGAACACGGCGTCCATCGACCTGCCCGGCTGCAGGGCCGTCCACTGCAGGGAGACGGCGTATCCGGTGGCACGGTCGGGCGCGGAATTGGAGACCGGGGCCTTCTGGCCGACCTTCTCCAGCTCGGTGCTGCGGTCGGACACCAGTGGGCCGTGCTCCGTGGAGCGGACGGTTATCGTCTTGCTCTTCCCGCCGGCCACCTTGATGACCTCCTTGCGGGTGGTCAGCTTCCGGTCCTCACCGGCCACCTGATAGCTGTCGCCGCTGAGCTTCTCCAGATAGAGGTCGGTGACATCCGCGCCGAGGTTGGTGAAGCCCCAGGCGATCTTCTGGTTGTGCCCGATGATCACGCCGGGCGTTCCGGAGAAGGTGTACCCCGCGGTGTCGTACTGGCAGGAGGGCGAGACCGTCCGGCAGTGCAGGCCCATCTGGTACCAGAGCGAGGGCAGCTGCGGCGCGAGGTGCGGATCGTTGGCCAGCATGGGCTTGCCGGTCGTCGTGTACTTGGAGGCGACGACCCAGGAATTGGAGCCGATGCCGTTGCCGCTCGGGCCGAGGAGCGCGGGGATCTTCTCCAGGGTCTTGGAGAGCGAGGCGAGCTGGGAGTTCAGGCCCTGGGCGGCGCCGGAGGGGGTGCTCCCGCCGGTGCCGGTGCCGTTTCCGCCGTTGCCCGAGCCGCCGTTGCCGGACCCGCCGTTGCCCGACTCGCCGGAGGGACGGGCGGACGGGTCGAACTTGCCCGTCACCGGGTCGATGCCGCCCTTGCCGACGATCGGCTTGTTCCTGTCGTACGGATACGACGGGTACAGGTCCTTGATCTGCTTCTCGTCGAGCCGGCTGGTCAGCAGCGAGCGGTCGATCTCCTCCTGCATGTTGCCGCGCAGGTCCCAGGCCATCGCCTTGAGCCAGGCCACCGAGTCGACCGGAGTCCAGGGCTCGGGCTTGTAGCTGTTGGTGAAGGACAGGGCCGCGTACTCGACGGAGAGCTCTTCGGCGCCCTTGTCCTTGAGGTAGGCATTGACGCCTTCGGCGTAGGCCTGCAGGTACTTCTTCGTCTGCGGCGACAGGACCTTGTCGTACTCCTGCTGCGCGACCCGGCGCCAGCCGAGCGTGCGCAGGAACGCGTCCGTGTCGACCTGCCCGGAGCCGAACATCTCGGAGAGCCGGCCGGCCGTCATGTGGCGGCGTACGTCCATCTCCCAGAAGCGGTCCTGCGCCTGGACGAAGCCCTGGGCGCGGAAGAGGTCCTCGTCGCTGTCCGCGTAGATCTGCGGAATGCCGAAGTCGTCGCGCTTGACCTCGACCTGGCCGCGCAGACCCTCGAGTTCGATCGAGCCGGTGGTCTGCGGGAAGGAGGCGCGCACGGTACTGATGCTCCAGTACGTGCCATATCCGACACCCGCGAGAAGCGCCAGCACCAGGACGATCACGAGCAGACGGGCGCGTCGCCCCTTCTTCTTCTTGGGGGAAGAGGCGGTTGTGTTGGCGGGCATCGCTGTCCTTCGAGGCGCAGGCTGGTCCGGGAGTGCTGGAGCAACCATAGGCGCAGCTTCCGGGCGGTCCTGACGCGGTATCCGTAAGCAGGCCACCGGGCAGCCGCCCGCACAGTTGATCTATTGCGTCAAGAAAACGTTAAAGATTAGGTAAGGTAACGAAGTGTCGCCCGCCGGAGGAGCGCTCCGGCCCGTAGGCGCGAGGGGAAGGATCGGCCACTGACTGTCCACCAGCTCAACGAACTCCTGCTCATCTGCTCGCTCGTCCTGCTCATCGCCGTCGCGGCGGTCCGCATCTCGTCCCGCAGTGGGCTCCCCAGCCTGCTGCTGTACCTCGGGATCGGCATCGCCATCGGGCAGGACGGGTTCTTCGACGTCACCTTCGACAACGCCGAACTGACGCAGGTGATCGGATACGCCGCGCTCGTGGTGATCCTGGCCGAGGGCGGTCTGGGCACCAAGTGGCAGGAGGTCAAACCCGCGTTGCCCGCGGCGGCCGCCCTGTCCACCGTCGGCGTAGCGGTGAGCGTGGGCATCACGGCGGCCGGAGCGCACTATCTGGTGGGTCTGGAGTGGCGGCAGGCGCTCATCATCGGCGCGGTGGTCTCGTCGACGGACGCGGCGGCGGTCTTCTCCGTGCTGCGCAAGGTGCCGCTGCCCTCGCGGGTGACGGGTGTGCTGGAAGCCGAATCGGGTTTCAACGACGCCCCCGTGGTCATCCTGGTGGTGGCCTTCTCGGCGGCCGGTCCGGTGGACGACTGGTACACCCTGGTCGGCAAGATCACGCTGGAGCTGGCGATCGGCGCGAGCATCGGCCTGGCGACGGGCTGGCTGGGCGCGTTCGGGCTGCGGCATGTGGCACTGCCGGCCTCGGGTCTGTACCCGATCGCCGTGATGGCGATCGCGGTCGTCGCGTACGCCGCCGGCGCCATGGCGCACGGCAGTGGATTCCTCGCCGTCTACCTGGCATCGATGGTGCTGGGGAACTCGAGGCTGCCGCACGCACCGGCCAACCGCGGCTTCGCCGAAGGTCTGGGCTGGATCGCCCAGATCGGCATGTTCGTCCTGCTCGGTCTGCTGGTCACCCCGCACGAACTGTTCGACGACTTCTGGCCTGCGGTGATCGTCGGTCTGGTGCTGACGATGGTGGCACGGCCGGTGTCGGTGCTGGTGAGCCTGGTGCCGTTCCATACTCCGGGCCGGGAGAAGGTGCTGCTGTCGTGGGCAGGACTGCGCGGCGCCGTCCCCATCATCATCGCCACCATCCCGATGGTGTCGGAAGTCGAGAACAGCGACCGGATCTTCAACATCGTCTTCGTGCTGGTCGTGGTCTACACCCTGATCCAGGGGCCGACGCTGCCCTGGCTCGCGAAGGCACTGAAGATCGGCGCCTCCGGGGAGGCGTCCGATCTGGGCATCGAGTCGGCACCGCTGGAACGTTTGCGCGGGCACCTGCTGTCGATGGCGATCCCCAAGGGATCGAAGATGCACGGCGTGGAGGTCGGCGAACTGCGCCTGCCCGCCGGCTCGGCGGTCACCCTGATCGTCCGCGAGGGGAAGAGCTTCGTCCCGCTCCCCTCGACCGTGCTGCGGCGCGGGGACGAGCTGCTGGTGGTGGCGACGGACCCGGTGCGGGACGCGGCCGAGCGCCGGCTGCGCGCGGTCGGACAGGGCGGCAAGCTGGCCGACTGGCTGGGTACGGGCGGTCAGCCGCCTGCGTGAGCGGCGCCCCTTCCTGAACGTCCGAATAATCACAGGTGGACGCCGAGATGTGTGACCCGATTCCCAGGGGCACCATCAAGGTTTCCCTGTACGATGAAGGCACACTTGATCGACCAACTCTGCCTGACGCAGAGCTGGCGCGACCGTATGGCGGCCGAGCAACCCCTCTGCAGTGGGTCTACGGCATCTACCGCAGTTCCGCGCAAGAGGACAGCTCTCGGCAGCTCCCGTACATCCAGGGGAGCGCTACCAGGCGGCAGAAAGGCACGGGCCGTGGCATCCACGGTCACCACCGACCGCCCGGGTTACGGGCAGCTGTTGCGCACTCCCGGCGTGTGGAGCTTCCTGCTCCCCGGCTTCGCCGCACGACAGCCCTTCGCGATGCTGACCATCGGCATCGTCCTGCTGGTGCAGCACACCACCGGTTCCTACGGCAGCGCCGGCGCGGTCGCCGCCGTCACCGGTGTCTCCATGGCACTGTTCGCCCCGCAGAGCGGCAAGCTCGCCGACCGCTTCGGTCAGCGGGCGGTGCTGCTGCCGGGCATCCTGGTGCACACCGCGTCCGGATCGGCCCTCACCGCCCTCGCGCTGGCGGACGCTCCCCTGTGGATGCTGTTCGTCGCCGCCGTTCCGACCGGTGCGTCGGTGCCGCAGATCGGCCCGATGGTGCGCGCCCGCTGGGCCGCCAAGCTCGGCGGGGGCCCCTCCCAGGCCGAGGGCTCCGGCGGAGGCTCGCCCCTGATGTCGACGGCGGCGGCCTTCGAGTCCGTCACCGACGAGTTCACGTTCGTGGTGGGCCCGGTCCTCGCGACCGCTCTGTGCACCGGCGTGCACCCGGCGGCCGGGCTGATCGCCGAGGCCGTGCTGACCCTGGCCGGCGGACTGTTCTTCGCGGCCCAGAAGAGCTCGCAGCCCTCCGTACGCCCCCTCAGCGCCGCCTCCGAGCGGCGCGTCTCCGCGCTCTCCGTCCCCGGCGTACGGGTGCTCGCCGTGGCCTTCCTCGGCATCGGCTCGGTCTTCGGCGGAATGCAGGTCTCACTGACCGCCTTCTCCGAGGAGATCGGCAACCCGGGCGCCAACGGACTCCTCTACGGCATCTTCGCGGCCGGCAACATGCTGGCCGGCATCGCGTGCGGCGCCATCGCCTGGAAGAGCGGCCCGCGGCGCCGGATGGTGATCGGCTACACCGGGCTGACCCTCGCGGCATCGCTGCTCTGGTCGGTGCACTCGGTACCGCTGCTCGCCGGACTCGGTCTGATCGTCGGACTCTGCATCGCTCCGGCCCTGATCAGCGGCTACACGCTGGTCGAGCCCCTGGTGCCCGCGTCCGCCCGCACCGAGGCCTTCACCTGGCTGACCGGCGCGGTGGCGCTCGGCCAGGCGGCCGCTGTCACGGTCGCCGGACGGCTGGCCGACGCCCATGGCGCGAGCGCCGGGTTCGTGGTGCCGCTCGTGGGCACCGCACTCGCCCTCGCCACCCTCGTGGTCCTGCGTTCACGGCTCTCGGCGAGGGCGCCGGGACGGATCACGGCACGTGGCGTCGGTCACCGAGTGCCGGTGACAGTGGACTGATCTCGCGGAATACGTCACTATGGACCGTCGTTAGCACTCATTGAGTGAGAGTGCCAGGAGGAAGACAGTGCCGACCTACCAGTACCAGTGCACCGAATGCGGCGAGGGCCTCGAGGCGGTGCAGAAGTTCACCGATGACGCCCTGACCGTGTGCCCCAGCTGTGAGGGACGCCTCAAGAAGGTGTTCTCCGCGGTCGGCATCGTCTTCAAGGGTTCCGGCTTCTACCGCAACGACAGCCGCGGCTCGTCGTCGAGCAGCTCGACGTCCTCGAGCTCCGCCACGGGCGCGAAGTCGTCCGAGTCGAAGTCCTCGGACTCCAAGTCGTCGGACTCGAAGACGTCCGCCTCGTCTTCGTCCAGCGCCGGCTCCAGCTCCAGCTCCAGCAGCACGAGCTCTTCGTCGAGCTCCGGCAGCTCGGCCGCCTGAGCCTTCTGTCTTCCGCCCGGGGACCCCGCCGTTTCGTACGGCGGGGTCCTCGGCGTTGGTGGGCGTCGATAGTGTGATCGGCATGGCGAACGCGAACGCAGAGATCGGCGTGATCGGCGGCTCGGGCTTCTACTCCTTCCTGGAGGACGTGACCGAGGTCCGGGTGGACACCCCTTACGGCAACCCGAGCGACTCCCTCTTCCTCGGCGAGGTGGCGGGCCGGAAGGTCGCCTTCCTGCCACGGCACGGACGCGGGCACCACCTCCCGCCGCACCGCATCAACTACCGCGCCAATCTGTGGGCGCTGCGCTCGGTGGGCGTACGTCAGGTGCTCGGACCGTGCGCGGTCGGCGGGCTGCGTCCGGAGTACGGGCCGGGGACGCTGCTCGTCCCGGACCAGCTGGTGGACCGGACGAAGGCACGGGAGCAGACCTACTTCGACGGGATACCGCTGCCGGACGGCAGCATCCCCAACGTCGTCCACACGACGTTCGCCGATCCGTACTGCCCCGCGGGACGTGCCGTGGCGCTGAAGGCGGCACGCGGGCGTGACTGGGAGCCGGTGGACGGCGGCACGCTGGTGGTCATAGAAGGGCCGCGGTTCTCGACGAGGGCGGAGTCGCGATGGTTCTCCTCGGCGGGCTGGTCGGTGATCGGCATGACCGGGCACCCCGAGGCCGTGCTCGCCCGTGAACTGGGGCTCTGCTACACGTCGTTGACGCTGGTGACGGACCTGGACGCGGGTACGGAGACGGGCGAGGGCGTGTCGCACACCGAGGTGCTGAAGGTCTTCGGCGAGAACGTGGGGCGGCTGCGCGACGTGCTGTTCGACGCGGTGGGGGCGCTGCCGAGGAACGAGGACCGGAACTGCCTCTGCACGCATGCGCATGACGGCTGGGACCTGGGTATCGAGCTGCCGTAGTCGAGCCACCGGGCGGATCGGAAGCGCGGGGAGACGAGGGCGCCGGACGGGCTCCGGGTGACAGGGTTTTCCACAACCCGGGGGTCGTCCACAGGCGTCGGCGGGATCGCGGCGGGCGGTGGATCGTGAGGAGCAAGCGGTCGACGACCGGAACAACTCCTCCACGACAGGCGGTGCGCGATGTCGTCCTTTCCTCCCCTGCCTCCCTCCCCTGCTCCTCTTGCGCGTCCTTTCAGACCTCCGTCCGCTGCCGGCTCCTCACCCTTGCCGGCCTCGTCCGCGCCCGAGCCGCTGGGCGTTCCTCCGTTCCCTCCGCTGAGGGTGCGCGGCGGAGCGCACCGGCTGCGACGGGCGATGCGCCGACGCCGACGGGCGCTGGCCGCCGGTCTCGCCCTGACGGCGGCCGCTCTTGCCGCGTCGGGCGCCCGCGGGGCGGATGCCCCGGCCGACGGCGCCCGCGCTGTCCCTCCGCCCCGCGCACCGCGGCCCGCCGCCGAGATGGTTTCCGCTCCCGTCCGTATCGCGGATGCGGCGACGGTACGGCTGCTGCGCCCGGGAGACCGGGTGGATGTGATCGCGGCGCCCGACTCCTCCGCGGGTAAGGGCGCACCCGTGGCACGTGTGGTGGCTTCGGGGGTCCGGGTGACCGAGGTGCCCGACGTGCGGGACGCGTCGGGAGACAGCGGCGCGCTGGTGGTGCTGTCCGTCCCACGGACGACCGCCGCGGGGCTCGCCGGTGCGGGGGCGACGTCGAGGCTTGCGGTGACGGTGTGCTGAGCCGGCTCAGCGGCCTCAGCCGGCGGGATGCACCGGCAGCTCGCACTGACGTGCCGTCACGTCACCTCTGGGCAGGGAGGGACTGGACAGCTCGACCTGGCGGTGCCGTAGGTTGCGGAAGGTTTGATTCTGTGACCTGCACATGCGAAGAAGGGCCCATTGGTGAGCGAGAAGAAGGTCAGCGTTCTGGAAGGCTTCAAGGCCTTCCTGATGCGTGGCAATGTGATCGACCTGGCTGTCGCCGTCGTCATCGGCGCGGCATTCACCCAGATCGTGAACGCCGTCGTGAAGGGCATCATCAATCCGCTGGTCGGCGCGTTCGGCACCCAGGACCTCGACTCCTACAGCTCGTGCCTGAAGGGCACCTGTCGGGAGGTGAACGGCGAGATCGACGGCATCAAGATCCTTTGGGGATCCGTGCTCGGAGCGACCCTGACCTTCCTGATCACCGCGGCCGTCGTCTACTTCCTGATGGTGCTGCCCATGTCCAAGTACCTGGCCAGGAAGGCCGCCCGGGACGCCGCCAAGGAAGGCACCAAGGAGATCGTCGAGCTGTCGGAGCTCGAGGTCCTGAAGGAGATCCGCGACGCGGTCAAGGCACAGGCGCAGCGGGGCACCGGTCACGACCAGCCCTGAGGGACCGCCCGGCGCGGGTTCAGAGGTGGTGGGGCGGCTTCTCGTCGAGGAAGCGCGCGAGATCGTCGGCGCTGCCGCCGCTCGCGGAAGGCCGCTCACCCCACCCGCGGTCCGTATCGTCCGAGGACTGCTGGTCCATCGGATCGTCGAAGTCGATCCTCGGCTTCGGGGGCTGCTGCCGGGACCGCTCCGCGTCTCGCGGTCCGGGGGTGGGGGCGGTGCTCATACGCCCAAGGGTACGGCGACGGCCCAGGACCCGGGCGCCCCCGTGATACGCAAGGGGCATGACCGAGCCAGGGGACAGGACCGGGAACGACGCTCTGACGGATGTGGCCGGGCTGCGCGTCGGCCACGCCCGCGTGACAGGTGACCGGGCACTCAGCGGCACCACCGTCGTCCTCGCACCGCCGGGCGGGGCGATCGCCGCGGTGGACGTCCGGGGCGGAGGCCCCGGTACGCGCGAGACCGATGCGCTCGATCCGCGCAATCTGGTCCAGCGGATCGAGGCCGTCGTCCTCACGGGCGGCAGTGCGTACGGGCTCGACGCGGCGGCCGGCGCGATGGCGTGGCTCGAGGAGCAGGGGCGCGGTGTGCCGGTGGGCGGCCCTGGCCAGGTCGTGCCGGTGGTGCCTGCCGCCTGCGTCTTCGACCTGGGTCGCGGTGGTGACTGGAGAGCCAGGCCGGACGCGTCGACGGGCCGGGCGGCGATCGAGGACGCGGCGCGCACGGAACTCGGGGCGCCGGTCGCGTCGGGCGGCCTGGGCGCCGGTACGGGCGCGGTGGTCGGCGGCCTCAAGGGCGGGATCGGGACGGCGAGTACGGTCCTGGACTCGGGCGTCACGGTCGGCGCGCTCGTCGTCGCCAACGCGGCGGGGTCGGCGGTCGATCCGCTGACGGGTGTGCTCTACGGGCAGTACTTCGACGGGCCCGTCGCCCACCCCTCCCCCGAGGTGCACACGGCGGCGCTGCGGCGGCTCGAACAGGCGCGGGCAGCGGGCGGACCGCCGCCGCTCAACACGACCCTCGCGGTCGTCGCCACCGACGCCGACCTCACCCGCGCGCAGGCGCAGAAGCTCGCGGGCACGGCGCACGACGGCATCGCGCGCGCGGTGCGCCCGGTGCATCTGCTCAACGACGGCGACACCGTCTTCGCGCTCGCCACCGGCACGGTCCCGTTGGACGCGGCAAACCCGCTGGCGCTCAACGATGTGCTGGCGGCGGGGGCGGACATGGTGACGCGGGCGATCGTGCGAGCGGTCCTCGCGGCCCGGGGCGTCGAGGGACCGGGCGGGGTCTTTCCCTCGTACCGGGAGCTGTACGACATCGGCTGAGCTATGGGGGCATCAAGGGCCCGCAAGTGCGGGGAACTTCACAACGGGACGCTTCGTTTTCCCGAACGCAGGACAAGCTGTCAGACCCAGGGGCTACGTTTAGCAACCACCAAGTGACTTGCGGCGACGGCCTGGAGACCCACCTTGAACGATCCGTACGAGACGACCGAGACGCAGCTCGAGCGGCTCCTGGGTCGGGCGCTCAACTCGTTCGATCTGCCCGACGCCACGATCGAGCGGCTCGACTCGGCGCTGGCTCACGCGAGTTCGCTCCACTCCTCGCACCACAGCGCCGTGCTGGACCGGGTGACGTACCGACATGCCTATCTGCTCAGTGACGGCACCTCGCTCGTGCTGTGGGAGCTGGTGCACAGCACCGGGTGCGAGAGCCCCGAGCAACACGAGCTGTACACCGACGAGTCGGAGGCCCAGCTCGCCGCGTCCCGGCTGCCTTCGGGCTTCCCGGGCTTCGCCTCGTGCGAGGTTCCGGACGGACCGGCGTCGGACGAGCTGAGCATCAGCGACCTGGACGCGGACCTCGACGCCGACTTCGAGCTCCTGGCCGGCCTCATGTCCGCGCCGCCTGCCGCCCTCCCCCGGATGTACGTCCCGGACAACTCCGCGGACCACGCGCGCCGGGTGCTGCGCCGCGCGGAGAACACGGACCGGCCGGGCGAGGAGTCCGCGGGTCTGCTGCGGGCCGCGTTCGCCCACCACATCACCCAGGTCTTCGGACGCCAGTACCGCGTGGACGGCAAGGACGCGGGCTTCACGCTGTACGAGCACGCGTTTCTGCTGCACGACGGCACCGAGACGAGCCTGTGGGAGGTCGAGCACACGGCGACGCCGGACGGCCGCCACATGTGCGAGGTGTACGGCGACGAGCACACCGCGCGCGAAGCGATGGAGCTCCGCGCGCGGGTGCGGTGACCTGACGCCGTCCCGAACCGTCAGGCGGCGGCGAGGACCTTCGGCTCCTCCGCGGCGTCTGCCGCGGGCTGCACCGGCCGGGGCCTGCGGGCGCCCTTGAGCAGGACGACCACCACGGTGCTGACGAGCGTGCCGGCGAGGATCGCCAGCAAGTAGAGGAACGGGTTGCCGATCAGCGGGACCACGAAGATGCCGCCGTGCGGTGCGCGCAGGGTGCAGTCGAACGTCATGGACAGCCCGCCGGTGACCGCGCCCCCCGCCATCGCGGCCGGGATGACCCGCAGCGGATCGGCCGCGGCGAACGGGATCGCGCCCTCGGTGATGAACGAAGCGCCCAGCACCCAGGCGGCCTTGCCGTTCTCCCGCTCGGTCTCGGTGAACAGTTTCCTGCGCACGACGGTCGCCAGGGCCATCGCCAGCGGAGGGACCATTCCGGCGGCCATCACCGCGGCCATGACCTTCAGCGAGCCCTCGTTGGGGTTGGCCAGTCCGCCGACCGCGAAGGCGTAGGCGACCTTGTTCAGCGGTCCGCCGAGGTCGAAGCACATCATCAGGCCGAGGACGACGCCCAGGATCACGGCGTTGGCCCCGGAGAGGCCGGACAGCCAGTCGGTGAGCGCCTTCTGCAGCTCGGCGACGGGCTTGCCGACCACCAGGAACATCAGGAACCCGACGACCGCGGACGACACCAGGGGGATCACGACCACGGGCATGATGCCGCGAAGCGGCGCGGGAACCCTGAGGCGTTGGACCGCCATCACCGTGGCGCCCGCGAGCAGACCGGCGATCAGTCCGCCGAGGAAACCGGCGTTGATGGTCAGGGCGATCGCGCCCCCGACGAAGCCCGGAACGAGTCCTGGCCGGTCGGCCATTCCGTAGGCGATGTACCCCGCCAGCACGGGTACGAGGAAGCTGAACGCGAGTCCGCCTATCTGGAAGAGGAGGGCGGCCCAGCTGGTGTGATCGGTCCAGACGAAGTGTTCGGCGACCGACTTGGCATCGGCGATCTCGTAGCCGCCGATGGCGAAGCCGAGAGCGATGAGCAGTCCACCGGCGGCCACGAAGGGGACCATGTAACTGACGCCGCTCATCAACCACTTGCGCAGCCGCGTGCCGTATCCGTCGCCCGGGTCACCGGCGGCGTCGGCGGGCGACGCGGCGGCGGCGACGCCGCCACGCTCGGCCTTGCCGCGCACCTCGTCGATGAGTTCACCGGGCCGGCTGATCCCGGCCTTGACGCCGACGTCGACGGTCGGCTTCCCCGCGAAGCGGGACTTGTCCCGTACGGGCACGTCATGGGCGAAGATCACGCCGTCGGCGTCACGGACGGTCTCGGCGTCGAGCCTGGTGAACCCCGCGGAGCCCTGGGTCTCGACCTCGAGGTGCACGCCGCGTGCCTCGGCAGCTTTCTGCAGGGACTCGGCGGCCATGTAGGTGTGAGCGATACCGGTGGGGCACGAGGTGACGGCAACGATCCGGAACGCCGGGGAGCCGCTGTCGGCCGCTTCCCCACCGGCGGATACCCCCGCAGCCTCCGTGTCCTGCCCCGCTTCCCCGTCAGCCGGCGCGGACGCCGCCCCCTCGCCGCCCACGAGTACGCCCACAGCCTCCGTGTCCTGCCCCGCTTCCCCGTCGGCCGGCGCGGACGCCGCCCCCTTCGCCGGGGCCGGGTCCGGGGCCTCGCCCCGGATCAGCGCCGCCGCCTCCGGGGCTGCCGCCGTCGACCGCAGCGCCGAGGTGAACGCGTCGTCCATCAGGCGGCGGGCCAGGCCGGACAGGATGGTCAGGTGTGCGTCGTCCGCGCCCGCGGGGGCCGCTATCAGGAAGATCAGGTCCGCCGGGCCGTCCGGGGCGCCGAAGTCGATGCCCCCGGTGCTGCGGCCGAACGCCAGGGTCGGTTCCGTGACGTGGGCGCTGCGGCAGTGCGGGATGCCGATGCCGCCGTCCAGGCCCGTCGGCATCTGGGCCTCGCGTGCCGCCACGTCCGCGAGGAAGCCCTCGAGGTCCGTGACCCGTCCCAGGGCCACCATCCGTTCGGCCAGCGAGCGGGCCGCGGCCTCCTTCGTGGTCGCGGCCAGGTCGAGGTCGACCAGGTCCGCGGTGATCATCTCGCTCATCGCGGGCTCCCTTGCTCGGTGAGTGCTCGGTCCAGGGGGATGTCGGCCGTCACGGTGACGGCCGACGGGTCGAGATCGGACGGGGTCGGCATCACGCTGCCCGGCAGCTGGACCGCCGCCGCGCCGTGGGCGACCGCGGCGGCCAGCGCGCCCGGGCCTTCTCCGCCGGCGGCGAGGAACCCGGCCAGGGACGCGTCGCCCGCACCGACGTTGCTGCGGACCGCCGCCACGGAGGCGTGCCCGTAGAAGACTCCGGCGGCCGAGATCAGCAGCTGGCCGTCCGCGCCGAGACTCGCCAGGACGGCCCGGGCACCCGACTCCCGTACCTCTTCCGCTGCCTTGACGGCGTCGCCGACGGTGGCGAGGGGCCGGTCGACGGCGTGCGCGAGTTCGTCGGCGTTGGGTTTGACGACATCGGGGTGCGAGCGGAGGGCCGCGAGCAGCGAGGGGCCCGAGGTGTCCAGGGCGACCCGGGCGCCTGCCGTGTGGGCGCGGGCGACCAGTTCGGCGTACCACTCGGGTGCGAGTCCCCGCGGCAGGCTGCCGCAGCAGGCGATCCAGGACGCGGCGGTCGAGTGCGCCGCGGTCAGGGAGAGCAGCGATTCGGCTTCTGCGGCGGACAGTTGCGGCCCCGGTGCATTGATCTTCGTGAGCGTGCCGTCCGGTTCGGCGACCGCGATGTTGGAACGGGTCCCGCCGGCCACCGGCACGGTGGCGACCTCGATCCCCTGTCCCGCGAGGAGTTCCGCGACGAGCGCGCCGGGCGCCCCGCCGAGCGGCATGACGGCGACCGTACGGTGCCCCGCGGCGGCGACGGCCCGCGAGACGTTGACGCCCTTGCCGCCCGGGTCCATCCGCTCGGCCGTGGCCCGCAGCACCTCGCCTCGATCCAGCGCCGGGACCTCGTACGTACGGTCCAGCGACGGGTTGGGAGTGACGGTGAGGATCATGCGCGTACGACGTCCGTTCCCGCGGCCTCGATGGCCTCGGCGTCCTTGGGGTCGAGTCCGCTGTCGGTGATGAGCAGGTCGACGTCGGTGAGGTCACCGAAGCGGGCGAAGTGCTCCTCGCCGTGCTTCGCGGAGTCCGCGAGCAGTACCACGCGCCGCGCCGCCGCGACCATCGCGCGCTTGACGGAGGCCTCGGCGAGATCGGGGGTGGTCAGGCCGTGCGCCGCGGAGAAGCCGTTGGCGCCGAGGAGGACGACGTCGGCGCGGACCTCTCCGTAGGCCCGCAGGGCCCAGGCGTCGACGGCCGCCCGCGTACGGTGCCGGACCCTGCCCCCGACCAGGTGGAGATCGATCCCGGGGTGGTCGGCGAGCCGGGCCGCGACGGGCAGGGCGTGGGTGACGACGGTGAGGGAGCACTCGAGCGGGAACGCCGCGGCGAGGCGGCCCACGGTGGATCCCGCGTCGAGGATCACGCTGCCGTCGGTGGGGAGTTCGGCGAGGGCGGCGTGGGCGATGCGGTCCTTCTCGTCGGCCGCGGTGGACTCCCGCTCGGACAGATCGGGTTCGAAGTCGAGCCGCCCGGCCGGGATCGCGCCGCCGTGCACACGGCGTACGAGCCCGGCCCGGTCCAGGGCCTTGAGGTCGCGACGGATGGTCTCCGCGGTGACCTGGAACTCCTCCGCCAGTGAGAGAACGTCGACGCGGCCGCCGTCTCGGGCGAGGCGCAGGATCTCCTGCTGGCGCTCGGGTGCATACATGTGGGTTTACTTCCGTTCCATGCCCGAACCTGTGACTTCGGCGGCAGACTACGCCGCGATTCCCACAAAGTAAACAGACTCGGGCACACCAGGGCGGTCGCCGCCCGCACAGCAGAGGGCCCGGCCCGGGAACTCGTCCCCGGCCGGGCCCTCCCCCGCATCCGCTCAGTGCGTGAGCACCGGCTCCTTCTCCACCGCACCGTCCACAGCGGCATCCGCCTCGGCGGACATCCTCGGCCGCCCCGGCAGTGCGAACATCACCAGGAAGATCAGGCCCAGCACCCCGACGACCCACCACAGCGAGTTCTGGAACGCCTCTCCGAACGCCGCCCCGACCGCGCTCGGCGCGATCCGGTCGTCGATCGAGCCGAAGAAGACCACCGAGACCAGCGCGAGTCCCAGCGCATTGCCCATCTGCATCGTCGTGTTGATCAGCCCGGACGCCGAACCGGCATGCTCTCGCGGCACGTCCGACAGCACGGCGTCCGTCAGCGGCGCCACGATCAGACCCATGCCGACGCCCATGACGACGAGCGGGAGGATCATCTGCCAGGAGTGGATGCCCGTCCCGTACCGGTCGGCCTCCCAGATGTAGAGCAGCAGCCCCGCGGCCATCGTGAGCGCGCCGCCCTGCAGCACCTTCCGGCCGAAGCGCGGCACGAGCTTCTGTACGGACATCCCGGCCGCCGCCGAGACGGCAATCGAGAACGGCACACCGGTCACACCCGCCCGCAGCGGGCTCCAGCCCAGGCCGATCTGCATGTACAGCGTCCAGACCAGGAAGAAGACACCACAGGCGATACCGAAGGTGAGCTGCACCGCGATACCGGCGGCGAAGCTCTTCACCTTGAACAGCGACAGTTCGACGAGCGGTGAACCGTCCTTGCGCGTCTTGTACTTCTCGTACGCGACGAACGCCGCGAACACCAACAGGCTGCCGGCCATGCACAGATGACCCCACAGCGGCCAGCCCAGCTCACGCCCGCGGGTCAGCGGGTAGATCAGCATCAGCAGGCCGAGCGTCACCAGGACGACACCGATCAGGTCGAGCCGGAGCGCCTTCGGGGCGCGGGACTCGGTGATGTACTTGCGGCCGAGAATCAGGCCCGCGATGCCGACCGGCAGGTTGATCAGGAAGATCGGCCGCCATTCGAGACCGAAGAGGTTCCACTGGGTCAGCAGCGCGCCGAGCAGTGGCCCGGAGACCGCACCGAGACCGATGACCGCGCCGAACATCCCGAAGACCTTGCCGCGTTCGTGCGCGGGGAAGGTGGCGTGGATGATCGCCAGCACCTGAGGCACCATCATCGCCGCGGTCGCGCCCTGCAGGAGGCGGGAGGCGACCAGCATCTCCTCGTTCGCGGCCAGTCCGCAGAGCGCGGAGGCGAGCGTGAAGCCGGTGATGCCGACGAGGAAGAGCCGCTTACGGCCGTAGATGTCGCCGAGGCGGCCGCCCGTGATCAGACCGGCGGCGAAGGCGAGCGCGTATCCGGCGGTGATCCACTGGATCGCGCCGAACGACGCGCCCAGGTCCCGTTCGATGCTCGGTATCGCGATGTTGACGATGGTGACGTCGACCAGATCCATGAAGGCCGCAGTCATGACGATGGCGAGGGCGATCCAGCGGCGGCGGTCCGAGGCCGTAGGTGGTACGGCGGGCTGTGAACTCATAGGAAGAAAGTTAGAGGCGATATAGGTCAGGTCATGTCCTAGAGGGAAGGCAACCTGGAAAACATGACGGACACTCCGGCACGACTTCTGCATCTGCTGTCCCTCCTCCAGACTCCGCGCGAATGGCCGGGCAGCGAGCTCGCCGACCGCCTCGACGTGAGTCCGCGCACGATCCGCCGGGACATCGACCGGCTGCGGGACCTGGGCTATCCGGTCGAGGCGACGAAGGGCGCGGTCGGGGGGTACCGGCTGGTCGCGGGCGCCGCGATGCCACCGCTGCTCCTGGACGACGAGGAAGCGGTCGCGATCGCGGTGGGGCTGCGGGCCGGGGCGGGCCATGCGATCGAGGGCATCGAGGAAGCGTCCGTACGGGCGCTGGCCAAGCTGGAACAGGTACTGCCGTCGCGGCTGCGGCACCGGGTCTCGACCCTGCAGGCCGCGACGATTCCGCTGACACGGGGGGACGGCGCGACGATCGATCCGCACACGCTGACGGTGATCGCGGGCGCGGCCACCGGACGGGAGCGGCTGCGGTTCGACTACCGCGCGGGTGACGGCACCGGGACGAAGCGCCTGGTCGAGCCGTACCGCCTCGTCTCCACGGGTCGCCGCTGGTACCTGGTGGCGTACGACACCGGGCGCGAGGACTGGCGTACGTTCCGGGTCGACCGGGTCTCGGAGCCGTTCGCGACGGGGGCACGGTTCACCCCGCGGGAGCTGCCGACGGGTGGCGCGGGAGAGTTGCTCGGCGCCACGATGTCGCGCCAGCCGGAACTCGACGTGGACGTCAGCTTCGAGGCGCCGGCGGAGTTCGTCACGGCGAGGCTGCCGGAGTCGCTGGGCGCGGCGGAGGCGACGGGCGAGGGTACGTGCCGGCTGCGGACGAGGTCGACGGACTCGCTGGAGTGGGTGGCACTCCGACTGGCGCTGGTGGACTGCGAGTTCACGGTACGGGGGCCGGGGGCGCTGGTGGAGTACCTGACGGAGCTGGGGGCGAGGCTGTCGCGGTCGGCGGGGTGGGGTGCGCGCTGAGCGGGCGTCTGGGCAGGGGGCTTGGGCCTCGGGGGCCCTTCTGCTGGGGCCGGGGTGCTTGGGCTTCGGGCCGTTGTGCGGTGCGGGCGCCTGAGCAGGGAAGCTTGAGCCTCGGGCGCCTGGCCGCTCGGGGCCGGGGTTCTTGGCCCTCCGGGCTCGACTCCTCGGGGTCGGCGGCCCGCAGGCGCTTGCCTCGTCACCCGGGATCCGCCGCCGATCCCCTGCGGGGACGACCCTGCACGCCCCCTCCCACATCTGGGCGGGGGCCCGGGGCCGTTCCGGGTACGGAAGGGCCCCGGCACCCGGGGGGAGGGGTGCCGGGGCCCGGTCTGGGGGTCAGGCCGCCGCGTCGAAGCCCGTGTCGCGGGCCATCCGCTTCAGCTCCAGCAGGGCGTGCTTCTCGATCTGCCGGATCCGCTCGCGCGTCAGACCGTGCTGCTTGCCGACCTCGGTCAGCGTCCGCTCGCGCCCGTCCTCGATGCCGTAGCGCATACGGATGATCGACGCCGTGCGGTGGTCGAGCTTGCCGATCAGATCCTCGAGCTCCTCGCTGCGCAGCAGCGTCAGCACCGACTGCTCGGGCGACACCGCGGAGGTGTCCTCCAGCAGGTCGCCGAACTGGGTCTCGCCCGCGTCGTCGACCGCCATGTTCAGGCTGACCGGGTCGCGCGCCCAGTCGAGTACGTCCGCGACGCGCTCCGGCGTGGAGCCGAGCTCTGCCGCGACCTCCGTGGGCTCCGGGTCCCGGCCGTTCTCCCTGTTGAACTCGCGGTGCACCCGACGGATGCGGCCGAGCTCCTCCACCAGGTGGACGGGGAGCCGGATCGTGCGGGACTGGTCCGCTATGGAGCGTGTGATGGCCTGACGGATCCACCACGTCGCGTATGTGGAGAACTTGAAGCCCTTGGCGTAGTCGAACTTCTCGACCGCGCGCACCAGGCCCGCATTGCCCTCCTGGATCAGGTCGAGCAGGGGCAGTCCACTGCGCGGGTAGCGCCGGGCGACGGCCACCACCAGGCGGAGGTTGGAGCGGATGAAGACGTCCTTCGCGTGCTCGCCCTCGGCAACCAGTGCCTCGAGCTCCTCGCGCGTGGCACCGCCGGCGTCGCTCTCCACCTCTTTCTCGAGGATCTGCCGGGCGTAGACACCTGCTTCGATGGTCTGGGACAGCTCGACCTCCTTGGCGGCGTCGAGCAGCGGCGTACGCGCGATCTCGTCGAGGTACATGCCGACCAGGTCGCGGTCGGCGATCTCCCCGCCTGCGCGAACGCTGCTTGCCCGGTCGGTCCCACTGGTCTCGGACTGACGGCGGGCGACGGCACGGGTTGCCATGCGAGCTCCCTTACTGAGTAGGTCGCGACACCCTTTCGGGTGCCCTGCATCCGATGGAAACAACGACTGGAATCCGGACAGAATTCCCCTGACGCGACTGCATTTTCGTGATCTTGCAGTACCCTGTCCGGCCACCGTGGGAGGACGCATGCCGCAGGAACACAGGGAGGTGCAGGTCAGGCCGGGAACGGAGGCCGACCTCGAGGCCCTTACGGACCTTTACAACCACTACATCCGTGAGACGGCCGTCACATTCGACACCACCCTCTTCACTCCCGAGCAGCGCCGCCCCTGGTTGCGCTCCCACCCTGAAGACGGCCCCCACCGGCTTCTGGTTGCTCGGGATGTCCGAAATGCCGCGACCACCACCGCGGAGGCGGGCACTCTGCTCGGCTATGCCACGAGCGGGCCCCTGCGGCCCAAAGCCGCGTACTCCACCTCCGTGGAGGTGAGCGTCTACTGCACGCCCGAGGCCGCCGGCCGCGGCGTCGGCACGCTCCTGTACGCATCGCTCTTCGAGGCGCTCGAGGGCGAGGATCTCCACCGCGCCTACGCCGGCATCACGCAGCCCAACGAGGCATCGGTCCGGCTGCACACCCGCTTCGGCTTCCGGCCGATCGGGATGTACGAAGAGGTGGGCCGGAAGTTCGACCGCTACTGGGATGTCGCCTGGTACGAGAAGAAGCTGGACCCGGGGGCCTGAGCTCAGCCGAACTGCACCGAGCGCTTCGCCAGCCCCATCCAGAACCCGTCGATCACGCTCCGGCCGTTCGCGAGGGCGCCCTCGGACGCGCCGAGAGTGACGAAGAGCGGGGCGAAGTGCTCGGTGCGGGGATGAGCCAGGCGCCCGGCCGGGGACTTGTTCTCGAAGTCGAGCAACGCGTCCACGTCGGCCGCGGCCAGCGCCCGCTGCCCCCAGTCGTCGAACTCCACGGACCAGCCGGGCGTCCCGCCCTGCCGCAGCGCGGCGAGGTTGTGGGTGAAGAACCCGCTGCCGACGATCAGCACACCCTCGTCCCGCAGGGGCGCGAGCCTGCGTCCGATCTCCAGCAGCTTCTGCGGGTCGAGGGTGGGCATGGAGATCTGCAGGACGGGGATGTCGGCGCCGGGGAACATCTCCACCAGCGGGACGTAGGCGCCGTGGTCGAGGCCGCGGTCCGGGATGTCCTGCACCGGCGTACCGGCGCGGCGGAGCAACGCGCGTACGGATTCGGCGAGTTCGGGTGCGCCGGGGGCTTCGTACCGCACCTGGTAGTAGTGCTCGGGGAAGCCCCAGAAGTCGTACACCAGGGGCATGGCCTCGGTCGCGCCGAGCGCGAGCGGTGCCTCCTCCCAGTGCGCGGAGACCATCAGGATCGCGCGCGGGCGGGGCAGATCCGCGGACCAGGCGGCGAGCTGGCCGGGCCAGACGGGGTCGTCGGCGAGCGGTGGGGCACCGTGCGAGAGGTAGAGGGCGGGCATGCGCTCCGTGGTCGGTGTGGCATTCATGAGGACGGCTCCCGATCCGCTTGAACTTTCAAGCTACAGCAAAGCCTAAATCTATATTGTTCAACTTTCAAGGACTGGTCGTAGAGTGGATGCATGAACACGGCATCCACCGGCGGGACCGATGGCGAACCGCGCTGGCTCACCGACGACGAACAGCGCGTCTGGCGCGCTTACCTCCATGCCACCAGACTCTTCGAGGACCATCTCGACCGCCAGCTCCAACGCGACGCCGGCATGCCGCACATCTATTACGGCCTGCTCGTGCAGCTCTCCCAGGCACCGCGTCGCCGCAAGCGGATGACCGAGCTGGCCATCGACGCCAAGATCACCCGCTCCCGGCTCTCGCACGCCGTCGCACGGCTGGAGAAGAACGGCTGGGTGCGCCGCGAGGACTGCGCCTCCGACAAGCGCGGCCAGAACGCCGTACTGACGGACGCCGGCTTCGAGGTGCTCAAGCGGGCCGCACCCGGCCATGTGGAGGCGGTCCGCCAGGCCATGTTCGACCGGCTCACCCCGGAGCAGGTGGACCAGCTCGGGGAGATCATGCGCATCCTCGCCGAGGGACTCCAGCCGCAGGACTCCGGCGCGGACCTCCCCTGGCTGAGGTGACACGGCGGACGGCGAAGGGCCCCGCCCGGGTGTGTCCCGGGCGGGGCCCTTCGCCGTACGACCTCTCCGCGAGGGTCAGTGCGCGACGACGGGGATCCTGACCTCGTCCTCGACACCGTCCCCCGAGGCGGCGGTGACCGAACCGGCGTCCGGACGGCCGGTGTTGATCAGCGTGAAGGCGATGGCCGCCGCGGCCGCCAGGATGCCGACCGCCCACCAGATCGCGGACGAGAAGCCGTGCACCATGCCCTGCATCTCCAGGAGCTTCGGGTTGGTCGCTCCCGCCGCGTGCGAGGCGATGTACGAGCTGGTGGCCGAGGCCGCGATCGTGTTCAGCAGCGCCGTGCCGATCGCGCCGCCCACCTGCTGCGAGGTGTTGACCATCGCGGAGGCGACACCGGCGTCCACCGGGTTCACCCCGTGCGTGGCCAGGGACATGGCCGGCATGAAGGCCGTACCCATACCGAGGCCGAGCAGCAGCTGCGCCGGCAGGATCAGACCGGCGTACGAGCTGCCGATCTCCAGCTGGGTCAGCATCAGCATGCCGATCGCCGCGACCACGAAGCCCGGGCCCATCAGCAGCCGTGGTGCCACCCGCGTCATCAGACGGGCGCCGATCTGGGTCGAGCCCGTGATCATGCCCGCGATCATCGGGAGGAAGGCGAAGCCGGTCTTGACCGGGGAGTAGCCCTTGACGACCTGGAGGTAGAACGTCAGGAAGAGGAACAGTCCGAACATCGCGATGATGGCGAGCCCGAGCGACAGGTAGACACCGCCGCGGTTCCGTTCGGTCAGGACGCGCAGCGGCAGCAGCGGAGCCTTGACCTTGGCCTCGGTGAGGACGAAGGCGCCGAGCAGCACCACGGAGGCGATGAACATGCCCACGGTCAGGCCGTCGGACCAGCCGGCGGACTCGGCGCGGGTGAAGCCGTACACCAGCGCCACCAGGCCGAGGGTCGACAGGACGACACCGGGGATGTCGAGCGAGGAACGGTTGCGTGTGCCGGCCGGCTCGCGGATCACGAAGTACGCGCCGACGGCGGCGACGATCGCGAACGGGATGTTGACGAAGAACGTCCAGCGCCAGTTCAGGTACTCGGTGAGGAAGCCACCGAGGATCAGGCCCACGGCTCCACCGCCACCGGCGATCGCACCGTAGATGCCGAACGCCTTGGCGCGCTCCTTGGCGTCGGTGAACATCACGGCGAGCAGGGAGAGCGCGGCGGGCGCGAGCAGCGCACCGAAGGCACCCTGCAGCGCACGGGAGCCGAGCAGCATCGCCTCGCTGGTGGCGGCACCACCGAGCGCGGAGGCCGCGGCGAAACCGAGCAGCCCGACGACGAAGGTGCGCTTACGGCCCCACAGGTCGGCGATACGGCCGCCGAAGAGCAGCAGTCCGCCGAACGCGAGGGCGTAGGCCGTGATGACCCACTGGCGGTTGCCGTCGGAAATACCCAGGTCCTGCTGGGCGGTGGGCAGCGCGATGTTCACGATCGTCGCGTCGAGCACCACCATCAGCTGGGCCAGGGCGATGAAGACCAGAGCTTTCCACCGCTTCGGGTCTGCGAGCGGCATGTCGGCTGTTTTTGACATGGGTGTAGCCACCTAAGAGTGCGGAGAGGTCAAAACGGACGTGGTCAGAGTCGTCGTTGCTGAAACGTCAAGGCGTCAGGGCGCGGTTCGCAGGTCCTCCAAGGTCGCCGCCTTGCCCGGGAGTTCGGAGCGCGCCGGCGCTTCGAGTCCGTCCAGGAAGAGCTGCAGATGGCGGTGGACGAACCGGTCCATGTCCAGGCAACCGGTGCCCGGAAGCGGCCGGGTGAGCTGAGAGAGGGCGACGAGCAGATCGCCGACGGCGACGTCGGAGCGCATCCGCCCTGCCGCCTGAGCCTGCTCGACGAGACCCTGCACGGCCCCTTCGAGACGGTCACGTCCGGCGTGCAGGTCGGGGTGGTCCTGGTCGAAGGCGCTGGAGAGCATCGGGCACATGGCGCCGATGCGCTCGTCGGCCGCCCGGTGCACGAAGCGGCGTACGGCTGCGAAGGGGTCCTCCTCCTGCGCAGCGGCCTGCTCCGCCTGGTCGCACGTACGGGACATCACGGAGAGGACGACCTCCCGGATGAGTCCGGAACGGTCGGGGAAGTGGCGGTAGAGCGTGGCATTGCCGACGCCTGCGCGGCGGGCGATGTCGTCGAGCGGAACGTCGGGTCCGAACTCCACGAACATCTCGCGCGCTGCCGAGACGATCCGCTCCCGGTTCCGCAGGGCGTCCGCCCTCGGCCGGGGGGTGCGGCGCGTTTCGGTGCCGGCGGTGGGGCTCACGGCTTCCGTCCTCTCGTTCTGCCGGGTCGTGTCCTGCATCGGGGTCCTACCGGTCGCATCCGCCTCGTATCGCTACGTAAGTGGGGACCGCTTCCCCGTTTGGCGGGGGACGAAGGTTCAAACGGGGAAACGATCCCCGGTTATTTCCCCTCTTTGATGTGACGTGCGTCACACGCCTTTGGCCGTCGGATTCCGTCGCCGAAATCCACACGATCGGCCCACCTCCGCGCGCGGCACGGCCACCATTCGTCACAGGCTGATCGCACAGAGTGCAGCCAGGGCCCGGCCTGCTGCCGCGGACCCGAAGGCGGTTGCATGCAGCGCCACGGGATACGCAGGAGCCGAAGATCCCGCCGAATCGGAGGACTCGCCGCCCTCGCGGCCCTCACGCTCGCCGCCCTCACGACGGCGAGCGCCACGCTCTCCGCCCCCACCCGGGCATCCGCCGGACCGGCCGCAGCGGCCGACGAATCCGGACTCGGACCGTGCCGAATACCCGCCACGCTGGGAATCCAGATGTCGGAGGGCATGCCGACCCCACCCGGCTACTCGCCCTCCATCGGCGAGGTCCGTGCGCTCAACCTCATGATCGACTTCCCGGACGCCACGGGCGAGGGGCGGGCGCTGGACCGGCTCGCGGAGTTCTTCCCGCAGACGTCCGACTGGTTCAGGACCAGTTCCTACGGCCGCCTCAGCTACGTCCCGCACGCACCCCTCAGCGACTGGCTGCGGATGCCGATGCCGTTCGACGCCTACGGGATAGAACGGGGCTCGCCCTACGAGCCCGGCTATCGCAAGCTCGTCGAGGACATCGTCACAACGGCCGACCCCAAGGTGGACTTCAGCGAGTACGACCTGATCAACATCCTGGTCACGCCCAACGCCGGCCCCTCCGCGCTGGACACCGTCCTGTCCGTGACCTTCTCCGGCAACCCGGACGCGCCCATCGCGGACGGTGTGCCGCTCGCCAACACGTCCTTCGTCTACAGCCGCCAGGACGACGGCTCGGGGTCGTACGCCGAGACCGGCTACCGGGTCCTGCCCCACGAGAACGGCCATGTCTTCGGCCTGCCCGACCTCTACACCTCCGAGGGCGGCGGCGCGGTCGGCCACTGGGACATCATGTCCGAGGACTGGGGAGCCAACAACGACCTGCTCGGCTGGCACAAATGGAAGCTCGGCTGGCTGGACGCCAACCAGATCAACTGCGCCTCGGCCCCCGGCACCACCGAGTACACGCTGACGCCGCTGGCCGTCGCGGGCGGCTCCAAAATGGCGATCGTGCCCCTCACCGACGACTCGGGCTACGCCGTCGAGGTACGCACCCGGGCCGGCAACGACGACGCCATCTGCGAACCGGGCGTCCTCGTCTACCGCGTGAAGTCGGACATCGACACCGGGCAGGGACCGGTGACGGTCGCGGACAGCCGCCAGGACAGCGGGGGCTGCACCCGCCGGCCCAATGTGCACGCGGAGCTGTCCGACGCGACTTACCAGCCGGGACAGTCCTTCGTCGACAAGAAGAACGGCGTACGGATCTCCGTGATCCGCGAGGACCGGGGCGAGGCCTACAAGGTGCGCGTCACGCGTTCCTGAGCCCGTTCCCGAGGACGTGCGCTTCCACCGGCGCCCGCAGCTCCCGCTTGAGGATCTTCCCCGTCGGATTGCGCGGCACCGGCTCGTCCCACAGCAGCACATGCGCAGGCACCTTGAAGGCCGCGAGCACCGTGCCGGCATGCCCCTTCAGCTCCTCGGCGGTGACGGTCGCCCCGGGGTGCAACTGCACCACCGCGGCGACCTCCTCGCCCAGCGTGGGATGCGGCACCCCGAGCACGGCCGCGTCGGCGACGTCCGGATGCCCGTGCAGCACCGCCTCGACCTCGACGCAGTACACGTTCTCGCCGCCGCGCAGCACCATGTCCTTGATCCGGTCGACGATGCTCACCCGTCCCTCCCGCACCGTCGCGAGATCCCCGGTCCTGAACCAGCCGTCCCGGAACGCGGTGGCGGTCGCCCGGTCGTCCCGCCAGTACCCGCGTACGAGCGACTGCCCGCGCAGCAAAAGCTCGCCGACCTCGCCCTCGGGGAGCGCCTCCCCGTCCGGGCCCGCGATCCGCACCTCGGTGGCGGGCGAGGGGCGGCCGACGCTGTCGGGGTGCGCACGGTAGTCGTCGCCGAAGTTGGCGAGCACGCCGCCACTGGTCTCGGTGAGTCCGTAGCCGCTGCGCGGCTCGATGCGCGATCCGTGGCGACCGGTGAGCCGCGCGACGAGATCGGGAGGCGCGGCGGCCCCGCCGGTGCTGAGGTTGGTGAGCGTCTCCAGGCCCTTGCCGCCGCGCTCGGCGGCATCGAGCAGCTGGAGCGCGGTGGTCGGCACGCCCGAGTAGTGCGTGATCCCGCGCTGCTCGATCAGGGCCAGCGCCTTCTCGGCGTCCCACTTGCGCATCAGAACCAGCGTGCCGCCGACGCCCATCGTCGAGTACAGCGTGGTGAACGCGGCCACATGGAAGAAGGGGAAGGTCATCAGCACGACGGGAGCGGGCGACTGCCCCGGCATCAGCCCGCGCGCGAGGGCGGCGGCACTGGCATGGAACCGCGGATGCAGCGCGGCCCCGACCTGGGCGAGCTGCGTGGCGACGGCGCCCTTGGGCCGGCCGGTGGTGCCGGAGGTGTAGATGATGGTGGCGTCGTCCTCGGCCCGCACCTCCACCTCGGGCGGTGCGGTGAGCGGATCGGCCGGCTCGAAGTCCTCGTACCGCTCGATGCCCTCCGCCACCGTGTCGTCGTGATGGAAGACGACGACGCGCGCGCCGGCCCGCTGCCGCCACGCGTCGACGCGCGGCAGTCGCTCGCCGTCGACGAGCAGCACGCGCGGGGTGCAGTCGTCGAGGGCGTACGCCAGCTCCTCCTCGGTCCACCACGCGTTGAGCGGAACGGCCACGAGCCCGGCCAACTGCGTTGCCCAGAAGGCGATCTGCCACTCGGGATGATTACGCATCGCGACCGCGGCCCGGTCCCCCGGCCGCAGCCCGTACACCTCGACGAACCGCCGCGCGAGGGCGGAGGCGGCGGCGAGGAACTCCCGATAGGTGTAGCTCGCGCTCTCCCCGACGAGGAACGCCTGGTCCCCGAACCCCCAGGTCGCCTCGACGAACTCCTTGAGCGTCCGCGGCCCGTCGGCGTACAGCAGCCCGCCGCCCTCCCCCCGCACCACGGCAAAGGGCGCACCGGGGGCGGTGAGGATCTCTTCAGGGTCCGGCACGATCGCCCCTCTCTAAGCGCACGCTCAGTACGAGCGCGACGCTATGCGGAGGGGGTGAGCCGGGTCAAGACCGATGGGTGTATGCCACACGGACCCCCTGATCAATCTCTGCGGCAGGGGGTCGGCCACCCGCTACACTGTCCCGCAACGCCTTCGTAGCTCAGGGGATAGAGCACCGCTCTCCTAAAGCGGGTGTCGCAGGTTCGAATCCTGCCGGGGGCACCAGCGCAAAGGCCCCGGACCGATCATGGTCCGGGGCCTTTGACATCAGCATCTGACATCAACGGGGGTAGTCACTCACGGCCTGGCCGTCGCTTGAGCAGCCGGTCCATGTGGCTGATCGCCTCCCGCTGCGTGTCCTGCACAACGTGCGTGTAGACGTCCATGGTGATGCTGATCTGGCTGTGCCCAAGGATCTCCATCACGACTCGGGGAGCGACCCCGGCCGCAGTCAGCAGAGTCGCGCAGCCGTGCCGGGCGTCGTGCAGCCGGATCACGCGGAGGCCGGCGGAGTCGGCGACGCGGGTGAACGAGCGGTACAGGTTCCGCGGCTCGACCGGCCGACCATTGCGGGTGGCAAAGACATGCCCGGCGATCCCCGAAGCCGAGGCAGCCTGACGCATCCGATGCCAGCGCAGCGGCGCGATGCACATCGCAGGCAGCGGCACCGCGCGACGGCGATGCCCTTGGGATCATCGTCGTACATCACCCCGCGACGGCGCTGCGTCTGCTGACGGACGTTTTGGGTGCCTGTCCGGAAACTTCGGGGCCTCTCAGCCGTCCGAGGCTGCTCGACGGCAGCCAACGACGACCACTGTCGACCTCTCAGGCGTAGGCGTCCGCCTGTCCGACCAGCGAAAACCCAGCTCGCCAAGATCCCCGGCAAGACCCAGGGCAAGAAGAAGCAACCCCTAACGATCAAGCCCCCTACCAGCGTATACCCGCGGGTAAGGGGCTTGTCGTTGTGGACGCCGCTCGGCGGTCAGGCTGCCGGTATCAGCGATCCCGCGATGAGGAAGTCCCGCGATCTAGCGATCAGAAGGAGACGGTGACGCCGGCCTGGTGGTGCTGGCCGACGGTGTCCAGGACCTCGTCCTTGACCGCGCCGAACTGAGCCACGAGGTCCGAGCTGCCGATCGCCGTGGGGCCGGCGGCGATGCCGACCTGCGGGCTCAGGCCGCCGGAGACGGTGTCGAGCTCGGCGTCGGAGATTGCAAGGGTCTGAACCTGGGGAGCGGAGTTCATGATGAAACTGCCCTTCGTATGGATGTTTCACAAGGGGGAGCGGCCAAGCTGGGGATAGACACTGGGCCGCGACCGCAGGCGCGCAAATCCGTTTCCGGACGCCTTGGCGCGATCCCGGCGGCGCGAAGGATCAAATCACGGAGCGTGCCCGGCATCCAGTCGGTCGCTGTTCCCAGCAGGGCAGTTGAAACAGTCGGCCACTCATCCATGCACGCATGCACACGAATTGAGAGCAGCTTCTCTACATATTGCGCCGCACAGAAAAACGACAGCTATTGCCACGACAGCTCCGACCAGGACAACTCCGCACCAACAGAACGCACCCGTGACGCAGTTGCGCATTCGCTGTGCAGATTCAGTCACGTGTGCATCCGCACGCCCTTCAGCACCTTGTCCACCGCGTTCCGCGGCCCGTACAGGGCTACGGATCAGAAGGTGCCCGTGCCCCACCCGCTGCCCAGTCCATCAGGGTCCGGGGTCCGCATACGGTGTGGCCCAGCGCAAGGAGAGGGAGCCAAGGATCGGCGAACCTGGACAGAGGTGAGCCCCATCCGTGCACCACGGCTGAGGTGTCTGGGACAAGCACCGTCCCCCGACCAGAGCCCCGACAGCAGAGAGCCAGCGGGCTACCGCCTGCCGAATACGGAAAGCCGCCTCGGAGCTCAAGCCAGTGGGCGTACCACAGCCGCGCCAGATGCAGGGGTCAGCCCCGGTCAACAAGGGGGCAGGACCACCCATGCCTTCTAGCTCGGCCGTTGAAGCCGCAGGTCACCGGCCACACACCCCACCCTCTCTCCTGAAGCGGGTGTCGCAGGTTCGAATCCTGCCGGGGGCACCAGCGCAAAGGCCCCCAGAAACCGCCGGTCATGGTCCGGGGCCTTTGACATCAGCATCTGACATCAACGGGTCAGTCCGGTCGGCTCCACTGCCTTACGCAGCCACCATGGGGCAAGCCTCCAAGATCATGGCCCCGATCGGGCAATTGCGGGCAGGCCAGAAGCCAGCCTGATTCGCGGCCAGCGTAAGAAACCATGATTCCTCGCCCCATGACAGCTCCAGCCCAAAGCCGCTACACCGACCTCAGGGGATCAGCTGGCCAGTGGTCCAGCAGCATCACAAAGCACTGGGTGGAAGGCAACCCACAACTGAGGAGGGTCTGCCATATGTTCACCACCCACGGCCATGCGTCGCGCCTTGATGAGTGGGAGTCACCCCATCTGTGACTTGACGTGGTCGATCACCTCGTTGAGCTCCTTCGACGGCGAGAAGTCGATGTACTCGCAGTCTTCAAGCGCTTCAGGCGCATGACCAGGAGCCCAATGGAACGCGTGCCCCGCTTCGTAGACTTCCTCCCCGGTCATCGTCCGCATCTTGAGGCATCCCTTGAGTACATATCCCCAGTGAGGGCACTGGCACAGATCGTCAGGCAGGCCCTTGAGGGCCGGTGCCAAGTCCGTGCCCTTGGGCAATTGCACGAACGCGGCGGTCATGCCTCCACCGACCTCCCGCATCCGCAGCTCTACGCCGTCACCTTCAATGGCGACTGGAGTGTCGTTCCGCGTGGTTGCGGTCATGATTCCTCCACGGCTGGTCGCTGCCGAGACCTGGCAGACCAGCCCTCTCCAGTTTGGACCCGGCCGTCGTGGTACGCGACACCCTCCGACCGCAGCCGAACCCCACACCCCTCACACACCCGCTCCACAGCCTGCCCGGCGTCCTCGGACACCCAACCAGCCTAGGGCACAGAGCTACTCAAAACCTGGGATCGAAAACAGGCACTGAGTACCGCAACTGCAGCAACCGTGCCCGTCAGATAGCGTCCCTATGGGGCTTGAAGTGACCGGTGTGACCGCGCTGACCGATCCGGCTGGAGCTACGGATCAGAAGGTCTCTGACGTCCACCGTTGACATCAACGACTGCCCGGCCGGCCCGTGTCGCTCCGGGAAGTTCAGGGGCGCGTGTCTGTCGCTCCTGGCGGCGATCACCGCTTCCGGCGACCCGCCGTACTAGCAGCGGACCAGTTTGCCGCTCTCCCGGGTGAGGTGGTTGCTGGACATCCAGCCTTCGGTTTCCGAGCCCTCGATACGGGCGTAGATCCACTTGTTGCCAAAGGCGTTGGTGGCGTAGCAGTGGTACCAGATCTTCACGCCGGACTTGACCAGGCTCACGTAGCCACACTCCCGGTACGGCCCGGTGAAGAGGTGGTAGTCGCCTTCCAGGTAGCCGTAGCCGTTGCTGCGGTTCTGGTGGCTCCAGCCGCTGCAGCCCGTCGACACCGGGGTGGGTTCCTGCACCGTGGAACTGGGCTTGGTCTCCGGAGGTGCGGACGGGTCCGCGGACGGCTCGTCACCCTCGTCGGGCGTCGTCGTGGGACCTGTCTCTTGGTCCTCGTCCTCCTGACTGTCCGTCTCCTCCGAGGGAGACGGCTTCGAGGACGCGCCAGGAGAACCGGCGGACGACGGGGTGCTGCCCCCCGTCGGCTGGTGGCCGCCCACCGGCGAGCCGGCCGGCGCCGCCTGCGTGCCGTCCGGGGTCGTGCCGCCCTGTTGGGCCGTCAGGGCGTAGGTGATTCCGCCGCCCGCGGCGAGGAGCAGGATGGCGGCCGCTGATGCGGTGAGAGCGCGGCTGCGGCGCCGTGCGCGACCGGCTAGGGAGCGGCTTGTCTCGGAAGCGGGGACTCCGGCGGGGCCCCCGACCGGCGCGGTGGGCTGCGGAAGCGTCGACGGCAGGTCGGGCTGCGGGTGGCCGGCATACGGAGGCTGAGGCTGCGAGGTGGGCTGAGGGAACAGCGGCGGACCGAACCCGGGGGGCGGTTCGACGGCGGCCGCAGCGCCGGGATCCACCGTGGGAGGGGGAGTCGGCGCGGCGGACGCGAGGTGCACCGTCTGGCCCGAGGCGACGCGCTCCAGCATGCCGCGGGCGTGGTCTGCGGTGGGCCGGTCCTCCGGCTCCTTCGCCATCAGCGCCTGGAGCACCGGCGTGAGCGGTCCCGCCCGGCGGGGCTCCGGCAGCGGCTCGGTGACGATGGCCGACAACGTGGACCACGCGGAATCGCGACGGAACGGCGGAGTGCCCTCCACCGCCGCGTACAACGTCATGCCGAGCGACCAGATGTCGGACGCGGGACCGGGCTCCCTGCCCTGTGCGCGCTCCGGCGGCAGATAGTCGAGGGAGCCGACGAGCTGACCGCTGCGCGTCAGCTTGGCCATGGCGTCGTCGCCGGAGGCTTCCATGCTGGCGATGCCGAAATCGGTGAGAACGACCCTCTCGCCGTCCTCCAGCAGCACGTTCGCGGGCTTGACGTCCCGGTGCAGTACCCCGGCCCGGTGCGCTGCGTCGAGCGCGTCCATCAGCTTGGCGCCGATCGCGGCAGCCTCGTGCGGCTCCAGAGTGCCGCGCTCCGCCAGCACGTCGTCGAGCGAGGGCCCGTCGACGAGTTCCATGACGATGACGGGCAGGCCCTGTTCCTCGGTCACGTCGTGCACAGTGACCACGCCGGCGTGCCGGATACGCGCGGCGGCCTGCGCCTCCCGCTGCATCCTGGTCCGCAGATCGGTGAGTTCGGCTGCGGAGGCGTCGGTGAAGGCTCGTAGAACCTTGACGGCGACCTCTCGGTTCAGCAGTTCGTCGACCGCCCGGGCGACCACTCCCATGCCGCCGCGCCCGACGATGGAGGTCACCCGGTAACGGCCCCCGAGGACCCTGCCTATCAGCTCTCCGCCGTTCGCTTCCCCCGTCGTCACCGCACGCTCCGTTCCATCGCTGTTCGTCATCCATCCATCGGCGGCCCCCAGCGTAGAGGCAGAAGCGTGGGGGGAGTTCGGCGGCCGGGCGCTGCGACACCGGATGCCGGTCCGGGTGCCGGTGGCGGCGGCGATCCGGTCGGCTGTCCGTCGACGTCACCCGGATGCCGCGCATGGCTGGTGGGGTGGGCGCCGTGCGGCCGACGCTGGACACCCGGCGCGGCACGTTCCGTGCCACCCCCGTGCCTGTACAGGGCGGGGATTTCGACGCCTCGGCGAAACGCCCCCACCGTCGTGAACAGGCGCACGGGTTCGACGATGCTGGATCCATGACCGATGACCGTGACGTGGACGCGAACAGGCTGGCCTCCGAGTCGCTTGCCCAGGGCGATCCGACAGGGTGGTTCGAGCGGCTCTACGCGGAGGCCGCGGCCGGTGAGGCGACAGTGCCATGGGACCGCGACGAGCCGAATGCCCTGCTGGTCGGCTGGGCCGAGCGGCGCGAGCCGGACGGCGCGGGACGGCGTGCGCTCGTGGTCGGCTGCGGGCTCGGCCAGGACGCCGAATACCTGGCGGGGCTCGGATTCCGTACGACCGCGTTCGACGTCTCGCCGACCGCGGTCCGCGGTGCGCGGGAGCGGTTCCCCGAGTCGGCCGTTGACTACGTCGTGGCCGATCTCCTGGACCCGCCGGTCGAGTGGGTCGGTGCGTTCGACCTCGTCGTGGAGTCGATCACGGTCCAGTCCATGCCGCTTTCGGTTCGTGCGGACGCGATCGTCAACGTGGCCCGCATGGTGGCGAACGGCGGGGTACTCCTGGTCATCTCCGGCATCCGCGAGGAGGGCGAGCAGGTGGACGGTCCGCCGTGGCCGCTCACCCGCTCGGAACTGGACTCGTTCGCGGTCCATGGTCTGCGGGCCACACAGGTCGAGCAGATGCCGCGCCCTGAGGCTCCGGGCGCCCTGCGGTGGCGCGCGGAGTTCCACCTGGGGTGACCCCTGTGCGGCGGTCAGCCCCCGCTCTCGGCACACTCGTCGCTGTTCCCGCCGCTGCGACATGGCTGTGAGGTACGACCCGGCCCGTGCGGGGACGCCGGATCGTCGGGCTGACACGGCGTTCCCGCCGCTGTGGGGCACGGCGGCAACGGGGCCGGATGAGCGCGCTCGTACTCGCTGTTCCCGACCGTGATGGTCACGACCAGGAAGAACGCGGCGACGACCAGCTGAAACGCTCCCGCGTACGGCCGTGCCGAGCGCAGAAGGATCACGGCGATCGCGAGGACGGCCATGGTGAACCCGCCGAGCCAGAACACCGGCACCCAGTCCATCGAGGGGCCTCGGACGGGCTTTCGGAGTTCGCGTGCGAGCCGGAGCGGGCCCAGCCCCGGATCCCCAGGTTCAGAACCAGCATCAGCGCGCCCACGGCCTCGAGGAGGAGCAGGCTCAGCGCCAGGCAGCCGTCGGCGAGTGCGGCGTTGCGGGGCTGGGGGTCCCGTTGCCGTTGCGGACGGCTCTCCGGCGTGTGCGGGGTGGCGGAACCGGGATCGACAGGCATGAACGTACGGTCCTGCGAACATGAGGGGTCCGTGCCGCATTTCCCGAGCCGATATGAAGTCGTGGCCACCGCCTTACGTATCCGAATGGCCAAGGGGCTCACCCGGCTTTGAGAATGTCCGATCCGGCTCATGGCAGCAGAATTGGCGATATCCACTGTTTCTGCCGGATCGGAGACGGCCATGAAGGACCTCAAATTTGAGCAGAAGCGCTCGCTGACCCGCCTGGAGGCGGCTGATCAGCTCACAGCGCTCGCGGCCGCACTGAGGCAAGGCGGGGAGGCGGACGTGGAACTCAACGCGGGGACGCTGAGCCTGCGGATTCCCGACGATCTTCGCAGCGAGATCGAGATCGAGGTCGGTGACGGGGAGATCGAGCTGGAGATCGAGTTCACCTGGCCGATCGCACCGAACCGGCCGGCGCCGTCGAAGGCGGTGCCAGGCACAGCGGAGACCGCGAGGAAGCGGAAGCGCGCGCCGGCCAAGCCCGCGCGGAGCAGCACCGGCACCAGCAGGAGCAGGAGCGTGAAGCGGTCCGCGGCGAAGGCGTCCTGATTCGGTTTCACGGGCCGGCGCCCCGGAGACGTTCACCGGTGCGGACCCGGCCGGCCGGTCGGGCCGGCCGCTCTTCGGGTGCGCGGGCCAGTTCGCGCAGCTCCACCCGCGCAGCCGGTGAGCCGCCGGGAACCGTTTCCCAGAAGGGATGCCACACCAGCCGTGCGGACAGTCTCAGCAGCCGGCGACGCAGCAGCGTGTAGTGCGCCTCGCTCTCGGCGAGCTGTGCGTAGGTGTGGTTCCAGGCGCGCTGGGCCTGCACCAGGTCGGGTGGGAAGGCGGTGTGGGCCATGCGCAGAATTCAATCATGTGTTCGATTTCCTGTGCATCCCGCCACGCCCTGAGGCAGCCCGGGCCGGGCCTCTGCCCAGGTCGGTCGGCGACAAGAAGGGGCCGGTCATCGAGGCAACGCACGCCGAAACTGTGCGCCGGAAGCGGGGTACGGTGCGCCGTATGCCGTCCGCGTCCGCCTCACCGTGCCCGACCTGCGATCAGCCCCTCATCGCCGGCGGCTTCGTCCTCTGTCTGCGGGAGGACGACGCGACGCGGACGTGCCGCATGATCTGGCGCTGCGCCGGCACGCACGTCTGGTGGCGCTGGGCCGACCGGCCGGACGGAGCCCTCGAGACCTGCCCGTACCCCGCACTGTTCGGGTAGCCCTCTGTCCTGCATACCGGAGGAGGAAACCGGTCTGCGGGATCACCAGCAGTGGTCGTGGTGATGCCGGTCGTCGTACCGGTCGTAGGGGTCGTACGGGTCGTTCCGGCAGTCGTCCCCCTGCCCGTAGTCGTCCTCCGGCCACGGGTACTCCGGCCAGGGCTGGATCGACGGCCGGACCGGAGCGCTGCTCGTGGCCGACGGCTTCGGCGTGGACTTCCGCACGGGCGCCGGCGCCTTGGGCTGCGCCGCCGGGATCACCTTGGGCGTGGGCGTCGGAGGCCGGGAGGTGGCGCTCGGGAGCGGGTCGGGCCCGGGCGGGGCGGGGGTGATGAGATTCGGGCGGCTGCCGAGTTCGAACTCGGGGGTCGGGGACGGCGTCGGCTTGCCCTCGCCGCCGGCCAGAGCCACGCTCGTCACCAGCGCGCCGAGGACCAGGGCGGCCCCCGCGCCCAGCACCGCCGTGCGGACACGGACGAGCAGGGAGGACCGCCGGTGGAGCGGCTCTCTGGAGACCCACTCACCGCCCTCGGACCAGTACGCCCGTACCGACATGGCGTCCACGGCACAGCCGTCCGCCGGCATCCCTGGGAGCGCTCCCCGGTGAACGCGTCCACATCCCTCGCAAGCCATGGCGGCCACTATGCAGCAAGGTCATTCCGGCGGATAGTCGTTGCGAAACAACATTGCGAATTCCCTTGGGGTTACCGGGAGTTCGTTACCGGAAGGAGTCCTGGAGAGCACGGAAACACCTGACGGACGGCCCATTCCGCCCTTTCCGGCAGACGATTGCGGACCCCGCCCGTCGAGCCGTCGACCCTGACGCTGCTCGGGCTCGTGCAGCACATGGCTGTGCATTCGGGGTTCCCGAAACACGATTCGGGCCTATCGTCTGCGCATGAGCCAGTACGCCACAGCAATACAGGACGCTGCGCAGGAGCGGGAACACTACGGCCCGAGCGGCCATGACATCCGGCAGCCGGTTCAGGTGCACGCCGTGCAGTGGCCCGGTCCCCATGGCGACGAATGGGGCGAGGCACGGACGATGTGCGGCCGGCCGACGACGGGCATGGAGCAGACGGCGCACACCGCGCCCGATCCCACGACGTGGCACGCCCCGCGGTGGGAGCACCTGCGCTGCGATGCCTGCGACGAGGCGGTTCGTGCGGCTGCCGGGGTCTCCACGGCCGGCTGACGCCGCCTTCCCACGGAAGTCCGGCGGTGACCCCCGTCCCCCCACAGGACGGGAGCCACCGCCGCGGATCGGACGGAAACCGCCCGAGGCCCTACGCCCTGCAGTCCGCCCGCATCTGCGCCGCCGCGTGATGCCCGCCGTCCAGAGTGCCGTCGGCCCCGTCCTGGCCGCGGTCGACCAGCCGCACCGTGAGCTGCTGGTTGCGGACCGGGATCTTCTCGATGACCGCGCCCCTGCCCCGGAGCCCGACCTGGTCGACCTGGAACGTCTTGATCAGACTGTCCTCGTCGTCCGGATCGGCCAGGACCTGGTAGACCGTCGGGTCGCCGGCCACGTCCTCGTCGCGGCCGCCCTTCGGTACGACCACGGCCACCGAGCACGTCGTATAGCCGCTGCCGACGTACCAGGACCATGTCGCCGTGCCGTCGTTGTCCTTCGTACGGCTCCCCGACATCGGGACCGCCGTGAAGCGGCCGTCGCAGCCGTCGCCCTTGTGGCCGCCGATGTTCACCGTGTACCAGCCGTCGAAGCCGTCGCGGAAGCGTCCGTTCTCCTCGTAGCGGCCACCGCCGGCACAACCGGGCCCCGCCCAGGCGGAGTACGCCGGGCCCTCGCTCTCCTCCGCGGGCTGCTTCGGCTTGCCGCTCGCCGAGCCGCCGGGCGAAGGCGACGCCGACTCGGGGGGACGGGCGGACGGTTCGATCCGCTGCGGGGCTCCGCCGAAGTCACCCGGGTCGAAGCCGGGATCCGCGCCGGGGCCGCCGTCGCCGGACGTGTTCGACGACGAGTCGCCGCCGTACAGCGCGGTCACCGAGGCGGCAACCGCCAGCGCGGTGAGCACAACTCCGCCGACCAGAAAGATCTTTCCGGCCCGGGAGAGGACCGAGAACCTTCCCGCGACGGTGGACGGCGGGGCCCAGCTCTCGTCCCAGGAGTGGCTGCCCGACCCGCCCTTGCCGGCTTTACCGCATTCAGGGCATATCGCTCCCGGGATTGCGCCTCCACCGTTTCCGCCGCATCGTTCGCACGCCATGCAACACCCGCACCAATAGACCAACTGCTCGGTATGTCAAGCGAGTCCACTATGCATGAGCAGCCCGGAAGGCAATAGATGTTCCCGTGGGTAAGGGGGCTAGCGAAGTTCTTCGGGGCACGGAGTGCCACGCGGAAGCTTGTACGGGGCCGCCAGACGGTACACGCCGGGCCGCGGCGCGAGCAGCTCCGTCCACTCGTCGCCCTCCGCGTCCTCGTCCGCCTTGATGAGGCAGCCGTTGGGATTAACGAAGGTCTTCGGTTCGTCCTCGCGCGCCTTGGAGGCCACGGTCTCCGCGGGGCTCTCGACCTTCTTGCCGTCCTCGTCCACGATGCTCAGCCACGGCGAGTACGGCACACGGATCAGCACCCGGCCCGCCGCCTTCACCTGGATCTTCAGCTCGCCGGCACCCGCGTGATCCACGGTGGCGGGCGGGTCGGCCAGCGGCATGGGATCCCTGACCGCGAACAGCTGCCAGTTCGCGTCGCTCCAGACCGGCGTCAGATACGGCAGTCCCTCGCGGACCAGGTCCGCCTCCTGCTGGGCACCGCTCGAATCGGGCGAGCCCTTCGGCAGGACGACGTAGTGCACCGCCCACCGGTCCAGCCAGGAGCGGTAGCCGGCTGACGTGAGCGTCCTGTCCTCGTCGTAGAAGAGCGGGTTGCGCTTCATGTCCGCCTGGCGGTTCCAGCCGCGGGCGAGATTGACGTACGGCGCGAGCGCGGACGCCTCGCGGTGACTGCTGGCGGGCACGACCTCGACGCGCCCGCGCTCGGCGTGCACCTGCTGGAGCCGGTTGACGAGCGGCGCGACCTCGCGGCTCCAGGAGGCGGTCGGCGCCGTACGGACCATGTCGTCTATGGCCTTGAAGCCGATCCAGAAGTTCAGCCCCGCGAAGGCGACAACGAGCGCGTACCACTTGCGGGTGCGCGGCTCGGTGTACGGGAGCGCCGCCAGCAGCACCACACCCGCGAACAGCATCGGCAGCCGCGACACGTTCGACCCGATCTGGGAATCGATCGCCCAGGTCAGCAGGGTGCCGAACGCATAGACCGCCGCCGCCACGCGGACCGTGCGCCACTGATGCGGCACAAGAACGAGGACGAAGACCCCGTAGACGAAAGGCAGCGAGGTCGACCAGAACGACATCGGCTGCGTACCGGAGAAGGGGAACAGCCAGGCGGAGAGCGCGACCACGACGACCGGGGCGAGACCGAGCGCGTACGCCCCCGGCCGGCGCCGGTTCAGGAACAGCGCGGCCGCGACGACGCCGAGGAACAGCCCGGCGACCGGGCTGGACGCGGTGGCGACACCGGCCAGCGGAGCGGCCACCGCCGCCTTCGCCCAGCGCTTCGTCCGCCAGCGGTGCGGCCAGCAGAACACCGCGGCGACCGCGCCGAGCGCGAACATCATGCCGAGGCCGAACGTGACCCGCCCGGACAGGGCGTTGCAGAGGAAGGCGAACACTCCGGCGAGCGCGCACGCCAGAGGATTGCGGACGGCCCGCACGCGGACCAGGATCAGCGCGGTCAGCGCGGCGGAGACCGTACCGGCGATCATCATCGTCGAGCGAACACCGAGCAGCGACATCAGATACGGCGAGACGACGCTGTACGAGACCGGGTGCATCCCGCCGTACCAGGCGAGGTTGTACGCGGAGTCGGGGTGCCGGCCGACGAACTCCGCCCAGGCGTCCTGGGCCGCGATGTCGCCGCCGCTGTTGGCGAAGAAGAAGAACCAGATGAGATGGACGAGCGCGGCGAGGACCGTCGCGACGAGCACGGGACGGCGGGAGAGGCGGTCCCACACCTCGGCGAGCGGTCCGGACCCACCGTCGGAGCCGGTGCCGCCGGAGTCCTCCCGGCCGGTGTCGGAGCCGGACGTGGACAGGCGTATTCGCGGCCCCGTGCGGGTGCTGCTGCCGTCCGCCTGGGCCGGCTCAGCAGTAGTCACTGCGGCTCTCCCCGTCTTCCCCGTCCGTGTTCCGTTGTCGTCCGGCCTGCCGGCCTTCGACGTGCCTGTTCGGCGGTGCCACGCTCGTTCGCACTCTCAAGGACGCCGTCCCGGTGCCCTTGAGTTGCCCGGTGAGTCAGCCCGGGACGCTAGCACGCGGGCGTCCCGGGGGCCCGGGACGCCCGCGTGCTCATGCTGCTACGGCCTGCCGGCCCGCATCGGCTAGCCGATGCGGGTCAGCTTGTCGCCGAATCCAGGTTCCGCCAGGTCCCCCTGGAGCGCTACCGGTGCGGTCACCTTGCCGGTGCCGGTGCCGACGGAGACCTGGCCGACCGGCTCGCCCGCCTTGGCCGAGTGCGGGAGGCCCTTGCCGGCGTCGTTGATCTCGATCTTCACCTGGAGACCGCCCCAGCCGACCGCCTTGAGGTCCTTCGTGGCGACGACCGCGGTACGTCCGCCGAGGCCGTCCTCCACATAACCGACGACCTCACCCTTCTTGACGACGGTCGCCGAGGTGACGCCGGCCTGGGCCGCCTCGATCACCTTGATGCTGTGGGCGATGGCCAGGTCGAGCTTGTCGTTGAGGAGCCGCGCGTTCTGAACACCCATGGTGATGCCGACGATGCGGCGGACCTTGCCGTCGACCAAGGTGTTGGCGGACCAGAGCAGGTTGCCGCCGGCGGGAGTGGACGAGCCGGTCTTGATGCCGCCGACACCGTCCTTCAGCAGGGCGGCGTCGTTGTTGTTCCTGATCGAGCCGTCGATGCCGGGGATCGTCGTCATGGGCGTGTTGACGATCTCCCGGAAGATGTCGTTCTGCATGACCGCCTTGGCCAGCTTGAGCTGGTCGAGCGGCGTGGACACGGTGGTGGCCTTCAGACCGCTGGGGTCGGTGTAGGTGCTGTTGGTCATGCCGAGGTCCTTGGCCGCGTCGTTCATCTTCTTGACGAACTCGGCCTCGGTCGTGGCGTCCCAGCGGGCGAGCAGCCGCGCCGCGTTGTTGCCGGACGGAATCATCAGCAGCTGAAGCATCTGCCGCTCCGTGAACTGCTGCCCCAGTGTGATCTTCGCCGTGGACTCGTCCTCGTTCTTGCCCTCGTCCTCGGCCTGCTGGTCGACCTTGATCTTCTCCCCCACCTCCTCGCCGGTGATGGGGTGCTCCTTGAGAATCACGTACGCCGTCATCGTCTTGGCGACGCTCGCGATCGGCGCGGGCTTCTGCGCGCCGTACGTGCCGACGGTACCGACGCCCTCGACCTCCACGGCACCCTGGCCCTCACCGGGGAACGGCAGGGCGAGCTTGCCCCCCTTGAAGGTGTACGTGGGGTCACCGGCGAGCGTGAGCTCGGGCTCGGGGAGCGGACGCAGAGTCTGTACGACTGCAAAGACGATCAGAAGCAGCAGGACGAGCGGCGTCCAGATCTTCACCCGCCTGGCGACCGAGCGCACGGCGGTCTGCCGCGGGGGCGGGGTGTTGGTCAGCTCGGCGAGCAGGTCCAGCGGCGGCAGCGGCGGCATGGGCTGCTGCCGGGTCCGCTCGGCCTCGGTGAGCGCGGCGGGCGCCAGGGCCGAGGCGGCGGCCTCGGCCCTGTCGGCAGTGGAGGTGCCTCCGGCGTCGGCACTGCGCAACGGCACGAAGGTGCTGGCCGGCTGACCCGACGCGGCCGGCGCGGCAGGCTCGACCGGCTTGGCCGGATCGGTCTCGGGCCGGGGCGCCGGAGGCATCTTGAGCGCGGTGGTGGGGTTGTCGACCGCCGGCACACGCGGCGCCTTGAAGACGGCGGTGGCCTGATCGACGGGCGGCTTGTCCGGGGCGGACGAATGCTTTGCATCCGCGGATCCGGAGTCGGCAGGGGCCGCGTTGCGCGTGGGCGGGGGGTTCTTCGGCGCGGGGGCCTCGGGCTTCGCGTCGGCGGGGGCTTCGTCCGCCGGCTCGGCGGGCGCCGCGTTGCGCGTGGGCAGGGGGTTCTTCGGCGCGGGGGCCTCGGGCTTCGCGTCGGCGACAACGCTGTCGTCGGCGTCCACCGGAACGTCGTCCGCAGGCTCGGCGGGCTTCGCATCTGCGGGCGCGTCCGTCGCGGCTTCGTCCGTCGCCTCGGCGGAGGCGGCAGGCACCGCATCGGCGACAGCCGGAGCGTCCACCGGAGCGGCAGGCGCAGCATCCACGGCATCGGCCGGCGCGTCGTCCACCGGCGCCCCGTCCACCGGCTCTTCCGCCGCCTCCGCTTCCGCCGGCTCGGGCGTGTCCGTGCTCGCGGGTTCCTCGGTCGCGGTGGCGTCCGCTTCTGCGGGCTCCGTGGCGGCCTCGGAGGGCTCCGCGGTGGCCTGGGGGCCCTGGTCGCCGTCCGTGGCCCCAGGAGCGGGCTCACGGGCCTCAGGGGCGTCATCGGCGGCGGACTCGTCGGTGTCCGAATCGTTTCCCCCGACGCCCGCACCCTCGACAGGGGGCTCCGGCGCCGCATCCTCGCCCGACGCCGACACCTCGTCCGGCGTCTCCGGCAGCTCCGCGGTCGGCTCGGGCTCCGGCAGCCCCGATGTCTCCGCGGTCGGCTCGGCGGCAGGCTCGTCGGCCGACGCCACCCACGCCGCCACCGCTGCCCTCAGCCGCGCGTCGTTCTCCGTCGAGCCCGACTCCGTACCCGGCTCGGGCACCTCCGGGGCGGGCTCGGCGCCCTCCGGGAGCTTGAAGACCGCCGTGGGCTGGTCCACCGGGGCCGAAGCCTGGCGGAACACGGCAAGCCGCGGGTCACGTTCACCCGGAGTCGTCTCCCCCGACGACTTCCGCTGCTCCGACTTGTCGGGGGACTCGCCCGCCACCGTGCCTCCTCCATGAGTCATGCGTGATGCGCCATGCGTACGCGGTTCGGGTGCCGATGAACGACAGCCCGTGTTGTCCGAACCATCTATCAGTGTCCTGTGTGAGAACCCAGCCCCCGTGCCTAGACGAGAACGACATACCTACCGGTTCCCGCACGAAGTACCCAGGCGCTCTCGACAGATGAATGTGAGAGGGGTCACCCTGTCATTCATCCACGCGGGGAGGCATGGATGGGCAGGAGCCGCAGAACACTTCCGGAAGAGCTTCTGCTGCTCGCTCTGGACCCGACCACGGGTACCACAGCGCAGCCGCAGTCGCTCGACCTCGGCCTGGCCGGAGCCCAGCTAGTAGAGCTGGCTCTGGCAGGACGGATAGCCCCAGACGGGGATCGTATCGCCGTGGTGATGCCACGGCCGACAGGAGATCCGACCCTGGACTCCGCGCTGGAGCTGTTGCGCAGACGCGGCAGCCCGGTTCGCGCAGTTCACTGGATCGGCGGGCCCCGACTGGGGCTGCGCCAGATCTACCTCTCGCATCTGGAGCGGTGCGGCATGGTGCATGCCGTGGCGGGCCAGATGTGCGGAGTGCTGCCGACGACTCGCTACCAGGCGACGGAGACAGCGATCAGCCGGGACATCAGAGCCCGGCTGGACAGTGCGATCCGCACCGGCGTACCGCCGGACCCGCGGACCGCGGCGCTCGCCGCGCTGGCCCACGCGGTCGGACTCGGCAAGCACCTGTACCCAGGGAATGAGGGGCGTTCCTCGCGATCCCGTCTGCGGGATCTCATCAGACACGACCCCATGGGCGGACTCGTGGCGCACGCCGTGATGGACGTCCAGAACGGCGCGGCCGCGCAGCCTCGCCGCAATCCCACCGCAGCAGCGAGCGGCAACCATCAGGTCGCGGCCGCTGCGATGCAGCCACGCCGCGGAACGATGGCCCGCGTCGCACTGCACTGAATCAGCAGTACGCACCAGGAGCACCGGCAACAGGGCACCGACAGCACCACCGAATCCGCCGCACCGACGTCCCCACGACCCGGTTCGGGAGCCGCACATGACGCGCGGGGCAGCACAGCGCTGCCCCGCGCGTCCGCGCGTGCCTGCCGACGCGGCCGCGGAAGTCGCACATGACGTGTCCGCGATGCGCACGTGTGGCCATTTCGCAGCGCGGCCACGACCATTGGTGGCAATCTGCTGAGCGGTAGATACGCTCAGCAACGCAGTCGGAGGTGCAGTTTCCGTGGCGTCCAACGTCAACCCCACCGTCAGGCGACGCCGATTGGGACAAGAGCTGCGCCGGCTCCGCGAGCTGAAAGGCATGACGGCCGAAGAGGTGGCGGAGCGCCTGCTCGTGTCCCAGTCCAAGATCAGCCGCCTCGAGAACGGCCGCCGTTCCATCAGCCAGCGGGACGTCCGCGACCTGTGCGGCGTGTACGAGGTCGACGACCACCGCATCGTCGACTCGCTGATGCAGATGGCCAAGGACTCCCGCCAGCAGGGCTGGTGGCACGCCTTCGGCGACATCCCGTACAGCGTCTACATCGGCCTGGAGACGGACGCGGCGAGCCTGCGGGTGTACGAGCCGCAGGTCGTGCCCGGTCTGCTGCAGACCCGGCAGTACGCCGAGGCACTGATCGCCGGGGCGCTGCCGGAGACCGGCACCACCGACATCGACAAGCGGGTCGGTGTCCGGCTGCGACGCCAGGACCGGATCAAGGAGGCCGAGCATCCCCTGCGTCTGTGGGTGGTGATCGACGAGGCCGCGCTGCGCCGTCTGGTCGGCGGCAAGAACCTGATGCGGGAACAGCTGGAGCATCTGGTGGAGTTGTCGCAGCTGCCGCATGTCACCGTGCAGGTGCTGCCGTTCGACATGGGCGCGCACCCGGGTATCAACGGCCAGTACGCGATCCTGGAGTTCCCCGACGCCTCGGACTCGAGCGTCGTCTACATCGAGGGTGTCACCAGCGACCTGTATCTGGAGAAGGCGAACGACGTCCAGAAGTACAGCGTCATGTACGAGCATCTGCGCGCGCAGGCGCTGAACGTGGATCAGACGAGGGCCTTCATCGCGGACATCGCGAAGGACTATGCCCGCTGAGCGGTTTGCCGCGACCTTCTGAAAAACCGTTTCGAGGGGCATCGGCGGGGAGGGGATCGCACGGTACACCCCGCCGCCGCGCCACGGAAGAGTCACCTGGGATATGCCATCCGGTCGAGTGAATGCTTGCCTCGCTCGTCGATGGCGGCGAGTAGCGTCGATCACGTCGGCAAGAACGCTGGCGCAAACACACCCCTCGCCGAAAGCGGAGCGAACATGGCAATCATTCAGGGCGCCACGGAGACCTGGACGAAGTCCTCGTACTCCACGGGCAACGGCGCATGCGTTGAGGTCAAGTCCCCCGTCGTACAAGCCATCGCCGTGCGGGACTCCAAGGTCCCCGCGGGCCCCTCGATCACCTTCGTCCCCGCATCGTGGAACGCGTTCGTGAACGAGGTCGGGCAGGGAGCCTTCGATCTCGGCTGAGCCGCATCCCGGGCGGCGCAGAGCATCCTCTGCCGCCGCATACGCACCACCTGACAGAGCCCTCTCGACTGGTCCGCCGTCCCGGCCGAGGGGGCTCGGCCATGCTCCCGCCCCGAGCTCCCCGACCGCCCGTCCCCGCCCCGTCAGCGCAGTTGATCGACGTAGCGGTCGGTACCAGGGACCGTCGGGATGAAGGGAGCCACCAGCTCCACCCGTCCGAGACCCGATTCGACGACCGCTGCGTCGAGTCCGGCGAATTCAGCGTCCCAGACCTCCCTCGGATCCTGCTCGAGGAACCAGAGCAGCGTCAGACGCGTGTCCACGCCCTCCACCTGCTTGACATAGGTCATCCGGTCGCCCGGCAGGGGCGTCGGGCGGAACACGGTCACCATGGCAGTCGAGGAACCCGCGAGCCGCTTCGGGAGATGGCGGGCGCGCAGCCATTCCAGCAGTTCGGCCCGCTGCTCGGGGCCGTCCGCGTCGATGACCTGGAGCACCAGGCCCGCGTAGGGGTGGTCGAGCGCGTGGTGGTCGCGGGGGCCGGCCGCGCCGTCGCGGTAGGCCGTTGCCTCGTGGTCCTGGAACGACGTGAAGACGTGCGTACGGTCCTGGTAGACGCGGCCGTCCCGGTTCAGCCGCTTGTTGATGCCGACGGTCCACTTCATGTGGTCGGCGTAGCGGCCGTCGGTGATCCAGTACGTGGAGAGGTAGCAGCCCGCGGTGACCGGCTGGGCCACCGCCGACTTCTCGGGCGTGCGCAGCAGTTGGAGCTCACGGGTGGCGACCCAGCGGCGGCCCGCGTACATCCAGGGCATCGCCATCGCGCCGGCGTAGTAGTGGTCGTCCTCGTACCAGCGGTTGTACGCGTACTCATGGCCGGGATGCGGTTCCACCATCGTGATCAGGGCATGGCCGGGGCGTACTCCGTAGGGCCCCACCGCGGCCAGTTCCGCGTACACCTCGCTGCGGGTCTCGCCCTGCGCACTGTCGCTCATGGCACCGTCTCCCTTCCCTCCTCCGGCGGACGCACCTACTCTGACGCTCCGTCAGATGAAGCGCCAGAGCCGGGAGTCGCCGAAATGCTGCTGCAGGGGAAGACCGTCATCGTGTCCGGCGTCGGCGCCGGCCTCGGCCATCAGATCGCCGCGGCCGTCGTCCAGGACGGCGGCAATGCCGTCCTGGGGGCACGCACGGAGGAGAACCTCGTGAAGTCGGCCGGTGAGCTGGACCCGGGCGGCGAGCACACCGCGTACCGCAGTACCGACATCACCGACGAGCAGCAGTGCGAGGCACTGGCCGCGCTCGCGCTGGAGCGGTTCGGGCGGATCGACGCCGTCGTCCATGTCGCCGCCTGGGACAGCTACTTCGGCGGCCTCGCGGACGCGGACTTCGCGACCTGGCAGAGGGTCATCGATGTGAACCTGCTGGGCACCCTGCGCATGACCCGGGCCTGTCTGCCCGCCCTCAGGGAGCGGGGCGGCTCCGTCGTCATCATCGGCACCCAGTCGGCCGTGGCCGCGCCCTCACAGGTGTGGCAGGCCGCGTATGCGGCATCCAAGGGGGCGCTGACCTCGGCGATGTACTCGATGGCACGGGAGCTGGGCCCGGACCGGATCCGGGTGAACACCGTGCTGCCCGGATGGATGTGGGGGCCGCCGGTCCAGGCGTACGTCCAGTTCACCGCGCACACCGAGGGCGTACCGGAGACCGAGGTGCTCGGCCGGCTCACCGAGCGCATGGCGCTGCCCGAACTGGCCACGGACCGGGATGTCGCGGAGGCCGCGGCCTTCCTCGCGTCCGACCGGGCCCGGGCGATCACGGGTCAGTCGCTGCTGGTCAACGCCGGCGAACTGATGCGATAGCCCGGCTCGGGCAACCGGCTTGATCTCAACGGCAGTTGACCTCACCTTTCCTCGGCCGCACGGGACCCGCATCCCGTGCGGTCTTTCTCTGTGGTCGGAGCCTGACGAAGTGCCTGCTCATGGTGTGGCTGCCGTCACGTGCACGACAACGCCCCCGAAGGTCAAGAACGAGCAAAATCGTTCGGCTTTCTGATCTGCGTTCACACTTATGACCACTGAAGGCCTTGACCCGCCGCCCGAACAGGCGGTTCAATCCCGGAAGTCCCCGATCCCGCACGGGGGCGCCGCTGATCGGACGTACTGACGAAGTGCCATGGACGTTCACAAGGCGGACCCCAGGAGGGGGCACATGAACAGTCTCGACTGGACCGTGCTCATCGGATACTTCGGTGTGATGGTCGCGATCGGACTCTGGTCGCACAAGCGCGTGGACAACGTCAGCGACTTCTTCACCGCGGGCGGCAAGATGCCGTGGTGGCTTTCGGGCATCTCGCATCACATGTCCGGCTACAGCGCGGTGATGTTCACCGGCTACGCCGGCATTGCGTACAAATACGGTGTCACGTCCTTCGTGACGTGGTCCCTCCCGATCGCCATCGGCATCTTCATCGGCGCGAAACTCTTCGCACCCCGGCTGAACCGGCTGCGCTCCAAGCTGCATGTCGCATCGCCGCTGGAGTATCTGAAGACCCGCTACAACCTCAAGACCCAGCAGGCGCTCGCCTGGTCAGGCCTCCTGCTCAAGATCGTGGACGTGGGCGCCAAGTGGGCGGCCATCGCCACCCTGCTCTCCGTCTTCACCGGTATCTCGCTGAACCAGGGCATCCTGATCACGGGTGTCATCACCGGCATCTACTGCACCATCGGCGGCCTGTGGGCCGACGCCCTGACCGAGCTCGGGCAGTTCATCATCCAGCTGTTCGCCGGACTCGCCATGCTCTTCGCGGTCATGAGCGAGCTGGACGGCTTCAGCACACTGTGGACGGTGTGGGACGAGCCGGAGCTGCAGGGCCACACGGACGCCACCGCCGGCCCGTACACGGTGACCTTCCTCCTGGCATTCCTGTTCATCAAGACCTTCGAGTACAACGGCGGCATGTGGAACCAGGCGCAGCGCTACATGGCGACCGGCAGCGCCCGCGAGGCCACCCGCTCCGCACGGCTCTCCGCGATCCTGTGGTTCGTCTGGCCGCTGGTCCTGTTCTTCCCGATGTGGTGCGCGCCGCTGCTCATCGACGCGAAGAAGCCGGACGCGTCCGACTCGTACGCGCTGATGACCGAGCAGCTGCTGCCGCACGGTCTGCTGGGCCTGGTCATCGTGGGCTTCTTCTCGCACACCATGGCCATGTGCTCGTCCGACGCCAACGCCATTGCCGCCGTCTTCACCCGGGACATCGCGCCGGTGCTGTCCAAGAAGGCGCGGGGCTGGAGCGAACGGGGCGGTCTGATCGCCGCCCGCCTGTCGACGATCGCGTTCCTCGCGCTGTCGATGGCGATCGCCACACAGGTCAACTCGCCGACGTTCAAGGACATCATCACCATCGTCATCAAGTGGGTGGCGGGACTGATGGGCCCGATCGCCATCCCGTTCATGCTCGGCCTGCTGCGCCGGTTCCGTCAGTCCGGTCCGACCGCGGCGCTGGGCAGCTGGGCGGCGGGACTGATCGCGTTCTTCTTCCTCAACTACCAGATCGACGGCACCGCGCGGACGGACGTGGCCCTGCAGTGGCAGGTGTCCGTGCCGCTCGCAATCTCCCTGGTCCTCTACATCCTCATCGGCTTCCTCAAGCCGGAGGACACCCCCGAGCGGGACGCGGTCATCGCCCGGATCAACACGGACGACGACGGGCCGGACGCAGGCGTCGCCGCCGTCGTGCCGGGTCAGGCAGAGCCGGGTCCCGGCGAGCCCGCGAAGGTGCTGGGCCGGGAGGGATCCGAGGGCTGAGCGTGCCGCGAGCAGCGGCATCCCCGATACGCACCCGGGTCCGGCTTCCTGAGGGTGGAGCCGGACCCTGGGTGTACGGGCGGCGCGGGTGTCAGCTGCGCGGGTAGCGGGCCAGCCAGCCCGGGGAACTCACCGTCGGGCCGTGCAGGGCCGGACCCTGGGTCATCTCCATCGCGAAGTCGTCCGCCAGCTCCAGGATCGTCGGCCGCCCCTCCAGCTCCGAGAGCCACGCGGGCGGCAGCGCCGTCTCGCCGTGCAGCGCCCCGAGCAGTGCCCCCGTCACGATGCCCGTCGTCTCCGACGGGCCGTCGTGGTTGACCGCGAGACGCAGCCCGTGCCGGATGTCCTCTCCGACGAGTGCGCAGTAGACGGCGATGGCCAGGGCGTCCTCGGCGTTGTGCCCCTCGCCGAGTGACGCGATGCGCAGGGCGCTCGGTATGCCCTGGCGTACGGCGCCGAGGGCGTGCTTGAGCGCGTCCGTGACGGGCTGGTGCCCGGGTCTCGCCGCGAGCAGCGCGAGCGCCCGCTGCACGGAGCCGTCCAGGGTCTCGCCGCGGGCCAGCCCGTGGACGATGACCGCGAACGCGCCTGCCGAGAGATACGCGGTGGGGTGCCCGTGCGTCTGCGCCGCGCACTCCACGGCGAGCTGGCACACCAGCTGCGGCTCCCACCCCACCAGCAGCCCGAACGGCGCGGACCGCGCGAGCGCCCCGGCATCCCGGGCCGCGGGGTTCTTGGGCGCCGCGAGGGTCCCCATCGACTCGTCGGCGAGCCCGACGAGGGTGGACCTGGCGGGGTCGCGCCGGGTGTAGAGCCACTCCTCCCGGGCGAGCCAGCCGTTGTCCTTGCGGCGCTCGTCGGGGCCCCAGTCGCGCTGGGTCGCCGCCCAGCGCAGATAGGCGCGGTGCACATCGGTCGGCGGATGCCAGGCGCCGGTGTCCCGGCGGACCTGGGCGCGTATCAGCCCGTCGACGGTGAACAGGGTCAGCTGGGTCACGGCGGTGACCGCCCCGCGGCGGCCGTGGGCGGGCACCAGGTCGGCGAGGCCGTCCGGCCCGTGGGCAGCGCGTATCTCCTCGAGCGTCAGTGCGGCGACCCCGGCGCCGAGCGCGTCGCCGATGGCGCCGCCGAGCAGGGCGCCGCGCACACGGGCACGGAAATCCTGCTGCTCGGCACGCCCCCAGACGGCTGTGGCTGCTGCGCTCACCGCGCGCCCCTCCCTGGACGTCGAACGTATGCACCTGGCGCAGCACTGTAATCGACCGCGGGCGATCGTTTCGGATCGGTGAGGGACCGGGTGCGGTGGGTGACCGGCCGTTCACAGTGAAAGGAGGAGGACCGGCGAGGCCACGCCCGCTCAGGTCGTCGGCGACGGATCTCCTCCGGCGGCACGGCGCCGGGCCTCGGCGCGCAGGGTCGGATGGGCCGCGTTGTCCGGGGCGGTCTCCACCGCCCGGTCGAGGTCGGCGAGCTCGCCCTCGACGTCCCCGAGCGCCCCTCGCACCCTGGCCCGCGCCACCAGCGCAAAGGCCTGCCGCGGGTCCAGGTCCAGCGCGCGGTCCAGGTCGGCCAGCGCCTCCTCGTACCGGTTCAGCCGTTCGTACGCCCGGCCGCGGGAGACATACGCGTAGGCGTAGCGAGGCTGGTGCCTGAGCGCCAGACCGTAGTCGGCGACGGCGTCCTCGTACCGCCCCGCCAGCTCATGGGCGTGGGCGCGCTGTGACAACGCCCACTCCTTCGACCGCGCCTGCGCCACCATCCGGTCGAGGTCCACGAACTCCCTGACGATGTCTCCGCGTTCGCGATGGATCTCGACCCGCCTGAGCAGCGCCCACAGATAGCCCGGATCCAGCTCCAGCGCGCTCTCCAGATCCGCCAGCGCCTCCTCGGTCCGGCCCAGCGCGTGCTTGGTCATCGCCCGGCTGCCCAACGCCCACGCGTACGCCGGGTCCTGCGCGAGCGCCCGGTCGAAGAGGCCGATCGCCTCCTCGTGGCGGCCGGCATGGCGCAGGATCCAGCCGTGTTCCCCGAGGATCCACGCGTTGTCCGGGTCGAGCCGCTGCGCCCGGCCGATGTCGGTGAGCGCGCCGTCGCCGTCGCCGAGCGCGCGCCGGACCTGAGCCCTGCGCACCAGCGCCCAGACATGTCCCGGCCTGGCGTCGATCGCCCGGTTCAGATCGGCCAGCGCCTCCTCGCTGCGCCCCAGGACATGCTTCGTCTGGGCGAGGCTGGCGAGCGACCAGGTGTCGGCCGGGTCGAGTTCCAGGGCACGCTCGAATGCCGCGAGCGCTTCGTCGTACCGCCCGACGAGGCGGTAGGTCTCCCCGAGCCCGAAGTGCGCCCGCCGGCAGTCCGCGTCCAGGTCGATCGCCCGCCGGTAGTCGCGCAGCGCCTCTTCCCACTCCCCCAGGTTGCGGTGGTCGCGGCCGCGGACGACGAGTGCCGCCACCCGTGTCCCGTCGTCCGGTTCGGGCCTGGCGAGGATCAGGTCCAGTACCCGGGTGCCGCGGCGCTGTGTGTCCTCCAGCGCGACCAGCGCGTCCCTGCCCAGGGTCCGCAGCGGCTCGCTGTCGCTGTCGGCGCCCGCATCGGCGACGGTCCGGGCCCAGTGCCGGGCCGTGACGGCGCCGGCGTCGCACGCGTCGGCTCCGTCCCGCAGAGCGACGGTGAGCGCCGGGCGCGGGCGCGCGCACAGCAGGTGGTACAGCTCCTCGACCCGCAGTTCGCGCCAGGAGCTCTGCCCCCAGCGCTGATCCGGTTCCAGTCCCTCCTCGGCCGCTTCCCGCCACCCGGCGAACGCCTCCGCCAGCCGGGTGTGCGCGGTCCGCCAGCGCTCCGGCGAACTGTTGCGCCGCAGCCGCAGCATCGGGTCCCGCACGACATCGTGGTACTGGGCGCGGCCCCCGCGGTCGCCCACGAACGGCAGCCCTCGCAGCCAGCCGAACAGCCCCTCCGTGTCCCCTTCCACGGCCGCCCGGAACACATCCTCGTTCAGCCGGCGCGGCAGTGCGCCGTCGAGCGCGGCCGAGCGGCGGACCGGGTCCTGCTCCCACTTCAGGAAGCGCTCCACGGCGGTGGCACAGGGGTCGTCGACCGCTCCCGGGTTCTCGGCGAGCGTCGAGACGAGGACGGGCAGGCAGCCGGAGAGCGTGAGCACCTCCCGTACGACTCCCTCGTCCACCACGCCCTTGGCCGCGAGGAGCCGACGGGCCTCGGGCTCCGTGAAGGGCGCGAGCGGCACGTCGGCCACGAGACCGGCACAGTCCGCCCAGCAGGCGGGGTCGGGCGGCTGCTGCCCGGAGAGGGTGACGACGACATTCGCGGGGACCGTGCCGTGGCGCCGGGTGGTGATCAGGTCACGCAGCCAGAAGTCGAGGAAAGGGCCGGTGCGTTCGTAGGTGTCGAAGAACAGCGCGATCCAGGGGAGTTCGGCCGCGACCCGGTTCAGTTCGGACACCAGCACCGGGGTGAGCGTCCCGACCGGGTCCAGGACCAGCTGTACGTCCTCCTGCTTGCCGAAGCGTGCGCCGAGGAGGGCCTTCACCGTGCTCGCGCCGCGGGCGACCTGGGACGGCTCGACGGCTCCGGCGAGCGCGCCGACGCCCGGCACCATGCCCAGGCCGATCAGTCCGGCCTGGGCGGCTGCGAGCGACCCCGCCGTGGGGGCCTGCTGCGGGTCGGGTGCGGTGGCCGTGGCGGCGGCCGACTCCGCCTCGTACCGGCGCTGCCGGTAGGTCGCGAGCAGTCGGTCGAGGGCCTTGAGCGCATGCCCCTGCCGGGCGAACTGCACGCAGAGCTCCTCCATCGCCTCCGGCACGCTGTTCACGGATTCGTCGAGGACGGCGGTGAGCGCGTCGCGTTCGCGTGCGGCCTGCGTGAACTCGCGTAAGAGGGAGGTCTTGCCGACGCCCGCGTTGCCGTGGATGTGGACAAGGAAGCGGCGCCGCCCCGGGCCGTCCGCGGGCGCGTCGAAGTTGCCGCGGAAGGCCGCCAGTTCGTCCTCCCGGCCCACGAAGCTCGCGCGCCTGGCGGCCTCGATGAGCTCCTGTACGGACGGACCGGCGGCTCCTCCTGCACTCATGCGATCAGTCTGGCAGCACCGGCAGCAGCTCCGGCAGATGTCCGTCGGACGCGGCAGCAGCCCGCTGCCGCTCCTCGGGGACCTCGCCGTACAGCGTCGTACGCGGCTTCGCCGGCCGGCCCGCCGCCTCCGCGATCGCGACCAGGTCCTTCACCGAGCGGTACGAGCCGTAACTGGAGCCCGCCATACGGGAGATGGTCTCCTCCATCAAGGTGCCGCCGAGGTCGTTGGCGCCCGAGCGGAGCATCTCCGCGGCGCCCTCGGTCCCCAGCTTCACCCAGCTCGTCTGGATGTTCGTGATGTGCGGGTGCAGCAGGAGACGCGCCATCGCCATGACCGCACGGTTGTCGCGCGCCGTGGGGCCGGGCCGGGCGATGCCCGCGAGGTAGACCGGGGCGTTCGTGTGGATGAACGGCAGCGTCACGAACTCCGTGAAGCCACCCGTCTCCTGCTGGATCCGGGCGAGGGTACGGAAGTGGCCGAGCCAGTGCCGGGGCTGGTCCACATGCCCGTACATCATCGTTGAACTCGACCGGATGCCCAGCTCGTGCGCGGTCCTGACCACCTCGATCCAGGTGGCGGTGGGCAGCTTGCCCTTCGTCAGCACCCAGCGGACCTCGTCGTCGAGGATCTCGGCGGCCGTGCCGGGGATCGAGTCGAGACCGGCCTCCTTGGCGGCGGTGAGCCACTCACGGATCGAAAGGCCCGTACGGGAGGCACCGTTGACGACCTCCATCGGGGAGAAGGCGTGCACATGCATGCCGGGGACGCGCTGCTTGACCGCCCGCGCGATGTCGAAGTACGCCGTGCCGGGCAGGTCGGGATGGATGCCGCCCTGCATGCACACCTCGACGGCGCCGACGTCCCAGGCCTGAGCGGCCCGGTCGGCGACCTGGTCGAGGGAGAGGGTGTACGCGTCGGCGTCGGTACGGCGCTGGGCGAAGGCGCAGAAACGGCAGCCGGTGTAGCAGACGTTGGTGAAGTTGATGTTGCGCGTGACGATGTACGTGACGTCGTCGCCCACCACGTGACGGCGGAGGTCGTCGGCAATGCGGGTGAGGGCGTCGAGGGCGGGCCCGTCCGCGTGGAGGAGGGCGAGGGCCTGGTCGTCCGTGAGCCTGGTCGGATCGTCCGCGGCCTGCTTCAGCGCCGCCTTCACATCCGTGTCGATCCGGGAAGGCACCATGCCGGGTGCGGCGGCCTCGCGCAGCGCGTCCCAGTCTCCGTAGACATGGTCGAAGTCGTCACGCCGGTCGTGGGTACGACCCTCGCTGTCGATGGTGCGGTGCAGATCGGTACGCCCGGTGGCGGTGAAGCCCTCGTCGGGCTCCTGCCACGGGTGGCCCTGGACGGGGGCGTCGGGGTTCGCCAGCCCGGTCTCCGGATCGGCCAGTGCCCTTACGTGCGGCATGAGCCTGGGATCGAGCCACGGCTCACCGCGCTGCACGAACTCCGGGTAGACGCACAGCCGTTCACGCAGCTCGAAGCCCTCCGCCGCGGACCTCTCGGCGAGCTCGTCGATCTGCGGCCAGGGCCGCTCGGGGTTCACATGGTCGGGCGTCAGCGGCGACACCCCGCCCCAGTCGTCGATCCCGGCGCGGATCAGCCGCCCGTACTCGGCGTCCACCAGGTTCGGCGGCGCCTGCAGACAGGCGGACGGCCCCATGATGTGCCGGGCGACGGCGACGGTCGCGACCAGCTCGTCCAGCTCGGCGTCCGGCATGCCGCGCATCGCCGTGTCCGGCTTGGCGCGGAAGTTCTGCAGGATCAGTTCCTGAATGCCGTGGTACGCACGGGCGACGCGCCGCAGCGCGAACAGCGAATCGGCACGCTCCTCGTACGTCTCGCCGATCCCGATGAGCAGCCCGCTGGTGAAGGGCACGCTCGTCCGCCCCGCGTCCTCCAGCACCCGCAACCGGACGGCCGGCTCCTTGTCCGGCGACCCGTGGTGCGGCCCGCCGGGCTCGCTCCACAGCCGGGTCGCCGTGGTCTCCAGCATCATCCCCATGGACGGCGCGACGGGCTTGAGCCGCTGGAAGTCGGTCCAGCTCATGACCCCGGGGTTGAGATGGGGCAGCAGCCCGGTCTCCTCCAGGATGCGGATCGCCATGGCCCGTACGTACGCGATGGTGTCGTCGTACCCCTCGGCCTCCAGCCACTCCCGCGCCTCGGGCCAGCGGTCCTCGGGCTTGTCCCCGAGAGTGATGAGCGCTTCCTTGCAGCCGGCCGCGGCACCCTTCCTCGCGACGTCGAGAACCTCGTCGGGCGACATGAACATCCCGTGTCCGGCCCGCCGCAGCTTGCCGGGCACGGTGACGAAGGTGCAGTAGTGGCACTTGTCCCGGCAGAGCCGGGTGAGCGGAATGAACACGCTCTTCGAGTACGTGATGATCCCGGCGCGCCCGGCCGCCTCCAGCCCGGCGTCCCGCACACGCGCGGCGGAAGCGGCAAGATCCTCGAGATCCGCGCCCCGCGCCTGCAACAGCACGGCGGCCTCGGCGACATCGAGGGCCACCCCGTCCCTGGCCCGCTTGAGGGCGCGGCGCATGGCGTTCTCGGTGGGCCGCGCGGTGGGCCGTCCGGGCTGGTGATCGGTCATGCGTCGAGCATACGAGCGGGGCGGGTGGGGAAATAGCGGGCCTCGGGGTGAGGGCGGCCCCTGGCCCGTTTCGGAATGCGAGGCGGGCACTTCAGTCGGCGTAGTCCTTGAGCTTCTCCGTCTCCAACGTGATCCCGACCGGATCGGGGAGCTCGACGGCGCCGCCGAAGGGCCGCGTGGTGATGCTCCGGTACGAGCCGCCTGCGGGCTCGGCGTGGACGGTGACCGAACAGGCGTCACGGTCGATGAGGAGGTATACGGGGATACCGGACGCGGCGTATCCGTCCGGCTTCTCGACACGGTCGCGCCGGTCGGTGTCGCCGTCGCGGGAGGTGACCTCGACCGCCATGAGGACCCCACTCGTCTCGGCCCACTCGCCTTGGCCGGCGAAATTCTCCTGAGGAGCGAGGCACCCGTCGGGGCGGGCACGACCCTTGCGGTAGGCCTCGACCTTCAGCCCCTGCTCCGGGTACAGCGACAGCTCCGGGCGCTGTTGCATGCACTGCCGGATGAGCCACATGACGATCTCACCGTGATTGCCGTCCGGCACGGGCTTGACCTGGACCTTTCCCCTGATGAACTCCAGCCGCACGAACTCGGGCGAACGGCGGGCAAGCTCCTCGAACTCCTGGACGGACATCTGGGGCTTGGCGGTCCTGGGGGTCATGGTGTCGCCTCCTCCCCTCCATGGTGCCCTGACCGGCGCATCCTGCATGCTCATCCGCGCCCCCTCGGCGGCAGTCCCGCCGCGATGCGTACGGCGTCTGCGTGCACGGCCACGTCCGCCGGGCCCGGGCCGGGTCGGAACGTGGCCGGGATGTCGTCCTCGTCCTCGCTGCGGCACGCCTCGCACATGCCGTTGACGAGTGGCTCGTCCTCCTCGCTCGTGTCGCAGAACATGCAGACCATCACGCTGCGCAGCACGGTCTCCGGCTCGCGGGCGGGCTTGGGCGGCATCTTGTCCTCCAGTCGTCGTTTGGCGATCCCGGCCGGGTTGTGGACCACGTCTGGCAATCCGTCGGTGAGGGCGCGGGTCAGGTGCCGCACTCCCGCGCCGTACTCCAGCCAGGTCGCGGCCAGGGGTGCCAGCCGCTCGCAGTCGGCGGCGGAGAGGGTCATCCGTGGGTCGGTACGACCGAGGGCGGCGAGGGTCCGGTAGGCGGTGGTGCGCTCCGGTGCGGGTGCGGCGGCGGCCTGCTCGCTGGCGGTCGGCTCGTCGTCCGGGGCGCGGCCCGGGGCCTGTTCCGGGGCGTCGAGCATCACACCTCGTACGCTCCGGCAGAACTCCCGCCACCAGGCGGCGCTTCGGGCAGCGCGCGACCAGTACGTGCGCGTCACCCAGCGCACCCCGTCGCCGCGAACCACCTGCTCCTTGATCCGGCGCAGATGACCCGCGTTCGTGAGCGCCTTGAGTGCGCTCCGGATCGCCGCCTGGCCGTAGCCGGCGATGTGTTTGGCAAGGGTCTTGTGGTCCATCGCGGCGCCCTCGGGAAGCCGGTCGACGAACGCGGCGACGGCCGCTTCCCGCGGTGCCAGATCCCCGACGTCGCCGCTGCGACGCGGGGGTTGACCGGGCGCCAGGCGCTTGCCGTAGCCGGGGTTGGCCATGGGATGTGCGGGCGTGGGCAGGGCACGGCTAGAGTTCACGCAAGCCACGAGATTGGTCCTTGTTTTGATCTCGGAGGTCAGACCCCGGCAGGTGTTCCAGCACCGGTCGGGGTTGCTTATTGCTGCGAACGCTAAGGGCATATGACAGCGCGTGGCAAGTCGAGCACAGAAGGTCAACCTTGCTGGGTGCTGCGGCAGTTGGGGAGGGTGGGTGGGATTCAACCCACCCACCATTCCTCACAAGAAGGGGCTCGGAGCTCGGAGCTCAACGATACGTCCAGCAGAGGGAATTGACGGCCCCGGATCGCGCGTGCGATATGACCCGACCCTCCCGATTACACCGTTGCATGCGAAAAAATGTTCGTGGCAACATGCTGCGCATGACCAGTGACGGGGACGGCAGGACAGGGCCCGACCAGCCCTTGAGACTTACCGATCTGGCCGATTCAACGGCGGTTGCCGCCCCCGTGACGGCTGCACCGACCATCGAGCCGGAAGACCGACTCGCTGCTGCCCGCCGGGAGTTCGCAGTGCTGCTCGGCGAATTCCGGCGCACCGCCGTCCTCGTGCCGATCGATCCGTACGGCAGCCTGTGGACCGCGGAGCAGGGCGGGGTCCGGTGGATCTGCGCCTTCTCCGACGAGGATTCGCTGGCACGTTTTGCGCAGGCACAGGGTGACGTCGAGCGCGAATGGACGTACCAGACGATCCTCGGCGCGCGGCTCCTGGACGTGATGGTGCCCATGCTGCCCGTACCGGCCGGGGTTGCACTGGATGCGGGCAGTGACGAGGGCGTGTTGTTCCCGCCGGTGGCGGGGATCGTGCCGGACGCGGTGGCCGTGGATCTCGGGGGAGACGCATGAGCGGGGACAAGCCTGATCTGGCTACGCCGGAAGGTGCGCTGGAGCAGATAGCGAGCGGTATCAATGCTGCGTATGCCGAGCTGAAGGAGCTCGGCATGATCGGCGAAGCCTCGACCGGCCGGGGTGTCTCGGATCTCGCCCTGTCCGGGCTGGAATTGGGACACGGCGGGTTGACGGAGCAGTTCAAGACCTTCTGCGAGCGCTGGGAGTGGGGCGTACGTGCGCTGATGCTGCGGGGGAACGCCTTCGCGCAGGGTGTGGGCCTGTCGGCGGGCTCGTTCGCCGAACAGGAGCGGTACCTCAAGGACACGCTCAAGATCGGCGTGAACGCCGTCAACGGCAACCCCCACTTGACCGAGGACGAGGTCAAGCAGAAGAGCTGGGACGACATCAAGTCACAGTCTCCGTACGACGATGCGGACTACAGCAAGGAGTCCTTCGCGAAGGCGCACGCGGACTCGCAGCAGACCTGGCGGGACACCACGTACGACATCAACGACGGGCTGATGGACTCGATGCAGAACTCCGGTGTCATCGACCCGGATGTGCGCGCTGCGGCCGACAAAGAACTGCGCGACAGGCTCGACCCGTCCGAAGAGGCTGTCCAGCAGGCTGAGCAGCCGACGTGGGGGGATCGCTGATGCCGGACTGGGGCGACGCGCTCGGCAAGGTGGTCGGGTCGGGGTACGACAAGATCCGCGACGGCGTCGACTGGGGCAAGGAGAAAGTCGGCGAGGGCGTCGACTGGACCACGGACAAGGCCGGTGCCGGACTTGACCGCTTGGGCCACCACAAGGTGGCGGATCTGGTCGAGGACTGGGGCGATCGCACCGCCTCATCACTCGGTGCCGAGGTCGATGAACAGCAGCTCGGCGAGACCGAGGACGCGAACGAGCTGATCCACGGCAACCCGGGCAAGATCACTGCAGCAGTCAAGAACCTGCAGGACTTCAAGACCGCGTTCAACAACGTCGGCCAGGGTCTGAAGAAGCTGGACTCCAGCCATTGGAAGGGCGAGGCGGCCGAGGCGTTCCGCGAGAAGTTCGGCGTGCTCCCGACCGACTGGCTGCACGCATCGGACGCCTTCGAGGACGCCGCCAAGGCGCTGAAGGCCTACGCGACGACGGTGAGGTGGGCGCAGGGCCAGGCGAAGGAGGCGATCGCCCTTCACCAGGAGGGCAAGGCGTCTTACGAAACAGCGGTGGAGGCGCACAACAAGAAGGTCGACGCCTACAACGACGCGCGCACGGGCGACCACCCGCTCCCCGAGCCGGACCCCTTCTCGGACCCGGGCAAGGCGAAGCGGTCCCGCGCACAGGAGATCCTGAACGAGGCCCGCCGCCAGCGGAACGAAGCCGCGGACACGGCGAAGACATCGGTCGCGGCGGCTCTGGCCCACGCGCCCAAGGAGCCGAAGGGACTGGACCGGGCGGTGCTCGACCTCGCCGACTACGGCGTCGGCACGGGCATCGAGCTGGCCCACGTCGGCAGCGGCTTCCTCAAGGCCGGTGCGGGGACGGTCAACTTCATCCGGGCGATCCACCCACTCGACCCGTACAACATCACGCACCCGGCCGAGTACTACAAACAGACGAACATGACCCTGGCCGGCCTGGCCTCCACGGCGGCCCACCCCGACCGCGCCCTGAAGAACGCGTGGGAGGCCTTCAAGAAGGACCCGGGCGAGGGTTTCGGGCGCGCGATCTTCGAGGTCGTGACGCCGGTCAAGGGTGCGGGTGCGGCGAAGACGATCTCGCGCTGGTCCGCGAAGGCCAGGGAATGGAGCAACGCACGCAAGGGCGTTGTCGATCCCGCCAAGCCTTCACGGCCCCAAGATGCCGTGAAGAGCAAAGGCACCGACCCGATTGATCTGGCCACCGGTGCGATGTATCTGCCGCAGACTGACATCAGTCTGCCCGGTGTCCTTCCTCTGCTCTTCCGCCGCCGTGTGGCCTCGGACTATCAGGCGGGCAGATGGTTCGGCCCATCCTGGTCGTCCACCGCGGACCAGCGTCTGGAAATCGACTCCGAAGGCATCGTCTTCGTCTGCGAGGACGGCCTGCTACTGGCCTACCCGCACCCCGCGCCCGGGTGTCCCGGTCATGCCCAGTCACGGCCCCCGTTGGCCTCTCGACCGCGATATCGACGGGGACTACACGGTCAGCGATCCGGAGAGCGGCCGCATCTGGCACTTCACCACGCGCAGCGCGGACAGCGCTCTGCTCAACCAGATCGACGACCGCAACGGCAACTGGATCACCTTCGAGTACGACGAGACCGGCACGCCGACGTCGATCATGCACCACGGCGGCTACCACCTGAAGCTCACCACCTACCAGGCCCGAATCACCGCCCTGCACCTGGCCGGCGCTGCACCGGATGGCACCGACCAGGAGATCCTGCGCTACGGCTACACCGACGGTCACCTCACCGAGGTGGTCAACTCCTCGGGTCTGCCCCTACAGTTCGGGTACGACGAGCGGGCCCGCGTCACATCGTGGACCGACACCAACGGCAGTCGCTACGAGTACGAGTACGACGACCGGGACCGGTGCATCACCGAAGGCGGTTCCGCAGGCCATATGGCCTTGCGCCTCGACTACGACGGATCCGACCCCGAAACCGGTCTGCGCTTCACCACCACAACGACCAGCAGCGGGATCGTGCACCGCTACTTGATCAACGACGCCCATCAAGTGGTGGCGGAGATCGACCCACTGGGCGCAACCACCCGCTACAAGCGCGACCGCTACAACCGGCTGCTGTCCCTGACCGACCCTCTCAGCCACACCACACGCTTTGAGTACGACGGGTCGAGTCAGCCGACGAGGATCGTTCGCCCTGACGGACGAGAGACGCACGCCGACTACAACGTGTTCGGGCTTCCGGTGCGCGTCACCAATCCGGACCGAACGTCAGTACGCGGCAGGAGTACGACGAGCGGGGCAACCGCGTCGCAGTCATCTCCCCGTCCGGGGCGACCACGCGCTATAGCTACGACGGGTGCGGGCACGCGACTTCGATCACCGATGCCCTGGGCAACACCACCCACATCCGCGGCAACGCCGGCCGGCCTCCCGGTTGAGATCACTGACCCTCTTGGCGCAGTCACCCGCATCGACCGGGACGGGTTCGGACTGCCTGTCGCCCTGACCGACCCACTCGGCAACACAACCGGCCTGGAATGGACCCCGGAGGGTAAACCGGCCCGCCGCATCGAAGCAGACGGCACCGAGCAGTCGTGGGCGTATGACGGCGAGGGCAACTGCGTCGCCCACACCGATGCCATGGGCGCTGTGTCCCGCTTCGAGTACACCCACTTCGACATCATGACTGCACGGACCGGACCCGACGGCGTGCGCTACGAGTTCCAGCACGACCCCGAGCTGCGTCTGACTCAGGTCCTCAACCCTCAGGGGATGACCTGGAAGTACGAGTATGACGCGGCAGGCCGTCTCATATCCGAGACGGACTTCGACGACCGCACCGTCACCTACACGCATGACGAGGCAGGGCGCCTCACTACCCGCACCGATGGCCTGGGCCAAACCGTGCGCTACGAACGCGACGACCTGGACCGCATCATCTCCAAGGACGCCGCTGGCACTGTCACCACGTTCGTTTACGACCTCTCGGACCAACTTGCTCAGGCAATCGGCCCGGACGCGACGATCACCTACCTCCGAGACCGCTTCGGACGCCTCAAGTCAGAGACCGTGAACGACCGGACAATCACCTTTGACCACGACGCGCTGGATCGACGCATTTCGCGTACAACGCCCTCGGGAGCGGTCTCTTCATGTACGTACGACGCGGCAGGCCGACGCGCCACCCTCACGACATCAGGCCATACCCTGACCATCCAGCGTGACGCAGCAGGCCGCGAACTCAGTCGGCGCATAGGCGACACCATCACGCTGGACTCCACTTTCGATGCCCTGGGCCGCCTCATCGACCAACAGGTCACCAACGCAGGCCGCAGCATCCAGCGCCGCGACTACGCCTACCGCGCCGACGGCAACCTCGTCAGCATCTACGACCAGCTCTCAGGCAGACGACGCTTCGAGTTGGACGCGGCGGGCCGGGTCAGCGCCGTCCACGCCCACGGCTGGACTGAAGGGTATGCCTACGACGCGGCTGGCAACCAGACCGAAGCCTCATGGCCGTCTTCCCATCCAGGTCAGGATGCCAGGGGTCCCCGCGCCTACACCGGAACCACCATCACACGTGCTGGCAACATCCGCTACGAACACGACGAACTCGGCCGGATCACACTTCGCCAGAAGTCTCGGCTCTCCCATAAGCCCGACAGCTGGCGCTACGCATGGGACGCCGAGAACCGCCTTACCGACGTCACTACTCCCGACGGCACACGCTGGCGCTACCTCTACGACCCGCTCGGTCGCCGCCTCGCCAAGCAGCAACTTGCCAGAAATGGCGAACCCGTTGTTGAGGAAACCTATTTCATCTGGGATGGGACAACCCTCTGCGAACAGACGTCCACGTCAGTCGAACTCCCGAACCCGATCACTGTCACTTGGGATCATCAAGGCCTGCGGCCGATCACGCAGACCGAACGAATCACTAGCGCAGACGCCCCACAGGTAGAGGTCGACCAGCGCTTCTTCAGCATCGTCACCGACCTGATCGGCTCTCCGTGCGAACTCATCGACGAGCAGGGTGACATAGCGTGGCGGACTCGAACCACCCTGTGGGGAACCACCACGTGGAATGCAGACGCGACAGCACAAACCCCGCTACGAATGCCGGGTCAATATTTCGACCCGGAGACAGGTCTCCATTACAACTTTCATCGCCACTACGACCCTGAAACCGCCCGCTACCTCACCCCTGACCCACTGGGCCTCTCCCCGGCCCCCAACCCGGCCACGTACGTCCACAACCCCCACACCTGGGCAGATCCCTTGGGGTTGGCACCCGATTACCCAGATCTCGGCGATGACTGGACACCAAAAAACATTAAGGATCCGAAGAACTGGAATGGTTGCGAAGACGTTGCGAAGGAGATCCAGGAGAGGCTGGGCGGTGGAACTCGCTACAGAATAAGCAACGCCATTCCCCATCCGCTCGCGGAACATTACTCCATGGGTAAGTATCGCGACACGGACACTGCGTGGTTCCACCATGACGTCCTGGTACATGAGGACCGTGTCTATGATGGATTCACTGGCAGAACGGGTCTCACCAGGGCCGAATATGATGCCCTATGGGATCCGAATTATCTGGAGATCTTGCATTGGAGGCCACTCGATTGATGCTCGGTGAGGTTATTGCGCATCTGCGCCGAAGGCCCGGCATGTTCGGTGTGGATCAGGGATTTGCTACTCACGTGGCGTTCTTGTACGGATTCTCCACAGCGGATGACGAAGGAGAGATGTCAAGCTACAGGGAGTGGCTTGTGCGGGATCTGGGAACCGGTGACAACATGAGCTGGGTCTGGCTTGTGTTGAGAAAGGCGTTTCCGGAAGAGAGTAGATTGTGGGATCCGAGCGCCTCGCGCAGCCAGAACGAGGAGCGCGTAGCGGTCGAAACTTTGCTTCAGACCCTTGAGAACTTCTTGGCGCCCACGGCCTGATTCACATTCCTCGTATCGTGCCTTGCGTCGGGACGGCTGCACAGGCGGGGGGCTTCCCCCAGCCCCCCGTGAGGCTGAACAGGCAATCCGCGCCGACTTCATTGGACCGTTGAGAAGCGCGTGGCTGACCGGCTGGCCCGGCAGCAGATCTTTGAACGCTGGCCCGCGCCGACTTCAGCTATGTACTGGAGGAGGCCGTGCTGCAACGGCCGATCGGTGGGCGAACCGTCCATGAACACCAATTGCTGCGGCTGTTGCGCATCGGGCAGTTGCGGATGGAGCTTCAGGTGATGCCGACTGATCGCGAGGAACACCCCGACATGGATGGAGCGTTCATCCTGCTGACGCCCAAGGGGCGGCAGCAGGTGGCCTACACGGAGGTCAATGAGCGTCACATCAGCGGAACCGCTCCCGGCGGCCACGGTGACCTCATGCCGCCGACGGCAACGCGGGCACAGGTGCAAGCAGCAGCAGAAAAGCTGGTCGAAAAGGGTACACGCGTCTCCGATCCGGCCCGTACTCTCCAAACATTCGAGAAGCGGATGACTGTAAATGGAATGCGAGCCAACTACAGGCTAATTGTCGATTCCACAGACAGGAACCGCATCATCGCCTTCTTCCTGATCGGAAATAGCTATACCCCGTGATCAATATTGCGTTTTCCGTACGCCCAGGGCAGGGTGAACCCAGTGGTTTCGACCTCGGGGACATCGTCTGCGAAGGTGACCTTGGACAGGTGGGATCAAGCGGGCACGTGCCGGACCAAGGCATGATGATCTATCTCTCCGTGACACTGCTCCTCGACGGTCTCACCGCGCTGCTGGTTGGTCGCGACAGAACGCTGAACTTCATCGGCTCCGACACGTCCTTCGGTATCGTCTTCCGACGGAGCAACAAGGGGGTCTCTGTTTCCTCGGGGAACAAGTTGATTGCCCGGGAGAGTCAGGGCGAACTTGCTCAAGCTGTCCTTTTGGCTGCGGAAGACCTGGCGGCCTCCAGCCTTGTCCAGCTTCCCGAGGCGGATGCCGTCAGAACGGACTACCTTGCCGCCTTGAATGGCTTCCGAGCGCCGGCCAAGGGGTCCGCCACTAGCTGAACCTGCCTGTGTCAGTACTTCGCGGAGTCCCATGGACGATCGCTGGGGCATGGGGATGTGTGGAGAGCCAGCCTGTGGACTGCCGCGCGGGCGCCGTAAGTGGCTCACGGCAGCAGCAGTTCGACCCAGACCGTCTTGCCGACGACACGGTCATTCGTGCCCCAGGCCGCGGCCAGCGCCTCGACGAGAAGCAGGCCGCGGCCCGTCTCCGAGTCGGCGGCCGGCGGCCTTGGCGTCGGTTCGCACTCGCCGCGGGCGTCCGAGACCTCGATACGGAGGGTGCCAGCGGCGAGCGTGAGGCGCAGTTCGAAGTCCCGGCCCAGAACCCGGCCGTGCGTCACCGCGTTCGCCGCGAGTTCCGCCACGATCAGTGCCGCCGCTTCGGAGACGTCACTGCCGTACGGGATGCCCCACTCGTCGAGCTGATGCACCGCGAGGTGGCGGGCCAGGCGGGCGCCCCTTCGGGTGGCGCTCAGGCGCTGGGTGAACTCCACCGTGGGGGTGGTGGTTTCGGCTTTCATGTCACCGAGCGTGGCCGGGCGACCGTACGCTGACCAGGAGTTGGAACGCGACGCTGGGTGACTGTACGGGTGCGGACGGCGGGCTGTACGGGACGTCGGCCGTGACCGAGAAGGCGGTACGGCATGACGGAAGAGCGGCCGGAGCGGCCGGCTGAAGTGGACGGGACGGCGCATCTCTTCAGCGCTCTCGGCAAGCAGATCAAGGTCCTGCGGGAGAACGCCTCGATGAGCCAGCGGGAGCTGGGGGTGGCGGCGCACTGCGGGGAGGACCTGATCTCCGCGATGGAACGGGGCGTACGGACACCGCAGCCCGACTTCCTCGTGCGGGCTGATGAGTTGCTTGCCGCCGGGGGCGTGCTTAAGGCAGCGGTGGAGGACGTAAGGAAGGCACAGGCTAAAGCTCGGACACGGCATCCGGAGTGGTACCGGGACTACGCCAACCTGGAGGCGGAGGCCATCGAACTGCACGACTACAGCAACCAGGTCGTGCACGGGCTTCTACAGACCGAGGACTACGCGCGAGCGATCTTCTCCCAACGGCGCCCCTTGTTGGACGAGGAGACCATCGCCAAGCGCGTGGTCGACCGGCTGGCCCGTCAGCAGATGTTCGAGCGTTGGCCAGCACCCACCTGCAGTTTCATCCTGGAGGAAGCCGCCCTCCAGCGGCCGATCGGCGGACGCGCCATCCACAAGTACCAGTTGTTGCAACTGCTGCGCATCGGGCGACTCCGGACGGTAGAGCTTCAGGTCATGCCGACTGATCGTGAGGAACACCCCAACGTGGACGGGGTGTTCACCCTGCTTACGGCCAAGATGCGTCAGCAGGTCGCTTATACAGAGGTCCAGGGGTATCCCCGGCTCATCACCGACACGGAAGAGGTCCGGCTCATCACCGCTCGCTATGGCATCCTTCGGTCGCAGGCTCTCAACGCCCGGGAAACCCTGTCCCTGATCGAGAAAATGCTGGGAGAGCGATGAACACCGAGCAGCTTCACTGGTTCAAGTCCAGCCACAGCGGCGGCGAGGGCGGCTCCTGCGTCGAGGTCGCCCCCTCCCCCACCACCGTCCACGTCCGGGACTCCAAGCTCTCCGAGGGCCCTCACGTGACGCTCCCCCCTGCCAGTTGGGCCGTCTTCGTCTCGTACGCGCGCTCCCTCCCTGTCGAGTAGTCCCCGTAGGACATGGGCATGAGCGGACCCGACAAGCTCCAGGTGTACGAGGTGGTCTCGTCCGGTGCGACCGATGTCATCTGCATCGTGCGGTGCGTCGGAGGCATCGTCCGCGTCGGTGCGACGTTCACGCTCGACTCCGCTTCGGCGTCGCCGAATACGCCCCTCCGCCTGGACACCATCACGCGGTACGGACAGGACGTGGACCTCGTCGATCCTCCCCACTCCGCGAAGGTCCGCCTGACCGGCTCGTCGATACCGCACCTCGTAAAGGGCAGCATTCTCAGCTCCGCGCTGCCGACGCCGGTCAATCACCAGGAACTCGACGTCACCGTCACGGCTGTCGCCCCCTTCGGGTCGCAAGTCGACGCGGGCGGCACCACAGGCTTCATCGATCAGGCCAAGCACCCTTCCTGGTGGTCCGCGGACGTGGCTCCTCCGCAGGTCGGCGATCGTCTGCACGCCGTTGTCCTGGACGATTCCCGGCAGCCGCCCCGTCTCAGCGCCCTTCGGACAGACGTCGACATCGCCCGGAAGCTGCGCGGGCGTGAGACGAGCGAGCCCCATGATCGCCCTCCGCGTACGGCGGATAACGTGTAGCCATGACCATGCCACCCCCCAACCAGTCCCCCGGCCCCTACGGCCCCCCGCAGCCCGGCCCGTACGCGCAACAGCCGTACGCGCCCTACCCGCAGGGCGGGCAGCCGCAGCCGGGATACGGGTACCCGGGGCAGCAGGGGCAGGCGCCGCAGGGGTATCCGGGGTACCCCGGGGGGTGGGGGCAGCCGCCCGGGCCGCCGGCGCCGCCGAAGAACCGGGCCTGGCTCATCGTCGGGATCACCCTCGGCGTGATCGCCTTCGTCATCGCGCTCTCCTTCATCGGGAACATGGGCAGCGACAGCACGTCGTCGTCGAGCTTCCCCGAGGCCACCCATCGGCTCACCGTTCCGCCGGCCCTCCTCGGCGGGGAGTACAAGCTGATCAAGGACGGGTCCGACAAGGCCGAATCCGAGCTGAGGGCCGAGGGAGCCGTCGACGGGCCCAAGTACAAGAACGTGAAGGCCGTCCTCGGGTCGTACAACGGCACCGCCACCGACGCGCCGCGCGGGGTCGTGCTGACCGGCATGTACGGACAGTTGAAGGACCCCGATGATGCGCGGGACGGTCTTCTCCGGGGTTTGCGCAAGGCCGACGGCATGCGCGAGCCGAAGCCGCCGAAGACCATCACCCCGCCCGGCTCGGACGTCGAGATGACCTGCTCCGTCATGCTCTCCACCGACCAGGACGGCACTGCCACCGTTCCGGTGTGCGCCTGGGGTGACGACAACACCGCTGCCTACGTCGCCTTCCTCAACCCCCCGTCCGCCAAGCAGAACCCCGACTCGATCGACCTCGACGCCATCGCTCTGAAGACGCTGAAGGTCCGCAACGACGTACGGCGACCGATCGGCTGAACCCTCCGTGGGCCCCGGCTGCGCGCGCGTGTCTCCATGGCCCCGGCCCGCGTCCCGGCCAGGCTCGGGGCATGAAGACACGACTCCTCGCCGTCCTGCTCACCGCCGGCGCCGTACCCGTGGCCGCGCTCGTACCGGCGGCCGGGCCGCGGACCGGTGCGGCCACCGTGCAGGCGCCCGAGCGCTACACGTACTGCCCGTACTCGTCGAGCACCCGCAGCACCTCCGCCTCACCCCCCGGCGGGAGTTGCAGCACGACCTCCTCCACGCCCAGTTCCTTGTAGTGCGCCAGCTTGCCGGGTGAGGGCAGGACCGCGTACGGGACCACCTGCAAGGCACGAGCGTCGCGGCCCGCCGACTCCCACGCCTCCCGCAGCACCGGGACCGACTCCGTCAGGCCCCGGCCGCCGATCGGCATCCAGCCGTCCGCGTAGTCCGCGATGTGGGAGAAGAGCTTCGGGCCCGCCGCGCCGCCGATGAGCGTGCGGGGGCCGGAGACCGGCTTCGGGTAGGCGTACGAGGCGCGGACCGACCCGTACTCGCCCTTGTACGCGGTCGGTTCGGCTGCCCACAGCGCGCGCATCAGCGCCATCCGGTCCCGGCCGAGTTCCCGGCGCGTCGACCACTCGACGCCGTGGTCCGCCGCTTCCTCCTTGTTCCAGCCGAAGCCGACGCCGAGCGTGAAACGGCCGCCCGAGAGGAAGTCGAGGGTCGCGATCTGCTTGGCCAGGTCGATCGGGTCGTGCTGGGCGATCAGCGTGATGCCGGTGCCGAGACCCAGGCTCGAGGTGACCGCGGCGGCCTGGCCGAGGGCCACGAAGGGGTCGAGGGTGCGGCCGTACTCGGGCGGCAGTTCGCCGCCCGCGGGGTACGGGGTCGTGCGGTCCACCGGGATGTGCGTGTGCTCCGGCAGGTAGAGGCCGGCGAAGCCGCGCTCCTCCAGCTCGCGGGCGAGGCGCACAGGCGTGATCGTCTCGTCCGTGAGGAAGATCGTGGTCGAGATCCGCATACGGAAACCCTCCGTCATCGTCTCTGGTGGCGGCCCAAACGTATGCCGTACGGTGCCAGATGCCGAGAGCCCGGCAAGGACGGGCTCGGCGAACAACGGGGAGGTTCCGCTTCATGATGCGCGTACGTACGGCCACCACGGCCCTGGTGATGTCCGGGGCACTGCTGGTGGGTGCGCCGGTCGCTTCGGCGTCGCCCACGCCCACGGCGGTGACGGCGGTTCAGAAGCCGGGCTCAGCGCCCCAGGCAGGCACGTCGACGACCGTGGCCACGGCGGACACCGTCGCCTCCACGGTCAGCAAGGTCCGCAAGAAGAAGAAAAAGAAGAAGAGCGTCGGGGCCGGGCTGGTCATCGGACTGATGATTGTCGTCCTGCTGATCGTGATCATCGCGCTCATGGTGATGCGGCGTAAGCGCACCGACTGAAAACCTCCCTCGCAAGGCGGTCGCCATCCGTCGACCCCCTTCCCTTGCACGGCAGTTCACGGCTCAATACCAGGGTTCGCATCACTTGTCCCTACTCACACCCTGGGGAGCCGGCGGCATGTGCAATGACGACCAGATCCAACACGCGCTCGGCAGGCGCGGACTGCTCGTGACGGGAGCCGCGGCCGCCCTTACGTTGGGCACCGTGAGTTTCGCGAACGCCGCGCCGGAGGGTGCCACCGGCGACCGGACCGTGGTCGTGCGCGGCACCCTCCCGCCCGGCTCCCCCGACTTCGTCCACCTCCCGGTGGAGATTCCGCGAGGGGTACGCGAGCTGCATGTCGCGTACACCTACGAGCGGCCGGTCGTCCCGCCCGGCACCCTGGGCAACGCCCTGGACATCGGCGTCTTCGACGAACGCGGCACGGAGCTGGGCGGGGAGGGGTTCCGCGGCTGGTCGGGCGGTGCGCGCACGGAGTTCTTCATCCGGGCGGACGACGCGACGCCCGGCTACATTCCGGGGCCGGTGCGCGCCGGGACCTGGAACATCGCGCTGGGCCCGTACACCGTGGCGCCGCAGGGGCTCGCGTACGAGGTGACCGTCACGCTCCGGTTCGGCGATCCCGGCAGGACACCCCGGCCGGTCTATCCGCCGGAGCGGGCCAAGGGGCGTGGCCGGGCCTGGTACCGCGGCGACTGCCATCTGCACTCGGTGTACTCGGACGGCCGGCGCACCCTCGCGGAGATCGCGGCACTGGCACGGGCCGCCGGGCTCGACTTCATCAACTCCTCCGAGCACAACACGCATGCGGCGCACGCCCACTGGGCTGATCCGGCGGGCGACGACCTGCTGGTCCTCACCGGTGAGGAGGTCACCACGCGCAACGGGCACGTGGTGGCGCTCGGCACCGACCCGGGCACCTTCATCGACTGGCGTTATCGCGCCAGGGACAACCGCTTCGGGCACTACGCGCGCGAGATCCGGCGGGCGGGCGGTCTGGTCGTTCCCGCGCATCCGCACGCGACGTGCATCGGCTGCAACTGGAAGTTCGGCTTCGGCGAGGCGGACGCGGTGGAGGTGTGGAACGGCCCGTACACCCCCGACGACGAGGTCTCGCTCGCGGACTGGGACAGCACGCTGGCCGTCGCCGCACGCGGCGGGCGGAAGTGGACCCCGGCGATGGGCAACAGCGACGCCCACCGCGACCCGGACCCCGTCGGCACCCCGCAGACCGTCGTCCTCGCCGACGATCTGACCCGTGAGGCGATCCTCGAGGGCATCCGCGCCGGACGCAGCTATGTCGCCGAGTCGAAGGCGGTGTCGCTGTCGTTCGAGGCGGCCGGCGGGCGCGGGCAGCACGCGGGCATCGGCGAGCGGCTGCGCGTCGACGACGACACCCCGGTGACGGTCCGTCTGGAGGTGTCCGGCGCACCGGACTGCTCGGCACGGTTCGTCACCGACCAGGGCGTGCTGCACACGGCGCCGCTGCCGGCATCGGGATCGGGTGTCGTGGAGTGGCGTACGACCCCGCAGTACGCGACGTACGTACGGGCCGAGGTCCGGCACGCGGTGGTCGTCCCGGGGCTCCCCGGTCCGCTCGCGGCGTTCACCAATCCGGTGTTCCTCGGGGGCTGACGCTGTCCGGCCGGGCAGCCACCAGGCCCGGCCGTCAGTCCGCCGTCACCAGCGCCGGCGTCTCCTTCGTGAGCACCTCGCCGCGGAAGAACGCCGGGCTGCGGCGCTGCATCAGCAGCATCAGCACCACACCGAGCAGCAGCAGACCGACGCCGATCACGAAGACCGAGCCGACGCCGAAGACCGCCGAGCCGCTGCCGTACGCCGGGTCCCACATGTCGTACAGCGTCTTGGCGAACACGGCCGACAGCAGGACGCCGCCGAGGAGCGGGAAGAGGCCCTTGAAGGCGAAGTCGCGGCCGGAGCACAGGAGTTCACGGCGGAAGTACCAGGCGCAGGCGAAGGCGGTGAGCGCGTAGTAGAAGCAGATCATGAGGCCGAGGGCGTAGATCGTGTCGACCAGGACGTGCTCGCTGACCAGGGTCATGACCGTGTAGAAGACGCCTGTCGCGACGCCCGCCACGACGGTCGCGCGGCCGGGGGTCCTGAAGCGCGGGTGGACCCGGGCGTACGAGGGCGGCAGGGCCTCGTACGCCGACATCGCGAGCACGGTGCGGGCGACGGGGATGAACGTCGTCTGCAGGCTGGCGGCGGCGGATGCGAGGACCGCGAGGAAGAGCAGGATGCCGAGGCCGGGGCCCATGACCGGGCCGGCGAGTGCGGCGAAGACGTTGTCGGAGGTCTCCGGGTTGGCGAGGCCGAGGCCCTTGTCGCCGGAGCCGACGGCCATCTGGGCGGCGACGCCGGTGGCGAGGTAGGAGCCGACGAGGACGACCATCGCGATGAGGGCGGCCCGGCCGGGAGTCTTCTCGCTGCCCGTCGTCTCCTCGTTGGCGGTCAGACAGGCGTCCCAGCCCCAGTACATGAAGATCGACAGGGACAGTCCGGCGGTGAAGGCGGCGAAGGACTGCACGGCGAAGGGGTTCAGCCAGGACAGCGAGAAGTCGAGGCCGGTGGAGAACTCGCCGCTGCCGGCCTTCTGGAACGCCATCGCGACGAAGACCGCCAGCACCACCAACTGCAGCCCCACCAGGGCGTACTGCACGCCCTTCGTCGCCGTCATCCCCCGGTAGCTGATCGCCGTCGCGACCGCGATCAGGACGAGGCAGGTGAGGATGTGCACGGGCTTGCTGTCGTCCAGGGCCGCCACCGAACCGCTGCCGGTGATCTCACCCGCGAGCAGCCAGAAGTACGAGGTGGCGACGCCCGCCAGGTTCGACAGCACGATGATCGTCGCGATCACCAGACCCCAGCCGCACATCCAGCCCAGGCGCGGGCCGAAGGCCTTCACCGTCCAGGTGAAGGAGGTGCCGCAGTCGGGCATGACGCGGTTGAGCTCGCGGTAGGCGAAGGCGACGAGCAGCATCGGCAGGAAACCGGCCAGGAAGACGGCGGGCATCTGCAGGCCGACCTCACCGGCGGTGGAGCCGAGCGTGGAGGTCAGGCAGTAGACGGGGGCGACGGTCGAGACGCCGATGACGGCGCTGCCCATGAGCCCGACCGAGTTGCCGCCGAGTCCTTTGCTGCGTACGCCCCCTTCGGCGGGGCCCCGTACCGTGTCTCCGGCCTGGGGCCGCGCTTCGAGCTGAGTCATGAGGAGGACGCTAGGTGCTGCGGTTTCCATGCTCGGCGCGGCTCACCCGGATCCAAGCTCCTTCATTATCATGGAGATCTGCATATTTTCACCGGCTAATCAAAGATAAATTCCGGCAATCGGCCGCACATCTCAAGGAGCAAGCCCGATCCTTCCGGGATGCGAGAACCGCAGCCATGTCCGGTTTGACCCGGTTCCAAAATTTCCCGCCGCTGTTTTCAACCGGGCCAGACGACCGCCTGCAGCTCGCTGTACGCGTGCAGCGCGTACGAGCCGACGTCCCGCCCCACCCCGCTCCTCTTGAATCCGCCGAACGGCGCCTCCATGTTCCGGCCGATGGTGTTCACGCCCACCCCGCCCGCCCGCAGCTCACCCGCGACACGGAACGCCCGCGCCACATCGCCCGACCAGACGTAGTCGATCAGGCCGTAGTCGCTGTCGTTGGCCAGCGCGATGCCCTCCTCCTCCGTGTCGAAGGGGACGACGACCACCACCGGCCCGAAGATCTCCTCCCGCACCACGCGCATCTCGGCCGTGCAGTCGGCCAGGAGCGTGGGCGCGACATAGAACCCCCTGCCGAACGCCGGGCGCTCGCCGCCCGTCACCAGCCGGGCGCCTTCCTTCCGGCCCAGCTCGACGTAGGACTCCACCCGGTCGCGATGCGCCGCGGAGATCACCGGGCCGACCACCGTGCCCGGCTCGTCAGGGGCGCCGATCCTCAGATGCCCGGCGTAGGCCGCGAGTTTCGCGATCAGCCGGTCGTGGATGCCGCGCTGCGCGAGCACCCGGGTCGGTGCCGTGCAGATCTGCCCGCTGTAGAAGGAGAAGGTCGTGCCGATGCCGGTCACGGCCCCGTCCAGGTCCGCGTCGTCGAAGACGAGGGCCGCGCCCTTGCCGCCGAGCTCCATCAGCTGCCGCTTCATGCCCCGCCCGCAGACCTCGGCGATGCGCTCGCCGACCTGCGTGGAGCCGGTGAAGCTGACCATGTCGACGTCCGGTGAGCCGACGGCCGCCTCGCCGACGGCAGGCGCGGAACCGGTCACCACGTTCACGACGCCCGGCGGCACGCCCGCCTCCTCGAGCGCCTCGGCCATCCGGTACACGGACAGCGGATCCTGCGGCGCGGGCTTCACCACGACCGTGTTGCCCATCGCGAGCGCGGGCGCGACCTTGCCCGCCGAGTTGGCCCACGGGTTGTTGTACGAGGTGATGCAGGTGACGACACCGACCGGGCGGCGTACGGCGATCGCGCCGAAAACACCCGCCCTGCCCATCGGGCCGGCCGCGTTGATCTGCGGCGGCAGCGCCTGCTCGACCGGCTCCAGCGCGCCCCTGGCATACCGGCGGAAGCGGGCGGCGCCCACGGCGACCTGCATGCCGCGCGCGGTGGCCGTGGTGGCGCCGCTCTCCGCACGGGCGAGCGCGGCGTACGGCTCGGACTCCCGCTGGATGACGTCGGCGGCCGCGTCCAGGATCCGGGCCCGCTCCTCGGGTTTCGTACGCGCCCACCCGGCGAATGCCTCTCGGGCGGCGGCGGCAGCCGCGTACACCTGCTCGCGGCTCGCCTCGGGCGCCAGGCCCACGGTCTCCTCGGTCGCCGGGTCGACGACCTCGTAGTGCCCGCCGTCGGGCTCGACCCATGCGCCGCCGATGAACAGTCTCTGGGTCACTTGGTGCTCACGGTCCTCGTGTCGCGGCCGGAGCGCAGGACGGTGCCGGGGACCGCGCCGGTGACCTTGTCGTCCCGGATGGTCTCCACGCCGTTCACCCGCACCGACACGATCCCGATGGCCTTCGCGTCCAGGCGCGGGCTGTCGCCGGGCAGATCGTGCACGAGGGTGGCGTGGCCCGCGTCGATGCGCTCCGGGTCGAAGAGCACCAGGTCGGCGTGCCAGCCCTCGTGGACGCGGCCCCTCTCGCGCAGGCCGAAGAGCTGCGCCGGGTCGTCGGTCAGCATCTTCACCGCGTCCTCCAGCGGGAGCAGCCTGCGGCCGCGCAGACAGTCGCCGAGGAAGCGGGTGGTGTACGGCGCTCCGCACATCCGGTCCAGGTGCGCGCCCGCGTCGGAGCCGCCGAGCAGGACGTCCTCGTGCTGCCACGTCTGCCGGCGCAGCTCCCAGGAGGCGGGATCGTTGTCGGTGGGCATCGGCCACAGGACCGTGCGCAGCTGGTCGTTGGAGCAGATCTCGACCAGGGTCGCGAAGTCGTCCCGGCCGCGTTCGGCGGCGATGTCCCGCACGACCCTTCCGCTGAGGCCGTCGTTCTGCGGCGAGTAGGTGTCACCGATGACATAGCGCCCGAAGTCGGCGAGGCGGCGGAAGACTCCGGCCTCCTTGGAGTCGGCGCGGCGCAGCATCTCCGCGCGTACGGCGGGGTCGCGCAGCTTCTCGATGCGCTCGGGGACGGGCAGGCCCAGGATCTCGCCCCAGCCGGGTATGAGGTTGAGCGCGCAGAACGTGCCGAGCGACATGTTCATCGGGGTCAGGATCGGCATGGTCAGCGCGACGATGCGGCCGCCCGCCCGCCGCGCCCGCTCGCTCGCCTCCAGCTGCCGCGGCACGCGGTCGGGCACGGAGGCGTCGATGGTGAGGACGTTCCAGTTCAGGGGGCGTCCCGCGGCGGCGGTCATCTCGACGAAGAGGTCGATCTCGGCGTCGCTGAACCGGTCGAGGCAGCCCGCGACGATCGCCTCCAGCTGGGTGCCCTCGTGGTCGGCGACGGCGCGGGAGAGCGCGAGGAGTTCGGCGGGCTCGGCGTGCCGGGAGGCGACGGGCTTGCCGTCGCCGTCGGAGTGCGTGGAGGACTGAGTGGTCGACAGGCCCCAGGCGCCGGCGCTCATCGCGTCGTGGAAGAGGGCGAGCATCTCCTCCAGCTGCTCGGGGGTGGGCGTGCCGCCGACGGCGTCCGGGCCCATGACGTGCCGCCGCAGGGCGCAGTGGCCCACCATGAACCCCGCGTTGACGGCGGTCCGGCCCTCCAGGGCGTCCAGGTACTCGCCGAACGTGTGCCAGTTCCAGGGGGCGCCCTCCTCCAGGGCGACCAGCGACATGCCCTCGACCCTGGACATCATGCGGCGTGTGTAGTCGGCGTCCTCGGGGCGTGCGGGGTTCAGGGGCGCGAGGGTGAAACCGCAGTTGCCTCCGGCGACGGTGGTGACGCCGTGGTTCATGGAGGGGGTGGCGTACGGGTCCCAGAACAGCTGGGCGTCGTAGTGCGTGTGCGGGTCGACGAAGCCGGGGGCGAGGACGAGACCGGTGGCGTCCTCGCTCGTCCTGGCCTCTTCCTCGACGGTGCCGGGTGGGGCGATGACGGCGATGCGGCCGTCGTCGCCGATGCCGACGTCGGCGGTGTAGGCGGGGGCGCCGGTCCCGTCGACGACGGTCGCGCGCCGGATGAGGTGGTCGAGCATGACGGTCCCTTCGGGGGTGGGGTGGGCCGGGGCGCGGGGGGTGGCCGCCCGGCCGGCATGCGCGGCTGCTTCGGCCGCGAAGGCGGCGCGCATGCCTGCCGGGCGCGGACGGGCGGCGGTCCGGGAAGACGCCGCCCGTGTACGGGGGACGGAGGAAGGTGGGCCGCTGAGCGGGGCCGTGCCCGTCCCCCGCCCTTCCCGGAACCGGGGCAGGCCGCGGACCGTACGACCTCAGGCTGTGTCCTCGGTGGACGGGCTCAGCCGGCGCGGAACCTCGTCGTGCGGTGCACCGGGTCGGTGTCGATCTGGGGGATCACGTGCTCTCCGATCAGCTTGATCGTCGTCATCGTGTCCTCGTACGAGATCCCGATCGGCAGACCGAACGACAGCTGGTCCGCCCCCGCCTGCTCCCAGCGCTTGCACTGCTGCAGCACCTCGGACGGGTCGCCGCAGATCATCAGCTCCTCCGCGATCAGCAGCTCGATGATCTCCGCCGTGTACTCCGGGAGCAGCTCCGGCCACTCGGGGATGCCCTCGGGGCGCGGGAACGTGTCGTGGTAGCGGAACAGCAGCGACTGGAGGTAGTTGAGCCCGCCTCCGACCGCGATCTCGACCGCCTTCTCGTGGGTCTCGGCGCAGATCGCCGTCGAGGTCACCATCACGTTGTCGTTGACGAAGTCACCGATCGCGACGGCTTCCTTGACGGCCGTCTTGTACGAGTCGACGACCCACTCCATGTCGGAGACCTTCTGCACGCTGAAGCCCAGGACTCCGAGCCCCTTCTTGCCGGCCATCGCGTACGAGGAAGGGGAGCCCGCCGCGTACCACATCGCCGGGTGGGACTTCCCGTACGGCTTCGGCAGGATCTTGCGCGGCGGCAGGGACCAGTGCTTGCCCTGGAAGCCGGGGTACTCCTCCTGGAGCCACATCTTGGGGAACTCCGCGATGGTCTCTTCCCAGATCTCCTTGGTGTGGTTCATGTCCGTGATGCCCGGCATGAATCCGAGGATCTCGTGGCTGCCCGCGCCGCGGCCGGTGCCGAACTCGAAGCGCCCCTCGGAGAGGTGGTCGAGCATGGCGACCTTCTCGGCGACCTTCACCGGGTGGTTCACGGGCGCCAGCGGATTGAAGATGCCCGAGCCCAGGTGGATGCGGTCCGTCGCGTGCGCCAGGTAGCCGAGGTAGACGTCGTTGGCCGAAAGGTGGGAGTACTCCTCCAGGAAGTGGTGCTCGGAGGCCCAGGCGTACTTGAAACCGGACTGGTCCGCCTGGATGACGTACTCGGTCTCCTCCATCAGCGCCTTGTGCTCGGCGAGCGGGTCGGTCTCGGCGCGCTTGCCGACGTATCCCTGTACAAAGAGCCCGAATTCCAAAGGGGTTCACCGTCCCTAAGTTTCTGACGGATCGTCAGATCTGGATGCGTCGACTGTTCCACCGCGCGCTGGGGCCCGTCAATACCTGACGAAGCATCAGAGAACGCTGACACCGGCGAGCCAGCCGCCGTCGATCACGAACGGCTGGCCGGTGATGTACGAGGAGTCCTCGCAGGACAGGAACAGCGCGAGGCGCGCCACCTCGTCCGGCCGCCCGACCCGCCCCAGCGGCACCAGCTTCCGGTACAGCTCGTCCAGCGCGTCCGGGTCCGCCCCGTCCGGGTTGCTCATGGGGGTGTCAATGGCCCCCGGGCACACGGCGTTGACCCGGATCTTCCTCGATGCGAGCTCCAGTGCGGCGACGCGGGTGAGGCCGATGATCGCGTGCTTGCTGGCCGCGTACGCTCCGACGTAGCTCATCCCGGTCAGACCCGTGTAGGAGGCGGTGTTGACGATCGTGCCGCCGCCCGCCGCCTCGATCTCGGGGGCGACCGTCTTGATGCCCAGGAAGGCGCCGACCTGGTTGACCTGAACGATCTGCTGGAACTCCGCCAGGGGCGTGCTCACCAGCTCGTTGAAGCGCAGGATGCCGGCGTTGTTGACCAGCCCGTCGATCCGGCCGAAGGCGTCCTTGGCCGCGGCGACCGCGGCGGTCCAGCCGTCCTCCTGGCTCACGTCGAGGTGCGCGTAGACGGCGGTGCCCTCGCCCAGCTCCTTGGCGAGCGCCTCGCCCTGGTCGTCCAGCACATCGGCGACGACCACCTTGGCGCCCTCGGCCGCGAACAGCCGCGCCTCCTGCTCGCCCTGCCCGCGCGCCGCACCCGTGATGAGGACGACACGTCCGTCGAGCTTGCCCATGGGTTACTCCCTTAAGCCGTCAGAAGCGGTCTCAGCTGTTGAGGTGCGGGGCGACATCGGCGGCGAACGCCGCCATCTGTTCGGTCAGTTCACCGCGGCTGCGGCTGCGGAAACGCACCTGGATCTGCCGCACGCCCATCGCGGCGTAGGCGCGCAGCGACTCGGCGATGGCGTCCGGCTTGCCCGTCAGGGTGCGTCGGCCGACGGCCCAGTCCGGCTCCCCCACGTACACGGGCTCGGTGATGGCGCCGATCTCGATGGGGTCCCCGATCCCCGCCTCCTCCCGCAGGGCCCTCAACCGGGCGATCTGCTCGGGCAGCCGGGTGCGCGGATCGCCCTGGGGCAGCCAGCCGTCACCGCGTACGGCCGCCCGGCGCACGGCCGCGGGCGACGACCCGCCGACCCAGATGGGGATCTGCGCCCGGGACGGCCTCGGCCGCTGGCCGAGCCCGCTGAAGGAGTAGCGCTCTCCCGTGAACTCGGGGAACTCCTCGGGCCCCAGCGCCGCCCTGAGTGCGTCGATGGTCTCGTCGAGCACGGCTCCGCGCCCGTCGAAGTCGGCGCCGAGCGCGTCGAACTCCTCCCGCACGTGCCCCGCCCCGACTCCGAGGATCAGCCGCCCGCCCGAGAGATGGTCGAGGGTCGCGTACTGCTTGGCGGTCGCGAGCGGATGCCGCAGTCCGACGACGGCGACATGGCTGAGCAGCAGGACGCGCTCGGTGACGCCGGCGAGAAAGGCGAGGGTGGCGACGGGGTCGTACCAGACGGTGGACATCGCATCGACGAGGCGCCGCGGGATCGCGACGTGGTCGCAGGTCGCGATGTACGCGAAGCCGGTACGGTCGGCGGTCCTCGCTATCTCCACGAGGTCCTCGGCTCCGGCGGCGGCCTCCCACGGCTCCGCGTAGATGGTGCTCTGCGACTGCACCGGGAGCTGCATCCCGTACGACAGTCGGCCTTCGGGCAGTACCTGCACATGCGCCATGCCGCTTCCTCCGCCTCGACCCGTACCCGATCTGACGATCCGTCAATGACGAGTGCCGGACCCATCGTGGTATCTGATGGGTCGTCAGGCAAGGGGGCGGTGGCCGGTCAGCTCACATCGAAGCCCAGTGCGCCCGCGATGACGGCCGCCTGCTCGAGGTCGATCCTCGCCCCGGCGAGCTCCACGGTCAGGGGGTCGAGTGCGGACAGATCACTGCCCCGCAGATCCGCCCCGGTGAGCTTCGCGCCGTGCAGTGCGGCCCCGGAGAGATCGACGTTCACCACGGTCGCGCCCTCCAGCCGGGCGCCCGCCAGGTCGGCCTCCCGCATCCGGACGCCCTCGACGACGGCACCGCGCAGATCGGCGCCGGGCAGCGCGACGAAGGACCAGTCCCCACCGCTCACCTGGAGCAGGTTGAACGTGCACTGCTGGAAGAGACTGCCGACCACCTTGCACTGCTCGAAGCGGGTGTCGAAGAAGGTGCACCGCTTGAAGGTGCAGTTGGTGAACGCGGCACCCGTGTGCCGCGAGGCGTTGAAGCGCACCCCGGAGAAGGTGCACGCGTCGAAGATCCCGCCGTCGTTCTCGACCTCGGTCCAGTCGGTGTCGTAGAAGGTGTGCCGGGTGAGCCGCTGGTCGGACAGATCCCTGCCGTACCAGTCCTCGTCGCGGATCACGAGCTCCTCGTCGGAGACGGGGGGCTCGTGCGAGAAGGGGTCGACATCGGATCGCTCACGCCTGGTGGACATGCTTCCGATTGAACACCCGGACACTGACAACGGCCCGGGGACCCCGGCCGGGCAGGGCGTACGGCGTGCACGCGCGACCGCCCGAGGCCCCGCGCCGCCGCGTCACGGCCCGGCCCAGAGCCCCTCGGCCGTCAGGCCCAGCAGGTCGATCGCGTTGCCCCGCACGATGCGGTCCACCACGTCCGGAGCCAGATGCGCCATCTGTGACTCACCGACCTCCTTGGACTTGGGCCAGGTCGAGTCGGAGTGCGGGTAGTCCGTCTCGTACAGGACATTGCCGACGCCGATCGCGTCCAGGTTCTTCAGACCGAACGCGTCGTCGAAGAAGCAGCCGTACACGTGCTCGGCGAACAGCTCCGACGGCGGGCGCAGGACCTTGTCCGCCACGCCGCCCCAGCCGCGGTTCTCCTCCCAGACGACGTCGGCGCGCTCCAGGATGTACGGCATCCAGCCGATCTGGCCCTCCGCGTACATGATCTTCAGTCCGGGGAAGCGCTCGAACTTGCCGCTCATCAGCCAGTCGACCATCGAGAAGCAGCAGTTGGCGAAAGTGATCGTCGAGCCCACGGCCGGCGGGGCGTCCGCGGATGTGGAGGGCATCTTCGAGGACGAGCCGATGTGCATGGCGATCACCGTCCCCGTCTCGTCGCACGCCCGCAGGAAGGGGTCCCAGTCGTCCGAGTGAACGGACGGCAGCCCGAGGTAGGGGGGTATCTCGGAGAACGCCACCGCGCGCACCCCGCGGGCCGCGTTGCGCCGGACCTCGTCGGCGGCGAGCTCCGCGTCCCACAGGGGAACGAGGGTGAGCGGGATGAGACGGCCCTGCGCCTCGGGGCCGCACCACTCCTCGACCATCCAGTCGTTGTAGGCGCGCACGCCGAGCAGGCCCAGTTCGCGGTCCTTGGCCTCGGCGAAGGTCTGGCCGCAGAAGCGCGGGAAGGTCGGGAAGCAGAGCGCCGACTGGACGTGATTGACGTCCATGTCGGCCAGCCGCTCCGGCACGCTGAAGGAGCCGGGGCGCATCTGCTCGTAGGTGATGACCTCGAGTCTGATCTCGTCGCGGTCGTAGCCGACGGCGGTGTCGAGGCGGGTCAGCGGGCGGTGCAGATCCTCGTACACCCACCAGTCGCCGATCGGGCCCTCGTCGCCCTTCGCGCCCATCACCGGGGCGAACCTGCCCCCCATGAAGGTCATTTCCTTCAGTGGCGCACGGACGATACGCGGGCCGGTGCCGCGGTACTTGGACGGGAGCCGGTCCCGCCAGACGTGGGGCGGCTCCACCGTGTGATCGTCCACCGAGATGATCTTCGGGAAGGTCTCCATGCGCTCCACCGTAGCGCCGATCTGACGGTTCGTCAGCTAGTCGTGCACCGATGACAGCCCCCTCCCCATGAGTCCACTGATGACTATACACGCAGTATATACACCATGTGTATAGTGCGGTCACGCTCGCCGCCGACCTGCGGCGATGCCGTCGTCCCGCGCTTTCATCGACCGCCGAGGGGTCTCTTCGCCATGCCCGCAAACAGCGCACCGGCGAAGCCCGTGCCCGGGAAGGTGTATCGGCCGTGAAGACATCCCGGGGAAGCGCTGGAGAGACATCGGGGAGGCTGTGAGAAGGACGTGAGGAAGATCGCTTACGCGGGTTAGCGTGAAACCCGGCATGGGCAGGGGCGAGGAGGAAGTGCCCCGCTGCTGACGGGGCCGCCATGCACAAGGCAGACTGTCGGGGGCGAACCGGCAGTTCGGGGGCAGGGGGCAGCTATGGACCGCGAGCGCGGGCCACGCGTACCGGAGCAGCGATTTCCGGCGCCCAGCAGCGCCGTTGACCTGCGCTTCAGTGTGCTCGGGCCGGTGCGCGCCTGGCGCGGTGGTGAGGCTCTGCCGTCCGGCTCACCCCAACAGCGCGCGCTGCTGGCCGCGTTGCTGATGCGCGACGGACGCACCGCGACCGCTTCCGAGCTGATCGACGCCATCTGGGGCGAGGACCCGCCGTCCCAGGCACTCGCCGCCGTACGGACGTACGCCTCACGACTGCGCAAGATCCTCACGGCGAACGCCCTGGTCAGCGAGTCCGGCGGCTATGCGGTGCGGATCAGGCGCGACTCCCTCGACCTCGCCGTGGCGCAGGAACTGGCCACGGAGGCGGAGAAGGCGCGCGCCGCCGGCGACCGCTGCCAGGCGCGGGTGCTCATCAACAAGTCGCTCGGGCTGTGGGACGGCGAACCGCTGGCCAATGTGCCCGGGCCGTACGCCGAGAACCAGCGCGCCCGCCTGGAGGAGTGGCGGCTCCAGCTCCTGGAGACCCGGCTCGACCTGGACCTGGAGGTCGGCTGCCACGCGGAGGCCGTCTCGGAGCTCACCGCGCTCACCGCCGCGCACCCGCTGCGGGAGCGGCTGCGCGAACTGCTGATGCTGGCGCTGTACCGCAGCGGCCGGCAGGCCGAGGCGCTGGCCGTGTACGCGGACACCCGACGGCTCCTCGCGGACGAACTGGGCGTCGACCCGCGGCCCGAACTCGCCAAGCTGCAGCAGCGCATCCTCCAGGCCGACGCCGAACTGGCCCGCCCCAGCGAGGAGCCCGCACCGGCGCCCCAGGTCTCGCGGCCCGCGCAACTGCCCGCGACCGTACCCGATTTCACCGGACGCGCCTCGTTCGCCCGGGAGCTCGGCGACCTGCTCGCGACCGCCGAGGGCTCCGTGATGGCGGTATCGGCGCTCGCGGGCATCGGCGGCGTGGGCAAGACGACGCTCGCGGTCCATGTGGCGCACGACTCCCGCCCGCACTTCCCGGACGGACAGCTCTACGTCGACCTGCAGGGCACGGGCAGCCGCGCGGCTGAACCGGAAGCGGTGCTCGGCGCGTTCCTGCGCGCCCTCGGCACCCCGGACCAGGCGATCCCGGACTCCCTCGACGAGCGGGCCGCGCTGTACCGCACGACCCTGGCCGGCCGCCGTGTCCTGGTCCTCCTCGACAACGCACGCGACGCCGCCCAGATCCGTCCGCTGCTGCCCGGCACGGCGGGCTGCGCGGCCCTGGTCACCAGCCGGGTCAGGATGGTCGACCTCGCGGGCGCGCATCTGGTCGACCTCGATGTGATGTCGCCGGAGGAGGCACTGCAGCTGTTCACCCGGATCGTGGGCGATGAGCGGGTCAGCTCCGAGCGGGAGGCGGCCCTCGACGTGGTCGCGGCCTGCGGGTTCCTGCCGCTCGCGATCCGTATCGCGGCATCCCGGCTGGCCGCCCGCCGCACCTGGACCGTCTCGGTCCTCGCGGCGAAGCTCGCCGACGAACGCCGCCGTCTCGACGAACTCCAGGCCGGGGACCTCGCCGTGAAGGCCACCTTCGAGCTCGGCTACGGCCAGCTGGAGCCCGCGCAGGCCCGCGCCTTCCGGCTGCTCGGTCTCGCCGAGGGCCCGGACATGTCGCTCGCCGCGGCCGCCTCGGTACTCGCGCTGCCGCTCCAGGAGACCGAGGACCTGCTGGAAGCGCTGGTGGACACCTCGCTGGTGGAGTCTGCGGCACCGGGCAGGTACCGGTACCACGATCTCGTACGTCTCTACGCGCGTGCATGCGCCGAGCGGGACGAGCAGCCGGCGGAGACCGAGTCGGCGCTGACCCGGCTGCTCGACTTCTATCTGGCCACCGCGGTACGGGTGTTCGCCATAGAGCGTCCCGGCGACCGGCTCGTGGACCATGTCGGGCCCACGGCGCACACGGGTCTGGACTTCGCCGACCGGCACCAGGCGCAGGACTGGCTGTACGCGGAGGCCAACTGCATTCTGGCGAGCGCGCGTCAGGCCTCGGGCGGCGTACGGCTGCGGCTGGCCACCGATCTGCTGTGGGCGGCGCAGGACCTGGCGGAGTCCGGCGCCAATTCCAAGCTGTACGAGACGGCCGCCCTGGCCGTGCGGGACGCGGCACGCGCGTCGGGGGACGTACGCACCGAGGCCCGCGCCCGTACCTCCATGACCAACGTCCATCTGGTGGCGGGCCGTTACGAGCAGGCGGACGAGGAGGCCGAGCGGGCCGCCGAGCTCGCCCGGTCCGTCGCGGACCCCGCGCCCGTCTACTGGTCCGACAACGACCGGGGCATCATCGCCTTCAACCAGGGCCGTTACCCCGAGGCGGAGGAACATCTGCGCCGGGCCCGGGAGGGCTCGCGCGAGGACGGCAACCGGCCGGGCGAGGCCAGCGCGCTGTGCAACCTCTCCCGGATCCATCTCTCCACGGGACGGGTCGCGCAGGCGATCGCGATGGCGGAGCAGGGCGTCGAGATCTACGACGGCATAGGACACACCCTTCGGCTGGCGAACGCCCGTTACGCGCTGGGCGTCGCCCTCACCGAGGCCGGGCGGCACGCCGAGGCACTGGAGCAGTTGCTGGAGGCGCTCGAGCGGTTCGAGACCAACCGGCAGCGGCTGTGGGAGGGGACGACGCATTTCCGCATCGCCCAGGCCCACTTGTCGGCGCGGCGCCCGGCGCGGGCCGCCCAGCACGCCGAGCAGGCGCTCGCGATCGGCTGCATCGGCGGCGACCGTACGCGGGCGAACGTACTGATCACGCTGGGCAGGGCGCTGGCCGCCCTGGGCCAGGCGGACCGGGCCCGCGCCTGCTGGCTCGAGGCGCTGGCGCTGCACGAGCAGACGGGCGCGGCGGAGGCGGAAGAGGTCCGGGGGCTGCTCTCGCCGCTCAGCGCGGCGTGACGGTGTGACAGGCGCCCTTCGTACGGCGTGAGAACTGCCGGGTCGGATGGGGTGTGAACCCTTTCTGCCAGGACGTTCATCGAATGTTTATGCTCGTCCGACATGCTGTATTGCAGTCGATCCGTCGCGTCGGGGGGCAGGCGGATCAATCTGGGACCCGTACCTCTCCGGGGGGCGAGTGCGAGTCCTCCGGCCTTCTGTCCGGCGACCCTCGGGGGAGTTGCCGGGCGGAAGGCCCCTCTTAGTTCGTGTCGGGCAATCCCATGGGGGACAGAGAGATGACCGAGAAGAACAAGGAAGACATCGTCACGATGGGCGACCACCACACGCCCGCCCCGCCCGCCGACGGTGGCCTCACCACCCAGGGCGACCATCACACGCCGGTTCCGCCGAAGGACGGCGGCGCCACGACGCAGGGTGACCACCACACCCCGGCGCCGCCCCAGCAGATCACCACCATGGGTGATCACCACACTCCCGCACCGCCGGCGGACGGGATCACCACGATGGGCGACCACCACACGCCGCTTCCGCCCAAGGACGGCGGACTGACGACGCAGGGCGACCATCACACGCCTCTTCCGCCCAAGGGGATCTGAGTCTCCCTTCGACGGGGTGCGGCCGCGGCGGCGCGGAGGGGAGCCGCCGCGGCCGCGTTGCGTCGTGCCGCGACTGTTCCCCAGGCGGCCCAACGGGCCGATCACCTCGCGTTCTTGACGTACGAGCGTGACACTTCGGACAGAACAGGTGCGCGGCCAGAACAACTTCACAATATCTTCGGGCAAAACCGCGCGCGATCGATCGATGACGGTGTGTACTTGGGCGGGTCGTCCCCAGGGCGGCCCCGCCCCCCCGTTCTCCACCGAGGTCTAATCGATGATCGAGATACCGGACCTGGCCGTCGCCGGCCTGGCCGCCGGGACCCTGTCGGCATTCGTTCTGGGGGGCGGGCTGCTGAGCTCTCGGCGTCGGCGCGCGCGGCAGAGCGAGGAGATCACCACGCTGCGGTCCCATCTGGGCGTCGCCCGGCAGGAAGTCGCCCGCGCGTCGCAGGCGTTCACCGCCGAGGTCGTCCATCTGGCGAAGCAGCGCATGCCGGCCGCGGCCACCCGGACCGCTCATCCGCACATCCAGGTGCCGGGCACGCTGCACCACGACCTGGCCGGCACCGAACTGGGTTCGAGCCTCGACGGGGTCCTGGACGGACTGGTCGGCGCGATGGCGCAGGAGCGCAAGCGCGTCGACGCGGCGGCGCGTGCGGGCATGCGCGGCGCGACGCGGGAGATCCAGGCCGGCCTCTACCGGCTCCAGGACGTGCTGCGCGGCCTGCAACAGCGCTACGACGACCCCGAGCTGGCGCAGACCCTCTTCGCGCTCGACCACGAGAACGAGCAGTCCCTGCGCCGCGCCCAGGTCGCGGCCGTCGTCTGCGGAGCCTGGGTGGGGCTGGCCCGCGAGGAGTCCCACCTGGTGGACGCGGTCACCGGGGGCCAGTCACGGCTCGTCGGCTACCACCGGGTGCAGATCAACAACCACCTGGAGGACGGCACCGCACTCGTCTCGCACGCCGTCGAACCGGTCGCCATCATCGTCGCCGAACTGCTCGACAACGCGCTGCGGCACTCCTCGCCGGACACGAGCGTCGTGGTGAACCTGGAACGCGCCCATCACGGAGTCACCGTCACGGTCGACGACGCGGGCGTGGGCATGGCCGCGGACGAACGGGCCTACGCCCAGCGGATGGTGGCCGGACGCGATCCGATCCTGCTCTCCGAGCTCGGCGACCCGCCCCGGATGGGGCTGGCCGCGATCGGCCAGCTGACCCGGCAGTTCGACCTGTCCGTCGACCTGTCGTCACCCTCGCCGTACGGCGGCGTCCGCGCCGTGCTGCTGGTCAAGAACCATCTGCTCAGCCGTGTCGACCCGGCCGAACGGCCACCCGCGGCGAGCGCCCCGCGCTCCACCCGCTCCCCCGCGGTGGGGCCGCCGGCGCTGACCGCCGGGCAGCCCACGCCGAAGCCCCGGACCGCGCCCGCCCGTGCCGCGTACGACACCGCGATCACCCACGATCCGACGCCCGAGGCGGCTCCCGGGGCGGGGTCCCGGGGCGGTCCCGTGGACGACGAACTGCCGCAGCGCCGCCGCCGGGTCCGCTCGGCCGAGGCTCCCGCACAGGACCCGCCGCCCGGGCCCCCCGCCCGTACCCCGGAGGAGGCCGCCGCCGCGCTCGGGGCCCTGCAGGCCGGGACCGCCGCCGCCCGAACCGCCGCAGCCCCGACCACCGCCGACCCCGAAGGGAACGAACCCCGATGACCAGCCGCGACAAGGGCGACACCGCGTGGGTGCTCGATCCGATCCTGGAGATCCCGCATGTGCGGGCCGCTGTCCTGCTGACCCGGGACGGTCTGATCTCCGGATACTCGGACGCCCTCTCGCAGGCGTCCGCCGAGCGCGTCGCCGCGATCATCGGCACCGTGCAGGGCGCGTGTCGCACCGCGGCCGCCGCCTTCGCCGACAAGGACACCGCGCAGATGCGCCAGGTGGTCATCGAGTCCGACCACGGCTACATCCTGGTCGCGCCGACCGCGCACGGCACCTGTGTCGCCGCCTACGGCGACACCGAGGTGCGCCTCGACCTGCTCGCCCACCGGGTCCACTCACAGGTGGCCAGGCTCGGCGAGAAGGCGATGGCCGCCGCACCCCGCGGAGCCGATGGCACCGCTCCGGCATGACCGGCCGCCGGAGCGGCCGCCCCCTGGTACCCGCCTATCTCTCGACGGGCGGGGTGACGCGGCCGGGTCTGGGCAGCCTGGAGCGTCTGTCGGTACTGACGGGAGGGCCGGGGGCACCGCCCGCCGGACTGCCCGCCGCCCAGCGCTCGTTGTTGGAGACGCTCGACGGCGGCTCGCTCACCGTGGTGGAGGCGGCGGCCCTGCTGAAGCTGCCGGTCTCCGCGGTGCGTGTCCTCGCCGCCGACCTGATCGACCAGGGGCTGGTGAGCTCCCGCCCGCCCGTCCCGTTCGCCGCCCAGCCCGACCCTGACCTGCTGAAGAGAGTCGCCGATGGCCTCCGCGCCCTCAAGCTGTAGCGGCCTGCACCTGCCGGACAGCACCCGTGAACTGGTGAAGATCCTCGTCGCGGGCCCCTTCGGGGTCGGCAAGACCACCCTGATCGACTCCGTGTCCGAGATCAGGCCGCTGCACACCGAGGAGCAGCTGACCGAGGCATCCGTGTCGGTCGACGATCTCGCCGGAGTACGGGACAAGACGACCACCACCGTCGCCATCGACTTCGGGCGCATCTCGCTGAACGACGGCATCGTGCTGTATCTGTTCGGCACCCCCGGCCAGGAGCGCTTCCGCGCGCTGTGGTCGGAGATCGCGTACGGGGCGCTCGGCGCGCTGGTGCTGGTCGACACCCGCCGTATCGACGACTCCTTCGAGGTCCTCGGCCTCGTGGAGGAGACGGGGCTGCCGTACGCCGTCGCCCTCAACATGTTTCCCGACTCGCGCCAGTACACGGAGGAGCAGTTGCGCCGCTCCCTGGACCTGGAACCCGGTACGCCGCTGGTGGCCTGCGACGCCCGGGACACCAACGCCTCGATCGACGCGCTCCTCGCGCTGGTCCAGCATCTGATCGCCCGCAACAGCCCGGAGCCCCGGTGAACACCTATCCCGCACCCGCGGAGACCTTCTCCCTGTCGGCACCCGTCCGGCTCTGGGAGGACGGCTTCGCCGCCGATCCGCACAGCTACTACGCGACGCTGAGGGCCCAGGGCCCGGTCGGCTGGGCCGAACTGGCGCCCGGAGTCCCGGCGTACGTCGTCACCGACCGCCGCGCGGCGCTCGATCTGCTGCACGACCCGGAGACCTGGTCGCACGACCCGCGCCCCTGGGAGTCCACCGTCTCCGAGGACTCCCCGATCCTCGGCATGATGCGCTGGCGGCCCAACACCCTCTGGGCCGACGGCGACGAGCACGTCCGTTACCGGCGCACGCTGGTCGACGCCTTCGGGCTGATCGAGCCGCACGATCTGCGCGAGCGGGTGCACCGCGCCGTGGACATCCTGGTGTCCCGGTTCGGCCCGCAGGGCAGTGCGGATCTCGTCGCCGACTTCGGCCGGCCGCTGATGGCGCTGATCTTCAACGATCTCTTCGGCCTGCCCGACAGCGAGAGCGGACGGCTCGACGCGGCGCTCGGCCAGATGATGGAGGGCGGCGAGCAGGCGGCAGAGGGCGAGATGGAGTTCGGGCGCTACGTCCTCGAACTCATTGCCGCCAAGAGCGCCGAACGCGGCAACGACCTGACCAGCTGGCTGCTCGACCATCCGCTGGCCCTCACGCCCGAGGAGGTCACCTGGCAGGTGTTCCTCACCCTCGGCGCGGGTCATGAGCCCACCGCCAACCTGGTGTCCAACGCACTCTCGCGCATTCTGGGCAACCCGGCGTACTACTCCACCCTCACCAGCGGCTCGCGTCCCGTGATGGACGCGGTGGTGGAGGTCCTGCGGTACGAGACCCCGCTGTCGAACTACGGCATCCACTTCGCCCGCAAGCCGCTGAGCTTCCACGGCGTCTGGGTGCAGGCGGCCATCCCCGTCGTCATCTCCTACGGCGCCCTCGCGCACTTCGCCGAGCAGGACTTCGACGGCGCCCACCATCCGCACGACGCCTCCCATCTGTCCTGGTCGGCGGGCGAGCACGCCTGTCCCGTGAAGCAGCACACCCTGCTCATCGCCACCGAGGCCATCGAGCGGCTCACACAGTGGCTCCCCGACCTGGAGCCCGTCACCCCGCGCGAGGACCTCACCTGGCGGCCGGGCCCCTTCCACCGCTCGCTCACCGCGCTGCCCGTCCGCTTCACACCCCGTATCCCCGACCAGCCTGGAGACCGAGCATGACCATGACCACACGCGTGGCCATCGACCCGTTCGGCGCCGACATACCCGCCGAGAGCGCCCGGCTCCGCGCGCTCGGCCCCGTGGTGCCGGTCGAGCTGCCCGGCGGCATCCCCGCCTGGGCCCCCACCGGCTACGACACCCTCAAGTCCCTGATCCTCGACCCCCGGGTCAGCAAAGATCCGCGCAAGCACTGGTCGCTCTTCCCCGAGATCGGCGAACACCCTTCCTGGGGCTGGATCCTGGGCTGGGTGGGCGTGATCAACATGCTGTCCACGTACGGCCCCGACCACACGCGGCTGCGCAAGCTCGTCGCGCCGAGCTTCACCGCGCGCCGCACCGAGGCGATGCGCACCGGCGTGGAGCGGATCACCGCCGGGCTGCTGGAAGGGCTCGACGCGTCGGAGACCTCGGGCGGGGTGATCGACCTGCGGGCCCGCTACTCGCATCCGCTGCCGATGCAGATGATCTGCGAGCTGTTCGGCGTCCCGGAGGAGCTCCAGGAGGCCACCGGCCGGCTGATCGCCGCGATCATGGACACCTCCGACCCGACGCCGGAGCACGCCGCGTTCGTGCAGGAGCAGATCGGGACCGTGCTGCCCGCGCTCATCGCGTACAAGGCCGAGCACCCCGCCGACGACATGACCACCGAGCTGATCAAGGTCCGCGACGAGGACGGCGACCGGCTCAGCGACGAGGAGCTGCTCTACACGCTGCTGCTGGTGATCGGCGCGGGCTTCGAGACGACGGTCAATCTCATCGGCAACGCGGTGGTCGCGCTGCTGCAGCACCCCGAGCAGCTCGCGGCCGTACGCGCCGGGGAGATCAGCTGGGACGCGGTGATCGAGGAGGTCCTGCGGGTCCACCCGTCGATCGCCAGCCTGCCGCTGCGGTTCGCAGTCAGCGACATCACGATCGAGGGCGTGACGATCCCGGCGGGCGACGCGATCCTGACGACGTACGCGGCGGCCGGGTACGACCCCGGGCGCTACGGCCCGACGTCCACGGAGTTCGACGCGACACGGGGCGCCGACGACCACCTGGCGTTCGGCATCGGGGTCCACCGCTGCATCGGGGCGCCGCTGGCCCGGATGGAGGCGGCGACGGCGCTGCCCGCGCTGTTCGAACGCTTCCCGGACATCGAACTGGCGGCGAAGCCGGACGAGTTGAAGCAGGTCCCGTCCTTCATCGCCTACGGCTGGCAGGAGATTCCGGTGCGGCTGGGCTGAGGCGGACCCGGCCTGCCGGACGGGCTCCTCCGGCGGATCGTTCGTCATCGACCGCCGGACGGGCCGGGCCCCCGCAGCTCGCGCTTCAGTATCTTTCCGCTCGCGTTCCTCGGGAGTTCGCCGACGAACTCCACCTCCCGCGGCACCTTGTAGTTCGCCATCTCCCGGCGCGACCAGGCGATCAGGTCGTCCGCCGTGAGCGTCGAGCCGGGATGCCGTACGGCGTACGCCTTGCCCACCTCGCCGAGCCGCGGGTCCGGCACCCCGACCACGGCGATGTCCGCGATGTCGGGGTGCAGGCCCAGCAGTTGCTCGATCTCGGCCGGGTAGGCGTTGAAGCCGCCGACGATGAACATGTCCTTGATGCGGTCGGTGATGCGGAGGTTGCCCGCCTCGTCGAGGACGCCGACGTCGCCCGTGTGCAGCCAGCCGTCGGCGTCGATGACCTCGGCCGTCTCCTCCGGATCCTCGAAGTAGCCCTGCATGACGTGGTGTCCGCGGACCAGCACCTCGCCCGGCTCGCCGGGGGCGGCGGCCACCCGGACCTCGGTGCCGGGGATCGCCCGCCCGGACGTGGAGGCGATCGTCCCGGGCGCATCGCCGCGGCGGCACATGGTGACGATGCCGCTCGCCTCCGAGAGGCCGTAGGCGGTCAGCACGGTGTCGATGCGCAGCTCCGCCCGCAGCCGTTCGACCAGCCGCAGCGGCACGACCGCCGCACCGGTGACGACCAGCCGCAGCGCGGAGAGGTCGTGCTGGTCGCGGGCGGGATGGTCGAGGAGCGACTGGTGCAGGGTGGGCGGTCCCGGCAGGACGGAGATGCGTTCCGCGGCGATGTTCGCGAGGACCGTGTCGACGTTGAAGACGGGCTGGGGCACCATCGTCGCGCCGCGGGTGAGGCAGGCGATGATCCCGGCCTTGTAGCCGAAGGTGTGGAAGAAGGGGTTCACGATCAGATAGCGGTCGCCCTCGCGCAGCCCGGCGAGTTCGCTCCACACGTCGTAGCACCGCAGGGTCTGCGCGTGGGTGATGACGGCGCCCTTGGGCCTGCCGGTGGTACCGGAGGTGAAGACGATGTCGGAGGGCTCCGACGGCTCCACCGCGTCGGCGCGGGCGCGGACCTCGCCGGCGGTGACCGTGTCGCCGCCGGCCAGGAAGTCCTTCCAGGTGCGGTAGTCCTCGGGGGCGCTGTCGGCGAGGACGACCACCTGTTCCAGCTCCGGCAGTTGCACGTCGGCGCGGCGCAGGGAGGCGACGTAGGAGGTGCCGAGGAAGGTGCCGGTGACGAAGAGCAGCCTGGCGCGGCTGCGCCGGAGCACATAGGCCGCCTCGGTGCCCTTGAAGCGGGTGTTGAGCGGTACCAGCACCGCGCCGGCGGTGACCGCGCCGAGTGCGGAGACGATCCAGTCGAGGGTGTTGGGGGCCCAGACGGCGACCCGGTCGCCCTTCTCGACGCCGGCGGCGATGCACGCGGCAGCCGCCCGTTCGACGCGCTCGCCGAGTTCGGCGTACGAGACGCGGGTGCGGCCCTCCACGACCGCCTCGCGCTCCGCGTACTTCTCGGCAGCATCCCGTACCAGCTTCGGAACGGTGCCCCATTCCAGGTCGCCGCGCATGGAAAGCCTCCCGCCGCAGTAGCTGACTAGTCGTCAGATTAGCTGTAGCCTGACGCGCTGTCAGCAGTGCGGGCGGACGTCGGAGGTGCTCGTGGCCGGTCTCAAGGATGCGACGACGATAGCCGGAATCGGTCGGACCGCCTTCGCCAAACGGCTCCCGGAGCCGGAGAAGACCCTCGCCTGCCGCGCGATCCTCGCGGCGCTCGACGACGCCGGGATCGCTCCGGCGGAGGTCGACGCCTTCGCCTCCTACACGATGGAGGAGACCGACGAGGTCGAGGTCGCCAAGGCGATCGGCGCGGGCGATGTCACCTTCTTCTCCAAAGCCGGCTACGGCGGCGGCGGTTCCTGCGCCACCCTCGCCCATCTCGCGGCGGCGATCGCGACCGGCCAGGCGAGCGTGGGCGTCGCCTGGCGCTCCCGCAAACGCGGCAGCGGACCCCGCCCCTGGAAGAACACGGCCGTCCAACTGCCCACCCCCGCCCAGTGGACCCGGCCCTTCGGGCTGCTGCGGCCCGCCGACGAGATCGGCATGCTGGCCCGGCGCTACATGCACGAGTACGGCGCCACCCGCGACCACTTCTTCAATGTCGCGCTCGCCTGCCGCAACCGTGCCAACCAGAACCCGGCCGCGATCATGTACGACCGCCCGCTGACCCGGGAGATGTACATGACCTCCCGCTGGATCAGCGAACCGCTCTGCCTCTTCGACAACTGCCTGGAGACCGACGGCGCCCTGGCCTGCGTCGTCGTCTCCGCCGAGCGCGCCCGCGACTGCCGCCACCGGCCCGTCTACATCCATTCCGCCGCCCAGGGCCTGCCCGCCCAGCATCACGGCATGGTCAACTACTGGAACGACGACCCGCTCACCGGCCCCGCCTGGACGGCCGCCCGGCAGCTGTGGAAGAGCGCCGACTTCGGCCCACAGGACGTCGATGTCGCCCAGATCTACGACGCGTTCACCCCGCTCGTCCCTCTGTCGCTGGAGGGCTACGGCTTCTGCGGCCGGGGCGAGGGCGCGGCCTTCACCGAGGGCGGCGCACTGGAGATCGGCGGCCGACTGCCGCTGAACACCGGGGGCGGCGGCCTGAGCGAGGCGTACGTCCACGGCTTCAACCTCATCGACGAGGGCGTGCGGCAGCTGCGCGGCATCTCGACCGCGCAGGTCCCCGGCGCCGCCACCTGTCTGGTCACGGCGGGCGAGGGTGTGCCCACGTCGGCCGTACTGCTGAGGAGTTGAGATGACCGACGCGCTGCTCGCCCCCGTCACCGACGACGACGGAGCGCCGTTCTGGGAGTACGCCGCCCGCGGCGAACTCCGTGTGCAGGCCTGCACGGCCTGCGGCGAACCGCGGTTCCCGCCCCGGCCCTGCTGCCCGCACTGCGCGTCCTTCGACAGCGAGTGGCGCAGGATGAGCGGACGCGGCCGTATCTGGTCCTATGTCGTCCCGCATCCGCCGCTGCTGCCGGCGTACGCGGAACAGGCGCCGTACAACGCGGTTCTCGTGGAGCTCCTGGACGCCCCGCGCATCCGGCTGGTCGGCAATGTGGTGTCCGCGCCCGACGCACCGCTGAACTCCGTGGACCCGGCGCGGCTGCGGATCGGCCTGGGCGTGCGGGTGGCGTTCGCGCCCGCGTCGGACGACGGCATACGGATGCCGCGCTGGCTGCTGGAGCGGGCATGAGCGTCCGCGTCGGGACGGACAAGGAGACGGGCGTCGCCCTTGTCACGCTCGACCGCACCCACAAGCACAATGCGATCGATCTGGAGACGGCGGACCGGCTGGCCGCGGTGTGGCGGGAGTTGCGCTTCGACGACACGGTCCGCGCGGCGGTGCTGACCGGCGCGGGAACCAAGGCGTTCTGCACGGGCATCGATCGCACGGCTCAGGTGCCCCAGCCGTCGTCGCCGTACTCGCTGGACGATCCGCTGGTGTCCATCGGCCCGAAGGCGAACGACCTGTGGAAACCGGTGATCGCCGCCGTGGAGGGGATGGCGTGCGGCGGGGCGTTCTATCTGCTCGGCGAGAGCGAGTTCGTGGTGGCCTCGCGGGAGGCGACGTTCTTCGACCCGCACACGACGTACGGCATGGTCAGCGCGTTCGAGACGATCCATCTGGCACAGCGTATGCCGTTCGGCGAGGTGGCACGGACGGCACTGATGGGGGCGGCGGAACGCCTCTCGGCACGGCGGGCGTACGAGACGGGTCTCGTCTCGGAGCTCACCGAGCCGGGTGAGGCGGTGGCCGGAGCGCTACGGGCCGCGGAGGTGGTGGCCTCGTACCCGACGGGCGCGGTGCAGGGGACGGTCCGGGCGGTGTGGGCCTCGCGCGAGGCGGCGCGGGCGCAGGCACTCGCGCTGGCGCCTTCGCTGATCGCGCTGGGCAACCTCGTACCCGAGGAGCAGGCGGAACTGTTCGGGGCGCGGGACGCGCGCTACCGGCTGCGGTAGCGCGCACCCCGCACACCGGTTCAACTCGCGGTGCGGCTCGCGCTCACAACGGCGCACTTCTTGTACTCGGAGCCGTCTCCGCTGCCGGTGTACGCCGTCGTCGCCTCACCGGACGCCGAGCCGCCCGCCGCGACGTTGAGGTTGTCGACGCGGGCCGTCGCCGTGGTGACACCGGTGTCGCCGAGGTCGCCCTTGAACTCCAGGGTCACGTCGTAGTCGTACGCCAGCGAGTCGCTGTTCGTGACCGTGATCTTCGCGGTGAGGTTCTTGCCGGAGCTGTCGAGACCGCACTGGTCGATCCTGACGTCCCGCTCCGCCTTGTTCGCGCTCGATCCACCGGTCAGGGAGCCGGATGTTCCTCCGGTGGTGGTGTCGCTGTCGTTGTCGCTGTGACTGCCGCCGGAGCTGCTGCTGCTTCCGGAGCTGCCGCTGCCGCCTCCGCAGCCGCCGCCGTGGGAGCCCCGGGCTCCGGTGAGGGCGATCAGGGCGATGCCGAAGACGGCAACAGCGCGGACATGACGAATCTTCACTTTTCAACCCCCGTTGAAAGCGCTGTGGTTGGGCTCGATTTGACGAGCGCACGTCACCCTAGCAGCGCCTGATCACCCCGCTCACCACCTGGCCGCGCACGCGTGACGGCCGTCGTACGGGTCACGGAAGGGGCGACATACGGCGGCCGTCCGCTCCCGACGCTACGCCCGCGCCGCAGGCACCGCCATGCGGGCCCATCGCCGACGGATCAACGTCCTCCGCGGCCGGTCGCCGTGCCCTTGACCGCGTCCAGCGCATAGACGCAGCGGTCCTTGCTGCATGCGTACACCACCCCGGCGCGCGCCACCGGTGAGCCCGTGATCTCGCCGCCCGTGGCCAGCTTCCAGCGCAGCTGGCCGCCGCTCGCGTCCAGCGTGTACAGCACATGGTCGGCGGAGCCGAAGTGGACGCGGCCGTCGGCCACGACCGGGGCACCGATGACCTCGCCGCCCGCGGCGAACCGCCACATCGGGGTACCGGTCACCGCGTCGAGCGTGTAGAGCGCGCTGCCGCTGCCCACATGGACGTTGCCCCCGGCCACCAGCACCGGCTCGACGGACTGGCGGGACTCGGTGGCGATGCGCCAGCGGTCCTTGCCGGTGGTCGCGTCCAGGGCGTACACCGTGCCGAGGTAGTCGGCGAGGTACACCCCGCCGCCCGTGACCGCTGGCCCCGCAGCGAAGGCGGGGGCCGACAGGAAGACCGCGGGGGCCTCGAAGTGCCAGCGCACCAGGCCGCTGGTGATGTCGATGGCGAGCACCCGGGTGCCTGCCGCGACATAGACATAGCCGTCGGGCGCGGGTTGCACGCGGACGGGCACATTGCCGCAGGAGGCGGCGTCACCGACGGGGTACGACCAGCGCTCGACGCCCGTACGGGTCTCCAGAGCGCGCAGCCGCGCGTCCTGCCACACATACACGGTGTCGTCGAAGACCGCCGGACCCGCCTCGGGCGTCTCGAAGTCCGTCTGCGCCCCGGTCAGCTCCCACAGCTTCTCGCCGTTGGACGCCTCCCAGGCCTGTACGCCGCCGCCACGCGTCCCGGTCAGGACTGTGCCGCGGTCGACCTTGAGGGAGTAGACCCAGGCGTCGGTCTGCAGGCGCCAGCGCTCGACGCCGCTCGCCGCGTCGAGCGCGTACAGCGTCGGGCCGTCGGAAGCGTGGATCCGTCCGGCCGCGACGGCCATCGCCCAGGCCACGTCCCGGGTCTTGAACTGGCGCCGGCCGGTGCCCACGTCCAGCGCGTGCACCTCGAAGGAGGTGACGTACAGCAGATCGCCGTCCACGACCGGCGTGCCCCAGACGTCGTTCGACATCCGGAAGCGCCAGGGCCGCCAGTGCGCGGGCCCGTCAGGGGGCGAGGTGGGCGGCGGTGCGGGCGACGGCACGGGCGCTCTCGACGGCAGGGCCTCGGAGCCGTTCAGCCCGGCCGGCGGGCGGACCCAGCCGGTGGCCGGTCCTGCGTCCGCGACCGCGCCGCGGCCTGCCTCGGCGACCCGGGGGCCGGGGCCGATCGGCACCTTCACACCGGGCAGCCGGACGGGTCCGGCCGTGGCGGCCGGCGCGTGGTCGGTGCGCGGGTCGCCCCCGCCGTGCGGGGAGTCCCAGTCGTTGTGCCGCGGCGGGGACTGCGGAACGGGCGGCGCGGGCGGCGTGGGTTCCGCCCTGCGAGGCGCGGGGGCGGTACGGCCGCCGCCGCGCCGCTGCTCGATCATCGCGGTGGCGGGCGTCGGCAGCCAGGCGGACGCGGTGCCGCTGTCGTCACTGCCGGAGGAGAAGAGATGCGGGGCGAGCTGGGCCTGCAGATCCTCGGGCGAGGGCCGCAGCCCGGCCTCCATCTGCATACAGGCCTCGAGCAGCGGCCGCAGCTCGTCGGGCAGCCCCTCCAGGTCCGGGCCCTCGCGCAGCAGCATGAAGACGGTTTCGACGGGGTTGGCGCCGTGGAAAGGGGCGTGACCGGTGGCGGCGAAGACGAGGGTGGAACCGAGCGAGAAGACATCGCTCGCGCCGGTCACGCTGCGCGAGTCACGGGCCTGCTCGGGTGACATGTACGCAGGGGTGCCCACGGCCACGTTGGTCATGGTCAGCCGGGTGTTGGAGACACCGGAGGCGATACCGAAGTCGATCACGCGCGGACCGTCCTCGACGACCAGGACGTTCGACGGCTTGAGGTCGCGGTGGACGAGACCGGCTCCGTGGATGGACTGCAGCGCCTCGGCGATGCCCGCCGCGAGCCAGCGAACGGCCTGGGCCGGCATCGGCCCGCACTCATTCACTATTTCCTCGAGCGAGGGCGCGGGGACATAGGCGGTGGCCAGCCACGGCACCGCGGCCCGCGGGTCGGCGTCCACCACCGCGGCGGTGTAGAAACCGCTCACGGCCCGGGCGGCCTCCACCTCGCGGGTGAAGCGGACACGGAACAGCTGGTCCTCGGCGAGCTCGGTGCGCACAGTCTTGATCGCCACCCGGCGGCCGGACGCCGACCGGGCGAGATAGACCAGCCCCATGCCGCCGGCTCCGAGCCGGCCCAGCACCTCGAAAGGTCCGATCCGTCTCGGATCGTGCTGCGTCAGCTGCTCCATACCTGCCTGCCACCTCCCCGTACGGGCCCGGATAGAAACGGGCCCGTCCATTACAGCCCCGTGCAGGGTCTCACCACCAAGACCCTCAGCGGTGCGCACCCCGATTCTTCCTGTCGGAGGCGACGGTTGCGAACCCGGGGGCGGATCGGGGTGTCTCACCCGGTTTCGGGCACGGATCCCCGCATCCCAGCGGTGTCTTCCGCCCCTGCGGCGAGGGCCTGCTCCTCGTCGGGTTCGGCCAGCACGGCGAAGGTGGCGCCCTGATTGTCCGTGAGTACTGCGATTCGTCCGTACGGAATGTCGAAGGGCGGCGCCTGGACACGGCCGCCGAGCCGGGTGACGGCATCGGCCGTCCTGTCGCAGTCCTCGACACAGAAGTAGACGAGGAAGTGACCGGGCATCTCGGAGGGAAAAGCGTCGGTGATCACACTGCGGCCACCGATCGCGGTGTCCGGACCCGGCTCCGCGCCCTTCGGCGACCAGAGCCGGAAGTCGACCGACTCGTCGTCCAGGTCGGTGCCGCCGAAGCCGAAGACCGACTCGTAGAAGGTGTCGGCCCGCTCCTTGTCCCGGGTGTAGACCTCGGTCCAGCAGAACGAGCCGGGCTTGCCCTGTTCGTCGAAGCCCGCCCGCTCACCCGCCTGCCACAGCCCGAAGACCGCGCCGCCCGGGTCGGCGGCGACGGCCGCGATGCCGGCGGTGCCCATCTGCTGCGGGGGGACGATCACCTGGCCTCCGGCGTCCGCAATCTTCCCGGCGAGGAGGAAGGCGTCCGGGCTGGCGAAGTAGACGCCCCAGACGGTGGGCATCCGGCCGTCGGTCTTGCGGGTGAGCGCGGCGACGAGCTTCCCGTCGCTGAAGGCGTCGGCCTGTGCCGCCCCCGCCTGCTGCTCGAAGGTCCAGCCGAACAGCTCTCCGTAGAAGCGCTTGCCGGCCTCGACATCGGGGAGCGCTGCGTCCACCCAGCACGGCGTGCCTTCGGAGAATGCGGCCATGGACGCCCTTCCTTCCCTGTGGTGCCCGTCACACCAAGTTAACGGTGCAGCAAACAGGCCGCAGGGGATTGAATCGAACATATGCCCAAATATGCTACCGGAGTGCACTGACGGCCCCGGAATCGTTGAGTTGTCCACGAAAGTTGTCCACAGGCTGTTGATAAAACGATTACCGCACCCCATTTGCAGTCGGCCGAATCGCGCGCCGATCACCCCTCGGTAAGCTGACGGCATGACAGGACAAGTACGTACCGTCGACGGCCGAGTGGCCGGACGACGCGGACAGGCGACGCGGCAGAAGCTGCTGGACTGCCTCAGCGAGATGCTCAGCTCCTCGCCGTACCGGGACGTCAAAGTCATCGACGTGGCCCGGAAGGCGGGCACTTCCCCCGCGACCTTCTACCAGTACTTCCCCGACGTCGAGGGCGCCGTCCTCGAGGTCGCCGAGGAAATGGCCAAGGAGGGCGCCGGGTTGACCGAGCTCGTCTCCGGCCGCTCCTGGGTCGGGAAGGCCGCGTGGCAGGCGTCGGAGGAACTGGTCGAAGGGTTCCTCGACTTCTGGCGGCGCAACGACGCGATCCTGCGGGTCGTGGACCTCGGCGCCGCGGAGGGCGACAAGCGGTTCTACAAGATCCGCATGAAGATCCTGAACTCGGTCACCAACTCCCTTACGGACGCGGTGAAGGAGCTGCAGTCGAAGGGCAAGGTCGACAAGGACGTGAGCCCCGCCGCGATGGCGGGCTCACTGGTGGCGATGCTGGCAGCAGTGGCATCGCACCAGAAAGGATTCACCACCTGGGGTGTGAAGCAGGCGGAACTGAAGCCGAACCTGGCGCTGTTGGTGCATCTGGGCATCACGGGCAAGAAGCCGACGAAGTAGGCGCCCGCTCCAGACCCCCACGTCCTGTCACGCCGACGGCGGTCCCTCCAGGGTGACCGCCGTCGGCGCTCTCATGTCCCCTCGCGGCCTTCCGGGCGACGGGTCAGCCGGAACAGGCGGATCTCGCGGGTGATCCTGGACTGGTACGTGGCGTACGGCGGCCAGAACCGCAGCGCCTCCTGCCACACCCGCTCCCGCTCGTCCCCCTCCAGCAGCCTCGCCCGCACCGCGATGTCCTCGCCGTGCCAGTTCACCTCGGCCTCCGGGTGCCGCAGCAGATTCGCGGTCCACGACGGATGGCCCTCGCGGCCGAAGTTGGAGCCCACGAGGATCCAGTCGCCCGAGCCCTCCTCCGGCATGCACGCCAGCGGTGTCACTCTCGGCAGGCCCGACCTCGCACCCCGGGCGGTGAGGACGAGTCCCGGCAGCATCCGGGCGCTGAGCAGCACCTTTCCCCGTGTCAGACGGTGCACCGCACGGTCCGTCGCCGGGACGACATGCGGCGCGATCTTCGCGAAGAGCCGGGTCGACGACACCTTGCGGACCAGCCGCACACCCATCGGCGCCCGTGCGGACGGTGTCGCCATCAGACCGTCACCGCCGTCAGCGGGAGCGGGTCCGCGAACAGTCCGGCCGCGTCCGCCGCGTGCGCCCGCAGCCGGTGCACCGGGCCGAAGAGCAGTTCGTCGGAGGCCGCCCGCTTGAAGTACAGATGCGCCTCGTGCTCCCAGGTGAACCCGATGCCGCCGTGCAGCTGGATCGCCTCGGCCGTCACCACGCGCAGCGCCTCCAGGCACTGGGCGAGCGCGAGCGAGCCCTCGGCGGGGTGCCGGGCCGCGTAGTACGCCGCCGAGCGGGCCGCCTGCACCCGTACGTACAGATCCGCCAGCCGGTGCTTCACCGCCTGGAAGGAGCCGATCGCCCGGCCGAACTGCTCGCGCCCGCGGACGTGGTCCACGGTCCGGTCCAGAGCGCTCGCAGCCGCGCCGGCCGCCTCCGCCGCGAGCAGCGCCGCAGCACCGGCACCCGTGGCGGCGAGCGCGCCGGTCACGTCCGCCGTGTCGTCGTCGCCCAGCAGCTCGGCCGGGCAGTCGCGCAGTTCGAGCCGGGCCTGCGGCCGGGTCTCGTCGAGCGTGGTCTGCCGTACCCGGACGAGGCCCGCGGCCCCTGCCCGTACCAGGAACAGCAGGGTCCGGCTGCGGGGGAAGCCGCCCGTGTGCGCGGCGACGAGCAGCAGCCCGGCGCTGTGCCCGTCGAGCACCTGCCCGGCCTCCCCGTACAGCAGCCAGCCGCCGTCCCCCACGGGCCGCGCCTGGACGCCGCCGGACCGACCTCCGCCCGCCCACTCCCCCGGGGCGTTGTCCGCGACGAGGCCGAGCGCGACGGCCAGGCTTCCTCCGGCGACGGCGAGCGTGCCGGTCAGCGAGCCGTCGGCGACCCTGCGAAGGAGCTCGTCGCGCTGGGCGGGGGTGCCGAGCGCGGAGATCAGCGGGCCGGCGAGACCCGCGGTGGCGAACAGGGGCGAGGGCAGCAGTGCCCGGCCGGTCTCCTCGCAGGCGAGGGCCAGTTCGGCGACGGTGCAGCCGACACCGCCGTACGACGCGGGCAGCGCGAGGCCGGGCAGGCCGAGTTGTTCGGACAGCTGGGCCCACAGGCGGGGGTCGTGGCCACCGGGGGTGCGGACGGCGGCCTTGACGTCGTCGGGGCCGCACCGCTTGGCGAGCAGTTCGCGCAGGGTGCGTCGGATCTCGTCCTGTTCCGCGGTGAAGCCGGTGTCCATGGCAGCTCCCTGTCTGACGGGCCGTCATGTTATGGGCGGGGGGCCCAGATGCCCAGTCCCGTGCACCGCCCTGATCAGCAGCCGTCGGCATCCCTCGGCAGCGGTTCCGGGCATACGCCCCGCCATCTTTCTGATGTACCGTCAGATTCATGCCTGTCACTTCGCGAGCCCCGCGCAAGGTCGCCATCGTCGGCATATCCCTGTCGGACTGCGGACGCGTCGACGGTCCCACGCCCTACGCCCTGCACGCCCAGGCCGCCCGCCGCGCACTCGCCGACTCGGGCCTTGCCCGGGAGACCGTCGACGGACTCGGCTCGGCCGGACTGGGGACACTCGCGCCGGTCGAGGTCGCCGAGTACCTGGGACTGAAGCCGCGCTGGGTGGACTCGACGGCGGTCGGCGGCGCCACCTGGGAGGTCATGGCCGCGCACGCGGCCGACGCCATCGCCTCCGGCCACGCCAACGCCGTGCTCCTGGTCTACGGTTCGACCGCCCGCGCCGACATCAGGGCGGGCCGCCGCACGGCCAACCTCTCCTTCGGCAGCCGGGGCCCGCTGCAGTTCGAGGTCCCCTACGGCCACACCCTTGTCGCCAAGTACGCCATGGCCGCCCGGCGCCACATGCACGAGTACGGCACGACGCTGGAGCAGCTCGCCTCGGTCGCGGTCCAGGCCCGCGCGCATGCCGCGGCCAATCCGGACGCGATGTTCCGTGAACCGATCACCGTGGACGACGTACTGGACGGGCCGATGATCGCGGATCCGTTCACCAAGCTGCACTGCTGCATCCGCAGCGACGGCGGCTGCGCGGTGCTGCTGGCGGCCGAGGAGTACGTACCGGACACGGCGAAGGCCCCCGTGTGGGTCCTCGGCACCGGCGAGCACGTCTCGCACACCACGATGTCCGAGTGGGACGACTTCACCGTCTCACCCGCGGCCGTCTCGGGCCGCCTCGCCTTCGAACGGGCGGGCCTGACCCCTGCGGAGATGGACATCGCCGAGATCTACGACGCCTTCACCTACATGACGCTCGTGACCCTGGAGGACCTCGGCTTCTGCGCCAAGGGTGAGGGCGGAGCCTTCGTCGAGAAGGGCCGGATCGGCCCGCACGGCGAGCTCCCGGTCAACACGGACGGCGGCGGCCTCTCGGCCTGCCACCCGGGGATGCGCGGCCTGTTCCTGCTCGTCGAGGCGGCCCGCCAACTCCGCGGCGAGGCTGGCTCCCGTCAGGTGCGCAGACAAGACGGCTCGCACCCCCGCCTGGCGGTGGCATCGGGCACCGGCGGCTGGTTCTGCTCCTCGGGCACGGTGGTCCTGGGCCGGGACTGACACCTGCGGGCCGGCGTCGGTGCGGCGCCCCGGGTACGGCCGCGCCCGGGCTCGGGCGGCCCGAGTTCCGCCGGCGGTCCGGTCAGGCGTCGTCCGGGAGCAGCCTCTCCACCAGTGACGTGATCAGGTCGCCCGCCTCCCTCTCCGGGAAGACGTCCGGCAGCGTGAGGCGCTCCACCACCAGCCAGTTGGTGGCCAGGTAGATCATCCTGACCGCGTCCGCGTCGCCCGGGAGGCCCGACGCCAGGTGGGCGGCGACGTTCGCCTCGACGTCCTCGCTGACGCGTTCCGTCAGCACCGCGCGCAACTGCGGGCGGCGGGTGGCCTCCAGGCGCAGCTCGAGCAGCGCCAGGTAGCCCGTGCGGAACGCCGTGACCCGCTCCACGACCTCACGCACCAGCTCGGCCGTACGGGCCCTGGTCGTGGGGCCGGTGAGCATGGCCTCCATGGCGGCGTCGTCCGGGCGCATCCGCTCGTAGATGCGGCCGCCGGCCTGGTTGAGCAGATCGTCGCGGTTGGTGAAGTAGTTGGACGCGGTGCCCTTGGGCACCGCCGCCTCGGCGTCGACGGCGCGGAAGGTCAGCCCGCGCGCGCCGTCGCGTGCCAGCACCTCGATCGCCGCGTCGACCAGCGCCGCGCGCCGGGCCAGGTTCTGCCTCATCCGCGATCCTCTCGCTCACCGCCAGCCGATACCACTGCGAGTGTAGTACTTTGCCGCCATGGGCAACGAACAGCAGGAGACCTTCCGCGCGCTGCTGCGCGCCCAGCGGGTCTGGGACACCCCCCTCCCGGCCTTCGACCCCGCAGCGGCACCGGACACACCCCTCGCCCTGTTCCAGCAGTGGTTCGGCGAGGCGGTGGCGGCGGGGCAGTCCGAGCCGCACACCATGACCCTGGCCACCGTGGACGACGACGGCGCCGCGGACGTACGGACGCTGATGCTGCACGACGCCGACGAGCACGGCTGGCACTTCGCCTCCCACGCCACCAGCAGGAAGGGACGGCAGCTGGCCGCCCGCCCCGATGCGGCGCTCGGCTTCTACTGGGCCGCACAGGGGCGGCAGATCCGGGTACGCGGCCGGGTGACCGCGGCCGGCTCCACGGAGAGCCAGGCCGATCTGCACGCCCGCTCCACGGGAGCGCTGGCCGCCGCCCTCACCGGCCGGCAGAGCGAGGTCCTGGGCTCGCGCGAGGAGTTGACGGAGGCCTCGCGGGCCGCCTGGGAGCGGGCCCGGGCCGAGCCGGACGCCCCGGTGGAGACCTGGACGCGGTATGTGCTCCGGCCGGACGAGGTGGAGTTCTTCCAGGGCGACGAGCAGCGGCAGCACGTACGACTGCGCTACCGCCGCACGAAGGACGGCTGGCTGACCGAGCTGCTCTGGCCCTGATCAGGGGCGCTCGGGCCGGAAGACGGGCACAGCGACCTCACCCTCCGCCCGGAAGGCCGCCTTCAGCGGCATACCGACGTTCAGCTCCCCCTCCGGGCAGCCGACGATCTCGGTCATCATCCGCGGCCCCTCGGCGAGTTCGACGACGGCGGCCGTGTACGGGACGCGGGTCCCGAAGGGCGGCAGATCGTTGCGGTGCACGACGGACCAGGTGTAGAGCGTGGCGCGCCCGCTCACCTGCTCCCAGACGCAGTCGGCGGGCTCGCTCCAGCAGTACGGGCAGAACTCCCGTGGATAGTGGTGCGCCCTGCCGCACACGCGGCAGCGGCGGATCAGCAGCCGGCCTTCGGCGGCGGCGTCCCAGAAGGCGCGGGTGAAGTCGTCGATGTCGGGCGTCGCATGCCCCGGGAGCGTCATCGGAAGAGTCCGATCGCGCTGTCGAGGGACCAGGTCTGCCAGGACATGGCGAACAGGGCGACGAACGATATGAGGGCCATCATGGCGTTCTGCCCCTGCTCCGCCCAGTCGTGGATCATCAGCACGAGGTAGAGCAGATTGAGCACCAGTCCGCCCACGAGGGCGACGGGGGTCAGGAAGCCGGTGACCAGGCCGAGCCCGAGGGCGAGTTCGGCGTGGACGACGATGTGGGCCATCACGCGCGGCCGTGGCTCGACCACCGCTGTGAAGCCGCTCTTCACGAAGCCCCACCGGTGCTTGCCGGCCACGTCGGCGGCCCAGGCGATGCCCGTGCCGCGCTCGAACCAGCCCTTCTTGTCCTTGTGCCGCCAGCTCTCCAGCCACCACAGGCCGAGACCGATGCGGAGGACGGCGAGCCATTCGGCACCGGTGAGCCAGACGGTCTCCATCCGGACCTCCCTCTCCACTGCTCACACATTTCTGACGGTACGTCAGTTCAGCGGATGTCACGGGCTGTGCGCAAGAGGGCTGCGGGCGTGATCGATTCGCAACCGATTCCCGTCTTGACTGAGACCCATCAAGTGACGCGGCGATTACGCTCACGCCTCATGGCCGACGAAAAGGACATCCACCGCACGGACGACAGACCCGTCTACATCATCGGCGGCGGCCCTGGCGGCCTCGCCGCTGCCGCCGCGCTGCGCGGGCGGGGCGTACGGGCGGTGGTGCTGGAGAAGTCCGACTCCGTCGGCGCCTCCTGGCGCCGCCACTACGACCGGCTCCACCTGCACACCACGCGGAAGCTGTCCGGGCTGCCGGGCCTGCCGATGCCGCGGTCGTTCGGGCGCTGGGTCTCGCGCGACGACGTGATCCGCTATCTGGAGAAGTACACGGAGTTCCACGAGCTCGAGATCGTGACGGGCGTCGAGGTCTCCCGGGTCGAGGCCGTGGGCTCCGACTGGGTGCTGCACGCGACGGGCGGCCGGCAGCTGACCGGGCGCGCGGTCGTGGTGGCGACCGGCTTCAACCACACGCCGCGGCTGCCGGAGTGGCCGGGCAGTGAGGCGTACACGGGTGAACTGCTGCACGCAGGCGAGTACCGCAACGCCGCCCCCTACGCGGGCAAGGACGTCCTGGTCGTCGGCGTCGGCAACACCGGCGCCGAGATCGCGGTCGACCTGGTGGAAGGCGGCGCGGCCCGGGTGCGCCTGGCGGTGCGGACCGTTCCGCACATCGTCCGCCGCTCCACAGCCGGCTGGCCCGCCCAGCGCACCGGCATTCTCGTGCGCCGGCTGCCCGTACGACTGGTGGACAGGACGGGCGAGATCATGTGTCGCATCGCTGTCCCCGACCTCACCGCGCAGGGCCTGCCCCGCCCGGACACCGGCCTGTACTCGCGGGTCAAGGAGGGCGCGATCCCCGTCCAGGACGTGGGTCTGATCGACGCCGTACGCACCGGCAGGGTCGAACCCGTCGCGGCGCTCGCGTCCTTCGACGCCGACAAGGTGGTGCTCGCGGACGGCACCCGCGTCTCCCCGGACACGGTGATCGCCGCGACCGGCTACCGCCGCGCCCTGGAGGGCCTGGTGGGTCATCTCGACGTCCTGGACGAGCGCGGCAGGCCACTGACCCACGGCGGCCGGACGCTTCCGCAGGCGCCGGGTCTGTACTTCACCGGCTTCAGCAATCCGATCAGCGGCATGTTCCGCGAGATGTCCATCGACGCCGGCAGGATCGCGAAGGCGCTGTCGAAGGACACGGCGAAGGGCGGGGCCGCCCGCGGGACCTGAGACACCGCGGGCAGCTAGGGGGGATCAGCTCACGCACGGTGGACCCGCGCTGTGGGGTTGCCCCCCGTCGCCTTCCGGCCAGGATCGGCCGGTCGCGCGCCACGGCCGCGTCGAGCGGGTACATATACCCCGCCGAGGCCGATGCGCCTTCACGCTTTGCCTGCACGACGGTTCCTGACAGGTTGTCAGTTCTGTAATCTGACTATGCGTCAGTTAACGTGCTCAACGAGCAGAGCGGGGCTCAGCGATGCTTGGATCGACTCACGGCACCCTCACCTCCGACCTCCGCGCACGAGTGGTGGCCTGCGGGGACCAGCCCCGTCACGCCGTTCACGACACCGCGTCGGTCACCGCGGCCGACGGCGACATGGATGTCAGCGGGCGCCCCCTGTACGCGCCCGTGCCCGACCTCGACCGGTTCTTCCGGCCCTCGTCCGTCGCCGTGATCGGCGCGTCGGACGGCGAGGGACGCCCGAACACGGGGATCACCCGGCAGCTGATCGACTGGTCCCGACGGGTGGGGGCGCGGCTGTATCCCGTCCATCCGGTGCGGGAGCAGGTCTTCGGACTGCACTGCGTCCGCTCGGTGGGCGAACTGCCCGAACAGGTGGATCTGGCCGTGCTGCTGGTCGCCGATCCGCTGCCGGTGATCGGCGAACTGGCCGAGGCCAAGGTCAGGTTCGCCGTCGCCTTCGCGTCCGGCTACGCCGAGACGGGCGAGGAGGGCGCGGCGGCGCAGCGCCGGCTGGCGGCTGCCGTGGAGCGCGCCGGGCTGCGGCTGCTGGGACCCAACACCAACCTCAACGCCTTCGAGCGCTTCCGGGACGACCTGGAGGGGCCCGCGATCGCGCTGATCACGCAGTCGGGGCACCAGGGGCGGCCCGTGTTCACGCTGCAGGAGCTCGGCGTACGCCTCTCCCACTGGGCACCCACCGGCAACGAGGCCGACCTGGAGACCGCCGACTTCATCTCGTACTTCGCCGAGCGGCCCGAGGTCGGCGCCATCGCCTGCTACGTCGAGGGGCTCAAGGACGGCCGGTCCTTTCTGCTCGCCGCCGACCGCGCGGCACGGCGCGGTGTGCCGGTCGTCGCGGTCAAGGTGGGACGCACCGAGGCCGGGGCACGGACCGCCGCCTCGCACACCGGCAAACTGACCGGCGCGGACCAGGTGGTGGACGCGGCGATGCGGCAGTTCGGAGTCATCCGGGTCGACGGTCTCGACGAACTCCAGGACACCTCGGCCCTGCTGGCCAGGGCCAAACCCCCGGTCGCCGACGGCGTGGCCGTCTACTCGATCTCCGGCGGCACGGGCGCGCACTTCTCGGACCTCGCGACCGCGGCCGGGCTGCCGCTGCCTCGGCTGTCCGAGGCCAGGCAGGCCGAACTGCACACCTGGATACCGGAGTACCTGAGCGTCGCGAACCCGATCGACAACGGGGGGCACCCCGTGGGCGACTGGCGCGGCCGCAAGATCATCGACTCGATTCTGGCGGACCCCGATGTCGGCGTCCTGATCTGTCCGATCACCGGGCCCTTCCCGCCGATGAGCGACCGGCTGGCGCAGGACCTGGTGGACGCGGCCGAGGCCACGGACAAGCTGGTGTGCGTGGTGTGGGGATCGCCGGTCGGTACGGAGGCGGCGTACCGCGAGACGCTGCTCGGGTCCTCGCGGGTGGCGACCTTCCGCACCTTCGCGAACTGCATCGGCGCGGTGCGCGCCTACCTCGGCCACCACCGCTTCACGACGGGCTACCGCTCGCCCTTCGACGAGGCACCCCGCGTCCCTTCGCCGTCGTTCCGCAAGGCGCAGGCACTGATGCGGCCGGGCAAGCAACTGAGCGAGCATGCGGCGAAGTCGCTGCTGCGGGCGTACGGCATCCGCGTACCGCGCGAGCAACTGGTGACGAGCGCGGCGGCCTCGGTCCGCGCGGCGGGTCTGGTGGGCTATCCCGTCGTGATGAAGGCATCCGGGACCCAGCTCGCCCACAAGACCGAACTCGGCCTGGTCAAGGTCGGCCTGACCTCGGCGAGCCAGGTGCGCGACGCATACCGCGACCTCACCGACATCGCCCGCTACGAGGGCGTCGACCTGGACGGCATTCTCGTCTGCCAGATGGTCGAGCGGGGCGTGGAGATGGTCGTCGGCGTCACCCAGGACGCGCTGTTCGGGCCGACGGTGACGGTCGGGCTCGGCGGAGTACTGGTGGAGGTCCTTCACGACACCGCCGTACGGGTCCCCCCGTTCGGCGAGGACCAGGCCCGCGCGATGCTCGGCGAACTCCGCGGCCGGGCCCTGCTCGACGGTGTCAGGGGCGGTCCGCCGGTGGATGTGGACGCGCTGGTCGAGGTCGTGCTGCGGGTCCAGCGTTTGGCACTGGAGCTGGGCGACGACCTCGCGGAGCTGGACATCAACCCGCTGATGGTGCTGCCCCGGGGGCAGGGCGCCGTGGCGCTCGACGCGCTGGCGGTGTGCCGGTGAGCGCGGGGGTGCTGAACTCCGTGGAGAACGGCGTCTCATGGATCACCCTGAACCGTCCCGAGGCGATGAACGCGGTCACCTGGGACCAGCGCGAGCGCATCATCTCGCTGCTCGCCGGGGCGTCCGAGGACGCGGGCATCCGTGCCGTCGTCATCACCGCCACGGGCAAGGGGTTCTGCGCGGGCGCGGATCTGCGGAGCGCCCCGCCGGCCGACGTGCCGGCCCGGGAACGGATCGCCGGGGACGTGGCCCGGACGATACGGCAGGGGGCGCAGCGTCTGATCGCGGCGGTACTGGACTGCGAGAAGCCGGTCCTTGCGGCCGTCAACGGCACGGCTGCGGGCATCGGTGCGCACCTCGCCCTCGCCTGCGACCTGGTGCTCGCCGCCGAACAGGCGTCGTTCATCGAGGTGTTCGCCCGGCGCGGCCTGGTCCCGGACGGCGGCGGAGCGTATCTGCTGCCGCGGCTGATCGGCCCGCAGCGCGCCAAGGAGCTGATGTTCTTCGGCGATGCGCTCCCGGCGGTGGACGCCGAACGCCTGGGCCTGGTCAACCGGGTGGTCGCGCCGCACGATCTGGAGAAGACGGCCCGCGCCTGGGCGGAACGTCTCGCGCAGGGCCCGACGCGGGCGCTTGCGCTGACGAAGCAGCTGGTGAACGCGTCGCTGGAGTCCGACCGGGCGACGGCCTTCGCCGCCGAGGCCGCGGCGCAGGAGATCAACATGACGACACGGGACGCGAACGAGGGGGTGGCGAGCTTCGTGGAGCGGCGCACACCCGAGTACGAGGGGCGCTGAGGGCCGGGTGCGGGGTGGCATCCCGGTGCCCGCACCCCTTCTCATCTGACGATCCGTCAGGTTCAATGGGAGCTGTGATGGGACACGCAGGGATGGCGGCCACCGCCGTCCGATACCTCAGGTCGGTCGGGGCCCCCACGGCCACCGAGCCGTTCGACGCCCTGCCGCGGCCCGCTCTGCGAGCGGTCGGGGAGGACGAGCGGCCGGCCCTCGCCCCGGCGGAATTCCGGCGCGTGCTCGGCCACTTCGCGACCGGGGTGGCCGTCGTCACGGCGCACGACGAGGACGGGCCGGCCGGCTTCGCCTGCCAGTCCTTCGCCAGCCTGTCGCTCGATCCGCCGCTGGTCGTGTTCATGGTCGGGCGTGCCTCCACGACCTGGCCGCGGATCGCCCGCGCGGGAACGTTCTGCGTCAACATCCTGGGCGCGCAGCACGGTGAGCTGTGCCGGGGGTTCGCGGTGAGCGGTGCGGACAAGTTCGCGGGAGTCGCGTACGACCACGCGCCGGTGACCGGGTCTCCGCGGCTGGGCGGCGTGCCCGCCTGGGTCGACTGCACGATCCAGACCGTGCACACGGGCGGCGACCACTTGATCGTGGTCGGCCGGGTGGAGGCGCTCGGGGCGACGGACCAGGGCGATCCGCTGCTCTTCCACCGGGGGAGGTTCGGCCGCCTCGCCCCCTAGCCGTACGACTACCAGTCCTCCGTGGTGACCGCCGCACCGCCCCGGGTCTCGATCCGCACCGTGCCCCTGTCCCCGTAGACGGCGTGGCGCCAGGCAGCGAACGCGGAGGCCACCCGATGGCCGCTCCGGGTGTCGTCCGCCGTGTACGAGACGGTGACCACGGCCTCGTTGACCGCTCCCACCCTGCGGACCTTCACCACGTCGAACGCCAGGCCGTCGTCCGCCTTGGTGCCGTGGACGGCAAGGTGCTCGCGGAAGTCACGGGTCATGACGAACCACGTCGCGGACGGGCAGGAGCCCCCGGCGGCGCCGTCCGTCGTCCGGTCGGGCTGCTCCCCGGCGTCCTCGTCGGTGGTCTCCTCGGGTACGCCGGTGTCCTCGTCCGTCGGCACCTGCGGCTCGCCCGCGTCCTCGTCGGTGGTCTCCTCCGGTACGCCGGTGTCCTCGTCCGTCGGCACCTGCGGCACATCCCCCTGGTCGTCGGTGGTGTCGTCCGTCGTGCAGTCCGGCGCGGCCGACGAGGACAGCGGCGCAGGCGCAGCCGCTTCCCCGGAGTCGCCGCCGTTCACCCGCTGGGCGCCGCACCCCGCCAGCACCGCGCACCACAGCCCCGCCACCGCCACCCCGGCGACGGCCCGCGTCATCGCATTCGTCCTCAACTGGACACCCCCTGCGTACAAGAGGGGACGAGACCGCCGGGGGTTGCCTCCGCCGACGGTCAGACGACCGCCGCGGGCGCGCCGCCGACGGGCTCCCGCCGGCGGCGGATCACCAGGGCCATCAGGGCCGCCGCCGCGCACAGCCCGCCCGAGGCGTACCAGACCACGTCGTACGAGCCGAACACGTCCCGCGCCAGGCCGCCCGCGAAGGCCACCAGGGCCGCGCCCACCTGGTGCGAGGCCAGGACCCAGCCGAAGACGATCGCACTGTCGTCGCCGTAGTGCTCACGGCACAGGGCGATGGTCGGCGGGACCGTCGCCACCCAGTCCAGGCCGTAGAAGACGATGAAGAACAGCATCGGCGGGTGGACCGAGGGCGCGAGCAGCATCGGCAGGAAGAGCAGACTGACGCCGCGCAGTGCGTAGTAGACCGCCAGCAGCCGGCGTGCCTCGAAGCGGTCGGTGAACCAGCCCGACGCGATCGTGCCGACGACGTCGAAGACGCCGATCACGGCGAGCAGCGAGGCGGCGGCCGTGATCGGCATGCCGTGGTCGTGGGCGGCGGGCACGAAGTGGGTCTGGATCAGGCCGTTCGTCGACGCGCCGCAGATGGCGAACGTTCCCGCCAGCAGCCAGAACGGGCCCGTCCGGGCGGCGGAGAAGAGCACCGAGACCGTACGGCGGGCCGCGCCCTGCACCGGCGCGGGCTTCGGGACGAACTTCTCGGCACCGTACGGGGCGAGCCCCACATCCGCCGGGTGGTCGCGCAGCAGCAGCCAGACGAAGGGCACGACGGCGAGCGCGGACAGCGCCACCGTGATCGAGGCGGGACGCCAGCCGTGCTGCTCGACCAGCCAGGACAGCAGCGGCAGGAAGATCAGCTGGCCGGAGGCGGACGCGGCGGTCAGGATGCCCGTGACCAGGCCGCGGCGTTCGGTGAACCATCGGTTGGTGACCGTGGCGGCGAAGGCGAGCGCCATCGAGCCGCTGCCGAGTCCGACCAGCAGGCCCCAGTAGAGGATGAGCTGCCAGGACGAGGACATGAAGACGGTCAGTCCGGAGCCGACGGCGATCACCGTCAGGGCGACGGCGACGACCCGCCGGATGCCGAAGCGGTCCATCAGCGCCGCGTCGAAGGGCGCGGTCAGTCCGTAGAGGGCGAGATTGACGGAGACCGCGAAGCCGATCGTGCCGCGGGACCAGTGGAACTCGTCGTGCAGCGGATCGATCAGCAGACCCGGCAGGGAACGGAACGCGGCCGCACCGATGATCGTCACGAAGGCCACCGCGGCGACGAACCAGGCCCGGTGGACACGTCCAGGTCGGCGCGGCGCGGTCGGGAGGCTGTCCTGGGCGGGGAGTCCGGTTGTCTGCGTCACGACGAACAGGGGATCAATCCGGTGGGGCGATCCGGCCGGACGAGTGGCCCGGAGGACAGCATTCGATAGGATCGGGCCATGGCCACTCTCACGCGGTTCGCACCCCGGACACGGCACCGGGTCGTCGTGCTCGCGCTCACCGGTCTGCTCCCGTTCGAACTCGGCATTCCGCACCGCATCTTCGGCCGCGCCAAGGACGCCGACGGCCACCCGCTGTACGAGATCGTCACCTGCTCGGTCCGCCCCGGCCCCGTCCGTACGGACGCCGACTTCGCCGTCCACGTCGAGAACGGCCCCGAGGCGCTGGCCACCGCCGACACCGTCGTCGTCCCCGCGTCGTACGAGCTCGGCCCGGTCTACGAGGAGGGCAGGCTCACCGAGGAACTCGCGGCGGCCCTCGCACACATCCGGCCCGGCACCCGCATGGTCTCCATCTGCACCGGCGGTTACGTCCTCGCCGCCGCCGGTCTCCTCGACGGGCGCCCGGCCACCACCCACTGGTCGTCCGCCGAGCACTTCCAGCGGCTCTTCCCCTCGGTGAAGGTCGACGCCGACGTCCTGTTCATCGACGACGGCGACGTCCTCACCTCGGCGGGCGTCGCCGCCGGCATCGACCTGTGCCTGCACATCGTGCGGCGCGACCACGGCACGGCCGTCGCCAACGAGGTCGCGCGCCGTACGGTCGTACCGCCGCACCGGGACGGCGGTCAGGCCCAGTACATCCAACGGCCCGTCCCCGAGGCCCAGATGGCGACCACGGCCACGGCGCGCGGCTGGGCCCTCCGGCGGCTGGACGAACCGATCCAGCTGCGCGACATGGCCGAGCAGGAGGCGATGAGCGTACGCACCTTCACGCGCCGCTTCCGCGAGGAGGTCGGCGTCAGCCCCGGCCAGTGGCTGACCCAGCAGCGCGTGGAACGGGCCCGGCATCTGCTGGAGTCCACGGATCTGTCGGTCGACCAGGTGGCGCGGGACGCGGGGTTCCGTACGGCGCAGTCGATGCGGCAGCATCTGCAGGCGGTGCTGGGCGTCGCGCCGACCGTGTACCGGCGCACGTTCCGTGCGGAGGCCGACAGCGCCTGAACCCGCGGCCGCGACCCGCCGGACGCTCGGGACAGAGGATCATGCGGAGGCCCGGCCGGCCCCCGGCCTGCGGCCGAGGGCGCGGCATCCCGTCCTAGGGGCGGGCGTACGGACGGGTCATGATCTCCATGTTGTGGCCGTCCGGGTCGTCGAAGTACGCGCCGCGGCCGCCGAAGAGGTCGTTGGTGCGACCGGGCGCCGTGTGGCTCGGGTCCGCGTAGTAGGTGACGCCGAGCGCCTCCAGCCGGGCGATCATGGTGGCGAACTGTCCTTCGGGGACGAGGAATGCGTAGTGCTGCGACTGGATGGGCTCGTCGGTCTTCTCGTAGTAGTCGAGCGTCACGCCGTTGCCGAGGTCGAGAGGCAGGAACGGCCCGAACGGCTCGGCGACCTCCAGCCCGAGGACCGCGGCGAGGAACTCGGCCGACAGCTGCCGGTCCCTCGCGTGGACGACGGTGTGGTTCAGCTGGACGGTGGTGACAGGCAGAGGCTGTTCATGGGACATGTGTGATGGCTCCGGGTCTGGTGATCCACTGGTATCGCGCCGCGTACGGGCACCGGAAAGGAAGACGCGGAGAAGGGGCGGGGCTCGTGCCCGCCTCGCGCTCACGCCGAGGCCGGGCGCCTCACTCGTGTGTGGCCCATGGCCGACCCGGCAGTCACGTGGTCAACGCTAGCCGTCGGGGCGGACCCGGGCAACGCGGTTCCGGGCCACGAAGCGTCCGGGCCCGTGGCGGCATCCGGCGCTCAGAAGGTGAGCACCCCCCGCGCCACCCGTCCGTGGTGCGCGTCGTCCGCGGCCTTCGCGAAGTCCTCGATCGGATAGGTCTCGGTGACGAGTTCGTCCAGCAGCAGCCTGCCCTGCCGGTACAGGTCCGCGTAGAGCGCGATGTCGTGCTGCGGGCGCGAGGAGCCGTAGCGGCAGCCCAGGACGGACTTGTCCAGGAACAGCGCCGCGGGCACGAAGGACGCCTCCGCCGTCGCCGCCGGCATGCCGAGCAGGACCGCCTGGCCACCGCGGTCGAGCAGCTCGATCGCCTGCCGGATCAGGGTGGTGTTGCCCACGCACTCGAAGACATGGTCGGCGCCGGTCGGCAGGATCTCCCGTACGGCACCGGTGGACGCCAGGAAGTGCGTCGCGCCGAACTGCCGCGCCACCGCCTCCTTCGCCGGGCTCGAGTCCACCGCGACGATCGTGGACGCACCCGCGATCCGGGCACCCTGCAGGACGTTGAGCCCGATGCCGCCCGTCCCGATGACGACGACGGTGTCGCCGTGGGCGGCCCGTGCCCGGTTCAGTACGGCTCCGACGCCCGTCAGCACACCGCAGCCGATCAGGGCGGCGGAGGTCAGGGGGATGTCGGCGGGGATCTTCACGGCCTGCACGGCCTTGACGAGCGTGCGTTCCGCGAAGGCGGAGTTGGAGGCGAACTGGAAGACCGGCTCGCCGCCCCGGGAGAACGGCCGGCCCGGCCGCCCGATCGCCTTGCGGCACATCGTGGGCCGGCCGCGGTCGCAGTCCGCGCACGCCCCGCAGTTGGCGAGCGTGGACAGGGAGACATGGTCGCCGGGCGCGACGTGCCCGACACCCGCGCCGACCGCCTCGACGACGCCCGCCCCCTCGTGCCCCAGCACGACCGGTGCCGGGAAGGGGATCGTGCCGTCGATCACCGACAGGTCGCTGTGGCACAGCCCGGCGGCGGCGACGGCCACCAGGACCTCGCCCGGGCCCGGTTCCCGTACCTCCAGGTCGTCGACCACCTGTGGCTGCTTGCCGTCGAAGACGACGCCTCTCATCCCGGCTCCTTCGGTTCCCTCGGCAGGCCGAGCACCCGCTCGGCGACGATGTTGCGCTGGATCTCGTCCGAGCCCCCGTAGATCGTGTCGGCGCGGGAGGAGAGGAACATCCGCTGGAGGTCGTCGAGTTCGTACGCGCCGGTCCACTCCCCCGGACCGGCGGTGGCGCTCGCACCCCGCACGGCCATCGCAAGCTCCCCGAGGCGCTGGTGCCAGCCGCCCCACAGCAGTTTGGCGACGCTCGGCGCGCCGGGGTCCTGGGTGTCCTGTGCCGAACCGCCCAGTGTGCGCAGGGCGTTCCACCGCAGGGTGCGCAGCTCGGCCCACTGGCGTACGAGCCGGTCCTTGATGACCGGGTCGTCGACGGCTCCGCTCTCCACGGCCGTACGGATCACCCGGCCCAGCTCCTCCTCGAACCCGATCTGCTGGGCGAGGGTCGACACCCCCCGCTCGACGGCGAGCAGTCCCATGGCCACGCGCCAGCCGTTGCCCTCGCCTCCGACGAGGTGATCGGCGTGGGCGGTCGCGCCGTCGAAGAACACCTCGTTGAACTCGCTCGTGCCCGTCATCTGGCGGATGGGCCGTACGTCGACCCGGCCGGGCTGGTCCATGGGGACGAGCAGGAACGAGAGCCCGCGGTGGCGGGCCGATCCCTGTCCGGTGCGCGCGAGGACGAAGCACCAGTCGGCGTCCTGCGCCAGGGAGGTCCAGATCTTCTGCCCGGTGATCCGGTACGTGTCGCCGTCCCTGACCGCGGCCGTCCTGACCGCCGCGAGGTCGGAACCGGCTCCGGGTTCGCTGTAGCCCTGACACCAGAGCTCCTCGCCGCGGGCGACGGGGGGCAGGAAGCGGTCCTTCTGGGCCCGGGTGCCGAAGGCGATGAGGGTGGGGGCGAGAAGGTTCTCCCCGATGTGGCCGAGGCGGGTCGGTGCCTGTGCCCGGGCGTACTCCTCGGCCCAGGCGAGCTGCTGGGCGGGTTGGGCGCGCCGGTTGCCGTACCCGTCCTCGTCCCAGGCGAGCCCGATCCACCCGGCCCGGCCGAGCGCCTGCTCCCAGGCGCGGGGGTCGGGGCGGGGGGTGGTCAGGTGTGCCCGGAGCCAGGCGCGGGCCTCTTGCCGGAAGTCCACGTCTCCTCCAAGGAGTTGTTGTTGCCCACCCGGACGTGTCCCGTGTCGGGGCTCGGCCCCCGGGCCGCAGCTCGATCGCCGGCCGGGCCGGAGACCCCTCAGGCGTTCGGGCGCTCACCCGACCCCGCCGCCTTCGCCATCTCCTCCAGCCGGGCCAGCATCGGCATCGGGTCCAGGCCCACCGTCCCCGGCAGGAAGTCCGCGATCCTCTCCGGGGTCCACGTGCCCTCCGCGTACGCCGCGCGGAGCTCTCTCGGCTGCGCCCAGACCGCGATCTTGGGGCCCGCGATCGTGTAGACCTGGCCGGTGATCTTCTCGGCGCGGGCGCGGTCCGAGAGGAGGTAGACCACGAGCGCGGCCACGTCCTCGGGCTCGCCGATCTCCTTCAGCTCCATCGGGACGTTCGCCGACATCCGCGTCCGCGCGACCGGGGCGACCGCGTTCGCCGTGACCCCGTACTTGTGGAGACCGAGGGCCGCGCTGCGGACCAGCGAGATGATGCCGCCCTTCGCGGCGGAGTAGTTGGCCTGCGCCACCGAGCCCTGGTGGTTGCCGCTGGTGAAGCCGATCAGCGTCCCCGAGCCCTGCCGCCGCATGACCGCCGACGCCGCCCGGAAGACGGTGAACGTGCCCTTGAGATGGGTGGCGACCACCGGGTCCCACTCCTCCTCGGACATGTTGAACAGCATCCGTTCGCGCAGGATGCCCGCCATGCACACGACGCCGTCGATCCGCCCGTACTGCGCGAGCGCGACATCGACCAGCCGCTGTCCGCCGTCCATGGTGGCGATGTCGTCGGCGACGGCGATCGCCGATCCTCCCGCCGCCTCGATCTCCTTGACGACGGCCTCGGCGATCTCCGACGTGGGTGCGCCGCCCTCGATCGAGACGCCGTAGTCGTTGACGACGACCCGCGCTCCCTCGGCCGCCACGGCCAGCGCGACCGCCCGTCCGATGCCGCGGCCCGCGCCGGTCACGGCGACGACCTTGCCTGCCAAGAAGTTCCCCACGCCGGCCCCTTCCCGCGGTTTCTGACGGACCGTTAGATTCTACGGTCAGTGAGACGGTCGAGCACAAGACCCAGGAGGCCCGATGTCCCTGCCGCCGGAGTTCCACGAGATCGCCAAACGCGTGAACAACTGGGGGCGTTGGGGGGCCGACGACGAGATCGGGACGCTCAACCTGATCACGGACGACATCGTCAGAGCCGCCGCCACGACGGTCCGCACCGGCCGCCGGGTCCCCCTCGCGCTGCCCCTCCACCAGGACGGCATCCAGACCGGGCTCATCCCGGGCCGGGTCAATCCCCTGCACACGATGGTCCAGATCAACCAGGAACTGTTCGGCCCCGGCACCGTCGCGACCAGCGACGACGCCGTGACGCTGGGGCTCCAGGCAGCCACCCACTGGGACGCTCTCACCCACGCCTCGCACTCGGGCAGGATCTACAACGGCCGTCCCGCCGACACCATCACCCCGCACGGCCGCGCGGAGTTCAGCGGCATCGACAAGGTGCCCCACCTCGTCTCCCGTGGCGTACTGCTCGATGTCGCCCGCGCGAAGGGCCTGGACCGGCTGCCCGGCGACCATGCCGTGACGCCCGAGGATCTGGACGAGGCCGCGGAGTTCGGCGGGGTCACCGTCGGGGCGGGGGACATCGTGCTCGTACGGACGGGACAGATTCAGGTCGCGCTCGCCGGCGACAAGCACGCCTACGGATACCCGTCACCGGGTCTGTCGGTGCGTACGCCCGAGTGGTTCCACGCCCGCGATGTCGCCGCCGTCGCCAACGACACGCTGACCTTCGAGATCTTCCCGCCGGAGATCGAAGACCTGTGGCTCGGGGTGCACGCGCTCGACCTGGTCGAGATGGGCATGCTGCAGGGGCAGAACTGGAATCTGGAGAATCTGTCCACAGCCTGTGCGGAAGAGCGGCGTCACGCGTTTCTGCTGTCCGCGATGCCCGAGCCGTTCGTCGGCGGTACGGGGACCCCGGTGGCCCCGGTCGCGGTGCTGTGATCCCCGCAACCGCCGAACCCGAATCGCCTGCGGGCTACTTCCGCGCCGCGGCGAAGCCGCGTGGTCCTCGCTCGTACAGCAGGTCCGGTGCGCAGCGGTCGACCTCGCACCAGATGGACTTGCCGGTGCCCTCGCGCTGCCAGCCCCAGCGGTCGGCGAGTCCGTCGACCAGTTCGAGTCCCCGGCCGTTGGTGTCCTCGCCCTCGGCATGGCGCGGCCTGGGCGGGCGGGCGCTGATGTCGGCGACCTCGACCCGAACGGTCCCGGCCTCGGCGGCACCCGCACCGAACAGCATGCGCAGCACGGCCGGACAGCCGGTGTGCACGACGGCGTTGGTGACGAGCTCCGAGATGATCAGGATCAGGGTGTCGGCGAGAGGCTCATCGTCCCCTATCCCGGATCCGAGCAGCCGCGAACGAGCCCATCTCCTGGCCCGTCCCACCTCCGCGGGATCGGGCCCGACCTCCAACTGAACCTGAAGCACCTGCACCGCTCACACCATCCGAACCGGCGGACACATCGCCTCGCGCCTCGACAGGGTCCTCGACCAGGTCACTGAACGTGACTCCCTTACGGGACAGCATGGTTGACGTACAGTCACCGCAACAAGCGCTTCGGGCATATTCCATCGCGAAGGAGTAACCGTGGTGCATACTGTGCGACGCACGTTGCGGGGAGTCGAACAGAGGCTCGCGACCCGTTCCCCGAGGGGACGAACGGCACACATTCCCGAGGACGGAGCCGCCGCACCGGCAACACCGCGACCAGCCCGCCTCGGAACGACTCGCATCTCACGGAGCGTACCGGAGCCGTGCCCGGCGACAGGCCGTGACGAGTCACTCGAAGGACACAACCCGGTATCGACGCTCGGTGACGCATCAGGGCACCGCGGCGAGCGCCGCCGCCTGGATCTCCTCCGCCTCGGCGGCGGTCGGCCACAGCTGCGCGCGCACCCATGCCCGCTTCAGATGAAGGTGCACATCGTCCTCCCAGGTGAAGCCCATGCCGCCGTGCACCTGGACGCAGTCGCGGGCGTTGCGTACGGCGGCGTCGTCGGCGAGGAGCTTGGCGCCCGCGATCTCGGCGGTGTCCTCGGTGACGGCGGCGGCGTAGACGGCGCTGCGGGCGAGTTCGGTGCGTACGAACATCTGGGCGCACAGGTGCTTCACCGCCTGGAAGGCACCCACGGGCCGCCCGAACTGCTCGCGCTGCCCGGCATGACGGACGGCTTCGTCGGTCGTCCGTCCGGCGCTGCCGAGCTGTTCGGCGGCGGTGAGGAGCGCGGCGACGGGGTCGCCGCCGTGCTCGGCGACGGACACGCGGTGCAGCGGGGTCAGCGGATCGACCGACCGCAGCGGTACGGCTCCGGACGCCTCACCGAGCACCCGGTCGGCCGCGTCCAGCCAGGGGACGAGCACCCCGTCGACCCGGGTCACCACACTCTCCCCGGTCGCGGCGCCGTCCACCGTCCCCGCGGCGAGGTGCGTCGCGACGAGAGGCCCGGGCACGAGCGCCCGCCCCAACTCCTCGAAGACGATCACCGCATCGACGGTCCCGAGGCCGACTCCGCCGCGCTCCTCGGCCAGCCGCAGGGCGAACACCCCGGCCGTTCCCAGCTCCCGCCACAGCCCGCGGTCCAGGCGCCCGTCGCCCACCGCCGCACGCAGCCGCTCGTGGTCCCAGGCGCGGGCCAGCATCTCCCGTACGCCCGCTCGCAATGCCTTGTGGTCGGCCGTGAGTTGGAAGTCCACCGTCAGGGGCCCTTCGGGAGGCCGAGGATCCGCTCGGCGATGATGTTCTGCTGGATCTGGGAGGTGCCGGCCGCGATCGTGTACGAGAGCGAGGACAGCCGGTCGGCCGTCCAGATGCGGGACCGGTCCAGCGAGTCGGGGCCGAGGACGTCCGCCGCCGTGTCGTAGAGCTCCTGGCGCGCCTGGGAGTAGCGCAGCTTGAAGACCGAGCCGCCGACGCCGGGGACGCCGCCGGTCGCCTGGGCCTCGCTCACGTTCCACTGGATCAGCCGCCACAGCGCGCCGAACTCCGCGTTCAGCCTGCCCAGCCGGCGCCGCAGCACCGGATCGTCCCAGCGGCCGTTGCCCCGGGCCGTGGCGGCCAGTTCGGCCAGCGTGCGGCGGCAGGCGACGACCTCGCCGACGAAGGCCGTGCCCCGCTCGAAGGACAGGGTGACCATGGTGACGCGCCAGCCGTCGTTCTCCGCGCCGACCCGGTTGGCCACCGGCACCCGCACCTCGTCGAGGAACACCTCGGCGAACTCGGCCGACCCGGCGAGCGTGCGCAACGGCCGTACGGTGATCCCGGGCGTGTCCATGGGCAGGGCGAGCCAGCTGATCCCTCGGTGCTTCGGGGCGCCGGGGTCGGTGCGCACGAGCAGTTCGCACCAGTCGGCGACCTCCGCGTGCGAGGTCCAGAGCTTGGAGCCGGTGACGACGTACGCGTCGCCGTCCCTTACCGCACGCGTCCGCAGCGAGGCGAGGTCGGACCCGGCGTCGGGTTCGCTGAAGCCCTGGCACCAGATCTCGTCGCCGCGCAGGATCGGCGGCAGCCAGCGCTCCCGCTGCTCGGCGCTGCCCTCCGCGGCGATCGTGGGTCCCGCGTGCAGCAGCCCCACGAAGTTCGCGCCCACATAGGGCGCTCCGGCCCGTTCGGTCTCCTCCAGGAAGATCAGCCGCAGGGTGGGCGCGGCGTCCCAGTGGACCTCGCCGTAGCCCGCGTCGTACAGCAGGCGCTGCCAGGTGGTGTCGTACGCCCGCCGCCCGGGCCAGTCGTCCGGCGGGGGCGCGGGCGGCAGCTTGGGCAGCGAAACGGCGAGCCACTCCCGCAGCCTCCCGCGGAAGGCCTCTTCCTCCTCGCTGTGGGTGAGGTCCATCAGTCGAGGTCCAGCCCCAGCATCCGGATGGCGTTGCCCCGCATCAGCTTGTGGATCGTCTCGTCGTCGAGGCCCTTGACGTGGTCGAGCGCGACCTCCTTGGTGTGCGGGAAGGTCGAGTCGACATGCGGGTAGTCGGTCTCGAAGGTGGCGTTGTCACGGCCGACCACGTCCAGCGAGGCGACGCCGTGCTTGTCACGGAAGAAGCAGCAGAAGATCTGCCGGTAGTAGTACGTGGACGGCGGTTCGGGGATCAGGTCACGCACGCCGCCCCACGCCCGGTGCTCCTCCCATACGTCGTCGGCACGCTCCAGGGCGTACGGGATCCAGCCCATCTGGCCCTCGCTGTAGGCGAGCTTGAGCCGCGGGAACTTCACCAGCACCCCGCTGAAGAGGAAGTCCATCATCGAGGCCATGGCGTTGTTGAAGGACAGCGACGCCTGAACGGCGGGCGGTGCGTCGGGCGATGCGGCGGGCATCTGCGAGGACGACCCGATGTGCATGTTCACGACCGTCCCGGTCTCCTGGCAGACGGCGAAGAACGGGTCCCAGTAGCCGGAGTGGATCGACGGCAGGCCGAGGTGGGTCGGGATCTCGGAGAAGGTCACCGCGCGCACGCCGCGCGCCGCGTTCCGCCTGATCTCGGCGACCGCGAGGTCGATGTCCCACAGCGGGATGATGCACAGCGGGATCAGCCGGCCGCCGCTGTCACCGCACCATTCCTCGACCATCCAGTCGTTGTAGGCGCGTACGCAGGCGAGCGCGACCTCCTTGTCGTGCGCCTCGGCGAAGGTCTGCCCGCAGAACCGCGGGAAGGTGGGGAAGCAGAGGCTGGCCTCGACATGGTTGAGATCCATGTCCTTCAGGCGCTCCTTGGGGTCCCAGCAGCCGGGGCGCATCTCGGCGCGGGTGATGCCCTCCAGGGTCATCTCGTCGCGGTCGAAGCCGACGGCGGCGATGTTCCGCTTGTACGGGAACTTCAGCTCCTCGTAGATCCACCAGTCGGTCGGCGGACCGTCCGGGTCCATCGTGATCTGGTACCTGCCGGCGACGTAGGCGAGTTCGCCGATGCCGGCGGTCAACGGCTGGGGCCCCCTCTCGCGGTACTTCGCCGGGAGCCATGTCGCGAAGAGGTGCGCCGGTTCGATCACATGGTCGTCGACGCTGACGATCCGAGGAAGTTCAGCCATGGTGTCCCCTCCGGCGTACCCAGACACGAATCTGATGACCCGTCAGAAATCAGGCTAGCCCCGCACCCCTGGACCGACAAGGCGGAGAGCCCTACGCTCACGCCACTGTCTGACTACCCGTCAGGTCTGGAGGCGTACGGGCACATGAACGAGACCGCGCACGCTCTCGGGGAATCGCGCACGCTGTGGGAACTCGTCCGGCGCAGGGCCGCCCTCACCCCGGACCGGCCCGTACTGATCCAGGGTTCTCACACCCTCACCTTCGGCGAACTGCGCAGCCGGGCCGAGCGGGTGGCCGCCGGACTGCACGGGCGGGGCGTACGGCCCGGCAGCGTGGTCGCCTGGCAGCTGCCCACCCGCATCGAGACGGTGATCCTGTCCGTCGCCCTCGCCCGGCTCGGCACCGTCCAGTCGCCCGTGATCCCCTTCTACCGGGACCGGGAGGTCGCCTTCGCGCTGCGCGAGGCGAAGGCGGAGCACTTCGCGGTCCCGGGTGTGTGGCGGGATTTCGACCACACGGCGATGGCGGAACGGATCGGGGCGCGCGGGCTCTTCGAGGCGTACGGCACGCTGCCCGACGGTGATCCCGCGGTACTGCCCCCACCGCCGGCCGACGGCACGGACGTGCGCTGGATCTACTGGACGTCGGGGACCACGTCCGACCCCAAGGGCGTGCTGCACACCGACCGTTCGCTGATCGCAGGCGGCTCCTGCCTGGCGCACGCACTGCATCTGTCGGCGGACGACGTCGGTTCGATCGCGTTCCCCTTCGCCCACATCGGCGGCGCCGACTATCTGGTGATGCTGCTGCTGTACGGCTTCCCCGCGGTCCTCTTCGAGAAGTTCGCCCTGCCCGACGCCCTGGACGAGTACCGCCGGCACGGCGTGACCACGGCCGGCGGCTCGACAGCCTTCTACTCGATGTTCCTCGCCGAACAGCGCAAGCAGCCCGGCGAGAAGCTGATTCCGACGCTGCGGCTGCTGGCCGGCGGCGGTGCGCCCAAGCCACCCGGGCTGTACCACGCGGTCGTACGGGAGATGGGCTGCCGGCTCACCCACGGCTACGGCATGACCGAGGTGCCGATGATCACGATGGGCTCCCCCGACGACACCGAGGAGAACCTCGCCGGCACGGAGGGCAGACCGCCCGCCGAGATGGAGATACGCATCGTCGACGGCGAGGTGCGGCTGCGCGGGGAGGCCGTCTGCCAGGGCTATCTGGACCCGGCGCAGACGGCGGAGGTCTTCGATGCCGACGGCTTCCTGATCACCGGGGACGTCGGGCATCTCACCGGCAGCGGCCATCTCGTGCTCACCGGACGGCTGAAGGACATCATCATCCGCAAGGGCGAGAACATCTCGGCCAAGGAGATCGAGGATCTGCTGCACCGGCATCCCGGGGTGGCCGACGCGGCGGTGATCGGCCTGCCGGACACCGACCGCGGGGAGCGGGTGTGCGCGGTCGTCGAGCAGCCGGACGGCGCAGGGGCGTTGACGCTCGGCGCGGTGACGGCGTATCTGCGGGGGGAGGGCCTTTCCACCCACAAGCTGCCCGAACAGCTCGAGGTGGTGGACGCCCTCCCCCGGAACGAGACCCTGCGCAAGGTGCTGAAGTACAAGCTCAGGGAGCGGTACGCGTGAGGAACTAGGGCTGCTCGGGCGTGACGTAGTACGCGGCGAAGCCGGCGAGGATCTCGTCCTCGGTGATCCGCCCGTCGCCGTCGGCGTCCAGCGCCGTCGCCGCCTGCGCGGCACGCGACTCGTCCACGCCCAGCACCCGCATCACCCGCTCCGCGGCGGACGGTGTCACTCCGGCGCCGTCCTCGTCGGCGATGGCGATCACGGCGTGCAGGAAGGGGCGCGCGATCTCCGCGAACCGCTCGGGGTTGTCGCGCAGTCTCTTCACCGCACCGGTGACGAATTCCTGGCGGGTGACCCGCTGGTCCCCGTCCACATCGGCGATTCCTGCCATGCCCTGCCAGAACGCCTCGGCACCGCTGTACAGGGCCTGGCCCCTGTCCGAGCGGGCGGTCGTGGAGAACTCGGCGAGCAACGCGGCAGCCGCCCCGCTGAAGTCCTCACGGTCGATATAGCCGTTGCCGTCCTGATCGAAGGCGGCGAAACGAGACGCGATCTTGCGCTCGTACTCTGCGCTGTCCATGCGGGGAGAGTACGGCCCCGAAGCCTGTCGCGTGCACCTACTCCCGCAATTACCCCGAGACGACCTGCACGAGGACCCCGGCCGGCGCCCCGGCAACGAGCAGCGGAACGTGCGGGAAACCGGTCAGGCGGAGAGCGGTCCGGCCTTGTCGTCGGTGGCGACAACGGTGTCCGCGTACACGTCGAAGAGCCTGCGCACTCCCAGAGCGCCCAGCACCCGGTTGACGTGCGAGCCCTCCACGGCACCGCGCGCGGGCAGGATCAGCCGCAGCCGGCCGCGGCAGGAGTGCAGCAGCCGGCGGGAGGCGATCAGCACGCCCACACCGCTGGAGTCGCAGAACTGCACACCGGACAGATCGAGCACCACATCGTGGCGCCCGGCGGCCACCGCGTCGTGCACATGCTGGCGGACGACCGGCGAGGACACGAGATCGAGCTCGCCACTGACGTGCAGCACGGTCCATGCGCCTTGACGGGATTCGTCCACCTTCAGCATCACGATCGGACCTCTCCTGGTGTCCTTGCGCCGGTACGGCCCGTACCGGAATCCGTGCTTCCTGCCGCGTCTGCCCAGCCACCCTGGCACGAAACGCCACGACTGCCCAGGGGCAGTGTCCGGCCGCTGTCCTTACCATCCCGATCTGTCCCATGGAGCGCACTTGAGGCAAAGGGGCGTGCGTTTGCGGCAAGGCGCACTACATTCGAGGGGGCGACAGGCACTGGGGCAAGCTTGGGGGCCGTATGGCTAAGGACACACCGCCGCGCTGGGACCGCAGGATGCAGCAGCGGCTGGCGCGCGGCGAGGCCGCCGCGCTCGGGGAGCTGTACGACCGGTTCGCGTCGCTCGTCCACATGCTGGCCCACCGGGTCCTCGACGACGACGAAGCCGCGGACCGGGTGACCCGTGAGGTCTTCGGCTACATCTGGGAGAACCCCGACGCCTACGACCCCAAGCAGGGCTCCCTGCGCGCCTGGGTGGCGAAACTCACCAACAGCCAGGCCGTCCACCGGCTGCGCCAGACCGGGGCCGCACAGCTCGCGGACGGCGGCGAGGGCACCCCGGAGGAGCTGGAGCAGAAGGTACGCAGGGCCGCCGTCGCGGCCCGCGCGGACTACATCGTCACCTCCATGCCCGCGCCGCTGCGGGCCGCTCTGGAGCTCGCGTACTTCCAGCGCAGGGACTACCGGCAGACCGCGGCCGACCTCGGGGTGACCGAGGACGAGGCCAGGCGCCGGCTGCGGCTGGGCCTGCAGCTGCTGTCCACCGCCCACACCCGCCCGCTGGAGGGCTCGTCCCCGCCCGGTTACGGGCGGTCCCTGTGAACGGGCCCCTGGACGACGGACGCGGTGCTGACGACGAACCGGGCGACGAGGTGCGGGGCGCTCCGCGCATACCCGGCCCCCGGCCGGCGGCGGACAACCTCGAGGCGTCGGCCCTGCTGATCCCGGCGCAGTCGCAGGAGGCGCCCGGCACCGAGGCGACCGCACCCACCGACGCGGCGACGGACCTACCGGGCGAGAAGCTGTCCCACGGTGTGCTCAAGTCCCTGCTCGGCGCCTGGGCGCTGTCCGCCTGCTCGGCCGAGGAGACGGCGGCCGTCGAGGAGCACCTCGGCGACTGCGCACCGTGCGCGGACGAGGCCCTCCGGCTGCGGGACGCCGTCGGGCTGCTGCACACCGACCGCGATCTGGACCTCGACCCGCTGCTGCGGTTCCGGGTGCTGGAGAACTGCCTGGGCCGCAGGCCCGCGCGTATCCCGGTGCCCGCGTGGGCCGTGCCGTACGACGCGGAGACCGCCCGCCTGGACGCCCTGCTGCGGGACATCGGCGCGTCGGAGTGGCAGGCGCCGGTGCACCTCAGATGGTTCGAGGGCGAGGAGGCCGTGATCCGGCGCACGACCGTGGCCGGGGTCATCGGGCATCTGATGACCGTCGACGGCCTGGTCGCCGACGCACTGGGTCTCGACGACCCGCTCGGCCGGGCGTCGCCGAGATCACCGACCGAGCGCACCGGAGCGTACTGGGGCGCCGCCGAGCCGGTCACCCGGGCCGTGCACGAGCCGTGGCGCGACCAGAGCCACACCCTGATCCGTACCGTCTCCTTCGCCGGCCGCGGCGTGGCCGAGCTGTCCGTCTCGTACGGCCAGTTCGCCCTTCCGCTGCGGGACTCGCTGCTCGACCGGGCCTTCGAGTGCTGGATCCACGCGGAGGACATCGCGGACGCCGTGGACTATCCGTACGAGCCGCCGAGCGGTTCCCATCTGAACCGGATGATCGACCTCGCGGCCCGGATGCTGCCCGCAGCGCTCGCCTGGCGCAGACGCGCCGGTCTCGCCGGACCGGCCAGACAGCTGGTCGCGGCCGGTACGCCCGGACGTTCGCTGCACCTGGAGGTCGAGGGCACGGGCGGCGGCGACTGGTACATCCCGCTGGACTCCCCCGCGGCCGTCGGCTCCGCGGACCACGCCGTGGCCCAAGTGGCTCTGGACGGACTGGAGTTCTGCCGCCTGGTGGCCGGGCACGTTCCGCCGCAGGAGGCCGCGGCGGGACAGGACGGCGACCGTGAGGCGATCAGGGACGTGCTGTTCGCGGCGGCGGCACTGAGCCGGCTGTGACGGGCCGGGCGGGGGTCACTCCCCGCCCACCATCAGATTCGGGTTCCCGTCGCCGCCCTGCGGCTTGAGCTCGATCTGGATGGTGTGCGTCGCCTCCCGTGCGGCCGAACCGCCGCCGCCCGCGGTGACCACACCGATCCGCAGCTCCGCGCGTCCGCTGCCCTCGCGCCGCACCTGCACCGCGAACTCCAGATGGACGCTCTCCACGCTGAACTTCAGATCCCGGCCCTCGCCCGCGCGCTGTGCCTGCTCCAGCTCGTCCCGGACCTGTCCGATCACCTCGGCCAGTCCCGCCACCGCGCCTTCGTCACGCTCAGCCATCGCGCACCCCGTCTCCCGTAGTTATCGTTGAGCAGTATGAGGGAGCCGTTGCGTACGTCCAACTCATCATCGCAAGAGCAAAGTTGGCGGGTCTGTCTGCTGCGTACGCAGGACCGCTCCGGGCGTCCGCTCGGCGCCGGGGTGCTGCTCCCCGGAGGACTCGTGCTGACCTGCGCACACACGGTGCTGTCCCGCCCCGACCGCGACGGCCGTCGCGCCGCCTTCGACATCGTGTACGTGGACGTGCCCTCGGCCGCCGGCACCGCTTCGTCCGAGCCGCTGCGCGCACGGGTGATGCGGGAGTATCTCGTCGAGCCCACCGCCGAGTTCGGCGGGGATCTCGCGTTGCTCAAGCTGGACCACGAACCGCCCGTGCCGCATGCGGTGCTGCACCGGCAGATACCGCGGCCCGGCGACCCGGTGCATCTGACGGGCTATCCGGAGGACCTGCCGGGCGGTGAGCACCTGACGGCCCGGCTGATGGGCCGCGGCGGGCCCGGGCGGCGCTCCGAGTGGGTGCAGTTGGACCCGGAAGGCGCTCCGTACACGGTCCGTCACGGCTACAGCGGCAGCGGTGTCGTGCACAGCCACTCGCGCCGTCTGATCGGCATCCTGGCCCATCAGTTCGGCACCCCGAAGGCCCCCGTGCGCCGGGAGCACGCGTACATGATCCCGACCGAGACCGTACTGAAGCATCTGCCGCTGGAACGCCTCGGCCTGACCGTCACCGGCTCCAAGGCGGTGTCCGTCGGGGTCGCCGTCGCGCCCGAGAAGACCGCGTCGGGCAGGGTGCCGGGGCTGCATCACCGCCTGACCCGCTGGCTGGACGGGGCTCCGGACACCGATCCGGTCGAGGTGGTGTTCGCGGGCGAGGGCGAGCACGAGCTGCTGCACACCATCCGCTCCACGCTCACCCTCGCGGACCGTGAGCAGAGCCCGCCGTCCGCGTCCGCAAGTCCCGCGGGCGAACCGCAGATCGGCAGCATCGACATCGCCGTCGACGCCACCAACCGCACCGTCGGCGAACTCGCCGTCACCACCGCCGACCGCATCGGCCTGGACGGCCTTCCCGCCGCCGGTGCGCCGCACCCGGGCCTGCTGGAGCGGATCGCCGACGAGAGCCCGCCGCTGATCGCCGCGTTCCTCGCCGTCGACCGGTCCGCATCGTCCGACGAGGAGATCGTGGCCCTGCTGAAGGCACTGCTGGCGCGGGACGACAGCCGGCTGCTGCTGGTCTTCAGCGATCCGCGGTCCTCCCTGCTGGAGCGTGTGCGGGAGGACGTGCTGGAGGCCGAGTGGCCGGGCAGCCGGGTGGAACGGCTCTCCGCGCGCCTGACCCGGCTCGCCGAGGCCGAGCAGCGATTACGGCAGCTTCCCGGTCCGTCCGGCGACAGGCACCCCGGGCCGCGACCGCCCGCCGAGCAGTCCCGGCCGCTGCGCGAGGAACTGCGGCGGCTGCGCCCCGGCGGCGCGCTGCACGGCACCGAGGCGCTGCCGCAGGCGCTGTTCCGGCTCACCGTCGCCGTCGAGACGGCCCTGCTGGAGGCGGCCGGCGCCGAGGCCGAACTGGCCGGGCCGATGGGGCCGCGGGACTTCGACGTGGAGCCGCCCGGCGACGGGCTGACCGCACTGCCGTCGGTGGCCGTACGCGACCCGGACGCGCTGGTCACCGCGTACGCGGGGCAGCCGCTGGCGGGCGGCGACCGGCTGCACCAGCAGTACGAGGTGGTGGGCCCGGTCGGACGCGGCACCCACGGACAGGTGTATCTCGCCCGCGATCTGCTGCTCGACAACCGGCCGGTGGCACTCAAGGGAATCCTGGATCCGGGCAACCCGGTCGCCGTGCTGCAGGCGCACCGGGAGCGGCTGCGGCTGGTCAGCCTCAACCATCCGTCCGTCATCCGGGTGGTCAACTACGCACGTCACCCGTCGACTTCGGCGGAGTTCATCGTGATGGAGTTCGCGGACGGCGCCTCGCTGGAATGGGTCGCGGCCCGGATCGCCCGGCACGACCGGCCGTTCGCCGGCCCGCGGCTGCGGGAGTTCATCGTCGTCTACGGCCTGCACATACTGGACGCGCTGAGCTATCTCCACGACCAGGAGGGCCTCGTCTACGGGGACCTGTCCCTGACGAACGTCCTGCACTGCGGCACCGGCATCAAGCTCATCGATGTCGCCGGCGTCCGCAAACCGGGCGACCCCGGTCCCGTCAGCCACCGGCCGCCGGAGACGGGACCGGCCGGCGAGATGACCACCGCGGGTGATCTGTACGGCGCCGGTGCCGTACTCGGCGAGCTGCTCGCCAAGGCGCCCGCACCACCCGACGACCTCGGCACGGAGTCGCTGGAGCGGGCCCTGCGCCGGGCGCTGGAGAGGGACCCCAGACAGCGCTACGCCACCGCCCAGGAGATGGCCCTCCAGCTGCGCGGGGTGCTGCGGGAGCTGCGCTCGCTGCGGCTCGGCGAGGAGACCTTCGAACCGTCCCCGCTGTTCGGGCCCGCGGCCTCGGCGCTGGACGGCCAGCTCGGCAAGGCGCCGCCACTGGTGCGCTGGCGGTCCGACGGCGGCCGGGCTTACCCGCTGGGCGCGGGTGTGCCGGAACCCGCCGAGGTGGCGGTCGCCCTGCCGGTGCCCCACGCGGACCACGAGGACCCCAACTGGAAGGAGCTGCAGCGCACGTCGTACGCCGACCCGGCCGGTCTGCTGCAGCTCAGCGACGAGTGGCTGGAATCGCCCGAGCTGCACCTGCTGCGCTGCCGGCTCCATCTGGAGCCCGCGCGCGACCAGTTGGGGACGGGAGCGCAGGCAGCCGACGGGCGTGGCCGGGACAAGCGGCTGGTGGCCGCCGGGATCGAGCTCGACCGGGCCGCCCGGCTGCTCGGCGACCGGGCGCGCTACGACTGGCGGCTGCACTGGCACCGCGGCCTGACCGAACTCGCCCACGGCCGGCTGCGCTCCGCGTTGCAGAGCTTCGACAAGGTGTACTCGGCCATCCCCGGCGAGTACGCGCCCAAGCTCGCCCTCGGCTACTGCCACGAGAAGCTCGCCGACTGGTGGCGCGGCGAGAGCGGCCCGGAACACGAGGAGTGGAACGAACACCACGAGGAGCAGGCCATGCGGTTCTACGACGCGGTGTGGCGGCGCAACCACGCCCTCGGCAGCGCCGCGTTCGGGCTCGCCCGCATCCATCTCGCCCGCGGCAAGCCCGACCGGGCCCTCGCTTCGCTCGAAGGCGTCCCGCCGGACTCCCGCCACCGCACCGCCGCCCGCACGGCGATGGTCCGCATCCACGCCAACCTGCCCACGGACGGGTCCGAGCCGTCGGTGGCGTCGGCGGTGCGCGCGTACGCGGCGCTGCGCCGGCTGGTCAGTCATGAGGGCCTCACCGACAAGCAGGCGTACGAACGGCTCACGGCGGAGCTGTTGGAGCTGCTGCTCGAACTGGTCCGCCGCGCACGGGAGAAGGGAGGCGGGAGCGATCCGCTGGCCGAGCTGCGCAGCGCACTGCCCGCCGCCGCCCGGGTCCCGGCCACCGAACGGGAACTGCGCGAACAGCTGTCGGCCTGCTACCGCAAGCTGGCCAAGCAGGTGCCCCGCACCGACGACTCCGAGGACGCGGCGCTGGCGGAGGCTCTGCTGGACAACGCGTACCGCACCCGGCCGCTGGGAGTGCGGCACCAGCGGGAGCGGCGCAAACGGGAGCATACGACCGGGACGCCGGGCGCCTGGCTGCCGCGGACCGTGGCACGGCTGCGGGCCTTCGGGGAGGAAGCGTGAGCGCCCCGAGCCGGCCGGACACCGGGAGCGAGGCGCCCGCCGAGGCCGCCCGCCCGCGGCCGGTCCGCATCCCGCTGCCCCGGATGCCCGGGGCACGCGCCCGGATGCGGTCCGCCGTGGCGCGCGGCGGGCCCGCCCTGCGACGGCTGTTCCCCGCGCTGTGGGCCCGTGCGTCGGGCCGGGCCGGCGGGGGCGTCCCCACCGCCGCGTTCCTGCGCCGGCGCATGATGGTGCTGCCCGCGCTCGCCGTGGTCGTCCTCGCGCTCACGGGCGCGGCGTACAGCGACATCCACGACCGTACGGAGCGGCTGCGGGACCGCAACACGCCCGCCCTGGTGGATCTGGCCCGCGCCCGGACCTCGCTCCAACTGGCCCACACGGAAGCCAAGCTGCGGTTGGGTTCCGGCACCGTCGAGCTGGGCGAGACGTACCGTTCCCGGCTCACCGAGGCCACGCAGAGCCTGGGCCGGGTCGCGCAGTCCGGGGCGCTGCGCAAGGCCCAGGAACAGGAACTGCGGGTGGTGTCCGGTCTGGTCGTCGGCTACGGCGACAAGATCGCGTGGGCCGAGCGGCACCGCGAGACCCACGCTCTGCGCAGAGCGGTGCTCGCCTACGCCGACGACATGCTCAAAGGCCCCGAGGGCGCGGTGTCCGAGAACGCCGAGCAGCCACCACCGACCTCCATCCTCGACCGCATAGAGGAGCTGGAGAGCGAACTGCGCGAGGCGAACGCGAAGCTGGCGGCCTGGAGCCCGCTGACGCTGACCGCGGTGGCGGCCGCCGCGCTCGCCGCGGCGCTGTTCGCCTTCGTCCTCGTCGGCAGCGCGGTCTTCCTCCGGGACCGGCTGCGTCTGGTCAGTCTGCAACTGGCCCTCGCCGCGCTGCCGGTGCTGATCACTCCCGTACTGCTGGCCCTGGGCGGCTCCGACGAGCACGGCGCCCAGGTCAAGGTGCACGACGAACTCGACGGGCTGAAGCAGGTGACGGCCGACGACGACGCCGACCGCCGGATCGAGACCGTCGCGCGCCAGGCGGACACATCGATGCGCGACGCCACCCCCGACACCTGGGCGCTGACCGCCGGTGTCGCCCTGCCCGTCGCCGGAGTGGGCGCGCTCGCCTGCGGTGTGACGCTCTTCCTCTACGGCCGCGCCTATCCGCCCGCCCGCCCCCGACGGAAGTATCCCGACGCATGAAGCGCTTGAAGGCCCTGCTCGCCTGCTGTCTGCTCACCGTTGTCGCCGTGACGGCCGGCGGCTGCGCGGACACGGCCGAGAAACGCACCCTGGTCGTTCTCGGCCCGTGGACCGGCGGCGAGGAGAAACCCTTCGAGGCGGCGCTGCGGAGCATCGAGGCCCGGACCGGGCTCACCTACGTCTACAAGGGCACCCGTTCGCTGCGCGAGACGCTGGTGGCGCAGCTGCAGGCGGGAGCGCCGCCGGACATGGCGATCCTGAGCAGCGCGGGCGATGCCGCCGAGTACGCGCGCACCGGGGACGCCCTGCCGCTGCCGGAGAAGGTGTTCGACTCGGCGGTCCCGCCGTGGGCACCGGCGGTCACCGTCGAGAACGACCAGGGCGAGCTGCGTACCCGCCCCTACTGGGCGCCCGTCAGGGTCGACCTGAAGTCCCTGGTGTGGAGCCGTGCGAAGCCGTCACCCGCCGCCGGAAAGAAGCTGGACTGGTGCCTGGGCATGGGCGCCGAGGCGACCTCGGGCTGGCCGGGCACCGACTGGGTGGAGGATCTGCTGCTCCAGGAGCACGGGCCGAAGGCGTACGAGGACTGGGCCACGGGCAAGACCGCCTGGACCACGACCAGGCCGGTCTGGAAGCAGTGGGCACAGCTGCTCACCACCGAGGAGGGCGGGAACCTCGGCCAGGAAGGGCTCGACTCGTCCTTCGAGAAGCTCCCGGGGGGACGCAAGGGGCTGCTGAACAGCGACCGGTGCGCGTACGAACACCAGGGTTCCTTCATCCGGCGCCACTACGACGACCGGGTGCTGCCCACCCCGACCGCCCGGCTGCTGGGCACCGGGGCCGCCGGGGAGAACGCCTACGAGGTCTCCGGCGACATGGCGGTCGTGTTCCGCGCGAGCCCCGCGGCCTGGGACCTGCTCAAGCGGCTGACCTCCCAGCAGGCCCGCGAGGACTGGGGGAAGGCGGCGCGGCCCGGGGAGCGTCCGTTCTTCCCCGGCGGCACGGTCGGCAGCACGCCGCTGTCCAGGAGCACGAACGAGGTCCAGAAGCTGTTCGGCGAGGCGCGGCTGTTCTGCCTGGACGCCTCGGACGCCATGCCGCCGACGCTGCGCGACTCGTTCCACCGGGCGGTGCTGGAGTTCCTCGACAAGCCCGACGACGACGCGCTGCTGGAGAAGCTGCTGTCACAGCTGGAGGCGGAGCGCCTGTTGCAGCTCCGGGAGGGGGCGTTCGTCCTGGACGACCTGTGCGACAACCCGGCCTAGCGTCAGGCGAAGACGACCGTGCGGCGGCCGTTGAGCAGGATCCGGTGCTCGGCGTGCCACTTCACCGCACGCGCCAGCGCCTGGCACTCCACGTCACGGCCGATCGCCACCAGCTGTTCCGGGGTGACCTCATGGCCCACGCGCTCGACCTCCTGCTCGATGATCGGGCCCTCGTCGAGGTCGGCCGTCACATAGTGCGCGGTCGCGCCGATCAGCTTCACACCGCGGGCGTGCGCCTGGTGGTAGGGCTTCGCGCCCTTGAAGCTCGGCAGGAAGGAGTGGTGGATGTTGATGATCCGGCCGCTGAGCTGCTTGCACAGATCGTCGGAGAGCACCTGCATGTAGCGGGCGAGCACCACCAGCTCGACGTTCTCGCTGTGCACCAGGTCGAGCAGCTGCGCCTCGGCAGCGGCCTTGTTGTCCTTGGTGACCGGAATGTGGCGGAACGGTACGTCGTAGGAGGCGACGAGTTCGGCGAAGTCCGTGTGGTTGGAGACGACCGCCGCGATCTCGACCGGCAGCGCGCCGATCCGGGAGCGGAAGAGCAGATCGTTGAGGCAGTGGCCGAACTTGCTGACCATCAGGACGATCCGCATGCGCTCCTCGGCGAGGTGGATCTCCCAGTCCATCTGGAAGGCGTCCCCGACGGCGGCGAAGCTTGCACGCAGCTTCTCCACACTGACGGGAGGCTCGGCCGAGAAGTGGACCCTCATGAAGAACAGACCCGTGTCCCGGTCCCCGAACTGCTGACTGTCCTCGATGTTGCAGCCCGTGATGAACAGATAGCTCGACACGGCGTGCACGATGCCCTGTTTGTCAGGGCAGGAGAGCGTCAGGACGTACTGGTCGGTCATCCCCGTAGGGTGCCATATCCGCCGGGCGCCACCGGGGCCCGTCCGCCTGACGGACCCGGCCGTGGACGGCCGGGTCAGGCGGAGCGGGTCATGATGCGCAGCACGTCCAGCGAGCGCGGGGGCGCGTCCGGGTCCTCGCCGTCGTTGGACGCCAGCCGCACATGTGCGTCACGGGCGGCCCGAACGGCCTCCGGCCAGCCGTGGTGCTCCATGTACGCGGAGACCGGGGCGTCCGCGCCCACCTGGTGCATGATGCGCAGCACCCGCAGCACGGCGACGTCGACGAGAGCCGCCTCGCCGGAGTCCCGGAAGATCGTTCCGACGTATCTCTCGGCGGACCAGTTGTCCAGCCAGGTGTCCTCGACCAGCCGGTAGACGGCGTCGGTGACATCGCCGTACCCCTCCCGGCCGGCCAGCCAGGTGTCCCGGTGGAACACGGGGTCGGAAAGCATGTGCAGCGCCGAGCGCACATTGCTGCGCCAACGCCACCAGGGCACTTCATTGACAGGCATGTCGCCCATGGTGGGGGAGCGACGGCCGCGACGGGAAGAGGGGACGGAAGCTTGCTGCACGCCGTCGATCGTACGTTCCCCTCCGGCGCCGCCCCACCGACCCCGGTAATTCACCTTTCCGTCACCCGCCGTTGAACACTGCTCACTGCGCCGTTACCCGCGGGGAGGAAATGTGGCTGCCCATGACCGGTCGGCGACGTTCCACCTCCCCCCGCCCCTCGTGGACCGCACGGGTTCGCGCCGCTCGCATCCCGGCAGCCGCGGTGGCGGCCGGAGCGTTGCTGCTCACCGGCTGCGGTGTTCTCCCTGGAGCCACGGGGGGCTCCAGGGAGCCCGTCAAGGTGATGACCTTCGCACCGCAGGACACCCGCGCCACCAACATGGCGGGCATGCCCGCCATGGCCAAGGCGTACGCCCGCTGGATCAACTCCACGGGTGGCATCGACGGACACGAGCTGCGGATCATCTCCTGCAACGAGCAGAACACCTCCACCGGAGCCGCCGCCTGCGCCCGGCGCGCGGTCGAGGAGGACGTGGACGCGGTCGTCGGCTCGTACAGCCAGCACGGCGACTCCTTCATGGCCCCGCTGGAGGGCGCCGGCATCCCCTTCATCGGCGGGTACGGGATCTCCGAGGAGGAGTTCACCAGCTACCTCTCCTACCCCGTCAACGGCGGCCAGGCCGCCCTCCTCGCCGGCATGGGACGGCAGCTCGCCGACGGCTGCCGCAGGGTCGCGCTGGTACGGCCCAACACCCTCGCGGGCGACGAGCTGCCCCAGCTGCTGAACGCGGGCCTTGCGACGTCCGACCGCCGGGAGTCCGCCGACATCCTGGCCGCGGAGGACGCGACCGACTACACGCAGCAGGCCGAGAAGGCGCGCATCAAGGCCGGCGCGGGGACGGCGACGAGCGACGACAACCGCCCGGGCTGTGTCATCGCGGCCCTCGGGGAACGCACCGAGACCTTCTTCGACTCCTTCCGCCGACTGCCCGAGGACAACCGGAAGATCATGGTCTCCTCGGTGCTGGGCAGCGTCGGCCAGGGCCTGATCGACCGCACCGGCGGCACCGACGGCCCCTTCGAGGGCGCCTTCGTCACCGGCTGGTACCCGGACGCGGGAGACGAGCGCTGGGCCGGGATGAAGAACGTGATCCGCACCCACGCCTTCGGCGACAACCGGATCGACCCCGCCGACGCCGGCGTGCAGACCACCTGGATCGCGTACACCGTCCTGCGGACGGTCATCGAGTCGCTCGACTCCGGGAAGATCTCACCGGTCAGGATCTCCGACGCCCTCGACGACGGCGTGCGGGTGGAGACCGGCGGTCTGACGCCCACCCTGCGCTGGCACTACGAGGACATGCTCGGCACACCCGGATTCCCGCGGATCGTCAACTCGAGCGTGACGTTCCAGGCGGTGCGGGAGGGACGGCTGGTGGCGCAGCGACCGGGCTTCGTGGACGTCTCACGGACCCTGTCCGCCTCCGTCTCCGACCGCCGCGCCTCCGCCTCCTAGAGCTGCTCGCTCCGGCGCTCGGTGAGGTCGTACTCGGACGCGATGGCGTTCCACAGTCCGGACGCCTCGCGCTTGGCCTTGGTCGCGTCACCGCTCGCACGGTTGGCCAAGGCGGTCTGACCCGTGTTGCGGGCCTTGCCGTCCTTGCAGCCCTTCTTGCCCTTGACCTGCGTGGCCCACGCCGCGTAGTGGTCGTCGGCCGATGCCGACGACTGCCACGCCTTGGTGAGGGAGGCGGTCAGCTCCGTGTGGCGCGGCAGCTTGTCGACGCTCAGTCCCTGCAGCCGGGTCACCAGACCGCGACGCTGCTGGGCGGCGCCGCGCAGCGCCGTGGACGCCGCGTCCAGGTCCTTGCACTGCTTGATGTTCTCCACGGACCGGATGACCGCCGACCGGCTGTTGTTGCTGTCGGCGAGCAGCTTGTCGAGCGCCTCGGCCTGCGGCTGGGCCGGATCGTCCGCGGCCTTCGGGGAGTTCTCGTCGGTCGCGGGAGACGAAGCGGCGACGTTCGCGCCGGTGTCCTCGTCCTTCTTGTCGTCGTCCCCGCCGCCGAACATCACGGCGCTGACGCCGAGCCCGAGCACGGCGCAGCCGACCACCACGGCGGCCACGACGGGCACGAGCGAGGACTTGCGCTGCCGGGGCTCCGGCTCTGCCTGGGGCTGCGGCTGCTGGAACTGATGCTGGTACTGCTGCGACGGCGGCCCGCTGTCGAAGCGGGGCAGCTGCTGGGTGGCATCCGCCACCGGCGCCGCGGGTGCGTCCGAGCGGAAGAGGCTGTCGAACTCCGCCGGCGGCTGCCGCTCACCGGGCGCCCCCGGGCGGATGCCCAGCGGCGCGGCGTTGGGCTCCGCCGGAACGGGCGGGAGGTACTGGGTGGCCGCCTCGGGCGCGGGCGCCGGGGCGGGCTGCTGAGCGGCACCGGGCAGCGGCCGGGTGCCGAGGAACGTCGTCGCGTCCGTCGGCGCCTCGGGCGGCAGCGCGCCGGGGCCCACCGGCGGGATGTACTGCGTGGCGTCCATGGCGCCCGAAGGGGCCGCCTGCGCCGGGAGAGCCTGCGGAGGCACCGCGGCGGGCAGGGGCTGCGCCGGAGGCAGAGGCTGCACCTGAGAGCCGTACGCGGGCTGCGGAGCCGCGTCCCAGCCGCCGGGCTGCTGCTGCTCGGCCTGGCTGCCGTACGGCTGCTGCTGCCCGTACTGATCCCCGCCGTACTGCTGGGGCTGGGGCCGGCTGCCGTACGGCTGCTGCTGCCCCGGCTGCGCGGGCTGCTGCCCGTACTGATCCTGGCCGTACTCCTGCCGGTCGTACGGAGACGCGTCGTACTGCTGCTGCGCAGGCTGCTGCCCGTACTGGTCCTGGCCGTACTCCTGCTCTCCGTACGCCCCGGACGGCGCCGGCTGCCCCTGCTCCGGGCCCCAGGGCTCACCCCACGGCTGCCCGCCGGCCGGAGCCGGGCGGGCCTCGGTGGAGCCGGGTATGAAAGGCTCCGATCCGTCGGCGGGCAGCACGACGCCTTCGTGCGCGGGCCGGGCAGCCGAATTGCGCTGCTCGTCACCCTGTCCGCTGTGCGTCACCGGGACTCCTACGTGTGGCCTGCCTATGGAATCGTCGGTTTACGCTACCGGGTGCCGCAGGCGCTCCGCACACATGCGCCCGGGCAGTAACAAGAACCCCGGTCAAAACGCTGATACTGGTGCCGCCTTCGGGCCTCAGGCCGCCTGGAGCTCCAGTCGCGCACCGAATTCGCGCACCGCGGGCTCGTCCGCATACGGCTCGAGCCGTAGCTGCAGATCCTCCAGATACTCCGCTCCCCGGCTGGAGCGCAGCGTGCCCAGCAGCTCCACCGCGCGCGTGCCCGTGTGGCAGGCCTGCTCCACCTCGCGCTGCTGCACCTGTGCCGTGGCCAGCAGGACGAGCCCGATCGCGCGCCGCCTGGCCCGCGCCTCCGGATGCCCCTCCAGCGCCTGGGCCGCATGGTGCGCGGCCGCTTCCGCCTCGCCCAGATCGCGGTGACAGTGCGCCAGTTCGTCCGCGAGATAGGCGCCGTCGAAGTGGGCGATCCACACCGGGTCGTCACCGCCGTCCGGTTCGGCGCGCTCCAGTGCGGCGATCGCCCTGCCCGCCACCGTGTGGCAGGTGCGGGCGTCACCGAGCAGCGCGTGCCCCCGCGCCTCGGCGGCCAGGAACATCGCCTCCGCCCGCGGGGTGACGCGTCCCCGCGCCCCTTCCTGAGCGGCGCGCGCCAGTTGGGCGATCTCTCGCGGATTGCCGAGCTGGGCCGCGAGATGGCTCATGGAGGCGGCCAGCACATAGCCGCCGTAGCCGCGGTCCCCGGCGGCCTGGGCGAGCCGCAGCGCCTGGATGTAGTAGCGCTGGGCGAGCCCCGACTGGCCGGTGTCGACCGCCATGTATCCGGCGAGCTCGGTCAACCTGGCGACGGCCGCGAACAGTTCACGTCCCACCGACTCGCGATAGGAACCGGACAGCAGCCCGGAGACCACCGAGTTCAGGTAGTGCACGACGACGGGGCGTACGTGTCCGCTGCCGAAGCGATGGTCGAGTTCCTTGAGGGCGGTCGTCATCGCACGCACCGCCTCGACGTCCGAGATGCCGACCCGGGACCCCGCCGTCCGCGCGACCTGGGTGTCCGCTCCGGTGATCAGCCAGTCGCGGCTCGGCTCGACCAGCGCGGAGGCCGCGACGGACGATCCGGACAGGAAGTCGCGGCGCCCCACATCACTGCGCCACAGCTCGCAGACCTGCTCGACCGCGCCGAGCACGGTCGGCGAGAACTGCAGACCGACGCCCGACGCCAGGTTCTTGCCGTTGGCCATGCCGATCTCGTCGATCGTGACGGTGCGGCCCAGCTTTCTCCCCAGCGCCTCGGCGATGATGCCGGGCGCGCGGCCGCGCGGCTGCTGCCCGCGCAGCCACCGCGCCACGGACGTCTTGTCGTAGCGCAGGTCCAACCCGCGCTCCGCGCCGACCATGTTGACGCGGCGCGCGAGCCCGGCGTTGGAACACCCGGCTTCCTGAATGAGCGCCTGCAACCGTTCGTTCGGTTGTCGGGCGACGAGAGGCCTGGCTGCCATGAGTAACCCCCTGAGGCCGTGGTGATCCACGAAGTGATCACTGCCCGGCCGATATACGGAGAATGCAGACTTGAGCGAATTGGTCTGGTTTCCCGGAAGACAGCCGCAGTGGCGTCTCCCCCGTGCAGTGACGCCCCCCTGCCGACGCCCCTGCCAGTGGTTACCCGCCCGCCGCGGCCCGACCGCATGCGCGCCCCCGTCCGTGCACCCATGCGCCCCGTGTGCGGGATCGATGCGCCGCGGCCCGCCGTCCGGCGGCCGTAACCCCGGGTGATGGCGGGAGTTGAGTGTGTCGTGGAAGAGACCATCGGAGTCACGGAAGCCGCACAGATCCCCCAACAGCGAGGTGAGCAACTGCTGGACCATGCCGTGCGGTACGCGGAAGAGCGGCACTGGGACGTGCTCCCCGGCACCTGGCTGGAGGCGTCCGAAGGCCGCGAGCACTGCTCGTGCGGCGACGTCGGCTGCCCGTCACCGGGCGCCCACCCCGCCCGTCCGGACTGGGCGAACCAGGCCACCGGCAGCGCGGTCGCCGCCCGCCGGCTGTGGTCGAAGCATCCGAAGGCGTCGATCCTGCTGCCGACCGGCCGCACCTTCGACGCGATCGACATCCCGGAGTCGGCGGGCTTTCTGGCTCTCGCCCGGCTGGAGCGGATGGACCTGCCGCTCGGTCCGGTGACCTGCACCCCCGACCGCCGGATGCTGTTCTTCGTGCTGCCGGGCGCCGCGGTCAAGGCCCCCGAGCTGGTCCGGGGCCTGGGCTGGGCACCGACCTCGATCGATCTGATCGCCCGCGGCGAGGGCCACTGGGTGGCGGCCCCGCCGACCCGGGTCGGCGGCAGCGGTGCCGTGCAGTGGGCCCGCCGCCCCACGCCCGCCAACCGGTGGCTGCCGGACGCGGACGAGCTCATCAGCCCCCTCGCGTACGCCTGCGGGCGGGAGGCGGCGGCGGAGCGCGCCCGACGGCAGTAGCCCCGCCGTACATAAGGTGGTCCTGTACGACAGGGGATCATCGAAAGGCGGGGAACAATGCCGGAGGACCAGGTGGCGGGAGCCACGGAGGCGGGCGGGGCCGGGACGGCGCCGCCCGCCGTTCACGTCGAAGGTCTGTGGAAGCGGTTCGGCGACCAGATCGCCGTCGCCGGTATCGATCTCACGCTCCCCGCAGGCAGGTTCATCGGTCTGGTGGGCCCGAACGGCGCGGGCAAGACGACGACTCTGTCCATGGTGACCGGGCTGCTGCGCCCCGACCAGGGCAGGGTGGAGGTCGCCGGCCGCGATGTGTGGCGCGATCCGGTCGAGGTCAAGTCCCGTATCGGTGTGCTGCCGGAGGGCCTGCGGCTGTTCGAGCGACTCTCCGGCCGGGAGCTGCTCGCCTACAACGGGCGGCTGCGCGGTCTGCCGGGCGACGAGGTGGACAAGCGCGCGGCCCAGCTGCTGGACGTGCTGGATCTCGCGGGCTCGCAGCACAAGCTGGTGGTCGACTACTCGACCGGAATGCGGAAGAAGATCGGCCTGGCGACCGCCCTGCTGCACAACCCCGAAGTGCTGTTCCTGGACGAGCCGTTCGAGGGTGTCGACCCCGTCTCGGCCCAGACGATCCGCGGGGTGCTGGAGCGGTACACCGCGTCGGGCGCGACGGTCGTCTTCTCCAGCCATGTGATGGAGCTCGTGGAGTCGCTGTGCGACTGGGTCGCGGTGATGGCGGCCGGCCGCATCGTCGCGCAGGGCCCGCTCGCGGACGTACGCGGAGGCGCACCCTCGCTGCAGAACGCGTTCCTCGAACTGGTCGGGGCGAGCGACCGCGACCCCGGACATTCGCTGGACTGGCTCGGCGGCGGTGCCCGGTGAGCACCGCCCGACTCGCCGGGATCTTCGTACGGCTGAAGCTGTCGCTGCTGCGCAACGGACTGCGCCAGTCGTCCACCCGCACCGCCGCGTTCATCACCTCGCTCGTGCTGACGCTGCTTTTCGCGGCCGGCCAGCTGCTCGGTCTGATCCTGCTGCGCGGCCACGACCATGCGGCGTCCGTCGTGGTCCTGCTGACCGCCGTGCTGGCGCTGGGCTACGCGGTGATGCCGCTGTTCTTCCCCAGCGGTGACGAGACCCTCGACCCGACCCGGCTGGTGATACTGCCGCTGCGGCCGACACCGCTGGTCTCGGCGCTGCTGGCGGCGTCACTGGTGGGCATCGGACCGCTGTTCTCGCTCTGTCTGCTTCTCGGCTCGGCGATCGCGCTCTCCCACGGCGCGTTCGCCCTGGTCGTCGCGGTCGTCGCCGTACCGCTGGCCATGCTGGTGTGCGTCGCGCTGGCCCGGACGGTCGCGGCGGGCAACATCCGGCTGCTCACCTCGCGCAAGGGCCGCGATCTCGCGCTGCTGAGCGGACTGGTGATCGCGGTCGGCATCCAGATCGTCAACTTCGGCGCGCAGCGGCTGGGCGAGTCGGGCGGCCTGTCCTCGCTCGACCCCGCCGCGGACATCGTCCGCTGGGTGCCGCCCGCGTCGGCCATCGGCGCGATCGGCTCCGCGAGCGACGGCTCCTACGGCATGGCGCTGGCCCAGCTGGCCCTGTCCGTCGTCGCGTTGCTCGCGCTGCTGTGGTCGTGGCAGCGCAGTCTGACCAAGCTGATGACGACACCCGACGGCTCCACGCTCGCCGCCGCGTCCGAGCCGACGCGCCGGGCGTCCTCGACGGGTCTGCACACGCTGCTCCCCGAGGGGCGTACGGGCACGGTGATGCAGCGCAGCCTGCGCTATGTGTGGCGGGACCCCAAGACGAAGGCGGCCTGGGTGACGGCGCTGGCGATCGGTCTGATCGTGCCGCTGTTCAACGCGCTGCAGGGCACCGGCTCGATCTACTTCGCCTGCTTCGCGGCGGGCATGCTAGGCATCCAGATGTACAACCAGTTCGGCCAGGACACCTCGGCGTTCTGGATGGTGGCGCTGACGATCTCCTCGACCAAGGACGCGTATGCGGAGCTGCAGGCGCGGGCCCTGGCCCTGCTGCTGATCACCCTCCCGTACACGGCCCTGGTCTGCACGCTCACGGCGGCACTGCTGGGCAACTGGGCGGCGCTGCCCGAGGTGCTGGGCCTGTCCTTCGCCCTGCTGGGCGCGATGCTGGCGACGGGTGCGGTGGCCTCGGCCCGCTTCCCGTACTCGATCCCGCAGGACAGCGCGTACAAGAACGTCGCGCCCGGGCAGGCCGGTCTCGCCTGGATCTCGATCTTCGGCGGCATGATCTCGGCGGCGGTCCTGTGTGCGCCGGTGATCGCCCTGACGATCTGGATGCACGCGGCGAACGTCCGCTCGGAGCTGTGGCTGCTGCTTCCGGTCGGGGCGGCCTACGGCCTGCTGGTCGGCTGGGCGGGAGTCCGCCTCGCGGCTCCGCAGACGGCGAACCGGCTGCCGGAGATCCTCGCGGCGGTCAGCAAGGGCTGAACACGCGTGCGGTGGACCCCGGCCGGGGTCCACCGCACGTTCGGAGCGGGTCAGTTGGCCAACAGGCCCTCCAGCACATGCACGTCCGGCAGAGGTCTCCGGGCCTCGCCCGCGGTCACGCAGCGCGGGTCGAGCCGCAGTCTCGCCAGATCGCGGTTCGCCACACCCCACGCGTGCCAGGAGTGCGGCTCCCAGGCCAGCTGCGGCGGGTTGTACCAGCCGTCGCCGAGCCCGCCGAGGATGAACTGCGCCTCGGTGAGGCCCGGTCCGAGCCGGTACACGGAACCGCCGAAGACGGAGGCGAACACATTGCCGTTCTGCACGCTGAGTTCGCCGTAGATCGGCAGCCGGCCCGTCTGCAGCACGGTCCGGGTGTTCAGGTCCATCGAGAACCAGGCACCGGAGAGCCGCTTGTAGACCCCGTACAGCACACCGTCGTGCACCGTGATGTGCTGCAGGCTCGCGTAGCCCTCGATGGGAGTGACCTCCCACAGCACCTCGCGGCGGTACAGGTCGAACGCGGCGATCGTGGCGCTCGGCCGGGTCGGCGGTACGCTGCCGCCGCCCCAGGTGTCACCGGCGAGATAGACGATCCGGCGTCCGCGCCGGTCGTCCAGCGCGAGCGACATCACGCTCTGGTCGGTGATCACGTCCCGGTACACGGTGATTCTCCGCCGTCTGCGGTCGAGCGCGGTCAGCGCGCCCTTGAGCAGTCCGACGCCCGGGGCGGTGGAGACGAGCAACTGGTCCTGCTCGCGCACGTACACCATGTCCGTCGGACGCTGCTGGTCGTGGTCGACGAAGCCGAGCGACTCGACCCTGCCGCGGTCCGCGTCGAGTTCCAGCAGCTCGGTGCTCGGGTACATCGCCGCGTACACCTTGCCGCCGACGACCTGCAGTTGCTTGGGCTCACCGGCGACGCTCGTACGCCGCGACGTACGGGTGCCGCGGGTGGTCGTGCGGTGGGTGGTGATGGAGAAGTGGCCGCCGACGTGGACGATGCCCCGTGATCCGTACGCCATGGACTGCACGGGGTCCGGCCCGGAGAGGCCGGCGTCGATCAGTTCCACTATCTGCGACGTCTTGCTCTCCAGATCCAGCCACCACAGCCGGCCACTGCCCGCGCCTCCGAGCAGGGTCTTGCCGTCCAGCGGTACCAGGGCGCGGTGTTCGTCGCCGCTCACCGGTGCGACGACGGGGACGAGCGTGTCGCCGTCGCGCCGGTAGACGGTGCCGGTCGGGCGGCCCACGCAGTAGAGCGTGCCGTCGGCCGTCATCGTCATGGCGTCCAGCAGCCGTTCGGCGGCGGGGGTGGCGATCACCTTGGCGTCGCTGCCGTCGACGGCCATGTCGACCAGGTACTTGGTGAGTGCGGCGATCACCCGGCCGTCGCGGGCGATCATGGCGGCGGCGCCGCCGTAGGGGGTGGGGGTGAGGTTCGTCTTGAGGCCGGTGATGCGGTCGTAGGCGACGACGTATCCGGACGGGAGGGTTCCCGCGTATACGAAACGGTCGTCGGCCGCGATCGCGCGGACGTACTGCTGGCCGGCGAAGGCCGCACCGAGGTTGCGCAGAGTGCCGGTGGCGGGCTTGTACTCCCACACCTCGCCGCGCGGAGAGGTCCCCGCGTACACCGTGCCGTCGGGAGCGGTCGTCAGACACCAGACGAAGCCGCCGGACGGGCCGATCGTGCCGATGAGCTTGACCTCGCCGGTCGCGGGGTCGAAGCGGTAGATGTCCGGGAACGGATAGGTCCCCGCGTAGATGTGACCACCCGAGACGGTGGTGGCCCAGCCGCCCTCGCCGCGGTCGAGCCGTACGGCCCTGCTGAGTGTCTTCGACGGCAGATCGATCTCGCCGAGCACCGGGGGGTTCTGACCCCGGGCCACGACATACGCCTTGTCGCCGAGGACGGTCATTCCGACGATCGCCGCGGTCAGCGACGCCACGCCGTAGATCCCGAGCTGGGGGCCCGAGCAGGGATCGCTCGTACCTGATGGGGCCGCTGGTGTGCCGGTGCCGGCCGCAGGACCTGCGGTCCTGGCGCTTGCCTCACCCGGGAAAAAGATCTGTCCCGCCACGGATGCCAGGCTGAACCCGGCTCCGGCCTGCAATAACCGCCTGCGTTCCATGCATCCTCCCCAGAGAATCGGACCACCGGGACACCATGCCTGGCGGGGCTCCGCAGCGGAAGCTGCCGAACAAGCCCCGCGTGTGCGGGCGTCGCAACGTCAACGCGACGGGTGCGGGACAGGTTACGAATGTTCCTGTTTTCGGATGAATTAGGGTGAAACACACCTTTTATGGGTGACGGACATGACGGTCGATGTCCCCGCCGAAACGACGCTTTCCAGTCGAAGGGGGCTGACTGAAGAAACGTACCGCCCGTGCGTTTTCGCAGGTCAGCCGGTTGTTTTCTGTTGGACAACCGAAGATCGTCCGTATGGTGGACGGCGTTGCGCATGACCTCGGCACCCGGCGCGAGCTGCCCGAACGACCATTCGGTCACCACTGTTCGCACGTATGCGGCTGGAAAGGGGCGCCGCATGTGCGCTCACTGTCCGCATGCGCAAGACTCCCGACCGAAATCACGCCCCGAGCGAAGGAGTTTCACACATGCGTTACATCCGCAGCACGATTGCCACAACTGCCGCCCTGCTGCTGAGCGGTGCCGCGATCGGTACGGCGCAGGCGTCGACCGCCGGACAGCCGGCCGGGACCACGAGTCTGTACGCGCCCTCCGCGCTGGTGCTGAGCATCGGCAAGGGCGAGACCGCGCAGACCGCGACCATCGAGCGCGCCGTGACCCTGACCTGCACGCCGCGCGCCGGCGGCAGCCACCCGGCGCCGGTGGAGGCGTGCGGTGAACTGCGCTCCGTGGACGGTCAGTTCGCGGCGCTGGCCACCTCGCAGCCGCAGACGATGTGTACCCGGCAGTGGGACCCGGTCGTGGTCACCGCGAGCGGTGTGTGGCAGGGCAAGCACGTGACGTGGTCGGAGACGTACGGCAACCTCTGCGAGATGCAGGGGAGTCTGTCCGAGGCCTCGGTCTTCGCGTTCTGACGGCTGCTCAGGATCATTTGCACGATCGCGTATGACGATTGCGCGTCACGCGATGTTCCACTCCGAGGGCAGTCCGCCCCCGCAGAAGACGCACACGAAGTCGTCCTCCCGCACGATGCCGACCTCCCCGCAACCGTCGCACCGCCGGAAGACGACCCCGTACGTGAACGCGTCAGGACGCCCCAGCCCCGCCCGGTCCAACGCCCCGGCAACCGCCGGCCAGGATCCGAGGTCGGGACAGTAACCGGTCGACTGGTTGCTGACATCGACGACCGCCCAGCCGTTGCCGCCACGGCTGAAGGCGATCTCCCCCGCTCCGAGCACCGGCCCGCCACCGGCGCAGGCAACGTGCTCGCTGCGCCGCGGCGCCGGCCGCAGATCCCCGCGGACGTCGACGACGTAGGTGAAGGGTTCACGGAAGGCGTCCGGCTCCTGCTCGCCGGCCCACCGCTCGAAGTCGCCGAGTGTCCGCACGACCCGGCCCCCGCTGCCGTCGGCCACGGCTACCCGGATCTCCTCCGGCCCCACGTACCCGTACGTCCGCCCCGTCGCGGTCACGGCGTGCGAACGCCGTCCAGGAAGGGCTCGATGGCGGTGCGCCAGGCTTCCGGCTGGGCGTAGTGGACCAGATGGCCCGCGTCCGGCACCTCCGCGTACGCGCCACGGGGCAGGACCCTGACCATCTCCTGGGCCTCCGCGCGGCCCAGCTCGCCGTCGAGGCCGCGGACCACGAGCGTGGGGCACTGGACCTGGGCCAGCTCCTCCCAGTGCGCGTCGTGCACCCAGGTCTCACGGGACCTGAGCATTTGGCGGCGGGAGAAGACCGGGCGCCAGCCGTCCGCCCGCTCCGCCATCACCTCGGCGTAGAACTCGCCGCGCGAGGGGATCGGGCGCTCCACCCACGGGTCGTCCTCGCCGAACCATCTGCGTACGTCCGCGAGCGTCGCGAACGGGACGGGCCAGGCGCGGAACCAGTCCTCCCACTCGCGCTGCGACGCCGCACCCAGCGCCGAGGCACGCATGTCACAGATGACCAGGGCCTGGACCAGGTCCGGGCGTCCGGCCGCCAGCTGCCACGCGGTGAGCGCGCCCATCGAGTGACCGATGAGCGTCACCGGGGCGAGACCCAGCTGTTCGACCGCGGCCTCCGCGTCGGCCACATAGGCCTCTCTGGTGAACGGGCCCTCCGCGGGCTTGTCGCTGCGCCCGTGCCCCCGCTGGTCGAGCGCGAACGCCCGGTGCCGTTCGGACAGCCATCGGGCCGTCGCCGCCCAGTGCGACGCCCGGCCCATCAGGCCGTGCAGCAGTAATACTCCCGGCGCGGGCTCCGGCTCTCCGCTCCCCTTGGGCGGGTCCGCGAACTCCCAGGCGGCCAGGCGTACGCCATCGGCTCCGCTCACATCGATGCGCCGCACCATGTGCCTGGCACCCCCTTCTCTCCCCCGGTCGTCCAGCTCGGTCGAATACCGCCAGCCTATCGAACTCCTATTCGAAAACACGGTTCTGGCACGCAACACCCCTCGTTCGAGTGACCACGCTCAAGGGTTGACTCGCGTCGCCGCGGGGAGATCTTCTGCGGGAGGCGGGCCGCTCGGGGAAAACGGTCCGAGGGAGCCGACCCTGGGAGCTCGGGGCTCCGGGTCGGCACAGGGGAGGACAGGCCCCGGCGCCCGTGGGCGCCGGGGCCATCCCCTTGCCTCAGGACCTGCGGGACATGCGACGGCAGGGCGTGCGGACCTGTGCCGTACCGACCGCGCTGCTGTGCGCGCGGGGCGTACGAGGGGCGCATCACCCTGATCCCTCCCCGGCCTTGGGTCATATGCCTCGGCCCCAGCGTGGCACGCGATTCGCCCGGGCGTAGCCATTCCGGGCGGAAATCGTTGTCGCGGAGTACGGGAAGGCAGCCCGGCAGGCCGAAGCGGACCTCCCGCTCCGGTCACGCCGGTCACTCGGCTCGCTCGGGTCACGCCGCTCGCGCGGGCGCGCCCCGCTGCTTCGCCGCGAAGCCCTACTGCTTGGCCACGAACACGTGCGACGCCACGTCGGCCTCCAGCTCGGCCGCCTCGCCGCTGCTGCCCACCAGAACGCCGCCGGCGGACTCCGTCACGCTGACCACGGAGCCGGGCTGCACGCCGGCCCGCCGCAGGGTGTACATCAGCTGCGCGTCCGTCTGGATCGGCTCGCCGATCCGGCGCACGATCACGGTCTTGCCGTCCGTGCCCGGGTCCAGGTCCGCGAGCGAGACCATGCCCTCGTCCAGGAACGGGTCGGCCTCGGCCTTCTCGCCCAGCTCCTCCAGACCCGGGATCGGGTTGCCGTACGGCGACTCCGTCGGGTGGCGCAGCAGCTCGAGCACGCGCCGCTCCACCGCCTCGCTCATCACGTGCTCCCAGCGGCAGGCCTCCGCGTGGACCTGCTCCCACTCCAGGCCGATGACGTCGACGAGCAGACACTCGGCGAGCCGGTGCTTGCGCATCACGCGCGTCGCCAGGCGCCTGCCTTCGTCGGTCAGCTCCAGGTGCCGGTCGCCCGCGACCTGTACCAGGCCGTCGCGCTCCATGCGGGCCACGGTCTGGCTGACCGTGGGACCGCTCTGGTCGAGCCGCTCGGCGATGCGGGCGCGCATGGGCACCACACCTTCCTCTTCCAGCTCGAGGATGGTGCGGAGATACATCTCCGTGGTGTCGATCAGTCCGGACATACGTGCCCCTCGATGCTGTGGCATGAAAACGAGTCGTGCGCTGCGGCCCCGAGTCAATTCTTACGCATCCCACCGACAAGCGTGCCGTGCCGGGGGAAGCGGGTGCGGGAGCCCTCGGGGAAACTCTGTGAAATCTGTCGGTGTGCCCGTGTCGGAGGCCGTATTGACAGGGCAATGGTCCAGACCGCAACGTGATCCGCGACACGGGTATTCCCCCCGATGATCCTTCATCCCCCGGAAAGGGCTCGGCGATGAGCGAGAGCAAGCTGGCCGGTCAGTTCTTCGACGCCGCGATCGGTCTGCTGCAGCGCGTACGGGACGAGGAGGCCGAGAACATCGCGGCCTCGGGCGAGGCGATCGCCGACACGATCGCCTCGGGAGGCCGTCTGTTCGCCTTCGGCGCCGGGCATTCGTCGCTCGCGGCCCAGGACGTCGTCTATCGCGCCGGCGGCTTCGCGCTGATGAATCTGCTCGCCGTCCCCGGTGTCGTCGGCGTCGACGTCATGCCGGCGACGCTGGGCTCCGCACTGGAGCGCGTGGACGGGCTCGCGGGGGCGGTGCTCGACTCCAGCCCGGCCAGGTCGGGCGACATCCTCGTGATCATCTCGCTGTCCGGCCGCAACGCGCTGCCCGTCGAGATGGCCATGAACGCGCGGGCGCTCGGGCTGAAGGTCATCGGCGTGACCTCGGTCGCGTACACGCGGGAGACCAGATCCCGGCATGCCTCGGGCACCTTCCTCAAGGACCACTGCGACATCGTCCTCGACTCCAAGATCGCGGTCGGCGACGCGGAGCTCACCCACGAAGGCATCGAGGCGCCGTTCGCCCCGGCATCGACCGTGGTGACCAGCGCGCTGATGCAGGCGACGATGGCCGCCGCGGCGGAGCGCCTGGTCGAGAAGGGCATCGAGCCGCCGCTGCTGCGGTCGGGCAACGTGGACGGCGGGCACGAGTGGAACGGCCGGGTGATGACGGAGTACGGCGACAGGATCTTCTTCCGGCACTAGGGCTGCCGGGACAGCCCTGAGGAGCCGTGCGGAGGGCCTAGGTCTCCGGTTCGCTGTCGCGCGGGGCCGGTTCCTTCATCAGGTGGGCGAGGTCCAGGGCCGAGGCCGTCAGGACCGACATGCTCTCCGCGTACACCGCGTCGGCCCGTTCGAATGCCGGCCGGCTCGTACCGCGCAGGAACGTGACCACGCCCAGCGTGCGGCCACGGCTGCGCAGGACCGTGCACAGCGCGTGGACCATCTCGCGCGGCCACTGGCGGTCCGCGGCCCAGTCGCCCGCCTTCGCCGGGGCGCTCGCCCGCACCGAACCGTTGCGGTCGGCGGCCTGCAGGGCCGGGTGCCCGTGCGGGTAGCGGACGGGGATGCCGCCTCCCGCCACCGGGACGCACGGTCCCGGCGCGCCGGTGGGCGTGGACGCCGTGCGCACCAGCCGCCGGCCGTCCGCCCCCATCAGGTCGATCAGTACATGGTCGGCGAAGCCCGCGAGCGCGAAGTCCAGATACGCCGTCGCCGCCTCCATCGGATCCTCGCACTCCGCCGCGGCCCGGCCCGCGCGGTGCAGCTGGCTCGTCCGGAAGCGCAGCCGGTCCGCCTCCTGCTCCACCAGCTTCGCGTCCGTCACATCGTTGAACAGCCAGCCGACGCCCAGCGGCACCGGCTCCTCCGCGAGCGGTGAGGCCAGCCGGAGGAACCCGCTGCGCCAGCACCGGCGCCGCTCACCGTCACTGCCGGCCAGCGTCACCCACAGCTCGCTGACCCCGGTGGGCGCGCCCTCGGCCAGTACGTGGTGGAGCGCGCCCTCCAGCTGCTCGACACCCTGCACGACCAGCTCGCCGAGCGGCCGCCCGAGCGGCGAGGTGCGCCCGGCACCCAGCGCGCGGGCCGCATAGCTGTTGACGACGGTCGGCCGCAGATCCACGTCGACGAGCACGACGCCCCAGGACGCGTCGTCGAACAGTGCCTCGCTGAGGGCGATCGAACGCTCCAGGTCGATCTGCGCGTGCACCTCGCTGAAGGCGCAGTACACGCCGTTCGGCTTGCCGTCAGCGCCGAGCACCCGTGCCGACTGGGTCCGTACGAGCACGCGCCCACCGTCCTTGCGCAGCAGCGCGAACTCGTGGACCTGACGGCCGGGTGAGTCCATCGCGGCCATCAGCCATCCCTGGACCTCACCGGCGTCCGCGGTGCGCACCGCCCAGCCGGCGAATCCGCGGCGGCCGACCGCCTCCTGCGCCGACCAGCCGAGAATGCGCTCGGCCTCGCGGTTCCAGTGGGTGATGGTGCCGTCCGCGTCGAAGGCACAGAGCGCGGCGTCCATCCCGTCGAGCAGCGCGGCGAGCAGCTCCGCGCCGGGCACCGCCACGGGCTCGGGCTCCGCACTCGGACGCTCCGGCTCGTCCGGCCCGAGCGCGTTGGCCGCCTCACTCTTCGAAGCACTCATCCTGGACCCCCTGCAGGACGCTTCCGCGCGAGCTGATGCACGTCAGATCATTCAACTCGACCGTGACGCAGGACACACGCGGTTCGGTCAAATCGTTGCCTCCCGCAATTCTCCTCCTGATCGCCCGGGACACGACCTGCACGGCGGGGTGAGGGAGCAGGAGACACGTCCGCCCCGGCCGGGCGGATGCCGGGCCGGGGCGGACGGTGGTGCGGACGAGGGGCGTCAGCCGAGGATCGCCAGCGCCTGGTTGAAGGTCTGCGACGGACGCATGACCGCCGTGGCCTTGGCCGCGTCGGGGCGGTAGTAGCCGCCGATGTCGGCCGGCTTGCCCTGCACCGCGATCAGTTCGTCGACGATGGTCTGCTCCTGCTCGGCCAGCGTCTTGGCGAGCGGCGCGAACGCCTCCGCGAGCTTCGTGTCGTCGCTCTGCGCGGCCAGCTCCTGTGCCCAGTACAGCGCCAGGTAGAAGTGGCTTCCGCGGTTGTCGATGCCACCCACGCGGCGGCTCGGCGACTTGTCGTTCTCCAGGAACGTGGCGGTCGCGCGGTCGAGCGTGTCGGCCAGGATCTGAGCGCGGGCGTTGCCCCTGGTCTGCGCGAGGTGCTCGAAGCTCACCGCGAGCGCGAGGAACTCGCCGAGGCTGTCCCAGCGCAGGTAGTCCTCCTTGACCAGCTGCTGGACGTGCTTGGGCGCGGAGCCGCCGGCGCCCGTCTCGAACAGTCCGCCGCCGTTCATCAGCGGGACGACCGAGAGCATCTTGGCGCTCGTGCCGAGCTCCAGGATCGGGAACAGGTCGGTCAGGTAGTCACGCAGCACGTTGCCCGTGACGGAGATCGTGTCCTCGCCGCGGCGGATGCGCTCCAGCGAGAACGCGATCGCGTCCTCCGGCGACTTGATGTCGATCTGCAGACCCTCGGTGTCGTGATCGGCCAGGTAGGTCCTGACCTTCGCGATGAGGTTGGCGTCGTGCGCGCGGGTCTCGTCCAGCCAGAAGACGGCCGGGTTGCCGGTCGCGCGGGCGCGGGTGACGGCGAGCTTGACCCAGTCCTGGATCGGCAGGTCCTTGGTCTGGCACATCCGGAAGATGTCGCCGGCGCCCACGGCCTGCTCCAGGACGACGTCGCCGCTGCCGTCGACGACCCGCACCGTGCCCGTGGTGGGGATCTCGAAGGTCTTGTCGTGGCTGCCGTACTCCTCGGCCTTCTGCGCCATGAGGCCGACGTTGGGCACCGAACCCATCGTCGAGGGGTCGTAGGCGCCGTGCGCCCGGCAGTCGTCGATGACGACCTGGTAGATGCCCGCGTAGCTGCTGTCCGGGAGGACGGCGAGGGTGTCGGCCTCCTCGCCGTCGGGGCCCCACATGTGACCGGAGGTGCGGATCATCGCCGGCATGGAGGCGTCGACGATGACATCGCTCGGTACGTGCAGGTTGGTGATGCCCTTGTCGGAGTCGACCATCGCCAGCTCCGGGCCGTCCGCGAGCTCGGCCTCGAAGGACTCCTTGATCTTCGCGCCCTCGGGCAGCGAGTCCAGGCCCTTCAGGATGCCGCCGAGTCCGTCGTTCGGGCTCAGGCCCGCGGCGGCGAGCGTCGCACCGTACTCGGCGAACGTCTTCGGGAAGAAGGCGCGCACGACGTGGCCGAAGATGATCGGGTCGGAGACCTTCATCATCGTCGCCTTGAGGTGCACCGAGAACAGGACGCCCTCGGCCTTGGCCCGGGCGACCTGCGCGGTGAAGAACTCACGCAGCGCCGCCACCCGCATCACCGCGGCGTCGACGACCTCGCCCTTCAGCACGGGTACGGACTCGCGCAGCACGGTGGTCGTGCCGTCGTCACCGGTGAGCTCGATGCGCAGCGAACCGTCCTCCGCGATGACCGCGGACTTCTCGGTGGAGCGGAAGTCGTCGACGCCCATGGTGGCGACGTTCGTCTTCGAGTCGGGCGTCCACGCGCCCATGCGGTGCGGGTGGGCCTTGGCGTAGTTCTTGACCGAGGCGGGGGCGCGGCGGTCGGAGTTGCCCTCGCGCAGGACCGGGTTGACGGCGCTGCCCTTGACCTTGTCGTACCGGGCGCGGACGTCCTTCTCCTCGTCGGTCTTCGGGTCGTCCGGGTAGTCCGGCAGTGCGTAGCCCTGCGCCTGAAGCTCGGCGATCGCGGCCTTCAGCTGCGGGATCGAGGCCGAGATGTTGGGCAGCTTGATGATGTTCGCCGCGGGCGTCTTCGCCAGCTCGCCGAGCTCGGCCAGCGCGTCATCGATACGCCGGCTCTCCTCGAGGTGCTCGGGGAAGACGGCGATGATCCGGCCCGCGAGCGAGATGTCACGGCTCTCCACCGTGACCCCGGCCGTCGAGGCGTAGGCCTCGACCACAGGCAAGAACGAATAGGTCGCCAGGGCCGGGGCCTCGTCGGTGTGCGTATAGATGATGGTCGAGTCAGTCACCGGGTGCTCCGCTCCACGTCTGCAACATTGCTCGACATCAAGATATCCCGGGTCCGGGCCGTTCTCGGAGGGGCCCTCGTCAAACGCCCGGCAACCGGCTCGTTAAATGGGTTGAGCCGGTGTCCCGCGGTTCTTATGGTGTGGGCACACGATGAAAGGAGGTGATCCGGAAGTGGTTTCGTTTCGGATGCGTGAGGTGACTGCGGGCTAGAGGCCCGTTGTCGCACCCAGTGCACAGACGGCAGGCCTCCTGCCGCAATCCCAAGCAGTCACCGACCCGCGGGCTCGCCGGCACATCCGGCCGGCTCCCTCCGTCAGGAGGGACCAGAGCCCGCGGGTTTCTGCGTTCCTGGGGTTCCGGCCTGCCCGTACGCCCCCGGTCGTGCGGCCCGGCCGTCAGGGCGACAGCCGCTCGACCCGCCAGGTGCCGTCGCCGCCGGCGTAGCGCAGCCGGTCGTGCAGCCGGTTCTCGTGGCCCTGCCAGAACTCCACCGTTTCCGGAGTGATCCGGTAGCCGCCCCACTCCGGCGGCGCGGGAACCTGCTCGTCCTCCGGGTGGCGGGCCGCCAGCTCCTCGTACGCGGTGATCAGCTCGTCGCGCGAGCCGATCACCGCCGACTGGGCGCTCGCCCAGGCGCCGAGCTGGGAGCCGTGCGGACGGCTGCGGAAGTACGCCGTTGTCTCGTCCCGGCCGATCCGGGCCACCGTGCCGGTGACGACGACCTGACGCGCGATCGGGTGCCAGGGGAAGAGCAGCGAGACATACGGGTTGGCCGCGATCTCACGGCCCTTGCGCGAGGCGTAGTTGGTGTAGAAGACGAAGCCCAGGGAGTCGTACTGCTTCAGCAGCACCGTGCGTGACGACGGACGGCCGTCGGGGGTGGCGGTGGAGACGACCATCGCGTTCGGCTCGTGCAGCCCGGAGGACGTGGCCTGCAGGAACCAGCGGGCGAACTGTTCCATGGGAGTGGGGGCCAGATCCGTCTCCAGCAGCGGGGTGGAGCGGTACTGCTCACGCATCAGGGCGGGGTTCGGGGCGGCGTCATCGGTCACGGGGCCATCCTGCCGCAGTGGCCCAGTCTGCCCGGCACGGAGTGCCCTCAATCGTCCTCGCCGGAATCGGGACACTGTGCCGGATGTCACGCTTCCCCGCATCGTCCGGACCCGCCAAAATCTTGGGTCGGATCACTGTGGCCCCCTCGCAGCACGGGATATCGTGCCTGACCTCCCGGCGCGTTGGGTGACCGCCCTCCGCACGGGGCATCACCGGGGTGACCGTCCCACGCGCCGTGACCCGGCCCGCCCGCACCCGCCGTAAGCATCCGAGGAGCCGCCTGATGTCCGACTTCGTACCTGGACTCGAAGGAGTCGTCGCGTTCGAGACGGAGATCGCCGAACCCGACAAGGAAGGCGGCTCGCTCCGCTACCGCGGCGTCGACATCGAGGACCTGGTCGGCCATGTCTCGTTCGGGAACGTGTGGGGTCTGCTGGTCGACGGCGCGTTCAACCCCGGGCTGCCGCCCGCCGAGCCGTTCCCGATCCCGGTGCACTCCGGCGACATCCGCGTCGACGTGCAGTCGGCGCTGGCGATGCTCGCCCCGGTGTGGGGTCTGAAACCGCTGCTCGACATCGACGAGGCGCGGGCCCGCGAGGACCTGGCGCGGGCGGCCGTGATGGCGCTGTCGTACGTGGCACAGAGTGCACGCGGCCAGGGCCTGCCGATGGTGCCGCAGCGCGAGATCGACAAGGCGCAGTCCGTCGTCGAGCGGTTCATGATCCGCTGGCGCGGTGAGCCGGACCCGCGGCATGTGAAGGCCGTCGACGCGTACTGGACGTCGGCCGCCGAGCACGGCATGAACGCGTCCACCTTCACCGCCCGCGTCATCGCCTCCACCGGCGCGGACGTGGCGGCGGCGCTGTCGGGCGCGGTCGGCGCGATGTCCGGCCCGCTGCACGGCGGCGCGCCCTCCCGCGTGCTCGGCATGATCGAGGAGATCGAGCGGACCGGCGACGCCGTCGCGTATGTCAAGCGCGCCCTGGACAAGGGCGAGCGGCTGATGGGCTTCGGCCACCGCGTCTACCGGGCCGAGGACCCGCGGGCGCGGGTGCTGCGCCGCACGGCCATGGAGCTGGCCGCACCGCGCTTCGAGGTCGCGGAGGCGCTGGAGAAGGCCGCGCTGGAGGAGCTGCACAACCGCCGCCCGGACCGGGTCCTCGCGACGAACGTGGAGTTCTGGGCGGCGATCATGCTGGACTTCGCCGAGGTGCCGGCGCACATGTTCACCTCGATGTTCACCTGCGCCCGCACGGCCGGCTGGTCGGCGCACATCCTGGAGCAGAAGCGGACGGGCAGGCTGGTGCGTCCCTCCGCCCGCTATGTGGGTCCGGGGTCGCGCAGCCCGCGCGAGATCACGGGCTGGGACGACATCGCGGACTGAGCGCCCCGCTCCCTGCCGCCCTTATGCCGCCGTCTCCAGCAGATGACGGTGGTGGCGCGCGGCGACCAGCGGGTGGGCCCGCAGCTTGCCCTTCAGCTCGTTACGGCCGTACTCCGCGAACAGCGGGTTCGCGGGGTCGGCCGTCACGCCCGGCGCGTGTGCCGCGTGCGGGAAGCGCAGCGGCTCGACCCGGGCGTCGAGTCGCGGGTTGTAGAAGAACGGCACGGAGAACCGCTCGGTGGCGCCGGGCGGGCTGACCACGCGGTGGTTGGTGGCCTTGAGATAGCCGTCGGTGGCGACCTCGAGCAGCTCGCCGAGGTTGACGACGAAGGCGCCCGGCAGCGGCGGCACGTCGTGGAAGATGCCGTCCTCGCGCTCCACCTGCAGACCGCCGACCGTGTCCTGGTGGAGCAGGGTCAGGAATCCGTAGTCCTTGTGGGCGCCGACGCCCTGGCCGCTGCCGTCGGACGGACTGCCGGGGTAGCGCACCATCTTCAGGTGCAGATGGGCACGGTCGCCGAAGACGTCGTCGTAGAAGTCCGCCGGTGCGCCGATCGCGGTGAGCAGCTCGTGCAGCAGCCGCTCGGCGACGGAGCCGAGCCGGTCGATCCAGGCGAGGGCGGCGGTGCGCAGCTCGGGCAGGGCCGCGGGCCACTGGTTGGGGCCCTCGAGCCACCAGTAGCCGGGCTCGCCGGGCGCGGGGACGCGGGCGGGCCGCTCGGCGCCGATGTCGAGCTGGTCGCGCCAGTCCTGGCTGCCGCCGGTGCGCTCGTCGCCGATGCGCGTGTAGCCGCGGAAGTGCGGCGAGTTCACGTTGTCGATGGCGAGCCGGTCGGCCTCGGGGAGAGCGAAGAAGGCGCGCATGGCGCGGGTGAGCGCGGCGGTCTCGGCGTGGGTGACACCGTGTCCGGTGAGCTGGAAGAAGCCGACGTCATGAGCGGCGCTGTGCAGCTGCGCGTGCAGCAGGGCCCGGGCCTGGGGGCCGCGGTCGGCGGCGGAGAGGTCGACGACGGGGAGCTGAAGATACGACATGGATGCATCCGCGGGGCTTGTGGGCGCACCCCCGTGCCCAAAGGGCTGCGGGGGCGGGAGTCCCGGGCGGCCGCCAGGGGTGGGGCGGGCCACGGGGTGCCGGTGACGAGAGGGGGCCGGGCCCGGTCCGGAGGACAGGCCCTGTGGAGGTCAGGCGGAGCGCCGACAGCCCATGGTCGTGACACGGACGTAGTCCACGTGACGGCGTCGTACCAGCAGAAGCATGCGCCCAGGATACTGCGCGCCCGCAGAGCCGGGCATGACGCAGGTCACGCTCTGACCGGCCCCGTCAGTCCAGCACCTCGTCCAGCAGCGCCGCCCACTGCGCGACCACGCGCTTGCGGCGGGCCGTGTCGTTGGTGAGGACGTTGGCGAGGCCCAGGCCGCGGGCCATGTCGAGCAGGCCCTGGACCGTTTCGCGTACGCCGGGGCGGGATTCGTCGACGCGCAGGAGCTGGATCGCGATGCGGTGGGTCTCGCGGCCGACGCGTGCCTCCAGTTCGGTGACGCGGGCGTGCAGCTGCTCCTCGTGGGACGCCGCGACCCACAGGTGCAGCGCGGCCCGGAACAGCGGGCCGGTGTACAGGTCGACGAGGGCCGCGACGACCGAGGCGCGGTCCTCGGCCGGCAGCGCGCGCAGGGCCGTGGACCGCTCCTCGGCGACGTACTCGACGGCCGCGGTGAACAGGTCCTCCCGGGTCGGGAAGTGGTGCTGCGCCGCGCCCCGCGAGACGCCCGCGCGTTCGGCGACCACCGACACCGTCGAGCCTGCCCAGCCGTGCTCGGCGAGGCAGGACACGGCGGCTTCGAGCAGCCGCTGCCGGGTCGCCCGGGAGCGGTCCTGCTTGGGCGACTTGGGCTGCGGGGAGGGCGTGGCTACAGCTCCCATGCGGGACCCCGCCGCTCCAGGAAGGCCGCCATGCCTTCGCGCGCCTCGGCCGACGCGAACAGGGACGCCGAGCGCTGCACCAGGTCCTCCGCGTCCCGGTCGAATGCCTCCAGCACCCTGGCCGTGACCAGCTTCTTCGACGCCGCGAGGCCCTGCGGGGAAGCCTTGCGCAGCCCGTCGAGCAGCGGTGCCAGAGCGCTGTCCACATCGTCGGCGGCGAGCGTGAGCAGCCCGATCCGGGCGGCCTCCGCCGCGTCGAAGCGCTCCCCGGTCAGGTAGTAGCGCTCGGCCGCGCGGGGATCCAGCCGCGGCAGCAGGGGCAGCGAGATGACGGCCGGGGCGACGCCGATACGTACCTCGGTGAACGCGAAGTCCGAGTCGCCGGACGCGACCGCCATGTCGCAGGCCCCGAGCACGCCGAGGCCCCCGGCCCGGGCCTTGCCGGCCACCCGGGCCACCACCGGTTTGGGCAGGGTGACGATCTGCCGCAGCAGTTCGACGAAGGTGTACGGATTGGGCGGGGACTTCAGATCGGCGCCCGCGCTGAACGTGGACCCGGTGTGGGTGAGCACCACGGCCCGCACGGCGTCGTCCTTGGCGCAGTCGCCCAGCACCTGCGCCAGCTCGCCGACGAGCCGCGCCGACAGGGCGTTGCGGTTCGCGGGCGAGTCCAGCGTCAGCGTGGTGATGCCGCGCTCGTGTGCGATGGCGACCAGCGTCACGTGCTCTCCTTTTCCCGGTCCCTCAGTTCACGCCTGAGGATCTTTCCCGAAGCCGCGCGCGGGACCCCTCCGATGAACGAGACCCGGCGGATCTTCTTGTACGGGGCAACCTGCCCGGCCACGAAGGAGATCACGTCGTCCTCGGTGAGGTCGTCGGCTTCGCGTTGCCGTACGACGTATGCCTTGGGGATCTCGTTCCCGTCCTCGTCGTACACACCTATCACCGCCGCGTCCGCGATGCCCTCGTGGGTGAGCAGCAGCGCCTCCAGCTCCGCGGGCGCGACCTGGAAGCCCTTGTACTTGATCAGTTCCTTCACCCGGTCGACCACGAACAGCCAGCCGTTCTCGTCGACCCGTCCGATGTCGCCGGTGTGCAGCCAGCCGTCGGCGTCGATCATGTCGGCGGTGGCCTCGGGCCGGCCGAGGTAGCCCTTCATCACCTGTGGCCCGCGGATCGCTATCTCGCCCTCCTCTCCCGGTCCCACGTCGCTGCCGGGGTCGTCGAGGGAGAGGATCCGCATCTCGGTGGAGGGGATGAGCCTGCCGACGGTGCCGGCCGGCGGGTCGGCCGCGGCCGGCGGTACGAGGTGGGTGCCGGGCGACAGCTCGGTCATGCCGTACGCCTGGCCGACGGGCGGCACCCCGAGCCGCTGGGAGCAGGCAGCGGCGAGGGCGGCGTCCAGGGGCGCGGCCGCGCTGATGATGTACTGCAGCGTCGACAGGTCGTACCGGGCGACCGCCGGGTGCTTGGCGAGGGCCAGCACGATCGGCGGGGCGACGTAGAGGCCGGTGATGCGGTGTTTCTCGATCGCCCCGAGAAACGTGTCGAGTTCGAAGCGCGGCAGTACGACGACGGTGGCGCCCTGCCGCAGCGGCGCGTTCATCAGTGCGGTCAGACCGTAGATGTGGAAGAACGGCAGCACGGCGAGGATGCGTTCACCGGGCTCCATCGGCATCAGCGGGCTGAGCTGCGCGAGGTTGGTGGCGATCGAGGTGTGCGTGAGCATCACACCCTTGGGCACACCGGTGGTGCCCGAGGAGTACGGCAGGACCGCGATGTCCTCGGACGGGTCGATGATGATCTCCGGGTCGGGCGCGGTCGAGCCGATCATGTCGAGCATGCTCACGTGCCCGTCCGCGGTGTCGCAGACGAAGATCTCCTTGACGCCCGGGGCCAGTTCGGCGGCCCGGCGGGCGACCTCCAGCAGCGGTGAGACGGTGACGATCCACCGCGCGGAGGAGTCCCGCAGCTGTTTGGCGAACTCCTCCGCGGTGGCGAGCGGATGCACGGTGGTGACGGACGCTCCCGCCCTGGTGGCCCCGTAGAAGACGGGCGGGTACGCGACGGTGTTGGGGCTGTGCAGGGCGAGCACGTCGCCCTTGCGCAGCCCCGCGTCGGCGAGGGCGGCGGCGATACGGCGGTGGAACAGGTCGAGCTGCGTGTACGTGACGGTCGTGCCGTTCACCCCGTCGATCAGGGCGATCGTGTCGCCGAACTCGGCGGCCCTGCCGAGCACCGCGTCGTGGATCGGCTCGGCGACGGCAGGGACATCGGCGTACTCGCTGCGGAACACGGTTTCCGGCATGGTCGGCCCCCTCGCTGTGTGGACGGCCAGAATCGCCTCTGTCAGTACGACTTGGGGAGACCCAGGGACTGGTGGGATACGTAGTTCAGGATCATTTCGCGGCTGACCGGGGCGATTCTGGCCACCCGGGACGCGGTGATCAGCGGGGCGAGGCCGTACTCCCGGCTCAGCCCGTTGCCGCCGAGGGTGTGGACGGACTGGTCGACGGCCTTCGCACAGGCCTCCCCGGCGGCGTACTTGGCCATGTTGGCGGCCTCGCCGGCGCCGATGTCGTCGCCCGCGTCGTAGAGGTGGGCGGCCTTCTGCATCATCAGCCGGGCCAGTTCGAGTTCGATGTGGGACTGGGCGAGCGGGTGGGCGATGGCCTGGTGGGCGCCGATGGGGGCCTTCCAGACCTGGCGCTCCTTGGCGTACTCGACGGCGCGGGAGAGCGCGTAGCGGCCCATGCCGATGGCGAACGCGGCGGTCATGATCCGCTCGGGGTTGAGCCCGGCGAACAGCTGGAGCAGGCCCGCGTCCTCCTCGCCCACGAGCGCGTCGTGCGGCAGCCGCACATCGTCGAGGACGAGCTCGAACTGCTTCTCCTGGGCGTTCAGTTCCATGTCGATCTGCGAGCGCCGGAATCCTTCGGCGTCACGGGGGACGATGAACAGGCACGGCTTGAGGCTGCCGGTCCTCGCGTCCTCGGTGCGGCCCACGATCAGGGTCGCGTCGGCGATGTCGACGCCGGAGATGAAGACCTTGCGGCCGGTGAGCGACCAGCCGTCGTCGGTCCGGCGGGCCGTCGTGGTGATCCGGTGGGAGTTCGATCCGGCGTCGGGCTCGGTGATGCCGAACGCCATGGTCAGGCTGCCGTCGGCGAGGCCGGGCAGCCAGGTGCGCTTCTGCTCGTCGGTGCCGAAGCGGGCGATGACCGTGCCGCAGATGGCGGGCGAGACGACCAGCATGAGCAGCGGGCAGCCGGCGGCCCCCAGCTCCTCCAGCACGATGGACAGTTCGGCGATGCCGCCGCCTCCGCCGCCGTGCTCCTCGGGCAGGTTCACCCCGAGGTAGCCGAGCTTGGCCGCCTCGGTCCACAGGGTGTCGCGGTCGTACCCGCGGCCGTGGCGCTGTCCGAGCGCGGCCACGGCGGCCCGCAGATCTTTGTGCTCCTGGCTCTCTGGGTTCATGACGCGGTGTCCTCCTGGGTGGCTACGTCGCTGACGACGGCGAGCAGGGCACCGACCTCGACCTGGCGGCCGGGGACGGCGTGGAGCGCGGTGAGCGTGCCGGAGGCGGGCGAGACGATGCGGTGCTCCATCTTCATGGCCTCCAGCCAGACGAGCGGCTGCCCCTTGTCGACCCGTACGCCCTCGGCGAGCCCGTCCGCGACGCGGACGACGGTGCCGGGCATGGGTGCGAGGAGCGATCCGGGCCGATGCTGCGCGGTGGGGTCGGGGAACCGGGGCAGGGCGGTCAGGGTGGTGTTGCCGACGAACACCCGGTCGTCGTGGCGGGTGACCCCGAACCTCCGCTGTACGCCGTCCGCTTCGAGCACGACGAGATCCGCGGCCACGTGCACGACCCGTACGCCGTCGGCCGCCGGCCCGTTGCGGGTGTGCCGGTAGCGGACCTCGTGCTCGGCGCCGTCCGCGTCGGTGCGGTAGCGCTTGGTCTGCGGCTGCGAGGGCAGGTTGCGCCAGCCGCCGAACCGGGACCGCCCGTGGGCGTCGGCGAGAGCGGCGGCCAGCGGCGCGTACGGCTCGGGGGCCGCGGCCGTCAGCTCGGGCAGATGGCGGTCGTAGAAGCCGGTGTCGAGCCGGGCGGCGGCGAAGTCGGGGTGCCGCAGCGAGTGCAGCAGCAGGTCCCGGTTGGTGACCGGGCCGTGGACCCGGGCCCGGTCGAGCGCCCCTGCCAGTTTGCGCACGGCTTCCGCGCGGGTGGGCGCGTGCGCGATCACCTTGGCCAGCATCGGGTCGTAGTGCACGCCGATCGTGTCGCCGTCCGCGTAGCCGGTGTCCAGTCGCACCCCGGGTGGTACGGACAGCTCGTGCAGAACGCCGGTCTGCGGGGCCCACCCCTGCGAGGGGTCCTCCGCGTACAGCCGGGCCTCCACCGCATGGCCGCGGGCGGGCGGCGGGGTCGTCCCGGGCAGCGCCTCGCCCTCGGCGACCCTGATCTGCAGGGCCACGAGGTCGAGGCCGAACACGGCCTCGGTGACGGGGTGTTCCACCTGCAGGCGGGTGTTCATCTCCAGGAAGTGCGCCGTGCCCTGCGGGGAGACCAGGAACTCGACCGTTCCCGCGCCCTCGTAGGAGACGGCACGGGCCGCCGTCACCGACAACTCGTGCAGTGTCGCGGTGAGTGCGGCGGGCAGGCCGGGCGCCGGGGACTCCTCGATCACCTTCTGGTGGCGGCGCTGCAGCGAGCAGTCCCGGGTGCCGAGCGCCCACACCGTGCCGTGGGTGTCGGCGAGGATCTGGACCTCCACATGGCGGCCGTTCTCGACGTACGGCTCGACGAACACCTCGCCGTCGCCGAAGGCGCTCAGCGCCTCGGCCCGGGCCGCCGTCAGTTCCCCTGCCAGTGTGTCCAGCGAGCGGACGACGCGCATGCCCCGGCCTCCGCCGCCCGCCGCCGCCTTCACCAGGACCGGCAGGTCGCTCCCGCCGACGTCCCCCAGGGGCGCGATGCCCATGAGTTCCTTGGCCCGCGTCTTCGAGGCCATCGCCTCGATCGCGGACGGCGGCGGCCCGATCCACCGCAGGCCGGCGCCCTGCACCGCGCGGGCGAACTCCGCGTTCTCGGACAGGAAGCCGTAACCGGGATGCACGGCGTCCGCGCCCGCCGCCAGCGCCGCCTTCACGATCAGATCGCCGCGCAGATAGGTCTCCGCGGGGGACGCGCCCGGCAGCCGTACCGCCGCGTCCGCCTCCCGGACGTGCAGCGCGGAGGCGTCCGGGTCCGAGTACACCGCGACCGTCGCGATACCCAGGTCGCGGCAGGTGCGGAAGACCCGGCAGGCGATCTCGCCGCGGTTGGCGACCAGTACAGACTGAATCATCAGATCCTCACATCCGGAAGACGCCGAAGCCGCCGCGTGCGCCTTCGACCGGGGCCGTGTGAATCGCGGACAGGCACAGCCCCAGCACCGTGCGGGTGTCGCGGGGGTCGATCACACCGTCGTCGTACAGCCGGCCCGAGAGGAACATCGGCAGCGACTCCGCCTCGATCTGCTGCTCCACCATCGCCCGCAGGCCCGCGTCCGCCTCGTCGTCGTAGGGCTGCCCCTTCGCCGCCGCAGAGGCGCGGGCGACGATGGAGAGCACACCGGCGAGCTGCTGCGGGCCCATGACCGCGGACTTGGCGCTGGGCCAGGCGAAGAGGAAGCGCGGGTCGTAGGCCCTGCCGCACATGCCGTAGTGGCCGGCTCCGTACGACGCGCCCATCAGCACCGACAGATGCGGCACCTTCGAGTTCGACACCGCGTTGATCATCATCGCGCCGTGCTTGATGATGCCGCCCTGCTCGTACTCCTTGCCGACCATGTAGCCGGTGGTGTTGTGCAGGAACACCAGCGGGATGTCGCGCTGGTTGGCGAGCTGGATGAACTGGGCCGCCTTCTGCGACTCCTCGCTGAACAGCACACCCTGCGCGTTGGCGAGGACGCCGACGGGGTAGCCGTGCAGGGACGCCCACCCGGTCACCAGGCTCGGTCCGTACAACGGCTTGAACTCGTCGAAGTCGGAGCCGTCCACGATCCGCGCCACGACCTCACGCGGGTCGAAGGGCGTCTTCAGATCCTCGGGCACGATCCCGAGCAGCTCCTCCTCCGCGTACTTCGGGGCCTCGGCCGGGGCCGGATCGGCGTGGGCCTTGCGCCAGTTGAGCCGGGCCACGATCCTGCGGGCCTGCCGCAGCGCGTCCCGCTCGTCGGTGGCGAGGTAGTCGGCGAGCCCCGAGGTGCGCGCATGCATCTCCGCGCCGCCGAGCGACTCGTCGTCGCTCTCCTCACCGGTCGCCATCTTCACCAGCGGGGGTCCGCCGAGGAACACCTTGGACTGTTCCTTGATCATGACCGTGTGGTCGGACATGCCGGGTACGTACGCCCCGCCCGCCGTCGAGTTCCCGAACACGACCGCGACCGTGGGGATCCCGGCCGCCGACAGCCGGGTCAGATCGCGGAAGATCGCACCCCCGGGGATGAAGATCTCCTTCTGGGACGGCAGATCGGCGCCACCCGACTCGACCAGCGAGATGCACGGCAGCCGGTTGGCGTACGCGATCTCGTTGGCGCGCAGGATCTTCTTCAGCGTCCAGGGGTTGGACGCGCCGCCGCGCACGGTCGGGTCGTTGGCGGTGATCAGGCACTCCACGCCCTCCACCACCCCGATGCCGGTCACGGTCGACGCACCGACCGGGTAGTCGCTCCCCCACGCGGCGAGCGGGGACAGCTCCAGGAAGGGCGTGTCCGGGTCGAGCAGCAGCTCCACGCGTTCGCGGGCAAGCAGCTTTCCGCGCTTCCGGTGCCGGGCGACGTACTTCTCACCGCCGCCCGCGAGTGCCTTCGCGTGCTCGGCGTCCAGTTCGGCGATGCGGCCGAGCATGGTGTCGCGGCGGGCGGCGTACTCGGGGCCCGCCGGGTCGACGGCCGAGGCGAGCACGGTCACAGCAGTACCTCCGGGATGTCCACGTACCGGGAGCGCAGCCACTCGCCGAGCGCCTTGCCCTGGGGGTCGAAGCGGGCCTGGGCGGCGACGCCCTCGCCGAGGATCCCCTCGACGGTGAAGTTCAGGGCCCGCAGGTTCGGCAGGACGTGGCGTACGACGGTGAGTTCGGCGGTCTCGGGCAGCAGCGCCCGGAACCGGTCGACGGTCAGCTCGTGCGCCAGCCAGCGCCAGGCGTCGTCGGAGCGAGCCCACACACCGACGTTGGCGTCCCCGCCCTTGTCGCCGCTGCGGGCGCCGGCGACGAGGCCGAGAGGAACGCGGCGGACGGGGGCGGGGGGCAGGGGGTCGGGCAGCGCGGCGTCGGTCTCTGCGGGCGCGGTGGCAGCGGGTGTCTGCGACGCGGGCCCGGGTCCGCACTCCGGCGCCTGCGTCGCGGGCAGGTCCACCCGCTCGCCGTCGGGCAGCACCGCCGAGTGGACGACCGCGACGGCCGGGATGTACGCGGCGTCGAACACCCCGTACGGCGCGCCCTTCCCGGGCGGGGCCGTGACATGGAAGCCCGGGTAGCTGCCGAGCGCCAGCTCGATCGCCGCGCTGCTCACCGCCCGTCCGACCCGCTCGGCGTCGGAGTCGCGCACGACGAGCCGCAGATACGCGCTGGCGCGCTCCTCCGTGTCACCGTCGGCGGCCTCGGTGCGGGCCAGCTCCCAGCGCACCTCGGCCGGGCGGTGCTTGCCGAACGCGTCCTCCAACTGATCCTGCACCAGCTGGGCCTTGGCCTCGATGTCGAGTCCCGTGAGCACGAACACGACCTCGTTGCGCCACCCGCCGATGCGGTTGAGCCCGACCTTGAGCGTGGCGGGCGCCGCCTCGCCGCGTACACCGGAGATCCGTACCCGGTCGGGGCCGTCCTGCTCCAGCCGTACGGTGTCCAGGCGCGCGGTGACGTCCGGTCCCGGGTAGCGGGCGCCTCCTGTCTCGTACAGCAGCTGGGCGGTGACCGTGCCCAGGTCGACGACTCCGCCGGTGCCCTCGTGCTTGGTGACGACCGAGGTGCCGTCGGCGTGGATCTCGGCGAGCGGGAAGCCGGGCCGGCGAACGTCGTGGCCGCTGAAGAAGGCGTAGTTGCCGCCGGTGGCCTGGGTGCCGCATTCCAGGACGTGTCCCGCGACGACGGCACCCGCGAGCGCGTCGAGGTCGTCGGGTCCCCAGCCGAAGTGCGCGGCGGCCGGTCCGGTCACGAGCGCCGCGTCGGTGACGCGGCCGGTGACGACGACATCGGCGCCCGCGCGCAGACATGCGGCGATACCCGCGCCGCCGAGATAGGCGTTGGCGGTCAGCGCGCCGGGGTAACGGCCGGTGAGGTCGTCGCCCTCGACGTGGGCGACCTTCACCGGCACGCCGACCCGGTCGGCGAGTGCGCGAACGGCGTCGGCGAGTCCGGCGGGGTTGAGCCCGCCCGCGTTGGTGACGATCTTGACGCCGCGTTCGTGGGCGAGGCCGAGGCTCTCCTCCAGCTGCTTGAGGAAGGTCTTGGCGTAGCCGAGCGAGGGGTCCTTCAGCCGGTCGCGGCCGAGGATGAGCATGGTCAGCTCGGCGAGGTAGTCGCCGGTCAGGACGTCGAGGGGCCCGCCGGTGAGCATCTCGCGCACCGCGTCGAAACGGTCGCCGTAGAAGCCTGAGGCATTGCCGACGCGCAGCACCTCCGCCGTCATGAGGCCCCCTCGGGAGCGCGGCCCGGACCGGCGGGTCCGGCGAAGGCCTGTGCGATGTCGAGCCACCGGTCGGCGTCCGCGCCCTCCGCGCGCACAGCGAGATCGGCGCGGTTGGCGCGCTGGGTGACCAGCAGGCAGAAGTCCAGAGCCGGCCCGGTGACCCGCTGTGCCGCGTCCTGGGGCCCGAACGTCCACAACTCACCGTCGGGCGCCGCCAGTTCGACGCGGATGGGGGCAGTGGGCGGCGTCAGCGAACGCACCCCGAAGGCGTAGTCCCGCGCACGGACGCCGATGTACGCGACATGGCGCAGCCGAGAGGTCGGCTCGCGTACGGCTCCGAGGGTGTCGGCGACGTCCTGCCCGTGCGCCCAGGTCTCCATCAGCCGCCCGGTCGCCACGGACGCGGCGCTCATCGGCGGCCCGTACCAGGGGAATCTGCTGCCGGCGGGTGCCGCGCGCAGGGCCTTCTGCAACTGCTCGCGCCCCTCGCGCCAGCGGGCGAGGAGCTCGGCGGGTGGCAGCGCCGCGCCCTTCTCGGCGCCCTCGTCGACGAAGGAGTGCGGCGCGGCGAACGCCTTCTCGGTCTCGACGGCGAAGGCTTCGGCGTCGGTGACGGCCAGCAGTGCGGCGGCGTCGGTCCACGCGAGATGGGCGATCTGGTGGGCGATGGTCCAGCGCGGCGCGGGGGTGGGCCGCGCCCACTCGTCGTCGCTCAACTCGCCTACAAGATAGTCGAGTTCATCGCTTTCGCTGCGCAGATCGTCGAGTACGGCGGTCGGGTCGGACACGGTGCGCTCCCTCGGGACACGACGGTGTGTGTCCCGGAGCATGGCAGCGTGAAGAGAAACAAGCAAGCGTGCTTGCTTTGATTTCTGGCGTCGTTCCGCGAACCCCCGCGGGCGGCCTTACTGCACCTGCTTCGCCACCTGGGTCCGTACCGCGCCCATGCTCGCCGCGATGACCAGCGCGATCGCCAGTGCGTCGGTCGGGGACAGCGCCTGGTGCAGGACGAGGAAGCCGGCCGTCGCCGCGATCGCCGGCTCCAGACTCATCAGCACCGCGAACGTCGACGCGGGCAGCCGGCGCAGCGCCAGCAGTTCCAGCGTGTACGGCAGGACCGACGACATCAGCGCCACGGCCAGCCCGAGCGCCAGGGTCGACGGCACGACAAGAGCCGCCCCGGCCTCGGCGATGCCGAACGGCAGGCTGAGCGCGGCACCCACCGCCATCGCCAGCGCGAGCCCGTCGGCCTGCGGGAAGCGCCGCCCGGTGCGGGCGCTGAAGACGATGTACGCCGCCCACATCGCGCCCGCGGACAGCGCGAACAGCGCCCCCACCGGATCCAGCCGGTCGAAGCCCCCGCCGCTGAGCAGCACGACACCGCCGAGCGCGAGCCCGGCCCACACGAGGTTGAGCAGCCGCCGCGACACGATCACCGAGAGCACGAGTGGGCCGAGCACCTCGAAGGTCACGGCGGCGCCGAGCGGGATCCGGTCGACGGCCTGGTAGAAGAGGATGTTCATGGCGCCCATGACCGCGCCGAAGATCACGACGGTCCCCCAGTCGGCGCGGGAGTACCCCCGCACCCTGGGCCGGCAGACGACGAGCAGCACGACGGCGGCGAGGACCAGCCGCAGCGTGACCACACCGAGCGCTCCGGCGCGCGGCATGAGCATCACGGCCACGGCCGCGCCGAACTGCACCGAGAGCCCACCCGCGACGACCAGCGCGACCGGCCCGAGGGCCCGGCCGCTGCGCCCGGTGCCGGGCTCTGTGCCGACGGCTCCGCCGAGCGCGACGGCGGCCTCCGGCTCGGTGGCGACGACAGTGGTACGTGCCTCGTCCACCGAAACCTCCCTGATCGACTACGGCCCTGGCTCATTCCGCTCGGGCCCCTCCACGCTACGACTCCTCGCCCGCCGCGTGAAATGCCGACTGTGCTGCCGTTATGCTCCCGGCGCATGAGCATCGAGCTGCGCCATCTCCGCTGTTTCCTCGCCATCGCCGAGGAGTCCAGCGTGACCAGGGCCGCGGCCCGGCTGCACCTCACCCAGCCCGCCGTCTCACGCGCGCTGGCCGCGCTCGAGAAGCACCTGGGCACGCGGCTGGTGGACCGCTCCACGCATCATCTCGCCCTCACCGCCGAGGGCACCGTCTTCCGCGACAAGGCGGCAGCCGCGGTCACCGCCTTCGACGAGGCGCTGGACACCGGCCGGCTGCGCCGGTGGCCCCTGCGGCTCGGGCACGCCTGGTCCGCGCTCGGCCCGTACACGACCCCGCTGCTGCGCCGCTGGGAGCGTGAGCACCCCGGGACCCCGCTGGAACTGCTGCGCATCGACGACCGCACGGCCGGCCTGGTCCGCGGCGAGGTGGACGCGGCGGTCCTGCGGGGCCCGGTCGACGCGGCCGGACTGGTGACGGAGCTGCTGTTCACGGAGCCGCGGGTGGCGGCGGTGACGGCGGACGGCCCGCTGGCGTCCCGCCCGTCCCTGACCCTGGCGGACCTGACGTCCGGGCCGGTCGTCCTCAACACGGTCTCCGGCCTGACGACGCTCGACCTCTGGCCCCCGTCGTCCCGCCCCGCATCGACCCTCACGGTCGCCAACACGGACGACTGGCTGGCGGCGATCGCAGCGGGCCGAGGCGCGGGCGCCTCGGTGGCGTCCACGGCGGAGATGCATCCGCACCCGGGCGTCGCCTACCGCCCCCTGACGGACGCCCCGCAGGCCGAGGTCGTCCTCGCCTGGCGTGCGGCCGCACCCCACCCGGCGGTGCCACAGCTGCTCGCCCTGATCCGGCACCTGACCTGAGGGCGCCCGAACGCACCCGCCGGGGCGGCCGCCCCGGCCCGTACGTGGTACAGACGGACATATGACCCCCGATGAGCTGCTGTGGTTCCTTCGCCGGTACAAGCTCGCCGTCCAGGCCACGGTGACCCCCGACGGCGCGCCCCAGGCCGCGGTCGTCGGGTACGCGGTCACCGACGAGTTCGAGATCGTCTTCGACACCGTCGAGACGACGCGCAAGAGCCTCAACCTGCGCGCCGACCCCCGTACGGCGCTGGTGATCGGGTGGGACGACGCGATCACCGCGCAGATCGAGGGGGTCGCCGACTTCCCCTCGGGCGCGGAGCTCGAACGGCTCCAGGCGTCGTACTTCACGGTGTATCCCGACGGGCGGGACCGGCTGTCCTGGCCGGGAATCACCCATGTGCGGGTGCGGCCGACCTGGGCGCGGTACAGCGACTTCACCCAGGAGCCACCGCACATCGTCGAGCTCGCCCTTCCCTGAACCGCCCCGTCAGTCCCCGAGCCCCTCCGCCAGCACCTCCGCCAGGTGCCTGGCCTCGCGGCCTTCCAGCTGCGCCAGTTGCGTACGGCACGAGAAGCCGTCCGCCAGCAGTTCGGCCGACCGGCCCGCGGCCCGTACCGCGGGCAGGAGCTGGTCCTCCGCGCAGGCCACCGAGACCTCGTAGTGGCCGTGCTCGAAGCCGAAGTTGCCCGCCAGGCCGCAGCAGCCACCGCTCAACCCGCCCGTCAGCCCTGCCCGTTCACGCAGCCGGCGTTCCGCCGCGTCGCCCAGCACGGCGTGCTGATGGCAGTGCGTCTGGCCCGCCACCTCGCGGTCCAGCCGGGGCGGCGCCCAGTCGGGGGCGCACTCCTCGAGTGCCTGGGCGAAGGTGCGGACCGAAGCGGCGAGGCGCGCCGCGCGCGGATCGTCGGAGAGCAGCTCGGGCAGGTCCGTCTTCAGGGCCGCCGCGCAGCTCGGCTCCAGGACGACCACCGGGGCGCCCAGGTCGAGCAGCGGCTCCACGGTGTCCAGCGTGTGGCGCATGACCGCGCGGGCCCGGTCGAGCTGGCCGGTGGAGACGTAGGTGAGGCCGCAGCAGACGCGGCCCGGCGGCACCACGATGCCCAGGCCCGCCGCCTCCATCACGCGAACCGCCGCGCGGCCCACGGACGGTGAGAGATGGTCGGTGAAGGTGTCCGGCCACAGCACGACCGTACTGCTGTCCGCGAAGACCTCGGTACGGCGGCTCATGTGCTCCCGCAGCCAGGCGCGGAACGTCACCGGGGCCAGCGGCGGGATGTCCCGCTCGGGCGCGATGCCGCCCAGCCGCTTGGCGATCGCCGCGAGCGGACGCACCCGCGAGACCGCGTTGACCACACGGGCGAAGGGCGCCGCGGCCCGCAGCCACACCGGCAGCCTGCCCATGGCGTAGTGGGACGCCGGCCGTACCCGCCCGGCGTAGTGGTGGTGCAGGAACTCCGCCTTGTAGGTGGCCATGTCGACGCCCACGGGGCAATCGCTGCGACACCCCTTGCACGACAGGCACAGGTCGAGTGCCTCCCGCACCTCGGGTGAACGCCAGCCGTCACGCACGACCTCGCCCGCCAGCATCTCGTGCAGCAGCCGCGCCCGGCCGCGGGTGGAGTGCATCTCCTCGCCGGTCGCGCGGAAGGAGGGGCACATCACCCCTCCGCCCGAAGCGGCCGATGTCGTACGGCACTTGGCGACACCCACGCACCTGCGCACCGCGCCCGCGAAGTCGCCGTCGTCGTGGGGATAGCCGAACTCCACATCGACCGGCTTCTTCGGCAGCACGGCGAAGCGCAGGTTTTCGTCGAGCCGGTCGGGACGGGCGAGCATGCCCGGGTTCATGCCGCCCGCCGGGTCCCACAGATCCTTGAACCGGCCGAAGAGGCCGACCAGTTCGTCCCCGTACATCCTGGGCAGCAGCTCGGCGCGTGCCTGTCCGTCGCCGTGCTCGCCGGAGAGCGAACCGCCGTAGGAGACGACGAGTTCCGCGACCTCCTCGGAGAACCGGCGGAAGCCCCGTACGCCCTTCTCGCTGAGGAGGTCGAAGTCGATCCGGACATGGATGCAGCCGTCGCCGAAGTGCCCGTACGGCGTCCCGCGCAGCCCGTGCCGGGCGAGCAGCGCGCGGAAGTCCCGCAGATACGCGCCCAGCCGGGCGGGGGGCACCGCGCAGTCCTCCCAGCCGGGCCAGGCCTCCGCGCCGTCGGCCATCCGGGTCGACGTGCCGGCCGCGTCCTCGCGCACCCGCCACAGGGCGCGCATCCCGGCCGCGTCGTCGACCACCGTGCCGTCCAGGGCGTCGGCGCCGCGCAGAATCTCCGCCGCGCGGGCCCGTGCCTCGGCCGCCGTGCCGCCGCCGGTCTCCACGAACAGCCAGGCCCCGCCACGCGGCAGCCCGTGGCCGTCCGGCACCAGGTCCTCGGCCATGCCCTCGACGGTCAGCGGGCCGTACGGCAGCAGCCCCGAAGCGGCCTCGGCGGCGGCGCTCTCGTCGGGGTAGCCGAGCACGGCGAGCGCCCGCGCCCGGGGCGCCTCGACGAGCCGTACGGTTGCCTCCGTCAGCACGCCGAGCGTGCCCTCGCTGCCGCAGAACGCCCGCGCGAGGTCGACGCCCTTCTCGGGCAGCAGCGCGTCCAGGGCGTATCCCGAGATCCGCCGGGGCAGGCCGTCGGTGAACCCGGTGCGCAGCAGCGCGAGATGGCCGTCGATGAGTTCGCGCAGTCCGGCGGGTGCGCCGCCGTCCCAGCCCTGTCCCAGGCGGAGGGTGTCACCGCCGTAGGTGAGGGCCGACAGACCGTGCACATTGTCGGCCGTCGTTCCCCAGGCGACGGAGTGCGCGCCGCAGGAGTTGTTTCCGATCATCCCGCCGACGGTGCAGCGCGCGTGGGTGGAGGGGTCGGGCCCGAAGGTCAGGCCGAGCGGGCGTACGGCGTCCCGCAGGGTGTCCAGGACGACCCCGGGCTGTACGACGGCGGTGCGCGCCTCCGCGTCGACGTCCAGCACCGCCTTCATGTGCCGGGTGAAGTCGAGCACGACGCCGATGCCGGTGGCCTGCCCCGCAATCGACGTACCCGCGCCGCGCGGCACGACCGGCACCCCGTACTCCCGGCACACCGCGAGCGCGGCCGCCACGTCGTCGGCGTCGCGCGGCGCGACGACGCCGACCGGCACCCGCCGGTAGTTGGAGGCGTCCATGGTCATCAGTGCTCTGGCGGCGGTGCCGAAGTCCACTTCGCCGCGTACGTCCTCGGCGAGTGCCCGCGCCAGCTCGCCCGTTTCCTCCGCCCGCGCGATCCGCGTGCGCGAAGTGCCACTGTCCGGCTGCCGGTCCCGGCCCGCCTGTCGCTCTTCAGCCATGTGTCTCAGGATGCCCCCGTAGCGCATGTCACACCGGAGGGAAACGTGCCGGTTGAGCCCGCTGTGGACTCCCAGGCCTTGGCAAAGCCCGGGCGAAGAGCCCAAAGTGATCGCCAACTCTCCTATAGTGACGACCACTTGATCAGGAACACGCGGCTCCAGTTATGCCCCCGCCACCCCTCGGAAGGCAACACTCGATGACCGGCACCCCCCAGACCCGATGACCCGCGGCACGCGGGCGGTCCACCCGGCCGAGTCCCACCCCGACCTCACCGGGAAGACCGTGAACGCCCTGAAGATCGTCGTCGTCGGCGGCTTCGGGGTCGGCAAGACGACCATGGTCCGCTCCGTCAGCGAGATACGCCCGCTGCACACCGAAGAGGTGATGAGCAGTGTCGGCCGCAGCCTCGAGGACACCAGCCGGGTCAGCGGAAAGAACGCCACCACGGTCGCCTTCGACTTCGGCCGGATCAGCTTCGACGACCGCAGCACCCTGTACCTCTTCGGTGCCCCTGGCCAGCAGCGCTTCTGGTTCCTGTGGGACCGGCTCCTGGCGGGCACGATGGGCGCCGTCGTCCTCGTCGACACCCGCTCCCTCACCGACGCCTGGTACGCCCTGGACCGCCTCGAACACCACGGCATGCCCTTCATCGTCGCGGTGAACGACTTCGGCGGTCCGCTCCACAGCGACGAGCACATCCGCGGGGCCCTCGCGCTCGGCCCGGACGTGCCCATGGTGGAGTTCGACGCCCGCGACCACTCCTCCAGCAAGTTCGTCCTGATCGCCCTGGTCGAGCATCTCCACACGCTGGCCGTCCACCACAAGGACTGAGCCAGGCCCCGCAGGTGGGACGCCCGTCTCATCCGCCGGACCAGGCACCCGCGACGCCCCGCGCCCGGTATACGCTCCGGAACGTGGCTGAGATCCAGATTCCCGCTGACATCAAGCCCGCCGACGGCCGTTTCGGCGCGGGCCCCTCCAAGGTGCGTACGGAGGCGCTCGACGCCCTGGCCGCTACCGGCACGTCCCTCCTCGGCACGTCCCACCGCCAGGCCCCGGTGAAGAACCTGGTCGGCGCGGTGCGCGACGGTGTGCGCGACCTCTTCCAGCTCCCCGAGGGCTACGAGGTGATCCTCGGCAACGGCGGCTCGACCGCCTTCTGGGACATCGCGACGCACGGCCTGATCGAGAACAAGTCCCAGCACCTCTCGTTCGGCGAGTTCTCCTCGAAGTTCGCGAAGGCCTCGAAGCTCGCGCCCTGGCTGGCCGAGCCGACCGTCATCACCTCCGAGCCGGGCACCCACCCGGACCCCGAGGCCGAGGCGGGCGTCGATGCGTACGCCTTCACGCACAACGAGACCTCGACCGGTGTGGCCGCGCCGATCCAGCGCGTCTCCGGCGCCGACGAGGGCGCCCTCGTGCTGGTGGACGCGACGTCCGGCGCAGGCGGCCTGCCCGTCGACATCGCGCAGAGCGACGTCTACTACTTCGCCCCGCAGAAGTCCTTCGCCTCCGAGGGCGGCCTGTGGATCGGCGTCTTCTCGCCGGCCGCTCTGGAGCGCGCCGCGCGCATCCACGGCTCGGGCCGCCACGTCCCGGAGTTCTTCAGCCTGCCGACCGCGATCGACAACTCGCTGAAGAACCAGACGTACAACACCCCGGCGCTGTCCACGCTGTTCCTGTTGAACGAGCAGCTGAAGTGGATCAACGGCCAGGGCGGTCTGGACTGGTCCGTACGCCGCACGGCCACCTCGTCGGGGACGCTGTACGGCTGGGCCGAGGCCTCCAAGTACGCCACCCCGTTCGTCGTCGACCCGGCCAAGCGCTCGCAGGTCATCGGCACGATCGACTTCGCGGACGACATCGACGCGGCGGCCGTCGCCAAGGCGCTGCGCGCCAACGGCATCGTCGACACCGAGCCGTACCGCAAGCTCGGCCGCAACCAGCTGCGTGTGGCGATGTTCCCGGCGATCGACCCGGCGGACGTCGAGGCGCTCACCGCGTGCATCGACTACGTGATCGAAAAGCTCTGACGCCCTGAGGGGTACGCGCGTAGGGGCCCGGCGGCACTGTCCGCCGGGCCCCTACGCGCGTGGTCCCCGAGGGTCCGCTCGGCCGGATGGAGCAGCGTCGCGCGCGGGCACCGGCTTGCCGCCCGAAGCTGGGCGTGCCATCGCGCGCTCACGTCCTCAGGAGAACCGCCGTGCTGCTGCTCCGCCCTCCGCACCTCCGTCTGCCCGCCGTCGCCCTGCTGGCCGCCGCCTGCCTCGCCGGGCTGGTGGGCGCCCCCGCACGTGCGGCGGATCCGGCGCCCCTCGACGACGACCGCGCGCTCAACCGGCAGCTGCGGGAACTGATCACGGCGCCGGGCGGGCCGCCCGGGGTCATCGCGGTGCTCAGGCGCGGGGACCGCACCCGGGTCTTCCGGGCCGGTGTCGCGGAGCTGGGCACCGACCGGCCGATCGAGGTCACCGACCACATGCGCATCGCCAGCACGAGCAAGGCGTTCAGCGGTGCGGTGTCCCTGCAGCTCGTCGACCGCGGAAAGCTGCGCCTCGACGACACGATCGGCAAGGTGCTGCCCCGCCTGCCCCGCGCCTGGCACCGGGTCACGCTGCGGCAGCTGCTGAACCACACCAGCGGGCTGCCGGACTTCACCGCGGACCCGGAGTTCCTGGCCCTGGTGGCGGCGGACCCGCGCCGGCACTTCGACTCCCGCCGGCTGCTCGACTTCGTCGCCGACGAGCCGCTGCTGTTCCGCCCGGGGTCGCGGTACACCTACTCCAACTCCGACAACATCGCCGTGGCGCTGATGGCGGAGGCGGCGACGGGACGCCGCTACGAGGAACTCCTCGCCAGGACCGTCTACCGCCCGCTGGGCCTGCGCAGCACCAGCCTGCCGGAGGGCTACGAGCTGCCGGACCCGTACATCCACGGCTATGACATCACCCCGCCGAACCCGCCCCAGGACGTCAGTGAGGCCGTGAGCGCGTCGAGCGTGTGGGCGTCCGGCGGCATCGTCTCGACGCCGAAGGACCTGACGGCCTTCGTCCGCGGATACGCCGGCGGGAAGCTGATCTCCGACCGGACCCGCCGGCAGCAGCTGAGCTGGGTGAACGGGGCGTCCGAACCGGCAGGTCCGGGAGAGAACAAGGCGGGGCTGGCGATCTTCCGGTACACCACCCGCTGCGGAGCGGTGATCGGCCACACGGGCAACTTCCCCGGCTACACGCAGCTGATCGCGGCCACCCCGGACGGGAAGCGGTCGCTGACCTTCTCCCTGACCACCCAGGTCAACAAGACGGACAAGCCCGAGCTGCTGGAGCAACTGCGGGCCGTCGAGGAGAACTTCGTCTGCGCGCTGCTGCGCGACCAGGGCGACGGCGGGGCCCCGGCCCTGCAGCCGGCAGCTCCCTAGTTCCTGCGCAGCAGCTTCCTGATCCCGAACAGCAGGGCAGTCCCGCCGACCAGCACGATCACCCCGTAGGTGAACCCGTTCCGGCTGCCGACCTCGTCGTCGGGAATCGGCGCGTCCCCGTCCCCGGCGGGGGACTCGCCGCCGGCCGCGGAGTCCTTGCCGAGCGACACGTGCTCGACGTCGCTCTGCTCGCCCTCGGTCCCGAACATCAGCGACTTGCCGTCCGGGGTGTAGGTGACCGACTCCGCCTGCCCCTGGATCGGCGCCTTGATCCGGTGGTCCGCGCCGAGGCGCCCGTTCTTCCACTCGTAACCGCGGGCGCTGAAGTACGAACGCAGCACCAACTGCTTCCCGTTCGGCGAGAACGCGCCGTCCGTCACCCACGGCACCTCCCCGATCCGGCGGAACGTGTTCGTACCCGACGCCGTGAGCTTCTCCGGGCCCTCGTACAGCCCGCCGCCGTCCTCGTTCTTCGACGCGATGTAGACCCGGCCGGTCTTGGGGTGGACCATCATCGCCTCGGCGTTGCGCGGGCCGTCGGCGTACTTGACCGTGTACTGCGTCGCCTTGACCGTCGCGTCCGCCAGCTTCTTCGGCTCGGGGAACGTGTAGATCCACACATGGTCCCAGCTGCCGTTCAGGTTGTCGCCGATGTCGCCCACGTAGACATTGCCGTCGGGGCCGACCGAGATCGCTTCCATGTCCCGGGGGCTGCCGACGCCCTGCAGCGTGATCGTCGCGACCGTCCTGCCCGTCTTCGAGTCGACGGCGAACACCCGCGGCTCGTCCTGGTCGTTGTGCGTCCAGTACACCCCCGGGTGCGCCCTGCTGGCCGCCAGGCCGCTGGATTCCGTGATCCTCGGGTCCTTGATCGTGAAGCCGGAATCGTCGGCTGCGGCAGGGGCGGAGGCAATCAGGAGCAGGGCGACGGCGGCCCCGGCGACGTACGGAAGCGAACGCATGCCCCCAGCCTGCCATCCTGGTGAGCGCTTCTCTCACCCAGCCGGGTCGCTCCCGCCCCTCCGCGCGCGCGTGGCCGGACTCACACGCGGCGACGCGGCCCGATCCGCCATGATGATCGCCATGCGTTTCATGTTCGTCGGCGACTCCATGACCATCGGACGCGCCGGCGACTACACCTGGCGCTACCGGATGTGGCAGCACCTCGGCGCCTCCCTCAGCGGCCGGTACGCGATCGTCGGCCCGCGCACCGGCCTGTACGACGCCGGGACCGCCGCCCCGTCCTCGTACGCCTACGCCGCGCCCTTCCCCGACGCGGCCCGCCGCCATCTGTCGGGCTGGGGCGAGGGCTGGCTCCACATGGCACCGCTGATCCGGGAGACGGTCCGGGCCCAGCGGGCGGACGTGCTGCTGGTCTCGCTCGGTCTGATAGACCTCGGCTTCTACACGGACAGCGCCCGGACGGCCCTGAACGCCCGCCGGTTCCTCCAGGAGGCCCGGGCCGCGAACCCGCACATCCGGATGGTCCTGCTGCCGGTCATCCCGAACATCCGCGCCCGCACGGACGCGCCGTTCGCCGCGGAGTGCGACCGCTTCAACGAGCTGCTCGCGAAGGCGGTCGCGGACCTGGACACCGCGTCGTCCCCGATCCTGCTGGCCTCCCGCCCGGAGTCGTACGACCTCGACACGGACACCTACGACGGCACTCACCCGGGCCCGACGGGCGAGCACAAGCTGGCGTCGGCGTTCGCGGCGTCGATGCACCAGGCGTGGGGCCTGGGCGCCCCGTACGAGCCGGCGGAGCTCGCCGCGTCCCTCTGACACCGGCACCCGACGCGGACGCGCAGGAGCGGCGGCACCGTGGCCGGTGTCGCCGCTCCGCCTCTCCGGTCCGGCCGTCAGAACACGAACGGCCCGGGGTTCTGCGGGGAGGTGGCCGTGCACTCGGCGGTGATGCCGAACACCACGACCGTCAGGGACTTCGCCTCGAGGCTGTCGCCCACCGTGACGGTTCCGTCGAGAGGTCCGGTGGAGACGGCGCCGCCGGCCGGGATGGCGGGGTTGGCGTTGCCGGTGAACGTCGTCGTGTCGGCGCCGTTCCTGGCCAGCGTGAGCGTGGATTTGACCGAGTTCGCCGAGATGGCGATGGGGGACGTGATGGCGTCCGTGGAGAGGCTGATGGTCGCGGCCGTGCCGTCCTGGGTGGCATGGAGCGTCGCGGTGCCGGAGCCGAACGAACCGCAGTCGAAGGACAGCGTTGCCGTCTCCGGGGTGACCGCGTTGGCCACCGGCGCCATGGCGAGCGTGCCTGCGGCCAGTGCGGCGACGCCCAGGGCGGTGCCGATGCCGAACTTTCGGTACATCGTGGGGGACTTGATACGGGACTTCATGGGGGGATTCCGCCTTCGTGTGGGGTCACGGGCGTGTGACTGACGGGTAGTCAGTGACAGGAGCCCATTGCTCCACGGGGCCCCGGAGAAAGCAATGCCGATCCCCGTTCCTTGACATGTAACGGCCAAATCATGCCGCCTTCAGGGGCGCCCGGGTCAGCCGGTTGACGAGGGTCGACAGCGTGTATGTGCCGATCCCCATGACGACCTCCAGCGCGTTCTGCGCGGTGAACCCATGGCCGAAAAACGCCTCCAGCGACTCGTCCGCGACCCCGCCGGAGGTGGCGAGCACCTCGAGGGCGAACTGCCGTACCGCTTCGAGACGTTCATCCTCCAGCGCGCGCTGCTCGGTGAGCGCGGTCACGGTCTCCTCGTCCGCGCCGAGCGCCCGCAGCCGTCCGGTGTGCATCACCACGCACACATGACACCGATTGCGTGCCCCGACGACCATGACGACGACCTCGCGCGCGAGCGGGTCCAGCGTCGTCTGCTCGAAGAGCGCGCTGAGCCGGAGGAAACCGTCGAGGGTGTGCGGCGAGGCGGCGAGCCTGCTCACCGCGGGCGGCAGGTGCCCCAGCTTCCGCCGCACCGCCTCCATCGAGGCGCGCGACTCGGGCGGGGCGGACTCCAGGGTGTGGTCGACGAACACGACGCCTCCTAAGATGGACAACATGGTTGACGAAAAAAAGGTAAACCAGGTTGTCGATAACCGCAAGGGTCACCCCCTGCCCGGCCAGGGCTACGAGCTCCCGCTGCTCCTCTTCGCCGGCTTCCGCGCCCTCATCGACCGCCTCCACGCCGAGCTGGCCCGCCAGGGTCACCCCGACGTGCGGCCCGCGCACGGCTTCGCGATGCAGGCGATCGGCATCGACGGCGCCACCGCGAGCGAGATCGGCCGCCGCCTCGGCATCTCCAAGCAGGCCGCGGGCAAGACCGTCGACCGCCTGACGGCGCTGGGCTACGCCGCCCGTGCCGAGGACCCCGCCGACGCCCGCCGCAAACTCGTCCGCCTCACCCCGCACGGCCTGGACGCCCTGGCCCGCTCGGCCGCGATCTTCGACGAACTGCGCGCACAGTGGGCGACGACGCTCGGCGCGGACCGGGTCACCGCCCTCGAGGACTCCCTGCGCACGGTGGTCCCCGCCGACGCCTTCCGCCTGGACGCGGCGGGCTGGTTCGGCGGCGCGTGAGCGGAGCTCACCGACCAGCGTATCCCGGTCACCGTGCGTATCGTTGTACTGCGCGGCTGCATGCGACTGAGCGGCAGCGGGGAGGAGCGCCACAGTGACTGTTCACGACAGGACCAGGATGGCCGACAGCGACGACGAGCTCACTCTGGACATCTTGTTCGAGTGGATCGAGAAGATGCCCGTCCCCGAGGGATACAAGAGCGAGATCGTCGGGGGGAACATCTTCATGTCGCCGCAACGGGACAGCCACTGGGAGATCATTCTGGGCATCGTCGAGCAGCTGCGGGCCAAGTACACCCGGCAGCGGGTGAAGTCCGACGTCCGCATCGACTTCCCCGGCCGTCTGAACGGGTTCGCCTGCGACGTCGTGGCCCTCGCAGAGGTGCGGCGAAGAACGCCAAAGGACACTGGCGCTACGAGGACATCGAATTCGTCGCCGAGGTGATCTCCAAAGAGACCAGGAGCAACGACTACGGCCACAAGAAAGCCACCTTCGCCACCGCCGAAGTCCCGGTCCACCTGATCGTCGACCCGTACACGGGCGTGTGGCACCTCCACACCCTGCCGAAGGACGACGAGTACCACGCCGAGGTCAGCTTCGGCTTCGGCGAGGAGATCGACCTCCGCAACACCGTCGTCGGCCTCACCCTCACCACGGACGAGTTCCCGCGCGACTGACCGCCCTTGCTTCGAGCGCGCTCCAAGGAGTTGGCTTGGGTCCCATGGAGTACACGCAGCTCGGACGCACCGGACTCAAGGTCAGCCGACTCGTCCTCGGGACGATGAACTTCGGGCCTCACACCAACGAGGCCGACAGCCACGCCATCATGGACTCCGCGCTCGACGCGGGCCTCAACTTCTTCGACACCGCCAATGTCTACGGCTGGGGCGAGAACAAGGGCCGTACCGAGGAGATCCTCGGCACCTGGTTCGCCCAGGGCGGCGGCCGCCGGGACAAGGTGGTCCTGGCCACCAAGATGTACGGGAACATGGCCGCCGACGGCGAGGCCTGGCCCAACCACGACAAGCTCTCCGCGCTGAACATCCGGCGCTCCGTCGAGGCCTCCCTCAAGCGGCTGCAGACGGACCACATCGATCTCTACCAGTTCCACCACGTCGACCGGGCCACGCCCTTCGACGAGATCTGGCAGGCGATCGACGTCCTGATCCAGCAGGGCAAGATCCTTTACGCGGGCTCGTCCAACTTCCCCGGATACAAGATCGCCCAGGCCAACGAGCTGGCGATCCGGCGCGGCTCGCTCGGGCTCGTCAGCGAGCAGTGCATCTACAACCTGATGGAGCGGCGCGCCGAGATGGAGGTCATCCCGGCCGCCGAGGAGTACGGCCTCGGGGTCATCCCCTGGTCGCCGCTGCACGGCGGGCTGCTCGGCGGGGTGCTCAAGAAGGAGGCGCAGGGCGGGCGCAGGGCGGGCGGCCGGGCCGCCGACGCCCTCGCCGACAGCGCCGTGCGCGCGCAGGTCCAGGCGTACGAGGATCTGCTCGACAAGCACGGAGTGGAACCGGGCGAGGCCGGTCTTGCCTGGCTGCTCACCCGTCCGGGCGTCACGGGTCCGATCGTCGGGCCGCGGACGGCGGAACAGCTCGCGTCCGCGCTGCGCGCCGTCGAGCTGGAGCTGAGCGAGGCGGTGCTGTCCGGGCTCGACGAGATCTTCCCGGGTCCCGGCCCCTCGCCGGAGGCTTTCGCCTGGTAGTCCGGGCGGCCGCGGGCCGGCCGGACGGCGGATTTCTGCTTACCGGCCGGCCACGGCGGCCACCGCGACGATCGCGAACATCAGCACAAGAACGCCGGCCATGATCTGATTTCTGGTCTTGGTCTTCACGCAACGAGGTTAACGCGACTGTTCGAGCGGCCAGGACCCGACCGTCTCGTAGCGCGGCTCCTCGCCCCTGACACCGCTCACCGGCAGACGGCTGCGCACCAGCGCGAGCTCGGTCACCTGCCAGGGCGTGCCCTCGAAGTCGCTCAGCGCCTCCGTGTACCGCGCCAGGGACGCTTCCACGCGGCTGCGGGCAATGGTCAGGTGGGCCGTGTAGCGGCGGTGCTCCTCCATGGGGATGCCGGTCCTGCGGGCGGCGGCCTCCGCGCGCTCGGCGAGCAGCCGCATCTCGTCGAGGCCGCCGGCCGCTCCGGCCCACAGCGCGCGCTTGCCGAAGTGGCCGCTGCCGTGGATGCGCAGCGGGAACGGGGCGGTCCGGTGGGCCGCGCGTCCCAGCCGCTCGTGCAGTTCGGGGAGCAGGGATTCGTCGACCTCGCCCATGAAGGCGAGGGTGAAGTGCCAGCCCGCCCGGCCGGTCCAGCGCAGGCTGTCCGAACCGGGCAGGTCTCTCAACCCGTCGACGGCGACGGCCAGTTCGGCGGCGGCCTCGGCGGGCGGCAGTACGGCTGCGAAGAGTCTCATGATCCGATTCTGGCCCACCCGGCCGGACTCACGCAGTTGTCAAGAGCACTTCCCGGCCCCTCGGTCCCGGCCTGTCACGCGGCCGTCGCCAAGTCCTCCCGCGGGACGAACTCCAGGTGCTTGCGCCCCGGGCGCAGGTCCACCTTGAGCCGCAGCCTGCCGACCCGGGCAAGGATCAGACCGACACCGAGAGCAGCGAGAAGCGAGACAAGACCGCCGGCCGCGAAGCCGATCCGGGGACCGTACGTGTCGGTGATCCAGCCGAACAGCGGTGCGCCCAGCGGCGTGCCGCCGACGAAGACCATCATGAACAGGCTCATCACCCGGCCGCGCATGGCCGGTTCCGTCGCCATCTGCACGCTGGAGTTCGCGGTCACGTTGACGGTGAGACCGGCCATGCCGAGCGGCACCATCATCAGCGCGAAGATCCAGAACTGCGGGGCGAAGGAGGCCAGCACCTCCAGCGCGCCGAAGGCCACCGCCGCGCCGACCAGGAACCGCAGCCGTGAGCTGCCGCGCCGGGCGGCGAGCAGCGCGCCCGTGAGGGAGCCGGCCGCCATCAGCGTGTTGAGCAGGCCGTACGTGCTCGCGCCCGAGTCGTAGACATCGTCGACGAACGCCGAGAGCCAGATGGGGAAGTTGAACCCGAAGGTGCCGATGAAGCCGACGAGGACGATCGGCCAGATCAGTTCGGGGTGCGTCGAGACATAGTTCAGCCCTTCGCGCAGCTGGCCCTTCCCACGCGGCGTACGCACGGACTTGTGCAGCTCACCGGTGCGCATCAGCAGCAGACCCGCGACGGGTGCGATGAAGGACAGGCCGTTGAACAGGAAGGCGTACCCGCTGCCGACTGCCGTGATCATCACGCCGGCGACGGCAGGGCCGACAAGGCGTGCGGACTGGAAGTTGGCGGAGTTCAGGCTGACCGCGTTGGCGAGCTGGTCGGGTCCGACCATCTCGGAGACGAAGGACTGCCGGGCGGGGTTGTCGACGACGGTGACCATGCCGAGCAGGAATGCCGTGAGGTAGACGTGCCAGACCTGGACGTGTCCGCTCAGGGTCAGGACGGCAAGCGCGAGGCCCGTCGCGCCCATGGCGGCCTGGGTGGCCAGCAGCAGGCCGCGCTTGGGCAGCCGGTCCGCGAGCACTCCTCCGTACAGGCCGAACAGCAGCATCGGCAGGAACTGCAGCGCGATGGTGATGCCCACGGCGGACGCGGATCCGGTCAGCGTCAGAACCAACCAGTCCTGGGCGATGCGCTGCATCCAGGTGCCCGTGTTGGACACCACCTGGCCGGTGGCGAAGAGCCGGTAGTTACGGATCTTCAGCGAGCTGAACATCGTCGTGGGCGAAGGTGCGGTCGTAGGGGAGGGTGCGGGTGCGGAGTCTGCTCCGGGTCCCGGACTCAAAAGCGTTCGCCTCCTTGGAAGTGCGGTCGTTACGAGAGGTGCGCGAGCTTCTCCAGGACGGGGGCGGCTGCGCGCAGCTTGACCCAGTCGTCCTCGTCGAGACCGGCGGCCAGCTGTGCCAGCCAGGCGTTCCGCTTGCGGCGGCTCTCTTCGAGCATGGCCTCTGCCTGCTCGGTCTGGCTGACGACCTTCTGCCGGCGGTCGTCGGGGTGCGGCTCGAGCCTGACCAGTCCCTTGGCTTCCAGCAGCGCCACGATCCTGGTCATGGACGGCGGCTGGACGTGCTCCTTGCGGGCCAGCTCACCGGGGGTGGCCGAGCCGCAGCGCGCCAGAGTGCCGAGCACCGACATCTCGGTGGGGCTCAGCGATTCGTCGACGCGCTGATGCTTCAGTCGCCGGCCCAGCCGCATGACGGCCGAGCGCAATGAGTTCACGGCGGCGGCATCGTCACCGTGGGAGAGGTCGGACATGTTCGTTAGGGTAACTCATTACCCATGCTAAATACAGCGGGATACGGGCCTGTGTGACCCATCACCCATATGAGTGAGACGTATCCGGAAAGTGACGCACCGGCCGGGGCGCTGAGGCGACTCTGACTGACATGGGATCGACTGTGCTCAGCCTGCGGATAGACGGTGAGCTGCTCGACCGGCTCAGGCACCATGCCGCCAGACGCGGAATGAGCGTCCAGGACTATGTGGTCCGGACGCTCATTCGCGACGACTTCGACGAGCGCTTCAACGCGGCGGTCGACGAGACGGAAAAGTTCTACGGGGTCACGTGACGGACTCCCGTCCGCGTGGGTCCGTGAGCTACGTGAGGCCCAGCGCGGGCATCGCGTAGTAGAAGACGAACACTGCGGACACGGCGTACATCGCGACCGGCACCTCACGGCCGCGCCCGGCGGCCAGCCGCAGCACGCTGAAGGCGATGAAGCCGATACCGATGCCGTTGGTGATCGAGTAGGTGAACGGCATCATCACCATCGCCAGGAACGCCGGGACCGCGAGGGTGTAGTCGCTCCAGTCGATGTCCTTGACCGAACCGGCCAGGATCAGGAAGCCGACCGCCAGCAGCGCCGGCGTCGCCGCCTGCGACGGGACCATGGTCGCGAGCGGCGTGAGGAACAGCGCACCCGAGAACAGCGCGCCGGTGACCACGGACGCGAGTCCGGTCCTGGCCCCCTCGCCCACGCCCGCCGTGGACTCCACGAAGCAGGTCGTCGCCGACGACGAGGTCGCACCGCCCGACGCGACCGCGAGACCGTCCACCAGCAGAACCCGGTTGATGCCCGGGAAGTTGCCGTCCTTGTCCATCAGCCCGGCCTCGTCGCCCACGCCGAGGATCGTGCCCATGGCGTCGAAGAAGCAGGACAGCAGCACGGTGAAGACGAAGAGCGCGCCCGTCAGGAAGCCGACCTTCTCGAAGCCGCCGAACAGGCTGACCTGGCCGACCAGGCCGAAGTCCGGCGCGGCGACGGGGTTGCCCGGCCACGCGGGCGTCGTCAGACCCCAGCTGGGGACGTCCGCCACCGCGTTGACGAGCATCGCCACCAGCGTCATGACGACGATCGAGATCAGGATCGCGCCGGGCACCTTGCGGATGATCAGCGCGAGGGTGAGCAGTGCACCGATGGCGAAGACCAGGACCGGCCAGCCGTTCAGATGGCCGTCGAGGCCCAGCTGCAGCGGGACGGTGGTCTCGGCGGCGTCGGGGATACGGGAGACGAAGCCCGAGTCGACCAGGCCGATCAGCATGATGAACAGGCCGATGCCGATCGCGATGCCCTTGCGCAGGCTGCGCGGCACGGCGTTCATCACGCGCTCCCGCAGACCGGTGGCGACCATCAGCATCACGACGATGCCGGCGAGGACGACCATGCCCATCGCGTCGGGCCACGACATCCGGGGCGCGAGCTGGAGCGCGACGACGGTGTTCACGCCGAGACCGGCCGCGAGTGCGATCGGGACGTTGCCGATGACGCCCATCAGGAGCGTGGTGAAGGCCGCGGTCAGCACGGTTGCGGTGACCAGTTGACCGCTGTCGAGCTGATGCCCGTACATGTCCTTCGCGCTGCCGAGGATGATCGGGTTCAGCACGATGATGTAGGCCATCGCGAAGAAGGTGGCGAACCCGCCGCGGACCTCGCGGGCGACGGTGGACCCACGCTCGGAGATCCTGAAGAAACGGTCGAGGCGGCCGGACGGATCCGGGGATCCCGGGTGACGGCCGGGGGAGTCGACCTTGGCCTTGGCCGAGGGGGTCATGCGGTCCTCATCAGTGCTCGACTTGGTGATTCGTACGAATAAATCCAGTCAGTGGCAAACCGTTTCAGTATGAACATATGAGGTTGCAAACGCTATCTCCGCGCGTAGACCCCCGAGGTGTCGGCGTTGTCGCCGACCGGAGGCCGACGCGAGGGTCCGCACGGCGCCGCCCTAGACTGACCGCATGGCGAAGTGGACCCCCCAGCACGAGGCACCCGAGCCCCTCGAGGGCCCGGTCGTCGGCACCATCGTCGGCGGCACGATCCTCTGGTTCGTCCTCTTCCTGGTCCAGATCCCCTTCTACCGCTGGTTCGACGAGCGCGACCTGATGTGGTGGGTGTGGACCTGTCTGGCCGGAGCCGGCCTCGGGCTGATCGGCATCTGGTACGTACGAGGGCGGGAGACCGCGATCAAACGCGCGCAGGCAGAGGCCGAACCGGCGGCCGCGGACGACGAGAGTCAGGGTCCGGACGCGCGCCCGTAGTGCCACAGGACGATTCCTCTCCTCCCCCGGTCTGATCCTCGGCGTACTCGGCGGGTGAAGCTCTCCGTACAGCCGTACCGTCGAAACCATGACGCAGCGGGCGAGGACCGACACCAACGGCCCCGAGCGGGGCGGCCGCTCCATCGACGCGGACCCGGCGGAACCACCGACGTCACAGGTCGCCGTCGCGACACGGCCCACCGGGCTCACCGCCGCCGAGGTCGCCGGACGCATCTCGCGCGGCGAGGTCAACGACGTACCCGTCCGCTCCTCCCGCTCGACCACCGACATCGTCCGGGCCAATGTCTTCACCCGCTTCAACGCCATCATCGGCGTGCTGTGGGTGATCATGCTCTTGGTCGCGCCGATCCAGGACAGCCTCTTCGGCTTCGTGATCATCGCCAACACCGGCATCGGCATCATCCAGGAACTGCGCGCCAAGAAGACCCTCGACGGTCTGGCGGTCATCGGCGAGGCCAAGCCGACCGTACGGCGGGACGGCAGCGCCGCGGAGGTCTCCACCTCCGAGATCGTCCTCGGTGACCTCGTCGAACTCGGCCCCGGTGACAAGGTCGTCGTCGACGGCGAGGTGGCCGAGGCGGACAGCCTGGAGATCGACGAGTCGCTGCTCACCGGTGAGGCGGATCCCGTCCTCAAACGCCCCGGCGACCAGGTGATGTCGGGCAGCTTCGTGGTCGCGGGCGGCGGTGCGTTCACGGCGACGAAGGTGGGGCGCGAGGCGTACGCGGCCCAGCTGGCGGAGGAGGCGTCCCGCTTCACGCTCGTCCACTCCGAGCTGCGCAGCGGCATCAGCACGATCCTCAAGTACGTGACCTGGATGATGATCCCGACCGCGATCGGGCTGATCATCAGCCAACTGGTCGTCAAGGACAACAACTTCAAGGACTCGGTCGCCCGGACCGTCGGCGGCATCGTGCCGATGATCCCGGAGGGTCTGGTCCTGCTCACCTCGGTCGCCTTCGCGATCGGCGTCATCCGGCTCGGGCGCAAACAGTGCCTCGTCCAGGAACTGCCCGCGATCGAAGGGCTCGCACGGGTGGACGTGGTCTGCCTCGACAAGACCGGCACCCTGACCGAGGGCGGCATGGACGTCACCGAGGTGCGGCTGCTGGACGGGGCGGACGAGACGTACGTGGGGAAGGTTCTCGGCGCGCTCGGCGAGTCCGACCCGCGGCCCAACGCCTCCCTGCAGGCGATCATCGACTTCTACCCGGACAGCGAGGACTGGCGGTGCACGGAGTCGGTGCCGTTCTCGTCCGCGCGCAAGTACAGCGGGGCGAGCTTCAGCGAGGGCAACGGCGAGCACTCCGCCTGGCTGCTGGGCGCACCCGATGTGCTGCTGCCCGCGGAGGACCCGGCACTCGCCGAGATCGACCAGCTCAACGAAGAGGGGCTGCGGGTGCTGCTCCTGGCGAGGACCCCCGGCGAACTGACCGCGGCCACGGCCGCGGCGGACGCGAGGCCGACCGCGCTGGTCGTCCTCGAACAGAGGCTGCGACCCGACGCGTCCGACACCCTGCGGTACTTCGCCGACCAGAACGTAGCCGCGAAGGTCATCTCCGGGGACAACGCGGTCTCCGTGAGCGCGGTGGCCGGAAAGCTCGGCCTGCCGGGCGCCGAGAACACGGTCGACGCGCGCCGGCTCCCCGCCGGACAGGGCGAGATGGCCGCCGAACTCGACTCCAACGCGGTCTTCGGCCGGGTGACCCCGCAGCAGAAGCGCGACATGGTCGGCGCGCTCCAGTCCCGCGGCCACACCGTCGCCATGACGGGCGACGGCGTCAACGACGTCCTCGCCCTCAAGGACGCGGACATCGGCGTCTCGATGGGCTCGGGCTCGGAGGCGACTCGGGCGGTCGCCCAGATCGTGCTCCTCAACAACAGCTTCGCGACGCTGCCCTCGGTGGTCGCGGAGGGCCGCCGCGTCATCGGCAACATCACCCGGGTCGCGACCCTGTTCCTGACGAAGACGGTCTACTCGGTCCTCCTGGCCATCCTCGTGGTCTGCTCGCAGGTCGAGTACCCCTTCCTGCCGCGGCACCTGACGCTGCTGTCCACACTGACCATCGGTGTCCCCGCCTTCTTCCTGGCCCTGGCGCCCAACAAGGAGCGCGCCAAGCCGCAGTTCGTCCGCCGCGTGATGCGGTACGCGATCCCGGCGGGCGTGATCGCGGCGGCGACGACCTTCGCCACGTACCTGCTGGCCCGCTCCCACTACAGCGGCCCCGGCGCCCTCGACGCGGAGACCAGCGCGGCGACGCTGACACTGTTCCTGGTCTCGATGTGGGTCCTCGCGATCATCGCCCGCCCGTACACCTGGTGGCGCATCGCCCTGGTGGCCACGATGGGCGGGGCGTTCCTGATCGTGCTGGTGGTGCCGTGGCTGCAGCACTTCTTCGCGCTGAAGCTGGTGGGCACGACGATGCCGTGGGCCGCGGTCGCCATCGCGGCGGCAGGCGCCGCCCTGCTGGAGCTGGCGTGGCGCTGGGTGGACCGGAGGTTCGCGGCGTAGCCCGGGCCCGAGCCGGTCAGCCACGGGCTCCCCCGAAGAACCTGGGGCGGAGGCTGAGTACACGTACTCAGGTCCCCCTCCCGCCGCGCCCCACAATCAACGGGCACCGCCCCTCCCACCGCCGTCCGTACGCGAATTGGAGCGTCTCCGTGAAGCGCAGGACATCGGCCGCCGTCGGGCTTCTCGTGCTGCTCGGCGCCGCGACCACCGCCGGGTGCGGGGAGGAGCAGGGCCCGGCAGCCGCCGCGTCCGCGTCGTACGCCGCCGCGCGGAAGGCCGCGGGTGCCGAGCACGACCGGATGTTCCAGGACGTGGCCGCCGTCTGTTCGGACCCCGCCCCCAGCGCATCGCCGAGCCGGCCGGCGTCCGAGCCCATCGATCCCGAGGCGCGGAAGTACGCCGAGAACCACGCGTACCGGCAGACGACGCCGCTCGAGGGCGACGCCCTGTGCCGGGGGCAGGCGCACGCCAAGCGGATCGCGGCCGGGCTGGAAGGGGTGCGGGACGAGGCGGGATGCGGACCGCGCTCGAGCGGCTCGGGTACGGCAGTGCCCAGGTGGAGGTGTACGAGAGCGGTGCCGGGCCCGGCTTCTCGTTCAGCGTTCCCGGGACGGGGCCGTGCATCACGGGGCACCTCGCCTCGCCCCCGGAGGTCGAGGCGCACGGTCACTACATGGAGGGCGGCTGCCGCGAGCCCAAGGGCGGTCACTGACCCCCGGGCCCCGGAACCGTGGGTCAGTCGAACCAGCGCGCGCGGGCCAGCTCGTCCGTGCGGGACGGGTCCTCCAGCAGCGCCGCGACCTCGAAGCGCCGAGGCCACTGGCCCGACGCCCAGGCCAGGCCCGCCGCCACTCCCTCCACCGTGGAGGCGTGGATCACGCCGTCCGGGGTGCGGCGCCATTCCAGTTCCGTGCCGCCCGCGATCAGTTCGTCGTGCTCGATGTACGTCGACGGAACCGAGGGGCCGAGCAGGACGCGTACCGACTCGGGGACCTCGTGCTCCTCGCCCTCCGTCGTCACCTCCGCGGTGACCGTCTCGCTCAGGCGCCGCACCTGGAAGAGCTCCGCCAGTTCCGCGGCACGGGACGGGGCCACCGGCAGCAGCGCCAGGCCGTTCGTGAGCGGAAGCAGGTCGGGCGCGTCGGCCACCACCGTTTCGGAGGCGTCCACGACGGCGGCCTCGCCGTCCACGACCGCCCGCAGGTCGTCCGGCAGCGTCACCTGCTCCGGATCGAGGTCGGCCAACGCCGTGTAGAGGGCGTGCAGTTGCGCGGGACGCACCACGAGGTCCGGGTCCGCGAGACGGCCAAGGAGCTCCGCCGCGCCGCCCGGCTCGTCGAGGAGCGCGGCCACCGACGTCCGTACGCCCAGCGCCCTCAGCACCTGCGCGTCGTCGAAGCCCGTCGCGTCCACGGCCTCGTACAGGCCCTCCAGCAGCGGGTCACCGCCCGCGGCCCGCAGGCCCGCCGGGCGGCGGCCGTCCAGGACGGGATGGTCCCGCAGCCACCAGGCCGTGTAGGGGCGTACGGACTCCGTCGTCCCGTCGGGCAGCAGGATCCGTACGGACTGGGTGAGCGCGTCCCGCAGCGGCGGCTGCGCCAGGAGGGCCAGCGCCTGCGGCCAGCAGTCGTCGTCCACCAGGTCCAGGTCGCGGACGGCGACGATCTCCGTGGCGACCGGCGGGACGGGCGTGTCCGGGAGGCGGTCGAGCACGTCCTCGCACCACACGTCGACCGCGTCCAGCAGTCCCGCGTCGTCGGGTTCGGCGAAGTCCCCTTCACGGGGCTCCAGTTCATCGGGGTCGAGGACGACGTCCGTGGCACGCACGAGGGCGAATTTCGCCAGGACCCCGCATGCGGCGAGCGGCTGCTCGCCCCAGCGCTCGGCCAGCTCCGCGTCGCACAGCGCCAGTTCGTCCTCGCGCATCACCGAAGCGAACGGGCTGCCCGGCAGCACCAGTTCACCCGCAGGCGCGAGCTCCCCGTCCTCGTCGGGCAGCGCCAGCGCACCGAGCCACGGCTCGTCGCCGGGCTCCAGCTCCGCGTCCCGTACCAGCGCGAGCACGGTCTCCAGCAGCTCGTCCGCGTCCAGCGCATCCTCGTCCCAGACCTCGCCCGCGTCCAAGGATCCGGCCACCGCGGTCCGTACCTGCGGCGTCGTCAGCACGGCGCGCGGGGTCGCGGGCAGCGCGCCGAGCTTCTCCAGCAGCGGATGTGCGGCGTCCGGGTGGACGACCTTCAGGCCGAGGCGGGTCAGATGGGCGGGCGTCTCGGCCAGGGGCAGCAGCGTCTGGCGCGGGCCGATCGTCGTGCGCCCGTCCGTGAGCGGCACCGGCAGTCCCGACAGCCAGTCCGGCTCGACGCCGGCGAGACTGCCGTACAGCCGCCGCCACCAGGCCGGTTCGCGCTCCAGACCGGCGAGCCGGTCGATCGCCTCGGTCAGCGGAACGCGAGCGACACCGAGCGTACGGAGCTCGACCCGGCGCTCGAGACCCGCCGGCAGCAGACACGGCAGCACCTCGGCCAGGACCCGCACGGTCTCCGCCCCGGCGCCCTCCAGGACCTCCGCCTCGATCGGGCGCAGCCCGTCGGAGACCTCCCGGGCGGGCAGCCCGGTGTCGTCGCCGGAGACGTCGCGCGGAGCCGCCGGCTCCAGGAACGCCGTACGCGGCAGCAGCCGCAGGATCGCCGCCCGCAGCTCGCCGTCCAGCTCGCCCTTGCCGAGCGGCCCCGGCACCAGGTCGATCGTGCCGACGGTCACCGGCTGCCAGTCGCCGAGGAGTTCGGTGTACGCCTGGGCCGCGCGTTCCACCAGGAAGTCGGTGAGCGGCCCGGGAGCCGGATGGCGGCGGGTGGTGTCCAGCGGGAGCGTGGCGATCAGCAGCGCGGGCACACCGAGTGGTTCGTCGGTGGGGGTGGGTGCGTGCACGACGGGCGCGGTGCGCGGCCGGGCCGGTGCGCCCTCGTCGTCCACGGGCACGGCCCAGGTGACGGTCCAGTACGGCCGCAGCCGCTCCTCGACCGGCCGGTCGGCGAGCAGAGCGGGCTCGATGCCGCCGCTGTGACTGACGACCCGCCAGCGCCGGTCGCCGTGCAGGCTGTCCCGGACCTGGACGTACGGGCCGTCGACGGAGCGCCTCAACTCCCGCACGCCGTCCGGGGTTTCGATCACGATCTCGGAGAGGCCGGTGAGCGTGAGCAGCAGCGCGTCGTCGACACCGGCGAGCAGCCGCTCGACGAGATCGACGGCCGCGCCGTCGCGGAGCGGCAGGACGACGACGGTGTCGTACCCCTCGGGCGCGGTCCCTTCGGCGGGCAGGGGCAGCCGCAGCAGCGGTACGTGGCCGTCGCGGCGGCGCAGCTCGTCCCCGAGGCCGGGGCTCGCCTGGGCGGCCTGCTCGGCCATGCCCCTGGCCTCGGCGAGCGACCAGCGCACGCCGCCGTGGCGTCCGACGACCGCGGGCTCGTCGCTGACGGCGAGTACGGACGCGAAGCCGACACCGAAGCGGCCGACGGCGGTCTCGGAGCTGTCGCGCTTGGCGGAGGCGCGCAGGGTGCTCAGCGATTCGACGCCGGTGGCGTCGAGAGGGGCGCCCGTGTTGGCGGCGGCGAGCACGGCCGGGTCGTCGCCGGTGCCGGGGCGCAGGGTCAGCCTGAGACGGCCGGGCACACCGGCGCGGGCCGCCGCGTCGGCGGCGTTCTGGGCGAGCTCGACCACGAGACGGTCGCGGTAACCGCCGAGTACGAGATCTTCCTCGGCGTTGGCGTCCTCCCGGAAGCGGGCGGGACTCGCGCCCCACGCGTCGAGCACGCCGCGCCGCAGCCGCGCCGTCCCGAACGGGTCGGCCCACTCCGTCGTCCTGACGCTCACGCTGTGACTCCGCTCTTCCGCCTGTCCGTACCTCTGCGGCCGAAGGTACCGCGAACAGGGCGGAGGGGGTCAGGGGGAAAGGACGCGGTGTCCCGGTCGCGGCCGCCGGACGGCCGGAAAACCGGGGCGCCCGGCGCATTCCCGCGGCGTCGGGGCCCTTCTCGACAGATCGGTCGGGCGCCGGTCGGCCGGGCCCGGCATCCCGTGCGCGGTGACAGGACTCCGCCTGCGGGGACGCACCGCCGGACGGCCGGAAACCGGGGCGCCGGACGGTGCGGGGTCCGCGTCGGACGGCCAGGGCCCTGGTCTGGCCGTCCGCGACGGACTACGAGTGACCCAGGTCGTCCGACGTCGCGTCCGGCTCGGAGACGGAGCCGCCGTCGCGGGCCGGCCGGAGCGGGAACTCGTCCGTGGCCACCGAGTCGAACACCGGCGGCGCCGGCGTCGGTGTCTTCGGCATCACCGCGGCCTCCGAGTGGCCCCCGCATCCGTACGACAGCGACACGACGCGCCCGTCCGCGGGCGAGAACTCGTTCGCGCACACCCCGAACGCCTGCCCCAGCGAGCCGCCGAGCGCGACCAGGAACCCGCACGACACGCAGGCCGCCGGTGCCGCCTGTGCCATCGGGGTCTTCGCGCCGAAGGACTCCTCCCAGCGGTCCGCCGCCACGTGCAGCCCGTACCGGGAGAGCACCCGCGCCCGGCGCATGCCGAGCTCCTCGGCCACGGCGGCGATCGTGCCGCGGCCGTTCACGACCGTCTCCGCGGGCCGGCGGTCGGTCAGCTCGGCGTCCTCCGCCTCGACGCGTTCCGCCATGTCGTGCGACGTCTTGGCGACCACCGAGTTCGGCGGGGGCGCGTCCTCACCCGTGAAGCCGGGCTCCAGGCGCAGGTCCTCGGCCTCCGTGGGCAGCAGGTCGCCGGGCCCCATGTCGCCGGGCCGCAGCCGCTCGCTCCAGGGCACCCACTCGGGCGCGAGCAGCGCGTCCGGGCCCGGGAGGAGGACCGTCTCGTCGAGGGTCACGACCTTCGCGCGGGAGGCGCGGGCGACCGTGACGGCCCAGCGCCAGCCCCGGTAGCCGGGTTCCTTGCACTCGAAGAAGTGCGTGACGACACGGTCTCCCTCGGACACGAGGGACACGTGCTCGCCGACCACTCCTGGCGCGGCGGCCTCCTCGGCCGCCGAGCGCGCGAGGTCTACCGCCTCGGCGCACAGACGGTCAGGGGTACGGCTTCGCGTCGTCGCAGCACTCACAGGTCTCGCTTCTCTCCTACGCCGTCTCACGGGTGCGCCGGCCGAGTCGCGAGGTACGGGGCGCAGGCGGAGCGGACCAGAGGGCCGCATCGACGTCCGCGCCCGGACCAACCTGTCTCGGGCACACCTGTCTGTCATCCATTCTGCGGGATGCCGAACAGGCGCGCGGCCGGGAACAACCGCCGGTGGCGCGCTACGCACGCTACCCCCTCCGCAGCCCGCAGCCCACCTGCCCGCCCCAAACAACGGGCGAACTACGACGCATCACCGTTCCCGACGGCGGGGCTTGGGGCACTATGACGACGTGGCAGCCGTGAGGTCGTCCGTGGAATCCGGGTCGCTCAGAAGAGCAGGCCGGGCGGTCGGGCGTGCCCTGCATCTGCCGTTCACGGGCACCGCGCGGGGCATCCGCAAAGCGACACACGCGCACGGCGCGGGCGAGTCGGGACTCGGCAAACTGATCGAACTGCACGCGGTCAACGGCGCGGGCGACGTCATGATCACCGTCGCGCTGGCGACAACGGTCTTCTTCTCCGTCCCGACGGACGAGGCGCGTGGGCGGGTCGCGCTGTACCTGGCCGTCACGATGGCGCCCTTCACCTTGCTGGCCCCGGTCATCGGCCCGCTGCTGGACCGCATCCCGCACGGCCGCCGGGCGGCGATGGCCGGCGCGATGCTCACCCGGGTGGTGCTCGCGCTGACGCTGTCGGGCGCGGTGGCGACGGGCGGGCTGGAGCTGTATCCGGCGGCCCTGGGGGTGCTCGTCGCGTCCAAGGCGTACGGAGTGGTCCGCAGCGCTGTCGTGCCACGGCTGCTGCCACCGGGCTTCTCGCTGGTGAAGGCGAACTCCCGGGTCACGCTCGCCGGGCTGCTCGCCACCGGGATCGCCGCGCCCATCGGGGTGGGGCTGCAGAAGATCGGGCCCGAGTGGCCGCTGTACGGGGCGTGTGCGCTGTTCCTGCTCGGCGCGTACTGGGCCTTCACGATGCCGCCCAAGGTGGACTCGGCGAAGGGCGAGGGCAAGGCGCACATGCTCACGCACGGCGAGAAGAAGCCGAGCCTGCGGACGGTGGGGCCCTCGGTGCTGCACGGGCTGCAGGCGAACGCGTCACTCCGCGCGCTGTCCGGCTTCCTGATCTTCTTCCTCGCCTTCCTGCTGCGGGAGAACCCGCTGCCCGGGCAGAGCGCGGCGGTGTCGCTCGGGATCGTGGGCGTGGCGGCGGGCGTGGGCAACGCGCTCGGTACGACGGTCGGTGCGTGGCTGAGGTCCCGCGGTCCGGAGATCATCATCGCGACGGTGCTGGGAGTGGTCCTGACGGCGGCGATCGCGGCGGCGGTGTTCTTCGGCGCGGGGATGGTGGCGGTGCTGGGCGCCTCGGCGGGCCTGTGCCAGGCGCTGGCGAAGCTGTCCCTGGACGCGCTGATCCAGCGCGATGTGCCGGAACAGGTCCGCACGTCGGCGTTCGCGCGCTCGGAGACGCTGTTGCAGATGGCGTGGGTGGTCGGCGGTGCGATCGGCATCGCGCTGCCGTTGAACGGAGTACTGGGGATGTCGGTGGCCGCGGGCATCGTGGCCGTGGGCGCGGTGCTGTCGGTGCGGGGCCTGGTGAGCGCGTACCGCCACCAGCCGCGCGCCAAGGTGGCCTAGCCGCCCCCCTCGGGCCGCTCCGGCGCGTCCGGCGGCCGAGGACACGCCCGGAGAGCGCGGTCTCCGAGCAGTCCTCAGGCGCATGCGGCGCCCCGCGACACGGCACCCCCGCGGCGGGAGACGCGGCCCGCCCTATAGCCTTTCGGGCATGACCGTTGCGTTCTTCTCCGGCAGGCGCCGCCGCGCCGCCGCCGCCGTGGGTGCCGTCTCCGCCGGGCTCCTCGTACTCTCCGCCTGCGACAAGCCGACGCCGCTCGCGACCGTGACGGTCGGGACCGACTCGGTCCACACCGAGGCCGCCTGCTACAACGACGGCAAGGCCATCAAGGAGTCCCTGATCCAGGGCTGCCTGAACGACAAGAAGTCCGGCAAGACCATCAAGGTCTCGATGGACGACAAGGTCCGCTTCGGCGTCGACCCCGAGATCGCCGACCACGGCTGGACACTGTTCATCGGCGGCCAGCAGGCCGAGCAGGAGCCGTACAAGAATTCGTACCGGACCATCCCGGGCAGCGCCTTCTTCACCTCGCAGACCGGCGAGACCACGGACAAGGCGCAGGTCAGCATCGTCGAGACGAACGGCAAGAAGCTCACCGGGATCTGGCACTTCACGCTCGAGAAGTCCTCCTGACCCCAGGGGCGAGGCTGTGCGCGTACTGGTCGTGACCGCGGTGGCGGCGGAGGCGGACTCCGTCGCCGCGGGTCTGACGGCGCTGGTGGCCTCGGCCCCCCGCCCCCTGCCGGGCGGGTACACGCTGACCCGCTTCACCCGACCCGGCCCCGGCGCACCCGTCGTCGACGTCCTCGCGGCCGGTGTGGGTCCGGCCGCCGCAGCCGCCGCGACGGCAACAGCCCTGACGACAGCCGTCGCTTCCGGCGTCACCGCGGACGCGGCACCCGCCGCGTACGACCTCGTGGTCTCCGCCGGCATCGGCGGCGGCTTCCCGGCCGCTCCCCTCGGCACCGTCGTCGTGTCCGACGCGATCATCGCCGCCGACCTGGGCGCCGAGACCCCCGACGGCTTCCTCCCCGTCGACGAGCTCGGCTTCGGCCGTACGGCCCACCGGCCGCCCGCCGGCCTGCCGGGACGCGCCGCCGACCTCCTCGAGGCGGGCGGGCAGGAGCATCTCGTCGCCCCCGTGCTCACCGTCTCCACCGTGACCGGCACCGCCGAGCGCGCCACGGAGCTGAGGAACCGTCACCCTCACGCCGGGGCCGAGGCGATGGAGGGCTTCGGGGTGGCCGAGGCCGCGGCGGCCCACCGGGTGCCCGTCCTGGAGATCCGCACGATCTCCAACGCGGTGGGCCCCCGCGACCGCGCGGCCTGGCGCATCGGGCCGGCGCTGGACTCCCTGCGGTGCGCCTTCCAGCTGCTCACCCCCCTGTTCGAGGAGTCGCCGTGACCCTGCAGATCGCGTACTCGCCCTGCCCGAACGACACCTTCGTCTTCGAGGCCTGGGCCCATGGACGGGTCCCCGGCGCGCCCGGGATCGATGTGACGTTCGCGGACATCGACATCACCAACGGCATGGCGGAGCGCGGCGAGTTCGACATCCTGAAGGTGTCCTACGCCGTGCTGCCGTGGGTGCTCGACGAGTACACCCTGCTCCCCTGCGGCGGCGCGCTGGGCCGCGGCTGCGGCCCGCTGGTGCTGGCCCGGGAGGCGGGCGTGGACCTGCGCGGCAGGACCGTCGCCGTGCCGAGCGAGCGCTCGACCGCGTACCTGCTGTTCCGGCTGTGGGCCGCGGACGTCGTCCCCGAAGGCGTCGGCGAGATCGTCGTGATGCCGTTCCACGAGATCATGCCCGCCGTGCGCGACGGCAAGGTGGATGCCGGACTCGTCATCCACGAGGCGCGCTTCACCTACCGGAACTACGGGCTGCACTGCCTCGCCGACATGGGCGAGCACTGGGAGTCCACGACCGGCCTGCCCATCCCGCTCGGCGCGATCATCGCCAAGCGGTCGCTGGGCACAAGGACCCTGGAGCAGCTGGCCGAAGCGATCCGCACGTCGGTGCGGATGGCGTGGGACGACCCCGAGGCCTCCCGGCCGTACGTACGGGAGCACGCCCAGGAGATGGACCCGGCCGTGGCCGACCAGCACATCGGGCTCTACGTCAACGAGTTCACCGCCGGCCTCGGCGAGGACGGCTACGCCGCGGTGCGCGGGCTGCTGACACGCGCCGCGGCCGAGGGGCTCGTACCGCCCCTCGGCCGCGATGCGCTGACGTTCGTCGAACCGACGCAGTGATCAGACGTCCAGCTGGTCCGCCACCGCCCGCAGCAGACCCGCGATCTTGGCGCCGTGCACCTTGTCGGGGTACCGGCCGCGCTCCAGCATCGGCGTGATGTTCTCCAGCAGCGTCGTCAGGTCCTGCACGATCGACGCCAGCTCGTCGGGCTTGCGCCGCTGCGCCGCCGCCACGGAGGGGGCCGGGTCGAGGATCGTCACCGAAAGCGCCTGGTCACCACGCTGTCCGGCGACCACGCCGAACTCGACCCGCTGGCCCGGCTTGAGCACGTCGACCCCTGCGGGAAGAACTGACGAGTGCACGAAGACGTCGCCGCCGTCGTCGCGGGAGAGAAAGCCGAAGCCCTTCTCGCTGTTGAACCACTTGACCTTGCCGGTAGGCACGTCTGTCCTCGTCCTCGTACTCGTTGGGGCGCTGGGGGCACCGGAATGGGCGCCGAAAAACGGCTCTGGATAGCACTACAGCGGGTCGCCTGACCCGCCACCCCCAAGGCTAATGGTCCAGGGGCCGGTGACAAGACGGCGCCGATCTCTTCCTACGCGCAGGGAACTACCCTGGCCGGATGACTGCTACTCCTCCCGCACCCGGTGACGGGCTGGTCCGCACCGGCGCACTGGTCTTCATCGTCGGCGCGGTCGCCACACTGGTCACCATGGCACCGCTGTTCCTCGGCACCGAGCCGTTCCCGTCCCTCGCGTACGCGGTGTGCATGCTGATGGGCGTCGGCTTCCTGATCGCCGCTGCGGGTGTGCTGCGGTCGATCGCGGCTCAGCGCCGGGCGACCCGGTCGGCGCGGTAGCTCCGCAGCCACTCCGGGAACGCGGCAAGGTCCTCGATGACCACGTCCGCGCCCGCTTCCCGCAGTTCGTCCGCGGTGCAGGGGCCCGTCGGCACGGCGACCGACAGTGCACCGGCCGTGCGTGCGCCGCGTACGTCCCCGATGTGATCGCCCACGTACACGCTCGCCCCGTGCTCGCGCAGCGCCTCCGACTTGGCCTCCGCCCACAGCCAGCCGATCACCGCGTCGGGCTCCAGGCCCAGATGCGCGAGATGGAGCTTGGCGTTCGGCTCGTGCTTGGCCGTGACGACGATCGCCCGGCCGCCGAGCTCCTGCACCGCGCTCACGGCCTCGTGTGCGCCGGGCATCGCCAGGGTCGGCTCGATCGCGTAGGTGGGGTAGAGCTCGCGGTACCGGTCGCAGATGGCCGGGATCTGCTCGTCCGGGAACCAGTGCGCCATCTCCTGCTCCAGCGGCGGCCCGAGCCGGGTGACTGCGAGATCGGCGTCGATCCGTACGCCCGTCTCCGCAGCCAGCGCCACATAGGCGGCGTGGATGCCGGGGCGGGAGTCGATCAGCGTCATGTCGAGGTCGAAACCGACGGTCAGGGCGCGGGGCGAGGAGTGCGAGGTCATACGGCCATTGTCCGCAACGGGTGGGGCGCTACCGCCGCCGGGCCCGCCACACCAGGTAGAGCGCGGACACGACAGCGGCACCCTTCAGCACCCACGGCCAGGTCTCCGTGAGTGCGTCCCGCATGCCGTGCTCCGGGATCGGCTCGCCCCAGCGGCCGTTGAACCGGCCCCAGAGCCAGACGAGTCCGCCCGCGACCACGGCTCCGGGGAGGCCGAACACCGCCGTCTTCACCTGGGTCGTGGTGAGCCGGCGAGAGCCGTAGGCGAGGAGCCAGCCGAGCCCGAGCGCCGGCCAGGAGCCGAGTGCGGCACCGGCGACCAGCAGCGCGGCGGCCACCAGCAGGAACGGGTTGCCGAAGCCCGCCGTCGGCACCACGTCCTGCGCACGGCGCCGCAGCCGCCACCGGCGGCGCGGGACGGTCTCCGCCTCGACGACCTCATCGGCGTCGTCGTACTCCTCCGCCTCGTCCGCCTCGCCGAGCGCCGCCTCGGCGGCCAACTCCTCCTCCGTCGGAGGGGGTTTGAGTATCTCGGGGATCTCGACGCCCCCGGTGAACCCGGCGACGCTCTCGCCCGCGCCGAACGGCTTGGGCTCCACCCGCCACCAGTCGACCCCGTCGGACGGGCCGAGCTCGTCCGTCCCGGCGAGGTGCGGCGGCGCGGCGGCTCGCGGCGAGGAGGTCTCCTCCGGTGCGGCGGATCTGCGCGGCTTCGGGATCCGGCGGCGCACGCGCTGCCCGGTCGGACCGGTCCTCCGCGACGGCTTGGACAGGTCCGGCCCCGACGGGTCCGGCGCGGCAGCCCGCGGTGTCGCGCGCGGCACCGGCGCCTCACCGTTCGCGGACGCCGCTGCGACGACCTCGTCCGGTGTGCCGAGCCGCCCCAGGATGCGGCGCACGGCCGCCGGACTGTCCGACACCGCCTTCGCCCGCTGCCGGTCGATCTCGCCGCGCAGTCCGGACACGAGTTCCATCCGCGTGCCGGACGACAGCTGTTGCTGCTGGGCCAGGTCGCCGACCCGGCTCAGATAGTCGTAGATGAGCTGGTCGCTCTCGATCCCCACGTCCCCGACCGTAGCGCTCCAGGGTCTAACGTGGGGCGGATGGGGACCATGCCCGAAGGAAGCAGCAGTCCGCGCACGCTGGCCGAGGCCCTGCGTACCCGCGGCGACGAGGAACTGGGCGCACTGCTGCGCGCCCGCCCCGATCTGCTGAACCCCGTGCCCAACGACCTGACCCAGCTGGCCACCCGTGCCGGTACGCGCGCCTCTGTCGTACGCGCTCTGGAACATCTGGACCGCTTCACGCTGCAGACCGCCGAGGCGCTGGCCGTCGCCCCCGACCCCGCCCCGTACGAGACCCTGCTCGCGCTGCTGACCGGTGACGAGGGCGACCCGGCCGTCGAGGCGGCCCTGCCGCACGCGGTCGGAACACTGCGACGGCAGGCGCTGCTGTGGGGCGGCGACGACCGGCTGCGGCTGGTGCGCACCGCCCGCGAACTGCTCGCGCCCTCCCCCACCCGGCCGTCCCCGACCGGACTCGGCCCGACCGTCGCCGAGGCGACCTCCGGCATGTCGCCGACCCGGCTGCAGGAGATCCTCACGGCGGCGGGGCTGCCGTCGACACACGACCCCGTGTCCGCCGTCACCGCGCTGACCTCGCTGTTCACCGACCGCCGGCGGATGGGTGAGCTGCTGGACACCGCGCCGATGGAGGCACTGACCGTGCTGGACCGGCTGGTCTGGGGCCCTCCCTACGGGGAGGTGACGGCGAATCCCACGCCGCCCGTGCAGTGGCTGCGCGACCGGGGGCTGCTGCTGCCCGCCTCTCCGCGCACGGTCGTGCTGCCGCGGGAGGCCGCGCTGCATCTGCGGGCCGGCCGTGCGCACCGGGTGCCGGAGCCGGAGCCGCCGGCCGTGGCGCCCGCCGCGACCGGGCCGGGACGCCCGCAGCTCATGGACAGCACGGCGGCCGGCCAGGCGTTCACCGCGCTGTCGACGGTCGAGGACCTGCTGCAGGACTGGCACGAGGGCGGACCGGCCGTCATGCGGTCCGGAGGGCTTTCGGTACGCGACCTCAAGCGGGCCGCCGCCGCGCTGGACACGACCGAACCGATGGCGGCCTTCTGGATCGAACTGGCTTACGCGGCAGGGCTGCTGGCCGCCGACGGGGAGGCCGACGAGCGGTTCGCCCCGACGCCCGCGTACGACGAGTGGCTGACGCTGCCCGCCGCCGAGCGCTGGGCGCTGCTCGCCACGGCCTGGCTCGGGGCGACCCGCACGTCCGGTCTCGTCGGCAGCCAGGACGCCAAGGGCCGCTCGCTCGCCGCGCTCGGCCCCGACCTGGACCGTTCGGCTGCCGCGGAGGTACGCCGCCGGGTGCTCGACCTGCTGTCCGCTCTCCCGGAGGGCACCGCCCCCGACCCGGAGACGGTGCTGGCGCGGCTGCGCTGGGAACGCCCGCTGCGCAACGCGGACGTGAACGCCGCGCGGAACACCGCGGGCGGTCCGATGGACCTGCGCTCGCGGGTCGCGGCGTGGACGCTGTCGGAGGCGGAGACCCTGGGTGTGACGGGCCGCGGCGCGCTGTCGGCCCACGGCCGCGCTCTCCTGGACGATGCGGGCACCGACACCGCCGCCCGCGCCGCGGCCGCTCTCGCACCGCTCCTGCCCCAGCCGCTCGACCACGTCCTGCTGCAGGCCGACCTGACCGCCGTCGCCCCCGGTCCCCTGGAACGGCCGCTGGCCGAGACACTCGCCGTGCTCGCCGACGTCGAGTCCAAGGGCGGCGCGACCGTCTACCGCTTCACGCCCGGCTCCGTGCGCCGCGCGCTCGACGCCGGCCGGTCCGCATCCGAGCTGCACACCTTCCTGGTCAGCCACTCACGTACGCCCGTGCCGCAGCCGCTGACGTACCTCATCGACGACGTGGCCCGCCGCCACGGTCATCTGCGCATCGGGGCCGCGTCCTCCTACGTACGCTGCGACGACGACGCCGTGCTCGACGAGATCCTCGCCGACAAGCGCTCCCAGGGCATGCGGCTGCGCCGCCTCGCACCCACGGTCCTCGCCGCGCAGGCCGACCCCGCGACGCTGCTCGACGGCCTGCGGACCATGGGGTACGCGCCGGCCGCCGAATCGGCGGAGGGCGATGTCCTCATCACCCGCGCCCATGCCCGCCGCACCCCGCCGCGCACACCTCCCGCGCCCGTCCCCGACGGCCCGCCCGTCCCCGACGCCACGCTGCTCGGCGCGGCGGTGAAGGCGATCCGCGCGGGTGACCTCGCGGCCACGGTCGTGCGCAAGCCGGCCGCCGCCGAGGCCGCGCAGAACGGCGAACTGCCCCGTTCCACCGCCTCCGAGACCCTCGCCACCGTGCAGGCCGCGGCCATGACCGGCTCGGCGCTGTGGATCGGCTACGTCAACGCGGAGGGCTCGGCCAGCCAGCGGGTGATCGCGCCGGTCCGGGTGGAGGGCGGTTTCGTGACGGCGTACGACCACACCGCCGACGAGGTGCGCACCTACCCGCTGCACCGCATCACGGGCGTCGCGGAACTCGCGGACGACTCCGCCTGAGCCGCAGCCGGTCGGTGAGCCGGGTCCGCGTCTTGTCGCCGGTACGCTCCCGTGGCGCGGGCGCGGGCGTGGGCTTCGGCACGGGCACGGGTTCTGCCAGCGTGTGGAAGCGGTGGCCGATCCTGCGCCCCACGAGGACGTAGGCGATCAGTGCCCCGCTGGTGTTCAGGATCACGTCGTCCACGTCGAAGGCCCGGCCTTCGACGATCGCGCCCTGTGCCAGCTCGACCAGCACCATCACCAGCCCGGTGAGCACCACGACCCGGATCATCCGGAGCCTGCGCGGCACGAGCACCGGCAGGATCAGCCCGAACGGGGCACCCAGTACGAGATTGCCGCCGACCTGCTTGCAGGCCGCGAGGAACGTGTAGTCCTCGGCGTACTGCCGCAGGGAGTGCCCCGGCCGGAGGTTGGTCCCGGCGATGGACTCGGATGCGGGTGAGGGGGTGAGCGTCAGCCGAGCGAGCACGGCCGAGAAGGCGACCAGCGCGACGAACCCGACGACCATGATCAGCACGCGCAGCAGGGTGCTGCCCCACGAGGCGCGTGCCGGGGCTCTGCGGCCCACTGCGTCTTCCGCTTCTACGGTCATGCCTACCCGGATGCCCCCGCCCGGGGCGGACAGTCCGGCGCGTTATGAGGACACGTTGCCGGTGATCAGCGCGACGACGAAGGCCCCCACGGCCACCGTCATGATCACCTTCGTGTAGGCGAGGGCGTACAGGCAGGCCAGGGCTCCCAGCACATGCCGTGTGCTCCGCCGCCGCACGGTCCCGGCGGGCAGCCAGCTCGCGGCCACCAGGGCGACGGAGACCAGATGGCCGAGCGCCCACACCGGGGGCAGCGGTGTGCCGTACGACGTGAAGTCGAGGTACGCGAACAGCAGCACCAGCGGCGTGTAGACCGCGGGCACCGTCCACCACTTCGCGTCCCGCACCGGAACAGGCGTGTAGTGCGGGTACGGGACGTACGGAACATACGGGGCAGAGCCCGGGGCGGCCTGTGCTGCGTACGGATTCGGCTGGATTCCCATGCCCTCAGCCAACCGTCCGGACGTCCGCGCGGGCAGAGTGCGCGTACTCATCCACTTCGGCCCGGGTACTCAATGCGGCACACTGGAGGTTTGGCTTACCGAAAGGGCCCAGTGTGAACGGACCGCTCATCGTTCAGAGCGACAAGACTCTTCTCCTCGAAGTGGACCACGAGCAGGCGGACGCCTGCCGTCGGGCCATTGCGCCCTTCGCGGAGCTGGAGCGCGCGCCCGAGCACATCCACACCTACCGGGTCACCCCGCTCGGCCTGTGGAACGCCCGGGCCGCCGGCCACGACGCCGAGCAGGTCGTCGACGCGCTGGTCGAGTTCTCGCGCTACCCCGTCCCGCACGCCCTGCTCGTCGATGTCGCCGAGACGATGGCCCGTTACGGCCGGCTCACGCTCTCCAAGCACCCCACCCACGGCCTGGTGCTGACCTCCACCGACCGCCCGGTCCTGGAGGAGATCCTGCGGTCCAAGAAGGTGCAGCCGCTGGTCGGCGAGCGCCTCGACCCGGACACGGTCGCCGTGCACCCCTCCGAGCGCGGCCAGATCAAGCAGACGCTGCTGAAGCTCGGCTGGCCCGCCGAGGACCACGCCGGATACGTCGACGGCGAGGCGCACCGCATCGACCTCGACGAGACCGGCTGGGCCCTGCGGCCCTACCAGAAGCAGGCCGTCGAGGGGTTCTGGCACGGCGGCTCGGGTGTCGTCGTACTCCCCTGCGGCGCCGGCAAGACCCTCGTCGGCGCCGGTGCGATGGCGCAGGCCAAGGCGACCACGCTGATCCTGGTCACCAACACCGTCTCCGCGCGGCAGTGGAAGCACGAGCTGGTGAAGCGCACGAGTCTGACCGAGGAGGAGATCGGCGAGTACAGCGGTACCCGCAAGGAGATCCGCCCGGTCACCATCGCCACCTACCAGGTGCTGACGACCAGGCGGAAGGGGATCTACCCCCACCTGGAGCTCTTCGACTCCCGCGACTGGGGCCTGATCCTCTACGACGAGGTGCACCTGCTGCCCGCGCCCGTCTTCAAGTTCACCGCCGACCTCCAGGCGCGGCGGCGTCTCGGTCTGACGGCCACGCTCGTGCGCGAGGACGGGCGCGAGTCCGACGTGTTCTCGCTCATCGGCCCCAAGCGCTTCGACGCGCCCTGGAAGGAGATCGAGGCACAGGGCTACATCGCGCCCGCGGACTGTGTCGAGGTCCGGGTCAACCTCACCGACTCGGAGCGGCTCGCGTACGCCACCGCCGAGACCGAGGAGAAGTACCGCTTCTGCGCCACCACCGCCACCAAGCGGAAGGTGACGGAGGCGCTGGTCGCCAAGCACCGCGGTGAGCAGACCCTGGTCATCGGCCAGTACATCGACCAGCTCGACGAGCTCGGCGAGCATCTGGACGCCCCGGTGATCAAGGGTGAGACGCCGAACACGCAGCGCGAGAAGCTGTTCGAGGCGTTCCGTCAGGGCGAGATCTCCGTACTGGTCGTGTCCAAGGTGGCGAACTTCTCCATCGACCTGCCGGAGGCGACGGTCGCGATCCAGGTGTCGGGCACCTTCGGCTCCCGGCAGGAGGAGGCCCAGCGCCTCGGCCGGGTGCTGCGGCCCAAGGCGGACGGCCACGAGGCGCGTTTCTACTCGGTGGTGGCCCGCGACACGATCGACCAGGACTTCGCCGCCCATCGCCAGCGATTCCTGGCCGAACAGGGTTACGCCTACCGGATCATGGACGCGGACGAGCTGCTCGCGGGCGACTAGGACCGGGGTCCGGCCCTCAGCCGGTCGGCAGGGTCGCAAGGATGACGATCGTCATCAGCCCGGCGGCCCCGGAGCCCACGGCCAGCCACCCTCGCGCCGCCCGGAACCGGGGGCGCGAGGGCAGGGCCCAGGTCGCCGCCAGCATCACGACGGCCGCGAGCCACATCACGGGCGCGGCAACGAGCGACTGGTTGAGCGCGTCGGAGCAGTTGTCGGGGCCACAGCTGTCGGTGGCCATCGGCGAGAGACCGACGAAGAACAGGCCGATCAGCAGCAGCGGGACGAGCAGCACACCCGCGACGATCCGCACGAGCACGGCCTTCGCGTCGTAACTGCGCGGGTCGCGCACCGGCGGGAGCGCGCCGGGAAGCCACTGGCCGGGGGGCAGGGTGTCGTTCGTCATGTGCGCCAGTCCATCACCGGCGTACGGCCGCCGCCTCGGGCGCGGTACTCAACCCGTGCGTGCGCAGGTACTCATTCACTGCGTTCACCGCGGGGGACACGGCGCGGTCCGGGAGGGGCGGAAGAACAAGGGGCAACTGCGGTAGGTCAACGGGGAGTCACGTTCCGGTACCTCACGGCCGCGACCCCTGGTGGTGCAAGGGGACGCGGGTCAGCGGCGGCGGACGCCCGCCTCCTCCGCGTACTCGCCGAGGACCGCCACGCTGAAGACGGCACTCGCGAAAACCTTGACGGCGCGCAGGGCGTTGCCCACGCGGTGCGGGGGATGCCGGACGCCGGTCGCGGTGGCTCCGTGATGGGGCTGGGGCACATGGGCTGGGGTGAAGGTCGCTGTACTCATGTCTCCATGATGGATTTCCGGCCGTCGCGATACATCGATCCATGGACTGAACCGTGCGCGTACCGGCGTACGACTCCAGGCATACGGCGTCCCCTACGGGGATGACGCCCCGGACCGGTACCCGCGGCGGTACCCCGGACAAATTCGGTCGCCCGCGCCCGCCCCGCTGACTAGACTCCTCCGTCCTGCCCGCCTCCCTCCGAGGAGCGCCGCCGTCCGGACGGAAACCGGCCGGTCTGCCCTGCCCAGATCCACACCGCAGCCGGAGGCGACCCGTGCCCGCGCACGCCCCTGTACCCGACCCGACCGACGCCGTACCGCTCCTGGAACCGCCGTCCGATCCCCTGGCACGTGAACGCGGCCATCTGTCCGCCTCCCGTGCGGCACTGCGCGCGATGCGCGAGGACGTCCAAGCTCTCGACATCAAGGACGTCACCGCGAACTGGGTCAACGCGGCCGTCCTGGAGGCGCAGATCGACGAGCGCATCAAGGCGCTGGCCGATCTGTCCCACACCCCGCTGTTCTTCGGCCGGCTCGACTACCTGCACACCACGCACGAGGGCCGGCGCTTCTACATCGGCCGCCGCCACGTCCACGACACGGACGGCGACCCGATGGTCGTCGACTGGCGCGCGCCGGTCTCGCAGCCCTTCTACCGGGCCTCGAAGAAGGACCCGCTGGACGTGGGTCTGCGCAGACGCTTCGGCTACACGACCGGTGAGCTCACGGCGTACGAGGACGAGCATCTGAGCGACCCGTCCGAGGCCGAGCGGACCAGCAAGCTGCTCCAGGCGGAGATCGAACGGCCGCGCGTGGGCCCGATGCGGGACATCGTGGCAACGATCCAGCCGGAGCAGGACGAGATCGTCCGCTCCGGCCTCGGCGGCACGGTCTGCGTCCAGGGAGGTCCGGGCACCGGCAAGACGGCGGTGGGCCTGCACCGGGTGGCGTATCTGCTGTACGCGCACCGGGAGCGGCTGGCCCGTACGGGCACCCTGGTCATCGGGCCGAACCGCTCCTTCCTCCACTACATCGAGCAAGTGCTTCCCGCACTCGGCGAGTTGGAGGTGAAGCAGGCGACCGTCGACGATCTGGTGGCTCACGTCGAGGTGAGCGGCACGGACGAGGCGGCGACCGCGGTAGTCAAGGGCGACGCGAGGATGGCGGAGGTCCTGCGCAGGGCTCTGCGCTCCCATGTCACGCTGCCCACGGAGCCCGTCGTGGTGGTGCGCGGATCCCGGCGCTGGCGGGTGCCCGCGTACGAACTCGAGGAGATCGTGCGGGAGTTGCTGGACCGCGACATCCGATACGGCTCCGCGCGTGACGCGCTGCCGCAGCGGATCGCGCATGCGGTCCTGGTGCGCATGGAGCAGTCGGGCGAGGCGCCGGACGACCGGGTGCAGGACGCGGTGGCGCGCAACCCCGCGGTGAAAGCGGCGGTCAAGGAGGTGTGGCCGCCGGTGGATCCGGCGAAGCTGGTGCTGCGGCTGCTCTCCGACGCCGGCTTCCTGGCCACGCACGCGGACGGCCTGATGTCCGACGAGGAGCAGAAGCGGATCCTGTGGCAGAAGCCGCCGCGGAGCGTGAAGTCGGCGCGCTGGTCGCCGGCGGACGCGGTGCTGATCGACGAGGCGACAGACCTGGTGGCGCGGACGCACTCGCTGGGCCATGTCGTCCTCGACGAGGCGCAGGACCTGTCACCGATGCAGTACCGCGCGGTCGGCCGGCGCTGCACGACGGGCTCGGCGACGGTGCTCGGCGACCTGGCACAGGGCACCACCCCCTGGGCGACGGGCAGTTGGCAGGAAGCACTGACGCATCTGGGCAAGCCGGACGCGGCCGTGGAGGAGCTGACGGCGGGCTTCCGTGTGCCGCGCGAGGTGATCGCCTACGCCTCACGGCTGCTGCCGCACATGTCTCCGGGACTGCAGGAGGTGAGCTCGGTACGTGAGTCGCCGGGCTCGCTCCAGGTGCGGCAGGCGGCAGACGCCGCGGACCTCATCGCGGCAGTGGTGCGCGCGTGCGAGGAGTCGCTGCGGCACGAGGGCTCGATCGGCCTGATCGCGGCGGACGCCAGGATCGCCGCGCTGGCGGGCGCGTTGGAGGCCGCGGGCCTGCCGTACCTGGACCCGGGCTCGGAGACCACGCTCGACGCGCGGCTGACGCTGGTCCCGGCGTCGCTGGCGAAGGGCCTGGAGTACGACTACGTCGTCCTGGACGACCCGGCGGCCGTGGTCGCCGGCGAACCGGACGAACGCACGGGCCTGCGCCGCCTGTACGTGGCGCTGACCCGCGCGGTGTCGGGCCTCACGGTGCTGCACCGGGAGCCGCTGCCGGCCCAACTGGCCTGACCGCGCGGGGCGGACGCGGCGGGGGGGTGCGGCGGAAGGTTCGGCGCAGGTCGTGACCCAACTGGCCTGACCGCTCAGGGCGAACGCTCCAACCGCCGACGGCGGGAGGTGCGGCGCAGGCCGTCGCCCCAAGGCGCACTGACCGCGCGCGGCGGACGCTTCAGCCGCCGGCGGCGGGAGGTTCGGCGCAGATCGCCGGCCCAACTGGCCTGACCGCTCAGGGCGGACGCTTCGGCGGCTTGCCGCGGAAAGGTGCGGCGCATGGCGTCGACCCAAGGCGCGCTGACGCGCAGGGCGTCAACGCTTCAGCGCCAGCCGCCGAAGACGCGGCGCAGATCGTCGCCCCAAGGCACCTGACCGCCCAGCGCGAACGCTCCCGCCGCCGACGGCGGGAGGTGCGGCGCAGGCCGTCGACCCAACTGGCCTGACCGCGCAGGGCGAACGCTTCAGCGCCAGCCGCCGAAGACGCGGCGCCGGTCGCCGGCCGAACTGGCCTGACCGCGCGGGGCGAACGCTCCAGCCGCCGACGGCGGGAGGTTCGGCGCCGGTCGTCGACCCAAGACGCCCTGACCGCGCAGGGCGAACGCTTCAACCGCCGGCCACCGAAGACGCGGCGCAGGCCGTCGGCCCAGGCGTCGGGGATCTTCGAGGAGTGAGGCGGCCACCGGCGCCGGCGGTGAGGTTGGCGTGGTGGTACCGGTCGGCGCGGTCCGAGTCGAGAAGGCTCGGGACGCGCCGGCCGGTGTGACGCCGGGCGGGTCTCGAACCGATGAAGGCGGTGCCGGCGGCCTCGGCGATCGGCACAGCACCACGCGGGCCGCCGCGTCCTGTTCCCGTCGCCCCCTGAGCCCGCAGGCTCAGGCCCGACCGGACGCGCCCTCGTTGTCCAGCGCTTCGCGCCATGTCCGCACGGCCTCCGGCGCGACCGGGCCGTCCCAGCCGCCGGGCCGTGCCGCTCCGCCGATGTGGAACGCGTCCAGCCCGGCCCGGCGGAGCGCGGGCAGGTGGTCCAGCCGCAGGCCGCCACCCACCAGGAGCGTCGGCTCGTAGCCCGGGTCGCCCGCGCGGCCGGCCTCCGCGACGAGGGTGGTGAGCCCGTCGTCGACGCCGTCCGGCGAGCCGGCCGTCAGGTAGGTGTCCAGGCCGGGCAGGTCCGCGAGCTGCTTGCGCAGCGCGTCGCGGTCCGCCGCGCGGTCGATGGCGCGGTGGAAGGTCCACGCGCAGCCGGACAGCTCGGCCATCAGCCGTTCCACGGTCACCAGGTCCGGATTCCCGGCGTCGTCGAGGAACCCGAGCACGAACTCGTCGGCGCCTTCCGCCCGTAGCCCGGCAGCCGCCCGTACGAGCGCTTCGACATCCTCGGGCGTCCCCGACGAGAACCCGTCGGCGAGGCGCAGCATCACGCGCAGCGGGATGTCCACCGCGGCGCGGATGCGGGCGAATGTCTCTCGTGACGGAGTCAGCCCGTCTGCCGCCATGTCGGTGACCAGCTCCAGCCGGTCCGCCCCTCCGGACCGGGCGGCGACCGCGTCCTCCGCGTCCAGAGCGATCACCTCCAGGACTGCGCGGTTGCTCATGTGACCCCATCCTCCTGGGAGACGGCTCAGACAGGTCTAGTCCATTGCCAGCCTACCCACCGGAACGGGGAACATCACCACCACCGGCACCGTGACGTGCGCCTCCCGTGCCGCGGGCATCGAAAAGCGGCACGGGAGGCGCTCCGGAGCGGCGACAGTCATGACACCCGGCGTCCCGAGTGGTGACAGCCCTGACCTCAACCGCCCAGCCCACCACTGCCGAAGGCTCCGCCGCCCGCGTTCTTGCCGTGCAGCGGCCGGTCCTCTCGGCCCTTGCCGGTGCTGTGGGTGCTGTGCGTCTTCATGTTGTACGGGAGGAGCCGGTCGTCACCCGCGTGCGGGAAGGTGTCGTCGTCCTCCTCGCGGACCTCTTCGATGTGCTCACGGTGGTCCGGCGGCTTCGGCTGCTCCTCGGGGAGAGGCGGGACCAGCGAATCGCGTCGCCTCCCGTCCCACCACATGGCTCCCGCCAGCAGGACCACCAGGATGAACCCCAGGCCGATCATGATTCCGATCATGGCGTCTGCCTCCACTTCCCGTGGGACGGCAACACATGCCCTTGGTCCTATTATCTCCCGATATCGACACCTCAGTCGAAGAAAGCCAGTTCCTTCTCCGTGGCTCCGGTGAGCTCGTACCGCGTACCCGTCAGGGGGCGGGCCGCCAGCAGGCGGACCAGGGTCGCCGCCGACCCGGTGTACGTCGCGGGATCGGGGCTGTCCGCGCCGAGCACGAGCGGTGCGTCGTGCCCGTCGAGCCGGGCCAGCAGCGGCTGTGTCTTGTGCGCCCGGGTCAGACCGGCCACCAGGGCGAGCGCCGGCGTCAGCGCCGGGCCCTCGTACGCCTCCGGCTGCCCGAAGGCCTCCCGTACGTCCCCGGCGTGCACCCACTCCCCGAGCGCGATCTTGTCCAGCATCCCGTGCGTCGCGGCGCCCATGACCGGACCGGCCTCGGTCATCCCGCGCTCGAGCTCGTCGACGATGCGGCCGTTGGACCACTCCGCGCGCTCGGCGATGTCGCGGTCGTTCGACGCGGGCGTGAAGACCCCCCCTCGAACCGGCTCTCGACCACACGCGTCAGGGCCGAGCTGCAGTGTGCGAGCACATGACGCACGGTCCAGCCGGGGCAACAGGTGCGGAGGGCGAAGTCCTCGCCGGGACGGGCGCGCAGCAACGGGATCAGGGCGTCGCGCTCGGTGCGCAGCAGGAGACCGGGCAGCTCGGGATCGCGTACAGATTCCATGGGACCAGCCAACCGCATCGCGAAGGGGCAGTTCTAGAGTCGACACATGACCGCCGACCTCCCGACCGCCGACCTGCCGGACCTCCGCGCACGCTGGACACGGACACTGCTCGCGGCCCGCGGCGGGGCCGACGGGCCCGCGCCCGAGCCGTACGCCGAGAATCTGCTCGCGCGCTGGGCCGAGCCGCAGCGCAGGTACCACACCACCGCGCACCTGGCCGCCGTCCTCGGCCACATCGACACGCTCGCCGATCATGCGGCCGACCCGGACCTCGTACGCCTGGCGGCCTGGTTCCACGACGCGGTCTACTTCCCGGACCGCTCGGAGAACGAGGAGCGCTCCGCCCGCCTCGCCGAGCGTGCCCTGCCCGAGGCCGGGCTGTCCCCCGCCGCCACGGAGGAGGTCGCCCGCCTGGTGCGTCTCACGGTCACCCACGATCCGCGGACCACCGACGTCAACGGCGCGGTCCTGTGCGACGCGGACCTGGCGATCCTGGCCTCGGCGCCGGGGGCGTACGCCGCCTACGCCGCCGCGGTCCGCGAGGAGTACGGCTTCGTCCCGGACGATGCCTTCCGCGACGGCCGCGCCGCGGTGCTGCGCCAGCTCCTGGACCTGCCGAGGCTGTTCCGTACGCCGCGCGGCGTACGGGTCTGGGAACCGACGGCCCGCCGGAATCTGGAGACGGAGCTGGGACTGCTCGGCGCCTCCTCCTGACACATCGCCCGGCCGGGCCGGGAATGCAAGGAGCGATCCCCGTCGTTACGACTGTCATGCCTGAATCCGCCGAGCGACGACATTCCCGCATGCCCCTGGCCGTCTACATACTCGGGCTCTCCGTCTTCGCCCTCGGCACCAGCGAATTCATGCTCTCCGGGCTCCTGCCGCCCATCGCGGACGACATGAACGTCTCGATTCCCCAGGCAGGCCTGCTGATCTCGGCCTTCGCCATCGGCATGGTCGTCGGCGCCCCGCTCCTCGCGGTGGCCACACTGCGGCTTCCCCGCAAGACCACGCTCGTCACCCTGATCTCCGTCTTCGGACTCGGACAGGTGGCGGGAGCCCTTGCGCCGACGTACGAGATCCTCTTCGCGTCCCGTGTCGTCAGCGCGCTCGCGTGCGCCGGGTTCTGGGCGGTGGGCGCGGCGGTCGCCATCGCGACGGTGCCGTTCTCCTCGCGTGCCCGTGCCATGGCCGTGATGATCGGCGGGCTCTCCATAGCCAACGTTCTCGGGGTCCCGGCCGGCGCCTTCCTCGGTGAGCACCTGGGCTGGCGGTCCGCGTTCTGGGCGGTCGCCGCGGCGTCGGCGGTCGCGCTGGCCGGTGTGGTCGCGCTGATCCCCCGTATCCCGCTCCCCGCCGAGAAGCCGCGGCTCAAGCGGGAGCTGTCGATCTACCGCGACCGGCAGGTCTGGCTCTCGGTGGCCATCACGGCACTGGCGGCCGGCGGCATCTTCTGCGCGTTCTCCTACCTCGCGCCGCTGCTCACCGACGTCTCGGGGCTCGACGACGGCTGGGTGCCGAGCGTGCTCGCCCTGTTCGGCATCGGCGCGCTGATCGGCACGACGGTGGGCGGCCGGGTCGCCGACGCTCATCTCTTCGGCGTCCTGCTCAGCGGCATCACCGCCTCCACGGTCCTGCTGGCGGCGCTCGCGCTCTTCGCCTCCAGCCCCGTCGTCGCGGTCACCCTCGCCTTCCTCCTCGGCTTCTCGGCGTTCTTCACGGCGCCGGCCCTCAACGCCCGTATGTTCAACGTCGCGGGCGCGGCCCCCATCCTCGCCGGAGCGACCACGACGGCCGCCTTCAACGTGGGCAACACGGGAGGCCCCTGGCTCGGCGGCACGGTCATCGACGCGAACCTCGGCTTCGCCTCGACGGCTTGGGCGGGCGCGGCGATGACGATCGTCGCGCTGGCGCTGGTCGCGGTGTCCTTGCGTCTGCACGGCACCTCGCGGCTGGTCGCCGCATCGCCACGAGCGGCACAGCTCGAGGTCAGCCCCGCCTGCGACTGAGGCGGCGCGGGGGCCGGAAGCAAGCGCTACGCCGGCCGCCCCTTCGGCCTGCGAAGCCCCGATGCCGTCAGGAGTCTGACCACCTCGCGGCTCGTGACCTGCACCGCGCCCGCCGCCACCGCGTCGCCGTAGCGGTGGGAGGGGACGTCGTAGTGGTCCCGTTCGAAGGCTCTGGGCGGGCAGCCGATCGACTCCGCGAACGCGTGGAGCTCCGCGAACGAGACGTCGCTGATCAGGTGGGACCACATCCGGCCGTGGCCGGGCCAGGTCGGCGGGTCGATGTAGACCGTCATGCGAGGCCGCCGACCCGTGCCACCACCACACCCGCCTTGCCGCAGACCCAGTGCGGGTCGGGGCCCAGCTCCGGTTCGACCTCGAGTGCGTGCGGGTCGCCCGCGCTGCAGACCGGGCAGAGCGGCCAGCGGCCGTACCGCTCCAGCAGCCCGTCCTGGACGTCCTGCGCGACCAGGCCGGCGAGGAACTCGACACCCTCCGGCCACTGCTCGACCCACCAGCGGCGGTGCGCCACCGACTCCTCGACCAGGGAGACCACGGCGGCGTCGGCCACATCACGGGCCGCCAGGTCGGCCAGCACCAGGGCGCGCGCCATGTGCAGGGCCTGCTCGAGCGGGTTCGCATCGTCCATGGGGACATTGTCACCCCAGGGGTTGACGATGAAGGAAGACCGAAAATATCTTTCAGATGTGACCAATTCAGTGAAGGAAATTTTCAGCGGTGAGGCTCCGCCCGCCCCCGCCGCCCTCGCGGCCAAGGTGCGCACGCTCACGCCGTCCATGACCCGCTCCATGCAGCGGGTCGCCGGAGCCGTCGCGGAGGACCCGGCGGGCTGTGCGGCCCTCACGGTCACCGGCCTCGCCGAGCTCACGGGCACCAGCGAGGCCACCGTGGTCCGCACCGCCCGCCTCCTCGGCTACCCCGGCTACCGCGACCTGCGCCTCGCGCTCGCCGGCCTCGCCGCCCACCAGCAGTCCGGGCGCGCCCCGAGCGTCACCGCCGACATCGCCGTCGACGACCCCATCGGCGATGTCGTCGCCAAGCTGGCCTTCGACGAGCAGCAGACCCTGGCCGACACCGCCGCCGGGCTCGACACCGTCCAGCTGGGCGCCGCTGTCGCCGCCGCCGCGACCGCCCGCCGGATCGACATCTACGGCGTCGGCGCCTCCTCCCTCGTCGGCATGGACCTCGCCCAGAAGCTGCTCCGCATCGGCCTCATCGCCCACGCCCACAGCGATCCGCACCTCGCCGTCACCAACGCCGTACAGCTGCGCTCCGGCGACGTGGCCATCGCGATCACCCACTCCGGTTCCACCGGCGACGTCATAGAGCCGCTGCGGGTCGCCTTCGACCGCGGCGCGACGACCGTCGCGATCACCGGCCGCCCCGACGGACCCGTTTCGCAGTACGCCGATCACGTACTGACCACGTCCACCGCGCGCGAGAGCGAGCTGCGCCCGGCGGCCATGTCCTCGCGCACCAGTCAGCTCCTGGTCGTCGACTGTCTGTTCATAGGCGTCGCGCAGCGCACGTACGAGACGGCCGCCCCGGCACTCGCCGCCTCCTACGAGGCCCTCGCGCACCGGCACAGCTCCCGCGCCCGCTGAACAGACCTCGACCCGTGAGAAAGCAGAGCCGCTCCTCATGACCTCCACGTCGCGCGCGTACGGTGAACTCCGCGCTCAGCTGGCCACGCTCACCACCGAAGCGTTCCGCCCCGAGCTCGCCGACATCGACCGGCTGCCCACCCTCGAGATCGCCCGGATCATGAACGGCGAGGACCAGACCGTCCCCACCGCGGTCGCCGCCCAGCTCCCCCGGATCGCCGCCGCCATCGACGACACCGCCGAGCGCATGTCCCGCGGCGGCCGGCTGATCTACGCGGGCGCGGGTACCGCGGGCCGGCTCGGCGTCCTGGACGCCAGCGAGTGCCCGCCCACGTTCAACACCGACCCCTCCGAGGTCATGGGCCTGATCGCGGGCGGCCCGTCGGCCATGGTCAAGGCCGTCGAGGGCGCGGAGGACAGCAAGGAGCTGGCCGCCGCCGACCTGGACGGGCTGAAGGTCGCCGCGGGCGACACCGTCGTCGGGATCTCCGCGTCGGGCCGCACCCCGTACGCGGTCGGTGCCGTCGAGCACGCCCGCGGCATCGGCGCGCTCACCATCGGCCTCTCGTGCAACGCGGACAGCGCGCTCGCCGCAGCGGCGGACCACGGCATCGAGGTCGTCGTGGGCCCCGAACTGATCACCGGGTCCACCCGGTTGAAGGCCGGCACAGCCCAGAAGCTCGTCCTCAACATGATCTCGACGATCGCGATGATCCGGCTCGGCAAGACGTACGGGAACCTCATGGTCGACGTCCGCGCCTCCAACGAGAAGCTGCGCGCACGCTCCCGCCGCATCGTCTCCCTGGCCACCGGCGCGTCCGACGAGGAGATCGAGGCCGCGCTCGCCGCCACGAACGGCGAGGTGAAGAACGCGATCCTCACGATCCTCGGCTCGGTCGACGGCCCGACGGCCGAACGGCTGCTCACCGAGAGCGGCGGCCATCTGCGCGCCGCGCTGCGGACCGCCACCGGCTGAAACACCGGCCGGGCAGGCCCCGTTGGCCTACTCCCCCGCGCAGAGCGTGTCGCGCGCCGGGCGTTCGCCGGACAGCAGGAACCGGGTCACGGCGTCGTCACCGCACTCGTTGCCGTTGGCCCGGTAGGCACCGTGGCCGACCGCGTCGACCGTGACCATCCTGGCCCGTTCGCCGAACGCGGCCCGCATCTTCAGGGCGCCCGCGAGCGGGGTGGCGGGGTCGCGCCGGTTCTGGATCAGCAGCACGTTCGACGGGCCTCCGTCCGGCGTGATCCGTACCGGGCGCTCCCGCGGCTTGTCGTGCCAGAAGGCGCAGAGCGAGATGTTCACCGGCATGCCGGCGGTGAGCGGGTACAGCTTGCGGCTCTTCGCGACATCCCGCGCGTACGCGGCCGGCGTGCTCTGCCAGACGTCGGCGTCGTTGCAGATGGTCGCGCCGGAGGCGGCGACCGTGTTCTGCATGGCCGCATCGGGAGGGGTGTTCGCCGCGGGCAGCGGTGAACCGTCGCGGGCTGCCCTGATCAGACGGGCCAGGGACGGGAAACGGTCCTTGGTGTACAGGCTGTCCAGCAGCGCCTGTCGCAGGACGTTCCCGTCGAGCTCCTCCGGATTGGCACCGGGCCACGGCAGCGGCGACCGGTCGAGCCGTGCGGCCAGGGCGAGGAACATCGGCCGGACCTCCGCCGCGGTAGCCGCCAGCCGGTCCGGGTTGGCGGGGTCGGCGGCCCAGGCCGCGAAGTCCGGGAAGGCATCCTCGACACCGGTCTGGTAGTTGGCGAGCCAGCCGCGCGCCACCCGCTTCGGATCGGGGTCGTCGTTGCTGTCCAGGACCCAGCGGTCGGTGCGCTGCGGGAACATCTGCGCGTACACCGCTCCCGCGTACGTCCCGTACGAGACGCCCCAGGCGGACAGCTTCCGCTCGCCGAGCGCCTGGCGGATGCGGTCGATGTCCCGCGCTTCGTTGCGGGTGCTGATGGAGCGCAGCACCTCGCCGCCGTGCGCGGCGCAGGCGTCCGCGAGGCGCCGGGCGGTGGCGGTGTTGCCCTCGATGCCGCCGTCGGCGTCGGGCCACGGCCGTACCTTCACCAGCGCCAGGTCCTCGTGCGTGAGCCCGCAACCGACGGGGGTGCTGCGGCCGACGCCCCGGGGGTCGAAGCTCACGATGTCGTACGCGTCCCGCACCGATCCGGGCAGCGCCTTCCCGCGCCGGGAGGGCTCGTTGACCCCGGAGTTGCCGGGCCCGCCGGGGATCAGCAGCAGGGTGCCGCGCCGGGCGGCCGGGTCCTCGCTGCGGACACGGGAGACGGCGAGGGAGATCTGCGGGCCGCCGGGCTCGGCGTGGTCGAGAGGGACGGACAGGGTCGCGCACTCCTGACGCGGGTCGAGCCCCGTGCCCTCGCACTTCTCCCAGCTCAGTGAGGTCGGCGGCCGTGGGGCGGGGGCGGCGGAGGCGGGTGCGGGGAGGGCGAGAAGGGTGGTCGCCAGTACGGGAAGGGTCATGGCGGCGGACGTGAAGCCGGACTTCTGGCTGATGATTCGCATGGGAACACCCTCGCGCGACGACGGCCGCAGCCCAATCGTGCCAACTGGCCGGTCCGCAGGGGGGTTTGCCCCACCCCGGGCCGCGGGACGCCCGGATCACGACCGTCCGCGCTCCTTGGCCGGCTGCCGGCCGAGCCCGTCCGTGAGCACGGCCGAACCGGCCCTTCAGCACCACGTCGGCCTCCTCCGGTCTCAGCGCGCCCGCGGAAAGGACACCGCCCGGCGGCCTCCGCCTGCAGGCGACGACGGCACCGCCGGTGAGGGACCGCCGGGCTCCCGGTCGTGGCCCCGGCGGACCGCGCCCATGATGGAGACATGGCCGGCTGGCACATCAGAGACTTCTCGCCCGAGGATCTCGAAGCCCTCGTACGTCTCGACGCGGAGAGCAGCACGACGCACCAGCCCGCACTGTTCGGCCTGTCCGACGTGGTCGCCGCCCTGCAGTCCCACCACCCCGCCGTGGTCGCCGTGGCCGACGAGGTGGTCGTGGGGGCCGCGGTGAGCCGCAGGCAGGAGGACCGGGCCTGGATTCTGCGGATCGCCATGCTGCCCTCCTGGCGGCACCGTGGGCTGGGCAGCGCGCTGCTCGGCGCGCTGGAGCACCGGCTGGTCGCCGCCGGTGTGCGCACGATGGACGCGGTGCTCCCCGAGGGCGAGACAGGTGTCGAGGCTCTGCACAACTCGGGCTTCCGCACCCGCAAGGGGCTGGTCTTCTTCGAGAAGACACAGACGGTCTCGCCCCAGGAGGTCGGGATGCTGTCCTCGCTGGGGGCGGAGCTGCCGCCCGCCGGTCTGTGGCAGAAGGTCGCCGGGATGGCCGACGAGAAGCGGCTCGTCGAGCGGCGGCTCGTGCTGCCGCTGGCCCACCCCGAGACCGCGGCTCAGCACGGTGTGGAACTGCCGCGCTGTGTGGTGCTGTTCGGGCCGCCGGGGACCGGGAAGAGCACCTTTGCGCGGGCCGTCGCGAGCCGTCTCGCCTGGCCGTTCGTGGAACTCTTCCCGTCACGGCTGGCGGCGGAGGACGGAGTGGCTCCCGGGCTGCGGCGCCGGTTCGACGAGATCGCGGAACTCGACCACGCGCTGGTGTTCATCGACGAGGTCGAGGAGATCGCCAAGAGGCGAAGCGGCGCGGACGCGGGCTCGGTCGGCATCGTGAACGAGCTGCTCAAGTCGATCGTCCGGTTCCGCGACCGGGACGGCAGGCTGCTGGTGTGCGCCACCAACGACGTGACCATCCTGGACCCGGCGTTCCTCCGGTACGGGCGGTTCGACTACGTCCTGCCCATCGGGCCGCCCGACCACGCCGCGCGGGTCGCGCTGTGGGACAGCTATCTGGCGCGGGCGGGCGGTGAGGCCGATCTCGAAGCGCTGGCCGCGGCCAGCGACCGGTTCACTCCGGCCGACATCGCCCATGTGGCGCGGACGGTGGCACAGGCACTGTTCGAGCGGACCATCGACACCGGGCAGCGCAGCCGGCCCACCACACGGGACTACCTGGAGACGATCGGCCGGACCAAGCCGACGGTCAGCGCCCCGATGGCCGAGGAGTTCAGCGACCAGATCACCCGGTTCGCCCGTACCTAGAGCGATGCGCCGGGGGAACGCCGAAGGGCGGCACCCCCTTGGCAGGGGTGCCGCCCTCCGTCAGGACGGTTGATCAACCAACAGGTCGATCAGAAGTCCATGTCACCGCCCGGCATGCCGCCCGGAGCGGCCGCAGAGGCCTTCTCCGGCTTGTCGGCGATGACGGCCTCGGTGGTCAGGAACAGCGCCGCGATGGAGGCCGCGTTCTGCAGAGCAGAGCGGGTCACCTTCGCGGGGTCGATGATGCCCTCGGCGATCATGTCGACGTACTCACCGGTCGCGGCGTTCAGGCCGTGGCCGACGGTCAGGTTGCGCACCTTCTCGACGACGACGCCACCCTCGAGACCACCGTTGACGGCGATCTGCTTGAGCGGGGCCTCCAGCGCCAGCTTGACGATCGCGGCACCGGTGGCCTCGTCACCCTGGAGCTCGAGCTTCTCGAAGACCGAGGAAGCCTGGAGCAGAGCCACGCCACCACCGGCGACGATGCCCTCCTCGACGGCCGCCTTCGCGTTGCGAACGGCGTCCTCGATGCGGTGCTTGCGCTCCTTGAGCTCGACCTCGGTCGCGGCACCGGCCTTGATGACGGCCACGCCGCCGGCCAGCTTCGCGAGGCGCTCCTGGAGCTTCTCGCGGTCGTAGTCCGAGTCGCTGTTCTCGATCTCGGCACGGATCTGGTTCACGCGACCGGCAACCTGGTCGCTCTCGCCGGAGCCGTCGACGATCGTGGTCTCGTCCTTGGTGATGACGACCTTGCGGGCGCGGCCCAGCAGGTCCAGGCCGGCGTTCTCGAGCTTGAGACCGACCTCCTCGGAGATGACCGTGCCGCCGGTGAGGATGGCGATGTCGTTCAGCATCGCCTTGCGGCGGTCACCGAAGCCGGGGGCCTTGACGGCAACGGACTTGAAGGTGCCACGGATCTTGTTGACGACCAGGGTCGACAGGGCCTCGCCCTCGACGTCCTCCGCGATGATCAGCAGGGGCTTGCCCGACTGCATGACCTTCTCGAGCAGCGGAAGGAGGTCCTTCACGTTGCCGATCTTGGAGTTGACGATCAGGATGTACGGGTCGTCGAGCGACGCCTCCATACGCTCCATGTCGGTGGCGAAGTACGCCGAGATGTAGCCCTTGTCGAAGCGCATACCCTCGGTGAGCTCCAGCTCCAGACCGAAGGTCTGGGACTCCTCGACGGTGATGACGCCTTCCTTGCCGACCTTGTCCATCGCCTCGGCGATGAGCTCGCCGATCTGGGTGTCAGCGGCGGAGATGGAGGCGGTGGAGGCGATCTGCTCCTTGGTCTCCACGTCCTTGGCCTGCTCGAGCAGGGCGCCCGAGACGGCCTCGACGGCCTTCTCGATGCCACGCTTGAGGGCCATCGGGTTGGCGCCGGCGGCGACGTTGCGCAGGCCCTCGCGGACGAGCGCCTGAGCCAGAACGGTCGCGGTGGTCGTACCGTCACCGGCGACGTCGTCCGTCTTCTTGGCGACTTCCTTGACCAGCTCGGCGCCGATCTTCTCGTACGGGTCCTCGAGCTCGATCTCCTTGGCGATGGAAACACCATCGTTGGTGATCGTGGGGGCGCCCCACTTCTTCTCGAGGACGACGTTACGGCCCTTGGGGCCAAGGGTGACCTTGACGGCGTCGGCGAGCTGGTTCATCCCGCGCTCGAGACCGCGCCGTGCCTCCTCGTCGAACGCGATGATCTTGGCCATGTGAAGTGGTCCTCCCGGACTGGGGTGGATTGCTCCGGACCGTGCTCGGCGCCCGCGACGGACGGCCTGAGAGTCGGACGGTTCCTTGCCCCGCCGACCCTCGGGCCTCGCCGGCCCGGTCCTTAAAGTTGTCACTCTCACCTGCAGAGTGCTAACGCCAATGATTAGCACTCGACCCCATCGAGTGCAAGCGGCTCCGGCAGATCCTGGACGTGGCACGCATGCGCGAGGCGCACGCACGAGGGGCCCGCGTCCCTGTCGGGATGCGGGCCCCTCGTGAGTGTGTCGCGTTGCGTCGGTGGCCGATCGCGCCGAGATCAGACGGCGAGCTTGACCATGTCCGCCTGCGGACCCTTCTGACCCTGCGAGATCTCGAACTCGACTCGCTGGCCCTCCTCCAGGGTGCGGTACCCGTCCATCTGGATCGCGCTGTAGTGGACGAAAACATCCGCACCACCGTCGACCGCGATGAAGCCGTACCCCTTCTCCGCGTTGAACCACTTGACGGTGCCCTGAGCCATGCCTAACTCCCCTATTACTGGCCCTTGCACAGGACCGCACTTCGCGGACCCGGGTCAGACCTCACCCGATGGCGGTATCCCCTCCGCCAATACGAGGGGGACCCCCCACGGGTGTGCGCCGGAACGCGTCGACCGCGGCTGAATGTATCTGTCCAACTGCCCTCTGCAACAGGTCAATCGGACGAGAATTCTGAGCACGCGGGAACGGACGTTTGACCTGGATTCAAGAAATTGCGGGGCAAGTCGGGCCCGACAAATGGCACTTAAGCGGCGATTTGATCGAACATATTGGCCGCTTCTCTTCGCGCCGGGGCGCATTCTCATATGCGGCGGGCACGGGCGGCGGCAGCGCGTTCCCCAACTGTACCGCGCTCAACCATGCAGAATTGCCCCCTCCGCTTCTCTTGCGGAGGGGGCAATGGTGGTGACGGTGCGTGAGATCAGCCGCCGGCGACGGCGGGAATGATCGAGACTCCGGCGCCGTCGGGCGTCGCGGTCTCCAAGCCCTGCTCGAAGCGGACGTCGTCGTCGTTGACGTAGACGTTCACGAAGCGGCGCAGCTTGCCCTGGTCGTCCAGGACGCGTGCGGCGATCCCGGCGTGGTTCTTCTCCAGGTCGGCGATGACCTCGGAGAGGGTCGCGCCCTCCGCCGGAACCTCGGCCTGCCCGCCGGTGTACGTGCGGAGGATGGTGGGGATGCGGACGTTGACGCTCATGCTGCGTGCCTTCCTCGAGTCTCGGGTGTCAGCGGGCCAGACCGGCGTCGCGGAACGCGTCCAGGCTGGCGCGGATGGTCGCGGTGGGGCCGGTGGTGGGGGCGACCGCGTCCAGGGTCTTGAGACCGTCACCGGTGTTGAGCACGACCGTGGTGAGCGCCGGGTCCAGCACGCCCGCCTCGATCAGCTTCTTCGTGACACCCACCGTCACGCCACCCGCGGTCTCCGCGAAGATGCCCTCGGTACGGGCCAGCAGCTTGATCGCGTCGACGATCTGGCCGTCGTCGACATCCTCGACCGCGCCGCCGGTGCGGCGGGCGATGTCCAGGACGTACGGGCCGTCGGCCGGGTTGCCGATCGCCAGCGACTTGGCGATGGTGTCGGGCTTCTGCGGGCGGACCACGTCGTGCCCTGCCTTGAAGGCGGTCGACACGGGCGAGCAGCCCTCGGCCTGGGCGCCGAAGATCTTGTACGGCTTGTCCTCGACGAGACCGAGCCTGATCAGCTCCTGCAGACCCTTGTCGATCTTCGTGAGCTGGGAGCCGGAGGCGATCGGGACCACGATCTGGTCGGGCAGCCGCCAGCCGAGCTGCTCGCAGATCTCGTACGCGAGGGTCTTGGAACCCTCGCCGTAGTACGGCCGAAGATTGACGTTGACAAAGCCCCAGCCCTCACCGAGCGGGTCGCCGATGAGCTCGGAGCAGAAGCGGTTGACGTCGTCGTAGTTGCCCTCGATGCCCACCAGCTCACCGCCGTAGACGGCGGCCATGACGACCTTGCCCTGCTCCAGGTCGTGCGGGATGAACACGCAGGAGCGGAACCCGGCGCGGGCGGCGGCTGCGCCGACGGCGCCCGCGAGGTTGCCGGTGGACGAGCAGGACAGCGTGGTGAAACCGAAGGCGCGGGCGGCCTCGACGGCGATCGCGACGACACGGTCCTTGAAGGAGTGCGTCGGGTTGCCGGAGTCGTCCTTGATGAACAGACCGCCGGTGACGCCCAGCTCACGGGCGAGGTTGTCGGCCTTGACCAGCTTGGTGAAACCGGGGTTGATGTTCGGCTTCTCGGCCACGTCGGCGGGGACGGGCAGCAGCGGGGCGTACCGCCAGATGTTGTCCGGACCCGCTTCGATCCGCTTCCTCAGCCCTTCGGGGTCACCGCTCGGAAGGTCGTAGGCGACTTCCAGCGGCCCGAAACACGAAGCACAGGCGAAGATCGGGCCAAGTTCGAACCGCTCACCGCACTCGCGACACGAGAGCGCCGCGGCCGGACCCAGGTCGAGGGGGGTGGTGCTTGCGACAGTCTGCACAGCCATGATGGCGAGGCCCTTTCTCCTCATCTTCCTCACGGCGCACTTCGCCATGAGACGGACTTGGCACCTTCCCTAGCCGGGAGCCTCGCGTGCTGAAACAGCAACGAGACCGGCTGGAGGGTTGCCGGGGCTTCAACGGGCCGTATCCCTCTGCCCCTCTGGATGAGCGGTATTCGATTGTCAGCGTGAGGACCCCCGACATGCGACGGTCGTCCGCGTTGCTCAAGACTGTAACCGAACCCCCGGACGGTTGAGACGGTCGTCCGATCCGCGAGATGGAGATCACGTGCTGGAAGAGGTGGAGCGCTGGCTGGTCCGGCGGTCCTGGTCGGCGGCCGACCGGCCGGTGGACCGGCTGGTCGCGGCCAAGCACGGCACCACGGTCAGCGTGGTGCTCCCCGCCCTGGACGAGGAGGCGACGGTCGGGGAGATCGTCACGGTCATCCGGCACGCACTGATGTCGGGGCCGGTGCCGCTCGTCGACGAGCTGGTGGTCGTCGACTCGGGTTCCACGGACCGCACGGCCGAGGTGGCCGCGGCCGCGGGCGCACGGGTGGTGCACCGGGATTCGATACTCCCCCGGATACCGGCCGTGCCCGGCAAGGGCGAGGTGCTCTGGCGATCCCTGATGGCGACGACCGGCGACATCGTCTGTTTCGTGGACGCGGATCTGAGGGAGTTCTCGCCGGACTTCGTCTCCGGGATCATCGGCCCGCTGCTGACCGATCCGGAGGTGCAGTTCGTCAAGGGGATGTACGACCGGCCGCTGGCGGGCGCGCCCGGGCAGGGCGGCCGGGTGACCGAGCTGGTCGCGCGTCCGCTGCTGAATCTGCACTGGCCGCAGCTGGCCGGCTTCGTCCAGCCGCTGGGCGGGGAGTACGCGGCCCGACGCTCGCTGCTGGAGCGGCTGCCGTTCCCGGTGGGGTACGGGGTGGAGCTGGGGCTGCTGGTGGACGCGCTGCACACCGTGGGTCTGGACGCGCTGGCACAGGTGGACGTCGGGGTGCGCAAACACCGCCACCAGGACGACCAGGCGCTCGGCAGAATGGCGGCCGCGATCTACCGGACGGCTCAACTCCGCCTTTCCCGGAGCCGCTTGGTACGTCCGTCGCTGACCCAGTTCGAGCGCGGGGACGAGGGCTTCGTACCGCGGACGCATGCGGTGGACACCCAGGAGCGGCCGCCGATGCGCGAGATCGGTGAGTATGCGGCGCGTCGCGCGGCATGAACGTGACCTGATGCGGCCTTTTGCCTGAATGTCACATCTATGGATGCACAGCGCACGGGAGGCGCCCGACGCGGCGCCGCCGGACTCGCCAGGCTGCTCGCGACCCTCACGGTCGTCCTCGTCGCCACCCTCGGCATGGCCCCGCCCGGCGCCCCCGGCCCGGACGGCCCGCCCGACGCCCGTGGAGCCGTCGCCCCCGAGCAGGAGAGCGGCCGCGGCGCCGAACGCCTGTGGCTGCTGGGCGGTCTCGCCCTGAGCCTGACCGCGGCCGGGGTGGTCGCCGTCGCCGCCGCCCGCGGGCGTCGCGGGGATCCATGAGCCGGACAGACCGGACGTACGCACGTTTGAGGGTTTACCGGACGGGCTAGGTTTCGGCACATGGTCTCCGAGCACTCAGCTGCCCAGGTCCTCGTCGCGTCCAACCGCGGCCCGGTCTCGTACACACTCAACGACGACCAGAGTCTCGACGCCCGGCGCGGCGGCGGCGGTCTGGTCTCCGGTCTGTCGGCCATCGGCTCCGAGGCGGACGCGCTGTGGGTGTGCGCCGCGCTCGGTGACGGCGACCGCGAGGCCGTACGGCGCGGGGTCGGCGAGCCAGGTGTCCTGATGCTCGACATCGACGAGAGCGTCCATCACGACGCGTACAACGGCATCGCGAACTCGGTGCTGTGGTTCGTCCATCACCTGCTGTACCAGACACCGCTGGAGCCCGTCTTCGACGAGCACTTCCGCCGGCAGTGGAGCTCGTACGAGAGCTACAACCGGGCCTTTGCCGAGGCGCTGGCCGGACGGGCCGGCCGGGGGGCGGCGGTCCTGGTGCAGGACTACCACCTCGCGCTGGTGCCCGGGATGCTCCGCGAGCTCCGCCCGGACCTGCGCATCGGGCACTTCTCGCACACCCCGTGGGCGCCGGTGGACTACTTCCGGATGCTGCCCGACGACATCGCCGAGCAGCTGCTGCGGGGCCTGCTCGGCGCGGACCGCACCTGTTTCCTCACCCGGCGCTGGGCGGACGCGTTCACCACCTGCTGTACGGAGCTGCTGGGCCCCGACTCCCTCTCCGGCACCCGCATCGGGGTGCACGGCCTCGGCGCCGACGCGGACTTCCTGCGCAAGCGCTCCCACGAGGCGGACGTCGACGAGCGGATGGCCACGCTCCGCGAACAGATCGGCCCCGACCGCAAGGCGGTCGTCCGGGTCGACCGCACCGAACTGTCCAAGAACATCGTCCGCGGGCTTCTCGCGTACCGGCATCTGCTCGCCACCCGGCCGGAGTGGCGCGAGCGGGTCGTCCATGTCGCCTTCGCCTACCCCTCCCGGCAGGACCTGGCCGTCTACCGCGACTACACCGCGGAGGTCCAGCGCGTCGCCGACGAGATCAACTCCACGTTCGGCACGGACGGCTGGACCCCGGTCGTCCTCCATGTGAAGGACGACTTCGCCCGCTCGCTGGGCGCCTACCGCCTCGCCGACGTGGCCCTGGTGAACCCGATCCGCGACGGCATGAACCTGGTCGCCAAGGAGATCCCGGTGGTCTCCGACGACGGGTGCGCACTGGTGCTGTCCCGCGAGGCGGGGGCGTACGAGGAACTCGGCGACGACGCGGTCACCGTCAATCCGTACGACGTGACCGGCACCGCCGACGCCCTCCACGAGGCCCTGACCATGCCGCACGACGAACGCGCCCGGCGCACGGAGCGGCTGGCCGCCGCTGCGACGGCACTGCCGCCGCAGCAGTGGTTCCTCGACCAGCTAGAGGCGCTGCGCCAGCAGGGCCAGGAACGCCACGACGGCTGACGGGCCCGGCAGCAGCAGATCGGCCCGCTCCGCCAGCTCCGTCACCTCCGTGCTGCCGCTGCACACCAGCAGACCGGGGACACCGTCGGAGCGCAGCTTCTCCACCGCGGCGAAGGCGGGCAGATCGCCGAGGTCGTCGCCCGCGTACAGCACGGCTTCGGCCTCCACCTCGCGCACGTACTCGGCGAGAGCGACACCCTTGTCCATGCCCGGCGGACGCAGCTCCAGGACCATCCGGCCCGGCTCCACGATCAGCCCGTGGCGGGCGGCCAGTTCGGCGAGCGGATCACGCAGCGCCTCGAACGCGGCCTGCGGATCGGAAGCACGGCGGGTGTGGACCGCGACGGCCTGCCCCTTCTCCTCGATCCAGGTGCCCTGCCAGGCACCGATCTCGTCCAGGAATCCCGGCAGTTCGGCACGGGCGGCGGCGACCCCGGGGTGCGCGGCGGGGGCCTTCACGGTGCCGGTGACGGCGTCCCAGCGCTCGGCGCCGTAGTGCCCGAGGACCACGAGATGTTCCAGTCCCGGCACCCCGGCGAAGCCGCCGTAGCGGACGGCGACCCCGGCCGGGCGGCCGGTGACGACGGCGACGGACCCGACCCGCGGCGCGAGCTGGGCGAGCGCGGGCACCGCGCCGGGGTGGGCGCGCGCCTGCTCGGGGTCGGGCACGATCTCGGCGAGCGTGCCGTCGAAGTCGAGCGCGACGACGGATTTGTGCGGACGGGCCAGAAGCGCGGCGAGACCCTCCCGGCCCGCGGGCGTCGACGGCGACGGCAGGGGTTGCACATACGGGGAGCTGCCCATGTCACGACCCTATCGGCGAGTTCGTTTGGCGTCCCTGACACGGCGGAGCCGGTTGACCGTGACCGGATCGTGGGCGAGGGCCCGCTCGTCGTCGAGGAGAGCGTTCAGGAGTTGGTAGTAGCGCACCGGCGAGATGCCGAGCCGCTCGCGGACGGCCCGCTCCTTCGCGCCGGGTCCCGGCCAGGAGCGGTGCTCCATGGCCAGGACGGTGCGATCACGCTCGGACAGCGGCTCGGCGTCGGTCATACGATCCAACATATCGGCGGGGGTGGGCCCCAGGGTTCCGGATGTGGCAGGCGGGGTCCGGGTGGCAACTGCGTGGGGCCTTATTCGGCCCTCTCCGCGACCGTGGCCTTCTGGGCGATGCCGGTCAGCACCTTCTTCGGACTGCCGCCCGGCTCCACGGCCTTGCCGATGTTCTGCTTGACGGTGTCGCTCACGGCGGCCCAGGAGGTCTTGCCGACCGGCGGCAGCACCGACGTCGGCAGCTCCTGGAGGAACGCCTTCAGATCCTGGTGCTCGCGGTCCTGCTTCATCGCCTCGGAGGCGGAGATCGTCACGGGCAGCAGATCGTTCTGCCCGGCGAAGTCGAGGACGTTCTTGTCCTCGAAGACGAAGTCCAGGAACTTGCCGATCTCGGTCTTGTGGCCGTTCTGCTTGAAGCCCATGATCCAGTCGGCTACGCCCATCGCTGCCTTCGGCTTCTCGACACGGCCGGGCATGGCCACCTTGCCGATGTCGATGTCGGCCTTCTCCGCGGCCTGCATCAGCGAGGGGTGGCCGTTGAGCATGCCGACCTCGCCGCGCGTGAAGGCGGCGAAGGCGTCCTTGCGGTTGAGCTTGCCGGGGGCGACCGGGCCGATGAGCTCCTTGTCGACCAGATTGGCCTTCAGCCATTCGAAGGTGGATATGTTCTGCGGCGAGTCGATCGCGTATCTGCCGACCGAGTCGACATAGCCGTCACCGGCGCTGAGCATCCACATCATGGACTCGGCCTGGGCCTCCTCGGGCCCGAGCGGAAGGGCGAACGGGTACTTGACGTCCGTGCTCTCCTTCAGCTTCTCCGCGTCGTCGCGCAGCTCCGCCCAGGTCTGCGGGGCCTTCTCGATCCCGGCCTGCCGGAAGAGCTTCTTGTTGTAGAAGAGCAGCCGGGTGGAGGCGACGAACGGCAGCCCGTACTGCACCCGCTTCTGCTCACCGGCGTCGACGAGCGGGCCGAGGAAGTTCGACTGGGTGGGGATGGAGAGCAGCTGGTCGGCGGTGTAGAGCTTGCCGTCGGCCGCGTAGTCGGCGTACGCGCCGATCTGGGCGACATCGGGAGCCTTGCCGGCCTTGACCATCTCGGCGACCTTGCGGTCGACGTCGTTCCAGGACTCGATCTGGACGTCGATCTTGATGCCGGGGTTCTTCGCCTCGAACGCGGCAGCCAGATCGGACCAGTACTTCTTGCTGCTCTCACCGCCGGAGACGTCGTAGTCCGCGGCCACGAACCTGAGGGTGACGTCCGAGGAACCGCCCGAGCTGCCACAGCCCGTGACGGCGACCGTCATACCGAGTGCGGCGAACGCCGCTGTCAGACCCAAGAAACGCCGGTGCACAGCTCTCTTGCCCCACCCTCTGCTGTTTGTGAGCTGGATTCGTCCCCGTACGCCCCCGCGCGCCCCCCGTGGCGCCTTGCGAGATGAACGCCGATGTTCCCCCATCGGACGTTAGAGGTCTACTCCACGCGGTATCACTTCTGCAACCTCTGTTACACCGTGGGTCGTCATTGCCCGACCGCGAGGCGGCCTGCTAAGCACGACATGCCAACCCGTGAGCGCGAGGAGCCCCGACGCATGTCCCGTACCGCAGCTGAGATAGCGACCCAGCCCACCTGCTGGCGCCGGGCGGCCGAAGCCGCCGCCGCCTTCGAGGGATTCCCCGAGCCGGGCGAGCGGGTGGCGGTGACCGGGTGCGGGACGTCGTGGTTCATGGCGATCGCCTACGCGGCACTGAGGGAGGCTGCGGGTCTGGGCGAGACGGACGCGTTCGCCTCGTCGGAGTTCCCCTCGGGCCGTCGGTACGACCGCGTCGTGGCCATCACCCGTTCCGGTACGACGACCGAGGTCCTCGAACTGCTGACCGCACTGAAGGGCAGGGTGCCGACGCTGGCGCTGACCGCGGACCCGGGGACGCCGGTCATGGAGGCGGCGGATTCGGTGGCGGTGCTGGACTGGGCGGACGAGGAGTCGGTCGTCCAGACCCGGTTCGCGACGACGGCCCTGGCGTTCCTGCGCTCGGGACTCGGTGACATCCCGGGCGTGAGGTCGATCACGGACGCCGCGGTGGACGCGGAGCTCGCGGTGACCGAACCGCTGCCCGAGGCAGTGACGGGCGCGGAGCAGTGGACGTTCCTGGGCCGCGGCTGGACTTACGGGCTCGCCCTGGAGGCGGGGCTGAAGATGCGCGAGGCGGCCGGCGCGTGGACGGAGGCGTACCCCGCGATGGAGTACCGCCACGGACCGATCTCGATCACTGGCCCCGGGCGGGTGACCTGGGTCTTCGGTGAGCTGCCGGAAGGCCTGTCGGTGGATGTCTCGCGGGTGGGCGGCACCCTGGTGGCCCACCGTTCGGCGGACCCGCTGGCGGACCTGATCCGTGCGCAGCGGCTGGCCGTCACCCTGGCCGAGGCGAAGGGCTTCGACCCGGACCGGCCGCGGAATCTGACCCGCAGCGTGATCCTGCCGTAGGCCGCCCGGGGGTACTGGCACAGGTGTCCGCACCCCGAGGGTTTGTACGGTGACGCAACAATCAGCCGTAGTGGACTAGACCTTTGTGCCACTCTCGCGCCAGACTGTCTGCGTGAGACACGTCATCGCCCTCGATGTGGGCGGCACCGGGATGAAGGCCGCCCTCGTCGGGGTGGACGGGACGCTCCTGTACGAGGCCCGGCGCGCCACCGCGCGCGAACGCGGCCCCGACGCCGTCGTCCGGTCGATCCTCGACTTCGCCTGCGAGCTACGCGCGTACGGCAGCGAACATCTCGGCGAGAGCGCCGTCGCCGCCGGCGTCGCCGTGCCCGGCATCGTCGACTCCGCGGCCGGTGTCGCCGTCTACGCCGCCAACCTCGGCTGGCGCGACGTCCCCCTGCGCGACCTGCTCAGCGAGCGGCTGCACGGCATCCCCGTGGCCCTCGGTCACGATGTGCGCACCGGCGGCCTCGCCGAGGGCCGCATCGGTGCCGGCAAGGGCGCCGACCGGTTCTTCTTCGTCCCGCTCGGCACCGGGATCGCCGGCGCCATCGGCATCGCGGGCAGCATCGAAGCCGGCGCCCACGGCTACGCCGGCGAGATCGGCCACATCGTCGTACGCCCCGACGGCCCCGCGTGCGGCTGCGGCCAGCGCGGCTGTCTGGAGACCCTCGCCTCCGCCGCGGCCGTCACCCGCGCCTGGGCGAAGGCCGCCGGCGACGCCGACGCGGACGCCGCCGACTGCGCCAAGGCCGTCGCGTCGGGCGACCCCCGGGCCGCCGCCGTCTGGGCCGACGCCGTCGACGCCCTCGCCGCCGGCCTCGTCACCGCGCTGACCCTCCTGGACCCCCGCACGCTGATCATCGGTGGCGGACTCGCGGAGGCGGGGGAAACCTTGTTCACACCGCTGCGGGCCGCGGTCGAGGAACGGGTCACGTTCCAGAAGCTGCCCGCCATCGTCCCCGCAGCCCTCGGGGACACCGCCGGCTGCCTGGGCGCGGGGCTGCTCGCCTGGGATCTGCTCGCCACCGACTCGGAGGTATCCGCCTAATGGCCGCAAGCGCCGTACGCGCCGACAGCACCTTCCTGACCGGCGCCCGGGTGGTACTGCCGACCGGGACCGTCGACAACGGACGGATCGTCGTCGAGGGCACGAGGATCGCGTCCGCCGCGCCCGACAGCGCGCCCACCCGCGATCTGTCCGGCCACTGGGTCGTCCCCGGCTTCGTCGACATCCACAACCACGGCGGCGGCGGGGCGTCGTTCACCAGCGGCAGCGCCGACGACGTGCTGCGCGGGGTACGGACCCACCGCGAGCACGGCACCACCACCCTCGTCGCCTCCACCGTCACCGGCGAGATGGACTTCCTCGCCCGCCGCGCCGGGTTCCTGTCCGAACTGGTCGAACAGGGCGACCTCGCGGGCATCCACTTCGAAGGACCGTTCATCTCGCCGTGCCGCAAGGGCGCGCACAGCGAATCACTGCTGCGCGACCCCGACCCGGCCGAGGTCCGCAAACTGATCGACGCCGCGCGCGGCACCGCGCGCATGGTCACGCTCGCCACCGAACTGCCCGGCGGCATCGACTCCGTACGTCTCCTCGCCGAGCACGGGGTCATCGCCGCGATCGGGCACACGGACGCGACCTACGAGCAGACCGTCGAGGCCATCGACGCGGGCGCGACCGTGGCGACGCACCTGTTCAACGCGATGCCCGCACTCGGCCACCGCGCGCCCGGCCCGATCGCCGCGCTGCTGGAGGACGAGCGGGTCACCGTCGAGCTGATCAACGACGGGACGCATCTGCACCCCGCGGCCCTCGAACTCGCCTTCCACCGCGCCGGCGCGCACCGGGTCGCCTTCATCACCGACGCGATGGACGCGGCGGGCTTCGGGGACGGCCGCTACCAGCTCGGCCCGCTCGCCGTCGACGTCACCGACGGCGTCGCCCGGCTGGTCGAGGGCGGCTCGATCGCCGGCTCGACACTCACCCTGGACACGGCGTTCCGGCGCGCGGCCACCGTCGACAGGCTGCCGGTGCACGACATCGTCCAGGCCATCTCCGCCAACCCCGCGAAGCTGCTCGGCGTGTACGACACGGTCGGCTCGCTGGAACCGGGCAAGGACGCGGACCTGGTGGTGCTGGACGAGGAGTTCACGCTGGTGGGCGTGATGCGCAAGGGCGAATGGGTGATTGACCCCAAGTAGGGTGATTTCCCTACGGAATGTGGCAAGGCGGTTGGTCAGGGGGTCTGGGCCAACCGCCTTGCGTTTGGCATGATCAGGCCCCGTACGAGCACGGCGGGCGCGTTCCGAGGGGGTGGTGGCGGATGATCCTGACCGTCACGCTCAACACCGCACTCGACATCACCTATCGGGTGCGTGCACTCACCCCGCACACCAGCCACCGCGTGAGCGACGTGCACGAACGACCCGGCGGCAAGGGCCTCAACGTGGCCCGGGTGCTCGCCGCCCTCGGCCACGAGACCGTCGTCACCGGCTTCGCCGGCGGACCCGTCGGCGCCGTCCTGCGCGACCTGCTCGCTCCCCTCCCGCCGCGCGACGCGCTGGTGCCCGTCGCGGGCACCACCCGGCGCACCATCGCGGTCGTCGACACGGCGAGCGGCGACACCACCCAGCTCAACGAGCCCGGCCCCACGGTCACCGCCGAGGAGTGGGCCGCCTTCCTCGCCACGTACGACTCCCTGCTGCCCGGCGCCGACGCGGTCGCCCTGTGCGGCAGCCTGACGCCCGGCATCCAGGTCGGCGCGTACGCCGAACTCATCCGCAGGGCCCGCGCCGCGGGCGTCCCCTCGCTGCTCGACACCAGCGGCGAACCGCTGCGCCGGGGCATCGCCGCCCGCCCCGACCTGGTCAAGCCGAACGCCGAGGAACTGGCCCAGCTCACCGGTTCCCGCGAACCGCTGCGCGCCGCCCGCGACGCGCGGCGCCGCGGAGCCCACGCCGTCGTCGCCTCGCTCGGCGCGGACGGGCTGCTCGCCGCCACCACCGACGGCATCTGGCAGGCGACCCCGCCGGGCCCGGTCCAGGGCAATCCGACCGGCGCGGGCGACTCGGCGGTGGCTGCGCTGCTCGCGGGACACGTGGAGTCGCTGCCGTGGCCGGACCGGCTGGCCCGCGCCGTGGCCCTGTCGGCGGCGACGGTACTGGCCCCGGCAGCGGGCGAGTACGACCCGTCGGCATACGACGAACTGCTGCCGCGGATCACCGTGACCGAACACGCGACGGCGGCCTGAACGACCGCCAGGGCCGGAACACAGGGCCGACAACGCCCGGGAAGTGAGACGCACGATGCCTCTCGTCAGCACCGGTGAACTCGTCGCGGACGCGGCGGCCGCATCCCGCGGGATCGCCGCGTTCAATGTGATCACCCTGGAGCACGCGGAGGCGATCGCCGCCGGCGCGGAGAGCGCGGGCGCACCCGCGATCCTGCAGATCTCCGAGAACGCGGTGAAGTTCCACGGCGGCCGGCTCTCCGCGATCGCCGCCGCCGCGGCGGCCGTCGCCCGCGCATCGAGCGCCCCGCTCGCCCTCCACCTCGACCATGTCGTCTCCGCCGACCTGCTGCGGGCGGCGGACGGCGCGGGCTTCAGCTCGGTGATGTTCGACGCGTCGAAGCTCCCGTACGAGGAGAACGTCCGGGCCACGAAGGAAGCGGTGCGCTGGGGCCACGAGCGCGGCATCTGGGTCGAGGCGGAACTGGGCGAGGTCGGCGGCAAGGAGGGCGAGGCCCCGCTCGACGCACACGCCCCCGGCGTCCGCACGGACCCCGCCGAGGCGTCGGCCTACGTCGGAGCGACAGGCGTGGACGCGTTGGCCGTCGCGGTGGGTTCCACCCACGCGATGACCCGCCGCACCGCGTCCCTGGACCACACCCTGATCACGCACCTGCGCGAGGCGGTCCCGGTCCCGCTGGTGCTGCACGGCTCGTCGGGCGTCCCGGACGACGAGATCCGCGCGGCGATCGCCGCGGGCATGACCAAGATCAACGTCGGAACGGCCCTGAACACGGCGTTCACCGCGGCGGTCCGCACTTTCCTGACCACCGACCCGAAGACGGTCGACCCCCGCACATACCTCGCCCCGGCTCGCGAGGCGATGACCGGGACGGTGGCGGGGTTCCTGGGGCTGCTGTGACCCACGGGCCGATCAAGAACCCTGCCGCACCCGAGTAAGATCATCCTCGACCGAACAAGATCGAACGTCGGGGAAAAATGCGCAAATCGGGGAAGATGGCCCAGTTCATCACCGTGGGTGCGACCGTGCTGGCGGCCTGCATCGCAACGTCGGGCCAGGCGTCCGCCGCACCCGAGTGGGGCGGCGTAATGGTCAAGCAGGGCCACGCATTCACCATCCGCACCGGCACGAGCACCGGCGCCGCCTCCATCGCCCAGGTCAGGTCCGGCGCGGTGCCCTGCACCCAGGCCAGGTGCGTGCAGAAGGTCGCCGGCTCCTACACCTGCTGGAAGGGCGGCCCGTCCGGCAAGGAGTGGCTCCAGGTCAAGTGGGGCACCAAGACCGGCTGGGTGGCACGCTTCTGCGTCGAGGTCGTCCGCTACTCGTGACGCGGTGAAAGAGGAGGGGGCGCCCGGTGTCACCGGGCGCCCCCTCCTCTTCTGCGGTGGCGCTAGCCGGCCTGCCCCTTCTCGAGGGAGAGCTGGTCGAGGAAGGCCTCGCACTGGTCGCCCTGCTCGCAGGAGATCTTCAGATCGTTCTTCCCCTTGACGAGGTTCACGTAGGCGTAGGTGCGGGTCCAGCCCTTCTCCCAGTCGCCCTCCGCGGCCTTCGCGAAGTTCGCCATGTTCACCGAACGAGGCTTCTCCGTGTTGACCGTCAGCGTTGTCTTGGCGTCCTTGCCAGGTACGCCGTAGGTGATGAACAGCGTGTAGGCGCCGGCTTCCGGCACCTCCACGGACCAGGTCGCCGAACCGCCCACGCCGTTGAACGACACGTACGCGCCGCCCGCGCCCTTGGCACCCTTGACGTCCTTGGCCAGCGCCGCAGGCGGGCCGAGCTGAAGCGTGCCCGCGTCCTGCTTCGGCAGCTCCGGAGCCGGCTCCTCCGCCGACGGCTCGTCGCTCGGCTTCACCGACTGGCCCGCGTTCGAGCCGCCCGGCTTGCCCGACTCGCCGTTCGCCTTGTCGTCCTCGCCGCCGCTCGTCAGCAGCGCCGCCGCGATGCCGATCACCACGACCGCGACCACCGCGATCGCGCCGATCAGCAGGCCCTTGGTGTTCGGGCCGCCGCTGCGACCGCCGCCGCCGCCGTGGCCGTGGCTCGGAGTGCCCGGGAGCGGGCTCTGGCGGGTGGGCGCACCGCCGGGGTAGGTCTCGGGGGCCGCGTACTGAGCCGTCGGCTGATTCGGCTGCGCGTAGGCCTGCTGCTGCGGAACCTGCTGGCCGTACGAGCGCTCGCCGACCGTCCGCACCTGGTTGTACGAGGTTCTGGGGACGCCAGGCTGCGCCGCGGGACCCGGGTAGCCGTATCCGCGGCCCTGCCCGGGCGGTGCCGCGCCCGCTGCCCGTCCGTCCTCGTAGAGGTAGCCGAACGGATCGTCGTCCTCGGGCGTGCTCCCGCCGTTGTTCGCGGCCGTCATCCCTAGTCACTCCTCACCATCTCGTCAGCACATGCCGACTCGGCGAGCCTACCCGGTTCGGAGTAACCCATTGGGTGGCGTTGACCTCATCCGCCCCGTGTGCACACCAACCTGCACATCAGCCCGCCCGTCGGTGCACCTTCGCACGGGACCGCTTTTCGACATACATCCGCTGGTCGGCCGATTGCAGCACCTCGTCGACGGACATCCCGCACTCCGCCCAGCCGATGCCGAAGCTCGCCCCCACCCTGACCCCGCGGCCGCCGACCCGGATCGGCAGGATGATGGCGTTCCGCAGGCGCAGGGCCAGGTCGGCGGCGTCCGCCGAGCCGAGGCCGTCGGCGAGAACGACGAATTCGTCACCCCCGAGCCGCGCGACCGTGTCCCCCTCGCGCACCCCCGTCGTCAGCCTGCGCGCGACCTCGACGAGCACCGCGTCACCGGTCTGATGCCCGAACCGGTCGTTGATCGACTTGAAGCCGTCCAGGTCGCAGAAGAGGACCGCGAGCCCCTTCGTACCGTCGTCGATCTCACCGTCGGGCGCGATCGTGTGCACATGGTGGTCGTAGGGAGCACCCACCGGACCGAAGTCGAAGCCGTCGGCGGTGAACGCCGTGTCCGGGTCGCCGTCGTACGCCGCGTCCAGCGCCTCGATCGCCGCCTCACGCGCCCCGTGCGGCCGCTCGCAGAGCCGGGAACTGAGCCGCGCCCGCAGCTCCGCGCTGTTGGGCAGGCCGGTCAGCGCGTCGTGCGAGGCGCGGTGCGCGAGCTGCAGCTCGTGCCGCTTGCGGTCCTCGATGTCCTCGACGTGTGTGAGCAGGAACCGCGGCCCGTCGGCGGTGTCGGCGACCACCGAGTTCCGCAGCGAGACCCAGACGTACGTCCCGTCCCGCCGGCCGAGCCTCAGCTCGGCCCGTCCGCCCTCGGCGGAGGTGCGCAGCAGGGTGCCGACATCCTCGGGGTGCACCAGGTCGGCGAACGAGTAGCGGCGCATCGCGGACGCCGGCCGGGCCAGCAGCCGGCACAGCGCGTCATTGGTGCGCAGCAGCCGGCCGTGCTGGTCTCCGCCCATCTCGGCGATCGCCATGCCGCTCGGTGCGTACTCGAAGGCCTGCCGGAAGGATTCCTCGCTGGCGCGCAGCGCCTGCTGCTCCCGCTCCAGACGGACCAGGGCGCGCTGCATGTTTGCTCGCAGCCGGGCATTGCTGATCGCAATCGCCGCCTGCGAGGCGTACATCTGGAGCGCCTCCTGGCCCCAGGGGCCCGGCCTGCGGCCGTTGCGCGGCCGGTCGACGGAGATGACGCCCAGGAGTTCGCGGCCGCCCCCGGACGCGTACATGGGGGCGTAGAGCCGGTCGTGCGGGTGCCACTCGTCCTCGAAGCGCGGATCGGGACCCTCGGTGTGCCACTGCGGCACATCGTCCTCGATGAGCACCCAGCCCTCGGTGTGCGGTATGAACCTCAGCTCGCCCCACGCCTCACCCATGGACAGCCGGCGCTCCCAGGACGGACGCGAGCCGACCCGCCCGGTGATCAGCGCTTCGGCGGCGGCACTGCCGGCGAAGGCGGCGACGACGAGGTCCCCGTCGGGGCGTACGAGATTGACGCAGGCGAGTTCGTAGCCCAGGCCGGACACGATGCCGTCGGCGACGGTCTGCAGGGTGTCGGCCAGGCTGCGCGCAGTGTTGAGGTCCGCGACCACTCTGTGCAGCTGCCGCAGGGTCGCAAGACGGACGTAGGGCTCCGACTCGGTCTCCATGCTCGCTCTCCCCGAGACCTCGACAGCAAACTCCAGGGTTCTCATCGGCCTTCATGTTGCGGTATCACGGCCACTGAATCACAGCGAGCTGTTCCCTCGGTACACAGGGTCAACAATTACCCTCCTCTGTGACTCAAGTCACATTGACCGACGGGGGGTTGCGGCACGGGCCGCATGTGCGCATGGCCGTTCCCGCCGGTTCCTGAACGCAAATACGGGCCGCTGGTCCTAGGCCCTGCCTGGTCCCCTGGCCCGATGCGGCCGCGTTCGGGCCACGGCTAGCGTTCCCGTGTGTTGCCGACGACCCCCACCCCCGCGCCCACCGCCATCCCCCATCCTGAGGGGGTGAAGACCGAGGAGTTCCGCGCAGCCATGTCCCGGCTGGCCGCGGGTGTGGTGCTGGTGACGGCGTACGAGTCCCCGCTGAGCGCGGACGGCCCGGGCGGCGAGGACGTCGGCATGACCGCGACCGCGTTCGTCTCCGTCTCGCTGGAACCCCCGCTGGTGATGGTGAGCCTGCGCAACGGCTCCCGGATGGACGATCTGCTGGACGAACAGCCGCTGTGGGGCGTCTCGGTGCTCTCCGAGAACCAGCGCCAGATCGCGGGCCGCTTCGCGATGAAGGGCCGCATCAGCGACCGGCTGCTGTTCGCGGACGTCCCGTCCACACGGGGTGAGATCTGCGGCTCACTGCTGGTCCAGGGTGCGCTGGCGACGCTGGAGTGCCGCACGGAACAGCGGGTGATGGCGGGCGACCACACGCTGGTGATCGGACGCGTCCTCGAAGCGAAGGTCCCGGGCGGGGACGACGGCCCGTTGGCGTACTTCCGGGGCCGCTACCGCACGTTGGGCTAGCGAGGACTACCAGTCGCGGCCGGTGCGGCCGCGCTTCGTCTGGGCGCGCTGCTTCTTCTCCCGCAGGCGGCGCTCGTTGATCCCGCGCGGGATCCTGGTCGCGCGGCGCGGCTTCGGCGGCGGCGCAGTCGCCTCCGCCAGCAGCGATGCCAGCCGGACCGCCGCCGTCTCGCGGTTGCGCCACTGCGAGCGGTGCTCCGACGCGCGTACGGCGACCACACCGCCGACCAGCCGGCCCGCGAGCCGCTCCAGCGCGCGCTCCTTCCACACCTCCGGCAGCGCCTCGGTCTTCGCCAGGTCGAACCGCAGCTCCACCTGCGAGTCACTGGTGTTGACGTGCTGCCCGCCGGGCCCGGACGACCGGGAGAAACGCCAGATCAGCTCGGCCTCCGGCAAGGAGACCGAGCCACGGATGATGTAGGGCCCGGACATGTCTCCCATGGTCGCGTGCCCGCGCCCCCGGCGTCACCCTCTTTTCGACCAAGGAGCCCAACGGCGGCGAAGAAGGCTCGGTTCGTATGGAACCTCGCAGTCCCCTGCCCGCGTTATGACGGGTGACGGTAGCTTCGGGAGGACTCGAAGACCGCAGCACTCGATCACGAAGGGGACATCCCCATGGCAGTAAGCCTGTCCAAGGGCGGCAACGTCTCGCTCACCAAGGAGGCACCGGGCCTGACCGCCGTCACGGTCGGCCTCGGCTGGGACGTCCGTACCACCACCGGCACCGACTTCGACCTCGACGCCTCCGCGATCGGTGTGAACCCGGGCGGCAAGGTCGCGTCCGACGCCCACTTCGTCTTCTTCAACAACAAGGCGACGCCCGACCAGACCATCGTCCACACCGGTGACAACCGCACCGGCGAGGGCGGCGGCGACGACGAGCAGATCAACGTCAACCTGGCGGGTCTGCCGGCCGACGTCGACAAGATCGTCTTCCCGGTCTCCATCTACGACGCCGTCACCCGCAGCCAGAACTTCGGCCAGGTGCGCAACGCCTACATCCGCATCGTCAACCAGGCCGGCGGCGCCGAGCTCGCGCGCTACGACCTGAGCGAGGACGCGGCCACCGAGACCGCCATGGTCTTCGGCGAGCTCTACCGCAACGGCGCGGAGTGGAAGTTCCGCGCGGTCGGCCAGGGTTACGCCTCCGGCCTCGAGGGCATCGCCCGCGACTTCGGCGTCAACCTCTGACGCACCCCGCACACGCAGAAGCCCGCGGCCGCCGAGGCCGCGGGCTTCCTGCTGTGAGGTCTCAGGGCAGAACCGTCACGGCCGGGCCGGTTTCCCGTCGCCGTACAACCAGGTCTTCCACACCGCGTCGAGCTTCCTGCCCGCCGTCTTCTCCACATACGCCGTGAAGTCGGCGGTCGTCGCACTGCCGTGGCTGCGCGCCTGCGCCCACAGCGGCAGCATCCTGAAGAACGTCTCGTCGCCCACCGCCTGGCGCACCTTGTGCAGGACCATCGCACCCCGCCAGTAGACCGGATCGTCGGAGATCACCGGGGCGCTGGGCGGATCGGCGAGCGGGAAGGCCCAGTTGGCCTCGTCCTCGAAGGTCTCCTCGAAGCTCTCCTGCGCCGGTTTGTCCTCGTGGTCCTCCTGCCACAGCCACTCCGCATATGTGGCGAAGCCCTCGTTGAGCCACATGTCCTTCCAGGCCTTCGGCGTCACCGAGTTGCCGTACCACTGGTGGGCCGTCTCATGGACGAGGGTCAGCTCGTCGAACTCCTCGATGGGGAAGACGGGCCGGGTCTGGGTCTCCAGCACGTAGCCGATCTCCCCCTCGGGCACGACGATCGCCGAACGCCTCGAAGGGGTACCGCCCGAACTTCTTCGCCGACCAGCTCAGGACCTCGGGGATCTGCGCGAGCACCTTCCGGCTCCGCCCCGCCACCGCCGGGTTCACGGCCGTGACGACCGGCTGGCCGCTCCCGGGCACCGCGGAGTGCTCGATGACGTAGTCGCCGACCGCGAGCGTCGCCGCGTACGACGGCATCGGGTCCGTCGATTTCCAGGAGTAGGTGGTGCGGCCCGGTTCGGACGTGGTGTCCACGCCGTGCAGTACCCCGTTGGAGACGGCCTCCACCCCGCTGGGCACGGTGATCTTGATGCCGTACGAGGCCTTGTCGCTCGGGTGGTGGTTGCCCGGGAACCACGCCGTCGAGCCCGCCGGTTCGCCCACCGCGAGGGCGCCGTCCGCAGTCGGCAGCCAGCCCTCTTCCGAGCCCTCGGCGTCGGCGTCGACGATCGTCCGGGGCGTGCCGGAGTAGCGCACGAGCGCGCGGATCGGACCGCGCTCGGCAACATGCTTCGGGAGGTGCACGGTCACCTCGTCGCCGTGCTGCTCGACCTCGGCCGGCTTGCCGTCGAGCGTCACGCCGTCGACGGTGAGGCCGTGCAGATCGAGATGGAAGGAACTGAGGTCCTGCGTGGCCCTGGCGTGGATCTCGGCGGTCCCCGAGAGCCGGCGCGTCTTCGGGTCGTAGTCGAGGTCCAGCAGATAGCTCGAGACGTCGTACCCGCCGTTGCCCAGCCCGGGGAACAGCGGATCTCCGGCTCCGGCGGCGCCCGGCTTCCCGTGCACCTCCGGATGTCCGCCGTGCAGGGCGGGGGGGCAGCCGGTGAGCAGCAGCATCGCGGCGGGCGACGGGCAGCAGGCGTCTACGGACCATGACGGCGACCCTAACCACGGAATGCGGGCCTCCTACCGACCTTGCCCCCCTTCAAACCTCCTTGCAACTGGTCCGTCATGAACGCCGGTTGACAGGAACGACCAGGCCGGTGCGCGCAGGGCGAGGACCGGCCGGAAGGGCCGCCCGCCCCGCCGTGACACCATCGAGCCGTGCTCGACATCGGCTACTCCCTCTCCCGGCGCTTTCCGGACCCCCCGCAGACCGACTACCGGCGCGCGGACGTCCAGGCCATCCGCCACGACCTCTTCTGCGGTGACGTCTACCTCGCCGACACCAAGGAGGACCGCGAGCTGTCCACAGCCTGGGGATGGGTGCCCGTACTCGACTTCGCCTGGGCCCTGTGCGACATCGTCGAGCGCATCGACCGCGACCCCCTCGGCAGCCGCGCCGCCAGGCCCCAGCACGCCGAGCTCGACTTCACCGAGTCCGCCGACCGCATGCTCTTCGAACGGCGCTTCGGCTGGGTCGACGTCGAGGCCGACTGGATGCCCCGCGACGAACCGCCTCTCACCTTCGGCCACGGCGAGCTGCGCCGCGAGGCCCGCGACTTCCTCCACGACCTGATCGCGGACCTGGCCGACATGCACGAGGGCCTCGCCGACAACCCCGTCGTCTGGGACCTGCAGGCCCGTTTCCCGCGCAGCTGACCGCCCGGCCCGCACCCGATGTCACAGAACGCGGCCGGTGATCCGTCCATCCCCTGAGAGCACCCCCGGGGAAGGACAGCCATGCACAAGATCACCGTCATCGGCGGCGGCTTCGCCGGCCTGACCGCGGCCATCGCCGCGGCCGAGTCCGGCGCCAAAGTGTCCCTGTACGAGGCCCACCACACCCTCGGCGGCCGGGCACGCACCAGCGAGGGCCCGTACAGGACCAACGACGGCCCCCACGCCCTCTACCACCGCGGCCCGCACTGGACCTGGCTCAAGCAGCGCGATCTCCTCGGCCCCATGGCCGCCGTGCCACCACGCGAAGGCGCCCGCTTCCGTTTCCGCCGCGGCGGCGCACTGCGCAGGACCCCGCCGCTGGCCATGCTCCGGCTGGCCCGCCGCAGCCCCGAGCAGGCCCCCGTGGACACCGACTTCATGACCTGGGCGAGCGGCCTGGCCGGCGAGAGCGCCGCCCGTGCCGCCGCCCACTACATGGGCGTCGCCCTCTTCCACCACGACCCCGGCTCGCTCTCCGCCGCCTTCGTCCAGGAACGGCTCCGGCGCGCCACCGCACTGCCGCCCGAGGCGCACTACCCGCGCGGAGGCTGGGGCCAGGTCATCGACCGGATGGCCGCACGGGCGTGGGACCTCGGCGTACGCATCGAGACCACCTCCCGCGTCGACGCCCTTCCCGAACACCACGGCCCCGTGATCGTCGCGACCTCCCTCGACGCCGCCCGGCGCCTCCTCGGGGACAGCTCCCTGCACTGGGACAGCGGCCGTACGACCCTGATCGACCTGGCGCTGCGCAGGCGCAGGGGCGACCCGTTCGTCGTCTCCGACCTCGACGCGCCCGGCTGGCTGGAGCGCTTCACCGCGCAGGACCGCTCGCTCGCCCCGGCCGGCCAGTCGCTCGTCCAGGGCCAGCTGCCCGTCGCCCCGCACCGGTCCAAGGCCGACGGCATCGCCCACGCCGAGGCGCTGCTCGACCTCGGCTTCCCCGACTGGCGCGAGCGCACGCTCTGGCGGCGTGAGGCGCTCGCCCAGGGCCGCACCGGCGCCGTCGACCTGCCGGGCACCACCTGGCGCGACCGCCCCGCGATCGACCGCGGCGACGGCGTCTATCTCGCGGGCGACCAGGTCGCCGCGCCGGGCCTGCTGTCGGAGGTGGCGTTCAACAGCGGCCTGGAGGCGGCGACGCTGGCGCTGTTGAACCAGAAGCGCATGACCCGGGGGGAAGGAACGCTTGACCTCAAGCGGACTTGAGGTCGGAGGGTGGTCGTCAACGGCGGGCACGGGACGGATCCGCGCCCGCCCCACAGCCCGCACCCACTCGACGCCACCCCGGGAGAGCCCACCATGCACGCCGTCCGCCTCCACGCCTTCGGTCCCGCCGAGAACCTCACGTACGAGCACACCGAAGACCCCGTGCCCGGCCCCGGCCAGGTACGGATCGCCGTCGCCGCGGCCGGCGTCCACCTCCTCGACGCCGCCCTGCGACAAGGCGCACCCGGCCCCTTCCCCGCCGCCGAACTGCCCGCCGTCCCCGGCCGCGAAGTCGCCGGCACCGTCGACGCCCTCGGCGACGGCACCGACCCCGAATGGCTCGGCAAGCGGGTCGTGGCCCACCTCGGCACGGTCCTGGGGCCGCCTCCCGGACGGGCCGCCGGGGGCGGCTATGCCGAACTCGCCGTCACCGACGCCGCCCGGCTGCACGAGATCCCCGCCGGCCTCGACGAGGCCGAAGCCGTCGCGATGATCGGCACCGGCCGTACGGCCATGGGCATCGTGCAGTTCGCCGACCTCGGCCCCGACGACATCGTCATCGTCCCGGCCGCCGCCGGCGGCATCGGCACCCTGCTCGTCCAGTACGCCAGGAACGCCGGCGCCCACGTCATCGGCCTCGCCGGCGGCCCCGCCAAGACCTCCCGCGTCGCCGCCAACGGCGCCGACCTCGCCGTCGACTACCGGCAGGCCGACTGGCCCGACCGGATCCGCGACCACCTCGGCGACCGCCGCGCCACCGTCTTCTTCGACTCCGTCGGCGGGACCATCGCACGCGCCGCCGTCGACCTCCTCGGCAAGGGCGGCCACCACATCGTCTTCGGCTGGTCCAGCGAAGGCATCCAGGACGGCGGTCCGCTCACCTTCACCACCGAGGAACTCGCCGAACGCGGCATCACCTCGGAAGGCGTGCTCGGCCCCGTGATGCTCCAGAAGGCAGGCGGGGACATCCGCACCCTCGAACTGCGCGCCCTCGCCGAGGCCGCCGCGGGACGACTGCGCCCCGCCGTCCACCGCTTCCCGCTCGCCCGGGCCGCGCAGGCCCACCGTGCCCTGGAGACCAGGGGCACGATCGGCAAGGTCGTCCTCGTCCCCTGACCCTGCCCGGAAGCACTACGAACCGAGCTTGCGCAACGCCTCGTCGGTCAGCCGGTACACGGTCCACTCGTCCTGCGGCCCGGCACCCAACGACCGGTAGAACTCGATCGACGGGGCGTTCCAGTCCAGCACCGCCCACTCGAACCGCTCGTACCCGCGCTCCACACAGATCCGTGCCAGCTCCTTCAGCAACGCCCGGCCGTGGCCGGCACGACGCTGATCCGGACGGACATACAGATCCTCCAGATAGATCCCGTGCACCCCACGCCACGTCGAGAAGTTGAGAAACCACAGCGCGAAGCCCGCCACCTCGCCCTCGTCCGTCTCCGCGACATGCGCGAACACCCCGGGCCGCTCCCCGAACAACGCCTCCCGCAGCTGCGCCTCACTCGCCCGCGCCTCGTGCGGAACCTTCTCGTACGCGGCGAGCTCACGGACCATCGCATGGATCTCGGGCACATCGGCGGGGGTGGCTTCACGAATCATGAGGCTCAGCCTGCCCCCGGACAGCTCACCGCGCCAACAGCCCTCGAGCAATCGCCAACTGCTCCTCCTGCATCCCGGCCGCTCCGTCCTGCAGATCCCACAACGCGTTCTGCAACAACCGCCCCAGCGTCCACGCCCGAGCCCGCTCGCGGTCCAGCCCGAGCGTCGCCGTCATCGCGTCGAAGCGCCACAGCGTCTCCGCCGGATCGAAGCGGTTGACCAGCGCCGGCAACAACTCGAACCCCGGATCCCCCGCCAGCGGCTTCGGATCGATCGCCAGCCACGGCTCACGCGCCGCGGCCAGCACATTGCCGAAGTGCAGATCCCAGTGCAGCAACCGGTCCCCCGGCTCACCCGCCACCTCCCGCAGCGCCGCCGCACAGTCCCGCAGCACCCGCCGCTCGCCCTCGTCCGCAAGCAGCCCCACCGCCCGCGGCACACCGTCGAGCATCCGCGCCGCGATGTCCCCGAGCCGCCGCATCCCCACCGGCGCCTTCCGCGCCGTCAGCCGGGCCAGCAACTCCCCCAGGATCCGCACCGCCTCCCGCGAATCCACCCCCGACAGAGGGCGCGACGAGTCCAGCCTCTCCAGCAGCATCGTGCCGGTCCGAGGATCATGCTCCAGCAGCCGCACGGCCCCGTCCCCGCCCCACACGCGCAACGCGACCGGCTCCCCCACCGTCTCGTCGTCAGGCACCTGCAACTTCAGCACCGCCCGCGCACCGTCCGGCCCGTCCACCGGCAGCACCAGGGCACAGTGACCACGCATCGCCGGCCCGGCGCGCGTCAGCTCCCAGCGCGCCAGGAACTCCGCCGCCCGCCGCCGCACTTCGCCCGGGCCCCAGGTCACCGCCCCGCACACCTCCCGGTAGCCTCCCGCCACAACACAGGCACTCTCGCCGGAGCAAGGACACCATGAGCACCAGCACCGTCAACGGCGGCATTTCGTTCTGGTTTGCCCAGACAGGCCTCCCCGCGCCCAGGGAACCCCTCCCCGGCGACACCACCGCGGACATCTGCATCGTCGGCGGCGGATACACCGGCCTGTGGACCGCCTACTACCTCAAGAAGGCCGTCCCCTTCCTCAACATCACCGTCCTCGAAGCCAAGTTCTGCGGCTACGGCGCCTCCGGACGCAACGGCGGCTGGCTCTACAACGGCATCGCGGGCCGCGACCGCTACGCCCGGCTCCACGGCCACGACGCAGCCGTACGGCTCCAGCAGGCCATGAACGACACCGTCGGCGAAGTGATCCGCACCGCCGCCGACGAGAACATCGACGCCGACATCCACCAGGGCGGACTGCTCGAAGTCGCGCGCACACCCGCACAACTCGAACGTCTCAAGGCCTTCCACGCCGTCGAGATCGCCTTCGGCGAGAAGGACCGCACCCTTCACGGCGCCCGCGAAACCGCCGACCGCATCCGCGTCGCCGGAGCCGTCGCCTCCAGCTGGACCCCCCACGGCGCCCGGCTGCACCCCGCCAAACTCGCCATCGGCCTCGCGAGGACCGTCGAATCCCTCGGTGTCACCATCCACGAGTCCACCCCCGTCACCGAGATCAAGCCCAAACACGCCATCACCCCGTACGGCACGGTCCGCGCCCCCTACATCCTGCGCTGCACCGAAGGCTTCACCGCGGGCCTCAAGGGACAACGCCGCGCGTGGCTCCCCATGAACTCCTCCATGATCGCCACCGAACCGCTCCCGCAGTCCGTGTGGGACACCATCGGCTGGGACGGCCGCGAAACCCTCGGCGACATGGCCCACGCCTACATGTACGCCCAGCGCACCGCCGACAACCGCATCGCCCTCGGCGGCCGCGGCATCCCCTACCGCTACGGCTCGAGAACCGACAACGACGGGCGCACCCAGCCCGCCACCGTCGAAGCCCTGCGCGACATCCTCGTCGGCTTCTTCCCCACCACCGCGGGTGTCCGCATCGACCACGCCTGGTCCGGCGTCCTCGGCGTCCCCCGAGACTGGTGCGCCACGGTCACCCTGGACCGCAGCACGGGACTCGGCTGGGCCGGCGGCTACGTCGGCTCCGGCGTGGCCACCACCAACCTCGCGGCCCGCACCCTGCGCGACCTGATCCAACAGGACTCGGGCCAGTCGGGCCCCACGGACCTCACCACGCTGCCCTGGGTCAACCACAAGGTCCGCAAATGGGAACCGGAACCCCTGCGCTGGCTGGGAGTCCACACCCTGTACGCGGCCTACCGCACGGCGGACCGCCGGGAATCGACGTCCCCGACGACGGAAACGGCGCCCCTCGCCAGGCTCGCCGACAAGATCTCGGGCAGGCACTGACACTCCGCACCGGTCCGCTGCGCACATGAGAGAGCCCAGGCGACGGCGGGCCGGCCTGGGCACATGGAGCCCCCTGTCGGATTCGAACCGACGACCTACGCATTACAAGTGCGTTGCTCTGGCCAGCTGAGCTAAGGAGGCAGCCGTAGCAGTGTAACCAACCCCTCACCGTGCCTCCGACGTGATTTCGTCACCCTCCCGGTACTGACAGAACAGAAATCGCCGGGTAGCGTCGCGGCAAGCCCACATCTGTGGACTACACCACTCCTTCCACTCGGATCGTCCGGCACGTTCCTGCCGGTAGAAGGGACCCATCACCATGGCCACTGTCACTTTCGACAAGGCGACCCGGATCTACCCGGGTACCGAGAAGCCCGCCGTCGATCAGCTCGAGATCGAGACGGAGGACGGCGAGTTCCTCGTACTCGTCGGGCCCTCGGGCTGCGGCAAGTCGACCTCCCTGCGCATGCTCGCCGGGCTCGAGGACGTCAACGCCGGATCCATCCGGATCGGCGACCGCGATGTCACGCACCTGCCGCCCAAGGACCGGGACATCGCCATGGTGTTCCAGAACTACGCGCTCTACCCGCACATGACCGTCGCCGACAACATGGGCTTCGCGCTCAAGATCGCCGGCGTCAACAAGTCCACCATCCGGCAGAAGGTCGAAGAGGCCGCGAAGATCCTCGACCTCTCCGAGTACCTGGACCGCAAGCCCAAGGCGCTCTCGGGTGGTCAGCGGCAGCGTGTGGCGATGGGCCGGGCCATCGTGCGGGAGCCGCAGGTGTTCCTCATGGACGAGCCGCTGTCGAACCTCGACGCCAAGCTCCGTGTCTCGACCCGTACGCAGATCGCGAGCCTGCAGCGCCGCCTGGGGATCACGACCGTGTACGTCACGCACGACCAGGTCGAGGCCATGACCATGGGTGACCGCGTGGCCGTTCTCAAGGACGGCCTGCTGCAGCAGGTCGACTCGCCGCGCAACATGTACGACCGCCCGGCGAACCTCTTCGTCGCCGGCTTCATCGGCTCGCCGGCGATGAACCTCGTCGAGGTCCCGATCACCGACGGCGGTGTGAAGTTCGGCAACAGCGTGGTGCCGGTCTCGCGTGAGGCGCTGACGGCCGCTGCGGACCGTGGCGACACGACCGTCACGGTCGGCGTCCGCCCCGAGCACTTCGACGTCGTCGAGCACAACGGCGCGGCGGCCACGTCACTGACGAAGGACGCCGAGGACGCCCCGGCGGGCCTCGCGGTCTCCGTCAACGTCGTGGAGGAGCTGGGCGCCGACGGTTACGTGTACGGCTCCGCCCAGGTCGGCGGCGGACACCAGGACCTCGTGGTCCGTGTCGGCGGCCGTTCCGTGCCGGAGAAGGGCGCTGAGCTGCACGTCGTGCCGCGTCCGGGCGAGATCCACGTGTTCGCGACCTCGACGGGTGAGCGTCTCAGCAACTGACGCCGCTCCAACTCGACGCAACGGCCCCGCAGTTCCTGCGGGGCCGTTCCGCGTATGGCGGGCAGAAGTCGCGGATCAATGCTGCACATCGGGCATTTCGGCATCCCGCGTCAACACCTGATTCGAAAAGCTTCCTCGAACCATCCCCCGCGCGAGTGACTAAATGTCGCCAAATCATCACCGACCGCTACGCTCGCTCGCGTGACCCACACAGCACGCCGAATCGGCCGCACTCTCGCTCTCGTTCTGCCCGTTGTCCTGGTGCTCTCCGGAACCCTCGCGGTCACCAGCGTCCCGTGGTCAGGGCAGGCCGGCGAGTCGCAGATGCTCACCGCCTCTTCCCAGAACGTCTCCGTACGCGCGAAGTCACGTGCTCCGCAGGACGTTCTGCGTGACCGGCTCCTCGCCGAGCTGCAGGAGAAGGACCCGGGCGTCGCCCTGACCCATCTGCAGCGCGCGGTGGAGGAGCGCCCGTCGCTCGCCCAGCACTGCATGTCCATCGCGAAGTCGCTCGGCCGTGCCGCTGTCGACCGGTTCGGGCCGACGCGGGCGCAGATGTACTCCAAGCCCGTGTGCGACACCTCGTTCGCCTACGGTGTCGCGCAGCAGGCGCAGGGGAGCTGACCGCCCGGGCGACCGCCGGCGTCCGGCCCTTGCCGCGCACCGCCGGCGGCGCCGCATATCGTTCACGGCATGCATACGCCTACGTATCCGACGCAGGCCGTGGTCCTGGCCGGCGGCCAGGGCTCGCGGCTGCGCCCGTACACCGACGACCGCCCGAAGCCGATGGTCGAGATCCCGGGGACCGGGACCCCGATCATCGGCCATCAGCTTGCCTGGCTGGCCGCCGAGGGCGTGACGGACGCCGTCGTCTCGTGCGGTCATCTCGCCGAGGTGCTCCAGGAGTGGCTCGAGGGTGCCGATCTGCCCCTGCGGGTGACGACGGTCGTCGAGCCCGAGCCGCTGGGGCGCGGTGGCGGTCTGAAGTACGCCGCTGCCCGCCTCCCGGCCCCTGAGGAGCCCTGGTACGCGACGAACGGTGACATCTGGACCCGTTTCTCGCTGCGCGACATGGCGGCCTTCCACGCCGAGCGTGACGCCTTCGCGACGCTCGCCCTCGCCCGTCCCCGGATTCCGTGGGGCGCTGTCGAGACGGATGCCTTCGGCCACATCACGGACTTCATCGAGTCGCCGCCGTCGCCGTATCTCATCAACGCGGGTGTGTACGTGTTCTCCGCGGCCTTCACGGAGCTGCTGCCGGATCGCGGCGACCACGAGCGCACCACGTTCCCCGGTCTCGCGCGTGAGCGCCGTCTGGCCGGTTTCCCGCTGCCGAACGGGGCGTACTGGCGGGCGATCGACACGGCCAAGGATCTGACGGAGGCGGCCAAGGAGCTTGCCTCACAGACCCGCTGAGCGAGCCGCAGCGGACGACAAGGGAGGCGGCCACCGGATGGTCCGGTGGCCGCCTCCCTTGTCGCTTGTCGGTTGCAGCGGGGCTCAGCCGAGCAGGCCGCCGATCACACGGCCGCCCGAGCCGCCGCCCTGTCCGCCGGTGCTGCCGCCGCCGGAGCTTCCTCCGTCGCTGCCGCCGGAGCCGCCTCCGCTGCCCGTGCCACCGCTGGAGGAGGGGCCGGAGCTGCTGGACGGGGGCTCCTCGGCCGGCTCGGACCGGTCGGGGGACTGCTGGCCGGTGCCCTGTGTCTGGCTGGGCCGGTCGCCGACGCGGCCGCTCTCACGGACGGCGTCCTCTGAGGGCGTCGACTTCTCCTTCTTCGGGGGCTCGGAGCGGCTGGCGGACGGCTTGGGCCGGTCGGTGTCGCCGCTCGGTCCCGATGAGCTGCGCTCGCTGCTGGGCTCCTCCAGCGGTGAGCCGGGGAGGTGGTTGGTCGGGTCCTGATTGGGTCCGGGGACGGTGACCATGTCGGTGGAGCGTACGGCTCCGCCGAGCATGGAGCCGAGGAGCAGGGTGAGGCCGACGACGACGGCGGCGACAACGGTTCCGCGGCGCAGCACGCGCTGCCGCAGTTCCCACAGCTCGGAGCGGGGTCCGAGCTTGCGCCAGGCTTCGCCCGCGAGGCGTCCGTCGATGGAGTAGACGGGGGCACCGGCGATGATCAGGGGCGACCAGGCGGCGAGGTAGATGATGTCGGGGGCGTCGTAGGCGGGGACCGTCTTCCAGCTGACGGTGAGGATCAGCGCGGAGGACAGAAGTACGCCGATGACGGCGGCGACGCGCTGCCACAGGCCGAGGACGGTGAGGACGCCGACGACGACCTGGAGGAAGGCGACGGTGAGGCCGGCGCCGACGGGGTGGGAGAGCGCGAAGTCGCGCAGCGGTTCGGCAAGGGCCCACGGGTGCAGGGAGTTGAGCCACTTGACCATGGAGCCACGCTCGCCGCCGTCGAAGTAGACGGGGTCGCAGAGCTTGCCCATGCCGGCGTAGATGGAGATGAAGCCGAGGAAGACGCGCAGCGGGAGCAGCACGACCCCGAGATTCATCCGGCGGCCGGGGTAGTAGGCGTGGCGTACGGCGTCGTTGCCCTGGCGCTGTGGCCTGGCGTCGTCCGCGTCGTCGTCGAACTCGTCGTCGTACGGCTCCTGTTCGGGGGCCTCGTACGAGTCGTAGGCACCGACGGCTTGCCGCATGGGCGGCAGAAGGGGCCTGTCGTGGCCGCCGGGCGGGGTGACGAGGGGGGTCCCCGCGGTGTCGTCGAACTCGTCGATGCGCGGGATGACCTGCGTCGCGCCGGCTTCGTAGCCTCCGTAGCCGCCGCCGTAACTGTCGCGCTCGGCCGTGGTGTTGCGCATGGCCTGGAGCAGTCCGGTCGCGCCGGCGTCGCCAGGTGCGGACCTGCCGCTCCAGACGACGGGGGCCCGCCGCCGCACCACCCGGCCGGCGGCGCCGACAGCGGGGATGCGGGCGGTGTCCGCCAGGGCACGTGCGGGGCGCGGGCTCTGGGCGAGCTGCACCCGGAAGCTGGCGTGGTTCACGATGACCTGCGCGGGATCGCAGTCAACCTTGACCATGCTCAGCGCAGGCTGATCGTCGAACCCGGGCCGGGGCGTTCTGGTGTCCACACTCATCTAACCGAGTGACGTGGACTTAGGACACTGCCGTGACGGGCCCTATCTGTCCGAGACCCGTCAAGGCTGGCGAATTGGCCGGTTATCGCGTCGGAAGCGCGGTTTTCCGTTGATCAGGAGCGGCGCTTGGCCGCTTCGTAGAGCACCACGCCGGCGGCGACGCCCGCGTTGAGCGACTCGGCGCCGCCGGGCATCGGGATGCGGACGAGGAAGTCGCAGGTTTCGCCGACGAGGCGGGACAGGCCCTTGCCCTCGCTGCCGACGACGATGACGACCGGGCCGCCGAGCTGCTCGAGGTCGCCGACCTCGTGCTCGCCGTCGGCGGCGAGGCCGACGATGGTGAGTCCGGCCTTCTGGTACGACTCCAGGGCGCGGGTGAGGTTGGTCGCGCGGGCGACGGGGGTGCGGGCGGCGGTGCCCGCGGAGGTCTTCCAGGCGCCGGCGGTCATGCCCGCCGCCCTGCGCTCGGGGACGACGACGCCGTGGCCGCCGAAGGCGGAGACGGAGCGGACGACGGCGCCGAGGTTGCGCGGGTCGGTGACGCCGTCGAGGGCCACGATGAGGGGGTCGTCGCCGTCGTCGAAGGCGGCGGCGGCGAGGTCCTCGGGGTGCGCGTACTCGTAGGGCGGGACCTGGAGGACGAGCCCCTGGTGGTTGAGCCCGTTGGTCATGCGGTCGAGCTCGGGCCTCGGGGCTTCCATGATGTTGATGTTGCCGCGGCCGGTGGCGAGCTGGAGCGCTTCGCGTACGCGCTCGTCGTTGTCGATGAACTGCTGGACGTAGAGCGTGGAGGCGGGCACACCGTCGCGCAGCGCCTCGAAGACGGGGTTGCGGCCGACGACCATCTCGGACGTGCCCTTGCCGCCGCGGCGGGCGACGGGCCTGCGGGCGGCGGTCTTCTTGGCCTGGGCGTTGGCGATGCGGTTCTTCTTGTGCCCCTTGCGGGCGGAGGCGGGCGGCGTGGGGCCCTTGCCCTCGAGGCCGCGACGCCGCTGGCCACCGCTGCCGACCTGCGCGCCCTTCTTGTTGGACGTGCGGCGGTTCCTGCGCTGGCTGTTCCCGGCCATGACTACCTGTTTCCCTGTTTCTTCAAGTCTGCGTATGTGCGTACGTAAGAAAGTGTGCCGCCCGGTGGCCCGGGCGGCACATTGCGTGGGTGCTCAGCGGGGGCCGAGAGTCCATCGTGGTCCGTCGGGGCTGTCCTCGATGACGAGTCCCGACTGGTTGAGCTGGTCGCGGATGGCGTCGGCGGTGGCCCAGTCCTTGCGGCCGCGGGCTGCTTCGCGCTGCTGGAGCACGAGGCGTACGAGCGTGTCGACAGCGCCGTGGAGGTCCTCGCCGCGGTCGGTCTCACCGGCCCAGTGCGGGTCGAGCGGGTCGAGGCCGAGGACACCGAGCATGGCACGCACCTCGGCGAGGCGGGCGACAGCGGCTTCCTTGTCGTCGGCGGCCAGTGCCGAGTTCCCCTGGCGGACGGTGGTGTGGACGATGGCGAGGGCCTGGGGGACGCCCAGGTCGTCGTCCATGGCCTCGGCGAACGCGAGCGGCACCTCGTCGGCGGCAGGGACGGCTTCCCCGGCCTTCTCGGTGACGCGCTGGATGAAGCCCTCGATGCGGGCGAAGGCGGACTCGGCCTCGCGCAGCGCTTCCTCGCTGTACTCGATCATCGAGCGGTAGTGCGGGGTGCCGAGGTAGTAGCGCAGGACGATGGGGCGCCAGTTCTTGACCATCTCGGAGACGAGCACCGAGTTGCCGAGCGACTTGGACATCTTCTCGCCGCTCATGGTGACCCAGGCGTTGTGCACCCAGTACTTGGCGAACTCGTCGCCGAAGGCCTTGGCCTGGGCGATCTCGTTCTCGTGGTGCGGGAAGATCAGGTCGAGGCCGCCGCCGTGGATGTCGAAGGCGCTGCCCAGGTACTTGTGGGCCATGGCGGAGCATTCGAGGTGCCAGCCGGGGCGGCCGCGGCCCCACGGAGTCTCCCAGCTGGGCTCGCCGGGCTTGACGGCCTTCCACATGGCGAAGTCACGGGCGTCGCGCTTGCCGGTCTCGCCGTCGCCGGACGGCTGGCGCAGGTCGTCGATGTCCTGGTTGGACAGCTCGAGGTAGTCCGGGAAGGAGCGCACGTCGAAATAGACGTTGCCGTCGGCCTCGTAGGCGTGGCCGCGCTCGATGAGGCCGCGCATCATCTCGACCATCTCGGTGATGTGGCCGGTGGCACGCGGTTCATAGGTGGGGCGCAGGCAGCCGAGAGCGTCGTAGCCGGTGTTGAACGCGAGCTCGTTCTCGTACCCGATGGACCACCACGGGCGGCCCTGTTCGGCGGACTTGGTGATGATCTTGTCGTCGATGTCGGTGACGTTCCTGATGAAGGTCACGTCGTAGCCGCGGTAGGTGAACCAGCGGCGCATGACATCGAAGTTCAGGTACGACCTGACATGGCCGATGTGCGGCGCGGCCTGCACGGTGGCACCACACAGGTAGATCGAGACACAGCCCGGCGTGAGCGGGGTGAAGTCACGGATCTGCCGGGCGTTGGTGTCGTACAGGCGAATGGTCACGCAACAAGGGTAGTGGGCGTACGGGAGTGCCCCGCGACCCTTTCGGGGCGCGGGGACAGGTTCGTGACGTTTGTACGAGTGGGAGGCGGGCGTTCCGTCAGCCGGAGGTGCGCAGAACCAGCGCGGTGGCGATGGCGGCGAGGCCTTCGGCGCGGCCGGTGAGCCCGAGCCCGTCGGTGGTCGTGCCCGATACGGACACGGGTGCCCCGACGGCTTCGGACAGGGCCTTCCGGGCTTCGTCGCGCCGTTTGCCGATCTTGGGCCGTACGCCGATGACCTGCACGGCGACATTGCCGATCTCGAAGCCTGCGGCGCGGACGATGCGGGCGGCCTCGGCGAGGAGGGTGACGCCGGAGGCGCCTGACCACTCGGGTCGCGAGGTGCCGAAGTGTGCACCGAGGTCTCCGACGCCGGCGGCGGAGAAGAGGGCGTCGCAGGCGGCGTGGGCCGCGACGTCGCCGTCGGAGTGGCCGGCGAGTCCGTAGCCGTCGCTGTCGGCTTCGTCCCAGAGCAGGCCGGCGCACCACAGTTCACGGCCCTGTTCGAAGGCATGGACGTCCGTGCCGATGCCGACGAGGGGGACAGGGCTAGAAGCCATCGTTGGCCCTCCTGCGGGCGAGGACTGCCTCGGCGAGGACGAGGTCGAGGGGGCGGGTGACTTTGAACGCCTCTTCGTGGCCGGGGACGACCACGACGGGCTCGCCGAGCTGCTCGACCATTCCGGCACAGTCGGTCGCGCCCTCGCCGCCGGGTTGGACGGTGCGGTGGGCGCGGACGAGGGTGCCCCGGTCGAAGCCCTGCGGGGTCTGCACGGCGCGCAGCCGGGCCCGCTCGGGGGTGGCGACGACGCGCTCGGGCGTGCCGGGCTCCGCGGGCTCGACCTCCTTGACGGTGTCGGCGAGGGGCAGCGCGGGCACAACGGCGGGTGCTCCGTCGCGTACGGCCTCGATGACGGCGTCGACGGTGTCGACGGGTACCAGGGGGCGGGCCGCGTCGTGGACGAGGACGATGCCGATGTCCTCGGGCAGGGCCTCGAGGCCGAGGCGTACGGACTCCTGGCGGGTCTCGCCGCCGGGGACGACGAGGAAGTCGGTGCGGTCGGGCAGCCGGGCGTGCTCTGCGAGGAGGTTCTTCACGCCGGGGGCGTCGTCGGGCGGGGCGACCACCACGACGAGCGAGACGGCGCGGGAGGCGGCCATGGCTCGTACGGCGTGGAGGAGCATGGGCGTGCCGTTCAGCGTACGGAGCGCCTTGGGGGCGCCCGGGCCGAGCCGTACACCCCGTCCGGCGGCCGGGATCACCGCTGCGGTACGGGACTGGCGCGATTCGTCAGACATCGGTTGCACTCCGGCAGGTTTGTTTCCGCGGCCGACATGGGTATGGCCTGGGGGTACCCCCGACCGTAGGTTGGGGGAGTGCCGGGCGCGACGCCTTGACCGGACCCTTCCGTGACCATCGGTCTGCGCCAGCCGCCACGGGCCCGGCACGCCACAGGGTGGGGTGTTGCTGTGAACGGGATCTCAACGCAGGATCCGGCCACGAGAAGAACGAGCACGAGACGAACATGCCGCAGCGCCCGGCGACAGGACTGTTGTCACAGCATGTCAGCGGGCACCGCGGCACTTTATTGATCCAACTTTGATCAACGCAGCTTTTCTGCTGCGTCAGGACGCGAGGACCTCGTCGAGCAGAGCCTCGGCCTTGTCCTCGTTGGTGTTCTCTGCGAGAGCGAGCTCACTCACCAGGATCTGGCGCGCCTTGGCGAGCATCCGCTTCTCACCGGCGGAAAGCCCACGCTCACGCTCCCGACGCCACAGGTCACGCACTACTTCGGCGACCTTGATGACATCGCCGGAGGCGAGCTTCTCGAGATTTGCCTTGTAGCGACGGGACCAGTTCGTCGGCTCTTCGGCGTACGGTGCACGCAGCACCTCGAAGACCCGGTCGAGCCCGTCCTGGCCGACCACATCGCGCACACCGACAAACTCCGCATTGTCCGCCGGCACACGAACCGTCAGGTCACCCTGAGCGACCTTGAGCACCAAGTAGGTCTTGTCCACGCCTTTGATCTGGCGAGTTTCGATGGCCTCGATCAGCGCGGCCCCGTGATGGGGATAGACCACGGTGTCGCCAACCTTGAACGTCATGTGACAGGTACCCCTTCCGTGGCTATCCAGGGTAACACGGATACGGCTTCTTCTGAATGGCGTTTTCGCAGGTCAGGGCGTATCTCGGGGCTTGACAACTGCAACATGAACGTGCTGCGAGCGGCTAGCGGAAGGGGGTATTCGCAGGTCGGAGCCGCTGCACAGGCGCACCGAAACGCGCCCGTCACAGAGAGCGCAACCCCTCTCTGCGTGGGTGAACATCCCGATTTGCCGGGTTTCCAGTGGTGAACTTTCCCTACTCCGTTCGGCCGTCGGTCACCCGTACGGACGCATCCGGCGACGAATCCCGAATTGATCACCGGGCTATTCGCAAGGAATGTGCGCGAGGAGGGGAAATTGATCACTGCGGTTATGTGAACGGCGTGCGAAACAGCGCCGCCGGAACTGCACGGCGAGTCTGTAGGGCGGCGGTCCCGCGGGGCGGGCCGGCGGTCGGGCAAGCGGCCGGGTCCCCCGTAGGGGCGGGTCGGGTGCGGGGCGGGCACCACGGCTCGGTAATCTGTCGGCGAACTGACGCGGTCCCGGCCGGTATTGCGCCGGTTCGACCTCCCCGGCCGCCCTTCGGGCGCGGGGGGACCTTCCCCAGCCAGCCCGAACGTTCAAGGAGATGCCGCCGCCGTGAGCCTCCCCCAAACTCCGTCCGGGGGCATCCCGCGCCTTCGACGCGGCGCCCTCGCCGTCACCGCCGTCGCGTTCTCCCTCGCCGCGCTCTCCGCGTGCAGCGCGGGCATGGACGCGCAGACGCTCGGCGTCAGGCCGGACAACGCCGAGGTGGCGGTCGACGCGATCAAGATCCAGAACGCCGTGGTGATCACCCAGCCGAAGGCGGACGCCGAGGGTCCCGCGGTCTTCTCCGCGAAGATCTTCAACTCGGACGACACCGCGCAGACGATCGACTCGATCACCCTGAAGGGCGCCGGCGGCCCGCTGAAGCTCGCCCCCGCCAAGGGCAGCGGCCCGGTCACCGTCCCGGCCGAGGGCTCGGTCCTCCTCGGCGGCGCGGGCAACGCGTCCGCGGTGCTCGACAACGGCCAGGCGCTGACGAAGAACATCGGTGGCGTGCAGGAGGTCGTCGTCCGCTTCAGCGAGACCGGCGACGTGAAGATGCAGGCCTTCATCCAGCCGTCGGCCGGCTACTTCCAGGGCTTCGGCCCTAGCGCGCTGCCGAAGCCGCCGGCGGAGAAGCCCGCCGAGACGCCACCGGGCGAGCCGTCCGGCACCCCGGGTGGGCCGGAGGGCAAGCCCTCGGAGTCCGCGAGCGGCCAGGCGGGCGAGCCGGGCAACGGGCAGTCCGGCGAGCCCGGCACCCCCTCGGACTCCTCCTCTGCCTCGCAGCAGGGCGACGACGCAGAGCACTGACAGCAGACGCGAGGGCGCCCCGCCGGAGATCCGGCGGGGCGCCCTCGCATTGTCGCCTCTATGTGCCTCGAGCCACGGGCACGGCCTACGGCTCGAACTTGTAGCCCAGGCCTCGGACCGTCACCAGGTAGCGCGGCGCCCCCGGATCGGGCTCGATCTTGGCGCGCAGGCGCTTGACGTGGACGTCGAGGGTCTTGGTGTCGCCGACGTAGTCCGCGCCCCAGACCCGGTCGATCAGCTGCATGCGCGTCAGCACACGGCCCGCGTTGCGCAGCAGCATCTCCAGCAGGTCGAACTCCTTGAGCGGGAGGTCGACCTTGCCGCCGGAGACGGTGACGACGTGCCGGTCGACGTCCATACGGACCGGGCCGGCCTCCAGGGCCGCGGGGGTGACCTCCTCCGGCTCACCGCGGCGGCGCAGGACCGCGCGGATGCGGGCGACCAGCTCCCGCGAGGAGAAGGGCTTGGTGACGTAGTCGTCGGCTCCTATTTCGAGGCCCACGACCTTGTCGATCTCGCTGTCCTTGGCGGTCACCATGATGACGGGGACATTGGAGCGGCCGCGCAGCTGACGGCAGACCTCGGTGCCCGGCAGGCCGGGCAGCATCAGGTCGAGGAGCACGAGGTCCGCGCCGTTGCGCTCGAACTCGTCGAGCCCCTCGGGCCCCGTGGTCGCGATGGCGACCTCGAAGCCCTCCTTGCGGAGCATGTAGGACAGGGCGTCGCTGAATGATTCCTCATCCTCGACGACAAGCACTCGGGTCACGGAAGGACCTCCGGGGCAGGGATTTCGGCATTCGGATCGGTGTCGAAAGGCCGGTCGTCGTCCTCGTCGACGCGATCCGGTCCGGTGGTGGAACGGTCCCGCACGGCGCCCGCTTCGGGAAGCCGCAGGGTGAACGTGGAGCCCTGTCCCTCGGAGCTCCAGACCGTGACCTCCCCGCCGTGCGAGGCGGCCACGTGCTTGACGATGGCGAGTCCCAGGCCGGTGCCTCCGGTGGCGCGGGAGCGGGCGGGGTCGACGCGGTAGAAGCGTTCGAAGATCCGCTCGCGGTCCCGCTCGGAGATGCCGATGCCCTGGTCCGTGACGGCGATCTCGATGAGATCGCCACCCGGCGCGTTGACCCGGCGGGCGGAGATGCCCACGCGGGTACGGGCCGGGGAGTAGTTGACGGCGTTCTCGACGAGGTTGCCGAGAGCTGCCGCGAGCTGGCCGCGGTTGCCCCAGATCCGCAGGTTCTCCGAGGTCTCGCCGGGACCCTCGGCGGAGGTGCTGCCCACGGCCATGGTGATCTGCTTGGTGGACGCGGGGTGCCGGGAGCGGTCGATGGCCTCGGCGACCAGTTCGTCCACGCGCACGGGCTCGGCGTCCTCCAACGGGTCGTCGTTCTGCACCCGGGAGAGGTCGATGAGCTCCTGTACGAGGTTGGTGAGCCGGGTCGCCTCGATCTGCATCCTGCCGGCGAAGCGGGTGACCGCCTCGGGGTCGTCGGAGGCGTCCATGACCGCCTCGGAGAGCAGGGAGAGCGCGCCGACCGGGGTCTTGAGCTCATGGCTGACGTTGGCGACGAAGTCGCGTCGTACCGCTTCGATGCGGCGGGCCTCGGTGAGGTCCTCGACCAGGAGGAGGACGAGGCGGGAGCCGAGGGGGGCGACGCGTGCGGAGACGGCGAGCGCCTCCCCGCGGCCGGTGCCGCGGCGCGGCAGGTCCAGTTCGACCTGCCGTATCTCGCCGTCGCGCCGGGTGTCGCGGGCCATGTGGAGCATCGGTTCGACCGCGAGCTTCCCGCCGCGGACCAGTCCGAGCGCGTACGCGGCGGAGCTGGCCTTGACGACGGCGTCGCTCTCGTCGAGGACGACCGCGGAGGAGCGGAGCACGGACAGGACCGTGTCGACGCCGGGCGGCAGCACGGCGTCGGTGTGCAGGGAGGTGCGGGTGGGTCTCGCCTGGTCGCGTTCGCTCCAGCGGAACGCCAGCACGGCGATGACGCCGGTGCACAACCCGGCGATCGCTGCCGCTGCGGCGACTGCCGCGTTCACGTCCATGCCTCCAGGTTATGCGTGGTCACGAGCATGCTCCCAGCCAAACGGGTGGCCCCTCGAACACTCGTCGCTCAGAGTTCACCAAGGGGATGGTGCCGGTTCACTTGAGGGGGAGGAGCCCGACGCGTTCCGGACAGAACGTGGGAGCGTGGGGGTCCGAGACACCCCCGATCCACTCCGGACCCCGTCACACCATGAGAGGGACACCAATGCGTGACGCGTACCACGAGGAACTGGACTCGATCGGCGAGGGCCTGGTCGAGATGGCCCGGCTGGTCGGGTCGGCGATCGGGCGCGCCACCACGGCCATGCTCGACGCCGATCTGAAGCTTGCCGAAAGCGTGATCGCCGCCGACCAGAAGGTCGACGACCTGCAGCACGACCTGGAGGCGCGGGCGATCGCGCTGCTGGCGCGGCAGCAGCCGGTCGCCACCGATCTGCGGATCGTGGTCACCTCGCTGCGGATGAGCGCCGATCTGGAGCGCTCGGGCGACCTGGCCCAGCACGTGGCCAAGCTGGCCCGGCTGCGCTTCCCCGAGACGGCGGTGCCGCAGGACCTGCAGGCCACCATCCTGGAGATGGGGCAGCTGGCACAGCGGCTGATGGCCAAGGCCGCCGAGGTCATCATCACCAAGGACGTCGACCTGGCGCTCCAGCTGGAGACGGACGACGACGAGATGGACCTGCTGCACCGCGCGCTGTTCCAGCACCTGATGGACGACCGCTGGAAGCACGGCATCGAGACGGCCGTGGACGTGACGCTGCTCGGCCGCTACTACGAGCGGTTCGCGGACCACGCGGTGTCGGTCGCGAAGCGTGTCGTGTACCTGGTCACGGGCGAGCACGCGGACGAGATCCAGCCGCTGACGCAGGTCGAGGGCGCGTAGACCGCGAGGGCGGCTGTGTGCCTCCACGCGCTGTTGATGCGCCTGCCTCTGCGGGCATGCAATGAGCAGAGGCGGCACATTCTGTACGCCCACGAGGAGGGAACCATGGCCGAATCCCCCACGAGCGATCCTCAGCAGGAAACGCCGGGCACGCCGTCCGGCGCGAGGCTCCTGCCCGTACTCGGCGCCTGTGGCTGCGGCTCGGGCTGCGGCTGCGGCTGCCAGTCGGGGGCACCGTGCCAGTGCGGAGGCTGCTGCGGCTAGCAGTGCGGTGTGGAAGGGCCCCGTCCCGCGGAATTCCGCCGAGGGACGAGGGCCCTTCTGCGTGCGGCGGTAGATTGCGGCCCGGCGATTGAACTGAAGCGGCGGGCCGCCCGTACAGACTGGCGGCGGCCCCGGGCATCGCGAGCCGGTTCCGCCGTGCCACCACCGCGTTTCCGTACGGAAGGACCTTCGGGTTGCCGCTCTCCACGCGCTCTCCCCACCCGGACAACGCGGACGAGCCCGCGCGCGAGGCTCCCGCAGCGGACGAGGCGGCCCCGGACGTCACCGCCCCAGCCGCCCCCGGGCACCCGGGAGACGAGGCTGCCCCCGAAGATCCCGCCGCCGAGGCGGCCTCCGGCGGGGCGGTCTCCGAGGACGAGGCCGATCCGGACGCTCCCGAGAACGGGAGCGAAGCCACCGGGGACGAAGCCGACCCGGGAGAGACCCCCTCGGACGGGGGCGAAGCCACCGGGGACGAAGCCGACCCGGACCAAGCTCCCGCCGCCGAGGCAGCCTCCGGCGAGACGGTCTCCGGCGGGGCGGTCTCCGGAGACGAGGCCGATCCGGGCGAGGCTCCCGCGGACGGGGGCGAAGCCACCGAGCACCCTGCCGACCCGAGCAAGGCTCCCGAGGACGAGGCCGACCCGGACAAAGCTCCCGCAGACGGGGGCGAGGTCGCCGACGGGCCGCGGCGGTGGCGGGTGCGGCATCCGCGCGTTGCGCGGGGGGTGACGTGGGGGGTCTCCGCGCTCGCCGCCGTGTTCGTGTTCGGCGCTCTTCTCGTGCCCAATGAGCTTCCCCGCATCACCCCCGCCGCCTTCGCCCGCATTCCCGCCGAGGGAGTCCTCGGCCTCGCCGTGGTGCTGCTCCTCCCGCCGCGCGTCGGGCGCGTCTTCGCGGTGGTTGCCGGGGTGGGGCTCGGGCTGGTGACCGTGCTGAACCTGCTCGACATCGGGTTCTACATGTCGCTCGACCGGTCGTTCGACCCCGTGCTCGACTGGATCCTGTTCGACGACGCCCAGTCGTTCCTCAAGGACTCGATCGGCGGCGCCGGCGCGACCGTGGCCGTGATCGGGGTCGTGCTGCTCGTCGTCGCGCTGCTCGTCCTCGTGACCCTCTCGGTCGTCCGGCTGAGCAACCTCGCGGCGCGGAACGGCAACCGGGCGACCCGCACCGTTCTCGTACTCGTGACCGCATGGCTCACCTGCGCCGCGCTCGGCGTGCAGATCGCCAACATTCCGGTCGCCTCGGAGAGCACGGCCCAGCTGATCAAACTCCGCGCGCACCGCGTGAAGGCAGGCATCGAGGACGAGCGGAAGTTCGCGGAGCTGGCCGCGGTGGACGCCTACCGCGACACCCCTGACGACCAGTTGCTCACCGGGCTGCGCGGCAAGAACGTCGTCTTCGCCTTCATCGAGAGCTACGGCCGCAGCGCGATCGAGGACCCGGAGATGGCGCCCCAGGTGAACGCGACGCTCGCGGACAGCACCAGCCGGCTGCGCGCGGCCGGGTTCTCCTCCCAGAGCGGCTTCCTCCGCTCCCCCACGGCGGGCGGCGGCAGCTGGCTGGCGCACTCCACCTTCATGTCGGGCCTGTGGGTCACGAACCAGCAGCGCTACCGCAGCGTCACCTCGAGCAACCGGCTGACCCTCACCGGCGCGTTCCGCCGCGCCGACGCCTGGCGGACGGTCGGCATCATGCCCGGCGTCACCAAGTCCTGGCCCGAGGGCAGGTTCTACGGCCTCGACCATGTCTACGACTCCGACCACCTGGGCTACGAGGGCCCGAAGTTCAGCTGGGCGCCCGTACCCGATCAGTACAGTCTCGCCGCGTTCGAACGGCTGGAGCACGGCAAGGAGGACCACCAGCCGCTGATGGCGGAGATCATCCTTGTCTCCAGCCACAACCCCTGGGCCCCGCTCCCCCGGATGATCGGCTGGGACGAGGTCGGCGACGGCTCGGTCTACAAGGACATCAGCAAGGAGGGCAAGGACCCGAAGGAGGTGTGGAAGGACCCGCACCAGGTGCGCAAGGAGTACGCGCGTTCCGTCCAGTACTCGGTGAACAGCCTCGTCACGTGGGCGGAGAAGTACGGCGACAAGGACACGGTGCTCGTCTTCCTCGGCGACCACCAGCCCGTCCCGACCGTCGTCGGCGCGCACGCCAGCCGTGACGTACCGATCGCGGTCGTCGCGCAGGACCCGGCCGTGATGCAGCGGATCTCCGGTTGGGGCTGGCACGACGGCCTGAAGCCCGGACCGAAGGCGCCGGTCTGGCGGATGGACACCTTCCGCGACCGTTTCCTCAAGGCGTACGGCCCCCAGCCGGCGCCCGCTCCGAAGGCCCCCGCCGCCTCGGCTCCGCCGGCCACGAAGACCCCGCCCCCGAAGGCGCCGTAGGGAGCCCGCTTCTTCGGCCTCCCTGCCGTCCCGGCGCGAGCGTTCCTGCCGACGTCTCAGTCCGCGATCAGGTCCTTGATGCGCTGCGCCGTCCAGTGACCGGCCGCACCGGGGCAGGCGGCCAGGTACGCGGCGATGGTGTCGGCGTCCCATGCGCCGGCTTCCAGGAGCCCGGTGGCGAGGTGGCGCATGTACGCCGGGGACGGCTCGGTCCAGGACACGTCGTCGACGCCCCACGGGGCCGTGAACGTGAGCACCGGCAGCCCGTCCACCTCACCGGCACAGACGAGGGTTTCGTACCGTCCGGGGCCGAGAGCGGCGGTGCCGGACGTGAGCACCTCGGTGAGATCGAGGTCGGTTCCGGGCTCCTTGTACATCTCCTGCGCCGCGATGTCGGCGAACTGGCCGGCGGAGACGAGGTGCGCGCGGGCCGGCGCGCGGCCGGCGCCCCGCGGATCGTAGAAGGCTCTGCCCCCGCCCCACACGGGCGACTCGGTGGCGAAGTACACGGTGCCTCGCAGCTCCACGGGGATGGAGCGCGCGGGCAGGCTGTGGTCCCTGCATCCCGGATGCACCCAGGTCGCGCCCCCGGGCCGCCCGCCGACGAGGTAGCAGGACAGCCGGTCCAGGTGCATGTTGGAGCCGTAGGAGGCGTACCAGACCCGCTGCGGCAGGGGTGCGCTCCCCCCGGCAGGGCGCTCAGGCACCAAAATCTCCCGCACGGTCGGCCCTCCAGACGACCCAGAAAAAGCGACAGCCCCTCATCTGCGCCGAACACGCAGGTGAGGGGCATGATCATCGAGGTTACTTCTTCTTGCCCTGGTTCCTCACGGCCTCGATCGCCGCCGCCGCCGCGTCCGGGTCGAGGTAGGTCCCGCCCGGCTTGACCGGCTTGAAGTCGGAGTCGAGCTCGTAGACCAGCGGGATGCCCGTCGGGATGTTCAGGCCCGCGATGTCTTCGTCGGAGACGCCGTCGAGGTGCTTGACCAGCGCGCGCAGGGAGTTGCCGTGCGCGGCGACGAGAACGGTGCGGCCCGCCAGCAGGTCCGGGACGATGCCGTCGTACCAGTACGGCAGCATGCGGACCACGACGTCCTTGAGGCACTCGGTCCGCGGGCGCAGCTCCGGCGGGATCGTGGCGTACCGGGCGTCGTTCGCCTGAGAGTACTCGTCGTTGTCGTCGAGGACCGGCGGCGGGGTGTCGTACGAGCGGCGCCAGAGCATGAACTGCTCCTCGCCGAACTCGGCCAGCGTCTGCGCCTTGTCCTTGCCCTGCAGCGCACCGTAGTGGCGCTCGTTCAGCCGCCAGGAGCGCTGGACCGGGATCCAGAGCCGGTCCGCGGACTCCAGCGCGAGCTGCGCGGTGCGGATGGCTCGCTTCTGCAAAGAGGTGTGCAGTACATCGGGGAGCAGACCGGCGTCCTTGAGCAGCTCACCGCCACGGATCGCCTCCTTCTCGCCCTTGTCGGTGAGATTGACGTCCACCCAGCCGGTGAACAGGTTCTTCGCGTTCCATTCGCTCTCGCCATGGCGGAGGAGGATCAGCTTGTACGGTGCTTCGGCCATGCGTCCGAGCCTAATGGACGTCTCTTCGATTGACGGCGGGCGTCAATTCACTGGCGGCCCGGGCCTCTGACTTCGTAATGTGCGTGCGCAAGCCAAGCCGCTTACACCACCTGCCGAGGGCCCCGGGGGAGACATGTCCGTCGCCGGACTACGACGTGCCGCGAGAGAGACCGTTTCGGGGCTTCCCCGTGAGTTCTGGTGGCTGTGGACGAGCACCCTCGTCAACCGTCTCGGCGCGTTCGTCGCGACGTTCATGGCCCTGTATCTGACGGTGGACCGCGGCTACTCGGCGTCGTACGCGGGCCTGGTGGCCTCCCTGCACGGCCTGGGCGGCGTCGTCTCCTCGCTCGGCGGCGGTGTGATGGCGGACCGGCTGGGGCGGCGCCCCACGCTGCTGATCGCGCAGAGCTCGACGGCCGTGTCCGTCGCGGTGCTCGGCTTCGTCCAGCATCCGGCCGCGATCGCGGCGGTCGCGTTCGTGGTGGGCATGGCTTCGAACGCGTCACGGCCCGCGGTGCAGGCGATGATGGCCGACATCGTCCGGCCCGAGGACCGGGTGCGGGCGTTCTCGCTCAACTACTGGGCCATCAACCTCGGCTTCGCGATCTCCTCGGTGGTCGCGGGCTTCATCGCCGAGTACAGCTATCTCGCCGGTTTCCTCGGCGAGGCCCTGATGACCCTGATCTGCGCGGTCGTCGTCTTCGTGAAGCTGCCGGAGTCGCGGCCCGAGCGGCCTGGCACGGCGGAGGCGGAGGCGCAACCTGAGGTCAGTCTGCGGACCGTGATGCGCGACGGCCGCTTCATGGGCGTCGTCGGACTGTCGTTCCTCATCGCGCTGATCTTCATGCAGGGATACGTGGGCCTGCCGCTGGCGATGGGCGCGGACGGCTTCTCGCCCTCGGACTTCGGTGTCGCGATCGCGGTCAACGGCGTGCTGATCGTGGCCGTGCAGATCCCGGTCACCCGCTACATCCAGCACCGCGACCCGCGCCGGCTGCTGATCATCTCCTCGGTCCTCGCGGGGTACGGCTTCGGGCTCACCGCCTTCGCCGGTTCGATAGCCGTGTACGCGCTCACGGTGTGCGTGTGGACGCTGGCCGAGATCGTGAACGCGCCGACACAGACCGGTCTGGTGGTCCGCCTGTCGCCGGTGCACGGCCGCGGCCGCTACCAGGGCGTGTACACGATGTCCTGGTCGCTGGCGGCGCTGATCGCCCCGCTGATGGCCGGGTTCGTCATCGACCGGTACGGCACCGCATGGCTGTGGGGCATGTGCGCGGTGATCGGGACGGTGTCGGGGCTCGGCTACTGGCTGCTGATGCGGACGCTGCCCGAGGAGCCCGAGCCGGCGGCGGCGGAGATCCGTCCCGTACAGGACGGCGAGAAGGCCGGCGCCTGATTCAACGGCGCGCTCCCACCGCCTGGTCCCTGCCGGTCTCGTCGGTCACCCGCGTACCCGGATGCCTCAGCGAGCACAGGAACGCGATGCCGAGCGCGATGGCCATCCCGTAGAACACCCACTGGTTCGCCTCGGCGAAGTCCATCCGGATCGCGTTCATCGACTCCCGCATGGCCGTGGCGATCGGGCCCTCGCCGGTGGGACTCTGCGCGTCGGGGTTGCCGGTGACGGCTTCGGCGACATTGCGGGCCGCTTCTTTGGCCGCGTCCTCGGGCACGCCCTTCGCCTGGAGCGTCTCGACCACCTTGTCGGTGGTGACATGGGTCAGGATCGTGCCGAAGACGGCGAGGCCCACCGCCGCCGCGAAGTTGCGCACGGTCTGGGTGATGCCGGTGACCTCTCCGTAGGAGGCGTTGATGGAGCGGTTGACGGCATCGGTGGATGCCGGGGCCAGCAGGAAGCCGATGCCGGCGCCGGCGAGCGCCGCATAGGGCCACTGGTTGTGCATCGAAAGGTCCGTCAGTTTCCCTGCCCAGAGCGCGAATCCGACCGCACCGAGCGCCGTGCCGATCTTCATGGCCGGCCGTGCGCCCTTCTTGTCCAGGATCCGGCCGCCCCACTGGGAGGCGATGCCGAAGCCGATGAAGAAGTACAGAAGGAACAGCGCGGCCTGGTTCGGCGATGCGCTCAGCGACACCTGGGCGTAGACGGAGGCGAAGAAGAACACCGGGACGAAGGCGAGCATCGCGAAGAACAGCACCATGTTGTCGACGGCGAAAGCCTTGTCGGCGAAGACCCGCAGCTTGATGAGCGGTTCCTCGATCCGGAGTTCGTACGCGCAGAACGCCACGAGCACGGCGAGCCCGCCGACGATGCAGACCCAGGTGAGGACACTGCTCCAGCCCCAGGCGGACGCCTGCTGCAGTCCCAGCACGCTCAGGCCCATGCCCACCGCGACGAGCACCGCGCCGATGCCATCGAGGCGTTCCTTGCGCACGGTGTTGGGGATGTGAGCCATGAAGGTCAGCACGACGGCGACGACGGCGACCGGCACGTTGACCCAGAAGATGGCCCGCCAGGTCCAGTCGGTGAGCCAGCCGCCGAGCAGCGGTCCGATGGCGGTGAGCGCGCCGGACAGACCGAAGAAGAGGGCCAGCGCACGGCCGCGCCTCTCCACGGGGAAGACCGCGACGACCACGGCGAGAGCGGCGGGGAACATCAGGGCGGCGCCCAGGCCTTGGGTCGCTCTGAAGATGATCAGCCAGGTCTGGGCGAAGTCGCCGGAGGGCACGCAGCCGCACAGGACCGAGGAGATGACGAAGGTCAGGGTGCCGATCAGCATCATCCGGCGGTGGCCGAGGATGTCGGCCAGCCGGCCGCCGAGGGCGAAGAACGCGGCGAGCGCCAGCAGATAGGCGTTGACGACCCACTGCATACCGGACGCCGAGAGGCCGAGTTCGTCGATGATGCTCGGTGCGGCGATGGACACGATGGTCTGGTCGATGAACGTCATCGACACCGCGAACAGCATCGCCGCGAGAGCCAGGGTCTGGTTCGGCGGAACGGCCGCCCGTACGGCCGTTCCGCCTGCGGAACTCCCCGTTGTGTCGCTCATGGTCGAATTCTCCCCCTGGCCGTGGCCCTCCGCACGCCCGGAGCTGGGGAGCCGATCATCTGCGCAGGTCGCGCTGGGCCTCGTAGAGGTTGCGCGGCCGTACACCGCCGGGCGACCCGTATGCCTCGATCCGCGCGTTGAGGGCGCCCGTGAAGTCCGGGACGTCCGTCTGGTCGAACTCACGGACCGTGGAGATGGCGACGGTTGCGCTGTACGGGGCGATCTCGTCGATCTTGATCAGCCCGGCGCGCTCATTGGTGACGGTGACGTTCCAATGGGTGAAGCGGGCGCCGTACAGCGGGCCCGCGCTGGCATCGCCGCCGTGGCGGCCGTCGTTGTTCACCGTGATGTCGGTGCGCACATTGGCGAACGGCATGCCCCGGTGGGTGTCGAACGTGCCCATCTCCATCCGGCCGCGCGACCAGACGTTGTAGCTGGACAGGCCCTCGACGTTGATGCCGTGCAACTGGGTTCCGGCCGGGGCGGGAACCGTGCGCTGCGCGATGGTGAAGTCCTCGATCAGGTTGTCGTGCGAGCCCTCACGGCAGAAGTACGGGTGATGGGAGCCGCGGCCCTCGACACGGGTACGGCGCAGGGTGCAGGCGGAGGCGGCGACGAGCCCGAAGCCGTTGTCGACATGGCGGACGACGACGTCGTCGGCCCAACAGTCGTAGGCGCACTGGAAGGTGACGCCGTTGTAGCCCTTGTCGAGCAGATGCGGGGACTGCGGGGTCTCCACCGCCTCCAGAGTCAGCCCCTCCACACCCGAGTCGGTGAGTGGGGTGACCGGGGTGACGAAGCGGGGGTCCCACTCGGGGCGCAGATCCAGCGGGAGCGGGCGCTCGAGGGTGACCCTGTTCCGCCGGACGGCGGTGATGCGCACGGGCCACTCGTAGGGGACGTAGCTCGTCAGCTTGGTCTTGTCGTCCCAGATGTACGCCTCGGTGCCCGGCCCGCCACCGGCCATGTGCTCCAGCAGCGTGTGGTCCGCGTCGTCGGCGATCCGCAGGAGGACGAGCTGTCCGCGACGCAGCGTACGGGCGTCCTGGACGGTGACGGACCAGTCGCCGCGCCGGGCGGGCCGTACGGGCGTGAGGGTCCGCCACTCGTCGCGCTTGTTGCCGGTCCAGCCCTCGAAGGGCCAGGCCTCGGCCTTGATGGCATCGACGAGGCTGTTCCAACGGCCCGTGGGACAGAGCCAGACGAGGCCGCCGGCCCACGACCAGGAGGACTTTTCGCCGCCGTACCGACTGCCGTAGCGGCCGATGAGTTCGGTGAGGTTCCTGGTGGCGTGGAGCTTGGTGCGGCTGCTGCCGGCGCCCTGGAGAACGACATTGCTGTGCCCGATGCGGATGACGTCGTCGATGCGATAGGCGCCGGCGGGCAGGTGGACCGTGCCGCCGCCGCGTTCGCCCACAGCGGCGACGGCACGGTTGATGGCGGGGGCGGCGTCGGCGGAGCCGTCGCGCTTGGCGCCGTAGTGAAGGACGTTGACGGTCCTGGGGCGCCGGCCGCGGGTGGCGCGGCGGCCGACACGGCCGACGTAGGGAATCTGGGGATGCGTGAAAGGCGTGCGACGGTACTCGTCCCAGAGGGCGGAGGTGGGCACGCCCTGGGCTCGTGCCGGGGTGCTCGCACCGCCGAGAACGCCGGCCGCCGCCACGGCCGTGGCAGTGCCGAGCAGGGTGCGTCTGCTGAGAAGGTGCTGACCGATCTCCATGAGTCCGCCTTCCACAAATGTGAACGCCGTTCATATGGGCGTTGGCGGTGAGCATGCCATGCAGAAGTAGGTCAGCAAAAGGCTCGTGCACGGGTGGTTCAGGGGCAGCGAGCTCAGTCTCTGGTCAGACTCGTGAACGCATCCAGGTTGCGCGTGGACTCCCCGCGCGACACCCGCCAGGCGTACTCACGCCGGATCGCGCTCGCGAACCCCAGCTCGAGCAGCGTGTTGAACGCGCCGTCCGACGCCTCCAGCACCGACCCCAGCAGGCGGTCCAGCTCGTCGGGGCTGATCACCGACAGCGGGAGCCTGCCCACGAGATAGATGTCGCCGAGGCTGTCGATCGCGTAACTCACCCCGTAGAGACGGAGGTTGCGCTCCAGCAGCCACCGGTGCACGGACGCGTCGTTCTCGTCGGGGTGGCGGATGACGAAGGCGTTCACCGACAGGGAGTGCTTGCCGACCTTCAGGGAACAGGTCGTCGACAGCTTGCGGGTCCCGGGGAGTTTGACCACGTACGAACCAGGTTCCGGACTCTCCCATTCGAGGTCCGCGTCGCCCAGCGTCTTCTCGATGATCCCCGCGGCCTGCTGCACGTCAGCCATGGTGCGAGCGTACCCGCCTGCGGTGTTCGTACATCGCCGCGGTGTAGACGTCAGCGGTGGCCGACGCGGCGGTGTCCCAGCCGAAGGACTCCGCGTGACGGGCCGCCGCGGCGCCCATGCGGCCGGCCAGCTCCTTGTCGGACATCAGCCGGTGCAGCGCCTGCGCGTAGTCGGCGGGATCGTGGCCGGGGATCAGCAGGCCGGTGACCTCGTCGCGCACGGCGACCGGCAGACCGCCGACCTCCGCGGCGACCACCGGCGTACCCGTGGCCTGCGCCTCGATGGCCACGAGTCCGAAGGACTCGCTGTACGAGGGCATGACCAGCGTGGACGCGGCACGGAACCAGTCCGCGAGCCGGTCCTGCCCGACCGGCGGGTGGAAGTGGACGATGTCCGCGATACCCAGGCGCGCGGCCAGTTTCTGCAGGCCCTCGGGCTTGGCGAGGCCGCTGCCGCTGGGGCCGCCGACGACCGGGACGTAGAGCCGGGACCGCAGAGAGGGGTCACGGTCCAGCAGCAGGGCCACCGCCCGCAGCAGGATGTCGGGGGCCTTCAGCGGTTGGATGCGGCCCGCGAAGAGGGGAACGAAGGCGTCCTGCGGCACGCCGAGCCGGGCCCGTGCGGGACCGCGGCCGTCCAGCGGCCTGAAGCGTTCGAGGTTCACGCCGGGGTGGACGACCGCGACCTTCGCCGGGTCCGCGTCGTAGAAGCGGATGAGTTCGTCCGCCTCTTCGGCGGTGTTGGCGATCAGCCGGTCCGCCGCGGTCACGATCTGGGTCTCGCCGATGACCCGGGACGCGGGTTCGGGCGTGTCGCCCTCGGCGAGCGCCGCGTTCTTGACCTTGGCCATGGTGTGCATGGCGTGGACGAGCGGGACGCCCCAACGCTCGGCGGCGAGCCAGCCGACGTGGCCGGAGAGCCAGTAGTGGGAGTGCACGAGGTCGTAGTAGCCGGGCCGGTGATGGGCCCAGGCCTGCATCACACCGTGCGTGAAGGCACAGAGCTGGCCCGGCAGGTCCTCCTTGGAGAGCCCTTCGTAGGGACCGGCGTCCACATGCCGTACGAGCACCCCGGGCGCGAGCTCCACGGTCGACCGCAGGCCGCCCGCGGTGGCCCGGGTGAAGATCTCGACCTCGATGTTGATCGCGGCCAGCCGCTTGGCGAGTTCGACGATGTAGACGTTCATCCCGCCCGCGTCGCCCGTGCCCGGCTGGTGCAGCGGAGAGGTGTGCACGCTGAGCATGGCCACCCGGCGCGGCTTGCGATGGCCGCCGGGGAACCTGATGCGGGGTGCCACAAGACTGCTTCCGAGGCGGGAGACGTACTGGCTCACGTCGGTGGTCCTCCTCGCTCCGGGCACGACAAACTGCGGGCACGCAGCCTGGTACCCGGCACAACAGCGGATTCCCGCCTTCCATTTCCACGCCCCTGTCGCTTTACCAAAACATTGCCGTTGCTCCGGCGCGTATACCCTCACCTGCATGACCCGCCCCGTCGGCACCGCGACCCGCGGGACGACCAATCCCAACCGGCTGCGCCGGATGGACCGCTGGATCGCCGCGACCCACGGCCCCGTGCTGCGCCGCAGCGACCGGCCTCTCGCCGTCGACCTCGGATACGGGGCGGCCCCCTGGACCGCCGTGGAACTGCTGGAGCGGCTGCGCACGGCCGACCCCCGCTGCCGTGTCGTGGGGATCGAGATCGACCCGGCGCGCGTCGCGGCGGCGAAACCGTACGAACGCGAGGGGCTCACCTTCCGGCACGGCGGCTTCGAAGTGCCGCTGGAGCACGAGCCGGCTCTCATCCGCGCGGCGAACGTGCTGCGCCAGTACGACGAGGACGAGGTCACGGCCGTGTGGGCCCGGCTGTGCGCGCGCCTGGCACCGGACGGTCTGCTCGTCGAGGGCACGTGCGACGAGATCGGGCGGCGGCATGTGTGGGTCGCGCTCGGCCCCGAGGGGCCGCGCACGGTCACCTTCGCGACCCGCCTCGGTTCCCTGGGGCGCCCCTCCGATCTCGCGGAACGCCTGCCCAAGGCGCTCATCCACCGCAATGTGCCGGGCGAGCCGGTACACGCGTTTCTGCGCGACTTCGACCGGGCGTGGGCGGCGGCGTCCCCCTACGCCTCACTCGGTGCGCGGCAGCGCTGGCTCAAGGCCGTCGGCGAACTCGCCGCCGACTGGCCCCTGTCGGACGACCGGCGCCGGTGGCGGCAGGGCGAGGTCACGGTGGAGTGGACGGCTCTCGCGCCCCGTTCCGGGTGAACCCGCAATTCCGGGTGAACTCCTGCGAAAGAGGGAACGCACGAGGCTGGTCGCTCGTCCCAGACGGGTGGGAGTGATCAGCGGGACGACATCTACCGAATGGCTCTGTCACTTTGACGGAGGCCGTGGCACCATCGCGACATCACTCGCAAGTTACTGACGGTAAATCAGGTTTCCCTGGCATTCGCCCGGGCCACGGAGGGGAAGTCGTGAACCGACGCCACTGTGCCACTGCCGCGATCACCCTGGTCTGCGCTCTGACCCTGCTGGCGTCACCCGGTCAGGCATTCGCCGCCGCCGGCGCTCCGAACGCGCCCGAGCCGCCGCCGGTGAGCAGCACCGGCGCGCCCGGCACCCCGAGGACACTCGAACAGGTCCGCCTGGAACTCGACGCCCTCTACCGTCAGGCCGCGTCCGCGACGGACGCGTACAACCTCGCCGAGGAGCGCGCCGAGAAGCAGTCGGCCGAGATCGTCAGACTCGCGCAGCAGATCGTCAAGGGCCAGGCCCGCATCGACGACCTGAAGATGCGCGCGGGAGCGGCCGCGCGTGCGCAGTACCAGGGCGGCGGCCTGCCGCCCGAGGCACAGCTGGTCCTCACCGACGACCCGAAGCTCTTCCTCGACGGCGCCGGCCGGATCCAGCAGGGGCACAAGGCGACCAAGGACCTCTTCACCGAACTGAGCAGGACCCAGGCCGAGTTGGCGGCATACTCCCGTGACGCGAGCGCGCAGTGGAGGAAGCTCGAGGCCCACCGCGTCAAGCAGGCCGCGGCCAAGAAGGACATCGACGCCAGGATCGCGGCCGCCAAGAAGATCGAGGGCCGGCTCCAGAAGGAGGAGCTCGCGCGGCTCGCCCAGCTGGAGCAGCAGGCGGAGTTCAAGGCGCAGACGGCCTGGCTGAGTTCGGGTGTGCTGAGCGAGATCAGCGGGAAGGCGAGTGAACAGGGCAAGAAGGCGGTGAAGTTCGCCACGGGACAGCTCGGCAAGCCGTACGTGTGGGGCGCCGAGGGTCCGGGCTCGTACGACTGCTCGGGGCTGACGTCCCAGGCGTGGTCGGCGGCCGGCCGGGGCATCCCGCGCACCTCGCAGGAGCAGTGGCGGTTGCTGCCGCGGATCGAGATCAAGGACATGCGGCCCGGCGACCTGATCATCTACCACGCCGACGCCAGCCATGTCGGGATGTACATCGGGGACGGCGCGATCGTGCACGCACCGCGCCCCGGACGGAATGTGACCATCGCGGGCGCCGGCTCGATGGCGATTCTCGGCGTCGTACGCCCCGACAGGTGAGCAGACGTGACCCGCGCGACACCGTGCAGGTGACGCGCACAACAACCGCGTTCGCACCCTTGTCGGCACCTAACGCGTGACCCGCACAACACCGAAATACCGGACGAGCGAGGCGCAGATCACGCCCCTGGCGTGATGTTCGTCATGACCTCGCCGCCAACTACCTCCCGATGCGCGGCATATGCCATCGGCTCTTCGTCGATCGCCATTCCGCTGGGGCCGGGCCTACCGCTATGGTCCCCGTCGGGCAGGACGTCGATCGTCGTCCCGCCGCGCCCTCGGGGGGAGGGAAGGAAACCGGATCAATGCCCGTACCCGTACCGCGACAGAGGAACGCTCCCGTCGCGGAGACCGCCGATGGCGGCCTCAGCAGCGCCGGTGACACCGGCCGCACTGCCGACGGCCACCGTGGCGGCCTCAGCGGCTCCGGAGGCGTCCCCGGCGGCGTCAACGGCACCGGCGGCGGTGACCTCACCCTGCTGGTGATCGAGGACGACCCGGCGGGCTCCTTCTCCGTACCCGCTCTGCCCGACACCGCGGGCGCCCGTGTCCGGATCCGCAGCGCCCGCAACCTCACCGAGGCGGAGCGTCTGCTCACCGACGACGTCCACTGCGTACTGGTCGACCTCGCGCTGCCCGGAACCGGCGACGACGAGCTCGGCCCGCTCAAACACGTCCTGCGCCTCGCGCCGCGCCACGCCGTGCTGGCCCTGACGACCTCGGGCGACGTCGAGCGTGCGGCCGAGGCCGTGCGCATCGGCGCCCAGGACCATCTGTTCCGCGACGAGCTGGACGCCCGGCTGCTGAGCCGCGCCGTGCGGTACGCCGTCGAGCGCAAGCGCGCCGACACCGCCCAGATGAAGCTCGCCGAGTCCCGCCTGCGGGCCCAGGAGAACGCCCGCCTCGAGCGCGGCCTGCTGCCCACTCCCCTGCTCCAGGGCTCGAATCTGCGCTTCGCCGCCCGCTACCGGCCCGGCCGGTCGCGCGCCCTGCTCGGCGGCGACTTCTACGACACCGTCCGCACCCCCGACGGCACGGTCCACGCGATGATCGGCGACGTCTGCGGGCACGGCCCGGACGAGGCGGCGCTCGGTGTGGAGCTGCGCATCGCCTGGCGGGCGCTGACCTTCGCGGGCCTGTGCGGGGACGAACTGCTCTCCACGATGCAGCAGGTGCTGGAGCACGAGCGGGAGAGCGACGAGATCTTCGCGACGCTGTGCACCGTCGACATCGCACCGGACGGCCGACGCGCCGGTCTGTGCCTCGCGGGCCACCCGTCGCCGCTGATCACCCGCAGCGGCAATGCCGCACAGCTCCTGCCGTACGAGAACAGCGGCCCGGCGCTCGGCCTGCTGCCGCGCGCCCGCTGGCCGCGCCGTCAGGTGGAGCTGGGCGGCGCCTGGAGCCTGATGATGTACACGGACGGTCTGATAGAGGGCCGCACCGGACCGGGCGAGAAGCAGCGCCTGGGCCAGGAGGGCATGCTGCGGATGATCAACCGCCAGCTGGCCGAGGGACTCGAGGGCGAGGCACTGCTGGAGTCGGCGGTCGCCGAGGTGCGCGAGCTGAACGGCGGGGACCTCACCGACGATGTGGCGGTGCTGCTGCTGAGCAGGGGCGCGGCCGGGGCCTGACGGCTCCCGCGGCTCTACCTGCCGCCGTTGTACGGCCCGTAGGGACCGTCACTGCTGGAGCCGCCCCTGCGGCCGCCACGGCCTCCGCCGGACACCTGCTGGAGCGCGGGGCGCACGTCGACGAAGAAGACGATCGTGGCGATCAGACCGGCGATCGACAGGAACAGCACGGACACGAACAGGTTCAGCGCGACCGTGATGCCCAGGATGATCAGCCAGAAGTTCTTCGTCTGCTTCTCGGCCGCCGGATACGCGTCCTTGCGGGCGAACGCGGCCATGAGCAGCGCGGTCACGGAGGTGACCAGGAAGACCAGGTCGAGGACCAGCCAGAGGCCGAAGTCGAATCCCGCGCGCAACATGCTGAGCACCGCCTTGTGAGTCGTGTGGAGCGTCTCGCAGCAAAGGTATCCGGAGAACGGGCCGGGCGCCCCGAAGGTGCCCGGCCCGAACTTTCCGTGATGCTGTTGTCACCCGGCCCTACTTCGCGGGCGGCGTGGCCTTCTTCGCAACCGGCTTGCGGGCGGAGGGCTTGCGGGCCGCCGGGGCGGACTTCTTGTCCTGCGCCTCGGCCTTGGCCGCGACCGGCTTCTCCTCGGTCTTCGCCGGGGCGGCCGGCTCGACGGCGACGGCGATCTCGGTGATCTCCTCGGCCGCCTCGCCGCGCCAGGTCCGCACGGTCTGCTCGCCGTGCTCGGCGACCTTCTCGTAAGCCTCACGGGCCTTGACGGCGTACTCGGCGGCGACGCCGACGCTGCGCAGGGCGAGGTCCTGGGCGCTCTCGCCGAGCTTCTTCAGGTCGGAGTCGAAGCTGCCGATGACCTCGGTGACCTTGGCCTGGGCCTCCTTGGCCTGGACCGTCACCTTCTCCTGGACGGCCTTGGGGTCGGTGTTGCGGACGGCGTCGATACGGGCCGGCGCCTCGGCGGCGAGCTGCTCGAGCAGCGCGGGGACCTTCTTCGCCTGCTGGACGGCGAGGTCGGCCGTGCCGGCCGCGAAGTAGAGGGGGGTGGGGTCGGTGAGGGTCTTGCGCAGGTCATCGGTGATGGCCATGACTGTGGTCCTCCCGGAACGCAGATCAGTTTGAGGGGTTGTCGGCTTCACTGCCGTCGGCCGTGCGGGGCCTGTCAACGACGGTGTCCTCCGCGTCCGTGCTGTGCGCCCCGTCCGCACTGTCCGCGGGCTCGAATCCGTTCTCCTTGCGGAAGGACTCGTAGATCTGCAGCAGCACGGCTTTCTGGCGCTCGTTGATCGAGGGGTCGGCCAGGATGACGGCTCGCGTCTCCAGCTCGTCCCGGTCCCGCTCGTCGAGAATCCCGGCCCGCACGTACAGCGTCTCGGCGGAGATCCGCAGGGCCTTGGCGACCTGCTGCAGCACCTCCGCGCTCGGCTTGCGCAGCCCGCGCTCGATCTGGCTCAGATACGGATTGGACACCCCGGCGGCGTCGGCGAGCTGCCGCAGCGAGAGCTGCGCGGTGCGCCGCTGCTCCCGCAGGTACTCACCGAGATTGCCGACGTTGAGTGATGCCATGCCACCGATGGTGCACGACCCCCGCTAACTTTTGCAAGCATCTGCTTGCAAAAGTGCTCCACGCAACACGTACGGCCCAATGATCCCGCCGGATGATCTTGT